>NZ_CP092462.1:0-4887500 GCF_022387135.1 Comamonas sp. B21-038
TCCCGAGTAGAGGGGTTTTTCTTTTGCGCTGCGCTATCTGGCAGCCGGACCCAGCTTCCGGCTGACCCTCTTTTGCACTTCAGCGCGGGCAGGCAAGCACCTTGGTGCACGGCTGGATGGCGGTGTTTGGCACAATAGCTGTTTGTATTTCAAGGACTGCCATGACAGAGCAAAGCTGTCTGCGCCAAGCGCAGCGCCGCCGTCTGCTGCATCTATTGGCGCTGCTGGGCGGTGCCGGTGCGGTATCTCCGGCTTTCGCGCTCTCGCTCGCCGATCTGACCCATACCGATGCGAGCCAGGGCATCAAGGCTGCGCTGACCGAGGGTGCGCAGGTGGCGGTGTCTCAGTTAGGCCAGAACGGGGGCTTTTTCAACAACTCCCAGCTGCGCATTCCGCTGCCTGGCTATATGGGTGAGGCGGCCAAGATGATGCGGCGCTTTGGCCAGGGCCGCTATGTAGATGAGGTGGAGCAGGGCATCAACCGGGCGGCGGAGCTGGCCGTCCCGATGGGCAAGGATGTGCTGCTGGATGCCGTGCAGCGCATGACGCTGGACGATGCCAAGCGAATCCTGAGCGGCGGTGAAGGCTCGGTAACCACGTTCTTTATGGAAAAAACACGCCAGCCTTTGACCCAGCGGTTTCTGCCGGTGGTGACCCAGGCGACGGGTCAGGTGGGTGTCGTGCAGCAGTACAACCAGCTGGTGGGCAAGGCAGCGAGCTTTGGCGTCTCCAGCGATGCACTGGATCTGAACCAGTATGTGACCGGCAAGACCCTCGATGGCCTTTACGCTGTGATTGGCGAGCAGGAGCGCGCGATTCGCCAGAACCCGCTGGGCAGCGCCAATGCCGCCGTGCGCGAGGTCTTTGGAGCATTGCGCTAAGCCATGGCCAAGAAACCCCCATTGTCCGCGCAGCCCGCCTGCCCTTGTGAATCCGGGGCCGCCTACAGCGCCTGTTGCGGCCGCTTCATAGCGGATTTCGAGGGCATGCCAGCACCGGATGCCGAGCACCTGATGCGGTCGCGTTACAGCGCCTTTGTGCTCGAGGAGCGCGCCTACCTGTTGGCGACCTGGCATGCCTCTACCCGCCCGTCTCAGCTGGATTTTGAGCCGCAGTGCCGCTGGCTGGGCTTGCAGGTCAAGGCCTTCGAGCCGGTGGATGGCAGCCATGCTGAGGTGGAGTTTGTCGCCCGCTACAAGCTGCAAGGCCGCGCGGTGCGCCTGCATGAGCGCAGCCGCTTCGTGCAGGAACAAGGCCGTTGGTTTTATCTGGATGGTGACCAGTTCTGATCACCACCTGTTTTTCGAGGATCCCAAAATGAACCCCAATGCAGGCTTTGAGGCCATGCTGTTTGATTGCGATGGTGTGTTGGTGGACAGCGAAGTCATCACCAACCGGGTGTTGTGCACGATGCTCAACGAGGCGGGCTGGGTGCTGTCGTCCGAGGATTGCCTGCAGCTGTTCATCGGCAAGATGGTGCGCAGCCAGAAGGACTTGATCGAGGCCCACACCCGCAAGCCGTTGACCGATGCCTGGATGGAGGAGTTCTATGCGCGCCGCAATGCAGCGCTGGAGCAGGATGTCAAAGCCATCGACGGTGCGGTGGAAGCGATCAAGGCCCTGCATGCCCAGTTCAACGGGCAGATCGCCTGCGCATCGGGTGCCGACCGCAAGAAGGTGGTGATGCAGTTGCGCATTGCCGGCCTGCTGCCCTATTTTGAAGGCCGTATTTTCAGCGGCCATGAGATGCCGCGCACCAAGCCTTTCCCCGATGTCTACCTGGCTGCAGCTGCTGCGCTGGGTGCCGATCCGCAGCGCTGTCTGGTGATCGAAGACAGCGTGACCGGCACCCAGGCGGGTGTGGCGGCCGGCGCTACCGTATGGGCCTACCACCCGCCTGCGCATGCAGTCTGCTCGCAGGCCGATCTGGCGGCAGCCGGTGCCAGCCAGTTCTTTGAACACATGGACGATCTGCCGCAGCGCGTGGCGCGCGCCTCGGCCCTCGCGGCCTGAGCATGACGCTGCCCACCAGGCGCAGAGGCGGACACTGAAGCGACAGGCCTGATCCCAGGCTGCACCTAGACTTTTCGTCTGGTTGCCACCTGGAGTTGTTATGGGGCCTGTGCATGAGTGGGATGCGGCGTTTGACTTCATCATTGTCGGTGCCGGCATGGCTGGCTGCATCCTTGCCAACCGCCTGAGCGCATCGGGCCGCTTCCAGGTGTGTCTGCTGGAGGCTGGTCCACCCGATCACCACCCCTACATCCACATCCCCGCCGGCTTTATCAAGGTCGGCTACAACCCGCGCTACACCTGGCCATTCAAGACCGAGCCCGATGCCGCCACCCTGGGCCGCGGGGTCGTCGCTCAGTTGGGCCGCACCCTGGGCGGCTCCAGCGCCGTCAACGGCTTCAACTATGTGCGCGGCCAGGCCCAGGACTACGATGACTGGGCAGCCCAGGGCGCCACAGGCTGGTCCTATGACGAGGTGCTGCCGTACTTCAAGCGCTCGGAGCGGCGCCTGGCCCTCTGTGACGTGAACTATCGCGGGCTCGAAGGCGAGCTGCCCATTACCGACTGTGACTGGCGCCATCCGCTGTGCGATGCCTTTATCGCCGGCGCAGCCAGCCTGGGCATCCCCTCCGGCAAGGACTACAACGCGGCCAAGCAAGAGGGCGCAGGCTATTACCAGCGCTGGATCCACCGGGGCTGGCGGGTCAGCGCCGCGAAGGCTTTTTTGCGGCCTGCCAAGGGGCGCTCCAACCTGCGGGTCATCTGCCGCGCCCAGGTCAGCCGCCTGGTGATGGAAGGCACACGCGTCACCGGCGTGGAGTACGCGGCCGAGCCTGGCGGCCCGCTGCGGCGCCTGCAGGCCAGCCGCGAGGTGGTGGTGGCGGCCGGGGCCATCAATTCGCCCAAGCTGCTGAATCTGTCGGGCCTGGGCGACGCGCAGCGGCTCCAGGACCTGGGCATTGCGGTGCAGCAGCACCTGCCCGGCGTCGGCGAAGGCCTGCAAGACCATATGATGCTGCGCTCCATCGTGCGGGTGCAGAACGCGCCAACCTTGAACACTACCGCACGGGGCTGGCGGCTCTGGGGCCAGGTGGCGCGTTGGCTGGTGCGCAAGCCCAGCATTCTGGCCATCAGCCCTTCGGTGGCCTATGCCTTCTCATCGGCACAGGCGCCAGGCGCGCGGGCGGATTTTCAGTTCCATTTCTCACCCGGCAGCTATGCCTCCGGCATTGCCGGCCAGCTCGATGGCTTTCCCGGCATGACCCTGGGCTTTTACCAGCTGCGCCCCCAGAGCCAGGGCCATGTGCGCCTGGCCTCGGCCCATGCCTGGGACAGCCCGGTGATCCAGCCGCACTACCTGCACCATGAGGCCGACCAGCGCCTGGTGGTCGAAGGCCTGCGCCAGGCCCGCCGCTTGCTGCACAGCGCCGCCTTGGCACCCTATGTGGCCAGCGACGAGGCGCCGTCCGCCCAGCTGCAATCGGACGAGGAACTGCTGCAGTTTGCCCGTGAGCGGGGCAGTACCGCCTGGCATTTCATGGGCACCTGCCGCATGGGCGCGGCGGGCGATGGCCAGTCCGTGGTCGACCCCCAGCTGCGTGTGCATGGCATGGCCGGATTGCGGGTCGCCGATGCCTCGGTGATGCCCGCCATGCCCTCCGGCAACACCGGTGCGCCGACGATGATGATTGCGGAGAAGGCGGCGGACCTGCTGCTCGCGGCACACCGCGACTAAGGGGTTGTAGTTACGAACTCTTACTTAGGAGTAAGCCAGAAGAGCGATTGCGGCATCCGCCGCTATATTGAAGAAGACAAGGGCCTCGTGCGTGCAGACGAGGCTGACAAAGAGATTTTGACAACAAAGCAAGGAGACAAACATGTACAAGCTCGTCTATCGTCTGACGAAGGCTGCGGCGTTGGTAGCCAGCGTTTTCGCCTTTTCGGCACAGGCACAGGACATCAAGATCGGCTACACCGCCGATCAATCGGCCAGCGGCGTGGCCGAGCTGGGCATTTCCGGCCGCTGGGGGTTTGAAGCCGCTATCGAAGACATCAACAAGGCCGGCGGCATCATGGGCCGCAAGCTGGTCGGTGTCATCCGTGATGACCAGGGCACACCGCCCAAGGCCATCCAGACCGTGCAGGAGCTGATCGACAGCGAAAAGGTCAGCGGCATTGTGGGGCCGGCCAACTCCGGCAATGCGCTGGCCTGGCTGCATATTCCGCAGCAAAAGAAGGTGCCGGTGATCGTGCCGATTGGCACGGCCACCGAAATCACCACCCGCTACGCCAAGGAACCGCAGAACTACCTCTACCGCATCTCGATGGTGGACCGCGAGCAGGTCGCCTTGCTGGGTGCCTATGCCGTCAAGGCCTCGAAGGACAAGAAGATCGCGATCCTCGCTGATTCCACCGGCTACGGCCAGGGCGGCATCAAGGATGCGACCGAGATTCTGGCGCTGCATGGCGTCAAGCCCGTGGCGGTCGAGAAGTACGGTCCGAAGGACACGGACATGACCTCGCAGCTCAACAAGATCAAGGCGGCAGGTGCGGACACCGTGATCATCTACGGCATTGCCGATGGCGCCGCCCAGGTGCTGCGCAGCATGGAGAAGATCAACTACATGCCCATGACCCTGGGCACCTGGGGCAACCTGAGCTCGCTGCTGCCCAAGATGGCGGGCACCAAGCTGGCCGAGCACCTGATCATGGCGGCCTCGACGACCGAAGACACCTCCGCCAAGACCAAGGCCCTGGGCCAGCGCGTGCGTGTGAACTTCCCCACCCTGACGACCTTCCCCTGCGCCGCCCAGGCCTATGACTCGGTGATGCTGCTGGCCGCAGCGATGAAGCAGGCCAACAGCACCGATGGCGAGAAGGTTGCCGCTGCGCTGGAAAACCTGAACAGCACCGACGGCGTCATCAAGACCTACGACAAGCCCTTCAGCAAGACCAACCACGAAGGCCTGAGCGTGAGCGACTTCTACCTCGCCCGCTGGAAGGGCAGCGACGTGGTGCGCTTTGAAGACAGTGTCTACAAGTCGCTGACACCAGCGGATCTGAAGAAGTAAGGCATCGGCTCGTCAGGCCTGCGCCCGCCCCATGCGGCACGCAGGCCTGGTTTTTTTAGCGGCAATGTGTCTGGGGTACGTATGCTGGATTCGATACTGCAGGCGGTCTTTAGCGGGCTGGCCTTGGGAAGTATTTATGCCTTGGTGGCGGTGGGCTTCAACATCACCTTCAACACCACCAAGACCTTGAACTTTGGCCAGGGCGAGTTCCTGGTCGCGGGCGCGTTTGTCGCGGTCTCGGTACTGCTGCTGCTCGCCGGCAAGAACATCACCGACAGCCTGCTGCCCGCCGATGTCAGCCTGTGGCGCTATGTGCTCAGCCTGCTGGGCACGATGGCCGTCCTGGCGCTGCTGGGCCTGCTGCTGTACTACGCCGCCGTGCGGCCCTTTGTGGGGCGTGGCGGCATGGCCTGGGTGATGAGCACCATCGGCTTTGGCATCATCATCCAGAACACGGCGCTGGCCATCTGGGGTCCTGCCCCTCTGGTCATGCCCTCGCCGCTGGGCAGCGAGGTGCTGCGCATCGGCAATGCCGGTGTGCTGCCCCAGGAGGTGCTGGTGCTGGTCTGCAGCGTGACCGTGTTGCTCGCGCTCGACTATGTGATGCGCCATACCCGCATCGGCAAGGCCGTGCGCGCGGTGGCGCAAAGCGGCAGCGCCGCCACCCTGATGGGCATCAATGTGACGGCCATCGTCGTGCTGGCCTTTGTCATCAGCTCCAGCCTGGCGGGCCTGGCCGGTTTGCTGATTGCGCCCATCACCACGGCATCGGTCTTCATGGGCATGAGCCTGGCACTCAAGGCTTTCTCCTCGGCCATTCTGGGCGGGCTGACCAGCCCGCGCGGCTGCATGCTGGGCGGCTTTGTGCTGGGGCTGATCGAAGCGCTGGTGGGCCTGTGGCAGGCGGAGATGCGCGAGATCAGCATCTTCTTGCTGATCATCGTGGTGCTGGTGGTGCGGCCCCAGGGCCTGCTGGGCCAGAAGATCGTGGAGAAAGTCTGATGAACAGCGAGATCAAGCACTACGGCTGGCTGGCCCTGGTGGCGGCGCTGGTGGCCGCCATCCCGCTGATGACCAGCAACGACTTCTACCTGCGCATCGTCTTTCTGATCGGGGTGAACTACATCGCCGCCTCCGGGCTGAATGTGCTGGTGAACTACACCGGTCAGAAATCGCTCGGCCATGCCGGCCTGTTTGCTGTGGGCGCCTATGCGGTGGCGCTGCTCACCACCCGCTGGGGCTGGAACCCCTGGGCCGCGTTTGCGATGGCCGGCGTGCTGGCCGGCCTGTTCGGCGTGGTGATTGCGCTGCCGGCGCTGCGGGTCAAGGGCCCGGCGCTGGCCATGGTGACCATCGGCTTTGGCATCGTGGTCGAGAAGGTGGTCTCCGAATGGCAGGATGTGTTTGCCGGCCAGCAGGGCATCTATGGCGTGGTGCCCTTGAAGCTCGGCGATCAGATGTTTGCCTCGTCGCACTGGGTCTGGTTTGTGCTCGCGCTGTGCGTGGTGCTGCATCTGATGTTTCGCCACCTGCTGGCCGGGCGCTTTGGCCGCGCCTTCATGGCCGTCAACACCGCCGAGGTGGCGGCCGAGAGCGTCGGCGTCAGCGTCTACAAGTTCAAGGTGCTGGCCTTTGTCATCAGCGCCTTTACCTGCGGCATTGCCGGTGCGCTGATCACGCAGCAGAACCAGTACATCAACTCCGACTTCATCACCTTCAACCTGTCGGTGTTCTTCCTGCTGGTGGTGCTGTTTGGCGGCAATTCCGTCTATGGCCCGCTGCTGGGTGCGGTGGTGCTGACCTTGCTCGATTCGCTGCTGTCGCGCTGGCCAGGTGTGCAGCATTTCACCTATGGTGCGCTGCTGCTGTTTGCGCTGTACGCCATGCCCAATGGCCTGGCCGGAACCTTGCGCAGCCTGGCGCGCAAATATGCGCCGGGCCTGCTGCCCACGCCGCAGCTGCCGCGTGATCTGCCGGCCTGGCAGCTCAAATCGGCCGCGCCGCTGGCCAGTACCGGCAGCGAGGGTTTGCTGGACGGCCGCGGCATCTACAAAGCCTATGGCGGCGTGGTGCCGACCAATGAGGTGGATCTGTGCATCAAGCCCGGCCATGTGCATTCGCTGATCGGGCCCAATGGTGCGGGCAAGACCACCTTGCTCAACATCCTCTCGGGCATTGTGGTGCCCGAGCGCGGCACCATCCAGTTCGCGGGGCAGAGCATTGTCGGTGTCTCGCCCAACCGGATTGCCCGCATGGGCCTGGGCCGCACCTTCCAGAACCTGCGGCTGTTCAGTGACATGACGGTGCTCGACAACGTCAAGGTCGGCTTGCATGCGCATATCCAGGCGGGCTTCTTTGCCAGCCTGATCGGGGTGGGCAAGGCCCGGCGCGCCGAACTGGCTGCGCGGGATGAAGCCTTGCAGATACTCGACCGCCTGCAGCTGCGCGACAAGGCGCTGCATACCGCAGGCAGCCTGCCCTATGGCCTGCAGCGCCGGCTGGAGCTGGCGCGCGCGCTGGCCACCCACCCGCGTTTGTTATTGCTCGATGAGCCGGCCGCCGGCCTCAACCCGCAGGAGACGCAGGAGCTGATCCAGGTGATTGCGCGCATCCGCGATCTGGGCATTACCGTGCTGCTCATCGAGCACCACATGGACCTGGTGATGGCCGTGTCCGACCACGTGATCGTGCTGGACTACGGCCAGAAGATTGCCGAAGGCACGCCCCAGCAGGTGCAAAGCAATCCGCGGGTGATTGCCGCCTACCTGGGCAGTGACGATGAAACCGAGGACGACGCGATGAACGGAGGCCACCATGCCTGAGCAAACACCATTGCTGCGTGTCGAGGCGCTGGAGCTGCACTACGGCGCCGTGCAGGCCCTCAAAGGGGTGTCCCTGCAGGTGCATGCCGGTGAGGTGGTCACCATCATTGGTGGCAATGGCGCGGGCAAGAGCACCCTGATGAAGGCCATCTCCGGCCTGGAGCCCACTGCGGCGGGCCGCATCGAGTTCCTGGGCCAGGACATCACCCGCATGCCCGGCCACCTGCGCGTGCCCTTTGGCATCGCCCAGTCGCCCGAGGGGCGGCAGGTGTTTGCCGACCAGAGCGTGCATGACAACCTGCTGCTGGGCGCCTACCACCGCAAGGATGGCGCCGCCGCGATTACCGCCGATGTGGAGCAGCAGTTCAACACCTTCCCCCGGCTGCGTGAACGCCGCACGCAGATGGCCGGCACCATGTCGGGCGGCGAGCAGCAGATGCTGGCGATTGCGCGTGCGCTGATGTCGCGGCCCAAGCTGCTGCTGCTCGATGAGCCCTCGCTGGGCCTGGCGCCACTGATCGTCAAGGAGATCTTTGCAATCGTGCGCCAGCTCAAGGCGCAGGGGGTGACCATCTTGCTGGTCGAGCAGATGGCCAACCAGGCGCTGGCGGTGGCCGACCGCGCCTATGTGCTGGAGACCGGCCACTTCACGTTGCAGGGCGCCGCTGCCGATCTGCGGCGCGACCCCAAGGTGCGTGCGGCGTACCTGGGAGCCCATGCATGAGCGCGCCGGCCGCCGACAGTTTTGACTATGTGGTGGTCGGCAGCGGCGCGGCCGGTGCCATCGTCGCTGCCCGCTTGGGCGAAGACCCGGCGCTGCGCATCTGCGTGCTTGAAGCCGGCCCGCCTGACCACCGGCCCTACCTCAAGCTGCCGGCCGGCTTCATCAAGGTGATCTTCAACCCGGCGGTGGCCTGGCAGTTCAGCTCCGAACCGACGGAGCGCACCGCTGGCCGGCGCATTCCGCTGCCCCAGGGCAAGACCCTGGGCGGCTCCACCTCCATCAATGGCCTGGTCTACAACCGGGGCCAGCACGAGGATTTCGACGGCTGGGCCGCGCAGGGCAATGCCGGTTGGTCCTATGACGAGGTGCTGCCGTATTTCCAGCGCAGCGAGCATTTTGTCGATGGCGGCGATCCGGCACTGCGCGGCCACAACGGCCCGCTCAAGGTCAGCCTGCCGCACTGGCCGCACCCGATTTGCGAGGCCTTTCTGGAAGGCGCCGCCGAGCAGGGCCTGGCGCGCAACCCGGACTACAACGGCGCCTACCAGCAAGGCGTGGGCTATTTCCAGCGCAGCATCCACAACGGCTGGCGCATGAGCACGGCCGGCTGCTTTCTGCGCCCGGCCGTGCGGCGCGGCAACCTGGATGTGCGGACCGGCGCGCAGGCGCTGCGCATTCTGGTCGAGGGCGGCCGCGCCTGCGGTGTGGAGTACCTGCAGGACGGTGTGCGGCGCCAGGTGAGGGCGCGGCGCGAGGTGGTCGTCAGCGCCGGCGCCATCAATACACCGAAGCTGCTGCAGCTGTCGGGCATTGGCGATGGCGAGCGGCTGCGCGCGCTGGGCATTGCCACGCAGGTGCACCTGCCCGGTGTGGGCCAGCACCTGAAGGACCATTTCTCGGTGCGGCTGGTCGCCTCGGTGAAGAACGCCACCACCATCAACGAGCTGGCACGTGTGCCACGCCTCTGGGGCCAGGCCTGGCAATGGCTGCGCGGCAAACCCAATATCCTGCAGCTCAGCCCCTCGGTCGTGCACTGGTTCGCGGCCTCGCAGCCGGGGCGGGAGCGGCCCGATCTGCAAGGCGTGTTCTCACCGGCCAGCTACCGTGAAGGCTATGTGGGCCAGCTCGATGTGTTTCCGGGCATGACCTGCGGCGTCTGGCAGCACCGGCCCCAGAGCATGGGCACGGTGCAGCTGGCCTCCAACGACCCACTGGCCGATCCGGTGGTGCAGCCACGCTATCTGGAGGACGAGGGCGACCGCCTGACCTTGATCCGTGGCGTGCGGCTGGCCCGCGCCTTGCTGCAGAGCCAGGCGCTGGCGCGTTACCGGGTGGACGAGGTCATGCCGGGGCCGCAGGTGCAGTCCGATGACGAGATCCTGGACTTCATCTACCGCTACGGTGTGTCGTCCTACCACCTCAACGGCACGGCGCGCATGGGGCCCAGGCCCGAGGCGGGTGCCGTTGTCGATGCCCAGCTGCGCGTGCACGGCTTGCAGGGGCTGAGGGTGATCGATGCCTCGGTGATGCCCGAGATCACCTCCGCCAACACCTGCGCGGCCACGATGATGATTGGCGAAAAGGGCGCCGACCTGCTGCGCCGCGCAGGCTAGACTCCCGGCACTCCTCGCCCTGCAGCAGCGGGCCCGGCGCCGTCAGCGTTTTTTGTGCGCCCGCATGTCCAGCACCTGGGGCAGGCTGCGCACATCCTGGCCTGCGGCCAGAATCCGGTGCTTCTGGATCTTCTGCGTGCCGGTGGTGGGGATCTCGTCGGTGAACCACCACCAGCCTGGCACCTTGTAATAGGCCATCTCCTGCTGGCAGAACGCGAACAGCTCCTGGCAGATGGCAGTGCCGGGCGCCACACCTTCGCTCAGCACGATGCTGGCCAGCACCTCCTCTTCGCGGATGTCATCGGGCGCGGCCAGAACGGCCACCTGGTGCACCTTGGGGTGGGACAGCAGCACGGCCTCCACCTCGGCGGCCGCAATGTTCTCGCCGGAGCGACGGATGATGTTCTTGCGCCGGTCCATGAAGTGCAGCAGGCCATCGGGGTCCTGCACCACGACATCCCCGGTGTGGAACCAGCCGCCCTCCCAGGCCTTGGCGGTGGCTTCGGGGTTGTCCAGGTATTCGCTGAAAAAATGCTTGCGCGGCGTCTCGGCCGAGTGGCGCACCAGCATCTCGCCAGGCGTGCCGGGCGGCACCGGCTGGCCGCTCTCATCGGCCACCCGCACCTCCAGCCCGGGCGCACCCCGGCCAAAGGAGCGTGTGCCCACCTGGCGGTCGTCGCCATGGTCGGAGAGGGTGCGCACCACCTCGGTCATGCCCCACAGCTCGATCAACGGAAAGCCAAAGCGCTGCTCGAAAGCGGCATGCAGCTGTGGCTCCACCCCCGCGCCATAGCCAAAGCGCACGCAGTGCTGTTCTTCCCAGTCGGATGGCGGCTGCTTGAGCAGCAGTGGAATGATCACGCCCAGGTAGTGGACGATGGTGGCGCGGCTGCTGGCCACCTCTTCCCACCAGCGGCTGGGCTGAAAGCGGTCGGTCTGGATCTGGCAGCCACCGCTCAGCAGCATGCAGTAGAACGACAGGATGGAGGCGTTGACATGGAACAGCGGCAGCGGGTTGAACAGGCGCTCGCGGCCTTCCTGGATCGACACATGGCCGGGGTGGGATGCATACCACTTGCCAGCGGCCAGCTCATAGGCATGCGACAGCACGCAGCCCTTGGGCTGGCCGGTGGTGCCGGAGGTGTAGAGGATGCTCGCAGGCGTATCGGCGCTCAAGCGGCCCGACGGCTGCGAGCGTGCTGCTGGCAGTGTGATGGCGCTGCCATCTTGCGGATCGGTGCAGACCAGCGCCGGCTGGTTGCGCGTGTCCTGCAGGGACTGCTGCAGCGCCTCCAGCCGCTCGGGCAGGCAGACGACCATGTCCAGCTGCGCATGGTCGATCAGGTAGTTCAGCTCGCGGCGCTTGTAGTCGGGATTGATGGGCACACAGCAGATGCCCAGGCTGTTCATCGCCAGCTTGTGCCAGAGGTGCTCGGGCCGGCTTTCCAGAAACAAGCCCACGCGGTGGCCCACGCCATAGCCGGCCGCCTGGTAGCTCGCCTGCAGCCGCGCAATATGGGCGCCGGCCTGCGTGTAGCTGAACTCGCAGCCCTCGGACAGGTAGCTGCGCTTGGGGTTGGCCGGCACTGCCAGCAGGCTGTGGTGGGGGTAGCGCGCGATGGCGGCCTGCAGTGCCTGGCTAATGGTGGTCTGGTCGGTGATGGCGATCATGTCGAGGGCTTCCAGGCAAGGTCAGGGCCGGATCAACGGCGACGGAATGGGGTCGATCTGCTGGTCCAGCGCGGCCTGCTTTTCGGCCTCCAGGCTGCGCAGGAAGGCGGCACGCTGTTGCAGCTGCATCCAGTAGTGCTGGGTGGCCGGCCCCCATTGGGACGACATGCCCAGGTAATCCGACAGCATCAGCGCATAGCCCACGGCCACATCGGCGGCCGTGAAGCGGCCTGCGCAGAGGTAGGGCTGGTTGTCCGGCATCGCCTGGGCAGCGGTCTCCAGCGCGCGCAGCCGGCCCAGAAACCAGCGCTCGTAGTCTTCGGCCACCTGGGGCTGGCGCCGCACGGCGGGCTCAAAGAACTGGTAGCGCAGCACCAGGGTCTGCGGAAAGGTCAAGGTCGCATCGGACATGTGCAGCCAGTTCAGGTAGCTGCCATAGGCGGGGTCGCTGGGCTGCACGTCCAGGCGCTGCGCGGGGTCGCGGCTGGCCAGGTACTGGCAGATGGCGGCGGACTCGGTCATGCGGGTGTCGCCGTCGATCAGCAGCGGCACGGTGCCCAGCGGGTTGAGCGCCAGATAGTGCTTGGCCAGTGCGCGGGGCGGAAAGGGCAGCATCTGCAGCCGGTAGGGCAGGCCCAGCTCTTCCAGCATCCATAGCGCGCGGAACGAGCGCGCGCTCACACAGTGGTACAGCTCGATCACAGCAAGTCTCCATCCGATGTTGTGCCGCCATCTTGGCACGAATGGACGCCAGTGGCTGCCCTGCAGGTGTCAGCCAGGTTGCAAATCGGGCCGGTGTCAGGCCCGTATCTGCGGAGCCTCAGGCCGGCGGCCGGGTGCTCTTGCGATACTCGGCCGGGGACATGCCCATCCAGGTGCGGAAGGCGCGGATAAAGCTTTTGTCATTGCTGAAGCCGGCCAGCTGCGCGATCTGCTTGATCGGCCGGTTGCTGCGGTGGAGCAGGGTCAGCGAGCGTTCGCGCCGCACCTCGTCCTTCAGGGCCTGCAGCGATGCGCCCTCGTCCTTGAGCTGGCGGTGCAGGGTGCGCAGCGACAGGTGCAGCTTGGCCGAGAGGCTGTCGGCGCTGTGCATCGCCGAGGGGTCGGCCGCCAGCAACTGGCGCACGCGCTGCACCATCAACCGGTCGCGGCGGTAGGGACGCACGGTCAGCGGCAGCGCGCGCTGCAGCATGCGCTGCAACGCCGCTTCGTCGCGGGCAATCGGCAAGGCCAGGTAGCGCGCATCAAACTGCATGCGGGTGACCGGTGCGCCAAACTGCACATCGCCAGGGAAGAGCAGCGCATACACATCGGCATGGGCGGGTGCGTCGAACGGAAAACTCACCTTGAACAGCGGCAGCGACGAATCGACAAACCAGCTCGACAGCCCATGCATATTGCGCAGCATGGAGACCAGGCAGAACTCGCGCAGCTCGCCCAGGCCGGTGTGTTCGATGATCTCGACCGTGGCCGTCTCGCCCTGCACCTGCAGGCTGAGCGCCAGGTCATCGGTGAGCAGGCCATGGTGGCGGCACCAGCGCTTGAGCGCCACCCCCAGGTTGGGGCTGGTGAGCGAGGCGCGGGCCAGCATGCCATAGCTGCCCCAGGGCAGGCGGCGGCTGAACCAGCCCAGGGCCTCGTCGTCCAGCTCCTGCATGGCGGCGTCGGAGAGGGTTTCGAACTGCAAGGCGGTGATGCCAGGGCCATCTTTTTCGACCGCCAAGGGATCGATTTGCGCCAATTGCAGCGCACGATCCGCACTCAGCCCCCGGTGCTGGTAGGCACGGGCGATTGCCCGGACAAAGGCCATGGGCGTGACTGCGGGGTGGTGCACGACGGCAGAAGAGGGCAGGGGTTTGGGCATGGAGGGTGGGGTTTAAATAGCGCCAAGCAGGGCCATTGTACTGGCGACATTTGCAACCATCCTGCCATCATTTGCGCGGCACGCTCGCGTATGCTGAAAGACAAGGAAAAAGGCCGCCGGCCCGGCTGGTTGGGCGGCGGACAGGAGACACCATGAGCGAGACCAGATTGACCAGCAGCTATGCACGGGGCGCCAGCGAGCCGCGCCTGCTGAACAAGACCATCGGCCAGCAACTGAGCGAGACGGCGGCCCGTTTTGGCGCGCGTGATGCGCTCATCAGCCGCCACCAGGGCCTGCGCCTGAGCTACCAGCAACTGCTGGCGCAATCGCAGCAACTGGCCAGTGCCTTGCTGCGTGCCGGCATCGCCAAAGGCGACCGGGTCGGCATCTGGTCGCACAACAATGTGGAATGGGTGCTGCTGCAACTGGCCACCGCCCATGTGGGCATCATCCTGGTCAACATCAACCCGGCCTACCGCACCTCCGAGCTGGCCTATGCGCTGAACAAGGTGCAGTGCAAGGCGCTGTTCGTGATGGAGCGTTTCAAGACCAGCGACTACCTGGGCATGGTGCGTGCGCTGGCGCCGGAGCTGGAGACACAAGGCAGCGCCGCACTGCAGATCGCGGCGCTGCCCGATCTGCGTCTGGTGGTCTGGATCGATGTCGCAGGCCAGGGCCAGGAGCAGCCGGGCATGCAGCGCTTCTCGCGCTTTATCGCCAGCGGTGAGGCAGCCGACCCGCAGGTCGCGCAGATCGGCGCCACCTTGACGCCCTACGACCCGATCAATATCCAGTTCACCAGTGGCACCACCGGCTTTCCCAAGGGCGCCACCCTGACCCACCGCAATATCGTCAACAACGGCTATTTCATTGGCGAGGCGATGCGGCTGACCGAAGAGGACCGGCTCTGCATCCCCGTGCCGCTCTACCACTGCTTTGGCATGGTGCTGGGCAATATGGCCTGCATGACGCATGGTGCGGCCATGGTCTACCCCAATGATGGCTTTGATGCGCTGACCGTGCTGGAGACGGTGCAGGCCGAGCGCTGTACCGGCCTGCATGGCGTGCCCACGATGTTCATCGCCGAGCTGGACCACCCGCGTTTTGCCGAGTTCGACCTGTCGAGCCTGCGCACCGGCATCATGGCTGGCTCCCCCTGCCCGATCGAGGTGATGAAGCGCGTCGTCAGCCAGATGCATCTGTCCGAGATCACCATCGCCTACGGCATGACCGAGACCAGCCCGGTCAGCTGCCAAAGTTCGACCGATACGCCGCTGGACAAGCGCGTGTCCACCGTCGGCAAGGTGCATCCGCACCTGGAGGTCAAGATCGTCAGCCCGGAGACCGGCGAGACCGTGGCCCCCGGGCAATCGGGTGAGCTCTGCACGCGCGGTTACTCCGTCATGCATGGTTACTGGGGCGACGAGGCCAAGACGCGCGAGGCCATCGATGGCGATGGCTGGATGCACACCGGCGACCTGGCCACGATGGATGCCGAAGGCTATGTGAACATCGTCGGCCGCATCAAGGACATGGTGATCCGGGGCGGCGAGAACATCTACCCGCGCGAGATCGAGGAGTTCCTCTACACCCACCCGCAGGTGCAGGATGTGCAGGTGGTCGGCGTGCCCGACAGCCGCTTTGGCGAAGAGCTCTGCGCCTGGGTCATCGTCAAGGCTGGCCAAAGCCTGGATGCCGAGGCACTGCGCAGCTACTGCAAGGGCCGGGTGGCCCATTACAAGGTGCCGCGCTACATCGAGTTTGTCGAGGCCTTCCCGATGACGGTGACCGGCAAGATCCAGAAGTTCAAGATCCGCGAGGCGATGATCGAATCGCTGAAGCTGGATGTGAGCAAGACGGCCTGAACCGCGCAGAGCGCCGCCATGCAGCAACCGCCTGTACGATCAATGCCCTTCCAGCTTGGCTGCCTGCTTGGCAGCGGCGCGGCGGGCCACTTCCAGGCGCTTGCGCAAGGTGATCTCGCTCAAATCCAGCTCCTGGACCAGGCTGCGCAGCGATTCGTCATTGATGCGGTTGTTGTGCCGCTCGGCGTAGATCGTGTGGCGCTCGACCTTGATGCAGTTGAGCCGCATCTCCAGCTCGGCCACATAGCGCAGGCGCCGCTCCTGCACGGCGTCAGGCGTGGCCAGGTCCTGCACCTCGGCCGATTCGGGCGTGCGCTCTTCGTCGAGCAGGTCGATACGGTTGCGGTATTCGCGCGCAATGCGGCCTTCGATTTCATGCTGCTGGGCCTGCCATTCGGTGGGCTGCCGGGCGGCATCGTCGTCGCTCATCGCCAGGCTGTTGATCGCCGCGCGGCAGGCTGCAATGCGCGCCTGGCGCTCTTCGCGCACCGATTCGGGCTCGCTCGTCGCCTGCACGCGGCGCAGTACCAGCGGCAGGCCGATGCTGCCGATCACCAAGGTGAACAAGATCGTGCCGGTGGCCAGAAAGATCAGCATATCGCGTGCCGGAAACGGCTGGCCGTTGTTCAGCAGCAGCGGCACGGACAGCGCACCGGCCAACGTGACCGCTCCGCGAATGCCCGCCAACGTGGTGGCCAGGTTCAGCCAGAGATCGGGTTTCTTGATCAGCTTGCCGGCCTGGTGGGCCTTGTGCAGGCTGCGGCTGACGCCCAGCATCAGCCAGATCCAGCGCAGCGCCAGCAGCGCGATCGAGATGATGGCCACATAGCCCACCAGAATCCACCAGTCATGGCCGGCATCGCGCAAGGTCACGCCAATGATCGACGGCAGCTGCAAGCCCAGCAGCAGGAAGATCGCTCCGTTGAAGGCCGATTCGACCATCGCCCAGGTACCGGCGGTCTGCATGCGCTCGGAGATGTAGTCGGCGCGGTTCAGATCGCCAAAATTGGTGGCCACGCCAGCGGCCACGGCCGCCAGAATGCCGGAGACGCCAATTTTTTCACCCAGCAGGTAGGCCGCAAACGGCAGCAGCACCAGCAGCAGCACCATCTGGGTGGCCGCCACATCGCCCAGGCGGCGGGTGACGGTATCGCGCAGGTAGCTGAAGCCCCAGCCCACCGCCGCACCCACGCCCAGGCCGCCCAGGGCGATCCACAGAAATTCCTGCGTGACCTGGGTCCAGGAGAAAACGCCGGTCAACGTGGCGGCGATGGCGAATTTCAGCGCCACCAGGCCCGAGGCATCATTGAGCAGCGACTCGCCTTCGAGCACATGCATGGTGTGGGCCGGCATGCCCAGGTTGCGCGTGATGGCCGAGACGGCCACCGCATCGGTGGGCGATATCACGGCGGCCAGCGCAAAGGCCACGGTCAGCGGGATCTCCGGAATCATCCAGTGGATCAGGTAGCCCAGGCCAATCACGGTAAACAGCACCAGGCCAAAGGCCAGCCGCAAAATAGGGCGGTACAGCGCAAAGAACTCGCGCTTGGGAATGCGCCAGCCGTCGGCAAACAGCAGCGGCGGAATGAACAGCAGCATGAACAGGCCGGGATCGAAATCGATATGCAGGCCTTGTTGCGGCCAGGACAGCGCAGCGCCCAGCATGATCTGGATCAGCGGCAGCGGTATGGCCCGGATGTAGCGCGCAATGATGCCGGTGACGGCACCGATCATCAGGACGAGCAGGACGGTTTCGACGGTGTGCATGGTGCGGATTCGTTTGGCAGCAGACTATTTTTAAAGAAAACGCGTTTCTGAACGGAACGCTAGAACATTGAAGAGGACAAGCATGAGCAAACTCGCAACCCAGCTGAATGCCCGGTCGGCAGATTTTCAGACCAATGCGCAAGCCATGCGCAGCATTGTGGAGGACCTGCGGGCCCAGTCTGCCAAGGTGGCGCAAGGCGGTGGTGAAGCCGCACGGGCCAAGCACCTGGGCCGGGGCAAGCTGCTGCCGCGTGACCGCGTGCAGATGCTGCTGGACCCCGGCACGCCCTTTTTGGAGCTGGCACCACTGGCTGCACTGAACATGTACAACAACGATGCGCCCGGCGCGGGCCTGATTGCCGGCGTGGGCCGGGTCAGCGGGGTGGACTGCATGATCGTGTGCAATGATGCCACGGTCAAAGGCGGCACCTACTACCCAATGACGGTTAAAAAACATTTGCGCGCGCAGGAAGTGGCGGCGCAAAACCGCCTGCCCTGCATTTACCTGGTCGATTCGGGCGGCGCCAACCTGCCCAACCAGGACGAGGTCTTCCCCGACCGCGAGCACTTTGGCCGCATCTTCTACAACCAGGCCAATATGTCGGCCCAGGGCATTGCGCAGATCGCCGTGGTCATGGGCTCCTGCACCGCCGGCGGCGCCTATGTGCCGGCGATGAGCGATGAGTCCATCATCGTGAAGAACCAGGGCACGATTTTCCTCGGTGGCCCACCGCTGGTGAAGGCTGCGACCGGCGAGGTGGTGAGCGCCGAAGACCTGGGCGGCGGGGATGTGCACACCCGCCTGTCGGGTGTGGCCGACCACCTGGCCGACAACGACACCCATGCGCTGGCGCTGGCCCGCAAGGCCGTGAGCCATTTGAACAAGGCCAAGCAGCCCCATGCCGCGGACAAGGCGCCGCAGGCACCGGCCTACCCGGCCGATGAGCTGTATGGCGTGATTCCCGTCGATACGCGCAAGCCTTTCGATGTGCGCGAAATCATCGCTCGCATTGTCGATGGCAGCGATTTCGACGAGTTCAAGGCCCGCTTTGGCGCAACCCTGGTTTGCGGCTTTGCCCGGGTCGAGGGCATGGAGGTCGGCATCATCGCCAACAACGGCATTCTGTTCAGCGAGTCGGCCGTCAAGGGCGCACACTTCATCGAGCTGTGCTGCCAGCGCAAGATTCCGCTGGTCTTCCTGCAGAACATCACCGGCTTCATGGTGGGCCGCAAGTACGAGAACGAGGGCATTGCCCGCCACGGCGCCAAGCTGGTGACGGCGGTGGCCACGGCCAGCGTGCCCAAGTTCACGATCATCATCGGTGGCAGTTTTGGCGCCGGCAACTACGGCATGTGCGGCCGGGCCTATAGCCCGCGCTTCCTGTGGATGTGGCCGAACGCACGCATCAGCGTGATGGGCGGCGAGCAGGCGGCCAGCGTGCTGGCCACGGTCAAGCGCGATGGCATCGAGGGCCGGGGCGGCGCCTGGACGGCGGAGGAGGAGGAGGCCTTCAAGGCACCCATCCGCCAGCAGTACGAGGACCAGGGCCACCCCTACTACGCCTCGGCACGCCTGTGGGATGACGGCGTCATCGACCCGGCCGATACCCGCCGCGTGCTGGCGCTGGGCCTGGCAGCCACCCGCAATGCACCGATCGAAGACACCAAGTTCGGCGTCTTTCGCATGTAATACCCTGAGACAGAGAGGACACCATGAAAAGCACATTTCTGACCGTCGAAGCCGCTGGGCCGGTGGCCACCATCACGCTGACCCAGCCCGATGTCCGCAATGCCTTCAGCGACGAGGTGATTGCCGACATCACCCGCGCCTTTACCTGGGTGGGGGCGCAGGCCCAGGTCCGCGCCGTGGTGCTGGCCGCCGAAGGCCCGGCCTTTTGCGCCGGCGCCAACCTGAACTGGATGCGCGCGATGGCCGATTACACCCGTGAGGAGAACCTGGTCGATGCCGGCAAGCTCGCCGAGATGCTGCGCGTGATCTACACCTGCCCCAAGCCGACGATCGCGCGGGTGCAAGGCGATGTCTACGCCGGCGGCATGGGTCTGGTCGCTTGCTGCGACATGGCGGTGGCGGCCAGCCATGCCGGTTTTTGCCTCAGCGAGGTGAAGATCGGTCTGATCCCGGCCACGATCAGCCCCTATGTGATCCGCGCGATGGGCCCGCGTGCGGCGCACCGCTACTTTCTGACCGGCGAGCGCTTTGACGCCGCTGAAGCACTGCGCACCGGCTTCGTGCACCAGGTGGTGGAGGCCGAGGCGCTGGACAGCGCTGTGGACGGCCTGCTCAAGCACCTGCTGAGCGCCAGCCCGGCAGCGGTGCAGGCCTGCAAAAAGCTGGTGCTCGATGTGGCCGGCCGCGAGGTGGACGAGGCGCTGATCGCCGAGACGGTGGCCGGCATTGCCGATATCCGCGCCAGCGCCGAAGGCAAGGAAGGCGTGCAGGCATTCTTGAACAAACGCAAACCCAGCTGGCTGGGAGGCTGAAGTACGCATAACGCGGCCTTGGATGGCAGACAGCAAGCAGGCGTTGGCGCTATAAACAGCGCGTTTGCTGACTGGCACTGAGGAGCCCCACCATGGATACCTGGAACACCATCGTCAACTGGCTGCACGGCATGGGCCTGCATCTGGACAAGGACACCGCCCAAACGGTGGGGCAGGCGGCCGACCAGGTCGGCCAGGTGGCCGGCCAGATGGGGCAGGCCATGGCGCAGTGGGACTGGGGCCAGCTGATGGCCCTGGCGGCCGCGCTGGGCTGGGCCAGTGGCTTTCGGCTCTACGCGGTGGTGTTTGTGACGGGCATGCTGGGCGCGACGGGCGTGCTGCACCTGCCCGGCGGGCTGACGGTGCTGCAGCAGCCGGTGATCCTGGTCATCAGTGGCGCGCTGCTGTTTGTCGAGTTCTTTGCCGACAAGATTCCCGGCGTGGATTCGGTCTGGGATGTGGTGCAGAGCGTCGTGCGTGTGCCCGCTGGCGCGGCCTTGGCCGCCAGCGTGTTTGGTACCGACAACGCGACGATGGCCACGGCGGCCGCCTTGATGGGCGGCACCCTGGCGCTGAGCAGCCAGGTGGCCAAGACCACCACGCGCGCAGCGATCAACACCAGCCCGGAGCCGTTCTCCAATTGGGGGGCGAGCCTGCTGGAAGACGGGGTGTCGGTCGGCGCAGTGTGGCTGGCCATCAACCACCCGCTGGTGTTTGCGGTGGCGCTGGCCGTGGTGCTGGTGCTGATGTGGGTGATGACCTGGGTGCTGTGGAAGTTTTTGCGGGCTGTGGTGCGCCGGATTCGCCGGTGGCTGGGCCATGAAGAGCCGGTGGCCCTGGCCGCCACCGGCGCGGATCACCAACGATATTGACCCAGGGCTTGCGAAGGCGGGCCGGGGACAGGGAAGAAGACTGAGGAGATTGTTGTATGTTCTCGAAAATTTTGATCGCCAACCGTGGTGAGATCGCCTGCCGCGTCGCCGCTACAGCCCGCCGCATGGGCGTCAAGACCGTGGCCGTGTACTCTGATGCCGACGCCCATGCCAAGCATGTGGCCGCCTGCGACGAGTCCGTGCACATCGGTGGCAGCGCCCCCAAGGACAGCTACCTGCGCTGGGAACGCATCATCGAGGCCGCCCAGGCCACCGGCGCCCAGGCCATCCACCCCGGCTACGGCTTTCTGAGCGAGAACGAGGACTTTGCCGCCGCTTGCGCCGCTGCGGGCCTGGTCTTCATCGGCCCGCCTGCCAGCGCCATCCGGGCGATGGGCCTGAAGGCCGAATCCAAGCAGCTGATGGAAAAGGCCGGCGTACCCCTGGTGCCGGGCTACCACGGCGCAGGGCAAGACCCGGCCCTGCTGCACGCGGAGGCCGACCGCATCGGCTACCCGGTGCTGATCAAGGCCAGCGCCGGCGGTGGTGGCAAGGGCATGCGCCTGGTGGAAAAAAGCGAGGACTTCGCCGCCGCGCTGGAATCCTGCAAGCGCGAGGCCATCAACAGCTTCAGCAACGATGCGGTGCTGATCGAGAAATACGTGCTGCGCCCGCGCCATATCGAGATCCAGGTGTTTGGCGATACGCAAGGCAACTGCGTCTACCTGTTCGAGCGCGACTGCTCAGTGCAGCGCCGCCACCAGAAGGTGCTGGAAGAGGCACCAGCGCCCGGAATGACGGCCGCACTGCGCCAGCAAATGGGCGAGGCGGCGGTGGCAGCGGCCAAGGCCGTGGGCTATGTGGGTGCGGGCACGGTGGAATTCATCGTCGAGCAGCCCGGCGGCTACGACCAGCCCGAGGCGATGAAGTTCTATTTCATGGAGATGAACACGCGCCTGCAGGTCGAGCACCCGGTGACCGAGGCCATCACCGGCGAGGACCTGGTGCAGTGGCAGCTGCTGGTGGCCAACGGCCAGCCGTTGCCCAAGCAGCAGGCCGCGCTGAAGATCAGCGGCCACGCGATCGAGGCGCGTATCTGCGCCGAGAACCCGGACAACAACTTCCTGCCCGCCACCGGCACCTTGCATGTCTACCGCAAGCCCGACTGCAGCAGTTTTGCGATCAGCGATGTGCGCATTGACGATGGCGTGCGCGAAGGCGATGCCATCAGCCCGTTCTACGACAGCATGATCGCCAAGCTCATCGTCCATGGCGCAGACCGCGCCCAGGCGCTGGCACGGCTGGATGCGGCGCTGGCGGCCGTGCGCATCGTCGGCCTGCAGACCAATGTGCAGTTTCTGCGCCATATCCTGGCCACGCCCTCGTTTGGCCAGGCCAAGCTCGATACGGCACTGATCCAGCGCGAAGAAGCGCTGCTCTTCAAGCAGCGCGGCCTGGGCCTGGATACCGCTGCGGCCGCTGCCGTGGTGGCCGAGCTGCTGCAGGAGCGCGCTACCGAGAGCAACGACCCCTTCAGCCGCCGCGATGGCTGGCAATCGCATGGCGTGACCGAACGCCGTTTTGACTTTGAGTTTGGCGGCGACAAGCTGCAGGCGGCGCTGCGCTACGAGGCCGGTGGCCTGGTGCTGACGGTGGGCGATGCCACCGGCCCGCTGCAGTTCAGCCCCAACGGCGAGCTGGTGGAGCTGCAGTTCAACGGCCAGCGCGACCAGGTGCAGACCTGGCAGCAGGGCGAGGTGGTGCATGTGTTTGCGCCGCGTGGTGCGGCCGAGATCACCGCCATTGATGCGCTGGCCCATGCCGGTGATGCCGGCAGCGAAGGGGGGCGCCTGACGGCGCCGATGCCGGGCAAGGTGGTGTCGTTTGCGGTCAAGGCGGGCGACAAGGTCAGCAAGGGCCAGCCGCTGGCGGTGATGGAGGCCATGAAGATGGAGCACACGATTGCCGCCCCAGCCGATGGCGAGGTGCTGGAGCTGCTGTTTGCACCCGGCGACCAGGTGACCGAAGGCGCCGAGCTGCTCAAGCTGCAGGTCGCTGCGTCCTGACGTATGCGCCTCTGCGCTGTCTGTGACGGCGCTGCGCTGCTTTCTGTGCTGAAATGCCGGCCATGAAAATTCTCGTCTACACCGACAGCGATGCGCTCCAGCCCTGGCTGGACGCGATTCGGCTGCACCTGCCCCAGGCGGACGCCAGCGGCTGGACCCCGGGCATGGCCCAGGCCGACTACGCGCTGGTCTGGAAGCCGCCGCAGCAACTGTTGGACGAGCAAGGCGCGGGCCTCAAGGCCATTTTCAACATGGGTGCCGGCGTCGATGCGCTGTTTGCGCGCCAGTTGCCGCCTGGCGTGCCGGTGCTGCGGCTCGAAGATGCCGGCATGGCCGTGCAGATGGCCGAGTATGTCTGCCATGCGGTCATCGACCATTTCCGCGACCTGGCGCCGTACCGCGCCCAGCAAAGCGCCGGCGTCTGGGCACAGCAGCCCTTGCGCTTGCGCAGCGATTTTCCCGTCGGCGTGATGGGCCTGGGTGTGCTGGGCGAGCGCGTGGCCCGGGCGGTGGCGCAGTTTGATTTTCCGGTGCGCGGCTGGAGCCGCTCGCCCAAGCAGATCGCTGGTGTGGACTGCTATGCAGGCAGTGCCCAACTGCCGGCCTTTCTGCGCGCCACACGCATCCTCGTCAACCTGCTGCCGCTGACCCCGCAGACCGAGAACATCATCGACGCCAGCCTGCTGGCGCAGCTGCAGCCGGGCGCCTATGTGATCAATGTGGCGCGCGGCGCGCACCTGGTCGATGCCGACCTGCTGGCGGCGCTGGACAGCGGCCAGGTCGCTGGCGCCACACTGGATGTGTTCCGCACCGAGCCGCTGCCCGCCGGGCACCCGTTCTGGCAGCATCCGCGGATCCGCATCACCCCCCACAGCTCCGCCCGCACCTTGCCCGAAGAGACCTTGCAGCAGATCCTGCACAAGCTCCAGGCCTTTGCCGCCGGAGAGAAGCCTGGCGGCATGGTCTATGCCGATCGCGGATACTGATTCCGCCCCCCGTTTTTGAGAAATACTCCAGGAGACGCCCCATGGCCCGCTACCCCCAACGTGTCCAATTGATTGATGTCGGCCCCCGTGACGGCCTGCAGAACGAGAAATCGCCAGTGCCGGCCGCCGTGAAGATCGAGCTGACCCACCGGCTGCAGGAGGCAGGCCTGACCGAGATCGAGGTGACCAGCTTTGTCAGTCCCAAGTGGGTGCCTCAGATGGGCGATAACGCCGAGGTGATGGCGGGGCTGGCGCGCAAGGCCGGTGTGCGCTATTCGGTGCTGACCCCGAACCTGAAGGGCTATGAAGCGGCCGTGGCCTCGCAGCCCGATGAGATCGTGGTCTTTGGCGCGGCCAGCGAGGCCTTCAGCCAGCGCAACATCAACTGCTCGATCGCCGAGAGCATCGAGCGCTTTGCCCCTGTGGTGGACGCGGCCAAGGCTGCCGGCATTGCCGTGCGTGGCGCGATGAGCTGCACCGTCGGCTGCCCCTATGAAGGGGAGATTGCGCCTTCGCGCGTGGCCTACCTGGCCGAGCTGATGAAGGGCATTGGCGTGGAGCGCGTGGATGTGGCCGACACCATTGGCGTGGGCACTCCGATCAAGGTGCAAAAGGCGCTGGAGGCCACGTTGCAGTATTTCGATGTTGACCATGTCAGCGGGCATTTCCACGACACCTATGGCCAGGCGCTGCCCAACACCTTGGCCTCGCTGGAGCTGGGCATCTGGAACTTCCAGTCTTCCATCGCCGGCCTGGGCGGCTGCCCCTATGCCAAGGGCGCAACCGGCAATGTCGCCACCGAGGACCTGGTCTACATGCTGCAGGGCATGGGCATCGAGACCGGCATCGATCTGGACAAGCTGGTCGATGCAGGCATCTACATCAGTGACTTCCTGCAGCGCAAGCCCAACTCGCGCGTGGCCGTGGCACTGATGAACAAGCGCGCGGGCTGAAGGGCCGAGGCGGGGGCGCGAATGTCCGGGACGCGAATGTCCGGGGCACGAATGCCCGGGGCGCTGCAGCCGGGGGCGCAAGCCGGCACAATCATGGCTTAACCAGGAGTCAAACCATGTGTGGAGCGGAATTGCTGAGCCTGCCCGAAGGGGTGCAGCGGGTAGCCAGGGTGCTGCAGGACCAGGGCCATCCGCATGGGCCGCAGATGCTGGAGGTCTCAGCGCGCACAGCCCAGGAGGCCGCCGATGCGCTGGGCATTGCATTGGGCCAGATTGCCAAGAGCATTATTTTTCGCCGCAAGAGCGATGACGCCTGCGTGCTGGTCATTACCTCGGGCGATTGCCGCGTGGACGAGGCCAAGGTGGCCGCGCTGGTCGGCCCGGTAGGCCGTGCGGATGCGGACTTTGTCAAAGCCCGCACCGGCTTTGCGATTGGCGGTGTCTCGCCGGTCGGCCATCTGAGCAAGCCCGTTACTCTGATTGACCGCGAGCTGTTCCGCTTTGAACAGATTTGGGCTGCAGCAGGCCACCCGAATGGCGTGTTTGCGCTGGCGCCAGCCGATCTGCAAGCGCTGACCGGCGCGCCGGTGGCCGATGTGGTCAAGGAGGCGGCATGACAGAGCAAGCGGACAAGCCGGTGGCGTTGCCCGTGGCCTCGCCCGCGCCGCTGGCAGCGCGCACCAAGCAGGTCCGGGTGACCGGTGCCTTTGCGGCCGGTTACGCCGATGTCGTGCCATCGCCCTGTGTGTCGCTGTGCAAGATGAACGCGGACCGCAGCCACTGCATCGGCTGCTACCGTTCGATTGACGAGATCCGCGCCTGGTCCAAGGCCGATACCGCCGAGCGCCAGCAGATCTGGCTGCAGGCACTGGGCCGTGCGGGCCTGGGCAGCAATGGCCGGCCCTTGGTGCCGGCGGTTTGACCGGGGTCCGGTATGAAAACCATCGATTTCTACCTGGACTTTGTCTCTCCCTATGCCTGGCTGGCCTTTGATGCGCTGCCCCAGGCCTTGCAACGCCATAGCGTGCATGTGCGCTACCGGCCTGTGCTGCTGGGTGCGTTGCTGCAGCAGCATGCCAATCCCGGGCCGGCCGGCATCGCCGGCAAGCGCGAATGGACCTACCGCCATGCCAGCTGGCTGGGCCACCGGCAGGGCTGCGGTCTGCAGATGCCCGCCCAGCATCCTTTCAACCCATTGCCGTTGCTGCGCCTGGCGCTGCGCACAGGCCAGGGCGGCTGTATCAACCGCTTCACGGCCGATGCCATCTTCCGCCATGTCTGGCTGGGTGGCGCCGACGCGCTGGATGCGCAACGCCTGCAGGCGCTGGAGCAGACGCTTGCCGAGCAGCTGCGCGCTGGCGATGCGGCCGAGCAGGAGGCCAAGCAGGCCTTGCGCAGCAATACCGACGCCGCAGTGGCCGCCGGCGTGTTTGGCGTGCCCAGCATGGTGCTGGATGGCAAGCTGTTCTGGGGTTTCGATGGCTTGCCGATGCTGAGTGCCTACCTGAACGGCGATGCCTGGTTTGCCGATGGCCAGTGGGATGCGTCGGCCGACCGTCCTTCCGGATTGGCCAAACGCTGATGTCCGGCTTCTGAGTCGCTGCAAACACCTTTCCAGTGGATTTGCCAGCCCTGGGACTTTCCCTTGGTTGCTGCTGCAGTGCAGCGATTTTCCACATGGCAAAACCTTTTCTGCGGGTTGCGCTGGATTTTGTCAGCGAATTGTCAGCAGCTTGCAAGCTAGTGTTGGAAAACCGTCAGACTTGGGTCAGCGCTTGCTTGAAGAATGCAGTGTCCGCCAAACAAAAGTGCGGCAACACTACAAGGAGACAACAGCATGGCAACCAGTGCAGCAGCACGGCCGATGACCAAGGAGGAGCGCAAGGTCATCTTTGCCTCGTCACTCGGCACCGTTTTTGAGTGGTACGACTTCTATCTCTACGGCTCGCTGGCGGCCATCATCGCCAAGCAGTTCTTCTCCGGACTGGACCCCACCTCCGCCTTCATCTTTGCGTTGCTGGCCTTTGCTGCCGGCTTCATCGTGCGCCCCTTTGGCGCGCTGGTGTTCGGCCGCCTGGGCGACATGATCGGGCGCAAGTACACCTTCCTGGTCACCATCTTGCTGATGGGCGCCTCCACCTTCATCGTCGGCATCCTGCCCAACTACGCCAGCATTGGCGTGGCAGCGCCCATCATCCTGATCGTGTTGCGCATGCTGCAGGGTCTGGCGCTGGGCGGTGAATACGGTGGTGCCGCGACGTATGTGGCCGAGCATGCCCCCAACGGCAAGCGCGGTGCCTACACCTCGTGGATCCAGACCACGGCCACCCTGGGTCTGTTCCTGTCGCTGCTGGTGATTCTGGGCACGCGCACCGCGATGGGCGAGCCTGCGTTCAATGACTGGGGCTGGCGCATTCCGTTCCTGGTGTCGATCATTCTGCTGGGCGTGTCGGTGTGGATCCGCATGACCCTGTCCGAATCCCCTGCGTTCCAGCGCATGAAGGCCGAGGGCAAGACTTCCAAGGCGCCGCTGAAGGAATCGTTCGGCCAGTGGAAGAACCTGAAGATCGTGATCCTGGCACTGGTGGGTTTGACCGCTGGTCAGGCCGTGGTCTGGTACACCGGCCAGTTCTATTCGCTGTTCTTCCTGACCCAGCAGCTCAAGGTCGACGCCGTGACCGCCAACCTGATGATCGCCGTGGCCCTGCTGATTGCAACACCCTTCTTCGTGATCTTTGGCTCGCTGTCCGACAAGATCGGCCGCAAGCCCATCATCATGGCGGGCTGCCTGCTGGCCGTGCTGACCTACTTCCCCGTGTTCAAGATGCTGACCGAAGCGGCCAACCCCGATCTGGCAGCAGCGCAAGCGAGGAACAAGGTGGTGGTGGTGGCCAACCCGGCCGAGTGCTCGTTCCAGTTCAACCCGACGGGGACGTCCAAGTTCACCAGCTCCTGCGACGTGGCCAAGCAACTGCTGGCGGCCAATTCGGTGAGCTATGAAACCGAGGCGGCACCAGCGGGCACAACGGCGGTCATCAAGATCGGCAACGACACCATCCCCAGCTATGCAGCGGTAGGCCTGAGCGGCGACGATCTGAAGGCCAAGGATGGCGCGTTCAAGAAGGCTGTGGCGGAAACCCTGGCCAAGGATGGCTACCCCACCAAGGCCGATCCCTCCAAGATGAACAAGCTCTTGACGGTGGTACTGCTGACCTACCTGGTGCTGCTGGTGACCATGGTGTACGGGCCGATCGCCGCGATGCTCGTGGAAATGTTCCCGACCCGCATCCGCTACACCTCAATGTCGCTGCCCTATCACATCGGCAATGGCTGGTTCGGTGGTTTGCTGCCCACGACGGCCTTCGCGATCGTGGCCCAGACCGGCAACATGTACAACGGTCTGTGGTACCCGATCATCATCGCCGGCATCACCTTCGTGATCGGTACCTTGTTCGTTCGCGAAACCAAGGATGTCGATATTTACGCCGACGACTGACCCGCGCAACTGCGAGCAGGCCCCGGTTATCTGCACTGCGTGATACCCGAGGCCTTCACCTCCCCACAGCACCTCCGGGTGCTGTTTTTTTTGCCCCTTTCCGGCTCTCATGGTTAATACCAGGGTGTGTCATCAAAGTGTGGTAGCGATGCGTCACTCTCTCAAAATCTGCGCGATGGAAAGCACGATAAATGGGGTCTGCCGCCTAGAATTAACAATATGTGACGGGCCGAATACTGCTCTGTGCAAACGCTATCAGCACCGTCCAACCATTTTTAATGACTACATCCCCGAGGACACTATGCGCTCACTGAATCGTTTGATGATTGCCACCTTGGCCGTTGCTGGCTCTACCGCTGCACTGGCTCAAAGCAGCGTGCAGGTTTATGGCCGTGTGAATACCTCGGTGGAGCGCCAGAAGGTGGGCGATGTCTCCACCACCGGCCTGTTCAACAACGCATCGCGTATCGGCTTCCGTGGCACGGAAGACCTGGGTGGCGGCCTGAAGGCTGGCTTCGTGCTGGAATCGGGTTTCAACTCGGACGACGGCTCGGGCACCGGCTCCGCAGGTGGTCTGACCTTCCGCCGCCAGAGCGAAGTGAACCTGGCTGGCAACTTCGGTATGCTGCGTCTGGGCACCTTCACCTCCGAGTCCTACTATGCGGTGGCCGACTACGGCGTGCTGGACCAGCCCAACCACGACACCGGTTCGCTGTCGGATGCGCTTTACACCTACGTGATGCGTGACTCCAACAAGATCGCCTACCGCACCCCCGTGTTCCTGGGCGGCCTGACCATCGAAGGCGCTGCATCGTTCCACGAAAAGGCCGCTGGCACCAACGACAAGCATGGTTACGACCTGGCGGCCAACTGGGAAAGCGGCCCTCTGGCACTGGGTGCCGGTTTCAGCAAGGTCGGTGGCGACAAGCAACTGGGCCTGCGCGCGCACTACACCATCAATGCCTTCCAACTGGGTGCGTACTACCAACGCTCTGACGAAGAGCTGCGCGGCAAGCGCAACGCGGCCCGCGTGACCGGTATGTACACCGTGGGCGCGTCCGAATTTGTCGCTGGCTTCGGCTGGGCTGGCAAGTGGGACGACGTCAGCAACAGCGGCGCCCGCCAGCTGATCCTGGGCTACAACTACAACCTGAGCAAGCGCTCCAAGCTGTACGCGGGTTACACCAAGGTCGACAACAAGGCCAATGCCAGCTACGCCACCGGCATCTCCGGCGCCGACTTCAGCACCTTCGCTGCAGGTATCCGCCACAACTTCTAAGCAAGCCGGGCGCCCAGCGCGCCTTCCGCTTCACGACCCGCGTTCGAAAGAGCGCGGGTTTTTTTATCGCGGTAATGGCTTCTCGATGAAGGTGTTACCTGTCGCGCGCTGTTGCGCACTGACCCGCATTCGCAAGAACGCGGGTTTTTTATTTTTCGCTATCAATGGGTTTAGCCTGATTCTGCCTACCTCCCACGTTTATCCAAACGGTCTTGCCTGCATTAACCAAACTGCACTTTTTAAAATAGAAAATAACTATTAAAAACCATGTTTGGGTATTAAATATAAATAGCCAGACTGGTCCTCATGTAGAAATCGGCGGTCCTGTCTGGCGATTTCAAAGACTTTCCGTGAGGAGACAACATGCGTGTACTGATTAACCGTATGACCTTGGCCGGCCTGGCCGCTGCCGGCTCGTCTGGGGCAATGGCGCAAAGCAGTGTGGAGATTTTTGGCCGCATCAATACCACGCTGGAACGGCAAAAAACAGGAGATGTAACGACCACCGGGCTGTTCAACAACCGCTCGAGCATCGGCTTTCGCGGTAGCGAAGACCTGGGTGGCGGGCTGAGAGCAGGCTTCGTGCTGGAGGCCGATTTCAACTCGGACGATGGGAGCGGCCGTGGAGGCACGGGCATCGACTTCAGGCGCCAGAGTGAAGTGAACCTGTCGGGGCATTTTGGCAGCCTGCGCCTGGGCTCGATGCCTTCCGAATCCTATATTGCCATGGCCGCCCAAGGGGTGATGGGCCAGCCCAACCATGACCTGGGTTCGCTGTCTGATGCGCTCTACTACTACCCGATGCCGGATGCCAACAAGGTGTCCTATCGCACGCCCGTGTTGTGGGGCGGCCTGACGGTGGAGGGCGCGAGCGCATTCCATGAAAACGGAGAAAACAGCGGCAACAAGAACGGCTACGACCTCACGGCCAAGTGGGCCAAAGGGCCGCTGTCGCTGGCCACAGGCGTCACCAAGGTCCACGACAGCACCACGTTGGGCCTGCATGCCCAGTACACCTTTGACGCCTTCCGAATAGGCGCCTACTACCAGCGCACCGATGAAGACCTGCGCGGCAAGCGCAATGCGGGCCGCGTCACTGCGTTGTACAGCCTGGGTTTATCGGATTTGATTGCCGGGTTTGGTTGGGCGGGCAACTGGAGCGGGGTGGGAAGCAGCAGCGCGCGCCAACTGATCCTGGGCTACAACTACCACCTGAGCCTGCGCACCAAGGTGTATGCCGGCTACACCAGGGTGGACAACAAGGCCAACGCCCGGTATGCCACCGGCACCGACGGTGCCGACTTCAGCACCTTTGCGCTGGGCATACGCCACCACTTCTGAGGGGGCACCCTCAGGCGCCCCGCGCGCCTTCTGCTGCCAGCCCCGCATTCGACAGGATGCGGGCTTTTTCGTAGGGGCAGGGCCTGTGGTCCGGATACATCGTTGACTTGCTAATATCTGTAAATTTGTACAGTGGTTTGCAGGGCTTTGCCGCGAGCTGATTCAGCCGATGAATGAACTCCCTAGAATGGTTGTTCACGATCATTTTGCCCCCACGCAGTCGTGTCAGCCTTCCAAGTCCGGGCTTCCCTGCTACTGAGCCGGGGCCTTGCTTATCCGGTTGCTGGACTGCGCCAACGAATTACTGGATAGCTCATCGGTATGTCTCAGGAAAACATTCGCATCCGTGGTGCGCGTCAGCACAACCTCAAGAATCTGGATCTGGATATCCGCACGGGGGAGTTGACGGTGGTGACCGGGCCCAGCGGCTCGGGCAAGTCCAGCCTGGTGTTCGACACGCTGTATGCCGAAGGGCAGCGCCGCTATGTCGAGACCTTCAGCGCCTATGCGCGCCAGTTTCTCGACCGCATGGACAAGCCTGCGGTCGACAAGGTCGAAGGCGTGCCGCCCGCCATTGCGATTGACCAGACCAACCCGGTGCGCAGCTCGCGCTCCACCGTGGGCACGATGACCGAGCTGAACGACCACCTGAAGCTGCTGGTGGCACGCGCCGGCCACTTGTTTGACCAGCAGACCGCGTTGCCGGTGCAACACGACACGCCCGAGAGCATTTACGAGCAGCTGCTGCAGCGCACCCAGGCGGACGATCCGCGCATCGTCGTGACCTTCCCCGTCGAGTTGCCGGCCAACACCAGCGCCGAGCAGCTCGAGCAATGGTTGTCGGCCAGCGGCTTTACCAAGGTGCAGGCCGAGCGTGAGGTCGATGCCGTGCGCCACGCCGCTGCCGTGGACAGCAGCAAGAAAAAGCCCAAGGCCGGCAAGCAGGCCGCGTCGGAGGCGCCCCAGCGGGTCAAGCTGCTCGATGTGGTGGCCGACCGTTTCCGCCTCAGCAAGGCCGAGAAGGCGCGTGTGATTGAAGCCATCGAGGTGGCTTTGAAGCGCGGCAGCGGCCATATGACGGTGTATGCCATCGCCGAGGCGGATGCCGACGGCAACACCGCCGAGCCCGCGCTGTGGAAGTTTTCGTCCGGCCTGCACTGCCCGGAAAGCGGCCTGCGCTACCGCGAGCCGACGCCGTCGATGTTCTCGTTCAACTCGGCCGTTGGGGCCTGCGATGCCTGCCGGGGCTTTGGCCGGGTCATCGGTGTGGACTGGGGCCTGGTGATCCCCAACGACAAGCTGACCTTGCGCACCGGTGTGATCAAGCCGATCCAGACGCCGGCCTGGAAAGAGATCCAGGACGATCTGATGCGCCATGCCGAGGCGCAGGGCATTCCCCGCGATACCGCCTGGGCCAAGCTGACCGAGGCGCAGAAGGACTGGGTCATCAACGGCGAAGAGGGCTACAAGGATGGCAACTGGAGCCGCCAGTGGTATGGCATCCGCCGGTATTTCGAGTACCTGGAAACCAAGTCCTACAAGATGCATATCCGCGTCTTGCTGTCCAAGTACCGCAGCTACACGCCTTGCCCGGTCTGTGGCGGTGCACGCCTCAAGACCGAGAGCCTGCTGTGGCGCGTGGGCTCCAAGGCCGCTGCCGATGCGGCCCTGCCGCCTGCGCAGCGCTTCATGCCGCGCGGGGTGGCCTGGAGCCGCGAGCAGCTCGAGGCCCTGCCAGGCCTGAGCCTGCATGACCTGATGCTGCTGCCGATCGTGCGGCTGCGCCAGTTCTTTGCCAGCATGGACATCCGCCGCAGCAACGATGGCGACGCACAGGCGCTGCGGCTCTTGCATGAAGAGATCAGCAACCGGCTGCAGTACCTCTGCGATGTTGGCATTGGTTACCTGACCCTGGACCGCCAGAGCCGCACCTTGAGCGGCGGCGAGGTGCAGCGCATCAACCTGACCACGGCGCTGGGCACCTCCCTCGTCAACACCTTGTTCGTGCTCGACGAGCCCTCGATCGGCCTGCACCCGCGCGACATGGAGCGCATCACCGTCGCGATGAAGCGGCTGCGCGACGCCGGCAACACCTTGGTGGTGGTCGAACACGACCCGGCGGTGATGTTCGCCGCAGACCGCATGATCGACATGGGCCCCGGCCCGGGCGAGAAGGGCGGCCAGATCGTGTTCGACGGCACCACGGCCGAGCTGCGCCATGCCGACACCCTGACCGGCGCCTACCTGGGCGGCCGCAAGCAGGTGGGCATGGGCGCCAAGCGCATGGTCACCGAGAGCACGCCACGCCTGATTCTGGAAGGCGCGACCGAGCACAACCTGCAGAACGTGTCGGTGGATTTCCCGCTGCAGCGCATGGTGGTGGTGACTGGCGTGTCGGGCTCGGGCAAGTCCACCCTGATCCAGGATGTGCTGGCGCCGGCCCTGATGCGCCATTTTGGCAAGCCGACCGAGCTGGCCGGCGCCCACCAGCGCCTGCTGGGGGCCGACCACCTGTCCGATGTCGTCTTTGTCGACCAATCGCCGATTGGCAAGACCGCGCGTTCCAACCCGGTCAGCTATGTGGGCGCCTGGGATGCCATCCGCGAGCTGTTTGCGACGGCGCCGCTGTCGCTGCAGCGCGGATACACCGCCGGCAAGTTCAGCTTCAACAGCGGCGATGGCCGCTGCCCCACCTGTGGCGGTTCGGGCTTTGAGCATGTGGAGATGCAGTTCCTCTCGGACGTCTACCTGCGCTGCCCCGATTGCGATGGCAAGCGCTACCGCGCCGAGATTCTGGAGGTGCGCATCGAGCGCGACGGCCGCCTGATGAATGTGGCCGATGTGCTGGAGCTGACCGTCAGCGAAGCGGCCATCTTGTTCGCCAAGGACCGCGAGGTGATCCGTGCGCTGCAGCCCATCGTCGATGTGGGGCTGGAATATGTGAAGCTCGGCCAGCCGGTGCCCACGTTGTCGGGCGGCGAGGCCCAGCGCCTGAAGCTGGCCGGTTTCCTGGCCGAGGCTGCCAAGAGCGCCTCCAAATCCAAACAGACCCTGGCGCGCAAAGGCAGCCTGTTCCTGTTCGACGAGCCCACCACCGGCCTGCATTTTGAGGACATAGCCAAGCTGATGCGCGCGCTGCGCAAGCTGCTGGAGGCCGGCCATTCGTTGATCGTCATCGAGCACAACCTCGATGTGATCCGTGCCAGTGACTGGCTGATCGACCTGGGGCCCGATGCCGGCGAAGACGGCGGCAAGGTGGTGGAAGAGGGCACGCCCGAAGAGGTGCGCAAGTCCGGCCGCTCCTACACCGCGCAGGCGCTGCGCGATTACGAAGTGGCGATGCTGGGCGGGCGTACCGACGGCCAGCCCCATGAGGTGCGCGAGCCGCGCGCCGGCTATGCGCTGGAGCGCAGTGCGCCGGCTACCGCAGCCGTGGCGCCCAGCGACAGCATCCAGATCATCAATGCCAAGGAACACAACCTGAAGAACCTGAGCGTGGACATTCCGCGCGGCAAGTTCAACGTGGTCACCGGGGTGTCGGGCTCGGGCAAGTCGACGCTGGCGTTTGACATTCTGTTCAATGAGGGCCAGCGCCGCTACCTGGAATCGCTGAACGCCTATGCGCGCTCGATCGTGCAGCCGGCCGGCCGGCCCGAGGTCGATGCGGTCTACGGCATTCCGCCCACGGTGGCGATCGAGCAGCGCCTCTCGCGCGGTGGCCGCAAATCGACGGTGGGCACCACGACCGAGGTCTGGCATTTTCTGCGCCTGCTGTATGTGAAGCTGGGTGTGCAGCACTGCACCAAGGATGGTGCGGCGGTGCAACCGCAAACGCCCGAGAGCATTACCGCGCAGCTGATGACGCAGTACCGGGGCCAGCTGATTGGCCTGATGGCGCCGCTGGTCGTCGCCCGCAAGGGCGTCTACACCGAGCTGGCGGACTGGGCGCGGCCCCGTGGCTATACGCATCTGCGCGTCGATGGCCAGTTCCTGCCGACCACCGGCTTTCCGCGCCTGGACCGCTTCAAGGAGCACACGGTCGAGCTGCCGGTGGCCAGCATCGAGATCAGGCCCGAGAACGAGGCCCTGCTGCGCGACAAGCTGGCCACGGCGCTGGAGCTGGGCAAGGGCGTGCTGCATGTGCTGTCGGCCATCGACACGCTGGAGGCGGCGATGCTGGCCGGCAGCGACACGGCAGCCATTGGCCGGCTGCAGGTGTTCTCCACCAAGCGCGCCTGCCCCGTGTGTGCGACCAGCTATGCCGAGCTGGACCCGCGCCTGTTCTCGTACAACAGCAAGCATGGCTGGTGCCCCGATTGCGTGGGCACCGGCGTCAAGCTCACCAAGGACCAGCGCAAGGTCTATGACGACTCGGTGATGAGCCAGGACAACCGGGGCCGCGAGCAGAGTTTTGAAGAACCCGAGGCCGAGGACGTGGGCGAAACCACTTGCCCGACCTGCCAGGGCACGCGTCTCAATGCCACCGCGCGGGCGGTGCTGTTCCATGGCCAGTCGATCTCGTCGATCGCGCGGCTGTCGGTCACCGATGTGCGGCTCTGGATCGAGGGGCTGGCACTGTCGGGCCGCGAAAGCGATATTGCCCGCGACCTGGTGCCCGAGATCCACAGCCGCCTGGCCTTTCTGGAAGAAGTGGGCCTGGGTTACCTGACCCTGGACCGGGGCGCGCCGACCTTGTCGGGCGGCGAGGCGCAGCGCATTCGCCTGGCCGCGCAACTGGGCAGCAACCTGCAGGGCGTGTGCTATGTGCTCGACGAGCCCACCATTGGCCTGCATGCACGCGACAACCACATCCTGCTCAATGCGCTGCACAAGCTGGGCGCCAAGGGCAATACGCTGGTGGTGGTGGAGCATGACGAGGACACGATCCGACGTGCCGACCATGTGATCGACATCGGCCCCAGCGCCGGCAAGCGCGGTGGCCGCCTGGTGGCCCAGGGCACGACCCAGGATGTGATGGACGCGGCCGATTCGCAGACCGGCCGCTACCTGCTGCATGCGATGCGCCATCCGTTCCAGCCGCGCCGCCTGGTGCATGGTGTGGCCGATGCGGTGGCTGTGACCGCCGAGGAGGCCAAGCCGGTCGCCAAGAAGCGCACTAAGAAGCAGATCGCCGCCGACGCTGCTGCCGCGCTGGCGGCCGACAGCGCCGAGGCCAATGCCGCGCTGGCCGCACCGGCCCGGGCTGATGCGATGGCGCCGTTGCACTGGCTGACGGTGCTGGGCGCCAACCTGCACAACCTGCAGAACGTGGACGCACGCGTGCCGCTCAAGCGCCTGGTCGCAGTGACGGGGGTGTCTGGCTCGGGCAAATCGACCCTGGCGCGGGATGTGCTGCTGACCAATGTTGCGGCCTGGGTCGCCCAGCGCGCGACCAAGGCCGGGCGTGACGACATGGATGCCGGCAAGGCCCCGGCGCTGACGGGCTGCAAGGGCCTGCAGGGCTTTGAAGGCATCGACCGGGTGCTGGAAGTGGACCAGACACCGATTGGCAAGACGCCGCGCTCCTGCCCTGCCACCTATATCGGGTTCTGGGACACGATCCGCAAGCTGTTTGCCGAGACCCTGGAGGCCAAGGCCCGCGGCTATGCGGCCGGGCGCTTCTCCTTCAACACCGGCGAAGGGCGCTGCCCTGCGTGCGAGGGCCAGGGCATGCGGACCATCGAGATGAGCTTTCTGCCCGACGTGAAAGTGCCTTGCGAGGTCTGCCATGGTGCGCGCTTCAATGCCGAAACCCTGGCGGTGACCTGGCGTGGCAAGAGCATTGGCGAGGTGCTGCAGATGGAGGTGGATGAGGCCGTGGCCTTTTTCGCCAGCATGCCGAGCATCGCCCATCCGCTGCAGCTGCTGCAGGATGTGGGCCTGGGCTACCTGACCCTGGGCCAGCCTTCGCCCACCTTGTCGGGCGGCGAGGCGCAGCGCATCAAGCTGGTGACCGAGCTGACCAAGGTGCGCGATGACATCACGCGCCGTGGCAACAAGGCACCCCACACCTTGTATGTGCTCGATGAGCCCACCGTTGGCCTGCACATGGCCGATGTGGACAAGCTCATCCATGTGCTGCACCGCCTGGTCGATGCCGGCCACAGCGTCGTGGTGATCGAGCATGACCTGGATGTGATTGCCGAAGCCGACTGGGTGATCGACCTCGGACCGGAAGGCGGCAATGCCGGTGGCCGCATTGTGGCCGCTGGAACGCCTGAAGACCTGGTGCAGGCGGGCACGCATACCGGCAAGGCGCTGGCGCCTGTGCTGGCGCGCTGAGCCGGTGCCGGGCTGCCAGGGCAGGGCGTTTGCTGACAGCGCGCCCTGCCGGGCCTGGGCACAATCGCAGCATTGACCTGCAAGGAGCCCAGAATGCATATTGACCCTCGGCACCCGGAAGCCCCGCCTGTGAAAGACCCCGCCCCGGTGCAACCCCCACCGGTGCCCACGCCTGGCATTCCATCACCCATCCAGGAGTAGCGCTGGGCATGGCGTGCCCGTGCAGCGGCCACTTGGGCGTATGATCGCGCTCTTTGTGGGTCTACGGGCGGGCGACAACGATGCGCATTTTGCTGATTGAAGACGAGCAGGAGATGGCCGCCTGGCTGGTGCGCGCCCTCAAGCAATCGAATATCGAAGCAGTGCATGCCTCACAGGCTGCGATGGCCACGCGCCTGCTGCCCGATGGCCGCTTTGACGTGGTGGTGCTCGATCTGCAGCTGCCCGACCAGCATGGCTTTGACTGGCTGTCGGCGATGCGAGCGCAGGGCCACCGTGAGCCGGTGCTGGTGCTGACCGCGCAAGGAGCGGTGCAGGACCGGGTCGAAGGCCTGCACCGGGGCGCCGATGACTACCTGACCAAGCCATTTGAAGTGGCCGAACTGGAGGCGCGCCTGGCCGCGCTGCACCGGCGCAGCCAGGGGCGGGCCCAGGCGATGCAGCAATGCGGCTCGCTGCGCTATGACAGCAACCACCGCACCTTCTGGCTGGCCGAGCAGATGCTGGCGCTGACCCCGCGCGAGCATGCGGCGCTGGAGGCGCTGATGGCGCGCACCGGCGCGCCGGTGGGCAAGTCCAAGTTGACAGCCAAGGTCTTCCCGCAGGACAGCAGCGTGAGCCCCGATGCCATCGAGCAGGTGCTGCACCGGGTGCGGCGCAAGCTGGCGGGCGGTGACGTGCATATCGTGACGGTGCGCGGCCTGGGCTATATGCTCGAAACCCTGGTGCCCAAGGGCCCGGGCAGCACACTTTCTTCCTGAATCCGATGCGCCCGCGCCTGCGCTCCTCCAACGGCCTGCGTCTGCGCCTGCTGTGGGTGCTGGTGCCCGTGCTGATGGGCCTGCTGGTGCTCGACAGCTGGCGCGACAGCGTCAGCCTGGCGCGCGAGCTGGAGCGGGCCTATGACCAGAGCCTGCTGGAGCCCGCCCAGGCGCTGTCGGACAACCTGCGCTGGGACAACGACGGCCAGCTGAGCCTGGACGAGCCGCTGCACATCATCTCGATGTTCGAGGTGCTCAGCAGCCGGCGCAAGTTCTTGCGCGTGCAGCTGCAGACGCCCGACGGCACGCAGCAGCGCCTGCTGCTGGGTGCCGCCGAGTTCCCCGAGCCCGCGCATGACCCGGCCGACCCCAGCCGCCCCTTTCGCGCTGCTGACGATGGCACGCGGGTGTCGTATGCCGCCGAGGTGGACCACCAGCCGGTGCGGGTGCTGGCGCTGCTGCGGGTACTGCACGACCAGTCGGGCCAGGAGTGGCGCGTGCTGATCCAGACCGCACAGACCAGCGCCGGCATCGAGCGCACGGTGCGCGGCCTGATGTGGGACAGCCTGCTGCGCGATGGCCGCACCTTGCTCGTCCTGGTGCTGGTGGTGTGGCTGGGTGTGGCCTGGGGCCTGCGGCCGCTCCAGGCGCTGCGCCGGGCGGTGCAGCAGCGCCGCAGCGATGACCTGCAGCCGCTGGCCACCGAGGCTGTGCCCGGCGAGGTGCGGCCCCTGGTCGATGCGATGAACCTGCACCTGGCGCAGCAGCGCGATGCACTGGCCCAGCAGCGCCAGTTTCTGGCCGATGCCTCGCACCAGCTGCGCACGCCGCTGGCCATTCTGAGCACGCAGGCCGGCTATGCGCTGCGTGAGACCGACCCCGACGCCGTGCAGGCCACGTTGCGCAGCATGCTGCAGCAGCTGCAGCGGGGCCGCCGCGTGTCTGAACAGTTGCTGGCGCTGGCCCATGCCAGCCAGCCGGCATCTCCCCAGGCGCTGGACGGCGCGGTCTGCGACGCCAATGCGGTCGCGCGCGAGGTGGTGCTGGCCTACCTGCCACTGGCGCTCGACAAGCAGCAAGACCTGGGATGGACCGATGTACGCGGCCAGGATTTTGAGGGCGATGCCGAAGGCGAGACCGACCCGGGCGCGGCGATGGCTGCACCGGTGCAGGCGGCCGCCACCGCTGTCTATGAGCTGCTGGCCAACCTGGTGCACAACGCGATTGCCTACACACCTGCCGGGGGCCGCATCAATGTGTCGGTGCAGCGCGAGGGTGCCTGGGTGGAGATCCGTGTGCAGGACAACGGCCCCGGCATTGCGCCCGAGGACCGCGAGCGCGCCTTTGCGCGCTTCAGCCGCTTGCAGGCCGATGCGGCGTTGGCGCCGGAAGGATCGGGCCTGGGACTGGCCATCGCCCGGGCCTATGTGCAGCGCTTCCATGGCGACTTGCTGCTGCAGGACGGCGATGCCAGCGATGGCGCGGCTGGCCGGGGGCTCACCGCGCTGGTGCGCCTGCCGCTGGCTCCCGATCCGGCCTGAGCGCACTGTCCTTTGCGGGACTGTTTTGGCTAAGTAGATTTACGTATTTTGAGGCGCTGCCCGGCGTTTGGCAGCTGTTTGGCAGCTTCGTTTTCTAGACTTTCCGCGCAAGTTGTAAGAAAAGGAGACGAATATGGGTCAACACAGGTCCACCCTTGCGGGTGTGCAGGGGCGCCGGGCGCCCGCCAAGGAGCGGCCATGAGCACCGGCGGCAAGAGCTACAACAAGGATTACTACGGCGGCGCGCTGATGGTCCTGATCGGTGGCAGCGCTGCCTATGCGGCACAAGGCTACAACATCGGCTCGCTGGCCCACATGGGTCCGGGCTACTTCCCATTTGCGATCGGCGTTCTGCTGGCCCTGACGGGGGTGCTGATCGCGCTGAACGCCAAGAAAAAAGGCCCCGGTGACGATGCGGCACTGGTCGGACACAAGCACGAGATTCCGGATTTCCGGGGTGCGGCCTGCATCATTCTGGGCACCATTGCCTTCTACTTCTGTGGCGAATACCTGGGCCTGCTGCCGGCGACCTTTGCCATCGTGTTCATCTGCGCCCTGGGTGACCGCAGCAACAGCGTGATGGCCTGCTTTGTGCTGGCCATGTCGATGATGATCGTCGCCGTGTTGATTTTCTGGTGGGCGCTGCAGGTGCAGATGCCGCTGGTCAGGTGGGGGATGTAAGCCATGGGACAAGCACTGCAAGACCTTTGGTACGGCTTTGGCATCGCCTTCCAGGGCCATAACCTGATGTGGTCGTTCTTCGGCGTGCTGGTGGGCAACCTGATCGGCGTGTTGCCGGGCATGGGCGCGCTGTCGGCGATCTCGATTCTGCTGCCACTGACCTACACCATGCATCCGGTGCCTGCAATCCTGATGCTGGCCGGTATCTTCTATGGTTCGCAGTACGGTGGCGCGATTGGCGCGATCTTGCTGAACCTGCCATCGCACCCGCCCCATGCCGTGACCTGCCTGGACGGCTACCCGATGACCAAGAAGGGCAAGGGCGGAACCGCGCTCGGCATCACGATGATCTGCTCGTTCTTTGCCGCGTCGGTCGGCATCATCGTGATGATCTTCGCCTCGCCGCTGCTGACCACGATCGCGTTCAAGTTCGGCCCCGCCGAGCTGTTCTCCATCATGCTGCTGGGCCTGCTCGCGGGCTCGACGATGTCGCGCGGCTCGCCGCTCAAGGGTGTGGCGATGACCTTGTTCGGCCTGCTCTGTGGCGTGGTCGGTACCGACGTGAACAGCGGCACCTTCCGCTTCGCGTTCGACCTGCCTGATCTGAGCGATGGCCTGGAGATGGTGGCCGTGGCGATGGGCTTGTTCGGTATTGCCGACTTCCTGCTCAACGTCAACAAGATGAAGGCGATCACCAGCAATACCAAGATGCGCATCCGTGACATGCGGCCCTCGATGGCCGAGCTCAAGGAAGCGTTCTGGCCGATGGTGCGCGGCACCACGGTGGGCACGCTGTTTGGCGCCATGCCCGGCACCGGGCCGACGATCACCACCTTCATTGCCTACGCGCTGGAGCAAAAGGTGGCCAAGGACCCGAGCCGTTTTGGTACCGGCATGATCGCTGGCGTCGCAGCCCCCGAGGCCTCGGCGCACTCGAAGACCCAGGTGGACTTCATCCCGACGATGAGTCTGGGCATCCCTGGCGACGCCGTGATGGCACTGCTGCTGGGCGCGCTGCTGATCCAGGGCATCCAGCCCGGCCCGCAGCTGATCACCGAGCATCCGGACATTTTCTGGGGCCTGATCGCCAGCTTCTGGATTGGCAATGTGATCCTGATGATTCTGAACGTGCCGCTGATCGGTGTCTGGGTCAAGATGCTGGCCGTGCCTTACAAGTACCTGTTCCCGTCAGCAATGTTCTTCATTGCGGTCGGGGTATTCACCACGCAGAACAGCCTGTTCCATATCTGGGAGGTGCTGGCCTTTGGCATCATCGGTGCGGTGTTGATGGTGCTGGACTTCTCGGTGGCGCCGATCATGCTGGGCTTTGTGCTCGGCCCGATGATGGAAGAGAACTTCCGCCGCGCGCTGCTGCTGTCCCGGGGTGACATGATGGTATTCATGCAGCGCCCGATCAGCGCCACCTTTGTCTGCATCAGCGTCTTCCTGCTGGCTGCCGTGACCTGGTCGACCTGGCGCAAGCGCTCCAGCGTGGGCAAGGTGGCGCAGGCCATCGCGCAAGAGACCTCTGGGGCGGGCGTCGTGGCGGCCAAGTAAGCGTCTGCTGCCCCTGCAAAAACCGCTCTCAGGAGCGGTTTTTGCATTTTTACGCTGGCGGAAATCAGCGCTGCAGCTGGGAGAATTCGCGCTCCACATCGGCATGGGCCTGCTGCATCGTGGCCGACGGTGGCGGCCCCATGCGGCTCACGGCCACGGCGGCGATCCATGCAAACACAAAGCCCGGGATGATCTCGTACAGACCCAGCCAGCCAAGCTGCTTCCAGACCAGCACGGTGACAGCGCCAACGATGATGCCGGCCAGTGCGCCGCCTCGCGTCATGCGGCCCCAGAACAGCGACAGGATGATGACCGGACCAAAGGCCGCACCAAACCCCGCCCAGGCATAGCTCACCATGCCCAGCACCTTGGCTTCGGGATTGCTGGCGATGGCAATGGCAATCAGCGCCACGAGCAGCACCATCGCGCGGCCCACCCAGACCAGCTCGCTCTGGCTGGCCTGCTTGCGCAGGAACACGCGGTAGATGTCTTCGGTCAGCGCGCTGGAGCAGACCAGCAACTGGCAGGACAGGGTGCTCATCACCGCAGCCAGAATGGCGGCCAGCAGCGCACCCGCAATCCAGGGGTTGAACAGCTGCTTGGTGATCTCCATGAACACGGTCTCGGCATTGGCGTTCACGGCGGCTGCACCTTCAGGGTGGGCCGCGAAGTACGGAATGCCGATGAAGCCCACGGCCACCGCACCGCCCAGGCACAGCACCATCCAGGTCATGCTGATGCGGCGCGCCGCCGGAATGGTCTGCACCGACGAGGCGGCCATGAAACGCACGAGGATGTGCGGCTGGCCAAAGTAGCCCAGTCCCCAGGCCAGCAGCGATACGATGCCCGCAACACTGGCACCGCGCAGCAGGTCGAACTTCTCGGCGCTGACGATGGCATGCAGATCCTGCCCCGGTTGCAGCTGGCCCTGCACCGCCAGCCAGGCGATCACCGGTGCCAGCAGCAGCGCGGTGATCATCAGCGAGGCCTGGATGGTGTCGGTCCAGCTCACAGCCAGAAAGCCGCCAATCAGCACATAGGCGATGGTGCAGGCAGCACCCACCCACAGCGCGGTGGTGTAGGGCATGCCGAACATGTTCTCGAACAGGCGCGCGCCTGCCACGACACCGGAGGCGCAGTACAGGGTGAAGAACACCAGGATCACCAGCGCGGTGACGATGCGAAGCACATTGCTGCGGTCCTCGAAACGGTTGGCCAGGTAGTCCGGCAAGGTCAATGCATTGCCGGCGCGCTCGGTATAGAGGCGCAGGCGCCCCGCCACAAAAAACCAGTTGAGGTAGGCGCCGAAAATCAGGCCGACGGCGATCCAGGACTCGGACAGCCCGGTGGCATAGATGGCACCGGGCAGGCCCATCAGTAGCCAGCCGCTCATGTCGGACGCGCCCGCCGACAGCGCCGTGACAAAACTGCCCAGGCTGCGGCCGCCGAGGATGTAGTCGGACAGGTTCTTGGTGCCCAGGTAACCGAGCCAGCCGATGGCGAGCATGGCCACCAGGTAGATGGCGAACATGATCGCCGTGGGATCGTTCCAGGAAAATTGCATCACTGAGCCTCCATGGTGTTTTGGTATTTCGGGTTTGAAGAGCGAGCGCGTTTCTTGGCGAAAAGCCGGGTCCGCCGGTGCCATGGGTTTGGAATGCTCCCCAGACGGAGGCCGTCAAAGAAAGTCGCCATGGGCCTGGGCTGAACAACGCGCCCGGCCTGCAATATGGCACGGTTGCCCGGTGAAATTAAGCCGGGTTATCTATTTTGATGTGACGATAGGTAAGAAAAAGCCCCTGGCTGGCAGGCCAGGGGCTGACGGCGAAGCAGGCGCCGTGGGAGATCAGGCCGGCAGGAAGCCGTCCACCGACAGGTAGCGTTCGCCGGTGTCATAGGCGAAGCCCAGCACCTTGGCGTTGGGCGGCAGATCGGGCAGTTTCTGCGCGATGGCAGCCAGGGTGGCGCCCGACGAGATGCCGACCAGCAGGCCTTCTTCGCGCGCCGCGCGGCGTGCGTATTCACGGGCGGGCTCGGCATCGACCTGGATCACGCCGTCGAGTACGCTGGTGTCGAGGTTGCGCGGGATAAAGCCGGCGCCAATGCCCTGGATCGGGTGCGGAGCAGGCTGGCCGCCGGAGATGACGGGCGAGGCGGTGGGCTCGACCGCGTAGACCTTGAGCTGGGGGAACTTGGCCTTGAGCACATGGGCCACGCCCGAGAGGTGGCCGCCTGTGCCGACGCCGGTGATCAGCACATCCAGGCCATCGGGGAAATCGGCCAGCACTTCCTGCGCGGTGGTGCGCTCATGCACGGCGGTGTTGGCGGGGTTCTCGAACTGCTGCGGGATCCAGGAGCCAGGGGTCTGCGCGGCCAGTTCCTCGGCGCGGGCGATGGCGCCCTTCATGCCCTTTTCCTTGGGGGTCAGGTCAAAGCTGGCGCCATAGGCCAGCATCAGGCGGCGGCGCTCGATGGACATGCTCTCGGGCATCACCAGGATGAGCTTGTAGCCCTTGACCGCAGCGACCAGCGCCAGGCCCACGCCGGTGTTGCCGCTGGTGGGCTCGATGATGGTGCCGCCGGGCTTGAGCGCGCCGGACTTCTCGGCATCTTCGATCATCGCCAGCGCGATGCGGTCCTTGATGGAGCCGCCCGGATTGCTGCGTTCGGACTTGATCCAGACCTGGGCGCCAGCGCCGAACAAACGGTTGATACGGACCACCGGCGTATTGCCGATGGTGTGCAGAATATTCTCAACTTTCATGGTGCCTCCAGCAGATCAGGATGAACAAGGGGGTGGAAATTGCCGAACCATTGTGACGCAGTTGATCATTCCATCTGGAATATCAATATGCCTAGGATGTTCTTAGCGTCGCCGGCTGCATTCCTTGACGGGCATCAATACCGCCTCCGGCCGTCGGGGCGAAGATGCCTCTGCATGTCATCGCTGTGCAAGGAGGCGGTTTGCTGAGTTTCAACACCACCCTGGTCTTACTGGCCATCTGCTGCGTCAGCCTGTTGCTGGGTTTTTCCTGGCGCGACAAAGGCTGGGCGCCGTGGCTGATGCTGGTATCGGTCTGCGGCCTGCTGGCGCTGATGGCCAGGATCATCTACGACCTGCTGGCGATGGGCTGAGCAGGCCCTGGTTCGCCACCAGGTTCCCTGGCGTCAGGCCGCTGTGCTGGCGCGCGGTTTGGCGCGGCGCAGCGGCGTCTTCCACAGCTCGGCCAGCAGCACACCCAGGATGGTCATCGCGCCGCCGATCCACAGGTAGCTGTGCAACTGCTCCTTGGCCCAGGCCGAGGCGATCAGCGCGGTCAGCAACGGGGTCAGGTTGAAGAACATGATCGAGCGGCTGGGCCCGAGCTTGGCGACGGCCGTCATCCACATCCAGGTGGCAACGATGGATGCCATCGTGCCGGCATAGGCAACCAGGTACCAGTTATCGGCATGGAGGCCGACCTTGGGCGAGGCCAGGTAGAACGGCAGCTGCGCGACCATGGCCACCACCATCTGCAGGTAGAGCAACTGCCAGCTGGGCACGCGCGGCATGGCCCAGCGCTTGAGCAGAATGTTGTAGGCCGCATAGGCCAGGCAGGCCAGCAGCATCAGCAGATCGCCCCGGTTGATGCCCTGGTCCAGCAAGGACCCGGGGTGGCCTTCGCTGATCACCAGCACCACACCGGCAAAGGCCAGCACCGAGCCGAGGGCGCCACCGGCCGTCAGCACCTGGCCGAGCAGGCCCACGCAGATGCCCAGCACCACCAAGGGCGACAGGGTCAGGATGATGCCCATGTGCGTGGCGGTGGTGTAGGCGGCGGCAAAGTACGCGCAGCTTTGGTAGACCACCATGCCGAGTACGCCCAGCACCAGGATCTGGCCGGCATGGCCCCGGATGGCCTCGCGGTTGCGCCAGACTGCCGGCAGCAGCACGGGGGTGACCAGCAGCACCGCCAGCACCCAGCGCAGAAAGCCGATTTCAATCGGCGCAATGGCGCCAGCGGCCTGTTTGCTGACAACGGTGTTGCCCGACCAGATCAAGACCGCCAGCAGCGGATACAGGTATTGCATATCTCAAGCATTCAAAAACATCTGGCTGCTATCATCGCCGTGGCGGGTTTAAAGCCTATAGCTGCAATCAGACATTTAAAGCACCAAGCCAGACATATTGCGCGGTGCGGCAGGCAAGGAGGCCGCGATGGCGACAGGCCAGGCACTGAAAATTTACGACGTGGATGCCGAGACGGCGCCCTATCTGGTGCGCTACGACGAGTTTGCCGCCGGCAGTTTTGCCGATGCGCACAGCCACCGGCCCGGCCACCTGAACTACACATCGCATGGCACGATGACCATCGTCACTCAGGGGCGGAGCCTGGTGGCACCGCCGCAGTACGGCATCTGGATTCCGCCGGCGGTGGAGCACAACTGCTATGTGCCGCAGGCGGCCGTCTACCGCTCGTTTTATGTGCAGCCGGCGCTGTGCACAGGCCTTCCCGAGCAGGCCTGCATCATCCGCATCAGCGCCATTGCGCGCAGCATCCTCGCCGATCTGGCACAGCGCGACATACGCCGGCCATCAACGGCCGAGGACCTGCGCCTGGCCGAGGTCATGGTGGACCAGCTGCGGCTGGCGCCGCCCGAGCACAGCTTTCTGCCATCGGCCCAGTCCAAGGCGCTGGTGGCCGTGCTCGATGCCCTCAAGGCCGAGCCTGGCAGCCGCCGCACGATGGCCGATTGGGCGGCTTCGGTGCATATGACCGAGCGGACCTTGGCGCGCCACTGCCACCAGGAGCTGGGCATGGGCCTGGCCGAATGGCGCCAGCGCCTGCGCCACCTCTGCGCGGTGGATGCGCTGGGCCAGGGCCGGACGGTGCAGGAGATCGCCTTTGACCTGGGCTACAGCACGGCCTCGGCTTTTATCGCGATGTTCCAGCGCGCTGCGGGCATGCCGCCCGAGCAGTTCCGGCGCGAGTTCGGCAACGCGGTGGCCGAATAGGGCGGCGGTTGGCCGTTTATCCTGGCAGCGGCCTGCAGTTTTTGCCCGGCTGGCGCGGGCGGCTGCCATTCGGTGGAATAATCACGCCTGTGAAGCCTGCCAGACCGCCGCTGGTGCTAGTGCCGAAAGGCCGCACTGGAGGAACGTCCGGACTGCACAGGACAGCGTAGCAGCTAACGGCTGCCCACCGTGAGGTGAGGATCAGAGCAACAGAGACGAGTCCGGGGGGCGTACCGCAAGGTAAACCACCCGGGGTGAAACGGGCAATCTCTACGCGCAGCAATACCAAGTAGGCCAGCGTTGATGTGGTTCCGCAGAGTTGGCGGGTAGGTAGCGTCGAGCCGTGGTGGTGACACCCGGCCCAGAGTAATGGCGGTCACGCCTGGGGCAACCCGGGTGCACAGAATCCGGCTTATCGGCAGACTTCACACTTTGATAACGACAGCGGCCACCGATGTAGATCGGTGGCCGTTTTGTCATTCTGATCAATCTTTTTTGCGCGCGCGCGGATGGGCCTGGTCGTAGACCTGGGCCAGGTGCTGAAAATCGAGCCGGGTGTAGACCTGGGTGGTGGTAATGCTGGCGTGGCCCAGCAACTCCTGCACCGCGCGCAAATCCTGGCTGGACTGCAGCACATGGCTGGCAAAGGAATGGCGCAGCATATGCGGGTGCACCGGCGTGGTCATGCCGGCGACCAGGCTGCGCTCGCGCAGGCGCTGCCAGACGCTGGCGGCCGACAGGCGGGCGCCGCGCACACCGATGAACAAGGCTGCATCGCAGGGCGCGACCTGGTCACGCACGGCCAGCCAGGCCTGCAGCGCCACCAGCGCCGCCTTGCCCACGGGCACCACACGGCGCTTGCTGCCCTTGCCCAGCACATGGGCCTCGGCTGCCTCCATATCGATCCAGCCCAGCGCCTGCACGCTGGCAGCGGTATCCAGGCCCACGAGCTCGCCCACGCGCAGGCCGCTGCCATACATCAGCTCGACCATGGCACTGTCGCGGGTCTGCACCCAGGGGTCGCCCTGCGCATGGCTGGCTTCGGAAAAGCGCACCGCATCGTCAACGGACAAGGCCTTGGGCAAGGGTTTCGGAGATTTAGGGGCGCGCACATCCTGCACCGGGTTGCGCTCGACCAGGCCTTCGCGGCCAGCCCAGTTGAAAAAGCCGCGCCAGCCGCTCAGGATCAGCGCAATGCCACGGCCACTGCGGCCTGCGGCATGCATCTGCGCGACAAAGCGGCGGATATGCTGGGGCCCCAGTTGCAGTACCTCGGTGTGGGCCTCGGCCGCCATGGCCGACAGGCGCTGCAAATCCAGCGTGTAGAGCGTGTGTGTGCGTGGCGCCAGCCGCTTTTGCACGCGCACATGCTCCAGGTACTGGAGCATGGGGGCGCTGAGCGCGGCGGCGTCCATGGGCCTAGCGCAGGCGGCAGAGCACGCTGGCGGCAATCTCGCCAATGCGCTCGAGCAGATCGGTGTCCATGTCGGCCTGGAAGCGGGCCGGGTCGGGCGAGCCCAGCACCAGCAGGCCCCAGGCGGGGGTGTCACCCAGGATGGCGCCGTCGCGCAGCGGCAGCAGCACCACCGACTGCACCTGCGCGCTGTCGGGCAGCCAGCCGGCCGGCTCGACGCCGACATTGGGGCCGCAGTAGGGGGTGGACAGCGAGCTCGCAAAGCTGCGCGCATCGGCGCTCACGCCCTGGGCGAAGGGCTCGTTCAGGTAGGTTTCGGCCACATCCCAGAGCCGCAGCGCGACCTGGGGCACCTCGAAGTGCTGCATCAGGCTGTCGGCAATCACCTCGGGCAGCTGCAGCGGGTTGCGGGTCTTGACGACATCGCAGGTCCAGTGGTGGATGCGGTCAATCGTGTGGTGGTTCTGGCTGCCGTTGCGCATCATGTCCATGATGCGGTGCTCCAGGCCCTTGATCTTGTCGCGCAGCATCTCGGCCTGGCGCTCCTGCAGGCTGACGGTGCGGTTGCCGTAGGGGCTGACCATGTGCACGCCGGTCAGCACCTGGGCCTGGCGCTCGAAGAAATCCGGTGTCTGCACCAGGAACTCGGCAATGTCTTCTTCGGTAATGGGGGGAACCTGGTTGTTGTTTGCGCTCATCGGTCTCTCTCGTATCGGCTGCTCGCCGTCTCCTCAATCGGTAGCCGCAAGGTGCAGCGCCGTGCCTAGTCCGGAATGCGGATCTCACCTTCGAACACGGTCGTGGCCGGGCCGGTCATCATCACCGGGTCGGCGGCCTGGCCGCTCCAGGCGATGGTCAGCAGTCCGCCCCGGGTCTGCACATCCACCGGGCTTTGCAGCAGGCCCAGCTCGATGCCGGCCACCACCGCCGCGCAGGCGCCGGTACCGCAGGCCAGGGTCTCGCCGGTGCCGCGCTCAAACACCCGCAGCCGCACCTGGTGCGCCGTCTGCACCTGCAGAAAGCCGACATTCACGCGTTCGGGAAAACGGGGATGGGACTCCAGCACGGGGCCCTGGGAGGCGACCGGCGCAGTGTCCACATCGTCGACCAGCATCACCGCATGCGGGTTGCCCATGGACACGGGTACGACGAACACGGTGGTGGGATCGGCCGGCACTTGCAGCGCCAGCGGCCATTTCTGGGTGTGGTGCTGGGCCACCGGCGTGAGGCCGCTGGTGTTGAAGGGCACGTCTTCGGGCACCAGGCGGGGCTGGCCCATGTTGACGGTGACGCGGCCGTCCGCCATCAGCTCGGGGGCGATCACGCCTTTTTGGGTCTGAACCCGGATAGCGCGCTTGTCGGTCAGGCCCTTGTCATAGACAAAACGTGCAAAACAGCGCGCGCCGTTGCCACATTGCTCCACCTCGCCGCCATCGGCGTTGTGGATGATGTATTCAAAATCCACCCCAGGGGCGGGCGAGGGCCGCACAGTCAGGATCTGGTCGGCACCAACGCCAAAATGGCGGTCGGCCAGAAAGCGGTACTGGTCGGCACGCAAACCCAGCGGGCCGGCGGTCTCGTCGAGCACGACAAAATCATTGCCGGCGCCTTGCATCTTGGTAAAACGGATGTCCATCTGCGTATTATCGCTTTTTGGGCCCGGCCGGCTGCACTGCGGGACAGAGGGCCCCATTACCCGCACCGCGCCCCGAGGTTGCAGATGCGGACAGTCTGGGGCAATGCCGTCCTTGCCGGCCCTGCGCGTGACACGGGCCAGCCATGCAAGTGTTGATAATGGGCCCATGACCCGTACCAGCCAGCTCCTCCATGTGCAACGCGAGCCCGCGCCGGCCCGCGCAGCCGCCACGGCCCTGTTCTTGCGCGATGCGCCCGATCCTGATGCGGGGCCCGGCGCCACCCGGCTGGAGGTGCTGATGTCGCGCCGCTCCGACCAGGCGCGCTTTGCCGCCGGGCACTATGTCTTCCCCGGAGGGGCTGTGGATGCCAGTGATGCCCAGCACCACGACCTGTTGGCGCGCCGCACGGCGCAAACCACCGAGGAGCTGACCTACGCCCAGGCCGCCATCCGCGAGAGCCTGGAGGAGATGGGCGTGCTGCTGGCCCGCCACGCCGATGGCCGCTGGGCCAGCCAGGCCGAGGTGGCCAGCATTGACCGCAGCCAGCCTCTGCTGCCGCAGTGCGCGGCGCTGGGCTTGACCTTGGCCGCCGATGTGTTGTGGCCGTTGGCACGCTGGACGGCGGCGCAGGAAATACCGATCCGTTTCGACGTGCCTTTTTTGGTGGCGCGCATGCCGCAGGGGCAGGAAGCGGTGACCGATGACACCGAACAGTTCGAGCCGCTGTGGGTGCACCCGGCGCAGGCCTTGCAGCGCGCGGCCGACGGGCAGATGACGGTAATGTTCCCTACCCGGGTGACCCTGGAGCGCCTGGCCGCCTATCCCACGGTGCAGGCCCTGCTCGATGTGCTGCAGGCGCTGCAGCAGGTGCAGCCCGGCCAATGGCTCTGGCAGTCGATGCCGCGTGGCGCGATGGTCGATGGCGAGGTGCGCCGCTTTATGGAACACGAAACCGCCTACGGCGAGCTGGCCCTGGTCTGCCCCGATGGCCAGCTGCACCATGCAGTGGGCTGGCAGAGCGAACAGCCGGTGCCGTTGCTGAAGAACGTGCAGCGCCTGACGGCCGACAATGGCGGCACGATGACCGGCCCGGGCACCAACACCTACCTGGTCGGTGACGCCGAGACCGGCTACATCGTGGTCGACCCCGGCCCCAGGCCGCAGCCGCAGGACGACCCGCACCTGGCGCGCATCATGGCCGCCACCGGTGGCGATATCCGCGCCATCGTCTGCACCCATTCGCATGCCGACCATTCCCCTGGTGCGGCGCCACTGCAGGCGCTGGTAGTGCAGTCGGGCCGCAACAAGCCGCTGATCTGGGGATTGGCCTCTGCCTGCACCGCCCGCGCGGGCAGCCAGTTCACGCCGGACCAGGAACTGCAGGACGGCCAGGTGCTGCAGCTGGGCCACCCCAGCGACCCGGCGCGCAGCCACAGCCTGCGGGTGCTGCACACCCCCGGCCATGCTGCCAACCATGTCTGTCTGGTGCTGCAGGAAGACGGCCTGCTGTTCAGCGGCGACCATATCCTCAACGGCAGCACCACCGTGGTGGACCCGCCAGACGGCAATATGCGCCTGTACCTGGCCTCGCTGGCCAAGCTGGCCCAGGTCTGCGAGCAAGACCAGATCGACTTCATCCTGCCGGCCCACGGCTATGTGCTGGCTCAGCCGCTGCAGGTGATAGCCAAGCTGCATGCCCACCGCATGGCGCGCGAAGAAAAGGTGCGCCAGGCCATGGCGCAAGCGCCCGATGGCACGCCGGAGGACTGGGTGGCGATCGCCTATGCCGACACACCCGAGCGGCTGTGGCCGGTGGCCAAGCGCTCACTGCTGGCGCATGTGGAGCATATTCGCGGGATGTGAGGAAGGCTTGGGCGTTACGCCCAAGCTCGTTTAGAGTTTGGGGATCTTGATGCGGCTGATCATCAGCGAGCCCGACACGGCAAACAGCAGCACCAGCGGGTGCAGGGTGAAGCCGCCGATCAGTACCTTGCCGAACCACAGATCGGCCCGCACCGCATTCATGGCGGCGGCCAGCGCCAGCAGCGCGACCAGCACGATCGACGTGGGGATGGGGGTGCCTTCAAAGTACTTCACCTTGCCCGAGGGACCCTCCGACAGCGACTCTGCGGTGACGTTGTAGCGCGCCAGGCGCGAGACGCCGCAGGCCACAAAGTAGCCCAGCACGATGCGGTCCCACATGCCTTGCATGCCGCAGGCATAGGCAATGATGGCAGGTGCCACACCGAAGGAGATCACATCGGCCAGCGAATCGAGCTCGCGGCCCATCGCCGATGATTTTTGCCGCCAGCGTGCAATGCGGCCATCAAAGATATCGAAGATCAGTGCGGCCAGCACCAGGGCGGCGGCAAAGTAGATATGCCGGCGGTCCGAGGTTTCCAGAAAGGTCATCGCCGAGAACAGCGCGCCGACGCCGCAGACGGCATTGCCCAGGGTGAACCAGTCTGCGAGGTGGAACTCGCGAATCATCGAAAAGCGTTTGTGTGGACTATTCATGGAAGATGGTGTCTGCGGCTCAAATGCACGGGCCGCCTCTGGGGGTGCCCTGGTTGCCGACCATGGTACACCCTGTATGGGCCAGCGCCAAACCAGGCAGCCGCCATGCTCCATCAAGCGGGCAAGATCTCCATCAATCCTACAAACAATGTAGGCGGAGCCACAACATTGCAGGGCCAGACTGGCGGCACTCAAAACTGGAGCCCTCCGCCGTGACTTTCAATACCGAACAACTGCTGGCTGATGAAGCCCAATACTGCTCTTTTGGCGACACCGTTCACTACGTCAATCCCCCCAAGATCTTCAGCGGCTGCGAGGGCAGCTACATGTATGACCAGGAAGGCACGCCTTACCTGGATCTGCAGATGTGGTATTCGGCCGTGAACTTCGGCTACAAGAACAAGCGCCTGGAAGACAAGATGATCGAGCAGCTGCGCGAGCTGCCCCAAGTGGCCAGCCAGTACCTGCACCCGACGAAGATCGAGCTGGCCAAGTTCATTGCGCAGGATGCCGAGAAGAAATGGGGCATGCCAGGCCGCGTGCATTTCAACGTGGGCGGCGCCCAGGCGATTGAAGACTCGCTCAAGGTGGTGCGCAATGCCACCCATGGCAAAAGCCTGATGTTCGCGTTTGAAGGCGGCTACCACGGCCGTACCCTGGGTGCCTCGAGCATCACCTCCAGCTACCGCTACCGCCGCCGCTTCGGCCATTTCAGTGACCGCGCGCAGTTCATTCCCTTCCCGTATCCTTTCCGCCGCCCCAAGGGCATGACTGCGGAAGAGTATGCGGATTCCATCGTGCAGGAGTTTGCGCGCAAGTTCGAGAACGAGTACCACGCCGTCTGGGACCCCAAGACCCAGCAGTGCGAGTACGCGGCCTTCTACATCGAGCCGATCCAGGGCACGGGCGGCTATGTGGTGCCACCGCCCAATTTCTTCAAAGGCCTGAAGAAGGTGCTCGACGACCATGGCGTGCTGATGGTGGTCGACGAAATCCAGATGGGCTTCTGGCGCACCGGCACCCTGTGGTCGGTGGAGAACTTCGGCGTCAAACCCGATGTGCTGGTGTTCGCCAAGGCGCTGACCAATGGCCTGAACGCGCTGTCCGGTCTGTGGGCGCGTGAGGAGCTGATCAACCCCACGGTGTTCCCGCCAGGCTCAACCCACTCGACCTTTGCTTCCAACCCGCTGGGCACGGCGCTGGGCCTGGAAGTGATGAAGATGACCCACGAGATGGACTTTGGCCGCCAGGTGCGCGAGTCGGGAGCCTATTTCCTCGATGGTCTGCAACAGCTGCAAAAGCGCCATCCGGAAATCGGCGATGTCGATGGCATGGGCCTGGCGCTGCGCGCCGAGATCTGCACGGCCGATGGCTTTACCCCCAACAAGGCGCTGCTGGACAAGATGGTCGACCTGGGCCTGGAAGCCAAGCTCACTTACCAGGGCCAAAAACGGGGTCTGGTGCTCGACGTGGGCGGCTACTACAAGAACGTGATCACCTTCGCGCCGTCGCTGATGATCAGCCGCAGCGAGATCGATGAAGCGCTGGTGCTGCTCGACCAGCTGATCACCCTGGCCAAGGCGTCCTGAACTTGAGTGAATCCTTGCGCCCCTCGCGCAACCAGTTGGAGCCCTCTGCGCTGATCCGGCAGTTTGCCGCGCATCCGCCCGAGGGCTTCGCGGTGTTTTCGGACCGGCCGTTCCCGGCCTTTCGCGCGCCCTTTGACCTGCTGACCACCGCTGACGAGGCCGTCAAGCGCTGGGTGCTGCAACTGCCCGGCGGGGCCTGGCTGGCGCAGCGCTTGCGGCTGCGCACCGATTTTGTCGGCTCCACCTTGAGCGAGTACCTGGTGCTGCCCCCGGATGTGGCGATGGACAAGCTGGCCAGCCAGCTGTGCCGCTACGCCGGCCGCTGCATGCTGACCATCGTCAAGGACCTGCCGCAGGCATCGCCGCTGTTGCCGCCGGCCGACAATGCCGATGCCCATCGCTTGGCCCAGGCGCTGCAGCACGAAGGCTTCATCCTGGTGGAAGGCCAGGCGCTGGCCTATGTGCCTATCGATTTCGACAGCATTGACGGTTACCTGGCGCGGCTGTCCAAAAACCGGCGCTCCGACCTGCGCCGCAAGCTCAAGAGCCGCAGCCAGCTGCAGATCCGGCGCATTCCCACCGGCCCGGCCTTTGCCGACGAGGCCCTGGTCGATGCCTACTATGCGCTGTTCGAGGCCGTGTATGCACAAAGCGAGCTGCATTTTGACAAGCTCAGCCGCAGCTTTTTTGCCGCAGTGCTGCGCGATGCCGCCAACCAGGGCCTGGTGTTTGAGTACCGCGATGCGCAGGATGGCGCGTTGCTGGGCTGGAACCTGTGCTTTGCGCATGATGGGCGGCTGGTCGACAAATACATCGGCCTGTCCTACCCGCGTGCGCGCCAGACCAACCTGTACTTCGTCAGCTGGATCGTGAACCTGGAATATGCGCTGGAATGCGGCCTGTCACACTATGTGGCCGGCTGGACCGATCCCGAAGTCAAGGCGCAACTGGGCGCGAGTTTCACTTTTACCCAGCATGCGGTCTACATCCGCAACCCGCTTCTGCGGGCCTTGGGGCGGCGGTTTTCCCGGCATTTTGAAAGTGACCGCGCATGGCAGGAACAGCGATGACCCCGTTGGTGCTGGATGTCGATGGCTCCGTCGGCCCGTTGGCTGGTGAGCTGCGCCTGGCGCTGGGCGACTGGCAGGAGGCGATCCGCTTTGGCGCATCGCTGGGCCGCTACCAGCAGTTCCGCCGCCATCTGCAGGCCCAGCTGCCGCCGCAGCATGGCACGGCCTGGATGGGCAGTGGCGATTTTCACCATCTGTCCTGGCTGCTGATCGAGCACTGCATCGCCCGCCAGCGCTTCAGCGCCGCGCGACCGTTGCGGGTGGTGGTGCTGGACAACCATCCGGACAATATGCGCTTTCCCTGGGGTGTGCATTGCGGCTCCTGGGTGCGGCGCATCGCCATGCATCCGGCGGTATCGCATGTGCATGTTGCGGGCATCACCTCGCCCGATATTGGCGCCGGCCATGCCTGGGAGAACTACCTGCGTCCGCTGCATGCCGGCAAGCTCAGCTACTGGAGCTGCGGCGTGGACACCGGTTGGGCGCGGCGCCTGGGCATGTCGGCCGCCTTTCGGGCTTTTTCCGGCATCGATGCCTTGGCCGATGCCCTGACCGCCACCCTGGCCAGCGAGCGCCAAAGCACCTACCTCAGCATTGACAAGGATGTGTTTGCCACGGACGTGGTCACCACGAACTGGGACCAGGGCCAGATGCGCGAGGCGCAGGCGATGGGCATCATCGCGGCCTTGGGCGGCCAGCTGGTGGGCAGCGACATCACCGGCGATGTCTCGTCCTGGCAATACAGCACCTGGTGGAAGCGCTGGCTCAGTGCGGGTGACGGCCAGGACACGGCCATCGATGCCCAGGCGCTGGCGCAGGCACAGGCGGGCCAGCATGCGCTCAACCAGCGGCTGATGGCGGCATTGTCTGCCGCAACGCATCCAGCAACTGGCCAAACAACGCATCACTGAGCCAGGCGCTGTTGCTGATGGCCAGCAGGCGCTGTGCCCAATCGCGGGCCTGCGGCACCGGGTCATCCATCGCCTCGCCCAGGACGGGCGCATAGCGCTCGTAGTCGGGCAGCACCCGGCTGAAGGGCAGTGACAGCCCCCAGCCGCTGGCCCAGTGCGCCTGCATCAGCGCATCGCGCTGGGCGGCACTGGACATGCGCAGCAGAATCACCGGCCAGATGCCTTGCGCCTGGGGCGGGGAGTCCTCCACCACCTCCAGACCGGGCAGCGTGCGCAGCTGGGCGATGCGCTGCTGCGCACGCTGCTGCGCCTGCGCCCAGTGCGCATCCAGCCGGGCCAGCGCACGCAGGCCAACGCGCTGGCGCCAGGCGCCCAGGCTGTGCTGCGGGATGTGGCAGCCGAAGTCATCGCCAGCGGCTGTCACCCAGTCGCCCCGCGCCAGGCTGCGCCGCAGCGGTGCGCCGTAGACCCGGTCGAGCAGCGCCGGGCGGAAGGCTGCGGCATAGCCGAGCAGCTCCAGGCTGCGGCGCAGCTCCCAGGCCAGGTGGGGGCGTATCGATGCCTGGTGCTGTGCACGCAGCGCCGCCATCAGCGCCGGGTCGCGGGCCAGCGCAGCACGCCGCCTTCGTAGGTGCTCAGGCCCTTGCCCACTGCCAGGCTGAACAGCGCGATGTCGCCCTGCAGGCCCACGCTGCGGCCGTGCACCCGGGCGCCCAGGGCCTGGGCGGCGTCCTCGATCACATAGGCGCCGCAGGCCTGGGCGCGGGGCAGCAGCCGGGCGACATCGGCCACACGGCCGCCCAGGTGGGTGGGCACCAGTGCGAGGGTACGGTGGCTGAGCAGCGCATCGAGCGCATCGCCATCCATGTCCAGGCAGTCAGGTGACAGGTCGCAGAGCCGCAGCTGCAGGCCACACTGCGCAACGGCCAGCGCCACCAGCGGGCAGGTGTAGGCGGGCACCACCACCTCGCAGCGATCGGGAGCCAGCTGCTGCAGCGTGCGCAGTGCCAGCACCAGCGCGGAGGTGCCCGAGCACTCCAGCAGCACCTCGTCCACTTCCAGCCAGGCGGCCAGCGCCCGGTCCAGGCGCTTGTCACCCCAGGGGCGCAGATCGGCGCAGCGCAGCGCCAAGCCTGCGGTGGGAGGCACGGAGATGCGGCGCGCAGTCATCGGCGGTGGCCAGGGCTGTGGCGCGCCATCAGCGTGCAGCGGCGCTGGCGCCGGTACCGTCCGCCAGGTTCTCTCCCGGCTTGGCGGCACCATGGTCCCGGGCTTCGCTCAGGGCCAGGCAGGCAATGCCGGCCACGATGAACATGCAGCCCAGAATCTGGGGCAGGCCGATGGTCTCCTGGAACAGGTAGTGGGACAGCACCAGCACCGAGATGATCTCCAGGTGCGAGGCGGCAAAGGCGGGGCCGACGGGTGCGCGCCGCAGCAGATGCATCCAGGTGAAAAAGGCGCCGATGTAGCCGATCAAGGCGCCATAGATCCAGGGCTGGGCAAACACGCGCCAGAGCCAGGAGGGGCTGAACTCCAGCGGCAGTGCGGCATCGCCCGCCTTTTTGAAACTCAGCTGGGCCAGCGTGTCGAAGGCCATCAGCACCAGAAAGCCGACCAGGTAGAAGCGCTTCATGCCGTTACCCCTTGAGCCCGACGACGGCCACGCCGATGGAGACCAGCACGATGCCTGCGACCCGCAGCGGTGCCAGCTTTTCCTGAAAGAACAGGCGCCCGGCCACCATGATGGCCACAATGTTGATGCTGCCCAGCAGTACGCCATCGGACAGCGGGACCAGCGACAGAAAGGCCAGCCAGGCAACGAATTCCACCACGTAGCAGGCACCGCCGATCCAGATCCAGGGGCGTGCCAGCATGAAGCGCCAGTGGGCCATGCCGGTGGCCGTGCTGGGGGTCTGGCTGGCAGCGGCCTTGAACGCCAGTTGCCCGCCGCTGTCGACCAGGATATTGATCAGCCACAGGCTGACCACCAGCGGCGTGATGTCAGCGCCCATGTGCCACTGCCTGTGTGCGTGCGCCGCCGATACGGGCGACAAAGTCATGCACCTTGGCGATCACCGTGCGGCGCTCGCGGTCGATCGTGATCATGTGGTAGCAGTTGTCGAGCAGCACGACCTCGACCCTCGCATGGACCGCGCCGGTGGCGATGTCCTCGGCATTGGAGCGGTGGGAGATGTCGTCCTCCCTGGCATGGATGGCCAGGCAGGGCGCGCGCAAATCCCGCAGGTGGCTGCGAACATGGGCCGAAAGCCTGCGCAGCTCGATGATGGACCACCAGGGATTGCCAGGCAGGCCGGCAGCAGCGCTGTCGCCGCTGTGCATCTGCGCCACCACCCTTGCGCGCAGGGCCTCGTCCTTGATGCCGTAAGGGGGGGCTTCCATGAACACGCGGTCGCGGCCGATGCCCAGCAGCCGAAACAGCGGCAGCAGAAAGGCCAGCCTGGTGTAGCGCGGAATGCTCCAGCCGTCATAGCGGAAGGTGGTGGACAGCGCCGCCACCCCGGCGACCTGGCGCGGGTGCGAGGTGGCCACCGCCAGCGACAGCAAGGCGCCCATCGACAGACCGCCGACGACGACCCGGTCCACATGGGGGGCAAAGCGCAGCAGCGCCGATTGCACGCTGGCGAGCCAGTCGGTCCAGCGCGTCTGGACCAGGTCCTGCATGCTGCCGCAATGGCCTGCCAGCTGCACCGCGTAGACGGTAAAGCCTTCGCGGTTGAGGCCCTTGGCCAGCAGGCGCATCTCGGCCGGGGTGCCGGTCAGGCCGTGCACCAGCAGCACGCCGGTGCGTGCGGCCGTGCCGGAGCCGGGCAGGGCGAATTCGTGGGGTGTCAGGCACAGGGTTTGCAAGGCTGCTTCAGCGGCCCTTTCCTGCGGTTGGCCCGCCAGATGCTGGGCCAGTGCGTCATGGGGATTCATGCGAGGGCCTCCTGCTGATGCATGAACTGCTGCAGCCATGGGGTGGCGTCACTGAAACCGAGGAACGGTGCATGCGCAATGCCATGCCGTTCGCAGTGGCCGATCAGCCGGTACTTGGCCAGCACATAGTCGGCCTCGTGGGAGACGCAAAAGTCCGACGTGCTGTCACCCACATAGAGCACGCGCCCGGTGATCGCCTGCTGCGCCGCCAGGCGCTCGCACTTGCAGTTGCCGCTGGCACGCTTGCAATGCGGGCTCGCCCAGGGGGCCTCCAGTGCCCAGCGCCGGGTGTCTTTCTGCACGAGGCGGTTGGCAATGACCTCCAGATGGCCCAGGCCATGGCGTGCCAGCACGCGCTGGATCGCATAGTCGATTCCGTCGCTGACCACCTGTACCCGCAGACCCAGCACTTGCGCTGCCTGCACAAAGCCGGGGAAGCCGGGGTCGATGGCGATGCCGTCCAGGTGGGCGTCCAGCTCCTGCTGGTCCATGTCCAGCAGCGCGATCTGGCCTTGCATGCAGTCACGCGATCCGATGTCGCCACGCTCCCAGGCGTCTTCCAGACCGGTCCAGCCAGGCAGGCCAAAGCGCTGCAACAGGCTGTCGGTGACATCGACCAGGCTGATCGTGCCGTCAAAGTCGGACTGGATCATCCAGCCAGCGGCGTTGTGGCAGGCAGGCGCCTGCGCAAGCAAGTGTTTATTCATGGAAGCTCACTCTCACGTTCTGGCCCACACGCACATTGCCGGGAGCCGTCTCGAACTCGAGCACGCACTCGACCACGCGCAACGGTCCGCGCTGGGCGTCGTCCTGCAGGGTGGAAGGCCCATACATGGGGTTGATGCGCAGCACCCGGGCCTCGGGCAGCGCGGTGCTGCTGTCGTTGTCCAGCACCACGCTGGCGCGCATGCCTTTTTGCACCGTGCCGGCAAAGCTCTCGTTGAGCTCTGCGCGGATGCGCAGCGGGCGCAGCGGCAGCAGCCGCATCGCCGCCTGGCTGGTGTGTACCTGGCTGCCGACCTGGGCGCGCAGATGCACCACGGTGGCGGCCTCTGGCGCATGCAGGGCATACAGGCGCTGGCGCTCGCGCAACTGCTGGGTCTTGGTTTGGGCCAGCTTCACCTCGGCCTGTGCCACCTCGGCCTCGGATTGCGCATTGCGCAGCGCGGCCTGGGCGTTGTCCACCTCCTGCAGATCGGCCGCGTCATCGCGGGCGGCGGCCTGCAGGCGTTTGAGCTGGGTCTGCAGCAGCGGCAGCTTGGCGGCCAGCGCCTTGTGCCTGGCCTGGGCCAATTGGTACGAGGACTGGGCCACGGACAGCTCTGCACGCAGGTCCTCGTCATGGACCTTGAGCAGCAGCTGGCCGGCCTGGACCTGCTGGCCTTCGCGGACGGCAATCTGCTGCACGGTGCCGTCGACGGCGGTGGCCAACTCCAGCAGACCGCCGTCGACCTCGATCTTGCCCCGGGCCACGGCCACCGGGTTTTGGTGCTGCTGGGTGGTGTTGGCAACGGCCGGGCTATCGGCTGCCGGTGTGCAGCCTGCGAGCCCGCCGCCTGCCAGGCACAGCAGGCCCAGCAGATGCCAGGCATGCAGAACGGGCCAAGAGGTTGTGTGGGTCTTGGTCAAGTTGGGTTCTCCATCATGGTGTTTTGGCGCCGGTCGCGGTACACGGCGCCGTCTTCCATATCCAGTACGCGATCGGCATGCCCCACCAGGCGCGGATCGTGGCTGACGCACAGCACCGTGGTCCCGTGGCTGCGGGCTACGCGGTGGAGGATGTCGATCACGCGTTGTCCGCTTTCGGCGTCCAGCGCGCTGGTGGGCTCATCGGCAAACAACAGCTGCGGGGCCTTGGCCAGCGCGCGGGCGATGGCGACGCGTTGCTTTTCGCCGCCGGACAGCTCGGCCGGCCGCATGTGCGCGCGGTGGGACAGGCCGACTTCCTCGAGCGCGTCCTGCGCCCGTTTCAAGGTCTCGGCGCGCCGTATGCCGAGGTACCCCAGCGGCAGCTGGACCTGCTCCAATGCCGTCAGCGCCGGAAACAGGTTGAAGCCCTGGAACACAAAGCCGGTGTGCAGCAGCCGAAAGCGCTCCATCTCGCGGGCGGGCATGGTCGTCAGATTCTGGCCCAGTGCAAACGTCTGGCCTTCATCGGGCGTGAGCAGGCCCGACATCAGCGACAGCAAGGTGCTTTTGCCGCAGCCCGAGGGGCCGGAGATCAGCGTCAACTCGCTGGAATACAGATCCACCGAAAGGTCCTGCAGAACCTGGATGCGGATGGCGCCGGACACATAGCTTTTGCGCAATCCGACGGCCTGCAGCGTGGGGGTGGAACGGGGGGTATGGGTCATCGCACCACCTCTCATCGCAGCAAGGTGGCCGGATCGGTGCGCAAAAGCACACGCATCGCGCCGAGGCCCGACAGCAACGCCAACGTAGCGACCAGTGCGGCGCAGGCCAGCACCGCTTGCAGATTGAGCGCGACAGGCACCCGGTAGACTTGGGCCAGCGAGACCAGCGCCACGCTGGCGATGGTGGTCAGCAGCAGGCCGGCGGCGCCGATCCAGCATGCCTGCTCCACGACCACCCGGCCCAGCGCTGCACGGCTGACGCCCAGCGCATTGAGCACCGCATATTCGCGCACCGAACCCGCGATCACGCTCTTGAGTGACTGGCTGGTGACGACAGCGCCGACCAGGCAGACGACGATGGCCATGAACAGCACGCCGGCACCGGCGCCGGTATCGAGCATCCAGTAGCGCTGGGAGCGGTGCGCAAAGCTGTCGGCAGTCCAGACTTCGTGCGGGCCGAAGCTGCGCGACTCGCTGCTCAGGCGCTGTTGCACGGCGTGGTTGTCCACCCCTTTGCGCACGCGCGCCAACAGGTAGGTGCTGCCCTGGTTGGGGGCACTGCCCGCGATCTGGTGTGCGCTCTCCAGCGAGGCCAGCACGTTGACGCCTCCCAGACCACGCAAGCCATCGACGGCGGCCACCACCCGGACGCGGTGGTTGTTGATCCAGGCGGTGCCGCCCTCATGGGTGGCCAGACTGGCCAGATCGGCACGGTCCACGATGACGGCGCCGGGCTCGCGCAGCAGCTTGCGCTGCCACGGCGCAATGACCCGGTCGAACACCATGGCGGTGCCGGAGGTGGAGATGCCCGAGAGGTAGACCGATACTGCACCGGCGGCCTGGCCCGTGCCCTGGTCGGCGCGCCAGTCGCCATCCACCCAGACATACGGTTCGACCGCGCGGATGTCCGGATCCATGCGCAGGCGCATTTCCACATCCGGGCCGATGTTGCGGCCAAAGTTCACGCTTTGGGTGCCGGGGTAGCCGACCCACAGATCGGCCGAGCTGGCGGTGATGTAGATCGCCGCCGAGCTGAAAATGCCCAGCACCAGCGCAGCCTGCATGACCAGCAGCACACCGGCAAAGCCCACCGCGAAGACCGCCGGGACAAACCGGCGCCACTCGTAGACCAGGGTTTTGCGCGCCAGGGCAATCATCGTGTGGCTCCCGGCGTGTCAGGTGGGGCTTGCGCTGGCAGCGGGGCGCCGCCCAGCGCCTGGAACAGGGCCACAAAGGCCAGTGCCTGTGCGGCCTGGGCCACGCTTTGCTGGCTTTGGTGCAGCAGCAGCTGGCGGCGCGGCTCCAAGGTGTCGAGCTCACTGGCCAGTCCCAGCTGCTGGCGGCGCTGCAGCTGCTGGGTGCGGCTGCGCAGCAGCGGCGTCTGGGCATCCAGCGACTGCTGGCGCAGCTGTTGTGCGCTCAGGCCTGCCAGTGCGGTTTCCACCTCCGCCACACCGTCCAGCACGCTTTGCCGGTAGGCCTTGACGGCGTTGTCCATCTGCAGCGCGTCGGCATCGGCCTGCGCACGCCGGCGGCCCCAGTCGAACAGCGGAATGTCGATGACCGGGCCGAGCATGGGCTCGTGGTTGGAGCTGGAGCGGCGGTTTTGCGTCAGGTTGTAGGAGAACAGCAGCGAGCCACCGAGCGCAAAGCGGGGGTAGAGCGCCGAGTTCGACAGGCCCGCAGCGGCAGCGGCGCGCTGCACCGCGGCTTCGGCCGCGAGGATGGCCGGGCGGCTGCGCAGCAGCTCGGCCGGCAGCACCTGCAGCTTGAGCGCTGCTGCGCTGGGAATGTGGGGGGTGCTGGAGGCGGCCAGCCAGGTGGCGTCAGGCTCGCTGCGGCCCAGCAGCGCCGCCAGCGCATGCGCGGCGCGCGCCTGGTGCTGCAGCAGTTCGGCCTCCTGGCCGCGGCTGCGGTTGAGTTCCAGGTGGGCCTGCTGCACCTGCTCGGTGCTGCCCATGCGCTGCTGCACCCGGACCTGCTGCAGCTGCAGCCGGCGCGTATCGAGCTGCAGTTGCTGGTCCAGCCCAAAGCGTTGCTGCTGCGCTACGCAGATCTCCAGATAGCGTTGCACCACATTGGCGACGAGCTGGATTTTGGCTGCTTGCAATTGCGCCTGGGCATCGAGCAGCTGGCCCTGGCCATCGAGCGCGGTGGATTCAGCAGCGCCAAACAGGCCGAGGTTCCAGCTCATGTCCAGGCTGGCATGGAAGTAGGAGTCGAGCGCGGCCACGTCCTGCAGCGTGCGCACACCTGCAGTGAGCTCTGGCTTGTAGGCGGCGGTGGCCGTGCCCAGCAGAATGCGCTGGGCCTGCAGCCGGCCTTGGGCCTGGGCCAGGTCCAGGTTCTGGGCCAGCGCCTGCTCCACCAGCTTGTCCAGGGCCGGGTCGTCCAGGAGTTTCCACCAGGCGGCCAGATCGGCAGCCTGGATGGCGCGCGCATCGGCCGCGCTGGTGCCAGCCTGGCGCCACTGCGCCGGGGTGTCAGGCTGGAGCGAGGGCTGCGGCGGCGTCATGCAACCGGCCAGCAAAGCGGCGGGTGCCAGTGCCAGCAGTGTTTTGCAGAACAAGGGTTTCACGTGCAATGGAGTCAGTTCTTGGCCGGTGGCGGCCGTGGCGGCCTGGCCGCGCAGGCAGGACAAATATGCGGTCCATTCAACCCTGCCAAGCTTGCGCAAGCTTGCACAATTGATGGAGGAAACATGGAGGCCGCCCAGGCGTGCAGCAGGCGGTCGGCACGGTCATAATGGCTTGTTTCAACAGCGTGCGGGCCTCTTTTTGATGGTGCCGCTGGAGCCTATTTGTGAATGCGTCCGCGATGAAACTACCTACGCCACCTGTGGCGGCTCCGCTGGTGCTCGTCGTGGAGGACGAGCCCGGCATCGCCACGATCTTGGTGGCCTACCTGGAGCGCGATGGCCTGCGCACCTTGTTTGCGCGCGATGGCGAGCAGGCCGTGCAGCTTTTCCGCCAACACCAGCCCGACCTGGTGCTGCTGGACATCCATCTGCCCGGCATGGATGGGGTGGATGTACTGCGCTTTATCCGCGACCAGGGCCAGACCCCGGTGATCATGGTGACGGCACTGGCTGACGATGTGGACAAGCTGGTGGCCCTGCGCCTGGGCGCGGATGATTACGTGGTCAAGCCTTTCAACCCCGCCGAAGTGGTGGCGCGGGTGCGTGCGGTGCTGCGCCGCAGCCAACCCAAGGCTGCGTCCGTGCCGATGGCGCCGATCCGCGTAGGCGCGCTGGAGATCAACCCGGCCGAGCACAGCGCCCGGGTCTATGACCTGGCCGGGCAGGCCATACCGTTGCCGCTGACACTGACCGAGTTCCGCCTGCTGGCGTTGCTGGCCTCGCAGCCCCGGCGCTGCTTTTCCCGTGCGCAGCTGATCGAGCATTGCCTGCCCGAGAGCGATGCGCTGGAGCGGGTCATCGACTCGCACCTGTCCAAGCTGCGGCGCAAACTGCAGCTGGCCGGCCAGGAAGAGCTGATCGAGACCGTGCGCAGCATTGGATACCGTCTATGGCCCGGGGACTGAACCGCATCTGGGTCCGCTTTGGCTTCTGGATCGCCGGTACTCTGCTCAGCACGATTGCACTGCTGAGCGCCTGTGCCTGGGCCTTCAACGCGGTGCAGTACAACCAGTTCTACCAAAGCCTGCCCACATCGGTGCGGGTAGAGCTCGATGACCTGATCGAGCGCGACCTGGACAACAGCCCGCGCGCGATGCAGATCTATGGTGAATACTGGCGCGGCGAGGTGTTCTTTGGCGAGCAGGTGTCGCTGTTCATCGGCCTGCTGGTCTGCCTGCCGTTTGGCCTGGCGATGGGCTTTTTTGTATCGCGCTACATCACGCGGCCGCTGGCATCGATGGTGGAGGTGGCGCAGCGTGTGGCGCACGGGGATTTCAGCTCGACCCGGGTGGTCGAGGAGGGCGCGCACGGTGAGCTCAAGGAGGTGGTGCATACCTTCAACGCGATGATCGATGCGCTGCAAAAGCTCAATGCCGAGCGCCAGGCCTCGGCCGCGTCCATCTCGCATGAACTGCGCACGCCGCTGTCGGTGCTCAAGACCCATTTGCATGCGATGTGCGATGGCGTCATCGTCCCCAGCGAGCTGGAGTTTCGGCTGCTGCTGGCGCAGACCGAGCACCTGGGCCGGCTGATTGACGACCTGCATACCCTGGCGATGGCCGAAGCGGGCGAGATGTCGCTGCGCAAGGAGCGTCTGAGTCTGGGCGCGCTGGTGCGCGAGAGCCTGCAGGAGCTCCAGCCTCAGCTGCAGCAGGCCGAAATGGCGCTGTCGCAGGTACTGCCCGAGGACGATGCCATCAGCGTGATCCGCGCCGACCCTTTGCGCATGCGCCAGATCATTGCCAACCTGGTCGGCAATGCGCTGCGCCACGCGGCCAGCGGGCACTGGCTGGAGGTGGAGGTGCGCAGTACGCGGGATGCGCAAGGGCATGTCTGGGTGGAGCTGCTGGTCAGCGATGCCGGCCCTGGCCTGCCGCAGGAGTTGCGGGCCCACCCTTTCCGGCGCTTTGCGATGGCGCCGGGGCGGCGCAAGCGGGAGGGCTCGGGCCTGGGGCTGTCCATTGTGCAGGCGCTGACCGAGTTGCAGGGCGGCGTGGCGCATGCCGAAAGCTCGTCCCGAGGCGGTGCACGCTTCCGTTTGCGTTTTGCGCCCGCTTGAGCCGGCCCGGGCTCGCAGTACCCGCGCAGGGCGCTGGCGATGGCAGGCGCTTAAAATAGCCGATGTGCTCTGCAGCTGCAGAGCTTTGCTATTTTTGAAGGAGCGGATGGTGCGGTACCGTGCCACGCCGCAGTGTTGCCGCCCATGCAAGCCCAAGACCCCCAAGCCATTCGCCTGTCCAAGCGCCTGGCGAGCGACATCGGTTGCTCGCGCGCCGAGGCCGAGCACTATATCGATGCCGGCTTTGTGACCGTGGATGGCCAGATCCAGGACACCCCGGGTGCCCGTGTGTTGCCCAGCCAGACCGTCGTGTTGCAGCCAGGCGCCGATCTGCGTCCGATCCAGCCGGTGACCTTGCTGCTGCACAAGCCGGCGGGCTACAGCCTGCGCGCGCTGGAGCCCGGCCGCCCCGGCCTCGGTGCGCTGGACCTGCTGACGCCGGAGAACCTGGCTGAGGTAGACACGCCGCAGCCCGTTCGGCCTTTGCCGCGCCATTTTCGCCACCAGCAGTTCTTGCTGCCCATTCCCCGTGCTGCCAGTGGCCTGGTGGTCTACAGCCAGGATCCACGCATCATCCGCCACCTGAGCGACGAGGCCGACTTGCTGGAGCAGGAATGCCTGGCCGAGGTACAAGGCGAGATGATCGAGGAGGGACTGGCCCTGCTGGCCAATGGTCTGTATGTGGATGGCGAGCGCCTGCCTCCTCTCAAGGCCAGCTGGCAAAACGAGACCCATCTGCGATTTGCGCTCAAACGCGTAGCCCCCGAATGGCTGCCCGCCATCTGTGCCGCGCTCGGACTGGAGCTGGTGTCGCTCAAGCGTTTGCGGATCGGCCGGATATCGCTGAGCAAGCTGCCCCCAGGGCAATGGCGCTATCTGCAGGGTTACGAGCGGTTTTAAAGGGACCAGAGCGGAAATATGCCCACAGTGTGCAGCTGGCTGCAGGTTGGTATTAATTTGATAGCAAATTGCATCGATCTCACAAGGCTTTGATGAAGGCCAATGCCTGCGGCCAGGCCGCAGGCAAAACATGCCACAATAGCCCGCTTCTGGCATGGCCACAGAATTTACCGCGGCGGTCTTGATATTGCCTGGCATGGCCCCACATAACGGTGTTTGATACAAAGGCCTGTGCTTGCGCGATGGGCCGGTGGGCGGACAGGCCGGGCGCGTGGCGCGGCTTGCGATGGCCACCTTATGTGTAACTATCAGGGGTCCTATGTCACTCATTCCAGTCACCATCCTCACGGGCTTTTTGGGCTCGGGCAAAACCACGCTGCTCAAGCGCGTGCTGCATGAGTCGCACGGCATGAAGATTGCCGTGATCGAGAACGAGTTCGGCGAAGAAAACATCGACACCGACATCCTCAAGACGGAATCGAAAGAGCAGATTCTGCAGATGAGCAACGGCTGCATCTGCTGCACCATCCGTGAAGACCTGCGCGAAGCGCTGCAGCTGCTGGCCGCCAAGCGCCGCAAGGGCATGGTGGATTTCGAGCGCATCGTGATCGAGACCACGGGCCTGGCCGACCCGGGCCCGGTTGCGCAGACCTTCTTCATGGATGAAGAGATCGCCGAAACCTATTTGATCGACTCCATCATCACCCTGGTGGATGCCAAGCATGCCGGCCAGCAGCTCGATACCCGTCAGGAAGCACGCCGCCAGGTGGGCTTTGCTGACCAGATCTTCCTGTCCAAGACCGACTTGGTCAGCGAGGCGGACAAGGACGCGCTGGTCCACCGCCTCAAGCACATGAACCCGCGCGCACCGATCCGTGCGGTGCATTTTGGCGATGTGCCGCTGAAGGATGTGTTCGATCTGCGCGGCTTCAACCTGAATGCCACGCTCAACATCGACCCGGACTTCCTCAAGGAAGAAGGCCATGACCACGCGCATGTGCATGACGAGCATTGCGGCCACGACCATGACCATGTGCACGACGAAAACTGCGGTCACGACCATGGCCACGACCACGAGCATGGCGAACACTGCAACCATCCGCACCACCACCACCATGACGACGACGTCAAGAGCTTTGTGTACCGTGCCGACAAGGCCTTTGACCCGGCCAAGCTCGAGGACTTTCTGGGCGCCATTGTGAACATTTATGGCCCGCGCATGCTGCGTTACAAGGGCGTGCTGGCGATGAAGGGAACCGACCGCAAGGTCATTTTCCAGGGCGTGCACCAGCTGATGGGCAGCGATCTGGGCCCCGAGTGGGCCGCCGACGAGCGCCGCCAGAGCAAGATGGTCTTCATTGGCATCGATCTGCCGCAGGACATCCTGCGCCAAGGTCTGGACCAGTGCGTGGTCGAGGGCTGATCCCCGGCCGCAGGCTTTGCCAGCGCTAGCCCTCGGGGAAACCCCGCGTTGCATCGGGGCTGCAATCACTTGTTGCCGTGCCGCGATGCCATATACAATCGCGGCCCGAAATGCAGCAAAGCAGGCAAGCGGTAAGGCACGGGGCCGTGCTTGACCCAAGAGATGTCGATGAGAGGGCGCTGTGGCGCAGGGGCAGGGGCCCGTGCACAGCGTTGATGGAGAAGGAGGCTTGTGCAAGCGAGCTGAACGCTGCCAGCGAGTGGCGTCGGCCTGCAAGATGACGGAGATGCGGGCACCTGCCCGACTTCATAGATGTGCCAGGATCCTGCCGGATCCGGGCGAGTTGATCAGGGGGCTGAGCCTGCCGGGCTTGGCACCTTTTGTAACGAGACGGACATCCGTCGCATGTAAGAACTGCGCTAGCCAGTCGAGAGAACTATGCCTACCACTACGCAAACCATCCCTAAACGCGACGCCAAGCTGGCCAATGCCTGGAAGTCCAAGACGGTAGACACCCTCACTGACGATGAGGTGCTGTCCATGCCGGAGAGCGAATACATGAACGACATCCAGTTGGCGTTCTTTCGCAAGAAGCTGGTGGAACTGAAGACCGGTATCCACCTCAATGCCGATGCCACGACGGAAAACCTGCGCGAAGACACCGTCGTCGTGCCCGATCCGGCAGACCGCGCTACCATTGAGGAAGAGCATGCGCTTGTCTTGCGTACGCGCGACCGCGAGCGTAAGCTCTTGAAGAAGATCGACCAGTCGATCAGCCGCATCGATGCGGGTGACTATGGCTATTGCGACGAGACGGGTGAGCCCATTGGTGTGGGCCGTCTGCTGGCGCGTCCTACAGCCACGTTGTCACTGGAGGCGCAGCAGCGCCGCGAACTGAAGCAAAAAATGTTTGGTGACTGAAGCTGAGGCAGCGCACCGGACACATAAGGGGAGGGAGTAACCATGAGTGAGGCTCAGAAGCCAAACAAGGGTTTGTTGTCCAAAGTGGTGCGCTTTGTTACCAAACCCACGACACAGTGGTCGGAGCTGGACAAGACGCCGGAGCCGGAGAATCCAGAGGCGCAGTTTTCCAAACAGGCGCTCAAGGAGATCATGGAGCGCAAGCGCCGCAACGACTTTGTGCGCAAACTGGAGTTTGACCAGCTGCGCAAGATCCGTCGCGAGGCCAACAAGTCCAGCAGCGCAGGCGCCGATGGCCTGGGCGCTGCCAGCTCGGCAGCGATGCTCGAAGGCGGCGCCGCGCCCGATGGCGCTGCCATTGCCGCGGGCAAGCCTGCCCATCCTTCGCACACCATCGAGAAAATCAACCAGATCGAGCGGCAGATGTCCAAGCAGTGGTGGTCGGGCGACAGCGCCAGTGCGCCGGCGGCCGCGCCCAGCGCTACGACTGATACTGCACCTGCCAGTGCCCCTGTGCCGGTTGCGCCTGCTGCTGCGCCGCTGGCCGCAGAACCCGCCGAGGTTGCCGCAGTGCCTGCGGTGGCTCCTGCGCAGGCCACCTTGCCTCCGGCCGCTTTCGATGCGCAGGTTGAATCCGCCCGCTTCATCCACGATACCGATCTCGAAGAGGCGGCAGTGCTGTTTGCCAACGGTGATGCAGCGGGCGCCGAGGCATCGCTGCTGGCGCTGGTGCAGCAGCGCCGAGGCGACCTGATGGGCCAGCTGACAATCTGGTTGACGCTGTTCGACCTCTACCGTGCGACCGGCGACCAGACCAAGTTTGATTTCCATGCGATCGAGTTCGCCAGCAAATACGGCCGCTCGGCACCGGTGTGGTTTTCGATGCCGCAGGAGCTGGGCGCCAAGGCCTTGCAAGGGGGGGATGCGCCGGCAGAAGAGGTGCGGCTGCTCAACTGGCAGGCTCCGCCGGTGCTCAGTGTCGCTGCACTCAATGGCCTGTTGGGCAACCTCAAGCGCTTTGCGCCACCCTGGACCTTGAACTGGTCCCGCGTGACCGAGGTGCGCGACGAGGCCGTAGTGCCGTTGCTGGCACAGTTTCGCGCCTGGGCGGACAAGCCTGATGTGCGCCTGGTGTTTGCCGGGGCAGACCAGTTGTTGTCGGTGCTCGAAGCGCAAACACCTGTTGGTGACAACCAGGTGAGCCAGGACCTGTGGTCGCTGCGCATGGCGTTGCTGCGATTGCTGCGGTTGGAGCAGGATTTTGAAGCCGCTGCGCTCGATTACTGCATTACCTATGAGGTATCACCACCGTCCTGGGTGCCACCTCGGGCAGAGATGAGCAGTGACAGCACCCGCTCGGGCGCACCGTTTGCCCCCGATTTGTCCATGGTGCTGGATCTGCCGGAGAGAAAGCCAGCGGTTGCCGACAGCCCGCAGGCCGTGCTTGAAGGCGTTGTCGAAGGGGACGTCTCCCGGCAGTTGGACACCTTCAGCCCGATGGTGCAGCCCGACATGCCGTTCACCGTGCGCTGCGACCGCCTGATGCGCATCGATTTTGTGGCTGCCGGCTCGGTGCTGAACTGGGTGGCCGAATGCCAGCAGAAGAATGTGCTTGTGCGCTTTGGCAATCTGCACCGTCTGAATGCCGTGTTCTTCAACCTGATTGGCATCAACGAGCATTCCATCGTCAACCAGCGCGAGAACTGAAGGGGCTGCGATGCCTCGCGACGAACGCACCCTCGGGTGCGTTTTTTAATTTGCGCCCGCCCTGCCGCTGGCGCCTTGGAAAACGGGTGCATGGCTCTATATAGGCAGAACTATGGAACAGTATCACGGCACAACCATTCTCAGCGTGCGGCGCGAAACCCCGCAAGGCATCCAGGTCGCTATCGGCGGCGACGGCCAGGTCACCCTGGGCAACATTGTGGTCAAGGGCACCGCGCGCAAGGTGCGCAAGCTCTATGGCGGCAAGGTGCTGGCCGGCTTTGCCGGCGCCACGGCCGACGCCTTTACCTTGTTCGAGCGTTTTGAGGCCAAGCTCGACCAACACCAGGGCCAGTTGACCCGTGCAGCGATCGAGCTGACCAAGGACTGGCGCACCGACCGGGTGCTGCGCCGTCTGGAAGCGATGCTGGCGGTGGCTGACCACTCGGCCTCGCTGATCATCACTGGCAATGGCGATGTGCTGGAGCCCGAGCAAGGCATTGTGGCCATTGGATCCGGAGGCGCCTATGCCCATTCGGCGGCCAAGGCGCTGCTGAACAACACCGAGCTGTCGGCCGAAGAGGTGGTGCGCAAATCGCTGGGCATCGCCGGTGAGCTGTGCATCTACACCAATATGCACCACACCATCGAGACCCTGTAAGCGCCTTGCAGGCCGCTGCACCCCTGCCACCCGCTCCTACTGATCGACAGCTGCACCCGTTGCCCGGCGGGTGCCAACCGGAATTTGCACTATGTCCTCGATGACACCCCAGGAAATCGTTTCCGAACTCGACAACCACATCGTTGGCCAGGCCAATGCCAAACGCGCAGTCGCCATCGCGCTGCGCAACCGCTGGCGCCGCCAGCAGGTCGCCGATGGCCTGCGCCAGGAGATCACCCCGAAAAACATCCTGATGATCGGCCCCACCGGTGTCGGCAAGACCGAAATTGCCCGCCGCCTGGCCAAGCTCGCCGATGCGCCTTTCATCAAGGTCGAGGCGACCAAGTTCACCGAGGTGGGCTATGTGGGCAAGGATGTGGATGCCATCATCCGTGACCTGGCTGAAGTGGCGGTCAAGCAAACCCGTGCATCGGATGTGAAGAAGCTGCGCGTGCGTGCCGAGGATGCCGCCGAAGAGCGCATCCTGGATGCGCTGCTGCCGCCCGCGCGCACCGGCGAGGCCGCATCCGATACCGGCACGCGCCAGGTATTTCGCAAGAAACTGCGCCAGGGCGAACTCAACGACAAGGAGATCGAGATCGAAGTGGCCGAGGCCAAGCCGCAGCTCGAGATCATGGGACCCCAGGGCATGGAGGAGATGGCCGAGCAGCTGCGCGGCATGTTCAGCCAGATGGGCCAGGAAAAGCGCAAGGTCCGCAAGCTCAAGATCAGCGAAGCGCTGCAGCTGATCACCGATGAGGAGGCGGCCAAGCTGGTGAACGAGGACGATGTCAAATCCCGCGCGATCGAGAACCTGGAGCAGAACGGCATCGTCTTCATCGACGAGATCGACAAGGTGGCGACGCGCCAGGAAACCAGCGGCAGCGATGTTTCCCGCCAGGGGGTTCAGCGCGATCTGCTGCCCCTGGTCGAAGGCACGTCGGTGTCGACCAAGTACGGTATCGTCAAGACGGACCACATTCTGTTCATTGCCTCCGGCGCTTTCCACCTGGCCAAGCCCAGCGACCTGATCCCTGAGCTGCAGGGGCGTTTTCCGATCCGGGTGGAGCTCGGTTCGCTGTCGGTGCAGGATTTCGAGGCCATTCTGACGCAGACCCATGCTTCGCTGATCAAGCAGTACGAAGCGCTGCTGGCCACCGAAGGCGTGAAGCTGCAGTTCGAGGCCGAGGGCATCACGCGCCTGGCGCGCATTGCCTTTGATGTCAACGAGCGGACTGAAAACATCGGCGCTCGCCGTCTGGCGACGGTGATGGAGCGTCTGCTCGAAGAGATCAGCTTCGATGCCGTCAAGCTGGGCGGGCAGACCGTGGTGATCGACGCTGCCTATGTCGACCAGCGCCTGGGTTCCCTGAGCCAGAACGAAGATTTGTCTCGTTACATTCTCTAACGCTGATTGCGCTTTGTGGCGCCGTTTGCTGCAAGTGCCCGCCCTGGTTGGCGGGCACTTGCTTTTGGGCCAAGCGCCACATGTGGGCGTGTAGGAGAGCTTCTACTTTTGTAACAAAAGGCCGGAAGCTGCTCCTCGCCGGTTCTGCCAATTTTGCTAAGAGTCTGGATATAGAGGCGATTGTAAGTGCCTATCAAATAAAGAGAATTTCATAGCGGATTTTGCGTGAAGTACGTTATAAGTTATTGATTTACTTGTATTTTCATTGCAAATCATTGTGGTGGAGTGTGGCGCGATCAGGAATTCCTGATACAGTGGGGAAAAGTGCAGTTTTGTGGGAAATCGTGCACTTGCTTGTCCTCCGAAACCCCAACCAGAGTCCACGCCGTGTTTCAAGGAGCTTCTTCACTCAGTCTCGATGCGAAAGGTCGGTTGTCGATACCGACCCGGCATCGTGACGCGCTGACCAAGCCCGGACCGACCCTCACGATTACCCGCCACCCCCATGGTTGCCTGATGATTTTCCCCCAGGATGAATGGGCGGTTTTCAGCGCGCGCATCGCGCAGGTGAAGATGGGTGAGCAGGTGCTCAAGCGGATTTTTCTCGGCAGTGCGATGGATGTGGAGATGGATGGAACTGGCCGTGTACTGGTCTCTCCCGAGCTGCGCGCTGCTGCCAACATCACCAAGGACGCCATCCTGATGGGGATGGGCGGCCATTTTGAATTGTGGGACAAGGCGACATACGAGAAGCAGGAGGCGGAAGCCCTGCAGAATCTGCCGCCCGATGCCCTGGATAACTTTGCATTCTGAGGTGCATGTGGAAACCAAGAACTACCTGCACACGACCGTCCTGCTGAACGAGGCCGTGGACGCCTTGTTGGAGGCCAGGGTTGCGATGGACCCGGTCTTTGTCGATGGGACTTTTGGCAGAGGCGGGCACTCCCGCCTGGTGCTGTCCAAGTTGCCGGCCGAGGGCCGGCTCATTGCTTTTGACAAGGACGTCGAAGCGATTGCCGAGGCCGGCAAGATTGCGGACGCCCGTTTTTCCATTCGCCATGAGGGCTTCAGCCACATGGCGCAGCTGCCCGCCGCTTCGGTGGCAGGCGTGCTGCTGGATCTGGGGGTCAGCTCCCCGCAGATCGACAGTCCCGAGCGCGGCTTCAGTTTCCGCTTCGATGGCCCGCTCGACATGCGCATGGATACCACCCGTGGCCAGAGTGTGGCCGAGTGGTTGCAAGAGGCGGAAACACAGCAAATAGCGGAGGTGATACGTGACTTCGGTGAAGAACGGTTTGCTGGGCCCATTGCAAAGGCGATTGTTGCGCGGCGGGAGGCTGGCTCGCCAGTCGCCACCACTGCCGATCTGGCCGAGCTCGTGGCTGGCACAGTCAAGACCCGCGAGGCTGGGCAAAACCCTGCCACGCGGACATTCCAGGCTCTTCGGATTTTCATTAATGCCGAGCTTGAAGAGCTCGAGCAGGCGCTAGAGGCCAGCCTGCGCGTGCTGGCGCCCGGCGGCCGTCTGGTGGTGATCAGCTTTCACTCGCTGGAAGACCGCATCGTCAAGCAGTTCATTGCCAAGCATTCCAAAGAGGTGTTCGACCGCCGCGCACCCTTTGCCGCGCCCAAGCCGATGCTGCTCAAGGCGCTGGACCGCATCAAGCCGAGCGACGCAGAAGTGGCTGCCAATCCACGCGCCCGCAGTGCGGTGATGCGCGTGGCCGAACGCACCGAGGTGGCTGCATGACCACGCGCCGCCTGCCCGGACGATGCCACAAGGAGGCGCCGTGCTGCTGCGCCTGAACATTCTGCTGCTCATCGTGACAATCGTCAGCGCGATGGCGCTGGTGCAGTCGCAGTATGAATCGCGCAAGCTGTTCACCGAGCTTGACCGTGCGCTGGCCGAGTCGCGCCAGCTGGAGACCGACCACCAGCGGCTGCAGGTGGAAAAGCGGGCCCAGGCCACGCCGCTGCGGCTGGAGCAACTGGCCCGCGAGAAATGGGGCATGCAGACGGCCACCCCTGCGGTCACTGTCTACGTGTCTGAGCCGGGCGCTGGAGCGGTGGCACCATGAGCAAGGACATGCGCTACTCCACCAGTCCCTTGCTGGCCGAGCGCACGCCGATGTGGCGCAGCCGCTTCATCATGATCGGTCTGGCATTGGCCTTTACCGGTCTGATCGGCCGCGCCGCCTATGTCCAGGTCATCGGCAATGATTTCTTCCTGCGCCAGGGCGAGGTGCGCTTTGCTCGCACGATCGAGCTGCCGGCCAACCGGGGACGCATTCTGGACCGCAATGGCCTGATCCTGGCCTCCAGCGTGCCTGCGGCCAGCATCTGGGCGATTCCGGAAGATGTGGACCAGGACGACCCGGCCATCAAGGGCAAGCTGGCCGAGATTGCGAAGCTGATGGGCATGCCCAAGGCGCAGTTCGATGCGAAGCTGGCGGACGAGGACAAGTCCTTTGTCTGGATCAAGCGCCAGCTTGACTGGGACATCGGGCAGAAGATCAAGGCGCTCGATGTCAAGGGCATCTACCTGCGCAAGGAATACAAGCGCCAGTATCCCGAAGGGGAATCAGCCGCCCACGTGGTGGGCTTCACCAATGTGGAAGACCAGGGTCAGGAAGGCATGGAGCTGGCCTTCAATACCGAGCTGGGCGGCAAGGCCGGTTCGCGCCGGGTGATCAAGGACCGTCTGGGCCGCATCGTCGACGGCGTCGGTGTGGAAACGCCGCCCCAGGAGGGCCAGGACATCCAGCTGTCGATCGACAGCAAGGTGCAGTTTTTTGCCTACCAGAAGCTGCGCGACCAGGTTGCTGCCTTCAAGGCCAAGGCCGGCAGCGTCGTGGTGATGGATGCGCACACCGGCGAAGTGCTCGCGCTGGCCAACTACCCCAGCTACGACCCGAACAACCGCTCGCGCCTGACCGGTGAACAGCTGCGCAACCGCGCGATCACCGATACCTTCGAGCCTGGCTCGACCATGAAGCCGATCACCGTGGGCACAGCGCTGGAGCTGGGCCGCGTCAAGAACAACACCATCATTGACACCACGCCCGGCCGCTATGCGATCGGCGGTTTCACGATCAGCGACACCCACAACTATGGGGCGTTGACGGTGGACGGTGTGATCCAGAAATCCAGCAACGTCGGTGCGTTGAAGGTGGCGCAGAAGATGTCGGCGCAGGAGATGTGGAATGTGCACTCGGCGCTGGGCTACGGGCAAAAGCCCCAGATTGCCTTCCCTGGTGCGGCCAGTGGGCGTCTGCGTCCCTGGAAGAGTTGGAAGCCCGTCGAGCAGGCCACCATTTCCTATGGCTATGGCCTGTCGGCCTCGCTGTTCCAGATGGCGCGCTCGTACACGGTATTCTCGAACGACGGCAATGTGATTCCGGCAACCATGCTCAAGCGCAGTGGCCGCCCCGCAGGCACGCCGGTGTTCTCCAAGAAGACGGCCGAGCTGGTGCGCCACATGCTGTGGCTGGCCGCTGGCCCAGGTGGCACGGGCCAGAAGGCGCAGACGGTCGGCTACTCCATCGGCGGCAAATCGGGCACGGCCCGCAAGCAACAGGGCCGGGGCTATGCCGCAGGCAAGTACCGCGCCTGGTTCACCGGCATTGCGCCGATTGAGAACCCGCGCATCATCGTCGCCGTGATGGTCGACGAACCCAGCCAGGGCAGCTTTTACGGTGGTACCGTCGCCGGCCCGGTCTTCAGCGAGGTGGTGCAACAGACCTTGCGCCTGATGGGGGTGCAGCCCGATATGTCGGTCAAGCCGCAGATCGTGGCCAACGATGTGGAGGAGCCGCTATGAGCGCCACCACGACTGTGACCACCGTCCATAGCACCGCCGCCGCCGTTGAATGGCTGCGCGAGCGTGTGACCAGCGGCACCTTGCAAACCGACAGCCGGCAGGTGCAGGCCGGCGATGCCTTCATCGCCTGGCCGGGTGGCGTCAACGATGGCCGCGCCTATGTGGCGCAGGCCGTGCAGCGCGGCGCTGCCGCGTGCCTGGTGGAGCAGGCGGGCCTCGATCAATTTGATATGCAAGGCATGCCGGTTGCGGCCATGCCGGGTTTGAAGGCCGCCACCGGCCCGATCGCCAGCGCCTGGTTTGGCCAGCCCAGCGAGCAGCTGGATGTGCTGGCCGTGACGGGTACCAATGGCAAGACCAGCATCAGCTGGTGGCTGGCCCAGGCGGTCAGCCAGCTCTGTGAAGCCGGCGTGCTGCAGCACCGGGGCTGCGCCATGGTCGGCACCCTGGGTGTCGGCATTCCGCCGCACCAGCTGGATGTGACCGGCATGACCACCCCCGATCCGGTGCTGCTGCAGCGCGCCTTCCGGGGTTTTGCCGATGCCGGCTACGGCGCTTGCGCGATCGAGGCCTCGTCCATCGGCATTGCCGAGCACCGCCTGGCGGGCGCCCGTATCCGGTTGGCCATCTTCACCAATTTCACGCAGGACCACCTGGACTACCACGGCAGCATGGATGCCTATTGGGCCGCCAAGGAGGCGCTGTTCCACTGGTCGGGCCTGCAATCGGCCGTGGTCAATCTGGACGACGCCCGGGGCGCGGCGCTGGCGGCCTCGTTGGCCGGTGGCGCGCTGGATCTGTGGACTGTCTCGGTGGATAACTCCACCCAGGCCCGTCTGTCAGCCCGGGCCATCCGCGCGGGCGACCGTGGCCTGGTGTTCGACGTCGTAGAGGCCGGCGCCGAAGGTGCTGCCGTGACCCTGCACAGCCAGGTGATTGGCCAGTACAACGTGCTCAACCTGCTGCAGGTGATGGCCAGCCTGCGGGTGCTGGGAGCGAGCTTGGAGCAGGCTGCGCAGGCCTGCGCGGTGCTGGCGGCAGTGCCGGGCCGTATGGAGCAGGTCGGCCAGCCCGGTGCGCCGCTGGTGGCCATCGACTATGCCCACACCCCCGATGCACTGGACAAGGCCTTGCAGGCGCTGCGCCCGCTGGCCGCGCAGCGCGGCGGCCGGCTGTGGTGTGTGTTTGGCTGTGGTGGCAACCGCGATGCCGGCAAGCGCCCGCTGATGGGCCGCATTGCCCAGGCAGGTGCAGACGAGGTGGTCGTGACCAGCGACAACCCGCGCGGCGAGCAGCCCCAGGCCATCATCGACGACATTTTGCGCGGCATGACGCCCGATGCGCATTGGCATGTCCAGGCCGACCGGGCAGCCGCCATCGACGAGGTGGTGCTGCGCGCGGCCAGCCAGGATGTGGTTTTGCTGGCCGGCAAGGGCCATGAGGATTACCAGGAAGTGGCCGGCGTGAAGCTGCCCTTTCTCGATGCCGCGCACGCCCGTGCTGCGTTGGCCAAGCGGAAAGAACCCCTATGAGCATGATGACCCTGCAGCAGGCGCTGGGCTTCATTGAGCCCCTTGTTCCCCAGGCCCGCCTGGTGGGCGATGGTGCCGTGCCGCTGCTGCGCGTGCACTCGGACTCGCGCAGCCTGCAGGCGGGCGATTTGTTTGTGGCGCTCAAAGGCGAGCGCTTTGATGCCAACCAGTTTCTGGCCCAGGCCCAAGCGGCCGGCGCAGCGGCTGCGCTGTGCCATGCCGACCCTGCCGACGCAGGCCTGCCCGGCATTGTGGTGCCCGACACCTTGGCCGCGCTGGGGGCGTTGGCCACCGGCTGGCGTGCCCAGTTTGCGCTGCCGCTGATCGCAGTGACCGGCAGCAACGGCAAGACCACGGTGACCCAGATGCTGGCGTCCATCCTGCGCGCCCATGCCGGCGATGCCGCCTGGGCCACGCGTGGCAACCTGAACAACGAGATTGGCGTGCCGCTGACCCTGCTGGGCCTGACGGCTGCGCACCGCGCTGCGGTGGTGGAGCTGGGCATGAACCACCCTGGCGAAATCGCCGTGCTCGCCGCGATGGCGCAGCCCCGGGTGGCCCTGGTCAACAACGCGCAGCGCGAGCACCAGGAGTTCATGCACACGGTGCAAGCCGTGGCCCGTGAAAACGGCAGCGTGCTGGCCGCGCTGCCGGCCGATGGCGTGGCCGTGTTCCCTGCCGGCGATGTCTATACCCCGCTGTGGCAGGAACTGGCAGCGGGCCGGGCGACCTGCCTGTTCGGTGCGCAGGCCGATGGTGCCCAGGCCTATGCCAGCGATGTGCTGTGGCGTGATGGCGCCTGGCAGCTGCAGCTGCACCTGCCCGATGGCGCAGCGCCGGTGGTGCTGCAGATTGCCGGCCGCCACAACGTGCGCAATGCGCTGGCAGCGGCCGCCTCGGCCCATGCTGCCGGTGTGCCGCTGGCGGCCATTGCCCGGGGGCTGTCGGCGTTCGAGCCGGTCAAGGGCCGCTCGCGTGCGCTGGCGATGCCCGTCGCGGGCCGCAGCCTGACGGTGGTCGATGACAGCTACAACGCCAACCCGGATTCGGTCAAGGCGGCGATCGAGGTGCTGGCCGAGCTGCCCGCAGCCCGGCTGCTGGTGCTGGGCGACATGGGTGAGGTGGGCGACCAAGGACCCCAGTTCCATGCCGAGGCCGGCGCGCTCGCCCGCGAGCAAGGCATTACGCAGTTGTTTACGCTGGGCGCCCAAAGCCAGTCGGCCGCCGAGGCCTTTGGCGATGGCGCTCAGCATTTCGAGAGCATGCCTGCGTTGCAGGATGCGGTGTGCAAATTGATGCCTCAATTGGGCAGTGTGTTGGTCAAAGGTTCGCGGTTCATGAAGATGGAGCAAGTGGTGCAGGCGATGCAGTCGTGCGCAGACAAGGGGCCCAGCGCCCGTGAGGAGGCCGCATGCTGATTGTGCTCGCCAGCTGGTTGCAAAGCCTGTCGCCTGAATTCGGCTTTCTGCGCGTCTTCCAGTACCTGACCTTCCGCGCCGTGATGGCGGCGATGACGGCGCTGGTGATCGGCCTGGTGGCCGGTCCCCGCGTCATCCGTACCTTGTCGGCGCTGAAGATCGGCCAGCCCATCCGGGGCTATGCGATGCAAAGCCATTTGAGCAAGAGCGGCACCCCGACGATGGGCGGCGTGCTGATCCTGCTGGCGATCACGATCTCGACGGTGCTGTGGTTTGACCTGTCCAACCGCTTTGTCTGGATCGTGCTGATTGTGACCTGGGGCTTTGGTGCGATTGGCTGGGTGGATGACTGGCGCAAGGTGGTCAACAAGGACCCCGAAGGCATGCGCTCGCGCGAAAAGTATTTCTGGCAGTCGGTGCTGGGTCTGGCTGCAGCGCTGGCCCTCGTCTTCTGCATCTCGGAGAACACCAATGCCGAGGTCTGGAGCCTGTTCGTCAGCTGGGTGCAATCGGGCTTCTCGCTGGATCTGCCACCCAATGCCGGCCTGATGGTGCCCTTCTTCAAGCAGGTGAACTACCCGCTGGGCGTGCTGGGCTTTGTGATCCTGACCTACCTGGTCATCGTCGGTGCCAGCAATGCAGTCAACCTGACCGACGGGCTCGACGGTCTGGCCATCATGCCGGTGGTCATGGTCGGCTCGGCCCTGGGCGTGTTCGCCTATGTCACCGGCAGCGTTAATTTCTCGCGCTATCTGTTGTTCCCGCACATTGGCGGCACCGGTGAGTTGCTGGTGTTTTGCTGCGCGATGACCGGCGCGGGCCTGGCCTTCCTGTGGTTCAACACCCACCCGGCCCAGGTCTTCATGGGCGATGTGGGCGCGCTGGCCTTGGGCGGCGCGCTGGGCACGATTGCGGTGATCGTCCGGCAAGAGATTGTGCTGGCCATCATGGGCGGCATCTTTGTGGCCGAGGCCGTGTCCGTGATGATGCAGGTGGTCTGGTTCAAGTACACGAAGAAGCGCTATGGCGAAGGCCGCCGCTTGTTGAAGATGGCCCCGTTGCACCACCATTTCGAAAAGAGCGGCTGGCGCGAGACCCAGGTCGTTGTGCGTTTCTGGATCATCACGATGCTGCTGTGTCTGATCGGTCTGTCTACCCTGAAGCTGCGGTGAGCACCATGTCAACCGAGCACCTCCACCCCCTTGATCCCTCGGCAGAGGCCGCGGCTGCGCCATTGACGCCGGCAGTGGCGCCGGTGGCTGCGGCAGGCGTGGCCCAGCCTGACGGGCTGCAGCCTGAAGCGGCAGCACCTGGCGCCGATGCACCGCCGCCGGCCCCGCCTTTGCCGGCGGATGGCGTGCCGGTGGAGGCCGCTGCAGAAGAGGCAGCCGCTGTCGCCACCGATGCTGCAGATGCTGCAGCGGCGCCGGCTGCCGAAGCGCCGGCGGTGGATATGGCGCCGGTTCCCGATGTGTCGACCCTGACGGCCGCCAAGGACGCGGCCGCCTTTGTGGCGCAGATTTTCGCCGATCCTGGCGTGTCCGATGCGGCCAGCAGTGAAGTGACCGCCGTGGATATACAGCCGCAGGAGGCCGAGGTGGTTTATGCCCCGGTGCCTGCGCAGTGGCCGCAGGGGCAGGAGCATGCGCTGCAAGGACAGCATGTGCTGGTGCTGGGCCTGGGTACTTCCGGTCTGGCGATGGCGCGCTGGTGTGCGCGCTGCGGCGCCCAGGTGACGGTGGCCGATACACGCGAGGCTCCGCCCCAGTTGGCACAGCTGCGCAGCGAGCTGCCCGATGTGCGCTTTGTCGCGGGCGCTTTGACCGCCGCGCTGGTCGATGGCCAGCCGGTGCGCGTGGTCTACCGCTCGCCCGGCCTGAGCCCCGAGACCGTGGCGCCTGTCGTCGATGCAGCGCGCGCCATTGGCTTGCCGGTCAGCGGTGAGCTGGATCTGTTCAGCCTGGCCCTGCAGTCGCTGGCCCAGGCGCACGGCTATGTGCCCAAGGTGCTGGCGATCACGGGGACCAATGGCAAGACCACGGTGACCTCGTTGACGGGGCAGCTGCTGGCCCATGCCGGCATGTCCACCGCTGTGGCCGGCAATATCGGCCCCAGCCTGCTTGACACGCTGTCACAGCACATCGATGCGCAAAGCCTGCCGCAGGCCTGGGTGCTGGAGCTGTCCAGCTTCCAGCTCGAAGATGCGCATGCCTTCAACCCGACGGCAGCGACGGTACTCAACCTCAGCCAGGACCACCTGGACTGGCATGGCAGCATGGCGGCCTATGCTGGTGCCAAGGCCAAGATTTTCGGCAGCGATGCGCTGATGGTGCTCAACCGCGACGACCCGGCCGTGATGGCCATGCTGCCGCCACCGGTGCGCATCAAGCTGCAGCGCCCCCAACTGCGCCCGCACATCAGCTTTGGGCTGGATCTGCCCACCCAGCCGGGCGACTATGGCCTGGAAGTGGTCAACGGCATGGCCTGGCTGGTGCGTGCACAGGACGATGGCAACAGCGCCAGCAACAAGCGCAACCAGACGGCAGCGGACGATGTGTTCCTGCAGCGGCTGATGCCTGCTGACGCGTTGCGCATCCGGGGCCGCCACAACGCGATGAATGCGCTGGCTGCGCTGGCGCTGGGCCATGCCGCAGGCGCCGGTTTTGCGCCGATGCTGTTTGGCCTGCGCGAATACCGGGGCGAGCGCCACCGGGTCGAGCCCATCGGCATCGTCAGCGATGTGGAATATTTTGACGACAGCAAGGGCACCAATGTGGGTGCCACCGTGGCCGCGTTGATGGGCCTGGGTGCCGAGCGCCGCATCGTGCTGATCCTGGGCGGCGAGGGCAAGGGCCAGGATTTCTCGCCGCTGGCCGCGCCTGTGCTGCGCTACGCGCGCGCCGTGGTGCTGATTGGCCGCGATGCGCCGCTGATCGAGGCTGCACTGGCCGACACCGGTGTGCCCCTGCTGCACGCGCCCAGCATGGACGAAGCCGTGCTGCTGGCCAGCCAGAAGGCCGTCGCCGGCGACGCGGTGCTGATGTCCCCCGCCTGCGCCAGCTTTGACATGTTCCAAAACTACGGCCACCGCGCCGAGGTGTTTTGCCAGGCCGTGGCGGCGCTGGCTGAAGAGCGCGGCACCAGTCTGGAGGTGCAGCCATGAGCACCGAGACCGGACTGCGCGGCAGGTTTTCGGGCTGGTTCAAACCGGCCGGGGAAAAGCCCGTCGATATTTTGCCGGTGCGTGTCGGCGGCAATGAATACCGCCAGACCCCATCGAACACGACCAATATCTTTGGCGCCGACCAGGTACTGATCTGGCTGGTGGTGGCCATCCTGTCCTGGGGCATCGTCATGGTGTTCTCGGCCTCGATCGCGATGCCGGACAACCCGCGCTTTGGCAAGATTGCCCATTACTACTTCTTCCAGCGCCACCTGATGAGTGTGGGCCTGGGCTTTGTGGCAGCGGTGCTCACTTTCCAGATTCCGATGAAGGTCTGGGAGCACTGGGCGCCCTGGCTGTTCATCGCCTCGATCCTGCTGCTGATTGCGGTGCTGATTCCGCATGTGGGCACGGTGGTCAATGGCGCGCGCCGCTGGCTCTCGCTGGGCATCATGAACTTCCAGCCGTCCGAGCTGGCCAAGATCGCGGTCATCATGTATGCCGCCGATTACATGGTGCGCAAGATGGAGGTCAAGGAGCGCTTCTTCCGCGCGGTGCTGCCGATGGGGCTGGCCGTGGGCATTGTCGGCGCGCTGCTGCTGGCCGAGCCCGACATGGGCGCCTTCATGGTGATCGCCGTGATCGCCATGGGCATCCTGTTCCTGGGTGGCGTCAACGCCCGCATGTTCTTCCTGATTGCGCTGGTGCTGGTGGCCGCCTTTGCGCTGATCGTGATGACCTCGGAATGGCGGCGAGAACGCATCTTTGCCTACCTCGACCCCTGGAGCGAAAAGCATGCGCTGGGCAAGGGCTACCAGCTCTCGCATTCGCTGATTGCCATTGGCCGGGGCGAGATCTTTGGCGTGGGCTTGGGTGGCAGCGTCGAGAAGCTGCATTGGCTGCCCGAAGCCCATACCGACTTCCTGCTGGCCGTGATCGGCGAAGAGCTGGGCCTGGTCGGCATCATTGCGCTGCTGGGTCTGTTCTTCTTCATGATACGCCGCATCGTGGAAATCGGCCGCCAGGCGATTCGCATGGACCGCATTTTCTCCGGCCTGGTGGCGCAAGGCATTGCGATCTGGCTGGGATTCCAGACCTTCATCAATGCCGGTGTGAACCTCGGCGCCTTGCCCACCAAGGGACTGACCTTGCCGCTGATGAGTTTCGGCGGGTCGGCGATTCTGATGAACCTGGTGGCGATTGCCATCGTGCTGCGCATCGACTGCGAAAACAAGGCCATGGGTGCCGGGGGGGCGCGATCATGAGCGGCAAGACGGCACTGATCATGGCGGGCGGCACCGGCGGCCATATCTTTCCCGGCCTGGCCGTGGCCCAGGAGCTGCGCAGCCGTGGCTGGACCGTCCACTGGCTGGGCGCGCCCGACAGCATGGAAGAGCGCCTCGTGCCGCCCCAGGGCTTTGCACTGGAGCGGGTGGCGTTCTCGGGCGTGCGCGGCAAGGGCCTGCGCTCGCTCGCCGGCATGCCGCTGCGCCTGTTGAAGGCATTGCAGCAGGCGCGCGCCGTGCTGCGCAAGGTCCGTCCCGATGTGGTCGTCGGCATGGGCGGCTACATCACCGTGCCAGGCGGCCTGGCGGCCCGGCTGGCCGGTGTGCCGATCGTGCTGCATGAGCAGAACTCGGTGCCCGGCATGGCCAACAAGCTGCTGGCCCGCATGGCCCAGCGCGTGTTCAGCGCCTTCCCGAATGCGATTGCCGGCGGCCAGTGGGTGGGCAATCCGCTGCGTGCCGAGTTCCTGCAGCAGCCCGAACCGGCACAGCGCTTTGCCGGCCGCAGCGGCCCGCTGCAGCTGCTGGTGGTGGGCGGCAGCCTGGGTGCCAAGGCCTTGAACGAGGTGGTGCCCCAGGCGCTGGCGCTGATGGCGCCCGAGACCCGCCCGGTGGTCACCCACCAAAGCGGCGCCAAGCAGATCGATGCGCTGCAGGCCAACTATGCGGCCGCTGGCGTGCAAGCCAGCCTGACCCCTTTCATCGACGACGCGGCCAAGGCCTATGCGGATGCCGATGTGATCGTCTGCCGCGCAGGCGCCAGCACGGTGACCGAGCTGGCCGCCGTGGGAGCTGCGGCGGTGTTTGTGCCGTTTCCGGCAGCGGTCGATGACCACCAGACGGCCAATGCGCGCTTTTTGGTAGATGCCGGCGCCGGCTGGTTGGTGCAACAAAGCGTTCTGACCCCGGAAAACCTGGCTCAGATGCTAGAGAATATGCAGCGGACGGGCCTGGTGGACATGGCCCAAAAGGCGAAGAAAATGCAGAAATTGGAAGCTACCCAGGTGGTGGCGGATGCCTGCGCGGAGGTGGCACGATGAAACACGCCATCCAGCGCATTCATTTTGTAGGTATTGGCGGTGCAGGCATGAGCGGCATTGCCGAAGTGCTGCACAACCTGGGCTATGCCGTCTCGGGCTCGGACCTGTCGGACAGCAGCACCATGGCGCATCTGCGCGATGCGGGCATCACCACCTTTGTGGGCCACGATGCGGCGCATATCGCCGGTGCCCAGGCGGTGGTGACATCGACGGCCGTGCAGGCCGACAACCCCGAAGTCGTGGCCGCCCGGGCCATGGGCATTCCGGTGGTGCCGCGCGCGCTGATGCTGGCCGAGCTGATGCGCCTGCGCAAGGGCATCGCGATTGCCGGCACCCATGGCAAGACGACGACCACCAGCCTGGTGACCAGCGTGCTGGCCGAGGCCGGCCTGGACCCGACCTTTGTCATTGGCGGCAAGCTCAACAGCGCCGGCGCCAATGCGCGCCTGGGCAGTGGCGAGTACATCGTGGTCGAGGCCGATGAATCGGATGCTTCGTTCCTGAACCTGCTGCCGGTGATGGCCGTGGTCACGAACATCGATGCCGACCACATGGACACCTATGGCCATGACTTTGGCCGGCTCAAGACGGCCTTTGTCGACTTTCTGAACCGCATGCCCTTTTATGGCAATGCCGTGGTCTGCATCGACAGCCCGGCCGTCGGCGACATCATCGAGCGCGTGGCCTGCAAGGTCACGACCTATGGCCTGGGCGAAAACGCCCAGATCCGCGCGGTGAACCTGCAGGCCGACAACGGCCAGATGCGCTTTACCGTGCAGCGCCGCCTGGCCCAGCCCTTGCCCGATCTGGAGGTGGTGCTGAACCTGCCTGGCGAGCACAACGTGCTCAATGCACTGTCGGTGGTCGGGGTGGCCGCTGCCATCGGCATTGATGACGCGGCCCTGCAGCGGGCGCTGCAAGGCTTCAAGGGCGTGGGGCGCCGTTTTCAGCGTTATGGCCAGGCCCGGCTGCCCCATGGCGGCGAGTTCACGGTTATTGACGATTACGGCCATCACCCTGTCGAAATGGCTGCCACCATTGCGGCCGCGCGCGGCGCGTTTCCGGGTCGCCGGCTGGTGCTGGCCTTCCAGCCCCACCGCTACACCCGCACGCGGGATTGTTTTGAGGACTTTGTCCAGGTGCTGGGCGGCGCCGATGCGGTGCTGCTGGCCGAGGTCTATGCCGCCGGTGAAACACCGATCGTGGCAGCCGACAGCCGTGCGCTGGCACGCGCGGTGCGTGTGGCTGGCAAGGTGGAGCCGGTGTTTGTCGAGCAGATCAGCAGCCTGCCCCAGCAGATTCTGGACCAGGCGCAGGACGGCGATGTGCTGCTGTGCATGGGCGCGGGATCGATTGGTGCGGTGGCTGCCAAGGTGATGGCATTGGCCGATGGGCAAGAGCGTGTAGCGCCGCAAGGGAGCGCGGTATGAGTGAAACCATGAACAATATTGATGTGAAGGCCTTGGGCAAGGTCGCGGTGCTGATGGGCGGGAGCTCGGCAGAGCGCGAGGTGTCGCTGATGTCCGGCAAGGGCGTGCTGGCTGCGCTGCAGTTCAAGGGCGTGGACGCGCATGCGTTTGACCCGTCGCAGCAGGATTTGGGCGAGCTGCGCAAGCAAGGCTTTGCGCGCTGCTTCATCGCGCTGCATGGCCGCCATGGCGAAGACGGCACGGTGCAAGGCGCGCTGGAGCTGCTGGGCATTCCCTACACCGGCCCTGGCGTGATGGCCTCGAGCATCGCGATGGACAAGATCATGACCAAGCGCATCTGGCGCTTTGAAGGCCTGTCCACCCCCGAGTGGCGCATGGCCGCCAGCGAGCAGGACACGCGCGATGCGCTGGCCGCGCTCGGCGCGCCGATGATCGTCAAGCCCGCACGCGAGGGCTCGACGATTGGTCTGTCCAAGGTCAGCAGCCCTGAAGAATGCGCCCAGGCCTATGCGCTGGCCTCCCGCTATGACCCCGAAGTCCTGTGCGAGCAGTTCATCGAGGGCATGGAAACGACGTGCGCGGTGCTGGGCCAGGGCCGCAGCGCCAAGGCGCTGCCGGTGATCAAGATCGTCGCGCCGGACGGCAATTACGACTACCAGAACAAGTACTTCACCGACACCACCCAGTACTTCTGCCCCAGCGAGCTGCCCGCAGAGATGGAGGCGGCGATCCGCGACCTGGCGGAGAAGGCGTTCCGCACCCTGGGCTGCCGGGGCTGGTCGCGTGCCGATGTGATGGTGCGTGCCTCGGACCAGCAGCTGTTCCTGCTGGAGATCAATACCTCGCCGGGCATGACCAGCCATTCGCTGGTGCCCATGGCAGCGCGTGCCACCGGCATGAGCTACGAAGACCTGTGTTTGCACCTGGTGGCCCATGCATCGACCGATGCGGCCCAAGGCGCGGAGCTGTAAGACAAGGAGATGCGATCCATGGAGCAGACCATGCCAGTCCCCTTCGACGTCAAGCTGATGAACATGCTGGCCACGGCATTGTTCCTCGGCTGCGGCGCGTTGCTGGTGCTGGCAGGGGTGCGCTGGGCCATCCACCATCCGGCGCTGAGCATTGCACGCATCGTGGTGCAGGGCGAGATGGAGCACAACAGCGCGGTGTCGCTGCAGGCCAATGTGATGCCATCGCTCAAGGGCAACTTCTTCACGATGGACCTGGATGAGACACGCCGCATCTTCGAGCAGGCGCCCTGGGTGCGCCAGGCGCGGATCAAGCGCGAGTTTCCGAGCACCTTGGCGGTGACGATCACCGAGCAGGACGCGGCCGCGATCTGGGGCGCCGAAGGCGAGTCCCGCCTGCTCAACAGCGAAGGCCAGATGTTCGAGGGCGATTCCACCGACCCGGATCTGCTGCATCTGCCGCACTTGTCGGGCCCGGCAGGCCGCTCGCAAGAGGTGCTGGCCATGTTCCGGGCGCTCGCGCCGATCTACGCCAAGCTGGACAACGCGCTGGTGGCGCTGGCGGAGTCGAACAGCGGCAGCTGGAAGGCCACCTTGCAGTCCGGCGCGGTCATCGAGATGGGCCAGGGCCGGGAGGAGGTCCTGAGCGAGCGGGTACGTAAATTTGTTGAATCTTTGCCTGAAGTCACCGGTACCTACAGGCGCAGCGTGGCATCGCTGACGTCGGCGGATCTGCGCCATGCCGGGGGCTATGCGGTACGCATGCAGGGGGTGACCACGGGCACCCCGACATCGGGCCGGGCGCCAGTCAAAAAATAGAACACAGAGATGCGAAACATGAACCATACCAATCACTTGATCAGCGAGGGCAACTGACTATGGCGCGAGATAGCAAAGACGTGGTAGTCGGCCTGGACATCGGCACCGCCAAGATCATGGTGGTCGTCGCCGAGGTGCTGGGCAATGGCGAGCTCAAGCTGGCCGGGCTGGGCGTTGCGCCCAGCAACGGGCTCAAGCGCGGTGTGGTGGTGAACATCGATGCCACGGTGCAGAGCATCCAGCAGGCGCTCAAGGAGGCCGAGCTGATGGCCGACCTGAACATCCAGCGGGTCTACACCGGCATCACCGGCAGCCATATCCGTGGCATCAATTCCAGCGGCATGGTGGCCGTCAAGGACAAGGAAGTCTCGGCCGCCGATGTGGCACGCGTGCTGGACACCGCCAAGGCGATCAACATCCCTTCGGACCAGCGCCTGCTGCTGGTGGAGCCGCAGGAGTTCGCGATCGACGGCCAGGATGTGCGCGAGCCCATCGGCATGAGCGGGCTGCGCCTGGAGTCCAAGATCCACATCGTGACCGGCGCGCAGAGCGCAGCCGAGAACATCATCAAATGCGTGCGCCGCTGCGGCCTGGAGGTGGAGCAGCTGCTGCTCAACCCGCTGGCCTCCAGCCAGGCGGTGCTGACCGATGACGAGCGCGAACTGGGTGTGGCCGTGGTCGATATCGGCGCGGGCACCACCGATGTGTCGATCTTCACCGGTGGCGCGATCCGCCATACGGCGGTGATCCCGATTGCCGGTGACCTGATCACCAGCGACATCGCGATGGCGCTGCGCACGCCGACCAAGGACGCCGAGGACATCAAGGTCGAGAGCGGCTGCGCCAAGCAGCTGCTGGCCGATCCCGATACGCAGGTGGATGTGCCCGGTCTGGGTGACCGTGGCCCGCGCCTGTTGAGCAAGCAGGCGCTGGCGGGCGTGATCGAGCCGCGCGTCGAAGAAATTTTCTCGCTGGTGCAGCAAGTCATCCGCGAGTCTGGTTATGAGGAGGTGCTGTCGTCGGGCATTGTGCTCACCGGCGGCAGCGCGGTGATGCCGGGCATGGTCGAGCTGGGGGAGGACATCTTCCTCAAGCCGGTGCGGCGCGGCATTCCGAAGTATTCCGGCACCCTGGCCGAGATGGTGGCGCAGCCCCGTGCTGCCACCGTCATGGGCCTGCTGGAAGAGGCCCGCATGGCCCGCATGCGTGGCTACAAGGTGGCCCAGAAGTCCGGTTCGGTGAAGTCGGCATTTGGGCGTTTGAAGGACTTTATTGTGGGGAACTTTTAACCATGCATGACACCACTTGTTGGCTGGCGCAAAGCAGCCCTTCAAGGCTCAAAGGGTATGACCCTTGGAGACCTAAAGGGCCACCAAGCAACCAATGTTCATTAAAGAGTGAATTATTCGTAACCCATTTTTCTCATGTTGACGCGAGAGCGAGAGGAGCAGGCAATGACCATCGAAATGTATGAAGGCAACACATTCAACCAAGGCACCCAGATCAAGGTGATCGGCGTCGGTGGCGGTGGCGGCAATGCGGTCGAGCACATGATCGCCAACAGCGTGCAAGGTGTCGAATTCATTTCGGCCAACACCGATGCGCAAGCGCTGGAGCGTTGCCATGCCCACCGCGTGATCCAGCTGGGTGAAACCGGCCTGGGCGCGGGCAGCAAGCCTGAGAACGGCCGCGAGGCTGCCGAATCCGCGATCGAAGACATCCGCGCTGCGATCGTGGGCTCGCACATGCTGTTCATCACTGCCGGCATGGGTGGTGGCACCGGCACCGGCGCTGCGCCGGTGATCGCTCGCGTGGCCAAGGAGATGGGCATCCTGACCGTGGGCGTGGTGACCAAGCCTTTCGAGTGGGAAGGCAAGCGCCGCATGTCCAATGCCGATGGCGGCCTGAGCGAGCTCGAGGCCAATGTCGACTCGCTGATCGTGGTGCTCAACGAAAAGCTGCTCGATGTGCTGGGCGATGACATCACCCAGGACCAGGCCTTTGCCCATGCCAACGATGTGCTGAAGAACGCCGTGGGCGGCATCTCCGAGATCATCAACGACCACGGCTACATCAACGTCGACTTTGCCGACGTGAAGACCGTGATGAGCGAGCCCGGCAAGGCGATGATGGGTACGGCAACGGCCAGCGGCCCGGACCGTGCACGCATTGCTGCGGAACAAGCCGTTGCCTGCCCACTGCTGGAAGGCATCGATCTGTCGGGTGCCAAGGGCATCCTGGTGTTGGTGACCGCAACCAAGGGCAGCCTGAAGCTGGCCGAATCGCGCCAGGCGATGAGCACCATCAATGCCTACGCCTCGCCAGAGTCGCACGTGATCTTCGGTGCGGCTTACGACGAGACGCTGGGCGACGAGATCCGCGTGACTGTGCTGGCCACTGGCCTGTCGCGTCCTGTGGCCAAGCGCCAGCCTATCTCGGTGATCCAGGGCAGCGCGGGTCTGCGTACCGGTACCGACGATATCGCCTACACGCCCCAGTCGGTCAACAGCCCCGTCTCGGGCCTGGGTGCGCAAAATGCCGTGCCGATGGGCAATGCCTTTGCCAACGACTTTGCCGACAAGAAGACCCCATCGGTCTGGCGCACGGGCCGCAATGCGGCTTCGGCCCGCGTCGATGCGATGTCGTCGAGCGGCATGGAAGACCTGGAGATCCCTGCGTTCCTGCGCAAGCAGGCGGATTGATCGTCTTGCAGGGCTTTCGCAAAAGCCGGTCCAGATGGTGAGATGGACCCGGCTTTGAATACAACGCGCTGAAACCTTTCGGGGGTTCAGCGCGTTGTTGTTTAAAGTCTTCTCGCGCCGCGACAGTGTCTGAACAGGTTCTTATAGCGCTGCGTGGTTGTTCGCTGTCCGCTGCCTGCGGTGGCAGTCACTGCATTGGCGGCTTTGTGCACAGATTGGCCGACAAGGCAAGTGTTTGTCCTACAAGGCTTGCGCTATCTGGGTGATTGGCATATTTACGCGTCCCGAGTGGACGTACGGCGTAAAATCAACAAGTTATGCTCCAGCAACGAACCATCAAGTCTTTAACCCGTGCCGTCGGCGTGGGCCTGCACAGCGGCCAGCGGGTCGAGCTCACCCTGCGCCCTGCCCAGCCCAATACGGGCATTGTGTTTCGCCGGGTCGACCTGCCCGAGCCGGTGGATATCCCGGTCAACGCCGAAGCGGTGGTGGACACCCGTATGGCTTCGACCCTGGGCAAGGGCGATGTGCGCATCCATACGGTCGAGCATGTGATGTCGGCCTGCGCCGGCCTGGGCATCGACAACCTCTATATCGACGTGACGGCCGAGGAGATCCCGATTCTCGACGGCTCGTCCGCCTCCTTTGTGTTTTTGCTGCAGAGCGCCGGCATTGAGCTGCAGAATGCGCCCAAGCGCTTTTTGCGGCTGACCAAGCCGGTCGAGATCCGCCAGGGCGAGGGCGCTGCCGAAAAGTGGGCGCGCCTGGACCCCTACCATGGCTACAAGCTGCGCTTCGAGATCGATTTCTCGCACCCCGCAGTGGATTCCACCGGCCAGACCTATGAGTTCGACCTGGGCATCGGCAACTACAGCCGCGATATCGCCCGGGCCCGCACCTTTGGTTTTACCAAGGATGTGGAGATGCTGCGCTCCAACGGTCTGGCGCTGGGCGGTGGCCTGGACAATGCCATCGTGATGGACGATTACAAGGTGCTCAACAGCGACGGCTTGCGCTATGACGACGAGTTCGTCAAACACAAGATCCTCGATGCCATTGGTGACCTGTACATCGTGGGCTATCCCTTGCTGGCCGCCTACAGCGCGTTCCGCTCGGGCCATGGCCTCAACAACCTGCTGCTGCGCGAGCTGATGCAGCGCCAGGATGCCTGGGACATCGTCACCTTCGACCATGTGCGTGAAGCCCCGCAGGGCTTCGCGCAATCTGCGCTGGCCTGGTAAGGCGGCTGGCACCGATGCTGCTGTTCCGCTGGGTCTTCATGCTGCTGGTGCTGCTGGCGGCCCTCAGCTTTTGCTTTTACCTGGGCACGGGCCAGCGCCGCTACCGGCAGTGGTCGCTGCTGCTGATCAAATGGACCGTCGTCGCGGGCCTGGCCTTCTTTGCTGTGCTCTTTGTGGGCCGCATGGTCTGAGGCCGCACGCCGTTTTTTGCAGGTGCGCGACAGGTAAAGTGCGGTAAACCCCGGGCGGCAGCAGGCGCGTGCATTCCCGCCCCAGCCGTCTGCCCATGCGGTTTTCCCCATCCTCCCCAACTTTACAAAGGGCGCCGGCCGTGCCTGTGCGCCCTCGGCGGGTAAACGGTGGCGCGCTGAAGGGCGTTAAACCTCCATGGGGGCACCTTGCCGCTCGCACCAGCCACTGCTGGTTCACCTGAAAGGATTCCGTCATGATCAACCACCAAAGCCGTTTCAGCCGCCTGGCGGGCCTGGGCAGCCTGGCCCTGGCATTGGCCGGTGCGCTGGCCTTCAGTGCGCCCGTACAGGCCCAGCCTGATGGCCGCCATAGTGACCGCCATTACCAGCGCGATGACCGCCGTGGCCACGGCGATCACCGCCGCTGGGAGCGCGAACGGGAGCGGGACCGCCGCTACCATGAGCAGCGCCGGGACTACCGCCATGACCACCGTCCGCCTCCCCGCGTCGTGGTCGTTCCAGACCGTGGCCGTGGCGTAGGTCCGCGCAACGACTGGTACCGCGGCGGCTATGTGCCAGCTCCATACAGAGGCTACAGCTATGTCGTTGGTGACTGGCGCGGCCACCGCCTCAGTGCACCACCCCGTGGCTACCAATGGATCCAGTATGGCGGTGACTACCTGCTGATCGCCATTGGCACCGGGTTGATCGCCAATATTGTCATCAATGGTTATTGAGGCGCTGCGAAGTCGCGATAATTGAGGGTTTGCATGGCGCCATCAACGAACCTTTAGAGGGCGCCTTACTCCAAAGCTTACTTTGGTGGTTGCACCTTATGCCGAGCGCTGCTTCACGGAGCGCACGGATCCACGCATAAGGAGCCTGTAGCCGGCCAGACCTGTGCACGCTAGCGATGCACAGGTTTTTTTTTGCCTGCGCGCTGCGGGCGGTGAGGGTTGCCGGGCCGCTCTGGCTGGGGCCGTGTCCGCTAGTAGCTGCGCCCGGCCTTGTACATCGCGTGCTGGCGGCGCTGCAGGGGGCTGGCCTCGGCCACGCGCGCCATTGCCAGGCCGGCATGGGCGTGGGTAATGGCCAGGCCCAGCGCATCGGCCGCATCGGTGCCGGGCAGGCCCGGCAGCTGCAGCAGGCGGCGCACCATCTCCTGGATCTGGTTCTTGGCGGCACGGCCATGGCCGACCACGGCCTTTTTCATCTGCAGCGCGGTGTACTCGGCAACCGGCAGGTTTTGCGACACCAGCGCCGTCAGCGCGCAGCCCCGGGCCTGGCCCAGCAGCAGGGTCGATTGGGGATTGACATTGACGAACACGATTTCCACCGAGGCCATGTCCGGCTGGTAGCGCTGGCTGACTTCGCAGATACCGTCAAAGATCATCTTCAAGCGGCCGGGCAGGTCGCCCAGGTTCAGCGTGGTGGTGCGGATGGTGCCGCTGGCCACATAGGACAGGCGCTGGCCATCGACGTCGATGACGCCAAAGCCGGTGGTCTGCAGGCCAGGATCGATACCAAGGATTCTCATGCGGTTCAAAAGGGGTAGCGAAGGTGTCGCCGGTCAGGGGAGCTCAGCATAGCGCATGCGTGCAGCAATGGTGGCGGTGCGGCGGTTCAGGTAGGCGGAGTTGGGGTTCTTGTCCGCGCCCTTGGGGTTGGGCAGCATGACGGCCAGGCGCGCTGCCTCGTAAGCATTCAACTGGGCGGCCGATTTGCCAAAGTAGCGCTGCGCAGCGGCCTCGGCGCCAAAGATGCCATCGCCCCATTCGGCATGGTTCAGGTACAGCTCCAGAATGCGCTGCTTGGTCAGCAGGAACTCCAGGCTGTAGGTCAGCAGCAGCTCCTGGCCTTTGCGCAGCAGGCTGCGCTCGGACGACAGCAGCAGGTTCTTGGCCAGCTGCTGGGTGATGGTGGAGCCGCCCATGATCTTGACCGGCGGGCCCGCTTGCACCGAGCTCGGGTCAAAAGCCTCACCGCGCCGCTCAGCCTGGGCCTGGGCGCGCGCCACCGCTTTTTCCTGGCGCTGCTCGGCGCGCTCCATGGCCTTGGCATTGCGCGCGCGGGCCTTTTCAATCGCATCCCAGAGCACGCCGTCGTGGTTGACAAAGTCGTCGTCTTCGGAAGCGATCACGGCGCGCTGCAGGTTTTGCGATATCTGCGTCAAAGGCCGCCATTGCTGGCGCCAGTGCAGCTGCCCGTCCTGGCGCAGCTGCCGCCAGGCTTCGCTGCGCTCGAAGGCGGTGGAGGCCGGATCCACGCTGGCCATCACCGCGATGCGTGCGATGAAGAACAGCTGCAGCGCGATGCCCAGCAGCAGTGCCCATCCGATCCAGCGTGCAATCGCTTTCATGGATGGGACCTGCCGGGAAGAAAGCGGGTGGGCATCGGCGCTTGCGCTCAGTGGGCGTCCAGTTCGCTGCGCAGCTGCGCCAGCACGGGCTGCGACGGAGGGCGCACGCCGCGCCACAGCGCAAAGGCTTCGGCCGCCTGCTCGACCAGCATGCCCAGGCCATCGCGGCCCTGGGCACCGTGTTGCGCGGCCCATTGCAAAAAGGGCTGGGCAGCGGGGCCGTACATCATGTCGTAGGCCAGCGCGCCGGGGCGCAGCACATGGCCAGCCACCGGAATGGCCGCGCCCTGCAGGCTGCTGGCAGTGGCGTTGATCACCACATCGAAGTGGCCTTCGAGTGCGCCGGCTTCCAGCGCCAGCAACTGGGTGGCCGAGCCCTCGACCAGGTCGGCATGCTGGGCCACCAGATCCTGGGCCTTGGCATGGGTGCGGTTGCAGACCACGAGCAGCGCCGGTGCCTGGGCGATCAGCGGTGCCAGCGCACCGGCAGCGGCGCCGCCGGCACCCAGCAGCAGCACGCGCTGGCCGGCCAGTGCCACACCCGCATTGCGCACGATGTCGGCCACCAGGCCCAGGCCATCGGTGTTGTCGGCATGGACGCGGCCATCGGCGCCGACCACCAGGGTGTTGGCCGCGCCCGCGCGGCGCACCCGGTCGCTGCAGCTGTCGGCCAGGCGTGCGGCGTCCAGCTTGAAGGGCACGGTCACATTCATGCCGCGGGTGCCTGTTTGCACCAGCTGGCGCAGCGCCGCGTCAAATTCGTCCAGCGCCACCAGCTCGGCCTCATAGACCAGCGCCTGGTCGGTCAGCTGTGCAAACAGCGTGTGGATGCGGGGGGAGCGGCTGTGGGCAATCGGGTTGCCCATCACGCAATAGCGGTCTGGAAGGGGCATGGTGGTAGGGGCCTGGGCCATGGCGGCTGCGCATTGAGGACGCTGGCCGCGCATCGCATAAAAAGGGCATGCGCTTGGGGATACGGTGGCGACCTGTCGACGCCTGTCAGGATGCCGCTCAAGCGCCTGCCACTTTACTGCAAATTGGCCGTTTCCAATGTCTGCTCGCGGGTGAAGCGGAATTTGGAGACCACGGCAATCTGGTCGGCCTTGGCGCGCAGCGCGGGCCCGAAGTGGCCAAAAGGCCCGCTGCTGACAGCAATGGCCTCGGCCCGGCGGTCCAGCTGCTGGTTGCCCGAGCTTTTGTAGACCTCGGTGCCCAGGACGCGGCCGTCATGGTTGACGGTCATGATCATCACCAGCTCGCCATAAAGCTTGCGGCCACCGGCTTCGGGGAAATTGCTGGTACCCCGGTCCTCGACCTTGCGGCGCAGCTGGTCGTAGTAGATGGCAAACACTTCTTCACGTGTGGCGGGGCTGATGTAGCGCTTCTTGGGGCGGGCGTTTTCTTCGTGGATGCGCTTTTCGATCTCGGCCAGCATCTTGAGCAGCTGCTTGTGCTTTTCTTCCTGCTCGATGTCGGCCTGCGTTGCGCTGGCCTTGCGCGTATCGGGCGGCTGGTACTGGGCCAGCTGGTTGCGCAGGTCGGCCAGCAGCTGCATCTGCTGCGCCTGCATCGCATCGAGCTGGCGCTGGCGCTCTTCAAAGTCATCCCCCATGTTGGTGATGGCCGAGTAGGGCATGGGGCTGGTGGCGCGCTCCTGGCTGTTGGCCGATTCGCCGCCGCCGGCCAGGTTGGCCTGGGCGACGGCCTGGGCCTTGTCAGGAGGCGCGTCGTTGGACTTGGCGTTGACCAGAATCACTTCGAGCGGGGTGTCCTCGAACACCCGGTCAAAGGCCTGGGGGTCGACAAAGCGGATGCTCAGGATGGCAGCGTGCACCAGCACAGACACGGCCAGCGCCAGTTGCAGCGTGGACAGCGATCGAAGAAATTGCAAAAACTTCACGGTTCCGGGTTAATCGGTTTTTGTGGTCGCCGCGTCCTCACCGTCGCTCATGTCCACCGCGATTGCGATGGGCCCAGCCACAGCCTCCTCCTCGTCTTCTGGCGACTCTGTCTCGGCCTGGTTGGCCTGTTCGTCGTCCAGTCTCTCCAGCACCGTTCCTGTCACATCCAGCGTGATCTCGTCGATCTCGCCGAGCTTGACCCGGACCTGGGCACCACGCGGCAGACTCTGCGCACCCAGCACCGGAAACACCAATGGTAGTTCATCTGCGCGCACCAGCATGCTGCCCGCCGGGCCTTCCTTCATAACTGTTGCAGTGAGGTCACTGATGTGGTTCTGGGTCAGGTACTTCAGGGTCCAGTAGCGCTCCATGCCGGCCTGGTAGCCGTTGTAGGCACTGTAGGCGGCGTCAAAGCCGCTGATGATCGAGAACAGCTCCGCATCCTTGGGCTTGAACGGTGCAACCAGGGCAGCGGTGGCGCCGTGGCGGGCACAGGCGATGATTTGCCACTGGTTGACCAGGTCGGTGTAGCGGCGCAGCGGCGAGGTGGCCCAGACATAGCTCTTGACGCCAATGCCCGCGTGCGGCAGCGCCTTGGTGGACATGCGCACCTTGATGCCCGGTGCCAGACTGGCCTGGCTGCGGTAGATACCGGGCACACCATAGTCGGCCAGCAACTGGCCCCAGCTGCTGTTGGCGACGATGGCTGCTTCCGCCACGATCAAATCGAGCGGTGCGCCGCGCTTGCGCACGGAGATCTGCACGGTCTCGGTGCCGTCGGGCACCTGGTCGCCATGGCCTTGCAGGCGGAAGTTGTAGTCGGGGCGGTTGAAGTTCTCGGGCTTGCCGCGCACCTCTTCGCGGCCGGCCTTGAGGTGGCGCGAGAGGCGGTAGAGAAAGCTCAGCTCGGCGCGCTTGTCCAGCAGGGACTGGGGCGTGTCTTCGACCTGCAGCGCCGGATCGGTCAGCCAGGCTTCGGTGGCGATATGGTCGAGCTTGTCGTAGCGGAAGTTGGTGACGACGGGCACGCGCTCCAGGCGCGTTTCCTTGTTCAGCACTTCCAGCGTTGCTTCGTCATAGGTGACGTAGAGCGACACTGCCGGGTTGGCGCGGCCTTCATCCAGCGTGTAGATCTGCACCACTTCGTCGGGCAGCATCGTAACCTTGTAGCCCGGCATGTAGACGGTGGAGTAGCGGCTGCGGCCCAGGTGGTCGAGCGCCGAGCCGGGCTCGATCGCCAGACCAGGCGCGGCAATGTGCACGCCGACGATCACCTGGCCAGAGCCCAGGCCCTGTACCGACAGCGCATCGTCGATTTCGGTCGTGGCCGAATCGTCGATGGAGTAGGCCTCCACTGTGGCCAGCGGCAAATCGGCCGGTGGCAGCGGCGCCGTGACCGCGGGAAAGCCCGTGCCCTTGGGAAAGTTGTCAAACAGGAAGCGCTGCCAGTGGAACTGGTAGGACGAATCGATGGCGCCGGCCTTTTGCAGCAGCGCCAGCGGTGCCAGCTGCGCCTTGCGGCTGGCCTCGACGACCGCCTTGTACTCCGGCGCGTTCTTGTCGGGGCGGAACAGAATCTTGTAGAGCTGCTGCTGCACCGGGGCCGGGCACTGGCCATTGACGAGCTCGACCGCCCAGGCGTCGATCTGCGCCTGGAGCTGGGCCTTTTTCTCGATCGCGGCCAGCGCTTGCTGCACGATCTCGGCCGGCGCCTTCTTGAAGCGGCCCTTGCCCGCGCGGCGGAAGTAGTGCGGTGCCTCGAACAGTTTGAAGAGCGCGGCCACCTGTTCGGTGATCGAGGCGTTCTCGGAGAAGTAGTCGCGTGCCAGGTCGGCAAAGCCAAACTCCTGCTCGGGCGCAAACTCCCAGGCAAGCTGGGGGTCGATGTCGTCCGACAGGGTTTGCGCCTGTGCGATCAGCTCGGCAGGCGTGGGCTTGTCAAATTTGAGAAGCAGGTTCGCGGCCTTGACCTTGACCCGTTTGCCGGAGTCCAGTTCAATTTGTGCAGAGCTTTCAGCTTCGGAGAGGATACGGCCGGCCAGAAATTTGCCAGCGTCGTCGAACAGTGCATACATAGCCGCGCATTTTCCCATGCGGGATGGTCCCGGGGCGCGGCCGCAGGTTTTTTTGCGTGGGGGTTCTGGCCGGCCCCCTGCGGGCGGGCCAGCCGGCGCGGGTTTTACCAGCCCAGAAACTTGTCGATCTGCGGCAAGTAGCTCTCAAAGTTGGACAGCGCGTGGTCGCTGCCCTCGTCCAGCAGCAGCTGTGCGGCAGGGTAGCGCGCCACCATGTCCTGCCAGTGCAGCACCTCGTCGCCCATCGCAGCGATCAGCAGCTGGGCAGCAGCGGGGGGCTGGCCGCCGACATTCAGCGCCTGCAGCTCGTCCAGGTATTCCGGGCGGAAGAAGAAAGATTCCTCCGGCTTGTGCCAGGCGGTTTGCTCGCCCAGGTGCTGCTCGAGCGTGACCCAGGGCGTTGTCGACGGGTTGATCATCACGCTCTTGCAGCGCAACTGCTGGGCCACCCAGCTGGCATAGAAGCCGCCGAGCGAGGAGCCGACGACTGCCAGGCTCTCGGGAGGCAGGCCGGCCCAGCTGCGGGTGGTCTCCAGCAGCAGATCGGCTGCCTGCCGGGGCGAAGGGGGGAGCTGTGGTGCGCACCACACGACATGCGGGCGGGTGTCTTCTATATGGCGCTGCAGGCGCTGGGCCTTGGCCGATTGGGGGGAGGAGCGAAAGCCGTGCAGATAGAGCAAGTGGGTGGTCGTCATGCACAAATGATAGCGCGCAGACCGCCACCGCTAAGGCATTGACAACCTTAGTGGTTTTGTTGAATTGATGTGGTTCGGGTGACACATGTAAAACCGGTCTTTACCGCTAGCGCTTTCGGGCGTTCTGTGCCAAGCAGGGATAATGGCGGCCATGTCCGAAGTTCTTGATAAACCGAATCTGTTCCAGCGTCTGTTGCCGATGCTGCGCGGTTATGACTGGCCACTGATCTTCATCATCGGCATGCTGGCCGCCATCGGACTGACGGCCATGTATTCCGCCGGATTCGACCATGGCAGCCGCTTTTCCGACCATGGCCGCAACATGCTGCTGGCGCTGGGCATCCTGCTGGTGGTCTCGCAGATCCCTCCGCACCGGCTGGCCAGCTTTGCGTTGCCGTTGTATGGCTTGGGCGTTGCGTTGCTGGTTGCGGTGGCCCTGTTCGGTATCACCAAGAAAGGCGCGCAGCGCTGGGTGAACCTGGGCATTGTCATCCAGCCCAGTGAGCTGCTGAAGATTGCGATGCCGCTGATGCTGGCCTGGTGGTTCCAGCGCCGCGAAGGGGCCTTGCGCCCGGCCGACTTTGTCGTCGCGTTTGCGATTCTCATCATTCCCGTTGGGCTGATCATGAAACAGCCGGATTTGGGGACCTCTTTGCTGGTCATGGCCGCCGGCCTGGCGGTGATCTATTTCGCCGGCCTGTCGTGGAAGCTGATCATCCCGCCGGTGCTGGTGGGCGTGGTCGGGCTGCTGCTGATCGCCATCTATGGCCACCACCTGTGCGAAGACGGCATGGACCTGGTGGTGCTGCATGAATACCAGCGGCAACGCATCTGCACCTTGCTGGACCCGACCCGGGATCCGCTGGGCAAGGGCTTTCACATCATCCAGGGGATGATCGCGATTGGCTCGGGGGGCTTCATGGGCAAGGGTTTCATGGCAGGCACGCAGACCCATCTGGAGTTCATTCCCGAGCGCACCACCGACTTCATCTTCGCTGCGTTTTCCGAAGAGTTCGGTCTTGCCGGCAACCTGCTGCTTATCTTTTTCTTTTTGCTGCTGGTCTGGCGCGGGCTGGCCATTGCGATGCGCGCGCCGACCTTGTTTGGCCGCCTGATGGCCGGTGCGGTGGCGATGATCTTTTTCACCTATGCCTTTGTCAACATGGGCATGGTCAGTGGCATCCTGCCGGTGGTGGGCGTCCCCTTGCCCTTCGTCAGCTACGGGGGCACGGCCATGGTCACCCTGGGGCTGGCGCTGGGCATCCTGATGTCGGTCGCCAGATCGCAGCGCCAGTTGGCGCGGGAGCAGGCGCCGCGCCTGTGAGACCCTTTGGGCAGCGTTGCCAGGGGCTCCGCCATTGAAAATACCCCCGTCAGCCGCAGATGCTGGGGAGGCAGCGGCTGCGTTGCTGGCCGCCACAAATCAACGCATGGGCCCACGGCCATTGCGCAAGCCCTAAAATCTCCGTTATGAATGCACCTTTTGACCTTGCTGTGGCCCAGCCGCTGGCGGCTTCCACCGAACAACGACTGGAGATGGCGCGCAGCCTGCTGCTGACGCCCTTTGGTCTCGATGAAAGCCACCTCACGCGTGCGCTGGCGGACATCCGCGCCCACAAGGTGGACGATGCAGACCTGTACTTCCAGTACACCCGGGCCGAAGGCTGGAGCCTGGAAGAGGGCATTGTCAAGACGGGCTCGTTCTCGATCGACCAAGGTGTGGGCGTGCGTGCCGTCGCCGGGGAGAAGACGGCCTTTGCCTATTCGGATGACATCTCGCTGGCGTCGCTGTTGGACGCCGCCCATACGGTGCGCAGCATTGGCGCGCAAAGCCAGTCGCGCCAAGTGCGTGTGCCGGGCAGGAAGATTGCACTGAGCCGCTCGCTCTACCCGGATCTGGACCCGATTGCCAGCCTCGACAGCAACGCCAAGGTGGCCTTGCTGGAGAAGGTCGAGAAGCTGGCCCGCGCCAAGGACCCGCGTGTCAAGCAGGTGATGGCCGGCCTGGCAGCCGAGCACGATGTGGTGCTGGTGGCCCGTGCCGATGGCACCCTGGCGGCCGATGTGCGCCCGCTGGTGCGCCTGTCGGTCACGGTGATTGCCGAGAGCAAGAGCCGCCGTGAAGTGGGCTCGGCCGGCGGCGGTGGCCGTTTCGGTCTGGCCTATTTTGACGATGCGCTGGTGCAGCAGTATGTGGACGAGGCCGTCAAGGCGGCGCTGGTCAACCTCGAATCGCGTCCCGCGCCTGCCGGTGTGATGACCGTGGTACTGGGCCCGGGCTGGCCCGGCGTGCTGCTGCATGAGGCGGTGGGCCATGGCCTTGAAGGTGACTTCAACCGCAAGGGCTCGAGCGCCTTCAGCGGCATGATCGGCCAGCGCGTGGCGGCCAAGGGTGTGACGGTGCTGGACGACGGCACGATCGCCGACCGCCGCGGCTCGCTCAATGTGGACGACGAAGGCCAGCCCACGCAGCGCAATGTGCTGATCGAGGATGGCATTCTGAAGGGCTATATCCAGGATGCGATGAATGCACGCCTGATGAAGGTCAAGCCGACAGGCAACGGCCGGCGCGAGAGCTATGCGCACATCCCCATGCCGCGCATGACCAATACCTACATGCTTGGGGGCGACAAAGACCCGCAGGAGATCATCGCGTCGATGAAAAAGGGCTTGTACGCGACCAATTTTGGTGGCGGCCAGGTCGACATCACCAGCGGCAAGTTTGTGTTCTCGGCCAGCGAAGCCTACTGGGTGGAAAACGGCAAGATCCAGTACCCGGTCAAGGGCGCCACCATTGTGGGCAGCGGCCCCGAGTGCCTCAAGCATGTCAGCATGATCGGCAACGACATGCGCCTGGACAGTGGCGTGGGTACCTGCGGCAAGGAAGGCCAGAGTGTGCCAGTCGGTGTGGGCCAGCCGACCATGCGCATCGACGGTTTGACAGTCGGCGGTACGGCCTGATGGCCCACGCCAGCCGCTTGATGGTCTGCGGCTAATAGCCGGATGCAACCCAGCGCCTGCGCGGCTTCTGCCGCGCAGGCGTTTGTTTTTAGACATCTTTCTTCAGCGTGTCTTTCTGAGAGCTGCAATAAAACTGCGTATAACGACAAATCGGCAATATATTGATGTGATTTCAATGTAGAAATCGGGATTTTTGCAATTTTTGTGCGTTTTGTACAGAATGATGAATTACGCCGCCTGCGGATGTGGTACATTGAAAAACATGCAAGCACGTAGCGCTTTTACCTTTTACTTTTGGTTCTCTGTCCCAGGCGGACGAGAGGTCTAAGAGCGCGCGAGCACCTAAACCTCCCAGACAACCGCCGAAGCTGCAAAGCCCGGCGGTTTTTTGTTGCATAAACCACCCACACATTCAGGATCCTCAGATGACTCAGCAAGCCCAACCCACAAGCGATGCTTGGTATCGCGGTGTCGAGAAAACCAGCCAAACCGACGACCAACGTATCAAGGACATTACTGTGCTGCCGCCACCCGAGCATCTGATCCGCTTCTTCCCCATCAACGGAACGCCCGTTGAATCGCTGATCAACAACACCCGCCAAAACATCCACAACATCATGTCCGGCACCGATGACCGCCTGCTGGTCATCATCGGCCCTTGCTCGATCCATGATCCGCAGGCTGCGCTGGAATACGCCCGCCGCCTCAAGGCCGTGCGCAAGCAGTACGAAGGCACGTTGGAGATCGTCATGCGGGTCTACTTCGAAAAGCCCCGCACCACGGTCGGCTGGAAGGGCCTGATCAACGACCCCTACCTCGACGAGAGCTACCGCATCGACGAAGGCCTGCGCATTGCGCGCCAGCTGCTGATCGAGATCAACCGCCAGGGCGTCCCGGCCGGCAGCGAGTTCCTGGACATGATCTCGCCCCAGTACATTGGTGACCTGATCAGCTGGGGTGCGATTGGCGCGCGCACCACCGAAAGCCAGGTGCACCGCGAGCTGGCCTCGGGCATCTCGGCACCGGTGGGTTTCAAGAATGGAACCGATGGCAATATCCGCATCGCCACCGATGCGATCCAGTCGGCCAGCCGCCCGCACCACTTCCTGTCGGTGCACAAGAATGGCCAGGTCGCCATCGTGCACACCAAGGGCAATACGAACTGCCACGTGATTCTGCGTGGCGGCAAGACGCCCAATTACGATGCCACCCACGTCGCTGCGGCCTGCAAGGACCTGGAGGCCGCACACCTGCCCGCGACTTTGATGGTCGACTGCAGCCATGCCAACAGCAGCAAGCAGCACGAGAAGCAAAAAGAGGTCGCGCGTGATATCGCGCAGCAGATCGAAGGCGGCTCGCGCAGTGTGTTTGGCGTGATGATCGAGAGCCACCTGCAGGCCGGTGCGCAAAAGTTCACCCCGGGCAAGAACGACCCGGACAGCCTGGAATACGGCAAGAGCATCACCGACTCCTGCCTGGGCTGGGAAGATTCGTTGGCCACCCTGGCTGAGCTGTCCGACGCCGTGCAGGCCCGTCGGGTGCGCGCAAACACCGAGGAGACCGCCGCTGCAACGGTGTAAGCTGGCGACTTTGGGGGCCGTTGCTTGCCCCTCAGCACCACCAACAAGGGATTGTCATGCGCAATGAGGTACGGGTTCTGCTCGAGGATGGACAAGAGTTTGTCCATGGCTTTGACAGTGACGAGGCGATGTCCAACGAGGAGGGCCGCCGCTGGCTGGACCAGGAGTTTCTGCGCATGGACTGCGAGCCATTGCGCGCCAGTGGCAAGGTGCTGATCGTCGACAAGGTCGTCGTCGTTGCCAAGGCGGCCGGCGCGCAGTTGCTGGGCGATGCCCAGTGGCTGGCCCAGTTTGCCCGTGCCAGCGTGGGTGCGGTAGGCCGCCCCACGGTGGTGGTGAACACCAAGGCGATGACGGCCTCGTTCTGAGCCCTCGGGTGTCCGGTATGCGCTGACGTGCAAAAGCGGGGCTGCCAACGCCCGCTGGTGTGTTCAAAAAACCTGCTTGTCTCCAGCAGGTTTTTTCTATTGTGGAGAATGCATCGTTAAACAGCCGCTATCTATGGGGCTGGGGAGGGTGTCATTCGCATCAGCAGTGTCATCTGGTCAATGGCACTGGGAGAAAAGCCGATGCGAATACTGTTGGTGGAGGATGAACAAGACCTGGCGCATTGGCTGGCCAGGAGCTTGGCGCAGCAGTCCGGCATCCTCGTGGACTGGGCAGGCGATGGGCGGATGGCCGATCTGCGCCTGCAGCAGGAGGATTTTGATGCCGTGGTACTCGATCTGGGTCTGCCCGGCATGGATGGCCGCACTGTGTTGGAGCGCATGCGCGGGCGCGATGACCGCACGCCGGTGATTGTGCTGACCGCGCGCGATTCCTTGACCGAGCGCGTAGGCACGCTGAAAAACGGCGCTGACGACTTTCTGGCCAAGCCCTTCCTGCTTGATGAATTGGAGGCGCGCCTGCAGGCGCTGGTGCGTCGCAGCCGGGGGCGGGCCCATCCCCGGCTGTCCTGTGGACCTTTGCTGTTCGATGTGGCAGCGCAGCGCTTTTCGATGGGCGGGGAGACCCTGCCGCTGACGCCGCGAGAGCATGCGGTGCTGCTGGCCCTGATACAGCGCAGCGGGGAGCCGGTGGGCAAGCAGAGTATTTTGGACCGCGTGTTCAACGGAGACCGCGATGTGAATCTCCAGGTCATTGAGGTCCTGGTGTTTCGGCTGCGCAAGAAGCTCGTTGGCCGTGGCGTTCAGATTGTCACATTGCGAGGAATGGGCTACTGCCTTGAAGAAGTGCACAGCCGCTTGATGGCCAGCGCCGCCATGCCGCAAGCATGATCTGGCAGAAGGCGGATTTTCTTGAGCTGGCGCAGTGGGGCACGCAGTCTCTCAAGGCTGCGCTGCTGATGTGGCTGGTGCCGGGCTTGCTGGTGGGCATGGGTGGCAGTCTGCTGTGGTCTGTCTACAGCCAGCGCGCCCAGGTCGATGAGGCCTATGACCGCGCGCTGGCCGGTGCACTGCGCGCGATCAACTACAACATCTCCACGGCCAGCGGCGGCCTCAGTGTGGAGCAGCCCTATTTGTTGTTGGAATTCTTCGAGTTGACTGTCAATGGCCGGGTCTACTTTCGGGTCGCGACCGAGGACGGGCTGGTCGAAATTGGCAATCCTGGACTGCCTTTGCCTGATGGCGAACTGGAACCCGATGTGCCCCAGTTCTATGACGCCATGTACCTGGGCGAGCCGATTCGCGTGGCCGCCTGGGCGCGCCTCGCAAACCCGCCGGTGTCTGGCAACCCGCAGGGCCGCATCATCGTGCAGGTGGCAGAAAATCTTCAGCAGCGCGCGCTGGTGGAGAGGCGCATGGTGGCGAATGCCATCCTGCGCGACATGCTGCTGGTCGCCATCAGTGTGGTGCTGCTGGTCGCTGGTGTGGTGCGCGCACTCAGGCCTCTGAAACACCTGCGCCAGCGTCTCGATGCGCGTGCCTGGGATGACCTGTCGCCTATCGACGCCGCCAGCTTGCCGGCAGAAGTGCGGCCACTGGTGCAATCGCTGAACCTCCTGGTGGAGCGCTATGCGCACAGCGCCGCCGCCCAGCGGCAGTTTCTGGATGATGCCTCTCACCAACTGCGGACACCGCTGGCGTTGCTGCGCACACAGATGGGCTATGCATTGCGTGAGCGAGACCCGGCCGAGATACGTGCTGCATTGCATGCGATGCAGGACGGTCTCGGACATGCTGAACGCCTGACCCAGCAGATGCTGGCGCTGGCGCGCGCACGGGATGCCGGGGCGGCCAACAGTCTCCGGTCGCAGTTTGCCCATGTCGATGTCGTGGTGCTGGCGGAGGAGGTCGTCGCGACGCTGTGGCCGCTGGCACGCGCCAAGCAGATTGACCTGGGGCTGGAGCTCAACGGTTTTGCAGACGGCCAGGAGCGCCGGATGCTGTCTGTGGAATGGCTGCTGCGCGAAGCCATCAGCAACCTGGTGGATAACGCGATTCGCTACACACCCAGGCATGGCCAGGTCACGTTGCAGGTAATCGGCCATGCCACATCGATCAGCCTGGTCGTCATCGACAGTGGCGGGGGGATGAGCGATCACGACAGGGAACGGGCCGGCAGCCGCTTCCGGCGTGGCGCGGCTGGAAAGCACCAACAAGGCGCAGGACTGGGGCTCGCCATTGTGCAGACCATTGCAGGCATGCATGGCGCGGAGTTGACGTTGAGCAATGGACACGATGCGCAGGGAAAGCTGGGTTTGCATTGCCGCTTCCGATTGCCACGGGCGGCATCAGACCTAGGAATAACCCCAAAATGAAAGGCTATTGAAAGCCATATCTATTTAGTCTTTGTCTACCTTGAAGGTGATTCCTTTGCCAGGCAAGGTTTCGCGTGCCGTCCGTTCTGCGTGTCGTGACCGGTACCGCAGCAACGGCGCTCAAGCGTTCATCCCAGTTCAGGAGACAAAGCATATGTTTACCAGCCGTTTATCAGGCCAGGCCTTGCGCCTCTTCACCAGCGCCGCCCTTGCAGCGGGCACGGTGGCGCCCGCGATGGCGCAGACCGAGCCCCGCCGTCCGGAGTGCATTGCCCCGGCCCAGCCCGGCGGTGGATTTGATCTGACCTGCCGCCTGGCGCAGACCGGCATGCGCGAGTCCAAAGCGCTGCAGCGGCCCATGCGCATCGTCTACATGCCGGGCGGCATCGGTGCGGTGGCCTACAACAGCATCATCACCCAGCGTCCTGCCGATGGTGGAGCCATCGCGGCGTTCTCCAGTGGTTCACTGCTCAACCTGGCACAGGGAAAATTTGGCAAGTACAGCGTCGAGGATGTGCGCTGGCTGGCCACCGTCGGCGCCGATTATGGCGTAGCGATGGTGCGCGCGGATTCACCTTACCAGGACCTCCCGAGCCTGATGGCGGCCTTCAAGGCGGACCCTGCGAAGATCGTGCTGGGCGCCGGTGGCTCCATCGGCAGCCAGGACTGGATGAAGGCGGCGCTGACCGCCCGTGCCGCCGGCGTCGATTACAAGAAGATGCGCTTTGTCGCCTTCGAAGGCGGCGGCGAAGCGGTGACCGCATTGCGGGGTGGCCATATCCAGGCCTTCATGGGCGATGCGGCAGAGGCCGTCACGATGCTGGAAGGGGGCGCTCCGATTCGGGTGCTCGCGGTCTACCACTCGGAACGTTTGCCCGGTGCGCTTGCCCAGGTACCCACCGCGGCAGAGCAGGGCTTCAACATTGAATGGCCCATCATCCGTGGCTTCTATGTGGGCCCCAAAGTGTCGGATGCAGATTACCGCTGGTGGCAGCAAGCGTTTGACAAGGCCATGGCCTCCCCGGAGTTCGGCAAAGCCCAGGCACAGCTGGGGCTCATGCCTTTCAATAAAACCGGCGCCGAGCTGGAGGCTTATGTGAAAGACCGCACACGGCATTACAGCGAATTGGCCCGCTCGTTCGATCTGCTCAAGTAAGGCCTTGTTCTATAGGGCGGCGCAATGGTCTTGCTTCGGCACGGGGCCGCAGGCAGGGGCTCTTGCCCCTCGCGGCGCAGCGACAGGTGTTCGCGGCCGCCACTCATCCGGAGATATACCGATGGTTCTCAATGATCGCGTTCTTGGCGTGGCAGCACTGCTGCTATCTGCTTTCTTGGCATGGTTTGGGCATGGACTAGAGGCGCCTTTTGCCTACGAGCCCGTGGGCCCACGGGCATTTCCGCTGTTGCTGGCGGCCGTGATTGCGCTGTGCGGTCTGCGCCTGGTCCTCAAGTGCGGCAACCCGGCAGCGCCTAACCCGATGGGCGCCAACATGCGCATCGCCTGGATGGTGGTGCTTGTGGTGGTGTATGCCGGGTTGTTCCAGGTCGTCGGCTTTGTCGTGGCAACGGCTGTCACGGCCGCTTGCGTGGGCCGGCTCTTCGGCGGCAGTTGGATGCAGTGCGGCATCGGCGGCGCCAGCCTGAGCCTGCTTTTCTATTTTCTTTTTGACCGCGTGCTGGACGTCGTGCTGCCGCTGGGCTGGTTGGAGGGCCTGTTATGAGTTCGATGCTGGACAACCTGTCGCTGGGTTTTGGCGTTGCCTTTTCAGGTACCAACCTGCTGGTCGCACTGATCGGCTCCTTTTTTGGCACCATCGTCGGGGTGCTGCCCGGCCTGGGTCCCACCAATGGTGTGGCGATGCTGGTGCCGATCGCCTTTGCCATGGGCCTGCCGGCAGATACCGCGTTGATCTTGCTCGCCGCAGTCTATGTGGGTGCTGAATATGGGGGCCGGATCACGTCGATTCTGATCAATGTGCCGGGCGAGGCCGCAGCGGTGATGACGACTTTGGATGGCTACCCGCTGGCGCGGCAGGGTCTGGGAAGCGTGGCCTTGTCGCTGTCGGCCTGGTCCTCCTTTGTCGGCTCGCTCATCGCGATCGTCGGCATCGCGGCGTTTGCGCCCTTTCTGGCGCAGTGGGCGTTGGCCTTTGGTCCGGCAGAGTATTTTGTCCTGATGGTGTTTGCCTTTTGTGCGCTGACCAGCCTGCTGGGTGAGCAGCCTGTCAAAGGCGTTTTGGCGGCTGCCATCGGCCTGTCGATCGCGACGATCGGCGTGGATGCCAACTCGGGCGTCTACCGCTACACCTTCGGAATTCCGCACCTGACCGATGGCCTGGATTTTGTCGTGGTCGTCATTGGCTTGTTTGCCGTCGCTGAAATGCTGCAGATGCTGGAGAACAAGCTGTCGGGCCAAAGCGTTGAAGTGCCGCCGAGCCAACGCAAACTTTTCAATCTGCGTGAGCTGCGTTTGACCTCGGGCAGCACTGCACGGGGCAGCCTGCTCGGTTTTGTGCTCGGCGTGCTGCCGGGCGCTGGCGCCAGCGTCGCATCGGCCGTGGCCTACGCCAACGAGAAGCGCTATATAGAAGACAAGGACCCGGACGCCAAATTCGGCCAGGGGGATATGCGCGGCCTGGCTGCACCCGAGGCGGCCAACAACAGTGCAGCGACCGGCTCCTTCATTCCGATGCTCACCCTGGGCGTGCCCGGCTCGGGTACGACGGCGGTGATGATGGGCGCGCTGACGCTCTACAACATCACGCCCGGGCCGGTGCTGTTTGAGCAGCAGCCCGCGCTGGTCTGGGGTCTGATTGCCTCACTGCTGATTGCCAATGTGATGCTGCTGGTGATGAACATCCCGATGGTGCGGGTGTTTGCCGCGATGCTGTCCATCCCCGGCTGGCTGCTGGTGCCGGGCATCCTGGCGATCAGCTTCATTGGTGTCTACGCCATCAGTGCCACGACCTTCGACCTGATGGCGGTGGTCGCGATCGGCGTGGTCGGTTACCTGCTGCGCAAGCTCCACGTTCCGATGGCGCCGATGGTGTTGGGTGTCGTTCTGGGCACGATGATGGAGCAAAACCTGCGGCGCGCGCTGTCCATCACCAATGGCGATGTGTCCATTCTTTGGGCCAGCACGGTCTGCATGGTCCTCTGGGTGCTGGCTGCGGCCGTGGTGCTGGGGCCCATGGGCTACCGGTGGCTGGTAAAACGCCATCGAGCGCAGGAGGCCGCTGCCTGAGGCGGGGCAGCGGGCCTGGTGCGACACCGCTATCCAGACCAAGGCGAGCACCGGAGGCTCGCCTTTTTCTTGGGGAGTGCGGTCGCGCTGGCCGATCAGTGGCGGGCGGCGAGCGCCTTCAGCAGTTTGTCGTGGATACCGCCAAAGCCGCCATTGCTCATGCCAACGATCACATCGCCCGGCTGGGCTGCCTGCAGCACCTGGGCGATCAGGCTGTCGATGTCCCCTGCAGTCTGCGCGCGTGCGCCCATCGGGGCCAGCGCCTGCGCAGCGTCCCAGTCCAGGCCGGCGGTGTGGCAAAAGGCCAGATCGGCCGATTCCAGCGACCAGGGCAGCTGCGACTTCATCGTGCCGAGCTTCATCGTGTTGCTGCGTGGCTCGAACACCGCAAGAATGCGGGTTTGCGCACCCACCTGCTGGCGCAGGCCATCCAAGGTGGTGCGGATGGCCGTCGGGTGGTGGGCGAAATCATCATAGACCTGGATGCCGGCGGCACTGCCGCGCAGTTCCATGCGCCGCTTGACATTCTGAAAGCGCGACAAGGCTTGGGCTGCCTCTGCGGGCGCCACGCCCACATGCTGGGCGGCTGCCATGGCGGCGAGCGCATTCATCTGGTTGTGCACACCGCTCAGGCTCCACTGCACCTTGCCGGCGGGCGCATCTTTGTAGAACACCTCGAAGTTCGACGGGTCACCCTCGGCGCGCATATCGTCGATGGCCGCGCCAAAACGCACGACCTCGCTCCAGCAGCCTTGGTGCAGCACGCGGGTCAGGCTCTCCTCGACGCCATTGGCCACCACCCGGCCGCTGGCGGGCACGGTGCGTACCAGGTGGTGGAACTGGCGCTCAATGGCAGCCAGGTCATCAAAGATGTCGGCGTGGTCGAACTCCAGGTTGTTCAGCACGGCCGTGCGGGGGCGGTAATGCACAAACTTGCTGCGCTTGTCGAAAAATGCGGTGTCGTACTCGTCGGCCTCGATCACAAACACGGGGCGCGAGTCGCCATCGCCGGGCCGGGTGGGTGCACCCAGGCGTGCGGAGACGCCAAAATCCAGTGGCACGCCGCCGACCAGAAAGCCTGGCTGCAGGCCGGCAGCCTCCAGAATCCAGGTGAGCATCGAGGTCGTCGTGGTCTTGCCATGGGTGCCGGCCACGGCCAGCACATGGCGGCCCTGCAGCACATGCTCGGCCAGCCATTGGGGGCCGCTGGTGTAGGGGGCGCCAGTATCCAGAATGGCTTCCATCAGCGGAAACTTGGGCGAGCCATCATCCAGGCGGGCCCGGCTGACCACATTGCCCACCACATACATGTCAGGCTGCAGTGCGAGCTGGTCGGCGCCAAAGCCTTCGATCAGCTCAATGCCCAGCGCGCGCAACTGGTCGCTCATCGGCGGGTAGACGCCGCTGTCGCAGCCCGTTACCTTGTGCCCGGCCTCACGTGCCAAGGCGGCCACGCCACCCATGAAGGTGCCACAAATACCCAGAATATGAATGTGCATGGTGATCGATTCTACGGCGCGCCCAGGCAGAACCCGCGCTGATGGCGGCCGTAATTGCAAGCAAGTGCCGCGCAGCCCGCGCAAATCCGACACAATGGAATGCATGAAGACTGATGCAAGCTGGGAAATCGCCAATACCGCCGCACGCATGGTGGTGGAAGAAGGCCTGGAATGGGGGCCGGCCAAGAAGCGCGCCGTCAAGCAACTGGGGCTGCCAGGCCGCACCGCGCTACCCGACAACGACCTGCTCGAAGCAGCAGTGCGCGACTACCTGGAGCTGTTCTGTGGTGACACCCAGCCCACCGAACTGCGTGCGTTGCGCGAGCTGGCCGTACTGTGGATGGAGCGCATGGAGGCCTTCCGGCCCTATCTGGCGGGGGCGGTCTGGAATGGCACCGCCACGCGGCTGTCAGACATATATATACAGTTGTTCTGTGATGACTCCAAATCCGCTGAGATTGCGCTGATTGACCATGGCGTGCGCTATGAGGTATCGTCGATCAACGGTTTCCACGGCGAGACCGTCGACGCCTTGTCGATCAGCAGTTTTTGCAAGCCGCTGAATGAAAGCATTGGCGTGCACTACCTGGTCTATGACCTTGATGACTTGCGTGGTGCCTTGAAGCCTGATGCGCAGGGGCGCACCCCGCGTGGCTCGCTGGAGGCGGTGCGCCGCCTGTTGATCCCCGCCACGGAGTGATGCCTGATGCCGACACCTGAACGCCCACCTGTCGATACCCCGCAAACCTTGCCATTACCGCCTGCCAGCGCCGGCCGCAGGCGGCTGCTGACCGGAGGCGTGGCCGCAGCGGCCTTGGCCGCGGGAGCGGGCTGGGCCTGGTGGCGCCACCGTCTGTCCGAGCCCAGCAGCCCGGCGCTGGACGGGCTGTGGAACCAGACCTTTGCCGCACCGGGTGGCCAGACCGAGGTGCGCATGCAGGCGTTCCAGGGCAAGCCGCTGCTGCTCAATTTTTGGGCGACCTGGTGCCCGCCTTGTGTGGAAGAGTTGCCGATGCTCAACGCATTCTATGCAGCGCAACAAAGCAAGGGCTGGCAGGTTCTGGGTCTGGCCGTGGACCAGGATGCTGCAGTGCAGCGCTTTTTGCAGCGTCTGCCCCTCGCGTTCCCCGTCGGCATCGCGGGCCTGAGCGGCACACAACTGACACGCGACCTGGGCAATTCTGCCGGCGGCCTACCGTTCACTGTGGTATTTGGTAGGCAAGGTAACGTACAGCATCGTAAAATGGGGCAACTTCTTGCATCTGACTTGCAAAATTGGGCAAGTCTATAAGGCATGCAAGCCGGGACGGCAGTGTTGCCGTTGATCAAAAATCGAAGATATTGAGTCAAATAGGGCGAAATTGGAGTAAATTTGCGCCCTGTTTGATTTTTAGCCGTTGGAGCTCCCATGGATTTACGCAAGCTGAAAACCCTGATCGATCTCGTGTCCGAGTCGAATGTATCGGAGTTGGAAATCACCGAAGCAGAAGGCAAGGTTCGCATTGTGAAGGGCGGCGGTGCTGTGGTGCAGCAAGTGATGGCTGCGCCCGTGCTGCCCGCTGCGGCCCCGGCAGCGGCAGCGCCTGCTGCAGCCGCTGCGCCGGCCGAGGCAGCTCCGGCTGCAGCGCAAGGCCATACGGTGAAGTCGCCGATGGTGGGTACGTTCTACCGCTCGTCGGCACCGGGCGCCAAGGCCTTTGTCGAAGTGGGCAGCCAGGTCAAGGAAGGCGATACCGTGTGCATCATTGAAGCGATGAAGATCCTCAATGAGATCGAAGCCGACAAGTCCGGCACGATCAAGCAGATCCTGGGTGAGAACGGCCAGGCCGTGGAATTTGGTCAGCCTCTGTTCATCATTGAATAAGGCCTCGCCCATGTTCAAGAAAATTCTGGTTGCCAACCGCGGAGAGATCGCACTGCGTGTGCAGCGCGCGTGCCGCGAGCTGGGCATCAAGGCCGTGATGGTCTATTCAGAGGCGGACCGCGACGCCAAGTATGTGAAGCTGGCCGATGAAGCGGTTTGCATTGGCCCGGCGCCGTCGGCCCAAAGCTACCTGAACATGCCTGCGATCATCTCGGCTGCCGAGGTGACCGACGCCGAGGCGATCCACCCTGGTTATGGCTTTCTGTCCGAGAACGCCGATTTTGCCGAACGGGTGGAAAAGAGCGGTTTCCAGTTCATTGGCCCGACGCCCGAGTCCATCCGCATCATGGGTGACAAGGTGTCTGCCAAGCAGGCAATGATCAAGGCTGGTGTGCCTTGCGTGCCTGGTTCGGACGGCGAACTGCCCGACGACCCGGCGCTGATCCGCCGCATTGCCAAGGCCATCGGCTACCCGGTGATCATCAAGGCCGCTGGCGGCGGTGGTGGCCGGGGCATGCGTGTGGTGCATACCGAGGCAGCGCTGGTCAATGCGGTGCAGATGACCAAGGCGGAAGCCGGTGCTGCATTCGGCAATCCTGCGGTGTACATGGAAAAGTACCTGCAGAACCCGCGCCACATCGAAATCCAGGTAATGGCCGACAAGTTCAAGAACGCCGTGTATCTGGGCGAGCGCGATTGCTCGATGCAGCGCCGCCACCAGAAGGTGATCGAAGAGGCGCCGGCCCCAGGCATTCCACGCCGTCTGATCGAAAAGATTGGCGACCGCTGCGTGGCTGCCTGCAAGAAGATCGGCTACCGCGGTGCGGGCACGTTCGAATTTCTGTACGAAAACGGCGAGTTCTACTTCATCGAGATGAACACCCGCGTGCAGGTTGAGCACCCGGTGACCGAATGGATCACTGGCGTCGACATCGTCGGCACCCAGATCATGGTCGCCGCTGGCGAAAAGCTGCCGTTCACGCAGCGCCAGATCAACGCACAGATGCGCGGTCATGCGATCGAATGCCGGATCAACGCCGAAGATGCCTACAAGTTCACGCCGTCGCCTGGCCGTGTCACCACCTGGCACATGCCCGGCGGCCCCGGTGTGCGGGTCGATTCGCATGTCTATGCGAACTACTTTGTTCCGCCGAACTACGACTCGATGATTGGCAAGCTGATCGTCTATGGCGACACCCGCGAACAAGCCATTGCCCGCATGCGCACCGCGCTGCTGGAGACGGCGGTCGAGGGTATTTCGACGAATATTCCGCTGCACTCGGAACTGATGGTGGATGCCAAGTTCAATGCCGGCGGCACCAATATCCACTATCTGGAAGAGTGGCTGGCTGCGCGCAAGCGTTGATGCGCCCCCTTTCATCGTGATAGATGCTGGCATTTCCAAGGGAATGCCAGCTTTTTGCATTAAGGAAACCCTGTCATGTACGAACTGTGCCTGATGTGCCCGGAAGACCGGGTCGAGAGCGTGAGCGAAGCGCTGGATGCGCTCGATGCGCTCAGCGTCTCGGTCGAAGATGCCGATGCCCAGACCGATGCCGAGCAGGCGCTGTTTGGCGAACCCGGCATGCCGCCGCCCAAGGATGGCTGGCAGCGCAGCCGCATCGTGGCGCTGTTCCCGCAGCGCGCTGCAGCCGAAGAGGCGCAGAGCCTGCTGCAGCTGCAGGATTTCTTTGCAGGCTGCAACCTGCTGGGCATCCGTGAAGTGGCCGAGCAGGACTGGGTGCGCCTGACCCAATCGCAGTTCGCGCCGGTGGACATCACGCCGGATTTCTGGATTGTGCCCACCTGGCACGAATTGCCAGCAGCTGCCACCCGCAGCATCCGCCTGGACCCGGGCCTGGCCTTTGGCACCGGCACCCACCCCACCACCCGCATGTGCCTGCGCTGGATTGCGCAGCGCGGCGCCGAGGGGCAGGATCTGGGCCGCGTGCTGGATTACGGCTGCGGCTCCGGCATTCTGGCCATTGGCGCCGCCAAGTTTGGCGCGCTGGACATCGACGCGGTGGACATCGACACCGCTGCCGTGGAATCGACCGAGTACAACGCCCAGGCCAACCACGTGCAGTTGCGCGCCGGCTTGCCCGATGCCGCACAGGGCGTATACCAGACGGTGCTGGCCAACATCCTGGCAACGCCACTGAAGGTGCTGGCCCCCTTGCTGTGCGCCCATGTGGCTGAAGGCGGCCACCTGGTGCTGGCCGGTATTCTGGAGCGCCAGACCGATGAGCTGAAGGCCGCGTATGCGCCTTATCTGCAGCTGGACGTGGCCGATAGCGAAGACGGTTGGGTGCTGATGACGGCACGGCGCGCAGCAGATTCCGCCACCGGGACAGGCCGCTGAGTTTCTGACCCTACAATCCACTGCGATGAGCCAGATAACGCGTTGCCCCCAGTGCCAGACCCGCTTCAAGGTGGTGGATGACCAGTTGCGCATCTCCGATGGCTGGGTGCGCTGCGGCAAATGCAAGGCGGTATTTGATGCGCTCACGCACCTGGTAGCCAGCGCGCCGGCGGCAGCGCCTGCCGGCCCGCAGGCGCCGTCTGTGGAACAGGCCGCTGTTGCAGCGCAGGCCCCGGTGGCGGCTCCGTCCATGGAGGCGGCGCTCAACCCCGAGCCCACGCAGGACGGGGCGGCGGTGCTGCGGACCGAGAACTCGCTGCAGGTCGACCCCCATGCTCAGGTGCCCGAGCTGTCGGTGCTGGTGTTTCCTCGCCGTGCCAATGCCAGCGGGGATTCGGGCTATGTGGACTCGTCCTGGATGCAGGCTTATGGGGACGAGGCCGAAGCGCAGACCCCCGCCGCGCCACCTGCAGCGCAGGACCGCAGCGGTCTGGAAAGCGAATGGCAGCCGATGGCCGACCAGCGCCCGGAATCGCTGCGCAGCAGCCGGGTGGATTTTTCGGCGACCGACGATCTGGCAGAGCTGCAAGCCCGCGAGGGCCGCTTGCTGGAGGCCATTGCCGAGCGCCAAAAGCCCGCAACTGTGGCTGCGCCGCCAGCGTCCGTGCAGCCCGCTGCTGTGGATGATGCTCCGCTGCCCGTCGCTGCGGAGGTGGTGGCACCTGTTGCCCCTGTTGACCCTGTTGCAAACGACCGGCATGTTCAGGAACCTGCTTCACCTCCGCCGTATTTGCGGCAGAGCAGCGCCCATGGTCTGTCCGACCCCGCCCCGGTAGCGCGGCAAGAGGATGAACTGCTGCTGGCGCCCGAGATGGCGAGCAGAAGCCTGCATGCGGGCAAGGTAGAGCCCTCGCTGTCCGGGCCGACCAACTATGTGGCGCAGATGGATGAGGCCGTTGCGGCGGCCGATGCCGCGGCTGCCGTTGGCATGGATAGGGCCGCCGAGCCCGGCTTTGTACGCGCTGCCAAACGCAAGGCGTTCTGGCGCAAGCCCTGGGTGGTGGTGCTGTCGCTGCTGCTCGGTCTGCTGCTGTTGGCGGCCTTGCTGCTGCAGATGGCGCTGACCCAGCGGGACCGCTTGGCGCTGGCCCAGCCCCAGTGGCGGCCAGCACTGCAAGCGGCCTGCCGCCTGGCGGGTTGCGAGATAGCGCCGCTTCGGCAACTGCAGTCCGTCTCTATCGACAGCACCAGTTTCAACGCCGTGGGGCCACGCCAGTTCCGGCTGCGGGTGGTGTTGCGCAATGGGGCGGACTATCCGGTGGCAGTCCCTGCGCTGGAGTTGAGCCTCAACGACGCGGCAGAAAAGCTGGTGCTGCGCCGCGTGCTGCGCCCGCAGGAGCTGCAGGCACCTGCCGAGCTACAAGCGCATGGCGAGTGGACGGCGGAGATGGTCATCCAGGTGGCAGAGGCTGCCGGCGATGTGGTGGGCTACCGCGTACTCGCGTTCTACCCTTGAAATTTTGATAACAGAAAGAATAGCTTCATGGCTTCGCTGATTTGCGGCTCGCTCGCGTTTGACAACATCATGACCTTCTCTGGCCGCTTTGCCGACCAGATCATGCCCGATCAGATTCATATCCTGAACGTGTCCTTTCTGGTGCCGACCCTGCGGCGGGATTTTGGCGGCTGCGCCGGCAATATCGCCTACGCGCTGAACCTGCTGGGCGGCAAAGCCCTGCCGATGGCCGTCGTCGGTCATGACGGTGATGGCTACGTAGCGCATTTCAAGCAGCTGGGCATCGACACGCGCTTCATCAAGAAGCTCGACGACCATTACACGGCCCAGTGCATGATCACCACCGACATGGACAACAACCAGATCACCGCCTTCCACCCCGGCGCGATGATGCAGGCCCATCAAAACACCATCACCAAGGACTGCGGCGCAGCCATTGGCATCGTGGCGCCCGATGGCCGTGACGCCATGCTCCAGCACGCCGAGCAGCTGCATGCCGCCGGTATTCCCTTTGTGTTTGACCCCGGCCAGGGCCTGCCGATGTTCGATGGCAATGACCTGCGCCACTTCATCAGCCTGGCCACCTGGGTGACCGTGAACGACTACGAAGGCAAGATGCTGAGCGAGCGCACTGGCCTGTCGTTTGCCGATATCTCGACCCAGGTGCAGGGCCTGATGGTGACCCTGGGCGCCGAGGGCTGCGATCTGTGGGAAAACGGCGAGCGCACCCATGTGCCTGGCATCCAGGCCGCTGCGGTCGTCGATCCGACCGGCTGTGGCGACGCCTGGCGCGGTGGTTTGCTCTGGGGCCTGGAGCATGGCCGCCCGCTGCGCCAATGCGTGGAACTGGGCAACCGCATGGGCTCGCTGAAGATCGCAGCACGCGGGCCGCAAAACTACCAGCTGGATTTTGACCCTGCAGCGGTCTGAGGCGGCGGCGCAAACCCCCTGGGTTGGGCCTTGCCGTCACGCTGGTTCAACGGGGCCCAACGCGGGAAATGCGCCCGATGGGCTGAGGCGGGGCAAGCGCTCCTCTGAGCGGGCCCCGGGCATCAACCCTTCGCAAAGGCCTCCAGCGCCTCGCCGGTCATCCGGTATTTGATCCACTCGCTCTGCGGCTTGGCGCCCAGGCTGTCGTAGAACTGGATCGATGGGGTGTTCCAGTCCAGCACGCTCCATTCGAAGCGCCCGCAGTCCTTGTCCAGCGCAATGCGCGCCAGATGGCGCAGCAAGGCCTTGCCCGCGCCGCTGCCGCGGTGGCTGGGGTTCACGTACAGGTCTTCCAGGTACAGGCCATTGCGCCCCTGCCAGGTGGAGTAATTGAAGAAATACACCGCAAAGCCGATGGCCAGGCCATCCTCCTCGCAGATCAGGCCGTGCGCGGTGGCACCTGCACTGAACATGGTCTTGTGCACATGGGCGGGTGTGGAGAGCACCTCGTGCTCGGCGTTTTCATAGACCGCCAGATCGCGCACAAAGCGCAGGATGGTATCGGTGTCGTCGATGGTGGCGGGGCGAATGGTCAATGGCATACGGAAAAGCCGCGTGGGGCGCTGGCAAGCAAAAGCTCAATCGTACAACGGCAGCCAAGCGTGCACGGCCCAGGCCAGCACAATGCCGCAAACCACGCCACCCAGAATCTCGGCAAGGCTGTGGCCCATGCGTTCGCGCAGTGCAGTGGTGGTCGCCGCCGGGGCCTGCTGCTGCAGACGGTTGATGGCCTGCGCATGCTTGCCTACCTGCCGGCGCAGGCTGCTGGCATCCAACACGACGATGAATGCCAGGGTCAGGGCAACGCCAAAAGCCGGGTGGTCAATGCCATGCTTGAAAGCAACCAGCGCAGCCATGCTGCTGACGATCGCGCTGTGGTTGCTGGGCATGCCGCCATAGCCAATCAAGCCAAAGGCGGGCTTGCCCGCGCGCCAGCTGTTGATCAGAAACTTCAGTGAGCCGGCCACCAGCCAGGCCAGCAGCGGGGTCAGCAGATAGGACAGATCCATGCTTATCCTTTCAGTCCCGCCAGCGCCCACAGGCACACCAGCACCCATGCCAGTACCGTCAGCAGCAGCGGCAGATCGCTGAGCAAGGCATCGGTGGGCGACTCACCGCCGTCGAGCTTTTCCACCACATACCAGTAGCGAAACAGCCCGAACAGGACCAGCGGAATCGACACCACGAGTTGCGGGCGGACCGACATCACAAACATGCTGTAGAACAGCAGGGCACCGGTCGCAGCGATCTCGGCATAGCGCTCCACCAGCGACACCGAATATTTCTGCAAGACTGCCCGGGCTTCGGTACCCGTTTGCAGCAATTCCTGGCGCCGCTTGAGCGCCGCAAGATACAGCGCCAGACACAAGGTGGTGACAAACATCCAGGAGCTGATTGGCACCTGCAGCGCCTGCGCGCCGCCCCATACGCGCAGTACAAAGCCGATGGCGATCGTGAAAATATCCAGGACCGGCTGGTGCTTGAGGTAGTAGCTGTAGGCCAGATTCAGCACCAGGTAGGCGGCAATCACCGGCAGCACCTGCGGGGCCCATGGCCAGGCGGCCAGCAGCAGTGCATACAGCACCAGCAGCAGCAGCAGCGCCTGGCGCACCGTGACCAGGCCCGCGGCGAGGGGGCGGGTCCGGGATTTGCGGGGGTGCTTGCGGTCCTGCTCGATATCACGCAGGTCGTTGACGATGTAGGTGGCCGAGGAGGCCACACAAAACAGCAGCATGGCCAGCAGCGCCTGGACTACGGCATGCCGGTCGGTGAACGAGCCGGTGAATACCAGCGGTGCCAGCACAAAACCGTTCTTGATCCACTGGCGTGGCCGCATCAGGCGCAGCAAGCCGAGCAGGCGTTGAGAGGGCGAAGCAGTGGTCGCGGGCATGGCGCTATCTTGCAGCACGCAGACGGTCTAGTACGCCAAAAATGGCACCTAACCAGAGCAGGATAAAGCCCGGCAGGAAGACGGCTGCATGGCGCTCTACCTCGACCATACCGTCGCCAAATACCGAGCTGAAGATGCTGTAGAAGCACAGCAAGCCGCCGATCCAGATGGCATGTGCCCACAGGGATTGGCGACCACGAGGCAGGAGCGCATAGACAAATGCCGCTGCTGCCAGCATGGCCATGACAGCAACCATTGCCAGGTACAGACCTCGTGGGGCACTGACGATCAGCGATGAGGGCGAACTGGCATACATGCCCGGAGACAGCTCACTGGCATGGTAAGGATAGAGTTGCGGGAAAAAGCCATAGACCGGTTTGTAGGCCTCCACGCCCGCGAGCAGCGTCTTGGCAATAGTCGCTGGTTGCTTGACTGCCAGGTTCAGCAGCTTTAAGCGGCTGATGCTGGCAACCTCCGGGCAGATATTCTGTTTGAGGCCATGGTTGAAGGCATGCGCACCAATGCCGGCCATCTGGGCGCATTCAGGGCGCAGACCCAGGCTGACTGCAGCTTCTTCAGGGTTGCGGGAGTGCATCAGCACGCCATAAAAGATGGTGTCGGTGCGGTTGACGCGGTCGATGCCAGCATAGAACTCCTGGCTTTGTGCGGGGCGCAGATAGCTATGGCACAGGCTGGCCACCAGTACAGCGCAAAGCATCGCGGTGCTGTGCAGGCGGTACTGCCGGCCATTGAGGAGCAGGAAGACGGCCGTCAGCACGATGGCCAGGTAAAAGTACTGCTGGTTGGAAAACCCGAGCATGAAAGTCAGCAACGCGAGCAGCAGCGAGGCCCAGGGACTGCGCGAGAACGCATCCAGGCGGCAGGCCAGCAGCACCGTCACCACGAACAAAGAAAAGAACAGGCTGCTGAAGACCGGGTAGAGCGACTGGAAATACAGCAAGGTGCTCATGTCCCACCACAGCAGCACAAAACAGGCACTGAGAAACACGCGCAGGCGCATGCTGCGCAAGGCCCACATCAGCGCGGTATAGGCCAGCAGCACGATGACCCATTTGGCATAGGCCAGGTGCTGGATGGGGAAGGTGTCGCCCACGCTGTGGCCCAGCTTGAGTGCGCTGAGGTAAATGGTTTCAGCCGTCGGATTGCAAAACTGCCACAGCCTTTCGCCGTTGTAGTGCAGCTGCGCGACCACCCGGTCAGGCGCAGGGCTGTGGAAGGCTTCGGACTGGGCGTCAAAGTTCCAGATGCCTACGCAGCCGGAGGTGCGCAGGAAATCGAAATTGTTGGGGTAGCCGAGCACAGGCGAGTGCGCGCTGAACACCAGAAAACGAACTGTACCCAGCAGCACCAGCACGGCAATGAGCAGCCAGGGCCCGCGGGCACCTGGGCGGTTGGAGACAAAGGCTTGCATGGGCGCTATTGTCCGTTGCCCGCCAGCACTTTCTGCACGATCTGGAAATGGTCCTCAAAAAACTCGGCCTCGCGGGCGCGTATCGCATCGATGCTGAGCCAGAAGGCCTCGGCTGCATCATCGTCGGCACGCACCGCAGGCTTGGGGCTGCGCTGCAGGTCGAAATAGTGCACATGGGTGATAGTGCGGCCACGCTGGCTGCGGTCCGGGTGGTCGAACACGGTGACCGACTGCAAGCTGGCCTGCAACTGGGCCTCATTCAACGCGCAATGCGTCTCCTCCTGCAGCTCGCGCAGGCACGATTGCCAGAGGCTGTCGCGCGGCTCGACAAAGCCGCCAGGCAAGGCCAGCAGACCCTTGCCCGGCGCATGGCCTCGGCGAATCACCAGCACATCATTGCCGCAGCGCAGCAGCGCATCGACGGTCACGAAGACCGGCGGGTAGGGTGCTGCCGCCCAGGAGGCCTGGTAGCGGCGCAGCATCTGCCATTCGGTTTGCAGTGCGGCGTATTCGGGGGTGGCGCGGAACTGCTGCAGAAACTGCAGCGAGCTGGCCGGCAGCATGCCGGCCAAGGCGGACAGGCCTGCTGCGGAATCATTGCCTTGCAAGCCAAAGTAGGCGTTGCGGATGGGGGTGGCGTCAATGCTGTTTTGGCGCGGCAGGCTGACCAGCTCCCAGCCAGGGAAGTGGGCCAGGTAGCTGCTGCTCTCGTCCTTGAAGTGGCCCACCAGGCCAATGCGGGCGCCAGGTTGGCTGTGGCTGGTGACGGCTTCGCGCACGGCCGTGACCCAGCGAGGCTCGTCGTAGTAATCGCGGATGGGCACAAACACCAGGCGCGCCGCATCGGCCGGGCTCAGTGCTGCGGCAAACATCTGCGCACGCTCTTGCCAGGTGAAGGGGTTTTTCGGGCTGCGGGCCTGCAGTGCCGATCCCAATACCACCACCACCTTGCTGGCGCGGGCAAGCGCGTGCTGCAGCAAGGCCAGGTGGCCCAGGTGCGGCGGCTGGAAGCGGCCAATCAATACCGCCAGGTCATAGTGCTCGTTAGCTGCGCTCATATCTCGTTGTCTTGGTGCCTGCTGGTGTGTTTGTTGGGGATTATGCGCTGGGCATGCGCCGGCTCGCTTCAGGGGTAGTAGGCCGCAATAGGCATCTGCCGGCCGGTGCCAAAGGCGCGGGGGCGCAGGCGCAGAATGGGCGGCGCCTGGCGGCGCTTGTATTCGCTGCGGTGGACCATGCGCTGCACCTTGGCGACGGTCTGGCGGCCCGCGTCCGTCTGCGCCAGCCGCTCGACGAACTGCTGGGCGGCGTTGTATTCCAGGGTCGACAGGCGCTGGCCTTCAATCAGGATCTTGAGGATCTCGTCGAGCACCGCATAGGGTGGCAGGCTGTCCTCGTCCTTCTGGTCGGGGGCCAGCTCGGCCGATGGCGGCTTGTCGATGATGGCCTCGGGGATCAACTCGCGCCCGGCGCTGGCGTTGAGGTGGCGCGAGAGCGCGAAGACCTCCGTCTTGTAGAGGTCGCCCAGCAGCCCCAGGCCGCCATTGGTGTCACCATACAGGGTGCAATAGCCTACGGAGATTTCGGACTTGTTGCCCGTGGTCAGCAGCAGATGGCCGAAGGCATTGCTGTACTCCATCAGGATGGTGCCGCGAATGCGGGCCTGAACGTTCTCCAGCGGCAGGCCCTGCAGTGGCGCGCCAAAGCTGGTCTCAAACTGCCGGGCATAGCCCTGTACCAGGTCGGCAATCGGGTGGGTGTGCAGCGCAATGCCCAGGTTGCGGCACAGTGCCACCGAGTCGTCCACCGAGCCGCTGGAGGAGTAGTGCGAGGGCATGGTGATGCCGACCACGTTCTCGGGGCCGAGTGCCTCTGCTGCCAGCGCCAGGGTGAGCGCGGAATCGATGCCGCCCGAGCTGCCCACGACGACCTGGCGAAAGCCGCAGCGGCGCGCATAGTCGCGCAGACCCAGAATGATCTGCTGGCGGTAGAACTCCATCGTCGGCAGGCCTTCTGCCGGTGGGCGGGCAGGTGGCGTGCCATCGGGCAGGCAGAAGCCGCCGTTGTCAAAGCCCAGGGTGCAGACGGTTTGCACAAAGCGCGGCGCTTCCCAGACGATGCCGCGCTCGGGCTGCACCGCAAACGATGCACCATCGAACACGATCTGATCCTGGCCCCCGATCTGGTTGACATACAGGATCGGCAGGCCGTGGCGGCGCGCGGCCTGGCTGAAGATCTGGTGGCGCTCCTCGCGCTTGCCCAGGTGGCTGGGGCTGGCGTTGATGCTGACGACCACATCGGGGGCCGCATCGGCCATGCGCTCGAAGGGGTTGGTCGCGTAGTCGGCACCGCTGTCGTTCCAGCCGTCCTCACAGATCAGAAAGCCGACCTGCATCTGGCCGATGCGCAGCACCTTGGCCACATCGCGGCCCGGCTCGAAGTGGCGGCGCTCGTCAAAGATGTTGTAGGTGGGCAGCAGCTGCTTGTCGTACTGCAGGCGGATGGCGCCGTTGTGCAGCACCAGCAGGCTGTTGTGCAGATGCTTGCCCGGGCCGGCGGCGCGGGTAGGCGCGCCCAATACCCAGTGCAGATCGGGCAGCTGTTGGCTCTCTTGCAACAGGCGCGCAATGCCGGCATCCACGCGGGCCAGAAAATCGGGCTCGTCGAGCAGATCGCCGGGGTAGTAGGCGGTCAGTGACAGCTCGGCAAAGACGACCAGCTGCGCGCCTTCGGCCTGCGCCTGGCGGGCGGCGGCGACCATCTGGTCGATATTGCCATCCATGTCGCCGACAGTGGGGTTCAGTTGGGCCAGGGTGATCTTGAGCATGGCGGCTCCTTAATGCGTCACATGGAACACTTGCTTGAGGTAGGCGAGGTAGGTCTCGTCGTCGCACAGGGTCTTGCCTGGGCTGTCACTGAGCTTGGCCACCGGTTGGCCATTGGCGTGGGTGAGCTTCATCACGATGTTGAGCTGCTTGAGACCCATGTCATTGGCAAGTTGCGTACCTATGCCAAAACCGCACTGGATGCGATCGGCGAAGTGCTGGTAGAGTGCCAGCGCGCTGTCCAGGGTCAGTCCATCGGAGAACACCAGGCGCTTGGAATGCGCATTGATGCGCAGCTTGGCGTAGTGGGCCAGCGCTTTTTCGCCCCATTCATAGGGGTCACCGGAGTCATGGCGCAAGCCGTCGAACAGCTTGGCAAAGTACATGTCGAAATCGGCGAGGAAGGCATCCATGCCCACCGTGTCGGTCAGTGCGATTCCCAGGTCGCCCCGGTACTCTTGCACCCAGTCTTCGAGCGCGGCGATCTGGAAATCGCGCAGCCGCACGCCGTGGGCCTGGTAGCTTTGCAGGTATTCATGGGCCATGGTGCCGATCGGCACCAGGTTCAGATCACGGGCCAGCAGCACATTGGAGGTGCCCTTGAACCACTGCGCCGTCTGCGTGGCAAAAGCTTGTACCACCTCGCGCTGCCAGGGGGCCGAAAAGCGCCGGCGCACGCCAAAGTCAAACAGCTCAAAAGGGTGGCGGTGCTTGGCCTCTTGCGCCAGCTCCTGCAGCCGCACGATCTTGGCGCCCAGGCGCTTGCGCCCTTCGGCCAGCGCGCTGGCCTGGTCAAAGCGGCGGAAGTACAGCTCGTTGACGATGGAGAGCACAAAGATCTCGAAGCCCATCACATGCACCTGGGGACCATGGGCGACGATATGCAGGCCATCGCCATCGGGCTCGACCTCGATGAAATCACGCTGGAACTGGAAGATGCGCAGAAAGTCGATGAAGTCGCTCTTCATGAAGCGCAGGCTGGCCAGGTAGTCGAGCTCATCCTTCTTGAACTTCAGCGCGCACAGCGCGTCGATCTCGGCGCGCACCTCGGCCAGCAGATCGACCAGCGGAAACTCGGTCTGCGAGCGGCAGACAAAGCGGTAGGTGGACTGGGTCTGCGGATGGCGATGGAGCATGGCCTGCCACATCGTGAACTTGTACAAATCGGTGTCGAGCAGGCTGGTGATGATGGGCTGCATACCGCGTCTTTCTCTGTCAAAAAGGAGAGCTGCCAGCGCCAGTTCAGTCCGTGCTGGCGCTGAAGTATTTATAAATGGAAAGCAGTGCTGGTGCAGCAGCGTACACCGATGGCGCGCATCTGCTGCAAAAAGGTTTCTTGGGCCGCTTCAAAGCCAGCGACGGGGCTCATGCAGTCGGTCAGCAGGACGATGCGCGAGAAATCCTCGGCACCCCAAAGCGGCCCCATATGCTGCACGATGTGCTCGGTGGTGGCGCGCACGCAGTGGCTGCCCGCCTCACCGGCAATCACCAGCGTATCGGCCTGCGCCAGCTGCTGCAGCAGGGCGGTGTTGAGGCCGGTGTCCGCATCCTGCGGATCGGGCACCTCGGCGCAGATGGCGCTGTAGTGTTCGGTGTAGGGGTTCATGCCCTTGAACACATGCTTGACGGCGCGTTGGCGCTGGCTCTGCCATCGGCGGCAGGCATTCAGGATGCTGGCGTGCACGCCGTGGCCGATGCTGCCGATTTCGCAGTGCAGCGGCCAGACCATCAAGGTGTAGCGGCCCTGGGCTTCCAGTGCATCCAAATAAGCGAGGCTGCGGTCCTGCTCGTCCAGGTTGCGGGGCCTGAAGCTGCTGTCGCGCAGCTGCGCGGCCGTGATGGCGGTAAAGGGCTGCACCGGGCTGCCATCGCCTTGCTGCCAGAAGGCGGGATGCGCAATGTCGTAGGCCTGGTGGGAGTCGAGCGTGACGGTGATGCCATCGAGCTGAGAGGCATGCTGCAGCAGCCATTGCGCCAGGCGTTGCATGTCTGCATGGGCGCCCGCCACCGGCAGGCTGGGGGCAAATGGCGAGGGGTTTGCCGCACTGCTGGGGCGCCAATCTGGCGGCAGGTCGCAAAAGTCGTTTTGCGGGTCGATGATGAGCAGCTGTGTGCGTTGGCGCATGTCTTTCTCCTTCAATGAATGCCAGTCTACGCCTGTTAGAATAATTTTGCAACTAACTGATTGTGGGGGGCGGCAGAAAATCCTTGGCTTGAAGCCTATGTTTGTATTGATTCCGGGTAGCTGCGGCGGCATACTGCCCTTTATGAGAAAGACTTGGTACAAAAATGAATCAAAGTGAAACCGCCTTGGGCCAGGTGCTGACCACCGTGGATGTGGTGGTGCTGACCTTGGTGGACAGGGTATTGAGCGTCGTGCTGGTGCAGCGCGAGCGCGCGCCGTTTGCCGGGGTGTGGGCTTTGCCGGGCGGCTACATCCATGCGCAAGAAGACGCCGATGCCCATGCCAGTGCCGCCCGTGTGCTGCGCAGCAAGGCGGGGATTGAAGACGCTTATCTGGAGCAACTGGCCACGTTTACCGGCCCGGCACGGGACCCGCGCGGCTGGTCGGTCGCCATCAGCTATTGCGCACTGATCCCGCAGCAGAAGCTGCCGACCCATCGGCCCGGGCTGAAGCTGGTGCCGGTCACTGCCACCGGCCAGTTGCCGTTTGACCATGCACAAATCCTGCAGGCCGCAGTGGCGCGGGTGCGCAGCAAGAGCCAGTACTCCTCGCTGCCGGTGCATTTCTTCGGCGAGACCTTTACCTTGCCGCAGTTGCAGCAGGTCTATGAAAGCATTTTGGGCGAGCCGCTGAACAAGGTGAGTTTTCGGCGCAAGATGGACGAGCTGGGCATGCTCGAGCCCGTGCCCGGCGAAATGCAGGCTGGTGGCGCGCACCGGCCTGCACAGCTGTACCGGGTGCGGCCGGAGTTCAGGCAGCAGCTGGCGCTGAGTGCTAGAGGACTGTGAGTGCGTTGCCTTGGCTGACGAGTACCCATAAAAAAATCCGCTGGATCATTCCGAGCGGATTTCTTGTGAAGACAGACCTGAATTACTTCAGACCGGCAGCAGCACGCAGCAGCGCAGCCTTGTCCGTACGCTCCCACGTAAACTCCGGCTCCTCACGGCCAAAGTGGCCATACGCCGCCGTCTTGCTGTAGATCGGGCGCAGCAGGTCCAGCATCTGGATGATGCCTTTGGGACGCAGGTCGAAGTGCGCGGCCACCAGCTTGGCGATGTCGGCATCGGGGATCACGCCGGTGCCTTCGGTGTAGACGGTGATGTTCATCGGGCGGGCCACGCCGATCGCGTAGGCCACCTGCACCTGGCACTGGCGCGCCAGACCGGCAGCGACGACGTTCTTGGCGACGTAGCGGGCAGCGTAGGCGGCAGAGCGGTCCACCTTCGTGGGATCCTTGCCGGAGAAGGCGCCGCCGCCGTGGGGGCAGGCACCGCCGTAGGTGTCCACAATGATCTTGCGGCCGGTGAGGCCACAGTCGCCCTGGGGGCCGCCCACGACGAAACGGCCGGTGGGGTTGATCAGGTACTTGGTGTCCTGCAGCCATTCGGATGGCAGCACGGGCTTGATGATCTCTTCGATGATGGCTTCGGTGAAGCTGGCCTTCATCTTGGTAGCGGTTTCCGACTGGTCGGGGCTGTGCTGGGTGGACAGCACCACGGTGTCGATGCTGTGGGGCTTGCCATCCACATAGCGCATGGTGACCTGGCTCTTGGCGTCAGGGCGCAGGAAAGGCAGACGGCCATCCTTGCGCAGCTGGGCCTGGCGCTCGACCAGACGGTGTGCGTAGTAGATCGGCGCGGGCATCAGCTCGGGCGTTTCGTCGCAGGCATAGCCGAACATCAGGCCCTGGTCGCCAGCACCGGTGTTCAGTTCATCATCGCTGGCCTTGTCCACGCCCTGGGCGATGTCCTGGCTCTGCTTGTCATAGGCCACCAGCACGGCGCAACCCTTGTAGTCGATGCCGTAGTCGGTGTTGTCGTAGCCGATGCGCTTGATGGTGTCGCGGGCCACCTGGATGTAGTCCACGTTGGCGCCGGTGGTGATCTCGCCTGCCAATACCACCAAACCGGTGTTGGTCAGTGTCTCGGCAGCCACGCGGCTGTGCGGATCTTGGGTGAAAATAGCGTCCAAAATCGCATCAGAGATCTGGTCGGCTACTTTATCGGGGTGGCCTTCGGATACCGATTCCGAGGTGAACAGAAAATCGCTGTTTGCCATAAACAAAAAACTCCTTCAAAGCTTTGGCAATTGCGTTGCCCGAGCCTTGAGGGAGCCTGGCGAACGCTTTAGCAGTTTGTTTTTAACGTCGCCCTGCAAGTTGCTCTTTAACTCAGCGACCGACATATTCTAATGCCATTCTTGTTTCGACTGTTTGCTGCGCTGCCGTTGTGGCTATTGCATGGCCTGGGCGCTGTCCTGGGCTGGCTCACCTTTGCCGCCTCCCCCACCTACCGCCGGCGCTTTGTGGCCAATGCCCGGCAGGCAGGCTACCGCTTTGCCGATGTGAAAAAAGCGGTGGCCCATGCCGGCCGCATGGTGGCCGAGGTGCCGCGCCTGTGGTTTGGTGCCCCGCTGCCCTGTGACATCCATGGCGCCGAAGTGATCGAGCAGGCACTGGCCGATGGCAAGGGCATTGTGTTCTTGACCCCGCACATGGGGTGTTTTGAGCTCTCGGCCCAGTACATGGCACGGCGCTGGGGCGTGGTGCATGGCCCCATCACCGTGCTCTACCGCCCGGCGCGCCAGACCTGGTTGGCCAAGCTGATGGAGACGGCGCGCGCGCGTCCTGGCCTGGCCTCGGCACCGACGACGATGGCGGGGGTGCGGCAGATGATCAAGGCCTTGCGCCAAGGCCATAGCGTGGGTCTGCTGCCTGACCAGGTACCGCCCGACGGCCAGGGCATGTGGGTGCCGTTTTTTGGCAAGCCGGCTTACTCGATGACCTTGGCCGCCAAGTTGGCCCAGCAGACCGGTGCGGCTGTTATATTGGCGCGCTGTGTGCGCCGGCCTCTGGGCCGGGGCTTTGATCTGTATGTGCGCGGCCTGCAGGCCCCGCTGGCCCAGGAGGCCGAAGCCGCCGTGCTGCAGATCAACCAGGAAATGGAGCGTCTGATCCGCGAGAGCCCCGAGCAGTACCTGTGGGGCTATGCGCGCTACAAGCAGCCGCGCAGTCTGGCTGCCGCTCCCTCGGAAGGTCAAAAGCATGGGTAAGTTGTTTATCGGTTGGATGTGGCTGATGTCGCACCTGCCTTTGTCGGTGTTGCGCGGCCTGGGCTGGTTGATGGGCCGCGTGCTGTTCTACCTGGTGCCATCGCGCCGCCGCATTGCGCTGCGCAACCTGGAGCTGTGCTTTCCCGAAGCGAGTGAGGCGCAGCGCCGGGCCTGGGCCAAGGAAAGCTTTGTGGTGTTCTGCCAAACCTGGCTGGACCGCAGCTGGCTGTGGTTCGCGCCGCAAAAGACCTTGGAGAAACGCACCCGCATGACGGGCGCGCTGCAGGAGCTGGAAGGCGATACGCCAACTATCATCTTTGCGCCGCACTTCTACAGCATGGATGCCGGGGGGACGGCACTCACCATCCACTGCAACCGGCCCTTCACCAGCATCTTCTCGACCCAGCCCAATGCCGATGTCGATGCCTGGATCCGCAAGGGCCGCCAGCGCTTTGGCGATGTGCGCATGCTCAACCGCGACGATGGCATCAAGCCCATCATTGCCAGCCTGCGCAAGGACCATGGGTTGTTGTACCTGCTGCCGGACATGGACTTCGGCCCAAATGACTCGCTGTTCGTGCCCTATTTCGGCCAGGTGGCCGCGACCATTCCGTCGCTGTCGCGCTTTGCGCGGCTGGGCAAGGCCAAGGTGATCGGCATGTACACCCGGCTGACGCCCCAGGGCTACGAGGTCACCATCTCGCCGGCCTGGCAGGACTTTCCCAGCGACGATGTGGTGGCTGACACCACGCGCCAGAACCGCGAGCTCGAAGCCCAGATCCGCACCATGGTGCCCCAGTACTACTGGGTGCACAAGCGCTTCAAGACCCGGCCGGAAGGCGAGCCTTCGCTCTATTCATAAACAACAAAGGCCCGAAGGGGCCTTTGTTGTTTGGCGTTCGTGCCGTTTATTGCTCGTCCGCAGGGGCCTCTGGCGCCGCAGCAGCGGCCTCGGGGCTGGCCAGCCCTTCCGGGTGCGACCACTGCCACAGCAGCTGGGCCACCTTGTCCACATTCTGCTTTTTCAGCGCGCTGAACAGCATCACCTCGCCACCACCGGCATTGAGCTTGGTGATGGACAGGATCTTGGCCTGCTCGACACGGGTCAGCTTGTCGGCCTTGGTGAGCAAAATCAAGAACTTGAGGCCTTGCTCCACCCGAGGGCGGATGATGTCGAGCAGCGCTTCGTCGAGCTCGGTCAGGCCCAGGCGCGGGTCGCAGAGCAGCACAATGCCGGTCAGGCTGGGGCGGCTGACCAGGTAGTTCACCATGACCTGCTGCCAGCGTTTCTTGTCCTCGCGTGAGACGGCCGCATAGCCGTAACCGGGCAGGTCGGCCAGCACGGCATCCATGACGCCTTTCTTGCCCAGCGAAAACAGGTTGATGTGCTGGGTGCGCCCGGGCTTTTTCGACGCAAAGGCCAGCTGGTTCTGCTGGGTCAGCGTGTTGATCGACGTGGACTTGCCGGCATTGGAGCGGCCCACAAAGGCGAACTCGGGCACATCGACGACAGGCAATTGGTGCAGTTGCGCAGCGGTGGTGAAGAAGCGGGCGGTGTGCATCCAGCCCATAGCCGCCTTGCCATCGATGCCTGGGCTTGGCGTGTCTGCAACGGCTTGGGGGGTACTAGGTGTTGTCGTCATGTGCGTTCGAGTCTATCTAAGGCATCATTGTAGAATCTGGCCGCTTTGGCCTTATACCCATAAACCAGACAAAGACCCACGATATGAAGTTGCTCGCCCCTTTGCTGACAACGGCTGTACTGGCTTTCTGTTCCGTTTCTGTGTATGCGGCGTCCGAGACGCCCAACCGGTCGCCCAAGCCAGACCTGGTCAAAGGGGAGGCCAGCTACACCGCCGTCTGCGTGGCCTGCCACAATGCCGATGGCAACGCCTCCATTGCCATCAACCCCAAACTGTCGCAGCAGCATCCCGAGTACCTGCTCAAGCAGCTGCAGGAGTTCAAATCCGGCAAGCGCAAGGACCCGGTGATGCAGGGCATGGTCGCAGGTCTGTCGGATGCGGACATGCTCAACATCTCCGCCTGGCTGGCCAGCAAACCCGGCAAGCTGGGTTTTGCCAAGGACAAGGACGCTGTTGCGTTGGGTGAGCGCATCTACCGCGGCGGTGTGCCTGACCGCCAGATTGCTGCCTGCGCGGGCTGCCACAGCCCCAATGGCGCCGGCATTCCGGCCCAGTACCCGCGGCTGGCAGGCCAGAACGCCGATTACGTCAGCAAGACCTTGCATGATTTCCGCGATGGCAAGCGTGGCAACAGCTTGCAGATGACGGGGGTCACCGCCAAGATGAACGACAAGGAAATCAAGGCAGTGTCAGACTATATTGCGGGCTTGCGTTAGGCTTTTTCTGGGGGCTTGTGTCCGCGCCAACACATTGATGGCGCTGCGGGGCATTTTCCGGACCTTCGGGCTATCCCTAGGTGGGCCTACTAAACTTACGCGTTCTGCGAACTTGTACCCGGGTGGTGACTCCATGGTCTGCGGACTGGCAGCGCAGCAGCGGTCCTGCCCCTGCTTTTCACCGATAGCGTCGTACCATGTCTGAATCTTCTCCCCCGCCAGCGCAACTGCAGCCCCAATTGGCCCCTCGGGCTGTCTATGAGATGCTGTCGTCGATGCGCTTTGCGATTGCGCTGCTGTCGATCATCTGCATTGCCTCGGTCATTGGCACGGTACTGCGCCAGCATGAGCCGGCCGTCAACTATGTCAACCAGTTCGGTCCTTTCTGGGCGCAGCTGTTTCTCGTGCTCAAGCTCAATGCCGTCTACAGCGCCTGGTGGTTCCTGCTGATTCTGGCGTTCTTGGTGACCAGCACCAGCCTGTGCATTGCCAAGCATGCGCCTAAATACCTGGCTGATTTGCGCCACTACAAAGAGAATCTGCGGGTGCAAAGCCTGCAGGCCTTCCACCACCAGGCCAGCGCCCATTTGGCAGAGACCCCGGCGCAAGCAGCGCAGCGGGTGGGGGCGCAACTGGCCGGCAGTGGCTGGAAGGTGCGCTTGCAAGAGCGCAGCGATGGCTGGATGGTGGCGGCCAAGGCCGGTGCTGCCCACAAGATCGGCTACCTGGCCGCGCACAGCGCCATCGTGCTGATTTGCCTGGGCGGCCTGCTCGATGGTGATTTGATGGTGCGCGCGCAAATGTTGCTGGGGGGCAAGACCACCTTCAGCGGCAGCGGCATGATTGCCGATGTGCCCGAGCAGCACCGGCTGTCCGTCCGCAACCCGACGTTCCGGGGCAATCTGATCGTGGCCGAAGGCGCACAATCGGGCACGGCCATCCTCAACCAGTCGGATGGCATCCTGCTGCAGGATCTGCCGTTTTCGGTGGAGCTGAAGAAGTTCATTGTCGAGTACTACTCGACCGGTATGCCCCGGCTGTTCGCCAGCGAAGTGGTGCTGCATGACAAGGAAACGGGGGCCTTGGTCGAAAAGCGCATCGAGGTGAACCATCCCGCCAGCTACCAGGGCATCGAGATCTACCAATCGAGCTTTGAAGACGGCGGATCGCGCCTGCAACTGCGCGCAGTGCCGCTGGTGCCCGGCATGAAGAGCTTTGAGGTCAAGGGTGAGGTGGGGGCGTCCACGCAGATCACGATGGGAGAGGGGCAGGCGCCGCTGGAGATGGAGTTCACCGGCCTGCGCACCATCAATGTGGAGAACATGGGCGCCAACCCGGGCGATGCAGTGCAAGGCGGCACCGATGTGCGCAAGGTGGATTTGAGATCCAGCCTGGACAACCACCTGGGCGCCGGCAACAAGGTGACCACGCCGCGCGACCTGCGCAATGTGGGTCCCAGCGTCAGCTACAAGCTGCGCGACGCCGCCGGCCAGGCGCGCGAGTTCAACAACTACATGCTGCCCGTTGACATGGGGGATGGCCAGCCGGTGTACCTGTGGGGTGTGCGTGAAACCTTGGCCGACCAGTTCCGCTATCTGCGTATTCCCGCCGATGAGCAATCGAGCTACCGGGGATTTTTGCGCCTGAAGGCGGCACTGCAAACGCCGGCGATGCGCGAGCGGGCCGTGCAGCAGTATGTGGAGGGCGCCGTCGAAGCAGGCCGCCCGGCGTTGCGCGAGCAACTGTATGCCTCGGCCCTGAAAGCGCTGGTGATTTTTGCTGGCGATGGACAGACAGGCGCGAGCAGCGTCACCGGCTTGCAGGCGATTTCGGCCTTCATGGAGCAAAATGTGCCCGAAGGCGAACGCGCCAAGGCCGGCGAGGTGCTGGTGCGCATCTTGAATGGTGTGCTGTTTGAGCTGATGCAGGTGGCGCGGACTGACGAAGGCCTGGCACCGCTGGAGCCCAATGCGCAGACGCAGCGCTTCATGACCCAGTCGGTGCTGTCGCTCAGCGACGCACTGCTGTACCCGGAGCCGCTGGTGTTTGAGCTGACCCAGTTTGACCAGGTGCAGGCGAGCGTCTTTCAGGTGGCCAAGGCCCCGGGTAAGCTGGTCGTGTACCTGGGATGCCTGTTTCTGATTCTGGGGGTGTTTGCGATGCTCTATGTGCGCGACCGGCGCCTGTGGGTCTGGCTGGCGCCGCGTGCCGATGGCAGTTCGGACGCGCGCATGGCGTTGTCGACCAACCGCCGGACCCTGGATGTGGACCGTGATTTTGAAGGCCTGAGCCACAAGCTTCTGGGCACCAGCCCCAGCGGAGAACAACGATGAATACTGCTTCCACCCATCTGCCGCCTGCCCAGGCGGGCACTGTGGTCCAAACGGTGCAACTGAGCCCCGGCTACTTCAGCAGCCGGTCGGTGTGGGACTGGCTGTTTGCGTTGGCCCTGGCAGTGGGCGGCGGTTTTGCGCTGTTTTTGTATGGCCACCATATGGATGGCTATGAAAAAGGCATCCTGATCGCATCGGTGCCGTTTTTCATCTGGCTGGGCTGGTTCTGGCGGCCCTTGCAGCTGTTGATGGTGGTGGTGGCTGCGCTGTCACTGCTGGCTATTGGCCTGTACCGGGTCGATGGCGCAGGGCAGATCGCGCGCTCGGAAACGGTGTTTGGGCTCAAGTACTTCCTGTCCAGCCAGTCGGCCATTCTATGGATGAGCGTGCTGTTCTTCATGAGCACGGTGTTTTACTGGATCGGACTGCTCTCCAAGGGCGAAGGATCGACACTGACGACGGTGGGCAGCCGCCTGACTTGGCTGGCCATCGTGATGGCCTTGGTGGGCACGATGGCGCGCTGGTATGAGAGCTACCTGATGGGGCCGGACATCGGCCATATCCCTGTCAGCAATCTCTATGAGGTGTTTGTGCTGTTTGCCTGGATGACGGCACTTTTCTACCTCTACTTCGAAGCGCATTACCAGACCCGGGCGCTGGGCGGCTTTGTGATGCTGGTGGTCAGTGCCTCGGTCGGATTTCTGCTGTGGTACACGGTGGCCCGCCAGGCCCATGAGATCCAGCCACTGGTGCCCGCGCTGCAAAGCTGGTGGATGAAGCTGCATGTGCCGGCCAATTTTGTCGGCTACGGCACCTTTGCGCTGGCTGCGATGGTGGCACTGGCCTATCTGCTGAAGGCGGCCACGCAGCGGGCGCTGTGGATCGGCCTGGTGCTCGTACCCATGCTGGTGCTGGTGCTGCCGTTGGCGGCCTTCCGTGTCTGGGGTGATGAAAGCCTCTACCCCTCGCTCGACAAGACCTTGCGCATGGCCTTGCCGCTGGAGCTGTTCTTTGCGCTGATGATCGGGTTGCGCCACTGGATCAACCGGGGCACGCCGCGCCTGCAGATCATGGATGACCTGATGTACAAGGCGATCGCCGTGGGCTTTGCGTTCTTCACGATTGCCACCGTGCTGGGGGCGCTGTGGGCGGCCGAGGCCTGGGGCGGTTACTGGAGCTGGGACCCCAAGGAGACCTGGGCGCTGATCGTCTGGCTGAACTATGCTGCCTGGCTCCACATGCGCCTGGTCAAGGGCCTGCGCGGTGCAGTCTCGGCCTGGTGGGCGCTGGTGGGCCTGGTGGTGACGACCTTTGCCTTCCTGGGGGTGAACATGTTCCTGTCCGGCTTGCACAGCTACGGTACGCTGTAAGCGGTACGGACCAGGCTTACTGCGGGCGTTGCGGCTGCGGCGAGATCGCCTGCTGGGGCAGGGTGTAGTTCTGGTTGTCCATCAGATCGACCCCGCACATCAGGTGGTCGAGCCAGTCAAAGAACTGGGCGATGGCCGGGCCCATGATGGGTGCGCCGTGCTGGGGCACGATCAATGAAATATCCAGCTGGCGCGCCATGGCTACCCACAGGCGCAGCACCTTGTTGGACACCATGTAGCGCCGGTGAAAGCCCTCCATGCGGGGAATATGGGGGGCCAGGTCCGTCACGGGCGTGCGGGCGATATAGCCATCGGTCATCGAGACCCCCAGATCGCCGGTGAACAGGATGCGGCTGATCGGGTCGTAGAAGTGGAAATTGCCTTCCGCGTGCAGAAAATGCGCGGGCAGGATGTGCAACTGGCTCTGGCCCAGCGGCAGAATGCCACCGGGGTCCTGCACGGGAATGACCCGGTTTTCCGTCTTGCCGACCTTGGTGAAATGCGGCACAAAGCGCTCCCAGACGCGGGAGATCACCAAGGACGCACGGGTGGAGGTGAGCCAGCGGTCCAGTGAGGCGATGATGTCCGGGTCGGCATGCGATGCGATCAGGTAGGACAGCTTGTGCGGCGAGAAATAGCGCACCATGCCCATATACAGTTCATTGAAGGCGAGGTTGCCGCCCGGGTCGATGATGGCGCCGGTGCCATGGTCGACAATCAGGAACTGGTTGGCCTGCACGGCCTGCGCATCCTCTTCCACCAGATCGGTGAACATCAGACAAGCATGCTGCTCGTCACGGTACAGTTCCACAGGTTCCAACGCCATCTCTTCCGCCCACATATCAATTGCAACGGGCGTGACTGTAACGGGGTGTAGTGGATTGGACCTTGAGGTGGATCAAGGATGCAGGCGGGGTGGGCTGGATTGCCGCCGCCGCTTTCATCAGGGCCTGGCAGGGGCCTGCATCACCGGGGACGGCTGCAACTGGGGCTCAGGCCGGTCCGGTGCACTGGGGTCCAGCGTCTGCGGCAAGGTCGCCCGGTTGGCTGCTGCAGGCTCGGTCGGCAGGTACAGAGGCCCACGCTGGCCACAAGCTGCCAATAGTGCCGCACCGGTGGCAAGGACAAAGGTCCTGCATACAATTTGGTAAATACTCCACATTGAAGCATTGTAATGAACGAACTCGAATACCTGGATGCCGCGGAAAAACTCTTGCTGGCGGTTGAGCAGACCTGCGACCGCATCAATGATGAGACCGATGCCGATATCGACGCCCAGCGCGTGGGCGGTCTGCTGACCCTGGTCTTTGCCAACCGCAGCCAGATCATCATCAACCTGCAGCCTCCGCTGCATGAGGTATGGCTGGCGGCCAAGTCCGGCGGCTACCACTACAAATGGGATGGCAGCGTGTGGCGCGATACCAAGACCGGTAACGACTTCTTCGCCGACCTGACGCGCGATGCCGCAGTCCAGTCAGGTCTGCCGCTGGTCTTCAAGGCCTGAAGCGGATCGCCCGCAAAAAAGGCCAGTTCGTAGCGATACGGACTGGCCTGGTGGCTGGGTGTTGCGGCGTCAGTTGCGGAACAGGTCCAGAATCTTGTTGCGCTCGTCAGCGTTCGGTGGCGGCACCATGGTGTCGGCGGTGGGCGCCGGCGAGTCCAGTCCCAGATTAGGCGCGCTGCGGGCGTACTCTTCGTAGAGCCAGTCACCGCCGACGTTGACCAGTCCGCTGGGAGGCGTCATCTTGGCCACCGGCACATCCTTGAGCGCGTGCTGCATGTAGTTGATCCAGATGGGCAGACTGAGGCCCCCACCATATTCGCGCGCACCCAGACTGCGGGGGTTGTCATATCCCATCCAGACAACGGCCGCATTGGTGGGCTGGAAGCCCGCAAACCACGCGTCCACCGAATCATTCGTGGTACCGGTCTTGCCATAGATGTCGGGACGCTTGAGTTGGGCCTGGGCCTTGGCAGCCGTTCCGTAGCGGGCAACGTCCTGCAGCAGCGAGTCCATCACGAACGCATTGCGGGCATCAATGGCGCGGGGCAGGTCATCGGTAGCGGGCGGCGTGAATTCGGACAGCACATTGCCCCGGTGGTCGGTGATTTTGGCAATCAGATAAGGATTGACCCGGTGCCCGCCATTGGCAAATACCGAATAGGCAGCCACCATCTGCATCGGTGTGACCGAGCCGGCGCCCAGCGCCATGGGCAGGTAGGGGGGCTGCTTGTCGGCATCAAAGCCGAACTTCGTGACCCATTCCTGGGCTTTTTTCGGGCCCACCGACTGCATCACGCGGATGGTCACCAGGTTTTTGGAACGGGCCAACGCCTGGCGCATCGTCATGGGGCCATCGAAGCGCCCATCAGAATTTTTGGGCTCCCAGGGCTGTTGCCCTGCCGATCCGGGGAAGCTCAAAGGAGCGTCATTGATCACGGTGGTGGGCGAAAAACCTTTTTCCAGCGCTGCCGAATAGATAAAGGGCTTGAAGCTGGAGCCCGGCTGGCGCCATGCTTGGGTCACGTGGTTGAACTTGTTCTTGTCGAAATCGAAGCCACCAACCAGTGCCTTGATGGCACCGCTGCGCGGATCGAGAGAGACAAACGCCCCTTCGACCTCGGGCAGCTGGGTCAGCTCCCAGGTTTTCTTGGCGGTTTCCATGATGCGCACCACAGCGCCGGGGCGCAGCTTGGTGTTGGGTGGCGCCTTGTCGCTCAGACCCGATTGCACCGGCTTGAGGCCCTCACCGGTGATCTCGATCGGATCACCATCGGCGCGGATCACCACGACCTTGCGCGGTGCGGCTTCCAGCACGACGGCAGAGAGAATGTTGCCATTGTCCGGGTGCTGGGCGAGCACCTCGTCGATCGCCTCGTCGCGCTCCTGGCCTGCTGCGGGCAAGGTGATGAATTTCTCCGGACCGCGATAGTGCTGGCGCTTTTCATAGTCCATGATGCCCTTGCGCAGCGCGTCATAGGCAGTTTCCTGGTCGCTGGCGATCAGCGTGGTGTAGACATTGAGGCCACGGGTGTAGGCTTCGTTGCCATACTGCGCAAAGATCAGCTGGCGCGCCATCTCGGCCACATACTCCGCATGCACCCGGTTGTCTGCATAACTGGAGCGGATCTTGAGCGGCTCCTCGCGTGCCTGGCTGGCCTGGGCCGGCGTGATGAACCGGTTTTCTTCCATCCGGTCGATGATGTAGAGCTGGCGAATGCGGGCGCGCTTGGGGTTGCTGATCGGGTTGTAGGCTGACGGCGCCTTGGGCAGGCCTGCCAGCATCGCTGCTTCGGCCACGGTCACATCCTTGAGCGGCTTGCCGAAGTAGGTCTCCGATGCGGCGGAGAAGCCATAGGCGCGGTTGCCCAGATAAATCTGGTTCATATAGATTTCCAGAATCTGATTCTTGCTCAAGGTGTGCTCAAGCTTCAGGGTCAGCAGGATCTCATATATCTTGCGGGTATAGGTTTTTTCAGACGATAGATAGACATTGCGGGCTACCTGCATCGTGATCGTCGATGCACCCTGGGCCTTTTCACGCCCCAGGTTGGCGAGCAAGGCACGCGCCATGCCCTTGTAGTCCACACCGCTGTGCTCGAAGAAGCGCGTGTCCTCAATAGCCAGCACAGCATCCACCATCACCTTCGGAATTTCGCTGATGGGCGTCAAATTGCGGCGTTCTTCACCGAACTCGCCCAACAAGGCGCCTTCTGAGGAGTAGACCCGCATCGGCAGCTTGGGGCGGTAGTCGGCCAGTTCCGAGACATCAGGAAGGTTGGGGTAGGCCATGGCCAGGCCCACGGCGACGACCGCAGCACCGGCAATGGCACCTGCGACCAGCAAGGCCAGCAGCCAGCCAAAAAACTTCAGCGTTTTGGTGGCAAAGCTCGAGGGCTTGGACTGCTTGGGGGACTTGGGAGGTTTCTCAGGCGTTCTGCGCGAGATCGGAGCGTCTGGATTCATGGGGTCAGACCGTCGAGGGGAGCTTGCATAAGCAGGGGATGCTATCACGCGCCTGCTTCGCGTGGCGTTGGCGCCGGTTTTGATTTAGCTTGTGACAAATGTCATGCGGCGTCCAATGTTTCCCTTGTATCGTATTGTTTTGACAACGAATCGGCGCGGCGAGCAGGTGGTTCTTTGCTGGGCGACTATCTTGCTGATAGCATTCATAAGGGGTGTTAAGTTTTGTAGCTCAATATAGAGCAAATTAGGGAGGAGCCCATCTTGGTCTCAATGGGATCTTTGTTCCGACGCCAGCCGCCTAGCCTCTTGGGGATAGATGTGAGCGCGTCGAGCATCAAGTTGGTTGAATTGGGGAGGAGTGGTAGCGGTCAATTCATTGTTGAACGCTGTGCGCAAGAGCTGCTGGAGCCAGGCTGGGTGACCGAGTCGGGTATCGAGCGCTTTGACGAAGTGGCCGATTCCTTGCGCCGCTTGGTCAAGAAAAGCGGCACCCGCACCAAGCAAGCGGCACTGGCGTTGCCGCTTTCTGCCGTCATTCAGAAAAAAAATCGTGCTGCCATCGGGGCTTTCAGAGCTCGAGATGGAGTTTCAAGTTGAATCAGAAGCTAACCAATACATACCATTTTCCCTCGACGAGGTGAACCTGGACTTCTATGTGATCGGTCCGTCCTCCAATTCGGTAGGCGATGTCGATGTTCTCATCGCGGCCGCACGCAAAGAGACGGTGCAGGACCGGCAAGGCCTGGCCGAAGCGGCAGGCCTCAAGCCCGTGGTGCTGGAGATCGAATCCAATGCCACCGCGCTGGCTGCCCGGCGCTTGATCGGCAACATGCCCAGCAAGGGCAAGGATGCATTCATTGCCATTTTCGAGATTGGGGGCAGTGCGTCGTTCCTGCAGATCATCCACAACAACCAGGTGATCTATGAGCGCGACCAGTCTTTCAACGGCGGCCAGCTCACGCAGATGATCATGCGCCAATATGGCTTCTCGCAAGAAGAAGCGGAGCAAAAGAAGCGCGGCAATGACCTGCCTGCGGATTACAAGCAGGTGGTGCTGCGGCCTTTTGTCGAGAGCATCGGGCAGGAGATCAACCGCGCCCTGCAGTTTTTCTTCACCAGCACCCCCCACAACCGCATTGACCATATCTTGCTGGCTGGTGGCTCGGCGGTGCTCAGTGGTCTGACGGATGCAGTGATCGATGCGACCGGCTTTGCAGCCTCTGCTGCCAATCCGTTTGAAGACATGGTGATGGACGCGGCAGTGCGCACGCGCAGCAAGAGCAAGGACTTCACGACCTATCTCACCGCCTGTGGACTGGCGTTGCGGAGGTATGCGGCATGATCTTGATCAATCTGCTTCCGCACCGCGAAGCTGCGCGCAAGAAGCGCAAGGAAAGTTTCCAGGCATCGATGCTGGCCGCTGCGCTGGTCGGCGCGCTGGTCTGCGGCGCCGTCTACATGTTCTACCAGTACAAGATCGACCTGCAAGGCCAGCGCAACGCGCTGTTGACGCGCGAGATCAAGGCGCTGGATGTCAAGATTGCCGACGTTGCCAAGATCGACGCGGAGATCGCTGCATTGAAGGCCCGGCAAAAGGCCGTTGAAGATCTGCAGTCCGATCGCAACCTGCCTGTCCATTTGCTCAATGAGCTGGTGCTCCAATTGCCAGACGGCGTCTACATCGAGAGCCTCAAGCAACAAGAGCAGACCGTGCAGATCCAGGGCATCGCCCAATCCAACGAGCGGGTGTCCGAATTGCTCAACAGCCTGGCCACCAAGACGCCGTGGCTGTCCAAGCCTGAGCTGGTCGAAGTGGTGGGTACGACCACACAGATCAATACCCGTGAGAGAAAGCGGGTCGCTGGCTTCAACCTGCGTTTCGGCTTGGTGCGCTCCAGTGATGTGGAGCAGGCCCACAACGCGCAGGCGCTGAAAAAGTAAAGGCGACCATGGCAACGAAAAAAAATATGCAAGTGGGAGAGGCGCTGCAAGGCTTTCAGCGCCAGTTTCAAAACCTCGACCCCAAGGACCCCTCTGTCTGGCCGGCTGCTCCTCGCGCGGTCTTGTTGGTGTTTATTGCGGCACTGGTGATCGGTTTGGGCTGGTATGCCTATTTGAGCAGCTTTGAGGACGAGCTGTCTGTGGCGCAGGCCGAAGAGCTCAAGCTCAAGGAAGACTACAAGACACGTCTGCGCAAGGCGGTCAATCTGGATGCGCTGCGCAAACAGCGCGAGCAGGTGTTGCAGTACGTGACCCAACTGGAAAAACAATTGCCCAGCAAGGCGGAAATGGCTGCGTTGTTGTCCGATATCAACCAGGCCGGTATTGGCCGCAGCCTGCAGTTTGACCTGTTCAAACCGGGTCAGACGGTGGTGCGGGACTATTACGCCGAGTTGCCAATCACCTTGCAGGTCAATGGCAGGTACCACGATATTGGCTTTTTTGCGGCGGACGTCGCCAATCTCTCGCGCATCGTGACCTTGAACAACATTGCGCTGGCGCCCGCCAACAAGGAAAGTGCGACGTTGGTGCTGAACGCTACCGCAAGAACCTTCCGCTATCTGGATCCGCAAGAGCTCCAAGAGCAGCAAGCGGCGAAATCCAAGCAGAACGCGAAGAAGTAAGGTGGATATGCATACTTTGTCTAAATGGATAGGCGCTGCGTTGGCGGTGTCGCTGTTGGCAGCCTGTACTGACGAAGGCGATGACCTGCAGCAGTGGATGCAGCAGGAGCAGGCGAACACCCGGCCTTCGGTCAAGCCCATCACGGCGCCCAAGGAGTTTGTGCCTCAGGGCTATGTGGCCAGTACGACGCTCGACCCTTTCAGCAAGGAACGTCTTGCCGCGTTGCTGGGTGGCAGTGCCAATGCGCCTGCGACCATCTCTGACGCCCTGGTCGCGCCTGAACGTGCGCGGCGCAAGGAGCAGCTCGAATCATTCCCGCTGGACACCATCTCCATGGTGGGTTTTTTGAAGAAGGGCGGACTGGATGTCGCCTTGGTCAAGGCTGATGGCTTGATCTACCAGGTCAGCAAGGGCATGTACCTGGGCCAGAACTACGGGAAGATTAAAAGCATCAGCGAAAGCGCGGTCACCCTGCGGGAGATTGTGCAAGATGGTGTGGGTGAATGGATAGAGAGAGATGCAGTGCTTGAGCTGCAGGAGGCCAAAAAATGAAGAAATTCAGCGTATTAATCCCTCTGATGGCCATGCTGCTGCCATCCTGGGCGCTGGCGCAGGGGCGTATCAACAAGGTGTCGACGCTGGTGCGGGATGGCGTCGAGCTGGTCAAGATCGAGACCGAAGGTGCGCCTCTGGTATTGCCCGAGACCTTCAGCATCCAGTCGCCTGCGCGCGTGGTGCTGGACCTGCCGGGTTTCAAAAGCGCCATGCCCAGTAACCGGGTGGAACTCAACCAGGGCAACCTGCGCTCGTTGAATGTTGTGGAAACGGACACCAAGGCCCGCGTGGTGCTGAATCTCAAGGAAAGCACCAGCTACAAGACCGAGATCAGCGGCAGCGATTTGCTGGTGTCACTGGAGCCTGCGGCGAAGGCTGTGCCCACCGCCGCGGCGCAAAACACGCAGTTTGCCGAAGACGGCAACAATTATTCACAGCCACTGTCAGATCTGGATTTCCGCCGGGGGAGCGATGGTGCGGGTCGGCTGGTGATCACGTTGCCCAACAACAAGGTGGGCGTGAATATCTCAAAGCAAGGCGATGGACTGACGTTGGAGCTGCAGCACACCTTGTTGCCCGAGGCCCTGCGTCGCCGGCTGGATGTCGCCGACTTTGGTACGCCCGTCGGCATGATCTCTGCACGCCAGGCAGGCAGCACCGTGTTTGTGCAGCTGAAAAACGCGGGTGAATGGGAGCACAGCGCCTACCAGAGCGACAACCAGTTTGTCGTCGAAGTGCGCCAGCGCAAGAGCGATCCGAACAAGCTGGGCTCCTCGGGCACGTTCACGGGCGAGAAGCTCTCGCTGAGCTTCCAGAATATTGAAGTGCGGTCGCTGCTGCAAGTGATCGCCGATTTCACCAACTTCAATATCGTGACTTCGGACACCGTCAACGGCGCGCTGACCCTGCGTCTGAAGGATGTCCCCTGGGACCAGGCGCTGCAGATCATTCTCGATGCCAAGGGTCTGGGCATGCGCAAGTCCGGCACGGTGCTGTGGATCGCGCCCAAGGATGAGATTGATGAGCGCATCCAGAAAGACTTCGATGCCGTTGCCAAGCTGGAGGAGAAGGTCCCGCTGCAGACCCAGGCTTTCCAGCTCAACTACGCCAAGGCGACCGAACTGCTCAAGCAAATCACCACCAATTCAGGCAGCGGCGGTGGTACAGGCGGCACCCAAAGCCGCTTTCTGACGGCACGCGGTTCGGCCATCGCTGAGCCTCGTACCAACCAGTTGTTCGTGACCGACGTGCCCGCCAAGCTGGAAGAGCTGCGCCGCCTGCTGGTGACCCTGGACATTCCCGTGCGCCAGGTGCTGATCGAGGCGCGCATTGTTGAGGCACGCGACACTTTTGGCCGTGCGCTGGGTGTGCGCCTGGGTGGCGGCGATATGCGTGCCGCTAACGGTGGTGATGGCGGCTACAGCATTGGTGGTGGCAACCGCGTGGGCTTTGGTACCAGCTATGACAATGCGGTGGGAACCACGGGCATGGGTGGTACCAATACCTCCAACGGCAGCTTTGTCAATCTGCCAGCAGTCCTGTCGACAGGTGGCGGCAGTGGCTCTTTTGCACTGTCCATTTTCAACTCGGCTGCAAACCGATTTCTGGCGTTGGAGCTGTCGGCCATGGAGGCCGATGGCAAAGGCAAGATCGTCTCGAGCCCGCGGTTGATCACGGCTGACCAGACCAAGGCATTGATTGAGCAAGGTACCGAAATCCCCTACCAGAACTCGGCCCAGAATGGTGCAACCACGGTGGAATTCAAAAAAGCAGTGCTGAAGCTGGAAGTTGTGCCACAGATCACGCCAGAAGGCAGCATCATTCTTGACTTGGACGTGTCCAAGGATTCTCAAGGAGCGAATACCACGGCGGGCCCGGCGATCGACACCAAGCACATCAAGACCCAAGTATTGGTGGAAAATGGCGGCACTGTGGTGATTGGCGGTATTTTTGAGCTCTCAGAGACATCCACCACCAACAAGATTCCTTTGTTGGGAGATGTGCCAGTGCTGGGCAATCTGTTCAAGAGCAATGTTCGCGAATCGGAAAAGCGTGAAATGCTGGTGTTCATTACGCCAAAGATGATTTCAGACCGCGGTGAAATGCGTTAATTAAGATAGACAGGGAGAGTTATGAGAAATTTGTTGAAGCCCTTGGCGCTGGTGGCGCCGCTGTTGTTGGCAGCTTGTGGTGGCGGTGGTGGCAGCGGTGGTGAATCGCAGCAGCAGTACAGCATCAAGCTGACGGCGTCCAAGGCTGCAGTGCCGGTCAACCTGACATCCACCTTGCCGGGCTATCCAGATGTAGGGGACTATTACCCCTATATGTCCACCCTCTACATCCAAGCCAACGCGGGCGGTAACCCCATTCCGAACCAAGAGGATGGCGCGTTCTCCTGCAATATCACTTCTGGGCTGGACTCTGGCGCACTCTATTACCTCGACGGTAATGACGACCATACGGTCGAAGTTAACTACAAGGGCGAAACCATCAAGGTTCCAGGTGCTTACCGTAACATTACGCTGGGCTCCAATGCCGGTGGTGCGTCGTTCCATATCATTTCTCATGGCATCGCGGGTGATGTGACGGTTCAGTGCAGTGTGACCGATCCACGCGATAACAAGGTGTACTCTGATCGTGCAACGGTGAAGGTAGGCGGCGGCAGTACCGCTACTCCTGCAACGGTCACCTTTACCAACCAGACCCAATACCTGGGCTCGCGTGACAATCTGAACAACATTCCTAACAGCGTGGTGGTGCAGGCAACTGTCCTCAATGACAACAACCAGCCTATTAGCAATTCAGGCAACGCTAATCTGCAGGTCAGCATCATGCCGAATGCAGCATCCGACGGTGCTAAGTTGTTAGCAGGCGGCAAAACCAATAGTGGTTCCATGCAGATCAGTACTGTCAACGGCATTGGCCAATTCTCAGTAGCCAGCGGCCCTGCTTCCGGTCCGCTGCTGCTGCGTTTGACTGTGGATCGTGCTGACAACGATCTGACCAATGGTATTCAGGAGCCGATCACCCAGTATGCGGTGATTCCAGTGATCAATGCTCTGGCTTCCACTGCGTTGACTATCCCTGAGTCTGAACTGGCATTGACGGCACAGAACGCGGCGCCATTTGTTCATGCATTGATGGCCGACGGTGGTGTGGCGCCTTTTATTTGGTCCACCAATTCAGCTTTGCCAGCCGGTTTGAGCCTGAGCTCCGACGGTTTGATTTCTGGTACCCCTAACGTAAAAACCCCTGGTGATTACAACGTGGTGCTCAACGTGCGTGATGCCAATGGCGCGACTGCACGCAATACGCTGGTACTGACAGTGGCTGGCAACCTGCCAGACAGCCCTGTGGCCTTTACCATCAACGGATGCACTGGCTCCACTGCTTCGCCATGCGTGATTTCTTCGGTGGAAGTTGGAAGCTCCTACACCTACACCTTCTCTGCCACGGGTGATAACGTGACTTGGACTTTGGAAGGCGCACCTAGCTGGATGCAAGTGTTTGGCCAAGGCACGACGGGTCGCATTGCTTCCGGTGCCCTGCTGACCTGCGACGAAGTGGGAACCTATCGCATGTACGTGACTGCGAAGAATTCGGCCAACGCGGTGAGCCGCGAAGTCACCTTCCGCGTGACCGACACGGCTGGCGTGTGTGTCAAAGAAGAGTAGTAACTGAACTGCACAGACCTATTTCTCAGGTCTAGCCCAAAAACCTCCGGCACGCCGGAGGTTTTTTTATGCCCGCCATTGCCGCTATCATGTGCAGTCCGTTTTCAGGATGTAGCGCAATGGCACCTTCCGTGTGTTTGATTGGGCTGCCCGGCAGTGGGAAATCCACCATTGGCCGGCAGCTGGCACGCCTATGGGGTGTGGATTTTGTCGATTCCGACCATGTGATCGAGGCGCAGCTGGGCTGCACGATCAAGGAGTACTTCTCGGCCCAGGGCGAGCAGGCTTTCCGCGATGTCGAGGCCCAGGTGATTGCCGCATTGGCGACACGGGAGCGGGCCTGCATCCTGTCCACCGGTGGCGGTGCGGTGCTGCGGCCCGAGAACCGCACCGTGCTGCATGCCCACACAACGGTGTTCTACCTGCATTCCAGCCCCGAAGACATTGCCCGGCGCCTGCGCAACGATACCGGGCGCCCCTTGCTGCAAGGTGATGACACGCTCAAACGCCTCAAGGACCTGCTGGCCGAGCGCGCGCCGCTGTACGAAGAGACAGCGCACTACACGATCGACACCTTGCGCTGCGGCACGGGCCAGGTCATGCGCAAGGTCAGCATGCAGGCCGAGTTGGCGGGCCTGGTGCCTCAGCCGGGCGCCACTTTGGCAACTCCCCGATAATGGACGAGCGATATCCATACAACTTTCCGACGCAAACGCTGTGACCGATACTGTTCATATTGACCTGGGCGACCGCTCCTACCCCATCCTGATTGCTTCGGGCTTGCTTGCCCAGGCGGACACCTTTGCACACTGCCCCAAGGCGTCGCAGGCGCTGATCGTCAGCAACGACACAGTCGCGCCGCTTTACGCCCGCCAGTTGCAGGCCGCACTGGCGCCGCACTACCCCAAGGTGGAGCTGGTGGTGCTGCCCGATGGCGAAGCGCACAAGAACTGGACGACCCTGCAAGGCATTTTTGATGCACTGATGGACAACGGCGCCGACCGCAAGACGGTGCTGTTTGCACTGGGTGGCGGTGTGGTGGGTGATATGACCGGCTTTGCCGCTGCCAGCTTCATGCGCGGCGTGCCTTTTGTGCAGGTGCCCACCACCTTGCTGTCGCAGGTGGATTCGTCTGTCGGCGGCAAGACCGGCATCAACCATCCGCTGGGCAAGAACATGATTGGCGCCTTCTACCAGCCCCAGCTGGTGGTCTGCGACCTGGACACCTTTGACACCTTGCCCGCGCGCGAGCTGAGCGCTGGCCTGGCCGAAGTCATCAAGTACGGCCCGATTGCAGACATGGCCTTTATGGATTGGTTGGAGGCCGAAATGCCAGCGCTGATGGCCGGCGACAAGCGGGCGCTGGCCCATGCCGTGCGCCGCAGCTGTGAGATCAAGGCCGATGTGGTCTCCAAGGACGAGCGCGAGGCGGACCTGCGCGCCATCCTGAACTTTGGCCACACCTTTGGCCATGCGATGGAAGCCGGCATGGGCTATGGCGTCTGGCTGCATGGCGAAGGCGTGGGGGCCGGCATGGTGATGGCCGCCGAGCTGTCCCAGCGTCTGGGCCTGGTCGATGCTGCCTTTGTGCAGCGCCTGCGTGCGCTGGTGGCCCGTGCCGGTTTGCCGGTGCGCGGTGCCATGTTGGATAGCCAGGACAATGCAGGCCGCTATCTGGAACTGATGCGCCACGACAAGAAATCCCAGGCCGGCGCGATCCGCTTTGTGCTGATCGATGGGCCTGGCAAGGCGGTAGTGCGCGAGGCGCCCGACGCGCTGGTGCGCGAAGTCATTGACCTGTGCTGCGCCGAGGCAGTGCAGGCCTGACCGGATGGACCGCCCCGCGCCGCTGATGCACCCAGCCGAGCCCCAGCAAGTCTGGACCGAGCTGGGCCTGGCGCCTTATGCCTGCTTATCCCACCGCAGCCAGGGCCGCCTGCATGCACAAGAGGCGGCGCCCACGCGCAGCGCTTTTCAGCGTGACCGCGACCGGATCGTGCACTCCACCGCTTTCCGCCGTCTGGTCTACAAGACCCAGGTTTTTTTGAACCACGAGGGCGACCTGTTCCGCACCCGCCTCACGCACTCGATCGAGGTGGCGCAGCTGGGCCGCTCGGTGGCGCGGGCACTGCGCATCAACGAAGACCTGACCGAGGCGATCTGCCTGGCCCATGACCTCGGCCACACGCCTTTTGGCCATGCGGGCCAGGATGTGCTCAATGACTGCATGCAGGACTTTGGCGGCTTTGAGCACAATATGCAGAGCCTGCGCGTGGTCGATACGCTCGAAGAGCGTTACCCCGACTACAGCGGGCTGAACCTGTGCTTTGAAACCCGGGAAGGGATTCTGAAACACTGCTCCGCCAAGCATGCGCGGCAGCTGGAGGCCCGCGAGCCCGGCGGCGTGGGCCAGCGCTTCCTGCTTGGCCAGCGGCCGGGTCTGGAAGCCCAGCTGGCCAATCTGGCCGATGAGATCGCCTACAACGCCCATGATGCCGACGACGGCGTACGCTCCGGCCTGATCAGTCTGGAGCAGCTGATGGGCGTGCCGCTGTTTGCCCGCTATGCCCACGAGGCGCTGGCCGAGTACCCGCAGCTGCAGGAGCCGCGCTGGCAGCGCAAATGGCTGTACGAGGCCACGCGCCGCATGCTCAGCGAGCAGATCTACGACGTGATCCGCCACACCAGCGCCGGCCTGCAAGCCGCGCAGCCAGCCGACGTGGATGCCGTGCGCCAGCTGCCCGCGCTGGTCGGTTTCAGCCGCACGATGGCGGCCGAGTCGGCCGAGCTCAAGCGGTTTTTGTTCAAAAACCTGTACCGCCATCCGCAGGTGGTGCAGACCACCGGCCAGGCCAAGGCCGTCGTGCGCGAGCTGTTTGACATTTACCTGGGCGACCCCGCGCAGATGAAGCCGCGCTTCGCCGCCCGTGCCGCCGGTCTGGATCGGGTCGCATGCGCCCGCGTGGTGGCCGATTTCATCGCCGGCATGACGGACCGCTATGCACTGCGCGAGCATGAGCGCCTGACGGGCCAACGCGTCCTCGTTCCCTGAATACCGGGCTTCTGCAGGGGTGCCATGGCTTAGCGCAGGCACTGGCCAAGCCACCCTCGCTACAATGGAAGCCCCAGCGTCAGCCTCTGCCCGCCCTCGGCCCCGCGCCGCCATGGCGCCCAGCGCCCACCCCTCTGCTGGGTGATGGCCCGCAGACAGCCCCCGCTGGCCACCTATAACTCCACCAGAAAGCCCCACGATGACCGATACCCATGCTGCACCTGCGCCTGCAGATGAGGCCTTGCACCAGGTGGTGATGGCCGACACCGTGAACTGGCTGGAAAAAGCCGTCATCGGTCTGAACCTGTGCCCGTTTGCCAAGGGTGTGCATGTCAAGGACCAGATCCACTATGTGGTGAGCGATGCGCAGGATGCCGAAGCGGTGGCACATGATCTGCACCGCGAGCTCGAAGCGCTGGCCGAAGCCAATCCGGACAAGCGCGATACCACCTTGCTGATCCTCCCTTATGCGCTGCATGATTTTCTGGATTTCAATGATTTCCTCGAGATCGCCGACGACATGATCGAAGAGCTGGATCTGGGCGGCATCCTGCAGGTGGCCTCGTTCCACCCCTTGTTCCAGTTCGAGGGCACGACGGTCGATGACGTGACCAACTGCACGAATCGCTCGCCATACCCCATCTTGCACCTGCTGCGCGAAGAGAGCATTGACAAGGCGGTCGAGGCCTTCCCCGAGGCGGATGCGATTTACGAAAAGAACATGGAGACGCTCGATGCGCTGGGCCTGGAAGGCTGGCTGGACCTGGGCGTGGGCCCGCGCTGCCCCTTCCCGCACCAAGATGCTGCCAGCGACAAGGCCAAGGAATGAAAACGATGAAAGCACCGCGCGCCGCAGGCCGTAGCACCACCAAGCCCGCCGCCCCCGACGTTGCCCAGCAGCTGGAGCTCAAGCCCGGGCAGTCGATCGAGCTGCTCAAGGCGCTGCACATCCTCACGCGCGATGGCAAGCTGAACCAGGATTCGCGCCGCAAGCTCAAGCAGGTCTACCACCTCTACCAGTTCATCGAGCCGTTGCTGACCGAGCTCTCGGCGCAGGATCACCCGGTCAGCCTCGCCGACCATGGCGCCGGCAAGTCCTACCTGGGCTTCATCCTCTACGACCTGTTCTTCAAGAACCTGGGCCGTGGCCATATCTACGGTATCGAAACCCGTGCGCCGCTGGTCGAGGCCTCGCAGCAGCTGGCGGCCGATCTGGGTTTTGAGCGCATGTCGTTCCTGAACATGTCGGTCGCCGATTCCACCCGCACTGATGCGGTGCCCGAGCGCTTTGATGTGGTCACGGCGCTGCATGCCTGCGATACCGCCACCGATGACGCCATCGCCTTTGGTCTGGAAAAGCGGGCCCGTGCGATGGTGCTGGTGCCTTGCTGCCAGGCCGAAGTGGCGGCATGCCTGCGCCAGAACAAGGCCATGAACCTTGCGCGCACCCCCCTGGCAGAGCTGTGGCGCCACCCCATCCACACCCGTGAGATGGGCAGCCAGATCACCAATGTGCTGCGCTGCCTCTACCTGGAAAGCCAGGGCTACCAGGTCACCGTGACCGAGCTGGTCGGCTGGGAACACAGCATGAAGAACGAGCTGATCCTCGCCAGGTACACCGGCCACAAAAAGCGCGCGGCGGCCGAGCGGCTGCAGCAACTGTTGGCGGAGTTCGGTCTGGAGCAGTCGCTGCAGCACCGCTACCGGTTGGACCCAGTCGCTGCCTGAAAAGGCCTTGCATGCGCCTATAGCGCACCAAGGTATCGCATTCGTGACGATGCGGTGACGTCATCGGATATTCATGGAGCCGTCATTTCCGCTTCCTAGACTGGGCACTTCCCAACGGTGGTCCCACAATCAGGAGAGTCGAAGCGATGAGCAAATCCATTTCCGACAAAGTCGTCCGCAACACGGAAGGCAACACCCCATTCAGCACCATCCTGGAGACGCATATGTCGCGTCGCCTGGTGATGCGCGGCAGCCTGGGCTCGGCGCTGGCGCTGTTTGCCGGGGCCAGCATTTCCGCCTGCGGGGGCGGCAGCGATGGCGATGACGACCAGGCCGTCAAGCTGGGTTTTGCGTCGCTGCCCAACTCGATGACGGATGCCTGCGTGGTGCCCGCCGGCTATGTGGCCTCGGTCATCGGAGCCTGGGGCACGCCGCTCAACGACCAGGCAGCGCCCTGGAGCAATGAAGGCCGCAACAGCTCGCAGGACCTGTTGCACTCCACCGGCATGCACCATGACGGCATGCATTACTTCCCGCTCGCCGGCAGTTCCAGCGAAGGCCTGCTGGTGGTCAATCACGAATACATCGACGAGAAGGCCTTGCACCCGAACGGCCCCACCTCGGTGGACGGCAAGCGCCCGGCAGAAGAGGTGCGCAAAGAGGTCAATGCCCATGGCGTGGCCGTCATGCATGTGCGCAAGCAGGGCAGCCAGTGGGAGATCATCCAGAACTCGCGCTACAACCGTCGCTTCACCTCGGCCACGCCGATGAACCTGTCCGGCCCTGTGGCGGGCACGGACTGGGTCAAGACGCCGTTCTCCACGGCCGGCACCCAGGTGCGCGGCACCAACAACAACTGCGGCAACGGCACCACCCCGTGGGGCACCTACATCACCGCCGAAGAAAACTGGGCCGCCTGCTTTGTCAACACCGGTGAGGTGACGGCCGCCCAAAAGCGTGTCGGCGTGCAGACCAAGGCCGGCCGCTACCAGTGGGAGACGGCTGCTGGCGATGCGACCGAGCAGCAAGGCGAATTTGCCCGCTTCAACATCACCGCCAGCGGCGCCGATGGCCTGCAGGACTGGCGCAACGAGGTCAACGGTTTTGGCTACCTGGTCGAGATCGATCCGTATGACCCCGGCAGCACGGCCACCAAGCGCACGGCGATGGGCCGCTTTGCGCACGAAGGCGCCGCCTACGGCATCCCGGTGGCGGGCAAGCCGCTGGCTTTCTACAGCGGCGATGATTCGCGCTTTGAGTACATCTACCGCTTTGTGTCCGAAGCGCTGTGGGACCCCAAGGATGCTGCGCGCAGCGACCGCATTGCCGTGGGCCACAAGTACCTGGACAAGGGCACCCTGTACGTCGCGCGCTTCGATGCCGACGGCAAGGGCGAGTGGCTGGCGCTGACCCCCGCCACCAAGGGCAAGGACGGCCGCAGCCTCGGTGAGGCCTTTGGCACCATCGATGCCATCCTGATCAATACGCGCGGTGCGGCAGATTTTGTGGGCGCCACGCCGATGGACCGCCCCGAGTGGACCGCCGTGCACCCCAGCAATGGCGATGTCTACCTGACCTTGACCAACAACACCAGCCGCAATGCCGAACGCGGCACCAACCCCGCCAACCCGCGCCTGAACAATGTCAACGGCCATATCGTGCGCTGGCACGACGATGCCGGTGCCAACACCTTCCGCTGGGACATCTTTGTTTTTGGCTCGGATGCCGCCTCCAACGCCGACACCAACCGCTCGGGCCTCACCGAGCTCAACCAGCTGGCCAGCCCCGATGGCATTGCGTTTGATGACCGTGGCATTCTGTGGATCCAGACCGACAACGGCATCGACGGCGGCCGCAACAACGCCGTCGCTAAGGCCACGAACGACCAGATGCTCGCCGTCGTGCCCGGCGCGCTGAAGGATGCCAAGGGCACGGGCCCGGTCATCAATGCCAGCAACCAGGCCGAGCTGCGCCGCTTCTTTGTCGGCCCGAACGAGGCCGAGATCACCGGCTTCGCCTATACCCCGGACCACACCAGCATCTTCCTCAACATCCAGCACCCAGTGAACTGGCCTGCCTATGGCACGGCCGATGCCACCCGCGCGCCCGATGGCAAGGTGCGCCCACGCTCGTCGACGGTGGTGATCCAGAAGGCGGACGGCGGCCCGATCGGCGTCTGATCCTCTAGCTGCGCTGCATAGAAAAAGCCGCCGGTCCTGGACTTCCAGGATCGGCGGCTTTGCTCTGTGCGCTTGGACGGATTAGCCTGCGGTCGCGCCCGAGGTCTTCACCACTTGCTTCCACTTCTCGTTTTCAGCGGCGATGAACTTGCCAAACTCCGCTTGGGACTCAGTCACCACTTCGCCGCCCTGGTCGCCGATCTTTTTGATCACGTCAGGCTTTTGCAACACCTTGATGATCGCAGCATGCAACTTGGCCTGCACATCGGCGGGCGTCTTCGTGGGGGCGAACAGGCCAAACCAGGAGGTGGCCTCGTAGCCGGGCACGCCTGCTTCGGCAACGGTTGGCACATCGGGCAGCTCGGGCGAGCGCTTGGCGGTGGTCACCGCCAGCGGGCGCAGCTTGCCCGAGCGCACATGCTGGATCGCAGAGGGCATGTTGTCGAACATGATCGCAATCTGGTTGCCCAGCAGGTCGGTCACGGCCGGTGCGCTGCCCTTGTAGGGGATGTGGATCATGTCGACCTTGGTCATCATCTTGAACAGCTCACCCGACAGGTGGATGGAGCTGCCGCTGCCCGAGGAGCCAAAGTTCACCTGGCCGGGATGGGCCTGGGCGTAGCTGATCAGTTCCTTGACGTTCTTGAAAGGCTGCGCCGGGTTGGCCACCAGCAGGTTGGGCACATTGGCCACGCGGGTCAGCGGTGCAAAGTCCTTGTTGGGGCTGAAGGGCATCTTCTTGTAGAGCCATTCATTGATCGCGTGGGTGCCCACGGTGCCCATGAAGATGGTGTAGCCGTCGGCCGGCGCACGTGCGGCGAACTGGCCGCCGATATTGCCACCAGCACCGGCGCGGTTGTCGATGATCACCGGCTGGCCCAGCTCCTCGCCCAGCGACTGGCCGACGATGCGGGCCAGGATGTCGGTGGTGCCACCAGCCACGAAGGGCACGACCATCGTGATGGGCTTGTTCGGGAAGGCCTCTGCCGCAAAAGCGGCAGGCACCAGGGCGGCGCCCAGGCTGACAGCGGCGATGGCTTGCAGCACGGTGCGGCGGGCGTTGAAACGGGTGGTGTTCATGGGTATCTCCAAAGCAAAGTGAAAAAGGCTGCCACTTGTTTTGTCAGTGCTTGTTGGGTCTCGCGTGACAGCCGGAGGAAGGGAAGGTCTGGTCCGGTTTATGGCCAGAACAGGGAGGAGCCGATGTAGATGGCCCCCACGACGAACATCGAGACCACCGTGTAGCCCATGATGTCCTTGAGCTTGAGCTTGGACAGCGCCAGCGCAGGCAGGATCCAGAAAGGCTGCACCAGGTCATTCCAGCCATTGCCCAGCATCACCGACATGGCGGTGTGGGCCTGCGATGCGCCCAGGGTCTTGGCCGCTTCGATCATGAACGGGCCTTGCAGCACCCAGTGGCCGCCGCCCGAAGGCGCAAAGAAGTTGATGAAGAAGGAGCTCACCAGGCCCCACAGCGGCAGGGTATAGGCGGTCGAGAAGCTGACGAACACATGGGCGATCGATTCGACCAGGCCCGAGGCATGCATGATGGCCATGATGCCGGCGTAGAACGGGAACTGCAGAATGATGCCGCCAATGGTCTTGACGCCCTCATTGACCTTTTCCACATACTTCATCGGCGTGCCCAGCAGCAAGATGCCCAGGAACAGGATGAAGAAGTTGATCATGTTCAGATCGAGGCTTCCGTTCTGCATGAAGTGCATGGCCACAAAAGCCATGCCGGTCAGGCCGATCAGCCAGCTCAGGATGCGGCTGTTGTTCAGGCGGCCGGCAAAGGTCTTTTCGTCGCCCAGCAGGTTCGCGGCCGATGGGCCCTTGGACTCTTCGTTGCTGGCCAGCTCGGCACTGATCTCGGTGACTTTTTCACCGGCTTTCGGATGCATCGCCGCATTGATCAGCGGCAGCACGATCAGCACGGCCAGCGCGGTCAGCAGGATGTGGGGGGAGAAAATGGTTTCGCTCAGCGGGATGATGCCCATCTGCTTTTCAAAGCTGTGGCCCTTGGTGGAGATCAGCACCGGAATGGTGGCCGACAGCCCCAGGCTGTACATCGTGAAGCCGGTGTAGGCCGAGGCGATGATCAGCGGGTAGTGCACGCCCTTGACGCGCAGCGCCAGCTTCTTGGCCATGATGCCGCCGATCACCAGACCAAAACCCCAGTTCAGGTAGCTGCCCACGCAGCCCACGACGGTGGCCATGATGATGGCGCCACGCGGCGTATGCACCATACCGGCAATGCGGTTGAGGAAGCGGTCCACCACCGGTGCGGCCGCCAGCACATAGCCCATCACCAGAATCACCGCCATCTGGGTGGTGAAGGCCAGCAGGCTCCAAAAGCCCTTGCCCCAGTCCTGCACCACCAGGTTGATGGGCCGGCTCTCCACAGCAAAGGCCAGCACCATGGTCAGCAAGGTCAGCAGGATCGCGAAAACGAAGGGGTCGGGCAGATACTTGCGCATCAGCTCGGTGAAAAAAGCGGTGATTTTTGACATCGATGTCTCTTGTTATCAATGGAAGGAGCAAAGCGGGGCCTGCAGCGGACAGGCCCACGAAAAAAGGGCTAGACCGGTGCCACGCCCACGGTCATGCCGCCGCAGACATAGAGCGCCTGGCCGGTGACAAAACCGCTGCGCTCGTCGAGCATGTAGGCCACGGCATGGGCCACGTCGTCGGGCGTGCCCACGCGCTTGACGGGCACGGACTGGATGATCTTTTGCGTGCGCTCGGCGCCCGGTGGGTTGGCCTTGTCGAACAGCTCGGTGCGGATGGGGCCGGGGCCGATTGCATTGGCGGTGATGCCCCATTGGCCCAGCTCCAGCGCCCAGACACGGGTCATGCCGATCAGCCCTGCCTTGGTGGCGGCGTAAGCCGTGCGCAAGTCCTTGCCCAGCGCCGCGCGCGAGGACATGTTGACGATGCGGCCAAACTGCGCCGCTTGCATGCCGGGCAGCAAGGCCTGCATGCACTGGAATGCGCAGCGCAGGTTCAGCGATACGGCGAGGTCGAACTCGGCCAGCGTCTGGCTGGCAGCGTCGTTGGGCACCACGATGCCGACGTTGTTCACCAGGCGGGTGATGGGGCCGCCAGCGAGCGCTTCGTTCAGCGCGCGGGCCGTGTCTTCGGCACTGCTGAGGTCGGCCTGGATCGCGACAAAACCGGCGGGCACCTGGTCGATCTGGCGGTCGATGATGACCGGGTCATAGCCATCGGCATGGCAGCGCAGCGCAGCGGCTGCACCAATGCCGGCGCCGCCGCCGGTGATGAGCACGCGGGGGCGTGCAGAGGTCGATGGAGTCGATGGAGTGGACATAGCGGTTTCCAAGAATGGCGTCACAGGCAACACTGGCCGGCGACATAGGCCTTGCGCCAGCGCGTGATGCGCACCTGGGCAAACAGATCGGCCTGGTAGAAGGGATCGGATTCGATAAAGGCCTGGGCCGCCTCGCGCGTGTCCAGGTCCACCACATAGAGGCCACCGCCCATGTCGCTGCCGTCGTCCTGCAGCTTGGCGCCGCAGGCCAGCAGCAGCTCCGCGTTGCGCGCCAGAAAGTCCAGGTGCGCCGGGCGGTGGGCTTGGCGTACGGCCTGGTGTTCGGGCTTGTCGAAAGTCTCAATGATGTAGGGCATGGTGGCTCCGGGGTAGGGTGCGGCAGGCCAGGCTAGCGCTGCTGCCGCCGTAAAGCATTTCTTTGAAGGCCGGTCTCAGACCGTGGCAATCGGGGTCACCGGCGAGGCAATGGCGCCGGGCAGGTTCAGCGGTGGGGCGGTCAGCAGAAAGCGGCTGCGCCCATGGGCACGCAGCCACTGCGCCAGCGGCGTCAGATGCCACAGCTCGCCCAGGTGCAGGCCCAGCTTGAACAGGCAGTGCTCATGCAGGGGCAGCGCCGCGCAGCAGTCAGCACCAGGCTGGGCCGGGTGCGCCTCGACGGCATAGTTGTCGGCCGCGATCACGGCGATCTGGCTGTCGCTGATCCATTGCAGCAGCTTCTCGTCACGGCCATTGAGCACCGCGCAGCGGTTGTTCAGCACCACCGGGTCGGGGTTCTTCTGCATTGCCAGCACGGCCTGGGCAAAGCCGGTGTGCAGACACAGCATGTCGCCGGGCTCGATCTCCAGCCGGTCGGCCTCGATCACGCGCATCCATTCGTCGTAGCCAATCAGGCTGCGGGCATCGCCGTAGTGCGCATGCAGGTCCATCATCACGCCCCGGCCTTGCACGCCGTTCTGGGCCATGCCCTCAATGCCCAAGGCCTTGGCGCAGCTGGTGCTGCCGCTGCTCTCGGGCGTGGGCATACCGGTGTCGCTGACCAGCAGCGGCCCCAGTACATCGCGGCCTGCGGCAAAACCGTTGTAGTACAGCGGCTCGGGTACACCATCGCCATTGGCGTCGAACAGCTGGCCGGCATGGGCCAGGCCATCCCACTGGGTGGAGTACTGCAGCGACAGCACGGCCATGTCGTCGGACAGCACATCGGTGCGGCCGGGCTCCAGATCACCGAGCAGGCAGTTGAAGTTGACCAGGCCCTTGCGCTGCAAGGGGCGCAGCACGGGCGGCTTGCGGTTGGGGTTGAGGGCGCTGCCGCCGGGGTAGTCCAGCGGCAGGCTGAGCGAAAAGCGCAGGCCTTCCTGCACCTCGGCAACACCCTGGCGCACCTTGGCGGCCGTCAGCAGGTTGAGGCGGCCGAGTTGGTCATCGGGGCCGAAGTCGCCCCAGGTCGATCCTGCAGGGCGCTGCTTCCAGCGTGGATTGGCATCGGACATGCTTGTCTCCTTGGTTGAGGAAGGGCTGCAGCGGGCGGTTGTTGTTCTTGGTGCCCGTCTGCCTGGTTCAAGGCGGCTGCCTCAGTGTTTCTGCAAAAAGCTGCCCAGTGCCAGGTCAAAGGCCTGGGGCACTTCGAGGTTGGACAGGTGCGAGGCCGGCACCGTCGCCAGTTCCGAGCCGGCAATGGCGGCATGCATCGCTTCGGCATCGGCCACCGTGGTCACCGGGTCGGCGCTGCCGCCAATCAGCAAGGTGGGGGTCTGGATGCGGGCGATATCGGCGCGCAGGTCTTCCACGGCCAGGGCCTCGCAGCAGCTGGCATAGCCTTCGGGGGCAATGCCGGCAATCCAGGCCTGGGCGGTCTGCACCACCTGGGGCTGGCTGGCGATGAAGCCTTCGGTGAACCAGCGGCTGGGCGATGAATCGGCCAGGGTCTGCATGGCTGCTGCGCCATTGGCACGCACCAGGGCCGCGCGGTCACGCCAGCCTGCTTCGGCGCCAATCTTGGCGGCGCTGTTGGCCACGGTGATGCTGCGCATGCGCGCGCCAGCATGCACGCCCAGCCACAGTCCGGTGAGGCCGCCCATCGAGATGCCGCAGAAATGGGCCTGGTCGATGCCCAGGCTGTCCAGAATGGCCAGCACATCGCCGCCCAGTTGCGCGAACTGGTAGGGGCCAGGGCTCACGACGCTGGCGCCGTGGCCACGGATGTCGTAGCGCAGCACGCGGTACTGGCTGCTGAAAGTGCGGGCCTGGGCGTCCCACATATCCAGGGTGGTGCCCAGCGAGTTGGAGAAAACCAGCACCGGCGCGCCCTCGGGGCCTTGCAGATCGATGTTGAACATGCCGGTCGCAGTGGTGATTTGTTGTGTTGCCATGGCGTTCTGTCCTTCAAAAAGTGCCTCTGCATCGCTGCGCGGGCAAGGCTGCGCCAAGGTGGCCGAGGCAGCAGCGCTGGTGTTTGGGGGGGAGGGTGTCGGGGGATGCGGGGCAAGGCGCGGCCCTAGCAGGCCTGCGCTTGCCGCCGCAGTGAGACGTCAGACTTTTTCGAGCACCACGGCAATGCCCTGGCCCACGCCGATGCACATGGTGCACAGCGCGTAGCGGCCGCCCAGTGCATGCAGCTGGTTGACGGCGGTGGTAGCGAGGCGTGCGCCCGATGCGCCCAGCGGGTGACCCAGCGCAATCGCGCCGCCCCATTGGTTGACGCGCTGGTCGTCGTCCGCAATGCCCAGGTCGCGCAGCACGGCCAGGCCTTGGGCGGCAAAGGCTTCGTTCAGCTCGATGACATCGATGTCGGCCAAGGTCAGGCCGGCCAGTGCCAGTACCTTGCGCACGGCAGGTGCCGGGCCAAAGCCCATGATGCGCGGTGCCACACCGGCAGTCGCCATGGCCACCACACGGGCGCGCGGGGTCAGGCCGTATTGCTGGGCAGCTTCTTCATTGGCCAGCAGCAAGGCGCAGGCACCGTCGTTCACACCCGAGGCATTGCCGGCCGTCACGGTACCGCCTTCGCGCACCACGCCCTTGAGCTTGGCCAGCGCTTCGATCGTGGTGGCGCGGGGGTGCTCGTCCTGGCTGATCACCAGCGCATCGCCCTTTTTCTGCGGAATGGTCACGGCCACGATCTCGCGGGCCAGGTGGCCGGCAGCGATGGCCGCTGCAGCCTTTTGCTGCGAGGCCAGGGCCATGCGGTCCTGGGCGTCACGCTCGATCTTGAAGTCGTCGGCCACGTTCTCGGCCGTCTCGGGCATGGAGTCCACGCCGTACAGCGCCTTCATCTGCTTGTTGACAAAGCGCCAGCCAATGGTGGTGTCGTAGACGGCATTGTTGCGGCTGAAGGCGGATTCGGCCTTGGGCATCACAAAGGGTGCGCGGCTCATCGATTCCACACCACCGGCGATCATGAGGCGCGCTTCGCCGGACTTGATGGCGCGGGCAGCGGAGCCCACGGCATCCAGACCCGAGCCGCAGAGGCGGTTGACCGTGGCGCCAGGCACCTCGATGGGCAGGCCCGCGAGCAGGCTGGACATGCGGGCCACATTGCGGTTGTCTTCGCCGGCCTGGTTGGCACAGCCGTAGATCACATCGGTGACGGCCGTCCAGTCCACACCGGGGTTGCGCTCCATCAGCGCCTTGATGGGCACGGCGCCCAGGTCATCGGTGCGCACACCGGCCAGCGCGCCGCCGTAGCGGCCAAAGGGGGTGCGCACGGCGTCGCAAATATAGGCATGGGTCATGTTGGTCTCCTGGGATGAATACCGATCGGCGTTGCGCTTACAGCAGGCGCAGGCCAATCATTTTTTCGAGTTCGGCCTTGTCCAGACCGTCAACGGTGTCGATGAGCTTGAGGCCCTGGTCGGTGACCTCGATGGTGGCCACATCGGTGTAGATGCGCTTGACGCAGCCAATGCCGGTCAGCGGATAGCTGCATTGCTTGACGATCTTGCTCTCGCCCTTCTTGGTCAGCAGGTCCATCATCACCCAGGTCTGCTTGGCGCCGATGGCCAGGTCCATCGCGCCGCCCACGGCGGGAATGGCGCCGGCCTCGCCGGTGCTCCAGTTGGCCAGGTCGCCGTTCTCTGCCACCTGGAATGCGCCGAGCACACAGATGTCGAGGTGACCGCCGCGCATCATCGCAAAGCTGTCGGCATGGTGGAAAAAGCTGCCGCCTGCCAGCAAGGTGACGGGCTGCTTGCCGGCGTTGGTGAGGTCATAGTCTTCCTCGCCAGCGGCGGGTGCCGGGCCCATGCCCAGGATGCCGTTTTCCGACTGCAGGATGACTTCGCGGTCCTGGGGGATGTGGTTGGCCACAGCCGTCGGCTGGCCAATGCCCAGGTTCACGTAGGCGCCGTCATGGATGTCCTGCGCCACGCGGGCGGCCAGTTCGTCTTTCGTGCGTTTTTGGTAGCTGCTCATGGTCTTGTCTCCTGCTTCAGGCTGTTTTTTTGAAGCCACCGGCTTGCGTGGCAACGCGCTCGATCTTGATGACCTGGTTGACATAGATGCCAGGGGTGACCACGGCCTCGGGGTCGAGCTGGCCCAGCTCCACGATCTCATGCACGGTGGCAATGGTGTACTTCGCAGCGGTGGCCATTACCGGGCCAAAGTTGCGTGCCGATTTGCGGTAGGTGAGGTTGCCCCAGCGGTCGCCTTGCTCGGCCTTGATCAGCGCCACATCGCCATAGATGGGGTACTCCAGCACATAGTGCTTGCCATTGATCTCGCGCGTTTCCTTGCCGGCGGCCAGCTCGGTGCCGTAGGCGGTGGGGCAGAAGAAGGCGCCGATGCCGGCACCGGCAGCGCGCATGCGCTCGGCCAGGTTGCCCTGGGGCACCACTTCGAGATCGATCTTGCCGCTGCGGTAGAGCTCGTCAAACACATAGCTGTCGACCTGGCGCGGGAAGCTGCAAATGATCTTGCGCACGGCACCGGTCTTGAGCAGGGCCGCCAGACCGGTGTCGCCATTGCCGGCGTTGTTGTTGACCACCGTGAGATCGCGTGCACCCTGTGCGATCAGGCCGTCAATCAGGGCCGCTGGAATGCCGGCGGTGCCAAAGCCGCCGATGAGCACGGTCGAGCCATCCTGGACGCGGCTGAGGGACTCGGCAATCGAGTCCGAAATCTTGTTGATCATCTTGTCTCCTGGTTCTGAACACGGGTCGCAACAGGCTGCTGATCCTGCTGCGGCATGGTCGCGCTGCGCTGGGGCAGTGCCTGTACCGCGTGCGACAAATGCAATGCCGAGGCTGCCTGCGCGAGACTTGGGAATGCATTTGAGAGGATCGGCGGCCCTTAGGGAGTTTCTGCAAAACTCCCTGCCGTGGTCTTCACGCGGGGCTCGGGCGATCTGCTGCGTTGTCTTTCTTGTCAATAGCTGGCTATTGACTGCAAAAGACGCATTGCATCTCATCCCGATCCGCGTCCATCCCGCTTGGCGAGGGTTTTGCAGAACCTCCCAGAGGCTCTTGGTAAAAATGTTCGTATATAGAACATTAGTTCGCTAAAAGAATTATAGACTGCCGGATAATCCGCTACCCGATGTCCCTGCGATTTGCTTTTGTATTGCCAGGGATCCGCTCCACGCCAACGACCACGATTGCGGCCTATGAAAGAAGAAGACCCGACCCTCCGCCCCAGTGACAGCTATGTGCAGTCCTTCGCGCGCGGGCTGGAGGTCATCCGCAGCTTTGGCGCTGCCGCGCCGCGCCAGACCTTGACGGAAGTGGCCGAGGCCACCGGCATGACGCGTGCCGGCGCGCGCCGCATCCTGCTGACCTTGCAGACCCTGGGCTATGTGCGGGTGGAGGGCCGTTTGTTTGCGCTCACGCCGCGCATCCTGGATCTGGGCTTTGCCTATCTGTCGTCGATGCCGGTCTGGAACCTGGCCCAGCCGGTGATGGATGCGCTGGTCGAGCAGACGCATGAGTCCTGCTCCATCGCCGTGCTCGATGGCCAGGATGTCGTCTACGTTTTGCGCGTGCACACGCACAAGATCATGAGCACCAACCTGGGCATGGGCTCGCGCCTGCCCAGTTTCTGGACTTCGCTGGGCCGGGTGCTGCTGGCCGAGCTTCCTCCCCAGGAGCTGCAGCCCTTGCTCGAGGGCCGTGACCGCACGATGTTCACCCGCTTCACCCTCCAGGACGATGCGCAGCTGCTGGCCGAGCTGGCCCAGGTGCGTGCACAGGGCTGGTGCCTGCTCAACCAGGAGCTCGAAGAGGGGCTCACCTCGGTCGCTGCCCCCATCCGCAATGCCAGCGGCCAGGTGGTGGCGGCCATGAATATCAGCGGCCAGGCGAACCGCACCACGCCCGAGATCATGCAGGGCGAGCTGCTGCCCCAGCTGTTGCAGGCGGCGGGGCGCGTTTCGGGCCTGTTGGGCTACCAGGCGGGCCGGGGTATCGGCGGCAAGCTGGCGCCACGTTAAGCCGCAGACGCGGCTCGGCATTTCCATTTCATGACTTCCATGGCGCCGCCGGGTGCCGGCTTGGGTACGTCCTGTTGCAGTCCGGGTAGCCCTCGCCTGAGGGCGGGATTCGATGGCTTTGCGCCGCGCCGTTCTAGGGTTTCGATAGCGCGCAGCCTGCCTGCGTACTGTGTTTCAGCCATTTCTTAAGAAAACCTGAAGAAGTCTTAAGAAACCGCCTGCTGTAGCTTTGTCGCCTCTGTGGATCCCATTCTTAAAGATATGTAAATGAGAACCATTTTCCTCTTTAAGATGTGCGAGCTTTTTCACGGTGGTAGCCAACCAGAGTGCGGATTTCCCATCCGGTATAGCCAGACCGAACACATACCAAGGCAATAAAAGGAACTGGAATGGCTTTCAAAACCCAACCTGTGGTGGCAGCAGTGGCGCTGCTGTGCGCGGGCTATGCAGCGGCGCAGCAAGCGCCGGCCGAGACGACCTTGCAGGAAGTGCGCGTGCAGGCAGATACCGCGGCGGACGTGGGCTATGCAGCGCCCACGGCCAAGAGCGCCACCAAGATTGAAGCGCCTTTGCGCGACATTCCGCAAACCGTCAACGTGGTGCCCCAGCAGCTGATGCGCGACCAGGCCGTGCAGTCGATGCAGGACGTGCTCAAGGCCGTTCCCGGCATTGGCCTGTCGCATGGCGATGGCCAGCGCGACCAGGTGACGATCCGGGGCTTCACGGCGATTGCGGACCAGTTCGTCGATGGCGTGCGCGATGACGCGCTGTACTTCCGCGACCTGTCCAATGTCGAGCAGGTCGAAGTGCTCAAGGGCCCGGCATCGGTGCTGTATGGCCGGGGGTCTTCGGGCGGTCTGATCAACCGCATCACCAAGAAGCCCGGCATCGACCGCAGCGAAGTGGGCCTGACCCTGGGCAGCTGGAACCAGCGCCGGGGCGAGTTTGACCTGGCGCGTGCGCCGCAGGACAGCATCGTCTCCTACCGCCTGACCGGCGCCATCGAGCGCGCCGACAGCTACCGCGACCAGCAGTTTCTGGACCGCAAGGCGCTGGCCGGGTCGGTACAGTTCAAGTTCAGCGCGGACACGCAGCTGCTGCTGCAGGCCGACTACCTCAAGGACAGCCGCCTCACCGATTTTGGTATTCCCGCCTTCCAGGGCCGCCCGGTGAATGTGCCGCCCCGCACCTACTATGGTGCGGCCAATGCGCGTGATACCGATGTGAGCACCTCGGAGGTGTACTCGGCCTCTGCCACCCTGAGCCACCGCTTCAACGACAGCCTGAGCCTGCGCAATGTGCTGCGCTACTACGACTACAGCCTGGACCGCAGCAACACCCTGGTCGGCGCGGTCAACGAGAAGGCGCAGACGGCGACCCTCAACCGCGGCCATCTGGAGCGCGACGAGCACGGCTTTTTCAACCAGCTGGAGCTGACGCAGAAGCTGGAGCTGGCGGGCATGCAGCACCAGGTGCTGTACGGGCTGGAGCTGGGCCGCCAGAACAAGGGCTTGCTGAGCATCAGCCAGAGCAATGTGGGGACGGTGTCGCTGTTCAACCCGGTGCTGCCGGTCGTCTCGCCGATGCTGACGGCTGCACCTTCGGCCAACAACGACAGCGTCTTCAGCGTGGCCAGCGCCTATGTGCAGGACATGGTCACCCTGGCCCCCGAATGGAAGCTGCTGGCTGGCGTGCGCTATGACCGCTTCCGCCAGGAAACCGACAACTACACGCCAGGCAGCGTCAACCTGGGCCGCACCGATGTGGCATGGAGTCCGCGCGTCGGCCTGGTCTACCAGCCCAGCAACGCGCTGTCGTACTACGTGTCGTTCAGCAAGTCTTTCCAGCCCTCGGGCGAGACCTTTGCGCTGGCAGCCAACAATGCCCAGCTGGCGCCTGAGAAAACCACCAGCCGTGAGGTTGGTGTGAAGTGGGATCTGCTCGACGGCAAGGCCAGCGCCAATGCGGCGCTGTTCGAGATCGAACGCACTAACATCAAGAGCGTGGACCCCGTCAGCAACACCTTGGTGCCGCTGGGCGTGCAGCGCACCCGGGGCCTGGAGCTGAGCTTTGCCGGCGACCTGTCGCAGGGCTGGCAGATCTGGTCAGGCTATGCCTACCTGTTGAGCGAGATGACCTCGTCGCCCGCTGTCGATGCGGGCCAGCCCGTGGAAGGCAAGCGCGCCACCTTGACGCCCAAGCACAGTGCCAATGTCTGGGTGACCAAGGCCCTGGGCCATGGCTTTGGCGCCGGGGGCGGCATCAGCTATGTCGGCGCGCGTTTTGCCAACCCTGGCAACACCGTCGTACTGCCGGGCTACGCCACCTTGGATGCCATGGCCTACTACCGCCTGAACCAGGTGGACCTGCAGCTCAAGCTCAACAACCTTCTGGACAAGCGCTACATCGTGGCCGGCCACGGCTCCTCGCCCAACCTGAACCTGCCGGGTGCGCCGCGCTCGGTGCAGTTGGTGGCGCGCTACCGCTTCTAAGCTGCAAGGCGGGGATAGAGAAAGGCCATCTGCTGGGGCGGATGGCTTTTGTCGTTGTGGGTGCTGCGGTGAGAGGCTTAGTCAATATTGCCCAGGCCTTGCAGGTTGCCGAAGCGGTCGCGGATCTGGATCCAGGTGCTGCCCTGGTTCAGAAGGGGCAAGTCAAAAGTAGCTGTGCCGGCAACGGTCTCGCCAGCAGTCTTGGTGCAGGTGATGCGGTCAGGGTTGTCTGGGTATTTCTGTTCGCAACTGATGGCGCCATCAGATGACAACACTGCGCCATCCTTCTCTTTGTTGAATACCAGATGCGTTTGCATGGGCAGTGAGTACCATTCGCCAAACAGCTTGTCGGCCAGCGAAGCCGGATCGTCCAGTCGCATGCGTACGATGGTCTTGGGCGCTTCTCCCGGGAAAGTCACGGTACCTCGCTGTGAAAAGTGGGGCGTGGGCTGCTCGCGGTTGACTGCCAAATCGATACGCACTGGGCCCGCTTCCGCAATCTGGTGTGCTGACTGGGCCGCACCGCCCAGGCTGCGTCCACCCGCATACTGGTTCAGCGCAAATTCGGCCCGCGATGCCTGGGTATCTGGGCCAGTGCTGCCGTAGGTGCCGCTGCCCATATGGAAGGTGGGTTGGCTATTGGCGCCGTAGTTGAAGACCTGCAGCACCATGGTGGAGTTCTGCACGTCCAGCGCCAGTCCGCGACCGGGCTTGCCGGTGAGCTCATCTTGCACAATCCAGGTGCCGTTGATGGGCATCAGTTGATGTGTGTGCCGTGTTGGAATGCCGGTAACGGTTGAGCCGGGAAGCGCGATGGACCAATAGTTTTGCTGCTGTAGCTGCTGGTTGGCGAAGTTCATTGCAGAATCACTCTGCCCGATTAAGGGGAGCACCTGCCCAGGTGCCTCTTTCATCGTGGCATGGCCTGCAATCTGGCCCCCCGAGATTTGAAAGCGCAGGCTTTTGATATTGCTTCCGCTGGTGGCAGAGTTGCACAGGATCTGCGCTTTCTCGGCATCCACGGAACAGGGCGAAATGTAGCTGGGTACGTTCCCGTCCACATACTCAGCAAGCTCAAGCTGGTCCTTGCTATTGCGCTGAAGTGTCGCGCTGCGGTATTGCTTGAACTGCAAATTCTTGTCCAATATCATCAGACGCAGCACGCGTTGGCCCAGCTGTGCGAGAGGATTGCTGATGCTCGGCGTGAATTCTTTGATCGCAAAGCGCTCTATCGCCGCGGATGCTTCGCCGGGAAACTGCACCGTACCCTTCAAACCATTGCTGAAGGACACCGTCACATCACCGGGTGAGCTGTCTTCTACGGCATCCCGCGCTGCGCTGCCAAAGCTGCGCCCGCCGGTATAGCGGACGAGTGGGGCAGTGACGCTGTTGCCGTCCAGTTGCCCGGTGGCCGTGTAGAAAGTGGCATCGCCATTTTTCTCGTAGCCAAACACCTGCATGAAAAAAGTGTTGCCTTGCACATCGATGGCCAGGCCACGGCCAGGTTTGCCATCCAGCTCGCTGCTGACGATCCAGGTGCCCGCTTGGGGTGTGAAATTGCGTGCGGCCCAGCTGTTGGCGCTGCAGGCCAGAAGGCTTGCCACGATCAAAGAAGATAAGCGCATAGTGATTCAATCTCCCGGGTTATTGTCATAGTTGCCTGTTAGATCATAGCGAAGAGGCGTGCAAGCTAGCTGTCAGGGAAGCGTTGATAATGGTGCCGCCTCTCCACCCGCTGTCCTCGCCCCGTACGTCCATGGCCCGCCTTCCCCGACTCAGTCTTCCCGACATGCCGCACCATGTGCTGCACCGGGGCAACAACCGGCAGACGGTCTTTGTCGATGATGAGGATTTCCAGCACTTCAGCGATTTGCTGCGCCAGCTGGCGCAGACCCACCTGGTGGCAGTGCATGCCTTTGTGCTGATGCCCAATCACTTCCATCTGTTGATCACACCCCAGACCGAGCAGGGCCTGCCGCTGTTGATGCAGGCGCTGGGCCGGGCCTATGTGCGCTATTTCAATGCCCGCCACGGGCGCAGCGGTACTTTGTGGGAAGGGCGCTACCGCTCGACGGTGGTCGAGCCGGCCGAGCCGTTGCTGCAATGCATCATCTATATCGATTCCAACCCGCAGCGCGCAGGCCTCGTCGCCAAGGCGGAAGACTATCCCTGGTCCAGCTGTTCGCACCATTTAGGTGCAAAACCAATGGCGTGGTTGCGCGATCCGGCGGCGTTCTGGGCCTTGGGCAACACCCCCTTTGCGCGGGAGGCCCGCTATGCCCAGATGCTGGCCTATGGCCTGTCGCAGCGTGAGTCAGGTGCGCTGACCGCTGCGGTACAGGGCGGCTGGGCGATGGGCAGCGAGGACTTTGTGCAATCCCTGCAGTCCAAAACGGTGCGCAGGCTGCACAAAAAGAGTGCGGGCCGTCCCCGTTTAGCCACTCCCTCCGGCGAGTGAGGCAAAAATTTCTTATATATCAACGATTATTTGGCTATTTTTAATATGACCCCAATTAATTGTTGAGAAAAATCATTTGAAAATAATTGGTATCTGACCCTAAATAAAATACTTGCTCGGGTATGGACAGCTGCTCTACATTGACCTTCCCGCGATAGATTATTTGAAGGATTGCGCCATGTCGGCTACCGCACGCGAGCAGATGCAAGCTCAGGGTCTGTATGACCCGACTCTGGAACACGATGCCTGCGGCGTCGGTTTTGTGGCCCACATCAAGGGCCAGAAGAGCCATGCCATCGTGACCCAGGCTCTGAAGATTCTGGAGAACCTGGACCACCGGGGTGCGGTGGGTGCCGACAAGCTGATGGGTGATGGCGCCGGTATCCTGATCCAGCTGCCTGACGCGCTCTACCGCGACGAGATGGCCGCCCAGGGCGTCAAGCTGCCGCCGTTTGGTGAATACGGCGTGGGCATGGTGTTCCTGCCCAAGGAACATGCATCGCGTCTGGCTTGCGAGGAAGAGTTGGAGCGCGCCATCAAGGCCGAAGGCCAGGTGCTGCTGGGCTGGCGCGATGTGCCGGTCAACCGCGAGATGCCGATGTCGCCTACGGTGCGCGAGAAAGAGCCGGTCATCCGCCAGGTGTTCATCGGCCGTGGCGCCGATGTGATCGTGCAGGATGCGCTGGAGCGCAAGCTGTATGTTATCCGCAAGACCGCCAGCGCGGCGATCCAGAACCTGCAGCTCAAGTACAGCAAAGAGTACTACGTGCCCAGCATGAGCAGCCGCACCGTGATCTACAAGGGTCTGCTGCTGGCTGATCAAGTAGGTACCTACTTCCGCGATTTGGAAGATGAGCGCTGCGTCTCGGCGCTGGGCCTGGTGCACCAGCGCTTCTCGACCAACACCTTCCCCGAGTGGCCACTGGCCCACCCTTACCGCTATGTGGCGCACAACGGTGAAATCAACACCGTCAAGGGCAACTACAACTGGATGCGCGCCCGCGAAGGCGTGATGAGCTCGCCCGTTCTGGGCAACGATCTGCAGAAGCTCTACCCGATCAGCTTTGCGCACCAGTCCGACACGGCCACTTTCGACAACTGCCTGGAGCTGCTGACCATGGCGGGCTACCCGCTGGCCCAGGCGGTGATGATGATGATTCCCGAGCCTTGGGAGCAGCACGCGACGATGGATTCGCGCCGCCGCGCTTTCTACGAATACCATGCCGCGATGATCGAGCCCTGGGATGGCCCCGCGTCGATCGTGTTCACCGATGGCCGCCAGATCGGCGCTACCCTGGACCGCAATGGCCTGCGTCCGGCCCGTTACTGCGTGACCGACGATGACTTCGTCATCATGGGCTCCGAATCGGGCGTGCTGCCCGTGCCCGAGCACAAGATCGTGCGCAAGTGGCGCCTGCAGCCCGGCAAGATGTTCCTGATCGATCTGGACCAGGGCCGTCTGATCGACGACGAAGAAGTCAAGTCCTCGCTGACCAATGCCAAGCCTTACATGCGCTGGATTGAAGACCTGCGCATCCGCCTGGATGACGTGGTCAAGCCCGTGGCCGGCGAGTCGCAGATCGACCAGCAGGCCAAGGCCTCGCAAGAGTTCGGTGCGATTGCCGAGGAGCAGAAGTCCCCTGAGCTGCTGGACCTGCAGCAGGCCTTTGGCTACACCCAGGAAGACATCAAGTTCCTGATGAGCCCGATGGCCGCGAACGGCGAAGAGGGCATTGGCTCGATGGGCAATGACAGCCCGCTGGCCGTGCTGTCCGACAAGAACAAGCCGCTGTACAACTACTTCCGCCAGATGTTCGCGCAGGTGACCAACCCGCCGATCGATCCGATCCGTGAAGCGATTGTGATGAGCCTGGTGTCCTTCATCGGCCCCAAGCCCAACCTGCTGGATATCAACCAGGTCAACCCGCCGCTGCGTCTGGAAGTGACCCAGCCGGTGCTGGACTTCAGCGACATGGTGAAGCTGCGCAATATCCGCTCGCACACCGCTGGCAAGTTCAGCTCGGCCGTGCTCGACATCACCTACCCGCTGGAATGGGGCAGTGAAGGCGTGGAAGCGCGCCTGGCATCGCTGTGCGCACAAGCGGTTGATGCGATCAAGACCGGCAACAACATCCTGATCATCAGCGACAAGGGTGTCAGCAAGGACCGCGTGGCCATCCAGGCACTGCTGGCGCTTTCTGCCATCCACCAGCACCTGATCCGTGAAGGCCTGCGTACGGCCTGCGGTCTGGTGGTGGAGACCGGAACCGCCCGCGAAGTGCACCACTTTGGCGTGCTGGCCGGCTACGGTGCCGAAGCCGTGCACCCCTACCTGGCGCTGGAGACGATCACCTCGATCCACAAGCACCTGCCCGGCGATCTGTCGGCAGACAAGGCGATCTACAACTACATCAAGGCCATCGGCAAGGGTCTGTCCAAGATCATGTCGAAGATGGGTGTGTCCACCTATATGTCCTACTGCGGTGCGCAGCTGTTCGAAGCGGTCGGCATCAACAGCGAAACCATCGACAAGTACTTCACCGGCACGTCCAGCCGTGTTGAAGGCCTGGGCGTGTTCGAAATTGGCGAAGAAGCCATCCGCCGCCACAAGGCTGCCTTTGGCAACGACCCGGTGCTGGCCACCATGCTGGACACCGGTGGCGAATACGCCTGGCGTGCCCGTGGTGAAGAGCACATGTGGAGCCCTGATGCGATTGCCAAGCTGCAGCACTCGACCCGCGCCAACAGCTTCAACACCTACAAGGAATATGCGCAGCTGATCAACGACCAGAGCAAGCGCCACATGACCTTGCGCGGCCTGTTCGAGTTCAAGATCGATCCTGCCAAGGCCATCCCGGTCGAGCAGGTCGAATCGGCGGCCGAGATCGTCAAGCGCTTTGCCACCGGCGCCATGTCGCTGGGCTCGATCAGCACCGAAGCCCATGTGACCCTGGCCGTGGCGATGAACCGCATCGGCGGCAAGAGCAACACCGGTGAGGGCGGTGAAGACCCCGCCCGTTACCGCAACGAGCTCAAGGGCATCCCGATCAAGCAGGGCGAATCGCTGGCGTCGATCATCGGCAAGGACCAGATCGAATCGGACTACGTGCTGCAAGACGGCGACAGCCTGCGCTCGCGCATCAAGCAAGTGGCATCGGGCCGCTTTGGTGTGACGGCCGAGTACCTGGCCTCTGCGGACCAGATCCAGATCAAGATGGCGCAGGGCGCCAAGCCCGGTGAAGGCGGCCAGCTGCCAGGCGGCAAGGTGACCGAGTACATCGGCAAGCAGCGCTACTCGGTGCCCGGTGTGGGCCTGATCTCGCCCCCGCCGCACCACGACATCTACTCGATCGAGGACCTGGCCCAGCTGATCCACGACCTGAAGAACGTCGCCACGCATTCGTCGATCAGCGTCAAGCTGGTGTCCGAAGTCGGTGTCGGCACGATTGCCGCCGGCGTGGCCAAGTGCAAGGCCGACCACGTGGTGATCGCCGGCCATGATGGCGGCACGGGCGCATCGCCGTGGTCGTCGATCAAGCATGCGGGCTCGCCATGGGAGATCGGCCTGGCCGAAACCCAGCAGACCCTGGTGCTCAACGGCCTGCGCAGCCGTATCCGTGTGCAGGCAGACGGCCAGATGAAGACCGGCCGCGACGTGGTGATCGGTGCGCTGTTGGGTGCCGATGAGTTCGGCTTTGCCACCGCACCGCTGGTGGTCGAGGGCTGCATCATGATGCGCAAGTGCCACCTCAACACCTGTCCGGTGGGTGTGGCCACGCAAGACCCCGAGCTGCGCAAGAAATTCAGCGGCAAGCCCGAGCATGTGGTGAACTTCTTCTTCTTCATCGCCGAAGAAGCGCGCCAGATCATGGCCCAGCTGGGTATCGCCAAGTTCGACGACCTGGTGGGCCGTGCCGACCTGCTGGACATGAAGGCCGGTATCACCCACTGGAAGGCCAAGGGCCTGGACTTTGGCCGCCTGCTGGCCCGTGCCGAAGTGGCGGGCGATGTGCCGCTGTACCACACGCAGAACCAGGACCATGGTCTGGAAAAGGCCTTCGACAACATCCTGATCGAGAAGTCGCGCCCCGCCATCGACAAGGGCGAGCGGGTCAAGATCCTGGAGACCGTGCGCAATGTGAACCGCACCGTGGGCGCGATGCTCTCGGGCGCAGTGACCAAGGTGCATCCCGAAGGCCTGCCTGACGACACCATCCACATCCGTGTCGAGGGCACCGGTGGCCAGTCGTTTGGCGCCTTCCTGTGCAACGGCATCACCCTGTACCTGGTCGGTGACGCGAACGACTACACCGGCAAGGGCCTGTCCGGCGGCCGCGTGGTGGTGCGCCCGAGCCTGGATTTCCGTGGCGAAGCGCACAAGAACATCATCGTGGGCAACACCGTGATGTACGGCGCGACCACCGGTGAGGCCTTCTTGAGCGGCGTGGCCGGCGAGCGCTTTGCAGTGCGCCTGTCGGGCGCCACGGCGGTGGTCGAGGGCACCGGTGACCATGGTTGCGAATACATGACTGGCGGTACCGTGCTGGTGCTGGGCAAGACCGGGCGCAACTTTGCAGCCGGCATGAGTGGCGGTGTGGCCTACGTCTATGACGAGGACGGCCAGTTCGCCAGCCGCTGCAACACCACGATGGTCACGTTGGACAAGGTGCTGAGCCAGTCCGAGCAAGAGGCCAGCATCGACAAGGGCATCTGGCACAACGGCCAGACGGACGAAGCACAGCTCAAGCGCCTGCTTGCCGACCACCTGCGCTGGACGGGCAGCAAGCGTGCCCGTGACCTGCTGGACAACTGGGCGGAGGTGCGCAGCAAGTTCGTCAAGGTCTTCCCGACCGAGTACAAGCGCGCGCTGGGTGAGATCCACGCCCGCGCCGAAGCCAAGGCGCAAGTCGCCAAGGCCAAGACCTCGGCCAAGAAGAGTGTGGACGCCGCCGCGAAGTGAGGCCGCTGGCGGCCCTGCCGCCAAGCACCCCGACCCTTATTAATGACCACGATTGCTGTCCCCGCCAACGCGGCGCGGGCAGCAGCCAAGCAAGAGATCCGATCATGGGAAAAGTCACAGGCTTTATGGAATATGCGCGTATCGACGAGGGCTATGCCCCCGTTGAGGACCGCCTCAAGCATTACAAGGAATTTGTTGTTGGCCTGAACTCGCAGCAGGCCAAGCAGCAAGGCGCCCGCTGCATGGATTGCGGCACGCCGTTCTGCAACAGCGGTTGCCCGGTCAACAACATCATTCCGGATTTCAACGATCTGGTGTACCGCGCCGATTGGGCGGCAGCCTTTCATGTGCTGGATTCGACCAACAACTTCCCCGAGTTCACGGGCCGCATCTGCCCCGCGCCTTGCGAAGCAGCCTGCGTGCTGAACATCAACAGCGATCCGGTGGGCATCAAGTCCATCGAACATGCCATCATCGACCGTGCCTGGGAAGAGGGCTGGGTGCAGGCGCGTCCTCCCAAGCACCAGACGGGCAAGAAGGTAGCGGTGGTCGGCTCCGGCCCTGCTGGCATGGCGGCAGCCCAGCAATTGGCCCGTGCGGGCCATGCGGTGACCTTGTTCGAAAAGAACGACCGCATCGGCGGTCTGCTGCGCTACGGCATCCCTGACTTCAAGCTCGACAAGGTCCACATCGACCGCCGTGCCGCTCAGCTGGAAGCCGAAGGCGTGACCATCCGCACCGGCGTGCTGGTGGCTGGCAAGGACGGCCTGGGCAAGGACAGCAAGGTCACCAACTGGGCCAAGGAAACCGTCTCGCCCGAGCAGCTCAAGGCGGAGTTCGACGCGGTGCTGCTGACCGGCGGCTCCGAGCAGTCGCGCGATCTGCCGGTGCCCGGCCGCGACCTGGACGGCGTGCACTACGCGATGGAGTTCCTGCCCCAGCAAAACAAGATCAATGCCGGCGACAAGCTCAAGGGCCAGATCCGTGCGGATGGCAAGGACGTCATCGTCATCGGCGGTGGCGACACCGGCAGCGACTGCGTGGGCACCAGCAACCGCCACGGCGCCAAAAGCGTCACCCAGTTCGAGGTGATGCCCATGCCGCCCGAAGAGGAAAACAAGCCGCTGGTCTGGCCTTACTGGCCGATCAAGCTGCGCACCAGCTCCAGCCACGAAGAAGGCGCCGTGCGTGAGTTCGCGATCTCGACCAAGACGTTCAATGGCGACAAGGGCAAGGTCAAGAGCCTGACCACCGTGCAGGTCGAGTTCAAGGACGGCAAGCTGAGCGAAGTCAAGGGCACCGAAAAGGAATGGCCTGCCGACCTGGTGCTGCTGGCCATGGGTTTTGTGAACCCCGTCTCGCCGGTGCTGGAAGCCTTTGGCGTCGACAAGGATGCCCGTGGCAACGCCCGTGCGACCACCGACTTCACCGGCGGCTACGCCACCAATGTGGACAAGGTGTTTGCCGCTGGCGACATGCGCCGTGGCCAGTCGCTGGTGGTCTGGGCCATCCGCGAAGGCCGCCAGGCCGCGCGCGCCGTCGACGAGTACCTGATGGGCTGGAGCGATCTGCCGCGCTAAAACCGGTAGCCACTCACCGACCCAAGACCGCAGCCGAGGCTGCGGTCTTTTTTTGTGCCCGCTCGGCCTGAGAGCATCCGAGATACCCAGCATACCCCCTGGGGGTACCTCGGGTTTTCATCTATTTTTCATATGTAATTTTTATCAATTGCATTTATACTGTGGCCCAGTACCTGTATTTGGCGTGCTTTTGCGCCGTTGCGAACACCGCCTGCCATGCCCCATAACGCCGAAGACAAGCACCGCGCCATCACCCGCCTGCGCCGCATCAAAGGCCAGGCGGAGGCCTTGGAGCGGGCGGTGGAGGCGGGCAGTGATTGCGCGCCGATCCTGCAGCAGCTGGCAGCGATGCGCGGTGCCGTGCATGGGCTGATGGCCGACTTGCTCGATGGCCATATGCGCGAGACCATGGCCCGGCAGCCCGCGCCGTCGCAGGCGGACATTGACGAAATGCTGTCGCTGCTGCGCTCGTACCTCAAATAGGCGTGTGGTCATATCCGCGCCTGACTGTTTCCCCCGTTTTTGACCCAAGGAGTCCCCCATGAAATCCCGCGCCGCTGTTGCCTTCAAAGCCGGAGAGCCTTTGCAGATTGTCGAGATCGACGTCGCGCCACCCCAGAAGGGCGAAGTGCTGGTCAAGATCACCCACACGGGCGTGTGCCACACGGATGCCTTCACCTTGAGCGGTGATGACCCGGAAGGCATCTTCCCGGCGGTGCTGGGCCATGAAGGCGCCGGCATTGTGGTGGAAGTGGGCGAGGGCGTCACCAGCGTCCAGCCGGGCGACCATGTGATCCCGCTGTACACGGCCGAGTGCGGCGAATGCCTGTTCTGCAAGAGCGGCAAAACCAACCTCTGCGTGGCGGTGCGTGCCACCCAGGGCAAGGGTGTGATGCCCGACGGCACCACGCGCTTCAGCTACAACGGCGAGCCGATCTACCACTACATGGGCTGCTCCACCTTCTCCGAATACACCGTGGTGGCCGCCGTGTCGCTGGCCAAGGTCAACCCCGATGCCAACCCCGAACAGGTCTGCCTGCTGGGCTGCGGCGTGACCACCGGCCTGGGTGCCGTCAAGAACACCGCCAAGGTGCAAGAGGGCGATACCGTGGCCGTGTTCGGTCTGGGCGGCATCGGCCTGGCGGTGATCCAGGGCGCGCAGCTGGCCAAGGCCGGCCGCATCATTGCCGTCGATACCAACCCCGGCAAGTTCGAGCTGGCCAAGACCTTTGGCGCGACCGACTGCATCAACCCCAAGGACTTCGACAAGCCGATCCAGCAGGTGATCGTCGAGATGACCGGCTGGGGCGTGGACCACAGCTTTGAATGCATCGGCAGCACCCAGGTGATGCGTGCAGCGCTGGAATGCGCGCACCGTGGCTGGGGCCAGAGCGTGATCATCGGCGTCGCAGGCGCGGGCCAGGAGATCTCCACCCGTCCTTTCCAGCTGGTGACCGGCCGCAAATGGCTGGGCACCGCCTTTGGCGGCGTCAAGGGCCGCAGCGAGCTGCCCGGCATGGTGGAAGACGCGATGGCCGGCAAGATCCAGCTCGAACCGTTTGTCACCCACACCATGGGTCTGGCCAAGATCAACGAGGCTTTCGACCTGATGCATGAAGGCAAGTCGATCCGCTCGGTGGTCAATTACGCCAGCTAAGCATCGCTGAAGGCCGCTGGTCCGTGATGGCCAGCGTCGGCTGCCAGCACGGGACGCAATAGTCCTGCACGCCACTGGCAGCGGTGCCAGGGGCGACAATGCGAGGCTTGTTGTCCCTGCGGGCCGGCCCGCACCATTGAAATCCATGTCTTTTACCTCTCTCGGCCTTGCCCCGTCGCTGGCCCACGCTGCCCAGGCCCATGGCCTGATTGCACCCACGGCCATCCAGACCCAAGCCATTCCGGCCATTCTGGACGGGCGTGACCTGCTGGGCTGCGCGCCGACCGGCTCTGGCAAGACGGCGGCCTATGTGCTGCCCTTGATGCAGGCCTGGATGCTCAGCGATGCAGCAGGCCAGGCGGGCCGCCATGAGACGAAGGCCTTGATCCTGGTGCCTACCCGCGAGCTGGCCACCCAGGTGGCCGAGTTGGTCTACTTTGTCGGCGAGGCGCTGGGCCGCCGCCCCAAGGTGGCCGTGCTCACCGGCGGCGTGTCCATCAACCCCCAGCTGCTGGCCTTGCGCGGCGGTGTGGATCTGGTGATTGCCACGCCCGGGCGCTTGCTCGATGTGGTGGCGCATAGCAAGCTGCGGCTGGACACCATCAGCACCCTGGTGCTGGACGAGGCCGACCGGCTGATGGACCTGGGCTTTGCCGAAGAACTGCAAAGCGTGCTGGCCCTGGTGCCGCCGCGCGAGCAGCGCCAGACCCTGCTGCTGTCGGCCACCTTTGCCCCAGCGGTGCAGGCGCTGGTGCCCACCTTGCTGCGTGCCACGCATGAGAAGGTGGAGATCGCCTCAACCCACCTGCAGGATGCCACCATCGTGCAGGAGGCCTACTACCTCGATGCCGCCAAGCGCACCGCCTGGCTGCGCGAGCTGGTGACCCAGTACGCCGGCCAGCGCATGCTGGTGTTTGTGGCCAGCCGCTACAGTGCCGAGCATGTGGCCAACAAGCTCTATGACAAGGGCATCAGCGCCACCGCCTTCCATGGCGAGCTGAGCCAGGGCGCACGCCAGCAGGTGCTGCAGGAGTTCCGCAGCAGCCAGTGGCAGGTGCTGGTGACCACCGATCTGGCCGCGCGCGGCATCCATGTCGAGGCACTGCCCCTGGTCATCAACTACGACCTGCCGCGCTCGCCCACTGATTACACCCACCGCATCGGCCGTACCGGCCGGGCCGGTATCTCGGGCCTGGCCATCAGCCTGGTGACCCCCGCCAGCCTGGCGCACTGGAAGCTGATTGCCAAGCGCAATGGGCTCGATGTGGCGCTGCAGACCCTGGACCAGTACCCGGTCACCGAAGCCGTGCCCGCGCATGCGCCCTCTGAAGATGCCGGCAATGGCGGCATCAAGGGCAAGCGCATGAGCAAGAAAGACAAGCTGCGTGCAGCGGCCGCCCAGGCCGCATCCCCGCAAGCCCCTACCGAAGGAAATTCCGATGTCTGATGCCCAAGCCAGCCTCAAGCTGCAGGCGGCCCATGCCTGCTTTGGCGGCGCCCAGCGTTTTTATGAGCATTTCTCCAGCCAGATCGGCCTGGCGATGAAGTTCTCGGTGTTTCTGCCGCCCAAGGCGGTGGAGGGCGAGAAAGTGCCGGCGCTGCTGTACCTGGCGGGCCTGACCTGTACCGAAGAGACTTTCATGACCAAGGCCGGCGCGCAGCGCCTGGCGGCTTCGCTGAACGTGGCCCTGGTCACCTGCGACACCAGCCCGCGCGGCGCGGGCCTGCCTGGCGAAGCGCAGAGCTGGGATTTTGGCGTGGGTGCCGGTTTCTACCTGGATGCCACGGCCAAGCCCTGGGCACTGCACTGGCGCATGGAAAGCTACATCGTCGACGACCTGCTGCCACTGCTGGGTGCCAAACTGCCAATCGACCTGCAGCGCCTGGGCATCTTTGGCCACAGCATGGGCGGCCATGGCGCGCTGACCCTGGCGCTGCGCCATCCCGGCGTGTTCAAGTCGGTCTCGGCCTTTGCGCCGATTGCCAACCCCATTAACTGCCCTTGGGGCCAGAAAGCCTTTGCTGGCTATCTGGGCGCCAACCAGGCCGAATGGGCGCAGCACGATGCCACCGCCTTGATGGCCGCGCAAAAGCAGCCGCCTTACCCGGCCGGCATCCTCATCGACCAGGGCCTGGCCGACAAGTTCCTGCTCGAAAAGCAGCTGCTGCCCGAAGCCTTTGAAGCTGCCTGTGCGCAGATCGGCCAGCCTTTGACGTTGCGCCGCCATGGCGGTTATGACCACGGCTATTACTTCATCCAGAGCTTTATCGACGAGCACCTGCGCTTTCATGTGAGCCAGCTGTAGACAGAAGCCGATACGCGGATTTCTGCCAGGCGCTGCCGCCCACCCCGGGCTGGGGCGCCTGTTTTATTTGCGCGCCTCGGTCAGCATGCGCAGTGCCAGGCCCGCGAGCACGGTGCCCATCAACCAGCGCTGCACCTGCACCCAGCGGGGGCGGCTGGCCAGAAACCCGGCGATCGAGCCGGCCAGCATCGCGATGGCGGCATTCACGCTGATGCTGACCACGATCTGCGTGAAACCCAGCACCATCGACTGGGAAAAAACGCTGCCATGCGCCGGATCGATGAACTGCGGCAGCAGCGACAGGTACATCACCGCGATCTTGGGGTTGAGCAGGTTGGTCAGAAAACCCATCGCAAACAGCTTGCGCGGGCTGTCCTGCGGCAACTGGCGCAGCTCGAAGGGCGCGCGTCCGCCGGGCTTGACCGCCTGCCAGGCCAGGTACAGCAGGTACAACGCGCCGCCAATGCGCAGTGCATCGTAGGCGTAGGGAATGGCCATCACCAGCGCGGTGATGCCCAGCGACGCGCACAGCATGTAGAAGACAAAGCCCAACGCCACACCGCCCAGCGAGATCAAGCCTGCGCTGCGCCCCTGGCATATCGAGCGGGAGATCAGATAGACCATGTTGGGCCCGGGGGTCAGGACCATGCCCAGGGAAATGAGGCCAAAGGCGAGCCAGTTGTGGAGTTCAGGCATGGGGCGGGCGCAAATCGCAGTGCAAGAGGGTGGCGGGAGAGGAGGCGCCGACTGCGCATCAAGTGCTGCGTGGCGCTCCCACATCATAGACGCGCAGAGCGCGGTCGCCTATCTCCAGCGCAGGCCATGCAGCGCGCCAGGCCTGGATATGGCTGGACGCAAAATGCGCATCCAGCGCAGCCTGGTCGCTCCACAGCTCTTTGACGTGGATCAGCCCGGGCTCCAGTACATCCTGGGCATAGCCATATTCCAGGCAGCCTGCCTCGGCGCGTGAGGCTTCCACCATCGCCCGCATGGCGGGCAGCGCGCGTTCCAGGTTGGCGGCGGGCAGGCGAACGGTACCAACGATCAACAGCATGGCTTCTCCTATCAGCGGGCCATTTTAGGGTCAGCGCATCCAGCCAGGCACCTTGGTTTCCAGCAGCTGGGGCACCATGTCGGCGCTGGTCCACACCACCGCCAGCTGCTCCCACTGCGCCGCCCAGCGCTGGGCATCGTCGCGGCCCAGGCCAATGACCAGAAAGCCCGGTTCAGCCGGCCAGCCATTGGCGGGGTGCTGGGCGACCGCAGGCAGCGCGGCCAAGCCGGCGGCGCCCAGCGCGCGGCCCAACTGGGCATGGCGTTCGATATTTTCGTCCTTGTCCAGCAGCTCACCCATGGGGTTGAAGGCGGTGATGAAGCAGCTGCAATCGGTCTGGTGCTGCCGGTACAGTGCGCCGAGCGCCGCCTGGGCCTGGCCCACCTGCAGCAGGAACGGAGCCTGGATCAGCACGTGGTACCGGGTTTCTTCAAAGGCCTTGCGCAGTTCGGGCGAGAGGGTGGTCATAAATGAGGGGACGCCAGTGTTGTAAATCATTCACTCGCGGTATAGAAGGCCGTGAAATGTAGATGCCCTGGTCTCTGTATGGCGACCAGGGCAGCCATCGTAGCGGCTTGCTGACGTCCGACTAGGCCGGCGGAGTTTTCCCCATAAGCGACACGAAATTCGTGTGATCGGAGACAATACGCGATTCGCCCGCACTCTGATGCTTGTAAAAATCAAGTCAAGTGCTCTTACTTTGTCTTTCTCTTTGGTTGAGACACATGAAAAAACGTTCTTTCGTTGCCACCCTGGCGCTGACTGCCTTGCTCACCGCTTGCGGCAAGAATGATGCGCCCAAGCCTGCGGCTGAAGCACCCGCGCCTGCGCCTGTTGCTGCAGCGGTGACCAAGCTGGTGGTCGGTCTGGACGACAACTTCCCGCCGATGGGTTTCCGTGACGAGAAGAACGAAATCGTGGGTTTTGACATCGACATGGCCCGCGAAGCGGCCAAGCGCGCTGGCATCGAAGTGGAATTCAAGCCAATCGACTGGAACGCCAAGGAAGCCGAGCTGCTGGGCAAGCGCGTCGACGCCCTGTGGAATGGCCTGACCATTCTGGAAGAGCGCAAGGAAAAGATCCTCTTCACCGACCCCTACATGGTCAACAAGCAGATCATCATCGTGAAGGCGGGCTCGCCGATCAAGACCAAGGCCGACATGGCTGGCAAGATCGTGGGCGCCCAGGAAGGCTCCAGCGCCGTGACCGCGATGGAAAAGGACAAGGAACTGTCCTCCCAATTCAAGGAAACCAAGCTGTTTGGCGACAACATCGCTGCACTGATGGATGTGGAAGCCGGCCGCCTGGATGTCGTGGTGGTGGACGAAGTGGTCGGCCGCTACCTGGTCTCCAAGAAGCCTGACAACTACGTGGTGCTGGCCGACGACTTTGGCACCGAGGACTATGGTGTGGGCTTCCGCAAGGACGACGAAGCCACGCGCAACAAGATCAACGACGTGCTGGCTGAGATGAAGAAGGACGGCAAGGCCGAAGAAATCGCCAAGAAGTGGTTTGGCGCCGACGTGATCAAGCACTGATCTGCAGGTGACTTCGCACCGGGCCGGCACAGCGTGCCGGTCTTGTGCTTTTGGGCACGGCCCATGGCCGCCGCAGCGCTGGGCGCTGCCCGGCGGCCAGAACGGATTTTTATGACAGGAGTGCCAGACCGGGAGCGCCAACGCGTTCCAAGGCACTCGTGCCTGTGGCAACCAGGCCCGCGGAGCCGGTGCCACCCTGAAGGCCATCGATGGATTATGTAATTTCAATGCTGGGGCCGCTGTCAAACGGCGCCCTGGTGACTCTCAAGCTGTTCTTCATCACCCTGGCGCTGTCGGTGCCGCTGGGTCTGGCCTTGGCGTTGGCGCGCATCTCGCGCTTCAAGGCGCTGGCGCGCTTTGTCGAGGCCTATATCTGGCTGATGCGCGGCACACCGCTGATGCTGCAGCTGCTGTTCATCTACTTCGCGCTGCCCTTTGTGCCGGTGATCGGCGTGCGCCTGCCGGACTTCCCGTCGGCCGTCGTGGCATTCGCGCTCAACTACGCAGCCTATTTTGCGGAGATTTTCCGCGCCGGTATCCAGAGCGTGGACCGGGGCCAGTATGAAGGCGCCAAGGTGCTGGGCCTGTCCTACAGCCAGACCATGCGCCGCATTGTGCTGCCCCAGATGGTGCGCACCATCCTGCCGCCGGTCAGCAACGAGACCATCACGCTGGTCAAGGACACGTCGCTGATCTATGTGCTCGCTCTCAACGACCTGCTGCGCGCCGCGCGCGGCATTGTGCAGCGCGACTTCACCACCACGCCCTTTGTGGTGGCGGCCGCCTTCTACCTGCTGATGACGCTGGTGTTGACCTGGGGCTTCAACCGCCTGGAAAAGCGCTATGCCAGATATGACGCCTAAACAGTGCGTAACGATGAATCGGCACGAAGCAGTAGCAGCGAACAGCGCAGGAGAATGGCAATGACAGGCAATGACATGGGCACCCCGGTAATGGTGCAGGCGCGCGACATCCGCAAGGCCTTCAATGGCAATGAGGTGCTCAAGGGTGTCTCGCTGGATATCCACAAGGGTGAGGTGATGGCGGTGATCGGGCCATCGGGCTCGGGCAAGAGCACCTTTTTGCGCTGCTTGAACCACCTTGAAGTGATCGATTCGGGCGCGGTGGTGGTCGAGGGCCAGACCCTCGTCAGCACCGATGCGCAAGGCCATGCCCAGTACGCACCGGAGGCCCAGATGCGGGCGATTCTGCGCCGCATGGGCATGGTGTTCCAGGGCTTCAACCTGTTCCCGCATCTGTCGGTGATTGACAACATCACCGAGGCACCGATGGTCGTCAAGGGCCTGACGCGCGAGCAGATCATGCCCAAGGCCCAGGAGCTGCTGCGCAAGGTGGGCCTGCTGGAGAAGGCCGATGCGTATCCGGCGCGCCTGTCGGGCGGCCAAAAGCAGCGCGTGGCCATTGCCCGGGCGCTGGCGATGGAGCCCGACATCATGCTGTTTGACGAGCCCACCTCGGCGCTCGATCCGGAGCTGACGGGCGAAGTGCTGCGCACGATGCGCCAGCTGGCCGAGGAGCACATGACCATGCTGGTCGTCACGCACGAAATGGGCTTTGCCCGTGAGGTGGCCCAAACCGTTGTTTTCATGGACCAGGGCGCGCTGATCGAGGCCAAGCCGGCGCGGGCATTTTTCGAAGACTGCAGCCATCCGCGCATTCGTTCCTTTCTGGACAATATGCTCTAATTACGGGCGCTTCTCACCGTTGTTGACGCTGCAGGCAAGCCGCGTCAACGCCTTCTGTGCGATGCTGAAGGCTGGCTTGATGGCACAGGCCGCAACAATAGCCTGCGGCCTTGCGGGGCTTAGGCAGTCCGGGTTACGATCGGACGATTTAAATACATTCATGAATGTTTGTTACAAGCCGTAAGCTGCTCTCCTGCGCTGCGGCAACTGACTACAGAAAAGAGCCCTGCCCCCTCTTATGATGACGATGCCGGATGTTGCCGGCTTTTCTATGCAATCTTCTGCCTCACCACCTCTTGTCGAACTGCGCAATGTCACCTTTGGCTATGGTGACCGCACCATCCTGCGCGATGTGTCGCTGACCATCCCGCGTGGCAAGGTGACGGCGCTGATGGGGGCGTCCGGCGGTGGCAAGACCACGGTGCTGCGGCTGATCGGCGGCCAGGCCCGTGCGCAGGCCGGTCAGGTGCTGCTCGATGGCCAGGATGTGGGCGCGATGAGCCAGGCGCAGCTGTACGCCGCGCGGCGCCGCATGGGCATGCTGTTCCAGTTTGGCGCGCTGTTCACCGATATGACGGTGTTCGAGAACGTGGCCTTTCCGCTGCGCGAGCACACCGATCTGTCCGACGGGCTGGTGCGCGACATCGTGCTGATGAAGCTGCAGGCCGTGGGCCTGCGCGGTGCACGTGATCTGATGCCTTCGCAGATTTCCGGGGGCATGGCGCGGCGCGTGGCACTGGCCCGCGCGATGGCGCTGGACCCCGAATTCATCATGTACGACGAGCCTTTCGCCGGTCTGGACCCGATTTCGCTGGGTACATCGGCCCAGCTGATCCGCGAACTCAACGATGCATTGGGCCTCACCAGCATCATCGTCTCGCACGATCTGGAAGAGACGTTCAAGCTGGCCGACCAAGTCATTATTCTCGGCCCCGGCGTGGTGGCGGCGCAGGGCACGCCCGATGAGGTGCGTGCCAGCAGCGATCCGCTGGTGCACCAGTTTGTCCATGCGCTGCCGCAGGGCCCCGTGCCTTTCCATGTGCAGGGCCCCAGTCTGGATGCGGATTTTGGCGTGGATGCACTGAAAGGAGGCCGCTGATGCGTTGGTGGCACCCTGCTGATATTGGTTTTGCGCTGCGTTCCAAGGCGGCCGCAGTGGGCCAGGCCACACGCTTGCTGCTGCGCCTGCTGGCCGGGCTGGGCTATGTGCTCAAGCGCCCCGGTCTGCTGCGCGACCAGATCCATTTTCTGGGCAACTACTCGCTGGCCATCATTGGCGTGTCGGGCTTGTTTGTCGGCTTTGTGCTGGGTCTGCAGGGCTACTACATCCTGCAGCGCTACGGCTCAGCCGAGGCGGTGGGCATGATGGTGGCCCTGACCCTGCTGCGCGAGCTGGGCCCGGTGGTGACGGCGCTGCTGTTTGCCGGGCGGGCCGGCACCGCATTGACAGCCGAGATCGGCCTGATGAAGGCGGGCGAGCAGCTGTCTGCGATGGAGATGATGGCCGTCGATCCGGTCGAACGCATTCTGGCACCCCGCTTTTGGGCGGGCCTGATTGCGATGCCATTGCTGGCTGCGGTGTTCAGCGCCATCGGCATCATGGGGGGCTGGATCGTCGGCGTGCTGCTGCTCGGCATTGATGGTGGCGCCTTCTGGGGCCAGATGCAAAGCGGCGTCGATGTATTCAAGGATCTGGGCAATGGCGTGATCAAGAGCGTGGTGTTCGGCATCACGGTGACCTTTGTCGCCTTGCTCCAGGGCTTTGTCGCCAAGCCCACCCCTGAAGGTGTCTCGCGTGCCACCACGCGCACCGTGGTGATGGCCTCGTTGTCGGTGCTGGCGCTGGATTTCATGCTCACCGCGATGATGTTCAGCATCTGACGCCTACCTATCGATAGAAAAGAGAAACGGATTCGCATATGCAGCCCTCCAAAACCGATATCTGGGTTGGCCTGTTTGTCATGCTGGGCGCTGCCGCGCTGGTGTTCCTGGCGCTGCGCGCAGGCAACCTGCTGACCTTGGATTTCAACAAAGGCTATGAAGTGACCGCCCGCTTTGACAATATTGGCGGTCTCAAACCCCAGGCCGCAGTGCGCAGCGCCGGGGTCAAGGTGGGACGCGTCAAGAGCATTGGCTTCAACGACCAGACCTTTCAGGCCGATGTCCATATCGAGCTGACCAATGGCTATGCCTTCCCCAAGGACAGCTCCTTCAAGATCCTGACCAGTGGACTGCTGGGCGATCAGTATGTGGGGGTGGAGGCCGGCTTCGACGAAAAGCCCTTGGTCAGTGGTGATACCGTCACCAATACACAATCGGCTATCGTGCTGGAAAATCTGATCGGCCAGTTCCTCTATGGCAAGGCATCGGAGAGTTCCGCTCCCAAACCTACCGAATAACACAAGCAAAAAAGAGAACGATGATGCGTTATCCAACCAAGCAACCCCATGCACGTGCCCGCAGCTGGCTGCTGGCCTCCTCCCTGGGTCTGGCGGCGGTGCTGAGCGGCTGTGCCAGCGGGCCCGGCGCCAACCCGCGCGACCCGCTGGAGCCCTACAACCGCGCGATGTTCAGCTTCAACGATGCGGTCGACAGTGCGGTGCTCGAGCCCGTGGCCACCGGCTACCGCGATGTGACGCCGACCGTCGTGCGTACCGCCGTGACGAACTTCTTCGCCAACCTGGGTGATCTGTGGTCGGCGGTGAACAATGCATTGCAGCTCAAGGGTGAAGGTACCTACAACAGCGTGGTGCGCTTTACGACCAACACCGTGTTCGGTCTGGGCGGTCTGATCGATATCGCCAGCGAGATGGACATCGAACGCCACAAGCAGGACTTTGGCCTGACGATGGCCCGCTATGGCATGCCTGCAGGCGCTTATATCGTCTGGCCATTGCTCGGCCCCTCGACCATCCGCGATTCAGCGGGCATGGTGGTGGACTGGCAGGGCAACGTGGTCAGCTCGATCAACGATGTGCCGGTGCGCAACTCGCTGACCGGTCTGCGCATCGTCAATACCCGCGCCAATCTGCTGGGCACGACCTCGCTGGTGCAGTCCGCTGCGCTGGACAAGTACAGCTTTACCCGTGATGCCTATCTGCAGTTGCGTGAAAACGCGACCCGTTCGGGTGACGAGGAGGACGAAACCCAGTGGATGAACGAATCGGCTGCTGAACCTGCTGCTCAAGGCAACGGGAAGTAAGCGAAACGTTATAAAGCCTTACAACAAACAGGATGGTGCATGCAACTGCGTGCCGTCCCCAGTATCTAAAAACGCTCAGGTCTGCAGCGCAGACGCGGGTAGAAAAGGACACATTATGATGAATCGTCGAGCATGGGGGCAGTATTGCGCTGCCTGGGCGCTGGTAGCCGGCATGGCTTCGGCCCCTTTGGTGGCAAGCGCCGCAGACATGGCACCGGACGCAATGATCAAGCAGCTCTCGGACGAGGTGCTCAACACCTTGAAGACCGACCAGGCGATCCGCAGTGGCGATGTCTCGAAGATCACCTCGTATGTCGACAGCGTCGTGATGCCGAATGTGGACTTTCGCCGCATGATGGCGTCGGCCGTGGGCCCCAAGTGGCGTACCGCGACGGCCGCGCAGCAGCAGCAACTGCAGGATGAATTCAAGAAGCTGATGGTCAACACCTATGCCGGTGCGCTGCACCAGGTGAGCGACCAGACCATCAGCGTCAAACCCGTGCGCATGCAGGCCGGTGACAAGGAGGTGGTGGTGCGCTCGGAGATCCTGGGCCGTGGCGACCCGATCCAGCTGGACTACCGCCTGCAGAAAACCCCTGGCCAGGGCATGGGCTGGAAGATCTACAACCTGAACGTGATGGGTATCTGGATGGTGGAAACCTACCGCAACCAGTTCCAGGAAGAGCTCAACAAGCCCGGAGGCAGTCCTCAGACCTTGATCGACTCCATCGCCGCCCGCAACAAGGCCAATGCGGGCAAAAAATAAGCGATGGCCGTGCTCAGCCTCCCGTCGACCCTGACCCATGACCAGGCCCAGGCCTGCCTGCAGCAGTTGCAGGCAAGCCTGGCACAGCTGCCCGCAGGCGCTGCGGTGCAGATCGACGCCAGTGGGTTGGCGGTGTTCGACTCATCGGCGCTGGCCGTGCTGCTGGGCTGCCGCCGCGCGGCAATGGCGGCGGGCCGGCCCTTGCAGATGCTCGGTCTGTCCGCGCCGGTACTGTCGCTCGCGCGCCTCTATGGCGTCGATGGCCTGCTGCAAACCGCCGGCTGATCACTGAATCCCCAGGACAGCGCCATCTGGCCGCTGCGCCTACAATGGCCGACTCATGTCCGCCATCGCATTCCAATCCGTCTCCAAGGTCTACCAGACCGCCAAGGGGCCCTTCCAGGCATTGAACAACGTCAGCCTCGATATCGAGGAAGGGGAGTTCTTTGGCCTGCTCGGCCCCAACGGCGCGGGCAAGACCACCATGATCAGTATTCTGGCCGGCCTGGCCCGCGCCAGCAGTGGCTCGGTCAAGGTGCTGGGCAGCGACGTGCGCGAGGACTATGCGAATGCGCGGCGCAAGCTCGGTATCGTGCCGCAGGAGCTGGTCTTCGATCCCTTTTTCAATGTGCGCGAGTCGCTGCGCATCCAATCGGGCTATTTCGGTGTGAAGAACAACGATGCCTGGATCGACGAGCTGCTCGAAAGCCTGGGGCTGGCCGACAAGGCCACCGCCAATATGCGCCAGCTCTCGGGTGGCATGAAGCGCCGCGTGCTGGTGGCCCAGGCGCTGGTGCACAAGCCGCCGATCATCGTGCTCGATGAACCCACGGCTGGCGTCGATGTGGAACTGCGCCAGACCTTGTGGCAGTTCGTCAGCAAGCTCAACAAGCAGGGCCACACGGTGCTGCTCACCACCCACTACCTGGAAGAGGCCGAGGCGCTGTGCAACCGCATTGCGATGCTGCGCTCGGGCCATGTGGTGGCACTGTCGACGATGGCCGAGCTGCTGCAGGGCAGCTCCTCGAACGTGCTGCAGTTCAAGACCGATGGCCTGCTGCCGGCGGACCTGGCAACCCAGGCGCGCATCACCGGCCGCATTGTGCAACTGCCCGCCAGCAGCGCCGCGGACGTGGAGCGCATCCTTGCGCAACTGCGCACTGCCGGCGTGGTGGTGGAAGACCTGGAGATCCGCCGCGCGGATCTGGAGGATGTGTTCTTGCAAGTGATGGCGCGCGATGCCGTGGTGGACCATGCCACGACGCAGCTGGGTGCGGGAGTGGCACGATGAGCGGCTGGCAAACCCTGTTTTACAAAGAAGTGCTGCGTTTTTGGAAGGTGAGCTTCCAGACCGTAGCCGCGCCGGTGCTGACCGCCGTGCTCTATCTGCTGATTTTTGGCCATGTGCTGCAAGGCCGGGTGACGGTGTTCGGCGATGTCAGCTACACCGCCTTCCTGGTGCCGGGCCTGGTGATGATGAGCCTGCTGCAGAACGCCTTTGCCAACAGCTCGTCGAGCCTGGTGCAAAGCAAGATCATGGGCAGCCTGGTGTTTGTGCTGCTGACGCCGCTGTCGCACTGGGGCTGGTTCTTCGCGTTTGTCGGTGCCTCCATCGTGCGCGGTCTGGCCGTGGGCCTGGGCGTCTATGTGATCACCTTGTTCTTTGCGCCGCCGCATTTTGCGTCGCTGCCCTGGGTGCTGATGTTTGCGGTGCTGGGTGCCGGGCTGATGGGCACCCTGGGCCTGCTCGCCGGCCTGTGGGCGGACAAGTTTGACCAGATGGCGGCATTCCAGAATTTCGTGATCGTGCCGATGACCTTTCTGTCGGGCGTGTTCTATTCGATCCAGTCGCTGCCCCCGTTCTGGCAAAAGGTCAGCCACCTGAACCCGTTCTTCTACATGATCGACGGCTTCCGCTACGGCTTTTTTGGCCAGAGCGATACCTCCCCCTGGCTGAGTCTGGGTATTGTGGCCGTCGCCTGGCTGCTGGTGAGTGCGCTGGCCGTGCAGCTGCTGCGCACCGGCTACAAGATCCGCAACTGATGACTACCTGCTGCAGCCCGCGTGGCTGCAGCCGCCTGGCCAGCGTCCCGCCCCACGGCGCGGCTGGCAGGCATTTAGAACCGAACAAGTGAGAGCATGCAATGACTGCTGAGGACCTCAAAGACATCATCACCGCCGGCCTGGCCTGCGAGCATATCGCGCTCGAAGGCGATGGCCGCCACTGGTTTGCGACGATCGTGTCGCCTGCCTTCGAGGGCAAGCGCCTGATCCAGCGCCACCAGCTGGTCTATGCCACGCTGGGCCAGAAGATGCATACCGATGAAGTGCATGCGCTGTCGATGAAGACGCACACCCCTGCCGAGTGGGCTGCCCAGCAGGCCTGATTTTTCTTGTTTCAACCCAGGCTGGCCCAGCCCCATCCGGCGCGGATGCACAGGCTGCCGCTGGCGAAAGTGCCCCATGGACAACACCACCATGATCACCTTGGCCCTCTCCAAAGGCCGCATTTTTGACGAAACCCTGCCACTGCTGGCAGCCGCAGGCATCGAGGTGCTGGAAGACCCCGAAAAATCGCGCAAGCTGATTTTTGCCACCACCCAGCCCGATGTGCAGGTGGTGCTGGTGCGCGCCTCCGATGTGCCCACCTATGTGCAATACGGCGGTGCCGACCTGGGCGTGACCGGCAAGGACACCTTGCTGGAGCATGGCGGTGACGGCCTGTTCCAGCCGCTGGACCTGCAGATTGCCAAGTGCCGCGTGAGCGTGGCGGTGCGCAATGATTTTGACTATGCCCAGGCCGTCAAGCGCGGCGCGCGCCTGCGCGTGGCCACCAAGTACCCGCAGATTGCCCGCGAGTTCTTTGCGCGCAAGGGCGTGCACGTGGACCTGATCAAACTCTACGGCAGCATGGAACTGGCGCCGCTGACCGGGCTGGCCGATGCCATCGTTGACCTGGTGAGCACCGGCAATACGCTGCGCGCCAACCACCTGCAGGAAGTCGAGCACATTATCGACATCAGCTCGCACCTCGTGGTGAACCAGGCGGCGCTCAAGCTCAAGCAAAAGCGCCTGCGCCATATCATCGATGTGTTTGCAGCCGGTGTGGGCCAGAACAGCTGAGCCACGCCCACCATCCCCAGGCGGGCACCTGCCTGTTTGAAAAGTGTCTGAGTCAGAAGGTAATCACTATGGAATTCGTCGCCGCTCCCGCCCGTCTGTCAACCACCGATGCCCAGTTTGCGCATGACTTTGCGCAGCGCCTGCATTGGTCGGCAGACACGGATGCTGCCATTGAGCAGCGGGTGGCCGACATCCTGGCGGATGTACAAAAGCGCGGCGATGCCGCCGTGCTGGACTACACCGCGCGCTTTGATGGCCTGCAAGCGGACAGCATGCAGGCGCTGGAGCTGAGCAAGCAAGAGCTGCGGGCTGCATTCGACGGCTTGCCCGCCGACCAGCGCGAGGCACTCGAATCCGCCGCGCGCCGCGTGCGCAGCTACCACGAGGCCCAGAAAAAGGCCAATGGCGAGAGCTGGAGCTACCGCGACGAGGACGGCACCTTGCTGGGCCAGAAGGTCACGCCGCTGGACCGCGTGGGCATCTATGTGCCCGGTGGCAAGGCTGCCTATCCCAGCAGCGTGCTGATGAATGCCATCCCGGCCCATGTGGCCGGTGTGGAGGACATCATCATGGTGGTGCCCACGCCCCAGGGCGTGAAGAACCCGCTGGTGCTGGCCGCTGCCTATGTGGCTGGCGTACACCGCGCCTTTACCATTGGCGGTGCGCAGGCCGTGGCCGCGCTGGCCTACGGCACTGCGACCATCCCCAAGGTCGACAAGATCACCGGCCCGGGCAATGCCTATGTGGCCAGCGCCAAAAAGCGGGTGTTCGGCCTGGTCGGCATCGACATGATTGCCGGCCCCAGCGAAATCCTGGTGCTGGCCGACGGCACAACGCCACCCGACTGGGTCGCGATGGACCTGTTCTCGCAGGCCGAGCACGACGAGCTGGCGCAGTCGATTCTGCTGTGCCCGGATGCCGCCTACCTGGATGCCGTGCAGCGCGAGATCGACCGTCTGCTGCCCGAGATGCCGCGCAAGGCCATCATCGCCAAGAGTCTGTCGGACCGGGGCGCGCTGATCCTCACGCGTGACATGGAAGAGGCCTGCGCGCTGAGCAACCGCATTGCGCCCGAGCATCTGGAGGTCTCCAGCCGCGATCCGCACCAGTGGGAGCCGCTGCTCAAGCACGCGGGCGCGATCTTCCTGGGCGCCTACACCAGCGAGAGCCTGGGCGACTACTGCGCCGGCCCCAACCATGTGCTGCCCACCAGCGGCACCGCCCGTTTCTCGTCGCCACTGGGTGTCTACGATTTCCAGAAGCGCTCCAGCCTGATCGAGGTGAGCGAGGCCGGTGCCCAGGTGCTGGGCAGGACCGCCGCGGTACTGGCCTACGGCGAAGGCCTGCAAGGCCACGCGCGCGCAGCCGAGATGCGCATCAAGCGCTGAGTACCGCACGCCTGCTGCCCCGGCTCACAATGGCCGGGGCACGGGCTGATCAGCGGCGCTCGCAGGCGGCAGGTACGTAGGCGCGCCACTGCACCACCAGCTGGGTACGGCTTTGGCCCCGGGGCCAGGGAATGCTCCACGCGCCCTCATGCACGCGCATGCCTTGCAGACCGTCCAGCACTGGATACGGCCCGGTAGGCGCATCCCGATCCGCATCCTCTTCCAATTGCCAGATCCGCAGCGCGCCATGCTGCTGCAGGCGCTTGGCCGTGGCCCAGGGCGAGTGGCGCGGATCACCGGGTATCAGCACCGACGGTTGGCTCTTGGCGCCGATGGCGACCAGGCCGCCCGTCCAGGCATCGCTGGCCACGGTATCGAGCGGGCAGCTGGACAGCGCGTTCCAGGTGGCTTCGGCCTGTTGCGCCAGCGCAGCCGAGGGCCAGTCGCTGCGCACGGGGCTCCTGCGGAAGTCCGAAATCTTCCACAGGTACAACCCACAGAGCATGGAAATCACCGTGAGCCACACGATGATGCCGCGCAGCAGATAAGGGCGCATGGGCGCCAGCCAGGCGCTGGGAATCAGCGCTGCAGCCAGCACGCCGCTGAAAGGCCACATCGGCACGCCCCACATATCACGCAAACGCAAGCCCAGCGCCATGCCCAAGGTGGCCAGCAGCAAACCCGGGGCCAGCGCGATCAGGCAGAGGTAAGCCGGCTTGGCGCTGTGCCATTGCCAAGGGGCGCGCACCGCAGGCCGCAGCCTGGACCAGCGCAGCCGCAAAAAGCCAAACAGCAGCACCAGCAGCAGCGGCAGGTGGTTGAGCAACTGGGTCAGCAAAAAGCCCAGCGCGCCTGCGCGGGCGGATTCGCCATAGTGGTTGGAGGAGCGGTCCTTGGCATAGGAGAAGGGCAGCCAGTCGTTGTTGTGCAGCCAAAGCAGATGCGGTGCAAATACCAGCCCCATCACGGCCAGCGCCAGCCAGGGGCCTGGGCGGCGCAGCAGGCTGCGTGCGGGGCTCAGCACGGTAAACAGCCCCAGGCAGAGCAGCAGCAGGCCAATGGAATACTTGCTCAGCAGCCCCAGTCCCGCCATCAGGCCCAGCATCAGCCACTGCCAGCGCTTGTCGTCCTGCCAGGCGGCCAGGTAGAAGTAGCAGATGCCGGCCCAAAAGGGCATTTGCGCAATGTTGTGGTTGAACTCCAGCGCGGGCCGGGTGTAGAAGACCACGCCCATCGTCAGCACGGTGCCGATAAAGGCGCGCTCGCGCCCGACGAGGCGGCAGGCCGTGAGCCAGACCAGCCACAAGGTCAGCGCCACGCAGAGTTGGCTCAGTGCAAACGGGCCCCAGCGGCCCAGTGCCAGAAAGGACACATGCAGCGCAATGGGCGGCAGCGGCGGGTGCTTGTAGTAGCCCCATTGCCATTCACGGCCCCAGCCCAGGCTCTCGACCACATCGAGCGGAAAGCTGGGGGCCAGCAGCGGTGGAAAGAGGGTCCAGGCCAAGGCGTACAGGCAGGCACAGGCCAGCACGAGACGCAGCGTTTTCTGGTGGTCGTGCGGCTGGGATGGGGGCGAAACGGCAGGGGACATGCAGTGGAGCGAGAGAAGGCTTCACAGCGCGGAGGCTGGTCGAGAGCTATGTAAAGCCCGCTAGTGTAGCTGCAGGCTATCGGCCGCATCTCCCGTGGGGGGTGCATCGCCGCAGGTATTGGTTACTGAAAATATCAGCCGCTGCGGGCCGGCACGAGCCATTCGGCCAGACTGCGCAGCGCGGGCGCGCAGGGCTGTGCCAGCTTCAGGTCCAGCAGCGCGTCATCGCGCATCTGGCCCAGGTTGATGGCCGCCACCGGCATGCCGGCCTGTTTGGCGGCATGCACAAAGCGCAGGCCGGAATACACCATCAACGAGCTGCCCACCACCAGCAGCGCGCCGCTGGCGGCCAGATGCTCCATGGCCTCCTGCCTGCGCGCGGCCGGAACATTTTCGCCATAGAAGACGACATCCGGCTTGAGAATGCCGCCGCAGGCGGGGCAAGCCGGCACCTGGAAAGCGGCAAAGTCCACGCCGGCCAGATCGGCATCGCCATCGGGGGCGGCGCTGGCGCTCAGGTGCTGCCAATCGGGGTTGGCGGCGATCAGCTGGTGCTGGAAGTCCGCGCGCGCCAGGTGCTGGCCGCAGCCCATGCAGACCACCTGGTCCAGCCGGCCATGCAGGTCCACCACCCGCTGGCTGCCCGCGCGCTGGTGCAGCCCATCGACATTCTGGGCGATGAGCGCCTGGACATAACCGGCTTGCTCCAGCTGGGCCAGTGCCTGGTGCGCGGCATTGGGCTGGGCCTGCGAGAACACCGGCCAGCCGATCAGGCTGCGCGCCCAGTAGCGCTGGCGCGTGAGCGTATCGGCCATGAAATCCTGAAAGCGCACCGGGGCGGGGCGCTTCCAGGCGCCCTGCGCATCGCGGTAGTCGGGGATGCCGCTGCCGGTGCTGACGCCAGCGCCGGTCAGCACGGTCCAGGGGCGGTGCTGCTGCAGCAACTGCGTCAAAGCCGCCAGATCGGTCGATGCGGCGGCTTGCGGGAGGAGGTCGGTGAGAAGTGGCATGGCTCAGACCTTGATGATAGTGGCCGCAGCGCCCGATTGCTGCAGTCTGGATTAGCGACACGAAATTCGTGTTGCACGAATTTCGTGTAAAATCGGCGCCATGAAAAATCTCACCATCACTGTGGAAGACAGCGTGCTGGAATGGGCCCGGGTCGAGGCCGCGCGGCGCGGCACCAGCGTCTCGCGCATGGTAGGGGATTTTATGGCTGAGCTCCAGCAGCGCGAGGACGCCTATGAACGCGCCTATCTCGCCTGGCGCACGGACGAGCGCAGCTGGCAAGGCGGCGCCATGCCCCCGGCCGGCGCAGCAGCGGCACGCACCATCGGCGGCCGCCGCAAGACTGGGCAGGAGGGCGCATGAGCACTGTGTTTGTCGATACCTCGGTGCTGGTCGCCGCAGAGAATGTCTCGGACGCGGCGCTCTACCAGGCCACCTTGGACTGGCTGGATGTGCTGTGGAGCACCCGTACCGGCCGCACCGGCAACCAGGCGCTGAGCGAGTTCTACGACCAGGTCACGACGGCGGCCAGCCCCATGCCCCAAGGCGATGCACGTGCTGCCATCCGCCGCTACCAAAGCTGGACGCCGTGGAAGACCGATGCCGCCACGTTGGAGACCGCGTGGGCGGTGCAGGCGCGCCATGCGTTGGACTTTGGCGATTGTCTGGCGGTGGCCTGCGCCCAGCACAGTGGCTGCCAGCAGATGCTCAGCCTCTACCTGCCCCATGGCGCCGAGTTTGGCGGGGTCACCATCGTGCACCCGTTGCGGCAGGCTGCACCGGCCCAGGCCAAAGCCTGAATATTCTTGATGTGAAAGAGTGATCCGATGACGTCTCAAGACAATTCTCTGCAGGCCTTGCAACGCATCCGCGCCGATGTGCGCGCCATGCAGGCCTACCATGTGCAAGATTCCAAGGGTCTGCTGAAGATGGACACCATGGAGAACCCCTACCGTCTGCCAGATGCACTGCAGCGCAAGCTGGGCGAGCGGCTGGGCGCGCTGGAGATCAACCGCTACCCGGGCGAGCGCCTGGAGACGCTCAAGAAAATGCTGGCCGACTATGTGGGCGCGCCCACGGGCATGGCCGTGCTGCTCGGCAATGGCTCCGACGAGATCATCACGTTGCTGGCGCTGGCCACGGCCCAGCCCCATGCCGGCGGACGCGCCAAGATGCTCGCGCCGATGCCAGGTTTTGTCATGTACCCGATGTCGGCCCAACTGCAGGGGCTGGACTTTGTCGGCGTCAACCTGACGGCAGACTTTGACCTCGATGTGCCTGCGATGCAGGCCGCCATTGCTGCGCACCAGCCCGCCATCACCTATATCGCCTACCCCAACAACCCGACTGCCACCTTGTGGGATGACGACAAGGTGCAGGCTGTCATCGATGCGGTGGCTGACGTGGGCGGCCTGGTGGTGATGGACGAGGCTTACCAGCCCTTTGCCAGCCGCAGCTGGATCGACCAGATGCGCGCCGATCCTGTGCGCAACGCCCATGTGCTGCTGATGCGAACCCTGTCCAAGTTCGGCCTGGCCGGTGCGCGCCTGGGCTACCTGGTGGGGCCGGCGGTCATCGTCAACGAGATCGACAAGGTGCGCCCGCCCTACAACATCAGTGTGCTCAACTGCGAGACGGCGATTTTTGCGCTGGAAAACGAGGCGCTCTATGCCGAGCAGGCGCGCGCCATCCGGGCAGAACGCCAGCCGCTGATCGACGCGCTGCAGGCGCTCAGCGGCGTGCGCAAGGTCTGGCCGTCGGAAGCGAACATGGTTCTGATGCGCGTGGACGATGCGGGCAAGACCCAGGCGGCGATGAAGGCGCGTGGCGTACTCGTCAAGAATGTCTCGGCCATGCACCCGCTGCTGGCCCAGTGCCTGCGGCTGACCGTCGGTACCCGTGAAGAAAATGCCCGCATGCTGGCGGCGCTCAAGGAGTCTCTATGAACCATCTGGTGCCCACCCCATCGTCCGCCACGCCGCTGCACCGCACGGCCGAGGTGGCGCGCAACACCGCCGAGACCCGCATCCAGGTGCGTGTCGACCTCGACGGCACGGGCCAGGCCCGTCTGAACTCGGGCATCGGCTTTCTGGACCATATGCTCGACCAGATCGCGCGCCATGGCCTGATCGATCTGGACATCGAATGCGCAGGGGACCTGCACATCGACGGCCACCACACCGTCGAGGACATCGGCATTACGCTGGGCCAGGCCTTTGCCAAGGCGATCGGTGATAAAAAAGGCATCCGCCGCTATGGCCATGCCTATGTGCCGCTCGATGAGGCGCTGAGCCGCGTGGTGATCGATTTCTCCGGCCGCCCCGGTCTGCACATGGATGTGACATTCACCGCCGGCAGCATTGGCCAGCTCGACACGCAGCTGGTGTACGAGTTCTTCCAGGGTTTTGTGAACCATGCCGGTGTGACCTTGCACATCGACAACCTCAAGGGTTTCAACGCCCACCACCAGTGCGAGACCATCTTCAAGGCCTTTGCGCGCGCACTGCGTTTCGCATTGGAGCATGATCCCCGCATGGCCGGCGTGATACCGTCGACCAAGGGCTCGCTGTAAGCTGCCGTTGGCGGCAGTTGCTACACTCCATTCTTGCTATGACAACTTCATCCAATACCGTTGCCGTGGTGGACTACGGCATGGGCAATCTGCGCTCGGTGTCACAGGCCGTGCAGGCGGCGGCTGCGGGCTCGTCCGTGGCCGTGGTGGTGACGGCCGACCCCGACGTCGTGCGTGCTGCCACTCGCATCGTGTTGCCAGGACAGGGCGCCATGCGCGACTGCATGGCCGAGCTCAAGGCCTCCGGCCTGCAGGACAGCGTGCTGGAAGCGGCCCGCAACAAGCCGATGTTCGGCGTCTGCGTGGGCATGCAGATGCTGCTGGACCACAGTGAAGAGGGCGACACCCCGGGCCTGGGCCTGATTGCCGGCCAGGTGCGCAAGTTCCAGCTGGCGGGCCGTACCCAGGCCGATGGCAGCCGTTACAAGGTGCCGCAGATGGGCTGGAACCAGGTGCAGCAACAAGCCCATGGCGGCCAGCCGCATCCGGTCTGGCAGGGCGTGCCCGACCAGTCCTATTTCTATTTTGTCCACAGCTTTTATGCGGCCCCCGCCAGTGATGCCCAGTGCCACGGCTGGGCTGAATACGGCGAGCGCTTTGCCTGCGCCATCGGCCGCGACAACCTCTTCGCGACCCAGTTTCATCCGGAAAAAAGTGCGGACCAGGGCCTGGCGCTCTACCGCAACTTTCTGCACTGGAACCCTTAATCCTTTCACCGACAACCGCCAGCCTCACTACCATGCTGCTCATTCCTGCGATTGACCTCAAGGACGGTCACTGCGTGCGCCTCAAGCAAGGCGATATGGACCAATCCACCACCTTTGGTGAAGACCCGGTTGCGGTCGCGCGCCGCTGGTACGATGCCGGCGCGCGCCGCCTGCATCTGGTGGATCTCAATGGCGCCTTTGCCGGTCAACCGAAGAACCTGCCGGTCATCAAGGCCATCCTCAAGGAGTTCGGTGACGAGCTGCCCGTGCAGCTCGGCGGCGGTATCCGCGATCTGGACACCATCGAGAAGTACATCGATGCCGGCATGCAGTACGTGATCATCGGCACCGCTGCCGTGAAGGACCCGGGCTTCCTGCAGAACGCCTGTACGGCTTTCGCCGGCCACATCATCGTCGGCCTCGATGCCAAGGACGGCATGGTCGCGACCGACGGCTGGAGCAAGATCACCCAGCATTCGGTCATCGAGACCGCCAAGCGCTTTGAGGACTGGGGGGTGGAATCCATCATCTACACCGACATCGGCCGTGACGGCATGCTCAGCGGCATCAACATGGAAGCCACCATCAAGCTCGCCCAGTCGATCAAGATTCCGGTCATTGCCTCCGGAGGTCTGTCGGGCATGGCGGATATCGAAGCGCTGTGCAAGGCCGAACCCGAAGGGGTGGAAGGCGTCATTTGCGGCCGCGCGATCTATACCGGCGATCTGGACTTTGCAACAGCACAGGAGCGGGCTGACGAGCTCAGCGACAGCCTCTGACCAGGGGCGGGCCCCGCGTCAGCGGCGCTGTTTTGCGAGGCCACCGACAGGTGGCCTTTTTTATGGCTGTGTCAATTGAAACAGTTTGTATACTGCCTCAGTGGTTTGCTGGTGTTGGGGCTGTGGGACCTGGACTACACCCCGCTTTTAAGTCGATGTGTTGACTACAAATTTGAAGAATGTCAACAAATGCTAGTTGTTACCGGCAGCAGCTTATGTTGACCGGTAAGCGATTTACATAAGTTTGGCTTATTGGACAATGTACGCTTGGTCAGGATGCCTGCAGCTATAGGAGCCTTGGATAGCGCATTCTGCGAGACCTCTTTGAAAGCCCCCTGTGATACTCGTGACTGGCGGAGCCGGCTATGTTGGCTCTCATATCTGCATTGCGCTGGCCGAAGCCGGCATGCCGTTCTTGATTCTGGATAACTTCAGCAATGCCAGGCGTTCGGTCATTACGCGGCTGGCCAAAATCCTGGGGTTCACACCGCCGTGCATCGATGCCGATGTGCGTGATGTGACCGTGCTCGAGCAGCTGTTCGACGAGCAGCATTTCGATGCCGTCATCCACAGCGCCTTTCTCACTGCATCAGCGGATGCCGCGCGTGAGCCGCTGCGCTACTACGACAACAATGTCTCGGGCACGATCGGTCTGTTGCGCGCGATGCAGACCGCAGGGCTGCGAAACCTGATCGTCTCGTCGTCGTCGGTGGTCTACGGCGATCCAGCGCCGGTGGCTGTGCGAGAGGATGCACCGCTGTCGGTCAGCACCGCCTATGGCCAGACCGCATTGATGGTCGAGCAGGTGCTCAGCAGCCTCGATGAGGCCTCGCCCAAGCGCTGGCGCATGGCTTTGCTGCGCAGTTTCAATGCAGTGGGCTGCCATGACAGCGGCCTGATCGCCGAAGACCCGCCGCGCATGTCCTCCCATGTTGCGCCTTACCTGGCCCAGGTCGCTGCCGGCAAGCGCGATGGTCTGCGCATCTACGGCGGCGATTACCCCACACCGGATGGCACGCCCATACGCGACTATCTGCATGTGATGGACCTGGCCCGGGCCTATGTGGCGACCTTGCCGTACCTGCGCAGCCATCCGGGCCTGTCGCGCTTCAACATTGGATCGGGCCAGCCTACGTCGGTGCTGGGTCTGGTGCGCGCTTTCGAGCATGCCAATGGCCGCGCGGTACCTTTCCGCATTGGTGCACGCCGGGCAGGCGATGCGGCCCACTGCTGGGCCGATATTTCGCGCGCTCGCGCCGAGCTGGGCTGGCAGCCCCAGCTGGGGCTGGACCGCATGATGGAAGACGTCTGGCGCTGGCAGATTGGTGTAGGCCGCAGCGTGCATTGACAGGCGCTGCAGGACCAGCCTGGCCGCACCCAGCGCCAGGCTTTTTTCTTGCCCGCAGGCTGCGTCCCGGCGCTGGGCGTGTTATTGTTTTGCCCGTCTGGCGCCATCGCCACCGCTTCCATCTGCAACGAGATCCTCCATGCTTGCCAAACGCATCATTCCCTGCCTGGACGTCACTGGCGGCCGCGTCGTCAAAGGTGTCAATTTCGTCGAACTGCGCGACGCCGGCGACCCGGTGGAGATCGCAGCGCGCTACAACACGCAGGGCGCCGATGAGCTGACCTTTCTCGACATCACCGCGACCAGCGATGGGCGTGACCTGATCTTGCCGATCATCGAAGCGGTGGCCAGCCAGGTCTTCATTCCGCTGACCGTCGGCGGTGGTGTGCGCACCGTGGCCGATGTGCGGCGCCTGCTCAACGCTGGCGCCGACAAGACCAGCTTCAACTCGGCGGCCATTGCGGACCCGGCCGTCATCAATGCCGCCAGCGACCGCTACGGCTCGCAGTGCATCGTCGTGGCCATCGATGCCAAGCGCCGCCAAGGCCAGGATGTCATCGAACGCGGCGAGGGCTGGGATGTCTACAGCCATGGCGGACGCAAGAATACGGGTCTGGACGCCATCCGCTGGGCCAGTGACATGGCCGCGCGCGGTGCCGGGGAGATTTTGCTCACCAGCATGGACCGTGATGGCACCAAATCCGGTTTTGACCTGGCCTTGACCCGTGCAGTCGCCGATGCCGTCGGTGTGCCGGTGATTGCTTCCGGCGGCGTTGGCAATCTCGACCACCTGGCCGATGGCGTGCAGCAAGGCGGCGCCGATGCCGTCCTCGCGGCCAGCATCTTTCACTACGGCGAATTCACCGTGCGGCAGGCCAAGGAGCGCATGCGCGAGCGCGGTATTCCCGTGCGCCTGTAAGGCTGACAAGCCCTTTCTGCTTTCAACGCCGGTCCCCGCAGCGTTGCAATGCCCTCGGCGCGCTTGGGGAATGGCGTTCCCCAGGGTAGGTAGTTAGATCTGGCCGGGAAGGTCCGGCCGGGAAGGTCCGGCCGGGAAGGTCCGGCCGGGGAAGTCCAGCCGGCCAGCACCGGCCTCGGGGCCACACCGCCTCGGATTCGGGTGCTCGCCAGGCTCTTCGGCCCGCATCCCTGGCGTACACCGGCCCGCTAGCCATGCTTGAGAGCGGGCTCTTTTTCGGCAGACGCACTCGCCAGCAGCCCAGTAGCAGCGGAGCGCCCATCGGCCGCGCTTCGCCTTTCCACGCCCGTCCACGCTCACCAGTCAAGCGCGGCTGACAGCTGCGCCATCAGATCCTCCCGGCTTTTTCCTGCGTGCTGGGACGGCAGTGTCGGGCCAGGGCCCGGCATCTCCGCACGCCGGATCCATGCCTGCATTTTTCCGGTCCTGCGCCGTGATTGCCCCTTGCCCGCAGCGCAGGGCCGTTCGTCATTAATGATCTGCAATTCTATAAAAATGATTGATTTTCTCGATCACAAACCTTGATTTGCAATGTTTGACAATGTTTCTAAAGTTGACACACACTCATTAAACGCAAGATGCTATAAACCCGATCTATCTAATTTTGGTCACAGTTTGTTTCGGTTGTCTGGGAAGATTCGTATATCAAGACCGTCGGCAATTGCAATGGAACTATGAAAGGTGTCGCTAACTGTATCTAGCGGCGCTGTCTAAGGGTTGGGGAGTTGTCGGCTATGTCGGTGTTTGGGATATGCGTTGCGCAGGGATTGTCCTGCCTGTCTCACTTTCGTTGGTTGCACGCACGTGCGGTGCTGCTGGTGGCATCGCTGCTTCTGCCATTCGGCGTCTGGGCGCAGATGTGCGCAGCACCTGGCAACGATGGGGCAGGGGCGGCCACCGGGGTGGTGAATGATTACTTCCCGGGCGCGGGCGCTTCGACACTGGCTGCTGGCAGCACCAGCCTGACCTTGGGCACCCAGCGAACCGGTGCCGCCAACAAAACCCTGGCCGCCAATGATTTGTTGCTGGTCATCCAGATGCAGGATGCGAGCATCAATGCGGTCAACTCCAGTGCCTATGGCAGTGGTGGCAGCGGCGGCCAGGGCTCGACCAGTGTCGGCAGCACCGGCCTGTATGAATTTGTCCGTGTCGTCTCGGTGTCGTCCGGGGTGGTGAGCTTCTCGCCCGCACTGACTAACACCTACCGCAATGCGGCGGCGACCGCCACCTCCGGTCAGAAGACCTACCAGATCGTGCGCGTGCCGCAGTACACCAGCGCGTCCGTCAGCGGGGTGACTGCGCCGCCATGGAACGGCGCTACCGGCGGGGTCGTGGCCATCGATGCCCGTGATGTGCTGACGCTCAACGGCGCAACGGTGGAGAACCAGGCCAACCGGGCGATCTTCCTTGCAGGCAAAGGCTTTCGCGGCGCCGTAGGCAGCAATGGCGCCAGCCGTGGCTCGCGCGATGACTGGATGGGTGACTACAGCAGCGCAGGCGGTGGTGGAGGCAAAGGGGAAGGTATTGCCGGCACTCCGCGGTATCTGGCCAACAAGGTCACGGCTTATGGCTCCAAGCTGGTCAACGCAGTGGCTTCGGGGGGATTGGGTCGGTGGATAACACTGCCGAAGGCTATCCCGGCGGTTCACGTGCACGAGGCGCCCCCGGCAATGCCGGTGGTGGCGGAGCCGATGGTGCTCCGGCTGGCACCAACAACAACCAGTACAACTCCGGCGGCGGAGGCGGCGGTAACTATGCCGCCGGTGGCGTGGGCGGCCGGCCCTGGAACTACCCGCTGGTCGACAGCGGGGGCCGAGGCGGCGGTGGCTATGTGGGCACCACCGCTTTCAACCGCATTTTCCTCGGCGGCGGCGGCGGCGCTGGTGGCACCAATGACGGCACTGCCGATAACAATGCCTATGGCAACAACGGCATTGCTTGCGCGGACACGGGCGGGCGCTGCTCTTCCGGTGCTTCGGGCGGCGGCATCGTCATATTGCGTGCGCAGAGCGTTACCGGCACTGGTGTGATCGACGTGCGTGGTGCCAATGGCTACAACGTGCAAAACGATGCCGCCGGCGGCGGCGGTGCGGGTGGCTCGGTCATCATCCACTCGGTCGAAGGCGGATCTGCGGTGATCGATGCCAGTGGCGGGGATGGCGGCAACGCATGGGCGGGCAACCAGACCAATGCTGCCAACCGCCATGGCCCTGGCGGCGGCGGCGGTGGCGGCTTCATCGCCTTCTCTCCGTCCAGCATGTCGGTCACTACCACGATCAATGGCGGTACACCCGGCTACACCACCAATGGCACCACCGACAACTACGGCGCCTTTGGCAACCAAGGGGGCATCGCTTCGTTCCAGTCGCCGAACGTTCCTGGCACCTTGCCGGGTGCCTCCTGTGCGGTTGACCTGCGCCTGACCAAGAGCAATGGCGTCAACATCGTCAATGCGGGCGGGCAAACCACGTACACGCTGACGGCCAGCAATGTGGGCGCGTCCCCCACCACAGGCACGGTCACCATCGTGGACAAACTGCCCCAAGGCGTGACCATTCCCGCTGGCTCCCTGCCGTTGACGGGCGCCAATGCCGCCAACTGGAGCTGCTCTGGCGCTGCAGGATCGCGCCTGATCACCTGTACCAGCGCTACCGCGATTCCCGCTGCAGGCAGCAGCGTGTTCGGGGTGACCGTCAATATCGGACTGCTCTCGGCGACGGGCCCCACGGCTACCAACAAAGCCAAGATCGGCGGCGGAGGCGATCCCCTCAACAGCACGGCGCCCACCGAAGCTGCCGTGGATGCCTGTACCGGCAACCAGTCCCCCGCAGGCTGCGCGCTGGATGTGGATGCGGTGAATTCGCCGCTGCTGAGCCTGACCAACACTGACAACACCGACGTGGTGCTGGCAGGCGGCACCACAACCTATACGCTGACGGTCAACAACGTGGGCAATGCGCCCACGGCCGGCACCGTCACCGTGGTGAATGCACTGCCCACCGGCATGGCCTACACCGGCGCGGCGAGCTTTACCAGCGGGGTGTTCAGCTGCAGCTATACCTCGTCGAGCAACAGTGTCAGCTGCACGACCAGTTCGGTGATCGCCGCAGGTGCCAGTGCCGCCATATCGCTGCCGGTGTCGATTGCGAGCACGGCGCCCAGCGCTTTGGTCAATCTCGCCAGCGTTGGCGGTGGCAGCGATTCGAGCAAGCCCAACGCGCCGACGGTCGCGTCCACGCAAAGCTGCTCTCCTGCGATCGCATCGGAAATCGCGACGGGCTGCGCTGCCGACACCGATGCGGTCAAGCGCGTGCAGCTGTCCTTGACCAAGGACGATGGCCGTTTCGGCATCTACGTCGGAGGCACGACCACGTATGCATTCCGCGTCAGCAACACCGGCGATACCGCCTCGGTGGGCACGATCAACTTCCGCGATGTGCTGCCGGGCCCGATGAACTGGCCCGCAACGTTGACCAAGACGGGCGCCAATGCGGCGGACTGGACCTGCACGCGCCTGAGCGCCACCGAAGTGAGCTGTACATCTGCCGCGCCGATTGCGGCCGGTGGTGTGAGCCAGTTCAGCCTGCTCGCCAATGCGGGCGCGATGACCAGTGGCACCCAGTACATGAACAAGGCGCGCGTCGGGGGCGGTGGTGATGCCACGCTGGCCACCGCTGCGCCCACTGCGGACCAGGTCAATGCCTGTACCAACAACAGCATTCCGGCGGGTTGCGCGATTGATCTGAACACGGCGCAGACACCGCCGACGCTGCGGCTGACCAAGACCCATGCCGATCCGCAATCCAAGGCGCCGGGGGCGGCGGTCGCCTTCACGCTGACGGTTGCCAACACGGGCGCGGAAGCCCTGGCCAATACCGTGCGGGTGGTGGATGTGTTCCCTGCCGGGCTCAGCAATGTCACGGTCGCTGCGACGCAGGGTATTTTTAGCTGTGCAATGGGCTCCGGCGCCGACAGCAATGTGCTGACCTGCAACAACACGGCAGGTGCCTTGGCCGCCAATGCGTCGGCCAGCATCGCGGTGACGGCGACGGTCTCGGCTACGACCAGCACCACCTTGGTCAACAAGGCGCAGGTGGGTACCGACAATACCGACCCCAGCACCAGCAGCTACCCCACCAGCACCACCGCCGCCGCCTGTACGGCGCTCAACACGCCTACCGCAGGCTGTGCCACCGACTCCGTTCCGGTGGTGCCATCGGCCACGTTGACGGTGGTCTCCAGTGTCAATGCCCGCGCTGCCAGCACCGACCAGTTCACCGTAGGCATCAGCAATGGAGGCCCCAGTGCGACGACGGCGGGCACCGCCACCAGTGTGAGCACTGCCGGCTTTGCGGTGACGCCGGGCACCAGCTACGCCCTGAGCGAGACCGCTGCGGGCACGACCAATCTGGCGCGCTACACCACCAGCTACGCCTGTACCAATGCCACGGCCGGCGGCACTGCGGTAGCGCCAGGCACTGGCACGACACTGACGCTGACGCCGCAGGCGGGCGATGCCATTACCTGTACGTTCACGAACACGCCGATTGCGCCCCGTCTGACGCTGGCCAAATCGATTGTTTCGCGGGCCTTGGCGTCCGACCAATTCACGGTGGCCATCAGCAATGGTGGCCCCTCGGCGTCCACCACCGGCACCAGCACGACGGCCAGCACCACGGTGTTCACAGCGACCGCCGGCACCAGCTACACGCTGAGCGAATCCGTGCTGGCGGGTGCCAATCTGTCGCGCTATACCAGCAGCTACAGCTGTAGCAATTCCGGCGTCGCAGGTACCGTGATGCCGTCGGGCACGGGCACCAGCTTCAGCCTGGCGCCCCAGGCGGGCGACAACATCAGCTGCACCTTCAGCAACACCGCCATTGCGCCCAGACTGACGGTCAATACGGTGGTCGCCGGCCGCCTTCTCAGCACCGACCAGTTCACGGTCGGCATCAGCAACGGTGGCCCCAGTGCGACGACCACCGGTACGCAAACCACGGCCTCGGCAGGCCCGACCACTGCGACGGCAGGCACCAGCTACCTGCTGACCGAAACCGCTGCCGGCACGCCTGCCACCAATCTGGCCCGCTACACCACGACCTACAGCTGCACCAATGCCACTGCGGGTGGCACCAGCGTCGGATCGGGCACCGGTACCTCCATCACCGTGGTGCCCCAAGCCGGCGATGACATCAGCTGCACATTCACCAACACGCCGGTCTATCCCAAGCTCAGCGTGACCAAGGCCGCATTGCCGGGCAACTTTGTCGCCGGTGCCAGCGGCCAAAGCTACCGCATCACCATCGGTGTGGCCAATGGCCCCACCACCGCAGCCATCAGCATTGCCGACAGCCTGCCCACCGGTGTGACCCTGTCCGGCGTGCCCACCGTCAGTGGCGGTGCCACATTGAGCGGTTGCAGCACCAGCGGCAGCACCATTGGCGCGTGCCAACTGGCCAGCGGCTTGGCCAACGGCAGCTATGTCGTGACCATTCCCGTCTCTGTCGCACCGTCGGCCACCAGCACGGGCGCTGCCAACACCGCCAACCTGGGCGGTGGTGGTGACCCCAGCTGTACTGCGGCCGCTACGACGGACGCATGCGATCCGACCACAGGGGCGGTGGCTGTGAAGACGCCCGCCAATGTCGGCCTGGTCAAATCCGGCGCTGCTACCGCCGTGGCTGGCAACAGCTATGTCTACACGCTGGCGCTGAGCAACAGCGGCCAGACCGCCACCGCCTCCAACCTGGTGGTGCGCGACCAGTTGGCCCCTGGCATGGTGGCTACCGCCGTCACCGGTGCCAACTGCGGCACCTTGCCCAGCGCTGCTGGCGCGTTGCTGAGCTGCACCGTGGCCGATCCGGTTGCGGCCGATGGCGGAACTGCCAGCATCCAGCTGACGGTGACCATGCCCAGCGGCGGCGGCAATGTCGTCAACTATGCGGCCACCCATCCATCGGGTAGCGGCAACCCCGGTGTGGATCCTGGCCCGGCCTGTACCAATGCCGCCAATGTGGTGTGTGCCAGTGCGACCACCGCATCCAGCACCCCTGCCAATGTCAGCCTGAGCAAGACCGGTGCGGCCACCGCGCTGACCGGCTCGAGCTACGTCTACACGCTGACCCTGAGCAACAGCGGCCAGCTCGCTACCGGCAGCAACCCGATCATCAAGGACCAGCTGCCCGCAGGCGTGGTAGCTACCTCGGTCATCGGTGCCAGCTGCGGCACGCTGCCCAGCAGCGCCGCAGCCCTGCTGACCTGTACCGTGGCGGGTCCGGTAGCCGCTGGTGCATCTGCCACTGTGCAACTGACCGTCACTTTGCCAAATGCCGGCGGAACCTTGGTCAACAACGCGGCGACCAACCCCACGGGCTCAGGCGCCCCTGGCGTGGATCCCGGTGCCACCTGTGTGAACAGCGCCACCACCTTCTGCGCAAGCCATAGCCTCGCGGTCAACACGCCGGCAAGTCTGGCAACCACCAATGTGCTGACATCGGTCAATGGCAGCCCGGTGCCAGCCGGCTACCTGGCCAAGCCCGGCGATGTGCTGACCTACACGGTGACCGTCGTCAACAGCGGTGGCACGGCAGGCTCCACCGACGTGGGCCAGACCGTACCTGCCGGTACCACCTATACGGGCAGCGGCCAAGGCTGGAGCGCAGGCTGCACGGATGCGGGCACGCAGTGCACGCAAACCGTGCCAGTCGGAGCAAACCAAACCAGCACCGTGCAGTACACCGTCACCGTCGCCAGCCCAGGCAGCACGGCAACGATTGTTGATACCGCCACCAGCTCGGTAGGCACCTGCACCGCTTGCCAGGTCAGCACCGATACACAGCGGGCAGACATGCAGGCGAGCATCTCGGTCAGTCCAGGCACCACCAGTGCGACGGGTGTGGAGCTGACCTACACCAGCATCTGCAAGAACAATGGCCCGCAAACGGCCCTGAACGCCGCATGCACGGTGAGCGCTCCTGCTGGCGCCGCGACGAGCTGTACACCTGCCAGTCCGGCTGCAACGCTCGCTTCCGGCTCCAGCATCACCTGCACCACCAAGCTCACACCGGGTGTGGTGGGTGACTACGCCGTGAGCGTTGCCACCAGCAACACCTTGTTCGACCCCGCAACCGGCAACAACAGCGCAACGGCGACCGTCAAGGTCAACACGCCAGCAGCCCTGCGCATCGTCAAGAGCCTGGCGCAAGTCAACGGCGCGGCTGTGCCTGCCAATTACGCAGCCAAGATCGGCGATACGCTGGCCTATGCGATGGTGGTGACCAACACCGGCGGCACCGCTGGCACCACGGTCTTGACCGAGACCGTGCCGGAGGGCACCCAGTTCGTCGGCGGCAACGCGCCAGACCTGGGCCAAGGCTGGAGCCAGGCTCCGCAAGCTTGCGACGCGGCAGCCAGCATCTGCACGCAAACCGTGTCGGTCCCTGCACAGAGCACGGACGGTGTTCCCGGTCAGCAAACGGTGCAGTTCACCGTGAAGGTCCTGGCCCCAGCGACCAGCAACGGCAAGATCACGAACACGGTGGCGAGCGACGTGGCTGCCGCCTGTGCTTCCGGTACTTGCGCGGTCGAGACGGCCAATGCAGTGGCTGATATGCAAGCGCAGATCAGCTCCATCCCCGCTACGGCGGTGGTCGTGGGTCAAAGCGTCACCATCACCGGCACCTGTACCAACAACGGCCCCGCCGATGCGGTAAACGCCAGTTGCGCCATGGCCGTGAACAATGCCGGCACCAGCATTGCCGGCACCTGCGCTGCCAATGCCGACCTGGCAATGGGTGCGAACCTGAGCTGCTCTGCGACCTTTGTCGCAGCCGAAGGTGCGATCAGCGCCACCATCCATACGACTACGCAAAGCTACGAGAGCAACACGGCCAATAACACGGACACCAAGTCCACGGTGGGCAATACGCCTGCGAGCCTGGCGACCACCAATGTGCTGACCTTGGTCAATGGCAGTCCAGTGCCGGCTGGCTACCTGGCCAAGCCCGGTGATGTGCTGACCTACACCGTCAGCGTTACCAACAGCGGCGGTACCGCTGGCTCCACCGAAGTGGGTCAGACGGTACCAGCAGGCACGACCTACACGGGCACCGGCCAAGGTTGGGGTGCAGGTTGCACGGCAGCGGGCACGCAGTGTGCGCAGCCAGTCACTGTTGCCGCAGGCCAGACCAGCATGCTGCAGTACACGGTGACGGTAGCAAGCCCAGGCTCGACTGCGACTATCGTGGACACGGTTAGCAGCTCGGTGGGCACCTGCACGGCTTGCCAGGTGACTACCGGCACGCAGCAGGCAGATATGGCGGCAACTGTGACCGTGACGCCAGGCGCTATCAGCACCACCGGTGTGGAACTGATCTACACCAGCGTGTGTAAGAACAATGGTCCGCAAACGGCTTTGAACTCAGCTTGCGCAGTGACCGCTCCAGCTGGCGCTCAAACCACCTGCACGCCAACCAGCCCAGCGGCTACCTTGGCTTCTGGCACCAGCATCACCTGCACCACCAAGTTCACGCCAAGCGTGGCTGGTGACTATGCCGTGAGCGTGGCTACCAGCAATGATCTTTACGACGCGGCACCAGGCAACAACACGGCCAATGCCACTGTCAAGGTCAGAACGCCAGCAGACCTGCACATCACCAAGACCTTGGCGCAAGTCAATGGCGCGGCTGTGCCAGCGAACTATGCAGCCAAGATCGGGGACAAGCTCACCTATGCGATGCTGGTGACCAACACGGGTGGTACTGCTGGCACGACGGTCTTGACCGAGACCGTGCCAGAGGGCACCCAGTTTGTGGGTACTACAGCCGACCCAAGCCAGGGCTGGAGCCAAGCACCGGTTTGTGAGGCAGCAGGTAGCACCTGCACGCAAAGCGTGACGGTGCCAGCGCAAAGCGCCGAAGGTGCCGCTGGTGAGAAGACCGTCGAGTTCACCGTGGAAGTGATTGCGCCAGCTACCAGCAACGGCAAGATCACCAATACCGTGCTGAGCGATGTGGCGGCTGCTTGTACCGGCACCAGCTGCTCGGTGGAGACCAACAAAGCAGTGGCAGACATGCAAGCGCAGATCACCGACATCCCAGCTACGGCGGTGGTGGTGGGTCAAAGCGTGACCATCACTGGCGTCTGTACCAACAAGGGCCCCGCCGACGCTGTAAATGCCAGCTGCGAGATGACCGTGAACAACGGCGGCAACAGCATCCCGGCAAGCTGCGGTGTCAATGTGAATCTGGCATTGAACGAAAGCATCAGCTGCACGGCCAGCTTCACGGCTGTAGAAGGTGCGATCAGCGCCACCATCCATACGACTACGCAAAGCTACGAGAGCAACACGGCGAACAACACCGACACCAAGTCCACGGTGGGAAACACTGCGGCTAGCCTGGTAACCACCAATGTGTTGACCGCAGTGAACGGTAACCCTGTCCCTGCTGGTTATCTGGCCAAGCCCGGCGATGTGCTGACCTACACGGTGACGGTTGCGAATACCGGCGGCACCGTAGGCAGCACTGATGTGGGCCAGACGGTGCCAGCAGGCACGAGCTACACGGGAACGGGCGAGGGCTGGGGCGGCGGTTGTGCAGCAGCATCGAGCACCTGCAACCAGACGGTAGCAGTGGGCGCGGGCCAAACGAGCTCGGTGACCTACACCGTCACCGTGGCGGGCCCTGGCAGCACTGCCACCATTGTCAACACGGCCACCAGCAGCGTTGGCAGCTGCAGCGCTTGCCAGGTAACGACCGGCACGCAACGTGCAGACATGCAGGCCACCGTGGCTGTGACGCCAGGACCGACCAGCACCACCGGTGTGGAACTGGTCTACACCAGCGTGTGCAAGAACCAGGGCCCACAAAGCGCGCTCAACGCATCTTGCATCGTGACTGCGCCAGCCAATGCGGTTACCACTTGCGCGCCTGTGAGCCCAGCCGCCACTTTGGAGTCTGGTGAGAGCATCACCTGCACCACCAAGTTCACGCCAAGTGATGCGGGTGACTACGCAGTCAGCGTTGCGACCAGCAACACCTTGTACGACCCGGCTGCAGGTAACAACACGGCAACGAAGACCGTCAAGGTCAATACGCCGGCCGAGCTGAACATCGCCAAGACCCTGGCGCAAGTCAACGGTGCTGCAGTCCCTGACAACTATGCAGCCAAGATCGGTGACACGCTGACCTACCACCTGCGGGTGACCAATGCGGGCGGTACCGCCAGCACCCTGGAGCTGACCGAAACCGTGCCGGAAGGTACCAGGTTTGTCGGTGGCGCTGCCGCTAACCCTGACCAGGGTTGGAGCCTGGCACCCCATGCCTGCGACGCAGCAGCCAGCACGTGCACGCAAAGTGTGACCGTTCCCGCGCAGAGCGCAGGCGCACCGGGCGAGCAGACCGTGCAGTTCACGGTGGAAGTGCTGGCGCCAGCGACCAGCAGCGGCAAGATCATCAATACGGTGACCAGCGATGTGCCAGCCGCTTGCGCGGCCGGTGGCTGCACGGCGGAAACGGCCAATGCGGTCGCGGACATGCAAGCGCAGATCACGACGATTCCATCTGGCGCCGTGGTGGTTGGCGACAGCGTGACCATCACCGGCCAATGCACCAACAACGGCCCGGTGGAGGCGGTGAATGCCAGCTGCGTGATGACCGTGAACAACGGCGGCAACAGCATTGCAGCGACTTGCGGTGCCAACACCCAGCTTGCAGTGGGCGAAAGCATCAGCTGCACAGCGACCTTCACGGCCGCTGAAGGATCCATCAGCGCCAGCATGACGGCGGCAACCGATAGTTATGAGAGCAACACCGCAAACAACACGGCCACCCAGGCTGTCAACGGCAATACGCCTTCGGCAGTGACGGTGCGCAATGTGCTGGTGAAGGTCAACGATGCGCCCGTGCCTGCCGGCTATGTGATCAAGCCCGGTGACAAGCTGACCTACCAGGTCCTGGTCAGCAACACGGGCGGTACGCCGGGCTCGACGGTGCTGACGGAGACGGTGCCTGTGGGCACCCGCTATGCCGGTACCGACGAAGGGTGGACGGCGGGTTGCGGCGCATCGCGCAGCACCTGCAACCGTTCCGTGACGGTGCCCGGCGGTAGCGCTCAGGCACCGGGCACGGTGGCTTTCGAGTACACGGTGCGCGTGGAGGACACGGTCAGCAGCCCGAATGTGGTCAATATTGTGGACAGCAGTGCACCAGGCAGTTGCAGTGCAGCCTGCTCGGTGAGCACGCCGACGCAAGCGGCCGATATGCAGGTGAGCATGCCTGCGACCATCGATGCCAAGGTGGGCGTGGAGTTCACGCTGACCTCGGTCTGCCGCAACGCAGGCCCCGCCACGGCAAGCAATGCCCGCTGCGATGTGAGCGGCGCACCGGCCGGTGCGGTCACCGTGTGTACGCCGACCCCGCCGATCGCTTCGCTGGCGGTGGGTGAGTCGGTCACCTGTACCACCAAGTTCACGCCGAGCTCGACGGCTGCCATCACGATCAACACGCGCGCCAGCAGCGATGTGTACGACCCTGTCGCGGCCAATAGCGAGGCCTCCGCGTCCGCCGTGTTCACCAGCACACCGCCAGCTGCCGTCAAGGCAGTGCCTGTGAATGCTGCATGGGCGACGGGTCTGGTGGCCTTGTTGCTGATGCTGTTGGCAGGCAGGGCCCTGCCGCATCGCCAGGGCCGTGGTCGGCAGGACTGACCATTTTTGACCCTCAACCCCACCGGCCCGGCTGCATTCGCTGCACCGGGCCGGTTGCATTGGGGGCTGTTTTCTCCCTGCAGTGCGCACAACTGCATTGAATGCGAGACAATTCCCCGCATGAACTGGCTCGATCAAGTGAAATGGGATGCGCAGGGCCTGGTGCCCGTGATTGCGCAGGAGCAGCACACCAAGGATGTGCTGATGTTTGCCTGGATGAACCGCGAGGCGCTGGCCCACACGGCCGAGCTGGGCCGGGCGGTGTACTTCAGCCGTTCGCGCGGCAAGCTGTGGTTCAAGGGCGAAGAGTCCGGCCATGTGCAGACCGTGCACGAGATCCGCATTGACTGTGACAATGATGTGGTGCTGCTGAGCGTGACCCAGACGGGGCATGAGCCGGGCATTGCCTGCCACACAGGCCGCCACAGCTGTTTTTACAGCGTGTTGCGTGATGGCCAGTGGCAAGCGGTCGATCCGGTCTTGAAAGACCCGGAATCGATCTACAAATAATCCCTGTCCAGCATCCGCCTTCCTTTGCAGCCCTTTGCGGCTGCTTCGCTATATTTCCGATATGACCGATACCTCCCCCTCTGCTGCCATGTCCTCGACGGATGCCTTGATGCGTCTGGCCGAAGTGCTGGAGTCGCGCAAACCTGCCAATGGCGGTGATCCCGAGGCCAGCTATGTGGCCCGTTTGCTGCACAAGGGGCCCGACGCCTTTTTGAAGAAGGTGGGAGAGGAGGCGACCGAGGTGGTGATGGCTGCCAAGGATGTGGACCACGGGGCGCCCGCCTCCAAACTGGTGTACGAAGTCGCCGATCTGTGGTTTCATACGATGGTCGCGCTGGCCCACTATGGCCTGAGCCCCGCTGATGTGGTGAATGAACTGGTACGCCGCGAAGGCCTCAGTGGCCTGGAAGAGAAGGCGATGCGCAAGGTAAAAAACCGTGAAGCTGAAGAAGGGAGTTCCGCATGAATGATGTCGTTGACGTGAAGACTGTGGATTCGGCCGCAATGGAAAGTCTCAAGACCTGGGGCTGGGTGAGCTACCTGCTGCACCTGATCGTGGCAGTGGCGGCGGTGGTGCCCAGCGCGCAGGCCAGCATCGTGCTGCTGCTGATTGCACTGGTGATCGACCTCGTCAAGCGCAGCGATGCGCAAGGCACCTGGCAGCAAAGCCACTTCTCCTGGCGCATTCGCAGCGTCATCTGGGCCGGCATCCTGTATGTGGTCACCGCGCCGCTGTGGATCCTGTTCCTCGTCCCTGGCTGGATTGCCTGGACGCTGATTTCGCTGTGGTTCCTCTATCGCATCGTGCGCGGCATGCTGGCAATGAACAAAGACCAGGCCATCCATGGCTAGCGCCGAGCCGCAGCCCGAAGCGCCAGCGCTGCCGGGAGAGCCGGTGCCCGTCGAAGCCGAAGCGCCCAAACGCCTGCCGCGCTCCAAGGGGGTGGACGAAAACACCCCCCCGATCAGCCTGGCCTTGCAAGGCGGCGGCTCGCATGGTGCCTTCACCTGGGGGGTGCTCGATGCCTTGCTGGCTGACCGCAGCCTCTGGGCCGAGGGCATCAGCGGCACCAGTGCCGGCGCGATGAATGCCGTCGTGATGGCCTATGGCTATGGCAAGGCGGCAGCGACCCAGACAGACCGGCGCAAGGCCCATGAGGCCGGCTGCGAATCGGCCCGGGAGAGCCTGACCCAGTTCTGGGAAGGCGTGGGTACCATGGGCAGCCTGATGGCGGGCGTGCCGATGGCTGGCAAGGCCATCTGGGACATGATGAGCCAGTGGCTCTCGCCCTACCAGACCAATCCCCTCGATATCAACCCGCTGCGCCGTCTGCTTGAGAAAGTGGTGGATTTCGACTTTTTGCAGCACGAGCAAGGCCGCAATGCCCCCCGGGTGTTTGTCTGCGCGACCAATGTGCGTACCGGCAAGGGCGAGGTGTTCAGTGGCAAGCGCTTGTCCGCCGATGCGGTGATGGCCTCCGCCTGCCTGCCGATGATGTACAAGGCGGTCGAGATCAAGGACCAGCACTACTGGGACGGCGGCTACTCCGGCAATCCCTTGCTCTACCCGCTGATCTACCAGACCGGCAACAGCGATGTGCTGCTGGTGCAGCTCAACCCGATTGAGTACAACGAGGTGCCCACCAACGTCCAGGAAATCATGGACCGTATCAATGAAATCACCTTCAACGCCAGCTTGCTGGCCGAGTTGCGGGCGATGGGCTTTGTGCGCCGCCTGCTCGATGAAGGCAAGCTGGACCGTGAACGCTACAAGTACATGCTGATGCACCATGTGGATGGGGGTGCCGTGCTCAAGAGCTATGGCGCGTCCAGCAAGAACCGCTCCGATGCGCCCTTTGTGCGCGAACTGTTTGAGCGGGGCCGTGTGTCCGGCGAGAACTGGCTGACCCAGCACCGCGCCGATGTCGGTGTGCGTTCTGGCTTCAAGGTGTAATTTACTGATGGTTGGCACGGTTGCTGCTTGTACCGTGCCCAGTGCTGGTGGCTGCCCGCTGCGGCGCCGCCGTTGTTTTGAGAGATAAGAATTTTATGCACGATCCCGACTGCCTTTTTTGCAAAATCATCGCCGGCCAAATCCCGTCGAGCAAGGTTCATGAGGACGAGGACATGCTGGTGTTCAAGGACATCCACCCGGCCGCTCCCGTGCATTTGCTGATGGTGCCCAAGCGGCACATCCCGTCGATGGCGCAGGTCGGTGCCGAAGATGCTCCGTTGCTGGGCCGCATGCTGGCCAAGGCACCGCAACTGGCGCTGGACAACGGCTGCAACCCCTATCCGCAAGGGGGTTTCCGGCTGATGGTCAACACCGGCGAGGAGGGCGGCCAGGAAGTGCACCACCTGCACATCCACCTGCTGGGCGGCCCCCGGCCCTGGAAAAAGGGCTGAGCGCTGGCTCCGCCCAACGGCGATGACCTCGCCCTGTGACAGTATTACGAAACTGGTAGATGCCCAAGGCGTCTAAAATGTGCATATTCGCTAGGAGAATTTCATGGGTTCCTTTTCTGTTTGGCATTGGCTGATTGTTCTGCTCATCGTGGTGCTGGTGTTCGGCACCAAGAAGCTCAAGAACATCGGCACCGATCTGGGTGGTGCGGTCAAGGGCTTCAAGGATGGCATCAAGGACGGCAGTGACTCGGCCTCGCCCGCTGCCCCCACGACGACCACGGCACAGCAGGTGGGCCAGTCGCCCGTCGCTGACAAGAACTCCACCATCGACGTAGAAGCCAAGAACAAGGGCTGATATGCGCGCCGCTGGGGCTGCGGGCCAGCCGCAGCAACCGTTGCTGTGCATTCGATGGGACTGGAATGTTTGATCTCGGTATCTCCAAAATGGCCTTGATCGGTGCGGTGGCACTGATCGTCATCGGCCCTGAAAAACTGCCGCGCGTTGCGCGCACGGTGGGCACCTTGCTGGGCAAGGCGCAGCGCTATGTCAACGACGTCAAGTCCGAGGTCAACCGCTCGATGGAGCTTGACGAGCTGCGCAAGATGAAAGAGAACGTCGAGTCGGCCGCGCGGGATGTGGAAAACACCATCCGCACCAATTCGGCAGACTTCGAGAAAAACCTCAACGACCAGGCCAATGGCCTGGCTTCATCGGCCAGCGACGACAGCTTCTACACCGCAGATCCCTATGCCGAGAGCTATGACAGTGGCTCGGCATCGGCGGTGGCGCCGGTCTACCACCACCCGCGCAAGAACTGGCGCGTAAAGCGCGGCGCGACGCCCCAGTGGTACAAGCACCAAGCGGGTGTGCGCACCCATGTGCAGTCGGGCGCGGCACGCGTGGCACGTTTCCGGCCCAAAAAGCCATCGTCCGGCCTGTGATGGCGCACGCAACGCATCAGGCTCCAGGGGCAGGGCGTTGGCATGTTTTCTCCCTGGCATTCCACCGGTCCGCGATGGTGCAGCCTGCCTCCAGGTGCTGCACGCCGGTGATGCCTTGATCCGCAACTGATATCCCCATGTCCGAAACCCCTTCCAAAGAAGACGAGCTGGCCGGCACCGAGCAGCCCTTTGTGCAGCACCTGATGGAGCTGCGCGATAGGCTGCTCTACAGCATTGGCGGTGTGCTCGTCGCCGTGGTGCTGCTGGCCATCTGGCCGGGGCCTGATGGCTTGATGAATTTCATTGCCCATCCGATCAAGATGCACATGCCGCCCGACGCCAAGCTGATCGCGGTTGGCGTGTTCTCGCCTTTCATCGTCCCGCTCAAAGTGCTGGGCATGGCAGCGATCTTGCTGGCACTGCCCTGGATCATGTACCAGCTGTGGGCCTTTGTGGCACCGGGCCTGTACATGCATGAGCGCAAGTTTGCGCTGCCGCTGATCTTCTTTGGCAGCCTGCTGGCATACGCCGGCATTGCCTTTGTGCAGCTGTTCGTGCTCGACCGCATGTTTGGCTTCATCCAGCACTTCACGCCGTCAAGCGTGGCTGCCACGCCCGATATCGCCTCGTATGTCGAGGCCATCTTGTCGCTCTACCTGGCCTTTGGCCTGGCCTTCCAGGTCCCGATTGTGGTGATTCTGCTGGTGCGCCTGGGCCTGGTGGAGATTGCCAAGCTCAAGTCGTTCCGCGGCTACTTCATCGTGCTGTCGTTTGTCATCGCGGCGGTGGTGACCCCGCCGGATGTGCTGTCGCAGATTTCGCTGGCCGTGCCCATGTGCATTCTGTACGAGGTCGGCATCCTGGGCGCCACCTGGTTCTCGCGCAACCAGCCCAAGAAGGAAGAAGAGAGCGACGCTGACGCAGCAGCCTGATTACTGCCAGCCCGCCAGATACACCAAAGCCCCATGCTGACCTGGGTTCAGCCGGGGCTTTGGTATTTGTGGGGTACGGGGGCTGGAGCGGCTTGGCCGCAGCGGTAGTGCTCGGCGGCCTGGTTCCACATCGGTGGGATGCATGACCCTGGCGAAGGCGCAGCCAGCGCACCCCGCCAGCGCTTAACGCCGGCCTTGGGGCATCGCGCGGTTGTTGACCGGGCGGGTGCCGGGAGTGATCGGCAGGGTCAGGCTCTGGTCCCCCCGGCGCAACTGCACTTCGGACGTGGTGCCGGGCACCAGCGCGGCCACGGCCGTCAGCAGGCTTTGCACATGGTGCACCGGCATCGCGCCGATCTGGGTAATCACATCACCGGGGCGGATGCCAGCATTGGCGGCAGGGCCGCTTTGCAGCACGCCGGTGATGATCACACCGGTGTCGGCCTTGACGCCAAAGGTTTCGGCCAGCTCGGGTGTCAGGTCATTGGGCTCGACGCCGATCCAGCCGCGGGTGACCTTGCCATCGCGCACGATGCTGTCGAGCACGTTCTTGGCCAGCGCGATGGGGATGGCAAAGCCAATGCCCATGCTGCCTCCCGAGCGCGAATAGATGGCCGTGTTGATGCCGACCAGGTTGCCGTTGACATCGACCAGCGCGCCGCCCGAGTTGCCGGGGTTGATGGCCGCATCGGTCTGGATGAAGTTCTCGAAGGTGTTGATGCCCAGCTCACTGCGGCCCAGCGCGCTGATGATGCCGCTGGTCACCGTTTGGCCCACGCCAAAGGGGTTGCCAATCGCCAGTACCTGGTCGCCGACCTCGGCCGAATCCGAATTGCCCAGCACGATGACCGGCAATTTGTCGAGGCTGATCTTGAGAATGGCGAGGTCCGTCTCCGGATCGGTGCCGATGATCGTGCCCTTGGCTTTGCGGCCATCGGTCAAGGTCACTTCGATATCGTCGGCGGCCTCGACCACATGGTTGTTGGTGAGCACATAGCCGTCAGGGCTGACGATCACGCCGCTGCCCAGGCCCGCCTGGTTCTGCACGCCCTGGTCGCCAAAGAAGAACTGGAACCAGGGGTCATTGGCGCGCGGGTGGCGCACTGCCGTGCTGGTGTTGATGCTGACCACCGCCGGCGACGCTTTTTTAGCAGCGGGGCTGAAGCTGCTGGTCGCGACGCTGGCCCGGTTGGCTTCGCTTTGCGGCGCCTCGATCAACGCGATGCCGGCATTGCTGCGTACCGCGTTGTTGCGCTGCAGCCAGCCGGGCTGCAAGGTGGCGACGATAAAGTACAAGGCCAGCAAGACGGTGACCGATTGTGCGAAAAAAAGCCAGAGGCGTTTCATAGAACCTGGGATAGGGTGAAGGTGGCCGCGCCTGGCTGACAGCCAGCAACGGCGTTGGGCATTGCTATTGATTATGGCACCGGGCCTGGCAGCAAGCCGCTGCGGTGCCGTCTGATGCGCTGCGGCGCAGGCGCCGCCCGGCGGTTGACGGGCGCAGCAGGGCCACGGGTATTCTGGCGCATCTCGCGGCCATCTGCGATGCAATCCATCGTATTTGACGATGTCATGGCCGCGACATTGTTCTCCAAATCGGACCAATCCCAGAGATTCTCGAAGAATGCCTCTAAAAACCGTTGCTGGCGGAACGATGTCATTGCGGCACAGATAGGATGGCGCCGTTGCAAGCCCCAGCAGAGAGGGATACTTTTCGTGACACTGACTGAGGCCAAAGGGTAAGTACCTAGAATGGCCTCCCAACCTTTTGACTGCGCTCCTGCGCTCATCGTGGTTCCCTGCGAAGGGGTCCATCTCTCCTCTCGCTTGCGCTGACTCCCGCCATCCCGGGGCTCGCCGAACCCCTTGATACGCGCCCACAATGCGCTGCGTTTTGCGCTGTCCTGCTCTGATATGTAGAGGACACATGACTTCGCTGACTGCTGACCAAGGTGGGGCTTCCGCTGCTTCGCCTGCCAACCGCCCCTTGAACCGGGACGACTACAAGACCTTGGGCCTGTCGGCCCTGGGCGGCACCCTGGAGTTTTATGACTTTGTGGTGTTTGTATTCTTTGCCAACGTACTGGGATCGCTGTTCTTCCCGGCCTCGATGCCGGACTGGATGCGCCAGCTGCAGACGCTGGGCATCTTCGCGGCTGGCTACCTGGCCCGCCCCATTGGCGGGATCTTGATCGCCCACTTTGGCGACATTCTGGGCCGCAAGCAGATGTTCACCTTGTCGGTGTTCCTGATGGCCGTGCCCACCTTGGTGATCGGCCTGCTGCCGACCTATGAAACCATTGGCTTGGCCGCGCCCATCCTGCTGCTGGCGATGCGCGTGCTGCAAGGCGCTGCGATTGGCGGCGAGATGCCCGGTGCCTGGGTGTTTGTCGCCGAGCACGCACCGGCCAAACGCTATGGCTTCGCGATTGGCTCGCTGACCTCCGGCATCACCGGCGGCATTTTCCTGGGCTCGATCATTGGCGTCTGGCTCAACAGCGTCTACAGCGCGGCCGAGATCCACGACTGGGCCTGGCGCATTCCGTTCATCCTGGGCGGCGTGTTTGGCCTGGTGTCCGTGTACCTGCGCAAGTTCCTGCATGAGACCCCCATCTTCCAGGAGATGCAGGCCCGCAAGCAGGTGGACCGCGAACTGCCGCTGAAGACCATTCTGCGCGACCACCGCGAAGCCAGCGTGGTCGTGGCGCTGATGACCTGGATCCTGTCCACCGCCGTGGTGGTGGTGATCCTGTTCACACCTTCCTATCTGCAAAAGGTGTTCCATATCGCCCCAGCGGTGGCCCTCAAGGCCAATGCCGTAGCGACTGTGACCTTGACCCTCGGCTGCGTGTTCTGGGGCTGGCTGTCGGACCAATGGGGCACGCGTGCTGCGATGGTGCTGGGCTGGGGCGGCATGGCCGTTACCGCCTATCTGTTCTACCTGAACCTGCCTGGCACCGAGGTCTCGCTGGTTTGGACCTATGCGCTGGTGGGCTTTTTTGTGGGTGCGATCTCGCTGCTGCCCGTCGTTGGTGTGCGCGCCTTCCCGCCCGAGGTGCGCTTCACGGGACTGTCCTTCTCGTACAACATGGCCTATGCCGTGTTCGGTGGTTTGACGCCGATGCTGGTGTCCGTCTGGCAACAGGCCGATGTGATGGCGCCTGCCCACTATGTGGCCGCGATGGGCGTGCTGGGCGTGGCCATGGGCTTCTGGCCGCTGGCCGTCAAGGGCTGGGTCGCCAAGAAGTAGAGCTGCTTCTGGCTAATCGCCCCTCGAACCCGCTGCATGCCTGGCATCAGCGGGTTTTTTGATTCCGGGGTGGCGTGCCGCACAGGTCTGAGACAATCGGGCATGACTACGACCCGCCAAGACATGCTGCAGGCCTTTGATGCGCTGCTGCAGCCCGCCCGCTTCAAAGACTATGGCCCCAATGGTTTGCAGGTGGAGGGCAAGGCGGAGATCTGCAAGCTGGTCAGCGGTGTGACGGCATCGCGGGCGCTGATCGAGGCGGCCATTGCCGCCCAGGCCGATGCGATCTTTGTACACCATGGCTTGTTCTGGCGCGGCTACGACGGCCGCATCACCGGCTGGATGAAGCAGCGCATCGAACTGCTGATCAAGCACGACATCAATCTGTTCGCCTACCACCTGCCGCTGGATGCGCACCCGGAGCTGGGCAACAATGCCCAACTGGGCGTGCAGCTGGGCTGGCAGGCCGACGCCCGTTTTGGCGACCAGGAACTGGGCTTTATCGGCAGCCTGGATGCGCTGCCACCTGCGCAAGTGGCTGCGCACATACAACAGACCCTGGGCCGCTCCGTCACCGTGGTGACGGGCGAGACGCCACGCCCCATCCGCCGCATGGCCTGGTGCACCGGGGGCGCGCAGGGCTTCTTCGAGGCCGCAATGGCTGCCGGTGCTGATGGTTTTCTGACCGGCGAGATATCCGAGCCCCAGGCCCACCTGGCGCGCGAGACCGGCGTGAGCTTTTTTGCGGCCGGCCACCATGCGACCGAGCGCTACGGCGCGCCCGCCGCTGCGGCCGCCGTGGCCCAGCAGTTGGGCGTGGCGCATCACTTTATCGACATCGACAATCCCGCCTGACGTTTCTCCGAAGGACATCCCCGTGCACTCCGCTCCCTTGCTCGCCATCACCCAGGGCGACCCCGCCGGCATTGGCCCGGAAATCGTGGCCAAGGCCTTTCGTGATACGCCCGAGCAGATGCTGGGCTGCTTTGTCGTCGGCGAGCTGCAGACCCTGCGCCGCGCAGCGCAGATGCTGCAGGGCCCGGGCCGCTGCGCGCTGCCGGTGGCCGAGATTGCGGATCCGCAAGAGGCCTGGGGCGTGCCGCCGCGTTGCATGCCGGTGCTGTCACTGCCAGGCTTGCCCGGGCCTTTGCCTTTTGGCCAGGTGCAGGCCGAGGCCGGGCGCTCTGCTGCCGAGTGCGTGCGCTGGGCAGCGCGCCAGGCCTTGCAAGGCCGGATTGCCGGGTTGGTGACGGCGCCCTTGAACAAGGAGGCGCTGCACCTGGCCGGGCTCCCGTTCCCCGGCCATACCGAATTGCTGCAGGCCGAAGCGGCCCAGCATGCCGGGGTGGCACTGGCACAAATGCCGGTGCGCATGATGCTGGCCAATGAAGCGCTGCGCACCGTGCTGGTGAGCATCCATGTATCGCTGCGCGATGCCATTGACGCAGTGACCAAAGAGCAGGTGCTGGAGACCATCCGCATCACGCACGAGGCCTTGCTGCGTGCGCTGGGGCGGCCCCCGCGGATAGCGGTGGCGGGGCTCAATCCCCATGCCGGTGAAGCAGGGCTGATGGGCCGTGAGGAGCTGGAGCACATAGCGCCCGCCGTGGCCGCTGCGCAGGCGCTGGGCATGCAGGTGGTCGGCCCCGAGCCGCCCGATACCGTCTTCATGCGCGCCCGCCACAGCGCCGAGCATCCCGGCGCCTTTGATGTGGTGGTGGCCATGTACCACGACCAGGGCCTGATCCCCGTGAAGTACCTGGGGCTGGACGAGGGCGTCAACGTGACCCTGGGCCTGCCGCTGGTGCGCACCAGCCCAGACCATGGCACAGCCTTTGACATTGCCGGCCAGGGCCTGGCCGATGCGGCCAGCCTGATTGCGGCAGTGCAGATGGCACGCCGCTTGGCCGCAGGGCAGCAGCAGGCATAAAAAAGCAGCCTCCAAAGGCTGCTGTGGTGTAGGTGCAAAAGAAGCAGAATTTTTGCTTCCTTGTTGCAAAAAATCAACGCTTTTGCTGCAGGCTGTCGCGGATTTCGCGCAGCAGCACCACGTCTTCCGGGGTGGCGGCGGGCGCAGGTGGTGGCGTGTCGCGCTTGAGGCGGTTGATCTGCTTGACCATCATGAAAATAATGAAAGCCAGGATCGCGAAGTTCACCGCGACGGTGATGAAGTTGCCATAAGCAAACACCGGAATGCCCGCTTTTTTCAGTGCGTCCAGTGTGCGCGGTACGCCATCAGGGATAGTGCCCAGCACCACGAAGAGATTGGAGAAGTCCAGCTTGCCAAAGACCAAACCGACGATAGGCATGATCAGGTCATTGACGACCGAATCGACGATCTTGCCAAAAGCGGCGCCGATGATCACACCAACGGCCAGATCCATCACATTGCCCTTGACCGCGAACTCGCGGAATTCCTTCATGAAGCTCATGCGCTGCTCCTGTCAAATAAACATGACGCCTAGTATCGCTCAGCTTCAAGGGTTTCGGCGCATTGCATGATGGGCAAGACACTTCATACAATCCGCAAAAACCGAGATATAAGCGTTGACCAAGGAGCCCCATGAGTGATTCTTCCATCGACTCCAGTAAAAGGACGTGGCTGATAGCGTCGGGATGCGCAGGTGCTGTCGGAGGAGTCGCCACTGCGGTTCCGTTTGTCAGCTCCTTCAATCCTTCAGAAAAGGCCAAGGCCGCCGGCGCTGCCGTTGAAGTGGATATCTCGGACCTCAAGCCTGGCGAGAAAATCACCGCCGAATGGCGCGGCAAGCCGATCTGGATCCTGCGCCGCACGCCTGAGCAGATCGCCGAGCTGCCCCAGCTCGATGGCCAGCTCGCCGACCCCAAGTCGGAGCGCACCGCCTATCCGACACCGGCCTACGCCAAAAACGAAACCCGCTCCATCAAGCCCGAGGTGCTGGTCGTGATCGGCATCTGCACCCACCTGGGCTGCTCCCCCACCGACAAGCTGCAGCCCGGCCCCCAGCCTTCGCTGCCCGACGACTGGAAAGGCGGCTTTCTCTGCCCCTGCCACGGCTCGACCTTTGACCTGGCCGGCCGCGTATTCAAGAACAAGCCCGCGCCCGACAACCTCGAAGTGCCAGCGCACCAGTATCTGAGCGATACCAAGCTGCTGATTGGCGAAGACAAAAAAGCATAAGGAGGCGCGATGGCACACGAATTCAAGGAGATATCGCCGAACGCCACCTTGGGCGCCAAGGCCGGCAACTGGCTGGAGAACCGCTTTCCCACGGCATTTGAGGCCTACCGGGTCCATATGTCGGAGTACTACGCACCGAAGAACTTCAACTTCTGGTACATCTTTGGCTCGCTGGCGCTGCTGGTGCTGGTGATCCAGATCGTCACCGGCATCTTCTTGGTGATGCACTACAAGCCCGATGCCGAGAAGGCCTTTGCCTCGGTCGAGTACATCATGCGTGATGTGCCCTGGGGCTGGCTGATCCGGACCATGCATTCCACCGGTGCGTCGGCGTTCTTTGTCGTGGTCTATTTGCACATGTTCCGGGGCCTGTTGTACGGCAGCTACCGCAAGCCGCGTGAGCTGGTCTGGGTGTTTGGCTGCGCCATCTTCCTGTGCCTGATGGCCGAGGCCTTCATGGGCTACCTGCTGCCCTGGGGCCAGATGTCGTACTGGGGCGCCCAGGTGATCGTCAACCTGTTCTCGGCCATTCCCTTCATCGGCCCTGACCTGGCCCTGCTGATTCGTGGCGACTATGTGGTGGGCGATGCCACCTTGAACCGCTTCTTCAGCTTCCACGTGATTGCCGTGCCGCTGGTGCTGCTGGGCCTGGTTGCGGCGCACTTGCTGGCCTTGCATGACGTGGGCTCGAACAACCCCGATGGCATCGAGATCAAGGGGCCTAATGCGCCCAAGGATGCGCAGGGCCGGCCGCTCGATGGCGTGCCCTTCCACCCGTACTATACGGTGCATGACCTGTTTGGCGTGGCGGTGTTCCTGTTCATCTTCTCGGCCATCGTGTTCTTTGCGCCGGAGATGGGCGGCTACTTCCTCGAGTACAACAACTTCATCCCGGCCGACCCGCTCAAGACGCCCAACCACATCGCGCCGGTCTGGTACTTCACGCCGTTCTACTCGATGCTGCGTGCGATCACCGGCGAGATGATGGTGGCCCTGTCGGTGATCCTGGTCGCGGCGGTTGCCTATGTCTGCATCAAGACCCGCTTGGCGACCATCCTCAAAGGGCTGCTGGTGCTGGCAGGCCTGGTGGTGCTGGCCATGTTTGGCGCTTTTGCGTTCACCGGCATTGCGGCGCTGGGCGGTATCGACGCCAAGTTCTGGGGTGTGGTGGTGATGGGCCTGGCGGTGATCATCCTGTTCTTCCTGCCCTGGCTGGACCACAGCCCCGTGCGCTCCATCCGCTACCGCCCGCACTGGCACAAGTATGTGTATGCGGTGTTTGTCGTGAACTTCGTGGTGCTCGCCTATCTGGGGGTGCAGCCGCCATCGCCGATTGGCGAAAAGGTCTCGCAAGTGGGTACCTTGTTCTACTTTGGCTTTTTTCTGCTGATGCCGTGGTGGAGCCGCAAGGGCACCCCCAAGCCGGTGCCTGAGCGTGTCACCTTCCATGCGCACTGAACCAGAAAGCATCCCACGATGAAAAAAATCATTCTCTCCGCATGCCTGGGTCTGGGCGTGCTTTTGGGGGCCGGCGCGGTGCAGGCGGCCGAAGGCGGTGTCGCTTGGGACAAGTTCAAGCCCGACACCACCAACACCACCTCCTTGCAAAACGGCGCCAAGCTGTTTGTGAACTACTGCCTCAGCTGCCATTCGGCCGCTTTCATGCGCTACAACCGGCTGCAGGACATTGGCCTGACCGAGCAGCAGATCAAGGACAACCTGCTGTTCACCACCGACAAGGTGGGCGAGACGATGAAGGCGGCCATCGATCCCAAGCAGGCCAAGGAGTGGTTTGGCGCCAATCCGCCGGACCTGACCTTGGTGGCACGCTCACGTGCCGGCCACCAGGGCAGCGGTGCGGACTACCTCTATACCTTCCTGCGTGGCTTCTACAAGGATGACACCAAGGCCACCGGCTGGAACAACATGGCCTTCCCCTCGGTGGGCATGCCCCATGTGCTCTGGGAACTGCAAGGTGTGCGCGTGCCGGTCTACAAAGAGGTGGAGGAGCATGGGCACAAGACGCAGGTGTTCAGCGGCTGGCAACAGGTCACGCCGGGCAAGCTGAGTTCCACCGAATTCGATAAGAGTGTGGGTGATTTGGTGAACTATCTACAATGGATGGGTGATCCCAGCCAGAACACCCGCATGCGCGTCGGCGTCGGGGTGTTGATATTTTTGCTGGGCCTGATCCTCATCACCTGGCGTCTGAATGCGGCGTTCTGGAAAGATGTGAAGTAAACGTATTTTGCGTGCAGCCGGTCCAGGCCCTGTGAGCAGGGCTTGAATTTGGGTAGCCGATTTGTGTAGAGTGGGCGGCATTGACTGCAGTCCACTCTTTTTTGATTTTGAGGAGCCTCTCACCATGATGGTGCTTTATTCGGGAACGACCTGCCCTTTCTCCCACCGCTGCCGCTTTGTGCTGTTTGAAAAAGGGATGGATTTCGAGATCCGCGATGTGGACCTGTTCAACAAGCCCGAAGACATCAGTGTGATGAATCCCTACGGCCAAGTGCCTATCCTGGTCGAACGTGATTTGATCCTGTACGAATCGAACATCATCAACGAGTACATCGACGAGCGCTTCCCCCATCCACAGCTGATGCCCGGCGATCCGGTCGAGCGCGCCCGCGTGCGCCTGTTCCTGCTGAACTTCGAAAAAGAGCTGTTCACCCACGTGCACACCCTGGAAGAGCGTGCCGTCAAGGGCAACGAGAAGGCGCTGGAAAAGGCCCGTGCTCAGATCCGCGACCGCCTGACCCAGATGGCACCGGTGTTCCTGAAGAACAAGTTCATCCTGGGCGAGAACTTCTCGATGCTGGACGTGGCCATTGCGCCGCTGCTCTGGCGCCTGGATTACTACGGCATCGAGCTGTCCAAGAACGCCGCTCCGCTGCTCAAGTATGCAGAGCGCATCTTCTCGCGTCCTGCATACATCGAGGCGCTGACGCCTTCCGAAAAGGTCATGCGCAAGTAAAAGGCCCCGTGCCTGCCGCAGCGCGGGCAGCGTCTGCGGAGCCCTGCTCCGTGGCGCGGGAGCGCGCAGAAAGTGTCCAATGAGTGAAATCCAGACAACATCCACCCAGCCGTACCTGATCCGCGCCTGGGTGGAGTGGTGCAATGACAATGGCCTGACCCCGTACCTCAGTGTGCGTGTGGACAAGACGGTGCTGGTTCCGCGCGAATTCGTCAAAGACGGCGAAATCGTGCTCAATATCAGCTACGACGCGACCAGTGCGCTCAAGCTGGGCAATGACTACATCGAGTTCACCGCCCGTTTTGGCGGCGTGCCGCGCGACATCATGGTGCCTGTCAGCCGTGTGGTCGCGATCTTTGCCCGTGAAACGGGGCAGGGTATGGGCTTTCCGCCACCCGAGGACCTGCTCGATGACGATGCCGACATTGCGATGGCAGCGTTGGAGGCAAGCAGCGACAAGGGCGAGGAGACCGCCGCGGACGCTGCGCCGCCGGTCATGCAGGTTGTGACCTCCAGTGACGAACCGCCCGCGCCCGACGGCAATGCCCCCAGCCGCAGCGGCAAAGGCGGCAAGCCGTCCCTCAAACTGGTCAAATAGGACCCATTTGGCTTTGCTGCGGGCAATCCCGTATAGAATGCCGAGTGTTGCCGGTTTAGCTCAGTTGGTAGAGCAACCGCCTTGTAAGCGGTAGGTCATCAGTTCGATTCCGATAACCGGCACCAGATTCCAGAGCCGTTCTCAGCCCCGTGCTGCGAACGGCTTTTTTGCGTCCAGACTGGCCGCCTGGCCTGGCCTGGCCTGGATGGGGTCAGTCAGCGCAGTACTTTGAGGCGAATGTCAGCCGTTGGGTAGCCTTTGACGCGCAGATGGGCAGCCATGGCCGGCAGCAATTGCTTCATCTTGGCCGCGCAGGCATTGTTGGCCACCAGCAGGCACCACTGGTCGCCGTCGATGGGGCCGGGCTTGATCGAGGCGCGCAGCATCGGCGGAATCAGCGGCTCCACCAGCTTGAAGCGGGTGGCGGACTCGCGCGTCAATGCCACGAGGCTGGCCAACGTGGGCGCTTCGCTCGCGGCTTGTTCTACGGTGACGGCGAAATGCCGGCGTTGGGGCTGGATCATGGCTGGGAAGGGGTGTCAGGGGCGGGCCAGGGGCGATAGCCATACATTGCAATGCACCTGCCACAACGCATTCTATTCAGGGTTGTAGAATGTTTTATTCGGCAGGCCTCGTTCCCGGTATTGAAGCCGGGGTCATTGCCTCCATCTGACACAACACTAATCACTAGGAATTCCGGTCGCATGGCAGGGGTGGACAAGAGTGCACTCCCTGGTTGTGTGGTTCTGTTCGCATGGCAACCAATTTCTTCACCAAAATTTTTGGCAGTCGCAATGATCGCCTGCTCAAGCAATACCGCAAGGTCGTCGCTCGCATCAATGCGATGGAGCCGGAGTACGAAAAGCTCAGCGACGAACAATTGCGCGAGAAGACGCAGGAATTCAAGAACCGCATTGCTGGCGGCGAGTCGCTGGACAACATCCTGCCCGAGGCATTTGCCGTGGTGCGCGAGGGCTCCAAGCGTGTGATGAAGATGCGCCACTTCGACGTGCAGATGCTGGGCGGCATGGCCCTGCATTACGGCAAGATTGCCGAAATGCGCACCGGTGAAGGCAAGACCTTGACGGGTACCTTGCCGGTGTACCTGAACGCGCTGAGCGGCAATGGTGTGCACGTCGTGACGGTCAATGACTACCTGGCCACGCGTGATGCGACCTGGATGGGGCGCCTGTACAACTTCCTGGGTCTGTCGGTGGGCATCAACCTGTCGCAACTGCCCAAGCATGAGAAGCAGGCAGCCTACAACTCCGACATCACCTACGGTACGAACAATGAATACGGCTTTGACTACCTGCGCGACAACATGGTGCAGGATGCGAGCGAGCGCGTGCAGCGCCGGCTCAATTACGCGATTGTCGACGAGGTGGACTCCATCCTGATCGACGAGGCGCGTACGCCGCTGATCATCTCCGGCCAGGCCGAAGACCATACCGCCGCCTACCTGGCGATGCGCGAAGTGGTGCCGCTGCTGACCCGCCAGGAAGGCGAAGCCGACCCCCGCACCGGTGAAGGCGTGACCAAGCCCGGCGACTTCACGGTCGACGAAAAGGGCCACCAGATCCACCTGACCGAGCAAGGCTATGAAGCGGCAGAGCGCATTCTGGCCGAAAAGGGCATGCTGGCCGAAGGCGCATCGCTGTACGACCCGGCCAACATCACCCTGGTGCACCAGCTGTACGCCGCACTGCGCGCACAGCACCTCTACCACCGCGACCAGCACTATGTGGTGCAGGGCGGCGAGGTCGTGATTGTCGACGAGTTCACCGGCCGCCTGATGTCGGGCCGCCGCTGGAGCGAAGGCCTGCACCAGGCCGTGGAAGCCAAGGAAGGCGTGGAAATCCAGGCCGAGAACCAGACCCTGGCATCGATCACCTTCCAGAACTACTTCCGCCTGTACAACAAGCTCGGTGGCATGACGGGTACCGCAGACACCGAGGCCTATGAGTTCCAGGAAATCTACGGTCTGGAGACCGTGGTGATTCCGCCCAACCGCCCCAGCAAGCGCGATGACCAGCTCGACCGCGTCTACAAGACCACGCCCGAGAAGTATGCGGCGGCGATCCAGGACATCCGTGAGTGCTACGAGCGCGGCCAGCCGGTGCTGGTGGGCACGACCTCGATCGAGAACTCCGAAATCATCGACGAGATGCTGAAGAAGGAGAACCTGCCTCACCAGGTGCTCAACGCCAAGCAGCACGAGCGCGAGGCCGACATCATCGCCCAGGCAGGGCGCCCCGGCGTCATCACCATCGCGACCAATATGGCCGGTCGTGGTACCGACATCGTGCTGGGTGGCAATATCGAAAAGCAGGTCGCTGCGATCGAGGCTGACGAGTCGCTGTCCGAGACCGAGCGCCGCAACAAGATCGATGCCCTGCGCGCCGAGTGGAAGGTCGAGCATGACAAGGTGACCGAGCTGGGCGGTCTGCGCATCATCGCGACTGAGCGCCATGAATCGCGCCGTATCGACAACCAGCTGCGTGGCCGTGCCGGCCGCCAGGGTGACCGGGGCTCCTCGCGTTTTTACCTGTCGCTGGACGACCAGCTGATGCGCATCTTCGCGGGCGACCGTGTCAAGGCCATCATGGAACGCCTGAAGATGCCCGATGGCGAAGCCATCGAAGCGGGCATCGTGACCCGCTCCATCGAGAGCGCCCAGCGCAAGGTGGAGGCGCGCAACTTCGACATGCGCAAGCAGCTGCTCGAATACGACGATGTCGCCAATGACCAGCGCAAGGTGATCTACCAGCAGCGCAACGAGATTCTCGATGCGGCCGATCTGGCACCGATGATCGATGGCATGCGCGACAGTGCACTGGCTGACATCGTGCGCCAGTATGTGCCTGAGCAGTCGATGGAAGAGCAGTGGGACCTGCCCGGCCTGGAGAAGGTGTTGCGTGAGGAATGGCATATCGACCTGCCGCTGCAGCAACTGCTCGAAGGCGCGGAATCGATCACCGACGAGGAAATCGAAGAGAAGGTGGTGGCCGAAGGTGCACGCCTGTTCAATGACAAGCTGGAGCAGGCAGGCAAGGAAAACTTCATGCAGTTCATGCGTGCGGTGCTGCTGCAGACGCTCGACTCCAGCTGGCGCGACCACCTGGCCGCGCTGGACTATCTGCGCCAGGGCATCCACCTGCGTGGCTACGCGCAAAAGCAGCCCAAGCAGGAATACAAGCGCGAGGCATTCGAGCTGTTCAGCCAGCTGATCGACCAGGTCAAGACCCAGGTCACCCGGGTGATGATGTCGGTGCAGATCCGCTCGCCCGAACAGCTCGACGAAGCCACCGAGCAGCTGGAACAAAGCAATGACCGCACGGCCCACGTGACCTACAGCGGCCCCGATGAATCGGGGGATGCCGAGGCCAGCGAGCCACTGGCCCTGCCCGAAGGCGTGCGCGTGGCCCGCAATGATCCATGCCCCTGCGGCAGCGGCAAGAAATACAAGCTCTGCCACGGTAAACTCGCGTAATTACCGGATCGCTTCACCACAACGGGCTTTGACTGGTTCATCGCCCGTTTTTTTCATGGTTCCAAGGAAAAGACTGATATGCCCGTCAATTTGAAAGCCCCCGTAGCGCAGGACCTGGCCCCTGTCGCCGGTATTCGCATTGGTGTGACGGAGGCCGGCGTGCGCAAGGCCAACCGCAAGGATGTGACGGTGTTCTTGCTGGACGAGGGCAGCCATGTCGCTGGCGTGTTCACGAAGAACCGCTTTTGCGCTGCGCCCGTGCAGATCTGCCGTGAGCACCTGGCCAGCCACAGCCAGTCCATCCGCGCCATTGTCATCAACACCGGCAATGCCAATGCCGGCACCGGCGCTGATGGCCTGGCCCGTGCGCACGCCACCTGTGATGCGCTGGCAGGCCTGCTGAAGATCGATGCCCGGCAAGTGCTGCCGTTCTCGACGGGTGTGATCATGGAGCCGCTGCCGGTGGACCGCATCACTGCGGGCCTGCCTGCAGCGATTGCCGATGCGCAGCCGGGCCACTGGGCCAAGGCGGCCGAGGGCATCATGACCACCGATACCCTGCCCAAGGCGTTTTCCGCCTCGGCCACCGTGGCTGGCAAGACGGTGCAGGTCACCGGCATCAGCAAGGGCGCGGGCATGATCCGCCCCAACATGGCAACCATGCTGAGCTTTCTGGGCACCGACGCGGCCATCAGCCCTGAGTTGATGCCAGCGCTGGCCAAGACTTTGGCCGACCAGTCTTTCAACCGTATCACGATCGATGGCGACACCTCGACCAATGACTCCTTTGTCGTGGTCGCGACCAACCAGGCGGGCAATGCCCCGATCACCGACTGGAACACCGCCGATGGCCAGGCCTTGATGGCCGCGCTGCGCGAAGTGGCCCAGAAGCTGGCGCAGGCCATTGTGCGCGACGGCGAAGGCGCCACCAAGTTCATCCAGATCGACGTGGAGCAGGGCCGTACCGAAGAGGAATGCCGCCTGGTGGCCTATGCGATTGCGCATTCGCCGCTGGTCAAGACGGCGTTTTTTGCCAGCGACCCCAACCTGGGCCGCATTCTGGCGGCTGTGGGTTATGCCGGTATCGACGACCTGGACCAGACCCAGATCGAGCTGTACCTGGACGATGTGCATGTCGCGACCAAGGGCGGCCGCAACCCGGCCTACCAGGAGGCCGATGGCCAGCGCGTCATGAAGCAGCAGGAGATTGTGGTGCGTGTGCAGCTGGGCCGTGGCAACGCATCCACCCAGCTGTGGACCTGCGACCTGAGCCACGACTATGTGAGCATCAACGCGGACTACCGCTCCTGATCCCACTGGGCCAGCGCGCCGCACCCCCCCGAAGCCGGGTGGGTGCCGGCCTCACTGGCATTCCAACCTTGAGCCTCTGGATACCATGACCGAGTCTTCCAACTCCCCTTTTTCTCCGCTTGAACGCCTGGTGCAGCGCGCCGAGCAGCTGATGCAGCGCATCGAATCCGTGCTGCCCCAGGCGCTGCAGGCGCCGGCCGACTGGAGTGACGCGATTGCCTGGCGCTATCGCAAGCGGGCCAACGGCTGCGGCGTGCTGGAGCCTGTGCGCCATGTGGGAGCCATGTCCTTGTCCGATCTGCAGAACATCGACGGGCAAAAGGAAAAGATTGCGCGCAACACCGAGCAGTTTGTGCAAGGCAGCACCGCCAACAATGTGCTGTTGACGGGCGCACGGGGGACTGGCAAGTCGTCCTTGATCCGCGCCTGTCTGCATGCCTATGCGCCCCAGGGCCTGCGCCTGATCGAGGTGGACAAGGCCGATCTGACCGATCTGCCCGATATCGTCGATGTGGTGGCCGGCCGGCCCGAGAAATTCATCATCTACTGCGATGACCTGAGCTTTGAAGAAGGCGAGCCCGGCTACAAGGCGATGAAGTCGATTCTGGATGGCTCCGTGTCTGCAGCGACCCCGAATGTATTGGTCTATGCGACCAGCAACCGCCGTCACCTGCTGCCCGAGTACATGACCGACAACCTGGCCCAGCAAAAGGGCGAGAACGGTGAGATCCACCCCGGGGAAGTGGTCGAGGAAAAGATTTCGCTGTCCGAGCGCTTTGGCCTCTGGGTGAGCTTTTACCCATTCAGCCAGGACGAGTACCTGCGCGTGGTGGGCCAATGGCTCTCGGCGCTGGGTGTGGCCGAGGCCGATATCGAGGCCGCCAGGCCCGAGGCGCTGGTCTGGGCGCTGGAGCGCGGCTCGCGCAGCGGCCGGGTGGCCCACCAGTTTGCCCGCGACTGGGCGGGCCGCAGCCACCGCGAAGTGCAGGGGCGCCAGAAGATTGCCGATGTAGCCGACCTGGGTGAAGAGGCCCAGGATTGACGATACCGGGCTGCCCGCGCAGCCCATGAAGACCTATGAGCCAGACTGACACCACCGAGACCCGCAGCCATACCGACGTGGCGGTGGGCGTGCTGATCCGCGAAAGCGACAATGCGCTGCTGATAACGAGCCGTCCCCTGGGCAAGCCCCGTGCGGGCTGGTGGGAGTTCCCCGGCGGCAAGCTGGAGGCGGGCGAGACCGTCGAAGAGGCGCTGCGCCGTGAGCTGGTCGAAGAGCTCGGCATCCGCATCGGCAACTGCATTGCCTGGAAGGTGACCGAGCATGACTACAGCCATGCGCTGGTGCGCTTGCACTGGTGCAAGGTGACGCAGTGGTCGGGTGAATTCGAGATGCGTGAAGGCCAGCAGATGTCCTGGCAGCAACTGCCGCTGACGGTGAGCCCGGTGCTGGAGGGGTCTTTCCTCGTGCTGCAATGGCTGAGCGAGGAGCGGGGTCTGCCTTTTGACCCCGCCATCTATATCCAGGCGGCAGAGGCTGCGGCGAAATAAGGCCGGGGTGCTCAGTCTTCCAGGCGCGGATCGCCGTAGGGCTGGTCCAGCGGTGGCGATTGCGCCGGCACCCGAAAATCTTCGTTGCCCCACGCGCCCAGGTCAATCAGCTTGCAGCGCTCGCTGCAAAAAGGGCGAAACCGGTTGCTGCGTTCAAAGCTGGAGGGGCCGCCACACTGGGGGCACTGGATGCTGGGGAGCGCGTTGTCTGCGGAAGAACTCATCCGGCCATTGTAGGGCGCCTGTACTGGCCGCCTCATCTGCAGGCGTTTAGCCGATCAAGCGCAAAGCACCATCTCGTACTGGCCGTCCTGCGTGGTGAGGCCCAGCTGACCGCTCTCGGTCTTTTGCAGCATGCGGATCGAGATCATCAGGCGGTTGCCACTGATCTCGGGCACCAGGCTGGAGCTGGGGTCCATCTTGAGGCGCAGCAGCTGGTAGACACGGCCCTGGGGAAGGTTCTGCTGGAACTGGCCACGCACCGTCGCAATGCGCTGGGGGGCGCCGGCATCCCGGAACAGCCGCAGCAGCAGAATAAGGGCGCTGGCCAGCGGCGCAAAACACGACGTCCAGCCTTGCAGATCGGCACGGCGGCTCTGGCTGTCCGCATGCAGCCAGGCGTGGTAGCTGGGCAGGTCAAATGTGCAGGTGCCACCGGGAATGCCGGTACGGTTGCGGATGGCCATCAGCCATTCGTTCTCGATCAGCAGCTGGCTGGGCTTGCCGTTTTGGGCACGCAGTTCGCTATGGGCAGCGTCGATCTGGCCAATCACCTTGTCGAGCATGTCGACGGCGATCATCGGGTTGTCGCGGTAGGCATTGAACTGCTGGCGCTGGCGCTCCAGGTCCTTGAGCAGGTCGGTCTTCAGGTCGCTGCGGGAGGCGACATCCATCACCTCGAACAAGGTGGTGATGGCGAAATGGTGGTCGATGTCCGTGTCGCGCTGCAGGAGTACGTCAAGCCTGCGCAGCAGATACTCCAGGCGGAGATAGGCGCGCACGCGTTCGTTGAAGGGGTACTCGTAAACTATCACGGATCAGTCGGGCTGCAGAAGGCGGTAGTGGGCTATCAATTCATTGTATAGGTCGAATACGGCCTCGCCTAGCGCTTGTAACGACAGCGTTTCATTCCACAGCACCCAGTCGGCCTTGCGCAGGCGCTGCAAACGGGTGGCCTGCTGGGCCATGATGGCCTCGATCGCTGCCTGGGGCAGCTGGTTGCGCTGCTGCACCCGTGCGATTTGCGTGCGCTCGAGACAGTCGACGACGATGACCTGGTCCAGCCTCGGGCTCCATTGGCCGGACTCAGCCAGCAAAGGGATATCAAAGATCACCAGCGGCGCGTTGGTGTCACAGGCATGCTGGTACTGCTGGTCGATCTGCTGGCGGATGAGCGGGTGCAGGATGCCTTCGAGCTGGGCCTTGTAGCCCGGATCGCGGAAGGCAGCGTCCCGCATTTGTGCACGGTCCAGGGCGCCGTCTGCGCCGATGAAATGGGCACCCATGCGGGCCGCGATCGGGGCGATGGCCGCACCGCCCGGCAGCGTAAGCGTGCGGGCAATGCGGTCGGCATCGATCACATAGCAGCCCTGCTGGGCAAAGCCTTGGGCCACCGTGCTTTTGCCACTGCCAATGCCCCCGGTGAGACCAATGCGCGGGCGCATATCAGGGCTGCAGCAGGCGGTCGACGATGCCGGTGCCGAACCACATCACCAAAAAGCCGGCGCCCGCCAGAAAGGGACCAAACGGGATGTAGCCACCTTCGCGCAGGCTGGAGAATATCTTCAGCGCGATGCCGATGACTGCACCGACGACCGACGAGAAGAGTGCAATCGGTATCAGCGCCTGCCAGCCAAACCAGGCGCCCAACGCCGCGAGCAGCTTGAAATCGCCGTAGCCCATGCCTTCCTTGCCGGTCAGCAGCTTGAAGGCCCAGTAAATCAGCCAGAGCACCATGTAGCCGATGGCGGCACCAAACAGCGCATCTTTGAGCGGTACCGCAATCCATCCCATCGCACTGCACAGCAAGCCTGCCCAGAGCAGCGGCAAGGTCAGGTCATCGGGGAGCAGGGTCGTGTCCCAGTCAATCAGCGCTGCGGTCAGCAGCATCGATGCGAAAAAACACCAGGCCAGGCCGGTGGGGCCCAGGCCCCAGCGGTGGATGCAATAGGCCCAGAGCAGGCTGTTGGCGATTTCCATGACCGGGTAGCGTACAGAAATACGTGCGCGGCACTGGCTGCAGCGCCCGCCCAGAAACAGCCAGCTGAACACGGGCACATTCTCGTACCAGCGGATCTGGTGGCTGCAATGCGGGCAGCGCGAGGCGGGGGTCCAGAGGTTGAAGCGGTCTGCCTTAGGTTCGGCCGCAGGCACTGCCTCTGGCGTCTGCACGCTGTCCGCCGCGGCCAGCATGTCCTGCGCATCACGCCGCCATTGGCGCTCCAGCATCAGCGGCAGGCGGTGCACCACCACATTCAAAAAGCTGCCCACCAGCAGGCCCAACAGGGCAAACAGCCCTGTGTTCAATTGCGCTTCGGACATGCTTAAACCACCTGACCGAGCTTGAAGATCGGCAGGTACATCGAGACCACGATGCCGCCGATGATGGTGCCCAGAAACACGATGATGATGGGCTCCATCAGGCTGGACAGGCCAGCGACGGCCTCGTCGACCTCGGCTTCGTAAAAGTCGGCCGCCTTGCCCAGCATATGGTCGATCGATCCCGATTCCTCACCGATCGCACACATCTGCAACACCATCGACGGGAACACATGTGCGTCCGACATGGCGACCGTCAGGCTGGTGCCGGTGGAGACCTGCTGCTGGATCTTCTCCGTGGCCACCGCAAAGACGGCATTGCCGGAGGCCCCACCCACCGAGTCCAGCGCTTCGACCAGCGGCACACCGGCGGCGAACATCGTCGACAAGGTGCGGGTCCAGCGCGCCACGCAGGATTTCTCAATCAGCGGGCCGAAGATGGGTACCTTCAGCAGCCAGCGGTCCATCGTGCGCTGCATTTTTTCGCTGCGCTTCCAGGCCTGCAGAAAGAAATAGATGCTGCCACCAATGCCAAAAAAGATCAGGTACCAGTAGCTGACAAAGAAATCACTGATACCCATCACGATCAGGGTCGGGCCGGGCAGATCGGCTCCAAACGAGGTGAACACCTCCTTGAATGCCGGAATCACGAAGATCATGATGATGGCCACCACGACGAAGGCCACGATGATCACCGAGGTCGGGTACATCAGCGCAGAGCGGATCTTGCTCTTGATGGCCTCGGTCTTTTCCATGTAGGTGGCCAGGCGGTCGAGCAGGCCTTCCAGAATACCGGCGGCTTCACCGGCCTCGACCAGGTTGCAGTACAGCGCATTGAAGTACATCGGGTGGCGGCGAAAGGCGGTGCTCAGCGAAGAGCCCGATTCCACGTCACTGCGCACATCGTTGAGCAGCTTGGTGACGCTGGGGTTGGTGCTGCCTCTGCCCACGATGTCAAAGGCCTGCAGCAAAGGCACACCGGCCTTCATCATCGTGGCCAGCTGGCGCGTGAACAACGCAATGTCCTTGGGCTTGATGCGCTTGCCCGAACGCATGCGGCGCTTCTTGATCTTGGACGGCAGAATGCCCTGGCGGCGCAGCGACGCGATGACCTGGTTTTCTCCGCCCGCGCGGGATTCGCCGCGCACGATCTTGCCGTTGCGGTCCTTGCCTTCCCACTCATAAACGGCTTCGTTCGATGTTTTCTTATGGACTGTAGTTGCCATTTATCCCTGCCCTCATTGCTTTATTCGTTGGTGACGGCTAAGACCTCTTCGAGGGAGGTCAGTCCCTTTTTGACTTTGTGCAGACCCGATGCGCGCAAGGAGCGGACATTTTCTAGGTTGGCTTGCTCCGCAATTTCCAGTGCGCTGCCATCACGCAGGATGATGCGCTGTGTTTCTTCAGAGATGGGCATCACCTGGTAGATGCCCAACCGGCCCTTGTAGCCGTTATTGCAGGCATCGCAACCCACAGGCTCGTAGGGCATCCAGGTGCCATCGAGATCCTCTTCCTTGAAGCCGGCTTCCAGCAGCGCTTCATGCGGAATCTCCGTGGGCCGCTTGCAGACAGGACACAGCTTGCGTGCCAGGCGCTGCGCGGTGATCAGGATCACGCTGGAGGCAATGTTGAATGGCGCAATCCCCATATTGCGCATACGCGTCAATGTGGTGGGCGCGTCGTTGGTGTGCAAGGTCGACAGCACCAAGTGGCCCGTCTGCGCGGCCTTGATCGCAATGTCTGCGGTCTCCAGGTCACGGATTTCACCCACCATGATGATGTCGGGATCCTGGCGCAGGAACGACTTGAGCGCCGTCGCAAAGGTCAGGCCGGCCTTTTCATTGACATTGACCTGGTTGACGCCGGGCAGGTTGATTTCCGACGGGTCTTCCGCGGTGGCAATATTGACCGCGGGTGTATTGAGAATGTTCAGGCAGGTATAGAGCGACACGGTCTTGCCCGAGCCGGTGGGGCCGGTGACCAGAATCATGCCGTAGGGCCGCTTGATGGCGCTGAGCAGGCGCTCCTTCTCTTCCGGCTCATAGCCCAGCGCATCAATGCCCAGCTTGGCGCTGCTCGGATCCAGAATACGGATCACGATCTTTTCGCCGAACAGGGTTGGCAAGGTGCTGACCCGGAAGTCGATCACCCGGTCGGCGCCGATCTTGAGCTTCATGCGGCCATCCTGGGGCACGCGCTTTTCGGAGATGTCCAGGCGCGAAATGACCTTGATGCGCGATGCCAGCTTGTCCTTGATGCCGGGAGGCGGGGAGGCGATTTCGCGCAGCTCGCCATCGATGCGGAAGCGGATGCGGTATTGGTGCTCGTAGGGCTCGAAATGCAAGTCCGATGCGCGCATATTGAATGCGTCGATCAGCATCTTCTGCAGGAACTTGACGATGGGCGCGTCTTCAACTTCGGTCTCGTCGCCGCTGCTGCTTTCCGTGTTCACCGATTCGTCGTCAATCTCGAACTCGTTGAGATTGACGTCGCCGGTGATCATGTCCTGGATGCTGTCACCGCCCTTTTTGGCGACGGACTCCAGGGCCTTGAGCAGCTTGGCATGCTCGGCAATCACCCAGTCCACGCTCAGCTGCGTGGAGAACTTGATCTGCTCGGCCACCGAATGGTCGGTGGGATCGGCGGTAACGACCACCAGGCGGTTGCCCCGCTTGGCCAGCGGGATGATCTTGTTGGTCAGGGCCAGCTTGGTATCGAGCAGGCCGCTGGCCAGCCGGGTCAGGTCGATCGCATCCAGGTCGACCATCGGCGCGCCATAAACCGTCGAGATGATGCTGGCTACATCGCTGCCGGAGACGGCTCCGCTGGCCACCAGCTCGCCAATGAAGCTGTTCTTGCTCTTGAGACTTGTCGCATACAGCGCCTCTGCCTTGGCAACAGGAAGCTTTCCGCTGGCTACCAGCGCTCTGGCGATGCCGGGAAGGGCGACGGCTTTTTGGGGGGTGTTGATGTCAGCCATGTAAACGGGGACGCCTATCGTCGATAGCCTCGCTGCGTAATCCGGCAAACTGTAGCAGTTGTTCGGAGATTTAACAAAGAAATGCACCCGCCATTCTGTGCCAGTGCAGTCGATCTGCGACAGTCTGTGGGGTACGCCAGCCGATGCCCGACGACCGCTGCGTTACTCCCGGCGCGCCAGAAGTTGTGATGCCAGCGTAGTCAGGGCCTCGGTATAGGCATTGCGGGGCAGCAGCGCCAGGCAGTCGATGGCTTCCTGGGCCTGCAGTGCCGCGGCTGCCCGGGTGGCCTCCAGCGAGCCGGTGTCCTTGACCACCTGCACGATATGGGCCATGTGGGGCGTGGAGCCTTGCTCGATGGCGTCCACGATCATCTGCCTATCATCGGCGTTTGCGCGCTGCATGGCAATGATCAGCGGCAAGGTGACCTTGCCTTCGCGCAAATCATCGCCAATATTCTTGCCCATCACGGTCGTGTCACCGTCGTAGTCGAGTGCATCGTCGATCACCTGGAAGGCGGTGCCCAGCGAGCGGCCATAGTTGGCGCAGGCTTCTTCCAGCGCAGCAGGTGCCTCGGTCAGGACAGCGGCCAGGCGGGCGCTGGCCTCGAACAGCTTGGCCGTCTTGGAGCGGATGACGGACAGGTAGCCGGCCTCATCCAGATCGACATTGTGGGTGTTGATCAGTTGCTGCACCTCACCCTCGGCGATGATGTTGGTGGCCTCCGACAGGATCTGCATCACACGCATGCTGTCGGCGTCAACCATCATCTGAAACGCGCGCGAGTGCAGGAAGTCCCCGACCAGGACGCTGGCGGCGTTGCCAAAGCTCTCGTTGGCGGTAGGTTTGCCGCGCCGCATCGTGGATTCGTCCACCACATCGTCGTGCAGCAGGGTGGCGGTATGGATGAACTCGACCACGGCCGCCAGATTGAAATGCTGCTCGCCCCGGTATTCCAGTGCACCGGCTACCAGCAGCAGCAGCGCGGGGCGCAGACGCTTGCCACCGGCCGAGATGATGTAGTGGGACACCTCCCCGATCAACGGAACGGAGGAGCTCAGGCGCCTGGCAATCACGGCGTCAACCTGTCGCATATCGCCAGCGACGAGGCTCAAGGGGTTGGACGGGTTGGGAGTGTTGGACTCGGACAAGGCGGCTATCTCGGCATTTTATGGATACTGCATTATAGAAACGAGAGCAGTGCGACTTGCAGACATGGCCGCTTGTCCGTCTTCGGCATGCGCATTCTGGCCGGTGTTGTGGCGCAAAAACGTGCAGGGTTTGCGTCGTTCATAGCCTCGTGCTACAATCTTCGGCTCTTGCGAAATTTCTTTGCAAGCTATCCCCTTTTAGAGGTTCTTATGTACGCGGTCATAAAAACCGGTGGCAAACAGTATCGTGTTGCTTCCGGCGAAAAAATCAAGGTAGAACAGATCGCTGCGGACGTAGGCCAAGAAATCGTGATCGACCAGGTTCTGGCAGTCGGCAACGGCGCAGAGTTGAAGGTTGGTACGCCCTTGGTGTCCGGAGCAACTGTGACGGTTACGGTAGTAGCCCACGGCAAGCACGACAAGGTGCGCATTTTCAAGATGCGTCGTCGTAAGCACTATCAAAAGCGCCAAGGCCATCGCCAGCAGTTCACTGAGCTGCAAATCGGTGCGATTGCAGCTTAACAGGAGCTATATCTCATGGCACAGAAAAAAGGCGGCGGCTCTACGCGCAACGGACGTGATTCCAAGCCAAAGATGCTGGGTGTGAAGGCTTTCGGTGGTCAACTGATCAGCGCCGGTTCGATCATCGTGCGTCAACGCGGCACCAAGTTCCACCCCGGCACCAATGTCGGCGTGGGCAAGGACCACACCTTGTTTGCTCTGGTGGACGGCCACGTGTCGTTCGAAACCAAGGGCGCTTTGTCCAAGCACACGGTGAGCATCACCAAGGCTGCTTAAGACAAGACAAGTGTCTTGAAGGCCTTCCATGGCCTTGTCCAAAGCCCCGCGCAGTCGGGGCTTTGGTGTTTTTGGGCTGACCCGCTTGGCGCCCCGGTGCGACAATAGCGGTTTTGGCAGGGCTGCATGTATCGGCATGCAGCAGAACAATTCCCGTAATTCCTGTACCAGGACGGGTGGATAACGACCATGAAATTCGTAGATGAAGCGTTTATTGACATTGCAGCTGGCGATGGTGGCAATGGCTGTGTGTCGTTCCGCCATGAAAAGTACAAGGAATTCGGCGGCCCTGATGGGGGCGATGGCGGCCGTGGCGGCCATGTGTACGCACTGGCCGACGTCAACCTCAACACCCTGATCGACTACCGCTATTCGCGCCGCCATGAGGCTGAGCGCGGTGAACATGGCAAGGGCTCGGACATGTTTGGCTGCGCCGGCAAGGACATCACCTTGCACATGCCGGTGGGGACCATCATCACCGATGCACAGACCGGTGAGGTGCTGTTTGAGTTGCTGAACCCGGGCGAGGTCATCACCATCGCCAAGGGCGGTGACGGCGGCTTCGGCAACCTGCGCTTCAAAAGCGCGATCAACCGCGCGCCGCGCCAGAAGACCCCGGGCTGGAAGGGTGAGCGCCGCAGCCTGAAGCTGGAGCTGAAGGTGCTGGCTGACGTAGGCCTGCTGGGCATGCCCAATGCCGGCAAGTCGACCTTCATCTCGGCAGTGTCCAACGCCCGCCCCAAGATTGCGGACTACCCCTTCACCACCTTGCACCCCAACCTGGGCGTGGTGCGCGTGGGGCCGGAAAAGAGCTTTGTCGTTGCCGATATCCCGGGCCTGATCGAAGGCGCTTCGGACGGTGCGGGCCTGGGCCATCAGTTCCTGCGCCATCTGCAGCGTACGCGCTTGCTGCTGCACATTGTCGATCTGGCACCGTTTGACGAAGGTGTGGACCCGGTCGCGCAGGCCAAGGCGATTGTCGGCGAGCTCAAGAAATACGACGAAGAGCTCTACAACAAGCCGCGCTGGCTGGTGCTCAACAAGCTGGACATGGTGCCCGGTGATGAGCGCGCCGCCAAGGTCAAGGACTTTGTCAAGCGCTACAAGTGGAAGGGGCCGGTCTACGAGATCTCGGCGCTGACCCGTGAAGGCTGCGAGCCGCTGATCAAGGAGATCTTCCAGTTCGTGCACAAGATGCAAAAGGCCGAGCAGGAGCCGCAAGAGGTCGATCCGCGCTTCGCAGCCGGCGCAGAGCTGGAGCAACCCGACTACTCGGACGATCCCCGCTTTTCGTTGCCTGACTGAGCGACAAGGCCTGCACCGTAGATTTCTCATGGATGGATAGCTGCTTGCGCTTGCGAGACGGGCGCAATGCCGGAAAAAGCAAAAATGGCATCGAATGTTCTGCGCGACGCACGTCGCATCGTCGTCAAAGTCGGCTCCAGTCTGGTCACCAACGAGGGCAAGGGCCTCGATGAAGGGGCCATCACTGAATGGAGCCGCCAGCTCGCCGCCCTGGTGCACGGTGAAGGGGGCGCCAAGCGCGAAGTGATCATGGTCTCCAGTGGTGCGGTCGCAGAAGGCATGAAGCGCCTGGGCTGGCACCAGCGGCCCAAGGAAATCCATGAGCTGCAGGCCGCTGCCGCCGTCGGCCAGATGGGCCTGGTCCAGATGTACGAGACCAAGCTGCGTGAACAGAACCTGGGCAGCGCCCAGGTGCTGCTGACCCATGCCGACCTGGCCGACCGCGAGCGCTACCTCAATGCGCGCGTCACCTTGCTGACCTTGCTGCAGCTGGGTGTTGTGCCGGTGATCAACGAGAACGACACCGTCGTCAACGACGAAATCAAGTTCGGTGACAACGACACCTTGGGGGCGCTGGTGGCCAACCTGGTCGAGGCCGATGCGCTGGTCATTCTGACCGACCAGAAGGGCCTGTACACCGCCGATCCCCGCAAGAACCCCGACGCCGAATTTGTGCACGAGGCGCAGGCTGGCGACCTGAAGCTGGAGGCCATGGCCGGCGGCGCAGGCTCGGGCATTGGCAAGGGCGGCATGCTGACCAAGATCCTGGCTGCCAAGCGCGCTGCGGGCTCAGGCGCCTCCACGGTGATCGCCTGGGGGCGTGAGCAGAATGTGCTGCTGCGTCTGGCTGCCGGCGAGGCCATTGGCACGCTGTTGGTGGCCGATACCCACAAGAACCAGGCACGCAAGCAATGGATGATGGACCACTTGCAGATGCATGGCTATGTCACGGTGGATGAGGGTGCCGCTCAAAAGCTGCGCCGTGACGGCAAGAGCCTGCTGCCGATCGGCATGGTGAGCGTGCATGGCGAGTTCTCGCGCGGTGAAGTGATTGGCGTGCGTGATCCGCAAGGCATCGAGCTGGCGCGTGGCCTGGCCAATTACAGCAGTGCTGAAGCGCGGCGCCTGTGCCGCAAGCCCTCGGCGGAGTTCGAGCAGCTGCTGGGCTATACCGGTGAGCCGGAGATGCTGCACCGTGACAACATGGTGTTGACCGGGCATTGACCAGGCCGTCTGCGGCCTGCCATGCACCTGTGGCTCAAAGCACAAAGCGTCCCGAGGGACGCTTTGTGCTTTGGATCGCTCATCCGCCTTTGGGTTGCGGATCGCGCCCGGCATTGCCCGGGTCCGGGTCAAAGCTGGCACCCGGCGGCAGCTCCATCTCCTGCATCATGCGCAGCGGCGAATGGTAGCTCACCACCGTGGTGGTGGTCACCGATACCTGCAAGGTCTCGGCAGAGCTGCCGTCAGGCTCATGCAGCTCACCGTCACGCGCGCGCGCATTGCTGCGCAAGTAGCGGTTGCGCGGATCGTGGCGGGGCACAAAACGCGACAGCTCGGTCAACGCCATCTCGTAGACGCCCCGCTTGAACTCCACCACCACATCCAGTGGCACCCAGTAGTCATTCCAGCGCCAGGCATCGAACTCCGGATGGTTGGTGGCGCGCAGATTCAGGTCCCAGTCATGCCCCGTTAACTGGAGCAAAAACCAAATCTGCTTTTGTCCGCGATAATAGCCTCTGGCATCGCGGCGGATGAAGCGTTCTGGCACCTCGTACCGTAGCCAATCCCGCGTTCTAGCCACAATACGTACATGCTCCGGTCGCAAGCCCACTTCCTCATGCAGCTCTCGAAACATCGCCTGCTCGGGGGTTTCTCCACGGTCGATACCGCCCTGCGGAAACTGCCAGCTATGGGTGCGGATGCGCTTGCCCCAAAACACCTGATTGCGCTGGTTGAGCAGGATGATGCCGACGTTTGGCCTAAAGCCATCTCGGTCCAGCATAATCTAACCCCAATTTTTTAAACTGTGTCCATTATGCCTGTGCCTTGAAGCCATCTTCAAGGGGGCAACTACTAGGTCCATTGTCATAGACTATGAAAGCTTCGCAATTTCTCATCTCGACCCTGAAAGAAGCGCCTGCGGACGCTGAAATCGCCAGCCACCAGCTGATGACCCGCGCCGGCATGATCAAAAAGCTCGGCGCCGGCATCTACAACTACATGCCGATGGGCCTGCGCGTGATCCGCAAGGTCGAGGCGATCGTGCGCGAAGAGATGAACCGCGCTGGCGCCATCGAAGTGACGATGCCCGTGGTGCAGCCTGCCGAGCTGTGGCAGGAGACCGGCCGTTTCGACAAGATGGGTGCCGAGCTGCTGCGCATCCAGGACCGCCACTCGCGTGACTTCGTCATCCAGCCCACCAGCGAAGAGGTGGTGACCGACATCGCGCGCCAGGAGTTCAAGAGCTACAAGCAGCTGCCCAAGAACCTCTACCAGATCCAGACCAAGTTCCGCGACGAGCGCCGCCCCCGCTTTGGCCTGATGCGTGGCCGCGAGTTCATCATGAAGGACGCCTATTCCTTCGACAAGGACCGCGACGCCGCCCAGATCAGCTACCAGACCATGCGCGCTGCCTACAAGCGCATCTTTGACCGCTTTGGACTGCAGTACCGTGCCGTGCGCGCAGACAGCGGCGCCATTGGTGGCGATCTGAGCGAAGAGTTCCAGGTGATTGCCGCGACCGGCGAGGACGCCATCGTCTACTGCCCCAACAGCGATTACGCGGCCAACATCGAAAAGGCCGAAAGCCTGGCGCCTACCCAGCCCCGTGCTGCTGCCGCGCAGGCCATGGCCAAGACGGCCACGCCGGGCAAGAGCACCTGCGCCGATGTGGCCGAGCTGCTGAACCTGCCTTTGGCCAACACCGTCAAATCGCTGGTGCTGGCCACCGACGAGACCAATGACAAGGGCGACATCCTGAGCTCGCAGGTCTGGCTGCTGCTGCTGCGCGGTGACCATGACATGAACGAGATCAAGGTCGGCAAGGTCGAGGGCCTGGCCAACTTCCGTTTTGCGACCGTCAGCGAGATTGAAGAACACTTTGGCTGCCAGCCCGGTTACTTGGGCCCGATCGGTCTGAAGAAGCCCGTCAAGCTGGTGGTGGACCGCGACGTGGCCGTGATGGCCGACTGGGTCTGCGGTGCCAACGAGGCCGACTACCACTTGACCGGTGTGAACTGGGGCCGTGACCTGCCCGAGCCTGCGCTGGTCGCCGATCTGCGCAATGTGGTCGCCGGCGACCTCTCGCCAGACGGCCAGGGCGAGCTGGCCATTGAGCGCGGTATCGAGATCGGCCACGTGTTCTACCTGGGCACCAAGTACTCCAAGGCGATGAAGGCCACCTTCCTGGCCGAGAACGGCAAGCCCAGCGAGTTCGAAATGGGTTGCTATGGCATTGGCGTGACCCGCTTGCCCGCTGCGGCCGTGGAGCAAAACCACGACGAGCGCGGCATCATCTGGCCCGATGCGATTGCGCCTTTCACGGTGGTGATCTGCCCGATCGGCATGGACCGCAGCGAAGCGGTCAAGACTGCGGCTGAAAAGCTACACGCAGACTTGTTGGCCGCCGGCGTCGATGTGATACTGGACGACCGCGGCGAGCGCCCGGGCGCGATGCTGGCTGATTGGGAGCTGATTGGCGTGCCGCACCGTGTAGTGCTGGGCGACCGGGGCCTGCAAGAAGGCATGGTCGAGTACCAGCAGCGCCGCGACACCGCAGCCACCAAGGTGCCTGTGGACGAGGTGTTCAGCTTCATCACCAGCCGCTTGGCCTGATGCGGGCATGGGCTGCAAGTGCAGCCCGGCCGCCAGGCGCCGCAAAAAATATTCACCAGAGGGATTGATCCAGGATGTCAGGCTCACGCATTGCTCTACCTGCGGGCGTATCACGCCGCGCGGCCATGGCATCGCTGTTGGCGGGGCCCGGCGCCTGGCTGGCGGCGCCGCAGGCTGCGCATGCCGGTGGCCAGCTGGAGGAGCCGCTGATCGATTCGGTGCGCTCGGCGCTGACGGCCGCCATTGGCAGCGCGGCGCCACCGGAGCCCGTGTTTGTCTCGACCGAGGCCAAGATCGTCTACCTGCGCTGGCTGGGCGCGATGAGTGACCGCCTGCGCCGGCGCAAACCCGACTGGGAAGTGCGCCGCGATTTTCTGCAGACCGTCTGGTATGAAGCCCGGCGCGCGCGCCTCGATGAATCGCTGGTGCTGGGGCTGATCCAGGTCGAAAGCGGTTTCCGCAAGTTCGCGATGTCCAATGTCGGCGCCCGTGGCTACATGCAGGTGATGCCGTTCTGGACCCGGGTGATCGGTGATGGTGACCCGGCCAAGCTTTTCCACATGCAGACCAATCTGCGTTTTGGCTGTGTGATTCTGCGCCACTACCTGGACCGCGAAAAGGGCGATCTGTTCATGGCACTGGGCCGCTACAACGGCAGCCGGGGCAAGGATACCTACCCCAACCTGGTCTACGGTGCCCAGCGCCAGTGGCTGTTCGAGAACAAGGTGGAAGCCTGAAGCTTGGGCCCGTGGCAGCTGCCAGCACTGCGACCACAACATAGCCACCGCATGCGGTGGCTTTTTCATGGGCACGGGTGTGGGTTGGACCGGTGTTCAAGCCAACAGGCTGCCCGGGGCCGGTGGTACCGGCGAATCCGGCACCTTGTTGGGGTCCACGACGGTGACCAGCACCTGGTCGATGCGGTAGCTGTCTACATCGATCACCTCGAACTGGTACTTGCCCCAGAACACCTTGTCGGTGCGGCGGGGGATGCGGCGCAGCATCACCATCAAGAAGCCGCCGAGGGTCTCGTACTCGTCGGCGTGCGGCAGGTCATCGAGCAGCAGGGCCCGCTCCACATCCTCGATCGGCGTGATACCGTCAATCAGCCAGGAGGTCTCGTCACGGCGCACGATCAGCTCCTCATCAACCGGGCCCATCAGGTCGCCCATGACGGTGCTCATCACATCGTTGAGCGTGACCACGCCGACCACGAGGCTGTATTCGTTGACGATGATCGCAAAGTCCTCATGCGCCTGGCGGAACTGCTGCAGCACCTCGGCCAGGGTCAACCGGTCGGGGATGACCAGCGCCTTCTTGACCAGGCCTTCGTCGTGCAGCTTCATCGGCAGGTTGTTCAGCGCGCGCTGGAACAGGTCCTTGGCATCCACATAGCCGACCACATGGTCGATATCCCCGGCGCAGACCGGGTAGGTCGAAAACGGCTCTTCGGCAATGCGGGCGCGGATGATGTCGTCGCTGTCGTCCTGGTAGAAGAAGGCGATGCGGTCGCGCTGCGTCATCGCCGAGCCGACGGTGCGCGTGTCGAGCTCGAACAGGTTGGCAATCACCTGCTGCTCCTGCGCGGCCAGCACACCGGCCTTGGCGCCCGCCTCGGTCATCGCCAGAATGTCTTCGTAAGTGATCTTTTCATCGCGGATCGTCGACAGGCCGAGCACGCGGAACAGTGCATCGGCCGCCTTGCTGTAGAACCAGACCACCGGCTTGAAGATCGTCATGCACCACTGCATGGGCCGCAGCACCCGCAGCGCCAAGGCTTCGGGCTCGGCCATCGACAGGCGCTTGGGCAGCAGGTCGGCCAGCAAAATGAACAGCGAGGTGACCACGGTGAACGAGAACAGGAACCCGATGGTTTGCGCGGTGGCTGGTTCCAGCCAGCGGCTGGCGATGCCCGCGACAAAGGGGCTGAGTGCCCCTTCGCCAACGATACCGCCCAGAATGGCCACCGCATTCTGGCCCACCTGCACGACGGTGAAGTACTCACCGGGCTGCTCCTGGACCTTCATCACACGTTCTGCACGCGGGTCTCCGTCATCCACCATCTGCCGCAAGCGCAGGCGGCGCGAGGCGGCCAGCGCTATCTCCGCCATGGAGAAAAAGGCGCTGAAGCTGATCAGCAAGGCAATGACAAAGAGACTCTGCGTAAGATTCATAGACGTTCTTGTAGGAGCAGTGCAGACCGGCTGCTCACATTTTTCGGCAAAAGCGGGGGCAGCGCGCGGGGCGCCGCCGGATTGAATCCGTGTTCAATGGTCGCATGCCCGTCTGGAGACTGGCAAGTGCTTTTGGCAGCAGGCGCCCAAAGCCCACAGCGGGCGGGCGGGGCGCGGTTGGTGCTGCGGTGCCAAGCTTACCCCAGCAGCCTGGCTATGGCGGCTGGCGGGGCCATTGTGTGCCGCCATCAAAGAGCCGCGCAGCGCAGCCAGCAGCAGCGCACAGGCGCAAAAAAGCCGCCTCAAAGGCGGCCTGGGCACACCCGGCAAGCCGGGTGCAGCGCAATCAGAGCGTCGCCACGAGTTGCTGCAGCTCGCCCGATTCGTACATTTCCATCATGATGTCCGAGCCACCGATGAATTCACCTTTGACATACAGCTGCGGGATCGTGGGCCACTGGCTGTAGTCCTTGATGCCTTGGCGGATCTCGGGGTCTTCGAGCACATTGACGGTGGTCAGACCACGGGTCTCCACGCCGCTGGCTTTGAGAATCTGAATGGCACGGCCGGAGAATCCGCATTGCGGAAAGCTGGCTGTTCCCTTCATGAACAGCACGATGTCATGGCCTTTGACCAGTTGGTCGATGCGTTGTTGGGTATCGCTCATGGATGGGCTCCGTCGGGGCGTGTGGGTTGCTATGTAATCGGATCAGCGCTGGGATCAGCTTCCCAGATGTGGGCGGTTTGCCACATATCAAGCGCGGACAGGGTTGCCATTATTTCATGGAAGCCCATTGCCCGCCGCTGGCTCGCTCGATGCCAGCGAGGTCGTTGCGGCTTTGCACCTGGGCAAAGCCGCGCTGTGCCAACAGCGCGCGCACCCCGTCCGCCTGGTCCCAGCCATGCTCGATCAGCAGCCAGCCGCCGTCACGCAGGTAGCGGGGGGCGGCATCAATGATGTGGCGGATGTCGTCCAGCCCATCGGCGCCGCTGGTCAGCGCCTGGCGCGGCTCATGGCGCAGTGCAGGCATGTGCGGGTCATCGTCGCGGATATAGGGCGGATTCGTGATGATGGCGTCAAACGGGCCTTGCAACGCCGACAGCCAGTGGCTGTGCGCCAAGCGCAGCGGCAACTGCAGCCGCTCTGCATTGGCCTGGGCCACCGCCAGCGCATCGCTGCTGGCATCCACCGCCCATACCTCGGCTGCAGGCCGCGCATGCTGCAAGGCCAGCGCAATCGCGCCGCTGCCGGTGCCCAGGTCGGCCAGGCGCAAGGCTGGCTGGCCCGGTGCCGCATCGGGCAGCAGCTCCAGCGCCCAGTCCACCAAGGTTTCGGTGTCGGGGCGCGGGTCCAGCACGCGGGCGTCCACGGCCAGGTCCAGCCCGTAAAAGCCTTTATGGCCGGTCAGATAGGCCACCGGCTCGCCATCGGCGCGGCGCTGCAGCCATTGCTGCCACTGCGCGGTCTGCGCGCTGCTCAGGCTGTCGCTGTCATGGGTGATGAGCCAGGCGCGCGCATGGGTCGGTTGGCCGCACAGGTGCAGCAGCAGCATCTGCGCATCGATGCGGGCGATACCCAGCGCAGCGGCTTGCGCCAGCGCCTGGCTGACCGTGACGGGGGTGTTCGGGGTGGAAGCATTCATGTCGGTGCGCGGTTCGCTGTGGCTGCGGGCTAGGGGTTGGCGGCTTGCACAAAAGGCCGCGATTGCAGGATCAGGAGCTGGTCACCGGCAAGCGCCCATTCAATATCCTGGGTGCGGCCGCCAAACTGCTTTTCGACCGCAGCAGCGGCATCGGCCAGGCGTTGGACCAGCGCATCGCTCAGCACCTGGCGCTGCGCAACGGCCACTTCCTGCACGCCGCCGCCAGGTGCCAGCCGCAGCTCGGTGTCTTCGGCCGAGCGGCTGAGGACCTGCACGGCCTTGCTGCGGCGCGAATACAGCACCTGCTCTGCGACCCGCCGGCCTTCCACCACGCGGATGCCGATGCCGCGCTTGGCGGCGATGAAGACGCTGTGCGGGGTGTTGCCCAGCGGATCGCGCGTGACCATCACACCCGAGGCATCGGAATCCACCGCCTTTTGCACCAGCACGGCCATTGCAACAGCGTCCTGTGCAATGCCGGCGGCGCGGCGCGCCTCCCAGGCTTCGAAGTTGAAGACCGAGGCCCAGACCTTGCGTACGGCATCCTGCAAGGCCGCCTCGCCCTTCACATGGGGCACGGTGGTGTAGAGGCCGGCGCCGCTGAAGCCGGGCAAATCTTCCGAACTGGAGGAGCTGCGCACAAACACGCCAGCCTGCTGCAGCTGGCTGGTCCAGCGCGCCTGCAACTGGCTGGCAAAAGCGGCCTCCAGCGGCATCTGTTCGATCTCGGCACGCAGCGCGGCCAAGGCACTGCGGCGCAGCGCGGCATCGCTGTCAAAGCCCGGCTGCTGCCGCATGCGGGCCACTTTTTCCGCCAGGCCAAAACGCTGCATCGCGCTGGCATAGGCGCCAAAGGGCAGGCAGAAACCGTCGGGCACCTGGACCCCGGCAATGCCTGCATGCCGCACTTCGCCGAGGTTGGCGGCCTTGGCCCCGCACTGGCGGCGGTGGCTGGCGCGCAGTGCCGCCAGCGGCTGCAGCGCGCTGCTGCGCATGTCGGTCTGAATACTGACGCCCGCCAGGCTGCGTTTGAGGGCCGTGCGCTCCAGGGCCTGGCTGCGTTCGGCACCGGTGGCGGCCCGCAGCTGGTAGTCCTTGGCGCTGACCGTCAGGTGCACCCATTGGCCGTTGTGTGCTGCCAGCAGCTGGCTGGCATCGCGCACATAGGCATTGGGTACGCCCCAGCCCCTGGCCAGCAGGTTGACATGCGACACCATGGTCGATGGCTGCTCGGTCACCACGCCCGCCACCGGCGGCAGCGCAATCGGTACCTGGCGCAGCACCACGATGTCGCTGGACTGCAGGTCCTGCACCTGGTCGATATCCTCCACCAGGCGCAAACGGCCCACGGCCTGGCCAGTGTTCAGCGGCAAAAAGGGCTGCTGGCCGATCAGCGCACTTTGCGTCACAGCGGGAATGCCTGCGGCGGCCGCCACCTGCTCTTGCGCGCTGGCATTGGCCTTGAACTGTACGGGCGCAAAAAAATGGCTGCGCAGCTGGGCTTGGGTTTCGCGCAGCAAGGCGCCTGTCAGCTGGTCGCCTTCCCAGAATTCGTAGACAAAGCCGTCGATCTGCGGTTGCCAGCTCAAGGTGCCCAGGATGAAGCGGCGCCCCGCGTCGCGGTAATTGCGGTTCAGCGCGTCCTTGCCGCCGCGCAGCAAGCCCTGCGCGCGCAGAAAGCGGTCGTGCAGCTGGTAACGCGGGGTGTTGATGAAATACAGCCGGGCCGCAGGTTGGGCCTGGCGGTCCACCACAAAGATCACATGGGGCTGGGCCAGCGGCGTGCCGGCGTTGTAGACGCGGGCCAGCTGGTCAAAGGCGGCCTGGCTGGGCAGATCGGCGGCAAAGGGCAGGCTGGCGTGGTGGTCCATCGCCTGTGCGGGGGAGTAGTTGCCTGGCCTGGCAATCAGCTCCTGCGGCGCGCGGCCATCCTCATACATCGATGGTTTGCGCGCCAGCTGTGCCGATGCGCTGCTGGTGGCCAGAGCCAGCGCGATGCAACCCGCCGCACGCCAGGCAGCGCGCAACGCCAAACCGGGGTAGGGGCTGGGCATCGCAGGCCTTATTGGTTGACTTCCAGCTCGGCCAGCAACTCGGCCTCGCGTTCGGACTGCAGCGCTTCCATCAGCTCGCTGAGGTCGCCGTCCATGATGAAGCTGAGCTTGTACAAGGTCAGGTTGATGCGGTGGTCGGTGACGCGGCCCTGCGGGAAGTTGTAGGTGCGGATGCGGTCGCTGCGGTCGCCCGAGCCGATCAGGCCCTTGCGCATCGCTGCCTCCTTGGCGGCACGCTCGCTGCGTTCCTTTTCCTGGATGCGGGCCTGCAGCACCTGCAAGGCCTTGGCCTTGTTGCTGTGTTGGCTGCGGCCGTCCTGGCATTCGGCGACGATGCCGGTCGGCAAGTGGACGATGCGCACCGCCGAATCGGTCTTGTTGATGTGCTGGCCACCGGCGCCGCTGGCGCGGAAGGTGTCGATGCGCAGGTCAGCCGGGTTCAGCGTAATGGCCTGCTGCTCATCGGGCTCGGGCATCACCGCCACGGTGCAGGCGCTGGTGTGGATGCGGCCCTGGGTTTCGGTGGCGGGCACGCGCTGCACGCGGTGGCCACCGGATTCAAAGCGCAGGGTGCCGTAGACGTTGTCGCCGCCGTCGATGCGCAGCACCACTTCCTTGTAGCCCCCCAGCTCGGCCTCGTTGGCGCTCATGATCTCGACCCGCCAGCCCATGCGCTCGGCGTAGCGGGTGTACATGCGGGTGATGTCGCCGGCAAACAGCGCCGACTCATCACCGCCGGTGCCGGCCCGCACTTCGACGAAGGCGGGGCGGGCATCGTCCGGGTCCCTGGGCAGCAGCATGCGCTGCAGCTGCGCGGCGAGCTGCTGCAGCTCGGCCTCGCCATTGCTGATTTCTTCGCGCGCCATGTCGGCCATGTCCGGGTCGGCCAGCATCTCCTTGGCGCCTTCGATATCGGATTCGACCTGCTGGTAGCGCGCATAGCGCTCGGCCACCGCGGCGACATCGGTGTGCTCACGCGAGAGCTTGAGGAACTGCGGCATGTTGGCCATGATGTCCTCGCGCGAGAGCAGAAAGTTCAGCTCGTTGAGGCGCTCGGCATAGCGTTCCAGCTGTTGGCGGAGAAAGTCTTTCATGGCGGTCTGGTAGGCAGGGCCTGCGCCGGGGTTGCCGCAAATGCAGCGATCAATCAGGCAGGCCGAGAAAAGGAGGGGCGGGGGAGCGAGCAGGGGGCGGCAAGCCGCACAGCGTCGCTACAAACCCGATTGGTGGCCGTTGCCACCGCCGCGCTGGCTGCGCAGGAACAGGCGCGACACCATGTCCGCAGTCTGGGCACGTGCCTGGGCATCGCCCGCGTGCAGCTCGGCCATCGTGCCATGCAAAATCTTTTGCGACAGGCCGCGCGTCAGCGCATCGAGCACCGCGTCCATGTCTTCGCCCTTGGCCAGGCGCTTCTTGGCGCGCTCGATCTCCAGCGCACGCCAGACATCGGCCTGCGCGTTGATCTGCTGGATCAACGGCACGGCGCCGCCCTCTGGGGCGCGTTGGTCCATCCAGTGCATGAAGCGCTGCACGCCGGCATCGATGATGGTTTCGGCCTGCACCACGGCAGCCTGGCGCTGCTCCTGGCCGGCCTTGACCACATGGGCCAGGTCATCCACGGTGTAGAGGTAGATATCGCCCAGGTTCTTGACCTCGGCCTCGATATCGCGGGGAACTGCCAGGTCCACCATGAAGATCGGGCGGCGCTTGCGCTTTTTCAGTGCGCTCTCGACGGCACCCAGGCCGATGATCGGCAGGCTCGATGCGGTGCAGCTGATGATGGCATCGTATTCGTGCAGATGGTCGGGCAGATCGGCCAGGCGCATCGTGCTGGCGCCAAAGTGGCCGGCCAGTTTTTCGCCGCGCTCCAGCGTGCGGTTGGCCACTGTGATGTGGGCGGGCTGCTTGGCTGCGAAATGGGTGGCGCACAGCTCGATCATCTCGCCGGCGCCGACAAACAGCACGCGGATCTTGGTCAGGTCTTCAAACAACTGGCCCGCCAGACGCACGGCAGCGGCGGCCATGCTGATGCTGTGCGCGCCAATCTCGGTGGCACTGCGCACTTCCTTGGCGACGGCAAAGCTGCGCTGGAACAGCTGGTTCAGCGTGGTGCCCAGCGAGCCGGCTTCTTCAGCGGCGCGCACGGCGTTCTTCATCTGGCCCAGAATCTGGGCCTCGCCCAGCACCATCGAGTCCAGACCGCTGGCGACGCGGAAAGCGTGGCGGGCGGCCAGGTCGTTCTGCAAGGTGTAGGTGTAGTGCTTCAGCGCATCGGCTGGCAGGTCGCCGCTCTGGGCGAGCCAGCGCAAGGTGTGGTCAAGCGCCGGCTCTTGGGCGGCGCAGTAGATCTCGGTGCGGTTGCAGGTCGACAGGATGGCAGTTTCCACACCGGCGTGGCTGTGCACACCCGAGATCGTGCTGCGCAAACTCTGCAAAGTTGGCGCAATCTTGTCGAGTGCAAATGCAAACCGGCCGCGAATGTCGACCGGTGCCGTCGTGTGGTTGATGCCCAGGGCCCAAACTGCCATGTCACAGATTATAAAATCTCTGTAAATCCATTGCTTGTCGTATCAGTACCAGCTTGACTTATATCAACCTGCCCGCTCCATGACTGCTAGCACCAGCCTCTGGCACCTGCTGAATTTCTGCGCACCGGCCGCCTTTTTGGCGCTGTTGCTGGTGTTGGCCCGCTGGGTGTTTGCACGCAAGGCCGCGCCCTTGCTGCCCTGGTATGGCCAGCTGGCACTGCATTTTCTGGTGGGCTGTGCCGCCCTTTTTGCCGCCCTGCTGTGGCAGGGCCGCGATGGCAGCCTGGCGGGCTATGCGCTGTTGGTGCTGGCGATGGCCAGCAGCCAATGGGCGGTGCTGGGCAACTGGCGGCGCTGAGGCCAGCGACTGCAATTATTTCTGAGGCAGGAGCTATACGTTTCTTTACAATTCAGACATAATTGTGGGATGACTACCACAACGACCTTGGCAGGCCACCGCTCCCGGTGGCTTTTCTGTATCTGCTTTCTGGCGGTGGGCGTTGTAGCGGCGGCGCTGGTCTGGGGATCGCAGGCCTTGCTGTTTGCCGACACCAATGATTTTCAACGCGTGGTGGGCCATCTCTACCTGACGCCTCTTGGCGATGGCGTCCACTGGACGCTGCCCGAGCGCGCGTTCCGCACGCCGGGCAATCCGGAGCTGGCTTCGCATATGTTCACGTTTGCGGGCTGGGTGCAGCGCTTCATGCCGGGCAACGTGTTTGATCTGTCGCGCACGGCGCTGGCGGCCAAATTGCTGCTGCTGGCCTATGCCGGTGTGCTGGCCTGGCAATGCGCTGTGGCACTGCAGCGCGGTGCGCTGGGCTGGGCGGGGCTGGCGCTGGCCTGGTTGGCGGCGTTTTTCATGGCGCACAACATCGGTATGGCGCAGTCGTTCTATGCCGAATACGCCTGCCTGATCGCGCTGCCGCTGCTGCTGCTGGGCATGCTGGCCTCGCGCCGCGCAGTCCGGCTGGCCGGTCTGGGCCTGGGGGCACTGGTGTGCGGCCTGGCCAAGGTGCAGTATTTCTATGTTCCGCTGCTGGCGCTGTTGTGCGTCTGGGCCGCGGGCCGCTGGCAGCGCAGCCCGGCCGACAGGGGGCTGCTCAAGCTGCTGCTGGCGGTGCAGGTACTGTGCCTGGTGCCGCTGTTGATCGGCAAGAACGCCAGTCTCAATGCCTACCATGGCGTCTACCTGGGCTCCTACATGGTGCTCAGCCCGGCGCAGCTCGATGGCCTGGGCGTGCCGGCCGAGCGCCGTGACTGCATCGGTGTCGATGCCTGGGGCAATGCGCTTTCGGGCCCCGGCGGCACCCAGGTGCAGCACACGGACCGCGATTGCTACCCGGTGACACCCAAGCTGGGCAAGGGCGATGTGCTGCGGCCCTATCTGCACTACCCGCTGACCCTGTGGCGCTTGGCCCGCTTTGCGCTGCCCAGCCATTTCACGGTGCAGTACTTCCATGTGTTTCCCGGTAACTTCTACCTCCACCGCCACGAGGGCGGTGCCCAGCCGGTGACCGATCTGTTGCAGCAGCTGACGCTACTGCGCGACCGCAGCATCACGCCGCTGGCGCCGCTGTTTCTGCTGGCCGCGCTGGCGCTGTTTGCCGCCAGCCGCTGCCGCCAGGCCGCCCGCATGCGCCCGCTGGCCGCTGGCGGCCTGCTGCTGGCGCTCTTGGTGGTGTCGCAGGTGATCATTGTGCTGCTGGGCGAAGGTGTGCGCGACATGAGCAAGCACCTGTGGGCGGCGCAGCTGGCGCTGGACATGCTGGTGGTGCTGACGGCCGTGCAAGGCCTGGGCTGGCTGTGGCTGCTGTGGCGGCGCAAGTCCGCGCCCACTGCCCAGGCGGTGGCAGCTACTGTCTGAAGGCGGCGGCGTCAATCCGAAAAAATGCGAGACAGGGGCCGGTTGTAGAAGCGGGGTGCGCCGGTCATCATGCGGTGCACAGGCCGCGCTTGCGCTGCCCGCCGCTCAACCGATAACAACCCTAGGAGACCCTCCATGAAGCACATTGCACACGCCTGCCTGGCAGCCGTCGCCGGGCTGGCGCTGACTGCTGCCGCCCAGGCCCAGCAACCTTTTCCGACCAAGCCGGTGCGCGTGGTCATCGGCTTTCCCGCAGGCGGTCCGCTGGACCAGCATGCCCGCTTGTTGACCGACAAGCTCCAGGGCGTGCTGGGCCAGCCGATCATCGTCGACTACAAACCCGGTGCCGGTGGCGCGGTGGGCGCGCAGGATGTCATGAAAGCGCCGCCCGATGGCTACACGCTGATGCTGGCCAATACCGGGGTGATGGTGATCAACCCCGCGCTCTACCCCAAGCTGCCCTACAGCACCTTGCGCGATTTCACGCCGGTAGCGCGCACGGCCATGCAGCCCCTGGCCTTGCTGGTCAACAACAAGGTACCGGCCAAGAACCTGCAGGAGTTCATCGCCTACGCCAAAGCCAACCCGGGCAAGGTCAACTTTGGCTCGGCCGGCAATGGCGGCATCAGCCACCTGGTGCCCGAGATGTTCAAGAGTGCGACCGGGCTGGACCTGGTGCACATTCCCTACAAGGGCAGTGCGCCGGCCTTTACCGATCTGGTGGGTGGCCAGGTGCAGTTCATGGCCGAGAGCATTCCGCAGGCTGCCGCCTACCACAAGCAGGGCAAGGTGCGTGCGCTGGCCGTCACCAGCAAGGAGCGCAACCCGGCGCTGCCCGAGGTGCCCACCGCCATTGAAAGCGGGCTCAAGGGCTTCGAGGTCGTGGGCTTCTATGGCTTTCTCGCGCCCGCCGGAACGCCCAAGGATGTGGTGGACAAGCTCAGCGCCGCGTTTGGCCAGGTGATGCAGATGCCCGATGTGCGAGGCCGCATGGTGGAGCAGGGCGCTGACCCGGCCTTTCTCGGTGCCGAGGCCTTCCAGCAGTTCCTGGCGGCGGAGACGCCACGCTGGGCCGACGCGGTGAAGGCCTCGGGCACCAAGATGGACTGAGGCGCAGCGCGCACCCAAAAAAGCCCGGTATGGCCGGGCTTTTGTCTGGCGGTCAGCCAAGGCACGACTGGCGCGATGGCATTACAGCAGCGGGCCATCCTGGGCCGGGCTGAATAGATCGACCCGGTCGGTGATGATGCCGTCGGTGCCCAGATCGATCAGGCGCTGGGCGGCCCATTCGTCGTTGACGGTGTAGCTGCTGCAGCGCAGGCCTGCGGCATGGACCTTGGCCACCAAGGCGGCATCCCAGAGCGCATGGTTGAGCACCAGCGCCTGGCAGCCCAGCTCCAGCGCCAGCTGCAGCTCAGTGTCGCCGCTGCCATCGGCCAGCTTGTCCACCAGCAGGCCGCGCGGGATATGCGCTGCCACTTCGCGGGCGCCGCGCAGCGAATCAGCCTTGAACGAGGTGAACAGCGGCGGCACCACGTTTTGCGGCCAGATGCGGTTCATCAGCGCGCCAGTGGCGCGGCCGGTCTCCAGCTCCTGGCCGGGCGTGGGCTTGATCTCGACATTGAGGTAGAGGTGGTTGGCCAGGCACCAGCGGGCGAGCGCTTCCAGGGTGGGCAGGTTTTCGCCCGCATGGCTGCGGGAGTGCCAGCTGCCGGCATCGAGCTGGGCCAGCTCGCCCATGCTCAGATCGCTGCCGGTGCCCTGGGCATTGGTGGTGCGCTTCAGGTCTGCATCGTGCATCAGAAACAGCACGCCATCGCGGCTGAGCTTGGCATCGCATTCGAACATGCGGTAGCCATGTGCCGCGCCCAGGCGGAAGGCGCTCATGGTGTTTTCGGGCGCCAGTTTGCCTGCGCCGCGGTGGGCCACCCAGCGTGGATAGGGCCAGTTGCTAGAAAGCGTCATATCAGTCTCGATGAGAAAAAAGAAAAGCGCCACAAGTGCTGCACTTGGGCGCTGGGGTTCAAGGGCTCAGCTCAGGAGCCAAGGCGCGGCAGGGGTGCACATCGCCTTGCCGCGCTCAGATGCGCTTGCCGGTTTCTGCGTGGAACCAGTGCAGGCGGTCTTCACGGGCGCTGATGCGCGCCACTTCGCCGGGCTTGGGGAAGGCATGGCCTTCCTCGACGCGCACGACGACTTCTTCACCGCCGACCTTGCCGTACAGCAGGCGCTCGGCGCCCAGCAGTTCCACGGTTTCCACCTGGAACTCCCAGCCGCCCGAGGCCACCAGGTCGATGTGCTCGGGGCGGATGCCCAGGATCTGGCCGGCCTTGCCAATGGGGGCGTTCTTCAGCAGGTTCATCGGTGGCGAACCGATGAAGCCGGCCACAAAGGTCGACGCGGGCGTGTGGTAGACCTCTTCAGGCGTACCGAACTGCTCGACATTGCCACCGTTCATCACGATCATGCGCTGGGCCAGGGTCATGGCCTCGACCTGGTCGTGGGTCACGAACAGGCTGGTGATGCCCAGCTCGGCATGCAGCTTCTGGATTTCGATGCGGGTCTGGCCGCGCAGCTTGGCGTCCAGGTTGGACAGCGGCTCGTCAAACAGGAAAACCTGGGGCTGGCGCACGATGGCGCGGCCCATGGCCACGCGCTGGCGCTGGCCGCCCGACAGCTGGCGCGGCTTGCGGTCCAGCAGGTGCGACAGCTCCAGAATCTTGGCGGCCTTGTCTACGCGGCGCTTGATCTCGTCCTCGGGCACCTTGGCGAGCTTGAGGCCGTAGGCCATGTTCTCGTAGTTGCTCATGTGCGGGTAGAGCGCATAGTTCTGGAACACCATGGCGATGTTGCGCTTGGCGGGCTCCAGGTTGTTGACGATCTTGTCGCCAATCATCAGGTCACCGCCGGTGATTTCTTCCAGGCCGGCAATCATGCGCAGCAGGGTTGATTTGCCGCAGCCCGAGGGGCCGACCAGGACGATGAATTCGCCGTCCTTGATTTCGGCATTGACGCCATGGATCACGGGAACGGCGGTCTTGCCGGTGCCGTAGCGTTTGACAATGTTCTTGAGAGAGATGGAAGCCATATGAAGGTTTCGTTGTATCGGTCAAAGATGGTGGAGGGACAAGATGGCGAGGGGTTACTTTTCGGTATCCACCAGACCTTTGACAAACCACTTTTGCATCAGCATCACCACCAGGGTCGGTGGCAGCATCGCCAGGATGGCCGTGGCCATCACGATATTCCAGTCCACAGCGGCTTCGCCGCCTGCCAGCATGCGCTTGATGCCGATCACCACGGGGTACATGTCTTCCGAGGTGGTCATCAGCAAGGGCCAGAGGTACTGGTTCCAGCCGTAGATGAACTGGATCACGAACAGCGCAGCGATCGAGGTGCGCGACAGCGGCACCAGGATGTCCTTGAAAAAGCGCATCGCGCCGGCGCCGTCGATGCGTGCCGCTTCCACCAGCTCATCGGGTACCGTCAGGAAGAACTGGCGGAACAGGAAGGTAGCGGTGGCCGAGGCGATCAGCGGCAGGGTCAGGCCGGCGTAGCTGTTGAGCAGGCCCAGTTCGGCCACGACCTTGTAGGTGGGCAGAATCCGCACTTCGACGGGCAGCATCAGGGTGAGGAAAATCGCCCAGAAGCAGATCATCTTGAAGGGGAAGCGGAAGTAGACAATCGCAAAGGCCGACAGCAGCGAGATGGCGATCTTGCCGACGGTGATGATCATCGCCACCCAGAAGCTCACCCACATCATTTGCATCACATTGGTGTTGGAGCCCAGCTTGCCGGAGCCAAACAGTGCGGCCTGGTAGTTTTCCCAAAGGTGGGCGCCAGGCAGCAGCGGCATGGGGGACTGCACGATCGCATCGGCCGTGTGGGTCGATGCGATGAAAGCCAGGTACAGCGGGAAGGCCACAATCGCCACGCCGAGCACCAGCACGGCGTGCGAGAAGAAATTGAGCCAGGGATTGCGGTCAACCATGATCAGTACTGCACTTTCTTTTCAACATAGCGGAACTGAACCACGGTCAGCACGATGACGATCAGCATCAGCACGACGGACTGCGCTGCCGAGCCGCCCAGATCCAGCGCCTTGAAGCCGTCCTGGTAGACCTTGTAGACCAGGATCGAGGTCGATTGGCCGGGGCCGCCCTGCGTTGCGGCATCGATGATGCCGAAGGTGTCGAAGAACGCGTAGACGATGTTGATCACCAGCAGGAAGAAGGTGGTCGGCGACAGCAGCGGCAGCTGGATGTTCCAGAAACGGCGCCAGGGTCCGGCACCGTCGATGGATGCGGCTTCAATCAGTGCCTTGGGGATGGACTGCAGGCCCGCGAGGAAGAACAGGAAGTTGTAGGAAATCTGCTTCCACACCGAGGCCATGACGATCAGCGCCATCGCCTGGTTGTCATTCATCATGTGGTTCCAGTTGTAGCCCAGCTTGCCCAGGTAGTAGGTGACCACGCCAATGGAGGGCGAGAACAGAAACACCCACAGCACGCCGGCAATGACGGGCGCGACGGCATAGGGGACGATCAGCAAGGTCTTGTAGACCATCGCAAAGCGCACGATGCGGTCTGCAAAGATGGCCAGCACCAGCGAGATGGCAATGCCAGCACCTGCGACCAGCACCGAGAACATGGCGGTGCGCTTGAAGGAATTCAGATAGGTGGGATCGGAGAACAGGTTACGGAAGTTATCCAGCCCGACCCATTCAGTGCTCATGCCGAAGGCGTCTTCCATCTGGAAGGACTGCAGCACAGCCTGGCCAGCGGGCCAGAAAAAGAAAATGCCAATGATCAGCAACTGCGGTGCAATCAACACCCAGGGCAGCCATTTAGAGCGGAAAAGTACGCGTTTTTCCATGATGGAGCTTAAAAACAAAAAAACCGCCGGGGCTGCAGGCAGCCGCCGGGCGATGGTTCATCGACTGCGCCAGCCCCACGCGTGCGGGGTTGGCGCCTGTGATGAAAGGATTAAGGCTTGTACGACTTTTCGAAGCGAGCCAGCAGTTCGTTGCCGCGGGACACGATGGCGTCCAGGGCTTCCTTGCCGGTCTTCTTGCCAGCCCAGACCTGTTCGAGTTCTTCGTCCTCGATGGTGCGAATCTGTACGTAGTTGCCCAGACGGATACCACGCGAGTTGTCAGTGACCTTGCGGATCATCTGCGTCACGGCGGTGTCGGTGCCAGGGTTCTTTTGGTAGAAGCCGGACTTCTCGGTCAGCTCATAGGCAGCCATCGTCACAGGCAGGTAGCCGGTGCGCTGGTGCGAAGCGGCCTGCACCTTGGTTTGCGACAGGAACTCGAAGAACTTGGCCACGCCCTTGTATTCTTCCGACTTCTTGCCAGCCATCACCCACAGCGATGCGCCACCGATCACGGTGTTCTGCGGCGCGCCCTTGACGTCAGGGTAGTAAGGCAGCGCAGCCAGGCCGTAGGCGAACTTGGCGTTCTTGGCCACGTCGCCGTAGAAACCGGACGAGGTCTGGATCATCGCGCATTCACCGGCGGTGAAGGACGCCTGGGCGGTGGAAGCACGGCCCTTGTAGACGAACTCACCGGCCTTGGCCGCAGCAGCCAGGTTGTCGATGTGCTTGACGTGCAGCGGCGAGTTGAGCTTGAGGCGGGCCTTGTAGCCGTTGGCCGAGAGGCCGTTGTGCTCGGTCGCGAACTCGACGTTGTGCCAGGTGGAGAAGGACTCCAGCTGGGTCCAGCCTTGCCATGCCAGGGTCATCGGGCAGCTGTGGCCGCTCTCCTTGAGCTTCTTGGCCGCAGCGAACACTTCAGGCCAGGTGGTGGGCGCCTTTTCCGCGTCCAGGCCTGCCTTCTTGAAGGCGTCCTTGTTGTAATAGAAGATGGTTGTCGAGCTGTTGAACGGGAAGCTCAGCATCTGGCCGTTGGGCGCGGTGTAGTAACCGGCCACGGCGGGGATGTAGGCCTTGGGGTCGAAGGACACGCCGGCGTCCGACATCACCTTGCCCACGGGCACGGTGGCACCCTTGGAAGCCATCATCGTGGCGGTGCCCACTTCAAACACTTGCAGGATGTGGGGCGCATTGCCCGAGCGGAAAGCCGCGATCGCTGCAGTCATCGACTCGTCGTACACACCCTTGAAGGTGGGCACAACCTTGTATTCCTTCTGGCTCTCGTTGAACTCCTTGGCCAGGTCGTTGACCCATTCGTTGTTCACGGCGGTCATGGAGTGCCACCATTGGATCTCGGTGACGGCATGGGCGGACAGGCTGGTAGTGGCTGCAATACCGGCAGCGATGACCAAACGCTTGAAATGCATGAATGCTCCTAGGGGTTTATAAAACGCTCAAAAACGAATCGTATGTGGCGTTTGTGAATGTTCTGTGACGTTGTGGCATATCCGCTGGTTTTAGGCAACTGGGGAAAGCCAGCGCCCGTCCGTACAGCGTCAACAAATACAAGGCGTTACGATTGTAGTTCAGCCGCCATTCGTAATCGAGAGAAAAGTGTAACCTTAGGGCTTTAGCGGCGGCCCGGGTTTGGGGTTGTCACATGGGGCTGTCAAACAGTTGTGGTAAGGGAAGCCGCCTGGCTCGAAATGCTCAATTTCGATCAAATAAGAAAAAATAGGAAAAGGGCGCGGTGCCGGAGGCCGAGGCTGGCGCAGGGCGGGGCTGGCCGATGGCGCAGGGCAAAGTCAGACTGCGGCGTACCATGTTTTAGAAGGGCCAGCCATGCGTGCAAGCCCTGTGTCATAAAATCGGTGGCCCCACTGCTTACCCATATAAGGGAGCGCCCGCTCCCATACAGGTCCCACACATGAACGCACCGATTGCGCTGGCAAGCTTGCAAGCACAGGTTGACGGGCCCGCCCGTCTCCGCGAGATCCCCTACAACTACACCTCGTTCTCCGACCGCGAAATCGTGATTCGCCTGCTGGGCTCGCAGGCCTGGGATCTGTTGGACCAGCTGCGCCAAGAGCGCAAGACGGGCCGCTCGGCCCGCATGCTCTACGAGGTGATGGGTGATATCTGGGTCGTGCAGCGCAATCCCTACCTGCAAGACGACCTGCTGCACAACCCCGGCCGCCGCAAGCAGCTGGTGGAAGCGCTGGAGCACCGCCTGGCCGAGGTGCAAAAGCGCCGCGCGCCCGCTGAGGACCCGGCGCGCGATGCCTTGGTGGGGCAGCTGATTGCAGCAGCGCAGGTGGCGGTGTCCGAGTTCGACACCACGTTGCAGGAGGCCACCGAGCTGCGCCGCAAGGTGCTGCGCACCTTCAAGCCGCTGACCGCGAAGGACAATGTCAAGTTTGACGGCCTCTCGCGCGTGAGCCATGTGACCGACGCGACCGACTGGCGCGTCGAGTACCCGTTCGTCGTGTTGACGCCCGACACGGAGGAAGAAATGGCCGTGCTGGTCAAGGCCTGTATCGACCTGGGGCTGACCATCGTGCCCCGCGGAGGTGGCACCGGCTACACCGGCGGCGCCATTCCGCTGAGCTGGCGCAGTGCCGTCATCAACACCGAGAAGTTGGAGAAGATGTCCGAGGTGGAGATGGTGTCGCTGCCGGGCATCGACCACCCGGTGCCCACCGTCTGGTCGCAGGCCGGTGTCGTTACCCAGCGCGTGGCCGATGCTGCCGAGCGCGGTGGTTTTGTGTTTGCGGTCGATCCGACCTCGATCGAGGCCTCGTGCATCGGCGGCAACATCGCGATGAATGCTGGCGGCAAGAAGGCTGTGCTCTGGGGCACGGCGCTGGACAACCTGGCCAGCTGGCGCATGGTCACGCCCGATGCGCAGTGGCTGGAAGTCACGCGCCTGGACCACAACCTGGGCAAGATCCACGATGCCGAGATGGCCAGCTTCGAGCTGAAATACCTGGAGGCTGACGGCAAGACCCTGGTGCGCACCGAGCGCCTGGACATCCCCGGCTACAAGTTCCGCAAGGAAGGCCTGGGCAAGGATGTGACCGACAAGTTCCTCTCGGGCCTGCCGGGCATCCAGAAAGAGGGCTGTGACGGCCTGATCACCAGCGCGCGCTGGGTCGTGCACCGCATGCCGTCGCACACCCGCACCGTCTGCCTGGAGTTCTTTGGCAATGCCAAGGATGCCGTGCCCTCGATCGTCGAGATCAAGGACTATATGTTTGGCGAGCAAAAGCGCTGCGGCGTGTTGCTGGCCGGGCTGGAGCATCTGGATGACCGCTACCTGAAGGCAGTGGGCTATGCCACCAAGAGCAAGAAACATGGCGGCCTGCCCAAGATGGTGCTGTTTGGCGACATCGTTGGCGACAACCCCGATGAGGTGGCGCGCGTGACCAGTGAAGTGGTGCGCATTGCCAACTCGCGCAGCGGTGAAGGCTTTATTGCCATCAGCCCCGAGGCCCGCAAGAAATTCTGGCTGGACCGCAAGCGCACGGCGGCCATCAGCCGCCATACCAACGCCTTCAAGATCAATGAAGACGTGGTGATTCCGCTGCCCCGCATGGCCGAGTACACCGACGGCATCGAACGCATCAACATCGAGCTGTCGCTGAACAACAAGATCAAGCTGTGCGATGCACTGCACGACTTTTTTGCCAAGGGCAAGCTGCCGCTGGGCAAGCAGGATGATGCCAACGACATCCCGTCCGCCGAGCTGCTGGAAGACCGCGTAGCCCAGGCGCTGGTGCTGCTGACTGAAGTGCGCGGCCGCTGGCAGGCATGGCTCGATGGCGTGGCCGAGAATTTCCGCCAGCTGCAGGACCACAGCCTGCGCGCCAGCTGGAAGAGCGATCTGCGCGCGCCGCTGGCCGCCATCTTTGCCGGCTCGGCCTACCAGCCGATCATGGACGAGGTCATTGCCATCCACCAGCGCGTGCTCAAGGGCCGCGTGTTTGTGGCACTGCACATGCACGCCGGCGACGGCAATGTGCACACCAACCTGCCGGTCAACAGCGATGACTACGAAATGCTGACCACCGCGCATGCCGCAGTGGCCCGCATCATGGCGCTGGCGCGCAGCCTCGATGGCGTGATCTCCGGCGAGCACGGCATCGGTATCACCAAGCTGGAGTTCTTGAGCGACGACGAGCTGCGCCCCTTTGCCGAGTACAAGGCCAAGATCGACCCGCACGGCCACTTCAACAAGGGCAAGCTGCTGCGCCCCGAAGAGCGCCGCCTGCTGCTGGAGCAGACCTATGCCGGCGACAAATCGCGCAAGTCGCTGATGTATGCCGATCTGACCAATGCCTACACGCCATCGTTCGGACTGATGGGGCATGAGTCGCTGATCATGCAGCAAAGCCATATCGGCGCGATTGCCGATTCGGTCAAGGACTGCCTGCGCTGCGGCAAGTGCAAGCCGGTCTGCGCCACCCATGTGCCGCGCGCCAACCTGCTCTACAGCCCGCGCAACAAGATTCTGGCGACGTCGCTGCTGGTCGAGGCCTTCCTGTATGAAGAGCAGACGCGCCGTGGCGTGTCGATCCGCCACTGGCAGGAGTTCGAGGACGTCTCGGACCACTGCACCGTCTGCCACAAGTGCGCCACGCCTTGCCCGGTCAAGATCGACTTTGGCGATGTGACGATGAACATGCGCAACCTGCTGCGCCAGATGGGCAAGAAGAGCTTCCGTCCGGGCAACAAGGTGGCCATGGCCATGCTCAACGCGACCAACCCCGACACCATCAAGCTGCTGCGCAAGACCATGGTGGGCGTGGGCTTCAAGGCCCAGCGCCTGGCGGTCGATGTGCTCAAGGGTTTTGGCAAGCGCCAGACCGCGCACCCGCCTGCCAGCGTCGGCACCGCGCCGCTCAAGGAGCAGGTGATCCACTTCGTCAACAAGAAGTTGCCCGGTGGCCTGCCCAAGCAGACGGCGCGCGCGCTGCTCGATATCGAGAACAAGGACTACGTACCCATCATCCGGGACCCGAAGACCACCACCTCCGAGACCGAGGCGGTGTTCTATTTCCCGGGATGCGGCTCCGAGCGCCTGTTCAGCCAGGTGGGCCTGGCCACGCAGGCCATGCTCTGGCATGCCGGCGTGCAGACCGTGCTGCCACCGGGCTACCTGTGCTGCGGTTATCCCCAGCGCGGTTCGGGCCAGTTCGACAAGGCCGAGAAGATGATCACCGACAACCGGGTGCTCTTCCACCGTGTGGCCACCACCTTGAACTACCTGGACATCAAGACCGTGGTGGTGAGCTGCGGCACCTGCTACGACCAGCTGCAGGGCTACCAGTTCGACAAGATCTTCCCCGGCTGCCGCATCATCGACATCCATGAATACCTGCTGGAAAAGGGTGTGACCTTGCAGGGCAAGAGCTCCTACCTGTACCACGACCCCTGCCACACGCCGATGAAGCAGCAGGACCCGATGAAGACCGTCAAGGCGCTGGTGGGTGACAACGTGCTCAAGAGCGAGCGCTGCTGCGGCGAATCGGGCACCTTGGGTGTGACCCGTCCCGATATCTCGACGCAGATCCGCTTTCGCAAGACCGAAGAAATCCGCAAGGGCGAAGCGCAACTGCGCGAGTCCGGCCAGGTGGAGGCCAAGGAGAACGTCAAGATCCTGACCAGCTGCCCGAGCTGCCTGCAGGGCCTGAACCGCTACCAGGGTGACCTGCAAAACGGGCTGCTCGAAGCCGATTACATCGTCGTCGAGATGGCGCGCGAGATTCTGGGCGACAACTGGATGCCCGACTATGTGCAACGCGCCAACAACGGTGGCATCGAGCGGGTGCTGGTATGACGCATCCTGCGATCGAACCGAACCCCGGCTGCCCGCTGTGCGATGGTGCAGGCGGCCGTCTGGTGTGGCAGGGCGCTCGTGCGGGCGGTGCCTTGCGTGTCATCCATGCGGAAGAAGCGGGTTTTCCTGCTTTCTACCGGGTGGTCTGGGCTGCACATGTGGCAGAGTTCTCCGATCTGCCCGACGCGCAGCGCCAATGGTGCATGGATGCTGTGGTGGCTGTGGAGCTGGCATTGCGTGCAATGACCCCCGCGCCGCGCAAGATCAATGTGGCTGCGCTGGGCAATATGGTGCCGCATCTGCATTGGCATGTGATTGCTCGCTACAGCGGCGACAGCCACTTTCCGGGCTCGGTATGGGCTGCGGCGCAACGTGAGCGCAACGCTGCACTGGAAGCTGAGCTGACCGCGCAGCTGCCAGCCGCCGAGGCGCGCATGGTGGCTGCGCTAGAGCGCCTCGTTGCGGCATAATTGCTATTGTTTTTGATAGCATTGCGCACGCCAGTTGTGCGTAATGAGCTGTTTTATCCGCAGTGTGCGCTGCGGGGTTGTAAAGGAATCCCATGGCTGGCTTGAACCGCGATACTCCGACACCGACCGCGTTGACGGTGCATGGCGCAAGCCGCGTGCTGGAAGTGCAATATGCCGACGGCGCGGTATTCAAGCTGCCGTTCGAGTTGCTGCGCGTGTATTCACCGTCGGCCGAAGTGCAGGGCCACGGCCCGGGCCAGGAAGTGCTGCAGACCGGCAAGCGTGATGTGGCCATCGTGGCGGTGGAGCCGGTGGGCAACTACGCCATCAAGCCCATCTTCTCCGACGGCCATGAAAGCGGACTCTACAGCTGGCAGTACCTCTACGAGCTGGGCAGCCGCCAAAGCGAGCTCTGGCAGGACTACCTCGACCGCCTGCAGGTAGCAGGTGCCGACCGCGACCAGCCGATGCCAGGCAAGGCGGGTAGCGCCTGCGGACACCAGCATTGAGCCAGCGCCGGCCCTGCTGGGCCAAGGGCGGCGTGGTCATTCGGAAAAATTTTGTATTTAAAGCTATTAAAATAATAGCTTCGACTATCCGTCATCCATAGCCTTGGGCGTTTTATGCATTGAAATGCATACCCTCGAATAATCCGGGGTATGGGGGTCGGACGTTACAGAGCTTGCTAGCATTCACACCATGAGTACCACCCACTTTGGATTTGAGACCGTTGACGAGAAGGACAAGGCGCGCAAGGTGCGCGGTGTGTTCGACTCGGTCGCGAGCAAATATGACGTGATGAACGACCTGATGTCCGGTGGCTTGCACCGGGTCTGGAAGCATTACACCGTCATGGTTGCCAACCTCAAGGAGGGCCAGCGGGTGCTGGACATCGCAGGCGGTACCGGCGATCTGTCGTTGGCATTTGCGAAAAAGGTCGGCCACAGCGGCCAGGTGGTGCACACCGATATCAACGAGGCCATGCTGCGCGTGGGCCGTGACCGCCTGATCGACAAGGGGCTGAACCTGCCCACCACGGTCTGCGATGCGGAAGCCCTGCCTTTCCCGGACCAGTACTTTGACGTGGTGAGCGTGGCCTTCGGTCTGCGCAACATGACCAACAAGGACCAGGCGCTCAAGGAAATGTGCCGCGTGCTCAAGCCGCGCGGCAAGCTGCTGGTGCTGGAATTCTCCAAGGTGGCCAAGCCGCTGGAGAAGGCCTATGACTTGTATTCCTTCCAGGTGCTGCCACGTATAGGAAAGATGGTGGCCGGCGATGCCGACAGCTACCGCTACCTGGCCGAATCGATTCGCATGCATCCGGGCCAGGCTGAGCTCAAGGCCATGATGCAAAAAGCAGGCTTTGGCCATGTGGACTACCACAACATGACGGCAGGGATTACCGCCTTGCACGTCGGGATCAAATGCTGAAAAAGTAAGACGCGATACCGGTCGCAAAGCCAGGTGCCTGCCCAGCGCCCAGCGCAATACAACACAACAGACCGGAGTTGCTGAGAAGCGGGCGTGAACGCAATAGCCGGCGCCAAGGCGTGCCGGCACTAACAAAATGGAGCAAATATGACAAAACTGTGGTCAGTGGTCTTGGTGGTACTGCTGGCATTTGTGCACCTCGATGCCGATGCCAAGCGCATGGGAGGTGGCAAGTCCATGGGCCAGCAGTCCGGTAATGTGACCCAGCGGCAGGCCACGCCGGCGCAAGCGCCTGGCAACAATGCCACCGCACCTGCGCAGGCCCAGCGTCCCGCCACCCCGAATGCCGCCCCTGCTGCCCCCAAGAAGCCTTGGGGCGCGATGCTGGGTGGCCTGGCCGCCGGCCTGGGTCTGGCCTGGCTGGCCCATTCGCTGGGCTTTGGTGAAGCCTTCGCCAACATGCTGCTGATCGGCCTGGCCATCATGGCCGTGCTGGCCATCGTCGGCTTTGTGATGCGCCGCAAGGGTGCAGCTGCTGCCCAGCCTGCGCAGTCGCCGTTTGCGTTCCAGGGCGCAGGCAATGCCGCGCCGCAAGCGCCGGTATCGGCACCGGTGGCCCCGCAGTACAACCCCGAGAAGGTCGGCAACGATGCATCGGCCCGCCCCTGGGAGCAGGGTGCAGCGCCCGCCGCTGCCGCTGGCGGCAGCATGATCGGCTCCGGCCTGGCCGGTGCGCAATCCTGGGGCGTGCCGGAAGGCTTTGATACCCATGGCTTCCTGGAAGCTGCGAAGCGCAATTTCGTGACCCTGCAATCTGCCTGGGACCGCTCGGACATCAACACCCTGCGCTCGATGATGACCGATGACATGCTCGGCGAAGTCAAGGGCCAGCTGCAGGACCGTGAGCAGCACCGTGAAGGCGTGCAGCCCAACCAGACCGACGTGGTGATGCTCGAAGCCCAGTTGCTGGGTATCGAGGATGTGGGCAATGCCTACATGGCCAGCGTCGAGTTCTCGGGCATGATCCGCGAAGAAGCCCATGCCGGCCCGAGCCCCTTCCGCGAAGTCTGGAACATGACCAAGCCCAAGGACGGCACCAGCGGCTGGCTGGTGGCAGGCCTTCAGGCCCTTCAGTAAGCAAACCGTAAAACTCCACCGCTTTGCCTGTTAATGCTTACGACAGGCGGCGGACTTGGGGAATAATTGGGGACTATGGCAACACAGTCCCCTTTTTCTTTTCCGGGCGGCATTTTTGCGCGCATTCTGGAGTCGGCCCAACCCCCGCAGTGGCTGGTGTCGGAGGTGCAGCACCGCGTGGTGCTGTTCCTCAACCATGTGCTGATGCAGGAAAGTGCGGCCATGGAGCGCCTGGTGCGCCAAAGCGGACGCGTGGTCCAGGTGCAGTGGCGCAGTATCGTGCTGGCGCTGAAGATCACCCCCGCCGGCCTGCTGGACCTGGCTGGCGCCCAGGAAACCCCCGACTTGCGCGTGCAGGTGGTCGATGATTCGCCACTGGCCTTGGCGCGCGGCGTCATCCAGGGCGAAAAGCCCGCCATCCGCATCGATGGCGATGTGCAGTTTGCCGCCGAGATTCAGTGGCTGGTGGACCATGTGCGCTGGGATGTGGAAGAAGACCTGGCCCGCCTGGTGGGTGACACCCCCGCGCATTGGCTGGCCCAGCTGGGCCAGCGCGTAGCGGCGGCGCTGCGCCAGTTTGTCAGCATGGGCGTGCGTACGGCCGACCGCTTTGGTGCCGGCCGCTTCAGCGCACAGGCCCAGCCGCCGGCGCCGCCGACGCCTCCCGGCTATGGTGCCGACAGCAGCGACACGGCCAGCGAGCGCAAACCGACATGACGCGCTTTCTACGCGGCTTCACCATATTGTGGGTGGTCTGGCGCTATGGTCTGCATGACATGGTGCTGTCGAGCTTCAACCATCCCTGGCTCAAGGGCATCACCCGGGTACTGCGCATAGGCCGCAAGTGGACGGAGCCGCGCGGCCAGCGCCTGCGTGAGGCGCTGGAGCAACTGGGCCCCATCTTTGTCAAGTTCGGCCAGGTGCTGTCCACCCGGCGCGACCTGCTGCCCCCCGATATCGCCGAAGAGCTGTCCCTGTTGCAGGACCGCGTGCCCTCGTTCGACCCGCGCATTGCGGTGCAGACCATCGAGCGTGCCTTCCGCAAGCCGCTGGCCGAGGTCTTTGTCAGCTTTGACGAAAAGCCCATTGCCAGCGCTTCGATTGCCCAGGTGCACTTTGCCACCATCCGCACCCGTGCGGGTGAGCTGCGCGATGTCGCCGTCAAGGTGCTGCGCCCGGGCATGCTGCCGGTGATCGACAGCGACCTGGCACTGATGCGCACGATGGCCGAGCTGGTCGAGAAGTTCTCTGCCGACGGCAAGCGCCTCAAGCCGCGCCAGGTGGTGGCCGAGTTCGACACCTACCTGCACGACGAGCTCGATCTGATGCGCGAGGCCTCGAACGCCGCCCAGCTGCGCCGCAACATGGAAGGTCTGGACCTGGTGCTGATCCCCGAGGTGTTCTGGGATTTCTGCCACCAGGAGGTGATGGTGATGGAGCGCATGAATGGCGTGCCCATCAACCAGGTCGATACCCTGCGCGCTGCCGGTGTCGATATCCCCAAGCTCGCCCGCGATGGCGTGACCATTTTCTTCACCCAGGTGTTCCGCGATGGCTTTTTCCATGCGGATATGCACCCGGGCAATATCCAGGTGAGCCTGGAGCCCGAAAGCTTCGGCCGCTATATTTCGCTGGACTTCGGCATTGTCGGCACCCTGACCGAATTCGACAAAGAGTATCTGGCGCAGAACTTCACCGCCTTTTTCCGCCGCGACTACAAGCGCGTGGCCGAGCTGCACATCGAAAGCGGCTGGGTGCCGCCCGACACCCGGGTCGATGAGCTGGAGGCCGCCATCCGCGCGGTATGCGAGCCGTATTTCGACCGCCCGCTCAAGGAGATCTCGTTGGGCATGGTGCTGATGCGCCTGTTCCAGACCTCGCGGCGCTTTCAGGTCGAGATCCAGCCCCAGCTGGTGCTGCTGCAAAAGACGCTGCTCAACATCGAAGGCCTGGGCCGCCAGCTCGACCCGGACCTGGACCTGTGGAGCACCGCCAAGCCCTTTCTCGAGAAATGGATGCTCGACCAGATGGGCCCCCAGCGCCTGTGGCGCGAGCTCAAATCCCAGGCGCCGCGCTATGCCAAGCTGCTGCCTGACATGCCGCGCCTGGTGCACCAGTACCTTGCGCGCAACAGCCAGGGCCCGGACAGCGACCTGATGCTCAAGGAGTTGCTGGTGCAGCAGAAATTGACGAACAAGCTGCTGCAGATCATCATCTGCGGTGGTATTGGCTTCGTGCTGGGGCTGGTGGTGCTGCAACTGCTGATCCGCGTCCGAATTTTCTAATCCTCAATCCCCAGCCTTACCCTTTGCAGGAGTGACAACGTGCTGCTCTACATGGTGATCGCCTACCTATTCGTGACCATTGGCGTAGGTCTGTGGGCCGCCAAGCGGGTGAAGAATACCGCCGACTTTGCGGTCGCTGGCCGGAACCTGCCGCTGTTCATGATCATTACCACCACGTTTGCGACCTGGTTCGGGTCGGAGATCGTGCTGGGCGTGCCGGCCAAGTTCATCGAAGGCGGCCTGCGCAATGTGGTCGAAGACCCGTTCGGTGCCGGCACCTGCCTGATCCTGGTGGGCCTGTTCTTTGCGGCCAAGCTCTACCGCATGAACCTGCTGACCATCAGCGACTACTACCGCAAGCGCTATGGCAGCGCGGTGGAGATCATCTGCTCGCTGATCATCATGCTGAGCTATCTGGGCTGGGTCTCCGCCCAGGTCACGGCCCTGGGCCTGGTGTTCAACCTGCTCTCGGGCGGCGCGGTCAGCATCTCCATGGGCATGGTGATTGGCGTGGTGTCCATCCTGGCCTACACCTTGTTTGGCGGCATGTGGTCGGTGGCCGTCACCGATTTTGTGCAGATGATCATCCTGGTGGTCGGCCTGATGGTGCTGGCCTTCTTCGCCTCGGACATGGCCGGCGGCGCCGGCAAGGTCATCGACCTGGCCACCAGCCGCGATCTGTTCCAGTTCTGGCCCGAGCCGACCTGGCATGACATCGTCTTCTTCTTTGCCGCGGCCATCACAATGATGCTGGGCTCGATTCCGCAGCAGGACGTGTTCCAGCGCGTGATGTCGGCCAACACCGAGAAGTCGGCCGTGCGCGGCACGGTGATTGGCGGCTCGGCCTATATTTTGTTCGCCTTTGTGCCTATGTTCCTGGTAGCCAGCGCACTGATCATCATGCCCGAGGCCACGGCCAGCCTGCTCAAGGACGACCCGCAAAAGGTGCTGCCCACGTTGGTGATGGAGAAGATGCCATTTGTGATGCAGGTGCTGTTCTTTGGCGCGCTGCTGTCTGCCATCAAGTCCTGTGCCTCGGCCACCTTGCTGGCCCCGAGCGTCACCTTCACCGAGAACATCTGGCGCCAGTTCCGCCCCCAGGTGAGCGACCGCGAGAACCTCAAGACGATGCGCATCAGCGTGCTGGTGTTCAGCGCCTGCGTGCTGGCCTATTCGATCCGCATGCAGGGCACCCCCATCTATGAGCTGGTCTCGGGCGCCTACCAGGTGCCGCTGGTCGGCGCCTTTGTGCCGCTGGTGATGGGCCTGTACTGGAAACGTGCGACCACGCAGGGGGCGCTGCTGGCGGTGTTCCTGGGCATCGGCGTCTGGCTGTCAGGCTTGAACATGGCCTGGGGCGCTGCGTTCCCGGCCCAGCTGGCCGGCGTGCTGGCTGCCTTCACCGGCATGGTGGCCGGCTCGCTGCTGCCGCAGGCCATCCGCAACCAGAAGACGGATGTGCAGGCCTTTGTGGCCGAGACCGCGCCTGCTGCCGGCGGCGCAGCAGTGGCGGGACGCTGAGCGAGCAGGGCTGGACGGCGGGCGTAGTGCTTAGCCTACGCCCGGGATCGGTTTTGCAACCCGCCTATAATCAAGAGTTTCCCTCCGTTTTCTTACACGCGCGATGCCTATTTACGCCTACAAGTGCAGTGCCTGCGGCTATGCCAAGGATGTTTTGCAAAAGATATCGGATGCGCCGCTGACGGACTGCCCCGAATGCAAGCAAGCCAGCTTTTCCAAGCAACTGACGGCCCCGGGATTCCAGCTCAAGGGTACGGGCTGGTATGCCACCGATTTCAGCGGCAAGTCGGCCAGTGCCGCGCCAGCGGGTGCGCCTGCCGCTGAGGCGGCCGCGCCCGCAGCGGCACCCGCACCTGCGTCTGCGTCTGCACCCGCACCGGCTGCCAGCAGCAGCTCGGCGGTCTGAAAGCGGCGTGCGGTGATGGCGTCCCTGCGTAAATGGTTGCTGACCGGGCTGCTGGTCATTGTGCCGGGGGTCATCACGGTCTGGGTGCTCAACTGGATCATCGGCACGCTCGACCAGACCTTGCTGATCCTGCCGCAACACTGGCAGCCAGACGAGGTCCTGGGCTACCATATTCCCGGCTTTGGCGTGGTGCTGACCTTGGCGATCCTGCTGATCGTCGGCGGCATTGCGAGCAATTTTGTCGGCCGCAAGCTGGTCGCCTGGGGCGATGCGCTGGTCAGCCGCATTCCGGTGGTGCGCTCGATTTACTCGAGCGTCAAGCAGGTCTCCGACACCTTGTTTTCCGAGAGCGGCAATGCCTTCCGCACCGCCGTCATGGTGCAGTGGCCCCATCCCGGCATGTGGACCATCGGCTTTGTGACCGGTGCTCCCAGCGGTGAGCTGGACAGCCACCTGCACCAGAACCCGGACAGTGCCGATACCGCTTTTGTCAGCGTCTATGTGCCCACCACGCCCAACCCGACGGGCGGCTACCTGGTGATGGTGCCCAAGCGCGATTGCATTGAATTGAACATGAGCGTGGATGCTGCGCTTAAATACATCGTCTCGATGGGGGTCGTGGCTGCGCCCGATGCCCCGGCGGGGTCTAAATAACTGAGAACTAAGGCACCTTTGTCGGTGCAGGAAGATTGGCTATGGCAATGCGTTCCCAATACTGCGGTCAAGTGACCGAAGCCCAGATGGGCGAAACCGTGAGCCTGTGCGGCTGGGTCAATCGCCGCCGTGACCACGGTGGTGTGATTTTCATCGACCTGCGTGACCGCGAAGGCTATGTGCAGGTGGTCTGCGATCCCGACCGCGCCGAGATGTTCAAGGTCGCCGAAGGCGTGCGCAATGAGTTCTGCGTGCAGGTCAAGGGCCTGGTGCGTGCCCGTCCTGACGGCACCACCAACGATTCGATCAAGAGCGGCAAGATCGAGGTGCTGTGCCACGAACTGAACGTGCTCAATGCGTCGGTGACGCCTCCGTTCCAGCTCGACGACGAGAACCTGTCGGAGACCGTGCGCCTGACCAACCGCGTGCTGGACCTGCGCCGCCCCGCGATGCAGCGCAACATGATACTGCGCTACAAGACGGCTATTCAGGTGCGCAACTTCCTCGACAAGGAAGGCTTCATCGACATCGAAACGCCGATGCTGGGCAAGAGCACGCCCGAAGGCGCGCGTGACTACCTGGTGCCCAGCCGCGTGCACGACGGCGAATTCTTCGCGCTGCCCCAGTCGCCCCAGCTGTACAAGCAGATGCTGATGGTGGCCGGCTACGACCGCTACTACCAGATCACCAAGTGCTTCCGCGACGAAGACCTGCGCGCTGACCGCCAGCCCGAGTTCACGCAGATCGACTGCGAAACCTCGTTCCTGAACGAAGAAGAGATCCGCGCGATTTTCCAGCGCATGATCAAGGAAGTGTTCCAGACCCAGCTGAATGTGGATCTGGGCGAGTTCCCGATCATGACCTACCAGGACGCAGCCTTCCGCTTTGGCTCGGACAAGCCGGACCTGCGCGTCAAGCTGGAGTTCACCGAGCTGACCGACGTGATGAAGGACGTGGACTTCAAGGTCTTCTCCGGCGCTGCCAACATGAAGGGCGGCCGCGTGGTGGGTCTGCGTGTGCCAGGCGGCGCGCGCGAGCAGGGCGGTCTGTCGCGCGGCGACATCGACGCCTACACCGACTTCGTCAAGATCTATGGCGCCAAGGGCCTGGCCTACATCAAGGTCAATGAGCTGGCCAAGGGCCGTGACGGCCTGCAGTCGCCGATCGTCAAGAACATCCATGACGCCGCGATTGCCGAGATCCTCAAGCGCACCGAAGCGCAGGACGGCGATTTGATCTTCTTTGGCGCCGACAAGGAAAAGGTGGTCAACGATGCCATCGGCGCGCTGCGCATCAAGATCGGCCACAGCGCCTTCGGCAAGAGCACCGGTCTGTTTGAAGACCGTTGGGCACCGCTGTGGGTGGTGGACTTCCCGATGTTCGAGTACGACGAGGAAAACGACCGCTGGGCGGCGGTGCACCACCCCTTCACGTCGCCCAAGGACGGCCATGAGGACCTGATGGACACCGACCCCGGCAAGTGCATTGCCAAGGCCTACGACATGGTGCTCAACGGCTGGGAACTGGGCGGCGGCTCGGTGCGTATCCACCGCGCCGACGTGCAGTCCAAGGTGTTCACGGCCCTGAAGATCAGCGCCGAAGATGCACGTGCCAAGTTCGGCTACCTGCTGGATGCGCTGCAGTACGGCGCGCCTCCCCACGGCGGCCTGGCCTTCGGTCTGGACCGTCTGATCACCTTGATGACCGGCTCCGAATCGATCCGCGACGTGATCGCCTTCCCCAAGACCCAGCGCGCCCAGGACCTGCTGACCCAGGCCCCGTCGCCTGTGGACGAAAAGCAGCTGCGCGAGCTGCACATCAAGCTGCGCAACCCTGCCGGCGCGCAGTAAGCGGACCGCGCCGTGCATGGGCCTGCCTTGATGCACGGCGCCGCCACAAGGCCAAAGCCCTCCGGGCTTTGGCCTTTTTTGTCATTCCGGGGCGCTATGCTCTGGCCTGACTGACAGATTGCAAAGGTAGCCATGCAAGCGATGACTGCACATTCCAACCGCAGCGGGTGCTGGGCACGCGGCATGGCCGTGGCCGCCATCGCGCTGGCCTTGGCCGGCTGCGGCGAGAAAAAGACCGAGCTGGGCCAGGGAGGCTCCGAAGTCTCCGGCTCGGCCGGGCCGGCGGGCGGCCAGGGCGCGCATGCCAGCCTGGAGCGCTGCGATGCGCCGATTGCCACCGTGGCCTTGCTGGAGAACCCGCGCGGCTACGTGATGCCCAGCAGCGTGAACCTGCCGCCGACCCCTGTGCCGCTGGTGCGCTTGCTGATGCAGCAAAGCGGCTGCTTTCGCGTGGTGGACCGGGCCGGTGGCCTGGAAGGCACCATCCGCGAAGGCGAGCTGCAGGATGCCGGCGTGCTGCGCCCCCATGGCACGGTGCAAAAGCGCAAGGGCTACGAAGCCCAGTACACGATGGTGCCCAACCTCACCTTCAGCGAGCAGGATGCCGGCCGGGGCCTGGCGGGCATCATCGCGATGATCCCGGTGCTGCGCGATATCGCAGGGCTGGCCGGTGTGGCCGAGCAGGTCAAGTTCAAGGAGGCGCAGACGGCCCTGTTCCTGACCGACAACGAAACCACCGAGCAGGTCGCCGCTGCTACCGGCTCGGCCCGTGCGACCGACCTGGGCGTGGGCGGCGTGCTGCTGGGCCGCCTGGGTGGCGGCGCTGGCATGGGCTGGAGCAATACCAATGAGGGCAAGGTGATTGCCGCTGCGTTCCTGAACGCCCACAACCTGATGGTGCAGCAGGTGCGGTTGCTGCAGGCCAAGGCCTTGCCACCGGCCGTGGCCACCCGCAAGCCCGAGGCCAAGCGTTGACGATGCAAGCGGCCACAGGCGCCAGCCTGCCCTACAAACTGCCGCGCTCGGTACTGGTCATCATCCACACGGCCGATCTGCAGGTGCTGCTGCTGCGCCGCGTCAGCCAGATGGAGGGCCAGGACTACTGGCAACCGGTGACCGGCAGCCAGGACAGCGATAGCGAGAGCTGGCAGGAGACGGCGGTCCGCGAGGTCTTCGAGGAAACCGGCATCGATGCCCGGCAGCCCGGCTGTGTGCTGCGCGACTGGCATCTGGAGAACACCTACCCAATCTACCCGGCCTGGCGCCACCGCTATGCGCCCGGTGTCCGCATGAACACCGAGCATGTGTTCAGCCTGCAGGTGCCGTCCTACACCAAGATCGTGCTCAGCCCCCGTGAGCACACCGCCCATGCGTGGCATGATTGGCAAGAGGCAGCACAGCGCTGCTATTCCATATCGAACAGCGAAGCCATTCTCTGGCTGCCGAGGTTCATAGCTTCATGACCGATACTCACGACGATTTACCGATACTGCGGGTGGCCACCTACAACATCCACAAGGGGGTGCAGGGCCTGGGACCCGTGCGCAGGTTGGAGATCCACAACCTTGGGCTGGCGGTCGAGCAGATGGATGCCGACATCATCTGCCTGCAGGAGGTGCGCAAGGACAACCGCAAGGAAGAGAGTTTCTTCAACAACTGGCCCGAGCAGAACCAGGCGGATTTTCTGACCCCGCTGGGCTACACCGCCGCCTACCGCACCAATGCCACCACGCGCTGGGGCGAGCATGGCAATGCGCTGCTCACCCGCTGGCCGATTCTGGAATCTAACCACCGTGACATCTCCGACCACCGCTTCGAGCAGCGTGGCCTGTTGCATGTGGCGATGGATATTGCCGGCCAGCGCATCCACACCATCGTCGTGCACCTGGGCCTGGTGCATGGCAGCCGCCTGCGCCAGACGGCGCTGATCCATGAGTTCATCAAGGCCCATGTGCCCGATGACGAGCCGGTGATTGTCGCCGGCGACTTCAACGACTGGGGCTTTCAGGTCAAGCGCATGCTGGCCGGGTTTGGCTTGTTTGAATACGACGAGCAGCCGCTGATGACCTATCCTTCGCGCCTGCCCGTCGTACAGCTGGACCATGTCTACGCCCGGGGCTTGACGCCCTGCGGCCTGTTTGTGCCCCGGGGCCGTATCTGGTGGCGCATGTCCGACCATTTGCCGTTGATTGCCGAGTTCCGCCTGCGCGACTGAGGCAAAAGCCGTTTTTCGGCTTTTGGGCGCCGCGTGCTATCGAATCCATAGCTTTTGCCCTTTTCTTGCGCTGGCCGAAGGGCAAGAAACACCTTATGCTTGCGGGTCTGCAATCGCTGCTACCATCCCCGCTATGTTTACAGAACTATCCGATCCGAATAAAGCACCCGCCAGCGACGAAGGCACGCCGGTGTCCGTCAAGATCCGTGAGCGGATAGTGGCAGCCCAGCAGCGCTTCCATGCCAACGACAACATCTCCGAGTTCATCGAGCCCGGTGAGCTCGAGCAGCTGCTCGACGAAGTCGAGAGCAAGATGCAGGGCGTGCTCGACAGCATGGTCATCAACACCAAGGACGACCACAACACCCGCAACACGGCGCGCCGTGTCGCCAAGATGTACCTGACCGAGGTGTTCAAGGGCCGCTATGTGCCCCAGCCCGAGGTCACCGCCTTCCCCAATGCCGAGCACCTCAACGAGCTGATGATCGTCGGCCCGATCACCGTGCGCAGCGCCTGCAGCCACCACCTCTGCCCGGTCATCGGCAAGGTCTGGATCGGCGTGCTGCCCAACAAGAACACCAATGTGATCGGCCTGTCCAAATATGCCCGCCTGGTCGACTGGGTGCTGGGCCGCCCCCAGATCCAGGAAGAGGCCATTGTGCAGCTGGCCGATCTGATCATGAAAAAGACCCAGCCCGACGGCCTGGCCGTGGTGCTGGAGGCCTCGCACTTCTGCATGTCCTGGCGCGGCGTGCGCGAGATGGACTCCAAGATGCTCAACTCCGTCATGCGTGGCGAGTTCCTGACCAACCCCAATCTGCGGCGCGAATTCCTGTCGCTGATTCCACAGCGCGCAGGCAACTGATCTGCACCCTGACCTTGTGACACCCGGGCCCGCCCCGGGTTATTTTTTTCCTGCCCCGTTTCTACCGTTTCGCCAGCCATGACGCTCCATGCTTTCACGCTCATCATCGCGGCCGGCATCATCCACGCTTTCTGGAACATCGTTGCCAAAAAAGCCGGGGGCGATGCCCGCTTCTCGCTGTTCACTTCGGTGCTCAATGCGCTGGTGTGGCTGCCGGTGGGCTGGTGGGTGGGCAAGGATGTGGTGCCGCTGTGGGGTACGACCGAATGGGCCTTTGTCTCGGCCAGCGCCTTGCTGCATATCTTCTACTTTGTCACCTTGCTGCGCGGCTACCGGGTGGCCGATCTGACCGTGGTCTACCCGCTGGCGCGCGGTAGCGGGCCACTGATCTCCTCGATGGTGGCGGTGCTGTTTCTGGGCGAGCATCTGTCGAGCCTGGGTGCCGTGGGCATTGCCGCTGTTGTCGCGGGCGTGTTCCTTATCGCAGGCGGCCCGGCCATGCTGCGCGCCGCCACCCGGCCCGGCCCCGGCGAGGCCCGGGACCGCACCATCAAGGGCCTGTACTACGGGCTGCTGACAGGCCTGTTCATTGCCGCCTATACGGTGGTGGACAGCTATGCCGTCAAGGTGCTGCTGCTGTCGCCGATCTTGCTGGACTACATGGGCAACCTGGTGCGGGTGGTGATGCTGGCGCCGCTGGGCGTGATGGATTGGGGCGAGACCCGGCGCCTGTGGCTGCAGCAGTGGCGCTTTGCGCTGGTCGTCGCCATCTTCAGCCCCATGGCCTATGTGCTGGTGCTGTATGCGGTGCAGACTGCGCCCATCTCGCATGTGGCGCCTGCGCGCGAGGTCTCGATGCTGTTTGCCGCGCTGATTGGCGGCAAGCTGCTGGGCGAGGGCGACCGCCTGCTGCGCATTGCCGGTGCGCTGCTGATTGGCGTGGGCGTGGTCGCGCTGGGACTGGGCTGAGCGATGCCAAGGGCCGCACTGCCGCCGGTACTGGGCTGCGATTTCAGCAGCAGCCCGAGCCGGCGCAAGCCTGTGGTGGTGGCCTGGGGCCAGCTGGATGCCGAGGCGGGCACCGTAGCGCTGCAGGGCTTTCACAGCTTTGCCAGCTTGGCCCCGTGGCAGGAGTTTTTGCAGCAGCAGCCTGCCTGGGTCGGGGGTTTTGACCTGCCGTTTGCACTGCCGCGCGAACTGGTCAGCCAACTGGGCTGGCCCAGCGACTGGCAGGCCTGCATGCAGCATTACGCCAGCATGGCGCGCAGCGAGATCCGCACCCTGTTCAAGGCCTTTTGCGATGCCCGGCCCGCCGGCGGCAAGTTTGCCCACCGCGCCACCGATGGGCCCGCGGGCTCCAGCCCGTCGATGAAATGGGTCAATCCGCCGGTGGCCTGGATGCTGCACGCCGGTCTGCCCCGGCTGCTGGATGTGGGGGCGGATTTTCCAGGTCTGCTGCGCCGAGAAAGCGCCCGTGTGGCGCTGGAGGCCTACCCCGGCATGCTGGCGCGCGAGCTGATTGGCCGCCGCAGCTACAAAAGCGACGACCGCCAGCGCCAGACGCCCGAGCGTGCCCAGGCCAGGGCAGAGTTGCTGGATGCCTTGCAGCAAGGCCAGCACCGTTTGGGGCTGCGCCTGCTGGCTGATACCGCGCAACTGCAGACCATGGCGGCAGATGCCAGTGGCGACCACCTCGATGCCGCCATCTGCATGTTGCAGGCTGGCTGGGCGCTGGCCCAGCATGCGGCGGGCCATCCGCTGTATGGCCTGCCGCCCGGCATTGACCCGCTGGAAGGCTGGATCGTCACTGCGCCGCTGTCACGCCCGTAAGCGCAGGCAGATCTGGTCGGCTGGGCCGCAGGCCATAATGTGCCGGTTCTTCGCCGCTGGTCTGCGGCTCATTCCCGAGACATTCCTATGCCCACTTTCCAATCCCTGCTGGCCTTTTTTGGTGTTGCCGTGTTGCTGGCGCTGTCGCCAGGGCCGGACAACCTGTTTGTGCTGATGCAATCGATACAGCGCGGCTGGCGCGTGGGCATTGCCGTAGTGGTAGGCCTGTGCCTGGGCGTGGTGGTGCACACCACGGCGGTGGCGCTGGGGCTGGCAGCGGTGTTTGCCGCGTCCAGCATTGCATTCACGGTGCTCAAGTGGTGTGGCGCGGCCTACCTGGCCTACCTCGCCTGGGGTGCCTGGCGGGCACCGGTGGCTGCAGATGCATCTGCTGGCGGAGCGGCCGCCAGCGGAAGCGGTCGAGCGGACATCGCAGGCAAGGACCTGCTGGTCATGGTGCGCCGTGGCGTGGTGATGAACCTCACCAACCCCAAGGTGCTGATCTTCTTCCTGGCCTTTTTGCCGCAGTTTGCCGACCCTGCCATCGGCCCGGTCGGCCCGCAGATCTTTGTGTTTGGCGCCGTGTTCATCCTGGCGGCTTTCCTGGTGTTTGGCGCCATTGCGCTGTTCTCGGGCGCCTTTGGCAATCTGCTGCTGCGCTCGCTGCGCGCACAGTTCTGGCTCAACAAGATTACCGCCGTGGTATTTGTGGGCCTGGCGGTCAAGCTGGCCACCGCGCAGCGCTGAGGCGCTGCCAAGGGCGCCTGCGCTGGCGGCGCATCAGCTGTGGTGGTAGCGGTATTCCTGCGTCTTGCCGCCATAGCCATAGGCGGCGGCGCGGGCATCGATCACATGCACATAGGACACCGGGTGCAACTGCGGCATCAGTCCGGCCATCGTGTCATACACCGCTTGCAGGTAGCGCGCTTTCTCCGCCTTGGTATTGGTCTCGTCGGTGATGCTGATATCCAGCTGAAAGGCCGACTGCCCCAGCTCTTCCAGCGTCTGGCCTGCAATCCACCAGTCCTGCGCTGCGACCTGGGTGAAGGCGATGGCAATCACCTCGGGGCGCTTGCCCAGAATGTCTTGCGTCAGCCGGGCAATGGCCTGGCTGATCTGTTGCTGGCGCTCCGCATGGCGGGGGCCGGAGAGTTGGATGGCGATATGGGGCATGAAAGGCTCCTGGGTGGGACGATGGGGCGATTGTGCGAGTCCTCTTTGCATTTGAAAAACGGGAAGATATGATCGTATCCATCTGTTATGCCGTTGGATAGACCATGGCCCATCTGGACCTCGCCCAGCTCCGCACCCTGATCGCCGTTGTCGAGGCCGGCAGCCTCACGGCCGCCGCGCCGCAGCTGTTTCTGTCGCAGTCGGCGGTGAGCGAGCAGGTCAAGAAGCTGGAAGACTGCATTGGCAAGCCGCTGCTGCTGCGCAGCAAGACCGGCGTGCTGCCCACGGCGGCCGGCACCCAGCTGCTGGGCCATGCACGGGCGCTGGTAGGCATGGCCGACCATGCCTTGCGTGACATGCGCGGCCTGGCACTGCAGGGGGCCCTCAAGCTCGCCGTTACCGACTACTTCAAACCCGATGCGCTGGCGCGCATGCTCAAGGCCCTGGCCGAGCGCCACCCTGCTGTGCGGCTGGAGGTCAGCGTGCTGCGCAGCGCCGAGGTGGAGGCCGCCTATGCCCAGGGGCAGTGCGACCTAGGCGTGGTGATGGCGCTGCCCCCTTTCAAACAGCGCCTGCAGTTGCTGGGGCCGGAGGAGCCGCTGGTCTGGGCCCGTGCCCGCCAATGGGTGGCCGAGCCCGGCCAGCCGCTGCCGCTGCTGGTGCTGCCCGACAGCTGCGCGCTGCGCCACTATGCCCAGACGCGTTTGCGCCAGCAGGGCGTGGACTATGTGGTGGCCCACCAAGCCTCTGGCGTTGCCGGCCTGCAGTCGGCCATTGCGGCCGGTCTGGGGGTGGCCTGCATCAATGCGGCGGTGCTGACCGAGGCGATGGCGCCCGTCCTGCCCGCTGCGGGCTTGCCGCGCCTGAGCCGTGTGCGTTTTGGCCTGCTGCCGGTGCAGGGGGCCGAGCCTGCGCTGGTGCAGCAGGTGCGGGCCTTGCTGCAATCGGATTGGGTCGCCTGAACCTTCACGCGGCCAGGGAGGGCGGCAAGCCCAGGCCCTGGTAAATGCGCCGCATATGCGCCGCCAGCCGTTTGGATTGCGGCTGCTGGTTGTGCCAGGGCTGCACCAGGTTTTGCAAGGCCGTCCACTGGCCGCTGTGCCGCAGCGCGCTCCAGTACAGCTGGCTGAACAGGTCGCGCTGGGCATGGCTGCCGCCTATCTCGACCAGGCGCGCAATCAACGGGCCCAGCAGCTGGGCAGCCTGCAGATACCGGCCCTGTGCATGGGCCAGCAGGCCCCGCGCCGCGGGCAGGCAGACATCCTGCCAGACGGTGCGCAACCGGGGCTGCACCTGCGCATCGGCATGGCTTTGCATGCTGGCCAGCAGCTGCTGCGCGGCCTGCCACTGCCCGGCGCGGGCGAGGCCGTACAGGTACTGCAGGTCGAGAAACGGCAGCACATGGTCATGCTGGCGCTGCAGCAGGTAGGGGCTGAGCTGCTGCCAGCGCTGACCCACATCGACGCCTTCGAGCTCCAGCCGCGCCAGCAGCGAGATGGAGCCGATCTGGTCCTGCGAATAGGCGGGCACCACTCCCCAGACCTGGCGGTCATGCAGCTGCAGCGCTTCGTCGTGGCGCGCATCTTCCATCAGGAACAGTGCCAGGTGCCACCAGTTGTGCGTCTGCATGAAGGAGTTGAGCCCTGTCCAGCTGCCGCTGGCGCCTTGCATGAAGGCCAGGCCTTCATCCACACGGCCTTCGGTCAGCAGCACATGGGCCAGCGCATGGTGGGCCCAGGGCTCTTTGAAACGCAGCTGCAGCGCATGGCGCGCTGCGCGCTCGGCCGGCCCGAGCAGATGGCATTGCTCATAGGCAAAGGCCAGCATGCCGTGGAAGTAGGGGATATCGGCGCAGTGCGGCAGGGCGTTCAGTGCCATGCGCAGCATGGCCGGTGAATCGCCCAGGTTGAAGGCATGGTAGTGCGCGAGCTTGAGCGCAGCCAGATCGCGGGGGTAGTGATGGACCAGCGCTTCCAGCCTGTGCGCGGCCAGGGGCGTGTCGCCATCGGCCCAGGCCTCGATGGCGGCCAGCCACTGCGCTTCGCGCTCATGGGCCTGCGCCAGCTGGGTGCGGGCGCGCTGCAAAAAGGGCCGCGCCTGCTGGGCGGCCTGGGCGTCTTCGGCAAACAGATGGAGCGCCGCGCACCAGGTCTGCACCAGCGGGCTGGGGTCCTGCGCGGCGATGTCCAGGATGCGCAGCACGCGCATCTCGCAGGCGGCAAAGCCTTCTGCAAAATCGTTCAGGTAGGGCAGGGCGGCCGCATCGCTGCTCACCGGGTTGCCATACAGGTCGTGCTGCATGCCCATGCGTTTGTCTCCTCGGCTCAGGCCTTGGGCGGCTGGGGCCAGGGCTTTTGCGGGCCACGGATCTGCTCGAAAGCCCGCGACAGCTGCAGCACGCCCAGGTCGTCAAAACGCGCGCCTGCAATCTGCAGGCCAATGGGCAGGCCGGCTGCGGTGTAGCCGCAGTTGATGGAGGCGGCCGGCTGCTCCGACATGTTGTAGGGCACGGTAAAGCCGATGTGCTCCAGCGGGCGCAAGGGGTCATTGGTCGGCGATGCCCATTCGGCCGCAAAGGCGACGTGGGGCGCCACCGGCGAGATCACAAAGTCGAACGCGCTGCAGGCCTTAACGGTGGCCAGGCGCACCTGGTGGAACTGCTGGCTGGCCTGGAAGACCGCGCTGCCGCTCATGCCCTCGGCGCTCTCGGCCCAGGTACGGATATACGGCAGCACCTTGTCGCGCTGCGCGCTGCTGAGTGCCTGCAGGTCGGTCAGCGAGCGCATGCGCCAGAAGCGGTCCATGCCGTCGAGCATCGCGGGCGTCATGAAGGCGGGCATCGGCGTGATCCGGGCGCCAGCGGCTTCCAGCAGTGCAGCAGCCTGCTCGATGGCGGCGCGCACCTCGGGCTGCAGCGGCAGGCCGCAGCCCGCATCGAGCAAGAGGCCAATGCGTTTGCCCTGGATAAAGTCCGCACCGGTGGTGGCCACGGTGCTCCAGGCCATCTCCTGCGGCGGCAGGCTCATGCTGTCGCGCGCATCGGGGGCCGACAGCACCTGCATCATCAGCGCCGAATCGTCCACGCTGCGGGTCATCGGCCCCGCAGCGCGGCCTTGGTACGGTGGGTCGATGGGAATGCGGCCCAGGCTGGGCTTGAGACTGTAGATACCGCACCAGCTGGCCGGCAGGCGCAAGGAGCCACCGATGTCGGTGCCGATATGCAGCGGCCCGTAGCCTGCGGCTGCCGCCGCACCGCCACCGGCGCTGGAGCCGCCCGGGCCCTTGCTCAGGTCCCAGGGGTTGCGCGCCAGCGGGTGGAAGCTCGACAGGCCCGACGACAGCATGCCGTAGTCAGGCATCGTGGTCTTGCTGAAGCAGATGGCATGGGCCTCGCGCAGGCGGGCTGCGGGCGGCGCATCCGCAGCCGCAGGCACCAGGGTGACGGCCGCTGTGCCTGCGGGCAGTGGGTCGCCCTCGGTGGCGATGTTTTCCTTGATCGTCACCGGCAGGCCATCGAGCAGGCCGGCGGGTGCGCCCTTGTGCCAGCGTGCTTCGCTGGCGCGGGCCTGCGCCAGCGCCTCTTCAGGCCGGTACAGGTAGGTGGCGCACAGATGCGGCTCCCACTGCCCGACATGGTCGATGACGGATTGCATGACATCGACAGGGGAGAGTTCTTGCTTTTGGTAGGCGGCCAGCAGCGCTGTGGCGGGCCAATCGTGCAACGCGGTCATATCGGGCAGGGGGTGTGAAAAGGGTAGGGACGCGGAAAGAAAAAACGCCCATCTCGGCAGGCCGTAGATGGGCGGTGTGCTGGTTTGAAGCCTAGCGCAAGACCGGGTTCAAGCCCAGTACATGGATGACAGGTCGTTGATGAAGATCGGCATGTCCTTCCACAGGCCACGCACGTTCTTCGCGGCAATGGTCACCCACTGCGGCTGGTACAGGTAGACGTTGGCGGCATCTTCGGCCAGCAGGCGCTGGGCCTCGCCCAGCAGGCGCGAGCGGTCGGCCGGGCGGGCTTCGAGCTTGATCTGTTCGAAAAGCTTGTTGAACTTCTCGGACTTGTAGCCCCAGTAGTAATCGGGCCGGGTGTAGTTCTCCAGGTCGAAAGGCTCGACGTGCGAGATCAGCGACAGGTCGTAGTTCTTGTTGGTGTAGGTGCCCGAGAGCCACTGCGCCCATTCCACGTTCTGCAGCTTGACCTCGACGCCGATCTTGGCCAGTTGCGCGGCAATGATCTCGCCGCCCTGGCGCGCATACGGCGTGGGCGGCAGGGTCATGCTCAGGCTCAGCGGCGTCTTCACGCCAGCCTCGGCCATCAGCTTCTTGGCCTTTTCCACATCAAAGGGGTTGATGCCGGTGGTGTCCACATAGCCATAGGCGCCGGGCACGTAGTGGCTGCCAATCGGCACGCCCAGGCCTTCGGCCGCACCGGCGATGACGGCCTTGCGGTCGATGGCCGCAGACAGTGCGCGGCGCACACGCACATCGTCCAGCGGCTTGCGGCGCTCGTTGATGGCGACGATGGTCTTGGCGCGCGAGCCGGAGATGACCACCTGGTAGCGCGGGTTGGTCTTGAACTGGTCGATGCCACGGGCCGAGACACGCGCGAAGATGTCCACATCACCGGCCAGCAAGGCGGCCACTTGCGCGGCGGCATCCGAGATGAAGCGGAAGGTGGCGCGGCGAATGCGGATGCTGCCGGGGTTGCGGTACTGCGGCCAGGCATCCAAGGTGATCGATGCCCCTTTGCTCCAGTTGCCCAGCTTGTAGGGGCCGGTGCCGATGGGCTTGGTCGCGTTGCTGTCGGCGCTCTTGGGCTCCACGATGATCGAGGTGGCCTGGCCCAGCACGAACAGCAGGTCCGGGTCGATTTCCTTGTTGAGGATCACCACCGTGTGGTCGTCCACCACCTGGGCCGTGAGGTTGGCGAAGGTACGCTTGTCCTTGTTGGTGCTCTTCTCACCGGCTGCGCGGTCAAAGGAGAACTTGACGCTGTTGGCGTTGAAGGGCTCGCCATTGTGGAAGCTCACCCCTTTGCGCAGCTTGAAGGTGTAGGTCTTCAGATCGGGCGAGACCTCCCAGCTCTCGGCCAGCAGCGGCGAGACGCTGCCGTCCGAATTGATCTTGGTCAGCGTCTCGTAGAGGTTGTAGTGGGTGATCTCGGCAATCGACGAGGCGGCGCCGGCGGTGGGGTCCAGCCCTGGCGGCTCCAGGGTCATGCCCAGCACAACGGTGTCTTTCTTGGCCTGCGCCTGGGCGATGCCAGGCAGCCACAGCGGCAGCGGTGCCAGGGTGCCTGCAGCAAGCAGGTGTCTACGGTTCAGCATCCGGGACTCCTTGGATAGGGGTTTATTCAATTTATGGGGAAAGCTGGGCAGTGGCGCCGCCGTTGCCGGGCGCGCCGGGAAGCTCAAGCACGGTTATACAGGACTTGCGCCAATCCCTGCTGGCATGCGGTGACGCCGGGGCCTGACCTGGGGTACGGCCTGCACCAGTTTTTGTGTATAGGGGTGCTGGGCATGCTGGAACAGCTGGGCGGGCGTGCCGCGCTCGACGATCTCGCCCTGGTAGAGCACCACCACCGCATCGCAGAGGTGGTTGATGACGGCCAGGTCGTGGCTGATGAGCAGGTAGGTGATGCCGTGCTCACGCTGCAGGTCCTGCATCAGGTTGAGCACCTGGGCCTGCACCGAAACGTCCAGCGCACTCACGGGTTCATCGGCGATGATCAGCCGGGGCTTGGTGATCAGTGCGCGGGCGATGGCGATGCGCTGGCGCTGGCCGCCGGAGAACTCATGCGGGTACTTGTCCACATCCTGCGCGCGCAGGCCGACCTGCTGCAGCACCTGGCTGGCGCGCTCGCGCTGCTCGGCCCGCGAGCTGGTGTTTTGGGCCTGCAGCGGTTCGCTGACGATGCGCTCGACGGTCTGGCGCGGGTCGAGCGAGCCATAGGGGTCCTGGAAGACCATCTGGAAATCCTTGCGCGCGCGTTGCAGCGCCTCCGCTTCCATGCGGTGCAGGTCCTGGCCTTCCAGCAGCACCTGGCCGGCGGTCGGCTGGTCCAGCGCCATCACCAGGCGCGCCAGGGTGGACTTGCCCGAGCCCGACTCGCCGACGATGCCCAGGCTCTGGCCGGCATGCAGGTCAAAGCTCACGCCCTTGAGGGCGCGCACCGTCGGAGGCGCGGAAAACAGCTTTTCGCGGGGCAGCGTGTAGGTGCGCACCAGGTCGCGCACTTGCAGCAAGGGGGTGTCGTGGGAGGCTGCCGTCATGCGGGGGTCTCGTCAGGGGTCTCGGTGGCGATGGCGTAGGCCTCGGGCCGCAGGCAGTGCACCTGGTGCGTCTCGTGCGGATGGGTCGATGGCAGCGCCACACTGGGCGGCTTTTGCACAAAGCAGGGGGCCTGGGTAAAGCTGCAGCGCCCGGCAAAGGTGCAGCCAGCGGGCAGGTCGACCAGCTCGGGCACCGAGCCGGCAATGGTGTGCAGGCGCTGGGGCTGGCCCTGCAGGCGCGGCTGCATGCTGGGGCGCGCGGCCAGCAGGCCCCGGGTGTAGGGGTGGGCCATGTGCTCGAACACGGCCTCGGTGCTGCCCGATTCGACGACGGTGCCGCCGTACATCACGACCATCTTGTCGACGTTCTGCGAGATCACACCCAGATCGTGCGAGATCAGCAGCAGGGCCATCTGGCGCTCTTCGACCAGGCCATTGATCAGGTCCAGGATCTGCTGCTGGATGGTGACGTCCAGCGCCGTCGTGGGTTCGTCGGCGATCAGCAGATCCGGGCCGCAGGCCAGCGCCATCGCGATCGTGATGCGCTGGCGCTGTCCGCCCGAGAACTGGTGCGGATAGGCATCAAAGCGCTGCGCCGGCTGGGCAATGCCGACGCGATCGAGCAGCGCAATTGCTTCTTCACGGGCCTGGCGCGCGCTCCAGCCCTTGTGCAGCCGCAGCGGTTCGCTGATCTGGCGGCCGATGGTGTGTACCGGGTTCAGTGCCGTCATCGGCTCCTGGAAGATCATCGCAATGCGGTTGCCGCGCACACTGCGCCACCAGCGGTCGGGTTGCTGCACCAGGCTTTGGCCATCCAGCGTGGCACTGCCATTGACCTGGGCCGATTCCGGCAGCAGGCCCATCAAGGCCATGGCCGTGATGGATTTGCCGCAACCCGATTCGCCAATCAGGCCCAGCGCCTGGCCGCGCTCGATCTGGAAGCTCACATCGCGCACGGCGCGGGCAGGGCCCCGGTGGGTTTGCAGCACGATCTCGAGCTGCTGTACATCAATCAATGCCATGGACACTCCTTAGAACGTCAACACGTTCTTAGCGCTTGCGGGCGAGACGGGGGTCGAGCAGGTCGCGCAGACCGTCGCCCAGCAGGTTGAGGCCCAGCACCGACAGCGCAATTGCCACGCCGGGGAAGACGGCCAGCAGCGGCGCCTGGAACATCAAGGTCTGCGCCTCGCTCAGCATGCGGCCCCAGGACGGCTGCGGTGGCTGGGTGCCCAGGCCCAGGTAGGACAGCGCGGCTTCTGCCAGGATCGCAATCGCAAAGCGGATGGTGCATTGCACGATCAACGTGGCCGAGATATTGGGCAGCACATGCTGCCAGGTGATGGCCCAGGCGCCCTTGCCGCAGGCGCGCGCAGCGGTGACGTATTCGCGCCCCCAGATGGTGTTGGCCGAGCCGCGTGCAATGCGGGCGAACATCGGAATGTTGTAGATGCCGATGGCCACGATCGCGTTGACGATGCCCGGGCCGAAGACGGCAGTCAGCATGATGGCCGAGAGAATCGCGGGGAAGGCCAGCGAGAAATCGGCCAGGCGCATGATGGCTTCTTCGACCCAGCCGCGTTTGGCAGCGGCCAGCAGGCCCAGCGCCGTGCCGACCACGACGCCGATGCCCACGGCAATGACGCCGACCAGGATCGAAGCCCGGGCGCCCAGCAGCAGCTGCGATGCGACATCGCGGCCATAGGCATCGGTGCCCAGCCAGTGGGCGAGCGAAGGCCCTTGCAGCTTGGCCTCCATGTTCATCTCGAAGGCCGAGTAGGGCGTCCAGACATAGGACAGGCCAGCCGCGAGCAGGAGCAGTGCTGTGAGCACCAGTCCGATCATGAAGCTGGGGTTGCGTGTGGCGCGGTGCCACAGCGCGTTGCGGGGTGCGGTATGGCCCGGTGCTGTGCTGGCCGGGGGCGTAGGCAGGGTGGGGGCGACGGAGGTAGGTGGCTGCATGGCGTGCTCAGATATCGCTGGCTTTGGTGCGGGGGTCGATCCAGGCATAGAGCAGGTCCACCACGAAATTGACGATCACCACCATGGCTGCCAACAGCATCACACAGTTGCGCACCACCATCAGGTCCCGGTTGGCAATGGCCTGAAAGATCAGGCGGCCCATGCCGGGCAGGTAAAACACGTTCTCGACAACGATCGTGCCGGCCATCAGCTCGGCAAACTGCAGGCCCATCACGGTGACCACCGGCACCAGTGCATTGCGCAGCACATGGCCATACAGCGCTGCACGCTGCGACAGTCCCTTGGCCCGTGCAGTGCGGACAAAGTCCTCGCGCAGCACCTCGAGCACCGACGAGCGGGTGATGCGCGCCAGGATGGCGGCCTGCACCACCGCCAACGACAGCGCTGGCAGCAACAGCGACTTGACCGCTGCCCAGGGCGAGCCGCCCGAAGCCTCGGTCCAGCCCGGAAAGCCGCCCGCCGAGAACCATTTGAGCTGCACCGAAAACAGCAGGATCAGCAAAATGGCGAACCAGAAATTGGGAATCGCAATACCCAGCTGGGCGAGGCCCATGACGCTGACATCACCGATCTTGTTGTGGCGGCTGGCGGCATAGATGCCGGCGGCCAGTGCGACGACGGTGGTGATGGCCATGGCCATCGAGGCCAGTGGCAAGGTGAGCGCCATGCGCTCGGCAATCAGTTCAATGACGGGGGTGCCGTAGCTGTAGCTGTTGCCCAGGTCCAGGTGCACGAGTCCCGAGATCCAGTGCACGTAGCGCTCCCACGCAGGTTGGTTGAGCCCGAGCTGCTCGGCCAGTTCCGCCACCGCTTCGGGAGCGGCATCGGGCCCCATCAGCATCTGGGCGGCGTTGCCGGGCAGGATCTCCAGCACGAGGAAGACGACAATCGAGGTGCCCAGCAACGTGAGCAGCAAGGTGAGTGTGCGCTTGAGAATGAATAAGCCCATGGATAGCCATCGTGGTTAGGAAAGGCGCGCAGACTGCAGGTGCTGGTTGTATTTTTTCGCAGCGGCAAGCATAACGCGAACAATTCCGACACACCATACATGCTTACTCGCAGTGCCACGAGTATGGCTAAGGCGCACGCGGGATAATGTCGCTCATGTCACACTTCTTCCCCCGTGCTGGAATCTTGGAGACGCCGCCATGGCCTTGATGATTACCGACGAGTGCATCAACTGCGATGTCTGCGAGCCCGAGTGCCCCAACGATGCCATCTCGATGGGGGAGGACTACTACGAGATCGATCCGCACCGCTGCACCGAATGTGTGGGCCATTTCGATGAGCCCCAGTGTGTGCAGATCTGCCCGGTCGCCTGCATTCCGGTGCACCCCGATTTTCAGGAAGACAAGCCCACGTTGATGCAGCGCTATCTGCGCTTGCAGGCCGACAAGGCGTTGTGACAGGTCAGCGGCCCTGGCTGCCCCAGGCGATGGGCGGGGCCTGGCCGCTGCGCTGACCTTTGCCTGCACTCAGGCAGCGGGAGGGCGTGGCAGCTTGGGCCGCTGGGGCTTGGTGGTGTGGATCTTCAACGTGGCCTTGTCCATGTCGCCGGCCAACAGCTCGGGCGATGCCTGCAGCGCATGGATGATGCTGTCTTCAATCAAGCTGCGCTGGTCTGGCGCGGGTTTGCGCAGCACCCAGTTGGGCACCTCCTGCTTGTCACCGGGGTGGCCAATGCCGATGCGCAGGCGCCAGTAATCGGATGATCCCAGCTGCGCATGGATGTCGCGCAGGCCGTTGTGGCCGCCGTGACCTCCGCCTCGCTTGAGCTTGACCTGGCCCGGCGGCAGATCGAGTTCGTCGTGCACGACCAGAATCTCTTCGGGCTTGATCTTGAAAAAGCGTGCGAGCGCGCCGACCGATTTGCCCGACAGGTTCATGAAGGTCTGGGGCTCCAGCAGCCAGACCGACTCGCCTTGCACTGAGGTGCGTGCGACCAGACCGTAGTAATTGCGGTCGGGTACCAGCTGCAGGCGCAGGTCGCGGGCCAGTGCATCGATCCACCAGAAGCCGGCGTTGTGGCGCGTGCCTTCGTATTCAGGGCCGGGATTGCCGAGGCCAACAAACAGCTTGATCATGGGCGGATGGAGTGAAGTGGGGGGAGGAATGAAAAAAGGCTGCATTGACCAGCAATGCAGCCTCTGGCTTGCAGACGCCAGAGGCGTCAGCAGCTTGCCGTGCAATTAAGCAGCAGGCGCTTCGCCTTCTGCGGGTTCAGCAGCAGCAGGAGCGGCCACGGACACCAGCGCAGGGTTGGTTTGTGCAGCCAGCTTCACGCCCTTGGGCAGAGCGATGTCCTTCAGGTGGACGGTCGAACCCTTTTCCAGCTTGCTCAGGTCCACCGCGATGAATTCGGGCAGGTCCTTGGGCATGCAGATCACCTGGATTTCGGTCACAACCGGGGTCACCAGGCACTTGTCGATCTTGACAGCTGGGGACTCTTCAGCACCGCTGAAGTGGACGGGCACCTTCATGGTCAGCGCGGTGTTGGCATCGACGCGTTGGAAGTCGATGTGCAGCACCAGCTGCTTGTAGGGGTGGTATTGCACGTCGCGCAGCAGCACTTGGCTCTTGGCGCCGTCCAGGTCCAGTTCCAGCACGGATGCGTGGAAGGCTTCCTTCTTCAGTGCGTACCACAGGCTGTTGTGGTCCACTTCGATCAACTGAGGCTCAGCAGCAGCACCGTAGATGATGCCAGGCGTACGGCCAGAATTACGCAGGCGGCGGCTCGCACCCGTACCTTGCTTAGCGCGCGCAAAAGCGACAACGTTCATTTCATTACTCCAATGGGGGATGAACCGCGACCAGTTCACCCGGTTAAAAAGGCCGCTGCAAATTGCAGCGGCCAGCGAAAACTATCTATTTTAGCAGAAAGCAGAAAAAGGGCCTTGCGGGCCCTTGGTTCACTCGGCTTCCTGGAACAGGCTCATCACCGATTCGCCGGTGGCAATGCGGTGCATCGTCTCACCGATCAGCGGCGCCACCGACAGCTGGCGGATCTTGCTGCAGTTGCGGGCATTGGGCGACAGCGGGATGGTGTTGGTCACGACAACTTCGTCGAGAGCCGCGCCATTGCCGATACGCTCGATGGCCGGGCCCGAGAAAATGGGGTGCGTGCAATAGGCGTAGACCTTCTTGGCGCCACGTTCCTTCAGCACTTCAGCCGCCTTCACCAAGGTGCCTGCGGTATCGATCATGTCGTCCATGATGACGCAGTTGCGGCCATCGATGTCACCGATCACGTGCATGACTTCGGAGACATTGGCCTTGGGGCGGCGCTTGTCGATGATGGCCAGATCGCAATGGAGTTGCTTGGCCAGTGCGCGTGCACGCACCACACCACCCACGTCCGGCGACACGACGATCAGGTCTTCGTAGTTCTTCTGGCGCAGGTCACCCAACAGCACAGGTGATGCATAGATGTTGTCGACAGGAATATCGAAAAAGCCCTGGATCTGGTCGGCATGCAGGTCCATGGTCAGCACGCGGCTGACGCCAGCGGCTTGGAGCATGTTGGCAACGACCTTGGCCGTGATGGGCACGCGGGTCGAGCGGACACGGCGGTCCTGGCGGGCATAGCCGAAATAGGGGATCACGGCACAGATGTGCTCGGCCGATGCGCGCTTCAACGCGTCGACCATCACCAGCAGTTCCATCAGGTGGTCGTTGGTGGGAGCGCAGGTGGGCTGCACCACGAACACATCGCGGGTACGAACGTTTTGCTTGATCTCGACGGTGACTTCACCGTCAGAGAAACGGCCTACGTCGGCGTTACCCAGGGAGGTATGGAGGTGTTGTGCAATTTCAGAGGCAAGCTCGCGGTTGGCGTTGCCTGTGAAAACCATGAAGTCTGGATGATGGTCTTGCATAGCGTCCCAGTGGGTATGGGTTAGCTGTGTGCGTTGCTTGTACGCGGTAAGAAATATGGCAGGGGAAGAAGGATTCGAACCTTCGCATGCCGGAATCAAAATCCGGTGCCTTAACCAGCTTGGCGACTCCCCTACAAGAATTGGTGCTAAGCATCACCAATCCTTTAAAACTTTCAGTCTTGGGTCCAACCTCTGAGAGGGTGTTCCATCAGACTTGTGCAATCTTTCACTGTCCAGTCTTGTGAAAAACTGCTCTGGCAGCTATTAGCTTGCATTTTCTTCACTGCGAAAACTGCGCTACCTGAGCCCGTCATTCTAGCATGTAATCCTTGTGATTTCAAAAAGTCAGAAACTTTTTTTATCGAAGGGCACAGGCTTTCTGCGACCGGCTGCAAGTCGTTTCGACCGAAGTCAAAGTTCTCTGCAGCGAAGCTCGTCATTGTAGCAGCTTCTGAATCGCGTTTTAGGTTCGGACTTGAAAAAATTAATTTCGTATCCAGACCCTCTTGCGGCTTCACAACTACCAGCGCGGTGTCTGCTAGTTGCTGCTCGTTTTCGAGTGGACGTATTATGTCACCGATTCCTTCGACCCAAGCCGACTTTCCAAAAATAAAAAAAGGAACATCGGCGCCCAAGGTCAGCCCGATGCGCTGCAGTTCGCTGCGCGAGAGCTTCAGATCCCAGAGCTGGTTGAGCGCCAGCAAGGTGCTGGCCGCATCCGATGAGCCGCCGCCCATACCAGCCTGGGCTGGCAGGTTTTTGTGCACGCCGATGTGCACACCCTGGCGGCAGCCAGTGGCCTGCTGCAAAGCTCTGGCGGCGCGGGTGATCAGGTCATCGGCAGGCAGCGGCGTGTTCAGGTCTTCGCGGCTGATCTGGCCGCCGCTGCGCAGCTCGAAGTGCAGGGTGTCGGCCCAATCGATCAGCATGAACACCGACTGCAGCAGATGGTAGCCATCGGCACGTCTGCCGGTGATATGCAGGAACAGGTTGAGTTTGGCAGGCGCAGGAACGTCGTACAGCGTACGCATGGATCTCGGTCTCACAAAAAAATCATCGCGCGTCGAGGACGATGCGCAGGCTCGCCTCGGGCCGTGGATCGATGCGGCGGGCCAGAATTTTCCCCTCGCTGTGGGCCTCCAGGTCGGCCTGCCAGCCGGCCGCGGCCGTGGGCTTGCCCTGCAGCCAGTCAAACAGCGCGGCAATCGGCAAGCTGGTGCCCAGCAAGCTTTGGGTCAACTCGTCGAGCGAGCTGGCCTGGCGCGTCTGCGTGCCTTGCTGCGCGCTGGCCTGGCCGGGCGACCATTGCACGCGGGCGACGATATTGCCCAGCGGGTTGAGCAGCACCAGTTCGCCCGATGCGGGGCTTCCGGACAGCTCGAAGCTGCCACTGGTGCTCTGCGGTGGGCTGTCGAGCACCTGCACCGACATGCGGCCCGACCAGTAGGTCACGCCCGGTGCGGCCTCGAGTTGGCGCGCTGCGGTACTGCAGGCCGAGAGCATGGGCAGCAGCGCAGCGCCTGCTGCGGCCAGGCAGAGGTGTCTGCGCTGCACCTTCATGGTTGGATACCCAGGCGCTCGAAGGTCTTCTTGACCATGTCGTTGTTCGGCGCTGTCTTCAGAACGGTGCGCAACAGCTCTTCGGCGGGCCGGTTCTTGCCCTGTTTCCACCAGACTTCGGCCAGATGGGCTCCAATCTCGGCATCGGGTTGCTTGGTGTAAGCCTGCTCCAGCAGTTCGGCGGCGCGATCGAGGTTGCCCAGCTTGAACTCCACCCAGCCCAGGCTGTCGGTGATGAAGGGGTCGCCGGGTGACATGCTCAGCGCCTTCTCGATCAGCCGCTTGGCTTCGTCGAGCTTGAGGCCGCGATCGGCCAGCGAGTAGCCCAGCGCGTTATAGGCATGGTGAAAATCGGGCTGCAGCTCGATCAGCTTGCGCAGCTGGGTCTCGGCCAGCTCCATGTTGTTCATGCGCTCGGCGAGCATCGCTTGCTCGTACAGCGCGTCCGGGTCCTGCGGTTGCAGTGCGACCAGGCGGCCTTGCAGCTCCAGCGCCTGTGCATAGTTCTTCGCGGTCTTTTGCAGCTGCACCTGCGCGGCCAGCTTGGCGCGCGCTTCGCCGGCATTGCCTTCGGGCAGCTGGTCCAGCAAGACCGCCGCAGCATCGTAGTGGCCCTGCTGCATCTGAATGGAGGCCTTGCGCAAGGTGGCCAGCGCGGTGTTGCCGGCCTTGGCGATCTCATCGGCCCAGCGGTCGGCCTCGGCCCATTTCTGCTGGGCCTCGGCCATCTGCTCGCGCAGCATCAGGCTTTGGATGCGCACTTCACGCTGCAGCACCGCCGAGGGGAATTTGTCGATCAGGGTGTCGAGCTTGAGCAGCGAGACATCGGCCTCGGTGTACTGCTTGAGCTGGGCTTCCAGCGCCGCCTTCAGCATCCAGGCATCGGCGGATTCGGGGCTCAGGCGCGTGGCGTTTTCCAGCTGGGTCTTGGCCTCGGCAAAGCGCTCGGCGTTCATCAGGCTGCGCGCATAGGCCAGGTGGGCTTCGCCGCTCTTGGATTTGTTCAGAAAATCCACCACCAGCGATTCAGCGCCTGGTACACCGGCGTTGACCAGGTCGGCCGCCAGCTTGGCCGCGCTCTCGTTGTCGGGATTGAGTTGCAGCGATCTGCGGGCAGAAGCCAGTGCCTCGGTCTTCTGGTCTGCGGCCAGCTCCATGCGGCCGATGGCGGCCCAGGCCTCGGGGCCGGTGGCCGGGTTTTCGAGTTCGGGGGTCAGTGCCTCGCGCACGATGCGGGCGGCCAGGGCCTGGTCACTGAGGCGCCGGTAGATGCTGGGAATGGCGCGAATCCATTCCAGCTTTTCATCGGGCTTGGCCAGCGCGATTTCCTGCTTGAGCAGCGGACCGGTTTCCTCGCCATGGTTGGTCGAGAGCATCACCTGCAGCATGTAGCGGCTGGCCGCGCGCGATTGCGGGAAGGCGCTTTTCCAGGCCTCGGCCACCTCGGTGGCGCGGCTGGCAGAGCGCGACAGCAACGCCAGCTGCGCGCTGCGCTGGTAGACCTTTTCGTCGCCCGAGCGGCGGGCGGCGTCGAGCAGCAATTCCACGCTGGTCGCCGCATCACCACGGTAGGCGTACATTTCGCCCAGCAGCAGTTCGTAAAAAAGCTCCGCATCCAGCTCGACTCTGGCGTCGTCGGCCCGCTGGGCTGCCGCCAGCGCCAGCTGCCGCTGGGCAGCGCCGGGCTGCGGTGCTTGGGCAGGCGCTGCAAACGCGGGTGCCATCAGGCCGGAGGCCAGAAAATAAGCCAGTAAACGAAGTTTTTGCGTCATCGGCCCATAATAAACGATGCCCAAGGGCCTTGCAGAAGGAAGAAAGTGCCAGAGTTACCAGAAGTGGAAGTCACGCGGCGAGGACTGATTGCGCCGCTGCAAGGCGCGCGCATTGCGTCCGTGCGGATCGGAAAACCTTTGCGCTGGCCGCTGGGTATCGAGACCGCAGCGTTGGCTGGCCGCACCATCACCGATGTGCAGCGCCGGGGCAAGTACATCGTGCTGGCGCTGGACCAGGGTGTGGTGCTGATACACCTGGGCATGTCCGGCAGCCTGCAGGTCAGCCCGATGGATGCGCCTGCCGGCCCGCATGACCATTTTGACCTGTTCACCGACCAGCATCTGCTGCGCCTGCATGATCCGCGCCGGTTTGGTGCGGTGGTGTGGTCGCCCGACACCGAATCGGGCATGGCCGCGAAGCTGTTGGCCAACCTGGGCGTGGAGCCCTTGGGCGCCGGCTTCAGCTTTGAGCACCTGTGGGCCGGGCTGCAAAAATCGCGCATGCCGGTCAAGCAGCTGCTGCTGGGCGGGCAGGTGGTCGTCGGCGTGGGCAATATCTACGCCAGTGAGGTGCTGTTCCTGGCCGGCATAGCGCCCACCAAACCGGCCAACCAGACCACGCGGCCCCAGGCACGACGCCTGCATGCGGCGATTGTCGAAGTGCTGACCCGCTCGATTGCACTGGGCGGCAGCACCTTGCGCGACTTTGTCCAGGTCAATGGCTATGCCGGTGCTTTCCAGGCGCAGGCCAGCGTCTATGGCCGGGCCGGAGCGCCTTGCCCGCGATGCGGCCAGCCGGTGCAGGTCATCAAGCAAGGGCAGCGCAGCACCTATTTCTGCAAGCGCTGCCAGAAATAAACACAGATAAACACAGGGCTGGCGGGCCGCTCCAGCGCGGCCGCCCCCACAGCCCCCGATAACTATTCCATCCCCCGAGAACAGCGATTGTGAGCCGATTTTCCGAACAGATCGTGGCCTGGCAGACAGTCCACGGAAGACACCACCTGCCTTGGCAGAACACCCAGGATGCCTACCGCGTCTGGCTGTCCGAGATCATGCTGCAGCAAACCCAGGTCAGCACTGTGCTGGGCTACTACGAGCGGTTCTTGCAGCGCTGCCCCACGGTGGCCGATCTGGCCGCGGCCAGCGATGAAGAAGTCATGGCGCTGTGGAGCGGCCTGGGCTACTACAGCCGCGCACGCAACCTGCACCGCTGCGCCAAGGAGGTGATGGACCGCTTTGGCGGTGCGTTCCCGCACACGGTGGAAGAGCTCTCGTCCTTGCCCGGCATTGGCCGCTCGACCGCAGGCGCGATCGCCTCGTTCTGCTTTGCGCAGCGGGCTGCCATTCTGGATGCCAATGTCAAAAGGGTGCTCACCCGCGTGCTGGGCTTTGAGGACGACCTGGCCAGCAGCGCTGCCGAGAAAAAGCTCTGGGCGCTGGCCGAAGACCTGCTGCCCACCACCGACCTGGCGCGCAACATGCCGCGCTACACGCAGGGCATGATGGACATGGGGGCCACGATCTGCACCGCCAAAAAGCCCAGTTGCCTGCTGTGCCCGGTGCACGGTGATTGCGTGGCGCACCGCCAGGGCCAGCCCGAGCGCTATCCCGTCAAGACCAAGAAACTCAAGCGCAGCGCCGCCAGTTGGTGGCTGCTGTGCTGGCAACGGCCCGATGGCGCCATCTGGCTGGAAAAGCGCCCGGCACCGGGCATCTGGGCCGGCCTGTTCTGCATGCCGGTCTGCGACAGCGAAGAGGCACTGTTCCAGCAGGCGGCCCAGCACGGTGCCACGTCAGCGCCAGTGCATGGCGCCGCTTTTTTGCATGTGCTCACCCACAAGGATCTGCATCTGCATCCAGTGCGGGTCCCCGTTGCTGCCGATTTTGTGCCGGCACAACCGGGCCAGTGGGTGCTGCCTGCACAGTGGCCCGATGTGGGCCTGCCTGCACCGGTTCGCAGTCTGCTGCAGCGCGGGTTCTGAGGCGGGCCGGGGCAGCAGGCACTGGCGTCGATTGCAGTGCTTGTCCTGCAATGGGCACCGCTGGGCGGCGCTTAGACTGCAGCCATCTTTTTGCTTTGAAAGTGCGCCATGGAACCCACTGTCCATCCGTTCTCGTCCCTGTTCCAGCAACTGGGCCTGCCCGATGACGATGCATCGATTCGCGCGTTCATCGAAACGCACCGCCCGCTGCCCGACACCTTGCTGATGGCAGACGCTCCGTTCTGGTCACCGGCACAGGCGCGCTTTTTGCGGGAGAGCATCACCGCCGATGCCGATTGGGCGAACGTGGTGGACCAGCTCAGCGTCGCTTTGCGCACCGAATAGCCAAGGCTTTATCCGCTGTGCTTGGCGCCCAGTTCGCGGTGGCGCTGCAAGGTGGTCCAGCGGTCTCCAAAGTGCTGGGCCAGCGCATTGACCAGGTAGACCGAGCGGTGCTGGCCACCGGTGCAGCCCACCGATACCGTAGCGTAGCTGCGGTGGTTTTTCACCAGCTCCGGCAGCCAGTTGTCCAGAAAGTTGATGATGTCGTTTTGCATCTGCAGCACCTTGGGCTGCTGAGCCAGAAAGTTGGCGACCGGCGCTTCCAATCCCGTGTGCGGTCGCAGCTCGGGCTCGTAGTAAGGGTTGGGCAGCATGCGCACATCGAACATGTAATCGCTGTCGATCGGAATGCCGTGCTTGAAGCCAAAGGACTGGAACAGCAAGGTCAGGCTCGATTGCGGTGCCTGGATCCAGTCCTTGATCTGCGCTTGCAGCTGCGAGCCGCGCATATTGCTGGTGTCGATGACATGGGCCTGTTCGCGCAGATCGGCCAGCAACGCGCGCTCTTCCTCAATCATCTGCACCAGCGCGCGCGGGCCTTCCTGCAGTTTTTCGTTGGTCAGCGGATGGCGCCTGCGGGTTTCGGAAAAGCGGCGCATCAGCGTATCGCGCTGCGCGTCCATGTAGATCAGCCGAACCTGGGCGCCAGCGGCGCGCAGGCGGTCGAGCTGCGCAGGCACCAGGTACAGGCCCTTGGCACTGCGCGCATCGATGGCGATGGCCACGCGGCTGCCATGCTGCCACTGCTCCAGCGACACCAGCGCCTGCAGCAGCTCGGGCGGAAAGTTGTCCACACAGTAGTAGCCCACGTCTTCAAGCGCGTGCAGCGCCACGGACTTGCCCGAGCCGGCCATGCCGGTAATGACCACCACTTCGAGCGGCTGTGAGAGGGATGTCTTAACGGTCATTCATTCCTCCGGCAATCATCTCTTGGGCATGGGCCCGGCTCGTCGCAGACAGGTTCTCGCCGCCGAGCATGCGGGCAATTTCATTGATCCGTTCGTCATCGGCCACGGTGCGGATATGGCTGGTGGTGCCACCCTTGCTGCGTTGCTTGGCCACCAGCAGATGGTGGTCGCCGCGCGCGGCCACCTGGGCCAGGTGGGTCACGGCCAGCACCTGTCGGTCGCGCCCCAGTGCCCGCATCACACGGCCGACCGAATCGGCCACGGCGCCGCCAATGCCCGAGTCGATCTCGTCAAAGATCAGTGTGGGTGCCTGGCCGAGCTGGCTGGTCGAGATCGCAATTGCCAGCGAGATGCGCGAGAGCTCGCCGCCCGAGGCCACCTTGGCGATCGGCTTGGGGTCGGTGCCCGGGTGGCCGGCCACCAGCAGCTCCACATCGTCGATGCCATCGCTGCGCGGTTCGCGCGCCGGGCTGACCTGGGCCACAAAACGGCCGCCGGCCATGCCCAGGTCCTGCATCGCCGCAGTGATGGCCTTGGACAGGCGCTTGGCCGCCTGTTGGCGCGCCTGGCTCAGCGTGGCGGCTACCTTTTGGTAGGCCTCCTGCGCCTGCTGGGCATTCTTGGTGAGCTGCACCATGTCGGACGAGGCCTCCAGCGCCAGCAGCTCGGCATGCCAGCCCTGCAGCAGCGCGGGCAGGTCTTCGGGCGCACGCTTGTAGCGGCGCGCCAGCGATATCCAGCTGCCCAGGCGCTGGTCCAGCTGTTCGAGCTTGTCCGGGTCCAGCTCCGCATGGCGCAGGTAGCCGTTGAGCGAGCGCATCACGTCTTCGAGCTGGGCCAGACACGACTCCAGCGACTCGGCCATCGCGGAGAAACCGGGCTCCACATGGGCCTGGTCCTGCAGCGCGTGCAGGCTGCGGTTGACCTGCGTGATGGCGCCACCGTCTTCGCCTTCCAGGCTGGCGATGGCGTTGTTGGCCGCATCCATCAAGGCCTGGGCATTGGACAGGCGTCCGTGCTGGGTGTTGAGCTCTTCCCATTCCTGCGGGCCGGGCGCGAGCTTGTCGATTTCGGCAATCTGCCAGAGCAGGCGTTCGCGCTCGCGCTGGTGGGTTTCTTCCATGCTGCGGGCCTGCTGCAAGGCCTTGTCGGCACTGCGCCACTGCGCGTAGGCGCGCTGGGTGGGCGTGCTGTCGGCGCCGGCATAGGCATCGAGCAGCTGGCGCACCGATTCGGGCTGGGTCAGCCCCTGCCAGGCATGCTGGCCATGGATATCGACCAGCGCGCCGGCAATGCTGCGCAGCTGCGTGGCGGTGGCGGGCACGCCATTGATCCAGAACTTGCTCTTGCCCTGCGCATCGATCACGCGGCGCAGCAGCAGGGTTTCTTCGCCCGGCATGTCGTTGTCGCTGAGAAAGCCTTCCAGCGTGGCGGGCGTATCGAACTCGGCCATCAACTCGGCGCGGCTGGCGCCCTGGCGCACAAAGCCGGTGTCGGCGCGGTGCCCCAGCACCAGCTGCAATGCATCGATCAGGATCGATTTACCGGCGCCCGTCTCGCCCGTCAGCGCCGTGAAACCGGTCTGGAAATCCACCTCCAGCTGCTCGACGATGACGAAATCACGCAAGCCAATGCGTCTGAGGCTCATGGCGTGATGCCCCCTTCGTTCCAGCCCAGCTTTTTGCGCAAGGTGGCGTAGTAGTTCCAGCCCCGGGGGTGCAGAAAGCGCGCCTTGTGCGGCGCGCTGCGCACCAGAATCTTGTCACCGCGCAGGATCGAGGCCAGCGACTGCATGTCGAAATTGGCAGCGACATCGCGCCCGCCAATCACCTCGATCGAAATTTCCTGCGTGTCCGGAATCACGCTGGGCCGGTTGGACAGCATGTGGGGCGCAATCGGCGCCATCACCCAGCAAGGCACCGTCGGGTGCACGATGGGGCCGCCGACCGACAGCGCATAGGCGGTCGAGCCCGTCGGCGTCGCAATGATCAGACCGTCCGCACGCTGGTTGGCGACCAGCTGGCCATCGACCTCGACCCGCAGCTCGACCATGCCCGAGGTACCACCCCGGTTCACCACCACATCGTTGAAGGCCAGGGCCTCGAAGACGCATTGGCCTTCGCGCATCACGCGGGCGTGGATCATCGAGCGCACTTCTTCTTCGTATTCGCCGGCCAGAATGGCCGACAGCGGGCCCATGAAGGTCTGCAGCGGCACGTCGGTCACAAAGCCCAGGCGCCCCTGGTTGATGCCGACCAACGGCGTGTTGTACTGGGCCAACTCACGTCCCACACCGAGCATGGTGCCGTCACCGCCCAGCACGATGACCAGGTCGCAGCGCTCACCGATCTGCTGCATGCTGAGCGTGGGGTAGTGTTCCATGCCGGTGAAGGCGGCGGTTTCCTTCTCCAGGAATGCAGTGCCGCCCTGGGCCTCGATATAGCAGGCGATCTGGCTGAAGGCCGCATAGGACTGCTGGCGCACCTCGGCAGTGGGGGGCGCATGGTGTTTGCCGATCAGGGCAATGTGTTGAAAGCGAGACTGCATACGCAAATTACATCACCAAAGTGACGCAATCTTTTTGAATTTCTTGAGCAGCCCCAGGTTGCAGCTGCTGCCTGCCCTGCGAAGGCATGCCGCGCCGGTAGCCAGGGCTGGGCCTGAAGCCACTCGGGCGTGTGCAGGCAGACGCACCGGGCAGCCACAGCGCCATTGTTGCATGGCTACAAAAATCCAGAGCAGCGCAGCCCTTCCGGCGTTCCGGCGTTCCGGCGTTCGGGCATCCGGCACTGCCCCGGCCCCTGCATTACCCTTGGTCCGCGCAATACCTGCCGCCAGGACCGGCGGACACGGATAAAATGCGCCCATGCTCGATGACCGTGCCCGGCTGCTGCTCAAAACCCTGGTGGAACGCTATATTGCGGATGGCCATCCGGTGGGATCCCGTGCACTCACGCAGGAGCCCGGGCTGGATTTTTCGCCGGCCACCATCCGCAACGTAATGGCCGACCTCGAAAGCCTGGGCCTGATCGCCAGCCCCTACACCTCCGCCGGCCGCATTCCCACCGCCAAGGGCTACCGCCTGTTTGTCGACACGATGCTGACGGTGGACGCGGACCAGGTCGTCGCCGCCGAAATTGCGCCTGAGCAGCCGCAAAAGGTCATCACCAGCGCCGCAGGCGTGCTGTCGGAGCTGTCGCAGTTTGTCGGTGTGGTGCAGGCGCCGCGCAAAAGCTCCTCGTTCCGGCATATCGAGTTCTTGCGCCTGTCGGAAAAGCGCATCCTGCTGATCCTGGTCTCGCCCGAAGGCGATGTGCAAAACCGCGTGATCTTCACCGAATCGGACTACTCCCAGAGCCAGCTGATCGAGACCGCCAACTACCTCAATGCCCATTACGCCGGACTGGCGATGGAGCAGGTGCGCCAGCTGTTGCGCAAGGAAGTCGACAGCCTGCGCGACGAGATTGCCGCGCTGATGCTGGCGGCGGTGAATGTGGATGAAGATGCCGAAGCCGCCCCGCATGAACTGGTGATTGCCGGCGAGCGCAACCTGCTGGCCGTCAGCGATTTCAGCAACGACATGACCAACTTGCGCCGGGCCTTTGACCTGTTCGAACAAAAGACCCAGATCCTGCACTTGCTGGAGAATTCCAACCGCGCCGAAGGAGTGCAAATCTACATCGGCGGCGAGAGCCAGCTGCTGTCCGTCGAGGAGCTTTCGGTGGTCAGCACCCCCTACCAGGTCAACGGCAAAGTGGTCGGCACCCTGGGCGTCATCGGCCCCAAACGCATGCCTTACGAGAAGATGATCCAGATCGTTGGAATCACCTCAAAGCTCGTCTCCAACGCACTGAGCCATCCGAAATAAACGCTAGAATGCAAAGCTTCACTCGCCGGGGATCCCGGCAAGTGGTGGTGCCGGGGCGTTAGCTCAGTTGGTTAGAGCAGAGGACTCATAATCCTTTGGTCGCGGGTTCAAGTCCCTCACGCCCTACCATATTCATTGGCTGCACAGCTATCATTTTTGATGCTGTGCGGCTTTTTTATTGGTGCTTATGTGCATAGCTTGTGCGCTGTCTTGCTGGCAAAGCGGCGCCGATTGCCTGGTAGAGCTCAGGCCTCGCCCTGGGCCTGGTCCATTGCAAGGGGCGTCAGGAATACATCTCCTGCAGTGCCTTGAGACAAGCTTGCGTTACGTGGGTTTTCAGATCGCCCCGTTTATCAATGAGGCGTGACTTGTCTACTGCTCGCATCTGGTCCAAAAGAATCAGTCCCTTGCTGCTTTGAAATGTCACCGGAATGCGGAATGGGGCAGCATGGCTGCCGGTTGTCATCGGTGCGACCGTAACGATGCCCAATGCGAGGTTCATTTCATCGGGCGACAGCACCACGCAAGGGCGCGTCTTCTGGATTTCCTTGCCCTGTGTGGGATCAAGATTGATGAGCCAGATTTCACCGCGCTTGACACAGTGGCTTGCGTTCACCATTCGACAGGTCCCCCGGTAAGTTGCGGGCTGGAGGTTTCTTCTCCCCAAACAAGATCTGCATCCGCTGCGTTGCCGAACTCGCCCATGACAAGACGGTCATCATTCGATTGAGCTATGGCAGCCGCAGCCTCTGCCCAGCCGCTGCGTAAAGCAGGCTGAGCCTTGATGACGATCGATCCATCGATGACTTCGACGTCAGCTACCTGTGCTGTGTCCAGGCCGGCCTGAGCCAGCAAGGCTTTCGGTAACACGACTCCCTTGCTGTTGCCGAATGCGCGAATGGTGAGCTGCATAGTCACTCCTTGGTTATAACTATGTTATTACAATCCAAATTTCAGCGCAAGCTCGGTAGAGTTGGTATCCAACGGGAAGGAGCCGTTCATAATCAGCCCCCAATATGTTCGAGAGGCCCATTTCTCATGGTGGACAAATCCTGGTTGCAGCAGCAGGTGCTGGAGCGGCTTGCGGCGGACCTGTTGCAGGTCGAGCAGGCAGTGAGCGTTGCGCATGAAGCGGCAACGCATGAGGAAAACATTGCCGAAAACAAGTACGACACCTTGGGCCTGGAAGCGGCCTACCTGGCGACGGGCCAGGCGCGCCGCGCAGAAGCCATCCGCGAGGCGCTGGTCCAGTGGCGGCTCTTTCGCCCGCAGCCCTATAGCGCCAGCCAAGGCATACAGCTGGGTGCGCTGGTTTGTCTGCTGGGTGCGGATGAGAAACAGCAGCAGATCTTTCTCGGCCCTGAAGGGGGAAATATGAAGCTGCTCATCGGTGCTGAAACCATCCAGGTCATCAACAGCCAAGCGCCCTTGGGCAAGGCGCTGCTGGGCAAGGCTGAGGGGGATGAAGTGACGCTGGAAGTGGCACAGGTCGAGCAGCAGTTGGAAGTGCTGTCGGTGACCTAGGACCCTGAAGGCCTGCGGCCCTTGCGGCGCAGCTGTAGCACGGCCATGGCCCCAGCCAGCAAGGCTGACAGCAGCATTGCTGCCCAGGTGCCCAGTGCGGGGACTGGCTCGGGCGTGCCGGGGTTGGCGGTCGGGGCTGCGGTCACCGCAAAGCTTTGCTGCTCTTGGGGTGCAGCGAAATAAGCACCATTGCCTGCCTGGTTCGCATTGACCATACAGGTGCCCACGCTGAGGAAGCTCACCGTGCTGTTCGTGACGGAGCAAATCTCAGCTGCCGAAGCGTCAATCGAGAAGACCACCGGCTCTCCAGACTCACCACCGGTCGCCGCGATGTCGTAGCTGCCTCCCACTGGCGCGGGATCGGGCGGGGTAGAGGTAAATGTAATGGTCTGAGGGATGGCGCCGTCTGATGAGCCCCGCAGGATGATGGACTCGACGCCCAACTCCGTACTTTCAAAACTGAAGGTGTCGGACACCGGGCCAGCCATAGTGGGTGCGGTGAACGTGAATGTGATCGTGCAAGGCTCAAATTGCGGGTAGAGGCCTTCAAGACAACTGTTGTTAACGACTGTAAAAGCGGGGTTGGCGGGGGGCGTGATGCTGTTGACGTTCAATAAGGGTGGAATAGGGCCGAAGAATTGCACCGTCACGGTTTCCTCTGGCGAGATGCTGCCTGCCACCGTATTGTCGAAATCGATGCTGCCTCTGCTGAAGTTAAGGCCCTGCGCCTGCACCGCCTGCAAGCCCAGCGTGGCCATCAAAACAAGCAGCGACTTGGTGATCCATGAAATGAATATTTTCATGCCAACTCCAGATAATTGGGTTGGATGTTAGCACTTGCCTACTTTTCTGAATCATCGGGTATAGCCCGATGGCGGTAGCAGCAGCGGCCCTGCCAGTACATCAGCAGCGCGATGGATCAGAAGGGAGAGAGAGTATCGCCATGCCGCGAGGGCAGATGCCTGCTTCCGGAACACAGACCTGGCAAGGTCCATGGGAAGGGCTGGTGCGGAGCGCGTCGCAAAGACGGAGGGAGCGCTTCAACGTGAAAAAAATGCCTGGCTACATGGAAAACCGCTGGCTAGCAAAAACGACCACTGGAGTGAAAACCCAGTAGGTCGCCCCACGATGAAACAAGGAACCGCGGCAATCGCTGTACCTTGGGGTTGATCATATTCGCAAATGAGAATTATTCGCAAATAACCACTTGCGTACCAGGGCAATCCTGCGCCGCGGCACCTGCGGCACGCACCGTCGCACCCCGCCGGGCGGCGGTGGCGCGTTGGTCCAGATCAAGGCGGAGGCGATGGCTCCCCGACTGCGTACCGATTTGCCACGCTTGCGGCGTAAGATGGCTGCGCCTCGCTGTGCGCATCACGGTTGGTGCCCCTGCAGCGTGGCAGCCCCCGTGCATCTGCCGGCTGGTGCTGCCATCGCTGCGCCATGCGAGGTACTTCTCGAACGGAATAGGACCTTCATCATGACTGTCAAAGCCTATGGCGCCCACGCGGGTGACCAACCTCTTGAAGCGCTGCATATCGAGCGGCGAACGCCAGGCGCCCAGGATGTGCAGATTCGCATTGCCTACTGCGGTGTCTGCCATTCCGACATCCACCAGGTGCGCTCCGAATGGGCCGGCACGCTCTACCCCTGTGTGCCGGGGCATGAGATTGTCGGCGAGGTGGCGGCCGTGGGGGCTGACGTCACCGAGTTCAAGCCGGGCGATCTGGTCGGGGTCGGCTGCATCGTCGACAGCTGCCAGCACTGTGTGGACTGCGGCATGGGGCTGGAGAACTACTGCAACCACATGGTCGGCACCTACAACGGGCCTACCGCCGATGCGCCGGGCCATACCCTGGGCGGCTATTCGCAAAGCATTGTGGTGCACCAGCGCTATGTGCTGCGGGTCAGCCATCCACCGGAACAGCTGGCCGCTGTGGCGCCGCTGCTGTGCGCCGGCATCACCACCTATTCGCCTCTGCGCCACTGGCGCGTGGGGCCCGGCCACAAGGTGGGCGTGGTGGGCATTGGCGGGCTGGGCCATATGGGCATCAAGCTGGCGCACGCGATGGGCGCGCATGTGGTGGCGTTCACCACGTCCGAATCCAAGCGCGATGCGGCCAGGGCGCTGGGCGCCGCCGAGGTCGTGGTCTCACGCAATGCCGATGAGATGGCCGCCCATGCGCAAAGCCTGGACTTCATCCTCAACACCGTCGCCGCGCCGCATGACCTGGACCCGTTTTTCCATCTGCTCAAGCGCGATGGCACGATGACCCTGGTGGGTGCGCCGTCGACCCCGCATCCCTCGCCCGGCGTGTTTGGTCTGATCATGAAGCGGCGTAGCCTGGCAGGTTCATTGATCGGTGGTATCCCCGAGACCCAGGAGATGCTCGACTTCTGCGCCGAGCACGGAATTGTGGCGGACATCGAGCTGATCAAGGCCGAGGAGATCAACGACGCCTACGAGCGCATGCTGCGCGGCGATGTGGCCTACCGCTTTGTGATCGACAACGCCACGATCTGATCCGTTGATAGCCTGACGATCTAAGCCCATGCAGTGCATGCCTACCGGCAAGCACTGCATTTTTCTTGTGGGTTGCGGCGGAACTTGTGCCCCGGGGCCGCCTCAGACAGCGGCCTTTTGTTTTTTGGTATTCGCCGCTATGTTGTCACGTCGCTCCCTGGTTATGTCTGGCAGTCTGTCTGCGGTGATGGCTGCGCTGCTGCCGATGGGCGAAGCGCTGGCACGCAGCCCACAGCCGCCGCGCAACATGCCGGTGCTGTTCATCGGCCACGGCAGCCCGATGAATGCCATCAGCGCCAACCCCTTTACCCAGCATCTGCAAAACTGGGGCAGCAGCCTGCCCAGGCCCAGCGCCATCCTGGTGGTGTCGGCCCACTGGCTCACGCGCGGCAGCACGGGGGTGACGGTGAACGACAAGCCCGCCACGATCCATGATTTCTCCGGCTTTCCGGCCGAGCTGCATGCGATGCAGTACCCGGCCGCCGGCCACCCGGCGCTTGCGGCGAAGGCGGCCGCGCTGGTACGCAGCGGCCAGGCGCAGCTGACGGACCAATGGGGGCTGGACCACGGCACCTGGACGGTTCTGCACCACCTCTATCCCCAGGCTGACGTGCCGGTGTTCCAGGTCTCGATCGACTACAACCAGCCCGGCCCTTACCACTATGCGGTGGGCAGGGAGCTGGCTGCGTTGCGCGCACAGGGCGTGCTGATCATCGGCAGCGGCAATATCGTGCACAACCTGCGGGCAACGGTGCGCGGCGCGCCCGAAGGGCTGATGGCCGCCCGCGACTGGGCCCAGCAGTTTGACGAAGCGGCCAAGCAGGCCTTGCTGGCAGGCAACCAGGAGGCCCTGGTGGCCTACCAGCAGCTGCATGCTTCCGCCCGGATGGCCGTGCCCACGCCGGACCACTACTGGCCCCTGTTGTATGCGCTGGGCGCCGCCCACGGCAGTGGTCCGGCGCGCCAGGTGTTCGAGGGCTTTCAGTCGGGCACCATCAGCATGCGCTGCCTGCAGTGGGATGCCTGATCAGCGCAGGCTCTGCAGCGCTTCGGCCAGGCGCTGCACGCCCCGCTCAATCTCGGGCAGGTCCAGCAGCGCATAGCCCATCACCACGCCGGCTTGGGCGTGCCCGGCAGGCTGCCGGTACAGCGGGCTAATCGGGTAGACGCGCACGCCGCGCTGCGCTGCCGCTTGCACCAGCTGCGCCTCCTGGCTGGCGGCCAGACCAGGGAACCATACCGACAGATGCAGGCCGCTGGCCGCACCCTGTATGCGCACCTGGGTGCCCAGATGCCGCTCCAGCGCCTGCAGCAAGGCCTGCTGGCGCGCATGCTGTTTGCGCCGCATGCGCCGCACATGGCGGGCATAGCTGCCGTCGTCGATCAGCTGGGCCAGCGCGCGCTGGGGGCCGGTGGCGGTGTGGCGGTCGGTCAGCAGCTTGGCCTGGGCAAACAGGCTGGCCAGCGCCGGGGGCAGCACCATATAGCCCAGGCGCAGCTGGGGCGACAAGGTTTTGGAGAAGGTGCCCACGTGGATCACGCAGTCCGCGCTGTCCAGCGATAGGAGGCTGGGCTCGGGCCGCACGCCGTAGCGGTAGTCGCTGTCGTAGTCATCCTCGATCACCCAGCAGCGCTGCGCATGGGCCCAGTCGAGCAGCGCATGCCTGCGGGCCATCGGCAGGTAGCCGCCCAGCGGAAACTGGTGGCCCGGCGTCACATAGGCCAGCCTGGCGGGCGCCTGCGCTGTCAGCGCGGCCAGTTGCGCGGTCTGCAGGCCATCGTCATCCACATCGGCGCAGAGCAATTGCGCGCCATAGGCCTCAAACACCTGGTGCGCCATGCGGTAGCCGGGGTTCTCGACGACCACCGGATCGCCCGGGTTGAGCAGCAGCCGCGCGCAGAGATCCAGCGCATGCTGCGAGCCGTTGACGACCAGGATCTGCGCGGTCGAGCAAGCCAGGCCGCGCGTCTGGTGCAGGTGCTGCTGCAGCGCCTGGCGCAGCTCGGGCGCACCCAGCGGCGATGCGTACTCCAGCCGCTGGCTGCGCAGGCCTTCTGCCCGGCGCAAGGCCTTGAGCCAGGGCAGGGTGGGGAAGTCGCGGCCCGCCAGCGGCCCGTAGACAAAGTCGATCACCCCAGCGGGACCGGGCGCAGCCGGGCGCAGCGGCATGGCCTGCAGCCGCTGGGCAAAGGCGGACAGGCGGCCGCTATCGGGCTGCTGGCGCTGGGGCTCGGAGGCCGCGGCACCCCGGCCCTGGGCGCGGATGCGGTCAGCAGCCCCTGCGGCCACACGCGTGGCCGCCCCGGGCCGGGTATCGACAAAGCCGTCCGAGGCCAGCTGCTCATAGACCAGGCTCACGGTGCCGCGCGACACCCCCCGCTCAGCGGCCAGCACCCGGGTCGAGGGCAGGGCCATGCCGGCCGCGTAGCTGCCATCGCCAATGCGCGCGCGGATGTCGCGGTACAGGCTGCGGCTGCTGGGGCGGGTGGACGAAGGTGCTGGCATCGCGGGCAACTGGACCAGTGATTTTGTTGAAAACTGGCTATTTTTAACCAGAAGTTGGAGCCGCACAATCCGGGCTTGGCCGTGACCCAGCTCGGGTGCGGCAGCTGTTTTGACAGGATGAAAGAATGTTCAAAGGTTTGAGTGCGTTTCCACTGACCCCCATGGATGAGCACGGCATCGATATGCCGGCATTGGCGCAACTGGTGCAGCGCCTGGTGGCCGCTGGTGTCGATTCCATCGGCGCGCTGGGTTCCACCGGCAGCTATGCCTATCTCTCGCGGGCGGAACGCGCGCAGGTCGCAGCGCTGGCGGTCGAGCAGGCCCAGGGCGTGCCGGTGGTCGTGGGCATTGGCGCGCTGCGCACCCGGGATGTGCTGGCCTTGGCCGATGATGCGCAAAAAGCCGGTGCCAGCGGCCTGCTGCTGGCCCCGGTCTCGTACCAAAAGCTGACCGACGACGAGGTCTATGGCCTCTTCCAGGCGGTGTCGCGTGCGGTGTCGGTGCCCATCGTGGTGTATGACAACCCGGGCACCACGCGCTTTGAATTCAGCGACGCGCTGCATGGCCGCATCGCGCAGCTGCCCCATATCGCCTCGATCAAGATCCCCGGCGTGCCGGCAGATGCGGCCGAGGCCCAGGCACGTGTGCAGCGCTTGCGCGCTGTCGTGCCGGCCCATGTCAGCATTGGCGTCAGTGGCGATGCCTTAGGCGCCAAGGGCCTGGTGGCGGGTTGCGATGCCTGGTATTCAGTCATCGGCGGCCTCTGGCCCCAGACCACGTTGGCGATCACCCGCGCTGCGCTGTCGGGCCAGGCAGAGCAGGCGCTGGCGCTGTCCAACCGCCTGGCGCCGCTGTGGGCCTGGTTCCAGCAAAAGGGCGGCAGCCTGCGCTCGGTCGCGACTGCGGCCGAGCTGATGGGCCTGGTCCGCTCGCCCTGCCTGCCGCTGCCGTTGCACGCCTTGCAAGGGGCCGACCGCGAGGCCTTGGCCGCGATGCTGAAAACGCTTGATCTGGCCTGAGCCCGCGCCGCACTCAAACCGCCATGTGCCGGGCCTGCTCGCGCAGCAGATCCATAAAGCGCTGCTGCTCCTGCGAGGCCTCCTGGTCCTTGCGCGTCAGCATGCCAAACGGGGCCATCGGCACATCGATCTGCACCGGCAAGGTCTTCACCAGGCCCATGCGCAAATAGTCCTTCAATGCCGAGTCGGACAGCAGCATCACCGCATCGGTCAGCTGCACCAGTTGCTGCATCGAATAGACGGAGCTGCACTCGGTGACGTCGGCCGGCACCGGCAGCTCCAGCTGCTGCAGCAGCTGGTCCAGCGCGATGCGTGCCGGCGTGCTGGCCGGCTGCAGTATCCAGGGCCAGTTGCGCACCAACTCTTCCCAGCTCAGCTTGCGGCGCCGCGCCAGCACATGGCCGCTGCGCACCACCACCAGCAGGCGCTCATTGCCCAGCGCTTCAAAGTCATAGGCCTCGCTGTCGCCGGCAATGCGGCGGCGGGCAATGGCCAGGTCAATGCGGCGCTGGTCCAGCAGGCGCAGCACCTGGTCGCTGGTGTCGCCCATGATGCGCAGGCGCAGCTGCGGGTTCTGCGCTTTCATCTCGGCCACGGCCGTCATCACCAGGTCGGGCGCCGCGCCCATGATGGTGCCAATCGCCAGGTAGCCATAACCGCCTTGTCGGCGCACCGCCAGGTCCTCGGCGCAGCGGTCCAGGCTGTTGAGCGAGGCCTCGGCAAAGCGCACCAGCTGCAAGCCCAGCGCGGTAGGGCGCATGCCGCGCGGCAGCCGCTCAAACAGCTGGCAACCAAACATGTCTTCGATCTCGCGCAGCATGCGCGTGGCAGCCGGTTGCGACATCGACAGGCTGATCGAGGCGCGGTGCAGATTCAGGCTCGATCCCAGCGCCACCAGCATGTGCAGGTGCTTGTAGCGCAGCCGGTTGAGCAGGCTGCGTTGCAGCGGTGGGGTGGCCGGTAAAGCGGGTTTTGCAGACATAAATAAAAGGTATCGGATATGACTGAAATTTGATTTGTTAGGCATCAATCATGCGCGTACATTCAGCTCCACACAAGAACGAATATCCCTTCCAGGAGACAAACATGAACGCCTTCGCGCACACTTTTTTCAGACCCCCCGCCCCACGACGGCGCTAGCGCTAGCCGCGCCCCACCGGCGCAGCAACCGCTACGCCAGCTTCTCCTTTCTCGCTCCTGCAGCGCCTGCTCTTTCGCAGGCGTGCTGGCCGCGCATTGTCTTTAAGGATTTGTCGTGAAAAAACTTCCCGCTCCCCTGCTCGCCAAGATCTCCTGGCGCCTGCTGCCCTTCCTGCTGCTGATGTACATCATGGCCTTTCTGGACCGGGCCAATGTGGGCTTTGCCAAGGTGGCCTTCCAAGCCGATACCGGCATCAGCGACGCTGCCTTTGCGTTTGGTGCCGGCGTGTTCTTTGTCGGTTATGCGCTGCTCGAAGTGCCCAGCAATCTGATCATGCACCGCATCGGCGCACGCATCTGGATGTGCCGCATCATGGTCACCTGGGGCCTGGTGTCGGCCGCGATGATGTTTGCCCATAACGAGACCACCTTCTATGTGCTGCGCTTCCTGCTGGGCGTGGCCGAGGCGGGCTTCTTCCCCGGCGTCATCCTGTACCTCACCTACTGGTTCCCCGCTGCGCACCGGGCGCAGGCGATGGGCTTTTTCTACTTCGGCGCGCCGCTGGCCTTCATCTTTGGCAGCCCGTTGTCGGGCCTGCTGCTGGAGCTCGATGGCATGGGCGGCTGGCACGGCTGGCAATGGCTGTTTGCCGTGGAAGGCCTGATGGCCGTGGCCGTCGGTATCTGGTCGTATTTCTACCTGACCAACCGCCCGGCCGACGCCCAGTGGCTGACGGCCGACGAGCGCCGCCAGGTGCAGGAGATCATCGACAGCGAAGAGCGCGCCAAGGGCGGCCACCAGCACAGCCTGCTCACTGCCATGTGCCAGCCACGCGTGTTGTATCTGGCGCTGGTCTATCTGCTGATCCAGGCCAGCGTCTACGGCGTGGTGTTCTACCTGCCCAGCCAGGTGGCGGGCCTGTTGGGTACCAAGGTGGGTCTGCAGGTGGGCCTGGTCTCGGCCATCCCCTGGCTGTGCGCGCTGCTGGCGGCCTGGTGGGTACCCGGCCTTGCCCAGCGCAGCCAAAAGCCCCGCAGCGTGGCCAGCATGACCTTGCTCGTTGCTGCGATCGGCATGGCCGCCTCGGTGAGTTTCTCCAGCCCGCTGCTGGGTGTCGCAGCCCTGTGCTTTGCGGCGGCAGGCTTTATCGCGGTGCAGCCGGTGTTCTGGACCTTTCCTGCCAACACGCTGGCCGGCGCTGCCGCAGCGGGTGGTATTGCGCTGATCAATTCACTGGGCGCTGTCGGCGGCTTTGTCGCCCCCATCGTCAAGAACTGGGCCGAGGGCCATTTCCACTCACCCGCCGCAGGCCTGTACCTGCTGGCAGGCACAACGGTACTGGCAGCGCTGCTGGTGCTGGGCATCCGGGCCCGCCTGGCGCCCGCTGCGCTGCAGCCCCAGGCCGCTGCCTAAATTGCATAAGGAGCAAACAACACCATGAGCCAGATCCCCACCATCAAGCAAGTGCGCGCCTATACCCTGAAAGGGGGCGGTGCCGACTACCACGACCAGGCCGATGGCCACTGGATCGACGACCACATCGCCACGCCGATGGCCAAGTACCCGGAGTACCGCCAGAGCCGCCGCAGCTTCGGCATCAATGTGCTGGGCACCCTGGTCGTGGAAATCGAAGACAGCGCTGGCAACGTCGGCTTTGCCGTCACCACCGGCGGCGAGCCCGCAGCCTATATCGTCGAGAAGCACCTGGCGCGTTTTCTGGAAGGCGCCAAGGTCACCGACATCGAACGCATCTGGGACCAGATGTACTGGTCCACCCTGTACTACGGCCGCAAGGGCATCGTGATCAACACCATCTCCGGGGTGGACCTGGCGCTGTGGGATTTGCTGGGCAAGGTGCGCGGCGAGCCGGTGCACCAGCTGTTGGGCGGCGCGGTGCGCGATGAGCTGCAGTTCTACGCCACCGGTGCGCGCCCCGATCTGGCGCAGAAGATGGGCTTTATCGGCGGCAAGATGCCCCTGCACCATGGGCCGGCCGAAGGCGAAGAAGGCCTGCGCCGCAACCTGGAGGAACTGGCCACGATGCGCGAGCGCGTGGGTCCGGACTTCTGGCTGATGCTGGACTGCTGGATGAGCCTGGACCTGAACTACGCCACCCGCCTGGCCCAAGGTGCGCAGGAGTACGGCCTCAAGTGGATCGAAGAGGCACTGCCGCCCGATGACTACTGGGGTTATGCCGCGCTGAAGAAGAACGTGCCCACCGGCATGCTGGTGACCACCGGCGAGCATGAGGCCACGCGCTGGGGCTTTCGCCAGCTGCTGGAGATGGGCTGCTGCGACATCATCCAGCCCGATGTTGGTTGGTGCGGCGGCATCACCGAGCTGCTCAAGATCTCGGCGCTGGCCGATGCCCACCAGGCGCTGGTGATTCCGCATGGCTCCAGCGTCTACAGCTACCACTTTGTGGCCACGCGCCACAACAGCCCCTTTGCCGAGTTCCTGATGATGGCCCCCAAGGCCGACGAGGTCGTGCCGATGTTCCACCCGCAGCTGCTGGGCGAACCGGTGCCGGTGCAGGGCCGCATGCGCCTGTCGGCACTGGACAAGCCCGGCTTTGGTGTGGAGTTGAACCCCGCCTGCGAACTGCACCGCCCCTATACCCATTGATCAACCATTGATCAGCCATTGATCAGCCATTGATCAGCCATTGATCAGCCATTGATGGGCCCGCGCCGACGGGCCAGCCAGGAGACATCCTATGGATTTGCCATTGAACCCCTTCAAGGCCGCGCTGCGCCGCAGCGAGCCGCTCTACGGTATCTGGGCCGGCTTTGCCACGCCCTATGCGGCCGAGATCATCGCCACCACCGGCTACGACTGGATGCTGGTGGATGGCGAGCATGCGCCCAATACCGTGCCGACCCTGCTCGCGCAGCTGCAGGCCGTGGCGCCCTATGCCACGCACCCGGTGGTACGCGCTGTGCATGGCGATGCGGTGCTGATCAAGCAGCTGCTGGATGCCGGCGTGCAGACCCTGATGGTGCCGATGGTCGAGACGGCCGAGCAGGCCCGCGCGCTGGTGCAGGCCATGCGCTACCCGCCGCATGGCATCCGGGGTGTGGGCGGCGGCCTGACCCGCGCCACGCGCTGGGATGCGGTGCCTGACTACATCCGCACCGCGCATGAGCAGCTCTGCCTGGTCGTGCAGATCGAGTCGCGCCTGGGCGTCGAGAACGCGGCCGAGATTGCCGCCGTCGACGGTGTCGATGCCGTCTTCATCGGCCCGGCAGACCTGTCCACCGGCATGGGCCATGCCGGCGATGCCAGCCAGCCGGAGGTGCAGGACTGCATACGCCGCACCGTCGAGACCACCATGGCCCATGGCAAGGCCTGCGGCATTCTGGCGCCGCGTGAAGAAGATGCCCGCCGCTACACCGAATGGGGCTGCCGCTTTGTGGCGGTGGCCATCGATATCAGCCTGATGCGCCAGGCCGCCGTGGCCAACCTGGCGCGCTACCGTGCGCCCAGCCAGCCGGCCATTGTCTCTACCACCTACTGAGGACGAACCCATGCCCACCACCCCTGTTTTGCGCAACTACATGGCCGGTGCGTTCAGCGACAGCGCCGAGCTGCACGAGGTCCGCAACCCTGCCACCGGCGCGCTGCTGGCGCAGTCGCCGCTGTCCACCCAGGCCGATGTGGACCGCGCGATTGCGGCAGCGCGCGGCGCGCAAAAGGCCTGGGCGCGCCGCCCTGCGATCGAGCGTGCGCAGTACCTGCGCCGCATTGCCGCCCGCCTGCGCGAGAACGTCGCGCGCATTGCGCGCACCATCACCGAAGAGCAGGGCAAGGTGCTGGGCCTGGCCGAGGTGGAGGTGAACTTCACGGCCGACTACCTGGACTACATGGCCGAATGGGCGCGCCGCATCGAAGGCGAAGTCATCAGCAGCGACCGGGCCAACGAGCAGATCTTTCTGCTGCGCAAGCCGATGGGCGTGGTGGCCGGGATCCTGCCCTGGAACTTCCCCTTCTTCCTGATCGCACGCAAGATGGCGCCGGCGCTGCTCACCGGCAACACCATCGTCATCAAGCCCAGCGAAGAGACCCCTATCAACTGCCATGCCTTCACTGAACTGCTGGCCCAATGCGAGCTGCCGGCCGGCGTGTTCAACGTGGTTTATGGCCAGGGCGGCACCGGTGGCGCGCTGTCGGCCCATGCCGGGGTGGACATGATCAGCTTCACCGGCAGCGTGGGCACCGGCGAGCGCATTGCTGCAGCCGCTGCGCCGCACATCACCAAGCTCAACCTGGAGCTGGGCGGCAAGGCGCCCGCGATTGTGCTGGCCGATGCCGACCTGGACCTGGCCGTCAAGGCCATCCGTGATTCGCGCATCATCAACACCGGCCAGGTCTGCAACTGTGCCGAGCGCGTCTATGTGCAGCGCCAGGTGGCCGACGAGTTCACCGCACGCATCGCCAAGGCGATGGCCGCCACCCGCTATGGCGACCCGATTGCGCAGGCCGATGTGGAGATGGGCCCGCTGATCAACCAGAAGGGCCTGGACAGTGTGGACGCCAAGGTGCGCCGTGCGCTGGCCGATGGCGCGCAGCTGGTGACCGGTGGCCAGGTGGCCGATCTGGGTGCCGGCTTCCACTACCAGCCCACGGTGCTGGCCGGCTGCCGCGCCGACATGGAGATCATGCGCAAGGAAATCTTCGGCCCGGTGCTGCCGATCCAGGTGGTCGAAGACCTGGACGAGGCGATTGCGCTGGCCAACGACTGCGAATACGGCCTCACGTCCTCGCTCTACACCCGCGACCTGTCCAAGGCCATGCAGGCGATGCGCGAGATCGACTTTGGCGAGACCTACATCAACCGCGAGAACTTCGAGGCCATGCAAGGCTTCCATGCCGGTGTGCGCAAGTCGGGTGTCGGGGGTGCCGATGGCAAGCATGGGCTCTATGAGTACACCCATAGCCATGTGGTGTACCTGCAGTCATGAGGGAACGCTGACGCTGAGGTGTTGAGCCCCAGCTACCCGCGACGAAGAAGGCCGCCAACCCGGATTAGCCAGGTTGGCGGCCTTTTGCTTTTGGCATTGCGGCGTTCAGGGCTTGGCGCTGAGCCCTTCCACCACCGCACGCACCTGCTGCAGCACCTCGTCGGCGAGTGCCGGATCGGACTTGACGACGCCGCGCGAGATGGCCATCGCGCCCACCAGTGCTGCCACCAGGGTGCTGGCCAGCGCCTGGCGCTGCTGCGGGTCGGCGCTGGCTGGCAAGGCCGCCTCAATGCCGGCGCGCAGCTCGGCAAAGCCATCGCTAAAACTGCGGCTGACCGCCTCGCTCTGGCGGCCCGCATCGCAGGCGGTGGAGACCAGCGGGCAGCCCCGGGTCATGTCATCGCGCACCTGGGGGTTGAGGTAGCTGTCCAGGTAGGTGGTCATTGCATGGTCGCTCTTTTCACTGGCCTGCTTGACCCGGCCAAAGCCTTGCCCAAACCCATAGGCCAGCGCCTGGGCGGCCAGGTCCTGCTTGTCGCTGAAATGCTTGTACAAGGCGCCCTGCGTCAGGCCCGCCTGCTGGCAGATATCGGCCACGCCCGTGCCATCAATGCCGCGTTCCTTGAACAGTGCAGCGGCGGCATCCAGCAGTGCCTGGCGGTTCTGTTGCGCTTGTTCCTTGGTGACTTTCATCGCAAATACCCTGCTTGAACCTGTGCTTGACAGTTTTTGATTGTGATCGCTATCATTGTAGCCCCTCCGTCGATAAAGTCCAATAACATGCTCGCTTCCCGACTCGCCGTGCTGCTCCAGCGCCATGGCATCCATTACGCCTGGGTGATTGCCGCCATCACCTTCCTGGCCATGCTGGTCACCTCGGCGGCGCTGGGGTTGCCGGGGGTGCTCATGCAGCCGCTGGCCGTCGAGTTTGGCTGGAGCGTGCGTGATCTGTCCTCGGTGTTCGCCACCCGCTTTGCGCTGTATGGCCTGCTGGGGCCCTTTGCAGCCGTCATTTTGCTGCGCTATGGCGTATCGCGTGTGGTGGCGCTGGCTGCGGCGGTGATTGCCAGTGCCTTGCTGCTGGGCCTGTTCATGCACAACCTGGGCCAGGCCTTTGTGCTCTGGGGCATTGTGCTGGGCATGGGCACGGGCCTGACTGCGATGGTGCTGGGTGCCACGGTGGCCAACCGCTGGTTTGTGCAGCGCAAGGGCCTAGTCATGGGTTTGCTGGCGGGCAGCAGTGCCACCGGCCAGCTGCTGTTCTTGCCGGCTGCTGCCTGGCTGATTGCGCAGTACGGCTGGCGCTGGGCCTTGCTGCCAGTGGTGGCGGCATCGGCCGTGGTGCTGGTGCTGGTGCTGCTGTTCATGCGCGACAGCCCGGCCCAGATGCAGCTGGCCCCTTATGGTGCTGACCCGGCTGCAGCGCCTGCCGCGCCTGCACCCCGCGCCAGCTGGGGCCTGCCGTTCAGCACCTTGGCCGCTGCCGCGCGCGTGCCGGCCTTCTGGATTCTGGCGGGCACCTTCTTCATCTGCGGGCTCAGCACCAATGGGCTGATCCAGACCCACTTTGTCTCGCTCTGCGGTGACTATGGCCTCGGCCCGGTGCCAGCCGCCTCGGTGCTGGCGATGATGGGCATTTTTGATCTGGTGGGCACGACCTTGTCGGGCTATCTGTCGGACCGCTATGACAGCCGCAAGCTGCTGTTCTGGTACTACGGCCTGCGCGGGCTGTCGCTGTTCTGGCTGCCGTACTCCGAGTTCACGGTCGCCGGCCTGTCGCTGTTTGCGGTGTTCTATGGGCTGGACTGGATTGCGACCGTGCCGCCCACCGTCAAGCTGGTGGCCAGCGAGTTCGGGCCCGAGCGCGCAGCGCTGGTGTTTGGCTGGGTATTTGCCGCCCACCAGCTCGGTGCTGCGGTGGCCGCCTATGGCGCAGGCCTGGCGCGCTCGGTGCTGTCGTCGTACTCGCCCGCATTGTTTGTCGCAGGCGCTGCCTGCCTGGTGGCGGCAGCGGCGGTGCTGTGGGTGCGCAAGCCAGCGATGGCGATGCGTGCCGTGGGTTAATCCGCCCGCGCGCCCGAGCGTTTCACAATCTCGGCCCATTTCTTTTCTTCGCTGCGCATATAGGCCAGAAACTCCTGCGGGCTCGATCCGACCGGCTCGGCGCCCATGCGCTGGTACTGCGCGGCCACCTCGGGCTTGCGCAAGGCCTGCTGCGCAGCCTGGGCCAGTTTGCCCACGATCTCGGGCGGCGTGTTCTTGGGGGCCCAGAGGCCGTACCAGGTGCTGGTGGCATAGTCGGCAATGCCCGACTCCTGCATCGTCGGAATCTGCGGCAGCGAGCTGGAGCGCTTGGCGGTGGTGACGGCCAGCGCCTTGAGCTTGCCCGAGGTGATAAAGGGCATCGCCGAGGGCATCGAATCGAACATCAGCTGGATCTGGCCGCCCATCAGATCGGTGAGCGCCGGCGAGCTGCCCTTGTAGGGCACATGCTGCATCGCGATGCCGGTCTTGAGCTTGAACAGCTCGCCCGACAGGTGCTGCGACGAGGCATTGCCGGCCGAGCCAAAGTTGACCGTGCCCTTGCTCTTTTTCAGGTAGGCCACCAGCTCCTGCACGTTCGACACCGGCAGCTCGCTGTTGACCACCAGCACCAGCGGCACATCGACAATCTGCGTGATCGGCGCAAAATCGTTGAAGGAGTCATACGGCACCTTGTCGTAGACCGAGGGGTTGATCACCTGCAGCGAGGCATTGGCCAGCAAGGTGTAGCCATCGGGCTGGGCCTTGGCGACCTGGGCCGCGCCCACCATGCCGCTGGCACCGGGCTTGTTGTCGATGAAGATGGTCTGCTTCAGGCTCTCGCCCATCGAGATCGCGACCAGGCGGCCGACCAGGTCGGTGGGGCCGCCGGGCGGGTAGGGGATCACCATGCGGATGGTCGAGGCCGGGTAGTCGGCCGCCGATGCCGCGTTGGCGGCGGGCAGGCCGCTGCCCAGCAGGGCAATGCCCAGGCCGGAATGCAGCAGCGATTGCAGGGCCTGGCGGCGCTGCGCTGAATGGCGTTGTCTCATGTCTTGTCTCCTTGTATTTGTAGCGCGACCTTGCCCAGCACCTCGCGGCTGTGCAGCGCATCCAGCGCATCGCAGAGCTGGTCCATGGCATACACCCGCGAGATGTCGGGATGGATGGCGTCGCGGTGGGCCATCTCAAACAGCGCGGCCATCATGGCCTGCATGGCGGCGGCATGGCGCTGGCGCTCGTTGGCGGGCGTCCAGCCGATGTACTGGCCATAGAAAAAGCCATGGATCGTCAGGTTCTTGACCAGCGCAATATTCATCGGCACCTTGGGGATCGTGCCGCTGGCAAAGCCGATGATGACGATGCGCCCGTTCTGCGCGGTGCAGCGCAGCGCCTGCAGCAGCAGGTCGCCACCCACCGGGTCAAACACCAGCGTCGCGCCTTTGCCAGCGGTCACCGCCTTGACCTGCTCGATCAGGTGCTGCGGATCGACGGCGTGCTGTGCGCCATGGCGCAGGGCCGCCTGGCGCTTGTCTTCGCTGCTGGCGCAGGCAATGACCTGCACGCCAGGCACCTGGGCGGCCAGCTCCACGGCCGCCGCGCCCACGCCCGAGCCGGCACCCAGCACCAGCAGGCTGTCGCCCGCCTGCAGCGCCGCACGCCAGTGCAAGGCGGTATAGGCCGTGCCGTAGGAGATCGGCAGCGCCAGCGCACGCAGCGGATCCAGCCCCGCCGGCACGGCATACACGGTGCTGGCATGCACCTTGGCCAGCTGCGCATAGGCGCCCCAGTCGCAGATGAACACGACCGGGTCGCCCACCTGGACATGGCGCACGGCGCTGCCGCATTGCAGCACCTGGCCTACGCCTTCGGTACCGGGCACAAAGGGCAGCGGCGGGGTCTTTTGGTATTTGCCCTCGATCAGCAGGCCGGTGGCGTGGCTGACGGTGGCATGGCGCACGTCGATCAGCACCTCGTCGGCAGCCAAGGCGGAGGGGGGCTCGGTGGTCTGGACGGCGGTCACATCGCGGGGCAGGCCGAAGCTGCGGCAGACAATGGCTTTCATGGGTGCGGCTCCGTTCACAGGCCTACCACCTGGCGGGCCGCCAGTGCGTCGATCTCGTCCGGTGCCAGGCCCAGGCTGCGCAGAATCTGCTGGCTGTCGGCACCAATGCGCGGTGCGGGCAGCGGTGCATCGGGCTTGGCTGGCCAGGGGGTGGCGGCCATCAGCACCTCGCCAAAACTGGGCTGCTGCACGGTCTTGAACGTGCCCAGGTGCCGGGCCTGCGGGTGCTGCACCACGTCGGCCGCGCCATGCACCACCGCATGCAGCACGCTGTGCTGGTGGAACAGCGCGCGCAGCTCGGCCAGCGATCGGTCTGCCACGGCGCGGGCCAGGTCGGCATGCAGCTGCGCCTTGTGCTGCAGCCGCAGCGCATTGCTGGCAAAGCGCGGGTCACTGTCCCAGCTGGTCAGGTCCAGCGCCTTGCCGATGCGCAGAAACTGCTCGTTGTTCAGCGCCAGAATCGTCAAACGGCCATCGGCCGCATCAAAGATGCCATTGGGCGCGCTGACGGCCGCCTTGACGGTCTGGCCGCCCAGCACCTCTTCAGACAGCGCCGTCGATTGCAGCGCGCAGCAGACGTTGAACAGGTTCAGCTCCACATGCTGGCCCTTGCCCGTCTTCAGGCGCTGCAGCAGCGCGGCAGTGCAGGCCTGCGCGGCATACACGCCGGTGGCAATGTCGGCCAGCAAGAAGCCGATGCGCTGCGGCGCGCCTTGGGCATCGCGGTTGCTGTTCATCAGCCCGGTGTCGGCCTGCATCACCGAGTCGGTCGCCGGGTTGTCGGCAAAGGGGCCGTCTGCGCCATAGCCGCTGATCGATACATAGACCGGCTCCAGCCCCAGCGCCTGCAGCGCGGCAAAGTCCAGGCCCAGGCGTTCTACGACCTGGGGGCGAAAGTTCTGCACCACCACATCGGCATCACGCGCCAGCTGCAGGATCAGCGCCTTGCCCTCGGGGTGCTTCGCATCGACCGCCAGGCTTTGCTTGCCCGCGTTGTAGGTGCTGGACAAGGTGCTGTGGCCGTTGCGGGCCACCCCCACATGGCGGCCCCAGTCGCCCTGGGCGGGCTCGACCTTGATGACCTCGGCGCCCTGGTGGGCGAGCAGCTGGGCGCAGTAGGGGCCGGCCACGCCCTGGCTCAAATCCAGGACCTTGAAACCGGCGAGCGGGGTAAACCCCAGTGTTGACTCTGGCGTCACGTATTGTCTCCTTGCATGGCCCGGGCTATGCGACACCAGCCCGAACATTTGTTGTGAGACCCATGTTAAAAACGCGAAGCCGCTTTGGGAACTGCCAAAGCACAGCCATCAGTGGTGATTCAAAATCAACAATCAAAAGGGGATGCCGGCCATGGACCTGAACCTGGTGCGTTTGTTTGTGGCGATTGCCGAGTCGCGCAACCTGAGCGATGCGGCCCAGCGTTCGGGCGTGACGCGCTCGAATGTGTCGCGCCGGCTGGCGCTGCTGGAAAAGCAGTTTGGCGCGCAGCTGCTGCGCCGTACCACCCGGCATATGGAGCTGACCCAGGCCGGCTGCATCCTGCATGGCCAATGCCTGCAGGCCCTCAATGCGCTGCAAAGCGCCCAGTTGCAGATCGACCAGATCCACCAGACCATCAGCGGCGAGATCCGCGTGCGCATCCCCACCGGCCTGGGGCATTTCCACCTCAAGCCGCTGATCCTGGACTTTTGCCAGGCGCATCCCGATCTGCTGCTGCGCCTGGTGATCAACGACCAGATCCATGACCTGGTGGCCTCCAAGGTGGACCTGGCGATCCACATCACCTCGGCGCCGCTGGAAGACCATGTCGCCACCCGCGTCTGCGGCATCGAATGGGGGCTGTTTGCCACCCCGGCCTATCTGCAGACCCTGGGCCTGGCGCTGCAAACCCCGCAGGACATCAAGCACGCCCGGCTGCTGGCGCCTCTCAACATCCACCACCGGCTGGAGTTTTGGCGGCACAGCGATGGTGTGCATGAACAGGTGCAGAGCACGCCGTCGATCCAGTCGGGCGACTACCAGTTCCTGTTCAACGCTGCGATGGCGGACCTGGGTGTGGTGCTGCTGCCCTACTACGCGGTGCGTGAGGCCATGGCCCAGCGCAGCCTGGTGCAGGTGCTGGACGGCTTTGGCGTCAAGGGTGTCGGCGATGCGCTCTATGTGGTGCGTGCGCCCAATCGCCAACCCTCAGCGGCGACCCTGGCGCTGATCGAGTTGCTGGTCTCGTCGATCCAGAAGATGGCGCCGGGCTGGCGCCTAGGCACGGAGATGGCAGGCGCCAGGCTGTGATCTTGGCGCGGTGTTTCTAGATGCCCGCCGCCAGGCTGTAGACCGTCAAACCGCCATCTTCGCGGTCGCGCATCAGCAGGCCGGCCTGGGCCATCTCCTTGGCCACGCAGTAGATGGTGGCCGCTGGCAGGGGCGCGCCGCTCAGGGCCAGGTGGGAGGAGATATCGGCGCACTTGACCCGCGAGCGGCCGAGCTGGACGATGGCCTCCAGCACCCGCAGCCGGGCCGGCGTGGGCCGTATGCGCACATGGCGGCTGCGCTTGAACCAGTGGGCAGCAGGCAGGGCCGGCGCTGCCTTGCGGGGTGCGTGGTCATCATTCATGGGCGCATCCTGGCATGGCAGTTTGGAGGCGGTTTGTCGAAGTGTGGCAATTTGTGTCAATGCCCGGTTGCTGATCCGCCCAGCTACCACACAGCAGCACCGCGCAGCAGGCCAGCAGTGCTGCTGCCGTGCCGCGCCGGGGCGCATAGCTCAAGATCAGCACCAGGCACCACGCCGCCACGCTGAGCCAGCCCAGCCAGGCGACCGCACCCAATGCTGCGCCCGAGGCCGCCATGCAGCGCTGCAGCGCCAGGGCCAGCAGCAGGCATGCCGCCAGGCGCAAGGCCCAGCGCAAGGGTCCGCCAGGTTCGCCCCGGCGCAGGATCTGTTCGCAGTGGCGGTCCATGGCCTGGCTCAGCAGCAGCATGGCTGGCAGGCACAGTGCCAGCGGCAAGGCGATGGTGCTGATCTGGGTGATGTGGCTGAAGGCGTTCATCCGCAGCACTCCAGCAGCGCGCGCAAGCTGGCCAGCAGCAGCGCGGCAGCGGCAAACTGCAGTGCCAGCCGGGCCAGGCGCTGCACATGAAAGGCCCACAGCAGCAGCCCGGTGTACAGCACAAAACCCAGCAGGGTGCTGAGCAGTACCGCATGCGCCGGCGCGAGCAGGCCCGCCAGCACCAGGGCTTGCGCGAGCACCGCGCAGCCCAGGCCGGTGAGCAGGTAGCCACCACCGGCCGCCAGGCTGATGCGCAAGCCCAGCCGCATGGCATGACGCCAGGGCTGTGGAGCGGTGACCACTTTGGCGGGGGCGTTCATGCGCGTGCTCCTTGGCGGGGCCCGGGCCGGGCGGCGCGGGCGGGGGGCGTGGTGTGTGTTGAAAGCCGGTGGCGCCAGGCGCCCCAGGCGGCGAGCAGGCCCAGCGCGATGCTGGTCAGCTCCACCCCGGCGCGTAGGCCATCGGCCTGGGCCAGGTAGAGCAGCAGGTGCTGGCCCGTGGTGGCGGCGTTGAGCAGCGGCAGGGCCATGCACAGCAAAGCCAGGGCGCAGAGCTGCTCCTGCCAGGCCGAGCGCGCGGGGCGCAGCAGCGCATGCAAGAGGCTCAGAGCCCACAGCGCAAAAAACAGCCGTATCTCGGCACTGGCCCGGGCCTCGATGGCCAGTGGCAGCAGGCGGTTGCCGTAGAGGTAGCCGATGGAGGCCAGCGAGGTGCCGGCCAGCGCTGCGATGTTCAGCGCATCGATGCAGCGGTAGACGGCAGGTGTGGCCCGGCCCCAGCCATGGTCGCTGCGGGTTCGGCGTTTGCTGGCAAACAGCAGCAGGCCTGTAGCCACCATGGCGGTGCCGGCCAGCCCGCAGACAAAGTACAGCCATTTCATGGTCCAGCCGCCAAAGCGGGCCATGTGCAGCGCCTCGATGACCGGGTGCACATCGCGGGCGCTGGCGGCTGGCTCGGACCGAGGCGGCGCCTGCAGCACCTCACCGGTGTCGGCAGCGATGCTGACATGCTCGGCAAGGTTATGCATACGCCTGGAATCGGCGCTATCCGCCAGCTGTGCCGTAAAGCGGTGGCTGGCCGGGCCTTGCGGCGGGTGCTGCAACGCAATGGATGCCACTGGCTGGCGCAGCAGCGACTGCGCCAGTTGCAGCTGCTGGGCCAGCCGGGGGCCGGCTGGTGGCAGATCCGGGCGCGCGGCCTGTGTGCCCGCGTTCAGATCGGTTTGGTAGCGGCTGTAGGCCTGGCGGTCTTCGCCATAGAGCGACTGCAGCGCATGCGGCATGTAGCTGGTGTAGAAGTAGGCCAGCCCGGTGTAGACGATCATGAACAGAAAGGGCAGGGTCAGCACGGCCGAGGCGTTGTGCGCATCCAGCCAGGAGCGCTGGCCCTTGCCGGGGCGAAAGCAGAAAAAATCCTGAAAAATGCGCCGGTGCACGATGAGGCCCGAGACCAGCGCCGCCATCATGCCCATGGACACCACACCCACCACCCAAAAGCCCGCCAGGCCGCCTTGCAGCGAGTAGTGGAAGGACATGAAGTGCCGACCACCTTCGGTCTGGCGGATGGGTGGCAGCGCCTGGGGTGCGCCGCTGGCCGGGTCGAGTGCAGCCTGCATCACGCCGTCCGGACCGCGTGCAGACAGCTGCAGGGCATCGCCCGCGCGGGCCGGCAGATCGATCTGCCACTGCCGGGCTTGCGGCGCCCTTTGCTGCAGATAGTCCTCAGCCGTGCGCAGGGCCTGCAGCCGGTCCTGCAAGCCCAGCGCGGCGCCAGGTGGCCCGTTGGCAGGCGCTGCCTGCATCCAGCGCGTGATGGGCTCGCGGAACACGCTCAAGGTGCCGGTCACAAAGATGGCGCAGAGCAGCCAGCCGCAGACCAGGCCACCCCAGGTGTGCAGCCAGGACATGGTCTGGCGCCAACCTGGCTGGCGCGCCGTACCGGGGACGGTACCGTGCATTTAGAAGCTGCCGCGCAAGGTCAGCTTGACGCTGCGGGGCTCGCCATACCAGTTGCCGCTGCCCGAGCTCCCCACGGTCTTGTAGTAGGTCTTGTCGAACAGGTTGTTCAGGTTGAGCGTGGCCGACCAGTGGCGGTCGATGCGGTACTGCAGGCTGGCGTTCCAGACCGCGTAGCCGGCCTGGGTGAACTTGTAGGGCACGCCTTCGCTGTCGAACTTGCCGGTGGCCGGGTTGTAAGGGTAGGCGGTGCCGCTGGCATAGGTGGTGCTTTGCACGGTCACGCCGCTGCCCACCGTCCAGCGTGAGAATTCGCCGGGCAGCTGGTAGCTGCTCCAGAGCTTGAGCAGGTGCTTGGGGGTGATGGTGCTGTAGACCAGCTGCTCGGCATCACTCTTGTTGCGGTTGTGGTTGTAGGTATAGCCGGCAAACAGCTGCCAGCCGCGCGCCAGCTGGCCCGAGATCTCCATGTCCACCCCCTGGCTGATGATCTTGCCCTGGGCGATGTAGCAGCAGCTCAGACCCAGATCGCCCACATCGGTGTCGGGGTAGCGCGGGTCGCGCGCGGCCTCGCCGGTGCGCTCGATGCGGTAGAGCGCAAAGGCGGTGTTGAGCTTGCCGCCGGCCAGCTCGCCTTTGACACCCAGCTCGAAGTTGCGCCCCTTGATGGGATCGAGCGGCGTGCCCGGCAGCGGGCCTTGCAGGCTGCTGGCCTGAGATTTGTGGATCTCGGAGACGCTGCCATACGCCGTCCAGCGATTGTCCAGGTCATAGACCAGGCCGGCATAGGGCGTGAGGATGCCGCTTTCCTGGTAGTAGATTTTGCCGCTGGAGCGCAGCGAGCCATCGGCGTTGTAGTTGAAGTAGGGCGTGACGTTGGAGTAGTTGGCATAGCGCCCGCCTACGATGGCGGTGAGCTTGTCGGTCAGGCTCAGGTTGACGCGGCCATACAGGCCTTTTTGCGTGGCGCCATAGCCGGGGTAGCTGCGGGTCTTGCGCTCGCTGACCGCATGCGGAATCTTGTCGGGATCAAAGCCATAGACATTGGTGAGCGACTCGTCCGTCTCCATCTCGGAGTAGTAGGTGTCCTGGTCATCGCGGATCTTGGCCCAGTCGGCGCCCAGCAGCAGCTGGTGGCTGCGGCCCAGCAGCGAGAAGGGTCCGCTGATATTCAGGTCCACGCTCTTCTTGTCCGAGCGGAAGTCATTGGAGAAGCCGGTCCAGCTTGCGCCCAGGCCGGTAGCGGGATCGACGGCGCCACTCAGGCTGGCCAGGCGGCTGTCGCTGTCCACCTTCTGGTAATTGAGCTGGGCCTTGGCTTTCCAGCCGCCGGCCAGCTGCTGGTCGAGCTGGGCAAACAGCTCCTTGGCGCTTTTGTCGTAGTGGCTCCAACCGGCCATCAGTGCGGTGTTGCGCGGCAGGTGCAGGTCATCGCCATTGGGGGCGCGCGGAATGCCTTCGCGCCAGGGCGTGGCACTGAGCTTGTCGTAGCTGGCGCCTAAGGTGACCTTGCTGTCTCGGCTGAGGTCGGCTTCGACAATGCCGTAGAGCAGGCTGTTCTTGGAATCGGCACTGCGGTAGAAAAAATCCTTGTCGGTATGGGCCAGCACCGCACGGCCGCGCACGCTGCCATCGCTGTTCAAGGGGCCGGCCACATCCAGCTCCAGCTGCTTGCGGTTCCAGCTGCCCAGGCTGGCCGAGGCCTGGATCTGGCGCTGGGCCGTGGGGCGCTTGCGCACCAGGTTGATGGCGCCACCGGGCTCGCCATTGCCGCTGAACAGGCCATTGGCGCCGCGCACGATCTGCACGCTGTCGTACATCGCCAGGTTGGGGTCAAACAGCTGCTGGCTGAAGGCATCGACGCTGGCGCCATCGATCTGCACATTGCCAATCTCAAAGCCACGCGAGAGAAATCGCGTGGCCTGACCGCCCAGGCCGCCGGCACCGGCGTAGTCCACCGTCACGCCGGTGGCCTGCTGCATCACCTCGCCAACCGTGCTCAGTGCCTGGTCCTCGATCAGCTGGTGGGTCATCACGGTGATGGACTGCGGTGTCTCGCGCACATCCTGGCCCTTGCCCAGCGACACGCGCCCGCTGGTGTAGGAGCCACTGCCTTCGGTGGCCTCCGTGCGCTCGGCCTGGGCGGTAACCAGCACCTCCTGCAAGGTGTGGGAAGCGATGCTGCGCCGCTGCACGGTGATGGCCGCGCCGGCGGCCATAGCCTCCAGATCGCTGCCGGCCAGCACCTGGGCCAGCGCCGCTTGCAGGCTCAGGCTGCCTTGCAGCGCCGGTGCCTGGCGCCCTTGCACCAAGGCGGCATCGACCGAGATGGCCACGCCCCAGGTACGCGCCAGTGCATTGAGGGCCTGGCCCAGCGGCTGCGCCGGCAGGTTCAAGCTCTGGGTGGCTGCCATGGCCGTCTGGGCGGCTGCCGGCTGCGCCTGCACCGGGCCGGGCAAGGCCAGCAGGGCCAGCGAGCCGGCACAGGCCAGGCTGCAGGCCAGCGCGATGACAGGCTGGCGGCGTTGGGCAGTGGCTGGCGCTGCGGAGCGGCGGGACGGGCTGCAGGGAAGTGGCAGATCTCGGTACATGCGAATGCTTTCTAGGGTGTTGTCCCAGTGAAGACGTAGCAGCGGCGATATACCGAACAAAAATTTTGAGAGAGGTGGGTGGCAGGCTGTTGGGCGCTGTTCATCCACGCGCATGGCAACCCGACTAGCGGCGGCGAATCAGACTGCTGCCATCGGGCAGGCGCTCCACCCGCACGGGCAGCGAGCGCGGCAGGCTGGCGACAAAGGTGGCCGGGTCGCGCAGCTGGAAGCTGCCGGTCAGGTGCAGCGACTGCAGGCCGCCGGCAGCATCGAGCTGCAGCGGGCGCTCCAGGTAGTCGTTCCAGCGGCTCAGTACCTCCGGCAGCGGCGTGTGGTCAAACACCAGCCAGCCATCGCGCCAGGCGCCCACATCCTGGCGGTTGACGCTGCTGGTGTGCAGGCCGCCTTGCGCATCCAGGCGCGCGGCCTCGCCAGCGGCCAGCACCACATCGGCGGCCTGGCTGGCATCGCTGTCCAGGCCCCAGACGGCGACGCGGCCCTGGGCCACGCTGACCTGCAGGCCCGATGGGCGCAATGCCACCGAGAACACGGTGCCCAGCACCCGCACCCTGCCCAGCGGTGTTTGCACTTCCAAGGGGCGCTGGGCATCGTGGACCACATCCAGGCGTATCTCACCGCGCGCCAGTTGCAGCACGCGCCGGTCGCGGTACAGCACGGCCTCTACGGAGGTGGCGGGCGCCAGATCCAGGTGCGAGCCATCGGGCAGGTTCTGGGCCAGCATCTGGCCATGGCCGGTATGCAGCGCCATGCGTGCCAGCGGCTGCTGCCAGTACCAGCGCCCACCCAGGCCCAGCAGGCTGGCCAGCCCTGCCGTGCCCAGCAGCGACAGGCTGCGGCGGCGCTGCTGGCGGCTGCGCTCGGCCTGGCTGGCGGGCAGCGCAAAGTCGGCTTGCAGCGCATGGGCTTCGGTCGCGCCCCAGCCTTGCAGCGCGCGCTGGGCGGCGGCTTCGTGTTCGGCCGACTGGGCCCGCCAGCGCGCAAAGGTCTGGCTGGCGGTCTCGGCAGTGGCAGCATCGCCCGCGTGCTGGCGGGCGATCAGCAGCAAGGCGTATTCCAGGTGTTTGCGGTGGGGGTCTGCCCCGGTGCTGGCCGCTGCCATCAGGTGTCCAGCCCCATGCAGTGGCAGACGGCGCGCACCACATGCTTTTCCACCGAGGCGATGCTGATGTCCATGTGCGCGGCCGCTTCGGCATGGCTGAAGCCATAGATGCGCACCAGTACAAACACCTCGCGGCGCTTGCGCGGCATGGCAGTGAGGCGGCGTACCAGCAGCTCCAGCTGCTGGCGGCTGGCGATGACGCGCTCGGTGGACGGGGCGTCGTCAGCCGCCACCAGCGCCAGGGTTTGCAGCAGCTGGGCATCGACCTGGCGGCGCCGGGCGTCGTCGATGACGATGTTCTTGCCGGTGCGAAACAGCAGTGCCCGCAGGTCTCTGACGGCTACTTCGCGCGCCTGCAGTGCCAAAACACGGGCATAGCTTTCCTGCACGACATCGGCCGCCGCCTGCCGGTCATTGAGCGAGCGGGAGAAGAAGTTCAGCAGTTCTGCGTAATAGCTCGCAAGCACGAGAGGACACCTTGGCCATGGGGCTGCAGAAAGGGGCCCCAACAATGCGCCCGGCAATGGTGCGGGACAGGGGCTGGCTTGCAGCGAAGGCGCGATCTTATCAAAAAATAGAAATGAATCTCATTTCCAATAAGACGACCCAGGATGTGGTGGGTCAGGTCCAAAGGTTCCAGAAGGGAGAAGGCGGGGGCGCTGCGCCTGCGCACCCCGATCATCGGTTAAGCGCTTAGCCAATGCGCTGGCCGCGCGAACGCATGCGCCAGGCGCCGAGGCCGCCGGTCAGCAAGGTCAGCAACACCAGGCTCCATTGCTGCAGGCTGGGCACTGCGGTCGCCTTGGGGGGAAGGGGCGGGGTGGTGGTGGCGACAGTCGCGGTGGCGCTGCAGGGCTGCGCACTGCCGCCGCTGCATTGCGCATTGGCTTCGCCCACCGCCAACGAGGCTGTGTTGACCAGGCTGGCAGGGGGCTGCGCGCTGACGGTGGTGGCCAGCTCGATCGTGACCCTGTCACCGGCGGCAAGCGATGCGACCGTCACATCCACTGCACCGGTGCCGCTGGCGGGCACGCAAGGAGCGGCGCCGCTGCTGGTACAGGTCCAGCTGGCGTTGTCCAGGCCGGCGGGCAGCGGGTCGGTGATATGGGCCTGGGTGACGGGCACCTGGCCTGCATTGAGTGCCGTGATCGTGTAGTTCACCGGCTGGCCAGCATACACCGCAGCACTTGCCTGCGCCGTCTTGCTCAGTTGCAGCAAGGCGTTGGGCCACAGATCCACCGCTGCCGATGCGCTGCAGGGCTTGGCCTGGGTCTGCGCGCTGGTTGGGTTGTAGCACAGCCACTCGGCATTGCTGGCTGCCACGCCGGCAGTGTTGAGGACCTGGTCCATGCGGGTGGCGATGCTGTCCACCGTGGCAACCACGGTGTAGACCAGGCTGGCGTTGGCGCGCATGCTGGCGATGGTCTGGCTCAGCACACCGCCTGCCGCGAGGCTGCCGCTGGCTTGTGGGCAGACCGCAAGGCTGCCGACCGGTGACTGGCAGCTCCAGGTGGCCGACGCAAATCCGGCCGGCAACGTGTCATTAAGTGCAACGCCGGTCAGATCGGCTGCTCCTTCGTTCTTGACCGTCACGGTGTAGGTGGCCGTTTGCCCCGGGTAGAGCGGGCCGGTGGCGTCCACCGTCTTGGTCACACTGAGCAGCGGGCTGGTGGCCACCGATGCCGAGGCACTGCAAGGCGTTGGAAAGCCTTCACGGGCATCGCAGCTGAGGGTGCTGGTGGCCGGCGGCTCGATCGTGGCGGTGTTGGTGATGACCGTGGCGCCTGCGGGCAGCGGGTTGCTGAAGCGCGAGTTGACGCGGAACACCAGTGCGCTGCCTGCCGGCAGGGCCGGCAGGACGGTGTCGAGCGGAAAGACGCCGCTCGCAGGCACGGGGCACACGGCAGCGCTGCCCGCAGGGCGGCTGCAGCTCCAGGTGCTTCCCGCTGTTTGGAGTCCAGCGGGCAGGGTATCGCGCAGGCGGGTGCCACTGGCGTCGCGCGTGCTGGCATTGGTCACCGTGATGTCGTAGAACACCGGGCTATTGGCGCTGGCCAGGCCGGTGTAGGCGCTGCCGTCGCTATTGACCGCTTTTTTGGCCACCGACAGCGGCGGCGAGCAAGAGGCGGTGCCGCTCGACTGCACCAGAAGACCCGAGGGGTCTCCCTGGTTGCCGACGACGACGTAGATGGTGTTGGTGCCGGTCTTCCAGCCATTATTGAGAACGACCGGCACACTGCCTGCAGCCGTGAAACCACCGACGCCCAGAATGGCGCCATTGTTGGTGTAATCGAAGACGGTGTCGTTGACCAAAACGCGTTTGACCTGGTTGTCCACATACAGACTCAAACTCAGGTTGAAACTGTCCGGGTCCACGGCTGGATCCATCGTGAAGCGGTATTGGTAGACGTAGTAGCTTCGGCCATACTGCACCCCGATCCACTGGGCGTTGCCAAACGGCGATTGCACCCAGGCGCCATTGCCGGCACCGGGGCGGTCGACCGGGCCTTGGGCATAGCTCAGCGCTGCAGCGGCGGCAGGTGTGGTGATATCGCCAGGTGCCGGGGCGATGGACCAGTGCGCATCCAGACTCCCCAGCGGGAGCTTGGGGCTGTTGATGCTGTAGCCGTTGCTGCCGTCAATCCCGGTATTGAATATGGCGGGGTCCGTGCTGCATGACACAACCGGCACCGTTTGCGCCTGGACCGCCAAGGGGTTGAGAAGTGCTGCGACCGCACATCCCAGGCCCAGAGAATGGGCCATCGATATTCTGAAGCCGTTCATTGCATTCCTATTTGAAATAAATTTATTCAATATAGATATGCATCGTAGTAGGGCGAAATCGCAGCGAAAACAGGGCAATGTCAAACATCTTCATGCGGGCACATGGTTGACATTTTTTATGAAAAGACTTGCTTCAGTTGACGCGATTGACGGCGCTCAAGGTGTGGGCTGCAACGAAACAGCAGCCACACCGCAGCGCGGGGCGCAGGTGCGGGGAGGCGGTGGTGCCAGCTGCCACTGAAGGCACTGCCTCCTTGGGGAAAGAAGAATCATTATCAATTATGATCTTGCGGTTGTTCGCGTTCCTCACCGGGTTGCCCATGCCACAGCCTCCGCTCCACACCGAGGTGGAAACCATCTTTCGCCAGCACCACGCATGGCTGCGTGGGCGCTTGATGCTGCGCACATCCAGCCACAGCGAGGCCGAGGATGTGGCGTCGGAAACCTTTTTGCAGTTGACGGAAAAAGGGAGCGCGGCTGAAGGCGAGACGCTGGATATCCACCATCCGCGTGCCTTTTTGTCGACGGTGGCCAAACGCATCCTCATCAAGCTCTGGCAGCGCCAGGATCTGGAAGCCGCTTACGAGGACACGCTGCGCCATCTGCCAGAGGCGGTGGCGCTGTCTCCCGAAAGCCATGCGATGCTGGTTGAGGCCATCTGCCAGATCGACCGGGCGCTGGCTGCGCTGCCGCTGCCGGTCAAGACGGTGTTTCTGCTGTCGCGGCTGGAGGGCATGCGCTACCCCGACATTGCCGCGCACATGGGCATCTCGCTGGCCACTGTCGAGCGCCATATGCGGCGGGCCCTGCTGCAATGCGTGCGCAGCGTGCCATGAGCGCCACCCCACTCCCCAGCCCCGCACTGCACGCCGCGGTCGACTGGCTGGTGCGCCATGAGGCCGAAACGATGAGTGCGGCCGACCACCAGGCTTTTGCGCGCTGGCTGCAGCAGGACGCGCAGCACCAGGCCGCATGGGAGCGTGTGCGCGCGGCATTGGCCGAACCGCTGACCGCCGTCCGCCATCTGCAGGCCCATACCCAGGGCCTGCATGCACAGGCGGCCATGCAGGCGCTGGTCCGGACCCGCCGCCGCCGGGTCCTGCGCGGCGCGCTGGCGTTGGGCGGTCTCGGCGTGGCCACCGCACTGGTCGCAGACCGGCTGGCGCCGTTGGGCGAGCTGATGGCCGATTGGCGCACCGGCACCGGTGAGCGCCGTGAATTCATGCTGGCCGATGGCACCAGCGTGTTGCTGGATGCCCGCTCCGCCGTCGATGTGCACGATGCGGCCGGCGTGACCGTGCTGCAGCTGCGGGCCGGGGCCCTGATCGCCACGTGCGCCGTTGCAGGCGCGTCCCCGTTGCAGATCCACACCCGCGATGGCGTGGCACTGCTCGATGCCGGCCGCATGATGGGCAGGTTGTATGCGGACCGGACGGAAATGGTGGCGCTGGACCAGGGGCTGACCCTGCGGCCCCGTGAGTCAGCGCAGACGCTGCTGCATGCCGGGGAGGGTGCGCGTTTCACTGCCCATCGGCTCCAGGCGCTGGGCGGCCATGCGGTGCAGCGCGCCGCATGGCAGCAGGGCATGCTCGCCGTCGATGACTGGCCGCTGGCCGATGTAGCCCAGGCGCTGCAGGCCTATTTTTCTGGGTATATCCGCGTGGCCCCTGCGGTGGCGGAGCTGCGGGTGTTTGGCATCTTCCGGCTGGATGTGGATGCGCTGCTGACCACGCTCAGCCAGATGCTGCCGCTGCAGATCCAGCGCTGGGGGCCGTTGATCCGCATTGGCGAGAAGGTCTGACGCGCAGATCGCGGCCAACCCCGATGCGGTGCCTGGTGCAAATAGATGAGGGGTTTTTTAGTCTCGGCGCACTGGTTAAACAGTACCCAGCGAAAAGGAACTTCTGCCGTGACGACTTCCCCTCTCCAACGCCGCCATGACGGCGCCCCATTGACCGTGCGAAGCTGCGCCGCACACTCGCCCCTCCATGCGCTGGCCCTGGCTGCCGTGCTGGCCTGCACGCTGGCGCCTGCCACCAGCCGGGCGGACGATGCACCCCAGGCCGCTGCGGTGCAGCTTGACATTCCGGCGGGCAGCCTGGCCGATACGCTGACCCGCATTGGCCAGCAGACCGGGCGCAGCGTCGTTGCCGACCCCGCCGTACTGCAAGGCCAGCGCAGTGCCGCTATCCAGGGCAGTTGGACGGCGGAGCAGGCGGTGCGCAAGGCGCTGGAGGGATCGGCGCTGCAGGTGCAGACGCTGACCGGTGGGGCGCTGCAGGTCCGCAAGCCAGCGGCCCCTCAGCCTCCGGTGGCAGGCACTGCACCGGCAGCGGAGGTTGTTGCGCCAGTCGGCGCCGTAGCGGCAGCCGCTGAGGCCAGCCACCAGCTGCCCGTCGTGGTGGTGACCGACCAGCGCTCCGACAGCTCGCTGATGCAGCCGACCCGCCAGGTCACGGTGATCGAGGGGGAGGAGCTGGACGACCTGCGCGCCACCTCGGCCAACCTGAACAGCCTGCTGGCCAAGAGCGTGCCGGGCATGGCGGACGCCAGCCGCAATCTGAGTGATTTCGGCATGACCCTGCGCGGCAGAAATGTGCTGGTGCTGGTCGATGGCATCCCGCTCAACACCAACCGCGACACGGCGCGCAACTTGGTCAATGTGGAGATGAGCCGCATCGAGCGGGTCGAAGTGTTGCGCGGCAGCAATGCCATCTATGGCAGCGGTGCGACAGGGGGCGTGATATCGGTCACCACCCGCCCGGTGGGGGGCAAGCCGGTGGCGCGTACCACGGTGGGTTTTGACAGTTCGCTCTCGCGCCTGAGTGGTGACGGCCTGGGCGGCCAGGTGCAGCACTATCTGTCGGGGGCCGGCGATGTTGTCGATTACGAGGTCGATATCTCGGCACGCCGCATCGGTGGTGCCTTTGACGGCCACGGCGACCGTATCGCGCCGGATGCCAGCCAGGGCGATCTGTTCGACTCGAACACCCACAGCCTGGGCGGCAAGATCGGCTTTCGCATCGATGGGGACCAGCGCATCCAGCTGGCGGCCAGCCACCTGCGTGCGCACCAGAAGTCGGACTATGCCAACGACCCCAGCGTCAACCAGGCGCCACTGGGTTCGGTGGCGGCCCGCGCCATCCGGGGGCTGAAACTGGCAGACCAGAACCAGGTGGAAAACACCTTGCTGAGCGCCAGCTACGAACACAAGGACCTGGGGGGCAGCACCCTGAGTGCGATGGTCTATGGCCGTGACAACTACGTGCGCTTTGCGCCCTTCGATGCCCGCAGCAATACCAACCGGGGCAATTTTGTCGACCAGGTGATGCAGAACAATAAGGTGTTTGGCAGCCGCCTGACCATCACCACGCCGATCGGCGAAGACAAGACCACCAAGCTGGTCTGGGGCGCAGACTACATCCAGGAGCGCAGCAACATGCCGCTCGATACGTTTGACGCCTCCGTCTATGACGCCAGTGGCGGTCTGGTGTTCCAGCCCACCGGTCAGCGCATCTACATGCCCTGGGTCACCGTCAAAAGCGCGGGCGCCTTTGGTCAGCTGCAGCACAAGTTCAGCGACCAGTGGTCCGCCGAAGGCGGCTTGCGCTATGAGAGATCGCAGGCCAGTTTTGACGATTTTCAGCCACTGTCGCAGTCGCGCCTGCCCAACCCGGCCACGGTGGCGGGCGGCAAGGTCTCCTACGACGCGGTGCTCTACAACCTCGGTCTGGCCTTCAAGCCCTGGAAGAACCACGAGTTCTACACCTCGTTCAGCCAGGGCTTTGACCTGCCCGATGTGGGCCTGCAGCTGCGCAATGCCGGGGCCAAGTTCGATATCAATGCCTCCGAGCTGGAACCGGTCAAGACCGACAACTATGAAATCGGCTGGCGCGGCAGCTTCGGCGACACCATGGCAACATTGGCGCTGTTCCATTCGCGCTCGGACCTGGGCGCCGTCCAGTCCTTCAATAACGGCCTGCACCTGACGCGCACGCGCGAACGCATTCGGGGTGTCGAGCTGACCGCAGACCACTATGCCGACCACTGGTCCACCGGCGGCACCGTCACCTGGATGCAGGGCCGCGAGACGCCCCCAGGCGCCAGCAGCGATCAGCGCATGACGGGCTACCGCATCCCGCCGCTGAAGATCACCGGCTATGTGCAGTACAACCCCAGCGGCCGCTGGAGCCTGCGCACCCAGTTCAACTGGTTTGGCGCACGCGACTACCGCCTGGCCGATGGCAAGACCCAGTTCGCCCGGGCCGATGTCAAAAGCTACTACAGCGTCGATGTGGTGGGCCGCTACCAGTTCGACAACAAGAACCAGCTGACCATCGGGGTGCAGAACCTCTTCAACCGCTACTACCTGCCGCTCTACAGCCAGCTGATGCGCAGCGGCAAGAACGACAGCCGCCTGCCGGCAGCCGGTGCGACCTTGACGGCGAGCTATACGCACAACTGGTGATCTGGGCGGGAGTGCTGGAGTTGCCAACGAAAAAGCACCCTCGGTGGGGTGCTTTTGCTGTTCTGGCGGAAGCTCAGGGATTCGAACCCTGGAACCCTTTCGGGTTGCCGGTTTTCAAGACCGGTGCAATCGACCACTCTGCCAAACTTCCTGGAGGCTGCTGGGCGGAGTGCTCGCCTGGCAGCATCAGGGATTGTATGCGAATTCCGGCCCGCCGCCTCAGTGGCGGGCGGGTTCGGGATCGTCCTTGAGGCGGCTGTGGGCCAGCGCGCCGGCCGCTTCCAGGATCGGGTAGGCGACCGAGCACAGCAGCGAGTTGATGCGCTTGAGGTCACTGATCAGGTCGATGTGCAGCGAGCTGGTCTCGATGCTGGGGACGGTGTTGTGCGACAGGCGCTCCAGGTGCGAGGCGGAATAGGCCAGTTCCAGGTCGCGGAAGCGCGCCTTTTCCTCCAGCAGCTTTTGTGCATCACGCACATTGCCCGAGAGGAACACGCTCATCGCCAGGCGCAGGTTGTCCAGCAGGTGCGAATGCAGCTCGTTGATCTCTTCCATGCCCTGCTTGCTGAACTGGCGGCGCTTCTTGATCTTCTTGTTTTCCACATCGGTGAGCACGCGCTCGATGATGTCGCCGATCTGCTCCATGTTGATGGTGAAGTTGATCACTTCGGTCCAGCGCTGGCTCTCGCGTTCGTCCAGTTCGGCGCGCGAGATCTTGGTCATGTAGTACTTGATGGCCGAGTACAGCTCATCGACCGTATCGTCGAGCTTGCGCAGGTCCTGTGACAACTGCTGGTTGTCGGTCTGCACCACGTTGTGCAGGCCGATCAGCATCGACTCGACCACATCGGCCTGGTGCAGCGCTTCACGTGCGGCGCAGGAGATGGCCAGCGACGGGGTGGACAGCGCAGAGGCATCGAGGTGGCGCGGGCGCTGGGGGCCCTTGTTCGCCTCTTCCTTGGGCAGCAGCTTGCGCATCCAGTCGCCGATCACGCCGGTGAACCAGATGAAACCCAGTGTGTTGAGGATGTTGAAGGCCAGGTGGAACAGCACCGCCGAGCGGCCCGCATCGTTGATGTAGGGCATCGCATAGGTCGACCACAGACCGACGAAGGGCGCGACGATGGCGACGCCCATGATCTTGAAGACCAGGTTACCGATGGTGACCTGGCGCACTTCGATGCTGGATTTGGCCGTTTGCAGCACGGCCAGCACACCGCTGCCCAGGTTGGCGCCCAGCACCAGGCCCAGGGCCATGTCGCCGGTGATGGCGCCCGATGCGGCCATGGCCGCAATCAGCAGCACGATGGCCAGGCTGGAATAGGCGATGACAGCCAGGATGGCGCCCAGCAGCAGCTCCATGAAGAAGTCGCTCTTGACGCTGACCAGCAAGGTGCGCACGGCCTCCGATGCGAGCAGCGGCTCGGTGGCTTCGACGATCAGGCGCAGCGCCAGCAGCATCAGGCCCAGGCCGATGAAGACGCGGCCCACGCGCCCGGGCGTGGAATCCTGCTTGGAGATGAACAGCACGACGCCGGAGAAGATCAGCAGCGGCGACAACCAGGACAGGTCGGTCGAGAACAGCACCGCCATCAAGGCGGTGCCCACGTCGGCACCACGCATGACCGACAGCGCGGCCGTAAGCGGTATCAGGCCCTGGCCGACGAAGGAGGCGGTCATCAGGGAGGTGGCACTGCTGGACTGGACGAGGGCCGTCACCCCGATGCCCGAGAGCATCGCGGTAAAACGGTTGCTCATACTGCGCGCCAGCAGGTTGCGAAGGTTGGCGCCAAAGACGCGCAGCACCCCTGTGCGCACCATATGAGAGCCCCAAACCAGCAGCGCAATGGCGGCAAGAAGATTGAGCAAGTGTTTCATAAGGCGAACCGGACACTATACCCCTGATAAGCGCGCCGCGCTGTAGGGCGAATGCCATTGTGTCTCTTTTTATGCAGGCCAGCGGTGTTTGGCCCCTGGCCGCGCTGCCCTGGTGGCGTGTGGACCACCGAAAAAAACACCGCCGTCGCGGGGCGAGGGCGGTGTTTGCGTGTTGCCTATCGAGGCGTTGAATTGCCTGATCAGCTTTTTTCGCCCCGGCGCATGCGCAGCAGCTCATCCAGGATCAGCAGAAACGCGCCCAGGCAAATGGCCGAGTCGGCCAGGTTGAAGGCCGGGAAATGGCTGCCCATCCAGTGGAAGTCGAGCATGTCGACCACATAGCCGTGGCGCATGCGGTCCACCACATTGCCGATAGCGCCGCCCATGATGCAGGTGAGCGCCAGGCAGAACAGGGTTTTGTGGCTATGGCGGTAGAGCTGCCAGACGATGACTGCCGTCACGACGACCCCAATCCCAGTGAACAGCCAGCGCTGCCAGCCGCCGGCGCTGGCCAGGAAGGAGAAGGCCGCGCCAGGGTTGTGGGCCCGGACGATGTTGAAAAAGCCGGTAATGGTCGTGTATTCGCCCAGCTGGTAGTGGGCCAGGATCCATTCCTTGCTCCACTGGTCCAGCCAGAAGATCACCGCAGCAATCACCAGCCACAGCACGAACCGGCCTTTGCCGGCGCTGCCCACGGCAGCGGGGGCGGCGGCGTTCATCAGGCCATCCGGCGGGTTTCACCCGCGCCATAAAGATTGCTGTCGCAGCGGCCGCACAAGGTGGGGTGGGCAGGGTTCTGGCCCACATCGTCGCGGTAGTGCCAGCAGCGCTCGCACTTGGCCTTGTCCGATGGGTTGACGGCCACGCTCAGCGCATCACCGGCGGCCACCGTGGCGGCCGAGGTGATCAGCACAAACTTCAGGTCGTCGGCCAGGGTCTGCAGCAGCGCCAGGTCTTCCGGCTGGGCGCTGATGGCCACCTCGGCCTGCAGCGATGCCCCCACCTTGCCATCGGCACGCAGGGTTTCGATGTCCTTGTTAACCACATCGCGGATCTCGCGGATGCGGGCCCACTTGGCCAGCAGGGCTTCGTCGCCAGCGGGCAGGTCGCAGAATTTCTCCAGGAAGATGGTTTCGCTGTTGCCGACGATCTTCCAGGCCTCTTCGGCGGTGAAGGACAGGAAAGGCGCCATCCAGCGCAGCATCGCCTGGGTGATCTGGTGCAGCGCGGTCTGGGCCGAGCGGCGTGCCAGGCTGCCTTCGGCGCTGGTGTAGAGGCGGTCCTTGAGGACATCCAGGTAGAAGCCACCCAGGTCCTCGGAGCAGAACAGCTGCAGTTTGGCCACCACCGGGTGGAACTCGTAGACCTTGTAGTGCGCCAGCAGCTCTGCCTGGAACTGCGCCGAGCGTGCCAGCGCCCAGCGGTCGATCTCCAGCATGTCGTCGTAGCCGACCGCATCCTTGGCCAGGTCGAAGTCGCTGATGTTGGCCATCAGAAAACGCAGGGTATTGCGGATGCGGCGGTAGGCGTCGACCACGCGGGCGAGGATCTTGTCGTCGATGCCCAGGTCGCCCGAGTAGTCGGTCGAAGCCACCCACAGGCGGATGATCTCGGCGCCCATCTTGCCGCTCACATCCTGCGGCGCGACGGTGTTGCCCAGCGATTTGGACATCTTCTTGCCCTGGCCGTCGACGGTGAAGCCGTGGGTCAGCAACCCCTTGTAGGGCGCGCGGCCAAAGATGGCCGAGGCCAGCAGCAGGGAGCTGTGGAACCAGCCCCGGTGCTGGTCATGGCCTTCGAGGTACAGGTCGGCCTCAGGGCCGCTGTCGTGGTGGTGCTCGGCGTGGGTGCCGCGCAGCACATGCCAGAAGGTCGAGCCCGAATCGAACCAGACTTCCAGGATGTCGGTGCTCTTCGTGTAGAGCTTGGCTTCTTCGGCACCCAGGATCTCTTCGCTGGTCACGCGGCTCCAGGCTTCGATGCCGCCCTTTTCGACGATCTCGACCGCCTGGTCCAGGATCTCCATCGTGCGCGGGTGCAGCGCGCCCGTGTCCACATGCAGGAAGAAGGGGATGGGCACACCCCAGCTGCGCTGGCGCGAGATGCACCAGTCCGGACGGCCGGCGATCATCGCGCGCAGGCGCTCCTGGCCGTTTTCCGGGTAGAAGCTGGTGTGCTCGATCGCGTCCAGCGCGATCTGGCGCAGAGTCTGTGCCGGCTTTTGGGCCGGGTCGGTGAACACGCCTTCGCCTTCGTCCATGCGGATGAACCACTGGGCGGCGGCGCGGTAGATCACCGGCGTCTTGTGGCGCCAGCAATGCGGGTAGCTGTGGGTGATGGTCTTGGTGTCCATCAGGCGGCCGGCGACCTTGAGCGCGTCCAGGATGACCGGCACGGCCTTCCAGATATGCTGGCCACCGAACAGCGGCAGCTCGGGCGCATAGACGCCGTTGCCCTGCACCGGGTTGAGAATGTCCTTGTAGTCCATGCCATTGCTGACGCAGGAGTTGAAGTCATCCAGACCGTAGGCGGGCGCCGAGTGCACGATACCGGTACCGTCGTCGGCCGTCGCATAGTCGGCCAGGTAGACGGGCGAAATGCGGTCATAGCCCTTGTCCACATGGGCCAGCGGGTGTTTGAAGGGCATGTGGTCCAGCACCTTGCCGGGCGCCGATGCGATCACCTTGCCGTCGATCCCCCAGCGCTCCATGCACTTGTCCACCAGCGCGCTGGCCAGCACCAGCAGGCCGCGCCCGGTATCGACCAGGCTGTATTCCAGATCGGGGTTGACGTTCAGGGCCTGGTTGGCCGGGATGGTCCAGGCGGTGGTCGTCCAGATGACGATGAAGGCTTCCTTGTCCAGCTTGGCCAGGCCGAAGGCGGCCGCCAGCTTGGCCGGGTCGGCCGCCGGGAACATCACATCCAGGGTCTGGCTTTGCTTGTCGGCGTATTCGATTTCGAACTCGGCCAGCGACGAGGCGCAGTCAAAGCACCAGTAGACCGGCTTCAGGCCCCGGTAGACAAAGCCACGCTCCATGACCTTCTTGAGTGCGCGCAGCTCGCCCGCCTCATTGGCATAGTTCATGGTCTTGTAGGTGTGGTCCCAGTCGCCCAGCACGCCCAGGCGCTTGAAATCCGCCATCTGCTGGCCGATCTGCTCGGTGGCGAAGGCACGGCTCTTGGCCTGCATCTCGTCGCGGGGCAGGTTGCGGCCATGGAGCTTTTCGATCGCGTTCTCGATCGGCAGGCCGTGACAGTCCCAGCCCGGCGCGTACAGCGCGTCATAGCCTTCCAGTTGGCGGCTCTTGACGATCATGTCCTTCAAGATCTTGTTGACGGCGTGGCCGATGTGGATCTTGCCGTTGGCGTAGGGCGGGCCATCGTGCAGGATGAATTTGGGCGCGCCGCTGCGGGCAGCACGCAGACGCTTGTAGATACCCTTGTCTTCCCATTCCTGCACCCAGGCCGGTTCGCGCTTGGGCAGATCGCCCCGCATCGGAAACGGGGTGTCGGGCATGTTCAAGGTGGCGCGGTACGCAGAGGCCTTTTCTGCGGGAGACGATTTGTCGGACATAAATACCTTCAAAGCAAAACATGGTCCTGATCCGGGCGGGGTGATCATGCCGGTCAGTGGAAAAATGTATAGCGCAGAAGCGTTGTCTGACGTGCACGGGCGTGCAGGCGACGGCTGACTTCTGCGCGGCACGGCGCAGTCAGGTCAGCGTCAAATTCGGTCGCGTGTGGTCTGGCGACGGGTTTCGGCGTGGCTGGCCGTATGAAAGAAGGCACGGGCATCCGCGCAGTCCTTGGCAATCCCTGTGGTCAGGGCGTCCAGACTGTCGTATTTGAGCTCGTCGTGCAGTTTGTGTAGGAGTTCCACTCGGATAATTTTACCGTATGCCCCGTCACCACCCAGTTCGGCGGGCCATTGCAGGCAATGGGTCTCCAGCAGCACGCGGCCACCGTTGACGTCATTGGGGTCCAGCGAGGGGCGCACGCCCAGATTGGCCACGCCGGGCAGCGGCTCTGCCGACAGGCCGTGCACCAGCACGACAAAAATGCCGCTGGCAGCGGGTTTCCAGTGGTCAAAACGCAGGTTCAACGTGCGAAAGCCATCGCCTGCGCCCGCGCGACTTTCGGCCAATTGGCGGCCGAGCTTGCGGCCATGCACCACATGGCCGGATATCGCATAGGGGTAGCCCAGCAACTTGGCCGCCGCCGGCATGTCGCCCTGGCTGAGCGCATGGCGCACCGCCGTGCTGGACACGCGCAGGCCATCGGATTCGTAGCTGTTCATTCTTGCCACATCGAAGCCCTGCTTGCGGCCGGCGTCGACCAGCTTGGCGTAGTCGCCCGCGCGCTGGTGGCCGAAACGGAAGTCGTCGCCCACCAGCAGGTAACCCGTGCCCAGCCCCTGGAGCAGCACATCGTCGATGAAGGCCTGCGGGGCCTGCGCCGCCAGGCGTGCATTGAAGGGCAGCACAATCGTCTGGTCGATACCGCATTGGGCCAGCTGGTCGAGCTTGTCGCGCAAGGTGGAGATGCGGGCGGGCGCCAGATCGGGCTTGTGCAGCAGCTGGGCAAAATAGTCGCGCGGATGGGGCTCGAAGGTGAGTGCGCAACTGGCCAGTCCCCGGCGCTGCGCTTCGCTGCGCAGCAGCGCCAGCATGGCCTGGTGGCCCCGGTGCACCCCATCAAAATTGCCGATGGTCAGCGCGCAATGCCTGGTGACCTCGGGGTGGTCAAGTCCTCTGAAGATCTTCATCTTTGCTTTGTTTTTTGTAGCGGCTTGCGCTTTCGATCCGAGCGCTGGTGTGCAATTTCACGATAAAAGTGTATATTGGCCATTATGACTTGGTGCCCGGGTCTGCGTGCGGCATGTGCGTGGGCAGTGGCATTTTTCGTGGCCAGGCGCCGCGCGGGTCAACGGTATTTCGGTTCAATTCCCAATGCGCAGGAGGCCCATTGTGAAGGTGTTGAAGTTATCGGCAAGTGGCGTTCCGCAATCCTGGATCAGTCTGCAGGAGGCGGTGACGCACTACGCAGCAGGCGATGTGCGCTGGGAGGCGGGCTCGAGTGTGGCCTGCTTCCGTGGCGGCCACAACGCCATCACCGGCCTGCAGTCGCGCATCGAGGTCGCCAGCATCATCGGCACACGTGGCAAGCCCGGCATTGACCCCTTTGCGATGCGCATGACGCTCACCAACAGCAAGCTGTTTGGCCGGGACCGCCATATCTGCGCCTACTGCGGCGAGCATTTCGACGAAGAACATCTGACGCGTGAGCACGTGATCCCGGTGTCCCAGAAGGGGCCCGATACCTGGATGAATGTGGTGACGGCCTGCGCCTCGTGCAACCACCACAAGGCTGGCCGCACGCCCGAGCAGGCGCATATGCCGCTGCTCTATGCGCCTTACACGCCCAGCCTCTGGGAGGATTTCATCCTGCGCAACCGGCGCATTCTGACGGACCAGATGGAGTTTCTGATGGCCCATGTGCCCAAGAGTTCGAGGTTGACGGCTTGATGGCACTTCTCGCCATCCCAGTAAAAAGGCCTTGTCGTGCGACAAGGCCTTTTTCTTTGGGCGAGCTTTCAGGAGGCGGCTATCAGGCTTCCTGGGGCTTGTAGGCGGTGACCACAAAGCCGTCCACGACCTGGCCCGCTTCCATGCGCAGTTCCACGTCGCGGGTGTCAACACGGTCAAAGCCGGCCGCCTTGGCCAGGCGCACGGTGCTGCTCAGGGTGTGGGTGTAGCGGCCGAACGGCTGCAGCTGGGTATCGGGCCCGGTGACGTCGCCGTGCTCGCAGGAGAAGATCAGCACGCCGCCAGGGGTCAGCACCCGGTAGGCATCGGCCAGGGTCTGCTGCAGGTCGCCGACATAGATCAGCACGTCCAGCGCGGTGATGGCCTCGAAGGTGTTCGCCGGCGTGGCGGCCAGCGCTTCGAGCAGGTTGACCTGGTGGAACTTGTAGTAGACCTTGTGCTTGGCCGCTTGCTCCAGCATCTTGCCCGACATATCGACGCCCATGATGTAGCCGTCAATGGCGCCCAGCGACGCACCCAGCAGGCCGGTCCCGCAGCCCAGGTCCAGCAGGTTGAAGCGGCGGTTCGGGTAGATCTGCAGCAGCTGGTCAGCCACCTGCTTGGGCAGGCTGTAGGCCAGGTGGCGCACCATGTGCATGTCATAGACCGAAGCCATGTCATCGAACATGTGGGTGGTCAGCTCGACCGGCACATGTGCGGGCACCTGGCCCTGGGCCAGCTGGTGGTAGTACTGGTAGATCTTGTCGTCTGGCTGCAGGGCGAGCAAGGCTTCGGTATCGGGCAAGGCCTCTTGCATGGTGCCCCGCGCTTGCAGCATCTGCACACGGCCGATGCGTGCCAGATGGTCGTCCGGCTTTTCATCGATCAGCGGACCAAACACCGCCAATGCCTCGTCGTACTGGCGCACGGCCCCCAGATCGATGGCCAGATAGCGGCGCAGGATGCGGTCCTCAGGGGTCAGTTCCAGCACGCGGCGCAGGTGGCGGATGGCCATCTCGGTATTGCCCACGCGGTGGGCGATATCGATGACGCCGGCAATCACGCGGGCATTATTGGGCTCCAGCGCAATCACCCGCTCTGCCGCGGCCATGGCCTCGTGCTCGCGGTTGTGGCGGGCATACAGCAGCGCCTGCTCCAGAATGCCGGGCGCCCAGTCAGGAGCCAGCGTCTCGCTGCGCCGCATCGCATCGAATGCGCCTGGGAGGTTGCCCGACTTCTCGGCCATCAGGCCTGCAAGCATGAACAGGCGCGGATCACGCGGGGCGCGATGCCGAGCATCGTTGAGCGTTTGGGCTGCACCGGTGAGATTGCCCACGGAAATCTGGTGGCGGGCGGTTTCGAGGAATTTGCGAATCGGATCGACAGGTGCTTTTGCGCTCATGGAGTAACTGCGGGCGAGCCCGTAAACGTGGCTGTGAATTCAGTAAAGCCTTTGATTATCCGCCATTTGACGGTGCAACGTGTTTCGGGACGTTCTGCGCCCTGCGATAATGCCGCCTCCATGAAAAACATCGTCATCCTGATCTCCGGCAGCGGCTCCAATATGGCGGCCATCGTGCGAACCGCGCAGCAAGAGCGCTGGCAGGAGACCTTGGGAGCGAGGGTGGCGGCGGTCATCAGCAACAAGGCCCAGGCCGGCGGCCTGCAGTTTGCCCAGGCGCAGGGCATTGCCACCGCCGTGGTGGACCACCAGGCCTATGACAGCCGCGAGAGCTTTGACGCGGCACTGGTGCAGTGCATCGACGCCCACGCGCCTTCGCTGGTGGTGCTGGCCGGGTTCATGCGCATTCTGACCCCTGGCTTTGTCGCGCACTACAGCGGCCGGCTCATCAATATCCACCCCTCGCTGCTGCCGGCCTTTGCCGGGCTGCACACCCACCAGCGCGCGATTGATGCGGGTTGCAAATTTGCCGGTTGCTCGGTGCACCAGGTCACCGCCGATCTGGATGCCGGCCCCATCCTGGAGCAGGGCCTGGTGCCCGTGCTGCCGGGTGACACGGCCGAGCTGCTGGCTGCGCGGGTGCTGGTGCAGGAGCACCAGATCTACCCCAAGGCCGTGCGCGCGCTGCTGCAGGCGCGCTGAGCACGAACCCGCTTTGTCAAACCCGGTCAGGCGTTTCGGTGTGTGGCGTATAAGCTGCAAACCGGGGCTGGCGCTGGCCGTTGACTTCCACGTCCTCGCTGAACATGGCCGCCGGCCGCACCCACCAGCCGTAATCGCCATACAAGGCCTGGTAGACCACCAGCCATTCGCGTGTCTCGCTGTGCTGCGCCAGTTGCCAGACCTGGTAGAGCCGGCCCTTGTAGTGGCGGTAGAGCCCGGGCGAAATAGCTGGTGCTGGCATAGGGTGCTGTTCCATAATCCGAAAAATAAACAAGCCTAGCAGACCGAATGGCATCGCTGGGCAAGAACTTATTCGGAGGGTGGGGTGGAGCAGATCGATTTTGTGCAGCGGGTTGATGCCTATGTGCAGGCCGCTGCGAACGACCCGGCCAGATTTGACCGCCATGTCCTGGGCATGGCCTTGCTGGCAGGACTGTGGGTGTGGGGCGGTCTGCTGCTGGGCCTGGCCTTGCTGGCCTGGTCAGTACTGTCCTATGTCTACCAGGGCTTTTACGGCCTGCAGATCTTTGGTTTTTTCGCGGGTGTGGCGCTGCTGATCAGTGTGCTGCGCCTGACCCGTTCCGACTGGGTCGACCCCGAGGGCATCGCCGTGCCCGCTGCCGAATGCCCGCGCTTGTTCGAGGCGCTGGAGCGCATCCGCCAGAAGGTGCGCGGCCCGCACATTTCCCAGTTGGTGATCACCGAGGACTACGGCCTGCGCATAGCGCAGCAGATGCGGCTGGGCGGTCTGCTGCCGGCACGCTACCACCTGCTGCTGGGCCTGCCGCTGGCGATGGCGATTGACCGGCCCCGTCTGGTGGCGATGATTGCGCAGGAATACAGCCATCTGCGCCGCCGCCAGGGATGGCTGCAGGCGGCGGTCTACCGCGCCCGCCGCCGCCTGCAAGGCCTGCATGACCGGCTGGCCGATGCGCGCCAGATGACGCGCTTGGGCTGGGCCAATGAACGCTTCATGCGCTGGTATCTGCCGCGTTGGTGGGCGGCCAGCTTTGTCGTGGCGCGGCAGGACGAGGCAGTGGCCGACCGCATGGCGGCCCGCTGGGTCAGCAAACCGCTGATGGGCGAGGCGCTGTCCGAAGTGGCGGTGCGCGGGCGCTGGTTCCGCGAGCAGTTCTGGACCATGCACTGGCTGCGCGCCCGCGAACTGGCCTCGCCGATGGGGCCGTTCAGCCTGATGGCTGGCGTGATGAACCACCGCATGGATGTCAACTGGGTCTACCAGGGCTGGAAACAGGAATACCATGCGCCCACCGGCTACCAGGGCACGCCCCCCAGCCTGCGCGAGCGGCTGCGGGGCCTCGATGTGCCTCCCGGCCTCACGCCGATGTCCAGCAGCAACTGCCTGGCCTGGCTGGGCAAGCGCTCGGAGCGCTGGATCGAGCTGCTCGACCAGCGCTGGTGTGTACGCCATGGCCATGACTGGCTGGCCTACCGCAAGATCCTGAGCGCCTCGGCCGCACGCGTGGCTGCGCTGATGCCGCGCGAGCCCTACCTCGATGCCGACCAGCTGGTGGAGCTGGGCTGGCAACTGCAGAGCACGGCCTTGCAGCACCACGATGCCCCCTTGCCCATCTACCAGCGCGCGCTGGAGCTGGAGCCTGCAAATGCCCGCGCGCTGGCCGCCTGCGCCAGCCTGCACATGGGCATGGACTGGGAGGCACAACTGCAGTACCTGGCACAGGCCTTTGCACAGCTGCCGGCCATGGGCGCGGCCTGGTGCCGGCTGGCCATGGGCGTGCTCGATGTGCTCGAAGACGAGGATTTTGACGAGGCCTCGGTGCGCCAGCTGCGCAGCGACTGGCGCGAGCGCGAGGTGCTCGCCCGCACGCAGCTACAGGCCTTGCGCGATGAGCGGCTGGCACACGGCAGCCTGCTGGGCGCGCGCGCCTGCACCGCGCTGCCGCATCCGCTGTGGGCCAGCGAGCTGGCTGCGCTGCAAATCCACCTGCACCACTGCCCGCGCTTGCGCCGCGCCTGGCTGCTGGCACGGCCGCTGCGCAGCCTGGCAGGCGCCTATGCGCTGGTGCTGGTACTCGACCGGCCCGGCGTGCACTACCAAGACAACAAGCGCCTGGAGCTGCAGTGGCGCGGCTACCTGGAGCGCGAGCTGCTGCTGTGCAAGCTGATGCCGCTGTGGATCACCCATGTCGATGCGCTGGGTCCTACAGGCCTGCGGCAGCTGGCGGCCATGCCCTGGGGCCTGGTCCATGACCGCGCGGAGCAGCCCGCTGGCGCGCGCAGCGGTGCTGCCCCCATCGGCACCTAGAACAGCTTCTAAGCCGGGCCTGGTGCCCGGATACTGGCGCAATGGGACAATAGCGGCTATGCATCCCAAAGCCCTTTTAGATGCCTGCGCCGAGCTGGTTGCGCAGGCCCTTACTTTTGAACACCCGGCCGACGCCGTGGTGTCGCGTTATTTCCGTGAACACCGCAGCCTGGGGCCGCGCGAGCGTGGCACCCTGGCAGAAACGGTGTACACCGTGCTGCGCAAGAAAACGCTGTTTGAATCGTTGGCACGCTCGGGCAGCGGCGCGCGCGAGCGCCGCCTGGCCATTCTGGGCTTTGCCGGCCCGCGCAGCTTTGTCAAAAGCGCGCTCAGCGACCAGGAAGTGCAATGGCTGGATGACTGCGACGCGATTGCGCCCGACAGCCTCATGCCCCAGCACCGCCACAACCTGCCCGAGTGGCTGGTGGAGCCTTTGCAGGCCCAGGTGGGTGAGCAGTTCGAGCAGCTGGCCGCCAGCATGCTGGAGATGGCACCGCTGGACCTGCGCGCCAATGCCTTGCTGACCAAGCGCAGCGAGCTGCAAAAAGAACTCAAGCAGGCGGGCATCCAGGCCGAGCCCACCCCGTACTCGCCCTGGGGCCTGCGCGTGGCGGACAAGCCTGCGCTGTCGCGCCTGGACGCCTTTGTCAAAGGCCGTGTTGAAGTGCAGGACGAGGGCTCGCAGCTGCTGGCCTTGTTGCTGGATGCCAAGCGCGGCGAGATGGTGACCGACTTCTGCGCCGGCGCTGGCGGCAAGACCCTGGCCATTGGCGCCATGATGCGCAGCACCGGGCGTCTCTATGCCTTTGATGTGTCGGCCCACCGCCTGGAGGCGCTCAAACCGCGCCTGGCCCGCTCGGGCCTGTCCAACGTGCATCCGGCTGCGATTGCGCATGAGCGCGATGAGCGGGTCAAGCGCCTGGCCGGCAAGATGGACCGCGTGCTGGTCGATGCCCCCTGCTCGGGTCTGGGCACCCTGCGCCGCAATCCCGATCTGAAATGGCGCCAGAGCCCCAAGGCGATCGAGGAGCTGACGGCCAAGCAGACCGCCATTCTGGCCAGCAGCGCCCGCATGGTGAAATCCGGCGGCCGCCTGGTCTATGCCACCTGCAGCATCCTGCCCGCTGAGAACGAGGCGATCGCCGAGGCCTTTGCTGCCGCCCACCCGGACTTTGTGCCGCTCGATGCTGGCGAGCTGCTGGCAGGCCTGAAGGTCGAGCAAGCCGCCAGCCTGTGCAGCGGCGGCGACAGCGGCAGCCTGTACCTGCGCCTGTGGCCCCATCTGCACCAGACAGACGGCTTCTTTGCCGCCGTCTGGCAACGCAAGTAAGAGCCACTAACACAACCCTTGATACATCGTTGCCAAGTCTTGCCGTACTACCGTACTGTCTGCGGCTTGGCGTCTCGTCTCAACCGCAAACCTGCGGTTTGCTGGGCCGTGTTAGCGGCTCTAAGTCAGTCCTTCCAGCCCAGCCAGTCGGCCACACTGCGCCAACCGGCACGCCAGCCCGCATAGGCCTGCACCTGCACCAGCAATTGGGCGGGCTGCAGGCCTTCTGCTTGCAGCCAGTACCAGCCCGCATGCGCGCCATTGCAGTGCGGGGCGTCTTCCGCCTGCAAGCGCAGTGCGCTGTGCCAGGGCGAGCTGATCTGCAGCTGCCCGGCGCGGCAGTACAGGCTGCTGCCGGCCTCCAGATACAGCCATTGGCCCTGGCCTGCCCGCAAGGCGAGGCTGCTGCTGTGCGTGCAGGGCTGTGCCGGTACGCTGGTCTGGGCCGGGGTGGTGGCGGTGCCAGGCAGGGCCGTGGCGAGGCGGGCGGTGGTGCTGGTGGTCATTGTTGCGCTTTCCTGGGCGTTTCAGAACAGGGCTCTAGCGTAAAAAAACGCCGCCTAACGCAACAGACACAGTCGCGGCAAGGGTCGGGCAGAACAGCGCAGGCACAAAGCGGCTGTTCTGGTTCAAAATCGCAGTTTCTGTATCTGTTCTGTCAGGGTTGAACCTGAGACCATAGCGCTGCGTAGGGGAATCGGGTCCTGCCACTGCGGTGGCGCACAAGGCGATGGACAGGTTCCCGGAACCAGGAGTCCTGCTGTGCCGCTGTTAGAAGAAAGTCTGTGTGAGATCCCCGAAAGCCATGCTGCGGATGCGGCCGGCCACCCGCCCGCCGACGATGCGTTTCTGTACGAGCGCATCGCAGCGCATTTTGAGCAGGCCATTGCCCAGCAGACCTTGGGCGTAGGCGCGCGCATGCCCTCGGTGCGCGATATCCGGCGCCAGCACCACGTAAGCCACAGCACCGCGCTGCAGGTGCTGCGCGTGCTCGAGTCGCGCGGGCTGATCGAGGCGCGGCCCCGCGTGGGCTATTTCGTCAGCGATACGGCCTTGCAGATGCCGGCCGCGCGCGAGCCCCAGCAGCTGGGCCCCTTCCCGATGCAGGACCACCGTTTTGAAGGCATCGGCGAGCGCGCGGCCGAGTACCTGAACAAGGCGCGCCTCAAGGGGCCGCTGAAGGTGGACCTGGGCAGCGCGATGCCGGCGCCCGAGCTGTTTGATGCCAAGCTGCTCAACCAGCTGGCCGTGGCCTTGCTGCGCGAGCAGCCCCAGATCCTCGTGCACGGGCCTTCCGCGCCGTTCACCCATCCGGATTTTCAGGCCTCGATGGCGCGCTATGCGCTGGGTTTTGGCGTGCGCCTGGCGCCGATGGACATTGCCGCCACCTTTGGCAATTCCGAGGCGGTGAACCTGGCGCTGGATGCGCTGACCCAGCCGGGCGACATGGTGGCGATTGAATCGCCCACCTTCTACGGCATCCTGCAGGCGATCGAAGCCAAGAAGCTGCAGGCGCTGGAGATCCCGTCGAGCCCGCATACCGGCATGTCGATCGAGGCGCTGGAGCTGGCGCTGCGCACCCATCCCAACCTCAAGGCTGTCGTGGTGGTGCCCCACTTGCAGATGCCCCAGGGCGCGACGATGCCCGACAGCCACAAAAAACGCCTGGTGGCCTTGTGCCGCGAGTACCGGGTGGCCCTGATCGAGGACGATATCTACCGCGAATTTGTCGAATCCGACGAGGTGCTCAAGCCCTGCAAGGCCTGGGACACCGACGGCTCGGTGATCTATTGCTCCTCGCTGTCCAAAAGCTATGCGCCGGGCCTGCGCCTGGGCTGGATGAATGCCGGGCGCTGGCAGGAGCGCGTGCAGATGATCAAGTTCGCGCGCTCACGCAACCTGCCGGTCTGGCCCCAGCTGCTGGGTGCGCGCACCGTGGGCTCGCCGTCGTACATGCGGCACCTGGTGCGCCTGCGCCAGCAGCTGCGCGTGCAGCGCCAGGCCGCTGCGCAGGCGGTTGCGCGCTATTTCCCGATTGGCACGCGCCTGAGCCTGCCGGCCGGCGGCCTGAGCATCTGGCTGGAGCTGCCTGAGCAAATCTCGTCCAGCCGCCTCTATGACGAGGCGCTGGCCATCGGCATCCGCGTGGCGCCTGGCGACATGTTCAGCAATACCGGTCACTATGACCACTTTCTGCGCCTGAGCTGCGGCATGCCGTTTACCGAGGTGGTGGACGAGGCCTACCGCAGCCTGGGGCGTATGATGCATGCGCAGCTGGGCCTGCCGCCCCGGGCCTGATGCGGGACGCAGAAAAACACAAAGGACACCGAGGTGTCCTTTGTGGTGTTTGCATGCCGCCCTATGAATGGCGGCGTACAGGCTGATTACTTCAGCTTCACTTCCTTGTAATCCACATGCTTGCGAGCCTTGGGATCGAACTTCGTGATCAACATCTTTTCAGGCATTGTCTTCTTGTTCTTGGTGGTCGTGTAGAAGTGACCGGTGCCGGCAGTCGATTCCAGCTTGATTTTTTCGCGTCCGCCTTTGGATGCCATGGTGATACTCCTTAAGCTTGGCCACGTGCGCGCAGGTCTGCGAGCACAGAATCAATACCGTTCTTGTCGATCAGACGCAGAGCGGCGCTGGAAACACGCAGGCGAACCCAGCGGTTTTCAGTTTCCACCCAGAAACGGCGATATTGCAGGTTCGGCAGGAACCGGCGCTTGGTTTTGTTGTTGGCGTGGGAAACGTTGTTTCCCACCATGGGCTTCTTGCCCGTTACTTCGCAAACGCGTGCCATCAGGACACTCCGAAAGTTTTAACAGCTGCTTGCCCTGTCTGCCTCGTAAAAGGCAGCGCGGCTTGCAGCCTCACCTCGCCAGTCAAAGGGTGGCGGTAGCCCATGTTCACAGCAGGTCTGTCCGTGGTGCAAGACCGTGGGTCAACCTGCCGTAGTTTCCTGTTCACGCGCCGGGGATTGCGAAATAGCAAAAGGCGGCAAGCAGCAAAGCCAAGGATTATAGCCCGAAAGCAAAAATGGGGCTATCCCCATCGCTGGTCGGCTTATTCCTGTTCCAGGAAGCGCTGGGCATCGAGCGCGGCCATGCAGCCGGTACCCGCGCTGGTAATGGCTTGGCGGTAGACATGGTCTTGCACGTCGCCGGCAGCAAAGATGCCGGGCACGCTGGTTTGTGTGGCGAAGCCGCCACGGCCCATCTGGGTCACCAGGTACCCGTTTTCCATCTCCAGCTGGCCTTGGAAGATATCGGTATTGGGGTGGTGGCCAATGGCGATGAAGCAGCCTTGCAGCGCGATGTCTTCGGTGTGGCCGTCTTGCGTGCTCTTGATGCGGATGCCGTTGACGCCCGACTGGTCGCCCAGCACTTCATCGAGGGTGAAGTGGGTCTTGAGCTCGATCTTGCCTTCCTGGACCTTCTCCATCAGCTTGTCGACCAGGATGGGCTCGGCCTTGAACTTGTCGCGGCGGTGCACCAGGGTGACCTTGCTGGCGATGTTGGACAGGTACAGCGCCTCTTCCACGGCCGTGTTGCCACCGCCGATAACGCACACCGGCTGCTCGCGGTAGAAGAAGCCGTCACAGGTGGCGCAGGCCGACACGCCACGGCCCATGAAGGCCTCTTCGGTGGGCAGACCCAGGTACTTGGCCGATGCGCCGGTGGCGATGATCAGGCTGTCGCAGGTGTAGGTGCCGCTGCCGCCGGTCAGTGTGAAGGGGCGCTTGCTGAAATCCACCTTGTCGATGTGGTCGAAGATGATCTGGGTCTTGAAGCGCTCTGCGTGCTCCAGGAAGCGCTGCATCAACGCGGGGCCCTGCACGCCCATCACGTCGGCAGGCCAGTTGTCCACTTCGGTCGTGGTCGTCAACTGGCCGCCCTGGGCCATGCCGGTGATCAGGACGGGGTCGAGGTTGGCGCGTGCCGCATAGATGGCGGCCGTATAGCCCGCAGGGCCCGAGCCCAGAATCAGTACTTTGGCATGTTGTTGGACGGCAGACATAGAACTCCTATCGCATTCATGGGGGCAGATGCAGGGCATCTGCGAATCAATCAAGGGCTGGCGTGTGCGCAGCAAAACATGAAAGAGTATCAAACACTGCGGCCCGCTTGGGGATGGCTTGTGTCAATGTCCTTGATTGTTGCAAGTCATCGCCGGGCCGGCCGCCGGCTGGCACCACCGCCCCGCCTCAATGACAACAATCGTTGCGGCGCGCTGGCGCAAGGGGTGGGATTGTAGGAAGATAGGTAGATTACAAAATGTTGCGTATTGCCGGATGGCAGGGGTGCGAGGGCCGCACAAGCCCATGCTTCAGGCGCATGAGATCGATGTTTTTATTGTGTATTTTTGCCAATCACCAGGCGCTGCAATGGCGCTGGCGGGCGGGGGGCTGCTGCAAGCTGCCCCGCCTTTGCCTGAACCACCGCGTCGCAGCAGGGCATCACCCGGCTCCAGGCACCTGGTCTGCTATCGAATTTGCAATCCGCTTAGGGTAAGCTCTGGCTCCTAGGTTATGGCTTACTCTTCAAAGAAATCAAAGACACCACCCCATGCTGGCCACTCGCTGGTGATGGGGGTTCGCCGTTTTGGGCATGAGCTGGTGCTCATCATCAGTTTTCTGCTGATGGCATTTTGCGTCGCGGCGATGGTCAGCTACTCACCCAAGGATCCGGCCTGGTCCACCTCGGGCACCCAGGTCGCAGGTGACGTCAGCAACTGGATGGGGCGCCTGGGTGCGATGGTGTCTGACGGCGGCTATTTCATGGTCGGCTTTTCGGTCTGGTGGCTGGTGGTCGCCGCCGTGCTCGCCTGGTTCTCTTCGCTGGCGCGCTGGCTGCGCGCTGGCGAGGCTCCCCCCAACGACCCGCGCCCGCTGTGGCTGCGCCGCATTGTGTTCTGGGGTGGCCTGGTGGTGCTGCTGCTGGCCAGCGCGGCGCTGGAGTGGTCGCGTCTCTACCGTTTTGAGCCCATCCTGCCCGGCGCTGCCGGCGGCGTGCTGGGCTTTTTGCTGGGCCCGCTGGCCGAGCGCTGGATGGGTTTTACCGGCTCGGGCATTGTCGGCGTCATGCTGCTGCTGCTGGGCCTGTCCTGGATTCTGGGCTTCTCCTGGGGCCAGATTGCCGAGAAGGTGGGCGCCGGGATCGAGCGCACGTTACAAAAGCTGATGCTGCGGCGTGAAGCCGCTGCCGACAAGGCTGTCGGCAAGAAGGCAGCGCAGGCGCGTGAGGCCGAGGTCAGCAGCGCAGCCCCCGCGCCGATGGCCTCGCGCATGGATCCGACCGGTGATGGCCTGGACAGCATGCTGCCCGCAGCGCCGCGCAGCGCGGCCGCCGATGCGGGCCTGCACATCGCCCAGCCGCTCAAGCCCCAGGCGCAGCCCAGCGCCCGTGTGGTCAAGGAGCGGCAGAAACCGCTGTTCAACGAGCTGCGCGACACCCGTCTGCCGCAGGTGGACCTGCTCGATGCTGCGCCGAAGACGCAGGAGAGCGTCTCCTACGAAACCCTGGAGATGACCAGCCGCCTGATCGAGAAAAAGCTCAAGGACTTTGGCGTCGAGGTGCGCGTGGTCGAGGCCGCGCCCGGCCCGGTGATCACCCGCTACGAGATCGAGCCGGCCACCGGCGTCAAGGGCTCGCAGATCGTCAACCTGGCCAAGGACCTGGCGCGTTCGCTGTCCCTGGTGTCGATCCGCGTGGTCGAGACCATCCCCGGCAAGACCTATATGGCGCTGGAGCTGCCCAATGCCAAGCGCCAGACCATCCGCCTGACCGAAATCCTGGGCTCGCACGAGTACCACGATGCCAAGAGCCTTCTGACCATGGGCCTGGGCAAGGACATCATCGGCAAGCCGGTGGTGGCCGACCTGGCCAAGATGCCGCATGTGCTGGTTGCCGGTACCACCGGTTCGGGCAAGTCGGTGGGTATCAATGCCATGATCCTGTCGCTGCTCTACAAGGCCGAGGCCAAGGATGTGCGGCTGATGATGATCGACCCCAAGATGCTGGAAATGTCGGTCTACGAAGGCATTCCGCATCTGCTGTGCCCGGTGGTGACCGACATGAAGCAGGCCGCCAATGGCCTGAACTGGTGCGTGGCCGAGATGGAGCGCCGCTACAAGCTGATGAGCAAGCTGGGCGTGCGCAACCTGGCGGGCTACAACACCAAGATCGACGAGGCCAAGGCCCGCGAGGAAAGCATCCCCAACCCGTTCAGCCTGACGCCCGAATCGCCCGAACCCTTGCAGCGCCTGCCGCACATCGTCGTGGTGATCGACGAGCTGGCCGACCTGATGATGGTCGTCGGCAAGAAGATCGAAGAGCTGATTGCGCGCCTGGCGCAAAAGGCGCGTGCTGCCGGTATTCACCTGATCCTGGCCACCCAGCGCCCCAGCGTCGATGTGATCACCGGCCTGATCAAGGCCAATATCCCGTCGCGGATCGCGTTCTCGGTGGGCTCCAAGATCGACAGCCGCACCATTTTGGACCAGATGGGCGCCGAGGCGCTGCTGGGCATGGGCGACATGCTCTACATGGCCAGCGGCACGGGTTTCCCGGTACGGGTGCACGGCGCCTTTGTGTCCGACGAGGAAGTGCACCGCGTGGTCAGCTACCTCAAGGAGCAGGGCGAGCCCGACTATATCGACGGTGTGCTCGAAGGCGGCACCGGCGAGGGCGACTCCGGCTTTGGCGATGAGGAAGGCGGCGGCAGTGGCGAGAAGGACCCGATGTACGACCAGGCGGTCGAGATCGTGCTCAAGGACCGCAAGGCCAGCATCTCCTACGTGCAGCGCAAGCTGCGCATCGGCTACAACCGCTCGGCCAACCTGCTCGAAGAGATGGAGCGCGCCGGCCTGGTGAGCGCCTTGACCGGCAGCGGCCAGCGCGAAGTGCTGGTCGCCCACCGCCCTGGCGGTGAAGAATAGCGCCATCGCCGGTAAACATTCGCAAAGCCAGCGCCTTTGCGGCCAACGGCGGGCACTTGTAGCCCGCTGCGGCACTCCAAACCCCTTGTTGGCCTGAAAAGGCCCATGCATTGGCTTTGTTCGCAAAGCCCGAAAGGATTCACGATGAAACAATGGATCGCAGCAGCAGCCCTGGTCAGCCTGGCCGGTTGGGCCCAGGCGGATGGCCTGCAAAGCCTGGAAAAGTTCATGACCAGCTCGCAGGCGGGCGAAGCCCAGTTCACGCAGACGGTGACATCGCCTGCCAAGCAGGGCCAGGCAGGGCGCGTCAAGACCTCCAGCGGCAGCTTTGCATTCCAGCGGCCGGGCAAGTTCAAATTCATCTACCAAAAGCCGTTTGACCAGACCATCGTTGCCGATGGCTCGGTGCTCACCGTCTACGACGCGGACCTGAACCAGGTCACCCAGCGCCAGCAGAGCAAGGCCCTGGGCCAGACGCCTGCCGCGCTGCTGGCGTCGGCTTCGAGCCTGCAGGCGCTCAAGGCCGAGTTCGATGTCAGCAGCCTGCCCGAGGCCGATGGCCAGCAATGGGCCCAGGCCATCCCCAAGAACAAGGACGGCCAGATCAAGCAGGTCAAGGTCGGCTTCAAGGGCGATGAGCTGCAGACCCTGGAGATCGAGGACGGCTTTGGCCAGCGCTCGGTGCTGCGCTTTGTCGGCTTCAAGGCCTTGCCTTCGCTGCCCGGCGCGACGTTCGAGTTTGCGATTCCTTCTGGTGCGGAAGTGATTCGCCAGTAAGCGGTGCTTCAAGAGCGGTGACCCACCGCGCGGCCATAAAAAAAGGTGTTCACCATCGCGGTGAACACCTTTTTTGCTGGGCGGCCGCCGCAGTGGACGGCTGCGGCTGTGGCTTACAGTGCCATGTCCGGCACCTTCTTCAGGTCCTTCATGTTTTCATTGGGCTGCACACCGGCTTCGACGCCTTGCAGGCTGGGCGAGGCAATCGCCAGGTTCAGCGCCTGCTCGGTGGCCTGCCATTCCTGCTGCAGCAGCGCAGGGTTCTCGTTGAGCTTGACGCCGTAGCTTGGCACGATCTTGCGGATCTTCTCTTGCCATTCGGCGCTCTTGACCTTCTCGGGGAAAGCCTTTTCCAGCAGGGTCAGCATGATCGCTGGCGAGGTCGAGCCGCCTGGCGAAGCACCCAGCAGCGCGGTCAGCGAACGGTCCTGGGCGACCACCACTTCGGTGCCGAGCTTGAGGATGCCGCCCTTTTCCGGGTCATTCTTGATGATCTGCACCCGCTGGCCGGCTTCCCACAGGCGCCAGTCGGCATCCTTGGCCTCGGGCATGTAATGGCGCAGCGCATCCATCTTCTGCTCCTTGTTCAGGCTCAGCTGCTGGGCCAGGTACTTGACCAGCGCAAACTCGTTGACGCCCACTTGCAGCTGCGGGATCACATTGGCAAAGGTCGTGGCCTTGGCCAGGTCGAAGTAGGAGCCGTTCTTCAGGAACTTGCTCGACCAGGTCGCGAATGGCCCGAACAGCAGCACGCGCTTGCCGTCCAGCACACGGGTGTCCAGGTGGGGCACGGACATCGGAGGCGAGCCGGTGTCGGCCAGGCCATAGACCTTGGCCAGATGGCGTTCGGTGATCGCCGGGTTCTCGGTGACCAGGAACTCGCCGCCCACCGGGAAACCGCCGTAGACCTTGGACTCGGGGATGCCCGACAGCTGCAGCAGCGGCAGCGCCGCGCCACCGGCGCCGATGAAGATGAAGCGTGCATCCACGGTCTGGATCTTGCTGCCATCCTTCATGTCGAAGGCCGACACGCGCCAGGAGCCATCGCTGTTGCGCGTGATGGAGCGCACTTCCTGGCCCGTGTGGAGCTTGAAATTGGGCTTGGACGACAGGTTCTTGTAGAACTGGCGCGTGATCTCGCCCAGGTTCACGTCGGTGCCCAGCGGCGAGCGCGTGGCCGTCACCACTTCGGCCGGGTCACGGCCTTCCATCATCAGCGGAATCCATTCCTTGATCTTTTCCGGATCGGTGGACGACTCCATGCCGGTGAACAGCGGCGAGGCTTCCAGGGCCTTGAGGCGCTTTTGGATGAAGGCGCGGTTTTCTTCGCCGAACACCAGGTTCATGTGGGGCGTGGAGTTGATGAACTCGCGGGGATTGCCCAATACGCCGGTACGCACCTGGTGCGACCAGAATTGGCGCGACACCTGGAAGTTTTCATTAATGTTAATGGCAGAGGAAATCTGCACATTGCCATTTTTATCCATCGGTGTGTAATTGAGCTCGCACAGCGCCGAGTGGCCGGTGCCGGCATTATTCCAGCCGTTCGAACTTTCTTCGGCGACCTGGTCGAGGCGCTCGAACAATTCATAGGTCCAGCCGGGTTCCAGCTCCTGCAGATAAACGCCCAAGGTGGCACTCATGATGCCGCCGCCAATCAGCAGTACATCGACTTGGCGGTCTGCTTTTTCTGCACGGTACTGGCTACCGAAGAAATACTGGTAGCCCACGACGCCAGCACCAACGGCCGCCGCCGAGGCGACGAACTTGCGGCGGGTGAAGCCCTTCTTGGGCGCTTTGGCAGCGGAGGCCGCTTGGGGATTTTCTGTTGGATTCGTCATTGCTGAAACTCCACAAATTTTTGGATTTTGACAGTATTGTCATTAAGGACCATGAATAACCATGGTTTAAGCAGGCTCAATGTCTCTCCGATTCTTGGGTGCCTGTTCTGACGGTATTGAGCTGCTTGGCTTAGGCGGTTCTAGATAAGGCTGCCAATGAATATCCAGTGCCGATATTAACGGTGGTACTGAATATCCATTGGGCAGAAAGTGGTTCATACGCGATCACGGGCGCACCGGTATTTGGCGGCGTGCCAAAAACCAGTCGGCCAGGCCAGCGCAGACCATGGTGGCCGCCACCGGGGTGACCCAGCCCAGGCCCAGCGCGGCGCCGGGCAGGTGGTCCAGCCAGGCGGGCAGGGCGCTGGTCCATTGCAGCGCCTTGGCGCCATCGACCAGGCCAAATACCAGCGCCACCAGCATCACCGGGATATAGACCCGTGTGGGTTGCTGCCAGCGCTGCAGCAGGCTGAGCGACACCAGCGCAATCGCAGGGGGGTAGAGGGCGACCAGCACCGGGCCGGCGATCTCGATCAGCTGCGCCAGGCCCTGGTTGGCCACGGCGGCGCTGAAGATGCACAAGGACAGCGCCACACTGCGGTAGGAGAACCCGGTGAGCTGGCTGAAAAAGCTGCTGCAGGCGCTGACCAGGCCCACGCCGGTGGTCAGGCAGGCCAGCAGGATCACTGCGGCAATCAGCCAGATGCCGGCGCTGCCGAAGCGGTGCTGCACAAAGGCGGTGAGGATCTGCACGCCGGTGACGGTGTTCTGCGCCAGCTCGCCACTGGTGGCGCCCAGGTAGCACAGCGAGATGTAGACCAGGCTCAGGCACACCGCGGCAATCAGCCCGGCATAGACGGCGTAGCGGGTGTGCAGGCGTGTATCGGTCACGCCCGCGTCCTTGATCGCGTTGACGATGACGATGCCGAACACCAGCGAGGCAAGGGCGTCCATGGTCTGGTAACCCTGCACAAAGCCCTGGGCAAAGGCAGCCAGTTGCGTGCCATAGTCCGGGCTGGCCGTGCTGTAGCCACCTACGGGTGCGAGCACCGCCATGCCGCCCAGCGCCAGCAGCGCAGCAATCAGCAGCGGGGTGATGAGCTTGCCCAAGGTGTCCATCAGCTTGCCGGGGAACAGCGACAGCAGCAGCACCAGCGAGAAATAGACGATGCTGAACACCAGCAGTGCAATCGAGGTATTGCCGACAAATGGCGCAATGCCCATCTCGAACGAGACGGTGGCGGTGCGCGGCGTGGCAAAGAAGGGGCCGATCGTCAAATAGATCGTCGTGGCCAGCACCAGGCCGGCGATGCGGCCAATCGGGTGGGTCAGCTGGTCCAGGCCACCGCCCACGCGGGCCAGTGCAACCACACCCAGCAGCGGCAGGCCCACGCCCGTCAGCAGGAAGCCGGTTGTCGCGCCCAGCAGGTTCTCTCCTGCAGACAGGCCGACCAGCGGCGGGAAAATGATGTTTCCGGCCCCCAGGAACAGGGCAAAGGTCATGAAGCCGAGGGCGATAATGTCCCTGGTTTTCAGTGATTTCATAAAGGCTCTTGGTTCTTGCTGGTCAGCGCCCACTTGGAGGGGAGGCCATCAGCGCATGGAGTCGCGGAAACGGGCATCAGAAAAAAACCCCCTGGGTGCATGCGCGGCAAATAGCGTTCCTGCTGGCTCGGTGCAAAGGCTTCGAGCGCGCGGCGTCCATGCCGGGGCTGGTGTTATAGGCTGGGCCAATGAGAGCCCTGTAATATCTGATGCGACGTGAATCCGTATAAACCCTTATTTTCTGCGAAAAATCGTGACCCAGATCAGCAAAGGCATATGCACCCCAGGGATTAGTAGGGTTGCAGTGCATAAACGTAGTAGGCAAGCGTCCTGCCCCGACGGCCCATGGCTGCGGTGTGCCGGGACAGCCCACCGTGGTTCCGGAGGCCTGCATGGCTGATTTGTTTAGCCAGGAACCGGCCGCGCCGCTGGCCGAGGCGCTGCGCCCCAAGACGCTGGATGAGGTGGTGGGCCAGTCCCACTTGCTGGGAGAAGGCAAGCCGTTGCGGCTCGCTTTCCAGTCCGGCAAACCCCATTCGATGATCTTCTGGGGCCCGCCCGGTGTCGGCAAGACCACCTTGGCGCGGCTGACGGCCACCGCTTTCAAGTGCGAGTTCATTGCGCTGTCTGCCGTGTTCTCCGGCGTCAAGGACATCCGCGCAGCGATGGAGCAGGCCCAGCAGAACCTGGCGATGGGCAAACACACGATCCTGTTTGTCGATGAAATCCACCGCTTCAACAAATCGCAGCAGGATGCCTTGCTGCCTTATGCCGAAAGCGGCCTGGTCACCTTCATTGGCGCGACAACCGAAAACCCCTCGTTCGAGGTGAACTCGGCCTTGCTGTCGCGCGCCCAGGTCTATGTGCTCAAGTCGCTCACAGACGAGGAGCTGCGCCTGCTCTTGAAGCGTGCCCAAGAGATCGCACTGGGCCATCTTGCGTTTGATGACCTGGCCACCGACACCATCATTGGCTATGCAGATGGCGATGCCCGGCGCTTTTTGAACCTGCTCGAGCAGACCAGCACGGCAGCGCAGGCTTCGGGCATGACCAAGATCACTGCAGACTTCCTGCAGAACGCGCTGACCCTGAACAGCCGCCGTTTTGACAAGGGCGGTGACAACTTCTACGACCAGATATCCGCGTTGCACAAGTCGGTGCGCGGCTCGCACCCGGATGCCGCGCTTTACTGGCTCACCCGCATGCTCGACGGCGGCGCCGATGCGCGCTACCTGTCCCGGCGCATTGTGCGCATGGCCTGGGAGGACATTGGCCTGGCCGACCCGCGCGCGATGCAGATCGCCAATGATGCCGCGCTGACCTATGAACGCCTGGGCAGCCCCGAAGGCGAGCTGGCGTTGGGCCAGGCCGTCATCTACCTGGCGATGGCCGCCAAGAGCAATGCCGGTTACAACGCCTACAACCTGGCCAAGGCCTTTGTGAAGCAGGACAAGAGCCGCGAAGTGCCTGTACACCTGCGCAACGCCCCGACCAAGCTGATGAAGGAGCTGGGCTATGGGCATGAGTACCGTTACGCGCATGACGAACCCAACGCCTACGCGGCGGGAGAAACCTATCTCCCGGAAGGGATAGACGAGCCCGGCTGGTACCAGCCCGTGCCCCGGGGCCTGGAGCTGAAGATTGGCGAAAAGCTGGCGCAGCTCAAGCGCTGGGATGACGAGGCCGGGCAGGACTGATCCGGGCCGGTGGCCGGGCGGCGGCTGTGCATGCCTGCGGCCGCCGGCAAGGCGTTTGCGTCCCCTGCTGCCCCTCGCTGCGGTAGCCCGTTCCCGAGCGGCGTCCGCCGGGAGGCTCCGGCACGCTGGCATCGCGAGGCCAGCAAGCCCGTCGGATATACCCCTGGCCGCACAATACCGGCCATGATCGTCCGTCCTCCCTTGCATTGGCTGCGCATGCTGTTTGTGTGGCGTGGCTCCATCCTGCCGGCGATCACGCCGCAGCTGGTCCTCATCACCATCCTCGCGGTGGTGGCCACGATGCTGCACGGCTCCATCCTGAGCTGGAAAGTGCCGCTGAACTTTGTGCCGTTTTCGCTGATCGGCCTGACCCTGGCGATCTTTCTGGGCTTCCGCAACAGCACCTCGTATGCGCGCTTCTGGGAGGCACGCACGCTCTGGGGCGTGTTGCTGGTCGAGAGCCGGCACCTGGCGGCCCAGGCGCTGACGTTGACCCAGGACCGCGCACAGGCGCGCATGCTGGTGCTGCGCCTCTGCGCCTTTGCCTATGCGCTCAAGCACCAGCTGCGCGGCAGCGATGCGCGGGCCGATCTGGCGCTGTTCCTGCCCCAGGGCGAGGTGCAGCAGATCAGCCAGGCGCGCTATCCGGCGGCCGTCGCACTGCTGCTGGTACAGCGCTGGGTCGGCACGCAGTGCCTGCAAGGCCATATTGCGCCGGCCGTGGTGCCCGTGTTCGAGCAGGCACTGGCGCGGCTGGGCAGTGCGCTGGGCGGCTGCGAGCGCATCGCCAGCACGCCCATTCCGTTCACCTATTCTGTGATCCTGCACCGCAGCATCTATATCTACTGCTTTTTGCTGCCCTTTGGCCTGCTCGACTCCATCGGCACGATGACGCCGGTGATCGTCTGCTTTGTCGCCTACACCTTCTTCGCGCTGGAGGCGCTGGGCGCAGAGCTGGAGCACCCCTTTGGCATGGAGGCCAATGACCTGGCGCTCGACGCGATGGTCTACGGCATTGAGTCCTCGGTGCTGGAGATGCTGGGCGAGGCGCCGCTGGCTAAGGCTCCCCAGGTGCGCGATTTTGTACTGCACTGAACACCAGGCTGGCGCGCAATCCTGATCCCTCTGAGCGCGGCGCCAGCTGAAACCGCGCCTGCTGCAGATGGGCCAGCTTGGCCACAATCGCCAGCCCCAGGCCGGCGCCCTGGCCCAGTGACTGGCCGCTGGGCCCTTGCTGCCAGCGCTGCATCGCGGCCTGGCATTGTTCCTCGCTCATGCCCGGGCCATCGTCGATGACGGCCAGCTCGACGCTGCCGCCATCGTCAGCGGCCTGCAAGGCCACGGTGACCGACTGGCCGCCATAGCGCAGCGCATTGAGGATCAGGTTGTCCAGCATGGCGGCGAGCAGGTTGGCATCGGCGGCGATGCGCAGCTGCTCGGCCTCGGCCGTGTCCAGGCCCTCGGCACCCAGGTCGATCCGGGCGCGGCTGGCGGCATCCCAGTGGCGCAGCACCGCCTGCTGCACCTGCTCGGCAGCGGCCACCGGCGCCAGGTGCACGGCGCTGGCCTCGTCGCTCAGCGCCAATAGCAGCAACTGGTCCACCAGGTGGCTGGCACGCGCCACGCTGTCGGAGATGCGCTGCAGTTGCTGCTGCTGCACCGCAGGGTCGGCATGGCCCAGGCCATAGTCGGCCAGCGCCTTGATGCCGGCCAGCGGCGTGCGCACCTCATGCGCCACATTGCCGGCAAACTCGCGCTGGGCCTCGACGTTATCGGCAATGCGGGCGAGCAGCGCATTGGTGGTCTGGTGCAGTTGCTCGATCTCGCGCGTGGTCGCCGGCGCGCTGGGCGGGATCGGCGCCAGATCCTGCGCATCGCGCCGCGACAGCGATCTTTGCAGCGCGGCCAGCGGTGCCATGTCCTGGCCGATGCGGTGGTGCAGCCACCACAGCAGCAGCACCAGCAAGGTCAGCTGCGGGATCGCGGCATAGAGGAACAGGTGCTGGATCAGGCTGTCTCGCACCCGCGTGGTGTGCATCATCACGATGCTGAGCTGCTGCTCGCCCACGGCGCTGCGCAGCGCCACCGCCCGCACCAGCTGGCCGTTGTAGAGGGTTTCGCGGTAGCTCACCGGCTCGCTCTCGTCCCAGGGCAGCAGCGGCAGCGGCTCACCGGCCAGCTGGCTGCCATCGCTGCGGTAGACGGCGTAGTACACATACTCGGCCTGGTCGAAGAGGGCAGCCTTGAGCTCGCTGTCGGTCAACTGCAGGGCCACCTTGCCCTCGTCATCGGCGCGCAGGTGCGAGGCAATCGCATAGGCATCGTCGAGCAGTGCGCGGTCGAAGGCGCTTTGGGTGAAATGGTTGGCCAGCGCCATCATGAACACGGTGCCCAGCAACCAGGTCCACACCAGCGGCCCGCGCACATGGCGCAGCACGCGCATGCGCAGCGATGGCAGCGGGCCGGGGCGGGTGGTGGCGGTAGTGGCGGCGCTCATGCGGCATCGCCGCTGTCGGCCTCGATCAGGTAGCCAATGCCGCGCAGGGTGCGGATCGCCGCGCCACTGTGCTGCAGCTTCTTGCGCAGCCGCGAGATAAAGGCTTCGAGCGCGTTGTCGCCCAGCGCGTCGTCATAGCCCGAGAGCTTGTCCGACAGGCTGCGCTTGCTCACTGCGCGGCCGGGCGGGCTCATCAGCTCCCACAGCACTTCGAATTCGCGCGCCGGCAGATCCAGCGGCTGCATGCCGACGCGAAAGCGCCGGTTGTTGCGCTCCAGGCTGAGCTGGCCCACGGTCGATACATCCTGCGTGCCAATGGCGCGGCGCACCAGCGCGCGCAACCGGGCTTCCACCTCGGCCAGCGCAAAGGGTTTGCCCAGGTAGTCATCGGCGCCGCTGTCCAGGCCGGCGATGCGGTCGGGGGTCTGGTTGCGGGCGGTGAGCACCAGCACCGGGGTGTTGTCGCCCCGCCTGCGCGCCTGCTGCAGCAGGGCCAGGCCGCTGCCCATCGCACTGCCGCGCACGGCGCTGCAGGGCAGGTTCAGGTCGAGCAGGATGGCATCAAAGCGCTGCACCCGCCACCAGTGCTCTGCCGCACCCAGGTCGGCCGCCTGGTCCACATGGTGGCCCGCATCGCGCAGGCTGCTGACCACCACGTCGCGCAGCACGGCATCGTCTTCAATCACAAGAATTCGCATGGCTCAAGCCTAGCAAAAGCACAACACAGCGGCCAGAAAAAAGCCTGTTCAGGCCGGGTGGCGAGAACAGGCGCACTGGAGTGCAACAGGGTTAAGACGCAGCGGTAGCGGGTGCCGCGTTCTCTTGCGCAACGGCAAAATCGCGGGCTTCCTTGCGCGATTTGCGCACGCCCGACCAGATGGCCCAGAGCAGGATCGCACCGGTCAGCGCCAGCAACGAAGCGCTGATCGGCCGGTTGAAGAACACCGAGGCATCGCCACGAGACAGCAGCATCGCACGGCGCAGGTTCTCTTCGAGCATCGGCCCCAGGATGTAGCCCAGCAGCAGCGGCGCGGCCTCAAAGCGCAGCACCATCAGCACATAGCCGATGACGCCGAGCACGGCCACCATGTAGATGTCGAACAGGTTGTTGTTGACGCTGTAGACGCCGAGCGCGACAAACACCAGGATCGCCGGGTACATCCAGGCAAAGGGAATGCGCAGCAGCGCAACCCACAGCCCGATGGTGGGCAGGTTCAGAATCACCAGGAAAATATTGCCGATCGCAAAACTGACGATCAGCCCCCAGAACAGCTGGGGCTGCTCGGTCATCAGCATCGGGCCGGGCTGGATACCGTGGATGATCAGCGCGCCCAGCATCACAGCCATCACCGCGTCACCCGGAATACCGATGGACAGCGAGGGCACAAAGGCGGTTTGCGCAGCGGCATTGTTCGCCGACTCGGGCGCGGTGATGCCTTCGATGGCGCCATGGCCAAAGCGGCTCGGGTCCTTGGCCACGCGCTTTTCAATCGCATAGGACATGAAGGACGCGATCGACGGGCCTACGCCCGGCAGTGCACCGAGGAAAGAGCCCAGCGCCGAGCCACGCAGCATCGGCTTGATCGTGTCGCGGAACTCCTGGCGCTCGGGCACCATCGACCGCAGGGTGACCTTGTCGGGCTTCTGGTTGGCATCGGCCAGGTTGATGCAGCGGATCACCTCGGCCACCCCGAACAGGCCCATTGCCAGCGCCACCAGGTTGATGCCGTCCATCAGCTCGGGGATGTCGAACGAGTAGCGCGCGACGCCCGAATTCACATCGGTGCCGATCATGCCCAGCAGCAGCCCGAACACCACCATGCACAGGCCCTTGGTGGCCGAGCCGGCGCTCATCGACGAGGCGGCGACCAGGCCCAGCAGCATCATCGAGAAGAACTCGGTGGGGCCGAACTGCAGGCCGATCTTGGAGATCGCCGGCGAGAACAGCACCAGCAGGATCAGGCCCGACATGGCGCCGACCAGCGAGGCAATCGTGGTGACAAAGAGCGCCACCCCGGCCTTGCCTTTGCGCGCCATCGGGTAGCCGTCCAGACAGGTCACCGCCGATGACGGTGAGCCCGGCAGGTTCAGCAAGATGGAGGCGGTGGAGCCGCCGTACTGCGCGCCGTAGTAGACGCCGGCCAGCATGATGATGGCCGCCGTGGGCGACATATGGTAGGTAAAGGGCAGCAGCAGCGAGATGGCGGCCAGCGCACCGATGCCGGGCAGCACGCCGACGACGGTGCCCAAAAATACGCCCAGGAAGCAGTACCAGAGCGTTGAGGGATCGGCCACCACATTGAGGCCCATCCAGAGGTTTCCAAGCAAATCCATAGAGATCCTTTGTCAGTGCCGGGCTCAGGGCCAGATGGGCAGGGTCATGCGCAGACCAATGGGAAAGATGACCGTGGTCAGCGCAGCCACGGCCAGGCTGACCAGCAGGCGCGTGCGCAGGCGCATCTTGGTGGCGATCAGTGCGACCAGGCTGGCGGCCAGTGCCGCCAGAGCCACGCCCAGCGGGTAGAGCAGCAGTGCAAAGGCCAGCAGGCTGGCCACGGACCAGAACAGGTTGCCCCACTGCAGCACGATGGGGCTGCCCTGGCGCCACCAGGCGGGTATTGCCAGCAGCAGGCCCAGGCCAAACAGCAGCCAGCCCAGCACCACCGGGAAGTAGCCCGGCCCCATGCGGTCTGCACTGCCAAAGTTGTATTCGCGCCCATAGAGCGCAAAGAACAGGCCTGCTGCTGACATCAGCAGGCCGCCGACGATGTCATGGATGTCTCTTGTCATTTTCATTCGGTTCAATCCTGTGTGGTTCCATGCCTGCGCGCATCTGGGCCAGGATGGGCACGCACGCAGGCGCCGCCACCTTAAGGGCGCTTACCTGACGGGAACCTGATTGCAGGGCGCAAGCCGCACTGGCAGGCGTGCTGCGGGCGACTCGGCGTTGGAATGCGAATGAAGGGGCGCTGCTCAGCTCAGCGCAGGCAGGCTGCCGGCCTTTTGTGATTGCTCCAGCAGGAAGCTGATCATCGTGCGCACCGCCTTGGTCTGGTGGCGGTTGGGCATCCACAGCAGGTACATGTGGTTGCCGAAAATGCTCAGGCGCCAGTCGCGCAAGGTGGTGACGACCTCGCCGCGCTCGACCTCGGCGCGGATCACATAATCCGGCACGATGCCCACGCCCAGGCCGGCCATGATGCCCTGGCGCAGGAATGGAAAATGCTCGGAAATGAGGCTGGGCTCCAGCCGGATCTCCTTGCGCACATCGCCCTGGTAGGCGCGCACCAGCAGCTGCTTGCCGACCACGCCACTGGTGATCAGCGGCACATGGCGCAGGTCCTCGGGCTGCTGGGGCAGCATGTTCTGGCCCGCGTAGTCGATGCTGGCGCAGGCGACATAGTTCATCTCCCCCATGTGGCGGGCCACCAGGTTGTCGGGCGGCGTAGGCAGCACACGCACCGCAATGTCCACTTCGTCGCGCACCAGGTTGTCGACGCGGTTCTCGAAGATCACATCCAGCACGATGTCGGGGTAGAGGCGCTTGAAGGCGATCAGCCAGTCGCTCATCACCAGCTGGCCATAGCCGCTGGGCACCGCCAGCCCGACCCGGCCCTGCAGGCCCTTGCCCAGGCTGCGGATGGTTTCGCTGGCGGCGGCCAGCTCGTTGCGGATGCTGCGGCCATGCTCATACAGGCGCAGGCCCACCTCGGTCGGTTCGACCCGGCGCGTGGTGCGGCGCACCAGCTGCACGCCCACCGATTTCTCCAACTGGGCCAGGTGGTAGCTGACATTGGCGCGGCTCATCTTCAGCTTGGCGGCGGCGCGGCTGAGGTTGCCGGAATCGATGATTTCCACCAGCAAGGTGAGGGCGTTGTGGTCCATGGGATGCGATTGTCTAAATTCCTTTGACAGTCTGTCAATCCTCTATGTGATTGTCAAATAAGCCTAGTTGCACTGACAATGGTTCGAAACAAGCTTTCGATTGATCTACCAGGAGACATGCATGAGCGCTGAGAACGCCGCTGTGGTGAACATTGCCCGCGAAGGGCAGGTGTTGGTCGTCACGATCCAGAATCCCCCCGTCAACGCATTGAGCCAGGCCGTACGCCAAGGTCTGGCCGATGCCGTGGCCCAGGCGCGCAGCGATGCGCAGGTCCAGGCCATCTTGCTGGTGGGCAGTGGCAAGGCCTTTATTGCCGGTGCCGATATCCGTGAGTTCGGCAAGCCCGCGATGCCGCCGAGCCTGCCCGATGTGCTGGTGCAGCTGGAAAACAGCGACAAGATCGTCGTGGCCGCGATCCATGGCCCGGCGCTGGGCGGTGGTCTGGAAGTGGCGCTGTCCTGCCACTACCGCCTGGCTGTCTCCGGCGCCAAGCTGGGCCTGCCCGAGGTGCAACTGGGCCTGCTGCCCGGCGCCGGTGGCACGCAGCGCACGCCGCGCCTGATCGGCGTCAAGGCCGCGCTGGACCTGATGCTCTCGGGCCGCCACGCCAGTGCCGAAGAAGCGCTGGCCATGGGCCTGGTCGACAAGGTCGAGCCCGCAGGCAGCGATGCCCGCACGGCGGGCCTGGCCTATGCCAACGCACTGCTGGCGCAGAACGCGCCGGTGCGCCGCACCCGCGAAGCCACGGCGCTGGCCGACAAGGCCGCGTCGCAGGCCGAACTCGATGCCGCCAAGGCCGAATCGGCCAAGAAAAGCCGGGGCCTGTTCTCGCCCGGCAAGATCATCGAATGCGTGCAGGGCGCGCTGGACCTGCCGTTCGAGCAAGGCATGCAAAACGAGCGCAAGCTGTTTGTGCAGTGCCTGGAGAGCCCGCAGCGCGCCGGCTTGATCCATGCCTTCTTTGCCGAACGTGAAACCGCCAAGATCCCCGAAGCCAAGGCCGCCGCACCGCGTGCGTTGAACAGCATCGGCGTGGTCGGCGGTGGCACCATGGGTGCCGGCATCACCGTGGCGGCGCTGGATGCCGGCCTGCCGGTGGTGATGGTCGAGCGCGATGAGGAATCCATCGCCCGGGGCCGCGCCAATGTGGAAAAGGTCTACGACGGCCTGATCGCCAAGGGCCGCATGACGGCCGAGAAAAAGGCCGCCATCATGGCGCGCTACAGCGGCAGCACCGACTACGCCGCGCTCGCCCAGGTGGACCTGGTGATCGAGGCCGTGTTTGAAGAGATGGGTGTCAAGAAGGCCGTGTTTGCCGAGCTGGACAAGGTCTGCAAGCCCGGCGCCGTGATTGCCACCAACACCTCCTACCTGGATATCGATGCGATTGCCGCGAGCATCTCGCGCCCGCAGGATGTCATCGGTCTGCACTTCTTCAGCCCCGCCAACATCATGAAGCTGCTGGAGATCGTGGTGCCCGCCAAGGTGAGCGCCGATGTGGTGGCCACTGCCTTCGAGCTGGCCCGCCGCATGAAGAAGGTGCCCGTGCGCGCCGGTGTCTGTGATGGCTTTATCGGCAACCGCATTCTGGCCGTATACCGCGAGGCCGCCAACTACCTGCTCGAAGACGGTGCCTCGCCCTACCAGATCGATGAGGCGGTGCGCGAGTTTGGCTACCCGATGGGCCCCTTCCAGGTCGCCGACCTGGCCGGTGGCGACATTGGCTGGGCCACGCGCAAGCGCAAGGCCGCCACGCGCGACCCCAAGGCCCGCTATGTGCAGATTGCCGACCGCATTGCCGAAAAGGGCTGGTTCGGCCAGAAGACCCAGCGCGGCTACTACCTGTACCCGCAAGGCGCACGCGTGGGCGAGCAAGACCCCGAAGTGCTGGCGATTGTGGATGCCGAGCGCCAGCGCGCCGGTGTCACACCGCGCAGCTTCAGCAATGCCGAGATCATGCGCCGCTACATGGCCGCGATGGTCAACGAAGGCGCCAATGTGGTGCGCGAAGGCATTGCGCTGCGTCCGCTGGATGTGGATGTCACCTTCCTCTACGGCTACGGCTTCCCGCGCTTCCGGGGCGGCCCGATGAAGTGGGCCGATATGGTGGGCCTGGACAAGATCCTGGCCGACATCCGCGAGTTCGCGAAGGAAGACGCGCTGTTCTGGACGCCATCGCCGCTCTTGGTGGAGCTGGTGGAGAAGGGCGAGAACTTCGAGAGCCTGAACAAGGCAGCCTGACGCAGCGTCAGGCTTGAGACAACCCATGGCTTCCATGCAGGCGAAGCCCGGGTTGCACGATCAAAAATGGCGGTTAGCGCTTGGGTGACAAGCGCGGCCGGCCCCAAAAATCACAATCAACGGTCGCTCAGACCCAAGGAGACATGCATGCGTGAAGCCGTCATCGTTTCGACAGCGCGTACGCCGCTGGCCAAATCCCACCGTGGGGAGTTCAATGTCACGCCCGGTGCGCAACTGGCGGCCTTTTCCATCAGCGCAGCGGTGCAGCGCGCCGGCATCGATCCGGCGCTGATCGAAGACGTGGTGCTGGGCTGCGGCTACCCCGAAGGGACGACCGGCCGCAATATCGGCCGCCAGGCAGCTGTGCGTGCCGGTCTGCCCATCAGCGTGGGTGGCACCGTGGTCAACCGCTTCTGCGCCTCGGGCCTGCAGGCGATTGCGTTTGCGGCCGGCCGCATCATTGTCGATGGTGCACCGGCGATGGTAGCGGGTGGTGTCGAGAGCATCTCGCTGATCCGTTCGAGCAATACCAACCCCTCGGATGCCGATCCCTGGCTGGTGGAGCACAAGCCCGACCTGTTCATGGCCATGATCGACACCGCCGATGTAGTGGCCAAGCGCTACGGCATCAGCCGCGAGGACCAGGATGCCTTCTCGCTGCAAAGCCAGCAGCGCACCGCTGCGGCGCAGGCCAATGGCACCTTCGACAACGAGATCGTGCCCTGCGCCACGCGCATGGCCGAGAAGAACAAGGAAACCGGTGAGGTCAGCTACAAGGACGTTACCGCGACCATGGACAACTGCAACCGCCCCTCGACCACGCTCGAAGGTCTGGCCAAGCTCGAACCCGTCAAGGGCGCGGGCAACTTCGTCACGGCCGGCAATGCCTCGCAGCTGTCCGATGGCTCGGCCGCCTGCGTGCTGATGGAAGCGAAGGAAGCGGCCAAGCTCGGCCTGACGCCACTGGGCGCCTTCCGCGGTCTGGCGATTGCCGGTTGCGAGCCCGACGAAATGGGCATTGGCCCGGTGTTTGCCGTGCCCAAGCTGCTGGCGCGCCACGGCCTGACGGTGCAGGACATCGACCTCTGGGAGCTGAACGAGGCCTTTGCGTCGCAGGCGCTGTACTGCCAGCGCAAGCTGGGCATCCCGATGGACCGCCTCAACGTCAACGGCGGCGCGATCTCCATCGGCCACCCCTTTGGCATGACCGGCGCGCGCCTGACCGGCCATATCCTGCTCGAAGGCCAGCGCCGCAAGGCCCGGGGCGAGAAAGTGAAGTGGGGCGTGGTGACCATGTGTGTGGGTGGCGGCATGGGTGCTGCTGGCCTGTTCGAGATTTTCTGACCCCCCCTGAGGCGCTGCGCGCCTTCCCCCAGGGGACGACGCCGCCGCTGCGGGGCGGCCCTTGCTGGTCGTCACTCAGATCGCGCAGCGCCGAGTTTGAGATGCGCAGGCCTTGCCTGCCCACGTTAATGAGGAGATAGCCATGGACTTGCAATTCAGTCCCGAAGAAGAAGCGTTCCGCGCCGAAGTACGTGCGTTTTTGAAAGACCACCTGCCCCAGGAACTGGCCGCCAAGGTCAAGGCTGGCCAGCGCCTGACGCGCTTTGACCAGGAAAACTGGCATGCCATTCTGAACAAGAAGGGCTGGCTGGCCTACCACTGGCCGCAGGAATTTGGCGGCACCGGCTGGTCGCCGGTGCAAAAGTTCATTTTTGACGACGAGTGCGCCCTGGCCGGTGGCCCGCGCCTGGTGCCTTTTGGTCTGTCGATGCTCGGCCCGGTGCTGATCAAGTACGGCAACGAGGCGCAGAAAAGCCACTGGCTGCCGCGCATCCTCAATGGCGACGACTGGTGGTGCCAGGGTTACTCCGAGCCAGGCGCCGGCTCCGACCTGGCCTCGCTCAAGACCACGGCCGTGCGCAACGGCGACCACTACATCGTCAATGGCCAGAAGACCTGGACCACCCAGGGCCAGCACGCCAACATGATGTTCTGCCTGGTGCGCACCAACAAGGAGGTGAAGTCGCAGCAGGGCATCAGCTTTGTGCTGATCGATATGAACCAGCCCGGCGTCGAAGTGCGCCCCATCCGCACCCTGGACGGCGACAAGGAAGTCAACGAAGTTTTTCTAACCGATGTGAAGGTGCCGCTGGAAAACCTGGTGGGCGAGGAGAACAAGGGCTGGACCTACGCCAAGTACCTGCTGACCTATGAACGCACCGGCATCGCCGGCGTGGGCTTCTCGATGGCCGGGCTGGAAAAGCTCAAGGTCATCGCCCAGCGCGTGCAGCGCAATGGCAAGCCGCTGATCGAAGACCCGCAGTTTGCCACCCGCATGGCCAAGGTCGAGATCGAGTTGCTGAACATGGCCACCACCAACCTGCGCGTGATCGCGTCGGTCGCGGGTGGCGGTGTGCCGGGCGCCGAGAGCTCGATGCTCAAGATCAAGGGCACCGTCATCCGCCAGGAGCTGCTGTCGCTGATCCGCCGCGCGATGGGCCCCTATGCGCTGCCGTTCATCGAAGAGGCCCAGTTTGCCGAATACGCCGACGAGCCCGTGGGCCCCAAGGAGGCGGCCACGGCCGCTGCGGCCTATTTCAACTACCGCAAGCTGTCGATCTTCGGCGGTTCGAACGAAATCCAGCGCAACATCATCTCCAAGATGATCCTCGGCTTGTAAGGAGAATTTTTATGGATTTTCAACTGGATGAAGACCGCCGCATGCTGGCGGACGCGCTGGGCCGCTACCTGAGCGAGCAGTACAGCACCGAGTACCGCAACAAGGCCGCCTATGGCGCCCAGGGCTTCAGCGCCGAGACCTATGCCAAGCTGGCCGAACTGGGGGCGATTGGCGCGCTGTTCAAGGAGGCCGATGGCGGCTTTGGTGGCGATGGCGTCGATATCAGCGTGGTGTTCGAGGCGCTGGGCACGCACCTGGTCGCAGAGCCGCTGCTGGGCGCCTTGCTGGTGGGCCGTGCGTTGACCGAGGCCGGCAGCGATGCCCAGAAGGCGCAGCTCGAAGGCATCATCGGTGGCGAGACGATTGCCGCGCTGGCGCATGACGAGCCGGCCAACCACTATGAGCTCAACCGCGTGGCGACCACCGCCCAAGCCGAGGGCGATGGCTGGGTGCTGAACGGCAGCAAGGCCGTGGTGCTGTTCGGCGACCAGGCGCAGCTGCTGCTGGTCTCCGCCCGCACGGCAGGCGCCGTGGGCGATGAGGCCGGCATCTCGCTGTTCCTGGTGCCGGGCGATGCCGCCGGCATCAGCAGCCGGGGCTATGGCCGCATCGATGGCGGCCATGCCGCCGAGCTGGTGCTGGCCAACGTCAAGGTTGATGCCGATGCCTTGCTGGGCAAGCTCGGAGAGGGCCATGCGCTGCTCGAACGCATCAGCGGCTTTGGCCTGCTTGCGTTGGCGGCCGAATCGCTGGGCGCGATGGATGTGGCCAAGAACCACACCCTGGAGTACCTGCGCACCCGAAAGCAGTTTGGCGTGCCGATCGGCAGCTTTCAGGCGCTGCAGCACCGCATGGCCGATCTGCTGCTCGAAGCCGAGCAGGCGCGCTCTGCCGTCATCAACGCGGCAGCGGCCATCGACAACCCCGACTACGTCGAACGTGAAAAAGCGCTGTCGGCGGCCAAGTACAGCGTGGGCCAGATTGGCACCCTGATGGCCGAAGAGGCGATCCAGATGCATGGCGGTATCGGCGTGACCTGGGAGCTCCCGCTGGCGCATTACGCCAAGCGCATCATCATGATCGACCACCAATTGGGCGACATGGACCACCACCTGGCGCGCTACATGGCGCTGCAGGCCCGGGAACGCGCTGCAGCCAAGGCCGTCTGATGACGGCCGCCAGCAACGCAAACCCCGCGCTGCTGGCGCGCCGCGAAGGCGGCGTGCTGGTGCTGACCAACAACAATGAGGCGGCGCGCAATGCGCTGTCGCCCGAGTTCTACCTGGGCCTGACAGCAGCGCTCCAAGACGCAGCGACCGACCCGGCCGTGGGCGCGATTGTGCTCACCGGGGCGGGTGGGCATTTCTGCTCCGGTGGCGATCTGCGCCGCATTGCGACGCGCCGTGACCAGCCGCTGGAAAAGCGCCGTGAGCTGCTCGAAGGCCTGCATGACCTGGTGCGTGCGCTGCGCGACTGCCCCAAGCCCGTGGTGGCGGCGGTGGAGGGCGCGGCCGCCGGTGCCGGCCTGTCGCTGGCCTTGGCCTGCGACATGTTGGTGGCAGCGCGCAATGCCGCGTTCTCGGTCGCCTATGTGAAGGTGGGGCTGTCGCCCGACGGTGGCGCCACGGCCTTTCTGGCCGAGCACCTGTCGCGCCAGCTGCTGACCGAGCTGTGCCTGACCGGCGACCGGGTGAGCGGCGAGCGCATGCAGCAACTGGGCCTGGTCAACCGCCTGGCCGAGCCGGGCCATGCGCTGGCCCAGGCCGTCGCATTGGCTGCGCAGCTGGCCGATGGGCCGTTGCAGGCCATGGCCAGCATCAAGTCGCTGTGCCGCGCGGCCTATGACAACGGCCTGGAAGCGCAGCTGGACATGGAAGCCGAGCTGATGGTGCGGGCGCAGGCCACACCGGAATCGGCCGAGGGCATTGCCGCGTTTTTGGAAAAGCGCCCCGCCAACTACCTGCAGCTGCGCCGCTGACAGGGACTGAGAAAAATGGCACCGGGGGCCGGCCCTGCAAGCTGGCCGGCCAGGTGATCCAAGGAGACAAGTATGCGTGAGGAAGAGAAAGCCACGGCCCTGCCGCTGGCGGGTGTCAAGGTGCTGGACCTGTCCCGTGTTTTTGCCGGCCCCTTGTGCGGCCAAGTGCTGGGCGACCTGGGTGCCGAGGTGATCAAGGTGGAGCACCCCAAGCGTGGTGACGACACCCGCGACTGGGGCCTGCGCATTGGCAAGACCGAGACCACCTACTACAACAGCATGAACCGCAACAAGCGGTCCATCACCGTTGATCTGCAAAAGCCCGAAGGGCTGGCGCTGATCCTGGAGTTGCTGCCGCAGTTCGATGTGGTGATCCACAACTTCAAGCATGGCGGCGCCGACAAGCTGGGCCTGGGCTACGAGGCGCTGAAGGCCTTGAAGCAGGACCTGATCTACTGCAGCGTGACCGGCTATGCCACCGACACCGATGAAGCCGCCCGCCCGGGCTATGACATCCTGGTGCAGGGCGAGGCCGGCTTGATGGCGATGAACGGCGAGGCATCGCAGCCGCCGCTGAAGTTTGGCGTCGCCGTCGTCGACCTGATGACCGGCATGAGCGCCGCTCAGGCGGTGCTGGCCGCGCTGTTTGCCCGCGAGCGCACCGGCCAGGGCCGCAAGATCGATATGGCGCTGTTCGACAACGGCGTCAGCATCACCGGCTACTACGGGCTCGATGCGCTGTTCATGGGCAAGGACCCGGAGCGCTTTGGCAATGCCCATCCGTCGATCGTGCCCTACGGCATGTTCGAGGCGGCGGATGGCCCGCTGATTATTGCAGTGGGCAACAACGCGCAGTTCGAGCGCTTCTGCCGCGATGTGATCGAGCGCCCCGACCTGGCCGACAACCCCAAGTACGCCACCAATGTGGAGCGCGCCAAGGACCGCAAGCTGCTGCTGCCGCTGATGATCGAGACCATCCGCAGCTTTCCGCGTGCGCTGCTGATCGAGCGGCTCAATGCCTGTGGTGTGCCTTGCGGCGAGGTGCTGGGCCTGCATGAGGCGCTGACCTCCGAGCGCGTGCAGCAAGCCGGTCTGGTGCAGAACATGCCCCACCCGGTGGCCGGCCAGACCGCCGTGCTGGCGCCGCCCATCCGCATGGATGGTGAGCGCCTGCCGATTCGCCGCGCGCCACCCACACTCGGTGAGGGTACACGCGAAGTGCTGCAAAATCTGCTGCGTTTGAGTGATTCGCAATTGCAGTCGCTCCAGGCGCAAGGTGTGTTGACCTTGCCCGATTGATACCGAGGCCCGCCCGTGGCGAACGACGCCGCAGCGGTCCCAGAGTTTATTGTTAGAAAGCTGAGACTATGAAAGTACTGGTACCCGTCAAACGCGTGGTGGACTACAACGTCAAGGTGCGCGTCAAGAGCGATGGCTCGGGTGTGGACATTGCGAACGTGAAGATGTCAATGAACCCCTTTGATGAAATCGCGGTGGAAGAGGCCGTGCGATTGAAGGAAAAGGGCGTCGTGACCGAGATCATCGCCGTCAGCTGCGGTGTCACCCAGTGCCAGGAGACCCTGCGCACGGCGATGGCCATTGGAGCCGACCGCGCGATCCTGGTCGAAACCGCCGAAGAGCTGCAGCCGCTGGCCGTGGCCAAGCTGCTGAAGGCGCTGGTCGACAAGGAGCAGCCCGGCCTCGTGATCTGCGGCAAGCAAGCCATTGACGACGACGCCAACCAGACCGGCCAGATGCTGGCCGCGCTGGGCGACCTGCCCCAGGCCACCTTCGCCTCCAAGATCGAACTCGCTGGCGACAAGGTGAGCGTGACGCGCGAAGTGGACGGGGGCCTGGAGACCCTGTCGCTGTCGCTGCCCGCCGTCATCACCACCGACCTGCGCCTGAACGAGCCGCGCTACGTCACCTTGCCCAACATCATGAAGGCCAAGAAAAAGCAGCTCGACACCGTCAAGCCAGAAGAGCTGGGTGTGGACGTGAGCCCGCGCCTGAAGACCCTGAAGGTGCAAGAACCCGCCAAGCGCGGCGCCGGTGTGAAGGTGCCCGATGTGGCCACCTTGATCGACAAGCTCAAGAACGAAGCAAAAGTAATCTAAGCCTGCCGCTCAAAAGGAAACCTACAAATGACCGCTCTCGTTATTGCAGAACACGACAACCAAACGATCAAGACCGCCACGCTCAACACCGTCACCGCAGCGCTGGCTTGCGGCGGCGATGTGCATGTGCTCGTCGCTGGCGAAGGCGCAGCAGCTGCAGCCCAAGCTGCTGCGCAGATCGCAGGCGTAGCCAAAGTCATCCTGGCCGAAGGCCCGGCGCTCAAGGATGGCCTGGCTGAAAACCTGGCCGCGCAAGTGCTGGCCCTTGCCGGCAACTACAGCCACATCCTGGCGCCCGCCACCGCCTCGGGCAAGAACGTCGCCCCGCGCGTGGCCGCCAAGCTCGACGTCGCCCAGATCAGCGACATCACCAAGGTGGTGAGCGCCGACACGTTCGAGCGCCCCATCTACGCGGGCAACGCCATTGCCACCGTGCAATCGATCGATGCCACCAAGGTCATCACCGTGCGCGGCACCGGCTTTGATGCCGCCGCGGCCACCGGTGGCTCGGCCACGGTCGAGAACGCCGCAGCGGTTGAGGGCAGCGGCAAGAGCAGCTTTGTGGGCCGCGAAGTGACCAAGAACGACCGCCCGGAGCTGACGGCCGCCAAGATCATCGTCTCCGGTGGCCGCGCGCTGGGCAGCGCCGAGAAGTTCAGCGAAGTGATGACGCCGCTGGCCGACAAGCTGGGCGCGGCCATTGGTGCCAGCCGCGCCGCGGTGGATGCGGGCTACGCGCCCAACGACCTGCAAGTGGGCCAGACCGGCAAGATCGTCGCGCCCCAGCTGTATGTGGCAGCGGGCATCTCGGGCGCCATCCAGCACTTGGCGGGCATGAAGGACTCCAAGGTGATCGTGGCGATCAACAAGGACGAAGAAGCGCCGATCTTCAGCGTGGCGGACTACGGCCTGGTGGCTGACCTGTTCGACGCCGTGCCCGAGATGGCCAGCAAGCTGTAAGCGCTGACCCACCCTTGCAAAAAACGCGGCCCAGGCCGCGTTTTTTTATGCCTGCCCGAAGCGGCGGTTATTTGGTTGTTTATGCAACCGAATCCGGTATAGGTGTTTGCACCAGTGTCCCCGCGCTGAGACGGGCGAGTTTTGATTATTGAGCTTGCTGCATTAATTATTAGAAACGCGTGGCCATTCGTTGAATCGATACCTAGTAAATTCCCTAGGTGTCGACGATGGCCTCCCCCGTATTCATGCGATTTGCGCATAGGTCCCTAGGGAAAGCGCTAGAGCGATAGTCGCCAAAAAACCGAAGGGGCGTCTATAAAATTGTTTCGATCCGCATAAAACTGTTATCGCGGTTAGAGGCGGCTGCATCTCGGGACACCCCTGTTTCATGCAGTTTTCGCTGTAGTGGTTCCAAGCTGAAGGGTTGGTTGTATGGATATTTTGCTGCAGCAGATCATCAATGGTCTGGTATTGGGCAGCATGTACGCTTTGATAGCCTTGGGCTACACCATGGTGTACGGCATTATTCAATTGATTAACTTCGCGCACGGCGAAGTGCTGATGATCGGGGTGCTGACCAGCTGGAGCATCATCGGCGTGATGCAGGAGGCCATGCCGGGAACGCCGGGCTGGGTCATCTTGCTGATCGCAACGCTGATTGCCTGTGTGGTGGCGGCGGTGCTCAATTTCACGATCGAGAAGCTGGCCTACCGGCCGCTGCGCAACAGCCCGCGTCTGGCGCCGCTGATCACCGCGATCGGCATGTCGATCTTGCTGCAGACCCTGGCCATGATCATCTGGAAGCCCAACTACAAGCCGTACCCGACCCTGCTGCCAATGGAGCCGTTTGACCTGGCCGGCGCGGTGATCACGCCGACGCAGATCCTGGTGCTGGGCGTGACGGCCGTGGTGCTGGCGGTACTGATGTACCTGGTGAACTACACCCGCCTGGGCCGCGCAATGCGGGCAACGGCGGAGAACCCCCGCGTGGCGGCGCTGATGGGCATCAAGCCCGACATGGTGATCTCGGCCACCTTTGTCATCGGTGCGGTGCTGGCGGCGATTGCCGGCGTGCTCTGGGCGTCGAACTACGGCACGGCGCAGCACACGATGGGTTTCCTGCCCGGCCTCAAGGCCTTTATCGCTGCGGTGTTTGGCGGCATCGGCAACCTGGCGGGCGCCGTGGTGGGCGCGATGATCCTGGGCCTGGTGGAAGCCATCGGTGCGGGCTACATCGGCCAGCTCACCGGCGGTGTGCTGGGCAGCCAGTATGTCGACATTTTCTCGTTCATCGTGCTGATCATCGTGCTGACCTTGCGCCCCTCGGGCCTGCTGGGTGAGCGGGTGGCCGATCGGGCTTAAGGGGAACACTGCATGAAGAACAACAAAGCACAATGGATTGTCGGCGCGATTGCGCTGCTGGTACTGCCGCTGATCCTGCAGTCCTTCGGAAACGCCTGGGTGCGCATTGCCGACCTGGCGCTGCTCTACGTGATGCTGGCGCTGGGCCTGAACATCGTCGTGGGCTTTGCCGGCCTGCTGGACCTGGGCTATGTGGCCTTCTACGCCGTGGGTGCCTACATGCTGGGCCTGATGGCGTCGCCGCACCTGGCCGAGACCTTTGAAGGCTTCAAGGCCATGTTCCCCAATGGCCTGCACACGTCCATCTGGCTGGTGATACCGCTGGCCGCGTTGCTGGCGGCGGTCGCGGGGATGATTCTGGGCTTCCCGGTACTCAAGCTGCGCGGGGACTACCTGGCCATTGTGACCCTGGGTTTTGGCGAGATCATCCGCATCTTCATGCTGAACCTGGACCAGCCCGTCAACATCACCAACGGACCCAAGGGTCTGGGCCAGATCGATTCGATCAAGATCCTCGGCTTTGACTTTGCCAAGCCGCTGGAGATCGGCAGCTACACGGTCTCCTCGGTCACCTTGTACTACTACCTGTTCCTGCTGCTGGTCGTGGCCAGCGTGGTGATCTGCTACCGCCTGCAGGATTCGCGCATTGGCCGCGCCTGGATGGCCATCCGTGAGGACGAGATTGCCGCCAAGGCGATGGGCATCAACACCCGCAATCTGAAGCTGATGGCCTTTGGCATGGGCGCGACATTTGGTGGTGTGTCCGGCGCGATGTTTGCGGGCTTTCAGGGCTTTGTCTCGCCCGAATCGTTCAGCCTGATGGAGTCGATCATGATCGTCGCCATGGTGGTGCTGGGTGGGCTGGGCCACATCCCCGGTGTCATTCTGGGTGCCGTGCTGCTGTCGGCGCTGCCCGAGGTACTGCGCTATGTGGCCGGCCCGCTGCAGCAGATGACCGACGGCCGCCTGGATGCGTCCATCCTGCGCCAGCTGCTGATTGCCGTGGCGATGATCGTGGTGATGCTGCTGCGCCCACGCGGCCTGTGGCCCGCACCCGAGCATGGCAAGAGCGCGATCCAGAAGGACTGAGCAGGAGAGACGAGCATGACGAACACACAAGCTCCTGCACTGAAGGTGGCAGGTATTTCCAAACGCTTTGGCGGTTTGCAGGCCCTCTCGGATGTGGGTCTGACCATCGAGCGCGGCCAGGTCTATGGGCTGATCGGCCCCAATGGCGCGGGCAAGACGACATTCTTCAATGTGATCACCGGGCTGTACACACCGGACAGCGGCAGCTTCGAGCTGGCAGGCAAGCCCTACGAGCCCAAGGCCGTGCACCTGGTGGCCAAGGCCGGCATTGCGCGCACGTTCCAGAACATCCGGCTGTTTTCCGACATGACGGCACTGGAGAACGTGATGGTAGGCCGCCATGTGCGCAGCCATTCGGGTCTGCTGGGAGCGATCTTTCGCACACCGGGTTTCAAGGCCGAGGAGCGGGCGATTGCAGAGCGCGCCCGCGAGCTGCTGGCCTATGTGGGCATCGAGCGCTATGCCGATTACAAGGCGCGCACGCTGTCGTATGGCGACCAGCGCCGCCTGGAGATTGCCCGCGCGCTGGCCACCGACCCGCAGCTGATTGCGCTCGACGAGCCCGCCGCCGGCATGAATGCGACCGAAAAGGTGCAGCTGCGCGAGCTGATCGACCGCATCCGCAACGACAACCGCACGATCTTGCTGATCGAGCACGATGTGAAGCTGGTGATGGGCCTGTGCGACCGGGTGACGGTGCTCGACTACGGCAAGCGGCTGGCCGAGGGCTCGCCGGCCGAGGTGCAGAAAGACGAAAAAGTGATTGAGGCCTATCTGGGCACCGGAGGACACTGAGCATGGTTGACAAGACATCCAACCCCGTACTGCTGAAGGTGCGTGGGCTGAAAGTGGCCTATGGAGGCATTCAGGCCGTCAAGGGCGTCGATTTCGAGGTGCATGAGGGCGAGCTGGTGTCCCTGATCGGCTCCAACGGCGCGGGCAAGACCACGACGATGAAGGCGGCGACGGCCACACAGGCGATCAATGACGGGCAGATCGAGTTTCTGGGCGAGAACCTCAAGGGCCGGGGCGCCTGGGACCTGGTGGCCAAGGGCCTGGTGATGGTGCCCGAAGGACGGGGCGTCTTCACGCGCCAGACCATCACCGACAACCTGATGCTGGGCGCCTATCTGCGCAAGGACAAGGCAGGCATCCAGGCCGACATCGAGAAGATGTTCAACATCTTCCCGCGTCTGCGCGAGCGCAAGGACCAGCTGGCCGGCACCATGTCCGGCGGTGAGCAGCAGATGCTGGCGATGGCGCGCGCGCTGATGGCGCAGCCCAAGCTGCTGCTGCTCGATGAGCCGTCGATGGGGCTGTCGCCGATCATGGTAGACAAGATCTTCGAGGTGGTGCGCGATGTCTATGCGATGGGCGTGACCATCGTGCTGGTCGAGCAGAACGCCAGCCGTGCGCTGGCCATTGCCGACCGGGGCTATGTGATGGAGTCGGGCATCATCACGATGACCGGCCCGGGCCAGCAGCTGCTGGCCGACCCCAAGGTGCGCGCCGCCTACCTGGGCGAATAGCCGCCGGCCCGATCCGCGCTCCCCACAGCACTGCATGCCAGTGCTTTTTTTATCGCTGCCGCATTGGGGATACGCATCCAGCCGGCAGCCCCAGGCCGTGCGCAAGCACCGGGCGGCAAGGGCGGGGTGGCGCGTTTTGGAGGGCAGCGCCAGCGCGCCTGGTTCGCTCTGGAAAAGGTGCAAAGGGCAGGGCGCAGCCAGCGCTGTTTGAGGCACGGCGGCCTCAAGTGCGACAAAGAAATGACAATTGCATTTAAAATTGGTGAATTTTGCAGTGCAGCAATGCGCCGTGAATGACAGATTTTGCGCACGGCCAACCGCTGACACCGCTGACAATTCAAGGGGTTGCAGGGTCGTGACGGGGCCCGGGGGCCGGGCTGGCAAGCCAGTGTCCGGCCGGGAGTGCGCAGGTTCTTTTCCTTTTTTGCATTGAAACCGAATAGGTGCACCCATGCTCTTTGGCAAACTCTTGCCGCGCGAAGGCAATTTCTTCGAACTGTTCAACCAGCACGCTGACCGCATCGTAGAAGCGGCCCACGCGTTTTCCCAACTGGTCGCCAATTACAACGACCCCCACCTGCGCGAAAAATACAACCAGGACGTGGACAACGCCGAGCGCGCTGCCGACCGCGTCACCCATGAGGTCAACCGCACCTTGCACAAGACCTTCATCACCCCCATCGACCGCGAGCAGATCCACTCGCTGATCAATACGATGGACGATGTGGCCGACCTGATCCAGGACTCGGCCGAGACGATGGCGCTCTACGATGTGCGCCATATGACCGAAGAAATCACCCGCCTGACGGACCTGAGCGTCAAGTGCTGCGAGCGCGTGCGTGATGCCGTCAAGATGCTCGACCGCATTGCCGATCCGGCCACCACCGAAGCGGCCATCAAGACCTGCGAAGAGATTGACCGCCTCGAGAGCGACGCCGACCGCGTGATGCGCTCGGCGATGAGCAAGCTGTTCCGCGAAGAGCCCGATGTGCGCGAGGTGATCAAGCTCAAGGCCATCTATGAGCTGCTCGAGACCATCACCGACAAGTGCGAGGATGTGGCCAACCACATCGAAGGCATCATCCTGGAAAACTCCTGATCCGTTGCAGCAAGCAGGAGACTGAACTTCCATGGAACCGATGCAAACAGCCCTGTGGGTGATTGTCGTGCTGGTGGCGCTGGCCATCTTGTTCGACTTCATGAACGGGTTTCATGACGCGGCCAACTCGATTGCGACCGTTGTCTCTACCGGCGTGCTCAAACCCACCCAGGCGGTGGTGTTTGCGGCATTTTTCAACTTTGTGGCGATCTTTGTCTTCCACCTGAGCGTGGCGGCCACCATCGGCAAGGGCATTGTTCACCCGGGCATTGTCGACACCCATGTGATCTTTGGCGCGCTGGTGGGCGCGATCGCCTGGAACCTGATCACCTGGTACTACGGCATTCCGTCCAGCTCCTCGCATGCGCTGATCGGCGGCATCGTGGGCGCGGTGATTGCAAAGGCGGGCTCCGGTGCGCTGGTGGCCAGCGGTATCTGGAAGACCGTGGCCTTCATCTTCGTGTCGCCGGTGCTGGGTTTCCTGCTGGGCTCGGTGATGATGGTGATCGTGGCCTGGCTGTTCCGCCGCACCACGCCGGGCCGGGTCGACAAGTGGTTCCGCCGCCTGCAGCTCGTCTCTGCCGGTGCCTACAGCCTGGGGCACGGCGGCAATGATGCGCAAAAGACCATCGGCATCATCTGGCTGCTGCTGCTGTCCACGGGCTATGCCTCGCCCAACGATGCCGACCCACCGTTGTGGGCCATCGTCTCGTGCTATGCGGCCATTGGCCTGGGCACGATGTTCGGCGGCTGGCGCATCGTCAAGACCATGGGCCAGAAGATCACCAAGCTCAAGCCCGTGGGCGGCTTCTGTGCCGAAACCGGTGGCGCGATGACCTTGTTCATTGCCACGGCACTGGGCATTCCGGTCTCGACCACGCACACCATCACCGGTGCCATCGTCGGTGTCGGCTCTACCCAGCGCATGAGCGCGGTGCGCTGGGGTGTGGCGGGCAACATCGTCTGGGCCTGGGTGCTGACCATTCCGGCCAGCGCCTTTGTAGCAGCGTTTGCTTACTGGGTAAGTTTGCAAATCTATTGATGGCGGATGGTTGATAGCCAAAAGGCGGCTGGCGGATATGATCTGCCAGCCGTTTTACTTTGGACATCACCATGGCCATGCGCGATTTGCCTTTGACTCCGTTATTTTTCCCGCTGCATCCCCTGGGCTGGGTGGCTGCCGCCATGGCCTTGCTGTGCTTGGGGGGCGTTGCGGTGGCCTGGTTGCTGGCAGGGTGGCTGGCTCAGCCACACCGCCAGCACATCGGTGCAGCGCCCCCGGAGCTACGCGCCGTAGCGGTGGAGATCGCATCTGCAGACGGTGCGGTACGGGGCTGGTATGCCCCCGGTGAGCCCGGCCGGGGCGCCGTGCTGCTGCTGCACGGCATACGATCCGACCGCCGTGCGATGCTGCCACGGGCGCTGGCCCTGCAGCGCCTGGGCCATGGCGTATTGCTGATGGATTTGCCCGCGCATGGCGAGAGCGACGGCGGCATGCTGTCGTTCGGCCCCCGCGAGGGTCTGGGGGCTGCCCAGGCACTGACCTGGCTGCAGGAGCAACTGCCGGCCGAAAAAGTAGCGGTGATCGGCGTGTCCTTGGGTGGTGCGAGTCTGTTGATGGCCGAGCTGCCGCAATCACCCGATGCCGTGGTGCTGGAAGGCGTGTTTCCCACCCTGCGGGCGGCAGTGGACAACCGGGTGCGCGCTGTGCTGGGCCCCTTGGCGCCATTGGCGCGGATCGCCACGCCTTTGTTGCTGTGGCAGATGCCGCTGCGCCTGGGCCTGGAGCCGAATAAGCTGCGGCCCATTGACCACCTGGCGAGCTGGACCCTGCCAGTGATGGTGCTGGGCGGCACGGAAGACCGCTACACCCCGCCTGCCGAGACCCGGCAGATGGCAGAGGCTGCAAACCAGGCCAGGCGATCGCCGCAGCCGCTATGGCTGGTGCCGGGCGCAGCCCATGTGGACTTGCACCAGTTCGCGCCGCAGGCCTATGAGGAACAGGTGTTTGGCTTCTTGCAGGCGCATCTGCACACGCGCTGAGGGCCTCGCGCCGCCCATTCCCTTACTGCGAGATCTTGCGCGCTTCCTCGATCTGGTACTGGAAGTAATGCTCAAAGCTGTAGGCCAGGCTGGCCATCAGGATCGTGGTGCCGATCAGCAGCGACGCCACAATGCCGAAGATCGTCAGCCAGCGGGTGCGGCCGGGCAGTGCGTCTTCGGGCAGCCCGGGGTTGTGGCGTGCGTTCCACTTCTCGGGCGCCATCAGCCCGTAGATGATGGCCACCAGCGCGCAGGCCGCAATGGTGAAGCCCAGCAGCGGCACCAGCAGCCAGCTGACCTGGTCGTCAATGCCATGGCTGGCAATGCGCTCCATGCCATACAGGCCCAGCGCGGTAGGAATGGGCAGCATCCAGCCGATCATGTCACCCAGGCCATACAGGTAGAAGCGGTGCAGGCCCAGCGGCCCCCCCAGAAAAGCCAGCCAGGTGGCCAAGGTCTTGCTCTTGCTGCGCGGCATTGCGTGGGTGAGGGGCTGGCTCATAAGGCGGGTAGGGTGGGTTAGGTGGTGGGGGCGCTGTGGTCTCCGTCGCCCAGGGTTTTTTCCATCATCACGATATCCAACCAGCGGCCAAATTTCCAGCCCACCGAGCGCATCACGCCCACCTGGGTAAAACCGGCTGCGCGGTGCACGCCGACCGAGCCGAGGTTGTTGGAGTCACCGATCACAGCGATGAGCTTGCGCACACCGGCAGCCTCGCAGTGCGCGATCAAGGCGTTCATCAGCAGGCGCCCCAGACCCCGGCCATGTTGGCCATCCGCCACATAGATCGAGTCCTCGGCCGAGAAACGGTAGGCTGGCCGCGCCTTGAACCAGTTCGCATAGGCAAAGCCCAGGATCTGGCCGTCGGCATCCTCGGCCACCAGGTAGGGGAGCTGGCGCGACAATACCTCGTCTCGGCGCCGGGTCATTTCCTCTTCGCTGGGGGCTTCGGTCTCGAAGCTGCCTGTGCCATGCAGCACATGGTGGGCATAAATGCGGGTGATGGCGGGAAGGTCCTGGGGGGTACTGGCACGAACACTTGGCATGATTGAAAGAAGTTTGTATAATCTGCGGCTTTACTGCGTGTCGCTGGCCGGGTGGCTAGTTGCGTGTCTCAAACGTGGTAAGAAAACTAACCACCCGAAGGATTATTATGGTCGTAATTCGACTCTCCCGCGGCGGCTCCAAGGCCCGTCCGTTCTACAACATCGTCGTTGCTGACAAGCGCGTGCGCCGTGACGGCGCGTTCATCGAGCGCGTGGGTTTCTACAACCCACTGGCCAAGGAAGGCGTTGAAGGTCTGCGCGTTGCTCTGGACCGCGTGGCTTACTGGAAGAGCGTTGGTGCTCAGGCTTCCACCACCGTGGACCGTCTGGTCAAGCAAGCTGCTGCCAAGGCTGCTTAATTTGCCTCTCTCGTCACGGGTGGTGCTCCGGTACCGTCCGTGCATGCGGGCCGCTGCTGCGATGAGCACTGCGGCCCGTTTTTTATTGCCCTGTTGAAATGCCATGCCCGCTACCGAGTTGTTGTTAAGCCCTGCCACCTTGCCCGATGACGCCATTGAAGTGGCGCGCATCGCCGATGCCTGGGGCGTCAAGGGATGGTTCAAGGTGATTGCCCTCAGCCCCGACCCGCAGGCGCTGCTCAAGTCCAAGCTGTGGTTCATCCAGCCCCCAGAGAAGGGCGCGCGCCACTTCCAGGGCGTGGCCCAGCTGGAGATGCGCCAGGCGCGGTTCCATGGCGATGGCATGGTGGGCTGGGCCCAGGGCGTGGACGACCGTGACCAGGCGGAAAAACTCAAGGGTGCGCGGGTGTTCATCTCGCGCGCCGATTTCCCCAAGACCGAAGACGGCGAGTACTACTGGGTGGACCTGCTCGGTCTGGCCGTGGTCAACCGCGAAGGTATTGCGCTGGGCACCGTCAGCGACCTGATGGCCTCCGGCCCGCAGACCGTGCTGGTGCTGAACTACGAAGAAGACGGCAAGACGCAGGAGCGCCTGATCCCGTTTGTCGACGCCTTTGTCGACGAGGTCTCGCTGCCCAACAAGCGCATCACGGTCGACTGGCAGCCGGACTACTGATCGTGCCGGGCACACTGGCCGCCAGCGGGGAGAATTTCCATGCGCTTTGACATCATCACCTTGTTCCCCGAGCTGTTCAGCCCCTTTGTCGAGGTGGGCGTGACGCGCCGTGCCTACAGCAGCGGCCAGGTGGCAGTGCAGTGCTGGAACCCGCGCGACTACGCCCCGGGCAACTACCGCCGCGTCGATGACCGCCCCTTTGGTGGCGGCCCCGGCATGGTGATGATGGCCCAGCCGCTGGCCGATTGCCTGGCCGCCATCCGCGCTGCGCGTGCCGAGGCCGAGCCTGCGCCGCTGGTGCTGTTCTCGCCGATTGGCGAGCGCATGGACCATGCCCAGGTGCAGCGCTGGTCCGATTCGCAGGGCGCTATTTTGCTGTGCGGCCGCTATGAAGGTGTGGACCAGCGCTTTATCGATCGCCATGTCGATGTGCAGCTGAGCCTGGGCGATTTTGTGCTCTCCGGTGGCGAGATCGCTGCGATGGCCCTGCTCGATGCGGTGGCCCGCCTGCAGCCGGGTGTGCTGCATGACGAGGGCAGCCACCAGTTCGACAGCTTCAACCCCGCGCTCGATGGCCTGTTGGATTGCCCCCACTACACCCGCCCGGAGGTCTGGGAAGGTGAGCCGGTGCCTGCGGCGCTGCTGTCGGGCCACCATGCCAATATCGAGCGCTGGCGCCGTGAGCAAAGCCTGCGCAACACGGCCATGCACCGCCCTGAACTGCTGGACCAGGCGCGCAGCCGCAACCAGCTCAGCCGCAAGGATGAGCAGCTGCTGGCCAGTGCCGATTTGGTGAATTTGGCAAAACCGCTATAATTGCGGGTTTTACGATCCTCTACACGGCCGCTTTTTTCAATGGTGAGAGAAGCAACACGCCGCAACTGCCCCGTACACCGTGCTGGGCGCGGCTGCCAAATTCATGGCGCGCGTATGATCGTTGGATGAAACCATGAACCTGATCCAGATTCTCGAGCAAGAAGAAATTGCTCGCCTGAACAAGACCATTCCTGAATTTGCCCCTGGCGACACCGTGATCGTGAGCGTGAACGTTGTGGAAGGTACGCGCAAGCGCGTGCAGGCTTACGAAGGCGTGGTGATTGCCAAGCGCAATCGCGGTCTGAACAGCGGCTTCACCGTGCGCAAGATCTCCAGCGGCGAAGGCGTGGAACGTACGTTCCAAACCTACAGCCCCATGATCGCCGGTATCGAAGTCAAGCGCCGCGGCGATGTGCGCCGTGCCAAGCTGTACTACCTGCGTGAGCGCAGCGGCAAGTCGGCTCGTATCAAGGAAAAGCTGCCAGCACGCAAGGCAGCACCTGTGGCAGCTGCGTAATAACGCTGCGACAGAGCCCAGTGCTGAAAGCCGCTACAGTGCAAGCTGTGGCGGCTTTTTTACATGGGCCGCTGCTTGCTGCCTCCGTCTATGTCCCACCTATCCTCTCCCTCGCCTTCGTCATCCCCCGCCGCCGCTACCCGGGTTTCGTCCGTGCTGGACCCGCGCCGCGCGCCGGTGGTGCAGATCGATTCGGCCCTGCCGGCGGTCGCTCCGCGCATGTTGCTGGCAGATTCCCTGCGCCAGGCTTTTGCCGCCCATCCCCATGGTGGGGAGCCGGAGATCTTCCGCGAGCGCAGCTGGACGGACCGCCCCCCCGCCAAGGCCGCCGTGCTGGTGGCGCTGGTGCAGCGCCAGGAGATGCATGTGCTGCTGACCCAGCGCAGCGCCAGCCTGAGCAACCATTCGGGGCAGATTGCGTTTCCGGGCGGCCGCCAGGACCCGGAGGACCGCGATATCAACGACACCGCGCTGCGCGAGGCCTGGGAAGAGGTGGGGCTGGCGCGTGAGCGCGTCGAGATCATTGGCCGCCTGCCCGAGTACGCCACCGGCTCGGGCTTTGAGGTGACGCCTATCGTCGGGCTGGTGCAGCCACCGTTTCACCTGCAGGCCAACCCGGGCGAGGTGGATGAGGTGTTTGAGGTGCCACTGTCCTTCTTGATGAATCCTGCACACCACCGCTGGCAGCAGCTGGACACGCCGGAGTTCAGCCGCCGCTGGCTGTCGATGCCCTATGACGACCCTGCGTCGGGCCACCAGCGCTTCATCTGGGGGGCTACGGCCAGCATGCTGCGCAATTTGTACCGGTTTTTGGCGTTTCCACCCGCGTTGTAGTTTGTAACGGCTTGTGTGATACATCACAGCCGGTATGATCACCGTCCATGAGTTTTTTCGCCACGCTGATGGCCCTGCTGCTGGAGCAGGCCAAGTCCCTGTCTCGTGACAACCCGGTCTATGCCGGCGTGCGCGCATGGGTGCAATGGCTCAGCCGCAACCTGGATGCTGGCGAGCAACGCCACGGCTGGCTGGCCTGGAGCGTCGCGGTGCTGCTGCCCACCGCGCTGGCCATGGGCATGCACTGGCTGCTGGTCGCACTGGTGGGCTGGCCGCTGGCGATGGCCTGGCATGTGCTGGTGCTCTATGTGACCCTGGGCTTTCGCCAGTTCAGCCACCATTTCACCCGTATCCGCCATGCGCTGGAATCCGGCGACGAAGAGCAGGCCCGCCAGTACCTGGCCGATTGGCAGCAGGTCAACGCCGATGATCTGCCGCGGCGCGAGATCGTCCGCCATGTCATCGAATACTCGGTACTGGCCGCGCACCGCCATGTGTTTGGCGTGCTGGCCTGCTACTCCATCGGCTCGGCGCTGGGCTTGGGGCCTGCCGGCGCGGTGTTTTTCCGCATGGCTGAATATGCGTCGCGCTTTGCGCGCAAGTCGCCCGAGCCGGCCGCCCTGGTGCAAGGCGCTTTCGAGACGGTCGCCGCCAAGGCCTGGACGGTGGTGGACTGGCTGCCCTCCCGGCTGACCGCGCTGAGCTTTGCCGTGGTGGGCAATTTCGAAGAGGCCATCGACGGCTGGCGCTTTCAGACCCAGCATTTCCCCAATGACAACGACGGCGTGATTCTGGCCGCCACCGCCGGCGCCATCGACGTTCGCCTGGGCGGCGTGGCCTTGCGTGCCCGCAGTGTCGATATCGATGCCGCTGCGCCGCTGCAGATCCAGGGCGATGGCGCCACCACCCCGGGCCGTGACCCGGAAGTGGCCCACCTGCGCAGTGTGGTGGGCCTGGTGTGGCGCTCCGTCGTGGTCTGGATGTTGCTGCTCGCGCTGCTCACCCTGGCGCGCCTGTTGGGCTGAGCCGCTAACACAACCCTTGATACGTCGTTGCCTGGCCGGCCGCGCCAAGCCTTGTCGTACTACTGTACTGCCTGCGGCTTGGCGTCTAGTCTCAACCGCAAACCTGCGGTTTGCTGGGCCGTGTTAACGGCTACTAGGCAGTCTGCAGCGCAGCGCTTGGGCTGCGGCGCTGGCCCATCGCCACCAGCACCAGGCCGACGGCCGACAGCGCTGCAGCACCCCAGATGATCGACAGCAGGCCTGCGCCGGCAATCAGGCTGCCGCCTACCCAGGCACCCAGCGCATTGCCCAGGTTGAAGGCGGCGATGTTCAGGCTGGAGGCCAAGGTGGCGCCCTGGCTGCCCACACCTTGCATCACCCGCATCTGCATGGGGGCAACGGTGGCGAACGCGACAACGCCGAGCACCGTCACATAGGCCATGGCCACGCCTGCCGAGATGCCAAAGGCCCAGCGGCCTGCGAGCAGCACGGCCACCAGGGCGCCCAGGGTGATCCACAGCGCGCGCACCACGCCCCGGTCGGCCAGCTTGCCGCCGGCAATATTGCCTACGGCCGAGCCGGCGCCAAACAGCAGCAGGCTCACGGCCACACCGGTGTTGCCCATCTGGGTGATCTGCGACAGCAGCGGCTCCACATAGGTGTAGAGCGCAAACACGCCACCAAAGCCGAAGACCGTCATGCCCAGGCCCAGCCACAACGGCGTGCTCGCCAGGATGGAGAGCTCATCGCGCAGTGCAGCAGGCGCAGCTTGCTGGAGCTTGCTGGGCACAAAGGCGGCCAGAATGCCCAGGGCTACGACACCGACACCCGCTACGGCCGCAAAGGCCATGCGCCAGCCAAAATGCTGGCCGATCCAGGTGCCGGCCGGCACGCCCAGCAAGGTAGCCAGGGTCAGGCCCGAGAACATCAGCGCAATGGCCGAGGCCTGCTTGTCCTTGGCCACGAGGCCGGTGGCGACGACGGCACCGACGCCAAAGAAGGTGCCGTGGGTGAGCGAGGTCAGCATGCGCGCGCCCATCAGCCAGCCGTAGCTGGGGGCCATCGCTGCGGCGATGTTGCCGGCGATGAAGATCAGCATCAGGCCCAGCAGCAGCCATTTGCGCGGCCAGCTGCGGGTGGCCAGGGTGAGCACGGGTGCGCCAATGGCCACGCCAAAGGCATAGCCGGAGATCAGGGTGCCGGCCGTCGGGATGCTGATGCCCAGGTCCTGGCTGACCTGGGTGAGCAGGCCCATGATGATGAATTCAGTGGTGCCAATGCCAAAGGCACCGGCGGCGAGCGCCAGCAATGAGACAGGCATGAGAGGTTTCCTTGTGTGATGCGATGGCCGGTGGCCTCGTTGAGGAGATGGATTGTGAAGCGCAGCCGCATTCTTGTGTAGCCGGAACAGCGGAAAGGTATTTGTTCCCAAATGGAATAAATGGGTGCAGAATTTGCGGTCACCATCGACCACCATGACGCTTTTGACCATGCGCAACCCTGCCTCTGCCGCCAGCCCGACTTTCGAAACCAACCGCTCCGGTGAGCTGGAGGTGTTTGTGCAAGTGGCCGAGCACGGCAGCTTCTCGGCTGCGGCCCGCCACCTGGGCGTGTCGCCGTCGGCCACCAGCAAGATCGTGGCCCGCATGGAGGCGCGGCTGGGCGCGCAGCTGCTGCTGCGCAGCACCCGCCGCGTGCAGCTGACGCCGGAGGGCCGCCAGCTCTACGAGCGCGGCCAGCGCGTGCTGGCTGACCTGCAGGAGGCCGAAGCGGCTGCATCGCTGCGCAGCACGCCCAAGGGGGTCGTGCGCATCAACTCCAGTTCATCGACGGGGCAGGCCATCCTGGTGCCGCTGATGGCCCGGCTGATGCAGCAGTACCCCGGCCTGGTGCTGGACCTGAGCTTTACCGACGAGGTGGTCGACCTGATGGAGGCGCGGGCCGATATCGCGATCCGCTGGGGCAAGCTGCCGGCCTCGGACATGGTGGCGCGGCTGCTGGGCCATACCCGCCAGGTGATGGTGGCGGCACCGGCCTATCTGGATGCGCATGGCGTGCCCACGCACCCTAATGCGCTGGGCGGCCATGTGCGCATTGGCTGGAACTACCAGCGCACGGTGCCGCACTGGCCGTTCCGGGTGGCGGGGCAGGATGTGGAGGTGCCGATTGGCGAGCTGCTGCGCGTCAACGATGGCGATGTGATGCGCAACCTGGCGGTCGAAGGCGTGGGCCTGGCGCGGCTGTCGCTGTTCCATGCCTGGCACGATATTGCTGCAGGCCGGCTGCAGGTGGTGCTGGAGGCCTTCAACACCGGCGTGCTGGAGCCCATCCATGCGGTCTACCTGGGCAAGCCCGAACGCCTGCCGTCGCGCACGCGGGCGGTGCTTGATTTTCTGAAAGCCCATGTCGACCTGGGCCATGCCGAGACCCTGCCCAAGCAGTGGTGCCGGGGCTGAAGCCTGGATTAAAAGCTTCAGTACGCGCTCAGGTTGAGCTCGTCAAACAGCTCGCTGTAGATGCGGTAGCGGTTTTCGCTGATCGGCAGTTCGGCATGGCCGTTTTGTACCGCGTTGATCACGCCGCAGCCGGGCTCATGCAGATGGGTGCAGTTGTAGAACTTGCATTCCTTGGCATGGGCGCCGATGTCGGGCATGCAGGCGGCCAGCTGCGTGGGCGCGATGTGGTACAGGCCAAACTCCTGGAAGCCGGGTGAGTCGATCAGCGCCGTCTTGCGCGCCTCATCCACCCAGTACAAGGTGGTGCTGGTGGTCGTGTGCTTACCGGTGTTCAGCGCCTGCGAGATCTCGTTGGTCGCGACATTCGCATCCGGTATCAGCAGGTTGATCAAGGTGCTCTTGCCGACGCCCGAGGGGCCGAGCACCAAGGTGGTCTTGCCTTCGAGCAGGCCATAGATGGCGTCGCGGTCTTGCTCATCGGCGCCTTCCAGTGCGAAGGGCAGCACCGTGTAGTGCGGCGGGTCCTCGGCCTGGTCGCGCATGGTGCGGTAGGGCTCCAGCCGTTCCCAGGCGCGCAAGAAGGGCTCGCCCAGGTCCATCTTGTTGAGCGCAATGATCGGCGTGATATGCGCCGCTTCGGCCGCGATCAGCGCCCGTGCCAGCTGCACCTCGCTGAAGACCGGCTCGGCCGCGATCAGGATCAGCAGCTGGTCCAGGTTGGCCGCAAAGGTCTTGGTGCGGATGTCGTCCTGGCGGTAGAACACATTGCGCCGCTCCAGCACTTTCTCGATCGTACCCTCATCGCCCTGGCCCGGCGGCGGGGCCAGCCAGCGCACCTGGTCGCCGACGACGGCCTGGCTCTTCTTGCCCCGGGGGTGGCAGATGCGGCGCACGCCGTCAGGCGTCTCCACCACGCAGTGGCGGCCATAGCTGGCGACGACCAGGCCGGTCTGGGTACCACTGTGGCTGGGGGCGCTGGCGCGTCTTGCAGGTTTTGCCATGTCTCTCAGGCCAGCTGCAGCAGGGCTTCGATGCGGCGCGCGCATTCAAAGTCGGTGACCGACAGCCCATGCACATCATGGGTGTTGAAGCGCACCACGCAGCGGTTGTAGTGCACCGACAGGTCCGGGTGGTGGTCCTGCGTATGGGCCACCAAGGCCACGCCGTTCACAAAGGCCATGGTCTCGTAGTAGTTGGCAAAGCGGAAGGTCTTCTCGATGGCCACGTCGGCGCCATCACCGCTCAGCACCCAACCGGTCAGTTGGCTCAGCTGTGTCACCACCTCGGAGGCGGACAGCGCGCGGCGGCTCTGGGTGGACCAGTCTTGTTTGGGCAGATGGGTTTCAGTCATGGGCCAATTGTTGCATGTGGCGGATGCGCTCTACGGCAGGCGGGTGCGAATAGTAATAGCGCACATAGACCGGATCGGGCGTCAACGTGGAGGCATTGTCCTCGTAGAGCTTGAGCAGGGCGGACTGCAGATCGGCCGCGCGCGTCTGCTGGACGGCATAGGCATCGGCCTCGAATTCATGCTTGCGCGAGGACTGCGCCATCAGCGGTGAGACAAAGCTGCTGAATACCGGAATCACCAGCATGAACAGCAGCAAGGCCAGCGCATCGTTGGGGCTGGAGCCGGGCAGGCCCGGGATGTTCAGGTTGGGCGTGACGCCCAGGCCGGTATAGAACCAGCCCTGCTGCGACAGCCAGCCCAGCAGCGCAAAGCCCAGCAAGGTCAGGCCGAACAGGCCCAGCATGCGCTTGATGATGTGCTTGTGCTTGAAGTGTCCCAGCTCATGGGCCAGCACGGCTTCGACCTCGCCGCCATTGAGCTTTTGAAGCAAGGTGTCGAAGAACACGACGCGCTTGCTGGCGCCAAAGCCAGTGAAGTAGGCATTGGCATGGGCGCTGCGGCGGCTGCCATCCATCACAAACAGGCCCTTGGCCGCAAAGCCGCAGCGCTGCATCAAGGCCTGCACCCGGGCCTTGAGGCTCTCGTCTTCGAGCGGCTGGAACTTGTTGAACAGCGGTGCGATGAAAGCCGGGTAGATGACCATCAGCAGCAGGTTGAAGCCCACCCAGAAGGCCCAGGCCCAGAGCCACCACCACTGGCCGGCCGATCCCATCAGCCACAGAATGACGGCCAGGATGGGCAGGCCCACCAATGCGCCCATGGCCGTGCCCTTGAGCAGATCGGCCAGCCACAGGCCGGGCGTCATCTTGTTGAAGCCAAAGCGCTGCTCCAGCACAAAGGTCTGGTAGTAGCTGGCTGGCAGATCGATGAGGCCGCTGATCAGCGCAAACGCGGCGACCAGGGCCAGCTGCTGCCACATGCCGCCGCCCAGTGCGTCCAGCAGGCTGGCGTTGAGCAGATCGAGCCCGCCCAACAAGGTCCAACCCAGCAATGTGGCGGTGCCTATCGCCAGGCCCAGCAGCCCAAAGCGCGTTTTGGCGATGGTGTAATCGGCCGCCTTGTGGTGCGCCGCCAGGCTGATGCGGTCGGCAAAGAGGGCGGGGACGGCGTCGCGGTGCGCTGCCACATGGCGCATCTGGCGGCTGGCCAGCCAGAGTTTGGTCAGCACACTGGCGGCCAGTGCGATCGCGAATATCAGGGTGAGCAGCAGCGATGGAGTCACAAGTGGGGGTGTTGGTGGGGGAATACCGGACAGTGTAGGGCATAGGCGACAATCGCCCCCATGCAAAACAAGAACACCCTGGATACACAGGCCGAGCCCGTGCCTGAGCTGGCCAAGTCCGATCTGAACCTGGTCTGGCTGGACTGCGAAATGACCGGTCTGAACCCGCAGGAGCACCGTGTGATCGAGATCGCGCTGGTGGTCACCAATGCCGACCTGAGCGTGCGTGTTGAAGGCCCGGTGATTGCGATCCACCAAAGTGATGAGGAACTGGCCAAGATGGATGCCTGGAACCGGGGCACCCATGGCCGCAGCGGACTGACCGAGCGGGTCAAGGCCTCGGTGATTGACGAGGCCGCTGCGCAGGCCGAGGTGCTGCGCTTCATGAAGCGCTATGTGCCCAAGGCCAAGGTGCCCATGTGCGGCAACAGCATTGGCCAGGACCGCCGTTTTCTGGCGCGCTACATGCCCGATCTGGAGGCCTATTTCCACTACCGCAATGTCGACGTGAGCACGCTCAAGGAGCTGGCACGCCGCTGGCGCCCCGAGCTGGTCACCGGCTTCAAGAAGGCGCAAAAGCACACTGCGCTGGCCGATGTGCATGAGTCGATTGACGAGATGCGGTACTACCGCCAGCATTTTCTGCAGCTGGCGCCCGCAGCAGCTACCTGAGGTCGAAACGGTTGACCTGGCTGGTTTCGGTCACCAGGGTATCGGTTTTTCCGGCCTGGTGGGTGACGGCGATTTCTTGGAGGGTGAGCCCACGGTAGGGGCCTGCCGCTGCCACCCAGGTCGTGGTCCGCGTCTCCCGGCTCGCACCGGGTTGGCCTTCCTGGCTGGCTGCCACGGTGCTGACGAAGCGGCATGCCTCCACGGTTCCAAGAGCGGTCGTGATGGTTTCCCGGCCTGCGTAGGTTCGCGTCTCGGCCAGCGTGGTCACGGTCTTTGTTTCTCCGTCTGCATTCGAGAAGCTCTCCGTTTGCACGATGGTTTGTGAGGTGGTCTGGCCGGGCTCCATCGCGATGACTGACTGGCGCGGCGGGGCCAGGCTTTGCCGGCTGGTGGAGCCGATATTGAATGCGTTGTAGCCGTGGTACAGCAGCGCTCCCCCTTCGATGCTGTAGTGCAGGCTGGTGCGCCCGCTGCTGGGTGCGGGATTGACATAAATGTTGTTGATGCCGTTTTCCTCCGCCTGGCTGGTGACCCAGTGGTATACAAGGGAGGTCAAAGCCGGCGCATCATTCAAACGGCTGCTCTGGCTGACATAGATTTGCGTGTCCTTGCGGTAAAAACCGACATTGAAGCAGTCGCTGGAATTCTTGGCTTCTTCTGAACTGTCTCCGCCACCGCCACAAGCGGCCAACAGGGCTGCACTGAGCAGGCCGGTCAGCGCGATGAAAGTTCGTGGATGGCGGGTCATGCGGTCTCCTTGTAGGGGTGTATCCCGAAACATCGTAGAGGCCATGGAGCGCTGGTCAATCACAATGGCTTGGGTTGTTGCGTTTTCCCCTAGGTCTGGGCTTGGGTGTCCAGCAGCGCTTTTGTTGCACAGATGTCCTACGCTTGATGCGGGAAAACCCGAAACGTGCGATAATTTGCGCTTCCCCGCCAAAACTGGCGGTTGATACGTACATCTCCCTTCATTCTCTGGGCGTCCAGGTCATGCGATTCGCAGCATGGCCGATTTGAACAAGCCCGCGGCAATCTGTATGGCCGTTACCGTTTGATGGTTGATGTTTTTAAACCATGAACGGTACGGAACTGCGTCGCGAAACGCGCAGCGGCCGGCCTATTGCTATTGTTCAAAAATGACGCAAGACCTCCATCTGCAGGGCGAAACCGCGCCTGCGCAAAACACTGTTGACGCTACCCAAGAGATCGTCAATACCTCCCCCCTGTCCGCTGAAGCCATCGGCGCTTCGCAAGAAGGCAATACCGAGCTGGTGGCTGAGGCCGAAGCCGAAGCGCTGCCTGAAGAGCTAAATGGCTTTGTCGAGCTGGGCCTGGCGCCCGAGCTGGTGCAGGCCGTCAAGGACCTGGGCTACACCCAGCCCACCGCTGTGCAACGGCGCGCCATTCCTTTGGCGATGATTGACGAAGGCAACGACAACCAGCATTTCACCGATCTGATGGTGTCGAGCCAGACGGGCTCCGGCAAGACCGCTGCCTTCCTGCTGCCCGTGCTGCACACGCTGATCCAGCAGCAAGGCCAGGCCGAAGCTGCTGAGCGCGCTGAACACGAACGCCTGGTGGCAGAAGCCCTGGCCCGTGGCGAGCAAGCGCCCAAGCGCGCCAAGCGCAAGAACCCGCTGAGCCCCCGCAATTTCAAGGCCGCCCAACCTGGCGCGCTGGTGCTGTGCCCCACCCGTGAGCTGGCCCAGCAGGTGGCCCACGACGCGATTGAACTGGTGCGCCACTGCCGTGGTCTGCGCGTTGCCAACATCGTGGGCGGCATGCCTTACCAGCTGCAAATCGCCAAGCTGCAAAACGCCGACCTGGTCGTCGCAACGCCTGGCCGTCTGCTGGACCTGCAGCGCTCGATGCAGATCAAGCTCGACAAGGTGCAGTTCCTGGTGGTTGACGAAGCCGACCGCATGCTGGATCTGGGCTTCTCGGACGACCTGGCCGAAGTCAACCAGCTGACCGCACAGCGCAAGCAGACCATGATGTTCAGCGCGACCTTCGCGCCCCGCATCCAGCAGTTGGCCATGCGCGTGATGCATGACAACGGCTCTGGCGTGCAGAAGATCACCATCGATTCGCCCCAGGAAAAGCATGCCAACATCAAGCAGGTGCTGTTCTGGGCCGACAACTCCCAGCACAAGCGCAAGCTGCTGGACCACTGGCTGCGTGATGCCTCGATCAACCAGGCCATCGTGTTTGCATCCACCCAGGTGGAATGTGACGGCCTGGCCAACGACCTGCAGCAAGAAGGCTTCTCCGCTGTGGCATTGCACGGCGCGCTGAGCCAAGGCCTGCGCAACCGCCGCCTGATGGCGCTGCGCAATGGCCAGGTGCAGATCCTGGTGGCAACCGATGTGGCTGCCCGTGGTATCGACGTGCCCACGATCACCCACGTGTTCAACTACGGTCTGCCGATGAAGGCCGAAGACTACACCCACCGCATTGGCCGTACCGGCCGTGCTGGCCGCTCGGGCCTGGCGATCACCTTCGCCGAGTTCCGTGACCGCCGCCGTGTGTTCGATATCGAGGCTTACACCAAGCAGCAGTTCAAGCCGGAAGTGATTCCAGGCATGGAGCCGCAGCAACGCTTCCCTGCACGCAGCGAAGGCGCGCGTGGCGCAGGCCGTGGTGGTGACCGTGGCCGTCCAGGTGCTGGCCGTGGTGGCGAGCGCCGTGGCGGTGGCGGCTTTGGTGCCGACCGTGGTGGTTTCGGTGCCCGCCGTGATGGCGAAGGCTATGGCCGCAAGCCAGGCTTTGGCGAGAACGCTGGTTTTGGTGGTGCTCCACGCGGTGGCGACAGCCGTCCGCGTTTCGAGCAGCGCGATGACCGCGCACCACGCTTTGAGCAGCGCCCTGACCGTGGCGGCGACCGCTTCCAGGACCGTGGCCCGGACCGTTTCCAGGATCGCGGCGCTGATCGCTTCCAGGACCGCGCACCCCGCCCCGAAGGCCGCAGCTTCGACCGCGCGCCTGAGCGCCGTGGCGACCGCTTTGGCGGCGACAACCGTGGCGCTGACAGCCGTGGCCCACGCAGCGCAGGCCCCCGCCATGCCGGTGGTGGTGACTTCGCCCAGCGCCGCCCAGGTGGTGAAAGCCGCTTTGGTGGTGAGCGCGGTGGCCGTCCCTACAGCCCCGCCGGTGGTGACCGCAAGCGCACCGAGCGCAGCCGTTAATCAGCGCATCGCGCAATGACAAAGAGCTTCCCAAGGGAAGCTCTTTTTTTGTGCCTGCCGCGCAAGGCGGCTGGTGGATGGCAGGACCTTGGCGCCTGGTGTGGCGCATCCGTCAGACGTCAGACTGCGTTGTGGCGGCCTATATCGGGCCAGCGGTGGTGAAAATAGATCCAGCTGACCAGGCCGGTCAGCATCAAGCCCATCGACGCGATGGCCAGTGCCACGGTCGAATGCATGACCAGGGGCGCGAGCACACCTGCGACGATGCCATTGGCCACCGACGTGACGACGGCCTGCAGCGAGGAGGCGAGGCCCCGGCGCTCCGGGTGCAGATCCAGCACCAGCAGGGTGACCACCGGGGTCATCAACGCCCAGCCGAAGGAATAGATGCCCAGCGGCAGCAAGGCCCAGGCCGGGTGAGGGGGCAGCACCAGGTTCAGCAGCAGGTAGATGCAGGAGGTCAGGAACATGATCAGAAAGCCGTGGCGTACCTGGCGCTTCGGGGGTATCTTGCCCGCCAGCCTGCCGCTGACCCAGGCGCCCAGCATGATGCCGCCGATGGTGCAGATGAAGAACCAGAAGAACTGGGTCGGCTGCATGTGCATGTGGGTGCCCAGAAAGGTGGGGGCCGACAGGATGTAGATGAACATGCCATTGAACGGCACACCGCTGGCGGCAGCCAGCAGCAAAAAGCGCGGGCTGCTGCACAGCTGCCAGTAGCCGCGCATGAGGTTGCGCACATCAAAGGCCTGGCGTTTTTCGGGCGGCAGACTCTCGGGCAGCAGGCGCCAGTTGAAGGCCCACAGCAGTGCGCCGATGGCCGTCAGCAGCCAGAAAATGGATTGCCAGCTGGCATAGGCGATGAAGACGCCGCCGATCATCGGCGCCACTGCAGGCGCGATGCCGAAGTAGATGGTGATCTGGCTCATCACCCGCTGGGCCTGGGCAGGCGGGAAAAGATCGCGCACCACCGCACGCGAGACCACAATGCCGGCGCCGGTGGTGCAGCCCTGCAGCGCACGGAACAGAATCAGCTGCGCGGGCGTCTGGGCCAGCGCGCAGCCGGCCGATGTCAGCGCGAAGGCGGCCAGGCCCCACAGCACGACGGGGCGGCGGCCAAAGCTGTCCGACAGCGCACCGTGGAACAGGTTCATGAACGCGAAGCCAAACAGATAGGCCGACAGCGTCTGCTGCATCTGCAGCGGCGAGGCGTTGAGCGATGCCGCAATTCCATCAAAGGCGGGCAGGTAGGTGTCGATCGAGAACGGGCCGAGCATGCCCAGCAGGGCCAGCATGACCGCCAGGATCCATTGGGGCGGGGGCGGTGTGGAGGCGTCTGCAGGGCGTGGTGGGTTCATGGCCAGCGCGCCACCGGCCCAGAGGCAGGGGGCGTCGTCAAATAGAGGTGAAGACAGGGCTGCGCTGCAGCCTGGGGCCTGCCCGGTGCGCAGGCAACAGGCGCCGAGCTTACCTCAAGCGCCGGGGTGCTGCAGTCGCTGCGGTATAGGGGAGCGCTGGGCGAGCCGCTCAACGGGGCTGCACTTCGTCGGGCAGCATCGCGGCGATGATGTCCAGGGTGTCGAGCATTTGCGAAGGGTTGCGCGGATCGGCGCTGAGCACGGGCACCACGCACTCGGCATGGGCCGACAGCCGCACCGTGAACATCTCCTGCTGCGCGGCGGATGCCGGGCGCGCAATCAGCACCACGATGGCCTGGATGTTGGGTGCCGCATGGCATTGCTGTATCAGGTTGATGGTCTGCTCCATCGCCTGTGGATCATGGATATCGACCATGACGATAGCGCCAAAGGCCAGGGACAGCGCCCATTCGCGCACAAAGTCGTAGCGCTCCTGGCCGGGGCAGCCGTAGACCTGCAAGGTGTCCTCATCGTCGAGCTTGATTTCGCCAAAGTCGAGGCCCACCGTGGTGGTCTCTTTCGCATGGGCTTGCTTGTCCAGGTTGGGGACGTCGCATTCGATCGCCAGGCTGCCGCAGAGGCTGCGGATCGCCGTGGTCTTGCCGATACCCATGGGGCCCAGCAGCACGATGCGTTTGATGGGGTGGTGCATGCGGTCCTCCCGTCAGGTGTTAATGCGGGTCGCTGGCGCGGTTCTGGTGGATCCAGCGGCTCAGTTGTCGGAAAAGGCCCAGCTTGGCTGCCGCCGGGCCGGGCTCGGCGGCGTGGGCTGCTGGGGGCGCGGGGGTGGCCAAGGCAACGGCTGGGGTGGCTGGGGGTGGCGCTGTCTCCACGAGCACGCCCTTGCCCCGCAGGACCTGGAGCACGCGCAGGATCTCCGCGCGCTCGAGCTGCGTGCGATCGGCCAGTTCGTCCAGGTCACGGTCACCGGAGATCATCGCTGCCAGCAACTGCCGGTGCGCCTGGCCCGCCATGCTGCCGGTCAGCTGGGTCCAGCGCTTGATGCGAAACCGGGTGCCGGCCGCCGGCAGGTTGCCCGGCGCAGCAGGCACGGCCGTGGCGTTCGCCACCGGCACATCGGCCGCCGGCTCCGGCAGCGGCTCGGCGACCACGGTCGGCAGGCTCAGGTCGGTGGCCTTGAGGAAGGCCGCATCGGCATTCTTGAGCTGTACGTCATGCCCCAGGGTCATGCTGTGCTGGCGGCGGTTCTTCAGCGTCTCGCGCAGGCGCTTGCCATGGGCTTGCACGCTGAGGTGTTCGAGCACCTGGGTCAGGCGTCCCACGCTGTAATCGGGTGGCAACTGGGCATCGATCTGGTCGGGCCACTGGGCGCGTGCCGCCTGGGCCTGGTCGTCGGTCGCAATCAGCAGCACGAACGAACCGTGGGAGCGGTTCTGGATGGCGTCGGGCGCGCTATGGGCGTCGATCACCCACAATTCGGTAGCAGGCTTGGCGGTCTGAGAAGGCTGTTTGTCACGCCAGTGCTTGGCCGCGACCTCGAACAAATAGCTAAAGCGCAGTTGATGGGCTTCACTCAAATGGGCGGCATGCAGGATCAACTCGGACATAACAACTCTCCCTGGCACATTCACCTTCAAGCGTTGCGAAACCGCAGTTCGCGCCAGGCATTTGCTTGGCGTGGACGCTGTTCCATTTTCAAAGCTTGTAATAATATGTCAATGTTGTAGATCTATTAATAATCGGTAATTAATTAATAGCTACTATAGTTTGATCTCGGTGCCAGATTAGGCGGGGGATGCCTGAAAAGTGTAACTGCCTTTCCGGGCAGCTCTGTGGCCCAGCGTTGGCAACGCGACAGAGATGTTTGGCAAGGCTTATTTAGTATTCAAATAAACAACAGGCCAGTGCTGGCCTGCTGTGGTCGCCGGTCAGTGCTGGTGTTGGTGGCCGCCTGGCGCGGGCTGGCCTGCGGCTGCCGGGGCCAGCGCGCGTACCGGGGCGGTAACGGCAATGCTCTCCTTGGCGCCGTCGGCGTGCACCACGTCCAGCGTCAGCTCGACATTCTCGCCAGCGACCAGCGGCTTTTTCAGGCCCATCAGCATGATGTGGTAGCCGCCCGGCTTCAGCGTCACGGTCTGGCCGCTGGGCAGGTTGACGCTGGGCACTGCCCGCATCTTCATGACGTTGTCCTGCATGCGCATTTCGTGCACTTCGGCGCTGCTGGCGGCGTCCGTCTTCACGCCGACGAGCTGGGCGTCGTCATGCGCAGAGCGCAGCTCCAGGAACACGCCGGAGGCCTGCTGCTGTGCGACGGTCGCGCGCGACCAGGGATTGCTGACCGTGACATGGGCAAAGGCGCTGGAAGCGGTTGCAAACGCGAAGGCGGCGAGCAGGGAGGGGGGCAGGGGGCGCATGGTAGAGGACGGAGAGAAGTGGCAGGGGGGATGAATGATGGCTGCATTCTACAAGTGCAGCTGAATGGGCGCTTCCAGCCGCTGCGGTAGTACGGCAGGCAGCGGGGGCGGGGAGGCAATAAAAAACGGCCTAGGCGAGAAGCCTAGGCCGTCAAGAATGGTGGGCCCTGAGTGATTCGAACACTCGACCAACGGATTAAGAGTCCGCTGCTCTACCAACTGAGCTAAGAGCCCGAAACTGTCGCACCTTGGAAATGCTTTGTTTCGTGTGCCTGCGGGTTCTTCGCAAGCCAGAAAAATGTGGTGGGCCCTGAGTGATTCGAACACTCGACCAACGGATTAAGAGTCCGCTGCTCTACCAACTGAGCTAAGAGCCCACATTTTCTGCTGTCAGCAGTGCGCTGCAGCAAGCCTTGTATTATGCACTAATTTTTACGCCTGCTCGGAAAAATCCCCATATCAACCCTGATTTTTTCCGGCAGGCCGGGTGCCGCAGAGGCAAAAACGGCCCGTACGCTGCCGGGCCGTGCCTGTCTGCGGCGCGCGGTTTACATCAACAGATGTTCGCCCGCATTGTCGCCGCCCAGGATCACATAGTTGACCTTGCGGATGTCCATCAGGTGCTTGCCGCCTGCGTAGCTGATGGAGGACTGCACATCCTGCTCCATCTCGGTCAGCGTGTCCTGCAGCTTGCCCTTGATGGGTTCGAGGATGCGCTTGCCTTCGACGTGTTTGTACTCGCCTTTGTTGAAATCGCTGGCCGAGCCGTAGTACTCCTTGAACAGCTCACCATCGAGCTCGACCGTCTTGCCGGGCGATTCTTCATGGCCGGCAAACAGCGAACCGATCATCACCATCGTCGCGCCAAAGCGGATGCTCTTGGCGATGTCGCCGTGGCTGCGGATACCACCGTCGGCAATGATGGGCTTGGTCGCCACACGTGCGCACCACTTGAGCGCCGACAGCTGCCAGCCGCCCGTGCCAAAGCCGGTCTTGAGCTTGGTGATGCAGACCTTGCCCGGGCCCACGCCCACCTTGGTGGCATCGGCGCCCCAGTTTTCCAGATCGATGACCGCCTCGGGGGTGGCCACATTGCCGGCGATCACAAAGGCCTCGGGCAGCTTGTCCTTGAGGTAGATGATCATGTTCTTCACGCTGTCGGCATGGCCATGGGCGATGTCGATGGTGATGTATTCAGGGCAGATGTCGTCGGCAACAAAGCGGTCCACCACCTCGTAATCCGCCTGCTTGACGCCCAGCGAGATCGAGGCGAACAGGCCTTGCGACTGCATGGCCTTGGTGAAGGCCACATTGTCGATGTCAAAGCGGTGCATCACATAGAAATAGCCGTGTTGCGCCAAAAACTTGCAGATCTTCTCGTCCAGCACCGTCTTCATGTTGGCAGGCACCACCGGCAGGCGGAAGGTGCGGTTGCCCAGGACCACGCTGGTGTCACATTCGGAGCGGCTTTCCACGCGGCACTTGCGGGGCAGCAGAAGAATGTTGTCGTAGTCGAAGATTTCCATTTGATTCCAAGCTCCATAAAAGGTCGCAGCGAACCATTTCGCGGCGATGGGGCGCTTGGCTTGGAGACCGGTCGGGCAGGGCGCTTCGCGTTGGAAGACCCTCTTTTGCGCTGTTGCAGACACAAAAAAACCGGGTCACAAGAAACTTGGGCCCGGTGACTGATTCTAGCAGCAAGCACCGGCTTTGCAAAAGCCTTGCCGGCCGCTGCAGTATGTGCCCTCGCTGCGCGCGGCCCCTGGGCGCATCGCGTGCCGGCAGCTCGCCAGCTTGACGTTCTCCCTACAATGGGGGGATGGATTCGAATGATTTGTTTGCACTGCCGTCCGATGCGGGCGGCGATGGGCATTTGCCGCTTCTCAATGGCCTCAACGACGAGCAACTGGCCGCTGCCACCTTGGAAGGGGGCCATGCGCTGATCCTGGCCGGTGCCGGCTCGGGCAAGACCCGGGTGCTGACCACGCGCATTGCCTGGCTGCTGCAGACGGGCCGCGCCACGCCGGGGGGCATTCTGGCGGTCACTTTTACCAACAAGGCGGCCAAGGAGATGCTGACCCGCCTGTCGGCGATGCTGCCCATCAATGTGCGCGGCATGTGGATCGGCACCTTCCACGGGCTGTGCAACCGCATGCTGCGCGCGCATTACAAGTCGGCGAATCTGCCGCAGACCTTCCAGATCCTGGACACGCAGGACCAGCTCTCGGCGATCAAGCGCCTGTGCAAGCAGTTCCAGGTCGATGAGGAAGCGCTGCCGCCCAAGCAGCTGCAGTACTTCATCAGCGGCTGCAAGGAAGAGGGCTTGCGCCCCTCCGACGTGCAGGCGCGCGACATGGCCGAGCGCAAGAAGGTCGAGCTCTACCAGCTCTACGAAGACCAATGCCTGCGCGAAGGTGTCGTGGATTTTGGCGAGCTGATGCTGCGCTCCTATGAGCTGCTGCGCGACAACGCTCCCATCCGGCAGCACTACCAGCACCGCTTTCGCCACATGCTGGTCGACGAGTTCCAGGATACCAACCGCCTGCAGTACCTGTGGCTCAAGCAGCTGGCGGGCGAGATGGTGGGCGGCCAATTCCAATCCCACAGCAGCGTGATTGCCGTCGGCGACGATGACCAGAGCATCTATGCCTTCCGTGGCGCGCGGGTGGGCAACATGCAGGATTTTGTGCGCGAGTTCGAGGTGCGCCAGCAGATCAAGCTGGAGCAGAACTACCGCAGCTACAGCAATATCCTCGACAGCGCCAACGCGCTGATCAGCCACAACAGCAACCGGCTGGGCAAGAACCTGCGCACCGACCAGGGCCCGGGCGAGCCGGTGCGGGTGTCCGAGAGCGCCACCGACATGGCCGAGGCGCAGTGGATGGTCGAGGAGATCAAGTCGCTGATCAAGAGCGATGGCTTTGCGCGCAGCGAGATCGCCGTGCTCTACCGCAGCAATGCCCAAAGCCGGATTCTGGAAACCAGCCTGTTCAACGCCGGCGTGCCTTACCGCGTGTATGGCGGCCTGCGCTTTTTCGAGCGTGCAGAAATCAAGCATGCGCTGGCCTATCTGCGCCTGCTGGAGAACCCGCATGACGACACCAGCTTCATGCGGGTGGTGAACTTTCCGCCGCGCGGCATTGGCGCCCGCACCACCGAGCAACTGCAGGAAGGGGCGCAGGCCGCCGGTTGCTCGCTGTACGACGCAGTGACGGCCGTGGCCGGCAAGGCGGGCACCAAGCTGCAGTCTTTTGTCGCGATGATCGATGTGCTGCGCGAGGAAACCCAGGGCAAGACCCTGCGCGAGACCATCGAGCGCATGCTGGTGGTGAGCGGCCTGATCGAGCACTACCAGACCGAAAAGGAAGGCGCCGACCGCATCGACAACCTGGGCGAACTGGTGACCGCTGCCGAAAGCTTTGTCACCCAGGAGGGCTTTGGCAGGGATGCCGTGGCCATTCCGCTCGATGAGCAACAGGCCATGGGCGTGCCCGGCAGCGGCCAAAGCCCCGTCAGCCAGGGGCTGGACCCGGATGCGCCGCTGCTCGACACTCCGCTGCCCGATGCGGCCAATCCGGCCATCGTGAACCCGGACACCGGCGAGACCTTGTCGCCGCTCGTGGCCTTTCTGACCCATGCGGCGCTGGAGGCGGGCGATAACCAGGCGCAGGCGGGCCAGGATGCCGTGCAGATGATGACCGTGCATGCCAGCAAGGGTCTGGAGTTTGACGTGGTGTTCATCGGCGGGCTGGAAGAGGGCCTGTTCCCGCACGAGAATGCGATGACCGACACCGGCGGGCTGGAGGAAGAGCGCCGTCTGATGTATGTGGCGATCACGCGGGCGCGCAAGCGCCTCTACCTGAGCACCTCGCAGACGCGCATGCTGCACGGCACCACGCGCTACAACGTGCGCAGCCGCTTTCTGGACGAGCTGCCCGAGACAGCACTCAAATGGCTCACGCCCAGGCATTCGGGTTTTGGCAGTGGCATGGGCAGCCTGGCTTACGGCGGGGGCGGCGGCGGCGGTCGCTCGTCGGGCGGTGGCTATGGTGATTCCGCGCCCAGCATGTGGGGCAAAACCCCCGTGCCGGTGCAAAAGGCCGAGCCAGCGCATGGCATCAAGAAGGGCGCCAATGTGTTCCACAACAAGTTTGGCGAAGGCAAGGTGCTGGCGGTCGAAGGCACGGGCGACGATGCCCGTGCCCAGGTGAATTTTCCGCGCCATGGCACCAAGTGGCTGGCGCTGTCGGTGGCCAAGCTCACGGTGGTCTGAGCTGCGCGCGGGTCTCAGCCCGCAGTGCAAGCCTGGCAGGTGTTGGGGTGATAGTGGGCGCCAACCTCGGGCTTGCATTTAATAGTTGCATAGGATACTATATGGGCTGCTCATCCGCTTGAGCAGCCCCCCCGCATTCTGGTGCACCCCTGCTGCCCAGGCGGCGCTGGCCGTCCTCCATCCGCGCAGGGGGCGGCGCCCGTGCTGCTTGCCGGCGGGTGAGTCGCCACTTCCATGTCCCAGCCACATGCGCTGGCCGCACCGCCGGCCGGTCTGCGCGTTCGCCAGTCGCTGGGTAGACGAGAATGCCCATGACCCCTGTCCGCAAGATTGACGTTTCCACCCCTTCCGTAGGCCGCCCCCAGGCGCTGCGCCATCTGCTGTCGCCGCGCCAGCTGCGCGACAGCGCGCGTCTGCAGCCGCTGCCGTCGCTGCATATTGCGCTGATCGCGGCCATGCAGGCGGCGCTGGCGGTGCTGCTGGCCTTGGTGGTGGCGCGTCTGTCGCCCTGGCCCCAACTGGTCGGCCCGTTGGGGCTGGGCGCATTGGCGGCGCTGTTTGGCCGCTTTGCGGCGCCGGGCCGGCACATGCGCATCGTCGGCATCTGCGCGGCCATGCTGTGTGCAGCGGTGTTTCTGCCGTCCCTCGCGTCCTGGGCCGGGCTGCCCGCCCAGGGCATGGTCTGGGTGCTCGCCCTGGTGGCCGGCGCGGCCACGTTGGCGGTCAGCCACTGGCGCTTGGGTGGGCCGGGCGCGGTGATTGTGGTGTTCGCCGCCGGTGCCTCGCTGGCGCCGGTACACAGCGGGCAGCAGCTGCTGGAACGCACCTTGGGCACCTTGGCCGGTGGCCTGTTGGCGGCCCTGGTCTGCTGGGCCACCGATGGCCTGCGCCACCAGGCGGTGCAGCGGGTGCAGCTTCCTGCGCAGCCGCTGCGGCCCTGGCCCGCCGAGCTGGCTGCTGCCGGCCGCATGGTGCTGGGTGCCGGTCTGGCGGCCTGGGTGGCCCAGGCGGCGGGCTGGCAGCATCCGGCGTGGGCGGCAATCGGCGCGACGGCGGTGATGCAGGGCAGCCACCTGCACATCACGATGAACCGCGCGCTGCAGCGCATGGTGGGTACGATGCTCGGCGCGCTGGTGGCGGGTCTGATTCTGTCGCTGGAGCCGTCCTTCTGGTGGATCGCTGCCAGCATCGTCGTGCTGCAGTTCATCACCGAGGTGAGCATTGGCTACAACTACGCGCTGGGCCAGATCACGGTCACGCCGATGGCCTTGCTGATGACGCATCTGGCCTCATCGCCGCTGGCGCCTTTGGCGATGCCGCTGGAGCGGGTGCTGGATACCGTGCTGGGCGCGGCACTGGGCATCCTGTTTGCGCTGGCGCTGTCCAGCCTGGAAGACCGGACGCATCTGCACCGCCTGCACCACGGCGAAGGCCCGCAACCATGAAAAAAGCCCGGGCTGTGGGGCACAGACCGGGCTTGGGTTATTCGGTAAATCTCAGAGCGCGACGCTGTCCGCTTGCTCCGGTGCTTCAAAGCAGTCGCGAAAGCTGAACACCACCGAGGTCAGGAACATCGTTGCCAGCATCAGCGAGCCGGCAATGGCGATGGCTGCCGCTGCCCAGGCACCCAGCAAGGTGCCCAGCAGTGCAGACAGCAAGGCCATGGCAATGCCAAAGCCAATGCCGACAGCCATCCAGGCCAGGCCAAACATCGTGAAGGCGCCGATATTGCGGCTGCAGGCAATCAGGCTGAAAAACACCGCCTTGATGGCAGGCACACGGTGCCAGTAGATGAGGCCCGGCGCATGCCAGAACAGCAGCGACAGCGGGATGTACAGCAGCATGGTGGCGAACATGGCCTGCTGGAAGGCCGGTTGCTCGACGATCTCACGGGTGATCTCGCCGCCCATCAGGTTGAGGCGGGCAAACTGGCCGCCGTCGAACAGCGCCGAAAAGCCCAGCACCAACAGGAACGACAGCGCATAGAAGACGCCCAGCACGACAAAGGAATTGCGCCGTTCCTTGTCGACACGCAGCTCTGCCAGTACCACCGGCAACGTAGGGCGCGTGCCCTGGGCCGTCAGCGCGGCGCCAATCATCATGCACAAGGTGGAGACCGGCAGCAGCGCCAGCGCGATGAAGGTGCCGGCAATCGGGATGGCCCCGATCAGCGACATCACCATCATCGACAGAAAGAACAGCGAGGTCAGGGCCAGCGCCTGGGTCTTGAAGGTTTTGAAGCCGTCTTGCACCCAGGTCACACCCTGGCGGGCAGTGGCGATACGAAGTTTCATGCACCAGCGCGCTGCAGCGCGGGCTGCAGCGATAAAAATCAAAGGGGATGGCGCACTGTAACCCATGCGCCCAAGGGGCAGGTGCCCATGTGGGCATGGCGTGCGCGGGCGGGCCCCGGTGGCTTGGAACCGGTTCTTAGACCAGTTGGTATGGCGTGGCCAAGCGCTCGCGCAGCACACGCTCGAAATGGGTCGGGTCATGGGGCTTGAGCAGCGAGGCTTCGCGCGGCAGGTAGAAGTCCCAGAGGCGCGAGATCCAGAAGCGCAGCGCGCCTGCGCGCAGCATGGCATTGAGCAGCTCGCGCTCGCAGGCCTGCAGCGGGCGCACCGCCTGGTAGGCGGCGAGCAGCGCATCGGCACGGGCCTTGTCGATGGCGCCGGTGGCCAGGTCGATGCACCAGTCGTTGATGACCACGGACAGGTCAAACAGCCAGGTATCGACACCGGCGAAATAGAAATCAAAGATGCCCGTCAGGGTGTCGCCCTCGAACATGGCGTTGTCGCGGAACAGGTCGGCATGGACGGGTCCGCGTGGCAGCGCCGTATAGGCCGAGCTTTGTGCCACATGGTTCTGGTAGGCCAGCTCGCTGCGCAGCAGTTCGGCGGTGGCGGTGTCCAGGTAGGGCAGCACCACCGGCACGGTCTCGTTCCACCAGGGCAGGCCACGCAGATTGGGCTGCTGGCGCGGGTAGTCGAGCGCGGCCTGGTGCATTCGGGCCAGCACCTCGCCCAGCGATTGGCAATGCGCCGCCTGGGGCGCCAGCTGGCTCTTGCCGGGCAGCTTGCCAACGATGGCCGCCGGCTTGCCCTCGACCTGCAGCAGGATGTCGCCGGTCTTGCCATCGGCCTGGGGCTCGGGCACCGGCACGCCGGCCTTGGCCAGGTGCTTCATCAGGTAGAGGTAGAACGGCAGCTGGTCGGCGCGCAGGCGCTCGAACAGGGTCAGCACGTACTCGCCCTGGCTGGTGGTCAGAAAGTAGTTGGTGTTTTCAATACCGCCTTCAATACCGCGCAACGAGACGAAATCGCCCAGCGGGACGCGTTTGAGCAAGGCCTTGGCAGCCTTGTCGGATACTTCGGTGAAAACAGCCATGGATGTATATCGTCGCTACAAAAACAAGGCCAGCCTCTGTGGCTGGCCTGGCCCGCAAGGCGGGTGCAAAGAGGCGATTATCGCAAGCCCGGGCGGCGCCGGGCTGTTCGCTCTGGTATCGCGCTCAGAAATTGCCGATGTTCCAGACGCGCTTCTTGCTCTGGGTGTCGCCAAAGCCATCGGGGCGGGCGCGGGCGCCGTCGGTCGGCTTGACCTCATAGCCGGGCATGTTGCCCATCTTGGGCTGCACATGGATGCTCTGGGTCTGGCCACCAATGCGCACCTCGTCGATACGGCTGCCCGCATCTTCCACCCGGATGTATTCGGCCTTCTGGTTGTACTTGTCGTTCGCGGGCGCCGCGTCGGCAGGGGCCGCAGGCTGTGCAGCGGGCTGGGCTGCAGGCTGCTCGGCAGGAGCGGCGGGTTGCTGGGCCAGCGCAGGGGCTGCCAGCACCAGTGCCAGGGCCTGGGCGATGAAAGAAGTGGTAATTGCGCGCATGGCTCAATTGTAAGTTGTCGCCCGGTGTTTGCGTACCGGGCACAATGTCAATATGCGTAATCCTCCTACTTTAGTGCTGGTGGACGGTTCCAGCTATCTGTACCGTGCCTACCATGCGATGCCCGACCTTCGTGCGGTTCCCGGCGACTCTGCCAGCCCGGCTACCGGGGCCATCCGGGGCATGATCAACATGATGCAGGCGTTGCGTAAAGACATACAGGCCGACTACGCCGTCTGTGTTTTCGACGCCAGCGGCCCCACCTTCCGCGACGATCTCTACACCGAGTACAAGGCCACGCGCTCGCCAATGCCCGATGACCTGCGCTCGCAGATCGCGCCCATCCATGAGGTGGTGCAGCTGCTGGGCTGGAAGATTCTGGCGGTGCCCGGGGTCGAGGCCGACGATGTCATCGCCACCCTGGCCCGGATGGCATCGCAGCAGGGCATTCAGGTCATCGTCTCCAGCGGCGACAAGGATTTGAGCCAGCTGGTCAACGAGCATGTGACCATCATCGACACGATGAACGGCAAGCGCCGCGATGTGGCCGGGGTCACGGCCGAGTTTGGCGTGCCGCCGTCGCAGATGGTCGAGTACCAGGCCTTGGTGGGCGATACGGTGGACAACGTGCCCGGCGTCAGCAAGGTAGGCCCCAAGACGGCTGCCAAGTGGCTGGAGGAACACGGCTCCTTGGACCAGCTGATCGCCAAAGCCGACACGATCAAGGGTGTTGCCGGCCAGAACCTGCGCGATGCGATTGCCAGCGGCCAGCTGGCGCTGAGCCGCCAGCTGGTGACGATGAAGACCGATTGCGCGCTGGACGACTACATCCCGGGCCTGCCCGCCTTCGATGGCATTACGCTGGGCGAGCCGGATGCCGCCGGCCTGGCACCGTTCTATGAGCAGTACGGCTTCAAGGGCCTGGCACGGTCGCTGGGTTCTGCCGCAGCGCCCGCTGCGGGCAAGGCCGCAGCCGGCCTTGCCGGCCAGGCCGGTCTGTTTGACAGTGCCGATGCCGCGGTGACCGAGGTCGCCATCGAGGCCCAGCAGCGCGATGTGGTCTACCACACCATCCTGACCGAGGCCGATCTGGATGCCTGGTTGCTCAAGCTGCAAACGGCCGAATTGGCGGCGCTCGATACCGAAACCGATTCGCTCGATGAAATGCAGGCCCGCATCGTCGGCATCTCGTTCAGCGTGCAGGTGGGCGAGGCGGCCTACATCCCGCTGCGCCACGAAGGCATGGACGTGCCCGAGCAGCTGCCGATGGATCTGGTGCTGGCCAAGCTCAAGCCCTGGCTGGAAGACGCCAGCAAAAAGAAGCTGGGCCAGCATGTCAAATATGACCAGCATGTGCTGGCCAACCACGGCATTCGCGTGCAAGGCTATGCGCATGACACCATGCTGCAGTCCTATGTGCTGGAGGCCGACCGCCCCCACAACCTGGGCAGCCTGGCACTGCGCCACACCGGCCGCACGGGCATCAGCTATGAGGACCTCTGCGGCAAGGGCAAGGGCCAGATACCGTTTGCCCAGGTACCGGTGGACAAGGCCGCCGCGTACAGCTGTGAGGATTCCGACCAGACCCTCGGTGTACACCGCGTGCTGTGGCCGCGCATCGAAGCCCATCCTGGCCTGGCGCATATCTACGCGCTGGAGATGCAGACCAGCGAAGCGCTGTTCCGCATCGAGCGCAATGGCGTGCGCATTGATGCGCCCGAGCTGGCGCGCCAGAGCAACGACCTGGGCCGCCGCATTCTGGCGCTGGAAGCCGAGGCCTACGAGATCGCCGGCCAGCAGTTCAACCTGAGCAGCCCCAAGCAGCTCGGCGAGATCTTTTTTGACAAGCTGGGCCTGCCGGTGGTGAAGAAAACCGCCACCGGCGCGCGCAGCACGGACGAAGAAGTGCTGGAAAAGCTGGCCGAGGATTACCCGCTGCCGGCCAAGATCCTGGAGCACCGCTCGCTGTCCAAGCTCAAGGGCACCTACACCGACAAGCTCGCGCAGATGGCGCTGCCCAGCGATGGCCGCGTGCACACCCACTATGCGCAGGCGGTGGCTGTCACCGGCCGCCTGTCGAGCAACGAGCCGAACCTGCAGAACATTCCCGTGCGCACCGCCGAAGGCCGCCGCATCCGCGAAGCCTTTGTCGCGCCCGAAGGCAAGCTGATTGCCAGCGCCGACTACTCGCAGATCGAGCTGCGCATCATGGCGCATCTGTCGGGCGACGAGGCGCTGCTGAATGCCTTCCGCGATGGGCTAGATGTCCACCGCGCCACCGCCGCCGAGGTGTTTGGCGTGGCACTGGACCAGGTCAGCAGCGAGCAGCGCCGCTATGCCAAGGTCATCAACTTTGGCCTGATCTACGGCATGAGCAGCTTTGGTCTGGCCAAGAACCTGGGCATCGAGACCAAGGCCGCTGCCGCCTATATCGACAAGTACTTCCAGCGCTACCCCGGCGTCAAGCGCTACATGGACCAGACCGTCGAGTTGGCGCACACGCAGGGCTATGTCGAGACCGTGTTTGGCCGGCGCCTGGTGCTGCCCGAGATCAATGGCGGCAACGGCCCGCGCAAGAAAGCGGCCGAGCGCGCCGCGATCAATGCGCCGATGCAGGGCACGGCAGCCGATCTGATCAAGAAGGCCATGGTGGCCGTGCAGGCCAAGCTCGATGCCCAGAAGCCCGAGGTGCTGGTCATCATGCAGGTGCACGATGAACTGGTGTTCGAGCTGCCGGCGGCCGAGCAGGACTGGGTGCGCACGGAGATCCCGGCCATCATGGCCGGTGTAGCCGACCTGAAGGTGCCGTTGATCGCCGAGATCGGCTTTGGCCCGAACTGGGAAAAAGCGCACTGATGCGGATACCCAGCGCTGCCTGGCAAGGGCAGCCGCTGAGGTTCCAGATGGACCGCCCCAAGCCCCGGCATGCGCCCAGGATTTGGGGCGGTTAATGCAACTGCGTTGCAACTAAGTGCTACCATGCGCGGCATGTTGGATGGGGCAGGGTGCCCGGTGGCTGCGCAGGCGCGCGGTGCTGCACTGGGGTGATGGCGTTGTTTGTTGAGCCGGCCCCGCTGAAGGATGGTTTCATGACTTTGATCGCAATCGTGCTGGCGACCCTTGCTGCCGGTTTGGGCAGCGTGTGGGTGGCCGCAGCGCTGATGCGCACGGGTATCGGCGGCCAGGGCAGCCGCTTTGGTGCCCAGCACCTGCTGAGCCTGGCCGCAGGCGCCTTGCTCGCTACCGCCTTTGTGCATTTGCTGCCCGAGGCTTTCGAGAGCCAGATCAACCCCAAGGCCCTGTTTGTGGTGCTGCTGCTGGGTCTGGTATTTTTCTTTTTGCTGGACAAGGCCGAACTCTGGCACCACGGCCATGAGCACCGCCATGCGCTGCCTGAAGAGCGCGGCCATGCCCATGGCGGCCATGCGGAAGGCGACCGTGCGGATGGCGAGCACGCCGATGGCCAGCATGGCCATGCGCACCACCACCACGGCCACACGCACAACCACAGTGCAGGCGGCTGGTCGCTGCTGACCGGTGACAGCGTGCACTGCTTTGGCGATGGCATCCTGATTGCGTCGGCCTTCATGGCCGATAGGTGGCTGGGCATCGTGGCGGCCATCTCGGTGCTGGCCCATGAGGTGCCGCACCATATGGGAGACCTGGTGGTGCTGTCGGGCAATGGCAGCCGCAGCCAGAGCAAGGTGGCGCTGCTCAAGCTGTCGCTGGCCGGTGCGGTGACCGCGCTGGGCGGTGTGGTCGGCTATTTCCTGGTCAGCTCACTGGCCGATTTTCTGCCGTACTTCCTGGCCATTGCATCGAGCAGCTTCATCTATGTGGCGCTGGCCGATCTGATCCCGCAGCTGCAGCGCCAGCTGTCGGCCAAGCAGACGGTGCAGCAGGTGGTCTGGCTGGCCATCGGCATGGTGGTGGTGAGCGCGGTCAGCACCTGGGCGCATGGCGACCATGACCACCCTGGCCATGCACACGGCCCGGCCGGGCAGCATGAGGCCCATGGCGCCGATGACGCGCATGGCGACCACGACGGGCACAAGCACTGAGACGGGTGAGGACGGCAGCTGTCAGCCTGCACGCAGGCCACTGAGCTTGTTGGCCAGCAAGGCACGCACCACCGGCAGCTGGCGCCGCGAGACCAGCAGCACATCCGGGATGCCAAACAGACGCAGCTGCCAGCCCTCGCTGTCGTCTGCATCACAGGCCTTTTCCAGGCAGCGGATGGCGGACGGTGCCACCAGCGCATTGCGGTGCACGCGCAGATAGCGCTTGGCAAAGCGCGTCTCCAGATCGTTGAGGCTGCCCGACCACAGATACTCATGTGAACCGGTGCGCACAGTCACATATTTCAGCTCGGATTTGAAATACAGCACATCGGCCAGGCGCACCCGTTCGGTACGGCCCCGGTCGGTGATCAGCAAGGTGTCGGCGTCCAGGTCAGGCTCGGGCAGGGCAGGGGCCTGGCGCAGTGCATGGGCCTGGGCGACCAGGGCCACCTTGTGCAGCGCGGCTGCCAGGCGCTCGCGCCGCACCGGCTTGGTCAGGTAGTCGGCGGCATTGACCTCGAAGGCGCTCAGCGCATGCTCGGGGTGGGCGGTGACAAAGACCACGGCCGGCGCCGGGGGCTGCTGCTGCAGCTGGCGCGCCAGCTCCATGCCGCTCAGCCCAGGCATGTGGATGTCCAGCAGCAGCACATCAAAGGCCTGGCCCACTGCCGCGGCACTGGCCAGCGCCTGCAGCGCCTCGGGCGCATTAGCGGCCTCGTGCACAGCGGTTGGCGCTGGTGTCATCTCGACCAGCAAGCGCCGCAGCCGGCTGCGGGCCAGGGCTTCATCATCCACAATCAATACTCGCATGGGCGCCTATGCTAGCGGAGGCGGGGCCTGGCTGCCAACACCGGCCGTCGTGTATTTGCGCCCGCTCAAGCGGGGATGCTGATGCGCACCATGTAGATGCCGTCCTTGCTGGTCGCCTTGAAGTCGTACTCCAGGTCATAGAGCAGGCGCAGCCGCTTTTTCACATTCAGGATGGCGGTGCCAGTGCCGGCACGCCGCTCCGGCTGCGGGGCGCTGAACGGGCGCGGGGTGGTGTTGATGATCTGGATCTGCACCATATTGCCCCGCCTGCGCGTGGCAATACTGATGCGGCCATGGCCGTGGCTGGGCTCGATGCCGTGCTTGACGGCGTTCTCCACCAGCGGCTGCAGAAACAGCGGCGGCACGGTGGCGTCATCGGCGCGCGAATCCAGGTTCCAGCGCACGGCCATGCGGTCTTCAAAGCGGATCTGCTCGATCGACAGGTAGCGGCGCGCCAGCATCACCTCTTCGGCCAGGGTCGAGGCCTCGCGCTTTTCGGTCAGCGCATGGCGGAACAGGTCGCTCAGGTCCTCCAGCATGGCTTCGGCCTTGTGCGGGTGGTCCTGCACCAGCGCAATGGCGCTGTTGAGCGCATTGAAGAGGAAATGCGGGCGGATGCGCGCCTGCAGCTCGGCCAGCCGCGCGGTGGTGGCCGCCGGCGTGCGGGCCTGGGCGCGCCACTGCAGGCCCACCACGACCATCGCCGCCAAAAAGCCGCCCGCCGCAGCGCTGGCCAGCCAGGCGGTGTGTGACGACAACGTCGCCCATTGGTAGAGCATGGCCGCCAGCAGCCCGCAGGCCACGCCCAGCGCGGCGCCGGCCAGGTACTGCACGCGCGTGCTGCAGCGCTGCAGCTGCTTTTTCTGCTGGCAGGCCAGCACCAGCCACAGCAGGCTGGCCGGCAGCACCACGGCGGTGAGCAGTGCCAGCTGAAAGAACCAATCGAGCAGGCTGCTGGTGCCAAAGGCCGCAGCAATCGCCACCACGGTCTCGACCAGGGCCACCGTGCGGCCGATCACACTGGCGGTGCAGGCATCAAACACATAGGCCGTGCCGACGATGGCTTCGCGCGGTGCTGGATTAGTTGATGTTGCTGGCATGGTCGTGCAGGGTCGATAAAATCCTGGTTTTCGCCCAGGGCTTCGGCGGGCCACAGGCACAGCACCGGAGGCTGTGTTTCCGCAGCGCAACTGGCAGCTTAACCCGAATACTGCGACCTTCATGTCTACACCACACGCTTCGTCTCCTTCGCACAACCAGCTCGATTCCAAGTCCGAAGCCTGGTCGGCGCTGTTCTCCGAACCCATGAGCGATCTGGTCAAGCGCTATACCTCCAGTGTGTTTTTCGACAAGCGCCTGTGGCAGGCCGACATCCAGGGCAGTCTGGCCCATGCACAAATGCTGTGTGCCCAGAAGATCATCGGCGAGCAGGACCTGGCCTCCATCGAGCAGGGCATGGCGCAGATCACCTCGGAAATCGAAGCGGGCAGCTTTGAGTGGAAGCTGGACCTGGAAGACGTGCACCTGAACATCGAAGCGCGCCTGACCCAGCTGGTGGGCGATGCCGGCAAGCGCCTGCACACCGGCCGCAGCCGCAATGACCAGGTTGCCACCGATGTGCGCCTGTGGCTGCGCGGCGAGATCGACCTGATCGAAGGCCTGCTGGGCGAGCTGCAGCTGTCCCTGGTGGAAGTGGCCGAAAAGAACGTCGACGTGATCCTGCCCGGTTTTACCCACCTGCAGGTGGCCCAACCGGTGAGCTTTGCCCACCACCTGCTGGCCTATGTGGAAATGTTCAAGCGCGATGCCGAGCGCATGCTGGACGTGCGCAAGCGCGTCAATGTGCTGCCGCTGGGCAGCGCCGCGCTGGCCGGCACCACCTACCCGCTGGACCGCGAGCGTGTGGCCCGCACGCTGGGCATGGAAGGCGTGTCCCAGAACTCGCTGGACGGCGTCAGCGACCGCGACTTCGCGATTGAATTCACCGCAGCGGCGTCGCTGTGCATGGTGCACATCAGCCGCCTGTCCGAGGAACTGATCATCTGGATGAGCCAGAACTTCGGCTTTGTGCGTATTGCCGACCGCTTCACCACCGGCTCGTCGATCATGCCGCAGAAGAAGAACCCCGATGTGCCCGAGCTGGCACGGGGCAAGACCGGCCGCGTGGTCGGCCACCTGATGGGCCTGATCACGTTGATGAAAGGCCAGCCGCTGGCCTACAACAAGGACAACCAGGAAGACAAGGAGCCGCTGTTCGACACCGTCGACACCTTGAAGGACACCTTGCGCATCTTCGCCGAGATGATCGGCGGCCAAGTGAACCCTGCGACCGGCGCCAAGGAGGGCGGCATCACCGTCAACGCCGACAACATGCGTGCCGCGGCGCTCAAGGGCTATGCCACCGCCACCGACCTGGCCGATTACCTGGTCAAGAAGGGCCTGCCTTTCCGCGATGCCCACGAGACCGTGGCCCATGCCGTCAAGCTCGCCTCGCAAAAGGGTGTGGACCTGACCGAGCTGCCGCTGGCCGAGCTGCAGGCCTTCAACCCCAACATCGAAGCCAATGTTTTCGAGGCGCTGAGCCTGGAAGGTTCGCTGAACGCCCGCAATACGCTGGGTGGCACGGCGCCTGCCCAGGTGCGCACGCAGCTGGCCAAGCACCGCACACGTCTGGCATAAGCCTTGCTTGAACGGTTCTTCTTCGATTCCTGAAAGCTGAGCATGTCCCTGCGCCGCCGCCATTTCTCCCAACAACTGCTGGCCGCTGCTGCGGCCGGGTGGCTGGCCAGCCCCAGCTGGGCGGCGGGCTACAACAAGGGCAAGCCGGTGCGGCTGTTGGTGGGCTTTCCACCGGGCGGCGGCACCGACGTGATCGCACGCCTGCTGGCCGAGAAGATGAAGGACAGCCTGGGCACCTCGGTGGTGGTGGAGAACAAGCCCGGCGCGGGCGGCCAGATTGCGGCCCAGATCCTCAAGGCCTCGCCTGCGGATGGCGCCACCTTCTTCGTCACCCACGACCACACCATCTCCATCCTGCCCCAGGTCGTCAAGAACCCGGGGTTTGACCCGCATGCGGACTTTGTGCCAGTGGCGGGATTTGCCAGCTTTGTCAATGCGATTGCGGTCTCCGACGGCCTGGGCGTACGCACGTTCGAGGCCTATCTGCAGTGGCTCAAAAAGCAGGGCGGCAAGAGTGCGGTGGGCATTCCAGCCCCGGCATCGACGCCGGAGTTCCTGGTGCGGGTGCTGAACCAGCGCTTCAAGACCGATCTGCTGTCCGTGCCCTACCGGGGCAGCGCGCCGATGCTGGCCGACATGATGGGCAACCAGATCCCCGCCGGCATTGGCTCGGTGCAGGATTTCATCGAAAGCCACAGGGCCGGCAAGATCCGTGTGCTGGCGGTACTGGGCGGCAAGCGCCAGCAGGCCTTGCCCGATGTGCCCACCTTCAGCGAGCTGGGCTTGCCGGGCCTCGAAGACATGCCTTATTACGGCATGTACGCTGCCGCCGGCACGCCCCCCGATATGGTGCAGGCTGTATCGCAGGCGGTTGCCAAGGCCGTGGCCGCCCCCGATGTGCAGGAGCAGCTGGTCGGCATGGGGTTGAGCGTGGGCTATATGACGCCCGAGCAGCTGCTGGCACGCGAGCGCGCCTATTCGGCCGTCTGGGCCCGCATCATCCGCGACAGCGGCTTTCAGCCGCAGTGACCTTCGCTGGCGTTGCTGGACAGCAAGGCATCCATCGGCAGAGCCCCGGCAAGCCATTAGCCTAATAAATAGCATCTTCTTGTTGCCAAATGAAACACCTGGCTGCCCTGGGCGGCCAGCCAACACTGGCGCAGGCTAATTTTGGTACGCTCTCACCATCCTAGGGGAGAGCTCCGTGAATACAACATTACAACGCTGGCTGGCGGGCGCCGGCTGGGCTGCGCTGGGCCTGTCGGCCCATGCCACAAGCATCACATCGGTGTCACCGCAGGGCGAGGTGGCCCGGGTCCGGCAAATCGTGGTCAAGTTCGATGCGGCCGTGGTGCCGATGGGCGATCTGCGCGCGGCCGCGCCGGTCAAGCTGGACTGCGACAACAAGCAGGCCCAGAACCAGGGCACCGGCCGCTGGACGGGGCCCCGCGAATGGGTGTTCGACCTGGCCGATGACCTGCCGCCCGGGGTGCGCTGCACCGTCGAGAAAGTCGCCAACCTCAAGGATGCCGCTGGCGAGCCCGTCAAAGGCGCGGCCAGGTACAGCTTTGGCACCGGTGGCCCGTCGGTGACGCGCATTGTTCCCGGCAGCTACCAGGCGCTGGACAGCCGCCAGTTCTTCGGCCTGCAGTTCAATGCCGATGTCGTGACCTCGACCGTAGAGGCCAGCACCTGGTGCACCGTCAAGGGCATTGGTGAGCGCATTCCGGTGCGCCTGTTGAGCGCCTCGGAGTCCGACGACTTCATGCAAAGCCAGTTTGGCCGCGATAGCTTGCAGCAGCGGCCACGCCGCCATGTGGCCCTGCAGTGCCAGCGCGCGCTGCCCGAGGGTGCGCAGATGAGCCTGGTGGTGGGCGCAGGGGTGAGCACGGACAACGGGGTCAAGCAGACCCGGGAGCGCCGCTTTGACTACCAGGTGCGCCAGCCGTTCACTGCCGAGTTCAGCTGCGAGCGCGCCAATGCGCAGGCGGGCTGCCTGCCGATCCGCCCGCTGAATGTGTTCTTCAGCGCCGGGGTGGACCGCAAGCTGGCCGAAGGCGTGTTCCTGGAGACGTCCAAGGGCCGGGTCCAGCCCAGCTTTCCCGATGACGGGGATGCCGGCGAAGTCAACCGCCTGCAGTTTGCGCCGCCGTTTGCCGAGAAGGAGACGATGCGCATCGTGCTGCCCCAGGGCTTCAAGGACGAGTCCGACCGGCCGCTGGCCAATGCCAACCTGTTCCCGCTGAAAGTGCAAAGCGGCCTGATGCCGCCGCTGGCCAAGTTTGCCGCCTCGCCCTTCGGCGTGGTCGAGCGCTTTGCCGAAGGCGACAAGGGACCGGCCATGTTCCCGGTGACCTTGCGCAATGTGGAGCAGGACCTGCAGATCAAGGGCCTGTCGATCGAGGACAAGGGCACCGTCGCAACCCTGCAGCTGCAAAGCGATGCCGACATCATCCGCTGGTACCGCAAGCTGCAGCGCTATGACAACTGGCAGGTCAGCCGCAAGCAGGCGGCGCAGGACAGCAAGATCCCGCTGCCCAATGTGCTGCCCGATGGCGACAAGAACAATGTCGAAACCCGCATGCTGTCGCTGCTCGAAGGCCAGGCCGCCGGCAAGAAGCTGGCCCTGCCCAAGACGGACAGCAAGGACCCGCGCCCGTTCGAGGTGGTGGGTATTCCGCTGGAGACCGGTTTCCATGTGGTCGAGATTGCCTCGCCGATGCTGGGCGATGCGCTGCTCAACACCGACTACGACAGCGCCCGCCGCGTGATGTATGTGCGCAGCTCGGCGCTGGTGACCAACCTGGGCGTGCACTTCAAGCTCGGCCGTGAGAACGCGATGGCCTGGGTGACCAGCCTCGACAAGGGCAAGCCGGTGGCCAATGCCCAGGTGCGCATCTCCACCTGCGACGGCAAGACCCTGGTGCAGGGCACCACCGACAAGGACGGCGTGGCCCGCTTCGACAAGCTCGACACCCAGGCGCAGGTGCGCTGCGAGGGTGGCGCTGACAGCGACACCAGCTCGGCCTACTTTGTGAGCGCGCGCGCGACGGTCGATGGCAAGCAGGACATGGCCTTTGTCTGGAGCGACTGGCAGCGTGGCATCGAGAGCTGGCGCTTCAACCTGGAGACCGACAGCAGCCCGGTGCAGGATGTGGTCGCCCATACCGTGCTCGATCGCAGCCTGTTGCGCGCCGGCGAAACGGTGTCGATGAAGCACCTGATCCGCAGCCAGACCATGGGCGGCCTGGGCCTGCCCGGCAAGGAGCAGTTGCCCGACCAGGTGGTCATCACCCATGTGGGCAGCAATGACGAGTTCGAGCTGCCGCTGAGCTGGCAGCGCCCGGGCCAGGGCCTGTCGGCCGTGTCGGAGTTCAAGATTCCCAAGTCTGCCAAGCTGGGCACCTACCGCATCACGCTCAAGGGCGGCAAGGGCAAGTGGGGACCGACCGAGATGCAGACCGGCTCGTTCCGGGTGGAAGAGTACCGCCTGCCAGTGTTCAAGGGCAGTGTGACGCCGGACCAGCCAGCGCCTATCGTGCAACCGGGCAAGCTCGGTGCCCAGGTGCAGCTGTCCTACCTCTCGGGCGGCGCAGCGGCCAAGGAGGCCGTCAAGGTGTCGGCCGCGATCCAGTCGCATGCGGTGAGCTTTGAGGACTACGACACGTTCTCGTTCGGCCGGCCCTATCTGAGCCGCAAGCTGCCCGGCGCGGGTAACGACGGAGAAGACTACAGCAATGACCGCCGCGTGATTGCCGACAAGCTGGCGCTGACCCTGGATGCCAATGGCGTGGGCAAGGCCGAAATCGCGCAGGTGCCCAGCTCCGTGGCGCCGCAGGATCTGCTGCTGGAGGCGAGCTTCTCCGACCCCAATGGCGAGGTGCAGACCATCAGCAACCACAGCGTGATCTGGCCTGCGTCGGTGGTCGCCGGCATCAAGGCCGAGAACTGGGCCTCCACCGACAAGAAGCTGAGCTTCCAGGCGCTGTCGCTGACGCCGTCGGGCAAACCCGTCTCCGGCGTCAAGCTGCAGGTGCGGGCAGTGGCGCGTATTGTCACCTCCACGCGCAAGCGCATGGTGGGCGGCTTCTACAGCTACGAGAACCATGAGAGCTACAAGGACCTGGGCGTGGTCTGCAGCGGCAAGAGCGATGCCAAGGGCCTGCTCGATTGCAGCACCCAACTGAGCGAAGGCGGCGAGACCGAGCTGATCGCCGAGGCCACCGATGACAAGAACCGCAGCTCCAAGGCCGCGACCTCGGTCTGGGTGACCAAGCAGGGCGAGCTGTGGTTTGGCGGAGAAGACACCGACCGCATGGACCTGCTGCCGGAAAAGAAATCCTACAAGGTGGGCGACACCGCGCGCTTCCAGGTGCGCATGCCCTTCCGCGAGGCAACGGCGCTGGTGACGGTGGAGCGCGAAGGCGTGCTGTCCAGCCAGGTGATCACCCTGCACGGCGATGACCCCACGGTCAACCTGAAGGTGCAAGAGGGCTGGGGCCCGAATGTCTACGTCAGCGTGATGGCGCTGCGTGGCCGCCTGCGCGAAGTGCCCTGGTACAGCTTCTTCACCTGGGGCTTCAAGTCGCCGCGTGAATGGTGGACTTCGTTCTGGTACGAGGGCAAGGAATATGTGGCGCCCACCGCGCTGGTGGACCTGTCCAAGCCCGCTTACCGCCTGGGCGCGGCCGAGATTCGCGTCGGCATTGCCGACCGCCAGCTGGCCGTGACCGTCAAGAGCGACAAGGAAAGCTACCGCATCCGCAACACCGCCAAGGTCACGATCGAAGCCAAGCTGCCCAATGGCAAGCCGGCTGCGGGCGCGGCTGTGTCGGTGGCGGCCGTGGACCAGGCCTTGCTGGAGCTAAAGAGCAATGACACCTGGGCGCTGCTCGAAGCCATGTACCAAAAGCGTTCCTGGGGTGTGGAGACCTCCACCGCCCAGATGGAAATCATCGGCCGGCGCCACTACGGCCGCAAGGCGGTGGCGGCAGGCGGGGGCGGTGGCAATGGCCAGACGCGCGAGCTGCTCGACACCCTGCTGCTGTGGCAGCCCAATGTGGTGCTGGATGCGAATGGCCGCGCCGAAGTGGATGTGCCGCTCAACGACGCCCTGACCAGCTTCAAGATCGTCGCCGTGGCCGAGAGCGGGCTGGAGCTGTTTGGCACCGGCACCACCCAGATCCGCACCACGCAGGAGCTGCAGATCATCAGCGGCCTGCCGCCGCTGGTGCGCGACGGCGACCGCTATGACGCCCAGGTCACCCTGCGCAACACCACCAGCAAGCCCATGCAGGTGCTGGTGACCCCCAAGGCCACGTTGCTGCAGCTGGAGCCGCAGACGGTGGAAGTGGCCGCCAACGAGGCCCGCACCGTGAGCTGGAGCGTGACGGCACCTGCCGACATGTCGCAAAGCCGCCAGGGCGAGTTGCTCTGGGAGATCAGCGCCAAGGACAAGCAGGGCGATGCCGCCGACGCGCTCAAGGTCAGCCAGCGGGTGGTGCCCGCCGTGGCGGTGGAGACCCTGCAGGCCACGTTGCTGCAGCTCGATGGCAGCCTGGATATGCCGGTGAGTGCGCCGGCCGATGCCTTGCCCGGCCGTGGCGGCCTGAAGCTGTCGCTGGTGCCGCGCCTGGCAGAAGGCCTGCCCGGGGTGCGTGACTGGTGGCGTGCCTACCCTTACGCCTGCCTCGAGCAGACCACGAGCAAATCCATCGGCATGCAGGATGCAGCGCTGTGGAAGAGCACGATGGAACGCCTGCCCACCTATCTGGATGGCGATGGCCTGGCCAACTACTTCCCGCCGCAACCGGGCAGCAGCAACACCGGCAGCGATGCGCTGACCGCCCACCTGCTGCAGGCCGCTTTCGAGATGAAGCGTATCGACCCAGCCTTCGCGATCCCCGCCGCGCCGCTGGGCCGCATGCAGGATGCGCTGGCCCGCTTCATCGATGGCCGCATCGAGCGCAAGTTCTGGAGCCCACGCTCCGACCTGGAAGTGCGCAAGCTCGCTGCCATCAACGCATTGGCGCTGTATGGCAAGGCGCAGCCGCGCATGCTGACCAGCATCCAGATTGCGCCTAACGACTGGCCCACCCAGACGGTGGTGGACTGGCTGTCCATCCTGGGCCACATGAAGGATGTGCCTAACCGCAGCAAGCTGCTCGAAGAGGCCAACCAGATCCTGCGTGCGCGCCTGAGCTACCAGGGCACCAAGGTGCTGTTCGCCAACGAGAACAACGACTACTGGTGGTGGCTGATGCAAAACGGCGACACCACCCTGGCGCGTTTCCTGCTGGTGGTGATGGACGATCCGGCCTGGAAGGACGACATGCCGCGCCTGGCCAGCAGCTTCATCGGCCGCCAAAAGAGCGGTGCCTGGACGACGACCACGGCCAACCTCTGGGGCGCGCTGGCGCTGGAGCGCTTCTCGCGCACCTATGAATCCACGCCGGTGACCGGCACGACCGAGGCCAGCATGGCCGGCAAGTCCGGCACCGTGGACTGGAGCCGCGTGACCAAGGCGCAGGACGCCATCGAGCTGCTGGCGCAGGGCGGCAAGCGCACGCCCGGCCCGACCGAGCAGGTGGCGCAGTGGCTGAACAACACCATTGACCTGCCTTGGGCCAGTGGCAACCAGAGCCTGAAGGTGCAGCAAAAGGGCACCGGCAAGCCCTGGTTGACGGTGCAGTCGCAGGCGGCCGTGCCGCTCAAGCAGCCGCTGTCGGCCGGCTACACCATCAGCAAGACGGTGGTGGCCGTGGAGCAGGCCAACAAGAACCTGCCCGCTGGCCAGTACACCCGGGGCGATGTGCTGCGTGTGACCCTGGAGGTGAATGCCAGCGCCAACATGACCTGGGTGGCGATCACCGATCCGATCCCGGGCGGCGCCACCATCCTGGGCAGCGGCCTGGGCCGGGACTCGGCGCTGTCCACCGCCGGCGAGAAATCGACCGGCTGGGGCTGGAAGGCGTTCGAGGAGCGCTCTTTCGAGAGCTACCGCGCCTACTACGGCTACCTGCCGCAGGGCAAGCTCAGCCTGCAGTACAGCTACCGCGTCAACAACACCGGTGAGTTTGCGCTGCCATCGACCCGCGTCGAGGCGCTGTATGCGCCCGAGATGTTCGGCATGGCACCCAATCCGAAGGTGACGGTTGTGCCCGTGGCGCCATGAGGCTGCGCGCTATAGCCCGCTCGCGGCTGCTGGCCCTGGCCTGCCTGGTGCATGCACCACTGGCCCAGGCTGTGCCCAGCTTTGGCGAGGTGCGCCAGGACTTCAGCTCATCGGAGACGCGGGTGCTGTCACGCGAAGGGGAGCTGCTGCAGCGGGTGCGCACCGACAGCACGGTGCGCCGGGGCGACTGGGTGGCGCTGGGCGATGTATCGGCCGCGCTGCGCACCGCTATGCTGCTGAGCGAGGACAAGCGCTTTTACGAGCACAGTGGCGTGGACTGGGCGGCGGTGACCGCTGCGGCCTGGGGCAATCTTTGGAACCAGCGCACGCGCGGGGCCAGCACCATCAGCATGCAGCTGGCGGGCTTGCTCGACGGCGACTGGCGGCGCAGCAATGGTGGCCGCTCGGTGGTGCAAAAGGTCGGCCAGACGGTGGCCGCCCAGGTGCTGGACCGGCGCTGGCAGAAGACCCAGATCCTGGAGGCCTACCTGAACCTGGTGCCTTTCCGGGGCGAGCTGGTGGGCATTGATGCGCTGTCACGCACCCTGTTCGACAAGGCCCCCCATGGGCTGGATGACCGTGAGGCGGCGGTGGCCGCCGCGCTGGTGCGCGCGCCCAATGCGCGGCCCAGCCAGGTGGGCCAGCGCGCCTGCGGCGTGCTCAGGGAGATGCGGCGTGATCCCAAGGTGGACTGCGAAGCGATCGTGTTCTTCACCGAGATCGCGCTGAAAAAGCGCGCCTTTGATGCCAGCGAAGGCATTGCGCCGCACTTCAGCCGCATTGCACTGCGCGAGGCACGGCATGGCGCGGATGGAAAAAACCAGCCGGCGGCCATGGCCAGCCTGCGCACTACCTTGAGTGCGCCGCTGCAGCGCTATGCGGTCGATATTCTGGGCCAGCACCTGCAGGCGTTGCGCAGCAGCAATGTGCAAGATGGCGCCGTGCTGGTGCTGGACAACGCGAGCGGCGAGGTGCTGGCCTGGGTGGGCTCATCGGGCGCACTGAGCCAGGCCCATGCGGTGGATGCGGTGCTGGCGCCGCGCCAGCCAGGCTCCACCCTCAAGCCCTTTCTCTATGGCCAGGCGATTGCCGAGCGCAAGCTCACCGCTGCGTCCTTGATCGAGGATTCGCCGGCCCGCATTCCGACGGCCAGCGGCCTCTATATTCCGCAGAACTACGACCGCAGCTTCAAGGGCTGGGTGTCGGTGCGCACGGCGCTGGGCGCGTCGCTCAATGTGCCGGCGGTACGCACCCTGGTGATGGTGGGTGTCGACGACTTCTTTGACCAGCTGGTGCGCCTGGGCATGCCGATGCGCGAGAGCGGCAGCTATTTTGGCTACAGCCTGGCGCTGGGCAGCCCCGACATTCCGCTGGTGCAGCTGACCAATGCCTACCGCGCACTGGCCAATGGCGGGCGCTACAGCCCGGTGGCCTATGCGCGTGGCGGCAAGCCGCAGTTCCGCCAGGCGATGGATGCGGGCGCCGCCTATGTGGTGGGCGATATGCTGGCCGATGGCAATGCCCGCGTGCGCACCTTTGGGCTGGACAGCGTGCTGGGCACCCGCAGCTGGGCGGCGGTGAAAACCGGCACCAGCAAGGACATGCGCGACAACTGGGCAGTCGGCTGGTCCGACCGCTACACGGTCGGCGTCTGGGTGGGCAATGCCAGTGGCGAAGCCATGCACTCGGTCAGCGGCACCAGCGGTGCGGCGCCGGTCTGGGCCAGCATCATGGCCTTTTTGCACCAGGGCCAGCCCAGCCGCGCGCCCAAGCCGCCGCCCGGGCTGCATGAGCAATGGGTGGATTTTGGCCCCGCACCGGCGGGCCAATCGGGCGCCGGCTTTGCGCTGGAGGCGCGGCGTGAGGAGTGGTTCCTGGCCGGCACCGGGCAGCCCCGCTTTGCGCTGGATGGCCAGGCGACCGGGGTCGACGAGATGGTGGGCGGCCGCAGCTTTGCCGGGCGGCCCACCGAGGCCCGTGGCGCCGATGCACCGGCTGCGGTGCGCATTCTGGCCCCCGCGAATGGCACGATTGTCGCGGTGGACCCGGACATTCCACCCGACCGCCAGCGCCTGCAGTTTGTCGCCGATTCGGCCGCTGCACGCTGGCGCATCGATGGCAAGGACGTCGCGCGCGGCGCGCGCTGGGCCTGGCTGCCCTGGCCGGGGCGCCACCAGGTGGAGCTGGTCAATGCGCAGGGCGAGGTGCTGGACAGCATCCGCCTGGAAGTGCGCGGCGCCGGTGTCAAACAGGCCAAGCGCTGAGCAGGGGCTGCAGCCATCCGCGAGGGGGCTGCAGCAATACCGGCAGGGGCTTTTAGTCGACGACGACCGCGGTGCCGCTGGCTGACACCATCAGCATGCCGTTGTCCTTGCCCAGCACTTCATAGTCCAAGTCGATGCCGACGACGGCATTGGCGCCCAGCGCCTTGGCGCGCTCCTGCAACTCGGCCAGCGCAATGTCTCTGGCCTTTTGCAGCTCTTTCTCGTAGGTGCCCGAGCGGCCACCGACGATGTCGCGGATGCCGGCAAACCAGTCCTTGAAAAAGTTGGCGCCCAGGATGGCCTCGCCATTGACGATGCCGCAGTAGCGGCTGATGCGCTTGCCTTCAACGCTGGGGGTGGTCGTGACAATCATGGTGTGACTCCAGCGCTATCAGTTGCCGAGCGCGCGCAGCAGCTTTTGGCCAGCGCGGCCATCGGCCTTCATGCCCAGGCGGTTTTGCTCGGCCTTGATGGCCTCGCGCGTCTTGGCCCCGATCATTCCATCGGGCTCGCCAATCGCATAGCCACGGGTCAACAGCGCCTGCTGCAGCTCCTTGTTCTGCGCGCGCGACAGGCCCAGGTCATCGGTGGGCCAGGGGGTGACAAAGCTGATCCGGCTTTGTGAGGTGTCGGCCACCAGGTTGGACAGCTGCGCAATGGCCAGGCCATAGTTTTCCGAAGCGTTGTAGCTGTAGAGCGCATCAAAATTGCGCCCCACCAGGAAAGCCGGGCCGCCGGCGGCAGGGATCATCAGGCCGGCAGATGGCAGCGAATCCGGCAGCGGATCGCCATTGGCCAGGGTGACGCCAGCCGAGCGCCAGAAATCCAGCGGCTTCTTGTTCTTGCGGCCGGCATCGGCGGTGCTGAAACCGCTGGGTAGCTTGACCTCAAAGCCCCAAGGCTGGCCCGGGCGGTAGCCGGCGTTCTTCAGGAACATGGCGGTCGAGGCCAGTGCATCGGGCACACTGTCGACGATGTCGCGGCGGCCATCGCCGTCAAAGTCCACCGCGCTGCGGAAGAAGGTCGAGGGCATGAACTGGGTCTGGCCAAAGGCGCCGGCCCAGGAGCCCACCAGCTTGGACTCGGCAATATGGCCTTCTTGCAGAATGCGCAGCGCACTGGCGAACTCGCCGCGGAAATAGGCCTGGCGGCGGCCAAAGCACGACAAGGTGCCCAGCGACTGCACCAGCGAGCGCCCGCCCAGGTTTTGGCCGAAGTTGCTCTCCACACCCCAGACGCCGATGACGATCTGCGGGGAGACCCCGGTGCTCTGTTCGATCCTGTCCAAGGTGTCCTTCCACTTGGCATAGGCGGCGCGGCCTTCGGCCACGCGCTGCTCGTCGACCAGCACGGCGATGTAGTCCCAGACGGGCATCGTGAACTCCGGCTGGCGGTTGAGCAGGGGCAGCACCGTGGCATCGGGCTGGAGCTGGTCGGTGTACTGGTGGAAGGTGGCGGGGGTGATCGCGGCAAAGGCCTTGCTGCTGCGCAGCTCGCTGAGGCAGGACTGGAACTCGGCCTGGCTCAGGTTCGGCGGCTCTTGCGGCGCGCTGGTCTGGGCAAATACGGCGCAGGCGGCAAGGCCCAGGCTGACGGCGGTGGCGAGCTGGCGCATCGCAGGGTGGGGGCGGCGGAACATCATCCAGGCAATATACCTGCTTGCCATGGCCGCAGCCCTGGTAAACCCGCAAGTCACGACCATTGCTTACGTTTTTGGCGGGCGCAAGATGCGGGTAAACCCAAAAATATATGCGCTGCACCATAGCGCCTATCGCTGGCTTGTTATGGCTGGCGCTGCGCGGCACACTACGCTTGTACACAGTTTTGAAGACCCGGCGCGGCAATGCGCGACCGGGCCCCACCATGAGCCCCATGACCGCCCCACAAGCCATCCGTTTCTACCACCAAGGCCGTATCACCGAAGTACAAGGCCTGGCCCCCACGCGCAGTGTGCTGGACTGGCTGCGCGAGGACGCGCGCTGCACCGGCACCAAGGAGGGCTGCAACGAAGGCGATTGCGGTGCCTGCACGGTGATGCTGGCCGAGCTGGCCGAACCCGGCGATCCCCAGGCCGTGCAAGGCCTCAAGCTGCAGACCGTCAATGCCTGCATCCAGCTGCTGCCCAGCCTGCATGGCAAGGCGCTGTTCACGGTCGAAGACCTCAAGACCAGCTGCCGCCCCAAGGATGCCGGCCAGCCCGGCAACGCGCTGCACCCGGTGCAGCAGGCCATGGTGGACTGCCACGGCTCGCAATGCGGCTTTTGCACGCCCGGTTTTGTGGTGTCGCTGTGGTCCGTGTACGAGCGGCAGCAGGCGCACCCCGGCCCCGCACCCACCCGCCAGCAGCTGGCCGATGCGCTGTCCGGCAATCTCTGCCGCTGCACCGGCTACCGGCCCATTCTGGATGCCGGCCAGCAGATGCTGGACCTGCCCGCCCGCCAACTGGATGCGGCGCCCGTGGTGTCGGCCCTGCAGGCGCTGCGCAGCGATGCCGACTGGAGCTATGCCTACAGCCCCGGCGGCGGCCAGCCCCAGCACTTCCATGCGCCGGCCAGCATAGCCAGCCTGGCGCAGTTGCGCGCCGCGCTGCCCGATGCCCGCATGATCGGCGGCACCACCGATGTGGCCTTGTGGATCAACAAGCAGTTCCGGCCGCTGGGCGATTTGATCGCCGTCGGGCGGGTCGCGGAGCTGCGCCGCATCGAAGAGCGCGATGGCATGCTCTGCATCGGCGCCGGTGCGTCGCTGGAATCGGCATGGGCCGCACTGGCCCAGCGCTTTCCGCCGCTGACGGAGGTCTGGCTGCGCTTTGCATCGCCGCCGGTGCGCCATGCCGGCACCATGGGCGGCAATGTGGCCAATGGCTCGCCGATTGGCGATGCCCCGCCGGTGCTGATGGCGCTGGATGCCGAGATCGAACTGCGCCTGGGTGAGCGCCTGCGGCGCATGCCGCTGACCGACTTCTACCTGGACTACATGAAGAACCAGCTGGAGCCCGGCGAGTGGGTGCAAGGCCTGCGCGTGCCATTGGCGGTGCAGGCGCGCCAGGTGCGGGCCTACAAGATCAGCAAGCGCTTTGACTGTGACATCTCGGCGCTGTGCGCCGGCTTTTCGCTGCAGCTGGACGCCCAGGGCCAGGTGGAGACCGTGCGCCTGGCCTTTGGCGGCATGGCGGCCACCGTGCGGCGCGCCGCCAAGGCCGAGGCCGCATTGCTGGGCCAGGCCTGGACGGCGCAGGCTGTGCAGCGCGCCCAGGCCGCGCTGGCCGAGGATTTTCAACCGATGACCGATATGCGGGCGAGCGCGGCCTACCGCCTCAAGGTGGCGCAGAACCTGCTGCAGCGCCTGTGGCTGGAGACCCGGGCCGACGCCCCGCTGAATGCCGATGCCACCAGCGTCTGGGCAGCGATGCCGCACCTCGTCAGCAGCGCCCCAGCCCCGCAGGCCGCAGCCACTGGAGCCTGATATGAACACCTCGATCCCCAAGCATGTACTGGCCGGCGCCAAAGCCTTTGCCGATTACCGCGACAACCACAAGGCGCGCATCGATGTGGCGCAGGAAGCCCGGGCGCGCCAGCAGGGCCACCAGGTCGGCATCAGCCGCAGCCATGAATCGGCGCCTTTGCATGTGGCTGGCGAAGCCGCCTACATTGACGATATGCCCGAGCTGGCCGGCAGCCTGCACTGCGCGCTGGGCTTGTCGCCCGTGGCCCATGGCCGGCTGCTGTCGCTGGACCTGGACGCGCTGCGTGCGCAGCCCGGGGTGGTGGCGGTGCTGACGGCCGCCGATATTCCCGGCGTCAATGACTGCGGCTCCATCATCCATGACGACCCCATCCTCTGCGATGGCGAGATCCGCTACCTGGGCCAGCCGATGTTTGCGGTGCTGGCCGCCGACCGGTACACCGCGCGGCGCGTGGCCGCGATGGCGCGCAAGCTGGCCACGGTGGAAGAGGCCGAGCCGGTGCTGACGCCGCAGCAGGCCCATGCACTGGGCCAGTATGTGATGCCACCGATGCAGCTGGTGCGCGAGACCGATGCCGGCGGCGCCAGCCAGGCCATCGCCCAGGCTCCGCACCGGCTGCAGGGCAGCTGGGAAGTGGGCGGCCAGGAGCAGTTCTACCTCGAAGGCCAGATCAGCTACGCGATCCCCAAGGAGGGGGGCGCGATGCATGTGTTCTGCTCCACCCAGCACCCCAGCGAGATGCAGCACCTGGTAGCCCATGCGCTGGGCGTTCAGGCCCATGCAGTGCATGTCGAATGCCGGCGCATGGGCGGCGGCTTTGGCGGCAAGGAATCGCAATCGGCGCTGTTTGCCTGCGTGGCTGCGGTGGCGGCGCGCAAGCTGGGCCGGCCCGTCAAACTGCGGCTGGACCGCGACGATGACTTCATGGTCACCGGCCGGCGCCATTGCTTCTGGTACGAGTACGACATCGGCTATGACGATGCTGGCCGCATCCTGGGGGCCGAGGTGACCATGGTCTCGCGGGCCGGGCATTCGGCCGATCTGTCGGCGCCGGTGATGACCCGCGCGCTGTGCCATTTCGACAATGCCTACTGGCTGCCCAATGTGCGCATGCGCGGCTTCATGGGCAAGACCAATACGCAGAGCAATACCGCATTTCGCGGCTTTGGCGGGCCGCAGGGCGCGATCGTGATGGAGAACATCATGGACTCCATCGCGCGGCAGCTGGGCAAGGATGCGCTCGATGTGCGCCGCGCCAACTTCTATGCCAAGGACAGCGGGCAGTGCACGCCCTATGGCCAGGAGGTGGACGACAACATCATCGACGAACTGGTCGCGCAGCTGGAGGCGCGCAGCGACTACCGGGCGCGGCGCGCGCAGGTCGATGCCTTCAATGCCAGCAGCCCGGTGCTCAAGCGCGGCCTGGCGCTGACGCCGGTCAAGTTCGGCATCTCGTTCAACGTCAAGCATTTCAACCAGGCTGGCGCACTGGTCCATGTCTACAACGATGGCTCCATCCTGGTCAACCATGGCGGCACCGAGATGGGCCAGGGCCTGAACACCAAGGTGGCCCAGGTGGTGGCGCATGAGCTGGGCGTGGCCTTTGAGCGGGTGCGGGTGACGGCCACCGACACGACCAAGGTGGCCAACACCTCGGCCACGGCCGCATCGACCGGCACCGACCTGAACGGCAAGGCCGCGCAGGACGCGGCGCGCCAGATTCGCGAGCGCCTGGCCGCCTGCCTGGCGGCCCGGCATGGGGCAGACCCGGCATCGGTACGCTTTGTCAATGACGAGGTGCATTGTGCGGGCCAGACCCTGCGTTTTGAGGCCCTGGTCAAACAGGCCTATCTGGAGCGGGTACAGCTCTGGTCCGATGGTTTCTATGCGACGCCCGGACTGTCCTGGGATGGCGCGGCGATGCGTGGCCGGCCTTTCTTCTACTTTGCCTACGGCGCAGCCGTCAGCGAGGTGGTGGTGGACACCTTGACCGGCGAGAGCAAGCTGCTGCGCGCCGATGTGATCCATGATGTGGGCCAGTCGCTGAACCCGGCCGTGGACATCGGCCAGGTCGAGGGCGCGTTTATCCAGGGCATGGGCTGGCTCACGATGGAGCAGCTGGTCTGGCACCCCAAGACCGGTGCCTTGATGACCCATGCCCCCAGCACCTACAAGATCCCGACCGCCAACGACTGCCCGCCGGTGCTGAACGTGCAGCTGTTCGACGGTGCCAACCCGCACGAGACCATCCACCGCAGCAAGGCGGTGGGCGAGCCGCCGCTGCTGCTGCCGTTCTCGGTGCTGTTTGCGATACGCGATGCGGTGGCCGCGACCGGCGCGCCCGGCTGTTGCCCGCCGCTGCGGGCACCGGCCACGGCCGAGGCGGTGCTGGACGCCATCGCGGCCGTGCAGGCAGGGCTTTGACGGCGGTGTCCGGCAGGTTGCGCCCGCAACTGCGATACTCGCCGCCTTCGATCTGAATCAGCTTCCATTGAACGATGCATAACCACAAGGAGCAGCCATGAGTGTGCTGGATAACTATTTCAAGCTGGGTGAGCATGGCACGACGGTACGGACCGAAGTGCTGGCGGGGCTCACGACCTTTCTCACCATGGCCTACATCATGTTCGTCAATCCTTCCATCCTGGGGGATGCGGGCATGCCCAAGGGATCGGTGTTTGTCGCCACCTGCCTGATCGCGGCGCTGGGCTCGGTGCTGATGGGCCTGTATGCGAATTACCCGATTGCGATTGCGCCCGGCATGGGGCTGAACGCCTACTTCGCCTATGTGGTGGTGCTGGGCATGGGCTACACCTGGCAGGCAGCGCTGGGGGCGGTCTTCGTCTCCGGGTGCCTGTTCCTGCTGGTGACCATCTTTCGCATACGCGATCAGATCATCAACGGCATACCGGCCTCCATCCGCGTGGCCATCACCGTGGGTATCGGTCTGTTTCTGGCGCTGATTGCGCTCAAGAGCGCCGGCGTGGTGGTGGAATCCAAGGCCACCCTGGTGACCCTGGGTGATCTGCATTCGCCGTCGGTGATCCTGTTCACCTTGGGCTTTTTCCTGATCGTCGTGCTGGATCGCCTGCGCGTGCCCGGCGCCATCCTGATCGGCATCCTGGCCGTTACTGTGGCCTCGTTCATCTTTGGCGGCAACCAGTTCCAAGGGGTGTTCTCGGCTCCGCCGTCGATTGCGCCGACCTTCCTGCAGCTCGATATCAAGACGGCGCTGTCCAGTGGTTTTCTGAACGTGGTGCTGGTGTTCTTTCTGGTCGAGCTGTTCGATGCCACCGGCACCTTGATGGGTGTGGCCAAGCGCGCAGGCCTGTTGGTGCCCGGCAAGATGGAGCGCTTTCACCGCTCGCTGCTGGCCGACAGTGGCGCGATCTTTGCCGGCTCGCTGCTGGGCACGTCCAGCGCGACCGCCTATGTCGAGAGCGCATCGGGCGTGCAGGCCGGTGGCCGCACGGGCCTGACCGCCGTGACGGTGGCCGTGCTGTTCCTGGCCTGCTTGTTCATCGCGCCGCTGGCCGGCTCGGTGCCCGCTTACGCCACCGCGCCCGCGCTGCTGTTTGTGGCCTGCCTGATGCTCAAGGAGCTGACCGAGGTCGACTGGGCCGACACCACCGAGGCCATTCCCGCCGCCATCACTGCGGTGATGATGCCCTTTACCTACTCGATCGCCAACGGCCTGGCCTTTGGCTTCATCTCCTACGCCGCCATCAAGCTGTTCACCGGCCGGGCCCGCGAGGTGCACTGGATGGTCTGGATCATTGCGGCGCTGTTCCTGTTCAAGTTCGCCTATATCGGCGGGCATTGAGCCTCGCCTGTCAGAGGCCGCCTGACTGACAGCTGCGCGGCAGCAACCTAGAATTTGCCAAAGCGTCCCGGTCCCGGCCGAGGCCCTTTGGCTTTTTTCATACCCGCAAAGGATTTATCAGATGCAGCTCAGCAGCCACAGCTTTCAAGACGGCCAGGCCATTCCTGGCGAGTTCGCTTTTGCGGTGCCCGACGCCACCGCCCATGTCCTGCTGTCGTCCAACCGCAACCCGCACCTGGCCTGGCGCGATGTGCCCGCCGGCACCCAGTCCTTTGTCATCGTCTGCCATGACCCCGATGTGCCCAGCCGGGGCGACGATGTGAACCAGGAAGGCCGCACCGTGCCAGCCGATCTGCCACGGGTCGATTTCTACCACTGGCTGCTGCTGGACATTCCAGCCACCACCACCGAGATCGCCGCTGGTGCGCAGTCGGACGGCATCACCGCCCATGGCAAGCCCGGCCCCGCTGCGCCCCAGGGCCTGCGCCATGGCATCAACGACTACACCGGCTGGTTTGCCGGGGATGCGCAGATGCAAGGCGAGTACTACGGCTATGACGGCCCCTGCCCACCGTGGAACGACAGCCTGGTGCACCACTATGTGTTCACGGTCTATGCGCTGGCCACGCCGACCTTGGCCATCGAGGGCGAACTGACCGGCGCCCGGGTGCGCGCGGCCTTGGCCCAGGCCTCCGTGCTGGGCCAGGCCAGCATCACCGGCTTGTACAGCCTCAACCCTGCGGTGCCTGCCGTTTAACGGACCGGATGCGGTGAACGGGGCTCCTTGGCGAGCCCCGTTTTGCTGACCTTACTTCACCACCATCAACGTGAAGGGGTAGACATAGGCCTGCAAGGTGACAAAGATGCCCACCAAGGTGGCGAGAGCCACCGAGTGGAAGAACACATAGCGCAGGATGTCGCCTTCATGGTTGAACCAGCGCGTGGCGGTGGAGGCCACGACGATGGACTGGGCATCGATCATCTTGCCCATCACGCCGCCCGAGCTGTTGGCCGCGCCCATCAGGTTGGGCGACAGGCCCAGCTGCTCGGCAGCGACCTTCTGCATGCCGCCAAACAGCACGTTCGACGCGGTGTCCGAACCGGTCAGCGCCACGCCCAGCCAGCCCATCATCGTGCCAAAGAAGGGGTAGAGCACACCGGTGTTGGCAAAGGCCAGACCCAAGGTGGTGTCGGTGCCGGAGTAGCGGGTGAGGGTGCCCAGCGCCAGCATCAGCACAATGGTCAGCAGCGAAAAACGCACCAGCCAGATCGTCTTGAAGAACTGCTTGATGAGGCCCAATGGGCTGTACTTCATCACCAGGCCGCCGACGATGGCCGACAGCAGAATGCCGGTGCCGGTGGCCGACAGCAGGTTGAGCACATAGACCGCGCCTTCCTTGGTGGGCTGGGGCACGACGGGCGGCACCTTCTCGATCATGTTGTGCAGGCCGGTCATCGGGAAGGACGGTGCAAACAGGCCGTTGAGCGCGGCCTTGACCGACGGCAGGCCCCAGATGAACACGAACACGGTCAGGATGGCCCAGGGCGTCCAGGCGCGGATCACATCGGCGCGGGCATGTGCCACCACGGCACGTGGCTGGGCCGTGGTGTCTTCGCTGGTGTCGCGGCCCTTGAGCGAGGTGCTGCGCCAGATGGTCCTGGGCTGCCACACGCGCAGAAAGCCGATCAGGCAGCCCATCGAGACGATGGCGGCAATGATGTCGACCAGCTCCGGACCGATGAAGTTGGACACCAGGTACTGCGGGATCGCAAACGACAGGCCGGTGACCAGGATGGCCGGCCAGATCTCCATCATCGCCTTGCGGCCGGCAAAGGCCCAGATTAGCCAGAAGGGCACCAGCACCGAGAAGAACGGCAGCTGGCGGCCCACCATCGCGGTGACCTCCATCACGTCATAGCCATGGACCTTGGCCAAGGTGATCACCGGCGTGCCCAGCGCACCGAAGGCGACGGGCGCGGTATTGGCAATCAGCGACAGGCCCGAGGCGGCCAGCGGCGAAAAGCCCAGGCCAATCAGGATCGCCGCCGTGACCGCCACCGGCGTGCCAAAGCCTGCTGCACCTTCGAAAAAGGCGCCAAAGGCAAAGGCGATCAGCAGCAGCTGGATGCGCCGGTCCTCGGTGATGCCGGCAATCGAGTCCTGCAGGATCTTGAAGCTGCCGTTGTGCTCGGTCAGCTGGTGCAGAAAGATGATGTTCAGCACGATCCAGCCAATGGGCAGCAGCCCCGTGAGGCCCCCAAAGACCGCTGCGCGGCCGGCCATATCGGCCGGCATGCCATAGACCACGATGGCAATGAGCAAGGCACAGACCAGGCCGGCGCCGGCCGCGATATGGGCTTTGAGGTGCAAGAAGCCCAGCCCGACGAGCATGACGACCACCGGCAGCGCCGCCAGCAGGGTGGAGAGCACCATATTGCCCACCGGGTTGTAGATCTGTTGCCAAACCATGCCTGACTCCTCGTTGTAGCGCAGCGCAAGCGCCGGCGGATGGTCGGGCTATAGACTGCAGTTATTACAAAAACACCTGGATGGATAGAACATCGACATAATGTCGGCCTAACTGTTTGCCTGCAGTCCTGTAAAACCCGTAGTCCACACGCCTATGACGGCGGCTGTGCCCCCTGGGCGACAGGGACGCAGCGAAGGGCGCGTTACACAGTGGCCTGGCCGCCAGCGCCGCTGCAGTGGCTTGATAACAAGGAAGATTTGTGGCTGATTTATCCAAAATCACATGTATTGAAGATTTGCGCGTGCTGGCTGAAAAGCGCGTGCCCCGGATGTTTTACGACTATGCGGACTCGGGCTCCTACACCCAGGGCACCTACCGGGACAACGAGGCAGCATTCCACAAGATCAAGCTGCGCCAGCGTGTGGCCGTCAATATGGAAGGCCGCAGCACGCGCAGCACGATGGTGGGGCAGGAGGTCAGCATGCCGGTGGCCATGGCGCCGACGGGCCTCACCGGCATGCAGCATGCCGATGGCGAGATCCTGGCGGCCCGCGCGGCCAAGGCCTTTGGCATTCCGTTCACCCTGTCGACGATGAGCATCTGCTCGCTCGAAGATGTGGCCGAGCACACCGGCCGCCACCCGTTCTGGTTCCAGCTCTATGTGATGCGCGACCGGGGCTTCATGGAGCGCCTGATCGACCGGGCCAAGGCGGCGAACTGTTCGGCCTTGCAGCTCACCCTGGATCTGCAGATCCTGGGCCAGCGCCACAAGGACATCAAGAACGGCCTGTCCACCCCGCCCAAGCCCACCTTGAAGAACCTCCTCAACCTGGCGACCAAGCCGCGCTGGTGCATGGGCATGCTCGGCACCAAGCGCCGCACCTTTGGCAATATCGTCGGCCATGTCGATGGCGTGGCCGATGTGAGTTCGCTGTCGTCCTGGACGGCTGACCAGTTTGACCCCTGCCTGAACTGGGGCGATGTGGAGTGGATCAAGAAACGCTGGGGCGGCAAGCTGATCCTCAAGGGCGTGATGGAAGCCGAGGATGCGCGGCTGGCTGCAGAGACCGGCGCGGACGCGCTGATCGTCAGCAACCACGGGGGCCGCCAGCTCGATGGCGCACCGGCGACCATCGATGCACTGCCATCGATCGTGCAGGCTGCCGGCAAGGACATCGAGGTCTGGCTGGACAGCGGTATCCGCAGTGGCCAGGATGTCCTCAAGGCCCGCGCGCTGGGTGCCCAGGGCACGTTGATCGGCCGCAGCTTTCTGTACGGCCTGGGTGCCTATGGCCAGGAAGGGGTGACGCGCGCGCTGCAGATCATCCACAAGGAGCTGGATGTGTCGATGGCCTTCTGCGGCCACACCAACATCAACAACGTGGACCAGCGGATTCTGGTGCCCGGCACCTATCCCCAGCCTTATTGAGTGAGGCAGGAGCAGGCCGGGTGCTGGCCCCTCTTGATGCCGCAGGCTCGCATCGCCAAATGCAGGCGCACAAAGGGCAGTGATCGCCTACCATCGGGGCCCTAGTGATGAAGTGGATGCGGTGATGGCTGACGGAGCGGGAATGCAATGGGGTGGCTGGTGGATGGCACTGGTGGTATTTGCCGCCATCGCGCAAACGGCGCGCAATGCGGCGCAGCGCTCGCTGACCCGCGACCTGGGCACCTGGGCTGCGACCTTGGTGCGCTTTCTCTATGGCCTGCCGCTGGCCGCGCTGGCGCTGGTGCTGCTCTACACCTTGCCTGCAAAAGCGCCTGAGATTGCACATTGGACGGGCGCCTATTTTGGCTGGCTGGCGCTGGGCGCGTTCTTCCAGATCGCCGCGACCGGCGCCCTGCTGCTGGCGATGCAGCAGCGCAATTTTGCCGTCGCCGTGACCCTGTCCAAAACCGAGGTGCTGCAGGTGGCGCTGTTTGGCGCGGTCTTTCTGGGCGAGCTGCCCACCTACTGGGCGCTGGCGGCGATGGCCATTGCCACCCTGGGCGTGGCGCTGCTGTCCCTGCCGCCGCGCCAGATCGGCGCCAAGCTCGACTGGCGCAGCAAGGCCGCGATGTATGGCCTCATTTGCGGCGCCTGCTTTGCGATCGCGACCGTGGGATTTCGGGGTGCCGCGCTGGCGCTCAATGCGCCCAGCGCGCTGCTGTCGGGCGCCTGGGGCGTGTTCATTGCGCAGTGCATGCAGACCCTGGCGATGGGCGCCTGGTTCCTCTGGCGTGACCGCGGCGTGCTGCTGCGCATTGCCAAGGCCTGGCGCGTGTCGCTGTTGGCGGGCTGCATGGGCAGTGCCGCGTCTCTCGCCTGGTTCAGCGCCTATGCGCTGCAAAGCGCCGCCTCGGTGCGCACCCTGGGTATGGTTGAGGTGGTGTTCAGCTACCTGGTCTCGCGCCGGGTGCTCAAGGAGCAGCTGCGCCGCAACGAGAAGTGGGGCATTGCGCTGATGCTGGTCGGCATTGTGGTGATCTGCACTCAACTTTAATCCTGGAGGGGCTGCGCGCTGGAAATTCAGCGCCCGTCTGACATCAGGGGGTCTCGCGGGCGGCGCATCATGGTCTGCATTGCTATACGGGACCACTCCAATGACAACACCCTCCACGCCAAGCGCTGGGCCGTCGGCCGCCCAGGCTTCGGCCACTACGCCGCCCCATTACAGCCCGGAAGAAAAGCGCCACCGCATTTTCTCCATCATGGCGGCCTCGTCGGGCAACCTGGTGGAATGGTTTGACTTCTATGTCTATGCCTTCTCGGCCATCTACTTTGCCGCGGCCTTCTTTCCGAAGGGTGACCCCACCGTACAGCTGCTGAACACCGCCGGCGTCTTTGCTGCCGGCTTTTTGATGCGCCCGATCGGCGGCTGGCTGTTTGGCCGCATTGCCGACAAGTACGGCCGCAAGAAATCGATGCTGATCTCGGTGACGATGATGTGCGCCGGCTCGCTGGTGATTGCCTGCCTGCCGACCTATGCACAGATTGGCGCCTGGGCGCCGTTCCTGCTGCTGCTCTGCCGCTTGTTCCAGGGCCTGTCGGTGGGCGGTGAATATGGCACCACGGCCACCTATATGAGCGAAGTGGCCCTCAAGGGCCAGCGCGGCTTTTTCTCGTCGTTCCAGTATGTCACCCTGATCGGCGGCCAGTTGCTGGCCGTGCTGCTGATCGTGATTCTGGAAGCCGTACTGAGCGACGCCGAGCTGCGTGCCTGGGGCTGGCGCATCCCCTTTGTCGTGGGTGCTGCTGCGGCGGTTGTGGCGATGCTGCTGCGCCGCACCTTGCATGAGACCCAGTCCACCGAGGCCATGCAGAACAAGGAAACCGGCACCTTGGGCAACCTTTTCAAGCACCACTGGCGCGCCTTTGTCACCGTGCTGGGCTATACCGCCGGCGGCTCGCTGATCTTCTACACCTTCACCACCTACATGCAGAAGTACCTGGTCAACAGCGTGGGCCTGCCGATCAAGACGGCCAGCTATGTGATGACCGTCTGCCTGTTTGTGTACATGTGCATGCAGCCGCTGTTTGGCGCGCTGTCCGACCGCATTGGCCGGCGCACCAGCATGATGCTGTTTGGCGCGCTGGGTGCCCTGGGCACAGTGCCGATTCTGACCACCCTGCACCAGGCCTCGTCGCCGGTCACGGCCGGGCTGCTGATCCTTGTCGCGCTGGCGATTGTGAGCTTCTACACCTCGATCTCGGGCATCGTCAAAGCGGAGATGTTCCCGCCGGAAGTGCGTGCGCTGGGCGTGGGCCTGGCCTATGCGGTGGCGAATGCGATTTTTGGTGGATCGGCCGAGTTCGTCGCGCTGGCACTGAAGAATGCCGGCCATGAAAATGCCTTCTTCTGGTATGTGACGGTGATGATGGTGATTGCCTTCCTGTTCAGTCTGCGCCTGCCCAAGCAGGCCGCCTATCTGCACCACGACCACTGAGCCACACGATAGCCCCACAGCGGCGGCATCTGCACCGGGGGCGGCTGCAAGCCGCGCCGCGCTGGGGGACAATAGCCAGGTGTGCTCCGCCCCCCCGCCATCGCCGCCTGTTCTGCCCCCGCGCCGCCGCATTGCGCATCTGGACATGGATGCCTTCTATGCCTCGGCCGAGCTGCTGCGCTACCCGCAGCTCAAGGGCCTGCCGGTCATCATCGGCGGGGGCCGCCGGGCCGAAGATGAGGCGCTGAAAGCGCGCTATGGCGACCGGCTCGACGCCATCCCGCCCGAGGCTTTTCCGCAGCTCAAGGACTATGTGGGCCGGGGCGTGATCACCACGGCCACCTATCCGGCGCGCGCCTTTGGCGTGGGCTCGGCGATGGGCATGATGAAGGCGGCCAAGCTGTGTCCGCAGGCCATTTTGCTGCCGGTGGATTTTGCGCGCTACCGGCATTTTTCGCGCCAGTTCAAGGCCATCATCACCGCGATGGCGCCGCAGATGGAGGACCGGGGCGTGGACGAGGTCTACATCGACTTCACCCATGTCGAGGGCGGTCAGGACGACCATGGCCGCAGCCTGGCGCTGCGGATGCAGGCGGCCATCCATGCGGCCACCGGGCTGACCTGCTCGGTGGGGGTGGCCCCCAACAAGCAACTGGCCAAGATGGCCAGCGAGTTCAACAAGCCCAATGGCGTGTCCATCGTGCTCGAGAGCGATCTGCAAACGATGATCTGGCCGCTGGCCTGCCGCAAGATCAATGGCGTGGGCCCCAAGGCCGATGCCAAGCTGCAGGCGCTGGGCATCCACACGCTGGGCGATCTGGCCGCCAAGGACCTGCCCTGGTTGGTGGAACACTTTGGCCGCAGCTACGGCGCCTGGTTGCATGCATCGAGCTGGGGACGGGACAACCGGCCCGTGGTGACCGAGAGCGAGCCGGTATCGATGAGCCGCGAGACCACGTTTGACCGCGATCTGCATGCCGTGCGCGACAAGGCCGAGCTGGGGGCCATCTTTACCGAGCTGTGCCAGATGGTGGCCGCCGACTTGCAGCGCAAGGGCTATGTGGGGCGCACGATTGGCATCAAGCTGCGCTACCCGGACTTTCGGATTGCCACACGCGACCACAGCCTGCCGCTCTACACCCAGGACGCCGCCGCCATCCGGTATGCGGCGGGCCAGTGCCTCAAGCGCGCACCGTTGGACCAGCGCCTGCGGCTCTTGGGGGTGCGGGTAGGCGGCCTGCTGCCGCTGGAGCAGGCCTTGGCCCAAGGGCTGGTGGGCGACGGGCAGGCAATGCGCCAAGCCCAAGGCCGCCTGGGTGTTGCGGAGCCAAAGGCCGACCCCTACACCTTGCCGCTGTTCGACGATCTGGATTGAGGCGCGCTTACTGCCGGGCTGTGCGGATATTGGCCGGCAGGGCCATCGGCTGGCTGGTGCGCAGCGGGTTGATGTCCAGGCCACCCCGGCGCGTGTAGCGGGCGTAGACCGTCAGGCGGATCGGCTTGCAGTGCTTCCAGATGTCGACAAACATGCGCTCGACACACTGCTCGTGGAACTCGTTGTGGTTGCGAAAGCTCACGATGTACTGCAGCAGGCGCTCCTGGTCGATCGCCGGGCCGGTGTAGCTGATGCGCACGCTGCCCCAGTCGGGCTGGCCGGTGACCAGGCAGTTGCTCTTGAGCAGGCGGCTGCACAGGGTCTCGGTGACGGGCGCCTCGTCAAAGGCGGCGCGCAGCAACTGCGGTTGGGGCTGGTAGTGCTCGCAGTCGATGTCCAGCCGGTCCAGGTTCAGGCCGTCGAGCTCCTGCAGTGGCAGGGTGTCGAACACCTCGGGGTCTATCATCTGCACGCCGACCGAGGCTTGGTAGGGCGCGCCGCGCCATACGGCTTCGCTGATATCGGCCAGCAGCTTGGCCCGCACCTCATCGGCCGAGGCAAAGCGGCTGTTGTTGAAGCTGTTGAGGTAGAGCTTGAAGGACTTGCTCTCGACGATGTTGGGTGTTTCGCAGGGAATCGTGAAGCTCACCAGCGCGACCTGGGGCTTGCCGCGCAGGTTGAGCCAGGAGACTTCATAGGCCGTCCACAGGTCGGCGCCAAAAAAGGGCAGCTTGTCGGGCTGCAGGCCGATCTCGTCGCGCTTGGCCTGGCGGGGCAGCGGGAAGAGCAGGGTAGGGTCGTACTGGTCGATGTAGGCGGAGCGCTGGCCCAGGGGCGATTGCTCGGGCGAAGGGGAGACGGTCATGCTGTGGAACAAAAAGCGGCCGCTGCCTGCGCGGGGCCAGGCGGCGGCTGCGGTTTACTTGAATTCGCCCTCGCGCAACCACTTGGTGGCGATCCATTTCTCGCCGGCGATCACTGGCGAGCCGCCATGCAGGCTCTTGGTTGCAGGGTCGGGCGCGGGGTAGCTGAAGAACACGGCATTGCCACGGCGCGGTGCGACTTCCAGCCCCACATCGGGGAAGCTGGTGCCGCCGCCGGCTTGCGGGTTGTTCAGGTAGATCACCAGGGTGGCCAGGCGCTGGCCGCCACGTTTGAGGATCGTCGGCGTGCCGGGCTGGGTCGGGTCGAAGTAGTCGTAGTGCGGCTTGTACTCGGCACCGGGCCGGTAGTGCAGCACCTGCAGGCCTTCGCCATGGTTCTCGGGCCAGTTGACCAGCTTGGCGATGCGGCGCTCCAGCGCAGCGACGGCAGGTGTTTCCTCACGCTGAAAAAACATGCCATCGCTGGTGCGGTCGGCATTGACTTCTTCGCCGCCGGTCTGCGTCTCGACGGTCAGCGAGCGCTGCATGCGCGGCTCAGCGGCGGCGATGATGGCATCGCACTCCTCGTCGGACAGCAGGTTGCCGAAGACGACGACACGCGGGTGCTGCAGAGACAGCAGCACGCTGACTTCGCGGTCACCGACATCAATGGTGGAGGGCGATTGCGCCAGATTGGGTTCGGGCAGCGGACGGGACGAGACGGCAGGCGCAGAGGCAGCCGCTACGGTCTCCCTGCTCGCCTGCAACTGCGCGAGGTGCTCGGTCAGCACCGATTCCATCGCAGACTCGGCGACATCGGCATTCCAGCCGGCATCGCACATGGCTTTGAACACGCGGTCGGCGCTGACGCCTGCGCTCGCCTGATCAATGATCCAGGCGCGCAGTTCCGGGGTGAGGGGTTGCGAGGCTGTCATCAGATTCCTTTCGCGGCCCATTGTGCATCAAAGTCCCATCAATCGACCTTGCGCCTGAACACGAAATGGTCTTCGCTCGAGGCCTCGGGCGTGAAGGCGTAGCCTGCAGTGCCGAACTTCTTCAACGCCGCCGGCGTCTTGGTCTGGTGCTCGATGGCGTAGCGCGCCATCATGCCCCTGGCCTTCTTGGCAAAGAAGCTGATGGTCTTGTACTGGCCGTTCTTGTAGTCCTCAAAGCTGCAGTCGATGACGCGGGCGCGCAGCACCTTGCGGTCGACCGATTTGAAGTACTCCTGCGAGGCCAGGTTGACGACCACCGGCTTATCTTGGCCGGCCTGCTGCGCATTGAGGTAGTCGGCGATCTGCGTGCCCCAGAAATGGTAGAGGTTGCTGCCCTGCTCGGTGGCCAGGCGCGTACCCATCTCCAGCCGATAGGGCTGCATCAGATCGAGCGGGCGCAGCACGCCGTAGAGACCGCTGAGCATGCACAGATGGGACTGCGCCCAGTCCAGCTGCTTGGCGCTCAAGGTGGAGGCCTGCAGGCCGTCATAGACATCGCCATTGAAGGCCATGATGGCCTGGCGCGCGTTCTTGCTGCTGAACTTGGGCGACCAGGCCTCATAGCGGGCCACATTCAGCGCGGCCAGCTTGTCGCTGATGTCCATCAGGCTGGCGATCTGCTGCGGCGACTGGGTGCGCAGCACCGCGATCAAGGCCTTGGACTGGGGGATGAACTGGGGCTGCGTGCTGGGCAGGCCGGCAGGCAGCGGGGTTTCATAGTCCAGAGATTTGGCGGGCGAGAGCAGAAACAGCATCAGGGGCTCCATCAATGAAACAGGCCGGATCGCTCCGGCCTGAGGGTTGCTGGGTCAGCGTTTTTTAAGCGGTTTCGCGCTCAAAGGGCAGGACCAGGTCGGTCAGATCCTTGCGGGTCTCGACGAGGATCAGCGGGCCCTGGTCGATCTGCACCACGGGCTGGCGCTCACGCGGCACATGCACCGGCTTGGGCTCGGCGGCGATGGCCGCTTGCACGGCGGCGATCTTGTCGGCATCGGAGTTGATCCATTGCAGACCTGCGGTGCTGGCGATCTGGTGCAGTGCATCCAGCGGCAGGCTGTAGCTGGCAATCGCTGGCAGACCGGCCTTGGCTGGCTCGGCAGCGACGGGCGCAGGGGCTGCAACCACCGGTGCTGCTGCGACGGGGGCGGCAGGCACGGCTGGAGCCACAGCGGCCACGGGTGCAGCTTCCTGGGCCGCAACCGGTACCTCGGCTTGCGCCACAGCGGCAGGAGCCGGTACCACATCGGCCACGGCGGGCGCTGGGGCTTCTACCGGTGCGGCGGCAGGCGCTGCGTTGAAGTAGCTGCGGCGTGGTGCCTCGTCGGTGTCTTGCGGCACGGCAGGGGCGGCATCGGCGCCAAAGCCCGAGTCGGCGGCGGCGTTGTCGCCTTCGGCCTGCTCGTCACGGCCATTGCGCTCGCGCTCACCACGGTTGCGGCGGTCGCGGCCATAGCGGTCACGCGAGCGGCGCTCACGGCGTTCTGGCGTTGCGCCGTCTGCATCAGCAGCGCCTGGTGCGGCTTGGTTGCCGGTATCCAGGTCCAGCGAGGGCAGGGAGGCAATCACCGCATCAGCGTTGAGGGGTGCCGGTGCGACGGCGTTGAGGGGCTGGGCCGCCTCTTCACCGTTGTTGTTGCGGCGGTCCTGGCGCTCACCACGGTCGCGGCGGCCTTCACGCGGCTCGCGGGGAGCGCGCTCGGGGCGGGGTGCGCGTTCCTGGCGCTCGCCGTTGGCGGCGGCGTTGTCGCCGGCTTGCGGGTTCAGCGGGGCGTCGTCACGGCGGCTGCGCTCCTGGCGGTCACCGCGCTCACCACGGCGGTTGCGGCCTTCCTGGTCGCCGCCACGGGGGCTGCGGCTGCCGTCGGCCGAGCCATTGTTGCCACGGCCATTGCGCTCACCGCGTTGTTCGCCTTCGGCGCGCTCGCCACGGGCCGGGCGGTTGCCGTCCTTGCGGTCACCACGGTCGCCGCGCTCTGCACGGTCCCCACGGCCGCCACGGTTGTTGGCGTTGCGGCCATCGCGGTTTTCACGGCGGGCGTCGGCAGCCGGTGCTGCTGCTGGTGCAGGCACGGGAGCCGGTGCGGGCTCAGGGGCCATGCCGAAGAAGCGCTTGAGCCAGGCGAAGAAGCCCTTTTGCGGTGCGGCCACAGGAGCTGCAGCGGGCGCTGCGGCGGGGGCGCCTGCCGGCTTGCCGTTTTGCGGATTGGCGGTACGGGCAGCAGGTGCCGGGCGTGGCTCGGCAATCGGCGCCGGTGCATCGGGCAGCACGCCCTTGATGACCGGGGTCTGCTTGTTGGTCGGCTCTTGCGAGCGGCGGGTGAAGCCCAGGCTTTCCTCTTCGGGGTCAGCCAGCTTGTAGCTCGCCTCCATCGAGTCCAGACGGGGGTCGTCGTGCTTCATGCGCTCGAGCTTGTAGTGCGGGGTCTCCAGCGCCTTGTTGGGCACCATGGTGACGGACACGCGCTGCTTGAGCTCGATCTTCTGGATTTCGGTACGTTTTTCGTTGAGCAGGAAGGAGGCGACTTCGACCGGCACCTGGCAGTTGACGGCTGCCGTGTTGTCCTTCATCGACTCTTCCTGGATGATGCGCAGGATCTGCAGCGCCGAGCTTTCCGCATCGCGGATGTGGCCGGAGCCGCCGCAGCGTGGGCAGTTGATGTGGGCACCTTCGCTCAGCGCAGGCTTGAGGCGCTGGCGGCTCATTTCCATCAGGCCGAACTTGCTGATGGTGCCGAATTGCACACGGGCACGGTCCTGGCGCAGCGCGTCACGCAGGCGGCTTTCCACATCGCGGCGGTTCTTCGACTCTTCCATGTCGATGAAGTCGATCACGATCAGACCACCCAGGTCGCGCAGGCGCATCTGGCGGGCCACTTCGTCGGCCGCTTCCAGGTTGGTGCGGGTGGCGGTTTCCTCGATGTCGCCCCCCTTGATGGCGCGGGCCGAGTTCACGTCGATGGAGACCAGCGCTTCGGTGTGGTCGATCACGATGGCGCCGCCCGAAGGCAGGGTCACGGTGCGGGAGTAGGCCGACTCGATCTGATGCTCGATCTGGAAGCGGCTGAACAGCGGCGCGTCATCGCGGTAGCGCTTGACGCGGGCAGCATGCTCAGGCATCACATGGGCCATGAACTGCTGGGCTTGTTCATAAATGTCATCGGTGTCGATCAGGATGTCGCCGATGTCATTGTGGAAATAGTCGCGGATCGCGCGGATCACCAGGCTCGATTCCTGGTAGATCAGGAAGGCGCCCTTGCCCGACTTGGCTGCGCCGTCGATGGCGCCCCAGAGCTTGAGCAGGTAGTTCAGATCCCATTGCAGCTCGGGTGCGCTGCGGCCGATGCCGGCGGTGCGCGCGATGATGGACATGCCCTTGGGGTAGTCCAGCTGGTCCATCGCCTCCTTGAGCTCGGCGCGCTCGTCGCCTTCGATGCGGCGCGAGACACCACCACCACGGGGGTTGTTGGGCATCAGCACCACATAGCGGCCGGCCAGCGAGATGAAGGTGGTCAGGGCCGCGCCCTTGTTGCCACGTTCTTCCTTTTCGACCTGAACGATCAGCTCCTGGCCTTCCTTGATCACATCATTGATGCGGGCCTGGCTGGGGGAGACGCCTTCGGCGAAATACTGCTTGGAGATTTCCTTGAAGGGCAGAAAGCCGTGGCGGTCTTCGCCGTAGTCGACAAAGCAGGCTTCCAGGGAGGGTTCGACCCGGGTAACAACGGCTTTGTAGATATTGCCTTTGCGTTGTTCGCGGCCTTCGATTTCGATTTCGTAGTCCAGCAGCTTTTGGCCATCAACAATGGCGAGGCGGCGCTCTTCAGCTTGCGTGGCGTTGATCAGCATCCGTTTCATGATGCGCGTCCTTCGTAATGCGGGACAGGCTGCCTTTGTCAGTCAGGCACCTGTCTCCAATCCCAACAATAAACAGGCTCTTACTGGAGCCACAGATGCCGGGACAGACGCAGAGAAACGAAAGAATTCACAGAGCGTGTCATGTTTGCTGGTAATACTTATGTCAGCACAGAGGATCTAGGCACGCGGGAGAGGGCATGTAAATACCCGGCCAGCCAGCGCTGGGCTGCCTCCGGCTGGGATATCTGCCCTGAGAACATGCGCACAGCGGGCACGGCAAGACGCACTGGCGCACAGCTGCTGCTGTGCCAGAGAGTTGCCATCCAAGCCCACAAAATCAACATGTTGGTGTGAAGACGATCAGCTGAGCGGGGCCTGGTTGCAGGCCTTTGCGACAGCGGTCGCCAAAAATCTGTTTTTTCGTTGTTTCAATGTGTCTGTCCGCCTGATTCACTTGGCGTCCCCTGCGCAATCTTTTGGTATGCAGGTGGGGCGGCAAGGCGATCAGCCAGACATCGACCGGCCTGTGCGGGTACTGGTGGGTGAATTAAACTGCTCACCGGTAAACCAATAACTCTATCGCGCAGGTGAAACATATTATAGGGGGCAAACCGGGCGAGCCCCGTAGTCCACAAGCACCCCCAGTGGCTGTAAGGCTGGTCGAGGTCCACCCCGACGACGCAGGCCAGCGCCTGGACAATTTTTTGATGCGCCACCTCAAGGGCGTACCCAAGACCCATATCTACCGCATCATCCGCCAGGGTGAAGTCCGTATCAACAAGGGCCGCACGACAGCGGACACTCGCGTACAACCGGGCGATGTGGTCCGGATTCCACCGGTACGCGTCGCGGCCAAGCCCGAGGAAGCCGAGCGCGCCGTGCCAGCTAGGGAGTTTCCCTTGTTGCTCGATGACGATGTCATGCTGGCGATCAACAAACCCGCCGGTGTGGCGGTGCATGGCGGCTCGGGCGTCAGCTTTGGCGTCATCGAGCAGCTGCGCCGTGCCCACCCGGATGCCCGCTTTCTGGAACTGGTGCACCGGCTGGACCGCGAAACCTCGGGCATTTTGCTGGTGGCCAAGAAGCGCTCGGCCCTGACCCATCTGCAGGACCAGTTCCGTGAGCGCGAGACGGGCAAGACCTATCTGGCCCTGGTCATCGGTGAATGGCCAGCCAACAAGAAGGTGATCGATACACCGCTGCGCAAATACCTGCTGCCCGACGGCGAGCGCCGCGTGCGCGCCACGACGGCCGACGACCCCGAGGGTATGCGCTCGGTCTCGCTGGTCAAGGTGCAGCAGGTGTTTGCAGCCCGGCACCCGCTGGGCCTGCCGGCGATGAGCCTGCTGGAGGTGACGATCAAGACCGGCCGCACCCACCAGATTCGCGTGCACCTGGCCAGCAGTGGCCATGCGATTGCCGGCGACGAGAAATATGGCGACTTCGATCTGAACAAGCGCCTGGCCAAGCACGGCCTCAAGCGCATGTTTCTGCACGCCTGGCGCCTGCAGTTCAACCACCCGCAGACGGCAGAGCGTGTGCAACTGGGCGCAGAGTTACCGCCGGAGCTGGCGGATTTTGTGGCGGCAGCCTCGGCGGCCGGTGAATCAGTTTTGTGACAGATATAGAAAGAATACCCGATGGCCCGCCAATTTGACCTGATCGCCTTTGACTGGGATGGCACCTTGTTTGATTCGACGGCGGCGATTGCGCTGTCGATCCAGGATGCGGTGCGGGATGTGGGCGGTACGGTGCCCAGTCTGGTAGAGGCCCAGTATGTCATCGGCATGAGCCTGCAAAGCGCGCTGCGCCATGCCGCGCCCGATGTGCCGGAAGACCAGATGGTGGCGCTGACCAATCGCTACCGACTGCATTTCCTCAAGCGCCAGGAGCAGGTGACCTTGTTCGAGGGCGTTCTGGAACTGCTGGACCAGCTGACCGCCAGCGGCCACTTGCTGGCCATTGCCACCGGCAAGAACCGCCATGGGTTGGACCGGGTGCTGGATACGACCTTGCTCAAGGGGCGCTTCCATGCGACGCGCACCTCGGACGAGACAGCAGGCAAGCCCCACCCGCTGATGCTGCAGGAGCTGATGGCCGAGCTGGATGTGGCGCCTGAGCGGCTGCTGATGGTGGGCGACACCACGCATGACCTGCAAATGGCCGTCAATGCCGGTTGTGCCAGCGTGGGTGTGAGCTATGGGGCGCACCATTACGGTGGGTTTGAGGCTTTCAAGCCTTTGTATGTGGCCCATTCCGTTGCTGAATTGCAACAATGGATGGCGGATCATGCCTAGCTATGGTGCAATCACTGTCTGTATGTACAGTCAGATGAGACGCGGTGAACAGGTGTGGTGATGGCAGAAGTTCCGGCCCCCATGCTGGCCCTGTGCCAGAGCGATGCGCTGGTGCACGGCGGACGGGCGGTTGCCTTTGATCTTCTGTACGCCGGTCAGGCCTGCCAGGCCTTTGCGATCCGCTACCACGATGGCGTGCACGCCTACTTGAACCGCTGCACCCATGTGGCGATGGAGATGGACTACCAGCCGGGGCGTTTTTTCGACGACACAGGTAACTGGTTGCTCTGTGCTACCCACGGCGCGGCCTATGTGCCCGATACTGGAGCCTGTGCCGGCGGTCCCTGTCGTGGCGGTTTGGTCAAGGTTGCGCTGAGTGAGAGCGATGGCGTGGTCTATTGGCACCCGGATAACCGTCTCCAACCTGTTGATTTTTAAGATGAACCCCATGGATAACCATCCTCAGCACAATCCGCCGCCGGCGCCCGACCTGTGGGGGCAGACGGCCGCTGCGGCGCCCGCCGCTGCCGCAGCTCCCAGCCCGGGCTGGGAGCGCTCGGTGCTGGAGCGCCTGGCTTTTGACACGCTCAAGGAGCAGCGCGCCGCTCGGCGCTGGAAGATTTTCTTCCGCCTGGTCTGGCTGGGTTTGGTGATTGCATTGGGCAGCTACCTGTTTGGCTCGGATGGCTCGGCCGCCAAAACCTCCTCCGAGCACACTGCGGTGGTGGAACTCAAGGGTGAGATCGCTTCCGGTGCGGACGCCAGTGCCGAATTTGTCATTGCCGCGCTGCGCACCGCTTTCGAGGACGATGGCGCCAAGGCCGTGGTGCTGTTGATCAATTCGCCTGGTGGCAGCCCCGTTCAGGCGGGCATGATCAATGACGAGATCGTGCGCCTCAAGGCCCAGTACAAGAAGCCCATGTACGCCGTGGTCGAGGAGTCCTGTGCGTCGGCCGCCTACTACATCGCTTCTGCGGCCGACAGCATCTATGTGGACAAAGCCAGCATCGTCGGCAGCATTGGTGTGCTGATGGATGGTTTTGGCTTTACCGGAACGATGGACAAGCTGGGTGTGGAGCGCCGCTTGCTCACCGCTGGCGCGAACAAGGGCATGCTGGACCCGTTCAGCCCGATGAATGACAAGCAAAAGGCCTATGCGCAGCAGATGCTCAACCAGATCCACCAGCAGTTCATCCAGGTGGTGCGCCAGGGCCGGGGTGACCGTCTCAAGGAAACCGATGACACCTTCAGCGGCCTGTTCTGGACCGGGCAAGAGGCCGTGAAGCTGGGCCTGGCCGATGGCCTGGGCAGTCTCGACCAGGTGGCCCGCGATGTCGTTGGTGCGGAAGAGGTCGTCGACTACACGCGCCGCGACAATGTGGCCGAGCGCTTTGCCAAGCGTTTTGGTGCCTCGGTGGGCGCGGGGGCCGTGGGTACCTTGCGCTCCATGTCGCTGCTGCCCAGTGTGCGCTGACAAGGTCCATGGTTGAATGACAAAGCGGTGCCTTGGCACCGCTTTTTTCATGGTCGCAGCCGCAAGGGCTGCAGCCTTTAACGGCCTTCAACGGCCAATCGCAAATACCATCGGGGTGCGGTTGTCCAGGCTGGTGTTGAGCGGCTTCCACTGCTTGACCAGGCGGCTTTGTGTGTTGGCGCTCTCCAAGGTCAGCCCGCTGGAGATGGACAGGCGCGTGTTGGGCTGCAAGGTTTGCAGCAGCGCGCCCAGCAGGGCCTGGTTGCGGTAGGGGGTCTCGATGAAGATCTGCGTCTGGCCCTGGCGCAGCGCCAGCTGCTCCAGCTCGCGCAGGCGGGCGCTGCGGTCGGAGGCATCGCTGGGTACATAGCCGACAAACGCAAAGTTCTGGCCATTGAGGCCACTGGCGGCCAGTGCCAGCAGCAGCGAGGTGGGGCCGACCAGCGGCACCACGTCGATGCCCGCATCATGGGCGGCGCGCACCACCGAGCTGCCGGGGTCGGCAATCGCAGGCATGCCCGCCTCGCTGACCAGGCCCACATCATGGCCTTGCAGCGCGGCGGCAATCAGGCTGCTGCTGTCGCTGCTGGCGGTGGTCTGCGGGTTGTGGTCGCCTTTTTTATGGGCTTCGCGCGGCAGCTCGGCAATGTTTTGCTGCTGCAGTGGCAGGGCCAGGGGCGCCACGGCATCCACCCGCTTGAGAAAGGCGCGGCAGCTTTTGGCGTTCTCGCAAACCCAGTGGGTGATGCGGGCGGCGGCTTGCACGGTGTGCAGCGGCAGTACATCGGTCAGCGGCGCCTCGGTGGCGCAGCCGAAATCGAGGGGAGTGGGCACCAGGAAGAGGCGGCCTTTGGTGGTTTGTTGGGTCATGGCAACAGCAATCCGGCAGCGCGCAGCAAACGGGCTGTGCGGATCAGGGGCAGGCCGATCAAGGCGGTGGGGTCGTCGCTTTCGATGGCGTCGAGCAGGGTGATGCCCAGGCCTTCGCTCTTGGCGCTACCGGCACAGTCATAAGGGGTTTCGGCAAGCAGGTAGCGCTCAATCTCGGCATCATCGAGCGGGCGGAACACGGTGCGCACCACGGCGGTATCGGCCTGCGCAAAGCCGCTGGCCTTGCAAACCACGGCCACGGCGGTGTGGAACTGCATGCTTTGTCCGCTCATTGCGCGCAACTGCTCTACGGCTTTGTCATGCACCATCGGCTTGCCCAAGGGCTGGCCATGCAGGTCGGCCACCTGGTCCGAGCCGATCACGATGGCATCGGGGTACTGGGCGGCCACCGCATGGGCCTTGGCCAGCGCCAGGCGCAGCGCCAGCGCGGCCGGGCTCTCGCCGGGCTGTGGGGTTTCGTCCACATCGGGGGCGGCCGCCTCGAAGGGCAGGCGCAAACGCGACAGAAGCTCTCGCCGGTAGCGGGAGGTGGAGCCCAGTACAAGGGCGCGGGGCATCAGGGATTCAGACATGCCCAGATTCTCTTACACTGGCGCGCATGACAAAGGAATTTTCAGTCAATCGCCTTGAGATCAAGGCCTTTGCCCACCAAAACGCGGCGCTGGAAGGCGAGCTGCCCCTGGGGCAGCTGGCACGTTTGCTGGCTGAAGACCAGCGCGGCCAGGCCGCTGCGGCCGAGCCTGTGCGCTGGGTGCTGGATGGTGAATGGGTGGAATCGGCTGGTGGCGCAGGCCAGGCCTGGCTGCATCTGCATGCCGAAACCGGGATGCAGCTGCAGTGCCAGCGCTGCATGCGCCCGGTGGATGTGGCCGTCGAGAGCAGCCGCTCCTTCCGCTTTGTGAAGGACGAGGCCACGGCGGCCGCGCTGGACGATGAAAGCGAAGAGGACGTGCTGGTGCTGGCGCCCCAGATCGATGCGCTGGAGCTGATCGAGGACGAGCTGCTGATGGCCTTGCCCATGGTGCCGATGCACGACGTCTGCCCGGTCGATGTGAAGCTGGAGTCCGCCACCCAGGATTTCGACGACCGCCCTGCGGAAAAAGCCAATCCTTTTGCGGCGCTGGCATCGCTGCGTATCGATAAAAACCAATCCTAGTGTGGGTGGCTTGAAGCCTGCTTGCGATCTTTGCTATAATTTGAGGCTTCGCGCGAATCCCTCGTGTCTTTAATGGGCTAGTCGCGTAAATTTAGGGCATGCGTTTGTGATTGCGCAGGCCATGTCACCAACCCTTTCAAGACTCAGGAGCCATCATGGCTGTTCAACAAAACAAGAAATCCCCTTCCAAGCGCGGCATGCACCGTTCGCACAACGCACTGAACGTGCCTGGTATCGCTGTGGAGCCTACCACCGGCGAAACCCATATGCGCCACCACATCAGCCCCAACGGTTTCTACCGTGGCCGCCAAGTGCTGAAGAACAAGTCGGAAGCCTAAGCCATAGCTGTATAAAAAAGGCCCGCAGCTACATAGTAGCGCGGGCCTTTTTTATTGCTTGCCAGGAAGCGGCGCGGGGCGCGGCGGACTGGAACTCGGTGCGAACAACGTCAAAGAATTACCGAACGAATGATCACACTGGCCGTCGATTGCATGGGTGGGGACGCAGGTATCCGTGTCACGCTGCCCGCATGCAGGAAGTTTTTGGATAGCCACCCGGATGCCCATCTGCTGATGGTCGGGCAGGCGGAGGCATTGCAGTCTTTTCAGCACGAGCGTGCGACCATCGTGCCTGCCAGCGAAGTGGTCACTATGGATGACCCGGTGGAAGTGGCGCTGCGCAAGAAGAAGGATTCTTCGATGCGAGTAGCCATCAGCCAGGTGAAGACGGGTGCAGCCCTGGCGGCCGTATCGGCGGGCAATACCGGCGCGCTGATGGCCATTGCCCGTTATGTGCTCAAGACGATGGAGGGCATCGACCGCCCGGCTATCGCCACCCAACTTCCCCATGCCAAGGGCGGCGCCACAACGGTGCTGGACCTGGGCGCCAATGTGGACTGCACGGCAGAGCATCTGCTGCAGTTTGCTGTCATGGGCTCTGCGTTGGTCAGCGCCCTCGAAAACACCGAAAACCCCACCGTCGGCCTGCTCAATATTGGTGAAGAAGCCATCAAGGGCAGCGAGGTCATCAAGCGCGCCGGCGAGCTGCTGCGCACGGCTGGCCAATCGGGTTATCTCAATTTTTACGGCAATGTCGAAGGCAATGACATCTTCAAGGGCACGGTGGATATCGTGACCTGTGATGGCTTTGTCGGCAATGTCACGCTCAAGGCCAGCGAAGGCGTGGCCAGCATGATCAGCAACGGGCTCAAGCAGGAGTTCAAGCGCAACCTGCTCACGAAGATCGCCGCAGTGATCGCTTACCCGGTGCTGGCGCGCTTGATGAAGCGGGTGGACCACCGCCGCTACAATGGGGCTGCATTGCTCGGATTGCGCGGCCTGGTTTTCAAAAGCCATGGCTCGGCCGACGCGGTGGCGTATGAGCATGCCTTGCGGCGCGCCTATGATGCCGCCCGCAATGATTTGCTGGGGCGTGTGCAGACCAAGATTCAGACGGCAGCGCCCCTGCTGATGTCGGCAGACAGCGCTGCTGCTGCCAAAACCGTGACGTCTCCTACCTGAATTCGATGAGTATTTATTCCCGCATTATCGGCACTGGCAGCTACCTGCCGCCCCGTCGTGTCACCAATGATGAGTTGGCCGCTGAAATGGCCACGCGCGGTCTGGAAACCTCCGACGAGTGGATTGTGGAGCGCACTGGCATCAAGGCGCGCCATTTTGCAGCGCCCGATGTGGTAGCCAGCGATCTGGCGCTGGAGGCGTCGAAGAACGCCCTCCAGGCTGCCAACATCCAGGCCACCGATATCGACCTGATCATCGTCGCCACTTCGACGCCGGACATGGTGTTCCCGTCGACCGCCGCGATTCTGCAAAACAAGCTGGGCATCGCCAATGGCTGCCCGGTGTTTGACATGCAGGCGGTGTGCAGCGGCTTCGTCTATGCGCTGACGGTGGCGGACTCGATGATCAAGTCCGGCAGCGCCAAGCGTGTGCTGGTGGTGGGTGCCGAGGTGTTCAGCCGCATTCTTGATTTCAATGACCGCACCACCTGTGTGCTGTTTGGCGATGGTGCCGGCGCCGTGGTGCTCGAAGCCTCTGACAAGCCCGGCATTCTGGCCACCGAGCTGCATGCCGATGGCAGCCATGTCGACATTCTGTGCGTGCCGGGCAATGTCTCGGGCGGCCAGGTGATTGGCTCGCCGCTGCTGCGCATGGATGGCCAGGCCGTGTTCAAGCTCGCCGTTGGTGTGCTGGACAAGGCCGCGCGCGCTGCGCTCGAAAAAGCCGATATGCAGGAAGCCGATATCGATTGGCTGATCCCGCACCAGGCCAACCTGCGCATCATGATGAGCACGGCGCGCAAGCTCAAGCTTGCGCCTGAGAAGGTCGTCGTCACGGTGGACCAGCATGGCAACACCTCGGCAGCTTCGATCCCGCTGGCGCTGGACCATGCGGTGCGCAGCGGCCAGGTCAAGCCTGGGCAGAATGTGATGCTGGAAGGCGTGGGCGGTGGCTTCACCTGGGGCGCCGTGCTGCTGACCATGTAGCATGGCTCGGCTTTGCCGAGACTGCTGCCATCCGCCGATTGATAAAAAACTGATTTGAACCGAGACATGAGCGCTTTTGCATTTGTATTTCCGGGCCAAGGCTCGCAGTCCGTGGGCATGCTCGATGCCTGGGGTGGCCACCCCGCCGTTGTCCAGGCTTTGCAAGAAGCCTCGGATGCGCTGGGTGAGGACCTGGGCGCGCTGATCCAGAACGGCCCCAAGGAAACGCTGGCACTGACCGCCAACACCCAGCCGGTGATGCTGGTCGCGGGTGTTGCCGCATGGCGTGTCTGGCAGGCCGAAGGCGGCCCACAGCCGATGGCCGTTGCAGGCCACTCGCTGGGCGAGTATTCGGCACTGGTGGCTGCTGGTGTATTGACTTTGAGCCAGGCCGCACCGCTGGTGCGCCTGCGTGGTGCTGCGATGCAGGAGGCCGTGCCCGTCGGCGCCGGTGCCATGGCTGCGGTGCTGGGTCTGGATGCCGAGAAGGTCAAGGCCGTGTGCGCCCAGGTGACTGCCCAGCTGGGTGGCGCTGAGGTCGTCGAGGCGGTGAACTTCAACGACCCCGGCCAGACCGTCATCGCCGGCTCCAAGGCCGCGGTGGAAGCGGCCAGCTTGGCCGTGAAGGAAGCGGGTGCCAAGCGCGCGCTGCCGCTGCCGGTGTCGGCACCTTTCCATTCCAGCCTGATGAAGCCCGCTGCTGAAAAGCTCAAGCTGGCGCTGGCCGAGCTGCAACTGGCTGCGCCCCAGATTCCTGTGCTCAACAATATCGATGTGGCGATGCCCAGCGAGGCCGATGCCATCCGTGATGCGCTGTACCGCCAGGCCTTTGGCCCCGTGCGCTGGGTTGAATGTGTGCAGCGCCTGCGTGCGCTGGGCGCCACCCATCTGGTCGAGTGCGGCCCGGGCAAGGTGCTGACCGGCATGACCAAGCGCATTGACCCTGAACTCGTCGGTGTGGCTCTGTACGACCCCGCCACCTTGCAAGAAACCAAAGAAGCCATCGCATGACTGAAACCACCTCCACAGCCAAAGTCGCCCTGGTTACCGGCGCATCGCGCGGTATTGGCGCAGCCATTGCCCAGGCGCTCGGCGCAGCCGGCTACCAGGTGATCGGCACGGCAACGACCGAAGACGGCGCTGCCAAGATCTCGCAAGCGCTGTCGGCCTTTGCCGGCTCGCGCGGCGTTGCGCTGGATGTGAACAATGGCGCTGCCGTCGAAGCGCTGATCGACAGCCTGGTCAAGACCCAGGGCGGTCTGCATGTGCTGGTCAACAATGCCGGTATCACCCGCGACACCCTGGCCATGCGCATGAAGGATGACGACTGGGATGCCGTGCTGGGTACCAATCTGAAGGCCGTGTTCGGTGCCAGCCGCGCTGCCATCCGTCCGATGATGAAGCAGCGTTTTGGCCGTATCATCAGCATCACCAGTGTGGTGGGCGCATCCGGCAATGCCGGTCAGGCCAACTACGCGGCCGCCAAGGCGGGCGTGGCAGGTATGACGCGCTCGCTGGCCAAGGAACTGGGCAGCCGCGGCATCACGGTCAACTGCGTGGCGCCTGGTTTCATCGAGACCGATATGACGGCCCAGTTGCCCGAAGAGCAGAAGAAAGCACTGCAGTCGCAGATTGCCCTGGGCAAGCTGGGACAGCCGCAAGACATTGCCAACGCTGTGGTCTATTTGGCCTCAGACGGTGCCGGTTATGTGACCGGACAGGAGTTGCATGTCAATGGCGGCATGTATATGTAGATTTGACGAAAGTTGAATGCCGTTTCCTCGCGACGGCAAGTTGCACTCAGGTATTGCTGAAGCAGCTAGAATCGCGGGTTCATTCACAACCCCCAGAGGGAAACCATGAGCGATATCGAAGCACGTGTCAAGAAAATCATCGCCGAACAACTCGGCGTGGAAGAGTCTCAAGTAACGAACGAAAAGGCCTTCGTGGCCGACCTGGGCGCTGACTCGCTGGACACCGTGGAACTGGTGATGGCTTTGGAAGATGAGTTCGAGATCGAGATCCCTGACGAAGACGCAGAGAAGATCACGACGGTGCAGAACGCCATCGACTACGCCAACAGCCACCAAAAGGCTTAATTGATTGCGCATGCACTTGGCGCCCCTGGGGCGCAAGTGTCTTGCTGCCAATCTTCCGAGAGATCAACAAGAAAGTTGTAACGCATGAGTCGCCGTCGCGTCGTCGTGACTGGTCTGGGTTGCATCAGCCCCGTGGGTAACACGGTTGCTGAAGCCTGGTCCAACATTTTGGCCGGTCAATCCGGCATTGACCTCATTACCAAGTTCGACACCACGGATTTCAGCTGCAAGATTGCGGGTGAGGTGAAGGGTTTCGATCTTGAGTCCTATATGAGTGCCAAGGAAGCACGCACGATGGACTCCTTCATTCACTACGGCATCGCCGCAGCCCAAGAGGCTGTGAAAGACGCCGGCCTGCCTTCGGGCGAGGCACTGGATGAAGAGCTCGCAACTCGTATTGGCTGTGTGATCGGTTCGGGTATCGGTGGCCTGCCGCTGATCGAGAACACACACGGTGAATATGAGCGCCGTGGTGCGCGTCGCATCACGCCTTTCTTTGTTCCCGCGTCCATTATCAATATGGTCGCAGGTCATGTATCGATGCGTTTTGGCTTCAAGGGCCCGAACCTGTCGGTGGTGACCGCTTGCACGACCGGCTTGCACTGTATCGGTGAAGCTGGCCGCATGATCGAGTACGGCGATGCCGACGTGATGATTGCAGGCGGCTCCGAAGCCACTGTTTCCCCGTTGGGTGTGGGAGGGTTCGCAGCGATGCGTGCACTGTCCACACGCAATGACGATCCCAAGGCGGCATCGCGCCCCTGGGACAAGGGCCGTGACGGCTTTGTACTGGGTGAGGGCGCCGGTATTGTGGTGCTTGAAGAGTACGAACACGCCAAGGCCCGTGGTGCCAAGATCTATGCCGAGCTGCTGGGTTATGGCATGAGCGCTGACGCCGGTCACATGACCGCGCCCAACATGGACGGCCCACGCCGCGCCATGCTGGCTGCCCTGCGCAATGCAGGCGTCAATGCCGACCAGGTGGACTACCTCAATGCCCACGGCACGTCCACGCCGCTGGGAGACCTCAACGAAACCAATGCCATCAAGGCGGCCATGGGTGACCATGCCAAGAAGATGGTGGTCAGCTCGACCAAATCGATGACCGGGCATTTGCTCGGTGGTGCTGGCGGCCTGGAGAGCGTCTTTACCGTCATGGCATTGAAGGACCAGAAGATTCCCCCGACCATCAACCTGGTGGACCAGGATCCGGAATGTGATCTGGACTACTGTGCGAACACGGCGCGTGACGCCAAGCTGGACATCGCCGTCAAGAACAACTTCGGTTTTGGCGGCACCAACGGTACGCTGGTGTTCAAACGGGTGTGATGAGGCGGCCGTCTCGGCGCCACTTCTGATATGCCTCGATAAGGCCTCTGCTGCAGAGGCCTTTGTCGTTTTTGGCGGGCATGGGCAACGCAAGGGCGTCGCGTGCTCCCCGCAGGGGTTTGCCCTGCGCCATGCCGGAGCGCCGTATTGCACAATGGGGTGATGTCTCTATTCAGCGCCTCCTCATGGGACAGCATCACGGCTCCCGCGCAATGATGGCGCCGCAGACATGGGTGCTGGCGAGTCCTTCGCGCATCCGTCTGCTATTGGCGTGCTGGGTGGGGCTCACGGCGGTGTTGGGTCTCGTCTGGATGCATGTGGCCGCCCCTTCTGCCTGGCAGCGTGCCCTGGCCGTGGCTGTGTTGGTACTCGCCATGGCGATCGCCTGTCGTATGCCGCTGTGGCCGCAGGGAACTTGTTTGTGCTGGACAGGCTCTCAGTGGTGCCTCGGGCAAGGCCCGCTGGCATCGGCACACCGCCAAGCGCTGGCACAGTTGGCCGTGCTGATGGATGGGCAAAGCTGGATTTTGCTGCAGGCCTGGCCGCTGCAAAACGATGGACGCAGTCAGTGGCTGCTGGTGGTGAAAGCCTCTAATCCAGAGCGTTGGCCGGATATTCGTCGGGTTTTATACTCGTCCCTTGCCGCTGAACCGCAGAACATCCATCAGGTGTAAGCCTACAGCTGAACAACCACAACAATAGCTGCAAGCTTGTAGCCAAGAGGGCCTCTTTTATGACGGGAACGCCAACGGCCAGTACCCCGAATGCAAATGACAGCGATCTGCACCTGGTGCAGCGCACGGTGGCAGGAGATCAAAAAGCCTATGGCCTGCTGGTACTCAAGTACCAGCGACGCATTGAACGCCTCATCGGGCGCATGGTGCGCGATGTGGATCTGGTGCCTGACCTGGCCCAGGAGACTTTCTTGCGTGCCTATCGTGCACTCCCGCAGTTTCGGGGAGACGCGCAGTTCTACACCTGGCTGTACCGGATTGCCGTCAATACCGCCAAGAAGGCGATGGTCGAGCTCAGCCGCAATCCGGTGATGACCGAAAGCGCGCTGCGCGGAAAAGACGATGACGATGAAACTTATGTGCCTGGGCGCGAACTAACCACAGATGAAACGCCGGAAACGGTTATTGCCGCCCAGGAAATTGCCCAGGCGGTCAATACCGCGATGGACGCGTTGCCCGAGGACCTGCGCCAGGCGATCGTGCTGCGTGAGATTGAAGGCATGTCTTACGAAGACATCGCCGCTGCGATGGATTGCCCCATCGGTACCGTGCGGTCGCGAATCTTTCGTGCCCGCGAGGCGATTTCCGCCAAGGTAAAGCCCATGCTTGAACGCCAGTCTGGCAAGCGTTGGTAGCTGATATGAGTGTGATGACTGGCTGCAAGGGCCTGGGGCCCGCTAGGAATATGGCTATGAATCTCGAAAACCAAGCATTGAACAAGAGCACACAGGCTGCCTGTGAGCAGCTGTCCGCCTGGATCGACGGTGAATTGGATGACCAGACGCTGAGCCAGCTGCTGGCCGCGTTGCCGGATCTGGCAGACGATGCGGATTGCTACGCCTCGGTGCAGTCCTACCAGGTCATTGGCGACCTGATGCGCACGGCGCATGCGCCGTGCTCTGACAGCCTGGCATTCCTGAATGCATTGAATGCCAAGATTGCGCTGGAGCCACCGTTGGTGGCCCAGGGACAGCCCGCACCAGGCGATGTGGCCGTGCCCGCAGTGGCCACGGCCACTGCGCAGGCTGTCAAACCTGCCGCCGTGCAGGATGCTGCCAACCATTCGGTCTTCCGCTGGAAGATGGTGGCCGGCTTTGCCACGGTGGCTGCTGTCGCCATGGTGGGCTGGAACAGTGTGGGCCTGCTGTCGAACGGCTCGGGCAATGATGGACGCCAGCAGATCGCGTCAGCCGCTGCTCCCCAGGTGGTCGCTTCAGCAGCTTCTGGCCGGCCTGCAGCGGGGTCTAATGCCCAGGGGCTGGTCCAGCAGCAAGTGACGGTCGGCCAGAACTCCACGATCATGCTGCGTGATCCGCGCCTTGACGAGTTGCTGGCGGCACGCGGTCAGATTGGCGTTACTGCCAACCTGCAAATGCCGGCTGGCTTCTTGCGCAATGCCACCTTCAATGCAGAAAAGCGCAGTGATGGCTGTGCCGACAAGGCCTCGCGCCTGTGCTGATCAGGCGCTGATTTCCTCCAAAAACACCTGCTGTGCAGGTGTTTTTTTATGACTTTTAGCGCCAGAGGCTTGAAACCTGTGGTTTGCTGCCTATCTGATGGTGATGCACGCTTGGAACCTTGAGGCAGATGGCCCCTCCAATTGCGGCACGGCGCCATTGCAAGTGGCTTGGGTCCCTGCAGATGCTGCGCCGCCCCCATTGTCAAATTGAGGAGTGATATGTCTCTAAAGCGTTGGAAGCCTTTTCAGATCAGCGCACTGGCGGCCATCCTGTCCGTCAGCAGCGCGATGATGCTGCCAGCGGCAGCCCAAACCCCCGCGCCTGCGGTCGTGCGTGGCTTGCCTGATTTCACTGACCTGGTCGACCAGGTCGGGCCATCGGTGGTCAATATTCGCACGATGGAAAAGGTCTCCAGCCGCCAAGCGCAAAGTGGTCTCGATCCCGAGATGCTGGAGTTTTTCAAGCGCTTTGGCCTGCCTGTCCCCAGCATCCCCAAGCAACAACGCCCTCAGCGCCCAGGCGCGGATGGCGATGAGGTGCCCAGCGGCCTGGGCTCCGGCTTCATCCTGACGGCAGACGGCTATGTGATGACCAATGCGCATGTGGTCGATGGCGCCGATGAAGTCATCGTGACCCTGACCGACAAGCGCGAGTTCAAGGCCAAGATCGTCGGCGCCGACAAGCGCACCGATGTGGCGGTGGTGAAGATCGAGGCCACGGCCCTGCCTGCCGTCAAGATTGGCGACGTGAACCGCCTGCGCGTGGGTGAGTGGGTCATGGCGATCGGCTCGCCGTTTGGGCTGGAGAACTCGGTGACCGCCGGCATTGTGTCTGCCAAGCAGCGCGACACTGGTGATTACCTGCCCTTTATCCAGACCGATGTGGCCATCAATCCCGGTAACTCCGGCGGCCCGCTGCTGAACATGCGTGGCGAGGTCGTGGGTATCAACAGCCAGATCTACTCACGCTCGGGCGGCTTTATGGGCATCTCGTTCTCGATTCCCATTGATGAAGCGGTGCGCGTGAGCGACCAGTTGCGCGCCACCGGCCGCGTGGTGCGCGGCAAGATTGGGGTGCAGATTTCCACCGTCAGCAAGGATGTGGCCGAATCGATTGGCCTGGGCAAGGCCCAAGGCGCGATGGTGACCGGCGTGGAAAGCGGCTCGCCTGCCGAGAAGGCTGGTGTGGAGGCGGGTGACATCATCACCAAGTTCGACGGCAAGCCGCTGGAGAAGCTGGCCGATCTGCCGCGTTGGGTGGGTAACACCAAGCCAGGCTCCAAGAGCACGGTCACCGTATTCCGCCGTGGCAAGACCTTGGACCTGCCGATCACCATCATCGAAATTCCGTCGGACGCCAATGCAGATGCTGCTGCTTCGAGCAAGGAGCCAGAGAAGGCCAAGCCTTCGACTGCAGCGCAGCAACTGGGTCTGGTGGTTACCGACCTGACCGATGCACAGCGCAAGTCCATGCATCTCAAGGGCGGTGTGCAGATTGTGTCGGCTGATGAGGCCGCTGCCCGCGCGGGTCTGAAGCAGGGCGATGTGATCCTGGGTATTGCCAATACGGAAATCAATGACGTCAAGCAGTTCGACGCGGCTGTTGCCAAGGCTGACAAGTCCAAGCCCGTCAATGTGCTGTTCCGCCGGGGTGAGTGGACGCAGTATGTGCTGATTCGCCCGACCAAATAAACCGTCCGCGCACTGTCGCTGTGCGGGTCTCAAGCCGGTCTCCTGGATGGAGATCGGCTTTTTTCATGGGGCGGTTGGATCCAAGGAGGCGCCCGCCCCAGCAACGAAAAAGCCTCAGAGCATTGCTACTCTGAGGCTTGACGTTTGGTGCGGCTGGCAGGAATCGAACCCACGACCCCTTGGTTCGTAGCCAAGTACTCTATCCAGCTGAGCTACAGCCGCTAAGCCATCGATTGTAGCACGCAATCTTGAACCATTTACAGATTTTTTTGGTCCGTTGAACCAAGCGGACTGGACCAGGGGCTGGTTGGGCCAGTCAGCTCTTGGTCATCCTCTCCGTTGATGGCATGCAGATATCACAGCGAACGGCCTGTAGCGCTCCGAGTGAACGTAGTACATATTCACTATTTTTGGGGATTGACCGTTGGTAGGCGCAGTCCGATAGTTAGCCATATTGTTAATTTCTGTATATGGCTGCTGAAATGAGGTTGTACAGGCTTTCGATCTTGGGGTGGTTGCTGGCTTTGGGCTGCGTGCTGATGCATGCCCTGCCTGCTGCTGCATCGACCAGAGATGCGCCAGAGAACTACAACCTGCTGCGCTTGCAGCAAGTGTCGGCTGTTAGCCCTGGACCCCATGCAAGCCGTCTGGCCAGTGCCTGGGCGCAGGGTGTGGCTTTGCCTGGCACCGATGCGCATGCCCCTCCGCTTGGCACTGCGCAAGATGACGAGACGGTTTTCCACCGTGTACGACACAGCATGGGTGCGGTGAGCGAGCAAGCGGTCGGCGTTTGGTCCAGGCCCACTCCGAAGCTGGGCGGGTTGGTGCTCGTCTTGCTGACAGTGTTCGCACTGGTGCTAGGCTTTTTAAGCCTGCGCTGGCACCGCGAAACAGCGCAATGACCCGGGAGATACCATGCCAAGCATCTTCCCAATCACCAAAAGATCCGTTTGCATGGTGGATCAATGATGCCCTTCAGTTTTTGAAGCGGCTGTGTGCCCGTGCATCGTATGGCGGGGGCGCAATGCCGTACCAGGTGGCTTGGACTCCAGCATGCGGCGACCTTTCTCAGACTTCCGGATCGATTCAGGTTTTGCCGAAAGGGTGGCCTTTGCGGGGAGGGCGATACCGGCAATGTGACCGCGTTTTGTGGATCCCTAATGCGTTTTCTGGTGCGCTACTGCCTGCTGTTGTTGGCGGCGAGCCAGCAGCATGCCTGCCCCACTAAGGCTGAGAGACAGCAGTAGCAAGTTGCCGTACCCAGAGGAAGGAACTGCCTTGACGGCGGCCCCCCGGTTGTCGTCGTCTCTGACCAGCACCTGTGCGGGAGTGCCTGCTGGCTCATAGCTGCCCGCAGCAGTGGCTGGCGCGATTGACAGCTCTGCAAGGACGTCGCCGTCATTCGGGTCGGTATTGGGGGTTGCCACGATGGTGCAAGTCGCGGTCGAAGCGCCCGCTGGTATGGTGATGGTCTGAAGGCAGGAGGTGCTGTATCGTGGATTGGCGGCGGGAAGATTCAAGTTCACGCTGAGCCCTTGCGCCGGAGCCGCTTGCGAGAGCGTCAAGGTGCAGGTGCTGACCTGGTTGACAGAATCAAACAGCTCGGCAGGCGTGCAGGCAACGCTGACGGTAGGAGCCAGCAACATGGATTGCAGATACCAGTTATTGCCTACCTTGTTCAAGGTATAGCTGAAGCCACCAGCACTGATGCTGCCGCCCTCCAAGCTAAACACGGCATCGGATGCGCCATCGACCTTGACCACCAGAATGCCATTGCCGCTGGTGACGGCGCCCAATCCGTTGGCATTCACGATGCGCAAGGTGCTGGCTCCGCTGGTGCTGCCGTTGACTTCCAGCACATCAGACGCAGAGTTGCTGTCGCCGAGTACCGTGTCGAGGACCACCACATTGCTGGCTGTGCCACTGAAGTTGCCTGTGAGCGTCAGGCGATCATCCGCAGCCGCGCTGGCATCCGCAAGGCGGATGGTGCCCGCACTCGCGATGCTGCCATACACGCTGAAGGTACCTTGGGCAGCGCTGGCATTGAGTGTGGCTGCACCATCGATATTGAGCTGGGCCGCTGCGCCACTTTCGAACAGCGAGCCGCGGAGCTGCAAGTTTGCCGCATTGGCGAGGTGGATCGTTTCCCAAAGGGTCAGGTTGCTTCCGTTGGCAAGATTATTGCTGCCGGTGAAACCGCGCATGGCTACACCATCCAAGGTCAAGATGTCGTTACCCGCACCGCCATCAAACTGGGGAGCTTGCGACACATCCACGCCTGCAAGCAAGGTGAGGGCGTCGTCACCCTCATCCATGGCCGTGATGCCGACGAGTGTCCCCCCGCTCGCCTGCATGCTGTCATTGCCTGCGCCCATATGGATTCTGCCGGTTATCGAGCCGCCGGTGTGGACCAGCGTATCGGCGCCGCCACTTAAAAACACGGATCCGCTCACTGTTCCTGCGTTGTTCAGATGCACGGGCACGTCCTGATAGGCCAGTACGGCGTAACTTTGTGGATCCGAGCGAATGATGCCACTGGCGCTGTTGTTGATGGTTTGCAAGGCCGTCAAGCCGGCTGCGGAAGGAAGCACCATCACCGTAGCTCTGAACGCAGGGTCCGGAATGGCGGTGCTGGACTTGATCTCCAACAGTCCGCTGTTGTCAATCGTGGCTGGATTGGTGTTACTGGCAGCACCCGATTGGGCGGCATACACATAATTGCTGGGGCTGTCGACGATCACGCTGCCGGTGTTGTTGATGCGAGAGAGACCGGTGCTATTGGCGTAACCAATGACGGCTATGCCCCCTATCGCCGACGTGGCCCCAGCACTGGTATTGACCACGCTGACACTGCCGCTATTTTGTACCAGGGAACTGGCCGTTGCGCGCTGGTAAATTCCGGTACTGCCTAATGTACGTGTTGGATGGGTGTTGGTGACATGGATTTGCCCGGCATTGATGGTGCTGCCACTGCCACCGCTTGCAGGGGCCCACATGCGCGGCTGAAAGCCGTTGGTAAAAGCGTCTGCCGAAGACTGGGAATTCACCAAGCCCGTATTGGTTACGGTGAAATTTTGCGCCAGCACCTCTATCACATTGTTCGAAACACTCGCGCCGGTCGCCGTATTGGTAAACGTAATACTGCCAGCGTTGGTCACCGTCGCTTGGCTATTTGCGGCGCTTGCTGCTACCGCCACCACATCCAATCCACTATCGGTCAGCGCAGGGCTAGCGGTAGTCATGACGAGGCTGGCGCCCGCTTCATTGCGGAAGCGGGCGGCGCTGAAATTGTTGTGGGTCAGGTAGCCAATATTGGCCAGTGCTCTGCCGCCTCCCGCCGGTATTAGATAGAGCGCATTATCCCAGGTCATCTTGCCTTGATTGATAACCAACACACCGTTCGCCGCTGTCTCAACCGCATAGATCAATCCAACACTGGCGCCATTCAGCGTCATATCACCTGTGGCGTCGTTGGTGAGTTGAACGTTTGCCGCATTGATCTGGTACTGGCCTGTCGTTGTGCCGCTGCACAAAACCGAGCCCCCTGCGGTGCCCATGGGCGAGGGCGGTGAGCATGCGGCCCAGCTGGTCAAGGGCAGCGCAAATGCTCCATATGCTGTTGCTACAAAAGCCTTGAGTCCCCAGTGAAAAGGAACTCCTACAGATATGGGCAAATAGTTCATGCGCACTAAATTACCAGTTTTATGTATCCCTTTGTTAATATTTTGGCTATGGGGTGGCGCATATTTTTAGATGACGCTCTATTTTTAAAATAGCCTCAAGCCGGTTAAATAGTTGTTATTGCATCTTGTCTTTGTACGCTGCCATGGGTATGCACTTTTGCCGCCAGTTTTCACTGACTGGGTGCAGACATGCAGGCCCATGGATTTAAGGCTAGCGCTGAGCCAGCGCCTTACCGTCCTGCGACATCGCACGCAGATGGCGCTCCACACGCAGGAAAACCACGATCATCATCAAGAAAACGAATGACCACAGCAACACGGTGAATACCAGCAGGTTGCTGGGTTCAATCAGACGCTGCAGCCAGTCGGACGTCGCCGTCTGCACATCGCTCTCCCCCGCCTTGGCGCTGAACACCATGTTGTAGTTGAGCAGCAGATTGCTCACGGCAATGGATGCGGTCTGCTTGCTGATGCCAGCCTGCACCTGAGGGTCCGCCAGCAGGGTCTTGAGCGCGGCAGGCGCGCCCAGCACGAAGGCGCGGCCTGCCTCATAGTTGTAGCTGCTGATGATGCTGCGGGTCTGGTTCAGCAGCACCTCGCCAATGCTGGTGGGCTGGGGCTCCCAGCCATCGCCATCGGCTGCCTCGGCAGCGGCAGATGCCGCAGTGGCCGCGTCCAGCGCGGCGATGTCGTTGCCGGCCCGCTCCTTGGCATGCATGGCCTCTACCAGTGCGGGCAGCGGACGCGCGGGTGCCAGGCCTCGTTCGCTGTTGTCGTCTTCAAGTTTCTTGCGCTGTACCGGATTGCGTTCAATGGCCGCACGTACCAGTGCATCGACTTCTGCAAATGCTGCCACTGCGGCAGTGTCTGCTGCCAGCTTGTCATCGTGTACGACCTGGCTGGAGTCACCATAGCCAAAGTCGGAATAGGTGATCTTCTTCAGCTCTTCGTCGCTGATTTTGAGTGCGGCCCAGTCGCGGCCTTTGTGCATGTCTTCTGCGGCGGTCTCGGAGGAGGGTTTGTGGGCAGCTCCCCAGCTCCACAGCGCAAAGTTGAACAAGGTGAACAACACGAGTACCACCATCACCAGCCGCATCAGGTACAGCAGCGCACTTTCTATTTTTCCGAGCATTTATTCCATCTCTCATCAATTTTCAAAACCCGAGAGTGTGGCATGGGGTTGGGAGGCGATGACGGTTATTGCTCGTTGCTATGGTTACTGATTGTTTATTGCCCCGCGCGCGATTTCCAGAGCCGGATGCGGGGAGAAGTGGCTGTAATCACAGTTGATTATTGAAGTCTCGAATGAGCCATGCAGTCGAGATGATCTGCACGATGGAGCCTATCCTCTAACTCGCGATTGCGCTGGTTCAGCCGTATCCGTTTTCCGTTCAACTCTCCTCCTTGCCCGCATTCTGCTGCGCATCGATCGCTTTCATGTTGTCCAGCAGCTTGAGCAGGTAGTGCAGGGTGTGCACCATGTCATTGCTCGAGAAACCCTCCAGCGCTTGCTCGTAATAGCGGCCAATCGACTCGGCCGCATCGTGCTGCCACACCTGCTGCCCGGCAGCGGTGAGCTGCACCAGGCGCGAGCGTTTGTCCGCCGGGTCGGGCACGCTGTGTACATAGCCTGCGGCCTCCATGCGCGACAGCAGACCGGTCAGGTTCTGGCGGCTCACCAACAAATAGCGCGCCAACTCCCCCATACCCATGCCTTCTGCGGTTTCTGGCCGTGACAGGGCACCCATCACCGCCCATTGCTGTGTGGTCAGGCCCTGGGCTTCCACTGCCTTGGTACCTGTTTTATGCAACATGTTGGCGCATTGGTAGAGCTTGAAGTACAGCCGGTTGGCCAGGTCGGTGCGCAGCTGGTTCGGGTTTTCTCTAGGATTTTTGGCGGTTTTGCTCATGATTCGGATATTGCCATGGCACGGCATTTGTGTAAATATATTGTCTAATTAAACGGTGCAGCGCGCAAGAAAGGTGGAATCATGGCACGTTTTGATGGGCAACATGTTGTAGTAACGGGTGGCGGTGGCGGCATTGGGGGTGCGACCTGCAAACGCTTTGCTGGTGAAGGCGCCCGGGTGACCGTGCTCGACAAGCAGCTGGGCGCCGCGCAGGCGGTGGCCGATGCGATTGCAGCTGCCGGCGGCCTGGCGCAGGCGGTGGCCTGCGACATCACGGATCGCGCCAGTGTGGATGCGGCCGTGCAGCAGGCCGAGCAGTGGGCGGCCATCGATGTACTGGTCAACAACGCGGGCTGGGATGTGTTCAAACCTTTTACCAAGACCCATGAACGGGAATGGCAGCAGCTCATTGCCATCAACCTGGTGGGCGCCTTGCACATGCACCACGCGGTGCTGCCGCGCATGGCAGAGCGCAAGGCGGGCCGGGTCGTCAACATCGCGTCTGATGCGGCGCGCGTGGGCTCTTCGGGCGAGGCCGTCTATGCCGCCTGCAAGGGCGGGCTGGTGGCGCTGTCCAAAACCCTGGCGCGCGAGCATGCCCGCCACAACATCACCGTGAACGTGGTCTGCCCCGGCCCGACGGATACCGCCTTGTTTGCCAGCTACAAGGAGGGCGCGGGCAACCCCGACAAGCTGCTCGACGCCTTTACCCGCGCGATCCCGCTGGGCCGCATCGGCCAGCCCGAGGACTTGCCCGGCGCCATCCTGTTCTTTGCCTCCAGCGATGCGGCGTATGTGACCGGTCAGGTCATCAGCGTATCGGGCGGCCTCACGATGGCCGGTTGAAGGCCCCCCAATCACAAGGAGACTGACATGGAATTCGAAGACATCCTCTACGAAGTGCGCAACCACGTGGCCTGGATCACCATCAACCGGCCCGAGAAGATGAATGCCTTTCGCGGCACCACCTGTGACGAGCTGATCCGCGCACTGAACAAGGCCGGCTACGACCGGAGTGTGGGCTGCATCGTGCTGGCCGGCGCGGGCGACAAGGCATTTTGCACCGGTGGCGACCAATCGGCGCACGACGGCAACTACGATGGCCGTGGCACCATCGGCCTGCCGATGGAAGAGCTGCACGACGCCATCCGCAATGTGCCCAAGCCGGTGATCGCCCGCGTGCAGGGCTATGCGATTGGCGGCGGCAATGTGCTGTGCACCATCTGCGATCTGACGATCTGCTCCGACAAGGCCATCTTTGGCCAGGTAGGGCCCAAGATGGGCTCGGTCGACCCCGGCTATGGCACGGCGTTCCTGGCGCGCGTGGTGGGCGAGAAAAAGGCGCGCGAGATCTGGTACCTGAACAAGCGCTATTCCGGCGAAGAGGCCGTTGCGATGGGCCTGGCCAATCTCTGCGTGGCACCAGAGCAGCTCGATGCCACGGTGCAGGAATGGGCCGAGACCATCTGCGAGCGCAGCCCCACCGCGATTGCCATTGCCAAGCGCAGCTTCAACATGGACACGGCGCACCAGGCGGGCATTGCCGGCATGGGGATGTATGCGCTCAAGCTGTATTACGACACCGACGAGTCGCGCGAAGGCGTGGCTGCGCTCAAGGAAAAGCGCAAGCCCGATTTTCGCAAACACGCCAAGTAACGCAGCCTGCTGCAAGAGGTGTCCATGAATCCGTACCTGAACGATGACTTGATGACCCTGGCCGCATCAGTGCGCCGGTTTGCTGACGCGCGCGTGGCGCCGGGCTTTCTGGAGCGCGACCGGACCCGTGTGCTGGACCGCAGCCTGATGCGCGAGATGGGCGCGATGGGCCTGATTGCCCCCGAGCTGCCCGAGCCCCTTGGCGGGCAGGGCCTGGGTTGCCTGGCTGCCGGCGTGGTGCATGAGGAGCTGGCGCGTGCCGACCTGAGCATGTCCTATGTACCGCTGCTGGCATCGCTCAATGCGCAGATTCTGGCGGCCCATGGCCAACCCGATGTGGCGCGGCCCTGGTTGCAGAAAATGGTAGCGGGCGAGGCACTGTGCGCCATTGCGCTGACCGAGCCCCGCGGCGGCTCCGACGCCGCCAGCCTGCGCCTGCGCATTGAGCGCGATGCAGAAGGCTACGTGCTCAACGGTGAGAAAACCTCCATCTCCGCCGCAGACCAGTGCGATATCGCCGTGGTGTTTGGCCGTACCGGTACGGTGGAATCGGGCGCGCATGGTGTAACGGCCGTGCTGGTACCTATGGACTTGCCCGGCATCACACGCAGCCGTTTCGACTGCCATGGCCAGCGTGCCATTGGCCGGGGCTCGCTGTTTTTCGACAACGTGCGTGTGCCGCTGTCGCATCGCCTCGGTGACGAGAACCAGGGCTTTGTGCAGGTGATGCAGGGCTTTGACTATTCGCGCGCGCTGATTGGCTTGCAGGTGCTGGCCGTGGCACGTGCAGCGCTCGATGATGCCTGGCAGTACGTTACCCAGCGCCAGGCCTTTGGCAAACCCTTGTCGGCCTTCCAGGGCGTGTCGCACCCGTTGGCGGATTTTGATACGCAGGTCAGCGCCGCACGCCTTTTGTGCCTGCAGGCGCTGTGGCTCAAGGACCAGGGCAAGCCCCACAGTGCCGAGGCGGCCATGTGCAAATGGTGGGCGCCCAAGCTGGCTTATGACTGCATCCACCAGTGCCTCTTGATGTTTGGCCATGGCGGCTACGACCGGGGTGTGATGGAGCAGCGCCTGCGCGATGTGCTGGGCTTTCAGATCGGTGACGGTACGGCCCAGATCATGAAAACCATCATTGCCCGCGACCGGGCGGGCAGGCAGGCGGTGCCCGCATAGCCATCTTGATGTGCTCCCGAGCGCAGCCACAAGCGCGGAGCCCCAACCCACAGGAGACAAGAATGGAATTTGATGCCGTATTGCTGGCGCCGCGCCGCGCGCAGATGCGCAGCCAGGGCTGGTGGCGCGACACCACCATCAACGAAGCGCTGGACCAGGCGGCGCAGCAGTGGCCCGACCGCTTGGCGCTGGTGGCGCAGCGCACCGGCGAAGGTGCTGCGCAGTCCTTCAACTACACGCAGCTGGCGCGCATGGCCGACCGCGTGGCCATCGGTTTGTGGCGGCTCGGTGTGCGTTCTGCCGATGTGGTGGCCTGCCAGTTGCCCAATGTCTGGCAGTTCACGGTGCTGTACCTGGCATGCGCACGCATTGGCGCAGTGCTCAATCCCTTGATGCCGATCTTTCGCGAGCGTGAGCTGCTGTTCATGCTCGGCCATGGGGAGGCCAAGCTCATCGTGGTACTCAAGGACTTTCGCAGTGTGGACTACGAGGCGATGCTCAAGGGCATTCAGCCCCAATTGCCCCAGCTTCAGCATGTGGTCGCCATCGGGGGTGCCGGTGCAGACAGCTTTGAGGCGCTGCTTGCCGAGCCCGCATGGGAGCGAGATGCCGACGCCGCGCAGATCCTGGGGTGCCACCGGATCCCGCCCGATGCCATCACCCAGCTCATCTACACCAGCGGCACCACGGGCGAGCCCAAGGGGGTGATGCACTCTTCCAACACCTTGATGGCCAACATCCATGCGTACGCCGAGCGCCTGGCCCTGGGCCGCGACGAGGTGGTGCTGATGGCCTCGCCGATGGCGCACCAGACCGGCTTCATGTACGGACTGATGATGCCGGTGATGCTGGGCGCGGCGGCGGTGTTGCTGGATGTGTGGAACGCCGCCACGGCCGCGCAGCTGATCCGGCAGTGGCGCTGTACCTTCACAATGGCATCGACGCCATTTCTGGCGGATTTGTCGCGTGAGGTGGCGACCAGCGGGGCCGTGCCCAGCCTGCGCACCTTTCTGTGCGCTGGCGCGCCCATTCCCGGGCCCTTGGTGGAGCAGGCGCAGACGGCGTTGGGCGCGCAGATCATCTCGGCATGGGGCATGTCGGAGAACGGCGCTGTGACCACGACCTTGCCTGGAGATGGCGCGCAGCGCGCAGTCGAGACCGATGGCCTTCCGTTGCCCGGTGCCGAGGTCAAGGTGGTGGATGACCTGGGTCAGGAGTGCCCACGCGGCGAGACCGGTCAGTTGTGGGTGCGTGCCCCTTCCAACTTTGGCGGCTATCTGAAACGCCCCCACCTCAATGCCACCACGCAGGACGGTTGGTTCGACACTGGGGACCAGGCGCGCATGGATGCGCAGGGCTACATCCGCATCACCGGCCGCAGCAAGGATGTGATCATCCGCGGCGGTGAGAACATTCCGGTGGTGGAGGTGGAATCCCTGCTCTACAAGCACCCGGCGGTGGCGCAGGCAGCGGTGGTGGCCTATGCGGACGAGCGCCTGGGCGAGCGGGCCTGCGCGGTGATCGTGCTCAAGCCCGGCGCCGCCGAGCCGGTGCTGGCCGATCTGACCGGCTTCTTGCGGGCGCAGAAGCTGGCGCCCCATTACCTGCCCGAGCGTCTGGTGGTGCTGCCAGAAATGCCGGCTACGCCGTCAGGCAAGATCCAGAAGTTCAAGCTGCGCGAGCAGCTCAAGGCCTCCCTTCATAGCTAGACCGCGTCCGATGCGCCCGAAGAGCTGTCGCGGTTGCGCAGCACGATGGTGATCTGGCCGTTGGTCTCTATCGTGGCCTGTTCCACCTCATAGGTGTGCAGGCAGCCTGCTCCGCGCAGCGCGGCCTTCAGGTCGTCGCCGGTGATGAGTTCCGCATCCATCACTTTCTGGTTGACCTGTCCGTTGGAGATCAGCCGCTTGGGAATGCCATCGACCCAGCGCGACACCCGCCGGCTGCGGTAGCTCAGCTGCGCCATGATGGAGTGGCAAGCAATCAAGGTCGTGGCCGATATCAGTCCGCCGATCAGCGAGTTGTCGCCCGCGTTCATCGAGTTCTGTACCGCGTTCGACAGGATCAGCAGCAAGATCAGATCGAAGGGGTCGTATTGTCCGATCTGGCGCCGGCCCGTCAGCCGCAGAAACACCAGCAAGAACGCGTAGACGACAAAGCCGCGAACGACAAACTCCCACCACGGAACACTCATAGAGAACATGGCATCACTCCTCGCAAACGGGGGGGGGCGGGCGGCGCCTGCACACATGCCGGATGTGCCCGCTGACTGGGCAATGATAGTCCGCAGCGGCCGCCCGGCGCGCTGTGGCCGCGTACGCTGGCAGGCTCGCACATCGTCGTCTTTTGCCGCTAGTTGCGCTGGCGCAGCGGGCCGGTGCCTGCACGCGGCAAGCCCATGGATAAAAAAGGCGCCAGTGTGTGCTGGCGCCCGGAAGGGGGGAGGGGGCTGGGCCGCTTACATGCCCTGGCCCAGATCGGAGATCAGCTGCGCCGACAGGTACAGGCGCCGGGCGATGGGCTCGGTCAGCACATACTCGGCCAGGTTGGAGTGGTAGTTGGCGCCGGGCAGGCCCAGGCCTTCGATGACCGGCTTGCCCGACAGCGCGGCGTAGGCCGCATCGGATCCACCACCACCGCGCGTGGTGTACATCTGCGATTTGCCGCCCACATCGGCATAGATGGTGATGGCCTTCTGGATCAGCTTGACGCCCTCATCGGTGGCGTTGAAAGCGGGGCGGCCACGGGTCAGGTTGATGTCGATGGTGGCGCCGTGTACATGGGGCACCGATGCGGCCTTGTCCAGCATGCCCTTCATCAGATCCAGATCTTCATTCTTGCCATAGCGCACATCGGCGTTGACCACCGCCTTGTCCGGGATGATGTTGGTGGCGGTGCCGCCGGCGGTCATCGTGGTCCAGTTGAAGCCGCGTTCCTTGGCTTTGTCCTGGATGTCCTGCGTGCGCAGCACCAGCGCCGAGGCCTCGGTCAGCGCATTGATGCCCGCCTCTGGCGCCACGCCCGCATGCGATGCCTTGCCGTGCACCACGGCCTGCACATAGGCAATGCCCGAGGTGGCGGTGCCAAAGCCTTCTTCCAGGCCCGAGGGCTCGTAGGACAGCACATAGTCATGGGACGCGGCCAGCTGCTGGATCAGATCGCGCGAGCCGAAGGAGCCCTTTTCCTCATCGGTGTTGAACATCACCGTGATGGTCTTGAACTTGCTGAAGTTCTGTGCCTTGAGCAAGCCCAGGCTGTGCAGAATCACCGCGATGCCGCCTTTGGCATCGGCAATGCCTGCGCCATAGGCCTTGTCGCCCTCTACCTTGAATGGCGCCGAGGCCAGAATGCCTCGGGTGTAGACGGTATCCATGTGCGCCATCAGCAGCAGGCTCTTGGTGCCGCTGCCCTGGAAGGTGCCGACAATGTTGTCGCCCACGACACCGGCCTCGGCCTTGTGGCGCACCACGGTGGCGCCCAGCGCCTGCAGGCGGGCTTCCAGGTAGTTGCCCATCTGCGGAATGCCGATGGCGTCATTGGTGCCTGTCTCGATGTTGACCAGCTCCTGCAGCGTCTGCAGCACTGCCGCTTTCTCGGCCTGCGAAGCCTGGTCGAGCACGGCGTTGTAACGCAGCGAAGAGGCGCTGCTGTCGGAGCAGCCCGATACGGTCAAGGAAAGGGCCGCAGCAGCGGCAATGGCCAGCAAGGTTTTTTTCATAGTAGTCATTGGGTGGGAGGGAATCCCTGAAAGCGTCACGGGATTGTCATGCGACGGATGCAAGCATAAGAACCGCACCCCGCCAAGGCGGTCACGGCTGAGACAAGCGCTGCGGCCTTTGCCCGCCCTGTCTCGCACCGGTCCATCCGGGGCCGCGCCAGCACTGTTACCGCACTGACCGCGCTGCTGCAGCGATGGCAACCCATGGTCCTGCGGCACCAAGGCCCGGCGACAGGTTCACGCGTCCGCTGCTTTGATCGTAGCCGTCCTGGAGTGCGGACAACTTCCTTCACCTGAGTTGTAAGCAGAAGGCCCGAGTCGGGCAACGAAGGCGCGCCTCGCCCTCGTTTGCATCGTCATGCCCCTCTGGGATCACACCGTGATTCGATGGGCGCCTGTCTCGTCGGCTTCCCGTTCGGGTGCGCGCAGCAGATGGCGCCCAGTAGGGTAATCAAGCCCTGCGGTACCGCCCGCTCAAGTCCCCTTCACTGCTGCGCCAGACGAGGCTACGCGGACTCACTGGCGGTCGCGGCGTTCGCCATGTTGGCCTTCACGCGGTTGCCGGTGGGCGTCTGGCTGCTGCTGCATCTGCCGCTGGCGCATTTGCGCTGCTTGGGCATGCTGTTGCGCCATTTGCTGTTGGTGCATCTGTTCTTGCTGTGCGCGCTGCTGGGCCATCTGTTGTTGGCGTGCTTGCTCCTGCTGGGCATGCTGCTGCGCCATCTGCTGTTGGTGCACCTGGTCTTGCTGGGCGCGTTGTTGGGCCATCTGTTGCTGGCGTGTTTGCTCTTGTTGCGCGCGCTGCTGTGCGATCTGCTGCTGGTGCGCCTGGTCTTGCTGGGCGCGCTGCGCCATCTGCTGCTGGCGTGCTTGCTCTTGTTGCGCGTGCTGCTGTGCGATCTGCTGCTGGTGCGCCTGGTCTTGCTGTGCGCGCTGTTGCGCCATCTGCTGCTGGCGTGCTTGCTCCTGCTGGGCATGCTGCTGTGCCATCTGCTGTTGGTGCATCGGGTCTTGCTGTGCGCGCTGTTGCGCCATCTGCTGCTGGCGTGCTTGCTCCTGTTGCGCATGCTGCTGCGCCATCTGTTGTTGGTGCATCTGGTCTTGCTGCGCGCGCTGCTGTGCCATCTGTTGCTGGCGTGTTTGCGCTTGCGCTTGCTGTGCGTGCTGTGCTTCCATGGGCTGGCCGTGTTCGGGCGGTTGGGCGATGGTCAACCCGCCTGGCCGTTGATGGGCTGCTGCCGGAGCCATTTGGACATGGGGGTCTGGAAGCGGCTGCATGGATGCCACGGCGCTGGGGCGCACCATAGGCTGCATGCCCGCGCTGCTCGGCGTCTTGGGCATGTCACCCGCCTGGCGCTGGCGGAATGCGTAGGCGCCTGCTGCTGCCGCTGCCGTCGCTGCGCCGGCAGCCAAGGCAGGTCCGTGGCTGCCGGGGAACACGCCCGTGGTCATCGCGGGTCGGGCTGACTCGGCCGCTGGCGCATTGTTGACGACATGCACATGGGTGGTGTTGTGGATATTTTCCACAACGGTGCGGGAGTTAGAGATGTAGGTTTGGTTGTTGTAAACAACGGCTGGCCGCGCCAACGGTGGGGGTGGCCGGTTACCTCGGACCCAGTTGCCAGGCTGACCAGGCTCGCCCCAATGGACGTGCCATGCATTCCAGCCCCATGGGCGGCTGATGACCTCGGTCACGGCAACGCCGACGCCAAAGCCCATGAGCCCGCTGACCGCTGGCGTCGCGAAACCTCCCACTACGACGGGTGGTGGGGGAGGCGGAGCCACGGCATAGCTGTAGCCACTGTAGACCGGCATCGATGTGCCGTAGACCACGCTGGGGTTGTACTGCGGGACGTAGACGGTAGAGGGCTCAGCAGGGGCGATTTCGATGAATTGCTGTGGTGGCTCGATGACCGGCGCACTCACCAGCACTTCAGGCGCTGCATCGCTGGGGGTATAGCTTTTGGGGGGCGCGGCGTCGGTCACCAGCTTGACCTTCAGATGGCTGGAGTCCTTGAGTGAGCCTGCCTTGTAGGCGCGGCCACGCATCACCTGGATGGCGTTCATCACATCGGCCGGATCGTTGTAATAGGCCTTGCCGAGCGCGGTCGTCCAGGGCAGGTTCGATGCCATTTGCCCCAGTACGTTAGGAAAAAGCGTGAGCGATTTGATCGATGGATCCCAAGGCTGGGTATGGGCTGCATTGCTCAGCGCACCCGCTTTGAGGCCCGGGTTCTGTGCCAGCCAGGCTTCCGCCGCGCTGACCTGATCGGGATAGGTGGAGCCTGCCAGGATTTGCGCAACCAGCTTGTCCGGGTACAGCGCGATGGGGGCCACCATCTGGTAGAGGATGTCTGCCGATGGCGGCGTGTAGGCAGCTTGCACCTCGGCGGGCTGCGCGGCCGGCGCTGGGTTGGCAGCAGAGTTCTCGGCAGAGGCACTGGCCGCCTTGTGGGCATCGCCATCATCGTTGCATCCCGCCAAGGCCAGTGCTGCGGCCAGCGCCACCAGCCCCGTCCGGAAGCCAGCGGCCAGCAAACGCGGCGGCAACACGGATGAATGAACGGGGTCGAGGCGGTCAACGGCATGGAACATGGTGCTCTCCTGAAGGGCGGCGGTGGTTCCAAGGGGCCCTGTGCATACCAGTCGCTGCACCACCCACCGCATGTCTGCACAACGCAATGGTGCGGGCGCCGTTGACGGCCGGGCGTCCGCCAGGCGCTTTTTCAGCCAAGCCATGCCTTCCTTTAAGTTTGGCCTCAGTTTCGGTGACGCAATGACTACCACCTTGGAGCGATCCTGGTCAGGTGGACGAAGACAGCCTGGCTTTTAAGCATGGGAGGTCATCATGAGCGGACTGAGCGTGACGCCAAAACTCAAGGAGGAGTCAGTCAGTCAGTCAGTCAGGCAAGCAATCGAGCGCGGCTATTGGGTGGCCGAGGCCGCAGCCCGTCTGGGCATATCGACACACAGCTTGTATAAGTGGTTGAAGACAGGCTCTCCTGGTCAATCTGCGCAGCATTTCCAAGAGGGACTGGAGGCAGGAGTTGCAGGGGCAATCGCTAGGCCAATGACGTCACGGAATCGCTCTTCAGCAGTCTGAAGAAAGAGCGTATCTGCGAGCGGATCTAAAAAGACCCGGGACATAGCACGGGCCGATAGATGACTGCATCGAGGTTTTCTACAAGCGGTCAGGCCGCCCCAGTTTCCTGGGCGGAGTTCGCCCTGAGCCATTTGAGCGTGCCCAGAGGCGATGTTGGCATTTGTCTACCTGGAGGTTTCTCCACCTTAAACTGGCATTTATACAACACCGCCGATGCGTTCTGCGGGTCGCCTGCGGGGGCAAGGATGCGCCAGATGGCGAAAGCATGCAGAAAAGGTGATGCCCCGCAGCATATAATTTATGTTTATAGAATGAACTCCCTGCTGCGACCTGGTGCCATTATCACCTCGCAGGTTGCAAACTACATATCCAGGAGTTCAGGAACCCCGCGCGTCAGTCACCATGTCCGCAACTGACAGCGCGTCGCCTGCGGCCTGGCGACTTACCGTATTCAGCATAGGCAAGCAGTTCAGCGCGATAAATGGCTTTAGTAAAACTTCAAAACGGTAAGACATTCAGTTCCGAATTTGGCACCTCACTGCTCGACAGTGCCAAGGCCGTGGGTATCACCCTGGAATACAGCTGCCGCACCGGCCGTTGCGGTGTTTGTAAAACCACCGTCGTCTGCGGCAAGACTGAAGCATTCCGTGGAGAGACCTCGCTGACCGCCGAAGAGCGGGCTGCCGGGATGATCCTGACCTGCTGCCGTCACGCCGTCGGTGACTTGGAAATCGACGCTGAAGACCTCGGCGCCCTCAGCGACATCGTGGTCAAGACCGTTCCTTGTCGTATCGACAGTCTCACCCGCTTGGCAGACAACGTGGTCGAGGTGGTGCTGCGCGTGCCACCCACTGGCAAGCTTAACTACTTGCCCGGCCAGTACCTGGACGTGATCGGCGAAGGCGGACTGCGCCGCAGCTACTCCATCGCCAACGCCCAGCGCGAAGACGGCAAGCTGGAGCTGCAGATTCGCGAAGTCGAGCAAGGCATAATGTCGCAGTACTGGTTCCGCAGCGCTAAGCACAATGACCTGTTGCGCCTGGAGGGCCCACTGGGCACGTTTTGCCTGCGCGAGAAAGACGCAGCCTCTATCGTCTTCCTTGCCACCGGCACCGGTATTGCACCCGTCAAAGCCATGCTTGAGCAATTGCTGGGCAACCCGGAACTGGCCGCTGGCAAGAAAATCTATGTCTACTGGGGTGGGCGCCATCCCGGAGATATCTATTGGACACCTCAGCTCCAAGGGCTCAACGCCGAATTCATCCCGGTACTGTCGCGCGCCCCTGCCGACTGGCCAGGGCGCACCGGCTACGTACAAAAGGCGCTGCTCGATGATGGCATCGAGCTTTCCGATGCGGTCATCTATGCCTGCGGCTCGGAGGATATGATCCATTCCGCCCGCACTGCACTGACCGCCGCCGGCTTGCCGGCGAAACACTTTTTCTCCGATGCTTTTGTAAGCTCAAACTAACAAGGGAAGACATGAAAGCAGTTATTTTGGCAGGTGGCCTGGGCACGCGGTTGAGCGAAGAGACCGGTACTCGTCCCAAGCCTATGGTCGAAATCGGCGGTAAACCGATCCTCTGGCACATCATGAAGATGTACTCCTCCCACGGCATCAATGACTTCATCATCTGCTGTGGCTACAAGGGCTACATGATCAAGGAATACTTTGCCAATTACTTCCTGCACACTTCGGACGTCACCTTCAACATGCGTGACAACAGCATGCAAGTGCACGACAAGCGTGCCGAAGACTGGAACGTGACCCTGGTCGACACCGGCGAAACGTCGATGACCGGCGGCCGTCTGCGCCGCGTGGCCGACTATGTGCGGCACGAAGAAGCCTTCTGCTTTACCTACGGTGATGGTGTCGGCGACATGGACATCAGCGCCACCATCGCCTTCCACAAGCGCCATGGCAAGGACGCGACCCTGACCGCCACTTACCCTCCAGGGCGTTTCGGTGCGCTGGACATCAGCAACGGCCAAGTCCTGAACTTCAAGGAAAAGCCCAAGGGCGACGGTGCCATGATCAACGGCGGCTTCTTCGTGCTTTCGCCCAAGGTGCTTGACCGCCTGAGTGCCGACAGCACCGTGTGGGAGCAGGATCCGCTGATGGGCCTGGCCAACGACGGTCAGCTGATGGCCTTTGAGCATGCCGGTTTCTGGCAGCCGATGGACACCCTGCACGACAAGAACCTGCTGGAAAAGCTGTGGCAGAATGGCGCCGCTCCATGGAAATCCTGGGAATAACGCGAACATGAAAGCTTCCGTCTCTCCCGCCTTCTGGCAAGGCAAGAAGGTCTTTCTTACCGGCCACACCGGGTTCAAGGGCAGCTGGATGGCACTGTGGTTGCAGGGCATGGGGGCGCAAGTAAAGGGCTTCGCCCTAGCACCACCGACTTCCCCTTCGCTGTTCGAACAGGCGCAGGTCGAGCGCGGTATGCACGCTTCGCAGATCGGCGACATCCGCGACTTGGCGGCCATCACCCAGAGCATGACGGCGTTCGACCCTGACATCCTGATCCACATGGCGGCGCAGCCACTGGTGCGCCTGTCTTACCGTGAGCCAGTAGACACCTACGCCACCAATGTAATGGGTACCGTTCACGTGCTGGAAGCCGCGCGCCAGTGCCCAAGCCTGCGTGCGATCGTCAATGTCACCACCGACAAGTGCTACGAAAACCAGGAATGGGAATGGGGCTACCGTGAAAATGAACCCATGGGTGGCCACGACCCCTACAGCAACAGCAAGGGCTGTGTCGAGCTGGTCACCAGTGCCTACCGCAGCTCGTTCTTCAACACCGAGCATGCTGCGGCCCTGGCCTCGGCTCGCGCTGGCAACGTGATCGGTGGCGGCGACTGGGCTGCTGACCGGCTGATTCCCGACATCCTGCGCGCCGTGGCACAGGGCGAGCCGGTGGTAGTACGCAACCCCAAGGCTACACGCCCCTGGCAGCATGTGCTGGAACCGCTGAGCGGTTACCTGGTTCTGGCCCAGCAGCTATGGGCGCATGGCCACGACGTTGCGCAAGGCTGGAACTTCGGCCCACGCGACGAGGATGCCCGTCCCGTCGAATGGATCCTTGACCACATGGTCCAGGCCTGGGGTAATGGAGCTAGCTGGCGGCTGGACAACGACCCGCAGCCGCACGAAGCCCGTTATCTGAAACTGGACATTTCCAAGGCACGCACCCACCTGAAGTGGGAACCGACCTGGGACCTTGAAACCACCTTGACCCACATCGTCAACTGGCACCGCGCCTGGCTTGAAGGCGCCGACATGCGCTCCCGCTGCGTGGACGAAATCAACAACTACATGGCTGCCATGGCTTCTGGCGCCTAAACAAATATCAGCTTGAGCAGGAATTACTATGACCCCCGATATGCTCCGTCAGGAAATCAGCCAGCTCGTCGAGCGCTACGCTCAGATGGCCCTGGCCCCCAAACCTTTTGTTGGGGGCGAATCCGTCATCCCTCCTTCGGGCAAGGTGATCGGCGCCCGTGAACTGCAGTTGATGGTCGAGGCGTCACTGGACGGCTGGCTGACCACCGGCCGTTTCAACGCCCAATTCGAGAAAAAACTGGCGGAATTCCTCGGCGTAAAACACCTGATCACCGTCAACTCCGGCTCGTCAGCCAACCTGGTGGCCTTCAGCACTCTGACTTCGCCCAAGCTGGGTACGCGCGCCATCCAGAAAGGTGACGAAGTGATCGGGGTGGCTGCCGGCTTCCCGACGACCGTCAACCCGATCGTGCAATTCGGTGCCATCCCGGTGTTCGTCGACGTCGACATGGCCACCCACAACATCAATGCCGACCTGATCGAGGCCGCCATTACACCGAAAACCAAGGCCATCATGCTTGCCCACACGCTGGGCAACCCGTTCAACCTGGCCAAGGTCAAGGCGATTTGCGAGAAGTACAACCTGTGGCTGGTCGAAGACTGCTGTGACGCCCTGGGCGCCACTTACGACGGCAAGATGGTCGGCACCTTCGGAGACATCGCCACCCTGAGCTTCTACCCGGCCCACCACATCACGATGGGTGAAGGCGGCGCGGTGTTCACCAACAACGCCCAGCTCAAGCTGATCGCCGAGTCGTTCCGCGACTGGGGTCGTGACTGCTACTGCGCACCGGGTTGTGATGACACCTGCGGCAAACGCTTCGGCCAGCAGTTCGGCAGCCTGCCGCACGGTTACGACCACAAGTATGTGTACGCCCACCTGGGCTACAACCTGAAGATCACCGACATGCAGGCCGCCTGTGGCCTGGCCCAGTTGGACCGTGCGCCGGAGTTCATCGAAACCCGCAAGCGCAACTTCAAGCTGCTCAAAGAACGTCTGTCGAGCCTGAGCGACTTCCTGGAAATCGCCGAACCAACACCGAACAGCGAACCGTCCTGGTTCGGCTTCCCGGTCACGCTGAAGGAAAGCGCCGGGGTCAAGCGTGTCGACCTGCTGAAATTCCTCGACCAGCATAAGATCGGTACCCGCCTGCTGTTCGCTGGCAACCTGACCCGACAGCCGTACTTCCACAACGTGGAATACCGGGTGGTCGGCGAGCTGACCAACACCGACCGAACCATGAACCAGACTTTCTGGCTAGGCGTGCAGCCTTCGCTGGGGCAGGAACACTTTGACTTCGTCGGTGAAAAACTGGAAGAATTCTTCGGGATCGGTTTCTAACTTATGAAAGCTTCAGATGCAGTAGCAAAAGTTCTGGCGGACCACAACGTCCTCCATGGTTTTGAGCTTATCGGTGGAATGATCGCCCATCTGGTGGACAGTATTAACTTGCTCGGCAAGACCAAGTTGGTATCCATGCACCATGAGCAAGGGGCGGCCTTCGCTGCATCTGGGGTCGCCCGCGCGACCCACCACAAGGTCATGGGCGTGGCACTGGGCACGAGCGGCCCAGGCGCCACCAACCTGATCACCGGCATTGCTGATTGCTGGCTGGACAGCCATCCGTGCGTGTTTCTCACTGGACAAGTGAACACCCATGAGCTCAAGGGCGACCGCGCTATCCGCCAGCAAGGCTTCCAGGAACTCGACAGCGTGGCCCTGGTGAGCAGCATCACCAAGTATGCGCACCAGGTCACCCACGTCGACGACCTCATTCCAAGCCTGCTCAAAGCGCTGCGTATCGCGCGAGAAGGCCGTCCGGGCCCGGTCCTGCTGGACATCCCCATGGATATCCAGCGGGCCGAAATCGATGACAGGGTGCTGGACCAATTGATCAAAGCCAGCCTGGCCGTCCCCGTGGCTCAGTCCCAGGGCTCGTACAGCGAGGTCTGGGCCGCGCTGGCCAAGGCACAAAAGCCGTTGTTCCTGATCGGCGGAGGCGCGGTCAACTGCCCTCACTTCAGCCGTTGGCTGAACCAGGTTGGCAAACTGGGTATCCCTCACGTCGCCAGCCTCAAAGGCGCTGAAAAGCTCACCGCCAGCGAGCATTACCTGGGCATGCTCGGGGCCTATGGCACCCGCGCCGCGAACCATGCAGTGCAAAACTGTGACCTGCTGGTGGTGTTCGGCAGCCGCATGGACGTGCGCCAGACCGGCGCAAAGACCGATACCTTCGCCGCCCATGCACAGATCATCCAGTTTGACCTGGATGCCGCGCAGCTGGACAACCGGGTCAAGGCACATCAGTCGATTCAGGCCGAACTCGATAGCGTATTCGCAGACTTCATCACCCATGCCGCCACGCTGCCGACGGCGCTAGCGGCCTGGCGCACGCACCTGGGCCAGGTATTCGCGCAGTCGTTCACTGATGAATACGCGGGCTGGAGCATCAGCCCGTTTGCCCTGTTCAGCACGCTCAACGAACTGACCGCTGACCGCGCGCTGGACTACGTTGCAGACGTCGGCAACAACCAGATGTGGGCAGCGCATACCCTGCGCCTGGGCCCTAACCAGGCCATGCACCATTCGGGTGGCCTGGGCACCATGGGCTTCGCCATCCCTGCCGCAGTCGGGGTGAGCATCGCCGGTGACAAGCCGGTCATCGTCATCACCGGTGACGGTGGTGCGCAGCTGAACATTCAGGAACTGGATATCATTGCCCGCGACCAGTTGCCCATACTGACCATTGTGATGAACAACCACTCATTGGGCATGGTGCGTGGCTTCCAGGAAATGTACTTCGAGGGGCGCAACTCGTCGAGCTACTGGAACGGCTACACCTCTCAGTTCAAGGCCCTGGGTGAGGCGTACGGCATCCCCTCTCACAGCGTCATCGACCAGACTGCCTTCAACGCCGCAGTGACCGAATTCCTCGCTAACGGCAAGCCGATGTTGATCGAGGTGTTGATGCCAGACGCCCGCGAATGCCGCCCGCGCCTGGAGTTTGGCCGGCCGATTGATGAGCAGTCGCCGCTGATGGACCTGGGCCGATGAGGCTGGCAATTCTCGGGGCCAGCAGCCACATTGCGAAGGACCTGGTTGCCAGCATAGCCGCGCACACCGCTTACGCCTGTACCTTGTTCGTCCGCGCCCCTGACGCGCTGGACCCCGAGCTGCAAGCCATCGCAGCACGCAAGGGCTTTGCCGTCAGCGACTATGCCGGCTTCGACGCCAGTAGCCAGTTCGATGCGATCATCAACTTCGTCGGCGTTGGAGACCCGGCCCGCGCCGTACAGATGGGCAAGGCAATCTTCACGGTCACCGAGCAATACGACAACCTGGCGCTGGACTACCTGCGCAGCCACCCTGCGTGCCGCTACATCTACCTGAGCAGCGGCGCAGCCTACGGTAGCAATTTCGCGGTACCGGTGACGGAGGCCTCCCACGCAGTGTTCCCGATCAACGGCCTGAGCCCGCAGGACTGGTATGGTGCGGCTAAGTTCCAGGCCGAATGTCGCCACCGCGCACTGCCCGAGGCGGCGATCGTCGATGTGCGAGTATTCAGCTATTTCAGCCATCGTCAGGCACCCGAAGCGCGCTTCTTCCTCAGCGACATTCTGCGTGCGCTACACAACGGCAGTGTGCTGGAAGTGGCAGCTGATGACATGATCCGGGACTACCTGACGCCGTCGGACTTCCTGCAGTTGATCGACCGCATCCTGCAAGCGCCGCCGTGCAATGCCGTCATCGACTGCTACAGCCAGTCGCCGGTGGGCAAGTTTGAATTGCTCGCAGCACTGGGTGAAACCTTCGGCCTGCGGCACAGCGTCGCCGGCGACCAGGCGCGCGTCAACGCTACCGGCCCCAAGGCCCATTACTACTCGCGCAACCGTAAAGCCGAGCAGTTGTTCGGTTATGTACCGGGCGACTCGTCGCTTAGCGGTGTAGTACGCGAGATCAGGCAGCAACTCGATGCAAGAGACTAAGCCCTCGCTCCCCTGGATGCGCAAGCTGATGCAGGTGAAGCTGCTCCGCTTCCTGCTGGTGGGCGTGCTGAACGCGGCGTTCGGGTATGGCTGCTTTGCCGGTTTCCTGTATCTGGGTCTGCACTACAGTGCGGCCTTGCTGCTGGCCACCGTACTGGGCGTTGCCTTCAATTTCAAAAGCACAGGGGCCCTGGTGTTCGGCTCGAAGAACAACAAACTGATCTTCAGGTTCGTGGCCGGCTATGGCGTGGTTTATGGCGCCAACGTGGCCGGCATTGCAGCCCTCAAGCTGCTGGGTGTCGAGCCCTACCTGGCCGGCATGGCATTGATCGTGCCCATGGCCCTGCTCTCCTTTGTCATCAATAACAGGTTCGTTTTCAATGATGCGTAAGCTGATCAGCATAGTAACTCCCTGCTACAACGAAGAAGCCAACATCGATGAGCTATACCAACGCATCGTCGAAGTCATGGCACGCCTTGATTACGATTACGAACATGTATTCATCGACAACTGCTCCACCGACGGCAGCCACGCCAAGCTGCGCGGCCTGGCGGCGCAGGACAAACGCGTCAAGGTGATCTTCAACGCACGCAACTTCGGCCATATCCGCTCGCCTTACCATGCCCTGTTGCAGGTCAATGGCGACTGTGCCGTGCTGATCGCCTCCGACCTCCAAGACCCTCCCGAGATGATCGAAGAGTTCGTCAAGAAGTGGGAAGAAGGCTTCAAGACCGTCATGGCGGTTAAACCGGAGAGCGAAGAGTCGCGCATGATGTTCCTGGTGCGACGCGCCTACTACCGCTTCGTCACGCGCATCTCGGAGGTGCCTCTGGTGCAGAACGCTACCGGTGCCGGCCTGTTTGACCGTGCGGTGTTGGATATCCTGAAGAAGATCGACGACCCGTACCCATACTTCCGTGGCCTGCTGTGCGAGATCGGCTTCCCGATCGCGACCGTGCCGTTCAAGCAGCCTCGCCGCCAGCGCGGCATCACCAAGAACAACTTCTACACCCTGTACGACATCGCCATGCTGGGCATCACCAATCACTCCAAGGTGCCCCTGCGCCTGATGGTGATGGGCGGTGGCCTGCTGGCGGGTCTGAGCCTGCTGGCCGCGTTTGGCTTCCTGCTGGCCAAGCTGGTGTTCTGGAACTCGTTCCAAATGGGCATCGCACCGTTGCTGATCTCACTGTTCTTCTTCAGCTCGGTGCAAATCCTGTTTCTTGGCATGTTGGGCGAATATCTGGGGTCGGTGCATACGAAAATGCGCAACATGCCGTTGGTGGTGGAAGCCGAGCGCTTGAACTTTGACCAGCCGGGCGGAGCTGAAGACCATGACCGCGCGTAATCCGGTACCTGCAGACGAGACCCTTGAAGCCGCAGCACCACTGACCTTGCGCGAGATAGTGGCAGCTGACTGGAAGCTGATCGTGCTGGGTGCGCTGGCCTCTTTCTTCCTCGCCAGCATTCTGACAAGCGGCATACCCGAAGGGCTGGTCCCCAATCTCTCGGCGCCATACAGCTATGGCGGCGATGGACTGTTCCATGCCTGGATGGCCCAGCGCGTTCATGAAGGCTGGTTGTTCGAGAACGCTCGCAGCGGCTATCCGTTCGGCTCCAACTTCTTCGACTTCCCAGGCTCCGACGGCGGAGATCACTTGATCATCAAGTTGACAGCCCTGCTCACTGGAGGCTGGGTGGGCGGCGTCAACCTCTTCTACCTGCTCGGGTTTGTCAGCTGTTTCATCGCCACCTATGTAACGGCGCGAGGTTTCGGACTGAACCGCAGTTTTGCGATGGCGGCCGGTGCACTCTACTCGTTCGTGCCGTTTCACTTCCTGCGCCTGCAGCATCTTTTTTATACCTGGTATTTCGTTGCGCCTTTGTTCTTCTACTTGGCGTTGACCATCTACCGTACCCCTGCCAAGGTGCCCGGCAGCCGCACAACATGGGGCAGGCTGGCTCTGGCTGCCTGCGGGATGGTGGTGCTGGCATCGTTCGGTGTCTATTACGCGCTGTTCGGCATCATCATGCTGGCACTCGCTGGCATCCTCAGCGCGGTGCGCTCCGGACACCTTCAAGGCACGAAGAAAGCCGTGCTGCTGTGCACCTTTGCCGTGGCGGGGGTACTGCTCAACGTTGCACCGAACTTGGTCGGTAACTTCACCGAAGGCCGCAACCCGGAGACTGCCCAACGCTTGCCGCTGGAGTCCGAAATTTACGGTCTGAAGTTGATGCACTTGCTGATGCCCAGGGGAGACCACCGTTCTTCGACGCTGCGAGACGTGGCCCGGGATTACAGCAGCTCGCCACTGAACAACGAAAACTCCACATCCTCCCTGGGCATGATTGGCTCAGCAGGATTCATGCTCTCCTTGCTGCTGGTAGCGCTCGCCCCCGCACGCCTGAAGATCGATGAACGGCTGCGTTTGCTCGCGGCCATCATCTTTGTGCTGTTCATGTTTGCCACCATTGGGGGGTTGGGCTCGCTGTTCGCGCTGGTGGTGTCGCCGTTGATCCGGGGCTGGAACAGGATCAGCATCTTCATCGCCTGCGGGTCGATACTGTTCTTCTTCGTGGCCCTGCAGTCGGTGCTGCTCAAACGCCCACGCTATGCGCGCTATAGCGTGGGCATTGCCTCTGTGCTGGTGCTGTTTGGCCTGTATGACCAAACCGCTTCTGTGTGCCAGGACTGCAATGCCAACCAGAAGGCCGCATTCGAAAAAGACCAGCAGTTTGTCCAAAACATCGAGAAGGCGCTGCCGGCAGGCGCCGCCATCTACCAGTTGCCCTACATCGGCTTCCCGGAAGTGCCATTCATGCACCGGCTGCTCAATTATCAGATGATGACCGGCGTGCTGCATTCCTCGGCACTGCACTGGAGCTTCGGAGGTATGAAAGGCCGCCCAGGGGACCTGTTCTATCGCTCCCTGGCCAAAGAGCCGCTGTCGCACCAGCTTGAGGTCATTCGCCGGCTTGGATTTGATGGTATCTACATCGATCGCCGGGGCTATGAGGATAACGGCCATGCCGTGACCGAAGAGCTGACGCAGTTGCTGCACATGCCGCCAACACTTGAGCATGCCAGCAAGGAGATCGTGTTTTTCAAGATCGACGGCCGTGCACATCCGCCCATCTCTGGTCTGACGCCGAAGCAGATCATGGCACAAGCCCAATATTTTGCGGACGCATTCGGGCCGCGCTACCCCGGTGACATGGCCAGCGGCATTGACTTCTCCAAGCCCGGCCTGCCCGACTTCATTGCGAGCACCAGCGGGCTTTCCGGCGTCGAGCCGTGGGGACGCTGGTCCGATCAGAGCAAGACCACCTTCGAGTTCGTCCAGTCGCTGCCGCAGCGGTTCACCTTGGTGCTAAAGGCTCACGCGTTTGCCTCCAACGCCAGCAAACCGACAAAGGTCAAAATCGGAAGTCATGCTTACGATATTCAACTGACTGCGGGTGATTCAGAAATACGACTAGACGTCGACCTGCAGGGTGAGAACGCCGACCGCATCACCTTCATCCCCCCGGCGCCCATTGCGCCGCACAAGGTGGACAAAAACAACCACGACGCGCGCACTATTGCTATTGGTTTCGTGTCCATGGGCATCGATACCCCATAGTCGGTAGGAATCTTTGAGGGGGCACAGACCCTGCATTGGACTGCCCTTGGTCAAGTGGACAAATGCCAGCCTCACGCCCGCGCGCGGTCAAACGCCTGCGGGCTGCCCCGGTCTATGAGGACGGTGGTAGCCTGATCAGTTGGAGAACGCCTCGTTGTGGTCGAATGCATTGGTCTGGGTCATGTCCCGGGTCTTTTAGATCCGCTTGGGGATACGCTCTTTCTTCAGACTGCTGGAGAGCGATTCCATGGCGGCATGGGCCTAGCAATTGCCCCTGCGACTCATGCTGGGTAGCCGCCCGTCTCTTTCAGTCCACCGATGATGACCTCCTATGCTCAAAAGATGGGCTGAGTTCGTCTACCTATCCACGTGCAGCCCCTTGTCCGCTGTTCCAGGTTGGTCCGTCGGTAGCAGGCGAGGTGCTCACCCCGCTCAATCACCACCCCGCCATCCTTTTTTCAGAAATTTGCGATTCTTCCCGAGACCCTCAAATTGCCTGCTATAATTTCAGCTTCGGCGCTGCGGAGAGGTGGCAGAGTGGTCGAATGTACCTGACTCGAAATCAGGCGTACGTGCAAACGTACCGAGGGTTCGAATCCCTCCCTCCTAGTTAAGAATTTATGAAATACGGGCCCATGTGGCCCGTTTTGCATTTCTACCTTCCAGCTTACCCACTGTGGTGCTGGGCACATATCTCGCGTTAGCGGTATGTGCTGGTATGGCCTTCGCAATATTTGCTCTTAATATCGCAGCGCTTTCGCCCTGTCCTGGGCTACCTTCTAGGCTATCTTGCTAGCTCTTAGCGAATATTGGCTACCGACTTCTTCCGCGTCCAGGTGCGCTTCGGGTGTGCCCGCTCACGTAGGTTCCGTTTGACTTGGTATACCCTCGGACATGAACGTCTGTCCCTGCGGAACTGCTCTTGTAAGCCCTGCTGGAGTAGGACCCGCTCGTTGAGTACCCGCCATAGCTTGCGGACTCTGATGGCTTGGGTTGGCACGGCTCGGTAAGTTCGTTTGAATATCTTATTGGTTGCGCCTCTCCCTGGATGCAGGCCACCTGCTGTTTGACTGTTGCGCAAGGCTTGTCTTGATATTCGGTTCTTCCATCTACTTCGCATTTGTAGAGTGGATTGGCGTTGGCTCCGAAGGATAGGATGAGAGCCATACCAGCGACACATCGCAGCAGTCTATTGAGGTTGTTGACCATGACGTTGCTCTCTAGATTTTGTGGTCGGAGGGCCTAGCTGCAGGCGTCTTGTGATTCGATCAAGGCAGTACGGATGACTGACTAGCGCGCAAGGATCTTCTGCTTTTCCCCAGTAAATTCTTCATCGGTCAGTACGCCCTTTTCTTTTAGGGCGAACAGCTTCTCAAGTTCTTCGTATTTGTCGATGCTGATCGTGGGGGTCTTCACCTCCACCGCCTCTACTTCGATCACCTTGTCTGTCGCTGCGGGCGATGAGCTTTGGGGGCGAGGGCCTTGAGAAATATTTTTATATAGGCCGAGGCCAACGCCAACGGCAGCCCCAAATGCAGGTCCGATGATCGGGAGCGGTAGCGCTATAGCGGCGCCAATTGCGGCTCCTGCTGCTGCATCTTTGGCAAGATCAGTTTTTATGGCGCCCTTGCCCAGCTCATACACTTGCTTAGATGCATCCGATACACCATCTATCAATGTTGCGCTACCGCGTTTGATACTCACGCTGTTGATGTTCAACCGCTTCGCGCCTTTGGACACTGTTTGGCTGCCGACTTCCACTATTTGACCGGCGGAGTTCTTTGCTTTGTTGATCAAGTCTTTCAAGATGTACTCGCTTGGCGGTGGAGTTGATTACAGTATGTTACTTCAATACCGGACATGTCTTGCACGCATTCTGGGTGGTAGTCTGAGGATGCAGACATCGTCTTCCCGATGGCAAGATTGAGACCTCCGTAGATAAGAAGATCTGCGATTAATTGCAGAAGTGATAAGTCTCACCTCTTTAACTGTACTATTTGTGGAAGATGTGCTTCTCACCTTGAAGGGATGACTTATGGGAGATAGTGATCCAGTTTCTGAGTCCGCAGTGGCAGTTCAGGAAGTTGCGAAGACCACTCGCTCAGCTATCGAGGCTACTCGTGATGCCGGGAGTTTTTTAGCGAAGTATCTTGACGGCCCTCTCGTCCAGATGTCCGGCCTACTAGAGGACACCTTACGGTATCGACGGGGAGTGCGGCTAATTCGTCTGGAGAAAAGATTTCAGGAAGAGCTGCAAGCGAACGGTACAAAGATTGATGTAAAGCGTCTTCCTATTAACTTTGCGTTGTCTGTGCTGGAGGAAGGTAGCTTGGAAGAGGATGATGACCTCCAAGATCTCTGGGCCCGGCTGCTAGCTAATGTCGCGGATGCAGGGGTGGGGGTTTCTCCGAGGCGGGCCTACATTTCCTTGATTAAGGACCTGTCTCCCTTGGATGCGCTCGTTTTTGAGTTGATCTATAGCGTTCCCGATGTCCCCAATGGCAAGCCGATTGTGACCTACCAACTGCCCCAAAAGGCGTTTAGGGCGGACGGATTGGACAAGGCGGACATCCTTGAGCCGAGCGAGGAAATTGTGCTTTCGCTGGCCAATCTTGAACGACTTGGACTTCTCAGCTATGGGCCAAGCTGGGGCGGAGGAGAAATTTTCAAGTACGTTAACAAGACCGTCCCTGGGCGCGATTTTATGAAAGCGATCGGTAGACGGTCAGCGATTTAATTGAGATCACATCTTCTCAATTGTGAGGGTCAGGCAAGCTTTGCGCGCATCTTGCTCCTTGATTGCGTAGCAGTTATTGCGCGTCCCCTTGATCTCTGCCATGCACTGGTTACGCTTGTCGCCATCCTTGATGCGATGGCAGTACCCATAGTCCCGCTTGACCACCGCCAGGCAGTACGCCCGTTTGTCCCCATCTTTGATCGCGTAGCAATCTGAGGATGCAGCCACGACCTCCCCCATGGCCAATATCGCGGCGGCACACGGTAGGGCCAGGAGGGTACTTCTCGCTATACCGGAGATTCGGGCTATCCTCATATCCGGGTACCAGCTAGATCTGCCGTGCAATGCTTGCAGCGCACCGCATCCCGCTTGATCGTCTCGGCGCAGTAGGGGCATGCAATGGAGTCTGACTCATTGATGATGGCAGTACCCCATGCCTCGACATAGCCCGCTGTCGAATGCGTCTTGTCCTTTTGCTCATAGCGCACATTGATGATGGCGTTGCCGCCTAGTGCCAGCGTCTGCTCTTTCAGGCGTTGCGCGGCATCTTCTTGCGTGAACTTCTGCTCGAATGGCGTCCATCGCACCAGTTTGATATGTACTTCCGATAGCGTGCGGTAGTAACCATCTGGCGCCTTGGGCAGGATCTGGACATCTATCGTTCGCGCACCGCTGGCGTTTGTGACGACGGCGCCGTCCGCCACCTCGGTCCATCCCGCCTTTGCATAGTGTGCTCGGACGATGCGCTTAGCTATGAACGGGTAGATGAACACCCATGACACGCCACCCGTGAATACCGCGATGACTGCCGCAATCGCCGCTTGCAGCCACATCTGTTTGTAGGCCAGGTAGATGGGGCCCAGGAGCAGCATCCATAGCCACGTGGCTTCCCCGAATTCTTCAATGTGTCCGCTGGCAGAGTTACGAAATCGCATGGTGTTTCCTTTTCTATATTGGGATCGGATTTGTTGATTGATCGGTGTTGTGGCACGGGGTCTTAGTTGGCTCTGTTACAAGCGGCGGCAGGTTTGGCGGTAGGTTTTATTGCAGCAGGTTGCCCGCGGGTATGACCGTCGGTCATGGCGTATCTGCCCCAGTCCTGCATGAGTGCGTGGCGCTTTTCCAGCATGTCTCCGCGTCGATACGCGGCCTCCACCTTGCTCGCGACGGTGTGTGCGAGGGCCATCTCCGCGACCTCGTTGGCGTACTGCGTTTTCTCGGCGCACCAGTCGCGGAACGTAGAGCGGAATCCATGCGGCACGGCGTCTACATTCAGGCGGCGGAGGACTGCAGTTAGCGTCATGTTCGATAGCGGCGCTCCCGTCTCTGGATCGGCACTTGCCCGGTAGCCTGGGAACACATAGAGGCACGATGCATGTACGACCTCACGTTGGTTCTTGAGGATCTCAATTGCTGCATCCGACAGGGGTACGCGGTGCTCCTTATGAGCTTTCATCCGCTCCGCTGGGATCGTCCATACGCGGTTGGCTATATCGATTTCATCCCACCTTGCTCCCCGCACTTCGCCCGAGCGGGTTGCCGTCAGGATCAGGAACTGCAGGGCAAGAGCACCATTGCCTTCTTGGCTTCGCAACTGCACCATGAACGCGGGTAGATCGGTATAGGGCATAGCACGGTGATGCACGGTCTTGGTGACCTTTGCTGGTGCCGGTAGTAGCTTGTCCAGGAGTCCCTTCCAGCGCGCCGGGTTGGCATCCTTGCGATAGCCTCGGGCCACTGCCCAGTCCAGTACCGATTCGATCCGTCCCCGCACTCGATTGGCTGTTTCCGTCTTAGTGGCCCACATGGGCTCGATCACCCGCAGCACCATCTCTACATCGACTGCTGCCACTGGTACCCTGCCCAGTACAGGATTGGCGTAGGTAGCGAGAGATGAGCGCCACTGCGCGACGTGCTTAATGTTCTTCCAGCCTTTCTCATGCGCGTCGATGTACTTGGTAGCGGCGTCTGCGAACGTGATGGCTCGCTGCATCTCCTGGGCCAGTTGGGTACGCAGTCGCTGTGCGTCGGCTACTGGATCGATACCGCGTGCCAGTTTGAGGCGAGCTTCGCGTGCCAGGTCTCTCGCTTGGGCGAGGGTGACCGAGGGATAAGACCCCAGGCCCAGGTCCCGGCGGCGGCCGCCCACCTGGTAGCGCAGCAGCCAGCTACGCGATCCGTACATGGTGACGTTCAGCACCAGGCCGCGCACGCCTCCGACGTGTGTCGATCCCCTCCGCCAGATGTTGGCCACCTGCTGGGCTCCTAGTTCCTTAGCGGCCATAGGTACCACCTCCGGATAGGGTATTTGCAATATCAATGGGCATGTCCTTCTTGTCCTTCTCGCGTGTTGTGATGGGTAGATGGACAAAATTTTCAGCAGCCTTGGCAGAGGTCGGAAGGGGGTAGCCGCGGGCGTGCCGAGCCCTATGCGGACGATGGCACTGCGAGAGTTTTCTTGCGAGGATTCGGTCCGAGGCCGACCAGAGATGCAGGGCGTGCGCCGCGGACTAGTCCAGCGTGTAGGGTTGGAACTTCCAGTCGTAGTTGAGGCGGCTGGGGTGTCTTGGATGGCCGCTGGCGGTGGGATCGCCGAACATGCTCCACTGCGGCGAGTACTTTGCGACCCGCGCATACAGCTCGTCGCGAGCCCTCAGGAAGTACGAGCGCTGCACCACAGTCTCACCCCACGCAGCCCATAGCGTAGGGGTCTCGTACTGCGCGATCAATTTCTCCATCTCGTCGAGATTGCGCGCATAGGCTTGGGCATCAGCTCGGGTGGGCAGGGCGCTCCAGTCCGTGGCTCGCACGGGGTAGAGGTTGAGCATTACGAATCCGTCGTATCCATTGAGGGTCGCGACCTTTTGCACCCTGGCTACGGTGGGGTCTGATTTTTCCTGTGTTGCCTTGCTCGGGTTGAGGCCGATAGCGATCAATGGACGTGTGCCTGATGTGCCCAGGGTGTAGCGCCATTGGTCGTTTTGGTCTGCGTGGTAGAGGTCGTACATCTGTTGCCTTTGTGGTTCGATTGGTTGGGGGCAAATTTCCTTCGCTTAATTTGTACCATATATGCGGGTGCGTAAATGCGGCTGTCTATCGATAGTTCCGGCTATGGAACGAGACGAGGCTTTGATAGTGGCATTTGCGGACGAGCTGCGGGCTCGGCGTAATGCGCTTGAGCTGTCCCAGGAGGAGTTTGCGCATTTGGTTGGAGTCAATCGCACCTATATGGCCAAGCTAGAACTTGCGCAGAATCAACCGACACTTACAGTGCTGCAGGCGGTCGCGGTAGCTCTGGCAGTCCCGTTGCCCGATTTCCTAAATAGCGTCTTGGCGAGACGTCGCAGACGTCCACCTCCAGCTCGTAATTGAGATGCCCGAGCCGCAGCCCGGCTTCCCCGAAATTCGGGAGGGTATGTTTCCGTTTTAGCTTGGTGCCAGGTCTCGCTAGCTGGCTTCCAGCCATCCCATGGTCTGCGCCCGATACCCCTGCGCCCCGCCCGCCACGATGCCCCCGTAGGGGGCTGTCGGGCGGGGCGCGGGTGTCGGGCATGGGATTGGAGTTGCTTCTCCGGGATGTGAGATTGGCTCGCCGATGCTGGGCGCCTGCTTCCTAGCTTCGGCATGCGACGTGGTACCGAGGTGAGTTTCGTGGGCGCTTGGACTATGGGGGTAGCGGCTAGTTTTTCCGTGCAGCGCTTTGGTACCACTCCGTGCCACTTCGGCACCATCGCGGGTCGATGGCTCCTATGCTGGGGCCCTTGATCTGAGCTTGGGTTCCTGCTGCTACCCGTTCGCATCCCTGCATGGTAGCTCCCTATCCGGTAGACCCCGCCCCTGCCCGAGCCCCCCCGCCCACCCCTTTTAGGGGTGGAGGGCGGGGGGGGGAGTTCGGGTCGTGGGTTTCGAGTGGGCTGCCTATGCTGCGCTGCTCGTGGTTGGGCTTCGGCATTCGAGGTGGTATCTACGCGAGTTTCGTAGGTGCCTGGACTATGGGGGTAGCGGCCAGGTTTTCCCTGCATCTCTTCGGTACCTCCCCGCGCCACTTCGGGGCCATCGCGGTTTGATGGCTCGCTTGCTTGAACTCCAGGCCTGCCTGGCGCATGTGTCCTAGCTAGGTGTTGCGTCCTGCAGCCGGTCCGCATCCCGGGATGCATGCGCACTATCCTTGTAGCCTCCACCCGACTCGATACCCCCCCGCCCACCCCTTTTGGGGGTGGAGGGCGGGGGGGATATCGGGTGTAGGAGGTTCGAGTTCGCTGCTTGTGAGGGGTCTAGGGTCATGGCGATAGATGCTGGATTGCACTGCATGCGACCTATGTGCCTGCTCCGGCTTCACTCGAGTATGTTTCGCAGTTCCTGAGGTTTGGGGTGAGGTCGCTATGACCGTCTTCGTACCAATAGCTGTACTGCAAGGTACACTTCATGTATCGAACACTGAGTTGATTTGTATGAGTGCTTTCTTGGGGTCATTCGGTACCGCTTTATCTCCCAGATCTCCTGTGGGGGCGCTGTTAATCGGTGCTTTGATTCTGGGATTGATACTTGTCGTCATATTGCTGATCCGTAGAAGTGTGCGACACGTGGCACTACATCTATCAGACACTACGGCACTGCAATTTGTTAGCGAGTTTGCACAGCTATTAACTTGCGTCTTTGGGTTTGTTCTCTACGCGCATTTGATACCGGAGTTGAGAGCTTTAGGTACAGCGCTACTTGCAGGAGTAAGCGTGGTGTCTGTAGTTGTCGGGATGGCAGCTCAGAGTACGCTGGGCAACGTAATTGCTGGCTTTTCACTAGTGCTATACAGACAAATTCGCGTGGGAGACACTATTCAAATTAATTCCCCTCTGGGGGTTGTGACGGCTAAGGTTGAAGTTATCTCTCTAGGGTTTACCCAGTTGGTTAATGCGGATGGTCATGAGTTAATTGTCCCTAACAGCGTAATGATGGGAAATTCTATTATCCGCCTAAGTCGAGGTCTCTGACCATTAGTGACTGTTAGTGCTGTCTCACTGGCCGTTATTTATAGCTTATCGGCATGCGAGAGTGTACTTAGGCTATTTTCTTGAGTGTACGGACTATGGTGGTAGCGGCTAGCTCTCGCGCGCTGTGCTTTGGTACCTCTGCGTGCGACTTCGGGGCTATCGCAGTTTGATAGTTGCTTGCAGTGGGCCTACACTCCCGGAATATATTGCGACATTCGAACTGTTCGCCCCGCCCGACCCCGCAGGGGTTGAGGGCGGGGCGGGCTGTTCGGTAACGGCCAGGAGCAGACATTGGAATAGCAGCCTAGCATTCTATGCATCTGCATCGCCGTGAAGGGTGTCAAACGTTTGCCTAGCTTCTCGAAAGTGGTCTGCATTTTCGACGATCCATGTCCACAGCGGCACCATGCGCAAGAGAAGCTCCATGCCGGTTTCCGACAACTCGTACTCCACTCTCGGTGGCACCTCCTGAAAGTCATGGCGGAGCACCAAGCCATCACGTTCCAGTAATCGCAGTGTCAGCGTCAGCATGCGTTGGGTGACTCCGTGCATACGTCTGCCGATCTCCGCGTGGCGCAATTTGCCATACACGCCCAGCGTGTGAAGGATGCCAAGTGACCAGCGGTTTCCGGCGTGTGCTAGCAGCTCGCGTCGTACTCCATCGTCATCGTCCCGTAGACCGTCGCAAACGGCTTGCGCGTGTTGCAGAATTTCGTCTCTATTCACTGTGGTTTTGCTCCCGGTATCACGCGTGTGCCTTCTTACATTGTCTGCGGTGTGTGGCTAGACTGGCCCAACTAACAGCTTTTTGGGTACACGATGAACCAAGCAGATCCTAACGCCAATTCTAAAAACATCCTCGTCCTCGGTGCCGGTGAACTCGGCATGCCGGTGCTCCGCAACCTAGCGCGCCGCGCAAAGACCGTGGCTGGTGCCAAGATCAGCGTGCTACTGCGCAACAGTGCTGTGGAATCCTCTGAGCCTGCCAAGCAGCAAGATATCGCGGAAATTCGAAGTCTTGGCATCGAAATCGTCCTGGGAGATCTTGTGAATAGCTCCATCGATGAGCTTGCCTTGGTTTTCGCGCGCTACGACACAGTGATCGGCTGCGTGGGCTATGCCGCCGGTATCAACACACCGATGAAACTGGCGCGAGCAGCGTTACAGTCTGGCATTCCTCGATACTTCCCCTGGCAGTTCGGGGTCGATTTCGACGTGATCGGTCGCGGTGGTCCACAGGATATTTTTGACGCTCAGCTCGACGTGCGCGAGCTGCTGCGTAGCCAGAACCAAATGGAGTGGGTCATTATCTCCACTGGCATGTTCATGAGTTATCTGTTCGAGCCCGAGTTCGGCGTGGTTGACTTGCAAAAAGATGTAGTTCACGCGCTGGGCAGCCTCGATACCGCTGTAACTTTGACCACACCCGATGATATCGGCGCACTGACAGCGGAAGTGATGTTCGCACAACCGCGTATCCGCAACGAGATCGTGTATTTGGCAGGTGACACGGTTACTTATGGCGAGGTAGCGGACAAATTAGAAGCAGGTCTTAACCGCTCTTTCACCAGGTCGATATGGACTGTGCAGTACCTACTGGATGAGTTGGCGCGCGATTCACAAAACATGATGAGCAAGTACCGTGCTGCCTTTGCCCAGGGCCGAGGCATGGCGTGGGACAAAAGTGGTACCTTCAACCAGATCCACGGCATTCCGGTGACGGATGTGTCTTCTTGGATTAATGCAAACCTCGCATCTCGTAGCTCGAACGATGGGCTTTGAGGCACATGTTTCTGGAATAGCAGGGAGCTCTAGTGGCTTACCTCGATCTGCGGCAATTGCTCCGAAGCCAACGCATGCTAATTGGAGATGAGTGTCAGCTATGGGTCGGCAGCCGACTTTAAGCACTGATGTTTGTTAGCTAGCTGAGATGCGTTCTGCCTAGTCCTTTTTACGCTCATGAATGGTATCCTCGATCTCCCGGAGCTTATGGATGCCGAGACCCCTAATTTTTAGCAGCACCTTGGGCTCCCTTGCAAGCAGTTGCTCAACGGTAGTGATCCCACCACGAGCCAAAGCTTGAACCGTTTCTGGGGCGAAGACACCGTTAAGAGATGAGCCTTTGATGTGGCGTACGGGCGAGTAGATCCGCGCTGGGATGAAGGACTTGCCCGGAAACAGAGCTGTCTCAATCTGCTTGAATCGGAACATACCCATCCCGCGCATCTTCAGCAGTTCGTTCGGATAGGCACTACGAACTCCCTCAATCGTATGGATGCCATTCCGTTCGAGAATCGTCTTCACTCGCAGCGGCAGTTGGTCGCCTATGGGAGTTTCGGCTATTGACGTCTGAGCATTGAGCATGTCTAACATCATGGAGGGCAGTCCTCAATCATATATAACCTCTCATCGAAGTTTTATTGGAGGGCAGTATGAAGACTAGGCAGGATGTAGCATTAGCGAGGATTGTTTGGTCAGCGAATATATATGCATGCCTAAATTTTAAGGGCACATCCGGGCCGAGGTTTTATCTATGCTGATGCTGACCATCTCATTCATATCCGATCTATCTTGCTTCAGACGAGCTTTCTACTTTCGTCACCAGGCTGACAGACCAATGACCGCTTTCGTCTTGGCTTGGCGCTAGAAGGTCATATGTCTTAACCATACTTAGTAGACCTGAATGCCCGTAAGTTTGTGGAGAGAAGCCAGGGTCCATCCGTTTGAGATATTGCCCTAATAGTCCCAAGCCAACCTTCCCTTCAGACGTATCTCCAGCAAGGAGGGACACCGCATCTACGAGAAATCGAGGGCGTCGTTTAGGTAGCGGCTTGAGCGCTTCCTGCTTCGAGGGATCGACTTTAACTTGTTCCGCTTTTGCCAAATTTTTGGATGCGAGATCGGTGACTTCCTCGGGCTGTATGTCCGGACGAGTCCATTCGAAGAATTGGTCACTTGCGTTCCTCAACGCTTCCGGGGTCTTGGGCTCACCAACAATGCAAACAGTTGCTCCGCGCTCTCGTAGCTTGCGGCACAGATACGCGAAGTCTGAATCGCTTGTCACGAGACAGAACGTATCTGCTCGATGATCGAACAATGCTTCTAGTGCGTCCAGTGCCAATGCAATGTCTGCAGTGTTCTTCCCGGATGTGTATTGGTACTGAAGGCATGGTGTGAACGCGAGCCTCACCATCGCATCTTGCCATTTATTGGCTAGGGTGCCATGGTTGCCGTAGCCACGTCGAATGACAACACGCCCAAATTGCGCCATCATCCTAAGGGCGTGGTCGAGTATATCTGGGGGGACGTTGTCACAATCAACAAGAACAGCAACGCGAGTCTCAGCGGTGGCAGAGGGGGTGGAGCTCATGGATGCCTAGTTGTTTACAAGTCAGTCAGATAGGTACGAATGAGAAAGGGCCACCATACCGGTGTACAGGAACGCGGGGGAGCGCTTAGTCTATGGCGGGGAGTATAGCGGTGCATGCGGAGTTGACTCTCCAAGTCAAGACTGCTGGTGCGCGTTTTCTTGGGGGCAGGAACAAAGAAAAGCCACCCGTGAGGGTGGCAAAGGCTGTCGATAAGAAGGCCGACCCTGGTGGGGCAGGGATGCCGTGCAATTTCAATGAGGGAGGGTGTGGGAGGGCACGGCGTCGGCATAACCAGTCAAACTATATTAGCGCAAGAATGCTGCGGTGCAACGCGGTGTATCTCCTTAGCGACGTTTCCGCGCAGCACTTATTTAAGCTCATTCCTCTGTCGCTGCAATGGTTGTCTGAATGCTGGGTGTCACTGCTACCCCGGCATGCGAGGCTGTGCTGAGAGAGGCTTCTTTGGGGTTTGGACTATGGGGGTAGCGACAATGTCTTTCGTGCATCGCCTCGGTACCTCACCGTGCATCTTCGGGGCTACCGCGGTTTGATGGTTCCCGAGGTTGAACTCCAATGTCGGCCCTGGCGCATCTGTCCTAGCTATGTTTTGCGTCCTGCAGCTGGTCTATTCCGTGACTATAAGGGTCATGGCCGCATGTCCATTAGCATGCCTTACGTCCAGGAGGCATTCAGATGGGTAGGTCGATTGCCTGTAGAGGCGCAACTACAATACGGGGCTCATAGCTCATAAAAATTCATAATGTCAATCCAACTAGTTCCACCATGCCCCAAGTGCAATTCTGAATTCGTTTACGCCGCTGATGATCTGCTAATCTGTCCTGAGTGCGCTCATGAATGGTCAGAAGATATTGATCAAGAAACTGAAGATGCTCCTACAGTCATCAAGGATGCGGTTGGCAACATCCTGCAAGATGGAGATTGCGTAACTGTCATCAAAGATCTGAAGATCAAAGGATCTTCTCAGGTGGTGAAAGTTGGAACCAAAGTTCGTAATATCCGGCTCATTGGCGGCGACCATGATATTGATTGTCGGATCGATGGGATCGGTAGCATGCAACTCAAGTCTGCATTTGTCAAAAAGGCGTAAACTCCTTAGCCTCGCCATGGTGCGAGATCATACACAAGTCTTTAGTTGCATAGAATAGATTCATTTATTTGGGGCTAAAGTTCCGTAGGTACGTCTATTGTGTGTCCCGATCATAGAGATGTCGTATAGTTTCCGTGCATCGCTTCAGTACTCCTCTATACAATTTCGGGACTATAGATTTGCAATATGCAATGCAATACGCCTTCATCATCAGAGACGCCGTTGACAGGCTTGCTTCCCGTGCGGCTTATACGTATCCTGGCAAAGAATGACATCGTTTCGGTCGAGGCGGTCAGGCGAGCCTACCCGGTAGCACTGCTAAAATTGAGTGGCATAGGTTTGGAGAGGTTTCGTAGGATTGAGATGGTCTTCTTTCCTGGTCATTTTTTCGAGCCCAAATTTGCAGCACCTCCTATCCAATTTGCCCGGGACTCATCTTTGAATAACAAGCTCCCGCTTGTAACGGTACGCGCGCTGGCTCGCGAAGGAATAAAGAGGTCTGAACAACTTCGCGAGGCTTATCCTAATAAGCTTTTGCAGATCCGAACCATTGGACCAGGGACTCTCAAGGAGATAGAGCGTGTATTTTTTCCGGAGACAAAGCACGATTTATGAAGATTAATACGGTTCTCCGGTTTTGATTCGCAATATGCCAGTACTTCATTTTTACTGATTCTGCCGAGTATTTAGTAATTTTTCTATGTTGGATTGATGTGTTTCTATCTTCTGTCGCTGCAATGGTTGTCTGACCGCTGCATGTCACTGTTACCCCGGCATGCGAGGCTGTGCTGGGCGTTGTTGCATAAATCCATGTTCCAGCTGGGGTAGGCTCGGGAGATGAGAGAGACGAGCTGGGGCCGGGGTAAGTACGCACAACGAACTGGAAGGCGTACAACGCAGCGTTGAAGGCGCGAGGGGACCTGACCATCTGGCTGGATAAGGACATGCAGTGGTTGGCCCAGGCCACTGGCGAGCGTGGGCGCAGTCCAACCTTCTCAGATGCAGCCATCCAGTTTTGCCTGACGATTAAGTGCTTGTTTAGCCAGCCCTTGCGTCAGACACTAGGCTTGGTGCAGTCGCTATTGCGTATGGCGGGCCTGCCGTGGACTGCTCCCGACTACAGCACAGTGTGCCTCAGGCAAAAGAGCTTGGACGTGCAGGTGCACTACAAGGCAAGCACCAAGGGCTTGCATATGCTGGCTGACTCCACGGGCATCAAGTTCCTGGGCGAAGGTGAGTGAAAGACCAAGAAGCACGGCGCAGAGCGCCGCCGCCAGTGGCGCAAGGTGCATCTGGGTATTGATGCCCAGACAATGCAGATTCGGGCCATTGCTGTGACCACCAATGAAGTGGGCGACTCGCCCATGGCCGCTGTCCTGCTGGACCAAATCCCCAGCCATGAACAGGTAGTCAGCTTTACCGGTGATGGGGCCTATGACACCAAAGATGTACATGAGGCCTGCTACCTGCGGGGAGCCATACCCGTCATCCCGCCGCGCAAAGGAGCGAAGCTACGCAAAGGCCTAGCGTTTGCTCATCGCAATGAGGCAGTCAAGGCGTGCAGGCAGTTGGGGCGGGCTATCTGGAAACGCTGGAGTGGATACCACCGAAGGTCACTGGTGGAGACCAAGATGAATTGCTTCAAGCGCCTGGGCGAGAAAGTGATGGCCAGGACGTTTGAGCGGCAGGTCGCCGAGCTCAATATCCGTGCATCTATCCTCAATCAATTTACCGCGCTGGGCACGCCCCTGACGGTCGCTGCTGCATAAATGCTCTGGGGCCGGGGATACCTCGGCCTATGGCCGATTTATGCAACAACGCCCATGGAAATCGACACCCTGATTTTTCGCTGATCGAATCAACCTTGCAATTAATAGAGTTCGTTTCGGGTATTTACCGATAAAGAGCGTTACCTACCCGTTGGGTCCAGTGTTAGAATTCAAATGTGACCACGTGGTCACATCGGAGGGGTGATGACTATCGGAATCGTTGCGAGTGGAACTGACGCAGGTGCCGCTGTCCTTGATGCGCTCCTGGCAGCTGAGCTGTTCGGGCGCGGGGCGATAGGCGGGTTCGCTGTGTTCGCGTATGTGGATGCTGACGGTGACGTGCAGTATCTGACTACGCAGCAGGGCGGTGTGAGTGCGCTGGGGCTCTGTGATGAGTGTTGGCGTGCTGAGGCAGCGGCCGTGATTTCCAGCGGCCCGAATCGGCCCGAGCCCTTAACTCAATTTCTTCCTGCATCGCCTGCTGTGGGGTTTGTGACCGGGCATCGGCTACCCAATTCAATGGGCGCAGAGGGCGTGCCATTGAACTGCTCAGTGTTGGATGAGATAGCGTTCGGTCAGGATCCCCAGAGTGCGGTGGACCGTGTTTTGCAACGCGCTGCGGAACTGGATGCCGGTCTGATCGCGATGGATCTACGCGGGCGAATTGGTTTGCGAAACAGCACGCGAGTATCGCGTCGGGATGATTTGGGTGTGTTTCAGTGCAGTGAATCCGGGCGCAGTCTCGCCTTCATGTTCAATTCGATTTATGGCGTGGGAGACCTGACTCAAGGCATCGCAGATATAGCCTGGAGCCGCCTGCTGGGCATGGAGAGTCGGGACGTGTTTGTGACGCTGAGTCGCGCTGTCAGTTTAGAGCCTGGTTCCCACGATGTTGTGCATATAAATGAGCACAACGAAATTGAGCGGCTGGAAACAGCAAATCCCCGGCTGCTGGATATGAATCGACGAACTACGGTGGTCTATCTGAGCGCCTCGGTCAAACGCGCTGATGTAGTGCTTGGCAAGGCGGTGACTGAACTGTATTTGAATGTTGAGGCCGGAACGGTCGTTCCGTCTCTACAGCGTGCTCAAAACATATTTGTGATGCGAACGGAACATGATTAAACGCTTGGAGACTCAAAAGGCCATTTTGAACGCGCTGGAGGAGCAGATTCGCGAAACCGGCATGGCAGGCGTTGGGGTCAACGCCATTGCCAAGCGCGCCGGCGTCAGCAAAGAGCTTATTTACCGCTATTTCAATGGCATGCCGGGACTGATGATGGCGTGGATGAGTGAGCAGGACTACTGGACCAGTCACTCCAAACATCTTGTGGAAGCAGAGTTTTCCACGCGCACGCCGGCGGATCTGATTTTGTCGATGTTGCGAGAGCAGATCGAAGCGCTCGGAGCTAATGAAACGCTTCGCGAAATCCGGCGTTGGGAATTGATGGAACGAAATGAGGTTACCGCCCAACTCGCGGACCGGCGTGAGCGCGCAGCGCGCGGCTTTATATCGCGGGTCGATGGCCTGGCCAATGGTGTCGATGTGCCTGCGCATGTCAGCATCATGCTGGCAGGGGTCCTGTATCTGATGCTGCGATCCAAAACGGAGAGCCACTTTCTGGGCGTGGAGCTGCGTACCAATGAGGGATGGGCGCGCATTTACGCGGCGCTTGAGGGCATTGTGGGGCAACTGCCGACTGATCTGAAGACCCATTCACTGGCGGAATTGGAAGCGGTCCGCGAACACAAGGATTCACAAGCATGAATAGTCGAGCGTCGGATGTGCTGGTTGACACGTTGATTCACCATGGCGTGGACCGTGTGTTTTGCGTGCCTGGAGAGAGCTATCTGGCCGTGCTGGATGCGCTGGTGAACAAGCCACAGGTGGACGTGGTGACTTGTCGCCACGAAGGAGGCGCAGGGTTCATGGCGATTGCCGATGCACGTGCGACGGGAAAACCGGGGGTGGCCTTCGTCAGCCGGGGGCCGGGTGCCATGAACGCGAGCATTGCGCTGCATTCCGCGCAGCAGGATGCCGTTCCCTTTGTATTATTCGTGGGACAGGTGGAGCGCGCTCATCGCGGCATGGGTGCGTTTCAGGAGGTGGATTACGCCAGCGTGTTCGGCAGTATCGCGAAGTGGGTTGTCGAAGTGCAGGATGCTGATCGGCTGGCCGAGTCTGTAGCGCGTGCATTTCATACGGCGTCGAGCGGTACGCCCGGGCCGGTCGTAGTCGCATTGCCTGAAGACATGCTGGACAATATGGTGGCGGGAGATGCCGCCATGCCCCTGGCTCGTGCACAGGGCGGCGCGTCTGGCGAGCAGCTTGCGCGAGTGCGCCAACAACTGGTGGCAGCGCAGCGCCCGTTGGTGATTGCGGGCGGGCTTCTCAAGGGCGCTGCTGGAGAGGCGGCGCTAATGGCGTTTGCCGAAGCCTACGGCGTACCGGTGGTGGCTTCCGTACGACATGCGGATCTATTGCCCAATCAACACCCTTTGTACGCGGGGCATCTGGCCTATGGTGCGCCCAGGGCACTCACGCAAGCGTTGGAGCAAGCCGACTTCGTGCTGGCGGTAGGCACCCGCCTGGGCGACGTGACAACGCAGGGATATCATTTTCCCGCGGCTCCCGTTACTGAGCAACCAGTTGTACAGGTATGGCCCGATGCAGCGGTTGTCGGAAATGTGCGTGGGTTGGCCATGGGGCTGACTGCCGAACCGGAGGCTTTTTTGCGTGACCTCGCCAAGCTGGCAACCCACGAGGTCTCCGAGCGCACGCAAACATGGGCAGAGCGTCTGCATTCGTTGCAATCGGATTTGCAGCGCTGGGATGGTCCGCTTGATGCTGAAGACGGTGTGATCTTCGGGGCCATGGTTCAGCAGGCTGATCAGCGATTGCCTGACGATGCCATCATCACGATAGATGCTGGCAACTTCGGCGGCTGGGTGCAGCGGATCATGCGGTTTGGTTGTGGTCGCAGGATGATTGCGCCATCTTCGGGAGCCATGGGTTATGGCGTACCTGCTGCCGTTGCCATGAGTCTTCGTTATCCCGATCGCAAGGTGGTTTGCTTTGTAGGCGATGGCGGTTTTCTCATGACAGGCAATGAGCTTGCTACGGCGATCCAAAAGGGTGCTTGTCCCATCATCATTGTCTCTGACAATGCAGCTTACGGCACCATCCGCATGCACCAGGAAAAGCACTTTCCGCATCGGGAGAGTGCGACCGCTCTGCGCAATCCGAACTTTGCGGGACTCGCTCGTGAGTTCGGTGCACTGGGCCTGTCTGTGCAGCATAGTTCCGAGATTCCATCAGTGCTTGCGCAGGCTCTGGCCGCAGACGGGCCGGTGGTGATCAACGTTTGCACCAGTCTCACGCAAATCTCCGTGGGTGCCTCCATTGATCAGCTGCGCAAAGGTGCTTGAACCATGAAGGTCCTGGTCATCGGTTCGGGTATCGTGGGGCTGAGTACCGCATACGCGCTGGCCCGCGAGGGTCATGATGTGAGTGTGGTGGATGGTGCGGCAGCTCCAGGCTCCGCGACCAGCTTCGCCAACGGTGCGCAGCTTAGCTACAACTTCGTTGCGCCATTGGCAGACCCGGAGGTGCTGGGCAAGCTGCCGCAGTGGTTGACCTCCGCAGATTCGCCACTTCGTTTGATGCTTACGCTCGATCCTGCCTTGGTGCGTTGGTCACTGCATTTTCTGCAAGCGTGTCGACGAAGTGTTGCGTTGCAAACCACACAGGAATTATTGCTTCTGGGTTTGCACAGTCGGCTGTTGATGCATGAGATGCAAGAGCGCGAAGCCTTTGATTTTGACTTTGAATCCAAAGGCAAATTGCTTGTGTATCAGAACGAGCAGGCTTTGGCTGGCGCGCGTGCGCAGATGGGCAAGCAAGCCGGTCTGGGTTGTGAGCAACGCGAGCTGTCTGCCGCTCAGTGTCTGACCTTGGAGCCGGCACTTGAGGATATTTCTGCGCGTGTCGTTGGTGGTGTCTTCACACCCAGTGAGGACTCCGGTGATTGTCATGCCTTGTGCATGGAACTGCATAGGGCCCTGTCCACGCGCTACGGTGTGGGCTTTCATTTCAACACGGCGGTTGAGGGGTTCAGGACAGAGGCGGGCCGGATAGCGGCCGCGTTGACGTCCGAAGGTGATCTACAGGCAGATGCTTATGTGGTCGCCAACGGCACGGGGGCACAGAAATTGCTTTCCGACTTGGGAATGAATCCGCTGATTTATCCCCTCAAGGGCTATAGCCTGACCTATACCCTGACACCTCAAAGCCGTGCACCGCAACTGAGCGTCAGTGACGTGCATAACAAGGTGGTCTATGCCCGATTAGGCAATCGCCTCAGAGTGGCGGGCATGGTTGACATAGGGGACCGATCCACCATCTTGGTACCGCAGCGCTTGTCTTTGCTGAAGTCTCAAGTGCAGGACTACCTGCCGCGCCTGAATGCGGCGGAACCCCCGCTGGAATGGGCGGGACTGAGGCCTGCAAGACCTGACAGCAAGCCTTTGATAGGCAAGACCCGGTTGCGCAATCTGTGGATCAACGGCGGGCATGGTGCATTGGGTTTCACCCTGGCCGCTGCGAGTGCAGCGGTGTTGGTCGACCGAATCGCGGGTAGGCAATCTGCCGTACCTCCGGCGATGTTTCAGTTGTAGCCTGGGTCACTCGATCCGAAGTTTCCGGCAGGGCAGTCGGTTGTCTTAGTTGGTGAAGAAGGGGCAGTCATGCAAAGCAAATCAAGAACCTTGGCAAGCAGTATTTATCTTGCAGCCGGGTTGTCGTTTTCAGGATTCATTCCGATGCAGGCGCATGCGGAGGTTAAGCTTACCGCGGTGATGCAGTCTGGTCTTCGGGTGCTCGATCCTGAATTGACCACAGCCTTCCTGACCCGCGACCATGCGTACATGATCTATGACACCTTGTTGGGAGTGGACAGCCAGTTCAAGGTGCAGCCCCAAATGGCGAGCTGGACGGTGAGCAGCGACCAGAAAAGCTATACGTTCACGCTGCGCAGCGACCTCAAGTGGCATGACGGAAAGCCCGTGACCGCTGAAGACTGCATTGCATCCATTAATCGCTGGGGCTCAGTGGATGTGACTGGCCAGGTGTTGATGAGCATGGTGCAAAGCATCAAGGCGGTAGATGACAAGTCATTCAAGGTGGAGCTCAAGCAGCCTACCACTTTGCTGCTGGATGGACTCGCCAAGATCAGTTCACGCCCCGCATTCATGATGCCCAAGCGTATCGCTGACACCCCTGCGACGGTCGCCATCACCGAGTTCATTGGGTCAGGGCCCTTCAAGTTTGCGACATCCGAGTTCAAACCCGGTCTGAAGGCGGTCTACCTCAAGAACACCGACTATGTACCGCGCGCAGAGCCTGCGAGCTGGACTGCTGGCGGCAAGGTTGTCAATGTGGATCGCGTGGAATGGGTCACCATGCCGGATCAGATGACCGCCGTAAACGCATTGCAGAACGGAGAAGTGGATTTCATTCAGCAAGTGCCATTTGACCTATTGCCGATGGTGGAGAACAAACCCGGATTACAGGTTAAGGTGATAGACAAGCTTGGTAGCTGGACCTATTTCCGAATGAACCACCTGCATGCTCCTTTTGATAATAAGTTGGTGCGTCAGGCAGCCATTGCAGCGGTGAGCCAAGAGGATGTGCTCAAGGCGCTGGTAGGCAATCCCAAGTACTACAAGACTTGCGCGGCGGTGATGGGTTGCGGCAATCCGAACGGAGATAACTATGGTGCTGATTGGGTGATCCCTGGACGTATCGACAAAGCCAAAGAATTGTTGAAAGCGGCCAACTACGACGGAACGCCTGTGGTCATCCTGCAGCCAACTGACATTGCCATGTTGTCTGCGCAGCCGGTGGTTGTGGGGGCAGCTTTGCGTAAAGCGGGCTTCAATGTCAAGATGAAGACCATGGATTGGCAGACGGTCGTCACCCAACAAGGCAATCGAAAATCCCCCAATGACGGTGGCTGGAACATCTTTTCGACCTACAGCATTCTTGCGACCAGTGGTGACCCGTTCAATAACACGACGATCGCCTCCAATGGTGAGAAGGCCTGGGCGGGTTGGCCCAATGTGCCGGAGATAGAGGCACTGCGCATGAAATATGCCCAAGTGACCGATGCGGCTGAACGCAAGCAATTGGCAGAGCAGATTCAGAAGCTGGCCATTGATGAGGGGATTGTTGCGCCGTTGGGGCAATTCCAGATTCCAGCTGCCTTTAGCAGCAAAGTCACCGATATAGTGGAAGCTCCAGTCACTCTGTATTGGGGACTGAAGAAAGCACAGAAGTAAGGCAATCATGTTGGCTTACCTGCTACGCCGAATCGTTGCCACCATTCCCGTGATCCTGATGGTGGCGGTGGTCGTGTTCTCACTGCTGCGCCTCACCCCTGGTGACCCGGCTGCTATCCTGGCCGGGGATGACGCCAGCGAGGAGCAACTCTCAAAAATCCGAGTCAACATGGGGCTGGACAAACCCATCCATGTTCAGTTCGCTGTGTGGATCATGCAATTGCTGCGGGGCAATTTTGGGGAGTCATTGTTGTCGGGCACTTCGGTGAGCTCCATGATCGCTGATCGGGTGGGGCCTACCGCTATGTTGGCCCTGTTCACGATCGTACTGACCCTGGTGGTGGCCATTCCCTTGGGTACGTTCGCTGCGGCCAAGCGTGGCAAGTGGATTGACCGGATGGTGATGACGGTCTCGGTGCTCGGCTTTTCGCTCCCGTCGTTCGTGATCGGCTATATGCTGATTTACTTCTTTGCGCTCAAGCTGGGATGGTTTCCGGTGCAGGGCTTTGCGCCTGAAGGCTCGGGTATCGCAAAGACCTTGCAACATCTACTGTTGCCTGCCATCGCGCTCAGTGGCTTGTACATTGCGCTTGTAGCACGCATCACGCGCAGCAGTCTGGTTGAAGTAATGGGTGAAGACTTCATTCGTACCGAGCGTGCCAAGGGTGCGAAAGAAAGCTCCATTCTGCTCAGACAGGGTTTGCGCAATGCGGCTGTGCCCATCGTCACTGTCGTGGGTATTGGCGTTGCGTCGCTGATCACGGGCGTGGTGGTGACGGAGTCCGTCTTCAATCTGCCGGGCCTGGGTCGCCTGGTCGTTGAAGCGGTGCTGGCGCGGGACTATCCGGTCATTCAAGGGGTGACGCTGTTTTTCTCTTTCGTCTACATCCTGATCAATCTCGCAGTAGACGTGCTCTATACCGTATTCGATCCGCGCATTCGCTACTGATTTCGCGCGTCACAACTTGAGGTTACAACATGACGGCAGAGACAAATTCCCTGCAGGAATCCGTTCGCACCGAGCCGCCTCGCAATCCACAAGGTTTGTGGTGGGAACGCTGGAAGCGAGAGCTGCGCAGTATTCCAGTGGCAATCGCCGCAGTGGTCTTCCTGTTGGTAGTGTGCATAGGCGTGTTCTCGCCGATGCTCATTCAGATAGATCCGGTGGAGATTGATCCATCCGCCAGACTCGCGAGCCCTTCTGCGGCGCATTGGCTTGGAACGGACAGCTTTGGCCGCGACACGTTTGCCCGGCTGTTCTATGGTGCACGTGTGTCTTTGATCATTGGCGCAGGTGCGACCTTGGCCAGTGCACTGGTCGGTATGCTGATCGGCGTGGTCGCAGGGTACTTCCGCAGTGCGGATGCCGTCATCATGCGGGTGATGGACGGCATCATGGCCATTCCAAGCATTCTGCTGGCCATTGCCCTGGTGTCGCTCACGGGTGGAACGCTCTGGACGGTGCTGATTGCCATCATCATCCCGGAGATCCCCCGGGTGGTGCGGCTGGTGCGGGGTGTCATTCTCAGCGTGCGTGACGAGGCCTATGTGGAGGCCGCCGTCTCCATGGGCACCCGCACACCGCGCCTGTTGTGGCGGCACATGGTGCCCAGTACGCTGGCTCCGCTGGTGGTGCAAGGCACATTCATTTTCGCCTCGGCCATCCTGACGGAGGCGACCCTGAGCTTTCTGGGTGCGGGCCTGCCCAACGAAATTCCATCCTGGGGCAACATGATGGCTGACGGGCGCATGTACTTTCAGCTCAAGCCGGATTTGGTCATGTTTCCGGGCCTGATGCTGGCCGTGACGTTGTTGTCGGTGAATGTGCTTGGTGACGTGTTCCGCGATGTCCTGGACCCACGTCTGGCTGCGAAGTGAGGAGATGAGTCGTGATTGAATCCAATAAATCAGCAGCGGCCCCGGTGTTGCAGGTGAACGATCTCTTCATCCAGACCGTGGGAGTGGAGCCCAGACAACTGGTGCGTTCAGTGAGTTTCAGCATTCATCCTGGCGAGACTTTGTGCATTGTCGGCGAATCTGGGTCTGGCAAATCGCTGACCTCGTTCGCCATCATGGGACTGTTGCCGCCGGATAGCCTGCGTTGCAGTGGTGGCGGCATTCTTCTTGAGGGGGAAGATGTTGTGCAGGCTACACCAGCGCGCTTGCGGGAACTCAGAGCCACGCGCATGTCCATGGTGTTTCAGGAGCCGATGACGGCGCTAAACCCGGTAGAGACGGTGGGGCGGCAGATTGAATCGGTGCTGCGGCTGCATACGCCGCTGCACGGTGCGGCCCGCCGCGCGCGCGTATTGGCGATGATGGCGGATGTGCATCTGCCTGAACCTGAGCGGATCTACGACTCGTACCCGCATCAGCTATCCGGTGGTCAGCGACAGCGCGTGGTGATATGCCTTGCGCTAATTCTCAAGCCGCGTTTGCTGATCGCAGATGAGCCAACGACGGCATTGGATGTGACCACGCAGAAGCAGATTCTCGCCTTGATCCGCGAGTTGCAGTTGAAGAACGATACAGCCGTGCTTTTCATCACGCACGACTTTGGCGTGGTGGCCGAAATCGCAGATCGCGTAGTGGTCATGAAAACCGGGCAGATCGTGGAATCCGGCACGCGCGAGCAGATATTGGCCCATCCAAAGAAGGACTACACACGCATGCTGGTGTCATCGGTTCCGAGTCTGGTGCCGCCTGCGCGTGCGCGAAATGAAGAGAAGGTGGTGTTGCTGGTTGCGGGGCTGTGCAAGCGGTATGACTCGAAAAAGCTCTTCAAGCGTCGCACTGTGTTGGCTGCGGATGATGTGAATCTGCAAGTGCGTCGTGGAGAAATATTGGGTGTAGTGGGGGAGTCAGGCTCTGGCAAGTCCACGCTGGCGCGGTGTATCGCTCGGCTTCAGGAGCCGAGTGCGGGCACTATCCAGGTTCACAACGAAGATATTGCTGCGAAAAAGGGAGAGCCCTTGCGGCAGTCACGCCGTCACATTCAGATGGTGTTCCAGGACCCCTATCGTTCGCTGAACCCGAGGGTGCGCGTGGGTGACTCTCTCATTGAAGGCGTGACCAATTTTGGCATGTCCAAGGCCCAGGCACTGGGCAAGGCGCAAAAGCTGCTGGAACTGGTGGGCCTGAATGGTGCTGCCATGTCACGCTACCCACACCAGTTTTCAGGCGGTCAGCGCCAGCGCATCTGCATAGCGCGCGCGCTGATGCTGGAGCCCGATCTGTTGATTGCCGATGAGGCAGTTTCCGCTCTCGACGTGTCTGTACAGGCCCAGGTGCTGAGGCTGCTGGATGATGTGCGTGCCACCACGGGCATCGCCGTGCTGTTTGTGACACATGACCTGCGCGTTGCAGCACAGATCTGCGACAACATCATCGTCATGAAGCAGGGAAGGGTGGTGGAAAACGGCCCCGCGCATCAAGTGCTTACCGCACCGAGTGATGACTACACGCGGGCGCTGTTGGATGCGGCTCCGGGGCGTCACTGGGATTTCCAGAACTTCCGTTCATTGCATTGAGTCACTTCTCTGGAGAAACATATGTCAGTCACTTTCGACCTTGTGATTCGCGACGTGGATGTTGTGGATGGAAGTGGTGCGCCGCGATTTCGGGCGGATGTTGCCGTAGATGGGGCGCACATTGCGCGCATTGGAGATCTGGCGGGGGTGTCGGGGCGTGAAGAAGTCCGCGCTGCAGGTTTTTGCCTTGCGCCGGGGTTCATTGACACGCACACCCACGATGATCGTGTGCTGCTATCCCATGGCGAGATGATGCCCAAGGTGAGCCAGGGGGTGACAACCGTTATCGGCGGCAACTGCGGCATATCACTGGCACCGATGCCTCGGCCTCAGTCGGTGCCCGTACCACCACTGGACCTGCTGGATGCTGAAGGAACTTGGTATCGCTACAAGCGGTTTACGGAGTATTTCAGTGCGCTGCGCAGCCAGCCCGCGGCGACGAATTGTGCCATGCTGGTCGGACACACGACCTTGCGTGTGATTGAAATGGACGACGTAAACAGACCCGCATCGGCTGCCGAAATTTCCCGTATGCAAAGTCACGTGGAAGAAGCCATGGAGGCGGGAGCCATTGGCGCTTCAACGGGGCTTGCGTATGCGCCGGCGGCGTGCGCAACCACCGAGGAGGTGATTGAAGTCTGTCGTCCATTGACCTTGCACCAAGGCTTGTATTGCACACACATGAGGGATGAGGGCGACACGGTGATGGAGTCACTGGAGGAATCATTCCTTATCGGTCGCGCTCTTCAGGTTCCCGTACTGATCTCGCATCACAAGGTCGTGGGTCAGGCAAATTTTGGACGCTCGGAGGAAACGCTACAGCTCATTGCCGAGCAAATGCAAAAGCAGCCTGTCTGTCTGGATTGCTATCCCTATGAAGCATCGTCCACCATACTGACCCTGAAGCTGCTCAATGCCTCCAAGCGTACCGTGGTGACCTGGTCCCGTTCGCTGCCGGAGTTCGCGGGAAGAGACCTTGATGATGTGGCGAGTGTGTTGGGGTGTAGCAGGGAAGAGGCCGTCACCAGGCTCCAACCCGCGGGAGCTGTCTATTTCCGCATGGAAGACCGTGACGTGAACCGTATTCTCAAGTTTGAGGAGACCATGATCGGCTCTGACGGTTTGCCGCACGACGAAGTGCCGCATCCGCGCCTTTGGGGCACGTTCCCGCGTGTACTTGGACATTACAGCCGGGACATGGGGCTGTTTCCATTGGAGAAAGCAGTACACAAGATGACCGGCTTGAGCGCGACGCGCTTCGGTCTGGCTGGCCGCGGTTTTTTGCGCGAGGGGTATGCGGCAGACATGGTACTCTTCAATCCGCTGACGGTGGCTGACCAGGCAACGTTCGAGCACCCCATGCGACCAGCGATGGGAATCAACACGGTATGGACCAATGGAGCGCCAGTATGGCGAAATTCGAGCACAACAGGCAAGCGGCCTGGTCATCTGCTTCGTCGTACGGCCTGAGTCGGCGTTGTTGCACTACAGGGAGTTCCCATGAATGCAAGCACTGGCCGGAATTCTTTTGACAAACAAGCATGTCCGATTGGTCAAGACGGCGTTGTTGCATAAATCGGCCATAGGCCGAGGTATCCCCGGCCCCAGAGCATTTATGCAGCAGCGACCGTCAGGGGCGTGCCCAGCGCGGTAAATTGATTGAGGATAGATGCACGGATATTGAGCTCGGCGACCTGCCGCTCAAACGTCCTGGCCATCACTTTCTCGCCCAGGCGCTTGAAGCAATTCATCTTGGTCTCCACCAGTGACCTTCGGTGGTATCCACTCCAGCGTTTCCAGATAGCCCGCCCCAACTGCCTGCACGCCTTGACTGCCTCATTGCGATGAGCAAACGCTAGGCCTTTGCGTAGCTTCGCTCCTTTGCGCGGCGGGATGACGGGTATGGCTCCCCGCAGGTAGCAGGCCTCATGTACATCTTTGGTGTCATAGGCCCCATCACCGGTAAAGCTGACTACCTGTTCATGGCTGGGGATTTGGTCCAGCAGGACAGCGGCCATGGGCGAGTCGCCCACTTCATTGGTGGTCACAGCAATGGCCCGAATCTGCATTGTCTGGGCATCAATACCCAGATGCACCTTGCGCCACTGGCGGCGGCGCTCTGCGCCGTGCTTCTTGGTCTTTCACTCACCTTCGCCCAGGAACTTGATGCCCGTGGAGTCAGCCAGCATATGCAAGCCCTTGGTGCTTGCCTTGTAGTGAACTTGCACCTCCAAGCTCTTTTGCCTGCGGCACACGGTGCTGTAGTCGGGAGCGCTCCATGGCAGGCCCGCCATACGCAATAGAGACTGCACCAGGCCCAGCGTCTGGCGCAAGGGCTGGCCAAACAAGCATTTTGTTGGTCAGGCAAAACTGGATGGCCGCATCTGAGAACTTCTGGCAACGACCACGCTTGCCTGTGGGCGGGGCCAGCCACTGCATGTCCCTATCGAGCCAGATGGTCAGGTCCCCACGCGCCTTCAACGCTGCGTTGTACGCCTTCCAGTTCGTTGTGCGGTATTTGTCCCGACCCCAGCTCGTCTCTCTCATCTCCCTAGCCTACCGCAGCTCAGGCCTGGATTTGTGCAACAACGCCGTATCGAACAGTCGAATTGATTATTGGAATTTAAGGCTGACTCCGATGGTCATGCGTGGCTAAACGGAGTTGATTTTGCTTTTCCTCTTTGTTTATTATTTATTTTACTGAAAGGTGTTCAATTGAAGAGGCTTTTATTTGTCGCGTGAGGCGATAAGTGCGCGGATTGATTGCTCAAGTTGATAAGCGTTGTTGCTAACTTGAGTCCATTCGGTCGGATCGCTATTGTGCATGGCAATCATTTCTTTCAGCTTTAGTGGTAGCTTTGGAATAGTTGCTAAAGGAGTGCGTGTGCTTAGAGCGACTATTGAAGGATTATTTGCTAGTTGATTGCAGCAATCAACTATCCAGCGGGTATATCCAGCAACAAATTCTGGGGGAGGGCTATGCATGTGAGAAGTGGCTCTGCTCATGCTTTCCGCAAGAAGTAAAGATGTTGCATATACTCTTAGCGCATGGCGGTCATACCGACGACAGACAAATGCCAATCTACTATTTATAAGTCTACCTCTCACTGACCAGCGCCGCGAAGACTCTGCTTCATTGACTGCCGCTCGAAGAGCAGAGAGAGAGTCGGAAGCTATTGCTAATTGACCCATTGCATTCTCTGTAGCTTTCGCATCCATTGTCTCACAGGACTTTACGACAAGATCAAGGCCATTTGATATCTGCTTCAGAAATACTTTAGAGGCTCGCTCCATATCCTTTAGAGGATCTGATGTAAACAATACTTGACTGAATAACAATCCGACTGATGCGCCCATTAATACGTCTAGCATGCGTGTTCCTCCAGCGCTGGATGGGCCCATTGCCAACACTAATATCATAGAGACGCCTGACTGTATTGGTACCATAGGTACCGGCCCGATTGCGGAGCCTAGCAGAACTGAAGTAAAGATGCCAATGGCGAGTCTTGCCAGTGGATGCGCATCCGGAATTTGCCAGAGTAGTTCACCCAAAGCTATTCCGAGCGTACAACCTATTAGTAGATTAGTTGTTTGTTTAAGGTGACTCGGAACGCCAGGCGCAAGACATACTACAGCTGTAACAACAGCAAACGTAGGGTGTTGATGACCAAAAATTTGCTGTGACAGATACCATGATAAAGCGCAAGCCATGGAGGCTGCGAGTGCATCTCTACTAGCCAGCCTACTTCGAGCGGGCAATGTCGTCATAGTCCTTAGTAGCCATTGACGTATTAGAAATTTATTTTGCAAAAATCTTCCTTTGTGCCAGTGGCATTTGGGTAACATAGTACTATGTGGGGGTAAATATCTATGGCAAATCAATGCTGTGATAGTATTGCCTGATAGGTATCTCATTTGGATGTAATCAACCGACTGGTTTGCACTTCTGGGTAAGTCTGCACGTTCAGGCTTCCGAAATAACATACATCCCGTCGGGCTGTGGACGGGTATGAGATCGAAGTTTTCACTCCCGGAGTGCTAGTTCATTTCGCTAATGTTAGCCTCTCTGAGCCTCGGCATCCGAGGTGGTACCTAGGCAATTTTCTCGGGTGTTCGGACCATCGGGGTAGCGGCTAAGTGTCGCGCGCTGTGCTTTGGTACCTCACCGTGCATCTTCGGGGCTACCGCGGTTTGATGGTTCCCGAGGTTGAACTCCAATGTCGGCCCTGGCGCATCTGTCCTAGCTATGTTTTGCGTCCTGCAGCTGGTCTATTCCGTGACTATAAGGGTCATGGCCGCATGTCCATTAGCATGCCTTACGTCCAGGAGGCATTCAGATGGGTAGGTCGATTGCCTGTAGAGGCGCAACTACAATACGGGGCTCATAGCTCATAAAAATTCATAATGTCAATCCAACTAGTTCCACCATGCCCCAAGTGCAATTCTGAATTCGTTTACGCCGCTGATGATCTGCTAATCTGTCCTGAGTGCGCTCATGAATGGTCAGAAGATATTGATCAAGAAACTGAAGATGCTCCTACAGTCATCAAGGATGCGGTTGGCAACATCCTGCAAGATGGAGATTGCGTAACTGTCATCAAAGATCTGAAGATCAAAGGATCTTCTCAGGTGGTGAAAGTTGGAACCAAAGTTCGTAATATCCGGCTCATTGGAGGAGATCATGATATTGATTGTCGGATCGATGGGATCGGTAGCATGCAACTCAAGTCTACATTTGTGAAAAAGGCTTGAGCCCGGGCTAACTATAGGTGGATGTATTGCACCGCCCTTTATGGGCACAGCCTGGACTCATTTTTCTCGGCTTTAAGTTCCGCTGGCGGGTCTGCTGGGTGCCTGGACTATGGGGGTAGCGGCTAGGTTTTCCGCGCCTCGCTTCGATATCCCTCTGCTCAACTTCGAGGCTATCGCGGCCTGACGGACCGCCATTTGGGCTTTGGTCTCGCAGGCCAGACCGATTCCTCGACTGCCTAGCATCCAGATCTTCACCGCGCGAGATGCATCTGCCTGGTCTGCCACTTGACTCCCCCGACTCCCCGTCCCCCTCTCCCCCTTTAGGGGAGGGGGACTGGGGAGGGGGACTGGGGAGTGGGGGGCGTTTGAGCGAGGCTGCCCGCCGAGATTCTTGGATGGTGTACAGTCGATTGCCACTGAGCGTTTGGAGTTACGACGACAGGCGTACCATGCCCTCATCCCGGACGAGAACTCCTGTTGCCAGCATGGACTGGATTGCCTCGCGGACGTTCTTTGCGCGGTGGTTGCTCGCGTAGCCCTCTGCCCCGCTATCGTGCATCTCCTTGAAGGCTTGCGCGACCACCTTGCTGACGACCTCCTCGGTCGCCTCGCCCGGAGTTGGTTGCTCACTTTCATTCGCATCAATGGGGCGCAGATGCTGGCGGATGGCCTTCAGGGCAAGATCTGTTCGCTCTTGAGCCTTGGATTTAGGGCCTGCGAATGCCGCGATCGTGTTCGCTTGCGTGTCATTGCACTCCCGCACATGCCGCACGACGATGGATTGAAGTGGCTGGGGCTCGTGCGCCGGTTGGAACTCGATGGGCTCGATCTGGAACCATCCCTTTGTGTGGTTGCCATCGCGCCCCTTATCAAGACGCCAGTAGCGACCCTCGCCGCTGTTGCCTACTTCGATAGACACGTCAGGATTAGCGTGCAGGGCATATGCTCCTCGCGCACCACGACGAGGATCGTTTCCCGAATGATGAACGAGCAGTACCGCAGCCCCAGTCATACGGGTCAGGCGCTGTATGTTAGCAATCATGCCTGCCATCGCTGAATTGCTGTTTTCCTCCGCAGTCCCGGCAAGTGAGGCTGACAGGGTATCAATCACAATGAACTTGGCCTGGTGCTTCAAGGCCGTCACTGCCAATGCGTTGACGTCAGCCGTACTCCCAACATTGCAGGCATCAAAGATGTAGCGAATGCCCTTTTGATGAACACCACCGCGGTCATGCTCAAGAGCTTGGACGCGTGTGCGCAGCCCCAGTTGCCCCTCCAATGCAACATAGATCACGTTGGTCTGGGTGACCGGGTGGCCAGCCCAGTCAGAGCCGTTGGCTACCGCCGCTACCATGTCCAGCAGTAATGCAGTCTTGCCTGCTTGAGACTCTCCCCACAAGATAATGACCTCCCCGCCGTGGAAGACGTCACGCACCAGCCATCCGAGACGCGGCATGTGCTCAAAATCTTCAGAGGTATGCGTTGGCAGCGTTCGCAACACCTCTACTGGAGGTGGAAGCGTGGGGTCGGGCAGGCGCGGCTCTTGCTTGGCGGCGAGACCTACGTCATCCGGGCTGTCAGTGGACGATGCGAGGACACTAGGCTCCATACGGATGGTGTCTTCCGCAACCTTTGTCGGCCAGCCATGTGTCGGCTTCGGGTATGCCATATGGATCACTGCAAATGGGGCAACCTCTTGCTCTTTGCCAAGGCGCTGCCAATGAACATGCGCGGTTTGGACCTGCGCTGCTCCGGAGCTGGTTGAGATGTCGCAGTTAGCAGTGATCCTGGTTTCGCCTGGCTCGGCCTCAGTTTGGTCGAGCATTTCAGCAACTGTTGAGGGCGTGCTCCGGGCGCCTGCGTGGGTAGGGGACTTGTGAGCGGGTGCCCGCTCGTTTGCCTCCTCCTCTTGTCGGATGGCAAGGAACCTGAATGCTGCGGCTTGGAGGCGACCCATTTCCGGATCTTTGCGGGTGTTGTTGTGTGTATTCGTCATAATTAGCTTTCCGAACGAATCCTGATAATTGCAGGACACCCGACCTAGTCTGGCCAGTCCATGGTCATAAACTGCTAGGTGCAGGTGTCCTATTTCACTGGTAATGATGGAGATGCTGCTCTATCAATTCAGGTCCGTGTCGTTTGGCTGCGTAACTACTGGCGGTGCGCTCGCCGCAGTGTGCTTAAGCGCGATTGCCTTCGGAATAATGTGCCTAGTCCGCCGTGCGCGATCCGCTAACATGTCCATGTTGTCAATGAGATGGTCAAGCTTCTTTTCTAAGCGTTGCAAGGCTTCTGCTTGCCTCGCGATATCGCCTGCTAGCAATTCCAGCGCAATTTGTTCTGGAGAATCCCAATCTTCAGTTTCATATTCCAATTCTTGAGCATCAGGGCTTGAATGGTCCTCGTCAAAGCTTGAGGTGAAAATTACGGTGTGGTCGTTGATAACTTTGATCATGTGATACTTTCTCAAGTGCGTGATAAACCCTCCGCTGCTCATGCGCGAATGTGATTGAGTAAGAGGAAGGAGCGCTACGTACAGCTACTGCACCGCTATGGCGGTGGCTTCGCATACGTAGGTATGGATGTAGTCTGAGAGACAACTAATAGGGAGAGGTAAGTCATAGTTCGCTTCATGGATTAGATGTGATCAATCGTCTTGGTCACGCGCTTGCTGAGCCCCAGTGGCTTGAACAACTGGGGCCAGCGTCCTATGTCATGCAATTACAAGGAGGGCGAAACTCCGGCTGATCAGGCTCGCTTGCCAGCCCGCCGTGTCGTAGTCGTTTTGCGAGCTGTACGGCGACTCTTGGTTTGGTTTGGCGATGCGACATTGCGAATTTGCGCTATCGCCTTGTCACGACGATCCATCTGCCAGACGATGTCGCTTAATGCATCCGTGCGGTGCATGAGTTTGCTCAGCATTGAGTCCATGCGCTCAATAGTCTGATGTTGAGAGGCCACACGATTCGCCAAGATGGCCAAGAAGATTTGGTCTGTTGTCATGATGTTTCCTTAGTTTCTGGAACACCGCTTAAAGAGATTGCGGCGTGCAGCGACACTCGGCTGCGAAGCAGCCCGGTAGGCACAGATTTACGATGCGAACTGCGCTGCCGCGCTCGGCGTAGTGCTGGAGAGCGGCTGCAAGATTGCTCGCATGTGACTACGGATCTCAGGGTCAGGATCGCTGACAGTACCGAAGAGCGAACCTACCGCTGCATGGCGGATGGCTGGCAGGTGGGCTTGCTCATGTGGAGCGCAATCCGCCAATACCTCATGTATCGTTTGGCTCAAGCGCGAAGGAGCCCGCTGCAAAGGAGGCAGGTAGATGGGCCGTTTTGCCGTGTCGCCATTAGGCAGATAGCGGCGGCGCTTCCAGATTGCACCGGCCTGCCAAGGGGGCATACAGACGTTCAATGGTTCCGCTGAGACCATAACCGCTTCCGTTGTGCCCACGTGCGTTGCTAGCTTGGCTACTCCAGGTGCGACACGACGCTGCAGAGGAGGCAGGCGTTCTGACGTCTTCAATGATTGGTGCTTTTTGCTCTTAGGCATAGAAATTCCATCAAGATTTGCGCGTAACAAACCCTCCGCTGCTCATGCGCGAATGTGATTGAGTCAGAGGAAGGAGCTCTACGTACAGCTACTGCACCGCTATGGCGGTGGCTTCGCGTACGTAGATACAGATGGAAGTTGGACGGCGGCGAGGTGGCGGGAGTAGTGAGTCATCGTGCGCTTTCTGGTTCAGATGCGACCGATCATCTCACCACACGCCTACATCGCAAATTTAGGACAAGTCCATAGCCACATTTCCGCGTTAGCTTGCCCTTTGCCAACGATGCGGTTGCGTGGCCACTTGTGCTTGTGACCTCAAATGGACTAAATTCTCTTGATGACTCCGTTCACCTTAGTCTTTGTTACCGGTTTTTCGGAGAAGTAGATCATCCAGATTTGATGAGTGATAGCTTTTAGCTCATTTTTGCTAAAATACTTGTACTTAATTGTGCCGCCTTTGATCGGTACACATTTATAAGCATTTGCGATCCGGATGTAAATCAACTCAATCATGTAGCCTTGCAGGTCTTTTCGGCTGACCTCTTGTTTATCATTCCGCAGTATTGACGCCTTGCGAGCTATGGTGTTGATCTGGTGCCTTAGGTCTATGCAATGATTTTTCCATGCCACATCGGCAGACTCATCTGCTGGACGTTGTAGCTCCGCGGACATCAGCTGGCCTAGCTTGATGTAAGGGTCATCTTTGTGGTCAGTGCTGGATCTGGTGAGCAATTTTGATAATTTCTCACACGCATTCTGAAGCGCTTCGTAATACTCTTTGTCATCGAGGGTGGGGCGCACGACAGACTTGCCAATGAGTGGATTTTTGAGACTCGCGTTAAAACGGATCATTCTTATCGCGTTGTGTAGATCCCACTGACCGCTGTCATTGGGAGCACCGTCATTAGATGCCGGAATTAATTCGCTGTAGTCTCTACTCGGTGCGTTTTCTAGGCCACGAATGATGGAAGAGAGCATGGCGAGCTCGTTTTCGGTTGGGGGGCCACTGTTCATGGTTAAGGTCATCCCTGCGTCTGCGAAGACCTTCGTTAGTGCTTGATATTCTTGCGCCTCTAGTTTGTCCATCTACATCTCCGAATTTGCCGCGGCGCGGCTAGGTCATTGCGTATTTTGATGGAGCTTGCGCGCTTCGTGGGTGATCTTTGTCACTGCATTGCGGGCGAATGCCAATATGACATGGGTAGCGCAATGGGTAGCGTCTGACCGATTGCGGCTCTCCCATGCCGGCTGCTGCTTCTTAGTGGCGAGGATGGCTACTTTGTGAACTTCAAATTGTCAGATTGCTCGCTGTGGGTGCCTAGCTGCAGTACGGTAGTCATTGCTCTATACACTGGTACTGAACATTGCTCCTACCCCGGTTGTCACGGCCATAGCAAGGGTGCCCCAGAACGATACCCGGATAGCGCTCTTGAGGACTGGTGTGTTTCCCACAGCGGCAGCCGCAGCTCCGAGCATTGCTAAGAAAATTATGGCTGTCGCGACAATCCAATAAAGCAGGCTGCTCTGAGGTGCGAGCAGCACCACTACTAAAGGCATGGCGGCGCCTGCGGCAAAACTTGCCGCTGATGCCAATGCCGCTTGCACTGGACGAGCATTCAAGGTCTCGGATATACCTAATTCATCTCGCGCATGAGCGCCCAATGCATCGTGAGCCATTAGTTGTGTAGCAACCTGATCCGCAAGCTGCTGATCAAGACCACGTTGAATGTAAATTGCTGTGAGCTCCTTGTGCTCTGCTTCTGGATTGTTTAATAGCTCTTCCGACTCTCGTGAAAGATCTGCTTTTTCTGTATCAGCCTGAGAATAAACAGATACGAACTCACCTGCAGCCATGGACATAGCACCTGCAACTAGAGCCGCAATCGCCGTGGTGATGATGCTGGCATGACTCGCACTGGCTGCAGTTACTCCGGCGATCAAACTGGCAGTGGAAATAATGCCATCATTTGCGCCTAATACGGCAGCACGGAGCCAGCCAATATGTTCAGTGCGATGAGCTTCAGGATGGGTGCGATAGTAAAGCTTGCTCATAGTCAAATATAAGGTTGTGTAATTCTATTTGCGAGCTTATGTGCGATTCGCTGGAAGCATGCGAGTGAGAGTGTTATCTCGCATTATATAATGATGAATCAAAGCTGCTGCTGCATGCAATGCAATAAGGAAATAACCTAGGTTGCCAATCGTCTCGTGTACATCTTTCAACTGGCGAGATAGTTGGATATTTGTATTAATTAAGCTAGGTATAGATAAGCCAAAGAGGACGATTGGCTTTCCTGACGCGCTCAAAGTGAGCCATCCCAGTAGTGGCATAGCAAACATAAATAAGTACAAAGCGTAATGCATCGCACTCGCAAGCCTGCTATGCCATTTAGATGGTGGAGGCACAATATCAGGCCCTGCCCCAGCTTGACTGCGAACAAGAATTCTTATAAAAACCACCGCTAATACGCTCAGGCCCAAAAGAAAGTGCAATGACTTCATGACATCTCGTGCAATATTCCCTTTGGGAAATAGTCCATGTAGTTCCATGCTTGCATACACTGCAACGATGAGAATTACGGTTAGCCAATGCACAAATATAACCCACTGGCTATATTTATGTTGCGAATTTTTAATACTCATGTCAAGCATCTCCGGTGACTCAATTGAAAAAGGAATGCTGGCAGATATGTCCAGACTATAGGGGATGTGCTGCATTCTATTTCAATAGCCCCTTAAACAGGTGAGAATTTGAATGCGAAACATTATCAATCGCTATAACCGCATGTTCTTATCCGCAGCGTGATCATTAAGGTGCAGCTGGATTATGTAGACCTTAACGCGTTGATGACATTCGGCACGATGTCATTTTAGAACGGTCTTTCTAGCTGAGGTTTTTTGCGCGCCTGGAAGCTGAACATGCGCAGGTTCACTGTTCGCCGTACGCGAACGCATTGATGGCTTTGCGGCACACAAGGGAATGGGGCTGACGTCTGCTGTTAGTTGCATTCGTCTCCCCACTTCATTGCCTGTTATCTAGCAAGATTCAGGCTCGTTGCCTATGTTAGATCGAGACTAGTTGCTGACGATGCATTGGCTTTCACCCATGCAATCCCCTCATCACGCGCACTGAGGTGGGCAGTGCACATGCTGAAAACGGGCTCTAATGGGCGAGGATGGCTGCTTGACTTGCGCTGGGCAGGGCTTCACCAGGCGGACGCTGGCTTGTGGAGGGTTTTAGTCAGGCGGGCAACTGGTGTGGCTCTGATTGACCGGGCTCTGTACCTCGATTTGGGTAACTCGAGGGCTGCCTGATGCTCGTTGCGAGCACGACTGAATCCACAAGATGTGCAGCAGTTTGATATATCGAGCCGAGACTACCGATAGTTCTCTATCGGGCTTGATGGTCAGGTTCCCTCGTGCCTTCAACGCTGCGTTGTACACCTTCCAGTTCTTTGTCAGGTATCTGCCCCCCCCATCTTGACTCTCTCATCTCTCCAGTCCAACTCGGTTCGGTCGTAAATTCTTCAACAACTTCATACTAGGGTTATCTCTATACCGTGTTTCAGGGATTGACAGATTCTGCTGTGCGCGCCACATTAAATGTGATTTTTTGTAAAATTTACGAGGCGTACGCAAATGAAATTTAAGACGCTCTGTGCGAGCACTCTAGCGACTGTGGCTTTGACTGCAGTTAGTACAAGCGCTTTCTCCCAAGCATTCACGCAGAATTTCGACGACATTAGTCTGCTTTCTGGGTTGGGCTGGGTTATGCAAAACAGTAGTGCACCGGTCGGCAGCCTTGGCTGGTTTCAGGGCATAGCCACCAACGCCACGCCCACTCCAGGGCCATTCAATTCCTATAATGGACCAGTTAACTCTTATATTGCAGCTAACTTTAGTAGCACGGGAAGCACTGGCACAATCAGCAATTGGTTGATTGCGCCGAATCGAACTTTGCGTAACGGTGATGTAGTGACGTTCTACACACGAAAGCCGACGATTGGTGGTGGGCAAACTGACTATCCCGATCGACTTGAGGTACGCCTCAGCACTAATGGGGCGAGTACAAGCGTTGGTGCAGGCGCGACTGCAGTCGGAGATTTTTCGACATTGCTACTGAGCATCAATCCGACACTGATTGCGAACGTATATCCTCAAGTCTGGACGCAATACTCGATCACCATTTCCGGACTTCCTGCACCCACATCAGGTCGCGCAGCATTTCGCTATTTCGTCACTGGTGCTGGGTCGGCGGGCTCGAATTCTGACTACATTGGCATTGATAACGTGGTCTACACGCCATACGTTTGCCCTACGTTCACCATGACCTCCGGTGGAGCGATCAGTGGTGGCATCGTGGGTCAAGCCTTTAGCTCAACACTTAGTCAAACGGGAGCTTTAGGTACTCCTAGCTTTGCGATAACTGCTGGCGCGCTTCCACCTGGATTGACCCAGTCATCTTCAGGACTTATTTCAGGTACTCCAACAAGTGTCGGAACTTACAGCTTTACGACCACGGTCAGTGACGCAAGTGGATGTAGTGGGTCGCAGTCCTATTCGATTTCGGTGGATCAGGGGGGTCAATCTATTAGCTTCCCATCGCAAAGCCCTGCTAGTCAGCTGTACACCCCCGGAGGCAGCTTCTCAATCAATCCGCAGGCAACTGCAAGCACGCTCCTGCCTGTGAGCTACGACAGTAGCACGCCAGCGGTCTGTACGGTGGCAGGCAGCAACGTCTCCATAAACAGCGCCGGCATCTGCACGCTAGTCGCACTACAAGCCGGCGATGCGAACTACACTGCTGCGCCGTCCCAATCGCAGAGCGTCACGATTGACAAGGCCTCGCAGACTATCTCCTTCAGCTCCTTCCCACCTCCCAATGCACAGGTGGGTGGCAGCTACAACGTCGCAGCTAATGGTGGTGCCTCCGGCAATGCCATCAGCTTCTCCGTCGATAGTGGCAGCCTGTCGGTATGCAGCATCAGCGGCACTTTGGTCTCGTTCAATGGCGCTGGCAACTGCAGTATCAACGCGAACCAGCTGGGCAATGCCAATTACAGCGATGCTATCCAGGTGCAACAGACAGTCTCCATCGGCCAAGGCGGATCGGGCGTCAGCATCAGCTCCAGCCAGAACCCCTCACAGCCCGGTCAGGCCGTGACATTCACGGTGTCGGTAGCCTTCGATCCCAACAAGAGCGCTGCGCTGCAAGCAAAGGCCGCACCGGTGCCTACGGGAACCGTTGAGATCATGGACGGTGCCACATCGTTGGGGAGTGCGGGACTCGTGAATGGCGTGGCCACCATCACTGCGGTACTGCCTGGCACTGCGGTGACCCATAGCCTCGTTGCCAATTACAGCGGCGATGCCAACTACCCGGCAGGCCAGAGCGAAGCCTTTATCCAATCCATTGCGGCAACTGCACCGACCCCTGTGCCATCGCTGAGTCAGTGGGCGCTCGCACTGTTGTCGCTGGTGTTGGGCGGGTTCGCTGCAATGGGTGTTCGCCGCTCCAGAATGAACTGATGCATATAGGGTAGGGACTGCACGTGCTGCCTTTGGCGGCCGTTAGTCCCTACCTTGCTGTCTACCCTTGCAGGGCAGTCCCCTTGCCCGCTGTTCCAGGTTGGTCCGTCGGTAGCAGGCGAGGTGCTCACCCCGATCAATCACCACCCCGCCATCCTTTTTTCAGAAATCTGCGATTCTTCCCGAGACCCTCAAATTGCCTGCTATAATTTCAGCTTCGGCGCTGCGGAGAGGTGGCAGAGTGGTCGAATGTACCTGACTCGAAATCAGGCGTACGTGCAAACGTACCGAGGGTTCGAATCCCTCCCTCCTAGTTAAGAATTTATGAAATACGGGCCCATGTGGCCCGTTTTGCATTTCTACCTTCCAGCTTACCCACTGTTCTGCTGGGTACATACCCCGCGTTAGCGGTATGTGCTGGTATGGCTTTCGCGATATTTGCTCTTAATATGGCAGGGGCTTTCGCGCTGTCCTGGGCTACCTTCTAGGCTATCTTGCTAGCTCTTAGCGAATATTGGCTACCGACTTCTTCCGCGTCCAGGTGCGCTTCGGGTGTGCCCGCTCACGTAGGTTCCGTTTGACTTGGTATACCCTCGGACATGAACGTCTGTTCCTGCGGAACTGCTCTTGTAAGCCCTACTGGCGTAGGACCCGCTCGTTGAGTACCCGCCATAGCCTACGGACTCTGATGGTTTAGATTGGCACGGCTCGGTAAGTTCGTTCGAATATCTTATCGGCTGTGCCTCTCCCTGGATGCAGGCCACCTGCTGTTTGACTGTTGCGCAAGGCTTGTCTTGATACTCGGTTCTTCCATCTACTTCGCATTTGTAGAGTGGATTGGCATTGGCTCCGGAGGATAGGATGAGAGCCATACCAGCGACACATCGCAGCAGTCTATTGAGGTTGTTGACCATGACGTTGCTCTTCAGATTTGGGGTCAAGGGGCCTAGCTGCTGGCGTCTTGCGATTCGATCAAGGCAGTACGGATGACTGACTAGCGTGCAAGGATCTTCTGCTTTTCCACAGTAAATTCTTCATCGGTCAGTACGCCCTTTTCTTTTAGGGCGAACAGCGTCTCAAGTTCTTCGTATTTGTCGATGCTGATAGTGGGGGTCTTCACCTCCACCGCCTCTACTTCGATCACCTTGTCTGTCGCTGCGGGCGATGAGTTTTGGGGGCGAGGGCCTTGGGAAATATTTTTATATAGGCCGAGGCCAGCGCCAACGGCAGCCCCAAATGCAGGTCCAATGATCGGGAGCGGTAGCGCTATAGCAGCGCCAATTGCGGCTCCTGCTGCTGCATCTTTGGCAAGATCAGTTTTTATGGCACCCTTGCCCAGCTCATACACTTGCTTAGATGCATCCGACACACCATCTAGCAATGTTGCGCTACCGCGTTTGATACTCACGCTGTTGATGTTCAACCGCTTCGCGCTTTTGGACACTGTCTGGCTGCCGACTTCCACTATTTGACCGGCGGAGTTTTTTGCTTTGTTGATCAAGTCTTTCAAGATGTACTCGCTTGGTGAATAGGCTGCGGTTGGCGGCGGGTTTGATTACAGTATGTTACTTCATAGCGAGGCAGGCCTTGCGCGCATCCTGTCCTTTGATCGCGTAGCAGTTACTGCGCGTCCCCTTGACCTCTGCCATGCACTGGTTACGCTTGTCGCCTTCCTTGATTCGATGGCAGTACCCATAGTCCCGCTTGACCACCGCCAGGCAGTGCGCCCGTTTGTCTCCATCTTTGATCGCGTAGCAATCTGAGGATGCAGCCATGACCTCCCCCATGGCCAATAGCGCGGCAGCACACGGGAGGGCTAGGAGGATATTTCTCGCTATTGAGTTCATGGCCACGGGTCCTTCCTAGTTGCAGACGCTGTGGAACATCGCCTGTTCTTCGCCCGCTGTGCATATGGTCAACTGTTCGCTATCGCGTTGCCATCCAAATCTACACATCGCAAGTCCCGATCCACTGCATGTCAGCATTTCAGGGCGACCTTCGCAACGGCTGTCACCATCCATGCATGTGTCTGCATCTTTTGACAGCACCGGTTGCCATCCATCGCGCATTAGTACCGTACGTACTGCGGCATAGGTTTCGTTACGACTGAACGGTGGGATGGGGCGCCCTTTCTTGTTCGCTACGGCTGGTTCCCGGGCTGCTGGAGCGACAGTCGTAAGGGCGCCTGCATCTGCTCCGGACTTGCGAGATACCAGTAGTGGTGCACGGCTTTCTACGGGCACGACGGTAGCGGTTGCCTCCTGCCACTCTCCAGCATATGTCCAGTATTTCTGCCCCTTATATGTGACCTGCATACGTTCGGGTTCGCTACCGAGTCCTTCGTCCTTTCGTGGGGGCCAGTCAAGCCCACGTGCCGTTACCGGGTCGGAATGAGATACCTGGACGCAATTGCCCCGTGCAAGTTGACGCAGGGTCTCTTGCTGGTATGCCCACATGCTGCGTTGCATGTAGCCGTCGTTGGTCATTATCCGGGTCAAGATTTCCGGCTGACTACGGTATTTCTTTACGAGGGCTTCGTTGGTAGGATCCTGTACATTAATGATGGTATCAATGGATTTCTGTTGAAGGCACAGCAGTGCCGGTTCCTTGAGATCGGTGCGCAATTCAAGCTGGACATCGGGTTGCAGCGCTGCTACTGGAACTGCGATGGCCAGCGCTATCAGGCACCATGAACCTGCCACCTTCAATTTCCCGATCGAGCCCGATTGCCACGTGCGAGCATGCCATGCTCTGATGGTGTTGGACTTAGCGACTGAATTCTGATTTTGCATATTCGGTTCCTCCGTTTGCTTATTGGGTGTTGGGTACGCGTTGTGGATGCTTTATTGCCGCAGGTTGCCCGCGGGTATGACCGTCGGTCATGGCGTAGCTGCCCCAGTCCTGCATGAGTGCGTGGCGCTTTTCCAGCATGTCTCCGCGTCGATACGCGGCTTCCACCTTGCTCGCGACGGTGTGTGCGAGGGCCATCTCCGCGACCTCATTGGCGTACTGTGTTTTCTCTGCGCACCAGTCGCGGAACGTAGAGCGAAATCCATGCGGCACGGCGTCCACATTCAGGCGACGCAATACGGCAGTTAGCGTCATGTTTGAGAGCGGTGCACCCGTTTCGGGATCGGCACTTGCCCGGTAGCCCGGGAACACATAGAGGCACGATGCAGGTACGACCTCACGTTGGTTCTTGAGGATCTCAATTGCTGCATCCGACAGGGGTACGCGGTGCTCCTTATGGGCTTTCATCCGCTCGGCTGGAATCGTCCATACGCGGTTGGCTATATCGATCTCATCCCACCTTGCTCCCCGCACTTCGCCCGAGCGGGTTGCCGTCAGGATCAGGAACTGCAGCGCCAGCGCCCCATTGCCTTCTTGGCTTCGCAACTGCACCATGAACGCAGGTAGATCGGCATAGGGCATGGCACGGTGATGCACGGTCTTGGTGACCTTTGCTGGTGCCGGTAGTAGCTTGTCCAGAAGTCCCTTCCAGCGCGCCGGGTTGGCATCCTTGCGATAGCCCCGGGCCACCGCCCAGTCCAGTACCGATTCGATCCGGCCCCGCACGCGATTGGCTGTTTCCGTCTTGGTGGTCCACATGGGCTCGATCACCCGCAGCACCATCTCTACGTCGACTGCTGCCACTGGTACCCTGCCCAGTACAGGATTGGCGTAGGTAGCGAGGGATGAGCGCCACTGCGCCACATGCTTGACGTTCTTCCAGCCTTTCTCGTGGGCGTCGATGTACTTGGTAGCGGCGTCTGCGAACGTTATGGCTCGCTGCATCTCCTGGGCCAGTTGGGTACGCAGGCGCTGTGCGTCGGCTACTGGATCGATACCGCGTGCCAGTTTGAGGCGAGCTTCGCGTGCCAGGTCCCTAGCTTGGGTGAGGGTGACCGAGGGATAGGACCCCAGACCCAGGTCCCGGCGGCGGCCACCCACTTGGTAGCGCAGCAGCCAGCTACGCGATCCGTACATGGTGACGTTCAGCACCAGGCCGCGCACGCCTCCGACGTGTGTTGACCCCCTTCGCCAGATGTTGGCCACCTGCTGGGCTCCTAGTTCCTTAGCGGCCATACGTACCACCTCCGGATAGGGTATTTGCAATCTCAATGGGCATGTCCTTCTTGTCCTTCTCGCGTGTTGTGATGGGTAGATGGACAAAATTTTCAGCAGCGTTTGCAGAGGTCGGAAGGGGGTAGCCGCGGGCGTGCCGCGCCCTATGCGGACGATGGCGCTGCAGGAGTTTTCTTGCGAGGATTCGGTACGAGGCCGACCGGGGATGCAGGGCGTGCGCCGCGGACTAGTCCAGCGTGTAGGGTTGGAACTTCCAGTCGTAGTTGAGGCGGCTGGGGTGTCTTGGATGGCCGCTGGCGGTGGGCTCGCCGAACATGCTCCACTGCGGCGAGTACTTTGCGACCCGCGCATGCAGCTCGTCTCGGGCCCTCAGGAAATACGAGCGCTGCACCACAGTCTCACCCCACGCAGCCCATAGCGTTGGGGTCTCGTACTGCGCGATCAATTTCTCCATCTCATCGAGATTGCGCGCATAAGCTTGGGCATCAGCTCGGGTGGGCAGGGCGCTCCAGACCGTGGCTCGCACGGGGTAGAGGTTGAGCATCACGAATCCATCGTATCCGTTGAGCGCGGCGACCTTCTGCACCCTGGCTACGGTGGGGTCAGATTTTTCCTGTGTTGCCGTGCTGGGGTTGAGGCCGATGGTGATCAATGGACGTTTGCCTGATGTGCCCAGGGTGTAGCGCCATTGGTCGTTTTGGTCTGCGTGGTAGAGGTTGTACATAGTGTTCTCCCGACGAAGGTTGTCTTGGACTATCTTTGTCACTCATAGTGGTCCATTCATTTTATGTCACTCATAGTGAGTGTTCCTATAGAGCGTGGCCTTATATCGTGGGTACCCATAGCATTCACGCAATTAAGGAGTGATGGATGCTTGTGGACCCTAGGAGGCTTTTCGGTGTGAGGCTGATTGAGCTGAGGAAAGCCAAAGGATGGTCTCAAGAGCGACTTGCCCTAGAGAGTGGTTTGGCACGCAGTTACCTCGGTGGCGTTGAGCGTGGCCATCGGAATATCGCAATCGTCAACATCATGAAATTGGCGGAGACATTGGAAGTTCCGCCCTCTGCGTTGCTTGAGTTTTCTGCAGAATTGCAGGCTTCTGTGGCTGATTCATAATTTCGGTGCGTGACGCACTCCTAGGTGCTGCTATGCGGCCCCCGCCCGGCTACCCCGAAATTCGGGAGGGTCTGTTTCCGTTTCGGCTTGGTGCCAGGCCTCGCTAGCTGGCTTCCAGCCATCCCATGGTCTGCGCCCGATACCCCTGCGCCCCGCCCGCCACGATGCCCCCGTAGGGGACTGTCGGGCGGGGCGCGGGTATTGGGCATGGGATTGGAGTTGCTTCTCCGGGATATGGGATTGGCTCGCCGATGCTGGGCGCCTGCTTCATAGCTTCGGCATGCGACGTGGTACCGAGGTGAGCTTCGTGGTCGCTTGGACTATGGGGGTAGCGGCTAGTTTTTCCGTGCAGCGCTTTGGTACCACTCCGTGCCACTTTGGCACTATCGCGGGTCGATGGCTCCTATGCTGGGGCCCTTGATCTGAGCTTGGGTTCCTGCTGCTACCCGTTCGCATCCCTGCATGGTAGCTACCTATCCGGTAGACTCCGCCCCTGCCCGAGCCCCCCCCGCCCACCCCTTTTAGGGGTGGAGGGCGGGGGGGAGTTCGGGTTGTGGGATCGAGGTCTGCGTTTCCGGGGTGTAGGGTTGGCTTGCCTATGCTGCGCTGCTCGTGGTTGGGCTTCGGCATTCGAGGTGGTATCTACGCGAGTTTCGTAGGTGCCTGGACTATGGGGGTAGCGGCCAGGTTTTCCCTGCATCTCTTCGGTACCTCCCCGTGCCACTTCGGGGCTATCGCGGTTTGATGATTCTCATACTAGGGCCCTCGATCTGAGTTCGGGCCCTGCTGCGGCCATTGTTCGGCCCTGGTGTGCTGAAGATATTTGCGGGATTTGCACTGCAAGCTACTAGTGCGCGGCCGGTGTGCGTGCTCCGGGATGTGGAGACATATCTTCTTGAGCTCGGCGTGTTCGGCCACTATGGGGGTCATGGCTGGCTGTCATTGGGCACGCCCTGGTGCCAGGAGGTATACGGATGGGCATATCAGTAGTCGGGTGTGGTGGGCATTAGTGTGTACGTACTGAGCCTGCTACTTGCCGATTTGGCAATCTCTATATAGTGCTCTGAGCTCCATTGCTCCGGGTAGGTTCATGGTGCCCATGCTGGAATGCTATGCATCTGCATGCGAGGGCGCAATTATCCTGAGCCGGATTTCCCCATCGTTCATCTTGATTGAAGGGGCTCGTGCGATATGGCCGCTTTGGGTCGTCTGCTGACTTTCAGGACTGATGTTCTGTGCGCTAGCTGAGGTGCGTTCTGCCTAGTCCTCTCTACGCTCATGAAGGGTATCCTCGATCTCCCGGAGCTTATGTATGCCCAGGCCCCTAATTTTTAGCAGTTCCTTGCTCTCCGTCACAAGCAGTTGCTCAATGGTAGTGATTCCACCATGACACAAGACTTGAACAGTTGCCGGAGCCAAAATGCCGTTAAGCGATGAGCCTTTGATGTGGCGTATGGGCGAGTAGATCCGCGCTGGAGTGAAAGACTTGCCCGGGAATAGTGCGGCCTCAATCTGCTTGAACCGGAACATCCCCATCCCCCGCATCTTCAGCAGTTGGTTTGGATAGGCACTACGAACGCCCTCAATGGTATGAATGCCATTCCGTTCGAGAATCGTCTTCACTCGCAGCGGCAGTAGGTCGCCTATAGGTGTTTCGGATATTGACTTCTGAGTATTGGGCATGTCTGGCATCATGGATGGCAGTTCCCATCATATGCAAGCTTCAATTTTAATCGTCGTGCAGGGCGATGATGCATATGACACTGGTGGTATGGGCTAGGACTGCTGGTGCGCGTTCTCTTAGGACCGTGACAAAGAAAAGCCACCCGTGAGGGTGGCAAAGGCTGTCGATAAGAAGGCCGACCCTGGTGGGGCAGGGATGCCGTGCAATTTCAATGAGGGAGGGTGTGGGAGGGCACGGCGTCGGCAAAACCAATGTGAGGATATTAGCGCAAGAATGCTGTGATGCAACGCGGGGTATCTTTATAGCGACGTTTCCGAGCAGCACCTGTTTGGCTGTCTGACCCCTGACCGTCACTACCGTCCCGGCATACGAGGCGGTACCGAGACGAGTTTCGTTGGAGTTTGGACTATGGGGGTAGCGACTGGATCTTTCGTGCTGCGCTTTGGTACCTCTCCGTACCACTTCGGGTATATCGCGGCCTGACGGATCGCCATTTCGGTTTCGATCTTGCAGGCCGGGTCGGTCCTTAGAATGCCTAGCCTCCAGATCTGATCCGCGAGAGATGCATTTGCCTAGGCTGACACTTGACTCCCCCGGCTCCCCGTCCCCCTCTCCCCCTTTAGGGGAGGGGGACTGGGGAGTGGGGGGCAATTCAGCGAGGCTGCCTCTCATAGGTTCTTGGATGGAGTCCATTCCACCGCCTACGAGTGAGTTGCCGTTACAGCGACATGCGTACCTTGCCTCCTTCCCGGAGTAGCAGTCCAGTTGAGATGAGGGATTGAATTGCCTCGCGGACGTTCTTTGCGCGATGGTTACTGCCATAGCCCTCTGCCCCGCTATCGTGCATCTCCTTGAACGCTTGTGAAACAACCTTGCTAATAGTCTCCTCGGTCGCCTCGCCCGGATTCGGCTGCTCATTGCCATTCGGATCGAGTTGGCGGAGATGCTGACGAATTGCCTGCAGTGCTACATCCGTTCGCTCCTGGGTCTTGGGCTTGGGGCCTGCGAATACCAGGTCCTTGCTCGCTTGCATGTCTTCTGAATCTTGCACATGCCGGATGACGATGGATTGGAGGGGCTCCGTCTCATACGCAGGTTGAAACTCGATGGGCTCGATCCGAAACCAGCCATTAGTATGGTTGCCGTCGCGGCCCTTATCGAGGCGCCAGTAGCGCTCGTCGCCATTGCGGCCAACCTCGATAGACACATCAGGGTTCGCATGCAGGGCATATGCTCCTCGCGCACCACGACGAGGATCGTTTCCCGAATGATGAACGAGCAATACTGCGGCACCAGTCATCCTGGTCAGGCGCTGGACGTTAGCAATCATGCCTGCCATCGCGGAGTTGCTGTTTTCCTCCGCAGTCCCGGCCAGTGAGGCTGACAGGGTATCAATCACAATGAACTTGGCTTGGTGCTTCAAGGCAGTCACTGCCAATGCGTCGACGCCTTCCGCGCTAGCAACATTGCAGGCATCAAAGACGTAGCGAATACCCTTCTGATAGACGCCACCCCGGTCATGCTCAAGAGCTTGGACGCGTGCGCGCAGCCCCAGTTGGCCCTCCAATGCAACATAGATCACGTTGGTCTGGGTGACCGGGTGGCCAGCCCAGTCAGAGCCGCTGGCTACCGCCGCTACCATGTCGAGCAGCAATGCAGTCTTTCCCGCTTGAGACTCTCCCCACAAGATAATGACCTCCCCGCCGTGGAAGACATCACGCACTAGCCATTCGAGACGCGGCATGTGCTCAAAGTCTTCAGAGGTATGTGTTGGCAGCGTTCGCGACACATCGACTGGGGGTGGTAGCGTGGGGTCGGGCAGGCGCCGCTCTTGCTTGGCAGCGAGACCTACGTCATCCGGGCTGTCAATGGATGACGCGAGGACTTCAGGCTCCATACGGATGGTGTCTGCGACAACATCTGCCAACCAGCCATGTGTCGGCTCCATATAGGCCATATGGATCACTGGAAATGGGGCAACCTCTTGCTCGTTTCCAAGGCGCTGCCAATGAACATGCGAGGTTTGGACCTGCGCTGCTCCGGAGATGGCTAATACGTCGCAGTTAGCCGTGATCCTGGTTTCGCCCGGCTCGGCCTCAGTTTGGTCGATCATTTCTGCCGCCATTGAGGGCGCGACCGTGTCGACTGGGTGGGTCGGGGACTTGTGGGCGGGCGCACGCTCATTTGCCTCTTCTTCTTGGCGCATAGCGAGGATCTTCAAGGCAGCAGTCTGGAGGCGATCCATTTCCAGAGATTTTGGGATGTTGGAGTGGATATTCGAGGTAGTCATTTGAGGCGTCTCTGAATTGGTTCGGTAGGTGCGTGGCAGGGTACGAGGCATAGGCCCTGTCGCACGCACAGGAGACGGGGCGAAACCCGTCCTTTGATTGGGCTTACAGCTTGCGCGGGCGCTTGATGGCAGAGGCCTTCTTGGCAAGAGAGCGATTGCGCTTGTGAGGCTGGCTCTTGGCCTTATTGATTGCGTCGAGGATCAAGAAGCGGGACTTCCAGGTGCGATCAGCAACCATGTCAACGCGGTCGTCAACGGTGGCGATTGCGTCCAGGACTTCGCGCAACATGGCACCCATTTGCGCAATGGACTGCTGCTGCGTGGCGACGTGGCCCACCAGGAGTGCAAGGGCGATCTGGTCGGGATTGAGCTTACACCCAGATACAAATTCGTGCTGTCCGGAGACTTGAGAGAAATCGGCTGCAGCAGCGAGGTTGGTTGGATTGCGTTTCATAGGTAGTAACTCCGTTAGGTAAACAGTCGTTTTGTGCGATCCCGAAACAATTCCGAGGCCACACTATCTAGACGGCGTTTGTGGAGCGCGCTACCTCTAGGGCATCTGGCTAGATTGAAACTATATGTAATCAACTGCTGACGCAATTTGGCCTATTCCGATGGCTGCGGATAGGGCGATGGGTAGGGTGTGTTCGTGAGCCTGGATGCATGCAGGAGCACGGCTGCTGAGCGGTGATGATGGTTGCTTGATTACCTCGAGACTGTGGTACCGCAGGTGGGGCGGCACGTTGGCTGTCGCCAGGCGAGCATCGGGTTCGGAACGGATTGACCTATTTTTGCGCCTCTACGGCCCTGATGCTTGGGTTCCGCTCGGTGATTGCTCGGTGCCCAGACTGCAATCATTAACTTGAGCCATTGGTTGAGGATTCAACCCGGAAGTGCTACTGATAGATGCCTATCTAGGCAAATGGTCAGGTAAGGTTGCGTCTTCAACGCTGCGTTGTATGTCTTCCAATTCGTTGTGCGGTGCTTAACCTGACCCACGCGAGTCTCACTCATCCCCCCGAACCTACCTCAACCCCGAGCGGCATTTGTGCAACAACGCCATGCTACACATACAGCATAATTTTGCAACTATGTGTATATTTATGTTATATTTGTAGAACCTATTTCATTATCCAGGAGATGCATTTTGAGTAAAAAGCTACTAATCACGGGGTTGGTGTCTGCAATGGCTTGCTTTGGTGCGCAGGCGGCTCCTGTGTACAATCTTGACGTTGTGCCTGAAAGTACATTCAATTGGGCTTCGGGACCTGATGGGGTCTATAACACCGGTGATGATCTCTATGACAAATGGGGGCAGATAGATCTTAAAAATAATGGTACTGCCTCGGTGACTGGTGATTTCGCTAAAGACGGAAATGGATCTCTGCGATTGGCTGCAAACGGTGGAACGAGTGCCAAAGCGGGTGTTGCCTACTATCCGCCCAGCAGCGAGGGCTTTGGCCCTTTGAACAGTATTACAGAGGCTTCTTTTGAGTGGCTGCGCGACTCCAGCAGTGCTTCCACCGATGCACCACCCGTCATGCGTTTGTTTCTGTTCAATGCGTCCAACACCCACGTGGGCACACTAATTTGGCTCGGTGGTGACAATGGGGCCTCGGCGTCTACCAACAGTTGGCAAGTTGCTAACGTCATTAGCGGTACAGTCTTTCAGATCCGCAGTGCAGGTCCTTTACCTAACACCAAGATGACATTTGCCCAAGCGCAAGCAAGCAGTGAACTTGGCGGGCTAACCGTACGTGCGGTCGAGGTGGGCTTTGGGTCTGGTGGTTGGGGCACCACTTTCCTGGGCGCTGCGGACAATATTAAGTTGTCGGGCAGCAAGGCATCGGTTGATGCTAACTTTGAAGTGTTACCGACTACATTTCAAGTCAACGTAAATACTGGCCCTAATGGCACTTCCGATCCAGCTGGAGGTGCATTGCAAACGGTGAATGCAGACGGCGTTCTGTCGATCAACTACACGCCTGCCGCAGGATTCTTGATCGACACCGTCACTGGCTGTGGTGGGACGCTGTCGGGCAATGTTTATACGACTGCGGCTGTTCGCGAGGATTGCACGGTAACAGCTAGCTTCAAAGCAGTTGCCGTTCCTCCAACCGAAGCTGCCAAGCCGGTGCCAACTATGAGCCAATGGGCGCTCGCACTGTTGTCGCTGGTGTTGGGTGGGTGCGCTGTAATTAGTGTTCGCCGCTCCAGAATGAACTGATGCATTTAGGGTAGGGACTTCACGTGCTGCCTTTGCGGCCGTCAGTCCCTACCTTGCCGTCTACCCCTGCAGGGCAGTCCCCTTGCCCGCTGTTCCAGGTTGGTCCGTCGGTAGCAGGCGAGGTGCTCACCCCGATCAATCACCACCCCGCCATCCTTTTTTCAGAAATCTGCGATTCTTCCCGAGACCCTCAAATTGCCTGCTATAATTTCAGCTTCGGCGCTGCGGAGAGGTGGCAGAGTGGTCGAATGTACCTGACTCGAAATCAGGCGTACGTGCAAACGTACCGAGGGTTCGAATCCCTCCCTCTCCGCCATAGCATCGAAAATTAGCGGCTGTAGCTCAGCTGGATAGAGTACTTGGCTACGAACCAAGGGGTCGTGGGTTCGATTCCTGCCAGCCGCACCAAACGTCAAGCCTCAGAGTAGAAATGCTCTGAGGCTTTTTCGTTTTTGCTGTATTCCACCACAGGCTGCCACTGCTGAATGGTGATCTGCGCGCGCACGGCTCTTGCCTGCACCGCAACAGAATGGACCCAACAGTGGGTCTCTGAAAGAGTGGGCGCGCATCGGCTACCGTTGGCATCCCATCCTATTTACCAGCCCGCAACGGCGGACGAGGCCATGACCGAACGGTGCCATGCTGCCTCCGCCAGGGGCCAGGGGCCAGGGGAGGGTAGGGCGGGGTGCGGGCAGATGCAGTTCATGGCCTCTCCCTTTTGGGACCGCATCGCTGCGAGCGAGCGCTTGACCAAGAACATGCACCTGCGTCTGCCAATATTCCATTGGATGCCTCATGCAAGGAGCGTGGGTGTCATTCGGTTTCTCATTAATCCATCCATTGGCGCTATTCAGTCAGCGTCTCCAGTCTGCAGATACCAGTGACCAAGACGGGTTTGCCAACTTAAAGTTGCTGCCTGGCAGGCCCATGGAAACCGGCTAGCCAGCCAAGGCTGGTTAATGGGGTGAAAGGCCCCGTCCCCCACACCCTGTCCCATTCGCCAACGCCATCGGGGACGGCTTGCCTTAGGACGTTTTCCGACTGCGTGACCGCTTTGGGCAAACGCAACAAAGTCGCCCATGACCGAGCCCCCACTACCCATGCTTTCCAACGCAGGCGTCTCGATATCGCTGGGCCCACGCCGAACTGCAGGCTGACGCCACGGGCCCGCCAGGCAAGATACGCCTTAAAAGCGCTTCTGACCGATGGATCGAGCCCGATGCATGGGGCTACATGGGCATGTTTTGCGGCCGTTCACCCCACCTCACTCTGCGCTAGGCGAAGCCAGGCCCCTGGATATTTTTCAATAGTTTTTTGATTAGAAGAAACTCATAAAACATTGAGAAATTATCAAATACGAAAAACTATTTAATACCGGAATAGCGCAACGAATTACGCATGACGATCTGCAAATAAGTAGCAACCGCCCGAAATGGCGAGAGATATTATTTCTCGCATATTCACCGGTGCCAGCCCAGCGCTACTATTCATGACCTACCGCCTTTCGCTGCTCGACAAAAGCCCCATTCCGCCGGGCGTTTCAACCGCCCAGGCGCTTCGCTCCACCTTGGCCATGGCGCAGCGCGCCGAAGCGCTGGGCTACCACCGCTTCTGGGTGGCAGAGCACCATGGCAACCCCCAGGTCGCAGGTTCCGCCCCAGAGATCCTGGTTGCCTGGCTGCTGGCGCATACCAAGCGCATCCGCATCGGCTCAGGCGGCGTCATGTTGCAGCACTACAGCCCCTACAAGGTGGCCGAGGTGTTCAAGCTGCTATCGGCGCTGGCGCCGGGCCGGGTGGATCTGGGTATTGGCAAGGCGCCCGGTGGTCTGCCGCAGTCCACACGTGCCCTGCAAGCGCGTCACGACCCGTCACAGCCCATCAACTTCGCCAGCCTGCTCAGCGATCTGAACGGCTTTTTGCGAGACGACCTGCCCGCCGGGCACCCGCTGGCTGCTTCGCGCGCGTTGCCCAAACCCAGCACCTTGCCCCAATGCGTGCTGCTCGGGGCCTCTCCCGACAGCGCACAGCTGGCATCGCGCCTGGGCTGGGGCTTTTCCTATGCCGGGCATTTCAATGATGACCCTGCGTTGCTTGCCAGCACCACCGCTGCCTACCGCCCCCTCAGCGGCCAGGCGCCATCGATGGCCGTCTATGCCTTTGCCGCCGATGACCGGGCCAAGGCTGGAGCGCTGGTCGCGAATGTGCGCATCTTCAAGCTGCATTTGCCCACGGGCCAGAGCTTCAACCTGCCAAGCCGCGAAGCCGCCGCAGAGTTTGCGCAGCAAGCCGGAGTCAGCGACTACCGGCTGGAGGAGACCCACCCCCATGTCATTGCGGGCACCGCTGACGACGTGCATGCGGCGCTGACTGCCTTGCACCTGCAACACGGCATCGATGAATTCGTCATCGATACCCCGGTTCCCTTTTTCGAAGAGCGCCTGGCATCGATAGAGCTGATTGCCAACGCGCAACCCGCAACGGCCGAGCTGACGGCCGCCTGAACCCTGACCGAAAGTTCACCATGAGCAAATCCCCCATCCGTTTTGGTCTGATGCTGCATGGCGCAGGCGCACACATGAATGCCTGGCGCCACCCCAGCGTACCGGCCGATGCCAGCGTCAATCTGCAGCACTACATCCGTATCACCCAGAAGGCGGAGGACCATGGCATTGCCTTTGCCTTTGTGGCTGACGGCCTCTACATCAACGAAAAATCCCTTCCCCACTTTCTGAACCGGTTCGAGCCCATCTCCATACTCTCGGCGCTGGCGGCCGTCACCAGCAAGATCGGGCTCGCCGGCACCGTATCCACCTCCTACAGCGATCCCTTCACCATCGCCCGGCAGTTCGCCTCGCTCGATCTGATCAGTGGCGGCCGTGCAGGCTGGAACGTGGTGACCACGCCGCTTGAAGGCTCGGCCCTGAACTACAGCCGCAAGCACCCCGAGCACGCATTGCGCTACCAGATTGCCGATGAATACCTGCATGTCACGCAAGGCCTGTGGGACAGTTGGGACGACGATGCCTTTGTCCGCAACCGTGACAGCGGCCAGTTCTTTGACCGCAGCAAGCTGCACACGCTCGACCACGAAGGCCGGTTTTTCCAGGTGGCCGGGCCGCTCAACATCCAGCGTTCGCCCCAGGGCCAGCCCGTGATCTTTCAGGCCGGTTCCTCCGATGCCGGCATTGATCTTGCAGGCAAATACGCAGACGCTGTGTTCACCCATTCACCATCGCTGGATGAGACGCGCGAGTTCTCGCGCAAGGTCAAGGCCAGTGCGATCAGCCACGGCCGGTTGGCCAGCGATGTGAAGATATTTCCGGGCATCAACGTCGTGACCGGCGCCAGCGATGAAGAAGCCAACGCCAAATACGAGCGCGTGCGCAACCTGCTCGGCATTGATGAAGCGCTGGCCTACCTGGGCCGCTATTTCGACCACCATGATTTCACCCAGTACCCGCTGGATGCACCGTTCCCCGAGTTGGGTGATATCGGCCGCAACAGCTTCCGCTCCACCACCGACCGCATCAAGGCCGATGCCAAGGCGCAGGGGTTGACCCTGCGGCAAGTGGCCTTGCAGGCAGCCACGCCCAAATCCAACTTCGTGGGCTCGGGCCAGAAAATTGCCGAACAGATCATCGATTGGGTGGACGCGGGCGCCGCAGATGGCTTCATCCTGCAGTTCCCTGTCAGCACCGAAGGTCTTGACGATTTCATCGCGCATGTGCTGCCCGAACTGGAAGCCAGCGGCCGCTATGAACGCAACCTGACAGGCCGGACCTTGCGCGACCATCTCGGCCTGCCGCGCAAGGCCAGCCGGTACGAAGTGGCACACGACGCTGTTGAATCCCGGCGGGTCGCCTGATGAGCAGCGCCGCCATCACCGAACCCGCCGTCCAGCCGCACAGCGCATACCGCTTGCGGGTGGAAAACGGCATCGCCCGCCATGCGCAGAGCTTTATTGCGCTGCGCCGCGATATCCACCAACACCCCGAGCTTTCGTTCCAGGAGCACCGGACCTCAGCGCTGGTGGCCAAGGCGCTGGCCGAATGGGGCTATGAGGTGTTCACCGGCATCGCGGGGACGGGGGTGGTTGCTCGTCTGAAAAAGGGCGGGGGCGGTAAAACCCTCGGCCTGCGCGCCGACATGGATGCGCTGCCGATCCAGGAGGCCACCGGCCTGCCTTATGCCAGCCAGAATGCCGGCGTGATGCACGCCTGCGGTCACGACGGCCACACTGCCATCCTCCTGGCGGCTGCTCGCTTTCTGGCAGAGCAGGGCGCATTCGATGGCACGTTGCACCTGGTTTTTCAGCCCGCAGAAGAGTTGGGTGCAGGCGCCAAGAAGATGATCAGCGAAGGCCTGTTCGAGCGCTTTCCCTGCGACGCCATCTACGGGCTGCACAACTGGCCGGGCGTGCGCGCCGGACACCTGGGCTGCGTGGAGGGTCCGGCTATGGCGTCGATCGACTACGCCAAGGTCACGATCACCGGCCAGGGCGGCCATGGCGCCGAGCCGCACCAGGCCGTCGATCCGATCCTGGCAAGCGCACATGTGATCACCGCCTTGCAAAGCGTGGTCTCCCGCAACGTCGATCCGCTGGAGATGGGCGTGGTCACGGTGGGCTCCATCCACGGCGGCCATGCGGCCAATGTCATCCCCGATCAGGTGGAGTTGCAGCTGACGGCGCGCTCGTTCAAGCCCGAGGTGCGCAGCACGCTGAAAAACCGCTTGCAGGCCGTGGCGCAAGCCCAGGCGGAAAGCCTCGGGGCGCAGGCCCATGTGGATTTCAAGAATGGCTTTCCACCGGTCATCAACCATCCGCAGGAAACACGGTTTGCGCGCGATGTGGCCAAGGATGCGCTGGGGGAGGATTTTGTGGATTCGCACTTTCGCCCCCGCACTGCCAGCGAGGATTTTGCCTACCTGCTGCAGGCCAGGCCCGGCAGCTTCCTGTTTCTGGGCAATGGCGAAAGCGCGTCTCTGCACAACCCCCGGTATGACTTCAATGACGCCATTTTGGCGCCGGCCGCCGCTTACTGGGTGCACCTGGTAGAGCGCTTTCTCGCCCCATGATTTCAGGAGTTCTCATGCGCTCTGACCTCTTTGTCTACACCAGCCTGCAAGACCCGCGTGCCCTGCCTTTGATTGAAGAGCTGGGCCGGGAGTATGAAAGCCGCTATGGCGATTTCTACCTGCAGGAATCCGCCGTTCCGGAAATCCAGCGTTACCCGGCCGAGGTGTTCACACCGGCCCAGGGGGGCAATTTCCTGTTGCTGCTGCGCAAGGGGCGCGCGGTCGCAGGCGGCGCCTTCAAGCGATTGGATGCGGATACCGCAGAGTTCAAACGTATCTGGACGGACAGCAGCCTGCGCCGGCAGGGATTGGCGAGATCGGTTCTGGTCGAGCTCGAAGCGCAGGCCTTGCGCCAGGGCTACCAACGGGTCTATCTCACCACCGGCTTTCGTCAGCCGGAAGCGGTGGGACTGTACCTGGGACATGGCTACCGGCGTCTGTTCGACCCCACTGCAGATCTGCAGGCGTTGCGAAAACTGCCTTTTGAGAAGCAGCTGTCATTGGCGCCTCGCAACCATCCACCGCTGCCTTCCCCCCACCCACTGCAAGCGCCCATGCTCTCCGGTGTTTGAGCCCACTTGAAAAGAACTGCACCATGAACACCACCACCCTGGCTCCGCCCAACGTCGCCATCGAGCAAGCGCCCGCCGCGCCAGCACCGGCGCCTGCGTCACGCCGCCGCGACTATGCTTCGCTGCGCATTGTTCCGGCGCGTTACCCTGCACGCACCGTTGGCACCATCATTTCGCTGGTGCTGATGGGCGCCGTCCTTAACTCGGTACTCGGCAACCCCCGCTGGGGCTGGCCGGTGTTTGCAGAATGGTTTTTTGCCGAACCGGTGCTGGTGGGTCTGGGCCGCACCCTGGTGCTGACCGCGCTGGGGGCGGCGCTGGGCTTCACGCTGGGCACCGGTCTGGCACTGGCCCGCGTCTCGCGTTCGCCCCTGCTGCGCGCACTGGCCTGGACCTTTGTCTGGATCTTCCGCTCCATCCCGCTCATCGTGCTGCTGCTCATACTGAACAACCTGGGCTACCTGTACGAGACGGTATGGCTGGGCGTGCCTTTCACCAACATCACCTGGGCCGAGTGGAGTACCACCCAGCTGGTCACACCGTTTTTGGCTGCGGTGATCGGCCTGACCTTGAACCAGGCGGCCTATTCCTCCGAGATCATCCGTGGCGGCATCCTGTCGGTGGACCAGGGCCAGCATGAGGCCGCTGCCGCACTGGGGCTGCCGCGCCGCCACCAGGCCTTCCGCATTGTGCTGCCCCAGGCCATGCGCTCCATCCTGCCGTCTGCATTCAACGACATCATCGGCCTGGCCAAGGGCACCTCCAACGCCTACATCCTGGCCTTGCCCGAGCTGTTCTACACGATCCAGATCATCTACCGCCGCAACCTGGAAGTGATCCCCCTGCTGATGGTGGCAACCGTTTGGTACCTGATCATTCTCTCGGTGCTCTCCATCATTCAGGCGCAAGTCGAGCGCCACTATGCACGCGGCGCGCTGCGCCAGTTGCCGCCCACCTTGCTGGGCCGTGCCTGGGCCTGGCTGCGTCCTGCGCCAGTGCCCTCGGTGGACGCAGCCCCGGCCGCCGCAGACGAGCCCCCGGCGCGCGCCGCTGCATGGACCCACTCCCACTCCCGGGGTGGGCAGGTCGAGGTACAGGCGGTCTCCAAAAGCTACAACGGCGTTCGCGTGCTCAACCATGTGTCGCTGCACGTCCCTTCGGGTAGCGTGACAGTCATTCTGGGCCAGTCGGGTTCGGGCAAGTCCACCTTGTTGCGCTCCATCAACCATCTGGAGCGGGTGGACAGCGGGTTCATCGCCATCGATGGTGAGCTGGTGGGCTACCGCCAGGAGGGGGACACCTTGTATGAACTGAAGGAAAAGGACATCCTCTCCCGCCGCGCCGATGTGGGCATGGTGTTCCAGAACTTCAACCTCTTCCCGCACCTGAGCGTGCTCGACAACGTGGCGGAGGCGCCTGTCTCGGTACGGGGCCTGCCCCGGGCCGAAGCCCAGGCCCTGGCCCGGGAACTGCTGGCGCGTGTTGGCCTGGCGCACAAGGCAGACGCCTTCCCCCGCCAACTGTCCGGCGGTCAGCAGCAACGCGTGGCCATTGCCCGGGCGCTGGCCCTCAAACCCAAAGTGCTGTTGTTTGACGAGCCCACCTCGGCCCTGGATCCGGAGCTGGTCAACGAGGTGCTCGACGTGATCAAGGAGCTGGCCCGCACCGGCACCACCTTGCTCATCGTCACCCATGAAATCGGCTTTGCCCGTGAGGTGGCAGACCAGGTGGTCTTCATGGACCAGGGCCGCATCATCGAAAGCGGCCACCCCGACAAGGTGCTGCAGCAGCCCGATCAGCCGCGCCTGCGCGAGTTCCTTGCCAAGGTGCTGTAGACCGCACAACCCCTCCCTCCCACTGACATCGAAGAATCGAGAATATGCAACGTCGTCATCTGATCCACACTGCAGTCGCCGCGCTGTCCCTGCTCGCGCTGCCGTCCTGGGCGCAGTCCGCCGCCCCCGACCTCAGCCCCGAGCAGGCAGGCCGCCCTCGGTCCGGCAAGGTGGACGAAGCCATCCGCCTCCTCAACCCCCAGTTCAAGTTTGCCAAGGAGGGTGCGCTCGTGGTGGGCACCACCACGGGCCGCCTGCCGTTTGGCGCGTACGCCACGGACAACAAGACCCCGGTGGGCAACGCGCCCGATATTGCGCAACTGGTGGCCGACAGCCTGGGCCGCAGGCTGGAGCTGGTTTCGGTGGCCTGGGCCGACTGGCCTCTGGGCCTGCAATCGGGCAAGTTCGATGTCGTGATATCCAACGTCACGGTGACCGAGGAGCGCAAGGAGAAATTCGATTTCTCTACCTACCGCAATGACACGCTGGGCTTCTACGTCGCCAAGAACAGCAAGGTGCAGGCCATCAAGGAACCCAAGGACGTTGCCGGCCTCAAGGTGATCGTCGGCGCCAGCACCAACCAGGAGCAGGTGCTGCTGCGCTGGAACGAGCAGAACATCAAGGCAGGCCTCAAACCGGTGGAAGTGCAGTACTACGACGATGACGTGGTGCTGTATCTGGCGCTGGCTTCGGGCCGCGCGGATACGTATTTCGCACCCAATGGCATTGCGGCCTACAACGCCCGCGACGGCAAGACACGCCTGGTGGGCCTTTTCTCGGGCGGCTGGCCCCAATCCGCCGAAATCGCAGTGACCTCGCGCAAAGGATCGGGCATTGCCGATGCCATCACCGCTGCGCTCAATGCGCAGATCGGCAACGGCAACTACGCCAAGGCGCTGGAGCGCTGGAGCCTGCAGTCCGAGGCCATCCCGGCATCACGTACCAACCCGCCCGGCCTGCCCAAAAAATGAAGACTGCACACACCATGTCCACCCTCAAGAGCCTCCGCCGCCTGGCCCTGTTGGCCGTTCTGTCCCTCTGCGGCGCCGTACATGCGCAGACCGTGGTCGACCTGAGCCCGGAGCAAAAGGGGCGCCTGCGCGCGCCCCGGGACGAAGCGGCGATTGCCGCGATCTCCAAGGACTTCAAATTCGTCAAGCCCGGCGTACTGACCGTGGCCATCCATCCTGGCGCGCCACCGACAGGGACCTATGCCACCGATGCCAAAACCATCGTCGGCTTTGATCCCGACTTCATCCTGCTCATCGCCGATGCGCTGGGGCTGAAGCTCGACTTGCAGCCAATTGCCTGGGCGGACTGGCCGCTGGGTCTGACTTCGGGCAAATACGATGCGGTGATCTCCAACGTCGGCGTCACCGAGCAGCGCAAGGAGAAGTTCGACTTCTCCACCTACCGGCTGGGCCTGCACGGCTTTTATGTCAAGACGGGCAGCAAGATCACCTCGATCAAGGAGCCCAAGGACATTGCCGGCCTGCGTTTGATATCAGCCTCGGGCACCAACCAGGAGCGCATCGCGCTGGAATGGAACCGCCTGAACATTGCTGCAGGCCTGAAACCGGCCGAGCTGCAGTACTACGACGATGAAACGGCCCGCACGCTCGCGCTGGTGTCCGGCCGCGCCGATGTGAACTTCAACCCGAACGCGCCGCAGGCCTACCAGGCGGCCAGGGACGGGCAGATCCGGCTTGTGGGCACGGTCAACGCCGGCTGGCCCAACAAGTCGGATGTCGCCATCACCACCCGCAAGGGCAGTGGCCTGGCCGATGCGGTGACGCAAGCTGCCAACGGATTGATCAAGAGCGGCCAGTACGCGCAGGTGCTGGACCGCTGGAAACTCGCCGAAGAAGCGCTGCCTCGCTCGGAGACCAATCCGCCGGGACTGCCCAAGTTCTGATCGGCGCCCGCCACCTTTTTCCCATAGGCCTGTTCATGCGCATCCATATCTCCCGCATCGCTTTCCTCACGCCGGGCAACCATGCGGAGGACGCGCCCTGGTCCGGGCTTGAGCACACCTTGCAATTGTTGGAATACGGGGAGCAACTGGGCTTTGACGGGGGCTGGGTACGGCAGCGCCATCTGGAGCCTGCTGTGTCGTCTGCCTCCACATTGTTGGCCGCAGCCACCCAGCGCACTGAACGCATGGAGCTCGGTTGCGCCGTCATTCAGCTGGGATACGAAAACCTTTTCCGGCTGGCGGAAGACCTCTCCACCGTGGATGTGCTCTCGCAGGGCCGGCTGCAGGTCGGCGTGAGCGCCGGGGCGCCCAACCATGGAGACCTGCTGGGCGCGCACCTGTATGACGGTGATCCCGCACACATCGACTTCTCGCATGCGCGCGTCACGCGCCTGCGCAGCAAGCTGCAGGGGCAGCCTCTGGGGCCCGAAGGCGCCGTGGTGCAATCGCCGGCCGGCCAGCACATTCCCCGCATCTATCCCCACGCAGCAGGTCTGGCGCATCGGCTGTGGTATGGCGGCGGCTCGCTGCATTCGGCGGAATGGGCGGGTCGCAACGGCTTGCATCTGCTGATCGGCAACCTGAACCGGGGCGAGCACAGCGACCATTTCTTCGAGACGCAACTGGCCCAGTTGCAGCGCTTTCGCAACCACTGGACGGCGCCACACGCCCCGCGGGTCGCCCTGGGCCGGGTGATCGTGCCCACCGACAGCGCCGGCAGTGACAGCCGCAAGCGCTATGAGGCCTTTGCACAGAGCCGCCATGCACGCACGCTGGCCCCGCAGGGCGAGCGCCGGGTGCTGTTTGCCCGCGATCTGGTCGGAAGCAGTGCGCAGATTCTGGAGTCGCTCCTGGTGGACCCGGTTCTGCCCCTGGTGGACGAGCTGCGGCTGGAGCTGCCCTACAACCTGCCGCATGAGGACTACCTGCAGATCCTGAGTGATTTCACGGAGCGCATTGCGCCTGCGCTGGGCTGGCAAAACCACCATGCACAGCAGACGGTGGGTGGCTGAACGCAGCGATGCGCAAGCCGATGGTGGCGGTCGTCCGTGTGCGGCATCGCCGCTATGCGGTCCTCTCTCCGCCGGGCCGCCTGGTGGTCATCTTCCACGTCCACCCGCTGTCATCGAAACCGCCAGCAGCCCAGCGGCTTTGCCTGCGCCAGGGTTGGCATCGCCCGCAGCGCAGAGGCCAGCGCGCTGCGAGCCGCAGCGGCGGGCTCAGTGTTCCCCATAGCGATGCAGAAGGCGGCTGCGCAATGTCTCTGCGGAAGGGCTGAGGCTGCGGTCACGGCGTTGTAGCAGGCCAATGGTGCGCCACACCTCAGGGGAGACCAGCGGCACGCCGCGAATCTGTGCGGGTTGGGGGTGCAGCGCGAGCTGGGGCATGACCGCCAACCCCAGTCCGGCCTCGACCAAAGCCAAGGCGCCCGACAGATGGTTGCATTCATACCATGCGACAGGCTGGTCCGGCAATTGGGCAACGATCTGGTCCAGCAGCAAGCGGTTTTCGCTTTGCCGGGAGACGGAGACCAGCCGCTGGCCCGCCAGCTCCATCCATGCAACGCTCTCCCGCTTGGCCCAGCGGTGGTTTCTGGGCATCGCCAGCACATAGCGTTCGCTGGTCAGCGCCTCGAAATGCAGCGAGGGCTCCTGGCTGCCGGTAAAGCTCAGTCCAAAATCGGCCTCGCCTTGCACGACGGCGTCCAGCACCCGCTTGGCGCTCTCGTCCATCACATGCACCTGGACCTCCGGCAGGTCCGTGGCAAATGCTTTCAATACCGGGGCCAGCACTTGGGTGGCGACCGACGGGATGCACGCGATCACCACCCGTCCCCGGCGAAGCATGCGTTGGTCGTCCACCCGCTGAACGGCATCTTCGAGGCCAGAAAGCGCTCTGCGCGCCTCTTGCAGAAACTCCTGGCCGACCGGTGTGAGCTGAACATGGCGCGTGGTGCGTTCGAGCAGCCGCACGCCCAGGGCCGCCTCCAGGCGCTCCACCCGTCTGCTGAGCGCGGGGGGTGACAGAAACAGCGCCTCGGCCGCCATGCGAAAGCTGGCTTTCTCGGCCGTCATCACAAATGCCTCCAGCTCACCCATGTCGAATTTGATGCGCCCCATGCAATAGTTCCTCATTAAATTGCAATTTACAGAATAACACTGCCTGCCTAGGATCGCGGGTATCGACAAAGGCAGGCACGCGCGGCGTGCGCAGGAGACAACATGACAAAGAAACGATGGGCCGTGCTGGGCCTTGTCTCGGCTGGACTTGGCCTGTCCATGGCGGTCAGCCATGCGCAGGACTTTCCGCCAAAACGGCCCGTGACCATGGTCGTCGGCTTTGCCGCTGGAGGATCGGCCGATATTGCTGCACGTGTCATCGCCAAGAAATTGAGTGAGAACATCGGTCAGAACGTGGTCGTGGACAACAAGCCCGGCGCCGGGGGGAACCTGGCGCATGGGCAGGTGGCCCATGGTCCCGCCGATGGCTCCATGCTGCTGTTTGGCTCGATCGGTCCGCTGACCATATCGCCGCATTTGATGAAGCTGCGCTATGACCCGCTGAAGGATCTGGCACCCATCACGATGGGCGTCGTCTTTCCCAATGTGCTCGTGGTGCCGGCCGGCACCGGCATCAAGACGCTGGCGGACTATGTCGCGAAAGCCAAGCGCGAGCCTGGCAAGCTGGACTTCGCCTCCACCGGACCGGGATCGGCCTCCCACCTGGCCGGCGAGCTGCTCAACGATGTGGCCCATATCAACACCGTCCACATCCCGTACAAGGGCGGCGCGCCTGCTTTGCAGGACGTCTTGGGCGGCCGCGTCGCATCGTTCTATGCCGCGCCTCCCACCGCACTGCCGCATATCGAATCGGGCAAGCTGATCCCGCTGGCGACCACTGGCCTGACCCGCCCCGCCTACCTTCCCAATGTGCCGACGGTGGCCGAGAGCTTCCCGGGTTTCAACGCGACGAATTGGTATGCCTTTCTGGCACCGGCCAAAACGCCCCAGCCTCTGCTGGACCGGTGGAACCTGGAGCTGGTGAAGGCCCTCAACGCGCCTGAGGTGCATGACAACCTGCTCAAGCACGGCCAGACCACGGCACCGGGCAAGCGCGAGGAGCTGGGCAGGTTCATCGCCGACGAGTATGCCAAGTGGGGCCGCATCATCCAGGACCGCAAGATCACGATCGAGTAGCCCTGGCTGGGGAATCAACCATCACCCATAAGGAGACAAGCCTTGTCCATATCCCATCTTCTTCGCAGCGCCTGTGCCATGCGCTGGCAACGCCGTGCGCTGCTCGGCCTGGCGGCCAGCTGGCTGAGCCTGGGGCTGCTAGCTGGCGCAGTACAGCCTTCCACCGCCCATGCAGCCGATATTCGCGTCGTCACCTCCGGCGGGTTCTCGGCGGCCTATGACCAGTTGGTGCCGTTGTACGAGCAGGCCACCGGTCACCGAGTGATCACTGCGCGTGGCGCTTCGATGGGCAATGCACAGGACGCCATTCCCAGCCGCCTGGCGCGGGGTGAGCAGTTCGACATCGTGATTCTGGCGGACGCCGGCTTGGAACAGCTGATCGCCGAAGGCAAAGTCCAGCAGGGCTCGCGTGTGGATCTGGCGCGCTCGATGATTGGCATGAGTGTGCGCAAGGGCACGCCCAAACCCGACATCAGCTCGGTCGAGGCGCTCAGGCAGACCTTGCTGGATGCCAAAAGCATTGCCTACTCGGCCAGCGCCAGTGGAACCTATCTCGCCAGCGAGCTGTTTCCGCGTCTGGGTGTTGCCGAGCAGATCAAGGACAAGGCCAGCAGAATTCTGAGCGAACGCGTCGGCGCGGTCGTATTGCGGGGCGATGCGGAGATTGGCTTTCAGCAGGTGAGTGAACTGCTCCCGTTCAAGGAGCTGGAGTTTGTCGGGCCGCTGCCCGACGAGGTGCAGCAGCGCGTGTTTTTCTCGGCGGGGATCGCGGCGGCGGCGGCGGAGCCCGATGTGGCACGGCATTTCATCCGCTTTCTCGCTTCTGCTGCGGCGGCACCGCTGGTTCGCAGCACCGGGATGGAGCCTGCCGCCGCACGCTGAACCGGCGAGACGGCATCCTGCAGCCCCGCATGCCGACCCGGGGCCGCCCGCCACGGCCCAACACGCAGGGCCGGGCCATGCATGGTCCAGCTGCAAGCGCGGCGTCAGCGCCCCCCGCGTTTGCGGAAAAATCCGCGCAGCTCCTCGGAGTGCTGGGCATCGCGCAGAAACGGCGGCAGCGAGATGGCCAGCAGGCAGGCTGCCAGCGGTACGACGCAAAAAAATCCGATGAACTTGAAACCCAGCGCGCCTGCAATGCTGCCCAGCACAAACATGCCGATCAGGCCTGCCGCAATGCGCATGCGGCCCCGGTGGTGCGGTACGGGCTGCAGCGGCGCTGGGGTGCCCCGGCGGCGGCGCTGCCACCACAGCAGCTTGCCCAGCTCCATCCCCAGATCGGTGATGTTGCCGGTCATGTGGGTGGTGCGAATGCTGCCCCCCGACGTCTTGGAGCCGACCGCATTCTGCAGCCCCATCATGAAAGACAGCCACAGCACGGTCAGCGGCACCGCAAAAGGCGTCTGCCAGCTGAGCGTGGCGGCGCCCATCAGCCCGAACGGCAAAAGCATCAGCGCCTCGAGCATCAGCGGTAGCGCATACACGCTGTACAGGCGCCTCTCGCGTCCCCAGTTCACCAGGATGGCGCAGACCGCCGCCCCCACCATGAACGACAGGATGGCGCCCAACGCATTCAGCAGCATCTTCAGGTTGTCCAGCACCAGCCCATCGGCCAATTGCGAGGCAAAGCCGGTCATGTGCGAGGTGTACATCTGCAAAACCAGGTAGCCGCCCGCGTTGACCGCTCCCGCATTGAACGCCAGCACCCAGCCCAGCGCGACATTGGTGGACTGGGCGCGGTGGCGGTTGGTCAGGTGGCGAAGTCGTCGCATCAAAAATACTCCAGAGGCCGATACGGTAGACAGGGTGGCGCACCCGTGCGCATAAGTGCGCAGCCAGGGTACTGCGCGCGGCCGGTCTATGGGGGGCTGCATCGGGCCCAAGAGGTGGGGGAGGCCGTGGACCGGGTAGCCGTTGCCGGCCAGCGCCCAGGTGGCTGGCCCTCTCGCCCGGCAAGACCTGGCGCAGCCACCGCCTCGCGAGCTGCTGTTGATCCTTGGAGGCGCCACGGTGCTGCGTTAGGGCGCGTCTGTATCGAGGAGCGGGTCATCCAGGCTGAGGCCACGCCCTGGAGCGCTGCACTCCGCAACCCCGATGCCCGCAGCCTCAAGATGCCAGTGCGATGGCTAGGGCGCCGGATGGTGGCAAACCGCTTCGATGTTGTTGCCGTCCGGGTCCAGCACAAAGGCTGCGTAGTAATGGGGATGGTAATGGGGGCGCAGGCCCGGAGCGCCGTTGTCACGCCCACCCGCCGCCATCGCCGCTGCATAAAAGGCATCCACCTGCGCGCGCGTGGGGGCGCTGATGGCGATATGGAGGCGAGCGGGCTTGTCGGTGGACTCCGAGATCCACAACGAGGGCTTGCCATCGCGGCCCAAACCCAGGCTGCCAGGCCCTTCCATTGCGAGCGAGACCCCCAGCGGCTCCAGCGCCTGGAGAAAAAAACGCTTGCTTGCGGCGATGTTGGAGACGCCGATGCCCAGATGATCAAACATATGTGCTCCTGGTGATGTGCAGGGCAGCATTGCCTTGCCATTGCGCGAGCATACCCAATGCACGTTGAGCGCTGCTTTCAAATCCCCAATCCAGCCGTGTTTTGCAGAGGTGCAGACACGAAAAAAATACTGCGCGAAATTGCCAGGCACAGAGGACGGCAACCCCGTCGATTCGCAGGCCTCAACGCAGCCACATTGCTGCGATCAGCCCCAGGGCCAGTGCGATCAGCAGCCCACCCGAGATGCGCTCCAGCCACGGCAATGCCCGCGCAAAGCGCCGCAGCACGGCGGGGTTGCCGATGAGTGCGGCAATCAGCAGATCCCAGAGCAGCACGATGCTGAACATCCAGCTGCCGTACACCAGCTTCCAGCCCACGCTGGCATGCGGGCCCGTCAGCATGGCCGCCAGGCTGGCATAGAACAGCGCGTTCTTGGGGTTGAGAATGCCCGAGAGAAAACCCATGCCGGCGGCGCGGCGCCAACTGGTGCGGGCTGCGGCCGCCTGGCCCGGGCTGGCTGCAACGCCCAGCGCGCCTTTGCCCGCATGGCGGATAAACAGCAGGCCCAGGTAGAGCAGGTAACCGCAGCCGGCCAACTGCAGCGTGATGAACAGCCGGCTGCCCGGTTGGAGCACGGCGACACCGGCAAAGGCGGTGACGATAAAAACGCCATTGGCCAGCGCGATACCAAGGCAGGCCGCGCCAGCGCTGCGCCAACCGCTGGCCAGCGAGGTGCGGGCGATCAGAAAGAAATCAGGACCGGGGGACAGCAGCGCCAGAAAATGGGCGGCGGCGATCAGCAAAAACGGTTGCATGCAAAAGGACCAGGCGGGGAAGGGCCTTGCATGGTGGCGGCTGCCGCATGCCTTGTATTGAACGAAATTGCAGCGGATCGCCCGAGGCCGCGTTCAGACCACGGCAGGGTGTTTTGCAGAGGACCCCTTGCGAAAGCAGCCTGGCGTGACGCCGGTATGCGCCTTGAACACCCGCTGAAAATGCGCCTGGTCGGCAAAGCCCAACTGCAGCGCCACTGCGGCTATGCCGTCTTGCCCACGCAGCAGCTGCTTGGCCAGGTTGATACGCTGGTTCAGCTGCCAGGCATGGGGCGCCAGGCCCGTCAGCTTGCGAAAGGCGCGGATGGTCTGGTAGCGACTCATGCCCGCCAGGTCGGCCAGCTGGGTCAGTGGCACGTTGGCGCAGGGGCGGGCGCGCAGGCAGTCCAGCGCCGGTCGGATGCGCTGCGCCAACTGCGATGGCAGATCGGGGGCGTGGATGTGCAGGCCTTGCTGGGTGTCGAGGTCGCCGATGAACTCGACCAGGCTGGCTTCCTTGTCGGCCGCGTCGGCTTGGGAGAACAGCTGGGCATTGAGCTGGCAGAAGCCCCGGTAGCGGGCAGGGTCCTCGACGATGCGCACCGGCTCGTTGGCCATCGCAGCCGGGTCCGCATATTCCGCACGCAGCGCTTGCAGCCAGCCGGCATCCAGGTGCAGCATCTGGTAGCTCCAGGCGCTATCGGGCGCCGGGTTGCAGGCATGCACGCGCTCGGCCGGCACAAAGACCAGGGCGCCGGGTGACAGCCGGACCAGGCCGGCCTCTGCGCCGGTGAAGACGCTGTGGCCGCCATCGACCGCGCCGATGGAAAAGCTCGAGTGGTGGTGCGGCTTGTAGCAGGCCCGGCTCTGGCTGGCGCGGCGGCTTTCGACGAAGGGCAGGGCCGGGTCGCACCAGAACGCCTGGGCCGGCTGGCTGGTGGACGTCGTGATGGGCGTTGGGGCAGGCATGCGATGGCTTTGACAGGGTTGGGGCTGAGCCCGCCGGCGATTCTCGCATGGCAGCGACCGGCCCATCACCCACCCGCCCGGCCCCGTGCGATGGAACGGCTGGCGTCGCCCGCAGCGATGCCGGGTCAGCCGCCTGTTGCCACTTCGCGACAGAAGCCCGGGTTTGGCGAAAGCTAAGTGAAATTAATAACGAGAATCGTTATCATTGCGAGTTAGCGCTTGCTCATGCTCTGCGGTTTGGACGGTTTTTTGCCCTCCAAGTCGATGAATCTGCAAGCGTTTTCTTTACTCTGCTTTCCTCGTTTATGACACAACAAACCTATATCAAAAGTCGCAAACATGGTGCTGCCGCTCCCGCCCCCAAGGCCGGCCTGGTGGCAGCGACTGCCATCGCGGTACTGGGCATGCCGGCTTTGGCGCAGAACGCACCCGCACCGACGGTCACGCTGAAAGAAGTGACGGTGGAGGCACCGCGCGAAACCGGCTATGAGCCCAGCCAGCTGTCCTCGCCCAAGTTCACCCAGCCCCTGGTCAACACCACGCAGACGATCTCCGTGGTCAAGGAGCAGGTGATGAAGGAGCAGGGCGCCACCACCTTGACCGAAGCACTGCGCAATGTGCCCGGTGTGGGCACTTTCTACGCGGGCGAGAACGGCAACACCAGCACGGGCGACGCCATCTACATGCGCGGCTTTGACACGTCCAGCAGCATCTATGTGGACGGTGTGCGCGATGTGGGCGCGCTGTCGCGCGATGTGTTCAACACCGACCAGGTGGAAGTGACCAAGGGCCCCGCCGGCACCGATTACGGCCGCAGCGCGCCCACCGGCGCAATCAACATGGTTACCAAGCAGCCCAACATGACCGACAGCTTTGGCGGCTCGCTGGGCTTTGGCAGTGGCAGCTACAAGCGCACGACCATCGACCTGAACCGCAGCCTGAGCCACGACAACGGCACCGCATTCCGCCTCAATGCCATGGTGCAGGATGCCGGTGTGGCCGGCCGCGACCAGGTCAAGAACGACCGCTGGGGCCTGGCGCCGTCGTTTGCCTTTGGTCTGAACACCGACACGCGCGTGTTCCTGAACCTGCTGCATGTCAAGCAAAGCAATGTGCCCGATGGCGGTGTGCTGACCCTGGGCCTGCCCGGCTACAGTGCGCCCGACCGCAGCAACTACCCCGGCTACCGCAGCTTTCTGAACAGCGCATCGCGCGTGGATTCGAGCAATTTCTATGGCACGGCCTCGGACCACGACGATGTGACCGCCGACATGGCCACCTTGCGCCTGGAGCACGACATTGCGCCCGGCACCACGGTGCGCAACACCACACGCTGGGGACAGACCAAGCAGAACTACCTGCTGTCGGCCTTCATGGCTACCGGCTATTCGCAGAACGCCACCACCGGCGCCTGGACGCCAGGCTCCTTGCTGACGCCCAATCCGGCCGACCCTTCCACCTGGACGATGTCGCGCAACATCAATACCAAGGACCAGGTCAACCGCATCCTGACCAACCAGACCAATTTGACCACCGCCTTTGCGACCGGCTCCATCAAGCACAGTCTGAGCACTGGCCTGGAACTGACGCGCGAAGAGCAGACCAACTACGGCCTGGCGACGACGGGCGTGGTGCCCACGGTCAGCATCTACCACCCGGACTCCAGCGTGTCGCTGCCGAGCTATGCCCGCAACGGTGCAGACAGCAAGGGCACGACCGATACCGTCGCGCTGTATGCCTTTGACACCTTGCAGTTCAATGACCAGTGGCAGGCCAACATGGGCCTGCGCTGGGACCACTACAAGACCAAGTACAACGCGATGGCCGTCTGTACGGCGACATCCACCACCCAGCCTTGCGGCACCAACCCGGCTGGCACCGTGGTGCCCACGACCTCGGATGGCTTGCAGGCCTCGGGCAATCTGGTGAGCTGGAAGGCCGGTCTGCTGTACAAGCCGGCACCCAACGGCAGCGTCTACGTGAACTATGCGCTGTCGCAGCAACCACCGGGCGGCAGCAACTTTGCGCTGTCTGCGGCAGCCAACAATGCTGGCAACCCCAACATGGCACCGCAAAAGGCCAAGACGGCCGAAGTGGGCACCAAGTGGGAGCTGATGGACAAGCGGATGCTGCTGACGGGTGCGCTGTTTCGTACCGAAATCACCAACGAAATCGTGACCGACTCGGACGGCACCATCAGCCAGACCGGCAAGAAGACGGTGCAAGGCCTGGAGCTGGGCGCCACCGGCCAGATCACCCCCGCCTGGGGGGTGACTGCGGGCTACACCATCCAGAACACCAAGGTGGACACGGGCGCCAACGTGGCGCAGGACGGCTCCAGCGGGCTGACGTACACGCCCAAGAACGCGCTGTCGCTGTGGAGCAGCTACCAGTTCTCCTCGGGCCTGGCGGTGGGCGGCGGCGCGCGCTACGCCAGCGGCCTCAAGCGCGGCACCGATGGCGCCGTGGGCACGCCCAACTTCACCGAGTCCTACTGGGTGTTTGACGCACTGGCCAGCTACCGCATCAACAAGAACGTGGATATCCAGCTGAATGTCTACAACCTGTTCAACAAGCGCTATGTGGCGGCCATCAACAAGAGCGGCTACCGCTACTTCCCCGGCATTCCACGCTCGGCGCGCGTGACGGCGAACTTTAGTTTCTAATCCTTGGTTGGAAGCCAGCCCCGCGTCTGCCGGGGCTTTTTTTCATGGAGGAGATCAAGCGATGATGCTGCACATTCCCAATGTACTCACGCGCGACGAGGTCGCCGCCATGCGCGCGGCCATCGATGCGGCCGACTGGATAGACGGCCGTGCCACCGTTGGCAGCCAGGGCGCACAGGTCAAGCGCAACCGCCAACTGCCCGAGACCTCACCCGTGGCGCTGGAGCAGGGCCGCATCATCCAGCGTGCGCTGGCGGCCAATACGCTGTTTTTCCAGGCCGCACTGCCGGCCCGCACGATGGCGCCGCTGTTCAACCGCTATGCCGAATCAGAAACCTATGGCCTGCATGTGGACGGCGCTGCGCGGCGCGAGGCGGGCGTGGCCCAGTGGCTGCGCACCGATGTGTCGTCGACCTTGTTCCTGTCCGACCCCGAGGACTATGACGGTGGCGAGCTGGTGGTGGTCGATACCTATGGCATGCACGAGGTGAAACTGCCTGCGGGCGACCTGATCCTCTACCCCTCGTCCAGCCTGCACCGGGTCGAGCCGGTGACCCGGGGCGAGCGGGTCAGCTCCTTCTTCTGGACCCAGAGCCTGGTGCGGGACGATGCCCGGCGCGCGATGCTGTTTGAGCTGGACCAGAGCATTCAGCGGCTGCGCAGCCAGCTGGGCGAAACGGAAGACACCGTCTCCCTCACCGGCCATTACCACAACCTGTTGCGCATGTGGGCGGAGACCTGAGGCCTGCGATCCAAGCTCTGCCCATGTCTCCGCTGGTAAATTATTTGAAAATGAGAGTCATTAGCATTTATTTTCCTTAAAATCGCTGCTTTCCACCTGCCCGGTCCCGCCTCCCGTTCCGGAGCCCTCCACCTGCTTGCCTCCGCATGAAAGCCAACGCGTCTTCCTCTTCGCAGCGGGCCTACTGGCTCAAAACCTTGCATGAATGGCACTGGGTCAGCTCCGCCATCTGCCTGGTGGGCATGCTGCTGTTTGCGGTGACGGGCTTCACGCTCAACCATGCCGGCCAGATTGAGGCCAAGCCCGCCGTGGTGCTGCGCGAAGCAACCTTGCCCGCGCCGCTGCTGCAAGGCCTGCAGCAGGCAGCCGCAAGCCACAAGGAGGCCGCAGACGCAGCCCAGGCGCTGCCGGACGATGTGCAGCGCTGGCTGCGCACGGAGCTGGGTGCCGACACGCGCCAGCGTGCGGTGGAATGGAATGACGACGAGGTCTATGTGGCGATGCCCCGGCCCGGCGGCGATGCCTGGGTGCGCGTTGCGCTGAGCGACGGGCAGGCCGAGCATGAATCGACCGACCGGGGCTGGATCTCCTACTTCAACGATTTGCACAAGGGCCGCCATGCGGGCCTGGCCTGGACCTGGTTCATCGATATCTTTGCCGGCGCCTGCCTGGTGTTCTGCATCACCGGTCTGTTCATTCTGCAGATGCACGCCGGCCGCCGCCCGATGACCTGGCCCATGGTGGGCCTGGGCCTGCTGGTCCCTGCGCTGCTCGCGCTGCTGCTGGTGCACTGAGCGCGCGGCCACCGTCTTTTTATTCCGAGGAGAACACATGACTAGCACTGTTTCGCGTTTCACCGTGGCCTTGACGGCGGTGGCCGGGCTGCCGGCCGTCGCCGGTGGGCTGAATGTCGGCGTTGAGCTGCCACGTCTGGAGGTGGCCGAATACCACCGCCCCTATGTCGCCGTCTGGCTGGAGCGCGCCGACGGCAGCGTGGCCGCCAATCTGTCGGTCTGGTATGAGCTGAAAAAGCGCGATGCCGAAGGCGCGAAATGGCTCAAGGACATGCGCCAGTGGTGGCGCCGCAGTGGCCGCGAGTTGAGTGTGCCCATCGATGGCGTGACCCAGCCCACCAAGCCGGCAGGCACGCATGCACTGTCGTTCTCCGAAGGCAGCAACCCGCTGCCCAAGTTGGAGCCGGGCCAGTACAAGCTGCAGATCGAGGCCGCACGCGAAGTCGGTGGCCGCGAGCTGGTGAGCATTCCGTTTGAATGGCCCGCCAAGCAGGCCACCAGCCTGTCTGCCCAGGGCAAGACGGAGCTGGGCGAGATCAAGCTCGAACTCAAGCCCTGATCCCACACACCCCTATTTTTGAGGAGAGTCACCATGTTTTCTGCCACCCGTATTGCCGCCGCGCTGGCGCTGAGCTTTGCCGCCATTGGCGCCCAGGCCCACAGCGTCTGGATGAAGCCTTCGAGCACCGTGCTGTCCAAGGCGGACTGGGTCACGGTCGATGCCGCCGTGTCCAATGACATGTTTTTCTTCAACCACCGCCCGCTGGGCCTGGACAAGCTGGTGATCACGGCGCCCGATGGCAGCACGGTGGAGCCCAAGAATGCCCACAAGGGCGAGCTGCGCAGCGTCTTTGACCTCAAGCCCGAGCAAGCCGGCACCTACCAGCTGGCCATCGTCAACAGCGGCGTCATGGGCTCCTACAAGGATGCCGCCGGCCAGATGAAGCGCCTGCGCGGCAGCGCCGAAGAGATCGCCAAGCAGATCCCCGCCGATGCCAAGGAAGTGCGCGTGGCAGAAAGCATCAGCCGCATCGAGACTTTTGTGACCATGGGCAAGCCCAGCCCGCTGCGCTTGAGCGGCAAGGGTCTGGAGCTGGTGCCCGTTACCCACCCCAATGACCTGGTGGCGGGCGAAGAAGCCACCTTTGCCTTCCACGTCGATGGCAAGCCTGCTGCCGACGTTGAAGTGGTGCTGGTGCCCGACGGCAAGCGCTACCGCGATGCCGTCAACGAGATCAAGCTCAAGACCGATGCCCAGGGCCAGGTCAAGGTCAAGTTCCCCACCGCTGGCATGTACTGGCTGGATGCCGACGTCAAGGACGAGAAGACCTCGAACCCCATCGCCAAGGAACGCCGCCTGGCCTATGTCGCCACCCTGGAAGTGCTGCCTTGATGCACCGCAGGCTGTGACGGCAGAACGCACCCACGCCAGACTGATCGCGGAGCCGCTGTGAGCACGGCGCCGCGCATCCACTATGGCGCCGGCATCTGGCAAATCCCCCAGACCCAGGCGCGGAGAGAAAGCCAGCCGGCCCCGGCAGGCCCTGCGCTGGCCGGCGGCTCCTTTGCATCCCCCGCCTGGAAGGCGCCAGCGATGCACGCTGCGCAGGACGGCAGCCTGCACAGCCTGCAGGGCGTGACGATGGGCACCACCTGGTCACTGCGCCTGGCCAACCCGGACTACGCCCCGCTGGCGCCTGTACAGGCACTGGTGCAGCAAACGCTGGATGCCGTCATCGCGCAGATGAGCAACTGGGAGGCGGACTCCTGCGTCTCGCGCTTCAACGCCGCCGATGCAGGCAGCTGGCACGTGCTGCCACCCGAGCTGGCACAGGTGCTGGATGCGGCCCTCCACTGGGCCCGCGCCTGCGATGGCGCCTATGACCCGACGGTGGGCGCGCTGGTGTCGCTCTGGGGCTTTGGCCCGCGTGCAAACCCGCAGGCGCCCCACAGCGGCCAGCCACCTGCGCAGGCCGATATCGACCGTGCGCTGCAGGTCTGCGGCCACCAGCGCCTGCAGTGGCAGCCGCAGCGGCGGCGTTTGCTGCAGCCCGGTGGCCTGCAGCTGGATCTGAGCGGCATCGCCAAGGGCTATGCGGTGGACTGGGTCGCCGAGCGCCTGCGCGCGGCCGGCTGGCCGCATGCGCTGTTGGAGATTGGCGGAGAGATCCGGGCCTGGGGCCAGAAACCCGGCGGCCAGCCTTGGCGGGTAGCGGTGGCAGGTGTTGCCGGCGATGAGCCGCTCGTGGTGTCGCTGGGCGATGGCGCGCTGGCCAGCTCGGGCGACCACTGGCATGTGTTCATGCACGGTGGCAAGCGTTTTTCACACAGCCTGGACCCGCGCAGCGGCCAGCCCGTGGCCCACGCGCTGACCAGCGTCACCGTCTACCACCGCGAATGCATGCATGCCGATGCGCTGGCCACCGTACTCACGGTGCTGGGGCCCGAGGACGGTTGGCGGTTTGCGCTGCAGCACCAGGTAGCGGCGGTGTTCCACACCCATCCCGATGCCGGGCAGCCGCAAGGCCTGCGCCGCAGCACGCCGGCCTGGGAACAGCGTTTTGCAGGCAGCATGAAGCCATGATTGATTGGATAGCAAGCCCTGCGCGGTTGGCAGGCGCAGCAGGCCTGGTGGCGGGGTATGCGCTGTTGTGTGCCGGCATTGCAGGGCGTTTGTGGCGCCAGCGCCGGGCTGAGCGCCAGGAGCAGCTCGCGCTGCAAGCGGGCAGCCAGCAGGGCGCGCCGGTGCTGGTGGCCTATGCCAGCCAGACCGGCAGGGCCGAGGCCCTGGCGCATGAGACCGCGCGGGTGCTGCATGCGGGCGGCTGCGCGGTGCAGCTGCGGCCGGTGCAGGCGCTGCGGCTGGCCGACTTGCAGGCCTGCACGCAGAGCCTGTGGCTGCTGTCGACCACCGGAGAGGGCGATGCGCCCGACGATGCGCTGCCATTTGTGCGCCAGGTGCTGGAGCAGGCGCAGCCGCTGCCCGGGCACAGTGCCCAGGTGCTGGCGCTGGGCGACAGCGAATACGCGGCCTTCTGCGCCTTTGGTCTGCGCGTGCAGCAGTGGCTGCAACAGCAGGGCGCCAAGGCCGATGTGCTGTGCATGGACAACGGCGATGAGGCCAGCCTGATGGCCTGGCAGGGCCAGACGGCCGAGTTGCTGCAGACACTGACCGGCCAGGCCGGCGAGGGCTGGCGCCAGCCGCAAGCCGCCCAGCCCTGGGTGCTGCGCCGCCGCCAGTTGCTCAACCCCGGCAGCCAGGGCGGCCCGGTATACCTGCTCGACTGGCAGCCGCAGTCCGGCGCCTTGCCGCGCTGGGAATCAGGCGACCTGGTATCGCTGGCGGTGCCCGCCGATCCGCAGCGCAGCCGGGATTACTCGATTGCGTCGGTGCCCGAGGACGGCCAGCTGCAATTGCTGGTGCGCCAAAGCACGCGTGCCGATGGCACACCGGGCCTGGCATCGGGCTGGTTGTGCGAGGGCATGGCTGTGGGCGATGTGCTGCCGATGCGGCTGCGTGCGCACAGCGGTTTTAGATTGGGTGACAACGCCGAGCGCCCTTTGCTGCTGATCGGCAATGGCACCGGCTTGGCGGGCCTGTGCAGCCATATCCGCGCCCGCGTGGCCAAAGGCCGTTCGGACCAATGGCTGGTATTTGGCGAGCGCCATCCTGACCAGGATGCGCTGCTGGATGCGCAACTGCAGCAATGGCTGGCCGCTGGTCAGCTGGAGCGTCTGGACCGTGCCTGGTCCCGCGATGCGACCGACCCTTGCTATGTGCAGCAGCTGCTGGAGCGCCAGGCGCAGCGGCTGCAGGGCTGGGTCGCGCGCGGCGCTGCGATCTATGTCTGCGGCAGCCAGCAGGGCATGGCGCAAGGCGTCGATGCGGTGCTGCGCCAGGTGCTGGGCGCCCCCGCGGTGGATGCGTTGGCGCTGGCCGGGCGCTACCGCCGGGATGTGTACTGAGGCCTGGCCGGCCCAGAAAGCCTAAGCGGTGGCCAGGCTGCTGTCGGCCTTGCTCGTCAGCTCCGCCTTCACAAACGCAATCGGCGCACCATGCGAGAGCTTGGCCGAGGCCTGGTCCCAGGTACCAGCCCCCTGGAGCACAATCGCCAACGGGCCTTCGCCCTTGCTTTGCAACTGCGGCGCCGTCTGCGTCAGCTCCAGCACGCTGTTGCCCAATGCAATGGTGGCGCTGTTGCCGCCGTCGGCGGCGTGGATGTGGGCCTTGTCGCCCAGCAGCGCGCGGTAGCGCTCCAGGCTTTGCAGCAGATCGCTGACGGCCACCGTCAGGCGTGCCACACCGGTGGCACCGTTGGCATGCTGGCGCACTTCGCCCTCAGGTACGCGCAGCTTGCGCGGCGTGATATCCCCGCAGAGGAAGGGCAGGTCATGCGTGTGCGGGCGGCCGGTCTGCCATTGCAGGCGTTCGCCATCGGGGCGCAGCCAGCCGCCATCCAGCGGGCCTTGCAGGTCCAGGCCGCGCGCCTTGGCCGCAGCAATCACCTCGGCGGTGCTGGGGGGCAGCAGCGCAAAGTCGATGATGCCTTCGCCATGCTGGTCCAGCAGCTGCCACCAGCGGTCTTGCGGTGCCGGGCTGCGCCAGGCGATCAGCTCGAAATAGGCGCCATCCTCAAACACCACCAGCGCATTGTGGGTGGGGCGGCCGGGGTGTTCGCCGCCGCGCACGACGGTAAAGCCCAGTGCAGCGTAGTCGTCAATGGTTTTGTCGAGGTCGTGGACCGCGATCACGATATGGTCAAGTGTCAGTGCCATGGGATAGTTCCGTAAAAAAAGGAGGGAGGGACGGGGGTCAGGCCGCCTGCTTGTGCGTCTGGGCCAGCGAATTGCTGTGCTCGACGCTCGCGCGGATGGTCTGCGGCTGGCGCAGCAGGTTCAGGATCGGGCAGGTCCGCTCCACGGCGGCAAACAGCGCATCGATGTCGGCACGCGGCGCGGGCGAATCGATATGCACGGTGTAGGCAATGTCGTGTGGCCAGATGGGCGTGGTCTCGTGGCCGGGCTTGCCGGCGCGCGGGTCGATCACGCCGCTCACCTCCACGTCCAGGCTGGTCAGCGGCACCTGTTGGGCGGCGGCCTGGATCAGAAAGATATGGGTGACGCAGCTGCCCAGCACACCCAGCTGCAGCTCGGGCGAGCTGGGGCCCAGGTTGTAGCCGGCAAAGCTCGGCGGGCTGTCGCTGATGACCTGGTGCTCGCGGATACGGATGCGGCGCACGCCGCTGCGCCCTTCGGCGCTCACGTTGGCGCGCAGCGCCGTGGCCTGGGCGGTGCCGGCATCGATCTGGGCATCGCGCGCCAATACGGCGCCGCGCTTTTCAGCCAGGTAGTCATTCAAGGTAGCAGGGCTTGCACTCATGGAGTCATTGGGAAATGTGCTGCATCGGCGGGAGGTGATGCGTGCCTACGAACGAAAACACGTTCTCAGGCCATTGTTGGCACGCATGCCCCATCCGTGAACTGCGCAGATCGCATGTGCATATGCGGCTGCTGCGCATGTGCTTATACGCAAACCCTCTATGCGGCGCCAGGCCTGGCGGCCGCTTGCTTCCTTGGTTTGCGCATATCGATGCTCTGAAAAATACCTTCTCGCCGGCCGCCGAATGCCTAGCATGACACACCCAGATGGCGGCACTTTCTGCAAGGGTGCCGCTGCCCGGCAGCCGAGGTTGGCGTGCCGGTGCAGGCAAGGTTGCCCGTGGCTAGCGAGGGTGGTGCGTGGTGTTGAAAGCGAATAAATTCAAAAAACTGGCGGTATGGAGCGCGGCAGTGCTGGCGCTGGGCGGGCTGCTGTCGGCCTGCTCCAAGAACGAGAGTGTGGCCGAGGCCAAGGCCGACACGGGTCCGGCCAACGGCGGCGCCCTCGTGTACCTGGAGCAGCAGGCGCATACCAATCTCTACCCGCCAGCCGGTGGCTTCTACCCCAATGGCGGCGTGCTCAACCAGATCACCGACAAGCTCACCTACCAGGACCCCAAGACGCTGGAGATCCAGCCCTGGATTGCCAAGAGCTGGACCATCAACGACAGCGCCACCGAGTTCACATTCGAGCTGCGCCCGGGCGTGACTTTCTCCGATGGCACGCCGCTGGATGCCGCAGCCGTGGCCAAGAACTTTGACACCTACGGGCGCGGCAACAAGGCACTCAAGCTGCCGGTGTCCGAAGTCATCAACAACTACGAGCGCAGTGAGGTGCTGGGCCCGCTGACGGTGAAGTTCTACTTCAGCAAGCCGTCTCCGGGCTTTCTCCAAGGTACCTCGGTGATCGGCTCGGGCCTGGTGGCTTTGCAGACCCTGGAGCGCCCGTTTGATGAGCTGGGCGATGCCACCAAGATCATCGGCTCGGGCCCTTTTGTGGTGGCCAGCGAGACCCTGGGCAAGGAGCTGGTGCTGTCGGCCCGCAAGGACTACAACTGGGGCCCGGCGCAGCTGGCGCACCAGGGCCGCGCGCGCCTGGATGAAGTGCGCTTTATCGTCACCCCGGAGGACAGCGTGCGCATTGGCGCGCTGCTGTCGGGCCAGGCTGGTGTGATCCGCCAGGTGCAGGCCTATGACGAAAAGCGGGTGGAGGAGCAGAAGTTCGTCATCTATGCGCCATCCACGCGGGGGGTGAACAACAGCATTGTTTTCCGGCCCGACAACGCGCTGGTCGCCGATCTGAAGGTGCGCCAGGCGCTGCTGCATGCCACCAATACCCAGGAGGTCGTGCAGACGCTGTTCTCGCACAACTACCCGCAGGCCACCTCGGTGATTGCGTCCAGCGCGCTGGGCTATGTCAACCTGGCCAGCAAGCTGGCCTATGACCCGCAAAAGGCGCAGCAGCTGCTGGAGAGCGCAGGCTGGACACCGGGGCCGGACGGCATCCGCCAAAAGGACGGCCGCGCGCTGGCGCTGGCTGCCTATGACTCGCTGCCCCAGCCGCAGAACAAGGAAACCCTGCAACTGGTGGCCCAGCAGTGGGCCAAGGTAGGGGTCAAGCTGCAGGTGCTCAGCGGTGATGCTGGCGTGCGCATTGTCGACAACCTCGACCCGGAGAAGACGCCAGTCGCCCCCGGCATGGTCGGCCGCGCCGATCCCGATGTGATCAAGAGCAACTACTACCCGACCAACCGCAACGTGCTGCTGCAGCAAGGCGGCGTCAGCCAGAAGGTCAAGGGCTTTGTCGATCCGCAGCTCAACGGTTTGCTGGAAGCGATTGCCGCGCAGACGGACGCCCAGAAGCGCCTGGCGCTGACCGCCGAGGTGCAGAACTACCTGATCGACCAGGCATATGTGATCCCCATTTTTGAAGAGCCGCAGGCCTTCGCCGCTGCACCCTGGGTGCGCGAAGTGGGGTTTGAGGCCGTAGGGCGCCCGAGCTTTTACAGCACCTGGCTGGCCAAGCGCTGAGGCGCAGCCCTGCTGAGCGTCAAGGAGCACCCCGATGTCCTTCTATCCCTATCTGGCCCGGCGCAGTGCCCAGGCGCTGCTGGTGCTGTGGGCGGCGTTCACCGCGTCCTTCGTGCTGCTGCAGCTGCTGCCGGGCGATGCGCTGCTGATCAAGTTCCTCAGCCCCGAGCTGGGCCTGGGCCCGCAGGAGGTGGCTGATATCCGCGCCGCCTATGGCGCAGACCAGCCCGTGTGGCAGCAGTACTGGCACAGCCTGACCGGCTTTGTCAGCGGCAACTTTGGCTACTCGCTGCAGGCCGGCGTGCCGGTCAGCCACGGGCTGGCCACCAGCCTGCCGCCCACCTTGCGGCTGGCCGGCCTGGGCTTTGCGCTGGCCGTTGTGCTGGCTCTGGTGCTGGCGCTGCTGGCCCAGCTGGCACCGTGGCGCTGGCTGCGCGGCGCGCTCTATGCGCTGCCGTCGGTGTTTGTCTCAGTGCCGGTGTTCTGGCTGGGCATTGTGCTGATCCAGCTGGTGTCGTTCCGCCTGGGCTGGATCCCCGTGATCAACCCCGGCAAATGGCAAGGCCTGGTGCTGCCGACGCTGACCTTGGCGATACCGATTGCCGCGCCGCTGGCGCAGATCCTGTTGCGCAATGTGGACGAGGTGCTGACCCAGCCCTTTGTGGCCGTGGCACGTGCCAAGGGCGCGCCGCGCCTGTGGCTGCTGCTGCGCCATGTGGCAGGCAATGCCGCGCTGCCGATGCTGACGATGGCCGGCGTGCTGTTTGGCGAGCTGCTGGGCGGCGCCGTGGTGACCGAGGCCGTCTTTGGGCTCAACGGTCTGGGCAGCCTCACGCAGCAAGCCGTCGGCAACCAGGACAGCGCCGTGCTGCAGGCGGTCGTGGTCATCTCGGCCACCGCCTTTGTGCTGATCAACCTTGCGGTGGACCTGCTCTACCCGCTGTTCGACCCGCGTTTGCGCAACCGTTTGGGAGTTTGACCATGTCTGCAAGCACTTCTTCCACCGCCGGGCTGGGCGCCCTGGCCGCCGAGCCGGGCCTGCTGACCGGGGCCCGAGCCACGGACAGCGCTGCGGTGCAGGCGCCGCAGCAGCGGCTGGCTGCGCCAGGCCTGCCTGCCCTCTTTGCCAAGGCCCTGCAACGCCTGCGTGCCGCACCGCTGGGCCTGCTGCTGGCCTGGGGCGTGCTGGCGCTGGTGGCGCTGTGGGCCATTGCGCCGGGCTGGTTCACCAGCTACAACCCGGTGCTGGGCACGGCCGGCCAGCAGCTGCAGGCGCCCAGCGCCGCCCACTGGCTGGGGACGGACGCGCTGGGCCGTGACAGCTATGCGCGCCTGGTCTACGGCGCCGTCCATTCGCTCAGCGGCGCCTTTGTGGCGGTGAGCGTCGGCCTGGTACTGGGCACCTTGCTGGGCCTGGTTGCCGGCGCAGCAGGCGGCTGGGTGGAAGACGCGGTAATGCGCCTCGTCGACGTGCTGCTGTCGGTGCCCTCGTTGCTGCTGTCGCTGTCGGTGATCATCATCCTGGGCTTTGGCACCGTGAATGCGGCGCTGGCGGTGGGGATTGTCTCGGTCGCTAGCTTTGCGCGCCTGGTGCGCTCGGAAGTGGTGCGGGTGCGCCGCTCTGACTATGTGGAAGCGGCACTGGGCAGTGGCGGGCGCTTTGCGGCCGTGCTCTGGCGCCATGTGCTGCCCAATTCGCTGACCTCGGTGATCGCGCTGGCGGCACTGCAGTTTGGCTCGGCCATTCTGGCGATCTCGACGTTGGGCTTTCTCGGCTATGGTGCGCCGCCGCCGACGCCCGAATGGGGCCTGCTGATTGCCGAAGGCCGCAACTACATCTCCACCGCCTGGTGGCTGACCGCCGCGCCCGGCCTGCTGGTGGCAGCGGTGGTGCTGGCGGCCAACCATATCAGTGCCGATCTGACCCGGAGGCGCGCATGACCGAGGCCGCCATTCCCGTCTTGCAGGTCGAGAACCTGTCGATCGCCTACCACGACGGCCAGGCCGAGCAGCGCACCGTGCACGAGGTCTCGTTCTCCATTGCCGCCGGCGAGGTGCTGGCCCTGGTGGGCGAGTCCGGCTCGGGCAAGACGACGACCGCGCAATCCATCATTGGCCTGCTGGCCGACAACGGCCGGGTACAGGGCGGCAGCATCCGCATCAACGGCACCGACGTGGCGGGCTGGTCGCAGCGCCAGCTGGAGGCACTGCGCGGCAAGGTGGTGAGCCTGATTCCGCAGGATCCGACCACCTCGCTGAACCCGGTGCGCACCGTGGGTGACCAGGTCGGCGAGATGCTGCGCCTGCACGGCTGGCGCGACAAAAAGCAGATTGCCCAGCGTGTGCTGGAGCTGCTGCAAAAAGTGGGGCTTTCGCAGCCCGAGCTGCGCGCACGCCAGTTTCCGCATGAGCTCTCGGGCGGTATGAAGCAGCGCGTGCTGATCGCCATCGCGATTGCACTGCAGCCTGCACTGATCATTGCCGATGAGCCCACCAGCGCGCTCGATGTGACGGTGCAGCGCCGCATTCTGGATCTGATTGACGACCTGCGCCGCGAGTTTGGCACCGCCGTGCTGCTGGTGACGCATGACCTGGGCGTGGCTGCCGACCGCGCCAACCGTCTGGTCGTCCTGCAGGCCGGCCGCATCCAGGAGCAGGGGCCCACGGCCGATGTGCTGCGCAACCCGCAAAGCCGCTACACGCGCCAGCTGCTGGCCGATGCGCCATCGCTGGGTACGGCGCGGGCGCGGGCGCCACGGACGGTGGTGGCAGAGCCAGCGATTGTGGTGCAGGGCCTGGTGCATGACTTTGCAGTGGCGGGCCAGCGCGGCCTGTTCCGCGCGGTCGATGGCATCTCGTTCGAAGTGCCTCGGGGCAGCACGCATGCGATCGTGGGCGAGTCCGGCTCGGGCAAGACCACGACCATCCGCGACGTGGTGGGCTTTGGCAAACCGACGGCGGGCCGCATCACGGTCGAAGGCGTCGATGTGACATCGCTGCGCGGCGAGGCGCTGCGCCAGTTCCGCAAAACGGTGCAGCTGGTCTACCAGAATCCGTTCAGCTCGCTCGATCCGCGCCAGAGCATCTACGCGATCATCGAAGAGCCGCTGCTGAACTTTGAGCGCCTGGCGCCGGCCGAGCGCGAGCGCCGCGTGCATGACATGCTGGCCCGCGTGGGCCTGCCGCCGGCAGTACTGACGCGCCGCCCGCGCGCGCTCTCGGGCGGCCAGCGCCAGCGGGTGGCCATTGCCCGGGCGCTGATCCTGCAGCCGCGTGTGCTGGTGCTGGACGAGGCCGTGTCGGCCCTCGATGTGACCGTGCAGGCGCAGATTCTGGCACTGCTCGACCAGCTGCAGCGCGAGTTGCAGCTGACCTATCTCTTCATCTCGCACGACCTGGCCGTGGTACGCCAGATTGCCGATACCGTCTCGGTGCTGCAGGGCGGCCGCCAGGTCGATGCCGGGCCGGTGGACGAGGTGTTCTCGCGCCCCGGCAGTGCCTATACGCGCGAGCTGATCGCTGCCATTCCCGGACAAAAACACCACCATGAACCAGAGCCCATTCCTGCACTCGCCGCCTAGAAAACGCCTGGGCTTTTTCAGCCGCCTGCTGGACCAGGCCAGCGCTGCCGAGCGCTACCGCCTGGTGACCGAGCAGATCCAGCATGCCGAGGCCCATGGCTTTGACACGGCCTGGGTGGCGCAGCACCACTTTCATGAAGCCGAAGGCGGCCTGCCTGCGCCGCTGGTGTTCCTGAGCCATGTGGCGGCGCGCACGCAGCGCATCCGCCTGGGCACGGGCATCGTGACCCTGCCGATGGAGAACCCGATCCGGGTCGCCGAAGACGCGGTGGTGCTGGATCTGCTGTCCGGTGGCCGCCTGGAGTTTGGCGTGGGCACCGGTGGCACGCCCGAATCCTTTACCGCCTTTGGCCTGCGCAGCGACGACCGCGCCCGCATCTATGCGCAGCACCTGGCGGTGTTGCGCAATGCCTGGGCGGGGCTGCCATTGCCTGGCGGTGATCGCCTCTACCCTGCCGGGCCGCAGCTGTTGCCGCGCATCTGGCAGGCCACGTTCTCCGCCGCCGGGGCCGAGCGCGCCGGCCTGGCCGGTGATGGGCTGATGCTGTCGCGCACCCAGCCGCGCAGCGCCGAGGCGCCGGATGCCAGCCTGGCCGACATCCAGAACCCCTTGATCGACACCTACCTGGCGGCGTTGCCGGCTGGCACGGCGCCGCGCATCCTGGGGTCGCGCACCCTGTTTGTGGCCGAAGACCGCCAGCGTGCGTTGCAGCTGGCCGATGTGGGCCTGCGCCGCAGCCTGGCGCGTGCCGCCGCTGCGAATCCGGGCGGCCCGGCCAGCCAATGGGGGCCGGATGCTCCGCTGGCGCAGCTGCTGGCCGCCTACGACGTGCATGTGGGTACGCCCGATGAGGTGATTGCCTCGCTGCGTGCCGATACCGCGCTGGCGCGGGTGACCGACATCTCCTTCCAAGTGCATTCGATCGACCCGCCGCATGCCGACATCCTGCGCTCGATCGCGCTGACCGCGCAGTATGTGGCGCCGGCGCTGGGCTGGTGGCGCGACGACGCGCCAGTGCCGCCCGCAACCGCCTCTGCCCCCGTGCCGGTGCCGGCACTGGCCCGATTTTTTTGGAGTGATGCACTGATGACTTCTGCATGGAACCCATCGGAGACCGATGATGTGATTGACCAGCTCGCCGGCATACAGCCGGGCAGCCACCTGGATGCCGTGCGCCGCCACCGCCTGCAGGCACGCGCGCAGGCACAGCAAAGCTACCTGGCACTGTTGGCGCCCCGCGCGCCGCTCAGCAGCCAGTGGCCGCTGAACGAGCGTTTGGCAGTGGCCGCCTTTGTGGCCGCTCTGCACCAACAGCCGCAGGTGCAGCGTTTTTACCGCGATGCATTGGCCACCCAGGCGAGCCTGGCGCTGGGCAAAGCCATTGATGGCGAAGCGGCACAGGGCCTGGCCCGTGGGCCCTATGGCCAGTACCCGCAAGGCCCTTTGAGCGCCGAAGACCAGGCCGGCCCGGTCTACGCGGTGGCCGCGCAGAACCGTGCCGTGCTGGGCGAGCGCTTGTCTGCCGGCCTGGCGCATGCGCATCTGCTCGCCTTCCACCCCCGCGATGCCAAGCCCGCGCATCTGCAAGCCTTGCTGGATGCGGGCTGGAGTGCGACCGACATCGTGGTGCTGTCGCAGCTGGTGTCCTTCCTGGCCTTTCAGATCCGCGTGGTGGCGGGGCTGCGCCTGTTGCAGGCCCATCCTGCCCCATCCGCATCCGCCCCACAACCCACCGCCGAGGAGAACGCCGCATGAGCGAGCAAACCTTGCATTACCCGAACAGCACCGAACCCCAGGTCTTCACCCAGGCCCAGCTGGACTGGCTGCCCTGGATTGAACCGCTGCCGGAGGCGGAGCTGACCCCCAGGCATTTTGACGGTCTGGTGGATGCGTCACGCGCCAAGTCGCCGTACTTTCGGCTGCTGGCCCGCGACCCCGACACCCTGGGTGCGCGCACCCGCACCGACAAGGACATCTTCTACAACCCCGAGGGTGGCCTGCCCCGCGCCGAGCGCGAGCTGGCCGCTGCGGCCACCTCCCGGCTCAACGGCTGCATTTACTGCGCCTCGGTGCATGCGCGCTTTGCGTCGCATTTCTCGCGCCGTGAAGAGGATGTGCAAAAGCTGCTGGACCAAGGCGTGCAGGCCGATCTGGGCCCCCGCTGGAACGCGATCGTTGCCGCCTCGGTGGCATTGACCGAGACGCCCCTGGCGCTGGATGCCGGCCATATCGACGGCCTGCGCCAGAACGGGCTGGACGACTATGCGATTGCCGATGCGCTGCAAGGCGCGGCCTTCTTCAACTGGGCCAACCGCCTGATGCTGAGCCTGGGTGAGCCGGCGCTGGAGACTGCGCAGGCCTGAGCCGGCCGAGCTCTGGGCGCCGGCCCGGTGCAACAGCGCGCAGGCCCCAGGGTTTTTCTGGGCGAGGCCGCTGCCGGGCGGGCGCAGAAAAAGCGGATACTTTGGCGCTGTATCCCCTTCGGTCCATGGCCTCCATGCTCCTTCTTCTGCATCTCTCGCAGCGGCTCGCCGCAGCTGCCATCGGCGCCCAACTGGCCGGCCGGGGCCCCGGTATGAAAGCCCTGCAGCTTTTGCGCGCCTGGCTGGCGCTGCTGGCATGCGGCCTCGGCGTGGCCAGCGCCCAGGCTGCGCCGCCTGACTACCAGGAGCTGTATGCCCACCCCGAGCGCGCGATGCCGATGCAGCCGCACTGGCAGCTGCGGCCTGTGTCGTCGTCTGCGCCGCCCTGGGCAGAGATTTTCATGTTCCAGATCGGCGCTGATCCTCGACACATCGATCGCCTGCGCTGGCTGAGCCTGAACCCGGACCCGAACACGGCACTGGCGCCCGCGTTGTTCGATGCGCTGGAGGGGAAGACGCTTTTTCTGGCGCCTTCCGCACGCAGCTTCTGTGATGGCCGCTGGCAGGTGGTGCGGGTGGATTCGCACAACAACTCCAAGGTAAACAACGTGCTGCAGCCCGCTACCAAGGTCTGGCTGGTGCAGCACAAGCCCAATGGCCGGCGAGAAGCAACCACCGCCTATGGGCACCTGGATGCGCAAGGCCATTGGGCCGTGCCACCGGTTACCTGCGATGGCGGCACCACGAACGGGGTGTACTCCCCCGATGCGGTCGCCTACCTGGTGCCGGGTGACGCCCAGCCCTTGCCGTCGGCGCTGCGCTTGGACCTGGTGTATGCGCAGCCGGGCCTGCGCGATGCGGGAGGCCGCTGGCTGGCGCCGGTGCCGCCCCGCGATATCACGACTGCACAGTGGATGGACTACAAAAAGCAGATCGTGACACCGGGCTCGCTGGGCGCTGGTCTGATTGATCCGCAGGGGCGCATGGTGATTCCGTTCACCTTTGGCCAACTGCCCGATGCGACGGCACAGCGCCGCATCCAGCTGTGCAGCAATGCCGGGCTGCGGCTGCAGCGGGATGCCGGCACGCCCCGGGTCTGCCGCTGGCAGCGCCTGCAGCGCAGCCAGGGTGGCGAGGCGCTGCGCCCCGTCCACGATGCTGCCACCGGGCGCTGGGGCTACCAGAATGCGCGGGGCCACTGGGTGATTGCGCCGCAGTTCCACGAGGCGCGCCGGTTTCGCCATGGCTACGCGGTGGTGTCGGCGCTGTTTGCCGAGGACTGGCGGCCGCCCGGCTGGCGGGACGAATGGCCGATGGTCCGGCAGTACTGGCGCATGGGCCGCTACTGGGTGGCCGAGGCGCTGGTGCGCAATCCATCGACCGCCGGCCAGTGGGCCATCCGCTATGGCGTGATGAACGATGCCGGCCAGTGGCTGGCGCCGCAGGCGCAGCTGCCGCTGCAGATCACCGTGCCGTCACCAGCTGGTGGCCGCAATGGCCACTATGCCCGGATGGTGGCCGCCCATTTGCCGCAGCTGCTGGGCCGCCATGTCGAGATCAGGCATGTGCCCGATGCCAGCGTGGCCGACTATGAGCGGCTGGCCGCCGACGGGGGCGACCGGCAACTGCTGTTCACAGCCATGACCCTGCCGCGGGGCGGAATCCCGGGCCTGCACCAAGGGCCTGCCATCGATACCGCGCTGCGATCGCTGCTGCCGGTGACCCTGGTCGCATCGCAGCCCTTGGTGCTGGCCATCGACAGTACGCAGGCCGATGCGCTGGGCATTGGCAACACCGACGACCTGCTGGCCTATGCGCGGGCCCACCCGGGCCGGCTGCGCGTGGGCACCGGGGACGATGGCTGGATCGGCCAGTTGGCACTGGCCGAGCTGCTGGCGCGCGGCGGTGTGGACATGAAGCGCCAGGTCTTCCGCGGCATGTACCCCGACTCCGATGTGGTGACGAAGGCGCATGCGGTGGAGCTGGTGCTGGCGCCCGTCAATGGCGTGGCCACGGCGGTGCGAGGTGGCCAGCTGCGGGTGCTGGGCACCACAGCGGACCCGGACCATCCGCAAAGCCTTGATGGCGTTACCTGGCCCACCTTGGGCGCCCATGCCGCGCTGGCGGGTTTGGCGGTCTACGACCACTACATCCTCTGGGCAGCGGCCCACTCCGACCCTGCTGCCAACCGCGAACTGCAGCAGGCCGTGGCCCAGGTGCTGGCCCGGCCCGAGGTCCAGCAGCAGCTGCAGGATGTGCAGGCCGTCGGCGGTGGCGGCCCGCCCGAGAGCCTGCTGGCGCTGGAGGCGCAGATGCGCGAGCAATGGCTGCGCTGCTGTGGGAAGCACCTGCGCTCGGTCAAATAAGCCTATAAGGCAGTTGCGTTAGACTGCAGCATCCTCGCGCGGGGCCTGCCCGCGCTTCCACCATGACTTTTTGCCGGTCCGGCAACTGACCATGCGACGGATGCTTTCCATGCCCGCCCTCTGGTGGCCCGGCAATGGCTGCCATTGCGTTCATGTCAAAGGGGCCGCCGGCCTTGCACCATGCGCACCACCCCATACCCTTTGCTGACCGAGAGCGCGCGCGCGGACATCGCGCAGCGCGCCCATGCACTGGATACCCAGGCCGAGCTGGCCAGCACCGTGTTGCCCATGCTGGCCCACCATGACCTGCTGCGCATGGGCCTGCCTGCCGCGCAAGGCGGCCATGGCGGTGATGTGCGCGATGCGATGGCCGCGATCACCGAGGTCGCCAGCGTGTCGCTGACAACGGCCTTTGTGTTCTGGAGCCAGCGCGCCTTCATCCACTACCTGCAGGCCAGCGGCAATGAGGCCGCGCGTGAGCGCTGGTGGGATGCGTTGCTGCGTGGCGATATCGCGGGCGCGGTGGGCCTCTCCAATGTCATCAAGTTTCTGTCGCGCATCGAGGCCTTGCAGGTGCAGGCCAGGCCGGTGGCGCAGGGCTGGTGCCTGGATGGCGTGCTGCCCTGGGTGTCCAACGTGCGCAGCCAGGGTTTTGTGGTGGCCGCTGCGGTGCAGCCCGAAGGGGGCGGCCTGCCGATGGTGATGGCGCTGGAGAGCGGCCTGCCGGGCCTGGTGCGCTCGCCCGATCTGGACCTGCTGGGCATGCGTGCCAGCAATACTGCGGCGCTGCAGTTGAACCAGGTGACGGTGCCCGCCCAGGCGCTGCTGGCCCAGGCCGGGCCGCCGTATCTCAAAGCCGCGCGGCCCGGGTTTTTGGGCATGCAGTGTGCGTTGTCGATTGGCCTGGCGCGGGCAGCGTTGCAGGCTGCCGCCCAGGATGCGGGCGCGCGTGGCCCCTTGCACTGCCGCGTGACCGAGGCGCAGACGACACTGGGCCAGGTGGAGGCAGAACTGTTGGGCGGCGTGCTGGGTGACCGCTGGGTCGCCGATGTCAGCCCCCTGTTTGCGCTGCGCATGCGTCTGGCAGGCCTGGTGCAGCAAGCGCTGCAGCTGGAGCTGCAGGCCACCGGGGGCCGCGCCTACCTGCAGGACCGGCAGCCCGATTTTGGCCGCCGCTGGCGCGAGTCGGCCTTTATCCCCATCGTCACGCCCAGCCTGACCCAGCTGGAAGGTGAGCTGGCCCAGCATGCACCGCAGGTGGCGGTATGACGGCAAGCCTTGCACCCCGCCAAGCCTTGCAGGGACGCGGCCTGGCCTATGGCTACCAGGCAGACCGGCCGGTGTTTGCCGGCATCGACATCGATATCGACAGCCAGGAAATTGTGGCGCTGCTGGGCGGCAGTGGCTGCGGCAAATCGACCTTGCTGCGCACCCTGGCGGGACTGCAGCCGCCCGATGCCGGAACGCTGCAGTTTCTGGATGCGCCCCTGCGCGCGCCGCACCCGCGTGCGGCCGTGGTGTTCCAGCAGGCCAGCCTCCTGCCCTGGCTGAATGTGCAGGACAACGTGGCCTTTGGCCTGGACTTCAAACACCAGCCCAAGGCCACGCAACAGGCGATTGCGCAGCGCGTGCAGGCCAGCATCGGCGCGGTGGGCCTGGCCGGCAAGGAGCGGCTTTTTCCGGCGCAACTGTCGGGCGGCATGGCCCAGCGTGCGGCGCTGGCCCGGGCGTTGGCGCGTGAGCCGCGCTTGCTGCTGGCCGATGAGCCGTTTTCGGCGCTCGATGTGCTGACCCGCAGCGACATGCAGGCGCTGCTGGTCGAGGTGGTGCACCGCTGGCATACCGCCGCGCTGCTGGTCACCCACGATATTGACGAGGCGCTGCTGGTCGCAGACCGGGTGCTGCTGATGGGCAGCTCGCCGGGTGTGCAGGCCGGTGCAGGCCGCATCGTGCAGAGCTGGCGCATCGATATCGCCCACCCCCGGCGCATCGACGACGAGCGCATCGCCGCGATGCGGCTGGAGATTTTGCATGCGCTGCAAAGCCTGCGCGGCCAGGCGGCTGCCGTTTGACGCGTTCACAGACACCCCTAGATAACCCCCGAAGAGAGAGAACCATGACCTACCAGCACATCTGCCCATCGAGCCACTGCGACTGCGGCATCAGCCGCCGCGACTGGCTGCGCATTGCCGCCATCAGCGGTGTGGCGGCCAGCCCCTTGCTGCGCGCGGGCGACGCGCTGGCGCAGAAGTTCAAGGGCGACGATGTACCCGTGCGCATTGGCTACCTGGCGATCACCGATGCCACCCCCTTCTTTGTGGCGCACAGCCGCAAGCTGTTCGAGGCCGAAGGCCTGCAGGCAGAAAAGCCCCGCCTGTTCCGCAGCTGGGCGCAGCTGATCGAGGCCTTTATTGCCGGGCAGGTGAATGTGGTGCATCTGCTCTCGCCCACCACCTTGTCGGTGCGCTATGGCTCCAAGTTTGGCGCCAAGGTGGTGGCCTGGAACCATATGAGCGGCTCGGCCATCACGGTGGCGCCGCACATCAACAGCGTGGCCGATCTGGCCGGCACGACGTTTGCGATTCCGTTCTGGTACTCGATCCACAACATCCTGATCCAGCAGGTGCTGCGCAAGAACGGGCTCACGCCGGTCAGCAAGCCCAAGGGCACGGCACTGGGCGCCAAGGAGGTGAACCTGGTCATCGTGCCGCCCGCCGAGATGGTGGCGGCGCTGGCCGCCAAATCGGTCTCGGGCTTTATCGTCGCCGACCCGTTCAATGCCGTGGCCGAGACCATGGGCGTGGGCAAGGTGGCGCGCTTCCTGGGCGATATCTGGAAGGACCATGCCTGCTGCCTGGTGACCCTGTCCGAGCGCGACATTGCCGAGCGCCCCGAATGGGCGCAGCGCGTGACCACGGCCATCGTCAAGGCGCAGCTGTGGACGCGTGAGCATATGGGCGAGACGGCCGAGCTGATGTCCAAGGACGGCGCCAACAAATACACGCCGCACCCGCTGCCGGTGCTGCAAAAGGTGTTTGACCTGAAGGACTTCGAACAGTACCGCACCAAGGGCGTGCTGCAGCACCCCGCGTGGAACCAGCGCCGCATCGACTTCCAGCCCTATCCCTTCCCCAGCTACACGCAGGAGCTGGTCAAGGCCATGCAGGGCACGTTGATGGAAGGCAATGTGGACTTCATCCGCGAGCTTGATCCGGCCTTTGCCGCCAGGGACCTGGTGGATGACCGCTTCGTCAAGCAGGCACTCAGCCAGGTGGGCGGGCTGAAAGCCTTTGGCCATGCGGAGGACTTCAGCCGCAAGGAAGTGATCGAAGCATGATGCACGGGGGACAACGCTGGGCGGCGCGCCTGGCCTGGCCGCTGCTGGGCATGGCCATCACCCTCGCGCTGTGGGCGCTGGCGGCCCGGCATATCTCCGATGTGGAGGCGATCCGTGCCGCCTTTGCGCCGCAGGCCGGGCTCAAGGCGCTGGTGCAGCTGCTGGGCAGTGGCGAGCTGTGGCCGCATATCCGCATGAGCCTGGAGCGGATGGCGATCGCGCTGGTCCTGGCCCTGGCCATTGGTGTGCCGCTGGGCCTGTGCCTGGGTCTGTCGCCACTGTTTGCGCGCATCAGCGGGCCGACTTTTCAGTTTCTGCGCATGGTCTCGCCGCTGTCCTGGATGCCGCTGGCGGTGATGGCGCTGGGCGTGGGCGAGGCACCGGTGATCTTCCTGCTGGGCTTTGCCACGGTCTGGCCGATCATGCTGAACACCGCAGCCGGCGTGGCGGCGCTGGACCCGGCCTGGATGCGGCTGGCCCACAGCCTGTCGGCCACGCGCTGGGAGACTATTGCCCGGGTAGTGCTGCCCGGCTGCACCAGCCATATCCTGACCGGCTTTCGGCTGGCGGTGGGCATTGGCTGGATCGTGCTGGTGCCCGCCGAGATGCTGGGTGTCTCCAGCGGCATGGGCTATTTTGTGCTGGACACGCGCGACCGCCTGGCCTATGACGAGCTGATGGCCGGCATCGTCGTCATCGGCTGCCTGGGCTTTGTGCTGGACTGGCTGGCCCGCACCGTGAGCAGCCGCTGGACGCAGCGCGGCAAGCCGGGCTGAGTGCGGCCCGGGCGGCCTTTCAGCGGCGGGTACTGCTGGTGCCGCGCCTGCTTTGCAGCGCCAGCTTGTGGATGCCGGCAAAGTCGAACTGCTCCAGACGGTCCAGCAGCTGAGCGGTGAATTGCGCATGCACGCTGTGATCGGTGTGGCGGCTGATCCAGCCTTCGATATCGGTCAAGCGGCCATGCAAGGCCAGCTCGGCCAGTTCATCCAGTGCCGCATCGGCGGGGGTTGCGATGGCTGCCACCAGCGCCGCCGCAGTGCGGTGGCGCGGTGCTGGCGAGGCTGGCCGGCTGCCCGGCGTCTCCCCGGCACCTTCCATGACCGGTACCGACAGCGCGAACGAAAAGGTGGTGCCCTGGCCCGCCGCGCTGCTGACGTCCAGGCTGGCGCCCATGGCCATCAGAATGCGCTGCGAGATGAACAGGCCCAGGCCCGTGCTGCCGCCCTCGGTCTGGATTTGCTGGAAGGCGTCGAAGATATCGGGCTTCTGCGCCAGGTCGATGCCAATGCCGGTGTCGCTGACGGAGATATGCAGCTCACAGAATTCTCCGGCATGCCGGGCGTTGACCGACAGGGTCACGACGCCATCGCGGGTGAACTTGGCGGCATTGGAGACCAGGTTCAGCAGCACCTGCTGCAGCCGCTTGCCGTCCATCGCCATGCGCCCGGGCAGGGTGCCGGTGATATGGCAGTGGAAGTGGTTGTGCTGCTGCGAGCACAGCGAGATGGCGTAGTCGGCGATATCGTCCAGCAGCGCCTGCAGATCGATGGGCGCTGGCCGCACGGCCAGCGGCTGCAACTCGGACTTGGCATATTCGAGCAGCTCGTCGATCAGGTCGAGCTGGTATTTGACGCTGCGCTGGATGGTCTTGACCAGGCCCTGCTGCTTTTCCGGAGACTCGGTCAGCAGCATCTCGGAGTAGCCCTTGATGGTGGCCAGCGGCGCGCGCAGGTCATGGCCGATGTAGCCCAGCACTTCCACCTTCTGGCGCTCCTTGGTCTGGGCATCGCTCAGCGCCGTGCTCAGGTCGGCATTGAGTGCCGAGGTGACCATCGTGGCGTATTTCTCGTCCTGCCGGCGCACGACCATCTGGCCCAGAATATGGCAGGACAGCAGGATCAGCACGGTACCGACAGCGGCGATCAGCACGGCCGTCCACAGGTGCTGGTCACGCAGCTCTGCCAACGGCTCCAGCGACGCCAAGGTCAGCAGCTGGTACTGCCGGTTGTTCAGCGGCTGGCGCTTCATCACATACGGTATGCCGTCGATCAGCCACTGGTCGGCCACGCCATGGGCTTTGATAGCGCGGATATCCATTGCATCGCCCAGTTCCTCGCCATCTTCATCGTCCGGCGGATGCAGCAGACCAGGCGGCAGCAAGGCCGCCACATTGCGCAGCATGAAGGGCTCGGATGCGCTGGTGGTCACGCGCCCCTGGCGGTTGACGATCAAGGCGGTATGTCTGCCGGTCAGGTAGTGCGCCATATCGGGCGCATCGAACTTGACGGTGACGGAGCCCTGCACGACATCCTGGGCGTCTTCAATGCGGCTGGCCACAAAGTACGAAGGGGTCTTGTTGATGCGTGCAATGCCGAAGGAGTGGCCGCTGCCGTCGCGCAAGGCCGTGTTCAGGTAGATGCGCCCTGCGTAGATCATGCCGACGATGCTGTCGGGCGCGGCCCAGTTGCTGGCCGTGATGGTGTCGTCGGACAGGTTGTTCTGGTAGATGCGTGCATAGCGCAGGTCCGCCGCCAGCGCATCCATGAAGTCGCCCACCTTGCGCACCAAGGGATCGGCGGTGAACTGCGCTGCGCGCTGCTGGCGGGTCAGCGCGTCCAGGCCGGGCGGGTCCTCGCGGTAACGGGAGGCCAGCTGGATCACCTGGCTCTGGTTGGCGACCATGTTGGCCACGCTCACCATCTGGGTAAAGAGCCGGTCGACCACCCGGGCCGTGGTCTCGGCTTCATAAGCCGCGCTCGCAGCCTGGCTTTGTATCCATTGCGAAACCAGACGTTGCGACAGCCACCATCCCAGCGCAGCGACCACGCACCACCAGAACAGTACGAGCGCGAAGGTCGCTCTGCGCACCTGGGGAAGCATCTCTTTTCCCCGCTTCATCGCAATCGCATGTGGGCTGGCTGTACGGCGGTCGGTATACGGGGGTTGCGGGCCTTGTTCCGGTTGATCCATTCTTTGTTCTTCAGTCGCCCAAGGGGCCGCAGGGTGCAGGAGAGTGCAGTGGGGTGCAGGAGGTTACAGGCGGGCCGCCCGAGGGGCAGCCCGCAGACAGAGGCAGAAGACCTGGTGTCAGTGGAACTTGGAGGCCACCAGGTTCTGCAGGACTTCAGGGTTGGCCTGGCATTCGGCGCGCAGCTGCGTCGGGGATTTCTGCCAGAACTTCTTGAACTCGGTGGAGAAGTTGGCCGAGTTCAGGTAGCCCACTTCAAGGGCCACATCGGCAATGCTCAACGTGCTTTGTGCCAGCATCAGCGCTGCCCGGCGCATGCGCTCCTGCCGGATGAATTCAAAGGCCGACAGGCCATCACAGGCCTCGAACACCATGTTCAGGCGTCTGATGGACAGCCCCAGGCTGGCCGCCACGTCGGAGCTTTTCAACGCCGGATCCTGGATATGGCTGAGGATGAATTCCGTGGCCACCTGCTTGAGGGTCAGGTTGGCCGGAGATTGGCCCGGGGGGAGTGCCAGTGGCGCAGCCTGGCCCGGCTGTGCAGCCGGGGCGCCCTGCAGCACGGCGGGCTTTGACAGCGTCAGGTGGATGCGGATCCGCTCCTGGATCTCTTCGACGAAAAAGGGCTTGGTGATGTAGTCCACGCCGCCGGCGCGCAGCCCGGACAGCCGGTCGTCCTGGTCAACGAGTGCCGACAGGAAGATGATCGGAATATGCTGGGTCGCCGGGTTGGTCTTGAGCAGGCGCGCGATCGTGATGCCGTTGCGCCCCGGCATGCGCACGTCCAGCAAAATCAGATCGGGCAGCAGCACCGCTGCCCGTGCATAGCCCTGGTCTCCATTGAGTGCCACGCTGACCCGGTAGGCGCTATTGCGCAGTGCAGCGACCAGCAAACGCAACTGGTCGGGATCATCGTCCACGATCAATATATGTGGAGATTGAATATCACCGTGACTCATAGTTTTTGGAAGCCTTTAATCACCTGTTTTCGTTGTGAATTGTCACACATGGTGGTGCCAGCTTTCAATTTGTTGCGCTGCATCAATGTCAATTTACGTGAGCTTGCTAGTCCGCTGCTTGCAGCTGCAACGGGGCACTGCTAGCCGCTGCGTTGGCGCGGCGGAAAGCCGCCTCATCCGCGCGTTGCCAGCAGATCGGACATGGCGCGAAACCCGCATGCCCTTTGGGTTTGAGGAGTTACACAGCCACGCAACCCAGGCATCACTGCGCGCCAGGATGGCGCACCAGCGGCCATGGCGGCGGCGTGCCGGCGGCAGGCAAATGCGACAAACGGTGGTGAAAAGCGGAGTGAAATGGCTGTGTAAAGCTTTAGGAAGTATTTGTTATAAAGACATTCCTTTGGTAATGATAAAAATTCAAAAGATTTATAGAAATACCAAATAACGGAGCTGATTGCGCAGGTCTATGGCCCGGGTTCGGACAGCGAACAATGACGCTTCGGTCACTGCAGCGGCGGACGGCCGCATCCCCCTAAAGGTCGCCAGTGATCGATGGTGTTCAAGGCACTGCCGGCGGCTACCAGCGTCTGGACATGGGGTGGGCGGCTGGTCTCCGACATCAGCCAGCGCCGGGTCTGTGACACCGCCAGGTTGTCGCCCGCCCATTGGCAGGCGCATACGGCTTGCGCGGCAGGTTAGGCGTCGTAGGTATCCCAGAATGCGATTCCCAGGATCAGCGCCGTGGTCAGCCAGCCGAGCACCAGCAGATTGAAGAACTCGCTCAGCGGCACCAGCGCCAGCAGCAGCAGCGCGCCGATCCAGTGCGACGCGGGCAGGCTGCCGTAGACCACCCTCTTGTAGATGGCGCTGCCCAGCAGATAGATCGCAGGTCCGGCCAGCAGGATCGCAATCTGCGGAACAGCCGCCTGTGCATGGGGATGCGCCAATACCAGGTCGTTGCCGACGGCCGTGGCGATGACGCCCGCGATCAGGATGGCATGCACGTAGTGGAAATAGGCGCCGATGCGGCCCGGGTCTTCGGCATGGGTGATGGCCGCGGTCGCGTCCTTGCTGGAGGTGCCGAAGTACAGCCACCACATCGCCAAGGTGCCGATAAAGGTGGCGGCCAGCGCCATCAGCACCTCCCAGCTCCAGATCCCGGTGTCGGCCAACGTGGCGCCGCTGGCCAGCAGTGTCTCGCCCAGCGCCACGATGACGAACAGCTGGCAGCGCTCGGCCAGATGGCCGCCTTCGATGGTCCAGTCTTGCGTGTGGCTGCGGCCCAGGCCGGGCAGCGCAAAGCCAAACATCGGCGACACGTACTCGCAGAGCACCGCGAGCAGCCACAGCAGCAGCCGCGTATCAGGCGCGGCCAGGGCGCCTGCTATCCAGAACACCGCAGAAATGCAGACCCAGCCGAGCATGCGGCGGTAGTTCAGCGCCAGCGGGTCACCTGCGGGCAGCTGGCGCCAGATAAATGCCGTGCGCCCCACCTGCATGGCGGCATAGGCCAGTGCAAAGACAGGTCCCCGCTCGCCAAAGGCCTCGGGAATGCTGGAGGCCATCAGCAGGCCCAGCAGCATTGTGCAAAACAGCATGCCTCGGATCTGGAAGGTTTCCGGGTCGAACCAGTTCGTCACCCAGCAGGTGTACTGCCAGCCCAGCCATACGGCAAACCACAGGACCAGGGTCTGCGCCACGCCGTTGAACGTCAGATGGTGCAGCAGCTGGTGGCTCAGCTGGGTCACGGCGAACACGTAGACCAGGTCGAAAAACAGTTCCTCATAGGTCACCCGCGCGTGGTGACCGTCGCGCTGGCGCAGCAATCCTTGGGCGAAGGCGGGTGTGATGGGCATGGAATTCCTTTGATCAGCGTGTCAGCTGGGTGCAAAGATGCGGGTCACAAAGACTGCCAGCAGCACGGGCACTATCAGCACGATGAGCAGGATCAGCGCCTCATCGCGCACGCTGTACCCGGCCTGGGTGACGCCCACCCACATATTGGTGCAGGCCAGGACCAGCCATACCGGCATGAACAGCTTGGCCGCCACGACCATGCCAACAGCACTGGCCGACCACAGCCAGCCAAACAGCACAAACACCCCGAGCAGCAACAGGCCGCCACTGGTCACCATCAGTACATGCATATCGAGACTTTCAAGCGTTGGAAGAAAGGGGACCCCGCGTGCACGGCAACGTGCGGATTACCGCCGGGGAGGCGCGGTCGCCCCCACGGCAGCCGGGTCTTACTTGGTCGTATAGCCGCCGTTGATGAGAATCGTCTGCCCGGTGATCCACCAGCCGTCGGTGACCAGGTGGCGGATGAAGGGGACGACATCCTCGATGTCGGTCAGGCCGGTCTTGCTGAATCCCGACAGCGCGGCTGCGGTCTTGTGGTAGGCCACCGCGTCGGACTCTTCGGCGGGGTAGAAGAAGGCGGTGTCCATCGGACCGGGGCCTACGGCAGTGACCGAGATGCCACGCGCGCCAAACTCCTTGGCCGCAGCACGGGTGTAGTGCTCCACCGGCGCCTTGGTGCCGGCATAGGAGGAGTAAAACGGGGTGAAGGCCCCCAGCAGCGAGGTGACCAGCGTGACGATCTTGCCGTTGTCGTTGAGGTGCAGGCCCGCTTCCTTCAGAAAGAAGAATGCCGCCTTGCTGTTGGCATTGGACATCTCGTCGAATTCCGCCTCGGAGATTTCGACCATCGGCTTTTTGAGCACCTTGCCGACCGTGTTGATGGCGATATCGGGGCGGCCCAGCGCTGTCACCGTATCGGCAAACAGCTTGTGCACGGCCGCTGCGCTGCTCAGATTGCCTTGCAGTGCAACCGCCTTGGCGCCCAGCTTTTCGACGGCGGCCACGGTGGCCAGCGCCTCGTCACGGCTGGCTGCGCTGTTGTAGTGGATGGCAACCGCTTTCGCACCCTGGCCTGCCAGGTCGCGCGCGATCAGGCCGCCCAGGTTCTTTCCGCCGCCGGCAATCAATACAACCTTGTCTTGGACGGTGTGGGCTTTGCGCATGGTTCATCTCCAAAAAGTGATGTGGATCGGTGGTATCACAGTGGAGATTTTTATTGTCTTATTCAATCAATCGAATTTGCTAAACCGATAAAGTTTTTGCTAACTGGACGGAAAGCCATTGTTTTTTTGCATTCGACGCCTGCTGGTGCGGTTGGCGCCAGTCATTCCCATCAGTGGGCGGGCTCTTCGGCTACGCCGCCAGGGGGCCGCCGCGCTGGCTGGCGGACCATGCCGGCCAGGCTAAGCCGCCGCGCGCAGCCAGGTCAGCAAATCAGCATGCACGCTGCCCGGCGTCCATGGCTGCGGTGACAGCAGGCAGTACCGGGAGCCGTCGTCCACAAAGCCCATCGGGGCGACGAGCAGGCCGTTGGCAATGTCGTCCTGCACCAGATGCCAGGGACCGATGGCCACCCCCAGGCCCGCAACGGCGGCTTGCAGGCTGAAATAGAAATGCTCGAAGCTCTGCCCGCTTGCGGGGGGCAGCGGCTGTCCCGAAGCCTGTGCCCAATCCTGCCATGCGCCGGGTCGGGTGTGCGTATGCAGTGGCGGTGCCTGGGCATGAAGGCGGGGGCTGCCCTTGCCGGTGCGGAACCATGCCGCTTGCCGGTCGGGGCGGCAGACCGGGCCTGTGCGTTCTGCAAACAGCGGCTCGGCGTGGCAGCCTGCGGGCCAGGCAAAGTCGTCGCGGCGAATTGCCAGATCGATGCCGCTGGCAAAGGAGAAGGGGCCACCGCCAGCCACCAGGTGCAGCTCCAGCCCGGGGTGGCGGGCCTGGAAATCCGGCCAGCGCGGGATCAGCCAGCGCATCAGCAGCGTGGGCTCGCAGGACAGCACCCAGCGCTGGTGCTGGCGCGCGCGGGCACGCAGTTCAGCCACGGCATGGCGCATCAGGTCCAGCCCCTGGCTGACGGCATGGGCCAGCATGCGCCCGTCGGCGGTGAGGTAGACCCGGCGGCTGCGCCGCTCGAACAGCGCCCGGCCCAGGTCCTCTTCCAGCAGGCGCACGGCCCGGCTGACGGCGCCATGGGTCACATGCAGCTCGTCGGCAGCGCGGCTGAAGTTCTCCAGCCGGGCGGCCGCTTCAAAGCAGCGCAGCGCCAGCAGCGACGGCAGGCGGCGTTGCTGGGTATGTGAGGCAGGCTCACCAAACTTGTCAGAAATCATCGTTTTTCATCACGCGCCATTGCAGGCACCATGCGGACTGTTTTTTGATTTTGTACAGGATACGCGATGACCGAACTGTTAGCTGTTATCACCATCACCTTGCTCGCGGTGATCAGCCCGGGGCCGGATTTTGCGATGGTGTCACGCAACAGCCTGCTGCTGTCGCGCCGCGCAGGCGTGCTGACAGCCGTGGGCATCGGGCTGGGCGTGCTGGTCCATGTGGGCTACACCTTGCTGGGCCTGGGGCTGCTGATCCAGCAGTCGTTGTGGTTGTTCCATGCGATCAAGCTTGCCGGGGCCGCCTATCTGGTCTATCTCGGTGTCAAGATGCTGCGCACCCAGCCTTCGCACGGGGTGCCTGAGGCCGCAAGTGCGCCGTTGTCCGATGGGGCGGCTTTGCGTACCGGTTTTCTGACCAATGCGTTGAACCCGAAGACTACGGTCTTCATCGTGAGCCTGTTTTTGCAGGTGGTGCGGCCCGGCACGCCGCTGTCGCTGCAACTGGGCTATGGCGCGTTCATCTCGGCCGCACATGTCGCCTGGTTCAGCCTGGTGGCACTGTGCTTTTCTGCCGGTGCGGTGCGCAGCCGCCTGCTGGCGGCGCGCCACTGGATCGACCGCGCGTTTGGCGGCTTGCTGGTGGTATTTGGGGTGCTGCTGGCGCTCTCGGGCGCCACCCGTTGAGCGCCGCGCACCGCGCCATCACTGCGCGCTGGACCGGCGGCTCTGGCAACTCTGGGAAAGTCGAGCATGGGGGGGCGGCGGCTAGTCGGGCGCCGATAGCATGCCGAAGCGGGCGGACCCAACATGCCTAAGGCTGGCGCTGAATAGGGGGATCCGATATACCAACGGATACGGTGGCGGGTATCTGTTCACCAGCTGGTTTAGCGGGTTGTTGGCGCCGTCATGCGGTGGCCGTCGATGGCGCTGCCGAGCCTTTCTGGATATAGATCCCGATGGGCCCGACGGTGACGCAATCTCCTGCGTACAGCACCTGGCGCTTGACCCGCACGCCGTTGACAAAGATGCCGTTGGTGCTGTCATGGTCCTCGACCATCAACAATCCGATGTAGTAGGTGAAGGCACCATGGTCCCGGCTGACTCCCTGGTACTGCAGCCGCAGCCCGCAACCGGCACCCCGCCCGATCTGGGTGCGGCCCTTGCCGAGCTGCAGCAGGCTGGACGCTGAGGTCCTCGACGACCGAAGCTGAATAACCGGCTGCATGGTGCACCTCCTCTCCCCAAAGACTCCCCCCGGGAACGGGGCGAAACGGCATCTGGATAGAAGAATTCTCTATGAATTTATTCAAATGGATTGTCAGCAATTTCTAATCGGAATACAGGCAAAAAATGCCGGAGGCGCTGCGCGAGCCCACGTGGCCTATGCAGGGATGGCCTGCGGACCCGGGCTTGCGCCACGCGTTGCAACCAGCCGATTTTTGGGGGCGGTGAACGGGACACCGTACCGCTGGGCACGCTCCTTGCCGGGGTTGGGCGGCTGCAGCCGCATGGCGGCAGCGACGCGGTTTGAGATGGGCGGTACGCAGAGCAGGGCGGCTGGTTTGCAATTAATTACAACCAAGCGCGCCTCGATAGCGGGGGACTTCTTGACTTTGCGCAACCAAGGCTTACATTCTTAAATCATTGACTGAATCGATGAATAAGTCCTTTGTGAAAGGAGTTGGGTATGCAAAACCAGCCCTCATTTCCGATGCTGACCATGCCGACGCGGCCGCTGGTGGCCCATCGCGGCGAGAAAGCGAAGCGCTATGTGCCTTCGGTCTCCACCGACATCAGCAAGACTTTCGAGAAGTACCGCCGGCTGGCGGCGATGCAGCACCCCAAGCCGTTGGGTGGTTGATTCGGTTTCATGCCGGGCGCATGTGGCTCACTCCCAGTCCCACAGACCTCTTGCATGCGCCGCCCACGCGGGCAACGGCTTTATTACAACGGTTGCTGCGCCGCGTGGCGCAGCAGCGTGACGCGGCCCGGCGCACCTGGTGCAGTCCGGGCGCGGCCCTGACCGCGCTGGAGGTTCTGCGGCGCCTGGGTCAATCCTGCTGCAAATGCTGGTAGACCGCTTGTGACACGCGCATCAGCTCGGTCCGGTCTGCCTCTGCCGCAATGGCGTAACCCAGGTGGTTCTCCACCCAGTAAAAGACATTGACCGGCCCCTCCTGGCCAAACCTGAACTGTGCGTCGTTCTGCAGCGCCACTTCGCGCGTCACATACAGCGTCAGGCGCAGACCTGACCCACTCTCGTACATGAACTGCGCGACCGGACCGCTGCCGCCGGGCAGCAGACGGCCACCCATCAGGTGGTAGCCCAGCGCCTGGAGCGCAGGAGGGCGTACGTTCGCGCCGGTGCGCTTGGTCAGCCAGGTCACCAGCGCCTGCTCTTGCTCGGCCCCGATTTCCACCGGCCGCCGCACATCCGGGCTGTAGACGCCATGGGCAATCGCGGCGCGCTGGGCAAAGCCGCTCAAGGCCGTGCCGCTGGCCGGCAGCAGCTGGGCGGATTCCGGGGTGGGGGATGCGGGCCGGCCAGCGTTGGCGAGCTGGATGGCCTTGGCATCGACGGCGCCCCGGACCGACCAGGCAGCGACGGCACTGATGACCGCCACCAGCAAGCCGGCGGCCAGGCTGCGCCAGGGCATTGCGCTGTGCGCAGCGCGCAAGGGCAGGCCCATCGGCAAGGGCTCGTCCATCACGGGTGCCAGCATGTCGCGCAGCCGCGCATTCTGCTGCTGCCAATCCTCCACACGGGCGCGTTCTTCCGGGTGCTCGTGCAGGTAGTGCTCAACCTGGAGGCGGCGTGCGCTGGGCAATTGCCGGTCCACATAGGCATGCAGATCGGCTTCGGTCACCGGCGGTAGGGGACTGGCGTCCAGGGTTTGGAGAGAGGGCTTGTCCATGGTCACTTCACCCGTTGGATTCTTTGCGCTGCATGGCTGACTTTGTCCTGCTCCTTGCTCTGGCCCTGGCTGGCCATCTCGTCGCGCAGCCGGGCGCGTGCCCGCGAGAGCCGCGACATCACCGTGCCCAGCGGCACGCCGGTGATCTGTGCCACTTCCTGGTAGCTCATCTCCTCGACACTGATGAGCAGCAGCACTTCGCGCTGCTCGGGCGGCAGGCGCTGCAGCAGGCGATCCAGGTCACGCACTTCGAGCGCATCGGCCTGCTGGGGCCGCTGGGGCAGCTCGGGCAGGTCGTCGCCCGCGCTGTCCTCGGGCCGGCTGCGCTGGGCGCGCAGGCGGTCGATGAAATGGTTGTGCATGATGCCAAACATCCAGGCGCGCACCTCATTGCGCTTTTGCCACATGGAAAAGCGCGACCAGGCGCGCTCCAATGTGTCCTGCACCAGGTCGTCGGCCCGGTCGGGGTCGGAGACCAGGCCGCGCGCATAGCGCCGCAGGCTGGGGATGCAGGCGACGATCTCCGCTTCGTCCTGTGCGCGCATGGGTGCTGTAGCTTTGGGGGCGTGGGTGGGTGGCCGGCAGCAGCGGGCGCTTACTTGACGACGTGCCAGACGTCCTTGAAGTTGTCGCCGGTGGCGTCGCCTGCCTTCTTGTCCGCAGTATAGGTATAGAGCGGCTTGCCCTTGTACGCCCACTGCAGGCTGCCGTCATCGCGGGTGATGATGCTGTAGTCGCCTTCCGGCTTGGCACCGGCCGCTGCCGCCACTGCGGGCCACAGCGCAATGCAGGGGCCGTTGCACATGCTCTTGTTGCTGCCGGCAACGTCCTTGTCGAAGGTGTAGAGCGTCATGCCGCTGGCATTGACCAGCATGCCATTGGCCATCCTGGCCACCGGCTCGGCCTGTGCGATAGGCGCCAGCAGTGCAGCCAAAGACAGGGCGATCAGGGAGACTTGGAGGTTTTTCATCGCAAAGATCTTTCAAGTGGGGGTGGAAGAACACTGCTATGGACGAATGGCAGTGCCGCTTTATTCCCGCCCCTTGAAAATTCTTAGCGCGCTCTGCAGGCGCTGAGGGGCAGTGCCCGCCCATGCAGCGCTGGATGGCTGCCAATGTGGTGCGCAATCTTTCTCTGATACTGTATATTTATACAGTTTAAAGACCAGCCATGGCCTGCGCCGTGCGCGCTGGCATCCGATAAGAAGAGAGGAGTTCGCATGATTGAAGTGGTCCATGACAACCTGAGCGATGCCGGGGATGGGGGAGAGGGCGCTGCCGCGTTGCCGCAGCTGGCTGCCGCCTCGGTGTTCCGGCAACTGGCGCACAAGCATGGCTTGCTGGCGCCAGGCGAAGAGGCGAGCCCGCAGATGCAGGCGTTTCTGGCGGAACTGGCCTTGCTCACCGATCTTTTCTGAGCGCTGTGCAGCGATGCTGCCCGCATCGCTTGTGCGGCCGGCGCAGTGAAGCGGTGACACCCGCGCGAGCTTGCAAGCGCCCGATGCACGGTGCAAGGCCGCGCTCCTAGGCCAAACCCGGATTTCTCCGAAATTACATTACACACATAATGTATTTCAGGAGACCTGTTGTGCCGAACCTGCACCAAATCAAAAGCGAACAGACGCGTGAGCGCCTGATGGATGCTGCACTCGATGTGATGCAGGCCAAAGGCATTGCCAGCCTGTCGATGCATGAGGTGGCCCGCATGGCGGGGATGACCACCGGGGCGGTGCAGCACCACTTCTCGTCGAAGGCCGAGCTGATGCTGCAGATCATCCGGCGGCTGGTGCAGAAGATCGATACCGACGACAGCTTCTGGCCATCGCCGCGCTGGTCCATGCGGCGGCGTGCCGACCATTTTGTGCACGAGGCCTGGCACCGGCTCTATGGCCAGCCGCGCTTTGCGGTGGCCTGGGAGGCTTATCTGGCCGTGCGTGCTGACAAGGACATCGTCGCCCATATCCGCGCCGAGCGCGCCCTCATCAATGAGCAGCTGCAGCAGCGCCTGTGCGGTAGCTTTCCTGAATGGGCAGCGGCGCCCGATGGCGCAGCGCGCTGCCAGCTGGTGCTGTCCTGCCTGCGCGGCCTGGGTGTCGTCGCGCCGTTTTCCAGCCCGGCTGCGATTGACCAGCAACTGCAGCAGCTGTCCCTGCTACTTCAATCATTTTCCAGCGAGGTGTCCCCTTGATCAGAGCATCCCTTCTTGCCTGTGGCCTGTCAGCCTGGGCACTCGGTGCCGCCGCACAAAGCCCCCTGCAGGTGATTGCGCAGCAGCCGCCAGGCAGCGGCTCGGACGCCATGACGCGCGCCTGGGGCGAATGCGCCGGGCGGCTGATGGGGCGTCCGGTGGTGGTCCAGAACAAGCCGGGTGCCAACGGCATCCTGGCCATCAACTACCTCAAGGGCCAGGCGGCCGATGGCTCGTTTGCAATGACGATCGGCATGTCGCAGATGACGATCACCCCTTATGTGCACACGCAGATGCCCTATGACCCGCTGAAGGACTTTGCCGGTGTGGCGATGATTGGCTCGTCGCCGCTGGTGCTGGTGGTGCCGGCGGGGGCGGGCATCAGCAAGCTGGCTGATCTGGAAAAGGTGGCCCGGTCCCAGGCCGGCGGGCTCAACTTTGGCTCGCCCGGCAAGGGCAGCCCCGCGCATCTGCTGACCACCGCACTGACCGATGCGATGCACTGGCCCGCCACCCATGTGCCCTTTGTCGGTGAGAGCGCAGGCCTGACGGCGCTGATGGGCCAGCAGATCCAGGCGATGACCTTGGTGCTGAACACGGCAGCGCCCCAGGTCAAGGCCGGCAAGCTGGTACCGCTGGCTGTGTTTGCCAGCCAGCGCTCGGCTGTGTTGCCCGAGGTGCCGACGATTGCCGAGGCCGGTGGGCCGGCCGTGCTGGCGCGGCCGTCCTGGATTGCGGTGGTGGCCAAGAAGGGCACGCCGCCAGAGGTGATCAAGACCTTGAACGACGCCACCAACCAGTGCTACAGCGACCCGGTCTATGCCAACAGCATGGACAAGATGGGCGTGACCCTGATGCGCAGCCAGCCTGCCGATGTGCTGGGCTTTGCCGAGCGCGACATTGCCGTCTGGAAGCCTTTGATCGACAAACTGGGATTGGCAACGCAATGAGTCTGGTAGAACACAGCGCCGTTGAGCTGCGCAGCCTGATCCAGAGCCGGCAGATCTCGCCGGTCGAACTGCTCGATGATTGCATCGCCCGCATGCAGGCCATCAACCCGGCGGTGAATGCGCTCTGCGCGACCGATTTCGAGCGGGCCCGCACCGCCGCCCAGCTGGCGGAAGCGCAAGTGGGGCGGCGCAGCCAGCTGCCGCTGCTCCACGGCCTGCCGTTGGGTGTGAAGGACTTGCAGGCCACCGAAGGCCTGCTGACCACCAGCGGCAATGTGCGGCTGCGCGGCCATGTGCCCGTCAAAGACAATGCCTTCGTGGCCCGGCTGCGTGCCCAGGGCGCAATCGTGACGGCGAAGACCAATACGCCGGACATGGGCGCCGGTGCCAACAGCCGCAACCCGGTCTGGGGCGCTACCGGCAACCCCTTCAACCCGGATCTGAATGCCGGTGGCTCATCGGGCGGCTCGGCCGCAGCGCTGGCGACCGGCATGTTTCCGCTCTGCACCGGCTCGGACACCGGCGGCTCACTGCGCATTCCGGCGGCGCTGTGTGGCGTGGTCGGCCTGCGCCCGTCGCCGGGCCTGATTGCCAATGATGACCGCCCGCTGGGATGGTCGGCGATCTCGGTGCTCGGCCCCATGGGCCGTGATGTGGCCGATACCGCGCTGATGATGCAGGCCAGCATGGGCCCGCACCCGATGGATCCGCTGAGCATGGGCGTGCGCCATGCACCCGTCTGGCCTGTGCCCGAGATGGACCTGCGCGGCCTGCGCGTGGCCTACACCGAGGACTTTGGCACCTGCGCGGTCGACCCGTTGGTGCGCCGCGCCTTTCGCCAGCGGGTGCAGGCCTTGGCCGGCGAGGTGGCCTGCATGGACGCCTTGCCCTGGAACCTGGAAGAGGCGCACCGCTGCTTTGACATCATCCGCGCCGAGAGCTTTGTCGCCGCGTTTGCCGATACCTACCGAACGGCCCCCGAAACCCTGGGCCCCAATGTGCTGGCCAATGTGGAGATGGCCGCCAGCATCAGCCTGGGCGACCGGGCCTGGGCGCACCTGGCGCAGACCCGCATCCAGCGTTTGTTCCAGCGCACGTTTGAGCAATACGACCTGGTGCTGGCGCCGGTGACGCCACTGTCGCCCTTCCCCTGGACGCAGCTCTATGCGCAGGAGGTGGATGGCCACACCCAGCGCAACTACTACGAATGGCTGAGCCTGACCTATGTGGTGACCCTGGCGACCAACCCGGCGCTGTCGTTGCCCTGCGGCCGTGACGAGGCGGGCATGCCTTTTGGCCTGCAGATGATCGGCCCGCTGCACCAGGACGGCCGCCTGCTGGCGATGGCCGCTGCGGTCGAGAAGCTGGGCCTGCACAACACCGGCTTTGCCCGCCCCCGCCCCGACCTGGCTGCGTTGGCCCAGCCCCGGCCCGCGCTGCGCAGCATCGTCACCCACCCGCCAGAGCTGGGTGGCGCCGCGCAGGCCCCTGTGGGCCAGGCCGTGTAAGCACGGAAGTCTTTCCGCTGAAGGCAAGCCTGCCATGGCGGTGGCAGGCTTTTTTCTTTCTGGCAGGGAGCCCCCTCAATCTTTGTTTAAATAGCGGCATGAACAAGGCCTTTACCAAAGAGACGGACAACGACGACGATGACGATCTGCCGCAACTGCCGACAATCGCTGGCGGCAAGAACTACATCACGCCCGGGGGCTACCGCGCGCTGGAGCAGGAGCTGCTGCAGCTGATCGATGACGAACGGCCCAAGGTGGTGGAGGTGGTGCACTGGGCCGCCAGCAATGGCGACCGCTCGGAAAATGGCGACTACCTGTATGGCAAGAAGCGCCTGCGCGAGATTGACCGGCGCATCCGCTTTCTGACCAAGCGCATGGAAGCGGCCGAGGTGGTGGACCCGGGCGTGCACCATGGCAGCGACCAGGTGTACTTCGGAGCGACGGTGCACTACTGCGATGAGCAGGGCAGCGAGGAGTCGATCACCATCATGGGCATTGACGAGGCTGACGCCAGCCGGGGCCAGGTCAGCTGGGTGGCGCCCATTGCGCGCGCGCTGCTCAAGGCCCGCATAGGCGACGAGGTGCAGTTGCCCACGCCGGGCGGTGTGCGGGTGCTAGAAGTGCTGGATGTGCAGTACCCGGGACCGGGGACTTCCTGAAAGAGCGGAGCCCCAAAACTACAGCGCGCCATCAAGGCGCGCTGTTGTGGCGAGAGCGTCCCGAACGTTGTCGGGCCTCCATCAGGCGGCCGGCAGCACCCGGTGTGCCCGCAGCACATACGGCAGCTTGACCAGCTGGCGCAGCAGCAGCTCCACCTGCGCGCGGTCCCTGACGGTCAGCACAAAGCGCAGCGCCATCGTGTCCATCGCCACTTCGTCGTCCATCGTGATGTGGGTGATGTCCGAGCCCATCGCCGCGATCTCTGCCGCAATCTTGCCCAGCACCCCCTTGCCATTGTTGATCGTGACCACGACGCCGGTATCGAACTCGCTGGCCGGTTCATCGGCCCACTCTACATCGACAAAATGCTCGGCATCCTTGGCCAGCAGGCGCTTGCAGACGGCGCATTGCGCGTTGTGCACGACGAGGCCGGCATTGCGGTCGAGGTGGGCGGCAATCGGGTCTCCCGGCACCGGGCGGCAGCATTTGGCGTACTTGACCGCAGCATTGGGCGAGCCGTCTAGCACCAGAGCAGTGGTGGTCGTGCTGGTGCCGGTTTTGAAACGCTCCTGGCTCAGCAGCACCGCATCGGGGCGCTGGCCTTGCTCGGCCAGCAGGTCCACCACCTGCTTGGCGGCAAACACCGCGATGCGCTTGCCTTGGCCGATGTCATTGAACAACTCGACCTTGTTGCGTGCCTCCAGGCGCGTCAGCAGACGTTCCCAGACGGCCTTGTCCTCGGGAAGCTGGGGGATGCCTTCGGCGCGCAGCGCTTGCAGCAGCAGGCGCTCGCCCAGCGCAGCGGTTTCATTCTGGCCCTGGGTCTTGAGGTAATAGCGGATTTTGGATTTGGCCCGGCCGGTGCGCACGATGGACAGCCACGAAGGGTGGGGCGCTGCATCGGGCGAGGTCGATACCTCCACCACATCGCCGCTCTTGAGCACCGTGCTCAGTGGCACCTGTTCGTTGTTGATGCGTGCGCCCTGTGTGCGCTCGCCGACATTGCTGTGGATGGCATAGGCAAAGTCCAGCACGGTCGCGCCCCGGGGCAGGGTGAGCATCTGGTTCTTGGGCGTGAACACATAGACCGAGTCGGGGAACAGGTCCACCCGCACGTTGTCCCAGAACTCATGGGCATCGCGGGTCTCGTCCTGGATGTCGAGCAGCGATTGCACCCATTTGTTGCCCGGCTGCTCGCCATTGGGCATGGCCCGCGCCTGGATCATCCAGTGGGTGAGCACGCCGTATTCGTCGACCAGGTTCATGTCCTCGGTGCGGATCTGGAAATCCATGCTCACGCCCGAGGGGCCGACCAGGGTAGTGTGCAGCGACTGGTAGCCGTTCGATTTGGGGTTGGCGATGTAGTCGCGGAATTTGGAAGGCACCGGGCGGAAGACCTGGTGCAGCACGCCCAGCGCGGTATAGCAGTCGATGAGGTTGGGCACGATAACGCGCACCGCGTAGGAGTCGGTCACCTGTGCGAACGACAGGCGCTTGCCATCCATCTTCTTGTAGATGGCGTAAAGCGTTTTTTCCTGGTTGCCCAGGCGGATCTTGATGCCGGACTTGGCAAAGGCCGAATCGACCTCGGCATGGATCTTCTGGACCACATCCTTGCGCCGGTTGCGCGAGCGGCCCTGCGCCTTGACCAGGGTGTCATGGCGCCAGGGGTAGAGGTGCTTGAAGGCCAGGTCCTGCAGCTCGCGGTAGACCCGGTTGATGCCCAGGCGGTTGGCGATCGGTACATGGATTTCCATGGTCTCGGTCGAGATGCGGCCCCACTTGCTGCGCGGCATGTCGGACATCGTGCGCATGTTGTGCGTGCGGTCGGCGAGCTTGACGAGAATGACGCGCACATCGCGCGCCATCGCCAGCAGCATCTTGCGGAATGATTCGGCCTGGTTCTCTTCGCGCGAGTTGAACTGGAGCTTGTCCAGCTTGGTCAGGCCATCGACCAGCTCGGCCACCGTGTCGCCAAACTGGCGGGCAATGTCATCGCGGGTGACGCCGCAGTCTTCCATCGCGTCATGCATCAGCGCCGCCATCAGCGCCTGGGCGTCGAGCTTCCAGCTCGCGCAGATTTCCGCCACCGCAATCGGGTGGGTGATGTAGGGATCACCGCTGCTGCGGAACTGGCCGGTATGGGCCTGGGCGGCAAACTCGAATGCTTCCTCGACCAGGGCCAGGTCGGCCTCACCGAGGTAGTCGAGCTTCTCCAAAAATTCGGCGTAGGCACTCACCACGACCGGATACGACATGGCAGGCTTGGCTGCGGCGGTAGCGATGACGCCAGAGACTTGGGCAGGTGCGGAGGGGATGGTCACGGACTTCACGCCTTAACTGTAGCGTGCGATGACAAATTTGTGTGAATACCAAGAAAAATGGCACCGACATTCGGTGCCATTTGGCGCAAGGTGCAGGGGCTTAGCCCGGAACCTTCTTCAGCATTTCCAGGCCCACCTTGCCGGCGGCAATTTCGCGCAGCGCGGTGACGGCTGGCTTGTTCCGGCTTTCAATCTTGGGGGTGTGGCCCTGGCTCAGCATGCGCGCACGGTAGGTAGCGGCCAGAACCAGTTGGAAGCGGTTGGGGACTTTATCGAGGCAGTCTTCTACGGTGATGCGGGCCATCAGGAGTTCTCCAGGGTAACAGGGATGTCGAGTGACGAGAAAATTTCGCTGCGAACGCGCTTTTGGGCCGAATAGCGCAAGCGTTGTGAATGTACAACGGCCTTCAAATCGAACAGCGCGCGTTCGAACAATTCATTAATTATAACGAAGTCGAATTTGTGGACCTGGGCCATCTCCTCTTTGGCGTTCGTGAGGCGCTTTTCGATGACATCGGAGGCATCCTCGCCGCGGTTCTCGAGCCGCGAGCGCAGCTCTTCCCAGCTGGGCGGCAGGATGAAGATCAACACGGCATGGGGAAAGCTTTGCTTGATCTGCAAAGCGCCCTGGTAGTCGATCTCCAGCACGATATCGGTGCCCTTGGCCAGGCGCTCTTCGATCGCCTTCTTGGAGGTGCCGTACAAATTGCCATGCACATTGGCCCACTCGACAAACGCGTTGGAGGCAATCATCCGCTCGAAATCGTCGCGTGAGGCGAAGTAGTACTCGCGGCCGTGCTTTTCCTGGCCGCGCGGCGAGCGCGTGGTGTGGGAGATGGAGCGAAAGACCTGGGAGTCGAGCTCCAGCAGGGCCTTGACGAGGGACGACTTGCCTGCACCGCTGGGGGCAGAGACGACAAAGAGGTTTCCGGGGTATTCCATGGGAGTTCTGGCTTCTTATTCGATGTTTTGCACTTGTTCGCGCATCTGCTCGATCAGCACCTTCATGTCGACGCTGATGCGGGTCAGGTCCAGCGCTGCAGATTTGGAGCCCAAGGTGTTGGCCTCGCGGTGCAGCTCCTGGATCAGGAAGTCGAGGCGCTTGCCGATATCACCACCCTTGGTCAGCAGACGGCTGATCTCTTCCAGGTGCGAGCGCAGGCGTGTCACTTCTTCTGCGACATCGATGCGGATCGCAAAAGACGTGGCCTCGGTCAGCGCACGATCCTGGGCCGCTTCGGGTGAGACGCTGCCGGCGCTCAGCGCCATCGCTTCTTGCCAGCGCTCCAAAAAGCGCTGCTTTTGCTGCTTGACCAGTTCGGGAATCAGCGGCTCGGCCTGGTCGGCCAGCTGGCGCAGCTGCTTGATGCGGTCTTGGAGCATGTCGGCGAGCCGCTTGCCTTCGCGCTGGCGGGCGTCGAGCAGGGTCTTGAGGGCTTGCTGGCACAGCGCGGCCACGTTCTCAGCCCAGTTCTCGGGCAACTCGATGCTGCCGCTGCCGCTCAGGCGTAGCACTTCTGCGACAGAGAAGGGCTGGGCTGCCGGCATCCAGGCCTTGACGGTGTCCTGGAAGCTGCCCAGCTGCTGCAGCAGGCGGGGCGATGCGACCGGCACGCTGGACGCGTGTTCACTGTTGATCAGTACCCGCACTTCCACCTTGCCACGCTTCAGACTATTATCTACCAGAGAGCGTAACTGAGGTTCGCAGCTTCTGAGGTCTTCCGGAAGCTTAAAAGATAAATCGAGAAAACGGCTGTTAACCGAGCGAATTTCCAGTCCGACGCGCCAGAGGGAGGGAGCATTGTTGTCACCGTCAGGTGGGATGCTTTGCTGGACAGAGGCATAGCCTGTCATGCTGTAAACTGGCATAGGACTGTATGAGGTTGCTTGCAATCGCGCTCATTATCAGGCTTCTCATATACCTGCGTTGTTCATCAAACTATGTCAAAAGTAAAGCCAGCGCCGCTGCCAGCCAATACCGTCATCGGTGGCTACCGTATCGTGCGGCGCATATCGGCAGGGGGGTTCGGGGTGGTCTATCTGGCGCTGGCGCCCGATGGCCAGCAGGTCGCCATCAAGGAGTATTTGCCGTCCAGCCTGGCCACCCGTGCGCCGGGTTCGCTGTCTCCGAGCATCGAGCCCGACAAGCTGTCTCTGTACCGATTGGGTCTCAAGAGTTTCTTTGAAGAGGGCCGCGCGCTCGCCCAGATCTCGCACTCCTCGGTCGTCAGTGTCTACAACTTCTTCCGCGAGAACGACACCGTCTACATGGTGATGAACTACCTGCAAGGGGCCACCTTGCAGGATTTCGTCGTGACCGCCCGCGATCTGAAGGAAGCCAAGGTCTTCCGCGAGTCCACGATCCGCTCGCTGTTCGACGAGGTGCTGCGCGGTCTGCGCATCGTGCACCAGCACAAGATGCTGCACCTCGATATCAAACCGGCCAACATCTTCATCACCGACGACAACAAGGCGGTGATGATCGATTTTGGCGCGGCCCGCGAAGTGCTGAGCAAGGAAGGCAACTTTGTCCGTCCGATGTACACGCCCGGCTTTGCCGCCCCCGAGATGTACCGCCGTGACATGGCGCTGGGCCCCTGGACCGATATCTATGCGATTGGCGCCTGCATCTATGCCTGCATGCAGGGCATTCCGCCCAACGACGCACCCAAGCGCCAGGAAAAGGACCGCCTGAGCCTGGCCATGTCCAAGGTGCGCGGCGTTTACTCGGACAACCTGATCGAACTGGTGGAGTGGTGCATGGCACTGGATCCCCAGGCCCGGCCTCAGTCGGTGTTCCTGTTGCAAAAAGAGCTGGCGCGCGAAGATGAGCGCCGCTATACCAAACTGACTGTCTCCGAGAAGGTTCGTATGTCGATTGATTCGCTGGTCAGCGATACCAAAAAGCGCGTGGGCGGAGGCCAAACCAAATGAAGTTCTCGGTCTTCCAGCTCAGCCGCAAGGGCGGGCGGGAAAAAAACGAAGACAGGATGGGGTATAGCTATACCAAGGAAGCCTGTCTGTTTGTCGTGGCCGATGGCATGGGAGGGCATCCGGAAGGGGAAGTGGCCGCGCAACTGGCGTTGCAGACCGTGTCGCTCGATTTTCAGCGTCTGGCGCGCCCCAAGCTGGAGGACCCGGCCGAATTCCTCGAGAATGCACTGCTGTCGGCGCACCACAATATCCTGAAATACGCGATCGCCAACCAGATGGAAGACCCGCCCCGCACCACGTTGGTGGCCTCGGTGGTGCAGGATGGCAATATCTGGTGGGTGCATTGTGGCGACTCGCGCCTGTACCTGGTGCGCAGTGGCAAGGTGCTGGCGCGCACCCGTGACCATTCCTACATGGAGTTGCGTGGTTCCGGGGTGACCAGCATCAACCCCGACCGCTTCAACCGCAATGTGCTGTTCACCTGCCTGGGCAGCCCTTCGCGCCCGTTCTTTGATGTGGCCGGTCCCACCGAGATGCACCGCAGCGACCGCATCATGCTGTGCTCCGACGGGCTGTGGAGCAGCGTCTCCGAGACGGTAATTGCGCGTGAGCTGGCCAACAAGTCGGTCTCCCGCGCCATCCCCGACCTGATCGATGCGGCCTTGCGCAAGGCCGGTGCCACCAGCGACAACGTCACGGCAGTGGCGATGGAGTGGGAAATGCCCGGTGCCGAGCGCTTCGAGTCGGACGAGCCGGTGAGTGACACCTTGCCGCCACCGCTCGAGCCCGATGCCGGTGGCAAGGCCGAGCCTCGGCCGGATGCGCCCGCCGCATAAGCCCGGCATGCACTGCGTTTTGTCGCTCCGCCGATAATTCAGCCTGTCCTGCATGGCGGCGCAAGGCCGCCATGCCTGTTTTTACTTTTCTCCAAAAAGCAGCGGGCTGTGCAGGTGAGCCTGCCGCGGCCGCTGGTGTCGATCCATGAAAATCGTTCTCGCTTCCAACAACCCGGGCAAACTCGCCGAACTGCAGGCCATGTTCGAGCCGCTGGGCGTCACCCTGGTCCCCCAGGGCGATTTGATGCAGGGCGAAGCGCCCGAGCCTTATGGCACCTTTCTGGAAAATGCGTTGACCAAGGCCCGCTTTGCGTCCGAGCACACCGGCCTGCCCGCCATTGCCGATGATGCCGGTCTGTGCGTGGCGGCCTTCGGCGGTCTGCCGGGGGTGGATACCGCCTACTACTGCACCCAGTTCGGTTACGAGAAAAGCGATGCCAACAATGTGCGCGCGCTGCTGGAACAGATGCAGGGCGTGACCGACCGCCGTGCGGCCATGGTCAGCACCTTGGTGGCGGTGCGCCACCCCAAGGATCCGGAGCCGCTGGTCGCGGTGGGCCGGGTGGCTGCCGAGATCACCACCGCGCCGCTGGGCGAGGGCGGCTTCGGCTTCGACCCGGTGCTGCTGATCCCCGAGCTGGGCATGACCTTTGGGCAAATGGCCACCGAGGTCAAGCATGCGCACAGCCACCGTGGCCGCTCGTCGCGCCAGATGATGGCACTGCTGCGCGACAGCTGGTTGGCCGGCACGCCGCTGGTGGCGGCGGCGCCCAAGGACTGAGATGGCGGTGCATATTCCGCTGCAATCGGCGCAAGCGCCAGAGCAGGTGGTGCAGCGCGATATCCAGCACTACATGCGCCCGGGCACCTTGCAGCTGCCCAGCCTGCCGCCGCTGTCGCTGTATGTGCATCTGCCCTGGTGCATCAAGAAATGCCCGTACTGCGATTTCAATTCGCATGAGGCGCGCGACGGCCGCCATGCGGTGCCCGAAGAGCGCTACATCGATGCGCTGATTGCCGACCTGGAGCAGGCCTTGCCGCTCATCTGGGGGCGCAGCATCCACAGCATTTTTCTGGGGGGCGGCACACCCAGCCTGTTTTCGCCGGAATCGATTGACCGGCTGATCTCGGCCATCCGTGCGCGTCTGCGTGTGGAGGCCGGTTGCGAGATCACGATGGAGGCCAACCCCGGCACCTTCGAGAAGGACCGCTTTCGGGCGTTTCGCGGTGCGGGCATCACCCGTCTGTCGATTGGCGTGCAGAGCTTTGACGACCGCTTTCTGGAAGCCATCGGCCGCGTGCACAACGGCGCGCAGGCAATGGCTGCGGTTGAAGAGGCCGCCAGCAGCTTCGAGACCTTCAACCTGGACATCATGTATGCGCTGCCGGGCCAGACTGCCCAGGACCTGGCGCGGGACCTGGATACGGCGCTGGGCTTTGCGCCGCCGCACATCTCGATCTACCACCTGACCATCGAGCCCAACACCTTTTTTGCCAAGTACCCGCCGGCCGTTCCGGAGGACGATGTGGCCTATGCGATGCTGGACCAGATCACGGCGCGCACCGCGCAGGCCGGCATGCAGCGCTACGAGGTGTCGGCCTATGCCAAGCCGGGCCATGCCTGCGTGCACAACAGCAACTACTGGCTGTTTGGGGATTACCTGGGCATCGGGGCGGGCGCCCACAGCAAGCTGAGCTTTGCCCACCGCGTGGTGCGCCAGGTGCGGCTGCGTGATCCGGCCCGCTATATGGCCCAGGCGCTGCAGGGGAATGCGCTGGCGCAGGACGACGAGGTCAAGCGCGCCGATCTGCCGTTCGAGTTCATGCTCAATGCGCTGCGCCTGCGCGAGGGCTTTGCACTGCAGGATTACCTGGACCGCACGGGCCTGCCGCTCAGCGCCATCGCCAAGGCCTTGCACGAGGCCGAGGCCAAGGGCCTGATCAAGCTGGATTTCCAGAAAGTCACCCCCACAGAGCGTGGATTCGACTTTCTGAGCGATCTGCAGGAGCTGTTCCTGGCCTGAAGGTGGGGCGCCCAATGCCCCATTTTTTACCGACTAGTCAATATGTGGACTGCGCAGGCTCTACGCAGAGCGTATAGATATCGCGCACAATAGCGCCCGCTGCTGAGCAACCATGCCGCCATCCGTGCGGCATTTTTGTGCGCGCAGCGGTCATAAAACCTACTACAAAGCGCATTTCATGTCTTCATCCGCTGCCGGGTCTGCCGCTACAGGCACTGCCTCCTCCTCTTCCGATACCGTCAACCGCTATGGCTGGAAGGCCTTGGCTGGTTCGGCCGTGGGCTACGCCATGGACGGTTTTGACCTGCTGATCCTGGGCTTCATGCTCAGCGCCATCCGTGAGGATCTGGGGCTGACGACGGCGCAGGCCGGATCGCTGGTCACCTGGACCTTGATCGGCGCTGTCGTGGGCGGCATCGTGTTTGGCATGCTCAGCGACCGCTATGGCCGCATCCGCGTGCTGACCTGGACCATCGTGCTGTTTGCCGTGTTTACCGGGCTGTGTGCGTTTGCGCAGGGTTACTGGGACCTGCTGGTCTACCGCACCATCGCCGGTATCGGCCTGGGGGGCGAGTTCGGCATTGGCATGGCGCTGGCAGCGGAGGCCTGGCCGGCGCGCTACCGGGCGCGTGTCTCGTCCTATGTGGCGCTGGGCTGGCAGGTGGGGGTATTGGGCGCCGCCTTGCTGACGCCATTGCTGCTGCCGTATATCGGCTGGCGCGGCATGTTCCTGGTGGGCGTGATCCCGGCCTTTGTGGCCTGGTTCATCCGCAACCGTCTGCATGAGCCCGAGGTGTTTGTGCGCAGCCAGGAGAAAAAGCAGTCCGTGCTGCAGTGCTTCAAGCTGCTGGTCAAGGACCGCGCCACCACCCGCATCAGCGTCGGCATTGCCGTGCTCACCTCGGTGCAGAACTTTGGCTACTACGGCATCATGATCTGGATGCCCGCCTTCCTGGCCAACAAGCTGGGCTTCAACCTGACCAAGTCCGCGCTGTGGACCGCCGTCACCATCCTGGGCATGATGGCCGGCATCTGGATCTTTGGCCAACTGGCCGACCGCATCGGCCGCAAGCCGAGCTTTCTGCTGTTCCAGGCGGGGGCGGCGCTGATGGTGCTGTTCTACTCGCAGCTCAACGACCCCATCACCATGCTCTGGGCCGGTGCGGTGATGGGCATGTTCGTCAACGGCATGATGGGCGGCTTTGGCGCGTTGATGAGCGAGGCCTACCCGACCGAGGCCCGGGCCACCGCCCAGAATGTGCTGTTCAACATTGGCCGCGCCGTCGGCGGCGCAGGTCCGGTGGTGATCGGCGCCATTGCGGCCCAGTATTCGTTCCAGATGGCCATTGGCCTGCTGGCTGCCATCTATGTGCTCGATGCGCTGGCGACGGTGTGGCTGATCCCGGAACTCCGGGGCAAAGAACTGCACTGAGCCCAGGCCCCAGGACCCAAGCGGCTAGGACTGCGGCTGCTGCACGCCTGGGTAGGTGGCCGGCGCCTTCGGAATGTGCAGGCTGAAGCAGGAGCCCTCGTTGACCCCGCTGGTGACGCTGACAAAACCCTGGTGGCGCAGCACCACCGTCTGCACAAAGCTCAGGCCCAGGCCGATGCCCGAGATTTGCGGCTGGCTGTTCTGGTGGAAGCGCTGGAACGGCTGAAAGAGCTTGTCCAGCTGCTCCTGCGTCATGCCAAAGCCCTGGTCGCGCACTTCCACCTGCCAGTACTCGCCATCATCGGCAATGCTGGCCTCCACCACCGTGCCGCTGGGGCTGTACTTGATCGCGTTGCCCAGCAGGTTGACAAAGCAGCGCTGCAGCAAGGACCGGTCTCCGACGCAGACGATGTCGGTCTCGGCGGCCTCCAGCGCTCCGGGCAGGTAGCGTGCCTGGATTTTCTTCTCCGAGGCCTTGGCCCAGCAGTCGTCAACGGCTTCCTGCAGCAATACATCGAGGTTGAGCAGCTGCGGCTGCATGGCCTGCGACTGGGCCGAGGCGAGCTGGACAAAGCTCTCTGCCATCTCCAGCGACTGGTGCGCCAGGCGGTTGATCTTGCGGTGCAGCTCGGCCTCGCTCATCTGGCCGGGGAATTCCTTGTACATCTCCAGCAAGGTGATGATCGAGGACTGGGGTGAGCGGAAATCATGCGAGATGAAACGCAGCGCCTGGTCGCGCTGCTGCTGCGCCTTGTGCAGCTCGGTCAGGTCCACCAGCATCAACAGCCAGCCCGCAGGCGCCGGTGCACGAAAGGCCTCGGCCAGCAGCAGCCAGGGGTGGTCCTCGCGGTCGAGCACCTCGCACTCAGGCGGTAGGGCGCGCAACTGCTCGGCGCTGGCAAACGACAGCACCTGGCCCGAGTCCTTGGTGCGCATGCCTTGCAGCGCCGACTGGATCGCGATCAACCCCTGGCTGGGCACGCCCAGGTTCTGCAGGTAGCGCACGGCGGCGGCATTGTGCAGGCTGACCATGCCCAACGGATCGACCACAAAGGTGGGCGAGGGGATCTGGCGCAGCGTATCGCGCACAAAGCCGTGCATCTGGCGCAGGGTGTCGGTGGCGGTCTCCACCGCCTTGATGCGCCGCTCCAGAAAGTCGTCCATCAGCAGGCCATTGCGCTGCGGGGCGCTGGTGGTGTCCAGCGCAGCGCGCAGGTTGTGCATCTCCTGCTGCAGGAAACGCGCGGCCGCGCTGAGGCGCCGCCAGCTCCAGATCGGGTAGATGACCAGCAGGCCCACCAGTGCCGCCCCGGGCGCCAGCTGCAAGCCGGCCCAGCTGCGCAGTGCCAGGCACAGCGCCAGCAGGCCCGCAGCCACGGTCATCTGCGCCAGCAGGCCGGCCATCGGCCCCAGCAGTGCAATGGCCAGCAGCGCCAGCACAATCGCGGCCAGGTTGACGGCCATATTGCTCTGCAGCGATACGGCATGCACATGCTGGTTGGACAGCTGGGAGTCGAGTGCATGGGCGATCAGCTCCACGCCCGCGATATGCCGCGATGCGGGCCGCGCGGGGCTGGCAAAGTAATCGCCCAGGCCCGAGGCGGTGGCGCCCAGCAGCACATACTTGCCGCGAAAGCTGTCGGCGGGTATGCGTCCCGTCAGCACATCTTCGGCCGAGTACATGGTGTAGGGCCGGTCTCCTCGGGCAAAGTTGAAGATCTCGGGCGAGCGCTGCACCCACTGCTCTCCGGGCTCGGGGGGGCGCGTGCCCTGGCACAGCGCATGGCTCTGGCCGCTGGCACACAGCATGGCAATGCTGAAATGGGGCCAGGGCCCGGTGTCCTCGCCTTGCGCGCCGGAGTAGCGGCGTATCACTCCGTCGTCATCGACGGTGACGTTCACATGCCCGAGCTGGCGCGCCGCCTCGCGCAGGCGGGCGAGCGGCAGTTCGGCGCCGATGTCCACATTGGCCATGCGCCAGTCCACCGGCAGCACGACATGGCCTGCCTGGGCAATCGCCTGCGCCAGCTGGACATCGTCCTCAGGGTGCTGCAGGTCGGGTTCGCTGAACAGCACGTCCACGCCCAGGGCCTTGGGGTGCTGGGCGGCGATGCGATCTATCAGCTGCGCATGCACGGAGCGGCGCCACGGCCAGCGGCCCACGCTTTGCAGGCTCGCATCGTCAATCGCAACGATGACGATGTCATCGCGGGGCACCGGCGCGCTGAGCCAGCCGGTGATGTCCTGCACAAAGGTATTGATGACACGGGGCTGCTCGCGCAGGCTGGCCCAGGCCACCAGGCCCAGCAGCAGCGCAGACAGCGTCAGCCACTCCAGCCAGCGCAGCTGGGTTCGGCTCAATGAGAAAGAGGGTACGGCCATGGGCGGTTCAGTGAACGCGGACAGCGCACCGTCAGGGGCGCTGTCCAGGTCGGCGTACCCTTAGCGCGGGCTGAGAACAGCTTTGCCTTCACCGGTTCTGAGGACGGTACCCGCGCCGGTGACGACCGAGGGCTCGACAGTGAGCTTGCGCGGATCGGAGTAGCGGCTCTTGAGGCCCGAAGGGTCCAGCACCTGGATGCGCACATAGTAGTCGCCCGCGACCAGGGGGTCCGATGTCCACTGCGGCTGGTCAAGCTGCGTGCTGACCAGCGGACTGGCAAAGGATTCGTCTTTGGCCAGCTGCAGGTTGAAACGCTGGTTGGGCTCGGCCGGCCAGGACAGCTGCAGCAGGTTGGGGGCGCTGGGCTCTGCCGCATTCAGCGCATCGGCGCCCAGTGCCGCCGGGTTGCTGCCGGTCTTGAAAGCCTGTGGCTGCGCAAACGGGCCTTGGTCCAGGCTGCCGTCCGCCAGCCGGCGCACGCTGGCCGCACGCCAGAAATAGTGGCCCTCGCCCAAGCCGGTCACGCTGGCCTGGCAGTTGTCCACCACGCCGGAGTCCTGCAAGGGTTGCGAGAAATCCCGGCTGGCAGAGACCTGGATGCGGTAGCCCGCAATGCCCGAGCCGCCCTCGGTGCAGAGCAGCTCGCCATCGGACAAGCCGATCAAGCCATCCGGGGCAGGGCTGGAATAGAGCGGCGGGATGGGAGTCGCCTTGACCTTGATGGTCTGCACCGCCGGCTTGCCTGGTATGTCCTGCGCGTCGAGGGCGCGTGCACTCAGGTAGTAGGTGCCGTCCGGTACGGCCTCGAATCGGAAGCTGGGGCTGGCATGGCTTTGGCGCAGGATCACGCGGGACAGATCCGCGTCGAGTGCCAGCAGCACGGCATACTGCCGAGCGCCCGGCACCTCGCCCACTTGCAGTGTTAGAAAATTGGCGTCTTCAAAAACGGCGGGGTTGCGCTCCAGGCTGGGTGCCTCCAGCAGGGCCACCGGCGTGCCCACCTGGCCGCTTGCCTGCACTGCCACACCCGATCCCGCCGGTACCAGGGCCTGCTGCGCCGGCTGGCGCTTTGCCGTGTAACCTTGCACCTGCACCACGCCCTTGTCGACGGCGGTGATGGCCTTGCCGGAATCCGTCACGCTGACCGAGAACACCGTGCCGCGCACGCTGGTGGTGGCCATCGGCGTCTTGATCTCGAACTTGCGCTTGCGGCGCTGGTCCACCACGGGCGTCACATGGGATTCCAGACCGCCCTGGCTCAGATCGAGCACCGACTGCTGCTCGTCGGTGCGGCTGTTCTTGCGCAGCTCGCTGAGCTTGAGCTGCGAGTTCTCATTGATGCGCACCGAGCTGCCATCGGCAAAGCGCAGGCTCACATAGCTGCCCGCAGGCACCTGCAGCTCATCGCCCTCGGTCAGGATCGTGCCCGACGCTGCGCTCTGCCAGTCGCTGCCGGACTGCGGCGAGCGCATGCGTGCAACGCCCTTGACATGGGTGATCGTCACTTCCTGGTAGCCCACCATGTGGGCAGGAATGACGATGACCGAGCCCACCCGCAGCCGCAATGGATCCTTGACGCCATTGAGCGTGCCGACGGCGCGCCACTGCTGCGGGTCCTTCAGATAGCGCTGGGCCACGCCTTCAAGCGTGTCGCCGCTGACGACCGTATGGCGGATATCGGGCAACTGGTCTGCCGACGCCGCCAGCGCGAGACCAGGGGCGGCCACGCCAATGGCCAGCCAGATGGCAGTAGACAATGGCAGACGGGAACGAAACAAGATGGCTCTCCTTCAAGCCCGGCGGCCAGGCCGGGCAGGTGGTCGGGATGCATCAGCGTAAATACGGCCAACACGTGTGGCGTGTTGGCCGTATGACGCGCTGCATTTCCCTGCAGACATTCAGTCGGGCTGCGTCTCGGACAGCGGTTTGACGGCCTCAAACCGATAGCCCACTCCATACACAGCGGTGATGATGAACCCGTTCTCCGGACGCAGATCCAGCAAGGTGCGCAGCCGCGATACATGGGTATCGAGCGAGCGCGAGATGACATCGGAGTTCTGGCCCCAGATGATTTCGCGCAAATGGTCACGCGACAGCAGGCGCCCCATGTTCTGAAACAGGAACAGCGCCAGATCGTACTCGCGGTTCTTCAACTCCACCAGCTTGCCGTCAACTTCCAAGGCCCGCGAATCGGACAGGAACTTGTAGCGGCCAAACTCCAGCGTACCCTTGGTGGCCGCAGGGTAGGCGCGGCGCAGCAGCGCACGCACACGCGCGACCAGCTCGGCCACCCGCAGCGGTTTGATCATGAAATCGTCCGCTCCGGCCTCCAGTCCCTCGACGATGTCCGCCTCACCATGGCGGCTGGTGATGAAGAGCACCGGCAACTCCTGGTTGACGTTCTCCCGTATCCAGCGCACGACCTGCGGTCCCGTGGTGTCCGGCAATTGCCAGTCCAGGATCAGCAGATCATAGGTTTCGCGGCGCATGTCCTTGATCAGCGAGGCGCCAGAGGAATGGGTCGTACAGGCGTGGCCCTCCGCCTCCATGGTCTTGGAGAGCATATCCAACACCACCAGATCATCATCCAGTGCCACAATTCTCATAACAGCTCACTCCCACAAAGCTCAATAGCTTGCTTTTATTCGATGGCTCAATAATAAAAGCAAATTGAATCACTCGCTCCACACTGCGTTAAACGGGTAAGTTGCCACGGCGGTGACAGCTTCAACAATTAGTTGCAAATGCAGTATAGGCAGTCTCTTAACTCTCGGCTATCTCTTTGAGCGCCAACTGCACATCCGACAGGGAGCAGCTGTCACCCAATTGCAGGTTGTCCATGGCCTCGGGGAGGCTCTGTGGCTGCGCCTGCAATTGTGCAATCATCGCGCCCGCGTCCCTGGGCGCATCGAATCCCAGGCTCTGCAGCAGCACGGCGCCATCGGCCCGCACCAACTTGAAGTAGAACTTGCCGTCCTTCTCGCGGTACTGCTTGAATGCAGCGCCGGCCTGCCGGGTTGCCGCCTTCGGCGTATCGGCATGGCTGGCCGCGGTCAGTGGCCGCAGGCCAACAGCGGCACGTAACTTATGTAGTAAAGGGCCTGAATATGTTCGTGCTTTTTCTGCACCTTGGCGCAAAATGGCCTCCACTTCCTGGGGGTGGGCCATCAGGTAGTTGTAGCGCTCACGCAACGGAGCGAGCTCACGGTCAATGCATTCGAACAGCAAGGCCTTCGCATCTCCCCAGGCAATGCCGTCTGCATAGGCCTGGCGCAAGGCCGCTGTTTCCTCGGGGGTGGCAAACGCCTGGTACATCTGAAACAGAGCCGAGCCTTCCACCTCCTTGGGCTCGCCGGGGGCGCGCGAGTCGGTCACGATGCTGCCGATCAACTTCTTGAGCTGGGCCTGCGTGGAGAACAGCGGAATCGTGTTGTCGTAGCTCTTGCTCATCTTGCGGCCATCGAGGCCGGCCAGGGTTGCCACATGGTCGTCCACTGCTGCCTCGGGCAGCACGAAATGCTCGCCATACAGGTGGTTGAAGCTCGAGGCCATGTCACGGGCCATCTCGATGTGCTGGATCTGGTCACGGCCCACTGGCACCTTGTTCGCGTTGAATACCAGAATGTCTGCGCCCATCAGCACCGGGTACATGAAAAGGCCTGCGGTGACGCCGTCATCGCCTTCCTTGCCGGATTCGGCATTCTTGTCCTGCGCGGCCTTGTAGGCATGGGCGCGGTTGAGCACGCCCTTGCCGGTCACGCAGGTCAGAAACCAGGTCAGCTCGGGAATCTCCGGGATATCCGACTGGCGGTAGAAGGTCACGTGCTCGGGGTTCAGGCCAGCGGCCAGCCAGCTCGCCGCGATCTCCAAGGTCGAGCGGTTGACGCGCTCGGGATCCTGGCACTTGATCAGCGCGTGGTAGTCGGCGAGGAAATAGAAGTTCTCGACATCGCCGGCACGGCTGGCGGCGATGGCCGGGCGCATCATGCCGGCGTAGTTGCCCAGGTGGGGCGTTCCAGAGGGGGTGATACCCGTGAGATAACGTGTCTTAGTCATAACGATCCATCAATATGCGTTGCGGCGCAGGGCGGGCGGTGCAGGCGGTCAGCTGAAGGGCATCAGCACCACGCTGACAACGGCGTAGCCCAGGCTCATCAGGGGGCGCATCCAGAAGGTGCTGACGACCCCTGCAATGACAAGGCCCATGACGATGAAAAATCCATAAGGTTCAATCTTGGAGACGGCCACCGCCTGCTTGTAGGGCAGCAGCCCCACCAGCACACGCCCGCCATCCAGCGGAGGCAGCGGAAACAGGTTGAAGGCCCACATCACCAGGTTCACCAGCACACCGGCCTGCGCCATCTTCAGGAAGAAGCGCTCATCGACGCCAGAGGCGACCAGAATGCCGTAGACCACAGCCCAGAGCAGGGCCTGCACAAAATTGGTCGCAGGGCCGGCCAGCGCCACCCAGATCATGTCGCGTTTGGGGTTGCGCAGGTTGCCAAAGGCCACGGGCACGGGTTTGGCGTAGCCAAACACAAAGGCGCCCGAGGTCATGAAATACAGCATCAGCGGCATCAGGATGGTGCCGATGGGGTCGATGTGCTTGAGCGGGTTCAGCGTCAGGCGGCCCAGCATGGCCGCCGTGTTGTCCCCGAAATGGCGCGCAGCATAGCCATGCGCTGCCTCGTGCACGGTAATGGAGAACAGCACCGGCAGTGCATAGATCAGAACGGTTTGTATCAGGTCAGCATTCACGGAGAAGGCGGGTCGTCAGTAAGGTGAGAAAGGGCGCGCCACAGCGCACCAGGCAGTGGCGAGCCTATCAGATTTGCCGGTGGCCTCTGCGCAGCGATGGCAATGGCCATGGCAAACGTTTGCGCAGGCCGCCTCAGCAGGGCCCGCCCCAGTGCGCCAGCCGTGCCTGGCGGCCCGCTTACAGACCCAGTTGCGCCAGTGGCCCGCGGCCTTCGCGCACCACCACGGGCGCACCCCCGGTGCCCATCGGCGTCAGGTCGACGATCGTCGTCGGCTCCAGCGGGCAGGGCCCCGCATTGACCACCAGTTCGATCTGCGATTCAAAGCGCTCGCGGATTTCTTCGGGGTCATTCAGCGGCTCGGTCTCGCCCGGCGGAATCAAGGTGGTGGACAGCAGCGGCTCCCCATGCAACTCCAGCAGCATCAACAGGCCCTTGTTGTCGGGCACGCGCAGACCAATGGTCTTGCGCGAAGGGTGGCTGATGCGGCGGGGCACCTCTTTGGTGGCGGCCAGAATAAAGGTGAACGGTCCGGGCGTGCCCAGCTTGAGCATGCGGAACTGGTGGTTGTCCACCATTGCATAGCTCGACAGCTGGGACAGATCGCAGCACAGCAACGTGAGCATGCGTTTGTCATCGATCTGGCGGATGCGGCGCAGCCGGTCCACCACTTGCTTGTTGTCCAGCGCGCAGACAAAGGCGTAGCTGGAGTCGGTGGGCACTGCCAGGATGCCGCCGTCCTTGAGCATGGCGGCGGCCTGCTTGAGCAGGCGGGGTTGGGGATTGTCGGGGTGAACCTCGAAATATTGGGCCATGGATGTGTTGGTGGTGCGCTGGTTATCGTGGGTGTGGCGGTTGGGGCTGGCTCAATGAACAGCGGTGTGCTGCGGCGCACCCGGGTGCAGGATGCGCCCCTTCAGCGCCTGCCACACGGGTGGGACGCCGCTGGGCAGCGAGGGCAGGGCACCAAAATCGGTACCCGATTCGCCCGGGCTGTGGAAATCGCAGCCCCGTGAGGCATACAGGCCAAAGCTGTTGGCCAGGTCTGCGTAGATGGCGTATTCGTGCGGAAAGTGGCTGCCGGTGACCACTTCCACCCCTTGGCCGCCATAGTCCTTGAACGAGGAGAACAGCGCATGCTCTTCCCCGCCATTGAGGTGGTAGCGCGCAGGGTGGGCGATGACGGCCAGCCCGCCCGCTTGCACGATCCACTGCACGGCATCCTGCAGCCGCGCCCAGCGGTGGGGCACAAAGCCGGGCTTGCCCTCGACCAGGTAATGGCGGAACACCTCCGCCGGATCGCGGCAGACCCGGGTTTCGACCAGAAAGCGGGCAAAATGCGTGCGCGAGATCAAATCCGGGTTGCCCACATAGCGCAGCGCACCTTCATAGGCGCCGCCGATACCGACCTTCTCCAGGCCGGCGGCCATCTCGCGAGCGCGCTGCTCGCGGCCGCCCCGCGTGCGCGCCAGACCTTCGCGCAGGCCGGCGTGGTGCCAGTCAAAACCCAGGCCGACGATATGCACGGTGGTTTCGCCAAAGCTCACTGACACCTCCACACCGCTCAGAAATGCCAGGCCCTGCTGCGCGGCCGCAGCACTCGCCCGGTCCAGACCGCTGACTTCGTCATGGTCGGTCAGCGCCCACAGCTGCACCCCCCGCTCGCGGGCACGCTGGGCCAGCGCTTCCGGGCTCAGGGTGCCATCGGAAAACGTGGAGTGGCAGTGCAGATCGGCGTTCAGCATGTCTGGCATGAATTTGGCTAGTGGTAAGGGGGGGCAGGCAATTCACAGCGCAGCAGCGCGGCAATACCTGCTTTCATTGTAGGCCGCGTGGTGTGCGCAGCGTGTCAGACCCGGCGCAGCATCCGGGCTATCCCGCCGCTGCCGGGCGTACTGTCTCTGAAATGTCAGTATTAACCCTTAAATTGTCATTGTTTCGCCGATTTGACGAAAATAACAGTGCATCTCGACGTTTTGCGTTTTTTACTAGGGTTTTTAACAGGAATACACTGTCGGTTTTTCACGGTCGCGCAGCCCGGCTTCGCTGCGTCTAGAGGATACGTAGATGTTTTCTGTCAAAAAGTTGATGGGTGCAGCCGCCTTGGTGGTCGCAGGGGTATCGGTGACCGGTGCGGCACTGGCGCAAGGCGCTGAGTCGACGATGGACCGCGTCAAGCGCACCAAGGAACTGCGCGTGGGCACCGTCGCCGGTGCCATTCCCTATTTCAACAAGGACCTGGTCACGCAGAAGTGGGAAGGCTTTGGCCCCGATTTTGGCGAGAGCCTCGCCAAGAAGCTCGGCGTGAACGTGAAATTCGTCGAGACCACCTGGGGCAATGCCGTGCTGGACCTGCAGGCCAACAAGATCGACCTGATGTTCGCGATGGCGCCCACCCCCCAGCGCATGGAAGTGGTGAACTTCTCCAAGCCCTTGCTCAACAACACCTTCACGGCCGTCTGCAAAAAAGGCCACGCGCCGGTGCAGACCTGGGAACAGCTGAATACGCCCAATGCCAAGGTGGTGGTCGATATCGGCTCCAACCAGGACCAGTTTGCCACCCGCGCACTGCCCAAGGCCAATATCTCGCGCCTGGAAAGCTCGGGCGCAGCCACGATGTCGGTGCAGACCGGCCGCTCCGACTGCCAGGTGCTGGTGGTGCTGCTGTCGCAGCCGCTGGTGGCCAAGCGCCCGGACGTGGGCACGGTCTATGTGCCGACCCCGGTCGAGACCGCGAACACCAATGTAGGTCTGCGCAAGGAGCCCAACAAGGACTTCGAGAACGCCGTCAATGCCTGGCTGGATGAGGCCCGCGCCAAGGGCGAGATCCAGTCCGTGGTGCTCAAGAACATGGAAAAGCTCGCCGGCGTAAAGGCCGATTCCTTCCCCAAGGAAGTCAAGTTCTGATGGTGGGTCCACATGGGCGCCTGGATCGTAAACACGCTCTTATCCCATGTGAAACACCCCGGATGCAGCCGCGTGCTGCCTCCGGGGTGTATGCGTTAAAGGTAGATTGATTTATGTACGAGTGGGACTTTAGCTTCCTGTGGAAGTACCGCATGCTGCTGGTCGGCGGTGTGGGCTACACATTGCTGTTCACGGTGATCTGTATCCTGGGCGGCCTCGCGGTCGGCCTGGTCGCGGGCCTGGGACGCCTGTCCAGCAACAAGATCGTGACCGCGCCGCTGCGCGCCTTTGTCGAGGTCTTCCGCTGCACACCGGTGCTGGTGCAGCTGGTGTGGTTCTACTACGCGCTGCCGGTGCTCACCGGCATCGAGATGAGCGCACCTGTCGCGGCGGCGCTGTGCCTGTCCTTGTACGGCGGTGCCTTCTATTCGGAAATCATCCGGGGCGGCATCATCTCCACCGATATCGGCCAGACCGAAGCGGGCCAGGCCATTGGCATGACGCGCGGGCAGGTGATGCGCCGCGTGATCCTGCCCCAGGCATTCCGCAAGATGATTCCGCCACTGGTCAACCAGTCGATCCTGCAGCTCAAGAACACCTCGTTGCTGATGGTGCTGGCCGTGCCCGATCTGCTCTACCAGGGCCAGGTCATCGCGCATGACACCTACCGCCCGCTGGAGGTCTACACCTTCATCGCCATCACCTATTTCGTGATTCTTTTCCCTGTGACCTTGTGGGCCAAGCGCCTGGAGCATGGCACATCGGCCACCAAGGAGGCCTGAGATGCAAGACCAACCGCTCATTTGTATTCGTGGCCTCAAGAAGTCCTTTGGCAAGCTCGATGTTCTGAAGGACATCTGCCTTGATGTGAACCGGGGCCAGGTGGTGGCGCTGATCGGGCCTTCGGGCTCGGGCAAGTCCACCCTGCTGCGCTGCATCAACCTGCTGACCGTGCCCGATGGTGGAGATATCCGCGTCGATGCGCAGTCGCTGGCCTTCAGCGGCAAGCAGACCCAGCTGCCCAAGGACAAGGTGCTGGCAGGCTTTCGCGCGCGCACCGGCATGGTGTTCCAGCATTTCAACCTGTTCCCGCACATGACGGTGCTGCAAAACGTCATGGAAGGCCCGATCACCGTGCTGCGCATTGGCAAGGCCGAGGCCGAGGCCCGCGCCACGGCCCTGCTGCAGAAGGTGGGCCTGGCCGAGCGTGCGCAGATGATGCCCGACCAGCTCTCGGGCGGCCAGAAGCAGCGCGTGGCCATCGCCCGCGCGCTGGCCATGCAGCCCAGTGTGATGCTGTTTGACGAGGCGACCTCTGCGCTGGACCCCGAGCTGGTCGGCGAGGTGCTGCAGGTCATCCAGTCGCTGGCGCGCGACGGCATGACGATGATCCTGGTGACCCACGAGATCGCCTTTGCCCGCGAGGTGGCCGACAAGGTCGTCTTCATGCGCGACGGCGTGGTGGTCGAGGAGGGCCCACCATCGCAGGTGATCGACAACCCGCAGCACGAGGCCACACGCAGCTTTCTGGGCCGCATCATCGGCCACGCCGTATAAACAGCAGGGAGGACAACCATGGATTTTCGACTCGACGATATTGACCGCAAGCTGCTGGCGCTGTTGCAGGCCGACGCCCGCGAGTCCACGGCCAAGCTGGCGCGCAAGCTCAACCTGGCGCGCACCACCGTCGTGGCCCGCATTGCGCGGCTGGAGAAGGAAGGCGTCATCGCCGGCTACGGTGTGCGCCTGGGCTCCAAGCTGGAGCAGTCGGCCGTGCGCGCCTACTGCGGTATCAGCGTGATGCCCAAGACTGCGCAGGCCGTGATGCAGGTGCTCGAAAGCATTCCCGAGGTCGAAGAGGTCTCGGCCGTCTCCGGCCAGCATGACTACATGATCTTTCTGCGCTGCGACTCCAACGAGAAGCTCGATGCCTTGCTGGACCGCATCGGCCTGATCGAAGGCATTCGCCAGACCTACACCTCGGTGGTGCTGAGCCGCAAGATCGACCGCCGTGGCGCGCTGCCTGCGCTGCCCTTGCTCGACTGAGTCTCTGCGATGCCGCCCAACGCTGCTGTTACTGCTGCCGATGCGTCCCCGCCGTTTATCGGCATCCTGATGCTGGACACCCAGTTTCCGCGCCCGCCCGGCGACATCGGCAATCTGCAGACCTGGGCAACGCTGGGCATCCCCGTGCGGATGCACAAGGTGCAAGGCGCGTCGCCGGCCAAGATCGTGCGCGAGGCCGATCCCCGTTTTGTGCAGCCCTTTGTGGATGCCGCTCGTGCGATGCAGGCGCAGGGCGCCGCGTTGATCACCACCAGCTGCGGCTTTCTGGCCGCCTACCAGGAGCTGCTGGCCAGCAGTGTTGATGTACCGGTGGTCAGCTCCAGCCTGCTGCAGTGCGCACAGTTGCCGCAGCCTGGCATCGTCACCATCGCCGCGGCCAGCCTGACGCCGCGCATTCTGGCCGCCGCCGGCGTGCCTGAAGGCACCCCCGTGCAAGGCGTGGCGCCGGACGGAGAATTTGCCACGCGCATCCTCGGCAATGAGCGGGAGATGGACATCGCCCAGGCCGAGCGCGATGTGGTCGCTGCCGCCGTTGCGCTGCGCCAGGCCCATCCGCAGCTGCAATCGATCGTGCTGGAGTGCACCAACATGCCCGTTTACCGCGATGCGGTGGCACGTGCGACGGGCCTGCCGGTGCACGATGTCGTGAGCCTGCTGGCGCAGCGCTGGGCCGCACTGCCAGCCTGATCCCCATCACGCCTGACAAGCCCGGCCATGCGACCCGGGGGTGGGCGCAAGAGGGCGTCAGCCTTTGATTCAACCCTTGAGGAAACGCTCGGCGCGGAATGGCCGCGCATCCACGGGTGCATCGTCGCCGCGCATCAGCGCTGCCAGAATCGCGCCGGTGCCCGGCCCGGTGCTGAAGCCGATGTGCTGGTGGCCAAAGGCCAGCCAGAGATTGCGCTGGCCCGGCATCGCGCCAATGATGGGGCGGCTGTCCGGCAGGGTGGGTCGGCTGCCCATCCAGGGTGCGGGCTCCAGCGCCTGGCCCATGTCTATCGCCTCGCGTGCCGCCGCCTCGGCCAGGCCCAGCTGCACCGGGTTGGCGGGCGCGTCGATATCGGTCAGCTCCACGCCACTGGTCAGGCGCAGGCCTTGCTCCATCGGGCTGAGCACATAGGCGCCGGCGGTATCGTAGACCGGGCGCGAGATATTGCAGGAAGCGGGTGGCGCAAAGTGCATGTGGTAGCCGCGCTCATAGGCCATCGGCACCTTCACGCCCAAGGTGGCCATGAACTGGCGGCTCCAGGGGCCCAGCGCCACCACCACACGGTCGGCCTCCAGGCCATCCTGCGCGCCGTCGGCACGGATGCGCCAGCGGCTGCCGGCCAGTGGCTCCACGGTCTTGATGCGGGCCTGCGCATACTGGCCGCCTTGCTTGCGGAACAGCTCGGCATAGGCCTTGACGACATCGCCGGGGCTGTCCACCGACCAGGTGTCCTTGATCCACAGCGCGCGCTCGAAGATGGGGTTGAGTGCCGGCTCCAGCTGGCGGATATGGTCGCGCTCCAGCACCTCGGTGGCGACGCCGAAGTGGGCCATGCGTTCGCGCGCCAGCGCGCCACCGGCAAAGGCGCCAGACTGGCGGTAGAGAAACATCCAGCCGTTGTCGCGCATGCGGTGGGCCGCGCCACTGGCGCGCAGCAACTGCGCATGCTCGTTCATCGACAGGCGGATGAGGCTGTCCAGCGCCGTCGTGGTCTCCTCAAACACCGGGGTGCGGGCCCGGGCGACAAACCGCGCGGCCCAGCCCAGGTTCTGCAGCAGAAACCGGGCCTGGTAGCGAAAGCCGGCGCTCTGGTTCTTCAGCAGCACCGGCAGATTGGCCCAGAGGCTGGGGTTGTTGAAGGGCATCAGCGAACTGCGCGCGATCACCCCCGCGTTGCCGTACGAGGTCTCTTCACCAGGGGCCAACCGGTCCAGCAAGGTCACGCGGAAGCCCTTTTTCTGCAGCGCCAACGCGCTGGCCACGCCCACCATGCCGGCGCCCAGCACGGCCACGGAAATATTGCTCATGGAATGTTCAGGTGCATCACAGCTATTTGGAGAATATCTAGCTTGTGACTGATATTAAATTAACGATCAAAACCACAGGCGTCTGAAAGCGCCGGCGCCGGGGCCGTTGGGCCCGGGCAAGCCTGCCAGCGCCATCCGCCAGCGGTGGCCAGGACGCCTGGGCAGAAAGGAGATTTCGGCCCCGGCTCCTCTGGAAATCCTCTGCAAAATCCTCGCCCAAGGGGATGCGCGCGGATTGCCCGGCCCCGCGTTCAGACCACGGCAGGGCGTTTTGCAAAGAGCCCCTGGCGCATATTTTAGAAAATTGCGGTGCCCAGGCGCATCCGTTTTCCCGCTATTTCCTTAACTTTTCGTAAAGTCTTGTGGTCCCTCAAGCGCTGGACCCTGCTCCACCGGGCAACTGCGCGCCTTCGACCAGGAACTGCAGCTTGCGCTGGCCCTGCCATTCGTTGATGTCCAGCCGGTAGGCCAGCAGCACCTTGGCCGGCAAGGGCTCGGTGTGGCCAAACCAGATGCCGTCCACCATCTCGCCATGGTGGCGCAGCTTCAGCGACAAATGCTTTTCGCCGACCAGGCGCTGGCTGACGATCTCCAGCTCTTCGCTGAAGGTCGGTGGCGCAAAGCCCTGGCCCCAGACCTGGCTGTTGAGCGTGTCCACGGTCTCGGCATGGCGGAACTGTACGGGCAGCGGACCGTCGGTCTCCAGCTGGCGCGTGAGCGTGCGCTCATCCAGCCATTCCTGCGCGACCTGGGCCAGCGCTTGCTCAAACACCTCAAAATCGTCCAGCGCAATCGTGCAGCCCGCTGCCATCGCATGGCCACCGAACTTGATGAGAACGCCCGGGTGGCGCTTGGCCACCAGGTCCAGCGCATCACGCAGATGGAAACCGGGTATCGAACGGCCCGAGCCTTTCAGCTCATGCTCATGGCCCGGTGCGCTGCTGGCAGCAAACACAAAGGTCGGGCGGTGCAGCTTGTCCTTGATGCGCGAGGCGACAATGCCGACCACGCCCTCGTGGAAATCCGGGTCAAACACGCTGACGGCCGGTGGCGGCTCGGTGCCTTCTTCAAACAGGGACTCGGCCAGCAGCATCGCGTGTTCGCGCATGCCCGTCTCGATGTCACGGCGCTCGCGGTTGATGGCATCGAGCTGGCGTGCCAAGGTGTCGGCCAGCAAGGTGTCGTCGGTCAGCAGGCATTCGATGCCGATGGTCATGTCCGCCAGACGGCCGGCTGCATTGATGCGGGGGCCTAGCGCAAAGCCGAAGTCAAAGGTACTGGCAGTGGCCGCACGCCGGCTGGCCGCTGCAAACAGCGCACCCAAACCGGGCGGCATATGGCCGGCGCGGATGCGGCGCAGGCCCTGGGCCACGAGCCGGCGGTTGTTGGCATCGAGCTTGACCACATCGGCGACCGTGCCCAGCGCCACCAGCGGCAGCAGGCTGTCCAGGCGCGGCTGGGCCATATCGGCAAAGGCACCGCGCTCGCGCAGCTCGGCACGCAGCGCCATCAGCACATAGAACATCACACCGACACCGGCCATCGCCTTGCTGGCGAAGCCGCAGCCGGGCTGGTTGGGGTTGACGATGGCGTCGGCCGCCGGCAAGGTGGCCGCAGGCAGGTGGTGGTCGGTCACGATCACCGTCATGCCTAGCGCCTTGGCACGCGCCACGCCGTCCACGCTGGCGATGCCGTTGTCCACGGTGACCAGCACCTGCGCGCCTTGCTGGTGCACGCGCTCGGCAATCGCCGGGGTCAGGCCATAGCCATCGACGACACGATCGGGCACCAGGTAGCTGACCTGCCGGGCGCCCAGCATGCGCAGGCCGCGCAAGGCCACGGCGCAAGCGGTGGCGCCGTCGCAGTCGTAGTCGGCGACCACGCAGATGCGCAGCTGCTGGCCAATGGCATCGGCCAGCAGCAGGGCCGCTTCGCGCGTGCCCAGCAAGCCTGCAGGCGGCAGCAACTGCCCCAGGCCGTCGTCGAGCTCGTCCGCAGCCTGCACGCCCCGCGCCGCAAACAGCCGGGCCAGCAGCGGGTGCACACCCGCCTGCTCCAGCGCCCAGACGGTACGCGGGGGAATATCTCTCGCCAGAATTTTCATAAGGAACTCAGAAGCGCAGCTGGCTGGGGATTGCCCAGCCATTGCTTGATGGTCGATAACCAGCCCCGGGCCTGCGGCTCCAGGGTGATGGCATTTTTTTCGCCGCACAGCGTCAGCTTGGCCAGGCCGGCCGTTGCGAGCGTGGCGTCCAGCTGCTGCCAGTGTTGCTTCCAGCGGGCCCAGTCGCCCTCCAGCGCGCTGTCGCGCAGCGTGGTGTTCAGCACGGGGCGGTCCGCTGGGAGCTGGTAGCCGGCAGGCAGGGCGCCCGCGCCGTGCACCCAGAACGAATTGATGGGCGCGCGGCCGCTGGCCTCGCGGGCATCGCTGAAAGCATGGGTGTAGAGCAGCATCTGCATTTCGGTCTGCAGGCGCTGCAACGCGGCGGCTTGCGCCTTGTTGGGCAGCCAGGGGCGCACATCGCGCAGTGCAACGCGGTCCAGCGCCGCGGTGTCGAGCTGCGCAAAGACCGGGCCGCGCGCCAGCCAGCGGTCGGGCCGGTCGTAGACCAGTTCGATCCCGTCTTCGGTAAACCAGGGCGCCATGATCGCCAGCAGGCTGCGCGATTCCTCATCGCTCATCTGCGCGGCCGACAGCGCGCTCATGCGCACCTGGTCGGGTGAGATCTGCCAGTGGCAGGGAGTGAGAAAGGCCCAGGCGTCACCGCCCGGCGCCTGGCCGTTTTGCAGCTGATGCAGGGCTGCCCACGGTGTCGCCTGGCGGGGCAGGCCCAGCGCCTGGGCCAGGGCCCGTTCATGCGGCGGGGCAAAATCTTCCAGCGCGCCGCTGTCGGTGGTGCGCGCAGACCATTGCTTGAGCAGGCGTTGCAGCTGCGGCAGCGCCAGGGTCTGCAGGGCTTGCTGGCAGCCCGGCTCGTCCGTGGCTGCGTAGGAGATGATCAAATGCTGGTTTTCCGACATGGGTCTATTGTCGGCGATGCCACAATGCGGTTTGCGGTGCAGTGGTTTATGGCGCTGTATGGGCGGTGACCAGGCACCGAATATATTTTTAGAACGATTTATGCAGATTCCCTATGAATTGGCGCTGGGCTGGCGCTACACCCGTGCGGGCCGGGCAACCCGGCGCAATGGGTTTATTTCGTTCATCTCGTGCGTGTCCATGCTGGGCATTGCGTTGGGGGTGGCGGCGCTGATCATCGTGCTGTCGGTGATGAACGGTTTTCAAAAGGAGGTGCGCGACCGCATGCTCAGCGTGGTCTCGCATATCGAGATCTTCACGCCTGGCGGCGATGCCTTGCCCGACCCGGCCCGCACCATTGCCGAGGCCAAGGCCAACCCCCATGTGATTGGCGCAGCGCCTTTTGTCTCGGCCCAGGCGCTGGTTGCCCGGGGTGAAGACATGCGCGGCGCCTTGCTGCGCGGCATTGACCCGGCGCTGGAGCCCGAGGTCACCGACATGACCACCGGCATCGACCAAAGCAGTCTGCAGGCACTCACACCGGGCAGCTTCAACGTCGTGCTGGGCTCGGAGCTGGCGCGCATTCTGGGCGTGGGCCAGGGCGACCAGGTCACCTTGATCGTGCCCAGCGGCCAGGTCACGCCTGCTGGCACCGTGCCCCGCCTCAAGCAGATGCAGGTGGTGGGCACCTTCAACTCCGGCCACTACGAGTACGACTCCACCCTGGTGCTGATGCACCATGAGGACGCCGAGCGCCTGTTCCGCCTCGAAGGCCCGACCGGCGTGCGTCTGAAGCTCAAGGACCTGCACCAGGCCCCTGAGGTGACCCAGCAGCTGGCCCACAGCCTGAGCGGCCACTTGCTGATCCGCGACTGGACGCAGCAGAACAAGACCTGGTTTGCCGCCGTCCAGGTGGAAAAACGCATGATGTTCATCATCCTGACCCTGATCGTCGCGGTGGCGGCTTTCAACCTGGTGACCACCTTGGTGATGACGGTGACCGACAAGCGCGCCGACATCGCGATCCTGCGCACCCTGGGCGCCAGCCCGCGCAGCATCATGGGCGTGTTCGTGGTGCAGGGCGCGCTGGTGGGCGTGATCGGCACCCTGGCCGGTCTGGCTCTGGGCCTGCTGGTGGCTTGCAATATCGATGTGATCGTGCCGGCCATCGAGCGCGCGCTGCACACCAGCTTCCTGCCCAAGGATATCTACCTGATCAGCCAGATGCCCAGCGAGCCCCAGCGCAGCGACATCGTGCCGATCACCGTCATTTCCCTGATCCTGGCCTTTGTGGCCACCCTGTATCCCAGCTGGCGCGCCAGCCGCGTGAACCCCGCCGAGGCGCTGCGTTATGAATGATTCGTCCATCGTCCTGGAGGCCTCGGGCCTGACCAAGCGCTTTTCCGAAGGCCTGCTCGATGTGCAGGTGCTCCATGGCATCGACCTGCAGGTGCGGGCCGGCGAAACCCTGGCCATCGTTGGCGCCTCGGGCTCGGGCAAATCCACGTTGCTGCATCTGCTCGGCGGGCTGGATGCGCCCAGCAGCGGCACCGTCAGCCTCCTGGGCCAGCGGCTCGATACGCTCAGTGCCGCGCGCCAGGGCGAGCTGCGCAACCAGCACCTGGGCTTCATCTACCAGTTCCACCATCTGCTGCCCGAGTTCAGCGCGCTGGACAATGTGGCCATGCCGCTGCGCATCCGCCGCATGCCTTATGCCGAATGCACCGAGCGTGCCCGGGAGGTGCTGGCCTCGGTGGGCCTGAAGGACCGCGTGCTGCACCGCCCCGCCGAACTCTCCGGTGGCGAGCGCCAGCGGGTGGCCATTGCGCGCGCGCTGGTCACCCAGCCCGCCTGCGTGCTGGCCGACGAGCCCACCGGCAACCTGGACCGCGCCACCGCCGACACCGTGTTTGCGCTGATGCTGCAACTGGCGCGCGACCGGGGTACGGCCTTCGTCATGGTCACCCATGATGGTGAGCTGGCCCAGCGCTGCGACCGCGCGGTGCGCATGGTGAACGGGCAGTTTGAGCGGTAAAGGCGCGCTGGAGCCGCATGCCCTTCTGGATTGACACCCACTGCCACTGGGACGCGCCGGAGTTCGACGCAGACCGCGATGCACTGCGCGCCGCTGCGCAGGCGGCCGGCGTGGCGCACTGCGTGATTCCTGCCGTGGAGCGCAGCAACTGGGCCACCGTGCGCGACCTGGCCCACCGCTGGGGCGACAGCTATGCGCTGGGCATCCATCCGCTCTACACCGGACGTGCTGCCGAAGGCGACATCGAGGCCCTGGTCACCATGCTCGAAGACTGCCGCGATGACCCGCGTCTGGTCGCGATCGGCGAGATCGGCCTGGATTTTTTCGTGCCCGGGCTGGATGCCGAACGGCAGACCTGGTTTTACGAGCAGCAGCTGCAGCTGGCGCGGCGCTTTGACCTGCCCGTCATCCTGCATGTGCGCCGCTCGTCGGACCAGTTGCTGCGTGCCCTGCGCCGCTGGCCGGTCCAGGGTGGCATAGCGCACGCCTTCAACGGCAGCCTGCAGCAGGCGCAGCAGTTTGTCGAGCGCGGTTTTGCACTGGGCTTTGGCGGTGCCGTCACCTATGACCGCGCGCTGCACCTGCGCCGCCTGTTGCAGCAGCTGCCGATGGAGGCCCTCGTCGTCGAAACCGATGCCCCCGATATTCCGCCGCACTGGCTCTACACCACGGCCGAGCAGCGCGCCGCCGGCCAGGCCCAGGGCCGCAACCAGCCGGCCGAGATTCCGCGCATCGCGCAGGTGATGGTGGCGCTGCGGGCCCAGGCTCCCGCCGATGAGGCCTTGACCGCGACAGACTGGCAACGGATCACCAGTGCCAATGCCGCCCGGGTGCTGCCCCGTCTGCAGCCTTTGCTGCCGCATGGAAAAAAGGAGCCGCAACATGGCTGATGCGCTGCTGTGCGGGCTCGCCCCCGTCGTGGGCCCGGACACCAAGGTATTGATACTGGGCAGTTTTCCGGGTGTGCAATCACTGCAGCTGCAGCAGTACTATGCCCATCCGCGCAACCACATGTGGCCGCTGCTGGCGGCCTTGTGGCCCGAGCATCCGCAGCCCGGCACCTATGCCGAGCGCTGCGCCTGGCTGCTGGAGCGCGGTCTGGGCCTGTGGGACGTCTATGCCGCCTGCGAGCGCGAAGGCAGCCTGGACACCAGCATCCGCAATGCCCAGCTCAACGATTTTGGGGCGCTCAAAAAGCAGTGTCCGCAATTGGTGGCCGCTGCACACAACGGCGGCGAGAGCTTCCGCCATGCGGCCCGGGTGCAGGCCGTGCTGGGCCTGCCCAGTTACCGGCTGCCCTCCAGCAGCCCGGCCAATGCGTCATGGAGCTTTGAGCGCAAGCTCGCTGGCTGGCGCGATGTGATGCGTCAGAGCGGATTGCTGGCCTGAGCCTCTGCCGCTGGCATGCCCGCCTGGGCAGCGCGGGGCGCGCCGGGGCTGCCGCCGAGCATGCGCCAGGACAGGCTTTGCACCGCAGGGGCCAGCAGCACCACGATGGTGAATGCGGCAGGCCAGGCCAGCAGATAGGCATGCAGCCAGCGGGAGACAAAATCCCCGACCAGCCCGAGGTTCAGCCAGGTGACCCAGGCGCTCATCAGCCCCGAAAGCAGCAAGGACATGATGAAGGATGACAACAGACGTTGTTTGATGGCATGAGACATGGAGGCTCCAGAAAAATCAATCGCGCAGTCTAAAGCCAGGCATCCCCGGTCCGGCTTCTCTGCGTGGTCTGCATGCTACAGATGGCTATCAATGTCTATTTTTAATACTCAAAAACTATCAATTACCTAGGCAACGCGGTGGCGCGCTGCGCTGAATCCGCGCGCCACTGGCTGCAACAGGCAAATGCACAGAACCCCAGCGGTCAACGGCAGATAATCCCCGCATGACGACTAGAAAAAAATCTTCGCAGCTGGCGCAGCCGCTGCCTGAAGTCACGATCTCCGATTTTGACGGCACCCGCTACCTGCACCTGGGCACGCCATGGGTGCAAGGCTCGATGCGCATCAAGAAGCCGTTCGACATCGACCTGGAATATGTGCAGCGCATGATGGCCTGGCTGCTGCTGATGGACTGGGCCACGGTGCCCGAGCGCCGCGCGATGCAACTGGGTCTGGGCGCTGCCGCTGCCACCAAGTTCTGTGCGCAGAAGCTGGGCATGGCCAGCACCACCGCGATCGAGCTCAATCCCCAGGTGATCACGGTCTGCCGCCAGTGGTTTAAATTGCCGCCTGACAGCGACAAGCTGCAGGTTGTGCTGGGTGACGCGGGTGTGGAGATTCAGAAATCCCAGTACCTGCAGACCGTCGATGCGCTGCAGGTCGATCTGTACGACCATGAGGCCGCTGCGCCGGTGCTGGACAGCCCTGACTTCTACCACCACTGCCGCAACCTGCTGACCGAGGACGGCTGCATGACCGTCAACCTGTTTGGCCGCACCAACAGCTTTGCCCGCAGCCTTGCCCATATCCAGGAGGCCTTTGGGCCTGAGGCCGTCTGGCGCTTTGCGGCGACCAAGGAGGGCAATACCGTCGTGCTGGCCCAGCGCAGCGCCAGCCGCCCCAGCCGCGAGCTGCTCAGCCAGCGTGCCGACCTGGTGCAGCAGCAGACCGGCTTGCCGGCGCTCAAGTGGTTAAAGGTTTTTAAACCTGTGCAGCCGACCTTGGACTGACTTTACCTGGCATCCATGGAGCGATCAGGTATAAAGCCAGAAGATAAAAAGACAGAGGGAATCGACCATGGCAGCGCCTGACCAGCCCAGCAAACACCACCAGAGCCGGGGCGATGCCTCGCCCGGCGATACCGCCACCCGGAGCCGTTCATCCAGCAGTGCGGGTGGCAGCGGCATGCCGGGCGCTGCGGCACCGATCCGGCGCTCGGCGGTCTTTGTGCCCGGCCATGTCGAAGACGGTCCTGCGCCGTCCAGGTCCAGTGGCCCGGCCTCGGTGCCCGCCACGCCTGGCGCACCCGCGCCGGCATCGGCGCCCACTGCGCGCAGCGGCCTGCCCGCGCTGATGCAGCGTCCGCTGGAACTCACCCAGGTCATCCACTGGTTGCAGACCGATGGCTGGATCAGCCCCGAGCTGGCCCAGGCGACCATTGACCGTTGCAGCCATGCGGCCAGCAGCCAGCACCCGATCGTGCGCCTGGCCAGCGTGGTCGTGCCACGCCTGCAAGATGGCAAGGCGCTCGATGTGGAGCTGCTCACCGAGTTCGTCGCCAAGCACTGTGGCCTGCCGTATTACAAGATCGACCCGCTCAAGGTCGATGCCGCCAAGGTGGCCGAAACCATGGGTGCGCCGTATGCGCAGCGCCACGGCATTCTGCCGGTGCAGGTGACGCCGCACGAGGTGGTGATTGCGGTCAAGGAGCCCTGGATTGACGAGTGGGTCGGCGAGGTCGAGCGCCAGGCGCGGCGCAAGGTGCGCCGGGTGCTGGCCAACCCCAAGGACATCGACCGCTACCGCAGCGAATTCTTTGCACTGGCCAAATCGGTCAAGGCCGCCAGCAAGCTGGGCGGCTCGCTCAGTTCGCTCGGCAACTTCGAGCAGCTGGTCGACCTCAGCAACAGCAACCAACAGTTCGATGCCAACGACCAGGGCATTATTCGCCTGGTCGACTGGCTGTGGCAGTTTGCGTTTGCGCAGCGCGCCAGCGATATCCATCTGGAGCCGCGCCGCGACCAGTCGGTGATCCGTTTCCGCATTGACGGGGTGCTGCACAAGGTCTACCAGATGCCGCTCGGGGTGCACAACGCCATCGTCTCGCGCGTCAAGCTGCTCGGCCGCATCGACGTGGTCGAAAAGCGCCGCCCGCAGGACGGCCGCATCAAGACCCGCAACACCTTGGGCGACGAGGTGGAAATGCGCCTGTCCACGTTGCCCACCGCCTTTGGCGAAAAGATGGTAATGCGTATCTTTGACCCGGAAAACACCGTCAAGGACCTGTCGGCGCTGGGCTTTACCCCGCACGATGCGCAGCGCTGGGAGACACTGGTCGAGCGCCCGCACGGCATCATTCTGGTCACCGGCCCGACCGGCTCGGGCAAGACCACCACCTTGTACTCCACGTTGAAGCGCCTGGCCACCGAAGAGGTCAATGTCTCCACCGTCGAGGACCCGATCGAAATGATCGAGCCGGCCTTCAACCAGACCCAGGTGCAGCCGGCGCTCGATTTCAGCTTTGTCGAGGGCCTGCGCGCGCTGATGCGCCAGGACCCGGACATCATCATGGTCGGCGAAATCCGCGATCTGGAAACCGCTGAAATGGCGGTGCAGTCCGCGCTGACCGGCCACTTGGTGTTCTCGACCCTGCACACCAACGATGCGCCCAGCGCCATCAGCCGCTTGATGGAACTGGGCGTGCCGCCGTACCTGATCAATGCCACCTTGCTGGGCGTGCTGGCCCAGCGCCTGGTGCGCACCCTGTGCCCGCAGTGCAAGCAGCCCGATGAGGAGGCATCGACTGAGGCGCTGACCAGCGCCATCCAGCCCTGGAAGATCAAGCGTGACTACCGCCCCTACAAACCGGTGGGCTGCGAGGAGTGCCGTGACACCGGCTTTCGCGGGCGCATGGGCTTGTACGAACTGCTCACCGTATCCGAGGCGCTCAAGGACCAGGTGCACGCCTCGCCATCGATGTCGGTGCTGCGCCGCCAGGCAGTGAAGGACGGCATGCACCCGCTGCGCCTGGCGGGTGCGCTGCGCGTGTCCGAAGGCCTGACCACCATCGAAGAAGTGATGGCCAACACGCCGCCCATCTAAATGGGCGACCGCTAAAAAGCGGCTGCGCCGCCCGCTGCCCCAACGCCAGGGCGCGGGCAAGGTTCCTCCAGACTAAGGGATCACCCTGTCCAGTCTTCAGCAGTGACAGGGCTGCCACCGGGCTGCAAGCCGCGCCCAGCTTGGGTTTCGGCGCTGCAGGGTCAACTGTCACCATAGGGGTTTTCCTGTGTGGAATCGTAAGTGGAATCCACATGCGTCAGCTGCCCGTCAGCGTTGACAATGCGCTGCATCCCTAAAATTGTTTGGAGACAAAGGTAATGAAGCTCAAAAGCCAGAAAGACTTCTGGGCGGGCATCATGTACATGGCAGTGGGTCTTGGGTTCGCCGTTGGCGCCCAGAACTACTCGATCGGTACAGGTGCTCGCATGGGTCCGGGGTACTTCCCGTTGATTCTCGGCGTCCTGCTGACGCTGATCGGCGCTGCAGTGGCCTTCAAGGGCCTGACGGCAGGCCCTGCAGATGGGGACCCCATCGGCAAATGGGCCTGGAAGCAGGTGTTCTTCATCTTGCTGGCCAACTTTGCCTTCGGCATCCTGCTCGTGGGCGTGCCCAGCATCGGCATCCCGGCCATGGGCCTGATCGTCGCCATCTACGCACTGGTCTTCATCGCCAGCATGGCGGGTTCGGAGTTCCGTGCCAAGTCGGTCTTCATTCTGGCCACCATCCTGGCCGTTGGCAGTTATGTCGCTTTCGTGTGGGCACTGAATCTCCAGTTCCCCGTGTGGCCTAGCTTTATTACCGGTTAAGAGGGGCCAGGACCATGGAATTGTTTGACAACCTGGCCACCGGTTTCGGTGTTGCCTTTACCTTTCAAAACCTGATTTACTGCTTTGTCGGCTGTCTGTTGGGTACCCTGATCGGCGTGTTGCCTGGTATCGGCCCTGTGGCCACCATCGCCATGCTGCTGCCTGCCACCTACGCGCTGCCTCCCGTGGCTGCGCTGATCATGCTGGCCGGTATTTACTACGGCGCCCAGTACGGCGGCTCTACCACGGCGATCCTGGTGAATCTCCCGGGGGAATCATCATCGGTTGTGACCGTGATCGACGGCTACCAGATGGCCCGCAAGGGACGCGCCGGTCCGGCACTGGCAGCAGCGGGCATTGGCTCGTTCTTCGCCGGCTGCGTGGGCACCGTGATTCTGGCTGCGTTCGCACCTCCGCTGACCGAAGTGGCCTTCATGTTCGGCCCTGCCGAGTACTTCTCGCTGATGACCCTGGGCCTGATTGGCGCCGTGGTGCTGGCTTCGGGCTCGCTGCTCAAGGCTGTGGGCATGATTGTGCTGGGTCTGCTGCTGGGCCTGGTGGGTACCGACGTGAACTCCGGCGTGGCCCGTTACTCGTTCGACATTCCTGAGCTGACCGACGGTATCGACTTCGTCGTGATCGCCATGGGTGTGTTCGGCTACGGTGAAATCATCGCCAACCTGTCCAAGCCTGACGATGAGCGCGAAGTGTTCGCTGCCAAGGTGACCGGCCTGTTGCCCACCAAGGAAGACTTCAAGCTGATGTTCCCTGCCATGCTGCGTGGTACGGCGCTGGGTTCGGCCCTGGGTATCCTGCCTGGTGGCGGTGCGATGCTGTCGGCTTTTGCGGCCTACACGATCGAGAAGAAGACCAAGCTGCGTCCTGGTGAAGTTCCTTTCGGCCAAGGCAATATCCGTGGCGTGTGCTCGCCTGAATCGGCCAACAACGCCGGCTCGCAGACCTCGTTCATTCCGCTGCTGACCCTGGGTATTCCACCCAACGCCGTGATGGCACTGATGGTGGGTGCGATGACCATCCACAACATCCAGCCTGGTCCCCAGGTGATGACCAGCAACCCGGAACTGTTCTGGGGTCTGATTGCCTCGATGTGGATCGGCAACCTGATGCTGATCATTCTGAACCTGCCGCTGATCGGCGTCTGGATCAAGCTGCTGACCGTGCCTTACCGCTGGTTGTTCCCATCGATCGTGCTGTTCTGCGCTGTCGGTGTGTACGGTACCAACAACAACAGCTGGGACGTGTGGATGGTGGGTATCTTCGGTTTCGTGGGCTATGTGTTCCACAAGCTGGGTACCGAACCTGCTCCGTTGCTGCTGGGCTTCATCCTGGGCCCGATGATGGAAGAAAACCTGCGCCGTGCGCTGCTGCTCTCGCGGGGTGACTGGTCGGTGTTCGTCACCCGTCCGATCTCTGCCGGCCTGCTGATCGCAGCTGCCATCCTGCTGGTGGTGGTCTGCCTGCCAGCGGTGAGCAAGAAGCGCGAGGAAGCCTTCGTCGAAGAAGACTGATCGCCCGCAGCCAGACTGCACCCTGCAAAAGGCATCTTCGGATGCCTTTTTCTATGTCTGCGGCCCAGGAGGGCAGGGGCTTATCGGTGATAATGAGAGTTATTCCCATCTGAGGCGCGAAAGCTGGACCGCCGATGGAGACCCTTGCTTTCCATGGGGCGTTGCCCGTTCGTGCTTGAGCGCTATTACCGAGAACTGCTGAACTTCTGCCTGCGCAAGGTCAGAGACCGCGACACTGCGGCCGACCTGGCGCAGGAGAGCTATGCGCGCGTGCTCGGCATGCAGCGCGCCGGCAAGGTGATCGACCAGCCGGCTGCCTTGCTCAAGCAGGTGGCCTTGAACGCCAAGATCGACCTGGACCGGCGCGCCCAGCTGCGCCAGCACGAGGACATCGACGCGCTCGATGAAACCCAGCAACCGGCCAGCCCCCAGCGCCTGCAGCCCGAGGCGGCCTATGCCTCGTCGCAAAACGTGCAGGCTTATCTGGCGACCATCGAGGCCTTGCCACCGCGCTGCCGCGAGGCCTTTTGCATGTACCTGTTCGACGAGCTGTCCAACCAGCAGATTGCAGAACGCATGGGCGTCTCGATCAGCATGGTCAACCAGTACATCAGCCGTGGCAAGATCGCCTGCGCGGCCCGCAAACAGGAGCTGGACCATGGTGATTGAGCCGTTCCAGCGCGGGGCCGACCTGCAGTTTTTCCGCGCCCATGCGTCTATAGCTTTGAGATGAGCCGTTTTTCCACCACGCCCTCCGATGCATCCGCCCCGCCTTTTGACGAGGCGGCGGAGGCGCGCGCGCTGCAGGCCTTCCTTGGCGGGCAGGATGCTGTGGAGGTACTGGCGGCGCAGTGGCATACGCGCCAGGAGCAGGGCCTGAATGCGGGCGAGCAGGCGGAGCTGGCGCAGTGGCTGCAAGCCAGCACCGAGCATGCCGAGGCCTTTGCCCGCATGGATGCAGGCGTTGCCCGCTTGCGCGCGCTGCCTGCAGACGCGGTGGCCCAGTGGCGCGCCAGCCAAGCGGCAGACCAGCCCAAGTCCGCAGCTGCATGGTCCAGACCTGCACGGGCCCCAGCAAGGCCAACGCGCCTCCGGCGCTGGCTGCAAGCGCTGCTGCCCGGCCCGCGTGGCTTGGCCCTGTGCGCCGTGCTGCTGCTTTCGTTGGGCCTGGGCTGGCACCAGTGGACGCAGCCGGTCTACAGCGCGCACTATGTCGCCGAGCGCGGCCAGCGCCAAAGCCTGCAGTTGCCCGATGGCTCGACGTTGGAGCTCGACGCCGACACCGATGCCCAGGTGCGCCTGTACCGCCACCGGCGCGAGGTGCAGCTGGCGCATGGCCAGGCCATGTTCAGCGTCGCCCCCGATGCCAGCAAGCCTTTTGAAGTGCAGGCCGGCCCGGCCCGCGTCACCGTCGTGGGCACGCGCTTTGCGGTGCGCTTTCGCCACGATGGCATCGATGCGGGCCAGGTGCGGGTGGAGGTGCAGGAGGGGCGGGTGCGCGTGGCCGCCGTGCAAATGCCAGCGGCCGCGCAGTTGCTGACCGCTGGCCAAGCCACCCAGGTGGCGGCCAATGGTCTGCTGTCGCCGGTGGGCCAGGTTGCCCCCGACAGCGTGGGCCTGTGGCGCAAGGGCCTGCTGCGCTTTGACCACACCCCCCTTGCCCAGGCCTTGCAGGAGATGGAGCGTTACGGCCCCACCGGCCTGGTGGTGCACGACCCGGCCGTCGCCGCACTGCCGATGGGCGGCAGCTACGCGACCGCCAAGCCGGCCGAGTTCGCCCATATGCTGACCCTGGTGCTGCCGGTGCGCCTGGTGCCGAGCGCCGATGGCCGGGCCGAGATTGTGGCCAGACATTAGGCCGGCTGAACTCGGGCCTGGGCGAGGGTGGCAGAGCCTGCCTGGGAAAAAAAATTCCAAAAAATGCGACAAGCGGGGTGCAGTTCTGCGCCTACGGTGCGTCATAGAAGGTAATGAGATTTATTTACTGCTTTGGCTGACCATGTCCCCAACCCGTTTGTCCTTCTCTTCGCGCTCAGCGTTGCACAATCGCGCGGTATCCCGAAACGCCCGCTTCCACCCCGCACCGCTGGCGCTGGCCGCCGCGCTGGTGCTGGCGGTGCCGCTGGCTGCCTATGCCCAATCGGCCACACCGGCCCATCAGGCCAACGAGGCCAGCAGCCTCTCGATTGCGTCCCAGCCGCTGGGGCCGGCGCTGCAGGCGCTGTCGGCAGCCACCGGCGTGTCCATCGGCTTTGCCCCCGCGTTGGTGGAGGGCAAGACGGCCCCCGCCGTCTCCGGCATGCTCACCGCGCAGCAGGCGGCCGACCGCCTGCTGGCCGGCAGCGGCCTGATGGCAGTGCGCCAAGGCGAGGCCATGGTCATCAAGGCAATGCCTGCGGCATCCGACACCAGCACCTTGCCGACGGTGACGGTCACCGCACAAGGCGAGCGCAACGCGACCAGCGAAGGTTCGGGCTCGCTGGCGGCCTCGGCCGTGAGCCTCAACAAGGGCGACCAGTCGCTCAAGGACATTCCGCAGTCCATCAGCGTGATGACGCGCAAGCAGCTCGATGAGCAGGGCGTGAGCGACTTGCGCGATGCGATGAACAAGGTGACCGGCACGATGGGAGTGCAGGGCGTGGGCCAGGGCATGGTGCTGTCCGCACGCGGCTTCCAGATCGATGCCTGGCAGTACGATGGCGTGGCCATTCCACGCAACCATTACTCGCTGGGCAACTGGGGGACCGAGGGCATGGTCTTTTATGACCGGCTGGAGGTGCTGCGCGGTGCCTCGGGCCTGCTGCAGGGCACCGGCAGCCCCGGGGGCGCCGTCAACCTGGTGCGCAAGCGCGGCCAGCGTGAGAAGACCATCACCGTCACCGCCCGTGCCGGCTCCTGGGACCGCTATGGCCTGCAGCTCGATGCCGGCGGCCCGCTGAACGACGAGGGCGGTTTGCGGGGCCGCCTGGTGGTGGACGAGTCGCGTGGCCACTCCTTTGTCGACTATGTGAATGAGCGCACACGCTCGCTCTATGCCGCGTTGGATTACGACATCAGCCCCGACACGACGGTCGGCTTCGGCGTGAGCCAGCTCGACAGCAAAGGCCGCCCCTTCATCATGGGCCTGCCGCTGTATGCCGACGGCAGCATGCCCGACCTGCCACGCTCCACCTTCACCGGCTCCGACTGGAACCGCTCGAACGTGAAGCAGACGACGGTCTATGCCGACCTGAACCACCGCATCAACAACGACTGGAAGCTCAAGGTCTCGGCGCTGCAGGTGCGCGAGCAAAATGCCTCCTTGCACCAGCGCATGACCGGCACGGTGGCAGCCGGTGGTGGCGATGTGACCTATGACGACTGGTACACCGATTTCGACCTGAAGAAGTTCGCCTTCGATGCCTTCATCAACGGCCGCTTTGAGCTGGCGGGCTTGCGCCACGATGTGACAGTGGGCGCCAACTATTCCAAGTACCGCTCCAACGATGTCTATGCCCGCACCTTCACAGCCGGGGCCGATATTTTCAACATCGACCACCACCGGCCCGAGCCCAGCCTGGCCAGCCTGCTGGCCGCCGGTGGCCGGCAGTGGAAGTCTGCCTACGATGTGCGGCAAAAGGGCATCTATGGCAGCCTGCGCACCCGCCTGACCGAGCGGCTCACGGCGATTGTGGGCGCTCGCTCCAGCTGGTATGACTCGCTCTACACCAATGCGCTCAACGACGAGCGCCAGCTCACCACCACCTCCGGTGAGATCACGCCCTATGCGGGCCTGGTGTATGCACTCACCCCCGAATGGTCGCTGTACGGCAGCTATACCAGCGTGTTCGAGCCCCAATCCGAGCGCACCGTCGACGGCAAGGTGCTCGATCCGATCACCGGCACCAACTACGAATTGGGCATCAAGGGCGCGCTGATGAACGGCAAGCTCAACACCTCGCTGGCGCTGTTCCGTTACGACCACAAGAACCGCGCCGTCAACGACCTGGCCTCCGGCTATGCCTGCGACGGCTGGTACTGCTCCACCTCAGCCGGCAAGGTGCGCAGCCAGGGGGTGGAGGCCGAAGTCAGCGGCGAAGTGGCACGCGGCCTGCAGGCCATGGTGGGCTACACCTTCAACACCAGCAAATTCCTGAACGACCCGACCAACCAGGGCCAGGTCTTCAGCACCTGGACGCCCAAGCACATGCTGCGTGCCTGGCTGTCCTACCAGCTGCCTGGCGATTGGCACCGCATGAGTGTGGGCGCTGGCGTCGTCGCGCAAAGCCATACCTTGAGCTATGACCGCTCCTTCCAGGTTGCCGGCAACACCATCACCAGCCTGCGGCTGGCCTACCAGGCGACGCCCGAGGTCAGCGTTGCCCTCAACGTGAACAACGTGTTTGACAAGCACTACATCCTGCCGGGCTTTGTCGGCTACACCGGCGGCAGCTATGGCGATCCGCGCAATGCCATGCTGACCCTGAAGTACACGCCCAAGCTGTGATCGACGCAGGGCCGCCCCGCCCGCATCTGCACAACCCGGCCTTGTCCAAAAACAGCAGTTTTGGCTTTTGCATTGCGCAAACTGGGTTAGGCTGCGATCCGCAAGCGAAAGGGGCGGGCCCTGCAGGGCCGGGCCCATCGCCTCGTGCACCGGGGCCTGCCAGCAGTGGATCGCAATGGCCCCCCCCCAGCGCCAGCTATTCCCCGCCCATCAGATGTGCATCCGCTGCGCACGGCACACCCCAGGGGAACCCGCCAGCTATCCCATCCAACCCCCTAGGAGGCGCTCATGAGCCAAACCACCCCACCATCCACCCTGTTTCGCCCACTGCTAGCAGCGGCCTTGGCCGTGTCCGCCAGCGTCGGCGCTGTCTTGCCGGCGCAGGCCGATTACCTGTGGCTGCAAACCGAGAACGGCCAGACGCGCGCCCAAGTGGGCGAGCTGCACAAGACGCCAGGACAACTCAGCGAACTGAGCGAGCCGCGCCAAGTGGTGGCAGAAGGCAAGACCGTGCCGGCATCGGCCGACCCCTTTGTCTTGGCCAAGGAAGAGGGCGCACCGGCCGACCAGCGCTTTGCGGCCACCCGTGCCGGCAGCGATGGTGTGCTGACCTACTACCAGGCCCGCTTTGGCCGCCAGGAGACCCGGGCCGTCCATGACCTGGAATTGGTGCCGACAACGCCCCAGGGCAATACCTACCAGCTGATGTTCAAGGGCCGGCCAGTAGCGGCCAGCCAGGTGAATGTGGACACCAGCGAAGGCTGGCGCCGGGTGCTGCTGCCCGCCAAGGATGGCACGGTGCGCTTTACGCCCTCGTTCCCCGGCCTCTATGTGATGGAGGTCACGGCCAGGGTTGACAACGGCAGCGTGAAGCTGAACGGCAAGCAGTACGACGAGGTGCGCCACACCGCCACCTTGAGCTTTGAGGTGCCGCAGTAAGGCCATAAGGCGGCCCTTGCCCGCAGCGGCAGGTGCGCCGCTTTTGCGCTGGCGCCTGCACAAGTATTGGCTTGGCACGACAATTGCGGCAGTTCGACGGCTTGCCGTCTGGTGATTGCCGCATTTTGTCCTTCATGAAAAACCTGCCCCTGCTGCAGCAGCACGACCTGCGCCGTGCGCTGCACAACGAAGTCCATTCCCGCCCGCCTGAAGCGCTGCCCGACCACACCGCCGTGTTCTGCACGGTGATGTGGGCCGATGCCGCCGAGCGCGCAGCCAGCCGCCAGTGGCTGCACCAGCTGCTGCGCGATCTGCAGCTGCCCGTGCCCGATGCCGAGGCCAACCACCTGCGCCTGGACCTGGGCAATGGCCGGTTGCGCTGGGAGCTGCACACCGAGTTTGTCTCCTGGACCTGGATGGTGCCCATCCGCCCTGAGGCGCTCGATGAGGCTGAGCTGCCTTCTGCCAGCGACCTGGTGCCCGCCCAGTGGCTGGCGGGACTGCCGGGCCGCTGCCTGCTGGCGATGAACGCCTGGGTGCTGCCCGCATCGCCCGCGCTGGAGAAAAAGGTCGAGCAGCGCTGGCTGTACGAGGACAAGCTCGTGGCATCCAGGGCCTCCGAGCAGAAAGCGCAGATCTACACCGATTTCTCCATTCACTCGGATGGCGCATCGCGCCTGTTTGTGCTGAACCAGGGCCTGTCGGCGGCGCGCAATGGCCGCCTGGTGCAGCGCCTGCTCGAGATCGAGACCTACCGCATGGCCGCCTTGCTGGGCCTGCCTGCGGCGCGGGAGACCATGGAAAAGCTCGCCAGCACCGAGTCCGAGCTGGCCGAGCTGTCATCGGCCATCCGCAGCGCCGGTGCCGCCAGCGAGCCGCAACTGCTCGACCAGCTCACGCGCCTGGCGGCCCAGGTGGAGAGCCAGTACGCCGCCCACCACTCGCGCTTCTCAGCCAGCAGCGCCTACTTTGCGCTGGTGCGCCAGCGTGTGGGCGATATCCAGGAAACCCGCCTGGGCAGCTACCAGACCATTGGCGATTTCATGGACCGGCGCCTGACCCCCGCGCGCAATACCTGCGTGTCGGCGCACCAGCGGCTGGAGGCCCTGTCCCAGCGCGTCTCGCGCATCAGCAACCTGCTGCAGACGCGGGTCGACATCAGCCAGAAGCAGGGCCGCCAGGCGGTGCTCAAGGCGATGAACGAGCGCCAGGGCTTGCAGCTCAAGATGCAGTCCACGGTCGAGGGCCTGTCGGTGGCGGCCATCACCTACTATTTCACCGGCCTCATCAGCTACCTGGCCAAGGGCCTGCAGAAATGGGGGTGGCCACTGTCGCCAGAAACGACGGCGGCGCTGGCCATCCCGGTGATAGGCTTGGGCGTCTGGTGGTCGATTCGCCGCATGCACCATCGCTTGTTCCACGGCGCGGCGGACCAGCACTGATTGTTGGAGAGTTATCTTGTCTGTTTCTGTTGCACCGGCTGCGGTGCTCACGCCCAGCGTGCGCCGCGCCGGCATGGTCTGCGCCGTCGTCGGCGCCATCGCCTTCAGCGGCAAGGCCATCATCGTCAAGCTGGCTTACCGCCATGGCGTCGATGCGGTCACGCTGATCATGTACCGCATGCTGTTTGCGCTGCCGCTGTTCGTCATCATGGCCTGGTGGGCCGGGCGGGGCAAACCGGCGCTGTCGCTGCGTGACTGGCTCGCCGTCATCGCGCTGGGCTTTTGCGGCTACTACCTCTCCAGCTACCTCGATTTTGCCGGGCTGAGCTATATCAGCGCGGGGCTGGAGCGGCTGATCCTCTACCTCAACCCCACCTTGGTGCTGGCGCTGGGCTGGCTGCTGTACCGCAAGGTGGCCAGCGGCCGCCAGCTGCTGGGCCTGGCCATCAGCTACGCCGGCGTGATGCTGGTGTTCGGCATGGAGCTGTACACCCACGGCGCCGGCCAGCAGGTCGGCTGGGGCGCCACCCTGGTGTTCCTGAGCGCCGTGAGCTATGCCATCTACCTGGTCTACAGCGCCCAGTATGTGAAGCGCCTGGGTGCCCTGCGCCTCGTGGGCCTGGCCACCAGTTTTGCCTGCCTGTTCTGCATTGCGCAGTTTCTGCTGACCCGGCCGCTGCAGGCCGCGCAGGTGGATGCGGCCGTCATCTGGCTGTCCGTCTTGAACGCCACGTTGTGTACTGCCGTGCCCGTGTTGCTGGTGATGCTGGCGGTCGAACGCCTGGGAGCTGCCACCGTGGCCCAGACCGGCATGATTGGCCCCTTGTCCACCATCCTGATGGGCGTGTGGCTGCTCGGCGAGCCGCTGACCCCGGTGATGGTGGGCGGCACAGCCTTGGTGCTGACCGGCATCTACGTATTCACCCACCAAGTCAAGAGGCCATAAAGGGCATGGGCGTTCGCGCCAACGCCGTTGCCATTTGTCGCATAGCATCGGTACCCACAAGGAGATTTGAATATGGATTTTGGAATTGCCAACAAATGGGCCCTGGTCTGCGCGGCCAGCAAAGGCCTGGGCCGTGGTTGCGCGCAGGCGCTGGTCAATGAAGGCGTCAACGTGGTCATCAACGCCCGCGGCGAAGAAGCGCTGAAGGACACCGCCCGCCAGCTCAAGGTGATGGCCGCCATGTGGGCCGCAGCCGCCCCTGGCCGCGTGGCACCCCAGGTGATTGCCGTGGCCGCAGACATCACCACCGAAGCCGGCCGTGCCGCCGTGCTGAGTGCCGAAGGCGGCCCTGGCCAGCGCTTTGACATTCTGGTGAACAACGCCGGCGGCCCACCACCCGGCGATTTCCGCGACTGGGACCGTGAAGCCTGGGTCAAGGCACTGGACGCCAACATGCTCACCCCAATTGCGCTGATCCAGACCTTGATCGACGGCATGGCCGAGCGCGGTTTTGGCCGCATCGTCAACATCACCTCCAGCTCCGTGAAGGCACCCATCGACATCCTGGGTCTGTCCAACGGCGCGCGCAGCGGCCTGACTGGTTTTGTGGCCGGTGTGGCACGCAGCGCCATTGCCGCCAAGGGCGTGACCATCAACAACATCCTGCCCGGCAAGTTCGACACCGACCGCATTGCGGCCACCATCTCCGCCACTGCCAGCAAGACCGGCAAGAGCGAAGCCGATATCCGCGAGGCGCAGCAAAAGCAGATTCCTGCCGGCCGCTACGGCACCGCCGATGAGTTTGGCGCGATCTGCGCGTTCCTGTGCAGCCAGCAGGCCGCCTATATCACCGGCCAGAACATCCTGCCGGATGGCGGCTCCTACACAGGTACTTTCTAAGCACCTGTCACCCAAAGCAGAACCGCCCGGGCAGATGCCCGGGCGGTTTTTTTACGCCTGACATGAAGGCTGGCGGCGATCAAGCCTGGTCGTCGTCAAAGAAGTCAAAGCCATCGTCGCCGCTGTCATAGTCGGCGATGTCCTGGCTGTTGCTGTCGCTGCTGTTGTTGCGGCTGTCCTGCTCGGGCATCCAGCGGTTGACGGAGGAGTCCACATGGTCGCGCCCGGCTTGCTGGGCGAGCTGGTCCAGGCCGCTGTTATCGCCGCTGCCGGTGGAACTGGCGCTGGCCGTACTGGCGTTGTCTGCGGCCGGGCCGCTGCTGCTGGCCGCATGGCTGGGGGTGGTCGCTGCCTGGGCGGGGTTGCTCCAGAGGTGGCTCAGGCCATTGAACAGCAGCATGCCGCCCGCCACACCGGCGGCCGAGGCAGCAGCCTGGCCCAGAAAGCCACCTGCTGCCGATCCAGCGCTGGGCTGCGGCATCGGGGCGGGAATGGGCGCAGGCGCTGCCGGGGCTGCACCAAACCAGCGCCCACTGCTGGCTGGGGCGGGCGTATCGGCATAGCCAGCAGGGGCAGCGCTGTGGGGCGGATAACTCGGCGCATAGCCCGCTGGGCTGCGGCTGGCCAGATTGGCATCGGGGGTACGGCCAAAATGCGTGTCCAGCCCGGCACCTAAAAAGCTGCCACCACTGCCGCTGGCCGGTGGGGCGGCAGCAGCCCGGGCCTCGACCAGTTGTGCCTGCAACTGCGCCTCTTGCTGCTGGGCCTGCTGCAACGCCTGCTCCAGCAGCAGGCCACGCTGGGTCAGCCAATAGAGCGCATCCGGGGTTTGCTGAGCCTGCTGGCGTACCCAGGCTTCTGCCTGGCCATCCTTGGGCTGGCCATCGCGCTGGCGCAGTTGCTGGAAGAGGTTCTCGATCAGGGTTTGTTCTTGCGCATTCATCTCGGCATCCTTGCGATGGTGGTGTCACCGCATATGGGATGCACTGTGCGCCTGCACAAGGGCGCCAGTGTGAAGCCTGCGTTCTATCGGTAGCAGGTTGTAAGCGGCGTAGGGCCGCATCACGCCCGGCGCGACGAGATCACAATGCCGGCGACGACCAGCACAAAGGCCACACCGTGGTAGAGCCGGGGCGGCTCGCCCAGAAATGCGGCCGATAGCACGGCGGCAAACAGCGGCGTCAGGTTGGTGAAAAAGCCCGCCACCGTCGGGCCGACCCGCTGCACGCCGATGCCCCAGCAGCGGTAGGCCAGGATTGCCGGGCCGATGACGATATAGGCAATCGCCCAGAGCAGGGTGCTGTTCATCTGCAGCTGGCTGGCGCCAACCGCCCATTCGGTGCCGGCAAACAGGCCCGACCACAGCAGGCCAAACGCCAGCTGGGCCATCAGCAGCAGCGCCCACTGGCTTTTGATGCCGGCGGGCTCATGGGTGCGTACCAGCAGCCAGCTGTAGAGCGACCAGCAGGCGGTGGACAGCAGCATGAACAGATCCCCCGGCACCAGGCGCAGCTGGCTCAGCTGCTGCCAGTCGCCATGGCTGAGCACCAGCAGCACGCCGCTGACCGAAAACAGCGCGCCCAGCATCTGCGGCCGCGTGATGCGGGTCTGGAAGAACAGCGCGCCAAAAGCCATCATCCACAGCGGCATGCTGGATGCGACCAAGGTCACATTGATGGGGCCCGAGGTCTTCAGCGCCATGTACTGGAAAGCGTTGTAGCAGCCAATGCCCAGCAGGCCGATGACGGACCAGCGCTTCCAGTGCGGCCACAGCGGGCTGCCCCGGCGCAGCAGCGGGTAGGCCAGCGGCAGCATGATCGCAAAGGCCAGCAGCCAGCGCACAAAGTTCAGCAGCATCGGGGAGACCAGCTCATGCACCAGCCGGCCGACCACGGCATTGCCGGCCCACATCAGCGGCGCGGTGGTCAGCAGCGCCATCGTCGAAGGTGTCAGTTTTTGTTGCATCGCCAGACTGTACATCCCCGTGACAGCGGTCCGCCTGAAAGCGTGGCAGCATGGTGACTGACGGCACCAGGAACCTGGCCAGACCCAATCCAGTTCACACAGGAGAATTTCCATGTCTTTGGCAGTACAGATTGCCCGCAATGGCGGACCCGAGGAGATGAAGCTGGTCGACGTGGACGTCGGCGCGCCCGGCCCGGGCGAGGTGCGCATCCGCCACCATGCGATCGGGCTCAATTTCATCGACGTCTACCAGCGCACCGGCCTCTACACCTTGCCGATGCCGCTGAACCTGGGCATGGAAGGCGCTGGTGTCGTCGAGGCCGTGGGCGATGGCGTGCAGCACCTGCAGCCGGGCGACCGGGTCGCCTATGCCAGCAACCCGCCGGGCAGCTACAGCGAAGTGCGGGTGATGCCCGCCACCTATGTCTGCCAGCTGCCCGACAGCATTGATTTTGAAACCGGCGCGGCGATGATGCTCAAGGGCCTGACGGCCCAGTACCTGCTGCGCCAGGCCAAGCCGGCCGAAGGCCTGCATTCGGGCGACTTTGTGCTGTTCCATGCCGCCGCTGGCGGGGTGGGGCTGATCGCCTGCCAATGGGCCAAGGCGCTGGGCCTGCGCCTGATTGCCACCGCCGGCTCCGATGAAAAATGCCAGCTGGCGCTGGCCAATGGCGCCGAGGTGGCCATCAACTACCGCACGGAAAACTTTGCCGAGCGGGTCAAGGACATCACCGGCGGCAAGGGCGTCAAGGTCGTCTATGACTCGGTCGGCAAGGACACCTGGGATGGCTCGCTGCAATGCCTGCGCGCCTTTGGCCTGATGGTCTCGTTTGGCAACGCCTCCGGCCCGGTGCCACCTTTTGCGCCGGCCATCCTGGCGGCCAAGAGCCTCTATGTCACCCGCCAGGGGCTGTTCACCCACCTGCGCTCGCGCGAGGCCTGCCAGGCGATGGCCAATGACCTGTTCGCCGTCGTCGGCTCGGGCCAGGTCAAGATCCACATCGCGCAGCGCTTTGCACTGTCCGAAGTGCAGGCCGCGCACCGCGCGCTGGAGGCACGCAAGACCACGGGCAGCAGCATCCTGCTGCCTTGATATTTCCGTAGCCGATGCCCGCATCGGGTTTTGGGGCGGGGCTTGGTGGCCCCCCGGTGCAGATGGACTAACATCCATCTGCTTTTATTTTGATAGTGCCCCATGTCCCCTGTATCTCCCCCGCCGTTCGCGCCCCAGCCGCCCGCCTGGCTGGCCGCTGCGCGCACGGCCATGCAGTCGCCACCGCGCAAGGCTAGGCTGCCGCTCTGGGTCAACGGCCAGGCGGTCGGCTCGCTGGTCGAGCATTTCTTGATCGAGACCGGCATCGCAGGGCGCCTGGGCGGTGATGCACTGCTGTCCAAGCGCGAGCGCTCGGGCACGGCGGTGTGGCTGCTGGAATCGCCCACGCAAGATGCCACCACCTTGATGGGGCGGCTGGCCGATGCGTTGCGCGATGCGGGCCGCAGCGGCCCCTGGCGCAATGAGCAGCTGGCTGTGCAGGCGGTCGATGGCAGCCGCATTGGTACGGTGGAGCGCGGGGCAGTGCGCGTGCTGGGCATTGCCACCTTGGCGGTGCACCTGGTGGGCATAGCCCCGGATGGGCGCCTGTGGGTGCAGCAGCGCGCGGCCAACAAGGCCAACTACCCGCTGCACTGGGATACGTTGATGGGCGGCATGGTCTCGGCCCAGGACAGCCTGGAGCAAGCGCTGGCCCGCGAAACCTGGGAAGAGGCCGGTCTGCAGATCGCCGACCTGCAAGGCCTGCGCCATGGCGGCGTGCTGCGCTTTCGCCAGCCCGATAGCGATGGCGGCGGCGACCTGGGCTATATGTACGAAGACATCCACTGGTATGCCGCCACCGTGCCTGACGGCATGGCGCCGCGCAACCAGGATGGCGAGGTGGCGCAGTTTGCGCTGTGGCAGGCCGGCGAGGTCGAGCAGCAGCTGGCGCAGGCACGATTCACGCCCGAGGCCGCCTTGGTCTGGGCCGGTTTTGCAGATTGGATGACATGACAGAGACAGCGAACAAGCAGGGCGCCCCGGTGCAGGCGCCCAAGCAGGTGGTAGTGGTGGGTGCCGGTGTGGTCGGCGTGGCCACGGCCTTGGCGCTGCAAAGCTATGGCGTGGCCGTCACCCTGATCGACCGGGGCGAGCCTGGCATGGAATGCAGCTACGGCAACTCCGGCGCGATCAGCCCCGGCTCGGTCGCGCCGCTGGCCCTGCCCGGCATCTTGAAGACCGTGCCCGGCATGCTGATGGACCAGGACGGCCCGCTGTCGATTGGCTGGAAGCACCTGCCCAAGGCGGCATCCTGGCTGGTGGCCTTTGCGCAATCGGCCGAGCCCAAGCGCGTGGCCGCTGCGGCCGAGCGCCTCAACGATCTGTACCAGGGCGCCGTTGATGCGCATGCGGCGCTGGCGCAGAACCTGGGCGTGTCCGAGCTGTTCATGCGGCGCGGCCATCTGCACCTCTACCCCGATGCCGGTTATGCGCAAAAGGATGCCACCGGCTGGCAGCTGCGCGCCCAATACGGCTACCAGGTCGATGAGCTGGACCGCGCCGGCATCGAGGCGCTGGAGCCCCATGCGCCCCAGGGCTATGCCCATGGCCGCTACCTGGCCGACCACGGCACCATCCTGAACCCGCTGCGCTATGTGCAAAGCATGTTGCATGCCTTTGTGCAGCGCGGCGGCAAGCTGGTGCGCGCAGAGGTCAAGGCCATCCGCCCCGATGACAAGGGCTGGGCCGTGCGCACGGGCGAAGCCGCGTTGGATGCGCAGCGCTGGCCACATGTGGTGGTGGCCGCTGGCGCCTGGGCACCCGCGCTGCTCAAGCCGCTGGGCATGCTGCTGCCGATCGAATCACAACGCGGCTACCACGCCCAGTTTGCCGGTGCCCAGCACCTGGTGGAACGCACCGTGGTGCTGGCCGACAAGAAGGTGTTTATCGCACCGATGGAAGGCGGGCTGCGCGTAGGCGGCACGGTCGAGATCGCCGGCCTGACGGCGCCGCCCAACCCGCGCCGCGCCGCCGGCATCGAGCGCATCGCCCGCGAGGCCTTTCCGGCGCTGGCCGGCTTGGAGGCCCAGCACTGGATGGGCCACCGCCCCTGCCTGCCGGGCTCCGTGCCGGTGGTGGGTCATATCGATGCGATCCAGGGCCTGTGGCTGGCCGTGGGCCATGGCCATCTGGGGCTGACCGGCTCGCTGCCCACGGCCCAGCGCATTGCAACCGGCATGTGCGGGCCGCAGGCGCTGCCGTTCTGGCAACTGCGTACTGCGGGCTAATTAACTAATTAACAGCCGCTTGGCAGATCGCAGGCGCGCTCAGCCCATCAGCTGCGCGAGCCTGCGTACCGCCGCCGGTATCGGCGCAATCACCGGCAGGTGCAGGCGCTCGGCCAGCGCAATGGCGGCCTGGCCCAGCGGGCCGCCGCCAATGATCACGGCCTGCGCGCCATCCTCGTCCACACAGCGCTGCACTGCTTGTGCCAGTGCGGCTTCCAGTGCCGGGGCATCGCCACTCAAGGCGCGCGGGTCGCCCTCGGTCAGGCGGATGCCGGTGTAAAGATGGGTCAAACCCACCGCAGCCACCCGCCCGGCAATCGGCTCCACCAAATCGGGCGTGACGGTGGCCACGCCAAAGCGCCGGCCACCGCTGGCCGCTTCCAGCATTGAGGCCTCGGCAATGCCCACCACTGGCATGCGGCTCAAGGCCCGCAGCCGCTCCAGCCCCGGGTCGCCAAAGGCGCTGATGATGGTGCCGGCGCAGTCGCTGGGCGCGTCGCGCCAGCAGTCTTCCACCTCCAGCGCGGCTTGCGCCAGCTCGGCCGCGTTGACGATCATTGGCGGGCCCTTGCCGGCGGTGCGGGGCAGAATCTGCCACTGCGCGGGCGCCGCGCGCTGGGCAATATCGGCCATCATCGCGGTGGTGGCCTCGGACGCATTGGGGTTGATCAGCAGGATTTTGGGCATGCAGCAAAACTAGGATTGGGCCGCGGCAGACGTGCCAGCCAGGGGCTCGGCATCGGGGGAGCGGCCATAGGTTTCGGGTACGCATTGCACACTGATGATGAACGCCAGGTACATCGCAGCGGCCAGGCCAAACACGCCGCCCAGGCCAAAGCCATCAAACAGACGGCCTGCGACCAGCGGCATCAGCGCACCGGCTGCCGTACCGGTGGCCAGGATGAAGGCAGTGCCAAAGGCGCGCACACGGGTGGGGTAGAGCTCGGGCGCATAGATCCAGATGGTGGTATTGAGCAGCAGCACAAAGAACTGGAAGGTGGCACCGGCCATCAGCAGCACCACAATGCTTTTGGCGGCAAAGCCAATCGTCAGTGCTGCCAGGCAGGCGCAGATGGCGCCGGCGGTCAGCACCCGTTTGCGCGGAAAGTGAAAGCCCAGCGCCGAGGCCGCAATCGCGCCCAGCAGGCTGCCGCTTTGCATCACCATCGTGAACAGCAGGCTCTTGGACATGCTGTAGCCCAGGCCCACCAGAATCGTCGGCATCAAGGTCAGCACCGAGATCTGCGCGCCATAGGTCATCCAGATGGTGATGCACAGCGGCACGGTGCGGCGGCCCAGCGCGCCCCGGAAAATCTCGGTGATGCGCACCTTGATCTTGGCCGCCGTGGTGCTGCTGCCGTCATCGCTGATATAGGGGTGGCTGGCTTGCGCAGCGCCCGCCAGCTTGCCCGATGCCAGGCGCGTGAGCACCGCATTGGTCTCGGCAATACGGCCTTGCGACAGCAGAAAACGCGGCGTCTCGGGGATATAGCGGCGGTAGAACGCAGCCAGCAGCGCCGGCACCATCAGGCAGACAAAGAGCCAGCGCCAGCCGTTGTCGCCGGGGAAGATCCAGAACACCAGCAAGCCAAAGGCCGGCGCCAGAAAATTGCCCAGCCCGCCCGCGCCCACATTGACGAGGCCGACCGCCGTGCCCCGGAACTTGGACGAGCAGAACTCCGACAGCATCGTGACCGCAATCGCAATCTCGCCCCCCAGGCCAAAGCCCACCACCGCGCGGCCCAGTGCCATCACCGCCAGGTTGGGCGCCATCGCGCAGATGCCCGCACCAATCGTGAACAGCAACAAGTCCACCGACAGCATCACGCGGCGGCCATAGCGGTCTGCGATATAGCCCGAGACGATGCGGCCAATCGCCGCGCAGGCAAAGGTCACCGAGTTGAGCATGCCGATGTCCGACGCCGTGAGCCCCCATTGCTCCTTGAGCATGGGCCCGATGATGCCGACCGCATTCTGCTCGAAGCTGTCAAACAGGCAGCCAATCAGGATCAGAAAGATGATCGTGTGGTGCGAGCGGGTCACCCCTATCTTGTCCAGGGCTTGGTCGAGTTCGGCCACCTTGGGAGAGTCGGGTGCAGAGGAAAGTGCAGGTCCACCAGCCATTGAAAGCTCCTTGAGAAGAGTCGTACTTGCTCGATTCGGATCGCTGCGCCAGTGTTGGGCAGTTCATCGAAGTTTGGTATAGGTATTTCACTAATATGGTGCATGTGAAATTGAAATTTCATGCGCCAGGCATGCTTAAGCAAGCAACGTGCCATCCAGGGTGGCAGTGGGGATCAGGGTGGTGGTGGGCGCCAAGGCAGTTTCTCCGTCGTTGGTGCTGAGGTTTCCTTGGGTCTTGATGGTGTTCACTGTTGCACTGCTGCCGCGCCCAGGGGTGAGCTTCCACACGCCCTAGGCATCCTCACCTTGGCGGATGCCAATGCAGTGGTGCCCTTTCAGGTCCTCGGGTACTTTGGGGGGGGCAGTGAGCCGCGAGATAGGTGGGGGATGCACTCAGCAGATGGCGATGGGCTGCCAAGCGTTTGGCAATCACTCTCGCATCTGGCGGCGGGCCGAATCGAAAGCAGACATCAAAACTGTCGTCCTTCAGCGCAGACGGGTTCACCGATAGCTGCAGCTGCACGTCGACCTGGGAAGGTTGGAACAAACTTGGATATCAGCGGCGATAGCTGCGTCCGGCCAAAGCCCAGTGTCGCGCTGACCCGCAGAAGCCCTTTGGGCGGCGCCTTTTCATGGCTTAGCAGGCGCTCCATATTGTCAAACTCGCCGAGGATGCAACGCGCATGCACGAGCTTGATCTCGCCCTCGGGCGTAAGGTTCCTGCGCCTTGGGCGGATGACCAGTGCCGTCTTCAGCCGGCAGGCAGCGTTCGGGAATTCGTTAGCAGTGGCAGACGAATCTCGAAGCAGGCCCCACCGCCCGGTACCTCCGTGACCTCCACCGAGCCATGGTGCAGATCGATGATCTCCTGCACCAAATGCAGGCCCAGGCCGGTGCCCTGGTCGCTCGGGTGCAGGCGGTAAAAGGGCTCGAAAATGCGTTCCCGTTCTTCAAGGGGCACACCCGGTCCCTGGTCGTGCACACGCAAGCAGCCATGCGTGGCGCTGGCCTCCACGTCAAGAGCAATAAGCCCTTGGCCGCCACCATGCACGATCGCGTTCTGCAGCAGATTGACCAGGGCACGTCCCAAGGCCAGCCCGTCGCCCTCGACATGGATGGGCGCGTCAACGCTGTTGACCTCGAACGCATAACCCGCGTCGATCACCAGGGGTGCCATGTCGGCCCCTACCTGCAGCGCCACTGCGCGCAAGTCGATAGCGGCCAGCGCATTCAGTTCCTGGCCCTGGCGCCCCAGGCGCTGCAGATCCAGCAGCGTCTCGGCCAGGTTCGACAGGCGTGCCACATCGGCCAGCAGGCGCGTTCGCGCCGTTCCGGATGTCAGCATGCCGACCCGGAGCTCCAGGATGGCGATGGGTGCGCGCAGTTCGTGGGCCGCATCGGCCAGGAAGCGATCCCGCGCGTCGTAGCCCTGGCCAAGGCGTGCCAGCGCATCGTTCACCGCTTTGACGAGGGGCTGCACCTCTGCAGGCAAGCCATCCTCCTCCAGCCGAGCGTCGCGCTCGCGGATATTGATCGCCTCGGCCTGCCGCGCCGTGCGAGACACACCCGCTAGCGCCCGCCGGGTGAGCCAAGGAACGACAGCAAGGGTCACCAGAACCAAGGGCAGCAAAAGCGGCAGCGCGAACACGGCCAGCATGATGCTGAAGGCCGCCCAAAAACCCTGCGAAGGGGCGCCGCCTACCAGCAAGTACAGCTGCCCGAAGGGCGCCTCGTGGATGACGACACGCAAGGCGAACACCGCCGGATCATGGCGCGCCCACAGGCCCGATTCGCCCAAAGAGGGCAAGGCCGCTACCAACCCCTGAACATGGGCTGGCACCGGCCCATGGCGGAGCTCCTGTCCTTTCCCGTCTGAGGCGACAAACCAGAGTGTGGAGAGGGCGGCCAGCCGACGGACCTCCTCGGTGTCTGCCTGCACCAGCCTGCCCTGGGCATCGCGCTGGATCGAATTCGCCACGGTGCCCACCACGCCTTCGTCCACCGTGCCCGAGGATTTCAGCGCGACGATCCATGAGAAACCGGCCAGCACCACCATGAAAATGACCAGTTGAAAACCGATCAGGCTCAGGCTCAGTTTCAGGACCAGCGATTTGCGCAACCTCCTCATCCTAGTTCGCCTTGAGCAGGTAGCCTATGCCCCGGATCACATGGATGGTGACCCCGGCCTCTACCGCTTCCAGTTGGCGGCGCAGTTTGGAGATGTGCGCATCGAGCGCATTGGATTGGATCTCGTCTTCAAAGCCGTAGACGCGCTCAATTAGCCATTCGCGCAGCACCGTGCGCTCGGCGCGCAGGCACAGCGCTTCCAGCACCAGAAGCTGGCGGCGCGGCAGGGGCACAGGCAGGTTGTCCACCAGCGCTTCCCGGGTGCTGAAGTTGAAGGTGAGGCGCCCCACACTCACCGTGGGTATGCTCACCTGGGCAGGACGACGGCCGATCGCCCGGATGCGGGCCATGAGCTCCTCCACGGCAAAGGGCTTGCTCAGATAGTCATCCGCACCCAAGTCCAGGCCGTGCACGCGCTCGGCAACATCCCTTTTTCCGGTCAGCAAGATGATGGGCAAGTGCGGGCGACTGCTGCGCGCCTCCACGATAAGACTGGCGCCATCCCCATCCGGTAACTGGCGGTCCAGCAACACCAGGTCATGCAGAGGTTGCTGCAAAGCGGCCCGCGCTTGGAGGATGGATACGGCCCCATCGACCACCATGCCCTGCGCCTCCAGCGCCTGCCGTATCAGCGACGCCATTTCCGGTTCGTCCTCCACCATCAGTATTCGCATGCAGAGCGCTCGGTTCTTGTATTGGGTAAGCGCAGGAAAGTACCACATCTGCGCACTTCAGGACGCAATGTTCCGGCAACCTTGCTGAAGTCCAAATACAGGTCCTGTACTTCTTGCATCCCTCGTCAAGATGCGCCGCTGTGGTCAGGCGAGGCGGCTGCATCTGATTTATCCCAGCGTCCGTGAAAGGGATGAACGGGGGGGTGGTCGGGGCAGTGGGCCCAGGTAGCCGTCCTTCAATGTGCACCCTCGTAGCACCGCAGATGAATGTGTCGGTTGGCGCCATGTTGAGGCAATGTGGAAATGGTCCACTGCCAAGGAACACAACACATCCAAAGGACTACCCCTCATGCTTTTCAAGCAGATCAGGCCCATCGCCTTGTGCCTGGGTACCGTAGCCCAAGCCCTGGCGATCATGTCCCTCTCCATGCCCGCGCAAGCACAATCACGGGGCCACGAGCTTGCCCATCGCCAACAGAGCCAAGCGACAGGGACACCGCGCGCAGGCCAGTTGACGGTGGATCACCCAAGGCCCGTCCGGGCCACCCCTAGCGTTCCAAGCCCAGAGGCGGCTCTGCCAGGCTCGCCAGGCATGGCGCATCCGCCAAGAGCCGCATTCGCGCAGTTCCGCACGCCCACCTGGTTGTCAGAGCCCGCAGGATGGCGATGGGTGCGCACCGTTCGTGGACTGCAGCGGCCCAAGACCGATCAGGCGCGCCCCAACCACCGCTAAGCAGGTCCGGTCCAGATCGCTACAGCGTATCTGCGCTATGTACCAACCGGCGGGCAGTTGGCGCGTCTATGCCGGTCGGCTAGAACTCCTGGTGCTGCTCATGCTGCTGCTCAATGGCAGCCAGGCGCTTGCGGCCGGGCGCGCCGGCGGCCTCCAGCACCATGGTGGCCAGCAGGTCGCAGACGGCCATCACGGCCACATGGTTGTCCAACAGGCCTGGGCCATGGCAGTCGCACTGGATGGACCAGGTGGCGGCGGCATAGTGGGGGGAAGCCTGGTCGCTCACCAGCAGCACCGACGCACCAGCCTTGCTGGCGCTGGCCAGCAGTGCGGCCATCTGCCGGGTCTGGCGGCGCATGCCAAACAGGATGACGCAGTCGTTCTTGCCCAGCTGGGCGGTGTATTCGGCCAGGGTCTCGCCGGGGCCAGGCAGGCTGATGACCTGGGGCACCACCTGGATGATCTGCCAACGCAGGTACTGGGCAAAGGCATGGCTGCTGCGGCTGCCAAAGATGAGCACCTGGCGCGCGGCGATGATGGCCTGCACGATCTCGCTCAGCTGCGGCTCGCGCAGCTGGTCCAGGGTGTTTGTCAGGTTGGCCAGCGAGCGCTCGCGGTGGGTCGCCAGCATCTGCCCGCGCTGAAAAGCCTGGGCCGCCGACTGGAACAGCGGCGAGCCGCTTTGCTTGTCCTCGCGCACCTGGCGGCGCGCTTCTTCGTAGTTCTCATAACCCAGGCGGCGGATAAACCGGCTCACTGTCGAGGGCGACACCTTCGCCAGCTGGGCCAGTTCATTGCCAGCGTAGCTGGCCAGCTCGCCGGGGAACTCCAGCACAAAGTCGGCCAGTTGCCGCTCGGTGGCCGGCAATGCCTGCAGGTGCTGGCGCACCCGCTGCAAAAAGGATTCGGTCGCTGGTGGTCGCATCGCATGGCGGCGGGCCGGTGGGCCTGCAGCTGAAAGGGGATGAGGGGATTCTAGGCCAGCCGATTCATCCCATCCACCACGGCGGTGCGTAGAGCCGCTTAGTGGGCCTTGGCCAGATAGGGCTTGAGCCAGCCGAGGCCATCGCTGGTGGCATGGGGTGCTGCGCCGCGTGCGGGCTTGTACTCGCAGCCCATCCATCCGTCGTAGCCCAGGCTGTCCAGCAGCGCAAACAGATAGGGGTAGTTCAGTTCGCCCACATCGGGCTCATGGCGCTCGGGCACACCGGCAATCTGGATGTGGCCGACCTGGCCCGTGGGCAGGTACTGGCGGATCTTCATCGCCAGGTCGCCCTCGACAATCTGGCAGTGGTACAGATCCATCTGCACCTGCACATTGGCGGCACCAATCTCTGCGACCAGTGCATGGGCCTGGTCCTGGCGGCTCAGGAAGAAGCCGGGCATATCGCGGCCATTGATGGGCTCCAGCAGAATGCGTACGCCTTGCGCCGCCGCCTGCTCGGCCGCATGGCGGATATTGGCGATGTAGGTGGCGCGCACGGTAGCAGCATCGGCGCCCGCAGGCACCAGGCCGGCCATCACATGCAGACGCGGGCATTGCAGCGCCTGGGCATAGCGCAGCGCCTGCGCGATGCCATCGCGGAACTCGGCCTCCCGCCCAGGAATGCAGGCGATGCCGCGCTCGCCCCGGTCCCAGTCGCCCGGCGGTGCATTGAACAGCACCTGCTGCAGCCCTTGCTGCTGTAGCAAGGCTGCCAGTTGCTCGGGCGCGTAGGCGTAGGGGAAGAGGTACTCGACGGCCGTAAAACCATCGCGCGCAGCGGCGGCAAAGCGGTCCAGAAAGTCCAGGTCGTTGTAGAGCATGGACAGGTTGGCAGCAAAACGGGGCATGGGTGCTTTCCAAAAAAGGGGCCGCCGGCAGGCAAGTGATCAGCGCGGCAGGCAGGGCTAGGGATGCTCTGCAAAACCCTCGCCAAGCGGGATGGACGCGGATCGGGATGAGCCGCAAGGCGTCTTTTGCAGTCGAGCCGTAGCTATTGACAAGGAAGACAACGAAGCGGATCGCCCGAGACCGCGTTCAGACCACGGCAGGGAGTTTTGCAGAGGGTCCCTAGGGTTTTACCAGTAGGCGCCAAAGCTTTGGCGCAGCTCGTCAATCTGGGCGTCGCTCAGCGGCGCGGGTGGCTGCAGGCGGCACTGGTTCCAGAGCAGCGCCGTTTCCTCCAGCTCTTCCAGCACGGCCATCGCCGCAGCCGGGCTCTCGTGCCAGACATTGGGGCCCAGGCGTGCCAGCATCACCGCGCGTATCGGCCGGCCCGCTGCCGCGTACTGCGCGATCGCCTCAGCCACGGCCTGCGCCGCATCGGGCGAGCCGGGGCGGTGGTAGGGGATATGCGGCACACGGCCCACCTTCATCACAAAGTAGGGCGTCAGTGCGGGCAGCAGCTCGGCAGCAGGCGCCACCCCCGGCACGGCAGTGGCCTGCAGCGAGCAGGCCACCAGCTGGCGGCTGTGGGTGTGGATCACGCAGCCGGCGGGCGTTGGCGTGTTGGCGCTGGCCTCGTAAATGCGCCGGTGCAGCACGATGGTCTTGCTGGCGCGGTCACCGCTCAGCTGCTGGCCTTGCAGATCGAGCTTGGCCAGGCGCTCGGGCACCAACTGGCCCAGGCTGGCATCGGTCGGGGTGATCAGGTAGCCATCGGCCAGGCGCACGCTGATATTGCCGGCGCTGGCATGCACATAGCCGCGTGTGTACAGCGAGGCGCCGACCCGGCAGATCTCGGCGCGGGCGCTGGGTTCGTCCATAAAGACCATCGTTGTCAGCCTTGCAAGGAGGTGAATGCCTTGGTGAAGAAATCGGTGCTGCCAAAGTTGCCCGATTTGAGCGCAATGTGCAAGCCCTCGGGCGCGGCAGGGCTGGCCGCATGGCACCAAGGCACACCCGGGTCAATCTGGCCGCCAATGCGCATCTGCGCAATGCCCAGCGCCTGCACGCAGGCGCCCGAGGTTTCGCCGCCGGCCACCAGCAGCTGGCGCACGCCCAGCGCCACCAAGCCGCGCGCAATGGCAGCCAGGGTTTGCTCGACCAAGGCCCCCGCCTGCTCCACGCCCAGCTGTGCCTGGATGCTGCGCACCGCGTCGGGCTCGGCGGTGGAGTAGACGAGTACTGGCCCGTTGGCCAGATGCGGGCGGGCCCAGTCCAGCGCCTCGCGCACCACATCGTCACCGGCGGCCATGCGCTGCGGCGCCAAGGCAAGTGCCGGGCGGCCGCTGGCGATGAAGTGCGCCACCTGGGCATTGGTCGCTACCGAGCAACTGCCCGACACCACTGCCTGCAGCCCGCTGGCCGCAGGCAAGGCGGCCGCCTGGTGGCTGGCCTGCAGGCCAAAGTTGGCGGGCAGCGCAATCGCAACGCCCGAGCCCGCGGTCACCAGCGGCAGATCGGCCAGCGCCGGGCCCATTCGCAGCAGGTCGCCGTTCGATACCGCATCAACAATGGCAATGCCGACGCCGTCGGCCTTCAGCGCCGCGATGCGGCTGCGGATGGCGTCTGCGCCCTGGGCAACCACGCTGTGGTCGATCAGGCCCACCTTGCGCCGGGTTTGCGACTGCAGCACGCGCACCAGGTTGGGGTCGGTCATGGGGGTCAGCGGGTGGTTCTGCATGCCGCTTTCGTTCAGCAGCACATCGCCGGCAAACAGATAGCCTTTGAAGACGGTGCGCTTGTTGTCCGGAAAGGCAGGGGTGGCGATGCTGAAGTCGCTGCCCAGCGCATCCATCAACGCGTCCGTCACCGGGCCGATATTGCCGGCCGGCGTGCTGTCAAAGGTGGAGCAGTATTTGAAATAGACCTGCTGCGCGCCCTGGCCCTGCAGCCAGCGCAGCGCTTCCAGCGACTGGGCCACGGCTTCGCCGGCGGGGATGGTGCGCGACTTGAGGGCCACCACGACGGCATCCACCTCAGCATCGAGCGGGCCGCTGGGCACACCAATGGTCTGCACCACACGCATGCCGGCACGCACCAGGTTGTTGGCCAGGTCGGTGGCGCCGGTAAAGTCGTCGGCAATGCAGCCCAGCTTCAAGGCGGCGCCGCTCATCGCTGGCCTCCGTCATTGGCCGCCTGGGGCAGGGTGATGCCGGGGAAGATCTTGATCACCGCGCTGTCGTCTTCCTTGGCATAACCGGCCGTGGAGGCCTGCATGAACATCTGGTGCGCGGTGGCCGCCAGCGGCAGCGGAAACTTGCTGGCGCGTGCGGTATCCAGCACCAGGCCCAGGTCCTTCACAAAGATATCGACGGCGGACAGAGGCGTGTAGTCGCCCGCCAGCACATGGGCCATGCGGTTCTCAAACATCCAGCTGTTGCCGGCGCTGTGGGTGATGACTTCGTAGATCGCCGCAGCGTCCACCCCTTCGCGCAGGCCCAGGGCCATGGCCTCGGCAGCGGCGGCAATGTGCACACCGGCCAGCAGCTGGTTGATGATCTTGACCTTGCTGCCCGCGCCGGCCTTGTCGCCCAGGCGGTAGACCTTGCCGGCCATCGCATCGAGCACATCGCCCGCTGCGGCGTAGGCCGCTGGTGTGGCCGAGGTCATCATCGTCATCTGACCGGCCGCTGCCTTGGCCGCCCCGCCGGAGATGGGGCCGTCCACATACAGCACACCGCTTTCGGCCAGGCGCGCCTCCAGCGCGATGGACCAGTTCGGGTCCACCGTGGAGCACATCACAAAGGTGCTGCCAGCGCGCATCGCCGCAGCGGCGCCATGCTCGCCAAACAGAACGGCCTCGGTCTGCGCGGCGTTAACGACAACGGAGACCACCACATCCACCTGGGCGGCCAGCTCGGCCGGGTGGGCGCAGGCTACGCCACCGGCGCTGGCAAAGTCGGCCGCTGCGCCGGGGCGCACATCACAGACATGGACCTGGTAGCCCCGGTTGCGCAAGGTTTGGGCAATGCCCAGGCCCATGGCGCCCAGGCCGATGACGCCTACCTTGGCGTGCTGTGCTTGTGTAGTCATTGGAGATGCTCCCGTGAATCAGAGGTAGAGAATGCCCGGCCGGGTGGCGGGGCACAAGAATGCAAGCGACAAATTAGGCAAGCAACAAATAGGCAAGCGATCAACCAGGCTGCGGATCAGGCCACCAGCGCCCAGACCAGGCAGGTCAGTGCAAAGCCGGCGACGCCCAGCACGGTGGTCAACACCGTCCAGCTGCGCAGCCCATCGGCCACGCTCAGGCCCAGGTAGCGGGTCACAATCCAGAAGCCCGAGTCATTGACATGCGACAGCCCCAGGCCACCAAAGCCGATGGCCACCGTCAGCACGGCGATCTGCACCGTGCTGTAGCCGCCGCCCTGAATGCTTTCGGCCAGCAGGCCGCAGGTGGTGAGAATGGCCACCGTTGCCGAGCCCTGCGCGGCGCGCAAGGCCAAAGAGATGACGAAGCCCAGCAGGATCAGAGGCAGGCCGGTGCCCGACAGTGCCTGCGACAGCGCGGTGCCGATGCCGCTCACCGTCAGCACCTTGGCAAACACGCCGCCAGCGCCGGTCACCAGAATCACCGTGGCCGCTGCGGGCAGCGCTGATTCCATCACCTCATTGGTGCGCTTGCGCGTCCAGCCCAGCGGGCGCACCAGCAGCACAAAGGCCAGGCCAATCGCTACCATCAACGCAAACACCGGCGCGCCGGTAAAGGCCAGAAAATCACGCAGCGCATCGCCCTTGGGGAGCATGGTCGCCGCCGTCGTGCCCAGCATGATGAGGGCCAGCGGGGCCAGGATCAAGGTCAGCACGGCACCCACGCCCGGCAGCCTGGCGGCAGGCGCATCGGCGGCATCGCCGCTGCCAAAGTTGCGGAACTGGGCTTCTGCATCCGGCTGCATCGTGTAATGGCGGCGGTTCAAATAGCCGCCCACCCACTGCGCCACAAAGGCCAGCGGTATGCAGATACCCAGCCCGATCAGCGTGATCCAGCCCACATCGGCCGACAGCACCGCTGCGCCGCCGACAATGCCCGGGTGCGGCGGTACGACCACATGGGTGGCCAGCATGATGCCGGCCACCGGCAGCCCGTACTTGATGGGGCTGACACCTGCAGCCTTGCAAAAGCCATAAATGATGGGGATCAGGATGATGAAACCCACATCAAAGAACACGGGGATCGACAGCACCAGCGCGGCCGCCGTCAGCGCTGCCGGCACCCGCTTGGGGCCCAGCAGCTGGCTGAAGCGCTGCGCCAAGGTATTGGCGCCGCCCGATACCTCGATCATTCGGCCCAGCATCGCGCCCAGCGCCACCAGGATGGCCACCGACCCCAACGTGCCGCCCATGCCGGATATCAACGTGGGAATGATCTCAGCGAGCGGGATGCCCGTGGCCAGCGCCACCAGCAGGCTCACCAGCATCAGCGCCACAAAGGCATGGACTTCGAATCGGATGATCAGCAGCAGCAGCGCAGCAATGCTGGCGCCCGCAATGCTCAGAAGGGCAAAGGTCGTCATGGCGAAGGACTTGTCTCACTCGGTTATCAAAGGGGCCAAATGGCGCGGTGCCACTGACAGCTTATATTGTTATCATACAAATTTTGCGCGATCATAGCACTGCGCACAGTTGGCCTTGCGCGGTACTTTCCCGAGGCGGGGCAAGGTTTTTAGGTTGCACACTGCAGGCCGGGGCGCCTGCCCGCAAAGCCCTCGCATCCCGGACATGGGCGTCAAAAAAGGCGCTGCAGTGGTCTGCAGCGCCTTGGCGTTGGCTGGGATAGCAGCGGGCGGTGACCCCTGCAATCCGCGCTGGCATCAAGCCAGCGTACGCAATGTCGGCTCGCGGTCCCAGAAGCGGGTTTTCGCGCCTTCGATGAAACCGGCCACATCCTTGGGCTCGAAGACGCCTTCGTCCGGCTTCACCCCAGCGGCGTCCAGGATCAGGTGCGTGGCCTTGCAGGCGGCAATCGCCTTCAGGTGGCCAAACGCGTCGCGGAACCAGTCCTGCGCGGCACTGTCCTTGGCCAGCGTCTCGCCCGATGCCATCGGAATGACGGACGCCACCGCATCGAACTGCGCCGAGGGCGCGCCGGCCAGCTGCGCATCGGCAGCAATGTGCTTGCCGTCGCTCAACGTGGCGCCGCCAATCTTGGGGGCGATAATCTTGACCATGGCCTTTTCGGCAAGGATGGCCTTTTGCAGCGCAGCCACGTTCTCGGCGTTGGAGCCGTCGTCCACCAGAATCGCGACGCAGCGGCCTTCCAGGGTGGGCTTCATGCGGTCGATGATGCGCAGCGCGGGGCTGGGTGGCAGGTCTTGCACCGGCACCGCAGGCTTGGCGGGCTTGGGCAAGGCCGCCAGGCCCAGGCCCTTGGCCACGCGCTTGCCCAGATCGTTGTCAATCACCAGCAGATGGGACACCACCGCTTCGCGCACATGGGGCGTCTGCACCTTGGAGAGCTCAAACACCAGCGCGGACGCAATATGGGCCTGCTCGATGTCGCTCTGGCTGGTGTAGAACAGGCGCGCTTGGCTGTAGTGGTCGGCAAAGCTTTCCGGGCGGATGCGGCTCTTGGCATCGCCTTCCGACGGCTGGGCAAACGACTTGAAACCCTGGACCCGCGATTCGCGTGGCGAGTTCGGGTCCAGGCTCGATGGCTCGTAGGCCACGCGTCCCTTGGGCACCTGGGTCTGCATATGGCCGTCACGCTGGGTGTGGGCAAACGGGCACTTGGGCGCGTTCACGGGGATCTGCGTGAAGTTCGGTCCGCCCAGGCGCGACAGCTGCGTGTCCAGGTACGAGAACAGGCGGCCTTGCAGCAGCGGATCGTTCGAGAAATCAATGCCGGGCGGCACATTGGCCGGGCAGAAGGCGACCTGCTCGGTCTCGGCAAAGAAGTTGTCCGGCCAGCGGTCCAGCGTGAAGCTGCCGATCTTGGTCAGCGGAATCACCTCTTCGGGAATGATCTTGGTCGGGTCCAGGTGGTCATAGGGCAGGGCGTCGGCTTCCTCTTGCGTGAACAGCTGCACGAACAGGTCCCAGGCAGGGGCATGGCCGGCCTCGATGGCCTCGAACAGGTCGCGGCGGTGGAAGTCGTTGTCGGCCGCCTGCAGCTTGGCTGCTTCGTCCCAGACCGTTGACTGGATGCCCAGTTGCGGGCGCCAGTGGAACTTCACAAAGGTGCTCTCGCCCTTGTCGTTGATGAGGCGGAAGCTGTGCACGCCAAAGCCTTCGATCATACGCAGGCTGCGCGGGATCGCCCGGTCGCTCATCGCCCACATGATCATGTGCATGGACTCGGGCATCAGCGAGATGAAATCCCAGAAGGTGTCATGCGCAGACGCCGCTTGCGGAAAGCCCCGGTCGGGCTCCATCTTGACGGCATGCACCAGGTCGGGGAACTTCATCGCATCCTGGATGAAGAACACCGGAATGTTGTTGCCCACCAGGTCCCAGTTGCCTTCTTCGGTGTAGAGCTTGATCGCGAAGCCACGCACATCGCGTGGTGTATCGACCGAGCCCGCACCGCCGGCCACTGTGGACATGCGCGCAAAGATCGGCACCTTCTTGCCGACCTCGGTCAGCACCTTGGCGGTCGTGTATTTTTTCAGCGAATGGCTCAGCTCGAAGTAGCCATGCGCGGCCGTGCCGCGAGCATGCACGATGCGCTCTGGAATGCGCTCATGGTCGAAATGGGTGATCTTCTCGCGCAGCACAAAGTCTTCGAGCAAGGTCGGTCCCCGGCCGTAGGCGCGCAATGAGTTCTGGTTGTCCGAGACAGGGATACCCTGCTGGGTGGTCATCACCGGGTGGCCATCACCGGCCTGGTCATGGCGCTCGCCTCCGGTACTGGCTTGGTTGGCAGCGGATGCGGGCGATTTGCGAGTGGTCATCGTGGATCTCCAGATGGTTGGTTCAGGGTTGGCCTGGGGGCTGGCAGGTGCTCCACAACCTGGAATACCTCTGTGCGCCCCTGGCTGCCGGGCGCCGCAGACCTGGCACCGCGCCGCAGGCAGTGGCCTGTGGCACGGCATCGGGCGGGCGGCCGGCGAAGGAGGCAGCGAGGGTTGTGGAGCGACGCTTGGCGGTTCAAGAATGCCAGCAGCCCGTTCCCGGCCTTGTAGGCATTTGGAGGACTTGCTTGTCATGCACGGGCTGAGACGCCGCATTGCACTGCGCTGCACCGCCCTGGCAGGCGCGCAGCAAAAAGGCCACTCGGTGAGCGGCCTGGTGATGTGCTGGCAGCGTGTATCAGTGGAAGAACAGCGCAATCAGGATGATGATGGGGATTGGCACGCCAATCAGCCAAAGCAGGATGGATCGCATGGTGTTTCCTTTCTAGGTCTGCCCGCAGGCAAAGTGGGTGTTCAGATGAAATCGATGGTCAGTTACGCGTCGCGCTGGCGGCCGCCGAAGGTGGCAGACAGGCTGCCGACAAAGGCACCAATCAGCAGCACCACGAACATCCACATCAGCGAATAGGCGGTGGCCTTGCGGGCCTGCTCAGCCGCTTGCTTGGCCTTCACTTCAGCGTCCTGGGCGGCTTGCTTGGCCTTGTCGATCTGTTGCTTGACCTGGTCATAGGTGGCCTGGACCTTCTTCTCCGACTCTTCCTGGCTCATGTCGGTGCGCTGTGCAACCAGGCGGCCGAGGTACTGGCGGTCTTCGTTCGACAGCGAGCCAGCTTGCAAGGAGTGCATGAACACGCTGCTCATCTCGCTGGCGTCATCGGCGGCGGAGCGGGCCTGTTGGACGGCGTTCTGCGCGCCATCCTTGATGTCCTGCTTTTGCTGCTCGGTCGGGCCGCCCTGGCGCAGCATGCTGTTGATCCAGTAGTTCAAATCGGAGCCCGGCTCATTGGCCTTGCCGGCCGTCACGCCCGCGGCGCCGGTCAGCGCGGCAGAGGCTGCACCGCCGATCACACCGGTGGCACCGCTGGCAGCGCCGCCCACCACCTGGGCTGCACCGCTGACCACGGCACCGGCAGCCTTGGCCGTGCCGGAGATCGCAGCACCGGCCATCGATCCGGCCACGGCCACCATCAGCATCGTTGCCAGCGCCCAGGACAGAAAGCCGTGGGCGGTATCGCGGAAGTACACCTCATCGGTGTGCAGGCCTTGCCATTTGGTGCGCAGGCGGCCGGCGATGTAGCCACCGACGCCAGCAGAAGCGAGCTGCGTGAATGCCAGCCACGCGACTGCGCCCCAGCCAATCGTCTCGCCATCGGCGCCCCGGCCGGACCAGACCGAGACCGATGACAGCCCCAGGCCGACGCCCAGCATGAACAGCAGCAGCGACAGCACGGCTGCCGCCAATGCACCTGCAAAAATGGCAGCCCAGGAGACCGCACTTTCACTGTTCCCCGCGATCGCGCGCGGTACTGCGCCGGTGACGACGCGCTCTTCCTCTACATATGTGGTGACCATGGCTATTCCTTGTTAGATGACGCCTTTATTCTGCTTTTGGACCTTGAAAAGTTTGTAGTCCAAACGCGAACGCGCCCGTGCGCGCTTCACTGTTAGCGCCATCAGCCGATCTGCGCAAAGCCGCGCCAGGGCTGGAGCGCGGTCCGAAGCGGCAGGCTGAAATGGCAGGCGGAAATCGCAAGCGGAATCGCAAGCGGAGATGGCAGGCGATCAGGCAGGCGATTAGGCAGACCGAGTCAGATGTCCGTCCTGCTGCTTCAGGGCCGGGCCGCCACGCGGCCGCCGCTGCGGCATGCCGTGGTCAGGGGCTCAATAGACGGAGACAGGCGCACTGCCATCGCTTGCAAACACCCAGGCGTGCAGCGGCTGTACGGGGACCGGTCCCGAGCCGGTGAATTCGGAAAATGCCGGCAGGTTCAGGTACGGGGCGGAGTACGCCAGGCAGGGCAGGCGCTTGCGCATCTGGGGCACACGCAATGTCGGGTGGATATGGCCGTGGATGTTGAGCGAGAAATGGTGCACACCGGTCCCCAGTGGCTCATGGCTGAGCAGCACCTGGTGGCGCGCCAGGTGGGTGTGCACATTATCGAGCAGCAGCGCCTCCGTCTGCAGGTAGCGGTCGTGGTTGCCCCGGGTCAGCACAAAGCGGGTCTTGAGGTTGGCGCGCCGCAGCATCTGCCATAGCTGAAAGGTGTCTTCGCCGATAAAGCGGCCATGCACAAAGTCCCCCAGAATCACCAGCTCCTGCGGCTGCCACTTCTGCAGAATCTGGTGCAGGCGCAGCAGGTCCTGGCGCTGCACCTCCAGCGGCACGGCCACGCCCCGGCGGCGGAAGATATCACTCTTGCCCAGGTGCAGGTCGGCCAGGATCAGCATGCTCTCCTGCGGCCAGAACAGCGCGCGCTCGGCCAGCACCAAAAACTCCATGCCGGCCATGCTGGCCGCGACATGGTCCTGCGGAGACGGGGACAGTTGAATGGGGGAGAAAAACTCTGCCGATTGCGTTCCTGCCATCAAGATCGATCCTGTAGTTGTGGGGTGCGACGCGCTGCAGTACGCGTCCCCTGCGGTGGGGTGCCCTTGGAGCGGGGGCGCTGGGGTGCAGCGCCACGGCTTAGGGCGCCGCTGCGGGATGGGCGGGTGCGAGGCGCGCCCGTGCGCGGTCCAGGCTCGCCTGCGGCCTGGCGCTCCTGCTGCGCGGCCATGCGGCGCACCTTGTCCTGCCAGGTCTCATTGCTGAGCTGGCCGCGAAAGCTCTCGGCCCACAGCCCGAACGAGAAGGGCGTGTGCCTGGCCGGAAAGCGCAAGGCCATCTGCCGCCCCGCAATGCTGGCCAGCAGCCTTTGCATGGTGGGCAGGTGCAGCTCCTGGTCCAGCGCCTCCTGCCGGGCCTGGCGCAGCAGCAAATGCTCGGGGTCGTACTTGCTCAGCACATCAAACAACAGGCTGGCGGAGACCTGCAATTGCCGGTCACTGGCGCGGCTCTTCTTGCCCGGCACCTTGGATTGCACCAGGCCGGCAATCTGCGCAATCTCCTTGAAGCGCTTGCGTGCCAGCTCGCTGAAGTTGACCGCTGAGCGCAGGTCGGTGTCGAGCCCGTCAAGCTTGAAGATTTCTGCCCAGTCCACCGCATTCGCATCGATGGGCAAGGTCGGCTGGATCATCAGCCCGATCTCATTGCAGGCCCAGGCAAAGGTATTGGCCTGCAGATGCGCCAGGCGCGTCGCGATCAGCACCGCCAGCCCCTCATGCGCGACCCGGCCGGCAAAGGGGTAGACAAACAGCGGTGCGGCTTTGGCGGCCTGGCTGGCTTGGGTGTTGCCGACCTGCTCAATCAGCAGCTGGTCGGCCCCCGGCACCAGCGAGCGCTGGCTTTGCAGCTGCAGCAGCGGCTGCAGCCATTGCAGCTCACGGGCATGCGGTGCGTCATCGGCGGCGGGGCTGGCAGCGGCCGTGCTCAGCAGCTGCTGCATGCGCTCACCCAATGATGACGACATTGGCATCAGCGAGCCTGCCCAGGCAGGGGTCAGCAGGCCCACCTCGGCACTGCGGCGCACCCAGGCGGTCTGGTTTTCCAGCCGCACCAGCACCAGACTGCGGCCCGCAAAGTTGAAGACATCGCCAGGGCTGAGCCGTGCAATAAACGCCTCTTCGACCGAGCCCAGCCGCGCGCCGCGCAGGTACTGCACATTGACTGCGCCGTGCGCGGTGATTGTGCCGATCGACATGCGGTGCATGCGCACCACGCCGGTGTTGGCCGGCTGGCACATGCCATCTGCACAGTGCAGGCGTTCATACTGCGGGTACTGCACCAGCGAATCGCTGCCATGCTCCAAAAACGCCAGCACCGCCTGCCACTGCGCATCGCTCAGATCACGAAAAGCCGCAGTGCGCCGCACCTCGGCCAGCAGCTCCGGCGGCCTGAAGCCTCCTGCCAGCGCCGCGCTCATCGCATGCTGGCTCAGCACATCAAAGCACAGGCGCAGTGGCTCGCGCCGCTCATACACCTGGGCCTCGGCCAGCTCGCGCACGGCGGCAAACTCGGCCAGGTCCATCGCCTGGGTGGCAACCGCTTCCACATGCACAGCAGCACCGGGCCGGTGCTTGGCGCGGCCGGCGCGCTGCACCATGCGGGCGACAGAGCGTGCACCGCCAATCTGGATCACGCGCTCCACTGCCGGGAAGTCCACGCCCAAATCCAGGCTGCTGGTTGCCACCACGCAGCGCAGAGTGCCTGCGCGCAGGCGCTGCTCCACCGACTGCCGCACACCCTGGTCCAGCGAGCCATGGTGGATCGCCAAGGTCTCGGCATCTTCCGGCCAGATGCTCGCCAGCGCCGTATGCCACAGCTCGGCCTGCGCGCGGGTGTTGGTAAACACAATCGTGCTGGGCGCGCTGAACACCAGCTTGGCCACCTCGCCCAGATTGGCCAGGCCCAAATGCCCCGCCCAGGGCATGCGCGTGCCCAGCGGCGGCGTGATGCTGTGCAGATGAAACGGCTTGGGCCGCATGTCCTGGATCATTGCCGGCGCCTGCACCTGCCAGGCGCTCAGCAGCACATCGCTGGCCTCCTGCAGATTGCCAATCGTTGCCGACAGGCCCCAGACCTGCGCCTGCGGTGCCAGCGCCTGGATGCGCGCCAGGTTCAGCTGCAGCAGCACCCCGCGCTTACTGGGCAAGAGCTCATGCCACTCATCCACCACAATGCAGCGCAGCTGGCTGAACTGCTCGCGGCTGCGCTCATGGCTCAGCAGCAGCGCCAAAGATTCGGGCGTTATCACCACCAGCTGCGCCTTGCCGGTGTCGGTGAGGCGCTTGTCGCGTGATGTGGCGTCGCCCGTGCGCATGGCCACTTGCCAATGGGGCAGCACCGCCGCTACCGGGCCGGTGATGCGTTCACGGGTGTCGCTGGCCAGTGCGCGCAACGGCGTTACCCAGAGCATGCGTGGGCCATGGCTGGCGCGGCCTTCGGGCGTTTCAGCCTCGGCCATCGCCTGCATCAACGGCCCGCCCAGCGCCGCCAAGGTCTTGCCCCGGCCGGTGGGTGCCGATATCAAACCACTGTGCCCGTCTGCATACGTGCGCCAGGCCTGTTGCTGGAACACGGCCGCGCCGATGTCCTGCGCCTTCAGCCAGTCGCGCCAGCGCTTGGCCGCGCGCTGCATTGCGCGGTCGCTGGGGGCCGGGCTGTGGTCCAGCTCAGCCATCGGCCAACTCCAGCAAGGCGCTCAACTGGTCGGCGTCCTGCGGGGTCTTGTCCTCGCGCCAGCGCAAGATGCGCGGAAAGCGCACCGCCACGCCGGATTTGTGGCGGGTCGAGCGGTTCACGCCTTCAAACGCAATCTCAAACACGAGGCTGGGCGTGACTGAGCGCACCGGCCCAAAGCGCTCCACCGTGTGGCTGCGTATCCATTTGTCCAGCCGCAAAATCTCGACATCGGTGAGGCCTGAGTAGGCCTTGGCGACGGGCACCAGCGCATCGCCGCTCCACACCGCAAAGGTGTAGTCGGTGTGCAAGGTGCTGCGCCGGCCACTGCCGCTTTGGGCATAGATCAGCACCGCATCAATGCTGAACGGGTCCACCTTCCACTTCCACCAATCGCCCCGGCGCCGGCCTTCTTTGTAGGGTGAGGCGAGCGCCTTCAGCATCAGCCCTTCGGCGTTGTGCTCGGCAGCGGTAGTGCGCAGTGGGGGTAGCGCATCCCAGCTGTCAAACGGCAGTTGGGGTGATATGCCCAGCGCCGGCAAATCCGCATGCCGGATGACCTGCTCCAGCTTGGCACGGCGCTGCGCCAGCGGCTGCGCGCGCAGGTCTTCGCCATCGCACTCCAGCAGGTCATAAAACAGAATGCGCGCAGGCACGGTCTGCATCAGCTTGGCAGAAGGCTTGCGCTTTTGAATGCGGCTTTGCAGCGCCACAAAGCCCAGCGGCTTGTTCTGTTCGTAATCCCAGGCCAGCAGTTCGCCATCGAGCACCATGTCGCGCGGCAGCAGTGCGGCGGCCGTCTCCAGCTCGGGAAAGCGGCCATCCAGCCGTTCTTCGCCACGCGACCACAGATAAGGCGCATGGCCCTGGCGCCGCACCAGCTGCACCCGTATGCCATCCCACTTCCATTCGGCCAGCCAGTCCTTGGGGTCGCCCAGCGCATCTGGCTCTTGCGGCAGGGGCGAGGCGAGGTAGAACGGATAGGGCTTGTCCAGCAGCTGCGCGCTGGTTTCCGGGTCCATCAAGGCCTCATAGGCCTGGGCGCTGGGCAACCATTCGCCCACCATGCGGTGCGCCATATCGGCGGCAGATATGCCCACCAAGGGGGCCAGGCTGTTTTGCAGACTCCGCTTGTTGACACCGGCACGCAGCGATCCGGTCAGCAGTTTGTTGAAGACCAGGCGCGAGGGGGTATCGAGCTGCTGCCAGGCCTGCTGTATCGCACGCTTGCGCTGCTCGGCATCGGCGGCGACCAGCGGCAGCAAAAACTGCTCGGTCCATTCGTCGAGCCGGCTGTCGTTGTCCGGTGTTTTAAAGGTGGCGCCTAGCAAGCTTGCATGCCAGGGCGCATCGGCATCGGGTGGCAGCGCGGCGCCGGGCGCATCCACCAGCTCGGGGTGGTGGGTACGTTGTTTTTGCCAGGCCGCCACCAAGAGCGACAAAGTCTCCGCCAAATCGCCCACCTGGCGGTAGCTCTCTTCCACCAGCCACAGCGGAAGGGCGGTCAACTCGCTCACCCAGCTGCGCAGCTCGGTGGTGGTGGCCAGGCGGTTCTTGCCAGTGTTCACCTTGCCGCCGCTCAGCACATAGACGGCCCAGGTCGCCTCAGCAGCAGTCACGCCGGCAAAGTACTGCTGCAAGGCCAGCTCGCGGTCGCGGGTGCCGGATGCCTCATCCAGCAGCTGGTACAGCGCCACAAAGCGGTTCATTCGGCCGCCTCCTCTTCATCGCCGTAGGCGGTGCGCAGCCGCTCCGCCTGTATGCCCAGGCTCTGCAGGTAGGGGATCAGTGCATCGGTATTGCCATGGGTAGCGAGCACCCGCTGGGCACCACTTTCGGTAATCGTGTCGACCAGTTCCTGCCAATCGGCATGGTCTGATATGACAAAGCCGCGCTGCATATTGCGCCGCCGCCGGTTGCCGCGCAGCAGCATCCAGCCCGAGGCAAAGCCTTGCTCCACCTGTTTAAAGCGCTTGAGCCAGGCGGAATCTTGCGCAGAAGGGGGCGCCAGCACCATGCGGCCGGCAAAGTCGGTATCGGTGGGCACATCGGCCACCATCTCGGTAGCGGCCAGCGCAATGCCTGCCTGCCGGTAAATATCGGTGCCGCGCGCCATTGCGCCATGCAGCAATACAGGCGCATCCAGCTTGCCAGCCAAGCCCGCCAGCACCCGCTGGGCCTTGCCCAGGCTGTAGGCATACAGCACAGCCGCCTTGCCCTGCGCCTTGCAATGCGCCACCCAGCGCTCTATGCGTTCCACCTCATGGGCCATCGTGGGCCAGGCGTACACCGGGTAGGCAAACGTTGCCTCGCAAATCAGGGTATCGCAGCGCAGCAGCTCAAAGGCTTCGCAGGTGGGGTCCGGCTCCCGCTTGAAGTCGCCCGTGAACACCCATACCGCATCGCCGTGCTGCACCCGCACCTGGGCCGATCCCAATATGTGCCCCGCCGGGTGCAGCGACACCTGCACCTCCCCCATCGTGATCGTCTGCCCAAACGGCAGCGCATGGATGTTCTGCTCCCCCAGCCGCCAGCGGAGTATTGGCTCGCTGGTCGTGCTGCAGTAGTACTCGCCCATCCCAATGTGCGCATGGTCCGAGTGGCCGTGGGTGACAAAAGTGCGGTGTACCGGCTTCCAGGCATCAATATAAAAATCCCCAGCCGCGCAGTACAGACCTTTGTCGGTCAGCGTGATGACGTCAGCGGGTGGGGAGTTGGCAGATGCAGAAGCAGCGAGCATGGGCAAATTCTGCGGCTGCGGGGGAGGGGGTGGGCGTCAGAGTTTGCCTTGTTGGGGTGCGGGAGGGCTTGCAACCTTATTCGAATGATATATTTGGTCTCACCTTGATACAATCTGTTTGATTTATTGTCTTCGAGTTATTTATTTAAGCATTATTTTTGAATTTCATCTGCGGTAAGTAAAATAAATTTTTGGATTTCGATGAGGAGCGCGAAATTGATAAATAAAGCGAGTAAAAGGATTTTTATAATTAATTTGTTAGTTGATAAACGTTTTGTGGGACGCGTAGATGTATATTAAAAAACTCCAAATAAAAAATTTTCGCGGTTTTGATCTGCAGAATTTTAATTTTAAACCTGGTTTTAATTTGCTTGTTGGTGAAAATGGTGCTGGGAAGACAACCATTTTGCGTTCGATCATGGCTGTGCTAGGTAGGCCTCGCGGCTCAATTAAATCAAAATTTCTTGAGGATGCGGATATTAAACTAGGCTTTGAAAGCTCTGAAATTTATTTGCTAACATATTCTCGATATGAAGAAGTTTTGGAATATTCGATTGAGAAAAAACTTTGGCAAAATTTAAAGCGCTTAGGCGATAAGAAAAAATACCCCTTGGTCTTGCATTATCCTTCTAGCGAGTCCATATGTATCGCGATGAAAAGCAAGCGAATCGGGCGGCGTAAGCATACTGATGATAATTTGGATTTTGATAATGAAAATTTTCTATATAGATTTGAGGAGAATATTTCAAATAAATTGAGAATTTCAAATAGCCAAGACTTCGGAAATAGTGGTCCTATTCGTGATTTTGTAAGAAAAATATTATCATCTTTTTCCCCGGGAATAAGTTCATTTTATTGGATTTTTGAGCCATATTCTTGCATGATAGTTACTGGGAAAAGTAATAGGCAGTTAGATTCTAGACTGGAGCAAAACATCTGCGAATATGTTATGCGTAAGCTAGATAAAAACCAAATGCAAAAAAAACCATTCAGGTGGCCAGATAGGACTAAAGTTGTCCTGCACCCGGAACCTATATCGAGCGAGGATTACGGATTTAACATCCCTAGTTTTCACGAAATTATGGATGGTGTGGATTTTCTATCTGAGGAAGACAGAAATATCGTTATGTCAGCTTCATTGGAAATTAGACTGACGCCTCGAATAATGGTTATGCATAAACTTGGCCCTCTGAGTTTGGATCAGCTATCAGATGGGGAGCAGCGACTTTTCTCCCTTTTTGTAGATATTGCACGACAGTTGTATCTTAAAAACACTAACTATAATTTGGGCGAAGGTGACGCTATTGTTCTAATAGATGAAATCGACGTGCATTTGCATCCAAAATGGCAGCGCATTATCGTTCCTGCTCTGGAGGATTTGTTCCCGAATTGTCAATTCATTGCAACAACTCATTCTCCATTCGTAATTCAAGCTACAAGTCGAGAAAAAATACACTGTATTAGTACCGGCTCGGCAATGCATGTGTCAGACGGAGGAAATAGTATTGAAGACATCCTTGAAGAGGTTCAGGGAATTGACTTGCCTCAGCGCAGTGTTCGTGCAGAGGCTTTGAGTGAAGCTGCTAATGAGTACTTCACACTACTAGGACGGCAACGTGATAACGATGTGGTTGATCTTGAAAGATTGCGAGTGGTGGAGCAAAGATATCGGGAGGCGAGTGAGCCATTCACTTCAGATCCTGCCACACACGCATTGCTAAAACTACTAGTAATTAAATCGGGGGATAATAGATGAGACCTATTAATAGACCAGCCGCGCCATCTATATATGGAATTTATCAGGATGCCTTGGGTGATTTAGAAGAGTGCTTTGGAACATATTGCAGTTACTGTGAACGGCGTATTCCAGTGCTCCTTGCAGTAGAACATGTATCACCTAAAAGTATTGATCCGGCACGGGAAACCGATTGGTCAAATTTTCTTCTGGCATGCGTTAATTGCAATTCCGTAAAAGGTAACACCCCCACGAATGATGTTGATTTTCTTTGGCCCGATAAAGATAATACTCTAATGGCTATTGAGTATGAGGCGGGAGGGTTGGTTAAAGTATCTTCGAAAATTTTGCCAGTAGTTCAATTGAAATGTGCGGCTTTAATAGACTTGGTGGGATTAGATAGAAATCCAGCTCAACCCCCGAATAAACTGCCATCAGAGCGGGATAGGCGCTATTTGGAGCGAGAGGAGAAATGGAAGCTTGCAATGCGCTCTAAGGAGATATTAGGTCAGCAGGATAATAAATTATCTCGAGAGTTAATTGAAAGCGTCATGAAGGAATCTGGTTTTTTTAGTGTGTGGATCTCTGTTTTTCATGATGACTTAGATATGCGTGAACGACTAGTTAATGCATACAAAGGGACTTCATTGGACTGTTTTGAAAGCGACTGGTCTCTTAAAGCAAGAGTTGGTGGCCATATTTGATGGTCGGGAAATAATTATGGATTTTATTATGCTAATTGTTTTTTTGTGTGGATTACTTTTGAAGTATTGATGAGGGTTTTGTTGCATGACCTTTATCGTCCAAATAAGTGTGTTAATTTAAGTTAAATATACTTATTTGGGTGGGGTATTATGTTTGCTGATTTGGTCAGCAGCTCGCGCTGACGGGGTGGCTTATAAGCTTGATTATTTGTCGAAAACAGGCAAATTAATTTGATGTCAACCTAGCCAGTTCTCAGGTGAGAGGCAATGGCTGCGGACTATGGTCCACAAGACGCATGCGATTTAAATCCATCAGGTTGTAAAGTAAGGGTATAAAAGCCTAAATTACTACTGTCGACTACTGGTGTGGACCCGCAGGCAGTGGTAGATTTAGCAATTTCCGAATCAACGTGGCTGGATGATGGATATATACTGTGCTTTACTAATATTAGTTGCACAAATTATTTCAGCTGCTTTTGTTCGTCACGGGTGTCTAGCGCTCCGTTTTTCAACAACACCCGAGCCAACCGCTCCCCATCCTGCCGCCAAAACGCCGGATCCGCCTGCCGGATCCGGTCGATCGCGTTATTCATATGCGCGGTCGCTGCCGCCCGCGCAGCCGCCGAGTCCCCCGCCTCAATCGCCTCCACAATCCGCGCATGCTCTTGCGTCACCGCAGCGGCAAAATCCTGCCGCCGCGCCTCATTGGCGCGGGTGATGCGCGTGGCGCCCGCCAGGACCTGCGCCAGGTAATCCAAGGTACTGAGCAGGAAAGGGTTGCCGGAGGCCTGGGCGATGACGCGGTGGAGGGCGACGTCTTCGGCTACACCGTCTTGGCCATTGGCCACCGCCTTGGCCAGGGCCTTGACGCCAGCGCGGATGCGGCGCAGATCGGCGGTGCTGCGGCGGGCGGCCGCTAGTTCTGCCACTTCGGCCTCCAGCGCGCGGCGCACTTCTACGATTTGGATGACGGCCTCTTGCGAGGCGGCATGGCCTTTTTCCAGGTCCAGCGGTTCAGCCCGGGGCGCTTGCACGAAGACGCCGCTGCCTTGGCGGGAGGCGACCAGGCCACTGGATTTGAGGCGGGATAACGCTTCGCGCACTACTGTTCGGCTCACGCCAAACTGCGCCACCAACAACAGCTCTGTGGGCAGGCGGTCGCCGGGTTGCATTTGCCCTTGCCGAATGCTGGCCTCCAGCGCCTGGGCCACTTGGTCGGCGAGGGAGTTGGCGGCCTTGACGGGCGTGAAGTAGATCGGCATGCGTGGGCAGAGGAGCAGGTTGTGGGGAGTGGGCGCTGGCTGCTGCCGGGCCGCAAGATGGCGCTTACTGTACTCCAGCCCAGGGGCGCTGCCTGCGCCTTAGGCGCCATGGATGGCTATGCCGGGTGTTTGGCCTGGTGCTGGGATGCTGTAGATGCGCTGGCGGCATTTGCTGCAGCGGGGCCATCGGCTTGCCGCAAGCCTGCACAAGCAGAACACACCAACGCCAAAGCCGCAGGACCTTATCGGCGGCCTGCAGCGGGGTGGTGTCTGGTTACCGCAGCCCTGCATGTGCTGCAACGGCTGCGGCCCCATCAGTGCATACCAGCCTTATTGAGGCAGCAGCACCTTGTCGATCACATGGATCACGCCATTCGATTGGTAGACATCGGGGATGGTGACGGTGGCGCTGCCGCCTTTCTCGTCGGTCAGCGTGACCTTGCCGCCCTGGGCCTTGGCGACCAGGGTGCCGCCGCTGACGGTCTTGATACTGGCCATGCCGCCGCCGTCCTTGATCATCTTGCTGATCGCGGCGGCATCCCACTTGCCGGCGACGACGTGGTAGGTCAGCACGGTAGTCAGCGTGCCCTTGTTCTCGGGCTTGAGCAGGTTGTCTACAGTGCCGGCGGGCAGGGCCGCAAAGGCAGCATTGGTGGGGGCAAACACGGTGAAGGGGCCGGGGCCCTTAAGGGTCTCTACCAGGCCCGCTGCCTTGACGGCTGCGACCAGGGTGGTGTGGTCCTTGGAGTTGACGGCGTTGTCGATGATGTCCTTGGTGGGCAGCATGGGCGCGCCGCCCACCATCACGTCTTTAGCGATCGCTGCCATGGAGGTGCTTGCGACCATGAAAGCCATGCCATAAGAGACCAGTTTGCGCGTACTTTGGATCGAGGCCATGAGATGCTCCTTGCATGTGGATGAACAGCCGAAAAACGTTGCGGCTGCTTGGAATACGCAGCGGATGGCGCAGTGGATTCAACCGGTGGTAAAAAATTTTTGAGCGGGGTGGCGCAGGGGCGATGCAGGCAGCGAAAAAAAATTTTGCATCCACTGCATCCATACGAGTAGCTGGCGACTAGTACAGCCAAGGACCTTCTGCAAAACTCCCTGCCTTGTCCTGAATGCGGTCTCGGGCGATCCGCTGCGTTGTCTTCCTTGTCAATAGCGTGCTATTGACTGTGAAAGACGCGTTGCGCCTCATCCCAATCCGCGTCCATGCCACCAGGCGAGGGTTTTGCAGAGGGTCCTGACAGCACACACCAAACAGCGCTGTTTTTACTCCCGTCCTGTCCCCCTCACTTAGGAGAACTCGTATGTTGACCTCTCGCACAGCTCCCCGTATCGCCGCCATCGCCACCGCAGTGGCCACCCTCGGCCTGCTCACCGCCTGCGGTTCGATGCATAAAAAGGACACGGCTTTCTCGCAGGAATCCCTGCCAGCGGCCATCCAGGTGCCAGCGGGCCACAAGGTGGCCTGGGAGACGGTAGGCAGCGGTGACATCACCTACGAATGCCGTGACAAGGCGAATGCCCCCGGGCAGACCGAATGGGTGTTTGTGGGCCCGGATGCCGTGCTGAAGGACCGCGCTGGCAAGACGGTGGGCCGCTACTATGGCCCACCCGCTACCTGGGAAGCGAATGATGGCTCCAAGCTGACGGCAACCCAGCTGGCCGTGGCCCCATCGGGTGCCGGCAATCTGCCCTACCAGCTGGTGAAGGCCAACCCTGCGACCGGCAGTGGCGCGTTGGTGGGCGTGAGCCATATCCAGCGCGTGGCATTGAAGGGCGGCGTGGCACCTGCTGACAAGCCTTGCACCGCTGCGCAGAAGGGCCAGAAGGCCGTGGTGCAGTACCAGGCGGATTACATCTTCTGGAAGCCTGTGTAAATTTTTGTTTTCTAGCGGCTACACTGGAAGAAGGACGTCTTGCTCCTTCTTCCCCCGTAAATCTACATGCCGCCAGCCGCTTTTGTGACCGACGACAGTTTTGACCATGCCTTGGCGCTAGAAGCTTGCGCGCGTGGCGACCGCGATGCGCTGCAGCGTATTTACGAGCAAGAATCGCGTTATCTGCTGGGGGTGGCCTTGCGCATAGTGCGCAACCGGGCGGCAGCCGAGGATGTGCTGCACGATGCCTTTGTGGCGATCTGGAGCAAGGCCCACAGTTTTGATGCGGCGCGGGGCGCGGCTAGAGGCTGGATTTATAGCATTGTTCGGCACGCAGCATTGAACCGGGTGCGCAGCGGCGCCCGCGAGACTGCGCTGGATGAGCCGGCCGCCGCAGCGCATGAAGCCAGCGCCGCAATGGCCGCCTGGCAGGAAGAGGGCGATGCGCTGAGCCGCCAGGCGCAGCTGGGCCGCCTGGGCCAGTGCCTGGAAGGGCTGGAGCCGCAGCGCCGTGAATGCCTGCTGCATGCCTATGTGGATGGCTGCAGCCACAGTGAGATTGCAGCGCGGGTGCAGGCCCCGCTGGGAACCGTCAAAGCCTGGATACAGCGGGGCCTGCGTGCCCTGCGGGAATGCATGCAATGAGCGCCGATACCCCCAATACCTTGCCGCCCGAAGGCGACAGCCCGGACGACCTGCAGACCCTGGCCGGCCAGTATGTGCTGGGCACGCAGAATGCTGCAGAGCGCCGCGCAATTGAAGAGCGGCTGCCGCGGGATGCTGCGTTGCGCGCCGCCGTGGATGCCTGGGAGCAGCGCCTGCAGCCCTTGACTAGCCTTGCCCCACCGCAAGAGCCCAGCATGGGCCTGTGGCCGCGCATTGCCGCCAGCCTGTGGCCAGCGGCCGAGCCGCAACGGGCCACTGCTGCAGCCCCGCGCCGTTGGTGGGATTGGGACAGCCTGGCGCTGTGGCGCGGTTTGGCAGGCAGCGGTTTTGCCGCCGCTGCGGTGCTGGCCGGTGTGCTGGTGCTGGGCCCCGCCCCGGCACCTGGCCCCGCCCGCTACTTTGTGGTGCTGGCCGCTCCGCAAAGCCAGGCCCCTGGCTGGCTGGTGCAGGCCCAGGCCGCCGGCCGGCTGCGCTTGGTGCCGCTGGGCAGCGATGTGGTGCCGGCCGAGAAATCCTTGCAGTTCTGGACCAAGGCCGATGGCTGGAGCGCCCCGGTATCGCTGGGCCTCGTCAAGCCGGGTGAGGCGATTGAGGTGCCCGTCGACAAGCTGCCACCGCTGCAGCCCAACCAGCTGTTTGAGCTGACCCTGGAGCCGGCAGGCGGATCGCCGATCGGCAAGCCGACCGGTCCGATCCAGTTCATTGGCCGGGCGGTGCAGATTTAGCCGCTGCTGCCAAACAGCAAGGGGCCCGTTCATGGAACGGGCCCCTTTGTTTTGCTTACTGTGATTCAACCCGAGGGCCGCGATCCGCTTTAGTGGTTGTTGGCACCTCGGTGCGCCCAGGCCGTGGTGCGCTTTTCTACCAAGCTGAACAGCTCATACATCACCATCGCCATCGCGCCCACCACCAAGAGGCCCGCAAAGGCTAGGCCCATTTGCATCGACGAGCCGGCGGAGATCAGCAGGTAGCCAATGCCTTCGTTGGCGGCAGTCATCTCGGACACGGTGGTGCCGACAAAGGCCAGGGTGATGGCGACCTTCAGCGAGCCGTAGAAATAGGGCAGCGAGCGGGGCAGGCCGACCTTGATCAACACATCCCAGCGCTTGGCGCCGAGCACGCGCAGGACGTCTTCCAGCTCGGGCTCCAACGTGGCCAGGCCGGTGGCAATGTTGACCATGATGGGGAAGAAGCTGATCAGGAATGCGGTGAGGATGGCCGGGCCAATGCCGATGCCGAACCAGACCACCAGGATGGGCACAAAGGCGGCCTTGGGCAGTGCGTTGAAGGCGGTCATCAGCGGGTAGACGGCGGCATAGGCCAGGCGCGAGCTGCCAATCAAAAAGCCCAGCAAAACACCGACGACGATGGCGACGCCAAAGCCGGCCATCGTCACCCAGAAGGTGCGCCAGGCGTGGGCGGCGATGGTGGTGTGGAACTCCAGAAATTGCTGCCAGATGAGCAAGGGGCTGGGGAATATGAACTCCGACACCTGGAAGGCCGAGCAGATGATTTGCCAGACGATGACCACGGCGGCCAGCAGCAGCCAGGGCGACCAGCGTTCGAGCTTGGGGTTGTTGAGCTTGTACATAGGTGGTTGGCCTGGGCGCTTACTGGTTGATCACGGTGCCGGTCTTGCGCATGGCGCCGATGTGGCCGCGCAGCTCATGCACGATGTCGCTGAACTCCTTGGTGTAGGTCAGCTCCAGATCGCGCGGGCGGGGGATGTCGATATCGCGGCGCACCACAAAGCGGCCGGGGCTTTTGCTCATCACGTAGATGGAGTCGGCCAGGAACACCGATTCGCGCAGGTCATGCGTGACGAGAATGACGTTGAACTGCTGCTCGGCATGCAGATCGCGCAGGATGCACCAGAGCTCTTCGCGGGTGAAGGCGTCGAGGGCGCCAAAGGGCTCGTCGAGCAGCAGCATCTTGGGCTCATGGATCAACGCGCGGCAGATGCTGGCGCGCTGCTGCATGCCGCCTGACAGCTCCCAGGGAAACTTGTCCTCATAGCCGGCCAGGCCGACTTTTTGCAGCAGGCGGCGGGCGCGCTCCTCGTACTCCTGGCGCCGGGCCTTGAACTGGCTGCGGTGGGGCTCGACAATCTCCAGCGGCAGCAGCACATTGTCGACCGTGGTGCGCCAGGGCAGCAGCGATGGCGACTGGAAGGCCATGCCCGATATCTTGAGCGGGCCGGTGACGGGCTGGCCATCGATGCGGATCTTGCCGATGCTGGGCATGCGCAGGCCGGTGGCCAGCTTCATGAACGTGGATTTGCCGCAGCCCGAGGGGCCGACGATGGCGATGAACTCGCCACGGCGCACTTGCAGGTCAATGGCTTCGACGGCGAACTGGTTCTTGGCCTGCAACTCGTCGTTGTAAGCCAGCCAGACATCGCGAAACTCAACAAAGGCAGGGTCTTGGAGGGAGGCCGTCATAGGGTGCAATCGTCTTCAAAAGGGCAGGGCGCAGCCAGCGCCCTGCAGGCGGCGGGGTCAGCGCTTGGGAAGAATGTCCAGCTCGGCAGCGCTGGGCAGAAAGCTGCCGTTCCACACCGCCTGGGCGGGCACGGGGTTCTTGGTCTCGTAGGCCTTGGCAACCTGCTCGGCCATCAGGCCCAGGCGTTCGGTACGCAGCTGGCCAAAGCCTTCTTCGCGCGCGCCCTTGCTGTCGATCGCGGTGTCGATCGTGAGCTTGAGGCGCTTCACCTCCAGCGGCACATTGACCAGGCCATCCTTGGCCTTGAGCGAGGCGATGGCGGCCTGCGGATCGGCAATCGCCTCCTTGGCGCCCTTGGCAAACGCCTTGAGGAAGGCGCGCACCGCTTCGGGCTTCTCGGCAATCAGCTTGGGGCTGGCGATGATGACATTGCCGTAGAGCTGCACGCCATGGGTGGCATAGGGCAGCACGACCACGTCTTCGGCCTTGATGCCACGCGCTTCCAGGTTGAGCAGGCTGGTGAAGGTGTAGCCGGTGACGGCATCCAGATCGCCGCGCACCAGCATGGTTTCGCGCAGCGGTGGGTCCATCGTGGTCCACTGCACGGCGCCCACGCCATTGGCCTGCGCAAAGATCGGGAAGGTGCGGCGGCCCGCATCAAAAATCGGCGCGCCCATCTTCTTGCTCGTCAGGTCGCTGGCCTTGGTGATACCGGATTTCTTCAGTGCCATCACCGATGCGGGTGTGGTGTTGTAGATCACCATGATGGCCACCGGCTTGATCGGCGCATCGGGATTGTTCGCATGGAACTCCATCAGCGCGGCCAGGTCGGCAAAGCCCAAATCATGCGTGCCCGATGCCACGCGCTGGATGGCGCCCGCGCCACTGGCCGCTTCCACCGTCACATCCAGACCAGCCTGCTTGAAGTAGCCCTTTTGCTCGGGGTGCACAAAGAGGGCGGCCGGGCCTTCAAAGCGCCAGTCGAGCTGGAACTTGAGCGGCGTCAGCGGCTGGGCCAGTGCGCTGCAGGTGCTGGCGGCGGCCAGCAGGGCCAGGGATGCGTGGAGAAAGCTGCGTTTTTTCACGGGATGGTCTCGTCAGGTGGTGGGGGGCAATGGGGTAAAGGTGGCTTGGGATGGCTTACTTTTTGGGGAGCACATCGAGCACGTTGGCGGGCGGCAGAAAGCTGCCGTTCCAGACGTCTTCGGCCTTGACGCGGGTCTTCGTGCCATAGGCGTCCGAGACCTGGGCGGCCATCAGGCTCAGGCGGCTGCTGTCCAGGCGGCCAAAGCCTTCCTTGCGGGCATCGGCGCTGTTGATGACGGTGTCGATCGCCAGCTGCAGGCGGCGCGTCTCCAGCGCCACATTGGCAATGCCATCACGCGCCTTGACGGACTGGATCGCCTGGGCCGGGTTGGCGATCACGCCCTTGGCGCCCTGGGCAAAGGCGGTCAGGAACTTCTTGATCGCCTCGGGCCGCTCCTGGATCATCTTGGGGCTGGCGATGATCACGTTGCCGTAGAGCTTGACGCCATAGTCGGCGTACTGCATCACCACCACATCGCTGGCCTTGGCGCCGCGCGCCTCCAGGTTCAGCAGGCTGGTAAAGGTAAAGCCGGTGATGGCATCGACATCGCCGCGCACCAGCATGGTCTCGCGCAGGGGCGGGTCCATCGCCGTCCAGGTGACGGTGCTGACGCCATTGGCCTTCTCAAAAATCGGGAAGGCTTTGCGGCCGGCATCGAACACCGGCGCGCCCAGCTTCTTGCCGCTCAGATCGGCGGGGGTCTTGATGCCCGACTTCTTGAGCGCCATCACCGAGGCCGGCGTGTTGTTGTAGACCACCATGACGGCGACCGGCTTGTTGGGCGCGTCGGGGTTGTTGGCATGGAACTCCATCACCGAGGCCAGGTCGGCAAAACCCATGTCGTAGGTGCCCGATGCCACGCGCTGCACCGCACCGCCCGAGCCATTGCCGGCATCCACCGTGACATCCAGCCCCTGGGTCTTGAACAGGCCTTGTGCGACCGGCTGCAGGAAGAAAGCGGCTGGCCCCTCAAAGCGCCAATCGAGCTGGAACTTGATGGGCGTATCTGCCGCCTGGGCCGCACCCCAGGACAGCGCCAAGGCGGCGACGGTGGTCTTCAGAAAACTGCGCTTGTGCATGGGGGTCCTCCGATGTTGCATACAAGGTCGTTTGCAAGATCGGTGCCAGTTTGTAAGCTCCTGTAGGCGGGCTTTTTTGCACCAGGCTGGTGCAAATGCAGGGTGGTGAATGGATCCGCGTGCACGCGCCGATGCATGGCCGCGCATCCGCTTGGTGCAGCTTGTATACATGCTTGATCGGCTACTGGCGCGCGGGCGGCCCGGCATGGCAATTGCAAGCAAAATGCGCCATCCAGACGATGAGAAAACGACCATGACCGAGATCGACTTTGCCCAGCTGGGCACTTACGAACGCTACAAGCTGATGGCCAGCCTGATCGTGCCGCGCCCGATTGCGTTGGTAACGACCCTGGGCGCAGACGGCACCGTCAATGCGGCCCCTTTCAGCATGTTCAACATGATGGGCGAGGACCCGCCGGTGGTGATGCTGAGCGTGAACAAGCTGCAGGACACCGCGCAGAAAGACACTGCCACCAACATCCTGCGCGACAAGGAGTTTGTGGTGCACATCGCCGACGAAGCGATGGCCGCCGCCATGCACCGCTGCGGCGACCGCCTGGCCCCGCACGAGAGCGAACTGGATCACACGGGCCTGACTGCCACCCCCTCCCAAAGCGTGCACCCCCCACGCATCGTGCAAGCCCCCGTCGCCTTCGAATGCGTGCTGCACGAAACGCTGGAAACCCCCAGCCGCTACGTCTTCATCGGCCGGGTGCAATGGCTGGCCGTGCGCGACGGCCTGGTCGACACCGAAAAATGGCGGGTACGCCTGCAGGCGTTCTTCCCGGTCGGGCGCTTTGGCGCGAGCTTTTACATCAACTGCCGCGAGCGCTTTGCGATTGAGGCGGGGGAAGGATTGGCAGCCGCGCAGAGCGGGGTGGGGAGTACGGCGATTGATGAGATGTGAGGGGGAGCGATCAGGTGGCTCGTAACAGGCTGCCCGGCGACTACGACACCAGCGCCATGGTGGTTGCCGCCGCGCGCAGACTGCGCGCAACCCCCGGGGGCGGGCGGTGTGTGCGTTTCATGACAGCGCAATTTTCGGCGCGCGGTGACAATGAGCGGCGGATGACCCTCTGCGCTGCATAAGAGGGTTGGCCTTTGCCGCTGTGCCGAGCCCATGCCTGCCCTTTGGATGGGTTCTGCAACGCCCAGAGGGCTCTCCGAAAAGACATGTTCCACGTTGGCGAGGCGGCTGAGGATGGCCCTCATCGATTGAAATTCCTTCGGCCTGCCCGTATGACCAAGTCCTTGACGGCGTGCCCTGCAGCCCCTTTGCACAAGCAGGTCCCCTGATGAATCTGAATCTCCCCACGGCAGCAATCTTTTGCGCCCTCGTCAATCTGGCGCTCGGCATCGGCATGTGGCTGCTGTGGAACCGGGAAAGATTGCGGTATCTGCTGTTTTGGAGTGCCGGTTTTTTTGCGTTCGGTACGGGCGCGTTGCTGTTGACGTCGCAGAAGCTCATCCCGGATTTCTTTGCGATCTCGATCGGGAATCTCTGTACCACGCTCAGCACTTTTCTGTTTCACATCGGTATATGCCTGTTTTTCGACAGGCGCCGTTTGTGGCAGACCTGGATGCTGCTGGTGCTGGCGGTCGAAACTGTCCTGATTCTGTATTTTTCTCAAATTGACTACAGCACGTCCGCACGTGTCTACGTGTATAGCGCAGCCCAGGCGCTGTTGGTGTCGGCAACGCTCCTGGTGCTGATGGAGGTCCGCCGAGAGCGAGGCGCGGGCGTCAACCCCGAGGTGCTGGTGATCACGGTGCTGTCCCTGCTGTTTCACAGTGCACGCATCATCTTCACGCCCTTTTTCCCGATGCCGAAAATCTTTATGGACTCGGGAAATGTCCAGACCTTGCTCGCTTTTGGGATGATTGTGATTCACACCAGTTACGCGCTGGCGTTCAGCAACATGCACGCATCGGCGCTGAATGCCAGCTTGAATGCTGCCCTGCAAGACGCCAAAAACAACGAGCGCCAAAAAGTCGAAGTGCTGGGCTATGTCAGCCATGATCTGCGCGCTCCCCTTGCGACCATCGATGGCTATTCAGCCGTCTTGCTGGCGCAGGCGTCGGAGGACCAAAAAAAGCTGATTCAAACCATTCAGCGCAGCGTCAAATACCAGCTCTCGCTGATCGATGAGCTACTGGAATATGCAAAGGCTGAACTCCAGCCCTTGACCATTCACCCTGACACGACCGATCTCCCCTTGCTGCTGGACAACGTGCATGAATACGCCACTGCGTTGTGCCTGCAGCAGAACAATGCCTTTCACTACCACGCGCCTGACCGCATACCGCCACTTGCCACGCTGGACGGCAGGCGTCTGCAGCAAGTGCTGCTGAACCTGCTGGCCAATGCTGCCAAGTTCACGCGCGACGGCTCAGTGACCCTGGATGTGAAGGCCAAGGCGAATGGCGATGTGTGCGAGTTGCATTTTGCGGTCATCGACACCGGCATGGGTATGGATCTCGACCAGGGGACGGACATCTTTGCTGCATTCCAGCAGCTACAGGCCACCAGCGGTAGCACCGGTCTGGGTTTGTTCATCGCACAGCGTATTCTCGTGGCGATGAACAGCAGCCTGAGCGTTGCCAGCACCCCGGGCAAAGGGTCTCGCTTTTCCTTTGTGCTGGCGGTGCGCGCGATCCCTGCATCCGAGGCGGACTGGACGGTGTCCCGGCCAAGCAGGGTGGCGCTTCGAGAGCAGACACTGCAGTCGGTTCTGGCTGGCCAGACGGAGCTCGATGACCGTGCGCTGAGTGAGTTGGCCGACTTGGCACTGCACGGGCGCCTCAGCGATATTGGCGATTGGCTTGAACGCCACGCCGAGGGCACCCCCGAAAATGTGTTTGCGACCGAGGTAAAAAATCTGCTGGAGTGCTTTGACTTTCCAGGCATTCGCAGCCTGGCGATGTGCACCCTCGAGCGCAGACAGTTCTCGCACTGAAGACCTGCACACGGGTCCGGGGGCTTTGGGCCGGGTGCGACAGGCATCCTACCATCGGGGCACGCCCTCACCAGAGAGGGTGGCTGCGCTCAGTGTCCACCGCCGCCATCGTTACGGCCTTCAACCGGGTGTGTTCTGCCCGTCCCCTTCCCGCAATGCGCAGACCGGCTGCATCAACGCAGCTTCCTTCAAAGCCCATCTACTGACATAGCACCGAGCCTGCGGTGTGCCGCGCAGAGCATCTGCGGGGGGCGGCGATGCACGCCTCGGCATGGCGGCGCCCGCATGTTCTCTGCATGGAACGCGCAGATCTTTCGGACCCCGGTGCAAGTGCCATTTCCCGGAATAAAGGCTCGTCAAAAAAGTTGATGATATCCAGCATCTAGTTTCATTTATCAACTTGTTGAGTGTTTTTCATTGGAGAGAAGTCGGAGAATTTTTTCAGATCGATTGTTGGAAAGGGTCTTGTAGCCTGCATAAAAGTAGTTTAAAGTTTCAACTACTTTTGAATTTCACGGAGTTCTCATGGCGAATCGGATCACCCGCCTGCTGGGTATACGGCATCCCATCTTGCAGGCGGGCATGAGCTGGGCTTCATCGAATGCGGCACTGCCTGCGGCGGTCTCCAACGCGGGGGGGCTGGGGGTGCTGGCGGCAGGCCCGCTGCGCCTGGAGGACTTCATCCGCATCCTCGATGCGCTGGCGGGCGCGACCGACAAGCCCTATGCGGTGAACATTCCGTTGTACCGGCCCCAGGCGGCAGAGATTCTGGATGTGATGGTGGCACGCCAGGTGCCGGTGGTGATTGCCTCGCAAGGGGGTCCCAAGGCGCAGCTGCCGCGTTTTCGGGACTATGGCGCTGTGTGGATCCAGGTGGTATCGACCTTGGAGCACGCCAGGAAGGCCGAGGCTGCAGGTGTGGACGCGCTGGTGGTGGTGGGCGCTGAAGCCGGTGGCCATCCGCCTGCCAATGAGGTGAGCACGCTGGTGACGGTACGCCGTGTGCTGCAGGAGGTGTCGATTCCGGTGATTGCCGGTGGCGGGGTGGCCGATGGTTGGGGCATTGCTGCCTTGCTCGCGCTGGGTGCCGATGCGGTGCAGTTGGGTACACGCTTTTTGCTGACGGACGAAGCGGCCGTGCATGACCACTACAAGGCGGCGGTGCTGGCAGCCGATGTGCACGACACGGCCTTGATCGGACGCAGAAGCCTTCCGGTGCGGGGCTTGCGCAATGCCTTTGCCCAGGCCATTTTTAATGCCGAGCGCGACCAGATCGCGCAGGACGATTACGACGCCTTGTTCAAGAAGAGCTCGCTCAAGCAAGCAGCGCTGGACGGGGATATTGAATGGGGCAAGGTCGAGCTGGGGCAGTCGGCTGGCCTGGTCTCGCAGATCCAACCCGCTGCGCAGGTGATGGCGCAACTGGTGCAGGAATTGGCGCAGGCCAGCACGCGCCTGGCGGGCATGGAACTGGCCGCCCCCCACAACCACTTTGACAACCAACCGCTCTGATCCGCTATGCAACATCTCTTGATGGAAGACCGTGGTGCCGTTCGCATCCTCAAGTTGAACCGCCCTGAAAAGCACAATGCGCTCAACACCGTGCTGACCCAGGAACTGCTCGATGGCCTGCGCGCGGCAGACCGTGATCCTGCTATCCATGCCGTGGTGCTCACCGGGGCGGGCAAGTCGTTTTGCGCAGGGGCCGACACGACCGAGTTTTCTGCACTCACCCCCGAAGACCCGCAGGCGGTGACCGCCCGGGCAGATCTGACGACGGCCTTGCATCTGGTGTTCTCGCAGATGAACAAGCCGGTGATCTCGGCCGTGCGGGGCAATGCGCTGGGCGGCGGGGCCGGGCTGGCGATTGCCTGCGATCTGGCGGTGATGTCGGAGACGGTGCGCTTTGGGTATCCGGAGCTCAAGCACGGCATCGTTGCGGCGGTGGTGATGGCCAATCTGGTGCGCCAGGTGGGGCGTAAGCAGGCTTTTGAGCTGGTGGCGCTGGCCGAGCCGCTGGATGGCCAGGGGGCCAAGGCCATGGGCTTGTGCAACCGCGTGGTGCCGGATGCGCAGGTGTTGGACACGGCCTTGCAGATGGCGCACACCATGGCAGGCTGGAGCCCGGTGGCCATGGCCACGACCAAGCGCAGCTTTCACCGGGCCGCCGATCTGGCTCTGGGGCCCGCATTGGAAGTGGGGCGTGACGCCAATGTGATGATGCGCGGCTTTCGCAAAGCGAAGGAGGCCTGAACATGCGTCCGTTGGAAGGCATCACCATTCTGGATCTGTCGCGGGTGCTCGCCTGCCCCTTCGCGTCGATGATTCTGGCGGAGCTGGGGGCGGAGGTCATCAAGATCGAGCAGCCCGTCGCCGGGGACGAAACCCGCTCCTTCGAGCCCAAGGTTGCCGGGGAGGGCGGCGAGGTCTCTGCCTACTACCTGGCCTTCAACCGCAGCAAGCGGTCAGTGACGGTGAACCTGCGCTCCGAGCAGGGGCAGGCGGTGGTGCGCCAGCTGGCCGCACAGGCCGATGTGGTGCTGGAGAACTTTCCGGTCGGCAATCTGCGCAAGTATGGCCTGGACTACCCCGCGCTGCGCGCCGTCAACGACCAGCTGGTTTACGTGAGCTGCACCGGTTTTGGCATGACGGGGCCCTATGCCCAGCGAAAGGGCTATGACACGGTGTTCCAGGCCATGGCCGGCATCATGAGCCTGACCGGGGAGCGCGGTGGCGGCCCCGTCAAACCCGGTTTGCCGGTGGCCGACCTGAGTTCCGGGCTGTGGGTGGCGATTGCGGTGCTGTCGGCGCTGACGGGCCGCGCCAAGTCGGGCAAGGGCAGCCATGTGGACTTTTCGATGTTTGACGGCCAGGTGGGCTTGCTGTCGCTGGCCGCTGCTCGCTGGTTTGCGCTGGGCGAGGTGCCCGAGCGGCTGGGCACGGAGCACCCGGGGCGCATCCCTTCTGCGGCCTTTGTCTGCGCCGACGGCAAGTGGGTGCAGATTACCGGCAGCGACCAGCACTGGGCGCCGCTGTGCAACCTGCTGGGCCTGGAAGCCTGGGCCGCCGATGCCGCACTTGCCAGGAATGCGGAGCGCCTGGCGCGCCGCGAAGAGGTGATGGCGGGGCTGCAGGCGGCCATTGCGCAGCTTGACCGCGATGAGCTGTGCCGCCGCTGCGATGCGGTGGGGGTGCCCGCCGGCCCCATCTTGCAAGTCGATGAGGTGCTGGGCAATGCGCATGTTGCCGCACGCGGCATGGTGGTGGAGTACCCGCATCCGCAGATTGGCAGCTTCCGTGGCCTGCGCATTCCATTCCGCTTTGACGGCTTGGACGACCCCGAGGTTCAGCGCCCGCCGCTGCTGGGTGAGCACACCGAGGAGGTGCTGCGCGAGCGCTTGGCGATGGGTGCGGACGAGATTGAGCGATTGCGTGCAGACGGCGCGATCTGAGACTCAGCCAGGTAACTAGGTGACATCAAAAAATCAAGGAGACAAGCATGTTGAAATTTCGTCGTGCGCTGATCGGGGTGGCGGTGCTTGCCGCTGCCGGCCTGGCGGCACCGGGGGCGATGGCCCAGGGCGACTACCCGTCGCGCCCCATCGTCCTGGTCAACCCCTATGCCGTGGGCGGCTCTGCCGACCTGTTGGGGCGGGCGCTGGCCAAGGAACTGGGCGATCTGCTGGGCCAGTCGGTGGTTGTGGAGAACAAGGCGGGCGGAGGTGCATCGATCGGGGCGGCCTTTGTGGCCAAGGCGGCGCCGGATGGCTACACCTTGCTGCTGGGCACGGCGGCGGCGCATACCGTGACCCCGCTCGCGACCAAGGTGGCCTACCACGGCGTCGACGATTTTGAGTTCATCGGCATGGTGGCGAATGTGCCCAATGTGCTGACGGTGCATCCTTCGGTGCCGGTCAAGACGCTCAAGGAGTTCATTGCGCTGGCCAAGTCCGAGCCGGGCAAGCTGAGCTATGCGTCTGCCGGCATGGGCTCGTCGCCCCACATCGGTGCGGAAACCTTCAAGCATGCAGCCGGGGTGGAACTGCTGCATGTGCCGTACAAGGGCGCAGCCCCGGCGGTGAACGACATGGTGGCGGGCGTGGCCCAGGTCGGGTTTCTGAACATCTCGGCGGTGCTCCCCTTTGTCAAATCCAACCGCTTGCGCGCCCTGGCCTATGGCGGCAGCAAGCGCTCCCCGGACATGCCGGATGTGCCGACTTTTGCAGAGGCAGGTGTTGCCAACAGCGAAATGGGCAGCTGGTATTCGCTCGCCGCGCCGGCCAAGACGCCAGCGGCGGTGGTGGACAAGCTGGCAGCCGCGTTGCAGACGGTGCAGTCCAAGCCAGAGTTCAAGAAGCTGCTGCTGGCCCAGAACGCGGAGCCCATGCCGCAAATGAAGGCGCAGGCGGCCGAGTTCATCCGGGTGGACGGAAAACGCCTGGCCGAGCTGGTGCAGGCCACCGGCATGAAATTGCAAAACTGAGACCGAGGTTGTTGAGTATGCAGACATTTCCTGAGTTCAGCACCCTGCGCATAGACGTGGATGCTGCGGTTGCCACCCTCTGGTTGGCCCGGCCTGAAAGCCGCAATGCGTTGAATGTGGCCATGTGCCAGGAGCTGGTCGAGGCCTGCGATGCCCTGGAGCAGGCCGATACGGTGCGCGTCATCGTGGTGCGCGGTGAAGGCGTCGCGTTCTGCGCGGGGGCCGACCTCAAAGAGCGGCAGGGCATGAGCCCCGCAGAGATCATCGCGCGCCGGGTCAATGGATTCACCGCCTATGCGGCGATCGAAGCGCTGTCCAAACCCGTCATTGCCGCCATCCAGGGACCGGCCTATGGCTCGGGCTGCGAGATTGCGGCGGCCTGCGACTTTGTGCTGGCCGATACTTCTGCCGCCTTCAAGTACCCGGAAGTGGGCTGGGGCACGGTGGGTGCGACCCAGCGCCTGCCGCGCATGGTGGGGCGGCGCATGGCCAAGGAATTGCTGTTCACCGGTCGCGTGGTCGGCGCCCAGGAGGCCTTGCAACTGGGCATGGTGAACCATGTGTTCAGCAGCGATGCGTTCGACGCGCAGGTCAAGGCAATGGCGCTGCAGATCGCGGCCGCCCATCCGCTCACCGTGGCGCTGACCAAGCACAGCATTGATGCCGGCTTGGACACCACCCGCGAAGGGGCGATGGCGGTGGAGCTGCTCGCCATCCAGAAGAATCTGCGCCGCAGCGACTGGAAGAAGGCCATCGCAGGCTTTGGCAAGAAAGGAGATGGCGATGCAGCTGCTCAATGACGCGCTGGTGCCGGTACCCGTCACCCTGGCACAGGTGTTGAATGCGCTGTGCCAGCAGCGCGGCCAGGCACAGGCCTATGGGGGGCCGGGCGAATGCTGGAGCTGGGCGCAGATCAGCGCACAGAGCCGGCGCATCGCAGCCGGCTTGCATGCTGCCGGCATTGGCAAGGGTGACCATGTGGGCCTGATGCTGGGAAACTCCGGCGAGTGGATCGCTGCCTTTTTTGCCTGTGCCACGGTGGGGGCGGTGACGGTGCCGGTCAATACCCGCTTCAAGGCTGATGAGCTCCAGTTCTGTCTGAAGCAGGCCGATGTCCGGCTCCTGGTCCATGCGGACAGCTTTCTGGGCATCGACTTCACGGGCCTGCTGCGCCAGGTGGAGCCCGCCATCGATACGCAGTTGCCCGGTGCGGCGCTGCCCCAGCTGCGCCAGGTGGTGTGCATCGGCGGCAATGGCCATGCTGCGGGGGTGACCTCGTATGAGGCATTTCTGGCAGCCGGCGCACCGGTGGGCGGTGCGGCGCTGGACGCGCTGGCAGCGCAGGTGCAGCCGGACGACATTCTGCTGATCCAGTACACCTCGGGGACCACCTCGTTCCCGAAGGGCGTGATGCTGACCCATGCCAACATGCTGGGCGACGCGGCCTGCGTGGCCCGGCGCATGGGTGTGACGGCCGATGACCGCTACTTCAGCATCCGGCCGTTTTTCCATGTGGCGGGCAGCACCTTGTCGGTGCTGGTGTCGCTGGTGTCGGGCTGCTGCCTGCTCAGCTTGCCCAAGTTTGATGTGGCACAGGCGCTGGAGGTGCTGGAGCGCGAGCGTTGCACGCTGACATCGGGCAACGACACGATCTTTCTGATGCCGATGGGGCATGCGGCGTTCGATGCCTCACGCCTGCATCTGAGAGGCGGCTGGGCGGCGGCGGGGCCGGAGGTGATGCAGAAGATCCGCGATGTGATGGCGGTGCCGCATGTCTGCAATGCCTATGGCCAGTCGGAGGCTTCGCCCAACGTGCTGCTGAGCGACCACGACGATGCGTTTGAGCTGCGCCGGGATGGCTTCATGCTGCCCCACCCGGGGGTGGAAGTTCGGATTGCCGATGCGCAAACGGGCGCGCTGGTGGCGCCTGGCCAGGGGCAGGGCGAGATCCAGGTGCGCGGCTGGAACGTGATGCGTGGCTACTACAACATGCCCGAGGCCACCGCCAAGGCGATGACCGGGGACGGCTGGCTGCGCACCGGCGATATGGGGGAGCAGCGTGCCGATGGCCGCTTTCGCATGGTCGGGCGGCTCAAGGACATGTACCGCGTGGGCGGCGAGAACGTGGCACCGGCCGAGGTCGAAGAGGTGCTGCACGCCCACCCTGCGGTGCAGCAGGCGCAGGTCATTGGTGTGCCCGATGCCCGCCTGGGGGAAGTGACCGGTGCCTTTGTGCTGCTCAAACCCGGCCAGCAGGCCAGTGGCGATGAGCTCATCGCCTGGTGCAAGGCGCGCTGTGCGAATTTCAAGGTGCCTCGTTACCTGGAGCTGGTCGACAGCTTCGAGCACATCGGCATGACGGGCAGCAGCAAGGTGCAGAAGAACAAGCTGCGCGCGCACGCACTGCAGCTGTGGAAGATCCAAGCCGACACGGTGGCCGCATGACGCTGAACGCTTCTATCCCCCGCGAAGACGATGGGCGCGATGTGGTCCTGTGCGAATGCTTTGCACGCGATGGCCTGCAGCATGAGGCGGCGATGCTGTCCACCGCCACCAAGGTGGACCTGATCCGGCGCTTTGCCGACCTCGGGTTCGCGCGCATCGAGGCGACCTCGTATTCCAACCCCAAGGTGATTCCCCAGTTTGCCGATGCCAGCGAGCTGCTGCAGGCGCTGCCGCGTGCGGCGGGTACGTTCTACAAGGCGACCTGTGCCAATCTGCGCGCGGTGGAGCGGGCACTGGCCGACCGCGAGGCCGGCCATGGCGCCAACGAGATCAGCCTGCTGGTATCGGCCACCGACACGCATTCGTTGAAGAACCTGGCCCGCAGCCGGGCCGACCAATGGCAGAACATTGCGCAGATGGCCGCAGCCGCTGGAGGGCAGTTCCGGCTGATCGGGACGATCTCGATGGCCTTTGGCTGCCCTTTCGAAGGCGGGGTCGACCCGGACAGTGTGCTGGCGGATGTGGGGCGCTTCCGGGATGCCGGGGTGCGCCATGTGACCCTGGGCGACACGACCGGCACGGCCACGCCGCGTATGACGGCAGAGCTGTTCCGGCGCATGCGCGTAGCCTACCCCGATGTGACGCCGGTTGCGCATTTCCATGACACGCGGGGCACCGGCCTGGTGAACTACGTGGCTGCGCTGGATGCCGGTGTGCGGCACTTTGACTGCGCGATGGGCGGTGTGGGGGGCCATCCTGCCAAGGTGAAATACGGCGGCGGCCACACGGGCAATGTCAGCAGCGAGGACCTGATCGACCTGTTCGAAAACATGGGAGTCAAGACCGGCATCGACATGCAGGCCTTGCTGGAGACCGCCGAGCGGTGCGAAGCGGTACTGGGGCGGGAGCTGCATGCCCGCGTCGTGCGCAGCGGCTTGAACCCTTTGCGCAGTGCAGTGCGATGAGTAGCGCAGGTATTTTTGGAGGACCGATGCCGCCCCAGTCCACGGGTATGACTGCTGCCGACCCTGTGCCAGCGCCCACCGCCTTGCCGGACGTGGCGCCGTTTGCCCAATGGTTAGGGTTGGAGACCGAGACGGCCGCCGAAGGGCGCGCCCTGCTCCGGCTTGCGCCGCACAAGGAGCTGCTCAACCGGCGGGGCGCCATCCATGGCGGGGTGCTCGCCAGCATGCTTGACAGTGCCATGGCACGTGCCAGCCGCACGCTGGACGGGGTGGAGGAGCTGGGGGGCACGACTGACCTGCATGTGCAGTACATGCAGCCGGCAGAAGGCGAGCTCAAGGTCAGCGCCTGGGTGGCGCATGCGGCCCAAACCCTGGTGTTTTGCCGGGCCGAGATCCGCGATGCGGCCGACCGCCTGGTGGCTTCAGGCACCGCGTCGCTCAGAATTCGCCGAAAACGGGGCCAATGGTCTCCGTGATTTTCTATACTTCAGGAATGCCCAAAACAGACCGCATGCCTTCCGCAGAGGCTCAGGAGCCCAGGACCGCCAGCCATTTCAAGGAGCTGGTGTCGTTCCGCCTGAACATGCTTGCCAGCCATTGGAGCCGCCTGGCTGCAGAGTCGAACCAACGTGATTTCGAGCTGGACCCCCGGGAATGGCGGATTCTGGGCATGCTGGGGGCGAATGCGCCGATGTCGCTGCAAGGCCTGGCGCGGGAGGTGAATATCGACAAGAGCCTGGCCAGCCGTGCGGTGTCTTTGATGATTGACCGGGGCCTGCTGCAGCGCGGCGCGGACCTGTCGGACGGACGGGGCGTGCAGTTGAGCCTCACGGCCAAGGGCAAGCAGCTCTACCGCAAGGTGTTCCCGAAGGCCGTCAAGCGCAATGAGGAACTGCTCTCGGTGCTCAGCAGCGAGGAGCGCGAGGTCTTCGACCGGGCGCTGGACCTGCTGACGGCGCATGCGCACGAGACCTTGGCCCGCGAGCGCGCGAAGGCGGCCAGACCCAAACGTAAAACGGGCGCGGTCATCGCCGCCGATTGAGGGGCAGGGCCAGGCCCCTCAAGGCAAATTCTCCCGAAAGATGACCTGGCTGCGCACGATGTCCACCGCCGTCATCGTGTCGAGCTGGTCGCGCAGATTGCTGAACATGCGGATGCAGCTCATGATGATGCCCAGGTGGCTTTGGGTGATGACGGCGTCCATCGTGCCGTTGATCAGCAGCGCGCGGGTGTCGGGGGTGAGGCCGTGGCCGATGAGGACGACCTGGTGCTCGCGGCCGGCTTCCTGCAGCGCGCGGCCTACTCCATCCGATGACCCCCCGATGTTGTAGATGCCGGCGATATGCGGGTGGCGCTGCAGCAGCTCCTTGGTCTGCTGGTAGTTGCGGGACGAGTCGTCGTAACTCTCGCGCAGGCCCAGGATCTGCATGTCGGGGAACTGCTCGGCATGCAGTTGCAGAAAGCCGCCTTCGCGCTCTTCATGCGCCAGGTAGCTGCGCGATCCTGCAATCAGCGCGATTTGCGCATCGCGGCGCTGGCTGCCGATAAAGCGGGCCAGCAGGTAGGCGGCGGTGCGGCCGGCGGCCCGGTTGTCCAGTCCCACATAGGCGATGCGGGCGCTGTTGTCCAGGTCGGAGATAACGGTCAACGTCGGCACGCCCCGCTCGGCGAGTTGCTGCACCGCTTCGCGCACTGCGGGGTGCTCGATGGCCATAAAGGCGATGCCCTGCACCCGTTTGCCCAGGCGCAGCAAGGTGGCGGCCAGCGCTTCGGGGTTGAAGCTCTCCACATATTCCACCTGGCATTTGACGTTGAAGGGCGCCTGGTGGCTTTCGGAAAAACCAATGGTGTCGCCCAGCATGCGCAGGTAGGGGTTCTGGCCTTGGGGCAGCACAAAGGCCAGCTTCCAGGGCGCGGACTGCGGCGCGGCATCGGCCAGCGCATCGGGCAGGTAGCCCAGCGCCTGGGCGGCCTGGTGCACCTTCTGCACGGTGATGGGGCGTACGCCGGGGCGCTGGTTCAGCACCCGGTCCGCGGTGGCGGTAGAGACGCCCGCCAGGGCGGCCACGGTCTTGAGCGTGAGGCGCTGCGTCGGCGCTGCGGGGCTATGAGGCATCAGAAAACATCAAATTCAATCATTTTGTGCGTTTGACTATAGCAAGCCGTTTGCCTATCTTCCAGTATGAGATCTGTGCCATTGCATCAATTCAAATCAAATATTAGGAGACAAGCATGAACGAACTCAGCCGCCGTTCCCTCATCAAGGGACTGACCGCCTTGCCTGCCGCAGGCATGGTGTCGGGCTTTCCATTGGTTGCGCGTGCCGCCGAGTTCTCGCTCAAATACGGCAACAACCTGCCGCTGAGCCACCCGCTCAACATCCGCGCGAAAGAGGCGGCGGACCGCATCCGCAAGGAAAGCAATGGCCGCGTCGAGCTGGCCATCTACCCCAACAACCAGCTGGGCGGCGATACAGACATGCTGGCGCAGGTGCGCTCGGGCGGTATCGATTTCTTCACGCCATCGGCGCTGGTGATTGCGACCCTGGTGCCGGCTGCGGCCATCAATGCAGTGGGTTTTGCGTTTACCAACTACGACCAGGTCTGGAAGGCGATGGATGGCCCGCTGGGCGCGATGGTGCGGGCCGAGATTGCCAAGCGCAAGCTCTATGCGTTCGAGAAGATGTGGGACAACGGTTTCCGCCAGACCACCAGCAGCAAGGGTGCGGTGCACAGCGCCAAGGATATGGATGGCCTCAAGATCCGCGTGCCGGTGAGCCCGATGCCGATTGCGATGTTCAAGGGCCTGGGCGCTGCACCGGCCAGCCTGCAGTTCTCCGAGGTGTACTCGTCGCTGCAGACCCGGATTGTGGATGCGCAGGAGAACCCGCTGCCCATCATCCAGGTGGCCAAGCTCTACGAGGTGCAGAAGTTCTGCTCGCTGACCAACCATATCTGGGATGGCTACTGGTTCATCGCCAACGGCCGCATGTGGGAGAGCCTGCCGGCCGATCTGAAGAAGATCGTGGCCACGGCGATCAACGATGCCGGCATGGCGCAGCGGGCGGATATCAGCCAGCTCAATGCCTCGGTACAGGCCGATCTGGCGAGCAAGGGCCTGCAGTTCAACCAGCCCGATGCGGAGAGCTTTCGCGCCGCGCTGCGCAGCTCGGGCTTTTACAAGGACTGGCAAGGCCGCTTTGGCAAGGACGTGTGGAGCCTGCTCGAAGGCGCCGTTGGCAAGCTCGCTTGAGCGATGCACTGATTCACGCCCTGAAAGAGCATTGCCATGTCCCACCCTGCAACCCCCGCGCTGGCGGGGCTCTCTGCTGCGCCGCCCGACAACGCCTTGGCCTCGCTGGCCCATAGAGTTGACCATGGCCTGGGCGCCATCGTCGAGACGGCAGCCGCCGCCCTGGTGCTGGCCGAAATCATCGTGCTGTTTGCCGGCGTGGTGGCGCGCTATGTGTTCCACCAGCCGCTGGTCTGGTCCGATGAGCTGGCCTCGCTGATGTTTCTGTGGCTGTCCATGCTGGGTGCCGTGGTGGCGCTGCGCCGGGGCGAGCACATGCGCATGACGGCATTCATCAACAACGTGCGGCCGGGCCTGCGCGCAGCGCTGGAAGCTTTTGCGCTGGCCGCATCGCTGGCCTTTTTGCTGATGGTGCTGGGCCCCGCCTACGAATATGCGGAGGAAGAGGCCTTTATCACCACCCCGGCGATGGAGCTGAGCAATGCCTGGCGGGCTGCTGCGCTGCCGGCGGGTATGGGCCTGATGGCCGTGGTGGCCCTGCTGCGGCTGCTGACGCAGAGCAGCTGGCAAAAGGCGTTGGCTGCGGTGGCGCTGGTGGCCGCGCTGGTGCTGCTGTTCTGGCTGTGCCAGCCGCTGTTCAAGAGCCTGGGCAAGTTCAACCTGGTGATCTTCTTTGTGCTGGTGGTGGCGGGCACGGTGTTTGCGGGTGTGCCGATTGCGTTCTCGTTTGCGCTGGCCACCTTTGGCTACCTGGCGCTGACCACACGCACGCCGCTGGTGGTGATGGTGGGGCGGCTCGATGAGGGTATGTCGCACCTGATCATGCTGGCGGTGCCGATGTTCATTTTTCTAGGCTCGCTGATCGAGATGACCGGCATGGCCAAGGCGATGATCCAGTTTCTGGCCAGTTTGCTGGGCCGCGTGCGCGGGGGCCTGTCATATGTGCTGATTGGCGCGATGTACCTGGTCTCGGGCATCTCGGGATCGAAGGTGGCCGACATGGCCGCGATTGCGCCGGTGCTGTTCCCCGAGATGAAAAAGCGCGGCGCCAAGGAGGGCGATCTGGTCGCGCTGCTGTCTGCTACCGGCGCGCAGACGGAGACCATTCCGCCGTCCATCGTGCTGATCACCATCGGCTCGGTCACCGGCATATCGATTGCCGCGCTGTTTACCGGCGGCATGCTGCCGGCGGTGGTGCTGGGCGCTGCGCTGTGCTGCGTCGTGTGGTGGCGCTACCGCAAAGAGGATCTGGGTGGTGTGGAGCGCTTCAGCGGCAAGCAGATTGGCCGCCTGCTGGTGATTGCGTTGCCGGCGCTGGCCTTGCCCTTTGTGATCCGCGCCGCGGTGGTGGAGGGGATCGCGACGGCGACCGAGGTCTCCACCATCGGCGTGGTCTATTCGGTGCTGGTGGGCCTGTTCATCTACCGCTGCTTTGACTGGCGGCGCCTCAAACCCATGCTGGTGGAGACTGCTTCGCTGTCGGGCGCGATCATGCTGATTGTGGGCTGCGCCACCGGCATGGCCTGGGGGCTGACGCAGTCGGGCTTCTCGGCCGACCTGGCCAAGGCGATGACCAGCATGCCCGGCGGCAGCTGGGGCTTTCTGGCGATCTCCATCGTCTGCTTCATCGTGCTGGGCAGTGTGCTCGAAGGCATCCCCGCCATCGTGCTGTTTGGCCCGCTGCTGTTCCCCATCGCCAAAGCGGTGGGCGTGCACGAGGTGCATTACGCGATGGTCGTTATTTTTTCGATGGGCATCGGCCTGTTTGCGCCGCCCTTTGGCGTGGGCTACTACGGCGCCTGCGCGATCAGCAAGGTCAACCCCAACGAGGGCATTCGGCCCATCGGCGGCTACATGCTGGCGCTGTTCGTCGGGCTGCTCTTTGTCGCGGCCATTCCCTGGATTTCCACCGGATTTTTATAAGCGGGCGGCAGCCCTGCGGCCTGCTTCCCGGTCTGGGTCTGCATCGCGTGCGCGCCACGTGAGGCAGCGCCTATGCCACCAACGCAACAACCAACCCTACAACAAACGAAAGACAAGCTATGAGTCGCTTTTTAGGAGAAATCCGCCAGCTGGGCTATGTGGTCAACGATATCGAGGCCGCGATGAAGTACTGGAGTGAGACCTTGGGCGTGGGCCCCTGGTTCTACAACCCGAAGGTGCCGATCGAGAACTACCAGTACGCGGGTGAAAGCTACCAACCGCACAACTCGGTGGCGCTGGCCAACTCGGGCTTTGTGCAGGTGGAGCTGATCCAGGTGCGCAACGATGTGCCGTCGATGTACCGCGACTTTCTGCGCGCCGGCCGCACGGGCCTGCAGCATGTGGCGTACTGGACCACCGACTACGACGCCGATCTGCAGCGCTTGCTGGCGCAGGGCTTCAAGCCGCAGATGAGTGGCGAGGTGGGCAAGAACGGCCGCTTTATCTACTTTGACACTGAGTACCACCCGGGCACGGTGATCGAGCTGTCCGAGGTGATGGGCCCCAAGGGCAAGATGTTTGACCTGATCCGCGCGGCCTCCCAGGACTGGGATGGCCAGAACCCCGTGCGCCCATTCCCTGACCTCAACACCCTGTGAAGGCCGGCCCGCGCTGGGCCTGGACATGCGATGACATCTACCCATTTTGAAGCCAGCTACCTGATCGAGACCCCACTGGCGCCCGAGGCCGTAGCCGAGGTAATGGCCGGTGAGCAATCCTGCGGCACCTTTGCCCGCGTGGCGGGCGAGACCGATGACCTGCGGGCACGCGCGCGTGCCCAGGTGCTGCAGGTGCAGCCGCTGGGCACGGTGGACCGGCCCAGCCTGCCCAATGCCTGGCTGGCGCGCCAAGGCTATGGCGCGGGCGCCCACTGGCAGCGTGCCCGTGTGCGCATTGCCTTCCCCATTGCCAATGTGGGTGCCAACCTGCCCACCTTGGCGGCCACCGTCAGCGGCAATCTGTATGACCTGGGAGAGGTATCGGGCCTGCGGCTGGAGAGCTTGGACCTGCCACCGGACTACCGCGACCAGTTCGATCTGCCGACCCTGGGCGTGGCTGGCACGCGGCGCAGCATTGGGGCCAGCGCGGGCGCGATGGTGGGCACCATCATCAAGCCGAATGTGGGCCTGTCTGCCCAGCAAACGGCTGACCTGGTGCGGCAGCTCTGCGATGCGGGCGTGGACTTTATCAAGGACGATGAGGTATCGGCCAACCCCGCGCATGCACCGCTGCGGGAGCGTATTCCGGCGGTGATGCGCGTGGTCCGCGAGCACCGGGAGCGCACCGGCAAATGGGTGATGGTGGCCTTCAACATCAGCGATGAAACCAGCGCCATGCTGCGCCACGCCGATCTGGTGCAGCAGGAGGGCGGCAACTGCGTGATGGCCAGCATCAACTGGTGCGGGCTGTCTGGCATCCAGAGCCTGCGGCGCCACACCCCGCTAGCGCTGCATGCGCACCGCAATGGCTATGGCGCGCTGTCGCGCGACCCGATGCTGGGCATGGGCTACCAAGCCTACCAGACCCTGTGGCGCCTGGCCGGTGTGGACCATGTGCATGTGCATGGGCTGCAGGGCAAGTTTGCCCAGCCCGATGCCGAGGTGGTGGAGTCCGCGCAGGACTGCCAGCGGCACCTGTCTGCCGTGCAGGACGACCGGGTGCTGCCGGCCTTCTCATCGGGCCAGTGGGCGGGTACGGTGCCTGCCACCTGGGCGGCGTTGCAGAGCGATGACCTGCTGTTCATGGCGGGCGGCGGCATTCTGGCGCACCCCGATGGCCCGGCTGCTGGCGTGCTGAGCATTCGCCAGGCCTGGGCTGCCGTGCGCGCTGGCAGCAGCCTGGACGACTATGCCGGGCATGCGCCGGAGCTGGCGCGCGCGCTGCAGTTTTTTGGCAAGCGCGGATAGGCGCCATGCTGGACACCTTGCTGCGCGGCAAACCCGCCGTCGTCTGGTATGGCGATGACTTTACCGGTGCGACCGACACCCTGGCCACGGTGGCGCAGGCGGGCCTGCGTTCTCTGCTTTTTCTGGATGTGCCGACCGGGGCGCAGCGGGCCAAGGCCGGGCCCTTGCAGGCCATGGGCATCGCCGGTGCGGCCCGCAGTCTGAGCCCCAACGCAATGGCCGAGGTGCTGGCGCCGGTGGCGCAGTTCATGGCCGCCAGCGGCGCGCCGCTGCTGCACTACAAATGCTGCTCCACCTTTGACAGCGCCCCGTATGTGGGCAGCATTGGCGCGGCGGTGGCGACATTGCGCAAGGTGGCTCCCGCATCGCCAGCGGTCATCGTGGGCGGGCAGCCCAATATCGGGCGCTTTTGTGCCTTTGGCAACCTGTTTGCGCAGGCCGGGCCGGGCGGCGCGGTGCAGCGCCTTGACCGCCACCCCACGATGCGGCAGCACCCCGTCACCCCGATGGACGAGGCCGATCTGCGCCTGCACCTGGCCAAACAGGGGCTGGCCGATATTCGGTTGCTGAGCACGCGGCAGCTGGAGCTGGCGGGCAGCGATACCGAGGTGCTGCTGCGCTGGATGCAAGTACAAGAGGGAGAACGCCTCTTGCCAGATGCCTTGCTGATCGACCTGGTGCACGAAGCCCAGCTGCCGCAGATTGGCGCGCTGCTGTGGGCGCGTGCGCAGCAAGCGCCGTTGCTGGCCGTGGGGCCCAGCGGCGTGGAGCAGTGCTTGATAGCAGGCTGGCGCCAACTGGGATGGTTGGGCGATGTGCCAGCGGCTGAACCGCTGGCGCCCGCGCAGGGCCCGGTGCTGGTGCTGGTCGGCAGCTTGTCGCCGGTCTCCCGCCAGCAGATCGCGGCCAGCCAGCAGTTTGACAAGCGGGAGGTGGAGGTGGGCCGGCTGCTGGCCGAGGAGGGCTATCTGAGCAATTGCGCGGCTCAGCTGGCCCAGGGCCTGCACGAGGGGCGCCCTATGCTGGCGCACACCAGCCGGCCCAGCCAAGCGGTGGACGCGGCCACGACGGCAGCAGTGGCACAGCGCAGCGCGCAGCTGGTGGCAGAGACCTTGCGCCTGCTGGCCGCACAGGGCCAGCCCTTGCGGCGCCTGGGCATTGCAGGCGGCGATACCTCCAGCCTGGCAACGCAGGCGTTGGGGCTGTGGGGGCTGGCCTTCCACAGCACCTTGGCGCCTGGCGTGACCATGAGTGTGGCACGCAGCGATGATGCGCGCATCGATGGGCTGGAGCTGATGCTCAAAGGGGGGCAGATGGGCGATGCGCAGCTGTTTGACCGGCTGGTGACGGGGGCGTGCTGAAAGCCGCCGTGGCTGAGTGGCAGACGTAAAAAAGCCCCAGGCGCTGTGCCTGGGGCTATCTTTGGGCTATCCGTGCAAACCAAACCAAGGCGCGGCGGGTGCCGCGCCCGGGCTTACTTGCCTTCCTTGCGGGCCTGGGCCTGGGCGGCGACCAGGGCCGTCATGTTGACCACGCGGCGCACGGTGGACGAGGGGGTCAGCACATGGGCGGGTGCCTCGCTACCCAGCAGGATCGGGCCGATGGTGGTGCCGTGCGATGCCGTGGTCTTGAGCACATTGAACAGAATGTTCGCTGCGTCCAGGTTCGGGCAGATCAGCACATTGGCTTCACCGGTCAGGCTCGACTCGATGAGGGTGCGCTCGCGCACGTGTTCGTCCAGCGCGGCGTCGCCATGCATCTCGCCATCGCATTCGATGTCGGGATTGGCGGCGGCAAACAGGTCGCGGGCAGCGCGCATCTTGAGCGCCGACTTGCGGGTGGACGAGCCGTAGTTGCTGTGCGACAGGAAGGCCACCTTGGGTGGCAGACCAAAGCGCTGCACCTCTTGCGCGGCAAGCTTGGCAATCTGGGCCAGCTCTTCGGCGGTCGGGTCTTCGTTGATGTAGGTGTCGGCGATGAACAGCGTGCGGTTTTCCAGCATCAGCGCGTTCACGGTGGCCAGGCGGTTGGCATCGGTCTGGTGGCCCAGCACGTCTTCGATATGGCCCAGGTGCTTGTCGAAGCGGCCCATCACGCCACACAGCATCGCGTCGGCATCGCCCAGGTGCACCATCAGCGCGGCGATCACGGTGTTGGAGCGGCGCACGGCAGACTTGGCGACCTCGGGGGTCACGCCATTGCGGCCCATCAGGGCGTGGTAGGCCTCCCAGTACTGGCGGAAGCGGGGGTCATCTTCCGGATCGACGATGTCCACATCCTTGCCCAGTTGCAGGCGCAGACCGGCCTTGGCGATGCGGGCTTCGATGACGGCAGGGCGGCCGATCAGGATCGGCTTGGCCAGGCCGTCGTCCACGGCGACCTGCACGGCGCGCAGCACGCGCTCGTCTTCGCCTTCGGCGTAGGCCACGCGTTGCACATGGCTCTTGGCCGCAGCAAACACCGGGCGCATGAACATGCTGGTCTGGTAGACGAAGCGGGTGAGGTTCTCACGGTAGGCGTCGATGTCTTCGATCGGGCGTGCAGCCACGCCGGATTCTTGCGCAGCCTTGGCCACGGCGGGCGCAATGCGCAGAATCAGGCGGGTGTCGAACGGGGTGGGGATCAGGTAGTCGGGGCCGAACTTCAGCTCCTTACCCTGGTAGGCGGCAGCCACTTCGTCGCTGACGTCCTGCTTGGCCAGCGCGGCGATTTCGCGCACGCAGGCCAGCTTCATCGCCTCGGTGATCTTGCTGGCGCCGCAATCGAGCGCGCCACGGAAGATGTAGGGGAAGCACAGCACGTTGTTCACCTGGTTCGGGTAGTCCGAACGGCCGGTGGCGATGATGCAATCAGGGCGAACGGCCTTGGCCAGCTCGGGGCGGATTTCTGGCTCGGGGTTGGCCAGCGCCAGGATGATGGGCTTGTCGGCCATGGTCTTGACCATGTCGGCCGTCAGCACGCCAGGGGCGGAGCAACCCAGGAACACGTCAGCGCCGTTGACCACATCGGCCAGGGTACGGGCTTCGGTCTTTTGCGCGTAGCGCGCCTTGGAGGCATCGAGGTTGCCAGGGCGGCCTTCGTAGATCACGCCCTTGGAATCCACCATGAAGATGTTCTCGCGCTTGACGCCGAGGCCCACCATCACATCGACGCAGGCAATGGCTGCAGCGCCCGCGCCGGAGACGGCGATCTTCACGTTGCCGATTTGCTTGTCGACCAGTTCCAGGCCGTTGAGCAGCGCAGCGCTGGAGATGATGGCCGTGCCGTGCTGGTCGTCATGGAACACCGGAATGTTCATGCGCTTGGACAGCTCTTGCTCGATGTAGAAGCACTCGGGTGCCTTGATGTCTTCGAGGTTGATGCCGCCCAGCGTGGGCTCGAGGCTGGCGATGATGTCGATCAGCTTGTCTGGATCGCGCTCGGCCAGCTCGATGTCGAACACATCGACGCCGGCGAACTTCTTGAACAGGCAGCCCTTGCCTTCCATCACCGGCTTGCTGGCCAGCGGGCCGATATCGCCCAGGCCCAGCACGGCGGTGCCGTTGGTGATCACACCGACCAGGTTGCCGCGCGAGGTGTAGTCGGCTGCCAGGCTGGGATCGGCTTCGATGTCCAGGCAAGGGTAGGCCACGCCTGGCGAATAGGCCAGCGACAGGTCACGCTGGTTGGACAGCGGCTTGGTGGGGGTGACGGAGATCTTGCCCTTGCTGGGGCTGCGATGGTATTCGAGTGCGGCTTCGCGCAGTGCCTGTTCGGCGGCGGACAGTTGTTGTGCCATAAGAGTGAATCAATCCAGTGTGAACCCAGCTGATGATAAAGGCGCAGGCCCACCCCTATGGGGCAGTGGGCCTAAGTTTCGATGCTGCACCGCAGCAATCTTGTCAGTGGGCATCTGCTTGCTGCGCAGCCTTGATGATCTGGGCCTGGTCAAGTTTGGCGCCGTTGAAAAACAGGTTCAACGCCACCGCACAGATGGAGGCCAGCAGGATGCCCGATTCGATCAGCGGGTGGATGGCGTGGGGCATCCACTGGCGGAATTGCGGTGCAATCAGCGGAATCATGCCGACGCCGATGGACACTGCCACCACCATGGCGTTGTAGCGGTTATGGCGGAAGTCCACGTTCGACAGGATGCGGATGCCGGTGGCAGCGACCATGCCGAACATGACCAGCCCCGCACCGCCGAGCACCATCGTCGGCAGCGATTCGACCAGCGCGCCCAGCTTGGGAAGTACGCCCAGAATGATCAGGATGAAGCCGCCGGCCACGCAGACAAAGCGGCTCTGGATGCCGGTGACGGCGACCAGGCCCACGTTTTGCGAGAAGCTGGTGTAGGGGAAGGTGTTGAAGATGCCGCCCAGCAAGGTGCCCAGGCCATCGGTGCGCAGGCCCCGGGTCAGGTCGGCCGGGGTGACCTCCTTGTTGGTCATATCGCCCAGCGCCAGGAACATGCCGACCGATTCGATCATCACGACGATCATCACCAGGGTCATCGTCAGGATCAGGATGGGGTCGAACACCGGCATCGCAATCTCGAACGGCATCACAAAATCAAACCATTCGGCATGCGCCACTTTTTCATAGGTCATCAGGCCCATCGCCGAGGCGACGATGGCGCCAATGACAATGCCGGCCAGCACCGCGATATTGGCCATGAAGCCCTTGGCGAACTTGGTGATCAGCAGGATGGAGACCAGCACCAACGCAGAGATGCCCACGCCGCTCAGGTCCGCATAGCGGGGGTTGGGGACCGACGGCAGAATCGCCAGCCCATGGGGGATGGGGGGCAGCGCCGAGCCGGGCGCGCCAGCGGCCACCTGCGCACTCTGCAGCCATTTGACATGCTCGGGATTGGGCACCGAAGGCGCGGTGGGGCCGGCGGGGTTGCCAAAGATCCAGTTGATGCCCACGCGCATCAGGCTGATGCCGATGACGGTGATGATGGTGCCGGTGACGACCGGCGGGAAGAACCGCAGCATGCGGCTGACCAGCGGCGAGATCAGTATCGAGATGACCCCCGCCCCGATGACCGAGCCAAAGATCAGGCCTGCGCCATAGACGCCGCCATTGGTCTGCGCCATCGAGATCATCGGCGCCACGCTGGCAAAGGTCACGCCCATCATCACCGGCAGCTTGATGCCAAACCAGCGGGTCGCGCCCCAGGCCTGTATCAGGGTAACCAGACCGCAGACGAAGAGATCAGCGGAGATCAGCTTGGCTATCTGGTGGGAATCGAGGTTGAGCGCGCGGCCCACGATCAGCGGCACCGCCACGGCCCCCGCGTACATGACCAGTACATGCTGCAAGCCCAAGGTGGTGAGGCGCCCCAGGGGCAGCACCTGGTCAACGGGGTGTTTGTCAGATTGCATCTTTATCACTCCTCATGCGGGGGAATTTGACTGAATAAGCCAGTGTTATTGCTTAGGAATCCATACAAAAAGTGTATACACATGCACTGCAACAGCACCCCCCTGATTACCCTCAAGCAGCGCCGTTGCTGCGGCTTCAAACCCCGTGGCCGATGAGCGGCCCGCCCCCCCGCAAAGCTTGCAGACACAAGCAAAACTGCCCCCGGGCGCCGGGCCAGGGGGCAGTTGGTAAAAGGATGTTTTCGGCGGCGTGCTGGAGCGCCGCGTTGGATCAGGCCAACAGATCGACCAGCGAGCGGGCGATGACCTTGGTGGCGCGGCGCAGGTCTTCCAGGTCGAGGCGCTCGTCGGCGCGCTTGGCATGGCTTTCCAGCACGGTGCGGGGGCCTGCGCCGTAGATGACGCCGGGAATGCCGCGCTCGACATACAGGCGCACATCGGTGTATAGCGGCGTGCCGACGGCCGGAGGCTTCTCGCCAAACAGCGCTTCGCCATGGGTCTGGATGGCATCGACCAGCGGCTGGTTGCCGGCCAGCGGCGTCATTGCATTGGCCAGCAGCAGGCGCTTGATGTCGATGCGCACGGCGTCTTCGCCCTGGTAGCCGCGCTCGCTGTTAAAGCGCTCCACCGCGTTGGCAATCACCTGGCGGATATGGGCCTCGACCTCGACCGGGTTTTCCTCGGGGATCATGCGGCGGTCGATCTTGAGCAGCACCTTGCCGGGGATCACATTGGTGTTGGTGCCGCCTTCGATGCGGCCAATGTTCAGGTAGGGGTGCTTGATGCCTGCAACTTTAGAGCAGACCTTTTGGTAGGCGGTGTTTTCCGCATACAGGTCGTTCATGATTGCAACGGTGGCCTGCAGCGCATCCACACCGGTGTGGGGCACGGCGGCATGGGCCATCTTGCCGTGCACGGTGATCTCCATCTGCAGGCAGCCATTGTGGGCGACGACCACTTCATAGCTGAATCCAGCGGCGACCATCAGGTCGGGCTTGGTCAGGCCTTTTTCCAGCAGCCAGCCGGGCCCCAGCAGGCCGCCAAACTCTTCGTCATAGGTAAAGTGCAGCTCGACCGCGCCCTTGCTGGGCTTGGCCACGGCCTCCAGTGCGCGCAGCGCGTAGGTGAAGGTGGAGAAATCGCACTTGCTCACGGCGGCAGCCCGGCCGTAGAGCTTGCCGTCGACAATGCGGGCGCCATAGGGGTCATGGCTCCAGCCCTCGCCAGGCGGCACCACATCGCCATGGGCATTGAGTGCAATGGTGCGGCCCGAGCCGGCTGCGCCAAAGGGGCGGCGCACGATCAGGTTGGTGATCGAGGTCATGCCATAGGCTTCTACATCGGCCTGGGGTACCTCATGCTTTTCAGCGGTGTAGCCCATGGCCTGCAGCAGCTCGGCAGTGCGCTCGGCATGCGGCGTGTTGTCGCCCGGCGGCGTGTCCGTGGGGACTTGCACCAGCTTCTGGAAGAACTGCACCTGCTCGTCAAAGTGCTGGTCGATCCACTGGTCCAGGGCGGCGTAGGTGGCGTTGTTCGTGGTCATACGGTTTCGTTTTCTAGTTGTTGAAGGACGTGGCTGAAGCTGTCGATCGCCAGTTGCATGTCATCGGCGGTCGAGGATTCCAGCGGGTTGTGGCTGATACCACTGTTGATGCCGCGCACAAAGAGCATGGCCTGGGGCATGATCTCGTGCAGCTTCATCGCATCATGGCCGGCGCCGCTGGGCATGCGGAACAAGGGCACGCCCTGGGCGGCCACGGCCTTTTCCCAGCGCTGCTGCCAGGCCGGAGCGCTGGGGGCCGCTGCGGCCTGCATGGTTTGCTCGGCGCGGTAGCGCAGGCCACGCTTTTGCGCAATCGCCTCCAACTGGCCCATCACGTCGCGCACCAGCGCATCGCGCTGCGGATCGGTGGGGGCGCGCATGTCGATGCTGAACTTGCACAGGCCGGGTACGACGTTGATCGAGCCGCTGGGCACCTCCAGCATGCCGACGGTGGCGACCGAGTCGCCATCCTGCGCGGCGCGCTGCTCGGCGTACAGCATCAGCTCGGCCACGCCGCAGGCGGCATCGCGGCGGCGGTCCATCGGCGTGGTGCCGGCATGGCTGGCCATGCCCTGCATCTCGCAGACAAAGCGCGAGCTGCCATTGATCGAGGTGACGATGCCCAGCGGAATATCCAGCTCGGTCAGTACCGGGCCCTGCTCGATGTGCACCTCGATAAAGCCCAGGTACTGCGAGGCATCGCGCTGGATCTTGGGGATGTCGTCAATGCACAGGCCGGCGTGCTGCATGGCCTCGCGCATCGTGATGCCGGCGGCGTCCGCCTGGTCCAGCCACTGCGGGTTGAAGTGGCCGATCAGCGCGCCCGAGCCCAGGAAGGTGGCCTTGTAGCGCTGGCCTTCCTCCTCGGCAAAGGCCACCACCTCGATGCCGAAGGGCAGGCGTTTGCCGGCGCGGTGCAGCTCGCGCACACAGGCCATCGGCACAAAGATGCCCAGGCGCCCGTCGTACTTGCCACCGTTGCGCACGGTGTCGTAATGGCTGCCGGTCAGCAGGTACTTGCCGCCTTCTTGCGCAGGGCGGTAGCGGCCCACGACATTGCCGACCGCATCGATTTCGACCTCGTCAAAGCCGCTGTCGCGCATCCAGTGGCTGATGCGCTGGGCGCAGGCGCGGTGGGCATCGGTCAGGTAGGTGACGGTAAGCTGGCCTTTTTCGGCAAAGCCCTCGTCGCTGTGCTGGGCCAGGCGCTCTTGCCAGTCCCAGACGTCGTTGCCCAGCACCGGCTCGTAGCCGAACTTGTCGTTCAGGCGGATCTCGGCGATGCGGTGGATGTTGCGCAGCGCCTCCTCGCGCTCGAAATCGGGGTGGTGGTTCAGGCGCCGCGCAAAGGTGGCGATGATCTCCTGCTTGGGCAGGCCCAGGCCCCGGGGCCCGCGCACCGCCAGGATGAACGGAAAGCCAAAGCGCGCGTTGTAGTCCGCATTGAGCTGCTGGATCTGCGCAAACTCCTTGGGCGTGCACTGGGTGAGACCCGCGCGGTTTTGCTCCGAGGTGGACTCTGCCGTCAAGGTGTTGGCCACCATGGCCTTGCCCGCCAACTCGGGGTGGGCGCGGATCAGCGCGAGCTGCGCATCGACCGGGGCCTGCGCCAGTACGCGCACCATCGCGTGCTTGAGCTGGGCGAGCGAGGCAAAGGGCCGCTGGGCCAGCGCGGCCTGGGCAATCCAGGGCGAGTGCTCGTACAGCCCATCGAGCATGGCCAGTGCCGCATCGGGCGTGGCTTGGTTGAGTTGTTCCAGGGTCAGGGCCATGTGTTTCCTATCGAATGGATGGGTGCCGTTTGCGCACGCGCGCGGTGGTGTCGTCTTTCAGAGCGTGGGCGCGGGAAAGCGCTCGGCCCAGTGGCGGGCGATGTCGATGCGGCGGCAGACCCAGACGTTCTGGTGCTGCTGGATATGGTCCAGAAAGCGCTGCAGTGCGGTGATGCGGCCCGGGCGGCCCAGCAGGCGGCAGTGCATGCCGATGCTCATCATCTTGGGGCGGTTCTCACCGGCGGGATCGCCTTCGGCGTACAGCACATCGAAGCTGTCCTTGAGGTACTGGAAGAAGGGATCGGCATGCGAATAGCCCTGGGGCAGCGCAAAGCGCATATCGTTGCAGTCCAGCGTGTAGGGCAGGATCAGCTGGTGGGCGGCGCTGCCATCGCTCTTGCCGACCTTCATCCAGAACGGCAGGTCGTCGCCGTAGTAGTCGCTGTCATAGGCGAAGCCGCCAAAATCGGCGACCAGGCGGTGGGTGTTGGGGCTGTCGCGGCCGGTGTACCAGCCCAGGCCGTGGGTGCTGCGGCTGCCGTAGAGGCTGTGGAAGATGTCCATCGCCTGCTGCATGTGGGCGCGCTCCACGTCTTCGGGCGTGTTCTGGTAGTGCACCCATTTGAGGCCGTGGCAGGCCACCTCATGGCCCAGATCGGAAAACGCCTGGGCCAGTTCGCGGTGGCGTTGCAGTGCCGAGGCCACGCCAAACACCGTCAGCGGCAGACTGCGCTTCTCAAACTCGCGCAGCAGGCGCCATACGCCGGCGCGCGAGCCGTATTCATAGATGCCATCCATGCTCATGTGGCGGTCCGGGTACGAGGCCGGGTTGAACATTTCCGACAGGAACTGCTCGCTGCCCGGGTCACCGTGCAGCACATGGTTTTCGCCGCCTTCCTCGTAGTTCAGCACAAACTGCACGGCAATGCGCGCGCCCTGGGGCCACTGGGCGTGGGGCACATCGCGGCCGTAGCCGATGAGGTCGCGGGGGTAGGGGGTGGTAGCGTCGTAGGTCATAGCGTGATCGAGGACAGAGCCATGGATAAATCGTTGCTGGGAATCTCGCGTTCGAACTGCAGGCCTTGCTCGACATGCTCCAGGTGCGCGATCATCAGCCGCACAGCGCCTTCTGCATCCTTGCGGGCGAGGGCCTGCACGATCTCTTCGTGCTCCTCGTGCGAATGGGCGGCAGCGCTGGCCGACTGGTACATCAGGGTGATCAGCGCGCAGCGTGAGATCAGGTCGCCCAGCAGCTGGGCCAGCACATCGTTGCCCATCAGCTCGGCCATGCGCACATGGAAGTCGCCCAGCAGCTCGGTGCGCTCGGTGACATCGGCGCGGTGCACGGCGGCGGCCTCTTGCCGCACATGCTCACGCAAGACCTTGATCTGCTTGGGCGTGACGGTCTCGACAAAGCTGCGGGTCATCTGCGCTTCGAGCATCTTGCGCACGGCAAAGACCTGGCGCGCTTCGGTGACGGACGGGGTCGACACAAAGGCGCCGCGTGCCGGCTCCAGCGTGACCAGGTGGTTCTGCGAGAGCTGGAACAGCGCCTGGCGCACCAGGGTGCGCGACACGCCAAAGTGGTCCGCGAGTTTCTGCTCGGCCAGCTTGGTGCCCGGCAGCAACCGGTGCTCGACGATGGCACGGGTCAGGGATTGGGCAATGGTGGACGTTGAGGTGGTTTCCATGTCAGGATAGTAGGCCGAATGACAAAAAGTGTATACACTTTTAGTGCACATCACCAGTCCGATCTTACCCAGAATCATCAGGAGATTTACCTATGGGCCTGAGCACCCACGTTCTCGATACGATGCACGGCTGCCCCGCAGCGGGCATGGACATTGCACTGTATGCCACCGATGGCGGCGAGCTGCGCCTGATCCGGCGTGACACGCTGAACCACGACGGACGCACCCAGACCCCGTTGTTTGACAATGCATCGCTGCGCCCCGGCACCTACCGCCTGAGCTTTGAGGTGGCGGCCTACTTTGCCGCCAAGGGCGTGGAGCTGCCCAGCCCCAACTTTCTGAACCAGGTGAACCTGGACTTTGGCGTCGCCCATGCCGACCAGCATTACCACGTGCCGCTGCTGGTCAGCCCCTGGAGCTATTCGACCTACCGGGGGTCGTGAGGCGGGGCGCATGCACGCGGCCGCGTTTGACCTGTCTCAGGCACGCATCACCCAGCCTGTAGGCCGACGCCGCAAGTTGTATCTGCAGGCTTCCAGCGTCACGGGGTGTGGCTACCATTCTCTCCTAGGGGTACCGCCGAATAGACGGCGGTGCAGACCTGATTGCCATAACAGCAAATTTCAAAGGAGTAGGTATGCAACGTTTTTCCATGCGCACCCTGGGTGTTGCGGCGGCCGTGGTTGCCGGCGCTCTGTCGATGGCGGCCTGCACGGTCACCAAGCCTGAGACCAGCAATGCGCCGCGCGCAGACGAAACATCCGTCGATGCCCGCGCCAACGCTGCGCTGGAGCGCCTGTACCAGACCGCTCCTGGCTCCAAGGACCTGGTCGCGCGCTCCAAGGGCGTGCTGGTGTTCCCATCCGTCATTGGCGGCAGCTTTGTGATCGGTGTGGAGCATGGCCGTGGCGTGCTGCGCGTGGGTAACCGCAGCGACAGCTACTACAGCACCACCGGCGCGTCGATCGGCTGGCAGGCCGGTGGCCAGTCCAAGGCCGTCATCTATGTGTTCAACACGCCTGAAGCGCTGGCGAAGTTCCGCGACAGCAATGGCTGGTCGGTAGGTGCAGACGCCACCGTGGCCGCCGGCCGCATCGGCGCCAACGGCAGCATCGACACCACCTCGGCCCAGGCCCCTGTGACCAGCTTTGTGCTGAACAACGCAGGCCTGGAAGCGGGCGTGTCGCTGCAAGGCGCCAAGATCACCAAGATCAAGGAATAAAGCAGCGCCCACAGCGGCTGCTCAGCAGAAACCGGCCAGCTTTAACTGGCCGGTTTTTTTGCGCCTGCGCCTTGTGCGAGCGGCTTATTGCTGGCCTTCGCTCAAGGTGTGCAGCTGGAACTTGCCGGAGGCATCCCAGAGCCAGGTCTCGGTATAGGAGACCATGACCTCGCCATGGCGTAAATGCTGCGGGGCAGGGAAGGGGGCAGCGGCCTGCACCAGCGCCTCGATCTGTGGCGGCACCTCCTGGGCCTGCGCGGGCTCGCGCATCCAGTTCATGTCCTGGATATGGCCGTCTTCATCCAGCAGCAGCTCCAGCACGCCGATGGCGTAGAGCATGGGCGGCAGCATGCCGGGGTAGATGCGCTCGGCATAGCGGTCATACAGGTGCTGTGCGCAGCGCTTGCGGTAGGCCTCATCGGCAACCGGGTTGAGCACCGAGTCCTGGCCATCGGCTTGCGGGGACCAGGCGGGCATGCGCATGCCTGGCAATTCAGTGAGCACCGAGAGGTAGCTGTCCTGGTCGTCATCCTGCTCGGCGGGGCGGGCTGCGTTCGTATCCCGGCCCGCCGCTGCATTGGTCGGCGCTGGCGCCTTGCGCGGTATACGAAAAAGCGTATGCCAAAGTCGTGACAGCAGGGAGGGAGAGGGTCGATCACTCATGGTACAAATCCGTCTACAGCGGCCCTGCAGTATCGCAGGCCGCTTTTCATCATGGAACAAGGCATGCCCGTACTGCAGCAATTATTGGCTCGCCTGGCGACGCAGGATGCCTGTCTGGTTCAGGTGGAGTCTACACAGGGATCGGCGCCGCGCGATACCGGGGCCTGGATGGCCGTGTTTGCCCAGGACCAGCTCGGTACGATTGGCGGCGGCCACCTGGAGTGGCAGGCTGCCAGCAAGGCGCGCGATCTGCTGGCCCGTGGCGGCGCGCCGTTGAGTGAGCGTTTTGCGCTCGGCCCGCGCCTCGGCCAGTGCTGCGGCGGCGTGGTGCAGCTGCGTTTTGAGCGGATTGCCCAGGCCGACAGCGCACGGCTGGCGCAGTCCCTGGCCCCGGTGTGCAGCCCGGTAGCGGTGTTTGGTGCCGGTCATGTGGGCGCAGCCCTGGTGCAGCTGCTGGGCACGCTGCCGCTGCACATCACCTGGGTCGACAGCCGCGAGCAGCTGTTTCCGCCCGGGCTGCCGGCCCAGGTGCAGACCGAGTATTCCGACCCGATCGAGATGGCGGTGGCAGACCTGCCGCCGGGCAGCAGTGTGTTCATCCTCACCCACGACCACCAGCAGGACCTGCAGATCACCCAGGCCTGCCTGCAGCGCCAGCGCCAGCACGGCGATCTGGACCTGATCGGCTTGATTGGCAGCGCCACCAAGCGTGCCAGTTTTGCGCACCGGCTGGCCGAGCGGGGTTTTGCCGATGCGGAGTTTGCCCGCATCACCTGCCCGATCGGGCTGCCGGGCATCCATGGCAAGGAGCCCGAGGTGATTGCGATTGCGGTGGCCGCGCAGCTGCTGCAGCACCTGCAACGCGCGCAGCATGCCTGATGCGTTTTTCACAGCGGGCAGGCACGGCGCAGGCGGTGCGGAGGCGGCCTGCAGCGGTTTTGCTGCGTTGCATCAGGGTTTTATCTAGGGGCTGTGCAGCTTTTTGCCGACCTTTGGGCGGCAGAAATTGCATACACTTTAAGTCTACAAAAGGTCGCAGCGGTGCCCCGGTCATGTCGATGATGGCTGTGGATTGCGGCCTGTCTGCTGCTCAGATCGCCCGCCGTGGTGAGCAGGTTCAACAAGTGGCCGGTGCTTCCACACTGGCGGCTTGAGGAGGAGAGCGGGGCATCACCCCTCCCTCGCACTGGCAGCCCCCTACGCTGCCAAGGATGAGAGCAATGGAAGGCTATATCCTCGATTGGGCGAACCTGTTGTTGCGCTGGCTGCATGTGATCACGGCCATTGCCTGGGTGGGTTCCTCGTTCTATTTTGTGTTTCTCGACAGCAGTCTGACCCCGCCGGAGGACGAAGACCTGAAAAAGCAGGGCGTCAGCGGCGAGCTGTGGGCCGTGCATGGCGGCGGCTTCTACCACCCGGTCAAGTTCAATGTCTCGCCGCCCAAGCTGCCGGACCACCTGCATTGGTTCTACTGGGAGAGCTACACCACCTGGCTGTCGGGCTTTGCGCTGCTGACGGTGTCCTACCTGTGGAACGCCAATATCTACCTGGTCAACCCGGCCGATCCCAACGCGATGAGCGCCCCGCTGGCGGTGTTCACGGCGCTGAGCTTTCTGGCGGTGTTCTGGCTGCTGTACGACGGCATCTGCCGCGTGTTCGGCTTCAAAAAGCATGGCGATGCGATCGTGGGCGCGATGGTGCTGGTGCTGGTCTGCATCGCCGCCTACCTGGCCTGCCATATCTTCCCCGGCCAGGCGGCCTTCTTGCTGATGGGGGCGATGCTGGCCACGTCGATGAGCGCCAACGTGTTCTTCTGGATCATTCCTGGCCAGCGCACCGTGGTGCGGGCCTTGAAGAATGGTGACCCGGTGGACCCCGTCTACGGCAAGCGCGGCAAGCAGCGCAGCGTGCACAACACCTATTTCACGTTGCCGGTGCTGTTTGCGATGCTGTCCAACCACTACGGCTGGCTCTACAACCAGAAGTACAACTGGCTGGTGCTCATCGGCATGATGTTTGCCGGCGCGGCCATTCGCCAGTTCTTTGTGCTGCGCCATGGCCACAAGCTGGGCCGCAACAAGCACCCCTGGCCTTATGCGCTGATCGGTGTGCTGGTGATTCTGGGCGTGATTGCCTGGCTGCGCCCCGGCCCCCAGCCTGCGGTGGCGGCAACACCTGCCCCTGCCAGCCAGCCCGCTGCCGGCGCCGTACCGTACGGCGAAGTAGCCAAGGTGTTTGCCCAGCATTGCGTGCTGTGCCACAGCGCCACCGGCCTGGCGCAAAAGAATGTGAAGCTCGACAGCCCGCAAGAGGTGGCCCAGCACACGCAGCAGATCTACCAGCAGGTCGTCGTGCTGCGCAAGATGCCCTTTGGCAACCCCGAGGGGCTGAGCGCCGACGAGCGCGATCTGGTCAAGCGCTGGTTCGAGTCCGGGCATCGACGGCGCCTTGATGGCCAGCGCCGGCGGGCTGGGCTGGCGCCCGGCCCGGAGAAATCCGACTACAGCCTGGGGTGGCTGATCGGCGTAGGATGGGAAGGTTGGGGCATGCCCAAGCCCCTGCTTGCGGTGGGCGGCTGGGGATGCGTGTCACAAATCCACATCTTCTCGCATGTCAAATTTCGATATCCAATTGCTGCTGACCGCCTTGGTGAGTGTGCTGGTGCTGGTGGCGCTGATTGTTTCGCGCATCCGCATGCACCCGTTGCTGGCCCTGCTGATCGTCTGTATCGGCGTGGGTTTTGCCACCGGCATGGCGCCCGGCGACATTGCCAAGAACATCACCAACGGCGCAGGCAAGACCCTGGGTGCCGTCGGCGTGGTGATAGCGCTGGGTGCGATGCTCGGCAAGATCCTGGCCGATTCGGGCACCACCGAGCGCCTGGCCAGCGCCATTCTGCGCCATACCTCGGACCGCATGATTCCCTGGGCGATGACCCTGGTGGCGTTCATCATCGGGATTCCGATGTTCTTCGAGGTGGGTCTGGTGGTGATGCTGCCGCTGATCTTCAGCGTCGCGCGCAAGCTCGAAAGCCGCGAGAACTTCAAGGGCTCGGCCTATGTCTATGTCGGCGTGCCGGTGATTGCGGCGCTTGCGGCGATGCATGGCATGGTGCCGCCCCATCCGGGCCCGCTGACCGCCATTGCGACCTTGAAGACCACCGTCGGCCCGACAATGCTCTACGGCTTCCTGGCTGCGTTGCCCGCGATGGTGCTGGGCGGTCCGTTGTACGGCGCTTTCATCACCCCGCGCATGACGACCCGGCCCGAACAGGCGCTGCTGGACCAACTTACCGAGACCAAGACCGACAGCGGCAAGAACCAGCCCGGCATTGCCATGGGCGTGCTGTCGGCCTTGCTGCCCGCGCTGCTGATGCTGGCCCATGCGCTGGCCGAGATGGCCTTGCCCAAGGGTTCGGCGCTGCTGCAGGTCGCCAGCTTCCTGGGCAACCCGCTGATTGCGATGCTGCTGGGTGTGCTGTTTGCGGCCTTCACGATGGTCTACCTGCGTGGCGGCGATGCCGAAAAGCTGCGTGACACCCTGGGTGCCAGCCTCAAGCCGATTGCCGGCATCATCATGATCATTGCCGGCGGTGGCGCTTTCCAGCAGGTGCTGACCAGCGCCAAGGTGGGCGATGCCATCGTGCACCTGACGCACCAGTTTGCGTTCCCGCCGCTGGTGCTGGGCTGGCTCATTGCGATGCTGCTGTCGGTGTCGACCGGTTCGGCCACCGTGGGCATTGTGGGCGCAGCCGGCTTGCTGGCCCCGCTCGCCGCTGCCGACCCCAGCCTGAACCTGCCTTTGCTGGCGCTGTCGATTGGTTGCGGCTCGCTGTTCTTCAACTATGCCAACCATGCCGGCTTCTGGATGGTCAAGGAGTCCTTTGGCATGACGATGGGCGAGGCGACCCGCACCATTACCGTGGTGCAGTCCATCGTCTCGTTCGTGGGTCTGTTGATGGTGCTGCTGTTCAACACCTTGCCGGCGCTGGGCGGATAGCAGCGCTCCAGAAATGCAAATGGGCCGCAGCAGCAATGCTGGCGGCCCGTTTTTTTTGCCGTTGAAGGCGCGCCGTGCTCAGTCGGCAGACTTGGCTTGGTCGGCTGCTGCGTCGCCTGCGTCAGCGCTGTTGTCTGCATCTGGCTGCGAGGGCGCGCCGTCTTCGGTGTGGTCGGGGGTGTCGGACGCAGAGTGTCCGCTGGCCTTGCGCTGGGCTTTTTCTTCCTTTTTCTTCTTCTTTTCCAGCTCGCGCTGGCGCTTCTCGTACTGGTAATTCGGCTTGGCCATGTTTTTGTTCCTTAGCGGTGTTCAGCCTCCACGATACAGCATGCGCCGTACCTGGGGGCCAAGCATAGTCATGTTTGAGGGCTGGGAAGGGTAAAGCTGGCCTCCAGCGCAGCAAAAAACCGCCCGGAGGCGGTTTCGTGGGTCGCTCGCCCCGGGGCAGGGCGGGGAGCAAATCAGGCGCCTGCGACTTCAATGCCCTTGAATTGGCCGGTGGCGATCTTTTCCTTCCAGATCGCGGGGCCGGTGATGTGGGCGCTGGTGCCGCCGGCATCCACGGCCACGGTCACGGGCATGTCGACCACATCGAATTCATAGATGGCTTCCATGCCCAGATCGGCAAAACCGACCACCTTGGCATGCTTGATGGCCTTGGAGACCAGATACGCGGCGCCGCCCACGGCCATCAGGTAGGCCGATTTGTGGTTCTTGATGGCTTCGATGGCGACCGGGCCGCGCTCGGACTTGCCGATCATCGCGATCAGGCCGGTCTGCGACAGCATCATGTCGGTGAACTTGTCCATGCGGGTGGCGGTGGTCGGGCCGGCAGGGCCTACGACTTCGTCACGCACCGGGTCCACCGGGCCCACGTAGTAGATCACGCGGTTGGTGAAGTCGACGGGCAGGGGCTCGCCCTTGGCCAGCATGTCCTGGATGCGCTTGTGCGCAGCATCGCGGCCGGTCAGCATCTTGCCGTTGAGCAATATCGTGTCGCCGGGCTTCCAGCTGGCCACTTCTTCCTTGGTCAGGGTGTTCAGGTCCACGCGCTTGGACTTGTTGTAGTCGGGAGCCCAGTCGATCTTGGGCCAGGTGTCCAGCGATGGCGGGTCCAGGTACACGGGGCCGGAGCCGTCCATCACGAAATGGGCGTGGCGGGTGGCGGCGCAGTTGGGGATCATCGCCACAGGCTTGGAGGCCGCGTGCGTGGGGTACATGTTGATCTTCACGTCCAGCACGGTGGTCAAGCCACCCAGGCCCTGGGCGCCGATGCCCAGCGCATTGACCTTCTCGAACAGCTCCAGGCGCAGCTTTTCCACCTCATCGAGCTCGGCACCGCTGGCAGCCTTTTGCTGCAGCTCGTACATGTCGAGGTCCTCCATCAGGCTTTCCTTGGCCAGCAGCACGGCTTTTTCAGCGGTGCCGCCAATGCCGATGCCCAGCATGCCCGGTGGGCACCAGCCCGCCCCCATGGTCGGCACGGTCTTGAGCACCCAGTCGACGATGTTGTCGCTGGGGTTCATCATGATCATCTTGGACTTGTTCTCCGAGCCGCCGCCCTTGGCCGCCACGGTCACATCCAGCTTGTCGCCCGGCACGATCTGCACATTGATGACGGCAGGCGTGTTGTCCTTGGTGTTCTTGCGGGCGAACTGAGGGTCGGCCACCACCGAGGCACGCAAGGTGTTGTCGGGGTGGTTGTAGCCACGGCGCACGCCTTCGTTGATGGCGTCTTCCAGGCCCATCGTGAAGTCTTCCCACTTCACATCCATGCCCACCTTCAGGAACACGTTGACGATGCCGGTGTCCTGGCAGATGGGACGCTGGCCGGTCGCGCTCATCTTGGAGTTGGTCAGGATCTGGGCCATCGCATCCTTGGCCGCCGGGCTTTGCTCGCGCTCGTAGGCCCGTGCCAGGTGCTGGATGAAATCCGGTGTGTGGTAGTAGCTGATGTACTGCAGGGCGCCCGCGATCGAGTCGATCAGGTCCTGCTGACGGATGGAGGTGGTCATCGTGCTTGTGGGGTGGGTTTTGGATTGCGCAAGGCTATGGTGCCGTTGGCGCTCGGTATCACGGCAGCGATTATCGGCCTTTCGCCAGGCCGGTGGTGGCAAATGCCTGATAAGTCTTCTAGAAGACTCAGGTGTCGCTCAGGTGTCGGTCTGCGCTATGAGCATGCGCGCAGCATGGCTGCTCGGCGCAGATGAGAACGGCTGTCATTGACTGCGTTAGGATGCGGTGCCGCGCCCGCTTTGCCGCAAGGCGGGCGGCGCCCTATTGACGAATCCTGCGGCCCACCAGCCAAACGCTTACCAGCCAGACGAGCCGCGTTGCAATTGTTGAGATACAAGGAGTGATCCAGACATGACAGCTACCCGCCAGGAAAAAGACACCTTCGGCCTGATCGATGTGCCCGCCGACAAACTCTGGGGTGCCCAGACGCAGCGCTCGCTGCAGAACTTCGACATCAGTGGCGAGAAGCAGCCCGGCGAGATCATCCATGCGCTGGCGCAGGTGAAAAAGGCCAGTGCCACCGTCAACAACGCGCTGGGCCTGCTCGACGAGAAGAAGGCCAAGGCCATCAATGCGGCCGCCGACGAGGTGATTGCCGGCCAGCACCCCGATGAGTTCCCGCTGGTGGTCTGGCAGACCGGCTCGGGCACGCAGACCAACATGAACGTCAATGAAGTGCTGGCCAACCGCGCTAGCGAGCTGCTGGGCGGCGAGCGCGGCGAGTCGCGCCTGGTGCATCCCAATGACGACGTGAACAAAAGCCAGTCCAGCAACGACGTCTACCCCACCGCCATGCATGTGGCGGCGGTCACCGCCATCGAGCGCAAGCTGCTGCCCGCGCTGGAAAAGCTGCGCCGCACCTTGCAGACCAAGAGCGAGGCCTTCAACGACATCGTCAAGATCGGCCGCACCCACCTGCAGGATGCCACGCCGCTGACGCTGGGCCAGGAGATCTCCGGCTGGGTGGCCCAGCTGGAGCATGGCGCCAAGCACCTCAAGTCGGCACTGCCCCATCTGTATGAGCTGGCGCTGGGCGGCACCGCCGTGGGCACGGGCCTGAACGCGCCCAAGGGCTACGCCGAAGGTGTGGCGCAAGAGCTGGCCAAGCTGACCGGCTACCCCTTTGTGACCTCGCCCAACAAGTTCGAATCGCTGGGCTCCTGCGATGCGCTGGTGTTCGGTCATGGCGCCCTCAAGACCCTGGCCGCCAGCCTGATGAAGATCGCCAACGATGTGCGCTGGCTGGCGTCGGGCCCGCGCAGCGGTCTGGGCGAGATCTCCATCCCTGAGAACGAGCCGGGCTCGTCGATCATGCCGGGCAAGGTCAACCCCACGCAGTGCGAAGCGATGACCATGCTTTGCGCCCAGGTGTTCGGCAATGATGCTGCGATCAACGTGGGTGGCGCCTCCGGCAACTTCGAGCTGAATGTGTTCCGCCCGATGGTGGCGCACAACTTCCTGCAGAGCGTGCGCCTGCTGGCCGATGGCATGGTGAGCTTCAACGACCTCTGCGCCGTGGGCATCGAGCCCAACCGCGAGCGCATCACCGAGCTGGTGAGCCGCTCGCTGATGCTGGTGACCGCCCTGAACACCCATATCGGCTACGACAAGGCGGCCTATATCGCCAAGAAGGCGCACAAGGAAGGCAGCAGCCTGCGCGATGCCGCTGTGGCCAGCGGCCATGTGACCGCCGAGCAGTTTGACCAGTGGGTGGTGCCCGAGCACATGGTGGGCAATCTGTAAGCGCCAACCCGACGCTTGCCTGTTGCAGAGCCCGCAGTGATGCGGGCTCTGTGCATCTACACTGGCTGTTTATGCCTTTTCGTGGGGATAGCTATGCCATCAGAGCCCATGCAGTCGTTGACCGCCAAGTCCCAGCCAGGCGAAGGCTTTGTGGCCGGTGGTCTGGATATCCACGTGCTGGCGCAGGCGCTGGGCGTACCGGTGTTCGAGACGCCCTGGCACATGCCCCAATACCAGCTGGGCGAGCAGGGCGCCTGGCGGCTGCTGCGCGGCGGTATGGGACTGGACAGGGGCTATTACAGCGGTGCCTGTATCTATGGCGGCACAACCGCGCTGTTGCGCAAGAACGCCGAAGGCGGATGGGACACCTGGATGTCGCTGTCGCCTTTCGAGATCGAGAGCCAGGAGCTGGCCTGCCGACATGCGCTGGGGCACACGGTGGTCATGGGCCTGGGGATGGGCTGGGCGACGGCCAATATGGCCTTGAACCCGGCCGTGGAGCGGGTCACCGTCGTCGAGCGGGATCCGCAAGTGATCGCGCTGTTCCAGCACATGCAGGTGCTGGAGGGCTTGCCGGCAGAGGCGGCGGCCAAGATCCAGATCGTGCAAGCCGATGCGTTGCAGTGGCGCCCTGCGCCGCAGCAGCCGGTGGACTTTCTGTATTCCGATATCTGGCTGCAGCTGGCCGAGCCCCAGGCGCTGGCCGAGGTGCAGCAGATGCAGGCGCATGTGCATGCGGCGCAACTGTACTTTTGGGGCCAGGAGTGGGTGCTGGCTGCGCCTTTGCAGGCAGGGTGGGGTAGCCCAGGTTGGGCCGCAGCATTGGCAGATGCCGTGACCGCCACAAGCCTGCCCTTGCTGACAGCAGTGGATGGCGGATTTGCGCCCTGGGTGGAGCGCATCTGGCGCGAGCGGCTGGCCCGCAAGCCTGCTTGAAGCACTCTGTGATTCAGGCTTGCGCGCGCGCCGCCCAGGCCGCGCGGCCGCCTTGCCAGGCCAGCAGTGCCAGGGTCAATAGCATTGCCACATTCACCGCCTGCCAACCCAGGGTCTGGATCAGTACGCCGCAGCTCAGCGACATCAGCGCGGCGCTGCCGTTGTTGGTCCACTCCATCATCGGCTGGGCCTGGGGGCGTTCCTCCGGGGTGCTGGCCTGGTTCAGCAGGCTGGTGCCTGCCAGGATCATCAGGTTCCAGCCGGCGCCCAGCAGCAAGGAGCTGATCAAGAAGGGCAGGAACTGCGGGCCGCTCAGCGCCACCGCCGCGCTGGCGGCCAGCAGGGCGGCACCCAGCCAGGCCAGGCGCCGCGCGCCAAAACGGTCTACCGCGCGGCCCGCAAACAGCGAGGGCGCAAACATGCCCAGCACATGCCACTGGATGACCTGGGTGGAGCTGGCCAGCGAGTGGCCCGCACCATGCATGGCCAGCGGGGTGGCATTCATCACCAGCACCATCAAGCCATGGCCGCAGGCGCTCAGCATGATCGCCTGGCGCAGCGCGGGACGCTGCCAAAGCTGGCGCCGCGATACCACCGGCGGGGCGGCTGACCTGGCCTGCATCGGCAGGTGCAGGCGCGCTGGCAGGCATTGCAGCAGCGCGCAGGCCAGCAAGGCCAGCACGGCAATCGCCAGGTAGGCGCCTGCCAGCGGTGTGGTCAGGGCGCTGGCCGCATGGATGGCCAGGCTGGGCGCGAGCAGGGCCGCGGCGATGCCACCGGCCAGCACCCAGGCTGCGGCACGGCCACTGTGCTCGGCCGGCATGCCATCCAGCGCGGTAAAGCGGTAAAAACCGGCCGATGCCTGGTAGCCGCCCAGCAGCAGCATCGCCAGGCAGAACAAGCCAAAGCTGGCCTGCACCACCGCCCAGGCGGCCAGCAGGCCGGCGGCTACCCCCAGCAGCGCGCCGCATTGCAGGCCCCGGGCGCGGCCATGCTGCTGCATCCAGCGGGCCAGGGGGCCAATCGACAGCAGGTTGCCTGCCACCAGCAAGGTCAGCGGCACGGTGGCGAGCACCGGCCAGGGCGCCAGTTGCCGGCCCACCAGGCCGGTGAGGGCGATGCCGATGATGGAGCAGGACCAGTACAGCGCCTGCGCGATGCTGAGGGTGAGCAGTTGGGGGTGGTTTTGTAGCAGCATGGGCGGGGATCAGGGAATGGTGGGACGTGTGGGTGCCGCCGGGCAGCACAGGCTGTCCGGATCGCGTGGGGTATCTGGTTGAGCGGGTCAGCCTCTGTGCGGCTGGCCTTCGCTATCCGGCGCCAAAGCGCTCGGCAAAGGCCTGCGGGCTGATGGACAAGGTCTTGTGAAAGCTGCGGCGCAGGTTTTCCGGGTGGCCAAAGCCGCACAGCCGTGCCACGGTGGAGACAGAGGCCTGGCGCTGGCTCAGCAAGGTGGTGGCGGCCTGCAGCCGCACGCGCTCCACATAGCGGCCCGGCGTGGTGCCCAGCTCCTGCTGGAACACGCGCGCCAGGGTGCGCGGCGGCAGGCAGGCCTGCGCTGCGAGTTGCTCCACACTGAGGCGTTCGCCCAGGTGGCCGGGAATCCATTCCAGCAGCCCGGCCAGGCGTGGCGCCTGCGTGGTCTCTGCGGCCAGCAGCGGGCTGAACTGCGCCTGGCCGCCGGGCCGGCGCACAAACATCACCAGGTGCCGGGCGACGGCCAGCGCCATGCTGCGGCCCAGGTCGGCCTCGATCAAACTCAGCGCCAGGTCGATGCCCGAGGTCACCCCGGCGGATGTGAAGATATGGCGCTGCTGCGGATGGCTGGCATCAAAGGTGTGCAGCCGGTCGCCATCGACCTGGATGGGGCGCTCCATACCCGCCAGTTCGGCCAGGCGGCACCAGTGGGTGGTGGCAGGCAGGCCGTCGAGCAGGCCGGCGCGTGCCAGGATCAGCGCACCCGAGCAGACCGAGCCCAGGCGCAACACCTTGGGCGCCGTGCGCTGCAGCCACTGGCGCAGGCCGCTGTGGTGCTGCACCTCGACCACGCCGTCGCCGCCGGGTACCAGCACGGTGCTGTTGGGGGGCGGGCGCAGCTGGGCCAAACCCTGGGTGGCCACCTTCTGCAGTCCGCAGGACAAGTCCACCGGCCCGGCTTCCAGCCCGGCGAAGACCAGCTGGTAGAAGGCGGGCAGGCCCTGGCGCTCGCGCACATCGTTGGCCGTGGCAAACACCTGCATGGGCCCGGTGATGTCCAGGCTCATTGCACGCGGGTAGGCAATGCAGATGACACGGTGGCCGGGCTGGGCGCTGTGGGCGGCGGTGGTGCGGGATGGAGGCATGCGCCCAGTGTGCACGCACGGCAATCTGGCAGCAATGACATTGATCGCACAGATTCTGCCAAGCTGCAGTGAAAGCGCAACACCTATGGCCATGATTGGGGAATGCGAATGGCCAAGGACTTTGTTTGTAGGACAGCTGCGCGACAATAGCTGATTGCAATCCAACAGCCAAGACGCAGCGGCACAGCTGCGCGTCCCGAACACGATGACCGCTTTGAACCAACCAGGAATCCTGCTGGCGCTACCCGCCGCCAGCCGCTACCAACTGTGGAAACTCGCAGGCGATGCACCGGCCGTGCGCGCCGCGCTGGCGCGCTTGCAGCAATGGGCCGATGGCGAGCAGGTGGTCGTCTGCATCGGCCAGCCGGTGGCCGATCTGCTGGGCGTGCAGGTGCCGGGTCTGCGCAACTTTCCGGCCATCACCGGCCCACAGGGGCCGCTGGCGCTGACGCCCCATGCGCTGTGCCTGTGGCTGCGCGGCAATGACCGGGGCGATGTGCTGCGCCTGTCGCGCGAGGCCGCAGCGCTGCTGGCGCCGGCCTTCAGCCGCGAGAAGGTGGTGGACTGCTTCCGCCACGGCTGGAACGGCAAGGATGCGGTGCGCGATCTGACCGGCTACGAAGACGGCACCGAAAACCCCAAGGACGACGACGCGGTGCATGCCGCCATTGCCGACGGCATGGGCGCGGGGCTGGACGGCGGCAGCTACTTTGCCGTGCAGCAGTGGCAGCATGACATGGATGCCTTTGCCCGCATGAGCGCCATGCAGAAGGACCACATGATTGGCCGGCGCCTGAGCGACAACGAAGAGCTGGACGATGCGCCTGCGTCGGCCCACGTCAAGCGCACCGCGCAGGAGAGCTTCAGCCCCGAAGCCTTTATCCTGCGCCGCAATATGCCCTGGTGGAAGGTGCAGCCCGATGGCAGCGACGCCGTGGGCGCCATCTTTGCCGGTTTTGGCCGCAGCTTTGACGCCTTTGAAGCGCAGATGCGCCGCATGGCGGGCGAGGAAGACGGCATTGCCGATGGCCTGTTCCAGATGTCCAACCCCGTTACCAACGCCTACTACTGGTGCCCGCCGATGCTGAACGGCCGTGTTGACCTGCGCGCATTGGGTTTGTAAAACACTAGTTCCAAAGTGAGGGCTTGTTGACCATCAGGTAGTACACGCCCAGCATCGCCACAAAGGCCGGGTAGCCCAGTGCCTCCCAGCGCCCGGCCAGGCGCCGGTAGGCGTCGGGCAGCGGTTGGCCCTGGGCATCGGCCTGGGCGGCCATGTGGGCCATGCGGATTTGCATGGCGACCACCGGCAACCAGCACAGGCCCGCCAGCACATACAGCGCCATTGACAGCAGCAGCCACGGCGTATGCCAGGGCCAGCCCGCCATTGTCATCAGGGCCCAGCCGCTCAGCGGCTGGATGATGACCGCCGGCGTCGTGAACCACCAGTCAGCCCGCACCACCAGGCGGCTGACCACCGCCTGTGCCGCCACATTGCCGCTGCGGTTGGCAAAGAACATATAGAACGCCGAGCCAAAGCCGGTGCCGACCATCAGCACGCTCGACAGGATGTGCAGGGTTTTGAGCAGCAGATAGGTGTTCATCATCCACTCCGTCCGTCGCGGGTACTGCTGTGCCACAGCAGCCACAGGGCAGCAGCAATCGGCAGGTTTTTGGACAAGGGGCCCAGCGGGTGCAGCCACAGGCCAGGCAGCAAGGCGGTGGCGGCCAGGGTCATCACCAGCATGGCGGCCAACGACGCGCCATAGGCCGCGCGCCCGGGCCGGCACAGCAGCCACAGGCCCAGCAGCAGATCCAGCGCCGCGCCGCCGCCTATCAGCCAGGCGTGAATGCCGGGTGTCTGAATGCCGCCCGCCACCAGCAACGCAGTGCTTTCGCGCTGCCAGTGCAGCAGGCTGGCGATGCCGGTCCACAACCAGACGGCAACCAGGCTCAGCCGCAGCAGCTGCAAAGGCTGCTGCGTGGACTGTGCGCGTGGCGTGGTACTCATGCGCGGCTTTCGGGCGAGGGGGGAGCTGCCGGGTTGCGGATCAGCGCCAGCATCTGCCCAGGGTCGGTGGGCGCACGGCCCAACCACTGCGCCATCGGCGCCGGATCGCAGCAGTTGTCCAGCGATGCCAGCTGCAACGAGGCGCTGCACCAGGGGCTGCTGGGCACCGCATCGCCCAGCCGCGCGCTGGCCTGGGTGGCCCAGCCGGGCAGGCGCAGCTGCAGGGCCCTGCTGCGGCCGGCCTGCTGGCGCAGGCTCAGAATCATCTGTGCCATGCTGAGGCGCCGCGGCCCGCCGAGCGGCACGATGCCGGTGGTGGGGGACTGCAGCAGCCGCACCATCACCTCGGCCAGTTCGTCGACCGCGACCGGCTGAATCAGGCGCTGCTGCATCACCGCCGGCAGCACCAGCACCGGCAGCAGTGCCAGGCGCATGAACAGCTGGGTGCTGGCGCCCTGTGCGCCAATGACAATGCTGGGCCGCACGACGATGCCGTCGAGCTGGCCTTGCGCAGTCAATGCCAGCAAACGGGCATCTGCTGTGCGCTTGGTGCGCGCATAGGCGGTGTCGTTGTCGTCCACCCCCAGGGCCGAGAGCTGCATCACGCGCCGCACACCCGCCTGGGCGCAGGCCTCGAACAGTGCTTGCGGGCTGGTCTGGTGCAGAGCCTCCAGGCTGGCACCATTGGGCCCCGGCTGGTCGCGCAGGCTGCCCACGGCATTGATGACCAGGTCCACGCCTTGCAGATGGGGCAGCCAGTCGGCGGGCTGCTGCATTCTGGCAAATTGCAGTGGCGGCTGCGAGCGCCTGCTGGCCGCTATCACGCGCATGCCCTGGGCACGCAACTGGCGCGCCAGCGCCTGGCCGATAAAGCCCTGGCCGCCGCAGAGCAAGACGGTGGGTTGGGGAGCGTTGGTGTTGTGCATGGTCTCTCCTGGTAGGCAAGGGCCTGGGTGCTTGCAGCGCTTTCAGCGCGGGTGGTCGATGTCGCAGGCATCGCTGCCGCGTGCGCAGGCCGCACTGCGCGCTGCAGCCTGCCGCGCCTGGCGCCGTACCGTGCATTGCAGGCCTTGCTCCAGCACCCAGGCCATCGGGGCCAGGGGCAGGCGGTAGCGGTTGCGGGCCAGCAGCGGGTAGAGCTTGTCGAGTGCATCCGCCACCAGCGGCAGCCCGGCCAGCCGGGGCACCCAGGCCCAGCCCACGCCCAGGTAGGCGCGTGTCAGGCAGTCGACCCCGGTGTAGACCTTGCCATCGGCGTCCACGCCGTGGATGGCCTGCATCAGCGCGGCCTTGTCGGCCGGGGCCTCGCTCAGGTCGGCGGTGCTGGCGTCAATAAAGATCAGCTTGCCCGCCTGGTTGCGCAGCATCAGGTGGCGCATCTCGGCGTTGCACATGCGGCAGCTGGCGTCGTAGTAAATGGTCAGCGGGAAGCGGGTATCGGCAGTGTCACGGCTCAGCATATGCATTCCTTTCGATGTTTCTGTCACAACAGAAATAATGGTGCCCAAAAAAGGCCGTTCTCGTTCAGAGTACAGCCGCTGTGTTCTCAGGACTTGTGCAGCGCTTCGGGCTCGTGCGCCGCAGGGCTGCCGCGCACAAAACGCTGCACGGTGGCGCCCAGGGTCAAAATCTTGTCCAGCGTCGCAGGTGAGAGGCGCAGCATTTCGTCGCTCCAGGCGCCCAGCTTTTGCATCAGCTCCAGGGTTGCCATGATGCGGTCCTGGCCATCGGCGCTCTCGCGGGCAAAGTCGGGGCTGTTGACGAGGGACTGCAGCAGGCGGGTGGTAGGGTCGAACTCCCGCTCCTTGCGCTCCCGCACGATGGTGCGGAACAGCTCCCAGACATCGACACTGGTTTCGAAATAATCGCGCCGGTCGCCCAGCACATGCGTGACCCGCACCAGCTGCCAGGATTGCAGCTCCTTCAAGCTGTTGCTGACGTTGGAGCGCGCCACGTTCAAGGTCTCGCTCAGCTGCTCGGCATTGAGCGGCTTGCCCAGCACAAACAGCAGCGCATGGATCTGCGACACCGTGCGGTTGACGCCCCACATCGATCCCATCTCGCCCCAGTGCAGCACAAATTGTTGTTGGATGTCGGTCATTTGCATGGTGTGGATTCTAGGGTTTCATTTATTTCTGTCAAGACAGAAATAAACAGGCCATGAAAAAGGCCATCGCGGTGGGATGGCCTTGGTCGGGGTGCTTGGCTGGCGGGTTGGGCGCAGGTGGAGCCAGCGCCGTCGTCAGTGCAGCAGGTTGTTGCCGGGGCCTGGGGCTGCACGCGGAAGAAGCCGGTGCCGCAGGTGCCTGTGCCAATCTCTTCTTCCGTCGCCTCGCGCACACCGGCCACCTGGATGTCCAGGCGAATGGCGATGCCGGCCAGCGGATGGTTGCCGTCCAGCACCACATGCTCGGGGTAGAGCTCGGTGACGGTGTAGATCATGTCGCGCGGAGCATCAGGGTTGGTGCCCTGGGGCAGCGCATGGCCTTCGATGGTCATGCCTTCTTCCAGATCCGGCGGGAACAGCGAGCGCGATTCGAGGAAGACCTTTTCCTCGTCGTAGTCGCCAAAGGCGTCTTCGGGCTCCAGGTGCAGCTGCACGCGGCTACCGACGGTATGGCCTTGCAGTGCCTGCTCCACGCGGGCCAGCAAATCCTGGCCTCCGACGAGGAACTCCACGGGCTCGTCGAGCACGTCCAGGGTTTCGCCCAAGGTGTCTTTCAGCGTCCAGGTCAGTGCGACCACGCATTGATCAGTGATTTCCATAGGACAATTGTCGCAGTTTGGGCCCGGGTGCCCAGAGGATCACCGAGAAAGCCATGCAAATCGAACAAGCACTGCCTCTGCTGGGGGGCATCTCTCCGGCCCAGTTCATGCGCCGTTACTGGCAGAAAAAGCCGCTGCTGGTGCGCGGTGCCGTCAGCGACTGGAAAGACCTGCAGTTGCCGCTGCCGCGCGCCCAGCTGTTTGAGCTGGCCGGCGAGGAGGGTGTGGAGTCGCGCCTGATCCAGCACAAGGCGGGCGCCTGGAGTGTCAAGCACGGCCCGTTCAGCCGCCGCGCCATCCCCTCGCTCAAGACGCCGGAGTGGACCTTGCTGCTGCAAGGCCTCGATTTGCACAGCGACGCCGCCCATGCGCTGCTGCAGCGTTTTGCCTTTGTGCCGGCCGCACGCCTGGACGACTTGATGGTGAGCTATGCCAGCGATGGCGGCGGCGTGGGCCCGCATTTCGACAGCTATGACGTATTCCTGCTGCAGGCCCATGGCAAGCGCCGCTGGCGCATCGGCAAGCAAAAGAACCTGGCGCTCAAGGAAGGCATACCGCTCAAGATCCTGGCCGAGTTCGAAGCCCAGGAGGAGTATGTGCTTGAGCCCGGCGACATGCTTTACCTGCCGCCGCGCTACGCGCATGACGGCGTGGCCGAAGGCGAGTGCATGACCTACTCGATCGGCTTTCGCTCCCCGGCGCAGCAGGAGCTGGCCGGCGAGCTGCTGATGCGCATGTCCGAGGGTGACGAGATGGATGGCGAGGTCAATGCCAAGGCCGCCTCGCCGATCTACCAGGATCCCAAGCAGACGGCGGTGCAGGCACCGGGCGCCATTCCGCCAGCAATGCTGGACTTTGCCCGCGCGGCCATCGAAAAGCGCCTGGCCGAGCCGCTGGCGCTGGCCCGCGCGCTGGGCGAGTCACTGACCGAGCCCAAGGCCAACGTCTGGTTCGAGCCCGAGGACTCGCCGGCGATGCTCGAAGCCGTGGCCCTGGACCGCAAGACCCGCATGATGTACGACGAGCACCATGTGTTCATCAATGGCGAAAGCTACCGCGCCGCTGGCCGTGACTTCAGCCTGATGAAGAAGCTGGCCGATGGCCGCCACCTGGACCGCCGCGATATCAGCGGTGCCAGTGACGATGCCTTGCAGCTGCTGTCGCAATGGTGCGAGGACGGCTGGGCCCACGCGGTGCCGCAGTGATGGGCAGCGGCGTCCCTGCACCTGCGGCGTGGCAGCCCGCCGAAGGCCTGAGCGGCCGCTTTGAGGGCCGGGCAGCCTTTGATGCGCAGCTGCAGTACTTTCTGCAGAATGCGGCCGCGCAGGGCTGGCGCCAGATCATCGTGGCCGATGCGGATTTTGCCGACTGGGCCTGGGGCAGCGCCGATGCAGTGGAGCTGCTGCACCAGTGGGCACGGCAGGGCGGGCAGATGACGGTGCTGGCCCACCGCTTTGACCGGCTGGTGCAGCGCCACCCGCGCTGGGTGCAATGGCGCAAGACCTGGGACCACCGCCTGCAGTGCCGGCGGCTGCTGAGCCGCGATGTGGCGCAAGTCCCCAGTGCGCTGTGGTCGCCGCAGTGGGCGGTGCAGCGCCTGGATGTGGCGCGCTGTGTGGGTGTGGCCAGCGCCGAGCGCAGTGCCATCGTGCCGGTGGGCGAGCGTTTGCAGGAGTGGATTCGCTCCGCCAGCACGCCGGATTTTGCGGCGACCGTACTGGGTTTGTAGGCCATTGTTGACAACCGTGTCTTTCGTTGCTGGCCGGCAACGTTGCAGGGGCTGTTAGCATAGGCATGCGGCCCGGGTAATCCCTATAATTCATTCCAGACGCTGAGGCGTTATTACTTTGTGCTACGCACCCTTGGCCGGAGCGCTTTGCTTGCTCCGGCCCGTTCCACAAGAATCCACCGTCGTTAGGAATACCGAAATGAAGAAATCCCTTGTTATCGCATCGTTGATGGCTGCTGTTGCTCTGGCTGCTTGCGGCAAGAAGGAAGAAGCTGCTGTGCCAGCACCAGCACCTGCGCCCGTGGAAGCGCCAGCACCGGCACCTGCCCCCGCTGTTGAAGCTGCCAAGGACGCCGCCAACGCTGCTGCTGACGCTGCCAAGGATGCTGCTGCCGATGCCAGCGCTGCTGCTTCGAAGGCCGCAGATGCCACCAAGGAAGCCGCCGGCAATGCTGCTGATGCGACCAAGGACGCTGCCCACAACGCAGCTGACGCTGCCAAGGATGCGGGCGCTGCCGCTGCGGATGCTGCCAAGGCCGCTGCCGATGCTGCTTCCAACGCTGCTACCGCTGCCAAGGAATCGGTGAGCAAGTAAGCGCTGAGCCGCTGGCCTGGGGTGACCACCGGGCCGGCGCTGCTGATCCGCCTGAACGAGCCCGTGCTTTGCACGGGCTTTTTTGTGGGGGCGCGGGGCTGGGGGGCCTGCTGCTAAGGCCCTTCAGCGGCCGCCGGCGCCGATGAAAAAAGCCACTGCGCATGCGCAGTGGCCTCGGAGGCTGTACACGGCCCAACGGGCCGGGCAGGGCATCACTTCATGTCGTCTGCCAGTACCTTGAGAATGCGCTGTGCATTCGCCGAGGTATCTGCCTTGCCGCTCTCGTTGAGCACGGTGACGTTGCTGGTATTGGCCTCGCTCTTGACCTGGATGCGGTACTTGATCGGGTCCGGTGCATCCGGGTTGCGGTTGAAAATCTTGGCAAAGAAACCGTCGGGCTTCTTGTTCAGATCGGTCGGGTCGATGTAGCGCACGAAGTACACGCCTTGGCTGCGGTCGCGGTCCTCGACGGTGAAGCCGGTGCGGTCCAGCGCCAGGCCCACGCGGCGCCAGGTGCGGTCAAACGGATCGCTGACCTGCAGCAGTGGCGAGCCGTCGGCTGCGGTGGCGATCTTGGAGGTGCTGACAGGGGCCAGCGGCGCAGCAGCAATCGCCTTGGACTGCTCTTCGCTCACGCCCAGCTTGACCATGATGCGGCGCAGGAATTCGGTCTCCAGCTCGGGATCGGCCTTGCGGGGCTGCCAGATGGTGCTGTCCTTTTCCTTGTTGGAGTAGACCTCTTCCATGCCGCGGTGGCTGACATAGACTTCGGTCTTGCCATCAGGGCGGCGCTCGATACGGGTGCGGAACTTGTCCTGCTCGCCGGTCGAGTAGATCGAGTCGAACACCTTGCCAATGGAGCGGCGGATGAAATCCTGCGGCAGCTTGGCGCGGTTTTCGGCCCAGTCGGTTTCCATGATGCCGATATCGGGGCGCTCAATGGTCAGTGCAAAGCCATTTTCCTGCCAGAAATCCTTGACCGGCTCCCAGATCTTGTCTGCGGGGCGGTCGATCACCAGCCAGCGCTGGTTGCCATCGCGCTCGATCTGCACGTCGCCAATCTGCGAGGCAGCCGTGTTGGCCGTGCCCTTGGGTGCAGCATCCTTTTGCACCTGGTAGGCCGCAGCCGAAACGGTGCCGCCAGGCACGACATAGCGCGAGTCCTTGGACAGCTGGGTGAGGTCCGGAGGGACTTCCAGCGTTGGTCCTTTGGAGGCGCTCTTGTAGTCGATCTTGTCGCCTTCGAGAATATTGCCGGTACCGCAAGCGGCCAAAGTGACAGACAGGCTCAGCACGCTGAGTTTTGCGAGGGAATTCACGTTCAAATCCTTAACAGAGGCAACGCGCGGATGATTGCTTTAGAGCAAGGAGGCTCCGCGCATGGCAGCTTCCACCGTGCCATGCAGACCGGCGGAAAGCTCGGTCATCGGCAGGCGCAGGGTTGGGCCACACAGGCCCATCTTGTTGGCCGCCCACTTTACCGGAATGGGGTTGGCCTCCAAGAAGAGGGCTTTATGCAGCGGCAGCAGTTTATTCTGAATTTCCATAGCCCGACCAACATCCTTGGCAATTGCTGCCTGGCATAGCTGGCTCATCAGGCGCGGCGCGATGTTGGCGGTAACGCTGACGTTGCCGTGTCCGCCGCACAGCATCAGCGCCACTGCGGTGGGGTCATCGCCCGAGTAGATGCCAAAGCCAGCTGGTGCATCCTTGATCAGCCACTGGGCGCGCTCGATGTTGCCGGTGGCTTCCTTGATGCCGACGATGCCGGGCACTTCGGCCAGACGCAGGACGGTGTCGTGCTGCATGTCGGCCACGCTGCGGCCGGGCACGTTGTAGAGGAAGATAGGCAGGTCGCCCACCGCTTCGGCAATCGCCTTGAAGTGCTGGAACTGGCCTTCCTGGGTTGGCTTGTTGTAGTAGGGCACGACCTGCAACTGGCTGTCGGCACCCACGCTCCTGGCGTACTTGGCCAGGGTGATGGCCTCGTGGGTGGAGTTGGCACCACAGCCAGCCATGATGGGCACGCGCTTGTTGGCCTGTTCGACGGCAACACGGATGATCTCCATGTGTTCTTCGACGGTGACTGTGGGCGACTCGCCGGTGGTGCCCACCACGCCGATGCAGTTGGTGCCCTCGGCGATATGCCAGTCGATCAGTTTTCGCAGGCTTGCATAGTCCACGCTGCCATCGGCATGCAAGGGGGTGATCAGGGCAACAATACTACCGGTCAATGGAACACTGGTGGAAGTCATAGCGTGGATTGAAAGCTGGATGGAAGATTCTAGCGGTGGCTGGACTGCTGCCGCCGCTGGCAGTATAGCGTGACCCAAGGCGATTGCTGTCATATTGATCGCAAATTCCTTTTTGCTTTGGTCATATTGAATGTTTTGTCTTGGTTATTTGGTTAATTCGACGTAAATTTTTGTTGAACGCGATGATATCGATTGTGTAATCGAATGCGCATGGGCGCGGGTAAGTCCTGTGCCACCACCCGGGTTGGCGCTGCCCGCTGCGAACTGCGGCACAATGCCTGCCATGCTGATGTATCCCCAATTTGACCCGATTGCCATCAAGCTCGGCCCGCTGGCCGTGCACTGGTATGGACTGACCTATCTGGTCGCCTTTGGCCTGTTTCTGTTCCTGGGCATTCGCCGCCTCAAGGACCAGCCTTTTGCCTCGGTTACCACGCCCACCCGCTGGCAACGCAAGGATGTCGAGGACATTCTGTTCTACGGCGTGCTCGGAGTCATCGTCGGTGGCCGTCTGGGCTACTGCCTGTTTTACAAACCCGGGTACTACCTCAGCCATCCGCTGGAGATCCTGGCGGTCTGGCAAGGCGGCATGAGCTTCCATGGTGGTCTGGTCGGGGTGATCCTGTCGATGGTGCTGTTTGCCAGGTTGAAGGGCCGGCCCTGGCTGCAGGTGGCCGACTTCGTCGCGCCCTGCATTCCGCTGGGCCTGGCATCGGGGCGCGTGGGCAACTTCATCAATGGCGAGCTCTGGGGCCGCTTCTCCAGCCCCGACCTGCCCTGGGGCATGGTGTTTCCGCAAAGCGGCTCGATGCTGCCGCGCCACCCCTCGCAGATCTACCAGTTCCTGCTCGAAGGCGTGCTGCTCTTTGTCATCATGTGGCTGTACTCGCGCAAGCAGCGTGGTGAGGGCCAGGTGGCCGGCGTCTTCCTGATCGGATACGGCTTGCTGCGCTTCATTGCCGAGTACTTCCGCGAGCCCGATGACTTCTTGGGCCTGCTGTCGCTGAACCTCAGCATGGGCCAGTGGCTCAGCCTGCCGATGGTGCTGCTGGGTATCTACCTGTGGAACCGGGGCCGCAGCCAACCGGTGCTGGCCACGCCGTAAACCGCTTATATCCCTGGTTTTATAGGGCTATACTGATCAGCCGCTGTGCCGGGTTCGTCTGGCCCAGCGGCTTTGTTTTTTGCCTGAGCGGAGATAGGACGATATGACAAGAAAATGGGTGCTGGGCCTGGTGGCCGGTGTGTGCATGCTGGGCGGTGCGGCGGTGTCCGCGCAGCAGGCCTTGCCCGATCTGAAAGTGGCCGTGGACCTGAGCTATGAGCCCTTTACCTACAAGCTGCCTACAGGCCAGCCTGCCGGGTTCGACGTGGATATCGCCAATGCGCTGTGCGCCGAGATCAAGCGCAAGTGCGTCTTCGTCGAGCAGGTCTGGGACGGCATGATCCCCGGTCTGCAGGCCAAGAAATACGACGTCATCATCAGCTCGATGGCCAAGAACGAGGACCGCGCCCGTGTCGTGGACTTCACGAACAAGTACTACCACACCGGTGCGCGCATCGTGATGCCCAAAGGCTTCAAATACACCGGTCCCGAATCGCTGAAGGGCAAGAAAATCGGCGTGCTCAAGGCCAGCATCCAGGAAAAATGGGCGCTGACCTACCTCAAGCCTGCCGGCGTCGATGTGGTGTCCTACCCGGGCCGTGACCCGGTGTACCTGGATATCAACTCCGGCCGTCTCGATGGCTCGGTGGCTGACAGCGTCGAGATTGCCTATGGCTTTTTGAAGAAGCCCGAAGGCCAGAACTTTGAATTTGTCAGCGACACCCTGGTGGACAAGAAGATCTTTGGCGAAGGCGCCAGCATTGCGATGCGCAAGGGCCAGCCTGAGCTGAAGAAGTCGCTCAATGATGCGATTGCCGCCATCCGCGCTGATGGCCGCTACAAGAAGATTGCCGACAAGTACTTTGACTTTGACCCCTACGGCAAGGACTGAGAACCTCGCCAGATGCTGCGGGCCCATGGCCTCAGCGCAAGAGCAGGCAGGCTCGGTGGAACCGGTGCCTGCTTTTTTTTTACCCAAGATGCCTGAGGTGAGCGTTTGCACCGGTAACAGTGATTGCGGACTACGAACCGGGTATTAACACGGGTGCCAAAATGCGCTGTAATTTCTCATAATTACAGGCACGCACTGCAGATGGGGCTGCTGGCCCGCGCAGAACGATGGCCTTTACAAAGGAGCAAGCGGATGGCAGTTGCCGGACAGCCTTTGCACGACACGGTGGCGATCCAGGTACGGGATCTGATCTTTGCCGGCACGTTGGCGGCGGGCGAACTGCTGGACGAAAAGGCGCTGTGCGACCAGCTCTGCGTGTCGCGCACGCCGTTGCGCGAAGCCCTGAAGTTGCTGGTCTCCGAAGGCCTGCTGCGCCATGAGCCCCGGCGCGGCTGCTTCGTCGAGACCGTGACCGAGCGTGACCTGGACGATATCTTTCCGGTCATCGCCTTGCTGGAGGGGCGTGCCGCCTACGAGGCCACCAAAAAACTCAGCAGCGCCGACCGTGCGGTGCTCGATGTGATGCACGAGCAGCTGGTCGATTACGCCGAGGCGGGCGACATTGCCGCCTACTACCGCATGAACCACCAGATCCACGAGGCCTTCATTACCTTGGCCGACAACCGCTGGCTGGCCCAGGCGATTGCCGATCTGCGCCGCATTCTGCGCCTGGCGCGGCTGCACCAGTTGCGCGCGCCGGGCCGCCTGCAGGCCAGCTTGCAGGAGCACCTGGATATCTACGCCGTGATGCTGACCGGCGACGCCGATGCCGCCGAGCAGACCATGCGCAACCATTTGCTGCAGCAGCGCAAGGCGCTGCTGCGCACCACTCCACTATCACCGTCGAGGATTGCTTTATGACCACCGCTACTGAAACTTCGCCCGCTGCCGGGGTGGACAGCGCTGCCAACAGCTGGCTGCAAAAAAGTGCGGCCTGGCTGCGCTCGGTCGGCATTCCTACCGAGCTGGGCAGCAGCAGCGCTGCCGATGGCGAGCGTGACACGACCGAGCGCCTGAAGGCGACCCTGCGCCGCGGCAATGAAGCGCTGTCGCCGCGCGAGTTGCGCCGCCTGCTGGCCGACCTGCAGGCGGTGGCGGCCAGTGAAGTGAGCGATGCCGAAGGCGGGCGCCTGGCCGAGCCGGTGATGCAGTGGTATGCCGCTGCCCAGCCCGAGCAGCGCCTGGACTGCTGGCGCCTGCTGTGCGAGCAGTTTGTGCCCGACGTGGCCAAGATCGGCCAGGCCCGCCAGCGCTATGAAGACGCCATCGGCACTGCAAGCATGGCCGCTGCCGAGCGCCAGTTGCGCAAGGCCTTGCAGACGCCGCGCATGCGGCTGTTCCAGCGTTTTGCGGTGCCGGCGCAGGGCATGCGCTTTTTGCTGGATCTGCGTGCGCAGATGCTGCCGCAGATCAAAAGCCATGAATGGCTGGTCGCGGTCGATGCCGATCTGGAGTACCTGTTCTCCACCTGGTTCGATATCGCCTTCCTGGAGCTGCGCAGCCTCAGCTGGGATTCGCCCGCATCCCTGCTGGAAAAACTCATCAAGTACGAGGCGGTGCATGACATCCGCAGCTGGACCGACCTGAAAAACCGCCTCGACAGCGACCGCCGCTGCTACGGCTTCTTCCACCCGCGCCTGCCCAATGAGCCGCTGATCTTTGTCGAGGTGGCGCTGGTCGACAAGATGTCGGACAGTATTGCGCCGCTGCTGGACGAGGCCGCTGCCGCAGCCGACGTGAACAAGGCCAGTACGGCCATCTTCTACTCGATCAGCAACACCCAGACCGGCTTGCGCGGCGTGAGCTTTGGCGATTCGCTGATCAAGACCGTGGTGGAGCAGCTGCTGCAGGAGTTTCCGAAGCTGCGCCAGTTTGCCACGCTGTCGCCGATCCCTGGCTTTCGCAGCTGGCTGGGCAAGAACGCAGCCGATGTCTGGGAGAGCGCCGACAAGCGCCTGCGCGCCGAGCTGGGCAAGGCGCTGGACAAGGCCGACCCCACGGCGGACGACTGGATCGCAGCGCTGGAGCAACCCGGTCAATGGCAGCCGGGCGACCCGGCTGCCAAGCTGCTGATGCATGCCGCTGCCCGCTACCTGGGCAAGAGCCTGGTCAAGGACAAGCCGGTGGATCCGGTCGCGCGTTTTCACCTGGGCAATGGCTCGCGGGTCGAGCGCCTGAACTGGGCGGGGGACACCTCGACCAAGGGCATCAAGCAGTCCTACGGCCTGATGGTGAACTACCTGTACGACCTCAAACGACTGGACAAGCACCGCAACCTGCTGGCACAGGGCAAGATTCCGGTGTCTTCGGGCATCGAGGCGCTGGCCAAGGTCTGAACCTGTTTTGATGGATGGCAGGCCAGCATGGCGCCCCCGGGTGCTGCGCTGGCCTGGAGAGAACTGCAGGCTCCCATAAGGGCCGCAGCCTGGGTGGTGGGCAGGCTTTGCTGACCATTCAGGGCCCGCGCGTTGCTGTCGGCGCGCGCAGGCGGGTGTGCGTGGATCTTAAAAAACAAACGTTAGGAGACAAGATGACCAAGAGCAAAACACCTTCGCCGTCCAGAAGACGAACCTTGCTGGGCCTGGCTGCCGGCATGGCGGGCACGGCGCTGCCCGCCTGGAGCTGGGCCAGTGCAGCTGCGGCACGCGACTGGCCGGCCAAGCCGGTAACCTGGGTCGTGCCTTTTCCTGCGGGGGGCGGCACCGATGCCTTCGCGCGGCCGCTGTCCTCGCAATTCTCGAAGTTGTCGGGCAAGACGCTGGTGATCGACAACAAAGGCGGCGCCGGCGGCACCCTGGGGGCCAGCTTTGCGGCGCGCCAGCCCGCCGATGGCTACCACTTCTTCATGGGCGGCACCCACCATGTGATTGCGCCCTCGGTCTATCCCAAGCTGGATTACGACATCCAGAAGGACCTGGTGCCGCTGGCCTTGCTGGCCACGGTGCCGCAGGTGCTGGTCGTCAACCCCAAGCGGGTGACGGCGGCCAATATGCAGCAGCTGCTGGCCCAGCTCAAGGCCAACCCCGGCAAGATGAGCTTTGCCTCGGCCGGCGCCGGCACCAGCCACCACCTGGCCGGCGAGCTGTTCAAGATCCAGAGCCAGACCGACATCCTGCATGTGCCCTACAAGGGCGCCGGCCCGGCGCTGCAGGACCTGATTGCCGGCAATGTGGACATGCTGTTCGATGGCCTCGGCTCGTCCGCCGCGCATATTGCCGCCGGGCGCATCAAGTGCCTGATGGTCTCGGGCAGCCAGCGCAACCCCTCGTTGCCCGATGTGCCCTGCGCCGCGGAGGTGGGCTTGCCCGATTACAACGTGACCACCTGGTACGGCCTCTGGGCCATCAAGGGCACGTCGCCCGAGCTGCAGGCGCGCATGTTCGAAGAGGTCAAGCGCATGGGCACCTCGGAAGAGATCAAGGCCATCTGGGCCAAGAACGGCGCGGAATATGGCAGCATGACGCAGCCGCAGTTTGCGGCCTTTGTGGCCGATGAGGTCAAGCGCTGGGCCGAGGTGGTCAAGGTCTCGGGCGCGAAGATTGAATGACAGCAGGAGCGATGTGATGGCGGGGCAGGTTCGTTTGGAATCGTGGACGGCGGGCGAGGACGCAGCCAACGCACAGGCGGTGCGCGTGGTGCTGGCCCATCCGGGCAAGCGCAATGCCATGTCGCGGGCGATGTGGCGGCAGCTGCGCAGCGTGTTCGAGGACTTGCAGCACCGGCCAGGCCTGCGCTGCATCGTGCTCCAGGGCGAGGGCGAGGCCTTTTGCGCTGGCGGCGATATCTCGGAATACGCGGACTTTCGCTTTCACCCCGAGAGCCTGGCCGCCTTTCATGAAGGCGAGGTATGGCCTGCACTGCATGCCATGCTGCAATGCGATGTGCCCCTGGTCGCCGCCATTGAAGGGGCCTGCATGGGCGCGGGCGTGGAGCTGGCCAGCTGCTGCGACAGCCGCCTGGCGGCAGACACGGCCCAGTTTGGCGCGCCCATTGCCAAGCTCGGCTTTCCGATGGCGCCCAGGGAGGCGGCGCTGGTGCTGAGCGAGGTGGGGCCTGCGAAGACGCGGCAGATGCTGCTGGAGGCGGCGGTCTTTGGTGCCGACCAGATGCAGGCCTCGGGCTTTTTGAGCCAGGTCCTCCCGGCCGCCCAGCTGCAGGCCGAGCTGGCGCGCACGGTTGCCCGCATCTGTGGCCTGGCCCCCCAGGCCGCCCGCATGACCAAGCAACTGCTGCGTGCGCTGGCCGACGGCGATGCCCAGGCGCGGGTGCTGCAGCAGCCCTATGCCTATGCCGATTCTGCAGAGCACCGCGAAGGCATTGCCGCCTTTGTAGCCAAGAGAAGTCCCCAGTTTTGACGCTGCCTGCGCGGGCCAGCGGCCCGGCTGCAGGCGCCAAGGAAACCACCAACCACGTAGACCAACATGACCAACGACAACCTGTTCTGCGCGCTGCGCGCAGCCTTTCCTGACGACCTCGATGCCATCGCGGTGGAGACCACCTCGGCCAGCGGCGCGCCGCTGCACTACAGCTGGCGTGACCTCGATCGCATGAGTGCGCGCATCGCCAACCTGCTCGATTCGCTGAACATTCCTTCCGGCAGCCGGGTCGCGGTGCAGGTGGAAAAATCGGTCGAGGCGATGGCGCTGTACCTGGCCACCTTGCGCGCAGGCCATGTCTTTTTGCCGCTGAACACCGCCTACCAAAGTGCCGAGATCGAGTACTTCATCACCAATGCGGAACCAGCAGTCGTGGTCTGCTCGCCCGCCAACTTTGGCTGGGTCTCCAAGATCGCCTTCCAGTGCGGCACGCAAAGCGTGTTCACCTTGGGTGATGACCGCAGCGGTACCTTGCTGGAGCGCGCGGTGCACTGTGCCGATACCCACACGCCGGCGCAGAAATCCGCCGGCGACATGGCCGCCATCCTCTACACCAGCGGCACCACGGGCCGCAGCAAGGGCGCGATGCTGAGCCACGGCAACCTGCTGAGCAATGCGGTGATGCTCAAGGACTACTGGGGCTGGAAGAAGGGCGATGTGCTGATCCATGCGCTGCCGATCTTCCATGTGCACGGCCTGTTTGTCGCGATCCATGCGGCGCTGCTCAACGGCAGCAAGATGATCTGGTTTGCCAAGTTCGAGCCCAAGGCGGTGATTGCCGCGATGGCACGGGCAACGGTCTTCATGGGCGTGCCGACCCTGTATGTGCGCCTGCTGGCCGAGCCCGGCCTGACCAAGGAGGCCACCCGGCACATGCGCCTGTTCATCTCGGGGTCGGCGCCGTTGCTGATCGAGACCTTCCGCGAATGGCAGACCCGCACCGGCCACACCATCCTGGAGCGTTATGGCATGAGTGAGACCATCATGCTGGTCTCCAACCCCTACCAGGCCGATGCCCGCCATGGCGGCCAGGATGAGCGCCGGGGCGGCACGGTGGGCTTTGCGCTGCCGGGTGTGGGCGTGCGGGTGCAGGGCGATGATGGCCAGGCACTGGGCGCCGACGAGATCGGCCATATCCAGGTGCAAGGCCCCAATGTGTTCAGCGGTTACTGGCGCATGCCCGAGAAAACCGCCCAGGAGTTCACCGCTGATGGTTGGTTCAAGACCGGCGATGTCGGCAAGATCGATGCGCGTGGCTACGTGACCATTGTGGGCCGCAGCAAGGATTTGATCATCTCCGGCGGCTACAACGTCTACCCGGCCGAGATCGAAGGCTTCATCAACGAGCTGCCGGGCGTTGCCGAAAGCGCGCTGGTGGGGGTGCCACACCCGGATTTTGGCGAGGTCGGTGTGGCGGTGGTCATAGCCAAGGCAGGCCAGCAACTGGACGCCGAAGCCATCATTGCGACCCTCAAGAAGCAGCTGGCCAACTTCAAGATACCCAAGCGCTGCTTTGTCGTGGCCGAGCTGCCCCGCAACACCATGGGCAAGGTGCAGAAGAACCTGTTGCGCGACCAGTACCAGGGCCTGTTCAAGGGCTGATACTCTGCAGTGGCGGTTTGGAGCCGCCATGACAAAACCCTCGCTTGTTGCAGCGCATCCGCTGCCGCAAGCGAGGGTTTTTTATCGGGGTTGAAGTTATGCGGCGGTCAGCGCAGCACCAGCACCGGTATCGTCGCATGGGTCAGCACATGCTGGGTTTCGCTGCCCAGCAGCAAACGCTTCAGGCCCCGGTAGCCGTGCGAGGCCATCACAATCAGGTCGCAGTTTTCCTTCTTGGCCGTCTCCAGCAAGGCTTCGGCAATCAGGTCGGACTTGATCACCAAGGTCTTGATCGGCACGCCCGTTGCGGCCCCTTCGGCCACGACCTTGTCCACCACGCTCTGCGCAGCGCGCTGCCAGCCTTCTTCGATGCGTGCGATGTCATCGGGGTTCTGCATCGTGCTGCCTTCGAAGTAGCTGCGCGGGTAGTTCGGCGAGATATTGACGGCGGTGACGGTGGCGTGGCTCAGCTTGGCCAGCGCCAGCGCATGGCGGACCGCTTTCTCGGACAGCTCAGAGCCATCGGTGGCAAGCAGGATATGTTGGTACATGACAGGCTCCTTTCGGGTCAGACTCCGGACAGGGCCACAGGCTGCTGCCTTGCCCTGGTTTCATCTCCAAGCATCGCCGCTTATCGCGCGGAACGATGTCGGATCAGGCCGCGTTCGTGTCTCTGGCCTGCACTTTTCAGGCCGAGCAGGCCTGGGTGTTGATCAGACCCTGGAGCTTGTCGGTGTCGAGAATGCGCACATGGCGCTGCTTGACCTCGATGATGTTCTCCTCGGCAAACTTGGAGAAGGTGCGGCTCACCGTTTCGAGTTTCAGGCCCAGGTAGCTGCCGATTTCCTCGCGGGTCATGCGCAGGATCAGTTCATGCTGCGAAAAGCCCCGGGCGTGCAGCCGCTGCACCAGGTTCAGCAGGAAGGCGGCCAGACGCTCTTCGGCACGCATGCTGCCCAGCAGAAGCATCACGCCATGCTCGCGCACGATCTCGCGGCTCATGACCTTGTGCACATGGTGCTGCAAGGCGGTCACTTCGCGCGACAGGTCCTCGAGTGTCGAGTAGGGCATCACGCAGACCTCGGCATCTTCCAGCGCAATCGCGTCGCAGGAGTGGCGGTCATTGACGATGCCGTCCAGGCCGATGATCTCACCGGCCATCTGAAAACCGGTGACCTGGTCACGCCCGTCTTCTGTGGCGATGCTGGTCTTGAAGAAGCCGGTGCGAATCGCATACAGCGAGGTGAACGTCTCGCCATTGCGGAACAGCGCACTGCCGCGCTTGATCTTGCGACGGGTGGCAACGATCTCGTCAATACGCTCCATTTGTTCGGCCGACAGACCCACGGGCATGCACAGCTCGCGCAGATTGCAGTTGGAGCACGCCACTTTGATGGAGTTGGATGTCATGTATCAATACCCGTGAACAAATATTCGTGTAGGAACGGCGTTCCTTGTATGCGCCTATTGTGCGTGCAGGCGCCAAATGGGTTCTTGATGTATATCAAGGACGGGTGGCGAGCCTTGGGGCACATTGGGGGTCCGCAAGGATAAAGCCCATGATTTCCCTGACCCCCGAACTGCTGCGCCGTTTTGACGTCCCCGGCCCCCGTTACACGTCGTATCCTACCGCAGACCGATTTGTTGAAGCCTTTGCTGCGAATGAGTACAAGCAGGCGCTGGCGCAACGCGGCAGTGGCCTGGCGGCCAGGCTGGCGCCACTGTCCTTGTATGTGCATGTGCCGTTCTGTGCCTCGCTGTGCTACTACTGCGCCTGCAACAAGATCATCACCAAGCATGCCGAGCGGGCCGACGAATACCTGGATTACCTGGAGCGCGAGCTGGATCTGCAGCTCGCCCACCTCAGCACACGCTCGACCATCAGCCAGCTGCACCTGGGCGGGGGCTCACCGACCTTCCTGAGCGATGCGGGTCTCAGCCGCCTGATGGACATGGTCAAACAGCGCTTCCATCTGCAGCCGGGCGGCGAGTACTCGATCGAGATTGACCCGCGCACCGTGAGCCGCGAGCGCCTGCTGCACCTCTACCAACTGGGTTTTAACCGCCTGAGCTTTGGCGTGCAGGATTTCGACCCGCTGGTGCAAAAGGCCGTGCACCGCGAGCAGCCCGCCGACCAGGTGTTTGCGCTGGTCGAGCAGGCGCGCGAAATCGGCTTTGAATCCATCAATATTGATCTGATCTATGGTTTGCCGTTGCAAACCCCGGCCAGCTTCGCCCGCACGATGGAGCAGGTCAATGCGCTGCGGCCTGACCGCATTGCGCTCTACGCCTATGCGCATCTGCCCGAGCGCTTCAAGCCCCAGCGCCGCATTCTGACGCAGGACCTGCCCAGCCCGGCGGACAAGCTTGCGATGCTGGCCCAGGCGCTGGCCGCGCTGGAGGGTGCCGGCTATGTCTACGTGGGCATGGACCATTTCGCGCTGCCCGAGGATGCGTTGGCGGTGGCCAAGCGCCAGGGCCGCCTGCACCGCAATTTTCAGGGCTATAGCACGCAGCCCGATTGCGATCTGCTGGCACTGGGCGTCTCGGCCATCGGCCGCATCGGCGCCACCTACAGCCAGAATGCCAAGACGCTGGAGGAGTATTACGACCTGATCGACCAGGGCCAGATCCCCGTGGTGCGCGGGCTGGCGCTGACGCGCGATGACCTGCTGCGCCGCGCGGTGATCATGGGTCTGATGTGCCAGGGCAGCCTGGCGATCGAATCGCTGGAGCAGGCCTGGCTGATCGACTTTGCGCAGTATTTTGCCGCCGAGCTGGCCCAGCTGCGCGAGCTGCAGGCGCAGGGCCTGGTGGACGTGCGAGACGATGTGATCAACGTGACCGAGCTGGGCTGGTACTTTGTGCGCGGCGTGGCCATGGTGTTCGACAAGAACCTGCAGGCCGACCGCAACCGCGCGCGCTTCTCGCGCATCATCTAGCCTGCTGTGGCCCGTCTCAGACCTGCCACGCTGCCAGACTCTTGTAGAGCATGTACAGCGCCAGGCACAGCAGGATGCCGCCAAAGATCTTCTTGAGCTGTGCCACCGGCAGGCGGTGCGCGGCGCGGGCACCCAGCGGTGCGGTCAGCACGCTGCAGGTGGCGATGGCGGCCAGGCCCGGCAGCCAGATGTAGCCCAGCGAATGCGGTGGCAGGCCCTGCAGATGCAGGCCGGCCACCATGAAGCCGGCGACATTGGTGACGGCGATCGGAAAGCCCAGTGCCGAGCTGGTTGCCACCGCGTTGTGCATCGGCACGCTGCACCAGGTCATGAAGGGCACGCTGATGAAGGCGCCCCCGGCACCGACGAGACCCGAGAGGCAGCCAATCACGCCGCCGGCCGCCAGCTGCCCGGCGGTGCCCGGCATCGGGCGCGTCCCTTGGCTGTTGGGCCTGCGGAACATGCGCAGTGCCGAGTAGCCAATGAAAAGGCCGAAGAACAAGCCCAGGTAGCTGCCCTTGAGCACAGCAAAAATGCCCAGGCTGGCCAACAGGCCGCCCAGCACGATGCCAGGAGCCAGGCGTTTGACGAGATCCCAGCGCACCGCACCATGCTGGTGGTGGGCGCGGACGCTGGACATCGATGTGAACACGATGGTCGCCATCGACGTGGCGATCGCCATCTTGATCGCCAGCTCAGGCGCCACGCCCTGGGTGCCCAGGATATAGGTGATGAAGGGCACCAGCACCATGCCGCCGCCGATGCCCAGCAGGCCTGCCAGAAAGCCGCCGATCAATCCCAGCAGCGACAGCGGCAGCAGAACGAGAGGATCAGCCATGGTGCGCAGTAAAAAGGCCACCTGAAACAGGTGGCCTGAAACCCCGCTGTCGCGGAGAGGAGAAGACAGGTTGGGCAGCCTGCCCGAAAAAATCAGGTGTTCGCAGCGGATCCACTGGACCGTCATCCTGAACCGGGGGTTCAGGTGGGCGAGGGCAACCTATCGTTGGGTTCATCTGACGCGAGACGATCACGCTCAATAGGTAATGTACCAAGCCCGTGCTCGTAGAGCATTGGTTCAAGGAACTATAAAGTCCAGCAGGGCTGCGAACGCTTCCATTGTAATCGCTCGCACCTGCTGCACCCCCCAAAATCGCAATTCAATGTGCTGAGATTGGTCAAAAAAGATAGCGTCCTACACAGCTCGTAGAACGCATGGAACGGTATTTTTAGCCAATGCATTGCATGGCGCCAGTATTTGGTGTTAGCGGCTGCTAACACGCTGCTGTCAGGCGCTGGCGGCCAGCGTTTCGGCACCCGCGGAGGGGGCGGGAGCCAGTGCCGCATCGAGCCGTTGCAGCACCGATTGCAGACGGGGCTCGTCCCAGTCCAGGCTGGCCTGCGCAGCGGCGGCGGGCTGGGTCTGGGCCTCGGCCATTGCAGCCGATTGGGCGGCGGCCTGCGCTTGCAATGCATCGGCCGTCTGGCTCAACTGGCTGTTTTGCACTTGCAGGTCGAGCAGATCAAAGGCCACATTGAGCGCCGCCAGCACGGCAATGCGCTCGCGGCCACGGATCTTGCCCGCGTCGCGGATGCCGCTCATGGCCTCATCCACATGCTTGACGGCGGCCAGCAAGCGTGCCTCCTGGCCTTCGGGGCAGCCCAGCATATAGCTTTGCTGCATGATGTGTACTTCCAGCTGTTTCATCATTCGTCCTGGTCAAAGGTCTTGGGCAGGCGTTCGATCAGTGCGTCCACGCGGGCGCGGGCCGCAGTCAGGCGCGATTGGAGGGAGTCGCGCTCCTGGGTAAGGGTGGTGACCTGCTCTTGCAGTTGGGCGTGGGCGCGTTGCAAAGCCTCATGACGGCTCAGCAGTGCTTCCACCCGCTCAAGCATCAGATCCATAGAAGGCGTAGTGGCCATAGAGAGACAGTCTTCTTAAGTGCGCAATGGGTTTAACGCTAAAATTGTACCCGTTGGTGCTCGCCCCAGTGGTTCACATGGGGGCAGTTCAACGGGAAGCAGGAGCGCTGCTTGTGCCCTACAAGCGTTGCGCAACCTGCGCTGCCCCCGCAACGGTAAGCGATGGTTGGCTTTTGCGCCATCCACAGCCACCACTATGCCACTGAATACCTTGAACAAGTGTTTGGGAAGGCGTGTGCTGTGTCATCGCCAGCCCGGATACCGGCCAACATAGTGGAGGTGCGTGGCCCAGGTGCTGCCACAGCTTCCGTGTTCCCCATTGCCGGCGGGGAGGCTGGCGCGGGGTGGTTCATCGCCAGCTCAGTCCATGTTTTTCTCGCCTTTCACGACACGCCGCTGCGCGCGTCCCGTCTGCACGCCCCGTTCCCGGTTGTTCCCCTCCCGCTCCGCCATCGCTTGGGCGGTGAGCGCAGCGCTGCCTTGCGTGGCGCTGTCCGCGCAGGCGCAGCAGCTGCCCTCCGGCCAGGAAACAGCGGTTAAGAACCTGCAGGAGATGGTGGTGACCGCCAACCGCATCGCGCAGCCGCTGTCCGATCTGGTGGCCGATATGTCCATCATCGATGCGCCAACCATCGAGCGCCAGGGCCCGGGCAGTGTCGCCGATGTGCTGGCGCGGGTGCCGGGTATCCAGATCACGCGCAACGGCGGGCCCGGCACGGCCACCAGCGTGTTCCTGCGCGGCGCCGATTCGCGCTTCACCGCCGTCTACGTTGACGGCGTGCGCATGGATTCGCAATCGACTGGCGGCGCCTCCTGGCAATCGATTCCGCTGGCGCTGATCGACCGCATCGAAGTGCTGCGCGGCCCGGCTGCTGCCGTCTACGGCTCGGACGCCATGGGCGGTGTGGTGCAGATCTTCACGAAGAAGGGCGACGGCCCCGCCCAGCCCTATGCCGGCCTGGGGGTGGGCAGCCGGGGCACGTTCACTGCAGAGGCGGGTATCTCCGGCGGCGCGGGCGGATGGGACTACGCGCTGGGCCTCAACCGCTCGCAGACCGATGGCTTCAATGCACGTACGGCCGCCACCGCCAACCCGGACAAGGACGACTACCGCAGCAATGCGGTCAGCAGCCGCCTGGGCTACCAGCTCAACCGCCAGCACCGGCTGGAGGCTACCTTGCTGGCCAGCGATGTGAACTCGGGCTATGACAACAGCCTGACCGAGGACGACCGCAGCCTCAACAAGATGTATGCGCTGGGCCTGAACTGGCAGGCGCAGTGGACCGCGCAATACAGCACCAAGCTGCAGTTCACCCAGTCGCGCGACTATTACGAAACCCGGCCCTCGCCCTACCAGACGGACACCCGCCTGCAGAACTACCTGTTCCAGAACGAATGGCGCCTGGGCGTGCACACGTTCACAGCTGCGCTGGAGCGGCGTGACGACGCATTGACCAATGGCGGCATTGACCGCGACCGCCACCAGAATGCGCTGGCGCTGGGCTATGGCCTGAACACCGGCCCGCACACGGTGCAACTGAACCTGCGCCGGGATGACGACAGCGAGTTTGGCGGCAAGACCACCGGCAGCGCCGCCTACGGCTATGCGTTTGCGACCCACTGGCGCGCCACGGCAACGGTGGGCACCGCCTTCCGGGTGCCCACGCTCTACCAGCGCTTCAGCGAATACGGCGATGCCTCACTGCAGCCCGAGAAAAGCCGCAATGCCGAGCTGGGCCTGCGCTGGGCGCAAGGTGCGCACAGCTTCTCGGCCACGGCCTACCGCAACCGGGTGACCGACCTGATCAACTTCTCGTCACCCGGCAGCTGCGACAGCCCATTCGGCTGCTATGCCAATGTGGGCAAGGCACGCCTGGAAGGCATCACCCTGGCGGGCACCACCAAGCTGGGCGCCTTCAACCTGCATGGTTCGGTCGACTTCCAGAACCCGCGCGACACCGAAAACGACAAGCTGCTGGCGCGCCGCGCCAAGCGCTATGCCACTCTGGGCGCCGAGACGCGTGCCGCAGGTTGGACCTGGGCCGCCGACCTGCAGACCAGCGCCAAGCGCTTTGACAATGCCGCCAACACCAATGTGCTGGGCGGCTACACCTTGTTCAACCTGTCGGCGCAGACCGAGGTGGCCAAGGATGTGAACCTGATCGCCCGGATCAACAACCTGGCGGACAAGCGCTATCAGACCGCACGCACCTACGCCACCGAAGGGCGCAGCGTGTATGTGGGTGTGAAGTGGATGCCGCGCTGAGCGCAGAGGGGATAAGCGAGCCATGACAGAGATGACGGTTCAGGACCGCCCAACGGCCTCTTGTGTGGCGCTGCTGATTGCGGCGCCCGCATCCGGCCAGGGCAAGACTACGGTGACAGCGGCCCTGGCCCGCCTGCATGCCCGCCAGGGCCGGCGGGTGCAGGTGTTCAAGTGCGGTCCGGATTTTCTTGATCCGCAGTGGCTGCGCCTGGCCAGCGGCCAGCCAGTGCATGCGCTGGACCGCTGGATGAACGGTGAAGCGGATGTGCGCGCGCGCCTGTTCCAGGCCGCGCAGTGCAACGATGTGCTGCTGATCGAAGGCGTAATGGGTCTGTTCGATGGCGCCAACAGCGCCGCCGAGCTGGCCAAGTCGCTGGGCATCGCTGCCGTGGTGGTGGTCGATGCATCGGCGATGGCCGCTACCTTTGGCGCCATTGCCCATGGCCTGCAGCACTATGACCCGGGCCTGCAGCTGGCCGGCGTGCTGGCCAACCGGGTGGCCACCGCCCACCATGGCGAGATGCTGCGCAGTGGCCTGCGCGACCCGGCTCTGTGGCTGGGCGCGATGAACCAGGTCAGCCTGGATGCCGCCAAGCCGCGCGCCAACCTGCTGCCCGAGCGCCATCTGGGACTGGTGGCAGCCCATGAGCTGCACGACGCCGCCGAGCGCCTGGATGCTGCTGCCGATGTGCTGGCGCAAACGCCGCTGGGCCAGCTGGCCTGGCAGCAGTGGCAGCAGCGCTGGACGGTGGCCTTTACCGCGCCTGCGCCCACCGCCCCGGTGCCCGCCTGGCTGGCCGGGCGGCGCATTGCAGTCGCCCGCGATGCCGCTTTCAGCTTTATCTACACTGCCAATCTGGAATGCCTGCAGGCCATGGGGGCCGAGCTGGCCTTTTTCTCGCCGGTCGCCGGGGAGCGTCTGCCCGCCTGCGATGCGCTGTGGCTGCCCGGGGGCTACCCGGAGCTGCACCTGCAGGCACTCAAGGCCAATGCCGGTCTGCAGCTCGATCTGCAGGCGCACGTAGAGCAGCGCAAGCCGGTCTGGGCCGAATGCGGCGGCATGGTGGCGCTGGCCGAAGGCCTGACCGATCTGGACAGCCGCTGGCACAGCCTGTGGGGCTTGCTGCCGGCGCAGGCCGTGATGCAGCAGCGCCTGGCCGGCCTGGGCATGCAGCAGCTGCTGACGCCCTGGGGCATGCTGCGCGGCCACACCTTTCACTATTCGAAGCTGCAAAGCGAAGCCCAGCAAGTGGCGCGCAGCAGCCGCCCGGGCCAAGCGGCCGACAGCGGCAAGGGCGAAGCCGTCTACCAGCAGGGCAGCATCCATGCCAGCTATTTCCATGCCTGGTTCCCTTCCTGCCCGCAGGCGGTGGCCGCCTTGCTCGGGGTGGAGATGCCGGTGGTCGATCCGCAGGCCTGGCACAGCGGGGCGCTGAACGCCTAAGATGCGCGGCATGGATCAATCTATATTCCATATCGATGGAGCTCCGCTGAAGCTGCTGCTGCTGGGCGGGCAGAAATCGGGCAAATCGCGCCAGGCCGAGCTGCTGGCGCGCGCCTGGCTGCAGGCCGATGCCGGCCGCAGCGCCAGCCTGGTCGCCACCGGCACTGCGTATGACCTCGAGATGCACGAGCGCATTGCGCGCCACCAGCGTGACCGCCGCGAGCGCGTGCCGCAACTGGCGACCCTGGAAGCGCCGCGCGACGTCGCCCAGCTGCTGCAGGCCCACAGCCGGCCAGAGCACCTTTTGGTGGTCGATTGCCTGACCCTGTGGCTCACCAACTGGCTGATGCCGATGGAGCCGCCAACCCCAGCGCCCGCCACTGCGCCAGCGCCTGCGCAAGCCTGGCAGGCGCAGTGCGATGCCTTCATCGCTGCGTTGCAGGCGGCCACTGGCCCCGTCATTCTGGTCAGCAATGAGATTGGCCTGGGCGTGATTCCGATGGGCCGCGAGGTGCGCGCGTTTGTCGATGCGCTCGGTCTGCTGAACCAGCAAGCGGCAGCGGCCTGCAACCGCGTGCAACTGATGGCGGCCGGCTTGCCGCTGCAGATGAAATGATGGCTTTGTCTTTTGCTCTCCGACCCCGTCTGCGGCAAGCGCTGGCCTGCATGGCGCTGGTGGCCGCATGGCCGATGGCGCATGCGGCGCCGTCTGCCAGCATCGATGAACTGCGCCTGCAACCCTTTGCCAATGCGCCGGTCTGGAAGGACCAGGACCTGGTCACGCCCGTGGCCATCGTCGATGACCGGGGCCGCCAGGTGCGGCTGGCCCAACCGCCGCAGCGCATCGTGAGCCTGTTGCCATCGCTGACCGAGAGCACCTGCGCGCTGGGCCTGTGCGAGCGCCTGGTGGGGGTGGACCGCTATTCGGACTGGCCTGCCTCGGTCAAGAAGCTGCCGGTGGTGGGCGGCGGTCTGGACCCGAGCGTTGAATCGGTCGTGGCGCTCAAGCCCGATGTGGTGCTGCTGTCCGATGCCTCCAAGGCGGCCGAGCGGCTGCAGGCGCTGGGCCTGAAGGTGGTGGCGCTGGATGTGAAGTCCAAGGCCGACATCCACCGCGTGCTGGGCACCCTGGGCCAGCTGTTGGGCGTGCCGCAGGCGCAGGGCGCAGAGCGGGTCTGGCGCGAGCTGGAGTCGGGCATTGATGCCGTGGTGCGCGAGCTGCCCGAGCGCACGCGGCATACCCGGGTCTACTTTGAGGTGAGCCGGGGCCCTTATGCGGCCGGCCCCCAGTCCTTTATCGGCGAGACCCTGACCCAGCTGGGCGCCGACAATGTCGTGCCAGCCGAGCTGGGGCCCTTTCCCCGGCTGAGCCCGGAGTTTTTGCTGCGCGCCCAGCCCGAGGTGATCATGCTCGGCAACCGCAGCATGCAGGCTGCTACCAGCTACCCGGGCTGGCACAACCTCCAGGCCGTCAAGGCGGGCAGGGTCTGCGTGTTCAGCGATGACGAGTCGTATGCCATCGTGCGGCCCGGCCCGCGCATGGCCCAGGCGGCGGCGCTGATGGCACGCTGCCTGGCCGACAAGGCGCCAGGCAAGGCGGCGGTGGCGCGCTGATGGCTGCTCTGCCCACCTCTGCACCGGCAGCGCGGCGCGAAGCGGCTCCCGGCCTGCGCCGCAGTGCCTGGCTGGCGCTGGTGCTGCTGGTGCTCAGTGCCGTGCTGCTGCTGGTGGGCGCCAGTGTCGGCAGCACCGGTTGGGAGAGTGTGCTGCGCATGCGCGATGACCCCACTTCGTGGCAGATCGTAGTCGATATCCGCCTGCCGCGCTCGCTGGGCGCCTGGCTCGCCGGTGGCCTGCTGGGCCTGGCCGGGGCCGTCGCCCAGGGCCTGTTCCGCAACCCGCTGGCCGATCCCTATCTGCTGGGCAGTGCTTCCGGCGCGTCGCTGGGCAGTGCGTTGGGTTTGGTGCTGCTGGGCTCGTCCGTCACCAGCCTCGATCTGCTCTACCGCCTGGGGATGACCGGCATGGCCTTTGTCGGCGCGGCCTGTGCGGTGGCGTTGACGGTGGTGCTGGCGCGCAATGTGCAAAACACCTTGCGCCTGTTGCTGGCCGGCGTGATCGTCGGTGTGGTGCTGGGCGCCATGCGCGATCTGCTGGAGCTGCGCCACCCCGATATCCTGCAGGCCATGCAGGCCTTTACGCTGGGCACCTCGGCCTTTGTCGGCTGGGAAGGCTGCGCACTGATGGCCGGCGTGCTGCTGGTCTGTGTGCTGGCCACCTGGTGCTGCGCCCGGGTGCTCGATGGTTTGACTCTGGGCGAGGCGACGGCCGCCAGCCTGGGCCTGCCGCTGGCGCCGCTGCGCTATGGCCTGGTGGCAGTGCTGGCGCTGGCCACCGGCACCTCGGTCGCGCAGACCGGGTTGATTGCCTTTGTGGGCCTGGCTGCCCCGCACCTGGTACGCAGCCTGGTGCAGGTGGGCCATGGCCGCAGCACCGTGCTGGCCGCCGCAATGGGCGGCGTGCTGCTGCTGGCGGCCGATATCCTGGCGCGCTGGCTGGTCGCCCCGCAAGAGCTGCCGGTGGGCGTGCTCACTGCGGCACTGGGCGGCACCTATCTGCTGTGGCGCATGCACCGCAGCACCCGTTCGGCAGGAGGCCTGTGATGCCCGGCACTGCGACCACGGCTGCGCTGACTGCCACCAATATCCATGCTGCTGTGCATGCGCGGCCGATTCTGCAAGGCGTCAACGCCCAGTTTGTGCAAGGCCGCTGGACCAGCATTGTCGGCCCCAACGGCGCGGGCAAATCAAGCCTGCTCAAGGTGCTGGGCGGCCTGTGGCCGGCGGCACAGCTGCAGGGCGATGTGGCACTGCTGGGCAAAAGCCTGGAGCGCTGGCCGCGCAAGCAGCGCGCCCAGGCGCTGGCCTGGCTGGGCCAGGGGGAGGTGGTGACGCAGGAGCTGACGGTGATGGACGTGGCCATGCTGGGCCGCCTGCCGCACCAGCCCTGGTTTGCAGCACCCAGCGGCGAAGACCATGCGGTGGTGGAGCAATGCCTGCGGGCGGCGCATGCCTGGGATTGGCGCCACCGGCCGGTGGCCGAGCTCTCGGGCGGCGAGCGCCAGCGGGTGCTGCTGGCCCGCGCGATGGCTGTGCAGGCCTCCGTGCTGCTGATGGACGAGCCGCTGGCCAACCTGGACCCGCCGCACCAGACCGACTGGGTGGACAGCATGCGGGCCTTGACGGCCCAGGGCACCACGGTGGTCAGCGTGCTCCATGAAATATCGGTGGCGCTGCTGGCCGACCATATGCTGGTGCTGCAGGCGGGCCGGGTGCTGCACCAGGGCCGCTGCGATGACCCGGCGACCCATGCCGCGCTGGAGGCGGTGTTTGACCACCGCATCCAGGTGCGCGCCATCGATGGCGTGTGGATGGCCTTGCCGCGTACCGCCACTGCCGCGCAGGCCGGCCAGCGCGGGCGCTGAACCCCTGCGAAACCGGGCCTGGCCCCGCTTTCAACAACACAACGAAACAAGGAAAGATTGCAATGCAGATTGAAACGCCACCCAGCGAAAAGCCTTATGAAAAGCCCGAGGGCGAGCGCCGTGGCCTGGTGATCGTCAACACCGGTGACGGCAAGGGCAAGACCACGGCAGCCTTTGGCCTGGCGTTCCGCGCAACCGGCCGGGGCAAGGCCGTCAAGGTCTACCAGTTCATGAAGGTGCCGACCGCCCGTTTTGGCGAGCACCGCCTGTCCGAGCAGGTGGGCCTGCCGGTCGAAGGGCTGGGCGATGGCTTCAGCTGGAAGAGCCGCGACCTCGAGCACAGCGGCCAGCTGGCGCGCGAGGGCTGGGAAAAGGCGAGGGCGGCGATCCTGTCAGGCGCGTATTTTCTGGTGGTGCTCGACGAGATCACCTACCCGCTGATCTATGGCTGGCTGCCGCTGCAGGAGGTGCTGGACACCTTGGCCGCCCGGCCCAAGGAGGTGCATGTCTGCCTCACTGGCCGGCGCTGTCCGCAGGAGATCATTGACATGGCCGATACCGTCACCGAGATGACGATGGTCAAGCATGCGTTCAAGGCCGGCATCCCGGCGCAGCGCGGCATTGAAGACTGAGGCAGGGCAGCCGATTGCTGGCATGAGCGATACCCCTTTCAACGCCCCCACCATCGCCGCCACGGCCTTCAGCGAGGCTGAGCGCGCGGCGGTCTACCGCGCCATCCACGAGCGGCGCGACATGCGCCACTTTGCCGGCGGCCAGGTCGACGAGGCGGTGCTGCTGCGCCTGCTGCGGGCCGCGCACCATGCGCCCAGCGTTGGCTTTATGCAGCCCTGGCGCTTCATCCGCGTGCGCGATGCGCAGATGCGCAGCCGCATCCATGCGCTGGTGGAGGATGAGCGCCTGCGCACTGCCCAGGCGATGGGTGAGCGCGAGGCCGACTTTATGAAGCTCAAGGTGCAGGGCGTGTTGCAGGCGGCCGAGGTGCTGGTCGTCGCTATGCCGCCCGGGCGCGAAGCCCATGTGTTTGGCCGTCGCACCCTGCCCGAGATGGATGTGGCCAGCACCGCCTGCGCGATCCAGAACCTGTGGCTGGCTGCGCGTGCCGAAGGGCTGGGGATGGGCTGGGTATCGCTGTTCGATCCCCAGGCGCTGGCGCAGTTGCTGGCCATGCCTGCCGGCGCGCACCCGCTGGCTGTTTTGTGCTTGGGCCCTGTGGAGGCCTACTATGCCGAACCCATGCTGCAGCAGGAACGCTGGGCCCGCCGTGCGCCTTTGCAGGACATGCTGATGGATGAGTGCTGGCAGCCAGACCCAGGACCGCAGCCATGAGCGATGGCGGCCTGTGGGCGCTGGTGCTGGCCGGTGGCAGCCCGCTGCTGCACCTGGTTCAGGCCTTGATGGATGCTGGACCTGCGCTGCACTGGCAGGCACCGATGGCGGCCTTGCTGGCCGTGTTGGTGGCGTTGCTGGTGGACTGGCTCTGGGGCGAGCCGCCGCTGCGGCTGCACCCGGTTGTCTATATGGGCAAGCTGCTGGGCCTGCTCGGCCAGGCGATTGCACCGCGCCAGGCGGACGAGCGCGCCTATGGGCGCTTTGTGCTGGCGGCTCTGGCCTGGTGCCTGCTGGCGGGCGGCGCTTGGCTGGTGTATGCGGCCCTCATGTATCTGCTGCAGGCAGTGCCTTGGTGGCTGAATGGCCTTGTGGCTGGGCTGCTGCTCAAGCCGCTGCTGTCCTGGCGCATGCTGCGCAGCGAGGTGCTGGCCGTGGAGGCCGCGCTCGGCGAATCACTGCAGGCGGGCCGGGCCCGCTTGTCCTGGCTGGTGAGCCGCGATACCGCACAGCTCGATGCCGCCACGGTGCGTGAGAGCGCGATCGAGACCTTGGCCGAGAACCTGAGCGACTCGGTGCTGGCGCCGTTGTTCTGGTTTGCGGTGGCCGGCCTGCCGGGAGCGGCACTGTACCGGATGGCCAACACGGCCGATGCGATGTGGGGCTACCCCGGCTGGCGCGGCCAGGGTGCACAGCGCCGCCATTGGCAATGGGCCGGCAAATGGGCGGCCCGGGCCGATGATGTGCTGAACTGGGTGCCTGCCCGCATCACAGCGGCCTGGCTGGCGCTGCTGGCGGGGGGCCTGTCCTGGTCCGGGCTGCGGCGCGATGCGGCAGTCACGCCGTCGCCCAATGGCGGCTGGCCCATGGGCGCAATGGCGCGAGCGCTGGGCGTGCATCTGTCCAAACCCGGCGTGTACCAGCTCCACCCGCAAGGCCGGCCGCCGCAGGCCCCGGATGTGCAGCGGGCACTGGCCCTAGCGGGCCGCGTGGTGTGGGTGCAGGCGCTGTGTGCCTTGTTGCTGGCCCTGGGTTTGGCGGCAAAGATAGGAATCGCCTCGATGGCGCAAGGAGTGTTGGCCCATGGCTGATAACGAGCATGGTGGTACCGACGCCTTGGGCGTGCCGGCGCATGATTTTTCCACCAACCGCAATGCCTGCGGCCCCTGCCCGGAGGCCGTGGCGGCCTTGCAGGCGGCGCACCTGGCACAGTACCCCGACCCGCACTACACAGCGCTGCGCCTGCAGCTGGCGGACTTCCATGCGGTCGCCCCTGAGCGCCTGGTCATCGGCGGCAGCAGCAGTGAGTTGATCCACCGCCTGACCCAGCATGCGCTGCGCCAGGGGGCCACCCGTGTCAGCCTGCCCAACCATTGCTATGGCGACTACGCCCAGGCGGCGCAGGTATGGGGCCTGCGCACCGGCGCCCGCAGCCCGGCCTGGGGCGAAGGCCTGCACTGGGCCTGCGAGCCCTCCAGCCCGCTGGGTGCGCAAGAGGACATCTGGCAAGCCTTGCCCGCCGTTGCCAGCCACCATGGCCTGGTGCTCGATTGCGCCTACCGGCCGCTGTGGCTGGAAGGCCCTGCGCCGCAGCGCGACATGGCCGCGCAGTGGCAGCTGTGGACGCCCAACAAGGCGCTGGGCATGACGGGGGTGCGCGCAGCCTATGCGATTGCGCCCGAGGGCACCCCGCAGGCGCAGATCGATGCGCTGCGGGCACTGGCGCCTTCGTGGGTGGTGGGCGCCCATGGTGTGGCGATGCTGCAGGCCTGGGTCACGCCCGAGGTGCAGGCCTGGCTGGCCCGCAGCTTGGAGACGCTGCGCCACTGGAAGGGCCGGCAGCTGGCGCTGTGCGAGCGCCTGGGCTGGGCGGTGCTGCCCGGCCACCAGGCCAATTACTTTGTCGCGCGCCTGCCGCTGGACCCGGCGGACCTGCCCGCGCGCCTGGCATCACTGCGCAGCCAGGGCATCAAGCTGCGCGATGCCCGCAGCTTTGGCCTGCCCGGCCATGTGCGCCTGGGGGTGATGGCGCCGGTGGCGCAGGCGGCGCTGGAGCGGGCCTGGCTGTCGCTGTCAGATACTTAGCGAGGGCATGCGGCAACCGCTACCATTTGGTATGGATTTACAAACTTTGCAACTGCGCACCGTCTTGGTGGAGCGCTATGTGACGCCGCTGCGCGAGGGCGGCTCGATGCCGGCCGTCGTCGAGGCGGACGATCTGGGCATGTATGTGCTCAAGTTCCGGGGGGCTGGCCAGGGCGTGCGCGCGCTGATGGGTGAGCTCATCTGCGGCGGCATCGCCCGCGCGCTGGGCCTGCCGCTGCCCGAGCTGGTGCTTGCCCTGCTGCACGCCAAGCTCGCGCAGACCGAGCCCGATCCCGAGATCCAGGACCTGATCCGCGCCAGCGACGGCCTCAATGTGGGCCTCGATTACCTGCCCGGCTCGGTCAATTTTGACCCGGCCGTGGATGCGGTCAGCGATGATTTCGCCTCGCGCCTGGTCTGGTTCGATGCGCTGGTCAGCAATGTGGACCGCACGGCCCGCAACACCAATATGCTGATGTGGCAGCGCAAGCCCTGGCTGATTGACCATGGCGCGACCCTGACCTTCCACCATGCCTGGGATGGCACGGTGGCCGACCCGGGCAAGCCCTTTGCGCCGATTGCCGACCATGTGCTGCTGGCCCAGGCCAGCCAGCTGGCCGAGGTGGACGAAGCGCTGGCCGCGCAGCTGACCGAGCCGGTGCTGACCGCCATTCTGGCCACGGTGCCGGACTGCTTTCTGGCCAAGGCCGCAGAGGACCGCAACAGCCCGCTGCTGGCCGATCCGCAGGCGCACCGCGCCGCGTATGTGAACTATTTTCTGGCCCGCCTGCAAACGCGTGGCCGCTGGTTGCAAGGAGCCATCGATGCACGCGCATGATGTGTATGACTACGCTATCGTGCGCGTGGTGCCCCGGGTCGAGCGGGAGGAGTTCATCAACGCTGGCGTGATCGTGTCCTGCCAGCGCAGCGGCTATCTGCAGGCAGCGATGGCGCTCGATGAGGCGCGCCTGCTGGCGCTGGATCCGCAAGTCGATCTGCAAGCCGTCTACCGCCACCTGGGCAGCATCGTCGCGATCTGCGCTGGCGTGCCCGAGGCCGGGCCCATCGGCCAGCTGCCGTACCGCGCGCGCTTCCACTGGCTCACGGCCAAGCGCAGCAGCATGATCCAGACCTCGCCGGTGCACACGGGCCTGTGCAGCGATGCGGGCTCGGCGCTGGAGCGCATCATGGCGCGCATGGTGCTGCCGCTGGGCAGTGCACCGCGATGAGCGCGCGCTGCATCATGGTGCTGGGCACCAGCAGTGGCGCCGGCAAAAGCTGGGTAGCCACGGCACTGTGTGCCTGGTACCGGGCCCAGGGCTACAAGGTGGCGCCCTTCAAGGCGCAGAACATGAGCAACAACGCCCGCGTGGTAGCCACGCCCGATGGCCAGTGGGGCGAGATCGGCACGGCCCAGTACCTGCAGGCGCTGGCCGCAGGCGCCGTGCCCGATGTGCGCATGAACCCGTTGTTGCTGAAGCCCGAGGCCGATACCCGCAGCCAGGTGGTGCTGTTTGGCCAGGTGGACGAGGCGCTGTCGGCCATGCCCTGGCGCGGCCGCAGCCTCAAGGTCTGGCCACAGATCGCGCAGGCGCTCGATGCACTGCGCGCCGAGAACGATGTGGTGGTGATCGAGGGCGCGGGCTCGCCCGCCGAGATCAACCTGCACAGCAGCGATGTGGTCAATATGCGCGTGGCGCACCACTGCGGTGCCCACTGCCTGCTGGTGGCCGATATCGACCGGGGAGGGGCCTTTGCTCACCTCTACGGTACCTGGGCGCTGCTGCCGCCCGAGGAGCAAGGCCTGATCAAGGGCTTTGTGCTCAACAAGTTCCGGGGCGACGCGGCCTTGCTGGCGCCGGCGCCGCAGATGCTGCAAGACAAGACCGGTGTGCCGACGGTGGCCTGCATTCCGATGCAGTTCCAGCACGGCCTGCCCGAGGAAGACGGTGTGTTTGACGACCGGGGCAGTGGCGGCCAGGGGCAGGCCGTGCACACCTGCATCGCCATCGTGGCCTACCCGCGCATCAGCAACCTCGATGAGTTCCAGCCGCTGCTGCAGCTGCCTGGTGTGCGCGTGGTCTGGGCGCGCACGCCCGCGCAGCTGAGCGATGCGGACTGGGTGATCCTGCCGGGCAGCAAGGCCACCGCTGCCGACCTGGGCTGGATGCGCCAGCAGGGCCTGGATGCCGCTGTCGCCCGCCATGCGCAGGCCGGCAAGCGGGTGCTGGGTATTTGCGGCGGCCTGCAGATGCTGGGCGAGGCGCTGGTCGATCTGCATGGGGTGGACGGCAATGCCGCCGGCCTGGGACTGCTGCCGCTGGTGACCTTGTTTGCACCGCAAAAGAATGTGCAGCCTGCGCGCCTGGAGCTGCCTGAGGTACAGGCACCCTGGCAGGCACTGAGCGGCCTGGTGGTGACCGGTTATGAAATCCACCATGGGCAGACCGAACTGCGCCCCGATATGCAGGCCGGTGCAGCCGAGCCGGCGCAAGAGCTGCTGCCGGGCCTGCTGTGGCAGGGCGGCGCGCCGCAGGTGCTGGGCACCTATGTGCATGGGCTGTTCGAGAACGCGGCCGTCATCCATGCGCTGTTTGGCCACGATGCGCCGAGCCTGGACCAGGTATTTGCGCGCATGGCCCAAGGGGTGGACGAGTGGTTTGGGGACCGCTTGCCCTGAATGACCAACACCTTTGCCTGTAGGCCAAATATTGCAAGCACTGGCGGATTGGGCCGATAGGGTCGCGCCTGCTGCGCAGGCATGCTGTTCGTGTTGCTTCTCATCACCGATAAGGATGATCGCTATGAAAAACATGTTCCGCCAGTCTTTGCAAATGGCCGCGATGGCCCTCGCCTTGGGCACCGCAGGCTATGCCAGCGCCCAATCCGCACCGCCACCCCCACCACCCCCTGCCAAGCATGTGAAGCCCATGCCCCATGGCCCGCACGGTGCCCACCACAAGCGTGGTGAAGCGCGTGGCGATGCCCGCGCCAATGCCGATGTGGCCGAAGGCAGCTCCAGCGCCCGCGAAGCGGCAGCCGCTCGTCAGGCCGCGCGCCAGGGCCAGTTGACGGATCCAGGTTCCAGCTTCCGCGAAAATGCCACCGCACGCTGCGCAGTCTTCAAGACCGAAGAGGACCGCCGTGCCTGCGTGGGCCGCGTGGCCCAGGGCCAGGACAGCGGCTCGGTGCAAGGCGGTGGCATCCTGCGTGAGTACACCTACACGGTGCCTGCCAAGTAAGCTGACTGATTTAGCTGATCCACGCTCTGCCCAGCTTTGGCTGTGCAGAGCGTTTTTCATTGGTTTGCGCGCAGGGCGCTGCAAACCGGGGCAGGCAGCGCGATACTGGCGGCTTGGCGTATCGCCGTGCTCCCGCTCCGTACCCTGACCATGTCCGAATCCTCGTTCTCTCCGCTTATTCCCTGTATCGCATCGATCGACGATGCCGCCTTCCGCCAGCAGGTGCAGCAGCTGCTGGACAACAAGACCAAGCCATTGGGCTCGCTGGGCCTGCTCGAAGCGCTGGCTTTGCGCATCGCCTGCATCCTGGGCAGCAGCCAGCCCCGCCTGGCCGATCCCCAGATGGTCGTGTTTGCGGCTGACCATGGCCTGGTAGCGCAGGGCGTGTCAGCCTTCCCGGCCGATGTGACCTGGCAGATGGTGGGCAATTTTCTCGCCGGTGGCGCGGCAGTAAGCGTGCTCTCGCGCCAGCATGGCGTGGCGCTGAATGTGGTCGATTGCGGCGTGGCCCGTGATTTTGCACCGCAGAGCGATGCGCTGCCCGCAGGCGCGCCGCGCCTGTGGCTGCGCAAGATCGCCCCCGGCACCCAGGACAGCAGCCTCGGCCCTGCGATGAGCATGGCGCAGTGCGAGGCATCCATTGCCAATGGCCGCGCGCTGCTGCAGGCCTTGCCTGGCAATGCCTTGCTGCTGGGCGAGATGGGCATTGGCAACACCTCCAGCGCATCGCTGCTGCTGGCGCGGCTCTGCAATCTGGATGTGGCAACCGTCACCGGCGCAGGCACGGGCTTGAGCGGCGAGGGCGTGGCCCGCAAGGCCGCGGTGCTGCGCCGGGTGCTGGCGCGCCATGCCGGTGTGCAGGAGCCGCTGGCCGTGCTGGCTGCGATGGGCGGGCTGGAAGTGGCGACGATGGTAGGGGCCGTGTTGCAGGCCGCGCTGGAGCGGCGTGTGATTGTGGTCGACGGCTTCATCACCAGTGCCGCAGTGCTGGTGGCCTCCCGCCTGCAGCCCGCGGTGCTGGAGCGCTGCGTCTATGCCCACCGCTCGGGCGAGCCGGGCCACAGCCACTTGCTGGCGGCCTTGCAGGCCCAGCCGCTGCTCGACTGGCAGCTGCGCCTGGGCGAGGGCTCCGGTGCGGCGCTGGCCTGGCCGCTGCTGGAATCGGCCTGCGCGATGCTGCGTGACATGGCCAGCTTTGCCTCGGCGGGGGTCAGCACCCAGAGCAGCACGTGATGCCTTGCCGCCGCGATCAGCGCAGCGCGCCTTGGGGTGGCGGTGTCTTGGGCGAGAAATCGCAGTAGCTGCTGACCAGGCATTCCCAGCAGCGCGGCTTGCGCGCTTGGCAGACATAGCGGCCCAGCAAAATCAGCCAGTGGTGCGAATCGACGGCATAGTCGCCGGGTACGCGCTGCATCAGTTGCTTTTCCACTTCGAGCGGATTTTTACCGGGTGCCAGGCCGGTGCGGTTGCTGACGCGGAAGATATGGGTGTCCACCGCCATCGTCGGCTGGCCAAAGGCCACGTTCAGCACCACATTGGCGGTCTTGCGGCCCACGCCGGGCAGCGCTTCCAGCGCCTCGCGCGTGTCGGGCACCTGGCCGCCATGGCGTTCCACCAGGATGCGGCAGGTCTCCATCAGGTGCTTGGCCTTGCTGCGGTACAGGCCGATGGTCTTGATATAGCCCTCCAGGCCTTCCAGCCCCAGCGCCAGAATGGCCTGGGGCGTGTTGGCGACCGGGAACAGTTTGCGGGTGGCCTTGTTGACCCCCACATCGGTCGCCTGGGCAGACAGCAGCACGGCGGCGAGCAACTCGAACACCGAGGTGTATTCCAGCTCGGTCTGGGGCGAAGGGTTGGCCGCCTTCAAGGTGGCGAAGAAGGGTTGGATATCAGCGGTTTTCATCGTGTGGTGGTGCAGGCTCGGCTGCCATTATCTGGCAAGGCCTGAGCCTGGGTCCCTGCATCAAGGTAGCAGCGGCGCCTGCGGCACACCCTGGCGGATGGCGGCCGAGAAATCCTCGCCCGGCCGCACCGCCTTGGCGCGGGCATTGATGTGCGCTGCCGCATGGATGGCCTCAAAGTCGTTCGGGCGGGCGAGGGCGCCCAGGCTGTCCACATACTGGGGCAGGTAGCCGCTGGCCAGCAGGCGCCAGTCCATCGGCAGGCCCGGCACAATGCGGCGCACCATGTCGAACACAATGGTGGTGCAGTTGGCAAACAGCGTGTGGTAGAACTGCGGCGTCTCGACCAGCGCATTGGCCTTGTCCACATAGGCGATGAACAGTGAGCGCATCGCAGCGCGCGGCATGGCCACGCTGTACAGGTAGACTTCTTCTCCCCGCATATTGCTGCGTACGCGCAGGATGTCGCGCTCATCGGCAGCGACCAGGCTTTGCTCGAACTGCTTGAAGAAGCCGCCCACGGCCGAGAACTGCTCGCCCTGTTCCTTGCGGATCTCTACCGAGAAGGTCACATAGCGGCGCGGGCTCTTGCCGTCGTCAAAGCCGAAGGACACCAAGGTGTGGGCAATGGCCGGCCCCATCCAGTAGGAGGTACTCATGTCCACCGACACAAGCTGGCGCAGGTCGTAGTCCCGGTCTTCCCAGCGCACGGTGGCCTTGCTGTCGGTCAGCCAGTCAAAATTGCGCACATTGTGCAGCTGCACCAGATCACCCTGGACGGTGCCTGACAGCTGCTGGGCCACATCCGGCGCCCATTTGCGCGTGTTGGAGGGCTGGATGCTGGCCCACCAGGCGAGGATCGCGGCAAACAGCAGCCCATAGATCAGCAGGCCCTTGGGCATGCGCTGCTGCCACAGCAGGTAGATGCAGTACAGACCCACCCCCACCCAGACCCCCAGCAGCAGCCCCCGGGCCGAGCCCGACTTGACCGATTGCGCGAGCTGAAACCACAGCGCGCCACAGGCCCAGACCACGCCCAGCAGCATGAGCAACGAGGCCAGCAATTTGACCAAAACAATGAAGAAAGCGGCGATGCGCATGGTGACCCAGTCCTTTAGGGCGCAAGCATAGTCGATAGCGGGGGGCAATGGCGGGCTCAGGGATGCCAGAGCGACGCATGGGGCCGGTAAAAAGTAGCAAAATGCCAGTGCGGCCCGGCGATCGACCGGGCTGCGCTTTTTGACTTGAGAGAACATTCCATGACACTGCGCTTTGCCTCCCGCCTCGACAATGTCGAGACGTCCGCCATCCGTGAACTGTTCAAGCTGCTGGGCAAGCCCGGCATCATCAGTTTTGCCGGGGGCTTTCCGGATGCAGCCATGTTCGACGTGGACGGTGTGCAGGCAGCGGCCAATGCGGCGTTGAAAGAGGAGCCGGGCGCTGCGCTGCAGTACGGCGCGACGGAGGGCTACCAGCCCTTCCGCGAGCAGATCGTGGGCCTGATGGCGGCCAAGGGCGTGCAGTCGCTGACGCCCGATCAGCTGATCGTCACCACCGGCAGCCAGCAGGCGCTCGACCTGCTGGGCAAGACGATGATCTCGCCCGGTGACAAGGTGATCGTCGAGGGCCCGACCTTTCTGGCCACCATCCAGTGCTTCCGCCTCTACGGCGCCGAAGTCATCAGCGCCCCCACCGATGAGAACGGTGTCATCCCCGAAGCGCTGGAGCAGCTGATAGCCGAACACCAGCCCAAGCTGGTCTACCTGATCCCGACCTTTGGCAACCCCAGCGGTGTGCTGCTGAGCCTGGAGCGCCGCCGCCAGATTCTCGAGATGGCTGTGCGCCACCAGACCCTGGTCGTCGAGGACGATCCCTATGGCGACCTGTACTTTGACGCACCGCCACCGCCCAGCCTGCTGGCGCTGTCGGACAGCGTACCCGGCAGCCGTGACTACCTGGCCCACTGCGGCAGCATGAGCAAGGTGCTCAGCCCCGGCCTGCGCCTGGGCTGGCTGATTGCGCCGGCCGAGCTGCTGGGCAAGTGCGTCATGTGCAAGCAGTTCAGCGATGCCCATACCAGCACCTTCAGCCAGGCCACTGCCGCCCAGTACCTGAAGGCCGGCCGCATGCCCGCCACCCTGGACCGCGTGCGCACCACCTACGCGGCGCGCAGCAAGGCCATGGGCGACGGCCTGCGCAGCCAGCTGGGCGATGCGGTGCGCTTTGTGCAGCCCCAGGGCGGCATGTTCATCTGGGTGCAGCTGACGGGCGCCCGGGGCCAGGAGAAGGATGGCAATGCGCTGGCCAAGCGCGCCATCGAGCAGGGGGTGGCCTTTGTGCCGGGCACGCCATTCTTTGCCCAGAACCCCGATGCCTCGACCCTGCGGCTGTCCTTTGCCACCGCTGATATCGCCCGCATCGAAGAGGGCATTGCCCGCCTGGCCAAGGCGCTGTAAGCCCGCCTTCCCGCTCTCCACGCCGGCATATGCGCTGTCATATGCCGGCGTTATTCTTTCCCCTCCCTCCCCATCCGATGCCAGGAGACGCCATGACGACAATGCCCGAACCCCTGCAGCAGCGCCTTGAAGCCCTGGAGATCAAGGCGGCCTATGCCGACGACCTGCTCGAAGAGCTCAACCTGACGATCTACAAGCAACAGCAGCAGATCGACCGCTTGCTGCACCTGGTCAAGGACCTGCAGCAGCGCATGCCCGAGACCGGAGCTGTTGCGCCAGGTGCACGCGACGAGCTGCCGCCCCACTACTGAACGCAGGCCTCTGCCTCAGGAAGCACACAATTTGCTTCAAATCAGCCCGGAAACAGGGCAAAAAAGGTATTAGGGTTTGCACCTATTTGGTGCGAGAATGTTGGCTTGAATTTTGCAGTGTTCATCGCAGGCGTCGCAGCCTGCACTAGGGATGCTCTGCAAAACCCTCGCCAAGCGGGATGGACGCGGATCGGGATGAGCCGCAAGGCGTCTTTTGCAGTCAATAGCCGTAGCTATTGACAAGGAAGACAACGCAGCGGATCGCCCGAGACCGCGTTCACACCACGGCAGGGAGTTTTGCAGAGGGTCCCTAGGCGTGTGCTGCAGCGCAGTCTGTCCAACCTCTCTGCTCCAACACCATGTCCATCGACGTCAGCAACATCACCCACAGCATCCAGCTGGCTGTGGCTCCCGTTTTCTTTCTCACCGGCGTGGCGGGCATGATCGGTGCCGTCGCCGGCCGGCTGGCGCGCATCATCGACCGGGGCCGTGTGCTGGAAGACCGCATGATGGCCTCCAAGGACGAGGACTATGTGCAGCGGTCCTTGCTGGAGCTCAGCTTTCTGCGCCGGCGCGGACGCCTGGCCAACCTCTGCATCGGGCTGCTGACCCTGTGCGGCGCGCTGATTGCGCTGACCATCATCTTGCTCTTCGTCGGCCAGACCACCAAGACCGAGATCGACGCCAACAGCTGGTCGCTGGCGGCGATGTTCAGCTTCGGGCTGGGCGTGGTCAGCTTTGTCTCGGCGCTGTGCTGCTTCATGGTCGAGACCATGATGGCCACGCAGCTGCTGAACTTCCACCCGCTGCGCCAGCCGGCCACGATTCCCTGTATGGCAGCGGCCCAAGCCGCGGCCACCGCGCCCAGTGCGGCACCCCGCAAAGTGGTTGCCGAGCCCGGCCGCCAGGATGCCTTCATGCCCCAGGTCTGAGGCCTTGGGTCTATGCCGGGGTCTGCGGATAGCGCGCCTGGCATAGCGCCAGCCAGGCGCTGGCGGCCTTGGATAGGTGCTGGGGCCGCCAGGTGAGGCCGAAATCATGGCTCAGCGTGGGCTCAGCCACGGGCAGGCAGCGCACCTGGGCCGGGTCAAAGCGGCTGGCCACATGGTCGAACATGATGGCAATGCCTGCATCGGCGGCGACCAGGTCGCCAATCAAGTCCCAGTAACGGCTTTGCAGCGCGATCTGCGGCACAAAGCCCGCTTGCGCGCAGCAGCTTTGCACGCCTTCGTACAGCGCAAAATCACTCTCGTACATCACAAAGGGCAGGGCAGCCAGCTCCCGCCAGCGCACCTGGCTTTGCCCCTGGGGCGCGCGCGCATGGGCAAAAACGGCCACGGTATGGTGGGTTTGTATGCGCAGGCTGGCCAGGGGGCTGCCGGCACGCAGCAGGCCCATGGCTACATCGATCTCGCCCTCTGCCACCGCCTGTTCCAGCGCCCGGGCGCCGCGCTCATGCAACTGCAACTGGACGCCGGGGTAGCGTTTGCGGTACTGCGCAAAGATGGGCGCCATGTAGTGGCCCGTGGTCGGGGACACGCCCACGCTGAGCGTGCCGCGCGCGATGCCGTCCACCTCGGCCACTTCCTGGCGCAGGCGGCTGGCCTCTTGCAGCAGCGCCTGGCCCCGCTCAAACACCACGCGCCCGGCATCGGTCAGCTGCAGCTTGCGGCCTTCGCGCAGCAGCAAGGGGCCGCCGAGCTCGTCTTCCAGACCCTTCACCATCTTGCTGATGGTGGGCTGGGTGACATACAGCGCCTCTGCCGCACGGGTGAAGCTGTTGCGGTGGACCACCTCGACAAAGTAGCGCAGCGCTCGCAGGTCCATGGTGAATTCCTAGATGGAATGGAATTTATAAAAATAAGTCATTTTACGAATGATTATGCCGTTTCTACAATCCGTTTTGTGCAGTGCAGCATGGTGAGGCAAGGGGCCGCACCGCCGCCACTGCCGCTGGCCCACGAGCCAGCACAAGGATGGCATGACAAGCGATAAATGGGTGGCGGGCGAGGGCAGATCCACAGACAAGGGGCTGCCCAGGCAGGCCCGCCAGGCGGCACGCACGCTGTGGCAGGTGGCAGTGCTCTGCGCCATCTGGCTGGTGGCCGAGGCACTGCGCAGCCATATGGGCTGGCGTATTCCGGCGGGCCTGATTGGCTTTGCCGCACTGGCGCTGGGGCTGTTCAGCCGCGCCGTGCCCGGCCGCTGGCTGGCACAGGGCACGCGCTGGCTGCTGTCGGACATGCTGCTGTTCTTCATCCCCGCGATGCTGGTGATCATCAACTATGGCGACCTGGTACGCAGCCAGGGGCTGCGCATCGTGCTCGTGATTGTGCTGAGCACTGCCTGTGTGATGGTGGCCACCGCGCTGGTGGTCGATGCGGTCTACCGGCTGGAGCTGCGCCTGGCCCAGCGCAAGCGCCGCCAGGAGCGTGGCGCCAAGGCCGCTGCCGGAGGGGTGCGATGACTGCTGCGCCTGCAACCCTGCCCTCGTCGTTGCCGCTGTGGCCGCTGAGCCATGGCAGCGCAGCGCTGCTGTCACTGCTGCTGACCCTGCTGTGCTATTACCTCAACAAGCGGCTGTACCAGCGCCATCCGCATACGGTGCTGATGCCCATCATCGGCACGCCCCTGGTGCTGGTGGCCGCACTGCTGCTGCTGGGCATTGGCTACGACGACTATCGCACCCATACCCATTGGCTGGTATGGCTGCTGGGGCCGACGACCGTCGCCTTCGCGCTGCCGTTGTATGACTACCGCCAGATGGTGCGCAAGCACTGGATGTCCATTTTGGCCGGCGTGTTGGTGGCCAGCACGGTATCCATCCTGACGTCGGTGTGGCTGGCGCGCTGGCTGGGCCTGTCGCCGCTGCTGCAAAAAGGGCTAGCAATGCGCTCCGTGACCACGCCCTTTGCGGTGGAGGCCGAGCGTGCCATCGGCGGCCCGCTGGACCTGGCTGCCTTGTTTGTGCTGCTCACCGGAGTGACCGGCATGCTGATCGGTGGCCTGGTGCTGCGCCTCTTGCCCCGGCTGCGCAGCCGGGTCGCAGCGGGGGCCATGCTGGGCGGATCGGCCCACGGCTCGGGGGTTGCCAAGGCGCAGATGGCCGGCCCCCAGCAAGGTGTGGCCGCCTCACTGGTGATGATGATTGCCGGCGCTCTCAATGTGCTGGCTGCACCCTGGGTCGGCGCCTGGGTGTTTGGCTAGCGCGCAAACAGGTCTTTGCCGCCCGCCTGGGGGGTGATGGCCTGGAAGCGCCAGACCAGCACGACGGCAAGCACCGCCAGCTGCAGCAGCATGCCCACCCAGGCCAGCCAGCCCAGGGCCGGTGCATGCGCAAAGTTGGACGACAGGCGCGGGTCAAACGCGCCAAACAGGGGCTCGAACAGCGGCGCCAGGCCCAGCGACCAGAACATGGCCGGCAACAGGGCGCTGAGGACAAAGACCACCAGCAAGGTCATGCCCAGCGGTGAGCGGCTGCTCTTGCGCAGCGAGAACACCAGGTAGATGCCGCAGTCGCGCAGCACATGCAGCAGCACCATGAAGGCCAGGGGGCCCAGCTGCGAGCGGTTGGACAGCGGGTCGGCATTCCACAGCAAATAGGCCGGCAGCAGCACCGCAAAGGCCATGCACCAGCTGATGGGCCACAGCGGCATGTTCTGCCAAAAGCGCCGCCACTGGCCGTGCCGCGCGCTGTAGAGCAGGGCGCGCCAGCGCTGCGCGACCTGGCTTTCCAGCGCAGCGGCATAGTAGGTCACCAGGGCGAACAGCATCATCGCGGTCAGCGCCCGGCCGGTGCCGGTGGGCACCAGGCCCACCAGCAGCAAACAGCCAGCCGCATTGCCCAGTGCCCAGGCCCAGGGTGTGGTGGGTACCGACAGCTGCATCGACATCGCCCGCCACAGTGCCAGCAGGCCCAGCAGCAGGCCCGCTATGGCAAAGACCAGCAGCAGACTGGCCGCGTTCAGCGGCAGGCCCCACCAAGCGCCGCCGCCGCTGCCGCCCAGCAGGCTGTCAAGTCCCACGACCACGCTGCTGACCAGTTGCAGCAGCAGGAACACCAGCACCACCAGCACCCAGACATTGCGGCTGGTAGCGGGTTTGTTGGGGTCCATGCTGTAGAGGCGGCTGGCCATCATCGCGCAGTGCAAGGCGCAGGCGCCCAGAATGGTGAGTACGAGCACCAGCACCGTATCTGCCAGCTCGCCGAGCCAGAAGCCGCACAGCAGTGCCGCAGCCGTACACAGCAAAGCCCCATACCAGGCATAGCTGGGGCCACCCAGCAGCTTGCCCCAGGCCATGCGCCAGGGGCCCATGGCGCTCATGCGTTGCTGGTCCCAGGTGCGCTCGTTCAGCTCGTCATTGATGCTGGACAGCGCCGTGAAGGTGCCCACGCAGGCGGCCAGCAGGCCCACCAGGCTGAGGGCGCCCTTGTGCAGGTACAGCAGCGGCTGCTTGCCCTCGATGACAAACACGCAGATGGCCAGCATCAGCAAGATGGCGGGCATCAGCACCAAACGCGCAGGGCTCAGCTCCAGGCTGAGCTGGCGGCGAAATTCCGGATTCATGGCCACTCCTTGGCAAACAGCGCTTGGGGATCGACGGGTGCTTCCAGACTTTGCTGGTAGCGCTCCTGCAGGCTGGTGCGCGCCTCCTGGTAGCCCAGCACCTGCGCGCCATGGGCCACCAGCTGCTGCAGCAACTGCACGCGGGCAGCACGGTCTTGCGCGGGCAGCGCAATCCACAGCAGGTGGGCAGCGCCGGCGTCCCGGCCGGCACGCATGTCGACCAGGCGGTAGCCGGCCAGCGCCCCATCCGGCTGGGGCAGGGGGACGGCCAGCTCGACCTGCATCACCAGCTCGGACGGCAGCGCGCCGTTGCCGCCCGGGCCACTGGCGGCATTCAACGGCCCGTGGCTGGTGATGCGGCCTTCGCGGATCGACAGGATATGGCTGCAGTACTCATCGAGCTCACTCAGGATGTGGCTGGAGACGACCAGCGTCATGCCCTGGGCCTGCAGCTGGCGGAACAAGGTCGAGAGGCTGCTGCGCGCCTCCGGGTCCAACCCGCTGGCGGGCTCGTCGAGCAGCAGCACCTGGGGCTGGTGGATGATAGCCTGGCCAATGGCGACCCGCTGGCGCTGGCCGCGCGAGAGGTTGCGCGTGGCATGGCCGAGCTTGCTGCTGAGCGCGAGCTGCTCGGCCACCGCATGCACGCGCGCGGTGGCGTCCTTGCGGCTCAGGCCCTGGCTTTCTGCGGCGTATTGCAGGCACTGGGCCACGCTCAGGGTCTCGTAGAGTCCGAAGAAATCCGACAGGTAGCCCATGTACTGGTGGGCGCGGCGGGGCTCTTGCTGCACATCGATGCCCGCCACCCGGGTGCTGCCGCTCAGCGGTGCTTCCAGCCCGGTAATGCAGCGCAGCAAGGTGGATTTGCCGGCGCCATTGGGGCCCACCAGGGCGGTGACGGTGCCGGCCTCGATCTGCAGGCTGACGCCATGCAGCGCGCGGTGGCCGGGGTAGTCGACGATGAGATCCTGCACCTCAATCATGCTGTGCTCTTTCTGATGAAAACCATGGATACCTCCCTCTGCAGCAGCGCACCAGTTGCTTATCTGGCGCTGCAGCTGCTCGCATCATAGGCGCACCGGTCCCCGCTTTGCGGACAACACTAGGGCAGAAACGCTCAAGCGGCTGGCGTCAACACGCGGCTGGCCGCGCGCATGACGCAGTCGGTCAGCCGGGCCAGGCTGGCCTGCGCGCTGCGCGGCAGCGCCCAGTACAGTGGCAGGTCCAGCGGTGTATCGGGCACCAGCGGCACCAGGCTGCCACGTGCCAGTTGGTCGGCAATCAGCACCGTGGGGTGCATGCCCCAGCCCATGCCGATCTCGCAGGCCCGCACATAGCCCTGGTTGGACGGCAGAAAATGCCGGGGACCGCTGCCCCGGGGGGCCATGCCCTGGGCTTGCAGCCACTGGTCCTGCAGCCGGTCCTTGCGGTCAAAGGTCATGATGGGCGCCTGGGCCAGGGTCTGCGTGTTCACGCCCTCTGCGAAGTAGCGCGCCATGAAGCCGGGGCTGGCTGCGGCCACATAGCGCATCGTGCCCAGCGGCCAGCTGTTGCAGCCGGGGATCTGGCCGCTGGTGCCGGTCACGGCGCCCAGCACCGCCCCTTCGCGCAGCGCCTGGGCGGTGTGGTCCTGGTCGTCGACGCGCAGGTCCAGCAGCTCATTGCCCGAGGCGGTGAACTCGGCCATCGCCTCCATGAACCAGGTGGAGAGCGAATCGGCATTGACCGCCAGCTTGATCGTCGGCGCCACCGGTGCATCGGGCAGCAGGTCGGGGTTGCTGCGGCGCAGGGCGTTTTCGAGCAAGGCCACCTGCTCCAGATGCAGGCACAGGCGCTGGCCGGCCTCGGTGCCGGTGCAGGGGTTGCCACGCTGCACCAGCACCTGGCCGGTGCGCTCTTCCAGCTGCTTGATGCGCTGCGACACCGCCGACGGGGTGACATGGAGTTTCTTGGCGGCGCGTTCAAAGCTGCCTTCGCGCACCACGGCCGCCAGCGCGGCCAGTCCCAGGTAGTCCAGCATTTAGTTTTACTTCATTTGACTAAGATTGTTTAATTTTACTTATTTATTGGTGCGCCGCACAATAGCTGCCATGTGGACAACAAGCATGACTTCTACCTGGCTGGCCGGTTTTACCGTCTGCCTTTCCTTGATCGTCTCGATCGGCGCGCAGAACCTGTATGTACTGCGCCAGGCCGTGAGCGGCGAGCATGTGCGCGCCTGCGTCGCCTGGTGTGTGTTCAGCGATGCACTGCTGATCGGCATCGGCGTGGCCGGCATGGCCCAGGTGCTGGGAGATTCGCCCACCCTGGCCTACTACCTGACTTTGGGCGGCGCATTGTTCCTGCTGGGCTATGGGCTGATGGCGCTGTGGCGGGCTGCAATGCCCGCTGGCGCAGTGCCCGCTGCCGATGCTGATGACGGGGCTGCGCCCGCCACCGCCGCCCGGCGCGGCCTGTGGCGCGTGCTGGGGGCGCTGGTCGTCATCACCTTGTTCAACCCCCATGTGTACCTGGATACCGTCGTGCTGGTGGGCTCGATCGGTGCGCGCCAGGATGGCAGCCTGAAATGGATCTTTGTGCTGGGTGCTGCCTGTGCCAGCCTGGCCTGGTTTGTGATGCTGGCCAGCGCCGGCCGGCGCCTGCAAACCCTGTTTGCCAAGCCCCAGGCCTGGCGCGTGATGGATGGCTTTACCGGCGTGATGATGCTGGCCCTGGCCTGGTGGGTGTACAGCGGGCTGGAGAACATAGGCGCTGCCTGATGCCCGCGATGGCTGACGGTGCCCAAGGTCTTGTACACCCGGTGCATGCCAGCGCTGCTCTACAATATTTGTAGCTGCGCGCTACGCATAACGAATAACCAAAGCCGAGCCATACCGCTGCAAGCCGTGCTGCCAAGCACTTGAATTTGCAGCGTTTCCCCTCATGTACCAAGGGTAGGCAAGCAGGCAATCGGCCTGTAGCCCCGGCCTTTTATTTGGAAATACCGTAGTGAACCCCTCTTTTCGCACCTCTGCATCCGTTCTTGCTGTGACCATTGCCGGTCTGGTTCTGCCAGGCCTGGCCCATGCCAAGCGCCTGGGTGGCGGTGTCAAGCGTCCAGCAGCGACCCAAAAGGCAGCTCCCGCGCCTGCAGCCAAGCCTGCGACGCCAGCCGCTGCTGCACCTGCCGCCGCTCCAGCAGCGGGCGCAGCCCCTGCCGCAGCAGCACCGGCTGCCGCGGCACCGGCCGCCGGCGGCTCCGGCATGATGGGCACCATGGGCGCAGCCGCCGTGGGCGCCGTCGCTGGCACGATGGCCGGCAGTGCGATGGCTGGCGCGATGGGCGGTGACAAGGGCAAGGAAGAAGCCGCCGCCAAGGAAGCGGAAGCCAAGAAGGCAGAAGCCGAAGCCGCCGCGCTGCAAAAGCAGGCCGATGAAGCCAAGGCCAAGGCTGACGCAGCCCGCTCCGCCGTCAAGTAATCAGCGTCTCAACAACCTGAACCCACCCGCAGCTGCTTGCAGCCTGCGGGTTTTTTTTATTGTCGCGGTGGCTGGACAGCCGCCTGCCCACTCGCTTGCAGGCTGGCGCGCAGCGGGCGCAGCAACTCGCCCAGGCCGTTGTGGTCGATCTCGTGCATCAGTGCCAGCAGCCGGCCCAGATCGCCTTTGGGAAAGCCTTCACGGGCAAACCAGTTGAGGTAGTTGCCGGGCAGGTCGGCGATGGCGCGGCCCTGGTACTTGCCAAAAGGCATGGTGGTGGTGAGCAGCCGCAGCAGCTGATCGGGGTCGAACGGGGTAGACATGGCCCAAGCATAGCCCGCCGGTGCGGGCGCAGGCTGTAGCGGGCTGGCATAAAGATCAAATTCTTTATAACCAAATCTCTTTATTTTCTTTGGGTGATATGCCAAATAAGGCTAGACTTGCACCATCTTGGTTCAGTCCCATCAAGAGAAATCCAAGTAGTTGCCGGGGCTGGTCTTTCTCATTTGTCAAAACACCATGTTCAAAAAAACGCTTTCCGTTCTTGCTGTTGCGGCCCTGGCCGTGTCTGCCCATGCGGCGGATGTAGTGCTGAAAGTGGCGGCCTCGCCGGTGCCACATGCCGAGATTCTCAATTTCATCAAGCCCAAGCTGAAGGCTGAAGGGGTGGATCTGCAAGTGCGCGAGTTCAGCGACTACATCCAGCCCAATGCGGCCGTGGAAGACAAGCAGCTCGATGCGAACTTCTTCCAGCACCAGCCTTACCTGGACAGCTACAACAAGGACCGCAAGAGCTCGCTGGTGCAAGTGCCCAATGGCAAGGTGCATGTGGAGCCCTTTGGCGCCTACTCCAGCAAGATCAAGAACATCAAGGACTTGAAGGACGGCGCCACCGTGGCCATCCCCAATGACCCTTCCAACGGTGGCCGTGCGTTGCTGCTGCTGCAAAAGAACGGTCTGCTCGAGCTCAAGGACGCGTCCAAGCTGACCTCCACCCCACTGGATATCGCCAAGAACCCCAAGAAGCTTAAGTTCAAGGAACTCGAAGCGCCTTTGCTGCCGCGTGCGCTGGGTGATGTCGATCTGGCGCTGATCAACACCAACTACGCGATCGAAGCCAAGCTCAACCCCACCAAGGATGCGCTGTTCATCGAAGGTGCCGACTCGCCCTACACCAACATCATTGCCGCCCGTGCCGACCGCGCCAATGACGAGGCCATTGCCAAGCTGACCCGTGCGCTGCATGGCGACGATGTGAAGAAATTCATTCTGGACAAGTACAAGGGCGCGGTGGTTCCTGCGTTCTGATGGGCTAAGAAGCTGCCCGGGCAGCGCATAACACCATCCCGCAGCATTTGTTGACGGGTATTTACAAAAGGCACTCCACCCGAGTGCCTTTTGTTGTTTTTGACGCTGTAACATGCAGGGTCGGCCCCGATGGCGCACACTGCCACGGGCCACTCCAGAATTCGCGACCTCCCCCCATCCATGTCCAAACTCATCGTGCACGGCGGCACCCCTTTGCAGGGCCGCATCATTCCCTCGTCCAACAAGAATGCCGTTCTGCCTGTGCTGTGCGCCACATTGTTGACGGCGCAGCCGCTCGTGCTCCATGGGGTTCCGGACATCACCGATGTGCGCAAGATCCTGGACATTTTCGGCAAGCTGGGCTCCAGCGTGCAGATGGACTACGCCAGCGGCGTGCTCAAGCTGCACCACCGGGATACGCACTTTGATGCCTGCAAGCACCACCTGCCCGAAGAAATGCGCTCGTCTATCATGCTGGTGCCGCCACTGCTGGCCCGCTTTGGCGTGGCGCGGCTGGAGGACAACGTCAAGGGCTGCACCCTGGGCGTGCGCGAGATCGATCCGCATATCGAGGTGTTCCGCCGCTTTGGCGGCCGGGTGGAGCATGGCGAGGGTTCGCTGATCGTGCGCTGCGATGGCCCGCTGCAGGCCACCCAGCACTGGCTGGACTATGCCTCGGTCACCACGACCGAGAACTTTGTGCTGTGTGCCGCTACCGGCAAGGGCAGCTCGGTGCTGACCAATGCCGCCTGCGAGCCGCATGTGCAGGAGTTCTGCCGCTTCATGGTGATGCTGGGCGCCAAGATCGAGGGCATCGGCACCTCGCGCCTGACGGTGCATGGCGTCGAGCAGCTGGGCGGCGGTGAATTCCATTTCGAGGAAGACTTCCACGAGATCACCACCTTTCTGGCGCTGGGTGCCATCACGGGTGGCGATGTACAGGTGCGCAACCGCACGCCCGACAACTTCCCGCTGATCGACCGCACCTTTGCCAAGTTTGGCGTGCAGATCGAGCACAAGGACGGCTGGTCACGCGCCATCCGCAAGGGCCCGCTCAAGGTCGAGACGCCGTTTACCCGCAATGTGCTGACCAAGGTCGAGGCGGCGCCCTGGCCTTACTTCCCGGTGGATCTGCTGCCGATCTTCATCGCGTTGGGCGTGCGCGCCGAGGGCAATGCGATGTTCTGGAACAAGGTCTATGACGGCGCGCTGGGCTGGACGGGCGAGCTGTCCAAGTTTGGCGCCCATGTGTTCTCGTCCGATCCGCACCGCATCGTCACCCTCGGCGGCAACCCGCTGAGCCCTGCGGTGGTGGAGAGCCCCTACATCATCCGCGTGGCCATTGCGTTGTTCATGGTGGCTGCCAGCATCGAGGGCCGCTCCGAGATCCGCAATGCCGCGCCCATCAAGCGCGCCCACCCCCGCTTTGTGGAGAACCTGCAGAGCCTGGGCGCCAAGGTGGAGTGGGCGGGAGAGAACTAAGCCTTCTGCTGCGCATTAAAAAAAGAGCGCTTGCCGTCTATGCGGCAAGCGCTCTTTGCATGGCGGGTGGCTGCTGCAATCAGGCGACAGCCTGGCCCTCAGGTTTGGGCGCTGCTGCCTGCGGCGGTGCAGAGGGCTTGGCCGTCAGCGCGCTGCCCATTGCTGCCACCATGATCAGGCCGATGGCCGACCACTGGGTGGCGGTCAGCAGCTCGCCCAGCACCAGCATGCCGGCAATCGCTGCAATGGCCGGCTCGGTGGCGAGCATCGTGGAGAAGGCGCCCGAGCTGAGGCGTTTGAGCGCGAACATCTCCAAGGTATAGGGAATGGCGCTGGAGACAGCGGCCACCGCCAGCCCATAGAGCAGGATGGAGGGCTGCAGCAGCTTGGCGCCCGCCTCGGCAATGCCAAACGGCACCACTACGATGGCGGCGGTCAGCAGCGCCAGCGACACCACCATGCCGCCATGCATATGGCCGGCGCGTTTGCCCAGCACGATGTAGCCGGCCCAGCAGGCGGAGGCCATGACCGCATAGCACAGGCCCACCGGGTCGAGCGCGGCGGTCTGCACGCCAAACATCGGCAGCACCAGCAGCAAAAACAAGCCCAGCGCCGCCAGCCCCAGCCAGACCAGGTCCAGCACGCGGCGCGAGGTCCAGACCGCCACCGACAACGGGCCGACAAACTCGATGGCCACTGTCACGCCAAAAGGCAGGCGCTTGATGGCCATGTAGAACAGCAGGTTCATGAGACCCAGCACCACGCCAAAGATGGCAATCTGCCCCAGGTTGGCCTTGGTGGGCCCAAAGCGCCAGGGGCGCCAGATGAGCAGCAGCAGCAACGCGGAAAAGCCCACGCGCAAGGCGGTAGTGCCCTGGGCGCCGACGACCGGGAACAGGTGTTTGGCAAAGCTGGTACCCAGGCACAGCGCACTGACCGAGCCCAATACCGCCAACGAGGGCAGCAGGCGCTGCCAGAGAGAATCTTGCATGGCCGAGATAATATTGCAGCTGAGCGAAGTAAATTGCTCGAAAATTCGATGCCAAATGCAAGTTTCGCTCTTGCTGTGCGCTTCTCCTCCAGGCTTTTGCGATGAACACTGAACTCGATGCTTTCGACCTGGCTATCTTGGGCATCCTGCAGCGCGACAACCTGCGGCCCCAGCGTGAGGTGGCCGAGCTGGTGAACCTGTCGCCGGCGGCTGTGCAGCGCCGCATTCGCCGCCTGCAGGACAGCGGGGTCATCGCCACCAACACGGCGCAGCTCAGTCCGGAGGCCGTGGGCCGGCCGCTGACCATCTTTATCGAGGTGCAGCTGGTCAATGAGCTCGATGCGTTGACCCAGGGCTTTCGCGCCCGCGTGGCGGCCGAGCCTGCTGTGCAGCAGTGCTACATGGTCACCGGGCAGACCGATTACCTGTTGGTGGTGACGGCCCGCGACATGCAGGAGTACCAGGCCATCACCCAGCGGCTGTTCGGTGGCGACCAGAATATCCAGCGCTTCAACACCTCGATTGCGCTGGCCACCCTCAAACGCAGCCTGCATTTGCCGCTGCCTGCGCGCTGAATCGGCTGTTTTGGGCGAGCAGGGTGGGGCGCAGCGACGCGAAGAGGGTCCTTAATGCGCCACCGCCTGCACCGGCAGGAACTGCAGCAGGCTGCCGCCGGCCAGCCCCTGCACATAGCCAATCACCGCGCGCCGGTATTTCTCGGAGACGACATCGGCCATCAGGTCATTGCGGGCAATCATCTTGCCAAACTCGCGCTCGAAGCTCAGGTTGCGTTCGTTGGCATTGAGCTCGTTGCTCAGCAGCATCGCCTGGCCATTGCCCAGCTTGCGGTGGGTGAGCATCCAGTTGGCAATCTCCAGATTGCGCGAGGCGTTGTACACCGCCTGGGCATCGAGCCCATGGATCAAATAAAAGGTGGTGCGGCCGCCATAGGCGGTGATCAGCATGTCGGCCGTGGCCCAGGTGAAGGCGGCGACCCGGTCGCCCGCGAATTCGGGTGCCAGCGCCATGCTCATGCCGGCAATGTCGCGTTGATCCAACAAATCCGGCCAGGGTTGCTGGTTTTCTATCGCTTCGCGCACGGCCTTCATCGCTGCTTCCCGGTTGTCGAAACCGCCCTTGCGCCACTCCTGAGGATTGCGGCGGTAGAGCTTGTCCATCAGCACATACAGGCTTTGCAGGTTGGCGCGCATGCTCAACGTGGCCATGCGGTTCACATCGGACTGGCCCCATTCCTGGGCCTGCATGTCGCGTTCAGGGACTTTGCCACGGGTGGCGGGGGTGCTGGTGCAGCCCCCTTGCAGCAATAGCGCAGCCAGGCAGGCGGACATTCCAACAGATCGGGCGTAGCGATAGGGCATATCTAATCGTCAAGGTCTGCTATCGTTTTGATTATGGCAAGCGCGGTGGCGGCTGGATTGCGGGAAGACCAGCAGATTGCATCAGAATGTGGGAAAATGACAGTCGTTTTAGATTTCATCCACTGGTAAGAGCGAGAAAGGCAACATCGGTTATGACACCGCGAACTACAACCACTTGGGGTTTGACTGGCCATTAAGGCCGGTGGTTCGCGCCTGTACGACGATTTCGTCTCCTCACACCAAAGCGCGGACAAGCTCCGCGCTTTTTGCTTTTCTGGGCGGCGCGGCTCTGTACAGCACGATTATTTAGGATTTCTCATGGTTCAAATTACGCTTCCCGATGGCTCCAAGCGCGACTATCCGGGCCCCGTGTCGGTGGCCGATGTCGCTGCATCGATTGGCGCCGGCCTGGCCAAGGCTGCGCTGGCTGGCAAGGTGGGTCTGGGCGACAACGCCAAGGTGGTGGACACCAGCTTTGTCATCGACCGCGACATGCCGCTGTCCATCGTGACGGCCAAGGACGCTGACGGCCTGGAAGTGATCCGCCACTCCACCGCCCACTTGCTGGCCTATGCCGTCAAGGAGCTGTTCCCGGAAGCCCAGGTCACCATCGGCCCGGTGATCGACAACGGCTTCTACTACGACTTCGCCTACAAGCGCCCTTTCACGCCCGAAGACCTGGTGGCGATCGAAAAGCGCATGGCCGAGCTGGCCAACAAGGACGAGCCCGTGGTGCGCCGCGTGCTGCCGCGCGACGAAGCCGTGGCCTACTTCAAGGGCCTGGGTGAGAACTACAAGGCCGAGATCATCGCCTCCATTCCCAGCAATGAAGATGTGAGCCTGTACCGCGAAGGCGCGTTTGAAGACCTGTGCCGTGGCCCCCACGTGCCCAGCACCGGCAAGCTCAAGCACTTCAAGCTGATGAAGGTGGCAGGCGCCTACTGGCGTGGCGACCACAACAACGAGATGCTGCAACGCATCTACGGCACGGCCTGGGCCAGCAAGGACGATCTGCAGCAGTACCTGACGATGCTGGAAGAGGCCGAAAAGCGCGACCACCGCAAGCTGGGCCGCGAGCTCGACCTGTTCCACATCGACGAGCACTCGCCCGGCACCGTGTTCTGGCACCCCAAGGGCTGGTCGATCTGGCAAGAGGTCGAGCAGTACATGCGCAAGGTCTACCGCGACAACGGCTACCAGGAGGTGAAGGGCCCGCAGATTCTGGACAAGACCTTGTGGGAGAAGACCGGCCACTGGGACAAGTACCGCGAGAACATGTTCACGACCGAGTCGGAAAAGCGCGAATACGCGCTCAAGCCGATGAACTGCCCCGGCCACATCCTCATCTACAAGCAAGGCATCAAGAGCTACCGCGATCTGCCGCTGCGCTTTGGTGAGTTTGGCGCCTGCCACCGCAACGAGCCCACCGGCTCGCTGCACGGCATCATGCGCGTGCGTGCCTTTACGCAGGATGACGGCCACATCTTCTGCCTGCCCGAGCAAATCCAGGCCGAGGTGACCGCGTTCACGGCGCTGCTGCAAAAGGTCTATGCAGACTTTGGCTTCACCAACATCCTCTACCGCCTGTCGACGCGCCCTGAAAAGCGCATCGGCACCGACGAGAGCTGGGATGCGGCCGAAGCGGCACTGGCCGAAGGCCTGCGCGCCTCGGGTTGCGAGTTCGAATACCTGCCGGGCGAGGGCGCGTTCTACGGCCCCAAGATCGAGTACACCCTGAAGGACGCACTGGGCCGTGAATGGCAGTGCGGCACCATCCAGGTCGACCCGAACCTGCCCGAGCGTCTCGATGCCGAGTTCGTCGGCGAAGACGGCGAGCGCCACCGCCCCATCATGCTGCACCGTGCGATCGTGGGCTCGCTCGAGCGCTTCATCGGCATCCTGATCGAGCAGCACGCCGGCGCGCTGCCCGCCTGGCTGGCGCCCACGCAAGTGGCGGTGCTCAACATCACCGACGCACAAGGCGCCTACGTGCAGGAAGTGGCCGACAAACTGCGTAAGGCCTTGCCGTTCCAAGGGCTGCGTGTGGTTACCGATCTGCGCAATGAGAAGATTACGTATAAAATACGGGAGCATTCGTTGCAAAAGCTGCCCTATATTCTTGTCGCCGGCGACAAGGAAAAGGCAGCCGGAGCCGTAGCAGTGCGCGCCCGGGGCGGTAAAGACCTCGGTGTGATGTCCGTAGATGCATTCGTAGAACTGATTGCCCAGGACATCGCCGCTAAAGCGTAACAAGCCTACCCAGGCACTGAAAGGCTTTGGACAGCGTGGACTGCGTTAATAGCAGCTACGCTGTCGTAGCTTTTAAATTTTTAGGGTGAAAGCCATAGCTACTGAATTCCGTGATCGCCGCCACCGCGAAGAGCGCAAACACCGTCTGAACCGTGAGATTCAGGCACCTGAAGTGCGTCTGTCCGGTCCTGATAATGAACCCCTGGGCATCGTGCCGCTGATGGAAGCGCTGCGCATGGCCGGAGAGCTGGATGTTGACCTGGTCGAGATCGTCGCCACGGCCACGCCTCCAGTGTGCCGCCTGATGGACTACGGCAAGTTCAAGTATCTGGAGCAGAAGAAGGCGGCCGAGGCCAAGGCCAAGCAAACCGTCATCGAAATCAAGGAAATCAAGTTCCGTCCCGGTACTGATGATGGCGACTACAACGTCAAGATGCGCAATATCCGCCGCTTCCTGGCTGACGGCGACAAGGTCAAGGTGACCCTGCGCTTCCGTGGTCGTGAAATCACCCACCAGAACCTGGGCATGGACCTGCTCAACCGCATCCGCGACGAGCTGGCCGACCTGATCCAGGTCGAGCAGTTCCCCAAGCTGGAAGGCCGCCAGATGATCATGATGATCGCCCCGGCGCGCAAGAAGCCCGGTGGCGCTGCCGCTGGCAAGCCGGTGGAGGGAAATTCCTCCCCAGTAGCCACAGCTTAAAGAAGCGGTTAGAATACCGGATTACCGACAAGCGGCTTAGGCCGCTTTCGGTTTTTAGCAGAGCAGCGGCGGCGCCTGCCGGAGTCCGGGGTCTTGACCCTGGTGCCTCGGAGGGGTGCAGTCAACACTCTGCGCATTGATAGAGTAGATGTAATCTAGGTCTGTCACAGAAGTGGCTCGGGGCCAAAACAAGTTCCGTCATGGCGATGGAACGCCTCACGAGCACAAACATAAGGAGCATTCACATGCCCAAAATGAAGACCAAAAGCAGCGCGAAGAAGCGTTTTCGCGTTCGTCCAGGTGGCACCGTCAAGCGCGGTCAAGCCTTCAAGCGTCACATCTTGACCAAGAAGACCACCAAGAACAAGCGCCATCTGCGTGGTGCAACCGCTGTGCATGAGACCAACATGGGTCACATGGCACAAATGTTGCCCGGCATGGGCCTGTAATTCACTGACGAACTAGGAGAAAACACATGCCTCGCGTCAAACGTGGTGTAACGGCACGCGCCCGTCACAAAAAAGTTCTGGCCCTTGCTAAGGGTTTCCGCGGTCGCCGTGGTAACGTTTTCCGCGTTGCCAAGCAAGCGGTAATGAAGGCAGGCCAGTACGCCTACCGTGACCGTCGTACCAAGAAGCGCGTGTTCCGCCAACTGTGGATCGCCCGTATCAATGCCGCTTCCCGTGAACTGGGCCTGACCTACAGCCAGTTCGCCAACGGCCTGAAGAAGGCCGCCATTGAAATCGACCGCAAGATGCTGGCCGATATCGCCGTGCACGACAAGGCTGCTTTTGCAGCTATCGTCGACCAAGTCAAGGCCAAGCTGGCTGCCTAAGGTCACGATCGGTAGTTACTGTTGATTTGGTAGCTGCTGGTGCACACACAGCAAGGGCTAGGGCTTGAAAAGGCGCTAGCCCTTGTTTTTTTATCGCCAGGCTGTCTTTTGCGGCCCGGCACCAAAGTCGATAAGAGTCGATATGAACGAGTTGGATTCTCTGGTCGAAAGCGCGCAACAGTTGTTTGCGCAGGCCCATACCCCCGCTGATCTGGAAAACGCCAAGGCGCAGTTTCTGGGCAAGTCGGGCAAGATGACCGAGCTCATGAAGGGCATGGCACAGCTTTCCGTCGAAGAGAAAAAATCGCGCGGCGCCGCCATCAATGTGGCCAAGCAGGCGATTGAGGCGGCCTTGACGGCGCGCCGCAAGGCGCTGGCCGATGCCGAGCTGCAAGCCCACCTCAAGGCCGAAGTGCTGGATGTAACCCTCCCCGGCCGCCGCCGTGGCAGCGGTGGTCTGCACCCGGTGTCCATCACGATGGAGCGCATCGAAGGCATCTTCGGCTCCATGGGCTTCGATGTGGCCGAAGGCCCCGAGATCGAATCCGACTGGTTCAACTTCACCGCGCTCAACACGCCGGAAGACCATCCCGCGCGCTCCATGCACGACACCTTCTATGTGGAAGGCGGCACGCAGCACGCGCCCAATCTGCTGCGCACGCACACCAGCCCGATGCAGGTGCGCCATGCCGTGCAGCACGTCAAGCGCTACCGCAACCTGATCGACGCGGGCCAGACCATGCCCGAGATTCGCGTGATCGCCCCGGGCCGCACCTACCGCGTGGATTCGGACGCCACCCACTCGCCGATGTTCCACCAGTGCGAAGGCCTGTGGATTGGCGAGAACGTGAGCTTCAAGGACCTCAAGGTCGTGTTCACCGACTTCTGCAAGACCTTCTTCGAGCAGGATGACCTGGTGCTGCGCTTCCGCCCCAGCTTCTTCCCGTTCACCGAGCCCTCGGCCGAGATCGACATCCAGTTCCAGAGCGGGCCGCTGGCCGGCCGCTGGCTGGAAGTCTCGGGCGCTGGCCAGGTGCACCCCAACGTGGTGCGCAACATGGGCCTGGACCCCGAGAAATACATTGGCTTTGCCTTTGGCATGGGCCCTGACCGCCTGACCATGCTGCGTTATGGCGTCAATGACCTGCGCCTGTTCTTTGACGGCGACATCCGTTTCCTGTCGCAGTTCCAGTCATGAAAACGGAGCGTGCGGTGCTGCAGATGGGCGATGCCATCCCCAGCGCCCGGGCAGCAGGTGCTGCCACCCGCTCCCCATTGAAACGCAAGAACGCCCTGCCTGCCGATGCCCGACATGGCACTGCAGGCCTGAACGCCAAAGAGTCCGACTATGCAATTTCCTGAATCCTGGTTGCGCCAATACTGCAACCCGTCGCTGACCACCCAAGAGCTGGCCGATACCTTGACCATGGCGGGTCTCGAGGTCGAAGAGCTCGACCCTGTCGCGCCTCCGTTCACCGGCATCGTTGTCGGTGAGATCAAAGAAGCCGTGCAGCACCCTGATGCCGACCGCCTGCGTGTCTGCCAGGTCGATGTGGGCGGCCCTGAGCTGCTGAACATCGTTTGCGGCGCGCCCAATGCGCGCGTCGGCATCCGCATCCCCTGCGCCACCGTGGGCGCCGAGCTGCCACCCGGCGCAGACGGCAAGCCTTTCAAGATCAAGATCGGCAAGCTGCGCGGCGTGCAAAGCTTTGGCATGCTGTGCTCGGCCAAGGAGCTGGGCATTGCCGATGACCACGGCGGTCTGCTGGAGCTGCCCGCCGATGCGCCGCTGGGCCAGGACGTGCGCGAGTACCTGAACCTCGACGACACCTTGTTCACCCTCAAGCTCACGCCCAATCTGGCGCACTGCCTGTCGGTCTACGGCGTGGCGCGCGAGCTGTCGGCACTGACCGGCACGCCGCTCCAGGCGCTGTCCTTCCCGGCCGCTGCGGTGGCTTCGCAAGACAAGCTGCCCGTCAAGATCGAGGCGACCGACCTGTGCGGCCGTTTCTCCGGCCGCATCGTGCGCAACGTCAACACCCAGGTCAAGACCCCGCAGTGGATGGTGGACCGCCTGGCCCGCTGCGGCCAGCGCGCTGTCAGCCCCCTGGTCGACATCTCCAACTACGTGATGTTCGAGCTGGGCCGTCCCAGCCACATCTTCGATCTGGACAAGATCAGCGGCGGCCTGAGCGTGCGCTGGGGCAAGCAGGGCGAGACGCTCAAGCTGCTCAACGGCAACACCATCACGATCGACGACTTCCTCAAGGTCGGCGTGATCGCGGACGCGCACGGCCTGGAGTCGCTGGCCGGCATCATGGGTGGCGACGCCACGGCCGTGTCCGATGACACCAGGAACATCTACATCGAAGCGGCCTTCTGGTTCCCCAAGGCGGTGGCCGGCCGCTCGCGCCACTTCAACTTCTCGACCGACGCGGGCCACCGCTTCGAGCGCGGTGTGGACCCCCAGTTCACCACCGAGCATATCGAGCGCATCACCCAGCTGGTGCTGGAGATCTGCGGCACGTCTGAGACGCAGGTGGCTGCCATGGACGACCAGCAGCCCAACATGCCTGCGCCCAAGACGGTGCAGCTGCGCGTGGCACGTGCTGCCAAGGTCATCGGCATGCCGGTGACCCAGCAGCAATGCCTGGATGCGCTCAACGGCCTGGGCCTGCCTGCCACCGTGGTGCAAGAAGGTGTGATCAGTGTGACCGCGCCTACCTTCCGCTTCGACATCAACCTGGAAGAAGACCTGGTTGAGGAAATCGCGCGGATGATTGGCTACGAAAACCTGCCCACCAGCAAGCCGCTGGCGCCGATCTCGCCCAAGCTGCGTGCCGAAAACTCCCGCAGCCCTTACGCCGTGCGCCATGTGCTGGCCGGCCTGGGCTACCAGGAGACCATCAACTTCAGCTTTGTCGAAGAGAAGTGGGAGCAAGAGCTGGCCGGCAACCAAGATGCCATCAAGCTGCTCAACCCCATCGCCAGCCACCTGAGCGTGATGCGCTCTTCGTTGCTGGGCTCGCTGCTGCAGGTGCTCAAGTTCAATGTGGACCGCAAGGCACAGCGCGTGCGCGTGTTCGAGCTGGGCCGCGTGTTCTTCAAGGACGACTCGGTCGCCGAGTCCGACACCACCGTCAAGGGCTTCCACCAGCCCATGCGCGTGGCCGGCCTGGCCTACGGCGCAGCCGAGCAGCTGCAATGGGGCCGCGACGAGACCAAGGTCGATTTCTACGACGTCAAGGGCGATGTCGAGGCGCTGCTCGCGCCGCTCAAGCCGGTGTTTGAAGCGGCCGAGCACCCCGCGCTGCACCCCGGCCGTTGCGCCCGCGTGCTGCTGGACGGCAAGGCCATCGGCTTTGTCGGCGAGCTGCACCCCCAGTGGCGCCAGCAATGGGATCTGGCCCAGGCGCCGGTGATGTTCGAGCTGGCCCTCGATGCCGTGCTGGCACGCCAGGTACCGGTGTTCGCGCCAGTGGCCAAGCACCAGGTGGTCGAGCGCGACATCGCCGTCGTGGTCAAGGAAGCCGTTACCCACGCCCAGGTCATGCAGGCCATCATGGCTGCCAGCGCAGGTGCTATCCTGCGCAGTGCCGTGCTGTTCGACGTGTTCCGGCCCAAGAAGCTCAAGGCCGGTGAAGAGGCCGCCGCCGGCAGCCTGGCCCAGGACGAGAAGAGCCTGGCCGTGCGTCTGAGCCTGGGCCATGACGAGCGCGCGCTGGAAGACACCGAGATCGAAGCGGCCGTGCAGGCCGTGGTGGAACAACTCACACAAAGCCTGGGTGCGCGTCTGCGCTGATCCCATACGCGAGGATTGCTATATGGAATTCACCGTTGAAAGCCTGGAACAACCTGCGCTGACCAAGGCGCAACTGGCCGACATGCTGTTTGACAACATCGGACTGAACAAGCGCGAAGCCAAGGACATGGTCGATGCCTTTTTCGACCTGATCTCGGAGAGCTTGATCAAGGGCGAAGATGTGAAGCTGTCGAGCTTTGGCAACTTCCAGGTGCGCATGAAGAAGGCCCGCCCCGGCCGCAATCCGCGCACCGGAGAAGAGGTGCCGATCGAGGCGCGCCGCGTGGTGACCTTCCATGCCAGCGGCAAACTCAAGGATTCGGTGCAGGCCCCCGCCGACATGGGATGACGCAGGCCCTGGGCGCTCGGCTCCCTGCAGTGCGTTGGCACTGAAGGTCAAACCGTCGCCCGCTTTCGCCTATATGCAACACGGCCGCTTTCGCGGCTGTTTACAATTTATCCATGGAAAAACAGCTGCCCCCCATCCCTGCCAAGCGCTACTTCACCATCGGTGAGGTATCGGTGCTATGCGACGTCAAGCCGCATGTGCTGCGCTACTGGGAGCAGGAGTTCACGCAGCTGCGCCCGGTCAAGCGCCGGGGCAACCGCCGCTACTACCAGCACCATGAGGTGCTGATGATCCGCCGCATTCGTGAGCTGCTCTATGAGCGCGGCTTCACGATCAGCGGCGCGCGCAACCAGCTCCAGTCGCTGCCGCGCGGCCAGGCCATGCTTGATGCGCTGGAAGACGACAGCATGTTCGCGCTGCAGGAAGAGGGCGCCGATGCGCTGGCTGCCGGCATGCCCGAAAGCGCTGAACCGCTGAGCTGGCAGCAGGCCGCGGTCGAGTTGCAAGAAATTCGTCGCATTCTTTCCGGAGACCCGGAAAACTAGGTATATAATTCAAGTCTTCGGAATGTAGCGCAGCCTGGTAGCGCACTTGCATGGGGTGCAAGGGGTCGCGAGTTCGAATCCCGCCATTCCGACCAAAAAGACAAGGACTTAGCTCGAGAGAGCTAAGTCCTTTTTCTTTTGTCCAGACAGGCGTGACGCCAATATCTGCTCCCATGTGCAAGCGCGGCGGTACTACGGCGATATCATCGGTGCGCAAGCCACGCGAGGTTGTTGGCTCTTGAAGCCATGCAACGTCGGTCGCTGTGGTCCGCATCTTTTTGCTTTGCCTGATCTACCGTGCCCTCCACCCCCCTCCAAGGTTTCATCCTGACCCGCCATTGGCGGGACACGGCTGCGGGGACCGAGATTGAGTACTGGCTGGCGACCGATGGCGGTCCGCTGAAAGTGCTGCTGACGCGGCAGGCCTCGGTGGCGTTTGTCGAGGCGCGGCACCGGGTAGTGGTGCAGACGCAGTTGCTGGCGATGCCCGATACGGATCTGCGTGAGCTGGCCCTCAGGAGTTTTCAGCAGGAGCCGGTGCTGGGCGTCTATGCAAAGCACTACCGGCAGTTGGGCAAGCTCGCGCGAGGCTTGAAGCAGATAGGGGTATCGCTGCTGGAGGCCGATGTGCGCCCCCACGAGCGCTATTTGATGGAGCGCTTTATCACCGCTGGCGTGCAGGTCGAAGGCGGGCTGTTGCAGGGCAGCACGGTGGTGGACTGCAAGCTGCAGCCCGCAGCGGCGTACCGGCCGGCGCTCAAGCTGGTGTCGCTCGATATCGAAACCAGCCAGCACCAGGATCTGTATTCGATTGCGCTGGATGGCGCAGGCCAGCGGGTAGTGTTCATGCTCGGCGATGCACCGGCGCCCGGTGGGCAGGCTGAACCCCCCGAACCCGTCCGCGATTTCGTGCTGATCTATTGCGCTAGCCGCAAGGCGATGATCGAGCAGCTCAACGACTGGTTTGCGCGCCATGACCCGGATGTCATCGTCGGCTGGAATGTGGTCCAGTTCGACCTGCGGGTGCTGCAAAAGACCGCAGACGATTGCGCCACCCCGCTGCTGCTGGGGCGCGAGGGCCGGCCCATTGCCTGGCGGGCGCATCCGGGTAAGCAAGATTATTGGTTTGCGCCGATGCCCGGCCGCGCGGTCATCGATGGCATCGAGGCCTTGCGGGCGGCGGTGTGGAGCTTTCCGTCGTTCAGCCTGGAGAACGTGGCCCAGGCCTTGCTGGGCGAGGGCAAGGACATTGGCGACGAGTACGACAAGATGGCCGAGATCGAGCGCCGCTACCAAGAGGACAAGCCTGCGCTGGCGGTCTACAACATCCGCGATTGCGAGCTGGTGCTGCGCATTTTTGACAAGGCCCAACTGCTACAGTTTGCGATGGAGCGGGCGCATGCGACCGGCCTGCAGCTGGACCAGTTTGGCGGCTCGATAGCGGCATTCAGCCACCACTACCTGCCGCGCATGCACCGCCAAGGTTATGTGGCGCCCAATGTGGGCGATGTGCGCGGCAAGTCCTCGCCGGGCGGCTATGTGCTGGATTCGCGGCCGGGCTTTTATGACTCGGTGGTGGTGCTCGATTACAAAAGTCTCTACCCCTCGATCATCCGCACCTACCTGGTCGACCCGGTAGGCCTGGCCGAAGGCCTGCATGCCAGCGATACCGCGTCACTGATCCACGGGCCGATGGACACGCGCTTCTCGCGCGACAAGCACTGCCTGCCCGAGATCGTCACCACGCTCTGGCGCGCACGCGATGAGGCCAAGCGCAGCAGAAACGAGCCGCTGTCGCAGGCGCTCAAGCTGGTGATGAACTCCTTTGCCGGGGTGCTGGGTGCGACCGAATGCCGCTTCTTCAACCCGGCGCTGATCTCGTCGATCACCCTGCGCGGCCATGAGATGGTCAAGCGCACCAAGGCGCTGGTGCAGCAGCGTGGCTACGAGGTTATCTACGGCGATACGGATTCGATCTTCATCTGGCTGGGGCGCGCCCACAGCAACCAGGAGGCCCATGCGGTCGCCACATCGCTGGTCAACGATATCAATGCCTGGTGGACGCAAGGCCTGCGCCAGGAACAGAACCTGGAGAGCTTTCTCGAGATCGAGTTCGACACGCACTACAAGAAGTTCTTCATGCCCACCATCCGGGGCTCGGACGTGGGCAGCAAAAAGCGCTATGCAGGCCTGAGTGTGGATGCCGATGGCAAGGAGGCCATGGTCTACCGTGGCCTGGAGATGGCGCGCAGCGACTGGACGCCGCTGGCGCGCCAGTTCCAGGAAGGGCTGCTCTCGCGCGTCTTCCAGGGGCTGCCCTACCGCGACTTTGTCGCCGGCTATGCACAGGCCACCTTGGCGGGCCAGAAGGATGATTTGCTCGTCTACCGCAAGCGCCTGCGCCACCGGCTCGATGCCTATGTGGCCAACCTGCCGCCGCAGGTGCGTGCCGCCCGCATGGCCGATGACTACAACCGGCGCCTGGGCCGCCCGCTGCAATACCAAAGCGGGGGCTGGATCCGTTATGTGATGGGCAAAAGCGGACCGGAGCCGTTGGAGGTGCGCCAGTCGCCGATCGACTACGAGCACTACCTGAGCAAGCAGCTGCAGCCGATTGCCGATTCGATCCTGCAGCCATTGGGGGAGGACTTCAGCAGCCTGACCTCGATGCAGCAGGAGCTGTTCTAGCGGCCTGCTGCAGCGGTCTGCTGCAGCGGAGGTGGGGCAGGTGAGGACAGCGCAGTGCGGGCCTGCGCTGCGCCTGCGCCGCGCTTAAGCGGCTCCGCCCTTGCCGCCCGCCTGGGCCTGGAACTGCGCATACAGTTCATCCACCATCTTGCGCAACGCACGGCCGATGGCGGCGTACTCGTACTCGTTCAGGTTGGCGAGCGATGCCCGGCCCGATGGCCTGTCTGAGCCAAACCCCCGGCCCGGCAGCAGCACAATGCCGGTCTCATCGGCAATGCGGAACAGCATGTCGCCGGTCGAGGACTGCTTGACCGCCCAGTCGGAAAATTCCTGGCCATAGAGCCGGCAGGTCACACTCTGCAGGTCGATCAAGGTGTAGTAGTTGACGGAGTTGGGATTGTGCAGCGGCGGCATGCCCAGCTCGCGGTACAGGGTGGCCTCGCGGCGGCGGATCAGCTGTTTGAGCGCCTGCTTGTAGGCGTCGGCTTCATCGATCAGCGCAAACAGCGAGAACAGCACCATCTGCACCTGTTGCGGGGTCGACAGGCCGGCCGTATGGTTCAGCGCCACGACACGGCTGTCGGCCACCAGGCGGTCGATGAATTTGAGCGATCGCACATCGGGCAGCAGTGAGCGGTAGCGGTGGTCCAGCTCGAGCTTGGCGCTCTCGGGCAACTGGGCCAGCGCCTTGTCGAAGACGTTCTCCTTGTGCGCGGCAATCACGCCCAGGCGCCAGCCGGTGGCACCAAAGTACTTGGAGAAGGAGTAGACCAGCAAGGTGTTGTGCGGGCAGACCGAGAACAGCGACTGGAAGTCATCGGCAAAGGTGCCGTAGACATCGTCGGTCAGCACCATCAGATCGGGCCGGTGGTCGGCAATGATGGTCTTGATGCGCTCCAGGCTGCGCTGGTCCATCTTGACCGACGGCGGGTTGCTGGGGTTGACGCAGAAGAAGATCTTGACGGCCGGGTCGCGCAGCTTGTCCAGCTCCGCATCGGAGTACTGCCAGCCATTGTCCGGATCGGCATGGATGGGTACCTCCTCCAGCGCGTACTGGGCCAGCTCCGGGATCTCGATATACGGTGTGAACACCGGCATGCCGATGGCGACCTTGTCGCCGGCCTTGAGCAGGCCGCTGATGCGCAGGCTCTCGAAGATATAGGCCATCGCGGCGGTGCCACCCTCGACCGCAAACAAATCGACCGACTCCACCGGCACGGCGCCGCCGGCCATCTCGCGCACGATGTACTGGCGCACGATCTTCTCACTCACGGTCAGCATCCGTGGCGGCACCGGGTAGTTGCATCCGAGGATGCCGTCCACCATCTCATGCAGAAAGGCGGCCGGGTCCAGGCCGAGCTGGTCCCGCACATAGCTGAGCGACTTGGCCAGAAAGCGCACACCTTCCTGGTCGCGGTGTTCGGCGGTGTAGCGCTCGAAGCGGTTTTCGATGCCTTCGATATTGGCCAGCCCGCCGATGCCTGCTGTCATGTACGAGTACGACAGCTCGGACTCGGCCGCTGCAAACAGCCCCAGGCGGAAGAAGGCGCGCCGGGGCGTCGTCGCCAGAAAGTTCGGGTTGCCACGCCCGGCGTTGAGCATCAGCCGGTTGGCCTTGCCCGATGCCACCTTGATCAATTCATCCTTGAGCTCGAACGGGCTCAAATGGGCCAGACGCTGGTAGTCCTGAGACATGGTGCAACTCCTTGCAGTCGTTGAAAAACGGGATAAACGGGAAACGGGGAGGCGGCACGGTGCCGCCGGTGTGTCAATGGATCCGTGAGAGGGCGCAGCGCCGCTCAGGCAAAAGCGATCACCAGCGGACCCAGCAGTGTCAGAAACACGTTGGCCAGCGCATAGGTGATAGCAAACGGCACCGTGGGGATGGCGTTGCCCGCCTTGTCCAGCACCTCGCCAAAGGCGGGGTTGGCACTGCGTGCGCCCGACAGGGCCCCTGCAAAGATGGCGACGTTCTCATAGCGCAGCACATACTTGCCAAACAGCATCGCAATCAGCAGCGGCACGATGGTCACCACCATGCCCATCAGGAACAGGCTCAGGCCTTGCTCCATCACCGTGCTCACCGCCTGCTGGCCCGATTGCAGGCCCACCATGGCCACAAAGCCGGCCAGGCCCAGATCACGCAGCAGGGTAGAGGCCGCAGTCGGCATATTGCCCAAGGTGTGCTTGCGGCTGCGCCACCAGCCAAACAGCAGCCCCGCGAGCAGGGCGCCACCGCCGCTGCCCAGCGTGATCGGGATCGAGCCGATGCGCAGCACCAGCAGACCGATCAGCAGCCCGACGGTGATGCCCAGACCGTGGAAGACAAAGTCCGTCTTGTCGCTGGGGATGAGGATGGGCCCCACCGACTGCGCGGCATTCTGCACATCCTGTGGTGTGCCAAACAAGGTCACCACATCGCCGGGCACGATCAAGGTGGCGGGGGTGATCGGCAACGGCGAGCCCGAGCGGGTCAGCGCTACCGCATAGACGCCGTGCTTGAACTCGGGCGTCAGGCTGTCGAGGATGTCCTTGACGCTGCGGTTGAGGTACTGGCTGTTGGTGATGGACACATCGCGGCGCACCATCACCACGTCCATGTCTTCGGCGCTTTGCAGCTCATCGCCGATGTTGGCGCCCAGCGCCACCACCGCTGCGCGCCGGCCCACCAGCAGCACTATGTCGCCCGCTTCCAGCACCAGCTGGGGGTCCACCCCCACCAAGGCATTCTTGCGGCGGATACGCTCGATGGTGACCGAGCCTTGCGGCGCGCTGGCCTCCAGTTCGGCCACGGTGCGGCCCGATTGCCGGACCTTGAAGATGCGGCCCACCAGATCGGGCGCCGCAGGCGATTCACCTGCGCCATAGACGTGCACGCCCTTGAGCATTTCCTGCTCGGCCTGGATGGCGTCGTCATGGATCTTGCGGCCGGTCAGCCACTGCAGCACATTCACGCACAGCAAGATGGCGCCGAACGAGCCAAAGATATAGGTCACCGCATAGCCGATGGCCACATTGGCCTGCATGCGCTGCACCTCATCGGCCGCCAGGCCCAGCTTCTCGATGGCCGAGCCTGCCGTGCCGATGATGGCCGACTGCGTCATGCCCCCAGCGGCCAGCCCCGCTGCCAGGCCCTTGTCCAGGTGGAAGACCCGTGCCAGCACCACGACGGTGACCAGGCCCGAGATGGCGACCACCGCCGCCATCAGGATCTCCTTGATCGACTGCCGCCCCAGAGAGCGGAAGAACTGGGGCCCGCTCTCGAAACCCACCGCATAGATGAACAGCGCAAACAGCACCGCCTTGATGCCCGAATCGATCTGGACCCCCACCTGGCTGATCAGCACCGCTGCCAACAGCGACCCTGCCACACCCCCCAGCTGGAACGAGCCGAACCGCAGCTTGCCGATGCCGTAGCCTAGTGCGAGCGCTGCAAACAGCGCAATCTCCGGCGCCTGGTGCAAGATACCTCTGAGCCAATCCATACGAGCCTTTCAGGTCAAAAGAAGGCTGCCCTACCGCCCGAAGCCATCAAAGCGGCGTACAGCGTGTTAAGAATTGTTTGCATTGGGCGCCGACCACATTAACTGAGACGGAAAAAATCTGCATGTAGGACAGCACAGGCAAAATCTTTCAGCGGCCCGTTGTTGATACAGATCAAATAGCGCCTTGCCATGGCCCAGACGCCAGGTCCGGTGCAGCGCCGGCCTGCCATGCGCGAAGACGGAGGCTGGAACACGCAGTAAGCAGACACCTCGGCGGGTCCAAGGGTCGAGAGGCAACGCATGCCGGTGTTGGCCCGGCTTACCGGGGGGCGAGGAAATAGTGCGGTGCCGATGCATTCTTGCCACATCAATGGCGATGGTTATGTGTCGTTTGGATTGGCTTTAATGGCTTTTGGATAAATCGCCGGCGAGGAGAGCGCCATCGAAGGCCGCGCGGCGCGGTGCGCCCCAGGCCGCGCTTTGGCCCCCGGTCTCCCCGCACACCGGCTGCATCATGGCGCCAGCAGTTCCCGCTGTACAGCCCGGCGGGCATTGCGTTGGACGGGCGGCAACTGCGCCCTGTGCTGCGCCCGCTGTACCCGTTAAGCGGGCAAAGGCCTGCGCGGCCACGGCCGCGCAGGGATGCAGCGATCAGGCAGTGGCTGCCTGTTTGCCGGCACCCCGGTAGCGCTCCAGCCAATGCGCGTAGGGGGCCGGCAGTACCCAGTCAGGCCGCGCTGCCTTGAGTTGCTGGGCCAGCGTGTAGGGGTAGTGCGGGTTGGCCAGCATCGAGCGGCCCATCATCACCAGCGACATCTGGCCGTCGGCCACGACGCGCTCGGCCAGCTCGGCGTCGTCAATGCCCCAGCTCGATGCGACGGGCAGGCCGGCTTCGCGGCTGACGCGGGCGGCAATCGGGGCCAGGAAGGCGGGCTCGCCCCACGGGATCTGCACGCCGGGGATGACAAAGTTCACGCTGACATTGAGCAGGTCCAGGCCCCCTTCGCGCATGCGGCGCACCAGCTCGATGGATTCGGCCAGCGTCTCTTCATCGCGGCCATCGTATTCAATGACACCAAAGCGGGCAGTCAGTGGCAGGTTCTCGGGCCAGACTTCGCGCACGGCGGCCAGCGTTTCCAGCGCAAAGCGGGCGCGGTTGTCAAAGCTGCCGCCATAGGCATCCTGGCGCTGGTTGGAATGGGCCGAGAAAAAGCTCTGGGCCAGGTAACCATGGGCAAAGTGCAGCTCCAGCCATTTGAAGCCGGCGGCCAGTGCGCGGCGGGCGGCGGCGACAAAGTCAGCCTTGACGCGCGCGATATCGGCCAGGGTCATCTCGCGCGGCACGCGGTCCAGATCACCACCAAAGGCAATGGCCGAGGGGGCAATGGTTGGCCAGGCGCGCGGGTCGCTCTCGGGGATATGGTCGTCGCCTTCCCAAGGGCTGTTGGCGCTGGCCTTGCGGCCGGCGTGGGCAATCTGGATGCCGGGCACAGCGCCTGCGGCCTCGATGCCGGCAGCAATGCGTGCCAGGCCGGGCACATGGGCGTCATCCCAAAGGCCCAGGCAGCCAGGGCTGATGCGGCCGTCGGCCGAGACGCCGGTGGCCTCGACAATCACCAGGCCCGCGCCGCCCCGGGCGATCGACGGGTAGTGCACCTGGTGCCATTCGTTGGTGAATCCATCGGTGGCGCTGTACTGGCACATCGGAGGCACGGCAATGCGGTTGCGCAGGGTGACGTCTTTGAGGGTGAAGGGGGTAAACAGGGCAGACATGGATATGCTGGATATACAAAAGAAAAGAGGGAATGGGTCGGCCGTGCAGCCTGCCGCGCCGCAGACTGTTTGGCATCTGCCAGGGCAGGCATTGGCTGTCCCGGGCAAGGCTCTGCGCAGGCCGTCCACCGCTCGCAATTGAGGCGCCCTGGCCATAAACCAAATGCTGGTTTTTTATGGCAGCCATCTGGCTGGCTGATATCAGCCCCTTCCTGCGCTACCTCTGTGACCCCTCGTTTGCGGGGCTACTGCATCGCCGGCATCGATGCAAACAGCAACTCACGCAGCCAGCGCTGTGCCGGGTCGTGGTGGCTGCGCTCATGCCAGACGGCCAACTGGCTGAACCCTGGCACCTCCACCGGCGGCTTGCAGACCGACAGCCCATCCATGCCTGCCACCAGGCGGCTGGGCAGCACCGCCACCATGTCGCTGGAGCGCAGGATGTCGGGCAACACCACAAAGCATTTGAGCGACAGGCTCACCTCACGGCGCTGGCCCAGCTTCTCCAGCGCCTCATCCACCACGCCGTGGAAGCCGCCGCCCTCATACGACACCAGCGCATGGTCCAGCGCGCAGAACTGCTTGACGCTGAGCTTGCGGCCCGCAGCGGCGTGGCCTTCGCGCATCACGCAGACATAGTGCTCCTGGAACAGCTGGCGCGCATGCATGTCCTGCGGCGTGTTGTCGCCGGTCAAAAACGCCAGGTCGATATCGCCGCGCTCCAGCTGGCCCTGCACCAGGCGCGGCTCCAGCGGGATCAGTGATACGCGGATGCTCGGCGCCTGGCGCTTCAAGGCCGCCAAAAAGGGCACGGCAATGGCGCGCAGCGCATAGTCGGTGGCGGCAATGCGGAAGGTGAGCCGGGCGGTGCTGGGGTCAAACACCGGTGGCTGCAGCAGTGCATCGATCTCGCAGAGCATCTGCTTGATCGGCAAGGCCAGATCCAGCGCCCGCTGGGTGGGCACCATGCCACGCTGGGCGCGTGCAAACAAGGGGTCGGCAAAACTCTCGCGCAGGCGCTGCAGCATGCCGCTCATCGCCGGCTGGGTCAGCCCCAGCCTGCCAGCGGCGCGGGTCACGCTGCGCTCATCGATCAGTGCGTCCAGCGCCTTGAGCAGGTTGAGGTCCATTTTCTTGATATCTCGCATGCTTATCGAAATCTTTGAATAGCCAAATTTGGCTGATATTGTCGCGACCCGGCCTTCCCTGCGTGGCATTGCGGGTTTGGGCCAAGACGGCGCTGAGGCCAGAGGGGTCAAATACCACTGGTTACAATGCGATTAATTCCTATTTGCATTGTCTCTGGGTATCTCTGCATGCCCCAGCCCTATGTCCAGCGCCGAACCCCCTGTGCATTCAGAAGTTGCCACGCTCTATGCCGACCACCATGGCTGGCTGCAGGCCTGGTTGCGCCGCAAGCTGGGCGATGTGCACCAGGCGGCCGATCTGGCGCAGGACACCTTCATGCGCTTGCTCACGCGCGAGGATCCGGTGCAGGCGCGCGAACCCCGGGCCTTGTTGACGACGGTGGCCCAGCGTGTGCTGGCCAACCACTATCGCCGCCAGCAGCTGGAGCGCGCCTATCTGGAGGCGCTGGCCCAGGTGCCGCAGGCCACGGCCATCTCGCCGGAAGAGCGGGCGTTGCTCTTGGAGGCGCTCGACGAGATCGACCGCATGCTCGATGGCCTGCCCCCCGCGGTGCGCCGCGCGTTCTTGATGGCCCAGCTCGATGGCATGAAGCAGGCCGAGATTGCGCAGGCGCTCGGCCTGTCGCTCACCACTGTCAAGCGCTACCTGCTGCAGGCGGGCATGCGCTGCTTTTTTGCGGTGGCGCCATGACGACCCCTGGTGCCTTGGCCGTACCGCCCGAGGTAGCGCGCAGCGCGGTGGAGTGGTGGCTGCAGCAGCAAGAGGGCGCGCTGACGGAAGGCCAGCACCAGGCCTGGCTGGCCTGGCGCGGTGCGGACCCCTTGCATGAAACGGCCTGGCAGCACCTGGCCCGGGTCAACGACAAACTCAGCGCGCTGGCGGCGCCCGGCAGCAGCGGCGCGGCCGAGGTGGCGCGGGCGGCGTTGGCGCCCCGGGAATCGGCGCGCCGCCGCCAGGTGGTGCAGACCTTGGCGCTGCTGGTGTTTGGTGCGGGCATCGTCTGGCAGGCCGAGCAGCAGCTGCCTTGGCGGCGCTGGAGCGCCGATGTGCGCACGGTCCGTGCCGAGCGCAAGCGTATGCGTCTGGAAGACGGCACCCAGCTGGTGCTGAACGGCGCAACGGCCTTGAACATCGACTACAGCGCAGGCCTGCGCCGCCTGCAGCTGGTGGAGGGCGAGGTGCTGATCACCACGGCAGCCGATCACCAACAGCCTGCGCGCGACTTTGTCGTGCAGACACGCGAAGGCCTGGCACAGGCGCTGGGCACCCGTTTTTCGCTGCGCAGCCTGGCGGGTGGGGGCAGCCTGGTCAGCGTGTTTGATGGCGCCGTGCGGCTGACCTCGGCCCACAGTGCCGGGGCCGGGCCTGTGCTGCAGGCCGGTTTTAGCGCCGTATTGCAAGCCGCGTCGGTATCGACACCGCAGGCGGTGTACGAAGAAAGCCTGGCCTGGACGGACGGCATGCTGGTGGCGCGCGGCATGCCGCTGGCCGACATGCTGGCCGCGCTGCAGCCCTATAGCGTGGAGCGCCTGGTCTGTGATCCGGCAGTGGCGGGCCTGCGCATGTCGGGCAGCTACCCGCTGGCCGATGTGGCGCGGGTGCTGGCCACACTCGATGCCTTGCCAGGTTTGCGGGTGCGCAATCTGGTGCGCTGGTGGGGCCAGCGCGAGGTGGTGGTAGAGAAGGCGGTCTAACTGCCAAAAAAAATTTCTAAAAATTTCGAGCCAGCCTGGTCTGTTTTTCGTTCTCGCGGGACATGTCAAAGGAAAGCGGCATGGCGCCGTCTTGCACGGCGCTCCTGCCACCCGTCCTCTTTTCTTTGTGATCACCATGGCCAAGTCTTCTGTCCACCCGCGTCCCGCTGCCGGGCTGTCTGCGTTGAGCGCTTCTTCCGTAACCCATGTCTGGGCCTGCCGCAGCCTGGTGCTGGCGCTGGCCTGTGCCGGCATGGCCAGCAGCCATGCCCAGCCCGCTGCTGCATCGCAGGCCGTGGGGGCCAGCCGCAGCTACCAGATCCCGGCCGGCGCACTCGAAGATGCGCTGAACCGCTTTGGGCGCGAATCGGGCCTGCTGCTGTCCTTCACGCAAGCGCAGGTCCAGGGCTTGCGCAGCGCGGGCCTGCAGGGCAGCTATGCGCCGGATGAGGCACTGCAGCGGCTGCTGGCCGGCACCGGCCTGGCCCTGCAGCGCACCGCCGCTGGCGCCTATATCTTGCAAGCCGCGCCGCGCCCGGCCGTGGCACCCGCCAGCGCCGGCCAGGCGGGCGATACCACCTTGCCGGCAGTCACGGTGACTTCGCAGCGCGGCCAGGCGCAGCAGAGCTATGCCAGCCCCGGCCCCGTGTCTGCCACCAAGCTGGGCGCCAGCCTGATGGAGACGCCGCGCAGCATCTCGGTCGTGAGCCAGGCGCAGCTGCAGGCCCAGGCGCCCAAGAGCATCGAGCAGGCGCTGTCCTATACACCTGGCGTGGCCACCGAGGTCACCGGCGCCGATGTGCGCATGACGGGCGCCATCATCCGGGGCTTCAGCGATGGCAGCTCGTACTACAAGGATGGGCTGCGCCAGTTTGCCGCCGGCACCTATGGCTCCTGGAACGACGAGATCGACGAGATCGAGAGCCTGGAGGTCATCAAGGGCCCCGCCTCCATGCTGTTTGGCCAGGGCCGGCCCGGTGGTGTCATCCATGTGCTGTCCAAACGGCCCGAGGCGGACCATGTCAACAGCGTGGGCGCCTCGTATGGACGCTACCACCGCGCCCAGCTCACGGCCGATCTGGGCGGTGCGCTGGATGCCGACGGCAAGCTGCTCTACCGCTTGAACCTCAAGGGCCGGGACAGCGATGGCCGCTCCATCGGATCGCGCGACGACCGCCTGGCCATTGCGCCATCCTTGCTGTGGAATATCTCCAACCAGACCCAGCTGACGGTGCTGGCCAATTACTCACGCGAGCGCAGCACGCCCAAGCCCTGGTGGCCCAGCCTGTTCACCTATCCGCAGATCAAGCAGCTGTCGCCCAAGCTAACAGCAGGCGACCCGGCGTTTGACCGCTTTGACCGCGACACGCGCTCGCTGGGCTATGCGTTCTCGCACCAGACCGACAGCGGCTGGACGCTGACGCAGAACCTGCGCTACTCCACGATCGACATCGACTACCGCCACATCTATGCGATGGATGTGCTGGCCGATGGCGACAGCGTGACCCGCGCCAACCTGGCCCAGCGCACCAAGGGCAAGACCCTGGCGATGGACAGCCGGGCGCAGAAGGACCTGCGCTGGGGCGATGTGGAGCACCGCATGGCGTGGGGCGTCGATATCACCAAGTACAAGGAGCGCGGCGGCCTGGGCTTTGGCTGGGATGTGCCCAACCTCAGCCTGAGCGCGCCCGTCTATGGCCAGTCGATTGCGGTGCCTGAGCTCGAAGACAGCAACAGCGACCTGCGCCAGACCGGTATCTACACCCTGAACCAGTTCAAGCGCGGGCCCTGGATTGCCAACCTCAGCCTGCGCCATGATGTGGCCCGCACCACGCAGAACAGCAGCAGCCAGCCACGCATGCGCGACAACGCCACCACCGGCAGCGTGGGCCTGCTCTACCAGATGGCCGATGGCCTGGCGCCGTATGCCAGCTACGCGAGCTCGTTCGACCCGACCACCGGCCTGGCCTTTGATGGCAGTGCCTTTGCGCCACGCAAGGGCAAGCAGTACGAGGTCGGCATCAAGTACCAGCCGCCCGGCAGCAAGAGCGTGGTCACCGCCTCGGTGTTTGACCTGCGCCAGACCAATGTGACCACCCAGGACCCGGTCCACCCGCGCTTCAGCGTGCAGACCGGCGAGGTGCGCTCGACCGGCTTTGAGCTGGAAGCGCAGATGGCCCTCACGCCAGAAGTGCAGGGCATGCTTGGCTTCACCTACCTGGACCCGCGCACCACCCAAAGCAACCGGCCAGCTGAGATCGGCCAGCAAACCTTGCAGACCTCGCGCCACATGGCCAGCCTCTGGCTGGACTACCGCCCGCGCAGCCTGCCGGGCGTGATGGTAGGGGCCGGCCTGCGCTATAAGGGCCGCTCGCCCTATAACCTGGCCTCCAATGGCAGCCTGAACTACAACGACGCGGTGACCGTGGCCGATCTGGCGCTGGCCTATGAAACGCCCCAGTACCGCGTGGCGCTCAACGTCAACAACCTCTTCAACAAGACCTACTACGCGGGCATCTTCCGTGGCGTGGACCGTGAGGCGACTGTGAGCTTCAAGTACTTCTTCTAAGTACGTTTAGTGATAAAAGCGCCGCTCCTGGGACCAGAGGACAGAAAATCAGTATGGCTATTGAGAATGATTCTCTTTACATGGCTTATGATCCAGCCCCATGGAATTGTCCGCCTCCTTCACCCGCGCGCTATTGACCGGCTTTGACCGGGCCTATGCCGACCTGGTGCGGGTGGCGACGCGCAGCACCGGCAGCCGCGACGAGGCGGGTGAGCTGGTGCATGAGACCTGGCTGAAGCTGGCCGAGCATGCCCAGGCCAGTGGCCAGGCGGAGGCCGCTGGCGACCAGCCCGATGACACGACGGCCTACCTGGCGGTGATGACCCAGCACCTGGCGCTGGATGCGCACCGCCGCCGCCAGCGCCACGGCCGCTATGTGGAAGGCGCTGTGCTGCAGGAGCAGCTGGCGCCCAGCCATGCACCGGATGTGGCCGATTCCGTGATGTACCGCCAGGCGCTGGCAGTGCTGGAGACGGCACTGGCCGGCCTGCCCGAGCGCAGCCGCGCCGCCTTTGTGGCCCACCGCATCCATGGCGACAAGCAGCCGCTGATTGCCGAGCGCTTGGGCGTATCGCTGAACACCATCGAGCGCGATCTGATCCAGGCCAGTGCCTGTGTGGAAGATGCGTTGCAGCGCTGGCGCGGCAGCCACCAGGGCAGCGCCCGGCGTGCCGGCCGGCGCCGCAGCCTGGCCGCGCTGCTGAGTTTTGCCGGTGTGGGCCTGGGCGGCCATCTGGGCTGGCAGCAGTGGCAGCTTTACCGCCAGCAGCATGTGCAGTGGCAGGCCCGTTGGCAGAGCCCGCGCGGCCAGCAGGTGCGGCATGCGCTGCCCGATGGCTCCAGCCTGCTGCTCGATGCCCTCAGCCAGGCGCAGCTGCAGTATTTTGCGGCGCGCCGGTCGGTGCAGCTGCTGCAGGGCGCGGCCTTTTTTGAGGTGGCGCGTGATGAGAACCGGCCGTTTGAGGTGCAGGCGGCCGGCCTGCGCATCACCGTGCTGGGCACGCGCTTTGGTGTGGAGATCACGCCGATGGGCCGGGGGCCCAGCAGGGTCAGCGTGCAGGTGGAATCCGGCCGGGTGCGTGTGGAGCCGATGGCCGAGGGCGACACCATAGAAACGCCGCAGGATGATGGCTTTGCGCATACGCTGGAGGCCGGCCAGGCGCTGCAGTGGGCGGCGGGCGACCGCAGCCCCGAGCTGTCGTCGGTGGAGTCGGCCGCCTCCTGGCGCCATGGCGAGCTGGTGTTCCAGCATGCCACTCTGGGCCAGGCACTGGAGCGGCTGGCGCGCTATGCGCCCTTTGCGATGGAGGCCACGCCGGATGCAGCGCGCCTGCCGCTCAGCGGCCGGGTGCGTATTGCGCAGGCCCAGGCCTGGATACAGGCACTGCCCCGGGCCTTGCCGGTGCAGGTGCAGCAGCAAAGCGATGGCAGCCTGCTGCTCAGCCGCCGCAGCCGGTCTTGATGGAGCAGGGCACGGTATGGCACTGCACTACGCGGGCTACGGCAGCCGCGATCGAATTATTTTTCAGGAACTTTCAGGGCCAATCGTCCTTGTGGTGAGCGTTTGCTTTCACCCCCTCTTCACAAGGACGATTTTCATGCCTTCATTGCTTTTCCGTGCCCGGCACACACCGCTGGCCCATGCCGCACTCTTGCTGGTTTTGGCGCTGCCGCTGCAAGGCGCACTGGCGCAAACCGGCGCCCCGGCGCAGACCCAGCGCTTTGACATGGCCGCCCAGCCGCTGGCCGCTGCGCTGGACCAGTTTGCCCGCCAAGCCGGCCTGCAGCTGGTGTTTGCCCCCGAGCTGGCCGCCGGCCGCCAGGCGCCAGCGCTGCATGGCCAGCTGCCGCTGCGCGAGGCGCTCGACAGCCTGCTCAAGAACAGCGGCCTGCAGGGCCGCATGCAGGATGGCACCTTGACGGTAGAGACGGCGCCCACGCGCGAGAGCACCTTGGCCGAGGTGCGGGTGCAGGCGCGCCGCGCGGTGGACGGCACCACCGAAGACACCGGCTCCTACACCAGCCGGGTGACCAGCATTGCCTCCAAGTCCGACCTGGCTTTCCGCGAGATTCCGCAGTCGGTATCGGTGGTGACGCGGGCGCAGCTCGATGACCGCCGCCTGACCGAGGTGCGCGATGCGCTGGCTGCCACGCCGGGCATCACGACGACCTTGACCAATGCCGAGGCTGCGAACTTCTTCTCGCGCGGTTTCCAGATTGACAGCATGCAGGTCGATGGTGGCGCGCCGCTGAACATCTCCAACTTCACCTACAGCGCCGCGCAGAACATGGATTTCTACGACCGGGTCGAGGTGATGCGGGGCGCATCCGGCCTGCTGGGCGGCGTGGGTGATCCGGGCGGCATCATCAACATCGTGCGCAAAAAGCCCTTGGCCGAGCCGCGTGTGACGGTGCAGCAGTCGCTGGGCAGCTGGAACAACTACCGCAGCATGCTCGATGTGACCGGGCCGCTGGCGTTGGAAGGCCGGGTGCGTGGCCGGGCGGTGCTGTCCTATACCGACAGTGACTCCTTCATCGATATCAAGCACCAACGCTCGCCCCAGTTTCTACGGCATCATCGAGGCCGATCTGAGCCCCGACACCTTGCTGACGGCGGGCCTGAGCCGCGCCAACATCCGCAGGCGCGGCGAGGGCGGTGGCGATGTGCCGCGCTACAACGATGGCAGCGACATCGGCCTGCCGCGCAACACCAGCTTGACCCAGCCGTGGTCCACCGGCTTCACCCAGAACTCCGAGCTGTTTGCCGCGCTGGAGCACAGGCTGAACCCGAACTGGCGCGCCAAGCTGAACGTGACCCGTACCTCGTCCGACTACGACGGCACCACTGCCTTTGGCTATGGCGCACTGGACCGCGAAACCGGCACCGGCGTGACCTGGAATGGCGGCGGACACTACCTGTACAAGAACACCCAGACCGTGGTGGATGCCAGTCTCTCGGGCAACTTCTCGCTGCTGGGCCGCACGCATGAGCTGGTGCTGGGTGTGGACCGGCAGAGCGTTGAGAGCTTCTGGAATGTGGGTTACTCCAGCGATCCATCAGGTGTGGTGCCGATTGATGTGTTCAACCCCGGCAGCTGGCAGCCAGCGGCGGCGGGCCCGGTCTCGCGCCGCTACAACCCCTGGGGGCAAAAGCAGCTGGGCGGCTATGGCGTGCTGCGCCTGCATCCCACCGACCGGCTGCATGTCATCCTGGGTGGGCGCTATGCCAAGTACAAGTTCAACCAGGTGTATGAGTCGATGGATGCGGCCGGCAATTGGGAGCTGGCATCGGGCAGCCGCTTCAGTGAGCCGGGCAAGTTCAGCCCCTATGGCGGCGTGATCTATGACCTGAATGGCCAATGGTCTGCCTACCTGAGCTATGCCTCCATCCTCAAGCCGCAGGCGTTGTCCAAGTCGGGCCCGCCGCCCGGTGATTCGCTGGCGCCTGTCAAGGGCAAGAGCTATGAGGCCGGCCTCAAGGGTGAACTGATGGAGGGCAAGCTCAATGCCACCTTCAGTGTCTTCCATGTAGCGCGCACGGGCACGGCGGTGCTCGACACGCGCTACCCCAGCAACCACGAGGAATGGTCGGGCAACTGCTGCTACCTGCCACAGGGCCGGGTCACCAGCCGGGGCTTTGATGTGGAAGTGGGCGGCGAGCTGCGTCCGGGCTGGCAAGCCTCGGCGGGCTACACCTATGTTTCCACCCGCGATGAGACCGAAGGTGCGCCTTTCAGCAGCATCACGCCGCGCCATCTGCTCAAGCTGAGCACGGCCTATACCTTGCCGGGCGAGCTATCTGCTTGGCGCGTGGGGACCAGCGCCCACATCCAGAGCAAGCACTATGTGAAGGACACCTTGTATGACGCGGACTGGAACCCGGTGCGCAGCTATGACTTCACCCAAGGCGGCTACGCCGTGTGGAATGCCATGCTGCAGTACAAGGTCGACCCGCGCTGGACGGTGACCCTGAACATCAACAACCTGTTCGACAAGACCTACTACCAGTCGGTGGGTTATGCGAGCGGCAGCAACTACTACGGCAGCCCGCGCAGCGCGATGCTGACTTTGCGGGGGACCTTCTAAACAAAAAAGCGCCGGGGCGTTGGCTTGAACCAGTACCGTTTGAGGGCCCACCCGCTGCGACAGGCGGGGGGATCCTCGACAGGTGCTTACAAACCAAATGGCCCTTTTTTGCATCTCGTTTGTCATGTAAGAGGAGGGGCCTGAAAAGGCCCATTGGCGACCTCAAAAATTGTTTACTCCGCAACCACCACGATGCCCCTATCCATGAACCCCATTCCTAATGCCCCCAGCGCCCACCCGGGCCTGTCCGTCCTGAGCCGCCTGCTGGCCGCCGTGTTCGGCGGCTACCTGCTGGCCAGCGCCTTGGCCGTCTTCCTGGCGGCCGTGCTGCCGGCTGCCCGGGCCGAGGCCGTGCTGGCCGGCATGCAGTGGAGCTTTGCGCTGCATGCGCTGGCGGCGGTGTGGGCGTTCTCGCCGGTCTCGCCGGGCAAGGTCTGGCTGGGGATTGCACTGCCCAGCGCGCTGCTGGCAGCCGGCGCCTTGGTGTTGGGGCGCTGACATGGGCAAGACCGTGATCGACAAGCGGCCGGGCAGCGGCGCAGGGCGGGGCGGGTTTCGGCAGGCGCAGGCCTGGCTGCATACCTGGTGTGGACTGTGGTTCTCCTGGCTGCTGTATGCGGTGTTTTTGACCGGCACCCTGGCCGTGTTCCAGGAGGCCATTGGCCACTGGATGACGCCCGAGCACCATGCCGAAGAAGCGGCACATGAGGCGGAGCAGGTTGCGGCCGAGGCCGCCGGCCTGGCCTCCAGCCGGGGCCAGCGCCTGGCCTGGGGCGTGGCCTTTATGGAGAAGTACCACCAGGGCGCTGAGATGTGGGAGATCTGGCCGACCGACGCCAAAGGCGGCGGCGACCTGAAGGTCTACTGGTTTGACCAGAAGCGCCAGTACGCCGATGCCGAGCTGGACACCCGCACCGGTGAGCCTTTGGCCGAGGGCCACCATGGCGCGATGCGGGCCACGATGGGTGGCGAGCATTTTGTGCATTTCCACTACGAGCTGCATGCCGGCCAGGCCGGTCTATGGGTGGTCGGTGTTGCCGGCATGGCCATGCTGGTGGCGCTGATCAGCGGCGTGGTCACGCACAAGCGGATTTTTCAGGACTTCTTCACCTTCCGCGCCCGCAAGGGCCAGCGCAGCTGGCTGGATGCGCACAACGCGGTGGCGGTGTTGACCCTGCCGTTTCAGCTGATGATTGCCTACACCGGCGTGGCGATATCGGCCCTGACCTTTATGCCCGCCGGCATCTGGAGCCAGTACGGCACGGCGCCCCATGACCGCCAGACTTTTGCGGCCGAGCTGGCTGAGCCGGGCAAACCAGCGCGCTCGGGCGAGGCCATGGCTGTCCCCGATCTGGAGAGCTTTGCCGCACGCGGCCAGGCGCTGATCGGCCAGCCGGTGCGTGCGGTGGTGGTAGACCATCCCAGTGATGCGGCCGCGCGCGTTGGCATCTATGGCTGGAACAGCGATGCCGATGCCGACAAGCGCCTGAGCCCCAATACCGGCATGGCCATGTTCTCGGCCGCCAGCGGCGAACTGCTGCAGCTGCGCATGCCGGGTGAAGCCGAAGGCGGTGGCGCCTCGCTCGCACAGTCGGTGATGGGCGGGCTGCACATGGTCAAGTTCGGCGGCTGGGTGATGAAGTGGCTGTACTTCGTCTGCGGCCTGGCAGGCACAGCCATGATGGCCACCGGCGCCATCCTGTTTGTCGTCAAACGCCGCAGCAAGCACATGGGCGAGTTTGGCAGCGCCACGGCCGCCGTCTACCGTTTGATCGAGGGGCTGAATGTGGCGGCCATTGCAGGCCTGGGTGTGGCCTGCATTGGCTACCTCTGGGCCAACCGCCTGCTGCCGCTGGAGCTGCCGCAGCGCGCGCAGTGGGAGCTGGGCGTCTTCTTTGGGCTGTGGCTGGCCGCGCTGCTGCATGGCCTTGTGCGCGCCCCGGCCAAGGCCTGGCTGGAGCAGATGGCACTGCTGGCTGCGCTCTGCCTGCTGCTGCCGGTGCTGAATGCGTTGAGCGTGGGTGACCACTGGCCCGCGCAGCTGCTGCGTGGCGACTGGGAAAGCGCCGGCGTGGAGCTGGGCGCCTGGGCCTTTGGCCTGGCCGCCGTCTGGGCCTGCCGTGTGCTGTGGCGCCGCCGCGCGTTGGTGGCGGGCAAGGCGGCATCTTCAACCGCAAACAAAGTACAGGTGGGCGCATGACCAGTTGGCAAGCATCTGGATACGCATTGGCGCTGGCCTTTTCCGGCATGACGGCCCTGGCCTTTGCGATGGACCGCCACCATGAGCAACTGACGGGCGAGCGAGACATACCGCTGCGGCGCAGCCGCTTGCTGCGTCTGCTGGGCAGCTTGCTGCTGGCAGCCGCCGTGCTGCCCAGTGTGGGCGGCTGGGGCGCCACCGTGGGGGTGGTGGCCTGGCTGGGTTGGATATCGGCCGGGGCACTGGTAGCAGTGTTGTGGATTGCGGCTGCGCCGCGCTGGGCGGCGCGTGCAGCGGCTGCGCTGGCGCCGCTGGCCTTGTTGGGTTTGTGGTGGTGGGCCTGACGGCCTGCAAATGAATAACTGGGGGGCTATGGTGGGGGAAGCAATGAAGGGTATGCAGAAGAACGTGGCCGAGGGAGAGATCTCATGAAGGCCTCGCGCGTAGGAGTGACCGTGGTGGCCGTTGCGGCGGTAGTGGCAGCGGCGGTGCTGTGGTGGTCGGGCCGCCCGGCGATGGCCTACCAGAGCGAGCCGGTGGCGCGCCAGGATATCGAGGCCACGGTGACGGCGATTGGCACCTTGCAGCCGCGCAGCTATGTGGATGTGGGTGCCCAGGTCTCGGGCCAGATCCTGAAGCTGAAGGTGGCGCCCGGTGCCGAGGTGGCCAAGGGCGATCTGCTGGTGGAGATTGACCCCAGCGTGCAGCGTGCGACGGTGGATGCGGGCCGTGCCTCGTTGGCGGGCCTGCGTGCCCAGCTGGCCGAGCAGCAGGCCCAGCACCGGCTGGCGGGCCAGCAGCTGCAACGCCAGCAGCAGCTGAGCGCGCACGAGGCCACACGCGAGGAAGACCTGCAGACTGCCCAGGCCAACCTGGCCATGGCCGTGGCGCGCATGGACCACTTGAAGGCCCAGATCAGCCAGACCCAGGCATCGCTGAAGGCCGACGAGGCACGCCTGGGCTACACCCGCATCTATGCGCCGATGGCGGGCACCGTGGTGTCGGTCGAGGCACGTGAGGGCCAGACGCTGAACGCGACCTACCAGACGCCCAATATCCTGCGCATTGCCGATCTGTCGGCGATGACGGTCTGGACCGAGGTGTCCGAGGCCGATGTGCGCAGGGTCAAGGAGGGCATGCCGGTCTACTTCACCACCTTGGGGGGCGCGGGCCAGACCAAGCCCCGGCGCTGGCAGGGCCAGGTGCGCCAGGTGCTGCCCGCGCCCGCTGCCAGCCAGGCCCAGCCGGCCGGCAATGCGCAGACGCCGGCACCCGCCACCAAGGCCGTGGCCTATACCGTGCTGTTTGACGTGGGCAACGACGACGCCGAGCTGATGCCGCAGATGACGGCGCAGGTCGTGTTTGTCAGCGCCCGTGCCAGCCAGGCGCTGGCGGTGGCGCTGACGGCGGTGGAAGAAGACAAGGCCCGCGACGGCGCCCATGTGGCCCGGGTGCTGGATGCCGGTGGCCAACCCCAGACCCGCAAGGTGAAGCTGGGCATACGCAGCCGCCACCAGGTGGAGGTGCTGGAGGGCCTGGCCGAAGGCGAGAAGGTCGTCACCGGCGAGACCGCGCTGGAGCGTGGCCCCAGGTGGCTGCAATGGTGAGCGGCCCGGTTGACGCAAACCAGCCACTGATCGCACTGCGGGGCATTCGCAAACACTATGGCGACCCCGCCAGCGGCCAGCCGCTGGTGACCGTGCTGCATGGCATTGACCTGGATATCTACGCGGGCGAATTTGTGGCCGTCGTGGGCAGCTCGGGCTCGGGCAAGTCCACCTTGATGAACATCCTGGGCTGCCTGGACCGGCCCAGCGACGGCAGCTACCACTTCCAGGGCCAGGATGTGGCGCAGTTCGACTCGGACGCGCTGGCCTGGCTGCGGCGCGAGGCCTTTGGCTTTGTCTTCCAGGGCTACCACCTGATTGCCAGCGAAAGCGCCAGTGAGAACGTGGAGATGCCGGCCATCTACTCCGGCCTGCCGAAGGGCGAGCGGGTGCAGCGCGCGCAGTCTCTGCTGCAACGCCTGGGCCTGGGCGAGCGCCTGGGCAACCGGCCCAACCAGCTCTCGGGCGGGCAGCAGCAGCGCGTGTCGATTGCGCGGGCGCTGATGAATGGCGGCCACATCATCCTGGCCGACGAGCCCACGGGAGCACTTGATTCGCACAGCGGTGCCGAGGTGATGGCGCTGCTGCGCGAGCTGGCCGCCGCCGGCCACACCATCATCCTGATCACCCACGACCGCGAAGTGGCGGCGCAGGCGCAACGCGTCATCGAGATCAGCGACGGCCGCATTGTGGGCGACAGCGCCAGCCAGCCCGAAGCAGCGCCCGCCGCCGCAACTGCAACTGCGAGTGCAAGCACAGGCGAGGGCACGCGCATGCAGCTGGCGCCGGTGCCCCAGGGCGGCAGTGCGTCGGCCACGCCACTGTGGGCCGAGCTGCTGGAGGCCGCGCGCTCGGCCTGGCGGGGCATGCGCCTCAACCGGGTGCGCACCAGCCTGACCTTGCTGGGCATTGTGATCGGCGTGGTGTCGGTGATCGTGATGCTGGCCATTGGCGAAGGCGCGCGGCGCAAGGTGGTCGAGCAGATGGGCACCATGGGCACGGCGATCCTCTACATGGGCAGCAAGCCGCCAGCGACCGGCGGGCCCGCTGGCCAGATAACAGAGGAAGACCTGGACGCCTTGCGTGAGCTGCCCGAGATACGGCGCGTGATGCCGGTGATTGGCGACCCCGTCACGGTGCGCTATGGCAATGCCGACAAGCAGGTCTATGTGTTTGCCGCCAGCGAAGAAATGCCGCTGGTGCACCACTGGAAGCCCAAGCTGGGCCGCTACTACACGGACACCGAGGACCGCGACCTGGCGCCGCTGGTGGTGCTGGGCCACAAGGCGCACAAGCACTTCTTCCCCGACACGCCCAACCCGCTGGGGCGGCAGCTGATCATCGGCACCTCGGCCTTCGAGGTGATTGGCGTGATGAGCGAGCGCGGGGCGGATTCGGGCGCGCAGGACTATGACGACATGGTCTTCATCCCCTACCAATCGGGCCGGGCACGCGTCTACCAGGCGCAGACCCAGCCAGACTATGTGGTGGTGGAGGCCATGTCCTCCGAGGTGGTCAACGAGGCTGAGGCGGCCATTCACCGCGTGCTGCTGGCCCGCCATGGCGGCCGCGAGGACTTTGGCATCGGCAATGCCGCCGCACGCATCCAGGCCGAGGCGGCCACGCGCCAGAGCATGGCGGTGATGCTGGGGCTGATTGCCGCGGTGTCGCTGGTGGTGGGCGGCATTGGCGTGATGAATGTGATGCTGATGACGGTGCGCGAGCGCACGCGGGAGATCGGCATCCGCATGGCGGTGGGTGCGCGGCAGAGCGACATCCTGCGCCAGTTCTTGACCGAGGCCAGCCTGGTGACCCTGTCCGGTGGCACCGTGGGCCTGGTGGTGGGCGCGCTGGTAGGCGCCGTGCTGGTGCTGGCCGGTGTTCCCGTGGTGTTTTCCATCCGCGCCATGGCCGGTGCCTTTGCCTGTGCGGTGGTCACCGGTCTGGTGTTTGGTTACATGCCGGCCAAGACGGCCGCGCGCCTGGACCCGGTACGGGCCCTGGCAGGAGAGTGAGTATGCAGATCTTCCCAATCGCCAGCGCGCTGGCAGCAGCCCTGGTGCTGGCTGGCTGTGTGTCTGCGCCGCCCCAGGTGCAGCAGTCGCAGTGGCAGGCGCTGGATGTGCCCGCCCAATGGCAGCGCAGCGACGGCGCCACTGGCCAGCGCGATGCCGTCAGCCAGGGCTGGTGGCGCAGCTTTGGCAGCGCGGAGCTGGATGCGCTGGTGGCCGATGCCCAGCAGCACAGCCTGGATGTGGCCGCCGCCATGGCCAGGGTGCAGCAGGCACAGGCCAGCGCCCGCTATGCCGGGGCCGAGCTGTTGCCCACCGTCAATGCCACGGCCCAGGCCGGGCACCAGGGCCGGCTGGGCGGCCATGCCGAGACGACGGGCCGTAACCTGTCCGTCGGCCTGGCTGCCAGCTATGAGCTGGACCTTTGGGGCCGTCTGCAGTCGCAGCGCGATGCGGCAGGCGCTGCACTGCGCGCCAGCAGTTTTGACCACGACACGGTGCGCCTGTCGGTCACCGCCGCAGTCGCAGATGCCTGGCTGCTGAACGTGGGCCTGCGTGAGCGCGGCGAGATTGCCCAGCGCAATCTGCAAACCGCCGAGCGCCTGCTGGCGCTGGTCGAATCCAAGGCCAATTTTGGCGCGGCCACATCGCTGGAGCTGGCACAACAACGCGGCCTGGTGGCGGCGCAACGCCGCGCGCTGGCGGCCCTGGACCAGCAGCAGGCCGATGCCCAGCGCAGCCTGGCCTTGCTGCTGGGCCAGGCGCAAGGCCCTGCCGTCAGCCAAAGCAGTGTGCTGGCCTTGCAGGTGCCCCGCATCGACCAGGGCGAGCCCATCGAGCTGGTCACCCGCCGGCCCGACATTGCCCGCGCCGAGGCCCGCTTGCAGGCGGCCGATGCCGACCTGGAAGCCGCACGCGCCGCGATGCTGCCCCGCCTGAGCTTGACGGCCGAGCTGGGCGCACAAGGCCGGCAACTGCACCGCGTGCTGGACAACCCGCTGTACTCGCTGGCCGCTGGCCTGGCTGCGCCCATCTTTGATGCCGGCCGCCTGGCCGCCAACCGCGACCTGGTGATCGCCCAGCGCGAGGAGCTGCTGCTGGCCTACCGCCAGAGCATTGTCCAGGCCTTCAGCGATGTGCAGACTGCCCTGAACGCCGTTGCCGGTATGCAGCAGCAGGCGCTGGCGCAAGAGGAGGAACTGCGCCAGGCCCGCAAGGCGCTGGCGCTGGCCGAGGCCCGTTACCGCGCCGGCGCCGAGACCCAGCTGGTGCTGCTCGACACGCAGCGCTCGCTGTACCAGGCGCAGGACTTGGCGGTGCAGCTGCACCAGGAGCGCCTGCGCGCCAGCGTGGCCTTGTACAAGGCGCTGGGCGGCGGCTGGGGGCAGGTGCAGGGCGAGCCCACCAAGGGCTAGCGCTTTAACGCTTCTGGTTGGCCAATGCCGCCAAGGTGGTGGCCAGTGCGGTGGTGACGCGCCCGGTTGGTCCATGGCTTGCATGCCGGAGATGGAGCCGCTTTTGATCAAGCCCCTTAGCGCGCATGCCGCCATGAGCGGGGGCATGCTTGGGGGCTGGGATCAGGCTGTCGAGGCGTTGTGGAGGGTGGTGGCGACCACAAGCGGCCGTTCAAGGGCTATCCGCCAAGGCGGTCATTCCCTTGGTCGGATCCAGCGTTTTTAGATCAATTATTCAACAATTGTTGTATCATTGATAAATGCAAGAAGCCCAAGTGATCCGCTCCCTCTCTGCCCTGGCCCATGAAGCACGCCTGCGCGTGTTTCGTGCATTGGTGGTCGCCGGGCCTGAAGGCCTGACCCCCAGTGCGTTGGCCGAGCAGTTGGGCATAGCCCCCAATGCGCTGTCGTTTCACCTCAAGGAGCTCTCTCACGCTGAGCTCGTGAGCCAGGAGAGACAGGGGCGCAATGTGCTTTATCGCGCGGCGTTTCCCGCGATGAATGGCCTGCTCGCGTACCTCGTCGACAACTGCTGTCAGGGCCAGGCTTGCACGCCAAATGCCTCGGCTTCGTGCCCTTGCTGAAGCTGTCTTTGCTAGGTGCAGTTCATCATGTTGACGGCGATTCTGATCTTCATCTTCACTCTGACCCTGGTTATCTGGCAGCCACGCGGCCTGGGCATTGGCTGGAGCGCCTCGCTGGGAGCCGGTATCGCATTGCTGCTGGGTGTCGTGCACTGGACCGATATACCGGTGGTCTGGAACATTGTCTGGAATGCCACGGCGACCTTTGTCGCCGTCATCATCATCAGCTTGTTGCTGGACGAGGCCGGATTCTTTGAATGGGCCGCGCTGCACTGTGCACGCTGGGGAGGCGGAAGCGGCGTCAAGCTGTTTGCCCTCATCGTGCTGCTGGGCGCTGCCGTGTCAGCCTTGTTCGCCAACGACGGAGCGGCCCTCATTCTCACTCCCATCGTGCTGGCCATGCTGGTCGCGCTGGGCTTCTCGGCAGCCGCAACGCTGGCATTTGTGATGGCGGCTGGCTTCATTGCCGATACAGCCAGCCTCCCGCTGATCGTCTCCAACCTGGTCAACATCGTGTCCGCCGACTTTTTCAAGATCGGGTTCAGCGACTACGCATCGGTGATGGTGCCGGTCACGGTGGTATCGGTCCTGGCCAGCCTTGGTGTGCTGCTGCTGTTCTTCCGGGGAAGCATTCCTGCGAGCTACAACCTTGGCCAACTCAAGCAGCCTTCGGCAGCCATCCAGGACATGGCCACTTTCCGCGCGGGCTGGGTCGTCCTGGTCTTGCTGCTGCTGGGTTTCTTCGCCCTGGAGCCCTTGGGTGTTCCCGTCAGCGCGGTGGCAGCGGTCGGTGCTGCGATCTTGTTGGCCGTGGCGGCACGCAGCCCTGTGCTCAGCACCCGGAAAGTGTTGCACGGTGCGCCTTGGCAGATCGTAGTGTTCTCGCTAGGCATGTATCTGGTGGTCTATGGGCTGCGTAACGCGGGTCTGACGGATTACATCGCGATGCTGCTGAACCAATTTGCAGCTGGTGGCATATGGACAGCATCGCTGGGAACAGGAGTGCTCTCTGCAGTTCTGTCATCCGTCATGAACAACATGCCCACGGTGTTGATCGGAGCCTTGTCCATCGATGCGTCGACGGCCAGCGGAACCGTCAAGGAGGCCATGGTCTACGCCAATGTGATCGGCTGCGATCTCGGCCCCAAGATCACGCCCATTGGCAGCCTGGCCACGTTGCTGTGGTTGCATGTGCTCGCCAAGAAGGGCACAACCATTGGCTGGGGCTACTACTTCAAGGTGGGTGCGGTGCTGACCATGCCGGTGCTGCTCATCACACTGGCGGCGCTGGCGCTGCGGCTCAGCCTGGCCTCATGAACCTTTGCAACGGGAGAGCAACTGCGATGAGCGACATCACGATTTACCACAACCCGGCCTGCGGCACTTCCCGCAATGTCTTGGCGCTGATCCGCAACAGCGGGGAGGATCCGGTCGTCATTGAATACCTCAAGACCCCGCCTGATCGCGCCACCCTCGTAGGCCTGATCCTAGCCATGGGCACGCCAGTGCGCGAACTGTTGCGCCAAAAAGGTACGCCGTATGACGAACTTGGCCTGGGCGAGCCCCAATGGACGGATGCGCAGTTGATGGACTTCATGCTTCAGCACCCGATCCTCATCAATCGCCCCATCGTGGTCACCCCGCTGGGAACCCGCCTGTGCCGCCCCTCAGAGGCTGTGCTGGACATCCTGCCGCAGCCCCAGCAGGCCGCATTCTGCAAGGAAGACGGGGAAGCCGTCATTGACGCGAATGGACATCGAATTGACAAGCGCTGATCTACCGAACCTCGACGAACAAGCGTTCGAAAAGCCCTGCCTGGACCGCTTGTTGCCCGCCCAGCGCGCCACGCATGCGCCTCGCATTCTGCTGCTGTATGGCTCCGTTCGTGAACGCTCCTACAGCCGGCTGCTGACCGAAGAGGCGGCGCGATTGCTGCGCACGATGGGTGCCGAGACCCGGATTTTTGATCCGCGTGGTTTGCCTTTACCTGATGGTGCGCCAGAAGACCATCCCAAGGTCAAAGCGCTGCGCGAACTGGCGCAATGGGCAGAAGGGATGGTTTGGACGTCACCGGAGCGCCATGGTGCGATGACCAGTGTTCTCAAAGCACAGATCGACTGGATACCTTTGTCAGTGGGTGTGGTTCGTCCGACCCAAGGCAAGACATTGGCCGTGATGCAGGTCTCGGGCGGCTCGCAGTCCTTCAATGCCGTCAACCAGATGCGCGTGTTGGGCCGCTGGATGCGCATGGTCACCATCCCCAATCAGTCATCCGTGGCCAAGGCCTTTGCGGAGTTCGATGAGGCTGGCCGGATGAAGCCTTCGTCGTATTACGAAAGGGTGGTGGACGTGATGGAAGAGCTGGTCAAATTCACACTGCTTACCCGAGACTGTTCGGACTATCTGGTGAGCCGCTATAGCGAGCGCCGTGAAAGTGCCCAACAGCTGTCAGATCGGGTCAATCAACGCAGCATCTGACAGACGGGGCTGGCGGGCTGTGCATCTTGGTGCAAATCCAGTAGCTGGCCTTCTGCGCCAAAAAAGGCCCGTGGCTACCCTCAGCAGGCTTCGCGATAACCGCCGCCATCATGTGTCATCAGACGGCAAAGAACTCCCGCATCTCCTCGAGCAACTTGGCCGGCTGCTCCTCGGCAATGTAGTGGCCGCAGCCGAGCGCCTTGCCGCTGACGTCAGTAGCCGCCTCGCGCCACAGGTCCAGCACCGGGAAGCAGCGCCCCACGGCGCCTTCGGCGCCCCAGAGCACGCGCAGCGGGGCCGTTACCTGGTGGCCTTTGGCCCTATCGGCCCGGTCGTGCTCCAGGTCGATGCCTGCGGATGCGCGGTAGTCCTCACAGATGGCGGTGGCGGTCCCCGGGATGGCAATGCAGCGCAGGTACTCTTGCAGCGCCTCCGGCGCGAAGGCGGCCAGGCCCGCATGGCGGCGGCCCATCACATCGCGGATGTAGGCGGCGGGGTCGGCGTCGATCAGCCGCTCCGGCAGCGGTGCGGGCTGGATGAGGAAGAACCAGTGCCAGTAGGCCTTGGCAAAGGCTTCCGTCGTTTGCTCGTACATGGCCAGGGTCGGCGCTACATCGAGCAGCATCGCGCGCTGCACCCGGCCCGGGTGGTCCAGCAGCAGCCGGTGGGCCACACGGGCGCCCCGGTCATGGGCGGTGAGGCGGAACTGCTGGTGGCCCAGGCTGGTCATCAGATCGGCCATGTCCTGGGCCATCGTGCGCTTGCTGTAGGCGGCGCTGTGCGGGCTGGCCCCGGGGCGGGCAGAGTCGCCATAGCCGCGCAGGTCGGCGCAGACGACGGTGAACGTTTCGGCCAGCGCCGGCGCCACGCGGTGCCACATCACATGGGTCTGCGGGTGGCCGTGCAGCAGCAGCAGTGCGGGGCCGCTGCCCCCGACGCGGCAACGAATCACGGTGCCATTGACGGGCACATCGCGGGTGTCAAAACTCTCGAACATCAGGCTTTTCCTCCAAAGCTTGCCGGTTGCTGTGTACGTGGCGTATCGCCAAGATGTTGGCGGGTGCGCAGCGCCACGTCTTTGAGCCAAGGATAGGCTGCCCAGTGGCGCTGCGCAAAATGCGTGATGTCGGCCTGGTACGTCAGCGACATGCCGATCAGGTCTCTGCGCTCCAGCTGCATGCGGTGGTGGCGCTCCGACAGGCTGAAGGCGGCATCCACGCTCCGGCTCTTGACCCGGAGGGTCTGCAGGTCGATATGGACATGTGAGGTCTCCAGGCTGCCGGCATCGGCCATCAGCATGGCGATGTCCGTCTCGGGGAGCATGACCAGCAGCAACTGGTTGTTCATCGCGTTGGAGTAGAAGATTTCTCCGAAGCTGGGTGCGATGATGGCCTGGATACCGTATTGCTGCAGCCCCCATACCGCGTGTTCGCGGCTGGAGCCGCAGCCAAAGTTGGCACCGGCCACCAGGATTTCCACATCCGCCCGCTCGGGCTGGTTCAACACAAAGCCGGGGCGCTGGCGGCCTGCGGCGTCAAAGCGCAGGTCGTACAGCAGGCCCTTGTCCAGCCCGGCCTTGTCGATGCCGTGCAGAAACTGCTTGGGCATGATCTGGTCGGTGTCCAGGTTCTCGATCGCCAGAGGGGCCATCTTGCCGCTCAGGATGTGTTGCTCACGCATGCATGGTCTCCAGACGCCGAACGTCGGTAATGGTGCCGGTGATGGCGGCAGCAGCCGCCATCGCAGGGCTCATCAGGTGGGTGATGGCGCCGCGTCCCTGGCGCCCCTCGAAATTGCGATTGGTCGTGGAGGCGCAGCGCACACCATCGGCCAGGATGTCGCCGTTCATCGCCAGGCACATGGAGCAGCCCGGTTCGCGCCATTCAAAGCCGGCATCCAGCAGCAGGCGGGCGATGCCTTCTGCTTCGGCCTGTTGCTTGACCGCGCCGGAGCCCGGCACCACCATCGCACGGACCCCCTGGGCCACCTGCCGCCCGCGCACCACCTCGGCCACGGCCCGCAGGTCTTCCATGCGGGCATTGGTGCAGGAGCCGATGAAGACATGCTGGATGGCGATGCCTTCGAGCGGCATACCTGCTGCGAGCCCGGTGTAGCGCAGTGCCTGCTCGGTACTGCGGCGCAGGGGCCCAGGGGCCTGCATCGCCGGGTCAGGAACCGCGCCACCAATGGGCGCGACCTGGTCCGGGCTGGTGCCCCAGGTCACATGCGGGGGCACGTCGCTGGCATCAAAACGGTGCTCCACATCAAACACCGCGCCTGCATCGCTGCGCAGGCCGGCCCAGTGCTGCAGGGCGGCCTGCTGTACGGCGCCGCTCAGGTCTGCGGAGCGCGCCAGCACATAGTCTGCGGCCTTCTGGTCGGGCGCGATCAAGGCGCCACGGGCGCCTGCCTCGACGGCCATATTGCACACGGTAAAGCGCGCTTCGATCGACATCGCATCGAATGCGGTGCCGCAGAACTCGATGACATGGCCCCGCGCGCCCTGGGCGCCGATATGGCCGATGACCATGAGGATCAGGTCCTTGGCGGTGGTGCCCAGCGGCAGCAGGCCATCGACCTGGATGCGCATGTCCTTGGCGAGCCGGTAGACCAAGGTCTGCGTGGCCAGTACGTGCTCGACCTCCGAGGTGCCGATGCCAAACCCCAGCGCGCCCAATGCCCCGTAGGTGGTCGTGTGCGAATCGCCGCAAATGACCACCATGCCAGGCCGGACCATGCCGTGCTCAGGCGCCACCACGTGCTCGATGCCTTGCAGCGCATCCTGGGTGTCGAACAGGGGAATGCCATGCTGGTCGCAGTTCTTGCGCAGGTTGCTGGCCTGGAGCGCGGGCGCAGCATCGCGGATGACGCGGATGACGCCTGGGTCGGTCGGAATCACGTGGCTGACCACGGCCATGTTCTGCCCTGGCATCAGCACCTGGCGCCCTTGCTCGTCCAGGCCGGCAAAGGCCTGCGGGCTGGTGTACTCGTTCATCAAGTGCAGGTCGCAGAACAGCAGGACGTTCTGCGCATCGAGCTGGGCGACGGTATGGCTGTCGACCAGCTTGCGGTAAAGGGTGCGGTGCATGTGGGGAGCTCTGTGTACTGATGGCTCCAAGTCTCACCGCTGAGTGAAAAATATACAATGCGCGCCAGAGCACGACTTTCGGTCGCTGGAGTTACGAATGGATGGATTTTCCGACATCGCCTTTTTTGCGCTGCTCAGCAAAGAGGGCAGCATGCGCAGTGCGGCCCAGCAGCTCGGTGTCACCGGTCCGGCCGTCAGCAAGCGCCTGGCGGCGCTCGAAGCCCGGCTCGGTGCCCGGCTGATGCAGAGAACCACCCGCCGCATGGGCTTGACGCCTGAGGGCGAGCGCTACCTGGTCGAGGGTGCGCGTCTGCTCTCCGAGCTGGGCTCGCTGGAGCGCGCCATTGGCGGGGCGGCCGCCGTGCCGCAGGGCCTGTTGCGGGTCAATGCCACCTTCGGCTTTGGCCGCCGGCATATTGCGCCAGCGCTGGGAACGTTTGCACGCCGCTATCCAGAGGTGGAGGTACAGCTGCAGCTGAGCGACCGGCCTGCCGATCTCGCTCAGGACCGTTTCGATGTGGTCATCCGGATGGGTGACATGCCCGATTCGCGCTGGACAGCCCGGGTGCTGGCCCGCAACCGCCGTGTGCTTTGTGCCTCGCCAGGCTATCTGCAAGACAGGGGCGCGCCATCGTCACCGCAAGCGCTGACGCGCCACGCCTGCCTCTTCATCCGCGAGGGCGACGAGGCGTTTGGCACCTGGCATCTGCGCAACGGGACACAGACAGAAACGGTGAAGGTGAGGGGGCCGCTGAGCGCCAACGATGGCGAGTCGGCCACCGCCTGGGCGTTGGCGGGGCACGGCATCCTGATGCGCTCGGAGTGGGAGGTCGGCCCACTGCTGCGCGCGGGTCAACTGCTGCCGGTGCTGCCGGATTGGCGGCTGCCGCCCGCCGATATCTATCTGCAGTTCCACGGCGGAGCCCATCTGCCCGCGAAGACCAAGGCGCTGGTGGACCACCTGGTTGAGGTGTTCGCGCCGCAGCGCCCGCCGGGGAGGGCGGATGCCAACTGGTGATGGGTGATGGAAGGCGGGCCATGGCCCTGCGGGGAGCTTGCTCGGGATGGAGCAAGCCCTGCGAGTGCCACAGCCCTGAGCAACACTACTGCGCCAGCACCCGGAAGGTCAGCGTGTAGTTGTAGCCATAGGTCGGCGCGGCAGCGCCTTCGGGGGCCGGGGCGCGGTGGCGTACCAGGGCCATGTAGATGCCAGGCTTGCCCGGGGTCCAGCTGATGTCGCCCTGCGCATCGGTGCTGAGTTCATCCACGCTGTTCTGGCCTTGCAGGTCCATCGGCGAGCGGTAGATGCTGACCTTGTGGTCTGCCAGTGGCTTGCCATCAAAGTGCACCGCAAAGTTGAATCTCTCTGCGGCGAACACATCGCTGGGGTGTGTGCTGGGCACGATCTCCAGCCCCTTTCCATAGGGCTTGATGGGGGTGGGCGCACCGGCGGTGACATAGGCCTCGGAGACCGACAGCGACTGGTAGTGCAGCTTCATCACGCCACCCTCGGGCATGGCGGCCTGGGGGTCGCGCACGACGGTGGTTTTGCCATTCACTTCCCAACTGCGGAAGATGGCGCCCAGACGCGGGCCAGTGGAGAGGCGGTAGGTACCTTTCTCGTCAGGCAGTTTTTGCTCCGCCACCGTGCGGGTCTTGAACTGGTGCACATCGCCAAAGGGCAGCGTGGTGCCCGAGGGCGTGGTGACGCTGAACGGCGTGTCGCCAAATTGGACCTCGGACAGGAACAGTTTTTCTGCAAAGCCCGCATCCACACTGATGGTGGATTCGGGCTGCACATCGAACACGCTGGGCAGCAGAAAGGGCATGTGGGCCTGGGCAGCGCTCAGGCTGAACGTCGCCGCAAGCGCAGCAAACAGATGGCGCGCTTGCATGGTTTACTGCCCTGCCATGTCGGCTGCGTTGACCACACCGTCGCCGTTGCGGTCGGCGTTCTTGAAGGTCTTGTTGGCAATGTCGATTTCTTCTTCGAGGCTCAGCTTGCCATCCTTGTTGGTATCGAGGATGTGGAAACGCACATGGGCCTGCTTGATGCTGCCTTCGTACTGCTGGTCGGGCTTCTTGCCTGCAGCAGCATATTGGGCCTTGAGGCGTCCTTCAAACTCGGCCACGTATTCGTCCTCGCTCAGCCAGCCATCGTTGTTGGTGTCGGCGGCGACGAAGCGCTGCTTGCGCAGCGTGTCGTATTCCTCACGGGTGACGACGCCGTCACGGTTGGCGTCATAGCTGCCGATGAAGGCATTGTGGCCGTGGCCGCCCACGGGGGCGACTGGGCCCTGGGCTGCGGTCTTGGCAGCAGCGGCGGGGGCTGCGGTCTTGCTGTCGTTGCTGGCGCAGGCCGTCAGCAGCGCGGCGGCTGCGAGTGCGGCCATGGTGGCGGAAAAGCGGTTCATGCCGGGGTCCTTTCTTGGTGGGAGAAGAGCTTAGAAATTGACGTTCAACGAGACGGCGTAGGTGCGGCCCGGGTTGGTCAGCAGCTGGATGTCGCGCTGGTCCTTGGCCACGGAGGGCTGCAGGCTGCGGCTGCTGGCGTAATCCCAGTAGCGCTTGTCCGTCAGGTTGTAGATGCCGACATTCAGGCGGGCATTCTTGTTGATCTGCCAGTAGCCCGACAGGTCGAACAGCGCATAGCCGGGCACGCGGAACTGCTCGATGCTGGAGTCGGCAAGGTTGCTGCCGGCATTGGTGTAGCTGTCGCGGTTGGTGGCCTGGGCCTGCTTGCCGGCCACAAAGGTGCCGGTCATGTTCACGCCCCAGGCGCGCATCGGCGCGTCATAGCCCACGCCGATGACGGCCTTGCGCGGCTGGATGGTATCCAGCGGCACGTCCTTGTCACCGGCATAGTAGGACTTGGAGCTGCCATGGGCCAGGCCCAGCGCCCAGGTCGAGTACAGGCCCTTGACGGCGGGTTCCCACTGTCCGTGGTCCAGGCGGGCGCTCATTTCCAGGCCATAGATCGTGGCCTCGTCGCGGTTCTCGGCCTGGTAGATGGTGCCGATGTGCGCCGGCACATTGCTGAACTTGTCCGGTGCGCTGGCGCGGGTGTAGCGGGTGTAGCCGATGAAATCCTTGTAGCGCGTGTAGAAGGTCGATGCATTGAACAGCACGCCGTCCGCCGGTGAGCCCTTGACGCCGATCTCGAAGGCGTTGCTGGTCTCTTGCTTGAGGTTGCTGTTGCCGATCAGTGCGTACTGGGCGGAGCCGGCATAGTTCTGGTCCATGTTCCAGGAGCCGAACACCTCGCCAGCGGTCGGTGCACGGCCACTGCGCTTGTACTGGCCGTAGGCGATGAATTGGGGCGTCAGCGCATAGGTCAGGCCCAGGCTCGGGCTCCAGATGGTGCTGCTGAGGTTGCTGTACAGCTTGGAGGCGGCCTCTTCGGTCAACGCACCTTCGGCAAAATCGCCCAGATGCTTGGGCTCCACCTGGACCCGGTCCACGCGCAGCGCTGGAATCACGCCCAGGCGCTTGCCGCCGACGTCAAAACCGATGTCATCCTGGATGAAGGCACCCAGGCGCGTAGTGTCGGTGTCGGGCTGTGGCTTCATGTAGCCCGGCACGTTCCAGGGGCGCTCCTGGCTCTGCGCCTGTGCATTGAAGCCGAAGCTGATGCGATGGCGGCCGATGTGCTTGTCGCCGGTCGTCGACAGGCCCCAGGCCTTGGTCTTGTTTTGCGACAGGTTGCGCGTGGTGGCGCCGCCCGCCAACGTGGTGGTGTCGGTCACGTCTTCGGTATCGGTGTTCTGGAAGAACAGGCGCGTGTCCAACTGGTCCACCACGGCGTTGGTGGGCGTCCACAGGTGCGACAGCTGCAGCGTGTTGCGGCTGGTGTCGCTGTCCTGCCTATTGTTTTGCGTGATGGTGCTGTTGTCGCTGCTCCAGCCATAGAACTGGTTCTGGTTGCTGCGCCGGTACAGGTCGGCAGACAGCTCCATGCGGTTCTCGGCATCGATCTGCAGGCCGCCCTTCATCAGCAGCGCGTTGGAATGCCAGTCTTCCGGCGATGCCTTGATGCCCAGCGCGCTGTTGTTCTGCGTCTCCTTGCCATCGCGGCGCGAGAAGGCGATCAGGCCGTCGAGGCTGCCCGATTTGCCCGCTGCGGTGATGCTTTCGTTCCAGGAATGGTCGGCGGAATCAAAGCCGAGCTTGCCACCGAAGTAGCTGGTGTTGCCATTGCGCAGAAAGTCGCTGGCCGACTTGGTCTTGAAGCTGACGGCACCGCCAATGCCGCCAGCGGCGCGCCGGGCTGTGGTGGTGCCCGACTGGATACCGACCGAGGAGAACATCTCGGGGTCGATAAAGTCGCGGCCAATGCCAAAGGTGTTGTTGCCGGCGCGGCTGACATAGGGGCGGGTGCTCGCGTCGGGCATTTCGATGCCGTCCACATCCATGCCGATGCGGTTGCCTTCGATACCGCGAATGTTGTAGCCGGTGGTGCCCGAGCGGTCAAAGCTGCTGCGGTTGCGGCTGGTGCCCGATGCCGTGCCGGGGGCCGACACCAGCGGCTGGTAGCGCGAGATGTCGGCCATGCTGTTTGCTTTTTCCAGCTCCTCGCTGCTGATCACGGTGATCGTGCCGGGGGCCTTTTCTGCCTTGCCCTGCACCGTGACTTGCGGCATCGTCGATTCCGTCTGTGCCAGTGGCACAGCCGGCTCCGGCGCGGTCTGCTGCCCCCAGGCACCGCTGGATACCAGCGCGGCCACGGCGGCGGCCAGGCAACGGGGTTGGAAAGTGGAAGTGGCGCGCGCAGCCATGCGCTGCGCCTTGTCAGAGGTGCGAGAAGCCATAGGGTCCAGCCAGTTAATGCAAAAGGGGAAGGAAAGACTGCTGGCTACTGACCCGTGCTGCATGCGGAGGATGCAGGCTCAAGGCAAGGTGTTGTTATTGCTGGCGCCTGAAAAATGCCATTTTATATGAAAATGATTATCATTTGCGTTGTTTCTTGGCATCGCCTTGTTGGCAAGCCTCGTGCTGCGGTGGCATGGACGGGGTCAGCGCTGCTGCTAACGCCCTGCATCCCGCCCACGCGCGTCGCAGACCTCAAGCAGTGCCGGTGCGGGTAGTGGACCTGCTGAGCTGGTCCCAGCAGAGGGAACCGGCAGTGTCCCGGCACCTGCCCCCGTTTGGCCTGACCACTCCGCAGCCGCTGGGCACCGGCAGCGGCACTTGCGATGCCCGGCCACTCTGGTGAAACTGCCTTGCCGCGCTACCGCCCAGGCCCGCGAGTCATTGATGTGTTTGCAGCGCAGGGCGGGATCCGGCGGGGGACCTGGCAGCGCTGCTGAACGCCCTCATCGCCTTCATTGGGTGGGTGGATCAGGCTATATGGAATATGATCATCTCGCTGATAACGCGGTCCCGAGGACGCTCGCTGTGCAGGCCTGCCCAGCCGCGCAGGACCGCACCGAGAAATTCAATGAGAGGATATGCCACCATGAAAAAGCCCGCTGCTCGCCCCCTGTCCGCCCTCGTGCTGGCCACCGTTCTGGGGGGGCTGGCCTGTGCCGCTTCTGCCGCGCCGCTGACGTTTCTGAACCAGACCATCACCGCCAGCGTTCCCGCCAAGGATGTGCCCGCGCTGCGCAAGGCGGTGGGCGATGTGCTGAACCATGCCGCTGACAAAAGCACTACGCAATGGACCAGCAGCCACGGCCCGCGCCAGCGCCAGGTGCAAATGGCGCTGACCCCGCTGCAAACCAGCCAGACCCAGAAGGCCGATACCTGCCGCCTGCTGAATGTGGAAGCCAGCCGGCCCACCGGCAAGCGCAAAGAGGAGTGGCAGTTCTGGTTCTGCAAACAGGCCGACGGCACCTGGAAGGCCAGCGCCCAGTAAACACGCAGCCGGGTCGCCCCTGCCCGGTGCGGCAGGCGCGGCCCGCTGGCTTGTCTGACAGAGCCCATCTGGCGATGGGAGGGAGAGACCAATGACGAACAAGATGAATCGGCCGACTGCGCGCAAGCTGGCTGCGGCCATGTTGGCGGGCGTGCTGGGCATCAGCAGCATCAGCAGCGCCATCGCCTGCACGCGGGTGGTCTACCTGGGTGCGAACGACCAGGTCATCACAGCGCGCTCGATGGACTGGAAAAACGACATCACCAGCAACCTCTGGGTCTTGCCACGCGGCATGGAACGCACGGGCCAGGCGGGGCCCAACTCGCTGCGCTGGACCTCGCGCTACGGCAGCCTGGTGACCTCGGGTTATGACGTCTCGACCACCGATGGCGTCAACGAGGCGGGGCTGAGCGCCAACCTGCTGTGGCTGGCCGAGTCGCAGTACCCCCCGTTTAATGACAAGAGCAAGCCCGGCCTGACGATTGCCGCCTGGGCGCAGTATGTGCTCGACAACTTTGCGACCGTGGCCGAGGCCGTCAAGGCGCTGGAGCAGCAGCCCTTCACCATCGTCTCGGACAACGTGCCCGGCGAAGACCGGCTCACCACCTTGCACCTGTCGATGTCGGACGCCAGTGGCGACAGCGCCATCGTCGAGTACATCGGCGGCCGCCAGGTCATCCACCACAGCCGCAGCTACCAGGTGATGACCAACTCGCCCACCTTTGACGAACAGCTGGCGCTGAACAGCTACTGGAAACAGATTGGCGGCACCGTCATGCTGCCCGGCACCAACCGCGCTGCCGACCGTTTTGCGCGCGCCTCCTTCTACGTCAATGCCGTGCCCCAGGACCAGGAGCCCAACAAGGCGCTGGCCAGCGTGTTCAGCGTGATCCGCAATGTCTCCGTGCCCTATGGCATCACGACCCCGGACCAGCCCAATATCTCATCGACGCGCTGGCGCACGGTCTTCGACCACAAGCGCAAGCTCTACTTCTTTGAATCGGCGCTGACACCCAATACCTTCTGGGTGGACCTGAAGGCACTGAACTTCAGCCGCGACACCGGCAAGGTGCTGAAGCTGGATCTGGGCCCCAACCAGAACCATGCGTTTGCCGGCGATGCGACCGGGGCTTTCCAGCCTTCGGCGCCGTTCAAGTTCCTGGGGTTGCAGTAAGGCGGTGCGCGGCGGCGTCGGCGCTTGCCAATGCCGCGCTGCGTCAGCGCCGTGGCGGTGCCGCGATGGCCTGGAGCAGCTGTGCGGTCTCTGAAGGCTTGCGGATCTCCAGCCATTGCAGATGCGCAAACTGCGCATCATTGCGCAGCGCCGCAAACTTGCGCTGGTTGTTGGCATAGGTGGTCCAGGCCCACAGCAGGATGGAATCCTTGGAGAACAAGGCCATCGCCAGCGACTCCCGGTTGCCGTGCGACAGGCGCTGGCGCGTGATGCTGTGCCGGAGCGTGCGCCAGAGCAGGCGCGAGAAAACCGTGAAGCGGCTGTAGTTGAGCCACACGACATGGGTGGCTTGCGGCCAGAGGATATCGCGCACATCGCTGTAGTTGCCATCGGCCACCCAGCGCTCGCCTTGCGTGGCCTGCGCCACCCGCTGCCGGAATTGCTCCGTCGGCACGGCCTGCCAGTCCGGTCCCCAGTACAGCGCGTCCAGCTCGATATAGCGGGACGCCGTCAGGCCTGCCAGCGCCTGGGCAAGGGTTGATTTGCCTGCACCACTTGTGCCTACCACCAGATAGCGCATCTCCATCCTTTGCCCGGTTGTGGCCCGCTGTGCTGCTCGCGGGCAAAGAGGGGGGATTCTAGCCAAACCCTTGGCCTGGAATAGCGCAGCTTGCCGGTCACGATGCCGGTCGCTTGTACTCAAATGGTCCGGTACTGGCGGCTCGACACGCTGATCGCGTTGCCATCCGGGTCCTTGGTGTTAGCGAAGGCATAGCCATGGGCCTGGTGCAGGCTGCCAAATGCCAGCCCCTTGGCAGCGGCCTGGGCCACAAACTGCTCAACGTCTGCCACGCTAAAGCTGAGCTTGAGCACTGCAGAGCCAAACTTCAGGCTCTTGGCGGCCTGGTGGATCAGGATCTCCGCGCCGCCGTGCAGAGGCTGGAGGCTGATCAGGCCATCGACCACCTTGCAGTCAGAGGCATAGCCAAAATGCTCGACATAAAAGCGCGCCGTGCGTTGCATGTCTTTGGCGTAGATGAGCAGGGTGGTGAGCGCGATGGTCATGGCGGGCCATTATGGCAGCGGCATCGCTGGGGCGCTTGCATTGTCAGCACACGGTGGCTGGCGCTTGCTAGGCAGCGGCGCTGCTCCGCGCATCAACGATGGGAACGGCCCGCAGGGTCACATAACTGTTGCTAATAAGGTACAAAATAATATTGAGTATGAGACTGATTCGTATTTGATAAGTACCATGGGGACCGCCTTTTGCAGGTTGCCACCCATGATCCAAGCGGGTTGGCGGCTGCAAGGCTTTGAGGATTTCCGGCGCTGACCAGCCCACGCCATCCACGCAGAAATCCATCGGACGGTGACAGCGCCGCATGCGCTTAGCCCTGGTGGCTTGCTTTCAGCGTGCAGCACGCGATAAGCGGCGCTGTCTCGTCCCGTCATTGCTACTTATCGGACGAGAGCATCTTTCATGTCTTCATTCACTTTCAAGCCGCGCCACACCGCGCTGGCGCATGCGGCTGTCTGCCTGGGTCTGGCCTTGCACCTGCAGGCATCGATGGCGCAAACCGCCAGCTTTGATATTCCTGCACAACCGCTGGCCAGCGCGCTGGCGCAGTTAGCCCGCCAGGCGAACCTCAGCTTTTCAGCTGCACCCGATGCCGCGCAGGGCCGCCAGGCGCCGGCGCTACAAGGCGTGCAGGAGGTGTCGCAGGCCTTGAATATGCTGCTGCAAGGATCGGGCTTGCAAGGACGGGTGGAGGGGGGCGTGCTGACAGTGCAGGCTACCGCCCCAGCGCAGGCCGCAGCCGCTGTGGCCGCACCATCGGCAGCACCCGCAACGGGGTCCGAAGTCACGCTGTCAGAGGTGACGGTGCGCACCAACCAGCTGGGCGAGATCACCGAGGGCTCGGGCTCGTACACGCCGGGGGCGATTGCGACGGCGACCCGCCTGGTGCTGACGCCGCGCGAGACGCCACAGTCCGTCAGCGTTGTCACCCGCCAGGTGATGGACGATTTCCAGCTCCATTCCATCGACGATGTGATCAACCACACGCCGGGCGTGAGCATCGTGACCTATGACAGCGAGCGCACGGAGTACTATGCGCGCGGCTTTGCGATCCAGAACTTCCAGTACGACGGCATCCCGATGTCGCGCAACTCGGCCTACTCCGCCGGCAATACGCTCACAGATATGGCCATCTACGACCGCGTGGAAGTGCTCAAGGGCGCTACCGGCCTGCTTACCGGCAGCGGTGACCCAGGCGCCACCATCAATCTGGTGCGCAAAAAGCCGACCAAGGAATTCAGCGGCCATGCCACGATCAGCGCGGGCAGCTACCAGAATTACCGGGGTGAGCTGGACATCAGCGGCGCGCTCAACGACAGCGGCAGCATCCGCGCGCGCGGCGTAGCCAGCTACCAGGACAAGCATTCGCAACTGGACCGCTATGAGCGCAAGACGGGCGTGCTGTACGGCATCGTCGAGATGGACCTGACGCCCCAAACCCTGCTGACAGTGGGCGCCGACCGCCAGGACAACAAGCCCACCGCATCGACCTGGGGCGGCATCCCCTTGCTCGATGCCAAGGGTAACTTCAACGCCATGCCGCGCTCGTTCAACAACGGTGCCGACTGGAGCCATTGGGACCAGTACACGCGCACTGCCTTTGCCACCCTGGAGCACAACTTTGACAGCGGTTGGGTGACCAAGCTGCAGCTCAACCACCAGATCAATGGCTACAACGCCAACCTGGGCGCAGCAGCGGGCGGCAACCCTGATCCGGTGACTGGCACCGGCGTGAGCCTGTGGCGGGGCCAGTACATTGGCCGCACCACCAGCGATGCGGCGGACCTGTACGCCAGCGGCCCGTTTTCGCTGCTGGGGCGCAGCCACGAGCTGGTGGTGGGTGGCAGCCTGGCCAAAAGCCGTTGGAAGAACGATGGCTACTACAACGACAACAGCGGCTTTGATGGCTCGGTCAGCAACTACTACCAGTGGAATGGCAAGGTGCCCGCACCGGTCTGGAACAGCACGCCGGATTACAGCAATGACGAGAGCACCTACGAGAGCGGCATCTACACAACGGCCCGGTGGAACCTGCGTGACGACCTGAAGCTCATCACCGGCGGGCGCTTGTCCAACTACAAGAACCGGGTGCAGGAGCAAAAGGAGAAGAATGTCTTCACTCCCTACCTGGGCGCCGTGTATGACCTGAACCAGAACTACTCGGTCTATGCCAGCTACAGCGGCATTTTCAAACCACAGTCCTACCAGACCGAGCAGGGCCGCACCCTGGATCCGCTGGAAGGCAAGAACTATGAGCTGGGCGCCAAGGCCTCGTTCCTGGGTGGCCGCCTTAATGCCAGCGCCGCCATCTTCCAGACCTTGCAGGACAACTTTGCCGTGGAGAGCGGGGGCATTACTCCCAGCGGCAACCCGGCTTACCGTGCCATCCAAGGCGTGAAAACCCGAGGCTGGGAAGCCGAGGTCTCCGGCCAGATCACCCCTGCCTGGCAGATCCAGGCCGGCTACTCACACAGTATTGCCCGCAAGGATGGCGAGCGCGTCTCTACCCTCACGCCCTCCAACCAGTTCAACCTGTACACCAGCTACAAAATGGCGGGCAGCCTGAGCGGTCTGACCGTTGGCGGCGGCGCCCGCTGGCAGGACAAGACCTGGGGCACCATCAGCGTGCCCACCGGCGGCAATGCCGTGCACACCGTGCCCAATTACTGGGTCTGGGACGCCATGGCCCGTTACGACTTCAACAAACAGCTCTCCGCCTCGCTCAGCGTCAAGAACCTGTTTGACAAGAAGTACTACACCATCTTTAGCTGGTACAGCACCTACACCTGGGGCGAGCCACGGACCGTGAACGTGAGCTTGAAGTACAAGTTCTAAGCGCTGCTGTTTTCAAGCGATGCGCCACGGTCTGGAAGGGCCGGTGGTGCATTTTTCTTGGCGCCGACATGCGCAGGTGCGACTGGCCTAGCCTGTGCGCCGCTGTCCCAGGTGCTTGCTGAGAAAGTCGATAAAGGCGCGGGTCTTGGGCGGCAGGTGGCTGCTGTTGGGGAAGACGACGCTGATCGACTGGCGGGGCAGGCTGTAGCCTGGCAGCAGCTGCTGCAATGCGCCGCTGTGCAGGTCCTGCTCAATCAACCAGGCCGGCAGCACCGCAACGCCCATCGACGACAGCGCCATCAGGCGGATGGCGGCGGAGGTGTTGGCCTGGTGGGCGGCGCTGCCTTTGACCTCGGAGGTCTTGTTCTGGGGGCCGCGCAGGGTCCAGTGCGTGGGGCTTTGGAGGTTGCTGTTGGCGATCCAGGGGAGTTGGGCCAGATCCGCGGGCTGCCGCACGGGATGTTTTTTGAGCAACGCGGGCGAGGCGACGAGCAGGATGTCGTAGTCGTCCAGTTTGCGGCTTTTGAAATCGGAATCGGCCAGGCTGCCCAGGCGCACCACCAGGTCGAGCTTTTCGGCAATCAGGTCGCTGAGCGAAGAGTTGGTGTCGTAGCGGATGGAGAGGGCCGGGTACTGCTGCGCAAACTTGGCCACCAGCGGCAGGATGAAGCGCTCGCCGTATTCGCCGGTGGTGCTCAGGCGCAGGGTGCCGGCGATCCGCTTGCGCCCCTGCATGGCCCTGTCAAACTTGTCTTCCAGCTGGCCGACCAGCTCCTTGAACGCATCGTAGAAGTCCTGGCCCGCTTCGGTCAGCGCAATGCTGCGCGTGCTGCGCAGCAGCAGCGTTACCGCCAGAACCTCTTCCAGCGCTTTGACATGCAGGCTGGCCATGGCCTTGCTGATGGACAGGTAATCAGCCGCCTTGGTGAATGAGCCCAGCTCGACAACGGCTAGAAAGGTCTGCACGCGGTGGAGCTGGGTGGAGAGGGCGATGCGGTTCATTGTTCAATCTGGCCAAACAAAGATTCAAGCATAGCGGTATCGACGGGCTGCGCAGCGCTGCCTACCATGCTGGGCCAAAGGGATCCAAGATGACGTACCGCTACCGCATTGCCACCGTGTTCCTGCTGGGATTTTTCATTGACTGCATCAACATCTTCATGCCTGCCGTGGCCTTGCCGCGCATGGCCGCTGCGTTCGAGATCGGCAGCGCTGCCAGCGCCTGGGTGGCGAACGCCTACATTCTGGGGCTGACCCTGGTCATTCCGCTCAGCCCCTGGCTGGCCAGCCGCTGGGGCGCCCGGCGCTTGCTGGCCGCATCGATGCTGGTCTTTGCAGTGGCCGTTTGGGTATGCGGCGAGGCCAGCAGTTTTGGCCAGATGGTGGGCTGGCGCTTCGTGCAAGGCATGGCGGGCGGCCTGCTGATCCCCGTCGGCCAGGCGATGACCTTCAACCGCTTCCAAGGCAGCGAGCGGGCCCGTATCTCAACCCTGGTCATGGCGGTGGCGCTGCTGGCGCCTGCACTGTCTCCCGGCCTGGGCGGCTGGATCGTGGACCAGGCGTCCTGGCGCTGGGTCTTTCATGCCAACATTCCGCTGGCGCTGGCTGCTGCTGCGTTGTCCTGGCTGTGGCTGCGCGACGAGCCCTCGCCAGCGCAGGCAAGGCCGGACCTGCCTGGCCTGCTGCTGATCATCGCCGCGCTGGCCAGTGCCCTGCTGGGCATGTCGCTCTATGGTGCCGGCCAAGCCGGTGTGGTGGCGCTGGCTTGTTTGGGGACTGCGCTGGGGTTTGCCTACCTCTATGCCCGGCATTTCCGCCAGGTGGCCGATGCCATTGTGGATGTGCGTTTGCTCAAAAGTCCCCGTCTCGCGCTGTCGATCTGGGTGTACTACGCGATCCCCGGCGTTTTTACCGGGGTGAACCTGCTCAATATCTTTTATCTGCAAGACCTGCTCCACCTGGGGGCCGCGCAAACGGGGCGCTTCATGGTGGTGTATGCCGCTGGGGCCCTGGCAACCATGCTGCTGTGCGGGCGCCTATACAACCGGGTGGGGGCAGGGCGCTTGTTTCTGCTGGCGATGCTGCTGCACAGCCTGGGCATTGCAGCGCTGGCAGTGGTCGATTCCAATCTGGATCTGCCGGTCCTCATCCTGGCCTATGCGCTGATGGGCATGGGTGGCGGGTTGGGCGCCAACACCGCGCAGACCACGGCGCTGATGGATTTTGACGGCGCCCAGACCCACAAGGCCAGCGTGCTGTGGAACATCAACCGCCAAATGGCCTTCAGCGTGGGGGCGGCACTGCTGCTGATGCTTTTCAATGGGCTCGCCCAGCACTGGCCGGCGCCCCAGGCCTACCATCTCACATTTGCCATCGCCGCCTTGCTGGGCTTGCTTCCTCTTCTTCAACTGCGCAGCTTGCCTGCAGAAAATACCCACCATGGATAAGACCTACACCCAGGCTGCCGAGCGCAGCGTCCACGCAGTGCACGAACTGATCCAGACCATTTTTGCCGGCGAGCCGGGCATGGCGCGGGCCGCCATGGGCCAGCTGATGCCCGTGTTTGCCGAAGGCTTCAGCATGGTGACCACTGCGGGTGCCGTGGTGCAGCTGCCGCAGGTGGCTGCGATGTTCCAGCAGGCCGCTGGCGGCCGGCCCGGGCTGCGCATTGAGATCAGCGAGGTGGCCACTGTCTGGCAAGCCGCCAGCAGCGTGGCGCTGCGCTACAAGGAGACCCACCATCTGAACGGCAGCGCCACGGCGCGCTGGGCGACGGCGATTGTGGACTGCGCCGATGGTGACGTACGCTGGCACTACCTGCATGAAACGGCCTTGAGCCGTTGATGCCAGGCGCGCGGCATCGGCGTGCCGCGATGACGCGCGCCGGTGCTTACTTCATCCGCTGCAGCCGCATCGCCACCCGAGATCGCTCGGCATGGATGGACGTGGCGCTGCCGACCCGTGCATCGCGCAGGCGGCCATGGTGCACTAGGCGGTTGTCGCAATCAGCCGGTCCAGGGTCTCCTGGCTGGAGGCCTCTGGGCGGCGAATGGTGCGGCTGTGCTGCCCATCGATGGAGACCGCCGGGTCGCCATGGACGGTGACTCTGCGCACGATGCGGGGTTGGTCGCCGTAGTCGTTGATGGCGAAATGCTGGGTGGAGCGGTTGTCCCAGATGGCGACGTCGTCTTGCTGCCATGACCAGCGAACAGTGTTTTCCAGGCGCGTCACGCGGTTTTGCAGCAGCTCGAAGATGCGGGCGGATTCGCTGCCGGTGACGCCCAGGATGCGGCGCACGAAATGCCCGAGCAGCAAGCCGCGTTCGCCCGATACCGGGTGCACGTGGACGATGGGGTGCTCGGTTTCATAGATGGCGGAGGTGAACACCTTGGTTTGGTGGTCGAGGCGGCTGCTGTCCACCTGTGTGCGTTCGGCGCCGTAGTCGTAGTCGTTGCTGTGCAGCGCCCAGAGGCTGTCGGCGAGGGCCTTGAGCTGGGGCGGTAAATTGCGGTAGGCCGCCGTGGTGTCGGCCCACACCGTGTCGCCGCCGTAGGGCGGAATGACCACGCCGCGCAGCACCGAGTATTTGGGAAAGGCGTCAAGGAAAGTGACATCGGTGTGCCAGGAGTCCGCGCGGCCACCACCCTTGGAGGCATCGAGTTCGAAGATCTTGGTGCCTGATGGCGCAGGCACGGTGGGGTGGGCGACGGTCTTGCCCAGACGCGCGCCGAAAGCCTGGTGGGACGCGTCATCGAGATGGCCCTGGCCACGGAAGAAGAGCACCTTGTATGTCACCAGCGCGCGGGTCAGGTCGGCAATGGTCTGCTCCGGCAGATCGGGTGAGAGTTGGATGTTCTGCACCTCGCCGCCGAGGGTGCCCGCGACACGTCGGATCTGCAGGTTGCCAATGCTGGTGTCCACCGCAGACGAGGCGGTGGGTGTGCGAGCGTTCATCTTGATTCTCTCTAGGTGGTAGTGGCTGGGATGAAGCGATGGCAATGACAACGCGTTCATCCTGAAACTTCAAAGTGTCCTGTCTCTCCAGAGAATTGGTTGGAAGCATTTCAGATATGGAGATGCATATTTCGTCTATGCAAAACGGCAGCGCCCAGCGCCCGGTGGCTATATTGTTGGTATGACTTTTCAAGCCGATCTCTCCAACCCCTTCCTGCGCCAGGCTGTCGAGCTGCGCGATGTATTTGCGCGCGATGCGATCGAGCGCGACAAGGCAGGCGGAAAGCCGCTGGAGCAGTATCAGCAGATCAAGGACAGTGGCTTGCTGCGGCTGGGCATTCCCGCGCAGCACGGCGGCGCTGGCCAGCCCTGGTCCACCGCATTGCGGGTGGTGCGCGAGTTCGCCCAGGCCGACAGCTCGGTGGCGCATCTGTTTGGCTACCATGGATCGTCGTTGCACTCTGCGCATGTGCTCAGCAGTCCCCAGCAGGCCGCGCAGCTGTATGCGGCCTCGGCGGAGGGCAACTGGTTCTGGGCCAACAATTCCAATGCCGGAGCGCGCAGCCTGACGGGGCGCTGGCAGGGTGACCACTGGGTTCTGAATGGCAGCAAGCCTTATACCTCGGGCAGCCATGTGGCAGACCATCTGCATATCACCTGGGTGGACGAGGACAGCGGTGAGACCATCGATGCCGCTATCCCCGCAGGCCGCGCAGGATGGAAGGCGCTGGACGATTGGGATGCCTTTGGCCAGCGCCAGACGGGCAGTGGCACCTGCAGCTATGAGAACGTGCGGGTCGAAGCCCATGAGGTCTACGAGCGCCGCAGCGCCACGCCGCGCGCTCCGTACCGCACACTGATTCCGTTTGTGCAGCAAAGTGTGCTGCTCAATGTGTTTCTGGGTACCGCGCAGGGTGCGCTGCTGCGGGCGCGCGCGTACTCTCTCAACGACAGCCGCCCCTGGGTGCATTCGGGCGTGGAGCGGCATGTGGACGATCCCTGGGTCAAGCGCGTGTATGGCGATCTGTACACCCGCACGCTGGCCGCTACCGCGCTGGCCGACCAGGCACTCGATGTGCTGGACCGGGTGTGGGCGCGTGGCGAGGCATTGACGGCCGCCGAGCGCGGCGAAGCCGCGATTCCGCTGGCGGCGGCCAATGCCTTTGCCGGCAATACCGCGCTGGAGGTGACCAGCAAGATTTTCGAGGTGACGGGCACCCGCTCCACATCGAACGAGCTGGGCTTGGACCGCTTCTGGCGCAATGTGCGCACGCATACCTTGCACAACCCCGAAGAGTACAAGACCCGCAATGTGGGCTACTGGTTTCTGACGGGCGAGCCGCCCGTGCCCAGCGGCATCCAATGAGCTGGGCGCTGTGCCCGCAGGGCGATGGAAAGCCTTAGACTCGGAGTGATCAGCCCTCCAGCCCTCCAGCCCTGCGCCATCCACACTGACGTGACCCCGACCCCACCGCACCCCGATGACGATTACTGTCCGGCCTCTCCAGCCGAGCATCCGCTGCCAGATGGCGGCGTGGTGCGGCTGACGTCCAAGGACATTGGCCGCCTGGTGGGCGTGTCCCAGGCCACCGTCTCCAATGCCATCAACCGGCCCCATCTGGTCGCGCCTGCCACGCTGGCGGCCATCGAGCGGGTGATGGCCGACCATGGCTACAGCGTGAACAGCTCGGCCCGCGCGCTTAAGTCCGGCATCGGCAAGGCACTGGGCGTGGTGGTGCTCGATGTGGCCAATCCGTTCTGGGGCGAGGTGGTCAAGGGCATCGAGACGGTGACGGCGCCCGGGCGCATTCCGCTCATCATCGGCAGCTCCAACGAGGATGCCGAGACCGAGAGCGCGATTTTTCAGTCGTTTGAATCACAGGGCGTGCGCGGCATTCTGGTGGCACCCACGCCGTCCAATCTGCCGCTGCTGCGCCGTTTTCGGGCCAAGGGTATCCAGGTGGTGCTGCTCGACAGCGAAGACCCGCAGGGCGAGTTTCCCTCCATCAGTCTGGACCATGCCGCTGGCGCTGAACTGGCAGCAGCCTATCTGCGTGATGGTGGCCACCGGGAGGTGGCATTGGTCAATGGCTCGCCCGATATCTCCTGGTGTGCCAGCCGGTCGCGCGGCTTTCATGCGGGCTTCGCGGGTGTGGCCGATGCGCGTATCCATGAGATCAGCCGCACGGCGATGACGGTAGAAGAGGGCCGGCAAAGCGTGGATGTGCTGCTGGAGTTGTTGAAGCAGCACCCCCCGATCACCGCAGTTTTCTGCACCAATGACATGCTGGCCTTGGGCGTGCTCAAGGGGTTGCACGAGCGCGGCATTGCCGTGCCCGGTGATCTGTCCGTCGTGGGCTACGACGATGCGGTGTTTGCCGAACTGCTCTCGCCCGGCCTCACCACGGTGCACCAGAATGCCACGGCCATCGGCCGTGCCGCAGCGCTGCTGATGACGCTGGATGCGGCCGTGCCGCAGGCGCCCGAGCCGCTGCAGCCCCCGCACCTGGTGGTGCGGGGCTCCGCACGCTCATTGCGCTGATGCCGCGAGGGGCGCCATGCCCAGATGCGGAACGGCCGCAATGAGCTGGCGCGTGTAGTCGTCCCGGGGATGCTCCAGCACCTGGCGCGCATCGCCGTACTCGCGCAGCTCGCCATGGCGCAGTACGGCCACATCGTGGCTCACCTGGCGGATAACGCCCAGGTCGTGCGAGATGAAGAGCATGGCCACGCCGGTTTCACGCTGCAGTGCGGTGATCAGTTCGAGAATCTGCTTCTGCACCGACACATCGAGTGCGGAGACGGGCTCATCCAGCACCACGATCTGCGGCTCGGTCGCCAGCGCCCGGGCAATGGCCACGCGCTGGCGCTGTCCGCCCGACAGCGTCAGCGGCCTGCGTGCCGCCAGCGCGGGATCGAGCCCCACCTTGTGCAGCCACTGGGCTACGCGCTCGTCACTGCGCGCGGCGGGCTCGCGGCCAAAGCGCAGCCACAGCGCCTCTGCCAGCACGCGGCCCACGGTGTAGCGCGGGTCAAATGCAGACAGCGGGTCCTGGTGCACAAACTGAATGGGCCGTGCGCGGCTGCGCGGCGGTGGGGCACGCAGCGTATCCGCGTGGATTTGTCCTTCGGTCGCGCTTTGCAGGCCGGCCACGATGCGGGCCAGCGTGGTCTTGCCGGAGCCCGATTCCCCTACCAGCCCCAGCGTGCGGCCGTGGCGCAGTTCAATGTCCACACCGCGCAGGGCTTCACGCCCGGCAAAGCGCTGGCGGATATGGACGGCGCGCAGCAGCACCGGCGCATGGCCCGTCGCAGTGGCGGGCGCTGGGTCATCAAGCCGGGGGATGGCGGCCATCAGGCTGCGCGTGTAGGCATGCGTGGGTTGGCGCAGCACCTGGTCCGCCGGGCCGTTCTCCACCACCTGGCCCTGGCGCAGCACCAGCACCTGGTCGGCCAGCTGCGACACCACGCCCAGATCGTGGCTGATGAGGATGAGGGCAATGCCCTGGCGCTTGAGCTCGCCAAAGAGCGCGAGGATTTCCTTTTGCACTGACACATCGAGCGCCGTGGTGGGTTCGTCGGCAATCAGGATGGGCGGGTTGCCGGCAATGGCGGTGGCGATCAGCGCACGCTGGCGCAGCCCGCCCGAGAGCTGGCTGGGGTATTCGTGGATGCGTGTCGCCGGATCGGGCATGTGGGCCCGGGTGAGCAGTTCCAGGGCCCGCGCGTGCTCCTGCTCGCGTGTGGCGGATCCGGTTGCGCGGATGGCTTCCTGCAGCTCCTGCCCAATGGTGCGCAAGGGGTCGAGCGAGACCAGCGCATCCTGCAGGATGTAGCCGACCTTGCGGCCGCGCAGGCTGCGCCACTGCCGCTCGCCCAGGCGCAGAGCATTCTGGCCATCGATCTCCAGCGCATCGGCGGTGATGCGGGCGTTCGGGCCATTGAGCCCCACCAGGCAGCGCGCGCTCACGCTTTTGCCGGAACCGGATTCCCCCACCAGCGCGACGCACTGGCCCGGCTGCACCTCAAAGCTCAGGCCTGATACGGCCTGGCGCATGCGCCCACGCTCTTCAAACGCCACCGACAGGTTGCGCACGCGCAGCAGGGGCGCTGACGGGGTGTTGAATAGCAAACTCACAGCCGGCCCTCCGAACGCTGCTGCAGCCAGCGGCCCAGCCAGGTGGTGCTCATCACGAACAAGGTGATGGCGAGCCCCGGGAACACTGCCGCCCACCAGCCCATGCTGAGAAAGTTGCGGGCATTGGTGAGCATGGCGCCCCATTCGGGCGATGGCGGCGGGTTGCCCAGCCCCAGAAAGCTCAGCGCGGCGCCCGCCAGCGTGGCGCTGCTCAGGCCGATGGTGGCCACCACGATCAGGGGCCGCAGTGCATTGGGCACGATATGGCGCAACACGACCTCGGCACGGCTCAGGCCCAGTGCCTGTGCGGCCTCGATGTAGCTGGCCGAACGCACGCGCAAGGTCTCGGCGCGCACGATGCGGGTGTAGTAGGGGATGCCGGCGATGCCGATGGCAATGGCCGCGTTGAAGATGCCGCTGCCGAACAGCGAGACGATGAACACGGCGAGCAGCAACTCCGGAAACGCGGCCCCGATATCGGTGAGCCGCATGACCACCGTGGGCACCACGCGCTGCGTGAGCCCAGCCAGCAGGCCAAGCACCGTGCCCACCGCGAGCGACAGCGTCACCGCGCTCAGGCCCAGCAGAATGGACGGCCGCGCGCCGTGCACCACGCGCGTGTAGACATCGCGGCCGATCTGGTCCGTGCCCATAGGATGGTGCAGCGAGGGGGGCTGCAGCAGCTGGCTGCGGTCGGCTGCGAGGGGATCGCCCGGAGCCAGCAGGTTCGGAGCAATCACCGCACACAGCAGCAACAGAAGCACGGCCACCGCGAGTGCGGCGGCCACCGTGCCCGCACGCGGCAGGCGCCAGGTTGAGCGCGAAAACCGGGGCTCTGTGCGTTCTGCGGCTGCCGCTGCGGGCGCGTGATGGGTGCTTGGGATGCCAGGGGCGTTAGGACCGCGGTGGGCATCAAGGGGGATCGAAAGCGTCTGGTTCATGGCTGCGGCGACTCTGTCTGCAGGCGGTGGTCGATAAGGAGGTAGGCGAAGTCGATCAGCAGGTTCATGACCACAAAGGCCAGTGTGGCAAGAGATACCAGGCCCAGCACCAGTGGCATGTCCTGGCGGGTGACGGCATTGACCAGCAGGCGGCCGAGGCCGGGGCGGCCAAACAGGGTTTCGGTGATGGCGGCGCCGCCCAGCAGCGCGCCAAAGCTGTAGCCCGCCATGGTCAGGTAGGGAATCACCGCGTGGCGCAGGCCATGCCGCAGCTTGGTGGCCAGCACTGACAGCCCGCGTGCGCGGGCCGTGGTGATGAAGGGCTGCTCCAGCACATCGTCCATGGAGCGGCGCAGCACCTGTGCGAGCGGTGCGGCTGTAGGCAGGGCAATGGTCAGCGCGGGCAGGATGAGCGAGCGCAGCCCCCCGGTATCCAGCAAGGGGAACAGCTGCCAGTTCACGGTGAAGAGCAGCATCAGCAGAAAGCCGATCCAGAACACGGGCGTGGAGGCGAGCACCAGTTCCACGGCGCCGGCGATGGCACTGGTGCGGCGGCGCCCGGCGCTCAGAATGCCCACGGCCAGCGACAGCAGCACCGCCAGGCCGCAGGCCAGGCTGGCCAGTGCCAAGGTGGGACGGGCCTGCTCGGCAATCAGGGTGGCAACGGGCTGCTCCTGCACATAGGACATGCCCATGTCACCCTGCACCAGGCGCGACAGGTAGAACAGGTACTGCATCACCAGCGGCTCGTCCAGATGGTATTCCTTGCGGATGGCGGCCAGCACTTCGGCCGTGATGGCCACGGCGTCACCCCCTGCGCCTGCGATGACAAAGGCCGGATCCACCGGCACCAGTCTGAGCGCGAAAAACGCTGCGGTGATGGCCCCCAGCACGGTGAGCGCGCTCAGGCCCACACGGTGGAGGACCCGGCGGGAGAGAGGGCGCAGCGAGGCGGGCGTCACCGCTTACTTTCCGATCCAGGCATCGAACAGGTAGGGCTGCGGCCAGGCCTTGTCCCAGGCCACGCCGTGCACGTTCTTCTGGATGGCGACGAGGCGGGCACGCGAGTACAGCGGCACCGAGGGCGCGTAGTTGGGCAGGATCTCCTGCGCCTGGGCGTAGTAGCGGGCGCGGTCGGGTGACTTGCCCGATGCCCGCGCCTTGGCCAGCAGGGCGTCAAGTTCGGGAATGCTCAGGAACGAGGCGTTGGAGCCCACGGTGCTGCCATCGCTGATGTTGTCGCTGCCGTAGAGGCGCCACAGCTGCATGCCGGTGGCTTCGGACTGGAACGTGCCCAGCAGGCCATAGTTGCCGTTGTAGAGGCGTTCGGGCAGATCGGTGACGGGCTGCAGTTTGATCTCGAAGCCGAGCTTGCGCGCATCGATCTGCACCTGCTCCAACGTGCGCTGTGCCAGCTGGTCGTTGTCCGCGTAGGGAATGGAGGCGCTCAGGCGCTGGCCGTCCTTGCTGCGGTAGCCCTGCGCATCGCGCGTGCCCCAGCCGGCTTCGTCCAGCAGCCGGTTGGCCTTGTCCGCGTCGTAGCTGATCTTGTTCTTCAGCTCCTTGTTGAAGTCGGGCGTTGTGCTGGCCAGGTATTCCTGCACCGGGTAGGCACCGAAGGTGGCGCTGGCGACGATCTCTTCGCGGTTCAGGCCATGCAGCAGGGCCTGGCGCACTTCGAGCTTGTCGAAAGGCGCGCGGCGGGTGTTGAAATGCAGGCTGTAGCCCACGCCAGGCAGCAGGAATTCTTCGTTTTGGTAATCCGCGCTTTGCTTCACGCTCTTGGCATATTCGGGGGCGATGTAGTCCACCACATGCGCTTCCTTGGTGGTCAGCGCGTTGTAGCGCGTCTGGTCTTCGGGCAGGAAGACGTACTTGACGCTGTCCAGGTAGGCTGCGCCAGCGTGGAACTGTGCGGGGGCCCATTGGTAGTCGTCGTTGCGCACATAGGTCAGGCTCTGGCCCTTGACCCAGCTGTCGAACTTGAAGGGGCCGGTGCCGATGAGCTTGGTGGCCAGCGACTTGGGGTCCTGCTCGATCTGCTGCTGCGAAAGAATGCCGAAGTAGGGCGCGGCAATCAACGTGAGAAAGCTCGACTCGGGGGTGCCCAGCTTCACCGACACGGTGTATTCGTCGATGACCGTCGCCACCGGCTTGAGCTTGGCGGTGGAGCCGGTCGACTTGTTGGCCGGGTTGTTCACATAGTCAAAGTTGGCCTTGACGGCCGCCGCGTTGAAGGGCGTGCCGTCGTGAAAATGCACATCCTTGCGCAGGTGGAAGACGTAGGTGGTGGCGTCGTCCGACACCTCCCAGCTCGATGCCAGCCACGGCGCGTGCGTGCCGTCGCCGTTGTCCCAGACCAGGGAATCCAGCGCCGGGCGCACCGAATGCGCGCCCGAGCCCTGGTCCACCAGCGGATTGAGCTGAGCGGGCTCGGCACGGATGGCGACCACGAGCTGGCCACCGCGCACCGGCTCGGCCTGTGCGGCCGGAGCAGCGGATGCGCCCGCTGCGGATGCCGCCGGGGCGGGCGCCGGTTCCGTCTTGGAGCAGGCGGCCAGAACCAGACCGACTAGGCCCCCGCCCAGCGTCAAAGCCAGTCTGCGCGACACCGGGGCCGTGAAGTGTTGAGGTGCTTTTTCGTAAGTCATTAGAAGAATTTATTCGTATCAATTTTGAAGTACTACTAGTATCATGTATAAAAATCTTTTTCGTTATTCGATTTATGAATATCAATCTTCGCTTTCTTGATGGAGAGTTCTCGTGACCTCGGCGCTTCAATCTTCTTTTCGCTTCGCCCCTTTGTTCACCGCGCAGGCATTGGGTCTGCCGCCTTCGCTGGCCCCCAAGGTCGATGCGGTGTTGGAGACATTGGGGGACCGTGCGGCCGGGCGCGATCGGGATGGCGGCTCCCTGGCAAAAGAGCTGCGAGCGCTGGCCGAGCTCGGCGTGACTTCTGCACGTTTGGCTACGGCGCAGGGCGGGCTGGGATGGAGCTATGCGCAGAATGTGGACTTGCTGATCGCTCTGGCGCGCGCCGACTCGAGTGCCGCGCAGAGCCTGCGGTCTCATTTCCTCTACGTGGAGCATCTTGTGCGCCATCCTGCGCTGCCGGGCAATGCCTTTGGCGTTGCCGAGGTGGCGGGCGGCAAGCTCTTTGCGAGTGCGACCACCGAGATCGGCCCTATCGCCGTGGGCGCTGTCGGCACCACGGTTGCGCCTGATGGACAGGGCCGTCTGCGTCTGAACGGCTCGAAGTTCTACACCACGGGTGCTGGCTATGCCGATTGGGTCAATGTGTTCGCAGCCGACACCGAAGGCACGCACATTCTTGCCACCGTGGCCCGTGAAGACCAGGGCGTGACTGTGGTGGATGACTGGGACGGTGTCGGTCAGCGCCTGACCATGAGCGGCACGATGCAGTTCGAGCAAGTGCTGGTCGATCCCGCCCGTGTGCGGCCGCGAGCGCGCTCGGAAGACACGCCTTCTGGCTTGCAGGACGCGATGGCCCAGCTCACGCACCTGGCCACGCTCACCGGCATTGCCATTCGCGCCTTTGAAGATGCTGCCGCGTGGCTGCATGGCCGCAAGCGCCACTTCAGCCATGCAGCCGCCTCGGTGCCTGCCGACGACCCCTTGGTGCAGGAGCAGGTCGGCCGCCTGGAGGCGGTGGCGGGCACGGCTATGCTCGCGGTGCGCTCCGCTGCGCTGCAGCTGCAGACGCCCCGCGACAATGCGTTGGGCGATCCGTATGCGGATGGGCATCGCGCCGTCACGCAGCTGCAGGTGGTGTTGCCCGCATTGGTTCTTGACGCGACGCAGGCGCTGTTTGATATTGGCGGCGGCTCCATGGTGGTGGCCGCGCGTGGGCTGGATCGCCACTGGCGCAATGCACGCACACTGGCATCGCACAACCCGTCGCCGCAGAAGGCACGCGTGCTGGGCCATGAAGCGCTCAACGGCGTTCCGCTGCCGACCATCTGGTATGCCGGCACCGCAGCTGGAGCACCGGCCAACGCCGCAGCCCCAGCGCCAACGCTGGCGGTGGAGTCGCAGCCATGAGCAGCTTCATCCTCAATGCCAACATCTACGACTTCGGCACGGACGCGGGCGCCTGGCGTGCGCCGGGCACCGGCCCCCGTGACAACCTGAGCGAAGCGTTCTGGCGCACCGTGGCCCGCACCGCCGAAGACGGCGGGCTTGACGGCATCTTTCTGGCCGATGGGCCGGGGTTGTCGTCCAACCCGGCCATCCGCCCCAACCGCATGGTGGAGCCGCTGGCCACGCTGGCTGTGGTGCTCTCGGAGACCAGCCGGCTGGGCGTGATCGCCACGGTGTCCACAGGTTCGAACGATCCGGTGGAGCTTGCCAGCCGCCTGCTGGACTACAACCTGCTGTCGCAAGGCCGGTTTGGCTGGAATGTGGTGACGGGCTTGCCAGAGCTCTCCGCCCAGGACTTCAAGGTGCCTAAAACGCCCGAGCGCGCCGACCGCTATGCCCGCGCCACCGAGTTTTTGCAGGTCTATGCCGGCTATCTGGATGCGGTGCGCGAGGGCAGGGATTTCCACCACTCGGGCGAGCGCTTTCAGTATTCACTCAAGCGCGATGAATTGCCCACCCAGGGGGCGGCAGCGCGCTTCAGCACACAGGTGCGCCCGCTCATCGTGCAGGCCGGTGGATCGGAGCAGGGCCGGCGCCTTGCCGCGCAAAGCGCCGATGCCGTGTTCTCCGCCGAGACGGTGTTCGAGGTGGCACGCAAAAACCGGCTGGAGCTGCATGCGATGGCGCGCGAGTCCGGGCGCAGGCCGCCCGTGGTGCTGCCCGGCGTGCATCTGGTGATCGGCTCTACGCAAGCGGAGGCCGAGGCGCGCTTTCAGCGTGTGCACCAGCGTGGCCCTAAGGACTATGTGCTGCAGCGTTTCTCCAGCCTGCTCGACATTCCCGCTGACCGGCTCGATCCGCAGGCCCCGGCCTCGGCCCTGGAACAACAGGCCGGCTCCACGGAGCGTGGTTCTGCGGGTTTTCGCAAATCCATCACCGCCTATGGTGTGGCCAACGGCCTCACGATCGGTCAGCTCATCCGGCATTTTTCCGGGTTTGGTCACCAGTTCTTTGTGGGCACGCCCGAGCAGTTCGCCGACGTGGCTGAGCGCTGGTGGCGCGGCGGTGCCGCCGATGGCTTCAACCTGCTGTTCGACGCCAACCCCATCGGGCTGCGCGAGTTCGTGGACCATGCCATGCCCGTGCTGCGCCAGCGCGGCATTGTGCCGCCCGAGCCAGTGGCCACCCCCCTTGCTTTCGCCCAACGCCTTCAGGAGCTTTCTGCATGACGGTACACACCGTGTTGGACCTTTCCGGCCAGGCGCTGGAAGACATTCTCATCACCCTCGCCGGCGGCGGCGCGCCTGCCACCGCACTGGGCAAGGCCTTGGATGCCCTGCCTGTTGCAGCCTACGCATTGGGCCTGGGCGCAGCGGCCGCCAGCGCGCGGGATACCTCCGTGGCGCTGTCCTTTCTGCTCGCCTTTACGCGCAGCAGCCGCTTCATTGCCAGTACCCATCCCGCGCAGCAGCACCCCATCAATCTGGCACGCAACCTCTCGACGCTCAACGCACTGCATGGCCCGCGCATCGGCCTGGCCTTGCACGCAGAGGCGCCCACCGCTGGCTGGTTTCGGCCCGAGGATGCGGCCTCTCCCGCCAGCGCTGCCGACTATTTGCGCCTGGTCTCCTCGCTCTGGGACAGCTGGCCCATGGACGCGCTGATTGGCGATACCGAAGGCGGTCGCTATGTGGATGCCGACCGCATCGTGCGCATCGCGGACCCCGTCTACACCCATATCGGCGGCCCGCTCACGCTGCCCACCGATATCCCCGGCAAGCCCCCGCTGCTGCTGCTCTCGCCCCACGGCGCGGAGGCTTGTACCGACCCTTCGGTGGACCTTCAGCTCAACGAGACCGCGTCGGGGTCAGGCCATTTCGTGAGCGGCCCCGTAAGCCTGCGCACCGGAGCGCCATCGCTGGACGCCGTCCTCGCCTGGCCCCTCGAAGCCCATGCGCGGGCGCAACGCGCATCGATACGCGAAGCCCTGCAGTTGCCCGCTGGACGTATGGCTGCTGTGGTGCAAACGCCGGTTTTCAAGGATGCAGCGGTGGCGGTGCGGGTGTGAGGGGAGGCGCGGCGGGATGAGGTTTCCCGATGGGTCCTTGGTGCTGATGGTCCGCAAGGAACACCTGACCAAGGACGATCGGTGTCAAGGATGACCTGGTTGGATGTTGCTGATGATTGAAGGGAGTTCTGCATCGATTTTTATTTTTCACTTGTTTTTGAAATGAGAGATACTAGAATGATTTGTCTGGCACTGCTCTCATTGCAAATTTCTAAATATGAATCTTGAATCGGTGCATGAAGAAAACGCCAAGTTTGTCTTGGCAAGACTTAAGCTTGCACAATCCCTTTTGGAAGAATCTGATAGGCTGCCTGGATGGTCTGGTTATGACCTTGCCAGCGAGAATGAGTGGTGGCCACACCCTCGTCACGAGCGGGAGTCTTTGGTCAACTATTTGTTGTTAACTTGCTTTGACCGCTTAGGTCAGACGCGCGGTTTCACAACTTTTAAGGACTGGTTGAGCAGTAAGCGTAAAGAACATATACACGAGCGTGAGAAGGCTCTTCAGACTTTAAAAAGCTCAACTTCTCCGCTGGTGATTGCTGCATCGCTAGCTGAGCATCATCAAGAAATTTACGGGGTTCGTAATTCCTTTTATAGGGGAATAGAAAGTCTGTCAGAAGAATGGCAGAAAAAGGTGTTGGATAGTATTACGGTTTCCTTCAATCCCTTATACGGAACGCTTGGGACAAATGTATCATCGCCGAGCTATCCCCTTGATGATGATTCGCGGGAGCGGGGTCTTAGGCTAAAGCATTTGTACGAGAAAAGAAATGCTTTCACGCATCGCTTAGATCAGTATTTTGCAGCTTCTAATTCTTTCAGGTTCTCTAGAGATGAGGAGCCGTTATGGAAGGCCATGATTAAAGATTCTAGCTTGGTGTACCTTTCTAGTCATCAAGAGATTGAGTCATTGAAGGGTGGAGGTGCATATGTATACTCCTTCGTTGGATGGCCGTTTATTCTATTTGAAGCTCTCTATTCAAGGCTGGGTTCGGAATTTGATCGTACAGAAATTAATATAAAATTCTCTGTAATGCTGCGCCGAAGTAGTGATCCTGGCGCTGTGATAACAGCAGAAGTTAGCCACGATGAATTGAAGGACTTTAAAAGTCTGGAGTCGAAATTGTGGGATCTTCGAATGCAAGGCCTTTTGCCTTTTGGTTTGGATCATCGCGAGAGAAAAAATATCGATTAGAAGCGGTTGTATCTAATACGCCAAATAGAATCTGGTCAGGGGTTAATGTGCTTTGCTCGGCATGGAATTTTCAAAGCGCTGCCTTTGGTTGAGTGGCTATGGAAGTCCAAGCTCTCGTTCAAGCTGGTTTTGTTGCAGGTGATGATCCAGCCACCGGCGCCCATCCTTTGACATGCTCCACCAAGGCCCGCAGCTTGCGCGGCTGGTTTCTGCGACTGGGGTAGTAGAGGTAAAAACCGGGGAAGTAGGGCAGGTAGCTGTCCAGCACCGAGACCAGCTCTCCGCGTTCCAGGTAGGGCGCAAAGGTCTCCTCCATGCCGATGGTGATGCCGCCATCGGCCAGCGCGGTGCGCACCATCAGCAGCATGTCATTGGTGGTGACACGGGGGGCGACCGCGAGGCTGAAATCGCGGCCGTTTTCCTGGAATTCCCAGCGGTAGGGGGCGAGCTCCAGCTCGGCGCGCCAGCCGATGCAGCGGTGGCCCAGCAGGTCATGGGGGTGCTGGGGCGTTCCGTGTGCGGACAGGTAGGCAGGGGTGGCGACGACCACCTGGCGTTGCGGCCCCGTCAGCGGGATGGCGATCATGTCCTGCTCGATGACTTCGCCGAGGCGCAGGCCGGCATCGAAGCCACCGGCGATGATGTCGGATTCGTCATCGGTGACGGTGACATCCAAGGTGATATGCGGGTGGGCGGCGGCAAAGGTGCTGATCAAGGGGCCGGACAGAAAGCGCTCGGCGATGGAGGTGACCGCCACGCGCAACAGCCCGCGCGCCGGGCCTTCTTCAGATACTTCTTCAAGCGCCACCTGTACGGCGGCCAAGGGGCCGCTGATTTGCTGGTGCAGCGTCTGGCCAGCCTCGGTCAGGCGCACATGGCGGGTGGTGCGGTGGACCAGCGCAATGCCCAGTTGGTCTTCCAGCTTGCGCATGGCCTGGCTGACGGCAGAGCGCGTCACGCCGAGCTGGTCAGCCGCTGCACGGAAGTTTTGTGCGTTGGCCACCGCCAAAAAGCAGTGGAGCAACTGGAGTTCGTCTTTCATTGGTTAGAAAGTCTAACCAAATTGTGGAGCATTGGCGCACTTCTCTGATCAAGACAAGCTGCCTACAGTTTGAACTTTCCAACGCCATTGCAGAAAGTTCTCCATGAAAAACTTGCTCGACAAAGTCATTTTGATCACTGGTGCCAGCAGCGGTATCGGTGAAGCCACCGCCAAGCTGCTGGCCGCGCACGGCGCCACCGTTGTGCTCGGCGCCCGCCGGGTCGACAAACTGGACCAGATCGTGGCCGATATTCAGAACGCAGGCGGTGTGGCCGAAGCGCTGGCGCTGGATGTGACCCAGCGTGCGCAGCTGCAAGCCTTTGCCGACCATGCGCTGAATCGCCATGGGCGCATCGACGCCATCATCAACAACGCCGGCGTGATGCCCTTGTCACCGCTTGCCGCATTGCGGGTGGACGAGTGGGACTGGATGATTGATGTAAACATTCGCGGTGTGCTGCCCGCCATGCGCCAGCAGGGCTTTGGGCATGTCGTGAACATTGCCTCCATCGGTGCGCATGCGGTGTCGCCCACTGCCGCCGTTTACTGCGCGACCAAGTACGCGGTATGGGCCATCTCGGAAGGCCTGCGGCAGGAAAGCAGCGACATCCGCGTGACCACGATCAGCCCCGGGGTGACGGAGTCGGAGTTGGCGGAAACCATCACGGATGCCGCTGGCCGCGAAGAGATGAAGGAGTTTCGCAAGGTGGCGATCAGCGCATCGGCGATCGCACGGGCCATCCATTTTGCGATCTCGCAGCCGGCGGATGTGGATACCAGCGAAATCATCATGCGGCCTACGGCGAGCCCGCATTGAAGCTGTTTGTTGCCTCCGGCCTGACAAGGCCAGCACAACAGCTCCCGTTTTTAAAAAAGGCCGTGCCCCGCCGGATAGTGGGCACGGCTTGGTTGGTTTCTGTAGCCCATGCGCGCTTTAGTGCCGGCTGTGGCCCTTTACCAGTACCCAAAAAACGTCTGGCCTTAGGCCGATGGATGCTTTCGAGGTGATCGGCGTGCGCCAAACCAGCCCACGGCCGCCAATGCTGCACTCAGCAAAGCCACGAGCCATTGGTTGAGCACCGGGACCGCTTGGGGTGTGGGGGCTCGGGGCGTCACCTCAACGGCTGACGATGGGGGCGTGGTTTCGCCGTTGGAGAGGTGGGCCACGGCCTGGCAAGAGTAGCTGACGCCATTGGCGAGCCCATTCAATGCCACTGGTGGAGTTACCGCCTGTGCCTGTATGTTCCCCGCTGATGAGGTGCATTGCACGTCGTAGTTCAACACGCTTACTCCCGCCATCAACGGGGCCGGCGGGTCGATGGCCAACGTGATGGTTTTGTCGCTGGCCGTTGCGCTGGTGATGGTCGGTGCCGTTGCTGCGGCAAGCCTCAAGACCACCTGTGCCTGTGTGCATGGCAATGCTCCGCCGGGCCCGGCGCAGACTTGGTATTCGAAGCCAGTACCTGAAAAGCCGGCGGCCGGAGTGAAGCTGAAGCTTCCGTCAGGGTTGAGGGAGACGTTGCCTTGCGATGGTGCCGGTGCAGACACAAGCGTGTATTCAGCATCGCTGAAGGCATGGGGGTCATTGAGGCGAACACTGTCGTTGATCACGCCATTCACCACGAACTCGTCGTCGGCGGCCGTTATCGGAGTGAGGCCCGTGATGACCATATCCCGGAACTGTTGATTCTGGCTGGCCCCCCCGGTTGATGCGCTCAGTCCCAGTTTGAAGCTTGCGGGGACGGCATTGATGCCATTAATGGGTGTTCCGCCAATGACAATATCTTTGCTCCAGATTTCGACGCCATCGATGGAAACCGTCAAGCGGATATCGGGTGCAGGCGTGATCGTCACACGGACATGCTTGGGCGCGGATCGGTTGGCAGATAGGTTTCCGCTGTAGGGCATCTCTCCCAGCCACGGGTTGCTGCTGCTGGAGCCACGCATACCCAGATGGTTTGACGATGTGCCGAAGCCGGAATTTCCCAAACCTCCACCATAGCGGTCAAATCCCAAACCGACATAGGCACCCAGCATGGTGTTGTAGCCCAGCTGTGAGCCGCCGAGTCCCAGATTGGCGGCTTTGCTCCCATCCATCAGGAACACCGTGAACCCATCTCCTTGACCAAATGCCGGTGTCAGAGAGCCGCCATTGTTGGTCGATAGGTACATGGCGTAATCAAATTCGACATCCAGGCCGGCAGCACTGCTAACGGGGGAGTTGAATACTGCGGCCCCGATTTGGCTCCCCGCATTTGGTGTTATTTCGAGCCAGCCGTTACCTGCACTGTCATTGTCTGCCCCTACTGCCGTAGACGGTGTTGGTGACGCTGTGAGCCTGGCTGAGCCCAACAAAGACCATGCGGCAGCCTGGTCACTTCTGAATGGCTCCGAGACAAACGTCTGTGCATTTGACGCTGTGCCGAAAACGAAGAGTGCTGATACAGCGATGGACTTTGAGATCGGTGTCATGACTTGGCCAGAATCCTTGATGGACTTTGTTTGGAAATGTAACTTTGAATTTTCTTTCCGCCCATTCCTGTTGTCAATCGCTTAAATCAGTGAAAGGGAATACCCTGGGTTATGTTGAAAAAGCACGCGGAGAATTTCTCAATACCGTTGTATGTCGTCAAGATGAAAATATGCGGCGGGATGCCGCATGCATTATTAAAAAATACTCACCGAAAATCCCGGCTCCGAATCCGCAGGCTGTCAAACCAATCCGACACATCCCGCAGCTGGTGCGCGATCAGGTTGCCGACCTCGCCGCTGCGCTGCCAGCGGCCTTGCACGGCCAGGAACTGGGCGTGCAGCAGCGCGTCGCGCTGGGCGCTGCGCAGGTGGGGCCAGCAGATGACTTGCAGGTTGCCGGTTTCGTCTTCCAGGGTGATGAAGATGACGCCTTTGGCGGTGGGCGGCTGCTGGCGCAGGGTGACGATGCCGCAGGCGCGCACCCAGCTGCCGTCGCGGGCTTCGCGCAGCTCTGCCTGGGTTTGGAAGCGGTGGCGCTGCAGGCGCTCGCGCAGCAAGGCCATGGGGTGGCGGCGCAGGCTCAGGCCCAGCGCGGCATAGTCCCAGTGGATGTCTTCCTGCTCGCTGGCGGCGGGCAACTGTAGTTCGTCTTCGTCGATGGGGGCGGCGCGCAGCAGGCGGCTGTGGTGCAGCGGCGCGGAGGCCTGCCAGAGCTGGTTGCGGCGGTGGCCTTCGAGGCTGGCCAGTGCGTCGGCGGCGGCCAGGTACTTCATCGCCGGGGCATCGAGCTGGGCGCGGCGTGCCAGGTCCTGGGCGCTGACAAAGGGGGCGGCCTCGCGGGCCTGCAGCAGGCGCGCGGCCTGCGTCAGCTGCAGCTGCTTGACCAGGCGCAGGCCCAGGCGCACGGCGGGATAGGGGCCGCTGGAAGGCTCGGTGCTGCAGTCCATGCCGCTGTGCATCACATCGACGGGCAGTACCTGCACGCCATGGCGCTTGGCATCCTGGATCAGCTGGCTGTTGCTGTAAAAGCCCAGCGGCTGGCTGTTGATCATGGCCACCAGAAACTCGGCCGGGTAGTGGCATTTGATCCAGGCGCTGAAGTACACCAGGATCGCAAAGCTGGCGGCATGGCTTTCAGGGAAACCGTATTCCGAAAAGCCCTGGATCTGCTGAAAGATCGACTCGGCAAAGGCCTGCGAGTAGCCGTTGCCGGTCATGCCGTTGATGATCTTGTCGTAGTACTTTTGCAGGGTGCCGGTGCGGCGCCAGGCCGCCATCGAGCGGCGCAGCTGGTCGGCCTCGCCGGCGCTGAAGCCAGCCGCATCGATGGCGATCTGCATCACCTGCTCCTGGAAGATGGGCACGCCCAGGGTGCGCTCCAGCGCCGGGCGCAGCAGCTCGCTTTCATACTGCACTTTCTCCAGCCCCTGGCGGCGGCGCAGATAGGGGTGGACCATGCCGCCCTGGATGGGGCCGGGCCGCACCAGCGCGACCTCGATCACCAGGTCGTAGAACTTTCGCGGCCGCAGGCGCGGCAGCATGCTCATCTGGGCGCGGCTCTCGATCTGGAAGACGCCGATCGTGTCGGCCGCGCAGATCATGTCGTAGGTGGGTTCGTCGCCGTGCGGGATATCGCCCAGCGCAAAGCTGCGGCCCTGGCGTGCGCCCACCAGGTGCAGCATTTTTTGCAGCGCGGTGAGCATGCCCAGCGCCAGCACATCGACCTTGAGCAGGCCGACGGCATCGAGGTCGTCCTTGTCCCACTGGATGACGGTGCGGTTCTCCATGCTGGCGCGCTCGATCGGCACGATGCGCGAGAGCGGGCCCCGGGTGAGCACAAAGCCGCCCACATGCTGGGACAGGTGGCGCGGGAAATCGCGCAGGGTCTCGACCAGCTCCTGCAGCTGGCGCACGGCCAGGTCGCCCGCCTGCAGGCCGCACTGGGCCAGCGCTTCGGTCCGCAGCAGCTCGTCGTCCCAGCGCGAATGGTCGCGTGCCAGCAGGTCAATGCTGGGCAGCGCAAAGCCCAGCGCCTTGGCCACATCGCGGATCGCGGATTTGCGCCGGTAGCGGATGACCACGGCGGTGAGGCCGGCGCGGTGCAGGCCGTATTTCTTGTACAGGTACTGGATGACCTCTTCGCGCCGGGCATGCTCGAAGTCCACATCGATATCGGGCGGCTCGTTGCGCTCCTTGCTGATGAAGCGCTCGAACAGCACCCGGGTCTTGTCTGGATCGACCTCAGTGATGTGCAGGCAATAGCAGACCGCCGAGTTGGCGGCCGAGCCCCGGCCCTGGCAGAGGATGTTCTTGCTGCGGGCAAAGCGCACGATGTCGTAGACGGTCAGAAAGTAGTGCTCGTACTGCAGCTCGGAGATCAGCGCCAGTTCTTTCTCCAGGGTGGCCTGCACCTTCGGTGGCGTGCCTTGCGGCCAGCGGCGGGCCGCCCCTTCGTAGCTGAGCTGGCGCAGGTAGGCCGCCGGTGTGAGCTGGGGCGGCACCACCTCGTCGGGGTACTGGTAGCGCAGCTCGGTCAGCGAGAACTGGCAGCGCGCTGCAATGCCCAAGCTAGCCTCCAGCAGATCGGGCGGGTACATCTGCGCCAGCCGCAGCCGGCTGCGCAGGTGCTGCTCGGCATTGGGCTGCAGCGCGTAGCCGCAGTCGGTCAGCGGTGTGCGCAGGCGGATGGCGGTCAGCACATCCTGCATGGGCTTGCGCGAGCGCACATGCATGTGCACATTGCCGGCGGCTACCAGCGGCGCGCCGCTGCTGCTGCCCGCTGCGCGCATCTGCGCCAGCCAGGCCTCGTCGCCCAGGCTGCGGTCCAGCTGCACGGCCAGCCAGCAGCGGCCGGCAAAGTGCTGCTGCAGCCAGGCGGCCTGGGCCTGGATTTGCGCTGGGCTGGCCTGGCGGCTGGGAGCCAGCAGCAGCAGGCAGTCTTGCAGCGCGCGCGGGTAGATGGCCGATTGCGCCAGCGCATAGCTGCCCTTGGGCGATTTGCGCCGCAGCTGGGTGATGAGGGCGCAGAGGTTGCCATAGCCATGCAGGTTGCAGGCCAGTGCCACCAGGGTGAAGGGGGGCGCAGCCGCATCGCTGGGCTGCACCTCGAACTGCGCGCCGACGATCAGCGGCAGCCCGCAGTCACTCGCTGCGACATGGGCACGCACGATGCCGGCGAGCGAGCATTCATCGGTCAGGGCCAGCGCGCGGTAGCCCTGGGCGTGGGCGCGCTCGACCAGCTCATGCGGGTGGCTGGCGCCGCGCAGAAAGCTGAAATTGCTCAGGCACCACAGCTCGGCGTAGTGGGGGATGGTGAGTTTGGGACGCGTGGCCATGGCTCTAGACGGGTGCAGCGCTGCTCAGGCAAAACGGCCATGCAGAAACCAGGCGCCGCTGTTGGCGGACAAGCGGGTGTGGAAGATCCACAGCAAGCCGGCATGCGGGCTGTGGGCGACCCAGTAATCGCGCAGCGCGGTGTGGGCGGTTTGGGTGATGGGGGCGGGTTTGGGCGGGCTTTCGCGGTCATTGCGGTGATCGCGGTGATCGCGGTGGTCGCTGCCGGGGGCCGCCTCGTCGATGTGGGTGTCTCCATCCGCATCGCTCACCGGCAAAAAGCCGGGGCTGCGGTGCCACCAGCCGCCTTCAATGCGTTGCGGGCCGAGCAGCAATTGCAAGGGGCCGTGGTAGAGCGGCCGGCTCTGCTTGTCCTGCAGCAGTTGCAGCGGCGTGGGCAGCAAGAAGCTGGGTTGGGCAAGGGGCGGCACATGGAGTGGTACATGGGGCTGTGCAGCGGGTGGGGCGGCCTTGGCCTTGCCGGCGGGCTGCGCGGGCAGCCACTGCACCTGCCACTCGGGGCGGTGGTCGGGCCGCAATAGCGGGCGCTGCACCTGGTCGGCACCCAGGCGGGCGGTGATGCGTTCCAGCACCTGCTCCAGGCTTTCGCCATCGGCGGTTTTGTCAGGCAGCAGGCTGGCGCTGCGCTCTTGCAGCGCTTCGGGCGTATCGGCATGCAGGCTCAGCTCGCCCACTGGGGCTTGCAGTTCCACATGGGCCAGGTGCTCCTGCAGCAGGCGGCACAGGTGCTGCAGATCGCGCGTGGTGCTGGCGGTATGGATGGTCAGCTCGCCGCCATCGCCCACATGGCGGGAGCGCATCGCATCGTGGCACCAGCGCAGCCGGAAGCTGCGCACGCCTGCACGCTGCGCCGCCAGCCAGCCGCACAGCTGCAGCAGCAGGTGGCGCGCACCCTGCATCAGCGCATCGGCCTGGTCGATGCGCATGGGCAGCTCCAGCCGGGCATCGAAACGGGCAGGCAGGCTGATCCAGGAGTAGCGGTCGGGCAGCAGGCCATGGGCCTGGTCGAGGGCGGTCAGGATGCCGGTATCCATGCGCCGGGCCAGCGCCCCCCGGGGCAGTGCATGGACGGCGCCCAGGCTCTGGCAGCCCAGCTGGCTCAGCAGCTCGGCATGCCGGGCCACCGCATCGATGGAATGCAGCGGCAAAGGGGCCAGCACCTGCGGCAGCGGCTGGCCCATGCCGTGGCGGATACCGCAGCGCGCCAGCGCAATCGCGGCCAGGCTGGTGGGGGCCCAACTGATGGCTTGCACGCCCAGCTCGCGGCTCTCGCGCAGCAGGCGCCGGGCCAGTGGCTGGCGTCCGCCAAACAGGCGCTCGCTGGCCGACAGCTCCAGCACCAGTGCATCGCCAAAAACCGTGTCCGATGGCACGCAGGCCAGGCGCGGCGTGAACTGCTGCGCCCACAGCGCCAGGCCTTGCATATCGGCCAAGGGTGTGGCGTGGGCAGCTTCAGTGGAGCAGGCTGGACTGGCGCGCGCGCTGGCTGCGGGGCAGGGGAAGTGGGGCAGCAGGGCGGCCCAGATCGGTGTCATGGTATGGCAAGCTAAGGGCAGTGTTGGAGGATGAAACGGAAACGGCAGCGGTGGCCGGTTGGGGCAGCGGCACGGTGCCAGGCCACAGCCGGGCGGGCAGCACGGCTTGCAGGCTGGGCGGCACGGCAGGCAGCTCCAGCGTGCCCTGGTGCACGGGGCCCCGGCGTTTGAGCAGCTGCAGCTGCAGTGACCACGGCTGGCTGCTGCGCACCAGCAGCCGCAACGGGGCGGCGGAGGCCTGGTGCTGGCTGCTCTCGGGTCGAAAGACAAAGACGGGCCCTTCAAACTGCTGGGCACTGATTTGCAAGCGGCGTATCTGCTCGGGCTGCACCTGGGGCAGCCAGGCCAGCAAGGCCGCTGCGGCATTGGCTTTGAGCAGTTGCTCCAGCGCCCAGAGCTGGTCTTGCGGGCGGCTGCTGTGTATCCATACCAGTTGCCCGGGCGCCAGGCCGCTCTGGGCCAGCCCGCTGGCGTGGGGCGGCAGTGGCGGGCCCAGCGCGATGACGGGCTTGTGCGCTGGGCACTGCTGCAGGCCTCGGCCGGTCAGGCGCCACTCCAAGGTGCCGGCCTGGGGTTGCAGCACCTCGGTCAGGCACTGGCTGGGCCAGCCCTTGCCAGGCAGCTCGGCATCGAGTGCATCCCAGCCGGTGGGGATGCCCGCCATCGGCGCGCGCACCATGTGATCGCCCCGCCAGAGCTGGGCGTTCACCGCGGGCGGCAAGGACAGGGCATCGAGTTTGGGCATGGCAAATAACTGTATATATGTACAGTATAAGAGCTAGCGCAGCGGCAATGTGTAACAAGCGCCGGGCAAGCCGTGGGCGACTGGGCTGGAAAGTGAGTGTCTGCCTTTCAAAACAACCCCCTGCAGCTTTCTTTTGAAGCTGACAGCCAGCCCGGGTAAGATCGCGGTACATGCAAATACCAGAACCCCACGACTCTGCCGACCGCCCTGCGCCGCCGTCTTCTGCCGCCTCTGCACGGCGTGCGGCGGTGGTCGATGGGGTGGCCGTCGATGGCCTGACGCCAGTGCCGCATCTGGAGCGCAAGGCCGGGGCATTGCTGCTGTTTACCCTGCTGCTGATCCTGGGCTCGGCCTTTTATCTGATGTATGCGCGCGGCGTCTTCGAGCCCAAGCAGTCGCTGATCCTGACGGCCGATGATTCCGAGGGTGTCTCCATCGGTCTGGACATGACCTTCTCCGGCTTTGCGATTGGCAAGGTCAGCAAGATCGAGCTGGCGCCCGATGGCACGGTGCGCATCCATGTGGATGTGCCCGAGAAAGATGCGCACTGGTTGCGCAGCAGCAGTGTGTTCACGCTGGTCAAGGGCCTGGTGGGGGGCACGACGATCAAGGCCTACTCGGGCATTCTGGACGACCCGCAGCTGGAGGATGGCGCGGTGCGCGCGGTGCTGTCGGGCGATGCGACGGCCGAGCTGCCGCAGCTGATGAGCAATGCACGCCAGCTGCTGGAGAACCTGAACATGATGACCTCGGCCGGCTCGGCCTTGGGTGGCACCCTGGAGCAGCTGCGTGATCTGAGCACCAAGCTCAACGGCCCCAGCGGCGCGCTGGGCGTGGTGATGGGTGGGGATGCCGAGGCGCGCAAGATATCGCAGACCCTGGACCGCACCAACCAGCTGCTGGCGCGCCTCGATGGCCTGGCCAAGAATGCCGACAAGCAGGTGTTTGGTGCCGATGGCGTGATGCCCGAAGTGCGCGCCACGGTGCAGCAACTCAATGCCGTGCTCGGCGATGTGCGCGGCAGCCTGAAGAAGGTGGATGCGGTGCTGGTAGAGGCCCAGGCCGTGGGCGCCAATGCCAAGGATGCCACCAGCCAGCTGGGTGATTTGCGTGCCGATGTGGAGGCCAATCTGCGCAAGGTCGAAGGCATGCTGACCGAACTGAACCGCAAATGGCCGTTTGCCAAAAAGGATGCCGAGGTGCGACTGCCATGAGTACCGCGATTGCCATCACCGCCCGCTTGGCCGCAGCCTTGCTGGCCGCCGCTGTGCTGGGCGGCTGCGCCAGCGGCAAGAAGGCGCCCGACTGGGCGGTCAACGAACAGGGTGCTGCCGAACGCGCGACCGATGCCTACCTGTCAGGCAACCAACGGGTGGCGGAGGCCGAATGGCGGCGTGCGCGTGACGAGGTGAGCCGCACGGCCCGGCCCGATCTGCTGGCCCGGCTGGAGCTGGCGCGCTGCGCTGCACAGGTAGCCGCCTTGGAGGCTGCCCCTTGCACGGGCTTTGAAGCCGTGGCCCAGGATGCTGCCGATGCCGAGCAGGCCTATGCCCGCTATCTGCAGGGCCAGTTGGCTGCTGGCGATGTGGCGCTGCTGCCCAAGGCCCAGCAGGCAGTGGCGCCGCTGGCGCCTGAGCAAGCAGCCGCTGCGCTGGCCGCTATGGAAGACCCACTGTCGCGCCTGGTCGCGGCCGGCGTGCTGGCGGTGCGCGGACCGGTGCCGATGGCGGTCGTCACCCAGGCGGTCGATACCGCCTCGGCCCAAGGGTGGCGCCGTGCCGTGATGGCCTGGCTGATCAACCAGCAGCGCCTGGCGCGCGCGTTGGGCGATACGGCACTGGCCGACCAAGTGCAGCGCCGCCTGGACCTGCTGCAGGCCACGCAGAAGTAAGCCAGCAGCCGCTACAGCGCTGCATCCACTCAGACTGACTGGCTCGTCGTCGTATCGGGCGCTGGCTCTGGCTGCGTGCCGGGGTAAGGGTGCTCGGGGTTGCCGGGGTAGGGGTGCGCCGGCTCGCTGGGATAGGGGTGCTGCGGGTTGCCTGGGTAGGGGTGCAAAGGGCTGGGCTCATACGTGCCCGGCTCACCAGGCGCCGGCTGCGGCTGGCCGGGAATGGGGGGCTGGGCAGGGGACGGACTGGGCTCGTAGGGTTGGGGCATGGTGGCTCTCCTGGTGCAGCTGGTGGAGCCGCTGGCGCACCGGCGCATACGGCTGGATTCAGCATGGGGCAAAAGCCCAGTGTTGCAAGCGCAGGGGCCAGGCCGTGTAGGTCTGCGTAGCGCGCGGGGGTACGCCCAGTGCCGTTACGCCATGTGTGAAGCGGAACAATGTATTGGGAAGCGTTTTTCCGACAGGCAGCGCTGTGCGCCAGGGCTACTCTGAAAGCCTGTTCAGCGATTGGAGGACGCCATGCGCCACCTGCACCCCATGTTTCTCGCCCTGGTAGGGGCCCAGGCCCAGAAGCCCGTTCCCACCACCCCCAAGAAGCCACGGCCAGGCGGCGGTGGCCCGCCCGCCGATGGTGACCCTTCCCAATGACGGAGCCCTGCAACGCGGTGGGGCCATGACCACGGGCCGCCCGTACCGCCTCCGTCCTCATCCCTGCCTGCACCCACCCAAGGAGTTTTGTGATGCCCCAAGGAGATAAATCCGCTTATACCGATAAGCAAAAACGCATGGCTCGCCATATCGAGAAAAGCTACGAGAAAAAAGGCGTCTCGGAAGACGAGGCTGCCTCACGCGCCTGGGCCACGGTGAACAAGGAAACCGGTGGCGGCAAGCGCTCCGGATCCGGCCGGGGCAAGGCAACAAGGCCGGGCTCGCAGCTCGCAGCCGCGCGCTCGGCAGCCGCCAAGAAAGCCGCCGCCAGCCGCAGCCCCGAGGCACGATCCGCATCGGCTAAAAAAGCAGCGGCCACCCGCAAGCGCAACGCCGCTGCCAAGAAGAACTAAGAACAGGCCAGCCACCGGGTGGTGTGCTGGCCTGTTGCGTTGCCGGTCTAGACCGGTTCCGGATCCTTCACCGGTGGCTCATGCCCGGGTTCCTCGATCGGCAAGGTGCTGTCGGGCGGATCGATGGGCTCGGGCTTGGGCAGATCCGGTGGCGGTGGCGCCACCGGCGGCTGAGGGGGCGTGGTAGGGGTTGGCATGGCGGCCTCCTTTCTGCCTTCTTTGTACTGCGCGGTGTGGCGGCCGTATGTCGGACAAGCTTGTCAGCGGGTAAGTGCATGTAGGGCTGTCGAGGTTGATGTTGCAGTGGTCTGCCGCTGCGCGATGCCGTTTCATTTTTTCCAAGTTCAAGATCCAAGGAGTTTCAGCATGAGCCCATCCAACAGTCCATCCCAAAAGAGCGTCAGCAAGAAGCCTTCGCCAGAAAAGCGCTCGGTCGAGGAAGTGGTGGCTGCGCAGCAGCGCATCCAGCAAGAGCAAGGCCAAAACGACGCGCGGGACAAGGCGGCCAAAGCGTCCAAAAAAGCCAAGAGCAGCAAGGACGATAAAACCAGCAAAAAGACCGCACCCGGCCCCGGCCATGAGGTGCCCACGCCACCGATGCCCGGCAAAAAGCTGGCCAAGCCCGGCCTTGAGAAAGCGCTGGATCTGCAGCCGCTCTATCTGGCAGAAAACTACCGGGGCAGCGGTAAGCTGGAGGGCAAGACGGCGGTCATCACCGGCGGAGACTCGGGCATTGGCCGGGCGGTGGCGGTGCTGTTTGCGCGCGAGGGCGCCAATGTGGCGATCCTCTACCTGAACGAGCACGACGATGCCAAGGAAACCTGCCGCCTGATCGAGGAGGAGGGCCAGCAGAGTCTGGCGATTTCCGGCAATGTGCAGGACCCGCAATTTTGCGAGCAGGCGGTCAAGCAGGTGCTGAAGAAATTTGGTGCGCTCAATGTGCTGGTCAACAACGCGGCATTCCAGCAGCATGCGGCCGACATTGAAGACCTGAACATCGAGCGGCTGGACGAGACCTTCCGCACCAATATCTTTGGCTACTTCCACATGGTCAAGGCGAGCATTCCTTATCTGCAGCGGGGCGATGCCATCGTGAACACCGGCTCGGTCACGGGCCTGAGCGGCAGCAAGGAGTTGCTGGACTACTCCGCAACCAAGGGTGCCATCCATGCGTTCACCAAGGCGCTGGCCCAGAACCTGATGGAGCGCGGCATCCGCGTGAATGCGGTGGCTCCTGGCCCCGTGTGGACGCCCTTGAACCCGGCCGACAAGGACGCGGAGGACCTGCGCGAGTTTGGTGCCGACACCCAGATGGGCCGCCCCGCGCAGCCCGAGGAGCTGGCACCCGCCTATGTGTTTCTTGCGTCGCAGGTGTGCTCCAGCTATATCTCCGGCATTGTGCTGCCGGTAACGGGCAGCGTGGGTGCATCCTGACCACGGGCGCAGGATCGCTGGCAACCTGTTGGCCTGCACCCGGCATGGTGTTGGCCCAGGTGTTGGCGCAGGCACCTGGTGGCGCTTGCTTGTTGCAAGCCACGGATGCTTGAATTGATAATGAGAATGCATTATCATTTAAGCGTCTGTTGCCGTTTTGGAGAAGCACTGCATGCAAGTTCTGTCGTCCCTCAAGGAAGCCAAGAAGCGCCACCGTGATTGCCAGGTGGTCAAGCGGCGTGGCCGCATCTATGTCATTTGCAAGTCCAACCCCCGCTTCAAGGCGCGCCAGGGTGGGGCAAAGAACAAGCACAAGCGCTGAGACGCCCAGGCTTTGCATGGGCCGCGGCCCATGCGCGCAGCGGAAGCGACGAATGCAGGCCGCTCACCGCCCTGCGTAGCGCAGGGCGGGGATATCAGCCAGCGCTGGGATGCTGCTGTGCATCCTGTTTCTGGCGCGCTTTTTCGGCCAGGATGTCGAACTCCTTGCGCAAGGCGTCCAGCTCCTCTTCATCCAGCTCTTCGAGCGACAGCATGCAGTTGCGGGCCGGCTCGATGGCGCGGATCAGTTCATCCAGCTTGATCTGCATGGCCTCGGTGTCGCTGTTCTGGGTGGACTGGATCAGGAACACCATCAAGAAGGTGACGATGGTTGTGCCGGTGTTGATCACCAGCTGCCAGGTGTCATTGAAGCCGAAAAACGGACCGCTGACCGCCCACAGCACAATCACCAGGACAGCACCGACAAAGCACACCGGCCGGCCACTGAACTTGGCGACGGCGCGGGCAATTTTGTTGAAGGCGGAATGCTTGGTTTTCATGGGAGAACTCCTTCGATCGCAGATGGCGACCAGCATAGAACCAAGCGGCTAGGGCGAGGCTGCCTCAGCAGATCAAGTGGCTGTAGGAGGGCGGCGGCATTCCTGCTGCAGCCATTCGCCAAAGCGCTGGTAGCTCTCCATGTCGCTGCGCCAGGTGGGCGCGCAGAGGTAGTAGCCCAGCGGGCTTTCAAAGCGCTGGCCAAAGGGCTCGACCAGTTTGTGCGATGCCAGCGACTCCTGCAGCAGGCAGCTGGGCACCAAAGCCACGCCCAGGCCGCCAATGGCCGCCTGGATGATGAGGGTAAAGAGGTTGAAGCCGGGGCCGATGCGTGCCCCTTCATAGGGGCCGGCATAGGCGGTGAACCAGTCGTCCCAGGAGGTGGGCAGCTCGATGTGCTGCAGCAGGCTGCACTGCTTGAGGTCGCTGAAATGCACGATCGGGTGCTGCTGCAGGTAGCTGGGCGAGCAGACGATGCTGGTCTCGCGCCCGATCAGGTACTGGGCATCGGCAATCGGCCAGTCGCCGTAGCCGTACTGGATGGATGCATCGAAGCCATCGCCGGTCTCGGCGCTGTCGGTGGTGCTGTAGCGCACAAAGTGGATGGCGATGTGCGGGTTGCTGGCGCGAAAGCTCTCCAGCCGGGGAAACAGCCAGTTGGCCGCAAAGGTAGGCGCGACCGACAGGCTGAGCAGATGGGCGTTCTGCGCCGTGGAGATGACCTGGGTGGTGGCGCGTTCGAGCGATTCCATCGCCGGGCGCACGAGCTTGAGGTAGTTCTCGCCGATATGGGTCAGCGCCAACCCATGGCTGCGGCGCATGAACAGCGGGTGGCCCAGGTAGGCCTCCAGGCCCGCAATGTGGCGGCTGATGGCGCTTTGCGTGACGAACAGCTCCTTGGCGGCCTTGGAAAACGACAGGTGCTGCGCCGACAGCAGGAAGGCGTTCAGCTCGGAGATCGTGGGGCAGCGACGGCGCATGGGGTATGAGCTCCACTCATGACGGTAGAAAAAATTGGCAGATGCATGACCTCATGTCATTGCCACATATTGTTGCAGCTTGGCTAGAGTTCGGGGCATTAGAGGCAACCATGGCGCTGTGAACGCCAAAACCGATTATGCAATCCACCCTGATCCGCAATGCCAAGATTCTCGACACCCGGCATCTCGTATTGACTTCTACTCATACCATTTGGGTGCGCAACGGTCTGATCGAAAAGATCAGTGCCGAAGACTTCGAGGTGGCCGATGCCACCGTCATCGATGCCAAGGGGATGACCCTGATGCCCGGCCTGATCGACTGCCACGTGCACGTGATGGCCTCGGGCTTCAACCTGGGTGCGGTTGCCAATCTGCCCAATGCGCTGGCGCTGCTGCGCGCGCTGCCCATCATGAAGGGCATGATCGACCGGGGCTTTACCTCGGTGCGCGATGCCGGTGGTGCCGACTGGGCGCTGGCCGAAGGCGTGCGTACCCGCCAGGTGGCCGGCCCGCGCTTGTTCTGCGCCGGCAAGGCGCTGTCGCAAACCGGCGGCCATGGCGATTTCCGGGCGCGCAATGACACGCTCGACCCCTGCTCCTGCGCCTACAAGATCGGCAATATCGGCAAGGTGGTTGATGGTGTTGACGCCTGCCGCCTGGCGGTGCGCGAAGAGATCCTGAAGGGTGCCACCCAGATCAAGGTGATGGCCTCGGGCGGTGTGGCGTCACCCAACGATCCGATCAACAACCTGGGCTTTTCGGTGTCGGAGCTGACCGCCATCGTCGAAGAGGCCCACAATGCGAACACCTATGTGATGGCCCATGCCTATACGCCCCAGGCCATCACCCGTGCCATCGAGTGCGGCGTGCGCACCATCGAGCACGGCAACCTGGTCGATGCACCCACCGCCAAGCTGATGCAGGAAAAGGGTGCCTACATGGTGCCGACCCTGATCACCTACGAAGGCCTGGCCAACGACGGCGCTAAGTACGGTCTGCCCGACGAGTCGGTGCAAAAGATTGCCAAGGTGCGCACCAACGGCCTCAAGGCGCTGGAAGTGCTGGACGCCGCCGGCGTGAAGATGGGTTTTGGCAGCGATCTGCTGGGCGAGACGCACTACATGCAATCGGACGAACTGGTGCTGCGCGCCAAGGTGCTGGGCCATGCCAAGGTGGTGCAGCAGGCAACGCTCATCGGCGCCGAGATTCTGAACCACGAAGGCCTGCTGGGCGAAGTGGTGGAGAACGCCTATGCCGATTTGCTGCTGGTCGATGGCAACCCGCTGGAAGATGTATCGGTGCTGACCCGGCATGACACGGCGATCAAGCTGATCATGCGCGACGGCTTCATCCACAAGAACGCCTGCTGATGGGCCTTTGAGCGAGCACCACTCTATGTATAACGCTTCCGAACGTCTGGAGCGGCTGCCTTTCAGCCGCTTCCATTTCACCTTGCTCATCATTGGCGGCCTGGGCCTGGCCTTCGAGGCGCTGGATGCGGGCATCATCGCCTTCATCCTGCCGTCGCTGCGCGAACAATGGGGGTTGACCGGCATCCAGGCAGGCTGGATTGCCAGCAGCACCTACGTGGGCTTTCTGGTGGGGGCGCTGCTGTCGGGCATGCTGGGCGACCGCTTTGGCCGCAAGGTCGTGATGATGTGGGCGCTGGTGCTGTTCTGCGTGGCCACCTTCATCAATGCCTTTGCCACCAATTTCCATGAGTTCTACATCCTGCGCATGATTGCCGGTGTGGGCATGGGCGCCGAGGGTGCCATCGTCGCCCCCTACCTGGCGGAGTTTGTCAGCAGCCGCTACCGGGGCCGCTTCACCGGCGCGCTGGCGGGCTTTTTCTCCTTTGGGTTTGTGATGTCGGCACTGCTGGGTTACTTCATCGTGCCGATGAGTGCCGATGGCTGGCGCTGGATCATGGTCATCGCCTCGGTGCCGGTGGTGTTTCTGCTGTGGATGCGCCGGGCGCTGTTCGAATCGCCCCGCTGGCTGGAAGAGATGGGCCGCCATGAAGAGGCCAGCCGGATCTGTACCGCCATTGAAGCGCAGGTCCAACGCAGCAGCGGCAAGCCGCTGCCCGAACCGGTGAAGATGAGCCTGGCTGCAAAAGCAGCTGACTCCGCCGTGCAAGGCGCATGGGCCAAGCTGGCCACGTTGGTCAAGCCCCAGTACCTGCAAACCACCTTGGTGGTCTGGGTGTTCTGGATCACGGTGATGTTCTGCTACTACGCCTTCCTGGTCTGGATTCCGAGCCTGCTGGTGGCGCGTGGCTTTGCGGTGACCAAGAGCTTCTCCTTCACCATCCTGATCTACCTGGCGCAGATCCCCGGTTACTACTCGGCTGCCTACCTGAATGACAAGATCGGCCGCAAGTACACCATCCTGGCCTACATGCTGGTGTCCTGCCTGGCAGCGCTGGGCCTGGCCTTTGCCGGTGCCGACCAGGAGATCATCCTGCTGAGCATGCTGCTGTCCTTTGGCATGAACGGCGTGATCGCCGGCCAGTACACCTACACCTCGGAGATCTACCCGACCTCCATCCGTGCCACCGGCATGGGAACGGCTTCGGCGCTGGCGCGGGTTGGCTCGATTGCCTCGCCCACCATCGTGGGAGCCGCCTATCCGGTGCTGGGCTTTGGCGGCGTGTTTGCGCTGATGACCGGCGTGCTGTTTGTCGGCGGCATGGGCATCCTGCTGTTCGGCAAGAACACCCATGGCGTGTCCCTGGAAGGGATTCAGCAATGAGCACCACCCATGTCCTGGGCCGCCTGGCCCATACCCTGGGCCAGAGCAGCGATGCCGGGCACCACTGGGCCGCGATTGCCGAGACCTGCCAGCAGCTGTTTGGCTACGGCCTGCTGACTGGCCTGGTTTATCTGCAGCAGGAAAAGCTGATGCGCCGCATCTATTCGTCCAACGAGGCCATCAGCCCGCTGGGCGGCTTCAAGGCCACCGGCAAGGGCCCCTGGTCGGACCGGGTGCTGGACCAGGGCCTGCCCTATATCGGGCGGGACGAGGCCGACATCCGCACCGTCTTCTCCGAAGCCGAGGACCTGGTCGCCCGGGGCCTGCATGCGGTGCTGAACATTCCCGTCTGGTATGGCGGTGAGGTGCTGGGCTCCATCAATATCCTGGGCCCGCGCGGCGCCTACAACGATGTGCCCGAGGCGCTGATCCACCTGGTGGCCGGTGTCTGCGTGCCGGCACTGGCTTCGGCCCGTGAAAGCGCCCGCGAGGCGGCGCGTGGCATTGACAGCGCCAGCCTGCAAAGCGTCTGAGCTCCGCCTTGGCAGTACTGAAGCCCGCAAGGCCCCTGGCCCTGCGGGCTTTTATGCGCCTATGTGCCGCAAAGTACTGGCAGTGGCGCGCGCCAGACACAACACGCTCTAAAATCGCCGCCCATGGCTTCTAACAGTTCAGGGTTGTGGTCCTCGCCTGCCGTGCGCATGGGCGTGTCGATCAGCGTGGCAACCGGTTTATATGGCATCTCCTTTGGCGCGCTGGGGGTGGCGGCGGGCCTGTCGGTCTGGCAGACCTGCGCCTTGAGCCTGCTGATGTTTACCGGCGGCTCGCAGTTTGCGTTTGTCGGCGTGGTTGCAGGCGGCGGCGCGGGCGCTGCAGCCCTGGGCGCGGCCAGCCTGCTGGGGGTGCGCAATGCGGTCTACGGCATGCAGATGGCCGCCTTGCTGGGCCCACGCGGCCTGGCACGCCTGCTGTCGGCGCAGCTGACGATCGATGAATCGGCCGCCACCGCGCTGGGGCAGGCGGACAAGGAAGAGCAGAAGCGGGGCTTCTGGACCGCCGGCGTGGGCGTCTACGTGCTGTGGAACCTGTTCACCGCTGCGGGCGCCTTGCTGGGCAATGCCCTGGGCGACCCGGGGCGCTGGGGACTGGACGGTGCAGCGGTGGCCGCCTTCATGGGCCTGCTGTGGCCGCGCCTGACGCACAGGGAGCCCATTGCGCTGGCAGTGGTGGCTGCCAGCATTGCGATGCTGGCGGTGCCCTGGGTGGCGCCGGGCGTGCCTATCTTGATTGCAGCGGTGGTGGGCGCCGTCTGGGGCTATCACTCGCGCAGCAGCGGCCCCGCAGGGCAGGGCGCCGGTACGCAGGAGGCCGCACGATGAACGTGATGGCAGACATGGGCAACCACTGGTGGATCTGGGTGCTGCTGGCCAGCGCCGTGACCTATGGCACCAAGCTGCTGGGCTACAGTGTGCCGGCGCACTGGCTGCGCCACCCGCGCATGGCCCGGGTAGCCGGCGCGCTGACGATTGCGCTGCTGGCCGCCCTGACCGCCATGAACACCCTCGTCAGCGGCCAGCAACTGGTGCTGGATGCCCGCCTGGCTGCGCTGGCGGTGGCCATCATCGCGCTGGCGCTGCGCGCGCCGTTTTTGCTGGTGGTGGTGCTGGGCGCGGCGGCATCGGCCTTGGTGCGGTTTTGGGGCTGAAAACCTAAAAGAAGTTATTGGGTATAATTGCAGGGTTTTGCATGGTGCAAGACGCACGTCGCAAGCTTTTCCGGCTGCGGCGCAAGTAACCAGAATGCCAGCGCAAGCCGGTGTTCCTATGAAGGAAAACACATGATCGCCGCATCTATCAAGGCCGAAGTTGTAAAGGCCAACGCACGTTCCGCTACCGATACGGGCAGCCCAGAAGTCCAAGTGGCTCTGCTGACCGCCCGCATCAACGAACTGACCCCTCACTTCAAGACGCACGCCAAGGACCACCACGGTCGCCGCGGCCTGCTGCGCATGGTGAGCCGTCGTCGTAAGCTGTTGGACTACCTCAAGTCCAAGGACGCTGACCGTTACACTGCACTGATCGCTAAGCTGGGCCTGCGTAAGTAAGCCCAGGGTGAGATGGAGACGCCTGAGTTAGTCCGCTAGCTCAGGCGTTTTTTACTTCAACGCCGCGCAAACAGAGCGAAGCTGTGTCATTCCAAGGGGGCTGAACCCCGGGTTCCAGGCCTTCAACCTCCCTGGAATGGCATCGTGTTCTGCATGCCGGCTCCTGCTGAAAACCGACAGGTTTTTGGCTGTTTAACCAGGAGCAATCTATGTCCATATTCAACAAGGTCACCAAGACTTTCCAGTGGGGCCAGCACACGGTCACCATGGAAACCGGTGAAATCGCCCGCCAGGCTTCCGGCGCGGTGCTGGTCAACATCGACGACACCGTGGTGCTGGCTACGGTGGTGGGCTCCAAGATCGCCAAGGCCGGTCAGGACTTTTTCCCGCTGACCGTTGACTACATCGAGAAGACCTACGCTGCAGGCAAGATCCCTGGCAGCTTCTTCAAGCGCGAAGCCAAGCCCAGCGAACTCGAAACCCTGACCAGCCGTCTGATCGACCGCCCGATCCGTCCGCTGTTCCCCGAAGGTTTCTACAACGACGTGCATGTGGTCATCCACACCATCTCGCTGAACCCTGAAGTGGATGCCGACATCGCTGCGATGATCGCCGTGTCCGCTGCACTGTCCATCTCGGGCATTCCTTTCAACGGCCCTATCGGTGCTGCCCGCGTGGGTTACATCAACGGCGAATACGTGCTCAACCCCGGTCAGACCCAGCGCAAGGATTCGCTGATGGATCTGGTGGTGGCAGGCACCGAAGCTGCTGTGCTGATGGTCGAATCCGAAGCCCAGCAACTGCCTGAAGAAGTGATGCTGGGCGCCGTGGTCTATGGCCACGAGCAAGGCCAGATCGCGATCAACGCCATCCACGAACTGGTGCGCGAAGCCGGCAAGCCCGCATGGGACTGGGCTGCTCCTGCCAAGGACGAAGCGCTGATCGCCAAGGTGGGCGAGCTGGGCGATGCCGCCCTGCGCGACGCTTACCAGCTGCGCAACAAGCAAGCCCGTACGCTGGCCTGCCGCCAGGCTTACGCCGCTGTGAAGGCTGGCCTGACCGAGCAAGGCGTGGCGTTTGACGGCGTCAAGGTCGACGGCATGCTGTTCGACATCGAAGCGCGCATCGTGCGCTCGCAGATTCTGGCGGGTGAGCCCCGTATCGATGGCCGCGATACCCGCACCGTGCGTCCTATCGAGATCCGCTCGTCGGTGCTGCCACGCACCCACGGCTCTGCCCTGTTCACCCGTGGTGAAACCCAGGCGCTGGTGATCTCCACCCTGGGCACCGAGCGCGATGCACAGCGTATCGACGCCCTGGCTGGCGAGTTTGAAGACCGCTTCCTGTTCCACTACAACATGCCTCCCTTTGCCACCGGCGAAGTGGGCCGCATGGGCTCGACCAAGCGCCGCGAAATCGGCCACGGCCGTCTGGCCAAGCGCGCGCTGGCCGCGTGCCTGCCGTCGAAGGAAGAGTTCCCCTACACCATCCGCGTGGTGTCGGAAATCACCGAATCGAACGGTTCCTCGTCGATGGCTTCGGTCTGCGGCGGCTGTCTGTCGATGATGGACGCCGGCGTGCCGATGAAGGCCCACGTGGCCGGTATCGCCATGGGTCTGATCAAGGAAGACAACAAGTTTGCCGTGCTGACCGACATCCTGGGTGACGAAGATCATCTGGGTGACATGGACTTCAAGGTGGCCGGTACGACCAACGGCATCACCGCGCTGCAGATGGACATCAAGATCCAGGGCATCACCAAGGAAATCATGCAAGTGGCACTGGCGCAAGCCAAGGAAGCGCGCATGCACATCCTGGGCAAGATGCAAGAAGCGATGGGCGAAGCCAAGGCGGAAGTCTCGTCGTTTGCGCCCAAGCTGTACACGATGAAGATCAACCCCGAGAAGATCCGTGATGTGATCGGCAAGGGCGGCGCCACCATCCGTGCGCTGACCGAAGAGACCGGCACCCAGATCAACATCGAGGAAGATGGCACCATCACCATCGCCGCCACCGATGGCGCCAAGGCGGACGAAGCCAAGCGCCGCATCGAAGAGATCACCGCCGAAGTCGAAATCGGCAAGATCTACGAAGGCCCGATCGTCAAGATCCTGGAATTCGGTGCCCTGGTGAACCTGCTGCCCGGCAAGGACGGTCTGCTGCACATCAGCCAGATCGCCCACGAGCGCGTGGAAAAGGTGACCGACTACCTGAGCGAAGGCCAGGTCGTCAAGGTCAAGGTGCTGGAGACGGACGAAAAGGGCCGTGTCAAGCTGTCGATGAAGGCGCTGCTGGACCGTCCGGCCGGCATGCCCGAGCGTGAGCCACGCGAGTTCCGTGAGCCACGCGGCGACCGGGGTGACCGCGGCGATCGCGCGCCTCGCCAGCACCGCGAACCACGCGAGCCCCGCGTGGACGGTGCTGCCGACCAGCAGCAACAACAACAGCAATAATCTGCTGTGTGACGCACCCATGCGCCTGGCGCTGGGTGCGTTTTTCTGCTGAAAAGCGTGTGCTGATTGTGATTGGCTGAGGAAACAAGCGTGGACAAGATGCGTGCAGTCGAGATCACCGCCTTTGGTGATCCGCAGGTATTGAAGCTGGGAGAGCGCGCTGTGCCGCAGGCGGGGCAGGGCGAGTTGTGCATTCGTGTGGTCGCCAGTGGCGTGAACCGCCCCGATGTGATCCAGCGCAAGGGCCATTACGCGCCGCCGCCGGGTGCTTCGGACCTGCCCGGTCTGGAAGTGGCTGGTGTGGTGGTGGCTGGTGACGCTGTGGCGATGGCCGGGCAGGGCCTGAAGCTGGGCGACCGCGTATGCGCGCTGGTCGCCGGTGGTGGCTATGCCGAGTACTGCGTGGCCCCGGTGGCCCAGTGCCTGCCGGTGCCCGAGGGCTTGTCGGATGTCGAGGCCGCTTGCCTGCCCGAGACCTTCTTTACCGTCTGGAGCAATGTGTTTGACCGGGGAGCGTTGCAAGCCGGTGAGACCTTGTTGGTCCAGGGCGGCAGCAGCGGCATTGGTGTGACGGCGATCCAGCTGGCCAAGGCCTTTGGCGCCAAGGTCATCGTGACCGCAGGTTCGGATGAAAAGTGCCAGGCTTGCCTGGCCTTGGGTGCTGACGAGGCGATCAACTACCGCAGCCAGGATTTTGTCGCCGAAGTGGCGCGCATCACCGCTGGCAAGGGTGTGGATGTGATCCTGGACATGGTGGCGGGCGACTATGTGGCCCGCGAGGTCGAGGCGCTGGCCGAGGATGGCCGTCTGGTCATCATCGCCGTGCAAGGTGGTATCAAGGCCGAGTTCAATGCCGGTCTGGTGCTGCGCCGCCGTCTGCAGATCACGGGCTCGACCCTGCGTCCGCGTCCGGTGGCCTTCAAGGCAGCGATTGCCCAGGCTTTGCAGGCCAAGGTCTGGCCGCTGCTGGCAGCGGGCAAGGTGCGTCCCATCATCCACAGCCAGTTCACGGCTGCCCACGCCAGTCAGGCCCATGCACTGATGGAATCCAACCAACATATCGGCAAGATCGTGCTGACCTGGGATCAATTGTGAAAAAACTGATTGCTGGAAACTGGAAGATGAACGGCAGCCTGGCTGCCAATGAAGCCTTGCTGGGCGAGCTGCTGCAAGGCCTGGGCCAGCCGGGCTGCGATGTGGCCGTGGCGGTGCCTGCTGTCTATGTGGGTCAGGTGCAGGCATTGCTGCAGGGCTCGGCGATCGCGCTGGCTGCGCAGGATGTGTCGGCGCACGACGCCGGGGCCTACACCGGGGAGGTGTCGGCTGCGATGCTGCGTGACTTTGGGGTGCGCTACGCGCTGGTGGGCCACTCCGAGCGCCGCCAGTACCATGGCGAAACCGACGCGCTGGTGGCTACGAAGGCGCAAAAGGCGCTGGCTGCCGGCATCACGCCGATTGTCTGTGTCGGCGAGACCTTGGCGGAGCGTGAAGCCGGCCAGACCGAAGCGGTGGTCAAGCGCCAGCTCGCTGCAGTGATCCATGCGGTCGGCGCCTGCGTGACGGAAATCGTCGTGGCCTATGAGCCTGTGTGGGCGATTGGTACGGGCAAGACGGCCAGCCCCGAGCAGGCGCAATCGGTACATGCTGTATTGCGCGCGCAACTGGCGGCAGCCAGTACGCAGGCGGCGAAGGTGCCGGTGCTGTATGGTGGCAGCATGAATGCGGGCAACGCCGAGCAGCTGCTGGCCCAGCCCGATATTGATGGTGGACTGATCGGTGGCGCTTCGTTGAAGGCCCAGGATTTTCTGAAAATTATTGCTGCAGCTGCTTGATAGACAAGCGGCTGCTGGCGACGACCAAGTTTGATAAAAGGGTAGATGATGGTAACGATTCTGTTGACGATTCAAATGCTGGCAGCACTGGTCATGATTGGCCTGGTGCTGGTGCAGCATGGCAAGGGTGCCGATGCGGGCGCTGCCTTTGGCAGCGGCAGCAGCGCTGGCAGCCTGTTCGGTGCTTCCGGTAGCGCCAACTTCCTCTCGCGCAGCACTGGCGTGCTGGCGGCGGTGTTCTTTGTCACGACCCTGGGCCTGGCCTATCTGGGCAATGCCCGCCCGACTTCGGCCGGTAGCGTGCTCGAAGGCCCTGCTGCGGCGATCCCGCAGTCGAGTGCCCCCGTGGACGCGACCATTCCTCCTGCTTCGACGCCTGCACCGGCTGCCGCCCCCGCCGCTCCCGCCGCTGGCGCTGATGCTTCGGTGCCTGCCGCAGGTGCTGCTGCGCCTGCTGCCGCTCCCGCTGCCGATGCGTCCGTACCTGCAGCGGCTCCCGCCGCCCCTGCTGAGCCAGCGCAGCCTGCTGACAAATAACTCAACTATTTGAAAGGAATCCCTGGAGGCAGGGTTTTTCCAGAGTAGAATCTGAGTCTGTCTGGTGAGCAGATTGCAAGTAAAAGCAATCGGTGCTTGCCAGATAAGTCAAATCAGCCGTCGTGGTGAAATTGGTAGACACGCTATCTTGAGGGGGTAGTGGCGAAAGCTGTGCGAGTTCGAGTCTCGCCGACGGCACCAACACAATAAAAGGCCTGCCTGGGTCGCGTCTTGTGCTTACCTGGGTTGGCTCCTGCGGTGAGTAGACATCAAGATGAGCCTCGAACAATACCTCCCGGTCCTTTTGTTTATCCTGGTGGGGGCAGGCGTTGGCCTTGGCCCACTGGTCATAGGCTACATCCTCGGACCCAATCGCCCGAACGCGGCGAAAAACTCCCCTTACGAATGCGGCTTTGAGGCCTTTGAAGACGCGCGCATGAAGTTCGACGTGCGCTACTACCTCGTCGCCATTCTTTTCATTCTCTTCGACTTGGAAATTGCGTTCCTCTTCCCATGGGCGGTTTCGCTGCATGAAGTGGGAATGCCTGGTTTTATCGCGGTTCTCGTGTTCTTGGCCATTCTGGTGGTGGGTTTCGCCTATGAATGGAAAAAGGGCGCGCTGACCTGGGAATAACCGGAAATCAAAAAGGTACACGATGATTGAAGGTGTGTTGGAGAAAGGCTTTGTCACCACGAGCTACGACTCGGTGGTGAACTGGGCCAAGACCGGGTCGATCTGGCCCATGACTTTTGGTTTGGCATGCTGCGCCGTCGAGATGATGCACGCAGCCGCTGCGCGTTATGACATCGGCCGTTTCGGCGCCGAAGTCTTTCGTGCCAGCCCGCGCCAGGCTGACTTGATGATTGTGGCCGGTACCCTGTGCAACAAAATGGCCCCGGCCATGCGCAAGGTGTATGACCAGATGGCTGAGCCGCGTTGGGTGATCTCGATGGGATCCTGCGCCAACGGTGGTGGTTACTACCACTACAGCTATTCGGTGGTGCGCGGCTGCGACCGCATCGTGCCGGTGGACGTGTATGTGCCAGGCTGCCCGCCCACGGCAGAAGCACTGATCTACGGCATCATCCAGCTGCAGCAAAAAATCCGCCGCACCCACACGATCGCGCGCGCCTAGGAGTTGGAATGAGTGTAGAACTGATACAGCCTAGCGTGCTGCAAGAGACGATCGCCCGCGTGCTGGGCGACAAGGCGCGCTCGGTAACCCTGGCGCTGGGTGAAGTGACCGTTGAAGTCTCGGCCTCGAACTACCTGCAAGCGATGCAGCTGCTGCGCGATGCGCCCGAATGCAAGTTCGAGATGCTGATGGACCTGTGCGGAGTGGATTACTCCGCATACAAGGACGTGGGCACCGATGGCCCACGTTTTGCCGTGGTCTCCCACCTGTTGTCGATCAGCCTGAACCAGCGCGTGCGCGTGCGCGTGTTCTGCCAGGACGATGATTTCCCGGTGCTCGACACCCTCAGCCAGCTGTGGGCCTCGGCCAACTGGTTGGAGCGTGAAGCATTTGACCTGTTCGGCATCGTCTTTGAAGGCCATGACGACCTGCGCCGCATTCTGACCGACTATGGCTTTATCGGTCACCCCTTCCGCAAGGATTTCCCGCTGACGGGCCATGTGGAAATGCGCTACGACGCCGAGCAGGCACGCGTGATCTATGAGCCCGTGACGATCGAGCCGCGCGAGATCACGCCCCGCATTATTCGTGAAGACCATTACGGAGGCCTGCACTGAGGCGCTCTGACCTCACGATGAAGAACCATGGCTGAAATCAAAAACTACACACTCAACTTCGGTCCCCAGCATCCTGCAGCACACGGCGTGCTGCGTTTGGTGCTGGAGCTCGATGGCGAAGTGGTGCAACGTGCAGACCCGCATATCGGCCTGCTGCACCGCGCCACCGAGAAGCTGGCGGAGAGCAAGACCTTCATCCAGTCGCTGCCCTATATGGATCGGCTGGACTATTGCTCGATGATGAGCAACGAGCACGCCTACTGCCTGGCTATCGAAAAGCTGCTGGGCCTGGAAGTGCCGATCCGCGCGCAATACATCCGCGTGATGTATTCCGAGATCACCCGCATCATGAACCACCTGATGTGGCTGGGCTCGTCGGGCAATGACGGCGGCAGCTCGACCATTCTGATCTACAGCTTCCGCGAGCGTGAAGACCTGATGGACATGTACGAAGCCGTCTCCGGCGCGCGCATGCACGCGGCGTACTTCCGTCCTGGCGGCGTGTACCGCGACCTGCCCGAAACCATGCCGCAGTACAAGGCCAGCAAGGTGCGCAATGCCAAGGCCATCGAGCAGATGAACCGCAACCGCCAAGGTTCGCTCATCGACTTCATCGATGACTTCACCGCGCGCTTCCCCAAGTGCGTGGACGAATACGAAACCCTGCTGACGGACAACCGCATCTGGAAACAGCGCAACGTGGGTATCGGCGTGGTCGATATCGACCGTGCGATGAACCTGGGCTTGACGGGCCCGATGCTGCGCGGCTCCGGTCTGGCCTGGGACATGCGCAAGTCGCAGCCCTACGAAGTCTATGACCGCATGGATTTCGACATTCCCGTGGGCAAGACCGGCGATTGCTATGACCGCTACCTGGTGCGCATTGCCGAGATGCGCCAGTCCAACCGCATCATCAAGCAATGCGTGGACTGGCTGCGTGCCAACCCCGGTCCTGTCATCACCGACAACCACAAGGTGGCGCCTCCCGATCGCGAAGCCATGAAGTCCAACATGGAAGAGCTGATCCACCACTTCAAGCTGTTCACCGAAGGCTTCAAAGTGCCCGAGGGCGAGGCTTACGCATCGGTGGAGCACCCCAAGGGCGAGTTCGGCATCTACCTGATCAGCGATGGTGCCAACAAGCCGTACCGCCTGAAGATTCGTCCACCAGGTTTTGTGCATCTCTCGGCGCTCGATGAAATGAGCCGTGGCCACATGCTGGCCGATGCCGTGATGGTGCTGAGCACCTTGGACATCGTGTTTGGAGACGTTGACCGATGATTACCGAAGCAACAAAAGCACGCTTTGCCCGCGAAGTTGCCAAGTATCCGGCAGAGCAGAAGCAGTCGGCCGTGATGGCTTGCCTGTCTATCGTGCAGCAGGAGCAGGGCTGGGTGAGCCAGGAGAGCGAGGCGGTGATCGCCGAGTACCTGGAGATGCCCGAGATCGCCGTGCATGAAGTGACCACCTTCTACAACATGTACAACCAGCATCCGGTGGGCAAGTACAAGTTGAGCGTGTGCACCAACCTGCCTTGCCAGCTGCGCCGTGGCCGCGAGGCGCTCAAGCACCTGGAAGACAAGCTGGGCATCAAGATGGGTGATACCACTGCCGATGGCGTGTTCACCATCGAGCAATCGGAATGCCTGGGTGCCTGCGCCGATGCACCGGTGCTGCTGGTCAATGACCGCCACATGTGCAGCTTCATGGACAACGAAAAGCTGGACCAGCTGGTGACCGGCTTGCGCGCAGCGGAGGACACCAAGTGACTACAGCCGCTCAAATTCTGTCGCAGTTCCAGGCCACCGGCGTGGAAACCTGCTTCCACGACCGCCACATCGAGCCCCAGATCTATGCAGGTCTGGACGGCACGAACTGGTCGATCAAGGACTACGAGGCTCGCGGTGGCTACCAGGCCCTGCGCAAGCTGCTGGGCAAGGACGGTGGCGAGGGTCTGACCCAGGACCAGGTCATTGCCACGATGAAGGAATCGGGCCTGCGCGGCCGTGGCGGCGCCGGCTTCCCCACCGGTCTGAAGTGGAGCTTCATGCCCCGCAACTTCCCCGGCCAAAAGCACCTGGTGTGCAATTCGGACGAGGGCGAGCCTGGCACCTGCAAGGACCGCGACATCCTGATGTTCAACCCGCACATCGTGATCGAAGGCATGGCCATCGCCGCGTATGCGATGGGCATCTCGCTGGGTTACAACTACATCCACGGCGAAATCTTCCAGGTCTACGAACGCTTCGAGGCAGCGCTGGAAGAGGCGCGTGCTGCGGGCTACCTGGGTGACAACATCATGGGCAGCAACTTCAGCTTCCAGCTGCATGCCCACCATGGTTTTGGCGCCTACATCTGCGGCGAGGAAACCGCCTTGCTCGAATCGCTCGAAGGCAAGAAGGGCCAGCCCCGCTTCAAGCCGCCATTCCCGGCCAGCTTTGGTCTGTATGGCAAGCCCACGACGATCAATAACACCGAAACCTTTGCGGCCGTTCCCTGGATCATCCGCAACGGTGGCCAGGCATATCTGGAATGCGGCAAGCCCAACAACGGCGGCACCAAGATCTTCTCGGTCAGCGGTGACGTGAACAAGCCCGGCAACTACGAAGTGCCGATGGGTACGCCGTTCTCCACGTTGCTGGAGCTGGCGGGCGGTGTGCGCACCGGCCGCAAGCTCAAGGCCGTGATCCCTGGCGGATCGTCGGCCCCTGTGCTGCCTGCCGACATCATGATGGCCTGCACGATGGACTATGACTCCATCTCCAAGGCCGGCTCGATGCTCGGCTCGGGTGCCGTCATCGTGATGGACGACTCGCGCGACATGGTCGAGAGCCTGCTGCGCCTGTCCTACTTCTACCAGCACGAGTCCTGCGGACAGTGCACCCCTTGCCGCGAAGGCACGGGCTGGCTGTGGCGCATGGTTGACCGCATCCAGCACGGCCATGGCCGCGCCGAGGATCTGGACAAGCTGGACTCGGTAGCCGGCAACATCATGGGGCGCACGATTTGCGCATTGGGCGATGCGGCAGCGATGCCGGTGCGCGCGATGATCAAGCATTTCCGCCATGAATTCGAAGCAAAGATCAACGCTGCTGAAAAGCAGACCGCTGCTTCTTCCTGATCGCGAGTGAGCATATGGTTGAAATTGAAATAGACGGTCAGAAGGTCGAGGTCGCGGAAGGCAGCATGGTCATGCACGCGGCCGATGCGGCGGGCAAGTACATCCCTCACTTCTGCTACCACAAGAAACTGTCGATCGCGGCGAACTGCCGTATGTGCCTGGTGGATGTCGAGAAGGCGCCCAAGGCGATGCCCGCCTGCGCCACGCCGGTGACCCAAGGCATGATTGTGCGCACCACCTCGGACAAGGCGGTCAAGGCCCAGCAATCGGTGATGGAGTTCCTGCTCATCAACCACCCGCTGGATTGCCCGATCTGCGACCAGGGCGGTGAATGCCAGTTGCAGGATCTGGCTGTGGGCTACGGTGCCAGCAGCTCGCGCTACGAAGAAGAAAAGCGCGTGGTCTTCCACAAGAACGTGGGCCCGCTGATCTCGATGGAAGAGATGAGCCGTTGCATCCACTGCACCCGTTGCGTGCGCTTCGGACAGGAAGTCTCGGGCATCATGGAGCTGGGCATGGTCAACCGCGGCGAGCACGCCGAAATCACCACGGTCGTGGGCGATACGGTGGACTCGGAACTGTCGGGCAACATGATCGACATCTGCCCCGTGGGCGCACTGACGAGCAAGCCTTTCCGCTACAGCGCCCGCACCTGGGAGCTGTCGCGCCGCAAGTCGGTCTCGCCGCATGACTCCACCGGTGCCAACTTGATCGTTCAGGTCAAGAACAACAAGGTGATGCGCGTTGTGCCTTTCGAGAACGAGGCTGTCAACGAATGCTGGATTGCCGACCGCGACCGCTTCTCCTACGAAGCGCTCAACGGCGAAGAGCGCCTGACCGCGCCGATGATCAAGCAAGGCGGCCAGTGGCTCGAAGTGAGCTGGCAAGCTGCGCTGGAATACGTGGCCAATGGCATCAAGAGCGTGCAACGCGACCACGGCGCCAGCGCCGTCGGTGCGCTGGTCAGCCCGCACAGCACCCTTGAGGAGCTGTTCCTGGCGGGCGAACTGGTGCGCTCGCTGGGCAGCCAGAACGTGGACTACCGTCTGCGCAATGCCGATTTTGCCAAGGCAGAAGGCGTGCGCTGGCTGGGCCGCTCGATCGCCTCGCTGTCGGATCTGAACACCGCTTTGATCGTCGGCTCGAACGTGCGCAAGGAGCATCCGCTGTTTGCCCAGCGTATCCGCCAGGCCGCCCGCAAGGGTGCGGTGGTGACGGCCATCCAGTCCAAGGCTTTTGATCTGGCGATTCCGCTGGCCCACCAGTTGATCGCACCTGCTGCGCAGTGGGCCTATACGCTGTCCTCCGTGGCAGCGGCCATCGCCCAGTCCAAGGGTGTGGAAGCGCCCAACAATGCCGGTACGGTGACGCCTGAGTCCATCGAGATTGCCCGCGCGCTGCAAAACGGCGAGCAAAAGGCCATCCTGCTGGGCAATGCCGTGGCACACCATGCACAAGCGAGCACCTTGCTGTCGATCGCCAACTGGATTGGCGCGCAGACCGGTGCGACCGTGGGCTTCCTGACTGAAGCGGCCAACACCGTGGGCGCGCAATGGGTGGGCGCTGTGCCCCAGGCCCATGGCATGCACGCTGGCGAGATGCTCGCCGGTGGCGTCAAGGCTGCCATCTTGCTCAACTGCGAACCTGCATTCGACACGGCCGCTGGCAGCCAGGCGCTGCAAGGCTGCGAGATGGTGGTGAGCCTGAGCCCGTTCAAGGCCAACATGGACATCGCCGATGTGCTGCTGCCGATCGCGCCGTTCACCGAGACCTCGGGCTCGTTCGTGAATGCCGAAGGCCGTGTGCAGAGCTTCCACGCCGTGGTCAAGCCACTGGGCGATACCCGTCCGGGCTGGAAGGTGCTGCGCGTGCTGGGCAACCTGCTGGATGTGCCAGGCATGGCCTTTGACTCCTCGCAGGATGTGCTGGCCGTGGCCACGGGCTCGCAAGGCCAGGTGCCTGCCGAGCTGCTGTCCAACAGCACCAAGACCAACATGGCTGTGTCGGCGCCTGCAAGCCAGGAGCCGGTAGTGGCCAGCATCTACCAACTCGATGGCATCGTGCGTCGCGCGCCTTCGTTGCAAATGACGGCGGATGCCCGCCAATCCTCGGAGGTGGTTGCAGCATGATCGACGCAATCTACAACGGCGGTCTAACCCTGATCGCAGCCGACTGGTGGGCGACCCTGGTCTGGCCGGTGATCTGGAACCTGATCAAGATCCTGTGCATCGTTCTGCCTCTGATGGGCGCGGTGGCTTACCTGACCCTGTGGGAGCGCAAGCTCCTGGGCTTCATGCAAGTGCGTTACGGCCCCAACCGGGTCGGCCCCTTCGGTCTGCTCCAGCCTCTGGCCGACGGCCTCAAGCTGATGACCAAGGAAATCATCACGCCGACGGCGGCGAGCTCGGGCCTCTACCGCCTGGGCCCGATCATGGCCATCATGCCTGCGCTGGCAGCCTGGGTGGTCATCCCCTTCGGCCCCGATGTGGCGCTGGCCAATGTGAACGTCGGCCTGCTGCTGGTGATGGCCATCACGTCGATCGAAGTCTATGGCGTGATCATCGCCGGCTGGGCATCGAACTCCAAGTACGCCTTCCTGGGCGCGCTGCGCGCATCGGCCCAGATGGTGAGCTATGAAATCGCGATGGGCTTCTGCTTCCTGGTGGTGATCATGGTCACCGGCAGCATGAACCTGACCGAGATCGTGTTGGCCCAGGGCAAGGGCATGATGGCATCGTCGGGTGCCAGCATCCTGTCGTGGAACTGGCTGCCACTGCTGCCGATGTTCATCGTCTACCTGATCTCTGCCGTGGCCGAGACCAACCGCCACCCCTTCGACGTCGTCGAAGGCGAAGCGGAAATCGTGGCCGGTCACATGGTGGAGTATTCGGGCATGGGCTTTGCTGTGTTCTTCCTGGCGGAGTACGCGAGCATGTGGCTGGTGTCCATCCTGGCCGTGATCATGTTCATGGGCGGCTGGTTGCCACCATTCGATTTCCTGTCCTTCATTCCGGGCTGGATCTGGCTGGCAGCCAAGACCTTCCTGGTGGTGTCGATGTTCATCTGGATTCGCGCTACTTTCCCACGTTTCCGCTATGACCAGATCATGCGTCTGGGCTGGAAGATCTTCATCCCCGTGACTCTGGTGTACCTGGTCTTTGTCGGCGGCTGGTTGCTGTCGCCATGGAACATCTGGAAATAAGCGGAGGAATACAACATGACTACTGCAGTTTCTCCCCGCTCTTTCTCGGTGAAGGATTTCTTCAAGAGCTTCATGCTCTGGGAATTGATGAAGGGCATGGCCCTGACCGGCCGCTACACGTTTGCGCGCAAGATCACGGTCCAGTTCCCCGAAGAGAAGACGCCGCTGTCGCCGCGTTTCCGTGGCCTGCACGCGCTGCGCCGCTACGAAAACGGTGAAGAGCGTTGCATCGCCTGCAAGCTGTGCGAAGCCGTCTGCCCTGCCATGGCGATCACGATCGAGTCGGATGTGCGTGATGACGGCTCGCGCCGCACCACCCGTTACGACATCGATCTGACCAAGTGCATTTTCTGTGGCTTCTGTGAAGAAAGCTGCCCCGTGGACTCCATCGTGGAAACCCAGATTCTGGAATACCACGGAGAAAAGCGCGGCGACCTGTACTTCACCAAGGAAATGCTGCTGGCCGTGGGCGACCGTTACGAACCTGAAATTGCTGCAGCCAAGGCTGCGGACGCAAAGTACCGCTAACGCGGCACTTGGAGACTGATCGAAAAGAGCCCCACATGGATGTCACAACTGGTTTTTTCTATCTGTTCTCGGTAGTGCTGCTGTATGCGGCATTCCGAGTGGTTACTGCTCCAAATCCGGTGCACGCAGTGCTGCACCTGATGTTGGCGTTCTCTCAGGCAGCCGGTATCTGGTTGCTGCTCAAGGCTGAGTTCCTGGCCATCGTGCTGGTGATGGTCTACCTGGGCGCCGTGATGGTGCTGTTCCTCTTCGTGGTGATGATGCTGGATATCCGCATCGACCAGCTGCGCAAGAGCTTCTGGAAGAACTTCCCGCTCGCTGCGGTGATTTTTGCCATCGTTGCATTCGAGATGGGTGTCGTGCTGATCGGCGGCTTCAGCGCCATCGATGCGCCCAAGGCCATCCCGGCGGTGGTGGATGCGGCCGGTAAGGTAGTGCCCTACAGCAACGTCAAGGCGCTGGGCACCATGCTCTACACCGAGTATCTGTTCCCTGTGCAAGTGGCTGCGGTCATCTTGCTGGTGGCGATGATTGCCGCGATTGCCCTGACCCTGCGCCAGCGCAAGGATTCCAAGGCCATCGATGCATCCCTGCAAGTGCGCGTGCGTGCTTCGGATCGCCTGCAATTGGTCAAAGTCGAGGCCAGCAAGCCCCCCGCACCTGTGGTGCCACCGGCTGCTGCTGAGGAGAAGAAGGTATGACGCTCACTCTGGGTCATTTTCTGACGTTGGGCGCGATGCTGTTCGCCCTGTCCGTGGTCGGGATCTTCTTGAACCGCCGCAATCTGATTGTGCTGCTGATGGCCATCGAGTTGATGCTGCTGGCAGTGAACACGAACTTTGTCGCGTTCTCCCATTACCTGGGAGACATGCACGGCCAGATTTTCGTGTTCTTCATCCTGACCGTCGCTGCGGCAGAGTCGGCCATTGGTCTGGCAATCCTGGTGTTGCTGTTCCGTAACAAGTCCACCATCGATGCGGAAGATCTCAACTCCCTGAAGGGTTGAGGGACCAATACTTGCAAGGTTAAGAAGAATGAGTCAAACCCTTTCTGCTTCAACACTGTTGGCGGTGCCTCTGGCGCCCCTGGCAGGATCTTTGCTGGCAGGCATTTTCGGTACCGCCCTGGGCGGCAACCGCATCGGCCGCGTTGGCAGCCGCACGCTCACCATCCTGGCTGTGTTCATTGCCTTCGTCATCTCTGCGATGACGTTCCAGAGCGTGGTGTTTGAAGGCGCGACCTTCAACCAGACGCTCTACACCTGGATGACCGTCGGGTCGCTGAAGATGGAGATCGGTTTCATGATCGATTCCATCACCGCGATGATGATGTGCGTAGTGACCTTCGTGTCGCTGATGGTGCACATCTACACCATCGGCTACATGGCGGAAGACGACGGCTATGACCGTTTCTTCTCGTACATCTCGCTGTTCACCTTCTCGATGCTGATGCTGGTGATGAGCAACAACCTGCTGCAGCTGTTCTTCGGCTGGGAAGCCGTGGGCCTGGTGTCGTACCTGCTGATCGGTTTCTACTTCAAGAAGGAAACCGCGATTTTCGCCAACATGAAGGCCTTCGTGGTCAACCGTGTCGGTGACTTCGGCTTCATCCTGGGTATCGGCCTGATCGCCGCCTACACCGGCACCTTGAACTACACCGAAATCTTCGCCAAGACCCAGGAGCTGAGCGGCATGACCCTGCCAGGCTCGACCTGGTCGCTGATGACGGTGATCTGCATCTGCCTGTTCATCGGTGCGATGGGCAAGTCGGCCCAGTTCCCGCTGCACGCCTGGCTGCCCGATTCGATGGAAGGTCCTACCCCCATCTCGGCACTGATCCACGCGGCTACCATGGTGACCGCCGGTATCTTCATGGTTTCACGCATGTCGCCGCTCTATGAGCTGTCCGACGCAGCGCTGAACTTCATCCTCGTGATTGGCTCGATCACCGCGCTGTTCATGGGTATCCTGGGCATCATCCAGAACGACATCAAGCGCGTGATCGCGTACTCCACGTTGTCGCAGCTCGGTTACATGACCATCGCGCTGGGCGTGTCGGCCTACTCGGTGTCGGTGTTCCACCTGATGACGCACGCGTTCTTCAAGGCGCTGCTGTTCCTCGGCGCGGGCTCGGTCATCATGGGCATGCACCACAACCAGGACATCCGCTGGATGGGTGGCGTGCGCAAGTACATGCCCATCACCTGGATCACCTTCCTGCTGGGCAACCTGGCGCTGATTGGTACGCCGTTCTTCTCGGGCTTCTACTCGAAGGATGCGATCATCGAAGCGGTGCACGCCTCGAACCTGCCTGCCGCCGGCTTTGCCAACTTTGCCGTGCTGGCGGGTGTGTTCATCACCGCGTTCTACTCGTTCCGCCTGTACTTCATCGTGTTCCACGGTAAAGAGCGCTACGACCAGAACCCCGATGCCCACCACGACGACCACCATGCTCACGACGACCACCACGGCCATGGCCACGATGCCAAGCCGCATGAGTCGCCATGGGTGGTGACCCTGCCGCTGGTGCTGCTGGCCATTCCTTCGGTGGTGATCGGTGCGATCGCGCTGATGCCGATGCTGTTCGGTGACTTCTTCAAGGGCGTCATCTATGTCGATGGCAGCAAGCACGGCGCGATGGCCGAGCTGGCCGAGAAGATCCACGGCTGGATTCCGATGGCACTGCACGGCTTCACCGCTGCGCCGTTCTGGCTGGCCCTGGCCGGCGTGGTGACCTCCTACGTGTTCTACATGCTCAAGCCCGAAATTCCTGCTGCGATCAAGCGCGTCAGCGAAAAGGTCGGCCTGTACCAGGTGCTGGAGGGCAAGTACGGTGTGGACTGGGTCTATGAAAACATCTTCGCCCGCGGCTCGCGCGTGCTGGGCAGCCTGTTCTGGAAGGTGGGCGACCAAGGCCTGATCGATGGTCTGATCGTCAATGGTTCCTGGAAGGTGGTTGGCCGCATCTCCGCGCTGGTGCGCTGGCTGCAGACGGGTTATGTGTACCACTACGCATTGGTCATGATTCTGGGTATCTTCCTGGCCATGACGTACTTCGTGCTGCTCAACAAGTAAGGAAGAAGAAAAATGGGATTGTTGAGTCTTGCAATTTGGACGCCCATCGTCTTTGGTACGGTCCTGCTGGCCTTTGGCAAGCAGGAGCAAGCCAAGATGGTGCGCTGGATCGCACTGGTCGGTGCGCTGATAGGCCTCCTGGTCACCTTGCCGCTGTACACCGGCTTCCAGCTGGGTACGTCGGCGATGCAGTTCGTCGAGAAGGCGTCCTGGATTCCACGCTTCGGTATCAACTACTACCTGGGTGTCGATGGCATCTCCTTCTGGTTCGTGCCGCTGACCGCCTTCATCACGGTGATCGTGGTGCTGGCTTCCTGGGAGTCGATCACCGAGCGCGTGAACCAGTACATGGGCGCGTTCCTGATCCTGTCGGGTCTGATGATCGGTGTGTTCTCCGCACTGGACGGTCTGCTGTTCTACGTGTTCTTTGAAGCGACCCTGATTCCGATGTACCTGATCATCGGTATCTGGGGTGGCCCGAACCGCATCTACGCAGCGTTCAAGTTCTTCCTGTACACGCTGATGGGTTCGCTGCTGACCTTGATCGCGCTGCTGTACCTGTACAGCAAGTCGGGCAGCTTTGAGATTCTGGCCTGGCACCAGCTGCCGCTGACGATGACCGAGCAGACCTTGATCTTCTTTGCCTTCTTCGCTGCGTTTGCCGTGAAGGTGCCGATGTTCCCGGTCCACACCTGGCTGCCCGACGTGCACGTCGAAGCGCCTACCGGTGGCTCTGCGGTGCTGGCCGCGATCATGCTGAAGCTGGGTGCCTATGGTTTCCTGCGTTTCTCGATGCCGATCGCTCCCGATGCGTCGCATGAATGGGCCTGGCTCATCATCGCGCTGTCGCTGATCGCCGTGATCTATGTGGGTCTGGTGGCGATTGTGCAGAAGGACATGAAGAAGCTGGTGGCTTACTCGTCCGTCGCACACATGGGCTTTGTGACCCTGGGCTTCTTCATCTTCAATGACATCGGTGTCATGGGTGGCCTGGTACAGATGATTGCCCACGGCTTCGTCTCGGGCGCGATGTTCCTGTGCATCGGCGTGCTGTATGACCGCGTGCATTCGCGTGACATCGCTGCCTACGGCGGTGTGGTCAACACCATGCCCAAGTTTGCTGCCTTTGCACTGCTGTTTGCGATGGCCAACTGCGGCCTGCCAGGCACCGCCGGTTTCATCGGCGAGTGGATGGTGATCCTGGGCGCCACCAAGTTCAACTTCTGGATTGGTGTGCTGTCAGCCACCGCGCTGATTCTGGGTGCGGCCTACACGCTGTGGATGTACAAGCGCGTGTACTTCGGCCCCGTGACCAATGACCATGTGCGTGAGCTCAAGGACATCGGTTGCCGCGAATTCCTAATCCTGGGCATCTTGGCTGCTGCCGTGCTGATCATGGGTGTCTACCCCGCACCGTTCACCGATGTGATGGGTGCCTCGGTGGCCGACCTGCTCAAGCATGTCGCTGCGTCCAAGCTGTGATGGTCGGACAGAATTGAGAGACTTGAGATGATTGATAACATCAGCTGGCTGGCTATCTATCCTGAAATCGTGCTGTTGGTGATGGCTTGCGTCATCACCCTCGTGGACCTGGGCGTCAAGAGCGCAGGGCGCACGCTCACCTACATTCTGTCGCTGCTGACCCTGGTGGTCGTGGCGGTGATCACCGGTATCTACGCCAGCAATGGCAATACCTTCTACGCCTTCGGCAACATGGTCGTCTCCGACGCCATGGGCAACTGGCTCAAGTGCGCGGCGGCCATCGCCATGGCCGTCACCCTGGTGTATGGCCGTGGCTACTCGCGTGACCGTGGCATGCTCAAGGGCGGCGAGTACTTCATCCTGTCGCTGCTGGCCCTGCTGGGCATGAACGTGATGATCGCGGGCAACAACTTCCTGATCATCTACCTGGGCCTGGAGCTGCTGACCCTGTCGAGCTACGCGCTGGTCTGCCTGCGCCGTGACAACACTGCTGCGGTGGAAGCGGGCATGAAGTACTTCGTGCTGGGCGCGATGGCGTCGGGTTTCCTGCTGTACGGCCTGTCGATGATCTACGGTGCCACTGGCTCGCTGGACATCGGTGAAGTGTTCAAGGCGGTCAACTCCGGCCTGATCCGCCATCAGGTGCTGGTGTTCGGTCTGGTGTTTGTGGTGGCGGGCCTCGCGTTCAAGCTGGGTGTGGTGCCTTTCCACATGTGGGTGCCTGACGTCTACCAAGGCGCACCAACCGCCATCACGATGATCGTCGGCGGCGCGCCCAAGCTGGCAGCTTTCGCGATCGTGATCCGCCTGCTGGTCGACGGCCTGCTGCCGCTGGCCATCGACTGGCAACAGATGCTGGCCGTGCTGGCCATCCTGTCGCTGCTGATCGGTAACCTGGCCGCTATTGCACAGACCAATATCAAGCGCATGCTGGCCTACTCCACCATCTCGCAAATGGGCTTTGTGCTGCTGGGTCTGATGTCTGGCGTGGTCAATGGCAATGTGGAAGCCGCAACGGCTGGCAACGCCTACAGCGCATCGATGTTCTACGTGGTGAGCTATGTGCTGACCACGTTGGCCACCTTCGGTGTGGTGCTGCTGCTGGCCCGCGAAGGCTTCGAGAGCGAAGAGATCGCTGACTTCGCCGGTCTGAACCAGCGCAGCCCGCTGTACGCCGGCGTGATGGCGATCTGCCTGTTCTCGATGGCTGGTATTCCTCCGCTGGTGGGCTTCTACTCGAAGCTGGCCGTGCTGCAAGCGCTGGTGGCATCGGGCAGTGGCCTGTACATTGCGCTGGCCGTGTTCGCAGTGGTCATGTCGCTGATCGGCGCCTTCTACTACCTGCGCGTGGTCAAGGTCATGTACTTTGACAAGCCCATCACTGCCGCCAAGGTGCATGCACCGCTGGACGTGCGTGCCGTTCTGGTCGTCAATGGCGCGCTGGTGCTGATCCTGGGTATCATGCCCGGCGGTCTGATGAAGCTGTGCTCTGACGCCGTGCTGCGCGCGCTCGCCAGCTAAATCGTCGGCCCTCCAACTCTGCAAAGCCCGCATGTCTATCACCGCATCCATCTGGCTGGTGATCGTGGCGGGCTTTGTCGCGGCCAATCTGCCGTTTCTGAACCAACGCATTCTGGCCGCTGGGCCGGTCTGCCAGGACGGCGGCAGCGTTGGCAAGGCGCTGTGGATACGTCTGGTCGAGTTGGTGGTGCTGTATTTCCTGGTCGGCGCTGTTGCCATGCTGCTCGAAGGCCGTGCCGGCCAGCGCAGCAGCCAGGGTTGGGAGTTCTATGCCGTCACCGGCACCTTGTTCCTGACCTTTGCCTTCCCCGGTTTTGCCTACCAGTACCTGCTGCGCAAGGTGAGCCGAGCGGGGTGAGCCTGTGAAGGTTTTCAACCTGCGCTGCCCGTTGGGCCATGTCTTTGAAGGCTGGTTTGCCTCCGATGCCGCATTGGAGCAGCAGCAGAGCCAAGGCTGGCTCAGCTGCCCAATGTGCAATTCGCGCGAGATCGTCAAAGGTCTGAGCGCCCCGCATCTGGCACGCAAATCTAATTCCATCTCTGCAGCGGCGCCCGCCACGCCGGCCTCATCGGCCGCAGCCGCCGCACATCCCGGCAGCACGCCGGCCGCGTCCTCGCCATCCCAGCCTTCTCATAACCCGCTCAGCGATGCCCAGCGCCTGCAACAGGCCTGGCTGGAACTGTCGCGCCAGGTCATTGCCAACACCGACGATGTAGGCAGTGACTTTGCCGACCTGGCCCGGCAGATGCACGAGGGTGAGGTCGATGTCCGGCCCATCCGGGGCACCGCCACCCCGCAAGAGCAGCGCGCGCTGGCCGATGACGGCATCGATGTACTGCCACTGCTGCTGCCCGAAGCCAGCAAGCACCGCCTGCAATAGGGCGCTTCTGTCGCCTTGGCAGCAGCCCGGGTGGGCTTGCATGCTGCCGCACTGAGGATGCACAGCCCCTATCGATGGCTGAGGGCAGGGCGTCTGCATTGTCGTCCGTCTTTGATTCTGATGACAAAAAGACGGCCGCTTGTCCCTCAGGCGACTATCAAAAAGTGAGCGCATAAAGCCCACGGGTTAACGCGTACGCAGCCTCACCTACAGGCTTTCCCCAGTGTTGCATCGCAGTATTCTTTCCTAGTATTGGCAGCATCGAAGCGGCGTGCATTTCCAACCCGGAATAGGCGCCGCGCTTTTTTCCAGCGAAGCGGTGCGGTGCCCATGAGTGATGTCATTCTTCAAACCCGAGATCTCACCAAGGAGTTTCGGGGATTCACAGCAGTCAGCAATGTCAATCTGTCGGTGCAGCGGGGCTCGATCCATGCGCTGATCGGCCCCAATGGTGCCGGCAAGACGACATGCTTCAACCTGCTGACCAAGTTCCTGACGCCCACCAAGGGCATCATCCATTTCAACGGCACCGACATCACCAGCGAGGAGCCGGCGCAGATTGCCCGCCGTGGGGTGATCCGCTCGTTCCAGATCTCGGCGGTGTTCCCGCACCTGAGCCTGATGGAGAACGTGCGCATCGCCTTGCAGCGCAAGCTGGGCACGTCCTTCCACTTCTGGAGCAGCGAGCGCACGCTGGACAAGCTCAACGGCCGCGCGGTGGCCTTGCTCGAAGAAGTGGGCCTGGCCCATCTGGCCGACGAGATCACCCTGAACCTGCCCTACGGCCAAAAGCGTGCGCTGGAGATCGCGACCACGCTGGCGATGGAGCCCGAGCTGATGCTGCTTGACGAGCCCACCCAGGGCATGGGCCATGAGGACGTCGAGCGCGTCACCCAGCTGATCAAGAAGGTGTCGGCCGGCCGCACCATCTTGATGGTCGAACACAACATGAAGGTCATCTCGACGATTGCGGACCGCATCACGGTGCTGCAGCGCGGAGCCATCCTGGCCGAGGGCGACTACCAGACGGTGTCGCAGAACCCCCAGGTGATGGAAGCGTATATGGGAACCACCGACGGCCAGCTGCAGGGAGCGCACTGACATGAACGAGAACAATGGAGTGCCAGCACTGGAGATCAGCGATCTGCACGCCTGGTATGGCGAATCGCATGTGCTGCATGGCGTGAACATGCGTGTGATGCCGGGCGAGGTGGTGACCCTGCTGGGCCGCAATGGCGCAGGCCGCACCTCGACGATGCGTGCCGTCATGGGCCTGACGGGGTCGCGCAAGGGCTCGATCAAGATCAACGGCGTCGAGACCATCCAGATGCCTACGCACAAGATTGCGCATCTGGGCCTGGGTTACTGCCCGGAAGAGCGCGGCATCTTTGCCAGCCTCTCCTGCGAAGAAAACCTGATGCTGCCGCCGGACCTGAAAACCGGCTCGGCCGGCATGTCGGTCGAAGAGATCTACGAGATGTTCCCCAACCTGGCCGAGCGCCGCCACAGCCAGGGCACGCGCCTGTCGGGCGGCGAGCAGCAGATGCTGGCGGTGGCCCGCATCCTGCGCACCGGCGCCAAGCTGCTGCTGCTCGATGAAATCTCCGAGGGCCTGGCACCGGTCATCGTGCAGGCGCTGGCCCGCATGATCGTAAGCCTGCGTACCAAGGGCTACACCGTGGTGATGGTCGAACAGAACTTCCGCTTTGCTGCGCCGCTGGCCGATCGCCTCTATGTGATGGAACACGGCCAGATCGTCGAACAGTTCAGTGCCGACGAGCTCGAAGGCAAGATGCCTTTGCTCAACACCTTGCTGGGGGTCTAGCCTCCCACTTTTTGCAACGCTGGCACAGCGCAGACTGCCGCCATGAATTGAGAACAGATATTTTTTAGGAGACAAGATGAAAGCAAAGCTCAAAGCCATTGCCCAAGTGGCATGTTTGGTCGCCCTGTCCGCAGGCGCTGCCCAGGCACAGGAGAAGGTGAAAATCGGCTTCATCACGGACATGTCCAGCCTCTACGCCGACGTGGAAGGCAAGAACGGCGCTGTCGCCATCCAGATGGCCATCGACGACTTCGGTGGCAAGGTGCTGGGTCAGCCTATCGAGATGGTCTCGGCCGACCACCAGAACAAGGCCGACATTGCCGCCTCCAAGGCGCGTGAGTGGATCGACACCGCCGGCGTGACGATGCTGTTTGGCGGCACCAACTCCGGCACGGCGCTGGCCGCTGCGAAGGTGGCCCAGGAGAAAAAGCGCGTCTACTTCAACAGCGGCGCAGGCTCGTCGGCGCTGACCAATGAGCAATGCAGCCCCTACACCGTGCACTACGCCTATGACACCGTGGCCCTGGCCAAGGGCACCGGCGGCGCCGTGGTGGACCGTGGTGGCAAGTCCTGGTTCTTCCTGACGGCCGACTACGCATTCGGTCACTCGCTGGAGGCAGATACCACTGCCGTCATCAAGGCCAAGGGCGGACAGGTCGTCGGCTCGGTGCGCCATCCGCTCAACGCTTCCGACTTCTCGTCCTTCCTGCTGCAGGCGCAAAGCTCCAAGGCCCAGATCCTGGGTCTGGCCAATGCCGGCGGCGACACCATCAATGCCATCAAGGCTGCACGTGAATTCGGCATCAACAAGAGCATGAAGACCGCTGGCTTGCTGGTCTTCCTGTCCGACATCCACAGCATGGGCCTGAAGAACACCGAAGGCCTGCTGCACACCACCAGCTGGTACTGGGACCTGAACGACGAGACACGCAAGTTCGCCGACAAGTTCTTTGCCAAGACCAAGCGCATGCCGACCGATCTGCATGCGGCGGACTACTCGGCCACGATGAACTACCTGAAGGCCGTTGAAGCCGTCAAGACCACCGATGCCGACAAGGTCATGGCGTACCTCAAGAGCACGCCACTGAACGATTTCTACGGCAAGGGTGTCATCCGTCCCGATGGCCGCTACGCGCACGACATGTACCTGGTCGAAGCCAAGTCGCCCGCCGAATCCAAGAAGCCCTGGGATTACCTGAAGGTCCTGTCCACCTTGCCTGCAGACCAGGTCTGGACGACCAAGGCCGAATCCAAGTGCGCGCTCTGGAAGTAAGCACCGCTCACACGTAACCTGCGTCCTTGCCTCCTGCTGCGGCACCCGTCCATCGCTGATGGGCCGGGTTCCAAAAGCAGCATTGGCACGGCGCCAGGCGTGTTGTGTTCATTCACCGACTCGTGAGCCTTTCATGGAAATCTTTGGTATCTCATTACCGGCCTTGATGAGCCAGCTGCTGCTGGGTCTGGTCAATGGCTCGTTCTATGCCATTCTCAGTCTGGGATTGGCCGTGATCTTCGGCCTGCTCAACGTGATCAATTTCGCCCACGGCGCTTTGTTCATGCTGGGGGCCATGTTCACCTGGATGGCGGCCTCCTACTTCCAGATCAACTACTGGGTGATGCTGCTGCTGTCACCGATTCTGGTGGGCATCATCGGGGTGCTGATAGAGCGCTTCCTGCTGCGCCATATCTACAAGCTCGACCACCTCTACGGCCTGCTGCTGACCCTGGGCCTGTCGTTGCTGATCGAAGGTGTGTTCCGCTCGATCTATGGTGTCTCCGGCCTGGGTTACGACACGCCAGAGCTGCTCGAAGGCGCCACCAATGTCGGCGTGATGCTGCTGCCCAACTACCGCATGTGGGTCGTCGCAGCCTCCCTGGTCGTCTGCTTTGCCACCTGGTTCGTGATCGAGAAAACCCGCCTGGGTGCCTACCTGCGCGCCGGCACCGAGAACCCCCGTCTGGTCGAGGCCTTCGGTGTCAACGTGCCGCTGATGATCATGCTGACCTATGCCTTTGGCGTGGGCCTGGCCGCCTTTGCCGGCGTGCTGGCCGCTCCGGTCTACCAGGTCACGCCGCTGATGGGACAGAACCTGATCATCACTGTGTTCGCCGTGGTCGTGATCGGCGGCATGGGCTCCATCATGGGCGCCATCATCACCGGTCTGGCACTGGGCGTGATCGAAGGGCTGACCAAGGTCTTCTACCCAGAGGCCTCGGCCACCGTCGTGTTTGTGATCATGGTCATCGTGCTGCTGGTACGCCCGGCTGGCCTGTTTGGCAAAGCGAAGTGAGGTGAGGGGATGAATTCCAAGAAGTTTGCCAAACTGGGATACGGCTTGCTGCTGCTCGGCCTGATTGCGGCGCCGTTCATGGGGGCCTACCCGGTGTTCGTGATGAAGCTGATGTGCTTTGCACTGTTTGCCTGCGCCTTCAATCTGCTGCTGGGCTACACCGGTCTGCTGTCCTTTGGCCATGCCGCCTTCTTTGGTGGCGCGGCCTATGTCACCGGCCATGCGATCAAGGTCTGGCACCTGACGCCGGAGCTGGGCATTTTGTTCGGTGTGGTGTTCGGCGCATTGCTGGGCGTGGTGTTCGGCTGGCTGGCCATTCGCCGCCAGGGGATTTATTTCTCGATGATCACGTTGGCGCTCGCGCAGATGCTGTTCTTCGCCTGCCTGCAAATGCCCTTTACCGGGGGTGAGGACGGCCTGCAGGCGGTACCGCGCGGCAAGCTGTTTGGCCTGCTGAGCCTGGAGAGCGACTGGACGATGTACTACGTGGCGCTGGTCATCGTGGTGCTGGCCTTCCTGCTGATCATGCGCACGGTGCATTCGCCTTTCGGCCAGGTGCTCAAGGCCCTGAAAGAAAACGAGCCACGTGCCATCTCGCTGGGCTACGACGTCAACCGCTTCAAGCTGCTGGCCTTTGTCATCTCGGCCGCGCTGGCTGGCCTGGCGGGCTCGCTCAAGACGGTGGTGCTGGGCTTCGCCACGTTGACGGACGTGCACTGGACGGCATCCGGCCAGGTCATCCTGATGACCTTGGTGGGCGGCCTGGGCCTGCTGTCCGGCCCGATCGTCGGCTCGGCGGTGATCGTCGCGCTGGAGAACAAGATCGGCGATATCGGCACCTCGCTGTCGCGCTTGACGGGCGTCGAATGGTTCAACACCTTGGGTGAGTCGGTGACGATCGTGACCGGGCTGATTTTTGTGATCTGTGTGCTGGCATTCCGCCGCGGCATCATGGGCGAGTTGATCGCCTTCATGGACCGCAAGAAGAAATAGCGGAGGGTCGCAGACCCGCCCAAGTCAAAGGCCTGCATTGCGCAGGCCTTTGTTTTTTGGGCAGCAGCGGGAAGATTTACTTCCAGAGCTTGCAGGTGCTTTCGGCCTTGGTGGTCCAGACCTCATCGGGGCTGAGCGTCTTGAGCACCTTGAAATAATCCCAGGCGCCTTTGGATTCGGCCGGGGTCTTCACCTGCATCAGGTACATCTCATGCGCATACCGGCCATCGGGGCGGACAACGCCCTTGGCGTAGAAGTCAGACAGGGGCTCGGCCTTCAGCGCAGCCATCACCTTGTCCGAATCGGTCGACTTGATGCGGTCCGCTGTCTTCAGGTAGGTCATCATGGCCGAGTAATCGGCCGCCTGCAGCGAGGTCGGCATCTTCTTGAATTTCTCGAAGAAGCGGTCCGAGAACTTGCGGCTCTCGGGGTTCAAATCCCAATGCCAGCTGTCGGTGAACATCAGGCCTTCGGTCTGCTTGAGCCCCAGGCTGTGGATGTCCGAGCTGAACAGCAGCAGGCCAGCCAGTTTCATGGTCTTGGTGACACCAAACTCGCGCGCAGCCTTGATGGTGTTGATGGTGTCGCCGCCCGCGTTGGCCATGGCCAGAATCTGCGCCTTGGAGTTCTGCGCCTGCAGCAGGAAGGATGAGAAATCCGAGGCATTGATCGGGTGGCGCACGGCGCCCACCACGCGGCCGCCGGCGGCCTTGATGACCTTGGTGGTATCTGCCTCCAGCGCATGGCCAAAGGCGTAGTCGGCCGTCAGAAAGAACCAGTCCTTGTCGCCCAGGCCCACAATCGCGCCGCCCGTGCCCTTGGCCAGTGCCACGGTGTCGTAGGCGTAGTGCACGGTGTAGGGGCTGCACTGGTCGTTGGTCAGCGCCGAGGTGCCAGAGCCGTTCACGATGATGAGGCGCTTTTTCTCCTCGGCCACCTTGGCCATCGCCAGGCCGGTGCTGGAGGTGGTGCCGCCCACCAGCATCTGCATATCGCGCTGGTCGAACCATTCGCGGGCCTTCGATGCGGCCAGGTCGGCCTTGTTCTGGTGGTCGGCCACCATCAGCTCCACCGGCTTGCCCAGCAGCTTGCCGCCAAAGTCGTCAATCGCCATCTGCAAGGCCAGGGCCCCGCCCTTGCCATCGACATCGGCGTAGACGCTGGACATGTCGGTGATGAAGCCGATCCGCACCTTGTCTTGCGCCAGCGCGCCTTGGCTGAGCAGGGCCAGCACGCAGCCAGCGGCAGCGGCCGCAATCGCTCGTCGCCGGTGCGGTCGGGCAGAACGCAAAGAGGGCATTGCAGGAACTTGCATCGGGAGGTCTCCTTGTTCAAATAGACAGGCGTACAGCGTGACGGTCAGGTGCGGCGCACCGGTGGGCGGCTGCGCCCCGATGGTTGCAGGCTGCTTCGCGCGCGCCTACTGGGGTAAGCACCAGAGCGCGGCAAAAACGCGTCTGCAGGCGCCGCACGAACCGGCTATACTGCTCGCAGCTCCGGGGTGTGCGAAAGCGCTGAGATGCGAAAGGCAGTTGCAAGACTGCTGATTAGCGAACCCGACGAACTTGATCCGGTTCATGCCGGCGGAAGAAGAGCGGGACCCTGAAAGCACAGCGGTGGAAGGCAGGCAGCGTTGCATGGCACGCGCTTGCAGCCCTCCGCCACGCACACCCCAGGCGCCTCGCGCACTGGGGTTTTGTCTTTTTGGGGACGGCACCTGTCAGCGCGCAACAGGTGCCGCCATGGCCACCCCACAGCGGCCCTGGCGCAACGCACAGCACGGCCGGGCCGGGGTGCAGTCGATGGGCGTGTTGCAACAGAGCAGGGCCGGCACGTCCCGGAGCGTTCGATGAAATCAACCGCTTTGAGGAGACTGCCATGAACGCCCCTGAGTCCCTGTTCATCCCCGCCACCGGTGATGCCCCCGATGCCGCCCGCTTTAGCGAACTGCTGGCCCGATCGCGCCAGCCTTTTCCTGCGTCGACCAAATCCTACCTGCCCGGTGCCATCCACCCGCAGCTGCAGGTGCCGGTGCGCGATATTGCACTGACCAACGGGGAGCGGGTCAGCGTCTACGACACCTCCGGGCCCTACACCGACCCGGCCGTGGCCATCGATGTGCGCCAGGGCCTGCCCGCGCTGCGCGCCGAATGGATTGCCGTGCGTGCTGACAGCGAATACTACGTGGGGCGCCAGCGTGTGGCCCTCGACGATGGCGGCAAGCGCGGCGAAGAAGACCTGCGCGTGGCCCAGCTGCGTGCCGAGGCCGCCGCACTGCAGCGCCAGCCGCGCCGCGCCAAGAGCGGCGCCAACGTGACCCAGATGCACTATGCACGCAAGGGCATCATCACCCCCGAGATGGAATACGTCGCGCTGCGCGAGAACGGCCGCCGCGAATGGATGGCCGAGTACCAGCGCGATGCCGCGCGCGAGGCCCGCCTGGCGGGCAACAGCCTGGGGGCGGCGATCCCCAAGATCATCACGCCGGAATTTGTGCGCGACGAGGTGGCGCGGGGCCGGGCCATCATCCCGGCCAACATCAACCACCCCGAGATCGAGCCGATGGCCATTGGCCGCAACTTCAAGGTCAAGATCAATGCCAACATCGGCAACTCGGCGGTGACCTCCAGCATCGAGGAAGAGGTCGAGAAACTGGTCTGGGCCATCCGCTGGGGGGCCGACAATGTGATGGACCTGTCCACCGGCAAGAACATCCACACCACGCGCGACTGGATTGTGCGCAATTCGCCAGTGCCCATTGGCACCGTGCCGATCTACCAGGCGCTGGAGAAGGTGGGCGGCATTGCCGAGGACCTGACCTGGGAGATCTTCCGCGACACGCTGGTGGAGCAGGCCGAGCAGGGCGTGGACTATTTCACGATCCACGCCGGCGTGCGCCTGGCCTATATCCACCTGACGGCCCAGCGCCGCACCGGCATTGTCTCGCGCGGCGGCTCCATCATGGCCAAGTGGTGCATGGCCCACCACCGCGAGAGCTTCCTCTACGAACATTTCGAAGACATCTGCGACATCATGAAGCAGTACGACGTGAGCTTTTCGCTGGGCGATGGCCTGCGCCCGGGCTGCGCCTCGGACGCCAATGACGAAGCCCAGTTTGCCGAGTTGGCCACACTGGGCGAGCTGACCCAACTGGCCTGGAAGCACGATGTGCAGACCATGATCGAAGGCCCGGGCCATGTGCCGATGCACATGATCCAGGCGAACATGACCGAGCAGCTCAAGCACTGCCACGAGGCGCCGTTCTACACCCTGGGCCCGCTGACCATCGACATCGCGCCGGGCTACGACCATATCGCCAGTGCCATTGGTGCGGCCATGATCGGCTGGTTTGGCACCGCCATGCTCTGCTATGTGACGCCGAAGGAGCACCTGGGCCTGCCCGACCGCGATGACGTCAAGCAGGGCATCATTGCCTACAAGATTGCCGCGCATGCGGCCGATGTGGCCAAGGGCCACCCCGGTGCGCGCGCGCGTGACGATGCATTGAGCCAGGCGCGTTTCGATTTTCGCTGGGAGGACCAGTTCAACCTGGGGCTGGACCCGGACACGGCCCGCGCCTTCCATGACGAAACCCTGCCCAAGGACAGTGCCAAGGTGGCGCATTTCTGCTCGATGTGCGGGCCCAAGTTCTGCTCGATGAAGATCACGCAGGAGGTGCGCGAGTTTGCGAAGCACCAGGGCGTGGCCGAGGAGCAGGGCATTGCGTTGGGCATGCAGGCCAAGGCCGCGGAGTTCAACCGGGCAGGGGGCGATTTCTACATCCCGATCGCCAGCGACACCACGGCCAGGTAAGGGCAGGCAGCGCTTGACGCACGATGCGGCCGCCACCCGGCGGCCGCATTGGCGCGTCGGTGTCAGCGATGTTTGCTGCGCTGCACTAAACTTCGGGCTGCAGTGTGTCAGCCCCGTTCCACGCCAGAAAGCCCTTTGCCATGAACGTTACGCAAGCCATGAAAGAGCGCCGCTCCGTGCGCGCCTTTTTGCCCAAAGCACCGTCTGCCCAGGCAGTACACAGCCTGATTGCCGACGCGGCCCAGGCGGCATCGGGCGGTAATCTGCAGCCCTGGCGGGTGGTGGCGCTGGCGGGCCATGCCTTGCAGGAGCTGACCGATGCGATCGCGGATGCGCAGCCGCTGCCCGAGGGCGGCAACAACTACACCTACCCGCCCAATCTCTGGGAGCCGTACCGCACGCGCCGCTTCAAGAATGGCGAGGACCTGTACAAGACCATCGACATTCCGCGCGAGGACAAGGCCGCGCGCCTGGAGCAGCTGGCCAAGAATGGCCGTTTCTTTGGTGCCCCGGTGGGTCTGCTGGTGTTTGCCGACGAGCGCATGGGCTATGCGCAGTGGGTGGACCTGGGCATTTACCTGCAGTCCCTGATGCTGCTGGCCACCGAGCGCGGCCTGGCCACCTGTGCCCAGGGCTACTGGCGCCGCTATGGTGACACCGTGGAGCGGGTGCTCAAGGCCCCTGAGCCTTACAAGGTGGCCTATGGTATTGCGCTGGGGTACGAAGACCCGTCTGCGCCGATCAACAGCCTGCGTGCCGACCGCGCGCCCTTTGGCGACTGGGCGCAGATGCGCGGGTTTGACTAAGGCTTTACAACCAAGGGATCAGACCGCGATATAGCGGTCCTTGCGGTGGTTCATCGCCACGATCAGGTTCAGGATCACCGCCCCGGCAATCGACCAGGCGACCGACACGGCCGGCACCAGCCACAGCGCAAAGGCCACAATGGTGCAGTCCAGCCCCATCTGCACCTTGCCGGCGGACCAGCCACGGCGCTCCTGCAGGTAGAGCGCCAGAATGCCGAAGCCGCCCAGGCTGACCCGGTGGCGGAACAGAATCAGAAAGCCCGTGCCCAGCAGCACACCGCCGAGAATGGCCGCCAGTGGCTGGGACACATAAGCGATGGACAGCAGCGCCGGCAGCAGCCCGGTGAGCCAGGACGTGACCACCACCGCGATAAAGGTCTTGACCACGAAGGCGGTGCCCATGCGCTTGGCCGCCAGCCAGTAGAAGGGCAGGTTCAGGCAGAAGAACAGCAGGCCCAGATCCGTGCCGGTGGCGTAGTGCCCCAGCAGCGCAATACCGGCAATGCCGCCCGTCAGCAGCCCCGCGCTTTTATACAGCACCAAGGCGGTGGAGATCAGCAAGATGCCGACCGCCATCGCGATGCCATCCTCCAGCCAGGAATGGCCGGAGGAGCCGGTCTTGAGTGCCCAGCGGAATTTGCCGGAGGTCAGTTGGGTCACGCGCGCAAAGCCTGCGCTGGCGGAGAGGCGGTATCGGGTCATGGGGAAAGGGCAAGCAAGAGTCCTGCCAGCTTGGGCGCCGTGCATGCGCCCCATGCCCTGGCAAAGGCGAGATAGCCCTGCAATATAGGGCTAACCCTTATCCCTCAGACCTTGCCAAGGATTGGCGCAGCCCGGCTGCGGGCTGCCTCCCCGGTTCAGAGGCTCACTTCCAGATTGGGCACTGGGCCTCTTGTTTGCTGGCAAACAGCGTCTCGCCCGGCAGTGCCTTGATCAGCTTGAACGCGTCATGCTTGCCCTTGGACTCTTCGGGCGTCTTGACCTGCAGCAGGTACATGTCGTGCACATAGCGGCCGTTGGGCTCGATCTTGCCCTTGCCGAACATGTCGTTCAGCGGCATCGATTTGAGGGTCTGCATCACCTTGTCGGCATCCAGGCTCTGCGCCTTTTCCACGGCCTTGAAGTAGCTCATCGCCGAGGAGTAGTCGGAAGCCTGCAGCGAGGTGGGCATCTTCTTGGTGCGGGCGTAGTAGCGGTCGGTCCAGGCACGGGCTTCGGGCGAGCGGTCCCAGTACCAGCTGTCGGTGAACATCAGGCCACCGGCGAGCTTGAGGCCCAGGCTCTCGACCTCGTTGGCGAACACCATCAGCGCCACCGGCTTCATCTTGGGCGTGACGCCAAACTCCCGCGCGGCCTTGAGCGAGTTCATGAAGTCGCCACCCGCATTGGCCAGGCCCAGGATCTCGGCCTTGCTGGCCTGCACCTGCACCAGGTAGGACGAGAAATCATTCGCGTGGAAAGGCGCACGCACCGATTTGACGATCTGGCCGCCCTGGGCCTGCACCACCTGGGTCACATCGGCCTCCAAGGTGTGGCCAAAGGTGTAATCGGCCACCAGCAGCGCCCAAGTCTTGGCGCCTTGCTCGGACACCGCCCGGCCCGTGCCGCGCGCAATGGCCGTCGTGTCGCTGTTGTAGTGCACCCAGTACGGCGAGCACTGGCTGCCCGTCAGGTTCGAGGAGTAGGCGCCGTTGATCAGCAGCACGCGTTTTTTCTCATTGGCCACCTGGCCCATGGCCAGCGCTGTCGCGGTGTTGGTGCCGGCAATCAGCAGCTGCACATCCTGGGTGTCGACCCATTCGCGCGACTTGGTCGAGGCGATATCGGCCTTGTTCTGGTGGTCGGCTGACAGCAGCTCGATCGGCCGGCCCAGCAGCTTGCCGCCAAAGTCCTCGATGGCCATCTGGATGGCGGTCACACCGCCCTTGCCATCGCCGTCCGAATACTGGCTGGACATATCGGTCAGAAAACCCAGGCGCACGGGGGCGGGTGCCTGTGCATGGGCAACGCCGGCAATGGCGCTGCAAGCCAGCGCGCAGGCGCTGAAAGCATGTACGCGGCGGTGCTGGGAAAAGGGCTGGGGCATGTTGACTCCTTTGTTATGTGGCTTGCCTGAGTTCAGCAAAGCCCATGCTAAGAGCAGATGCTTCCGGGCGACAGCGGGCAAACCGCCCAAGCACACGGCGTTTGTCACCCACGTTACCGAGCCTGTGGCGCCGAAGCGCATTTAATAAATAGATAAATAAAAACAAATTCCAAATAACAAACAGAGATTTTGGCCCAGGAGACACGCTCAGATGCAGAGGGGAAGTCAAGTTTTTTCATCAGGCTGTCACCTGCAGTTGCAACACTTCCGCCTTTCTTTTGGGAACCCTATGCGACGCTTACCCCTTGTGGCCGCCATGGCCTCTTTGCTGATCCTCACGACACACACTACGCGAGCGGCCGACCAGGCCACCCATACCCCCGCACGCCAGGCGCTGGAAGCCAAGCTGGCTGCTGCCGATCCCCAGGGCCAGGTCTACGTCGAGCATGTCTTCAACGACACGGCTGCGACCACCCTGCCTGCGGGCTGGCGCACCGCTGCATGGAACAAGGGCACGGCCTCCATCGAGGCCAGCACCGGCAATCTGCTGATCAATGGCAAGGCGGACAGCACTGCGATGACTGCCGTGCTTCTGCCTGCGGAGTTCGAGAACCTCTCCAACTACCGTGTGGACATGGCGTTCAGCTTCGAGCAGCCGAACAACTCGGCCCGTTGGGGCAGCGTGATGTACCGCACGTCGCCGTCCAGTGCCACGCCGGCACATGAGCCCTACTACCAGTTCGCGATCCGCCAGACCGCCACTGCCAACAACGGCACGGAGTTTGCGTACCGCAGTGGCGGTGGTTGGTCGGTGCAAGGCACCAAGCCCTATACCGAGGCCATCAGTGCCACCAAGACCTACGTCGCCAGCGTGGTGGTGCATGGCAAGCGTGTGCGCCAATACCTCGATGGCGTCTTGTTGCACGATGCCCTGCTGAGCGCAGACCTGGCCAAGGGCGGAATCGGCATGCAGACCGCAGGCCTGATCATGCGCGTCAAGAGCATCAAGGTGACCGAGCAGATCACGCCGCTGCCCGAGTTGGACATGCCCGTGGTGGTGCAGGACGCTGGCAGCCCTGCTGCAATGGCACCTACCCTCGTGCAGGCCGCAGAAGGCCTGCAATCGCTGGACGGCAGCGGCGCCAGCAATGCACTGTGGACGCTGGACAGCAGCCTCCATCTGCGCGATGCCAGCGGGGCCGACGTGGGCACGCTCGCCGCCTATTTTGCCCAGCCCAAGCGCAATACCATCCCGCTGCTGCGCATCCAGGACGAGGCCACCTTGAACGCGTTGGTGACCTTCTCCGACCAGGTGCATAATCTGGCCGACCTGACCTTGTTGTCCAGCGATGTGGCGCTGCTCAAGCAAGCCCGTGCCGCGTTGCCCAAGCTGCGCACTGCGGTGGATTTCAGCGAGCGCAACCTGACCACGTCCAAGGCCGATCTGCTGACCATTGTGGGCGATACCAACCGGGCAGGCGCCAAGATCGCCATCCTGCCCGAGCGCCTGACCGACCGCGCGTTTGTGGCCCATCTGCAGCGCCTGCTGATCACGGTGTGGACCAATGCCGAGGCTGCAACCCCTGAGCAAGCGGCGAAGGTGCTGGTCAGCGGTGTCAACGGTGTCGTCTCTGCCAACAGCGCGGCCTATGCCGAGGTGCTGCGCAAGCTGCCTGCCAACACCTTGCTGCGCAAGCCGCTGGTGATCGGCCACCGGGGCATGCCCAGCCGCGAGGACGAGAACACGCTGGAGAGCGCCAAGGCGGCGGTGGCGGTGGGAGCCGATGCCGTGGAGAACGACATCTACATCACCACCGACGACCACCTGGTCATCATGCACGACGACACCGTGGACCGCACCACCAATGGCACGGGCACCATCGAGAGCATGACCCTGGCACAGGTCAAGGCCCTTGCCAGCAAGACCAAGGGCTACCAGGTGCCCACGATGCGTGAGTACTTCCAGGCGTTCAAGAACGATCCCATCACCCATGTGATCGAGCTCAAGAGCAGCAACCCGCGCATCATTGCCCAGCTCAAGAAGGAAATGGCCGAAGAGGGCGTGGCGGACCAGTCGGTGGCCATCTCTTTCATTGCCGACCAGCTCAAGCGCAGCGGCGAGCAGATGCCCGAGCTGACGGGGGGCTTCCTCAACAGCATCGCCGACAGCGCCGATGTGCCCGCCAGCGTGCGCAATGTGCTGGAGGCCACACAGGCCAACTCCTCCACCTTCAATCCCAGCTACGGCGCCATTCGCCAAAGCACGATGGAAGCGGCCAAGCACCGTGGCGTGACCTTCTGGCCCTGGACGGTGAACGACCCGGCCACCTTCTACAAGTACTACAGCTGGGGAACCCATGGCATCACCACTAACGATGCCTACCTGGCCAGCAACTTCCCGGTCGAGATCGCAGCCAAGCCGCAAACTGCTGCGCTGGCTTTGAATGTGCCACTGAGCCTGGGTGTGACCCTGACCACCCAACTGCGCGCACAGCGCGATGCCGTTGCCACGGAGCTGGTCTACCTGGGCGGCACTGCGACCGCGGTACCCGGTAGCAATGGGGCGCTCAGCTTCAGCAGTGCCGGCACCGCCATCGTCATGCCCGGCTACCGCCACCAGATGGATGCCACCTACAGCTACGTGATCATTGGCCAACCGGTGACCCTGGTGGTGGGCGACGGCAGCGACGGCGTGGTAGGCACCCCCAATGCACCGGCAGCCGGCCAGGTGAGCTGCAGCAGCGCGGTGCCCGGCCAGACCAGCACCTGCGCGGTCGTGCCCCAACCCGGCTACCAGCTGGTGGGCCTGGCTGCAGACAGCAGCTGCCCGGCAGGCCAGTGGAATGCCGATCAAACGGCCTACACCACCGGCACGATCTCCGCGCAATGCCAGCTACGCTTTGACTTTGAAGCCAAGCCCGCCAGCGCATCCTTGGCGCCTGTCGGCAAGCAAGGCGAGATGCAAGCCACCGTGCGCGGCGGCGGCACCGGTCTCTGGGCCTTCGATGCCGCGCAAGCGGTGGCCGTGAGCCCTGCAGCAGCGGCGCCCAGCGGCGTGAGCTTTCCGTTTGGCGTCGTCAGCCTGCAGCTGACCGGCGGCCAGGCAGGGCAGAGCGCCACGGTGGAGATGACCTACCCGCAAGCCTTGCCCGCCAACGCCAAGTACTACAAGTACGGCAAGACCGTCGACAACAACCAGCCCCACTGGTATGTCTACCCGAATGCCAGCATCAGCGGCAACAAGGTGGTCCTGACCCTGACCGACGGCCAGACCGGCGATGACGATCTGCAGGCCAACGGCGTCATCCGCGATCCGGGCGGTGTGGCCGTGCTGGCCGATGACCCCGGCACACCTGGCTCCCCTGGCGCTACCGCCACCCCCGTGCCTACCTTGGGCCATGCAGCACTCGCGCTGCTGTCGGGCGGCCTGGGGCTGCTGGCCTGGCGCCGCAAGCGCGAGGGGCAGGTTTGATCTAGTGCTGTAGTCTTGGATAGGTAGTTGACCGCCAGTGGTGCCTTAGGGTGCCCTGGCGGTTTTTTGTCTTTGTCCGTGTACGCAACTTATCTGCCTCAACACTAGGCGCGAAGTATCTGGGCAAAGGCATAGCTGCAAGTAGCCTGGATTTGCTCGGGTGACAGCTTTCTGTCTACCGGAATCTGGGCAGCGTTGCGGACCATGTCGTTGACTTGGGCAAACGATTGCAGGCTGAGCGTCTGCACTTCCTCCGCCTGGTTGCCCAGGGCTGGCGCAATGCGAGATGTCCAGTGCGCATTGAACTCTTCCAGCAGAGCGGCGAAGAGCTCGATGGTGTCGTAGATATACAGAACGTCCTGGGCGCGTTTGCCCGCGCTGCGATTTTTTTGGATCAGGAGCTTTTGCACCATGAAGCACAACGGATGGGCCACCAGTACATCCATTCGCCGAGGCAGCGGAAATCCGTTTCCCTGATGGAGACTGATACTCCATGGATCGATCAGCAGAATGTCCAGGTGGCGGATCTTCTGCGCGGAGATGCCGGCTTTCTCCATCGTCGCATCGGTTTCCCCGTTTCGTTTTCTACCGCTGCCCTGCAGAGGCGTTAGAAACTCTGCATAAAAGCCGTTGGACTCATCTCCGAGTGTGTAATGTGCCGCTGGTGGTCGATGGTCGCCGCTCAAATTTTCTTTGAACCCCTGCTGCGCAAGCGCTTGCTTGATGTCGCCCTCGATAGGCGCCTTGTTGGCAAAGGCCAGGTCGGTGTCTCTTGTCGAAACCGGCTGATAGTCAGGCAAATTCGCCCGGGAGTCCCATCTGTGCAGGCGGTGGCCCCAGCCGCCAATGATGACCAGTTGCTGCCGCCATGGCTCCAGTGCCTGGACCAACTTTGCGAACGCTTCAAGGTCATTCATTCAATCAGCTCCCAGTGAGTGGCCGTAAGTACTTGTCGTAGATCAGCTGGGCCTGTTCAGCACCCCTTGTGGGATGGTTTTTAACATCCAACCAAACCTGGAATATATCTGCGACCAAGACTCCATCCTGGTTCACCGCAGCTCTGAAGGTGGATTGCGGAAAAGCGGTTTGTCGGAGTATCACATCTGGCCGCTCCGAGGGGAAAGCCATCAGCCCAGCCCATGCCGGAGCTTCCAGGTCTGGAGCCTTGTTGACGTAGATGTAGGGCGGGACGCCACTGACATGCCCAATGTCTAGTGCATCCGCTGCAGCAAACAACCCCAGACAAGCGTAGTCTGTATGTTTGCTGAGCAGACTTCGAATTTGCTGATCGGCCGGCAGTCGCAGAAGAAAGCGGCAAGGAATCTCTGAACTGGGCCGCATGGCAGCAGCGCTCCAGCGGCTGAAAAGCTCCTCACAGCGAACCAGCTTCAGGTGCACCGAGGAGTCGCTCAGGTAGCCCTCGTTACGCAGCTGTTGCAGGAACCGGGATGCGCTCATGGCAGACACCTGGGCGCATTCTGCAAGCTCGGAGCCGCTTTTGAACCTTCTTCTGGGGGCATTGAGAAGGCCGTCAGGCAGCTCCCATGCCAGCAGCAGCTTTAGCATCCACTGGTTCAGATCGGAGAACAGATTGATAGTCGGTGCAGGACGGGGTAAGCGTCCTTTGCGGGGCTCTTCGGGCAGATGATTCAGTGGCTGTAATGCCTCCGCACTGAAATAGCGCTCACCCCTTGCAGAGACAATGCCTACCGGCGTATCGTTGGCAAAACGCTGCGCAAACGCCTGCACATGGTTGATCAGCGATAGGGGTGCCTCGGGCACCCATATGACCGCCAGGGGGCTAGCGCCGCTGGAGCGCTCAGCCGCCTCTCTGGCCTGCAAAATGGCCATCGACAGCAGGGGCAACACGCGGTCTGGGCGGCTTTCGGACAGCGCCTTGACTTCTATGATGAAGCGCGCAGTGCCGTGTCGAACCACCAAATGCGCGTATGGTGACTCTGCAGGTGGCATTTCCACCGCCCAACCCTGAGACTGGAAGATCTCAGCCACATGCTGCTCAGCACGCGATCCGGTGGGGGCAACGGAAGAGTTTTTTGGCATGATGGCTGCTCCTAACATGGCCATTTTATTTAACATGGCCATGTTGTCAATCAAGGCCATGTTATTAAATGGCCATTTTGGGTACCCGACCATCTATAGTTGCAGCCTGGACAGATGTCGCTGCGGCGCCATCCTTGGGTTTCGAACCCTCAAGCCACCTGTCCCACCCCCCGCGCATCCGGCATGCGCGATGCCCAGGCAAACACCGCCATCCCCAGCAGCACCGTCACCGCCAGGCCCAGCGCCAGCAGCAGGCCGCTGTGGAAGAGCTGGGGCGCCACGAGGCCGGAGATGATGGTGAAGACCATCATCTGGCTAAAGCCCTGCAACGAAGAAGCCAGGCCGCGCATCTGGGGGAACTGGCCCATGGCTTCCAGCGTCAGGATGGGCATCAGCTGCGAGATGCCAAAGGTGTAGAGCGTGATGGGCAGGACGGCCCAGGGGACGGTGGGCTGCTGGGTCAGGCTGTTGTAGAGCAGGTTGCAGGCGCAGGCGACCAGCAGGCAGGCGTAGCCGATGCGCTTTTGCACGGCGGGCGGAATGCGGCGGGCAAACACGCTGGAGATGGCCGAGCCCAGCATGGTGCCGGCGATCAATGGGATGAACAGCCAGCCCAGCGCGGTTTCGTCCATGCCGAGGATGGTCATCACAAACTCGGCGGCTGAGCTGATGTAGATCGAGTTGGCACCGGCCATCAGCGCCAGGCCGATCAGCATGGTGCGGAACTTGCGGTTGCGCAGTGCCTGCAGGTAGTTGCCGGCAATGATGCGCAGCTTCAGCGGCGTGCGGCGCTCGGGCGGCAGGGTTTCGGGCAACTGGCGCCAGATCAGCAGCGCCAGCAAGACGCCAAAGCCCGACAGGAAATAGAAGCTGTAGCGCCAGCCGCCATGGCTTTGCAGCCAGCCGCCCAGCACGGGCGCCAGCGCAGGGGCCAGGCCAAACACCATCATCACCAGCGCCATCATGCGCTGCGCCTCGGCACCCTGGTGCTGGTCTTGCACCATCGCGCGCACGATGACCATGCCCGAGCCGGCGCACAGGCCCTGCACCAGGCGCATCAGCACCAGCGATTCAATCGAGCCGGCAAAGGCCGCTGCCAGCGAGGTGATGCCGTAGCCGATGGCCGAGACCATCAACACGCGGCGGCGGCCGAAGGTATCGCTGAGTGTGCCGTAGAACAGCATGGTGCTGGCCATCGCAAACACGTAGACGCTCAGGGTTTGCTGAACTGCAATGGGTGAGGCGCCAAACTCCTGCCCGATGGCATGGAAGGAAGGCAGGTAGGTATCGATGCCCAGCGGACCAATCATGGTGCACAGGGCAAACAGCAGGGTGAGCGTAACGGGTGACTTTTGCATGGGACGCTGGGCGCGCTGCCCGGGCCGCGACACCAAGCGCTGCTTGGCCCTGCGGGCCTATGGCTTGGATGGAGGAAGAAGCGGGTGGGGCGAGGGCGCCGAAATGAAGAACCACCGCCCCTCTGAAGATGGCTGAGGCTAGGCGGCAAGCAGGCATTTAACCAAAAATTGCCGCTGCCTGTGCCAACCGCGGGCGCCGCCAAAACGCGCTGGGACATTGGCTGCCCGCAATGCAAAGAGCGCGAAACTGTGTACACATTTCACGCTCTGGGCGGTTATCAGCGGTGTCGAACGCCTAGCTCGTGCTGGGCCGCTCGGCGCCCTTGGGGCGAAATGCCTTGCAAACGGCTTCGTCGGTCTGCAGATAGGGGCCGCCGATCAGATCCACGCAGTAGGGTACCGCGGCAAAGATGCCCGGCACCTGCTGCTGGCCTTCGGCGTCCTTCAGGCCTTCCAGGGTCTGGGCAATCGCCTTGGGCTGGCCGGGCAGGTTGATGACCAGGCTGCTGCCCCGGATGACGGCCACCTGGCGCGACAGAATCGCGGTCGGTACAAACTGCAGGCTGATCTGGCGCATCTGTTCGCCAAAGCCGGGCATCACCTTGTCTGCGATGGCCAGAGTTGCTTCGGGCGTCACATCGCGCGGTGCAGGGCCGGTGCCGCCAGTGGTCAGCACCAGCGCGCAGCCAAGGTCCACCAGCTCGATGAGGGTCTGGCTGATCAGCGCCTGATCGTCGGCGATCAAGCGCGTCTCGTACTGCAACGGGTTGCGCAGCGCGCGGCCCAGCCAGTCCTGCAAGGCAGGCAGGCCCTTGTCTTCGTAAACGCCGGTGCTGGCGCGGTCGCTGATGGACACGAGGCCAATCTTGACGGTGTCGTAGGTGCTGCTCATCGCTTGCCCTGTTGCGCTGCCATCAGGCCTGGTCATCGTCGTCGTCGCCGTCTTCGGCGGCGCTCGTGCTGCTGCGGCTGGCGCTGTGGGCGGCCATCACATGGTCACGCACCAGCTGGAACAGCTCGCGGTAGGCACGGCCCTTGCGGGGTGCCTGGCCGGTGGATTCCTGCACATGGGCCTCGTGGGCGCCTGGCATGTCCTTGCGGGCCTGGCGCACCAGGGAGCGCAGTTGCTGGATGTCGGTATCGGGGGCTTCGTTGATCCACTGGGCCACCGCATCGTCGCTGACGATCATGCGGTCGCGCCACTGCTCGGCGGCATGCAGCAGGGCCTTTTCCAGGCTGGAGCCTTCCTTTTGCTCGGACAGGGCCGCCTTGATCGCGGCGATTTCGCTGTCTTCGAGCTTGCGCATCAGCTTGCCGATGTACTGCATCTGGCGGCGCTTGCCTTCGAAATTGGTGATGCGCTTGGCCTCGGCCAGCGCGTTGGCCAGGATTTCAGGCAATTCCAGGCGCTTGAAGAGGTCGCTGCGCAAGGTCAGCAGCTCTTTGCCCAGGTCTTGCAGGTCATCCATTTCCTTTTTCAGGTCGGACTTGCTCGACTCGGTGGTGCCTTTGAGCTCGGCCTTGAGTTCGATATCGAGCTCGCTGCCTTCGGCCACGAACTTGCCGCGAACGAAATAGCCTTTTTTGGGTTTGCGTGACATGGTTAAATGCTTTTGTTCAAAAGGCCATCGCCCGGCGCAGTGCCTGGGCGATGGCGGTTATCAGTATCATAGCGGGCAGTATGAATAAATCCGTATCCAGCTCCAACAGCCAAGGCGATGCCAAGGCTGAGTCCGGCTTCAGCTACAGCCGCGCATTTTTCAAAGATCTCGTCGAGCAGGCGCTCTCGCATGCCAAAAAACTCGGTGCGACCGATGCCGGGGCCGATGCCTCCGAAGGCTCAGGTCTGTCGGTGAGTGTGCGCAAGGGCGAGCTGGAGACGGTGGAGCGCAACCGGGACAAATCACTGGGAGTGACGGTGTATCTGGGCAAGCGCCGTGGCAATGCCAGCACGTCCGACTTCTCTGCCGAAGCAGTGCAGCGCACCGTGCAGGCGGCCTATGACATTGCACGCTTCACCGCCGAGGACCCTATCGCAGGTCTGCCCGACGCAGCCGATATTGTGCCAGCAGCCGAGCACCGCGAACTGGAGCTATTCCATCCTTGGGCCATTGACAGCGAAGCGGCGGCCCAATTGGCCCTGCAGTGCGAGGCGGCGGCCTTTGCCACCGACAAGCGCATCACCAACAGCGAAGGCGCCGGTGTGTCGGCCCAGCAAAGCCATTTCTACAGCGCCCACACCAACGGTTTTGCCGGCGGTTATGCCAGCTCGCGCCACAGCCTGTCGGTGGCACCGATTGCCGGCAAGGGCGCCGACATGCAGCGCGATGCCTGGTACAGCAGCATGCGCCGCGCCAGCGACCTGGCCGATCCTGCCGTGGTAGGCCGGTATGCTGCCGAGCGCGCACTCTCGCGCCTGGGCGCCCGCAAGATTGCCACGACCGAATGCCCGGTGCTGTTCGATGCCCCGCTGGCCGCCGGCCTGATGGGCTCGCTGGTGCAGGCCATCAGCGGCGGCGCGCTCTACCGCCGCAGCTCCTTTTTGCTGCATTCGCTGGGCAAGAAGGTGTTCCCCAAGCACATCCAGCTGGTCGAAGACCCCTTCATCATCGGCGGCAAGGGCAGTGCGCCTTATGACGACGAAGGCGTGCGCGTGTCCAAGCGTTCGGTGATCGAAGACGGCAAGGTGGCCGGCTATTTCCTGTCCACCTATTCGGCCCGCAAGCTGAGCATGCGCACCACCGGCAATGCCGGCGGCGCCCACAACCTGCATTTCTACTCGACCAAGACCCGCCCATCGGACGACCTCAACGCCATGCTGCAAAAGCTGGGCACGGGTCTGTTCGTCATCGAGCTGATGGGCCAGGGCGTGAACCCGGTCACCGGCGATTATTCGCGTGGCGCCAGTGGTTTCTGGGTGGAAAACGGCCAGATCGCCTTTCCGGTCGAAGAGATCACGATCGCCGGCAACCTCAAGGACATGTTCAAGGGAATCGAGGCCGTGGGCGCCGATGCCTACAACGCCGGCTCCAAGACCTTGGGCAGTATCCTGATCAACCGCATGAAGGTGGCAGGGTCCTGATCCCTCGCCGCTCAATAGCATCCAGCCCGCTCAGAGCCATCCAATCCAGGGGCGGCGGGCGGGTTTTATTTTTTGACTGAGCAGCTGGCCAAAGCGGGCCGGCACTGTAAGGAGTGGGCTGTGTTTACCGGCATTATTCAGGCAGTGGCGCGCATCAGCGCGATTGACGACCAACCGGGGCTGCGGAGCTTTACCGTGGCCTTTCCCGATGGCTTTTGCGATGCCCTGGCGATAGGGGCCAGTGTGTCGCACGACGGCGTATGCCTGACGGTGACCGAGCTGCTGGACCCCACGCACGCGCGCTTTGATGTGATGCAGCAGAGCCTGAACATCACCACCCTGGGCGGGCTGGAACTCGGCTCGCCAGTGAATGTGGAGCGCGCGGCCAAGGATGGCGCCGAGATTGGCGGCCACCCGCTGTCGGGCCATGTGGACTTTACCGGCACCTTGGTGCAGGTGCGCCAGTTCGACAACAACCATGTGATGCGGGTCGCAGTGCCCCAGGCCTTTCGCCGCTATGTATTCGCCAAGGGCTATATCGCCATCAATGGCGCCAGCCTGACTGTTGCCGAGGTCAACCGCCAGGAAGGCTGGTTCGAGGTCTGGCTCATCCCCGAGACGCTGCGCATGACCGTGTTTGGCGACAAGCGCGCCGGTGACCGCCTGAACATCGAGATCGAGCGCAGCACCCAGGTGGTGGTGGACACCGTGCGCGAGGCAGTGGACGAGAGCCTGGGCAAGCTTAAGCCCCTGCTCGAAGCGCTGCTGCGCGAAAAGGGCCTGAGCCTGGAAGACCTGGTCACACCGCCGCAACTGCCCAAGGCTTGATGGCCAAGGCGTGGACAGGGGTCCTCTGCATGACCCTCGCCCAATCGGATGGACGCGGATCGGGAGGAGACGCAAGGCGTCTTTTGCAGTGAATAGCCGTAGCTATTGACAAGGAAGACAACGCAGCGGATCGCCCGAGACCGCGTTCAGACCACGGCAGGGAGTTGTGCAGAGGATCCCTAGCGGGTGGCGACGATAAAGATCCGGGGGAAGGGCAGCAGCACCGTGCCGCTGGGCAACGCCGGGTAGGCCTGGCGGATGGCGGCCAGGTAGTCGGCCAGGTACTGCGTCTTCTCCTGTGCATCGAGCTGCGCCAGGAACGGCCGCAGCGCCGAGCCCTTGAACCATTCGACCACCGCCTCGTGGTTGGCCAGTGGGTGCATATAGGTGGTGCGCCAGGCATCGACCCGGCTGCACAGCGGCTGCAGCAGCGCGTAGTACCAGTCAAGGTTATGCCGATCAGGGTGACGCACCGCGCCGATGCGCGAAGCCCAGGGGCCTTGCGCGGCTACCTCCCGCGCCAGCACATGGGCGGGCTCTTGCAGATTGTCGGGTGTCTGCACCGCCAGGCTGCCGCCAGCGCGCAGTTGCTGCAGCAATTGCGGGTAGAGGCGGGCATGGTCGGGCAGCCACTGCAGGCTGGCATTGGCCAGAATCACATCCACGGCCGGTGCGGCCTGCCAGTTACCAATATCGGCCAGCGCAAACGGCGTCTGCGGCAGGCGCTCGCGTGCAGCGCGCAGCATGTCTTCGTCATTGTCCAGCCCCGTCACTGCCGCATCGGGGTAGCGCGCCTGCAGCACTTCGGTGGAGTTGCCAGGGCCGCAGCCCAGGTCGATGGCAGTCTGCACCTCGGTGTTCGGAATGGCGGCTACCAGATCACGCACGGGGCGGGTGCGTTCGGCTTCAAACTGGCTGTACTGCTGGGCGGACCAGGTCATGGGGTTCTCCTTCTGTCTTGCCAGGCACTGTAGTGCGCTTTACCCATGCTGACAAATACGCTATAAAAACCACAACCATACTTTTGAGGTATTGCTTGATGGAGTTGAGACAGCTGCGGGCCCTGGTCTGCATTGCCGAGTGTGGCAACCTGACCCGCGCTGCCCAGCAACTGGGTATGCAGCAGCCACCGCTGACGCGCCTGTTGCAGCAGTTGGAGGCCGAGATGGGTACACCCTTGATGGAGCGGCTGCCCAGAGGCATGCGGCCCACCGCCGCCGGTCTGGCGCTGGTGCAGGAGGCGCGCATGGTGCTGGCCCGGGTGGAGGCCATGGCCGGCCTGGTGCAGGATGCCGCCCAGGGCGGGCGCGGCCATGTGGCCATTGGCTTTACCAGCTCGGCAGCGCTGCACCCCTTGGTGGCACAGGTGCTGCGGGCCTTTAGGGCACAGTGGCCGCGCGTGAAGGTCACGTTGGAGGAGGCGGGATCGGGCGAGCTGCTGGACGGCCTGCTGGCGCAGCGCCTGCATGCGGCGCTGGTGCGCTCGGCTTGGGAGGCGCAGCCCAGCCTCAGCAGCCGGCATGTGCTGAGCGAGCCGATGGTCGTGGCCGGGCCGCTGGGCCATGCACTGATGCAGTCGCGCCGCCCCTTGCCACTGGTGCAATTGCGGGGCCAACCGCTGGTGCTGTACCGGCGGCCAGCGGGCCCGGGCCTGCACGATGGCATCGTCGCTGCCTGCGTGGGCGCGGGCTTTCATCCGCAGGTGGTGCAAGAGGCCCCGCGCCTGACTGCCACGCTGAGCCTGGTAGCCGCCGGCCTGGGCCTGAGCGTCGTGCCGGCCTCCCTGCAGCACCTGCGCAGCGATGGGCTGGCCTACCGGCGGCTGAGCGGTGCGCCCGGCCTGGTGGCGCCGCTGATCCTGGTCAGCCAGCGCCGCCCCGAGGCGCAGGCCCGCGTGCTGCTCCAGCACCTGGGCGGCATTCTGGACCAGCAGCTGGCGCTGCAGCGGCCGCGCAAGGGGGGCGCCTGACATGCAAAAACGTATCATGCCGTCGATGACGGCCCTGCAGTGCTTTGAGGCCGTGGCGCGCCACATGAGCTTTACCTTGGCGGCCCAGGATTTGTTCTTGACCCAGAGCGCCATCAGCAAACAGATTGCGCAGCTGGAAGCCACCGTCTGCCAGGCGCTGTTCCACCGCTCGGCGCGCGGGCTGTCGCTCACCCCGGCCGGGCGCATGTACCTGGGCGAAGTGCGCAGCATCCTGAACCAGGTCGATGCCTCGGCCCGCTATGTGATGGGCTACGGCGAGGCGGACGAAACCCTGACGATTGCCGTGCAGCCCACCTTTGGCATCACCTGGCTGGTGCCGCGCCTGCGGCTGTTTCTGCAGGCCTACCCGCATATCCAGGTCGTCACCAAGGGCGATGCCCGGCCTTTTGACCTGATGCAGTCGCGCATCGATATCTCGCTGTTCTATGGCGAAGGCAGCCTGCCAGGCGCGGACTGCCACCGCCTGTTCGAGGCCGATGTGGCAGTGGTGTGCGCGCCGGAGATCCTGCCTGCCCAGGGCCTGGCCTCGCTCGCTGAGTTGGAGCAGTTGCCCATGGTCCAGTGCTCGTTTCGGCCCGAGATCTGGCGCGACTGGTTTGCCTGCCAGGGCTTTGTGCCGGCCGATGCCTACCGGGGCCCGCGTTTTGACACGTTCTCGATGTGCCTGCAGGCCGCACAAGAGGGCATTGGCTTGGCCATCATGCCGCGCATGTTTGCCGAGCAGGCGCTCGCCCAGGGCCGCCTGGTGCAGCCCTGGCCCTTTGTGCAGCCCAGCGACGGCGCCTACTACGTGGCCCATGCCAGCCCCTGCGCGGCCTTGCCCAAGATCCGCCATTTTGTCGATTGGGTGCTGGCACAGGCGCATGCCAGCCCGCCATCCGCATGAAATTTTGGAATAGCCCGATCATTTAATTTCGTTTGCCCCGGGCCGGGCGGCTGTCAACAATGCGTGGTTGGAAAAACAATAACCACGGAGACCGCGCACATGGCCGCGCTGCACCACTACCTCTCGATTGCCGACCTGGAGCGTGCTGCCCGCAAACGCTTGCCCGCCTGTGTGCGCGGCTATGTCTGCGGCGGCACGGAAGACGGCGTCTCGCTGCAGCAAAGCCTGCAGGCTTTCTCGCGCCTGGGCTTTGTGCCACGCGGCCTGCGCCATGTGGCCCAGCGCAGCACGGCCACCACCTTGTGGGGCCAGACTTATGCGATGCCGATGGGCTTTGCGCCCACCGGCTTTGCCGCCATCGTGATGAAGGACTGCGACGCGGCGCTGGCCAAGGTGGCGCAGGCGCAGTCGCTGCCCTTCATCATCAGCGGCGCATCGACCGTGCCGTTGGAACAGCTGCAAAGCGCGCATGACCAGCGCTGCTGGTACCAGGCCTACCTGCCGGGCAATATGGCGCGCATCCTGCCGCTGCTGCAGCGCCTGGAACGTGCCCAGATCCCCGTGCTGGTGGTCACCATCGACACCTGCGTGGGCGCTAACCGCGAGAACCTGCAGCGCCTGCGCTTTACCGTGCCGTTTCGCCCCAGCTGGACCTTGTTGCTCGACGGCCTGCGCCACCCGCGCTGGAGCTGCGATGTGTTTTTGCGCACCGTGTTGAGCCAGGGCGTGCCCCGCTTTGCCAACCTGGCCCATGAGGCAGGGCCGGCCATCACCGCCGACCCGCCCCATGGCTTTCGGGGCGAGCGCGACCAGCTCGACTGGGACTGCATAGACCAGATCCGCGCGGCCTGGAAGGGCAAGCTGGTGCTCAAGGGCCTCATGCACCCGGAAGATGCCCGACTTGCCGTGGCCCATGGCGCCGATGCGGTCATCGTCTCCACCCATGGCGGGCGCCAGCTCGATGCCTGCATCTCGCCGTTGCAGGCGCTGCCCGAGATTCGGCAGGCCGTGCCTGCCGGCTATCCGGTGTTCATCGACGGCGGCTTTCGCCGGGGCAGCGATGTGCTCAAGGCGATGGCGCTGGGCGCCGACTTGGTCTTTACCGGCCGGCCGCAGCTGTTTGGCGCGGCGGTAGCGGGCGAGGCGGGCATTGCCCATGCCGTGCAGCTGTTCCGCCAGGAGCTGATGACCAACCTGGCGCTGCTGGGCATCAACCGCCCGCAGGAGCTGACGGCGGACTGTCTGCGCATCCAGGGCGATTTTTCGCTGCCCCCCAGTCAGCGCTAAAGCGCTGCACCTATTTGCAATCAAGGAGACAAAAAAATGATGACACTGAGCAAGGCCGCGCTGGCCGTGGCTGCCGCATGGGCGCTGTTGCCCGCCGCACAGGCCCAAGGCACGGGCTACCCCGGCAAGCCCGTGAAACTGGTCGTGGGCTATGCCCCCGGCGGCGCCACCGACATTGGCGCGCGGCTGATCGCCGATGCGCTGGGCAAGGACCTAAGCCAGTCCTTCATCGTCGAAAACCGCCCGGGCGCCAACAGCAATATCGGTGCCGAGTATGTGGTGCGCGCGCCCGCCGATGGCTACACGCTGTTTGTCGGATCCATCTCGACGGCGATCAACCAGGGCCTCTACACCAAGCTGGCCTTTGATGCCGGCAAGGACCTGGTGCCGGTCGCCCAGCTCAACGTGGTGCCCAATATCCTGGCTGTGAGCGCCAAGCTGCCGGTCAACTCGGTGGCCGAGTACATCGCCTATGGCAAGCAACATCCGGACAAGCTGACCTGCGCATCGCCGGGCAGTGGTTCTTCGGCCCATCTGGGTTGCGAGCTGTTCAAGCTCAAGACAGGCACCAGCATCCTGCATGTGCCTTACCGGGGCAGCGGCCCGGCGGTGTCGGATCTGCTGGGCGGGCAGGTGGACTCGATGATGGACAACCTGCCGCCGCTGCTGGCGCAGATCCGTGCCGGCAAGCTCAAGGGCCTGGCGGTGACGACCGCAGAACGCGTCGATTTTGCGTCGGACATTCCGACCGTGGCCGAGTCCGGGGTGCCCGGCTTTGAGGTCGCCGCCTGGTTTGGCGTGTTTGCGCCAGCTGGCACGCCTGCCCAGGTGGTGGAGACCGTCAACAAGGCCATCAACCGCGCGCTGAATGCCAACCCCGATGTGCGGGCCAAGTACCAGAGCAATGGCTTCATGCTGCCGCCAGCGCCCAATTCACCCGCCAGTTTTCAGCGCTTCTTCAACAGCGAGATCAAGCGCTGGGGCGAGGTGGCGCAGGCCACCCGCCTGAAGATCGACTGAGACCCAGGCTGCCTTGGAACAGGTTCTTAGCGCGCGCTGGATGCCAGACGCGCGGGCAGCAGCAGCGATACGCCGGCGGCCAGCACCAGCAGCGCTGCGGCGGCGCCAAAGGCGATCCAGTGGGTGCCGAACTGCTCGTAGGCCCAGCCGCCCAGCCAGCTGCTGATCATCGCGCCAATCTGGTGGCCCAGGTAGGCGCAGCCGTAGAGCATGCCGACCAGCTTGATGCCGTAGAGATCGCCCAGGATGGCCGACGATGCGGCGATCGAGCCGGCCCAGACAATGCCGCCCAGCGCGGCCACGGCATAGAGTTGCCAATGGTGGATGACGGCCACCAGCCCGACAAAGCCCAGGCCCCGCACCAGGTAGATGACGGCCAGGATGTAGCGGCGCGGCACCATGTCCGACAGCTTGCCCAGGCCCAAGGTGCTGAAGATGGCGACCAGGCCGATCAGGCCAATGCCGCCGGCACTGCTGCCGGCATCAAAGCCATGGTCCATCAGCATGGGTACGCCATGGGTGCCCAGCAGGTTCATGCTGAAGCCGCAGGCGAACAGCCCCAGAAAGATCTGCCAGAAGGGCGCGGTGGCCACTGCCTGGGCAAAGCGCAGCGAGGGCGCGGCGGGCTGGCCGGCCATGGCGCGCAGGCGCTCCTGGCGGGCGGCTTGCTCGGCGGGCGTCAGGTCGGTGTGCTCGGGCGCGTCATCACGCACAATCCACAGCGCCATCGCGCTGACGATCAGCGCAAACACCAGCGCAAAGCCCAGCAAGGTGTGCTGCCAGCCCCAGCGCGCAATGGTGAAGGTGAAGACCGGCGTCATCACTGCAATGCCCGCCATGGAGCCGGTGGACAGAAAGAACAGCGCCATGCCGCGCTGGCGCGTGAACCAGCTGCTGATCATCGGCGTGACCGCCACCGGGCTGGTAAAGGCCAGGCCCAGCGACAGCGCCACGCCATAGGACCAGAAGAACAGCCAGGGCGTGCGGGCGTTGACGGCCCAGATGCAGGACAGCACCACGATCACGGTGCCCAGCAGCAGCACCCGCCGCGTGCCCTGGCGCGCCACCAGCCAGCCGGCCAGCGGCATGCCCAGTCCGTAGCACAACATGCCAAACGCGACGATGGAAGACAGCAGGCTGCGGCTGAAGCCCAGGTCCTGCGACAGCGGCACGATGAAGGGTCCGATCCCCATGCGCATGCCCACCGTCAGCAAGGTGAGGATGGTGGAAGCGGCGACGATCACCCAGCCGAAATACAGGCCGGACGGTGGGGTGGGGCCCGGAGGCAGAGAGGTGGGGAGCGCTGTCATGACGCGGTGGCCGCGAGGCGCTCGTCAAAAGGCCTGCGCAACAAGGATGTAGTAGGGCCGATGATAGGCCGGCGCGCAGGAACGGCAAGCGGGGCGAGCGGCTGGATGTCGCGCTGGCGGCAGGCCTGCCGGCGCACACGTCAGCGCTGCGGCGAGCGGGCGCTGGCGGTATCGGGCAGCAGCATCAGCAAGCTGCGGTTGTAGTCCTCCACCACCATCAGCTGGCCGGCATGGTTCAGTGCCAGCCCGGTGGGGCGGCCCAGGGGCCGGGTCTTGCCATCTGCCGTCCAGTTGCCCAGCCACTCGATCGGCTTGCCGCCGGGTTTGCCATCCTTCTGGCGCGCAAAGCCCACCACGCGGTGGCCTTGCGGCCCATGCCAGGCGGCCAGCAACTGGCCTTGGAAGGGGCTGGCCTGTGGGGTGGCCAGCAGGTGCAGCGGCGCCGTGTGCGCGGGCCAGAGCATATGGGGCGCCTTGGTGGCGGCGCAGCGCGCGCGTTGCTCATAGCCGCGCGCCGGGCGCTGTGCGCCCACGCAATAGGGCCAGCCGTAGTCGGCGCCTTCCAGCAGTTCGTTGAGTTCTTCGGGCGGCTCGTTCCTGTCGCGGTAGTCGATGTTGTTCTCGGCCTGCCAAAGGCTGCCTTTGGCGGGGCCGTCGGGCAGGGTGGCCAGGGCCACGGAGTTGCGCAGACCCAGCGCAAACGGCGCGAACTGCTGCACAGGCGCTTGTCCTTGCACCGCAGGGCTGCGCAGGACCGCACGCCATACCGCGCCCCGGAACTGCATCGCCCCGCGCTCGGGGCAGGGATAAAGCAGCGCGCCTTGCGCGTCCTGGCAGCGGTCTGTGAGCGAGCCGATATTGACGTAAAGGCTGCCATCGGGCCCGAACGTGATTTCCTTGAGCGGGTGGGAGCCGTCGTCGGGCAGCTGGTCCAGCACCGCTTGCGCCTGGATCGGCTGGCCTGCAGCGGGCACGTGCGTGCGCCAGATACGGCTGGCCTCGCCAATGTAGATCAGGGCATCGGGCCCGCGCACCAGGGCTAGCGGGCGGTCGAGTTTGTCGGCTAGCACCTGTACCTGGGGGCGCTGTGCGGAGTTGGCAGACGGCTGCGCCGGCAGGCTTAGCTCCAGCAGCCGGCCCTGGCGCGGCATCCAGCTGCCCATGTCGATGATCCACAGGCGCCCGGGGCTGATTTCCAGCACCCGGCGGGGCGCGCGCAGGCCGTCGCGCTCATCGGCTACCAAGGCCACGCAGGTGCCGGCCGGGCTGGCTATGCTGACCTTTTCATAGCCGCCGCAGCGGCCCTGGGGCGTATAGCCCCGGGCATGCGCCAGCGGCGCCCAGGCCAGCATGGCGCTGGCCAGCGCTGCAAGCGCTGCCTGAGGCGGCAGGCGTTCAGGCCAGCACTTGTGCAATTGCCTTGCCCACGTCCGGGGTCTTGGCCTGGCCGCCCAGGTCGGGCGTGCGCGGGCCGCTCAGAATGGTCTGGCTGATGGCATCGACGATGGCATCGTGGGCGCTGCGCCAGGCACCCTGGCCGTTGCCCAGGAAGTCCAGCATCAGCGCCACCGACCAGATCATCGCGATCGGGTTGGCAATGTTTTGGCCATAGATGTCGGGCGCCGAGCCATGCACGGGCTCGAACAGCGAGGGAAAGTTGCGCTCGGGGTTCAGGTTGGCCGACGGCGCCAGGCCGATGGTGCCGGTGGTAGCAGGGCCCAGGTCGCTCAGGATGTCGCCAAAAAGGTTGGTGGCGGCGACCACATCGAAGCGGCCGGGCTGCAGCACAAAGCGGGCGGTCAGGATGTCGATGTGCTGCTTGTCCAGCACCACGTCGGGGTAGTTCTGGGCCATGGCTTCAGCACATTTGTCCCACCAGGGCATGCTGATCGCAATGCCGTTGGATTTGGTGGCCAGAGTCACATGCTTTTTGCTGCGGCTCTGGGCCAGGTCAAAGGCGAACTTGAGCAGGCGGTCGGCGCCCTTGCGGGTGAACACCGCCTCTTGCAGCACCATCTCGCGGTCCGTGCCTTCGAACATGATGCCGCCCAGCGCGGTGTATTCGCCCTCGGTGTTCTCACGCACGACGTAGTAGTCGATATCGCCCGGTTTGCGGCCCGCCAGCGGGCAGGGCACGCCGTCAAACAGACGCACCGGGCGCAGGTTGATGTACTGGTCGAACTCGCGGCGGAACTTGAGCAGCGAGCCCCAGAGCGAGACATGGTCGGGCACGGTGGCCGGCCAGCCGACGGCGCCGAACAGGATGGCGTCAAAGCCTTGCAACTGTGCCTTCCAGTCGTCGGGCATCATCTGGCCGTGCGCGGCAAAGTAGTCGCAATGCGCCCAGTCAAAGTGCTGCATCTCCAGCGGCAGGTCAAAGCGCTTGGCAGCGGCCTCCAGCACGCGGATGCCTTCGGGCATCACTTCCTTGCCGATGCCGTCGCCGGCCAATACCGCGATACGTAGTTTCTTGCTCATGCTGGTCCTGAATGTCTGGTCAAAAGGGGAGGGTGGCCGCCCGGGTGACTGGCAGCGCTCGCAAAGGCCATCGCTGGGCTCTACAATCGCTCGTCCTCGCACCTGGTGCCGGGGCTGGGGTGTCTGGATGGGCATCCTAGCGCTGTTGGGGCAGCTGCGCAGCATGGTGCGAGACAGCTTGCACCGCTGGCGCCTCATTTTGCCGCCTGCCGTGTCGCCTTTTCCTTTTCCCCCTGAGTCCCTGGCCGTATTGGCCGCCGCCTGCTGGGCGCTGGCCGCGCTGTTTTCCGCCCCGGTGGCGCGCAAGATGGGCGCCTTTGCCTTTACCCGCTGGCGCATGGTGTTTGCCACCGTGATGCTGGGCGGCTGGGCCACCGTGGCGGGCACCTGGGGCAGCCTGAACCTGTCGCTGGTGAGCGTGCTGGTGCTGTCGGGCTTTATCGGCATCTTCATTGGCGACACGGTGCTGTTTGCCTGCATGAACCGGCTGGGCCCACGCCGATCGGGCATTTTGTTTGCCACCCATTCGATGATGTCGGCCGTGCTGGCAGCGCTCTTTTTGGGTGAGCGCATGGGCGCAGTGGCGATGCTGGGCTGTGCACTGGTGCTGAGCGGCGTGATGTGCGCCATTGCCTTTGGCAAGCGCGCTGGCAGCGAATCGAGCCTGGAGGCCACGCGTGGCCGGCTGGCGGTGGGTGTGAGCCTGGGCCTGATAGCCGCCTTGGGCCAGGCGTTGGGCACCCTGGTGGTCAAGCCGGTGATGGGCCCCGATGTGGACCCGGTGGCCGCATCGGCCGTGCGCATGGCGGCGGGCTTTGGCTTTCATGCGGTGCTGCTGCTGGTGGGCTGGAAGCCAGCACGCCTGACCGCCGTGATGGAGCCGCGCGACTGGCAGCTGTTGGCGGGCAGCGCCTTTTTGTCGATGGCCATGGGCATGACCCTGATCCTGGCCGCCCTCAAGTACGGCAGTGCCGGGCTGGTGGGCATGCTGTCCTCTGTCTCGCCCATTCTGCTGCTGCCGCTGCTGTGGTGGAAGACCAAGGTACCGCCCACCTTGGGCGCGATGGCCGGTGCCTTGCTCACGGTTGCCGGCGTGGTGCTGATTCTGGCGCGGCTGAGCTGAGCCGCGACAGCCCAGAGCATGGGCGTGAAAAAGCCAGGGATGCAAGGCATTCCCTGGCTCTGGTGTGGCTCAGCGCTGATCCGCTGGGCCCCTGCGTTTCAACAGGTGCGGCTTACTTGATCAAACGCACCGCGCCGGACATGCTGACCGACACCGTGGTGTAGCCGGGCTCCAGGCCCACGGGGGCGCTGCTGTCCTCCATCTTGCTCATCATGGTCACGCCGCGGTTCATGCGGGGCATCGGCTGGCTCGTGCCGCTCTGGTTCAGGTGGATGGTGTCGTACTCGTACTGTGCGTATCCCATTGCATTGGCGGTGACCTTGGCCTTGGCGTTGAAGTTCTTGACGGCTTCAGCGATCAACTGGTCCTGCGCCTTGTTGCGTGCCGCATCCGACAGGCGGAAGCCCGAACCGGTCAGCCGGGCCTTGTCCATCAGCGCAGCCATCGTCTGGCCGAGCGCGGCAGTGTCGGTTGACTCCAGCTGCACATTGAACTGGGTGCGCCAGCTGGTCACCTTGCCATCCTTGTTGTAGACGGGGCTGGTGAACAGGTTCTCGGTCGTGACCTGCAAGGTCGATGACTTCTTGGCGGTGGCCAGCACATCTGCCAGCGCGGTCTTGCCCAGTTGCTGGGCCTGGGCCTGGTCCTTGGATTCCTTCTCGACGCTGAACTGGGCCCAGGCCGTGTCTTCCGGCACACGGGTGGTCGCTTCGGCATCCAGGTTCAGGCTGGGGCGCTTGTCGATGTTGGCAGCGGCGGGGGCGGGGTTCTGGGCCATGGCGGTAGAAGCTACAAAAGGGGTGGCGGCGATCAGGGCAGCGGTCGCCAGCATGCGCATTTTTTTCATCAAATTCTCCTTCTTCAAAACAGTCGCGGAGGGCTTGCCAATAAATGGCGGGAGCCCAGGTCACCGGGCTTGGAGTGCCACGCGGGCTGCAAGTTTCAGCAACGCTGGCAAGCCGCATCGGATGGCCAAGCTTATCCCCCACTGCTGCGACAAAGAGCCACAGCGTAGGTGGCGGAAGGGCATGGACTTGTAGGACAGGCTGCCGCATTCGCCCTGGTTCATCGATATTCACATTTGGCGCTGCAATTGCCCAGCCTGCAATGGCCTGGCTGTCCCGCAAAGCAGCAATGCTGTCATCGCCGTAACCCAGGCTGCGCAGCAGCTCCTGCGTGTGCTGTCCCGGTTGGGGCGGGTCCATGTGCACACCCAGGCGTTTGCCTGCCATGCGCAGCGGCAGCAAGTTGGTGGGCGCCGTTTGCCCTGCGCTCGCCATCGCTCAGATGCACGGGTGCGAGACCACCGCTGACCAGCAGGTGTGGGTTCTCCAGCCAGCGCTCGTGGGCGGCGAGTGGGAGGGGGTGTTCGGTGCGGTGGAGTCGTAGGTGTGGTGCATGGCTCAGGAAGGCAGAGGGCATGGGGCCGGAAGTCCCATTGCAACGAGGGAGTCCGGGTCATGGCGGAAGAGGGTGAGGCTACCCACCGTGCAGATCAGAGGACGTATGTGGTACGCACCTCATACGCCGGTGACGGGATGAGCATTGCTGTCCCATCAGTGCCAAAGACAGAGAGCCATGCGTCGGACCAGCATGGTCGGAGTTGCGCAGGGCAAGGGTGGAACTACACGCCTGATAGAAACTATATACCGGTGCAGAGGAATGGATTTTATGAAATGTTATGATACAAATCTAACGCCTTGACATTTGTTGATGTGCGTCAAGATTTTTCTGCATCCCGGCTTCACTCTTTGTTAAACAACGTGAATACAGGGATTCGAATGCGTAATTTTGATAATTGATTAAGTTAATATATTTTTTGTCATTCAAACGATGGAACTCACGCCCTGTGGCTGCGCAAGCAGGCAGGGCGTTGGCATGTGGGCCTGGGTGTTCCAACAACAACGGGAAAGGTGTGATGGGTTCAGTGAACAGATGGGCGTCCGCTGCTCGATGGGCGCGCGGCATGGTGGTTCTGGGTGGTCTGGCCGGGTGGGCATCGGCCCATGCCGCCGATGATGTGACCGCCGTTTGGGGCAGTTTCAACAACAACAGCTGGACGGCCAACACCGGCAATGCGGCCAGCGCGCCAGCGGCCAATGGGCACAACGACTTGCTGGCTTTTACGGCCAACGGTATTCGCTACTCGACAGGCGTCAACGATGCGGCGCTGGTCGGGGGTTTTCAGCCGGCGGTGTTCCAGGCCTTCACGCCCAACCCCAGCTCGCTGCCGGCCACTGGCGGGCTCAATGCGATTGCCCAAAGCGGCAGCTATGACATCTCCAAATCGCGTGCGTCCTATCTTTCAGATGGCGTGCGTGGTCTGGACCTGAGTACTGCGCTGTTCAATATCCCTGCGACGTCGCTGCGTTTCAGCGCCAGCGTGGGCAACCCCGAATCCACCACCGATGATGTGCCCGATGTGCTGGTGACCCAGGTGGGGCAGCCTTCAACCAGGACGGACCAGTTTTATTTCATCGATGACACCGGCGCGCTGGTGGGCAACTCCGTCACCATCGCGCTCAACAGTGTGTCGGTCGTCGCGCGGCAGAACTGGCAGTTCTGGAACCCCAACCACACCAAAGCCAGCGTGGCCGATGGCAGCCGCGATCTGCGCATACGTGCCTACCACTTCTCGGACTTTGGCATCACGCCCGAGAACATGGCGCGGGTGGCGGGTTTTGTGCAATCGCTCAGCGGCGACTCGGACATTGCCTTCGTGGCGTACAACCAGGAGGCCGTGAGTACCCCGGCTGCGTTGAGTGTGCAAAAGACCAATGCGCAGGCCACCGTGACTGCAGGCACACGCACGCTCTACACGGTGACGGTCAGCAACGCTGGCGGTACGCTGGCCAGCGATGTCTCCTGGCTGGACCGGCCACAAGGCCTGCGCGTGCTGGGTATTGCGGTGGCTGCAGTGACTGCTGGCAGCGATGCCGGCGTCTGCAGCAGCACGGGCTGCACAGGTCTGCGTCTGGCGCCAGGTGCGTCGATCAGCTACCAGGTAGAGGCGGAGGTCACCGGTGGCGTAGGCACCATGGCGTCGAACACTGCCGTGGTGGAAGGCGCCAACTGCAGCGGCGGCAGCCCCAGCAGTTGCACCAGCACCGATGCGGATCTGATCGTGGCCTCCGACTCGGTGAGTATTGTCAAGACCAATGGTGTGGATCGCCTGGCGGTGGCTGCAGAGACCACCTACAGCGTGACGCTGAGCAACAGCGCGGCCAGTGCATTCTCGGGTCTGCGCTGGACCGATACCCCCAGCGGTCTGAGCATCACTGGCATACGTGTCGGCAGTGTGGGTGCCAACAGTGTCGCGGGCACTTGCTCTACGTCGGGCTGTGTGGGCATCACGCTGGCTGCCGGTCAATCCATCGTCTACCTCGTCAGCGCAAAGGTCAACGCTGGCGTGACCGCGGGTGCATCGGTCAGCAACAAGGCTGTCGTGCAGGGCGGCACCTGCAGCAGCGAACTGGTGACCGGCTGTGCCAGCACTGACACCGACCTGGTGGTGACAGCGGCCAACCTGCACATCAGCAAAAGCAATGGGGTGGATGTGCTGGCGCAGGGTGCGAGCACGGTCTACCAGGTGGTGTTGCGCAATACCGGTGGCAGTGCGGCTGCAGGTCTGCGCTGGGCCGAGAGCCCGGTGGGCTTGCGGATTGACCGCATCAGCGCAACGGCAGTGGGGGCCAACAGCGAGGCGGGCCTGTGCACCGTCAGTGGTTGCTCGGACATCGCAGTCGCTGCTGGCGAATCCATTGTGTATGCGGTGCAGGCGACCGTCACGGGCGAGGTCGGCGCCGACAATGCGCGCAATACGGTGACTCTCACGGGTGCTGCCTGCAGCGGCGGCAACAGCTGCAGCGCCGAGGACCGTGATGCCATCGTGCTGCCCGCTGCTGTCAGCATCTCCAAGAGCAATGGCGTGGATGCGCTGAGCGAAGGCGCGCGCAGCACCTACACCGTCACCATCAGCAACAGCGGCGGCATGCCTGCCAACGGCCTGGCATGGCTCGACAGCCCCGAGGGGATGGAGATCGAGGCGATCACGCCGATGGCGGCTACCGCTCCCAGTGATACCGGCAACTGCAGCCTGCAAGCGCCCGTCGGCTGCAGCGGCATCACGGTTGCCGCCAATGCCCGCATCAGCTACCAGGTGCTGGCGCGTGTCATTGCGTTGGTAGAGGGGCGTGCCGATGCGGTGGTCCGCAATACGGCAACGGTGACGGGCGCGAACTGCAGCCCGGCAGCCCCTTGCACAGCCACCGATACCGACGCTCTGCGCACGCCCGTGCATCTGACCTTGAGCAAGACAGCTGAGGCAACGGTGGAAGTGGGCCATGCGCTGGACTACCAGTTCCGCATTGCCAACAGTGGCCAGACGGCGGTTGCAGCCGGGCAAACGCTGACGGTGGCCGAGGCTCTGCCCGAGGGGATGCGCTTGACGGGCGCCACACCGGGTGCTGGCGTGGCATCGGTGGTCTGCAATGGGGAGCCCTTGCTGTGCGAGGTGGTGCTGGATGCAGCGCTGGAGCAGGGTGCTGGCGCCGCCTTTACCCTGCATACGATGGCGCCAGCCGTGGCAGGTGCGATCACCAACCATGCGGCGATGGATCCGCAGGGCAGGCGCGAGCCGCCGGTGCCGGGTGCGGCCTGTCTGCCTACGGATGGTTGTGCCCAGGCGCGTACCGAGGTGCTGGCTCCCGCGCACATCACCGTGCTCAAAAGCAATGGCGTGGACCAGCTGCCTGAAGGCGGCACCACGCGCTATGTCGTGACGCTCAGCAACCAGGGCGGCATGCCGGTGCAGCTGCAGTGGGACGATGTGCCCAGCGGCATGGAGGTGACGGACATCCGTGCAATCGACGTGGGCGCGGGCAGCGTGGCCGGCATCTGCAGCGTTACGGGCTGTACCGGGGTTACGCTGGCGGGCGGCGAGTCCATCCACTATGCAGTGTTGGCCCAAGTGACAGCCGCCGCGCCTGCACGTGTTCGCAACCTGGCCCGCGTGACCGAGGCGGCGCAGTGCAGCCGCGCGGCGCCTTGCAGCAGTGAGGATGAGGACCTGGTCTACCGCCATGGCATCGATGTGGATCCTCCGACGCCGGATCCAACGCCTGAGCCGACGCCCGATCCTGACCCCAGCCCGTTGCCCGCGCCGGTTGCGGTGCCCACGCTCACGATGGCGGGGCAGTGGCTGATGTCGCTGCTGCTGGGTGGCGCCGCGGTACTGGGACTGCGTAGAAGGCGCGAACGCAGCCGCCGCTGAGCGCTGCGCACCCACAAAAAAACCACTGCAGCGCGATGCCGCAGTGGTTTTTTATCGCGGCCCCCCGCAGCGGGCGCCCGGAATGGGGACCCGTGCGATCGATCCGATCAGGGGGCCAAGGCGGCCTTCACGGCGGCAGACACCAGGCCCATGTCCGCCTTGCCTGCCAACTGGGTCTTGACCGCACCCATGACCTTGCCCATATCGCCAGGGCCCGAGGCACCGAGTTCGGCCACGATGGCCTTGACGGCGGCCGTCACCTCTTCGGCGGACAGGCGCTCTGGCAGGTAGCCCTTGATGACCTCGATTTCCGACTTTTCCTTGTCGGCCAGGTCCTGGCGGCCTGCGCCTTCAAAGGCGGCGATGCTGTCCTTGCGCTGCTTGATCATCTTGTCGACGATGGCGATCACCATCGCGTCGTCGAGCTCGACGCGCTCATCGACTTCCTTCTGCTTCATCGCAGCTTGCAGCAAGCGGATGGTGCCCAGGCGTTCCGTGTCCTTGGCGCGCATCGCGTTCTTCATGTCTTCGGTGATTTGTGCTTTCAAGCTCATAACATGCTCCTGTTGGCAGGCCGTCCAAGCAAGCAGCGGTCTGCCTGAAAAAATCTGGCGATGGCCAGAAAACAAAAAACCCGCGCCTGGCGTCCCGAGCGCGGGTGGTGTCACAGCCTGGGCAATGTGCGTCAGGCCTGTGAGAGCTGCGATCAGTACAGCTTCTTGGGCAGTTGCATGCTGCGAACGCGCTTGTAGTGGCGCTTCACGGCAGCGGCCTTCTTGCGCTTACGCTCAGCGGTAGGCTTTTCGTAGAATTCGCGAGCGCGCAGGTCGGTCAGCAGGCCCAGCTTTTCGATGGTGCGCTTGAAGCGGCGCAGCGCAACGTCAAAGGGTTCGTTTTCTTTTACACGGATAGTCGTCATTAGCTAATGTTTCCATTGGTGCCAACAGCGGGTTTTGGGGAAGATCGGGCCCCAAAGCCTTGAATGGCGGTTTTGCCCTGTCATATTGACTAGTATTGGCAGACAGGGCTTTGCCAGCAAAGAGGTGGGATTATAACCAGTTTTTTATCCAACGGCAATAGGGATGCCGGCCGGGAGCGCGGGGCCAGCGCCTGAACTGTTGTTTCAATGCGCCTTTGTGCGCGGTCCGTTACTGACCGTCTGCCATGCCCGCTGCGCAGGCCGCCGCGCTGGCCCAGGCCCACTGAAAGTTGTAGCCACCCAGCCAGCCGGTGATGTCCACCACCTCGCCAATGCAGTAGAGACCCGGCACTTTCTTGGCTTCCATCGTCTGCTGAGACAGCTCCTTGGTGTCCACACCGCCGACAGTGACCTCGGCTTTTTTATAGCCTTCGGTGCCGGTGGGGGTCAGCTCCCAGCGCGTCAGGCGCTCGGCCAAGCGCAGCAAGGCCTTGTCGCTGGCCTCGGCAATCGGGCGCTGCCAATCGGCATCCTGCGCCACCCAGGCATCGGCCAGGCGAGAGGGCACGAGGCCGGCCAGCTCATTGGCGATCAGTTTGCGTGAGCGCTGCTTGGCCGCCAGCAGGTGCGCGGCCACATCCACCTCGGGCACCAAGTTGATGTCGATGGACGTGCCTGGTGTCCAGTAGCTGGAGATCTGCAGGATCGCCGGCCCGGACAGACCCCGGTGCGTGAACAGCAGGTCTTCGTTGAAAGTCATGCGGGTTTTCTTGCTGCCAGTGCCGATCACCACCGGCAAGGCCAGGCCCGCCAGCTGTGCATAGGGTGCCCAGGCACTGCCATCAAAAGTCATCGGCACCAGGCCCGGCACACGCGGCACCAGCGCCAGCCCAAACTGCTGGGCCAGGCGGTAGCCCAGGTCGGTGGCGCCAATCTTGGGGATGGACAGGCCGCCGGTGGCGATCACCAGGTGGCGGCAGTGCACTGTGCCCTGGGCGGTGCTGACCTGGAAACGCTGGCCATGGGCATCGGTATCGAGTGCCGCGACAGCGCTGACGGCGCAGGGTTGCCAGTGGGTGACCTGGCCGGCGCGGCACTCGGCCATCAGCATCGCGATGATGTCTTCAGCGGAGTGGTCGGCAAACAGCTGGCCCTTGTGCTTTTCGTGGTAGGCGATGCCGTGCCTGTCGACCAGCGCCACAAAATCGGCCGGCCCAAAGCGCGACAGCGCCGAGCGGCAGAACTGCGGGTTCTGCCCGACAAAATGCTTGTGCGGCTGGCGCACATCCAGATCGCGGTTGGTGAAGTTGCTGCGCCCGCCGCCCGAGATGCGAATCTTTTCTGCCACCTTGGCTGCATGGTCGATCAGCAGGACCTTGAGCCCGCGCTGCCCGGCCTGCGCCGCACAAAACAGGCCGGCTGCGCCTGCGCCAAGGATGACGGTATCAAACCGGTGGGTGGGAGCGGGAGAAGACATGCGGATCCGGGTGATGGGCGGGCAGCGCGTGGCGTGCCTGCGCCGGCAAAAGCAGCGATTATCGGTGATGCGGCTCGCCGACGCAGTGCCGGCCCAGGTGGGCGATGCAATGCCAGGCCTTTTTCAGCAGCGGTGCCGGGTAGCGGTGGCAGGCCTGGGCCTGGCCCAGATCAGCTGGCGTGAGCCCGCCGGGCGCCAGCTGCAGCATATGGGCCAGCACCTCGGCCACCTCGGCGCCCCGGTACTGGCTGGCCTGCGCCAACTGGTTCTCCTGCAAGCGGTAACCGGGGTGAAAGCGCAAGGGCCAACCGGAGTTCTGTGCGGTCTGCGCAAGCGGGGTATCGCGGTAGCAAGGGTCCAGCCAGAGGGCAGCCACGTCGCGCGCCAGGAGCAGGCCGCCATGCACTTGCGCTTCCACATAGTGGTCCAGCGGGTCGGCCAGTTGCAGGCATTGCAGCTGCTGCCAATCCATCTGCTGCCACAGGCCCACATGGCGGGGCTGCCAGTAGCTGTCGGGGTCGCAAAAGCTGCTGCGTGCCGTGGCAGAGCTGTGCAACTGCAGATACGCCGATCCAAAGCGGGGTGCGGCGCCATAACCTTGGTGGCTCGGATACCCCAAAGGCTCCAGATCCACCGCGCCGTACACGGGCCGCTCAGCAGGGGCGGCCTGGTTGTAAGCCCCCGCAAACCACTGGTTCTCCCACTGCCAGCGTTCGCCCTGGGGATGCGGGCTGTAGCTGCCATTGCTGCTGCCGCTTTCAAACTGCGACTGGTAGCGGCCCTGCTGGCACAGCAGCGCCAGCAGCGGCTGGTCTTGCGCTGTCCAGTCGGGATGAAAGTGCACATGGATCGATGCGGGTGCAGGCGCGAGCTCGCGCACCGGCCCGCCTCGGCTCTGTACGGCCTGCAGCGCTTGCTGCTGGGCGTTGGTCAACATGGGCGCGGGGCTTGGCATGGGCATGGCAGGTTCGCTAGGGATTGCGCAGAATGCAGTGGATGGATCGTAGCCGGTTCTGCGCTGCATGCATGCCCTGGCTGCCATGGGGTCGGATGGCGCCGGGCCTTGTGTTGCTGGCCGACAATCAGTGCTTGTTCCCCACTCTTGAGGAGTTTGCATGTCGTTTTGCCAGGGCTTGTGGCAAGCCAACCAGGCGCTGTACCAGCGCACCTTGGACCATCCCTTCAACCGCGAACTGGCGGCTGGCAGTTTGTCGGTCGAGCGTTTTCGCCATTACATGATTCAGGACGCGCACTACCTGGTGGCCTATGGCCGTGCGCTGGCGGTGGCTGCAGCCAAGGCCGACCATGCCGATGGCGTGGTGCAGTTTGCAAATGCGGCGAACGAGGCCGTGGTCGAGGAACGCAAGCTGCACGATGGCTTCATGCGCGACTTTGGCATCAGCGCCCAGGACTTTGCCGCCACGCCACTGACGCCCGCTTGCCACCACTACACCAGCTTTCTGCTGGCCAACAGCTGGGCGGAAAGCTACCCGGTGGCGCTGGCTGGCCTGTTGCCCTGCTTTTGGATCTATGCCGAAGTGGGGCGAGATATCCATGCCCGCTCGCAGCCCGGCAATCCCTACCAGGCCTGGGTGGATACCTATGCCAGCGAGGAGTTTCATGCTGCGGTGCGCGCTGTCATTGCCACCATCGACCGGCTGGCCGAAGGCGCTGACACTGCTACCCGCACGCGGATGGCCGAGGCCTACCGCTACAGCGCCGAGTTGGAATGGATGTTCTGGGACAGTGCCTACCAATTGGGCAGCTGGCCGACGCGCTGAACTGCAACGCTTGTAAACACCGGGCATTGCGGTCGTAAAGTTATGCAATGTGCCTGTGCAGCGCGATAGGCTGGCGGTATTCGCCTACAGGCGCTTTCGAAAAACGGTCTTACGCTTCGTGGCATTCATTTACCAGATGCGCCAAGCGCAGACCCCGAGCAAGCCCGAGGCCTACACGCACGTATCGCAACCATGCAAGGAGTTGCCATGTTGTCTACCAATACCACCCACACCGCTTACCACGCTCCCGTGTTTGAACCTACGGTCGATGAGTTGGCTGTTCTGAAAAGCTCGAACTGGGAGAAAGGATTTCGCTGGAGGATGCTGCTCATGCGCATGTCTCCAAGCGCCTGCTGGAGCGTGGCATGGTGGTGGAGCGCGACGGCTACATGACCATTACTGCGCAAGGCCTGCAGCAGATCAAGCGCGACGACGCCTGAAACCCGGCCCGCGTTTGACCACCGCACCCAGGCAGCCCCAGCAGGCTGCCTTTTTTTTCATCATGGATCACTTTGTGCCATGGTTTCAATAGCTTGGAGTGCTTATCTACAGCTGTGCACAGAACTTTCCACAAGATTGTGCCCATGGACTGGGGACAACCGTGCGAGGGGCTGAAAGAGGGCGCTTGTCTGCGCTTGCCCAGCAGCGCATCCGCTGCCGAGCAGGCCTGTAGCTGCCCAAATGCCCTGTCAGGACCCGCGATGCCTCAATTTTCAGCAATTTCATAATTTTTCTTATAAATCAGTAAATTGACTTCCTTATCTACAAGATTCTTCACAGCTTTCCACAGTATTGTGCCCGTGCAATGGGGACAAGGCTCTTGGCGTGTTGGCGAGTGGAAGTCGCAGCCCGGCGGATGGAGGCAGCGGCCCAGCTACCTGTCCAGGTGCGGGTCCAGATGCAGGCGCTACCTCGCTGAAGAAAACAACGCAATATGCTGCGGCCGATGGCTTTCGACGCCAACAAAAGCTGGCGTCACAGCCTACGCGCTCAACTGCCCCGCAAACCCTCTGACGCAGCGGAATCTCAGTAGACTCTGGGGCAGGCGGCGGCCGCTTTTACTTATCTTCGCAGTCGGTACAGGCCTGGTGCAACATGGCTGCACTAGGATGCGGTCATTCTTTACAGGCCGGTGCCCGATGGTGATCGATCGCTGAAGCCCGCCGCTGTAACACACCTCAGACCGATTGCTGCCATGGACCATAACTCCAATAATTCAACCCGTCCCACCCCCCAGCCTGCCAGCGCACCGCTGCCTGATGCGCGTGCCGCGACAACGCCCAAACGGCGGAGCCGTTGGCTGGGTTCCACCATCGCGATTGCGTTGGTGGCGGCCCTGGCGGGCGGCGCCTGGTATCTGGTGCAAAGCAAGAAGACTCCCGCAGGCATGGCGGGCGGTGCGCCCGGCATGGGAGGTCCTCCCGGCATGGGTCCCGGGGGGATGCGCGCGATGGCCGTCACTGTCGGCAGTGCCGCTGCCAAGCGCCAGACCTTGCCGGTCACCTTGACGGCGATGGGCACCGTTGTGCCCACCACCACCGTGACCTTGACCACCCAGGTCTCAGGCATATTGCGCGATGTGCTGTTCACCGAGGGGCAGATGGTCAAGAAGGGCCAGAAGCTGGCCCAGATCGATCCGCGCCCATTTGAGCAGGCGCTGCAACAGGCCAAGGGGCAGCTGGCGCGCGACCAGGCGCAGCTTGATGCAGCGCGCGTGACGCTCAAGCGCTACCAGACCTTGTGGGACCAGGATTCGATTGCGCGCCAGGACCTGGACACGCAGGCGGCCTTGGCCAAGCAGCTCGAAGGCACGGTGGTTGCCGACCAGGCCCAGGTGCAGACCGCGCAACTCAATCTGGGTTATGCCAGCATCACCTCGCCCATCGATGGCCGCATTGGCTTGCGCACGATGGACCCGGGCAACTACATCAGTGCGGGGGGCACTACCGGCATCGCCGTCATCACCAAGGTCGCACCGATCGATGTGAGCTTCACCGTGCCGCAGGACCACATCCCCTCGGTGCTGGGTGCGCAGAAGGCCGACCCCCGCCTGCCGGTCGCAGCGCTGGACCGCGCAGGCAGCAAGACACTGGCCCAAGGCGTGTTCCTGACCTTGGACAATCTGGTGGACACGGCCACCGGCACCGTCAAGGCCAAGGCGCGCTTCGAGAATACCGATGGCGCGCTCTTCCCCAACCAGTTTGTGAACACCCGCCTGACCTTGAAGGACGAAAGCGCGCTGGTGGTGCCCGTCACCGCCATCCGCACTGGCGGCAATGGCGACTTTGTCTATGTGATCAATGCGGACCGCACGGTGACCCAGCGCACCGTCATCCGGGGCATGAGCACGGTCGAATGGGTGGCCATCAATTCCGGCCTGAAAGAGGGCGAGCTGGTGGTGACCGAGGGCGCCGACCGCTTGAAGGATGGCGCCGTGGTGGCGCTGCAAGGCGATACCCCCACCCAGGCGCATGGCGCCAGCAGTGGCCGGCGCGGTGCGCGTGAGGGCGGCCCGCGTGAGGGCGGTGGACGCCGTGGCAACAGCGAAGGCCGGGGGGCCAATGGTGCAACGGCACCCGGAACTGCGGCCGGCAATGGCGCGCCCGCCGGTGGTGGTGGCGGCGGGGTAGCGGTCGAGCCCAATGCCGGCCAGCCCAGCGCCGCAGCCCCTGCGGTGAACCCGGACCCGTCTGCCGCTGGCAACAGTGGTTCTGGCGGCTCGGGTGGCTCGAGCGGATCCACCCCTTCCTCCGGATCAGGCCAGACCGCACCCGCCATCAAGCCGGAGGAAGCACCCAAGGGCATGGCACCAGCGGCCACGACGGTGCAACCCGCCCAGCGCGCCAACCAGTAAGGCGGGCTGAGCGATGAGTCCTTCCCGCCCCTTTATCCAGCGGCCGGTGGCGACGGCCTTGCTGATGCTGGCCATCGTGCTGACCGGTCTGGTGGGCTTTCGGCTGCTGCCGCTGTCGGCGCTGCCCGAGGTGGATTACCCGACGATCCAGGTGCAGACCTTGTACCCCGGCGCCAGCCCCGAGGTGATGAGCCGCACGGTGAGCGCACCGCTGGAGCGCCAGCTCGGCCAGATGTCCGGACTGGATCGCATGTCCTCGACCAGCGCTGCCGGTGTGTCCATCGTGACCCTGCAGTTCCAGCTGGGGCTGTCGCTGGATGTGGCCGAGCAGGAGGTGCAGGCCGCAATCAACGCCAGCAGTGCGCTGCTGCCGGCCGACCTGCCCGCCCCCCCGATCTATGCCAAGGTGAACCCGGCCGACACGCCGGTGATGAGCCTGGCCATCACCTCCAAAGAGCTGCCGCTCACCGAGGTGCAGAACATCGTCAACACCCGCCTGGCGCAGAAGATCAGCCAGGTTTCGGGCGTCGGTCTGGTCAGCCTGGAAGGCGGGCAAAAGCCTGCAATGCGCATCCAGGCCAACACCCAGGCGCTGGCGGCCAATGGCATTACCTTGAGCAGCCTGCGCACCGCCATCAGCAATGCCAATTCCAACAGCGCCAAGGGCAGTTTCGATGGACCCAAGCGCTCCTACTCGATCAACAGCAATGACCAGCTGCTGACCACCGATGACTACATGAACCTGGTCGTGGCCTGGAAGGGCAATGCCCCGGTGCTGATGAAGGACGTGGCGCGTGTGGTGGCCAGCGCCGAGAACGACCGGCTCGCCGCCTGGGTCGATGAGACGCCCGCGATCATCCTGAATGTGCAGCGCCAGCCCGGCGCCAATGTGATTGCGACTGTCGATGCGATCAAGCAGCGCCTGCCTGAGCTGACTGCGTCCTTGCCTGCGTCGGTCGAGGTCAAGGTGCTGACCGACCGCACCACCGGCATCCGCGCGTCGGTCGAGCATGTGCAGATGGAGCTGGCGCTGGCTGTGGTGATGGTGGTGCTGGTGATCTTCTTCTTCCTGCACAGCCTGCGTGCCACGGTGATCGCCAGCCTGGCCGTACCCATCTCGCTGATCGGCAGCTGCGGGGCCATGTACCTGCTGGGCTACAGCCTGAACAACCTGAGCCTGATGGCGCTGACGATTGCGACCGGCTTTGTCGTCGACGATGCGATCGTGATGATCGAGAACATTGCGCGCTACATCGAAGAGGGCGAGACGCCGATGGCTGCCGCCTTGAAGGGTGCAGCGCAGATCGGCTTCACCATCATTTCGCTGACCGTGTCGCTGATTGCGGTGCTGATTCCGCTGCTGTTCATGGGCGATATCGTGGGCCGTTTGTTCCGCGAATTTGCGGTGACTCTGGCCATCACCATTCTGATCTCGGCCGTGGTGTCGCTCACCCTGGTGCCGATGATGTCGGCGCGCTGGCTCAAGCAAGAGGACACCAGTGCGCACACGCGCGGCTGGGCGGCATCGGTGCAGCGCGGTTTTGACAAGGTGATCCACCATTACGACCGTGGCCTGCACTGGGTGTTTCGCCACCAGGCGCTGACCCTGGTCGTGGCGGTGGCTACCGTGGTGTTGACGGGTCTGCTCTATCTCGCCATTCCCAAGGGCTTGTTCCCAACGCAGGACACCGGCCAGCTGCAGGCGCAGATCGAGGCCGCGCAAGAGGTCTCCTTTGCCCGCATGAGCGATCTGCAGCAACAGGCCGTCAGCGCCATCCTGCAGGACAAGGATGTGGCCTCGGTCAGCTCGGTGGTGGGGGTGGATGCCGCCAACAACACCATGCTCAACACCGGCAGCCTGTCGATCAACCTGACCCGGCCGCATGATGCGCAGGATGCGGTGATGCAGCGCCTGCGCGAGCGGGTGAGCCAGGTGGCGGGGGTGCGCATTTTTCTGCAACCCTCGCAGGACCTGACCATCGACTCGCAAACCGGCCCCACCGAATACCGCCTGTCGATCGGCGGCGTGAACACCGACCAGGTCAATGACTGGACGCAGAAGCTCGTCAGCCAGCTGCAGAACGTGGCCGAGGTGCGCAATGCCACCAGCGATGCCGGGCGCAAGGGCCTGTCGGCCTATGTCAATGTGGACCGCGATACCGCATCGCGCCTGGGCATCAGCGCCAGCAGCATTGATGACAGCCTCTACAGCGCCTTTGGCCAGCGCATTGTTTCGACGATCTTTACCGAGACCAACCAGTACCGCGTGATTCTGGAGGCGCAGCAAGACCAGCTCAACAGCGTGCAGACCTTGGGCAACCTGGCCATCAGTGCCAGCAGCACGGGGGCCACGCCGCTGTCAGCCATAGCGAATATCGAGGAGCAGATGGCACCGCTGCAGGTGACCCGCGTGTCGCAGTACCCCGCCGCGACCCTGGGCTTTGACACCGCTCCCGGCGTATCGCTGGGCCACGCAGTCGATGCCATCAAGCAGGCGGCCAAGGATATTGGCATGCCCGCGTCGCTGACCATGGAGTTTCTGGGCGCGGCAGCCGCCTACCAGAACTCGCTCACCAGCCAGTTGGTCCTGATCCTGGCGGCGCTGGTCTGCGTCTACATCGTGCTGGGCGTGCTGTATGAGAGCTATGTGCATCCGATGACCATTCTGTCTACCTTGCCGTCGGCGGGGGTGGGTGCCTTGCTGGCGCTGATGATCAGCGGCAACGACCTGGGTGTGATCGGCATCATCGGCATCATCTTGCTGATCGGCATCGTCAAGAAGAACGCGATCATGATGATCGACTTTGCGATCGATGCCGAGCGCAACCAGGGCATGGGGCCGCAAGAGGCCATCCACCAGGCGGCCTTGCTGCGCTTCAGACCCATCTTGATGACGACCCTGGCCGCGTTGTTTGCTGCACTGCCGCTGATGTTTGGCTGGGGCGAGGGCGCCGAGCTGCGCCGCCCGCTGGGCCTGGCCATTTTTGGCGGGCTGATGCTCAGCCAGTTGCTGACCCTGTTCACCACCCCGGTGATCTACCTGGTGTTTGACCGCCTGGGTGCCCGCTTTGGCCGCCGCCAAGCCGGCAATGCCGATGGCAGCCATGCCGAGGTGCAGGCATGAACCTGTCCGAGCCCTTCGTCAAACGCCCGGTCGCGACGGTCCTGCTGACCATCGGCATGGCACTGGCGGGCATTGCCGCGTTCTTTGCGCTGCCGGTGGCGCCCTTGCCGCAGGTGGATTACCCGGTCATCTCGGTCACGGCCAGCCTTTCGGGTGCGAGCCCGGAGAACATGGCCTCCAGCGTAGCCACGCCGCTGGAGCGCCATCTGGGCGTGATCGCCGGGGTCAATGAGATGACCTCGCGCAGCTCGACCGGCTCGGCCAATGTGACCTTGCAGTTCGACCTGAACCGCGACATCAATGGCGCTGCGCGCGAGGTGCAGGCGGCCATCAATGCTGCGCGCAGTGACCTGCCGTCAGACCTGCGCAGCAACCCTACCTACCGCAAGATGAACCCATCGGATTCGCCGATCATCATCTTGGCGATGACCTCGCCCACGCGCACGCCCGGCGAGCTGTATGACGAGGTCTCCAACGTGGTGAGCCAGCGCATCTCCCAGGTTGATGGCGTGGGCGATGTCGAAATCGGCGGCGGCTCGCTGCCGGCGGTGCGGGTGGAGCTCTTGCCCCAGGCACTGAGCCACTACGGCATTGCGACCGAGGATGTGCGCGCCGCCATCCAGGCCGCCAATGCCAACCGGCCCAAAGGGGCTATCGAGAGTGGTGGCAACCGTCTGCAGATCTACACCCCGGCGCCCGAGCGCAAGGCCAGCTGGTACCAGGGCCTGGTGGTGGGCTGGCGCGATGGCGCCGCTGTCAAACTGGGCGATGTGGCACGCGTCATCGACGGGCCGGCCAATGTCTACACGATGGGCTTGTTCAATGGCCAACCCGCCATCCTGGTGCTGATCACGCGCCAGCCGGGCGCCAACATCATCAACACCGTGGACAACGTCCGCAAGCTGCTGCCCGAGCTGCAGGCCCAGCTGCCCAAGGATGTGAAGATCCAGGTGGCCAGCGACAGCACCAACTCCATCCGCTCGTCGCTGCACGAGATCGAGACCACCTTGCTGGTCTCGGTGATCCTGGTGGTGCTGGTGGTGGGGGCGTTTATCCGCAAGGCGCGCGCTACGGTGATTCCGGCCGTGGCCACCGTGGTGTCCTTGCTGGGCACCTTTGGCGTGATGTACCTGCTGGGCTTCAGCCTGAACAACCTGAGCCTGATGGCGCTGACGGTGGCCACCGGCTTTGTGGTCGATGACGCGATTGTGGTGCTGGAAAACACCAGCCGCCATATCGAGCAGGGCATGGACAAGATGGCCGCCGCGCTGCAGGGCGCGCGCGAAGTGGGCTTTACCGTGCTGTCGATCAGCCTGTCCCTGGTGGCGGTGTTCATACCGCTGCTCTTCATGGAAGGCCAGATTGGCCGCCTGTTCAAGGAATTCGCCGTGACCTTGTCGGTGGCAGTGATGATCTCGCTGGTCATCTCGTTGACGACCACGCCGATGATGTGCGCCTGGTTTCTGCGCAACGAGGATGCCATCGAGACGGCACCGCGCGGCCGCTTTGCCCGCGCGCTGGAGAACGGCTACAACGCGATGCTGAGGGTCTACGAGCGCTGCCTCGATTGGGCGCTGCATGCCAAGCTTGTCGTGATGCTGATCCTGGTGATCGTCATCGGCATGAACGGCTATCTGTTCATGCACGTGCAAAAGGGCTTCTTCCCGCAGCAAGACAACGGCCAGCTGGCGGGCGGCCTGCGCGCGGACCAGAGCATCTCGTCGACCGCGATGGCGGGCAAGCTCAAGGAGGCCTTGTCGATCATCCAGCAGGACCCGGCCATCGACACGGTGGTGGGCTTTGCCGGCGGCAGCCGCTCGGGCGGGGGCTTTGTGTTCATCAACCTCAAGCCGGTCAGCGAGCGCGATGTGACCAGCCTGCAGGTGGTCGCGCGCCTGCGCCCCCAGCTGTCGCAGATCACCGGTCTGCGCGTGTTCCTGAACCCGGTGCAGGACTTGCGCATGGGCGGGCGCTCGTCCAATTCGACCTACCAGTACACCCTCAAGAGCGACAACACCGCCGACATGAAGAAATGGGCCACGCGCCTGGCCGAGCGCCTCAAAGAGGAGCCTTTGCTGCAGGACGTGGACACCGACCAGTCGGAGAGCGGCGTGGAGGTGTATGTCGAGGTGGACAAGCAGGCCGCAGCGCGGCTGGGGGTGAACTCCAAGTCCATCAACAACGCGCTCTACAACGCCTTTGGCCAGCGCTCGGTGGCCACCATCTACAGCGACCTGAACCAGTACTCGGTGATCATGGAATGGGCGCCGGAGTACACGCGCGGCCCACCGGCGTTGCAGGATATCTATGTGCCCTCCAACCTGACGGGCACCGAGGGCACGGCCGCCAACCCGGCGCAGCGCAGCGCATCGACCGGCAATGTGATCAGTACCAGCGTCGCTACCATGGTGCCGCTGTCGAGCTTTGCCAAGGTGGTGGAACGCCCCGCGCCCACCAGCGTGAACCACCAGGACGGGGAGCTGTCAACGACGATCTCGTTCAACCTGGACGATGGCGTGGCGCTGAGCGAAGCCCAGCAGGTGATTGCCCAGGCCGAGGCCGATATCGCCATGCCCATCAATGTGCGCGGCAGCTTCCAGGGTACGGCGCTGAGCTTTCAGAAATCGCAGAACCAGCAGCTCTACCTGATCCTCGCCGCAATCGTGGTGATCTACATCGTGCTGGGCATGCTCTATGAAAGCCTGGTGCACCCGATCACGGTGCTGTCCACCCTGCCATCGGCTGGTGTGGGTGCGGTGATTGCGCTGATGCTGTTCAACATGCAGTTCACGGTGATTGCGCTCATCGGGGTGTTCTTGCTCATTGGCATTGTGAAGAAGAACGCGATTCTGATCATCGACTTTGCGCTGGAGGCCGAGCGATCGCGGGGCCTGTCTGCCATCGACGCGGTGCGCGAGGCCTGCCTGCTGCGCTTCCGCCCCATCCTGATGACCACCTTGGCCGCCGCGCTGGGCGCCTTGCCGCTGGCCATAGGCTTTGGCCAGGGCTCGGAGCTGCGCCAGCCGCTGGGCATTGCCATCATTGGTGGCCTGCTGGCCAGCCAAGTGCTGACCCTGGTCACCACGCCGGTGGTCTATGTGCTGCTGGACAAGCTGCGCCGCCGCGCCCCTAACGAGCGCGACCTGGGCCGTGCCTCCAACGACGGCATGCCCACCCTGGAACACTGATACGCCATGATGCCAACCCTCGCCTTTTCCCATTCCCTTCGTCCGACCCGGACGGCGCCTGTGCTGCGCAGCCTGGCACTGGCGCTGTGCTGCGCCGGGCTGTTGAGTGCCTGCTCGGTGGCCCCCGTCTACCAGGTACCTAGCACCCCCGCGCCGGCCAGCTTCAAGGAAGCCGGCGCGCTGTGGCAAAGCGCCCAACCCAACGATGCCGTGGACCGGGGCGACTGGTGGACACTGTTTGCTGACGAGCAGCTCAACCAGCTCGCTGCCCGGGTGCAGGTGGACAACCAGAACATCGCAGCGGCCGCAGCGGCCGTGCAACAAGCCCAGGCGGCGCTGCGCGTGGAGCAGGCCGGCCTGCTGCCGACCGTCAATGGCACGCTGGGCCAGACGCGCCAGGGTGGCGGCCAATCCAGTGGCAATGGCAGTGCCTCGCTGGGCATCAGTGCCGCCTGGGATGCAGACCTGTGGGGGCGCCTGCGCGAATCGGTCAGTGCTGCGCAAAGCAGCGCCCAGGCCAGCGAGGCCGATCTGGCCGCCGCGCGCCTGTCGGCCGTAGGCAGCCTGGTGCAGAACTACTTCAGGCTGCGCGAGGCCGATGCCGAGATGCAGATCCTGCAGCAGTCGATCGAGGGCTACCAGCGCAGCCTGCAGATTGCCCAGAACCGCTACGACGTCGGTGTGGAGGCGCGCACGGCGGTGCTGCAGGCGCAGACGACGTTGACGAATACGCAAGCCAGTGTCGAATCCCTGCGCCAGTCGCGCCAGACCTATGAGCATGCGATTGCGGTGCTGACCGGGCAGGCACCGGCCCAGTTTGACCTGCCGCCTGAAGCCTGGAATGTGACGGTGCCCGAGGTCCCGGTGGTAGTGCCGTCGACCTTGCTCGAGCGCAGGCCCGATATTGCAGCGGCCGAGCGGGCGGTGGCTGCGGCCAATGCCCAGATCGGTGTGGCCCAGGCCGCTTATTACCCGAGCCTGAGCCTGAGCGGCTCGCTCAGCCGATCCGGCTCGAACCTGGGCAACCTGTTCAGTGCCTCCGGTTTGCTGTGGTCGCTGGGCGCATCGCTGAGCCAGAGCATTTTCAACGCCGGTGCCACCACGGCTCAGGTCGATTCTGCGCGCGCCGCCCATGCGGCCCGAACCGCGAGTTACCGCCAGTCGGTGCTGGCGGCTTTTCAGGCGGTCGAAGATGTGTTGAGCAATGTGGCCGCGCTCAATGCCCAAAAGCCGCTGCTGCAGCAAAGCCTGGATTCGGCCGAAAAGGTGGAGCAGCAAATGCTCAACCGCTACAAGGAAGGACAGGTGCCCTATACCGATGTGGTGACCGCCCAGGCTACGGCGCTGTCAGCGCGCCGCTCGCTGATCCAGTTGCAGCTGAACCAGCAACTGGCGGCGGCCCAGCTCATCCAGGAGTTGGGTGGCGGCTGGCATGCCGATTGGATGAACCCCGGCACCTGAAGGCTGGGCCTGGCCCTAGCTCTGGCTTCGGGCTGAGGACGTCTCCCCGCGTCGTCAGTGCAGATGCGGCAGAAAATTGCGCCCCGTTCGCTGCACAAACTGCGCATAGCTCATCGGCGCGCCCAGTTGCACGTCGGCGTGGTTGGGCAGCACCCAGGCCCAGGCCCGCTGCTGCTGTTCGTCAAACACCAGTTTGTACAAATGGCTGGGTACCCAGACCTGGTTGCGGCCAATCGTCGGCGTCTGGCCTTCGAACAGCGGGCCGGTGTAGACAAACACATTGCCGCGCGCGCGTTTGGCATATTTGCGCACATCGGCTTCGAGCTTGGACCAGACCTGGCGGTTGTGGGTGGGGTCCTGCGGCACCATGTTCGACAGCGCAAACGACTGGGCCATGCCCGTGGCGGTGCTCTGGTCCGCTGCCGGCGCCATGTGCCCGCGGTCATAGCCGCTGGCCTGGTAATCGGACAGCTCCGCCTTGTAGGCAGCGCGCAGGCGCGCATCGGCATAAAAATGGTCGGTGCGGGGCAGTCCGGCAGCACTTTGCAGCCGCTGGCGGCTGAGGCGTTCCACCGTGACAATGGGCGTTTTGGACAGCCCCGAATACAGCACCGCGAACCCTGTGGAACACAAGGTCACGGGCATCCAGCTGCGGCCCACGCTGGCCGCACTGAGCGGGGCGTCCGGCGGCAATTGCTCGGCGCAGTCGGCAAACCCCTGGCTGGCTTTGTCCGAAGCGGCTGGGCTGGATGAGCCTGCAACTGGAGGCGAGGGCGGTGCAGAAGAGGGCGCGTGACCAGTGCCTGACGCTGCACCACCGCCTCGGCTTTGCCGGGCAATGTCTTCAAAGCGGGCTTGCCAGTCTGCGGCAGTGGATTGCAGCTCGCCCCACCACTGCTGCGCGGTCTGGACGGGGCCTTGTTGCTGCAGCCACTGCGTGGTGCTGTGGATGGCCCATTGGCGAACGTGGTCCAGCTGGGGAACATAGGCGGCCGAGCCCAGCGCCGCCACTGCGCTGTAGCCTGCGAGTGCGCCCCGGCCTACCAACTTGCGCAACAAGCCACGCAGCAGGCCGGGGGCTGATTTGGATGCTTTTTTCTTTTGGGCTGAGCGCTTGGCAGAACGGGAAGGAGGGCAGGCCATGAACTTTGACAACCGGGGTGTGCTGGCGTCAGCCAGCACGCATAACAACCGTTCTATTGTGGCGCAAATTGCTACCTTTGGCTTGCTGGATGCTATGAATTTTTTAGCTATTCACCAAGCAGTGTAGATGGATACTGTCTGTATGCCTGGAGGCGGCTTGGATCGCAGGTACTGTATAAAAATATGGCACAAGTTGCGCAGCGGATGCCTGCGTCCGGCTCGCGATGCTTCGCGAGTGGCTGATCCGCATCTGCATTGCGGGGCAACGTGCGCCGTCAAGAAAAACAGCCAGCGGCGACGCAGATAGCAAACAACTGCAAACCAATAATTATTGACAAGGTCAAATAGATTTAATCGAATATGATATAGCTATCAATTATGGCTAAGTTTTGGCGCGGCATGCATTGTACGAGTGCGATTGAATAACGGGAGTGCATCGAATAGGCCGCTGTATCACAGTGGGTTTGATGGCCGATGCGGATAATGCTCGGGTGAATGGGTTGGCCGCCGATACTTTGCAAGGACATTAGTTATTCCCATGTACACCCCCTTCTATGTGTATTTGTCGTCGGAGCCTTTTTCCAAGATCAAACTGAGGCCTACCAGCCATTTTGGTGTGTACCGAACCGATCCCATCAAGCTGGTTGTCAATGAAGCGACGGTGGCGACCTACCAGTATGTGCGTCTGGACCGGGTATTCAACAAGATATTCATCTACGATATTCAATTGCGACGTGATGTAGGTAGCCTGGGTCTGGGGCAGTTCTATGAGGAGCAAATGGGTGGACGCTCCAAACCTGCCGATAATGAGTAATTCGGGCCGGATCTGATGGCTCGCAGCCTGCACAGAGATAATGCAGCGCCTGTTTTGATGCGGCTTGGCTGGCTTACCTGGCAAACACCGGTACTGAATTGAGATGCGCATGCGGAGCACGCGCAGATCGGTACGCGCGGGGCAGGTAACTCCGAGGGTGGTGTGGGGGTATTGTTATCGGGGGGCGGGCGCACACGCATGCGCTCTCAAGGGTCAAGCGGAGCAGCATAGGCACCGCCTGTGTTGTTACTTGCCAGGCTAGGCTCCACGAGAGCCCAGTTGGAAATGGGCAGGTATCCGTGGAGCGTTGCACAGCAGTGCACGCGCAAGAGGAAACCTTTCATAACATATTGCGTTTGTTGATGTGACGGCATGTTTCTCGGGTGGCGCTGGGGTCTGCATTGCTATGCCTTCACCGCTTCGGATTGACGGAAGGTCTCCCTCAGCATAGCCCCTTGTTGCAACGGGCCTGTACGGTGGCGGCTCGCCCGCAAAAAAGCCGGATTAGCGGGCGGAAAGCCTAGCAATGCTTGCTAGTATTTGAGTACTATAGATATCAAAAACCATTAGAAGATCATTTAAGATATCTTTTTGCTTCGTCTAATCCGATTGATGAGCTATGGGCAGAAGCGCAGCAGGCTTCGCGTGGAGCTGCGGACTGCGAAATGCGTCTGTGATTGCCGTCCCCTGTTGCCCGGCCGGCGGTGAAGTGGCTGCGCTGTTCCGCCTTGTAACCTGTCCGCTGCATCCACTTAAATCATAGTTAAGATGGGTATATAACTATGGTTTAGGTTGAAGGCTGAACTTATCTTCATATCCGCAATCTTGAAGCATCCCGGTTCGCGCAGGGCGTCGCGTCCTGTTGCTTCCAGGATGATGCTGTCGTTACCGTAGTGATAGATGCCTGCGCCGGCCCGCGTGCCCTCACTGCAGATGCCCCGGAAGGGCGTCAGAGCTTCTGGCCGTTCCAGGCCCAGAGGACCCGGCCTCGCACATCCAGTTGCTCTCGTCCATCGAGCAGGTCAGAGGTCTTGATGCTGGGGTTGTCGCTGCTGATCTCGAACTGCCCATCCCAGCGCTGGCGCACGCGCTTTACAAAGAGCCGGTCATGTGCGCACAGCACATAGACGCCGTCGATGTCGACCAGGCGGATACCGGTGTCGACCAGCAAGATATCGCCATCATTGAAAGTGCCCTTCATCGAATCGCCATAGGCATGGATGAAGCGCAGCGCCTGGACGTTGGAGGGTTTGACCCGCTGTGTGACCCATTCCTGCGACAGCTTCAGATCGCCGGTCAGCACGTCGTGCTCCAGCAGCTCGGCCCCTGATCCCATCGATGCGCTGTTGGACAACACGGGCACTGCGATCGAGGGGCGCCCCGGAATGGGCGCAGGGGACAGGTCGCTGTAGGGCATCACGGTACTGGAGCGCGCCATGGTTCCTTCCCCCAGGGCCAGCCAGTCCGAAGACACATTGAGCAACTGCGCCGCGCGGGCGCTGTTCTCTGCCGTCAATGCCTTGGTATTTCCGTCCACCACCTTCTTGATGGCTTGGTAGGACAGCCCCAGCCGGTCGGCCAGGTCCGCGGTTTTCATCTCTGCTGCCGTCATCGCCTGAACCAGGCGGTCTTTGTATTCAACCATGGTTTAAATTCTCGCGGAAATTTTGATAACTATAGTTGCTTTGTGGTCTGAACTATGGTTTAATTATTGCATGTTCATACGAAAGTCACAACCCAGCCCCGGTCTGAGCGCCCTCGACGCTGCGGCACTGCCAGATGCGGCAAGCCCGGCGGCGGCGGGTTCGAACATGGGCCGCCAAGAGGGCAGGGCGGAGCGCGTTGGCGGGGCCCCTAGCCATCGGCTCGCGTTCGCTGCGCCTCAGAGCAACGGGCAGCCACCCAATGCATTTAGCCGTCCGGTGCAATCCATTGCGTCTCAGTTCGGCCCGCAGCGGATATCCCGGAGCACGGAACGCCATCCCCGGTATCTCGGCTACGTCATCGAAAGCGGGACCCAGGCCCAGGCTTCCCACGACAAAACCCAACGTATTTTGAAAGGAACACTGCGATGAACTTTGCCCGCACCTGTGACCCTCTGAGCAGCTTCGGTGTCCCGGAGCATTCGGCCCGGCTTGCAGGCGGACATGCTTCCCGCATCCTCGCGGCCCTGCACGATGAGAAATCGCTGACGGCGGGCGAGATGGCCGAATGCACGGGCATGACGGTCGAGCAAATCTGCCGCCGCCTGCCCGAGTTGGCGCGCACCGGCCTCGCGCAGGTGGTGCAGTTTGAGGGGGCGGATCTGCTGCGCGACGGCTACCGCGTATGGGAGGCGGTATGAGCATGCCACTGCCCAGACGCAAGGGGCGCGGCGTTCTGCTTGATGCCGGTCCTTTGGGGATGCACCAGCTCGCCGTCAACATGGGGGCAAAAGCCAAGGCCGGTTGCATGCCACCCAGGGCGGACCGGTTAGGCGTGGCGGCATGCGATGGCACGCGGACAGACACAGACAACGGAATCCTGCCAGCACAAAGGCATTGAAGGAGCAAGCATGAGCATGACAGCAGAGCGATACACGGTCGCGTTGAGCGCCCGCGATCTGTCCGATGAGTCGCACCGCATGGGACAGGTGGACCTGATCAAGGCCAGCGGGATGAGCAAAGCCAATGTGGCTTTGCACTACCTGCGGATCATCACCAAGCCCAGCAGGGTGGATATGGAGCGGATGTACAACGCGTTGGTCCAGTACGGCGTGGCCGGAAAGCTGGCAGACCCCCAGGATGCTGCGTTGGAGGCCATGGCCTGGTTGCTGGACCAGAAATGCAAGCCATGCCAAGGAACGGGCCTGACGGCCAAGGAGGGCAAGACCTACAAATGCCTCAAATGCAAGGGTGCGATGCTGGCCCAGGAGCCCAGCCGAAAGGACGTGCAGCTCCTGATCGACTATGTGATGGACTGCAAAAGAACGCACAGCAATAACTTGAATAAGTTGTTGCGAACCGACTAAAAGTGTGGTATTCTCGTAATCGTTGAGACATTGATGAGAAGGGTGCGAAAGCAAGCCCGTCCATGTCCTTAACCATGAATCACTTGCGCTGCTGTTGTGGCAGCGCAAGGCCTTTGATGGCAGAGCTATGCCACCAGCCTTTTCAAGCCTCGCCCCGTGCGGGGCTTTTGCGTTTCTGGCGTGGGTCAACATGCCGGGGGTATGTCCGGGCAGGTTGGCATCCGCGCTGTGCGCGCTGCCATCAGGTGGTGGCACCACGTCAGCCATAACTGCAGTTCCTCTTGCCTGCTGGCGCATGCCATTGCAGGTTTTTTCCAACGTCGATGCCCGCTGCATGCGGGCTTTGGCATATCAGCTGCAGCAAGCGCAGTCCGCACCCGAGTGGTTTGACGGTGCGGTATCTCCTGCTGAGAGCTTCCCAGTGCTTGCAGAAGCGAACAGCCGCCCCAGCCCGCTTGGGTTGTCTGATGGGGCATGGATCTGAAGGCCAGTGTTTGCGCTGTCCTGGTCAGTGACTGCAGGGCAGGTTCGGCGCGCATGCGTACCCATGCCGCTGGAACTCCGGCCCCGCAGCCCTTGAGGAGAGAGCACAGACTGCCGGTGTGCACTACGCCGCCAGCAGCTGTGACTTTTTCAACCATTGCATTCCGCCGAGAGGCGGTTTTTTTGTGCCCGACGAGGGCGAAACCGATCCGCCTTGGCTCAACGCAGGCGGATTTTCTTTTTTTGAAAGGCCCAACCATGGCTTATGAAGTATCGACCGGCACCCGTTTTGCAATCTCGACCGGTTTTGGCGCTCCCGTCTCCGTGACCACGATCTCCAATGCGGCACCTCCCGTGATCGCAGCGGCAGCCCATGGCCTGAGCGCCAAAGACCCCTTCCTGCTCAATACCGGCTGGGAAGACATGAACGACTCCATCCTGCGGGTTGGCTCGGCGACCACGGGTGCCATCACGTTGGAAGACGAGGACACCACCGACCTGATCCAGTTCCCCAGCGGTTCGAGCGCCGGCACGGTCCGCCCCATCACTGGCTGGACCGAGCTGCAGCAGGTCAGCGAAATCAGCCCTACCGGCGGCGAACAGCAGTACGCGGAGTTCGCGCCCCTGTCGCAAAAGTACGGCATCAAGATCCCGACGACCCGCTCGGCGATGAGCTGGGAGCTGACCTTTGGCTGGGATCCCACCCTGCCAGGCTACAAGGCCGCTGTCCAGGCATCGCGTGCCAACCGGCTGGTGGCGATTCGCATGGCCCTGCCCAACGGTGGCTCGATCAGCTATGCCTACGGCTATATCAGCGTGCAGGAGACCCCTGTGGTCGCCTCCAACGCCGTGACCACCGGCAAGCTGACCCTGTCCATGCTGCGCCCCATCAAGACCTACAAGTAAAGGTCGCCACGCCCGCCTTGGTTGACCCAAGGCGGGTTTTCCATGCCCGGCAGGTAGCACCTGCACGGGCTTTTTTGTTTCAGAAGAAGGATATCCACCATGGCGAAGTCTCTCGCATCGTTTGCACCCACTCCCACTTTCAAAGGCACTGCCGACGTGCCCGTCGCCGGCAAGGGCCCGCAGCCTCTGGGCCTGACCTTCCGCTTCCACGATACCGAAGCGATGAAGGCGCTGTCCGCCGAGTTCACCGCCTTGCAGGACAAGTACAAGGCGACGGCCGAGGCCCCTCTCAGCGATGAGCAAGAAAAGGACATGCGTACCGACCAGGCCAAGCTGGTGATGAAAATCGTGTCTGCCTGGGAATTCACCGATGAGTTCAGCGTCGAGAACATCACGCAGTTCTTTGTGACCCATGCGTTCGCCTTCGGTGCGATCGTGACTGGCTTCTTCCAGGCTCATTCGGGCGCCAAGACAAAAAACTGATGGAGCTGGGCCGGGCGCTGTTTGGCGAACGGTCCAGTCCCCAACAACTGGTGGCCATGGGCTTTCCTGCCGAGATGATCAAGGAACGCGAGCCCCTGGTGTGCTACCCCGACCACGAGCTGGCCTACCGCTGCTTCATCGACAACGCCAGCCAGTGGCGAGCAGGCATGGGCGGTATCTATGCCCTGGACTACAACGTGATCTACCGCTGGCTGGATGCCGAGGGCATCAACAAGCGCAAACGCAACCAGGTGCTGCGCGAAGTGGGCCTGCTCGAGCGCGGCGCGCTCGAAGCATTGCAGGCGCGCAGGGAAGCACAGGATCGATCCCGCCAGAAATAGCCCACTTCGGTGGGCTTTCCTTTTTCTATGCTCGCCTCGGCGGGCCATTTCTATTGGTGCTGCTATGGCTGATCTAGAAAAAAATATCAAGATTGGTGTTGACCTCTCGGACCTCCAGCTGGGTGTCCATGAGGCCATCAACAGCATTCAGGGCTTCTGGAGTTCGGTCGAGGCCGGCTCCAGAAATTCCGCACAATCGTTCGAGATGATGACCTCGGCGTTTCAGAGCCAGTCATCGGTGATCCAGGTGGGGATCCGGGATACCCAGCGCTTCTCCGAAACCTTTGTTCAGGTGCAGCAAACGAGCCAGGTTGCCCTCACCTCCTACACCCGGGATCTGGCGACGGTGCAGAAAGAGCAAGAGAACGCGAACGGCGCTGCCAAGCGTTGGGCGGAGTCCACCAAGGTGGTGTTCGGCCTCCTGGCGCAAGGGGCGCCTGCGTTCTTTGGCAAATTCATTACGGAAACCATCAACGCCGAAAAGCAGCAGGCCCAGCTCTCCGCCATGTTGAAGTCCACCGGCGAGGCTGCGGGTTGGTCGCAGGAGCGGCTCAACGGCATGGCCGCATCGCTGTCGAAGTCGAGCGTGTTCTCGTCGGGGGAAATCACCCAGGCGCAAACGCAGCTGCTGACTTACTCCAATGTCGTGGGGCAACAGTTCCCGCAGGCCATGCAGGCCGTGGTGGATATGTCGTCGCGCATGGGCACATCGGTGACCAGCTCTGCGGAGACCATCGGGCAGGCGTTGAATTCCCCTTCCGAAGGGCTCAAGGCGCTGGCGGACAAGGGGGTGCAATTCACCGACCAGCAAAAGGAGATGGTTGCGCAGTTGGAAGCAACCGGCCAGGTCGGTGCGGCGCAGGCCGTTATCCTGGATGCGCTGCAAACCTCGTATGGTGGTGCGGCGGTTGCTGCAAGGGATACGCTGGGTGGTGCCCTGGAGGCGCTGCAGAACAGCTTTGCGACTGCAATGACGGGTGACAGCGGCAGCCTGCAAGGGATGCGCGAGAGCATTGAGTCATTGAACGAAACCTTGTCCTCCGAAGCGACGCGCGCAGGCTTTCAAACGGTGATTAGCGGACTTGCGGGCATTGTCGAGCTCGCGGCCACTGGTATCAGTGTCATTGGCCAATTTGCTAACGCCATCTCTATGAACATTAAGGGTGCTCAGCATGCATCTCTTGAGCGGCAATTTGATTTTGCCAAGACCGAGCTCGATCGACTGCAGTCGCGACTGCGTTTGGACCCTGGAAAAAACAATGTTGAGCTTCAGGAGGAAGCAAAGCGCTTGCGCGATACCATGGTCCGCGCAAGTCTGGAGATGCAAAAAATCACTGCCAGCATGGCCAAGCAAGCTGGCGTCGCCATCATCCCTAGCATCGACGTGCCTGCCGTTGAAGTTGGGACTAGGGCAGTGCAAGCGCAGACGGAGGCCGTCACCAAAAATGCTGCGCAACTTGGGGCTACTGCTCAGGCGAGCAGTCGAGCTGTTACCCAAGGGGCCACTGCATCAACAGATGCTGCTAAAAACGCGCAGGTAGCATATCAGCGCTTGCGCACCTCAATTCAGTCGAAGACTGAGGCCAGCGAAAATGATATTGAGGTTGCGGCCAGACTCAAGGATGCGACCAAGGATACGAGCGCGCAAATAAAGCGTGATGTTGAAGCCTACAAAGAGCAGCTTGCAGTCCAAGAAGAGCTCGCAAAGGCCTATGCCAAACAATACGATGAGGCAACGCGAGTTCGTCTTGCCGTAAATGATTTGCGAAAAGCTGCGGAGAATGACACAAAACGTCTGGAGCTAGAAGCGTCCCTGATTGGAGCTTCAAATGCCGAAAGGAAGGTCGCAATCCAGCTCTACGACTTACAGATCGAGAAGCAAAAACAGCTCGACTTGGTTCGCAATGTTTCCTATCCGGGGTCTGTGGAAGATGCCAGGAAAGCTCGCGCAGTAGAAGAAGCAAATGTAGAAGAAATTTACGCGCAAAAGGCAGCAAATATTGCAGGCCAAGCTTACATCGAAGAATGGAGCTCTACCGTTCAAAAAGTGGAAGATATTTTTGTCTCTGGGCTCACCGGTATGCTGAATAACGGTAAGTCAGGCTGGGATTCATTCTGCAAATCGCTTAAATCCTCTTTTTCCACGATGGTGGCGAAGGAGATCTATGCGATGTTTGCCAAGCCTTTCGTTGTTCAGTTGGTAGGCTCCTTCATGGGAGTGATGGGTGGCGTAGGCAGGTTACTAGGTGGCTTCGCTTCAGATGACAGCAGTGGAGGGAATCTTCTTGGCACTGCTTCGAACATTAACACTATCTATAGCGTAGGGTCTGCCGCATATGCCGGTTCCCTCGGTAATTACTTTCTGCAAGGGCCTATAGCCTCCGGAGCTAACTATCTGGGGGTCGGCAATCTGACTACTTCCATCGGCAATTACCTCAATTGGGGTACGGCAAAGCCGACCCTGGACATGCTTCTGGGGACCGGGAGTAGCTCCGCTGCATCCGCTGGAGGAGGTGGAGCAGGTTTGGGATATGGGGCTGGTTGGGCAGCGGCGGCGGTCATGGCTGCAGCCTATCTGGGTGGTATGTTCAAGGAAGAAAAGCAGGTCGGCAGCGGCCTGATGGGTGAGCTCGGCGGAGACATGTACGGCTACCAACTGATGCGCGAAAGCGGCAGCTTGTTTGGGGGGCCCAAGTACCGGTATCTGGCGGCGGAGAAGGAGATCGAGAAGGCCAATGCGCAGATCGAAACGCTCCAAGGCCAGATCGCGGCCAACCCGGAGGCCAAGGAAAATGGCTACCGTGAGCGCCAGCTGCAGCAGCTGTATTCGCGCGTCGAGATGCTCCAGGAGAACTATGGCACGGCGATTGAAGGCTCCAAAGGCCCCATTAAGGTGCTGCAGGATGCCTTCAAGGACATGCGGGAGGATACGGCCAAAAAGGCCGATACCCTGGGCTTGAATGGAGACGCCATCCGTGCCATGAAGGTGGCGCTGGGGCTCGATGAGATCCATCCGGATACGGGTGGCAAGGGCTTGCAGTTGACGGGCCTGTCGCAGGAGGAAGCATCGGCCAAGATTCAGCAGGCGCTCGCGCAAGCCAATGAGGAGCTGGCACGCAGTGTGCTCGGCAGCTGGCAGGAGCAGACGCGCGAAGTGACCCGCATGGTATGGGACAACGTGCAAGTTGCTGGCGACAGTGACACCGAGCAATGGGCTCGTGTCGGCCGCCAGGTGACGGAGACGGTCACTGAGCAGATCTTCGTGATGAGCGAGTATGTGCGCACAGGTGAGAAGGCCGTGGATGCCTTGACCCGCATGTCCTCCAGCCTGGTGGGTGTCAATCAGATCTTTGAGCTGTTTGGCTCCACATTGCTCGAAGGCTCGCTTTCGGCAGGTGACTGGGCCAGCAAGCTGGTGGATGCAGTCGGCAGCATGGACGCGCTGACACAGGCCGCAAGCACTTATTACGATCTGTATTACAGCGATGACGAGAAGCGTAGCCGTGCGAGCAAGGTGGCCAATGATGGTATGGAAGAGCGCGGGCTGGATCTGCGTGTCGGCGATGTCGATGCGAAGAAGAAATACCGCGCCCTGGTAGACAAAGCCATCGCTGACAGGGACGAGGAGCTGCTCGCCTGGCTGTTGCAGTTTGCGGATGACTTTGCCAATGGGGTTGATGCCGTCACTGCCAGCTTGGAAGACGGAACTAACGCGCTTGCCGCGAAGCTGCAAGAGATTCAGCAGATCCGTGAGGAGACGCTGTCGACGTTGGGGCTGTCCATGGACGGCCTGGTTGATGGATTCATCAATGAGATCAACGAGGGACGGGGTGCAGAAGCCGGCAGCTGGTTGGCCAACCAAATCTCGGCAGGCTTTGAACAGGCCGTGTACGAACAGGCGATCAACACCATTCTGTCGTCCATGATCGATGGGATGATCACGCCGATGCTGACTGCGGCACTTACTGGAGCCAATGTGGCGGATGCGGTAAGTGGTGCAGCCATAGACAACATGATTTCCAATGCCAATGCGGCGATCCAGGCGTTGAACACGTTGCTCACCAGCACCGAGTTCGTGGAGGGCATGGAGAAGCTCAAGGTCTCGGTCAAATCGTTGGGCAACTCGATTGGCGTGAGCGTTCCCAAGATGCGCAGCTACCAGGGAGGCGTATCCAATCTGGGTAGCTCATACGACTCGTCCGCCAAGGCTGCCAACTCCGCGGCTGATGCTGCCAAGAAGCTGGCTGACCAGTGGTCCAAAACCATTGACGCCATGGCCAATGAAATGAAGCGGCTGCGCGGGCAGTTGCTGGGGTCTGGCCCGGACCAGGGAGCGGCTTACTACGAGTCTCTTTTTGCCATCAAGACGGCCCAGGCCCGATCTGGCAATCAGGACGCGGCTGACGAGCTGCCCTCGATCATCCAGGCACTGGAAGCGCTTGCAAAAGCCAGTGCAACGTCCCAGGCCGATGTCTTGCTCAAGCAGTCAGCCTGGCTGGCATCGCTGGCGGACACGAGAAACTTCCTCGCCCATAAATACGGCGTCGATATCGGCGATGTGAAAACCGCAGAGGTGGGCGCTGCCACTGCCGGGCGTGTGGTTCAGGCGAGTGGCAACACCGCTTTGCTGAGCGCGCTGCAGGCATCGAGTGACAACCCGGTACTGGTGGCGGAAGTGCGGGCCCTGCGCTTGTCGCTGGACAACCATGACGCCAACCGCAAGGCCGAGGCGACAGTGGTCGTGCCTGCGGTGCAGCAACTCAACAAGACGCTGCGCATGTGGGACGCCGATGGAATGCCTGCAACGCGAAAACAGGAGGAAAACGCATGACAGGATTGAGAACCGTCAGCCCGCTGGAGATCAGCGATGGCGTGATCGTTGCGCAGCCGCCTGTGGAGGACACGGCGGCTGTCTGGGTGGCGGGGGCCTGGCCCAGAGGGGCCAGGGTGCGCTACCAGCACCTCGTCTACCAGGCGGGTGCCGATGTCAACGACAGCATTCCGCCGCCGGACAACCCAACGCTCTGGATCAAGGTCGGGCCCACCAATACGTGGGCCCTTTTTAATGGGCGCACGTCGCAGAGCTCCAAGTTCAATGCGACGGCATCCTACCGGTTCCGATTTGGACGCGCGGTGGATGCGGTGTGTGCCATAGGTATGGCCGACGTGCATTCTGTGCGGGTGCGTGTGTTGGACCCGACTTACGGCACTGTCTATGACAAGGCGCTCACGGTCGGCCTTGCGCCAGAGACCGCCGATTGGTGGGAATGGCACTTTGGCGAGTGGACGCCAACAGGTGTGCTGGGGCTCTTTACCGGGCTGCCGGCATTCCCGCAAGCGGATGTGCTGGTGGACTTCGTCGGTACGACCGGCATGGAGGTCGGCAACCTCATTCTGGGCAATGCCAAGGAGTGGGGCCTGGGTGTCGAGATCGGTGCCTCGGTGGGCATCCAGGACTTTTCCCGCAAGGAGCTCGATGAGTTCGGCAACCGCGTGCTGGTTGAGCGCACCTACATCGGATGGGCAGATATGTCCGTGCCCATCAGGCGCACGGAAATCATGGCCATCAAAAACTATATGACCAAAAACCGGGCCAAGCCCATCCTGTTTCTAGGCTCTCAAGACATTGAGGCCTTGAACGTGTTCGGGATCGCCAAGGATTGGTCCGTCGCGATCGAGTACCACGACTACTCGATGTTTGCAATTCAACTTGAGGAGGTGTGATGCCTTTAGTCGTTCCAACCCCCATTCCCGCCTATCCCCCTGCGCCACAGCCCACGGATGACCGTGTCAGCTTCAGCACCAAGGCCTTTGCGCTGGCGGCTTCTTATGAGCCGCAGCGGGTGGCGTTTAACATCGCCCTGGACCAAGTGCATGCCAATTCCCAATGGGCGCAATCCAAAGCGCAGGAGGCGCAGGACTCCGCCATGGCGGCGAGCCAGTCAGCCAGCAACGCCCATGCCAGCCGTGTTGCTGTAGATGAAGCCGTCAATGATGTGAGAGAGGCATTGGATGCTATCAAGGCAGGTCCCGTTGCATCCGTTAACGGGCGCAATGGTGTTGTGGTGGGTCTTCAGGAGGCCTTGATCCAACGTGTCTCCACAGCTGCAGACAATGGGCAGCCACTGCTAGTGGGATCGGAGTATGCCCTCTCCGCAGGTTCCGCATATAGCCGCTCGTTACCCGTAGGTGTCGCGGGAAATCAGATTGTGCTCAACAGCACCGGTGGCTGGGCCGCGAGCCTATTTACTTTGGGCCGTGCGAACGCGGCGCACACCATCAACGGCGTGGCAGATAACGTGTTGTTCGATTCCGATTCTGCGCGCCGAATTATTGCCTCTTGCACTGCACCAGGTGCTTGGACGCTGACCATCTCGTAATAGGACATTATATGCAAAATTTATCTAACATGATCATTGGCGGCAGTGGGAAAATGCGCTATCAAGAATTTTTCTCAAACGGCACATTTATACCGAGCAACAAGCTTTTGAATAATGGTGGGGTGGTTGAGATTTTTCTTGTTGGTGGAGGAGGTGGCGGAGGCAAAGGTAACGCGAATGCAAATGCAGGTGGCGGTGGTGGCGGTGGTGGCGTTGTGCGAAAGCTTGTGTCTGTGGCCGGAAACACCTCTGTGGTCATCGGGGTCGGTGGAGCTGGTGCGACCGCAGCAGGCACCAATGGAAGCAACGGTTCTCCGACTTACTTTGGCTCTACTTCTGCTGGCGGTGGAGGTGGTGGTGGCGGAGCTTCCACGGGAAGCATTGGTAGTAACGGTGGCGGGAGTGGTGGTAACGGCGGTGGTGGTGGCGGAGGCGGAGGCGGAGGGCCTGGTTTCTCTGGAGCTGGTTTTCCCGGTGGAGGCGGTGGAGCTATGTTGGGCTATTTTGGTGGGGCTGCGGTTGGTGGATCGTTAGGAGGGCTTGGCGGATCAGGTGTAGACGGTTTTGCAGGCGGGGGCGGGGGCGGATCCTCATCCGTGAATCCCGGCGGCGGATCCGGACCAGGTGGTGGTTTAGGCGGCAATGCTAGTACTAACGGTGGGGTAGGTAGTAATAATACTGGAGGAGGTGGTGGTGGGGTGAGTTTAGGTTCTTCTAACGGCGGAAACGGTGGCTCTGGATATTGCCGCGTAATTTGGATGGAGTAAGTAATCTCTTGGTTTACGCTTATCAAGGCGGAATTTTCTGAGGTGATTATCATCTTCCCTGCCTGCATTCATTGAATCGATTGGGTCCTGATCGAACCTTCTTAGGTGCCTTGAGTATTGTGGATAAGCTTGGAAAACATCGGTTTGCCTTGCGTCTTCTGTGGCCAGCGACCCTGCGCTCTAGGTCGAGCATCGCACAAGCTTTGCAGTCAATGAATGTCCGAGACTGAGTATCACTTTGCGTCCCTACAAGAATCCTTCCGTTTGTATAAAGCTAGGGGTTATCAGCTATTCGTTACCCGCTTCGGCGGGTCTTTTTATTTCTAGGAGGCCTGATGCAAAGCACAGACATCAGCATGCCGATGGCCAAGGCGACCAGTGCGGTCACGTTGGCCACCGCAGCACAAACGGACATGGCGGACAAGCTGGTTCAGGCCGCCACTGTCAACACCAGTGCCCAGACCTGGCACTGGGTCAATGCAATACCCTGGGGCGCGATCGCCTCGATCGTGGCGGCGCTCTACACCTCGCTGTTGATCTGTGAGTGGTTCTGGAAAAAGCTCTGGCGCCCGGCTTTCGAGCGCTGGGGGTGGTTGGCGCCGCGCAAGCCCTTGGTGACCATGACCCTCGACGACTTCCAGCACCTGAGTGACACACCAAGGATGGAGCCATGAGCCGGGTGCCCCATGCGCTGCGCACCGGCTTGATGGCCTTGGGTGTGCTGCTGGCCGGTGGTGGCAGCTATGTGGTGGCTGAGCGCGACCTAGTGGCCGCCCAGACGATGGCTGCGCAAAACCCCTATATCCAGGCCGTGGCGGCCGACACGGGCACCTCGGATGCCGCCAAGATCGCTCTGGTCATGGGCAGCTTTTACGAAAGCAGTTACCGCCATATCGGCAGGCCGTATGTGGACCGGCTGGGCAAGGGGGCGCCGCTGACGGTCTGCAATGGCCTCACCGGGCCCGATGTGGTGGCCGGGCGCTATTACTCACCGGTGGACTGCTATGGACTGGAAAAAAGCCGCTACCTGGCATCAGAAGCCGCTGCAAAGCGGCTTTTTCGTTTTTGGGACCGGTACACGGTGCTGCAGCAAGCGGTGTTTATCGACTTCATCCACAACAAGGGCGAGGCCGCGTTGGCGGGATCGACCTTGCTGCGCAAGGCCAATGCCGGTGATGTGGCCGGTGCCTGCCGAGAAAACCTGCGCTGGAGCCGCGGCACGGTCCATGGCGTGTCGGTAGTGCTGCCTGGCCTGCAAAGCCGCGGCAATGCCAACGGCGAGATCTGCGAGGAGGGCTTATGACCTTGCAGATCAAGCTGTTGCTGGCGGCCATCATGGCCGCGCTGGCCTTTTCGACGGGCTGGATCGCCAAAGGCTGGCAGACAAGCGCCCGCGTTGCCGAGCTGCGTGCAGACCATATGCGAGCGCTGGCGGCGCGGGCCGAGGCTGCACGCAAAGACGAGGCCCATACCGTCCAACTGGAGCGCAAACATGCCCAAGATACGATTTACAACGCCGACCAGCTGGCAGCCTTCAAGACTGGCATTGATGTGGATGTGCGCGCTGAGCTTGCCCGCGCTGAGCGCCTGCACCGCGACACCGACAGCCGAGCCGCCACTTATCGTGCGCAAGCCCAGGCCGACGCCGCTGCCCGCAGCGATCTTGCAGATAAAGCGGCAGCCCTCGACCGACAGCTTGCACAAGGCCTCGGCGTGGTCGCAGAACTCGGAGGCCATCTTAGGCGACGTGATGCAGAAGTAGCTGCACTGTGCAGCCAGGTCAATACGGAGCGCCGGCTGGAAGGCGACGATACCGACAAAGCCTGCGCTGCCCCTTGATCCCCCATGCAAAAAGCCTCTCTGGCGCCATCGGCTGCCGGGGAGGCTCTTTTTTGCGTTGAGGGGGCGCAAAGATCGATGACCCCACTGATTCGGAGGGGGAGGAGTGGGTTCCGTTGGTGCCGTGTCAAGGCTGCCGCTCACCGCACCCCCCAACACCAACGTAACAAGGGGCTTGCCCTCTGGTTAGAATGTCGGCTGCTATAGTTTTTATACAAGCGCAACCTGTTTCAACCGCGAACGCCTAGCCATGCAGCACTCCACACCAGACAAAGAAAAAGCCGCTAAGTTGTTTAAACTTAACGGCTTTGAGTGTGGTGCCCGGGGCCGGAATCGAACCGGCACGCCTTGCGGCGGGGGATTTTGAGTCCCCTGCGTCTACCAATTTCACCACCCGGGCTGTGTCTGTATCGCAGCTCGCAATTATGGCACAAATAATGAGCTCCAAGAAATACCCAACGATTGAAGATGCGATCGGCAAGACCCCCCTGGTGGCCCTGCAGCGCATTGGTGCTGACTACAACGAGGCCAATGGCAATGTAGTGCTGGGCAAGCTCGAGGGCAACAACCCGGCCGGTTCGGTCAAGGACCGGCCGGCGGTGTCGATGATCCAGCGCGCCCAGGAGCGTGGCGAGATCAAGCCTGGTGATACCTTGATCGAGGCCACCTCGGGCAACACCGGTATTGCATTGGCGATGGCTGCCGCCATCAAGGGCTACCGCATGGTGCTGATCATGCCCGAGGACCTGTCCATCGAGCGTGCACAGACGATGAAGGCCTATGGCGCGCAGTTGATCCTGACGCCCAAGAGTGGTGGCATGGAATATGCGCGCGATCTGGCCGACAAGATGGTGGCCGAAGGCAAGGGCATTGTGCTGGACCAGTTCGCCAACCCGGACAACCCGCGCGCCCATTATGAGACCACCGGCCCCGAGATCTGGGAGCAGACGGGTGGCCAGATCACCCATTTCGTCAGTGCGATGGGCACGACTGGCACGATCACGGGTGTGTCCCGCTACCTGAAGGAAAAGAACCCGGCGGTGCGCATCATCGGTGCCCAGCCGACCGAGGGCTCGCGCATCCCGGGTATCCGCAAGTGGCCTGAAGAGTACCTCCCCAAGATCTATGACCCCAGCGCGGTCGATGAGATGGTGTACGTAACCCAGAACGATGCCGAGGACATGGCCCGCAGCCTCGCCTGCGAAGAAGGCATTTTTGCCGGCATTTCCGCTGCAGGCGCCTGCCATGTCGCTCAGGAAATTGCGCGCCGTGAACGCAACGCTACCATTGTGTTCGTCGTCTGCGACCGGGGGGACCGTTATCTGTCCACTGGCGTATTTCCCGCCTAACGCGCACGCCGATCGGCGAGTGCCGGCACGAAAGCCTTATGCAATACGAAACGAAATTTTGCGTGAACTGCGCCACGGCGCTGCAATGGAAAGTGATGACCGAGGACAGCGGAGAGGTCAGCCGGCTGCGTTGCCCCGCTTGCGGCTGGACCCACTGGGGCAACCCCACGCCGGTACTGGCTGCCGTCGTCGAGAATGACCAGGGCCAGGTGCTGCTGGCGCGCAACGCCATGTGGCAGCCGGGCATGTTTGGCCTGATCACCGGCTTTATGGAGGCGGGTGAATCGCCCGAGGCCGGCATTGCGCGGGAGGTGCTCGAGGAAACCGGTTTGCAGACCAAGGCCCTGCGCCTAATTGGCTGCTGGGAGTTTTTGCGCATGAACCAGGTGCTGATTGCCTACCATGTGCGCGTGGCAGGTCGGCCAGAGGACGTGCGCCTGTCGCCCGAACTCGTGGAGTACCAGTGGAAGACCGCGCAGGACGTGCTGTGCTGGCCGTCGGGCACCGGCTATGCAATGGCTGAGTGGGTCAAGAGCAAGGGCGAGCCGGTGCGTTTTGGCGCCTTCCGCCCCAACAATCCCAACCCGGATCCCGATCCCGCCAAATGGCCGGTGAACTACTGGGAAGAGGATGCCCGCTTTGTGGTGGCACCCCGCCTGGACTGAGTCTGGCGATCAACAACGAATGAGCACGATGGATATTGACCAGGAAGTGGATACGCGCGGGCTGAACTGCCCGCTGCCGATTTTGAAGGCCAAGAAAGCCTTGGCCACGATGCAGAGCGGGCAACTGCTCAAGGTGGTGGCGACCGATACCGGCTCGATCCGGGATTTCCAGGCCTTTGCCAAGCAGACCGGCAATGAGCTGGTGGAGCAGCAGACCGTGGGTGAGGAGTTCATCCATATTCTGCGCCGCCGCTAGCCTGGCGCTCGCGCATTCCCAAACACAGGCCTGCATCAGCAGGCCTTTTTAGTGCGTGAGGTTCCGCGCAGACTCAGATCTGCAGCTCTTTCAGAAAGGCTCGGAAATCATCGCCCACATCAGGGTGCTGCAGCGCCAGCTCCACGGTCGCCTGCAGGAAGCCTTCCTTACTGCCGCAGTCATAGCGTTTGCCGCTGTAGCGATAGGCGTACACCGTCTCGCTGTGCATCAGGCGCTCGATGGCGTCGGTCAACTGGATCTCGCCACCCACTCCCTTGGGCTGGTTGCGGATCTCGTCGAAGATGCCGGGGGTCAGTACATAGCGCCCGGCCACGCCCATGCGCGACGGGGCTTTTTCCGGAGCGGGCTTTTCGACGATCTCGTCAATGCGCATCAGCGGGCCGCCGGCAGGCTCGCCCTTGACGATGCCGTATCGCTTGGTATGTTCCAGCGGCACCTCTTGCACGGCCAGCAGCGAGCGGCCTTGTTTGGAGAACGCAGCCGTCATCTGGGCCATCACGCCCGGGCCGCCTGGCGCGCCAGTCATCAGGTCATCGGCCAGCAGCACGGCAAAAGGCTCGTTGCCTACCAGCGGCTCGGCGCACAGCACCGCATGGCCCAGGCCCAGGGAACGCGGCTGGCGCACAAACAGGCAGTTCATGTCATCGGGGCTGACGCTGCGCACCAAGTCCAGCATGGCCTGCTTGCCGGCGTTTTCCAACTCGTTTTCCAGCTCGTAGGCGGTGTCGAAGTGGTCTTCGATCGCGCGCTTGCTGCGGCCGGTGACAAAGATCATGTCCCGGATGCCGGCCTCGTAGGCCTCTTCCACCGCGTACTGGATCAGTGGCTTGTCCACCACGGGCAGCATCTCCTTGGGAGATGCCTTGGTGGCTGGCAAAAAACGGGTGCCCAGGCCAGCGACTGGGAAAACTGCTTTGCGGACACGGGTCGGTGTAGTCATAAATACTTGGGTTCCAGGACTTGGATGTGACAAAGGCGCAGCAAGCTGCGCCTTTGTGTGCAGGGCCAAGGGGCATTATGTGCTGATTTTTGCACGGCCCCGGCCGTTTCAGCCCAGGCGCTGGAGCTGCTCTTGCAGCTTGCCCAGCGAAGCGCCAAAGTCTGCCACGCGCTTTTTCTCCTGGTCCAGCACGGCAGCCGGTGCCTTGGCGCAGAAAGCCTCGTTGGACAGCTTGGCGTTGGCCTTGGTGATCTCGCCTTCCAGGCGCTTGATCTCCTTGCCCAGGCGCAGCTTCTCGGCTTCCACATCCACTTCGACAAACAGTGCGAGGCGTGCATCGCCCACCACCGATACCGGTGCATGCTGGGCTTCTGCCGCCCAGGTGGCCTCGTCGTCAAACACCTTGACTTCGCTCAGCTTGGCCAGGTTCTTGAGCACGTCGGCGTTGGCGCGCAGGAAGGCAGCGCCATCGGCAGTGCCGGCCACCGTCAGCAAAGGCAGGCGCTGGGCAGGCGAGACAGCCATTTCACCGCGCAGCGCACGGCAGGCGTCCACCATCTGCTTGATGCGTTCGACATAGGCGATGGCCTCGTTGTCGATCTTTTCAGGCTGGGCTTGGGGATAGGCGGCAATCGCAATCGATGCGCCTTCGCGGCCGGCCACCGGGGCGACCTTTTGCCACAGTGCCTCGGTCACGAACGGGATGATCGGGTGGGCCAAGCGCAGAATGGTTTCCAGGGTGCGGATCAGGGTACGGCGCGTGCCGCGTTGCTGGGCTTCGTTGCCAGTCTGGATCTGTACCTTGGCGATTTCCAGGTACCAGTCGCAGAACTCGTTCCAGACGAAGTCATAGATCGTGTTGGCCACGTTGTCCAGGCGGAACTCGGCAAAGCCCTTGGCCACGTCGGCCTCGGCCTTTTGCAGCTGCGAGACGATCCAGCGGTCCGGCTGGCTGAACTGCAGGTAGTCGCCAGCGGCGCATTGGTCCTTGCTGTGCTCGAGCAGGCCGCAGTCATGGCCTTCGCAGTTCATCAGCACAAAGCGCGAGGCGTTCCACAGCTTGTTGCAGAAATTGCGGTAGCCTTCGCAGCGCTTGCTGTCAAAGTTGATCGAGCGGCCCAGCGATGCCAGCGCGGCAAAGGTAAAGCGCAGCGCATCGGCGCCATAGGCAGGAATGCCTTCGGGGAATTCCTTTTGCGTGTTCTTGCGCACCTGCGGCGCGGTCTCCGGCTTGCGCAGGCCCACGGTGCGCTTGTCCAGCAGTGGCTCCAGTGCAATACCGTCAATCAGATCGACAGGGTCCAGCACATTGCCTTCGGACTTGGACATCTTCTTGCCCAGCGCATCGCGCACCAGGCCGTGCATGTAGACATGTGTGAACGGCACGCGGCCGGTGAAGTGCGTGGTCATCATGATCATCCGGGCAACCCAGAAGAAGATGATGTCGTAGCCGGTCACGAGCACCGACGAGGGCAGGTACAGGTTGTAGTTGTCATCGGCGGCGTCCGTCTGGTCGGGCCAGCCCATCGTGCTGAACGGCACCATGGCCGAGGAGTACCAGGTGTCGAGCACGTCCGCATCGCGGCGCAGCGTCTTGCCCGGCGCCTGGGCCTGGGCTTCGGCTTCGCTCTTGGCGACATAGATGTTGCCTTCCTCGTCGTACCAGGCGGGAATCTGGTGTCCCCACCACAGCTGGCGCGAGATGCACCAGTCCTGGATGTTGTTCATCCACTGGTTGTAGGTGTTGACCCAGTTCTCGGGCACAAACTGCACCTGGCCCGACGCCACGGCATCGATGGCCTTTTGTGCAATGCTCTTGCCTGTGGGATCCTGGTCGCTGACTTTGCTCATCGCGATGAACCACTGGTCCGTCAGCATGGGCTCGATCACCTGGCCGGTACGGTCGCAGATGGGCACCATCAGCTTGTGCTTCTTGGTCTCGACCAGCAGGCCCTGGGCTTCGAGGTCGGCTACGATGGCCTTGCGCGCAACAAAGCGGTCCATGCCACGGTATTTTTCTGGCGCCTCGTCGTTGATCTTCGCCTCCAGGGTCAGCACCACGATCATCGGCAGCTTGTGGCGCTGGCCCACCTGGTAGTCATTCTGGTCATGCGCAGGTGTGACCTTGACCACGCCGGTGCCGAACTCGCGGTCCACATAGTCGTCGGCAATGATCGGGATCTGGCGGCCCACCAGCGGCAGGGTCACCGTCTGGCCGATCAGGTGCTGGTAGCGCGTGTCTTCGGGGTGCACCATCACGGCCACGTCGCCCAGCATGGTCTCGGGGCGGGTGGTGGCCACCACCAGCTGGCCTTCACCGCTGGTCAGCGGGTAGGCGATGTGCCAGAGCGAACCGTCTTTTTCCTGGTTTTCCACTTCGAGGTCGGACACCGCAGATTGCAGCACCGGGTCCCAGTTCACCAGGCGTTTGCCTCGGTAGATCAGGCCTTGCTGGTAGAGCTTGACGAAGGTATCGGTCACCACCTTGGAGAGCTTGTCGTCCATCGTGAAGTACTCGCGGCTCCAGTCCACGGTATCGCCCATGCGACGCATCTGCGTGGTGATGGTGTTGCCCGACTGTTCCTTCCACTCCCAGACCTTGGCGACAAAGTTCTCGCGGCCCAGGTCATAGCGGCTTTGGCCGGCGGCCTGCAGCTGGCGCTCCACCACGATCTGCGTGGCGATACCGGCGTGGTCGGTGCCCGGAATCCAGGCCGTGTTGTAGCCCTTCATGCGATGGTAGCGGGTCAGCGAATCCATGATCGTCTGGTTGAACGCATGGCCCATGTGCAAGGTGCCGGTCACATTGGGGGGCGGCAGCTGGATCGAGAAGTTCCGGTGTGCCGCCACCGATTCTGCATTGGACGCACCGGTGCCGCGATAGCCGGCGTTGCCGTAGCCGCGCTTTTCCCATTCCGGGCCCCACTGGGCCTCGATGGCCGAAGGCTCAAAAGACTTGGACAGGCTATCGAGACCTGGTTGGGAAATCGGTTGGCTGTTGGTGTCGCTCATGGTGTGATCAATGGAAAACGGCACCACAGATCGGGATGCCGTTGAATAGCTTGGAATGAATAAGCTGATTTTAGCCCGGCTGCAGCGATGACTGGCCTGCGAGGGCTTGTCGCACCGATCTCCGCCGCCCGCGCCTCTGGCGCGCCCATAAAAAAACTGCCAGCCGCCGTCCATCGGCTGCTGGCAGTCTGTGCGGTGGCGCACAGGGGTGCGCGCGCGTCGTGCTTACTGCTTCACCGCTTCGATCTGTACCACCAGGCGCACATTCTTCGCAGCGCCCCAGTTCACACCGTAGTCCAGACCGAAGGCGGTGCGGTCAAACGTGGTGTCGAAATCGCCACCGCAGACTTCGCGGTCTTGCAGCATCTTGTTGGGGTAGCAGTTGAACTTGCTCGCTTTGAAGGTGATGGGCTGGGTCTTGCCCAGCAGGGTCAGGTTGCCTTCCACCGATGCCAGCTTGTCGCCGTCAAACACGAACTTGGTGGACTGGAAACGCGCCTTGGGATGCTCGGCCACGTTGAAGATGTCCTTGCTTTGCAGGTGCTTGTCAAAGCCGGGCGTGCCGGAGTTGACCGAGGCGATGTCGATGCTGATATCGACGGAGCCGGTCTTGCCTTCGCGGTCCAAGGTCAGGGTGCCTTCTTTTTTGTCGAAGCGTGCACGGTTGGTGGTGGCGCCGTTGTGGTCGATTTCGAAGGTCGCAAAAGTGTGCGTAGGGTCGATCGCGTAGGTGGCTGGAGCCGCGTGCACAGCACCGGCAAACAGGGAAGCAGCGGCCAGGGCCAACAGGGATGTGCGCATCAGATTTCTCCTAAAGGGGTAAAGGAACAGGGAAACACAAAAAAGCTTAGAGCTTGCCAACACCGGTCAGCGCGAGCTTGAACTGCACCTGCACTTCATCGGCCACCATCGAGGTGTCCTTCCAGTCGCCATCACCGATGGCATAGGTCAGGCGCTTCAGCGGCAAGGTGCCGGCGGCCGTCGTGGTCGTGCCCGACTGGGTCAGCGTCACGGGCAGGCTGACCTTCTGGACGTTGCCCTTGATCGTCAGGTTGCCATCGACCTGGTACTTGCCGCCGCCCAGTGCCTTGACGGCAGTGGAGTCAAAGGTCGCTTGCGGGAACTTCGCGACATTGAACCATTCTGCCTTGGGCAGCTCGGCATCGGTTTCCTTGACGCCCATCGTGGCGCTGCCGGTATCGACCGAGAAATGGATCTTGCTGGCTTCGGGCTTGGCGGTGTCGAACGCAATCTTGGCATCAAACTTCTGGAAGTGGCCTTTGATCGGCACACCCATTTGCTTGGCTTCGAAATTCACGGCGCTTTGCGCAGGCACCAGCGCTTGCTGGGCCATCACCGGGGCGGCAAAGGCAGCCGCAGTCAGCGCGGCAGCGAACAGGGCGGTTGGGGAGAGCTTGGACATCGGATCAGACTCCAGTAAAAAAACGGTACGAATCAAGAAGCGCGGCCGGGCAGCATGCGGGAGAGCAGGCCGTCTCGGTCAATCAGCTGGTGCTTGAGCAGCGCAGCCACATGCATGACCACCAGCGCCGCCAACGTGTAGGCCAGGTAAGCATGCCAGGGCTTGAGTGTCTCGGCGAGTTCCGGGCTCTTGCTCACCAGGTCCGGCAGCGGCATCACCCCAAACAGCACGATCGGAAAGCCGGCTGCAGAACTGTAGATCCAGCCGACCAGCGGTACGGCAAAGAACAGCGCATACATCAGGTGGTGAACGCCGTGGTGGGCGACATGTTGCCAGGCGGGCATCGCGCGGGCGGTCGCTTCGGGCAGTGCCGGTGGGCGGTGGGTAAAGCGCCACAGAATGCGCACAGCCGACAGGATCAGGATCGTCATGCCGGCCCATTTGTGCCAGTTGAAGTACTTGAGGCGGGTGGGGGAGAAGGGCAGGCTGGTCATGTACAGGCCAAAGGCAAAGATGCCAATCAGGGCCAGGGCCAGAATCCAGTGCAGTGCAATCGCGGTGCCGGTATAGCGGGTGTTATTGGTCGTGGTAGCCATAAAAAACGCTGCAGCGAAGGATGCAGCGGAATTGTTTGAAGCGAGTGTAGGAGCGGATCAACCGGTAGAAGTTCAGCCCGATTGATGGCGAAGTTCAAATTAATTGAATTGATCGACCTTGCCCTGGATGGTTCCAGAACCAATCCTCATAAGCATATGCTGAGCAGGCTAAAACAGGCAGTTCTCAACGCGGTCCTTACAACAGTTAAGACCGGGTAGTTTGTATCGCCTTGTACATCGGCCGGCGCAAACCGGCCCCGGCAGGGTCGGTGCCTCAGCTTTGCTCGCCCGCTAGTGCCGCCTGCTTCCAGGCCTGGGCGGCGGCCGCCGCATCGCCGCGGTATTCGGCCTGCCGGGCCAGATGCTGCCAGGCGCGGCGGCGCAGCGACTCCTCCTGCAGCGAAGGCGCTGCCTGCTGCAGCCATTGCTGCGCCTTGCCCCAGAGCTGGCGCTGCAGGCAGGCGCATCCGGCCAGGTACTGCAGATACGCATCGTGCGGGCGGCGCTGCTGGGCCGCTTCGATGCGGGCCAGCCAACTGGCATCGAGCGCACCCATGCTGTCTTCGAGCGCACCCATGCTGTCTTCGAGCACCCGCACCAGACGCTCGGCCTGCAGGCTGGGCAGGCCGTTGTTGCTGTTGGTGTAACGCTCCCAGGCGGGCAGCAGCCATTCGCGCATCTGCTGCGGGTCGCCACCCAGTTGCTGCAGGCGCCGCGCCGCATGGATGCCAACTTCAGGCAGATTGCGCTCGGCGGTGTCCAGGCTGCGCCAGGCCTGCATCAGCTGCTCGGGGTCATGGGCGTCGTTGATCAGCTCGGTAGCCAGGCCCTTGATGATGCTTTGCGCTGCAGCCGCAGAAAAAGCGCGGTGCTTGGCCAGCAGCCGGGCGGTGTCCAGCGCGGTCAAGGCTTGGCGCAGCTGGCGCGCGGCCTTGAGCTTGAGGCGCAATGCCAGGGTGCGGCGCGCTGCGCCCTGCGGCAGGCGCGCCAGTTGTTCGATCGCGCTGTGGGCGTTGTGGTCATCCAGCGCCCACTGGGCGGCGCGCAGCTGGGTGCCTTCGGCCAGCTCAGGCAAGTGGCTGGCGCGGGGGGCGGTGGCTTCCTGCATCGCCATCTCCCAGTGCTGGTCGCGCTGGGCCTGGTCTTGCAACGCGTGTGAGCTTTCGGCAGCCAGCACATGGCCCAGCACACGCAGTTGCAGGCCATTGGGGATCGCGGCGCCGCTGTCCTGCAAGGCTTGCTCCTGGGCCAGCGCCGACAGCGCGGCCTTGCGGGCCCGCACAAAGCGGCCCGCCTGCAACTGGGTGACGGCATCGAGCGCGGCGCCATGCATCGCCCGCTCCTTCTGCTGGATGCGCCAGCGCTTGGCCTGGCGCGGCAGCTCGAACATCGCGCTGACGCCGCGCAGCGCGCCATAGACCAGTACAAAGGCCAGCAGCAGCAGCACAACGACCAGGTTCAGCGAAAAGTCTATGCGGTAGGGGGGCCAGTGCAGGGTGACGCTGCCCTGGTTGCTGCCGGCAAACAGCGCCGCCGCCACTGCAACGGCAAACAAACCGATCAACCAAATTGCGGCTCTCATCGCTTAACGTCCTGCGGCAGCGGTGGCCAGCGCCGCCAGGGTGTCATTGGCGCGGGGCACTTCCACATCCTGCATCGCCTGCTGGAGCTGGTTGATCTGCTGGGCCGCCTGCTGGCCACGTCGCGACGAGACATCGAAATACTTGTGCACTGCATCGGCGGCAGCGGCCAGGTCATTGCGCGACGCATTCATTTGGCGGCCCAGCAAGGCCATGCGGGCATTCATGATGCGAAGTTTGAGGTTTTCGCGGACAAAGAATGCCTGGGTAGGCGAGAGCAGCACGGCATCGGGGTAGTCGATGCGGCGCACGCGCACCAGGCTGCGGGCTTCCTCATGCACCACGCCCCATGCGGTGGACAGCGCAGAAAGCCACCAGCTAGGCGCGGCGGGATCGTCCGCGGTCGCATTGGCGCTGGCAGAGGCCGTCGCGGCTGCGGCGGGCGCTGGCTGGCCCGTCCGGCCCCGGGCAGGTGCGGAACGGCGCGCGTTCTTATCCAGCACATCGTTTTGCAGCGGTAAATCATCGATCTGGCGCAGCACATCATCCATGCGGGCCAGCAGACCGGCGGTGTCGAGCGATTTGCTGGTGGCGATGCGGTCCAGGTCACGGGCAATGGCGCGCTGCAACGGGGCCAGCCTTGGTTGTGCGGAGACGCTCACGCGTTGCTGGGCGATCTTCAGCGCGCTGACGAGCGGGTCGGGGCTGCCGCTCAATTGGCTTTGCTGCATCGCAAAGCGCACGGCACTTTCGATGTCGCCGACCATCGTGTCATCGCGGTTGCGCGAGAGGCTTTGCACCAGCTCTTCCAGCTGGCCGCGCTGCAGCGCGACTTCGCCGACACGCGCTTCCATCACCGACATGCGTGAGGCGGTATCGCGTGAGACGTCATCAGCCTGGCGGGCCAGGGTGCGGGCTTCCACCGCCTGGGAGCGTGAGTCGGCGCTTTGCAGTGCCAGCTGCTGCTGGATATTGTTGAGCCGTTGCCAGAGCATGGCCGCACTGATGATCGCTATCGCTGCAGCAACGCCCAGGGCCACGGACGTCCAGACCCAGGCTTGCGGCAGGCGGCTACCAGCAGGGCTGACCGGGCTGGGGGCGGGGGTCGTTGGGGAAGGCGTGGGGTTCAGTGCGTGCTCGGGCAGCGTCATAGCGCAGATTCTAACGACGCCACCACGTCTTCCAACGAAGGCCTGCACTGCTGAATGTGGACAAATCCTGCCGCGCGGGTGGCTTGGGCGATGCGTGCATGGGTGGCGAGCGCCTGGGCAGGTGCCAGAGCGGCAACGCCGAATCTGTTGCGTAAATGCATCACTGCCTCGGAACTGCTGAACAGCCAGATGCTGCCATCGGCCAACGCCTGGGTGGCCAGTGCCAGCTGTGCCGCTGTCCACGCGGGCGCCTGGCGCTGGTACACGCCGACAAAATCCACGCCGATACCGGCCTTCTGCAATTGGCGGGCCAGCCATTCGCGGCCCGAGCCGGTGACCAGTTGGTCGATGGCAGTGCCCGCACTGGCACCCCGCACCACCAGCACGCGCCGGCCCGATGCCGCCATCGCGGTGGCTTGGGGCCCCACCTCGGCCCATAGCGATTCAGAGTCGAACTGCGGCGCATCGGTCGCTGGCTGGTCGATCAGCGCGCTGGGAATGCCCAGTGCCTGGGCTGCGCGTGCCGTACCGGGCCCGGGGCACCACAGCCGGGTAGCGGAGGCGCTGCGCGGCTGCCCGGCCAGCGCCTGCACCAGCGCCGGATCCAGAAAAAAACGGGCTGCATTGGTGCTGACCAGCATCAGCGCGCCATAGCGTGCCCAGTGCTGACGCGCATCCATGCGGGCTGCCTGGTGGGCCGGACTGTCGGCCGCAGCAATGTCGATCAGCGGCAGCGCCTCGGCCGCCCATCCGCGCTGGCGCAGCTGGGCCACCCAACCGTCCGCTTCAGGCTGCGGGCGGGTGATGATGATGCGGCGCTGCGGCTGACCCATGGCAATCGGGACCGGCGCTCAGCGGCGCACCTGCGCACCTGCTTGCTGCAGCAGGGACGCCACATGCTGGCCCAGTGCATCGGCGCTGGCCAGGTCCGTCACGGCGGCGCTGGCCTGGGCAGACACCAGCGGCGCATTCGGGTTGATTTCATCCCCCCAGGCGGCGCGCAGCCACAGCTGTTCGCCTTGCCATTCGCCGTGTGCCGCCAGCGGCATGGAGCAGCTGCCGCCCATGCAGCGGCTGACGGCGCGCTCGGCCGTCACCGTCTGCCAGGTGGCCTGGTCGGCCAGACCGGCAAACAGGTCCAGCAGATCCTGCCGGTCGCTGCGCACCTCAATGCCCAGCGCGCCCTGGCCGGCGGCCGGCAGCATGGTGTCGGTGCCAAAAGCATGGCGGATGCGTCCATCCAGCGCCAGGCGCTTGAGGCCGGCCGCCGCCAACACGATACCGTCGTACTGGCCTTCGTCGAGCTTGCGCAAGCGGGTGTTGACGTTGCCGCGCAGCGGCTGGACATCGAGGTCAGGCCGCAGCGCGCGCAGCAGCACCTGGCGGCGCAGGCTGGAGGTGCCGACGACCGCACCCTGGGGCAGATCCTGCAGGCTGGCGTAGTGGTTGGAGACCCAGGCATCACGCGGGTCTTCGCGTTTGAGCACGGCGGCCAGCGCAAAACCCGGGGGCAGCTCCATCGGCACATCCTTGAGCGAGTGCACGGCCAGATCGGCGCGGCCGGTCTCCAGCGCCGTCTCCAGCTCCTTGACGAACAGGCCCTTGCCGCCGACCTTGGACAGGGTGCGGTCCAGAATCTGGTCGCCCAGGGTGGTCATCCCCAGCAGGCCGACCTGGTGGCCCAGGCGTTGCAGGATATGTTGCACATGTTCAGCCTGCCACAGGGCAAGCTGGCTTTCGCGGGTGGCGATGGTCAGGGACAAGGAGCTCATGGGATGGGGCGCCACGCCTGGCCGGTCTGCGCTTTACAGGCGGCGGGCACGATACGTGGTCAACAAGCGGTTCACAACAGGCGGCTGATGCTAGCATGTGCAGCGCCGCTCTTTGGCGCAGTGCGACTTTGGGGCGGCGTGGATCTTTCAGCCCTTTGCTTCTTCGCCCATGACCACTGCCAGCAAAAAAGACACCCCTGCAGTCGCCAAGCCCCCGGCGCGCAAAACCAAGGCGGGCAGCACTGCCGCCACCCAGGCCGTCACCCGCCGCGCCGACAAGGACCAGCCCTTGATGGACGACATCCGGCTTTTGGGCCGGATTCTGGGCGATGTCATCCGTGAGCAGGAGGGCCAGGCCGCCTTCGATCTGATCGAGCAGGTGCGCCAGCTGTCGGTGGCCTACCGCCGAAATGACGACCAGGATGCGGAGAAATCGCTCAAATCGCTGCTCAAAGGCCTGTCAGGCGACCAGACGGTCAGCGTGATCCGCGCGTTCACCTATTTCTCGCACCTGGCCAACCTGGCCGAAGACCGCCACCACATCCGCCGGCGCGAGATCCATGAGCGCGCCGGTAACACGCAAGAAGGCAGCATCGAGGTGGCGCTGGCGCGCCTGCGCTGGGCGGGCATTCCCGTCAAGGCGGTATCACAGACACTGGCGCACAGCCTGATCTCGCCCGTACTCACCGCCCACCCGACCGAGGTGCAGCGCAAGAGCATTCTGGATGCCGAGCGTGCGATTGCCGCGTTGCTGGTGGAGCGCGACGATATTGCCCAGCGCGCCCAGCTCTTCAACAGCAGCAAGGATACGTTGACGCCGCGCCAGCTGGCCGACAACGAGCTGCAACTGAGCGCGCAGGTCACCCAGCTGTGGCAGACGCGGCTGCTGCGCTACTCCAAGCTGACGGTCGAGGACGAGATCGACAACGCGCTGAGCTACTACCAGGCCACGTTCCTGACCGAGATCCCCAAGCTCTACGCCGCGCTGGAGCGCGAGCTGGGCGAGCGCGACCTGGCCACCTTCTTGCGCATGGGCCAGTGGATTGGTGGCGACCGCGATGGCAACCCGAATGTCACCGCCAAGAGCCTGCAGGAGGCGCTGCGCCGCCAGTCCGACCTGGTGCTGCGCCACTACCTGACCGAGGTGCACTACCTGGGCGGTGAGCTGTCGATGTCCCAGCGCCTGGCTGGCACCACCGCCGCGTTGCAGGCGCTGGCGTCACGCTCCCCCGATACCAGCCAGCACCGCGAGGACGAGCCCTACCGCCGCGCGCTGATCGGCGTCTATGCGCGCCTGGCCGCGACCTTGAAGAACCTCAGCGGCGGAGAGGCCGCACGCCATGCGGTGGCGCCGCAAAACCCCTATCTGGCGAGCGAGGAGTTCCTGGCCGATCTGCGCGTCATCGAAGACTCGCTGCGCGACAACCATGGCCGCGCACTGGCCGAGCAGCGGCTGTCACCGCTGATCCGTGCGGTGCAGGTGTTCGGCTTCCACCTGGCGACGGTCGATCTGCGCCAAAGCTCGGACCAGCACGAGGCCGTGATCAGCGAGCTGCTGGCTACGGCCGGGCTGCAGGCCGATTACAGCCAGCTGAACGAGACAGCCAAGCGCGAGCTGCTGCTGCAGTTGCTCAGCGATGCCCGCCCGCTGCGCGTGGTGGGTGCCAGCTACAGCGAGCGCTGCCTCAGCGAAATGGCGATCTTCGAGCGTGCACGCCTGTCGGTGCAGCTCTACGGCCAGGACGCCATCCGGCACTACATCATCAGCCACACCGAGTCGGTCAGCGACCTGCTTGAGGTGCTGCTGCTGCAAAAAGAGGTGGGCTTGCTGAGTGGCCGCATCAACGATGGCCAGTCGCGCGCGACCTTGATCGTGAGTCCGCTGTTCGAGACCATCGACGACCTGCGCCATGCGGCTACCATCATGCGCGAGTACTATGCGCTGCCCCATATCGCCGCGCTGATCCAGCGCAGTGGTGCCGAGCAGGACATCATGCTGGGCTACAGCGACAGCAACAAGGATGGCGGCATCTTCACCAGCAACTGGGAGCTGTACCAGGCCGAGCTGGCGCTGGTGGCGCTGTTTGACGAGCTGAGCCAGCCCAACCCGGTGCAGCTGCGCCTGTTCCATGGCCGGGGCGGTACCGTCGGGCGTGGCGGCGGCCCCAGCTACCAGGCGATCCTGGCCCAGCCGCCAGGCACCGTGCGCGGCCAGATCCGCCTGACCGAGCAGGGCGAGGTGATTGCCTCCAAGTACGCCAACCCCGAGATCGGCCGGCGCAATCTGGAGACGCTCGTGGCCGCCACGTTGGAGGCCACGTTGCTGCAGCCCACCAAGCCTGCCAGCCAGGCATTTCTGGATGCGGCCGCTGATCTGTCGGCCGCCAGCATGGCTGCCTACCGCGATCTGGTGTACGGCACCAAGGGCTTCGAGAGCTATTTCTTCAGCTCCACGCCGATCCGCGAGATTGCCGAGCTCAATATCGGCTCGCGCCCTGCATCGCGCAAGGCCAGCCAGCGCATCGAGGATTTGCGCGCCATTCCCTGGGGCTTCAGCTGGGGCCAGTGCCGCCTGACCTTGCCGGGCTGGTATGGCTTTGGCTCGGCCGTGCAGGCCTTTGTCAACCAGGAGGGCAAGACCGCCAAGCTGCAATGGGCCTTGCTGCAGAAGATGTACCGGCAGTGGCCCTTCTTCCGCACCCTGCTGTCCAACATGGACATGGTGCTGGCCAAGAGCGATATGGCGCTGGCGCTGCGCTACAGCGAACTGGTGGCAGATACGCGTTTGCGCAAGCGCGTGTTCCAGGCCATCGAGGCCGAATGGAAGAGCACCGCCGAAGCGCTGGCGCTGATCACCGGGGAGGCCAACCGCCTGGCCAACAACCCGGCGCTCGAGCGCTCGATCCGCCACCGCTTTCCCTACATCGATCCTCTGCACCACCTGCAGGTCGAGCTGATCCGCCGCTGGCGCAATGGCGAGGACAATGAGCGGGTGAAGACCGGTATCCATATCTCCATCAATGGAATCGCGGCTGCGCTGCGCAATACCGGTTGAGGTGATCCGGGCGGGGCACCTTGCCATTGGCAAGCGTCTGCCCCAGCGTGACGAGGCCCTGGCGCCACGCCGGGGCCTTTGTTATTTTGACGGGGCGGCTGGCTTGTCTGCCTTTGCAGCGCAGCTGCCCACCAGAAAGAGAAACGAAAAAGGAATCGTGATGAATGCCTATGTCTACCTGGGTGGGGCCATTGCGCTGGAAGTGATGGCCACCACCGCGATGAAGTCGTCCGAGGGCTTTACCCGCCTGGTGCCCAGCCTGATTTGCGGCATTGGCTATGTGCTGTCGTTCTACCTGCTGGCGCAGACCTTGAAGACGGTGCCCACCGGCATTGCCTATGCGATCTGGTCGGGCGTGGGGATTGTGGCGATCTCGCTGATCGCCTGGGCCTTGCATGGGCAAAAGCTCGATGCCGGAGCGATGGCGGGCATGGGCTTGATCATTGCCGGGGTGCTGGTGATCAATCTGTTCTCGAAGTCGGCAGGGCATTGATGCTTGTTGTCCATGGATACGCTGGTCGCAGCTATTGACTCGCAAACTTCATTAGCGATTTCTAAAATAAATCTTAGAATGCTTGGTTTTGTATCGATAGCACTGAAGGGGTACCGGCATGGGGCGGATGGCAAAAATAAGCGTGGCCAGTCTGGTCAGCTGCGGCGCGATGGCGGGATTGGCTGCTGCGGCGGGTTCGCCGGGCCCGACCGATCAGGTCTTCAAGGTGCCGGCGCTGGAGCAGCCAGCGGGTGTGCCGCAGGAGTTCGTACGTACCAAGAGCATGGAGGCCGGTCTGGCCATCCAGCCCGTTGCGATTGACCTGGGTGAGTGGGCAGGCCTGAAATCCACCCCTGAGTTACCTGTGCGGATCATGGGGGCCTCGCGCACCGTGCCGCAAGCCCAGTCGGCCACGCAGACGGCGCAGCTGCTGCAATGGCGCACATCGGCCAACGGCGGCGCCGTGGCGGCCTTGAGCGTGCGCTCTGGCGGTGCCCAGGGCATGCGCCTGGGCCTGGTGGTGGAGCAGTTGCCTGGCAGCGCGATGCTGCGCCTCTATACCGACCACCAGCCTTCGGCGGTTTTCGAGATCGCGGGCCAGCGCGTCATGCAAATCCTACAGGCCAACCTGGACGCGGGTGACCACAGCGAAGCAGGCCGCACCTGGTGGACACCCAGCAGCTCCGGCGAGCAAGTCACCCTGGAGATCGAGTTGCCTCCAGGCACCTCGCCAGCGCAGCTCAAGGTGTCGCTGCCGCAGGTCATGCACATCTACGAGAACCTGTCGCTGCCGCTGGGCACGGATGAGGTGGATGCTGCACAGCAGGACGCCAAGTCCCTGCCGCTGGGCAATCCGGTGGATTGCCATCTGGATGTGAACTGCTATCCCCAGCTGCAGCTGGAGCGCAAAGGCGTGGCCCGCATGGCCTATGTGACCGAACGCATGGCCGATGGCAGCTACTACTATGGGCTGTGCACCGGCAGCCTGCTCAATGACGCCCAGAGCTCGAGGACGCCGTATTTCCTGACGGCGGCGCACTGCATGTCGACCCAGACGCTGGCATCGGCGCTGGAGACTGACTGGTTCTATACCTCCACCCGCTGCTCCAGCAACAGCCTCTCCCCGAGCAGCGTGAACCTGCGCAATGGGGCCCAGCTGCTCTACAGCAGCGCCAACCCGGATGTCACCTTGCTCAAGCTCCATGACACACCGCCGGCTGGCGCCGTGTTCCTGGGCTGGGACAGCAGCATCGTGCCGAACAACACGCCTGTGGTCGGTGTGCACCACCCCGATGGCGGCTTGCAGAAAATCAGCATGGGGGTCATGTCCTCGCGCTATGACTGCCACCTCGATGGCAAGAGTGTGTTCTGCACCTCTGCGCCCAATTCCGGCAACTACTACTATGTGCCCTGGTCCATGGGCCTGACCCAGCAGGGCAGCAGCGGCTCGCCGCTGTTCAACAACGGCGCCGTGACCGGTGTGTTGACCGGCGCATCGGAAGCGAGCTGCCGCGCCAATGGTGCCGGTGCCTACAGCTTCTACCCCAGTCTGAACAGCGTGATGCCTGCCTTGCGCAAGTGGCTGGTGGATGCCGGTGGTGGCGCGACCACCCCTCCCGCATCGGGCCGCATTCCGGTTTACCGCTTCTACAACACGCAAAATGGCACGCACTTCTTCACTGCCAACGCGCAGGAGCGTGACGCCTTGATCCAAGGTGCCCCGAGCTTCCAGTATGAAAATATCGGCTTCTATGCGTCCACGCAGACGGCTGCAGCGCCACAGGCGGTCTACCGCTTCTACAACACCCTCTCGGGCTCGCACTTCTATACCATCAACGCCGACGAGCGGGCGTTTGTGATCGCGAACTATCCGCAGTTCAATGCAGAAGGGGAGGCCTGGTATGCGCGCCAGGCAGCGGGAGAGGGCTCGGTGCCCATGTACCGTTTCAACAATATCCTCACCGGTGCGCACTTCTACACCACCAATAGCGCAGAGCGTGATTTTGTGGAGCGGACCTATCCACAGTTCAGGTTCGAGGGCGTGGCCTACTACGTCTGGGGCAGCCAGTAAGGCGGCTGCACCGACCGCGCCTGACCGCCGGCTGGAGGGTGGTCAAGGCTGGGAATCAGCAGCGATTCATCAGCCTCGCTCGACGGGGCGCGATGGGTCGCTGCACCATTCGCTCCAGCTGCCGGCGAACAGCGCCGTCGGCGCGTAGCCGGCAATCTCCATCGCCATCAAATTGGGCAATGCGCTGACCCCGCTGCCGCACTGGTGCACCACCGTCTGCGGATCGTGCCCGGCCAGCAGTGCCTCGAACTCGGCGCGCAGTTCGGCAGCAGGTTTGAAGCGGCCGTCAGGTCCGATGTTTGTTGTGAACGGGCGGTTGAGCGCGCCAGGAATGTGGCCGGCCACCGGGTCCAGCGGTTCGACTTCCCCGCGGTAACGCGCCGGCGCACGCGCATCGATCACAGTCTGCTGTGCGCCCAGCGCCTGCTGCACCTCGCTGGCAGTCTTGAGCGTGCGCAGCGCCGGGCGCAGTTCAAAATTGCTTTGAAAATGGCTGGCAGGCTCGCCCGCCTCCACCGCACCACCCGCCGCCTGCCAGGCCTGCAGGCCGCCGTCGAGCACGGCCACGGCATCGTGGCCGGCCCATTTGAGCATCCACCACAGGCGGCCAGCATAGTTCACGCCATTGCGGTCGTAGACGACCGCCTGCATGTCGTTGCGAAAGCCGACCTGCGACAGCCACACCGCAAAGCGCTCCCGGCTGGGCAGCGGATGGCGGCCGCCGGAGGCTGGCGGGCCCAGGTCGGTGGCCGCAATGCTTTGGCCGTGGCTCAGGGCGCCATGCGGGGCGCTCAGGTCCTTGTCGAGATTGGCGTAGACGGCGCCCGCAATATGGGCCTGGGCAAACTGCTCGGCGCCAGCGGTTGGCTTGGTCAGGTCAAAGCTGCAGTCAAACACCATCACCTGCTGCGGGCTGGACTGCTGCAGCGCCTGCAACTGGGTGACCGTGATCAGGGTGGTGTAGGCAGCGGTAAGGGGGGTGGTGGCCATGGCAGAGCTCCAGGAAGAATCTTGCAAACATTATGTGGCAGTGCCGCGCCCGCTGCAGCCAACCTGGGTGGCATTACCATGCCGCAGGGCGTCTGCCTGGATCAGCGCTTGCGCAGTACCGTCGCGACGATGCCGCTGCCGACGATCAAGGCCATGCCCATCCAGCCGATGGCCGGAATCTGGTCGCCAAAGACGACGATGCTGAACAGGCCCGCAAACACGATGCCTGAATACTGCAGGTTGGCGACGACCAGTGTGGCGCGGCGCGTCGTGGCCGATCCGTAGGCGCGCGTCATCGCCAGTTGCGCACCGGCGGCCAGAATGCCGACGGGGATCAGCCACAGCGCGGGCCAGCCGGGGAAGCTGGAGGTGCCGACAAACAAGGTGGCCAGGCCGCCAGCGATGGCCGAACCCACGGCAAAGTAGAACACCACGCGCTGCTCGGGCTCGCCCATGCGCGACAAGGCCACCACCTGCATGTAGGCAAAGGCCGAGATCAGCCCGGACATCAGCCCCACCAGACCGGCAAACATCTGGTCGGCCTCGATATTGGGGCGCAGCATCAGGATGACGCCGCAAAAGCCACTGATCACCGTCAGTACCAGCGGAATATTCAGCGCGGGCTGGTCGCCCTCGCCCTTGGGGCGCCAGGTGAGCAGGGCGCTGCCCACAACAAAGGCCGCTACCCAGAGGCTGCTCATATAGTTCAGGGTCATCGCGGTGGCCAGCGGCAGCTTGCCGATCGCATAGAACCACATGCCCATCGACGTGACGCCGATGCAGCTGCGCCAGGCATGCATCCGGGGGTAGCGGGTGGTCAGGGAGATATTCTGGCGCCGGGTGAGCCACCAGATCAGTGCCATGCTGATGAGCCCCCGGTAGAACACGATCTCGGCCGCATTGAAATACACAGAGGCGAACTTGATGCACACGCCCATGAGTGCAAACATGAACGCGGCGGCCACCATCCAAAGGGCTTGCATGGGAAACTTCTAAATAAAAAAGCTGCTATCGCAAAGCGGAAGGGACCCTCTGCAAAACTCCCTGCCGTGGTCTGAACGCGGTCTCGGGCGATCCGCTGCGTTGTCTTTCTTGTCAATAGCTACGGCTATTGACTGCAAAAGACGCCTAGCGTCTCATCCCGATCCGCATCCATCCCGCTTGGCGAGGGTTATGCAAAGCGTCCCTGACAGCTATATAAGTCTAGAGCGGTCTAGACAGTTGGGAGTGCCTGGCTGTGGCAGATCACTTGTCTGGAACAGCGGCCTGCATCATACCCCGATACCACTCGTGGAAGTGCTGCATGCCGTCTTCCATAGGACTCTGGTAGGGGCCCACTTCGTTGTCGCCCCGCTCATACAAGGCCTTGCGGCCGGCATCCATGCGCTCGCCAATCTCGTCATCCTCGATGGCGGTTTCCATATAAGCGGCGCGCTGGGCCTGCACAAACTCAGGCTCGAAGGCGCTGATTTCCTCAGGGTAGTAGAACTCCACGACATTCAGGGTTCGGTCCACGCTCAGCGGGTGCAGGGTCGAGACCGTCAGCACATGCGGGTACCACTCCACCATGATGTGCGGGTAGTAGGTCAGCCAGATTGCGCCGTGTTCGGGCATTTTTCCGTCACGGTAGTTCAGCAGCACCTCATGCCAGGTCTTGTAGATATCCGAGCCGGGCTTCGCAAAGGTGGGCGCCACGCCCACCGTCTGCACCGAGTACTCCTTGGCAAACTCCCATCTCAGGTCGTCGCAGGTGACGAAATTGCCCAGTCCGGGGTGGAAGGGGCCGACATGGTAGTCCTCCAGATAGACCTCGATGAAGGTCTTCCAGTTGTAGTTGCACTCATGCATCTCGACATGGTTGAGTACAAAGCCGTCAAAATTCAGTGCAGCGGCCGGGCCCATGTTGGCAAGGTCTGCCTGGATGTTGCGGCCGTTGTCCTCGAACAGCAAGCCATTCCATTCCTGCAACTTGTAGTTGTTCAGGTTGAGACAGGGGTCCTGGGCAAAATGCGGCGCGCCCAGCAGCTCGCCGCTGGGGCTGTAGGTCCAGCGGTGCAGCGGGCAGACGATGTTGCCGCCGGCGCTGCCTTTTTGCTGGTGATTGAGCGAGCCACGGCCCTTCAGCATCACCGCCTGGCGGTGGCGGCAGACGTTGGAGATCAGCTCGGCCTGGCCCGCAGCATTGCGCACCAGCGCGCGCCCTTCCTTCTCATGGGGCAGGGCGTAGTAGTCGCCAATCTCGGGAATCGCCAGCTGGTGGCCCACGTACTTGGGGCCGTTCTGGAAGATGGTTTGCATCTCGCGCTCGAACAGCGCTTGATCAAAGTAGCTTGAAACTGGAAGTTGGCTTGCGGCCTGCTGCAGTTGAAGACTTAAATCAGACATGGGTGACCTGACCTAAAGACTCCCCACAGGGAGGGTGCGTGTGCGCACGCTGAGAAAAAATAAAACCGGCAGCAACAACAAAGGATGGCCGGTTTCGCGAAAAAAGGGATTATACCCAGTGGGGTTATTCCCGTTCCGTCCATGCGTGAATTGAGCCATGGTGACCTGGGTCGGCCACGGCTCATCCTCCCATCGACAGGCTGGCAATATTATCAAATTGATAGCTGTGGCCTCATATTTCACAATAGATCGCCGGGATCTTTTGTGGGAATTGGCCCCGGCCTGGGGTCCGCCGCCAGGCGGGCGGCGGCGGCTGCGCCCGCGTGTGCTTCTGCTGCGCCTAAAATCGAGCCTTTACATCCATGCACCAGGGCAAGCTGTTTGCCCTCTTTGCCCATGCCCAAGGCCACTGCTCCCAAGACGTCTGCCACGCCGGACCTGCCCGAACCCGACAACTACGAAAGTGCGCTGCAGGAGCTCGAAGGCCTGGTCGCCCGCATCGAATCGGGTCAGCTGCCATTGGGCGACATGCTGGCCGCCTACCAGCGGGGCGCTGTGCTGCTGGCCTTTTGCCGGGGCAAGCTCGAAGCGGTGCAGGACCAGATCAAAGTACTGGATGAGGGCCAGCTCAAGCCCTGGACCAGCGAGGAATAAGCGCTAACAATGACATCACCGCACGATAATTTTGCACTCTGGTGCAGCCAGGAACTTGCCCGCGTGGAGGATGCCCTCACACTGTGGATTGCTGCCGATGCCCCGGCCAACCTGGGCGAGCCGATGCGCTACGCTGTGCTCGATGGCGGCAAGCGCCTGCGCCCGCTGCTGGTGCTGGCAGCGGCCCAGGCCGCTGGCAGCCTGGCCGCAGGCCCCGCCGAGGCGGCCTTGCGCGCTGGCTGTGCGGTGGAGTTGATCCATGCCTACTCGCTGGTGCATGACGACATGCCCTGCATGGACGATGATGTGCTGCGCCGAGGCAAGCCAACGGTCCATGTGCAGTTCGGCCAGGCCCAGGCACTGCTGGCCGGCGACGCATTGCAGGCGCTGGCTTTTGAACTGCTGGTGCCCGAGGGCAGTGCCATCCCCGATGCAGTGCAGGCGCGCCTGTGCCGGCAGCTGGCGCTGGCGGCAGGCTACAACGGCATGGCTGGTGGCCAGGCGATCGATCTGGCCAGCGTCGGCAAGCAGCTCAGCCGTGAGCAGCTCCAGCAAATGCACAAGCTCAAGACAGGTGCGCTGCTCCAGGCCAGCGTCGAAATGGGCGCTACCTGCGCAGGTATCCAGGGCGCGGCCCTGGTCGCGCTGCAGCAATACGGCGCCGCGCTGGGGCTGGCCTTCCAGGTGATCGACGATGTGCTCGATGTGGTCGCCGACTCTGCGACGCTGGGCAAGACGGCCGGCAAGGATGCCGACCACGGCAAACCCACCTATGTGTCGCTGATGGGCCTGCAGGCTGCCCGTGACTACGCCCATGAGTTGCTGGCCGAGGCCCAGCAGGCGCTGGCGGGCAGCGGCCTGCCGCAGACGGCTGCGCTGGCGGCGCTCGCCGACATGGTGGTGCGCCGCAGCCATTGAGTAGGCCAAATGCGCCTGTGACCGCTTAACCGGCGTCAAGGCGCTAACATAGCCCCTTGCCATTCCAGTAAAAAAACTGCGCGGATGCTTCCGAGGTATGCGTAGCAAGTGACCAAACCATAGTATGTCCACGAAGACCTTTCCCCTGCTAGCCACCGTCAACGATCCGGCGGATCTGCGCAAGATGTCGCGCGCCGAACTCAAGACGCTGGCGCGTGAGCTGCGGGAGTTTGTGCTCGAGAGCGTGTCCAAGACCGGGGGGCACCTGAGCTCCAACCTGGGCACGGTGGAGCTGACGATCGCGTTGCATGCCGTCTATGACACGCCCCACGACCGCTTTGTCTGGGATGTGGGCCACCAGACCTACCCGCACAAGATCCTGACGGGCCGGCGCGACCGCATGCAGGGGCTGCGCCAGTGGGGCGGCATCTCGGGATTCCCGCTGCGCAGCGAAAGTGAATACGACGCGTTCGGCACGGCCCACTCGTCGACCAGCATCTCGGCGGCACTGGGCATGGCCGAGGCCTTCAAGATCAAGGGCAGCGATCACCAGGCCGTCGCCATCATTGGTGACGGGGCGATGACCGCCGGTATGGCCTTCGAGGCGCTGAACAACGCCGGGGTCAGTGATGCCAACTTGCTGGTGATCCTCAACGACAACGACATGAGCATCAGCCCGCCGGTGGGCGCGCTCAACCGCTACCTGGCGCAACTGATGAGCGGCCAGTTCTATGCCAAGGCGCGCGACGTGGGCAAGAGCGTGCTCAAGCAGGTACCGCCGCTCTTGGAGCTGGCCAAGCGCCTGGAGCAGCAGGCCAAGGGCATGGTGGTGCCTGCCACGTTGTTCGAGAACTTCGGCTTCAACTACATCGGCCCCATCGATGGCCATGACCTCGATTCGCTGATCCCGACGTTGGAAAACATTCGCCAGCTCAAGGGCCCGCAGTTTCTGCATGTGGTGACCAAAAAAGGCCAGGGCTACAAGCTGGCCGAGGCCGATCCGGTGGCCTACCACGGCCCGGGCAAGTTCGACCCGGCCATCGGCCTGGTCAAGCCCGCGACGCCACCCAAGCCGACCTTCACCCAGGTGTTTGGCCAATGGCTGTGTGATATGGCAGCGCAGGACGAGCGCCTGGTGGCGATCACGCCGGCGATGCGCGAAGGCTCGGGCATGGTCGAGTTTGAAAAGCGCTTTCCCAAGCGCTATTTCGATGTCGGCATTGCCGAGCAGCACAGCGTGACCTTCGCCGCCGGTCTGGCCTGCGAAGGGCTCAAGCCCGTGGTTGCCATCTACTCGACTTTCCTGCAGCGCGGCTATGACCAGCTGATCCACGATGTGGCACTGCAAAACCTGCCCGTGGTGTTTGCGCTGGACCGTGCCGGCCTGGTGGGTGCCGATGGCGCCACCCATGCCGGCAATTACGACATCGCCTTTACCCGCGCCATTCCCAACATGAGCGTGGCCTGCCCGGCCGATGAGCGCGAATGCCGCCAGCTGCTGAGCACCGCTTTTGCCCAGAACCATCCGGTGACGGTGCGCTACCCGCGCGGCGCCGGGGCCGGTGTGGCCCCGCTCGAATCACTGGAGGGCCTGCCCTTTGGCAAGGGCGAAATCCGCCGCCAGGCCCAGCCGGCCGTTGCGGGCCGTCCGCGCATCGCCATCCTGGCCTTTGGCAGCTTGCTCTACCCGGCCTTGCAGGCGGGTGAGGCGCTGAACGCCAGCGTGGTGAACATGCGCTGGGCCAAGCCGCTCGATACCGAGCTGCTGCAGCAGGTGGCGCAAAGCCATGAGGCCCTGGTCACCGTCGAGGATGGCTGCCTGATGGGCGGTGCCGGCAGCGCCGTGCTCGAGGCGCTGCAGCAACTGCACATCGATGTGCCGGTGCTGCAGCTGGGTCTGCCTGATGTCTTTATCGAGCATGGCGACCCCGTCAAGCTGATGGCCATGCAGGGCCTCGATGCCGCCGGTATCGAGCGCAGCATTCGCGAGCGCTTTGCGGTGCCGCAGGCCGCATCCGGCCAGAGCGCAGCCGCCTGATCTGCCGCCAGGCCCGCGCCTGGCGCATCGCGGCAAGCCCGGTCATGGCGTACCGGGCTTTTTGTTGCCTGCGAAAGCGCTGCGCCGGCACCGCTGCTGGTTCTGCCTCGCTTGTGGCGCAATGCGAACAAAATCCAGGGTCCTACGCTGGGGAAAACCCGCTGAAGTCACTTCTGCAACCATTTCTACAATTTGCAAAGCTAAAAGCGGCATGCGCCTATGGCAGGATAGCTACCTTTACTTTCTACAAATAATTGGAGACATACATGGATCGTCGTTCGCTTATCAAAAATGCCGGTATTGCTGGCGTGCTGGCTGCTGGCGTAGCGCCGGCGGTGCATGCGCAGGCAGCAGTGCGCTGGCGCCTGGCGTCGAGCTTCCCCAAGTCGCTCGACACCATCTTCGGCTCTGCCGAAAAGCTGTCCTCGGCCGTCAAGGCCATGTCGGGCGGCAAGTTTGAAATCTCGGTCCACCCCGCAGGCGAGCTGATGCCCGCGTTCGGCGTGGTTGATGCGCTGCAGGGCGACACCATCGACATGGCCCAGACGGCCGCCTACTACTTCACCGGCAAGGACCCGATCTTCGCATTCAGCTGCGCGGTGCCCTTTGGCCTGACCACCCTGCAGATGGCGGGCTGGAAGGACCATGGCAATGGCCGCAAGCTGCTTGATGCCTTCTTTGAAAAGTACAACTTCAAGACCGCATCGGCCGGCAACACCACCACCCAGATGGGCGGCTGGTACCGCAAGGAAATCAAGACCGTGGCCGACTTGAAGGGCCTGAAGATGCGCATGGGCGGCGGCGTGTTCGGCGAGGCCATGGCCAAGCTGGGCGTGGTGGCGCAGAACATGCCGGCCGGCGACGTCTACCAGGCGCTGGAAAAGGGCACCTTGGACGCCGTGGAATTCGTCGGTCCTTACGACGATGAAAAGCTGGGCTTCAACAAGGTCGCGCCGTTCTACTACTACCCCGGTTGGTGGGAAGGCTCGGCCGATCTGGAGTTCTTCATCAACATCAAGAAGTACAACGCGCTGTCGCCCGAGAACAAGGCCATCCTGGATGCCGCCACCCGCGTGGCAGCGGCCGACATGACCGCCAAGTACCAGGTGCTCAACCCCATCGCGCTGAAGAACCTGGTGGCCAACAAGACCCAGCTCAAGCCTTTCTCGAAGGAGCTGATGGACGCTGGCTTCAAGGCCTCTATGGAAACCTTTGCCGAGCACGAAGCGCGCTCGCCCGAGTTCAAGAAGATCCACCAGGACATGCGCGCCTTCCAGAAGGACCAGATCCTGTGGAACCGCTTCTCCGAGTACCCATTCAACCAGTACATGGCCCAGGTCAAACTCCCCTGATAGCCACTGGCGCCGGGCCTTTTGAGGCTTGGCAGTGCAAGGTGAGAGCCGCAGCTTGCTGCGGCTTTTTTGCGTCTGTGGGGCACAGGCAGGTGCTGGTGCTCCGCTGGCGTATTCAGAGGGGCTGCAGGGGGGCGGGCAGCCGGCGCATAGAAGAGGCTGGGCCCCGCTGCAGGCAGCCATAAAAAAAACCCTGGCAAGCCAGGGTTCGGGGGGATGGGCTGGGAGCCCTTTATTTGCTTTCGGCAGCGGGGGCGGTGCCCAACGAGTCCTGCAGGGCCTTGGCCGGGTCGTCCGAGCCATAGCCTTCTGCGGCAGGTGCTGGCACTGCACCTGCATCGCTACCGGTTGCTGCACCTGCATCGGCAGGGGCATCCGGGGTGGCAAACGGGTTGTCCCCGTAGCCGCCGTCCGCATTGCCCAGTTGGTTCATCATCTGCTCATTGACCTTCTGCATATCGACGGCTACCGGCTTATCCAATGCGCCGGTGACGATGCCGGGGAAGGCGATCAGCACACCCACCATGACCAGCTGGATCAGCACAAACGGCACGGCACCCTTGTAGATCTGCATCGTGGTCACCGGCTCGATGACCTTGTGCGTGACCCGGTCCACATACTGCTTGTCAGGCGCCACCGAACGCAGGAAGAACAGTGCAAAGCCGAAGGGCGGGTGCATGAACGAAGTCTGCATGTTGACCGCCAGCAGCACACCGAACCAGATCAGGTCGATGCCCATTTTGTCGGCCACCGGGCCGAGCAGCGGCACAACGATGAAGGACAGCTCGAAGTAGTCCAGGAAGAACGCCAGGAAGAAGATCATGATGTTGACCACGATCAGGAAGCCGGTCTGGCCGCCTGGCAGGCTGGTCAGCAGATGTTCCACCCACTTGGGGCCGTCAGCGGCCTGGAACACCAGGCTGAAGGTCGTCGCGCCAATCATGATGAACATCACAAAGCTGGCGAGCTTGGTGGTTGAGCCCAGCGCCTGCTTGAGCAGGTTCATGTTCAGGCGCTTGCGGGCAAAGCCCATGATCAGGGCAGCCATCGCACCCATCGCGCCGCCTTCGGTGGGCGTTGCAATGCCCAGGAAAATGGTGCCCAGCACCAGGAAGATCAGCAGCAGTGGCGGGATCAGCACAAAGGTCACGCGCTCGGCCAGCTTGGACAGCAGCCCCAGCTTGAAGATGCGGTTGATCGACGCGATCACGAACGCAATGAACGTACCGCCGCACATGGCCGTCACGATCTTTTCGTCGGTGGCCACATCGGTGACCAGCTTGCCTTCCCACCAGGTGTGGATGTCAGCCATATGGTTGGCCAGGAAGATCGCCACAATGGTCGACAGGCCCATCACGACGATCAGCGAGGTGTAGCCGGCGTTGCCATTGGCTTCGCGGTAGATACGGGCCTCAACAGGCAAGGCTGGCACCATCTTGGGTTTGAAGATCGCCAAACACGCGACCCACAATACATACAGACCCATCAGCATGAAGCCGGGGATGAAGGCGCCCTTGTACATGTCGCCCACACTCTTGCCCAGTTGGTCGGCCATCAGGATCAGCACCAGCGATGGGGGAATGATCTGGGCCAGCGTACCCGAGGCGGCAATCACGCCCGAGGCCAGGCGCCGGTCATAGCCATAGCGCAGCATGATGGGCAGCGAGATCAGGCCCATCGAGATGACCGATGCGGCCACCACGCCGGTGGTGGCGGCCAGCAGTGCGCCGACAAAGATCACGGCGAGCGCCAGACCGCCCCGGATCGGGCCAAAAACCTGGCCCACCGTGTCGAGCAAGTCCTCGGCCATGCCGCTGCGCTCCAGTATCAAACCCATCAAAGTGAAAAAGGGCACGGCCAGCAAGGTGTCGTTGGCCATGATACCGATCAGGCGCTGGGGCAGCCAGGCCATCACCGACGAGGGAAAGACATTGAGCTCAATGCCGATAAAGCCGAACATCAGGCCGGCAGCGCCCAGGCTGAACGCCACCGGGAAGCCGAGCAGCAGGAAGACGATCAGGCCCGCGAACATGATCGGGGCGTAGTTGGTAACGATAAAGTCCATGTGAGGTCCTCTGGCCGGCCTTAGACCTGGCGCGCGGCAGCTTGGGCTGCGGCGGCCTGCGCCTGCTTGATTTCAGCTTCGGCACGCAGTGCCTCTGCCAGCTCTTCCTCGGCGCTCTTGTCGCTGAGCTTGCCCATTGGATCGGGGCCGTCGCCGGTCAAAAAAGCGATGCGCTTGACCAGCTCGGACAGGCCCTGCAGCATCAGCAAGGTGATCCCGACAGGAATGGCGGCCCATACGGGCCAGCGGATCAGGCCGCCCGGGTTGCCGGACATTTCACCGGACTGGTACATCTGAATGACCACGGGCATGCTCAGCCACAGAATGGTCAGGCACAGCGGCGTCAGGAACAGCGCAAAGCCGATGATGTCGATCCAGACCTGCTTGGTCTTGGACAGGCGCGAGTTGATCACATCGATGCGGACATGCTCCCGGTGCAGCAAGGTGTAGCCGGCGGCCAGCAGAAAGGACCACGCGAACAGGTACCACTGCACTTCCAGAAAAGCGTTGGAACTGGCGTCAAAGGCCTTGCGGACAATGGCATTGGCCGCGCTGATGAAGGTGGCGGCAAAGATCAGCCATATCGAATATTTGCCGACGAAGGCGTTGAGCCTGTCTATGGCCCTGGATAGGGCGAGTAAAGCCTGCATGGTGTCTCCAATGGTTGGCTAGTCCTGTAATAAGTGCTCAATGCTGGTAAGCAAATGCACTTTTTCGAAAAGCACTGATTTTACGAATAACTATGCCTTTTGCCCTACAAATTGACGCGTCGATGTTGTGAACAGGAGCAAGGAAGAAAATTTTTTTGTGCGCCTGCCGCAAAATCAAGGGTAACTACTAGTGGAGCGGCATGGTGTCGGCATGTGCTGCTATCTATTTTCAAGCGACTGGCGGGCGTTCGCTACCGGTCAGACCCGTAGATCGCGGGCGCAGGGGGCGTTCGCCGCCGCTGCCGGTTCGACACGCAGGCGGGGTGCCGCCATGTACAATCTCGCGCGTACCTGGCAGTAGCGGCGGAGCTCTTGGGGGCCTGGCCTGCTGCCAAAACATTTTCCTTTTCTGTCTTTTTACGCACTACGGGTGCCTGGAGTCTGACCGTGAGTTCTTCGCAAAATAATGACGGTGATGAGCGCTTTGCCTTGGGCCTGGTTTTTGCCCTGATCATTTTGGTGGTGTTGGGTGTCGTCTGGTTCGGTGCTTACAAGGGCATCCATGGTGCCAAGTCCGGCAACGCCGCCGTGACCGCCACGGCGGATGGCGCCAAGCGCGGTGCGGTGCTGGGCGGTACCGTTCCAGCCGTAGCCGCCGCACGTGCTGCTGAGGCGGCCAATGCCGCTGGCGCGGCTGGCGCTGCTGCTGCCAACGGCGCTGCCGTGGTTGCCGACGACGCCGCCGCCGTGGTCATCGAAAACGGTGTGGTCAAGTTCTACTTCGCCACGGCCAAGGCCGAGCTGGCTGCGGGCGCCAACGAAGCGCTGGTGGACGTGATCGCTGGCGTCAAAGCCGGTCAACGTGCGGTTATCTCGGGCTACACCGATGCCACCGGCGACGCTGACAAGAACGCCGAGCTGGCCAAGCAACGCGCCTTTGCCGTGCGTGATGCGCTGCTGGCCCTGGGCGTGACCGAAGACAAGCTGGAGCTGAAGAAGCCCGAAGCGGTGGAAAACGCTGGCAACAATGCCCAAGCCCGCCGCGTGGAAGTGGTGCTGGCCCCTTAAACGGCCCACCTGGAACGACAAAGCCCGGATGCGTCCGGGCTTTTTTTTGTTGTTGGCGCCAGGCGCCAGAGGCTCTGGCGGTCAGCGCAAGACCGCAACGCCCTTGAGCTGGGCATGCACGAGCAGGCCCGGCGTCAGCTGCAACAGGCGCGCCGAGCGGGCAGACACCAGTGCCAGCAGATGGGGCGCGCCGTCGGCGCCACCGGGCGCCAGGCGCAACTGCACCAGCACCTGGCCCGGGCTGCTGGCCTGCATTGCCGTCACCACGGCTGGCAGGCTGTTGAGGATGGAACTGCCCGCCTGTGGCATCAGCGACAGGCTGACATCGCGTGCCATGACCCGCAGACGCAGGCGCTCACCTTGCTGGTAGTGGGCATCGGCCTGCGTCCAGTGCAATTGCTGTGGGGGGGTGCCCGGTATCTGCATCGACCACAGGTGGTCCTGCGTATCGTGGCCGCAGACCAGGCCTTCCAGGATGCTGGCCTGCTGTGCATCGGGCAAGGTTTTCGCAAGCGGTGTATCGAGCTGGCTCAGCAGCTCTGCCACCGGCCCCTGTGCCACCACACGGCCCGCCTGCAGCAGCACCACCTGGTCGGCCAGGCGGCCCACTTCGTCGATCGAGTGGCTGACATAAAGAATCGGCAGTTGGAGCTGCGCGCTGAGCTGGTCCAGGTAGGGCAGCACCTCGGCCTTGCGCTCGGCATCCAGCGCGGCCAGCGGCTCGTCCATCAGCAGCACGCGCGGGCTGGTGGCCAGCGCACGGGCAATGGCCACCCGCTGACGCTCACCACCCGACAAGGTCGCGGGCTTGCGCGCCAGCAGCGGGCCGATGCCCAGCAGCTCCACCAGCCGTTCCAGTTGCACGCGCTGGCGCGCCGCCGGTGTGCGGCGCAGGCCGTAGCGGATGTTGTCATGGGCACTCAGGTGCGGGAACAGGCTCGCCTCCTGAAAGACATAGCCCAGCGCGCGTTGGTGGGTGGGCAGCCAGTGGCCGCTGTCGTCGTCCTGCCAGCGCTCGCCATTGACAGAGACCTCGCCCTGGGCACGCTCCAGCCCGGCGATGGCGCGCAGGCAACTGGTCTTGCCGCAGCCCGAGGGGCCAAACAGCGCGGTGACACCCTGGCCGGGCAGCTGCAGATCGACCTGCAGCTGGAACGAGGCGCGCTGCAGCTGCAGGCGCGCGTGAATGCCGTTATCAGTGTTCTGGACGTGCGTCATAGCGGGCTCGCGTGGTTCTTGTCCCGGGGTTGCAGCCATTGCAGCGCCACCAGCACCACAAAGGCAAACACCACCATGCCACCCGCCAGCCAGTGCGCCTGGGTGTATTCCAGTGCTTCCACGTGGTCATAGATCTGTACCGAAACCACGCGCGTCTTGCCAGGGATATTGCCGCCTAGCATCAGCACGATGCCGAACTCACCGACGGTATGGGCAAAGGTCAGTACGGCAGCGGTGATGAAGCCGGGGCGCGCCAGCGGCAGCGCCACGCTGAAGAAGCTGTCGATGCGGCTTGCGCCCAGGGTGGCGGCCACTTCCAATGGGCGGCGGCCCAGGCCCTCGAATGCCCGCTGCAGCGGCTGCACTGCGAAGGGCAGCGAATAGACCAGCGAACCCACCACCAGCCCGGTAAAGGTAAACGGCAGATAGCCCAGGCCCAGCGCGTGGGTGAGCTGGCCCAGCGGGCCGTTGGGGCCCATCGTGATGAGCAGGTAGAAGCCAATCACCGTGGGGGGCAGCACCAGCGGCAACGTCACCACCGCGCCGATGGGGCCGCGCCAGCGCGATGGCGTATGTGCCAGCCACCAGGCCAGCGGCGTGGCCAGCACCAGCAGCAAGATCGTCGTGAAGCTGGCGAGCTCAAGCGTCAGCCAGATGGCGGCCCAATCGTCGGGGCTGAGAAAGGAAGTACTCACGGCAGGCGGGGGCTGGCAAGGTGGCAACAAGGGGGAGGGCGCTGCGCCCATGGTGCACGCACAGCGCGGCCGCGGCAAGCGGAATGTGTAGCTGGGCCAACGCGCTGAAGCCGCTGGCTCGCGGGTGGCATAAAGGCTGGCCGCTCAGCTTCCGTCTGGCTGACCAGGACCGGCCAGCGTGCGGGCGGGCTGCGTTCTCCGCCCGTCTCTTAAAACGCGTAGCCGTAGGATTGGATGATCGCGCGCGCCTTGTCACCCTTGAGGTATTGCATCAAGGCAGTAGCGGCAGCATTGTCCTTGGCGCTGTTGAGCAAGATCGCGTCCTGGCGGATGGGTTCATGCATGGCCGATGGAACGATCCAGGCCGAGCCCTCGCGCAGCTTGCCGTCTTCCATCACCTGCGACAGTGCCACAAAACCCAGCTGGGCATTGCCGCTGGCTGCGAACTGGTAGGTCTGGCCGATGTTCTCGCCTTGCACGATCTTCGGCGTCACCGCGTCGGTCAGGCCCAGGTGTTGGAGCGTTTCCATCGCGGCCAGGCCGTAGGGGGCCAGCTTGGGGTTGGCGATGGCAATGTGGCGGTAGTCGCCAGTCTTGAGCACGGCGCCCGTGTCGTCCACATAGCCGGCCTGCTTGCTCCACAGCACCAACTGGCCAATCGCGTAGGTGAAGCGGCTGGCGGCCACGCCCTTGCCTTCCTGGGCCAGCTTGGCCGGTGTCGTGTCGTCGGCGGCCAGCAAAATGCCAAATGGCGCGCCGTTGTTGATCTGCGCATAGAACTTGCCGGTGGCACCAAACGACAGCACCGCCTTGTGGCCGCTGTCCTTTTCGAACGCGGCGGCAATCTTTTGCATCGGCGCGGTGAAGTTGGCAGCGACGGCCACCGAGACTTCGTCGGCATGGGCACCGGTTGCGAAGGCTGCCAACAGGGACAGGGCGAGAGGGGCAAGGCGGTGTGCGGTCATGGCAGTCATCAGGTCGCTATTCTGTTAATGAATAGCGCGAGTGTAACGAGATTGCGGGGACCTGCCAAATGGTGGGGGGCATAGGCCGCCGCGTTGCCACGCTATTGCGCGCGCTGCATGTCTGGTGTGGCGATATGGGCATCTGCACCGGGTGGTAAAGCATGCGAAGATTCGCGCCATGATTCCCCAAGCATCGCTCGCCGCCGCGCTCTCCGAGAAGCGCTCTGACCGCCGCATCGACGTGCTGCGCCATATCCAGGATTGCGGCTCCATCTCGGAGGCCGCGCGCCGCGTGGGCATCAGCTACAAGGCGGCCTGGCAAGCCTTGGATACCTTGTCCAACCTGGCAGGCGTGGAGCTGGTGCAGCGCAGCGTGGGCGGCAAGGGGGGAGGGGGCGCCCAGCTCACGGCCGATGCCCTGCTGCTGCTCGAAGCGGCCAATGCCATGGGCCAGGCCCGCGAGCAATTGCATGTGCAGCTGGAGCATGCGCGGCAACTGCCGGTGGCCGCAGACCCCCAGGCGCGCACTGCCGGGGCTGCAGGCATCTCCGTCGCCACCACCTTGGCGCGTTTGCAGGTGATGACCAGCATGCGCAACCAATGGCCCTGCGTGGTGGCCCAGCTCAGCCGCAGCGGCCCGCTGGTGCAAGTCCAGCTGCAGGGCGCCGCTGCCGGGGCGCAATTTGGGCTGCAATCCCACATCACCGACGAGAGCGCGCAGCTGCTGGGCCTGCGCCAGGGCTTACCGGTGCTGGCCATGTGCAAGGCCACCGCAGTGACGGTGCAGGCCGCATCCGGGGCCACCGCGCTGGCGCCGGGCGGCAATGGCTGGCAGGGCGCCGTCACGCGTGCCACGCGGGGTGGCACGGTCCAGGAGCTGGCCGTGCGCCTGCAGTCCGGCGTGCAGCTGGTGGGTTTCAGCCGCCAGGCATCGTCGCTGCGTGTGCGTTCTGCGGTGCAGGTGACGGTGGAGCCCTCGGCCGTGGTGATTGCGCTGAGCGGGGAGTAACTGGCCTGCTTCTGGCACCCAGGCGCTTTATTCCATCACCAGGCGCTTGCGGGCTTTTCGGGTGGACTCGACGAAGGCTGCCGCTGCGGGCGATAGCCGGTCAAAGCGCAGCGCCGCCAGCGCGATGTGGCGGTGGTTGCGCGGCGCCAGCGGGCGGTAGACGACGCCGGCCGGTGGCGCAGGCAGTGCCAGGCGCGCGGCAATCGTCAGCGCATCGCCTTGGGCGACAAAGCCCATCATCGAGCTGAGTTGTTCAAACCGGTACAAGGTGTTGGGTACCGAGCCCTCCTCGCCCAGAAAGGCATCGACCCGGGGCCCCGAGCCTGCGGAGGTGCGGATAAAGGGCTGGCCATGGAAATCCAGCGCGCTGATGCGGGCCTTCTGGGCCAGGGGGTGCGCCGCAGGCAGCACGGCCACCAGCTCGTCTTCGAGCAGCGCTACGGTGTCAAAACGCTCATCGGGCAAGACCACAAAGCCCAGCTCCACGCGGCGCTCCAGCAGCCACTGCAGCACCACACTGTCCACCGCTTCTTCGATATGCACCTCGACCAGCGGATGCGCCTGCCGAAAGGCTGTCAGCAACTGCGGCAGCAGGCGCAGCGAGGAGGTTGCGCCAAACGACGCGATATGCAGGCGCCCGCGTGCCACGCCCTGCGCAGCCTGTGCTTCCTGCAGCAGTGCTTCTTGCTGCTGCAGCATGTCCTGGGCGCGCACCAGCAGGCGGCTGCCGACCTCCGTCAGGCTGACCGCTGCGCCGTCGCGGCTGAACAGGCTGACGCACCAAGCAGCCTCGAGCTGCTTGATCGCATGGCTCACCCCGCTTTGCGAGATGCCGAGCGCCGCTGCGGCGCGGGAAAAACTGCCCACCTTGGCCAGGGTGGCAAACACGTGGAGCTGGGTGAAGGTCATGGCGGAAACCGGGTACATGGCCTATGAGTATTTGCTCATTCGACCATCAATCGTGATTAGCGGATAGTAACAGCGCATGAACTCCTCCAAATACTCCACCCATCTGGGTCTTATCGGCATGGCGGCGCTGTGGGGCGCATCCTGGCCCTGGGGCCGCGTTGTGGCGCAGGCCATGCAGCCGCTGGCTGCGGCCAGCCTGCGCTTTTTGCTGGCCAGTGCCGTGCTGCTGCTGTGGCTGGGCCGCACCGGGCGCATGGGCCGTTTGCGCAATTTGGCCGGGCGCCAGTGGCTAGGGCTGGCGGCTGCGTCGGCGGTGGGCGTACTGGGCTACTCGCTGTTCTTCTTGCTGGCGCTCAAAACCGTGCCCGCAGGCAAGGCGGCGATGGTGGTTGCGCTCAACCCGGTGCTGACGATGCTGTTTGCGGTGCTGCTGTTTCGTGAACGCATCAATCTGCCCATTTTTATCGGCCTGGGGCTGGCGGTGGGCGGCGCCTTGTATGCCCTGAGCGGTGGCCATAGGGGCTGGGCCCAGGTTAGCGCTGCGGGGGCTGGAGAGTGGCTGCTGCTGGGCTGCGCGGCCTGTTGGGTGGGCTATACCTTGCTGGGCCGCCTGGTGCTGGCCAGCATCGATCCGCTCACCACGACGGCTGCGACCGCCAGTATCGGCGCGCTGTTGCTGCTGGGCGCCAGTCTGGTGGCGGAGGGGCCAAGCGCCTGGGCAGGCCTGGTGCATGTGCGCGCCGAGGTGTGGTACAGCCTGGTCGCGCTGGCGCTGGGGGCCACCGCGCTGGCCTATGCCTGGTACCTGAAGGGCGTGCAGGAGCTGGGCGCCGGGGCAGCGGCCGCCTATATGTCGCTGGTGCCCTTGTTTGGCATGCTGCTGTCCAGCCTGTGGCTGGCTGAGCCGGTCACGGCTTCCTTGCTGCGTGGCGGTGGCGCGGCGATTGCCGGGATGCTGCTGATGAATGCGGGCCGCATGCGGATGGCGCAGCGCCCAAAGCGCATCGCGCCAGGCAGTGCAAGGACCGGTTGATCGCGCGAGTGACTTGGCGGCTGGGCCGCTGCACAGGCCTGGCTTTTCAGCCCGGCCTTGCCGGTGTGCCGCTCACCGCAGGCGCAGCCCCCACAGCACATCCAGCACATGCTGGGTGGAAGGCTCCACATAGCCGGCGCGGTGGGCCATGCCCAGCCGGCGCCACAGCGCTGGGCGCAGCGGGCGCATGGCGATGCGCGCATCCGGCGCAGGGGCAGTGGCCTCGTGCGGCAGCAAGGTGGCGCCGTAGCCGGCGGCGACCAGGCTCTTGATGGCATCGTTGTAGTTCAGTGCAATGCGTGGCACCGGGTGGTGGCCGCCGGCGGCAAACCATTCGCTGGTCTGGCCTGACAGGCGTGTGCTGGCATCGTTGAGGATCAGGGGCTGGCTGGCAAGCCACTGGGGCGTGATACGGGCTGGGCTTTTCCAATCGGCAGGCACAAAGGCCATCACAGGATCGCGGCGCCAGGGTTTGATCACCAGGCCAGCCACGGCCGGCTGGGGCAGGGCCGTCACCCCCACATCCAGGCTGCCATCGACCAGCCGCGCCAGTGTTTCTTCCGAGGTCTGGACACTGATCTGTACGTCAATGCCGGGATGCTGGTCGCGCAGCACGGCGAGCGCCTGCGGCAGCAGATGGGCGATGACGCCGGTCGAGGCGCCCAGCCGCACCCGCCCTTCCAGCCCTTGCACCTGGCGTTGTATGTCGCTCAACGCCTGCTCGGCATCGCCCAGCAGACGGCGGGCGCGTGCGACCAGCACTTCTCCAATCGCAGAGGGCCTGACCTGGCCACGCTTGCGCGACAGAAGCGGCGCGCCAATGCGCTCCTCCAACTCGGCGATATGCAGGCTGACCGTGGGGGGTGCCAGGTGCAGGCGGTGGGCGGCCTTGATGAACGATCCCTGGTCGGCAATCGCCACCAAGGTGCGCAAACGGTCCAGGCTGATTTCTCGCATCGCGGCTCCAAATTCAGAAAAGCTGAATGTCTGGTTTATGAAATTCAACTTTCATTATTCTAGAGCGCGGCGGAACATAGCGGCTTCATCGATGGGCCAGCGCCCGCATTCACGGAAGTCATCTGCATATGCGCACTCCTCTTGTTTTTATCGACGGCGACCAGGGCACCACCGGCCTGCAGATCCATGAGCGGCTGCGCGGGCGCTCCGGTATCCGCCTGCTGACCTTGCCTGCAGCGGAGCGCAAGAACGCCCAGCTCCGGGCCGAAGCCATCAATGCCTGCGACATCGCCATCCTCTGCCTGCCGGATGCAGCCGCTCGCGAAGCGGTGCAGTCCATCGTCAACCCTGCCGTGCGGGTGATCGATGCCAGTTCGGCGCACCGCACCGAGGCCGATTGGGTATATGGTTTTCCGGAGATGTCGGCAGCGCAGTCAGCGCGCATTGCGCAAGCCAGCCGGGTCAGCAACCCGGGCTGCTACCCGACCGGCGCGGTGGGCCTGCTGCTGCCGTTGGTGCAGGCCGGGCTGCTGCCTGCCAGCTACCCCATCAGCGTGCATGCGGTATCGGGCTACTCCGGGCGCGGGCGCGCTGGGGTGGAGGCGCATGAGGGCGGTGGCGATACCCCGGCACCGGCCTTCCAGGTCTATGGGCTGGAGCTGGCGCACAAGCATGCGCCGGAGATTGCGCTGCACGCCGGTCTGGCCGCGCGCCCGCTGTTTGTGCCAGCCTATGGCGCCTACCGCCAAGGCATTGTGCTGACGGTGCCGTTGGCCTTGCGCCTGCTGCCGCCCGGTGTGGATGCCGCTGCGCTGCAGGCCTGCCTGGCGCGGCATTATGCGCAGGCGGCCGATGTGCAGGTCTTGTCGCTGGACGAGGCCAAAGCGCTCACGCAGCTGGATCCGCAACGGCTCAACGGCACGAATGCCATGCAGCTCAGCGTCTTCCATAACGAGGCGCAGGGCCAGGTGCTGCTGGCGGCTATTTTTGACAACCTGGGCAAAGGCGCATCGGGTGCGGCGGTGCAGAACCTGGACCTGATGCTGGCGGCCTAGGTCCGCGTCGCGTATTTACGCGCTATCGCCCAGAAACTGCTCGGTTACCTGTTGGGCAAAGGGATCGGGGCCGCTGAGGGTCAGGCTCAGTTGCAGTGCGGGCTGCTGCGCGGCCTGGGGTGCCAGCAGCTGGCGTTGGCGCGCATCCCAGTGCAAGGCCAGCGCATCACCGGCATCGTTTTGCAGCTGCAGGTCCAGATCCCAGGCATGGCCCTCTTCCAGCGCGCCGGGGGCGCCAAAGGCATCGCTGCACCAGGCCAGCAACTGCGTGACTTCAGCCGCCAGCGCGGGCCATTGGGCGGCCTTGGCATAGGCCATCGCATCCAGGCTGCTGATGCCCTCGCCGTCATCGCTGGTGTCAAAGTCCAAATAGTCGAGCATGTGCGGGTTTTTCATCGATATGGCGGGATTTTATGCTATGTTTTTAGGAGTTAAGCAAGCAAGCCGGATACCCCTATGAGCCTGGATTGGAATGCGCTGGATTTTTCATACCCGCAAGCGGGCCCGCTGCTGGCCGGCTGGCACTGGCAGGCCGCCCCCGGCCTGGTGCAGCTGGTCGACGGCTTGAGCGCCGGCAAGACCACCGCCTTGCAATTGCTGGCCGGGCAGTTGCAGGCCAGCGGCGGCAGTCTGCGGATCGATGGCCAGACAGCGCAGGCGCTCAACAGCGCTGGCCTGGTGTTCTGGCATGAGCCGCGCCTGCCTGCCACGATGCCAGCCGGAACGACGGTGGTGGCGGATTGGATCGCGCAGATGCGCCGCGACTGCCCGGGCTGGGATGAGGCACTTTTTGGGCAATGGCAAGCGGGCTTTGATCTGGCCCCGCATGGCGCCAAGCCTTTGCTGGCGCTGTCCACCGGCAGTCTGCGCAAGCTGGTCATCGCGCTGGGCCTGGCCAGTGGCGCCCGGCTGGTGCTGCTCGATGAGCCTACGTCGGGGCTGGACAAACCGGCGCTGAGTTTTCTGCGCGAGGCCTTGCAAGCGGCAGCCCCACCACTGGCCGCGCAGTGCCGCTACCTGGTTCTGGCGCATTACGAGCCCTTGCTGCCGGCAGGCGGGGCCGTGCAGGTCGTGGCGTTGCCGGCGCCATAGCAGGCAGGCAGGGGAGGGCGCTGCATTGTGTAAATTTTCGTGCGCGCTACGGGGCCAGCGCTGTGACGCGTGTTGGGCCGCTGGATAATCGGCACACCGATTTTTTGGAAAGACTGTTGTGGACACCTTGCTGTTGATCAAAGCCGCCATCATGGGCGTGGTGGAGGGGCTGACCGAGTTCTTGCCGATCTCCTCGACAGGGCATTTGATTTTGGCGGGCAGCCTGCTGGGATTCGACGATGCCAAGGCCAAGGTGTTCGACATTGCGATCCAGACCGGTGCCATCTTTGCGGTGATCCTGGTGTACTGGCAAAAGATCCGCAGCACCGTGGTGGCCCTGCCATCGAGCCGCCAGGCGCAGCGGTTTGCGCTCAATGTCTTCATCGGATTTTTGCCGGCGGTGGTGCTGGGCCTGTTGTTTGGCAAGTACATCAAAGCGCATTTGTTCACGCCGGTCGTGGTGGCCACCACCTTTATCCTGGGCGGCTTTGTCATTCTCTGGGCCGAAAAGCGCCAGTCCGCCCATGTGCGGGTGCAGACCGTCGATGAGATGACGCCGCTCGATGCGCTCAAGGTGGGCCTGGTGCAGTGTCTGGCGATGATCCCCGGCACCAGCCGCAGCGGCTCGACCATCATCGGCGGCATGCTGATGGGCCTGTCGCGCCAGGCGGCCACCGACTTTTCGTTCTTCCTCGCGATCCCTACCTTGATCGGCGCAGGGGTCTACAGCCTTTACAAGGAGCGCGCACTGCTGTCGATGGCCGACATCCCCATGTTCGCGACTGGTCTCATCTTCTCTTTCATCAGCGCCTGGCTGTGCGTGCGCTGGCTGCTGCGCTATATCGCCTCCAACAGTTTTGTGCCGTTTGCCTGGTACCGCATCGTGTTTGGCATCATCGTGCTGGTGACGGCCTTCAGCGGCATGGTCAATTGGGTGGATTCCTGATCGCGCAATGGCTTGCACCTCTTCACACTGAAGCCCGGCTCCACAGCCGGGCTTTTTTGTGCCCGTTTGCTCGCTGATGCAGTCGGGTCTGTGTCGCCAACATGTCTGTGCCCTCCAAGGCCTGGGGTTTGCCTGGGCTGCAGGTCTTGCGGTGATCTCTACAATTATCCATATTATGAACTTCTGTCCATATGGTGGATAAATGCCCGTAGAAAGCCCCGACCAGACCCCGTTGATGCCCTACCAGTACCCGAACCCGCCCGATGCGCTGCCCGAGATCGTGGTGGAGAGCGCCATCCCCACCGATGACCGGCTGTGGGTGCCGCAGGCGGAGAATGTCTGGTTCCGTCCCCTGTGCCTCAATGCCAGCCAGGGCTACTGGATGAACCTGCTCAAGGTGCGCAAGTCCGGCGTGCTCAGCCGCCACCGCCACCCGCAGGCGGTGCATGGCTTTGTGCTCAAGGGCCGCTGGAAATACCTGGAACACGACTGGTGGGCCAAGGAAGGCAGCTATGTGTTCGAACCCCCCGGCGAGACCCACACCTTGTACGTGCCCGAAGACTGCGAGGAAATGATCACCTACTTCCAGGTCAACGGTGTCATGTATTACACCGATCCCTGGGGCAAGGGCATGGGCTTTGAGGACGTGTTCACCAAGATAGAGATGTGCCGCAAGCACTTCGAGGCCGTTGGCCTGGGCGCGGATTACACCAACCAGTTCATTCGCTGACATGGCCGATTGCAGCTACCAATTTGGCGGCCGGGTGGCCGTGGTGACCGGCGGCGCCAGCGGCATTGGTGCCAGCCTGGTGCAGGCCCTGCAGCAGGCGGGCGCGCGGGCGGCGGTCTGGGATCTGCAGCCGCCTGCCGCAGCAGGCGCCGGCGACGCGCTGTTCTGCCGGGTCGATGTGACCGAGCCAGCCAGCATCCAGGCTGCGCTGGCGCAGACCCTGGCCCGCCTGGGCCGTGTGGACATGCTGATCAACAGCGCCGGCATCACCGGGCCCACGATGGCACTGGATGCGTTTGACGATGCTGTCTGGCAGCGGGTGATTGCGATCAACCTGGTGGGCGTCTACAACGTCTGCAAGGCCGTGGTGCCGGTGCTGCGCACCCAGGGCTATGGCCGGGTGGTGAACATTGCGTCGCTCGCGGGCAAGGAAGGCACGCCCAATGCATCGGCCTACAGCGCGGCCAAGGCCGGGGTGTTGGCGCTGACCAAGTCGCTGGGCAAGGAGCTGGCGGGCAGTGGTGTGCTGGTCAATGCGGTAGCGCCGGCGGCGGTGCGCACGCCGATTCTGGAGCAGATGGCCCCCGAGCATGTGGCCACGATGGTCGCCAAGAGTCCGATGGGGCGCCTGGGCGAGCCCGAGGAGATTGCCGCCCAGGTGCTATGGCTGGCGTCGGATGCCTGCTCATTCAGCACAGGCGCGGTGTTTGATGTATCCGGTGGACGTGCGACCTATTGAAACTGCACGACAAAGTAAAAAGCAGGAGACGGTATGAACATGAACAAAACGCGCCGCAGCGCCATGGGCTTTGTCGCCGCCGGTGCCAGCGCTGTGCTGATGGGCATCAGCGGCTGGGCGGCGGCGGCGGACTTTCCGGCGCGCCAGATCGAGCTGATCGTGCCCTTCCAGCCTGGTGGCGGCACCGACGGCGTGGCCCGCGCCTTTGGTGAGGCGGCGCGCAAGCACATTCCGCAAAGCGTGGTGGTGATCAACAAACCCGGAGCCAGCGGCGCCATCGGTTGGACCGACATGATCAATGCGAAGCCCGACGGCTACAAGCTGGCCGTGGTGACGGTGGAGCTGGTCACCCTCAAGCCGATGGGACTGGCCAAGTTCTCGTACGACGATGTGCAGCCCATCATCCAGTTCAACGCCGACCCGGCCGCGATCACCGTGCGTGCCGATGCGCCGTGGAACACGATTGAGGAGTTCCTCGCCGCTTCGAAGAAGGAGCCCGGCAAGATGGGCGTGGGCAATGCCGGCAATGGCTCGATCTGGCACTTTGCAGCCACCGCGCTGGGCGACAAGATCGGCATCAAGTTCAACCACATTCCATTCCAGGGAGCAGGCCCGGCCGTGCTGGCGCTGATGGGCGGCCACGTCGATGCGGTGGCGGTGAGCCCGGCCGAAGTGGCCCAGCAGCTGCAGGCCGGCAAGCTCAAGATGCTGACCGTGATGGCCGACCAGCGCGTCAAGAACTTTGACAAGGTGCCCACGTTGAAGGAAAAGGGCATCGACCTGAGCATTGGCACCTGGCGCGGCATTGCCGGCCCCAAGAAGCTGCCGGCCGATGTGCTGGATTACCTCAAGACGGCCGCCAAGAAGACGGTGGATGAGCCCGCCTTCCAGGAGGTGCTGGCCAAGCAGAACCTGGGCTTTGTCTATGCCGACGACCAGGGTTTCCGCAACCAGATGATGAAGGATGCGAGCTATTTCGCAGACCTGATCAAACTGCTGGACATGAAGAACTGAGCCCCAAGCGAGTGATGCGAGTGATGACTACGACCTACCAGAAAGACCTGTTGACAGGCAAGACTGCCTTGGTGGCTGGTGCCACCCAAGGCATTGGCGCGGTGATTGCCAACCATTTGGCCGCGCTGGGCGCGCGTGTGATTGCGCTGGGCCTGGGCGACGGCGACGGCACGCTCGATGCCGGGGTGGAAGTGCGCCAGGCCGATGTCACCCGCCAGGCCGATCTGGATGGGGCGCTGGCCGATCTGGACGAACTCGACATCGTCTTCAACTGCGCGGGCATCATCAAGCGCGGCCTGGAGCACGATGTGGAGGTTTTCCAGCGCGTGCTGGAGGTGAACCTGACCGGCACCATGCGGGTCTGCACCGCCACGCGCGACAAGCTGCGTGCCCGGCGCGGCTGCATTGTCAACACCGCATCGATGCTGACTTTCTTCGGCGGCGGCCTGGTGCCCGGCTATGCGGCCAGCAAGGGGGGTATTGGCCAGCTGACCAAGTCGCTCGCGATTGCCTATGCGGCCGACGGCATCCGGGTGAACGCGATTGCCCCAGGCTGGATTGCGACGCCGCTGACCCAGGCGCTGCAGGACGACCCGGCCCGTTCAGGCCCCATCCTCGCGCGCACGCCCCTGGGGCGCTGGGGCACCCCGCAGGATGTGGCGCAGGCAGCGGTGTTCCTCTGCACGCCGGCGGCCAGTTTCATGACCGGGGTGGTGCTGCCGGTCGATGGCGGCTACATGGTGACCTGAGCGCGTAAACACCTTCCCTGGCGGGCGCCCGCAAGGGCGGTGGCTGCACGCTCTCTTTGAAAGGAAAAATGCCCTCGGCCAAGGTGGCCGAGGGCATTTTTTCAGGAAGACGAACAGGTCTTCAGTCCTTGGGGCGGAAGCCAATGACCAGGCTGGAAGGCACCCGGCCATCGGTGTCGCGCGGCAGGGTCTCGGTCTTGTGCATGGCGCGGACGACGGCATCGTCCCAGGCCTTGTTGCCGCTGGACTTGGTGACGCGCACACCCACGATGGTGCCATCCGGGGCGGCGCGCACTTCCAGCTCGGCCCGCGGATTGCCCTGAATGTCATCCGGGAAGGTGATGTTGGGGCGCACCTTGGCGGCCACCTTTCCGCCATAGCCGGCCGATGGGCCACCCTGGCCGCTGGCGGTGCCCGAGGTCGAGCCGCCCTGGCTGCTGCCGCTGGCGCCTGCCGCACCGGCCATGCCCGCCATACGTGCCAGATTGGCCTGGCGCTGGGCCTCGGCGGCCTTGGCATCGGCGGCGGCCTTGGCTTTGGCGTCTGCCGCGGCCTTGGCCTTGGCATCGGCGGCAGCCTTGGCCTTCGCGTCGGCTGCAGCTTTGGCTTTGGCGTCGGCTTCTGCCTTGGCTTTTTCTGCCTTCTCGCGTTCGGCCTTGTCCTTCTCCGCCTTCTCGCGGGCGTCCTTTTCCTTCTGCAGACGGTCCTTCTTGTCCTGCTCGGCCTGCTTCTTGCGGTCGGCTTCCTTGCGGTCCCGCTCCGCCTTTTCGGCCTTTTCGCGGGCGTCCTTTTCCTTTTGCAGGCGTTCCTGGCGCTCTTCTTCCAGGCGCTCCTTCCTGTCCTGCTCGGCCTGTTTCTTGCGCTCGGCTTCCTTGCGCTGGGCCAGTTCACGCTCCTTTTGCTCGCGCTGCTTGGCTTCCTGCTCCTTTTTCTTGCGCAGCGCAATCTCGGACTCGCGGTCATCCTCGTCCGGCACGGCGGCCACGGGTTTGGGCGTGGTCACGGCCGGGGCAGGTGCGGGCGGGGGAGGCGGCGGCACCGGTGCCGGTGGTGGCGGTGCCACGGGCGGAGGCGGTGGGGGCGGCGTCAGTGGTGCGGGCGCAGCCTGCTCATTGGTGGGCGCCCATAGCTCGGCCTCGACCGAGGGCTGGTCGCTGTCGCGCGGGTTGCGCACGGTCCAGAGCAGGGCGACGACCACCAGCAGGTGGGCGGCAGTCGCCACTGCCCAGGATTTGGTCCGGGACGGTGGACGGGGTGGAGCAAGCTGATCGCGCTCTTGACGAGGGGACATGGCGACTCTTCTTACTGGCTGCCGCCTGCCACTTGCAAGGCAACACGTTTGACACCGGCCTTCTGCAGGGTCGACATCGTATCGATCACCTTCTGGTAGGTCAGGTCCTTGTCCGCCACGATCAGCATCGCGCTGTCCTCAGGCGGGTTGTCCGCTTGCCAGGCCTTGGCCCGGTCGGCCAGATCGCCAGCGGCCACGGTCTGCGTGACATTGCCGGTCTTGAGCTGGATCGACCCGTCCTTGTCCAGCAGGACATGGGCGATGTTCTTGGTGGGCGGGCGCTCGCTCTTGCCTGCCTTGGGCAGGTTGATGGCGCCCGGCGTCAGCATGGGGGCGGTGACCATGAAGATGATCAGCAGCACCAGCATCACGTCGATGAAGGGCACCATGTTGATCTCGTTGACGGTGCGGCGGTTGCGTTTACCGCGGGAGGCTACGGCCGGCATGGCTGTTTCCTTTGTATTTAGTGCGCTGCGTGCAGCGGCTGGGCGCCCAGGTTGCGCTGCAAGATGTTGGAGAACTCTTCGATGAAGGTTTCCTGCTGGCTGGCGATGCGGTCAATGCCGCTGGAGAAGCGGTTGTAGGCGGTCACGGCGGGAATGGCCGCGAACAGACCCATCGCAGTGGCCACCAGGGCTTCAGCAATGCCGGGCGCAACGGTAGCCAGGGTGATCTGCTCCATGCTGGCAAATCCGGTGAAGGCGTGCATCACGCCCCAGACGGTGCCGAACAGGCCGACGTACGGAGAGACGGAGCCGATCGTGCCCAGCAGCGACAGGCCCGATTCGATCTCGTCCATCTCGCGCTGGAAGCTCGCGCGCATGGCACGGCGGGTGCCGTCCAGCAAGGTGTCGGGGTTGGTGATGTGGCGCTCGCGCAGTTTCTGGTACTCGCGCATGCCGCTGGCAAAGATGCGTTCCATCGGGCCGCAGGCTTTGACGTTGTGCATCGCGTTCTGGTAGAGCTCGTTGAGGCTGGAGCCGGACCAGAAGTCGCTCTCGAAGGTCTCATTCTTGTTCTTGATGGCTTTGAGCATGCCGACCTTGCGCAGGATCGTTGCCCAGCAGGCGACCGAGGCGGCCACCAGGATCAGCATCACGAGTTGCACCACCCAGCTGGCGTGCAAGACCAGGCTGGCAATGGACATTTCTTGGGAATTCATGAGATGGTTTGGATCAGGGTTTGAGGAATTCTTGCCGGGCGCATGCTGACAGCGTCGACCCAGCCGATACGAATTGTGCCCTCACACAGCAGTTGAGGTGTATCTGTTGGTTGCTTCTGTTTTAAGAGCACCCGCTGTGTGATCTGCATGGAGGCGCGCCCCGCATCTTGGAGTTCTGCGGTGACGATGAGTTCATCGTCCAGGCGAGCAGGTTGTAAATATTTGATAGTCGCTTCACTGACCACGAACATGCCGCCGACCTGCTCGCGCAGGCGCTGCTGCTCCAGTCCCAGCGAGCGCAGCCATTCGGTGCGGCCCCGCTCCATGAACTTGAGGTAGTTCGCGTAGAAGACGATGCCGCCGGCATCGGTGTCTTCCCAGTAAATGCGGATGGGGAACTCAAAGGCCATGGATATAGCCTTTCAAATTGGCTCTATAACGAAGAAACAGCGCAGTGCCGCGCGGATCCTCGTGCGAGGATGCTGGCAGAGAGCGGCGCGCAGCGGTCATCATCAGGCCAGCAGCTTGCGCAGCCGGGCAATGGCCTCTTGCAGCTGCTCCATCGAGTTGGCGGTGGAAAAGCGCACAAAGCGGCCGGTGTCATGGCTGCCAAAGTCGCGCCCCGGGGTGATCGCCAGGTGGGCCCGCTCCATCACCGCATAGGCAAAGTCCCAGGAGCCTTCAACGCCGAGCTTCCTGGCAGCCTCGCTGCAGTCGGCCCAGGCGTAGAAGGCGCCATCGGGTGCGACCGGCACGGGCAGGCCCAGTGCTTCAAGCGCCGGGATGAAGTAATCACGCCGGGCCTTGAACTCGGCGCGGCGGCGCTCGTACTCGGCCATGCTCTCGGGCGCAAAACAGGCCAGTGCCGCATGCTGGGCAATGGTGCTGGCGCAGATGAACAGGTTCTGCGCCACGCGCTCGACCACGGGCACCAGCGCTTCGGGCACCACCGCCCAGCCCAGGCGCCAGCCGGTCATGTTGAAGTACTTGCTGAAGCTGTTGATCGAGATGATGTTGTCATCGATCGCCAGTGCGGTCTGGCCAAAGGCCTCGTCATAGGACAGGCCCAGGTAGATCTCGTCGATGATGGTCACGCCATCGCGGGCCTTGACCACCTCATGGATACGGCGCAGCTCTTGCGGCGCAATCGAGCTGCCGGTGGGGTTGGAGGGCGAGGCCAGCAGCACGCCACGGGTTTGTTCGCTCCAGGCGGCCTGCACCTTGTCGGCGCTCAGCTGAAAGCGCTCTTGGGCCGTGGTGGGCAGCAGCACGGCCCGGCCTTCTGCCGCACTGACAAAGTGGCGGTTGCAGGGGTAGCTGGGGTCGGGCATCAGGATCTCGTCGCCGGCGTTGATCAGCGACAGGCAGACCAGCTGCAAGGCAGCCGATGCGCCGGCGGTGATGACGATGCGGCGCGCCGGCACATCGACGCCAAAGCGCTGCTGGTACCAATCGGACAGCGCCTGGCGCAAAGGCTCGATCCCGAGCGCCGGCGTGTACTGGGTGCGGCCTTCGCGGATGGCGCGGTCGGCGGCTTGCTGCACCAGCGCTGGTGCGGTGAAGTCCGGCTCGCCGATGTTGAGAAAGATCATCGGCTCCGCGCTGCCCGCCACCTGGGCCGCCAGTGCCTGGGCGGCCTTGGCGACCTCCATCACATAAAACGGCTCAATGCGCTCGGCTCGGGTGGCGATTTTCATGGTCTTCGGCTTGGATCAGAGGGCACCCACAGCGTTGGCGGCATATGGGCCAGCACAGAGTGTGCTATCAAAAGTATAACTGGCGGCGGCTAAGCCCCTAGAAAAAACCGATGCCAGCGCGCAGGCATGGGCATCGGTTGTCAGCGCGATCAGGCAGCGTTGTTGCGGTCGGCCGCCACCTCAACGGCGCGCAGGCTCGGGGCCAGCGCGTTGAGCACCGCGTTCACATACTTGTAGCCGTCGGTGCCGCCAAATTCCTTGGCCAGCTCGATGCTCTCGTTGATGACCACGCGCCATGGCACATCCAGGCAGTGCTGGAACTCATAGACGCCAATCCACATGCAGGCATGCTCGATGGGCGAGATCTCGTCCATCTTGCGGTCCAGGTGCGGGACGATCTGCGCATTGAGTTGCTCGGCCGATTCGATGCAGCCGTGCAGCAGTGCGTCGTAATGGGCGGCATCGGCCTTGTGAAAGCCAGCCAGGTCGCGCGTGAACAGGTCGATCTCGGTGGCGCTGTTGCCGCTCAGGATGTACTGGTAAAGCGCCTGCAGCGCGAACTCACGCGAGCGGCTGCGGGTGGACTTGGAGGCAGCCTTGCGCGCGCCGGTGGAGGTAAGGCCCTTGCGGGCCTGGCGCGGAGGGCGCTGGCTGGAGGAGGACTCGCTCTGGTCGTTTTCGTTCATAGTGTTTTCAGCAGATTGGCCATCTCGACGGCGACGATGGCGGCATCGCGCCCCTTGTCGACCTGGCGGGCAATGGCCTGGGCTTCGTTTTCAGTGGTGAGGATGGCGTTGGCAACGGGGATCTGGAAATCCAGCCCGATGCGCGTGACGCCTGCGCCCGATTCGTTGGCCACCAGTTCAAAGTGGTAGGTTTCGCCGCGGATGATGCAGCCCAGCGCGATCAGCGCATCGAATTCTTCGGATTCGGCCATGGCTTGCAGTGCAATGGGCACCTCCAGCGCGCCGGGTACTTTGACATGGCGGATGTTCTCGGCTTGCACGCCCATCGCGGCCAGCTCCTGCAGGCAGGCCTGGGCCAGGCTGTCGGTGATGCTTTCGTTGAACCGGGCCTGCACAATGCCGATGGCGAGCGCGCTGCCGTCCAGGTTTGCTGCGCTGCCTTTTTCTGCTCCAAACATGTGTTATTCCTTGTTGATGTATCCGGTGATCTCAAGCCCGTAACCGGCCATGCTGGGCAGGCGTCGGGGCGCGCCCATCAGGCGCATCTTCTGCACGCCACAGTCACGCAGGATCTGCGCGCCAATGCCGTAGGTGCGCAGATCCATGCGGCCCCGCTCGGGGGCTTGCGCGGCGCGTGCCTTGCCGTCGAACTGGCGGATCAGCTGTGAGGCGCTTTCATTGCAGTTGAGCAGCACGGCGACGCCACAGCTTTGCTGCTGCAGGTAGGCCAGGCTGGCGTCCAGGGTCCAGCTGTGCATCGCGCGGCCGGTCTCGAGCAGGTCCATCACCGACAGGGGCTCGTGCACACGCACGGGCACATCGCTGTCGGCCTGCACGCTGCCCTTGACCAGGGCCATGTGCACGGCGTGGCTGGCATGGTCCTGGTAGAGGTGGGCGGTGAACTCGCCATGCGCCGTTTGCAGCGGGCGGCTGCTGATGCGCTCGACCAGCGATTCGTGGCGGCTGCGGTATTCGATCAGGTCGGCGATGGTGCCGATCTTGATGCCATGCTCTGCGCAGAACAGCTGCAGATCGGGCAGGCGGGCCATCGTGCCGTCGTCCTTCATCACTTCGCAGATGACGGAGGAGGGCGAGCAGCCTGCCAGGCGCGCCAGGTCGCAACCGGCTTCGGTATGGCCGGCACGCATCAGCACGCCGCCATCGACTGCCTGCAGCGGGAAGATATGGCCAGGTTGCACCAGATCGCTGGCCTGGGCATTGGGTGCCACCGCAGCCTGTACGGTGCGGGCGCGGTCGGCGGCGGAAATACCGGTGGTCACGCCTTCGGCCGCCTCGATGGAGACGGTGAACGCGGTGGACAGCGGCGCACCGTTGTTGGCGGTCATCTGGCGCAGCTGCAGGCGCTCGCAGCGCTCGCGGGTCAAGGTCAGGCAGATGAGGCCCCGGCCCCACTTGGCCATGAAGTTGATGGCTTCCGGCGTGACATGGTCGGACGCCAGTACCAGGTCACCTTCGTTTTCGCGGTCGGCTTCATCGACCAGAACGACCATGCGGCCAGCGCGCATCTCGGCAACAATGTCCTCCACCGGAGAGATCGGCGCAGGGATCAGGGGGCTGCTCATGGAATGCCTTTAAAGAACTTGTGTCATGTCTGGCCGCAGATCTGCAGCAGGTCAGACAGTAAAAACCCCAATTTTAGACCAGCTGCTCCCCTGCTGGGCGGCTTTGCCGCTTCTGGGGAGTAGCGTGCCGGGTCAATTGCGGCCGAGCCTGGCTGTCGGGCAGCGCTCAGTATTCGCCGCGCAAGAGCACGACATTGCCATCCGGATAGGCCACGCACGGCAGGACGCAGCCCGCTTCCTTGTCCTCGGCGCTGAGCCCGGGCCACTCGATCTCATAGTGGACGCTGCCCGATTTGAGCCGGCCGACACAGGTGCGGCAGGTGCCATTGCGGCAGGAGCTGGGCCAGTCCACGCCGCCTTCTTCCAGCGACTGCAGCAGCGGCGTATCTGCCCAGGCATCGACCTGGATGTCTTCGTTGTCGATCTGGGCGTTGTAGAGCTCGGGGGTGATGGGCATGGCGGTGTGGAAAGTCGGGCCTGTATCAAAAGCATAGCTGCCCAGCCATGTGTGGTAAGCATGGATGCTGGAAAGCAAGGATGAGGCCAGTTTTGCTGAAATTGCGGGCAATGTAACACGTGGCTAATAAAAACATGGGCTTAGCGGGTTAAATGGCCCGCGATGGCCACTTATCCACATGGTTGTTCAGCCATTTTCGGGATAACCCTAGCGTGTAGCCGGCCTCGGCCGGCGTTGTCTCCCCCGCGTCTGTCGCCCAAGCGCCGTGCAAAGCAAATGTGAACACGTACAGTGCGAATGCATCAGAGGCAGCAGGCCTCTTCCAATATTGGGCGCCAAAAGCGCCCGCATGGCGTAAAGGTGCGAATGTATGGGTCTGGATTTCAGCGACAAGGTAGCGATTGTGACGGGGGCCGGCGGCGGGCTGGGGCGTGAACATGCATTGGCGCTGGCCCGGCGCGGGGCCAAGGTGCTGGTCAACGACCCGGGCGGCGCGGTGGATGGCCAGGGCAACTCGTCCGCCGCTGAAAAAGTGGTGCGTGAGATTGAGGCGCTGGGCGGCATCGCCATGGCCAGCCATGCCTCGGTGACCGACTGGCCGGCCGTGCAGGCCATGGTTGCCCAGGTGATGGAACGCTGGGGCCAGGTGGATGTGCTGGTCAACAATGCCGGCACCTTGCGCGACAAGAGTTTTGCCAAGATGGAGATGGACGACTTCCGCGCGGTGCTGGAAGTGCATCTGATGGGCAGCGTGCACTGCTGCAAGGCCGTCTGGTCCCATATGCAGGCGGCCAACTATGGCCGCATCTTGATGACGACCTCGTCGTCGGGCCTGTTCGGCAACTTTGGCCAGAGCAACTATGCCGCCGCCAAGATGGCGCTGGTGGGCCTGATGCAGACCCTGGCGCTGGAAGGGGCCAAGTACAACATCCATGTGAATGCGCTGGCGCCGACGGCTGCCACGCGCATGACCGATGGCCTGCTGGCGCCCGAGATGTTGCGTGCGCTGCGGCCCGAGCTGGTCAGCCCCGCGATGCTGGCCCTGGTGCACGAGAGCGCACCGACACGGGCCATTGTCTGCGCGGGCGCGGGCAGTTTCGAGGCCGCGCACATCACGATGACACGCGGGGTCCACCTGAGCGCCGACAGTGTGCCGGTGGATGAGATGGACAGCCACCTGGCCCAGCAGTGGGCCGAGCTGACCGACCGCCGCGGCGACATCGTGCCGGACAACGGTTTTGTGCAAGGCGATCTGGAAATCCGCAAGGCACAGCAAAAGCTGCACTGAGCTTGCGCATAAAGCAACAGATAGCGCGATTGCAACAGCTTCTTACTATGACTTGCCGGGGCATGCGTCAGTCCCTGGGTTAAATCCCGAAGGCCGGTCAGGCTGAGCGTGCAATACTCTGCCAGTCGCCGGGCAACCTGCTATCGTGCAGCCCGGCTTTGACAAGAACAACGCAGATGAACCATATCCAACAACGTATTGATGCCATTGGCGCGCAGCGCCTGCTGCAGATGGGTCGCGGCATCGAGAAAGAAGGCTTGCGCGTGAACGATGACGGCGCGCTGGCCCTCACGCCGCACCCGGCTGCCTTGGGCTCGGCGCTCACGCACAGCAGCATCACGACTGATTTCAGCGAGTCGCAGATCGAGATCATCACCGGCGTGCACCAAGGGGTGCAGGCCTGCCTCGACGAGCTCGCCGAGGTGCACCAGTACGTCTACCAGGTGCTGCTGACCAACGACGAGCGCCTGTGGATCTCGAGCATGCCCTGCTCGCTGCCGTCGGATGAGAACATTCCGCTGGGCCGTTTCGGCACCTCGCACATCGGCCGCTCCAAAAGCATCTACCGCATGGGCCTGGGCCACCGCTATGGCCGCCGCATGCAGACCATCTCGGGCATCCATTACAACTGGTCGCTGCCCGGCGTCGGCAGTGAGGAATACTTCGGACTGATCCGCAATTTCCGCCGCCAGGCCTTTTTGCTGCTCTACCTCTTTGGTGCCTCGCCGGTGCTCTGTCCCTGTTTCGTGCAGGGCCGCCCGCACCAGCTGCAGCCGTTGGGCGACGGCCAGGGCGCGCTGCACCTGCCGCATGCCACCTCGCTGCGCATGGGGCGCCTGGGTTACCAGAGCGATGCCCAGGCATCCATCAACGTCAGCTACAACCACCTCAAGGGCTATGCCGATTCGCTCTACGGTGCATTGACCCAGCCCTACCCGGCCTATGAAAAGGTGGGCATCCTCAATCCCGGTGGCGAGTACAACCAGTTGGCCACCAGCCTGCTGCAGATCGAGAACGAGTTCTACGGCACCATCCGCCCCAAGCGCACCGTGCAGCGCGGCGAGCGCCCGCTGCATGCGCTGCGCGAGCGTGGGGTTGAATACGTCGAAGTGCGCTTGATGGACATCAATCCGTTCGACAGCATGGGCATCTCCGCCCCCACCATGCGCTTGCTCGACATCTTCCTGCTGCACTGCCTGCTGAGCGACAGCCCGCCCGATTCGCCGGCTGAAATCGCCGAGATGAAGCACAACCAGCACATGGTGGCCGAGCGCGGCCGCGAGCCTGGCCTGCACCTGCAGCGCCAAGGCAAGGAGGTGTTGCTGACCGACTGGGCCCAGGAGGTTCTGCAAGCCTGCCAGCCGATTGCCGCGGCGCTGGACCAGGCCCATGGCACCACCGACTACAGCCAGGCGCTCAAGCACTCCCAGCATCTGCTGGCCCACCCTGAGCAAACACCCTCGGCCCAGGTGCTGGCGGCGGTCAGCGAACAGTTCGGCGCCTCGTTCAAGGCCTTTGGCGCTGCCCAGTCGCAATGGGCCCGCGAGCAGACCTTGGCCCGCCCCTGGAACGATGCACTGACAGCCAAGTACCAGCAGCGGGCGGCCGAATCGATCCAGGCCCAAAGAGACATGGAAGCGGCCGACACGGGTCCGTTTGAGGAATGGCGCCAGTGCTATATGTCGCCTGAGCACCTGGTCGTGTCCTGACCGGTCTGCTGCCCCAGAGCCCGCTGATGCGGGCTTTTTTGTGGCTGGCATACCGCAGCGGATGCGGTCAGAATGCAAACGTTTGCATGAGTCTGGGTGCTTCTGATTTGATAGCTTCCCGCGTTGGCTATCATTTGTCCGACATCATTCGGTATTGATTTCTCGTATTGTTGTTCCATGGCGCATTTCTCTTCCGACCGCAGCTGGCGCACCTTCAAGCGTGGCCTGCTCAACCACTATGTGCTCAACGGGCTGGAAGTGGCGCTGGGCCTCTTTCTGGTCACAACCCTGGTGCAACTGATCTGGGGCACCCAGCATGCGGCGGCGGCCTCGGTTGGGGTCATCGTCACCATCGTCGTCGACAATCCGGCCCCGCGCCGGGGCAAGTTTTGGCGCATGCTGCCCGCGCCCTTGCTGGGCGCGCCGCTGTTTTTCATGGTGCAGTTGATGCACCAGCACCTGGTGCTGCTGGGCCTGGTGGCCGTGGTGTCGACCTTTCTGGGCTTTTTGTGGATGGCCTGGGGCAAGCGCGGTGCGCCGATTGCGATTGCGGTGGTGCTGGCCATGGTGCTGGGCATGTCGGTGCCCAAGCCAGCCGAGGGGCAGCTGCTGGCCGCAGCGGCCGAATCGACGATGTTCTTCAGCATCGGTGCCGGCATGTTCCTGGTGTATGCGGTCATCGCCAACACCTTGCTCAATTTCCGCTACCGCGTGCAGTTCATTGCCGATACCGTGCTGTCGCTCGCTGCCTTGATGCTGGAGCAGGCCCGCATGGTGCTGCCCGAGGCGGCCCGCCATGTCGGCCTGGAAGGCGAGACGGTCGACGGCGAGGCCTATGGCGACAACCTGGCGGACCGCAATTTTGGCAAGTTCTCGCGGGGGAGTGCACCCCTGCAGCACATGGGCCAGTTGATGGCCCGGCACGCGGCCTTTGCAGACCAGTTGCAGGCCGCCCGCGACATTGTGCTGGAGAGCCCGCGCACGCCACGCCGCCAGCGCCTGGCCGGCATGCTGATGCAGATGCTGGAGATCCGCGACCACCTGCTGGCCTGCGAGCTGGATCTGGAGCATTTGCGCAAGGCGCCCGAGCAGGCGCCGATGCTGCTGGCCCAGCAGGCCATGCTGCGTGCGCTGGCGATGGAGGTGGTGCACCTGGCCGACAGCCTGCTGCTGGGCCGCAAGCCCCGGCCGATGAGCAATCTGGATGCCTTGCTGCGCCCGATGCAGATGGCCAGCCAGCTGCCGGCCCAGCGGCTGGAGGAATCGCTGCCCGACCACTACGACACGGATGTGTCGCCCCAGGCGCTGTCGCGTGAGCTGAGCGAACGCATTGTGCGCATCCATGAAGAGGTCAACCGTTTGATCGGCCTGGGCCGCGACGAGATCGAGCCCGATCTGGCCGTGGTGCGCGCCAGCTGGCAGATGTTTGTCAGCCCCACTGCCTGGTCCTGGACGCCGTTCAAGGGACTGATGAGCTGGGATGCGCCTCCGCTGCGCCATGCGATCCGTGCGGCGCTGGCCATTGCGGTGGGCTACCTGGTCGTGCAGGTCCTGCCCTGGAATGCCCATGCCTACTGGGTGCTGCTGACGATTGTCGTGGTGCTGCGCGGCAGCCTGGCGCAGACCCTGGAGCGGCGCACGGTGCGGGTGCTGGGCACCTTGCTGGGCTGCGTAGCGGCACTGGCCATTCTGTCGGCGCATCTGTCACCGCTGGGCCTGATTCTGTGCCTGACCCTGGCCCAGGGCGTGTCGCACGGCTTTGCGCTGCGCCGTTACCTGTTCACCGCGATGGGCGCCACGGTGCTGGGCCTGGTGCAGGCCCATATGCTGCATGCCGGTGGCAGCACCACCTTCCATATGTTCGAGCGCGTGGTCGATACCCTGATCGGCACCGGCATTGCCTGGGCCTTCGCCTACGTGCTGCCGTCCTGGGAGCGCTCGCAGCTGCCGGCGCTGGTGCAGCGCGTGCTCAAGGCCCAGGCGGCGCATGCGAGCACCTCGCTGGCGGTGGACCAGCTGCAGGCCGTCGACAATGCCCCCGAGCTGGCCTGGCGCCTGGCCCGGCGCGAGGCCTACGACAGCCTGTCTGCACTGATCCAGGCCGTGGACCGTTCGCTCAAGGAGCCGCGCGCCGTGCAGCCACCGCTGCAGGCGCTGGAGCTGTTCCAGGCCCATTGCTACCAGCTGCTGGGCCAGATGTCCTCGGTCAAGATCATGCTGATGATGCGCCGGGGTCAGACTCCCTCGCCGTTTGCGGTGCAGCAGCTCAAGGACACGGCGGCCACCATCGACGCCTGCCTGCTGCAGGCGCCTCAGCAACCGGCCGTTGTCGAAGGCGAGGCCCAGCGCCCCGCCAAGATGCCGGCGCCCGAGCGTGTGCCGGGCCCCGAAGACCGCGACCAGCTCATTCCCTGGCTGATGCGGCGCCTGGCTACTGCGCGCATCCTGGCCGGCCAGCTGCAGCAGGATGCAGCGCAGATCCGCCAGTTGCTGGCGCGTGAGGAGACCTTGCCTCCTGTGCAGGCCGAGCCTGCGCAGGCCTCATCGACCTGAGGGTTCTAGCGGACCAGCGGCGTTAGGGCTGCAGCGCTTCCAGCGCGCATTCCTGCCAGTACATCGCCGCCGCAAAAAAGCCTTCCCAGACGCAGCCATTGCAGCCCCGGCCGCAGCAGGTGGTGGGCGCTGCAGGCGGCTCGCGCAGGCTGATCTGCCGCGCGCTGGCACTGGCCTGCAGCGCGGCAAAGCACTGGCGTGCCTGCCGCAAGCTGCTCAGTGGCTGGATGCTGGGAAGGGCAGTGTTCACTGCTCGGGCCGGGGTGGCACGGCCTTGCGGCGCAGGCCAAAGCGCAGCACAAAAGCCGCGCCCAATACCAGGGAAAACCAACCCACTGCCGGCGCCTTGGCGAAAACTCCCTGCACAATATCGCCCTGAGCGACATAGGGCGAGACCACGATCACCAGCCCTATCAAGACCAAGATGATGCCTTTGATGAGCAGGTCCTGATCGGATTTGCGCTGCGCATCCCACTGGCGTTGAGATAAAGAAGACATGGCAGCATTATCCGGCACAGCGCGCCTGCCTGCGCACCGCCTGCCTGCCATTCCCCCCGAAAGCAAGAGTATGAGTATCCAATGGTTCCCCGGGCATATGCACCTGACGCGCAAGCTGATTGCCGAGCGCATCAAAGACATCGATGTCGTCATCGAGGTGCTGGATGCGCGCATGCCAGGATCGAGCGCCAACCCGGCGCTGACCGAGCTGACCGGCCACAAGCCGACGCTCAAGATCATCAACAAGCAGGACATGGCCGATGCCAGCCGCACCGCGCAATGGGTGGCCTGGTACGAGGCCCAGCACGAAACCAAGGCCTTGCCGCTCGATGCCAGCGAGCCGGCTCCGGCCAAGCGCCTGGTGGAAGCCTGCCGCCAGCTGGCGCCCGGGCGCGGCGGCCTGGCCAAGCCCATGCGTGTGCTGATCTGCGGCGTGCCCAATGTGGGCAAGTCCACGTTGATCAACAGCATGAGCGGCAAGGGCCAGGCCAAGGCCGGCGACGAGGCTGGTGTGACCAAGGACGAGCAGCGCATTGTGCTGGCCGATGACTTCTACCTCTGGGACACCCCCGGCATGCTCTGGCCCAAGATCATCGTGCCGGAGTCGGGCTACAACCTCGCTGCCTGCGGGTCGGTGGGCCGCAATGCCTATGACGACGAGCTGGTGGCGCTGGAGTTGCTGCTGTACCTGCAAAAGCACTATGCGCGCCAGCTGGACGAGCGCTACAAGCTGGGCCTGAGTGACGAGGAAATGGCGGCGCTCGCGGATGACGAGCTGCTGACGCTGATTGGCAAGAAGCGCGGCGCAGTGATGAGCGGCGGGCGCATCAACATGCAAAAGGCGGCTGAGCTGCTGATCACCGACTTTCGCACCCAGATGCTGGGCCGCATCACGGTGGAGACCCCGGCAGAGTTTGAGCAATGGCGCGCGGCCGGCGAGGCGGCCGAGGCCTTGCAGCAGGCCAAGAAGGCCGAGCACGCCAAGCACCGCAAGGCTGGCCGCAAGCGCTACTAATCCGCGTATCGCTCCAGCGGCGGTTTTGGCCGCCGTTGACGCGTTGCCGCGTTTTATGCGCAAAAAGCCGCGCAAAAGAGGCCGAAGCCAGCGGTTGGCGGTCAGTTTTATGCAACAGTCTGCATATGGGGCTTGCGTAATTAACAAATTACCGCTATAGTCCACCCTTCGTCTTCTTATCGCTGCAGTAACGAACGACCTTCTGCAGCGCACCATTGGGAGTTTTTGCTATGTCCTGTTTCATGTTCAACCCTCTCCACTGAACACGGTTTCTGCCCCGGCTAAACCATGTTCATATGGTTTAGCCTTGGCCCAGATCGCCGCCTGCACACTGCAGCCGGGATCGACAAAAGCCCTGGCTACTGCGCCGGGGCTTTTTGTTTTGGGGTTTTGCTGCGCCAGCCACCAGGCCATTGGCGCGCGGGGCCCCTGAGGAACCGCACAGATGAGTGCAAAAACTGTTTCCCGCGCCTTTGAAGAGGGCCGGGTCAAGGCCTTGCGCCGCATGAAGCAACCAATTGCGTTGCTGATCGTGGCCGATGCCACTCCTTTCAACCCTGTTGCCAAGGCCATGGCCCAGCGGCGTCTGTCCGGCGCTGCGGGCAAGCACATCCGCAGCCAAGGCGCCCAGCGCCGTGCCGACCGGATGGCCTTGCAACAGATGACGCGCCGCGCCGACTGCGGGGATTGAGCGGCCGCGCCGGATGAAGAGAACCATCAGATGAAAGAAATGAAAACCTCCCCGGAGCTATTGCTTCGCGTACAGATGCATGAGCGTCAGCAAAACCTGCAGGCCATTGCGGCCCAGCTGAAAACCGAATTGATCGGTATTGATGACGTGATTGACCGTGTGACGGGCGCTGTGCGCGCCTGGTATGTGATGCCCCAGCTCATTACCCGCCCCGTGATCGTGTGCCTGTGGGGATTGACAGGCACGGGCAAGACCCAGCTGACGCGCCGCCTGGCGCAGCTGCTGGGTTTTTATGATCGCTTTGTCGAAGTCCAGATGGACGGCTTCAGCCAGAACGGTGACAGCTATGGCGCATCGACCATCTCCGGCACGCTCGAGAGTGCCGGGCTGGTGGAAGCTGCGCCCGGCATCCTGGTGCTCGATGAGTTCCAGCGTTACCGCACGGTGAGCAGCCGTGGCGATGACAGCAAGGTCGAGCGCTACCAGGATGTCTGGGCCTTGTTGTCGGATGGCAAGCTGCCGCCTGCCTTGTCGGAGTTGCACAGCATCGAGCGCAAGCTGGCGGACGCGCTCTACGACGCCGAACGGGCCGACGAGGACGATGCGCAGGAGCGGCACAAAAAGCAGAAGATGCGCTACAAGATCGATGCCTGGGACGCGCAGGCACTCAAGCGCAGCCTCAAGCTCGATGCGCCGTTGCTCGAGATCATGCAGTGGAGCAATGACTACATTCACCAATTGCTGATCCAGTTTCGCAGCTCCCAGCAATCCTGGGAGACCGATTACAGCAAGCTGCTGGTCTTTGTCTGTGGCAACCTCGATGAGATGTACACGGAGACGGCCAGCCGCGTCGAGGACTGCGACACCGACGCCGACATTTTTCACCGGCTCACCAGCCGCTTGTCGCTGATCGATGTCAAGCGTGCGCTGGCCGAGCGCTTCAAGCCCGAGCAGATCGCGCGGCTGGGCAACCAGCATGTAATCTACCCGTCGTTCAGCCGTGCGGCCTACGAGCAGCTGATTGCGACCACGGTGCACAACTATGTGCAGGGCATCGAGGCCAACTGCGGGCTGCGCTTTGTCATCGGCCACGATGTGCTGGCGCAGATCTACCAGAACGCCGTCTTCCCCACCCAGGGGACGCGGCCGCTGTTCTCGTCAGTGCACACGATCCTCTCGAGTGCGCTGGTGGATGCGGCGCTGTGGGCGTTGGAGCAGGGCGCGCAGGCCGGCCAGCCGTTGCAGGTGCAGATGGCCGCTGGCGCGGCCCAGCTGCAGGTGCAATTGGCGCTGCCGGATGCGCCCGAGGTGCTGCAGCAGTGCTTTGCGGTGCCGTTGGATCTGAACAAGGTCAAGCAGCGCACCAGCGCGGATTTCCGCGCGCTGCTGGCGGTGCATGAGGCGGGCCACGGTCTTGTCTATGCGCTGCTGTTTGGCCGCACCCCGCAGGAGCTCAAGATCAATATCGCGACCTTCGAAGGCGGCTACAACAGCTTTACCGAGCTACAGGCCACCTCGCGGCGCAATATGCTGGACATGGTCTGCGTGGGTCTGGCCGGCCGTGCGGCCGAGCGCCATGTGTTCGGCCAGGAGGCCTGTACCACGGGCGCCGAGCAGGACATCCGGCAGGCCACGGCGGACGCGGCACGCTATCTGCGCCACCTGGGTTTTGGTGCGCGCCTGTCGCGCACCGATGTGGCCCAGGAGCCGGGCGACAACACCAATACCGAAGTGGCACCCACCAATACCGGTATCGAAGCCTTGCTGCAAGCGCAGATGCTGCGTGCGCAGGATCTGCTGGTGCAGCACAACGCCTTGCTGATGGCAATGACCGCCTTGCTGCTGCGGGAGGGCCTGATCAGCCCGGCCGCGATGGCGCAGCTGTGTGCCGAGCATGGCCAGGTGGTGCTCGCCAGTGCGGCGCAGATCCCGGACGCTGCCGAACAAAAATGGGTGTTGGAGCCCTATGCAGAGATGCTGGCCACGCACGATCAGCGCCCCCACATGGCCTGAGTACGCCAGCATTGACGCAGATGTTTTTACGCCGCCCGCTGCAAAGCAGGTGGCGTTTTTTATGGGCGCTGGTCTGCGCTTACCGGGCCTTGGCTGGCGTGCCGGCAACGGCTGCAGTATCGGCTCCCTTGCCCGTCAACTGCCGCACCGTAAAGCCTTGCTTTTGCAGCAGCTGCAGCAGGTTGTTGTCACCCACCATATGCAGCATGCCCACCGCGATGAAGAGCTTGGGCTGCGCGGCAATCATCGCTGGCAGCCGCTCGGCCATGCGCTGGTTGCGGGTATCGAGCAGCGCCGCTTGCATGCCCACGTCGCCCAGGCATTGGCAGTCCTGCATCAGCTGCTGCAGGCCAGCGAGGTCGCCACTTTCCCAATAGGTCGCGAGCTGCTGGGCGACCTGACGGTTCTTGCCGCTGTCGATGTCGTTCAGCGCCTTGCGGATGTCATCGGGCGTGGCCAGCTGCGCGGGCACCCCGCCGCCGCCCAGGCCCATGGCCAGCAACTGCTCCTGCGCCGTCTCGATCGCCTGCACCGGTCTGCCGACGGCATGCGCCATCGCTGCCAGGTTCAGGTCGATGCCGTAGGCCGGGTGGTAGCCGCTGCGCGCAATGTCCTGCATGCCCAGCGCGATCAGACGGGCCAGGGTGGCGGCATTGGTGTGCCAGGTCGTCTGGTCCACGCAGGATTCGAAGGCCATGCGGCCCATGCGTGTCTGCAGCTCGGGGTTCTGGCGCATGACCAGCTTTTGCCGGTCATTGTCTTCGCGCATCGCCTCGGTCAGCGCCTTCAGGGTGGCGGGGTCCAGCGGGTCCAGCTCCAGCGCAATCGCGGGGGCTGCGCGCAGCGCTTGCGCGGTGCGCGGGCCGGGAAAGATCCAGGGCAGTTGGCCCACATGGATGCTGCCCCAGAGATAGGCGAGATCATCGCCTTTGCGCAGTTCCCACAGCACACCCCGGTCCGGGTGGGGCTCGCGCGATTCCGCCTGGTAGACCGCAGGATCTTTGGCGGCTGGCGCCGGGCACGAGGGGTTGTCCGCTGGTGCCAGCTGCGGTGCTGGCGTGGCCGAGCTTGCTGCCGGCGTGCGGGCCTGGGCGGCATGGCCGCCGGCGAGCAAGGCCAGGCCCAGCAGCAGCGGCGGCAGCAGGCGCAGGCCGCGTGCGCGGCGGTGGGGGAGGGGCGAGAGGGTGGCTGAACGCTGCAAAACGGGCTCCAGATCATGGCCGCAAGGGCTTGCGGATGTGCGCGCCCTTGCAGCGATGGGACCTTAGCGCTGCGCCTGGGTATCGAACCAGCGGCGTGCCAGGCGATCCCAGAACTTGGCGCCCAGGGCGATGTTGTTGTCGTTGAAATCATAGCCCGGGTTGTGCAGTCCCACGCCAGGCTGGCCATCGGCGCCATTGCCGATCCAGCCATAGGCACCGGGCACTTCTTCAAGCATGAAGCCAAAGTCCTCGGCCGTCATGGCCGGCAGCACGTCGGTGTGGGCATGGGTGGCGCCCACCATCTCGCGCATCACCTCGCCCATGAAGAGCGCTTCCTTGCGGTGGTTGGTGGTGTTGGGGTAGCCGGGTTTGATGATGACTTCGGCGCTGGCAAAGTGCGCCTCGGCGATGTGGCTGGAGACCCGGTGCAGCCCATCGATCAGGAACTGCTGCGAGGCCAGGGTCAGGTTGCGGCAGGTGCCATAGATGCGCGCCTCATCCGGGATGATGTTCTCCACCGTACCGGATTCGATCTTGCCGACGGTCAGCACGGCCGCATCGAGCGGATCGGTGCCGCGCGAGACCAGGGTCTGCAGCTGGCCGACGATGGAGCAGGCGACCGGAATCGGGTCCACCGTGGTGTGGGGCAGGGCCGCATGGCCGCCCCGGCCGCGCACCACAATCTCAAAGCGCAGCGCGGCCGCCATGATCGGCCCCACGCGCACCCCCATCTGGCCTTGCGGCAGAGCGGGCCAGTTGTGCAGCGCAAACACGGCCTGGCAGGGAAACCGGGTAAACAGCCCGTCGTTCATCATCGCGCGGGCGCCGGCACCGCCTTCTTCGCCGGGTTGAAAGATCAGGTGCACGGTGCCGTCAAAATCACGCTGGCCGGCCAGCAGCTCGGCCGCACCCATCACCATCGTCGTGTGGCCATCATGCCCGCATGCATGCATGCGGCCCGGGTACTGGCTGATATGGCCGAACTGGTTGGTCTCCTGCACCGGCAGCGCGTCCATGTCGGCACGGATGCCGATGGCAGGCCCGGGGTTGCTGGCATCGCGCCCCTGGCCATGGATGCTGGCCACAATGCCGGTGGTGCCCAGGCCGCGCACCATCGGGATGCCCAGCGCCGTCAGATAGGCTGCGATCTTGTCGGCGGTGCGGTTCTCTTCGTACTTCAGCTCCGGATGCATGTGCAGATCGCGGCGGAATGCGGTGAGCTGGTTGATATTGGGGGCTTGTTGCTGGTCGAGGTACATGGTCTCTCTCTCGTATCGATGCGGGCGGCGACGGACCGCCATGCAGGGACTGCAAGCCTACCATTGTCCTCGTATCAGTCCAGCGCTTGCCGGCAACATGGCCGAACGGACAGTCGCAGGCGAGTCTTCACGCTGCGCTGGCCGGGGATGCCGTTGCGCCCGGATGGGACAGCCTGCGGTCCGCCAGCAAGGCCGCCACATTGAGCAGGGCCAGCACCGCGCCGGCGATGCAGGCGCCCGTCCAGCCGCCGTGGTGCCAGGCCCAGGCGCCGATGGCCGAGCCAGCCGATGCGCCGATGAAGTAGCCCGTCATATAGCAGGCATTGATGCGCGAGCGCGCTTCGGGGGCCAGCCGGTAGATGACGTTCTGGTTGCAGATATGGGTGCCTTGCAGCGCCAGCTCGATGACCAGCATGCCGGCGATGAACAGAAATACGGAGTGCTGGCTGTACCACAAGAGCGCCCAGTTGACGACCAGCAGCAGCACCGAGAAGGCGGTGGTCGGGCGCTCCAGGCCCTTGTCGACCAGCCGGCCTGCGGCATTGGCCATCAACGCACCGGCCACACCGGACAGGCCAATCAGGCCGATCGACGAATCACTCAAACCGTGCTCCGGGCCGCCGAGCATCAAGGCCATCGTAGAAAACAGCACGCTGACCGACGCAAAGGCCAGGCCCCCCAGCAAGGTGCGGGTGCGCAGGCGGGGCTGCGTGCGGATCAACGTGGCCATGCTGCCCAGCACTTGGCCATAGGGCAGGCGTGCGCCGCTATGCGCCACCTTGGGCAGCACCCGGTACAGAGCCAGCGCCACCAGCACCATCGCGACACCGCCGACCTTGTAGACCAGGCTCCAGCCCCCCACGGCCGACAGGAGACCGGCAACGGTGCGTGACAGCAGGATGCCGGTGAGCAGGCCGCTCATCACCAGGCCCACGGCGCGGCCACTCGATTCACGCGGCGCCAGGCTGGCGGCCATCGGCACCAGCACCTGGGCGGCGACCGAGAACAGGCCGGTCACCAAGGTGCCCAGCACCAGCGCGATGAAGGGCGAGGGCATCAGGCCGGCAAACCCGCTGACCAGCAGGCCCAGCGCGGCCAGCAGCATCAGGCCGACGGTCAGCTTGCGGCGCTCCAGCATATCGCCCAGCGGCACCAGAAACAGCAGGCCGATGGCATACGACACCTGGGCGCAGGTGACCAGAATGCCGGCCGTGCTCTCGCTCACCTGCAGCGCATGGGCGATGGAGTTGAGCAGCGGTTGGTTGAAGTAATTGGCCCCTGCGCACAGGCCGCAGGCGGTGGCCATCAGCAGCAGCACGGCAGGGCTGAGCGTTGTGGCGGAAGCGGCTGTGCCGGGGCGGGCGGGAGAAGTTGTTGTTCGTTGATTTTGCACAGCGTGAGTGTGCGCGCATCAGAAAAACAATGTGCGCCCTTGGTCTTGGCGCAGCGGCTATCGCGCCATTCCCGGGTCGTCGTGCAACCAGTCCGGGCTGCGCAGCAGCGCCTGCCATTGCTGCAGGCTGGGGTGAGACTGCGGCTCGGAGGTGCCCGCTGCCGGCTCTGCGTTCGGCCAGTGCAGTCCGCTGTCGATATGCAACGGCGCCTGCGTGTAGGGGTGCAGCAAGGACAGCGACCAGGCATGCAGCCACAGCCGCTGCAGGCCCAGGCGCTCGGCCCACCAGCGGTTCAGCGGCCCCTTGCCATGCGTGGCATCGCCAATGATGGGGTGGGCGATGTGCTTGAGGTGGCGGCGGATCTGGTGGCGGCGCCCGGTGAGTGGCTCGGCCTGCACCAAGGACAGCCGCGTGCCGGCAAAGCGGCCATCGTAAGCCTCGGGGTGCTCCAGCGTGGCCAGGCGCGCAAAGCGGGTCTGGGCCGGCTGGGCGGGCGCGTCTTGCGGGGCATCGTCGGGGCGCAGTGCGTGGTCCACCTCCGCATGCAGCGGCGCCCAGCCGCGCACCATGGCCAGGTAGCGCTTGTCCATCTGGTGGTTTTCAAACTGGCGGCGCGTGCGGCTGGCTGCCTCGGCATGCAGCGCCAGCAGCAGCACGCCGCAGGTGCCCTTATCGAGCCGGTGCAGCGGAAACACATGCTGGCCCATCTGGTCGCGCAGGGTCTGCACGACAAAGCGCATCTCGCCCGCATCCAGGCCCGTGCGGTGTACCAGCCATCCGGCGGGCTTGTAGATGGCCACCAGATGCTCGTCGCGCCACAACACGGGCAGGGGGCAGTCCTGGGCATGGGCATGCGCAACAGCAGGGTCGATGGCGAGAGACATGGGAGCGCGGGGAGGGGGAAGGTGGAGCGATGGTGCTGGGGTGTTCAGCTATGGATTTTATAGTGGCTGGGTTTCAAGACCGGTTTGACCACAGCCCGTACAACAGCATGCCTGCCAGCATGGCCAAGCTGAAAATCGCTGCGGAACCCAGGCCCGCCGCCGTGCCCACCAGCGCCGGGCCGGGGCAGTAGCCGGCCAGGCCCCAGCCAATGCCAAACAGCGCAGAGCCGAACAGCAGCGGGGCATCTATTGTCTGGCGCGCGGGCAATTGCATGGGCGCGCCCAGCAGGCTGCGGCTGCGCCTGCGGGCCAGTGCAAAACCGGGCAACCCCAGTGCGATTGCGCCGCCCATCACCAGCGCCAATGAAGGGTCCCAGGCGCCGGCAATATCCAGAAAACCCAGCACCTTCTGCGGATCGGCCATGCCGGACACGAGCAGGCCCAGGCCAAAGACCAGGCCTGCGAGGGCTGCCATCATGATAGTCATCGTTCTCTCCTTACAGAACATGGCGCGCCACATACACCGTCGCAAAACCGGTGGCCATGAAGACCAAGGTGGCAACCAGGGAGCGCAGCGACAGGCGCGAGAGCCCGCAAACGCCATGCCCACTGGTGCAGCCCGAGCCCAGGCGCGTGCCAAAGCCCACCAGCAGGCCGGCCAGCACCAGCAGCGGCCAAGCGGCGGGGCTGGCGGCCGCTGGCAGCGGTGCAAACCACTGGTAAAGCCAAGAGGCCGCCAGCAAGCCAAGCACAAAGGCCAGGCGCCAGGCGCCGCGCTGGGGGCGCGGTGGCAGCAGCGCGCCCACGATGCCGCTGATACCGGCAATGCGGCCGTTGAACAGCACCAGCAGCACGGCAGCCAGGCCAATCAAGGCACCGCCAGCGAGGGCGGTCAGGGCGTAAAGGCAGACAGATCGATCGACATAGGAAGGCTTTCTGGAGACGAGGGTGAAGGCGCCGCCTCAGGCTGCCGGGCAGTACTGTGCATACAGTGTCTGCAGCAGCGCCAGCAGGCGCGCATCGGCCACCTGGTAAAAAATGTTCTTGCCCTCGCGCCGGGTGCTGACCGCGTTCTCTCGCCGCAGCACCGCCAGTTGCTGCGACAAGGTCGGTTGCTGAATGCCCAGCTGTGCCTCCATATCGCTGACGCAGCATTCGCGCTGGCTGAGGTGGCAGAGCAGCAGCAAGCGGTCTTCATTGCCGAGCAGCTTGAGGGCGGATACGGCATGCTGCGCGGCCTCGCGCATGGCCTCTGGGGAAGGGGCGGCCTTGGTATTTACAGACATGGGCAGAAGACTTGGTACAGCGGGCTTGCCGAACAGGGTGGTTTTTATTATATTAAAAGATATATTGTTTTGTGTGAATGTGTTTGACCATGCACTCTGCCACTTCTTTTGGTGTTCAGGCCTTTTTTGACGCAGTGACCGGCACCGTCAGCTATGTGCTGCACGATGCGGCCAGCCGTGAGGCCGCCGTCATCGACCCGGTCTGGGACTTTGATGCGAAGAGTGGCCGTACCAGCACGGCATCGGCCCAGCGCCTTGCTGACTACCTGGATGCCGAGCAATTGACCTTGCGCTGGGTGCTGGAAACCCATGCGCATGCCGACCACCTGTCTGCCGCGCAGTGGCTGCGCACACGAATGCCCGCAGGGGCAGTGCGCATCGCCGCGCCGGTGGTCATTGGCCGTCAGATCACGCAGGTGCAGAAGGTATTTGGCGGTATCTATGGCATGGAAGACTGCATTGCCCCGCAAGGCGCTGACTTTGACTGCCTGCTCAGCGATGGCGATGTGCTGGCGCTGGGCGCAACCCGCATCCGCGCGCTCGGTGTGCCTGGCCATACCCCGGCGGACCTGGCCTATGCGGTAGAGGCTGCAGGTGCAGTGGCCGCCATTTTTGTGGGCGATACCTTGTTCATGCCCGATGTGGGCACTGCGCGCTGTGACTTTCCCGGCGGTGATGCGCGTGCGCTTTACCAGTCCATTGGCCGGCTGCTGGCGCATCCGCCGCAAACGACTCTGTATGTTTGCCATGATTACCCGCCTGCCGGCCGTGCCGCTGCCTGGTGCAGCACGGTGGCCGAGCAGCGTGCGCACAACATCCATGTGCACGATGGCGTGGATGAGGCGGCCTTTGTGGCGATGCGCGAGGCGCGCGATGCAACCCTGGCGATGCCGCAGCTGATGCTGCCCTCGGTGCAAGTCAATATCCGCGCAGGCCGCCTGCCCGATGCCGATGCACAGGGCCGGCGTTTTCTCAAGCTGCCGGTCGATGCGCTCTGAGGGGGCAGTGGCGTCCGGTCTTAGCGGCCCGCAGACTGGTATTGCGCATCTTCGAAGCGGTTCACCTTCCACAGGCTGGGAAAGAGCCGCGTCCACAACGCCACCACCGCCAGCGAGCACAGACCACCCGCCACCGCAGCGGGCACGGCGCCCAGCAGGGCGGCGCTGCTGCCAGCGCGGAATTCGCCCAGCTCATTGGACGAGCCGATGAACAGCATGTTGACCGCGTTGACCCGGCCGCGCATGTTGTCGGGTGTGGCAAATTGCAGCAGCGAGCCGCGCACATAGACGCTGACCATGTCCGCAGCGCCGGCGATGGCCAGCGCCAGGCAGGACAGCCACAGCCAGTGCGACAGCGAGAACACCAGGTTGGCGATGCCAAACACGGCCACCGCCAGCATCATGCGGCGGCCCACGTGGGTGCCAAAGGGGCGGCTGCTCAGGTAAAGGCCTGCACAAACTTCGCCGATGGCCATGGCGCTGCGCAGCAGGCCCAGGCCCTCGGGGCCGGTGTGCAGCACCTCATGGGCATAAATGGGCAGCAGTGCCACCACGCCGCCCAGCAGCACAGCGAACAGGTCGAGCGAGATGGTGCCCAGCACCATGGGGCGGCCAAAGATAAAGCGGATGCCCGCGCCAAAGCGCTGCCAGATCGTGTCGCGTGCAGCGCCCGGCTCGGTGGCGGCCTTGGGTGCCGCATACAGCACCTTGACGCGCAGCAGCAGCCCGGTGCCGATCGCAAATGCGAGCATGCAGACGCCATAGGTCCACACCGCCCCGCCAGCCGCATACAAAAACCCGCCCAGCATCGGCGCGCCAATGGCCGAGCAGCGCATCACCACGCTGTTGGTGGCGATGGCCTTGGGCAACAGCGCCATCGGCACCAATTGCGGCAACAGGCTTTGCAGCGCCGGGCCCGAGAAGGCCCGTGTGGCGCCATACAGTACCAGCACCGCATAGATGCCGGCCACCCCTGCGTTGCCATGGCCCGACAGCCACAGCAGCAGCGCGCTGCAGACACTGCCCAGCGCCCAGCTGGTGGCCAGCACCTTCTTGCGCGGCAGCCGGTCAATCAGCTCGCCTGCAGGCAAGAGCAGCAGCAGCATCGGAATGAACTGCGCCAGGCCGACAAAGGCGAGCGCCATGGGGTTGCGCGTGAGGTCATAGACCTGCCAGGCCACGACCACGGCCTGGATCTGGGTGGCGCCGACAGCGAAGACCCGCGCTATCAAAAAAATAAGAAAGCCGCTGTGCTGGTCGCGCAGCAGCGGCGGAGGGGCAGGGTGAGTGGTCGCTGGCATGGAGTGGGGCGCAGCCTGCAGAGATACAGCTGCTGCAACCGCTGAGTGGCTATAGGTGTTTGTGGCGCCATTCTGCCATGCCTGCCCAACTCTTATATAAGAGTTGGGCTTATCCATGCGGCAAGCAGGCCATGCCCAAAAGCGGGGCATGGATGTGCGGGCGTTGTGGTGCAGGCATCGCGCCAATCAATGCGGCCTGCAAAAACCAAACCCCCAGTCACCGCTGTTGGGCGACTGGGGGCGGGGGATGAAGATGGAGCTTGACGCTTTCAACCTGCGATAGCTGCGGGCTGCCAAACCTCCATGTCAGGTGAGTAAGCGAGCGCTGTCAGCAGCACTCGCTTGCCCCATCAGGGGGCCTTGGCGGTCTCGACGGTCATGTCCAGCACGTAGGCGTAGCGCGAGGCATCGGCAGGCGGGTTGGCAATGGTGTAGCGCTTCACACGCAGCACATTGCTGTAGCCGGGTTCGTGTTGGTAGCCTTCGATGTTGCCGTAGAAATGCTGCCAATCGCCGGCCACGGTTTTGCGGCCATTGCTGTCATAACGCAGCTCGCGCACCTGCAGGCATTGCACGCCCTTGGCAACGCCGTGGTTGCATGGCTTGGTCTGGGGGCCGACTTCGTAGAACATGGTCTCACCCGCGCCACCATATTTGGTTTCGTTGGTGGGCACCGACTTCAACAGCCAGCGGCTGCCATCGTTGAACTGCAGGGTCAGGCGCGGTGCGTTGTTGTCCTGGCTGATGCGCAGGCTCTCGGCGCGCGTGATCTGTGCGCTCACCGCTTGCTCCAGCTGCATCAGGGGTGGCTCGCAGGCCATCATTGTGCCGATCGGGTTGGTGATGCTGATCTTGTCGCCATCGAGCTGGTAGCCAGCGCCCATGACATTGCAGAGGTTGCCAATGCTCACGCGGTGCGCCGTCTTGGCATCGCCGCTGAAGCCCAGGCGCAGCACCTTCTTCGGTGCCAATGCGGTGAAGGCAGGCAGTGGGCGGCCGGATTGGTCTTCGGCACGCTCCAGATCCCAGTGGTAGGCCTGCAGGGTCTTTTCAGCGGAGGATGCGTTCATGGCGGGTGCGGTGCTGCCTGGGGCAGGTGCCGCAGGCGTGGACGATGGGTTGCTGCTGCAGGCGGCCAGGGCCATGGCAGCCGCGGCGCTGAGGCTCATCAGTTTCCAACGTTGCATATGAAGTTTTCCTTATTAGAGGCAGCGCACTGGGCGCGCGCTGCAGTGGGTGAACGCAAACCTTGAACGTGTTTACGATCTCAGCTTGCTATCGTAGAGGCTGCCTGCAGGCGCGGATGTAGGCCAAGCTTGTCGCTTGGCAGCCAGTCCATGCGGGCTGTCGCAGCCGTGTCTGCCTAAAACTTAGGCGCATGAAAAATATCCAAGCCAGTCAATGGGTTGCCATCTTGTCCAGAGCCTTGTCCACATGCTGACCCACAGATATCTGGGATAACCACAGGCGGGCTGTCAGGCCGTCAGGAAGAGCGCAGGGTCGACCATGCTGCGGTTGAGCATCACACCCCAGTGCAGGTGCGGGCCGGTCACCCGGCCGGTCGCGCCGACCTTGCCAATGACTTCGCCGGCTCGTACGCTCTGGCCCACGGTCACCTGGGTGGCGCTCAGGTGGCAGTACATGGTCAGAAAGCCGCCCCCGTGGTCCATCCAGATGGTGTGGCCGTTGAAGAAGTAGTCGCCCACATCGATGATCTTGCCATCGATGGGCGCCTTGACCGGCGTGCCGGTGGCCGCTGCGATGTCCATGCCGCTGTGCGGATTGCGTGACTGGCCATTGAACACCCGGCGCAGCCCGAAGGAGCTCGAGCGCCGGCCGGGCACCGGCACCGGCAGTTGCATCTGCGCGGGCAGCGGCGTGCTGAACGTGGCCATCACCGTTTGTTGGTGGTCACGTTCGCGCTCATAGCGGGCATTGTCGGCGGCAGACAGGTCGACCGTCTTGGGGGCAACCTTCAGGCGCTGCTCGCTGTATTTCTTGTCGCGCACGGTGTAGGCGATGCTGCGTGGCCCGCTGGCCGTTTGCAGCTTGATCTCTGCTGGGCCCGTGGGGGCCGACAGCGGTATGCCGACGAGCGCCGTCCACTCGATGGCATCGCCCAGCACCAGCAGCGGAATATCGCCTGCATAGGCCTGCGGCCGCTCAGCCGCAGGGCCCAGCGACAGGCGCGTCACACCCCCGGGAACGCGGGAGTCGGCAGGCCAGCCATCGGTTGCCGCAGCCTGTGCGCTGGGCAGCCAGGGCAACAGCGCCAGGCCACTGCCGGCCTGCAGCAAAAGGCGGCGCTGCAGGCGCGGTGACTCGGTAGGGCGGGCAGGTTCTGGCATGGGCATCGGTGTTGTTCTAGGTGGTGGCATGTGCTTTTAAAAGCATAGCGCGTTGTGCTTTTCCATCCTGGGCAAATGCCGCGCATAATATGCAAAATTTGGTAAACCAGAGCGCCGCTATAAGCGCCCTGGGACACGGCTGGTAGCATGCCGCTTTGCCCTTCGCACCGGGCGTGCTATACAGACGTTGGCTGACAGGCTGCACCGGCTCTATCCATTACAGTGGTGCGCTTGGGCCTGTCTGTGTCATCCAGGTCATCATGTTGTTTCGGGAGTTCGTTTCGTTCATGTTGGGCAAGCATTCAGACCTACTTTTACTTGCTGCATCCACCCGCTGCAAACTTCAACGCCCTTTGGCGGGCTGGTCGTTGGTGGCGGCACTGGCGCTCGCGGTCTCGGGTTGTGGCAGCCTCGACCGCGACACCGACAGCCATCGCTACAACGTCGTAGCCCACGAAACCTTCGGATCGTCGTCCACCTATTCGCGCCTTTTTGATGCGCCGCCCGAGCGGGCCTGCGAGGCCGCCCGCCGTGCGCTGCTGAGCCAGGGCTACCTGATCAACGTGGCCAAGGGCAAAGAGGTGGAGGGGCAGAAGAGCTTCCAGCCCGCCACGGACAACCACCAGATCATCACCATTCGCGTGGTCTGCGCAGCCGACAGCAAGGACGGCAAGGTGACCCTGGGCTTTGTGTCGGCGCTCAAGGACACCTACAACCTCAAGAAGAGCAGCAACTCTGCCAGCGTGGGAGTCGGCGCCCTGGGTTCGCTGTCGCTGCCTTTTTCCGCCGGCAACGATTCGATGGTGAAGGTGGCCAGCGAGACCGTGAGCTCAGCCACCTTCTACGACAGTTTTTTTGACCTGATCAAATCCTACCTGCGCCAAGACGATGAATTGCGCCAGCAAAGCCTGACCGGCGACGAAGAGTTCGTCGAGTAATCCGGCGCAGCGGCCGGTGTGCCGCGTCGCCAAAGCAGCAAAAAGACAAGCCCGCCATCGTGGAAGATGGCGGGCTTGTCTTTTTGCAGTGGCCATTGCTGGCCTCGCTGATTTTCGCCGTTTGCCGCCGCTCAGGGCATCGCGGACAGCAGGCCCATCATGCCGTTCTGGTCCAGCGGCTTGCCATTGGCTTGCAGCTTGCCATCGGCCCATTGCAGCTCGCTGGCCATGCGGTCCTTGTTGTCCACCAACAAGCCCGCGTCCACCAGGCCGGCCAGGCGCGCGTCCACATCCTGCTGCACGGCGCTATCGATCTGCTTGTCATCGATGTCGTCCGAGCCTTCGTTCTCCAGCACATAGGTCTCGCGCACCTTGCTGGCGTAGAGCGACTGCAGCACGGGCTTGGGCATGTCCAGGCGCAGCAGCGCCTTGAAATCGGTCATCGGGTTGAGCGGCTTGGCGGCATCGCCCTGGTAGGACAGCGATGCGGCCACCTCGGCCGTTCCTTCGGCGGTGCGCCAGCTGATGCGCTTGACCTCCAGCTCGGGCTTGCGGGCCAGCAGCTGCTGCATGCCCTGCATCAGCAGCATCTGCATGGCCTGCGGATCGCCCTGGGTCTTCTGCGACTCCTTGGTGAACTGGTTCAGCCAGCCGGCATCGAGGTTGTGCAGGCCCAGGTCCATCACCATGTCGTCGATCTTGTGGTCCTTCTGCACAAAGGACTTGATCGATGTGTTGATGGTGGTGTTGACCACCTCGCCTTGCAGCTGGGTGTCTGCGGCCAGCTTCAGGTCGGCAAGCTCGGCCGGGCCTTCGCCGCTCTTGGGGGTGAGCTTGAGGCTGGCCAGCGCCCATTCGATGCTGCCCACCATGAACTCCTGGCCCTTGGGCTGGTGCATGTCAAAGCGCATGGTGTTGCCGCTCATCAGCATATCGGCGGTCTGGCCGTCATCTTCTTCACCGGGCTTGGGCTGCACCAGCAGGCTGGGCATCGATGCATCGCCCTTGATGCGGCTGAAATCGGAGGACATCTCGAAATCGGACTTGAAGCCGCCAAATGCGAGTTTGTCACCACCGAATTCGCCATTGAAGGCGGGCGAGGTCACCTCGTTCTGGGTGCTCTTGGACCAGCCCACCTTGCTCTTCCAGACCAGCGGTGCCTTGTCCTTGAAGGCCACCACCCACTCAGGCGGGGCATCGGGATTGATCGCAAAGGTGGAGACGATTTCGGCCAGGTGCGCAATCGGGAGCGGGCCGTGGCTGATGTCATGCTGGGCGGTGAACTGCAGCTTTTCTTCGCCGGTATCCACCGTCCACAAGGTATGGGCGGTCGATGAGAAGATGCCCTTCTGGTAATCCTGCACCTGCACCAGCAGCGGCGGCTTGCTCCACTCCTTGGCGGCGGTGGCAAAGCCTTCTTCGATACGGTTGCCCACCAGGTAGCCGGTGGTGGCTCCGCCCGCGGCCAGCACGGCCACGGCTGCGGCAATGCCGATGCCTAGTTTTTTCATGTATTTCCCCTCTGCGGTTTGAAACTGTGTTGGCGCAGCTTGTGTAGTGCTTGGATGCTGCGTCTTGCGTGGAGCCCGCATTGTAGAGGGCGGCTCGCAACCCCGGCAATGCACAGCCCGCAGCCAATGTGACCAGGTGTTGCGATCCTCGATGGCCAGACACCCCAACGGGCCGCAAGCGGCCCGTTGTCCACCCCATGCGGCCCGCTTACTGGCCCATCACAATGCCCTCACGGCGTGGGTCAGCACCACCAAACCACCAGGATTTGCCATGCGCCTCGCCGCGCGAGATGGCCTGCAGGCCGCTGGTCAGGTTCTGCTCCTTGACTTCGGCACCACGGTTCTGCAGGGCCTGCACGGTGGCAGCGGGGAAGCGCTTTTCCTCCAGCACCGTGGGGCCGTTGAGGCTGCCAAAGTTGGGCAGGTTGATGGCTTGCTGCGGCATCAAGCCCCAGTTGAGCATGCCGTACAAGGTCTTGGTGGTGTAGTGGATGATCCAGGCGCCGCCTGGGCTGCCCGCGCTGATCACCAGACGGTCGGTTGCCTTGTCGAACACCAGGGTGGGTGCCATCGACGAGCGCGGGCGCTTGCCGGGCTCGACCCGGTTGGCGATGGGCTGTCCTTGCGCATCTCGCGGTGCCAGGCTGAAATCGGTCAGTTCGTTGTTGAGCAGGAAGCCGCCGGCCAGACCCCGCCCGGTGTTGACCATCTGGCGCGAGCCGAACTGGTCTTCGATGGTCGTGGTCATCGCGATGGCGTTGCCGTAGCGGTCCACGATGCTGATGTGGCTGGTGCCGTATTCCTGCTGGTAGGGCTGGCTGGCATAGGCCAGCTGAACGCTGCCTGGCCGCCCGGGCTGGGCTTGCTGCATGCTGCGCGCGCCAATCAGCCGGGCGCGCTGGGCCAGGTAATCGGGGCGCAGCATGCTGGACCAGTCACCGGCGGGTGCGCCGACGAAGGCCGGGTCGGCAACGTACTGGTTGCGATCGGCAAAGGCCAGGCGTGAGGCCTCGGCATAGAGATGCAGCCAGTCGGCACTGGGCAGGCCGTCGGCGTCCAGACCCATTTGCCCGGCCGGCGTGTTGGCCATGATGCCCAGGATCTGCGCCACCGCGATGCCGCCCGAGCTGGGGGGCGGAAAGCCGCAAAGCCGGTAGCTGCGGGTGGATGCGGGCTGGCTGGCCGGGGCGCCAGCGGCACTGGGCGAGTAATCGCTGCACAGCGCCTGGCGCTTGACGGGCTGGTAGGCGGCCAGATCGGCCAGGCTGAGCTTGCCGGGATTGGTGGCATGGCCTTGCACCTTGCGCACGATGGCTTCGGCCACCGGGCCTTCCAGCAAGGCCTTGGAGCCGTGCTGGGCGATATCGCGCAGCACCGCGGCGTACTCGGGGTTCTTCAGCAGATGGCCTACGGGCCAGGGCTTGCCATGGGCATCCAGAAAATAGCCGCTGGCCACCGGGTCCTGGCCCAGAAACTTTTCCTGCGCAGTCAGCGCGTTGAGCCGTGCGCTGACCTTGAAGCCATCGGTAGCAAGGCGGATGGCGGGCTCGAACAGGCTCGCCCAGGGCAGCTTGCCATGCTCCTTGTGCGCCATCTCCAGCATGCGGATGGCGCCGGGCACGCCGACCGAGCGGCCGCCCACGACGGCGTCGTGGAAGGCCATGGGCTTGCCGTCACGCATGAACAGGTTCTCATCGGCCGCCATCGGCGCGACCTCGCGGCCGTCATAGGCCTCGACCTGGCTGCCTTGTGCATGCAGCAAGAAGGCACCACCACCGATGCCGCTCGACTGGGGCTCGACCAGGCCCAGCACCAGTTGCACCGCAATGGCTGCATCGATCGCCGAGCCCCCGGCCTGCAGCACCTGGTAGCCGGCATCGGTGGCCAAGGGGTTGGCAGCAGCTACCGCGTACTGCTCGGTGGCCCAGCCGGGTTTGTCGGTCCAGCCGGAGCTGCCTTCGGGCTGGTCAGATGCGGACGGGGGCTGGTATTGCAGCTGGGGCTGGCTGCTGCAGGCGGCCAGCAGCGCTGCCGTTGCCACTGCTGCCAGAGACAGCGACCAGCGGCTGGCCGTCGTGCGGGATGGCAGTAGATGCGGGCGGCGGGTGCGTGACCCCGGGGACAGTCGTGGCATGGCGATCTCCTTGTTGTGGCGGCAATGTCTGGCATGCTAACCGCTTTGCCGCCGCAGGCGTAGCGGACAGAGCGGCTGGGACGTTGCAGAATGTTGGCCGCGCAGGACTACAGGATCAGGCCCATTGCGGCCCAGCCACCTGATCCTCCACCACAAAGCGGGCCAAGGTGTGTGCGCCGCTGTTCGCGTACTGCGGCTGGTCAATGACGCGCAGCTGGGTGGTCCAGAGTTTGGGGGTGATATCGCAGAGCCCATAGCCGCGTTCATCGCAGCGGGCCAGCAAGACATGGGGGTTGCGGGCCACGATGGCGTCGACCCGGGCCTGGGTGGTGCCGGAGTGCGAGCTGATCGAGGTGCCACAGAATTCGCTGGCCAGCACGCGCTCGGGGGTGGCGCTCTCCAGGTCCTGGATGCGGCAGACATAGTTCTGGTGGATGTCGCCCCCCAGCAGCACGGTGTTGCGCAGCTGCGCCTCAGCCACCGCACGCAGCAGCCGTTGGCGCGCGGCGGGGTAGCCATCCCAGGTATCGGCGCTGCTGCGGCCGCTGGCAAAGTTACGCGCGGCAAACAGGGTTTGTTGGCAGATAACGCTCCAGCGCCGGCTCTGGGGCTTGTCCGCCCGGTTGCCCGCTAGCTGCGCCGCCAGCCAGCGCTCTTGCTCCCAGCCCAGAAAGCTGCGGCTGTTGCGGGCCAGATCGGCGCAGTCTGCGGCCTTGACCGAGGCCGGACTTTTTTCTGTCGCTGCGCGGCAGGCCTGGGCATCGCGGTACTGGCGTGCATCGAGCACCCACATATCGGCCAACGCGCCCCAGCTTTGCTGGCGGTACAGCGGCGTGTGGGCAGGGGGCAGAGCCAGCCCCGCCTGTTTGCAGGCCACCGAGGCGCGCAGCGGCATGTTCTCGTAAAACGCCTGGTACGCGGCCATGCGCTTGGCGGCAAAGGCCTGGGTCTTGCCCACGCCATAGTCGCCCACATAGTTGTCTTCGACCTCGTGGTCGTCCCAGGTCACGAGCCAGGGGCAGTGGGCATGCATGGCCTGCAGATCCGGATCGCTCTTGTGCAGCGCATAGCGGTCGCGGTAATCCTGTAGTGTTGCGGCATGGACAAGCGGCTGCAGCCGCGCGAGGTGGCTGCTTTTTTGCTTGGCCGCAGATGCGGGCGAGGCATATTCGTAAATGTAATCGCCGAGAAAGACCACCAGATCGGGATCGTCCTCGCGGGCATGGCGCCAGGCGGCGTAGTAGCCATGTTCCCAGCGCTGGCAGGAGGCATAGACCAGGCGCAGCTGCGCCACCGCAGCACCGGCGGCAGGCGCAGTGCGGGTGCGGCCGGTAGCACTGGTCTGGCCCTGGCAGTGAAAGCGGTAGTAGTACCAGCGGCCGGCCTCCAGGCCCTGGGCCAGCACATGCACGCTGTGGCCGCCGTCCGGGCTGGCCATGGCCTCGCCCCGGCGCAGGATCTGGCGGAACTGCGCATCATGGGCCAATTCCCAGTGCACCTCCATCGGGCGCAGCAGGGGTGTGCTGGCACTGGGCAGCAGCCGCGTCCACAGCACCACGCTGCTGGCATCGGGCTCGCCACTGGCCACGCCCAGGCCAAACAGCTGCTCCGAGACCGGCCAAGGCGCCATGGGCAGCGGGGCATCGCTACCCGCCTGCGCGATGGCCGGCAACTGGGCGGCCAGGCCCAAGGCGCCCAGGCCTTGCAGCCATTGGCGCCGGTTGGGGTGCGGGGCCAGGTCTGGGTGCCCATCTTGGGTCGGGTGGCCGGGTGGTGGTTGCTGCAGCATAAGGTGACGGTTGGTAGCGCAGCATAGCGCTGGCACCGATCCGCAGCATGCTGCACAGGTACCTCGGTGACATCAGTGCAGCGTGGGGAATGGCGGGCATAAAAACGCTCCTTAAGGAGCGTTCGTTGGTTTGGCTTTTAACTGCCTGGGGCAGATGGGCCATCCGGGTGGTTCAGCCAGCGCTTATTCGTCGTTGTTCTTGAGGCTGGCGGTCGAGGTCAGGATGTTGCTGGGGTCGTCCACCGATTCGCGCAAGGCCTTGCCGGGCTTGAAATGGGTAACGCGCTTGGCGGGCACCTGCACGGCTTCGCCGCTGCGTGGGTTGCGGCCCAGGCGGGGTTGGCGGTGGGTGATGGTGAAGCTGCCAAAGCCACGGATCTCGATGCGTTGTCCGCGTACCAGCGAGTCTTCGATGGCCTCCAGAATCGTTTTGACGGCCTGCTCCGCATCCCGCTGTGTCAGCTGGTGGAAGCGAGCGGCAAGCTCTTCAATCAGATCGGATCGGGTCATACGAATGTGGAATCTTCGTGAATCAAATAGTCAAAGCGTTGGTGGGCGCACTGGGCGCCCACCTTGTCTGCAAGCTACCGACTATACCAAGGCTGGCAAGGCATGAGCCGGTAGCGGAGCCGTCAATTACTTGTCGGCGTCCAGCTTGGCGCGCAGCAGTGCGCCCAGGCTGGTGGTACCAGCATTTTCCTTGGACGATTGCTGCGACAGCGAAGCCATGGTTTCTTGCTGTTCAGCGTGGTCCTTCTGCTTGATGGACAGGGAGATGCTGCGGCTCTTGCGATCCACATTGGTCACCACGGCGGTCACTTCATCGCCTTCCTTGAGCACGGAACGTGCGTCTTCCACGCGGTCCACCGAGATTTCGGAAGCACGCAGGTAGCCGACGATGTCGTCGCCCAGGTCGATTTCAGCGCCCTTGGCATCCACAGACTTGACCTTGCCGGTCACGATCTGGCCCTTGTCGTTCACGGTAGCGAACGTGGTGAATGCATCGCTGTCGAGCTGCTTGATGCCCAACGAGATACGCTCACGGTCCACGTCCACGGCCAGCACGATGGCTTCCACTTCCTGGCCCTTCTTGTAGTTACGAACCGCGGCTTCGCCGGTTTCGTTCCACGACAGGTCAGACAGGTGCACCAGACCGTCGATGCCGGAGGCCAGGCCCACGAACACGCCGAAGTCGGTGATCGACTTGATCGGGCCCTTGACGCGGTCACCGCGCTTGGTGTTCTGCGCGAATTCCTGCCATGGGTTGGCCTTGCACTGCTTCATGCCCAGGGAGATACGACGCTTGTCTTCGTCGATTTCCAGAACCATGACTTCGACTTCGTCGCCCAGGGTCACGAGCTTGGAAGGAGCAACGTTCTTGTTGGTCCAGTCCATTTCGGACACGTGCACCAGACCTTCGATGCCTGGTTCCAGTTCCACGAACGCGCCGTAGTCGGCAATGTTGGTGACCTTGCCGAACAGACGGGTGCTCGATGGATAACGGCGCGACACGCCCATCCATGGATCGTCGCCCATTTGCTTCAGACCCAGCGAGACACGGTTCTTTTCGGTGTCGAACTTCAGGATCTTGGCGGTGATTTCCTGGCCAGCGGTCACCACTTCGGATGGGTGACGCACGCGGCGCCATGCCATGTCGGTGATGTGCAGCAGGCCGTCGATACCGCCCAGGTCCACGAACGCACCGTATTCGGTGATGTTCTTGACCACGCCTTGAACGATGGAGCCTTCCTTCAAGGTTTCCATCAGCTTGGCGCGCTCTTCGCCCATCGAGGCTTCCACCACAGCGCGGCGGCTCAGCACCACGTTGTTGCGCTTGCGGTCGAGCTTGATGACCTTGAATTCCAGGGTCTTGTTTTCGTAAGGGGTCAGGTCCTTGATCGGACGGGTGTCGATCAGCGAGCCTGGCAGGAAGGCGCGGATGCCGTTGACCAGAACGGTCAGACCGCCCTTGACCTTGCCGGAGGTGGTGCCGGTCACGAATTCGCCCGATTCCAGCGCCTTTTCCAGGGCCAGCCAGGAAGCCAGACGCTTGGCGGTGTCGCGCGACAGGATGGTGTCGCCGTAGCCGTTTTCGATGGAACCGATGGCCACGGACACGAAGTCGCCCACTTGGACTTCGATTTCGCCCTGGTCGTTCTTGAATTCGTCGATTGGCACATAGGCTTCGGACTTCAAGCCGGCGTTCACCACCACGAAGTTGTGCTCAACGCGCACGACTTCAGCAGTGATCACTTCGCCAGGACGCATTTCGGTGCGTGTCAACGACTCTTCAAAAAGGGCGGCAAAAGATTCAGACATGTATTTCCTTAGACACGGGCAGGTTTCCGGCAGCACCATTGCTGACGTTTTTAAGGCTGGCCGTGCAGGTTGTGTGGTTGTGACGCCACGGGGTTCAAAGTTAAACAACCCGGCAACCCATGGCGGCTAGATCCACCAGTAGAAGGCTGCAGGGGCGGGTAACACCGGCGCCAAAGGCAGGTGCGAGGCGCACGGGGCGCTTCAGGCCTGTTCTTTGCCAAACGGCTGTCGCTTTTCCCACCAGGACAGCACCTGAGCGACCGCGTTGTCCACGCTCATCTCGGAGTTGTCCAGCAAGAATGCATCCTGCGCAGCATGCAAGGGGGCGGTGGCGCGGTTCATGTCGCGCGCATCGCGGGCCTCCAAGTCAGCACGAAGGTCGGCTATTGTAGCCGGTATTCCTTTTTCAATCAACTGTTTATGGCGGCGCTCGGCGCGCTTGGCTGCACTGGCCGTCAGGTAGACCTTCAAAGGGGCCAGCGGGAAAATCACGGTGCCCATGTCGCGCCCATCGGCCACCAGGCCCGGCAGCTGGCGAAAATCGTGCTGGGCCTGCACCAGCGCCTGGCGCACGGCGGGCAGCGCGGAGACCAGGGAGGCGTTGGTGCCCGCTTCTTCACTGCGGATGGCCAGGCTGATGTCCTCGCCATCGAGGCGCACGCGCTGGTCGGCGCCGAACTGGATATCCATCTGCGAAATCAACGCGGCAATCTGGCTGGCATGCTCGGCATCGATCGGAATGCCGGCGCGCAGGGCCGCCAGCCCGGTGATGCGGTAGAGCGCGCCCGAGTCGAGCAGGTGGTAGCCCAGCTGCTGTGCCACGGCCGAGGCCACCGTGCCCTTGCCCGAGGCGCTGGGCCCGTCGATGCAGATCACCGGGACCGAGCCGGGCACGGCGCGCACGGCCGAGAACATGGCCTCGAAGTAACCGGGGAAGGTTTTGGCCACGCACTTGGGGTCTTCAATGCGCACCGGCAGGCCGGCCGGGTTGAAGGCGGCCAGCGAGAAGCACATGGCCACGCGGTGGTCGTCATAGGTGTGGATGCTGGCGGGCTTCCAGGCCTCGCGGTTGGCCGGCGGCGTGATGCGCAGATAATCCGCGCCTTCTTCGACCACGGCGCCGAGCTTGCGCAGCTCGATGGCCATCGCCGCCAGACGGTCGGTTTCCTTGACGCGCCAGCTGGCAATATTGCGCAAGGTGGTGGTGCCGTTGGCATACAGCGCCATTGCCGCCAAGGTCATCGCCGCATCGGGGATGTGGTTGCAATCCATGTCGATGGCCTGCAGCGGCCAGGCACCCCGGCGGATCTCCAGCCAGTTGGGGCCGCTGGTGATGGCAGCGCCCATCGCGCGCGCGGCATCGACAAAGCGGATATCGCCCTGGATGGATTGCGCGCCCACGCCCATGACCTTGACGACCCGGTCCACCGTGGAGGTGCCGCCCTGCGCATTGGGCTTGCTGCCCTTGCTGGCAGCAATGGCGCCCAGCGCGATGAAGTAGCTGGCCGACGAGGCATCGGCCTCGACATGGATCTCGTGCGGGGACTGGTAACGGCTGCCGGCCAGCACGGTAAAGCGCTGCCACTGCTCGTTCTTGATCTGGATGCCAAAGCGCTTGAGCAGCTCCAGGGTGATATGGATATAGGGCTTGGAGATCAGCTCGCCGGCCACTTCAATGACGATGTCCTGGCGCGTGGCCACCAAGGGCAGTGCCATCAGCAGCGCGGTGAGGAACTGGCTGGAGACATCGCCGCGCACGGTGATGGGCGTGTTCAGCTGCAGCTGCGCGGCTGTTACCGGCTGAATGCGCAGCGGCGGAAAGCCGTCGTTACCCAGGTAGTCGATCTGGCAGCCCAGCTGGCGCAGCGCATCGACCAGGTCGCCGATGGGGCGCTCGTGCATGCGGGGCACGCCGCTCATCTCGAAGTGGCCGCCCAGCAGGGCCAGCGCAGCGGTCAGCGGCCGCATGGCCGTGCCGGCATTGCCCAGGAACAGCGCGGTGCTGCGGGCCGCCAGCGCGGGCGCCAGCTGGCCAGCAATGCCGGTGATGTGGTAGCTGTTGAGGTGGGCCGGATCGGTGCTGCGCACCACGGCGCAGCCCAGTTGCTCCAGCGCGCGCAGCATCACCTGGGTGTCGTCGGAGTCCAGCAGGTCATGGATGGTGGTCGTGCCCGCGCTCAATGCGGCCAATAGCAGCACCCGGTTGGAGATGCTCTTGGAGCCGGGCAGCTGCACTTCACCATGGGCGCTTTGCAAGGCGGGGATATCGAGAAATGCAGTGGAGAACATGGCGGGCTCTGCGGTGGGATGGTGGCGCCTGGCCTGCAGTGCAGGCGGCGCGGTGTCACAAAAAGAAGGTGGCGCTACCCGTGTCCTCAGGCAGCGCCACTGGCTATTATCGGTCCACCGGCTGCGCCGGCACCTTTGGTAGGCGGATCAGACGGTGGTTTTGTGCTTGGAGAGCGACTCGGGGGTGTAGAGCTTGCCTTGCTTCCACTGGGCGCGCGTGCTGCTGGCCTCGCGCAGCAGCTGCTCGAGTGCGGGCTGATCGTCGGTCAGCAATGCCGCTTCGTAGCTGCCCAGCATATGCTGCAGCGACTGGATCTGCTTGAGGATCTCGCTGCGATTGGCCAGGAAGATGTCTCGCCACATCTGCGGCTCGGCCGCAGCAATGCGGGTGAAATCGCGAAAACCCGGTCCGGCCAGCGACAGCATGCGGTGCGCACCGTCTTGCGACAGCAGCGAGTTGATGTAGGCCATGGCCACCAGATGCGGCGCGTGGCTGCTGGCGGCCAGCGCTGCATCATGCTGCTCGGGCGCCATGCTGGTGACATGGCTGCCAATCGCTTTCCAGATGGCTTCGGCCTGGCGCAGCTGGGCCACCTTGGTCAACTCGGTCGGGGTGAGCACCACCTGGGCATCGCGGTAGAGGTTGACATCGGCATGGTCGACGCCAAACACTTCCTTGCCGGTAATGGGGTGGGCCGGCACAAAGCAACCAAAGCGGTCGCGCAGCGCACGGCGCGCGGCTGCCACGACATCCATCTTGGTGGAGCCGACATCCATCACCAGCGTGTCGGGGTTGATCAGGTGCTTGATATTGGCCAGCGTGGATTCGGTCGATGCGACCGGGATGGCCAGCAGCACCAGATCGGCGCCCGAGACGGCCTGCAGCGCCGAGCTGGCTTCTTCATCGATGACGCCCATCTGGCGCGCACGGCTGGTGGTGGATGGCGACTTGCTGTAGCCGACAATGCGTTTGACCAGCCCGGCCCGCTTGGCTGCGAGGGCAAATGAGCCGCCCATCAGCCCGCAGCCGATCAGCGCCATATGTTCAAACTTTTTCACCGGTTCAACTCCCGACAGGGTAGGCGCCGAGCACCTTGTAGAACGCGCACAGCGCGCGCAGCTCTTCCAGGGCCTTGGCCACATGGGGCTGCGACGGGTGGCCGTCCAGATCAATATAGAAATAGTATTCCCACTGGCCGGTGCGGGCCGGGCGGGATTCGAAGCGCGTCATCGACACGCCGTGCTTGCTCAGCGGCATCAGCAGCTCATGCACGGCGCCTGGGCGGTTGGGCACCGAGACGACCAGGCTGGTGCAGTCCTTGCCACTGGCCTCAGGCGTGGCCAAGGTGTGGGGCAGGCAGATGATCGCAAAACGCGTGCGGTTGTAGGCGTCATCCTGGATCGCGTGGCTGATGATGTGCAGGCCGTATTGCTGGGCGGCACGCTCGCTGGCGATGCCGGCAATGTGGGGGTGCAGCGCCGCCAGGCGCGCGCCTTCGGCATTGCTCTCGACCGGGCGGCGCTCGGCATGGGGCAGGTGCTTGGACAGCCAGCCCTGGCACTGGGCCAGCGCCTGGGGGTGCGCGGCCACAACCTCGATGCCATCGAGCGAGTTGCTCGTGCGCATCAGGTTGTGGCGGATCAGCAGGCTCACCTCGCCCACGACGTGGCAGGGTGTATGCAGGAACATGTCCAGCGAACGGGTGACCACGCCTTCGTTCGAGTTCTCCACACCGACGACGCCAAACTGCGCACTGCCGGCGGCAGTGGAGTGGAAGACCTCTTCAAAACTGTTGCAGTACTTGATATCGGCGGCACCGCCGAAGTACTGGATCGCTGCCTCTTCACAGAAGGTGCCTGCCGGGCCCAGGATGGCCACACGCTGGGGGGACTCCAGCGCCAGGCAGGCGGACATGATCTCGCGCCAGATGGCCGAGACATGGGCCGCCTTCAGTGGGCCGGGGTTGGCGTTCTCGATCTTCTGGATGACCTGGGCGACCCGGTCCGGGCGGAAGAAGGGCGTGCCTTCGCGTTTTTTCAGCTCGCCCACCCGTTCGGCGACCAGTGCGCGTTGGTTCAGCAGGGTCAGCAGTTGCGTGTCGAGGTTGTCGATCTGGACGCGCAGCGCGGCGAGTTCAGGGGACGCTTGGGGTGAAGTGCTCATGGTGGCCTGGGTGTGCAGTGCGGGCAGCGCCTCAGAAGGCTGCCAACCAGTAAGGATAACGTAAGAGTGTTTCCCGGTACAAACCGGGGACGCTGGGGATCAGCCTTGTTTTTCAAAACTCTGCATGTAGTCCACCAGCGCCTGCACGCCGGCCAGTGGCATGGCGTTGTAGATGCTGGCGCGCATGCCGCCCACGGACTTGTGGCCCTTGAGCTGCAGCAGACCACGCGCCTTGGCGCCATCCAGGAAAGCCTGGTTGCGCGATTCGTCCTTGAGGAAGAAGGGCACATTCATGCGCGAGCGGCAAACACGTGCGACGCGGTTCTCGTAGAGCTGCGAGCCATCGATGGCCTGGTAGAGCAGCTCGGCCTTGGCGGTGTTGCGGGCCTCCAGCGCGGCAACGCCGCTGGCGCCGCCTTCCTGCTGGCGCAAGATCCATTCAAAGGTCAGACCGGCGATGTAGATGCCCCAGGTTGGCGGCGTGTTGTACATCGATTGGTTGTCTGCCACCAGACGGTAGTTGAACGCGCTGGGGCACATGGCCATCGCGTGGCCGAGCAGGTCATCGCGCACGACGACCAGGGTCAGGCCTGCCGGGCCCAGGTTCTTCTGCGCGCCACCAAAGGCCAGGCCCACGCGGCTCCAGTCCACCGTGCGCGACGCCACATGCGACGAGAAGTCGATCACCAGCGGAGCCTGGCAGCCCAGGCTGGCCAGATCGGGCAGTTGCTGGAACTCCACGCCATTGATGGTCTCGTTGCTGCAGATGTGCACATAGCGCGCATCGCTGCGCAGCTTCCAGCTGGCGGGGTCCGGGATATGGGTAAAGCCCTGGGCTTCGTCGGTCGCAGCCACGGCGGCGTTGCAGAACTTGGCCGCTTCCTTGGTCGACTTCTGGCTCCAGCTGCCGGTGACGACAAAATCGACCGCGCCGCCTTGCGACAGATTCAGCGGCACGATGGCGTTTTCCGCCAGGCCACCGCCCTGCATGAACAGGATGTGGAAGTTCTGCGGCACTGCCAACAGCTGGCGGAAGTCGGCCTCTGCCTTCTCGCAGATCGAGATGAACTCCTTGCCCCGGTGGCTCATCTCCATGACGCTCATGCCACTGCCGCGCCAGTCCAGCATCTCGCTGGCTGCTTGCTGCAGCACGTCTTCAGGGATGGCGGCCGGACCGGCCGAGAAGTTATAGGGGCGTTGCATGGAAGGCCTCGTTGGCTCGCGCAGCGAGCAGTGATAGCTATGAAAAAAGGAGCAAAAATGGGCAGGAAAAAGCCATGTCGCAACATGGCTTTTTCGGTGGGGGCTCAGGAGCCGTCTGCGGGGTTCTGGGCGTCGTTGCCGTCCGCCGCTTCTGCACCATCGGCAGCTTCGGCGTTTTCGTCAGCCTGTGCATCGTTCTCCACGATGCGCTGCAGGCCGCTCAGCTTGGCACCAGCGTCCAGCCCGATCAGGGTGACACCCTGCGTGGCGCGGCCCATCTCGCGGATCTCGGCCACCCGGGTGCGCACCAGCACGCCGGTGTCGGTGATCAGCATGATCTGGTCATCCGGGCTCACCAGGGTGGCAGCCACGACCTTGCCGTTGCGCTCCGACTGCTGGATCGCAATCATGCCCTTGGTGCCTCGGCCGTGGCGCGTGTACTCGGCGATCGAGGTGCGCTTGCCGTAGCCGTTTTCGGTGGCAGTCAGCACGCTGTGCAGCGTCTCACGCGGCATCTCGCCCAGTGCCGCAATGGCGGCGAGGTCAGCCGCTTCCAGCGCAGCGCGTGCCTCGTCGATCTGCTTGCGCAGTGCTTCGATATCGGCGGCCGGGGCCTGGGCGTCCTGCAGCTCCTTGTCGCGGATCTGCAGATTGTCCAGCGCATCCTTGGCCTTGCGAGCCTCGACTTCTGCAGGGTGCTGCTCTGCGACCAGCATCGCGATCAGGTTCTGGTTCTCGTCGATGTTCATGCCGCGCACCCCACGGGCATTGCGGCCCATCGGGCGGACATCGTTTTCATCAAAGCGCACGGCCTTGCCGCCGTCGCTGAACAGCATCACGTCATGCCGGCCTTCGGTCAGTGCCGCGCCGATCAGCACGTCGCCATCATCGAGGCCCACGGCAATGATGCCGGCCTTGCGCGGGTTGCTGAATTCGTCGAGCGAGGTCTTCTTCACGGTGCCCATGCGGGTGGCCATGAAGACATAGTGATCGGCCGGGAAGCTGCGGTACTCGCCGGTCAGCGGCAGCACCACGTTGATCTTCTCGTCGTCCTGCAGCGGGAACATGTTGACGATGGGGCGGCCACGCGAGCCGCGCGAGCCGGCAGGCACTTCCCAGACCTTGAGCCAGTACAGGCGACCGCGGTTGGAGAAGCACAGCAGGTAGTCATGCGTGTTGGCGATGAAGAGCTGGTCGATCCAGTCGTCTTCCTTCGTCGCCGTGGCCTGCTTGCCGCGCCCGCCACGCTTTTGCGAGCGGTACTCGCTTAGCGGCTGGCTCTTGATATAGCCGGTGTGCGACAAGGTCACCACCATGTCGGTCGGGGTGATCAGGTCTTCGGTCGACAGGTCTTGCGCGCTGTATTCCACCTGGCTGCGGCGTGCGCCCAGCTTGGTCTGGCCGAACTCGGTCTTCAGGGCCACCAGCTCTTCGCCGATGATGGTCGAGACACGTTCGGGCTTGGCCAGGATGTCGAGCAGGTCTTCGATGACCGCCATGATGTCCTTGTACTCGGCGACGATCTTGTCCTGCTCCAGGCCGGTCAGGCGCTGCAGACGCATCTGCAGAATTTCCTGCGCCTGCGTCTCGGACAGGCGGTAGAGGCCGTCCTGCTGCATGCCGAATTCGACTTCCAGGCCTTCCGGGCGGTAGTCGTCGGCATTGACGACGCCGCCATCGGTGCGCGTGCGGGTGAGCATCTCGCGCACCAGCTTGCTGTCCCAGCTCTTGGCCATCAGCTCGGCCTTGGCCACCGGTGGGGTGGGGGCGTTGCGGATGATGGCGATAAAGTCGTCGATATTGGCCAGGGCAACGGCCAGGCCTTCGAGCACATGGCCACGGTCGCGTGCCTTGCGCAGTTCATAGACGGTACGGCGCGTCACCACTTCGCGGCGGTGCTCCAGGAAGACCTTGATCAGGTCCTTCAGGTTGCACAGCTTGGGCTGGCCATTGACCAGGGCCACCATGTTCATGCCGAAGGTGTCCTGCAGCTGGGTCTGCTTGTACAGGTTGTTGAGCACCACCTCAGGTACTTCACCGCGCTTGAGCTCGATCACCAGGCGCATGCCGGACTTGTCCGACTCGTCCTGGATGTGGCTGATGCCTTCGATCTTCTTCTCATGCACCAGCTCGGCCATGCGCTCCTGCAAGGTCTTCTTGTTGACCTGGTAGGGCAGCTCGTCAACGATGATCGACTGGCGCTGGCCCTTGTCAATATCTTCAAAGTGCACCTTGGCGCGCATCACCACCTTGCCCCGGCCGGTGCGGTAGCCTTCCTTGACGCCATTGATGCCGTAGATGATGCCGGCCGTTGGAAAGTCGGGCGCGGGCACGATTTCCATCAGGTCATCGACCGTGGCATCGCTGTGGTGCAGCAGATGCAGGCAGGCATCCACCACTTCATTGAGGTTGTGCGGAGGAATATTGGTGGCCATACCCACCGCAATACCGGCCGATCCATTGATCAGCAGATTGGGTACGCGAGCGGGCAGCACCAGCGGCTCGCTCTCCGAGCCGTCATAGTTCGGGCCAAAGTCGACGGTTTCCTTGTCGATATCGGCCAGCATCTCGTGGGCGATCTTGGACAGGCGGATTTCGGTATAACGCATGGCCGCAGCACTGTCACCGTCCACCGACCCGAAATTACCCTGACCGTCGACCAGCATATGGCGCAGCGAAAAATCCTGGGCCATGCGCACGATGGTGTCGTACACCGCGCTGTCACCGTGCGGGTGGTACTTACCAATGACGTCACCGACAATACGCGCACTCTTCTTATAAGGGCGGTTCCAATCGTTGTTCAGCTCATGCATCGCATAGAGAACCCGGCGGTGCACCGGTTTCATGCCGTCTCGGGCATCTGGCAGAGCCCGGCCGACGATCACGCTCATCGCGTAATCGAGGTAGCTGCGGCGCATTTCCTCTTCCAGGCTGATCGGCAATGTTTCTTTAGCAAACTGGGTCATAGTGCTGGCATAGGGTGACGAAGTACAAGAGGCATTTTAGGCGCAAGCTGATGTTGCATGTCGGCAACATTCTAGGCCCAAAGCGCTTTTGTCTTACCGTTGGCGCTACAGATAACTATGGCGATCCGGTACGCCTATGGCACAATAAGTAAGAACGTTTTTGGTGATGGTCACTGACGACGTCTTGATTCGCAGCGCGGCTGCGGCTTTTTCCCCAAGAGGAGAACCATGAAGAAACTGAACAAAGTGGCGATGTTGTTTGCCTCTGCAGCGCTTGCAACCGCCGCTGGAGCACAAATTAAGGCTGCTGACGGCGGCAACGTTGTTGACAACTGGCAAAACGGCAGCGGTGAGTTGGTCTGGAAGAACGGTACCAACGAACTGTGCTGGCGCGATGCTAACTGGACCCCTGCTACCGCTGCTGAAGGCTGCGACGGTGCCCTGGTGAAGGCTGCTCCTGCACCTGCTCCAGCACCTGCTGTTGCTCCAGCTGCTCCTGCACCTGCTCCAGTGGCTCCTCCAGTCGCTCAGACCCAAAAGGTTACCTACGCTGCTGACGCATTCTTCGACTTCGACAAGTCGGTGCTGAAGCCAGAAGGCAAGGCCAAGCTGGATGATGTGGCTTCCAAGGTGAAGAACATCAACCTGGAAGTGATCATCGCTGTGGGTCACACCGACTCCATCGGTTCCGATGCTTACAACCAGAAGCTGTCCGTGCGTCGCGCTGAAGCTGTGAAGGCTTACCTGGTGTCCAAGGGCATCGACAAGAGCCGCGTGTACACCGAAGGCAAGGGCGAAAAGCAACCAGTGGCAGACAACAAGACTGCAGCTGGCCGCGCCAAGAACCGTCGCGTGGAAATCGAAGTGGTGGGCACCCAGAAGTAATTCTTCTGCCCCTGCGCAAAAAGCCCCATTCGTGGGGCTTTTTTTATGCCCGAATCCGGCTGCAGATGGTGGACAATCAGGCCATGAACCAGACTGTGAATGCCGATCCGGCCGAATTGGCCAAGTTTTCCGAACTCGCCATGCACTGGTGGGATCCGGACAGTGACTTCAAACCCTTGCACCAGATCAATCCACTGCGATTGGAATGGATCCATGGCATCAGTCCGTTGAATGGCCAGAAGGTGCTCGATGTGGGCTGCGGCGGCGGCATTCTGAGTGACTCGATGGCGCGCAAAGGCGCCACCGTGACCGGAATCGACCTGGCCACCAAGGCGCTGCGCGTGGCCCAGCTCCATGCACTGGAAGCGCAGACTCCCAATATCAGCTACCAGGAAATCGCTGTCGAAACCCTGGCACAGCTGCAGCCCGAGAGCTTTGACACCGTCACCTGCATGGAAATGCTCGAGCATGTGCCCGATCCGGCATCGGTAGTCCAGGCCTGCCATGACCTGGTCAAACCCGGTGGCTGGGTGTTCTTCTCCACGATCAACCGCAATGCCAAGGCCTTTGCGCTGGCGATTGTGGGTGCGGAGTACATCCTGCAAATGCTGCCCAAGGGCACGCATGAGTTTGCCAAGTTCATCCGTCCCTCGGAGCTGGCCCACTACTGCCGCAGTGCCAGCCTGGTGCAGCAGCACAGCAAGGGCCTGCAGTTCAATCCGCTGACGCAGCGCTACTGGCTCAATGAAGACACCAGCGTCAACTACATGATCGCTACCCGAAAGCCCGGCTGATGCAAAGATCGATACGCGCCATTCTGTTCGACCTGGACGGAACCTTGATTGACAGCGCACCCGACCTGGGCGCCGCAGCAGACCAGATGCGGGTAGCCCGGGGCTTGCCGTCGTTGCCGATGGCCGACTACCGGCCGTTTGCCGGATCGGGCGCAAGGGGCATGCTGCGCGTGGCCTTTGGCATGCAGCCCGAGGATGCCGAGTTTCCCACGATGCGCGAGGAGTTCTTCCAGAACTACGAACGCCGCATGACGCAGGACACGACCGTGTTCGACGGCGTCTCCGACATGCTCGCCAGCATTGTGGCGCGCCAGCTGCACTGGGGCGTGGTGACCAACAAGTCCAAGCGCTTTACCGAGCCGCTGTCGCGCCAGATGGCCTTGTTTGCCAGCGCCGGTGCCGTCGTGAGCGGCGACACGACGCCGCATGCCAAGCCCCATCCGGAGCCGCTGTTGGAAGCAGCGCGCCGCATCGGCGTGGCTCCGCAGGACTGCGTCTATGTCGGCGACGACGAGCGCGACATCATTGCCGGCAAGGCGGCCGGCATGCATACCGTGGCAGCCGTGTACGGCTACCTGGGCGAAAAGCAGTCGGTTGCGCACTGGGAAGCCGACGATGTCCTCAATTCTCCACACGAGCTCTTGAAACGTCTGAAACTGGCCTAAAATAGATGCCATGGGGCTGTCCTGGTTTCGACGTGGGTTCGGGATCGGTGTGGTGCATGTCGAGCTTGAATGATGCTCGTAAATCTCCGTTCAAAAAACTAACTGCAAACGACGAACGTTTCGCACTCGCCGCTTAAATCCGGTGAGCCTTGCAACAGTATGTTGATGGGCTGGGCAAGGGGGTAGCAATACCTCCCGGCTGCAAGGGAATTTACATCAGCTGGCCGTCTACCGGGTACCTTGGTAGATGGCAAGATCTAAGGGTACTGGCTTGCAATGCAGCGTGTGTCTGCGCGGCTTTGCAGGCGAGATTCAAACCAGAACACTAAACATGTAGATCTGCTCGACGAAGGCTGACGGACGCGGGTTCAATTCCCGCCAGCTCCACCACCATACTGTCTAAAGGCGTTCACTGAAATCCAGTGAATGCCTTTTTTCTTTGTGATATCCATAGGGCGCTATGGCACAAATGCCGGTCCGAGGTGGTTTGGTTTGCGAAAAAGCGTGACACCAGCCGGGGCCGTAATAAGTCGGGAACAGCGAACTGGAAGGCCTGCAACGCAGCGTGTAAAGCCAGAGGCGACCTCTGACGATCTGGCTCGGCAGGAACATGCAGCGGCTGGCCCGGCAGGGGCAAGCGTGGTCAGGGCCAGAAGTTCGCAGGTGCGGCCATCCCGTTGATAGCCAGTACGTTGGAGCGCCACGCGGCTGCGCTCACGCTCGGAACGTCAATCCTCAACCATTTACCGCTCCGGGCACGCCCCAGACGGTCGCTGCTGCATAAATCCGTCTGGGGTTTGGGGCGCGCCGGTCTATTGCTTGGTCAGGCAGCAACGCCGTCTGGAAGGCTTACTGCCTTACCAGTGTGACGATCGTGGCCTTGCCGTTGACGGGCTCCACGCGAACGCGCACCTTGTCGCCAACGTGGAACTGCGTGAGCATGGACGGCTCGCCCGCCTTGAAGGCCATCATCATCGCGGGCATGCCCATGTTGTCGAGTGCTGCATGGTTCAGGGTGATCATGCCCGTGGCGCTGTCGATCTGCTGGATCACGGCGTTGCTGAGCACGGGCTGCTGGGTGGCAGAGGCCGATGCCATGGGCTTTTCCTTTGCGGCGGGCATGGATGGCATGTGTTGCATGTTCATGCCGGCCATGCTGTCGGCGGCAAAGGCGCCGGAAGAGGCAAATGCCAGCGCAGCGCATGCGAGCGCGGTACGGATCAGGGAGGGTGCTTTCATGGTTTTTCTCCAGGGATGGAAAGAAGTGGCACGGACGTGCCGTTGGGGGAAAAGGGTAGTGCCTGTGACCGATTGCTGCGACGCAACTGATGGCGCTGCAGCAGCAGCCAGGCCGCGGGAATCACGAACATGGACAGCAGCGGCGCAGTCACCATGCCGCCGACCATGGGCGCGGCAATGCGCTGCATGATCTCGGAGCCGGCTCCGTGGCCCAGCATGACGGGCAGCAGGCCGGCGAGCACCACTGCCACGGTCATGGCCTTGGGACGCACGCGCTGTACGGCACCTTCGCGAATGGCCTCCAGAAGCAGTGTTTCGGTCAGGGGCGCGCCGGCACCGATGCGCCGCTGCAGCGATCCCTTGAGATACAGCAGCATCACCACACCGAACTCGGCGGCGACGCCCGCCAGCGCAATGAAGCCCACGGCCGATGCGACCGAGATGGAGTGGCCCAGCAGCCAGATCAGCCAGAAGCCGCCCACCATGGCAAACGGCACGGTGCTCATGAGCATCAGCGCATCGAGTGCGGAATGGAAGGTGAGCATCAGCAGCACAAAGATCACGACCAGCGTCACCGGAACCACGAGGCGCAGTTGCGCGGAGGCGCGTTCGAGGTACTCGAACTGGCCCGACCAGCCCAGCGAATAGCCAGGCGGCAGCACCACCTGGTCGGCCACGGCCTTTTGCATGTTGCGCACGGCGCTGCTCAGGTCCACGCCGTGCAGATCCACATACACATAGCCTGCCAGGCGTGCGTTTTCGCTGCGGATCATCGGAGGCCCGTCATTGATGGCGATGCGCGCCACATCACCCAGGCGGATCTGCGCCCCCCGGCTGGTGAGCACGGGCAGATCGCGCAGGCGCGCCAGCGAATCGCGCACTTCGCGGGGGTAGCGGAGGTTGATGGCATAGCGCTCGCGGCCCGCGATCACTTCGCCGATGTCCTCGCCACCAATGGCGGATGACACGACGGACTGCAGCTCGGTGACGGTGAGGCCATAGCGCGCTGCGGCGAGCCGGTCTACGTCCACATCGATGTAGCGGCCGCCGTTGAGCCGTTCGGCCAGCGCCGACGTCACACCGGGAACGGGTTTGACGGCGGCTTCCACCTGCGTGGCAATGCGGTCGATCTGGGCCAGGTCCGGCCCGCTGATCTTGATGCCGACGGGCGTCTTGATACCGGTGGAGAGCATGTCGAGCCGGTTGCGGATGGGTGGCACCCAGACGTTGGACAGGCCCGGCACGCGCACTGTGCGATCCAGCTCCTGCGTGAGCTTTTCCGGCGTCATGCCCGGGCGCCACTCGCTGCGGGGCTTGAACTGGATGGTGGTTTCAAACATTTCCAGCGGCGCGGGATCGGTAGCCGAATCCGCACGGCCGGACTTGCCAAAGACGGTGGCCACTTCCGGCACGGTCTTGATGAGCCGGTCGGTCTGCTGCAGCAGCTCTGACGCCTTTTGTGCGGAGATACCGGGCAGCGCTGTGGGCATATAGAGCAGATCACCCTCATCGAGCGGCGGCATGAATTCGCCACCAATGCGCATCAGCGGAATGGCGGTGAGTGCCAGCGCGATGGCCGCGATACCGATGGCTGCCCAGGGACTGCGCAGCGTGGCATTCAGCAGCGGGCGATACAGCGTGACCAGCATGCGGTTGATGGGATTGCTCTGCTCGGGCGGAATACGCCCGCGTATGAGATAGCCCATGAGCACGGGCACCAGCGTTACCGACAGGCCCGCGGCCGCGGCGATGGTGTAGGTCTTGGTGAAGGCGAGTGGCGCGAACAGCTTGCCCTCCTGCCCCTGCAGCGAGAACACGGGAATGAAGGACAGCGTGATGATGAGCAGCGAGAAAAAGAGCGCTGGCCCCACCTCGGCCGCGGCATCGCCCATGAGGCGCCAGCGTGCTTCGGCGTTGAGCGGTATGCCGGGATGCTGCTGCTCGTATTCCTCCAGATGCTTGTGCGCATTCTCGATGAGCACGATGGCCGCATCGATCATGGCGCCGATGGCAATCGCAATGCCGCCCAGCGACATGAGGTTGGCATTCACCCCCTGCCACTGCATGACGATGAAGGCCGCCAGCACGCCCAGCGGCAGCGAGATGATGGCCACGAGCGCGCTGCGCAGATGGAACAGGAACACCGCGCAGACCAGACCCACGACGATGAACTCTTCGATGAGCTTGTCGCGCAGGTTGTCCACGGCGCGCGCGATGAGCTGCGAGCGGTCGTAGGTGGTCACCACTTCCACACCTTGGGGCAAAGAGGACTTGAGCTCTGCCAGGCGCTGCTTGACGCCTTCGATGGCCGCCATCGCGTTCTTGCCTGCGCGCAGCACCACCACGCCGCCGACCACTTCGCCATCGCCATTGAGCTCGGCAATGCCGCGTCGGGCTTCGGGACCGATCTGGATGCGCGCCACGTCGGAAAGCAGCACGGGCGTGCCGGCCGCGTTGCTGCGCAGCACGACATGGCGGAAGTCCTCTTCGGTGCGCAGATAGGCTGTGGAGCGCACCATGTATTCGGCTTCGGCCTGCTCCAGGACGGAGCCGCCCGTTGCCTGGTTGGACTGCTTGAGCGCGTCGGCCACCTGTGCCGGCGTGATGCCGTAGGCACGCAGTCTGTCCGGATCGAGCACCACCTGGAACTGGCGCACCATGCCGCCGATGCTGGCGACTTCCGAGACATCTGGAACGGCCTTGAGCTCGAACCTCAGAAACCAGTCGTTGAGCGCGCGCAACTGGCCCAGGTCATGCTGGCCCGAGCGGTCCACCAGGGCGTATTCATACACCCAGCCCACGCCCGTGGCGTCCGGCCCCAACGCCAGCGTGGCGCCCTGGGGCAGGCGGCTTTGTACCTGGTTGAGGTACTCCAGCACGCGCGAGCGCGCCCAGTACGGGTCGGTGTGGTCATCGAACAGCACATACACAAAGGCATCGCCAAACGAGGAATAGGCGCGCACGGTTTTTGCGCCGGGCACGCCCAACAGCGTGGTGGTGAGCGGGTAGGTGACCTGGTCTTCCATCACCTGCGGCGCCTTGCCGGGCCATGACGCCTTGATGATGACTTGCGTATCCGAGAGGTCGGGCAGCGCATCGAGCGGCGTCTGGCGCAGCGCATGCACGCCCCACACAGCGAGCGCCACGGTGGCGAGCAGCACGAGCAGGCGGTTCTGGATCGACCAGCGAATGGTGCGTGCGATCATTGGCCGGCTCCGGTGGCTGGCTTCACGTCGGTGAGCTCATAACCGCCAGGCGTTTGCCGGAAGCTGAACTGCACGGTCTGCCCCGCTGCCACGCCTGCGAAGGCGTTGGCGGAGGGCTTGGCAAAGCCCATGGTCATGGCCGGCCACTTCAGTGCGGCAATGGGCTGGTGCGAGAAGATGATTTCCCCGGGCGTGACCTGTTCGACCCTGCCGGTGGTGGAGTAGGTCTGTGCAGCAGCAGTCGCCGCGGGCGGACCGGCCGGCTTGTCCATCTTCTGCATGCCTTGCATGCCCTGCATCTCCTTGCTGGCACCAGCCTCGGGCAGCATGCGCGCCAGCACGGATCTGAGGCTGGCTTCGGAGTCCACCAGGAACTGGCCCGAGGCCACCACGGTGTCGCCTTCGTTCAGGCCTTCGAGCACTTCGGTGTCACTGCCCAGTTCCTGGCCCGTGCGTACCTGCACGGGCTGCAGCCGTCCCTGCGCGTTCTTCACGATAACGATGGAGCGCTTGCCCGTGGCGATCACGGCTTCCGAAGGAATCACCAGGCGCGTTGCCTGCTCGGTGCTGGCCACATGCACGCGCATGAGCATGCCGGGGGTGAGCACACCGTTGGGATTGCCGATCTCCAGGCGTGCCTGCAGCGTACGGCTGGTAGTGTCGATGCCGGGAAGTATCTCTCGCAGATGGCCCTGAAGGACGGTGCTGGCGTCGCCTGCGGGGCTGGCCTGTATCCGCATGCCGGGCCGTACCTGCAGCGCCTGCGCCTCGGGAATGTCCACGATGAGCCAGAGCTTGCCGGTGCCCGCGACCTTGGCCAGGGTCTGCCCGGGGGTGACCATGGCGCCGTTGCGCACATTGAGCTCGCTGAGCACGCCCGTGCGTGGCGCGGTGAGTGTGAGATGGGTCTGTGCCTGGCCCGTGCGGTCCAGCTGCGCGATCAGGCCGGGAGGAATCGACATGGCGCGCATGCGTTCGCGCGCGGCGTCCAGCAGATCCAGGCCATGGCCCATGTTCATCTGGCTGCGCTTGAGTGCGAGGTATTCCTGCTGCACGGCCAGCCAGTCCGGCACGAAGAGCGATGCCACGGGCGCGCCGCGCGTCACGCGCTGCATCGGGGCGCTGGTGTAGAGGCGGTCGATATAGCCGGCCACGCGCGACTGGATCACGTCGCTCTGCGATTCATCCCATTGCGTGGAGCCGACGGCGTCAAAGCCCGTGCTCACCTGCTGGCGGCGCACGCTGGCAAGCCGCAGGCCCAGGTTCTGGGCCATGGTGGCGTCGATTTTCACGCCGTGGCCGGCTTCGCCGTCACCGCCGTCTCCATCGGCATAGACGGGCACAAGCTGCATGTCCATGAAAGGCGATTTGCCAGCCTTGTCGAAATGCTGCTGCGGCACCATCGGGTCGTGCCAGTAGAGCACCTTGCGGGCCGGTTGATCCGTGGGCGCTGCGCTGGAGTTGGGCGCGCCTTGCGCTGTGTGGCGTGTGCCGAGCAGATAGCCGCCTGCGAGCAGCGCCACGGCGGCCGCGACCACGCCCAGCGCTGCGCTCCAGGTGCGCATCGATGTGTTGTTCATGTTCATTCCCTCGGGGATCAGGGGGTGTTGGATGGGGGTGCTGGCAGCGCGCTGCCGGCCCGTGCGGTGGTGATGTCGTCCATGGGCAGCACCTGGTATTCCAGCTGAGCCCAGACGAGTGCGGCTTCGCGCTGCAGATCCAGCACCTGCAACTGCGCCTGCAGATCGGCGCGGCGCGCTGCGAACACGTCTGCGAGCGCGCCCGCACCGCTACGGTAGGCGGCTTCGGCCAGTTGCACGCGCTGCTGTGCCAGCGGCAGCAGGCGCTTGCGCAGCGAATCCAGGCGTGCGCGGGCGCTGCTCAAGGTGTTGGCCTGGCTGCGAATGTCGGCCAGCACCTGGCGCTCGATGTCGTCCAGCGTGAACTCTGCCTGGGTGGCCCGCGCGGCCTTTTCCGCCACATAGCGGTCCTGCAGGTTTGCCTGGTTGGACTGCAGCGGAATCGACACGCCCACCGAGACCATGTCCGACCCCAGGCTGCGCCGCTGGTAGGCCACTTCCCAGCTCCAGTTGGCATGGCGTTCGCTGTCGGCCACGGCGGTGTCGGCCTGGGCCACGGCAACGTCGTCAGCTGCGGCAATCAATGCCGGCTGGCGTTCGCGCAACTGGTCCGCGCCCATGGTCTCCACGCTGGAGAGCAGAGCGGGTGGATCGCCCTGTACATCGTCCACGGCGCCTGCCGTCCAGCGCTGCAGCGCGATCAGTGCGTTCTGCCATTGCTGGCGCGCCTTGAGCGTGTCGTCCTGCGTTTGCACCAGCATGCCCTGGGACTGCACCACGTCAGAGGAGCGTGCGGCGTTGCCCTTGTAAGCGGCCTGTGTGACTTCCAGCTCATGCTGCATGTGATCGACCAGCGCCTGCTGCAGACCCAGCGCCTGGCTCGCGTAGCTGGCGGTGAGCCAGGCGCTGGCTGTCTGCTGGCGCACGCTGGCGATCTGCTGCAGAAAGGCTGCGCGCTGGCGCTTCACCACCTGCTGTGCCTGCTGCGAACGCAGGCGGCGTTTGTCCGCAGACACCCATTCCTGCGATATGCCAATGCGCTGCATGGTCATGTCGTCGCGGCGCAGGGAAAAGCGCCCCGGCCCGGTGACGGGCAGATTGTCGATGCCTGCCTTGAACATCGGGTCGGGCAGTTGCCCTGCGCGCACGGCCGCCTGGGCACTGGCGCGCTCGCCGGCCTGCGCTGCCTGTGCCAAAGCCGAATGGGTCGTGGCTTCGCGCAGTGCAGTCTCGAGTGTCAGCCGGCCTTCACCGGCATGCGCGTGGAAAACCATCATCAGCGCCGCAGCCAGTGCGGATGCGCGCCATGCTGCGCGCTGAAGCCCGTGCTTCGGCGCGCGAAAAAAACCTGTGTACATGATTCCAACTCCCCGAACGCGGCCGCGTGTGGGCCAGGCGTTCTGGATGACCGAATGAAAGGGCGCCTGCCGTGCAGACGGCAAGCTCTTCAGTGGGGAGTCAGGCGGATTGGGGAGGGCGCCAGAGATCGTTCAGCGGCAGGGCTGACAGGGTGCGCGCGTAATGGAAAACGACCTTGCGGGCCTGCACCAGAGGGGCATCCAGGCCAGTGGCGGGTGCGGGAACGTATTGGCTGCTCACCTGGCACTGCACCACCAGCTTGCAATGCACGTTCTTGCCAATGGGGGCGTGTGGGTGTTCTGCCGATGCGCTCGCATCAGCGGCCTCGTCCATGGCCTGCATGCAATCCATCTGGGCGTTGTCGTCCATCTTTGCGGCCATCTGCATTTGCATGGCAGATGGGATCGGGCAGTCCATCACCAGGCCGGTGGCCGCCATCCCGCTGATGGGAAGCACCATGCACAGCAGCGTGATGAAAAAGACCCGAATGAATCGCATGCGCCGGATTGTACGCGCAACCCCTCGTTTCGGCTGGAGCACCTCTTTTGCGTGGCGCGATGATGGGACTGGCTCCGTGCCGCCGCCAAGTTTTGTGCACATGCTGCGTGTTATATGCCCCATCACCAGTGCAGCTGGCTATCTCTTCATGGCTGGCTCCGTGGCATTCGCATGAATAAGCCTGTAAAGGCGGTGTAAACATGGCATAGTTGCGTGGGTCGCGCTGGGTGGCGCTCTCTCCAGTGACTGAATGGCTGCCTATGCCATGTGCAGCCGACGCCGGGAGTGCGTGTCAGGAAGCTGGTCAATGGTCTGTCCCTGGGCCGGTTTCTTTTTGGTGAACCACCCTATCAATACGCATGCCAACGCGGCTTGGCTGAACTATGAATATCTATGAGACACAGCATCGGACATTACCTGGAGGCAGCCGGCGGCGCAGAGGGGCGCAAGGATAATTTCCTGTTGATCCGGCTGGTGGCTGCAACGCTGGTGATTTACGGCCATGGCTTTGCGCTTGCGGCCTTGGGCAGTGGCCAGCGCGACTTTTTTACCCAGTACCTCGGCTACCGCTATTCCGGTGATGTCGCGGTGGCGGTATTTTTTCTGATCAGCGGCTTTCTGGTTGCGGGCAGTCTGGAGCGCAGCAAGTCCATTGTTCGGTTTGCACTGGCGCGCGCGATGCGTCTGTTCCCTGGGCTATGGGTTTGCGTGCTGGTCTGCGCGCTGGTGATGGGTCCGCTGATTACCGTGCAATCGCAGGCCGATTACTGGTCGTCTCCGCAGACGTGGACCTATGTCTGGTCGAACGCTTCTTTGGCGGAGATACAGTGGCTGCTGCCCGGGGTTTTTGAAGGCAACCGCTATAGCCCTGCCGTTAACGGCTCCCTGTGGACACTGCCGATTGAAGGCAGCATGTACCTCTATATGGGCCTGCTCGGGCTATTGGGCATTTTTTCCTGGCGCTGGCTGACCACGGCCTTGATAGCGGGTTTTGCGATCTGGACCTACCAGTCTGCCCAGCTCCAATCCGTCCCCTTGCAAGAGGCTGCCCGGTTGACCCTGTTCTTTGCCTGTGGCGCGCTGTTCTACATCCATAAAACGCGCATCCCCTTGCATCTGTCCATCGTGGCCGTATTGGCTGTGGTGGCATGGGCCTGCCGGCATACGGTTCACTATGAGCTGGCCTGTTCCGCCGCGCTCATTTATTTTGTTTTCTGGCTCGCCTATGTTCCACGCCTGCCATCCCCGCGCTGGCTGCTGGATATCTCTTATGGCACCTATTTGTATGGCTGGCCGATACAGCAGCTGATCGCCAAGTTCTATCCTGCCGCCACGCCGCTGCAGATGACGGTGATCGCGATACCTTTGACCTGGGTCGTCGCGCTGATGTCCTGGAAGCTGGTGGAAGAGCCTGCTTTGAAGCTGTTCAAGACATGGAGCAAAAAGGATTTCTCGCTGCCGTTCCGGCGCAAACCCGTCGTTGGTGTATCTGGTTGAGCGTTGCCATAAAGGCATGAAAAAACCGCCCTGAGACCAATGCCAATCAGTTAAGCTCAGGCGAGGCTAATAGCGGCTACAAAGGGAACGTGTTCAACGCGTTCCCTTTTTCTTTTGGCCGGCCTGCTGCAAACCACCCTGAATGAGACCTTGGCCGACCTGCCTGCTGGCGGCGTGTCCGAGTTGAGCGCGTTGATTGATCCAGCCTGGATCGAACAAGCTCTATGTGCCACCGGTAAAGCGTCCATCCGGCGTCGCAAGCTGCCGGCCGAACACGCGGTGTGGCTGGTGATCGGGCTGGCCCTGTTCCGTCAGATGCCTCTGTGGCAAGTTGTGCAGGAGATGGCACTGACGCTGGAGGGCAAAGAGCTGCCCGTCCCCAGCGCCAGTGTGCAGGCCCGTCAGAGACTGGGTGCTGAGCCGCTGGAGCATCTGTTCGGACTGCTCACCCAGGCCTGGGGACGGGTCCACCCGGTGCACGAGGAGACGTTGCGGGTGTTGGCAGTCGATGGCGTGGTCTGGTCAGCCCCGGACAGCACGGACAACCGCCAGGTGCTGGGCAGTGGCCAGACGCAGTACGGCCCGCAGCCCTGGCCCATGGTGCGAGCCGTGTGCTTGCTGGACACCGACAGCCACGAGCTGCTCGACGCCAAGCTGGGCGATTACAGTTGTGGCGAGCTGACGCTGGCTGCAGGTTTGCGCGGGCTGGACCACTCGATCACGCTGTTCGACCGGGCCTACTTCTCCTCGGCTTTTCTGCTGGACTGGCAGCAAGGCGGCGCAGAGCGCCATTGGCTCATGCGCGCGCGGGACAACCTGCGCCATGAGGTGGTGCAGACGCTGGGAGAGGACGACTGGCTGATCCGCATGCCCGTCTCGCAGCGGGCCAGGCAACTGCGCGCGGAACTGCCTAGCCACTGGCAGGCCCGGATGATCCAGACGCAGGTCGATGGCAAGCCCAGGCGTTTCATCACCTCCATGCTCGATGCCCAAAGGTTCGCAGCACCACAGTTGGCGCAGTTGTACCGCCAGCGCTGGGAGATCGAGCTGGGGTTTCGGGAGATCAAGCAATCACTGCAGCAAGGCCATAGCGTGCTGCGCAGCCGCCAGCCCGAGTTGGTCATGCAGGAGGTCTGGGGCGTCTTGATCGCCCACACGTTGCTGCGCCGGTGCATGCGGCTGATGGCCCAGCATGTGCAAGTGGAGCCCGTGCGCATCAGCTTTCACACGGCGCGCCACGCCATCGTGGGCGCACTGCGCAGCGTGCACCTAGCCCGTGTGGGTGTGGTCCCTCAACACCTGCAATGGCTGATGGACGAGGCCCGGCACTTCGTGCTGCCGCCACGCAGGCACGGCCGCAGCTTTCCTCGTGAAGTCAAGCGCTCTACACGCGGCAAGTACCCACCAAAGAAAATGCCAGTCAGGGCTTAACTGACTGGCATTGGCCCTGAGACGGTTTTGGTTCTAAAGCCTGGGCCAGCCAGGGCATTTACTCAGCTTGTGCAGCCACGCTTTCGATCGCCAGGCGGAGCTGTTCAGGGCTAACCGCAGGAGCGACGGTGTCGTCATTGGCTTCGGTCTTGAGGACGATGCCCGTTCCGGTATCTGCGCGATTCGCCAAGCGGTGCATGGTTGCGATGGATGCTCGTGCACCAGTGCTATTGAGGTAGTAGCCTTCTCCCTCATTCACGCTGAAGCTGAATTGATAGCCGCCGAGCAATCTGCCCGCTGTGCTCACCTTTGCGCAAATCACCGTGCCCACGGCGGCTCCAGACACCTGGTATTCACAGCCAAAGGTGCCTGCGGCAGTGGTGATCAGCCCATTGCCGTTGGCCGTTGCCGCTTGCATCTTTTCGAGCCTGAAAAAGTCCGAAGTGGGTGTCAATGAATTCAGGGGGCTGAAAATCCAGATTCCCTTGAGGCCCTCGGGATTGTTGCCATAGGCAAAGTTGAATCGCGAAATTTCTTTCTCTGCCTCTCCAGGCAAGGTGATATAGCCCTTGGTGCCCGATTCAAAGCGGATCGATACAGTACCTGCGCTGCCGTCCTCCTTGCCCGACAGATCGCCGCTGCCCAAATAACGGCCACCACGGTATTTGTTCAAAGGCGCAGAGTAGCGGTCATTGGCCAAGGTGCCGCTCGTCATATAGAACGTGGCATTGCCGCTGGCATCGTAGGCATACATTTGCATGACCAAGGTGTTGTCTTGCACATCAATGGCCAGGCCGCGGCCGGGTTTGCCATTGACCTCGCTGGTCATGATCCAGGTGCCGGTCTGAGGCGCGAACGCGTAAGCCAAACTTGTACCGAGCAAAGCGCCCACCACTGCAAATTTCTTCAAGATCATCATTGCTCCGTTGTAGATCTTTACATTCTAATAACTAATCCTTACATTGCCCTTGCCAAATCGGCATGTGCCCTATTGTTGACAAAGGCAGTGCGGAGGGTCCAGCCCATGTCGCAGATCAAGCAGATTTAAACTTTTGGTTTCTTTTAAAGCTGTCCTTTTTATGGACGCATGGTGGCTTGGGGAGAATCTCATAAGGCGCGACCCACCATCAGCAATACAGCAGCACTGGCTGCGGGTGTGCGTTGCCCTGAATACGGATGAGGCGCTGAAAGGCCGCCGCTTCCGCCCTTCCGATTGCACTTGGGCATCCGGCGAAGAAAATCGGCCACGGCCATGCGCGGCAAAACGGGGCAATCTGCGATGCCGGAAGCATGCCGTTCGATCCTTGCCCGGGTTTTTGCACCAGCAGGAGACCGATCCACCCGGCCCCGGACAAGCCTGGCGCCGCAGAGGGTGCCTTCGGCCAGCTCTCTCAAACCCGTAGCGCTAGCCTGCTTGCGCCAGCAGAGCGGGTGGCAAGGCTGCTGTACTGCCTGTAAAGAACGCTGCGGGCATCCCGCTCGGGCAGGAGCAGCGGGCGGGGGTCACCGGCGGAGTGCGCGGTTCCCCCAGCTCGGGTGGCTTATGGCGTTGCCAGCGGCCAGCGCGGGGCAAGCCGTGGTGCAGAAGCGCTCCTTCTTTCAAGCGCCGCGCTCACCCTCAGGATTTGACCAGCGGGCACTTGCCTTCGGACAGCGGCCGGAAGGCCTGCTCCCCCGGAACCGTGGCAATGATCTTGTAGTAGTCCCAGGGCGCCTTCGATTCCTCTGGCTTTTTGACCTGCACCAGGTACATGTCATGCACCATGCGGCCGTCCTCGCGGATCTTGCCGTCGTCGCTGAAGAAGTCCTTGATGGGCATCTTCTTCATCGCGGTCATCACGGCGCCGGTCTCGTCGGTGCCCGCCGCTTCGATCGCCTTGAGGTAGTGCATGACCGCCGAGTAAGTGCCGGCCTGGGCCATGGTTGGCATCTTGTTCATGACCTTGAAGTACTTTTGCGACCAGGCGCGGCTCTCGGGCGTGCGGTCCCAGTAGAAGGCGGTCGTCGCATACATGCCTTGGGCGGTCTTCAGGCCCAGTGCATGCACGTCCGAGATGAACATCAGCGCAGCGGCCACCTTTTGCTTGTCGGTGATGCCGAACTGGCGCGCGCTCTTGATCGAGTTGATGGTGTCGTTCACGCCATTGGCCAGCGCAATCACATCGGACTTGGAGGCCTGCGCCGTCAGCATGTACGACGAGAAATCGGGCGCATTGAGCGGGTGCTTGACCGTACCGATCACCTTGCCGCCGTTCTTGTCAACGGCCGCCGTGATGTCGTTGGACAGCGCCTGCCCAAAGGCGTAGTCCACCGCCACGATGTACCAGCTCTTGGCGCCGCCCTCGGTCACCGCCTTCACGGTGCTGTTGGCGGTGGCATAGGTGTCGTAGGTGTAGTGCACGATGTTGGCCGCGCAGTTTTCGCCGGTGATCGAGCTGGAACCCGCTTCGGTGTTGATCAGCACCTTGTTCTTTTCCTTGGCCACGGTGGCCACCGCGTTGTGCACGGCGGTATTGCCCAAGCCGATGACCATGTCCACGTTCTCGCGGTCAAACCATTCGCGCGCGCGAGTGGCGCCAATGTCGGCCTTGTTCTGGTGGTCCACCGACAGCAGCTCGATCGGCTTGCCCAGCACCGTGCCGCCAAAATCCTTGATCGCTATCGTGGCCGCCGCGACCGTGCCCTTGCCGCCAATATCGGCGTAGGCGCTGGAGGTGTCGCTGATCACCCCTATGCGCACGGCGTTGTCGGATATGCCCTGTGCCCAGGCGCCAGAGGCCAGGCCAGCAGATGCAAACAGGGTCGTCAAACAAGTGGTTCTGAACTTCATGGAACGGGTCTCCTGGTATTGTTATCGTGGGCCTCGGCCAGGTAGCCTGGTGGGCACGGTGTAACGGATCGCACAAAGGGGTTGGCGCAAACTGGGGCAGGGCGGAGGTGTCAGGTCATGCGGCGCTCCTTCGTGGCTGGCGTGGCAGCTGTCTCGTTGGCAGGCTGGCCCTGCAGCTCGGCCAGGATCATGGCCTTGAGCCTGAACTTCTCGATCTTCTGCGTCAGCGTGCGCGGGAACTGCTCGACCACGCGGATATGGCGCGGCCGCATGAACTTGGGCATCTTGCGGTCGCACCAGTCATGCAGCGCCTGGCGGTCGATCTGCTGCTGCTCGCGCGCCACCACATAGACCACCACATCGTCCTCATCGCCCTCGTGCGCGGGGATGGCAAACGCGGCCGTCATCTCGACGGCCGGGTGCTGGTTGACCAGGTCCTCGATATGGAAGGACGAGATGTTCTCGCCGCGCACCCGGATGCGGTCACCCATGCGGTCCACAAAGCTCAGGCTGCCATCGGCATGGCGCAGCGCCGAGTCGCCAGTGTGGAACCAGAGGTTGCGAAAGGCCTTGGCAGTCGCCTGGGGCTTGCCAAGGTATTCCACCAACAGGTAATAAGGCAGCTTCGACCGAAAGGCCAGCTGCCCGGCCACGCCCACAGGGCATTCGCCGTCGCGCTCGTCCAGCACGGCGGCCTCCACAAACAGGCTCGGGTGGCCCAGGTAGCCCTTGCCCACCTGGCCGGCCTGCGCCGGGCCCAGCAGCTCCAGGCCCAGGGCGGCTGCCTGCGCACGGATCGCCTCGCGCGTCTGCCCGCGCCGGTAGGCGGGCGGGGATTCGCAGCTGGCGTCCGTCTCTTCAATGACCGTGAAGCAGGACATGCCGGACTCCGTCTGGCCAAAGCCGGCCGTCACAAAGTCAAAACCAAAGCGGCGCGCAATCTCCGCATGGCGCTGGGGCAGCGGCTGCATGTAGACCTTGTTGAGGCTGTTGTGGTGGTCCGTGGCTGCCGGCGCTGCCTTGGCCAGCCAGGAGATCATCGTGTCCACCAGCACCGCACTGGTTGCGCCACTGACGGCAATGCGGCGCCAGAAGTCATGGGGGCTGAAGCGGTCCCAGCAGGCCAGACCGCTGCCGGCCCACACCGCCCGCACCACATTGAACACTGCGCCGCCCACGTGGTACATCGGCAGGTCGTTGTAGACCACGTCATGGCCATTGAGCATCTGGCGGAACAGGTAGGTGTACTGGTTCATCCAGCGGTGGCTTTGCACCACGCCTTTCGATGGCCCGGTGGTGCCGGAGGTGTAGATGATGTTGCACAGGTCGTCATAGGCCAGCGCCAGATCCGGCTTGGGCGCGGGCTGCAGCAGCGTGGCCCAGTCCGTCTCCGCATGCGGGCCGCTGTAGGCCACGCAGTCCGCCACCGCATCATGGCTGCCATCCGGCGGCTCGTAGACCACCACATGGGCCAGCGCTGCGACCCGGCCCAGCTCGTCACGGATCGCATTGAGGGCCGGCACCAGCGCGCGCTCTGCCAGCAGCATCACCGGCTGGGTGTCGCCAATCTGGTAGGCCAGCAGGCGCTCGGTCAGCGCAAAGTTGATCGGCGCAAAGACGGCGCCGGCCTTCCAGATGCCAAACATGGCCAAGGCGCTGATGAGCTGGTTGCGCATGAACACCGATACCGGCATGCCCCGGCCGATGCCGGCAGCGGCCAGGTTGCCGGCGATGGCATCGGTGATGCGGTCAAACTCGGCATAGCTCAGGCGCACATCGTCTTCGCCATAGAGGTAGAAGAGCTGGTCGCCCTTGGTGCGCGCCCAGTGCGCCAGGCGCTCGGTGACCAGTTCGCCATCGCGCTGCAACAGCTCCAGCAGGGCCTGCCTCTCCAGTGCGGCCACGGGGTGGGCAGCTGCGGTCATGCGGCGCTCGCTTTCTGCGGCTCCTTCAGCAGCCGCCGCAGCACCTTGCCGGTGCCCGTGGTAGGCAGCGCGTCCCGAAACTCGATCTCCCGGGGCGCCTTGTAGACCGACATCTGCTCGCGGCACCAGTCGATCAGCTGCTGCGCGCTCACCGCCGGCGCGCCCTTGCGGGCAATGACGACGGCCTTGACCGCCTGGCCTTTGTGCGGATCATCAATGCCAATCACCGCCACCTGCGCCACCGAGGGGTGCTTGATCATGATGGACTCGACCTCTTCCGGGAAGACGCTGTAGCCCGATACCTTGATCATCTCCTTGAAGCGGCCGGCAAAGGTCAGGTAGCCATCGCTGTCGATCTTGGCCATGTCGCCGGTATGCACCCAGCCGTCCTTCAAGGTGCTGGCCGTGGCCTCGGGCTTGTTCCAGTAGCCCTTGAAGTTGCCCGGGCTGCGCAAGACCAGCTCGCCCACCTGGCCGGCGGGCAGATCCTGGCCGGTGCTTGCATCGATCACGCGGCATTCCACCCCCTCGATAGGAATGCCGTGCGCGCCCCATTTGATGGCATCGACGGGCATCGAGGTGTCCCAGGTGTGGGTCTCGGACATGCCATAGGTCACCTCGAAAAGCTGGCACTGCGGTGCAAAGCCGCGCCACTGCTCGGCCAGCGCCTGGTTGATGGTGATGCCAAAACTGGTGCTGGGGTTGATGCGCAGCGCGCTGAGGTCATAGCCGCGCGCGCCTTCGACCTGCATTACCGCCGCATTCATGCTGGCCACGCTGTACCACCAGGTCACCCGGTAACGCGCCAGCGCCTGCAGAACCTGCACGGGGTCAAAGCGGTACAGCAGCACGCAGGTGATGCCGGTGTAGAGCGTGACATTGAGGCCGATCAGCATGCCCGCGATGTGGTTCAGCGGCGCCACGGCCAGCATGGTGTCGTCATCGCAGATGGGGTTGTTGTCTGCCGCTGCATGGGCCTTGAACAGCGCATTGCGGTAGGTCAGCATGGCCCCCTTGGGCAGGCCGGTGGTGCCTGAGGTATAGGTCATCAGCGCCACATCGTCCATGTCCAGCGGGCCCACATCGGGCGCGGGCAATGGTATGCGCAGGCAGTCCAGCAAGTCGGCTGTGCCTTCGATGTAGCGCTTGGGCGTGTCTATTTCTGCGGGCAGGTCGATCGTTGGCTGGGCCGGCAGCAGATCGGCATAGTGGGTCAGGAACACATGTTCAATCGCCGTCTTGGGGCGCGCCGCCTGCACGATCTCGTAGAGCACATCGGCCGCGACGATCACCTTGGCGCCCAGGTCGGAGAGCTGGTACTCCAGCTCATGGCCCTTGAACAGCGGGCTGCAGGGGCCTACCACCGCTCCTAGCTTCTGGATGCCGATATGCGCAATCACGTACTGCGGGCAGTTCTGCATGAAGAGCGCTACCCGGTCACCCTTGACCACGCCGCGCTGCTGCAGCTGGTGCGCAAAGGTATCGCTCATCTGGTCCAGCTGCGCCCAGCTGAGGGCGCTGCCATACCAGATGAAGGCGGGCTTGTCGGGCTGGCTGCGCGCATGCTGGCGCAGGTACTCATGCAAGGGCTTTTCTTGTTGCCGGTACGCGATGGGGGTCATGGTGTCTCCTACGGTCCTGGTGTTTTTTGGGGTCTCGGTCGCAGTCTTTGGGTGGGTGCCTGGTGCCTACCAGGGCGATACGCCCGATGCCGCCCGCCCCGGGCTGGCCGCCGGCAGGCTGGCGAGCATGCTGGCGAGCCAGCCGCGTGTCTGCGCCGGGTCGATCACATCGTCGATTTCGTTGTAGCTGGCCACGTTCAGCGCCTTGCCTTGGGCATAGATCTCATCGGTTTTGGCCTGGAAGTAGGCTGCCTTCTCGGCAGCGTCCTCCAGCGCCTCCAGCTCGCGCCGGTAGGCCAGGCGCACCGAGCCTTCGATGCCCATGGGCCCCAGCTCGCCGGTAGGCCAGGCCACCGTGGCCACCGGCACCAACAGGTTGCCGCCCAGCATGGCCTGCGCGCCCAGGCCGTAGGCCTTGCGCAGCACAATCGCCAGCACCGGCACCTTGATGTGGCTGGCCGTGACAAAGATGCGGGCAAAGTGCCGCACGGCTGCCGCCTTCTCGCTCTCGGGCCCGACCATGAAGCCTGGCGTATCGCACAGCGATACGACCGGCAGGCCATAGTTGTCGCACAGCTCCAGAAAGCGCGAAATCTTGTCGGCGCTATTGGCATCGAGTGCGCCGCCCAGGTGGCTGCCATCGTTGGCCAGCACGCCCACGGCCTGGCCCTGCAGCCGCGCAAAGCCGGTGACCACGCTGCGGCCAAACTGGGCGCGCAGCTCCAGAAAGCTGCCGCTGTCAAACAAGGTCTGCACCACGGCACGGATGTCGTAGCCCTTGACCCGGTTCTCGGGCACCAGCGCACGCAGCAGGCGCTGGTCGGCATGCTCGCCGGGCGGCAGCTTGCCCTGCACAAAGCCCAGGTAGGTCTGGGCCAGGGCCACCGCCTCGGTCTCGTCGCGGGCCAGCAGGTCGATCACGCCGTTGCGCGTCTGCACGGCCACGGGCCCCACCTCGTCGGCTGCCACCACGCCCAGGCCACCGCCCTCGATCATTGCCGGCCCGGCCATGCCGATGCTGGCATCCTGCGTCGCAATGATCACATCGCAGCAGCCCAGCAAGGCGGCATTGCCGGCAAAGCAGCGGCCCGAGACCACGCCGATCGTCGGCACCTTGCCCGACAGCCGCGCCATGTGCGTGAAGGTGGTGAACTCCAGCCCCGACACGCCCACGTAGTCGGTGTCACCGGGCCGGCCACCGCCGCCTTCGGCAAACAGCACAAAGGGCAGGCCCAGGCGTTCGCTGGTGTGCACGATGCGGTCCATCTTGCGGTGGGCCATAAAGCCCTGCGTGCCGGCAAACACCGTGTAGTCATAGGCCATCACTGCGCAGCGCGACTGCTCGGGCCCAAACTGCAGGCCGTTGATGCGGCCCAGGCCGGTGATGGTGCCGTCCGCCGGGCTCAGGCGAATCAGCTCTTCCTCGCTGCGGCGGCCGCGTTGCATCGCCAGGGTCAGGCCGCCATATTCGACAAAGCTGCCGGCATCCAGCAACTGGTCCAGGTTCTCGCGTGCGGTGTTCTTGCCATGGCGCCGGCGCTTGGCCACCGCTTCGGGGCGGGCCGCATCCATCAAGCCCTGCTGGCGCTGCAGCACCTTGGCCAGATCGGGGCGTATCGCATCGAGGTCAGCTTGCTGCTGCCCGCTGGCCAGCGCATCGGCCGATGCATCGGGCAGCACCCAACCGAGCAGGGTGCCTGTCGCCACCACCTCGCCCAGCAGCGCGCTGCGCGCCACAAAGCGGCCGCCCTGGCCCAAGGCCACGCTGTGCTCCAGCTTCATGGCCTCCAGCACCGCCACCGATGCGCCCTTGGCCAGCACGGTATGGGCATCGGTCTCCAGCGCAATCACGCGCCCGCGCATCGCAGCGCGCACCGCATCTGCGCCTTCGGGCAGCGCGGGCTCGTCGTTGGCGCTGCTGGGCACAGGGTTCTGGCCGGCGGTCTGAGGACCAGGCTGGCGCTGTGCTGCCAGCGCTGTGGCTGCCGCATGCAGTGCCGGGCCCTGGCGTTCCACATAGGTGGTGTCGATCTTGCCGTGCTGTACCTGTGCGTCGCGCAGCAGCGCACGCAGGTAGTCCAGGTTGGTCTCCACGCCCTGGATATGGAACTCGGCCAGCGCGCGATCGGCCTTGGCGCAGAGCATCTCGAACTGGCTGGGCCCGCTGACGACCACCTTGGCCAGCAAGGAGTCGTAGTTGCCCGAGGTCTCGTAGCCGGTATAGCCAAAGCTGTCCACCCGCACGCCCGGGCCGGTGGGCGGCTCAAAGCGTGCCAGGGTGCCGCCCGTGGGCAGAGCCTGGGCATCGGGCTGCATGCTTTCCATGTTCACACGCGCCTGCAGCGCCAGCTGGCGGGGCAGCGGCAGTGCCTGGTCCAGGCCCAGGTCCTGCAGGCTGGCGCCGTCGGCCAGCGCAAACTGCAGCGCCACCAGGTCCAGCCCGGTGATGGCCTCGGTGATGGTGTGCTCCACCTGCAGGCGCGGATTGCATTCGATAAAGATGGACTGGCCGCTGCGGCTGTCGACCAGGAACTCCACCGTGCCCAGGCCTTGGTAGTGCATCGCGGCGCCCAGGCGGCAGGCATGCTGCAGCAGCTGCGCGCGCAGCGCGGGGCTGATGAAGGGGCTGGGCGCAATCTCCAGCAGCTTCTGGTGGCGGCGCTGCAAGCTGCAATCGCGCTCAAACAGGTGCTGCACCGCGCCGCTGCCGTCGCCCACGATCTGCACTTCGATATGGCGGGCGCCGCTGACGAGCTGCTCCACATACAGATCGCTGCGGCCAAAGGCGCTCAGCGCTTCGGAGCTGCAGCGGTCAAAGGCTGCTGCCAGGTCTGCGGCATGCAGCACCGCGCGCATGCCCCGCCCACCGCCACCCGCCAGAGCCTTGAGCATCACCGGCCCGCCCAGCTGCTGCATGAAGGCCTGGGCCTGCGCCAGGCTGGTGGCGCTGTGCGTGCCTTGTGCCACCGGTACCTGCTCACGCTGGGCCAAGGCGCGCGCCCGGGCTTTGTCGCCAAAGGTCTCCAGCGCCTGGGCCGAGGGGCCGATAAAGCGCAGGCCGGCGGCCGTGCAGGCCTGCGCAAATGCGGCGTTCTCGCTCAAAAAACCATAGCCGGGGTGGATGGCATCACAGCCTTCCTGGTGCGCAATCTCGATCAGCTGCGCGCCATTCAAATACGCCGCTGCGCCCTGGGCGCCCAGCGCGCGGGCCTGGTCGGCAGTGCGGCGGTGCAGACTGGCTGCATCGTCGCTGGCATAGACCGCAACGCTTGCGATGCCCCGGTCTGCGGCCGTGCGCGCAATGCGCACCGCAATCTCCCCCCGGTTGGCAATCAATACCTTGTGCATGGAAATCCTTCTCTCTCGTCGATCACGCTGCCCCACATCGGCGCGGCAGCGGGCCGGCATGCCCTGGGCGCCGGCCTGCGCGTTCAAATGGTCTGGCTGACGAACTTGCTGCTGAGGTAGAAGGCCAGCGCATCGGCGCCGCCCTCGCTGGCATAGCCCGACTCCTTGACCCCGCCAAACGGCTGCTCGGGGTAGCCCATCGCGATCGAGTTGATGCCGACCAGGCCGCTTTCGATCTCGTTCTTGAACCACTCGCCCCGCGTGGCCGAGCCGGTGAACACATAGGCGGCCAGGCCCCAGGGCAGGCGGTTGGCCTCTTGCAGCGCCTGCGCATCGCTGTCAAAGCGCGCAAACGCGGCAATCGGGCCAAAGGGCTCTTCGTTGAAGATGCGCGCATCCTGCGGCACATCGGCCAGCACCGTGGGCGCAAAAAAGTAGCCCTTGCCCTCAGGCGCCTTGCCGCCCGTCACCACGCGGGCGCCCTTGGCCACTGCGTCATCCACCAGGGCCTGCATGGCGGCCACGCGGCGCGGGTTGGCCAGCGGGCCCATGCGGGTGGCCTTGTCCAGGCCATTGCCCATCACATAGCTTTCGGCAATGCGCTGAAAACCGGCAATGGCTTCGTCATACAACGGCGCCTGCACCAGAAAGCGCGACGGCGAGATGCAGGCCTGGCCGGCGTTCCAGAACTTCTGCACGCCCAGCAATTTCAGGCTGCGCGCCAGGTCGGCGTCGTCGCAGACGATGGCGGGTGCATGGCCGCCCAGCTCCATCGACACGCGCTTCATCGCGGCGCCCGCTTGGGCACTCAGGAGTTTGCCCACCGAGGTCGAGCCGGTGAACGAGATCTTGCGTACCACGGGGGAGGCAATCAGGTGCTCGGAGATATCACCTGGCTCGCCATAGACCAGGCCCAGCACGCCGGCAGGCAGGCCGGCCTGCTCCAGCACCTGGATGAAGCGGGCCAGCGCTACGGGCGTTTCCTCCGACCCCTTGACGATGATCGAGCAGCCGGCAGCCAGTGCGGCGGCAATCTTGCGCACGGCCTGGTTGATCGGGAAGTTCCAGGGCGTGAACGCTGCCACCGGGCCCACCGGCTCATGCTGCACATACTGGCGCAGCTCGGGCGAGCGCGGGGGGATCATGCTGCCGTAGCAGCGGCGTGCTTCTTCGGCAAACCATTCCAGTACCTCGCTGGCGCCCGACAGCTCGATGCGCGCCTCGGTCAGGCGCTTGCCTTGCTCGTGCACCAGCATCAGCGCCATCTCTTCGGCATGCTCGCGCACCAGCGCCGCGGCCTTGCGCAGATAGGCCGAGCGCTCCATCACCGAGGTCTTGCGCCAGGCGGCAAAGCCGGTCTGGGCCGCGGCGAGCGCGGCATCCAGGTCGGCGCGGCTGGCCTTGGCCACGCGGCCAATGCTGCTTTCATCGGCGGGGTTGATGATGTCCAGCCATTCCTGGCTGCTGCTGTCGCGCCACTGGCCGTCGATCAGCAATGGTACTTGGTAGTTCATGCGGTGCTCCTGGTTTTTCTGGCGTCAGCTTTGCAAAATGGCGCGGCCGGTGACCTTGCCGGCACGCAGTTCGTCCAGCACGGTCTGCACCTCGCCCAGCGGGCGGCTGCTGAGCGGCAACGGCGGCAACACCCCTTGCTGGGCCAGCGCCACCAGCTCGCGCAGCTCGGCCAGCGAGCCCACATAGGAGCCGCCGATGGAGATGGCGCGCATGGGGATCAGCGGCAGCTGGATGCTGGCGCTGCCGCCAAACAGGCCCACGATGAGGATCTTGCCGCCCTTGCCGACGACGGCATGGGCAAACTCGAAGCTGCGTGTGGAGCCGACAAAATCGAGCACGGCCGACACGCCTTCGGCGCTGGAGCGCGCCAGGGTCTTGGCGGCATCGGCCTCGGCCGGGTCCACCACGCGGCTGGCGCCGGCCTCCAGCGCGGCCTGGCGCTTGGCCGGGTCGATATCGACAACGATGGGCCCCAGGCCATGCAAGGCCTTGGCCAGCGCCACCGCAGCCAGGCCCACGCCACCCGCACCGATGATGACCAGCGGCGCCTGTTCGGTTGCGGGTGCCACTTTTTTGAGGGCCGAGTAGGCCGTCAGCCCCGAGCAGGCCAGGGTGGCGGCAAAGGCGGCGTCAATGCCGGCATGGTCGATCAGGTAGCGCGGGTGGGGCACGCGCACATGGGTGCTGAAGCCGCCATCCCGCGTGGTGCCCAGGCTCTCGGGGCGGGCGCACAGGTGTTCATCACCCCGGGCGCAGAGCGCACACTGGCCGCAGCCAATCCAGGGGAAGACGATCACCGAGCGGCCCAGCGCGCCTTCGGCGCCGGGCCCGTTGGCGGCCACGGTGCCGACGATCTCATGGCCCAGGGTGCGGGGCGGCTTGAGCACTTTTTCCAGGCCGAAATGGCGGCCATCGCCCAGGTCAAAAAAACCCTCGGCCATGTGCAGGTCGCTGTGGCAGACGCCGCAGGCGCTGATGCGTACCAGCACCTCGCTGCCCTCAGGCGCAGCAATGGCGCGGCGCGCCAGTTGCAGCGGCTGGCCAAAATCGACGACCTGGTAACTCAGCTGTTCGCCAGGGCTGGCGGTTGCGTTCGACATGCGCTTGTCTCCTCAATCAACGGGGCTCAATGGCTGCTGGCGCGGCGCTTCGGCAGGGGCCGCAGAACGCTGCAGCGCGTTGGAAAAACCCAAAGATACTGATCAGTATCATTTGGTACCATTGGGGATTTCACGCATGGTTGACGCAATCGCATCTTGTGCAAAACGGCCCGCCTTTCCACTATGCTGGGGCCATGTGTACAGCGTGCCGGCGCGCGCTACGGCCGCAGCCCCACGCCCACCAGGAGACCTTCAGCAGTGCAGCTACCACCCACCGACACCAACGCAGGCGATGCCAAGAACCAGATCCAGGAATACAAGGACACCTTGATCATCAATGCCGCTGCCGAGCTGTTCTACAAGCGCGGCTTCAAGAGCGCGACGCTCGATGAGATAGCGGCCTCGATCGGCGTGACCAAGCCCTTTATCTACAAGCGCTTCAAGTCCAAGCACGAGCTGCTGGAGCGGCTTTTCGACAAGGTGTTTGCTGGCCTGTATGAAGCCGTGAGCCAGTGCGAACAGCTGGAAGACAAGGATCCCGTGCGGCGCTTTGCGTTTTTTATCGACACCTATACGCGCCGCAAGATCGAGCTGAGCAGCTTCTCGGCCATCCTGCTCGAAGAGGAAAAAAGCCTGAGCCCGGAAAAAATCAGCGATATCCGCAGCAAATACCACGGCTTTGATGCGCTGGTGACGCGGCTCATCGTCAATGGCGTGGAAGCCGGCGTCTTCAACGTCAGCAATCCCAAGGTGACGGCCTTTGCCATCAGCGGCATGGTGCAGTGGACGCACCGCTGGTACCAGCCCAACGGCAAGCTGTCCATCGAGGCGCTGTGCCAGGAGATGACGCAGATGGCGCTGCGTCTGGTTGGCTGGACAGGGCAGTACGTGCTGCCCGCGCCGCCTGCTCCGCAACGCTGATTTGCCGGGCGCATGGGGCGCGCCGGATGGCCTCGAAAGTCCTGTGTAAAGACGGTCTTTGCCATTGAATATAATTGAGAGTCATTCTCAACTATTGACTGTGGCAGCAGGGCGTGGACATCGCATGGCATCTCCCGGATACTTGGCTTCGCCCATCGAAGCGCTCTACAAAAACCACCATGCCTGGCTGCAGTCCTGGCTGCGGCGCCGTCTGGGCCATGCGGGCGATGCGGCCGATCTGGCCCACGACACCTTTTTGCGGCTCATGCTGGCACCCCGCAACGTGGACGCTGCTGATGAACCGCGGGCCTTCCTGACCCATGTCGCCAAAGGCCTGGTGGTGGATTTATGGCGCCGGCGCGAGATCGAGCGCGCCTACCTGGAGACCCTGCAGGCCCTGCCCGAGCCGCATGCGCCATCGCCCGAGACCCAGCTGCAGGTCATCGAGGCCTTGGTGCAGATCGACCGGCTGCTGGCAGGCCTGGCGCCCCGCACGCGCCAGGTGTTTTTGCTGGCGCAGCTCGATGGCCTGAGCTTGCAGCAGATCTCCGACCAGGTCGCCATGCCGGTGATCACCGTGCGCCGCCATATCCACAAGGCCTTGCTGCGCTGCCTGGAGGCCGCGTGATGGCAGGCGTTGCCGCGCAAAACAGCTTGCTCAGCGAAGCGGCCGACTGGCTGATCCGGCTGCGCTATGAAACGCCCACTGCCAAGGAGCAGGCGCGCTTTGAACAATGGCGCAGCCAAAGCCCTGCGCATGAGGCGGCCTGGCACAAGGCCGAAGCCATGCTGGGCGTGTTTGCCCAAGTGCCTGCCGAGGTCTGCCAGCAAACCTTGAATGCCGTGCAGCGGCCCGACCGGCGCAAAAGCCTGGCCTGGCTGGGTAGCCTGCTGGTGGCGGTCCCCGCCGGCTGGCTGGCCTGGCGTGAGCTGTCCTGGCGCGACTGGATGGCCGACCAGGCCACCGCCGTGGGGCAATCACGCTCGCTGCTGCTACCCGATGGCTCTACGTTGACGCTCAACACCGCCAGCGCGGTCGCCATCCGCTTCAACGCGCAAGAGCGCCGGGTGCGGCTGCTGGGGGGCGAGATTTTGGTAACGACGCATGCCGACCCCTCGCCCCGCTACCGCCCCTTTGTCGTGGAAACACGGCAAGGCACCGTGCAGGCGCTGGGCACGCGCTTTAGCGTGCGCCGGCTGGATGCGGACACCAGCCGCGTCGCCGTATTCAGCCACACCGTCGCCATCACCAACCAGCAAGGCGCCACCCAGCTGCTGCAAGAGGGACACACCGCTGACTTCAGCAACAAAAGCATCGGCCCGCCAACCGATGTGCAAGCCAGCGCCGCGCTGTGGGAGCAGGGCATGCTGCTGGCCAAGAACATGCCGTTGGCCGACGTTGTGGCCGAGATCGCCCGGTATCGGATGGGCCGTGTGCACTGCGATCCCGCGGTGGCCCAACTGCGGCTATCGGGCGCCCTGTCGCTCAAAGACACAGATGCCAGCCTGGCGCTGCTGGCGCAATCGCTGCCGGTGCGGATCGAGCGAGAGGCGCATGGGGTGGTGAGGGTGGTGGGGCGTTGAATAGGGCGGTAGCTCTGCGGTATGCATCGCTTTGAATCGCCCCCTGACTTGTTTTGCGAATACGCGGTCTACCTATTTTGGCAACTGGCATTTCATTCAATTGCTTTATTCAATTCCCGCTGTGCACTCTGAGAGAATCAGCGCGGCTTGGTGGGATGCTGAATTATCGGATTCGGCAGCGGCTCATAGCCATTGCCCCTGCCACTGAGCCAACTCAGCGCGGTTTTTCCCGCTTGCCTCAAATAAGCCTGCGCCTCCAGGAATAGTGGCGAGTCTAAATCCTTGTTGGTCAATGGGCGCGGTCTGCCGGATTTTTCCGCACTGAGAAAGTGCGCCCTGTGGGGCTCATCGCTATAACTGCGTGCAAAAAAACTTTCTTCGCCATCAGAAAATTGGTAGATGTAATACTCATAATGGTAGTCATGGAAGCCGGCTTCATCCGGTTCGCTGGCGTCCAAATGGTATGTACAAACAACTTGCATCTGAAGCTGATTCAATCCAAGGAGATAAAGTGGCACACAAGAGGCGCATTCCAAAGCTGGCATCCATTCTCGCAGTATCTGCATTGGCACTGTCCATATCTCCCAGCTGGGCAGCTCGCAGTTTTACCCCTCAAGCAGGCACCTGGGTCATCAGCGATGAAGTAGACGGCAAACCAGGCCGAGGTTTTGCGATCGATGTGCAGGGCAATACTTTCTATATGCAGGTATTTGGCTATGAGAAAAATGGCGATGCCACTTTCTATGCCGCCACGGGCCAGATGGAGGGCGATACCGTCACCGCCCCGTTGATGCGCTACCAAGGCGGCCGCAGTTTTGGCAGCGAGCCGCGCGATGCGCAAGAAGACAAAAGCATGGGCAATGTCACGCTCAGCTTTCGCAATGGTTTGCAGGGAACGATACAGCTGCCTGGCGAGCCAGCCAAGGACATCGAGCGCTTTGTTTTTACCGCACCAGATGCCGCCTATTACCAGACGGAGCAGTGGAAGACTTCGTCACGGATGGCGCGTTGGTTTGGATTGAACGCGCAGGGCCAGGTCGAGAAGAGCTGGTTCGCGATGCTCAAGACCAGTCCCACTGAACCCATGCGTCTGACGCTGTCCGGCGACCAGACGAGCGAGACGCTGGAGTGCAGCCTCGCTACGCCAAGCGACAGCATCCGCTGCGTTGCTGCGAATGCTGCAGATGCTGCGCAAACGCCCGTGGTGAAAGAGGTGCAGTTCCGCCTGCTGGGCGCTCAAGTTGCTGGCGCCGTCAGCCTGCAAGCCGAAGGTGCTGCGCCATTGCAGTTATTGGGCCTCAATACGCGCGCGGATTATCCGTACCGCGGGGGGGTCATCACCGGCTGCTGCGCCAATGGGCTTGAATCGTTTATGCCAGGAACGTTTGGCTATGCGCAGCGGCCTGCCTACCAGCCCAGCAATGGCACCTGGGTGATGGCGGACGAATTGACGGGCAAGCCCGGGCGTGGCGTGAGTCTGGATGTGCAGGGCGGAAAAATGGTCATGCAGGTATTTGCTTACCGGGCCGATGGACAGCCGACCTTCGCTATGGGAGTGGGCGACTTCGGACCCGATCCAGAATTGAGAGATGTCAGCAGTGCCCGTTTTCGCTTGCAACAGTACCGGGGTGGGCGCAGTGTGGGCGGTGCCGCTGCCAGTGGCGAGCTGGTTCGGGACGAAGGCGAAGTCGTGGTTCAGGTATCCGGCCTCTCGGGTGGATCCGGCATGCCGGCTGGCAGCTTGGCAGAGGCGATGGTGCAATTCCCGGGCGAGCCCGCCAAACGGATGCTCCGCTTGCCCCTTCAGCCTTGGCAGACATTGGAAGACCAGTTCTTTGGTGAATGGTATTTCCAGGGCTTGCCGTATGCAGGAAGGCCTTTGACCGTGACCCTCAACCGCAGAGAGGGTGAGTTTGTGACCAACGACGATGGCTCGGTGCGGTGCCAGTTCAATACGCAGTTGCTGCGAGGCGAATGTCAGTGGCCCACGGCCACGGGTACGTCAGGTTCCTCAGGTTCGATAGCGCTGCAAGATGCGTTTGCCATTTCCAACTCTTACGTCCGTTTGCGTGACCGCTATGGGAATCTGCTGGGCCTGGGCCAGGTTCCGCTCGACTGAGGATCCGCTGCATAAAACGTTTTACTTTGTCTTAAGAGCCGGGCGGCCAAAGCCTATCCGCGCTCTAGCAGCTAGGCGGGCGTTTTGCATTAATTACTCAGGGCGTTTTTGATTAAACAGAAACGGCATCCATGCTTGGATGCATATACAAGGAGATGAAGTGACGAAATTTGGTTTATTGCAATCCTGGCGCCCGACGCTGATAGCGTCATTGCTGGCCCTGTCCTGCATGAGCAGTTGGGCCGCACGGGATTTCACCCCGCAATCAGGCACCTGGATCGTGAGCAGTGAAATCAATGGCAAACCCGGCCGAGGTTTAGCCATCGATGTGCAGGGCAATACCTTCTTTATGCAGGTCTTCGGATACGAGAAAAATGGCGACGCGACCTTTTACACTGCGACGGGCCAGATGGAGGGCAATAGCATTACCGCTCCGCTGATGCGCTACAAGAATGGCCGCAGCCTCGCCGGGCCGATGCAGGAAGCCGTGGAAGACCGGAGCGTAGGGCAGGTAACCGTCAGCTTTCGCAATGGCCTGAGGGGAACGCTACAGTTCCCGGGCGAGTCAGCGGTGGCGATTGAGCGCCTCTTAGTGACCAGTGATGCAGCGAGCGTCACCAACCCTCTGGCACAACAAGGCGGGCGCTCATTGCGGCTGTTTACGCTGGATGCACAAGGGCAGCCTGACTACACCACCCAGGCGCAGCTTTGGCGAACCGATGATGGCATCACGCATATGGGATGGATCAAGCCCAGCGTCATTGGGATGGTTGACTACCAACCCCTGTTCCAATGTGATGTGCTGCCAGGAACGGCTCGCATGCAATGCACGCCAAAGGACGCTCAAAGACCTGCCGACATCGCTGATATCGAGAGCATGGAGTTGCAGTTTGCGGGCTTTGATATCCAAGGCGTGTTGCGCATGGGCGGCAGCCATCCCCATACCCGGATCATCACTGGTTTTGATCTGGGCGCTTCCCTGAGTGAAGCCTCCTACGTTGAAGGCCGCACCACGATCACTCCGGTGCAGCACCATAGCTATTTGGCTTCCAATTTCGGGTACGGTCCCGTCTGCCAGGTGTACTGTGATGCGTCCGTCACTACCAACATCCTGATGCCGATGAACGGTACCTGGGTGGTGGAAGATGAATTGACGGGTAAGCCCGGTCGTGGCATTGCGCTGGATGTGCAAGGTGATACCGTCATCCTGCAGCTGTTCCATTACCGTGCAGATGGCCAGCCTACTTTCCACATGGGCAGCGCCATTTATCAGGGCAAAGGTGCAGGCAGCCGGGCGAGCGTGGCAACGATTCCCTTGCGGGAATATCGTGGCGGGCGCAGCCTGGGCGGCCCAGCAAAGGCGGCCGAGCTGGAGGCCGAGGCTGGCAATGCCATTGTGGAGTTCTACAGCCCCCCTTGGAGAGCGGAGCCATAGACCGCAATGTCTGGTGGACGCAGGGGCAGTTGCAACTGCCCGGTGAGCCGCCCGTCAAGATCCGGCGTCTGCAAACCGATGTGCCAGCCAGCTTTGCTGAACGCATGTTTGGTGACTGGTATGCCCGAAGCGGCGAGGTCGTTACCCGGTTTGATCGTGTGCAAGGCGAGGGTGTCATCACTGCGGATGGAAAACTTCTTTGTCTGCCTGTGGGCCTGACACCCGGCGCCAACATGAGCTGTGGCGAGCCGGATGGCAACCAGTGGCGTTCGCACTATTCCACCTACCTGCCAGACATGGGGCGTTCAGGACCATTCCTGCGCCTGCGCGACCGATTTGGCAATGCGACGGGGCTGGGTGCGCCGGACTGATGGTGCAGCAGGCGCGCGCCTTTGCGGCCTAGGGGCGTTGGCGACGATACCTAACATCTGCGCGGCGCATGATGATTGGCGGCACGCCGCCGTCAAAGCGGTTGCCGCAGCCATTGCCCATGCTGGCCATCAGGCCGCCATCGCTGAGCGACCGCCGCATCTGCCACCAGCGGTACCGGGCCACTGCGCGCCACGCGCAGTGCCTGCTGTCAATCCAGGCGAGGGTGCAGGTCGATGTACTTCTGTTTGCGCAACTCCAGCTCAGCGATCTGCGCTTGCAGCTTCGCGATCTCGCCATCGATCTCCTCGACACTTTGCTCGATATGGTCCAGCGTCTGGATCAGCAGCTCCTTGGCCTCTTTTTTGCTGGAGGCTGCCGGGGTGGCGCCGCGCAACGGGCGGTTGGCGGTTTCCTTCATGAAGATGCCGGTGATGATACCGATGACCGCAACGAACATCAGGTAATAGGCCGGCAGGTACAGGCTACCGGTGGTATCGACCAGCGCAGCGGTGATCGTGGGCGTGAGACCGGCGACGATGATGGCGATGTTGAACGATGCCGCCAGCGCGCTGTAGCGGATGCGGGTGGGGAACATGGCCGGCAAGGTCGACGCCATCACGCCGGTAAAGCAGTTCAGCACAATGGCCAGCATGAACAGGCCGACAAAGATCAGCGCGATCTGGCCGTTGATGATCAGCTTGAATGCAGGGATGGCCAGCACCAGCAAGCCGATGGAGCCGAAGATCACAAAGGGCTTGCGTCCGAAGCGGTCGCTGGCCAGGCCGATGACCGGCTGCACAAACAGCATGCCGATCATCACCGCGATGATGATCAGCACCCCGTGGTCCTCCGAGTACTGCAGGTTATGCGACAGGTAGCTGGGCATGTAGGTCAGCAGCATGTAGTACGTGATGTTGGTGGTGAGCACCAGACCCACGGACACCAGCAGCGGGCGCCAGTAACGCGTTGCGATTTCCTTGAACGAGATGCGGGGGCGGTTTTCCACATCCTCCTGGTCATCCTTTTCCATCTGGTCGAGCTGCTGCTGAAACGCAGGGGTCTCTTCGGCCGCATGGCGCAGATACAGGCCTACCAGCCCCAGCGGTGCTGCCAGGAAGAAGGGCACCCGCCAGCCCCATTCCAGAAAGCGCGCTTCGCTCAGCAGGCTTTGCAGCAAGACCACCACGCCGGCACCGGTGACAAAGCCGACGATCGAGCCGAAGTCGAGAAAGCTGCCCAGAAAGCCGCGTTTGCGGTCCGGCGCAAACTCGGCGACAAAAATAGCAGCGCCGGTGTATTCCCCTCCGACCGAAAACCCTTGCGCGAGCTTGCACAGCAGCAGCAGGATGGGCGCCCAGATGCCTATGCTGGCATAGGACGGTATCAGGCCGATACAGAAGGTGCTGGCGGCCATGATGATGATGGTGACCGAAAGCACCTTCTGGCGGCCGAACTTGTCACCCATCACGCCAAAGAACAGACCGCCCAGCGGCCGCACCAAAAACGGAATCGAGAACGTGCCCAGCGCGGCAATCATCTGCACGCTGGCCGAGGCATCGGGAAAGAACACCTTACCCAGTGCAAAGGCCACAAAGCCGTAGACGCCGAAGTCGAACCACTCCATCGCATTGCCCAATGCGGCTGCAGAGATGGCTTTCTTGAGCTTGACCTTGTCGACGATGGTGATGTCGTGCAGCTCCAGGGTGCCGCTTTGTGTCGGTATCAGGGGCGGCGAAGGAGGCGTCGGATCGGCCGCGGTGTTGTTGTTGATGGTATCCATGCGGTTCCCCGGTGATGGTGGGCCGCCATCTTCGCCAATTGCCCTGCCAGCGTCTGTAGGACGAGGCTGGGCTTCACTGCCTCCAAAACCCGCTTGGTGTCTGCTGCGCTATCGCCCGGCCTACATCGGCAGGCTAGGCTGGGGTCAAGCGGCGGCCAAGCGCTCCTTGGCCAGCCGTGTGCCCGCCGCCAGCGCCTTGAGCTTTGCCCAGGCCACGTCACGGGACATCGGTGCCAGACCGCAATTGGTGCAGGGAAAGAGGCGTTCCTTGGGCACAAATTCCAGTGCCCGGGCGATGGTGTCGGCCACTTCCTCGGGCGTCTCGATGGTGTCGCTGGCAACATCGATCACCCCGACCATCACATCCTTGCCGGCCAGCAGCTTCATCAGGTCAGGCGGTACATGCGAGTGGATGCATTCCAGGCTCACCTGGTCGATGCTGCTGCGCGCCAGGGCGGGGAACACCGTCTCGTACTGGCGCCATTCATCGCCCAAGGTGCTCTTCCAGTCGGTATTGGCCTTGATGCCGTAGCCGTAGCAGATGTGCACGGCGGTGGTGCAGCTGAGGCCCTGCGCGGCGCGCTCCAGTGCCTGCACGCCCCAGTCGGCTGCGTCCTTCATATAGACGTTGAACGCCGGCTCGTCGAACTGGATGATGTCCACGCCATCGGCCTGCAGGGCCAGCGCCTCCTGGTTGAGCAACTCGGCAAAGGCCATGGCCATCTTGACCTTGTCGCCATAGAAGCGGTCCGCCACGGTGTCCACAATCGTCATCGGGCCGGGCAGGGTGAACTTGAGCTTTTTTTGGGTATGGGCGCGTGCCAGCTGCGCTTCGAACGCATGCACGCGGCCCTTGAGGCGCAAGGCCGCTACCACCTGCGGCACCATCGCGTCGTAGCGGTTGTCGCGGATGCCCATCTTCACCTTGTTGTCGAAGTCGATCCCCTCGACCTGCTCCAGAAAGCCATGCACAAAGTGCTGGCGTGCCTGCTCGCCGTCGCCAACGATGTCCAGACCGGCATCTTCCTGGGCCTTGATCCACAGCAAGGTTGCATCGGCCTTGGCCTGGCGCAGCGCATCGCCTTCTGCCATCCACTGGGGCCAGAGCTTGTTGGTTTCGGCCAGCCAGGCGGGTTTGGGCAGACTGCCGGCAATGGAGGTTTCGAACATGGAGGATTTCCTTTCAAAAAATGGGGAGTCAGGCAGGCCTGTGTGCAGCGCATTGTGCTGACCCGGTCGCGCAACCGGGTGCCATAGGTGACACCGGGCAGGGCGAGGCAGGGCAAGGCGATGCGGCTGGTCCAGCGCGCCGGGGCCTGCCGTCAGACCGTTGCCGCAGCGCTCGCTTGCTGCAGCATGCGCTGGTAGGGTTTGATGAAGTGCTCTTCGGCAAATCGGCCTTGCTTGACGGCCAGCGCGCTGCGCTCTTCGCGGTCATAGACAATCTGCGTCAGCGAGTAGTCCTCATGCTTCAGGCTGGGCTGGTAGCGCGCGCCGGCGGCTGCATTGGCGTTGTAGATTTCCGGGCGGTAGATCTTCTGGAAGGTCTCCATCGTGCTGATGGTGCCGATCAGCTCCAGGTTGCTGTAGTCGCCCAGCAGGTCGCCGTGGAAGTAGAAGGCCAGCGGCGCCACGCTGTGGGCGGGCATGAAGAAGCGCACCTGCATGCCCATCTTGGCAAAGTAGTGGTCCGTCGGCGAGGCCTCGTTTTGCCGGTACTCGATGCCCAGCACCGGGTGCTGGTTGCCGGTGCGCTGGTAGACCTTGCTGGTCGACGCGCTGATGCAGATCACCGGCGCCTTGCGGAAACTGGCCTGGTACGTGTCTGACCTGATGAACTGCTGGAACAGCTGCCCATGCAGAAGGCCAAAATGCGCGGGCGTGCTGAAGCCGGTCCGGTTCAGGTTGTGCGCAGGCAGCAGCACGCTGAAATCGTAATCCCGCACATAGGACGAGAAGTTGTTGCCGACGATGCCGTCGCTGCGCTGGCCCGTGTGCTGGTCAAGGATGTGGGTCTGCAGCATCTCGATCAGCGGAAACGCCTCGCCGTGCTGCTGCGTGTCCCAGTGCAGTGCCACGGAAACGATGTCCAGCTCCACCGCATAGCGGTCGGCCTCCGGGTTGTCCCAGTGCGCCAGCGCGTTGAAGCGGTTGTCGATCATCCGCAAGGTGTTGCGCAGGTTCTGCTGCCGGTTCTCGCCCCGGGCCAGGTTGGCAAAGTTGGTGGTAATGCGCGTGCTGTCCGATGGCCGGTAGTGCTCATCAAAACGCAGGCGCTCGATGCTGAAGGAAAAGTCGCTGCTCATGCGGGTCCGATCGTGGATGTCTGCGGGCCTTCGGGCCGTATGGGCTGTTTCAGCCCACGCCGCTCAGGTCGATGGGCCGGATGTTAGAACGCTCAATCCATGAAGTAAAATGGTTTTATCTCATATATCCATGAATATGGTTCATTTGAATGCTTGAACGTATCCATCTCAGCATCGTCCAGCAGGTCGAAAAGCAGGGCTCGCTCACGGCCGCTGCAGGTGTGCTGAACCTGACCCAATCCGCGCTGAGCCACAGCATGAAAAAGCTGGAGCAGCAATTGGGCACAGCGGTGTGGCTGCGGGAGGGCCGCAGCCTGCGCCTGACTCAGGCCGGCCAGTACCTGCTGGCGGTGGCCAACCGCGTGCTGCCGCAGCTGGATCTGGCCGAAGAGCGTCTGGGCCAGTTTGCGCAGGGCGAGCGGGGGGCGCTGCGCATTGGCATGGAATGCCATCCCTGCTACCAGTGGCTGCTCAAGGTCGTCTCGCCGTATCTGGCCGCGTGGCCGGATGTGGAGGTGGACGTGAAGCAGAAATTCCAGTTCGGCGGCATTGGTGCGCTGTTCGGCTACGAGATCGACCTGCTGGTCACGCCCGATCCGCTGTTCAAACCCGGGCTGCGGTTTGAGCCGGTGTTTGACTATGAACAGGTGCTGGTGGTGCCCCGTGGCCATGCGCTGGCCTCTGCCACCTATGTGAAGCCCGAGCAACTCACGCAAGAGGTGCTGATCAGCTACCCGGTGGACATCGAACGGCTCGATATCTACAACCAGTTCCTGCTGCCCGCCGGGGTCACGCCGCGCCGCCACAAGGCGATTGAGACCACCGACATCATGGTTCAGATGGTCGCCAGCGGCCGTGGCGTAGCCGCCCTGCCGCGCTGGTTGGTCGAGGAGTACGCCGCCAAGATGGACGTGGTGCCGGTGCGGCTGGGCCCGCACGGCATTGCCAAGCAGATTTTTCTGGGCGCGCGGGAATCGGATGTGGCCATCGACTATGTGCGCGCCTTTATCGAACTGGCGCGCCAGCCGCGTGCTACCACCGCTTCTGCTACAACCAACAAAGCCTAGCCGGGGCCGGCCACCCGCACAAAACGCACGCTGATGCGCAGGCCCGGGCCAAAGGGCGGCGTATAGCGCTGCTGGGCATCGGTCAGCTGCAGGCTGGCGCCGGTCGCCTGCGCCACCTCCTGCACAATCGCCAGGCCCAGGCCGGTGCCTGCCGTGTCGTGGGCCAGGCGGTAAAAGCGCTCCAGCACCCGATCCCGGCTTTGGGCCGGTATGCCCGGGCCATTGTCCTGCACCGACAACAGCAGGCTGTCGGCGCTCGCCTCCAGGCCCAGCGTGACCTGGCCTTGCGGCGGGGTGTAGCGGATGGCGTTGTCCACCAGGTTGGCAATCAGCTCGGGCAGCAGGCGGCTGCTGGTGTACAGCGAAAACACATGCGGGTCGGCAGCGCGGGTGGCCGCATCTGCCGGTGCAGCAGCAGCTGCCTGGCTTTCCTCCCAGCCCAGGTCGATCTGCTTGAGGTCGGCCGCCGGCGCCATCGCCTCCAGGCACTGCAGGCACAGCGCGCGCAGGTCCACCCATTGCGGCGGTTGGGCCGCGTGTGCGGCATTGCCGGCCTCGGCCTGTGCCAAGGTCAACAACTGGTTGGCCACATTCAGCAATTGCTGGTTGCTGCGCTGCAGCCGTTGCAGCACGGCCAGGCGCTGCGCAACCGACAAGGCCGCCAACTCAGCGGGCGCCTGGCCCAAGGCCTGCTCCAAGGTATGGGCCTGGATGGCCAGCGGCGTGCGCAGCTGGTGCGCTGCATCCGAGATGAACTGGCGCTGGCGCGCCACCTGCGCGCGGATGGTGCGGGCAAACTGGTTGACGGTATCGGCGAGCGGCCGCAGCTCCTGGTGGAGCTGGCGCGAGTCGAGGTGAAAATCCACATCCCCAGCCGGGCGCCCGGCCAGCTGGCGCGCCATGCGCAGCAGCGGGCGCAGCTCCAGGGTCAACGCGGTGGCACTCACCAGCACAGCCACGGCCAGCGCCCACAGCAGGTACTCCATCGTCGGCCACCACAAGGTCTGGACCATGTTGTCACGGCTGTGCGTGGTCTTGCCGACCAGGATGGTGATCTCGCGCGCGCCGGCCACGTCATACATGGCCCGGCGCGTGATCACAGCACGGATCGGCTGGCCTTGCCACAGGGCGTCATACCACTGGGCGTTGTCGCTGCCGCTCAGCGTCAGTTGCGGCGGCTGCGGAAAGTTCTGCTGGCCCGCCAGCAGCTGGCCTTGCGCGTCCATCACGCTCAGGTAGACATGGTCGCGCGCCGGCGACATGAACAGGCTGAGCGCCGAGGGCGGCACGCTGGCGCGTACATCGCCGTCCTCCCAGATTAGGCGGTCGGCCAGGATCTTGGCCGATGACAGCAGGTCATGGTCCTGCACATAGTCTGCGGCATCCTCGGCATGCTCATGGGCAAACCAGCCGCACAGGCCCACCAGCACCGCCAGCGGCAGCAGCAGCCACAGGGCCAGGCGTGCGCGCAGGCTGTGCAGCATTCAGTCCCCGCCGGCCAGTTTTTGCTTGAGCAGGTAGCCCACGCCGCGCAAGGTCATGATCGTCGTGTCGCTCGCCTGCAGTTTCTTGCGCAGCCGGTGCACGTACAGGTCCACCGCGTCGGCGCTGGCCTCTTCGTCCATGCCGTAGATCACGTCCATCAAGCGCTGCTTGGGCAGCGCGCTGCCGTTGTGCAGCATCAGCGCTTCGAGCACGCTGCGCTCGCGCGGGGGCAGGGCCAGCTCCTCGCCCGCCACGCTGAACAAACGGGTGCGCAGATCGAGCTGCAGGTTGCCGCAGCGCACATGGTTCTCGCGCCCGGGCATCTGGCGCCTGGCAATGGCCTGCATGCGCGCCAGCAGCTCGCGCACCTCCACCGGTTTGACCAGGTAGTCGTCGGCGCCAATCTCCAGGCACAGCACTTTCTGGTCGAGCGAATCACTCGCCGTCAGCACGATCACCGGCAGGCTGTCACCGCGCTCGCGCAGGCGCCGCAGCAGCGCCTTGCCGCTGAGCTGGGGCAGGTTCAGGTCCAGCAGCAGCAGGTCATAGTGCGATTGGCTCAGCAGCTGGTCAGCGGCGTCGCCACGGTCCACATGGTCCACCACAAAGGCATGCTGGCGCAGCAGCCCGGCCAGGGACTGGGCCAGTTCCAGGTTGTCTTCGACCAGAAGGATCTTCATCGGAGGGGGTGGCGCACCAAAGGCCAGCAAAAAAGATCAGGGATAACCACTAAAAATGCTGCAGTGCAGCGAAAGCGCACTGAAAGGGTGCAGTTTCTAGACTCTGTTCCTATCCGGTGCATTATGCGGTCGCCCAGGGCGGCTGTGCTGAAGGTGCCAGGACCACAACGTCAAGGAGACACTGCATGACCCCATTCCGCGCTACCCGCCGCAACGCGCTGGCCGCCATTGCCGCTGCCGCTGTCTGCTGCATGGCCAGCACGGCTGCCCAGGCGGCCGACGACACCGTCACCATCATGGTGGGCGGCATCAACAAGATCATCTACCTGCCCGCCAAGCTGGCCGAGTCGCTGGGCTACTTCAAGGAAGAGGGCTTGAAGGTCGAGTTGCAATCACAGCCGGCCGGCGTGGATGCGGAAAACCAGCTGATCGCAGGGGCCGTGCAAGGCGTGGTGGGCTTCTATGACCACACCATCGACCTGCAGGCCAAGGGCAAGGAGATCCAGGCCATTGCGGTGTTCTGCAAGGTGCCCGGTGAGGTGGAGCTGGTGTCCACCAAGGCGGCCGCAGGCGGCTTTCAGTCGATGGCCGATGCCAAGGGCAAGACCCTGGGCGTCACCGGCCTGGGCTCGTCGACCGAGTTCCTGACCCGCTACCTGGTCGACAAGCAGGGCGTGGCCAGCAAGGATTACTCGCTGCTGCCCGTGGGCGCTGGCAACTCCTTCATCGCCGGCATGAAGCAGGACCGCATCCAGGCCGGCATGACCACCGAGCCAACCGTGTCGCAAATGCTCAAGACCGGCGACGCCAAGGTGCTCGTCGACATGCGCAGCGAAGAGGGCACCCAGGCAGCACTGGGCGGCCTGTACCCTGCTGCCAGCCTGTATGTGCGCAACGAATGGGCCGCCAGCCACAAGGACCAGGCGGCCAAGCTGGCCCGCGCCTTTGGCAAGACCATGCAGTACATCAGCAGCCACAGCGCCGAAGACATCGCCGACAAGATGCCCAAGGACTACTACGGCAATGACAAGGAGCTGTATGTGGCGGCGCTGAAGGCCTCGCTGCCGATGTACACCAAGGACGGCAAGATGCCCGAAGGCGGCCCCGAGACGGTGCTCAAGGTGCTGTCGGCCTACAAGCCCAATGTGAAGAGCGCGCACATTGACCTGGCCAAGACCTATTCCAACGCCTACCTGAGCGCCAAGTAAAAAAGCGGCGCAACCCGCCCCGCAGCGCGGCCCCGCCGTGCTGCAGCCCGCGCGCCCCACCACCCACATCCGGGAGACCACCATGTCCTATGCCACCCAGGCGGTTGCCAGCCAGCAACCGTCCAGCAGCCTGCAGCCCAAAAACGCCGCTGCCTCTGCAAAATCAGCCGATGCGGCCATTGAATTCGACAAGGTGTCGCTGCGCTTTATTGCGCCAGACGGCACGGCCACCCTGGCGCTGCGCAATTTTTCGATGTCGGTGGCCAAGGGCGAGTTCATCGCCATCGTCGGCCCCACCGGCAGCGGCAAATCCACCACGTTGAACCTGATCACCAGCTTGCTGCAACCGACGGTGGGCGAGGTGCGCGTGATGGGCAAGAAGGTCGAGCAGATCGATCCGCGCATCGGCTTTGTGTTCCAGGCCGATGCCGTTTTCCCCTGGAAATCGGTGCGCGACAACGTGGCCGCCGGCCCCATCTTTCGCGGCACTCCGCGTGAGCAGGCGCTCAAGCTGGCCGACGAGTGGATCCACCGCGTGGGCCTGGCCAACTTTGGCAACCACTACCCGCACCAGCTCTCGGGCGGCATGCGCAAGCGCGTGGCGCTGGCGCAGACCTTTATCAACCAGCCGGAAATCCTGCTGATGGACGAGCCTTTCTCGGCGCTGGACATGCAGACCCGCACCCTGATGCAGGACGAGCTGCTGCGCCTGTGGTCGGCCTCCGGCGGCTCGGTGGTGTTTGTGACCCATGACCTGGAAGAGGCGATTGCGCTGGCCGACCGCGTGTTTGTGCTGACGGCCCGCCCCGCCACGTTGAAGCGCGTGTACGAGATCGACCTGCCACGCCCCCGCGTGATGAGCGAGGTGCGTTACGACCCGCAGTTCATCGACCTGTCCAAGCGCATCTGGGATGACCTGCGCGAAGAAGTCCATATCCAGTAATACAAGGCAAGGAATACACCATGTCTGAACTCACCCTGAACCCCGCTGCCACCCGCAGCCCGCCACCCGCACCGGCTGCGCCAGACCACACCCCCGCTGCCGTGAGCGATGCCGCGCTCGCGCAGGAATCGGTGGCCGCACAGGCGGCCATCAAACGCCGCAAGGCCGTCATCATTGGTCTGCGCCTGCTGGTGCTGGTCACCGTGCTGGGCGGCTGGGAAGTCTCGGCCCGCATGAAGTGGATCGACCCCTTCTTCTACTCGATGCCCTCGATGATCTGGAACCAGATTGTGGAATGGGTGCGCGACGGCACATCGCAAGGCCCGCTGTGGCAGCAGGTGCTGGTCACGTTGGAAGAGACGGTCATCGGCTTTCTGATCGGCTCCATCGCCGGCGTGATCTGCGGCATTGTGCTGGGCCGCAACAAGCTGCTGTCCGATGTGTTCTCCATCTACATCCAGATCGCCAACTCCATCCCCCGTGTGGTGCTGGGCTCGGTGTTTGTCATTGCGCTGGGCCTGGGCATGGCGTCCAAGGTGGCACTGGCTGTCGTGATGGTCTTCTTTGTGGTGTTTGCCAATGCCTTCCAGGGCGTGCGTGAGGCCGACAAGTACATGATCGCCAATGCCCAAATCCTCGGTGCATCGCCGCGCCAGGTCACCATGTCGGTGGTGATTCCTTCTGCCATGTCCTGGATTCTGGCCAGCCTGCATGTGAGCTTTGGTTTTGCGCTGGTCGGCGCCGTGGTGGGCGAGTTCCTCGGCGCCAAGGAGGGCATCGGCCTGCTGATCTCCACCGCGCAGGGCGCTTTCAACGCCAGCGGTGTGTTCGCCGCGATGATCGTGCTGGCCGTGGTGGCCCTGGGCGCCGACTTCTTGCTGACCCGCCTGGAAAAACGCCTGCTCAAATGGCGGCCTGCCGCCTTCTGATGCCCTGACCTGACCCTTATGCAAGCGCGGCCGGTGCCCGCTTGCCCGACTCCTCGCCGGTGGAACAAGCGCTCTCTCGCTTACCGGCCTTATGCCACCTCAGCCAACCGAGGTGGCATTTTTTTGTCTGGAGTTCGCGGGTGGGTCTCAGAGAAGCGGCTCAGACCTGCGCCAAGCCACCATCGACAAACAGCTCGGTACCGGCGATGAACTTTGCCTGAGGCGAGGACAGGAAGAGCACCGCATCCGCGATCTCATCGACTTCACCGACACGGCCGATCGGCACCTGGCTGGCCATGTAGTCCAGCAGGCCTTGCTGCTGCGCGGCATCGTTGCCGGCCAGCTCCACCAGGCCAGGGGTGCGGATGGGGCCGGGGCTGACGACATTGACGCGGATGCCGCGCTCCTTCAGATCCAGCGTCCAGCTGCGGGCAAGATTGCGCACGGCGGCTTTGGAGGCGCTGTAGATGCTGAAAGCAGCGGTGCCGGTGGAGCCGACGACTGATCCGGTTAGCACGACGGAGGCACCATCGCGCAGCAGCGGCAAGGCCTTTTGCACGGTAAACACGAGGCCCTTCACATTCGTGCCAAAGGTGGTGTCGAAATGCTCCTCGGTGATGGCGCCCAGGGGCAGCATCGAGCCGCCACCGGCGTTGGCGTACAGCACATCGATTTGCGGGTGGCTTTGCTGCACGGCGTCGTAGAGGCGGTCAATGTCGGCCAGCTTGGACATGTCGGCCCGCACACCGGTAGCGCGTGGGCCAATCGCCCTGACGGCCTTGTCCAGCTCTTCCTGGCGGCGGCCGGTCACAAACACATAGGCACCTTCACTGGCAAATTTCTTGGCGGTGGCCAGGCCAATACCGCTGGTGCCACCGGTGACGACGACGACCTTGTTGTCAAACTTGCGTTCCATTTTTCCTACTCCTTGGGTTGTGCGCCGAACCGTTCGCCGCAGTGGTGCAATGATGCAGGTGGAACAAAGTTTTGAGTAGATGGCCAAAATGGATATCATTGTTCCAATATTGAGACAAAAAACAGGAGCGAGGCCGATGCGAGATATCAACGACTACGCGCTGTTCGCCGAGGTGGTGCTGCACAGCGGCTTTGCCGCAGCAGGCCGTGCGCTGGGCATGCCCAAGTCCACGTTGAGCCGGCGCATTGCAGCGTTGGAGTCGCGCTTGGGTGTGCGCTTGATCGAGCGGTCCACCCGGCGCTTTCGGGTGACCGAGGTCGGCCAAGCCTTTTACGAGCGCTGCCGCACCATCGTGCTCGATGTGCAGCAGGCCGATGCTGTGGTGTCCGATGCGCTGGGCGAACCCCATGGTGTGGTGCGCTGCAGCTGCCCCTTGGGGCTGATGGAAATCCTCTCGCCCACCCTGACCGATTTTTTGCAGACCTACCCCAAGGCGCAGCTGCAAATGGTGGCCGCCGACCGGCCCGTCAACCTGATCGATGAGCGCATCGATGTGGCCATCCGCGTGCGCACCAGCTTGACGACCGATGCCGCGCTGGTGATGCGCACGCTGGGCCATTCAAGCCGTATTCTGGTGGCTGCCCCCAGCCTGGCCAAGCAGTGCAAAAAGGGCGATCTGCAGCTGCTGGCTGAGCTGCCCACCTTGGCCAGCACCGAGCAGACCGGCTCCATCACTTGGGAGTTTTGGGATGGCGATGGCCAGCCCCGTGCCATCAGCCACGCGCCCCGCATGACCTGCGCCGATTTTGGCGCGCTGCGCTCAGCGGCCTTGGCTGGCCTGGGCATTGCGCTGTTGCCCGAGCACTTTTGCAGCAAGGAGCTCGAGCGTGGAAGCCTTGTCCATGTGTTTCCGCAGTGGCGCACGGAGACCGGCATTGTGCACATCGTGTTCACCACCAGGCGGGGCTTGCCGCCGGTGGTGCGGGCGTTTATCGAGCATCTGGCCGGGCGCTTCAAGGGGGAGCTGGCCGATACCGCAACGGCGAACTAGCCGTGGCGCTTCAGCCACGTCAGCTAGCGCGGTTCTGTAGGCAGCGCAAACTCCCCCAGCCGCGCATGCAAATGCTCAGCCAGATGCTCGACCAGCGTTGCCACCCGCGCCGTTCCATGCTGCTTGCTGGGGTAGACCAGCGACAGCGGGCGCGGCGCAGGCTCCAGGCCGGGCAGGATGCGGACCAGCTCGCCACGGGCAATCGCGTCCATCACCTGGTAGTGCAAAAAGCGGCCAAAGCCCTGGCCGGCGATGCAGCCGGCGATATTGCCGCCGACGGTGTTGCAGCGCATGCGGCCCTGCACCTTGACCCGTTCCAGCCGGCCCTTGCTGACAAACTCCCAGAGGTTGGCATCACCCACCCCGCCAAACTCTATGCAGGGCAGGGCGGCCAGGTCTTGCGGCTGCTGGGGCATGCCGCAGGCGGCGACCAGGGCGGGGCTGGCTGCAATCACCTGGTGGATGTCCACAACATGGCGCGCCACCAGACTTGAATCGGGCAGCGGCGCAATGCGCACGGCCAGGTCCAGGCCTTCTTCGACCAGATTGACCACGCGGTCCAGCAGCAAGAGCTGCACCTCCACCTGCGGATAGCGCTGCAGGTAGCTGGCCACCAGCGGGGCCACATGCAGCTCGCCAAATTTGACCGAGGCCGTCAGGCTGATGCTGCCCGAGGGCTCGGCCTGGGCCCGGCGCATCGCCTGCTCCGAATCGGCAACCGCAGAGCGGATGGCCAGCGCATGCACGCGGTAGGCCCGGCCCTCATCGGTGATGGCCAGGCGCCGGGTATTGCGGTTGAACAGGCGCACGCCCAGGTGCTTCTCCAGCGCAGCGAGGGTGCGCACCACGCTGGGCAGGGACAGCTCCAGCGCTTCGGCAGCGCGGGTCAGGCTGCCCAAATCGGCAATCGCAAGAAAGACATCAATGGCGTGGAGGCGGTCCATGGTGCGGGTGATTGCTGCAAAAACTGGAAGAATCAAATCAATTCTCTGGCATTTATCACGTTTGAGTAAATAGATAAATTTACTTCCGAGACGGCAACTCCAGTTTTGTCACTACGCCGTCCTCGAAAGGACTATTTATGAAAACCGTCATCGTTGTTTTTTCCGATCCCCAATCCGGCACGCAAGAAGCGCTGGGCCGCGTCGTGAACGCGCTGTTCCTGGCCTACGAGCTCAAGGAGAAGAGCCGGGACTTCGACCTGGTGTTCCAAGGCACGGGCGTGCGCTGGCCTGCCGAGCTGGTCAAGCCCGAGCACCCCGGCCATGCGCTGTACGAAGCCGTGCTGGACCACATCGTTGCCTGCGGCGGCTGCGCCGATGTGTTTGGTGCGGGCGCAGGCCTGGCTCCCACCGGCATTGCGCTGGTGCGCGACAAGACCATCCCTGGCACCACCGGCGTGCTGGATCTGTCGCGCCACCTGGACGCGGGCCACACCCTGGTCACCTTCTAAGCCCGCTTGCTGACACCTGTTGCGAGCCTGTACCTGACCAGGAGCCCCTATGGACGACAACATCTTTCACGCTGGCGAACGCCTGGTGCAGGAGCGCACGGGCGAGCGCGGCACGGCGCTCATCAACAGCCGCAGCATCAGCACCGGCATCCCAGCGGCCGCACGCAACTTTGTCGGCCAGCAGCGCTGGTGCATAGTGGGCGCGGCCGATGCGGCAGGCGCCATGTGGGCTTGCCTGCTGAGTGGCGAGCCCGGCTTTGTGCAGGCCAGCGATGACCTGCGCAGCCTGCAGGTGACCAGCAGCGACCCGCAGGGTGTGCTGGCCCGCATGGCCCCCATAGCAGATCTGCAGCCCGAGCAATCCATCGCCGTGCTGTTGATCGAGCTGCAGACCCGCAGGCGCCTGCGCATCAATGGCCATGTGGCACAGGCATCCGCGCAGGCGCTGGAGGTGGCGGTGGGCCAGGCCTTTCCGGTCTGCCCCCGCTATATCCAAAAGCGCGAACTGCTGCCGCTGGAGGCAGAACCCACTTCCAACAGCAGCACCGGTACGGATGCCAACACCGGCACGGTGCTGGACGAGGCCACATCCGCCTGGATTGCTGGCGCCGACACCTTGTTCATCGCCAGCCTGGGCCCCAGCGGGGACGCCGATGTATCGCACCGGGGTGGCCGGCCTGGCTTTGTGCAACAACAGGGCCAGGTGCTGCGCATTCCTGATTTCAACGGCAACAGCATGTTCAACACCCTGGGCAATCTGGAGCTGGAGCCGCGCTGTGGCCTGGTCTTTCCGGACTTTGAAGGCGCGCGCCAGTTGCAGCTCACCGGCCATGCGCGCGCCCGTTTTGGTGTCGAGGCCGACATCGACCAGACAGGAGGAACCGGGCGCTGGATCGAGTTCCAGGTGCACAGCTGGCGCAGCACGCCGCTAACCCTGCCCCAACGCTGGCGCCTGCTGGAAGCCTCGCCCTACAACCCTTTGGTTCGCGGTGTTGCGTCAGCGGCTTTTGACGGGCCACCGCGCAGCCAGGTGACGCGCTGACAAGGCCGCCTAGGCTGCATGGGTCATCCTGGAGGGGCGTTGCGCCTGCAGCCAGGCGACTGCCTCGTCCAGCAGCGGATGGTGGCGCTCCGCATTCCAGGCTGCGGCTGCGGTGACCACCATGGTTTTCTCACGCAGCGGGCGGACGACTACGTTCTCGGGTGCCAGGCGCCGCATGGAGGCAGGCACCAGGGCCACGCCCTGGCCGCAGCTCACATAGGCGATCTGTGAGGAGACCGAGCGCACCTCATGCATCACGCGCGGCGCAAAGCCCTGGGCGCGGCACAGCCCCACCAGCATGTCGAAGTAGTCCGGGCTGACCTGGCGCGACGGCATCACCATCGGCTCATGGCTCAGTGACTTGAGGCGGACCTGGGATTGGCCCGCAAGGGGGTGGTCCTTGCGCAACGCGACGGCCAGGCGGTCTTCCATCATCGGCAAAGTGGCAATGCCCTGGCCTACATCGCCCTCCAGCCGGACAAAGGCCAGGTCCAGATCGCCGGCCTGCAGCGCAGGAATGGCATCGGCGCTGTCGATCTCGCGTACAAATACGGTGACATGCGGGTGCTGGCGGCGCATGTAGTCCTGCAACGGCGGTACGGTGTCCAGCATCGCTGAGGTAATGGCGCCGACCTGCAGCACGCCCGATTGCCCGGCCGCCACCTCGCGCACCACGCGCTCGAGCTGCTCGACCTGCAGCGCAAACTGCCGAACCGCTGGCAAGATGGCCGCGCCCGCAGCGCTGAGCTTGGTGCCGCGCCGGGAGCGCTCGAACAACTGCAGCTTGAGCGAGTGCTCCAGCACCTTGATCTGCTCGGTCAGCGGCGGCTGCGACATGGACAGGCGGGCGGCGGCGCGCCCAAAGTTCTGCTCCTCAGCGACGGCCAGGAACATCCACAGCTGGCGAATCAGGCGAAAGTCGATATGGCTCATGGTGCATTTCCTGGGGAGAGGTGGCTGTTCTGGTATTCGTATCACAGAGATATCTGATAAGTATTTCACATATCAGAAGGCGGCCGTGATGATGCCAGCACTTTCCTGGAATGCACGCGATGACCCACTCCCATCTCCACCTTGAACGCCTCAGCGCGCTGGACACCAATACCGTCTCCGATGCGCTCGATTTCCTCGGCCTGCCCGGTGCCACCGTTGGCCTGCTGCCGCTGTGGCACTGCCCCAAGATCGTCGGCCTGGCCAGCACCATCCAGCTGGGCCCCAAGAGCGATGCCGCGCCTGCCGTGCACTTGATCTCTCCGGTCATCGATGCCGTGGTCTCCGACGACCGCGTGCTCGTGGTTGCCGGCGGGGCCGATGGCATCTCCTGCTGGGGCGACATCCTGGCCAATGCGGCGGTTGCGAGGCAGGTGCGCGGCACGGTCATCGATGGCTTGAGCCGTGATATCGATGGCAGCGCAGACATTGGCTATCCCGTTTATGGGCGGGGGCTGACCATGGTCAGCGCCCGCAACCGCGTGGTGCAGTTGCATGCGGCCCAGCCTGTGCAGATGGCCGGTGTCACCGTGCAGCAGGACGACTATGTGATTGCCGACCGCTGTGGCACGGTCTTCATCCCGGCGGGGCGCATCGGCGAGGTGCTGGGCCTGGGCGAGCGCATTGCCCTTCGCCAGCAGGGCATGGTGGCCGCCGTGCGCGCGGGTCGCTCCGTGGCCGAGGTCATGCACGACCGGCAGTTTGAAGCCATTGCCGCGCAGCCGCAGTGAGCACCGGGCGATGGCCCTTTTCTTTATCGAGCGATACACACCATGAACCTTCCCCCAAAGATGCGCCCGGAAGACCAGGCACTGGTTGCCCTGTTTGAAGGACTGGATACGCCCGGCGTATCCGATGCCATGGACAAGCTGGGCCTGCACGGCCAGGCCCTGGGCATCATGCCGCTGGCGAACTACAGCAAAACGGTGGTCGGCCCGGCCTTTACCGTCAAATACGTGCCGGCCAGCCACCCGCCTGGCACCGTGGGTGATTTCATCGATGACGTCGCTCCAGGCGATGTGGTGGTGATCGACAACGATGGCCGCAGCGACTGTACCGTGTGGGGCGACATCATGACCCAGTACGCCGGCCTGCGCGGTATTGCAGCGACGGTGATCGATGGCGTATGCCGCGATGTGGGCAAGGCCCTGGGCGATAACTACCCGATTTTCAGCGTGGGCCGCTTTATGCGCACAGGAAAGGACCGGGTGCAGGTCGAGTCGCTGAACACCACGGTGGCCATCGGGACGGTGCGGGTGGCATCGCGCGACATCGTGGTCGCCGATGCCAATGGTGTCGTCATTGTGCCGCGCCACCGCGCCCGGGATGTGGCGGCTGCAGCCCGCAAGATCGAGGAGAGCGAATCGCGCATCCGCGCGCAGATCGCAGGGGGCACGTCCTTGCGCGAGGCGCGTGCTGCGCTGGGCTACCACCAACTGCAAACCAAGGACTGAGCCATGACCACGCTTTACGCAGCAGAGCAACTGGCCCAGGCCTGCACGCTGGGAACCTCTACGTTGTTCGAGGCCTCGGGCCTGACCACCAGTGCCGCCGATGCCGCCATCCGTCCCATATGGGCGGGTGCGTCGGTGGCCGGCCCCGCGTATCCGCTGGAATGCGCACCCGGCGACAACCTGTCCATCCATATTGCGATGGAGCAGGCGCCGCGTGGCAGCATCCTGGTGATCTCTACCAGTGGCTTTGTCGCTGGCTATTGGGGGGAGGTATTGACCGTCGCGGCAGAGGCTGCAGGTATTGCCGGCCTGGTCATTGACGGGGGCGTACGCGATATTGCAGCCCTCACAGCCCGGCGTTTCGCGGTGTTTTCGCGCGGCATCTCGATGCGCGGCACCATCAAGGCCAGTGCGCCTTCGGTCGGGCAGCCCATCAGCTTTACCGGCACGCCGGTGGCAGCCGGTGACCTGGTCGTGGCCGATGACGATGGGGTGCTGGTGATACCGGCTGCCCACGCCGAGCGCTGCCTGGCCCAGGGCCAATTGCGTGCCGACAAGGAAGCGCGGATGATGCAGGCGCTGCAAGGCGGGCAATCCACGTTGGAGCTGATGGGCCTTACCCGCTGGAGGATGCAGCAATGAATACCCCTGCGCATGGTTTGAATCGCTTCCTGGCCCAGGCCAAACCATCGGCCACCTACCGGGTCATGGACCGCGTGGCAATGCGCCGGGCCGCCGGCGCGCAGGTCATATCGCTGTGCGCCGGTGAGCCCGACTTCGACACGCCGGCCCATATCTGCGAGGCAGGCATTGCCGCCATCCGTGCCGGCCACACCCGCTATACGCAGGTGGCTGGCCTGCGCGATCTGCGCGAAGCGGTGGCTGCCAAGTTCAAGCAGGACAACGGACTGGCCGTGGATTGGCGGCGCAACACCCTGGTGTGCAGCGGTGGCAAGCAGGTGATCTTCAACGCCTTGGCAGCCACGTTGAACGAGGGCGATGAGGTCATCGTCCCTGCACCGTACTGGGTCAGCTACCCCGAAATCGTGCAGCTCTGTGGCGGCAAGGCCGTAGCAGTGCCCTGCACGGCGCAGACCGGTTTCAAGCTCAGCGCCGATGCGCTGGAAGCCGCGATCACCGCCCGTACCCGTTGCCTGATCCTGAACTCGCCCTCCAACCCCACCGGTGCGGTCTACAGCCGTGCCGAGCTGCAGGCCCTGGCAGAAGTGCTGCTGGACCACCCGCAAGTGCTGGTGATCGCCGACGATATCTACGAGCACCTGGTGTTTGACGGCATCGCCTTTCACACCATGGCCCAGGTGGAGCCGCGTTTGCGCGACCGGGTGCTGACGATGAACGGCGTCTCCAAGGCCTATGCGATGACGGGGTGGCGCATCGGTTTTTGCACGGGCCCGGCCTGGCTGATCGAGGCCATGGAAAAGCTGCAGGGCCAGCAGACCTCCGGCGCTTGCAGCATCTCCCAGCATGCGGCGCTGGCCGCGTTGACGGGGCCGCAGGACTTTGTGCGCAGCGCGCGTGCGGTGTTCCAAAGGCGCAGGGACCTGGTGGTGGAGATGCTGAACCAGGCCCCGGGCCTGCAGTGTGGCGTACCGCAGGGTGCGTTCTATGCCTTTGCCTCCTGCGAGGCGCTGATCGGCAAAACCACCCGCGCTGGCACCCTGCTGCGCAGCGATGAAGACCTTGTCAACGCGCTGCTCGATGAGGCCGGCGTGGCGGCCGTGCATGGCAGTGCCTTTGGCATGGGGCCGTATATCCGTGTGGCCTATGCGCTGGATGATGCGGCACTGCGGCAGGCGGGCGAGGCCATTGCCCAGTTTTGCCGGACGCTCAGCAACTAGGTCCTGGCGGCTAGCAGTTCAGATCATGGAAGCGCTTGCGCGCCTTGTACAGATCGACCTCGGCTTGGGCCAGGTCGTTGGCCGCCGCAGTTTGCACGGCCTGTTTGAGCCCGGGCAGGCGGCTGTCCAAACGCGCGCATTCCAGCTTGTCTGCGGGGCTGAGCTTGAAGCGGCGCTGGTAGACGCGGTACTCATCGGCGTTCATTCCTGTCAGGGGCTGGAAGGCCTCCGCAAAGGCAGCGTTGCGTTCGGCACGCTGCACGTCCTCGCCCTTGCGGCTCTTGCCGGTCATCTTGTCCATGCCCTGGGTGGGAGTGGCATCGATTTCCTTCGCGCCTACACAGGGCGCATCCGAGTAGCCCACGCGCCCGGCCGTCTCGCAGCGGTAGACCGGCTTTTGCGCGAAGGCAGGGGCGGAGCAGCAGACCAGGGCCAGCAATAGCAGCGAGCGCGTGGATTGGCCAAGGCTTGCATGGCGACGGTTGGACAACAAGCGCATCGATAGACCTTTAGCTAGCCTTCATGCCGCCGCAAGCGTGCCACGGCAACCCGGGAAGGTCGAGCAGCCCCAGAAGGATTTACCGGCATGGGCCCCCTTGCGTGCGGTGCGCAACTCCATCGCGGCGCTGCAGCGCGGGCAGGCCGGTGGGGCCGGCGCCAGGCTTGGCGCTGGGGGCGCTGCAGGTGCAGTGGCAGCGGCAGTCGCAACGGCGGCGCTTGCGGGCGCAGCGGCCGGGGTGCTGCTGGCATGGGCCGCCCTGGGCCCATTCACCAGCGATTGCCGCGCTTGCTGCACCATCGCAAACAGCTGGTGGCCATCGACCAAGCTGATATTGCGGCCCCGTGCAAAGTCCCGCGCATCGTTGCTGAACCGCCCGGAGGTGACCACAAAGCCGCCTGTCGCGCCCCGTGCCGCCATGACACCATACAGCTCACGCACGGTGGCAACGCCCACGCGCTGGGCCTTCCACTGCTTGCACTGCACGAGAAATTTTTCGCTGCCCTTGAGCAGTACCAGGTCCACGCCGCCATCGGGCCCGTTGCCGCCCAGCTCGATGATGCGAAAGCCCTGCAGGCGGTAGGCCTCGCCCACCAGCAATTCAAACTCGCGCCAGCTGATGCCGTCCAGCGCGGCGGCGTCCTGCGCCTGTGCCACCGTGCTGACCAGGGCCTTGCGCTGCTTTCTGCGCCAGGCCGACATCGCGGCCGCTATCAAACACATCAAGGGCAGCAGGTACTGGCCGATCGAAGCGAGCCCAAAGATGAGGCCCTTCTGAACGGTAGCCACCACCATGTCGCTGGGGCGGCCTGCCAGCTCTGCCGTTGGCGGCACCACCGCCAGACCGTGCAGAAACACATAGCTGGCCCCCGCCAGTGCCACACAGATCCACCAGGGAAGCCGCGCCAGCAGATCGAGCATGTCTTCGAACCCGCTGCTTTTCTTGCGTCTTGCCATGGTGTCCCCCTGTCGTTGTTTGCTGATGGATGCCTGTCTGGATGGGCGTGCGTGGCGTGAAACGCTGAGTGCAGACCACCAGATGCCTTGTATTACAAAATGTATCTTTGTGGTCTTACGCTTGGCTGACGCGCTGGCCTGGGGCATCGCCTGGGGGACAGGGGGCGCAACGACGGCTGGTGTTGGGGATGGGAAAATTTTTTCAACTATTTTTCAGTGCAGGTGATCACTTTTGGGATCTCGTTCGGTGTACAGGGCAATGGCGCCATGCAGTGCCGCTTTCTTTTCCCAGATCACCAGGACGATGAACCATGACTCTCTCTTCTCAACGCCGCAGCCGGCACCGCGAGCGCTTTGCGCTGGCTTTGCTGCATGGCGCGATCCGCGCCACCCTGGTCGGGGGCAGCGCTGCAGGCCTGGCGCTGGCAGCGCCATTTGCCCTGGCGGCCGAGCCGGCAGCCGGCGCCAAGAGCTATGCGATTGCAGCGGGCCCGCTGTCCGATGTGCTGGCGCAGTACGCGGCAACGGCCGGTGTGCAGCTGGTGTTTGAGCAGTCCACCCTGGCGGGCCTGCGCAGCAGCGGCTTGCAAGGCAGCTATGGCGAGGCGGAGGGCTTTGCCCAGCTGCTGCGCGGCAGCGGCTTTGAGGTGGTCAAGCAAGGTGGCGCTACCTATGTGCTGCGCAAGCTGCCGGCGGCCAGCCCTGCGGCAGCGGCCAGCACGGCGGCATCGGACATGACCCTGAACACGGTCACCGTGACGGCTGCGGCCCACCGCAGCGGCACCACCGAAGGTACCGGCAGCTATGCGGCAACCCAGTCGAGCACCAGCGCCAAACTCAACCTGAGCCAACGTGAAACCCCGCAGACCCTGACGGTAATCACCCGCGAGCAGATGGACGATGCCGGCATGACCTCGGTCGATGATGCGCTGCGCGCAGTGAGCGGTGTGTTTGCGGTCGATGGCGGCAGCATTGGCAGCAACTACTACAGCCGGGGCTTCAGCATGCAGGCCCAGGTCGATGGCATGGCCACGCCTTCGGGCATCGACAGCGGCAACCGCTCGCCCAAGTTTGACAGTGCCTTTGTCGACCGGGTCGAGGTGCTGCAAGGCGCGGCCGGTTTGCTGGCGGGTGCCGGCAGCCCGGGCGGCACGGTCAACATGGTGCTCAAGCGCCCGACCGATACCTTCCAGGCGCAGGGCGAGGTGCAGCTGGGCTCGTGGAAAGAGCGGCGCCTGGTGGGCGATGTGTCCGGCCCGCTGACCGACTCAGGCGTGATCCGGGGCCGTCTGGTGGCCGTGTCGGACAACAGCGAGTCCTTTACCGACTATGTCTACCGCGACCGCTATGCGGGCTACGGCATTGTCGAGGCCGACCTGGGCCCCACGACCACCTTGAGCGCCAGCGTGCAGCTGCAAAAGGACACCAGCCGGGGCCATTTTGGCGTGCCGCTGGCGGCCGATGGCAGCGATGCTGGCCTGCCCCGCTCGTCCTTCTGGGGCGATGCCGACCACCGCTCGGTGCGCGACTACAACATCTACACCGTGGGCCTGGCTCAGCAGCTGGCCGGCGACTGGAGCCTGAAGGCCAACTACGCCTGGCAGAAGACCAACAATGACATCGAGAACTTCAGCAGCCTCTCGGGCAGCCTGAACCCTGTGACTGGCGATGGCCTCTTCATCGGCAGCCGCCAGCGCAACTACACCTCGGTGATGCATGCCAATGTGGTTGATGTCTATGCCACCGGCCCCTTTGATTTTCTGGGCCGCCGCCATGCGCTGACCCTGGGCGTCAACGGCACCAGCTACCGCGACGAGAATGCCGGCACCGGCTATTCGTCCACCACGCCGATCAATGTCTACACCTTTGACCCCGAAGGCCTGGGCCCCATCCCCGATGGTCTGCGCGCATCGACCAGCAAGACCAAGACCAGCAATATGGGCGTCTATGGCGTCGCGCGCTGGAGCCTGACCGACTCGCTCAAGCTGATCACCGGCACCCGCATCAGTAACTACGAGCGCAAGAACAGCTTGACCGGTGTGGTTGCGCCCAAGGAGAAGGGCGTGGTCACGCCCTATGCCGGGCTGGTCTATGACATCAATTCCCAGTACTCGGCCTACTTCAGCTACTCGGACATCTTCAACCCCCAGACCAACCGCAGCCAGGATGGCAATGTGCTCGACCCGGTGGTCGGCGCCAACTACGAAGTGGGTATCAAGGGCGAGCTGCTGAACAAGCGCCTCAATGTGTCGGCCGCGCTGTTCCGCCTGGCGCAGTCCAACCTGGCGGTGCTCGATGATTCGGTGCCCAACAACCCCAGCAATGCCTGCGGTGGTGCTTGCTATACCGCAGCGGGCAAGGTCGTCAGCCAAGGTATTGACCTGGGCGTGAACGGCCAGGTCAGCCGCGAGCTGAACCTGGCAGCGGGTTATACCTATACCTCGGCCGAGTATGTGGCCGGCCCGCAAAAGGACCAGCGCTTCCGCACCGAGCAGCCGCGCCACAGCATGCGCCTGGCCGCCAATTACCAGCTGCCGGGCACCCAATGGTCGTTTGGCGGCAATGTGTCTGCCACCAGCAAGGCTTATAAGAACGGCGGCTCGGGCGCCAATGCCTGGACCATCGAGCAGGGCGCGCTGGTGCTGTTGGGCCTGAACGCCAAGTACCGCATTACCCCCAAGACCCAGCTGAACCTGGTCGTCAGCAACCTGACGGACCGCAGCTACCGCCACCTCTATGGCCGCGAGTACGCGCCGTTTGGCGAGCCGCGCAAGTTCAGTGCTAACCTGCGCCATGATTTCTAAGGCTCCCATGCGCTTGACTACCCTCTACCCAAGCGCCTGCGCGGCGCTGCTGGCCGGCTTGCTGGCCACGGCGCCGCAGGCGAGGGCGCAAACCGCCCAGCAGGGCGCTGCAGCCGATGCAGCCGCTGCGGCCACGCCCAGCACTGCTGCCACCCCGGCCAGCCCCTATGTGATGCCCGCCACCCAGGTCTGGGACATGCCATCGGACAACGGCGAGGTCTACCGCATCTTTGTCTCCGCGCCTGAGAAAGGCGAGCCCCCCAAGGGGGGCTACCCGGTGCTCTATGTACTCGATGGCAATGCCTACTTTGGCTCGTTCGCGCAGGCGCGCTGGGTGCAGGACTACCTGCCTGTTGGCAAGGCCATCATCGTCGGCGTGGGCTACCCGGGCGACAAGCCCTGGGATGTGCGCCGCATGGCCGACTACACGGCGCAGCTGCGCGAGCCGCTGTCGCCCGAAGTGCGCCCTTTTGCCCAATACAAGAGCGGTGCGCGCGCGCCGTTTCTGGATTTCCTGACCGGCAAGCTGCGCCGCGAGATCGCCCAGCGCTACCCCGTCAACCTGGAGCGCCAGTCGCTGTTCGGCCATTCGTTTGGCGGGCTGTTTGCGCTCCATGCGCTGTACGAGCGCCCCCAGGCCTTTGAGGCGATTGTGGCCGCCAGCCCCTCGATGGAGTGGAACGGCCAGAGCATTCTGGACGAGGAGCGCGTGTTCCGCGACAAGGTGCAGGCCGGCAAGGTGGGGGCCAGCAGCCGCCTGATGGTGGTTGTGGGCGACCGCGATGCCGATGGCGATCCCGAATCGGCCCGCATGCTGGCCGAGCGCCTGGAAGCGCTGTCCGGCTGGGGCCTGCGCGTGCGGCTGCAGCGCTATCCCAATGAAGTACATGCCAGCGTGCCGGCGCAGGCGGCGAATGACACGATGCGCTTTGCGTTTACCTTGCGTTAGGGCGCTTCTGTCAAACCTGCACGCATAGGGATGGACGCGGATCGGGATGAGCCGCAAGGCGTCTTTTGCAGTCAATAGCCCGCTATTGACAAGAAAGACAACGCAGCGGATCGCCCGAGGCCGCGTTCAGACCCCTTGGTGAATGGGCATACCAGCGGTGGCCAAGGTCGTCGTCAAAATGCGCCCATAGGTGGAATCGGTGACAAACAGCTGTTTGCGCTCCGCACCCCCAAAGGCCAGGTTGGTGGTGGAACTGCCCTTGATGCCGCACAGAACCTGCACCGGCTCTGCCAGGTGGTTCAGCACCCAGACATAGCCCAGACCCGGGTTGGCCACCAGCACATGGCCCTGGGCATCGACGGCCAGGCCATCGGGGCCGCTGGGCCCGTACGAGGTGAAGAACTGGCTCACCTTGGCAACGCTGCCATCGGGCAGCAGGGGCACACGCCAGACGCAGTTGCCCCGCGTCACCGCCAAATACAGCACGCGGCCATCGGGTGACAGCGCCACGCCATTGGGGCTGGGCACATGGTTCAGCAGCAGATCGAGCTGGCCATTGGGCCGCAGGCGGTATAGGCGGCCGCTCGGGTCATGCAGGCCGCTCTGGCCCTGGTCGGTAAAGTACAGGTTGCCGTCAGCATCAAAAATCAGGTCGTTCACGCCCTTGAAGCGCTCGCTGTTGCGCCGCTCCAGATAGGGCGTCACCGCGCCACTGGCCACCTCCAGCTGCATCAGGCCGTTCTTGTAGTCGGTGATCAGCAGCTTGCCGGGGGCCAGAAACTTCAGGCCATTGGGCTCGCCGTCATACTCGGCTACCAAGCTCCACTGGCCTTGCGCATCGATGCGAAAAATGCGGCCCCAGGGGATATCGCTGACATAGAGGTTGCCGGCCTCGTCAAACACCGGGCCTTCCAGAAACGAATCGGTAATCGTGCCGGCCCGGTTGGCATCGGCCCAGGCGCTGCGCTCACGGCGGCGAAAGGACTCGGGCATGGCGCTGAAGGTGTCCAGGGTGCGGACTTCAGGGGATTGCAGCAAAAACATGGGGCGGCCTTCCTGGCATCAAAAACGGGAGGGGTGTGTGCAGGATCTTGCAAGAGTTTAGAGTCGCTAACACGGCCCAGCAAACCGAAGGTTTGCGGTTGAGACTAGGCGTCCCCGACTAGGCGCCAAGCCGCAGGCAGTATAGGCGTACGGCAAGGCTTGGCGCGGCCGGCGAGGCAACGACGTATCAAGGGTTGTGTTAGCGACTCAAGACTGAAAGCCGTAAAGCTGGGCGGGGTTGTCGACCAGAATGCGGTCCATCATCGCATCCGAAGCCGACCAGGCCTGCAGCAGGTTGACCAGGTCCGTATCGTTGACGGTGCCCGGCCGCTCGGTGGTGTGCGGCCAGTCGGAGCCCCACACCAGGCGCTCGGGCGCGGCCTGCACGAGGGCGCGGCCCAGCGGCACGGTATCGGCATAGCTGGGGCCCTGCACCTGGGAGCGCATATAGGCGCCAGAGAGCTTGACCCAGCACCGGCCACCATCGAGCAAACGGCGCAGCACACCATAGGCCTCGGCCGATGGGCCTTCGGCCGGATCCATGCGGCCCATATGGTCGATCACCAAGGGCACCGGCAGCTGCTGCAGCACCGGCTGCAGTTCGATGATCTGCGCCGCCTCGGCAAACACCTGGATATGCCAGCCGGCACAGTCCGGATGGCGCGCCAGCTTCTGCGCCAAGGTCTGCAGCATCCCGGGTGTGGTGGTGCCCCAGGACTGGGGCGAGACAAAGTTCACCCGCAGCCCGCAGACGCGCCGCGTGGCCAGGCGGGCCAGCTCGGCATCGCTCACATCGGCATCGACCACGGCCACGCCGCGCGCGCTGTCGCCCAGTTGGTCGAGGGCATCCAGGGTGCAGGCATTGTCGGTGCCATAGGTGGAGGGCGTGACCACCACTGTGCGCGAGGTGCCCAGGCGCTGCTGCAGCTGGCGGTAGGCTGCTACCGGCGCATCGGGCGGCCTGCGCGGCCAATGTGCCGACGGCGCAAAGCGCGTGTCGAAGATATGCATATGGCTGTCGCAGGCCAGCGCCGGCAGGCTGCGCGCGGGCCGGTTCAGGCCGACCGAATGCGGGACAGGGGTGGAGAGATCAGGCAAGGTCATCGCAGTGCAGGCGTTTCATGAAGGCGGCGCTGGCCGCTGCAGCAGCGGCGGCCAGTGGCAGGGGTTGTGGCTCAGTCGAGTTGGATATGGCCCTTCTTCACCACGTCGCCCCATTTGGCATCTTCCTTTTTCAGAAAGGCGCTGAACTCTGCCGGCGTCGAGCCCACCGGCTGCGCGCCCAGGTCTGCCAGGCGCTGCTGCACCTCAGGCTCCTTCAACACCTCGGCAACCGCCTGGTGCAGTTGCTGGGAGATGGCGTCTGGCGTACCAGCGGGCAGCAGCACGCCATTCCATTCATAGGCTTCGTAGCCGGGGATGACAGACTCGGCCACCGTGGGCACCTCGGGCAGGCGGGCCGAGCGCTGGGGCGAAGAGACGGCCAGCGCACGCAGCTTGCCACCGCTCACCAATGGGGAGGAGGCGGCCACGGTGGCGAACATGAAGTCCACCTGCCCGCCCATCACATCGGCAATCGCCGGGCCACCACTCTTGTAGGGTACATGCACCATGTCCAGGCCCAGCTTCTGGCGGAACAGCTCGGCCGCCAGGCGCTGCACCGTGCCGCTGCCGCCCGATGCAAAGTTGATCCTGCCCGGTTCGGCCTTGGCCTTGGCGATCAGGTCGTTGACGTTCTTCAGCGGCGACTCTGCCTTCACCACCAGCGCATTGGGCGCCAGCAGCACCAGCGACAGCGGTTGCAGTGCATTGGCGGCGTAGGGCATCTTGGCGAAGAGGTGCGGGTTGACCGAGTAGGGCGTCGCGTCATAGAGCATGGTGTAGCCATCGGCCTTGGCCTTGGCCACCAAGCTCGCGCCAATGGTGCCGCTGGCGCCGGCCTTGTTCTCGACGATCACGCTGGTGCCCAGCTTGGCGCCCATGCGGGTGGCCAGCACGCGGGCCACCGCATCGGCTGCGCCGCCCGGCGCGTAGGGCACGACGATGGTGATCGGGCGCTCGGGGAAGGCGGCATGGGCGATGCTGGCGGCCAGCGCACAAGCGGCGATCAGCGGTTGGATAAAGCGGGGCATGTTGTCTCCTGAAGGGGTCTAGGTGTGTCTGGGGTACGAGATCTGGGTCAATCGGCTTTGAGGTCCAGGTCGCGGGCAATCTGGGTATAGGTCGTCACTTCACGCGCCACCTGGCTGCCAAAGGCCTGGCCGCAGGTCGAGTCGGCATCCAGGCCCAGGCTGTGCAGCTTCTCCACCGTGGCGGCGTTGCCGGCAAAGTCGCGGGCGGCTTTTTCCAGCTGCTGGGCAATGGCGGCGGGCAGGCCGGCAGGCGCCATCACGCCGTACCAGACATCGGCTGCATACTTGCCGCCACCGGCCTCGGCAAACGTGGGCACATCGGGCAGCAGCGAAGACCGCTTGGGCGATGCCACAGCCAGCGCGGTCAGCTTGCCACTCTTGATCTGCGGCAGCACCGAGCCCAGGGTGGCAAACGAGCTGTCGAGCTGCCCGCCCATCAGATCGGTCACCACCGGGGCGGCGCCCTTGTAGGGCACATGGTTCAGCTGCAGGCCATTGGCGCGGGCAAACATCTCGGTCGCAAAGTGGCCGGAGCTGCCCATGCCGGCGGTGCCTGCCGTCGTGCGGCCGGGCTCCTTGCGGGCGCGGGCCATGTAATCGGCGAGGCTCTTGACCGGCAAGCCCGGCGGCACCACCAGCACCGTCGGGCTGGTGCTGACGGTGCACAGCGGCTGGAACGACTTGACCGCATCAAACTTGACCCGGCCGCTGTACAGGCCCGGAATCATCGTGTGGTTGGTCGCAGCAAACAGCAGGGTATAGCCATCGGCCGGCGCACTGGCCACCGCTTGCGCGGCCAGGATGGTGTTGGCGCCGGGCTTGTTGTCGACGATAAAAGGCTGGCCCAAGCTGCGGCCGGCGTAGTCGGCAAAGGCGCGGGCCACCACATCGGTGGGGCCGCCGGCCGCAAAGCCCACCACCAGCCGCACCGGCTTGGCCGGGTAGGCAGGGGTTTGCGCAAAGCTGGCGCCGGCCGCCAGCGCTGCCGCTACCACCAGCGTAGGCAGCGCCAGTGCTGGCAGATTTTTCTTCTTGAACATGTGCTTGTCTCTTTCTCAATCCATGCGAATGCCGCTGGCGCGGACCACACCGGCCCATTTGGCGGTCTCGGCCTGCACAAAGCTCGTGAATGCCTGCGCACTGGAGCCTACGCCTTGTACCCCCAGTTCGGCGAAGCGTTTCTGCATCTCGGGGCTGGCCACGATGGCACGGGTTTCCGCCTCCAGCCGCTGCAGCACCGGTTGGGGCGTGCCCGCCGGGGCGAACAGGCCGTTCCACTCGTTCACCTCAAAACCGGCCAGGCCGGATTCGGCCATCGTCGGCACTGGCTCCCAGCCTTCGCTGCGCTGGGCCGAGGTGATGGCCAGCGCGCGCAGTTTGCCGCCTTTGACAAAGGGGCCACTGGCCGTGGTGGCGCTGAACATCACATCCACCTGGCCGCCGATCAGGTCGGTCAGCGCCGGTGCGCCACCGCGATAGGGGATATGCGTCATCTCCAGCTTGGCGCCTTGCTTGTACAGCTCGGCGGCCAGATGCTGTGCGCCGCCGTTGCCGGCCGACGCATAGCTGAGCTTGCCCGGTGCGGCCTGCGCAGCGCGGCCCAGGTCGGCCACCGAATGCAGTGCCGAGTTGGCCGGCACCACCAGCAGCAAGGGCACCTGGTTGATCAGCGAGATGGGCGCGAAGTCCTTGGCCGGCTGGTAGGGCAGTTTGGCGAACAGGCTGGGGTTGACGGTAAAGGCCGTCGCATCGAGCAGCAGCGTATAGCCATCGGGCGCAGCCTTGGCCACCGCCGCCGCGCCAATGGTGCCGCTGCCGCCGGGGCGGTTGTCTACGATGACCTGCTGGCCCAGCCGGTTGCCCAGCTGGGTGGCCAACAGGCGCGCGGTGTTGTCGGCATTGCCGCCGGGCGGGTAGGGCACGACGAGCTTGATGGGCTTGTCGGGCCAGGGGCTCTGCGCCTGGGCAGGCAGCGCAGCGGCAATGCCTGCTGTGACGGCGGCGGCGGCCAGCGCCTGGGCCGCTAGCGCCATCGGCCAGCGGCGGTTAAAAACCTGCTTCATGGTTGTCTCCTGTCTTGCTCAGGGGTTCGGTAGCGGGCCGCATGCATGCGGCCTCTTGGTATTTGCTGGGGCCGGGTGCATGCCCGGCCCGCTTTGCTACGGGCAAGCAACGCTGGCTTGCCCGTGCTCCCGCCAGCGCTTCAGGCGGTGGATGGCGCCTTGGCCAGCACCGCCAGCAGGTTCTGGGCAGCGCCCACGCCCATGTTCACGTAGGCATCGCTGGTCACACCGCCGATGTGGGGGCTGAGGATCAAGTGCGGCTCGCGCTGGAAAGGATGGCCGGCGGCCATCGGCTCCACCGCAAAGCTGTCCAGGCCGGCAGCCATTACCTGGCGCGCGCGCACGGCATCGAGCAAGGCGGCCTCGTCGATCAGGCCACCACGCGCGGTGTTGACGACGATGACGCCGCGCTTGCACTGCGCCAAGGTGGAGGCGTTGAGCATGCCCCGGTTCTCGTCGGTCAGCGGGCAGTGCAGCGAGATCGCATCGGCCTCGCGCCAGATCGTGTCCAGGTCCACGCTCTGCACATAGGCCGGCAGGTTCTTGGCAAAGGGGTCAAAGCCGATCACGCGCATGCCCAGCGCATCGGCCATCTTGGCAAAGCGCAGGCCAATGGCGCCCAGGCCCACGAGGCCGACGGTGCGGCCCCCCAGCTCCAGGCTCTTGTGCGTGGCCTTGTCCCAGTGGCCGGCATGCATGCGCGCATCCAGCGCCACGACCGACTTGGCGCAGGCCAGCAGCAGCGCCAAGGCCTGCTCGGCCACGGCGGCGGCATTGGCGCCCACGGCGGCTACGACTTCAATGCCACGCGCCTTGGCCGCGACTTTGTCGATGGTGTCGGTGCCGCTGCCGTGCTTGGAGATCACCTTGAGCGACGGCGCCGCATCCATCACCGCCGCACCCACCTTGCCGTAGCGCACGATGATGGCGGCCGGGTCATGCTGTTTGGCCAGTGCGACCAGGTCGTCTTCGGTCGGCGTTTTACCGGCGTAGATGATCTCGTAGCCGCCGAGCAGGTCCAGCGCTTGCTGCGCCAGATCGGCGCCAGTCACGATGATGCGGGGGTTCACAGCGATTCTCCTTCCTTGAGCACGCCTGCCGCACGCAGTGCAGCGGGCAGCCATTTCGATGCCGTGTCGCCACGGGCAATCGCGTCGATGCGGGCGGCTTCATCGGCGACCTTCTTGTCGGCCAGCGCCAGCATCGCAGGCGCCTTGGCGCGCTCGATTACGACCACGCCATCGGCGTCGCCGACGACCAGGTCACCGGGGTTGACGGTGGTGCCGCCGGCCGAGATGGGGTGGTTGATGCGGCCAGGCACAAACTTGGTGGGGCCGGCGGGGTTGAAGCCGGCGCTGAACACCGGGAAGTCCAGCTCCAGGATCTCGAGCTTGTCGCGGATGGCGCCGTCGACGATGACGCCGGCCAGGCCCCGCTTCTTGCAGGCGCTGAGCATCAAGGTGCCCATCAGCGCGGCCGTCTGGTCGCCCTTGCCATCGATCACCAGCACGTCGCCGGGTTGGGCCAGTGCAATGGCGGCGTGGATCATCAGGTTGTCGCCGGGGCGCACTTCGACGGTGAAGGCCGGGCCGGCGACCTGCATGTTGTGCTGCACCGGTGCAACCCGCGCATGCATGGTGCCTCGGCGGCCGGCCACGTCGGCCAGAATGGCGGCCTGGAAGCTGCCGGCCTTGGCAACGACCTCGGCGCTGACGCGCTCGATGTCACGGATGATGTCGGGAAGTTGGCTCATGGTGTGGGTCCGTTGGGAGGGATGGAGAAAAAAGGGGTTGGGCTGGCGCTGGGCGCCGCATGGGTCTTTCCGTGGTGGATGGCCTGCACTGCGTTGGCGGAGCCGGCGTTTGCAGCGCACACAGCGCTTGGGGGCAGGGCGCTGTGCTGCCCGCCGAGAAACGGACGGGCACAGCCAAGCTGGCGCAGTGCATGGCGCGGTCTCTCAGCGGCTAGGGTGGAAAGGACGGTGGTGCGGACCGGCTGTGCGGCAGTCTTAGTTCAGGCTGGCGCCCGAGTCCTTGACGATCTTGGCCCAGCGGGGTACTTCGGCGCGCATCAGCTTGCCGAAGTCTTCCGAGCTGCCGCCCAGGATGTCGCCGCCTTCGGAGCGCAGCTTTTCCTTGACGTCCGGCTCGGCCAGCGCGGCATTGATCGCCTGGTTCAGCTTTTGCACCACGGCGTCAGGCGTGCCGGCAGGGGCCAGGATGCCGAACCAGGTAATGGCCTCAAAGCCCGCGCTGCCGGATTCGGCCATCGTCGGGGTGGAGGGCAGCTCGCCCGAGCGCTGCCTGGAGGTGACCACCAAGGGCTGGAGCTTGTCGTTGCGCACCTGGCCGATGAGCGAGGGGATCGATCCGACAAAGAGGTCGATCTGCCCGCCCGACAGGTCGGTGATGGCCTGCGCAATACCCTTGTAGGGGACATGGCGCAGCTTGATGCCCACGGCTTGCTCAACCTGGGTGACGGCCAGGTGGGCGACGGTGCCATTGCCGGAGTAGCCGACGGTGACGGTATCGGGCTTGGCCTTGGCGGCCTTCAGCACTTCGGCAATCGTATGCAGCGAGGTGCCGGCGCCGCTGACCATCAGGATCGGCGACGAGGAGACGAGGGCCACCGGGGTCAGGTTCTTCAGCGGGTCGTAGGGCAGCTTCTTGTACAGCGCCGGGTTGATGGCCAGGTTGCTGGTTTGGCCCATCACTAGCGTGTAGCCATCGGGGGCGGCCTTGGCGGCGGCATCCACCCCCAGGTTGCCACCGGCGCCGGGCCGGTTGTCGACGACGATGCTCCAGCCGTTTTTCTCCGTGATCTTTTGGGCGACGGCGCGCGCGATCATGTCGGTGCCGCCGCCGGGCGGAAAGGGCACCAGCAAACGAATCGGCTTGGCCGGGTAGTTGCTTTGGGCGTAGGCGCAGGTGGATGCTGCCGCCAGCACTGCCGTACCCAGCACCAGGCTGCCCAGGCGCGCCGAGATCGAAATCGCTCGTGTCGTGATCGTCATACCTTGTCTCCGTATCGTTCTGTTGATTTATTCCTTTTGGTTCAAAACCTGTTCAAAGCCTCGATGACCAATCGGTGCGCCACTTTAAAAAAAAGTTTCAAGGGATACAATGCCGTTTCAACCAATGAAACACATTGCACGATGAGCAACCCTTCTCAGCGCCCCAAAAGCCCCCGGCCCAAGGCCAAAACCGCGCCTGTTGCTGCGCCGCCGCCGGTGCTGGAATCGGCCCCTGCCGAGGCACTGCCGGAAGAGGGTGCCTCGTCCACCAGCACCGTCACGGCGGTGCTGCGTGCCATGCAATTGATAGACGCCTTTGCGTTGGGCGAATCCCATCTGCCACTGGCCGAGATGAGCCGGCGCTGCGGCCTGCACAAGACCACGGCGCTGCGCATTGCACGCACCTTGGCGCAGGCGGGCTACCTGGTGCAGCGCGACGATGGCGACTGGCGCCTGGGCCCGGCAGCGGGCTGGCTGGGCGCGCGCTACCAGGCCGGTTTTGATGTGCAGAACGTGCTGGAGCCGGCGCTGCGCGCATTGACGATGGCGAGCGGCGAAAGCGCTGCCTTCTATGTGCGCGAAGGCAATGTGCGCACCTGCCTGGTGCGGGTAGAAGGCCCGCAGGCCTTGCGCCACCATGCGCGCATGGGCGAGGGCCTGCCGTTGGACAAAGGCTCTCCCGGGCGGGTGATTCTGGCGTTCTCCGGTGAGCCGGGGGATCTGTACGAAGCGATACGCCAGCGCGGCTACCACTGGTCGATTGGCGAGCGCGAGCAGGGTGTGGCCACCATTTCTGCGCCGGTGTTCGGCAAGCACTGGCGGCTGCTGGGCTCCGTCTGTGTGTCCGGTCCTGCATCGCGCCTGCCGCAGCACAAGCTGGAGGAAATGTCCAAGACCGTCATCGCGGCCGCCAACCAGATCTCCTACGAATTGGCCGGCAATGCGGGGCCTTCGGCAAGCCTGGTCCGGGCCAGCCACTGGCACCCCTGAGTCCCGCGCGCATGCCCGTGGCGCGTCCCCCGTGCTGCCTGCCGAACGGGGGATTGCCGCAGCGGCTTAGCGCACCATGCAAGGGCGCTTGTTGTCAAAGCGCCAGTTGGGCACCAGGTACTGCATCGCGATCGCATCATCACGCGCGCCCAGGCCGTGCTGCCGGTAGAGCTGGTGCGCGCGTTCGACGGCATCCATGTCCAGCTCGATGCCCAGGCCGCCCTTTTGCGGCAGCGCGATGTAGCCGCCGTTGATCTGCAGCGGCTGCTTGGTGAGGCCCTGGCCGTCCTGCCAGATCCAGTGCGTATCAATGGCGGTGACCTTGCCGGGCGCGGCGGCGCCCACATGGGTGAACATGGCCAGCGACACATCGAAATGGTTGTTCGAATGCGAGCCCCAGGTCAGCCCAAAGGCCTGGCAGAGCTGGGCCACGCGTACCGAGCCCGACAGGGTCCAGAAATGCGGGTCGGCCAGCGGAATATCGACCGATTGCAGCGACAGCGAATGCGCCATCTGGCGCCAGTCGGTGGCAACCATATTGGTCGCCGTCGGCAGACCGGTCGCACGGCGGAACTCGGCCATCACCTCGCGGCCGGAGAAACCTTCTTCGGCACCGCAGGGGTCTTCGGCATAGGCGAGGATGCCGTGCAGATCGCGGGTGATGCGCACCGCATCCTTGAGCAACCAGCCGCCATTGGGGTCCAGGGTGATGCGGGCCTTGGGAAAGCGCTCGTGCAGCGCGCGGATCGCCTCGACCTCGTCCTCACCGCGCAGCACGCCACCCTTGAGCTTGAAGTCTTCAAAGCCATAGCGTGCATAGGCGGCTTCGGCCAGCCGCACGATGGCCTGAGGGTCCATGGCTTTTTCATGGCGCAGGCGCTTCCAGTCGTCGGCCTCGTCGGGAAAGCTCTGGTAGGGCAGATCGGTCAGGTTGCGGTCACCCACGTAAAACAAATAGCCCAGCATCTGCACCGAGGTGCGCTGCACGCCTTCGCCCAGCAGCGCTGCCACCGGCACGCCCAGATGCTGGCCCAGCAGGTCCAGCAGGGCCGATTCGGCAGCGGTCACCGCATGGATGGTGGTGCGCAGGTCAAAGGTCTGCAGACCCCGGCCAGCGCTGTCGCGGTTCGCAAAGTTGCTGCGCATCGCGTTCAGCATCGCGTTGTAGTGGCCCACCGGCTGGCCCAGGATCAGCTCGCGTGCATCTTCCAGGGTGTTGCGAATGCTCTCGCCACCGGGCACCTCGCCCACGCCCGTGTGCCCTTCGCTGTCGGTCAGGATCAGCAGGTTGCGGGTGAAGAACGGCGCATGGGCGCCGCTCAGGTTGAGCAGCATGCTGTCATGCCCGGCCACGGGCACCACGCGGTAGCCGGTGATGCGGGGGGTGTAGCTGGGGGAGGCGGTGGGGGTGGCTTGCATGGTGGGCAAAGATGAAAAGTTGGGAGTTGCGCAGCGGGCGGATGGGCTGGCCCGCTGCGGGGGCAGTTCCGTGTTTATTGTGCGGTGATGTTGCCGGTGGTGATCACCTGCTTCCAACGCGCAAACTCCTTGCGCTGAAACTCGGTGAAGACCTCGGGGCTGTTGCCGACCACTTCCAGGCCCATGTCGGTGAACTGCTTGCTGACGGCAGGGTCATGCAGCGCTTTGACAATGCCGTCGTAGAGCTTGGCCTTGACATCGGCCGGCAGATTCTTGGGGGCGGCAAAGGCCTGCCAGGCATAGACGTCCATGCCATCGATGCCGGCCTCAGCCATCGTCGGCACATCGGGCAGCACGGCCGAGCGCTTGTTGCCCGTCACCGCAATCGCCTTGAGCTTGCCCGACTTGATATGCGGGAACACGCTGTTCACGTTCTGGAACGACATGTCCACCTGGCTGCCCAGCAGATCGGCGGTGGCCGGCGCGCCGCCCTTGTAGGGCACATGCAGGCCCTTGGTGCCCGTCTTCTGCCAGAACAGCTCGGCGGTCAGATGGTCCGACGAGCCCGCGCCCGAGGTCGCAAAACTGACCGTGTCGGGCTTGGCCTTGAGCATCGCGATGACGTCCTGCACGTTGTTGACCTTGGGCGCCAGACTGGGGTTGACCACCAGCACATTGGCCGTTTGTACCGCCACGGTGATGTAGCTGAAGTCGCGCGTCGGGTCATAGGGCAGGCCCTTGATCAGATGGGGCGCGACGACCAGCGGTGCCAAGGACGAGACCAGCAAGGTATAGCCATCGGCCGGGGCGCGCACCACCTGCGCGGCGCCAATGCTGCCGGTGGCTCCGGCCTTGTTTTCCACCACCACCGATTGGCCCCACTGCTGGCCCAGGTTGTTGCCAATCGCGCGGGCTACCGTGTCGGTCGCGCCGCCTGCGGGGAAGGGCACGATGATGGTGATCGGCTTGTCCGGCCAGGCCCAGGCGCTCGGGCTGGCGGCCAGGGCCGCAGCGCTGGCGCAGACGAGTGCCGCTATTTTTCTCCATCCGGTGGTGGGGGTGGTGGTCATGTTTGTCTCCTGCTTTCAAGGCGTTGCTGAAATCTGGCTGAGCGATGGTTCGCTTCGTATAGTTAACGTTAACATTTGAATTTGCCGTATTGTTAACGTTAACTTTGGCTGAGAAATCAGTAATTACCCGAAATTTCCGGTGGGGCGAGGCAGGGAATTGTGTCGGGGAGCTGTCTAGCCGCTGCTGCGCTGGGTGATGGAAAAGCCGATATCGACACGCGGCGCATCCACCGGCTGGTCCAAGGTGCGGGCGACGATCATGTCGGCGGCCAACTGGCCAATGCGCGTGCCATCCAGCCGCACGGTGGTCAGCGGCGGGTCGGTGTCCTTGGCAAACTCCTGGTCGCCCAGGCCGACCACGGCCAGCTGCTGGGGTACCTGCAGGCCCTGGTGCTGCGCCTCGATCAAGGCGCCCAAGGCAAGGGTGTCCGAGCTGCAGAAAACGGCAGTCACCTCGGGGCGCTGGGCCAGGATCTCGGCCAGCCCACGCCGCCCGCCACCCAAGGTGCTGGGGGCTGGGGTATAGGCCACCGTTACCTCGGGCAGGCCGGCCGCTTGCGCTGCTTGTGCATAGGCCGCCACACGCACCCGGGCACGCGCATCGTCACCGCTGACCATGCCCAGCTGCCGGTGCCCTTTGCCAATGAAATGCGCCGCCACCGCTTGGCCAATGGCGCTGTGCGAAAAGCCCACCAGCATGTCGATGGCCGAATCGGTCAGGTCCCAGGTCTCCACCACCGGAATGCGCGAGGCCTGCAACAGCGCCCGGCCTTCTTCGGATGCCGCCATGCCGATCATCACAATGCCATCGGGCCGGCGCTGGATGATGGCGCGGATCAGGTCCGCCTCCTGCGCTGCGTCATAGCCGGTGCGGCCAATCATCAGCTGGTAGCCGTGCTGGTTGAGCGCATGGTCCAGCGACTGGATCAGCTCCTGGAACACGGGCCCCACCAAGGTCGGCAGCAAGGCCGCCACCAGCCGCGCCCGCGACAGCCGCAACCCGCTGGCCAGCGCATTGGGCACATAGCGCATGCTGGCGATGGCATCGCGCACACGCTGCAAGGTCTCCGGGTTGAGCCGCTCGGGGTGGTTGATCGCCCGCGACACCGTCATCGCAGACACGCCCGCAGCACGGGCTACATCTTGGATCTTGGACGGTCGGTTGCTGTCTTGCACGGGCTGGTGGGGATGGTGGCTGAAAGTGCCGCTATCGTAGTCCATGCCAGGGGCTGCGGGGCGGTGCAGCGGGATTCCTCTCGCGTTTAGCGGGCCAGAGTCCCCCAATGCCTACAGCGATCTGGTTTCTCAGGCTTGTGGTCTGAATCACAAATGCAATACAATTTGCCGATGAAAACCGCTACCATCCCACCCGTCCGCGTAGAACCTTCGTTCCGCCAGGAAATGGAGCGTTCTCTGGAGACCAACGAAAGCCTGGCTTCGCTGGTAGAAACAGCTGTCCGCAATGAGGTCAAGCGCCGACAAGTCCAATCGGAGTTCATGCGGCGCGGTCTCGCATCGATTCAGAGCACGGTTGCGGCAGGCAGCGGCATCCCTGCCGACAGCGTGATCGCCAAGCTGGAGGCCAAACTCGCAGCAGCCAAGCAACGCGCATGAGCCAGTACCAGGTGATATTCAGCCCGGAAGCGGCAGAAGATCTGGAACGCTTGTTTGACCACATCCTGGAGCGGGAGCTGGCCAGTGCGACAGGAGACCTGGATACACCTGCACGTGCGCTTGACGCAATCAGGCGCGCCTTCCGCTTCCTGGAGCACAGTCCGTTCAGCTGTCGCAAAGCCGGGTCTAGCGCGTTTTTGCGCGAGTTAGTCATTGCGTTTGGTGGCGCTGGCTACGTAGCGCTTTTCGAGATCCACGATGCAACCACGGTGATCATCGGTGCCATCCGGCACCAGCTGGAAAGCGATTACCAGTAGCTGCTTTACCGCTATCCAGCCGGAGTCTCAAACGCCGTGACGGTTTAGCCCACCCGCCCCGCCTCCAGCGCCGACTCCGGCGCATCCGTCGGCCACAGCGCTACCAACACCAGCAGCACCGCCACCAGCAAATAAGGCGCGCCGGGGTGCAGGTCATAGACCAGGGTGCCCACTAAGGGCCCCAGGATCACGCCCAGGCCATGGGCTGCGCATTGGGCACACAGCGCATGCTGGTGATGGCATCGCGCACACGCTGCAAGGTCTCCGGGTTGAGCCGCTCGGGGTGGTTGATCGCCAGCGATACCGTCATCGCAGACACGCCCGCCGCGCGGGCTACATCTTGGATGTTGCACGGTCGGTCAGTGGGTTGCACGGGCAGGGGGGATGGCGGCTGAATCGTAGTCCATGCTAGGTGCTGCGGGGCGGTGTAGCGGGATTTGGCTGGTATTTGGACGAAATTGGAGGGGTGGTGGTCGCCCTGTGCCAATAGCCATCACTCTACCAATCCGCAGTCAAACCCTGGCGACCGAGGGAAACCGAGTAAGAAATACATTGCATGAAGCGTTAGCATTGGTAGCTTTTGCCAAAGTCAGGCTCCTACTGTGTAATTACTGCGCGCCGACTTAAGTAGTGTGGTCACCCAAATAATTGTGATATCGAATAGGCATGTGAAAGGGGGCATGACCTATGATATTGCAATTCCAAAAATAACGATGAACTCAAAATGATCGTCATCAATCACAAGCTATTTTTTGCAGTATCCGCGTTCGTTTCATCCTTGGTGCTTGTTCCATTGCTTTTTTCCGTTCGGCCGATCGGAATCAAGAAAATAGGTATTTATGCATTAGGATTTTTCATCGTAACGTTCGCGCTTTTTCTTTACGCAAATTTTTTTAATGACCACTCTGTTTTTTCATTGGGAAACTATTTTTTAACGCTGGGGGTGGCTATACAAACTATCGGTATTAGAAAATTCTACAACCAATCGTCGCTGTGGTTGCTGATAGTACCCTGCACCCTGGCATCTGAAGTGTTGGGTTTCTATTTTTTCCGTATAGATCCCCACTATCCGAGTCGGTTGAAATGTTTCACTTTCTTCCTGGCGATTTTTGTCTTTATTCAATTTTATACTGTCATTCGGTATGGTAGTAAATCATTTACAAACCGGCTTTTGTCGGCATCGCTGGGCATAGAGTTTCTAGTATATTTAATCCGCTTCAGCACCTTATTTATTGCCCATCTGGTTCCAAGTAGCCCCGTTGCTTTTTCAATTATCCAGATATCTTATATTTTCGTTTTTTCTGCGGTGGTGCCCCTCACAGCTATATGCTTGATGATCAATGGCGCCCACTTGCTACAAGAAAAATATATCTCTGAAGAAAAAAAGAAGAGCCAGCAAAAAACGGAAACGATTGGTTTTATCAGCCACGATTTACGAGCTCCGCTGGCTACGATATCTGGCTATACAGCGATGCTCCTCAAGGATGCCAACGATGAGCAGCGAAAGTCGCTGCTGTCCATCCAACGCAGTATTGATTATCAGCTCGGCTTGGTCGATGAATTGCAGGTATTCTCAAAGGTAGAGCTGCAGCCGCTACATCTCAAACCTATACCTACGGATTTGCCACGTCTATTAAACGAGATTTCGGAATATGCATTGGCGTTGTGCTCTCAACAGCGCAATAGCTACCACTATGAACCATTTCCAGGCCTTCCGGTTGCAGTCCAAATGGATGGCAATCGTTTGCAACAGGTGCTCCTGAATTTACTATCGAATGCCGCTAAATTCACGCATGATGGGGCCGTGACGCTATCGGTCACCTCCGAAACTACCAGTGGGTATTGCAGGCTTTACTTCGCTGTCAGTGATACAGGCCCAGGAATCGATCTCACACAAGGGGTCGATATCTTTGGAGCTTTTCAACAAATCCAGGCCACTAGCAATAGCACCGGACTGGGGCTATTTATTGCCCAGCGCATCGTTTCAGAAATGGGAGGGACTCTGAGCGTGGAGAGTAGTCCCGGTCATGGCTGCAGGTTCTCCTTCGACCTTCGCGTTCCTGTCTCCAGCACTGGTTCTTACCGGCCTGACGCCAGCTTAAGTACCCCTCAACCGACCGATCCGTTCCCTGCACATGCCGTAGAAACGAGATCTCTCAGCCCCACTGATATCAAGGACCACGTAGGCAATGAATCGCTCGAGGAACTGGCCAGCTATGCGCTTCACGGACGTCTGACGGACATAGAAAACTGGATGGAACGCCATGCCAAGGAGATTGCCGCATCCCAATTCGCGACCTTGCTCCATGAGCTGTTAGATCAGTTCGACTTTGCAGGAATTCATACGCTTGCCTTGGTGGAGCAGCGAAGGTCAGGCACCTGAGCATCTTTACCTGATTCCATAGGCGCATTGCGGCGGAACGCAAGTTCGGCGTCGGTCTACGACAGACCCTGTGATCCGCAAGATTTGGCGCAGCGGGCTGCCGGGTCTCGCCGAGGGGATGGGTGGGACCTCAAACTGCTTCGTTGGCATGGTTATGAATGATAATCAATCTCATTTGATGCTAGACTCGCTCCCAGTAATTTGCCTGACCACCTTCCAACCCGCCATGAGCGCCACCATGACCACTCTGCATGCCGCCACCAGCGCCCGCCGTACCTTGCAACTCCGCCGCCCCGCTGTGCCACAGCCGCAGCACGCAGCCGATACGCCCGCTGCCTGCGAGGCCGGGTCCCATGCTGCCGAGCCCCTCACCATCGCGCTGCAGTCCCGGCCGCTGAACGATGCCAACCTGCAGGTGCGCAGCGTGGACAGCGCCAGCCTGCTGGCCGGCCACAAGACCGTGCAGATCGCCCATAACGGCTCGGTCTACACCCTGCAGGCCACCAAGCTGGGCAAGCTGATCCTGACCAAGTAAAGCGCTTCACACCCCTGATAAAAACAGCCCGCTGGCACGTACATGCCAGCGGGCTGTGGTGTTGGTGGGCCCTGGCCACGGCCAGAGCCTTGGTGGTGATCAGAACGACACGGTGGCCGACAGGCGGTAGGTGCGCGGCGCGCCGGGCATCACAAAGCCATCGTTGAACATGCCGATCCAGTAGTTCTTGTTGGTCAGGTTTTCCACACTGGCGTTGAAGCGCACAGGCGTTGATCCGAACTTGGTGGCATAGCGGGCCATTGCATCGATGCGGTTCCACGATGGCACCTTGAGGCGGTTGCCCGAATCGGCCCATTGCGAGCCGGTGTGGAACAGGCGCCCGCCCACCGACAGGCCTTGCACGGGGGTGTCCCAGTCCAGCCCGATGCGGGTGCGCAGCTTGGGCACGCCGTAGTTCTCCAGCCCGGTGTTGATCTGCTTGGATTGGATGTATTCCACTCCGCCCAGCAAGGCCACCGTCTCGCTCAGCTTGCCAAAGGCGCTCCATTCCAGGCCGCGCAAGCGCTGCTCGCCATCGAGCACCTGGAAGTTGGCGCTGTTCGTCACGATCGACGGCTTCTTGATCTGGAATGCGCTGACGGTGTGCGTGGTCTCGCCCGCCTGCAGCTTCACACCCACTTCGCCCTGCTTGGTCTGCATGGGGGCCAGCGTGTCGCCGGTATTCGCATAGCCCGCGCCCACGGTGCGGCCGGGCTCCAGGCCTTCGGTGTAGTTGGCAAACAGCGCAATGTTGTCACCCCAGGGGCGCACCACGGCGGCCACCATCGGCGAGACGCGGTTTTCGCTGTAGTTGGAGGCCACGCCATTGACCAGCGGGGTCTTCACCGTCTGGTGGCGCAGGCCCAGGGTCAGCAGCAGTTTTTCCTCCCAGAAGCCCATCGTGTCGGCAATCGCGAACGAGCGGAATTCGTTCTCCGTCGTGTAGTCCTTGAAGGTGGGAGCAGCGGGGAAGGCCGGCTCGGTTGGCCGGTACATATTGGTGGTGTAGCAGTAGTTGCAGGCGGTGTTGACCGTGCCTTCCTTGTGCTTGAGGATGTTGAAGGACAGCTGCAGGCGGTGCTGCACGCTGCCGGTGCCGAACTTGCCGATGACGCCCGCCTCGGCGGTGCGGCGCTCCGACTTGGTGTGTACGTTGTAGATCGCGCCGCGCGTGGTGCCGTCAGCGCCGGTCACGATGGCGCGCGTGCCAAACAGCAGGCCCTGGCCTTCGGCCTCCGAGCCGCCGGCCGCCACATAGCCTTGCCAATCCTTGTTGAAATCGAACTCCGCCCGCGCCAGCAAGCCGCTGTTGTCGTACTTGCCATGCGTGCCCTTGAACAGGTTCACATCGCCATCGGGCGGCGGCAGCAGGTAACCCACACCAGGGATGGCCGCACTGCCCAGAAAGCTGAACATGCCGGGGCTGCCACCGTCGATCTTGTTGACGCTGTTGTACACATCCACATAGAGGCGGTAGTTATCGCCCAGGTAATCGAGGCCCAGCGCGCCGACATTGCGTTTCTGCCTTTCGTCCTCGGCACCCATATCGCCCGATCCGTAAACGCCATTGAAACGCAGGCCCAGGCGCTGCTCCGGCCCAAAGCGCTTGCCCACATCGGCATGCAGCTGGTAGTAGGAATCGGAGACATAGGTGGCGGTCAAGTCGGCAATCGGCTGGGCCAGTGCGCGCTTGGTCACCATATTGACCGAGCCTGCCACGCTGGCCAGCGGCGGCATGCCGGACAGCAGCACATTGGGGCCGCGCATCACCTCGACCCGCTCAAACATCTCGATCGGCACCGAGTTGGCTGGCGCAATGCCGTAGAGCCCGTTGGTCGCTATGTCCATCGCCGTCACATCGAGCCCGCGCAGGTTGAAGTTCTGCAGCAAGTGGCCCTTGTTGGTCGTGAAGACCACTGCCGCATCATTCTCCAGCACATCCTGCAGCGACAGCGCCGACCAGTCCTCGGCCAGCTCGCGGGTATAGGCATTGACATGGACCGGCGCTTCCATGATCGAGGTCGCCCCCAGAATGCCCAGCCGCGCCCCCTTGGCCGCCTTGCGCCCGGGGGCCAGTGCGGGCAGGTCTTCGCGCTCATAGCGATCGCGCACGGTTACCTGGGGCAGGTTGACCGGGGCGTTGGCGGTTGCTTCGTCAGCCCTGCCGGCCGCCGGTGTTGCCTCGGCAGGCTGGGCCTGTTGGGCGGAGGCGCTGGTAGCGGCGGCTGCCGCCATCAAGGCCATCACGATCAGGTTGGATTGGTGTCGAGGTTGGTGGTGCTGTGACATGAGAGTGACGATGCTGTAGAAAATAAACAAGAATCATTCTCAATCGTATTCGTCAACTACTACGTCTGCAACTTTTTGTTGTATTTCGGGCATGACCCTGGGTGGGGCAAGAAGGGGAGTTTTTCTTCGGGGGAGGCTCGCGCTCTAACTGCGGAGACCAATGAGTCCTCAATCAATATGAATAACCTATTACTGCTCGCCTTGTAAGGCGGCCGCCGCTTTCTGCAGCGAGTCGGCCGGACAGGCAAAGTGCGCTGATGTAGACCATTGAGGCTCATCGCGCTGACGATGCAGCGTAAAGCTTGTACGTACCGATATCCGTGCATGCCCGTGCGGCGCCATCTCCGCTTCCAGAATGAAGTTTTGATCCAGGGATATGAGCGAGAAACGCCCTCGCAAATGAGTCGCACACTCTTGAAGCGCAATCCTGAATGAGGTCAATGCATCTATGGACAGCTCCACATCCACCGCACAAACCAGACGACCAACATTGATCTTTGCCTTACCGGTGCGTATGGTGTTGTGCCCAGGGCGGAAGCTCGGCAGCACGACGGACACAAAATCATTCGTTTGGCTATCCAGCGAAAAATTGATCTTGTTCATGATTGGTCTTACCTGTAGTCGCAGCAAATCAACGCTGTCTTGATGGATTGATGCGAGAGTATTTGTCCCGCAAACTGATGGGGCGGGGCGCTGCTCGCGGTTTAACCCACGGTTTCTCGCCCAGGGCAGTCGCGTGTGGAACCGCGACGGCAAGGTCTACGGCACGTCATTGTTCCAGCAAGCAGGCAACCGCGGATCTTATGCGCTGCAGGTCTGCGACCGCCACGGCAACCTGATGGGGCTGGGCGACATTCTTTTGGATTAGTGCCTGCGATGAGGGGCCGGGCGACCAGCCCCTCGCCCCCGATGCCGGGCGCGCGCCCATACCTTAGCGCCGCATCTTCCGCGTATCCGGCAAGAACGCCGTCGCCAGCCCCAGCAGCGGCAGGAACGAGGTCAGGCCATAGACCCAGACGATGCCATGCGCATCGGCCAGCTCACCCAGACCTGCGGCACCGACGCCGCCCATGCCAAACATCAGCCCAAACATCAAGCCAGAAACCAGGCCCACACGGCCGGGCAAGGCCTCTTGCGCGTAGACCACCAGCGCGGCAAAGGCCGACGACATCACCAGGCCGATGACGATGGCGAGCACAGCGGTCCAGACCAGGGCCACATAGGCCAGGGCCAGCGCAAACGGCGCGACGCCCAGGAACGAGATCCAGATAACGGCCTTGCGGCCGATGCCAGTGCGCCGGATGACAGTCATTCACGGTCACGGTGGCTACATCGCCAGCCGCCGCTTATGATGGCCCTTCACTCCAACGCAAGGACGGCCCCCATGAACCAGATTGCCCATCTTCGTGACGCCATGGCAGCGAGCCAGCTGCTCAACGACGTGCAGGCCGACGACGGCTTTGTGGTTGGCAGCGTGCACTTCCAGGCGGCCGGTGCCGATATCCATGTCAATGTCGACCCGGAGCTGGCCGACAACCCCGAGATGGATGTGGAGGCCCTGATCGCCAATACCCAGCGTTTTCTGGCCATGCCGGCCGACGACTGGAAGCGGCTGATCAACGATATTGCGGTGGAGGTGGAAGAGGCCGTGGAAGAAGACGAGGTCGAAGAGCCTACCGACCTGCGCGATGACCTGAGCCTGCATTCGGTGGCCGTGTTCGCCGATGCCGTGCTGCTGTCCTTTGTCGCGCCCAAGCAGTTTCCGCAGTGCTGGGTACGCGCGCAGCTGTGCGAAGAACTGGCGCTGGAAGATATCTCCATCGACGAGGACGACGGTGTGGAGACCATCGAATTCAAGTCGCTCGATGACCTGCTGGACAACCTGAGCGCCAACCACGACAACTAGCGCCCAGGCGCACAACAGCCCTCACTTCACGTTGAGGGCTGTGGGTTTGTGCTTGGTCGCGAATCAGGCAGCCGACGGCGCGGGCCCAAAAAACGCCGGCACCCGTTGGACCAGCTCCTCAGCCGCCTCCCAGAACTGTTCGTCCAGCGCCTCGATCCGCTCCGACAGCGCACCGGTCACGGCGCGGTACACATCATCGATGCTGTTGACCTCTTCGGACTGAGCGATGGGGCCCACCAGCCGCCAGAACTCCGTCACCACATCGAGCGTCGCGCTGGCCTGAATCTCCGCCAGCGCGGCCAGCGCCAGCTCCATCTCCGCGATGCCCCAGTTGCCCAGAAACTGCAGCAGCCCGCCGTTATAGCCATCGGCTACCAGCCGCCACAGCGCCACCAGCGCCCGGCTGCGGTGAGGGAGCTGGTCCGCCTTCCAGTCCAAGGCTTTCAGCTCCGCCAGCGCCGCTTCAAACAGTGCATCCTGCTCCAGCATCCAGACATGGAGCGCACCATCGGCAGAGCTCTGGCCGGCGCCGGGCCAGTTGACGCCGCGCCGGTCTGCGGTAGCCACCCATTGCGACCGTTCTCGCGCGTTCATCGCGACTACCTTGGGCCCCACCCAGGACAGCGGTGCGGCCAGCTGGCGGCCATCGTCCAGCAGCAGCAATACCCGCTTGTCTTCAAAAATCACATCGGCGATCGGAGACCCGACGACGGCCTGGCCGTTGCGCTGCATGGTTTGCCTTTCTGGGGCCAGAGTTGGCCCACCACCGGCGAGTATAAAAAAAGAACCGCCTCCCGAAGGAAGCGGTTCGCGGCCGGCATTACGGGCTGGCCGGCCCGTACATCAGCGTGGTCACTGTCCGCGTTGGCGGCGGCGCAGCGCGAAGGCTCCGATACCTGCGCTCAGGCTGCCCAGCAGGGCCAACGCGGCCAGATCGAGGGCCGGCACGGGCGTTGCAGCGCCCGGCGTGGCCACCACGCTGCTGGCGGTCGCGCTGTTGTTGGCAGGGGTGGGGTCATCAACGCCTGCGGGGGCGGCAATGCTGGCGGTGCTGGTCAGCGAACCCGATGCAGTGGCAGCCACCTTGGCGGTCACCGTGTAGGTCACGGTGGCACCCACCGGCAGGTTCACCGTGTCGCTGATATTGCCGCTGCCCGATGCGGCGCAGGTGCCGCCGCCCGCGCCGGCGCAGGTCCACGTGGCGCCGGTCAATGCGGCTGGCAGTGTGGCGGTCACCGTGGCACCGGTGGCATCCGTCGGGCCGGCATTGCTTGCAGTGATGGTGTAGGTCACCGTGGCACCCGGGGCCACACTGGTGGAGGCACTGGTGTTGGTGATGGACAGGTCCGCGCTCGGTGGCTCGCCGGTGCAGGCTGCGGTTACATAGAAGTCGGCAATCGCAGCCATCGCGCAGCCGCCATTGGCACAGTCATTGGTAGCTTCCCCGCCATCCAACATCAACCCAATGGTGTTCGGGCCGCGCGCGAAGCCTGGAATGGCAGGGGTCGTGGCCGTTTGGAGTGAGGTCCAGCCGTTAGGCAGGTACAGACCCGAATTATCAAACACGGGCGCTCCTCCTGCAGGTTGCACAAAAATGGAATTGCCATAGTTGTCAAACCCGAACCGGCCATCTACCTTGATGGATGCCAGATCCACGTTGCTACCCACGGTCACGGGCTGGTTCATCACGAAGACAGAAGCGTGGAACCCAGATTTGGACTGACCAGACGCTGCAGGGTAGGGCACGCCAGGGATATCGCTTGCACTCGGGGAGGTCGTGCCAGGGCTGATCCAACGTGCATTGGTTTCCTGACCCGCCGGCAGCGAAGCCGGATTGACATAGGCACCTGCCCAACTGTAGTTATCGAACAAGGGCTGCTCGACATTCTCCACCGCGGTACCCGCCGCGTTCGTGCGCCAGAGCCATTTCCAGTCGCGTGCATTGGTGGTGAACGGGCCCACGCGCACTTCATCGCCGGCCTGGCTGCCTGCGGGGCAGGCCAGAATGGTGGTGGGCTGAGGAGCGGGCTCGGCCGCGCAATCGGCGGTGATCTCAATATCGGCCATCAGACCGGTGGGATTGCCTTGCGAAGTGGTGGGGGCCGAAAAAGTATTCTGTACCGCAAAACCAAGGGTGTTGTCGCCGTAGTAAAAGCCCAAGCCTACTTGGCTGCCATCCTCATTCACGATACCAGGCGCAGCGTAGGAGCCGCCCAGGTTCTGCATTCTCAGCCAGTCGGTAGCGCCTGATGGCGGGGTGGCAGGGCGCACCACCAACTGAGTATTGTCGTCAAAGCCGCCCGCACCCCGGATACGAATAGTCGACAGGTCAACATTGCTGGCGATATTGATGGGCTCGTTGTAGATAAAGGTCACGCGGCCCGCAACCCACGCTCCGTTGTCGGTATCGCCGTTGGTAATCACGGCCGGATAGGTGCCACTGCCGGTATTGCCACCGTTGGCAGCGCCATCCACAAACGAAGAATCACCAAAGGACAACCATTTGCCCGCAAACGGCTGGCCATTGAGCGAGCCGGAGCTGGTTCCATGCGTCTGGGTGGCGGGATCAAACCAGCCGTTCCATTTGTAGTCATCACGGATGGTCGCGGGTGCGCCAGCGGGAGCGCTCACATAGCGTGCATCGGTGGACCAGTTCGCCACATTGGCGGTGCTGACCCGCAATGGCGTGCCGCAGGCCAGCGTGGCCGCCTGCACGCTGCTGGCAGCGGCCAGCGCCAGTACCGACACCGAAAAAAATGCAGTTTGTTTATTCATTGCTCTCATCTATAAAACTCCATCGCCAGGACAAGTAAACGGAAACTTGCCGCTCCATATCAATCCAAACAATCATCAAAATGTGATCATTTAAAATGTCTATCGAGCGTGTAGATATGCATAAACGCATCCCAATCTAGCATTTAAATCTGGAATGTTTTTTTGTTTAAATCTAAATCAATTTGGTTTCTTGCCGCATTTTTGATTATTGCTATTTAATTATTCGATGGGTGACTGTCTCTGATTGTAATTTTTAAAATAGTAATGTTAGTGGCCTGACTCCCTCTATATTGACCGCGAATCGCTGCACCTCTTCTGATTTGCCGGTCAGCCCCCCCCTCCCGCCAGTGCATGGCTCGCCGGTGTGCACTCGCCTCGCTTTCGTCGTTTTCGCTATTGAAACCGCCATGATTAATTGGCCATCTGCTGAAAAGGTGGTGGTTATTATGTGCCGAACCGGTTTTATATGCGCCATCGGATGGCGCTGAAACGGAATGGATTCGAATCTGGCGCAGGGGGTTGGAGACTCAGATATTGATTTCAGAGGATGGCTGTAGTTGTAGCCATGGTTCTGTAAAAACATATATGAGTAATAGCGCGGGGAAAATACCCCATGTACTGATCGTTGACCGTGATTTGCAGCAGCTGCGTCCTTTGGTCGCGGCGCTTCGCAGTATTCCTTATGACATCACGGTGCTGGAGCATGAAAACCAGGCCTATAGCCGTGCGCAGTACCAGCTTCCGGATCTGATCGTGTTGGATCTGCGATTGCCGGAGCGCCAGGGCCTCAAAGTCGCCCGCATGCTGAAGGAAAACCCCGCGACCGCCCACATACCCCTTATTTTTCTGTCATCGCTTTATGAAGAAAACGACCGGGTCATGGGGCTCAGGGCCGGGGCGGTGGATTACATCCTCAAGCCCTACTATGTCGAGGAAGTCCAGGAGCGCATTCACATCCACATCACCCTGGCGCAAAAACGTGCGGCGGCTTTGCGCGATGCCAGCCCCACCGCGCCGCAGCCGGTGTCGGAGCTGCTGCCCGCCAACCTGACCATCAAGCAAATCGCGACGGAATTCATCCTGAGCCGCATCAGTGATTCGGCGCTCAAAGGCAGCGGTGTCGCGGCGACGCTGGGCTTGTCGATGCACCGATTGAACATGGTGTTTGAAGCGGTCGACGGCATCACCGTGTTCGAGTTCATCCGCAACGAGCGCATGACCCGGGCAGCGCGCATGCTGGAGCAAACCACGCTGGGTGTTGCCGATATCGCGACCGAGGTGGGCTACCCGAACTCGGCCAATTTCTCGACCGAGTTCAAGAAGTTCTGGCAGAAGTCACCCAAGCAGTACCGTGTGGCCTGGCACCGCAGCGCTGCTGCCCAGCCGCCCGCCGAGGACAACCGCGATGGCGCCCCTGGCGACGATTCAGCCTGAGCGGGGTGAGCCGCCGCGTGTTCCGGGATCGGCGTCCAGGTGCGCTTCTCGGGGGCGCGCTGCAGCGGGCGTTCAACGACGCTTGTGGCCCGCTGTTGGAGCCCGTCGATGTTGTCTTTGGTTTATCTGAAAAAGCTTTGCTTTTTTGCAAAAACCCCGTGCATCGCGTTGTCCGCCCGGTTTCTTGCCAGGTGGAAGGGGCTCGCAGTTAGCGGCATGACGTGTGCAGTGCAGCCAGCCCATAGCGCGCAAAAAAACGCCAGTCAGCGTTGCACTGACTGGCGTGTCTCTGGCAGCGGCGCGGGGGTCAGCGCTGCTTGCGTGCGCGTCCGATGCCGGTAACGCCCAGGCAGGCGGCCAGCAGCATCAGCGCCCACATGGACAGCGATGGAACCGGGGTGGGCACGGGGACGGCCGTGATGGTGATGTCCCGGCTCGCCTTGCTCGTCAGGCCCGAGCCGCTGACCAACGACGTTCCGGCTTCGGTCGGCTTGCCTTCCACAGGGCAGGTCACCACCGCGCCTTCGGGGATCGCAGAGGGCGATGTCCAGCTGCTGGCAGCGGGTACCGCTGGCGTCACGATGGTGCAGGCGCCTTGGCGGATGCCCGCTGGCAGGCCCGAGACCGTGCAAGCCGCATCGGGCTGGTCGGCACTGCCCTGGTTGGTGCAGGTAAAGCTGCCCTTGTAGGGCGTGCCGATGGTGCCGGTGGCTGGCAAACCGCCCAGGTCGATGGCGATATCTGGGGCGCCCACGACCGTGATGTCCTTGGTCGCCAGGTTGTTGCGCAGATCGCTGTCGTCCGCAGTGCCGGCCGTGCCCGTTGTGGTCGTGGTCTTCTTCACGTTGGCGGGTGTGCCCGCCACTTCACAGGTCACCACTTCGCCTTGCGCAATGCGGTTGCCTGCGCTCCAGGCGGTATTGCCGGGGCTCACGGTGCAGGCCTGCACGCTCAGGCCTTCTGGCAGTGGGCCGGTAGTGCAAACCGTGTCAGTCAGCGCATCGGCATTGCCCACGTTGCTGCAAGTGAAGCTGCCCTGGTAAGCCATGCCAACCGTCGCCGTAGCACCGATGCCGCTCAGGTCGATCGCCAGATCGGGTGCGGTGACCGTCATCGTGACCAACGAAGTCGCACACTTGGTCTGGTCAGGCGCCGCCAGGCACACCTGGTAGCTGAAGGTGTCGGTGCCGACAAAACCCGGGGCAGGCGTATAGATGAACTGGCCAGGATGGGCGGGATCGGCCGCAATCGTGCCGCCGTGGGCAGACGACGCCTGTGGCGTCACCGAGCTGCCCGCTGGCGCATGGGGATCGTTGGCGGTCAGGTCCAATGGCGCAGAGGGCGTGTTGATGCGCGTGCTCGCGTTGTCGTCGGCGGTAGCCGGCGGATCGGCAAAAACATTCTTGATCTCGGTCGGCACCCAGCTGGGCGGCAGCCCGGTTTCTGCCGGCAGACCGGGCAGCTTTTCTGCCCGCACTGCAATGTTGTCCAGCTCAAAGCCCGCCCCCCAGAAACGGATCTTCTTGATCGTCGTGGAGCCGAATGCCGTGGTGTCCTTCAGCACATAGTTCAGATAGACATAGGGCTCACCGTTGTTGCCCTCGATAAAGGGATTGCCGTTGTACTGGGCGCGGCTGTAGGTGGTGGTACCGTCCAATGCCTTCATCGTGCGGTTGGAGGGCGAATTCAAAAACGCCATCAGACCGTCGGTGGTCATCGCCGTCAGCACGTTGTCGTTCTCATCGAGCAACTCGACGTTGTTGCCGTTCGAGCCTGCCGACCACCAGAAACCGACATAGCGCGCCGGGTTGGTCAACGTGACCGTGACACCTAACGGGTTGCCGGTCGTCCCTGCATTGAGGAAATTGGAACCCCCGCTGCCCACTGCCGTACCGGTGCCTGCGCCGCCATACACATTGGCAGCGGCCACATTGGTGTTGCCGCCGGTGCCCACCTGGTAGGTTCCGATGGCCCAGTTGCCGGACGTTTTCGCGCCCAGCGTCTCGCCGTTGAAGGTCTCGATGGTGTAGGACTCGCCATAAGTGTCTGACCACGGCAGCGCGCCCTCGGGCACGGCGGCGTTGAGGGCTGCGTTGCGAACGGGCTGGGAAATGTAGAGGGTCAATTCACTGGCTAGGGCATTGCTCAGGCCCAGCGCTGCAACGCAGGCCAGGGACGAAGCCTGGCAAACTTTTCTGATAGAACGCATAAATTATTAAAAAGAGAGCACCCGGTGCTGATCGTTTATGTGTATCGATGTGGGCGAAAAAAACCCGCTCGCGCCGAGGCAGGCGAGCGATCGTCAATAGGGTGCCTAAGGGGTGGGGTGGCCGAACCAGCGGGGCGCCGGATCCGGTTAAAAGCGGCATCACCAACACGGGGCTGGCGGGCGCCAGCGGCTATGCGCGAAGGGTGAGGCCCATCGAAAAAAGCAATTTTAAAACAAAAATCACATTTAATGACAAAATTTACACAAAGGTGTAAGGTGGACGCCCGCACCCACCAACACCATGCCGCTTCCCGATCCAGCCTGCGCGAACTGGCCATCCATCTGCTGGCGCAGGCTGAAGCCAAGGGAGCACAGGCATGACCAAAAACGCCCAGCCGCTGCATGCAGACCTGGCTAAGCCATGCCATTTCTGCCGTGCTACAGTCATGGCGCTGCGCCGGTAAAGCGCAGCCGGGATTGGTCTCCCGTTGAATCCTCTGCGACGTAAGCCGTGGTCTCTGTTTCGCAGCGTCTGCGGCTTTCCGAACAACCTGGAATCCCTCATGACTCAGTCCTTCCCCGCGCGCATCTCTGCGCCCACCTCCCCCCTAGGCGGACCCGCCCATATCCAGCTGACTGCCGACGCGCACCACGCGCGGAACTTGGCTGTACGCCCACTGCCTGCACGCCGCAACCTGTGGCTGATGGAGGCGTCCTCATGAACAGCGCGACCAAAACCGCCGCATGTGCGGATGCCAGCTCGGATACCTTCCGCATGGATGCGGCGCATGCCGAAGCCCTCCAGGCCATCGCAGACCAGGGCGAGCCGCCTTTGGACATTCACGACATTTGCAGGCGCCGCAGGGCCTGCGGCTTGACGGAAGACCTGGCACTGACCGAGTGCGAAGCCCAAGCGATCAACACGCGCTTGTATGGCATGAGTGCGATATCGGCGCTGCTGGTGGGCGCCGATGAGGAGGGCGCATTCAAGCTGAGCCGGTGGCTGCAAGGGGGTCTGCACAGCGCTTTGTATGCCTTGACCGAGGATGCCCAGGCGGTGCTGCACCGTGCCCATGAGAAAGCTGCCCAAGCGCACAAAGGCAGCGCAGCATAAATCACAGCGCTGGGGATGCGCTGCCGGCCCCTCGCCAAGCGGCACGGATGCGGATCGCCTGAGCACGCGTTCAGACCACGGCAGGGAGTTTTGCAGAGGGTCCTTAACACCCAGGCATGGGCTGCCAAGTGGCCGATAACGCCGAGCCACACCGCTCTACATCCCCCAACGGAGCCGAGCTCTTTATGGTGGATGGAGGCGAGGCTGACTGGCCCTTGCGCAGTCTGCTGGATGCTGCCAAGCACGGGGCGGACCATGGCTTGCTGGTCAACAGCGAACTGCGCGCCTGGCGCATGCGCTGAGCCAGGCGGCTGCAGGTCAGATCAGGCAGAAGCAGGTGCTTGCGCCTGCCCTTGCATCCACGCGATGAAGGCCTCCAACTGCGCATTGAAGTCCTCCGCCGATGCGGTCGGCGCCTCGGCCTGCCGCAAAAAGAACGCGGCCCGCTCGGCCATGGCCGGAAAGCGCTCCGAGAAATACCGCACATAGTCCTCCAGCGACCGCGGCCAGCCGCCACCCTCTGCAGGGCGCAGCACGTTGGTGGCGCGGACCAGTTTTCTGGCAGCTTCCTTTTGCAGCCGCCGGAGGGTCGCCAGCTCCTGCGCGGCAGCGATGCTGGCGATGTAGCCTTGGAGTACCTGCACATAGTCGCCATTGACGGCCCGGGCCACTGCAGCAGATGGCGTAAAAGCCGCAAACTGCAGGCCCAGATCCGCGCCATGGATGCAGCGGCATTCATGCTTGAGCCAGTAGCCCCAGCTATACAAATGGGCGGGATTGCGTATATCGGCCAGCACGCCGATATCGAAATCGACCTTGCTCACCTCCGGGTGGCGCGCTTGCAGCGCCAGACGTTGCTGCTCCAGCAAAGCCGCCTCGTCGGCTGCCAGCGGCCGGGTCAACACCAAGGTCAGATCCAAGTCTGAGACGCCAGGCCTGGCCTGCGCCCGGGCCACGCTGCCGTAGAGGTAGACGCTGTGCAGCAATGGACCCAGCGCCTGCTGCAGGCTGGCCAGCGCATCCTCTACCAATGCTACAAACGCCGGCTGCAGCGGGCGGGAGAGGAGCAGGTCAATCGTCGTGGTGCAGGAGCTGTCAGGTGCGCGGGTCATGCGGGGCAGCATAGCGCAGACCGCCTATCCGCCAGCCTCAGAACTGGTATCGCGCAGTCAGCATCACATGGCGCGGCTCGCCATAGACATTGCTGGGGAACGTCGCCGTGCCGGACAAGGCGTTGTAGTAGGTCTTGTCAAACAGGTTGTTGATGTTCAGGCGCAGGTCCAGCTGTGGCGTGGCCTGCCAGCCAATCACCAGGTCGGCAATGGCATAGGCATGCTGGCGGATGTTAAAGGGCACGCCGCTGGTGGTGCCCTGGTTGTAGATGCCGCCCTGGCGGTAGACCGTGCCGCCAATGCGCCAGCCCTGCAGCGCGCCGGGCAGTCGGTACATGGTCGAGAGCTTGAACAAATGCCGGGGCGTGTCGGTATCAAACAGCGCGCCCACATTGGCGGCATTGGCATCCTTGCGGTAGCGCGCAATGGCCACGGTGTAGCCGGCGCCCAGCTGCCAGTCCGGCGTGAGTGCGCCTTGCAGCTCCAGCTCCACGCCCTGGCTGCGCACCTCGCCAGCAGCGGCGTAGCAGGTGGTGGCGGGGTAGCTGGCGCACTGGGTCTGGTCGCTGGCGCGGTAGGCGCGGTTTTGCTGGTCCATGCGGAAGACGCTGGCCGACGCATTCAGGCTGCCGTTGAAGTACTCGCCCTTGATGCCCAGCTCATAGTTGCGGCCCACCACCGGGCTCAGCAGCTGGTTGTTCGCATCCAGGTAGTTCTGCGGCTTGAAGATATCGGTGTAGCTGGCGTACAGCGCATGCTGGTCGTTCAGGTCGTAGACCAGGCCGGCGTACTTGCTCAGGCGGTGTTCGATCTCGTAACGGTTGTGGGCGCTGACGGATGGCATGTTGGCGGCAAAGTTCGGGTAGGTGTTGACGGTGTCCCGGTAGTCAAACCAGTCCACCCGGCCACCGACGATGAGCTTGAGGCGGTCGGCCAGGTTCAGCCGCGTGGTCGCATACAGGCTTTGCTGGGTGATCTTGGCGTCCATCCAGTCGCGCAGCGGAATCTGCGGGTCGGCCACGGCGCCGGGGTTGAAGTGGCGCAGATCGAGGTTGCTGTTGAGCACCAGGCCTTGGCGGCTATTGCCATCAAAGTCGATATGGCGGTAGCTGGCGCCCAGCACGAGCTCATGCTTGCGGCCCAGCAGCGCAAACGGGCCGTTGGCATACAGGTTGATGCTCGATTGCTTTTCCTGGTGCGCATTGCGCGCGCCCAGCTGGCTGTAGAGGCCGGTGGTGAGGTTGTGGCTCAGGTAGTGGCCTTGCATGTCCATCTCGGCCTGTGCGTAGTAGGCTGACAGCTGCAGGCGCCAGTCATTGTCAAAGCGGTGGTCCAGACCGAGGAACGCCGAGTTCGTGGTTTTGTCCCAGTGCTCCCAGTCATTGGCGTACGAGGTGGAGCGGGGCAGGCCCAGGTCGCTGCCATCGCTGGCCACCGGCAGGCCGGTAAAGCCGTTGCCATGCAGCTTGCTCTCCTGGTGCAGCGCGCTCAGGGTCAAGGTGGTGCGGGCCGTCAGGTCCTTCTCCACAATGCCGTACAAGGTCTGGCCCTGGCTGCTTTCGCCGCGCTTGTAGCTGCCGTAGTCCTGCGTGGCCGCCACCAGCCGGCCGCGCAGGCTGCCGTCGTCCGACAGGGGCCCAGCGGCATCGAGCTCGGCGCGGTAACGGTCCCAGCTGCCGGCGCTGACGCTGGCCGATATCTGCCGCTCCCGGGTGGGCCGCTTGCGCACCAGGTTGATCGCGGCTGACGGGTTGCCTGCCCCCTGCGACAGCCCGGTGGCGCCGCGCACGATCTCCACCCGGTCGTAAATCGCCATGTCGGTGGCCAGCAGGTCCTGCGACAGGTTGGAGCTGTCCAGGCTCACCGGCAGGCCGTCGTACATGATGTTGTCCACATACATGCCGCGCGCAAAGAACGACGCGCGCTCGGGCCCAAAGCGCCGGTAGGTCAGGCCGGGCGCCGTCTGCACCACATCATTGACCGTTGCCAGCCCCTGGTCCTGGATGCGCTCGCGGGTGACCACGGTCACCGCCTGCGGCGTCTCGCGCATCGACAGGTCCAGGCGCGTTGCCGTGCGCATGCTGCCTGTCGTGTACGACTGCGTACCCTCGGTGCGGCCATCGCTGCTGCCCAGCCCCGGGGCCGTGCTGGTCACGGTGATCTGCGGCAAGGTGTAGCTGGCAGTTGCATCGGCGCTGGTGGCAGCCGCTGGCGCGCTTGCCGTGCTGCTGGCCCGCAGCACATAGGCGCCATTGTCCAGCTGCACCGCCTGCAGGCCCGTGCCCGCCAGCAGCCGCGCCAGCGCCTCGGCCACCGTGTGGCGGCCGCTCAGGCCTGCGGTCTGTTTGCCATCGCTTTGCGCTGCGGTAAAGCTCAGCATCGTGTTGGTGCTGCTGGCCAGCTGGCGCAGCGCAGGGGCCAAGGGGCCGGCGGGGATGCGCAGCTCGGCGGTGGCCGTGGCGGCGGTGTTGCTGTCTGTAGGGGCGTTCGCTGTGCTGGGCTGCGCGCTCGCCAGGCTGGGCGCGCCAGCGCTCAAGCCCAATGCCAGCGCCAGGCAGGCGAGGGCGATCGGGGTGGGGTGGGGGCGCCCTGCATGGCGGGCGGATGGCAATGTCGGCATGTGGTTCCTCTGGGCGGGCCTGGGCAAATGCAGGTCCCTCATCAGCTAGGTGCCGCAAGCCAGCGAATCGGGCAGGGTGGAGCGCAAATATTTTTTCTCAAGCGGGCGCGTTGGCCGGCAGCACCGTCACCCAGTAACGGCTGCGCGTGCGCACCTGCACCGGCAGCACGCTGGGCAGGGTGGACAGAATGCGGTCGGTATCGCCCAGCGGAAACACCCCCGACAGCCGCAGCCCCGCCACCTGCGGATCGGCCCGCAGCACGCCCGGCCGGTAGCGGCCCAGCTCCGCCAGAAAGTCGTCCAGGCGCTGTGCATCGGCCATCAGCTGGCCCCGCGTCCAGGCCTGCGTTTGCGCATCTACCGCGCTGGGTGCATCGATGGCGCTGTGGCTGAACCGGGTTTGCGTGCCGGCCTGCAGCAAGCGCGTGCTGCCCGCACCATCGCGGCAGCGGATCTCTACCGCGCTCTCAAGCACCGCCACCTCCGTGTGCGCTGCCTGTTGGCGCACGGTAAACCGGGTGCCAAGCGCGCGGATGCTGCCCTGCGCCGTCTCCACCAGCAGCGGGCGCGGATCGGCGGGAGCGCCCAGCGCATGGGCGGTCGTCACCATGATCTCCCCGGCCACCAGCACCAAGCGGCGCTCTGTTGCGTCAAAGCGCAGGTTCAGCGCGCTGCCGGTGTTCAGCAGCAGTTGTGTGCCATCGTCCAGCGCCAGGCGGCGCTGCTCGCCGGTGGCGCTGCGGTAATCGGCCACCTGGCGCTGCCAGGCCGTGGTGCGCGATGCCAGCACGCCCGCACCGGTCGCCAGCCCGCCCCACAGCAGCAGCCGCGTGGCACGCCGGCGCGCGTCCGATACCGGCTTGCGCGCGCCCCGGGCCGTCAGCGCGGTGTAGGCCGGGTGCGGGCCCAAGGCCTGCATGCGGCCGGTCACGGCTTCGATATGCTGCCAGGCCGCCTCATGGTCGGCATGGGCCTGGCGCCAGGCGGTCCACTGCTGCTGCTCTTCAGCGCCGGCATCACCGGACATCAACACCGTCAGCCAATCGGCAGCGGCATCGGCCGTGGCCCGGCTGATCACGCGGCCGCCGGGCAGGGTTACGGTGGGGGAGGCAGGCATGCAGCTACAGCGCGATCGCAAACAGGCATTCGCGGTTGGCCCGGGCCAGGTACTGCTTGACCGAGCTGGCGGACACCGCCAGCTTGCCGGCAATCTCGGCATAGCTCAGCCCGGCCAGGTGGGCCAGCAAAAAGGCCTCGCGCACCTTGGGGGGCAGGCCGTCCAGCACCCGGTCTATCTCCTGCAGGCTTTGCACTGCAATCAGCTGGGTCTCGGGCGACGGGGCCAGCGCTTCGGGCAGGCAGGCCAGCGCTTCCAGGTAGGCGCGCTCCAGCAGCTGGCGGCGGTGGCGGTGGGCCACCAGCCGCTTGGCAATGGTCGCCAGAAAAGGCCGGGGCTCGCGGATCGCTTCGCGGGGGGTGGCGCTGCACAGCAGGCTGACAAAGGTGTCCTGCGCCAGATCGGCCGCTGCAAAGCTGTCGCCCAGACGCCTGCGCAGCCACTGCTGCAGCCAGGAGCTGTGCGCGGCATAGAGGCCGCTCAAGTCATCGTCGATGGAGAGATCCGGGGAGGGCATGCGCGCAGCACCAAGCAATGTCAAATGAGAATTAATCGCATTTTATGCCGCTCTGCAAGGCAGCGTGCGGCACAGGGCCAAGCAAGCGCCGCGCCCCACCAACGACAACGCCACCCGAAGGTGGCGTGTGTTGGAACGGGGTGGGGAAGGCGATCAGCTGATCAAACCATTTTTCAGCGCGTAGTAGGTCAGGTCGCTGTTGGAGTTCAGGGTCATCTTCTCCATCAGGCGGGTGCGGTAGGTGCTGACGGTCTTAACGCTCAGCGACAGCTGCTCGGCCACATTGCTGGCGGTTTCGCCCTGGGCCAGCTTCAGGAACACCTGGAACTCGCGCTCGGACAGGTGCTCATGCGGCGGCGCATCGTCCTTGCGGCCCAGCTGCTGGGCCAGCAGGTTGGCCACCATCGGCGTCAGGTAGCGCTTGCCCAGCGAGATGGTGCGAATCGCCTCGACAATCTCGCTCGGGTCGCATTCCTTGTTCAGGTAGCCGTTGACACCCTGGCGTATCAGGTTGATCGCATAGTGCTCGGCCGGGTAGCCGCTCAGGATCAGGATGCCCATGTCGGGCTCCTTGGCGCGCAACATCGTCAGCGCATCAATACCGCTTTGGCCCGGCATCGACAAATCCATTACCAGCACGTCAATCGATTCGTTGCGTACCAGGTCAATGGCTTCCCGTCCGTTGGAAGCCTCTCCTACGACGCGGATATCTACGAAATCCGCCAGAAATTGCTTCAGCCCCGAGCGAACGATAGCGTGGTCATCGACAAGTCCTACGTTGATCATTGGTCTTCCTTGGTGGCGGCAGCACAGCGTTGGCTGGCTTGCTCGCGGTCTTCTTTGAAACGGCGCAACCGGACCGGATAACCGCAGATGGGGAGCCGCAGACCTGGTAATTTCGGCCTGCAGATAATGCGACTAAAATGCGCTGCGAGAATATCCAGAGCCGTATTGCTTATTTATTAATTTGATGCCGGGTATGGATTGGCCGCAATGGTCAGCTACATACCCTTTTTTCAAAAGCCTCAATGGCCAGGACTTCATTTTAACGATGGTTTGCAAACCGTTTGTGGGTGCGCATATACGGTCATTGTCAGAATAGGACTACAGTGCCAAATCCGATTTTTGCCAGGGGTTTTCGTGGTACCACGCATATTTTCTGAAACCGTCCTGTGCTATATTCCAGCGGCATAAAAAGAAAATGTCCTACATGGATAAATTTCTTCATGCAAATCTCAGTCGGCAATAGCTTTTATTGCAATTAACATTGATTATTGGGTTTGCAATGCGAATAGTCTACATAGAAGACAACGACGAGCTGCGAGAGACCATTGGCTGTCTCATGGAAGGGCCTGGCCGCAGCGTGACCTGCTGCGCCAATGCGGAAGAAGCGCTGCAGCTCGATGGCCAGGCGCCGTTTGACCTGGTGGTCACCGATGTCAGCCTGCCCGGCCAGTCGGGCACCGATCTGGCGCAAAGTCTGCTGCAGCAGGCGCCCCAGCGCTGGATTGTGCTGTGCAGCGGTTATGACCTGGGGCACTACCCCAGCCAGTGGGGCCCGAACGTGCGCACCTTGCTCAAACCGTTTGAGATCGAAGAGCTGGAGGATCTGCTCGGCCACATCCAGACCCAGCACACCGGTACCCTCCAATAAGTACCCGCCGGAGCGCACCGCTCCGGTGCTGCGGCCGGGCGCCCGCCCGGAGGGCGGTACCCGCCACGGACCTGCCGCCTCCCAGCCGCCTGCTCCCCCTCCCGAATGACCGCCGCTGGCCCGAACCCCTGTTCAGGCCAGCGCAGCGCCTAGGGTCCAGGCGCCTTACAGCAGCGCCTGGCGGTGCGATGCCAGCGGCTGGCGTGGCAGCCGCAGCTCAAAGCGGGTCCGCCCGTCTGCGGACTGCACCTGGATGCCGCCCCCATGCGCCCGCGCAATTTGCTGCGCAATATAGAGGCCCAGCCCCAGACCTTCGCGTTGACCGGGCTGGCGCTCCCCGCCGCGAAACGGCTTGAACAGGTCGGGCAGCAAGGCCGCAGGGATCGTGCCGCCGTTCTCGATGCCCACGACCACCTCGGCCGCTGCGCTGCCATCGATGGTCACGGAGATCGGCTCATCTGCCGTGCCATGCTTGAGCGCATTGCCCAGAATGTTGCCGATGACCTGCGCCAGGCGCTCGCTGTCCCAGCGGCCTTCGGTGCTGCCCAGCGCCTCGTAGTGCAGCACCCGGTCTGCTGCGCTGTGGCGCGCGTCATCCACCGCCGCTGCGCAGAGGCTGGCCAGGTCCATGTCGGTCAAGGTCAGCCGCAGGCCACCGGCCTGGCGGATGCGGGTCACATCGAGCAGATCCTCCACCATGCGTCCCATGCGCTGGCTGTTGCTCAGCAGCCGCTCGGCCAGCTCCTCGTTTCTGCTGGCATCGGGCTGGCGCTTGAGAAGGCTGGCGGTCACCTTGATCGACTGCAGCGGCGTGCGCAGGTCGTGGCTGAGCACAGCCATGAACATCTCGTTGACGCGCAGCGCCTCGGTACGCTCCTGCAACTGCTGGGCCAGCTCCTGCTTGCGGCGGTGCAGCTCAAAGAAGATGCTGACCTTGGCACTGAGCATGTCCGGGTCGATCGGCTTGTACAGAAAATCGACCGCGCCGCTCTCGTAGCCCTGGAACTGCCAGTTCTGCTCGTGCGTGCCCGCCGTCATGAAGATCAGCGGAATATGGCGCGTGCGCTCGCTGCCCCGGATCAGCGCCGCCAGGTCAAAGCCGTTCATCTCGGGCATCTGCACATCCAGCAGCGCCAGCGCGATATCGCTGTGCTGCAGCAGCAGCTCCAGCGCCTCGCGGGCCGAGTGCGCCTTGAGGAACTGCACCCCGTCGCGTTGCAGCAGCGCTTCCAGCGCAACCAGGTTCTGCGGAATGTCGTCAACGATGAGGCACTTGATGCCGTCAGTGGTGTTCATGAACTACAACTCAAAACAGTCCCCGGTGCACCCTGCGGCGCCTGCCGACCGCTCCGGGGGATATTTTATAAACTACTCGATGGCTGGTTTCTTCTGGTATATTTTTTCAACCGTCGCCACATCTTCAAATGCTGCTGCCTGGTTTGAGAATCGCAGCGATTCCTTCATCCCCAGGCCGAGAAAACCGCGGTGGCACAGCGACTGCCGGAAAAGGTCCAGCGCCCGGTTCTGTAAATCCGAATCAAAATAAATCAGCACATTGCGGCAGGATATCAAATGCATTTCCGCAAATACGCTGTCGGTCGCCAGGCTGTGGTCGGCAAACACCATGTTCTTGCGCAATTCCTTGTCCAGCACAATATGGCCGTAGTGCGCGGTGTAATAATCGGCGAGCGAATGCTTGCAGCCCGCGCGCAGGTAATTTTGCGAGAATGATTCGGCGCGCTCGATCGCAAAAATCCCTTGCTCGGCGATGCGCAGCGCCTGCGAGTTGATATCGGTGGCATAGATCAGGCTGCGCTCGAGCAGGCCTTCCTCGTGCAGCAGGATCGCCAGCGAGTACACCTCCTCGCCGGTGCTGCAGCCGGCCACCCAGATCTTCAGCGATGGGTAGGTGCGCAAGAGCGGCACCACCTCACGGCGCAGCGCCAGAAAATACGCCGGGTCGCGGAACATGTCGCTGACCTGCACCGTCAGATAACCCAGGAGCGCGGTGAACGCCGCCGGGTCATGCATGATCCGGTCCTGCAGCTGCGACAGGGTCTTGCAGCCAAAGGAGACCAGCGCTGCCTCCAGCCCGCGTTTGATCGAGCCCTGCGCATAACCGCGAAAATCATAGTGGTAACGGTAATAAATACCGTCGAGCAGCAGGCGCTGCTCAATCTCGGCAATCTCGGCCTTCTTGCGTAATGGCATCGGCGTTTTACTTGGGCATCCACACCCGCACCAGGGACAGCAGTTTCTCCACGTCCAGCGGCTTGGCAATGTAATCGTTGGCACCGGCGGCCAGGCATTTTTCCTGGTCGTCCTTCATGGCCTTGGCGGTCAGCGCAATGATCGGCAGGCGCTTCAAGTGCGGGCGGCCGCGTATTTCACGCATGGCGGTATATCCGTCCATCTCCGGCATCATGATGTCCATCAGCACCAGGTCCACGGCACTGTCCTCGCGGTCCAGCGCCTCCAGCGCTTCGCGGCCATTGCGCGCAATGTCCACGCTGATGCCGGTGGGCTCCAGAATGCTGGTCAGCGCAAACACGTTGCGTACATCGTCTTCCACCACCAGCACCTTGCGGCCTTCGAGCGCCGCCTCGCGGCTGCGCGCCTGGGCCAGCATCTGCTGGTGTTCGGGCGACAGGCGCGACTCGACCTGGTGCAGGAACAGGGTCACCTCGTCGAGCAGGCGCTCGGGCGAGCGCGCATCCTTGATGATGATCGAGTGCGAGAAGCGGCGCAGCTGCGTCTCCTCGTCGCGCGACAGCGCGCGGCCGGTGTAGACGATCACCGGCGGGAACGACACGCCATCTTGCTCCGACATGCGCTCGAGCAGCGCAAAGCCGCTCATGTCCGGCAGGTTCAGGTCCATGATCATGCAGTCATAGGTGCCCTGGGCCAGGTACTCCAGCGCCTGGCCGGCGGTGCCGGCGCAGACCACATCGACCTCGCTGTTGCCCAGCAGGCTGTGCACGCTGTCGCGCTGGCGCTCGTCGTCTTCCACCAGCAGCACGCGGTGGATGTTCTGCGTGAACTTGGCCTCCAGGCGCTTGAGGGCCTGGGCCAGTTCCTCGCGCTGCACGGGCTTGAGCGCGTAGCCCAGCGCGCCGCGCACCAGCGCCTCTTGCGAGTAATCGGCTACCGAGACGATATGCACGGGGATATGGCGCGTGGCCGGGTTGCGTTTGAGCTGGTCCAGCACGCCCAGGCCCGAGAAATCGGGCAGGTTGATGTCCAGCACGATCGCATTGGGCAGAAACTGCACCGCAGCGGCCAGGCCCTCGGCCGCATTGCGCGCCACCTGGCAGCTGAAGCCCATCTCGCGCGCCAGCTCCTGCAGGATGTCGGCAAAACGCGGGTCGTCCTCGACCACCAGCAGGTGGCGGCCCTGGATGATCGTTGGCAGCTCCAGCACCGCCGCCGCTGCCGTGGCCGGGGCGCTGGCAGGCATGCTGTGCGCGGCCGCATCCAAGGCCGCCGTGCTGGCGGTGGCCGATGTGCTTGCAAAGGCCGTGGCAGTATCTGCGGTGTTGGCGGGCTGGAACGCCGCCGTGGCGCGGGGGGCCACAGCGGCCGCGCCGCTCTTGCCCGGCGCCGCCAGCGGAGCTGCCGCCGCTCCGGCTGCCGCAGCTCCGGCTGCCGCCAGCGCTGGCGATGTGGGGCGCAGCGCATCGGCCGCCTTCGGTGCCATCGGCACCTCTGCTGCGGGGGTGCCGGCCTTGACCAGCGGCATGTGGAAGCTGAACACGCTGCCCTGGCCCGGCGTGCTCTGCACGGTGATCTGGCCGCCCAGCAGCTGCGCCAGGTCGCGCGCAATCGACAGGCCCAGGCCCGTGCCGCCGTACTTGCGGTGGGTGCTGCCATCGGCCTGCTGGAACGCTTCAAAAATCAGCTGCTGCTGATGCTCGGGAATGCCGATGCCGGTGTCATGCACCGCAAATGTCAACGTGCCGGGCTGGTTTTGCGTCAGCTGCAGGTTCACGCTGCCCCGGTCGGTGAACTTGATCGCGTTGGACAGCAGGTTCTTCAGAATCTGGCCCAGGCGCTGGCCATCGGTTTGCGTGTAGGCCGGCACGCCTGGCGCAATATGGCAGGTCAGCGCCAGCCCCTTTTGCTGGGCCATCGGGCGCAGCGGCTCGATCAGCGACTGCATCGCCGTGCCCAGGTTGACCGGCTCCAGCACCACAGTCGCCTGGCCGGCCTCGATCTTGGCCAGGTCCAGAATGTCGTTGATCAGCGCCAGCAGGTCGTTGCCGGCGGCATAGATCGTGTGCGCGTACTTGACCTGCTCGGCCGTCAGGTTGCCCGGCTTGTTGTCGCCCAGCAGCTTGGCCAGGATCAACGTGGAGTTCAGCGGCGTGCGCAGCTCATGGCTCATGTTGGCCAGGAACTCGCTCTTGTACTGGCTGGCCACTTCCAGCTCGCGCGCCTTGTCGGTCAATGCATCCTTGGCGCGCAGCAGCTGCTCGCGCTGGTGCTCCAGCTTCTGCGTCTGCTCTTCCAGGTAGGCATTGGTCTGCTCCAGCTCCGATTGCTGCTGCTCCATCTGCGCCTGCGAGCGTTGCAGCGCCTGGCTTTGCTGCTCCAGCTCCTCATTGCTGGCGCGCATTTCCTCTTGCTGCACCAGCAGCTCTTCCGATTGCTGGCGCGTCTCTTCCAGCAATTTCTCCAGGCGTGTGCGGTCCAGCGCCGAGCGCACTGCAACCGCCAGGATCGACGACGCGCCTTCGAGCAGCTCCAGCTCCGCCTGCGTGGTCGGCCGCACAAAGCCCAGCTCGATCAGCGCATGCACCTTGCCGTTCTCGACGGCCGGCGCCAGCACCAGCTCCAGCGGTTGCGACTGCCCGGTGCTGGAGCTGATCTTCAAGTGGCTCTGGTCGAGCCCGCCCACGCGCAGCAGCTTGCCGCTGCGCAGCACCTGCCCGGCCAGGCCTTCGCCGGCCAGTAGATGCTCCTGCAATGCATCCTTGGGCAGCGCATAGCCGCCAAACAGCTGGTAGCGGTCATCCATGCCATGGCGCGCATAGCCGGCGCCCACCTTGGCGCCCGTGTACGACGCCAGAAAATCCAGCGCCCGCGCGCCCACTTCTTCGAGGCCATGGTCGCCCTGCAGGCGCTGGCCCAGGCCCGACAGCCCGTCGGACACCCAGGTCTGGCGCGCCTTGGCGCGGAACTCGCGCATCGACACCGCCGCCGACGCCAGCACCAGCGCCAGCATCACCAGCGAGCCGCCCCAGGTGATATAGGTCGACGTGGTGGCCGCCTGCTCCCAGGCGCGGCGGCGCAGGTCCAGCTCATTGTTTTGCAGCAGGTACAGGTCAGCCACCTCGTTGTTGAGGTTGTCCATCACCTGCTTGCCCTTGTCGGTGCGCACCAGCGCCAGCGCCTCATCGCCCCGGCCGGCCTGCTTGAGGTCGATCGTGGCCTCCAGCTCGGCCAGCTTCTGGTGCGCCAGCGTATCGATGGCCTGCACGCGCTCCTGGCGCAGCGGCGCATTGTCATTGCTGGCCGCGAGCCCGCGCAACTGGCTCTCCAGCGCATCCTGCGCGCGGCGGTAGGGCTGCAGGTACGAAGGATCGCCGGTCAGCAAAAAGCCCCGTTGCCCGGTTTCTGCATCCTTGAGCGATGCGGAAAACTCATTGAGCTGGCGCATCGCCGCCGTCATGCGGCCAATACTGGTCACCGCCTGGGCGCGCACATCGGCCGAGTAGACATTGACGATGGCGATCACCAGCGCGGCGATGGCTGCAGCGGCAAACCCCAGCAGCATCGGCAGCGGCAAGGGGAACAGGCTGCGCGGCTGCGGAGAAGAAGAATGGGGCATGGAAGGAGGGAGGAGGGAGGAAGTAAGGCAGGAACAGGCCGCCGCAAAGCGCGGGCGGGCCGCGCAAATTGTACTTGTACCATTGTTTACAAAGATGTCAGTGAGTTCCTACAAACCAGCAGGTGCTCCCACCGCGTGGGACTGCCCGGCGGGGCCTACCCGGCCGGACCTACCCGGCCGGACCTGCCCGGCCGGACCTGCCCGGCCGGACCTCCTCGGCCGCAGGCACACCCGCGCTTTGCAGCTGCGCTGCATAGGTGCCGGTGCCATGCACCTATCGGCAAGCGGCCATCCAGCACGGCACGCGGGCGGTATCGCGCAGGTGTTTTTGCGGGGCTGTCCGAGCCTACCGCATCTGCCAGGCGGCCGAGCCGTATGCAGATGTACGGATGTAGCTAGTTGTATGCGCAACCAAGTCGGCAAAAAAGGGGCCCGCACAAGGCGGGCCCAAAGGTCGTCTTCCTAAGAAGCACTTTTCCTCCCTCCAGAGGAAGTTCGATCATAAATTAAAATTATTACTAACCACGGGCAATAGCTATGAATTATGTAAGTTTTTTGTAAGGTAAACGGCCTAGAATGCCGCCCCCGCCCCGTAAAGCCCCTTCCTGGGGGCCCGCAAACGTTTGCGGATCAAGGCCTTAGACCAGCAGCTGCCCCTGCAGCGCAATTGCAAACTGACTGTTGTAGACGCGCTACCTGGGTATGCAAGCAAAGGTGAGCCTGGGGCACGGTTCCACGGGTAGCGCGCGAGCCGGGGCGGGGCGGCCCACCGGATCGGCAGACGGGTCTCAGTGGGCGCCGTGATGCGGAGCAGGCCGGGGTGCCACGGCTTCGGACTGCAAGTACCAGTTTTTACCTTGCTGAACAAGCCGGTAGCGAAAACCGCCGGCTTGCAGATAGCCCGGGTTGGGCAACCGGAACCTGCCATTCGACGCCCCGTCTACCTGCACCACCAGGATGCCGGCCCCCGTCGTTGGGGCGCCGCTGCCGCGCAGGTTGCGGATGTGCAAGGTGGTGGTTCCGCTGGTATCGCCCTGCACCTGCAGCCGTTCGGTGGCTGCATCACTGCCGCCCAGGGCCGTACCCAGGGCGAGGCTGCCCCCGTCGCCCCGGTAGTGGTGGCGCACCGTCAGCGTAGCGCTGGTGCCGCTGGCCCCGGTGGTGACGGTGCCCGCATGGGCCAGGCTGTTCAGGCGCGTGCTGTAGCCCTGGGTGTCCAGCGTGGCCCCGCGGGCAACGGTGTAGTCCGATGCATGGCTCAAGCCCGTGGCAGCGCCGGCACGCAGCACCCCGGCCTGGACGCGCGTCACACCCGTGTAATCGTTATCGCCCGTCAGCGTGGTCATGCCGGGCTGGTTGACCGATACCTCGCCCCTGCCGGGACCCGATAGTGAGGGCGCAAACACATAGCTGCCCGAGCTATCGTGATGGTCAAAGTGCACCGCCCCCAGCCCATCCGCACCAAACAACACCTGGGGCGTTAGCAACCGGCCCGGTGCGGTCGTGCCTTCCAGATGGATGGCTCCCCGGCCAGCCGGCCGGTGGCCCGGGTTGTGCGCCAGCCGCAGGGCCGTGCCCGCTTCCACCACGCCGCCTTGTCCAATGCGGAGCACCGCAGCGGCGGGGCCGCTGTCGGCCCCCACCGTCAGCTGCGTGCCCGCGGCCCATGCCGCGCCCGCGCCTTGCACAGAAAAATCACCAAAGCGCAGCCAGGCTTCGCTGCGGCAGTGGATGCGCCCGCCACGGCTGACCCGCACCGCCGATACCCCCTGGGTGCTGAAAAAACAGTAGCCGGCAGCCAGGGTTGAACCGGCGCCATCGACGTCGACGCGGGCGGTGGCGCCTGGCAGCTCGGCGGTGCGGAGATGGTGGCTGCTGGAGACGGCCGCACCATCGAGCACCCGCAGCGTGCCCTGGCCCGCATCGCCCACCACCAATAAGCCCGCCCGCGCATCGCTATGCCAGGCCGATGCGCGGCCCGCCACGGTCACCAGGCCCTGGCTGCCGGCGCGGTGGCCGATGATGGCCTCGCGCGAGACAAGCTGGGCACCGCTGTGGATGTGCAGCGTGGCGCTGCCCACATCGCCCATCGTTATCAGAGGGGAATGCCATTGCGCCCCGGTGGCGAGGGTCGCGAGCCCGCTGCTGCCCGCCTGGGCGCCTACCACTGCCTCCCCGGTATGCAACACCCCCGCAGCCGAGTGCATCTGCAAGCTGCCGCTGCTGGTGTTGCCCACCACCAGCTGCTCGGCGTTGAAGGGGGCGCCCACGCTGCCCGCGCTGCCAATGGTGCCCACAAAGGCGGTTGGGCGGGTATCGCCTGCCAGCACCAGCGCCTGGCCATGGGCAGTGCCCGGCTCCAGCAGCGGAATGAGCAGCTGAACGACCAGCAGTAACGCCCGTGGTGAGGGGTACAAAAGCGAAGGCATTGTGCGCATGCGTGGCGGGGGGGTTATGGCATCCGGATCGCTGCCTGGTGCAAGCAGCAGCCGTGCCAACCAAGGCACAGGCAAAGTGAAAAGGAAACGGCTGGCACCAGGCATTGAAGCGCAGAACCGTCCCCCGTGGTGCAACAGCCTGTTCAGCCATGCTGACGCCACAAAAAAAAGCGGGCTGCAGATGCAGCCAGCTTTTGTTGGGGGCCACCGGCCAGCGGGGCCATCGCCCCAGCTGGCCTGGCCCGCTATCGCGGTGATCAGATCACTGTCACCTTGGGTGGCTTACACCGCTTTGCGGCCGCGGCGCAGGCCCGCCACGCCGATAAGGGACGAGAGCGACACCATCCCCACCATGCCCAAACCGGGCACCGGCACCGCCCCGGCAAAGCCCACGGCGCCATCGTCTTTGAGGTCGTCCGCACCCAGCGTAGCCTCCAGCTGCGCCGAGGCATCGGCCGCAGGCGCTGCTGCCTCTGCAGCCGCCGCCGCGTTCGCGGTGCCCGCCTTCAATGCTGCCGGCTGGGCCTTTGCCACTGCGCCCTGGCCTGCTGCCAACGCGCAGCCCTGTGCCAGCGGGTCAGCTATGCAGGCAGCGCTGTCATCGGCCGCTGCCGCTTTGGCATTGGCGGGCGCCGATTGCAGGTACCAGTTGCGGCCGACCTTGTGCAAGGTATAGCGGTAAGCGCCTGCCTGGATATAGCCAGGTGCCGGGAGGGTGAACTGGCCGTTGGATTCCCAGCCCACTTGCACGACCAAAATGCCATTGCCGGTCGTTTGGGCGCCGGTGCCGCCTAGATTGCGGATATTGAGGGTGGACGAGCCATTGGTGCTTCTGTTAACTATCAGCTTTTGTGTTGGAGAATTATTGCCACCCAATGCCGCATTCATGTGAATCGTGCTCGCCAGGCCCGAATAGTCATAGGTTGTGGTAACTGTGGCGTTGGTATCACCTGCTCCGATGATTAAATTGCCAGCATTGGTTAGATTATATAACGTAGAGCTGTGGCGATTGATATCAAGTGTGCCTCTGGGGCTTATAGAATAGCCAGAAGTGCTGGATAGTGCGGTGGCTGATCCTGCTCGCAGTACTCCAGCCTGAATACTCGTGTGGCCTGTATAAGCATTGTTGCCCATCATGACTGTGGTGCCAGTGCCGAGAATATTAACATTGCCCCCGCCAGAAATGGATGGGGAGAACTGATAATTCCCAGTGCTGTCAGTATGTTTGAAGTTGATCGTGTTGTAGCCGCTGACTCCAAATAGCACATTTTGGGTAAGCAATACACCGGGTGCACGCGAACCTTCAATATTTAAGGTTCCACTTCCACCACGGTTATTGCTATCTGCTGCTAGTCTTAAATTACCGGCTAATTCCACAGTACTTCCTTCTCCAACGCTGAGTGTGCCTTTGGTAGGTATTTGGCTGCGGCCAATGTCGAGGTGGGTGTTTACCTTCCACTTGGAACCAATTCCACTAAGAGATACGCTGCCCCAGGCTAAATAGGTGTTGCGATTGCAATTTAGTTGCCCGCCATTGGTAATCGTTATATGGCTGGGAGCTGCCATTCCGAAGTAGCACCATGCATTAGCGCTGAGCGACGAGTTAGCACCATCAATGTCAATGGTGGAAGAGCTGCCGAGATCATAAGAAGTATAAATATCGCTGGAGGTGGATACTGTACCTCCATTAAGAATTCTCAATGTACCTGCTCCCCCGCCGGAACCTATCCAGAAATCGCTGTTGGATTCAGGTGGAATACTCCACGCGGATCCTGGCCCATCCACGGTTGCAATTCCAACCCCACCCATCAACTGCCCTAGAAAGGTGTGATCAGAGGTTATTTTCCCCCCGTTGGTGACATTAAAAACTGCGGTGCCTGCCCGGCCGACATATAACGGTCCTGTATTCCATTGGCCACCTGACGATACATTAACAGTCCCAGTACTTCCTGCAGATCGCGCGATTTCAGATGCTTGCCTTCTATTGGAAAAAGTGTCGGACACGATATCCAGGGATCCCTCTCCCAAATCTCCAATGAACACCTTGGCATTGAAATCTTGCCCGCCTCTAAAGTCTCCCGTGGGAACCGTGTCCCCCGTGAAGTGAGCACTCTGCGCATTGGCGCTGCCGGCCATCAACCAGCAAGCGAGCAGGATAGGTGTTGGGGTGAATAGGTAATTTCTCATCGTATTTAATTTGAATGTTGTAAAAAGCTATCGATGCATTTGACATAGCCCTTGATATAAGGGGTTTTGTTGCATCTCAAATGTGAATAAACCGATTTAGCGGAGATATCTAAAAAAGGACTCCACTGGCAAGGCATATTGGATAACACTACGCATTCAGCATGTAGGTCAAAGAACCTCGATCTCGGCAAAGCGTCGCGGGAATCTGTTTTTCTAGGACAGTTGCTGAAGGTGGTTCGATAAGCTCAGTCCAATGATCTATCGAGTAGTTATAGAAAGTTAAGATAAATTTATAAATAACTTAACTTCGAGCCTCTCCTTAGGTGCACTGCACCGACCATCACCGCCTTTTCCCTCACATCCACATATTTGTTTTTCATCATAAAAGTTCTATTTCTTGAATGGAAATATAGATATGTTTGATGCATGTCATGCACATTTCTATGCAAGTCATGCATGGGGACAAAGATTAACACTCGTTATTGATAAAAATTATAAATTTTACTAATTTGATGGACTAATGCGCAGTGCAGAGATAGGCGGTTCTGGTGCTAATAAGGAGTGCAAATCAAATGATTCAATATTGATCAATTGATGGGTGTCAATGGATATGGCTTGGCGCGTGTAGGGGCCCTCTGTAGAGGGTATTGCTGGAATCGTTGGTTCGGCGTTGCAAAGAATTTGCTACGTCTGCAGCCAGGAATGTGTGATTAACCGAGGGGGAGCGGCGCGAATTACTTACATCTCTGCAAAAGGCTGTAACCGCGTCAACCTAGTGCATGGGGCATGGCCGCAACAGCCGGGGTGCTTGCTGTTTGGAAAGTGCGATAAATGGTCGGTGCGCCAAAGCCTGAACTGCAGTGCAGAGACTGGGTCTGCCTTGCGCTCATGCTTGCCCTTGCACTCACCCTTGAAGTCACCCTCACCCTTGCAGTCACCCTCACCCTAGCCCTCTCCCGCTCGCGGGAGAGGGGAGAAAACCAACCCCCTTCCCCAAAACTCCCTCTCCCGCTTGCGGGAGAGGGCGGGGGTGAGGGTAAAAAACCAGCCCAGATCTCCCCCAAACTCCCTCTCCCGCTGGCGGGAGAGGGCAGGGGTGAGGGTGGACATCAAGGCGCAAGCAAAAGAAAAGCCCCGTATCCAACGGGGCTCAAAAGCGGGCTATAGAGGCTGGCTATATACCAGCCAGCCACCAGCGCCAGGGCGGTTCAGTGACGAAGCCACCGCAGCGGTTACACCGGTGTGCGATCCTTGCGCACGCGGCGCAGGCCCAACAGGCTGAGGATCGACGCCATCGCCATCAGACCTGCGGCGCCCATCGTCGGCACCTTGTGCGGTACGGCGCCACCGCCGTTGTCACCACCGCCGTTGTCGCCGCCACCGCCTTCTCTGCCTTCTACGGCTTTGATAAGCACCTCCGCAGCGGGGCCGGTGACGGTGTAGGCATCGGCCACGGTGGGTGGGGCAATGGCGAGCACCGCCGTTACATCGGCACCCTCGCTGGCGGCGGCGGTGATCGTGCACGATGCCTCGGTGGCATTGGCCGGCACGGTGATCGGCGAGCTGCAGGTCGTCGTGTAACGCGGGTGGGTGGCAGGCAAGGTCAGGTTGATGGGCAGGTCGGCCGTGGCGGCCGCGCTCAGCGACACCTTGCAGGTAGCCACCAGGCCCTCTGCACCGTTCAGCTCGGAAGGGTCACAGACGACGCTGGCGGCCGGTGCGGCGGCTTCGAGCTGCTCCTCCGACTGCAAGTACCAGTTGTTGCCCACCTTGGCCAGGCTGTAGCGGAAGCCGCCCGCCTGGATATAGCCAGGCTCGGGCAGCTCAAAGTCGCCAAATGACGTGCCCGCCACCTGCACCACCAAGATGCCATTGCCGGTGGTCTGTGCGCCCGCGCCTCCCAGGTTGGTGATGTTCAACGTCGTCACGCCCATCGCATTGCCGTTGACGATCAGCTTTTGCGACGCAGCGCTGCTGTCGCCCAGCACGGTGTTCAGCGCCATGCTGCCGCCGTGCCCATAGTAGTCGCCGCTGATGGTCAAGTTGCTGCTGGTGCCGCCCGCCAGCATCGTCACCGCCCCTGCGGTATGCAGGCTGCTCAGGGTAGGGCTGAAGCTGCCCGTATCGAGCGTGCCCAGGTTGCCAATAGAAAACCCGGAACTGCTGCTCAGCGCCGTGGCTGATCCGGCGCGCAAGGTGCTCTCGGTCACGCTGGTGGGGCCTGTGTAGCTGTTATTGCCGGTCAGGGTGGTTGTACCACCGCCCCGCACATAGACCCTGCCCGGGCCTGTCATCGGCGTCGCAAATTGGTAGTTGCCGGATGTGTCACTGTGGTTGAAATTGATGACGCCTGCTTCATTCGGACTAAATACCAGGCTGGCTGCGGTCAGCGCGCCGGGTGTGGTACTGCCTTCAATATTGACGGTGGCGCTGATTGTTCCGTCGTCGAAACTTGGCAGCAGCATTGTGCCGCCAATCTCTACCGCGCTGCCATCTCCAATATTCAGAGTGGGGTGCATATCGTAGCTGCCGGCCACATACATATCTGTGCCCATCACCCATTTCGAGCCAGCACCGCTCAACGTTACGCTGCCATAACCCATAACACCATGCTCGCCGCAGCGGACCACACCGCCATTGGTAATGCGCATGGCGGTAGTGTTCGATCCACCTATGGCACAATGCCCGTCGTTAGACAGGATGGAGTTAGCGCCATCTACTTCGATCAATGAATTACGATCAAGGTAATTTGGCATCGTAAGAGCCTTGTTGTTAGACACAGAGCCGCCGTTGGTAATCCTTAAAGTAGCCGAATTCCCTTCCTGGCCAACTATCAGGCTGTGGTCAAAAACGGGCGATGAAATGATCCAGGAAGACCCCGGTCCATCGACCGTCGCCGTTCCATTTCCGCCGGAAGCCAGACCCAAAAACACTTCGGCGGATGTCAGCTTGCCGCCACCGCGCACAGCCAAGGCCCCCGCGCTGGTGTTGCCCACAACGATGCGGGCCGTGTCATAGCTGGCACCCATCTCGCCAGCCGGCGTGGAATCACCGGTGATCGAGATGGTTTGCGCCTGCGCCAAACCAGCGATAAAACAAGAAACAAGCAGCGCGCAAGGGCGCAGAGGGAGGATCGCCTTTTTCATCATTGGTACGTTTTAAAGGTTGTAAAAAGCTATCCGGTGCGAGGCTTGTGCCTTCTGTGCACCGGATAGCAGGGCTCTTCTGGAGGGAGGAGAGAGGGAGGTGAACAGAGGCCTTTAAGCCGAGGTGCCGGGCGCGCGGCGCGTCCCCGACTGAGGCGTCCCCGACTGGCGCGTGCGGCGCACACCGAGCAGGCCCAGCACCGATGCCATCGCCATCAGGCCCATGGCGCCCATCGTCGGCACCTTGTGCGGCACGGCAGTGCCGCCACCGTCGCCGCCGCCACCGTTGTCGCCACCGCCGTTATCGCCACCACCGTTGTCGCCACCGGTTTTGTCCTTGTCCTTGATGAGAACCTGGGCAGCAGGGCCTGGCGTGTAGGCATCTGCGGTGGTGGGCGGTGCAATGCCCAGTTCCGCGATCACATCCCCATCGTTGGCGGTGTTGTTGGGCACCGAGGTGATCGTGCACGATGCCTCGGTCGCGTTCGCGGCAATGACGATCGGCGAGGTGCAAGTGGTGGTGTAGCGTCCGCTCGTGGCGGGCAGGGTCAGGTTCACGCCCAGGTCGGTGGTCAGCGCTGCACTCAGCGTGACCTTGCAGGTGGCAGTCTCGGCGGCTGCATCGCTCAGCTCGGCCGGGCTGCAGACCACGCTGACAGTGGGTGCGCTTTCGGCACGCGATTCGCTGACCAGGTACCAGTTGCTGCCGGTCTTGACCAGGTCGTAGCGGAAGCTGCCCGCTTGCACATAGCCTGGCGCTGGCAGGCTGAAGCTGCCGTTTGATGCGCCATTGACCTGCACGACCAGAATGCCTTCACCGGTGGTGGCGGCGCCCGCGCCGCCCAGGTTGGTGATGTTCAACGTCGTGGTGCCGCTGGTATCGCCGTTGACGATGAGCTTCTCCGTGGCCGAGCTGCTGCCGCCCAGGGCGGTGTTCAGCGCGACGCTGCCGCCATTGCCGGCGTAGTTGCCCGCTACCGTCAACACCCCTGTGGTGCCGCCTGCCAGCATTGTCACCAGGCCATCGTTGCGCAGGCTGTTGACGGTGGGGCTGAAGGTGTTGGTGTCGAGCGTGCCGCCGCTGGCCACAACAAAGTCGGAGGCAGCGCTCAGGCCGGTGGCCGAGCCCGCGCGCAGGGTGCCAGCGTTCACAGCGGTGGTGCCTGCGTAGGTATTGTTGCCTGTGATGACCGTCGTGCCGGCGTTGCTGACATTCACCGTGCCGGTCCCGGCCAGGGGCATGGCGAACTGGTAGTTGCCGGATGCATCGGTATGGTTGAAGTTGATCACGCCCAGACCGTTGGCGCCAAACTCAAAGCTGCCAACGGTGAGAGCGCCTGGGGTGGTACTGCCTTCGATATTGATCGTGCCGCTGCTGTCTGCAGCAGCGCTGCTGGCGTTCGGCAGCCGCAGATGGGCTGCAACCTCCACCAGGCTGCCCTCGCCGATGTTCAACACGGCCTGGCTGGCGTTTTCGGTAGACCCAATGTCGAGGTCCGCACCCACGACCCACTTGGAGCCGGCGCCATCGAGCGAAACGCTGCCAAAGCCCAGGTAGGCGCCTTGGTAGCACTGCACCTGGCCTCCGTTGGTGATCTGTACCGTGGACACATCCTTCATGCCCAGGGAACATTGGAAGATGGCTTTAAGTTGGGAGTTGGCTCCATCCACCAGCACGGTGGCTGCAGAGCCTGCCGTTGCCGCTGTGGTAATGCTGGCGGTGGTGGCTACCATGCCGCCATTGCGCACATTGAGCGTGCCAGAGCCGCCATTGCTGCCAATCGTCATGTCCATCTGGTAAAGCGGTGGGATGTTCCAACTCGCATTGGCGCCGTCCACGGTCACCGTGCCGGTGCTGCCAGCGTTTTGACCAATGATGGCTAGCGAAGAGCTGACGGACGAATCTTTGACATTGACCGTGCCGGTGCCGGATTGGCCCACGGTGATTTCACGGGTGCCCCAGCTCACACCGTTGCTCAATGTAGCGGTTCCTGTGCTGCCAGCATTTGCGCCGATGACCGCCAGCCCGGTATTGCCGAAGCGGGCATTGGCGTTGGCATCGAGTGCGCCAGTACCGGTGTTGCCGACCGTGATATCGACGGTGGCGTACTGGTCGGCCATGCTGCCAACCGGTGTGGAATCGCCGCTGAAGTTAATGCTTTGGGCCTGTGCAGCGCCTGCGATAAAGCAGGCGACCAGCAGCGCACAGGGGCTGAGAGGGAGGATCGGGTTTTTAATCATGTTTTGGTTCTTCTGTTGTAGAAAGCTATGCAACCGGAGGCTTATGCCTTCTCTGGCTGCATCGCTCACTCTTCTGGAGGGAGGAGTAGTCGTTGAAAGAAGAGCGCTGGCGCGCCCACGCTAAAAGTTGCTTTGCGCGCTCTACACAGAAGCGCCAGCCAGGGCGCATACCCAGCTGTTAAAGCGCGCTATCCCCTTGGCGGGGCGCCAGGCGTTATCGAGAAATTGTTTCTTCATGATGTTTCCTATCGAGGTGTGCTGCGGCGGAATCACCATTCCCCGCAGGCCCATGTAAAGCAATGAGGTGTATAGATTGGGGCAATTACCTATATGTGATTGATAACAAACGTGTATCTAGCCGCCAGTGTTGCTATGCCGAAGCTATTACTGAGATTAAGAATGCCAATGGACCTCCCCGGTAGAAAACGTTGGTGGTTGCGAAAGTGGGCGCACCTGCTGCAGACCAAGCCCTGATTGAGAATGATTGCTATAAATCAAATCGGATGCAGATACTGGCGGACTGTGGATATTTATCGAACCTCGCCATGCGCCAGCACAATGCTGCATGCGGACAACTGATGTATGCAAGCGGATCAAAGTCTCGCATAGGCTATCACTATGAATTGTTATTTTTTATAAAAACAGGATTTTGAATAGGATATTGCTTTCGCTGAGTCTTTTTGAAAGCGGTGCTTATAGTTTTATGAAATGGACTGATTTGCAGCGAGCTGCAGAAGGCCTTGCTGGCGGCGCGTTCTGGGCGAGGCGTCTGCGAACCCGTAATGAGCTTTCCCACGCGAGGCATGCCGGCCCCGTTGCTGCTACCCAGAAGTGGGGAGGCACTTCAGTGGCATAGATGAAAACGCAGGTAACAGCACGCGACACAGCAGTGAGTGGTGCGTTAAGCGAGCGCGCACTTAAGGTTGCGCCGCCTGCAATGGGCGCCGGGGCGCGCGATGCTGGGCGTGCTTCTGCACCACCGCCGCCCGGCGGTAGGAAGTGAATCGCGCCGAGCCGCAGGCCTGTGTGTCACCCAGCGGCAGCGGTTGACCAGGATGAACAGACATGGATGCCCCAACGGGCGTTCAGCCCCCGGCAGGGCGTCTTGCTGGGCGCCGCCGGGGAAGGGCAAGGACTGGTAGGGGGCACATCTGCGCACTTCACGCTTCACGCTGGGTGTGTTGCACCGAGCAGCGAATGCTGCCCTGCAGATGCTGCCCAGCGGATACGCCGCCCGGCATGTGCTGCCCAGCGGAGACGCCGCCCGGCAGATCTACTGCCGCACCGCACGTGGAGCGCAAAAAACCCCAGGGGCATGGCCACCGCCATGCGCCTGGGGTAGTGGTGTCCTGCCTTATCAGGCCGATTTGCGCGTGCGGCGCAGGCCCAGCAGGCCCATCACGGAGACCAGCGACACCAACGCTGCAGCGCCCAACGTGGGAACAGGCGTCGGGTTGGCGGGCGGAACGACAGTGCCGTTGCTGCGGATGGTGATCTGTGCGGCTGGACCTTCGACCGTATAGGCATCAGGCGTCGTGGGCGGGGCAATCGCCAAGTCAGCGGTCACATCGGGTGCGCCCGGCGTGGTGTTGGCCACCGCCGTGATCGTGCAGGCGGCCTGGGTGGCATTGGCGGGAACCACCAGCGGCGAGGTGCAGGTGGTCGTATAGCCCGGGTTGGTGGCTGGCAATGTCAGGTTGATGGGGGTATCTGTTGTGGAGGGGGCGCTGAGGGTGACGGTGCAGGTGGAGACCTGGCCGGCAACGGCGAGCAGCTCGGTGGGGGTGCAGGTGAGGGTGGCGGTGGGGGGGACCACGGGGTCCACGGGCACGATAGTCAGACGGAAGGCGGGGGTTGTGGGTTGGTCAGTCCAGGTTGCTCCGCTGTCAAAGCTGTTGATATTGCCAGCACCCGCAGCGCTGAAACCTTGGCTATACGTTAAAACATAGGTTGGATCTGTATCGCCGTCGGTCAGTCCTGCATAGTCGCTTGCATTGGACAAAATAAGTGCGTACTTCTGCCCGGCCTCAAGGGTAGTGGTAGCAATGGCGCCCAATTGCGCTGTGTTGTAAGTGTGCTCAGTGGTTGCTTCGCCCGACCCCAGCATATTGATGCTAACGGAAGCCAGAGCCGCACCGGAGGGATAGTTGGTTGTACCGTCCAGCGCGTACAGACTGAGGGTGGCAGTTGTGGGAAGAGCCTGTACATCGAAGCCGAATACAACCTCTCGTATCAATGTGGGCACCGTGCCCGTTTGGAACGCCGGGCCACGCTGCTCAGTACCCGTGAATTGGTAAGAGGCTGGCGAATCAATCGGGAGGCTATTGATAACCTCCACAGGCGGCTGGCTCTGCGCCGACGCCAAAGGCGCCCAAGATGCAGCACAGGCCATAAAACCGATAACCGCATATCGGCGCAATACGTTGAAGGTCGGAATTGGCATTTTTCTCTCCATTTAAAATAAAAACTATGGATTTGATCGCATCGATGCACGAACTATAAGAGGCCTACAGCTTCACCTCCCAGGCAAAATGGCTGCAAATCAACAATAAACGTTAATTAATAATTAATGTCATTTGCAAATGTCAAATGTTGTATATATGGGATTATTTAAAACGATAGTTTTTGGCGATGCGATGCTGTTTTTGAAGATTTTTTGCTATGCATTGCGGAGTGTCAAAACCATGCGCATCAAGGCCAAGGTATGCATCGCAAAGGAGGGTGGTATGGGGCCGATAACGGCGCGCGTGATGGCGTAGGGGTAGCAGGTATTTTGTTTCACTATGTTTCATTACTTGGAGAGGATGTATTTTTTATGTGGGGGCTCCGATGGTGCGAGGGTAAAAGTGGGGCGCGATAAGGGTTTTAACGAGGTTTTATAAATAGCGTGGATTTATAGACAATTGAAATTTACTTTGCCAGTGGCTATTGAATGATGGTGTTGCGCCTGGGTGGATCAAGCGCTGCATGGCTTGGGGGCTAAATGCTGGCGATTCCCGTACCTGGCAGCCCTCCAAAAAGGGGTGCTGTTGGAGGCAGTCAGGCTGCTACCAGCGGTGGCAAGCGTTTACCGGCCCCTGCTACGGGCGGCAATTGCTGTGTGCACCAACTGTATGCAAACCAAGCGGATATTCATAGATTATAACTATCGGTGAGTAGGGATTTATAAGGCGATTTTTTGTAAGGATTAATTTGTGTCAATCCCTATAAACAGGGCCGTTTATAGCGCGGGGCGATAGGCTTACACCTGCCTTGGTGCGATGGCGGGACCCGCCACGAAAAGCGTGGTTGCGCCAGTAACTGGGTGAGGGCAGGCCAGGCAGCGGTTGGTGCAACCGCGTGATGCGATGCGCTACCACCCAACGGGGTGGGCAGGCGTGGTGGCGAAGGCGCTGATGAAAATGCCTGTAACAGCCACAGACAAAGCCCAGCATATGAAGTAATTCAGAGCGCTGCAGTGCTGCTGCAGCATGGGGTGCTGCCACTGTTGCCACCGCTGCGGCTGGCAGGCGCTAACCGGGGCTGAGAGGGGCTGAAAGGGTGACAGCGGATGAGAGGGGCTGTGTGCTGGTACTGCCCCGTAGCGCGGTGCGGGCGCAGCCGATGGGCGGCGCCGTGACTTGCGCAATGGGTTGATGAGAAGAGCCTGGCTGTGCGGGCAGGGCGACCGGGAGGGCCTGACCTCTATCCCCAGCAACCTTGCCAGGCAGGCAGCGTCAAGGCGGGGTGCCTGGGCTGCATTGCCAGTTGCCGCCCATCAGCTGGCAGCTGAGGCCATTGGGCCCCACCAGGCGCTGGGGGCCGGAGCGGGTCAGAAACCGGCCTTGGTTGTCATTACAGCCACTGGCATTGCAGCTGATGATAAACACCGCTGGGGGCGGTGCAGCGGTGGCCGGGCTGGCAGCGGGGCTGGAGCGCTCGGTGCGCGGCGCCCGCCGGCCATCGGCGCTATCGGCACCATCGGCGCTATTGGCGCCATCGGCCTCGGGCTCTGCGTCGCCGCTCGCGGAATGGGACGCGGATGTGGATGCGGAATCGGGGCGGGATGGGGAATCCGAGCGGGAATGGGCAGTGGAGCTGGGGGTAGAGGTGCGGGTAGCGCCGGACGCAGGCGCGGAGCCTGCAGCGGGCTTTTCAGCCTGCGGCCCGCGCTGGCCTGCCGCATCGCTGGCAACCGCCATGCCTGCCTGTGCTGCCAAGCCCAGCAGCAGTGCTGCCGCTATCGTCCAACTGCGCATTCTCTCTGTCCTCTGCCGGGTGTGTACGGCCCCGCTGCCGACATGCCCAGCCACTGCCGGGCTGGCATGTTTTCTGCCCCTTGTCTGACGCACGCGCGCCAGGCGCTTGGATAGATTCACAGCTATGAACCCACCAGACCCCAAACCTACCAAGCCTACCAATTCCCACACCCGCGCTGGGCGATTCGCCAACAAGCGTTTTGCCATCATTGGCGCGGTGATCTTGGCTTTTCTGCTGATAGCGATCTTTGTGCCGTATTGATCGCGCCGGCAGCACGACCGTTCCAACACAACGGGCAGCTTTGGGCTGCCCGTTGTGTTGTGGGGGGGTGTTGTGGGTGTTGATGTAGATGTGAGGGATGGCAGCGCGGTGGCGCGGGCGGCCTTTGCTGGTTGCGGCTGCGCTCCTGGCCTGGGTGGCGGTGCTGGCCCTGGGTGCGGCCAGATTCTGGTGCAGGCCCTGGTTAAATCTTGAGCTTGTAAATCTGCCCGTCATACGAGCCTGCCAGAAACTGCCGCCCGCCGGCATCAAAACACAGCGACGATATACCGGCAGCGGTGGGGCGGGCGTAGGGCAGCCAGTGCCGGTGCTGCCTATCGAAAATAGCCACGCAGCCGCCGTAGGAGCCCGATGCGATGTACCGACCATCGGCCGATGCGGCCACGCACTTGATCGAATGGCTGTGGGGTGTGGGGATGGCGGTGGCGGTGAAGTCCTCCCAGATGCGCATTTGCCGGTCGCGGCTGATGCTGATGAAGCGGTCGCCCGGCAAGGCCGCGCAGCCGTTGGCAATGCGGCCATGGGCCTGGTTTTTTCTGGCTTTTTCCTGCAGATCACCGATCTGGAACCAGGCGGCGCTGGTATCGGCGCAGACCGAGAAAAGCAGGCTGTCGGAGGCGGCGACGGCCTTGACGGCATTGTCATGCAACTGCAAGCGGGCCACCAGCGATGCACCGCCTTGCCCGGATACGGAAAAAACCAGGCCTTCGCCGGTGTAGGTGCCGATGACGATATGGGGCACGCCGTGGCGGGTGAAGGCGGCGCCGCAGTTCAACGGCGACTTGTGCTGGTGCACGACCTCCCCGGTGCGGGCGTTGAACAGCTGCCCCGTTTGGCCGCCCGTAAACAGCATGCCGCCGGCAGCAGTGAGGAAGTTGCAAAGGCTGCCGGTGTGGCTGCTGGGCTCGCCGTTGATGCGCAGGATGCCCGCATCACCAATGCTGATGCAGTCAGCCTGCTGCGCGATCACCGCATTGACGCCTTGGGTGGGTTCGACCAGACGCAGGTCCCAGGTGCCGCTGCCTATGTCAAAACTGGCGTAGGACGATCCGAAGGTGGCGAAGACCAGGGTGTCTCTGTCGAGGAACGCACAGGACCGGGGCCATATCTGTGGCGGAATGGCTGACTGCGTGACCGGCTCGATGCGGCCCGCATCGCAGTGCCATAGCTTGAGCAAGCGGTCATAGCTCAGGCTGACCAGCAGTTTTTCGCCTTCGTCGTAGGTGAGCTGTTTGATGCCGGAGTCATGCGCGGCGATGCTATGGGTGCCGGAGCCCTGCAGCACGATGATCTGGCCTTCGTCATTGCCGGCGTAGATGGTGCCGCCGCTGGCGATGGCGATGGTGTCGGTCTCGATTCCGCCCAGGTCGATGTCGCTGACCAGCGTTTGCGTTGCCAGTGACCATTGTTTGAGCGTGCCGTCGTCGCTCGAGGACATCAGCGCATCACCGGCCTGGGTCCAGGCGATGGAGATCACATCGGCGGTGTGGCCCGCAAAGCGGGCCACCAGCCGGCCTTCAAAGTCGAATACGCGCACCAGGTGGTCCCGGGACGCGGTGGCAATCAGCGCTGCGGTGGGGTGGAACGCGGCCATTTCGACATCGTCGTCATGGTCGGACAATACCGCGATGAGTTTGAGGCTGGGTACCGACCATAACCGGGCGCTGGTATCGCTGGAGGCGCTGACGAGGTATTGGCCGCCGGGGCTGAAAGCCAGCTGGTTGGCGAGGTGGTCATGCCACACCCGTGCCAGCGCTATTTTGTGCGCTGCATCCCACAGGATGATCTGGTTGTCATAACCGGCGGTGGCCACCCATTGGCCGTTATAGGCGGCAACGCCGCTGATCGGGGATTGGTGGGCAATCATGGGGTGTCCTTGTAAATGCGGGGTAATTCCATCGCATGCGATGTGAACCTGACTTTGGAGGACAGGTAATCGCTGTTGTCGGCATTGCAGTAAACGCCGGTGGGCAGACAGGCGGCGATATGGATGCCGGCATCCATTAACTGGTTGGCCTTGTCGGGGTTATTGCTTAACAGGCGTATTTTGGGAATATCCAGCGCGTAGAGCATGTCGGCCGCTACCTGGTAGCTGCGTTCATCGTCTTTGTGGCCGAGCGCACGGTTGGCGCTGAAGGTATCGAGCCCTTGCTCCTGCAGGCAGTAGGCCTCGAGCTTGCGGTAAAGGCCAATGCCCCGGCCTTCTTGCCGCAGGTACAGCAGCAGGCCGCCCTCCTGGTGCAGGCGCTGCAGTGCTTCATGGAGCTGCGGCCCGCAATCACAGCGTGCAGAGCCGAGCGCGTCGCCCGTCAGGCATTCGGAATGCAGGCGCACCAGCGGTACATCGGTGGTCAAGCGCTCAAACTGCAGTGCAAAATGCTCGCCGTTATCGCTTAAGTGGCGAAAGCTGATGATTTTGGCATGGGCCGCTGCGCCATTGGTGAGCAAAATGGGCAGGCGTGCCACGCTGCGAATGACGGCGGTATTTTTGGGGCGTTCGGGTTTATCCGGGCATTTCTTCTCTAATCCGTATGAATTCATAATAATCTTCTTTCTTGAAGTGGATGGTTTATGAACCGGGTGGGGATCGTGAAAGGCCAAGATAACACCGGTGGATTTAATGGGCTAGCGTTAAATTATTTCTGCTGCGAATTAATAATATTGTTGGCGTCTGCTTTTATATATACAGTGGAATTAACAGTCGGCGGGTGGATATTCTGCGGGTCGATAACCTACGGCCACTGGCCACTGGCCACTGGCCACTGGCCACTGGCCACTGACCATTCACCATTCACCCTGGCAGGAGACGGGATGGGGTGTAGGGAGCGGGCAGCCGGCCATTCAGCGGGTGGTGCCATGCGTTGTGGGGTGGGTCAGGCCGAGAGGGCAGCGGCTGGCGCAGTGGGCAACGGCAGCCTTGGTGCCCTGACGCGCGTGAAGCATCGCAGGCACACGGCTTGCCTGGTCCATGGGGCGTGCAAGCGTGTCGGCTTTGCAGCTTCAGCGAAGGGGGCATCTACCGGCGCCCACGTGTTCTGCGTCTATCCCCAACGCTGTGCACCGGGTGGCTTTGGCCGTCCTGCAAACCGGGTGCGGCCCGTCCTACGGCTATCGGACGGCGATGACTACCTGCCACACCGAGGCAGCTGTTTAGCATTGATTCCAAGGCCGGTACACAGCGGAACCGCTTCACGAAGCACCCCCAGTCGGCCCCTTTTGCAATCACTCTTTCCAACACAGGAGAACGATATGAACACCGTAAACACTGCATCGAGCGTGATCTCTTCGGACAAGGTGCAAGGCACCAAGGTCTACAACCCCAATGGCGACAAGCTGGGCTCGGTGGAAAGCCTGCTGCTGGACAAGCTGACCGGCAAGGTCCGCTACGCAGTGATGGAGTTTGGCGGCTTTCTGGGCATGGGCACCGATGTGTACCCCCTGCCATGGGAAACCCTGAAGTACGACACCGGCCTGGGCGGCTATGTCGTATCGCTGACCAAGGAACAGCTGGAAGGCGCCCCCCGCTATGCGCGTGAAACCACGCAGGATTACAACGACGAGTACGGCCGCAAGGTCAATGAGTACTACGGCGTGCCTTGGATCTAAGGTAGCGGGGGACAGCACTTGGTAGGTCGTCGTCCGGGCTTGTTGTACTTGCCGTACGGCCTATGCCCGGAAGCCTGATCTCCAGCGCTGTGTTGGCCCCACTAAATGGGTTGAGCAATTGTTTGGTGCCCATGACGGAACAGCCCGCTGATTTTTCAGCGGGCTTTTTCATGGGTGCTCAATTCTCCGACGGGATCATGGGGATGTACTCAGCGATTGCGCGTGCGGCGCTGGCTATGCAGACCCCATCCCATCAGACCCAGCGATAGCAGACCCAGCCCCCAGGCGCCCACGGTGGGGATACGGTGGGGTGGTTTGAGGGTGATGGGTGGCTCTGTGCATTCCACCGCGAACGCGGCGCTGCTGGACCGGTTGTTGCTCAGGTCCTGGTCAATAAAGCCGGCGTCGTCTGCGAAGTGGATGGTGGCGCTATTGCCTACCGATGCATTGCAGGCAGCGTCCTGGACCACCTCGCCCTGGAAGACAAAGTTCAGCGCTCCATCCTGCCCCATCGTGTAATGGCCGAGGTCAGCGATATCACCGCTGCCGCTGGCTGCAGGGCAGCTGGTATCAGCGCCCGTAGCGGTACAGGTCCAGGTTTTGTTGACGAGCGCGTCAACGCGGTCATTGATCAGCGGCGCACTGGCGGGATCGTCGATCTTGGCAGACAGCGGTGAATTGCTCAAAGTATTGTTTTTAACGCTGAGCGAATAGCTGACGGTGTCTCCCCGGCGCCGGATGCTGGGGCTGGTCATGGCCAGGTCGATTTGCACATCGGCGGGTACCGCCACACTGTTGAGGCGCACTTCGTGGATCTCGGTAGCGCCTCCAGTGGAGCCGGAAAACCCGATGCTGAGCTGCTCAGGTGCTGCATAGGGGAAGGGCTGGTTGGTAATGACTGGAGCGGGTATGCCAGAAGGGCCATCCAGCACGCTGATTAAAAATGGAGAGTTGGAGTCGCCGGTTGGGGTCAAGATAATGCGTGCAGACCGGTCCACGGGGCGTGCTGTTGCATCTGGATTATTCAAGGCTGGTACCCCTACGTTGGCGACAAAGGGGTTGCCAGCTGATGTCGGCCCTCGAACTGCGATGGTATTGGGTATGCGTTGAACATCCTGGCCACCGGGACCGCCGCAAGATGCATCGGTTGAGAAATAGCCAAAAGCATCGAAGCCGACACCCAGATAACCGCCTTCCCCCCCCGCAATACCCTAGGTCTCCTCCCGCGTTCGACCCTCCCATACCCAGCGCCGCGTCATAAAGATAAAAGGAGAGACCATCGGCAGCCAAGTTGTTACTGGGGTATTTCATCCACATGACGTAATCAAAATCAATGATGACGCCTTCCTCGGCAGAGAAAGTTGCGCCTGTGTATAGCGCTGAACCGTTTTGCAATACAAGGTTCTCTGTCAACCTCAGCCACCCCGAGCCGATGGCGTCATACCCCGGAGGCGTCGCAGCCGTCAGCTGCGCCGAACCGGTCAATTCCCATTGGGGCTCGCTGGCATTGCGGAAGGCGGGTGGTACAACAAACTGTGACCAAGCGATCGCCGGTAAAAATGCAATACCAGCCAGCAGCACATGTTTTTTGAAGTAGTTGAATGACATATCTTTCCTTGGAGATTTCAAAAGATTGCGATCGAGGTGACATGCATTCTGGGATGCGGCAAGGTTCTGGTGATATCAATTGTCTATATTGATAATTGGTCACTGTTGTATATGTTGCGCACTCCCGGTCGCCTTCGCCTTAGATTTATACACAGCGTTGTACGGGTGCGGCAAACGGATATGTGTTTTATACCAACATATGCCACCCTGAACCTCTGCAGTGTAATAGATGAAAACAGTGGCAATCAATGTGATATAGCAAGCGCTATAGATTTCTGCAAGGACTTGATTTTGGATGGGAATTTCTGCATCAACCGCTAAACGATTGGTTTCGTTTGTGGATAATAATAAGTCAGTCTTATGATTTTTATGCAAAGCACATTTTTATAAGAATATTGGTTATTCAAAATGTTTAAGCATGCGGCTGGTGATATTTCTGCCTTGGGCGCGGTGGCTATCCAGTATCTTCAGCGTATGCGCCATTTTGCAAGCAGCACATGGTGGCGTCCATTATGAAAATGACTGTAATGCTGCGAAACTCTGATTTGTATCCCGCCTCCGAGACCCGCCGCTGGCTCCGTTGCGCGAGAAACTCTGCGCTGAAACTGTGCTTTGGCGGCAGCCCATCAGCCCGCTGATGGCTCAGCCCCTGGTTTCTCCGCAGGCGGTTGTGTGGCCGCAGGGCCTTTAAAACTCGTACTTCGCCGTCAACGTGAACTTGCGCGGCGCGCCGTAGTAGATCTGGCTGCCGGCAAAGTCGAAGTAGGTCTTGTCGAACAGGTTGCTGACATTGAGCTGCACCGAGAGCTGGCGCGAGATGTCGTAGCTGGCCATCAGGCTGGCCAAGGTGATTGCGCCCTGGTCGCGGCGTGCTTGCACATCGGTGGAGGTGGTGGTGGTGGCGTAGGTGCCGCCCTTCCAGGTAAGGCCGCCGCCGACCTTGAGGGCGTTCCAGTGGCCCGGCAGGCGGTAGGTGGTGTAGAGGTGGGCCATGTTGTTGGGGCGCTGCGATTGCAGGCGCGAGCCGTCGGCCGCGCGGGCATCGGCGCGGGCAAAGCCGGCAATCAGCTGCCAGCCCCGGGTCAGCTCGCCCGATACTTCTGCCTCAAAGCCCTTGCTGGTGACGCCTTTCTCGCCCCGGTACGCGGGGTTGCCGGTGCCGCCAATCATGTTGTCGCCGTCTTGCACGGCGACATTGTCCTGGGCGATGCGGAACACAGCCAGCGAGGCGTTGACCTTGCCATCCAGATAGGCGGCCTTGATGCCGGCCTCGTACGACTTGCCGGTGACAGGGTCCAGGTAGCGGCCCTGGCTGTCCTGGTAGTTCTGCGGCTGGAAGATGTCGGTGTAGCTGGCGTAGACCGTGTAGGTTGGGCTGAGGTCATACAGCAGGCCCGCGTACGGCGTGAAGACATTGTGCTTGCGCGTCTCCGTCAGGCTCTGGCTTTGCCAGCGGGTCTCACGGCCACCGATGATGAGCTTGAGGCCATCGGCCAGCGACAGGCGCAGCGCGCCGTAGACGGCGGTCTGCCGGGTGCGGTCATCGCCCAGCGGGCGGAAGGCGCCCCAGACCGGCTCGGGGTAGGAACCATCCCATTCAAAGATATTGCCTACCGGGGTGGCGGTGTAGGCATGGTTGCCATAGGCGTAGGTGGACTGGCTGCCGGTCAGGCCTACGACGGCCTCGTGCTGGCGGCCCAGCAGACCAAACGGGCCGCTGGCCTGCAGGCTGCCGCTGTTTTGCGCAAAGCTTTGGCGCGAGTAGTTGGGGTAGGGGCCCAGGCCCAGGCCGGTGTTCTTGTCGGGCTCGTCGAGCAGGTAGAAGAGCTTGGAGGTGTAGTCGGCATCCAGCCGGCTGGCGTTGGCCTTGATGGACCAGCCATTGTCAAAGCGCTGCTCCAGCCCGGCGTAGGTGGTGTTGCTGGTGGTGTTCCATTCGGTCCAATCGGCGCCAATGCTGAAGGAGCGCGGCCAGTGCGTGGCGCTGCCATCCTGGTAGACCATCGGCAGGCCTCCCCAGGTAACGCCAGTGGGGCGCTTGGCCTGGTGCTCCAGCCCGATCCAGGCGGTGGTGTCGGGGGTCAGATCGGCCTCGACTGTGGCCAGCAGTGCACGGTTGCGGGTGTGGTAGCGGTCCAGATGCGAGTCGCGCTCATCGGCCATAGCGGCCACGCGGGCGCGGATGCGGCCGTCGTCGGTCAAGGGCGTGCTCAGGTCCAGCGTGGCGCGGCGCTCGTTCCAGGAGCCCAGGCTGACCGTGGCCGAGCCGGTGAAGGTTTTGCTGCTGGCGCGCTTGCGCACCAGGTTGACCGAGGCGCCGGGGTTGCCCGCGCCGGTCATCAGCCCCGTGGCGCCGCGCACCACCTCGATGCGGTCATACAGGATCGGGTCAAGCATCGATGCGCCAAAAAAGTCATTGGCGACATAGGTCGGCACGCCGTCGTACTGGTAGTTGTCGATGTAGAAGCCGCGCGCATCCAGATCGGTGCGGTCGCTGTCGGAGCTGATGGCCGAGATGCCGGTGATGTGGCGCGCGGCCTCGCCCATGCTGGTGATGCCCTGGTCCTCGATCTGCTGGCGCGTGAGCACGCTGACCGATTGTGGCGTTTCGCGCGGCGACAGCTGCAGGCCGGTGGCCGCCGCCGTGCTGCGGATGGTGTAGTTGCCGGTGCCTTCGGTGGTGGCGCTGCGCTCGGCCTGGGCGGTCACGCGCAGCTCGGGCAGGGTGGTGCTGGGCGCGCCGTCTGCGCCTTCTGCAGCGGCTGTGGCTGCTGCGGCCTGGGGTGCGGCTTGTGCCACGCGGCGCACCAGATAGCTGCCACTGGTATCACGCTGAGCCTGCAGCGGCAAACCGGCCAGCAGGCTGCCGAGCGCCTGGCCCACATCGGTGGCGCCTTGCACGCCGGGGCTGTGCAGGCCGGCAACGGTATCGGGCGCGAAGGAGATCAACATGCCCGATTCTTGCCCCAGGCGGTTGAGCGCTGCAGCCAGCGGGCCGGCGGGGATGGCGTAGCTGCGGGCTGCTGGGGTGGCAGGGGCGCTGGAAGAGGTGCTGGCGGAGGGCTGGGCCTGCGCGGTGTGCGGCAGGGCGGCCAGACCAAGGCACAGCAGGTGGGCGCAGAGCGCGGTGCCACGGAGTGTGGCGGGGGCGGTGGCGAAGGAGCGAGGGCGGAGCATGCGGAGGGTCCCGGGTTGTACTAGCTGCTGACAGCGCGCCGCAATGGTTGTGCGGCGCTTCTGCAGGGCTTGACACGCAGGCGGGGCCAATTGGCCACTTTTTTTTTGAATGCGCAATGGCAGCGCGAGGACGCGAGGGATCATCTGCAACCCTTGCCAAGCGGGATGGGCGCGGATCGCCCGAGACTACGTTCAGACCACGGCCGGGCGTTTGGCAGAGGGCACTAATTTTTATCGACCGTCACCCACCAGCGCGTGCGACTGCTGATGCGTAGCGGCAAGGTGCGGCTGAGCGCTGCCAGCACCTGGCCGGTATCTGCCAATGGGTAGCTGCCCGATACGCGCAACGCGGCGGCCTCGGGTGTGCAATGCAGATGGCCGGAGTGGTAGCGGGCCAGCTCGGCGATGAAGTCGCCCAGGCGCATATCGTCGGCCACCAGCATGCCCTGGGTCCAGGCCAGGCCAGCAGCGGGGGCGTCGGCTTCGTGCAGCAATCGGTCGGCGGCGATGCGGCCTTGCTCGCCGGCGGCCAGGCGCAGGGTCTGGCGCATGTCATTGCGCAGCTGCAGTTCTACCTGGCCCTCTTGCACCTGCACCAGGGTGTCGTCCGCATACTGGCGCACGGTAAAGCGGGTGCCAATGGCCCGTGCCCAGCCTTGGCGGCTGCGCACGCGCAAAGGGCGGGCCTGGCCGGTGGCCGGGTCGGGGCTGGGGTCGGCAGCGCTTTCAATCTGGATCTCACCGGCGCGCAGCACGATCAGGCGTTCGCTGCTGCTGTAGCGCAGGTCCACCGCGGTAGCGGTATTGAGCAGCAGGCGCGTGCCATCGGCCAGCACCGTGCGCTGCTGCTCGCCAGTGGCGGTTGCCAGATCAGCGCTGGCGCTGCGCCAGGCCTGCTGACCCAGCGGGCTCTGGCCCAGGGCCAGCAAGCCGCCGGCACCGGCACCGATCGCCACCGCCAAACGCACTGCATGGCGGCGCGACAAGGCGGGCAAGGCCAAGGTCTGCACCGCCACTGAAGTGGGCACGCCGCGCAATTGGCCATCCACCTGCGCGATGCGCTGCCAGGCCTGGGCATGCAGCGGGTCCGCGTCCAGCCAGCTTTGCCATTGCTGGCGCTTGCGGCGGGCGGTGGAGCTGTCGCCGGGCTCCAGATCCAGCAGCCAGCGCACGGCAGCCTGGGCGACGGCTGGGGGGATCGTGGAGGGCATGGCACCGGCCATCGGGCTTGCGCCCAGCGGCAGCGCGCCGGGCAGGTCGTCGGGTGCGGCCATCTCAGGCCTGGTCCGCAAAATAGCAGCGCTCTGCGGCTGCGGCCAGGTGGCGGCGCACGCTGGTGCGCGAGATGCCCAACTGCTGGGCGATTTCTTCCTGCGTCAAATCCTCCAGCCGCCACAGCAAAAAGGCCTGGCGAGCCACAACGGGCAGGCCGCCGAGCAGGCGGTCCATCGCCACCAGGGTCTCCAGCACCATCAGCTGCGCATCGGGCGGCGGGGCCACGGGCTCGGGCAGCAGGGCCAGTGCATCGAGGTAGGCGCGCTCGATCTGCCGGCGCCGCAGGTGGTTGGACAGCAGGCGCTGCGCAATGGTGGTGAGGTAAGCGCGCGGCTCCAGCAGCGCTTGCAGTGGCTGGCGCTGCGTGCCCAGCACGCGCACAAAGGTGTTTTGGGCCAGATCGGCCGCATCCCAGGCGCAGCCCAGCTTGCGCCGCAGCCTGGCGACCAGCCAGCTGTGGTGTGCCTCGTACAGGGCCTGCACCGGATCGACGGAAGGAGAGGGCGGGTGGCCGCTGCGGGAGGGCATGGTGGGGCGGGTGGTTACGAAATGAGAATGGTTCTTATTATAGGCATCTCCAGGTTTGGCCTGCACACGCGTCGATGGCGGTCTGCACCGGGTCAGTGGCGGGGTGGGATCGCGGGTCACGGGAAGAGGTGCTTGGGAGTGACCGCCAGCGGTGGGTGGGCCAAGCTGCGCAGCCGTGCCGCTGGCTGAATCCAGCCAAACGCTCATCGCCGTCCATGGCGCATGCCGGGGTGCGCCATAGGTTGACGCCCACTCATCACACAGCCACGCCCCTGGCAACGGATTTGCAGTGCTTGCCAGGGCTTGGCGTTGGCGCAAGCGATTACTGCGCATGGGCGCGCTGCATTTTGCCGCGCGCCACTCCCTACCATGGATTCTTTCCGTCAACCAAAACAAACAGGTAGAAATCCCACTTCATTCACTAAATTGATCTTTTTTCCAGAACTTTTTCAAAAACCAATGAGAAATTAAAAAAAGCAAAATGAGAAAAGCCGGTCCTGCAAACACAATCTCCAGAGAATTTAGTTACCAACGCAAAATGGAGAAACACTATGCATGATGCCTTGAACCGCACACGCCGACGTAAGGCAGTCCTTCAAAGCTTGACCGCGACCGTACTTGCCTGCTCGATCGGCATGGCCTATGGCGAGGTTTATGCCCCGGACAGCTTCGCTGCTGCCGGTGGCACCAACCTGGAAACGATGGTCATGGTCAAGGACACGAGCCAACGTGTGATGGTGGGAGGCTTGTTCACGACCGTCGAAGGCCAGGCCGGCTACCAGGGTGTGGCGCGCTTCAATACCGATGATTCGCTGGACACGGCTTTCAAGGTAATGACCGATGATTTCGTCAAAGCCATTGCCATTCAGCCCGATGGCAAGATCCTGATTGGTGGCCAGTTCCATTGGGTGCGCCCCACGGGCAGCTCCACGAATACGACTTTCTGGGGCATTACCCGTTTGAACGCCGACGGTACCTTGGACGCCAGCTTCCAAAATGCACCGGCAGGCAAGGTCAAATCCAACCACAATGTGCGCGGTATTGCCGTGCAGGCCGACGGCAAGATCATCATTGGCGGTTATTTCACGCAGATTGATGGCGTTGCGCGCAACTACCTCGCCCGCTTGAATGCAGATGGCTCACTCGATACCAGTTTCACACCCGCCGTCAATGGCTATGTGGAAGATGTGAAACTGGACGCGGCCGGCAATATTCTGATTTCCGGATGGTTCACGACGGTACAAACGGCCGCCCGTTGGGGTGTCGCCCGGCTGAAGGCCGATGGCTCCCTGGATACGAGCTTCAACGCCAATGCGAGCCCGAATGGCGCCAATGGCGGCAGCTGGCCGGTGTACCAGTTGGCATTGCAGAGCAACGGACAGATCCTGTATGCCGGCGGCACGCTGAAATACGGTGCTGAGGTGCACCGTGGCGTAGCGCGCCTGAACAGCGACGGTACCGCAGACAGCGCCTTCCAATCGGCCATCAATGACTGGGGCACCTCGGTGGCCGTTCAATCAGTGGGCGGCGAAGAAAAAATTCTGGTGGGCGGCAGTTTCACGGTCGCAGGCCAGCGTGCCATCGCCACGGACGCCGTGGTGGGCACCGATTCGCCGCGCCGGGGCGTTGTGCGCTTCAACGCAGACGGTACCGTGGACGATACCTTCGATACCTCTGCCGGCACCGATACCAAGGTGTGGGCGGTGCTGCCGAACGACGATGGCAAGGTCTACATCGGCGGCACCTTCAATGTGGTGACGGGTACGGTGCGGCACGGCATCGCCCGTCTGGCGCCTCTGGACCCGACGACCCAGGTCATTCCGTTCCTGGCGCCCCAGCCTTCTGTGTATTCGGTGCAAGGGGCGGCGGCCGGTGCTGTGATCAATTGGCAGTCTGCGCCACCGGTGACGAGCAGCGCCAATCTGCCGGTGACCTACACCACGTCAACGCCGGCCATCTGTGCCGTGGATGCCAATACCGGCGTGGTGACCTTGGCTACTCCGAAGCCAACGGCTGATGGCGATTGCACAATCACCGCGAATGCAGAAGCGGGCGAGCAGGTGGTGGGTGGCACGACCTACCAGGTGAGCAAGGCCACCCCGGTGACGCAAAGTCTGCGCATTGTGCTGCTGAAGGCCCAGACCATCAGCTTCCCATCGCAAGCCGGGCAGGATGTGTCGGCAGGTCCGTTCCCGCTGACCACGCCCGCCACGGCGGATTCGGGTCTGCCCGTGGCCTATAGCAGCTTGACCCCCAGCATCTGCACGGTGACCGCTGCAGGCGTGGTGACGCCAGTGGCGGCCGGTACCTGCCGGATTGCGGCCGACCAGGCGGGCAATAGCGAGTTCTCGCCGGCCCAGCAAACGGTGGCGGACATTGCGCTGTCTGGCGCGGGCGGTGAGCTGCCCCAGCAACCCACAGTTGCCACGCCGGTGCCGGCACTGGGCGCATCGGGCCTTGGCCTGCTGGGCGTCATGAGCGCCCTGCTGGGTGCGTTGGCACTGCGCCGCCGTCAGCGCCAGCTGTAACCCTTGCGGGTATGCAGCAACCCACCGTTGGACGGGCGGGTTGGGCAGTTCTCTGGAGCCACCTGAGGTGGCTCTTTTTTTATGGGTTCGTCAGCGGTAGGCCAGCGCGGGGGTGATGGCAGTCGCAGACCGGTCCATCTTGGCAGCCCAGACCGGCTGGATGCCGCCATGGGGTGGAGGCCGGCCATGCAGGGCCGCTGCGCGATGGCTGCAGCGCCGCAGGGTGGCTTGCGCATGGGGTGCGGAGGCGGGCAGGGCGCCGAGGGGGCGGTGGGCCGTTGTCTGGAAGCCCAGCGCGGGCCCACATCGCTCGATGAGGGCATGGGGCATGGGGCCATGAAGCTATGGGGCCATGAAGCTATGGGGCTTGCCGCATGCCGGAGAGCAGGCCTGGCGCCGCCAACAGCGCGTGTCCAGGGGGCGGTAGACGCTTTCTTGGCCCTCCCTACAGCAGTGTCTGGCGTACCAGTGCGAATACGGACGGGCCGGCCGCCCTCCGATAAAAAAAGGGAGTTGCACCCTGCAACTCCCTTTTTAGCGAAGACCTGCGCGATCAGATCCGCTGGCGGCGGCGCAGTGCCAGGCCGCCCAGGCCAGCGCTCAGCAGACCCAGCAGGGCCAGGCCGGCAGCGCCCAGCGTGGGGACTGGGGTAGCGGGCGAGACCACGGGCGCAGTCTGCAAGGTCACGCTTTGCACCACGCGGGCAGCTGCGTTATAGATGGTGGAGCCTACCGTGCCACCGCCTTGGTCGGCAGCGATCTGGCATTCACCGACGGCCACCGGCGTGATGGTCGTGCCCGATACCGTGCAGACTGCAGGCGTCAAGCTGGTGTAGGTCACGGGCAGCGTCGAGCTGGCCGTGGCCACCGGGTTCAGCGGAAAAGCACCATCGGCAATCCGGCGTGGGCTGGTTTGCGCGGGGAAGGTGATGGTCTGGTCCGTGGCAACAGGCGGCTCTCCGGTACACGCCGCCGTCACATAGAAGTCGGCCATCGCCGCCATGGCGCACACGCCATTGGCGCAGTCATTGGTGGCTTGCAGACCATCGAGCATCAAGCCGATGGTGTTCTGGCCACGGCTGAAACCGGGGATGGCAGGCGTCGTGGTGGCTTGGAACGAACCATAGCCGTTAGGCAGGTAGAGGCTGGCGTTGTCGAACACCGGAGCGCCGCCTGCAGGCTGCACAAACACGGAATTGCCATAGTCGTCAAACGCAAACCGGCCATCGAGCTTGATGGACGCCAGATCGACGTTGTTGCCTACGTTGATGGGTTGGTTCATCACGAACACAGAGGCGTGGTAACCGGCCTTGGCCTGCCCACTCGCAGCGGGGTAAGGCAGTCCGGGCACGTCGCTGGCGGCCGGGTTGGTGGTGCCAGAGCTGATCCAGCGCGCGTTGGTTTCCTGGCCTGCTGGCAGCGAAGAAGGCTTGACGTAGGCGCCCGCCCAGCTGTAGTCGTCGAACAAGGGCTGCTCGACATTCTCCAGGGCGGTGCCAGCTGCATTCGTGCGCCAGGTCCATTTCCAATCACGTGCGTTGGTGGTGAACGGTCCGACGCGAACGGTCTGGCCTGCGGTATTGCCGGCAGGGCAGATCAGCGCTGCCGTGGGTTGCGGCGGCGGCGGAGTCAGGCAGTCCGCCGTGATTTCCATGTCGAGCATCATCCCGGTGGGCCAGGTCGCCGTCGTGCCATCGCCGTCCAGAGAAATCGCAATGGTGTTGTCACCGTAGTAAAAGCCGAGGTTGCCATCGTCCATGTTGATGGCCTGCGGCGATGTCCAGCCATTGATCATGGCCGTGCTCTTGAACCAGTTGGTGGTGTTGGAGACGCCGCCGGGCAATGTCGTGGGTTTGACGAGGAGGCGGCCATCAAAGTCAGCGCCGCCCGTGCCGACGATCTTGATGGAGGCCAGGTCCACATCGGAGGCCACGGTAATGGGTTCGGTGCGGATGAATGCCACGCGGCCGGCAGTCCAGGCGCCATTGGCGGTGTCGCCGGTGACGTTCACGACCGGATCCCCGTCTCCGCCGGTACCGAAGGACAGCCAGTGACCCTGCAAGGGCTGGCCGGCCAATGTGCCCGCACCCGTGCCATGGGTCACACCGGTGGGATCGAAATAGGTGCCCAACCCCGTCCAGCGCTTGTCGAGCACGGTGGCCATGGGGTTGCCGCCTGGATCAGTCACATACTTGGCATCGCTGGTCCAGCCCGATGCCGCCGTGGTGCTGACCCGCAACGGTGCGCCACAAGCCAAGGTGGCGGCCTGCACGGCCCCCATGGCGAACAGCCCCAGAACCGTAACCGTGATCGGTCCTACCGCTTTGTGCAGGGTCGGCGCACCTGTGATTCGAGCATTCTTCATTCATTACTCTCTCGTGAAAAAAATAGTGTTGACAGCCCAAAGTTGCAAACCGATGGCGCAAGACCGGACGGGAGCCATCGCGGCGCTTGCTGGGGCCTCCTGCCCCTGTCTCGCGGTAGAAACAGAACCCGTTTGGAAAGGCTTGGGGCAGAGACTATTTCTCTTGTCCAAAAGCAGGTTGGCCATCACCTTTGAGCGCATATAGTCTGTCGCTGTAATATGTATTTCTAATCCGGGTTGTGAATGTTTGGAAATATTCAAAAGGATTTGCTTTAACGAGGCTGACTATAAAAATAGTAAGAAAACAACAGATGGCAGGCGCGCTGAAGCCTTGTGCATTCTCTATGGCGCAACCGGAAATATATTATTTAATCAATACCTTCTGAAGATTATTGATCGTTGGTTTAATGCAGATAGTCTTTGTTTTGAACACCGCTCTGTGACCATGCATGCGCGCCATCGGCGTGGCTTCCGGCGGCGGGAAAACATTTGCTTTTATTTAAAAATCTTTGGATTTATTGCTGGTCAGTTCGAGGTTTGCAACATTTTCTAAATGATTGTTGCAAATTTTCATGCGTTTGATATATATGACTCCGTGGGTGGCTTGGTCAACCCGCCAGGGTTGAATTGTTTTCGTTGCCGCGAAACTCAAACGCTAGGAAAAAATGATGAATACCAGTTTCTCAAAGGTTTTTATATTGCTTTCTTTGGGGGCCGCTTCCCAGGCATGGGCTGCCGATTGCGTGGTCGGCATGAACGCCGCGGGCACCTGCACCGTGCCTGCGGGCGCCACCACAGCCGTCTTTGAGGTTTGGGGCGGCGGCGGCGGGGGCGGATCGAAGGACGCTAATTCCATTGGCCAGCCAAGCAATGGTGTTGGCGGTGGAGGGGGCTCCTACTGCAAGGTGACATCCCAGGTCACGCCGGGGAGCACGTTGACGGTGCGGGTAGGCACGGGCGGCACTGCCGGTATGCCCAGCACGGGTGATTGGATGCGCCCTGGCACCTCCAGTACCGGTGGCGGGCTTTCCGCCGTTACCGGTGTGGGTGTCAGTGGTGTGACAGCCAATGGGGGAGGTGGCGGTGGTGGAAGCACGGTTTGGAGCGACTACGATTTTGGGAGAGGCCAACCAGGACGCGGTGCAACTGCAGTGAGCGGAGGCGCAGGAGGTGATGGAGGCAACAACGGTCCGTACAAATCGGCTCCTGGCGGGGGCGGCGGAGCAGGCGCTACCGGAGGGGCAGGAGGCAGGGGTGGCGCGGGAATCAATGGTGGCCAGGGGTCTGACGGCGGACCTTGGGATGGGGTGTTTATAGGCCCAGGTATTGCGGGTGGGGATGGAGGAGACGGTAGCGATGGCGGCGATGGGGGCCCAGGGGGCGCTGGTACCGTTCCCGGCGCAGGCGGTGCCGGAGGAACAGCCGGATTTGGCGGATCGGGGGGACAGGGGGTGAAGGCTCCCCAGGAGAGGGGTGGGGGCCCAACGGCAATCCAGGTATGGACGGCACACCTGGCACCGCAGGCGCTGACGGCGAGACCCTGGCAGGGCCGCTGGCGGTGGAGGCATGCAGCGGTGAAGGACTGGGCGGCGCCGATGGCGCTGGCGCCAATGGAGGCAGTGCGGGAGGCCCCAGTGCGGACGCCGGCAACGGCGGCGCGGGCGGCCAGCCGGGTCAGCCGGGCCTGGTGAAGATCAGCTTCTCTGGCGCCCAGACCCTTACTTTTCCGCCGCAACCCACTGCTCACCAGACAGACGGTGGCCCATTTCCGGTCGAATTTGCCGCTACGTCCAACGCGGGATTGCCTGTCAGCTACACCAGCCTCAGCCCTGACATTTGCAGCGTCGCAGGCAACATCGTGACCCCGTTGGCCGCAGGCACCTGCACGGTGGCGGCCGACCAACCCGGAGCCGTTGTGGGGGGTGTCACATATCCGGCAGCCAGCCAGGTGGTGCAGCGCATTACCATCACCGCCGCGCAAACGCCCAGCGTCAGCGGTGTGAAGGCCGTGCCGGCATTGGGCACATGGGGCATCGGTCTGCTGATGGCATTGTTCGGTGTCATCGCCTATCGCCGTCGAAGCGAGTGACAGGGAGGCCCAGAGCGCAATAGTTGCGTGGGCTCCATCGCGAATGTGTGCCCCTGGCCGGCGCGCGCTGCCGCCGAGTAAAGGGGCTCGCCAAGCAATGTCCCGACGGTCTGTTGAACGGCAGTGTTGCGCTACGGCAGCGTTGGGCCGGGAGGGCGGGCCGCTGTGGGCCTTCCCCTCACAAGAGATGGACGAAACGCACAACCGCCGACCAGGCCAGCTCCAGCAAAGCCCATGCGGAATACAGTCCGTTCACCACGACCACAGACACGATCACGAGCGCAACAGCACCTAGCACCACAGCGATAATCCGTACAGCCTTCATGGGGTGAATGCTCCTGAAAAAGCCCATGTTCCCATGGGCATGGTGGTGGCTGAAGCTGTTTTGACGCCTGAATCCTTGCCCATTTCAGGGCGCTGATGCGCGGAGCCGCTGCCACCTGGAAGCCAGCTGCGCGGCCGCCTGGCGGCAACGGACGGCGTGCGCCAGAGGTATAGGCGGGGGCGGGCGGGGATGCGCGTGCGCGTGCCAGCGGCCATCGGGCCACCGGCCGTCTTCAGCGGTCACCCCTTGTGGGACTGCTTCAGGTGCTGCTCCACCGCCGCTGCGCGGGTTCCCACTGCCTGAACGGCTGCCTTCAGCTGCTCAGGGCTGACGTTGAATTTTTTCGACCAGTCTCGCAGTTCGTAGTCTTCGTTCACATTGATTCGCGTGCGGTCTTGGCCGCCGGGCTTGGTCTTGTCGTCGGACATGAAGGGTCTCCTTTGTCCATGGCTTGGGATGCCATGCGCCATCACATCCTCCACGGTGTGCAGGGCTGCAGCGGCCAGAGGGGCCACTATTCCATTGCCAGCAGATACCTACAGATGGGCCTGTGGACGTTGCAGATTGTTGCGCAAGCAAGTGATTTCGACCGGACAAACGGTAGCGATTGTCGAGCAATCAGGGATGAAATAAGTTATTGATTTAGCTTAAATTTCGTGTGCGTAATGCTTGTATTTTGTTGCAGGCCCGTTAACATTTCTGTCCATGGGACCTGGGAGACAAGCATGTCAGATTCTGCTGAAGATGAGGGAACGCCGGACTCCTATTTAAAGGCGTTGAAGGCGGAAGGCGCCGAGCTGTTGATGCATGCGGGCAAGGACGATGCGCATGCCAGAGCACGGCTGTCGGTGATTGATGCGAAGATTGACCAGCTGACCCGCCCCATGACGGGTGGGTATGGGGGAGGGCGTCAGGTTTGAGCACTGTGAGGCCTTGGGCAGGTTCGGCGCTGATGGGTTGCTGGTACCTTGCCATGGAGGTTGAAGCCGCGGTGCTCAGTGTGGGCTAATGGCTCAAAGAGGAGCCGCCATGGCTGATGGTGGACAACACATGGCTAGGCCTCTGATCTGCGTTTGTTACGTTTTTCCCGCCATGGCCTTCAGCACCGGCCGAGTATCCACGCATCCACGCTGGATGGGCTGCGGCATGCACCTGTCCGGCGGCAGCCAGCAAGCGCGTCTCTGCTTTCGACAGACCTGCCAACGGTTTGTTAAGTCATAGCCGAACAATGGGCTCCTCCCCGTTGTGCTGAAGCTAAAGTAGCTGTCCAACAATCGTTATCTGCCGGCCTGCACCGGCGTTGGCCTGTATGGCGATGCGCGCAATGTGGCTTTGGCGGCGCGGGTGAATGGGAAGCCGTCGCCGCTGTCTATTCGACCTTCGCGCCAGACAGGCGGATGACTTCTTTCCAGCGGTCTGCATCTTTTTGCATATAGCTGGCGAAGGCGGCGCCCTCCGAGTAGATGATGTCCAGGCCCTGGGATGCCAGGCGCTCGCGCAGCGCGGGCATGTTCATCACCTGTCGCAGGCCTTGCTGCAGGGTGTTGACAACTTCTGGCGGCAGCTCGGCGGGGCCCAGGATACCGAACCAGGCGACCCCCTCAAAGCCTTGGAACCCAGACTCTGCCACGGTGGGAACATCGGGCAGCAAGGCCGTTCGCTGCGGGCTGGTGACCGCCAAGGGGCGCAGCGCCCCCGACTGAAAATGCGCCAGCAACGCGGTGGGGGGCAGCGCCACGATCTCGGTGCGGCCGGCGATGGTGTCTTGCACGGATGCGGCAATGCCGGGGTAGGGAATATGCGTGATGTCGATGCCCGCCGATGCCTTGAGCAGCTCCATCGTCAGCTGGCCCGTGCCGCCGACACCCGGGGAGGCGTAGTTCAGTGCGCCCGGCTTGGTTTTGGCCGCATCAATCAGGGCCTGGAGACCGGTGGCAGGTACACGGCTATGGACAGCAATCACGTTGGGCGCGCTCACCAGGTTGGCGACGGGTGTGAAGTCCTTGACCGGGTCATAACCTACCTTCGGGTAGATATAGGGGTTGATCGTGTGGGTGGCCCCGGTGCCCATCATCAGCAGATAGCCGTCAGCGGGAGCGCGGGCAACCTGCTGGGTGGCGATGATGCCGTTCGCGCCAGGCCTGTTGTCGACCACGACGGGTTGGCCCAGCACCTTGCCGAGCTGATCGGCGATCTGGCGCGAGACAATGTCCATCGTGCCGCCGGGAGGCTGGGATACAACCAGCCTGACAGGCTTGGCGGGCCATGCATGCGCCAGGGCGGAGCCGGCCATCGCCGCCAATGCAGCGCTGAGAATCAATGTCGGGATGGTTTTCATCGGTGGTCTCCTGGGGACGGTGGATCGGTGCAGCCGCTTCAGTGCAAGCGTTTGATCCAGGCTGCCAGCGCCTGGCAGACCTGCTCGGGTTGCTCGGGCACCAGTGCGTGGCCGGCGTTGTCTATGACCTGGATGGTCACCCGCTCGCCCAGGCTTTGCCGGAGAAACTGCGCCAGGCGGCGCGGCGCAACAGTGTCCTGCGCGGCCTGCAGATCCAGAATGGGTGCGCTGCCACAGGCAAAGAAGTCATCGACCGGTGTGGCGGCCTCGGCTTCCCGCTGCATGGCCTTGGTCTGGGGATGCCAGCCTTCCAGCCATACCGATGGGTCATGGCCTGGCGCAAAAAACGCATGGCGGAGGTGTTCGAGGCGTTGCACCGTGGGCAACGACAGGTCGCCGCTCGCGTAGACCGAGCGCAGCACGTCGGGGTCGAACGGAGAGCCGCCATCGGGCGTCTTGCCGGTAGATGCTGCGAGCAGGGCGACACCGCGCACCAGCTCGGGCCGGTCAGTGGCCAGGGTGCGGGCGACAAAGTTGCCAAAGGCATGGCCCGCCACCGCCACAGGTGCCAGGGCCTCGGCCTCGATCACTGCTGCGACATCGGCTGCCAGGTCATGCAGGTTGAGCCCCTGCATGGGCCCTTGGCTCGCGCCAATGCCGCGCGGCAGCGGGCGAATGATGCGCAAGCCCTCTGCGGCCAGCAGGCGGGTCAGCTGGTCGAAATCCGCCGGGCCGCGCCCCACCGATGGCAGCAGAACCAGCGCCGGGCCACTGCCTTCGTCGAAGTAGGCAAGCGTGGCGGGGCCGGGATGGATGACTTTGGCGGTGGTGGCGGGGAAGGGCATAGGGCTTGTGGTGGACCGTGGTGAAAGGGCAGCGCCGTTGGCAGAAGGGGACCAGCGGGGCCTTGGCGGAGGGCCTGCGTGGGTGCCGGGTTCAACGCGCCGTTGTAGAAAGCACGCTGGGCCTGCAGGCTAGGCAGTTTTTTGCTGTGACGCGGCAAAGCCTTCCAGGGCCAGGCCGTAGGCCAGCAGGTCGTGCATCTTTTTTTTCAGGCCATGCGTCAGCAGCACGCGGGCATGCCGCCGCAGCAACGGGGTTTGCTGCATCAGCAAGCGCGCGTGCTCCCAGGCGCGCGGCAAGACCTGCTGCGGCGCGACGACCTCATTGACGAGGCCCCAGGCCAGCGCCTGCTCGGCGTTCAGCGTCTGCCCGGTGAGCAGAAAATAGCGCCCTCGGTTGGCACCCATCAGGTGGGGAAAGACGACATGCACGCCATCACCGGGCAGCAAGCCGGCGGTGAAGTGGGCCGAGTCCTGGAACGCAGCGGTGTCTGAGGCAATAGTGATGTCGCTCAGCAGCGGGATTTCGGCATGGCGGTAGGCGGGGCCGTTGATGGCACTGATGACGGGCACCTCGATGTTGAGCAGGTTCATCTGCAGGTGCTTGCCTTCCCAACCAATCGGGTACCACTCGGTAGGGGTGACTGGTTTGCGCTTGTGGTTGTGGCCTTCGGCGCCGACGCGCGGGCCGCTGAACGTATCACCGGTGCCGGTGAGGATGATGATCTCGTTGTCCGGGTCGCGCCCTACATCCAGAAAGGCCTGCTCCAGTTGCGCATGGGGCTCCAGGCTCCAGTGCAGCGGGCCCTCATCGGTGTGGAAGCGCATTTCGAGGATGCCATCTTCGCGGCGCATCTTGATCATCGAATACTGATCCGCATAGGACGCAAATTTGCTCATGGTGGTGGGCCTTTCCTGGTGGGGGGCAGCGCTGCGTGTCAACCCAGAAACCGTTGCACCGCCTGCGAGAACGCGTCAGCGGCTTCGACGTTGGAGATATGCGCGGCATCCAGCGCCAGCACTGCGCCGCTTTGCACCTGGTTTGCGAGGAACTGGCCGTGCTCTGGTGGGGCAGCTTGGTCTTTGTTGCCCACGATGACCAGCACGGGATGGGCAATGTTGGGCAGGCTGGCGCGAAAATCCATGTCGCGAATAGCGGCGCAGCAGGCGGTGTAGCCCGCAAGAGAAGTGGCGAGCATGTCGGCCTTGAAACGTGCGACGGTATCGGGATGCAAGAGGGTGAATTCGGGCGAGAAGAACCGTGCCATCACGCCATCGGCAATGTTGGCAATGCCGCCCTCGCTGCGCAGGATGGTGATGCGCGCTTGCCAAAACTGCGGCGAGGCGGTATGGGCATTGGTGTTGGCCAGCACCAGCTTGTCAAAGCGATCGGCTGCGTGGATGGCCAGGTGTATGCCGACCATGCCGCCCATTGACAGCCCGCAAAAATGCGCCTTGGCAATACCGAGATGGTCCATCAGCGCGATGACGTCCTGGCCCAGTTGCGCCATCGTGTAAGGCCCCGGCTCGCCGGACGAGGCGCCGTGGCCCCGGGTGTCATAGCGCAGCACACGGTAGTGGGCGAAGAGCGGGCGCTGCGGCTCCCACATGGCCATGCTGGTGCCCAGCGAGTTGGAGAGCACGAGTACCGGCTTGTCTGCGCCGGCCGTCTCGTCAAACGCGTAATGGATGTGGCTGTGGTTCAGGTGGACAGTGGGCATGTTTCAGACTCGGGGCAAGGTGTTGGAGAACGAGGGGCGCCGCAGCAGCCGCTGGTGCAGCGATGCCAGGTTGGGCAGCTGGCTGGGCCAGTCCAGCTCAGGGAAACGGAACAGCAGCCAGCCCAGCGTGGAGCCCACGGCAATATCAGCCAGGGTGAAGACATCGCCCATGCAAAAGCGCTGCTCGCCCAGCTGCTCTGACATGGTGGCCAGCGCGTGGGATATCTTGGTGTTTTGCCGGTGGGTCCAGCTGGCGTCGCGCAAATGCGCTTCACGGACATGGGCCTCCCAGCGCACGAGGATGCCGGCATCGAGCACGCCATTGGCCAGCGCCTCCCAGCAGCGAACGTCGGCGCGCAGGCGCGGATGCGCGGGAATGAGCGGGCACCGGTCGGAGAGGGCGTCGAGGTACTCGGCGATCACCGCAGAGTCGTAGAGCGGAGTGCCGTCTTCAAGCACCAGGCAGGGGATCTTGCCCAAGGGGTTGAACTGGAAGATGGGGGAATCCTCCGCCATGACGTCGCCGATTGTGAATTCAAAGGGGATGTTTTTTTCAGCGAGTACCACCCGGACCTTGCGGGTGTAGGGGCTGGCATGGGAGCCAATGAGTTGGAGTGGCATGGAATAAAGCAGAGTAGGGAGCAACTGGACCAAGGGGCAGGCGGCGGCGCGGCTGGCGATTCAGCCGATGTACATGCCGCCATTGACGTTGATGGTTTCGCCCGTCACATAGCTGGCCATGCCGGAGCAGAGGAAGGCGATGACCGAGGCGGCTTCTTCAGGCTCACCAAAGCGTTGCAGCGGGATGGCGTCTTTGACGGCACTGCCCCGGTGCGCCACCATGGCGCTGGCCATGGCGGTGTTGATCAAGCCGGGAGAGATGACGTTGACGCGGGTGGCAGGGGCCAGCTCCAACGCCAGGCTTTTGGCCAGGCCGATGACACCGCTTTTGGCGGCGGCATAACCGGCATGCATGGCGCTGCCACGGCTGGCGGCAACGGATGCCACCAAAACGATGGCGCTGTGGGGCCGCAGGTGCGGGATGGCGGCCTGGCACAGATGAAAGCAGCCATCGAGGTTGACGCGCAGCATGCGCTGCCATTGCTCCGTGCTTAAGTCGGCCACGAGGCCTTCGCGGTAGATATAGATGCCGGCGCAGTGGATGACACTGTCGATACCGGCGAATCGGGCAGCCGCCTGGGCCAGCACAGAGGAGCATGCTTTGGCGTCGCAGACATCCAGCGGCAAGGCCAGGATGCGGTCGGTGGATGCGCCTTGCTCTGCCAAGGCCTGCAGTGTGGGCTTGAGCACCTCTGCGCTCAGGTCCGTCAGCACCAGCTGGGCGCCCGCCCGGTGCAGGAGCTGGGCAGTGGCTGCGCCAATGCCCCCGCCCGCGCCGGTAATCAGAACGGTTTTTCCATGGAAATCGATCATGCTGCTCCTGGTTGTTGTGGGGTAATCGGTGGGGGTGTTCAGTTCAGCTTCACGCCCGAGAGCCTCACCTTGTTTTGCACGACAGCGCGCTCCTGCTGCAGGTAGTGCTTGAACTGGGCTGGCGTTTCGCTGACCGCATGGAGCGCGTACGGGGCCATGTGCTGTTGCTGGAAATCGCCTCTGGCGGTGATGGCCTGGATGTCCCGGCTGATCTTGTCTCTGAGCTGCGTGGGCAACTTGCCCGGCGCCAGGATGGCCATGTAAAAACTGGCTTCGAAATCGGCAAAGCCTGAGTCCTTGAAGGTCGGAACGTGGGGCAAGGATTGGGCGCGGTTCGGCCCGGACACTGCGAGTGCGACCAGCTTGCCGCTGTCGACATAGGGGGCGAGGACCGACACGGCGCCGAATGCCGCTTGCACCTGGTTGCCCAGCAGCCCGGTGATGACGGGCGCCAGGCCTTGGTACGGGGCGTTGAGGACTTGGATGCCTGCTTGCTGCGCCCACCATTCCATCGACAGGTGGGTGATATTGCCCAGCCCGGTTGAGCCATAGGCGATTTCGCCACGATGGGCTTTGGCGTGTGCAATGAACGCATCCAGGCTCCGCACGCCTAGCGAGGGCGGCACCACCAGCACCATGTGTGAGACGGCCACCCGGCCGACGGGTGTTAAGCCGTTGACGGGGTCATAGGGCAGCTGGGTGTAGAGCTGTGGGTTGAGCGACAGCGTGGAGTCGCTGGCGAGCATCAGGGTGTGGCCATCGCCGGGTGCATGGGCCACGAGGTTGGCCGCAATGATCTCGTTGCCGCCGGGGCGGTTGTCCACCACTACTTGCTGTTGCCAGGTAGCCGCCAGCTCGGTCGCCAGCGCGCGTGCCATCGCGTCCATCGGCCCGCCTGCAGGTACTGGCACGACGATGCGCACCGGGCGCGCCGGGAAATCACTGGCCAGCGCCGGCAGGCAGGTGTTGGCCATGATGCAGGCGAGGATGAAGGGTGCGAGGCGGAGCGGCTTTGGTATGGGCATGCTGGGCTTTGGCTGTGCACAGCGTGGATTAGCGGGACAGCCAGCCGCCATCGACGGCAATGGTGTAGCCCTGTACATAGTCGGCCGCGCTGGAGGCGAGGAACACAGCCGGCCCGGCCATGTCGTGCGGAGTGCCCCAGCGGCCGGCGGGAATGCGCTCGACGATGGCCTGGTTGCGTGCCGTATCGCTGCGCAGGTCGGCACTCATCGGGGTGGCCATGTAGCCGGGCGCCAGCGCGTTGACATTGATGTTCATGCCTGCCCATTCGTTGGCCAGCAAACGCGTCAGGCCCATTACCGCGCTTTTGGAGGCGGTATAGGACGGCACCTGGATGCCGCCCTGGAACGACAGCATGGAGGCGATGTTGATGATCTTGCCGCCGGTCTTTTGCGCGATGAATTGCTTGGCAGCGGCCTGGCAAAAGAAGAACACCGTGCGGATGTTGAGATCCATCACCTCGTCCCAGTCGGCTTGCGAGAAGCTGAGCGCATCGCCGCGCCGGATGGCGCCGGCGTTGTTGACCAGTACATCGATGTGGCCGAAGGCCTGAACCGCCTGTGCGATGACGGCGTCGATCTCGGGCAGTTGGGAGATATCGTTGCTCAGCCCCAGAAACCGCTGGCCTTCGGATTCGACCAGGTGCTGCGTCTCGGTGATGTCTTTCAGATCGACACCCACCACGTCGCAACCGGCATGGGCAAGCCCCTGGGCAATGCCCTGGCCCAGGCCACCGCCGCAACCGGTGACGATGGCGACTTTGCCCTGGAGGCTAAAAGCGGATGCGGGCGATGCGGCTGTGTTCATGGAGTCCCCTGCTTGGTAGAGATATCTGCATCTGGCGTCAGATGGATAGACGCAGTCTTAACCAACCGCGCAGAGCGAGCAACGCAATGAAACGTCAATCAGATTTGCACAATTTGCACACCTGAGACTGGTTGAATCCACCTACTAAGGAGTGAGGCAGATGGACACGGAGGGACTCAAACTTTTTCTTACGGTTTTGGAGCAGGGCAGCCTGACGCGGGCTGCTGCGGTGATGGACACCAGCGCCTCGCTGCTGAGCAGAAGAATTGCGCAGCTCGAGCGTGAATGCGCGGGGAGCTTGTTCCACCGCACGGGCCGTGGCGTCGTGCCCAGTGAGCTGGGGCGGCGCCTGGTGCCCCGCGCGCAGCGCATACTGGCCGAAGCCGAAGGCATGCGGGCGGAGGCGCAGTCGATGGCGGGTATCCCCTCGGGCGAGGTCCGCTTGGGCCTGCTGCCCACAGTGGCCATGGTCATTGCCAACCAGCTGTTCCACGAGGTCAAGTCCCGCTTTCCGCAGGTCAAGCTGGCGTTGTATGAGGGCTATACGGGGCAACTGGAGGAGTGGCTGGACCAAGGCAAGATCGACGTGGCCGTGGTGTTTCACTATGGCAAGGGTATCCCCCAGAACCAGGACCTGCTCGCGCCGGTGGATGCCTGTTTGATTGCCTGCCACGGCGACCCGCTCACCAGCAGCGCGCAGCTGCCGTTTGACAGCCTCGACGGCCTGCCGCTGGTGCTCCCTTCGGCACCGAGTGCGCTGCGCGTCGCATTGGAAGCCCTGGCCCACCGCAGGCGCATACGGCTCAACCCTGTCATCGAGGCCAACTCGATACAGGTGCAGCTCCAGCTGGTGGCCAGCGGAGGCTGCTACACGATCATTCCGTTTCATGCGGTTGTGCCGCAGCTGCAAAACGGGCAGCTGCAGGCCAGTGTGATCACCCAGCCTTCCATTGAGCGTTGGCTGACGTTGCAGCTGACGACGCAGCGGCCGTCCACCTTGGCGACCAGAGAAGTGGCGCGCGCGCTACGCGGCATCGTGGAAGACCTGGCAGAGCAAGGCGCCTGGGGGACGACGGGCCGGGAAAACACCTGAAAACGGATGTGTGTCTTGCGGCGCTGTTGAACTGCGCACCGGGGTGGGCGCTGCACCATGCACGCACCTGTACGCATAAAGCACAAAGGCGTGGACCTGAGGGCCCACGCCTTTTTATCTACGCTGCAGTCCGTCTGCTGCCGTATCCGGCTCAGTACACATCCCGCCGGTACCGCCCCTCGTCGATCAAGGCGTTCAGCCCGTCCTCACCGAGCAGCTCGGTCAGTGCCTGGTCTACGCCGGTGGCCATGCCGTCATAGCTGCCGCAGACGTAGATGACAGCGCCCCGGGCCAGCCAGGCCTTGAGGGGCTCGGCGGCAACGCGTAGGGCGTCTTGCACATAACGGTGCGGGCCTTGGCCGGGGGCCTGGTGGCTGGCATCCCAGGCGTCGCGCGAGTAGGCATAGTCGGCACGTGCGATCTGGCCATGGGCCTGCCAGACGCAGACCTCGTCTTCGGCATAGGAGTCGTGGGCGCGGCGGCGTTCGCCAAAGACCAGCCAGTTGTCGAACTGGCCCTGGGCGATGCGGTGGCGCAGGTGGCCGCGCAGGCCGGCGTAACCCGAGCCATTGCCCATGAAGATCGCAGGCCGCGCATCGCCGGGCAATGGCGCAAAACCCGGGTTGTCGACCAGGCGCAGCGCGATGCTGCTGCCCAGCGGCGCATGCGCGGTGAGCCAGCCCGAGGCCAGGCCCAGCTGCGCCGCAGCGCCTGGCTGCGCGCGCAGGGTTTGGCGCACATAGAGGCGAATGCGGCCATCGGCGGGCAAGGAGGCCAGCGAGTAGCTGCGCGGGGCCAGCGGATGCAGCTGGTCGGCCACAGCCTGGGCCGATGTGGCAGGGGCCGAGAGCGTGGGCAGCTCGGAGGCGCTGATCGCATCGCGCAGGCTGCTGGCGCTGCCCCGCCACTGCACGGCGGCGTTGCCGTCGAGCTGGTGGGCCTGCAGCCAGGCATCGACCTGGGCGGGCGCATGGGCGGCCTTGACCTCGACCAGCGCACCGGCCTGCCACTGCCAGGATTGCCCGGGCGCCAAGGCCAGCTCCACCTGGTAGAGCGGCTGGCCGCTGCTGCCGGGGTTGAGGTGGTGGCGGCTGATCAGCTGGGCGGGCAGAAAGAGGGCATCGGGCGCATCGGAGTCGGCCACGCTGGCGGCGTTATTGTCTGCTGCCGTGGCGGGCGCGGCGTTCACGCCCCAATGCGCAGCCAGGGCCTGCAGCCAGGCCTGCCAGGCGGCGTCGTCTTCGGCGTCCATCGTGATCGGGGCGAACACGGGCTGGGCGCCCAGGCGTTCGAGCTGCGCAGCCAGTGCCAGGCCAAAGCCGCAGAACTGGCTGTACTGGCGGTCGCCCAGGGCCAGCATGCCAAAGCGCTGGTGGGCCAGGGGCTTGCCTTCGGTTTGTTGCAGCAGGCGGGCCAGGCGGCGGGCGCTGTCGGGCGGTTGGCCTTCGCCAAAGGTGCTGGCCACCCACAGCAGCTGGCGCTGCGGCTGCAGCTGGGCCATGTCCAGGCTGGCAGCGGGCAGCAGCTGCGCGGCAAGCCCTGCGCTGCGCAGGCGCGCGACGGTGCGCACCGCCAGTTGCTGGGCATGGCCTGCCTGACTGGCATAGACCACGGCAATGCTGGCGCCAGCGGGGGCACCGGTGGCGGGGCTTGGCTGCGGGCCATCGCCCGCCAGCAGCGCGCGCTGGGCCTGGCCGGCGGCGCGCGAGCTGCGGCGCCGCTGCAGGTAGAGCAGCCAGCCGGTGATGGCAAACAACGGCATCATCAGCGCCGCAACGGTGACGATGATGCGGCCCGTGATCCCAAAATAGGTGCCGGTGTGCAGCGGGAAGATCGCCGCCAGCGCACGGCGGCCTGCGGGCAGGTCGGCAAAGCGGTCATCGCGCAGCACCGCGCCATCGAGGTTCAGGCTGAGCTGGTTGCGGGCGCGGTCATGCGCGGCGTTGGCCGCCCACCAGCTGAACTGCAGCGGCTGGTCGGCCCGCTGGGGCAGGCGCATCTGCACGAACTGCCAGCCACTGGCCAGCTGCGCAAAGCCTTGCCAGGCAGGCTCCAGGGTGGCTGGCGCCAGCTCCAGCGGCGGGGCCTTGCGGGCGGCTTCTTGCGCGGCCGATTGCTCGGCGCGGGCGGCCGCGCGGGACGGTGCGCCCATCCAGCGGTCCACTGGCGTGCGCACGGCATCAAAGGCCCAGTACATGCCGGTGAGGGTCAGCATCACATAGACGACCAGCACCCAGGTGCCGGCCACCGAGTGCAGGCCCCAGAGAAACGGCCGGCCCTTGCGCCGCACGTTGAAGGTGAGCCAGCTGCGCCAGGACAGTGGCCTGGCCGGCCAGCGCAGGTACAGGCCTGACAGCGACAGCAGCAGCAGGCACAGCGAGAGGCTGCCGGTGATCGGCTTGCCATCGTCGCGCGGCAGCAGCAGCCAGCGGTGCAGGCGTTCGTTCCATTCAAAGAATTCGCGGCCGCGCTGGGCCGGCAGCAGCGCGCCGGTGTAGGGGTTGAGGTAGACGCTCTGGCCCCGGCGCTCGCCTTTTTCTGGCACAAAGGCCAGTTGGGCGCTGCGACCGGGCTCGGCATACAAGGTGATGCGGTCGATGCGGCGCTGCTCGCCTGCGGCCTGCAGCGCTGCCACCAGCTGGGGCGGCGTCAGTGCCGGACCGGGCTGCAGCGGCACGCTGGCGGTGCCGGGGTTGGCCCAGTCCAGCACCTCCTCCTGGAAGGAATAGGTCGCGCCGGTGAGGCCAATGACGATCAGCACCGTGCCTGCGGTGATGCCGATCAGCCAGTGGATCTGGAACCAGATATTTTTAAAACTCCACATGCCTGTCTTTGTTATCAATAGCTGCTGATTGTCGGCGATGGATCAGAAATCGACGACCGCGCGCAGCACGGCCTGGCGGCGCTCACCCAGGGACACATAGATGGGGCTGCCCGAGGAGCTCACATAGTTCTTGTCGAACAGGTTCTTGATGTTGAGCTGCAGCTTGACGATGCGGCCGCTCCAGGGGCGCTCCCAGCTCACAAAGCTGTCGGCCACCGTGTAGCCGGCGTTGTTGAAGCTGTTGGCCGCATCACCGGCGCGGCGGCCCACATGGCGCAGGCCGGCGCCGGCACGCCAGCGGCCACTGCTGCTGGCAGCAAAATCATAGGCGGCAAAGAGCGAGGCAGTGTGGCGGGCCACATTGGCCAGGCGGTTGTCCTGGTATTGCGGGTCGTCGGTCACGGCGGCATCGGTATAGGCATAGGTGCCGATCAGCTGCCACTGCTTGCCCAGGCGGCCGGCGGCATCGAGCTCCAGGCCGCGCGAGCGGGCACCGCCGACGGCGCGGGCATAGCTTTGGCCGTCGATGGTCTCGCTGACCACCACGTTGCGCTTGCGGATGTCGTAGAGCGCCGCAGTGGCGGTGATGCCGGCAGGCGACTCCCACTTGGTGCCCAGCTCCCAGGCCTTGGCGGTCTCGGGCGGCAGGGTGCCGATGACATTGCCAATGCTGCTTTGCGGCTTGAAGGATTCGCTGTAGCTGCCGTAGATGGACCATTCGCTACTGGGCTGCCAGACCAGGCCGGCGCGCGGCACGAACTTGCTGCCATCCGATTCGCTGCCCACCACAAAGGGCCGGCCCTTGCCGGCTATCTGGTCGTAGTGCTGCCAGCGCCCGGCCAGCTGCAGCAGCCACTGCGGCGACAGGCGGATCGAATCCTGCGCGAACAGCGCCTGCTGGCGGATCTTGTCGCTCTGGGCGCTTTGCGCTTCGTCGATGCTGGTGGCGTTGGGCAGGTTGCCGTAGACCGGGTCGTAGACATTGAAGCCGCCGCTGTTGCTGCCCCGGATGATGTCGCGGCGGAAGATATTGCTGTCCTCGGCGTCGAAGCCAGCGAGGATCTCGTGCGCCATGCCGCCCGCCTGCAGCTTGCCTTCGAGGTTGATCTGGCCTACATGCTGCTGGCTGAGTGCGCCGCGCGTGCCATCGGGCCGGCGCGTGAGGATGCCGGTCGTGGGGTTGAGCGACACCGGCCGGGCCTGGTAGTCGTCATAGCCGTTGCGGTTGTAGCTGTAGGCGGCATTGAGCTTCCACTGCGTGTTCAGGCGGTGCTGGGCCTGCACGGTGAAGAAGTCCGAATCGCCCAGGGTGCGGTTGTAGGCCTCGTCAAAGCGCTCGCGGCGGTCGGTGGCCACCGGGCGGCCGGTGCGGCTGTCGATCACGGTGCCCCGGTCAAAGGGCTGCTCGTAGTCGGTGTGCTCGTAGGACATGCGCACATAGGTGTCGCGCCCATACCAGGCCAGCGACGGGGCGATGACGGTCTGGCGGTTCTTGCCGAAGTTGCGCCAGTAGTCGACATCGCTGGTGTCGGCAATGAAGCGGTAGGCCAGGCCTTGCTCGCCGAGGGGGCCGGTCAGATCGACCGAGGCACCGCCGCCGCCGTAGCTCGACAGCGAGGCGCCCACCTGGCCGGCAAAGCTGAGCTGGGGTTTCTTGGTGACCATGTTGATCACGCCGCCCGGGTCCATCGTGCCGTAGAGCACCGAGCTGGGGCCCTTGAGCACTTCGACCCGCTCGGTCGTGAAGGTGAGGTTGCGGGCCAGCACGGTGCGGATGCCATCGCGCAGGATGGAGCCATCGCGGTTGAAGCCAAAGCCGCGCTTGATCACCGCATCCTGCGTGCCGCCCAGGGTGTTGGCCTGGGTGATGCCGCTGACGTTGTAGAGCGCCTCGTCGATGGAGCGCACCTGCTGGTCCTGCAGCACCTGCGCGGGCACCACGGCAATGGCCTGGGGCACATCGCGCAGCGCGGCATCGCTGCGGGTGGCCGTGGTGGCGCGCTTGGGCTGGTAGCCCACTTCCTGCGCCTTCTCTTGCACGATGACCTGGGGCAGCACGGCCTCAGCGGCCGGGGCGGGGGCTGCTGCATCGGGCACGGTTTGGGCGGCTGCAGGCCAGGCGGCGATGGCCAGCGAGATCGCCAGCGGGATGGCGCTGAAGCAGCTCAGCGGGTGGATGGAAACGGAGCGGGCGGAGGTGCGGGAAAGGGTCATCACAGGGTCACAAACAGGCGGGGCCGCCGGCAAAAAAGACCCGTATCGAGGGTCTTGTTTTGCAGAGGCCGGGTATGGGTGGATCAGAACGCGTAGCGGCCCTGGACATAGAAGGTGCGCGGCGCGCCCACCATGCGGCCGGGGTTGCCGTCGACATTGCGGGTGTAGTAGCGGTGGTCGGCGATGTTGTTCACGCCGACCATGATTTCGCTGCCCTTGTACTGCGGCACCTTCCAGCTGACCTGGGCGTTCCACAGCCGAAAGCCGGGGATGCGGCCCACATTGGCATTGGCCGATTCGGCCTCGGTGTTGGCCAGGTCCGCGTATTGCTTGCTCTGGTGCGTGGTCGACAGGTTGAAGCCCCAGGCATCGCGCTCATAGCGCACGCCGACGGTGTCGGTATTGCGGGCGTAGAAAGGCACGTCCAGACCCGCGGTGGTGCCGGATTGCTGGATCGCCTTGGTATAGGTGTAGTTACCGTAGACGGTGGTGCCCGCCAGCGCGCCGGCCTTGTCAAAGCGGTATTCCAGTGCCAGCTCCAGCCCCTGGTGCTTGGTGGCGCCAATATTGGCAAAGGTGACCGGCACGACGCCGGGCGTCTGCAGGATCTGGTTGTCAAAGCGCAGGTCAAACACCGTGGCCTCGGCGCGCCACTGCTTGTCTTGCCAGCGGGCACCCACCTCCTTGGTCTTGGCGACTTCGGGGCGCAGCGGGTTGGCGGCGGTTTGCGAGTTCAGCTGCAGGTTCTGCACCGGGCCGAACGAGGTGGTGTAGTTGGCAAACAGCGTGAGGGCGGGGTTGACGAGGTAAGAGACGCTGACCGAGGGCAGCCACTTGTTGTTGCGCGTGTCAAAGCTTTGCCCGGCACTGCGGTCATCGCGCTCGGATTGGATGTGCTCAAAGCGCACGCCGGGGGTAATACGCCAGGCGCCGATCGCGATGCGGTCATCGATATAACCGGCATGGGCATCGGTGGCATTGTCGAACGAGGTAGTGGCACCCATCACGCCGGTGGCAAGGTTCAGCAGGCTGCTGTTGTCGTCGCCGCGCTCGCGGATGTAGCGGTAGCCCACGGTCACGTCATGGCTGCTGCTGCCCAGCGCAAAGCGCTGGGTGTAGCGGGGCTCTATGCCCAGGGTCTGGTAGTTGCGCGGCTGGTAGTTGATCTGGGTCTGCGCGGCGTTGATCAGGCGGCTGGAGCGCGCGCTGTCGTTGTAGTACGCGCGGATCTCGAACTCTTGCGTGTCCGACAGGGTGTTGATATAGCCCAGGTCCAGGCCCTTGCGCTCGCCATCCCACATGTCGGTGGGGCGGGTGTTCTGGAAGGGGTTGGCGTTGTACTGGGCCACCGTCAGCCCGCCAGGCGTGTTGGAGCGCACATCGTAGTAAGACAGCTTGCCGTAGACCTCGGAAGTACCCGAGAGCGCATAGCGGAACTTCAGCGCGACGTCGTTCAAACGCTCATCGCTGTCCTTGCGCCATTCGGAGCCCGTCATCCCCGAGTACAGCAGTGCCCAGCCCAGGCCGTTGTCCAGTTGAGAGCCCAGGAAGGTGCTGTAGAGCGTGTTGTTCTCTCCGCCCTTGCCAAAGCCGTTGTAGCGCAGGGTCACATCGCCGGTGATGTCCTTGCTGGTGGGGATGGCGCGGGTGTTGAAGTTGATGATGCCGCCCACGTTTTGCGGGCCGTAGCGCACCGCGCCGCCGCTGCGCACCACATCGATGGATTCGATATTGGCCAGACTCACCGGGGCAAACGACAGCTGGGGTTGGCCGTAAGGCGCCACGGCCAGCGGCACGCCATCGAGCAGCACGGTGGAGCGGGGCGAGTAGCGGCCGGTCAAACCGCGCACGCCGATATTGAGCGACACCGCGCTGCCTGCGGTGCCGGAGTTGTCGCTGCTTTGCACGCCGGGAATGCGGCGCATCACATCGCCAATGCTGGCGGCGCCGCTGTTCTCGATCACATCCTTGTCGACGATGGTGCGTGCCCCCGCAAAGGTCTTGAGCTGGTTCTGCAGACCGCTGCCCAGCAGATCGCCGGAGACCTGGATGGTTTCCAAGGTGCTTTCTGCGGCTGGCTCGTCATCGGCAGCCGCTGCAGCCGCAGCATCGGCCGTCTGGGCAAGCACGCTGGCAGCGGGTGCCAGGCTGATCAGGACGGCTGCGGTGATCTGGCTCAGGGCTGGACGGGGGCCCGATGGCTTGCGCGAGGTGCTGGGAAATGCGGACATGGTGAGGGCAGCGAACAACGAGGCGGGCACAGCACAACGGCGCCAGTCAGAGGCGCCGCAGCGAGGTTGGCCAGGGGATGGATGTTAGGAATGAGAACGAATTGTATTTAAAAGCGGGGCTTGTCCTACACGTCCGGCCCCGCTGGCGCCGAAAAAGCGGCGATCCCGTGTGAATACCTACTTGCGGCCTATGCCGGTATGTTGCTTTGGGGCAACTAAGCGGGGCATCTCCCTACTCGTAGCAGGGTGCCGGGCGGGGTGGACAACAGGACGTCATCCTTGCTTCGGCGCCATTCAGCTCTAGGATCTCATGGCTCTTGCAAATGCGTGTCCTTGTAGATCAAGGACATTTGCAGAATCAGTGATAACGTTTGATCCAGCCATTCTCAGACTCTTGCAAAGGTCCTACAGGCCAATCCAAGCGTGCTCTGCGAACGGACTGGTGGAGGGCGGCTTGCGTAAAGATCCTACCCACTTGGCCGAGCTCGTCCCGATGGCGGCTTGCGACCCAAAGCGGTCATTGAGTTCAGGCTCCGAGTACAAATGATGCTCAAATAGGGGGAGATTTCGTGATTTTTCCCCTTAGCTGTCACATTTCTGTAATTTATTGAATAAAATCAACAAATTGCAAAAATACTGCGATCTTATTCCACATAAAAACTCATTAGCATGGCAACTGAAGATAGATTCAAACAAGCTGTCATTGCAACCCTTGCGAGACGATCAGCCAATCAGTGCGCTAATCCAGACTGCGGCGCCCTTACCAGTGGGCCATCTGACGACCCACATGATTCAGTCAATGTAGGCGAAGCTGCCCATATCTACGGTGCTAATCCAGGCTCTGCTCGCTACGAGCCGACGATGACCTCAGTTGACCGAAGTGCAATCACCAATGCAATCTGGCTTTGTGGGAACTGCCACAAGTTGATTGATGATGACCCGGGAAAATATCCTTCAGGTCTTTTATTTGAATGGCAACGTGCGCATGAGCAAGTTATTGCGGAGAAGGTCGGGAAAACATCTGCGCTGATTAGAAAAAAGTTTGAAGATCGCCACCTCGAAGAATTTGGTCGTCTTAGCTACCTATCCGAGCGTTTGATTCTCGAGAAGGGTGACCTTTGGGAGTATCGCCTAACAGCTGAGGTTTTAAGATTTGAGATGGAGCCCGTGCTCCATCGCTGGAATGCTTTAAAAAAAGAGCTTTACACACTCCCTAGCACCAGAGTAACCAAAGAAGATTTCTTCTCTTGGATTGGGATAAAGCTGAAAGAAATAAGAACTATTGCGCACTCCTTGGTTGAGATTATTAATAAGGAATTTTCTATTGCCTGGGGTGCTCCGGGTGTTCCCGGAAATGATGCTGCAATAGTCGCAACGGCTCGGCTATACAGTGAAGTGTGCCAAAGTGCTCTGAGATGGGAAGAGTCCATAAGATTCGCATTTTTAGATCAAATATTTGAAGAGCTTCAAGACTTATTAGCAGGAACTGCAGGGCGATTTATTGATGAGGCAGCAAAGCTGCCTGCATTCTTTGCACAAACCCTTGGTGCCAATCCTGTAGACGGACGCTTTGAGCTGAGTCTCGTACTGGATTTATCAGAAGGATGGAACGATAAAGTTGATGCGGCACTTGAGCGAATTCGTATTCAGCTTTTCCAGTAAAAAATCAGCCACTCTTGGCCGGTAGGCAGTCGCATCAGAACGCCCCACAAGAGACATTCATCCATCAACTCTATAGCGCGGTCTGTCATACCCCTTTAACTAGCCAGATTGATGTTTGAGCAGGCATCCAGATCAACCCGTTGCGGTCGGTCGCCACGTTCGATATATTTCGCACTAACATCTAAAAATTCGTTCAAAGCAGATGGCTCGCCGTAGCTTGAATCCAACGTTAGCTCCTATGCCAGACTCCATTTATTGCCCTTATACAGATCAGGATGTCGAGCGTTCGCTAACGAATAAGGAACACATTTTTCCTCTTTCACTAGGCGGATCAGACGACTTCTGCCTGCCGGTGTCCCGAGACTTTAACTCTCGTGCGGGGGCCAAGATTGATGGTGCGCTTGCAAACGACTTCTTGATTGCATTTCGCCGCCGTCACTTTGATGCGCGAGGGCACAGCAAGCGAGCGCCAAGTGTACGGAGTAAGTATGCCACCATGGGCGAAGAAAAGCGGCCAGTCCAAATTGAGTTTCAAGGGGAAAACGGACTCCGTGTTTTTGATCCCATCGAGAACCGTATCCTAGGTCCAGAGGAGACCGCTGGCCAACCGTTTATCAGTTCATTTCACTTGCAGCGCTTTAGTCGAATCAGGTTTGCCTCTAAAGTCGCGTTAGCAGCCGGATACCTCTTGTTCGGTGATTGGTTTCGTCACAATGTAAACCATGCTGAAGTACGCGCACTCATGCACTATAACGGCAACCCTGAAGAACAAGATTTTTCTGCCTTCAAACTCAAGGTTGTGGAGGAATTTCTCCTGCCAGAGGAAAAAGACTTACAGCAAGTTGCTGTGGAGGAGTTTCTGTGCGGAATGGTTGGTGGCTCTTGCATATACTTCGTGCCTGGCCCGGTCAACATCGGCGTGACCGTAGGCGTTTTAGGTCAGTTTGTAGCCACGCTGAATATTGAAGCAAATACAGATAACTTCCCTTTCGTTCATCCTGTTGCGGATCAAAATGATCTCGGTCATGCAGTAGTGATTGAAAATAGGTTGGTCCAGAGAATGTCCTATCGCGCTCTCGCATACCGTGCGCACGGCGCTCTCAATCGCGAGAGGTAGCACTGCCTTGCCGTCCCCCCATTTTTCACTACACGCCTTCGCTCATTGGCTCCGAATGGGCAGGTGAAGGCAAGCCATGAATGTCTGCTCCTGGCCGATAGCAGCCATCCCACCTTCAAATTGACCAAGCGAAACAGCAGCTCACTGCAAGCTCAGGGGTCGCGACAGGCTGAAAGTCGCTCCGGCACGCCCTCTGGGTGAGCTCAAAGCGCCCCAAGTTCAAACTTCAGTGAGAAAAATTCAAACCTCACGGAGAACCGACACGCACAAATAACCGACAACAGGGTGAGCGTCGGTTCTCCATTCGCATGCAGCAAGAGGATTTGTAAGGTCAATGAGATGCTACGGCGGTGCAACGCACTGGCTCAGGCCGACACCCAATCCGCGTGCCAGCGCGCTGCCAGGCGCTGGCTCAGCTGCAAGGGCAGGCCACCCTGGTCAAAACCGACGACGGTGATCTGCCCGGCACCGTGGGGGCGCTCGGGCACCTGGGCAAAGCGGCCATCGGTCAGCAGCCAGACGCAGGCATGCACGGGGCCTTGGCGGCGGGCGTGCTGCAGCAGGCGCTCCAGCAGGCTGATGGCGCTGGCCAGCGGGCTGCCGCCGCCGCCGGCAATCGGGCGGATCCAGCCGTCGTTAAAGGCCTGCGCCTTGGCCCCTGCCTGGATCACATAGGCGCTGTCGCCGCTAAAGCCCAGCACGCAGAGCTTGTCGCGTTGGCGGTAGGCCTGCGCGGCAATGGCCTGCAGGTAGCCCTTAGCGCGGGCGAGCTGCTGGCCACGCAGCATGGAGGCGGAGGTGTCGAGCAGCACGCAGTGCATCAGCTGCGCACCGGCCGGCTGCTTGCGGTAGCGCAGGTGCGGGCGCGCCAATGGCGCCTGGCCTTTGGCGGCCAGGCTGCGGGGCCAGTCGATGCGCTGGCTGGCCGTTGCCAGCAGGCGGCCGGCGCGCTGCGTGCTCTGCGCGCGCCCCAGCTTGGCCTTGCCGGCCAGGCTGAGGCGCGTCAGGCTTTTTTTGCGGTAAAGGGCCGCAGGGCCTTGACGGGCTCGATACCGGTGTGGCGCGGCGCGGCCATGCCGCCCCAGCCATCGGGCTGGCTGTGGTTGGCACTGCTGCTGGCGGCGTCCGTATTGCTGGCTGGTGCCTGGTTGGGCTGTTGCCGTTGCGGCTGCTGCTGCTGTTGGTCTTGTTGACCGTTGGGATCGTTGGCCTGGCCACTGGGCGATGGCGGCTGCGCCGCATCGGCACTGCGGCGGTGGGCCAGTGCCAACTCGGCCACGGCCTGCACATCGGCCAGGCTCACCTGGTCATGGCCCGCCAGCGCTGCCTGGGCGCGGGCGGCGCGCAGCATCACCAGGTCGGCACGTACGCCTTCGGCACCGGATTGCTGGCACAGCTGCGCAACGGCATCAAACACGGCATCGGGCCAGACGACGCTGGCCAACTGCTGCCTTGCCGCCGCAATCTGCGCGCGCAGCCGGGCCTGTGCCTCCGCATGCTGGGCGCAGAACTGGGCCGGGTCGGCATCAAAGGCCATGCGGGTGCGCACGATGCGCTTGCGCGTGTCCACATCGGGCACATTGGGCAGGCGCACAAACAGGCCAAAGCGGTCCAGCAGCTGCGGGCGCAGCTGGCCTTCTTCGGGGTTCATCGTGCCAATCAGCGCAATGCGCGCGGCATGCTGGTGCGAGACGCCATCGCGCTCGATGCGGTTGGTGCCGCTGGCGCTGACATCGAGCAGCAAGTCCACCAGGCCATCGGGCAGCAGGTTGACCTCGTCCACATACAGAATGCCCTGGTGCGCCTGGGCCAGCAGGCCGGGGCGGAACTGCACGGCAGACGATTGCAAGGCGGCCTCCAGATCCAGCGCGCCTTGCAGTTGTTCTTCCGTGGTGCCCAGCGGCAGGTTGACAAAATGGCCGCTGGGCAGCAGCTCGGCGAGCGCGCGGGCGCTGGTGGATTTGGCGGTACCGCGCGGGCCTTCGACCAGTACGCCGCCCAGTTGCGGATCGACCGCCAGCAGCAGCAAGGCCTGCTGCAGTGCGGCCTGGCCTTCGATGGCGCTGAAGGGAAAATGCAGATCGGTGGGGGCGCTCATCGCATCTCCAGCAGGTGTTCGGTGTCGAGCAAATGGGTCTCCAGCAATTGGGGGTAGTCGCCAGGCTCTTGCCACAGGCCGCGCTGTATCGCTTCAAGCAGGCGTTCACACATGCCGTGGAAGGCCTGCGGATTGTGCTGCTGCATAAAGGCACGCGTCGTGGCATCGGCGACAAAGGCATCGGTCACGCGGGCATATTGGTCATCGCGCACCACGCGGGCGGTGGCATCAAAGGCGAAGAGGTAGTCCACCGTGGCGGCAATCTCGAACGCGCCCTTGTAGCCATGGCGCTGCACGCCCTCGATCCACTTGGGGTTGGTGGCACGCGAGCGCACCACGCGGCTGATCTCTTCTTGCAGGCTGCGCATGCGCGGCGACTCGGGGTTGCTGTGGTCGCCAAAGTACATGGCCGGTTGCTGGCCGCTGTAGTGGCGCACGGCAGCGGCCATGCCGCCCTGGAACTGGTAGTAGTCGCCGGAGTCGAGCACATCGTGCTCGCGGTTGTCCTGGTTGTGCAGCACCAGCTGCATCTCGGACAGGCGGCGCACAAAGGTCTCGGGCACCTGGCTGCCTTCGTCGTGCTGGCCGTAGGCATAGGCGCCCCAGTTGCGGTAGGCGGTGGCCAGGTCTTCATCGCTTTGCCACTGCCCGCTGTCGATCAGGCCCTGCAGGCCGGCGCCATAGCTGCCGGGCTTGGCGCCAAACACGCGCAGGCCCGCCTGGTGGCGCGCCTCCCGGGCGTCCAGCCCCTGCTGCTGCAGCTGCGCGGCCTCGGCCAGCACGCGGGCGCGGATCGGGTTCTGCGTGGCGTCTTCATCCTCCAGCGCCGCCACTTTTTGCACGGCGGCGTCAAACAGGCGAATCACATTGCTGAATGCGTCCCGGAAAAAGCCCGAGACGCGCAAGGTCACATCCACCCGGGGGCGGCCCAGCACATGCAGCGGCAGCACTTCAAAATCGCTGACCCGCCAGCTGCCATCGGCCCAGGTGGGGCGCACGCCCATCAGCGCAAAGGCCTGCGAGATATCGTCGCCACCAGTGCGCATGGTGGCCGTGCCCCACACCGACAGGCCGATGGTGACGGGGTATTCGCCATGCTCCTGGGTATAGCGCTCGACCAGCAATTGCGCAGATTTGAAGCCCATGCCCCAGCTGGTTTGCGTGGGGATGGCCCGGGTATCGACCGAGAAGAAATTGCGGCCGGTGGGCAGCACATCGGGCCGGCCGCGTGTGGGCGCGCCGCTGGGGCCGGCGGGCACAAAGCGCCCCGCCAGGCCGCGCAGCAGCTGCTGCAGCTCTTGCGGGCCGCAGGCGGCCAGGCGCGGGCGCAGATCCTGCTGCACCCGGCGCAGCACGGCCTGGGTGTGGCCATCGGCCAGCTCGGCCAGTGCGGGCGGCAAGGCGGCGCCTGGGGCCAGGATCTGCAAGGCCAGCAGCTCCAGGCGCTCGCGCGTGTCGCCGTGGTGGCGCCAGGGCTGGTCCTGCAGGTCTTGAAGCAGGGCGGGGCGCGGGCCGGTCCAGGCAGCGGCCCAGTCGGCATCGAGCGGGTCAACGTCCAGGCCCAGGTCGTGGGCCAGTGCGCGCACCAGGCTTTGGTTCGCACCCTTGCCACCGCCCACCGGGTGGCGCGCCAACGCGAGCAGGGTGTCGGTCTCCAGCCGGCCGGCGGGCGAGACGCCGAAGATATGCAGACCGTCGCGGATCTGGCTTTCTTTCAGCTCGCAGAGGTAGGCATCGGTGCGATTGAGCAGCTGCTGCTCTTCCTCGTCGCTGCCGGGGGCTTGCAGGCCCAGGTCCTGGTGCAGATCGTGCTGCACGATGTGGGCGAGGATCTGCTGGCGCAGGATTTGCGCGCGCTTGTGGTCCAGCGTCGCGGCCTCGTAGTACTCGTCCACCATGCGCTCCAGATCGCGCGTGGGCCCATAGCTCTCGGCACGGGTGAGCGGGGGCATCAGGTGGTCAATGATCACCGCCTGCGCACGGCGCTTGGCCTGCGTGCCTTCGCCGGGGTCGTTGACGATAAAGGGGTAGAGGTGGGGCAGGGGGCCCAGCACCAGATCGGGCCAGCAGCTGGCCGACAGCGCCACGCTCTTGCCGGGCAGCCATTCGAGGTTGCCATGTTTGCCCACATGCACCATCGCATCGGCCTGCCACTGGCTGCGCAGCCAGTGGTAGAAGGCCAGGTAGTAGTGCGGTGGCACCAGGTCGGGGTCGTGGTAAGCGGCCAGCGCATCGAGCTGGTAGCCGCGTGCCGGCTGCACGCCGACAAAGATCTGGCCCAGGCGCAGACCGGACACCATGAAGCGGCCCTCGCGCAGCATCGGGTCTTGCGCGGGCCCGCCCCAGCGCTCGGTGATGGCTTGCTGGTTGGCCGCTGGCAGGGTGCTGAAGTACTGCAGGTAGTCGTCCAGGCTCAGGCTTTGCCAGGCGGCGCGCGTGGCCCAGGAATCGGGCGCATTAGTGATGCCTTGCTGCAGCAAGTCCATCAGCGCTTGGCTGTCGGCAGGCATCGCATCGACGGCATAGCCATCGGCCGCCAGCGCGCGCAGGATTTCGATCACGGAGGCGGGGGTATCCAGCCCCACGCCATTGCCAATGCGGCCTTCGCTGCTGGGGTAGTTGGCCAGCACCAAGGCCAGGCGCTTGTCGGCATTGGGTTTGCGGCGCAGCTGGCACCAGCGCTGGGCCAGTTCCACGACAAAGCCCATGCGCTCGGGATGGGCCTGGTACTGCACGACGTCCGATTGCGTCAAATCGCTGCGGTGAGCCAGGCCCTTGAAGCTGATGGCCCGCGTGATGATGCGGCCATCGACTTCGGGCATTGCTACATGCATCGCAATATCGCGCGGCTGCAGGCCATGGGTGCTGTCCAGCCAGGTCTGCTCATTGCTGCCCGACAGGATCAGCTGCAGCACGGGGATATCGCCGGCCAGCGCATGGTCGCCCGGGGTATCGAGCGAAGCCTGCGAGAAAGCAGTGGTGTTAAGGATCAGCGCGACCTCTTCGCTGGCGCACAGCGCCTGCAGGGCCGCCAGGCAACCTGCCTCCTTGAGCGACTGCAGGGCCAGCGGCAGCGGGTTCATGCCTTGGGCAAGCAAGGCCTGGCACAGATCGGCAAACACCTGGGTGTTGCCCGACTGCAGGTGTGCCTTGTAGAACAGCACCATGACCACTGGCGCGCCGGGCTGCCACTGCAGCGGGCCCGGCTGCTGCCAGGTGGCGGCCGTGGCCTCGTCGCTGGTGGGGTGGTACACAGCCACCGCTGGCAGAGGGCGCGGCGGCAGCGCCGCATGCGGGCCGCCCAGCAGGCCGTGCCAGACAAAACGGAACAGCTCACGCGCATTGGCCAGGCCGCCTTCGCGCAGGTAGCGCCACAAGGTGCGGCAGTCTTGCTGCGGCACCGTGCTTTTTTGCAGCAGGTTCAAATCCTCGCTGCTGTCGCCCGAGAACATGGCCAGCGCAATCTTGTGGGCGCGGCACAGCGACATGACCCGCTCGGTGCCATAGGGCCAGTAGCTCTCGCCGCCCAGGTGGTCGATGATGATGAGCTTGGCATGCTGCAGCACCTCATCGGCATACAGATCGACCGATGCGGGCTGGCGCAGGTACATCAGATTGGCCAGCCGCACGCTGGGCAGTTGCTCGCCATCCATGCCGGCCCGCAGCTGCGCATAGGCGTGCGCGAGCAGGGCCAGGGTGGTGTCTGCGGCGCTCAGGATCACGATGTCGGCCGGGCTTTGCCCCAGGCTGGAGACAAAGGCCTCGTCGTCGACAAAACCACCGGGCTGGACCGCGAGCAAATGCATCAGCGCGCTCCGACCGGGCTGGCGGCGAGCTGGGCGCGGATCGCTGCCTCGTCCAGGTCATGGCCGATAAAGACCAGGTGGCTGCCGCGCTTTTCATCGGCGCGCCATGGGCGGTCAAAGTAGCTGTCAAAGCGCTTGCCCACGCCATGCACCACCAGGCGCATCGGCTTGCCGGGCAGGGCCACAAAGCCCTTGATGCGGTAGACGGTTTGCTCGGCAACCACCTCGGCCAGCTGGGCCAGCAGTGCTTCGCGGTCCACCTCGCCCAGCTGCACGACGACGGAGTCGAAATCATCATGGTCGTGCTCGTCATGCACATGGCCGGCTTCGTGCTCATGGTGGCCCTTGCGCGACTCGATGCTTTCCTCGGACGCGCTGGACAGGCCCAGCACCACATCCAGGTCAATGCGGCCATGGTCGGCGGCGACGATCTTGACGGCGGGTGGAATGTCTTCGCGCACCAGCGCCTCGACGGCGGCGCGGTCGGCGGCGCTGGCCTGGTCGAGCTTGCTCAGCACCACCAGGTCGGCGGAGATGAGCTGGTCTTCAAACAGCTCGTGCAGCGGCGATTCGTGGTCGAGGTTGGGATCCTGCTTGCGTTGCAGATCGACCGCAGCGGGGTTGGCGGCAAACTGGCCGGCTGCGGCGGCGGGCACATCGACGACGGTGATCACCGCATCGACCGTGCAGGCGTTCTTGATCTCGGGCCAGTTGAAGGCCTGCACCAGGGGCTTGGGCAGTGCCAGGCCGCTGGTCTCGATGAGGATGTGGTCGATATCGCCACGGCGCTCGATGAGCTTGCGCATCACGGGGTAGAACTCTTCCTGCACGGTGCAGCACATGCAGCCATTGGCCAGTTCATAGAGCTGGCCGGCCTGCTCGGTGCCGTCGTCATCGCAGCCAATGCCGCAGCCGCGCAGAATCTCGCCATCGATGCCCAGCTCGCCGAACTCATTGACGATCACCGCGATGCGGCGGCCATTGGCGTTGGACAGGATGTGGCGCAGCAAGGTGGTTTTGCCGCTGCCCAGAAAGCCGGTGACGATGGTGGCAGGGATCTTCTGGCTGGTGCGCATGGGGAGGTCTCCAAGGAAAGGGGGGCGGGCTGCCGGGCAAGCCAGGGGCGGGGCCGGTGGGCGTGGTGCGCGCGGCAGTCTGGAACAAAAAAGGGGCGCGCGGATGGCCTAGCGGCCGCAGCGCAGAGCCAGCGGCAGGGCCAGGCTGGTGCGCCAAAGCGCAGGGGGAAGGGGCAGCGCCAAGCGGCGGCTGGGGGCAGGTGTCTGCATTGGAACTCCAGGAAAAACGCGTCCTAGGCAAACCAGCGGGCGGATGCCGGTGGGAGCTGGTTCGGGGGTGGCTTGGCACAAAGGTCTGACTTGGCAGCGCAGACCTGGGGCGAGCCCGGGGCCTGCGGCAGCGATACAGTGGCGCGACCGTGCCGGATTGTCACCGGCTTCTTTGCAACAAGTGCGGGCCATTCTACTGCGTATGGGGCGTGGATAGCGGCCGCCAGCATGGTGCCGGGCATGGCTTCTCGCTGATCCGGGACACGGGCGGGCACGAAGCGCCAGCCTGCCCCTGCCTATTGCTATAAAGGAGGCTTGTTCTGTTGCAGGGCCTTCTGTCCTTTGCCAGGCCGTTGATTTTTCCCCTTTGAACTGCACGCCCATGTCCACACGTCTGCACGCCGTCCAATCCGATATCACCCAGCTCCATGTGAAAGCGGTGGTGAACGCCGCCAACTCATCGCTGCTGGGCGGCGGCGGGGTGGATGGCGCCATCCACCGTGCAGCAGGCCCGGAGCTGGTGCACGAATGCCGGCTGCTGGGGGGCTGCAAAACGGGAGACGCCAAGCTGACCCAGGCCTACCGGCTGCATGCGGACTACATCATCCACACGGTGGGGCCCGTGTGGCGCGGCGGGGACCATGGCGAGCCGGAGCTGCTGGCCGCTTGCTACCGCCGTTGTATGGCACTGGCCGAAGAAAAGTCGGTGACTTCCATCGCTTTTCCAAGCATCAGCACGGGCATTTATGGCTATCCGTTGGCGTTGGCTGCCCAAGTGGCTGTGCGCACGGTTCGGGAAAGCCTGTCGCCACAGACCTCCATCGCAGAGGTGGTCTTCTGCTGCTTCTCGCCAGCGGATCTGCTGCAGTATGAAGCGGTGTTGAATGCGCCCTCCGCCTGAGGCACGGGCCAACCTGCTCGCTTGGCTGGAACCCCATGACCCAAAACCGCTACCGCCTGCTCGTCATCGCCACCGTCCTCCTGTTGGTGCTGTCGATCCGCATGGATTTCCGCACCGAGCTGCTGTCCTCACAACACCCGCTGCGGGACCCGATGGCGCTGGAGGGGGAGATGGTGGTGCTGCTGTGCCTGATCATTGTGGGCTGGACGGCGGGCTTTTATGGCTGCATGCGCTTTCGCCCCTGGGCGCCTGCACTCAACCTGGTCACGACCGCCTGCGGCTTGCTGTTCATCGTCGGCAACAACTGGCTGTCGGTGGAGTCGTCCTGGGCCCAGGTGCTGGACTTTCTGGCCAATGCCTTGGGTGGGTTGACCTTGATGCTGCCTTACTTCAACGACAAAGTCAGAAAGATGTTCTGGCCGGAGCCGGATTGAGGTCCGGCTCACAGCCAGTGCAGTAGTGCTATGGGGTGGTGCCAAACCAGCGCTGGATAGCTGCTGCGGCTGGTTCCGACTGCGCCACACCGTCAGCCACCCAGGCTACAACACCGTCCGGGCGGACCAGCAGCGATGTCAAGCCCAGTTCATCAGCGGCACGGCTGGCGATATAGCGGAGCCGGCCCTGCCATCCCATGGCCAGGCCACGCAAAGGTGCAGCGGTATCCAATTCCAGCAGTAGCCCTTGACCAGTCTGCAGATGGCTCGCAAGGGTCGAGCCATCGGCCAGCGCAAAGTCTGGCGCGCTGCGGCCGACCAAGGGGTGGGGGTCGCCCAGGTCATAGCGCAGGGTGGCGCCCCAGACGCGGTCGGCGAAATAGGTGGAGCCATCGCGGGTGGCGATCAGGTCGCGCACGATGTGGGCGAGGGCGCGTGTGGCGGGGCAGGGGCGCATCAGGGCGACCTGGGCGCGCGACCAGTCCAGCACCTGGGCGCCAACGGGGTGGCGCTCGGCGGTATAGCTGTCCAGCAAGCCTGCTGGCGCACCGCCACGGACGGTGGCGCCGAGCTTCCAGCCCAGGTTCATCGCATCGCCGATGCCGAGGTTGAGGCCCTGGCCGCCCAACGGCGAGTGGATATGGGCGGCATCTCCCGCCAACAGCACGCGGCCTTGGCGGTAGCGGGTGGCCTGGCGGGCACGGTCGGTCCAGGTGGATGCGAGTTGCAGCGATGGGACTTTGACATCAGTGCCGCTGACCCGGCGCAGCACCGTTTGCACATGCTCGGCGGTGATGGGGGTGCTGCCGTGGAACGCGCCGCCATCAAAATCGACCATCGCGATGGTGCCGGGCGGCTGGAAGGTGTACATGCCCGTATCCGTGTAATGGCGGCCGGGCCTGAGGCCGGTGCTGTTGTCCAGCGTGGCTTCTACCGAGTAACCGGTGAACTCGGGCCCGGTGCCGGCAAAGTCAAAACCGGCGGCTTTGCGGACCAGGCTGCGGCCCCCATCGCAGCCTACCAGCCAGTGGCCTTGCAGCTGCGCACCACCGGCTTGCACCTGCACGCCGTCGGGCAACTGTGCCATATCGGTCACGCGAACCCCTCGGCGCACTTCCACGCCCAGTTCTGCCGCGCGCCGCGCCAGCACCGATTCGAGGCGCTCCATCGTCGTGGGCATGCTTTCGCTGGCGCGGCTGGGCAGGCGGTAGGGCCAGGCGGCGGAGTCGATCTGGTCCTGGAAGAACTGCATGCCCGCAAAGTGCCCGCCGGGCCGGCGCGCATGCTGCATCCAGTGGGGGCGCGATGCAGCAAGGGCGCTGTCGCTGTGCACGGGCGCGGTAACGGCATCCAGCAAGCCCCGGCGCTGCAGCGCCTCCAGCGAGGGGATATTGAGGCCGCGAATGCCAAAGGGCGCTTGCTTGAGGGCGGCGTGCGGATCGGGCGCTTGCTCCAGCACCAGCACGGAGCAATGGGCGAGCCGCAGCTCGCAGCTGAGCAGCAGGCCCACGGGGCCTGCGCCAACAATGATGACGTCGTAATGGGGGATCGTAGGCATGGACATGTCCTCGCTCGGTTGACCGTTCGGCCGGAGTGATTCTTTGTCTTGAGAACCCCAGGGACGAACCGATGGCCGCATCAAGATGCGGTGCAAGTTCGTCGCGGGGACCCATGCGCGGGCAGAGTCAGCGCTTCCGTGCGGAAGGACTTGGGCTTACCAAACCAAGTCTGCCTTTTTCGACGGGCGGATTATAGCGTTGGCAGTGCAGAGGCGATTTACCGAGGGCGCTGGCCCAGCTGATGGATCCGTTTAACGGCGAGCCGGTGGCTATCAAAGAGCCTGGAGATATCGCTGGCATTGGCGGGGCGTAGCTTCATGGGATGTCAATAGATAGGCCGTCAAACCACCGCAGCGCTGAATGCATCCGGCCGCCGTGCCAGCAGCTGCGACAGGCGCTGCAGCCCGGCCTGGAGGCGGCTCCTGTCTTTGATGCTGCCCAGCGAGATGCGTATGGCATGGACCGTGTGGGTGCCGGTTGGATCGGTGGCGAAGGCCTCTGCCGGGGTGATGGCGATGCCCTCGCTGTGCGCCGCTTGCGCGAGCTGGGAAGGGCTCCAATACGCGGGCAGCTCCAGCCAGACGTGCAGGCCATCGCCCGCGCCGCTGTAGCGGCCGGCGAGAAGATCGCGCGCCATGCGGTGGCGCAGGCGGGCTTCCTTGCGCACCCCCTCCATCAGCCCGTAGGCCGAGCCGCCCAGAATCCACTGTGTGGCCAGCGCGGCCGACAGCGGCGAGACCATCAGCGCAAAGGAGCGCAGGGCGGTCTGGAAGCGCTCGCGCAGCACAGGATCGCGCACCAGCACAAAGGCCACGCGCAGCCCAGGGCTCAGGCATTTGGACAGGGTGGAGATATAGAGCACCTGCTCTGGTGCCAGGCGTGCCAGCGGCGGCGGTGGCGCCTCGGCCAGCAGCCAGTAGGGATCGTCTTCAACGATGCGCACCTTGCAGCGCTGCGCGACGGCAAGCAGCGCCTGGCGCCGGGCCAGCGGCATCGTGATGGCGGTGGGGTTCTGCAACGTGGGATTGAGGTAGAGCAGGGCCGGCTGGTGCTGGCGGCAGGCCTGTTCCAGGCTATCGGGCAGCATGCCATGCTGGTCAGCGGGCACGGCGACGAGCTGCCGGCCCAACTGCGTGGCAGCCGAGCGCAGACCCGGGTAACCCACGGGCTCGGCCAGGATCACATCGCCGGGCTCGGTCAGCGCCAGGATGGACGCAGCAATCGCCGCTTGCGCGCCGGGGCAGACGACCAGCTGCTCGGCATCGACCGGCCCGAACATCGGCTGAAGCCACTGGGCGCCGGCCTGGCGGTCCACCTCGCTGCCGCCGCCCAGGTGGTAGGTCATCAGCAGGGCCGCATCCGCCCCCATCAGCACCTGCGACAGGCCTTGCTTGAGGAGGTCGTCAAAAGCCAGGCCCGCTGGCGGCGGCGGGGTGTTCATGCCCAGGTCGAGCACCGCTGTCAGTTCGACCTTGGGAGCCGCCACATAGGTACCCCGGGCGCCACGCCCTTCCAGCAGGTTGCGGCGCCTGGCCTCGTCGTAAGCACGGGTGATGGTGGTCAGGTCCACATCCAGCAAGGCTGCCAGGTGGCGCTGCGGCGGCAGCCGGTCCCCGGGTTTCAGCAGCCCATCGGCCACGGCACCCTGCAAGGCATCGGCAATCTGCAAAAAGCGCGGCCCGCCACGCGCAGCCAATCGCGGCAGCCAGCGGAGGGTCTCATCTTCTTGCATGGTTTTGCTCTGGAAATGTATGGATGTATGGACGGCAGGAATCCTCTGCAAAACGCACTGCCCCGGTCTGAATGCGGTCTCGGCGATCCGCATCCATCCCATTGGGCGAGGGTACTGCAAACGGTCCCTGGGACAATTTGTCCGCATGTATGGAAATTGCTTTTGCGTAATATGCACCAGAACTTGCAGCGGCCCATGCTGGTATGGCAATCGCTGGCGTGGAGGCCTCTTGCTTCGCAGAGGCCCGGACAGTGCCAAGTCATTGGCTGGAAATTCGCAAAATGATCGATTGGATCCCCGTAGTCTTCGTGATCTTCAAGCTGGGCATGTTCAGCACCTGCATGTTCTTTGCCATCAAGTGGCATTACGACCAGGGCAAAAAAGGCGGCAACCCGCGCGCGGTGCTGCGCGCTGGTGGCAAGGTGGCGGCCATTTTCATGGCGGCATTGATGTTGCTGGGGCTGCTGACTTTCACGCTGGTCCGAACGATGGGCTTGGATTTGACGTTTTCTTGATGCCCAGCCCCGAGCCTCTCCTTCGATCCCGGCGCGGGGGCCTGAAAAAATCCTCAGGCAGTGCCCGGCCTCCTGGCTGCAGTCGGTTGAGCTGCAGAGGCACTCAGCTGCCTGAGTACCGCATGCAGCGCGTCGATGAACTGCTGGCCTGCTGCCGCGCAAGGCTGCCGGGCGGAGGTGATGGCCCAGATGTTGCAGTACACGTCAGCCGTCAACGGCCTGACGACGATGTCGTCTCGGGGAATGGGTGGGATGCACGAAGCGTCCACGATGGCGGCCCCCAAGCCGGTCTGAACGCAGCTGAGTGCAATGGCGGGCGACCGTACCTGAATACTCGCCGAGCTGACATCCATAGTTAGCGCTGAGGCACAAAGCCGTCCCAGCGGGGTGTCTGGGGGGTATCCGATCCATGCCGTCTCGCACAGCTCCACGGGATCAACCAGCGCCCTGTCCGCAAGCGGATGCTGTGGCGGAAGTACGCATACCAGGTGCTGGCGCCCGATCAAGCGGGATTTCAAGCCTGGATGGTTAGACTCCACGAGGGAAACGCCGACATCGGCCTGCCCAGACAGCAAATACTCCGGCAATTCGTCATAGGTCGCGGTGCGAAAGTCAACGCGCAACTGTGGGCTGTAGCGCATCAGTTGCTGCAGCGCCTGCGGAATCAAGGTGTTGGCAAACGTGGCGCTGCAGGCCAGGTGCAAGGTGGCCACACCCGCCTGACCGATGCGCTGGGCCAGGGTATTGAGGCGGTCCAGACCTCGGTACAGATCGCGCGCCTCCTCGTGCAGGCGCTGGGCTTCGGGCGTGGGTTGCAGCCGCCTTCCTTGCCGCTCAAATAACAAGTACCCCAGGCGGGCTTCGCAGTGTGCCAGCGCGCGGCTCAGGGCCGGCTGCGAAACATGCAAGGCCAAGGCTGCACCGCTGATGGTGCCCGTGGTCATGATGGCGTGGAACACCTCCAGCTGCCGCATGTTCAGTGCGCGGGCGCGGATGGCGGGCGTGCTGGCTTCCGGCGAATGGCTTGGCATGTGGTGTAAACCCCTGGTCGATATAACTTTGTTTGTGAATGCACCGACATTTTTCAATTTGGGCGCGTTCGGCTTGTCCTTTACGCTGCAAGCAATATTCAGACCCATGAAAGAACCAAGCCATGAACCCCCGCCTTCTGAACCGTTTTGCCCTCCTGTTGCCCCTTGTTTTATGGGCTGTGCAGTCTGGCCCTAGCGCTGCCCAGGGTAACGCTGGTCAAGCCATTACCTTTGTCGTGCCCTCCGCTGCCGGCGGCTCTCCGGACGTGCTGAGCCGCATCATCACCAACCAATGGTCGCAGAACGCCCACCGTCCGGTGATTGTAGAAAACAAGCCTGGAGCCGCAGGCAATATAGGTATGGTGCAGGTAATCCGGGGCAACGAGCTCACCGTGGGCTACGGCAATATCAACACCCTCGCGGTCAACCGCGCCCTGTTCTCCACCTTGCCTTATGACGTAGACAAGGACCTGGTCCCGGTGTCGCATCTCTTCAACCTCTACAACGTGCTGATCGTTCCAGCGGCATCCAGCGCCCAATCCGTCAAGGATTTGCTGACCGAAGCGCGCAAGAACCCCGGCAAGCTTTCTTACGGGGCATCGGGCGTCGGCACCACTGGCCACATGAGTGGTGAGCTGCTCAACCACCTGGAAAAGCTGAACACGGTTTTTGTTCCCTACCAAGGTGGGCCGGCTGCCTTGCAGGATCTGATGGGCGGGCGCCTGGACTATATGTTCATCAACAGCTCGGAAGCAGTGCCGCTGATTAAGTCTGGCAAGGTGCGTGCGTTGGCGGTCACCCAACTGGGCAAGCGCATCGACCAGTTGCCCGATGTGCCGACGATGGACGAGGCGGGTGTCAAGGGCTACGAGATCGTCTCCTGGGGCGGCGTGGTGGGCAATCGCAAGATGACACCTGAGCAAGCCAAGGCGCTGGCGGCCGATCTGGACAAGGTGTTGAAGACATCCAACGTGCGGGAAAGCCTGAATAGCCTGGGAGCCCAGCCGGTAGGGGGCACGCCCGAAGATTTCAAGCAACTGATTGCCCGCGAGACGAAGAAATGGACGGACATCATCCAGTCCAGCAAGATCGAGAAGCTGAACTGACCAGCCCCTGAAAGAGAAGGCAAACGTGCTGATATTCAAGAATGCGATGGTGATCGACGGGACTGGCCAACGGGCGTTCAGCGGAGACCTTGCGGTCGATGGGGAGCGGATTGCCCAGGTGGGAGCGGTAGAGGCCCAAGCCGGTGATACCGTTATCGACCTGCAGGGCCTGGCCATTGCACCGGGCTTTATCGATTCACATACCCACGACGACGGCTACTTGTTGGTGCATCCCGACATGGTGCCCAAAGTCTCCCAAGGTATTACGACCGTGGTCACCGGCAACTGTGGCATCAGCCTCGCGCCGCTGGTGCAGCAAAGCCTGCCGCAGCCCCTGGACTTGCTGGGACCTCCCGAGCTGTTTCGCTTTGGGCGTTTTGGGGAGTGGCTGCAGGCCTTGCGAGCGCAGCCTGCGGCGGTGAACGTGGTTCCCTTGGTGGGCCATACGACCTTGCGCGTCAAGGTGATGGGCGACCACCAGCGTGAAGCCACGAATGACGAGTGTGCGCAGATGCGTGACCTGCTGACGGAAGCGCTGGATGAGGGCGCTTTCGGCATCTCGACTGGTACCTTCTATCCGCCGGCACGCCATGCGTCTACCCGTGAGCTGCTGGAAGTCTGCCAGCCGCTGCGAGGCCGCCAGGCCGTGTATGCCACCCATCTGCGGGATGAGGCGGATGACATTGTCCCCGCGATGCAAGAAGCATTGGCGGTGGGGCGCGAGGCGGACTGCCGGGTGGTTTTCTCCCACCACAAACTGGCCGGGGAGCGCAACCACGGCCGGTCGGAGGAGACGCTGGCGCTGATCCGGGAGGCCAGCAGCAAACAGCCCGTTTGTGTGGACTGCCATCCTTATCCCGCCACGTCCACCATGCTGCGGCTCGACCGGGTTCGCCTGGCAAGCCGCTCCATGATCACCTGGTCCAGCGCTTGTCCTGAAGCGAAAGGGCGGGACTTTGCCGACCTGCAGAAGGAATGGGACTTGGACGATGAAGCGCTGCTGGCGCGGCTGTCACCGGCAGGGGCCATCTATTTCTTGATGGACCAGGACGATGTGGACCGCATCTTTGCGTTTCCACTCACGATGGTCGGATCCGATGGCCTGCCTTTTGATCCGCATCCCCATCCACGCCAGTGGGGCACCTTTACCCGTGTGCTGCGGCGCATGGTGCGCGAATGTGGATTGCTGTCGCTGGAGGAAGGCATCCATCGCATGACGGGTCTGGCAGCAGAGCAATACGGGCTGGCGCAACGCGGGCGCTTGGCCCCCGGCTGGTTTGCCGACCTGGTGGTGTTCGATCCTCAGCGTGTGACGGATAAGGCCACCTTTGAAGCGCCAGTGCAGGCCAGCCAGGGCATCGAACAAGTCTGGGTCAATGGCCGCCGGGTGTGGGATGGCCACCAACCTACCGGTGCACGGCCCGGGCAGGTGCTGCGCCGTGCAGCGCCTCAGCAAAACACGCAAAAGGAGTGCGGACAATGACAACACGAAAACTAGGTTTGGCCGTCGCCCAGATGGGGCCGGTGCATTTGTCCGATAGCCGGAGCGCTGTGGTTCAGCGCTTGGTGGCCATGCTGCGCGAGGCCAAGGCCCGTGGCGCTGAGATGGTGGTGTTTCCTGAATTGGCACTGACGACGTTCTTCCCGCGTTACTGGATGGAGGAGGCGGATGCACAAGCGAGATTCTTCGAAGCGCAGATGCCCAACGCGGAGGTACAGCCGCTGTTTGATGCCGCCCGTGAGTTGGGCGTGGGCTTCTATCTGGGCTATGCGGAATTGGCAGAAGACGGGCGACCCTACAACACAGCGGTACTGGTCAACCGGAAGGGAGAAATCACCGGCAAGTACCGAAAGATCCATTTGCCAGGCCATATGGAGCACAAGCCGGAGGCGCCATTCCAGCATCTGGAGAAAAAGTACTTCGATGTGGGCAACCTGGGATTCAGGGTGTTCGAGTCCGAATCCGTGAAGTACGGCATGTGCCTGTGCAACGACCGCCGCTGGCCGGAGACCTACCGCGTGATGGCTTTGCAAAGTGCAGAGGTGGTCATGCTGGGCTACAACACGCCGTCGCTCAATATCCATTGGAATGAGCCGGTGCATTTGCGCACAACCACCCATTTGGTTTCATTGCAGGCCAATGCCTACCAGAATGGAATATGGGTGGCGGCGGCCGCTAAATGCGGTTCGGAAGATGGCCACCACATGATTGGCAGCTCTGTGATCGTTGCTCCCACCGGTGAGATCGTGGCGCGCACGTTGACGGAAGAGGATGAGGTGATTTGCGTCAGCGCCGATCTCTCGCTGGGTGAACATTTCCGCCAGCACGTCTTCAATTTCGCCAAGCACCGCAGGCCTGAGCACTACCGCTTGATTGTGGACCGGGTGGGCGCGGGCGACCCGCTGCCCTGACCGGAATCACCTGTTGCTGACACCTGGACTGGTGGCTTGCTCCAAGCCAGGCTGCGCCTTCCCAGCGCTCCACTCCCCTTGCCCATAAGCCCGAGAAATATGCGTCATCAGCGAATGGCTGAAACCGCCATCGACCACCAGATCGGCGCCATGGATGTAGCTGGCCCGGGGGCTGGCGAGGAAGACCACCGCCTGGGCAAGTTCGTCGATCTGGCCAATGCGGCGCAGCGGTACGACCTGCTCGCGGCGGGCGCGGTCGTCGGGGTTGCGGTAGAAGCGCTCGCTCAGCGGGGTCACAAACAGGCCGGGGCTGACGGTGTTGCAGCGGATGCCTTCCGGGCCCCATTCCAGGCACATTTGCGCAGTCAGCATGCGGATACCTGCTTTGCTCATGCTGTAGCCGCCGCTCAGCGGCTGGGCGTTCTGGGCGGAGATCGAGGCGATGTTGATGATGGCGCGCGGCAGGCTGGCGTCGGAGTGGCGGTGGAAGGCCTGGCCCATGCGCAGGTAGCCGCCCAGGTTGATCTGCAGCTGGCGCTCCCAGACAGCGGGGTCCAGCTCGGCCAGCGGCGCGGCGCTGGTGATGGCGGCGTTGTTGACCAGCACGCTGGGGCCGGCGCCCCAGTGCTGCTGCAGCGTTTGAAAGGCGGCCTCCACGGCAGCGGGCGATGAGACATCGGCGCGGATGGGCAGCAGGCGCCGGGCATCGGGATGGGTGGCGGCGAGCTGCGCCAGCGCATCGCTGTCGTGGTCCAGCACCACCACACGGCAGCCGCTGGCCAGCAGCGCTTGCACGATGCCGGCGCCGAGGCCTTTGGCGCCGCCGGTGACGATGCAGATGCGTTGGTCCAATTGCAACCAGTCCATGTCGTGGGCCCTTCTGGTCTGCATCAGGCCGCCAAGGGCACCAGCTTGTGGGTGCTGGCGTTGAAGTTGACCACCGGGCTCGCGCTGTTGCACGACGACTTGCGGATCTTGCCGACCACCAGCTTGTGTGTGCCCAGGGTGTGGGTGCAGACGATGTCGCATTCCATGCTGGCCAGCGCATCGCTCAGCACGGGCAACTGGTGTTCGCTGCTGTGCCAGCGGCCTTCCTTGAAGCGGGCTTCGCCCTGCGGCTGGCTCAGAAAGCTGGCGATGATCTGGCTGTGTTCCTCACCCAGCACATTGGCCACAAACTTGCCGGTTTGCAGCAAGGTATCGCCCATTGACGAGGCGCTGTGCGCAAAAAAGCCAACCATCGGCGGCTCGGCCGAGATGGAGGTGAGGCTGGAGACGATCATGCCGGCGACATCCTTGCCCTGGCCGGTGGTCACGGCGCTGATGCCCGCGGGCAAGGCGCGCATTGCGGCCTTGAAGTCGGCGACCGAGACGACCTGGTCTTCCGCAGCCAACGTGATATGCGCGCGCACCTGGCCCTGGCCGTTGACCCAGCCGTGCTGCTGCGCATAGGCCAGCATGGCGGCAAAGCCCGTGTCCCATGCGCTGTCTGCAGCCTGGCAGGCCAGAAAGCGCAGCACCTGGGGGAAGAGCCAGACATGGCTGTCGCCGTCGCGCGTGCCAATGCGGGTCAGGGCCTGCGCGAGCTGGGGCTCGGGCTGGGGGTCGATCAGCACATCGAGTGCCCGAAAATTGTGGGCATCCATCAGGCTGATGGAGCCGCAGTTGCTGAGGTGAACGCGCATGGCCCTGTCTCCTCAAGCCAGCGCTACGGCCTGGCCCACTTCTTTTTTCACGGCGGGAATGATCTTGTCGCCCCACAGCTCGATCTGCTTGAGCATGGTCTTCTGGTCGAAGTCGCCCAGCTGGGTCTGCAGTGCAATGTGCTTGGGCTTGAGGATGCTGATCTCTTCGAGCAGCTTGTCGATCACTTCGTTGACCGAGCCGACGGGCAGGTTCTTGCGCAGCTGCTCGAAGGTCGGGTCGGTGTCGGTCGGCACTTCCTTGACCATGTAGCCGTCTTCGGACTGGGCGCGGCGGAACTTGAGGCTCTCCGAGATGCGGCGCTGAAAGCGGGCGCAGTCGAGGTAGGCGTTGATTTCCGATGCATTGTCCGAGGCATAGCCGCAGCGCAGAAAGCCGAACTTCACATCGTTGTCCAGGTCCTTGCCTTCGGCCGTGGCAATGTTCTCCAGCTTGGTGCGCAGGCCGGCAATGGCGTCGTTGCCGTTGAGCAGCGCGGTGACAAACAGATTGTGGCCTTCGCGCACGCCCCGGCCCAGGGTGACCGGGTTGCCCGAGGTGACCCACAGCGGGGGCATCGGGTCTTGCACGCAGCGCACCGCGATGGAGCTGGGGGGGATATTCAGGAACTCGCCCTGGTATTCGAATATTTTTTGCGTGAGGGCCTTGGGAATAATGTCGAGAAACTCGTTGAAGATCGCGCCGGAATTGGCGATCTCGACGCCAAAGCGTTCAAATTCAAATTGCTGGTAGCCCGAGCCCACGCCCAGTTCGAGTCGCCCATTGGACACGGTGTCGACAAAGCCGACCTCGGCCAGGAAGCGGGCCGGGTGGTAGAGTGGCAAAATACACACCGCTGTGCCCAGACGAATGGTTTTGGTTTTCGCAGCTGCATGGGCCACGGTCATTAATGGCGATGGCGACAGCGAATAATTATTGAAATGGTGTTCGGCATACCAGGCGGTATTGAAACCCGCTTGTTCTGCCACCACGGTTTGTTCGATGGAGTTGTTGATAACGTCCTGGGAGCGCTGGTGGTAGCCGCGCTGCTGCGCCAGAATGAATACGCCAAATTCCATGATGTCTCCTTGATGATGGGCAATATGGAATCATTCTAGGGGTGGGGTCAGGAGATCTGTATGCGTGAAATTCGAGATTCAGTACTGCGCAAACTGGAGGAATCATGGACCGTCTGAGAGCGATGGAGCTGTTCCTGTCGGTGTCGCAGACCCGCAGTTTTTCTGAGACGGCGCGGCTGTTTGGCATCTCGGCCACCGCCGTGTCGAGAATGATTACCGAGTTTGAAGACGGGCTGCAGGTCAAGCTCCTGCTGCGCTCCACGCGCCAGGTGTCGCTGACCGAATCGGGACAGGAGTATGCCGCCCAGCTGGAAGGCATTCTCTGGACCATCAACCAGGCGCACACCCGCATCACCGCCATCAGCTCGGCCCCGCAGGGGCGCCTGCGCGTGCACGCCCGCACGATGTTCGGCCAGCGCGTGCTGCCCGGCCTGATCGCCCGCTTCCGCCAGGCCCACCCGGAAATTCTGGTGGAGCTGCTGCTGTCCGAGACCAAGGTGGACCTGGTCAAGAACAATATCGATATTGATTTCAGAATATCGCCGCCGGTCGAGGCGGGGGTCAAACGGCGCATGCTGTTTCACAGCCAGCGCTATTTGGTGGCATCGCCTGCCTATGTCGATAAGATACCTGCCATCCAGAAGCCGGCTGATTTATTGCAGGCGCAATGCCTGGCCTATTATTTGCCGGGCCGGGACCATATCTGGCATTTCAAGAATGATGCGGGCATGGAAGATATCCAATTCTCGCCCCGGCATTTGACCAATAATGGCATTGCGTTGCTGGAATTGGCCAAATTGGGTGAGGGGATTGCACTGCTCGATGATTACACCGTCTATCCCGATTTGGCTGCCGGCCATCTTGTGCGGCTTTTGCCGGATTATGTGGTGAGCAATACCACCTTTGAAGAGGGCATGTTTGCCACGATTGTGGATTCAGCGATTATCCCGGCCAAGGTCAAGCTGTTTTTGGATTTTGTTGCCAGCCAGGTGGCGGGGGAGGCGCAGCGCTTTGCGCTGCCCCAGTGACTGGTCGCTTTAATCGCTCAGGATGCGCGCCTGGGGCTTGGCCAGCCCCCGGTAGCCCAGGCCGGTGATGCGCAGGATGGCGCCGTCCAGTGGGCCGCTGGCGCGCAGGCGGCCGCTGTCCGAGATGCTGGTGACATACAGTTCCGCCAGATCCGGCCCGCCAAAGCAGAGCGCGCTGGGGTGGGCCACCGGCAGGCTGATCAGCTCGCTCAGCGCCCCTTGGGCATCGTAGCGGGCGAGCTGGCCGGTACGCACCATAGCCGTCCAGAGGCCGCCATCGCTGTCCCAGCAGCAGCCATCGGGGGCGGATTGCTGGGGCTGGGTGCTGACGAACAGCTGCTGGTCTTGTGCTTGCCCGCTGCTGATATCAAACGAATAAATGCTTTGCGCGGCGCTGTCGGCAATGAAGAGGCGGCCGTTGTGGGGGTGGATCAGCGGTCCATTGGCAGTTTTGAGGGCGGGGCCTATGCGCGCCAGCTGGCCATCCCGCTCCAACACATAGATGCCGCCCTTGGGCGCTTCGCCTGCTTCCAGATGCAGATGCATGCTGCCGACCAGAAAGCGGCCATCGGGCAGCGCGCAGCCATCGTTCAGGCGCAAATGGGGCAGGTGCTCGTCCAGCTCGGCGAGGGTGTGCAGCTGGCGGCTGGCAGGGTCGTACAGGCCCAGCGCCTCCTTCATCGCGATGACGATCCTGCCATCGGCATTCAGCGCGAACGAGCCGGTGGGCGCTGGCAGCAGGTGCTGCTCGGTCTGGCCGCTGGCCGGACCAATGCGCAGCAGATGGCCGCGCCGGCAGTCCATGGCCCAGAGCTGGCCGGTGGCGGTATCCCAGTTGGGGCATTCACCCAGGGCCAGGCGTTGCGGGATCAGGGGCTGGATATGCATGGGGTGGCTTCAGGTTGGGGCTCCGGGGATGGAGCCGCGCTGCACGTAGGTTGCTGTCCATCATAGGGTTGCCCCAGGGCGCCACTACCCCGGGGAACGCAGAACAGATTCAACCAATCGGGGGGAAATCATTTGCAGGGTTCCTTCCTAGAATCAAACACAGATTCGAAACAGGCGCTCGCCATGAGCGGCCAAGATCCAAGGAGACAACATGCAAGTGATAGCGCCTATTGCGCAGGCTGCGCGCTGCGCCGCCGTCCGCCCCCTGGCTACTGCGGTAGCGGCCCACACCTGGGGAGGCCGCCATGTCTGAGCCCTCCGTTTTGCTGGAAGTCGCCGATGGCGTGGCCCTGGTGACCTTGAACCGCCCACCCGTCAATGCCCTCAACCGGGCGATGCGGCGCGAGCTGGTGGCGATCTTCGATGCCATCTCCGAGCGTGACGATGTGCGCTGCGCGGTGCTGACCGGCGCCGGCTCGGTGTTCTGCGCCGGCGCCGATCTGAAGGACCGCCCCAGCGCTGATGTGCCGGGCGACTTTCTGGAGCACAACCGCATCACCCGCGAAACCGGCAATGCGATCAAGGAATGCGCCAAGCCGGTGATTGCAGCGGTGAATGGCACGGCCCTGGGCGCAGGCATGGGCCTGGCTGCGGCCTGCGACATCCTGTATGCCTCGTCGAACGCCACCTTTGGCATGCCCGAGATCAATGTGGGCCTGGCAGGCGGGGCATCGATGCTCAAGACCTTGCTGGGGCGCTCGACGATGCGCCGCATGTTCTTTACCGGCCAGCGCCTGACGGCCCAGGAGATGCTGCAGCGCAATGTGGTTGAAGAGGTGCTGGCGCCCGAAGCGCTGCTGCCCAAGGCCATGGAGATGGCGCGCGAGATTGCGTCGAAGGCACCGCTGGCGGTGATCTATGCCAAGCGCGCCGCCAACATGGTGGACCTGATGCCCCAGCGCGATGCCTACCGCTTTGAGCAGGAGTTCACGATGGCGCTGGCCAAGACCGACGACGCCAAGGAAGCGCGCATGGCCTTCCTGGAAAAGCGCGCCCCTGTTTTCAAAGGACGCTGAGCATGCTGCAGACCACCCGCCTGCGGCCCGGTGCAGGCCTTGACCCGTTTTTTAGTGCAAGCGCGATTGCCATCATTGGTGCCTCCGACGACCCCACCAAGATTGGTGGGCGGCCGGTCCACCTGCTCCAAAAGCATGGCTTTGCCGGCGCGGTGTTTCCCATCAACCCCAAGGGCGGCAGCATCCAGTCGCTGCCCGCCTATACCAGCGTGCGCGATGTGCCGCAGGTGCCGGAGCTGGCCATCATCGCGGTGCCGGCGGCCATGGCGCCCGCAGCGCTGAGCGAATGTGCTGACAAAGGCGTGCAGGCAGCGATTGTGTTGTCGTCCGGATTCATAGAAGCAGGGGAGGAGGGCGCTGCGCTGCAGCGGCAGCTGAGCCAGATTGCGCGGGAGCGCCAGATCCGCGTGCTGGGCCCCAACTGCCTGGGCGCGGTGGGCATCGAGGAGCGGGTGATTGGCTCGTTCTCGGTCGCGCTGGAAGAGAAGCTGCCCGCCGCAGGCCATGTGGGCATCGTCTCGCAGTCGGGCAACCTGGGCAGCTTCACGATGCAGTCGGTGGTGCGCCGTGGCCTGGGCATCAGCCGCTTTATGGCAACGGGCAACGAGGTGGATGTGGACATTGCCGACGGCATTGCCGCGCTGGCCCGCGACAGCCAGACCCGCATCATCCTGTGCTGCATGGAAACCTGCCGCGATGGCAGCCAGCTGCTGCAGGCATTGGAAGCGGCCCGCGCTGCCGGCAAGGTGGTGGTGGTGCTCAAGATTGGTGCGACCGAGCAAGGCCAGGCGGCTGCCGCCTCGCACACCGGCGCGCTGACCGGATCGAACGCGGTGATCGAAGCGGCGCTGACCCGCGCCGGTGCGCTGACGGTGCAGTCCATCGAAGACATGGTGGAGCTGACGGCGGCGCTGTCGGTGGTGCCGCAGGCACTGCTGCCGCGCAACCGGGGCGTGACCCTGGTGGCGGCATCGGGCGGCTTTGGCGTGATGATGGCCGATGCGATGGTGCAGGCAGGCCTGGACCTGCCCGAGCTGTCGGACGCCACCCGTGCCCGTATCCAGGAAGCCGTGCCGGTGGCCGGCACCCGCAACCCGGTGGATGCGACGGCGCAGATGTCCAGCCGTCCCGATATCTTGTACAAGCTGCTCACCGCTTTGCTGGAAGACGCATCGCGCAGCACCCTGGTGCTGCTGCTGTCGCTGTCCTTGCACAACCCACGTTTGAGCGGTGTGTACCAGGAGGCGCTGGCCCAGATCCGGCGCGACTACCCGGACCGCCTGATCGTGCTGATTGGACAGGGCCCTGCCGAGGTGACCGAGCGCATTGCCAACGCAGGCATTGCGATCTTTCCGACCATTGATGCGGCAGCGCGTGGGCTGGCCGGTATGGTGCGCCTGGGCCAGACGCTGGGCCAGCCGCCAGCCGCGCCCGCTGCCGCGCAGAACTGGGAGGCGCTGGATGCGCAGGTCTTCCGCAACGAGTTCCATGCCAAGGCCTTTTTGGCGCGTGCCGGTGTGCCGGTGACGCAGGAGCAGGTGGTGCAGTCCGCCGATGCAGCGGTGGCCGCTGCCGAGCAGATCGGCTTCCCGGTCGTGTTCAAGATCGTCTCGCCCGACATTGCCCACAAGACCGAAGTCGGTGGCGTTGAGCTCTACATCCGCAGCGCCGCGCAAGCCCGCACGGCCCATGCACAGCTGCTGGCGCGGGTGGCAGAGCGCGCGCCGCAGGCGCAGATCGATGGCGTGCTGGTGGCACCGATGGTGGCTGGCGGTGTCGAGATGATCACTGGCATATCGCATGACGCGGCCTTTGGCCCGGTGGTGATGGTGGGCATGGGCGGCATCTATGCCGAGGTGCTGAAGGATGTGGCGGTGCAGGTGGCACCGGTGACGCAGGCCGAGGCGCTGCAGATGATCGCTTCGCTCAAGCTCTACCCGCTGCTGCAAGGGGTGCGCGGCCAGCCCGCTGCCGATGTGCAGGCCATGGCCGCCACGGTGGCGCGCCTGTCGGAGCTGGCGCTGGCCTATGCCGGCGAGATTGCCGAGATCGACCTGAACCCGGTGCTGGTCCAACCCGCCGGCGAGGGCGTGATTGCGGTCGATGCGCTGATGGTGGCCGCCCCGCCGCAGGCCTGATGCACAGCGCCACGGAGACTTTGATCGGAACTATGCGATGAAACAGGAAGAGACTTTCGCCCGCCCCGATGCCGCATCGGGCCCGGGTGCCTACCGGCAATATGCGCGTGAATGGCTGCACAGCCATTTGCCCGCCCATATGCGCGCCGACAGCGTGGACTACCGCACGCCCAGCCTGGACGAGTGCCGCGACTGGGAAGCGCGCATGTACCAGGCGGGCCTGGCCGGCATGACCTGGCCGGCCGCCTATGGCGGCCATGGCCTGAGCCTGCGCGAGCACCTGGCGGTGAACAAGGAAGTGGGTGCGCTGGCCATGCCCGAGAGCGTCAGCTCGATCGGCAAGGAGCTGGCCGGCCCCATCATCATGGCCGTGGGCACCGAGGCGCAAAAACAGGCCTTTCTGCCCGCGATTCTGGAGATGCGCGAGTACTGGTGCCAGGGCTTTTCCGAGCCCGAGGCCGGATCGGACCTGGCGCGGCTGCGCACCAAGGCCACGCCCGATGGCGATGGCTGGCTGATCCAGGGCCAGAAGATCTGGACCAGCGGCGCTGCCAAGGCCCATTACTGCCTGCTGCTGACCCGCACCGGCACGGTGGCCGACAAGCACCGGGGCCTGCTGATGTTTGCGGTGCCGATGGACACGCCCGGCATTCGCGTGGTGCCGATCCGCTCCATCGACAACAAGCAGTCGTTCGCCGAGGTGTTTTTTGACCAGGTGCGCGTGCCCGATTCGGCCCGCCTGGGCGCTGCCGATGAAGGCTGGAGCGCGGCGATTCGCGTGCTGTCGATCGAGCGTGCCACCAACCGCATGTACCGCGCCTGGCGCTTTGAGTGCGAGCTGCGCCAGCTGGTGCGGGCCTACCAGTCCGAGCCCGCGCTGCGCGCTCGCCTGCAAGAGCCGGGTTTGCGCCAAGCGATTGGCCAGGTGGTCAGCCAGATCGATGGCCTCAAGGGCCTGGTCGAGCGCAGTGTGGAGCAGCTGCAGGCCGGCGAGCCGATTGGTGCGCGCGGATCGCTGACCAAGCTGTACTGGTCCGAATGCCACCAGGCCTTTGCCTCGCTGGCGCTGGCGCTGGTGGCCGATATCAACCCTGGCCACAGCGCACTGGCGCAACGCGCCAAGGCCCATTTCACGCAGGCCTACCTGTTCTCGCGCGCCGAGAGCATCTATGCCGGGACCACCGAAGTGCAGCTGGACGTCATTGCCCAGCGCATTCAACAGCTGACCAAGGACTGAGGGGATGACGATGCAAAGTGAAGAGCTGCAGCCCGAGGAGTTTGGGCAGGCGGCGCAGGCGGTCATCGCAGCGCTGCAAGGGCAAGGCCCGGCCGAGGCGGCTACCGCCATGGCCGATGCCGGCCTGTTTGGTATCTGCGCCGATGAAGCGCAGGGCGGCCTGGGCCTGCCGCTGGCATTTGCGATGCCGGTGGTGCGGGTGGCCGGGCAGATGCAACTGTCCTACCCCTTGCCCGAGCAGATGGCCGCCAGCAAGGCACTGCAAGGCACGGAGGCCGGTGGCCAGCTGCTGCGCGGTGAGAAATCGCTGTGCGTGGTGATGGCCGCGCAGGCCGCTGGCGACTGGAGCGGGGTGGCGCGCAATGGCCAGCAGGCCGACTATGCGCTGGTGCAGAGCGATGCCGGTTTTGCGCTCTACGACAAGGCGGCGCTGCGCTGCCAGGCCGAGGAGATGCTGGACCCGGAAGTGCCCCAGCTGTGGGTATCCACCACCGGTGCCACGCCGCTGCTGACCCTGGACGCGCAGCAGTCGCAGGCTTTTTGCACCGATATCCAGCTGCTTTGGGCCGAGTATGTGAACGGGCTGTGTGCCGGCGCGCTGGAGCGCACTGCCGATTACCTGCAGGCGCGCGTGCAGTTTGGCCGGCCGCTGTCGGCCAAGCAGGCGGTGCGCCACCACCTGGCGCGCATGCGCCTGCTGCTGGAGGCATCCAGCGCCCAGGCCTGGCGTGCGCTGCGTGCGGACGCATGCGATGCCCCGCGCGAGGCGGACAGCGCCTTGGCCGCTGCGTTGAACCAGGGCGCCTGGGTGCTGGAAAAAGCCATCCACCTGCATGGTGGTATGGGCTTTACCTGGGAGCTGGGGCTGCACCGCAGCCTGCGTGAGCACAAAAAGCTGGACGCCAGCCTGGGTGCCGGTGCGCTGATGCGCGCCGTGGGCGCTGACTTTATCGACCGTTGTGAGGTGACGCCATGACAAGGGCCATCGCGAGAGACATGGAGGGCCGTGTGGCCCTGATCACCGGCGCCGGTGCCGGTATTGGCCGGGCCACCGCGCTGCAACTGGCCGCGCGCGGTGCGGTGGTGGCGGTGAATGATTTGAAGGATGCGCTGGTGGAAGAAACCGTGGCCGCGATCACCGCGCAGGGCGGCCAGGCCTTTGGTGTGGTGAAGAACGTGGCCACGCGCGAAGAGATGACCGCCGCCGTAGACGAGGCCCATGCGCGCTACCAGCGGCTGGACATCCTGGTCAACAACGCCGCCTGGGTGCGCTACCAGTCGGTGAGCGAGATCATGCCCGAGACGGTGGACCGCATGCTGGACATCGGCTTCAAGGCGGTGCTCTGGGGCATCCAGGCCGCTGCGGCCCGCATGGATGCGGAGCGCGGAGGCGCCATCATCAATGTGGCCTCGGTGGCGGCGCTGCGCTCTGCCGGCAGCTCGATGGTGTATTCGGGCATCAAGGCCGGCGTGCTGGGCATTACCCGCGCTGCGGCGGCAGAGCTGGGTGAGCGCAACATCCGCGTCAATGCGGTCTGCCCCTCGGCCGTGCCGACCGAGGGCACGCAGCGCAACCGCAATGCCGAGCGCGATGCGGGCCGCGTGGCCAAGACGCCGATGGGACGCCTGGGCACGGTGGACGACATCGCCGGCACCATCTGCTTTCTCGCCAGCGATGCTGCGCAGTTCACCACCGCGCAGGCGCTGGTGGTGGACGGCGGCATTACCTTCACCAACATCTGAGGCGCCCGCTCCATGCCCGCTGTCTTGATCACCGGTGCTGCCTCTGGCATTGGCCGCGCTGCCGCGCTGCAGTTTGCGCAGCAGGGCTGGGATTGCCTGCTGGTCGACATCAGCCCGGCGATTGCCGCGCTGCCTGCGCACTGCCTGGCGCAGGGCGCCGCCAGTGCGCAGGCCTTTGCGCTGGACCTGACCGATGCGCAGGCGCTGGCCCAGCTGGGCCGCCAGCTGGCTGAGTTGCCAGCGCTCGATGCGCTGGTCAACAACGCCGGTATCTCGGACAGCAGCGGCCGGCCGCTGGCCGAGCAGGCGCCCGCGCAATGGCAGCGCCTGCTGCGGCTGAACCTGCAGGCACCGCAGGCCTTGTTCGACACCTGCCTGCCGCGACTGAAGCCGGATGCGCGCATTGTCAATGTGTCCTCCGGCGCAGGGCAGAAGGCCATTCCCTGGCGCGGCCTCTACAGCCCCAGCAAGGCCGGGCTGATTGCCTGGTCGCACAGGCTGGCGCAGCGCTACCCGCAGCTGGGGGTGACCACCTTGTGCCCCGGTTTTGTACGCACCGAGCTGGTGCAAGGGCTGATGGATGCAGGCCGCCTGGCGCTGGCCGATGCCGTTGCGAAGATTCCGCTGGGCCGCCTGGCCGAGCCCGAAGAAATGGCCGCAGCGCTGGTGTTTTTGGCGCAGCCGCAGGCGCATGTGCTGTCGGGCCAGGTCCTGTCGGTCGATGGCGGATCGGGCATTTACGGCGGCAGCAGCCGCTGCGCGCTGAGCACGGCTGTGCCTGCGCCTTTGCAGACGCCGCTGCATCTGCAGCTGCAAGCGGGCAGCGATGCTGCTTGTGATGGCGCCTGGTTGCAAGCGCTGCAGGCGGATGCGCCTGCGCATGCGGCTGCAACAGGCGCGCTAAGCCAAGGGGTGGTCAGCACCCAGGCGCTGGCGCCTGCTGTCAGCGATCTGCTGGAGGCCGTGCTGAGCGCCGGCCAGCAATTTGCAGCCGCCCATGCGCGCGATGCCAGCTTGCTGCTCTTGCTGCCAGCTAGCGCGCCAGCCAATGTGCCCGCCTGGCAGCACCAGACGGCGTTGGCTGCCGCGCGCATGCTGGTCGCCACCCTGGCCTGCGAATGGGCCACGCAGGGCCTGCGCATCAATGCGCTGCTGCTGTCGCCTGAACAGGCCACGGGGGCGGCTGTGGCGCAACTGCTGCCGCTGGTCCGTTTTCTGAGCGGGGCGCAGGCGCAGTTTGTGACCGGGCAGAGCCTGGATATCTCAGGCACCAAGGAGCGCTACCATGGCTGAATGGGACACCGCCGCCGTTGAAGCCTTGTACCGCCAGGAGCGTGGCTACTGGCGGCCCTGGAACGCGCAGTTGCTCGCCCGCCGCCCGGCATTTTTGCAGGCCTATGCGCACTATGCCGGCTACCCGGCGCGCAGCGGCGGCCTGAGCGAGCGCATGGTGGAATTGGTCTATGTGGCGCTTGATGCCTCCGCCAGCCATTTGTTTGCCAGCGGCTTGAAGCTGCACATGCAAAAGGCGCTGGCCTGCGGCGCCAGCGATGACGACTTGCTCGATGTGCTGACCCTCGTCTGCCTGCAAGGCGCAGGCGCGACTGCGGCGGCGCTGAACGAGGTGGCCCAGGTGTATGGTCTGCTACCCGGCGCAGAGTCCACGGCGGAAGACCTGCCGCCAGACCTGTGGGCGCGGCTGCAGGCGCTGGACCCTGCCTATTTTGGCCATCTGCAGGCGCTGGCCAGCACGGCTGAAAGCGGCAAGGGCCTGAGCGCTGGCGAGCGCTGCCTGGTCACGATTGCGCTGCATGCCTGCTTTACTGCCCACCAGCCCGAGGCCTTGCGCGCAGCCTTGCAGCAGGCCCATGGCCTGGGCGTGGCGCGCGATGCGGTGGTGCAGGTCATCCAGATGGGCGCGCACCTGGCGGTGCATGGCACGGCGCTGGGCATCACGGTACTGGCTGAGCTGGAGGCGGCATGACATCGAACGACAAGGAGACAACCATGAACCAGCTGCGTAGCGAACGCCGCACCCTGCTGATGGCGGCCATGGCTGCCGCTCTGCCTGCCGCACTTCCCCTGGCGCGGGCGGCCGCGCCGTGGCCGAGCAAGCCGGTGCGCCTGGTGGTGACCAGCTCGCCCGGATCGGGCGGCGATGTGTTTGCCCGCTTGCTGGCGCCCGGCCTGCAGGCAGCGCTGGGCCAGCCCTTCTATGTGGAAAACAAGGTGGGCGCCAACGGCATCATCGCCAATGACTTTGTCGCCAAAAGCAGCGATGCGCACACGGTGCTGTTTGCGCCGTCGTCGGCCATCGTCATCAACCCCTTTATCCAGCCCAAGCTGCCCTATGACACGCAGCGCGATCTGCTGCCGGTGGGCCAGATTGGGCTGTCGGGCATTTTTCTGGTGGCCAATCCGGAGACCGGCATTGCATCCTTGGCCGACCTGGTGCGCTATGCCAAGGCCAACCCGGGCAAGCTGTCCTGCGGCTCCTGGGGCAATGGCTCGTCGGGCCATCTGGCGCTGGAGGGCCTCAAGGCCCATTACGGCATCGACATCCACCATGTGCCCTACAAGGCACTGTCCACCGAGCTGTCCGACATCATCGGCAACAACATTCCGATGGGCTTCATGGACATCGCGTCGCCCGTGCCGCATATCCGCAATGGCAAGCTGCTGGCCGTGGGTGTGACCGGCACACAGCGCGCACCGGCCACGCCGCAGGTGCCGACCTTTACCGAGCAGGGCTTCAAGTTCGATGCGGACGGCTGGTATGGCGTGTTTCTGCCGGCCGGCAGCTCCAACCCCGAGATGGTGGAGCGGCTGAACCAGGCGCTGGCGCAGGTGGCGCAGAGCGCCGATATCCGCAAAAAGTTTGAAGACCAGAACATGGCGCTGCCTGCCGTCAAACCGGCGGCAGAGTTTGCCCGCTCCATCCAGTCCGATATGAAGATCTGGGGTGGTCTGGCCAAACTGGCCGATCTGAAGATGCCGTAACGAGCGCGCTGGCGGCTGCACCGGGCGCGACAAGCCCGGGCAGCGCTGACATGGCCAGCGATAGAACCAGGGGGTAGCTGCGGCAAGGGCCGGCTATCCGCAGTCAACAGGAGACAAAAATGACCGATTCATACGCAAGCTTCAACCGCCGGCAGATGCTGCTGGGCCTGCTCGCCGCAGCAGGCGCCGGCACAACGTGGGCCAACACCGCCTGGCCCAACAAGGCGATCCGGATGATTGTGCCGGGGCCGGCCGGATCGGGCGGCGACATCTTTGCGCGCATGCTGCTGCCGCCGCTGCAGACCTCGCTGAAGGAAAGCCTCTACGTCGAGAACAAGGCCGGCGCCAACGGCATCATCGGCAATGACCATGTGGCCAAGGCCCAGGCCGATGGCTATACCTTGCTGTTCTCGCCGTCGTCGTCGATTGCGATCAACCCCATCATCCAGCCCAAGATGCCCTATGACGCCATGCGCGACCTGGCGCCCGTGGCGCAGGTGGGTGCAGCGGGCGTGCTGCTGGTGGCCAACCCGGCGACCGGCTTCAAGAACCTGGCCGACATGGTGCAGTACGCGAAGGCCCACCCGGGCCGCCTGGCCTATGGCTCCTGGGGCAGCGGCTCGACCGGCCACCTGGTGATGGAAGGCATCAAGGCCCATTACGGCCTGGACATGCCCCATGTGCCCTACAAGGGCACCGCTGTGGAGCTGGGCGATCTGCTGGCCAACACCATTGGCGTGGGCTTTATGGACATTGCCTCGCCGATTCCCCATGTGCGCAGCGGCAAGCTGCGTGCGCTGGGCGCCACCGGATCGGCACGCGGCCCGGCGCTGCAGGATGTGCCGACCCTGACCGAGCAGGGCTACACCTTCGATGCCGACGGCTGGTATGGCGTGTTCGCGCCCGCCAAGACGGACCCCAAGATCATCGACCGCCTCAATGCCGATCTGGGCCAGGCGCTGGGCAGCCCCGAGATGAAGGCCAAGTTTGCCGAGCAGAACATGCTGATCCCTGCGCACAAGTCGGCCGCCGAGTTCAGCCAGGTCGTCAAGCGCGACATGGCGCTGTGGCAGCAACTGGCCAAGGTGGCCAAGCTCAAGGTCGATTGAGCGCCACCCGGGGCAGGCTGCGGGGCTGAAGGCGCTGCAGCCTGCCCAGGGACCCTCTGTGCCGCAACGGCACAGCCCACTTTTGCAATGGTCTGGCAATTGCCCGGCAGACAGGCTGGGCAAGGAAGGTCTTATGTCCATACCCATACGGATTTCTTGGCGCGCTACAGCCCTGGGGCTGGGCTTGGCTTTGTGCACGGCAGCCGCGCCGGCAACTGAGGTGCAGGCCGCTTTCCCCCACAAACGCGTGACGATCGTGGTGCCGTATTCGGCCGGCGGCCTGACCGATACGCTGGCCCGGTCGCTGGCGGCCAAGCTCGCTACGCTTTGGGGCCAGCCGGTGGTGGTGGAGAACCGCGACGGCGCGGGCACCATCATAGGGACCAGCGCAGTGGCACGCACCCCGGCCGATGGCTATACGTTGCTGTTCACCAGCTATGCCTACACCTCCAACCCGGTGCTGCGCCGCCAGCTGCCCTATGGGCCCGATGCCTTCCGGCCCGTGGGCCTGCTGGGCTCCAGCCACAATGTGCTGCTGGTCACCAACCGCTTGCGCGGGCAGTCGCTGCAGCACTTGATCGACCGCGCCAAGGCCGAGCCCGGTTCGCTGAAGCTGGCCTCATCCGGCCCCGGGTCGAGCCCGCATCTGGGCGCCGAGCTGTTTGCGACGAAGGCGGGTATCGGCTTTACCCATGTGCCTTACAAGGGGCAAGGCCCGGCGATGACCGATCTGATGGCCGGTGTGGTCGATGGCATGTTTGACGGCATGTCGTCGTATGCACTGGTCAAATCCGGCAAGGTGGCGGCGGTGGCCATCGCCTCCGAGCAGCGCCACCCGGACGCGCCCGAGATTCCGACCTTCAAGGAGCTGGGCATGGACTTTGTCAGCGGCAGCTGGTTTGGCATGCTGGCACCGGCCGCCACACCCGATGCGGTGGTGCAGCAGATCAATGCCGATCTGCACCGCGCCGTGGAAGACCCTGCAGTGCGCGCGCAGATTGCCAAGACCGGTTTGCTGGTAGCGCTGTCCACCCCCGAGGCCTTTGGCCAGTACCTGCAGACCGAAACCCGCAAGCTGCAGGCGCTGGTCAGGAGCGGCGTGCGCATCGAGTTGAACTGAGCCAGGGGCACGGGGGCGGGCTGCCGCATAATCGGCTTTTCGCCATCTTTCTGGACCGCGCCATGCCCCTTGACCGCCATACCCTCGCTGCCGGATTGCTCGCCACTGCGTCTTTGCTGAGCGCACCGGCATGGGCCATCAACAAATGCGTTGATGCCCAGGGCCGCACCAGCTTTCAGGATGAGCCCTGCGCGGCCGGGCAGAAGGCCGAGACCATCACCGTGACACCGTCCAGCCAGGGCATCAACCCGCGCGAGCATGACCGCCCGGTCACCAGCCGCCCGGCGGATAACCCACCGGCGTCCGCACCACCGGCAGCAGTACCCGCGGATGCCCCCGAGCCGCGTCCGGCCGATTGCCCCGATCCGGAGCGCATGAAGAGCATGCAGATCGAAGCCGAATCGATTGCGCTGCCGCTGCCGATCCGCAAGCAAAAGCGGGCGTCGTTCGAGGCGCTGAAGGCGCGCTGCGGGGGCTGAAGGCCCTATGGCTTCCACCTGAGCAAACGCCCGCGATAGCGGGCGTTTCTGTTTATACCGCCATCGGCGCCGTCAACGGCGCATGGTGCTGGTAGCCTTCCAGCCAGAAGTCCGACGGTTCGACCTTTTCCAGCCATTCGGGCTGGTACTGGCCGGTCACCGCGTAGTCGGGGATGCGGTCCGACAGCACCAGCTTGGGGGATTCAAAGGGCTCGCGCTTGAGCTGCTCCTGCAGCATGTCCAGGTGGTTTTCGTAGATGTGGGCATCACCGATGAAGTAGGTGAACCAGCGCGGCGTGTAGCCACTCAGGCGCCCCATCAGGTGCAGCAGCGCGGCGCCTTCGGTCAGGTTGAAGGGTTTGGTCACATTCCATGCTAAGGGGTCTTTTGTCTTCATAGAGTATTTCACCATCTTATGGGTTCACTGACTTAGATTTGAACTGCTTGGTGAAAGTTACTTTGAGGGCTTGAACTGGAAGGAGGTAGTGAGTTCACCTCAACAGTAGACTTGGCTATTGCTGGCTCAGTTGGTTCCCTTATTGTATTCGTCGTTCAGTCGCAGAGCTTTCCCGATTCCAGGCCCAGCTCTTCCAAAGCCAAGTATGGGTGCGGTTAGTTCAGTAAACAGACTGAGGGGATGCAGGGGTGTTCAGCTCGGCCACTTGCCGCGTGCATGCCTTGATTGCCGTGTTGTGTCGTTTGCGGGATTGAAGGTACATGACTTAAGCTGGCCGAGGCTACTTCTTCAAAAGTTCTAATCCTGTTTGCTGCCTGAAGTCAGCATAGGAATAAGGAGTAAAGGCCTGTTTGTCTGCGCTGTTGGTATGCCAGTGAGCCCAGCTCTTGCCAGTGCTATTGTCCAAGACCACTTTGTAGATTGACTCTGGCAGGCGCACCTTGTCTTCACCAATGGTTTGGGGAGCCTTGCCGAACGGCGGGCCGGTAATCACAAAGACAACCCCCTAAGCTCGGCGTACGTACCTCTGGGTGTCCTGTTCTATTTTTTGACCAGGCTCCGCTGTTGTGGCAGGAGTCCTTCGGAACTACGTTGGCCAACGAGAACGACTGAGCGTTCCCTTCCAGGGTGCTCATATCTCCTGCTGGGGCCATGTGTCCTCTTGACCACCCCGAGTATTTGACGTCGTTCAGTTGCGACCGCTCAGCGAATGTAATATGGGCTTTAGGATAGAACCAGTTTGCGCAGGGAAGGTTCTGGGCGTCCGAAAGCACGGCTGCATTGAGCCGCTGGAACACGTAAATCGGTGCTTTGGTCTCTCCTGAATACAGGACCGCAAATTCGTTGAAGCACAGCTCACGTAGCTGGACGTCGGAGGCTTGGCTGAGAAGAACTGAGGATAGTCAGCAAAACCGGCGGGCAAGGCCGGGGCCATCCAATGCGCCGCGCAGGCGAGGTCCCAAATTTTCTTCATGGAGATAGGTTAGTCGTAACGGCCAGCTACCTTGAAAGACTCTGGTGGAGATGAGTTGCTTCAAGAGCTTCACTGAGCTGGGTGCGCCTCAGATAGGGACTAGCTGTCAGATGCAATCACCCACCAGGAAGGGGCGAGCATCAAGCACGTTGAACCAGGCGCTCACTTCTCGAGCGATGGGGTTTGGCGAATCTCGCGGATACGTCCAAAGAATTCAGCACCGCTGACATCAAGTGCCTCGCACCAGTGGTCAAGTTCAATTGCATCCAGGCGACGCTGTCCGCTTTCGCACCGACTGACGTATTGCTGCGTAGTCTTAAGTCGTCCTGCTAGCTCTACCTGCGAGATGTTTTGTTTGGTGCGGAGCTCCTTGAGAAGCACCAGAAACTGCCGATACTCCGGCGTGTGTAGAGGCATGCCCGACTGATACGTATTGCTAAAGAGGCGGTAGAGTGCAGGTAAATTAGAATTACACCAAAATTGTGTACATCAAATTGATGTATTCATGCAAATGATTCAACCTTGTTCTCGACTTCTCAAAGCTCCAATCGCAGAGCTATCAGATTTTGCTCTGGAGAGCACTTTTCTCTGTCCGCTCAATTTAGAACCTATGTCATGTGAAGCAAGCGGCTCTTCCCTGTTCCAACAGGTGACTGGTCAATACAGCAACTCAAGGAGTTCAATGAGGTCCAGTCTAGTTTGGGCTTCACTCCATTGCGGCGATGCTGAAGAGTCCTTTCAAGACGCTCACGGGCTATCCGCGCACGTTAGTACCGAAGACCAATGGGCACCATGCAGCGTCGGAGTCGACAGAAAATGTTTGTGAGCGCGCTAGAGCACAAATGCCATAACCCCTTACTAGAAAAAAGTCTGCCCACCGCACATGGGTGGAGTCACATGTACGCGGTCCTGAAGCAGGATATGCGTCCAACGTTCACCGTCACAGGTAGTGCTTTAGGTGATGATGCCGCACCCAAATTAGTTGGCACTGCCTCTGATGCCGCTTCGCTATGGTGTTTGCATGACACTTTCGCTGGGGCACGCATTCTTGGAGTGGACTGCATGATTTGGCAGAGTGCAGCGTCAGCTTGGTGTTCAAGGCCGGTAGAGCAGGTCTGGGTGGAGCCTGGCCGAGAGACGACGGACGTGTATCTGAAATTTCGTGATGAGCCAGATGCGTTTTACGACGCGTACACCTTTCGCATTGTCGAAAAGAAGACTGGTGTGGACTGGGTGCCGTTGTTCACCGTTTCGGAGCTGTCCGTCTGTGAGTAGTCATATTCTTGATTCGAGCCTTCAGGAGCGCGGTCGGCGCGTGATTTTTCTGGATTTTGACGGTGTGTTGCATCCACTGGGGACGCTTGCTGATGCACGGCCGCCACTTGAGCCGGCCACCATCAGAGAACGTTGGCCTCAAGCGTTGGAACACCTGGGAATCCTCGCCTCCCTGTTGCATGGTCATCATGAGATTGCAGTGGTCGTCTCCAGCTCCTGGCGCATGTTTTTGAACGACGAGCAATTGGGTGAACTGCTTGCGCCCATAGGTCCATGGTACGAAGGCTCCGTAGGTCTTCCGTACCAAGGGCGAGCCATTGCCATCCAAGCTTGGCTTGAGGTTAATCGCGTGGACGACTACCTCATCCTAGACGACCAAGCTGACTACTTTCCTGGATTGGCGAAAGCCTGGCCCACGCTCATTCTTTGTGACAGCGCTTCGGGCATTTCTGACGAGCAGATGCAACACCGAATTCGCCAATGGATTGACCATGGCTGTCCCACTTGAGCCCATCACTCTATGCGTACCACGAGACCTATTCTTTTTCTGGATTTCGACGATGTCATTTGCCTCAACCAGCCCTATGGTGGATACGATGTACTAAATGCGTTTTCTCAAGCCTCTCGGGATGGAACACCTATCAATGCCAAAGATGCACTGTGGCCCCGTTTGTTCAATAAGCGCGCTACTCAGTACTTGCAGCAAGTGAATGAGGAGTTCGCTCCGAACTACGTGCTGTCGACCAGTTGGCGTTGGTTTTTCGAGCGAGACCAATTGGCGCAAACGCTTGAGCTAGCAGGATTGAGCTTTGTTGCGCAAAACCTGCACCAGGACTGGACTACACCTCAGATTTCACGTGATGCCCAACGAGCCGTAGAAATCAGACGCTGGCTATCAAACCATCCAGAGTCTGCAAACGCATGGGTCGCACTGGACGATGAGCTGTCTGGAACCGGCTTTTCCACTTGGCCGTGGGACAAGCAAAATTTCGTGGTTCTGTGCCAAGAGGGCGTGGGACTGCAAGACCCAGAGTATCAGTGCCTGAGGGAGGCATTCGCTCTGCGCATCGGTTCACAGGACCGTTCGAGGTAGTTGTAGCTCTTAAGAAATAGCCCACATGACTCGACAGGTTCTATATCTGGACTTTGATGGAGTTCTTCACCCGAGCCCCGTATATCGCCATCCCAGGCGGGGCATGTACTTCGGTGTTTCGCACCAGCACCATACTTTGTTTGAGAACGCACAAGTCCTTCAAGATGCACTAGCTCCTTATCCGCAGTTAGCTATTGTGTTGTCAACGTCTTGGGTGCGCGTATTAGGCTATTCAAGGGCCAAAGCCTATCTGCCCGAGGAACTGCGTCAGCGCGTGATTGGTGCAACGTTCCACAGCCGGCTGAACAAAATGGAGTTTGACGCAATGACCCGCGGGGCGCAGGTGCTGGCTGATGCCCGCCGCCGGGGTGTAACTCAGTGGTTGGCCATCGATGATGACAATGACGGCTGGCTGAGCGCTGCCGAATCGCACCTGGTGCTGACTGACGAGAATCTGGGGCTTGCTAACCCAGAGTCAGTGACAGAACTGGTCGCCAAGCTGAAGAAATTTAATTGAACATGAGCATGTCACGCCAATTCCGCACTTCACAGACAGCGAGTTTCTGGGGGGCGGCTCCTTTGAGCTGTTCAAGCGTAAGCACTCTGATTAGAACGCTTGCCCGCTGGAATCATTCATATCAGGACGTTTAAGTGGTCACAAGAAAAAGCGTACCTATCGACAGGGCCCTGAAATCTTTGGGAAAGAATATCGAGCTTGCGCGGCGCAGGCGCGGGGTCTCTCAAGCGGATTTCGCGTCGCGCATGGGCGCTTCGGTGAGCACCTTGCGTCGGCTGGAGGATGGCCATCCAGGCACAGCGCTCACGTACCTGGCCAGCGCGCTGCTGGTGTTTGGTGAGTTGGAGAAGCTGAGCCTCATGATGGACACGCAGTTTGATGCCACGGGACTGGCGCTGATGGACTCAGAACTACCAATCCGGATTCATACAAAGCGTCGTCACATGCCCAAAGCCTTCTGACGGTCTAGCTCAATGCACCTTTTTTGGACCTCGCCAAGGCTTGCAATTATCATTCGTATGTAACAAAAATCTAGAACTTCGTACATACATGCTTTCCTTTGCTCCAGGTGCCCGTGTTCTTATCCGTGATGAAGAGTGGTTAGTGAGACGGGTTGACCCGTCAAAGGACGGTGGATGGTTACTGACTTGTGACGGTATTTCTGAGCTGGTTCGAGGGCGCGAAGCACTTTTTTTGACAGCGCTAGAAGGACCTATTGAGGTGCTGGACCCCGCGCAGACCAAGCTGGTTGCCGACACAAGCCCCACTTACAACGCCACCATGTTGTATTTGGAGAGCATGCGCAGGCGCAGCATTGCCAATGATGAGCGCATCCATCTGGGGCACAGGGGGGTGATGAACCTCGTTCCCTACCAACTGGACCCTGCCTTACAAGCTTTGCACCAACCGCGTGCACGCATCTTGATTGCCGATGCGGTGGGCTTGGGTAAGACGCTGGAAGCTGGCATTTTGGCCACCGAACTCATTCAGCGCGGTCGGGGCAAGCGCATTTTGGTGGTAACCCAAAAAGCCATGCTCACGCAGTTTCAAAAGGAGTGGTGGAGCCGTTTTTCCATTCCTTTGGTACGTTTGGACTCGCTGGGCTTGGCGCGTGTACGTAACCGCATTCCAGCTAATCACAACCCGTTCAACTACTTCGACCGCAGCATCATCTCGATGGATACGCTCAAGAGCAATCTTGAGTACCGTAACTATTTGGAGAATGCTTGGTGGGACATCATCGTCATTGATGAATGTCATAACGTTGCTGCTCGTGCCGGGGAATCTGGGCTATCCCGCCGCGCTCGTCTGGCTCGTTTGCTCTCTAACCGTTCCGACACCTTGATGCTGCTGTCGGCCACACCCCACGATGGCTCTGCGCGTAGCTTTGCGTCTTTAATGAGCTTGTTGGACGCCACGGCCATTTCTGACCCCGACCACTACACGCCGCAAGACTTTCGCAACAAAGGCTTGGTAATTCGGCGTTTCAAAAAGGACATTCGCGACCAGGTCTCTGCAGATTTCCAGGACCGCATTACTACGTGCCTGCGCCAAAGCGCCTCCGCACATGAAGAAGCGGCCTATCGTGCATTGTTAGACATTCGTTTCACCCAGGGAGGCAACCATAAAGCTGGTCGCCAGCAAGAGCTGCAGCGCATCGGCATGCAAAAGGCTCTGTTCTCCAGCCCAAAGGCAGCTTTGCAATCCACAAAGCGGCGCATTGCACTGTTGGAAGGTCGCCCAGCTATCTCAGATGACGAGCAAATAGAGGTTACTGGCCTGCAAGAGTTTCAGGAATCGCTGCAGGCACTCGTCAACGACAGCCGTGCGCACAGCTTTAGCCGATACCAAAAGCTGTTGCAGCTGCTGCAATCCAGTGACTTCGGCTGGAGCAAAGACGACGCAGGCGACCGCTTGGTGATTTTTTCGGAGCGCATTGAAACCCTGCACTGGCTCCAAGAGCAGCTTACTCGGGACTTGAAGCTCAAACCCAAGCAATTGGAAATTTTGCACGGCAGCATGAGTGACATTGACCAACAAGAGCTGGTGGAGCGATTTGGCCGAAAAGACGACCCCATCCGTGTACTTGTCTGCTCAGACGTGGCTAGTGAAGGTTTGAACCTGCACTACTTCTGCCACCGTTTGGTGCACTTTGATTTGCCGTGGTCTTTGATGACCTTCCAGCAGCGCAATGGTCGTGTGGACCGTTACGGCCAGCAGCACCAGCCGCACATCGTCTACCTGTTCACCGAAACCGTGAATGAGAAAATTCGGGGTGACCTGCGCATTCTGGAAATTCTGGAGCGTAAGGACGAGCAGGCCAACTTTAACTTAGGTGACCCATCCGCCTTCTTAAATGTGTACGACCCGGAAAAGGAGGTTGAAAAAGTCAGTGACTACATGGCACAAGGCGTCACGCCAGAACAGGTGGAGGCCGAGCTAGACCATGCTGCTACCACCACAGGCGATAACGACGCAGACTTCTTGATGGAGCTGTTCGGTGGTGGTGCTGATTCGGCTCCAGACACAACCACTGCTACAGCCGAACACACAGGCTCCAGCATCGACCAAATTGATGAGCCCGCCTCGCTGTTTGATAGCGACTACCACTATGCCAAGGCTGCGCTCACGCAGCTCAATAAAGAAGACACCTTGTGCCAGTGGACCCCTGCCGATGAAACAAAGATGATTTCGTTGACGGCCCCGCGTGACCTGCAAGAACGCCTCAAGCAGCTGCCTAAAGAAGTACAGGCTGATAACGACTACTACACCCTCACTACCGATACTCAGCGCGTGGTCCTAGCCATTGAAACTGCGCGTCAAGCTCGTGCAGAGGAGGAGAGCTGGCCCCAACTGCATTACCTGTGGCCCCAACACCCCATCATGGAATGGATTGGCGACCGTGTCCTTACCCAATTCGGTCGACACTGCGCGCCGGTGCTGGAGTGTTTGAAGCTGCAAGCTAAAGAGCAAGCTTTCATCTTGATGGGCTTGGTACCCAACCGCAAAGGCCAACCACTGCTGGTGCAGTGGCAGGTGGCTCACCGTGTGCCCAATGCTCAGGGGCAAGGTGCTTTTACCCTGCAATCGTTTGACGACTTTGCCGCGCGTGCAGGCCTCAAGGCCGGAAAACTACCTAACCGAGTTCAACTCCAAGACGCTCATCCCGCCTTGCAGACCTTGCAGACCGCCTTGCCTGACGCCGTAGCAACCATGCACCAGCACATGGTGCAAGCGCAAAGCAGCTTTGCCCAGCAACTGTCCACCCGACTTACAGATACTTTGGCTGAGTTGGAACGCCTGCAAGGAAAACAAGTAGAGCAGCTTGCTCTCGACCTGGAAGGCCAGATTGAAACCATCAAACGTGGCCGTTTAGAGCAGCGCACCCAGCAAATCAACCGCGTTTTTGATGACTACCGCCTGTGGGTGCAAGACACCCTGACCACTGAGCCCCAGCCATGGATTCAGGTCATCGCCGCAGTCTGCCACCCCGAAAGAGCCGGAGCGTAATTCCCCATGCGAGTTTTAGAAGCCGTTCAAACCTTCGCTGGCATTGCCAACGAAAATGAGTTTTACAGCCACCACTACCTGTCAGAAGTCTTCAAAGGCGACATCAAAGACCGCCTTTCAGGATGGGATGCTGAGGAAGCTCAGCACCCCGGCGATGAAGCCCACCGCGCCCCAGCCAAACGCTTGCAAGGCTGGGCGCAACGCTGGTTCTCTTTGCGCAACCAAGTGCAGCGCGGCAAAGATGAAAATGAGCGTTGGCACAGTTTTGTGCAAATGCAAACCGGCCTGCTGCAAGCACTGGGCTATGCACAGCCGCCGCTTAGCTGCACGCTGCATGAGTTCAGCTCTGGCCTGCCTGTGCCGCTGTGGCTCTTGCAAGGGCAGCAGCTGGCCATCATTCCAGCCTACCAGCCCAGCCGTGAAGACGATGACCTGCTGGACCACCAACTCACCGCCTTCCACTATGGAGCAGAACCTTTGCCACTGCAAATTAAGGGTGAGTCGTGGGCCGAGCTGCTGTCGGAGGCGGTTTTCGGTGGTGAGCAACCACCGCGCTATGTGCTGTTGTTGGGTTTGGATGAATGGCTGTTGCTGGACCGCTACAAATGGCCCAACAACCGCGCCTTGCGCTTTGCGTGGACTGACATTCTGGACCGTAAAGACGCTGACACCCTCAAAGCCTGCGCGGCCCTGCTGCACAACGACAGCCTGGCCCCCGGCGAAGGCAATAGCCTGCTGGAAAGCCTTGACGAAAACGCCCACAAACACGCCTTTGGCGTGAGCGAAGACCTCAAGTACGCGCTGCGTGAAGCTATTGAGTTGCTGGGCAACGAAGCCGCCAGCCAGCTTGAAGCACAAGCCGTGGGCCACAAGAAAAGCGTGTACTCCGGTCAATACAAGCTCGACGCCGACCAGCTCAGCCTGGAGTGCCTTCGCATGGTCTACCGCCTGCTGTTCATGTTCTATATCGAGGCGCGGCCAGAGCTGGGCTATGTGCCCATCACCAAGAGCGAGGTTTACCTCAAAGGCTACAGCCTTGAAAGCCTGCGTGACTTGGAGCTTCAACCCTTGCCCACCCCGCAGGCGCAAGAAGGTAACTACTTTGACCAAACCCTGCGTCGCCTGTTTAGTTTGGTGGCCCAGGGTTGCGGTCTGGCGGGTGAGCAGGCCGAACTGCGCGATGTGCGCGATACCAACCTGCCCAGGCTGCAAGGTGCCAAAGACACTTTTGCGCTGGCCCCGCTGGACAGCCGCTTGTTTGACGACAGCGGCGTACCGCTGCTGGCCAAGGTGCGTTTTCCCAACCTGGTGTGGCAACGCGTGATTAAGCTGCTGTCGCTGAGCAAACGCAGCGGCAAGGGCCGCCGCTCAGGCCGCGTCAGCTACCAGCTACTGTCCATTAACCAATTGGGGGCGGTGTATGAGGCCTTGCTCAGCTACCGCGGATTCTTTGCGCAAGAAGACCTGTACGAGGTCAAACCCGCCCCCAAAAAAGCCAGCGCCGCTGCCAGCGATGATGAGGGTGACGATGGCGATGAAGCCGAAGCCTCCAATACCCGCAAAGCGCGCGACACCGACAACAGCGCCGACATGCTGGAAAACGCATGGTTTGTGCCCCGCAGCCGCATTGACGAATACCGTGATGATGAAAAGGTGTACGACGTTGAAGACGGCCGCCGCCGCTTGCGCATGTACCCCAAGGGCACGTTCATCTACCGCTTGGCTGGCCGCGACCGCCAAAAAAGCGCCAGCTACTACACCCCGCAAGTGCTCACCCAGTGCTTGGTCAAATACGCGCTCAAAGAGCTGCTGTCTCCAGAAAACGGCCGCGTGCAAAAGGCCGATGACATCTTGGCACTCACCGTGTGTGAGCCTGCAATGGGCAGCGCAGCCTTCTTGAACGAAGCCGTGAACCAGTTGGCCGAGGCCTATCTGGAGCGCAAACAAGCCGAACTCAAGCAACGCATTCCCCACGACAAGTACGCGCAAGAGCTGCAAAAAGTGCGCATGTACCTGGCCGACCGTAACGTGTTCGGTGTGGACTTAAACCCCGTGGCCGTTGAGTTGGCCGAAGTGTCACTGTGGCTCAACGCCATTTATGGGGAAGAAGAAAACGGCCAACCCTTGCCAGCCCGCGTGCCATGGTTTGGCTACCAATTGTTTGCAGGAAACAGCCTCATTGGTGCCCGCCATCAGGTCTACAACGCCGCGGCCCTGAAAAAAGGCGCCAAACCCGCCTGGCATGAAGAGTCCCCGCGCCGCGTTACCGCCAGTGCGCCGCGCCGTGCGGATGAAATTTGGCACTTCTTGCTGCCAGACCCTGGTATGGCCAACTACGGCGACAAAGACGCCAAAAAACTCTACTCCGCAGACTTCGGCCGCCTGAAGACTTGGCGCAAAGCCTTCTGCGCCCCCTTGGCTGCGCACGAAGTGGCTCGCCTGCAGCAGCTCAGCCAGTGTGTGCAAAAGCTCTGGGAAGAGCACACTAAAGCCTTGGCGCGTGACCGCGCCCTGACTGAAGATGCTGTGGCCGTCTGGCCTGAAACGGTGCAAGCATTACAAGCCAAATCGGCCTCTAGCGCAGATACGGCTGGCGCAAACAGCTCTCAAAAGCGTATCAGCCGTGCTGAGAAAGAGCATATTCGCCAGCAAGGCCTGCTCAATGAAGATGGCGACTTGGCCACACCGTTCCGCCGCCTCAAGCTAGTGATGGACTACTGGTGCGCCTTGTGGTTCTGGCCCATTACACGCAGCGAAGAGCTACCCACCCGCGAGCAGTGGTGGATGGAGGTCGGAGCCATCTTGGAAGGTAATGTGGTGGACTTGGTTCCCACAGTCAGCCAGCAGTTTGGGCTGAACTTTGCCGCCAGCACTGTGCCTACCGTAGAAGCTGAAACCGTGGTGCCTGATGTGCAGTCTGATATTTTTGGTGGTGTACAACTGGCCTTGTCAGCTCAGCAGCAAGACGACAAGCACCAATTGCACGACAAGCTTGGCCAATTGCGCATCAGTAAGCTGCGTGAGCATTTTCCCAATATCAAGCTGGTGGAAGGTATTGCTGACCAGCGGCGCTTTATGCACTGGGAGCTCTGCTTTGCTGATGTTTTGCGGCAGCGCGGTGGCTTTGATTTGATTCTGGGGAACCCTCCGTGGCTCAAAGTGGAGTGGAACGAGTCAGGTATTTTGGGTGAGCGCAACCCCATGTTTGCCGTGCGCAAAATCAGCGCCAGCGATTTGGCCAAGCTTCGCGCCGAAGCCTTTACCCAGTTCCCCGGCCTGCAAACCGACTGGACCGACGAGCTACAAGAGGCCGAAGGTACGCAAAACTTTCTCAACGCCGCGCAGAACTACCCGCTGCTCAAAGGCGTGCAAACCAACCTCTACAAATGCTTTATCCCGTTGGCTTGGGGGCTAGGCAGCGCGCACGGAGTGGCCGGTTTGCTCACGCCAGAAGGGCCTTATGACGACCCTAACGGCAGTGGCTTGCGCGAGGCGCTGTACCAGCGGCTTGCCGCCCATTTCCAGTTTCAAAACGAGTTCAAGCTGTTCCCAATTGGCAATCGCAACAAATTCGGCATCAACATTTATGGCCCGGTGAAGCCTGCTCCTGGCTTTGACCTGATTGCCAATCTCTACAGCCCCAACACTATCGAGGCCTGCTACCGGCACGACGGCATGGGCCTGCCGGACGGCATTAAAAACGCAGAAGACCAGTGGAACACCGCCGGCCACCGCGACCGCATCGTGCGTGTGGACGAGGCCGCGCTGGTCACTTTTGCCCAGCTCTACGACGAACCCGGCACCCCGGCGCGCCGCGCCCGCCTGCCCGCGCTACACGCAGGTGCTTTAAGCAGCGTTCTGGCCAAGCTGGCCGCTTACTCGCGTCGCTTGGCTGATGTAGGTGATGGCTACTTTTCCACGGTCATGTTTGACGAAACCTATGCACAGCGGGATGGAACCATCAGCCGCCGCCCCAGCACCGACCCTGGTTTTGCCGCCACGCCGCACGACTGGGTGCTGTCCGGCCCGCATTTTTTTGTCGCCAACCCGTTTCACCAAACCCCGATGCGAGTGTGTAACACCCACCGGGCTTACGAGAAACCGGATTTAGTAACCCTGCCCGACGACTACCTGCCGCGCACCAATTACCGGCCAATGGACGACCGCGTCGAATACCTGCGCCGCACGCCCCGCGTCAGTTGGCTGGAGCCGGGTGAAACGCAGGGGAGGCCGGTGACGGAGTTTTTCCGGCTGGCATTTCGTGGAATGTTGTCGAATTCAGGCGAGCGCACCCTGACGGGCACGCTGATTCCACCGCAAACCGCCCATATACATGGCGTGCAGTCCACTGCCTTTCAAGATACCGCCGACTTGCTATCGGCAGGCTGTATCAGCAGTGCATTGGTGGCCGACTGGTACATGAAATCCATGGGGCGCAGCAATTTGATGGGCACCTGGTTGCAACTGCCGCGTTTTGCCTTGTCGCCCGCGTTGGCCAGCCGCTACCTCACTCTCAACTGCCTAACCACCCACTACGCTCCACTGTGGGAAGAAGTCTATGACTTGGACTTTGCCGACCAAAGCTGGAGCCAGCCTAGCAATCCACGGCTACCACAAGATTTTTGGTCATCGCTGACCAGCACGTGGACGCGCGACTGCGCTTTGCGTAGCGACTATGCCCGCCGCATGGCTCAGGTCGAAATCGATGTGCTGGCGGCACAGGCGCTGGGTCTGACGCTGGAAGAACTACTGCTGATTTATCGTGTGCAATTCCCCGTCATGCAAGGCTATGAGCGCGATACCTGGTACGACATCAAAGGCCGCATCGTCTTTACCAACAGCAAGGGCTTGGTCGGAGTGGGCTTGCCCCGCAAAGGCGGCCCAAAAACCCCGCGCACCCGCATGACCACGCCTGATGGCAAGGTGGACATCCGCCCCTTGGGCTGGGACGACCTGTGGGCCTACGCCAACGCCGAAGCCGACGACAGCCCCGAAGTGCTGCACGCCGGCGGCAAGCCCAAGGTGCCCGACGGCACGGTGATTACCCAATGGGTGCTGGACGACACCCTGCCCGGCGGCCCCCGAGAGATAGAGCGCAAGTACGTGGCGCCCTTTGTGCGCGCCAATCGTGAGGACGACTACCGCATGGCGTGGGCATTCTTTTCAGAGACTCAAAATTAATAGCTGCCTGCGCTTATCTAGCAAGCGCTAGAGGCACTTTTGACCAAATATTCAAGAAAGCCGAGCGATGAGCAAGCAAACCATTGAAACCTTTTTTGCTGGCAAGAATCTGGTGGTGCCCAGCTACCAGCGCGACTACGCCTGGAAGGAGCGCAACATTGACGAGCTGTTTGCAGATATAGAGGAAGCGCTGGAGGTGGGTGGTCATTACCTGGGTACCTTCATCCTGTCGCAACAATCACCGTCTGCCCCAGTTTTTGTGGTGGATGGGCAGCAGCGTCTCACTACCTTGACCATGCTGCTCGATGCCCTGATTGGCAGCTTGGAGAACGCCGACATTAGGACGGTGATGCGCAGCACCTACATCCAGCACCCGCTGACGGGCTACAAATTTCAGGTGCTGGGGGAGAATAAAAACTTCTTCGAGGCCATGCTGGCCAAGCAAAACCCGAATCCACCTCGGCGGGTCAAACTCGGTTGAAGCAGGCTTACCAGCACATTCGCTTGCGGGTGCAGGACTTGGTTAAGCAAGGTGGTCAGCCGCTGGTGCTGCAGTGGCTGACTACCTTGACCCGTATGGAAGTGCTGGAGTTCATTGAGCGCGACGAGGGCAAGGCCATTCGCATGTTCCAGACCGTGAATGACCGAGGGGTGCCTCTGGCCAAGATGGACATTGTCAAGAGCTTGCTGGTCTATTACTCCAACCGCTACCTGGGCGGTGTTTTGGACCAGAGCATTGCCATGCAGTTTGGCAAAGCCTTTCGCTCTTTCAACAACGTCAAGGCCCTGGCCAACGAAGCTGGCTACCAGATACGGCATATTGACCGCGATTCGTTTCGCGAAGACGATGTGCTGCGCTACCACTACTTCGCCTTCAATGCGGGGCCTTTTGGTGTGGATGCTGGCGGGGACTACAACGCGACCACGGAATCCGTGCTGGAGAGCTTTTTGAAGCCAGCGCTGCAAAAGCTGCGCTCTGACCCATCGAGGCTGCGCGCTTTTATTGAGGCATACACCGCTGACCTGACGGGCTTTTTCGGTGCCTTGGAGGCCTTGGTTCAATCCACGCGGACAGACCGCGCCAGCTACATGCTGCTTGTGGTGCAAGACCTGTCTGCCACCCTGTATCCCATGCTGATTCGCCTGCACTTGATGGGCTGGCTTCAGCAGACGTCCTCCATCGACAGCCGAACCCTGCAGTCTTTGATGGAGTTGGTGGACCTGCGGGTCTTCAAGCTGCGCGGCACCAATCCGCAGGCTGATGTGTTTGCCATCACCCGGAGTCTGGGCCACACAACGGTTGAGCAGGTGGTGCAGGGGCTGCAGAGCTTTTGCAACAAGTTCATGCCCGATGCGCTGTTGACATCGCGTCTCGTCAGCGAAGACTTGTATCGCAATATGGGCCTGCAGCGCATACTGTGGGAGGAGGAAGACCAAACCTCGCTTTTTCTGCAACAGTCTCCGGCAGACATCCTAGAACTGTCCCGTTTGAATGCCGCCGGCCTGTCGGTAGAGCATGTGCTGCCGCAAAACCCAGCGTTTGACATTGCCAGCTACGGCTTCAAGGACGCCGAGGAGTTCGAGGAGCACAAGCACCGTCTGGGCAATTTGTTGCTACTGGAAAAGGGCCTGAACAGTGCCTGCCAGAACGCTACGGTGGAGTCCAAGGTCACCGCCCCCACGCTGTATGCTGCCTCGGGATTGCTCTCGGTCAAGGCGCTTGCCGCCAGCCGAGTGGGCAAACCGCTGGGCTATAAGCTGGAAAACATTGAGGCACGTAGCCAGTCTTTGGCGCAGCTCATGCTGAAGCGTTGGCCAATTACGGCGTAATGCAAGTCGTGTGCCAGTTCATCCAAGAAGATTTGCTGTGTTAAAGCCGCAGAAATAGGCAGGTAGCGACTTAGCCCCACACAACCGAAGAACTCCACAATAACCAAAAAACGATAGTCTGTACTATGCTCCCTTCCTTGCTTGCCCGCGATATCCAAACCGGACTCAAACAATTCTTGGTGTCGAGTTATGAGCCAGCCGATTCTTTTATGCATGGGCTGATGCGCCGCTTTACAGATGAAGAGGCGGCGTGGCTCAAGGGCCCTTATGTGCAGATGGGCCTACCGTTTGCGGTGGGCAATGCGGGGCGTTCGTTTTTCTCCTCCTTTGAAACAGAGTTTCCAGGCTATCTGCACCAAGAGATGGCTTGGCAGCGCCTATCGAGCCAGCATTTGGCGGCAAGTACCTTGGTGGCCACGGGTACGGGTTCGGGTAAGACGGAGTGTTTTTTATTTCCGGTCTTAGACCATTGCGTGCGAAGTAAAAAAGCGGGAGAGGCCGGCATCAAAGCCTTGGTTATCTACCCCATGAATGCGTTGGCGACCGACCAAGCGCGCCGCATTGCAGAGCTAGTAGCCAAGGTGCCTGCGTTTGCAGGCCTGCGCGTGGGGTTGTATGTGGGCGGTGCGGCTGGTGCACCTGGCACGGGCATGGTGATGACGCCTACATCGGTGATTACCGACCGTGACACCTTGCGCAAGAACCCGCCAGACATCTTGCTGACCAACTACAAGATGCTGGACTACCTGATGTTGCGCCCTAAAGACCGCAAGCTTTGGGCGAACAACGGGCCGACTACTTTGCGCTATGTGGTGGTGGATGAGTTACACACCTTTGACGGCGCCCAAGGTACTGACTTGGCGCTGCTGCTGCGCCGCTTGCGGGCACGTTTAAAGACGCCAGAAGGACATCTGATTTGTGCTGGTACATCGGCGACGTTGGGCGGCTCATCGGGTACGGAACCGCTGCGCGACTATGCACGCCAAGTGTTTGGCGTGCCGTTTGCGGAAGACGCAGTGGTGACGGAAAACCGTCTATCCGTAGATGATTTCTTAGGCGATGCCATGGTGAGCTATATGTTCATGTGGACGCCAGCCTTAGATGCGGCCCTAGACCCAGAGCTCTCCGCATCGCCTGAGCATGCAGTGCAGGCTTGGTTTGAGGTCTTCTTTCCGGGAGTGCAGCAACCCGCTGGGGTTGAGGTGGTTAACAGCACACAGTGGCGCCACGCATTGGGGGGCACCTTAAACAACATCAGTTGTTTGTGAATTTGCTGCGTTTGATGAAAAGCGGTGTGGCGCACTATGACGCGCTGGAAGATGCATTTGCACGCAATATGCCGGCCGCAAGTCGTGTTCAAGTGGCGCGTGTATTGGATGCTTTGTTGGTGCTGGTGGCGTGGGCCTTGCGTGACGGTAAGCAACCCTTGGTGACGCTGCGTGTTCAGCTGTGGGTGCGAGAGCTGCGCCGTATGGTGGGCAAGCTAGCACTCAACCCTGAAGATGTTTGCTTGCGCAGCGAGCGCGATTTGCCTGCGGAGCGCGAAGGTGTGTACCTGCCCATGGTGCAGTGCCGCCAATGCCGCACAACTGGGTGGATATCGCGCATCGTGCCCGGTAGCAGCAAGCTGTCCACGAAGCTCGATGAGATTTACAACACCTGGTTTGCAAGTAGACCTGAAGCTGCAAGGTTGTATGCGGCTGCAAGCGTAGGCACTAGGCCAGAGGTCCAAGGCATCCATCAATTTGCCTGTGTAGCTTGTGGCAATATGCAAGCAGGTGATAAGGAGTGTCTGGCCTGTGGTCACCAAGAGTTGTTGCAAACATTCCAGGTGACGGCTCAGCGCTCGCAAGTATCAGGCAATGTGCATTACACGCGACATGACGATACTTGCCCCTGCTGCGGCGAGCGCGGTGAATTACTTTTGTTGGGTGCACGTAATGCCACCTTGGGCTCTCAAGTGGTCGATGCGAGTTGGGCTAGTCGCTTTAACGATGACAAAAAGCTGATTGCATTCTCAGACTCCGTACAAGATGCAGCCCACCGTGCTGGTTTTTTTGGAGCGCGGACTTGGCAGAACAATGTGCGCACTGCATGGGCCCATGTGCTGGATGAGTTGGGTGCCGTGAGCATGCCTTGGTCCCAGTTGCTAGAGCGGGCTGAGCGGCGCTTTACACAAGAGGGCTCTGTGCTGAACCGAGCTCCAGCAGAATTTGTCGCCGAGTTTTTGGCACCCAATATGGCGTGGCAACATGACTGGTCGGTAGAGTTGCTGGAAAAAGGTAGCTTGCCAGCGAATTCGCGCCTGCCACAGAAGGTGCGCATGCGCATGCTGTGGCAGCTGTTCAGTGACCTCACCTACCAAAGCCAGCGTGGTCGCACCCTAGAGCGCATTGGCAAAGTCACCATGGCGGTGCCGTTGTCACGGCTGAGCGAGGTGGTCGATGACCTTCTGCCTGTGCTGCGAGAGAGCTTCGGCATGAAGGATGTTGAAAAAGGCTTGGTGTGCCAATGGCTGTGGGGGGCATTGACCCATATGCGCCGCCGCGGCGGTGTCATGCATGCAGAGATGCAGGAATATGCTGAGACAGGCAATGTATGGCGACTGGGTAAAGGTGCCGGCCGTGCTGAGTGGATGCCAAAAATCGGGGAGTACACCTCCAAGCCTGTATTACTGACTTTGGGTCAGCACAAGCATTTCGACAAGCTCGTGGGAAGTTCTAAGCCCACTTGGTATGAGCGCTGGACTGAGGCGGTATTGAGTCAGCAGATGCTGCTGTCTAAAGGAATGGCTGCTGACTTGTGCCAAGCGGCTTTCAAGACGTTGGTAGAACATGGGGTGTTATTACGCACTATGAGCCAGCAAGGCGATACGTTGGCGTTAAACCCTGAGGCTTTGGAGGTGAGCACTGACGTGGTCTTTCTCTCCACCTCCGCAAATAAGCGCAAGATGGCCGTAGCGCGTGCTGATGCCGAGCAGCTGTTGGGCATGCCGTGCCTGAATGCTGTGGAGTATCACTATGAGCAGTTGATACCTGAGGCAGCCGATTGGTGGGTCAAGCGGTTTAGTCAGGGAGACTTGCGCCGTGTCATTGCCGCCGAGCACACAGGTTTGCTTGAGCGAACGGCACGCGAGGCTTTGGAGCTGCGGTTTAAGGACAAGAATCCCCAACCATGGTACGAGAACTTGCTATCGGCCACGCCTACCTTGGAGATGGGGGTGGATATTGGTGACCTGTCTTCAGTGCTGCTGTGTTCGGTGCCGCCAAACCAAGCAGGTTTTTTGCAGCGCATTGGCCGTGCTGGCCGCCGCGATGGCAATGCCATGACAACCACCTTGGCGGATGGCAATAGCCCGCATGACCTGTATTTCTTTGCAGAAACCGAAGAAATGATTGCTGGTGAAGTCGCTCCGCCTGGTGTATTTCTGAAAGCGGCAGAGGTCTTGCGCAGGCAGCTGTTTGCCTTCTGCATGGATGACTGGGTGTCGACCCTCAAAAATGACAGCGCACTCCCGGACAAGACCTCGCAAGCGTTGGATGCGATGGAGCAGGCTAAGCATGAGCGTTTCCCGTACATCTTTTGTACGCATGTGGTTGAACACGAGCAACGTCTGTTTGACAGCTTTATGGCTTTGCTTGGTCAGGATGCAGACGAAACAGTTCGTGGGCGGCTGTGGGATTTCATGCAAGGCCAAGGCGAGAGCGATGGACTACGCACCCGTTTGACTAAGACATTGGAAGAGCTAGTGGAGGAGCGTAAGACTTACAAGAAGCGCCAGAAAGAATTAGACGCAAGCAAGAAAAATTTACTCCAAAAGCCACAAGACGACACCACCAAGGAGGAAATAGATGCCCTTTTGCGCGAGCGTGACAAGATGCTGGAGCTCATCAAGGAAATCAACGGGCGTGACCTGCTCAATACCTTGACCGATGCGGGCTTGATTCCCAATTACGCGTTTCCTGAGTCAGGCGTTCAGCTGAAGTCCGTGCTGTGGCGCAAGCGCGGTGAGGACGAGCCTGGTCAAGGAGGCTATGTGGCCCTAGCCACGCAAAAGTATGAGCGCCCCGCGCAGTCAGCTTTGTCTGAGTTCGCGCCAGAAAACCGCTTTTATGCGAACCAGCGGAGAGTGGAAATCGACCAAATCAACATGAGCCTGGCCGATACGGACGACTGGCGTTTTTGCCCAAGTTGCCACCACATGCAAAACCTGAGTATCGAGCCCGATGTACATGCGGTATGCCCTCACTGTGGTGACCCGATGTGGTCGGATGGCGGGCAGAAGCGAACCCTACTGCGCTTTAGGCAAGCGATTGCCAACAGTAATGACACCGAAGTTCGTATTGATGACAGCGCAGAAGACCGGGAGCCTAAGTACTACGTGCGTCAACTGTTGGCTGACTTTAAGCCGATAGATATCAAAGAAGCATGGCAGATACCAGTCGGTGGCACGCCTTTTGGTTTTGAGTTTATTGGCCGAGTGACATTCAGGGATGTGAACTTCGGCGAGCTGGCTAAACCAGGAGAGGCTTTCAAGGTCGCTGATAAAGAGACACAGCGCCCTGGATTCAAGCTGTGCAAGCACTGTGGAAAGGTGCAAAAACTCACTCGAAAAGGAACCATTGCTGCGGAACAAGACCACAGTTTCGACTGCATAAAACACGGTAACAATGACCCAACCAACTTGCTGGATTGTCTGTACCTTTACCGCGAGTTTGAGTCAGAGGCACTGCGTATCTTGGTGCCCTATACGAAGAATGGTGTGGATGACACCGTGGTGCAGTCGTTTATGGCGGCGGTGCAGTTGGGCTTAAAGCGTCGTTTTGGCGGAAAGGTCGACCATTTACGGATGGTGCTGCAAGATGAGCCAGGCAAGGATGGAGGCACCCGTAAGCACTACGTCATGCTCTATGACTCAGTGCCTGGCGGAACGGGCTATTTGCACCAGCTGCTTGCCAAAGACGCTAAGACATTGGCGGAGGTATTGCACCTCGCGTTAGATGCGCTGCAAAACTGCACCTGCAACCAAGACCCAGAAAAAGATGGTTGCTATCGCTGTCTCTACCAATACCGGCTGGGGCGCAATATGGAGCAGGTTTCCCGCGACAGTGCCAAGGCGGTACTTGCTGACTTGGTGGGCTCGCTGCCTGATTTGCAGCGGGTAGAGACCATCTCTGATATCTATATCAACCCTAATTTTGACTCCGTCCTAGAGGCTCGATTTATCGAGAGCCTGAAAAAAATGGGTGGGGTGGCAGGCATACCCACCGTCAAGCTAGTGCAAGACGTCGTTAATGGAAAGTCCGGGTATGTGCTGGAGCTTAGTGGGCAGCGTTATCGCATTGAACCTCAACGTCAATGTCATAACGATGATGGGGTAGCTGTACCCAGTCAGCCGGACTTCGTCATTTGGCCATGGTCCACAAACTCTAAGCGCCGACCTATAGCGGTGTTTTGTGATGGTTGGAGTTATCACAAAGACAGCATCCGAGAAGATGCCCTCAAACGCAGTGCTTTGGTGGCCAGTGGGAAGTTTTGGGTATGGTCAGTCACTCACCAAGATGTAGCAGCTGCATTAGATAAGACAATTGACACTGATTTGGAGGCGTTGACGGTCGCGTTGAGCCGCCATGATGGCAGCAAAGCCCCAGTACCAGTGCCAAGAGCACAAGCCAAGGCGTTTACACAGCACGCGGTCGCTAAGCTGTTGCAGTGGCTGGCCAGCCCTGAAGGTACAGCAGGGCAAGATGCGGCAGTGAATGCCCTGCAACGTAATGCGTCTTGGCTGCAATTTTTGATGGTTCCATCCACACCTGCAGATAAAGATGCAGCAACGAATCAGCGCGCACAGTGGCAAGAGTATCTACCTTTGCATTTGAAGGAACCAGACTCTGGGCTCGCGCCCGTTGTGTCGAAGAAGTCAGGCACTGTGAATGTTGTCGGGTGGTGGCCCATGCTCATTGTTAGGGGGTGGCCTGAGGATGCGACCTGGACTGCACCTTGTGCAGTGCTGTTCGACGCCACCGCCGCAGATGGCGAAGAGGCTCTGCACCACGCATGGCGTATGTGGCTGCATGCGTTTAACGCGCTGCAGTTTATGCCGGGCACATGGCTGGTGGAGCGAGAAGGCTTGTATGCACACGATTACGATGTTCTGAGCGCTAGCTATGAGTCGGTGAAGCCAGCCCAAAGTGAAACCCAAGCCGCATTAAATGGCATTTGGCAGGCAGTGGTTGAGCAAGTGTTGGAGCCCATGACGTCTGGAATTAGAGTCTTGGCACATGCGGGTGTGCCACCACCCGAGGTGGGGTTGGAGCTGGCGGACACTAAGGGCCGTGCATTGGCAGACTGTGAGTTGGCTTGGAGTGACACCAAACTTGCCGTTTTGCGAGCAGACCAAGAAGACCTGAAAGAGCACTGGGTGGCTGAGGGTTGGAAATGCTTGGTGCTCGATGAAGGAGTGGCCACAACCCAAGGCAAGCCATGGGCTGTGGTCACTGCTGAAATTTTAGGTGTTGAATTAAATATGGATGAAGGAGTGGCTGCATGAGCCTCAAACCCAAAGTTGCCCTTTCACAAGATTTTCTGCTCCAGCTTTCCAAGCTGCCAAAAAACGTGCAATCCAAGGTCATGCAATGGACTATCAAGTTCCAGGTAGACCCGAAAAGTCCAGGGATAAATTACGAAAACATTCTTGGTGCACGCGATGCTAATCTGAAATCAGTACGGCTGGATAGCGACTGGCGCGGCATCGTCTTCAAACCTAGCAGTGGTGACGTGTATGTTCTACTCTATGTAGCCCATCACGATGATGCATATCGATGGGCGGAGAATCGCAAGCTCGCGGTGAATCCCGTGACCGGCGCGATGCAGATGGTGCTGATACAAAGTGTCGAGGAAGCCGCGCCTGCGGACGAAGCTGCTGGACCGGTCGAATCGGGGCCTGCAAATTCATTCCCCTTGTTTAAGACGCTGCAAGACCGCGAGTTGCTCAGTTTGGGAGTGCCGCAGGAAATGTTGGATGTCGTCCGTGCCATCGCTTCCGACCGCCAACTGGATGCATTGCAGGCTCAATTACCAGTAGAAGCCTACGAAGGATTGTTTCTGGTTGCTGCCGGTGACACGGTGAGCCAAGTGCTCAGCGCCCGTGAAACGCGGGTGGACCGAGACATCGATACCCAGAACTTTGCTGCAGCTTTGGAGACTGCCGAGTCTCAGTCTCGTTTTGTGATTGTGGATGACGACGAAGCCATGCTCGCCATCATGAATGCACCTTTGGCACAGTGGCGCGTCTTTTTGCATCCGACCCAAAAGAAGCTTGCTGATGGTGACCGCACTGGGGCGGTGCGTGTATTGGGTGGCGCTGGCACAGGTAAAACGGTGCTGGCCATGCATCGTGCCAAGTGGTTGGCTGAGAACCGCACACCCGAAGGACAAAAGGTGTTGTTCACCACATTCACCAAAAACCTTGCCAGTGATATTGAGCAGAACCTGCGCACCCTGTGCAACAAATCCACGCTCGAAAAAATTGAGGTCCGTAACTTTGATGCTTGGGTGCATGGATTCATGCGCAGCCACAAGCTGGAGCACCGCATTGTTTATGACCGTAAGCAAGATGGTGCGCTGCAGGCCTGGGAATCGGCGATGGCTGTACGGGATACGACCCTAGATTTGCCCAAAGACTTCTACGAAAAAGAACTGGAGCAAGTTATTCTTGCCCAAGGCATAACCACGCGCGACGAATACCGAATTGCCCGTCGGACAGGCCGCGAAGGCATCTTGAGTAGAGGCAAGCGAGACGCTATCTGGCCAGTATTTGAGGAATACAGAGGTCAGCTCAGCTCACGCAAACTCAAGGAGGTAGATGACGCATACCGCGAAGTTGCTGCAATGCTTGCTTCAGGTGAAGCACAGCGTCCTGCGTACGTTTCCATTCTGATAGATGAGACACAGGATTTTGGCGAGCAGGCACTGAAGCTCCTGCGAGTCATGATTGAGCCTAGAGCCAATGACTTGTTCTTCGTGGGTGATGGTCATCAACGCATTTACAGTCGTAATAAAGCTGCAATGAGCAAATGTGGAATTGACATTCGCGGCCGCGCACGAAAGCTGTACCTGAACTACCGCACGACCGATGAAATTCGCAGACAGGCCGTCGCTTTACTTGAGGGCTGTGACGTCGATGACTTGGATGGGGGGCAAGATGAGGCCCTGCGATATAAATCGTTGTCCCATGGGCCTGTACCGAGCGTTTATGAAGCTGAAGGTTTAGAGGCCGCCGCCGCCCAGGTCATTGTTCTCCTCAAAAGTGGCCAGCAGGCACTGAGTGAGCAAGATGCCTGGACGGTGTGCGTGATTGCTCCTTCGGAAAAAATTCGTGAGACGCTGGCTCAGCAGGTCACCGCAGCAGGGTTTTCATGTGTGACCATTACTGCTCAGTCGAATCATGCAGATAGCCGAGGTGTTGTGCATTTCGCGACGATGCACCGCGCTAAGGGTTTGGAGTTTGACTCCGTTGTGGTGGTCGCGCCTGAGGCTTATTTCGGAGACCCCGAGCAAACGGGTAATCAGCGCAAATTAATGTACGTAGCTCTGACTCGTGCAAAGCGAACTGCTGCGTTGATTCGTATTTCGTAGGGCGTTGTTGCACAAATGTCGCCCTCAGCTAGCGTAGGCTGAGGAGATGAGTGAGAAGAACTGGGGGCGGCGCAAATACCGCACCACAAACTGGAAGGCGTACAACGCAGCGTTGAAGGCGCGAGGGGACCTGAGCATCTGGCTGGATAGAGACATGCAGTGGCTAGCCCTGCCCACTGGTAGGCGAGGTCGTTGCCAGAAGTTCTCAGATGCGGCCATCCAGTTTTGCCTGACCATCAAGAGCCTGTTTGGCCAGCCCTTGCGCCAGACACTGGGCCTGGTGCAGTCGCTATTACGTATGGCAGGCCTTGGCCAGTGCCCGACTACAGCACGGTGTGTCGCAGGCAAAACAGCTTGAATGTGCAGGTGCACTACCGAGCAAGCGAGAAAGGCTTACACCTGCTGGCCGAGTCCACGGGCATCAAGTTCTTGGGCGAAGGTGAGTGGAAAACCAAAAAGCACGGCGCCGAGCGCCGCCGCCAGTGGCGCAAGGTGCATCTGGGTGTTGATGCCCAGAGGCTGCAGATTCGGGCCATCGCAGTTACAACCAATGAAGTTGGCGACTCGCCCATGGCAGCTGACCTGCTAGGCCAAATCCCAAGCAATGAAGAGATAGCTAGCTTTACCGGTGATGGAGCGTACAACACGCAGGATGTACATAAGGCGTGCTACCTGCAGGAAGCCATTCCAATCATCCCGCCACGCAAAGGAGCGAAGCTGCGCAAAGGGGTAGCATTTGCTCACCGCAATGAAGCGGTCAAGGCGTGTAGGCAGTTGGGGCGGGCTATCTGGAAACGCTGGAGCGGCTACCACCGACGGTCTCTGGTAGTGACCAAGATGAATTGCTTCAAGCGCCTGGGCGAGCGGGTGATGGCTAGGACGTTTGAGCGCCAGGTGACCGAATCGTTGCAACCAAAATTGAAACTACTGCCGTTGAGCAACGCACTAAATGCAAGTAGTAAATTGATACATATATAGTGACGGTTCTACAATCGGAATATGCGCTCTATGCGCGGGCGGAAGTGCCACAGTTGAGCTTTGCTGGAGGTTCTAAAGCTCAGGGGCAAGGCTTTCAAAACAGCACTTGGCAATGTCCTTGCTTCAATGTTGCGCTGCATGTTGCATAGACGCCCCCGAACTCAAATTATCAATGGAACGTCGGTGGAAGGGCCGCCTAAGTGAACTTGCAATCGATTCTCGCTACAACGCCGATACCGGTCCTCGTTACAGCTACCGTGCTGCTATTCCTCGTCCTGGTCTTCGTGACTGTCTTTCTGGTACCGGGTCTCCTACACTGGAATCGACTGAGGACTATCCAGAAGGGCATACGGCAGTTTGAATCCAAGAACTTCGCGTCAGAGTTCAAAAAGGTATTTTCACGAGACCTGCGCTTGGCGCATCTCTGGAAGGAATATCAGGACTCTTTACACATTCAACGGGAAGAGCGCGGTGGTCAGATGGCCATTGCTGCGGTACGTGCAACTGTTCCGGCTGAGATATATTTCAACAGCCAGTTTGTGGTCGATAGCCGGCTTCGCTCAGAGTTCTTTAAACACCTTCCTGGTCTTTTCACGGGCATCGGCATCATTGGTACTTTCAGTGGCCTTATTGAAGGCCTGCGCCAGTTCCAAGTTAGCGAAAACGCTGCAACGGTTCGGGACAGCCTGCAGTCGCTCATGCACCTCGTGGGTGAGGCGTTCCTTATCTCGGCAACAGCCATTGGCGCTGCAATGCTTGTCACGTTCCTTGAGAAGCTGCTTCTGGCCTCCCTCTATCGCCGTACCGAGGAAATCGCCCACGAAATTGACGCACGATTCGACTCTGGTGCAGGAGAAGAGTATCTCTCGCGTCTCGTGCGCGCGTCCGAGGACTCGGCCAGCCAATCCAAGATTCTCAAAGATGCCTTGGTCAAGGAACTGGGCGAACTACTTAGGGAACTGACATCAGCTCAAATCACGGCATCCAAGGATGCTCAGATGCAGCTGGTCGACCGGTTGACCCAGACCTCAAAAGAGCAAGTTGATGCATCCAGGGAAGACAATAAAGCACTGGGCTCCACCATCGCAGAGAGCATTCAACAAAGCCTGCAGGGACCTCTGCAAGACATCGCTAACACCGTCAAGGCTGCAAGTGGCGACCAAAGTGCAACTGCTGCACGTATGCTTCAAGATGTCATGGCGAGTTTCAGCCAGCGCTTGAATGACTTGTTCGGAGGACAGATTAGCGGCCTAAGCGACCTCAATCAGCAGACGGCCAAGAGCATTCAGGAGGCTGTTGGGACTTTGCAGAAGCTAGTCGCAAACATTGAAGAGTCAAGTCGCCGCTCTACCAATACGATGGCTGAACGGATGGCACAAGCCATTGAAAAAATGGAAGCGCGGCAAGAGGCAATGAACGCTCAGTCTGCTGAGTTCATCGAGCAAATTCGGCAACTCGTTGCGTCTTCTCACTCAGAGACCAATACCAAACTCCAAGCCATGCTGGAAACCATAGGGACTCAAATGGCGAGCATGTTGGCTGCCTTGAATAAGGCTCAAGCTGATACTTTCCAAAACAGTGTCGACCGTGAAAAAACCATGGTCGACCGCACGACCAATGCAGTTAGCAACATGTCTACGTCGGTAGAAGCTGCCATTAAGGAAATCGGTGCAGCCTCTGCACAGATGGCGAAGAGCGTCGATGTTCTCTCCCAAACCACCAGCACCTCGGTCAATAAGATGAGTGCTGGTGCGGAACAGCTGAGCACTGCTTCCCAGAAGTTCGCCGCAGCGGGGGAGAGTGTCAACGGCGTGCTTGAAAAAGCCGCAAGCGTCACTGGCAAGCTTGCCGAAACCTCTGGAGCTCTTACGATTGGTGCCTCCTCGTTGCAAGACCTCTTGCGTGACTATCGCGTTCAGCGAGACGCTGTTGGCGAGTTGGTCACTGAACTGCGGAAGACCGTTGAATCAGCCAGGAAAGAAGCCTCACTCACGACTGACATCCTCGCGCGCATCGAAAGCTCGGCGACTCGTCTGGGAACGGCGCAGCAGCAGGCTGACGAGTACTTGGAAGGCGTTAGCCGGGTACTCGGGGAGGCGCATACGACCTTTGCAACTGAAGTGCGGCGCACCTTGGAAAAAGCCAACACAGAGTTTCATAACAAGCTGAGTGCATCTGTTGGTTTGCTGTCTGCTAGCGTACAAGAGCTAGAGGTGACGCTTGCCTCCATAGGTAACATGAAGCCAGCGCGTGTGTAAGCCATGGTGGGGACCAAAATTTTCATAAAGCGCGGTGGACGAGATGAGGCGGAGAAACCGTTCTGGATTTCCTTCGCAGACCTGATGACTGCGCTGATGGTTTTATTCCTGGTGGTGATGGGCGTGGCGCTCCTCGCTGTAACGAAGAACGTTACCGAGCGCGAGAAATTGGAAGAGCAACATCGCAAAGACATTGAGCGCATTCTCGAGCGATTCACGGAAGTGGCAAAACGCTATGACGGAATCAAGGTTGACAAGAAGCGACAAGCTATCGACTTCGGTGACCGAGCCCGATTCGCTTTTGGTAAATCCACGCTTACGTCTGACCAGGAAAGTGTTTTGCGGCAGTTTGTGCCGGAAATCCTCACTTTGGCGAATGACGATTTGGGAAAGCGCGTGCTGAAGCGTGTTGTCGTCGAAGGCTACACGGATAAGACGGGCTCCTACCTCAAAAACTTGAACCTTAGTTTGCAGCGCAGCCAGCGGGTTCTTTGCAGTATGTTTGCGACCACCGGTACAAACATTCTGACCACCGCGCAGAAAGAAGATGTTCGAAACCTCTTTCTTGTTGGTGGCTACTCGTTCAACGCCGCCAAAGAGACCGACGAAGAAAGCCGCCGGGTTGAAATGCGGATGGAGTTCTTGGGGGTGAAAGAACAACGAGCACCAGCACCGGAGGCTTCTGGAGACTTTGGGGAGTGTGCACTGCGATGAGCCCTCTCGAGCATCTGGCTTCGCTGCTAAGAGTGGGAACTGACGAAGGCTCGCGCGAACTGGCAGTTTCCTCTGCAATCGATGCCGTATTGGTACAAATACGAGACAGCGCCAAGGGGTCTGCCCGGCAGCCTCCGTCCGAAGAGCAGCAACTCGACGCTGTGCGCAGGTTCTGGCAGAGCCAGGAAGTCGCATCTTTCCGAGATGCCTACTTGCTATCTGGGGGGCTGTGCCTGCCACACAAGCAGGATGGTCCCTGTGTTTTGGAGGACCGTCATCGGCTGGAGGCTGTGCTAGATGGGGTCGATAGCTGGACGTCCAAGCGTCCAAGTGCATTCCGTCGCTGCTATTGGGGGTTAGCTAAGAGCTACTTCACCTACGACGTTTTCGATGGCAAAGCACCCGCAACCGCCCGCAATAATTGGAAACTGCTGCGTGACTACTTGCATGACAAGAATGGTGACATCAAGGACAAGCAGATAAATCCAGACTGGGTAGCTACTGCCATTGGCAACAGGCAGCTGTTTGGAGAGGACCCCTGTGCCCCTTATATCAGTCAGCTATTGCAGGGTGATACCAGTGCTATTGACCATCTCTGCAAAGAGCTGGGTATCGACAAAGCCTCTTGGTTTCTCCGTGAACTTGTTCTAGGCCAAATCCGTGGAGCAACGCAGCTGAGTGATAGCCAGTTCAAAGGGTTGCTACCCAGGATGCTGGAGCTTCTCGCCAACAACGATGTGCTGCGAGACCGTGGCCTTGTCATGCTGCTGGACAGGTACGTGAAAATTTCCGGTATGCATCTGCAGCAAAACCTGCGGGACTGGTCGGTGCTTTGGTGGGGCAATCCATGGCTCCCTTCCAATGAAACCCGTTGGGGTGGTGTCGTGCCGGAGGCACGGTCGATGGTTTCCGATTGGCTCAAGCTGGAGTTCATTGAGACTTTCTTCACCAAACTGGCGGAGGACGGATTAGGTGACCGCCGGCGCCTGGAGTTCTGGACGCGCTACGTTAAGGCCATTGACCATATCGAATTTGCTCTTGGGTCGACGGCACGAAGTGCTCAGAACCAAGATTTCGTTGCTCTGCGCAAGAAGATGAATGGGCTTATTTGTAATCTTGAGGCATCAACCAGCAACAACGCATTCATTATGCGGATGGGAAATTTGGTCGCAGTCGAATTCAGTGACATGGGCGCCCTATATGGCTATGACGCACGCATGTCAGTTCCCTTTGATACTTCTAAACCACTACGCCTTGATAGGTATTACAGCAACTCGCTTAAGCAAAAAGACCGCAGCATTCTTTGGTTCCCTCACAGGGATGGCATCAACGGCTGGGCTCGGTGGGAGCATATGTTCGAGGCGAAATTGCACGAGGAATTTGGTATTCAGCCCTTGGCCGGCATGACACCAGTTACTCGTCCCGTTGCTGTGCCTCCTCCTGTACGACCAGGGGGCACACCGACTCGAGGCCAGCCTGGCGGCAGCGGTGCAGCAGTGGATTTTCCTCAGCACTACAACCGGTTTGCATTGAACAAGCTAGCTCACCGACTGGGCTTACGCATTGAAGATAGAACGCCCAAAGGAGGAAGCCTCTGGGTACTCGCAGATAACTCCAACCAGCAAGTCTCCGAAACGCTGTCCTCCTGGGGCTTTCAATACAAGGCTGGCAAGGGCTGGTGGAAATAACAAAAGAACATGTTTCAGCTATTCAAGAAGAAAACTGCATCTCCGTCTGAATGGGTGCGCCGCTGGTCACCGACGGGTCTGGCTATTGCACGTGGCCCAGGCCATGGCGGTGGCGTGCATCTGCGCGACCCAATGGTTGGAGGATTTCTAACGCAGCTGGTAGACGACGGCCTCGCGGTGGAAAACGAAGATGGGTTTCTTCTGGGATGGGATGCGCTTTACACGGCCGTAGGCGATGCCGCTTACGCTTCGCTTCCTGATGTGTTGTCGATGCCTCCATTCACCAAGGCTCGACCTGTGCTTCACAGCAGCAACTCGTTGACCGACGGAAATTTCTCCATCGCCCTCGCAGGCTGGAGAGATAGTGATGGGACCCCCCAGGATTGGGAACTCACGGGTCCATTGATGACCCGTGAAGACTCCACGGAGCTGATGCAGCCAAAGCAGTGGTCGCTCTTTAAAGCAGTTGTTGCCTTTGCCCGGAGACCTGCAGAGGAACGAACGGATATTGCACATCGACAAGCATGGGGCAGTATCCGAAAGCTTGCATTGCAGGCGGATGCCCAACTCGATGATTTTCTGTATCGGTCAGTAGTTCTGACCCCCGAGAAACTGGAGATAGGACTCCGACGTTCTGAAGAAATCAACGATGACCATGTGGTGGAGATAGAGCCCGGATTTGATGGGGCTCCTCACGACTGGTTGGAGGCGTTTGACCGAAGCAAAGACGTTCGAGACCGCTATGACATCGTCACACCGGAAGGAATCATCCAGGTTCTTGTGACGCCTAAGGTCCGTACGGTTCTGCAAGAAATCAAACGCCTGCCAGGCCGGCGAGTCGCAGGTAGCCGAGCCCAGGCTTTCTTGGTCAACCCTTATGCCACTTTGGGCGATGACGCAGTTGATGTCATCGTTGAGTCTCAGTTCGAGAAAGCCCGCGAGGATGCAGGGCTCGCATACGAACGATTCATTCCTGTATTTGAGCGAGATGCTTCGGGATACCCCCAGCGGGTGGGATTGCTCATCGAAACGGCTAGCTCGCACGGCCCTGCGACATCCCAGACCGAGTGGCTGGACGACGCTAAGCTCGGAGAGTTTGTTCGAACTCTTCAGGCCGCACTTGCCCGCAACTACCAACTTATTGCCTGGCAAGGATATGACCTCGAGGTGCAGGGCGATACGCCGCGCCATCTTGATGAACTCAAGGAGGCTCTTGCTCTTCGGAATACTCCGCCGACATTGGTCACGTACGCTCAGGTTCATGACCTCAGTGGCTACAGCTCACGTGTCGAAGGCATTGGCGTCGAGAAGCCTTACTACTCCCCCTACATCGCCAAGAAGGACGAAGGGGAAGGCTGGTTCCCTGAGAACGTTCTACCTGTGGTGGTTTACACACCGGCAGACGGCGGAGAGCCAGTAGCTGTCCCGACAAGCAAAGCAGCCATTGAGCAGCTCGAGAAATCGCTGGATGCGGCTAAAAAATCTGGCTTGTCGACCGTAAAGACTTCTTGGCTACCTCAGGACATTTCTTTGGATGATGCGACCACCATCGTCGAGACATTCAAGCAAGTCTTCATAGATATTGATGAAGGCCAGCCAATCAAGCCCCCATCAACCACCACCACAACAACACCAAAAGCTCCGAAAAAGCAGCTCGTACTGCGGGCAAATATTCAAGCTCTGGACTACGACGAGCTCCGCCGCGATGCTCTGGCGTCGGTTCCTCCTGAGCCCGAAGTGCCAAAGGCAATTCGTCCTGAATATCCTCTGATGAAGCACCAGAGAGAGGGCTTGGCATGGATGCAGCATCTGTTCAATCTGCAGGCCGAGTACCAGGTCCGCGGTGCTGTTCTTGCTGATGACATGGGCTTGGGCAAGACTTTCCAATTGCTTGCCTTGATGGCGTATCTCATTGAAAGAGACCCGGCCATTGACCCTATGCTCGTGGTTGCGCCGGTGTCACTTTTGGAAAACTGGGCCGAGGAGTCCCGCAAGTTCTTCAAGGAAGGTTCACTGCCACTGCTGACGGCCTATGGTGACGCGCTTGCATCTCTACGTGTACCACGGGACCAGGTGGACCAGCGACTGCAGACCGATGACGGGCTCGTGAAGTTTCTGCGGCCCAATTGGGTGGGTGACGCCAAAGTGGTTCTGACCACCTATGAGACGTTGCGAGACCTCGAATTTTCGTTTGCAGCGCAGAAATGGTCGCTGATGGTTTGCGATGAAGCGCAGCGCATCAAGAACCCTGCGGCGATGGTGACCCGCGCGGCGAAGAAGCAGAACGTGGCCTTCAAGATTGCCTGCACGGGAACTCCCGTGGAGAACACCCTTGCCGACATGTGGTGCCTATTCGACTTCGTGCAGCCCGGTCTTCTCGGTGCCCTGAACGATTTTGGACAACGCTACCGTAAGCCAATTGAGGCCAAGACGGACGAGGAAATGGCCCGCGTAGAAGAACTCCGCGCTCGCATTGCTCCGCAGATTCTGCGGCGAATGAAGGCGGACGTGGCTACGGAGCTTAAAAAGAAGATTGTTGTCGAGGAGTGCCGCAAGCTGATGCTGTCCAGCACGCAGCGTAATCTGTATGCGAAAGCAATCGAGAGCTTCAAGAAGCGCAATGACAAGGACCATCTCACTCCGTTTAAAAATCATCTCGGGTTGCTTCACTACCTGCGTTTGGTTTGCACCGACCCTCGGCCGCACGGTCTAAATGTCTTCAAGGGAGAGCCGACCAAGCAGTATCGGGAAAAGGCGCCAAAACTGGATTGGCTACTGAGCCAACTGAACCTGGTGCAGAAGAAGCAAGAAAAGGTCATCGTATTCTGTGAGTTCCGGGAGATACAACGACTCCTGCAACATTACATCGAGGCTGAGTTCAAGCTCAAGCCAGACATCATTAACGGCGACACGAGCGCTTCAGCCATTCATACCGCCAGCCGACAAAAGCGTATCAAAGCGTTTCAAGAGGCCCCTGGGTTTGGTGTTCTCGTCCTCTCTCCGGTTGCGGTAGGCTTTGGCGTAAACATCCAGGCGGCAAATCACGTGGTTCACTACACCCGTACTTGGAACCCTGCGAAAGAGGACCAAGCCACAGACCGTGCATATCGCATCGGGCAGAAGAAGGATGTCTTCGTCTACTACCCCGTGGTCGGGGCGGAAGACTTCATGACATTCGATGTAAAGCTGGACCGGCTGCTCACGTACAAGCGTGGTCTTGCCGAGGACATGCTCAATGGCTCGGGTGACGTGAGCCCTAGTGATTTCAGTATCGCGGATGTTATCCCTGGTGCAGACAGCTCAGATATTGATGAGCGCGTTACTTTAGATATGGCGCTGCGCATGAGCTGGCAGCATTTTGAATGTCTTGCATGTGTTCTTTGGACGAAACAAGGGTACGACTGCTACCGTACTCCTGACACGGGAGACAACGGCGTGGATGTAGTGGCCATGGCTGAACCCAAGGGAGTGCTACTTCAAGCAAAAAGCAGTGGCACGCAGGGAGCAAGTCTGGGTTGGGAAGCAGTGAAAGAAGTTGTCGCAGGAGAGGCGTTCTACAGGCAGCGGCATCCAGCGGTGGAGTTTGAAAAAATCTGCATCACCAACCAGTTCTTCAATCGGCAAGCGCATGAAAATGCCGCTCTTAATTCTGTTCAGCTGATTGACCAAACGCGCCTTGCGGAGCTTCTAGAGCGCTATTCGGTGACCATGCTGGAGGTTGAGCGGATTCTGTATTCCGGTTGGCGCGACACGCTTCCAGTAAAGGACTAACCTGGGCTATCGCTTTCGACCGAATGCAATCCAGCGCGCTGTATCCGTACGACGGAGTCGGTAGCGCGCGCAGTTGTACTCCTCTAGCTCGTCAAGCTCGTTGTTGAGGATGGCGCGGAGCGGTGACAGGTCAACGGCTTCTACATTGGCAGGCATGCACCAGTGCAGCAGCTCCAGGCTTCACGGTGTTGCATATTCCACTCAAACCTGCCACTCTTTCCTGTCCAAAGTCAGCCAACAATTCCAGCGGGAAGCCGCCACCCTGTTTAGACTGCACCCGGTCAAGAGCGGTCATCGATTTGGAGTCCTTTCTGAAGCGATGACATTGCATCTGTCACACTCCATTGTGCAGAAGCAATCCCTCTTAAATTGAGACGATGCACACCAAGCCAGCCTCATCATGCCGACCTATAGTTACTTCGATTCCTTTTCCACTGCCCTAACTCTTTGGCCATCAATGGGGATGACTCGTGCACCAGTGGTGAGTGCTGAACAACCTTCGCCGAAACTGGTGCAACAGGCTTATGCCTTTGTGCACGACCAATACCACATATGGCGCACCTCTATGCCTGAATACTTAGGCAACCAATGCATGGCGGTCACGACACGGTTGTACGGCTTACTCAACTCTCGAGGTATTAAAGCTGACATCGTCATTGGTTCTGTCGGCACCGAGCAAGGCCAATTTTTCCATTGCGATGTGCCGTACCTGCGTAGCATAGCAACACAACCGGTTGATGAAACTGCTCCTATCGACTTGCATGCATGGATAACGCTTGGAGGGGATTCTGTTATCGACTTCGCATTGCCATCCAAACTAGCTAGAAATCATGGTGCCCCCACAGACCTAATGAACGAAGGCTTTTGCGCTGATGCGACGGGCATGGCGAAACATATGGGGCTGTACTACGAGCCAATGCTTGTAGGCAGTCAATACCTTGCATTGGTGAACTCGGTAGACCCTCACGACCTACTCATGCAACTGCTCGGGAAATAGCCATTCACCTATATTCATGCCATTGAGCGAAGGTATGTAAATGACTGCTCTGGGTTGTTCAGCGACATCGAGACCGCAAGGCTAGAGCTGCGGCCCTGAACTAGCGAGAAATGGGGTAGGCTAGTGCGGGTAAAGCGTCAACCTCGTCATCAGCAACTGCGTCGCCGTGACCAACAATCTGGATATTGCTCTTTCTTCCGATGCTGCTTTAGACGCCGGAGCATCCTTCAAACCCAACGAGATGATGGCTTGGGCTAAGGACGAGCAGTCGGCGCTGGTGTTCATTGGCCAGATTCCGACTGAATTCACAGGGCTCAAATGTGACTGTATCTGCTACGGCTGTGGCCAGCAGGTTGTCGCCGTCAATGCGGGGGCCAAAACGTTCGTCCGAACGCCGCACTTCCGGCACCGCGAAAGAGTACCGGGCCTGACTTGCAGCCTTGCGCTGGCTGAAGAACTCATTGCTGGGCAACTGGCGGGTCTCGCCGGCATCGAGCTTGAGCTTCCGGCCCGTCCAGTCAAGGTTAGCGTTAGAGGTTTGTCTGGAAAGGAGTATTTGTCCAAAGAGGTCTTCCCTTCTGAGCAGGTCAGGGTTTCGGTGGTTCAGCTCACGACTGACGCGCAGGCTCTAGTCACCCTGGAAGACGGTCGGCAGCTATTGGTGACACTGGATGGGAACTTCAATTCCCAAGAGCGCGGCACCCCCACCATTGTGGTCCGCACCGATGACCCAGCCATCGCGCGCATGTCCCTCGAAGAGCTGCGTAAGCGCATCACCGTCCTCATTGGTGCCGGCACTTGGGAAGGGCCATTGTTCGACCAGAGTTTCACAGACGCGCGAAGAAAGCAGCTGGAACAGGAAGCCATCGAGGCCTTGGACTTCACCCCGGAGGAGGCAGTAGCGGAGATTGGACGTTCGCCCGAGCCAGAGACGCTCCTGCACTGGACGGCCAAGGAGCTGCTCAAGGAGATTCCGCGCATCGCAGTTCCGCCTCTTAGAATTCCGTACCTCACGAGCTATGGGAGGAAGGGTGTGACTCAGCGCGATTGCGAGGTCCCCGGAACCACCCTCCATCTCAGTGACATACGACTAGAAGCCCGCCTTGGCCAAACTCGGCCGGACGTCCAGGCCAACGCCACCGGAAAACCGTTCAGGAGCGAATCCTTGAGCAGTGCTCAGGCCGAACATCCGAACGGTGCAACCGATATGATGTATCACATCCTTAACTTTTCTTCGAAAAAGTAAAGCATGATTAACAAAATTGGAACCACTCTCAAGGACTATCGCAAAGTACGAGGGCTGACTCAGCTAGAAGTCGCTCGACGTACTGGCTTGTCTCGCGTCACCGTCAATCGGATTGAGAACGGGACGGTTGACCCCATGGATTCCACTGTTCAAGCCTATGTCCGAGGTTTGAACGCTGAACTACTGGTCGTACCTCGGGAGTTGAAGCCTCAACTGGAGGCGTTTATCAAGTCTGGCGGGCGAATGGTGGGTCAGCCGGAAGGCGCTGGAGCCCCAAAGTCTGCGGTCCAACTAGCTCTAGAGAGCTGACCAGAAAATACAGTATGAGCTGTCTGGGGCGGACAACTTATGTTGCACGGAACAATATCGCCCTAGGACCTGTGCTCATAGGCACGCATCGCTCCCGCGAACTGGTGCTCCGAGTTTTGGAATGACTTTGTGGTTATGGCGCCCATGATGCTGGAAATTCACCGGTGAATGCTGTATAAATAAACAGTATTCATGGGGGATGACCATGACAGTAACTAGGACCATGAGCATGAACACCGAATCTACCTACAAGTGGCATATCCAGCGCGCATGGACATGGACTACTAAACCACACTGTACCGAAGAGGAAGTCAAAGCCGAGCATCCGGAAGCTATTCGGCTGCCGGGGACACTGCTCGAACGCGTGCGGGAGCCAGCATTGATTGAGCCCACGAGGCGCCCAAATGGTGGCGTACCGCTGCCTCCCAGGGACTTCATGGCGGAATGCGACCCTAAAGACATTCCTTTCTAGGCTGGTCGCCCTAGTCAGGGGGCCTGGATGATGCCGAGCTCATCGTTGGCGCCCTTCATGCTTCGTGATGGCCGTGGTCGGGTCGGAGCTTTTTTTGAGTGTTTCTTGTGCTGTCGCAGGAGTCTTAGAGTCGTATTCGGCTCTTCGTTGGCTGAGTAAAGCCTCAGTGTGCGCAAGTTCAGCGGATTTTGCTTCGAGCAGTTGCTGGATTGTCAGCAGCTGCTCAGTGCCGCCTTGTCTTGCGAGTCGTTTTCGCGCCAACGTCAGGTAGGGCCGTAGCGAGTCGATGTGCCGGTGTCCCGCGCGCTCGGCCACTCTGCGCAGCACAAGCTCGAGGTCGATTTGGAGCTTTTCCCCTGGGTATGACGCGACACGAGCTTGCTCTAACATCAGTTCGGCTTCGAATAACCTAGTCAAATAGGTGGCGCGAAGGCGGTGGCCATGCCCTTTGACTTGAGCCAGTTCAAAGAGGCGAGTCAGCAGATTACTGATAGCCTTGGGCTTCAATGGGGCACCAGTCTTGTTTGATAGGAAAACTTCCTCTGGCTCCTTGTATGCTGTGCCGTACTTGGTGCGAAAACGGTCGACGATTTGCTTTCGTGGACCCTCAATGTACTCCCGGGTACGTTCGAGCAATTCGGGTAAAGCGCCCGCATGCCGTGGACGACTTCCCTTGGTGGCCGTCAGCAGAACCTCGACGGCATGCATGCGCCCGGCAGCCGCGTCGATGGAGTCCCACGAGGGAATCTGTCCGAGCGTGAGGGCCTGCCATTCCATCCGTCTAAGGCCTACCTGAATGTACCAGTCGAGTAGCAGGTGATTGCGTTCGGCGACCTCTGAATTGGCTGCGGTATCTATCGCCGCGTGCAGTTGACCAATGTCGTCGGTTTCCGGTGTTGGCAGGATAGGCGTTGCTGGTTGGCGTGGACGAAGTGCAGACACGATGCCAAACTTGGAGTTGCTGCGCCGGAAGGGGCCTCCCTTAGCCGACCGGGAGGAGAGCTGGGGACGGAATGGGTCATGGTCGTTCAAGCCCGGGATACGGACCATCTGGTTAACATAACCCTCGCTTTCCAGCCATACATACAGGTCGAACACTGCGTCGCATCGGGCTCCACGCGTCGAATCAGCCGCTTTGGTTTGCGCGTTCAGCCATTCCAGCAGGGCTGCATCGTTCACCTCGTCGAAGGGCAGCCCGCGTGATGCCAAGTGATTCCAGAAGTGGAGGATGTGCTCGGCGTACGTTTTGGCCGACGAGATTTTTAGCCGGCCATAGACCACCTGCCAGCGGAGGTAATCACACACGGGGTCCACGAACTGGCCGTCTTCGTTCACCAGCAGAGGGACTCCGGGATAGCTACGCTTGGCAAAAACGAACCGCTCGTCGGTGTATACGAGGCGGCACTGACGCGTTGGCCTACTCATTACCGTTGGAGTCCGAAACACCCAATTTCCGGGGGCGCGGAACCAGCGCGACAACGTTCGGAGAAAACTCCGACAGTCTTCGCAGTTTCTCTCTTAGCCTTACGTTCTCCTCCTTCACTGCCAGTAATTCAGCACGGGTGGCAGAATACTGGTTTGCAAAGCACTGGGCGCGTTCCTCGAACTCCGCTAATCGTCGCTTCAGCGATTCTTCAGCGTTTTGGCGGCGATTGCTTCGGGCTTTTCGCTGGGCGGCCCGCTCCAGCAGGTGTTCCATGTTTCGCCGCAGCTCAATGTATTCGGAGTCGTCCAAATATACGACTGAGCGGGACAGCGCTACGACTCCAAGCTCGGCATCCTCCCAGGCAGTGAATGCAGCGACGGAAAGTCGGGCAGGAGCCTTGTGCAGCTCGCCATCGGTCAAGAGCCGCTCCAAGATTTCGAGCTTGGTTCGAAAGGCCGCCAATGTGGCTTCGCGCCGCCGAATGGCAATGGCAGGAGCCTTGGGTTTCATCTTGATTGCTCCGAGGCGACCGATTGTGCAGGCAAGGATTCAAGATACTTCACGATGTCGCTGCACAAGGTTTCGCTCGCTCGTTTCAGCATTGGTGCCGCACTGGCGGACGTCGCCAACCTGCGGTGTCGGGTTAGCGTCCGTTCCAGGTAGGGCTTGAATTCGACGCTTCGTACGTTGCGGCTGCACTCTACGCAGGTCGAAAGAGTCGCTGTTTCCGGAGCGGCCGGACCGGCGCCATTTGTGCAACGTGCGGTAGGGCCTTTTGCTTGTGGCGATGCGCAATATCCCCAGGGAAGCGCCTTTAGCTCGAGGCCGGTTCGCTCGACGAGTCTCAAAACGCGCTGCTGAAGCTTTCGCTCGGGCACGATTTGGACGCTGTGGGCTAGTCGGGCATAGAGCTTCCGAAGCGACTCATCCAGCCGGGCACCGCTGGCCCCAGCCAAGTGGACGTTGCCAGCTGCCACACTCGCAAGAATTTCCGCAGTGCGCTCACGATTTGCCTGGTGCAGGATACCTCCGAGTTCGGCATCCGTGACGTACCGGCGTGTCATCTCGAGGTCGAAGTGTCGCAAGTGATAGGCCAATGCGCCCCAGTCGGCGAGCTCATAGCACCAAACATAGAGGACTGCGAAGAACCGGCGGAACTGATGCGGGTGGAATGACCATCTCGACCCATCCGGAAGTGGCGGGACATCAACGAAGTATCCAAATTCTCGAATAAGCCGGTTAAGCTTGGGCACCGGTACACCGTCACGACCCATGCCAACTACGACGTTTGTCCCGGGAACGTTAAATTGGAATAGATAGTTGGTGCCCGTGATGGCTCGTGCCCGCGCGCTCAACCGCGAAAGAACTGCGACTGCCGCCGCCACAGCTTCAGGGACCGGAACCTTACCGTAGGATTGAAGGGTTTTGTGGATGAACGACGTCAGCCACGGTCTTCCGGTGTCATCACGCTCAATGCAGTCGAGTTGCAGGCCAACGATTTCAGCTGCCCTTCTGGCTGAGAACGCTGCGATGACGGTACCGCATGCGGCGGTTAGATATTGAAGTGCGATTTGCAGTGACATCTCAGTCCCTGGAAGCACTGGGCAAATGGTGCCAAGAGCACTATCCGAAAGACGCTCGCTGCGTAGGCCTTGCCGGAGTGGAAACGGAGACGCAGGTAAATGGGCAAGCTCACTCCCGAGTGTCTCCTCCACTGGCCTACCTTCGTCGAGAGCCTCTTTTGCGTCGAGGATATGCGGAGCGTAGTCGATGACCCATCGGATGGACCGCTCAATGAGCGTGGCGCCTTGCTTGACCGGGATAGTCTTCGTCCGACCGATATCTGAACCTAATCGTTTGGCGATATCTTGTAAGGCTTGGCCCTGAAAGGGTGGCGCTGTCAGAGCGTCATCAAGATTGCGACGATGCTCATAGAGCAGCTTGAAAGGAATCAGAAGCCTGCGTACTGCTTCGGTCGTCAGCGAACGTTCCTCGGCCGCATCGATGTCAACTCGCTGAGCTGCACGTCTACGGATGACGGTGCTTACATTGAGGCCAGTTTCGAGCTCGAAGTCATCGAGCATCTGCAGCAATGAACCTGAGTTTTGCAGACTGATGCCATCTAGTCCCGCATCACACATCAGCTTGACTCTGTCTAGGCTAATTACACCGCCACTATGCGAGCTGCACGGAAGCGCCATGAGGGATTTATTACGACGGACATCCAGAGAGTCTTCCTCGTTGAATGCCGCTTGCACTTTGATGGCTTGCAAGTAACTTGCGAGAATGCCCTCAGTGTTCAGAATCTCGTGTATTCCACCGACACTCAGGTTCGCGTACTCCCACTGGTCAGCTGCAGTCAGGTCAGAAAATCGTGCGATGTGGTTGATGTCCATCCAGCGAATGAGGGTCAGCAGGCTGTGAGCGCGTTGCTCGAGAACTGACCCACTCTCCACTCGCATCAAGGGTCCATGCCGAGTTCCGAAGAGTATGCGCTTAACTGTTTCCAGAAGATGCGGGAGTTCGGACAGTCGACGACCGCTTCGAAGACCAATGTCGAATCGAAGGGTCTTGTTCGCTTTGTCCCCCGTGTCTGTAACGACCCAGGTGTTGGATGCATAGGGGGTCAGCAACCATTGCGGGCGGTAGCCACTCCCTGTCAGCAGGCAGCGCGGAATGGTGTCGTCGACAATCTGGTTGGTGATGGCTGTAGACGAGGAAGAACGACGAGTGAGGGCCATGGTTCAATCCAGTGGAATCTGGGCGTATTCGGCCCTTCGCTCATTTGCAAGGGACGCAGCTTGTGCGTACACAGCAGCGCACTCGCCCTCCTTGAGCTTTTGTAACGCGACGTTGGTGAACGCCAGCCAGGGCAGCCAACGTTCTTCCCAGTCTTCCGGGAGTAATGCCGTACCTCCCTCTGCGGTTGTATTCAGGTATTCGTTGAATAAAATCAGGTCGGCGACGTTGTCTACTGTCGCTACGACCCAGCGCATTTGACAGTCCCAGCATTTATCCATCCGCGTGCACTGGTCGCCAGAGCGTGTGCCAGGCTGTACACCCGCCAAGGGGTCAAGACAAGCAACCCCCAGACCCGTTCGCGCAGCTTCGGACAGCAGGGTGTTGAATTCCGCTTGGCTAATCCCGAGCTTGGCAGCTGCACCATCGATGGTGACGATGATGATGCTCTGAAACCGGTCTTGGAATGCCCGAATATTAAGTGCGTAGCGCAGTTTTGTAGGGCTCCGCCCCGTGTAGTGTTGGAGCGTAGTTGTGGGCGTGGCGTGGTCAGCAATCGCTTGAGCCGCACTAACCAGGCCGCCGCTTCGGTGCTGAACATCCATCAGCACAGACGGTCGAATCATCGATGGAAGAGCGCTGAGACCTCTCAGTTCGTCATGACGTGACAGGAATGCGGTGAACCAACTCCGCGCATTCCATTCGGTAAGGCCTTTTGGAGAACCTCTAGTGTCGTGTAAAAGCAGCAACTTGGCAGTCTTATCGTCCGCCCGGGTATGGAATTGGGTTGCCATCTCTTGATACATCTGGATGGCCTGAACCAGAGAGAGGGAGCCATCCGGGCGCTCTATGTCGAGCTCGTCAGTGATGATGAGTCCTCCCGCTCGGTTCTTGGGACCCAGAATGACTTGCATTACTCCTGGATGCTTTGATTTGCGCAGGCAGTCCCAGGGAGTAGTCCGAGCAACCTCGCAATTGGCGCTGGTGTCGACCATCGTTAGAACCCAAAGCGCAAGTGTCGCGTGCTCGTGGGGATGCAGGTAAGCCATGAGATTGCGCCGACCTCCAAAACTGCGTGCGAGATGATGTATCCGTCCATTGATGCCTGCGATGGAACCCTCATACCGTGCCTCGATGTACCGCAGCGCATTCCCTAGTCGCTCCCTCTCCGGGGCGTCAACCAGCAACCGTGTGCTGTTTTGTCGGATTTCGGATGCTGACAAGGTCGGGCTGTCCAATGCTGCGACCAACGCGCTACCGTCCAGTGATGATTCCTTGTAGGCAGCTTCACCTTTTTGCCAATGCTCGTACCAATGCTTGAAATCGGCAGCAGCACACTGCCTCAGCATGGCCAAGCGCGATGCATTCAGGGCGTGAATTTCCTCAATCACTGCTTCCACCGGCAGGTCTCTGACGGCATCCGGTGACAGAGCCTGGGACAGCGACCTTAAATACTCGCGAGCCTCGCTCTTGTCATTGTCATCGAAGAAATCGACGAGTCGCTCAGATGCCGCCTCGATGGATGATTCCGTCGCATGGTCCAATAGGGTTAACTGAGCCAGCGTTCCCCGAGGCGTACTCAGGTAGCGGCTCTTGGCGTTCTTGAAGCCGCGGAGCCTAATGCTCGGCACCAGGCCGGAACCCGCAAACTCTGCCCAAAGGGCATTCATGCGGTTAATCCGTTGGTGCTGAGTGATGGGACGGCATTCACTCGCCTCTATGTCTGTGGTCAGGCTTTCGCGCCAGCCGTAAAAAACGGTTTCCCAAGTTTCTGCCGTAATGCAACGGAAGTCGTCGGAATCGAGTTGTTGATGAAACTCCCGTAAATACTCATTCGAGCGGCTATCTTGTAGATAGCGAAGCACACCCATCCAGCATTCATGAGTCTTCTTAGCTGTTGTCGCCGAGCGGGTGGGGTAGTACTCTTTAAGAAAAGCTGTGGTATGTAAGACGAATAGGCGACCAACGTCCCGATAAGAAGAGTAGTCGTACTCTCTTTCGTGCTTCTCGACGTGAAATGAATACGGCGTGTCGATTTTGGGAAGTGGGGGCTTTTGGTTCCAGCCGCGCTGCGTGAACTGCGACTGCCCCATTTTGGCTCTCTTGCTTTGTTGAGGAGGATTCAACTCGATGCGAGTATCGATGACATCTTCTCGATGTAAGATGAGGAGCAGCTTGTTCAGCGTCTGGATAGCCTTGGAGCGAGTCCTGAGAGTCCAATTCTGTTCATGAACCCATTCTTGTAGGTGGGCGACATATGCTTGCCAATCGCTGGCAGCGACACGGCTAGGGTCCGCGCCACAGGTGGACTTAGTGGCACCGAATGAAACAAGGGTAGTCAGAATGTTTCCGAGCCGAACGACATAGTTGTCGACCCAGGTTCGGAGATTCACGCCAGCTTCGAGACGTTGAGACCGGACGACCGCGCAGCCAGCAGAGACGAACCTAGGGCCTAGGACGGTTGCTTCTGCAGAGTACTCGTACTGGAGCGCCTTACCCTGGTACAAAAAGAACGCCTCGTTCGCGAAATCCGAGGAAAAAGCTTCGCTTGTGCGGGACTTCGATGGACGAGGCATTTATTTCACACCGCGATGGGTGCAGGGATATGCGGATGCGGGTCGTAATCGAGGACCTCGAAGTCCTCAAACCGATAGTCCAGGATGGACGCTGGTTTGCGCTTGATGTTCAGGCGTGGAAGCGGGCGAGGCTCCCGGGTTAACTGAAGCTTGGCCTGTTCGATGTGGTTCAGGTACAGGTGAAGGTCCCCAAACGAGTGTACGATTTCACCTGGCTCTAGGTCGCATTGTTGCGCGACCATGTGAGTTAAGAAAGCGACCGAACTGCCGTTGTAGGGGCACCCGAGCAAGATGTCTCCTGAACGCTGGGTCAACATGCAGCTGAGCCGGCCATTCGACACATAGAACTGGTACATCACATGGCATGGAGCAAGTGCCATACGACCGGCGCGCGCGTTGTCCTGAGGGCTTTGGCGCTCGTCGGGAATATAGGCGACGTTCCACGCGTTGATGATGTGCCTGCGGCTGTTAGGGTTTCGCCGGATGCCTTCGACTAAGGCAGTCACTTGGTCGATTGGTTTGCCGTCCCGACCTGGCCAAGCGCGCCACTGGGCACCGTAAAGCGGACCGAGGTCGCCCGTTTCGGTAGCCCACTCATCCCAGATGGAGACGCCGTTCTCTTTTAGATACCGGGTGTTATCGCCGCCCTGCAGGAACCAGAGTAGTTCATGCAAGATGGACTTGATGTGGAGCTTTTTGGTCGTCAGCAAGGGGAAGCCCTCGCTGAGGTCGTGCCGATACATGCGGCCAAACACCGAGAGGGTGCCGGTGCCGGTGCGGTCTCCACGCTGCACGCCATTGTCAAGGACATCGCGCAGAAGGCCTAAATATTGATGGTCCATAGTGTTCCTTCGCTTCCTGCAAGATTAGCACACGCGGAAGTGCCTTGCATGGACAGTTTTTTTAGTTGGTGGTAATGTTGAATGGAGTGTTTAGCCTGAGTAGTAGGGCTAGTGAATGTATGAGGACGCCTGGTGAATGTGCCCAAAAAATGGGGTGCCCAGGCCCACATCATTGCTGCGGATATACAGGCACAGCGAGATCTCGCGCTTGCTCTGGTCGACGAGGAACTGGTAGAGCAGATGGCAGGGGGGCAGGGCCATTTCTTCGAGCTGGGCCCAGTTCCAGCCGTGGAAGAGGATGCGGCGGCTGCCCGGGTCGGTCATGATGGTGTCCAGGCACTGGCGCAGCTGGTCGATGGCTTTGTAGAGCACGATCTGGCGTTTGCCGCCTTCGGCCACTTCGCCGATCTGGGTGTAGCCCTTGGCGAGCGCGTCGGCCACCTGGGCCTGGCTGTGGGGCCGGGCCAGGTCGATCAGCTTGTAGGCCGGCCACTGGCGCCATTGCACGCCGTAGACGGGGCCCAGGTCGTCGGCCTCGAGGCGGTAGGGGTTGGCCAGCCAGGCCTGGTTTTCATTGGCGTTCTGGTCCCAGACCTTGCAGCCCAGCGCGCGGAAATCCGCGGCGCTGCGCGCGGCGCGCAGAAAACCGACCATCTCGCCGATGGCGGATTTGAAAGCCAGCTTCTTGGTGGTGACGGCCGGAAAGCCTTGCTGCAGATCAAACTTGAGCATGGCGCCGGGCATGCTGAGCGTACGGATGCCTGTGCGGTTGGTCTGCCAGGAGCCTTGGTCCAGGATGTTCTGGACGAGTTGGAGGTATTGCTTCATGTTCTTCTGGGGCTGTTCGGGGGGCCTGGCCGCATCGCCGCCCGGGGGCGGGCGCCTGGCCCGGCGCGGGCATGCGTGCCAAGGCGGCGGGGCAGGTGGCAAGGCCCAAAGGATGTACTGTACGACGGCCGCGTTGCTTGCGTAGGCCGTAAGGATAAGCGCCTGTGGGAGATACCTGCGATGGCCATCGCCGCGCAAAAATTGGTGTAGGGTGTCGGCTTTGGCGCCCGGACCCACCGGAGCCGGCGGCACACCGCCGTGCCCCAAGCCGGTGGGCGCCGGGACATCGACAGTTTGCCGGGCGCAGGAGAGGGCGCTGCAAACGCTGACAAGGACACCGATATGTGGACGATGACGAAGAAATGGGGCCTGGCCCTGGGCGCTGCTGCGGCGCTGGCGCTGGCCGGCTGCCAGACGGCGCCCGCTGGCATGGACCCCAACGGCCAGCAGGCCTGGAACCAGCTGCAGGCCCAGGTGGGCCAGTATCCGCACGATGCCGCTTTCCTGCAGCAGGGCGTGATGGCTGCGCGCATGCAGCACCTGCTGGGTGAGCACCGTGCGGCCTTCATGCAGAACCTGCAAGTGACCGGGCCGCTGAGCAAGCAGGGCTCCGTCTACTACATCACCGGCAACCGCCAGCACGAGGGTGGCCAGAATGCCGCCGCCGTGGCCCTGGATGCCAAGAGCAACACCATGCGCATCTGGTGGCTGCAGGACGGCCAGCCCCGCGTGGTGCAGGACCCGGGCGCGGCCTTCTCCTGGCCCAAGGATGTGAACCAGATGATCAGCAACGCGGTGGGCACGCCGGCGTCCTGAGCCTTCGGCGCGCAAAAAACAGGGCGGCACCTCATCGAGGGCCGCCCTGTTTGGTGGTGTGCAGCTTATTTAGCCGCGTGTGACCATCGCATGCGGGTTCATGATGTTCTGCGGGTCCAGCGCGGCCTTGACCGCACGCATCATCGACAAGGCCACCGGCGACTGGTACTGCGGCAGGGTGTCGACCTTGAGCGTGCCGATGCCGTGCTCGGCCGAGATGGAGCCGCCAAACGCGGCGACTGCGTCATAAACGATGTGGTTGACCTCGTGCTCACGCTCATCGAGGAACTGCTTGGCGTCCCCGCCCTCGGGCGCCTGCACATTGAAGTGCAGATTGCCGTCGCCCAGGTGGCCGAAATTGACCAGGCGCATGCCCGGCACCTTGTCGTTGAGCACCTGCGTGGCATGCTCGACAAACTCGGGGATGCGCGAGATGGGCACCGAGATGTCGTGCTTGATGTTGAGGCCTTCCTCGACCTGTGCGAGCGGAATGCTTTCGCGGATATGCCAGAGGTTGTGGGCCTGGCCCAGGTTCTCGGCCACGACGGCGTCCAAGACGATTTCCTGCTCGAATGCGGCTTCCATCAGCGCCTCAAAGCGGCTGCGGGCATGTTCTTCCGATTCGCTGTCGGAGTTTTCCAGCACGACGGCGTAGGGGAAGGCGGGGTTGTCGATAAAGGGCACGCGCAGCTGGGGCATGTGCTTGTCCACCAAGGTCAGCGCAAAGCGGTTCATCACCTCGAAGCCGGTCAGGCCCGCGCCCAGGTACTGGTGGGCCAGCGCCAGCAGGCGCACGGCGGCATCGAACGACGGCAGAGCCGCCCAGGCGGTGAGCTGGCTCGCCGGCATCGGGTAGATCTTCATCGTTGCGGCGGTGATCACGCCCAAGGTGCCTTCGCTGCCGATGAAGAGGTTGCGCAGGTCGTAGCCGGTGTTGTCCTTGCGCAGGCCCTTGAGGCCGTTCCAGATCTCGCCCTGCGCATTGACGACTTCGAGGCCCAGGCAGAGCTCGCGGGTATTGCCATAGCGCACGACCTGGGTGCCGCCGGCATTGGTGCCCAGGTTGCCGCCGATGGTGCAGCTGCCTTCGGCCGCCAGCGACAGCGGGAACAGGTAGCCCTGGCTTTCGCAGCGCTCCTGCAGGGTTTGCAGAATGCAGCCGGCCTCGACCGTGACGGTGAGGTTGTCCTTGTCGATCGCACGGATGGCCTGCATGCGGCCCAGGTTCAGCACCACCTGCTGGCCCGAGGTGTCGGGCGTGGAGCCCACGACCAGGCCGGTGTTGCCGCCCTGGGGCACGATGGAGGTGCCGTTGGCCGCACAGGCCTTGACGACGGCCGCCACTTGCTCGGTCGTGGCAGGGCGTACCACCGCCAGCGCCTTGCCGTGGACGCGGCGGCGCCAGTCCTGTTCGTAGGCGCTCAGGTCGCCCTCGGTAAGCACATGGGCATCGCCCACTATCTGGCGCAAGCTCGCTATCAGGTCGGTCATTGGAGGTCTCAGCAAATGAAAAGAAAAAGAATCTAAGAGGCGGCAGCGGCCGGCTTGGGCGCCGGGGCCACGGCGCGTTGGCGGCCCCGGATATGCACCACGCAGGCGGCAAACAGCAGCAGGCACAGTGCGATCTCGGCCAGCGCGCACCAGCGGCTGGGCGCGGCATCGCCCCAGGCGCGCACCACGCCTTCGACAAAATACAGCCACACCAGCAGGCTCAGCCAGCGGTAGGTATACATGCGGTGCTTGAGCAGGCCGGCCAGCGGAAGGCACAGCGGCAAGGCCTTGAGCACCAGCCAGGAGCCGCCCGGCCGCAGCGGAGCGAGCCACAGCTCCCAGGCCAGGCACAGCACCACGAGGCCCAGCAGCGCCGCCACCGCCAGCCAGCGCGAGTATTGCGCAGCGGCGCCGGCCGGCGCAGGCGTTACCAATTCAGGCAGATTTGCCGCAGGATCAGGGGTGGATACAGGCATGGAAATGGCATCATATCGGTATGTACGTAAGTGATGAGAAAAACGCGGCATCTTTGCAGGTGCATCGGCGCCAGGGATGGGCGCTGTGGTGGCAGCAGTTTGCGGCGTTTCCGTGGCGCAATACCGTCAACACCTTGCGCACGCGCTTCGGTGAGGACCGCCTGGGCCTGACGGCCAGCAGCCTGACCTTTACCACGATGCTGGCGCTGGTGCCCTTTTTCACGGTGGCGCTGGCCTTGCTCACCGCCTTTCCGATGTTTGCGACGGTCGAGGCGCAGTTGCAGCGCTGGCTGATCGAGAGCCTGATCCCCAGCACCATTGCGAGCCAGGTGCTGGGCTACATCACGCAGTTTGCGTCCAAGGCCAGCCGCCTGGGTCTGGCCGGCCTGAGCTTTTTGCTGGTGACAGCGCTGGCGCTGATCCTGACGATGGACCGTACGCTGAACAACATCTGGCGCGTGCGCCAGCTGCGGCCGCTGGGCCAGCGCGTGCTGATCTACTGGGCGGCCATGTCGCTGGGCCCGCTGGTGCTGGCCTCCAGCCTGGTGCTGACGTCGTCGGTGGTGGCGGCCTCGCGCAGTGCCTTTGGCGAGCTGCCGTACCTGATCCGGCTGGCCTTTGATTCGCTGGAGTTTGTGCTGCTGGCATCGGGCGTGACTGCGATGTACCGCTATGTGCCCAACACCCATGTGCGCTGGCGCGATGCGCTGGCCGGCGGCCTTTTCGTGGCCGTGGGCATTGAGGTGGCCAAGAAGGTGCTGACCTTGTACCTCGTGCATGTGCCGACCTATTCGACGATCTATGGCACCTTTGCCACCTTGCCAATCTTGCTGATCTGGATCTATGTGGCCTGGGTGATCGTGCTGTTGGGCGCGGTGGTCGCTGCCTACCTGCCCAGCCTGCTGGCCGGCGTGGCGCGGCTGCCGCTGGCGCAGAGCTGGGATTTTCAGCTGGCGCTTGAATGCCTGCGCGCGCTCAACCTGATGCGCTACCAGCCCGAGAAGGGCCTGTACCTGCACCAGCTTGCGACCCGCCTGCAGGTGGAGGATGTGCAGCTGCATCGCGCACTCGATGTGCTGTGCCAGCTCGACTGGGTGGGCGCTGTGGTGGACGTCGATGAACGCCGAACCGGCACCGGTGCGCCCGAGAGCCAGCATGACATGCGCTATGTGCTGCTGATCGAGCCTGCGCAGACCCTGGCCGCGCCGCTGGTGGCTGCGCTGATGCTCGATCGCAATGAAGCCACCGAGCCGCTGTGGTGGCACAGCGGCCTGGACCAGATGGTGCTGATTGCGCTGCTGGAGCGCCGCCAGTGGCTGCCTGATGCGGCACCGGAGCCCGAGGAGCAAGCGCCAGCGCAGGCGCTGGCGACGGTGCCGGGTGATGAGGGGGACCAGGACGTGCCAGCCAGGGCCTGAGCGTTGTTTCAGGGGCCGGAGGTGCTGCGTCCTACAGGCCGCTTGCTGGCTTGGCTGCGCCGGCCGCCACCTGCGCCCGCTTGCGCGGAGGGGCGCTACACGCCCTTCAGTGGACGGCGAAGCTGGCCTCGTTGAATGCCAGCCGCTGGCGCGCCAGCGCCACCATGTCGGCGGGGTAGCAGCTGAAGGCGGTCAGTGCGCTGTCGTCGAGTTCGTACAGCACCACCAGCGCGGCGACCTCCCAGGCCCAACGTGGATGGTGTTCGCCCATGCCGATCAGCCGGCCAATGGCAGCCAGCGCGGGGTGGGGCTGGCTGCTGTAGTGTTCTTCCAGATAGTGCTGCAGTGGCGCGGTGCCCAGCTCGGTCTGCTCGAAGAAGGCGGCCAGATCGGCATAAGGTTTGGGGCAGAACACCTGGGCGGAGGCCTCGTCCTTGTCGCAGGCGACGGCGCTGAGGTAGTCGAGCAGGCAGTCACAGCGGTTGCCCAGCAGCCGTTTGACGATGCCCGGGATCAGTTCCTGGCGCTCCAGCAGTATCGGCAAAGCGAGCAGCTGCACAGCAGCCGGGTAGTTGTTGGAGGCGGGGTTGAACGGCTGCACCGCCTGCGCAGGCGTGGCCGCAGCGCTGCGCATGAAATCCGCATATTCATTGCACCAGTGCAACACGTGCTCGAACAGACCTTCCATCGCACGCGGGGGCAGGCCACGGCTGTAGGCCAGGTCCAGCAGCGCGAGCGACTGCAGCGCAGCCCGGCACCAGCCGGCGCGCGCTGCGCGCTGGCTGTCGGCGTCCAGATCCTGCACGTCCAGACCATAGTAGCCATGGCTGGAGAATTCATGCAGGCTTGACAACTGGTCCGCCCAGGTCTCCGCCCAACGCTCCAGGTCCATGTCCACGCGTGGCCGCAACAGGTGCCAGGGTTGCGCCTGGCAGTGCTGCAGCAAACAGGGAAGGGCCTTGTATTGCATAAGTCGTATGTATCCGGTCTGCAGCTTTTCAGATGCAGCTGTCTGGGCCTCCATCGGCCTAGTGGATAGGCTAACGCATTTGCTGCCTAGAATGCGGCATTTTCTGCGGAGGCTTACGCCTTCTTACGCCAGATACATACGGGATAGACTGCTATAAAAACAAAAGCAATCACACCATAGCAAAACTGGTGGCGCCATCGGGAGCGGCTCTTGTTGCGCTGCAGCAGTTCCTCAGGCGGCGCGCTGGGAGGCGGGCGGGGCCTTGAGAAAATCATGGATGGCGAACAAGGTCTCATCGGGCGACTCGGTCATCTGGTTGTGACCGCAGGGCACCATGCGGACCTGCACCTGCTTGCCGGCCGCCTGGGCTGCATCCACCAGGCTGCGCGCGGCGCGGGCCGGGGTCATCTGGTCTTGCTCGCCCAGCACGAACAGCACCGGGCAGGCCAGCGCGGCCATGGCGGCCTGGCCGTTGCGGTAGCTGTCGCAGGCGACAAAACCGGTGTGCAGCAGGTTGGTATCGCTGTTGCTCGCCTGCACGCGGCGGGCCAGCGCCATGCCTGCGCCAAACACCCAGCTGCCGGCACCCGAAGGGGGGGCCAAGGTCGCGCGCGAGAAGGTCTGCACCATGCCAATGGCCTGGTCGGTGGCGTTCAACGCTTGCTCCAGCAAGGCGGGCGCGACCTTCATCGGATCGGCAGTGCCGACCAGCACCAGGTGGCTGATGCGTTCGCCCAGGCGTGCGGCCGCTTCCATCGCAATCAGGCTGCCCCAGCTGTGGCCGATGAGGGCGGCGCGCTCCAGCCCGGCGGCATCGAGCAGCTGGGCGATGGTGCCGGCGGCCTGCTCCACAGTCTGTGGCGCGGCGCCACCGCTCTTGCAGTGCCCTGGCAGGTCGATGGCCAGCACATTCCAGCCATGGTTGGCCAGGTAGCGGCTTTGCAGCGCCCAGACGCTGTGGTCGCACAGCACGCCGTGGATGAAGAGGGCAGTGGGCTGGTTGGCATTGAGCGCCTTGCCGCCGGTGTAGGCATACAGGTCGGCACCTTGAACTTGGATTCGCATGTCTGTGCTCCGATGGTCTAGATGTCTGCAATCAGCCGCTTGCCCAGGCTCACGGTGTGGTCGTCGCTGTAACCCAGGCTTTCGTAGAAGGCGATGACGGCCTCGTTGCCGGCACGCACCTGCAGGTTGAGCTTGGGGCAGCCCAGCGCCGTCAGCTCGGCCTCGGCGCGCTGCATCAACTGGCGCGCATGGCCCTGGCGCTGGTGCCTGGGGTGCACGGCCAGGTAGTTGATCCAGCCCCGGTGGCCGTCGTAGCCGACCATGATGCTGGCCATCACCTCGCCCTGGTCATCGACACCGACCCAGAACAGCTCGGGCGAGACGCTGAGCTTGCGCGCGATGTCCTTGTGCGGATCATTCCAGGGGCGGGTCAGGCCACAGTCGTTCCACAGCTGCACCACCGCTGGCGCATCCTGCGATGCATAGACACGGATTTGCATCATGCCGCCTTCTCTGCGGCCTTGAGCGCGCGCTTGAGGTCGTCGATCAGGTCGTCGGCATCTTCGAGGCCGATGGACAGGCGGATCGTGCCCTGGCTGATGCCCGCTTGCGCCAGCGCGTCGTCGTGCATGCGAAAGTGCGTGGTGCTGGCCGGGTGGATGACCAGCGAGCGGCAGTCACCGACATTGGCCAGGTGGCTGAAGACCTTGAGCGTCTCGATGAACTTCTTGCCCTGGTTGCGGTTGCCGGCAATGTCAAAGCTGAACACCGAGCCCGCGCCGCGCGGCAGCAGCTTCTGCGCCAGCGCGTGGGAGGGGTGGCTGTCGAGCATGGGGTGGCCCACGCGGCTGACCAGCGGGTGGCTGGCCAGGAACTGCACCACCTTTTCGGTGTTGCGCATATGGCGCTCCATGCGCAGCGGCAGGGTTTCGATGCCTTGCAGAATCAGCCAGGCGCTGTGCGGGCTCATGCAGGCACCAAAGTCGCGCAGGCCTTCACGCCGGGCGCGCAGCAAGAAGGCGCCGGTCGTCGATTCCTCGCTGAACACCATGTTGTGAAAGCCGTCATAGGGCGCGGTCAGCTCGGGGAAGCGGCCAGACTTCTCCCAGTCAAAACTGCCCCCATCGACGACGATGCCGCCGATGACGGTGCCGTGGCCGGAGAGGAACTTGGTGGCCGAGTGGTAGACGATGTCGGCGCCATGCGCAAAGGGCTTGATCAGCCACGGCGAGGTCAGGGTGGAGTCGACCAGCAAGGGTACGCCGGCCTCATGGGCGATCGCCGAGACCGTGGGGATGTCCAGCACATCGAGGCCGGGGTTGCCGACGGTCTCGCCAAAGAACAGCTTGGTGTTGGGCCGCACCGCAGCGCGCCAGCCGTCGATATCGCCGGGTTTGACGAAAGTCGTCTCGATGCCAAAGCGGGCCAGCGTGTAGTGCAGCAGGTTCTGGCTGCCACCGTAGAGCGCGGTACTGGCGACGATATGGCTGCCCGCACCCATCAAGGTCGCAATCGACAGGTGCAACGCGGCCTGGCCGCTGGCCACCGCGATCGCACCGACGCCCCCTTCGAGTGCGGAAACGCGCTGCTCGAGCACCGCATTGGTGGGGTTGCTGATGCGGCTGTAGACATGGCCGGGCCGCTCCAGATTGAAGAGGCTGGCCGCATGGTCGCTCGACTCGAAGACGAAGGACGTGGTCAGGTGGATGGGGACGGCACGGGCGCCGGTGGCAGGGTCCGGCTGGGCGCCGGCGTGCAGACTCAGGGTGTCAAAGCCGGGATCGGTATAACCGGGCATGGCGTATCTCCGCGATGTTGTCGTTCTGGACGGGCATTGTCGGCTATATTTAGCAGACCCGGATTGGCAGGCCTGTCGCCGATGCGTTTGCATGCAGGCGGGTCCCACCCGCATCGGAGAACGGTACAAGGAGACACCCATGAAAGTCAGCGATATCCTCCGCCTCAAAGGCAACACCCTCTACACGGCCAGCGTCAATGACCCTCTGGGCGACGCGATCCAGACCATGGCAGAGAAGGACATTGGCTCGCTGGTGGTGATGGAGCACGGCGACGTCGTGGGCATGTTGACGTTCCGCGAGGTGATCGTCGCCATTGTCAACAACGGCGGTACCGCTGGCAGCATCCTGGTGCGCAGCGTGATGGATGACGCACCTTTGACCTGCACGATGGAGACCGACATGGACGAGGTGCGCCGCATGATGCTGGACCGCCATGCGCGCTACATGCCGGTGATGGACAAGAAGATGCTGATGGGGGTGATCAGCTTCTACGACGTGGCCAAGGCCGTCGTCGACAGCCAGAACTTCGAGAACAAGATGCTCAAGGCCTATATCCGCGACTGGCCGGTGGAAGGCGAGACCGATTCCTGATGCACCGCCGGCGCAGCTTGCGGTGCGCCGGTTCTGCTCAACACCTGCAACACGGGCGGCCTGCGAGGCCGCTTTTTTGCGCCTGGGCTTGGGTGCCGGTCAGAAACGGATGATCCGCCCCGGGATGCTGGCGGGGTTTCCGGTGGAGCCAGCGTCCGCCCGCTGGGGTGCGGTGTCAGCCGGCAGACCCACATACTGCGCGCGGGGGCGAATCAGCTGGCCGCTGGCGCGCTGCTCGAGCGCATGGGCCAGCCAGCCTGCCGTGCGGCCCAGTGCAAACAGCACAAAGGCGGCGCCCGCTGGCAGGCCCAGGCCGCGCTGGATGGCCACCAGCGCATAGTCCAGACTGGGGTGCAGGCCGGTGTGGCGGTGGACGCTGGCCAGCAAGGCGCTGCGGGCCGCATCGGCAGGCAGCAGGCGCAGCAGCCGCTCGCTGCGCGGGTCGCCGGCCGGGTAGAGCGGGTGGCCAAAGCCTGCGCAGTAGTGGGGGCTGCCGTTGATGCGGGTGTCGGCCAGCAATTGGGCGAGCGAGGGCGGCAGCGTGCCGTCGGCCTGCGGCGCCGCATGCCAGTCGTCCCAGTGCCGGTCGATCACCGCCGTCATCCCGCCGTGCAGCGGGCCGCTGAGTGCCGCCAGGCCGGCGCCGAGGCTGGCATGCAGGCTGGCGCCTGTGGAGGCCACCACGCGGGCCGCAAAGCTGGAGGCATTGAGCTCATGGTCGGCGCAAAGCACCAAGGCCTGGCGCAGGGTGTCTTCGCCCGCTGCATCCACTTGCCAAAGGGCTGCGAGCTGCTGGTGGATGGGCGGTCCGGTCCAGGACGGCGCGTCGTCAGAGGACGGCAATCCGGCCAGCACCTCCAGCATCTGCTGCAGCAGCGGCCCAGGCCAGCCGGGATGGGCCAGCGTGGGCTCGCCAGCAGGCAGACTGTGCCAGGCGCGCAATGCCTGCTCGGGCGGGCGGGGTTGTGGCACGGGCTGTGTGGCGGCTGCTGTGCCTTCGGTGCCTGCAGTGGCTGGCATGGGTGCGCTGGGAGGTGCTGCCGCAAGGGGCTGGTCCAGCAGCAGCGCAGCCGTGTCCTCCAGGCTGGCATGCTGCGCCCATTGCAGCGCATCGCGGCCCCGGTAATACAGCTGGCCCTGGCTGACCTGGGTGATGGCCGAGCGCAGCACCGGTGTGCCCCAATCCAAGGTGGAGCGGGCCAGCTGCGCGGGGTTGCGTACCGCTTGCCGCTGGCGCGCCAGGCGCTGCACATCGATACGGGCGTAGACATGGCCGCGCGTGCCCGGTTGGCTGTGCGCCCGCAGCAGCCCCCGGCTCACATAGGCATAGAGGCTGGCGCGCTGCACGCCCAGCATCGCGGCGGCCTGCTGGCTGGTGAGCCAGGGGCTGTCGTTGCAGGCAGGCGGGGTGGGGGCGGGGTATGCGGGGACCATGGGCCATGCTACTGCAGTGCCGGGTCACTAGGGAGCCTTTGCACAACCCTCGCCGAATGGGATGGACGTGGATCGCCCGAGTCCGCGTTCAGACCACGGCAGGGAGTTCTGCAGAGGATCCCTTATATGTACCGGCCCAATCAAGATTGACCCGAGTGGGCGCGAGGTATGCAATGGCGGCCATGTGCCCACCAGGAGAACGCCTTGCCAACCACTGACCACAACACCGCCGCCACCCAAACCCTGGCGCAGCTGCCGCTGCATGCCGCCATCCAGGCCAGCGTGCACACGCTGTGGCAGCAAGCGGGTCTGCCAGCGCAGGCTTTGCAGCCAGGCGCTTTGGCGCTCAGCGGCGACGGCACAGCCTACCCGTCGAGCTTTTGCATCGATGTGGCGGCCCCGGCTGCAGTGGCTGCCAGCGGCCTGGCCAGCGCCTGGATCGACCAGCACCGCCAGCAGCTGCCCATGCCCCCGGTCAATGTGGATGTGGGCCATGTGCTGGCCGAATGCAGCGGTTATTTCACGATAGACGGTGAGCAGCCCAACCTGTGGGCCCCCATTTCGGGCCTGTATGCCTGCGGCGCCGATCTGGGCGAGCCGGGCTGGCTGCGCATCCATGCCAATTTCGAGCACCACCGCGATGGCTTGCTGCGGCTGATGGGCCTGCCCACCGGCGCAGCCACTCCGCGCCAGGCGGTGGCCGATGCGCTCAAAGGCTGGACGGCGCAGGCGGTGGAAGAGCGGGCCGCAGCGCTCGGTCTGGTGGTCGCAGCCGCCCGCAGCCCGCAGGCCTGGCAGGCCCACCCCCAAAGTGCGGCGGTGGCAGCGCAGCCCCTGGTGTCCATCACGCCGCTGGACAGCGGCCAGCCCGCCGCAGCCCGTGGCTGGCCTGCGCCTGCCCGGCACCGGCCGCTGGATGGCCTGCGCGTGCTGGACCTGACCCGCATTCTGGCCGGACCCGTGGCCGCCCGCAGCCTGGCCGCGCAAGGGGCCGATGTGCTGATGGTCAATGGCCCGGGCCTGCCCAATATCGACGCCATTGTCGATATGAGCCGGGGCAAGCGCTCGGCGTTGCTGGACCTGAAAACGCAGACAGGCCAGCGCAACATGGCCGCGTTGCTGGGCCAGGCCCATGTGCTGCTGCAGGGTTACCGGCCTGGCGCGCTGGATGCGCTGGGGCTGGAGCCGCAGTCTGTCGCCCGGCTGCGGCCCGGTATCGTGTATGCCAGCTTGTCGGCCTACGGGCGCAGCGGCCCCTGGGCCGACCGGCGTGGCTTCGATTCGCTGGTGCAGACGGTTTGCGGCATCAACTGGGCCGAGGGCCAGGCTTTTGGCAGCGCGGGGCTGCGGGCGCTGCCGCTGCAGATTCTGGATTACAGCGCGGGATTTTTGCTGGCCTTTGGCATCCAGGCGGCCTTGTACCGCCAGGCGACGCAAGGCGGCAGCTGGCATGTGCAGGTATCGCTGGCGCGCGTGGCGCAGTGGCTGCAATCCATGGGGCAGCGGCCGGTATCGGCTGCGCCGGCACCCGCCAGCGTGCCGCCAGCGGCCTATCTGGAAACCATGGACACCGGCTTTGGCCGGCTGCGCGCGGTGCGCCACAGCGCGGTGCTGCAGGGCCTGCCCAGTGGCTGGCCCCATGCCGGCCAGCCGCCCGGGGGTGACCAGCCCTGCTGGTGAGCCCTGCGGGGCTGTGTGGGGCACTGGCATCAGTGATAATGGCGGGCTATGAGCGGCAATACCTTCGGCACCTTATTTACTGTTACCAACTTTGGCGAATCCCATGGCCCGGCGATTGGCTGCGTGATTGACGGCTGCCCACCGGGCATGGCGTTGAGCGAGGCAGACATCCAGCAGGATCTGGACCGCCGCCGCCCCGGCACCAGCAAATTTGTCACCCAGCGCAATGAGCCCGACAGCGTGGAGATTCTCTCGGGCGTTTACGAGGGCAAGACCACGGGCACGCCGATTGCGCTGCTGATCCGCAATACCGACCAGCGCAGCAAGGACTACTCCAATATTGCGCAGAGCTTTCGCCCCGGCCATGCCGACTATGCCTACTGGCACAAGTACGGCATCCGCGACCCGCGTGGTGGCGGCCGCTCGTCGGCCCGGCTGACGGCGCCTACCGTGGCGGCCGGCGCCGTGGCCAAGAAGTGGCTGAAAGAGAAGTTCGGCACCGCGTTCCGCGCCTGCATGCTGCAGGTGGGCGAGGTGGCCCTGCCGTTCGAGGACTGGGCGCATGTGCCCAACAACCCGTTTTTTGCACCGGTGGCCGATGTCAGCCGCTATGAAGACTATATGGATGCGCTGCGCAAGGCGGGCGACTCCTGCGGCGCGCTGATCCGCGTGCAGGCCAGCGGTGTGCCGGTGGGCCTGGGCGAGCCGCTGTATGACAAGCTCGATGCCGACATCGCCTACGCGATGATGGGCCTCAATGCCGTCAAGGCGGTGGAGATCGGCGCTGGTTTTGACAGTGTGGCCCAGCGTGGCACCACGCACGGTGATTCGCTCAGCCCCCAGGGCTTTCGCAGCAACAATGCCGGCGGCATTCTGGGCGGCATCAGCACCGGCCAGGACATCGAGATCCGCATCGCCATCAAGCCGACCAGCTCGATCATCAGCCCCCGCGAGTCCATCGATACCGAGGGCAACAGCACCGAAGTCATCACCAAGGGCCGGCACGACCCCTGCGTGGGCATCCGCGCCGCACCGATTGCCGAGGCCTTGCTGGCGATGGTGCTGATGGACCATGCGCTGCGCCACCGCGCGCAGAACAGCGATGTGCAGCTGGATGTGGGCCCGATCGCTGCGGAGGCGCCGCAGTCCTGACGCGCAGGGGCCGGACCGGCACCGGTCTGGCGCACCCACGAAAAAAAGCGAACCCTGGGGTTCGCTTTTTTTATCGCTCAGTCCTTTTTACGGGCGCTGTCCTTCTTGGCCGGCGGCGGCGGCGGGGTGGTCACCTCGTCGACGATGGACTTGAACTGGTCAATGTCCTCAAAGCTGCGATACACGCTGGCGTAGCGGATGTAAGCCACCTTATCGAGCTTTTGCAGCTCGGCCATCACCAGCTCGCCGATCAGATGGGTCTGCACCTCGCGCGCACCCAGGGTGCGCAGCTTGTCTTCGACATGCTCGAGTGCCATGTCCACCTTGTCGATGCTCACCGGGCGCTTGCGCAGCGCCAGGCTGAAGGAGCCGCGCAGCTTGCTGCGGTCATAGTCGATGCGCCGGCCGTCCTTCTTGACGATCACCGGCAGGCTGACTTCGGGCCGCTCGTAGGTGGTGAAGCGCTTTTCGCAATGGCCGCATTGGCGCCTGCGCCGTACAAAGCCGCCGTCTTCTGCAACACGGGTCTCCACCACCTGGGTATCGGGATGGCTGCAGAAGGGGCATTTCATAGGCGCGGGCGCTGCTCAGATCAACGGTAGACGGGGAAACGTGCGGTCAGGGCGTTGACCTTTGCGCGCACGGCAGCGATGTTGGCCTCATCACGGGGGTTGTCCAGCACGTCGGCGATCAGGTTGGCGGTCAGGCGCGCTTCTTCGTCCTTGAAGCCACGGGTGGTCATCGCAGGCGTACCGATACGGATGCCGCTGGTGACCATCGGCTTTTCCGGGTCGTTGGGGATGGAGTTCTTGTTGATCGTCATGTGGGCAGCGCCCAGCACGGCTTCGGCTTCCTTGCCGGTGATGCCCTTGGCGCGCAGGTCCACCAGCATCACGTGGCTTTGCGTGCCACCGGAGATGATGCGCAGGCCGCGCTCGGTCAGGGTCTCAGCCACGATGCGGGCGTTGGTCTTGACCTGCTGGGCATAGGTCTTGAACTCGGGCGACAGCGCTTCCTTGAAAGCCACGGCCTTGGCAGCGATCACGTGCATCAGCGGGCCGCCTTGCAGGCCGGGGAACACGGCCGAGTTGATGGCCTTTTCGTGCTCGGCCTTCATCAGGATGACGCCGCCACGTGGGCCGCGCAGGCTCTTGTGGGTCGTCGTCGTCACCACATCAGCGTGGGGCACGGGGTTGGGGTACTCGCCTGCGGCGATCAGACCGGCATAGTGGGCCATGTCCACCATGAAGATCGCGCCGACATCCTTGGCCACCTTGGCAAAGCGGGCGAAGTCGATTTCCAGCGAGTAGGCCGATGCACCGGCGATGATCAGCTTGGGCTTGGTCTCGTGCGCCTTCTTTTCCATGGCGTCGTAGTCCAGCTCTTCCTTCGCGTTCAGGCCGTAGGAGACGACGTTGAACCATTTGCCGGAGATGTTCAGCGGCATGCCGTGGGTCAGGTGACCGCCTTCGGCCAGGCTCATGCCCATGATGGTGTCGCCGGGCTTGAGGAAGGCCAGGAAGACTGCCTCGTTGGCGGAGGCGCCGCAATGGGGCTGCACGTTGGCCGCTTCAGCGCCAAACAGCTGCTTGACGCGGTCGATCGCCAGTTGCTCGGCGATATCGACAAATTCGCAGCCGCCGTAGTAGCGCTTGCCGGGGTAGCCTTCGGCGTACTTGTTGGTCAGTTGGGTGCCCTGGGCCCACATCACGGCAGGGGAGGCATAGTTCTCGCTGGCGATCAGCTCGATGTGCTGCTCTTGACGCTGGTTTTCGGCCTGGATGGCTGCAAAGAGTTCTGCGTCGGTCTGTTCGACAAGGATGTTGCGTTGGTACATGGCGGTCGTTGGAGTCAGAAGTGAGCCCTGCCTGCCAACGTTGAGGGTGGCAAAAACAGGGGCTGCCCAGGCGCACGGCTAACACGTGGCGGGTGCGGGGGGCGATGGGCCCGCCCTGGCACTGCACGGTACGCTCCCCGGTGGTTGCTGCAGGCCGGGCCTGCATTCCACGTCAACAATCCGGTCATACAGATGTCTATCGCCAGTCGCGTACCCGGCTAGTGTAGCCGAGGCCACAGCGCGCTGGAGGCAATGGGTTTATCGCGTTCGCCAGTAAAGACCAGGCCCCCAAGCAAAAAGCACCCTCAAGGGGTGCTTTGCCAGGGGGTGAGAGGAAAGCCTGCGCTCAGGAGCCCATGGCCACGGCGGTGGCCTCGGCCTTGGCAGCTGCAGGCAGCGCAGCGGGCTTGTCAGCCAGTGCCACCGTCTCGGCGGCCGCGGCAGCAGCGCTGTTACTGGCCGCCTTGGCCTTGTCGGCCACGGTAGCGGCCGCTGCCGGCATATCTGCCTGGGCAGACAGCGATGGCTTGGCGGCGGGAGCCACCGGTGCCTTGGGGGTGTTGCTGCGGCCTTCGGCGACTTGCTTGATGCGGAAATGCTCGGCCATCACCTTGGCGGCGTAACCGCCATCGGTGGGCAGGTTGGCAGCGCCCACATAGTACTTGAGACCACCTTCGAGCGAGCCAGCGCGTTCAATGCACTCTTGCAGCACCTTGACACCCACCCGCAGATTGGTCACCGGGTCAAAGGCCGCAAAGTGGCCGCCGAAGTGCTCGTACTTGTCGGTGTGGATCTTGGTCATGACCTGCATCAGGCCTTGCGCACCCACCGAGCTCTGGGCGAAGGGGTTGAAGCTCGATTCGACAGCCATGATCGCCAGGATCAAGGTGGGGTCGAGCTTGGTGTCCTTGCCGACCTGGTAGGCCTCGGAGACGAGCACGGCCAGCGGCTCGGGCGCGACCCGGTATTTCTTGGCCAGCCAGTACGCGACATTGGCCTGATTGCGGGGCAGCTGCTGGGGATTGCTGGCAGTGGCGCGGTCCACGGCGGCCATCATTGCCGCATCATCGGCGGCGCTGACGTCCGCATCGGCAATAGCGGCATCAGCCGCCGGCGCCTGCGTGCGTGCCTGCAACCAGCTGCGCAACTGCGCTTCGCCCGCATGGCGAAGGTCGTCACGCGACACCAGGGTGAGGGCGCAGAACGCCACCACCAGACCGATCAAAGCAAAACTGTTGTGTGCCATGGTCATCAGACCACGGCTGATGGTGGCGCTCAACGAGCGCACACCGGCATCCACTTGCGCGGGAGCCGTCATAGGGATTTTTCCTTTCAAAGTCCCACCACCTCCAAGCGCCCGGTAGGTTTTACATCGGGCGGGGGTCTGGCAGGGAGGGGCCGCACTGTCCTGTGCGGCCACCGGCAGGCCATCTGCGCAGCAGACGGCCCTTGTCGTTTCATGCACGCTCTTGCGTGTCAGGGGCTACGATCAAAACACCGGGAGGGTGTTGACTAAAAAATCAGCAATCAATGCAATGGGCTGAATTCTAGAAGCTTGCTTAATACCCAGTCAACACTATTGAATGGCGAAATTAGAAAAAAAAGTAATAAAAAAACGTGTATAGCGGTGCGTCGCCGGCGCGGATCCGGTCGGTGGCGACCGGGCCGCAGCGCGCCGGATGTCCGGCAGAAAAAGCACCGCCGCTTGGGGTCCATCGCGGCGTAAGGCATAGGTCTTGATAGTCTATATTTAATGTTTTTAATAACGTGATTGGTATAAAGGATTCGATGAAAAGTCAATCTTTATCAAATGCCGCGCAGCTTTTCTGCTCTGTTTTTATGCAAAGCTGCGGTTCCATTCGCGTATCAGCGGTGACAGCCGCCCAGCCGAAGCGGGGGACTGACAGGTTTGTCGGACCCGCGCCGACAAGGCGACTGCTGACTTGATTTGGGTCAGGGGCCTCGCGTCATCAAACGGTCATCGCAGCGTCCACCCGTTTCACAGTAAATTGCCAAAAAACTGTATAAAAACCAGGTTAAAAGCCGTAATAACCTAGAACCCCATCAGGTTTTTGGTATTTGTGCCTGGGTAAAAATAGTGCAAACGCCTAAATTCCTCATCGGCGTGGTGTTTTTGCCGACCCATTTGGGCCGCGCCGCGTGCGGCAGCACGCAGCCAGCTCGGGCGGGAAGGCCGGTCGGTCGCGCCCGGACCGGCCAGCTCACACCGCCGGGCTTCTTCGCGTTCGGCAGGGCAGGGCGCCGCCCGCTCCGGCGCACTGCAGCCCTTGCAGGTCTCCATGGAAACCAGGCCTTTCCTCTATATATATGCAGGCTTGCATTCTTCTGGGACAGGCCGGCCAGTTTTGAACGATTGTGAACCCGCCACAGATCGCGCTTTTGTGTGCTAAGCCAATGCCGCTGCGGCAGCTTATTTGGGCACAATGGCTCTTGGTACTGCCAACCGGCCTTGTTGTGGCCGTATGGGCGCTGATTGAGGAACGTCGCCGTGAGCGAAACGCAAGAAACAAACAAGAAAAAGACCGCAGCGGTGCGCTGGTTGCGCCGGCTGGGATGGTGTCTGCTGGCACTGCTGCTGCTGTGGGCGCTGTCGTGGCTGCTGCTGCCTTGGCTGCTGCGCACCCAGGGTGAGAAGCTGGGCACCGAAAAGCTGGGGCGGGCGGTGCATATCGGCGCGGTGGAGTTCAAGCCCTGGTCGCTGGAGCTGACGGTGCGCGACCTGCAGATCGCGGGCCCCCAGCCCGACAGCCCGGCCATGCTCGCGGTCGAGCGCCTCTATGTGGATGCCGATATCCAGTCCGTTTTCCGGCTGGCGCCGGTGCTCGACGCGATCCAGGTCGACAAGCCGGTGCTGCACCTGGCGCAAACCGCACCCGGCGAGTTTGATGTTGACGAGGTGCTGCAAAAGCTGCGCAGCCCGCAACCCCAGCCCGATGACGGCAAGACGGCGCATTTTGCGCTCTACAACATCGAGCTCAAGGACGGGCAGGTGGCCTTTCGCGACGACACCGTGGGCCAGACCCATGAACTGAAGGATCTGCAACTGGGCATTCCGTTTCTGAGCAATCTGGAGTCCAAGCGCGAGATCAAGGTGCTGCCCCAACTGGCCTTTGTGCTCAATGGCAGCCAGTTTGCGAGCCATGCCGAGGCCACGCCGTTTGCCGACGACCGAAAGGCAGAAGCCCAGTTTGCGATCAAGGACCTCGACCTCCAGCCTTATCTGGCCTATCTCCCCGCGTCCTTGCCGGTCAAGCTGGCTGCCGGTGTGCTCAATGCCGATCTGGCGCTCGCCTTTGAGCAGCAAGAAAAGACCCAGGTGCGCCTGAGCGGCGAAGTGCATGCCAGCGGCGTGCAGGTGCGTGATGCGGCCAACGGTGAATTGCTGGGCTGGGAGCGGCTGGATGTGCAACTGGCCGATGTGCAGCCTTTGTTGGGGCAGGTGCATGTCGCCCAACTGGCGCTGGATGGCGCGCAGCTGTCGCTCAAACGGGGCAAGAATGGGCAACTGAGCCTGCTCGATGCCCAGGGCCAGGCGCTGCCGGGGCGGACTGAAGCAGCCGCTGCCACGGAAAAGGCGGAGCCTGGTCCTTCCGTCGCCCGTGCAGACGCTGCAAGCAGCGACGCCAAGGAAGACCAGGCAGAGCCGCAGGTGCCAATGGCCGACTCTGGCGCATCCGCAGGCAAAGCCAGTACTGGCCAGCCCAGCTGGTCGGTGCAGATCGATGCGCTCAAGCTCAGCCGCCTCAAAGGCGTGTGGGTGGATGAAAGCGTGCCGCTGCCAGCGCGCGTGCAGCTCGATGACTTCAGCATGGAGGCGCAGCACATCGCCTGGCCCTTCAAGGAGCCCTTCCAGTTTGAGGGTTCATCAGGGCTCTCGGGTGCCCAGGGCGTGCCGTCTACCGGCCGTCTGGTGTTCTCGGGCAAGGCGACAGACCAGATGGCGGAGGTGGATGTGCGCACCACGGGCCTGCCGCTGCAGCTGGGCGCTTCTTATCTGACCGGCGTGATCGAGCCCGGCCTGCTGGGCACGATAGACAGCGAGATGCAGCTGAGCCGCCAGGGCACCGCCCTCAAGGTGACGCTCGCGCAGATGCGCGTGTCCGATGTGGCGCTGCAGTGCAATAGCAAGGCCAACTGTGCGCCGCCCCATGGTGCGGCCATCGGCCTCAAGGGCAAGAACAGCCTGCTGGAGCTGCGCCAGTTGCTGGTCCAGGATGCCGTGCTGGACACGGAGGCCCAGCAGGTCAAGCTGGGCTCGGTGCAGCTGGTGGAGCCGGTGCTGGGCGTCTCGCGGGCCAAGGACGGCCGCATGATGTTTGAGGATTGGCTGGTGGCCTCGCAGGCCCGCAAAGCCGATGACCGCAAGCCGGCCGCCCAGGTGGCCACCGGCAAACCCTGGGATGTGCAGCTGGGCCTGGTCAGCATCAAGGGTGCCCAATTGGCTTTCCAGGATGAGTCCACGGCCCGCAAGGTGGCCTTTCGCCTGACCGGCTGGGATCTGGAGCTGCGCGACTATGCGCCTTTGGCGGCCAAGGCCAAGCCCTCGCCACTGAAGCTCTCGGGCCGCATTGGCAGCGGCCGCGCCGAGCCGGGCCGGCTCGCCTATGAAGGCAGCCTGGGTCTGGCGCCGCTGTCGGCCGTGGGGCGCCTGAATGTGAGCCAGCTGCCCGTCCATGCGTTTGAGCCCTATGCGGCGGCCTTGCTGCCGGTGCGGCTGATGCGGGCGGATGCCAATTTCCGGGGCACGGTGGATTACGCGCAAACGGACAAGGGGCCGGTGGTGCATGTCAAAGGTGATGCCGGGCTCGATGATGTGCGTGTGCGTCCCTTGGTGGCCGCCGCATCCCCGGCGCTTGCAGACGATGCGGGCGACGACGATGGCAATGGCGCAGGCGACGCAGGGCGTAAAGCGGCTGCCCCGGCCGCCAGCCGGGGTGCCGGGACGCTGCGCATGGGGCTGATGGGCGCAGGCGATGACCTGCTGAACTGGAAGCTGCTGAGTCTGCGCGCGCTGGCGCTGGACATGGTGCCCGGCCAGCGCATGAAGGTGCAGGTCGGCGAGACGGCCTTGACCGATTTCTACGCCCGTCTGGTGGTGCAGGAGAACGGCAAGCTCAACCTCCAGGATCTGGGCGCAAGCCGTGCTGCGGCTGCAGCGGGTGAGGCGGCAGCGCCTGAAGGCGTGGTGGTCGAAGCGTCGGGCGGTGCAGCGGTCAGCGCCCCGGCCTCGCCAGCCAGCCCGGAACCGGCCACGGGGCCGATCATCGATATGGGGCCGATCACCTTGGCAGGTGGTACCGTCAAGTTCAGCGACCAGTTTGTGCGGCCCAACTACTCGGCCGACCTGTCCGAGCTGGCCGGCCGCATGGGCGCCTTCTCGTCCGAGCCCACCGCTGGCCAGTTGCAATTGGCGGAGCTGGAGCTGCGCGGCAAGGCCGAGGGCACCGCGTCGCTGGAGATCACCGGCAAGCTCAATCCGCTGGTCAAGCCGCTGGCGCTCAATATCCATGGCAAGGTGCGCGATCTGGAGCTGTCGCCGCTGACGCCCTACAGCATCAAGTACGCCGGCCACGGCATCGAGCGCGGCAAGATGAGCGTCGATGTGCAGTATGACGTGACGCCCGAAGGCATGCTGACGGCGAGCAACAAGCTGGTGCTGAACCAGCTGACCTTTGGTGATGCCGTGCAAGGTGCGCCGGCGAGCCTGCCGGTCAAGCTGGCCGTGGCCTTGCTGGCCGACCGCAATGGGGTGATCGACCTGGACCTGCCAATCAGTGGCTCGCTCAACGATCCGCAGTTCCGTCTCGCGCCGATCATCTTCAAGGTCATTGGCAACCTGATCATGAAGGCGGTGACTTCGCCGTTCGCGCTGCTGTCGGGCGCCTTCGGTGGCAGCAGCGAGGCCAGCCATGTGCCTTTTGCCCCCGGCAGCGCGGTGCTGGATGCAGACAGCAAGCAAAGCCTGGACAAGGTGGCCAAGGCGTTGGAAGAGCGCCCGGCGCTGCAGCTGACCGTCTCCGGCCAGGCCGACCTGGAGCGCGAGAAGGACGGCTGGCGCAAGGCCCGCATCGATGACCTGGTGCTGGCGCAAAAGCGCCGTGCCACGGTACGCGCCGGCGGCAAGCTCGAAGACGTGCAGGCAGTGAGCGCTGCCGAGTACCCCGCCTTGCTCAAGGATGTGTACAAACGTGCCGATATCCAGAAGCCGCGCAACCTGGTCGGCATGGCCAGCGACATCCCCGTGGCCGAGATGGAAACCTTGCTGCTGACCAGCATCAGCGTGCCCGACAACGCGATGCGCGAGCTGGCGCTGGCTCGCGGCGTGACCGTGCGCGACTACCTGGCCGGCAAGGGCGTGAAGCTGGAACGCTTGTTCCTGGGCAATGCCAAAACCGAGGGCTTTGGCGATGACAAGGACTGGACGCCGCATGCCGAGCTGAGTCTGGCACCGCGCTGAGCGCTGATACGCCACCGATCAAGGGCTGGGCCGCAGGGTGCCAGCCCTTTGTTTTTGGCCATACTGCGGTTGAATTACCTTATAGCGATGCCCCGTGTGCTTGGAGTCCTCGCCAAACCGGGTCAAAATAGCACCTAGGGACCCTCTGTACCACTCCCTGCCTCGGCCTGAAGCCGGACTCGGGCGATCCGCTGCGTTGGCTTTGTTGTCAACGTCTGGCTATGGATTGCAAATGGCGCTTAGTCGCATGCCGATCCCCGTCCATGCCGCTGGGTAAGGGGGATGCAGAGGATTTCTGGCGGTGGGCCCATGCCTGCTGCCCTCTTTTTTATGTGCCAATGGCTGCATTGCCCCGCGATGCAGGCCGTATTTACGACTGAACCGACTCCATGTTCCCCTTTATCTCGCGCAACAAGACGCCCGAAACCCCTGAGCCCGCACCCGCACCCGCCAAGGCGGCCGCTGCCCCCCATCCCCTCGATGGTGTCACCGGTGGTGCTTTTTCGGCTGCCACCTCGGGCGAGCGTGCAGCCAAGGTGCGCGAATGGCTGGCCACCAATCCCGGTGCCGAGCAACTGCAGGAAGTGTTCAAGGAGCTGTCTGCCCGCGACAAGGGTGCCGCCAAGGCCATCCGTGAGCGCATGGACGAGATGCGCCGCGCCAAGGGCCAGGAAGCGATTGCTGCGGAATGGGCTGAAAAGGCCGACAAACTGCTGGGCGCCTCCAAGCTGAACATTGCCGACGCCCTGGCTTGGCAGCGCGACGCCGCCAAGGCCGGTGCGCCGCTGTCGCGCGAGCCGCTGTCTGCGCTCAAGACCCAGCTGGCCGACCGTGTCAAGACGATTGAAGACCTGCAGCACCGCGTGCAGGTGCAGCGTGAGGCGGCGGTGCTGCTGGCCCAGCGCGTCGAAGTGCTCTCCACCAAATCCTACAAGGATGCGCAGTCTGCCGAGGCGGCACTGGCCACCGATGTGCAGCACTGGCAGGACCAGGCTGCGGTGCTGGAAGGCGATGCCAGCTGGGGCAGTGTGGAAGCGCGCTACCCCAGCATGCTGGAGGCCTCCAAGTCGCAGCTGCTGCTGGTCTGGGATGCTTTCCAGTCGGCCCTCAAGCAAACGCTGGCCGCCGCTGACGATGCGCAGGCTCCGCTGCCCACGGTGCCCGTCTGGGCGGACGAGATCCGCGCCGGCCGCGGTCTGCCGACCGAAGTGGAGCAGGCCGCCGCCCGTGCGGCCGCTGCCAAGCCCGCTGCCGACCCGCAGGAATCCAAGCGCGCCAAGCAAGTGGTGCAGGAAGCACTGAAAGCCTTGCAGGCCCACACGGCCGAAGGCCATGGCAAGGGTGCGTCCAGCGCGGCGCAGCAGCTGCGCGCTGCCCTCAAGCAGCATGGCAAGCTGATCGACCAGGATCTGGAATCCCAGGTCAATACCGCGCTGATTGCTGCCGGTGAACTGGAAGGCTGGCAACGCTGGAGCGCCGACAAGGTGCGCGAAGAGCTGCTGGCCAAGGCCCAGGGCCTGCTCGCCCGCCCCGAAGGCCAGGAGCTCGGTGGCCGCAAGCTGCAAGAAGCGCTGCGCCAGCTGCGCGAGGATTGGAAGAAGGCCGACCAAAGCGGCCCCACCAACCATGCGCTGTGGAAAAAGTTTGATGAGGCCTGCAACGCCGCCTACAAGCATGTCGAGGTCTGGTTGGCCAAGGTGCGCGAAGAGGGCGCCAAGCACCGCGCCGAGCGCGAAGCGCTGATCGCCGAACTCAAGGCCTGGGTGGAAGCGCACAAGCCTTCGACCGACTGGAAGCGCATTCAGCGGGACCTGTTCCAGTTTGGTGACCGCTGGCGCGCCAGCGGCCATGTGGGCGAAAAGGCCTATGCGGAACTGCAAGAGGCCTGGAAGTCTGCGCTGCACGAGGCCTCTGCGCCTTTGCATGCGGCCCAGAAGCAGAGCATTGCCCGCCGCGAAGCCATGGTGGCCCAGGCGGTGGAACTGGCGGCTGCGCCCAACCTGAACATTGACGCCGTGCGAGAGCTGCAGCGCCAATGGCAGACCGAGGCCCAGTCCGTGCCGATGGACCGCCGCCATGAGCAAAAGCTCTGGGATGCCTTCCGCAAGCCGCTCGATGAAGCCTTTGCCCGCAAGACGCAGCAGCGCGAGCGCGTGCAGCACCAGCTGAGCGCCCGCGATCAGGCCGTACTCGATGCCTCCAAGGCGCTGGAAGCGGCCAACCACAGCGGCGATGCCGCGCGGATCCAGGCTGCGCTGGACGGTTTGCAGCAAGCGCTGCAGGCCCAGCAAGCGCCGGTGTCGGCGGAGCCGGCAGCCGCTGCGCCCGCTTCAGCAGCCGTACCTGCAACGGACAAGGACGCTGCTGCTGAGGCGGCTCCGGCAGAGGAAGCGGCCGCTGAAGACGGTGGCGGTGCGGGCGGCGCAGAAGTGGCGGCTCCGGCCCCCGCACCTGTACCGCCCAAGCCTGTGATTGCCCAGCGCAGCGGCGATGACCGCCCTGGCATGCGCCGTGATGCACCCGCAGCTGCTGGCCGCACGGGCAAGCCCGGCGGCGACCGCCGTGACGGCCGGGATGGACGCGACAGCCGTGGCCCGCGCAGCGACCGGGGCCAGGAGCGCCGTGGTAGTGACGACCGTTTTGGCCGTGGTGACCGCATGGACCGCGCGCCGCGTGAAGACCGTGGCCCGCGTCTGGGCGATGCCGCCTTCCGCGCCCAGCGCGATGCGGTGGAGCACGCCCAGGCAGCGCTGCGCAAGCTGGCCACCCAGGCCCACGGCCAGGCACTGACGCAGATGATGGAGGCCTGGAGCAAGCGCGATGCTGCGCTGCTCCCCCAGGCGCAGGATCTGGGACGCTTGGCCGGCGGCTCGCGCAACAGCTGGAGCCAGGCCATTGCGGCGCCTGCCGCCGGTGATGGCAGCGAAGCGATGCTGCGCCTGGAGATGGCCGCCGAGGTGCCCACCCCGGCTGAGCACATCAATGCCCGCCGTGCGCTGCAATTGCAGTTGCTGACGCGCCGCAATGACCCTTCGCCGCAAGAGACCTGGCAGCAGGATGTGGCCAAGGTGCTGGCCACCAGCAGCGACGAAGCCTCGGCGCGCCGCCTGCAAAACGCCTTGAAGGCCTTGCTGAAGAAGTAAAGCTCCCGCAGCGATCCCACAACGCCCTGTGCTGAAACGCCAGGGCGTTTTTTTATGGGCCTGGCGTTGGACTTATCGGCGCAGAGGCAGGAGTGGCTGGGAGGGGCGGGGCTGTGCAGCGCGCCCGCCTGCATGCTGGCGCGCGGGCAACAAAAAAGCCATTGCACGGTGTGCAATGGCTTGATGTTTGGTGCCCAGGAGAGGACTCGAACCTCCACGGAGTTACCCGCTAGTACCTGAAACTAGTGCGTCTACCAATTCCGCCACCTGGGCTTTCAGGATGGTGTAATTATAGGGCGGTGTTGGAGGCGGTTTTGGCGAAAGTGCTAAAAATTTTTCAAAAAAGATAGCGAGAGAGTGTGAGTGGTTAGGCGCTGCCGCGATGCATGCCGGGCTCAAAGCAAAAAAGCTGCTGCACATTGTGTGTGCAGCAGCTTTTGCTGTTTGGTGCCCAGGAGAGGACTCGAACCTCCACGGAGTTACCCGCTAGTACCTGAAACTAGTGCGTCTACCAATTCCGCCACCTGGGCTTTCAGGGAAGCCGCAATTATAGGGGTGATTTTTCGCAGCTTTCGGGCAAATGCGAAAAATTTTTCAGAAGCTCTGGTTGGGGGTGTGCGGTGCTGACAAGGAGCGGGAAGCCGGAGTGCTGTATGAGCAAGCCCGTGGCCTTTGCCAGTGCTGCGCACGCAGCGCTTGGCTCCGATGGCCGGGAGAGATGCCGTCGCAGCGCGTGTGGTTGGAAGGTGCTATGCGCCGACGGTGTGGGCAGGTGGATGGAGCGCTGGCGCTCCATAGCCACCTTTGCCGGTGGACCAGGAGGCATTGGGCGCTGTGCGCAGGGCGTTGGAGCGCCGTGCAGGCAAAGAAAAAGCCGCTGCACAAAAAGTGCAGCGGCTTATGTCTGGTGCCCAGGAGAGGACTCGAACCTCCACGGAGTTACCCGCTAGTACCTGAAACTAGTGCGTCTACCAATTCCGCCACCTGGGCTGATGATGCAGGGCGATGCCCCTTAACGGCTTTCCTAAAATACCACTGTAGGACCAGCCCGTTAAGACTGATTTTTCACCGTTTTCACAAAACAAGTTGTACTTGTCGTTAAACTTGGTGCCCAGGAGAGGACTCGAACCTCCACGGAGTTACCCGCTAGTACCTGAAACTAGTGCGTCTACCAATTCCGCCACCTGGGCTGATGATGCAGGGCGATGCCCCTTAACGGCTTTCCTAAAATACCACTGTAGGACCAGCCCGTTAAGACTGATTTTTCACCGTTTTCACAAAACAAGTTGTACTTGTCGTTAAACTTGGTGCCCAGGAGAGGACTCGAACCTCCACGGAGTTACCCGCTAGTACCTGAAACTAGTGCGTCTACCAATTCCGCCACCTGGGCATTTCAGGAAAGGATCAGATTGTATATCAAAAAAACGGCTTCCAAAACAGGAGCAGATAATTTGTCAGAAGAAATTGAAGGTGTAGTCCAAGGCCACCGTGAAGGCCACGGCTTTGTGATCCGGGATGACAACGAGAGCGACATCTACATCCCGGCCAATGAAATGCGCGCCGTACTGCACCGCGATCGGGTCCGTGCCCGCATCGTGCGCACCGACCGCCGGGGACGTCCCGAAGGTCGCATTGTTGAAATCATCGAGCGCTCTGCGCAGCCCATCATTGGCCGCCTGCTGCAGGAAAGCGGCGTCTGGCTCGTGGCTCCGGAAGACAAGCGCTACGGCCAGGATGTGCTGATCCCCAATGGCGCGATCGGCGCCGCCAAGACCGGCCAGGTCGTCGTGGTCGAATTGACCGAGCCGCCGGCATTGTTCGGCCAGCCTGTGGGCCGCGTGGTCGAGGTGCTGGGCGAGATCGACGACCCCGGCATGGAAATCGAGATTGCGGTGCGCAAATATGGCGTGCCCCATGAGTTCTCGGGCGAGTGCCTGGCCTTGGCCAAGAAGCTTCCCGACAAGGTACGCCTGGCCGACCGCAAGGCCCGCATCGACCTGACCGATATCCCGCTGGTCACCATCGACGGCGAGGATGCTCGCGACTTTGACGATGCCGTGTACTGCGAACCCGCCAAAATCGGCCGCACCAAGGGCTGGCGCCTGTTGGTGGCAATTGCCGATGTGAGCCACTATGTGCAAAACGGCAATGCCATCGACGTCGATGCCTACGACCGTGCGACCAGCGTCTACTTTCCGCGCCGCGTGATCCCCATGCTGCCGGAGAAGCTCTCCAATGGCCTGTGCTCGCTGAACCCGAATGTGGACCGCCTGTGCATGGTGGCCGATATGCTGGTCACCGCCGATGGCGAGCTGCAGGCCTACCAGTTCTACCCCGCCGTGATGCACAGCCATGCCCGTTTTACCTACACCGAGGTGGCAGCCATCCTGGCCAACACCCGGGGCCAGGACGCGATCAAGCGCAAGGAGCGCGTGGCCGACCTGCTGAACCTGCATGACGTGTACAAGGCGCTGCTGTCGGCGCGGGGCCGCCGCGGCGCGGTGGATTTCGAGACCACCGAAACCCAGATCATCTGCGACGAGAACGGCCGCATCGAGAAAATCGTGCCGCGCACGCGCACCGAGGCCCACCGCCTGATTGAGGAGGCCATGCTGGCAGCCAATGTCTGCGCGGCAGATTTCATCCAGCAAAGCGGCCAGCCCGGGCTCTTCCGGGTGCACGAAGGCCCCACGCCCGAGAAGCAGGACATTCTGCGTGGCTACCTCAAGGCCATGGGGGTGGGCCTGTCGATCAGTGACGACCCGAGCCCGGCCGAGTTCCAGGCCATTGCCCAGGCCACCAAGGACCGGCCCGACGCCCAGCAGATCCACACCATGCTGCTGCGCTCAATGCAGCAGGCGATCTACACGCCGATCAACAGTGGCCACTTTGGCTTAGGCTACGAGGCCTATACCCACTTCACCAGCCCGATCCGCCGTTACCCCGATTTGCTGGTGCACCGCGTCATCAAGGCCGCGCTGCTGGGCAAGCGCTACCAGTTGCCGCTGCTGCCCACGCCGGGCGAGGCGGAGGCCAAGCTCGCCAAGCGCCTGGCCAGCCGCGTGGCGGCACCCAAGCAGAAGCTGCAGGCCGAGCGCGTGCAACGCGTGTCACGCGAGGTACAGGCCTGGGAAGCGGCCGGCCTGCATTGCAGTGCCAATGAGCGCCGTGCCGATGAGGCCAGCCGCGATGTCGAGGCCTGGCTCAAGTGCAAGTACATGCGCGAGCACCTGGGCGAGGAATACAGCGGCATGGTGTCTGCGGTCACCTCGTTCGGCCTGTTCGTGACCTTGGACCAGCTCTATGTCGAAGGCCTGATCCATATCACCGAGCTGGGTGGCGATTACTTCCGCTTTGACGAGATGCGCCAGGAGCTGCGCGGCGAGCGTACGGGCATCCGCTACACGATCGGTACGCGCCTGCAGATCCAGGTCAGCCGTGTGGATCTGGATGCGCGCAAGATCGACTTCCGCCTGGTGCGCGAGGGCGAGGATGCGGCCCGTGCCCCGGCCTCCAACGCCCGTGCGGCGAACAAGGTGGCATCGTCGCCTTCGAGCCGCCAGCGCGAGGGCCGCGATGAAGCCTATGATGCCCAGCGCGCCAGCCTCAAGCGCAAGGCCAAGGGTGCCGCGCACGGTGCCGGTAAGCCGCGTGGCAACGACCGCGGCGCCGGCGCCAGCAAACAACCGGGACAGAAGACCCCGCGCAAACGCCGCTGATCTGCTGTGAATTCACTATGATCGAAGCCAGGCCATCCCAGCGATGGCCTGGCTTTTTTGTTCACTGAGCTGAGAACTTTCCAAGGAGTACGGATGACCGAGAAGACGCGCAAGATTGCAGTGGTGACCGGTGCGGGCACCGGGATTGGCCGCGCAGCGGCGCTGGCACTGATGAAGGATGGCTGGTCCGTCGTGCTGGCGGGCCGCCGCGAGCAGCCTTTGCAGGAGGTGGCCAGCCATGCGGCAGATGCAGGCCAGGCCTTGGTGGTGCCCACTAACGTGGCCGACCCGGTTGCCGTCAAGGCCTTGTTCGATGCAGCGGTGGCCCGGTTTGGCCGGGTGGACATGCTGTTCAACAACGCCGGGCGCGGCGCGCCTGCGGTGCCGATCGATGAGCTGCCGGTCGAGACCTGGCAGGATGTCGTCAATGTGAACCTCAATGGCATGTTCTATTGTCTGCAGCAGGCCTTCCGCGTGATGCGCCAGCAGTCGCCGATGGGCGGCCGCATCATCAACAACGGCTCCATCTCGGCCCATGCGCCCCGGCCCATGTCGATTGCCTATACGGCCACCAAGCATGCCGTGATGGGCCTGACCAAGACCGCCGCGCTCGATGGCCGCAAGTACGACATCGCCGTGGGCCAGATCGACGTGGGCAATGCCGGCACCGAGCTGGCGATGCGCATGACCCAGGGCGTCATGCAGGCGCATGGCGAGATAGCGCCCGAGCCGTTGATGGATGTGGACGTGGTGGGCCAGTCGGTGCTCTACATGGCCAATCTGCCGCTGGAATGCAATGTGCTGTTCCACACGGTGATGGCCACCAAGATGCCCTTTGTGGGGCGTGGCTGAGCCGGTCAGTGGTTGGTCAGCCTGGCCGTTGCAGGCTGCGCGCCAGGCGCGATGCCGTCAGCATCCGCGCTGGCGGCCAGGTGTCGGCGGCATGGCCGTGCAGCCAGACGGCATTGAGCAGCGGCTGCCACGCCTCTGCCCAGCTGCAGCCGGGCGGAAGGGCTGCCAGGTGCGCGCCAATGCAGCCGGCCAGCACATCGCCGGTGCCGCCTACCGACAGGCGGGCATTGCCGCTGTGGTTGATCGCATAGCGCCCATCCGGCGCGGCGATGACCGAGCCGCTGCCCTTGAGCACCACCAGGCACTGCCATTGCCGCGCCGCCTGGCGGGCGGCGCCAATGCGGTCACGCTGAACCTGTTCGGTGCTGCTGCCCAGCAGGCGCGCCAGCTCCAGCGGATGGGGTGTGAGCACTGCCGGGCCGGCTGTATCGGCCTGGGCCGCCCGTTGCAGCAGCGCTTGCTGCAGTGCCGGTTGGGAGGCCATGGCGTTGAGCGCATCGGCATCCAGCACCAGGCTGCCCGCATGCTGCAAGATCTGGGGGAGCACCCCGGCCACCAGGCTGCCGCCACCGCAGCCGCACACCAGGCTGCCGCGCAAGGCGCGCGTGGCCTCCAGCGACCGGAGCATGATGTCCGCTGCAATGCCCGCAGGTCTGGGTGATGCGGGGTTGCTGCCCAGCAGGTGCAGCATGACCCTGCCAGCGCCCGCATGCAGCGCCGCGCTGGCGGCCAGCATGGCGGCGCCTTCCATGCCCTGGCCATCGTGGCTGGCGCTTTGGCCGCCGATCACCGCCACATCGCCAAACAGGCCTTTGTGGCTGTTGTGGGTGGGTAATGGCGTTTGAGCTTGGGTGACCAAATGACCGGTGCCTGAGGGGGCATCGATGCCAGCGGCAGGTATCTGGTCACAGCGCCACACCGGGTTCTGCGCCAGCAGCGGTGCCAGCCAGACCTCGCCCGCCCAGTCGCGCCCCTGCAAAGTAAAGAGCCCGGGCTTGAGTGCCAGCATGCTGAGCGTGAAGCGGCGCCCTCGGGGTGCTTGCGGTGCCAGCGGCGCCAGCGGCGCCAGCCAGGGCAGCCAGGCGCCGGTATCGGCCAGCAGGCCCGAGGGGGTGTCGATGCACAGCACATCGCGATCGGTGTCCAGCAGGCGTTGCAGCCAGGCCCGCACGGGGCCTTCGGCGGGGGTGCTGCGGTCGGCGCGCAGGCCCATCCCCCATAGCGCATCGATCGCCAGGTCGAAATGCGCGGGTGCCTGTTCGCTGATGGGCACGCCTGCTGCCTGGGCGCGTTGCAGCGCATGGGCGGCATCGGCGGGCAGGGCCTTGCCTGCGCTGGGCTGCAGGCTGATATGCACGGTCTTACCGGCGGCCTGCAGATGGATGGCGGCCTCCAAGCCGTCGCCGCCGTTGTTGCCGGCACCGCACACCACCCAGACATGCCGGGCATGTGGCGCGATCGCCAGTGCCAGGCGTGCCGTGGCTGCGCCGGCGCGGGCCATCAGGCTGTAGTGGGGCAGCGTACGGGCCAGCGATTGCTCGCGCTCGCGCACCTGGTCGCTGGATAGCAGGGCGGGGTAGGGCAGTGCGGCAGTAGCAGGCATGGCGCTATCGTAGCGCAGGTGTAGCGCAGGCACGGGCCGCCGATGGCCGGCGCGGCGCGTCAGCGCAGGCGTTGCAGGTCCAGCGCAGCGGGGTCGGTGCTGGTGCTCTGCCCGGTCATCAACTGGCGCACATGGTGGGCGCAGCCCATCGACAAGCCCCAGCCAAAGCCGCCATGGGCGGTATTGAGCCAGATGCCCGGAATGCCGGACGCGCCCACCACCGGCAGGCCGTCGGGAACGGTCAAACGTGCGCCGCGCCACATCTGCAAGATGGATTGGCTGGGCTGGATGCAGCCCGGGAACCACTCCAGCAGCACGCTGATGAGCGCGTGGCGTGCGTCATCGCTGCGCTCCGGACTGTCGGGGTAGCCCAGTTCGGCACCGCCGCTGATGCGCAGGCGTGAACCCTGGCGGGTCAGGATCATGTTGTTTTCCAGATCGATGACCGCGCGGCGGGGAGCCAGGGACTCCTCGCTGATCTGGATGCTGGCACTGTAGCTATAGATAGGGGCGCTGGGCAGCTGCACATGGTGCGGGCGCAGCAACTGGTTGGTGTGGGTGCCGGCGCAGAGCACCATGGCATCAAAATCCTGCGAGCCGCTCGCCCATTGCAGGCGCACGCCACTGCCCGTGCTCTGGACGCCGCTGATGGCGTGCTGGGTGTGCAGCTGCAGCCCATGCGTTTGCAGCGCTTGCAGCAGCCCTTGTGAAAACAGGCGCCCGTTGCCCGACCAGGCTTCAGGCAGGTACAGGGCGCCGGCGATCTGTATCTCGGTGGCCAGGCCCGGCTCGATCGCGCGGGTCTCTGCCTCGTTGCAGCGCTGGTAGTCAATGTGCGCGGCCGACAGGCGGCGGGTCAGCTCGTACAGTGCTGCTGCGCTGGGCTCCTTGCGCAGCGGCAGCAGCAGCCCTTGGCTGAACTGGCCGTTGATGTCCAGCATTTCCTGCAGGTGTTGCATGCGCTGCATGGCCAGCAGTTCCAGCGACTGCAATGCAGGAAGGACTTCACTGTCGCGCAGCTTCTTGGCCACCGCCTGCTGCCGGCGCGCCCAGCGGCGCGGTGAAGACAGCACGCCGCCGTGGATCTGCAATTCCGAAAATGCCGGGCGCGCCAGGCCCAGTTGCAGCGCCTGCTGAAACGCCGTTGCGCCCCATGGATTGATCGCGCAGGGCCACATCAGCCCTGAAGGGGCAAAGCTGGCTTCCTCGCCGGCTGCCCGGTGCTGTTCGAAAACACTGACCTCGTTGCCGGCTTCCATCAGCTCGAACGCAGTTGCTATACCTGCAATGCCTGCTCCAACGATCGCAATCTTCATAACAACAAAAACAGGGGGCCGTTCATAGAGTGGGGCACGGCGCTTGCAAGCATTTGCAAAAGCCGTGCGTTCGAGTGCCAGATTGTGCCCAGTTTTTTGCAATGCCCGTTGTAAGGGTAGCCACTGTGGCTCAAAAAACGCAAGCAATCGTCAAGCTGAGTGCGCCTGGCTGGTGTTTCATGGGATGTGGGCGGCGCGGGCAGATCGCCAGCTGCCGTGGAAGGCGGGTGCGACTTCTTCGCGGCCCACTTCAGACTATGTTAGAATCCTAGGGTTTTGCCGAGTGTAGCTTGCTGCATCGGTTCAAAACGAAATCGCAAACCTGCCTACCTAAGGTGTTGCGGCATGCGGTGCACAGGCACGGTGGCCGTGATAGTTGGGCAGAATTTTAGACCTAACCTTCGGAGAAGATATATGTCCGTTACGATGCGCGAGATGCTGGAAGCCGGCGTCCACTTTGGCCACCAAACCCGTTTCTGGAACCCCAAGATGGGCCAGTACATTTTCGGTAGCCGCAACAAGATTCACATCATCAACCTGGAAAAGACCCTGCCTCTGTTCCAGGACGCACAAAAGTTCATCAAGCAGCTGTCGGCCAACCGCGGCACGATCCTGATGGTGGGCACCAAGCGCCAAGCGCGCGAAATCCTGGCCACCGAAGCACAACGTGCTGGCGTGCCTTACGTCGACCAGCGCTGGTTGGGCGGCATGCTGACCAACTTCAAGACCGTCAAGACCTCGATCAAGCGTCTGAAGGACATGAAGGCGCAGCAAGAAGCCGGTCTGGAATCGATGAGCAAGAAAGAGCAGCTGATGTTTGCTCGTGAGCTGGAAAAGCTGGAAAAGGACATCGGCGGCATTCAAGACATGAACGCGCTGCCTGACGCCATTTTCGTGATCGACGTGGGCTACCACAAGATTGCCATCGCTGAAGCCAAGAAGCTGGGCATTCCTCTGATCGGCGTGGTTGACACCAACCACAACCCAGAAGGTATCGACTACGTGATCCCTGGTAACGATGACTCGGCCAAGGCTGTGGAGCTGTATGCTCGCGGCATCGCCGACGCCATCCTGGAAGGCCGTGCCAACGCCGTGAACGACGTGGTCAAGGCTGCTTCCGGCGAAGAAGGCGACGAGTTTGTGGAAGTGGAAAACACCGCTGCTTAATCCACAGGGCTGCCCATTGGGCCGCGAATGAAAAGCGGGGCTCCACATCAGCCCCGTTTTTTTTACCTACGTTTCCACAATCACCCCAACTGAACTGAATACGGAGAGAGAAAATGGCAATTACCGCAAGCATGGTGGCAGAACTGCGCGCTAAGACCGACGCGCCCATGATGGAATGCAAGAAGGCACTGACCGAGGCTGATGGCGACATGGCCAAGGCTGAAGAGCTGCTGCGCGTCAAGCTGGGCACCAAGGCCGGCAAGGCAGCATCGCGTATTGCCGCTGAAGGCGTGATCGCCGCAGTGGTGGAAGGCAACACCGGCGCGATCATCGAAGTCAACAGCGAAACCGACTTCGTCTCCAAGAACGACAGCTTCATCGCTCTGGCCAATGCAGCGGCCAAGCTGGTGTCCGAAAAGAACCCTGCCGACGTGGCAGCGCTGAGCGCACTGGCTTACGAGCAAGATGGCTTTGGCCCCACCCTGGAAGATGTGCGCAAGGGCCTGGTCGGCAAGATCGGCGAGAACATGTCGTTCCGCCGCTTCAAGCGCTTCGAAGGCAGCAACCTGGCGCTGTACCTGCACGGCACCCGCATCGGTGTGGTGGTGGAGTTCGAAGGCGACGCACAAGCGGCCAAGGACGTGGCAATGCACGTGGCGGCGATGAAGCCCGTGGCGCTGACCAGCGCTGATGTGCCTGCCGAGCTGATCGAAAAGGAACGCACCGTCGCTGCCGCCAAGGCTGAAGAGTCGGGCAAGCCTGCTGACATCGCTGCCAAGATGGTGGACGGCGCTGTGCAGAAGTACCTCAAGGAAGTCTCGCTGTTCAACCAGGTCTTCGTGAAGGCCGCTGACGGCAAGCAGACCGTTGAGCAAATGCTCAAGGCCGCCAACACCTCGATCAAGGGCTTCACGCTCTACGTGGTGGGTGAGGGCATTGAGAAGAAGGTGGATGACTTCGCTGCCGAGGTCGCCGCGCAGGTTGCGGCCGCCAAGGGCCAGTAATCATCCTGACAAAGGGGCTACGGCCCCTTTGTTTCACCTATCGTTTTTTCCCCATCCCCACACCTGGAGCTCTCCACCATGTCCCAAAGCCCTTCCCACAAGCGCATTCTTCTCAAACTCTCCGGTGAAGCTCTGATGGGGGATGATGCTTTCGGCATCAACCGCGCCACCATCGTGCGCATGGTCGAGGAGATTGCCGAGGTGACGCGGCTGGGCGTGGAAGTCGCTGTCGTGATCGGCGGCGGCAATATTTTCCGTGGTGTGGCTGGCGGCTCGGTCGGCATGGACCGTGCCACTGCCGATTACATGGGTATGCTCGCGACGGTGATGAATGCGCTGGCGCTGGCCGATGCGATGGACAAGCAGGGCCTGACCGCCCGCGTGATGTCGGCCATCGGTATCGAGCAGGTGGTGGAGCCCTATGTGCGCCCCAAGGCGCTGCAGTACCTCGAAGAGGGCAAGGTCGTGGTGTTTGCCGCTGGTACCGGCAACCCCTTCTTCACCACCGATACCGCAGCGGCGCTGCGCGGCGCTGAAATTGGCGCAGAATTGGTGCTCAAGGCCACCAAGGTCGATGGCGTCTACACGGCCGATCCGATGAAGGATCCCAATGCCACGCTCTACACCAAGCTGAGTTTCGATGAAGCCATGAACCGCAACCTGGGCATCATGGATGCCACGGCCTTTGCCCTGTGCCGCGATCAGAAACTGCCTATCCGTGTATTCTCGATCATCAAGAGCGGCGCGCTCAAGCGCGTGGTGATGGGCGAAGAAGAGGGCACGCTGGTGTACGCCTGACCGGCGGCTGGCGTGTGCAAGTGCAGAATGTGGTAGTTAGGAGTTGACAATGACAGTCGCAGAAATCAAGAAGAATCTCGAAGGCAAGATGGACCAATCGATTGCCGCGTTCAAGAACAACCTGACCAAGATCCGCACCGGCCGCGCCAATCCCGCGCTGCTGGACACCATCCAGGTTGACTACTACGGCTCGATGATGCCGCTGTCGCAGGTGGCCAATGTGGCCTTGATCGACAGCCGCACCATCAGCGTGACGCCTTGGGAGAAGGCGATGGCGGCCAAGGTGGAAAAGGCTATCCGCGAAAGCGACCTGGGCCTGAACCCCGCCTCGATGGGCGACCTGATCCGCGTGCCGATGCCTCCGATGAGCGAGGAGCGCCGCAAGGAGATGACCAAGCTGGTCAAGGCCGAAGGCGAAAACGCCAAGATCGCCATCCGCAACCTGCGCCGCGATGCCAACGAAGGCGTCAAGAAGCTGGTCAAGGACAAGGAAGCATCGGAAGACGACCAAAAGCGCTCCGAAGCCGAGGTGCAGAAGATCACCGACAAGCACATCCAGCTGATCGACCAGCTGGTGGTCGAAAAAGAAAAAGACATCATGGCGGTCTGATCCAGATCTGGATCTGCTTTTCCGCGCATGACTGCTGCTGTATTACCGCACCACATTGCCATCGTGATGGATGGCAATGGCCGGTGGGCCAAACGCCGTTTTCTGCCTCGCCTGGCGGGCCACAAGCAAGGGGTGGACTCGTTGCGCCGCTGCGCCAAGGCCTGTGCCGAGCGCGGCGTCAAGGTGCTGACCGTGTTTGCCTTTTCTTCCGAGAACTGGAACCGGCCCACCGACGAGGTCGATGGCCTGATGAACCTGCTGGCCGGCGCGCTGGCCAAGGAAGTGCCATCGCTGGCCCGGGACGGCATCCGCCTGTTCTTTGTCGGCGACCGGGCCTCCCTGTCTGCCAAGGTGCAGGCGGGCCTGGCGCAGGCCGAGCAGGCGACGGCCCACAATGACCGCATGGTGCTCAATGTCTGCTTCAACTATGGCGGCCGCTGGGACATTGCCCAGGCGGCAGCCAAGCTGGCTGCAACGGGCCAGCCGATCACCGAAGGGGCGCTCAACGATGCGATGGCGCTGGCCCATGTGCCTGACCCCGATCTGCTGATCCGAACGGGTGGCGAGATGCGCATCAGCAATTTTCTGCTGTGGCAATCGGCCTATTCGGAGCTGTATTTCAGTGACAAGTGGTGGCCTGATTTTGACGAGCAGGCCTTGGACGAGGCGATTGGTGAATTCCAGCGGCGTGAGCGCCGCTTTGGCAAGATCTCCGAGCAGCTGGTCCAGTCCCCCTCGTAGTACGCCTACTGCTGATGCTTGGCACCCCGGGCATCAGTTTTCTTTTTTCCAGGAGATCAATTTGCTCAAACAACGCATCATTACGGCCATTGTTCTCCTGCTGATCCTGGTGCCCGCGATTGCTGCGGGCAATCCCGTTCCGTTTGCGGCGCTGATGCTGTTGGCCGTGGTCGCCGCTGCCTGGGAGTGGGGGCGTCTCAATGGTCTGCAGGGCATGGCTGCCTACGGCCTGGGCGCCGTTGCGCTGGTGCTGTGTGGCGCCGCCTGGACCCTTGGGTGGACGCAGGCTCCGTTGCCTGGCGTGTGGCTGGTGGCCGGGGCAGCCTGGGTGCTGCTGGCCGCCTATCTGCTCAAGGCCGGGGTGCCGGGCTGGGCGCCCATTCCGCGCGCGCTGCGCCTGGTGGTCGGTGTGCTGGCGCTGTGGGTGGCCTGGCTGGCCATCGCGCAGGCCAAGTGGATCGGCGTCAACTTCCTGCTGTCGCTGTTTGCACTGGTGTGGATGGCCGACATCGGTGCCTATTTTGCAGGCCGCCAGTTCGGGCTGCGTTTCACCAGGAACAAGCTGGCGCCGGCCATCAGCCCGGGCAAAAGCTGGGAAGGGGTTTGGGGTGGCGCACTGGGTGTGCTGCTGATGGCACTGGTGTGGAGCTGGGCGGACCGCCATTTTGGCGCGCAGGTGCCCAGCCTCTACAGCAGGCTGTGGGATTTTTCGCCATGGCTGATGGTGCTGTCCTGCGCGTTTCTGGCCGGCATGAGCGTTGCAGGTGACCTGGTGGAGTCGCTGGTCAAGCGCAGCGCGGGCATGAAGGACAGCAGCCAGTTGCTGCCGGGCCATGGCGGTGTGCTCGACCGCATCGATGCGATCCTGCCCACCGTGCCGTTGGCGCTGATGCTGCTGCAATTTTTGGATAAGTGAACCTCGCGATGACCATGCAAGTTACCGTGCTCGGATCGACGGGCTCGATTGGAACCAATACGTTGGATGTGGTGGCGCGCCACCCCGATCTGTACCGCGTCTTTGCGCTGAGCGCGCATTCGCGCGTAGACCTGATGCTCGCGCAGTGCCTGCAGTTCCAGCCACGCTATGCGGTGATGACCAGTGCCGCGGCCGCCTCGGCATTGCGCGAAGGCCTGCGGGCCGCGGGCAGCCGGGTCGACGTGCTGGAAGGTGAGGCAGCACTGGAAATGGTGGCCTCCCACAGCGATGTGCATGCGGTGATGGCCGCCATCGTCGGCGCCGCAGGCCTGCGCCCTGCAATGGCCGCAGCCAAGGCCGGCAAGCGCCTGATGCTGGCCAACAAGGAAGCGCTGGTCGTTGGCGGCCAGCTCTTCATGGATGCCGTCGCCGATGGTGGCGCAACCTTGCTGCCCATCGACAGCGAGCACTCGGCCATCTTCCAGTGCCTGCCGGAAGACCCTGCGGTCTGGCCCCAGCGGGTGGACCACATCATCCTGACGGCCTCGGGCGGTCCGTTCCGCACCCGCGAGCCATCGAGCTTGCGCGATGTGACGCCGCAGCAAGCCGGCAACCACCCCAACTTTGCGATGGGCCGCAAGATCTCGATCGACTCGGCCACGATGATGAACAAGGCGCTGGAGGTGATCGAGGCGCGCTGGCTGTTCAACCTGCAGCCCGAGCAGATCCAGGTGGTCATCCATCCGCAGCAGATCGTGCATTCGATGGTGCAGTTCCGCGATGCCTCGGTGCTGGCCCAACTCGGGACGCCCGATATGCGCGTACCGATCGCCTGTGGCCTAGCCTGGCCCGAGCGTGTGGCCAGCGGGGCCGCGCCACTGGATTTCGCCAAGCTCTCGGCGCTGACCTTTGAAGAGGCCGATGCACGGCGCTTTCCCGGCTTGCACCTGTCATGGCAGGCGCTGCGCGCGGCCGAAGGCACCACGACGGTGCTCAATGCGGCCAACGAGGTCGCGGTGGCCGCGTTTCTGGATGGCCGCATGCGCTTTGACCAGATCTACCAGGTCAACGCACAGGCACTCGACGGCGTGCTGCCGCAGGCGCCCGGCAGCATCGACGCACTGCTTGCGCTGGATGCCGAGGTGCGTTGCTACGCCGAAGCGCGCATTGCAGAGCTGGCCGTTTGACAGGGCTATTGCCCGGCTCAGTAGAATCGCGTTTTTCAAAGCAAGGGCTTGAGCAATGTTGACCGTTGTTGCATTTGTCGTTGCGCTGGCCATTTTGATCGCCGTGCACGAATATGGTCACTACCGTGTGGCGGTCGCCTGCGGGGTGAAGGTGCTGCGTTTTTCGCTGGGGTTTGGCCGCCCGCTGCTGCGCTGGAAGAAGAAGGGCGCGGACACCGAATTTGTCATCAGCGCGATTCCGCTGGGCGGCTATGTGCGCATGCTCGACGAGCGTGAGGCACCGGTTGCTGCGCACGAGCGCCACCTGGCCTTCAATGTGCAGCCGCTGCGCGCGCGTGCGGCCATCGTTGCCGCCGGGCCGCTGGCCAATCTGCTGCTGGCTGTGCTGCTGTATGCCTGCGTGAACTGGGTGGGCGTGCGCGAGCCGGCCGCCATTGTTGGCACGCCGCCGGCTGCCAGCCTGCTGGCTCAGGCTGGCATGCAAGGCGGCGAAGAAATCGTGTCCATGGGTTACCCGGATGCGGAGCCTGAAGCCGTGCGCTCGCTGGACGACCTGCGCTGGTTTGTGGCACAGGCCGCGCTGGGCGGCAAGGATGTGGTGCTCAGCGCGCGCCCCGGTGCTGGTGCAGCTGAGCGCAGCTACCGCTTGCCGCTGTCCAGCATCGATGCCCGCGAGGCCGACGCCAAGCTGGTCGAAAAGATTGGTCTGACCCACCCCTGGTCCGATGCGGTGCTCGGCGATTTTGAAGCCGGCAGTGCCGCCGCACAATCGGCGCTGCGCAAGGGGGACAAGGTGCTGTCCATCGACGGCGTGCGCGTGGGCGATGGCGGCGAGCTGCGCCGCATGATCCGTGCATCGGGCGAGCAGGGCGTGCCTGCCTTGCAGGACTGGCTGGTGTCGCGCAACGGCGCGCAGCTGCATGTACCGGTGCAACTGACGCAAAGCGAGGACAAGGGCAGCAAGATTGGCCGTCTGGGCGCCTTTATCGGTTCGCCGCCAGCGATGGTCGATGTGCGCTACGGCCTCTGGGAAGGTTTTGCCCGGGGTGTGCAAAAGACCTGGGAGGTCTCGGCGCTGACGGTCAAGATGATGGCCAAGATGGTCATTGGCCAGGCCTCGCTGCAGAACATCAGCGGACCGCTGACGATCGCCGAATACGCAGGCAAGTCCGCCGAGGTCGGCATCACCCAATACCTGGCCTTTTTGGCGCTGATCAGCGTCAGTCTGGGCGTGCTCAATCTGCTGCCGCTGCCGGTGCTCGATGGCGGTCACCTGATGTATTATCTTTGGGAGGCTGTCACTGGCAAGCCACCCACCCTGCAATGGATGGAGCGCTTGCAAAAAGGCGGTGTCGCCGTTTTGCTGCTCATGATGTGCATTGCGTTCTTTAACGATTTGTCTCGGCTCTTGGGCTGACTTTCTTGGCCCTGCTGCATAATGAGCGGCTCTGGTTGCTATCACAAATGACATATTCCATCCCTTCTTCGCTTCTTCGCAAGACCACGGCTGCAGCTGCCTTGATGCTGCTTGCCAAGCTGTCGTGGGCTTTGGACCCGTTCACCATCCAGGACATTCGTGTGGAAGGCCTGCAGCGTGTGGAGCCCGGCACCATCTTCGCCTCCATGCCGCTGCATGTCGGCGACGACTACAACGACGAAAAGGGATCGGCAGCCATTCGCTCCTTGTTTGCGCTGGGTCTGTTCAAGGACGTGCGGCTGGAGGCCAATGGCAATGTGCTGGTCGTCGTCGTTGAAGAGCGTCCCACCATCGCCAATGTCGACTTCCTGGGCACCAAGGAGTTCGACAAGGACGCGATGAAAAAGGCCATGCGTGATGTGGGTCTGACCGAAGGCCGCCCTTACGACAAGGCGCTGACCGATCGCGCCGAGCAGGAGCTCAAGCGCCAGTACATCAACAAGAGCCTGTATGCGGCCGAGGTGGTGACCACGGTGACGCCTATCGAGCGCAACCGCGTGAACCTGACGTTCACCGTGACCGAAGGCGATGCAGCCAAGATCAAGGAAATCCATATCTCCGGCAACAAGGATTTCAAGGAATCGACCTTGACCGACCTGTTCGACCAGGACACCGGTGGCTGGCTGAGCTGGTATACCAAGAGCGACCGCTACTCCAGCACCAAGTTCAATGCCGACCTGGAGACGCTCAAATCCTATTACCTGTCGCGCGGCTACCTGGAGTTCCGCATCGACTCGACCGAAGTGTCGATCTCGCCGGACAAGGAACGTATCTCGATCAATCTGCAGATCTACGAAGGCCCCAAGTACGTGGTCTCGGGTGTCAAACTCGAAGGCAATTACCTGGAGCGTGAGGACGAGTTCAAGTCGCTGATCTCGATCAAGCCCGGTGAGCCCTACAACGCCGACCGCGTGACCGAAACCACCAAGCGCTTCACCGACCACTTCGGCAGCTTTGGCTATGCGTTCTCGCGCGTCGAAGCCGTGCCCGAGATCGACCGTGAAAACAACCGTGTCGAGCTGGTGCTGAAGGCCGAGCCTTCGCGCCGCGCCTATGTGCGCCGCGTGAACGTGGCCGGCAACAACCGCACACGGGATGAAGTCGTGCGCCGCGAGGTGCGCCAGTACGAAGCGTCCTGGTACGACTCGGACAAGATCAAGCTCTCGCGTGACCGTGTGGACCGCCTGGGTTTCTTCAACGATGTCGCGATCGACACGCAAGAAGTGCCTGGCGCGCCGGACCAGGTCGATGTCAATGTGACCGTGCAGGAAAAGCCCACCGGTTCGCTTCAGCTGGGTGCCGGTTACTCCAGCGCTGAAAAGGTCTCGCTGACCTTCGGCATCAAGCAGGAAAACGTGTTCGGCTCGGGCAACTACCTGGGCATCGATGTCAACACCAGCAAGTACCACCGCACCCTGGTGGTGAGCACGACCGACCCGTATTTCACGCCCGATGGTATCTCGCGTACCTATGACATGTACTACCGCACCGACCGTCCTTACGACGAGCAGGGCGGCAACTACCAGATCGTGACCACCGGTGCCAGCGTGCGCTTCGGCATTCCGTTCAGCGAACTCGATACCATCTATGTCGGCGGCGGTCTGGAGAACACCCGCATCAAGCTGGGTACCAACATGCCGGCGGCCTACCTGGACTATGCAACGCGCTATGGCGATACCAGCCTGAACTTCCCGCTGACCCTGGGCTGGTCGCGCGACAGCCGCGACAGCGCGTTGGCGCCCAACTCGGGCCGGTTCCAGAAGCTGAACTCCGAATGGTCGCTGTTCGGTGATGCCCGCTACCTGAAGGGCAACTACCAGATCCAGCAGTACCTGCCGCTGAACAAGCGCTACACGATTGCGCTCAACGGTGAAGCCGGTTGGGGCAAGGGCATGGGCGGCAAGGCCTTCCCCGTGTTCAAGAACTACTTCTCGGGTGGCCTGGGATCGGTGCGCGGCTTCGAGCAAAATACGCTCGGCCCCCGTGACGTGACGGGCGCCACCCTGGGCGGCGCGAAGAAGGTGACGCTGAACGCCGAGTTCATCGGGCCCATGCCGGGCACCGGAAACGACCGCACCTTCCGCTGGTTTGCCTTTGTGGATGCGGGCAATGTCTGGGGTGATGAGCAGGATTTGAAACTGAATGAAATGCGTGCGTCTGCAGGTATCGGGTTGAGCTGGATTTCCCCACTGGGACCGCTGCGTTTGGCTTATGCTCAGCCAATTCGCAAATTCGCAGGCGATAAAATCCAGAAATTGCAATTCCAAATCGGAACATCTTTCTAATGAAAACCGTATCTCGTTCTTTCCCATTGCTGGTGTTGGCAGCAGCGCTGTCTTTTGGCGCTGCAGCGCAGGCCCAAGAGTTCAAGGCAGGTTTCGTCAATACGGATCGCATCTTCCGCGAAGCCAATGCTGCCAAGGCTGCGCAAACCAAGCTGGAGGCCGAGTTCTCCAAGCGTGAAAAGGATCTGCTGGACCAGGGCAACGCCCTGAAGACCGCCGGCGAAAAGTTTGAGCGCGACGCGCCTACGCTGTCCGAAAGCCAGCGCGTGACGCGCCAGCGTCAGCTGGTGGACCAGGACCGTGAGTTCCAGCGCAAGCGCCGCGAGTTCCAGGAAGACCTCAGCGCCCGCAAGAGCGAAGAGCTGTCGCAGGTGCTCGAGCGCGCCAACAAGGTCGTCAAGCAAGTGGCCGAGCAGGAAAAGTACGATGTGGTGCTGCAAGAAGCGGTCTACATCAACCCCAAGTTCGACATCACCGAAAAGGTTCTCAAGGCCCTGAACGCCTCTGCCCCCGCCAAGTAAGACGGGGTTACGCGTGAGCCTGCAGCTTGTTCAGATCATGGAGGTCCTGGGAGGGACGCTTGAGCAAGGAGATCCAGCGATGGAGATCCAGGCCATTGCCTCGCTGGAAGATGCCGGTCCCCAGGATTTCAGTTTCCTCAGCAACCCCAAGCTGCAAGCCCAGATGCTGGCCTCCAAGGCCGGTTGCATTGCGGTCAGTGCGCAGATGCAGGAGCAGGCCAGCCAGCGTGGTGGTGCCTACCTGGTGGTTGACAACCCCTATCTGTACTTTGCGCGGCTGACGCAGCTGTGGCGCAAGCACCATGCAATACGCCCGGTGCCCGCCGGTATCCACCCGTCTGCGGTGGTGGAAGAGGGTGCCATCGTGCACCCTTCTGCGTCCATTGGGCCGCTGTGCCATGTGGCCAGTGGTGCCGTCATCGGTGCCGATTCGGTGCTGACCTCGCGCGTGACCGTAGGGGCGGACTGTGTGCTGGGCGAGCGGGTGCTGGTGCAGCCAGGCGCGGTCATCGGTGGCGACGGCTTTGGCTTTGCCAACGAGCGTGGGCGCTGGATCAAGATCGAGCAGCTCGGTGGGGTGCAGATCGGTGACGATGTCGAGATCGGATCCAATACCTGCATCGATCGCGGCGCACTGCGGGACACCATCATTGCCAATGGCGTGAAGATCGACAACCAGGTCCAGATCGGCCATAACGTCGAGATTGGCGAGCATTCGGCGATGGCTGGCTGTGTCGGCATCGCCGGAAGTGCCAAAATCGGGCGCCAATGCACGATTGGAGGCGCTGGAATGATTCTGGGCCACCTGGAAATCGCCGACAATGTACACATCTCGGCGGCCACCGTGGTCAGTCGTTCGATCAGGCAGCCGGGTCAGTACACCGGCTTCTTCCCTATCGACGACAATGGCAGCTGGGAAAAGAACGCCGCTACCCTAAAACATCTCCATGCGTTGAGGGACCGAATCAAGGCCTTGGAGCAAACTCAGAAAAACGGCTAAGCCGAGTTCACAATGATGGATATTCAAGCAATTCTCAAGCAGCTGCCTCACCGCTACCCCTTTTTGCTGGTGGATCGTGTGCAAGAGCTTGAGCGCAACACCCGCATCAAGGCGATCAAGAACGTCACGTTCAACGAGCCGTTCTTCACCGGCCACTTCCCGGGCCGCCCTGTGATGCCTGGCGTGCTGATCCTCGAAGCCCTGGCCCAGGCAGCGGGCTTGCTGGCGTTTGACGCGATGGGCCAGGTGCCCGATGAAAACAACATCTACTATTTCGTCGGTATCGACTCTGCCCGCTTCAAGCGCCCGGTGGTACCGGGAGACCAGCTGGTACTGGAGATCACCATTGACCGCGTGCGCGGCGGTATCTGGAAGTTCAATGCGGTGGCCAGTGTCGAAGGCGAAGTTGCTGCTGAAGCACAGCTGATGTGCACGATGCGCCACGTGGAATAACGGTAGATGACGGCGGTCAGTTCCATCCACCCCACAGCGATCGTTGACCCTGCGGCCCAGTTGCACCCTACGGTGTCAGTTGGGCCGTACGCAGTTATTGGCCCCCAGGTTTGCATTGGCGCCCATACGAAGGTGGGTGCGCACACGGTGATCGAGGGCATCACCACGATCGGTGAGTCCAACGTGATCCATTCGCATGCCGCGCTGGGCGGCATGCCGCAGGACAAGAAATACGCAGGCGAACCGACCCGGCTGGTGATCGGTGACCGCAACACCATCCGCGAGTTCTGCACCTTCAATACCGGCACCGCCCAGGACGGCGGCGTGACCCGTGTCGGTGACGACAACTGGATCATGGCCTATGTGCACATTGCGCATGACTGCCAGGTCGGCAACCAGACCATTCTGGCCAACAATGCCACCCTGGCCGGTCACGTGCATGTGGCTGACTGGGCCATCATTGGAGGCCTGTCGGGCGTGCACCAGTTCACCAAGGTCGGTGCCCATGTGATGGCCGGCTTTGCCAGCCATATCAGCCAGGATGTGCCCCCATTCTGCATGGTCGATGGCCACCCGCTGGCCGTGCGCGGCCTGAACCTCGAAGGCCTGCGCCGGCGCGGTTTCAGCGCCGAGCGGCTGGCGGTCATCAAGCAGGCCTACCGGCTGCTGTACCGCAGCGGCCTGACCTTGCAGGCGGCGGTTGAAGCGCTGGACAACCTGCAGGGCAGCTGCGAGGCTGAAGCCCAGGCCGATGTTCAGTTGATGCTCGACTTTCTGCAGCAATCCAAGCGCGGCATTGTGCGCTGATGGCTGCTCCTGCCGCAATGGACAAGCCCCAGGACCTTTTTTTGGCGATGGTAGCCGGCGAGACCTCTGGTGACCTGCTTGCAGGCCTGGTGCTGCAGGGCCTGGCTGCCGATTTTCCCGGTATGCGCTCGGCCGGTATTGGCGGCCCGCGCATGGCCCAGGCCGGGTTTGATGCCTGGTGGCCCAGCGAGCGCCTGGCCGTGCATGGCTACAGTGCCGAACTGCTGCGCCGCATCTGGGGCATTTTGCGCATCCGCAAGCAGTTGGTGCAGCGTCTGACCGGCGAGCCGCCCCGGTTGTTTGTCGGCGTGGATGCGCCGGATTTCAACCTCGGCGTTGAAGAGCGCTTGCGTGCCCAGGGCATCAGGACCGTGCATTTTGTCTGCCCCTCGATCTGGGCCTGGCGTCCCGAGCGGGTCGAGAAGATCCGCCGCTCGGCCGACCATGTGCTGTGCATCTTTCCGTTTGAGCCGGCCTTGCTGGCCCGGCACGGCATTGCGGGCACCTATGTCGGCCATCCGCTGGCCAATGTGATCCCGCTGCAGCCCAACCGTGCAGCGGCGCGCCAGCAGCTTGGCTTGCCGCAGGACGGCGACGTGCTGGCCGTGCTGCCGGGCAGCCGGGCCTCGGAAGTCAGCTATATCGCCAAGCCGTTCTTTCTGGCTGCCGCACGGCTTTTGCAGGCGCGACCTTCGCTTACAATCGTCGTCCCTGCCGTTCCGGCTTTGCGCGCACGCATTGATGCGCTGGCTGCTGAATGCGGGATATTGGAGCGCATCCGTGTGCTCGATGGCCAGTCGCATCTGGCGCTGGAGGCCTGTGACTGTACGTTGATCGCCAGCGGTACCGCCACCTTGGAGGCGGCGCTGTTCAAGCGGCCGATGGTCATCAGCTACCACATGCACGCCATCAGCTGGCGCCTGATGCGCAGAAAGCAGTTGCAGCCCTGGGTTGGCTTGCCCAATATCCTGTGCCAAGACTTTGTCGTGCCCGAGCTTTTGCAAGAGGCGGCGACGCCTGAAGCCTTGGCCGAGGCGGTGGCGCAATGGTTGGACGCGCCGCGACTCGATCCCGCACGCCTGGCCCAGCTGGAGCAGCGTTTTCATGACCTGCACCTGGAACTGCGCAGGGATACCCCAAAGCTTGCTGCCGATGCCATCCAAAAAATTCTCTCTGCCTGACCAGGCCACCTTGCCCTGGCATCCGCCGGGCCTGGTGGCGGGCGTCGATGAGGCAGGGCGCGGCCCGCTGGCAGGGCCGGTAGTGGCTGCGGCCGTCATCCTCGATGAGCGCTCACCCATTGCCGGGCTGGCGGATTCGAAGAAGCTCACCGCGCGCACCCGCGAGCGCCTGTATGACGAGATCTGTGGCAAGGCGCTGTGCTGCTCGATTGCGATGGCGACCGTTGAAGAGGTCGATGGTCTCAATATCCTGCAGGCCACGATGCTGGCGATGCAGCGCGCGGTCAACGGCCTGCGCCTCAAGCCCGTGCGTGTGCTGGTCGATGGCAACCGCATTCCGCGTCTGGAGATGCCCGCCGAGGCGATTGTCAAAGGCGATGCATTGGTGCAGGCCATCTCGGCGGCATCGATTCTGGCCAAGGTGCATCGCGATCGCTGGTGCCAGGACATTGACCGGCTGTACCCGCAATACGGCTTTGCCGCTCACAAGGGGTATGGCACTGCGGTACACCTGGCCGCGTTGCAGAGCTTTGGCGCCTGCCCGGAGCACCGCCGTTCGTTCTCGCCGGTGGCCCAGGCCCTGGCCGTCGTCAAGACCGGCGCCTGACCGCCCTAGCTGTTGCGGGCGCCTGCCTGCACAAAGGAATTCTCTGTGTCCCCTGCTGAGCACCCACCCGTTTTTATCCAGTCGCGTGACAATGCGCTGGTCAAGGATCTGCGCCGTCTGATGGAAGAAGGCGCGGCCTACCGCAAGCAGGGGCGCTACTGGATCGAGGGCGACCACCTCTGCCGCGCAGCGCTGACGCGCGGCGTCAAGCCGGCCGTGGCCGTGTTCTCCGAGAAATTCTGGCAGTCGCCCGAGAACGTCTATGCCCATGCGGCTGCGCGCAACATCGTCATCGACACGGCCTTGCTCGCCAGCCTCAGCCCACTGCCATCGCCTGCGCCCTTTGGCTTTCTGATGGACCTGCCGGCTCAGCAGGCGGGCATCCAGCCCGGCGTCGCGGCCGTGGTGCTTGACCGGGTCCAGGATGCGGGCAATGTGGGCTCCATCCTGCGCAGCGCCTCGGCCTTTGGTTTTGGCCAGGTGATTGCACTCAAGGGATCGGCAGCACTGTGGAGCGGCAAGGTGCTGCGCGCCGGCATGGGCGCGCATTTCGCGTTGCACCTGGTCGAGAATGCCTCCCAGGAGGACGTGCTGGCCTTGCAGCAACCGCTGTTGGTCACCAGCTCGCACCAGGGTGACTGGCTGCACCGCGCCGCGCTGCCCTGGCCCTGCACCTGGGTCATGGGGCACGAGGGGCAGGGCGTGTCCGAGCCGCTGCAGGCGGCGGCACAGCACCATATCCGCATCACCCAGCCCGGTGGTGAGGAGTCGCTCAATGTAGGTGCTGCAGCGGCGATTTGCCTGCATGCCAGCGCCGCTGCACGCGCGGATTGACGCGCCACCCCGGTCCCGGGCAGGCCGGATGATTCAGGGCTAACGAGTATGCGCTTTGCGTGTTTTATCTGGTATTTCTACGCTCTGCGTTGGTGTGTTGCTGCGCAGAGTGTGTAATTTTTGGCGATTTAGCCCGCAAATCATCCCTTGCACCCACTCAGATTGCAGCTTGCACGCTACAATGGGTGGCTTTCAAGTAATCACGTCGCCCGGCTGCACTCAAAGCAATCTCTCATAAGCACAGTCTTCGCGGTGATCCTCCGGGACACCACAGACTCCGGGCGACCCGTAACCATCCGGAGAACCCAGTGTTTTTGTCTCAACAGAGCGCGTTTCCTCCCGCCATCCTGGCGCTCGCAGACGGCACGGTCTTTATTGGCAACTCAATCGGTGCGCAAGGCACCACGACCGGCGAAGTGGTGTTCAACACCGCGATGACCGGTTACCAGGAAATCCTCACCGACCCCAGCTACTGCCAGCAGATCGTGACACTCACGTATCCGCATATCGGCAACTACGGGATCAATGCGGAAGATATTGAGTCCGACAAAGTCTTTGCTGCTGGCCTGATCATCAAGAATCTGCCACTGCTGGCCAGCAATTTCCGAAGCACGGAAACCCTGTCGGAATACCTGATTCGCAGCAAGACGGTCTCCATCGCCAACATCGATACCCGCAAGCTCACCCGCCTGCTGCGCGACAAGGGTGCGCAAAACGGCGCCATCGTGGGCCTGGCCGCGGGCGAGCAGGTCTCGCAAGCACGCATCGATGAAGCCATTGCCGCCGCCCAGGCCGCGCCCAGCATGAAGGGTCTGGATCTGGCCAAGGTGGTCAGCGTGTCGCAGTCCTACGAATGGGTGCAGACCGAATGGCAACTGGCGCGCGCCGATGGCACGCCCGGCTACGGCAAGCTGCAGGACCATAGCTTCCACGTGGTCGCCTATGACTACGGCGTCAAGAAGAACATCCTGCGCATGCTGGCCGAGCGCGGCTGCCGTGTGACGGTGGTGCCGGCCCAGACGCCTGCCGCTGAAGTGCTGAAGTACCAACCCGATGGCGTGTTCCTGTCGAACGGCCCCGGCGATCCAGAGCCTTGCGACTATGCGATCGACGCTGCGCGCACCATCATGGACAGCGGCGTGCCGACCTTCGGTATCTGCCTGGGCCACCAGATCATGGCGCTGGCCTGCGGTGCCAAGACCTTCAAGATGCAAAACAGCCACCACGGTGCCAACCACCCTGTGAAGGACTTGGACTCGGGCCGCGTCTGCATCACCAGCCAGAACCATGGCTTTGCGGTGGACCTGGACACCTTGCCGGCCAACACCCGCGCCACGCATGTGAGCCTGTTCGATGGCACCTTGCAAGGCATGGAGCGTACCGACCGGCCTGCCTTCTGCTTCCAGGGTCACCCCGAAGCCTCGCCAGGCCCGCATGATGTGTCGTACCTGTTCGACCGTTTTGTGAACCTGATGCGCGAGCACAAGAAGGCCTGATGCCAGGCGCCTTCTGCCGCCGCCCGCGCCTGCGCACGATGAACCCAAGGAATATGCTGCCGTGAAACTTTTTTCTTTTCCTGTTGCCACCCTAGAAAAAGCGATCAGCAAGCGCATCATGACCTTGCCGCCCGAACACAAGGAGTGGTTCATGGCGCGCTGGCAGCAAAAGCCCTATAAAAAATCATTCCTCGACAACAAGGCCTTGCCGCTGGTGACCATCGTGTCCAAGTGCAAGTCCATGTCGGACGAGGACTTCGACCAGGTGATGGCCGAGTGGGACGCCAAGTTCTACGAAGCCGAGGCGCAGGTACTGCGCCCCATGGTGCAAGGGGATGGTCTGCTGCAACTGATGCAGAAGAACCTGCCCGAGGCCCGTGTCCTGGCCATTTTAAACAAATTAGATACCGACCGCGTATAAACCCAGCGCTCGGCGGCTGCCCACGATGCAGCCAGCCAGCGCGCGCGACTGCAAGGCGAGCCTCATGTCTAAACGCACCGATCTCAAAAGCATTCTCATCATTGGCGCCGGCCCGATCATCATCGGCCAGGCCTGCGAATTCGACTACTCCGGCGTGCAAGCCTGCAAGGCGCTGCGCGAGGAGGGCTACAAGGTCATCCTGATCAACAGCAACCCTGCGACGATCATGACCGATCCGGCGACAGCCGATGTCACCTATATCGAGCCCATCACCTGGCAGACGGTCGAGAAGATCATCGCCAAGGAGCGTCCCGATGCGATCCTGCCCACCATGGGTGGCCAGACAGCGCTGAACTGCGCGCTGGACCTGTGGAAGAACGGCGTGCTCGACAAGTACAAGGTCGAGCTGATCGGCGCGAAGCCCGAAGCCATCGACAAGGCCGAAGACCGCCTCAAGTTCAAGGACGCGATGACCAAGATCGGGCTGGGCTCGGCCCGCTCGGGTATCGCACACAGCATGGACGAGGCCTGGGATGTACAACGCCAGGTGGGCTTCCCCACCGTGATCCGCCCCAGCTTCACCCTGGGCGGCACCGGCGGCGGTATTGCCTACAACCCCGAAGAATTCGAAGTCATCTGCAAGCGCGGTCTGGAGGCGTCGCCGACCAACGAGCTGCTGATCGAGGAATCGCTGCTGGGCTGGAAAGAGTACGAGATGGAAGTGGTGCGCGACACCGCCGACAACTGCATCATCGTCTGCTCGATCGAGAACCTGGACCCGATGGGCGTGCACACCGGTGACTCGATCACCGTGGCCCCTGCGCAGACCCTGACCGACAAGGAATACCAGATCCTGCGCAATGCCTCGCTGGCCGTGCTGCGCGAGATCGGTGTGGACACCGGTGGCTCCAACGTGCAGTTCTCGATCAACCCCAAGGATGGCCGCATGGTCGTCATCGAGATGAACCCGCGCGTCTCGCGCTCGTCGGCGCTGGCCTCCAAGGCCACGGGCTTCCCGATTGCCAAGATCGCTGCCAAGCTGGCCGTGGGTTTCACCCTCGACGAGCTGAAGAACGACATCACCGGTGGCAAGACCCCCGCGTCGTTCGAGCCGACCATCGACTACGTGGTCACGAAGATTCCGCGTTTTGCGTTCGAGAAGTTCCCGACCGCCGACAACCGCCTGACCACGCAGATGAAGTCCGTGGGCGAAGTGATGGCCATGGGCCGTACCTTCCAGGAGTCGTTCCAGAAAGCGCTGCGCGGTCTGGAAGTGGGCGTGGATGGCATGAACGAAAAGACCCAGGACCGCGAGATCCTGGAAAAGGAACTGGGCGAGCCCGGCCCCGACCGCATCTGGTATGTGGGTGATGCGTTTGCGGCCGGCTGGTCGCTGGACGAAGTGCACAATATCACCAAGATCGACAAGTGGTTCCTGGTGCAGATCGAAGAGATCGTCAAGCTGGAACTGGCACTGGACAAGCATACCGAAGCCCAGGGCGATGACAAGGCGCTGGCCGCGCTGTCGGCCGACGATCTGCGCAGCCTCAAGCAAAAGGGCTTCTCGGACCGCCGTCTGGCCAAGCTGCTGCACACGACCGACAAGGCCGTGCGCGAAGCGCGCCATGCGCTGAATGTGCGTCCCGTGTTCAAGCGCGTCGATACCTGCGCGGCCGAGTTCTCGACCAACACGGCCTACATGTACTCGACCTACGACGAAGAGTGCGAAGCCCAGCCCAGCGACAAGAAGAAGATCATGGTGCTCGGCGGCGGCCCCAACCGCATCGGCCAGGGCATCGAGTTCGACTACTGCTGCGTGCATGCCGCGCTCGCGATGCGCGAGGATGGTTATGAAACCATCATGGTCAACTGCAACCCCGAAACCGTATCGACCGACTACGACACCTCGGACCGCCTGTACTTCGAGCCCGTGACCCTGGAAGACGTGCTGGAAATCGTCGCCGTCGAAAAGCCCGTCGGCGTGATCGTGCAGTACGGTGGCCAGACCCCGCTGAAGCTGGCGCTGGCGCTGGAAGAGGCCGGTGTGCCGATCGTCGGCACCACCCCCGACATGATCGACGCGGCCGAAGACCGTGAGCGCTTCCAGCAGATGCTGCAGACCTTGAACCTGCGCCAACCCCCGAACGCCACCGCGCGTACCGAGACGCAGGCGATGGAACACGCCCGCGAGCTGGGCTACCCGCTGGTGGTGCGCCCCAGCTATGTGCTGGGTGGCCGCGCGATGGAGATCGTGCACGAGGAGCGCGACCTGGAGCGCTACATGCGCGAGGCGGTCAAGGTCTCCAACGATTCGCCGGTGCTGCTGGACCACTTCCTGTCCAACGCGATCGAGTGCGATGTGGACTGCGTGCGTGACCGCACCGGCAAGGTCTTCATCGGTGGCGTGATGGAGCACATCGAGCAAGCGGGCGTGCACTCCGGTGACTCGGCCTGCTCGCTGCCCCCTTACTACCTGAGCAAGGCGACGGTGGACGAGATCAAGCGCCAGACCGCAGCGATGGCCGAAGGCCTGAACGTGGTGGGCCTGATGAACGTGCAGTTCGCGATCCAGGAGCGCGACGGCAAGGACATCATCTATGTGCTGGAAGTGAACCCGCGTGCTTCGCGTACCGTGCCTTTTGTCTCCAAGGCCACCGGCATCCAGCTGGCCAAGGTCGCGGCACGTTGCATGGTCGGCGATACGCTCGAAGAGCAGGGCATCACCGAAGAGGTGACCCCGCCTTACTTCAGCGTCAAGGAGGCCGTGTTCCCGTTCGTCAAGTTCCCTGGTGTGGACACCATCCTCGGCCCCGAGATGAAGTCCACCGGTGAAGTGATGGGGGTGGGCAAGACCTTTGGCGAAGCCTATGTGAAGAGCCAGCTGGGTGCAGGCACCAAGCTGCCGCGTTCGGGCAAGGTGTTCCTGACCGTGAAGAACGCCGACAAGCCCCGCGCCGTGCAGATTGCCAAGGAACTGGCGAGCATGGGCTTCCAGCTCTGCGCCACCCGTGGCACGGCCGCTGCGATTGCCGATGCCGGTATCGAGGTGCAGACGGTCAACAAGGTGACCGAGGGCCGCCCGCACATCGTGGACATGATCAAGAACAATGAAATTGCGATGGTCATCAACACCGTGGAAGAGCGCCGCAACGCGATTGCCGACTCCCGGGCCATCCGTACCAGCGCCTTGCTGGCCCGGGTGACCACGTTCACGACCATCTTTGGTGCCGAGGCGGCGGTCGAAGGCCTGCGCAACATGGATGATCTGGAGGTGTACTCGGTGCAGGAGCTGCACGCCAGCCTGCAGCGCTGATCGCAGCGCCGTTCGCCGATTTTTGTTGCCAGGCTCAAAAATCGGCATAATAGAGACTGCCTCGCAACCGCCGCGCTCCCCAGCGCGGCGGTTTGCTTTTGAACCCCCGCCGCTTAGCAGGCGGATGTCTACCAGATGCCAGCCACAGTGCTGGCATCTTGACTGTTTGTGGAGACCGAGATGGCCACTATCCCCATTACCAAGCGCGGTGCAGAAAAGCTCAAGGAAGAGCTGCAACGCCTCAAGACCGTGGACCGCCCAGGCGTCATTGCGGCCATTGCGGAAGCCCGCTCGCATGGCGATCTGAGCGAAAACGCCGAATACGATGCGGCCAAAGACCGCCAGGGCTTTATTGAAGGCCGCATCCAGGAAGTGGAGGCCAAGCTGTCGGCCGCCCAGATCATTGACCCCTCGCAGCTCGATGCGGGCGGCAAGGTGGTGTTTGGCGCCACGGTGGACCTGGCCGATGAGGACAGCGGCGATCCGGTGACCTACCAGATCGTGGGTGAAGACGAGGCCGACCTCAAGCAAGGTCTGATCAACGTCTCCAGCCCCATTGCACGCGCACTGATCGGCAAGGAAGAGGGCGACACCGCCGTCGTTCAAGCCCCCGGTGGCGAGCGCCGCTACGAAGTCGTGGCCGTGCGCTACCTCTAAAGCCATCGGCCACTGCGTACCGAGCCCGCGATGAAACACCGCCTGCCTGTTTTCGCTGCCGCGCTGTGGTGGGGCAGTCTGTCGGCCATTGGCTTCATGGCCGTGCCGATGCTGTTTGCCAACCTGCCGCAGGCATCGATGGCGGGCTTCATGGCTGCCAAGCTGTTTGCGGCGCAGACCTGGGTGTCGCTGGCCTGTGGTCTGGTGCTGCTGGTGCTGGCCAAGGACAAGGCCAGCAACACCATCCAGCCCTGGGCCCGTGCGGCCTTGGGCTTTGTGCTGGCGGGCATGCTGATGGCGCTGGTCGTGCAATACGGCATATCGCCCAAGATCGTGCAGCGCGAGAACCTCAAGCTCTGGCACGGCCTGGGCACCTTGCTGTATGCGCTGCAGTGGCTGTGTGCCGCCCTGGTGCTGTGGCGGACATCCGCACCAGCACCACGGGCTTGATCTGGCCCAAGGCGATCGCCCGCCGCCGCGCTACACTGGGTGTGCCATGCAATCTCCCATCGTTTCCATAGACGCCAATGACTGGCGCAACACACCGGGCCGTCCGGAATGGACGGCCGCCGTGGAATCCGGCAAGGTGCTGTATTTCCCTCAACTCGCGTTTGCACTCTCCGACCAGGAAAAGACGCTGCTGCGCCCCGATGTGCGCGACCCCAAGTCGCGCAACATCAGCCTGAATGTGGATGGCAGCATCAAGGGTGTTGCCGGAGACGCGGCCACACAGGCGGCCGTTGCGGCCATGGTTACGCGCTTTCGTGCGCAGGCGACCGCGCTGATTGCCGGCCTGTTCCCCGACTACATGCCGCTGGTGCGCATGGCCCCCACGAGCTACCGTCCCTCGCAGGTGGAGACCCGTGCCCAGTCCTGGCGTGCTGACGACAAGCGCATGCATGTGGACGCCTTTCCGTCGCGGCCCAACTACGGCGAGCGTATCCTGCGCGTATTCAGCAATGTGAACCCCGATGGCCAGCCCCGCGTCTGGCGCGTGGGCGAGCCTTTCGAGGATGTGGCGCGCAAGTTTCTGCCCCGTGCCAAGCCCTATGTGGCATGGCAGGCCAAGGCGCTGGCCCTGCTGCATGTGACCAAGTCGCTGCGCAGCGAGTACGACCACCTGATGCTGCAGCTGCACGATGGCATGAAGGGCGACATGGACTACCAGCGCAATGCGCCGCAGGAGACCGTGCCCTTTGCCGCCGGCTCCAGCTGGGTCTGCTTCTCGGACCAGGCGGTGCATGCCGTCATGTCGGGCCAGTACATGCTGGAGCAGACTTTCTTCCTGCCTCCGGGCAAGGAGTACAACCCGGATGCGAGCCCGCTGGCGATCTTGACGCGCATGCAAGGCCATGCGCTGGTGGCGGCGGACCAGCGCTGATCCTGCTGAACCAAAGCCCAGGGCGGGCCACAAAAAAAGGCGTTGATCACAGAGATCAACGCCTTTGGTTTTTATGGGTAGGCTGGTTCAACCCCAGGCCTTTTCAATCCAGCGGGCTGGCTGGATATGGTGGAAGCGCTTGTTGCGCAGGCCTTGCAAGGCATCGGGCGGATTGACCTCACCGTGGAAGATGACGATGCGCGCATCGGCAGGCGGCACCGGCTCTTTCCAGTAGTTGCTCGGCCAGGTGGGGATGCAGTAGTACTTGAAGCTCGGGCACCAGGCGGCAGGCCAGTAATCGAGCTTGCCCTGCTGGTGCAGGAAATGCGACAGGTACTCCTGCTCATTGCGGTACTGGGCGCGCAGCTGCTCGGTGTTGGCGCGGAAGTTGGCCAGCACATCGGCGTGAGCGCCCAAGGTAAAGCGGTAGACCGAGGAGTTGCCGACAATGCGTTTGCCAAAGCGCCAAAAACGCGGGTAATCGTGGATGATGCGAAATTCACCTGGCAGGGTAAAGAACTCGTCCAGGCTGCCGACGATCACCACATCCAGGTCCAGGAACAGCGCCTGGCCTTGGAGGCCATACAGATCCTGCTCGAAGGTGGTGAGCTTTTTCCAGGCCCCATCGCGCTGGCCGGGGGCCAGCTGGATGTTCAGGTCCGGAATCGGGTGGCATTCCACTTCGCTGCGAATCCCTTGCGTGTCGTCGGTCAGGCAGACAAAGCGAAAATCGCCACTCAGATGGCGGCGAACCATGGCGTACAGCCGATTGACATAGTCGGGGCCATATTTGGTACCCCATTTCATGCAAAGGATGTGGCGATCGGTCACACTAGCTGCCCTGCTGCTTTTTGATCGACTTTTGCTTGGGCTTGGCGCGCTTGACCTGGCCGCCGGCCGTCAGGCGCTGGTTGCCGAGGATGCGGATCTGCTTGACCTCGGGCTTTTGCCAGACGTTCTTGCTGAACTTGAGCACCTTGACTTCGCGTGGACCGGCCTTGCGGTCTTCATCGAGTTGCTTTTCCTTCTCGGGCATTGGGCGCCACAGCACCAGCAGCTTGCCGATGTGCTGGATAGGCGCTGCATTGAGCGAGTCGGTCAGCTTCAGGAAGATGGCCTCGCGGTTGGCGCGGTCATCGGAGAAAACACGGATCTTGATCAGGCCATGGGCATTCAGGGCCAGGTCGACCTCTTTTTCGACGGCTTCGGTCAAGCCGTCACCGCCAATCAGAACCACGGGGTCAAGGTGGTGGGCTTCGGCGCGGTGCTCGCGACGTTGGGCGGGAGTAAGTTGTATTTGGGGCATAGCCCGTATTATCGGGGCTCCCGGGAGAAAACATGAAAGTTAGTACTAAAACCAAGAAGGTCAACAAGACTTGGCTCAATCAGCACATCAATGACCCCTATGTGCGGGCAGCGCAAAAAGACGGCTACCGCGCCCGTGCGGTCTACAAGCTCAAGGAAATCGACGAGCACTTCAAGCTGATCCGGCCGGGTGATGTGGTGGTCGATCTGGGCTCCACGCCGGGCGCCTGGAGCCAGTACGTGCGCCGCCGCCTCTCGCCCGAGGGCGCTGCCGTGGGTGAGCTCAACGGCGCCATCATCGGGCTGGACATGCTGCCGATGGAGCCCATCGAAGGTGTGGATTTCATCCTGGGCGATTTTCGCGAGCAGGAAGTGCTGGACCAGCTGGAGGCGACGCTGGCCAAGCGCCGCGTCGATGTGGTGATCTCGGACATGGCGCCCAATCTGTCGGGCGTGGAAAACGTGGACGCCGCCCGTATCGCCCACCTGATCGAGCTGGCCGTGGACTTTACCTGCCAGCATATGAAGCCCGAGGGCACCTTGGTGGTCAAGCTGTTCCATGGCAGTGGCTACTCGCAACTGGTGGATTTGTTCAAGCAGACCTTCCAGGTCGTCAAACCTTACAAACCCAAGGCCTCGCGTGACAAATCCTCGGAAACCTATTTGATCGGCATCCGTCTCAAACCCGAGGCGCAGCGTTGAGCCAGAAGCGGCAGCGCCCGAGACGGGATGTTTTGAGGTTGCTTAAACACTGAGACAATAGGCTTACTGAGCAATCCTGCGTGCCACCAAGGGGATAGCGCAAGCATTTACCCTTGAAAGTCCTAAAATAGTGCATATCTGACACAGCAGATTCTGTGTCTTTTCTGATTTCCTACTACTGGAGCCCCCTTGAACAATCAGTGGTTTTCTAAGATCGCCGTATGGCTTGTCATTGCCATGGTGCTGTTCACCGTGTTCAAGCAATTGGACAACCGTGCAGGCGCCAGCGCGAACAAGATCCCGTATTCCGAGTTTTTGCAAGACGTCCGCAATGGCCGCATCAAGACCGCGACCCTGCAGGAGAGCCCTGCCGGCACGGTGATCACGGCGACGACCGGTGACGATCGCAAGCTCCAGACCACGGCGACCTACATGGACCGTGGCCTGGTTGGCGACCTGATCAACAACAACGTCAAGTTCGACGTGAAGGAGCGCGAAGAGGGCTCGCTGCTGATGAGCCTGCTGATCAGCTGGGGCCCGATGCTGCTGCTGATCGGGGTCTGGGTCTACTTCATGCGCCAGATGCAAGGCGGTGGCAAGGGCGGGGCGTTCAGTTTTGGCAAGTCCAAGGCGCGCATGCTCGACGAAAACAACAACAGCGTCACCTTTGCCGATGTGGCCGGTTGCGACGAGGCCAAGGAAGAAGTCAAGGAAGTCGTCGATTTCCTGAAGGACCCCAACAAGTTCCAGAAGCTGGGCGGCCGCATTCCCCGTGGTCTGCTGCTGGTCGGCCCTCCCGGTACCGGCAAGACCTTGCTGGCCAAGTCCATTGCCGGCGAAGCGAAGGTGCCGTTCTTCTCGATCTCCGGCTCCGACTTCGTGGAAATGTTCGTCGGAGTCGGTGCTGCCCGTGTGCGTGACATGTTCGAGAACGCGAAGAAGAATGCGCCTTGCATCATCTTCATCGATGAAATCGATGCCGTCGGCCGCCAGCGTGGCGCCGGCATGGGCGGTGGCAATGACGAGCGCGAGCAGACCTTGAACCAGATGCTGGTCGAGATGGATGGTTTCGAGACCAACATGGGCGTGATCGTGGTGGCTGCCACCAACCGTCCCGACATCCTCGATGCCGCCTTGCTGCGTCCCGGCCGTTTCGACCGCCAGGTCTATGTGACCCTGCCTGATGTGCGTGGCCGCGAACAGATCCTGAACGTGCACATGCGCAAGATCCCCGTGGGCCAGGATGTGAACCCCAACATCATCGCCCGTGGCACGCCCGGCATGTCCGGTGCCGATCTGGCCAACCTGTGCAACGAAGCTGCGCTGATGGCGGCCCGCCGCAATGCACGCACGGTGGAGATGCAGGATTTCGAAAAGGCCAAGGACAAGATTTTCATGGGCCCGGAGCGCAAGTCTGCGGTGATGGACCCCGAAGAGCTGAAGAACACGGCCTACCACGAAGCCGGCCATGCGCTGATCGGCAAGTTGCTGCCCAAGTGCGATCCGGTGCACAAGGTCACCATCGTGCCGCGTGGCCGTGCGCTGGGCGTGACGTTCACCCTGCCTGAGAAGGACCGCTACGGTTACGACAAGGAATGGGCGCTGAGCCGTATCGCCATGCTGTTTGGCGGCCGGATTGCCGAAGAAGTGTTCATGAACCAGATGACCACGGGTGCATCGGATGACTTCAACAAGGCCACCCAGCTGGCACGTGACATGGTCACCCGCTACGGCATGACCGATGCGCTGGGCCCGATGGTCTATGCGGAGCAGGAAGGCGAGCCTTTCCTGGGCCGTTCGATGAGCAAGCCGAGCAACATCAGCGAAGAGACGATGCAGAAGGTGGATGCCGAAGTGCGCCGCATCATCGACGAGCAGTACAGCCTGGCGCGTAAACTGATCGAAGAGCACAGCGACAAGATGCATGCGATGGCCAAGGCCATGCTGGAGTGGGAAACCATCGACGCCGAGCAGCTGGACGACATCATGGCCGGCAAGGCGCCCCGTCCTCCGAAGGATTGGACGCCACGCAACCCTCCGTCGAGCAGCAATGACGGCGGCGCAGGCGGCAGCCCCACGGTGGTGACCGAGCCTGCACACAACGCCGTCTGATCGCGATAGACAGCACCGAAAAGCGCTCTCACCGAGCGCTTTTTTTATTGACACAAGGACCTTCTGATGCGCCACTGGCAAACCACCCGCTTTCGTATCGATCTGACCCAGCCGCAGGTGATGGGCATCGTCAATGTCACGCCGGATTCGTTCTCGGATGGCGGCAGCCACGAGGGCGTCTCTGCCGCAATGATCCATGCGGAAAAGCTGCTGGCCGAAGGCGCACATATTCTGGATATCGGCGGTGAATCGACCCGCCCTGGCAGCCCTGCGGTGCCGCTGGAGGAAGAGTTGCGCCGGGTGCTGCCGGTGGTGAAGGCGGCCGTGGCCCTGCAGGTGCCGGTCTCCGTCGATACCTACAAGCCCGAGGTGATGCAGGCGGTGCTGGACCTGGGCGCCGACATCATCAACGACATCTGGGCGCTGCGCCAGCCAGGCGCGCAGGCCGTGGTGGCCCGCCATGCGCAGTGCGGCGTCTGCCTGATGCACATGCATGCCAACCCCCAGACCATGCACCAGCAGCACATGGCGCAGGAGGGTGATGTGACAGCCGAGGTGCTGGACTTTTTGCAAAGCCATACCCGCAGCCTGGAGGCACTGGGCGTGCAGGCCGAGCGCATCGTCTGGGATGCCGGCACCGGATTTGGCAAAAGCCCGGGCCAGAACTTTGCGTTGCTGCAGCAGCAGCCGCGCCTGGCTGCGGCGGGCTACCCGCTGCTGGCAGGCTGGTCGCGCAAGGGGTCGCTGGGCAAGGTGACGGGGCGTGTGGTGGGCGAGCGCATGCCCGCCAGCATTGCGGCCGCGCTGTTGTCCGTGGAGCATGGCGCCGCCATTGTGCGCGTCCATGACGTGCGCGAGACCTGCGATGCGCTGGCCGTGCTGCAGGCCATGCGCGCACCGCATGCGCTCGATGCACAGGGCTGACCCGGTTTGCAGATGACACAGTGGGCCAGCCGCTACACTGCTAAGCGCCATGCACCGCCGATGGCACCGTTTGACTTTCTCCCTCGCCCTCCACAACAAAGAACACTATGGCACGACAGTATTTTGGAACCGATGGCATCCGTGGTACGGTAGGCAAGCCGCCGATCACCCCTGATTTTGTATTGCGCCTGGGCCATGCGGTGGGCCGGGTGCTGCGCCGCGAGCAAGAGCGGCCCACCGTGCTGATTGGCAAGGACACCCGCATCTCGGGCTATATGCTCGAAAGCGCGCTGGAGTCGGGTCTCAATTCGGCCGGCGTCGATGTGGTGCTGCTGGGGCCTTTACCGACCCCCGGCGTGGCCTACCTGACACGCGCCCAGCGCGCCAGCTTGGGTGTCGTCATCAGCGCCAGCCACAACCCCTTTGACGACAACGGCATCAAGTTCTTCAGCGCCGAAGGTGCCAAGCTGCCCGACAGCTGGGAAGAGTCGGTGGAAGCTGCGCTGATGGAGGGTTTTGACTGGGTGCCTTCGGCAGCGCTGGGCAAGGCCCGCCGTCTGGACGATGCGCCTGGCCGCTACATCGAGTTCTGCAAGAGCACCTTTGACCACCGCCTGACCTTGCGCGGGCTGAAGATCGTCGTCGATGCCGCGCACGGCGCCGCCTACCACATTGCCCCCAAGGTGTTCCACGAGCTGGGGGCGGAGGTCATCACCATCGGCTGCCATCCCGATGGCCTCAACATCAACCACGATGTCGGGGCAACCCACCCCGATGCACTGGTGCGCTCGGTGCGCTCCAATGGCGCCGATCTGGGGGTGGCACTGGATGGCGATGCCGACCGGTTGCAACTGGTCGATGCCAAGGGGCGGCTGTACAACGGCGACGAGCTGCTGTATCTGATGGCGATGGACCGTCTGCGCCGTGGCAAGAAGGTACCAGGCGTAGTAGGCACCTTGATGACCAACCTGGCGGTCGAGGCAGCGTTGCAAAAGCAAGGCGTGGAGCTGGTGCGTGCCAAGGTGGGTGACCGCTATGTGCTCGAAGAGCTGCAGCGCCGCAACTGGGTGCTGGGCGGTGAGAGTTCGGGCCACCTGCTGGCGCTGGACAAGCACACCACCGGCGACGGCCTTGTCAGTGCATTGCAGGTGCTGCAGGCCTGTGTGAGCCGCAACCAGAGCGTGGCCGAGCAGCTCGACGGTGTGAGCCTGTGCCCCCAGGTGCTGCTCAATGTGCGCTTGCAGCCGGGGCAGGACTGGCGCGGCAACACCCAGCTGGCCGAGCTGGAACGCAGCATCACCGCCGATTTTGCCGGTCAGGGCCGGGTGCTGATCCGCCCCAGTGGCACCGAGCCGCTGCTGCGGGTGATGGTGGAGGCTTTTGATGCGGCCCGGGCCAGCCGCTGCGCCGAGCAGCTGGCAGAAGTGGCGCGGCAGTCCTGAGCCCCGTTGGGCGAAGGGCCCAGTGGTGTGCAGTTGTGACATTTTTAATAAATGTGTAATGCGCTGAACATCTTGCTGTCATGTGTGGATATGACACTGAAGTCGCTCTGTATCAGCCCGTAAGCACAGGCCCCGCAAGGAGGCCGGTCAGCATCGCCGGGTGGCAGGGCGCTACAGGAGCTCTGCCATGCACAACAAACACAGCTTTTTCAGCGCATCCGAGACCGCCCTTGTCACGACCCCGGCGCCCCCGCAGCAGGCGCCCATGCCGGCGCCCGCAGCAGCGCCCCAGCCACTGGAGATCGAGGTTTCCTGGGCCTGCCACCTCGACGAGGTGCGCGAAGCCCAGCGCCTGCGCCACCAGATCTTTGCCGGCGAGATGGGGGCGCAGTTGCAAACCAGCCTGGAAGGCCATGATGTAGACGCCTTTGACGACTACTGCGAACACCTGCTGGTGCGCCAATGCCAGAGCAGGCAGGTGATCGGCACCTACCGCCTGCTGACGCCCGCCCAGGCGCTGCGGGCCGGCCGCACCTATTCAGACGGCGAGTTTGACCTCAGCGCCATTGATGCATTGCGCACGCGCATGGTCGAGCTGGGCCGCAGCTGCGTGCATCCGGACTACCGCCAGGGCGGCGTGATCATGGCGCTGTGGGGTGCGCTGGCCAGCTTCATGCTGCGCAACAAGCTCGATGTGATGATGGGCTGCGCCAGCATTCCGATGTGGCACAACGGCATTGTCAGCGGTGACGCCGCCGCCAGCATCTGGCGCCAGCTGCTGGCCAAGGGCCAGATTTCGAGCGAGTACCGTGTGGTGCCGCACCTGCCGCTGCCGCTGGAGCAGCTCAACGACCGGGTGGATGTCGAGCCGCCAGCGTTGATCAAAGGCTACCTGCGGGTGGGCACCGAGGTGATTGGCGCCCCTGCCTGGGATCCGGACTTCAACACCGCCGATCTGCCGATGCTGATGCAGCTGGACCGCCTGCCTCCACGCTACCGCAAGCACTTCCTGGGTTGATGGCGGTAGCCGCTTGCGGGCGCTCCCAAGCCTGTAGCACCGGACGCCTGGTGCAAGTGACGGTTCACGTTGTGGGGCCATACCACGGTGGCAACGTAGGCCTACTGACGCGATGTAAATAAGCCTAGTGGAAAGTCCTCATAATCAAAACACTGCTGGTGGTACAGGCAGTGTTTTTTGCTATCCAAAGGACTTATGGTGAGCTCTCTCTCGCAATCCCCACAATCGCCGATTACCTTGCTGGTATTCAATCCCATGGCTGAGCCACTGCTCGAGCAGATCCGTGCGCATGCCCAGGTGGTGTATGCGCCAACGCCCGAACTGCGTGCCAGCGCGGTGGCTTCGCACGGCAGCCAGGCACAGGCGGTGCTGACCATTGGCTCGATTGGGCTCACGGCCGAAGAGATCGCCCAGATGCCGCAGCTCCGCCTGGCCTGCACCTTGGGTGCAGGCTATGAGGGGTTGGCGCTGGACGCATTGCGCGCACGCGGCATTGTGCTGGCGACCGGGGCGGGCACCAATGACACCAGTGTGGCCGACCACAGCTTTGGTCTGATCCTGGCATCGGTGCGCAATTTCCGCACATTGGACCAGCAAGCCCGTGCCGGTGTGGACCGCTACAGCCTGGCCCATCCGCCCAGCGTGTCGGGCAAGAAGCTGGGGATTCTGGGTCTGGGCCATATTGGTCTGAAGATCGCCAGGCGGGCCGAAGGTTTTGACATGCCGGTGGGCTACCACAACCGCCAGCCCAAGGCGGGCGTGGCCCACCGCTATTTCGACTCGCTCCATGCGCTGGCCAGCTGGGCGGATATCCTGGTCTGCGCCACTCCGGGCGGCCCCGGCACCAAGCATCTGGTCAATGCCCAGATTCTGCAGGCGCTGGGCCCCAACGGTTACCTGATCAATATTGCGCGCGGCTCGGTGGTCGACACGCTGGCACTGGCTGCCGCCTTGAAGGACGGCACCATCGCAGGCGCCGGCATCGATGTGTACGAAAGCGAGCCGCACCGCCCTGAGCCGCTGGTCGATCTGCCCAATATCCTCATCACGCCCCATGTGGCCGGCTGGTCACCCGAGGCCACGCAGGCGAGCCTGGAGCAGTTCATCGGCAACCTGACCGGGGTGTTCTCCGGCAAAGGCGCCGTAGCGCCTGTCGACCTGGGCGCTTGAGCGGCAAAAAACACCCGGGCCGTTGCCGGCCTGGGTGTACAGCGCATTTATTTGGCGGCGATGCCCAGCGCCTGCTTGAACTGGAAGGCGTACGGCGTCTTCTGCCAGGCCAGCACTTCCTCTTCCAGCAGATAGGCCGATTGGGGGAACTGCTCGGCCCAGCCTGCGGCCACCTTGAGCGACCATTTTTCGGTCTTGTCGCGCAGACAAACCTGGTCGAGCGCCGGGTCGCGGCGCGCATGGCACAGCAGGGTGGCCAGGCGCAGGCACAGCAGCTCCAACGCAAAATCGCGGTCTTGCAGAAAGGCCTCGACCTTGCGCAGCTTGCCATGTTGGGCCAGCACCAGCGCTGCCAGATGGGACAGCTCGGTCTGCGTAAAGCCGGGCACATCGCTGTGGCCCAGCACATAGGCGCCGTGGTGGTGGTAGTCGGTATGGGAGATCAGGCAACCGATCTCATGGAGCTGGCTGGCCCAGTCCAGCATCGGCGATTGCAGCTCTGCCGGCTCGGTCGCACCGGCGTAGCGGCGCGCCTGTTCGTACAAGGCTGCCGCAGTGCGCTGCACGCGGCCTGCCTGCGTGCGGTCCACCTGGTAGCGTTCCTTGAGCGCGGCAATCGTGCGGTGGCGGATATCGCTGAACTCCTCGTGCTGCACCATGTCGCGCAGCAGGCCCTGGCGCAGCGCGCCGCTGGCAATGCGCAGCTCCTGGATCTGCAGCAGGTCAAACACTGCGCAAAGCACGGTCACGCCGCCGCCAATGACTGCACGGCGCTCTTCCTTGAGGCCTTCCAGCCGCAGCTGGCTGGCGTTGCCCGCTGCCAACAATTGCTCGCACAGCCAGTGCAACTGCTCGCGCGTCACCACATCGGGGTGGCCGCCGTACAGTGCAAGCACATCGGCAATGGCGTTGGCGGTGCCCGAGGTGCCATAGGCGCTGTCCCAACTGCCGGGCACAAAATGGTGGGCTGCTTCTTCCATGACGGCCTGGGCCGCAATCTGCGCGGTCTTCAGCGCTGATTTGCTGAACTCGCCTTGCGGAAAATAGCGCAGCGACCAGGCAACGCTGCCGACCGGAAACGAGGCGACACGCTGCGAGGTATAGCGCTGGCCCAGAATCAGCTCGGTGGAGCGGCCACCAATGTCGACGACCAGACGCCGCTCGTCGGACGGGGGCAGGGAATGGGCCGCGCCCTGGTAGATCAGGCGCGCTTCCTCGGGCCCGGAGATGATGCTGATCGGGTAACCCAGAATCTGGTTGGCACGCTGGATGAAGACGTCGCTGTTGCGCGCCTCGCGCAAGGTCTGCGTGGCTACGGCGCGCACATGTGCGGCGGGAAAGCCGGCCAGCCGCTCGGCAAAGCGCGCCAGGCAGTCCCAGCCGCGCTGCATTGCCTCGGCGGTCAACATGCCTTGCTCATCCAGCCCGGCGCCCTGGCGTACCATTTCCTTGAAATATTGCACGCGTTCAATATGGCCCGCTGCATAGCGGCCCACTTCGAGGCGGAAACTATTGGATCCCAGATCCACGGCGGCAAGCAAGGTGCCATCAAGCATAAGTGTCGTCATCTATCGGTTCTGCAGTCCAGGCAGGCAGCATAGCACCAGGGGACCGTCTGCAAGGGCTGCCATGGTCCGAACGAGGCCTCGGGCGATTCGCTGCATTGTCTTTCTTGCCCATAGTTCACGATGGACTGCAAAAGGCGGCTTGCCTCTCATCCCGATCCGCGTCCATCCCGCTAGGCGATGGCTGTGTACGGGATCCCTCGGCTCCTGTACCTGCGTTGTACAGCGGCATGCTGACAAAACTTAAAAGTAAGTCTTTCGCGTGACTCTAATATGACAATCCTGTGCGGCGTTGTTGTGTGACATCGACCTCCGTACGAGGCAAAGATGACGAAAAATGTCATATCAATGTCACATACCTTTTTTACAGTTCACTCCATTGCGTTTCATCACCAACAGGAGTTTTCATGAAAGTGTCCGCGATTCGAGTGCTGGTTGCCGGTCTGGTTGCCGCCGGTGCATTTGCCCAGGTTCACGCCCAGGAGGCTACCGGTGCCGGCGCAAGCTTCCCAGCGCCCCTGTATTCCAAGTGGGCCGCTGACTACAACAAGGCGACGGGCGTCAAGATCAACTACCAATCGGTGGGTTCGAGCGCAGGCATCAAGCAGATCGATGCCAAGACGGTGGACTTTGGTGCCTCCGACATGCCTTTGAAGGACGAAGAGCTGGCACAAAAGGGTCTGGTGCAGTTCCCCACCGTGATCGGCGGCATTGTGCCCGTGGTCAACATCAAGGGCATTGCGCCCGGTCAGCTCAAGCTCAACGGTCAGGTGCTGGGCGACATCTACCTGGGCAAGATCACCAAGTGGAATGACCCAGCGATCACCGCGCTGAACCCAGGCGTGGCTCTGCCAGACGCCACCATCGCTCCCGTGCGCCGTGCTGACGGCTCGGGCACGACCTTTGGCTTCACCAACTACCTGTCCAAGGTCAACACCGAGTGGAAGGAAAAAGTGGGTGAGGGCGCTGCCGTGAACTGGCCTACCGGTGCCGGTGGCAAGGGCAACGAAGGCGTGGCCGCGTATGTGGGCCGCCTGCCCAACTCCATCGGCTATGTCGAGTACGCCTACGTCAAGCAAAACAAGATGGTGTTCGCCCAGCTGCAAAACGCCGACGGCCACTTTGTCAGCCCGGAGAGCGCCAACTTCAAGGCCGCTGCTGCCGGTGCGGACTGGAACAAGAGCTTCTACCAGATTTTGAACAACCAGCCTGGCAAGGATGCATGGCCCATCACCTCGGCGACCTTCATCCTGATGCGCAAGCTGCAGGAAAAGCCAGCCCAGGGCACCACTTCGCTGAAGTTCTTCGAGTGGGCCTATACCTCCGGTGACGGCACGGCGGACGGCCTGGACTACGTGCCAATGCCTGCCAGCGTCAAGGACATCATCTACAAGTCCTGGGGCGAGATCAAGGACGCCAGCGGCAAGGCTGTGTTCGCGAAGTAAGTCGAAAATAGGAGGGGCCGCTCGAGTAGCGGCCCTTTCCCACACTGAATGGAATCACAAGTGTCGACATCCTTTCCTGTTCAAAACAAAACGGTTGCCGCCGGCAAAGCGCAGATGCAATCGAGCCAACCTCCATCGCGCAAGCCATGGCTTTCCAACTCCGTCGCTGACGGCTTTTTTGCGTTCCTGGCACGCGGTGCAGCGGTGCTGACCCTGGGTCTGCTGCTGGCCATCATGGTCTCGCTGATCGTTGGCGCCTGGCCAGCCATCCGCGAATACGGCATCGGATTTTTCTTCAGCAGTGAATGGGATCCTGTCCAGAACCGCTATGGCGGTCTGGTGATGATCTACGGCACCTTGGCCACCTCGTTTATCGCGCTGCTGATTGCAGTGCCTGTCAGCTTTGGCATTGCGCTGTTCCTGACCGAGCTGTCGCCCGTCTGGCTCAAGCGCCCGCTGGGTACCGCCATTGAACTGCTCGCTGCCGTGCCATCGATCGTCTACGGCATGTGGGGCCTGATGGTATTTGGCCCCTTGCTGGCCACCTATGTGCAGCAGCCGCTGCAAAACCTGTTTCAAGGCGTTCCTTATCTGGAAGCCTTTTTCTCCGGCCCGCCGGTCGGTATCGGTATTTTCTCGGCCGGTGTCATCCTGGCCATCATGGTCATCCCCTTCATTGCATCGGTGATGCGCGATGTGTTCGAGGTCACCCCTGCGCTGCTCAAGGAGTCGGCCTATGGCCTGGGCTCGACCACCTGGGAAGTGATGTGGAAGGTCGTGCTGCCCTACACCAAGACCGGTGTGTTCGGTGGCGTGATGCTGGGCCTGGGCCGCGCGCTGGGCGAGACCATGGCCGTCACGTTCGTGATCGGCAACATGAACCAGCTCAACTCGCTGTCGGTCTTCGAAGCGGCCAACAGCATCACCTCGGCCCTGGCCAACGAGTTCGCCGAGGCCGGTGAAGGCCTGCACCAGGCATCGCTGATCTACCTGGGCCTGGCGCTGTTCTTCATTACATTCATCGTGCTGGCATGCTCCAAACTGCTGCTGAGCCGCCTGCAAAAGAACGAAGGAGCCCGCGCATGACCACCGGAGAAAGCTTGATCCAGGCCTCGGACCTGGCCGCCCAGCGCGCCGCCAAGTACCGCGTGCGCAACCGCGTCAACAAGATCGCCATCGCGCTGTCGCTGGCAGCCATGGCGTTCGGTGTGTTCTGGCTGGTCTGGATTTTGTGGGAAACCCTGCGCCTGGGCGTGGGCGGGCTGAGTGTGGCACTGCTCACCCAGATGACGCCTGCCCCCAATGAAATCGGCGGTATCGCCAACGCCATCTGGGGCTCGCTGGTGATGGTGACCTTGGCCACCTTCGTCGGCACGCCGATCGGCGTGATGGCCGGTATCTACCTGGCCGAGTACAACAAGACCGGCTGGCTCGCGTCGGTGACGCGCTTTGTCAACGACATTCTGCTGTCGGCGCCGTCCATCGTGATCGGTCTGTTTGTCTACACGATGATCGTCATCCGCTTCAAGAGCTTCTCCGGTTATGCCGGCGTGGTGGCGCTGGCGCTGATCGTGATTCCGGTGGTCATTCGCACCACCGAGAACATGCTGATCCTCGTGCCATCGAGCTTGCGCGAAGCCGCCTACGCGCTCGGTACGCCGAAGTGGAAGGTCATCAGCATGGTGACCCTGCGTGCAGCCCGCGCAGGGGTGATCACCGGTGTGCTGCTGGCCGTGGCCCGCATCGCCGGTGAAACCGCTCCGCTGCTGTTCACCGCCCTGAACAACCAGTTCTGGAACACCGACCTGTCCAAGCCGATGGCGAGCCTGCCGGTCACCATCTTCAAGTTTGCGATGAGCCCTTATGAAAACTGGCAGCAACTGGCCTGGGCAGGCGTCTTCCTGATCACGCTGGCCGTGCTGGGTCTGAACATTCTTGCGCGCAGCATGGCGCGCCAAAAATAAGCATTCACAGGTGAACCCTATGTTGACGAAAACCAATGCGGCAAATGCCAGTGCACTGAACTCCAAGATCTCGGTGCGGGACCTGAACTTCTACTACGGCAAATTCCACGCGCTCAAGAACATCAACCTGGAAATCCCGGAAAACAAGGTGACGGCCTTCATCGGCCCATCGGGCTGCGGCAAGTCGACCTTGCTGCGCACCTTCAACCGCATGTTCGAGCTCTACCCCGAGCAGCGCGCCGAAGGCCAGATCGTGCTGGATGGCGAGAACCTGCTGACCAGCAAGCAGGACGTGGCGCTGATCCGCGCCAAGGTCGGCATGGTCTTCCAAAAGCCCACGCCGTTCCCGATGTCCATCTACGACAACATCGCCTTTGGCGTGAAGCTGTTCGAAGACCTGGGCAAGAGCGACATGGAAGAGCGCGTGGAGTGGGCGCTGCGCAAGGCCGCACTGTGGACTGAGGTCAAGGACAAGCTGGGTCAAAGCGGATCGGGCCTGTCCGGTGGCCAGCAGCAGCGTCTGTGCATTGCCCGCGGCATTGCGATCAAGCCCGAGGTGCTGCTGCTTGACGAGCCCTGCTCGGCGCTCGATCCGATCTCGACCGCGAAGGTCGAGGAGCTGATTGCCGAGCTCAAGGACGACTACACCGTGGTGATCGTGACCCACAACATGCAGCAAGCCGCGCGTTGCAGCGACTTCACGGCCTACATGTACCTGGGCAGCCTGATGGAGTTCGGTGCGACCGAACAGATGTTCTTCAAGCCTCAGCGCAAGGAGACCGAAGACTACATCACCGGTCGCTTCGGCTGAGCCGGCGCGGCGATGCCAACCCCAACAACGAAAAGGGCCTGATATGACAGAAAAGCACCTCTCATCGCAGTTCGACAGCGAGCTCAACAGCATCTCCTCACGCGTGATGGAACTGGGCGGTCTGGTCGAATCCCAGATCCAGCAGGCCATCTATGCGCTGTCGCAGTTCAGCACCGAGGCCGTCGCACGGGTGGAAGAGCAGGAAAAGCGCGTCAACCAGCTGGAAGTGGACATCGACTACGAGCTGTCGACGATCATTGCGCGCCGCCAGCCCACGGCCCGCGACCTGCGCCTGCTGATCGCGTTTTCCAAGGCCACGGCCAACCTCGAGCGCATGGGCGACGAAGCCCACAAGATGGCGCGCATGGTCGGCTCCATCATCGACAGCGGTGCGGCCCGCTCGCTGCCGACGTCGGACCTGCGCGTGGCCGCCGAGCTGGCTTCGGGCCTGCTGCGCAAGACCTTGGACGCCTTTGCCCGCCTGGACACGGCAGCGGCCGTATCGATCCTCAAGGAGGACGACCTGATCGATGCCGAGTTCGATGGCTTTGTGCGCAAGCTAATCACCTACATGATGGAAGATCCGCGCAAGATCTCCCCGAGCCTGGACCTCCTGTTCCTGGCCAAGGCCATCGAGCGCATCGGTGACCACTCCAAGAATGTGGCCGAGCTCATCATCTACCTGGTCAAGGGCATTGATGTGCGCCACACCACGATGGACGAAATTGAATCGAGTGTTTTGTAAAGCCTGAGTTATGAAAAAACTGCCACGCGTACTCATTGTCGAAGACGAGCCCGCGATTGCCGAGCTGATCGCGGTGAACCTGCGGCACAACGGCTGCCTGCCCATCTGGGCAGAGGATGGTGATGCTGCACAGCGCGAACTGGACGCGGTGCTGCCCGATGTGATCTTGCTGGACTGGATGCTGCCGGGCCAAAGCGGCCTGTCGCTGGCGCGCAAATGGCGTGCCGATGCGCGTGTCAAGGGCATTCCGATCATCATGCTGACAGCGCGCGGCGATGAGCCCGACAAGATCGCCGGTCTCGATGCCGGTGCCGATGACTACATCACCAAGCCGTTCTCCACGCAGGAGTTGTTGGCCCGCATCCGTGCGGTGCTGCGCCGGCGCATTCCCGAGCAGGTCAACGACAGTGTGACGATTGGCGAGTTGGTGCTGGATGCGGCCACGCACCGCGTGACCTTCCAGGGTGAGCTGCTGAAGCTCGGTCCCACCGAGTTCAAGCTGCTGCACTTTCTGATGAAGCATGCCGAGCGTGTCCACTCGCGTTCGCAGTTGCTGGACAAGGTCTGGGGCGACCATGTGTTCATCGAGGAGCGCACCGTGGACGTCCACGTCAAGCGGCTGCGTGAGGCCCTGGGGGCTGCCAATGTGATGGTGGAGACCGTGCGCGGTGCCGGCTACCGTATCACCGGCCAGCCCCAGGCGCTGCAGCGCGCATAGCCTTGCACCGTGCCGGGGATGCGGAGATACTGCCGCATCCGGGCACCTGGGGTTTCGTAGGCTGCGCTGGTCGCAGCTTTTTTTGTTTTTGAGCGTTAGGCTTGCATGCTGTTTCGCATTGTCAGTTTTTTGGTGTTTCAGGCCCTGGGCGCAGCGCTGGGGTGGTGGCTGGGCCAGCTGCCCGGCGCGTTGTTGCTGGCCATCATTGGCGCATGGTGCTGGTTCCTGATCGATATGTGGCGGGCCAGCAAGGTGGTGGGCTGGCTGCGGCATGGGGATGTCGATGCGGCGCCCCAGTTGCTGGGCCAGTGGGGCGAGGCGGCCGACCGGGCGCGCCGGCTGGTGCGCCAGCTGCAGAAGAACGAGGCGCAGGCCGATGACCGGCTGCACCAGGTGCTGACGGCCATCCAGGCGTCACCCAACGGCGTGGTGCTGCTCGATGAGCACAGCCATATCGAATGGTGCAACCAGACTGCATGCGACCACTTTGGCTTCAACCTGGAGCGTGACCACATGCAGGTGATTACCAACCTGGTGCGCGCGCCGGAATTCATCGGCTATTTCAACGCCAACAATTTCAGCAAGGATGTGGTGATGGTCAGCCCGGTCGTGCGTGCTGCCAGCCCGATGCGCATTTCGGTGCAGATGTTTCCCTACGGCGGCAACCGCAAGCTGCTGCTGTCGCGCGATGTCACCTCCCTGGAGCTGGCCGATGCGATGCGGCGTGACTTCGTGGCCAATGTCTCCCATGAAATACGCACGCCGCTGACCGTGCTGACCGGCTTCATCGAGACCCTGCAGACCCTGCCGCTGAGCGCCGAAGAGCGCACCCAGTATCTGGGCTTGATGTCCAACCAGGCCCACCGCATGCAGGGGCTTGTGGTCGATCTGCTGACCCTGTCACGCCTGGAAGGCAATCCGCCCCCCAGCCTCAACGAATGGGTCAGCGTCGGCAGCCTGCTCAAGCGCTGTGAGGAAGACGCCCATGGTCTGGCACGCATGATTGCCAAAGAGGGCGACAAGCCTTTGCAACTGTTCTTTCCAGATGCGAACGCGGAGGCGGGCGACTATGAGTTGGCAGGCGCGGGCAACGAGCTGCAAAGCGCGCTGTCCAACCTGGTCAACAATGCCGTGCGCTACACGCCGGCGGGTGGCGAGATCCGGGTGCAGTTCAGCCGCCAGCCCGATGGCTCGGGCCGGGTCAGCGTCACCGACACCGGCCCTGGCATCGCGCCCGAGCATATCCCGCGCCTGACCGAGCGTTTCTACCGCCTGGACCGCAGCCGCTCGCGCGACACCGGGGGTACCGGCCTGGGCCTGGCGATTGTCAAGCATGTGCTGCAGCGCCATGGCGCGCAGCTGCAGATCCGCAGCACGATCGGCAAGGGTTCGGAATTCAGCGTAGTGTTTCCGCCGTCGCGCGTGCGCAAGCAGCTCGCAGAAGAGCTGGTTTAACGGCCCTGGCGCACCGCGCGAGCGGTCACCCGGTGCAGCAGGACCAGGAAGCAGGCCGCAGCCAGCATCAGCGCACTGGCAGCGCACATCCAGAAGGCGATCGGCGAACCCATCGCTGCGTGGCCGGCGATGCCGTGGTAGGCGAGCTGAAAGCCGCCCCACAGGCCCACACCCCAGAGCAGGCTGCAGTACACCAGCAAAGGGGTGACGGTGATGCGGTAGCTGCGCAGCACAAAGATCGACACCGTCTGGCTGGCATCGGCCAGGTGGTAGAGGCTGACCCAGCCCAGCAGGCCCAGCGCAATGGCGGCCACCTCTGGCGTTGCGGTGTAGATCGGCACGATCCAGCCCTTGGTCAGCCAGACCAGCAATGCCAGCGTAGCCGCCAAGCCCATGGCGCTGAACAGGCCCAGAAACACCACCTGGCGCGCCCGCGCCTCATCGCCGGCGCCGCGCCAGTAGCTGGCGCGCGCGCTGGTCGCAATGGCCAGCGACAGCGGCACCATGTACATCAGCGCGGTGACATTGGCGGCAATCTGGTGCGCGGCCGATGAGGCCGTGCCCATGCGCGCCACGTAGAGCGCCATCAGGGTGAACGAGGTGATCTCGACCAGGATCGACAGGCTGGCCGGCACCCCCAATTGCGCAAACTGCGCCAAGGTGGGCCAGTGCGGCCGCTCCAGGCGGCGCCAGATATCGGCCGGTGCATAGACGGACTGGCTGCGCAGCAACCACCAGCCCAGCGCGCAGAGCAGAAAATTGACCACAAAGGTGGCCCAGGCGCAGCCCAGCACGCCCATTGGCGCCAGGCCCAGGCCACCAAAGGTGAACCAGACGGACAGCGGCAGCTTGACGAGCAAGGACATGGCCTGCAGCCAGGTGACCATCTTGGGCTTGCCCAGCGACTGGCTCAGCGTGCTGAAGATGCGGAACAGCAGCGCTGCCGGCAGGCTCCAGCCGATGATGGCCAGGTAGCTCCGGACCAGCGATTGCAGCTCTTGCGGCACCTCGGTCCAGCGCAGGATCGGTGCGGGGTTGAACAGCACGGCCCAACCCAGCAAGGTGGCGGCCAGGCAGATGTAGAGCGACTGGCGCAGCGAGGCGCCAATCTCGGCATGGCGGCGCGCGCCGTGCATCTCCGACCAGATCGGCATCAGCGCCTGCAGCAGGCCCATCAGCGAGACGTAGACCGTCACAAAGATGGCCGAGCCCACCGACAGCGCCGCCAGCGAGGCTTCGGCATGGCGGCCGGCGACGATGGTGTCGACGACGCCAAAGCCCATCACGGCAATCTGGCCGACAAACACCGTCCCCGCATGCTTGGCCAGCACCCGCATATCGCGGCCTGCCAGCAGGCGCGTCAATCTCTCCCGCATAGACACCGTCAATTCGCTTGACGACGGTAGATGACGATCTCCGCGTTCTTGTCGGTCGGACGGGCCACCGCAGCCAGGCGCTGCCACTCAGGGCCCAGCACCTCGTTGCTCGGGGTGCGCTGTGACTCCAGCGGCATCGCCAGCCAGTTGCAGGATGCGCTGGCCGGGTCGGTCAAGGTCTTGAGCTGCCAGCCGCCCTGGGCCTGCAGGGCCACAATCTGCGAACGGCTCAGGCCCCAGGCGGCCACACAGCCCGCCGATGCGGGCGGCGGCAGCACCTTGGCCAAGGCCTGCACCTGGGCGGTGTAGCTGCGGCCATAGTCCAGCATCGGCATCCAGATGCTCATCAGCAAGATCCAGCTGAGCACGGTGCCGCCGGCCGGCAGCACCAGGCTGCGCCAGATCTCGGGCCGGTTGCGGCGGGCACGCCAAAAGGCCAGCGCGCACCAGGCCAGCGTGGCCAGCACGGCCATGACAAACTGGGGCAGCGAGAACTGGGCGACGAAATCGGGGGCAATGCGCGCCACGTTGGCCGCTGGCTTGGCCGGCGTACCGGTGTAGACCGCCAACCAGATCACCCAGATAGTGATGGCCGCTGCGCTGAAAAAGAGCAGGGTGAACCAGTCGATCAGCGCTGCCATTGCGCGGCGGAAGGTAGGCAGCGCAAAGGCGGCCAGCGCGGCAAACGCGGGCAGGCCCAGCAGCAGCGCGCGGTCCGATGGCGTGGTGATGACGGTATTGACCAGCGCCAGGGCGCCCAGCAGGATCGGCAGCCACAGATGGCGGTGCACAAAGCGCCAGTCAGCCACCTGGCGGCGCCAGATCCACAGGGACCACAGCGCCAGTGGCCAGGCCGGCCAGACATACCAGACCACCAGTTCGAACAGCGGGCGCAGCTGGCGGAAGTTCTCGGCCGGCAGAATGCGCCACTGCCACTGGTGCAGATAGACCGCGAGCAGCAACGCAGCCACGCCCAGGATGGCGAACACGCCCGCAGCCTGCAGGCTGCGCGCGCGCAGCTTGGCATCCACCGGGGTCAAGGCCAGAATCAGGGCCACACCCAGACCCAGACAGACCGCGTAGGTGGGCGCGCCACTCAGCGCCAGCATCACCAGGCCTATCGCACCGACGCACAGCGGCGTGGCAAAGCGGATCGGAATGCAAGCGGCGGCGTAGAACACGAAACAGACGCCCGACAGTTGCACCACATAGCTGCTGGCTTCATGCGAAGGCTGTGCCAGACCCAGGCAGGCAATCAGTGCGAGCAGGCCGCCATCGGCCATGGCGCGCGCATAGTCAATCTCGTTGGCTTCGCCACCAAAGGCAAAGGCCACCGGGCCAGCGCCCGGGCTGCGCGCCAGGTAGTACACCGCATACCAGGTGGCCATCAGCGCCAGCCAGAGCAGCGCGGCAAACGGCAGGCGGCTGGCCAGCTCGGGCGACATGACGTCGCCAAAAGCCTGGATCGCCCAGGCGCCCAGCCAGTAGGGAATCAGGCCCTCGGTGTCCGGGCTCAAGCCCAGAATCTCTGGTGCCAGCCACGGTGTCCGCCCCTCCGCCAAGGCCAGCGCGTAGCCATAGCTGGTGATGTCCAAGGTCTTCCAGGGCGCGCGGGCCACAAAGCCGGGCACCACATAGGCCAGGCACAGCAGCAGCAGGAGTGCACGCGGCAGCGGACGGACAGCAGCTTGGGAGACGATGGCAGGGGTCGGAAAATTCACACCGGGGTACCAGAGGTGGCAAGGCTCAGCAGCTTATCAGGCCCTGCGCCAGAAATGTAGGAGAACCGCGCATCGCCTGCGGGTCAATCAACGGGGCAAATAAAAAAAGGCAGCACGTTTTCGCACTGCCTTTTGCTTTGCAAGACAAAAGGGCGCTGGGCTTTGCAGCCGCACCCTTTGGAGCCTGCAAATTACTTCTTGCCGAAACGGTTGCGGAAACGCTCCACACGGCCGCCCATGTTGTCCACCGACTTTTGGGTGCCGGTGTAGAAAGGGTGCGACTCAGACGAGGTATCCAGCTTGAACAGCGGGTATTCCTTGCCTTCGAAGGTTTCGGTTTCCTTGGTGTTCACGCAGGAGCGGGTCACAAACTTGAAGCCGTTGGACAGGTCCACGAACAACACTTCGCGGTAGTCTGGGTGAATGCCTTCTTTCATGATTCTTCCTTAGGTCAAGTGCGGGAGCCGTGCCAAGCCGGATGCAACCTCTGCATCCCAGTAAACTGGGCGTACTTTCCGCAATAAAAGCCCTCCATTATTGCATATGGTGGCTTTGTCTGCTGCAAAACCTCTGGTTTCAGTCGGCTGATGGGTGGCCGGCCTGAGGCTGAAGTATTGCAGCGCTCGGATTGACAGGGCTTGAGGCCTGCTGGCGCCCCACACGATGGCTGCCCGGCGCCACTGGAAAGAACAGCAGCCGGGCACACGAATCTGTTCAGAACCGGCGATCGCGCTTTGGCGGGCTCTGTCGCCCGGGCGGGGCAGGTGGTGGCGGCGCAGCACCCAGCCGGCCCAAAAGGGCACAACGCAGGCAGCCATCGGCGGGGCACCGGGCGTCGAGGAAAGGATCCAGCGGACAACGGACTGCGCGTACCGTAGCCGCCGACTAGCCGCATCTCCCGCAGATTCTGAGGGCCCCTTTGGCCGGACGCCGATAACAGGGTCTGGCGGCCACTGGGTGGGGCACAGCGGGTCAGTGCAGATTTGCGACCAGTAACTTGCGCTTATCGTTTTATAAGTAGGTGTTTTGATCTGGTCATCGAATGTCCATAGAAATTACAAACTAATCCCAATATTTGCTACCAGACTGCAGGCTTTGTTTCAAGACTCCTGCTTGCGCGGCGATGGCTGCGCTAGCGGGGGACCTAGGCAGGGAGGGAGCAGGGTGTCCAAACGCAAAGGGGTGTTAGTGGCAGCGCTGGTTGCCGCAGGTGTGCTGGTGGCGGGCTGCTTCTGGTTGTCGGCCAGGTCGGCGACTGCGCCGTTGTACGCTACGGCAATGGTGACCACCACAGACCTGCGCCAGACCGTGTTGGCCGTGGGCCGTCTGCGTGCGAAGGAGCTGGTGGCCGTCGGTGCGCAGGTTTCCGGCCAGGTGCAGCATTTGCATGTGGCGCTGGGCCAGCAGGTCAAGACCGGCGACTTGATTGCCGAGGTCGATGCACAGCCCCAGCAGGTGGCGCTGAGCAATGCCCGGGCGGCGCTGGCATCGCTGCAGGCGCAGTTGGCGGCCCGCGAGGCTGCCAGGCTGCAGGCGCAACTGGGTTACCAGCGCGAGCAAATGCTGCTGCAAGGCGAGGCGACCGCCCAGGCCACCTACGAGGCTGCCAAGGCCGCGTTGGTGACTGCCCAGGCGGAGGTGCGTTCGCTCGGCGCGCAGATCGAGCAGGCACGCTTGCAGGTGGAGACGGCACGCATCAACCTGGGCTACACGCGCATCGTTGCGCCGATGGACGGCATGGTGGTGGCGGTGGTCACCAAGCAGGGCCAGACCCTCAACGCCTTCCAGACCACGCCCAATATCGTGATGCTGGCCAAGCTCGATGTGATGACCGTGAGGGCGGAAATATCGGAGGCCGACGTGCACAAGATTGCGCCCGGCCAGGCGGTGACATTTACCACCCTGGGCCAGCCCGGAGTGGCCCACCAGGCGACGGTTGAACGGGTCGAGCCCGCGCCGGAATCCATCGTCAACGATGTGGGTGCAGGCGCCAGCCCCGGCGGCAACGAGGGTGCCGCGACACGGGCGGTTTACTACAACGCGCTGTTCGATGTGGCCAACCCGGATGGGCAATTGCGACCGTCGATGACGGTACAGGTGAGCATTCTGGTGGAGGAGGCGCTACAGGCGCTGCAGGTGCCCAATGCCGCATTGGGGGCACGAGATGCGGAGGGTTTGTACAGCGTGCGGGTGCGCGATGCGGCAGGCGGTGTGGCCAGCCGGCAGGTCCGCATCGGCTTGCAGACCCATTCGCAGACGCAGGTGCTGGAGGGCCTGGCGCCAGGCGAAGAGGTGGTGCTGGGCGAGGCCTTGCCCAGTGAGGGGCCGGCCGGCGGGCTGCTGGGGTTCTGAGATGCGCACTGCACTTCTGGAAATGCGCTGCCTGCGGCGCGAGTTCCCGGCCGGCGATGGCGCGGTGGCGGTGCTCAAGGACATCAACCTGCGCATTGATGCTGGAGAGATGGTGGCCATCGTCGGCGCCTCGGGTTCGGGCAAGTCGAGCCTGATGAATATCCTGGGCTGTCTGGACCGTGCCACGAGTGGCAGTTACTGCATTGCCGGGCGCGATGTATCGGCACTGGCGCCCGATGCGCTGGCAGCGCTGCGCCGCGAGAGCTTTGGCTTCATCTTTCAGCGCTACCACCTGCTGGCCGATCTATCGGCCCAGGGCAATGTCGTACTGCCAGCGGTCTATGCGGGCCTGGCCACGGCGGACCGCCAGGCGCGGGCCCAGGCGCTGCTCGAGCGCCTGGGTCTGGCAGACTGCATGCAGCATCGGCCAGCGCAGCTCTCAGGTGGCCAGCAGCAGCGTGTGTCGATTGCCCGGGCGCTGATGAACGGCGGCACCGTGATTTTGGCGGACGAGCCCACCGGTGCGTTGGACAAGGCCAGCGGCCAGGAGGTCATGCGTATTCTGCAGGAGCTCCATGCCGACGGCCACACCGTGATTCTGGTGACCCATGACATGGGCGTGGCCGCCCACGCCGAGCGCATCATCGAGCTCAGTGACGGTGAAGTGTTAGCCGACCGGCAACTGCGCCAGGCGCAGCCAAAGCAGCAGGCCAAGGCTATCGCTGCCCAACGTGGCAACTCAGCGCTGCCAGCCTGGAGTCATCGCCTGTTTGAGGCAATGCATATGGCGATGCGTGCGCTGGCTGCCCATCGCCTGCGCAGCTTTCTGACGATGCTGGGCATCATCATCGGTATTGCGGCGGTGGTCTTTGTCGTGGCGCTGGGGCGCGGCGCGCAGGACCAGGTGCTGGCCCAAATCGATAGCCTGGGCACCAGCACCTTGGAGATCTACCCCGGCCGGGATTTTGGCGACCCCAACGCCGGATCAGTGAACACCTTGGTCGCTGGCGATGTGCAGGCGCTGGCTGCACAAACCTATGTGGACAGTGCCTCTCCCAGCCTGTCGGTGCCAGTCACTGCCCTTTACAGAGAGCGTGCCGCGTCGGCCCAGATCAACGGCGTGGGCGCGGACCACTGGCGCGTGCTAGGGCTTCGGCTGGCCGCCGGACGTTTCTTCAACGAGAGTGAGGTCGAGCGCAATGCGCAGGTCACGGTCATCGACCAGCGGGCTGCGCGTGCGCTGTTTCCGCATCAGCCGTCGCCGTTGGGGGAGACTGTGCTGCTGGGCCGCATGCCGGCCGAGGTCATTGGCGTACTGGCACCGGAGACCCACAGCTTCGCAGGCCCCACGCCGAACTTTCTGGTGCCCTACACCGCCGTGTACGCACGCCTGGGCGGAAAGCACCACCTTGACAGCATCCGGCTGCGCATTGCCGATACGGTGCCCCTCGAGGCGGCCCAGCAGGCAGTGACGGCCTTGCTGACCGCGCGCCATGGCAGCCAGGATTTCTCTATTTTCAACGCCGACCAGATCCGCGAAGCGGTGAGCCGCACCGGCCGGGTGCTGACCTTGCTGATTTCATCCATCGCGGCGATTGCGCTGCTGGTCGGCGGCGTGGGGGTGATGAACATCATGCTGGTGTCGGTGACGGAGCGCACACGCGAGATCGGCGTGCGCATGGCCATCGGTGCCCGCCAGTCGGACATCCTGCAGCAGTTTCTGATCGAGGCCGTGCTCGTATGCCTGGTGGGCGGTCTGCTGGGCATCGGGCTGGCGCTGGGTGTGGGTGCGCTGGTCAGCTTGCTGCATGCGCCGTGGCAGCTGTCGTTCAGCGCCACCTCCATCGCGGGGGCAGTGGCCAGTGCGTCGCTGATCGGCATCGGCTTCGGCTTTTTGCCCGCGCGTGCGGCAGCGCGGCTCGATCCTGTCCAGGCACTGGCAAGGGACTGACCTATGCGGCGTACTACGTTATGGATCACCGTGTTGGCAGGCAGTGCGCTGGCAGGCTGTGCAGCGCCTGTCCGCACGCCCTATGTGCCGCCAGCAGTGGCCTTGCCCGCGCAGTTTGTGCATGCCGAACAAGAGGCGGCCGTTCCGCAGGAGCCGAGCTGGTGGCGCGCATTCGCTGACCCTCAGCTCGATGCCTGGATCGATCTCGCGCTGGCGCGCAACAGCGACTTGGCTGCAGCCGCGATTCGCGTGCGGCGGGCTGTGCTGGAGGCGCAGCTGGCAGCGCGTGCGCTTGTGCCGACGCCGTCACTATCGCTGGCTGGCACTGCCACGCAGCCTTTGTCGGGTGATGCCCGGGGCCTCACGACAAACGCCAATGCCCAGCTGGGGCTGAGCTGGGAGCTCGATCTTTTTGACCGTCTTGGCGCGCAGCGCGATGCTGCTGCATGGGAGGCGCAGGCCAGCTGTGAGGATCTGGATGCGGTGGCCCTGTCCATGGTCGGCTCGGTGGCCAATCTTTACTGGCAGATCGGATGGGCGAACGAACGCATCGGCCATGCGCAGCACAGCCTGGCCTATGCCCAGCGGATACAGGCCTTGGTGGCTTTGCGTTACCGCAGTGGCGCAGATTCTCGTCTGGCCTTGCGCGAGGCGGAGCAGGCGGTGGCGCAGCAGCAGGTGGCGCTCAGCCAGTTGGTGCAGAGCAGGGCAGAGCTGCGCCAGACACTGATGGTGCTCTTCAACGGCGCGCCGCCCGGTCTTGAGGCGGAGCCACCGCGCTTGCCGGCCAACGCCCTGCCGCCTGTCAGTGCAGGGCTGCCAGCCGAACTGCTGGGCCGCCGGCCGGACCTGCGCGCGGCCGAGCTGCGGCTGCGGGCCGCACTGGCGTCCAGCGATGCCGCTGCAGCGCGCCTGTATCCGACGCTGTCGTTGACGGGGTCGCTGGGCACATCCAGCCAGGCACTGTTGCAGGTGCTGGCCAACCCTGTGGCCAGCTTGGGCGCCAACCTGAGCTTGCCCTTCCTCAACGCACGGGAGCTTGGCCTGGCTGCCGACATCGCCCGCACGCGCCATGAGGAGGCGGTACTGAATTTTGGCAAGACCCTCTATGGTGCGCTGGCCGAAGTCGACAAGGCGCTGTCGGCGCGCGCGCAGCAGATGCAGCAATTGGACTGGTTGCGCCTGGCGCTTGAAGAGAGCCAGCAGATAGAGCGCCTCTACGCCATGCGCTACCGGGCCGGGCAGGCGCCGCTGCGTGAATGGCTCGATGCCCAGGAGCGCCTGCGCAGCAGTGAATTGGCCCATGGGTCGGCACGCCTGGCGCTGCTGCAAAGCCATCTGGCTTTGCAGCAGGCCTTGGGCGGTGGCGTGGACGGCGTGGCCGGGGTCCTGAGCGCTGCGCCATGAAAAAACCCTCCGTGTGGGCGGAGGGTTGGCAGGCGCGAGGGCGCTGAAGGGGGTTAGCCGCCTCGGCGCATCATGTCGAAGAACTCGACATTGCTCTTGGTCTGCTTCATGTTCTTGATCATCAGCTCCATCGACTCGATCTCGTCCATGTTGTACATGAACTGGCGCAGGATGCGGGTCTTTTGCAGGATCTCGGGGGCCAGCAGCATCTCTTCGCGTCGGGTGCCGCTCTTGTTGAGCTCGATGGCGGGGAAGACGCGCTTTTCGTACAGGCGGCGGCTCAGGTGCAGTTCGCTGTTGCCGGTGCCCTTGAATTCTTCAAAGATCACTTCGTCCATGCGGCTGCCGGTGTCGACCAGGGCGGTGGCGATGATGGTGAGCGAGCCACCTTCTTCGACATTGCGGGCCGCGCCAAAGAAGCGCTTGGGGCGCTGCAGTGCATTGGCGTCCACACCACCGGAGAGCACCTTGCCCGACGAGGGCACGACGTTGTTGTAGGCGCGGGCCAGGCGGGTGATGGAGTCGAGCATGATGACGACGTCCTGGCCCATTTCCACCAGGCGCTTGGCGCGCTCGATGACCATCTCGGCCACGTGCACGTGGCGGGCGGCGGGTTCGTCAAAGGTCGATGCAATGATCTCGCCCTTGACCGAGCGCTGCATTTCCGTCACTTCTTCAGGGCGCTCGTCAATGAGCAGCACCATCATGTGCACATCGGGGTAGTTGGCGGTGATGGCGTGTGCAATGCTTTGCATCATCATGGTCTTGCCGCTCTTGGGGGGCGCGACGATCAGTGCGCGCTGGCCACGGCCCACAGGCGCAATGATGTCGATCAGGCGGCCGGTGATGTTTTCCTCGGCCTTGATGTCACGCTCCAGACGCAGCTGTTCCTTGGGGAACAGCGGGGTCAGGTTCTCGAACATCATCTTGTGCTTGTTCTGCTCAGGGGGCAGACCATTGACCTTGTCGAGCTTGGTCAGGGCAAAGTAGCGCTCGCCATCCTTGGGGGTGCGCACTTCGCCTTCAATCATGTCGCCGGTGTGCAGATTGAAGCGGCGCACCTGGCTGGGGGAGATGTAGATGTCGTCGGTGCTGGCGGTGAAGCTGGTATCGAGGCTTCGCAGAAAGCCAAATCCATCAGGGAGGATTTCCAGAACGCCATCGGCAAAAACCTGTTCACCGGCTTTGGCCCGCTTCTTGATGATCGCAAACATCAACTCCTGTTTGCGCATGCGGCCAGTATTTTCAATTTCAAGCTCTTCTGCCAGCTTGAGGACTTCAGACACGTGCAGTGCCTTGAGCTCATTTAAGTGCATGGATGGACTCCAGAACGGAGTAACTGTTAGAGGTAGGGGGAATGCAGAGCCGGTGCAATAAGCGGGAGACCGCGAAGCCGGAGACCATGCGTGATCTATTCTTGGTCGGAATACGATCGGTGATCTGAATGAAGATTATAGACAGGTTGCTGTACGAACATCCCGCTTGAATTATCAACTATATGTATCAAGCGGGACAGAGAGCGGCTAGGGTTTTTGATTTTCTTATAAAAATTATAGATAAATCAAAAGCTTGAAAAAGCAAAAAGCACGGCGCAAACCGTGCTTTTGGTGGCCATAGCCGCTCTGGCGGGATGCTGATGCGGATGTTGCGCTGGCATCCCGGGGCTGAATTTAGGCGAGTTGCTCGTCCAGGAAGGCCGTCAGTTGGGCCTTGTTCAACGCGCCGACCTTGGTCGCGGCCAGTTCGCCATTCTTGAACAGCATCAGCGTGGGGATGCCGCGGATGCCGAACTTGGCCGAAATGGCACGGTTCTCGTCCACATTGACCTTGGCGATCTGCAGCTTGTCCTTGTAGCTGACCGACACTTCTTCCAGCACCGGAGCGATCTGCTTGCAAGGGCCGCACCATTCAGCCCAGAAGTCCACCAGAACATTGGTGTTGGGTTGCAGTACATCGCCTTCAAAGCTGGCTTCGTTGGTGTGCTTGATCAGGGATTCCGACATGGCAGGTTCCTTGTTAAATATCGGGTTTCTAGGCAGCGGGGATGCGCCATGGACAAAAGTTGAGGCCATTGTGACAGAAAGCAAGGCCGGGCGCAGGCAACGGACGCCGCATCTGACGCGTTGTAGGGGCGCTGGATGTCAAGCACAATGCGCTCTCAGAGGGAAAGCGTCCCGGGCATGCAAGGCTGCTATGCCGGAGTTTGAAACTATCAATCGCTGCCTCCACTTGCAGGTGGCCGCGCCAGGAGGAGATGCAATTGGCACTGCTGAACAGGGACACAGCCTCTGTCTACGACACGCCGCCCCACGGCGACTTTGTGCGCTATGTGGAGCAGCTCATCGCCCGGCAGAACACGGGCGCCGCCCATGCGGCCGGCAGCACGCAGCGCCCGGTGCGGCCGCGCCAGGGACAGGGACAGGCGCTATCGGGGGCATCCGGCCAAAAGGCAAGCCACAACCCGATTGCCGACCAGGCCCAGGAGCTGCTTGACCGCATCCGCCAGATGGACCAGACGCGCAAGGACAAGCGCCCAGGCGCGGCGCAGACAGTGACCGCCACTGCGCGCAGCAACTCGGGCGCACCCAGCACATCCATCTTTTCTCCCGCTGGCGATGGCGCGGCCCCTCAAAAGTCTTTCAGCGGCTTCAAGCTCATCGGGCTGCTGATTGCCGCGATCCTGGGCATCATGTTCCCGCCGCTGGGCATCGTGATGCTGATTGCGGCGTTCAGAAAAGGCTGGTCCCAGAAGGGTTAGCGCTGGGCAAAGTCCCTGCGGTGGGGCGGCTGCGGCAGCGCCGGGCCGGGGCGGCAGACAGCGCAGGCGCGGGCCGGCGCATTTGTATGCATACGGTAAATGCTTGTAGGCCTGTGCACCAACTGGGGCGCCGGGCGTTGTGTATATGCTAGCCTTCGCTGCATTGCTAGTTGAACCACCACCATGATTGTTGACCTGAAGATTCTCGACCCCCGCATGCAAGACCAGTTGCCCCAGTACGCCACCCCCGGTAGCGCTGGCCTGGATTTGCGTGCCTGCCTGGATGCACCGCTGACCCTGGAGCCCAATGCCTGGCAACTGGTGCCCACCGGGCTGGCCATCCATCTGCGCGACCCCGGTTATGCCGCCATGATCCTGCCGCGCTCGGGCCTGGGCCACAAGCATGGCATCGTGCTGGGCAACCTCGTCGGCCTGATCGACAGCGACTACCAGGGCCAGCTGATGGTCAGCGCCTGGAACCGCAGCACCCAGCCCTTTGTGCTGCAGCCGATGGAGCGCCTGGCGCAGATGGTGATCGTGCCCGTCGTGCAGGCGAGCTTTCAGGTGGTGGAAGATTTTGGCGATGTGTCCGAACGCGGTGCCGGGGGCTATGGCTCCACCGGCACGCGATAAGCCGCCGCACCGTATTGAACCTGGCAGGGCGCGGATACCCTGACCCCCAAGCCATTTTTGTGATCTGAAAGGAGAGCGCAATGTCTCAAACCAATCCAAGCTCGCGCAGCATGCTGCAACGCGCAGGCAAGCTGGGCCTGGCCCTGGCGGCCACCTCGGTGCTGGCGGCCTGTGTGCAGGCACCTCCGCGTTATGACAACCGCTACCCGCAAGGCCCCGCGCCCCAGCAACAGGGCAGCTACCCGCAGCAGGGCGGCTACCCGCAGCAGCAAGCGCCTTACGGCATGGAATATGGCACCGTGGCCAATATTGAAGAGCTGCGCTCGCAGTCGCGCAGCACCTCGGGCGTCGGCGCCATCCTGGGCGCGGTGGTGGGCGGCGTGCTGGGCAACCAGGTCGGTGGCGGCTTTGGCCGTATGGCCGCTACCGCCGCCGGTGTGGCCGGTGGTGCAGCAGCAGGCAATGCGCTGGAGCAGTCGTCCAATGGCGGCCGCAGCACCGTCAGCGGCTACCGCATCCATATCAACCTGCAAAACGGCGGCCAGCGCATTTTTGATGTGCCCAACCCCGGCGACCTGCGCCCGGGTGACCGCGTGCAGATCAACCAGGGCCAGATCTCGCGTTATTGATCGCCGCAGTGCCTGCTGCGCTTGGGTGAACCCCGATGGGCAGGCGGCGGGCGCCGGGAGACAATGGCGCCGCGTGTCTCAAAAAGCGTGTACACCGCAACGGTGTGCACGCTTTTTTGCGAGATATTCCCTCCCGATTGTCGAAACACCAAGGTGCCCCATGTTCCAGAAGAAAACCCATGTTCTCGCCGCGATGGCTGTCAGCGCGACCGCGCTTGCTGCGCTGTCTCTGCCTGCCCAGGCGGGCCCCCGGCTCGATGCCATCCTGCAGGCCAAGGTGCTGCGCGTAGGCACGCCGGGCGACTACCGTCCGTTTGCGATGAAGGCCGATGGCAAATATGCCGGCCATGACATCGAGGTGGTGGAAGCCATGGCCAAGGAGCTGGGTGTCAAGGTCGAGTATGTGGATACCACCTGGCCGAAGCTGATGCAGGACCTGCAGGACAACAGGTTCGATGTGGCCGTGGGCGGCATCACCCGCAATGTGGCGCGCCTGAGCAAGGTGCAGATGCTGCCCGGCTATGCGCCGTTCGGCAAGGTGGCCCTGGTGCGGGCAGCCGACAAGGACAAGTTCACCACACCCGAGAGTCTGAACCAGGCCAGCGTGCGCGTGATCAAGAATCCCGGCGGCACCAACGAAGCCTATGTACTGCAGAACCTGAAAAACGCTCAGGTGAGCACGCATGACAAGAACGCCGAGATTCCGGGCCTGATCGCCGAAGGCAAGGGCGATGCGATGATCACCGAGACCTATGAGGCGCTGCACTACAGCAAGGCCGATCCACGCCTCTACGCCGCCTACCTGGACAAGCCGCTGACCCCCGTCAACCAGCTGGGCTTCATGCTGCCGGTGGACGATGCCGACTACCAGCGCGTGATGCAGTACACCTGGGACGTGCTCGCGCTGCGCGGTGTGCTGCAGCAAGAGGCGCAGAAATGGCTGAAGTGATCCGCTAGGTCACCTTCGACACCCGCCGACAAGGCAGCGCATGGCAGGGCCCGGCCGCTGTTGGCGCAACACTGAGCGGGCCCAAGCCCGCTGGTTCTTTGGCGGTGCGGGTGGGCTTATTCCAGCGGCTCGTCTTCAGGTGTGCACTGGCGCTTGAGGCTCTGCGCCTCGTAGTCCAATGTCTGCTTCATCGCGCCGCCAAGCAGGGCTGCATCGATATGCAGATGAAAGTTGTCACCGGTATTGGTCTGCTTGGCCTGGGCGGTCAGCATCTTGCCGCAGGTCACCGTCCAGCTCTTGTTGTTCTTGTCCAGCAGCTTGCTGTCCTTGATACGGCATTGGCTGAAGTGCTTGGACAGGATCAGGTCGGGGTAGAGAAAGCCTTCCTTGTCCACCAGCTCGGGGCCGATGCAGCGGTCCTTGGTGCGGGGGGGCTTGGCCGCCTTGTTGCCGATGGCCGATTTGGTCTCGGTGACGGAAAAAGCGCCCGGTTGGGCAGCATGGGCGGGCAGGGCAGCCAGCAGCATGGCACACAGGCCGGCGCTGGCGATCCAGGTCAATGTTGCGTTCATCGGAGAACTCCTGAGCGGCGGCCCATCCACACGGGGCCGCTATCATTTGGTTATAGCAGGCCGGCATGCGGCTTGCTGTAAAGCTGTGCGAAGCAACGGTAACGCTGCGCATCCATATTGCGCAGCGTGCAGGTCACGGCAGCCTGGCGCTCACTCGTCCTGCTTGAGGTCCTGCAGCACCACGGCCGCAATCTCTTCGATGGACTTGTGCGTGGTCGACAGCCACTGGATGCCGGCGCGGCGCATCATCGATTCGGCCTCGGCCACCTCCATGCGGCAATTCTGCAGGCTCGCATAGCGCGAGTCCGGGCGGCGCTCGTTGCGGATCTGGGACAGGCGCTCGGGCGCAATGGTCAGGCCAAAGATCTTCTTTTTATAAGGCAGCAGCGCCGGGGGCAATTGCTGGCGCTCGAAATCCTCGGGGATCAGCGGGTAATTGGCCACCTTCAGGCCGAACTGCATCGCCAGGTACAGGCTGGTTGGCGTCTTGCCGCTGCGGCTGACCCCCACCAGAATCACGTCGGCGCCGGCCAGGTCATGGTGGGTCTGGCCATCATCGTGCGCCAGGCTGAAGTTGATCGCCTCCATGCGGTCAAAGTATTCCTTGCTCTCGCTGATATCGGTGAAGCGGCCGATGCGGTGGTGCGACTTGGCGCCCAGCTCGTCTTCCAGCGGCTGCACAAACGTGGCAAACATGTCCATCACCAGGCCCTTGCAGTGCGCATGCACTACCTTGACCGTCTCGGGCTCGACCAGGGTCGTGAAGACAATGGGCTTTTTGCCTTCCTTTTCGGCTGTGTGGTTGATCTGGTGCACGGCCTGGTGAGCCTTGTCGACCGTGTCCACAAACGGCAGGCGCACCGCACGGGTGGTGATGTCGAACTGCTTCATGATGGCGCGGCCGAAGGTCTCGGCTGTCACGCCGGTGCCATCAGAGATAAAGAAAATGGTGCGTTGGTGCATGGGGGTACATCGGCGGTAACGGGCGAATTCTGTCGCAGGCGGTGCACCGCTGCGTGCGGGCTTTGTCATTGTTGACCACGGTGTTCAGCAAGTCGCAAGCAAAACGGCGGCAGCACGCCTACAATGACGCCCATTATTCACATTTCCCGCATGTACTCCGGCCTACCAGTACAAATACAAAGCCAGATGTCCGAGCCCGCAGCGGCCGGACAGGAGTCTATGCCTGCGTGCCATTGCCCCCACTGCGGCCATGGGCGCCCGAGCCAGTTTTTAACTTCCGGAGCTTCACCATGTCCAACCTCTACAGCGCGACCGCCCTGGTCGTACCGTTTGAGAACCTGAGAATGACCGATGTCGAGGTCGTAGGCGGCAAGAACGCCTCGCTCGGCGAAATGATCTCGCAGCTGCCGCAAGGCGTGCGCGTGCCGACCGGCTTTGCCACGACGGCCCACGCATTCCGTGAGTTCCTGGCGCACGAAGGCCTGGCTGGCAAGATCAGCGCCAAGCTCGCGGCGCTGGATGTGGACGATGTGCGCGCGCTGGCCCAGGTCGGCGCCGAGATCCGTGCGATGGTCGAGGCCCAGCCTTTTCCACTTGATCTGCAAAAAGCGATTGCCGAGGCCTTTGTGACCTTGCAAGCGGGCAACACCGAGGCCTCGTTTGCGGTGCGCTCGTCGGCCACCGCAGAAGACCTGCCGGACGCCTCGTTCGCCGGCCAGCAAGAAACCTTCCTGAACGTGGTGGGCATCGACGATGTGCTGCACAAGATGAAGGAAGTGTTCGCCTCGCTCTACAACGATCGCGCCATCTCCTACCGCGTGCACAAGGGCTTTGCCCACGACGTGGTGGCCCTGTCCGCCGGTGTGCAGCGCATGGTGCGCTCGGACAAGGGCGCCGCAGGCGTGATGTTCACGATCGACACCGAGTCGGGCTTTGACCAGGTGGTCTTCATCACCTCCAGCTACGGCCTGGGCGAGACCGTGGTGCAGGGCGCCGTGAACCCGGACGAGTTCTATGTGCACAAGCCCATGCTCGAAGCGGGCAAGCAGGCACTGATCCGCCGCAATCTGGGCTCCAAGCTGGTGCAGATGGTGTTTGCAACGCCCGAAGAAAAAGCCGCATCGGGCAAGCTGGTGGCCACCACCGATGTGAGCCCCGAGCTGCGCAACCGCTATTCGCTGACCGACGCCGAAGTGCAGGAGCTGGCGCAGTACGCGCTGGTGATCGAGAAGCACTATGGCCGCCCGATGGATATCGAATGGGGCAAGGACGGCACCGACGGCAAGCTCTACATCCTGCAGGCACGCCCTGAGACGGTGAAGAGCCAGTCCAAGGGCCAGGCCGAGCAGCGCTACAAGCTCAAGGGCAGCGGCACCGTGCTGGCCGAAGGCCGCGCGATCGGCCAGAAGATCGGCACCGGCCGTGTGCGCCTGGTGTCCGACATCTCGCAGATGGACCAGGTCGAAGCCGGCGATGTGCTGGTGACCGACATGACCGACCCGAACTGGGAGCCGGTGATGAAGAAGGCAGCTGCCATCGTCACCAACCGGGGTGGCCGTACCTGCCACGCCGCCATCATTGCGCGTGAGCTGGGCATCCCTGCGGTCGTGGGCTGCGGCAATGCTACCGACTTGCTGAAGGACGGCACCCTGGTGACGGTCAGCTGCGCCGAAGGCGATACCGGCCGCATCTATGACGGCCTGCTCGAAACCGAAGTGACCGAGGTCAAGCGTGGCGAGATGCCGCCGATCAAGACCAAGATCATGATGAACGTGGGCAACCCCCAACTGGCGTTTGACTTTGCCCAGCTGCCCAATGAGGGCGTGGGTCTGGCGCGTCTGGAATTCATCATCAACAACAACATCGGCGTGCACCCCAAGGCCATCCTGGACTACCCCGCTGTCGATGCCGACCTGAAGAAGGCCGTCGAATCGGTGGCCCGTGGCCATGCCTCGCCACGCGCTTTCTACGTGGACAAGATCACCGAAGGTGTGGCAACGATCGCTGCGGCGTTCTACCCCAAGCCGGTTATCGTGCGCATGTCGGACTTCAAGTCCAACGAATACCGCAAGCTGATCGGCGGCAGCCGCTACGAGCCCGATGAAGAAAACCCGATGCTGGGCTTCCGTGGTGCAGCGCGCTACATCTCCAAGGATTTCGGCGAAGCCTTCAAGATGGAGTGCGAGGCGCTCAAGCGCGTGCGCAACGACATGGGCCTGACCAATGTCAAGATCATGATCCCCTTCGTGCGCACCCTGGACCAGGCCAAGCGCGTGACCGAGCTGCTGGCGGCCAATGGCTTGAAGCGCGGCGAGAACGGTCTGGAAGTCATCATGATGTGCGAAGTGCCGTCGAACGCCATCCTGGCCGATGAGTTCCTGGAGTACTTCGACGGCTTCTCGATCGGCTCGAACGACCTGACCCAGCTGACCCTGGGCCTGGACCGTGACTCTGGTCTGGAGCTGCTGGCTGCCGACTTTGACGAGCGCGACCCTGCCGTCAAGAAGATGCTCGAGCGCGCCATCACGGCCTGCCTGGCACAGAACAAGTACGTCGGTATCTGCGGCCAGGGCCCTTCGGACCATCCGGACTTTGCGCAGTGGCTGGCGGACAAGGGCATTGCCTCGATCTCGCTGAATCCTGACAGTGTCATCGACACCTGGCAGCGCCTGGCCGCCAAGTAAGCGCCACTGCCCTGCCACCGCGACGGTGGCAGGTACCGGACAAGGCGCCAAAACCAAAAAGCCAGTCAGACACTCTGACTGGCTTTTTTGCGTCTTAAGGCTGCTGCAGCCGGCCAGGCCGGCTCGAGGCGCAGACTCAGGCGCTCAGCTTGGCGGCCAGGGCCGCAACCTTGGCGCCCTGGGCAAAGGCCAGTTCCAGCTCGGGGGCGGAAGGCTGGCGCGAGCCATCGGCGCCGGCCAGGGTGGCAGCGCCGTAGGGCGAGCCGCCCTTGGCCTGCGACAGGTCGAACTGCGAAGGCAGACCAAAGCCAGCGGGCACGATCACCATGCCGTGGTGGGCCAGGGTGTTCCAGAACGAGGTCACGGTGGTTTCCTGGCCGCCCAAGGTGCCGGTCGACGTGAACACGCTGCCCACCTTGCCCGACAGTGCACCCTTGGCCCAGAGGCCGCCGGTCTGGTCGAGGAAGCTGCGCATCTGGCCGCTCATATTGCCAAAACGGGTGGGGGTGCCAAAGATGATGGCGTCGTACTCTGCCAGCTCGGCAGGCGTGGCGACGGCGGCTGCCTGGTCCACCTTGCCGCCAGCGGCCTGGAAGGCCTCTTGCGGCATGGTCTCGGGTACGCGCTTGATGACCACCTCGGTGCCGGCGACACTGCGTGCGCCTTCGGCGATCTTGCCGGCCATGGTCTCGATGTGACCGTACATGGAATGGTAGAGAACCAGAACTTTAGCCATGGTGAATATTTCCTTTGTCGATGAAGAGGGACCGCTACAGCGGTGGGAGCGTCTCCAGAACCGGTATGCGATCCGTTCTTGGCGCCTGGATCTACTGTAGGGCGTCTGCGCCTGTTTGGGGTGCCCCGGGTTTGAACGCAGCGTTGCATGGATTTGAACAATCGCCGCCAGCCAGCATGGCGCGCCAGAGCCTTCCTGGGCTGGCGCGATCACCAGGCGCTGCGCGCCAAGAGCAGCTGGCACAGCGCCTGCACCTTGGGTGAGGCATGGCGCGTGCGCGGGTAGACCAGGGAGAGCGCACGGCTGCGGCCTTCCAGCGCGGGCAGCAGCCGCTCCAGCCGGCCGTCGGCCAGCGCATCGCGCACCGCAAACCCCATCACCTGGGCCACGCCCAGGCCGGCGATCGCGCCTTCGATCAACGGGTCACCACTGTCGAACCGGATTGCGTGGGGCGCGGGCCAGTCGATGGTGCTGCCGTCGGGGTGGCGAAACTGCCAGGGCACGGCAAATCCCCGGTAGTGGTTGTAGACCGACAGGCAGCGGTGCGTGGCCAGCTCTTGCAGGTTTTGCGGCCGGCCGTGGCGGGCCGTATAGGCGGGCGAGGCGACCGTCACCCAGTGCAGCGGCGGCAGCGGCCGGCCGATCATGCGGCTGTCGAGCAAGGGGCCGATGCGCACTGCAGCGTCAAAACCCTCGTCCACCATGTCCACCAGCCGGTCGGTGAAGCTGGCCTCGATCTGCAGGCCCGGGTGCTGCTGCAGCAGCTGGCCCAGCAAGGGCGTCAGCACCACCCGGCCCAGCACTGATGGCGCCGTCATGCGCAGCACGCCGGTAGGCTCGCAGCGCCGGTCCAGCAGCTGCTGCCTGGCATCGTCCAGCCCGGCAATCAAGTCGGCACTGCGGTCCACCAGCAGGCAGCCATCGGGGGTCAGCGACACATTGCGGGTATTGCGGTGGAGCAGGCGGGTGCCCAGGTCAGCCTCCAACTGCGCAATGGCGCGGGAGATGCGCGACTGCGTCGTGCCCAGGCTGTGGGCAGCCTGGGTAAAGCTCTTGTGTTCGGCCACCTTGATCAGCATGTTGACCGCGTTCAAATCCATCGGCTGCTCCTGCCCCACTATTGATTCATTTTTGCATAAGTAAAAGATATTTTTTCTGTTTATCTTCGTTATTGGTTTGAATACTATGTCGCCATGACCGGTCATCACCCGCCTGCAGGCGCTGCCCCAGCACTTGCAGGTTCGTATGTTTTGGAGTGATGAAGTGACCCTTGAGAAACCTGTGCACCCCGCTGGGGTGCTGCGCCATCCGCGCGCCGCGCTGGCGCTGCTGTCGTTGGCGCAACTGCTGATTGCGCTTGATGCCACGATTGTCTTTGTCGCGCTGGATGCCATGGGCCAGCAGCTGCAGCTCGATGCCCGCCACCTGCAATGGGTCATCAGCGGCTACAGCGTGGCCTTTGGCGGCTGCCTGCTGCTGGGCGGGCGCTGCGCTGATCTGCTGGGCCAGCGCCGCATGTATGTGGCGGCGATGGCGCTGTTTGGCCTGGCCTCCTTGGCTGGCGGCTTTGCGCATCTGCCCTGGCAGTTGGTGGCGGCGCGCGCCGGGCAGGGCGTGGGAGCGGCGCTGCTGTTCCCGGCCACCTTGTCGATGATCAATACCTTGTACGCCGCCGGCGCCGAGCGCAACCGCGCGCTGGCCGTCTGGAGCATGGCCAGCGCCGGCGGGCTGGCGGCTGGCGCCTTGCTGGGTGGCCTGCTGACCCAGACCCTGGGCTGGAACTGGGTGCTCTGGGTGCTGGTGCCGATTGCCTGGCCCTGCGCGCTGGCCGCAGGCCGCTACCTGCCGGCGATGCCTGCCGTGCCCGCTGCGCAGCGCCGTTTTGACCTGCTGGGCTGCATCAGCGTGACCGTGGGTGCGAGTGCCTTGGTGGCCGTGCTGGTGCAGGGCCCGCAATGGGGGTGGGGCGATCTGCGCACTGCCAGCCTGTTGCTGCTGGCGCTGGCGGCGCTGGGCCTGTTCTGGCGCACCGAGGCGCGGGTGGCAGCGCCCTTGATGCCGCTGGCCATGCTGCGGGTGGGCAGCTTGCAGACCAGCATGCTGCTGGCCATGCTGTTCATGAGCAGCTACGGCGTGCAGTACTACTTTCTGGGCCTGTATTTTCAGCAGGTGCTGGGCTGGAGCCCGCTGCAGGCCGGCATGGCCTTTGTGCTGCCGACGGCCGTCTGCACCTGGGGCATCCGGCTGGCCGAGCGCGGCCTGGCGCAGCACGGTGTGCGTACGGTGCTGCTGCGGGGCTGGGCCGCCGGTGTGCTGGGCATGGTCTGGATAGCTGCGGTGCTGCCGCTGGCCGGCAACTATGCCTGGCTGGTACCCGGCTTTGTGGTGATGAGCCTGGGCCAGGGCGCGAGCTGGACCGGCATGTGGGTCCTCGTGGGCCAGGGCATTGCGCCGGCGCGCCAAGGTGTGGCATCAGGGGTGGCGGCTACCGCGCAGCAGGTGGGTGCCGCGCTGGGCCTGGCCTTGCTGGTGATGCTGGCGGCCGCGCCGCTGGCCGGCCTGGAGGGAGCCAGCGCCGAGACCCTGCGCCAGGCCAATGCCCGCGGCCTGCAGCATGCGCAATGGGGCGCGGCGGGCCTGGCCTTGCTGGCCTGGCTGGTCTGCCTGCGCATGGCCAGGCCGCAGGCCCTGTCGCGTACGGATACCCCGCCGGTGGGCGAAGGCCGTGGCGTCTCCGTCTGAGCGGGCCCTGAGCTGCTATAGCGGCTGTACCAGGTAGACGCAGCGCTGGCCGCCGTCAAGCAGGTACTCGCTGCGCTCCAACGTGGCCAGATCCCGGACCACCTCCTGGAATAGTGCTTGCTCGGAACGGCAAAAGCCCCGGCAGCTTTGCGCAGCCGCGCAGATCGGGCAGTGGTGCTCCACCAGCAGCCAGCCTTGCGGGTGGGGCTCGACATGGGCCATATAGCCCTCCTGGGTGCGGACCTGGGCCAGCTGGGCCAGGCGCTCAGGCAGGCCGGGGGCGGTGCAGGCCTGGCGGTAGCGGCTGCGTGATTGTGCTTCGCGCTCGCTGATCAAACCCTCCATGCCTTGCTGGCCAAACAGCTTTTCGATCGCGCCAATCAGCTGCACCGTGAGCTGGGCATGGGCATCGGGAAAGTAACGCTGGCCCGCTGGGGTCAAGGTCCACAACTGGCGCGGCCGGCCCGCGCCCGCCGGCTTTTGCAGATCGGCCTGCACGAGGCCCTGGTCGGCCAGCTTGTTGATCTGCTGGCGGGCGGCCTCGGCCGTCATCTGCAGCGCGCGCGCCAGATCGGCGGTGCTGGCGGGTGCCTGGCGCTTGAGTGCCTCCAGCATGCGCATGGTGGCCGAGGGATCGAGGGAGGGCGATGGCATTTATTTATACAAGCAATAGCTTGTTTTATTCCTTGGGTGGGGGAATTATCAAAGACAATGCTTGCATTATTTCACAACAAGGAATGGCATGGCATCGTCCTCTTCATCCCCCGCGACTACGGCCGCAGTGCCTCTGGCAGAGCCCCCTGCAGGCTGGGTCCAGCTGCTGGGCCGGCCCCATGGCCTCAAGGCGCTGGCACTGACGGGCGCAGTCGCCATGCATGCGATCAATGTGCACATCGTCACCACGATCCTGCCTTCGGTGGTGCAGGAGATCGGGGGCCTGGCCTGGTATGCCTGGAGCACCACCTTGTTCGTCGTGGCCTCCATCATCGGTGCTGCACTGGCGGTGCGCATGCTGGCCGGTTGGGGCGCGCGGGGTGCCATGCTCGCAGGCCTGCTGGTGTTCAGCCTGGGCAGCCTGCTGTGCGCGATGGCGCCGTCCATGCCGATGCTGCTGCTGGGCCGGGCAGTTCAGGGCCTGGGGGGCGGGGCAGTGGGTGCGCTGAGCTACACGTTGATCCGGCTGGTGTTTCCGCCCGCGCTGTGGCCGCGTGCGATTGGGCTGATCTCGGCGATGTGGGGCGTGGCTACGCTGAGCGGCCCGGCGGTAGGCGGCCTGTTCGCCCAGGCCGGCCATTGGCGGCTGGCCTTTGGGGCGCTGCTGCCCTTGCTGATGCTGCAAATGCTGCTGGTGCACCGCCAGCTGGCGCCGCAGCGTCTGCTGCGCAGCACGCCGGCGCAGGACAGCGGCATTGCCGGCCCGCAGATCGCGATGCTGGCGCTGTCGGTGCTGTTGGTGGCAGCCGCCAGCGTGGTGACGGAGCCGCTTTGGCAATGGGGGCTGGGCGCGGCAGGTTTGCTGGCCGGTGCGGCGGCGGTTCGCCATGAACGCCGCGCCAGCCGCCGCTTGCTGCCCCAGGGCGGCACGGCCTTGGGCCAGCCACTGGGGATGCTGTATGCCGCTGTGGCCTTGCTGCTGATGGGGACGATGACGGAGGTGTTTGTGCCCTATCTGCTGCAACACCTGCATGGCCTGCAGCCTTTGACGGCGGGCTATGTGACGGCCTTGCTCGCGGGTGGCTGGTCGGTGGCCTCGGTACTGTTCTCTGGCAAAAGCGGCCGGGCGGGCCGGGCGCTGATGCTGATCGGCCCGCTGCTGTGCACCTTGGGCTTGCTGGCGTTGGCGCTGGCGATGCCCTGGCAGGGGAGGGCCGCCCTGGTGGTCTGTGGCCTGGCGCTGGCGCTGCTGGGCCTGGGCGCGGGCATGGCCTGGCCCCATGTGCTCAACGCGATCATGCACAGCGCCAGTGCGCAGGAGGCCGACAGTGCTGCCTCGGGCATCACGACTGTGCAGCTCTACGGCATGGCCGTCGGTGCCGCGCTGGTCGGCCTGGTAGCCAATGCACTGGGGCTGACCGCGCTGGCCGACCCAGCAACGCTGGGCCGCTCGGCGCTCTGGCTGTTTGCGGTGTTTGCGCTGTTCCCCGCACTGGCGGCCTGGTCGCTGCGGCGCTTTTTGCGCGGCTGATAGCAGCAGGCCTAAAAAAACAGCGGATGCCACCTCGGTGGCTCCGCTGTCTTTGGGGTTGAGACCGGTGCGGCTCAGCTCAGCAGCAGCGCATCGTCGGCGAGCTTTTCACCACGCACCTTCTCGAACATCTGCAGCAGATCGGGCACGTCCATCCGGGCGCGCTCCTCCCCGCTGACGTCGAGCACCACCTGGCCCTGGTGCAGCATCACCGTACGGTCGCCCACATCCAGCGCCTGGCGCATGCTGTGGGTGACCATCATCGTCGTGAGCTTGCCTTCGTCAACGATGCGGGCGGTGAGCTTGAGCACGAAATCGGCGGTGCGGGGATCGAGCGCGGCGGTATGCTCATCGAGCAGCAGGATGCGCGAAGGCTGCAGCGCTGCCATCAGCAGGCTGACGGCCTGGCGCTGCCCGCCCGACAGCAGGCCGATACGGTCGCTGAGGCGGTTTTCCAGGCCCAGGCCCAGGGTGGCGAGTTTCTCGCGGTACAGCGCGCGGTTGGCGTTTTTGACAGCCTTGGACAGGCCGCGAAAATTGCCGCGCTCATGCGCCAGGGCCATGTTCTCCTCGATGGACAGGTCTTCGCAGGTGCCAGCCATCGGGTCCTGGAACACGCGGGCCACCTTGTGCGCACGGTCCCACACAGGCTTGCGGGTCATGTCTTCCCCATCGATAACGATGCTGCCCGAGTCGACCATCAGGTCGCCGGAGATCGCGTTCAAAAAGGTTGATTTGCCCGCGCCGTTGGAGCCGATCACGGTGACGAACTGGCCAGCGGGAATATCCAGCGCCATGCCGCGCAGCGCGCGGGTTTCGATCGGGGTGCCGGGGTTGAAGGTGATCTTGAGGTCTTTTGCGCTCAGCATGTCTCTCTCCTTGTCAGTGCTTTTTCGCAAAACGACGTTTGAGCTGGGGGATGACCAGCGCGATCGTGACCAGCAACGCGGTGACCAGGTTCAGATCCTGGGCTTTGAGGCCGATGAAATCCACATTCAGCGCCAGCGCAATGAAGAAGCGGTAGACGATGGCGCCGATGACCACGGCCAAGGTCGCCAGAATCAGCCTGCGCGACGGCAGGATGGACTCACCAACAATCACCGCAGCCAGGCCGATCACGATGGTGCCGATGCCCATCGAGCTGTCGGCGCCGCCCTGGGTTTGTGCAAACAGCGCACCGGCCAGACCCACCAGCGCGTTCGATACGGCCATGCCCAGCAGGATCATGCCGCCGGTGTTGACGCCCTGGGCGCGGGCCATGCGGGCGTTGGTGCCGGTGGCACGGATGGCCAGGCCACGCTCGGTCAGGAAGAACCAGTCCATCGCCAGCTTGGCGAGCACCACGATGGCGCACATCAGCAACGGACGGAACACATAGTCTTCCATGCCTGCGGGCTGCAACTGGTTGAAAAGCGTGGGGTCGTTGATCAGCGGAATGTTGGGGCCACCCATGATGCGCAGATTGATCGAGTACAGCGCGATCATCATCAGGATCGAGGCAAGCAGGTCCATGATCTTGAGCTTGACATTGAGCCAGCCGGTGATCAGGCCAGCAACGGCACCTGCGAGCGTGGCGCCAATGGTGGCGACAAAGGGGCTGTAGCCATGGGTGATCAGCACCGCGCAGACGGCAGCGCCCAACGGAAAGCTGCCGTCGACCGTGAGGTCAGGAAAGCGCAGCAAGCGAAAGGAGATGAACACACCGAGCGCTACCAGCGCAAAGATCAGGCCGATCTCGATGGCTCCCAAAAAGGAAAATAAGGTCATGGAGTTTTCTTGTCAGAGGTAGTCCGGATAACAAACAAGCCCCGCTTCTGGCGGGGCTGCGTCTTGTCACCCCCTGCGCTGCGCGGGTTGCACAGCAGCAGGCGAGGCGGCATCCATCACTGAATGACTTTGGCAGCCGACTTGACCAGCTCGTCGGACAGCTTGATGCCTTGCTTCTCGGCGGCACCGGGGTTCACGTACAGCTCCATCTTGGTCGAAACTTCGGTCTTGATGTCGCCTGGCTTTTCACCCTTGAGGATGCGTGCCACCATGCGGCCGGTCTGCTCGCCCAGGTCGCGGTAGTTGATGCCCAGCGCAGCCACGGCACCACGGGCCACCGAGTCGGTGTCCGATGCGACCAGCGGCAGCTTGGAGTCCTGGCCGACCTTGACGAGCGCTTCATAGGACGACACGACGTTGTTGTCGGTGTTGGTGTAGATCACATCGGCCTTGCCCACCAGCGAGCGCGCTGCGCTGGAGACGTCCACCGAGCGAGGCGCCGCGGCTTCCACCAGGGTCATGCCCAGCTTGGGCAGCAGTTCCTTGAGTTCCTTGACGACCACGGCGGAGTTGGCCTCGCCGGGGTTGTAGACCATGCCCACGCGCTTGGCGTTGGGCACGACTTTCTTCAGCAGTTCCATCTGCTTGTCCAGCGCCAGCAGGTCGGACACGCCGGTCACATTGTTCTTGGATGGCTCCCAGCTGGGTACCAGCTTGGCGGCCACCGGATCGGTCACGGCAGAGAAGACCACCGGCACGGTCTTGGTGGCGGCGACCACGGCCTGCGCCGATGGCGTAGCAATGGCGACGATGGCATCGGGCTTGTCACCGACAAACTTGCGGGCGATCTGCGCGGCGGTGCCAGGGTTGCCCTGGGCACTCTGGTACTGCCACTTCAGGTTCTTGCCGTCTTCAAAGCCTTCGGCCTTCAGTGCCGCCTTGACGCCGTCGCGCACTGCATCCAGCGCAGGGTGTTCCACGATGGCCGTCACTGCCACAGACTTCTGGTCTGCAGCCTGCGCGGGCGCAATCGCCGCGATTGCCAGTGCCACAGCGCCCAGAGGGGCCCAAGCCAATTTCTTCATGCGTATATCTCCGCCAGGTTTGTTGAATAGCGTCAGCAGAACTGCTGCGTTGTATGCCCTGTAACAACAGGTGGCAAACAGGTAGCAGCAGTCTACACCCCACTACCCACGGGATGACACATTTGTGATCTATGGGATTGCCCTAGTTGCCCTGCCAGGGCGAAACCTGTGTTGGGTTGCGCAAGTGGGTGCACTCTCACAATAATATTTCTTTTAATAGTATTTTTGGTCAAAAAAGCTGTGCGCAGTCGATAATTTTGCAGCGCTGTGACAATAAAACTGTGCGCGCTGCCCGCTCCCGATGCCCTGCATGGGAAGTCCGATCGCGCCTACCCCGGGTATCTACCGAGGTGGCGGATCCTGGTCCGGTGCGGCCCAATGCAGCGGTGCCTTCAGGCGGCTGGTGCTGCTGGCCAACTGCTCCAGCGATGCGCGCAACTCCGGCTCCAGATCGCTGCGGCGGCTCAGGATGAAAAGCGATTTCGGCCCGGGCCCGGCCACCATGGCCCATTGGTAGTAGGGGTCGAGTGCCACGACGTAGTAGCTGACCCCGAAAGGCCCGAAGCGGCTGATGCTGAAATGCACGGGCATCGTGAGCTGGTAATGGCTCGCCAATGCCGCGCCTTTCGCGTCCACCGGGGCCATGTAGTCCTGCCGCCGGTCCCAGCGGTTGGAGAGCGGGTCGTAGGACGTGGCAATCACGCGCACGCCGCCATCGTAGCGTTGCAGGAACTCATAGCGCTCACGGGTGCGTAGCGCATCCTGCGGCTCATCGACCTTGGCGACCTTGTACCACAGGCCCATGAAGCGCTCGAGATCGAGAGAGGTGGCTGAGCTCAACGGCGCAGGGGCCGCAGCAGGAACTGCATCTGCTGGCTTGGCAGCCACGGGCGCGGCTGCGCGCTTGCCGCGTTTGGGCAGCGTGGCAGGGGTTGCCAAAGCCGCGCTTGCACCCAGCAGCATGCCCAGTAGCGCACACAGCCACTGGCGGTACAGGTGGGCACGGGCACTCCGGACCGGAGCACAGGCGTTGCCAGCCAGGGCTCGGGCGGAATGGCGTGGGAGGCAAAACCAGACAAACATGGGCCATTGTCTGCACGCCTGCAGGCGTGCGCTTGTCGGCCAAATTCGGCAATCCATGGCCGGGCAACCGGTGTTTGCCCTGGCATCGATTCCCGAACCGGCGCCGCTTGCTTACATGCCGGTGTAGTTCGGTCCGCCACCGCCTTCCGGCGTCACCCAGACAATGTTCTGGGTCGGATCCTTGATGTCACAGGTTTTGCAGTGCACGCAGTTTTGCGCATTGATCTGCAGGCGCTGGGCATCCCCGCCCTGGCTTTCGTCCGCCACGAACTCGTAGACTCCCGCGGGACAGTAGCGCTGCTCGGGGCCGGCGTACTTGGCCAGGTTGATCTGCACCGGCACGCTGGCATCTTTCAAGGTCAGGTGGGCAGGCTGGTCTTCGGCATGGTTGGTGCCGCTGATGAAGACGCTGGAGAGGCGGTCAAACGTCAGCTTGCCATCGGGCTTGGGGTACTGGATGGGTTTGCATTCCGACGCGGGCTTGAGGTAGGCGTGGTCCGGCTTGTCGCGGTGCAGGGTCCAGGGCATGTTGCCACGCAGCACGAACTGCTCCAGACCGTTCATGATCGAGGCGGTCACCAGGCCCTTCTTGAACCAGCTCTTGAAGTTGCGGCTCTTGTTGAGCTCTTCGTAGAGCCAGCTCTTCTCAAACGCGGCGGGGTAGGCGCTGAGCTCATCACCCTGGCGGCCAGCGGCAATCGCTTCAAAGGCGGCTTCTGCGGCCAGCATGCCGGTCTTGATGGCCGCGTGGCTGCCCTTGATGCGGCTGACGTTCAGGAAACCGGCATCGCAGCCCACCAGCGCGCCACCGGGGAACACGGTCTTGGGCAGGCTCATCAGGCCGCCGGCAGTGATCGCGCGGGCGCCATAACCGATGCGCTTGGCCGGCTTGATGCCCTTGGACTCGTCGCCTTCCAGGTAGTAGCGGATGTTGGGGTGGGTCTTCCAGCGCTGCATCTCCTCGAACGGAGACAGGTAGGGGTTGGAGTAATCCAGACCGGTGATGAAGCCCAGGGTGACCTTGTTGTCGTCCAGGTGGTAGAGGAAGGCGCCACCGTAGGTGTCGTTGTTCATCGGCCAGCCGGCGGTATGCATCACAAAGCCGGGTTGGTGGCGCTGCGGATCGATCTCCCACAGCTCCTTCACACCCAGGCCATAGGTCTGCGGATCCTTGCCTTCGTCGAGCTTGAACTTGGCGATCAGCTGCTTGCCCAGGTTGCCACGCGAGCCTTCGGCAAAGATCGTGTACTTGCCGTGCAGTTCCATGCCGAGCTGGAACTCGCCGGTGGGTTCGCCGTTCTTGCCAACGCCCATGTTGCCGGTGGCCACGCCCTTGACCGAGCCGTCTTCGTGGTAGACCACTTCCGCGGCGGCAAAGCCGGGGAAAATCTCGACGCCCAGGGCCTCGGCCTGCTCGGCCAGCCATTTGACGACAAAGCCCAGCTGCACGATGTAGTTGCCTTCGTTGTGGAAGCAGGGCGGCAGCAGCCAGTTGGGGGTGCGCAGACCGGATTTTTCGCTCAGGAAGACCATCGCGTCCTCGGTCACCGGCTGGGTCAAAGGTGCGCCCTTGGCTTTCCAGTCGGGGATCAGCTCGGTCAGCGCGCGGGGATCCATGATGGCGCCCGACAAGGTGTGCGCGCCCGGCTCGGAGCCTTTTTCCAGCACGACGACGGAGACATCGCTGCCTTTTTCCGCTGCCAGCTGCTTCAAACGGATGGCCGTGGCCAGCCCGCCTGGGCCGCCGCCAACGATGACAACGTCGTATTCCATTGACTCGCGGGGGCCATATTGGGCCAGTATTTCTTCGTTGGTCATCGGGGCTCCGTACAAATTCTTTTCAAGCGATGGGCAGGCATGTGGCAGATCTGTGTCTGGGTTGCATGCAGTGCCATGGATTTTAGGGCGATGTTGCAGTGCGGTAACCGCCTTGATCCTAGGGTTAGCCCTAGATTTGCGGGGTTCTTCGCTCTGATTTCTGAGACAGGGGCTTTGTGCCAGTGAAAGTCGGCGACAAGGCCTGGCCGCTGCCGCCCGCTGCTTGGCCGTAATATGCCAGTCTATGAAAATCTTGCTGCCTGACCACAAACGCTGGGTTCATGACTCGCCGATGGATGTTCGCTGGGGGATATGGACAGTCTGGGCCATGTCAATAACACGGTGTATTTTCGCTACATGGAAAGCGCGCGGGTGGAGTGGCTGCGCTCGACACGCGACACCCCCCATGGCGCGGGGCAGGGCCCGGTGGTGGTGAACTGCTTTTGCAACTACCTGCGGCAGATCGAGTACCCGGCCCGGCTGGTGGTGAAGATGTATGTCAGCGACGCGGCGCGCACCGCGTTCGAGACCTGGTACCAGATCGAAAAGCAGGACGCGCCCGGCGAGGTCTACGCCAGCGGCGGCGCCACCGTGCTGTGGGTGGATTTTGCGCGCCAGAAGGCGGTGGATCTGCCCGCCTGGATGCGTGGCATGGTGGAAGGCTGAGAACACCAGATTTTGCTGAGGTTGGCTGATTTGTGATGCATTGCCGCGATGCAGTGTTGCTATGCAATGTATAGCAAATCAAAGCCTGTGGCAGTTTTGGGGTGGGTCGGCGCACGGCCTCCATGCCCTGCATTGCGCGCAGGCATGAAAAAGCCCGGTGAAGGCCTTCCTTGGCGGGAAGTCTTGCACCGGGCGGCTGAGGCCGAGGCGGATCAGCGGCGTGGCAGCGCGTAGGCGATCACATAGTCGCCACGGTCAGGCGAGTTGCGTGCACCGCCTGCCGAGACCAGTACAAACTGCTGGCCTGTCACTGGCGACTGGTAGCTGATGGGCGTGCCCTGGCTGCCCACGGGCAGACGTGCTTTCCACACTTCCTGGCCTGTGCCGGTTTCATAGGCGCGCAGGTAGTAATCCTGCGTGGCGGCGATAAAGACCAGGCCGCCTTGCGTGGCCATGGTGCCACCAATGGTGGGCATGCCAATGGGGATGGGTAGGCCCATTTTGATGCCGAAGGGGCCCGTGTCCTTGACGGTGCCGACCGGCACTTGCCAGGCGATCTGCCGGGTCTTCAGGTCCACGGCGGTCAGCGTGCCAAAAGGCGGCTTCTGGCAAGGGATCTCCAGTGGCGACATGAAGCGCACCTTGGCGTTGATCGCATAAGGCGTGCCATCCAGCGGCACGGGTTTGGTGATCGCAGCGGCTTCGTTGCCATCGGACTTGGCGCCGGCATCGGCAGGGTCGGCCTTGATCAGCTGCACTTCCAGGCCCACGCGCATGTCGTTGATGAACAGGTAGTTGTTGGTCGGGTCGACCGAGATGCCACCCCAGTTCATGCCACCCAGCGAGCCGGGCAGGTTCAGCGATGCATCGGTGCCCGGCGGCGTGAACAGGCCGGTGTAGCGCTTGGACTTGAACTTCAGGCGGCAGAGCAACTGGTCAAACGGCGTCGCACCCCACATGTCGGATTCGCGCATGTCGTCGGCGCCGATGTTGGGCATGCCGACCGAGAAGGGCTGGGTGGGCGAGTAGGTTTCGCCCTCGATCTTGCCAGCGGGCACGCGGCGCTCTTCCACCTGGGTCAGGGGCTGGCCGGTTGCGCGGTCCAGCACAAAGATCTGGCTGGCCTTGGTGCCGAACACCAACGCAGGCGTGGTCTTGCCACCAGCGCCGGGGAAGTCCACCAACGAAGGCTGCATCGGCACGTCGAAGTCCCAGAGGTCATCATGCACGGTCTGGTAGACCCATTTTTCCTTGCCGGTGCTGGCATCCACGGCCAGCATCGAGGCACCGTACTTGCGGTCCAGCGCGGTGTGCTTCACACCCCAGAGGTCCACCGCCGCGCTGCCCACAGGCATGAACACAGTGTTGGATTGCGGGTCGTAGGACATCGGTGCCCAGACGTTGGGGGTCGAGCGCACATAGGTCTTGCCTTCAGCGGGGGCGGTCTGGTCGTCAGGGTTGCCCGGGTCAAAGGCCCAGCGCAGCGCGCCGCTCACCACATCAAAGCCACGCACCACGCCGCCAGGCATGTCAGTGCTGACATTGTCGGCCACGCGGCCACCAATCACGATGGTGGTGCCGGCCAGGGTGGGGGCGGAGGTGGGGTAGTACTCGCCCTTGTCAGCGCCCTTGCCCATGCCATTGCGCAGGTCCACGCGGCCGTGGGTACCAAAGTCTTCGCAGAAGGCGCCGGTGTCGGCGTCCAGGGCGATCAGCTCAGGCGCCACGCTGTTCATCAGAATGCGGCGTTGGCAGGCGGCGCCAGGCGCCACGCTCACGGCCTGCACCGGCGTTGCGCCGGCCACCGTGGGCTGGCTCAGCGGCTGGGCGGCATCAAAATAGGCCAGGCCACGGCAGCGCATCCACTTTTTCTGCTTGGCATTGATCTCGGTCTTCCAGAGTTCCTTGCCGGTGGTCGCGTCCAGCGCGATCACATTGTTGTGTGGGGTGCAGACAAAGACCTGGTTGCCAATCTGCAGCGGGGTCAGCTGGTCTTCGGCACCGCCGCCGCCAGGGCTCACCGGCACATCACCGGTCTGGTAGCTCCAGGCCACCTGCAGATCCTTGACATTGCTGCGCGTGATCTGGTCCAGCGCCGCAAAGCGGGTACCGCCTGGCGTGCTGCCATAGTGCGCCCAGTCAGCAGGCGCCTGGCCCTTGGCCACCGGTTGCAGCACGGTCGCATCCGACTTGGCCGACACCGACGCGTGGGGCAGGAACATGCCGCCCACGGTCGCCAGGCAACCCAGCAGCAGCAGGCCGGCCACCACGGTGGAGCCCGACTTGACAGCCGCTTGGCCGCGTGCACGGCGCAGCACCGGGAAGGACAGCGCCACCACAATACCGATGCCCGCAAGCAGCAGCAGGCGCGAGACCAGCGGCCAGAAATCCAGGCCCACATCGGCTACGGCCCAGACCGCCGTTGCCAGCAAGGTCAGTGCATACAGCCAGGCGCCACCGGGGCGCGCGGCGGCAATCAGCAGGCCCGAGAGGACCAGCGCCATGCCGCTGATCAGAAAATACCAACTGCCTTGCAGCGCCACCAACTGGTAGCCATAGACAGCAAAGAACAGGCCCGAGGCCAGCAGGCACAGGCCCAGAAGAAGCAGCCAGGCCTTGGAAACCAAGCCGGGTCGCGTGTTGTGTTTATCCATTGTCACTATTGAGTTATGCGAATCGCTGCATCGCCGTGGGCGGGCGGATGGCGGGTCTGGGGCCGCAGAGCCCGGCAGACCCATCGCATGGGCTGGAGAGAGGCGCGGCTTGATCTATGTCATGTCCGCGACAGCGCATTATCGGCGCAGAACAAAGCCGGGGAGGGTGGTGGGTGCAATTTTGGGCAGCAAGCGAGCGCACGCCAACACCAACGTACACCACCCGATGCGCTGCTTTATCGGCCTGACATACCAGCGGGAGCTAGCGTTCAGGTGCGCCTATGCTGTAACTGAATGCATGTAGATGCTATGAAGCGCTGGCCTTGGGCAGCGGCGCCTGCCAGCGCGCGACAAACCAGAAGTAAAAGCCGGCCGCGGCAAAGATGGCGGCCATCACGCCCAGCAGCAGCTGCATGTCTGGGTTGTTTGCATAAGGTCCCCAGACCACGCGGCCCAGCAACACGGCTACGACCACCGCTGAAATGACCGCGCAACGCCGGTTGCGTGCCAGCACACGCTTTTCTGCCTGGGCGATGAACAGCTCGGCATGTTCGCCATTGAAACCGGCGGCCTCCAGCTTGGCCAACAGATCTTCGCGCGACTTGTCCTTGAGGATGTCGCGTGCCAGCAGAAAACGAAGAACTTTGTTGGATGCGGAATCGGCCATGGTTTGGATACGGATAGCGGAAAAAGAGGATGGAGTGAGTGCGAGCCGCCCATTGTGCCTGGGGCAACGAAACCCCTGATTTGCGACACATTAACCTACGGGTTAACCATTATTTTGGTTGATGTGTCGTGAAATATTGCTGAAATGGCTAGATAAAACAAATAATATGACGCTTTAATATGTTCATTTTGACAACTGCCGGTTGTAACATTTCTCCATCATTCACCCTGATCAGAGAGCCAACCATGAACGACAAAACCAGCAAAAAGTCCGTCCAAGCCAATTCCACCAAGGCCCCCGCCGACAAGAAAGTGACCATCCTGGGCGCCGGCAAAATCGGCTTTGCGATGGCCGTGCTGCTGCAGGCGGCGGGCGGCTACCAGCTGCGCATTGCCGACCAGTCCAAGGCACAGCTCAAGGCCGCTGCCGCGTTGGGTCTGGAGACGGTGCAGATTGGCAAGGGCGGTGATCTGTTGCCGGCCGTGCAAGGCCAGTTCGCGGTGCTCAATGCGCTGCCCTTCCACATGGCGATCGAAGTCGCCGGCGTTGCCGCTGCACATGGCGTGCATTACTTTGACCTGACCGAAGATGTGCAGTCCACCCATGCGATCCGCAAGATTGCCGCCAAGGCCGGCAGCGTGCTGATGCCCCAGTGCGGCCTGGCTCCTGGCTTTATCGGCATTGTGGGCAACGACGTGGCCAAGCATTTCGACACCTTGCATGACCTGAAGATGCGCGTCGGTGCGCTGCCCCGTTACCCGCAAGGCAGCCTGCGCTACAACCTGACCTGGAGCACCGAGGGCCTGATCAACGAGTACATCAACCCCTGCGAGGCGCTGGTCGATGGCCAGCCTTTGACGGTGCATGCCCTCGAAGGGCTGGAGACCTTTGCGCTGGATGGCATCGAGTATGAAGCCTTCAACACCAGCGGCGGCCTGGGCACCTTGACGGAAACCTGGGCCGGCAAGGCGCGCAATGTGGACTACAAGTCCATCCGCTACCCCGGCCACTGCGCGATCCTGAAGATCCTGCTCAACGAGCTCAAGCTGCGCGACAAGCGCGAACTGCTCAACGAGATTTTTGACAACGCAATTGCTGCCACGCGCCAGGATGTGATCGTGATCTTTGCCAGCGCCACGGGCTACAAGGGTGAGCGGCTGATGCAGGAGTCCTACTCGGCCCGTATTGTGGGCACCACGGTGGCCGGCCATGCACTCACTGCCATCCAGCTGACTACCGCTGCCGGTATCTGCTGCGCGCTCGATCTGGTCGCGAGCGGGGTGCTGCCACAGAAGGGCTTCATTGCGCAAGAATCGATCGCACTGTCCGACTTCATCGCCAACCGCTTTGGCCAGTACTACCGCGCGCAGGATCTGAATGCCGCGCTGGCAGCCTGAAGTCTGAGCCGCATGCCTCGCGGCGCGGCAGGCGAGCAGCTGCCAACCTGCCGGGGTGGCGATGCACAGAGCGGCCGCTGCCGTTGAAGTCCCGCTGTGGGGCGCATACATCTATCCGCTAAAAAATGGCTGCTTTCGTCCCTCGGAGGGGAGGAAAGCAGCTATTATTTTTGTAGTTTCAGAAAGTGTGTGCTGTGACTAAATGCTAGTCATCGCCAACTTCTGGCGCGGCAACAACTGACTTGCATCAAGCAATGTCTCACCGGTGATCGATAGCGATTGCTTTGTTGCGCAGGCCAAGATAGATTGCGTCGCCTCCTCACAAAATTTGTGACGTTAGTGACCAAATAAATCGAATGGCACGGTTGCTGAATGCGTCGCATGGCTCGCCATGGGGCTGCGGGCAGCGTTTGCTCTTTGTGGGGCTTTTCAGTACACATGCGGCCTGCAGCATCCACCGGAATGGGGGATGCCTGGCTCAGATACCAAGGAATCGTCATATGGCAGATCACAACACCAACGAAACGCTTGCCAGTCCGTCCCGGCGCAAAGTGCTCGCCCGCATGGGCCTGGCGGCAGGCTCCGGGCTGGTCGGGTCGCTTCCCCATATGGCCAGAGCGGCTGCCACGCCGCTCAAATGCGCTGGCGCCTACACCGACGCGTTGTTCCACACCCGCAACCTGACACAGTTCGCCCGTGAAGCCAATGGCCTGAGCCAGGGTGGGCTGCAGATCGAGGTGGTCACCAACGCCAAGCTGATGCCGATGAACCAGGTGATGCCTGCGCTCAGCAAGGGCGATCTGGCGATCGGTGAGATCTTCATGTCGAACTTCAGCGACCAGTACCCGGCTTTCGCGATCGATTCGCTGCCGTTTATCGTGCGCAGCTTTGACGATGCCAAGCGCCTGTGGGCAGCCACGCGTGAACCGATCGAGGCGCTGCTGAAAAAGCAAGGCATTCGCCTGCTCTACACCGCGCCATGGCCGGGCCAGGGCCTGTTCTCGCGCGCGCCGGTGAACAAGCTCGAAGACGTCAAGGGCCAGAAATTCCGCGTCAACAATGTTGCCTCCAAGTACATCGCGGAGGTGGCGGGCGCAACCCCGGTGGACACCCCTGCCAACGATCTGGCCAAGGCCATCCAGGCAGGCAAGGTCGATGTGATGTTGACATCCAGTACCACCGGCGTGGACAGCCAGTCCTGGAACGCGATGGGCATTTTCATCGACATGCGCGCCTGGATTCCGAAGAACCTGATCCTGATGAGCGAGAAGAGCTGGACGGGCTTGTCCGACAGCGCCAAGACAGCGCTGGACACTGCCGCCAAACAGGCCGAAGCGCGCGGCTGGCAGTTGGCCAAGGATGCCGACGATGCGGCGCAGAAGGTGCTGGTCGAGCATGGCACCAAGATCAGCCAGCCTTCCTACGAACTGCGCCGCGCGCTGGATCTGATGGGCGAGAAGTTCGCCCGTGAATGGTCGTCCAAGGCAGGTGTCGATGGTGCCGGCGCGTTGCTGAACTACTATTTCCCCAAGAAGTAAGCGCCGGACCGTACCAGCAGCTCCGCAACCCAGACCCCTCTGCAGCAGAGATACAAAAACCGCCAATGCCTGCAGAGGGCATCGGCGGTTTTGCATTTCGGCGCTGCGATTTACTTCGCGTAGAGGTTCGCGATCTCGGCGGCGAACTTCTGCATCAGCTGGGGGCGGCGCAGCTTCAGGGTCGGGGTCATCAGGCCGTTGTCGATGGTCCAGGGCTCGGTGACCAGGTAGACCGCACGCGGCACCGCATATTTGGCCAGGCCCTGGCATTGCGCAGCAATGCGCTCGAGCGCGATCTTGCGCACGGCGCTGGCCTGCAGGCTGACGCTGTTGTCCGGGTCCAGGCCGAGGCTGACGGCCAGTTGCTTCCATTCTTCGCGGTTGACCACGGCCACACAGGCGATAAAGGGCTGGTGCTCACCGACGACAAAGCTCTGTTCGAACAGCGGGTCGGCGCAAAGCGCCTGCTCGATGTCCGAGGGCGGCACCTTCTCGCCAGTGGCGGTGACGATGATCTCCTTGATGCGGCCCACAATGCGCACCTCGCCACCGACCAGCTCGGCCTGGTCACCGGTGCGCAGCCAGCCATCTTCGGTGAAGGCCTGGCGTGTGTCTTCCGGACGGCCCCAGTAGCCCATCATGATGTTGGGGCCGCGTGCCTGCAGCTCCTTGTTCTCGCCAATGCGCACTTCCATACCGTCGAGCGGCTTGCCCACGGTGGAGGGGTCGTTGTGCTGCAACGAGTTGGCGGTCAGCACCGGCGAGGTTTCGGTCATGCCAAAGCCTTGCAGCACATTCAGCCCCAGGCCCAAAAAGCTGTGCGATACCACCGAGGGAATGGCCGCGCCTCCCGTCACCGCGATGCGCAGCCGGCCGCCAAACAAATCGAGGATGGGTTGGGCCACTTTTTTCTGCAGCAGCGGCCAGGGGAGCCAGCGCGCCCAACCGCCTTGCGGGGGATCGGTGTTCACCAGACCATGGGCCGCGCAGTGGCGGGCCCAGCCTTTGGACACGGCGGCCGCAAACAGCGCGCGCTTGAACGCCGACTTGGTCAGCTTTTCCTGGATCTTCGCGTAGATGCGTTCGTAGATGCGGGGCACCGACACAAGGATGGTCGGGCGGATGCTGAGCATGTCCTCGGCCAGCAGCGCAACCGAGCGGGCATAGACCACCGTGCTCGCGACTGCCATCGGCAGGTAGTAGCCGCAGCTGCGCTCGAAGGTGTGCGACACCGGCAGAAAGGACAGAAAGACATCGTCCTGCGTGGGCACCACACGGCCCAGCACGGCTTTGACGTCGCTCAGCACATTGCGGTGGCTGAGCATCACCCCTTTGGGCTTGCCGGTGGTGCCGCTGGTGTAGACGATGGCGGCCATGTCCTCAGCCTGGGGTGCCTGTTGGGCCTGCGCGCGAGGGCTGCTGCCATGGGCCTCGGCCAGCCAGTCCTGCAAGCGCACCACGCGCGCCAAGCCATCGCTGCCGGCCTGGACGGGGATGGCTGCTTGCTCGGGGTCGTCGATCACCACGCAGCGCAGCGCCGGCAGCGGCGTGCCGGTGGCCACGATCTGCTCCCAGGTCTCCAGGCGGTTGATGAGCAGCAGCGAGGCGCCGGCATCGGCCAGGATAAAGGCGATATTGCCGGGGTTGTCATTGGCATGCAGCGGCACGGTGGCGCAGGCCTGGGCCATGCCGGCCTGGTCGATGCAGATGGCATGCACGCTGTGGGTCAGCAAGGTGGCGATGCGTGCGCCACGCGCCAGCTGCAGGCCGTGCAGCGCCTGGCTCCACAGAGCCACCTTGGTTTGCATATCGGCCCAGCTGAAGGATTGCCAGGCATTCGTCGCGGTATCGAACCAGCGGTAGGCTTCGCGCTCGGGGGTGTTGTTGCAACGGTAGGCAAACAAGTCCGGCAGTGTGGACAGGGCGCTGAACTCAGGGGCCAGGGGCGCTGGAATGGGGGCGGTCATATCTCTCTCGTTCTCCTCGGTCGCCATCATCGCATTGGCGCGCTGCCGTTTTGGCCATTGGTGACCAGAATGCATGCGGGCTTGCTGCGATTTGCGATGGCGCGATTGTCGGCATCGCGCTGCAGCAGATGCCAATATTTGGTTGCTTGCTAGGTTTTTACGCCGGATTGGTATCGGTATTTGATACTTTGCAACGTCAGCGGAGGCCGGGACAGCCCGCTTGAGGCGCATCGCAACCGCTGCCGTTCATCGGCTGCCTGTGGGTGCTGCTTGCCCGCGTTCACTGTGGGCGGACGCGGTATCGGGGGCTTGCCGGGTCTGCTCCGTAGCACCCGCATCGCCCGTGGTATCCGCCTGAGGCACGCCGCCGAGCAGGTAGTGCAGACACAGCGCCAACAGCGCCGCGCCGCCGGCCCACCAGCAGGGATACCAGCGCCGGGCGTCGCTGTAGGCTTCTTGTTCGCCGTCCCGCTGCGAAGCGGCACGCACACCTGGGTCGCAGGCCAGGTCAAAGCGCGAATCAAAGCGACCATCGTGCGCGGGCGCAGACGGCGGCTGCTCACCCAGGCTGGGGTCGGCCCGGGCCAGCTCGGCGTCATCGATCAGCGGGGCACGCTCCCACTCCTCCAGCGCGCGGCGAGCAGCGGACCAGTCGGCCTCATCGACCCACAAACGCAGCAGGCTGCCCGCTGGCAGCTCGCCGATTGCGCCTTGCAGATGCTCACCGCTGACAAAACTGGCTATGCCGTGCTGGCGCAGCACGTCCTGCAGAACATGGGCTTGCACGGCATTGGCGGGCTCATACACGCTGCGCATCTTGGGTCTCCTGTCGCCGGGTGGTTACGCAAATACTATAGCGTCTGTTGCTTTGTGGCTATGGCGGCATGACCTGCATCAAGCAAAAGCAGGCGGATGGTCGCTAGGCCGCGCAGGCTGCGCGCTTTCCCTAGTCAGTCCGGTCGATGCGGGTGGTATGTTGGTGCCCGGGGCGGTCTACAAAACCGCATTCGGAACAGGTTCTTGGAACAGGAGACTTTGGATGATGCACCCAGCTTTGCGTATTCGCCGCTCCCCACTTTGGCTGGCCGCCTGCCTGGCTGCCTGCAGCAGCCTGGCCCAGGCCGCTTGCCTGGATGACGCACAGGTCGCGCAGTGGCTGCAGGCCTATGAGGCCAAGCAGCCCGTGCCGTCGGCGGGTGCGATGACCGAGGCCGATGGCAAATGCAGCCGCAACAAGCTCCATGCCGCCTGGGCAGCCCAGGGCAAGAAGCCCATTGGCTACAAGGCGGGGCTGACCAGCGCGGCCATGCAAAAACGCTTTCAGACCGACAAGCCGGTATGGGGTGTGCTGTACGAGGGGGCCTTGCTGCCCAACCGCAGTGCGGTGCCCGCCGCCTTTGGCGCGCGGCCGATGTTTGAGGCGGACATGCTGGTACGCGTCTCCAGCAGCGCCATCAACCGCGCGACAACGCCGCTGCAGGTGCTCAACCACATTGACCGCATCGTCCCGTTTGTGGAGCTGCCTGACCTGGTGGTGGAGAACCCCGCCCAGCTCGATGGCGCGGCCGTTGAGGCCATCAACGTGGGTGCGCGCATGGGCGTGATGGGCCAGGCACTGGCGGTGCCGCAATTCCGGGCCGAGCGTTACGCGCTGTTGAATGCGCTGCAGAGCATGCAGGTCGACATCACCGACCAGAGCGGCGCGCGGCTGGGCGGCGGGCGTGGCGGCGATCTGATGGGCCAGCCGCTCAACGCCGTGGTCTGGCTGGCGCAGGCCCTTCAGGCCGAAGGCCAGCGGCTCAAGGTGGGCGACTGGATCAGCCTGGGGTCCTATTCGGCGCTGCTGCCGCCGCAGCCCGGCCAGCAGATCCGGGTGGAGTACAAGGGCTTGGAGGGTGCGCAGCCGGTGGAGCTGCGTTTCGAGTAAATCCGGGCAGCCTTGGGCAGCGGTGAAGCAGGGCTCTGCCGCATTGGCAGGGCCTTAAAACATGGGTGACCGAGATGCCCCGTCGTGAATGGGCAATGGCCGATAATCAGCCGGCCTTGTCCCTGAATTGCGCCCTTGCCTGCTGGCCGGGCAACGTTGTATGTCTGACGCTTCACCTCGCTCCAAAGCCCATCTCCCCGCCGAACTGCCGATGCCTGCCGATGTGGTCGCAGAGCTGACCCCCACGATGCGCAGCGTGGTCGAGCGCATGGCCCGCGCCCAGCACACCCCCCTGTGGGAGATGACGGTGGAGCAGGCGCGCCAGGCCTACGGCGTCGGCGCCGGGGTGCTGGAGATTGCCAAGCCCGCGCTGGCCCGCGTCGAGGATCTGCACATCCCTGCGCGCGATGGTTTTCAGATACCGGCGCGGCTCTATGCCGCCAGTTGGGATCCGCTGCAACCGGTGCTGCTGTTCACCCATGGTGGCGGCTTCACGATCGGCAGCGTGGACACGCATGACACGCTGTGCCGCGAGTTGGCGCACCAAGCGGGCTGCATGGTCGTCTCGGTGGACTACCGCCTGGCGCCCGAGCACCGCTTTCCCACCGCCAGCAACGATGCCTGGGATGCCTTGCAGTGGCTGGTGGCCGAAGGCATGGCGCTGGGGGCCGATACCGGCCGTGTGGCGGTGGGGGGCGACAGTGCAGGTGGCACCCTGGCGGCGGTCAACGCGATCCTGGCACGCGATGCCGGTATCGACCTGGCCTTGCAGCTGCTGATCTATCCCGGTTGCGCAGCCCACCAAGATACGCCTTCGCACGCCCGCTACAGCGAGGGCCCGATCCTGACCAAGCCGATGATCAGCTGGATGTTCAGCAACTACCTGCGCTCGCTCGCCGACCGCGAAGATTGGCGCTTTGCGCCGTTGCTGGCGCCGGATCTGCGCGGCCTGGCGCCTGCCAGCATCCACCTGGCGCAATGCGATTCGCTGGTGGACGAGGGCGTCATGTATGCCGACCGCTTGCGCGCCGCCGGCATCGAGGTGGACCTGCACACCTATGCCGGCGTGGCCCATGAGTTTGTGAAAATGGGCCGCGCGCTCAAGGAAGCGCGGGCCTGCCATGCGCAGATGGCCCGGGCGCTGCGGGCTGCGTTTGACTGAGCAGGACCGCTGCCAGACCGCCGCCAGATTGCCCTTATTTCTAATCCAGAAAAGACCATGAGTTCCTCTTCCCAGATCCTGTTCGAGACCCCCGCCCGAAGCCTTTCCGATTTTCGCTGCCGCAGCCGCCAGCGCGTGCGCTGGTCCGAGGTCGATCTGCAGAAGGTGGTCTTCAACGCCCACTACCTGAGCTATGTAGACATTGCGATGTCCGAGTACTGGCGCCAGCTGGCCGTGCCCTACGAGGAAGGGATGCAGCGCCTCGGTGGCGAGCTGTTCCTGCGTGCCACGCAGCTCGAATTCCATGCCTCGGCCCGCCTGGATGATGTGATCGACATCGGCTTGCGCGTGGCCAAGCTGGGCCACACCTCGGTGCAGTACGAGGCGGCGATCTATTGCGCCGACAAGCTGCTGGCCACGGCGACCATGGTCTATGTGTTTGCCGATGCTGCGCAGCAGCCCCAGCCACTGCCCCAGGCTTACCGCAGCATGGTGCAGCGCTTTGAAGCGGGCGAGGACATGGTGACGCTGAAAACCGGCAGCTGGAATGTGCTGGGCCAGGAGGCGATGCGCCTGCGCATGCAGGTCTTTGTGCGAGAGCAGGGCATTCCCGCCGAGATCGAGGCCGATGCCTTTGATGTCAGCGCGTTGCATGCGGTGGCGCTCAATGGCCTGGACATGTGCGTGGCCACCGGCCGCATGTTGCCCAGCGCGCAGGACGAACACCGTGCCGATGTGATGCGCATTGGCCGCATGGCCGTGGCCAAGCCGCTGCGCGGTGGCCGCCTGGGCCGCCAGGTGCTCGATGCCTTGGTGGATGCCGCCGCTCGCCAGGGCAAGCGGCAGGTCGAGCTGCATGCGCAGCGCACGGCCGAGAGCTTCTACCTGCGTGCGGGATTCAGCGTGGTGGGCGAGCCCTATGAGGAAGCGGGCATTGCCCACATCTCGATGCAGAAAACCCTGCGCTGACGGACTGATCCCTGCATAGCGCCAATGGCCCTATGCAGAGGCCTGATAACTTGGCCAATAAAAAGCCGGGTCTGGTTTCCCAGACCCGGCAAGTGTGATGGTCAAGATGCGCTTGAGTAGTTGTTCCGTCAGGCTCACAGGGCTTTTTGGAAGGCTCCTGCTCGCAAAGTCACGCAATTTTAGCAAATTACGGCGCAAACGCCATAAAAATTCTGTAACGGCTGCAGTGGCGGCGTTTTTGCCTGAGAAATTGTCGTATTTGTGATGAAGCAGACGGTTACCGCTGTCATAGGCGATCACAAATCAGATGTCTTCCTTGAGCGCATAAGGCAGGCTGAGCAGCTGCAAAGCCGCGCCGGTGCTGCTTCCCAGGTGCAGAGGCGCGCTGGCCGCCGCAATCTGCATCGACACCAGCGCCTCAAAGCCCGATGCGCTGGCGGCCGATTGCACCACGGTGCCCACCGGCTGGCTGTCGTCGTTGGCGGCAAAGACCTCCTGGCCGGGCTCGGGCTGCGCAGCCGAGGCCAGGCGGTACATGCGGCGCTTGAGCGTACCTCTGAACTGGCTGCGTGCCACCACTTCCTGGCCGGGGTAGCAGCCCTTCTTGAAACTCACGCCATCGACCGATTCAAAGTTCAGCATCTGCGGCACAAAGGCATCGACCACGGGCGCTGTGATCAGCGGCACGCCGGCTTGCACGATGGACAGTTGCCAGGCCGCAGCGGTGATCGTGGGGCTGCCGGTGATCTGTGCGGGCAGGGCGCTGGCTGCGGGCGCCGCGAGCAAAGCGCGGCTTTCGCCTTCGGCGGCGTAAAGCCGCACGATGGAGGCATCGTCCAGCGCCAGCACTTGCCAGGGCGCCAGCTTGCGTGCCTCGGCGGGAACGGCATCGCCGGCCAGGCCCAGCAGTTGCACGGCCTCGGTGGCATCGCTGAGCTTGCACTTGGCGCGCAGCACAAACATCGACAGGCGCTTGAGCGTGGCGGGCAGCACATCGCCGCTGGTGATGAGCCAGAACTCTTCGGCGCTGCGCTTGATGACGATGAAGCTGGCCTGCATGCGGCCCTTGGCCGACAGAAAGGCCGCCAGCCGGGCCTGGCCCACGGGCAGCAACTGCACATCATGGCTGAGCTGGCCCTGCAAAAAGCTGGCAGCATCGGCGCCCTCGGCGCGGATCACGCCCAAATGCTGCAGCGAAAGGTGTCCCTGTAATGCTTGAGTCATGGGGTGAATTATGATGCTCGATCCATGGCACGGAGGCGGTAGGGTTGTGAAGCGTTTATTGACATTGATCGTGGTGGTGGTGCTGGCGACAGCGGGCGCTGCCTATTTCTGGTTGAACCAGCCGCTGGTGCTGGGCAAGGGCGGCCAGACGGTAGAGCTGGAGATTGAGCCCGGCACCTCGCCGCGTGCGGTGGCCCAGGCGGTGCAAGCGGTGGGCATCGAGGTCAACCCCGATCTGCTGTACTGGTGGTTCCGCCTTTCGGGCCAGGACCGCAAGATCCGCGCCGGCAACTATGAGATACCTGCCGGCACCTCACCGCGCAGCCTGCTCGCACGCTTGGTGCGCGGCGAAGACAGCCAGCGCGTGCTGACCATTGTCGAGGGCTGGAACCTGCGCCAGATGCGCGCAGCCATCGCCAGGGAAGAGCATCTGCGCCACGACAGTGCAGCGATGACGCCCGAGGAGATCATGGCTGCGCTGGGCCGCCCTGATCTGCCCGCCGAAGGCCGGTTTTTCCCGGACACCTATGCATTTTCGAAAGGCAGCAGCGATCTGGCGCTGATGCGCCGCGCGATGCTGGCGATGGACAAGCGGCTCGAAGCGGTCTGGTCGCTGAACCCGCCCGACAGCCCTCTCAAAACGCCGCAGGACCTGCTGACCCTGGCGAGCATTGTCGAGAAGGAAACGGGCAAGGCTGAAGACCGGGCGATGGTGGCAGGGGTGTTCATCAACCGGCTGCGCATCGGCATGCTGCTGCAGACCGATCCCACCGTCATCTATGGCCTGGGTGAGAAATTCGACGGCAATCTGCGCAAGCGCGATCTGCAGACCGATACGCCCTGGAACACCTACACCCGCGTGGGCCTGCCGCCCACCCCCATCGCGATGCCCGGCAAGGCCTCGCTGATGGCCGCCATCCAGCCGGAAAACACCAAGGCGCTGTACTTTGTGGCCCGGGGCGATGGCAGCAGCCACTTCAGCGAGAGCCTGGATGAACACAACCGCGCGGTGAACACCTATATCCGAGGCCGGTAATCAGCGCGCATTGCACTGAGAAGCCAGCCGCAGTGCTGGCTTTTTCGTTTCAGCGCGCAGGGGGCGGGCGTGTTATCGACTGCCGCTGCCCAGCGCGTCGGTGTAGAACGCATAGCGGCCCCGGCCCTGCTGCTTGGCCTGGTAGAGCGCCATGTCCGCCTTGCGCAGCAGGCTGTCGGGATCCTGGGTGTCAGAAGGCTGGGTCAACAAGGCAATGCCCACGGACACGCCGATGCTCACCCGCTGTCCCTCGATCTCATAGTCGGCGCTGAGCCGGTCAATGACACGCTGCGCCAGGCCTGCGGCCGCCTGCGCCGATGAGGCGTTTTGCACGATGCAGAATTCATCACCACCCATGCGCACCACCAGATCGGTATCACGCAGCAGCTCGCGCAGGCGCTCTGCCACTGCGCAGAGCAGTGCGTCTCCGGTGGCGTGGCCGAGCGTGTCGTTGACCTGCTTGAAGCGGTCCAGGTCCAGGTAGAGCAAGGCCCCTGCCGTGCCACCTTGGGTGCGGATCGGCTTTTGCAGCAGGCTGCGGTTGGGCAGACCGGTGAGCGGGTCGTGCAGCGCCAGATAGGCCACTTCGGCCTGCGCACGCTTGCGGTCGTCGACGTCTTCCAGCACGCCCAGCCATTCGCTGATGCGCTGCTGCGGATCCAGGATCGCCGCTCCCCGTGCGCGCATCCAGCGCCAGGTGCCATCGCGGGTGCGCAAACGCAGCTCCACATCCAAGGTGTGGCCATGGTCCGTCAGCAACTGCGCTGCCTGGCGCTGCAGCTGCTCGGCATCCTCAGGGTGGACCTGTCGCAGCCAGCCCAGTTGCAGCGCTTGTGCATCGGGCGCGCCACCCAGCGCCTCCCAGCCGACGATCGACAGCGCACGGCCCTTGGCATCCAGGCTCCACTGCACTGAAGCGCCGGCATGGGCCAAGGTGCGGGCCCGCTGCTCGCTGGCGGCCAGCGCGGCTGCCACCTGCTTTTGTGCGGCCAGTGCCGATTCCAGACGCGCACGCGCACGGCTGAGACTCTGGCGCAGGATTTCGTACTCCTGCACCACCAGTACCTGGCCACCGCCGGTCGCGGCAGCGTAGGAGGCGCCGGTGCGCGTGCTGACCGTCAGCTGCCGGATGGGGCGCAGCAGCTGGCGCGAGACCCAGGCGCATAGCAGGCCGGCAATGGCCAGCGCCATCAGACTGGCCAGCACGATGTGGGTGACTGGCGTTTGCCAGCGGGCATTGAAGTCCTCCAGCGGCTCACCGGCAACGACCACCCAGCCCGGCGTCCTGGGCAATTGGTAAAAGCTGAAGATCACTTCGCCGCCGTCGGCACGCTGGGCTTCGAAGCTGCCGCGGCGGGCATGGACGGCCTGCAGCCGCGCCCAGTCTGGAACGGTGGTGCCGATAAACCGCTCTGCCTGCGCCGAGCGCGCCAGAATCCGGCCTTCACCATCGGTGATGGCGATCAGCACACCGTCGCTGGTCTGGCTGGGGGCGATGCTCACCGCCTCGGCCGGTGGCATGGTCAGCACCAGCACCTGGGCAGAGGCGGGTCCGGCGCGCACGGCCATCGATACGGCGGGCATGCCGTTCTGAAAGAAGAGTTGCGAGAACACTGGCGCACTGCTGTGCAGGGCCCGCTCGGCCAGCGCTTGCTGGGCCGGCAGGGGCGCTGGCGCTCCGGAGGACGCCAAGACCGGCTGGGCCTGGCCTTCGCGCAGCAGCGCCAGGCTGCTGGCCGTGCCCATGCCTGTCAGGTGCAACCACCGGTCCAGGCTCTGCGCAGAGGAGAAGTTGCCGTCCGCTGCGAACGACTGCAGCATCGCTGCCCGGCCCAACAGGTCCGACTCGGCTGCCTGGCCCAGGTTGCTGGTGATGTCGAGCATGCGGTTGAGGCTGCTGTCCCGGTAGGACTGCGCGACATGCTGCACCGTGTAGATGCCAGCGGCCAGAATCGGCAGGGCTGCTGCCAGCATCAGCATCACCAGGTAGGTACTGAGCCCGCGCGCACCCGCAGCCATGGACTCCAGGGCAGGGCCATTGGAGTCCAGTCCTTCAGCGGGCAAAAGGGTCTGGGTGTGCGGTGCGGGCATGGGCAGAGGTGTGCCCGGTTCCAGGCGCACGGCCGGGTGCGCAGGGATTGGGGCTGCCTGGGCGGGAAAGGGGCCGACTGGATTATCGGGGGCTGGCGGGGGGGGATTCTCAGCGCAACGGAGACACTCTGACAATTGTTATAGGAGTGGGTCTGTTCGTCTCCCGAGCAGCCGGGTGCGACTGTCACCTCGATGCAACAGCTCCAGCCCAGCTGGAGGCCAGCATGGCCAGGCCGGCCAGGGTCAGCAGGCCCAGCACGACGCGTTTGAAGGCCACATCGCTGATGCGCTCATAGAGCCGTGCGCCCCACAGCGAGGGCAGCACCATGGCGGGCAGTGCGACCGCCAGCTGCGGCAGCATGTGCTGGCTCACCAGGCCCGTGCCCACATAGCTGGCAAAGGTGACGGCCAGCATCGTGAGGTTGAAGTTCTGGATCACCTGGCGCTGGGTGTCCCGGGCCATGCCGGTGATCTGGCACCACAACGTGGGAACCACGCCCGAGAAGCCGCCCAGCGCTGCCATGGCGCCACCGGCCAGGCCCGCCAGGCCATTGGCCAGCGAGCGCCCAGAGCCCTGGCTCAGCGGCCCGGACGCGATGCCGCCCAGCCGGTGGGAGAAGGCCATCAGCGGGCAGAAGATGACCAGCATCGCGCCCAGCACCGTCTTGAACAGCTGGGCATCGAGCATCGGCAGCAGCCGCAAGCCCAGCGGCAGGCCGCACAGCCCCCCCAGCAGGAAGGGCCAGAGCATGCGCCAGTCAAAGCCACGCCGCACCTTGAACGCCTGGATGAGCTGCCCGCACAGACCGCCAAACACGGCGAGCACCGCCGCCAGTGTCGGCTCCAGAGTCCAGGCCCACAAGGCCATGGCGGTCATGCTGTAGCCAAAGCCCGAGAGGCCCTGCACAAAGCCGGCAAGGGCCGCGCCGATGGCGATGATGAGAAGGGTGTCCATGCCGAGAAGTCTCCGGGCTCGGGTGCAGTCCCGGGCTGATTTTTGCTGATAGTTGCCAAGGCGTAAAAAAGCGACCCGGTGGGTCGCTTCGGAAGAAGCCCGAAGGCTATCTTAAGACCTAAGCCGAGGTGCCGTAGCTTTCCAGCGGCACGCAGCTGCAAAACAGGTTGCGGTCGCCATAGACGTTGTCGACACGGCCCACGGGGCTCCAGTACTTGGCGCGGCGCAGCGCAGGCACGGGGTAGGCGGCAGCCTCGCGGCTGTAGCCATGGCTCCACTCGCTGGCCAGCAGGGTTTCGGCCGTGTGGGGGGCGTTCTTGAGCAGGTTGTCATCCTGCGCCGCACGGCCCGCTTCGATCTCGGCGATCTCGCCACGGATGGCGATCATCGCATCGACGAAGCGGTCCAGCTCGTACAGGCTCTCGCTCTCGGTGGGCTCCACCATCAAGGTGTTGGGCACCGGGAACGACAAGGTCGGCGCATGGAAGCCATAGTCGATCAGGCGCTTGGCGACGTCTTCGGCCATCACGCCGCAGCTGTCCTTGAAGTGGCGCAGGTCCAGAATGCACTCGTGTGCGACATGGCCGTGCTCACCGGCGTACAGGGTCGGGAAGTGAGGTTCCAGGCGCTTGCTGATGTAGTTGGCGTTCAGGATCGCCGTCTCGGTGGCGCGCTTGAGACCGGGCTCGCCCATCATGCGGATGTACATCCAGCTGATCGGCAGCACGGCGGCATTGCCCAGCGGCGCGGCGCTGACCGCGCCCACCTTGCCGGGCACGCCAGCGGTGGCATGGCCGGGCAGGAAGGGCACCAGGTCCTCGACCACGCAGACGGGGCCGACACCAGGGCCGCCACCGCCGTGGGGGATGCAGAAGGTCTTGTGCAGGTTCAGGTGGCTGACATCGCCGCCGAACTCGCCCGGTGCGGCCAGGCCGACCTGGGCATTCATGTTGGCGCCGTCCACATAGACGCGGCCGCCATGGCTGTGTACCAGCTGGCACAGCTCCTTCACCTGGGTCTCGAAGACGCCGTGCGTGCTGGGGTAGGTGATCATGATGCAGGCCAGGTTGGCGCTGTGCTTTTCGCAGGCCAGCTTCAGGTCTGCCATGTCCACGTTGCCGTTCTCATCGCACTTGGTGACGACCACCTGCAGGCCCACCATCTGCGCGCTGGCCGGGTTGGTGCCGTGGGCGCTGCTGGGGATCAGGCAGATATTGCGGTGCGACTCGCCCTTGGAGGCGTGGTAGGCCTTGATGGCCAGCAGGCCGGCGTACTCGCCTTGCGAGCCGGCATTGGGCTGCAGGCTGATGCCGGCATAACCGGTGGCCTGGCACAGCCATTCGCGCAGCTGGGCATCGAGCAGCGCATAGCCTTGCAACTGGTCGGCCGGTGCAAAGGGGTGCATGTTGGCAAACTCGGGCCAGGTGATGGGGATCATCTCGCTGGTCGCGTTGAGCTTCATCGTGCAGCTGCCCAGCGGGATCATGCTGCGGTCCAGCGCCAGGTCCTTGTCCGACAGGCTGCGGATGTAGCGCAGCATCGCGGTTTCGGAATGGTGGGTGTTGAAGACCGGGTGGGTCAGGTAGGCGCTGCTGCGCTGCAGGCCTTCGGGAATCAGCGAGGTGCTGCCTTCGTCCATTGCCTCGATGTTGGGCAGTGCCTGGCCGGGTTGGGCGAAGATGCGCCACAGCAGCTCCACATCGGCGCGGCTGGAGGTTTCGTCCAGGCTGATGCACAGGTATTCGTCCCAGGCCTTGCGCAGGTTGACGCCCTGGTCCAGCGCACGGGCCAGGATGGCGTCGGTGGCATCCTTGGTGTGCAGCGACAAGGTATCGAAAGCGCTGTCATGGTGGCGGGCCGCAAAGCCCAGCTGCGTCAGGCCACGGCTGAGAATGGCGGTGAGGCGCGCCACGCGCTGGGCAATGCGCTTGAGGCCGGCCGGGCCATGGTAGACCGCGTACATGCTGGCGATGACAGCCGGCAGCACCTGTGCGGTGCAGATGTTGGAGGTGGCTTTTTCGCGGCGGATGTGCTGCTCGCGCGTCTGCAGCGCCAGGCGGTAGGCCGGGTTGCCATGCACATCGACGCTGACGCCGACCAGGCGGCCTGGCAGGGAGCGCTTGTAGTCATCGCGGCAGGCCATGAAGGCGGCGTGCGGGCCGCCGGCGCCCATCGGCATGCCAAAGCGCTGGCTGTTGCCGACGACGATGTCGGCACCCCATTCGCCGGGGGGCGTGAGCAGGGTCAGCGCCAGCAGGTCGGTCGCCACGATGGCCGCAGCCTGCTTGGCATGGATGGCATCAACGTCGGCCTTCCAGTCCACGATCCAGCCACTCGAAGCCGGGTACTGGATGACGGCGGCAAACAGTTCACCTGCCAGCGCAGATTCCCATGCGTCCTTGCTGTTGGCCACCAGCACCTCCAGGCCCAACGGCTGCGCGCGGGTCTGGATGACTTCAATGGTCTGGGGATGCAGATCGCCTGCCAGCACAATGCGGTTGCTCTTGGACTTGACCGAGCGCTTGGCCAGGGTCATGGCCTCGGCAGCGGCCGTGGCTTCGTCCAGCATCGAGGCGTTGGCGATGGGCATGCCGGTCAGGTCGCAGACCATGGTCTGGAAGTTGACCAGCGCCTCCATGCGGCCTTGCGAGATTTCAGCCTGGTAAGGCGTGTAGGCGGTGTACCAGGCGGGGTTCTCGAGGATGTTGCGCAGAATCACGCCGGGCGTGAGGGTGCCGTAGTAGCCCTGGCCGATAAAGCTCTTGAGCACCTGGTTCTTGCTGGCCAGGGCCTTGAGCTCGGCCAGCGCAGCCGCCTCGGTCACCGGCTCGGGCAGGTCCATCGGCTTGCTGCGCACGATGGAGGCGGGCAGCACCTTGTCGATCAGCGCATCGAGCGAGGGCAGGTCCAGGGCTGCCAGCATCCGGGCCTCATCGGCGGGGTCCGGTCCAATGTGGCGGGCGATGAATTCACTGGCGTTTTCCAGTGCGGCAAGGGGCTCTTTGGAGGGCATCAGCATGGTCCGGATCGGTGTAAATGGAGGGGTTGGGGCTGGCGCGGTATCAAAGAGCGCTGGCAGCGGGGAAAAGCTAAAAAGGGGAGGAGGCCGGAGCCTCCTGGGCCTGAAAATCCTGCTGGTGGCCTGCAAACTCTTCCGTGGCAGGCCAGCAGCAGGGTCGGGCCATCAGGCGTTGGCGGCGAAGTCGTTGTAGGCGGTTTCGTCCAGCAGTGCGTCAAGCTGGGCCACATCGCTGAGCTTGACCTTGAAGAACCAGCCGGCGTTGAGCGGGTCGGAGTTGGCCAGCGACGGGTCGTTGCGCAATGCTTCGTTGACTTCGACGATCTCGCCGGTCACAGGCATGAAGACATCAGCGGCCGCCTTGACGGACTCCACCACACCGGCGACATCGCCCTGGTTGAACGTGGCGCCCACTTCAGGCAGATCGACAAACACCACATCGCCCAGCGCGTCTTGCGCGTGGACGGTGATGCCGACGATGGCGGCATTGGTGTCGGCGCTGTTGATCCATTCGTGGTCGCGGGAGAACTTGATCGTCATAGGAATACTCCAGTTTTGTAGGCGTGAATTGTGCTCAGGCGGGTGCGGACAGCCGCACCCAGCAGCTACTTTAGCCGCGGAAATAGCGGGGAGGGACAAAAGGCATGGCCACCACCTCGACGGGCACTGCTTTGCCGCGCACCATCGCATGCAGCTGCGTGCCGATGGCCGCCAGCGCAGGCTCGACATAGGCCATCGCAATGGGCTTGTCGATGGTTGGGGCCAGCAGGCCGCTGGTGGTCACGCCGACGACCTGGCCATCGAGGTTGCGGATCTCGACCTGCTCGCGCACCGGAATGCGCTCTTGCGCCACCAGGCCAACCCGCTTGCGGGTCAGAGTGGCGGGGTTGTCGATCTGCGCGAGCACCTTGTCAGCACCGGGAAAACCGCCTGCGCGCGCGCCCCCGGTGCGGCGCACCTTCTGAATGGCCCAGTTCAGGCCGGCTTCGGGTGGGGTGGTGGTGGCATCGAGATCGCTGCCGTAGAGGCACAGACCGGCTTCCAGGCGCAGCGAGTTGCGCGCGCCCAGGCCAATGGGCTGCACTTCGGGCTGGGCCAGCAGCTTGCGTGCCAGCGCCTCGGCCTCGTGGCCGGCCACCGAAATCTCGAAGCCGTCTTCGCCGGTATAGCCGCTGCGGGTGATGAAGCAGGCGATGCCGTCAACATCAAAATCGCCGCCGGTCATGAACACCAGCTTGTCGACACCGGGCGCCAGGCGGGCCAGCGCGGTAGCGGCCTGGGGGCCTTGCAATGCCAGCAGGCCCTGGTCGGGCAGCGGCAGCACCTGGCAGCGCTGGCCGATGCGTTCGCGGATCAGCGCAATATCGGCCACCTTGCAGGCGCCATTGACGATGACGAACAGCTCCTGCTCCGAGACGCGGAAGAACATCAGGTCATCGACAATGCCGCCGTCGTCATTGAGCAGCAGGCCGTAGCGCTGCTTGCCAATGGCCAGGTCGACCACATCGACGGGCACCAGGGTTTCAAAGGCGGCTGCGGCGTCGGGGCCGACCAGGCGCAGCTGGCCCATGTGGGAGACATCAAAGAGGCCCGCTGCCGTGCGGGTGTGCTTGTGTTCGGCCATCAGGCCCTGCGGGTACTGCACGGGCATGGAATAGCCGGCAAAGGGCACCATGCGGGCGCCGAGCGCGATGTGCAGCGCGTTCAAAGGGGTGGACAGCAGGGCGGATGCGTTGGCGGACATGGACTCTCCAGGGCAAATATCAAGGCATGCAGCCGTTGCCGGTTGCATGCTGTTTGCCCTGCTGTCCGCTTTACCTGAGAGATTCACCCGCCGCTGTGAGGCCTGGGGGCTTGCTCCTTCGGTGGATGGCGTCCAGGCGCCACCTCTCTCCAGCTGGGAACGCCGGCAGGCCTAAGCTGCGCGGCGGGGCCAGTCCTTTTGCCTGAGCGTTCAGCAGCTGCATCTGCAGTAGCCTGCGCCTTCGGCGGCCGCGCTGCGCGTTGGGGTACAACGGGGGCGACTCTCTCCTGACTGCGGCGATTTTAGCGGTAACTGGCCGCTTGCGCCCGCAAAAGGGTTGGCCAACACGCAAAAAAGCCACCGGCGGGCGGTGGCTCAGCGATGCAAACGGGGAAAACCGGGTCAGCGGTAGACCAGATCCCGCAGCCCCAGCGAGATGCCCGGCACATAGGTGATCACCATCAGGCACAGCAAGATCACCCCGACAAAGGGCAGCAGGTGTTTGATGATCTGGTCCAGCGATATGCGGGCCACCGTGCAGGCGGCAAACAGGTTGACGCCAAACGGCGGTGTGATCATGCCCAGCGCCAGGTTCACCACCATGATCAGCCCGAAATGCACCGGGTCGATGCCAAAGTGCATCGCCACCGGCGCCAGGATCGGGGCCAGCACGATGATCGCCGCGCTGGTCTCGATGAACATGCCGATGATGAACAGCGCCGCGTTCACGCCCAGCAGGAACATGGCCGGGCTCTGCAGCACCTGTTCCAGCCAGTGGCCGATGGCATCGGGCACACCGGCGCGGGTGATCAGGAACGCGAACAGACCCGCATTGGCAATGATGAACATGATGATCGACGAGGAGATCGCCGATTTGCGGAGAATCGCATACAGGTCCCGGATCCGGATCTCGCGGTAGATCAGCATGCCCACGATGAGTGCATAGAACACGGCCACGGCCGAGGCCTCGGTCGGGGTGAACACACCGCCGTAAATGCCGCCCAGGATGATCACCGGCATCAACAGTGCCCAGCCTGCCTGCAGAAAGGCTTTGCCAAAGCCCAGCCGGCCTTCGCCATCGTTCTTGCCCCAGCCCTTGTACTTGCAGTAGGCCCAGACAAAGACCATCAGCGCCGCACTGATCAGCAGCCCGGGGCCAAAGCCGGCAATGAACAGCTCACCAATCGACACCTCGGCGCTGACGCCATAGAGAATCATCGGAATCGACGGCGGAATGATGACCCCCAGCTCGGCGCTGGTCGCTTGCAGCGCGGCCGCATAGCTCTTGGGGTAGCCATGCTTGATCAGCGCCGGAATCAAGATGGCGCCAATCGCAAAGGTGGTGGCCACCGAGGAGCCGGAGACGGCGGCAAAGATCATGCAGGTCAGCACGCAGGTCATCGGCAAGCCGCCCTGGACGCCGCCCACAATGCTCTTGGCAAACTCGACCAAGCGGCGCGAGATACCACCGGTCTCCATCAGGTTGCCGGCCAGAATGAAAAACGGAATGGCCGCGAGCGGGAATTTGTTGATCGCACCAAACATCTCCTTGACCGAGATGAGCATGTTGGCATTGCTGGCCTGGATGCCCAGGACCGACGCCAGGCCGATGGAAACGGCGACAGAGACGGTGAGCGCAAAGCACAGCACCATCGTGGAAAGCATCACGGCGGTCATTGCGCGTTCTCCAGTTCGGTATTTTGGGGTTCGAGCAGGTTGCCGATGACGCCAAACACGGCAAACAGTGCACCCACGGGGACGGCCAGGTAGGCCCAGAACATGGACAGCGATTCCAGCCCGGCCATCGTCTGCACGCCGCCACGGCGGGCATAGTCCCAGCCCCACCAGATCAGCACGGCCAGCAGCGCCAGCGTGGCGATGCAGACAAAGCCGCTGAGCAGGCGGCGCATCGCCGGCGGTGCCCAGCGCTTGAGTACATCGACGCTGACCATCGCGCCTTGGCGGAAAGCCATCGGAATCGCGAGGAACACCATCCAGATCAGGCTGAAGCGGATCAGCACCTCCGTCCATTCGGCGGGCTCTTCGAGCACAAAACGGGTGATGATCTGGAACATGCCCAGTGTGGATGCGATGGCCAGCATCAGGCAGGCGCCGGCCATGGCGATGCCTGATGTCCAGCGCTCAAAAGCAAGAAAAGCGTTTTTCATGGTGACCGGGGTGGGCAGGCGCATGCAAAGCCGCCTGGCGCCACCGTCCTTGCGCGGGTTGACACAGCAACTGCTGGCGCTGGGTGGGCGTCAGCAGTGAGGCGGGAGGCGAGGGGGGGGCTGCGATGGAAAGCTGCAGGCAGCTTTCCGGGTGCAGCGCTTATTGGAAGTTGCGGATGCGGTCGAGGTTGGCCTTGCCGAACTGCTTTTCGAAGTCGGCATTGGTCTTGGCCAACGTGGCCACGAACTTGGCCTTGTCGACGTTCTCCACCACCTGCATGCCCTTGGCGCGCAGCTCGGCCACGCCATTGGTGTCGTCCTGGTCCACACGGGCGCGGTTGGCCTTGGTGGCGGCCTGGGCGGCCTGCACAAACGCGGTCTTGTCGTCAGCGCTGAGCTTGTCGTAGGCGGCCTTGTTCATCACCAGAATGCAGGGCGAGTAGACGTGGCCGGTGAGGCTCAGGTGTTTTTGCACTTGGTCAAACTTGGCCGAGGTGATGACGGGCAGTGGGTTCTCCTGGCCATCGACCGTGCCCTGCTGCAGTGCGGTGAACACCTCGGGGAAGGCCATCGGCGTGGTGATGATGCCCAGCGCCTTGTAGGCCTGAATGTGCACCGGGTTCTCCATCGTGCGCATCTTCAGGCCCTTGGTGTCGTCGGGGCTGTTGATCGCGCGCTTGGAGTTCGTCATATGGCGGAAGCCGTTTTCCGCCCAGGCCAGTGCCTTGAAGCCCTTGCTGTCGAACTTGGCCAGCAGTTCGTTGCCGATGGGCCCATCGAGCACCGCACGCGCATGCGCCTTGTCGCGGAACAGAAAGGGCACATCGAGGATCTTGGTCTCGGGCACAAAATTGGGCACCGGGCCGCTGGAGCTGAAGGCCAGCTCCTGCGTGCCCAATTGCACTGCTTCGATCGATTCGCGCTCGCCGCCCAGCGCGCCGTTGTAGAAAGTCTGGATCTTGTAGCGGCCGCCGGTGCGCTGCTCAACTTCTTTAGCAAAGGTGTCAATGGCCACGCCCTGGTGCGAGTTCTGGGCCACGGAGATGCTGATGCGCATCGTCGTCTGCGCCAACACGGGGCCTGCGGCCACCAGGCCCATTGCCAACCCCATACCCCAGGCCAATTTTTTCATCTGCATGACTTGTCTCCCCGGCTGTGCCGAATGGTTTTATAGGCGCCTGCGGATGCCCGCTTGCGCCTTGCATTGTGGGCAAGCCGGGGTGATTCGGTATTGGGGTTTTTATGATGTCGGACGTTCAGGCCTTGCCCTTCTTGGTGGATTTATATCTAAGTGTTTGATAAATAAATCATGTTGGCAAGTAAGATCATTCGCCAATGTCGCCGCCTCTGTCACCGTGTCGACAGAGTAGTGGGGCTGGCTGCAATCCCCGCCACCCTGCCAGGGCGTGGCGTCAGGGCCGGCCTGGGCCCTGGTGCTGCTCCTGCGGCTCAGGGGTTGAGCATTTGCAGGCGCTCCACCGTGCCTACATCGACCCAGTGGCCGTCATAGCGGCTGGCGCTGCAGCGGCCCGCCTGCATCGCCGCACGCAGTTGCTGCACCAGCGGCATCTTCGTGCCCTGCGGATTGCCGGCTGGAATATCGCAGTAGGGCGCGCGGAACAAGTCCTTTTTAAGCAGCGCGACCGAGCAGTAGGTCAGGCGCGGGCGCGGGTCGTCCGCAGCCGGGTTCTCGGCCCGGCCTTCGGCCGTCAGTACAAAGTCTCCCCGGGGGTGGTGCGGTGCATTGGGCACGAGCCACAGATGGGCCAGGTCGCCGCTGTCGGCAAAGCGCTGGCGCAGGGCCTCATCAAAGGGAAAGCCGGGAATGAAGACATCGCCCGAGACCAGCCAGAACGCATCGTCGAGCGCCGGCAGTGCGCGGCTGATGGCGCCGCTGGTCTCGATGCCGCCGCCGAAATCCAGGTCCTCGCGGGAATAGACAATCTGCAACTGCTCGCCGCCCAGCTGGGCCAGCGCAGGCGCAGCCGGCCAGGCGTCGGCTACCTGCTGGCCCAGCCAGCCGGTATTGATGAGCAGGCGCTGGACGCCGGCGCGGGCCAGTTGCTCCATGCTGTGCTGCATCAGCGGCTTGCCTTGCACGGGAAGCAGTGGCTTGGGGGTGTGGTCCGTCAGGGGCCGCATGCGCTCGCCACGGCCAGCGGCCAGCACCATCGCCCGGGCGCGAAAATCAGAAGGAAGTGACATGGTTGATCAAAGCGATAGAGCAGGGCATCCCGCCGGCACAAGTGGTGCTCAGCCTTTCCAGGTGAAGGGAAACTTCAGCTGCTTGAAAAAGCCATTGGGCACATAGTCACCGAGCACGCCATAGTTGGTGGGCCAGAGCTTGTCGCTTTTGACGGCGGTGCCAAACAGGTAGTCCAGAAATGCAAAATGCGCGGCGTAGTTCTTGTCGAGTGCCTCGGCATCCTGGCTGTGGTGCCAATGGTGGAAATTGGGCGTGACGATGACATAGCGCAGCGGGCCCAGGCGCACGCTGACGTTGGCGTGGTTGAAGACCGCCTGGAAGCCGACGATGATGATATAGGCATCGATCACTTCCTTGCTAAATCCCAGCACGTAGATCGGAGCGAGCACCAGGGTGCGGGTGATCAGCAGCTCCAGAATGTGCTGGCGCGAGCCGGCCAGCCAGTCCATGCTCTTGACGCTGTGGTGCACCGCGTGGATGCGCCACAGCAACGGCACTTCATGGTAGGCGCGGTGCGTCCAGTACTGCACCAGATCGGCCACCAGGATGATCAGGAACAGCGCGACCCAGAAGTTCAGGTTGGCCACCCAGCCCCGGATGCCGTCATTAGCCGCCCAGCCAAAGAACTGGTGCACCATCAGGTTGGTGGCCAGCAGCACAAAGCCCACCACCATGTGGTTGACCAGAAAGTGGTGGAAATCGGTTTGCCACTCGGGGCGGAAGACGGGCTGGTCCTTGCGCAACGCAAACAGCTTCTCGATAAAGATGAAAATCAGCGCGCTGCCCAGCAGATCGAGGATGAACCAATCCAGACCGATATAGGGCGTATCGGTGGCGAAGCTGCCGACGGGCACCTTGTGGCCACCGAGCAGCGCCGACAGCAGCACCAGGCCAAAGGCGGATGCCGCCAGCCAGCGCACCCGGCCGAGCACCATCAGGGCCACGGACAGGCCGCCTGCGATCACCATGCTCCAAAACAGCAGCTGGCGCATGACATCGACGTTGTAGCTGCGGCGCAGCTCGGGCGTGGTCAGGTACTGCGGAAAATGAAAAGCCAGCACGCCCAAAAAGCACAGGGCGGCCAGGATCAGTGCAATGACGCCGGCCACCATGCCTTTACCAGCACGCAGGGCGCCATGGCTTTCAGACAGTTCGTTGAGTCGCTTAAACATAGCTGCTTATTGACCATTCGCACGCGCTGATTTCCCAACTCTTCAACGCATGGCGGGCGGTCTGTTGTCGTTGTTCCAGGGCGCCACTATGCCATGGCGCAGGTCCAGGGCATGCACAGGAGCGGAGGCACAAATGCAATAGTTTTGTTACATAAAGGGCGAGCCGGCGGCGCAATGCAACAGCCCCCATGGCAGCGGTAACCGCCTGGGGGCTGGTGGAGAGAGGGGCTGCCGGTAAGCAGGCTCTGCCAGAAAGAGGCTTCGGTAAAAGTGTTTCGATGCAGAAAGTATGCGGGTTTGCATCGCAAAAAATATTTTGTTTTTCTGTTATTAACCCATTAATATAGAAAAATATTCCATATTTAACACTCTGGCAGAAAATCATGCTTCTTGACACGCTCGACCGCAAAATTCTGCGCCAGCTGCAACACAACAGCCGCGCCAGCCTGCAGGAGATTGGCCAGGCGGTGGGACTGAGCGCGTCACCGTGCTGGGGCCGCATCAAGAAGATGGAAGAGGCCGGGGTCATCCAGGGCTATTCGGTGCGGCTGTCGCCGCAGGCGCTGGGGCTGGGCGATACGGTGCTGGTGATGGTCACGCTCGACAGCCACAGTGACAACACGCTGGAGAAATTTGGGGAGTTGCTGGCCACCATCCCGGAGGTGGTGGAGGCGCATCTGGTCTCCGGCGAGTACGATTACCTGCTGCGCGTTGTCGTCAAGGACACCCGCGACTATGAGCGCCTGCTGCGCGAGAAGCTCTACAAGATCAAAGGCATACGCCACAGCCAGTCGAGCTTTGTGCTGCGCACCCTCAAGCATGCGGATTTGCCGCTGGGTGTGTAGCAAGCCCCCGGCACGCCCATCCCCACAGGCATAAAAAAGCCAACTTCAAGAAGTTGGCTTTTTACCGGGCGCGGAGCCTTGCGCTGGCGCGCAAGCGGGCAGCGCGGCAAGCGGCTGCCAGAGCCTGGGGCTTATTTCGTCAGGATCAGCTTGCCGAGCTTGGTGGTCTGCAGACGGTAGATGGCGCCGTTGTGAACGATGGACACCGCTTTGGCGCCTTGCAGCAGCGTACTGCTTTCCAGCGCGGCCGATGGCGTGGCATGGCCTTGGGACGCACTGGCACTCTTGCTGGCGGCGGCGAGCGGGGTGGCGGGTCGGGCGATGGTTTGCATGGCGGTGCTCACAGGGATAAAACTGAAGCAAATGATAACGATTCGTATTCGTGAAGTCCAGTGTTAATTTGAAATTTGCCGTGGTAAAAGGCAAAAAACCACGGCACAGATGCACTGTGCCGTGGTTGCGCGCCCTGGTGTGTGCGGAGCCGGAGCCGCAGCGGGGCTCAGGTGGGCTGTACGCCGGCATCGGCGAGCAGCTTTTTCCAGATCGGCAGCTCCCGCTTCCAATCGGCCTGAAAGCGTGCGGGGCTGTCGTCGGTGAAGGGCACAAAGCCCGCCACCAACACCCGGGCATTCACCTCGCGGGTCAGCAGCGCCTTGCGTACCTCGGCACCCAGCTGCTCGACGACAGCGGCAGGGGTGCCACCCGTGGCCGCTATGCCGAGCCAGCCAGAGATCGTGAATGCATCTTCCCGGTGGCCCTGCTCGGCGAAGGTGGGCACGTCGGGCAGCGCGGGCACGCGGTTGGGCCCGGTAAAGCTGATCGCGCGCAACTTGCCGCTGTCGATATGCTGCTTGAGTGAGAGGATGCTGCCAATACCCATCATCAACTGGCCACCGACGAGGTCCTGCACCATCGGCGCCTCGCCCTTGTAGGCGATGTGGCTCATGTCGGCCTGGGTCAGGTTGCTCAGACTGGCCAGCACCAGATGGCCTTGCGAGCCAATGCCATAACTGCCATATGAGAGCTTGCCTTTGTTGGCGCTGATATAGGCCATCAGCTCCTGCAGATTGCGCACCGGAATCTGGGCATTGGTCACCAGCACAATGGGTGCCCAGCAGATGCGCATGACGGGCACCAGGTCCTTTTGCGGATCATAGGAGAGCTTTTTGAACATGAACTGGTTCGACAGCATGGTGCTGGTCGTGCCCAGTGTGAGCGTATGGCCATCGGCCGCTGCCTTGGCGACCGCATCGCAGGCGAGCAAACCCGCGGCGCCTGGGCGGTTGTCCACGATGGCCGGCTGTCCCAGCTGCTGGCCGAGCCGGTCGCTGACGCTGCGCGCCAGCACATCGGTGGCACCCCCCGGCGCAAAGGGAACGACCACGCGCAGGGCCTTGGTCGGGAAGGCCGCCTTGTCGCTGGCCGCATGGGCGACGGAGGCCAGCGGCAGTCCGCTGGCAGCGGCGCTGGCGACGGCCAGGCGCAGCATGTGGCGCCGGCGCAAAGACGCGGGAAATGTCGGGTTGCGGGACGTCTGCATCAATCGGTGTCTCCTCACTATGGATAGTTGGGGGAGGCGCTGGTGATGGTCGGTTTGCCCGCCGCTGCTTCGGCCAGTACAGGTCGCCACGGCGCTTGTCCTGCGGTCCAGTTTAGGCAGGGCCGGCAGCGTTGTCGCGTCGCTGAGGTGTCACTGCGGGTAAACCGGGAGCGGCGCCGGGCCGGCGTTCGGGCAGCAAAAAGGGCTCCTGCCGGAGCCCTTGGGGGGAGGGGAAGGGCGCTGTTTATTCGCCCACCTGGTCGGTGATGAAACCGATCTTCTTGAGGTTGCTGCGCTGGGCCGCAGCCATGGCCTGGGCCACCTTCTCGTACTTCACATCGCGCGCGCCGCGGATGTGCAGTTCAGGCTGGGGCTCCTTGCTGGCCTCGGTCTGCATGTTGGCTTCCAGCTCGGCGTCGGTCACGGCCTTGCCATTCCAGTTGTAGCTGCCGTCGGGCAGGATGGCCAGCTGGATGGTGTCCGGCTTGGCATCTTCGGGCGTGTTGACGGCGCGCGGCAGGTCGATGTTGACCGAGTGCTTCATCACCGGCACGGTGATGATGAAGATGATGAGCAGCACCAGCATGACGTCGACCAGCGGCGTCATGTTGATCTCATTCATGACCTCATCGGCATCGTCTTGCGTTCCAAAAGCCATGATCAGGCACCTTTCTTCAGCGGCGTGACGACGGCACCGGGCTTGCTGGCATCGACGTTCAGGCGCGTGCCGGTGACGAAGAAGGCATGCAGGTCATGGGCGAAGCTGTTGAGGCGGTTGAGCACCGACTTGTTGCCACGCACCAGCGCGTTGTAACCCAGCACGGCGGGAATCGCAACGGCCAGGCCCAGTGCGGTCATGATCAGTGCCTCGCCGATGGGGCCGGCGACCTTGTCGATCGAAGACTGGCCCGACATGCCGATGGCGACCAGTGCATGGTAGATGCCCCAGACGGTGCCGAACAGACCGATGAACGGAGCGGTGGAGCCCACCGATGCGAGCACGGCCAGACCCGACTGGGCGCGGGCCGTGAACTCATCGATGCCATTGCGCAGGCAGCGTGTGATCCAGTCGCTGACATCCAGCGAGTCATGCAGGTGCTCGGCAGTTTTGCGGTGGTGGGCGGTGGCTTCGCGGCCTTCGATAGCCAGCTGGCGGAAGGGGTTGTCACCTTGCTCGCCAAGCTTGCTCAGGCCGGCAGCGAAGTCCGCGCTGTGCCAGAAATCCTGGGCATTGCGGGCGTACTTCTTGAAACGCATGATATCGAGCGCCTTGATGACGATCACGATCCAGGAGGCGAGAGACATGGCCACCAGAATGACTGCGACCGTCTTGGTCACGAAATCTCCCTGAGCCCAGACGTGGGCGATGCCGAATTGCGAGTCCATAACTGATCCTATTTCCGTACGATTTAATTGAGTTCCCACTTGATGGGCACGTTGACCCACATGGGCCGGGGAGTTCCGTTGGAGGTGCCTGCCTTGAAGCGCCATTTGCGCACCGTATCGAGCGCGGCCTGGTCAAGACGGTCATACCCGCTGGACTGCTTGAGCTGCAGCTCCTGGGGCTTGCCTTCTTCATCAATGTAGGCGCGAACGATCGTGGTCCCCGTCTCGCCCATGCGGCGGCTGATGGCCGGGTACTGCGGGGCGGGATTGTTCAGGTAGGCGGCGTTGCTCGACGGCAGCTGTATCACCGGTGGAGGTGGGGGCGCTGGCGGTGCGGGCGGAGCCGGGGGAGGCGAGGGCGGAGCGGGTGGCGGCGCCTCGATGGGCGGTGCCGGTGGCTGGGCCTCCGTCGTGCCGGTCACTGCATTGGGCGCAGGCGTCGGATCCTTGATCGCCTGTGGCTTGGGTGCAGGTTTGGGCACGGGCTTGGGCGTGGGTTTTGGCGGTGGTGCCGGCGCCGGGGGCGGCGGCTTGGGTGTCGGAGGAGGCGGCGGCGCAACCACGGGCATGGGCTCGGGCGCAATCAGCTGCACCATGACCGGCTCGGGCTTGGGCATCTCGATGGCCGCACTCTTGAGCAGGCCCGCCTGCAAGGCCCAAAGACCTGCGACGTGCGCTGCCAGCACCGAACCCGTAACCACGATATTGCGCCCCAGTTTGTTGGCGGGGCTGTAAGGGTCTGGTGAAAGCATAAGGGCAATAAAAAATGCTGCAGCCTGGAGCCGCAGCACGGCATATCAATGCGTTGGTGGCTTATTTCCGAAAGACCCACCAGAGAGAGGCGGCAACCAGAATCAGGCTACCGAAGACAGCGGCGAAGAGTTCCATGCTTTGCTTTCCAGGATGGGGGTGGCAAGCTGGACCGGGTGCACTGCAGCTTCATTGCGCAGAGCTGCAACCGGACGCGACGCGCTGCACTGTTCGACCACATCGCGGGCACAACCTTCGCAGCAGCCGCATTGCAGTCCAACACCCAGTTCGAACTGGATCTCATCGAAAGACATCCCCGCATGCGCGTGGCGAGCGATCTCTTTGTCCGAGACTCTGCGGCATACACAAACGATCATGGTCAGATGAACAGCGTGGTGGCTGGCTAGTGAATAATTGAAGGGAATTATAAATAAGAATTTGTCGCATTCGCAATAATCTCCTGACCGCAATAGGGGTGCTGTGTGCGGCAGCCCGCTGATAGCCTATGGTTTTTTGCTCCATTGAACGAATTTATTGTTATAGATCAATGTTCTGAGGGCCGGGTGAAAACTGTTCAGTCAGAAAGGTCTGGTGACAAATCGGCAGCAGCGCCGTTCTTTAACCTGGGTCTTGGGGCATGGCGCCGCCAGATGGTGAGCTCCAGACGCGTGACGGAGCCGCGAATGCGATGGGCGGGGCGGTGTTTGCCGCGCCGTGGTCTGCGCGGACGGGCCAGTGCCGCTCGGGCCGATACCTGAACGCCAGGGACGCTGCGATGGACTCCTGTGCGATGCCTGCGGACAGACGTAAAAAAACCAGCATGGGAGATGCTGGTTCTTCGTGCGGCGCCAAGAGCGGCGCTGCAAAATACCGGGCTGGCTTACTTGACGTGCTTGCCGATCAGACCCGCCATCTCGAACATCGACACCTGGGGCTTGCCGAACACTTTCTTGAGCTTGTCATCGGCGTTGATCATGCGCTTGTTGGCAGCGTCTTGCAGGTTGTGGGCCTTGATGTAGACCCACAGCTTGCTGATGATCTCGGTGCGTGGCAGCGGAGCGGTGCCCACCACAGCGCCCAGTTCGGCGCTAGGGGTCAGAGGCTTCATGAAAGCTGCGTTCGGGGTGCGCTTCTTTGCAGGCGCTGCGGTCTTGGATGCGGTTGCCATGTTTTGGTTTCCTTGTGTCAATATCTCTATGCCAGCCAGAGCTGTGCTCCGCTGGTTACAGCCATGCTAACGGCAAAAAATCGGCTTTCCAAGGGAGAGGCGCATTTTTTTGCCTCGAAATGTTGCTTGTTTTAGCTTTGCTAACCTTTGTTGATGGATCAAAGCTATCAGCAAGCAGCGTAGCGCGTTGATTCTTGTCAGTTTGGAGCTTGCGCCCCTCGACGCATGGTACTGGCTCGCGGGGCGGTGTCAATCCGGGTCGCGTTGCAAAACTGTCTGCCCTCTGCCACGCTGGGGCAGGGGCAAGGTCGCCAGGGCCAGACTGGAGACGGCAATCGCAAAGGCCAGCATCTGCAGGCCGTTGAGGGTTTCGCCCAGGAAGACCACGCCCACCAGTGCGGTGGACAGCGGCAGCATCACGGTGAACACGGCACTTTGCGATGCGGGGACCACCTGAAGGCCCGTCATCCACAACCAGACGGTGACCATGCAGGCCGCCAGCGCGTAGCCCACCAGCAGCAGCCACGTGGCCACCGGTACCTGCGCAAAGTCGAAATGCCAGGCCAGGTACAGCCCGAAAGGCAGGGTGAGCACAAAGCCCCACAGGTTGATCAGTGCCGCAATCCGCTTGGGACTCAGGCTGCTGGTCAGTTTTTTACCGATGACGGCATAGATCGCTTCGCACAGCACCGCGCCCACGAGCAGCAACTGGCCCAGCCCATGCCTGACGGGATCTGCCGATGCCGCCGCGCCAGGGTGCGCGCTGGCCTCCGGTTTGGCAAAAGCCAGCAGCACAATGCCCAGCACCGCCAGGCTGATCGCGATCATCACCCGCAGGCTGATGCGCTCCTTGAGCACCAGCCAACTCAGCAGCGCAATGGCTGCGGGGATCGTGGCCATCGTCACGCTGGCGGTGACGGCGCTGGTCAACGACACACCCGTGATCATGCACAGCGTGAAGAGAAAGTTGCCAAAAAAGGACTCCAGAAACAGCAGGCCCTTGGCTCTCGCGGGCAACGGAGGCTCTGCCGCTGGCCGCCTGATCCACCCGAGCATCGCCACCCCGCCGATGCCAAAACGCAGCCAGGCCAGCAGCAAGACAGGAAAGGTGGCTGCCAGGGGCTTGGACAACGCCACGTAGGCACCCACCAGCGACATGCTGAGTGCCAAATAGAAAAAAGCGAGGGGTTTGCTATGGATGCGCATGGGAGCAAGGCGATGAAACGGTGAGCCGGTCACTCGGCCCCCCGCGCAAGAAAGCTGTCACATCCGCTTTGCACAATGGGCCTGCTGCATCATGCCGCAATTGGCCCCTGGTTGGCGAAGAGCGGGCCGACACGGTGTCCATGCTCTCTGTGAAAATGAATTCTCATATTGTGAAATATGCGATTATTGCAGTGCATCAATATTTCTCAATATGAGAAATGTCTTTTCTTAATGCGGAATGTATAAGAAAGAACATTGATTCTAAATAATAAAAAATTAGTCTTATATAAGACATAAGACAAAAAAATTCGCTGGCACGGGCGTACAGTTAAAGCCATGGACAGACGGTATCTGTCCACCGGTTTTCGATCCGTTAGTTCATCCAACTTGACCAGAGGAGTTCCCCATGTCCCAGAAACTGAACCAGCAACTCAGCCGCGAACAGCAAATTGCCGCCCTTGAACTGGATTGGGCGCAAAACCCCCGCTGGAAGGGCGTCAAGCGCGGTTACTCGGCCGCTGATGTGGTGCGTCTGCGTGGCAGCGTGCAGCCGGAGTACACCCTGGCACAGCGCGGTGCCCAGGTGCTGTGGGACAAGATCAATGGGGGGGCCAAGAAGGGCTATGTGAATGCCTTCGGCGCGATCACCGCCGGCCAGGCCATGCAGCAGGCCAAGGCAGGTCTGGAAGCGGTCTACCTGTCGGGCTGGCAGGTGGCTGCCGACGGCAACACGTCCGAGACCATGTATCCCGACCAATCGCTCTACGCCTACGACTCGGTGCCGACCATGGTGCGCCGCATCAACAACACCTTCAAGCGCGCTGACGAAATCCAGTGGGCCAAGGGTGTGAATCCCGGCGACAAGGAATTCATCGACTACTTCCTGCCGATCGTGGCCGATGCAGAAGCGGGCTTTGGCGGCGTGCTCAATGCCTTCGAGCTGATGAAGAACATGATTGCCTCGGGCGCCGCCGGCGTGCACTTCGAGGACCAGCTGGCAGCCGTCAAGAAGTGCGGACACATGGGCGGCAAGGTGCTGGTGCCCACCCATGAAGCCTGCGAGAAGCTGATTGCCGCGCGCTTTGCAGCTGACGTGATGGGCGTGCCCACCATCGTGCTGGCCCGCACCGACGCCGAAGCGGCCAACCTGATCACCAGCGACCACGATGCCAATGACAAGCCCTTCCTGGTGGGCGAGCGCACGCAGGAAGGCTTCTACCGCGTCAAGAACGGTCTGGAGCAGGCGATCAGCCGTGGCGTGGCCTATGCCCCCTATGCCGACCTGGTGTGGTGCGAGACCGGCACGCCGGACCTGGGCTTTGCCCGTGAGTTCGCCCAGGCGGTGCATGCCGCCAGCCCTGGCAAGCTGCTGAGCTACAACTGCTCGCCGTCCTTCAACTGGAAGAAGAACCTTGACGATGCCACGATTGCCAAGTTCCAGGACGAGCTGGCAGCGCTGGGCTACAAGTACCAGTTCATCACCTTGGCCGGCATCCACAGCAACTGGTACAACACCTTCAAGTTTGCCCACGCCTATGCCCGTGGCGAAGGCATGAAGCACTATGTGGAGATGATCCAGGAGCCCGAATTCGCTGCCCGTGAGCAAGGCTATACCTTTGTGTCGCACCAGCAGGAAGTGGGCGCAGGCTACTTCGACGATGTGACCACGGTGATCCAGGGCGGCTCGTCCAGCGTCAAGGCGCTGACCGGCTCGACCGAAGAAGAGCAGTTCCACTGAGCTTCGACCTGGCCGCCCCTGCAGGCGCAACGGCCTGCAGGGGCGGCGGCAGATGCAACGAGGCGGCTCCAACGGAGCCGCCTTTTCCTAGGCTTTTCATCAGGCGCAAGGCGCTGCGCCGCCGCGCTGCCAGATAATGCCTGCCTGCGCATTTGCCCAGCTCCCCGATTTCCGCCATGTCCCACCCCACCTCTGCCGACTCCAAGATCTCCATCATCCATTGGCCCGCCAAGACCCTGGTCAATCCCGTCATCGGCAAGCCCAGCCGCCCGATCAGCGGCACTACCGAATACCAGACGATGAACGTATTTGAGGGCCTGGGCGGCAAGGTGAGCTCGGGCACCTGGCAGTCCAGCGCCGGCCACTTCAGCTCCAATGTGCAGGGCTACATCGAGTTTTGCTTCATTGTCGAAGGCGACTGCCGCCTGGTCGACCCTGATGGCACCGTGCACCGCTTTGGCGTGGGCGACCATTTCATCATGCCCGAGGGCTGGACCGGCCACTGGGAGGTGGATCACTTTGTGAAGAAGGTCTACCTGGTGGCCGAGGCCTGAGCGCCGTTCTTCCCCCGAGCATTCAGACGGTAAAAAACCGCTGTGGCCTTGGCAGGCGCACAGCGGTTTTGCTGATGGGAAGTACTCCGCCGGTGGAATTACTTCTTGTCGTTGCCCAGCTGCGGCAGCGCGTGGCTGCCGCTGGCGGTCAGCAGGCCGGTCTGGGTGTAGATGGCCAGCTTGTCGCGGGTGTCCATCAGGTCCAGATTGCGCATGGTCAGCTGGCCAATGCGGTCGGCAGGGCTGAATGGCGCATCCTCGACCTTTTCCATCGACAGGCGCTCGGGCTTGTAGGTCAGGTTGGCGGATTCGGTGTTCAGCAGCGAGTAGTCATTGCCACGGCGCAGCTCCAGGGTCACCGTGCCGGTGATGGCGCGGGCTACCCAGCGCTGGGCGGTTTCGCGCAGCATGATGGCCTGTGGATCGAACCAGCGGCCCTGGTACAGCAGACGGCCCAGGCGCAGACCGTTGATGCGGTACTGCTCGATGGTGTCTTCGTTGTGGATGCCGGTCACCAGGCGCTCATAGGCGATGTGCAGCAGTGCCATGCCGGGGGCTTCGTAGATGCCGCGGCTCTTGGCTTCGATGATGCGGTTCTCGATCTGGTCGCTCATGCCCAGGCCGTGGCGGCCGCCGATGCGGTTGGCCTCCAGGAAGAAAGCCACAGGGTCTTCGATGCGCTGGCCGTTCAGGGCCACAGGGCGGCCTTCTTCGAAGGTGACGGAGACTTCCTCGGCCTTGACTTCAACTTCGGGCTTCCAGAACGCCACGCCCATGATGGGGTTGACGATGCGGATGCCGCTGTTCAAGAACTCCAGGTCCTTGGCTTCATGGGTGGCGCCCAGCATGTTGGAGTCGGTCGAGTAGGCCTTCTCCGCGCTCATCTTGTAGCCAAAACCTTCCTTGGTCATGAAGGCCGACATCTCGGCGCGACCGCCCAGCTCGTCAATGAAGGTCTGGTCCAGCCAGGGCTTGTAGATCTTCAGCGCGGGGTTGGTGAGCAGGCCGTAGCGGTAGAAACGCTCGATGTCATTGCCCTTGAAGGTCGAGCCATCGCCCCAGATGTTGACGTCGTCTTCCTTCATCGCGGCCACCAGCATGGTGCCGGTCACGGCACGGCCCAGCGGCGTGGTGTTGAAGTAGGTGATGCCACCGGTGGAGATGTGGAAGGCGCCGGCCTGGATGGCGGCGATACCTTCGTTGGCCAGCTGACTGCGGCAGTCGATCAGGCGGGCCTTCTCGGCACCGTATTCCATGGCCTTGCGCGGGATTTCGTCGTAATCGGACTCATCGGGCTGGCCCAGGTTGGCCGTGTAGGCATAGGGCAGGGCGCCCTTGTTCTTCATCCAACGCAGCGCTGCGCTGGTGTCGAGGCCGCCGGAGAAGGCGATGCCGACCTTCTGGCCGACGGGAACATGTTGCAGGATGGTTTCCATGGTGTGGCTTTTCTCTAAAAACAGGCGCTGCTGCGGTGCTGTCCGGGTGTGGGCTGGTTCAGCGGTCAGCCCGGCCAGCGCCGTGCAGTGGGAGGCATGCGCTCGGTAGCACTGCGCCGGCCCCCAAAAATCAGGCGTAGTGGCAGATGTAGTGGTAGGCCTCGGCCACGCGGATGTCGAACTTGCTGTTGGCCGGAACGCTGAACTTCTCGCCAGGGCCGGACTTTTGCCATGCGTCGCTGCCGTCGAGCTTGTACTCGCAGGCGCCGGCCACACACTCCATGATCTCGGCGGCGGCCGTGCCAAAGGTCAAGGTGGCTGCAAGCACCACACCGACCGATTGCTTGGTGCCATCGGCCAGCTGGTAGCTGTGGCTGACGCACTTGCCATCAAAATAAACATTGGCCTTGGTGGAGAGGCGTACGCCGTCGATGCTCTCAGTGATCATGGAAGACAACAGGTAAATGGAGGAAAACCGCCATTGTAGGCGAGGCCTTTGCCCGTCTCTGGAACATGGTGGGGCAGTTGAGCGGCATGGCAGGCATAAAAAAAGCAGCAGGGCGTCTGCGCTGCTGCTGGTTGTCATGCCAGGATGCGTGGCATGGGGAGGCGCTGGCGCTCCGATTTAACGCCAGTGGCCGCGATGGCCGCCCCAGTAGCCGCCCACGCCAATCTGCACCGACGGCTGCAGCATGACGGGCGGCGGCGCATAGTACACAGGCGCCGGCGCGACATAGACAGGAGGCGGCGCCACATACACCGGCTGCTGGTAGACCGGCTGGCTGCTGACGACGACGCCGCGCTCGGGCACCGTGTTGGCATAGTCCTGGGGTGGGTTGTCGTGGGCTGCAGCGGCCGGCTGCACGCTCAGCGGCAGCCATTCCCCGGGGGCGGTGGCCGTGCGGGTGCTGTAGCGGCGGCCTGCATATTCATACTCCACGTTGTAGCCATCGGGCTGGTTCTGCGTGGTGTACTGGTTGGCGCATTGCCGTACCGTTTGGTAGCTGGGCGTGCCGCCTTCGAGCTGGTTGCCAATGGCCGAGCCGGCGATCACGCCCGCGCCGGTGGCCGCAGCGCGGCCAAAACCATGGCCAATGCCATTGCCCAGCAGGCCGCCAACGACGGCGCCGGTGATGGCGCCAACGCCGGAGGTGCGTTGGCCCGCATACACCTGCTGGTCATTGCAGACGGTTTGCGGCGTATTGACCTGGCGGTAGGCTGGCGTGACCGACAGCACGCGGCCATAAGGCTGCTCGCCCGCAGGCAGCGGTGGCTGTGCGCCAGGCGCTTGCTGGGGCAAGAAGGGATCAGGCGAAGGCGCGTAATTTTGGGCCCAGACCGAGGGGCTGGCTGCCGCCATGGTGGACAGGGCAGCCAGCACAAGCAGGCGGGCCGAGAGCAGATGTGGCATGAATGCCTCCAAAAAAGCAATAAGTAGCTGGGTGCTCAACGCGCGAGTGCCAGGACTCGGCGACACGCTTTACACCACATGCACAAATATCTAAGACTGCGCCGCAGGCATTTAGTTCAGCATGCGCAGATGCTGCCCCTGCCGTGTATCTGAGCCATGTCGCAGCGTAAAGCGCCCGTCAACGCGGCCACAGTCCCCATCTGCATCCGCTACGCGATCTTGCCGCTCCAGACCGCCTCATCAAAGCCCACGGTGACGGAGCCATCACCCCATTCCACCACGGGGCGCTTGATGACGCTGGGATTGGCAATCATCAGCGCACTGGCACTTTCGGCATCCGCCACGGCCTGCTGCACCGCAGGATCCAGCTTGCGCCAGGTGGTGCCTTGGCGGTTGACCAATTTTTCCCAGCTGGCCTTCGCGATCCAGTCGGGCAAATGGCTGGCCGGTACGCCGGCTTTCTTGAAATCGTGGAACTGGTACGCAACGCCGTGCGCATCGAGCCAGGTGCGGGCTTTTTTGACGGTGCTGCAGTTGGGAATGCCGTAGACGGCGATGGTGTGGTTACTCATGGGCAACAATGATGACACAGCCGCAATTACGCGACAATCTGGTCCCATGCAAACCCGTTTCGATACCTTGGACCAGTGGCTGAGCCACTGCGAGCAGATTCATCCTAAAACCATTGACATGGGGCTGACCCGCGTCAAGGCGGTGGCCGAGCGCCTGGCGCTGCGCTTTGCCTGCCCGGTGATCACGGTGGCGGGCACCAACGGCAAGGGGTCGACCTGCGCCATGCTGGAAGCGGTGGCGCTGGAGGCCGGCTACCGCCCTGGCGTGTTCACCTCGCCGCACCTGGTGCATTTCGAAGAGCGCTGCCGTGTGCATGGCGAGATTGTCTCGGCGGCCGATCTGCTGCCGCATTTCGAGGCGGTCGAAGCGGCCCGCCTGCAGGCGCCCGAGATCTCGCTGAGCTATTTCGAGTTCACCACCTTGGCGATCCTGCGCCTGCTGAGCCAGGCCAGGCTGGATGTGGCGATTCTGGAGGTCGGCCTGGGCGGCCGGCTCGACGCCACCAATATGATCGACACGGACTGCGCGATCATCACCAGCATCGATCTGGACCATATGGACCTGCTGGGCCCTGACCGCGAATCGATTGGCCGCGAAAAAGCCGGCATCATGCGCCCGGGCAAACCGGCCATCGTCAGCGACCCGGTGCCGCCGCAAAGCGTGATCGACTATGCGCAAAGCATTGGCGCAGACCTGTGGCGCTTTGGCCGCGATTTCAACTATGAAGGCGACAAGCAGCAGTGGAGCTGGGCAGGACGGGGCCGCCGCTATGCCGGCATGGCCTACCCGGCGCTGCGCGGGGCCAACCAGCTGGTCAATGCCTCCGGCGTGTTGGCCGCCTATGAGGCGCTGCGCCAGGTGCTGCCGGTCACCGCACAGGCGGTGCGCAATGGCCTGGCGATGGTCGAGCTGCCCGGCCGCTTCCAGATCGTGCCCGGCCAGCCGGCCCTGGTGCTGGATGTGGCGCACAATCCGCATGCGATCGCTGCGCTGACCGCCAACCTCGATGCCATGGGCTACTTCCCCACCACCCATGCCGTCTTTGGCGCGATGCATGACAAGGACCTGACGCCGATGCTGCGCAAGGTTGGCCCCCTGGTGGACCGCTGGTATTTCTGCGACCTGCCCACCGACCGCGCCGAGAAGGCGGTGGATCTGCAGTCCAAATGGAATGCGGTGCACCTGCTGTCGGATCAGCGCCGCGAAGTGGCTACAGCTTGTTACCCTGACCCGATGGCCGCATTCCAGGCGGCTGTCGAAGCGGCGGGGCCCGCTGATAGAATCGTCGTTTTCGGCTCGTTCTACACGGTAGGCGGGGTGTTGAAGGATGGGGTGCCACGGCTCGATGCCAAGCACCTGAACTGATGGCGGCCCCAGGTGGGGCGCTCCGCAGCCGCATTTTTCAAGCTCGACCTCCAATCGTCCATGGCAATTTTCAATCTTCGATGGCCCGGTAAAAAGCAACAGGAAGCGGAGAGCCCGCGCGTCATTCGTGCGCCGCGCAGCAATCCTGCCGAAAGCGTGGAGGCCATGCGCCGCCGCGCGCGCCATCGCCTGATCGGTGCCACGGTGCTGGTGCTGGCGGCCATCATCGGTTTTCCGATGCTGTTTGACACGCAGCCACGCCCTGTGCCGGTCAATGCCTCGATTGAGATTCCGGACCGCGAGCGTGTCGCTGCGCTGGCTGTGCCGCCCGCGTCGAACGCTGCAGCGCCGCATGGCAGCCATTCGGGCAATGACAATGGCCTGGATGCGGGCGAGGAAATCGTTGGTGCGAGAAGCAATGCGGCCAGCCAGGCCGCCACGGCTCCGGCAGCAGCAGCGGCCACCGCTGCTGCCAGCAAGCCCGCCGACAAACCCGCCGACAAGCCGGCGGCGGCTGCCAAACCCGAGCCTGCAGCCAAGCCAGAGCCCAAGCCAGAGCCCAAGCCGGCTCCCAAACCCGAACCCAAGCCTGAGCCCAAACCTGAGGCCAAGCCCAAGGAAGAGCCCAAGCCCAAGCCGGCAGAACCCGCCAAGCCCAAGCGTGATGATGAGGCCGACCGGGTGCGTGCGATGATGGAGGGCCGAACCGCCAGCGCGCCTGCAGCAGCACCAGCGGCTGCGCCCGCAGCCAAGCCGGCAGCAGCCACCAGCCGCTACGCGATCCAGGTGGGCGCGTTTGCCGAAGAGAGCAAGGCCGCCGAGGTGCGTGCCAAGCTGCAGATGGCCGGCGTGCCCGCGTTTACCCAGTCGGTGAAGACGGCATCGGGCACCCGCATCCGTGTGCGCGTGGGTCCTTTCAACAGCAAGGAAGAGGCCGACAGTGCCGCAGCCAAGGTGCGTGCCCAGGGCCTGCCAGCTGCGCTGCTGCCGCTGTAAGGCTGGCGCTGCTGGCCTCTGCGTTCCGTTGTGACACTTTTCTACCGCGCCTGGCCATCGCCCAGCACCCTTTGCCGGGTGCCGGCCTTGGCCGCCGCGCCCGGGTCCTTGTGGACGGAGCATTGACATGTCGGCACTGGACTGGGTGTTTGTCTTGATTCTGGTGGGATCGGTGCTGATCGGCGCCTTGCGTGGGCTGGTGTTCGAGGTGCTGTCGCTGATCAGCTGGGTGCTGGCGTTTTTTGCCGCACGGCTGTGGGGCGCACAGGTTGGCATGTGGTTGCCGATGCAGGAGATGGACGAGGGCGTGCGCATAGCCGCAGGTCTTGTGATCGTCTTTGTTGCCGCCATCTTCAGCTTGGGTCTGGTGATCCGCATCATCGGCAAGCTGGTTCAGATAGTGGGTTTGCGGCCCTTTGACCGCACGCTGGGCGCGCTTTTCGGTGCCTTGCGTGGGGTGTTACTACTTGTGTTGATCGCTCTGGTTTTCATGCTGACATCAATGCGGGAATCGCAAATCTGGAACACTTCAGTCTTCGCACCGCATCTGGTGTCGGCGGTGTCAGTGTTGCGGCCATGGATGCCGCAGGAAATGGGAAGACATTGGTCTTCACTGGTGGACCAGCTCACCGAGGCTGGTGCACGCATCGCGGCTGAGCCGCGTTAACGTTTTTGGAACGCTCAATATGTGTGGAATCGTCGGAGTCGTCAGTAGCACGCCGGTCAATCAATTGATCTATGACGCGCTGTTGCTGCTGCAACACCGTGGACAGGATGCAGCAGGCATTGCAACCCAGCAGGGACGCAAGTTCTTCATGCACAAGGCCAAAGGCATGGTCAAGGATGTGTTCCGTACCCGCAATATGCGGGCATTGCCGGGCAATGTCGGCCTGGGCCAGGTGCGCTACCCCACCGCAGGCAATGCCTACAGCGAAGAGGAAGCCCAGCCTTTCTACGTCAATGCACCGTTTGGCATCGTGCTGGTGCACAACGGCAATCTGACCAATGCGGTGCAGCTGCGCAAGGAGCTGTTCTCCACCGACCACCGCCACACCAATACCGAGAGCGATTCGGAAGTGTTGCTCAACGTGTTCGCCCATGAGCTCGAGCGCGCCACCCATGGCATCCCGCTGCAAAAGCAGGATGTGTTCAACGCCATCCGTGCGGTGCACAAGCGTGTGCAGGGCTCCTATGCCGTGATCGCACTGATTGCCGGTCACGGCGTGGTGGCTTTCCGCGATCCGAATGGCATCCGCCCGCTGTGCATTGGCCGTGGCGCCGATGGCACGGTCATGGTGGCCAGCGAATCGGTGGCGCTGGAAGGCACGATGCAGCAGCTGGACCGTGATATTGCGCCGGGCGAAGCCGTGTTCATCGGCGACGACGGCTCGCTGACTTTTGAGCAGTGCGCCGAAAACCCCAGCCTGCACCCCTGCATCTTCGAGTTTGTTTACCTGGCCCGCCCGGATTCGGTGCTCGATGGCATGTCGGTCTACCAGGCACGTCTGAACCTGGGTGAGACGCTGGCCAAGCGCGTGATCTCGATGGTGCCGCCCAACGAAATCGATGCGGTGATCCCGATTCCTGAATCGAGCCGCCCCAGCGCCATGCAGCTGGCCCAGCTGCTGGGCAAGCCCTACCGCGAAGGCTTCGTCAAGAACCGCTATGTGGGCCGTACCTTCATCATGCCGGGCCAGGGTGCGCGCAAGAAATCGGTGCGCCAGAAGCTCAATGCCATCGGCAGCGAGTTCCAGGGCCGCAATGTGCTGCTGGTCGATGACTCCATCGTGCGTGGTACGACCTCCAAGGAAATCGTGCAGATGGCGCGCGACGCTGGTGCCAACAAGGTTTATCTGGCCAGCGCTGCGCCACCGGTGCGCTTCCCGAACGTCTACGGCATCGACATGCCTACCGCCAAGGAGCTGGTGGCCCATGACCGCAGCCTCGAAGAGATCCGCCAGTACATCGGCTGCGATGCGCTGATCTACCAGGACGTCGATGGCATGAAGAACGCCGTGGGCAAGCTCAATACCGGCGTGCATGGCTTCGAGGCTTCGTGTTTCGATGGCATCTATGTGACCGGCATCACGCCTGAAGGCATCTCGCAGGTCAATGAAGGCCGTGTCACCACCGAAGAGGACGATCTCGATACCTCGCGTCTGTCGCTGCGCAATGCCGATGTGACCGATGCGGCTTGATGGCGGTCTGCGCACTGCTAGGGAAGAAGAATGACTGAAAAGAAATTGCCGCCAGGCCTGCACCCTGATACCTTGGCGGTCCGTGAGGCGATCGAGCGCAGCCAGTGGGGCGAACACAGTGAAGCCCTGTACCTGGCCAGCAGCTTTGTGCAACCCAATGCCGAGACGGCCGCGCGCCGCTTTGCCGCGCTCGAAGAAGGCTACACCTACACCCGCACCGGCAACCCGACGGTGACCAGCTTTGAGCGCCGCCTGGCGGCGATGGAAGGTACCGAGTGTGCGATCGCCACCTCGACCGGCATGTCCGCCATCTTGCTGGTGGCCCTGACCGTGCTGAAGACGGGCGACCATGTGATCTGCTCGCAGTCCATGTTCGGATCGACGATCAAGCTGCTGGGTACCGAGATGGCCCGCTTTGGCGTGGAGACCAGCTTTGTGCCGCAAACCGATGTGCAGGCCTGGAAGGCGGCGATCCGGCCCAATACGCGCATGCTGTTTGCCGAGACGCCGACCAATCCGCTGACCGACCTGTGCGACATCGCCGCGCTGGCTGAGATCGCCCATGCGCATGGCGCATTGCTCGCGGTGGACAACAGCTTTGCCACGCCCGTGCTGCAGCAACCGGCCAAGCTCGGCGCTGATCTGGTGGTGCATTCGGGCACCAAGTTCCTCGATGGCCAGGGCCGCGTGATGGCAGGCGCCGTCTGCGGCACTGTCGCGCTGGTCGACAAGGTCATGGGCACCTTCCTGCGCAGCGGTGGACTGAACCTTTCTCCGTTCAACGCCTGGGTGGTAATGAAGGGGCTGGAGACCCTGGCCCTGCGGGTGAGGGCGGAAAGCGCCGCAGCGCTGGAGCTGGCACGCTGGCTGGAGTCGCATCCCAAGGTTGCCCGGGTGTACTACCCTGGCTTGGAAAGCCACCCGCAGCATGCGCTGGCGATGCGCCAGCAAAACGGCATGGGCGGGGCGGTACTGGCCTTTGACGTGGTGGGTGAGGGTGCGGAGCAGCTGCGCGCCCAAGCCTTCCATGTGATCGACAGCACCTTGCTGTGCTCGATCACGGCCAACCTGGGTGATGTGAAGACCACGATCACCCATCCGGCCAGCACCTCGCATGGCCGCCTGACCGAAGAGCAGCGCCAGGCCGCTGGCGTGGGCCAGGGCCTGATCCGCATTTCCGTTGGCCTGGAACACCTGGATGATTTGAAAGCCGACCTGTTGCGCGGCCTGGATACCCTGACATGAGCACCAAAGTACGTACCCGTTTTGCCCCATCGCCGACCGGCTTTATCCACCTGGGCAACATCCGCTCGGCCCTCTACCCCTGGGCCTTCGCACGCGCCAACCAGGGTGATTTCATCCTGCGCATCGAAGACACCGACCTGGAGCGTTCCAACCAGGCGTCCGTCGATGTGATTCTGGAAGGCATGGCCTGGCTGCAGCTGGACCCCAACGAGGGCCCGTTCTACCAGATGCAGCGCATGGACCGCTACAAGGAAGTGCTGGCCACCCTGCAAGAGAAGGGCGCCGTCTACCCTTGCTACATGAGCATGGAAGAGCTGGACGCGCTGCGTGAAAAGCAGATGGCCAACAAGGAAAAGCCCCGCTATGACGGCACCTGGCGCCCCGAAGAGGGCAAGGTGCTGCCGCCGGTACCCGAAGGCGTCAAGCCGGTGCTGCGCTTCAAGACGCCGCTGACTGGCCTGGTCGCCTGGGAAGACAAGTGCAAGGGCCGCATCGAGTTCCAGAACTCGGAGCTGGATGACCTGGTGATCGCCCGTCCCGATGGCACGCCGACCTATAACTTCTGCGTCTGCGTCGATGACATGGATATGGCCATCACCCACGTGATCCGGGGTGACGACCATGTCAACAACACGCCCCGCCAGATCCACATCTTCGAAGCGCTGGGCGCCGATGTGCCGGTGTTTGCCCACCTGCCCACCGTGCTCAATGAGCAAGGCGAGAAGATGAGCAAGCGCAATGGCGCCAAGGCCGTCACCCAGTACCGCGACGAAGGCTACCTGGCCGATGCCATGGTGAACTACCTGGCACGCCTGGGCTGGAGCCACGGCGATGACGAAATCTTCTCGCGCCAGCAGTTCCTGGAGTGGTTCAACCTCGACCACCTGGGCCGCAGCGCGGGCCAGTTCGACGAGGCCAAGCTGCGCTGGGTCAATGCCCAGCACATGAAGCTGACGCCCGATGACGAGCTGGCAGCCATGCTGACCCCGTTCCTGAAGAACCTGGGCCTGGACAGCATCACCGTCGGTGATGGCCGCCTGCCACGCATCTGTGCATTGTTCAAAGACCGCTGCGACACCCTGGTGGATCTGGCGCAATGGGCCCAAGTGTTCTACAAGGACGTGCAGCCCAGCGCGGAAGACCTGGCTGCCCATGTGACGCCCGAGATCATTCCGGTGATCGACGAGCTGCTGCAGGTGCTGCAGGCAGGTGATTGGAGCAAGGAAGCGATCAGCGCTGGCTTCAAGCAGGTGCTCAAGACACACGGCATGAAGATGCCCCAACTGGCGATGCCGGTGCGTGTTTTGGCGGTGGGTACCGCCCATACGCCGTCGGTGGACGCAGTGCTTGCATTACTCGGTCGTGAAAAAATTATCGAAAGACTGCAAAAGCGCTGAAATACGCCCTATAATTCGAGTCTTCGGTGAGCAGCAACAAGTAATTGTAAAACTTGCCGATACGGGGGTATAGCTCAGCTGGGAGAGCGCTTGCATGGCATGCAAGAGGTCATCGGTTCGATCCCGTTTACCTCCACCAAAGATTATCGGAAACGAGAAATCGGTTCTTAGGTTTTGACCCTATCGTCTAGAGGCCTAGGACATCACCCTTTCACGGTGAGTACCGGGGTTCGAATCCCCGTAGGGTCGCCAAGTTTGAAGCGCTTGATGCTATATAATAGCTAGCAAAGCTTCCTGCCAGGAGTGGTAGTTCAGTTGGTTAGAATACCGGCCTGTCACGCCGGGGGTCGCGGGTTCGAGTCCCGTCCACTCCGCCAGTTTCGCCAGTCGCTCGAGTAGAAGCGCCTTTGTTCAAGAGGGCGCTTTTTTAATCGACAGCCGCAAGGCAAGTCCAGGTTTTGACCCTATCGTCTAGAGGCCTAGGACATCACCCTTTCACGGTGAGTACCGGGGTTCGAATCCCCGTAGGGTCGCCAAGTTTGAAGCACTTGATGCTATATAATAGCTAGCAAAGCTTCCTGCCAGGAGTGGTAGTTCAGTTGGTTAGAATACCGGCCTGTCACGCCGGGGGTCGCGGGTTCGAGTCCCGTCCACTCCGCCACAGTTTTAAAATTTGTTGAGATCATGTCATGACGCGAAGGGCTCGCGAAGCTGTACTCAGGTACAGCGAGCGAGACCGACAAAGTCATGGCTTGATATCAGCAAATTGGGGGGTATAGCTCAGCTGGGAGAGCGCTTGCATGGCATGCAAGAGGTCATCGGTTCGATCCCGTTTACCTCCACCAATTAAACTTGTCTGAGGCACCGCAGTAGCGGTGCAGCGCAGGCAAAGTTCTAGGATTGACCCTATCGTCTAGAGGCCTAGGACATCACCCTTTCACGGTGAGTACCGGGGTTCGAATCCCCGTAGGGTCGCCAAGTTTGAAGCACTTGATGCTATATAATAGCTAGCAAAGCTTCCTGCCAGGAGTGGTAGTTCAGTTGGTTAGAATACCGGCCTGTCACGCCGGGGGTCGCGGGTTCGAGTCCCGTCCACTCCGCCACAGTTTTGAAATTTGTTGAGATCGTTTCAGGACGCGAAGGCATCGCGAAGCTGTACTCAGGTACAGCAAGTGATGGCGACAAAGTCATGGAGCGACATCAGCAAATTGGGGGGTATAGCTCAGCTGGGAGAGCGCTTGCATGGCATGCAAGAGGTCATCGGTTCGATCCCGTTTACCTCCACCAATTAAACTTGTCTGAGGCACCGCAGTAGCGGTGCAGCGCAGGCAAAGTTCTAGGATTGACCCTATCGTCTAGAGGCCTAGGACATCACCCTTTCACGGTGAGTACCGGGGTTCGAATCCCCGTAGGGTCGCCAAGTTTGAAGCACTTGTAGCCATCATGGCTAGCAAAGCTTTCTGCCAGGAGTGGTAGTTCAGTTGGTTAGAATACCGGCCTGTCACGCCGGGGGTCGCGGGTTCGAGTCCCGTCCACTCCGCCAGATTCCAAAAGCCTTCTTGTCCTGTGGCAAGAAGGCTTTTTTCATCGCTGCTGCTGCCCGTGTGCAGCGTGCAAGAAAAAGCCGATCGCCGGGTTGCCCCGCAGATCGGCTTTTTGCATCGCAAGGCCCGCAGGCCTTGGTATTACTTGGGTGCCAGGCGGATGGCGCCATCAAGGCGGATCACTTCGCCATTGAGCATATCGTTCTCGATGATGTGCTTGACCAGCTTGGCGTAGTCCTCAGGGGTACCCAGGCGGCTGGGGAAGGGCACGCCAGCGGCGAGCGCATCCTGCACCTCCTGGGGCATGCCAAAGAGCATGGGGGTGCCAAAGATGCCGGGGGCAATGGTCATGTTGCGGATGCCGCTGCGCGCCAGATCGCGGGCGATGGGCAAGGTCATGCCAACCACGCCGCCTTTGGAGGCCGCATAGGCCGCCTGGCCGATCTGGCCGTCATAGGCGGCCACGCTGGCCGTCGAGATCAGCACACCGCGCTCGCCAGTGAGCTCGGGCGCATTCTGGGCCATCGCTTCGGCGCAGAGGCGGATCATGTTGAAGCTGCCAATCAGGTTGACCGTGATGGTTTTGCTGAATAACTCCAACGAATGCGCGCCTTTTTTGCCGACGGTCTTTTCAGCCGGGGCAATGCCTGCGCAGTTGACCAGGCCAAACAGCTTGCCCAGCGATACCGCCTTGTCCACGACGGCCTGGGCCTGTTCGGCATTCGACACATCGCATTGCACAAATGCGCCGCCCAGCTGCTGGGCCAGCGCCTGGCCTTTGTCTGCCTGCATGTCGGCGATGACGACGGTGGCGCCTTCATTGGTGAGCATGCGGGCCGTGCCTTCTCCCAGGCCGGACGCGCCGCCTGTGACGATAAATACCTTCTTGGCGATTTGCATCGCTATGTCTCCCGGTTGTTGGATCGGTGCATCTTAGCCGAGCCCAGTGCGGTGAGCAGTCACAAAAAAAGCCCGCGAGCGGGCTTTTCGTGACAGCGTGCGCGGCTTACTGGAAGCCGGCGCGGTCCAGCATCTGCTGCACCTTGGCCATGTTGCTGCCCACAGCGCTGATCGGGATGGTCTCGCTCTTGAACGGCTTGTCCTGCGTCATCGCCTTCAGCGCCGGGTTGTCGGTCTGCACGTTCTTGGCTGCAGGCCACTCGTTGTTGCCGTTGGCGAAGTAGGTCTGGGCTTCCGGGCTGGCCAGGTACTCCAGGAACTTGACCGCGTTGTCCTTGTTCTTGCTGTACTTGGCGACTGCGCCACCAGCGATGTTCAGATGGGTGCCCCAGCTGCTCTGGTTCGGGAACACGACGCTCACCTTGTTGGTGATCGCGACATCGTCGGGATTGCTCGAACGCATCAGGCGAGCGAAGTAGTAGCTGTTGGTGACGGCGATATCGCATTCACCAGCGGCAACGGCCTTGATCTGGTCGGTGTCACCGCCTTTGGGTGGGCGTGCCAGATTGTCCTTGACGCCTTGCAGCCATTGCTGGGCCTTGGCTTCACCGATGTGTTCGGTGACGGCGCCAAACAGGCTCAGGTTGTAGGGGTGCGAGGCCGAGCGGATGCAGATCTTGCCCTTGTTCTTGGGGTCGGCCAGCTTTTCATAGCTGTCGACATCCTCGAGCTTGACCTTGTCCTTGTTGTAGGCGATCACACGGGCACGGGTCGACAGACCGAACCAGGTGATGCCGCCATCGGCTTCGGGCTGGGCGCGCAGGTTGGCGGGGATCACGTCCTCCAGCTTGGCCGAGCGGATCGGCAGGAACAGGTTGTCCTTCTCGCCGCGGTAGAGGCGGGCGGCGTCCACCATCAACACCACATCGGCAGGGGAGGCGGCACCTTCTGCCTTGAGGCGGGCCACAATGCCTGCGTCGTCCGAGTCCACACGGTTGATCTTGATGCCGGTCGCTTTTGTGAAGTTGTTATAGAGCGCCTCATCCGTCGCGTAGTGGCGGGCAGAGTACAAGTTGACCACTTCCTGGGCTTGTGCAGCAGCACCTGCCGTGATGGCGCAAGCCAGTGCAAGGATTTTGAAAGAATGCATAGGGCAAAACGTCTCTGTAAAGTTGGAGACGCGATCTTAATTGAAACAAGAATTGTTTCTATTTAATCCAGTGCAGGGTCTGTGCTTATTCAGCCGCCATTAAGTGACGCATTGTTCATGGCACGCGAGCCGTGCTGGCCGCTGGACAGACAAAAAAAAGCCCGGCAAGGCCGGGCTTTAAAAGGATCCAAGAAACCAGGTTTCGAAAAGATCCAAGGAGACAACTGGGTGCACCGACCATGTCAGTGCGATCTATGTATTCTAGGGTTTACCCTTGGATTTGTCCAGGGGCTGGCCCTTTGCCGGGCTCAGTTGTGGGTATTGGGCCACAACCAGCGTCCGTTCAGCGGCGCTTGGCGGTCGCTGCGCTGACGGTACCAGCAGCCTTGACGGCGTTGTTGGTGATCGTGTTGAAGTTGGTCTCGGCCACTTCACCGGCTTGCTTCACGGCCTTTTGCACGGAGTCGTAGGCGTTGTTGGCAGCGGCAACAGCGGTCTTCATCACGGCAACGGCGCTTTCAGAACCGGCTGGTGCGTTCTTGGCAGCAGTGTCGACAAAGTCATTGAACTTCGACTGGGCTTCCACGGCCTTGTTCTCGAACGCCTTGCTGAATTCCAGGCTGGTGGCGGCGGCGATTTCATACAGATGGCGGCTGTAGGCAGCGGTCTTTTCGGCCATCGGTTGCAGCAGACCGCTTTGCACGCTCAGCAGATCCTGGGCGCTCTTGGCATCGAGCACGGCCGAGGTGTTGGCCGAGACATCGGACAGCGCAGCGCGGGTAGCGGCCACATTCAGTTCCACCAGCTTTTCCACGCCTTCAAAGGCCTTGTTGGTCAGGCCCAGCAGGGTTTCCAGATTCGCCTTGTGTGCAGCCAGGATTTGGTCAGGGGTCAATGCCATGTTCATACTCCGTCTCGTTAGAAGTGGTGAAAATACCGGTCCGGACACCCATTGTGTACCGGAGGCTTGTGCATTGCTTTGAATTGCTGCACTGCACAATGACTCTATTGTTGGGCATCTGCGGGTGTTTTGCAAGCCTTTTTTTGTGCAGTGCAGCAAAAAATCTTTTGTTTTGATTTCAATCATTTACCTTTTGTTTAATTAGTTGATGGGGTAACGAATTAATCGCCTGGCAATTGGCTCAAACCTGCTTGTTCTGACGTTGTAGCCGCCGCATGTGACAGCACGATGGCAGCGTCTGTGCTGGTCTGTCTCCGACAGTGCCGCGCTGCGGTGACGGCGGGTTCGGGCACTCGAAGAACGTGTTTACGATCTCCTCGCGCCGCGACAGCGGTTTTGCGGGATGGGAGGCGAGGGGGGCGCCCAGCCGCGCAACACCGCAGCCATAGTCGCACTATTGCGAGGATTTGCAACGACGCAGACTGCCCTTAGTCGGGCACCCCTAGTCGGGCACCCCTGCCCGGGCGGCCCTAGCCGGGCGCCCCTAGTCGGGCACCCGCAAAACCCTTGTCCCTATGGGTTGGAGTGAAATGGGCCGATTTCTGCGCGCTGGCCCTTGCTTGCACCCCGGTGCAAGCTGCGGACCTGCCCTTCGAACTCATCCCGATTGCACTCCAACGCGGCTGCGTAGAGATCGCAAACACGTTCTACAATGCCTGCGAACTTCGTGACCAGGATGGCCAGATGTCTTCTTCGCAGCAGCACGCCGAGCGTCCCCAGCCGCAGCCCCGGTCGGCCTATGCCGAGTTTGTGCGCATAACCACCCGCTGGGCGGATAACGATGCCTATGGGCATGTCAACAACGTCGTTTATTACAGCTGGTTCGACACGGCCGTGAACCGCTTGCTGATTGACAATGGGCTGCTCGATCTGGAAAAGAGCACCAGCATCGGCCTGGTGGTGGAGACCCAATGCCACTATTTTGCGCCGGTGTCCTATCCGCAGGATGTCGATGTTGGCGTGCGTGTCGCGCATCTGGGTAAAAGCAGTGTGCGTTATGAGCTGGCGATTTTTGTGGCCGGTGCATCGCAAAGCGCCGCTTGCGGGCATTTTGTCCATGTCTATGTGGACCGCAGCAGCCGGCGCCCGGTTGCGCTGCCAGACGCCACGCGCTTGGCGCTCGACAGACTGCGCCTGCGATAAGCCTCCGCGGGGATGCCTTGCCCTGCCTCACAGCAGGGCGGCGGTCAATCGCCTACACTTGCCGCTGTTGCGACCTTATGAAATAGGCGCTGGGTTGTGGATACGAGACACGGCGTCTGCCTGTAGCAGCCACATTGGCCGCTGCACGTGTTGGCGCGCAACCCTGTGCTGCCAACCATGATTATCCAAAGTCTGCTGGACACCGACCTGTACAAGTTCACGATGATGCAGGTGGTGCTGCACCAGTTTCCGGGAGCCCAGGTGGAATACAAGTTCCGCTGCCGCAACCCCGGCGTGCAACTGGCGCCGTATGTGGACGAGATTCGCGCCGAAATCCAGCATCTGTGCAGCCTGCGCTTTGCCGATGACGAATTGGCCTATCTGCAGTCGCTGCGCTTCATCAAAAGCGATTTCATCGATTTTCTGCGGCTCTACCAGCTCAAGGAAAAATACATCAGCGTGATGCCGCTGCCCAGCGGTGAGATCGATATCACGATCACCGGCCCCTGGCTGCACACCGTGCTGTTCGAGATCCCGGTGCTGGCCATCGTCAATGAGGTCTACTTTCGCAACACCCAGCCTGAGCCCGATTGGGCGGAGGGGCGCAGGCGCCTGGCGGGCAAGATCGAGGCCATGCGTGGGCAGGGCCTGGAGGCGCTCAAGATCGCCGACTATGGCACGCGCCGGCGTTTCAGCCATCGCTGGCAGCGCGAGGTGCTGGGCAGCCTGGTGGGTGGCCTGGGCGTGGCCACACATCCAGCGATGCCGGGCGAGCGCCGGGGCCAGCTGGCCGGCACCAGCAACACCTTGTTTGCCAAACAACTGGGCCTGACCCCGTTGGGCACGATGGCCCATGAATACCTGCAGGCCTGCCAGGCGCTGGGCCCGCGCCTGCGCGAAAGCCAGATCTATGGCTTTGACATGTGGGCCAAGGAATACCGGGGCGATCTGGGCATTGCGCTGTCCGATGTCTATGGCATGGATGCCTTCCTGCGCGATTTCGACCTGTACTTCTGCAAGCTCTTTGACGGCGCGCGGCATGACAGCGGCGACCCGTTCAGCTGGGGTGAGCGGCTGATTGCCCATTACAAGCTGCACAAGGTCGATCCGCTGAGCAAGATCCTGATCTTCAGCGATGCGCTGACGATACCGCGCACCATTGCACTGTTCGAACGCTTCCAGGGGCGCTGCCAGCTGGCCTTCGGTGTGGGCACCAACCTGACCAATGACCTCGGCTACGAGCCGCTGCAGATCGTCATCAAGATGACCCGCTGCAATGGCCAGCCGGTCGCCAAGATATCGGACACGCCCGGCAAGAGCATGTGCGACGACGAAAAATACCTGGCCTATCTGCGCCAGGTGTTCAACCTGCCCCCCAGCCAGCACATGCCGCCGCAAGGGGTGGCACCAGCCCCCGCACGTGCGGGTTAATCGGGAGGGCGGCTGTCACCCGCAGCCGGTCCTGGCGCATGGCCGCTGACTAAAATCACCGGCTGCACCCGTCTGCCAAGCGCGCACGGCTGCATGGGGGAATAAGCACAAACACAAGGAGCAGCTTATGGCGCAGGTGGGGCAGCGGTATGGGGCGTGGGGCAGGGCGGCCGTGGGGGCTGCGGTGCTGGTACCGGGCTGGGCCAGTGCGGCCACGATCAATGGGGCTGATCTTTCTGTTTTATGGGGCATCCCTTTTGCCGGCATTCTGCTGTCGATTGCGCTGATGCCGCTGTTTTTGCCCCACTTCTGGCACCACCATTTTGGCAAGGTCGCCGCTTTCTGGGCGCTGGCCTTTTTGCTGCCGTTTGCTGCCGTCTTCGGACCGGGGTTGGCCGCTGGCAGCCTGGCCCATGCACTGGTGGCTGAATACATTCCCTTTGTCATTTTGCTCACCGCCTTGTTCACGGTCTCGGGAGGGATCTACATCCGTGGCAACCTGCATGGCTCACCGGGCTTGAACACTGCCATCCTGGCGATTGGGGCGGTGCTGGCCAGCTTCATGGGCACCACCGGGGCGTCGATGCTGCTGATCCGGCCGCTGATCCGCGCCAACGATGCCCGCCGCAGTTGCGCGCATGTGGTCGTGTTCTTCATCTTCATCGTCTCCAACGCTGGCGGCTCGCTCACCCCACTGGGCGATCCGCCGCTGTTCCTGGGGTTTTTGAAGGGCGTCGATTTCTTCTGGACGGTGCGCCACATCTTTGCCGAGACCCTGTTTCTGGTCGGTGCGCTGCTGGTGATCTTCTACCTGCTGGACCGCTACATGCTGCGCTTTGACGCGCAAAAGCCCCGCACCGATCCGACGCCCGACACCCACAGCCTGGGCTTTGAGGGCAAGATCAATTTTGTGCTGCTGGGCGCCGTGGTGGCCCTGGTGCTGCTCAGCGGATTCTGGAAGTCCGATCTGCAGTGGGACATTGCCGGTGTAGCCGTTGGTCTGCCATCCATCGTGCGTGACCTGGGCCTGATTGCGGTGGCCGTGCTGTCCTTCAAGCTCACCCCTGCGTCTGCGCATGCCGCCAACCAGTTCGACTGGGGCCCGATGCAGGAAGTGGCCAAGCTGTTCGCCGGCATTTTTCTGACCATCATCCCCGTCATTGCAATGCTGCAGGCTGGTGCCAACGGGCCCTTTGGTGCGGTGGTGCGTGCGGTGACCCGGCCCGATGGCTCGCCGGACCCGGCGATGTACTTCTGGGCCGCCGGCCTGCTCAGCAGCTTTTTGGACAATGCGCCCACCTATTTGGTGTTCTTCAATACCGCCGGGGGCGATCCCCAGGTGCTGATGACCTCGATGGCAACCACGTTGGCCGCCATCTCGGCCGGTGCTGTTTTCATGGGTGCGAACACCTATATCGGCAACGCACCCAATATGATGGTCAAGGCCATTGCCGAAAGCCGCGGCGTGCGCATGCCCAGCTTTTTTGGCTACATGGCCTGGTCCTGCGCCATCCTGGTGCCGTTGTTTATCGTGATGACTTTTATCTGGTTCCGCTGAACCCCGAGGAAATTGCCGATGTCCCGCCCGAAAATTCTGATTGCCCGCGCCATTTCGCCTGAAGTGGTCACTGTGCTGGAGCAGCACTTCGAGGTCCAGTCCAACCAGGACGATGTCGCCTGGTCGCCCACCGAGCTGGCCGAGCGCCTGCAGGGCATCGATGGCGTGCTGACCACCGGCTCGCAGCGCATCGATGCGGCTTTGCTGGCCGCCTGCCCGCAGTTGCAGATCTGCGCCAACATGGCCGTGGGCTACAACAACTTCGATGTGGCCGCGATGACGGCAGCCGGCGTGCAGGGCACAAATGCGCCCGATGTGCTGACCGAGACCACGGCCGATTTCGGCTTTGCGCTGATGATGGCGGCTGCCCGCCGCATCACCGAGAGCGAGCATTTTCTGCGCGCCGGACAGTGGAAGGACTGGCGCTATGACCTGTTGGCCGGTGCCGAGGTACATGGCAGCACCCTGGGCATTCTGGGCATGGGCCGCATCGGCCAGGCCATTGCGCGGCGTGGTGCCCATGGCTTTGGCATGCAGGTGGTCTACCACAACCGCTCGCGCCTGAGCCCCGAGCTGGAGGCCGATTGCAAGGCCCGCTATGTGAGCAAGCAGGAGCTGCTCAGCACCGCCGACCACCTGGTGCTGGTGCTGCCCTACACCCCTGAGGCCCACCACACGATCGGTGCGGCCGAGATCGCCAGCATGAAGCCCACGGCGACGCTGACCAATATTGCGCGCGGCGGCATTGTGGACGACGCGGCGCTGGCCAAGGCCCTGGCCAACAAGACCATTGCGGCCGCCGGGCTGGATGTGTTCGAGGGCGAGCCTGCGGTGCACCCGGATTTGCTGGCACTGTCCAATGTGGTACTGACACCGCATATCGCCAGCGCCACGATGGGCACGCGCCGGGCCATGGCCCAGCTGGCGGCCGACAACCTGATCGCCTACCTGGGCGGCCAGGCGCCGGTCACGCCCGTCAACCACCTGGAGCACAGCCGCCGCAGCGCTGCCTGAACGCAAAATATTTCAATAAACATGGCTGTTTGTGCCCACCAGGCGGGTGCAAGCAGCTATTATTTTTGAAGTCTTCTCAAACACGGGGAACGCTTGTGAATCTGGATCTGGATCGGTCGCTGCTCAGCCTGGTGCTGCTGACCTTGGTGTTGTTGGCGGTGCTGGCCAATCTGCTGGTCCTGCTGCTGCGCCGGCCCAAGGCCGGTCTGGGTGAGGTCTGGCTGCAGCAGCAGGAGCGCCAGGCCCGGGACCAGCAGCAGACGGTGCAGGCGCTGGCACGCAGCGAAGGGGCGCTCAGCCACCTGTCGCAGCACCTGACTTTGCAGCTGCGCGAGCTGAACCAGGGCAGCCAGGATGTCATGGGCGAGTTCCGCGAATCGCTGGAGGCGCGCATGGCGCAAAGCCTGGCCGAATCCCGCCTGGGGCGCCAGGAACTGGCCCAGGCACTGGCCGGGTTCGAGGCCCAGCTGGCGCAGCGCCTGGCCCACCTCGATGCCGCCGTCAACCAGCGCCTGTCAGTGCTCGATACCTCGCTGACCCAGCGCGTCGATGCACTCACCCGGGCCAACCACCACAGCCTGACCACGCTCAAGACCGATGTGCAGTCGCACCTGAGCGGCATGCAGGATGGGGTGGGGCGCCAGCTGGCGCAGCTGCTGCAGGCCAACCAGCAGCAGGCCGAGCAGCTGCGCGGCACGCTCAATGAGCGGCTGGCCAGCATCCAGAGCGACAACGCCAGCAAGCTCGAAGAGATGCGCAAAACGGTGGACGAAAAACTGCATGCCACCTTGGAGCAGCGCCTGGGCGAATCCTTCAAGCTGGTCAGCGACCGGCTGGAGCAGGTGCACAAGGGCCTGGGCGAAATGCAGACCCTGGCCGGCAGCGTGGGCGACCTCAAGCGCGTGATGACCAATGTGAAATCGCGCGGCACCTGGGGCGAGTTGCAGCTGGGCATGATCATCGACAACGTGCTGACCGCCCAGCAGTACGCCAGGAACGTCAAGACCGTGCCGGGCAGCGACGAGATGGTGGAGTTCGCCATCCGCCTGCCGGGCCACAGCGACGACAGGCCGGTGTGGCTGCCCATCGATTCCAAGTACCCGGTGGAGCACTACCAGCGCCTGATGGATGCGCAGGAGAGCATGGACAAGGCGGCGATCCAGTCGGCCAGCATCGGTTTTGAGAACTCGATCCGCCTGGAGGCCAAGAAGATCTACAGCAAGTACGTCTCGCCGCCCAACACCACCGATTTTGCGGTGCTCTACCTGCCCACCGAGGGCCTGTTTGCCGAGGTGATGCGCCGGCCCGGCCTGGTCGAGGCGGTGCAAAACGACTGCCGGGTCATGGTCTCGGGGCCCGCCAACCTGGCAGCGATGCTCAACAGCCTGCAAATGGGCTTCAAGACGCTGGCCATCGAAAAGCGCAGCTCCGAGGTCTGGGCGGTGCTGGGCCAGGTCAAGACCGAGTTCAACAAGTTTGGCGAGGTGGTCGAGGCCACGCGCAAGTCGCTGGACCAGGCAGCCAAGAAGTTCGAGCAGGTCGATGTGCGCACCCGGGCGATCAAAAAGCGCCTCTCGCATGTGCATGAGACGCCTGCAGCCGGCGAGTTGGGCCCTCTGACCTCGGATACGGACGAAGGCGACAGCGCCGCCACCCTTTCTTAGCCGACAATGCAGGCCAAGCAAGCGCCAAGTGCCCAAGGTGCTGAAGGGAACGCGTGAATCGCGAGTTGATACGGCTGATCATCGGCCAGTTTTTCGTCCATACCTGTATGACAGGCACGCGTTTGGCAGCCCCGCTGCTGGCCCTGCGCGATGGCCACACCCCCGGCGCCGTGGGGTTCTTGCTCAGTCTGTTTGCGCTCACCCAGGTGTTTCTGGCGCTGCCGGCAGGCCGCTACGCCGACCGGCATGGCTTCATGAAGCCGATGCTCGCGGCGATTGCGCTGGCCTTTGTCGGTACTGCCATCGGTGTGGCCTTTCCCCGCTTTGAAGTGCTATGCCTGTCGGCACTGCTGACCGGCGCGGGTTGCGGCATCTCCATCATTGCGCTGCAGCGCCACGCCGGCCGCGTCGCGCATGAGGCCAGCGAGTTGCGCCAGATCTTCAGCTGGCTGTCATTGGGCCCGGCGATTGCCAATTTTCTGGGCCCGATGGTGACGGGCCTGATCATCGACCACTCCACCGGCCAGGCGGGCAACAACCTTTCCTACCGCATCGCGTTTGTGGTGCTGGCGCTGTTCTCGGTGGTCGCCTGGTGGTGCGTGCGCAGCGCGCAAGAGATGGAGCCGGCGCCGCCCAAGAGCGATGGCCAGCCGCACCATGCCTGGGATCTGCTGCGCGAGCAGTCCTTCCGGCGCCTGCTGATCGTCAACTGGCTGGTCGCCTCCTGCTGGGATGTACACACCTTTGTCGTGCCGTTGCTGGGCCATGACCGGGGTCTGTCGGCCTCCGAGATCGGCGCCGTGCTCGGCGTGTTCGCGCTGGCGGCCTTTGTGATCCGGGTGCTGCTGCCTGCCATCTCGCGCCATCTGCGTGAGATGACGGTGGTGATGGCCGCGATGGTGCTGACCGCCGCCATCTTCGCGGTCTATCCGCTGATGCCCAATGCCTGGGCGATGGCCTTTTGTTCGGCGTTGCTGGGCATCGGCCTGGGCAGCGTGCAGCCGATGGCCATGAGCATGCTGCACCAGATCACTCCGGAAGAGCGCCATGGCGAGGCGGTGGGCTTGCGGCTGATGCTGATCAACGGCTCCAGCGTCTGCATGCCGCTGATGTTCGGTGCGGCGGGGGCGGCCATCGGTGTCGGCGGGGTCTTCTGGGTGATGGGCGCGCTGGTAGGTGCGGGCTCGCGCATGGCCTGGGTGCTGGGGAAAACGCCGCTGCCGACTTTCAAGGTCATCGACAGCAGTCCTGCGGCGGGGCCCGCCGCCCATGCGCTGGGCGAGAAGCCGGTGGCTATGCCGCCACGCGAGCCCTGATCGGCGGGCCCGACTTGCATTTGGCTCTGGCCCGAGCGGCTAAACTGCAGGGCTTGAATGGGGGATGCAAGCATGATGGATGGATTGGTTTCCGGGCGCATACTGGGCCAGCCGGTCGAGCGCACCAGTAAAACCGGCAAGCCCTACGCGCTGGCCAAGGTGCGTGCCAATGCCGGTGCAGGCGATGGCGAGATGCTGATTGTCAACGTCATCGCTTTCGACGATGCCCCGGTCGCCGCATTGCTGGGCCTGGGCGATGGCGACAGCATCTGCCTGTCGGGCAGCCTGACGCCCAAGGTCTGGGTGGACCGCGATGGCGTCGCCCGCCCCAGTGTCGATATGGTGGCCCACCAGGTGCTGACCGCCTACGCGGTGGCGCGCAAGCGCGGTGTAGCGGGCGACACGGACCTGGATCCTGCGGGCTGATCCCGTCCGGATGGCTGGCTGGCACGTACAATCTGCCGCAGCATGACTCCATCTTCTCCCGTATCTTCCCCAGCTGCCTCGCGCGGTCTGTTCATCAGCTTTGAAGGCATTGACGGCGCTGGCAAATCCTCGCATATCCAGGGCCTGCACGACGCCTTTTTGGCCGCCGGTCGCCGGGTGGTGAGCACGCGGGAGCCCGGGGGCACGCCGCTGGCCGAGAAGCTGCGCGCGCTGTTCCTGCAGGAGCCCATGGATGCCCTGACCGAGGCCTTGCTGGTATTTGCCGGCCGGCGCGACCACCTGCAGCAGGTGATCGAGCCCGCGCTGGCCCGTGGCGACGTGGTGTTGTGCGACCGCTTTACCGATGCCACCTTTGCCTACCAGGGCGCAGGGCGTGGCTTTGACCTGCAGGTGCTGTCGGTGCTGGAGCACATGGTGCAGGCCCGGCCCGAGCTGGGCGAGGGCGCACTGCGCCAGCCCGACCTGACGATATGGTTTGACCTGCCCACCGAGGTGGCCGCCGAGCGCCTGGCAGGCGCGCGTGCCCCGGACCGTTTTGAGGCCGAACCCCAGCAGTTTTTTGCCCGCGTGGCCGCCGGTTATGCCGAGCGCGCGCTGGCGCAACCCGGCAGGTTTGCACGCATCGATTCGCACCAGCCCAAGCCGGCGGTGTGGCAGGCGGTGCGCCAGGCCGTCGAGGCCCGGGGCTGGCTGAGCGCCAGCCGGGAGGAGGGCTGAGATGGCCACCGCCAAGAACACCGCTGCGGCTGAGGCTGTCTCCGCCGCCCCCACTCCTCTGGCACCTTGGATCGCCCAGCAGCGCGACCTGCTGCTGGCCCAGCGCGGCCATGCCTGGTTGCTGCAAGGCCCCTCGGGTCTGGGCCAGTTTTCGCTTGCAATGGCCATGGTACGTGCCTGGCTCTGCGATGCGCCGACGCCGCAAGGGGCCTGCGGCCACTGCGCCAGCTGCCATGCCATTGATGTGCATGCCCATACCGACCTGTGTGTGCTGATGCCCGAGACCGAGATGCTGGCGCTGGGCTGGCCGTTGCCGGAAAAGGCCCAGGCGGACATTGACGACAAGAAGCGCAAGCCGAGTCAGGAAATCCGGGTGGATGCCATGCGCGATGCGGTGGAATTCACCCAGCGCACCTCCGGCCGGGGCAAGGGCAAGGCGGTCCTGGTGTACCCGGCAGAAAAGATGAATGCCGTCACCGCCAACGCGCTGCTCAAAACCTTGGAAGAGCCGCCAGGCGATGCCCGCTTTGTGCTGGCGACCGAGGCTGCGCACCAGCTGCTGCCGACGATACGCAGCCGCTGTCTGGCGCACACCATGCAGTGGCCTGATACGGCGTCGGCGCGCAATTGGCTGGTCGCGCAGGATGTGCCGGCCGACCAGGTCGATGCGCTGCTGCAGGCTGCGGGTGGCCGCCCTGATGATGCACTGGCGCAGATGGAGGCCGGCCGCTCGCCCCAGGTCTGGAAGAAGCTGCCCAAGGACCTGGCCAATGGCCAGCCCGGCGCGCTGTCCAGCCTGTCCGCGCCCGAGGTGGTCGATGCCTTGCAAAAGCTCTGCCATGATTTGCTGATGCTGCGTGTGGGGGCTACGCCACGGTTTTTTGAGGCGGCTGATCTTCCGCCCCCCCCGACATTGGCCGTATTGGCGCGCTGGAGCAAGGCGTTGACGCAGTCGATGCGCACGGCGTCACACCCTTTCAACCAGGGGCTGATGCTGGAGGCACTGGTGGCGCAGGCGGCCAGCGTGCTGCAGTCCCGCCGCTGAGCGGGGCCCGCCAGCGGTGTAACAGCGCCGCTTTCTGTCCGCTCTTTGCGCTGGCATAGGGGATGAGCTTGCAAAATTTGGTTATCCTTGCAATCTATGAACAGTCCCACTCCCGCAACAGGCACAGCCAGCGCGCGCCCCAGTGTGCTGCAACTGGCCATCAAGGAAAAAGCCGCGCTGTACGCCGCCTACATCCCCTTGTTCAAGGAAGGCGGCATCTTCGTACCGACGCCCAAGGACTATGCGCTGGGCGATGATGTCTACCTGTTGCTGACCTTGCCGCAGGACCCGCAGCGCTACCCCATTGCCGGCAAGGTCGGCTGGGTGACCCCGGCAGGCGCCAGCGGCAACCGCACCCAGGGCATCGGGGTACGCTTTCCCAAGGACCCCAAAACCGACGAATTGCGTTACAAGATTGAACAGATCTTGGGCACCGCCTTGCAGGCCGACCGCGCGACGCAGACGATCTAAGCACGCAGCTTCGACCCGGTCCCACCCGCATTTCTTAGCCGGGCTGACAGGGTTTTACGGTGGCAGCCACCGGCCACGGGGCCGGAGCGCGGACAATGGCAGCAATTGTTTGTATTTGGACTGCGGCGCTCCGTTCGTCTGCAGCGTTGACGATTGATGTTCACCGACTCCCACTGCCACCTCAATTTTCCCGAGCTCGCCCAGGACCTGCCGGCCATCCGTGCCAAGATGGACGAGGCCCGGGTGACCCGCGCGCTGTGCATCAGCTGCACGATGGAAGAGTTTCCCGACGTGCATGCGCTGGCGATGCGCTATGACAACTTCTGGTGCAGCGTGGGCGTGCACCCGGATACCGAAGGGCTGACCGAGCCCAGCGTGCAGGACCTGGTCGAGCGCGCCGCGCTGCCCCGGGTGGTGGCGATTGGCGAGACCGGCCTGGATTACTACGGCATGGAAGACCGCAAGGGTGGCCGCACGATTGCCGATCTGGAGTGGCAGCGTGAGCGCTTTCGCACCCATATCCGTGCGGCCCAGCAGGTGCGCAAGCCTTTGGTGATCCACACCCGCAGCGCTTCGGACGACACCTTGCGCCTGCTGCGTGAAGAGGGCGAAACCGGCGGCGCTGATGCTGCAGGGGGCGTGTTCCACTGCTTCACCGAGAGCATGGAGGTGGCGCGCGCAGCGCTGGATCTGGGCTTCTATATCTCGTTCTCCGGCATCATCACCTTCAAGAAGGCCCAGGATCTGCGCGATGTCGCGGCCTTTGTGCCGGAGGACCGCCTGCTGATCGAGACCGACAGCCCTTATCTGGCCCCGGTTCCGTTTCGCGGCAAGACCAATATCCCTGCCTACGTGCCCCATGTGGCCGCGCAGATTGCCGAGGTGCGCGGCATCAGCGTGGAAGCGGTGGCCGAGGCCACCAACCGCAATTTCGACCGATTGTTCAGCGGAGTGCTGTCATGAAGCCCAAGTCTCGTTCCCTGTCTGCGCTGCATGCGGCCTGTGCCGCAGCCTTGTCGCTCGCCTGCGCGGTCGCGCAAGCGGGCTCCTACGACGATTTCTTCACCCGCATCATCCGCGACGATGCCAAGGGCATCGAGGCGCTGGTGCAGCGCGGCTTTGACCCCAACACCGTGAGCGAGAAGGGCGAGACGGGGCTGACCCAGGCGTTCAAGCTCGATTCCTACCGCGCAGCCAAGGGCATGATTGCGCTGCCGGCAACCAACGTGAATCTGGCCAATGCCAAGGGCGAAACACCGCTGATGATGGCCGCCATCAAGGGCCAGGTCGATCTGGCCAAGGCCTTGATTGCCCGGGGTGCCGATGTGAACCGCGAGGGCTGGACGCCGCTGCACTATGCCGTATCGGCTCCCAGTGAAGACGGCTCCGACCTGCAGATGGTGGCGCTGCTGCTGGAGCACCATGCCTATATCGATGCCGCATCACCCAATGGCACCACGCCGTTGATGATGGCGGCGCAGTATGGCACGCGCAGCGCCGTGCAACTGCTGATCAAGGAGGGGGCCGACCCCAAGCTGAAAAACCAGCAAGGTCTGACCGCCAGCGACTTTGCCACCCGTGCCGACCGCTCGGAAGTGGTGACCTGGCTGACCCAGGCCGGCGCCGCTGCACCAGGCTCGGGTGCGCGCGCAGGCGCAGCAGCGGCGGGCAGCCAGGCCGCGCCCCAGCCGCAGCCTGGCGGCTATGTGCCGCAAAAGCCCGCGTTCCCGCAGGAAGGCCGGCGCAAGATCCAGAGCAACTGGTAAGGGGGCGGGCGGCGCTGCCCGCGCTGCCCCCGCTGCGTTTGCACCCGCTGTTGGCAGGGGCTTGACATTCACACCATGGCAATCTTTAAAGTGGCTGCCATGGATAGAAAGACAACCGCCATGACTGCCCCCACCATCTCCTCTGCTACCCCACTGCTGCAACTGCCGATCGAGGGCATGACCTGCGCCTCCTGCGTCGGCCGTGTCGAGCGTGCGCTCCAGGCCGTACCTGGCGTGCTGAGCGCCCATGTCAACCTGGCCACCGAGCAGGCCAGCCTGCAACTGGGCGACCAGGCCCCCGCCGCCCAGCTGCTGGAACAGGCCGTGGCAGCGGTGCACAAAGCGGGCTACAAGGTGCCTGCGCATGCGCTGGAGCTGGAGATCGAGGGCATGACCTGTGCTTCGTGCGTGGGCCGGGTCGAGCGGGCGTTGAAGGCTGTGCCTGGCGTGCAGACCGCAGCCGTGAACCTGGCCACCGAGCGCGCGATGGTGCAGCTGACGGCGGGCGTGCAGGCCGAGCAACTGCTGGCCGCCGTGGCCACGGCCGGCTATACCGCCCGCAGCCTGCCGCAGGTGGCAGACGCTGGTGGGGCAGCCGATGCCCATGATGCGCAAACCCAGCGCCAGCAGCAGGCACAGCAAGGCCTGTGGCGTGATCTGTGGATCGCAGCCCTGCTGGCTGCGCCGGTATTTGTGTTGGAAATGGGCGGCCATGTGCTGCCGGGCTTCCACCACTGGGTGAGCCAATGGCTGCCGCAGCAGAGCAACTGGCTGCTGCAATGGGTGCTGACCAGCCTGGTGCTGGCAGGGCCGGGCCGCCGCTTTTACCGCCTGGGGCTGCCTGCGCTCTGGCGTGCAGCGCCGGATATGAATTCGCTGGTGGCAGTGGGCACCTTGTCGGCCTACCTCTACTCGCTGGTGGCCACCTTTGCGCCCGGCGTTTTGCCTGCGGGCACTGTGCATGTCTATTTCGAGGCGGCCGCGGTGATCGTGGTGCTGATTCTGCTGGGCCGCTGGATGGAGGCGCGCGCCAAAGGCAACACCTCGGCGGCGATCAAGCGCCTGGTGCAACTGCAAGCCAAGACCGCGTGGGTGCTGCGTGATGGCGATTGGCAGTCGCTGGCCATTGACGCGGTGCAGCCCGGGGACACGGTGCAGGTGCGCCCTGGCGAGCGCATTCCGGTCGATGGCCGGGTGACCGGGGGCGAGAGCTATGTCGATGAATCGATGATCAGCGGCGAGCCCGTGCCGGTGCACAAGACCCATGGCGCCCAGGTGGTGGGCGGCACCATCAACCAAAAGGGCGCGTTGACGCTGGAGGCTACCGAGGTGGGGGGCAATACCGTGCTGGCGCAGATCATCCGCATGGTCGAGCAGGCCCAGGGCGGCAAGCTGCCGATCCAGGCGGTGGTGGACAAGGTGACCATGTGGTTTGTGCCCGCCGTGATGGCCGCCGCCTTGCTGACCTTTGTGCTCTGGCTGCTGCTGGGCCCGTCGCCGGCGCTGAGCCTGGCCCTCGTCAATGCGGTGGCCGTGCTGATCATTGCCTGCCCCTGTGCAATGGGCCTGGCCACGCCGACCTCGATCATGGTGGCCACCGGCCGCGCCGCCCAGCTGGGCGTGCTGTTCCGCAAGGGCGAAGCCTTGCAGCTGCTGAAAGATGCCCGGGTGGTGGCTGTCGACAAGACCGGCACCTTGACCGAAGGCCGGCCCGCGCTGACCGACCTGGTGCTGGCCCCCGGTTTTGAGCGCGCCGCCGTGCTGGCGGCGGTGGCAGCCGTCGAGAGCCAGTCCGAGCACCCGATTGCGCAGGCCATTGTGCAGGCCGCGCAGGCTGAAGGCCTGCAACTGCCACCGCTGTCCGGCTTTGAATCGGTGACCGGTTTTGGCGTGCGTGCCCAAGTGGGTAGCGCGCGGGTGGAAGTCGGTGCAGACCGCATGATGCAGCAGCTGGGCGCCGGTGTGGCGGTGTTTGCCGACGAGGCGGCCCGCCTGGGCGCCGAAGGCAAGACGCCGTTGTATGCGGCCATCGATGGCCAGTTGGCGGCCATGATTGCCGTGGCCGACCCGATCAAGCCGACGACACGGGCCGCCATTGAGGGCCTGCATGCGATGGGGCTGAAGGTGGCGATGATCACCGGCGACAACCGCCGCACCGGCGAGGCGATTGCCCAGCAGCTGGGCATTGACGAGGTGGTGGCCGAGGTGCTGCCCGATGGCAAGGTCGAGGCCGTCAAACGCCTGCGGACCGCACATGGTGCGCTGGCCTATGTGGGCGATGGCATCAACGATGCACCCGCACTGGCCGAGGCCGATGTGGGTATTGCTGTGGGCTCGGGCACCGATATCGCGATCGAGTCGGCCGATGTGGTGCTGATGGGCGGCGACCTGCGCGGCGTCGTGACCGCCATCGGGCTCTCGCGCGCCGCCATGCGCAATATCCACCAGAATCTGTTCTGGGCCTTTGCCTACAACGTAGCGCTGATCCCGGTGGCCGCGGGCCTGCTGTACCCGATCAATGGCACCTTGCTGTCGCCGGTGTTTGCGGCGGGGGCGATGGCGCTGTCGAGTGTGTTTGTGCTGGCCAATGCGTTGCGGCTGCGCCGTTTTAGCGTCTAGACAATGCGGCTGGACATGAAAAAGCCCTGCAGGCTCCCAGCCTGCAGGGCTTTTGTTCAAGCGGAAGGGCTTAGACCTGGTCGGCCGACAGGCCTGCCGTCTGGCTGAAGCCTCCGTCCACATAGGTGATCTCGGCAGTCACGCCCGAGGCCAGATCGCTCAGCAGGAAGGCGGCGACATTGCCCACATCTTCGATGGTCACGTTGCGGCGCAGCGGGGAGGCATCAGCCACACGGCCCAGCAGCTTGCCGAAGTCCTTGATGCCCGAAGCGGCCAAGGTCTTGATCGGGCCGGCGGAGATGCCGTTGGCGCGGATCGCGCGGCCGTCTTCGGTGCGGCCCACGGCCTCGGCCAGGTAGCGCACGGAGGCTTCGAGCGACGCCTTGGCCAGGCCCATGGTGTTGTAGTTCGGGATGGAGCGCAGGGCACCCAGGTAGGACAGGGTCAGCAGCGACGACTTGTCGTTCAGGTAGGGCAGGGCGGCCTTGGCCAGCGCCGGGAAGCTGTAGGCGCTGATGTCATGCGCAATGCGGAAGCCTTCGCGCGACAGGCCCTCCAGGAAGTTGCCGGCAATCGCTTCGCGCGGTGCAAAGCCGATCGAGTGCACAAAGCCGTCGAACTTGCCCCAGGTGCCCGCCAGGTCGGCAAACATCTTCTCGATCTGGGCGTCATCGGCCACATCGCAGTCGAACACCAGCGTGGAGTCGAACTCGGCAGCGAATTCGCTGATACGGTCCTTGAAGCGTTCACCCACGTAGCTGAAAGCCAGCTCGGCGCCTTGCTGGTGGCAGGCCTTGGCGATGCCGTAAGCGATGGAGCGGTTGGACAGCACGCCCGTGATCAGCAGTTTCTTGCCGGTCAGAAATCCCATTGTTCTTCTCCTGATGAGTTCCAGGCCATGAGGCATGGCCAAAAAAGACCTGGCACCGGGGCAGAGCGTTTCTCGGGGGTAAACGCTTGCACAGGTGGCCAGCTAGGGCAGAATTGTCGCATGCGATTCTGCCTTCCGCTGATTTTGTGGGCTGCTGCGGCAGCACCTGCCTGGGCCAACCATGCCTACGCCCTCTGGGGCGAGCCGCGCTACGGGGCGGATTTCAAGCATTTTGCCTATGCCAATCCTGATGCGCCCAAGGGCGGAGAGTTGCGGCTGGTCAGCGCGTTGCGCTACTCCACGTTTGACAAGTACAACCCCTTCACGATCAAAGGTTCGCCCCCGGCCTATCTGACCGAGATGCTGTTTGACAGCCTGCTGATCGCCAGCCTGGACGAGACGACGACCGGCTACGGGCTGCTGGCCGAGGACATCGATGTGGCAGCCGATGGCCTGTCCGCCACGTTCAAGATGCGCAAGGCGGCGCGCTTTCACGATGGCAAACCGGTGCTGGCGCAGGACGTGAAGCACAGCTACGAGGCGCTGATCAGCCAGTACGCTGCGCCCGGCTACAAGACCTTGCTGGCCGATGTGGAAGGCTGCGATGTCATCGATGACCGCACGGTGCGCTTTCGCTTCAAGAAGCCCAACCGCGATCTGCCGCTGACCGTGGGCAGCCTGCCGGTCTTCAGCCGCGACTGGGGCCTGGGCGCCGATGGCAAGCCCAAGCGCTTTGACCAGATCGTGACCGATATGCCAATCGGCAGCGGCCCCTACAAGATCGGCCCGGTGGTGTTTGGCCGGGACATCACCTATGTGCGCGACCCCGGCTACTGGGCCAAAGACCTGCCGGTGCGCGTGGGCAGCGCCAATTTTGACCGGATCACGATCAAGATCTACAAGGACAACACCGCCAAGCTGGAGGCGCTCAAGGCCGGTGAATTCGATGTGATGCGCTTTTTCAGCGCCGGTGACTGGGCGCGGCGCCTGTACGGCAAACGCTTTGACCGGGGTGAGCTGCGCAAGGGGGAATTTGCCAACAAGCTGCCGTCCGGTTTTCAGAGCTATTTTCTGAACCTGCGCCGCCCAGTGCTGCAGGATGTGCGCGTGCGCGAGGCGCTGGGCCTGGCCTTTGACTACGAGTGGATGCAGCGCCAGCTGTTCTACGGCGCCTACGAGCGCGTGCATGGCCTGTTTGGCAATACCGTGTGCGAGACCCACGGCAGCCCGAGCGACGCCGAGCTGGCGCTGCTCAAGCCCTTTGAGAAGGACCTGCCCGCCGGCACCTTGGGCCCGATGCAAAGCCCACCCCGTACCGACCAGGGCAGCAGCCTGCGCGACAACCTGCGCAAGGCGCAGGCGCTGTTGGCCGAAGCCGGCTGGAAGGTGGACGCCAACGGTGTGCTGCGCAATGCCAAGGGCGAGGCGCTGGAGCTGGAGTTTCTGGACAGCAACGAAGGCGGCTTGCGCACCGTCTCGACCTGGATGCGCAACCTGGAAAAGCTCGGCATCAAGCTGCGGCTGCGGGTGGCCGATTATGCGCTCTACCAGCAGCGGGTCGACAAGTTCGACTATGACCTGATATCGGTCAACATCCCAGGCACCAATATTCCCGGCCAGGAATATGCCGAACTGTTTGGCAGCGCGGCGGCGGACCAGGAAAGCTCGGGCAACTTCATTGGCCTTAAAAGCCCGGCCGTCGACGCGATGATTGCCAAGATGGCCAGCGCCAAGAGCGAGCAGGAGCTGCTGCCTGCCTGCCATGCGCTGGAGCGCATCATCGTGGCGGGCCACTACCTCATCCCGCAGTGGTATGCGGCGAGCCACCGGGTGGTGTATGACGCCTGGCGCCTGGTGGAGCCGCCGCAGGTGCCCGCCTATGTGCCGGGCGAGACCTGGGTGATGTACTACTGGTGGGCGCGCATGCCGCCGATCACCGCTGACACGGCCAAGCCATGAGCCGGTCTGACGCAGGGCCCAGCCGTTATATGATCCCTCTCACCGCCCCGGCGCGCCTGCCGCGCTGCCCAGGCCTTTTCTGCCACAGTGCCACGGCGCTTGCCCGCCCCTGCTGACATTGGAGCCCGCACCGCATGTTTGCCTACATCCTCAAACGTCTGCTGCTGATGATTCCCACCTTGTTCGGGGTCCTGCTGCTGACCTTTGTGGTGATCCAGTTCGTGCCGGGCGGCCCGGTCGAGCAGTACCTGGCGGAGGCCAAGGCCGGTAACCGGGGGGCTGAAGGCGCAAGCATGGGCTACCGGGGCGCGCAGGGCATTGACCCCAAACGGCTCGAAGAGATCAAGGCCTTGTACGGCTTCGACAAGCCGCCCGTCGAGCGCTTTGTGCAGATGCTGGGCCAGTTCGCCCGCTTTGATCTGGGCAACAGCTTTTTCCAGAACAAGAGCGTCTGGCAGCTGATCAAGGACAAGCTGCCGGTCTCCATCAGCCTGGGGCTGTGGACCTTTTTCATCAGCTACCTGATTGCAGTGCCGCTGGGCATTGCCAAGGCGGTACGCGCGGGCAGCCGTTTCGACATGGTCACCACGGTGATCGTGCTGGTCGGCTATGCGATACCCGGTTTTGTGCTGGGCGTGGCGCTGCTGGTGATCTTTGGCGGGCAGTTGCAGTGGTTTCCGCTGCGCGGCCTCACCTCCTCGGGCTGGGAAGAGATGGGCTGGGCCGCCAAGCTGGTGGACTATCTCTGGCACATCACCTTGCCGGTGACCGCCATGGTGGCTGGCAGCTTTGCGGTGACGGCCATGCTCACGAAGAACGCCTTTCTTGAAGAAATCCGCAAGCAGTATGTGGTCACCGCCAAGGCCAAGGGCCTGAGCGAGCGCCAGGTGCTGTGGCGCCATGTGTTCCGCAATGCCTTGCTGCCCATTGTCACGGGCTTTCCGGCAGCCTTCATCGGGGCTTTCTTCACCGGTTCGCTGTTGATCGAAACCTTGTTCTCGCTCGATGGTCTGGGCCTGCTCAGCTACGAGAGCGTGCTGCGGCGCGACTACCCCGTCGTGCTGGGCACCCTGTACCTGTTTACCTTGATCGGTCTGCTCACCAAGCTGGTGAGCGACCTGTGCTATGTCTGGGTGGATCCGCGTGTCAAGTTTGACTGAGGCGCGCATGCCCGCATTGGCCCACCCGACAGCAGCGGGATACTGTGGTGCTTCAGTGCTTGCGCCGCAGGTACAGGCGCCGCAGCAGCACGGCCACCACCACGATGTTGAGCAGCAGCACCACCGCCCCTTGCCAGTGGCGGTGCGCCAGCAGGTGCTGTATTTCCAGGGGAATGTACAGCCCCGAGGACAGCGCGCCCAGCCATTCGCCCCAGGCCTTGTCATGCCACAGGCCCCAGGCCTCCAGCCAGCGCAGCGCGATATAGGCCGCGCCCAGCAGTACCAGCGTATGGATGGAGGTGGCATTGACCTTGTCCACCCAGCCGATCAGTACGGCCGGGTAGCGTGCGTTGGGCGAGAGGCCGAAGTGCCCGATCAGCTCCAGCGCCAGGCGGTGCAGATCGTGGTGCAGCAGGCTCAGCAGCCCCAACAGGCCCAGCAGCGCGGCAACGCCTTTGAGCGCTTCAAAAATGGCAATGCTTTTGAGCGCGGTGCGCAAGGCTGGGGGGCTGGTGCTGGCTGGCATGGCGCAGAGCATGGCCGATGGCGCGCCGTTTGGCTGTCGGCCAACAGCGACAACGGGGCTGCCAGTGCCATCGCCGCCACAGTTGCTACCGTCGCCCCCCAAGGCCCCAGGCCCCCCTATTCAGTGACAGGAGGGGGACGGTGCCCACACCGCCTCTGCAGACCATGACGATGACCGAGCCTGTTTCCCCACTCCCGCCGGGCCGCTCGCCCGCTGCCCGCGCCTGGCGCCGTTTCAAGTCCAACAAGCTGGGCTTTTACAGCCTGCTGCTGTTTGTGGTGCTGGTGGTGCTCAGCCTGTTTGCCGAGCTGATCAGCAACGACAAGCCGCTCGTCGTGCGCTACGAGGGGCAGACCTATTTTCCGCTCGCCAAGGACTACCCCGAGACCACGTTTGGCGGCGATTTCCACACCGCCACCGACTACCTGGACCCCTTCATCCAGCAGCAACTGGGCAAGGATGGCAACTGGGCGCTCTTTCCGCTCAACCGTTATGGCCCCAACACCATCAACTACTTTGCCAAGTCACCCACGCCGTCGGCACCATCGGCCGACAACTGGCTGGGCACCGATGACCGGGGGCGTGATCTGCTGGCCCAACTGATCTACGGTTTTCGGGTCAGCGTGCTGTTTGGCTTGGCGCTGACGGCGGTGGGCACGGTGATCGGCGTGCTGACGGGTGCCATACAGGGCTTTTTCGGCGGCAAGGTGGACCTGATGTTCCAGCGCTTTACCGAGATATGGGGCGCCATGCCGGTGCTGTACCTGCTGATCATCTTCAGTGCCGTGCTGGCCCCCAGCGCTGCGCTGCTGCTGGTGCTGCTGGCCTTGTTCGGCTGGATGGCGCTGTCGGACTATGTGCGGGTGGAGTTTCTGCGCAACCGCCAGATGGACTATGTGAAATCGGCGCGGGCGCTGGGCGTTCCCAGCTGGAAAATCATGTGGCGCCACATTCTGCCCAACAGCATGACGCCGGTGGTCACGTTCCTGCCGTTCCAGATGAGCGCCTCGATTCTGACCTTGACCTCGCTGGATTTCCTGGGCCTGGGTGTGCCGCCCGGCACGCCGAGTCTGGGCGAGTTGCTGAGCCAGGGCAAGAACAGCATCGACGCCTGGTGGATATCGCTGGCCACCTTTGCGGTGCTGGTCGGCACCTTGCTGCTGCTGACCTTTATGGGCGATGCGCTGCGGGATGCGCTGGACCCGCGCAAGCAGCTCAATGCGCCCCGTGCGGGCGCAGCGCCGGTGGCAGTGCCAGCCCAGCCAGCCGCACCAGCCGGCGCAGATGCCCAGGAGGCCCGCCATGCTTGAGCCAACACAAGCCCCGGTGGCGGTGCCCGCGCCGCTATTGCAGGTCAACCACCTCCATGTGGGCTTTGGCGGCCAGGATGTGGTCAAGGACCTGAGTTTTTGCATCCAGGCTGGCGAGAAGCTGGCGCTGGTCGGAGAGTCCGGCTCGGGCAAGACGATCACAGCGCTGTCGCTGCTGCGCCTGGTGGGTGAGGCCCAGCTGCGCGGCGAAGCGCTGATGGGCGGGCGCAATCTGCTGCAGATCTCCGAGCGCGAGATTCAAGCGGTGCGGGGCGACGAGATTGCGGTGATCTTTCAGGAGCCGATGACGGCGCTGAACCCGCTGATGACCATCGGCGCGCAGATTGCCGAGGTGCTGCAGCTCAAGCAGGGGCTGAGCGACAAGGCGGCCTGGGAGCAGGCCGTGCAGCTGCTGGCCACCACCGGCATTGCCGAGCCGCAGCGCCGCGCCGGCAGCTATCCGCACCAGCTCAGCGGTGGCCAGCGCCAGCGCGCGATGATTGCGATGGCGCTGGCCTGCCGGCCCAAGCTGCTGATCGCCGATGAACCCACCACCGCGCTGGATGTGAGCCTGCGCGGCCAGATCCTGGAGCTGCTGGGGGACTTGCAACGCCAGACCGGCATGGCCGTGCTGATGATCACCCATGACCTGCCGCTGGTGCGCCATTTCGCCGACCGGGTGGCCGTGATGGAGAAGGGCCGGTTGGTCGAGCAGGGCGCCGTGGCCGAGGTGTTTGCCGCGCCCCAGCATGCCTACACCCAAAAGCTGCTGGCCAGCACGCCCCAGCGCCAGGTCGTGGCCCGCCAGCCCGAGGCGCCGGCGGTGCTGCAGGCACGTGACCTGCATGTAGCCTATGCGACGCCGCTGCCGGGCTTTGCCGGCTGGTTCCGCAAGGGCCGGTTTGAGGCGGTGCGCGGCGCCAGCCTTCGCCTGGCCCGGGGCCAGACCCTGGGCGTGATTGGCGAATCGGGCTCGGGCAAATCCACCCTGGCCCAGGCGATCCTGGGTCTGCTGCCCAGCGAGGGTGAGCTGCGCATTGGCGAACAGGCCTGGCAGTTGCCGGCGCAGCGCAACAGTGCCGCCAACCAGCAACTGCGCCGCCAGGTGCAGGTGGTGTTCCAGGACCCGTTCTCGTCGTTGTCGCCACGCATGACGGTGCAGGAGATTGTGGGCGAAGGCCTGCAACTGGCGCAGCCCCACCTGGCCGCTGCCGGGCTGCAGCAGCAGGTGCGGGCGCTCCTGCAGGAGGTGGGCATGACCGAGGCCCAATTCCCGGGCCTGCTCGACCGCTATCCGCATGAGTTCTCGGGTGGCCAGCGCCAGCGCCTGGCCATTGCCCGTGCGCTGATCGTAGACCCTGACATTCTGGTGCTGGACGAGCCTACCAGCGCGCTGGATGTCACCATCCAGCAGCAGGTGCTGGCCTTGCTGCAGCGCCTGCAGCGTGAACGCGGCCTGAGCTACGTGCTGATCACGCACGATGTGGCGGTGATCCGCGCCATGGCGCATGAGGTGCTGGTGATGAAGGATGGCGAAGTGGTCGAGAGCGGCGACGTCATGCAGGTGCTGGACGCACCCCGCCAGCCCTACACACAGCGGCTGATGGCGGCGAGCCTGGAGCTGAGCTGACATTCCCCATGACACAGATTGATGTAGCGGCAGGCCGCCCAGAGGCGCCTGCGCGAGCACTTGGACATCCATGACAGAACTACTGCAAGTGACCGGTTTGGGCAAGCGCTTTGGCGGCGTGCAGGCCGTGGCGGACGTGGGCTTTACGCTGCGCCGCGGCGAGGTGCTGGCGCTGATAGGCCCCAATGGCGCGGGCAAGACGACCACCTTCAACATGCTGGGCGGGCAGCTGGTGCCCGATGCCGGCAGCATGCTGCTTAACGGCACCGCCCTGGGGGGCAAGCGGCCCCGTGAGATCTGGCGCCTCGGAGTAGGGCGCACCTTCCAGATTGCCGAGACCTTCGCCTCACTGACGGTGGCCGAGAATGTGCAGATGGCTTTGCTGTCTGCTGCGGGCCGCACTTTTGGCCTGTGGCAGAAGGCTGCCGGCTTTCAGCGTGACGAAGCACTGGCGTTGCTGGCGCTGGTGGGCATGCAGGACCAGGCCGACCGCGCCTGCAATGCGCTGGCCTATGGCGATGTGAAACGGGTGGAACTGGCGCTGGCGATGGCCCACAAGCCGGTGCTGCTGCTGATGGACGAGCCCACGGCCGGCATGGCGCAGGCCGAACGCCTGCAACTGATGGCGCTGACCCGGCAACTGGCCCGCGAGCGCGACATGGCCGTGCTGTTTACCGAGCACAGCATGGATGTCGTCTTTGCCTATGCCGACCGCATCATTGTGCTGGCGCGGGGCCGGCTGATTGCCGAGGGCCAACCGGAGGAGGTGCGGCGCAACCCCGAGGTGCAAGCGGTGTACCTGGGCAAGGGCAGCACTTACGACAGTGACGGCATGCGCCAGGAGTCCGCCTTATGAACACGCAGACCCCCGATGCAACAGCTGAACTGCTGCTGCAGGTGAGCCAGCTCAACGCCTGGTACGGCGAGGCCCACATTTTGTTTGATGTGGGCCTGGAGGTGCGGCGTGGCGAGGTCGTGGCCCTGATGGGCCGCAATGGTGCGGGCAAGTCCACCACGCTCAAGGCCATCATGGGCCTGGTAGAGCGGCGCAAGGGCAGCGTACAGTTCATGGGCCAGAACATTGCGCAGGCCGACTCTTGGCGTATAGCGCGCCTCGGGCTAGGCTATGTGCCCGAAGAGCGCCGCATCTTCAGCGGTCTGACGGTGCTGGAAAACCTGGAGGTGGGCCGCCAGCCCGCCCGCCGCTGGGCCGATGGCAGCCAGGCCAGTGCGTGGACGGTCGACGAGTTGCTGGCGTTCTTTCCCAATCTGGCAGCCATGCCGCAGCGTCCAGGAGGGCAGATGAGTGGCGGCGAGCAGCAGATGCTCACCGTTGCCCGCACGCTCATGGGCAATCCCTACATGGTGCTGCTCGACGAGCCCTCCGAGGGCGTGGCGCCTGTCATCGTCGAGCAGATGGCACAGATGATCCTGCAGCTCAAGCAGCGCGGCGTGAGCATTCTGCTGTGTGAGCAAAACCTGCACTTTGCACGTCTGGTGAGCGACCGGGCCTATGTGCTGGAGAAAGGGACGATCCAGTTTGCCGGCAGCATGCAGGCGCTGATCGATGAGGAGCGTGCTGGCGCCAAGCGGATCGGCGTCTGAAACGCCATCCGGCAAAGCAAAGCCTGCACGCGGCACGTGCAGGCTTGGGTGCCGCTGCAGCGATTGAAGGGGGCTGCGGCCTGGAGCCGTTAACACGACCGAGCAAACCGAAGGTTTGCGATTGAAGTTGGGCGCCCCCGACAACGCGTCAAGCCGCTGGCAGTACAGCAGTACGAACAGGCTTGGCGCGGCCGGCGAGGCAACGACGTGTCAAGGCTTGTGTTGGCGGCGCTTACCAGTGGCCCGTGGGATTGACGCCGTCCTGCATCACCCAATGGATGCGTGAGGTCTCCACGCCCATCAGTGCGGCCTGGTGCACCAGCATGTCGGTGGTCTTGCCGTCGAGCACGGGCTTGCGCGAGAGCAGCTTGAAGGAGTCGGTGGTGTCGCCCATCAGCATGGCCCAGCGGTATTCGGGATCGATCGCGACCACATGGTAGCCCTCGTGGAAGGGTCCCATGAACGAGGCTTTCATCGCGCCAAAGTGGGGCGCGCCGACAAAGCGGGCAATGCCATGGCCTTCCACCCAGCGGTGGGTGCCTGCATGAAAGCCCCGGGTGGTGATGCCCAGGCTGCCGTCGCTCAGCAGTTCGTATTCGACGCGTGAACGTGTCAGCGGCTTGCCCAGACCGCGTTCGATGCGGGCGATCTCATACCAGTCGCCGACAAAGCGCTCAACATCAAAGTCGGCCACCGGCTCAATCAGGTCGACCGGCACGACTTTGCGGGAGCGCTTGCTGGTCCACCAGTAAACGGCCAACGCTGCAACACCCGCTGCTACGGGGAGCCAGAGGGAGCGCTGCTGCGGTCGTTGTTGATGATCGAGCTCGTGCATAAGCAAATATTCCTTGTTTTGTTTTATGAATCCTAACCAGATAGCAGTAATTTACAAGCTGGTAGAGCGGGCCAAATGTAAGCAAAGCGCCTGATTTGCGGGCTCCGCTTGCGGCGTGCATGCCTAATTTCGCACCCAGCCATCGGAATTAGCAGGTATTTTTATCTGCTCGCCTGGCATCTGTGGCCTAATGTCGGTTTTGTTTATCGCGAGGTCCCAGGATGGGCAACAAAATCGTTACGGAAGCTGACCGCAAGTTCACCCCCCAACCGGCCCTGCCTAACGGCAAGAGCCTGCCTACCGCTGGCCGTGGCCAACAGGTCAGCCGTGCCCGTGGCACCGCTACCCGTTCCAAGAAGAACCCAGGCAAGCGTACGCACAAGGGCGGTTGATACCGCATACCGGTTTTGCCCCGTCCGCATGCCGCGCTTGCCACGATCAGGCGCGGCATGCGGATGGTGCCTTTTCGGTAAGAAAGAGCCCGCTTTGGCGGGCTTTTTTGCGTCTGTGCAAAGGGACTTCAGCGCTGCAGGCGGCGGCGCAGCTCCAGCACCTCTTCCATCAGGTCGACAGTCAATGCGGCCAATTGCGGGTCGGCGTCATAGGTGTGCTCCAGCATCGCAACGCGGCGCGCGCGAACGATGCAGGTAGCGGCAAAGCGCCAGCTGGTGACCGCATCGGGGTTGCGCGTGCCCGTGCTGGGCGTCAGCACGCCATCGACGACACGGGCCTGCACCCAGTCCAGATTGCGTTGGCAGGCCTGCGCCAGGCTGGCGGCATCCAGGCTGTCGTCGTCGATGATCTGCACAGTGGTGGTGTGTACGGTGGTGGTGTGGGGCATGGTTACGCTCCTTGGCGAGGCTGGAACTGGGGAAAGGCCTGGGCAAAGGCGGTATAGGCGGCGCGTTCCTCCTCGGTGGTTGCTGGCGGGATGTGCAGCTGCAGCTCCAGGTACAGGTCGCCAGGTGTGGCAGCGGGCAGGCCCTTGCCCTTGATGCGCAGCTTGCGCCCGGCCGACCAGCCCGCCGGAATGCGCACCTCCAGCGTGCCTGCGGGGGTGTGCACCTCGGCGCTACCGCCCAGTGCCGCTTCCCAGGGGCTGACGGCCATCGGCATATAGACATCCTTGCCTTCGGCGCGCCAGCGCTTGTCAGCGCGAAAGTGCACTTCCAGCAGCAGATCGCCCGCCGGGCCACCCTGGTACCCGGGTCCGCCCTGACCGGCCAGACGAATCATCTGCCCTTCGCGCACGCCGGCGGGGATCTTGACCTGCAGCTGGCGTTCCTGGCTGCGCACCTCGCCCTCGCCGGTGATCTCCTGGCCGTGCAGGGTCAGCATGCGCTCGCTGCCGCGGTAGCTGTCCGTCAGGTCCAGCTCGATGCTGGCGTGCTGGTCTTCGCCCCGCATGGTGGCACGCGGCCCGCCCGCAGGGCCGCCGCGTTGCCCCCGTGCAGCGTCGCCAAACATCTGGCGAAAGAAATCGCTGTAATCCGCATCCCCGCCCATGCTTTGGCGGCGAAACTGGAAATCACCGCTGTCAAAGCCCTCGGCACCCCGGAAGGGGTTGCCCGCGCCGGACGCAAAACCGCGCGGAGCGTCGAGCATCGCGTCGTACTCAGCGCGCTTTTCCGCATCCGACAGCACGGCATTGGCCTCGTTGACTGCGGCCATGCGCTGCTGGGCGTCTTTTTCCTTGCTCAGGTCCGGGTGGTATTTGCGCGCCAGCTTGCGAAATGCCTTTTTGATCTCGTCTGCGCTGGCCTTTTATCCACGCCCAGAACCTCGTAGTAGTTTTTGGAATCCATGCCTGCTCCCGAAGATGTGGCAGTTTGCCGTTGTACCTGCAACTGCCCATTGGTCAATCACTTTCTAGAACTTAGTTGCTTTTGACGCTGATGCAAGTCAGAGAAGCGCGTATTCACAAAGACGTTGGGCCCGTCGGATACCGCAATGGTGGTAAAAATACGCCTTTGTTTGCGGGATGGGCTTGGTATGACCGACGCTGCGAATGCGCGCTGGCTGGTGGTGTGTTTATGCGCGCAGTGGTGTGGTACCTGCAGCCAGTACCAGCCGGTGTTCGATGCGCTGGCCAAGGCCTGGCCCGGCATGGACTTTGTCTGGCTCGACGTGGAGGACGAGGAAGAGGCCTTGGGCGAGTTGGACATCACGACGTTTCCCACCGTCCTGCTGGGCCGGGGCTCCGACGCGCTGTTTCTGGGCCCGGTCCTGCCCCAGGCCGGTGTGCTGCAGCGCATGCTTGAGCGCTTTTCGCAGGGCGATGCGCCCGCATTGCCCGGCGGCGATGAGGCCCACGCGCTGCTGCACCGAACGCTGGCCATTGTGCAGGCCCGCAGCGCGCAGGCTTGATCGCCACTGCGCCTAAAAGCCACCCTGCCTCATTGCATCGATACTGGTTTGCCCCTATAATTGATGTCTACACGACCAACTGGGCGGTGCCAACCGCCCATTTTTTTTGGTCGCATGTTTTTCAGCTCGATGCTGCGGAATGTGTAACATTCCGTGGTTCTCGGGTTTTTTGTATTTGCGGGATAAATAGCACACGTGAGCTTGCAAGAAACCACCCTACAAACGGTGAGCGGCCTGGGCTACGACTTGGTGGAGATCGAACGCTCTGCCAGCGGCCTTTTGCGCATCACCATCGACCTGCCTTGGAGTGCGGATGACGTCCGTCCGGAAGGCGTGCCAGAACAGTTTGTCACGGTGGAGGATTGCGAGAAAGTCACCCGCCAGCTGCAGTTTGCGCTGGAAGTCGATGGCGTGGAGTACAAGCGCCTCGAAGTGTCCTCGCCCGGTATCGACCGCCCATTGCGCCATGAGCAGGATTTCATCCGCTTCACCGGCGCGGTGGTGGACCTGACGCTGAAGGAGTCCATCGGTGCCGCTGCCGAAGGCACGACCATCAGCGCCAATCGCAAGAAGTTTCGCGGCACGCTCGAGCGTACCGAGGCCGGTGGCTGGCAGATCGTCTGGAGCGATGCGCCACCCGTCAAGCCTGGTGCCCGCGTGAGCAAGAAGCGCCCGCCCGCACCGCTGCAAAGCCTGGGCTTTACGCTCGATGAATTGCGTGAAGCGCGTCTGGCCCCCATCGTGAGCTTCAAGGGCAGGGCGGCGGCAGAGGCCGCCGACGATACCCAGGCCTGATTGGCCCCGCACATGGTGGCGCTGCTGATGCTGCCTTCTGGTTAAAGATTGAAATAGGAGAGTCGTCGCATGAATCGCGAATTGTTGATGCTGGTGGATGCCATCGCGCGCGAAAAGAACGTAGAGCGCGATGTGGTGTTTGGCGCCGTGGAATCTGCCCTGGCCCAGGCCACGAAAAAGCTGTATCCCGGCGAAGTGGATGTGCGTGTGGCTATCGATCTCGATACCGGCGATTACGACACTTTCCGCCGCTGGCTGGTGGTGCCCGATGATGCGGGCCTGCAAAACCCAGACGCCGAAGAAATGCTGATGGACGCGGTCGACCGCAAGGAAGATGTGCAGGTCGGCGATTACATCGAAGAGCAGATCGAATCCGTGCCTATCGGCCGTATCGGTGCGATGGCGGCCAAGCAGGTCATTTTGCAAAAGATCCGTGATGCCGAGCGCGAAATGCTGCTCAACGACTTCATGGCGCGCGGCGACAAGATCTTCAACGGCACCGTCAAACGCATGGACAAAGGCGACATCATCGTCGAGTCCGGCCGCGTCGAAGGCCGCCTGAAGCGCGGTGAAATGATTCCGAAGGAAAATCTGCGCAATGGTGACCGTGTCCGCGCCATGATCATGGACGTGGACCTGACCCTGCGCGGCGCGCCGATCCTGCTGTCGCGCTCTGCGCCCGAGTTCATGGTCGAGCTGTTCCGCAACGAAGTGCCCGAAATCGAGCAAGGCCTGCTGGAGATCAAGAGCTGCGCCCGTGACCCGGGCAGCCGCGCCAAGATTGCCGTGCTGAGCCACGACAAGCGCATTGACCCGATCGGCACCTGCGTGGGTGTACGCGGCAGCCGCGTGAACGTGGTGACCAATGAGCTCGCCGGCGAGCGCGTGGACATCGTGCTGTGGTCCGAGGATCCCGCCCAGTTCGTCATCGGTGCACTGGCTCCGGCCAATGTGTCCTCGATCGTCGTGGACGAAGAAAAGCACGCCATGGATGTGGTGGTGGACGAGGAAAACCTCGCGATCGCCATCGGCCGTGGCGGTCAGAATGTGCGTCTTGCCTCCGATCTGACGGGGTGGAAGATCAACATCATGGACGCGGCCGAGTCGGCCCAGAAGCAGGAAGAGGAAACCAGCACTTCCCGCAAGCTGTTCATGGAAAAGCTGGATGTGGATGAGGAAATCGCTGACATCCTGATCGAAGAAGGTTTCTCCAGCCTGGAAGAAGTGGCCTATGTGCCACTGCAGGAAATGCTGGAAATCGAGAGCTTCGATGAAGAGACCGTCAATGAGCTGCGCACCCGTGCCAAGGATGCGCTGCTGACGATGGAAATTGTCCACGAAGAGAGTGTTGCCCGTGTTTCCCAAGAGTTGCGTGATCTGGAAGGGATGACGCCTGAGTTGGTAGCCCAGCTGGAAGCTGGTGGAATCCACACGCGTGACGACCTGGCCGATTTGGCCATTGATGAATTGACCGAGCTGACCGGACAGTCTGCCGATGACGCAAAAGCCTTGATCATGAAGGCCCGCGAACATTGGTTTGATGGACAGGAATAAGGTCAGGAGGCACGGAACAAGATATGTCGAGTAATACTGTCGCCGAGTTCGCTGTTGAACTCAAGAAATCACCGGATACATTGCTGGAACAACTGCAAGCTGCGGGTGTGTCCAAGCAAAATGCATCCGATGCACTGACCGAATCGGACAAACAAGCGCTGTTGTCCCATCTGCAGGCCGCCCACGGCGCTGCCGACCGCAAGAAGATCACATTGACCAAGAAATCTACCAGCGAGATCAAACAAGCCGACGCCACCGGCAGGGCACGCACCATCCAGGTGGAAGTGCGCAAGAAGCGTACCTTCGTCAAACGTGACGAGGTTGCCGAGCCCGATACCGAAGAAGCGCTCAAGCACGCCGAAGCCAAGCAAAAGGAAGCCGAACACAAGGCTGAGCTGGTCAAGCGCGAAGAGGAAGCCCGCCGCGAAGCTGAGCTGATCAGCAAGCAGGAAGCGGACCTGGTGCAGCAGCGTGCCGATCGCACCGAACGCGAAGACCGCGAGCGCAAGGAGCGCGAGGCCGAGGAGCGCGCCGCTGCCTATGTGGCCAAGACGCAGGAGCGCAAGGCCCAGGAAGCTGCCGAGCAGGAAGAAGCGGCCCGCCGCCATGCCCAGGAGCTGGCTGCCCGCAACGAAGCGCAGGCTGAAGCCAAGAAAAAGGCTGAAGACGAATCCAAGGCCCGCGAGGCGGAGGAAACCGCGCGCGCTGTCGATCTGGACGAGCGCCGCCGCAAGGCCCTGGCCGAAGCGGAAGCCATTCGCGCGATGATGAATGCGCCCAAGAAGGTGCTGGTGGCCAAGAAGCCTTCGGAAGAGAAGAAGGATGTCAAGGCCGCTGATGCCAAGAAGGGCACCTTGCACAAGCCTGCCACCACCGGGACTGGCGCTGCCAAGCCTGCCGCTGGCGCAGCGCCTGGCAACAAGGAAGTCAAGTCGGCCAAGCTGTCGTCGAGCTGGAGCAACCAGAACGACAGCAATGGCAAGAAGAAAGAGCTCAAGACCCGTGGAGATTCCTCGGGTGGCGTGGCTGGCCGTGGCAACAACTGGCGCTCCGGCCCCCGTGGCCGCCGTGGCAACGATCGCAACGACAACCGTGGCGCGCAATCGGCTGCGCCGGTGGAAGCGCGCGTGCTCGACGTCTATGTGCCCGAGACCATTACCGTGTCCGAGCTGGCCCACAAGATGGCCATCAAGGCCTCCGAGGTGATCAAGTCGCTGATGAAGATGGGCCAGATGGTCACCATCAACCAGCCGCTGGACCAGGACACCGCGATGATCGTCGTGGAAGAAATGGGCCACAAGGCGCACATTGCTGCGCTGGATGATCCGGAAGCGTTCACCGCCGAAGAGGAATCCCAGGCCGAATCCGAAGCGCTGCCACGCGCTCCGGTGGTGACCGTGATGGGTCACGTCGACCACGGCAAGACCTCGCTGCTGGACTACATCCGCCGCAGCAAGGTGGCTGCGGGCGAAGCCGGCGGCATTACGCAGCACATTGGTGCCTACCACGTGGAAACGCCACGCGGCATGATCACCTTCCTGGACACCCCCGGTCACGAGGCCTTCACGGCCATGCGTGCCCGTGGTGCACAATCGACCGACATCGTGATTCTGGTGGCCGCTGCCGACGACGGCGTGATGCCCCAGACCAAGGAAGCCATCAAGCACGCCAAGGCGGCTGGTGTTCCTATCGTGGTGGCCATCACCAAGGCGGACAAGCCCGATGCCAACCCCGAACGCGTCAAGCAGGAGCTGGTGGTCGAGCAAGTGGTGCCTGAAGAGTACGGTGGTGACTCGCCCTTCGTGGCCGTGTCGTCCAAGACCGGCCAAGGCATTGACGAGCTGCTCGAACAAGTGCTGCTGCAGGCCGAAGTGCTGGAACTCAAGGCACCGGTGGAAGCCAATGCCAAGGGTCTGGTGATCGAAGCCCAGCTGGACAAGGGCCGCGGCCCGGTGGCCACGGTGCTGGTGCAGTCCGGTACCCTGAAGGTCGGCGATATCGTGCTGGCAGGTCAAACCTATGGCCGCGTGCGCGCCATGGTCGACGAAGACGGCAAGGTCGCCAAGGAAGCGGGCCCATCGCTGCCCGTCGAAATCCAGGGTCTGTCGGATGTGCCGCAAGCCGGTGATGACTTCATGGTGCTGCCCGATGAGCGCCGCGCCCGTGAAATCGCCACCTACCGTGCAGGCAAGTTCCGCAACACCAAGCTGGCCAAGCAGCAAGCTGCCAAGCTGGAGAACATGTTCGCCGAAATGGGTGCAGGCAACGTGCAATCGCTGCCGATCATCATCAAGGCCGACACCCAGGGTTCGCAGGAAGCATTGGCTGCCTCGTTGCTCAAGCTGTCGACCGACGAAGTCAAGGTGCAGATGGTCTACACCGGCGTGGGTGGTATCAGCGAGTCGGATGTGAATCTGGCGCTGGCCTCCAAGGCGATCGTGATTGGTTTCAACGTGCGTGCCGATGCGCAGGCGCGCAAGACCGCCGAGAGCAACGATGTCGATATCCGCTACTACAACATCATTTACGACGCTGTCGATGAGTTGAAGGCGGCCATGTCCGGCATGCTAGCTCCCGAGCAACGCGAAGAGATCATCGGTATGGCCGAGATCCGCACCGTGTTCGTGGCTTCGAAGATCGGTACCGTGGCAGGTTCGTACATCACCCAGGGTCACGTTACCCGCAATGCACACTTCCGTCTGCTGCGCGACAACGTGGTCATCTACACGGGTGAGATCGACTCGCTGCGCCGTATGAAGGACGACGTCAAGGAAGTCAAGGAAGGCTTCGAATGCGGTATCAAGCTCAAGAACTACAACGACATCAAAGAAGGTGATATGTTGGAAGTCTTTGAGATCAAGGAAATCGCTCGTACGCTGTAATTTCCGATGGCAACTCGCAAGAAAACTGCTGCGCCCAACCGCAGCTTCAAAGTCTCCGACCAGATCCAGCGCGATCTGTCGGAGCTGATCGCCCGTGAGTTGAAGGACCCACGTGTGGGCATGGTGACCCTGCAAGCCGTTGAGGTGACGCCGGACTATGCCCACGCCAAGGTCTATTTCAGCTTGCTGATCGGTGACCCTGACCAGACCCAGGACGCATTGAACCAGGCTGCTGGCTTTTTGCGCAATGGCCTGTTCAAGCGCCTGCACATCCACACCGTGCCGACCTTGCATTTCATCTACGACCGCACCACCGAGCGTGCAGCCGACATGAATGCCTTGATCGCCAAGGCAGTGGCATCGCGCGGTCCCGAGGAAGGCTGACCCGATGAATGCCTCTCGCACACGGGTGCAGCGGCGCCCTGTGCACGGGGTGTTTCTGCTTGATAAACCCATTGGCCTGTCCAGCAACGACGCTTTGCAAAAAGTGAAGTGGCTGCTGCGCGCCGAAAAAGCGGGCCATACCGGCACGCTCGACCCTTTGGCCACCGGTGTGCTGCCGCTGTGTTTTGGCGCGGCCACCAAGTTCAGCCAATTGCAGCTCGATGCCCCCAAGACCTATGAGGCCCTGGTGCACCTGGGCGCCACCACCACCACCGGCGATGCCGAGGGAGAGGTGCTGCAGACCTGGAAGGTGGACACACAGGCGCTGAGCTCCGAAAACCTGGCTGCTGTGGCGGCCCGGTTCACCGGACCCATCAGCCAGGTGCCGCCGATGTACAGCGCGCTCAAGCGCGATGGCAAGGCCCTCTACGAATATGCCCGTGCCGGCATCACGCTCGAGCGTGAGCCGCGCGCCGTGACCATCTTGCATCTGACGCTCTCCCGCGTTGAAGAAGAGCAGGCGTATGTCGCGCTCAAGATGACGGTGCGCTGCAGCAAGGGCACCTATGTGCGTACGCTGGCCGAGGATATTGGCCAGGCGCTTGGCTATGGCGCGCATCTGCGCAGCCTGCGCCGCATAGAGACCGGCGGGATCGACCTGTCCCGCTGCATCAGCCTGCAAACCCTGGAAGCGACGCCCGACGCCGAGCGCCTGCAGACCGTGTTGCCCGTCGACACGTTGCTTGCAGCGCACACCCGTGTCACGCTCGATGGTGATAATGCAGGCAGATTTTTGTCCGGCTTGCGCCGGCGGGGTGAATGGGCCGATGCCGATGCAGTGGCCGTTTATGGAGAAGAGCCTCCTGCGCTTTTGGGTGTGGCACACATCCGGGCGCGCGAGCTCATTCCCGACCGCCTCCTGAGCCCCGTCGAGATTCAACAAATTTTGGAAGGAACGCCGCGCCCACAAGCCAGCGGCATTTTGGAAACATCATGAGCAAACAAATCCGCAATATTGCGATCATCGCCCACGTTGACCATGGCAAGACGACCATGGTGGACCAGCTGCTGCGCCAGTCTGGTACCTTCGCCGAACACGAAAAAGTCGTGGACACCGTGATGGACAACCACGCCATCGAGCGTGAGCGCGGCATTACCATTCTGGCCAAGAACTGCGCCGTGTCCTGGAACGGCACCCACATCAACATTCTCGATACCCCCGGTCACGCGGACTTCGGTGGTGAAGTGGAACGCGCGCTGTCCATGGTGGACGGTGTGGTGCTGCTGATCGACGCGCAAGAAGGCCCCATGCCCCAAACGCGTTTCGTGACCAAGAAGGCACTGGCCCTGGGCCTCAAGCCCATCGTCGTGGTGAACAAGGTCGACAAGCCCGGTGCCAACCCCGACAAGGTCGTCAACGCTGCGTTCGACCTGTTCGACAAGCTGGGCGCGACCGATGAACAGCTGGACTTCCCCGTGGTATACGCCTCGGGCATCAACGGCTGGTCGTCGAAGGAAGAAGGCGAGCCAGGCGCGCAATGGGGTCCCGACATGTCGGCCCTGTTCGAAACCATTCTGGAACACGTGCCATCGGTGCAAGGCGATGCGACTGCACCGCTGCAGATGCAAGTCTCCGCACTGGACTACTCCACCTTCGTGGGCCGTATTGGCGTGGGCCGTATCACCCAGGGCACGCTCAAGCCCGGTCAGCAAGTGGCCGTGATGGCCGGCCTGGACGGCAAGAGCTACACCGGCAAGATCAACCAGGTCCACACCTTCCAAGGTATTGACCGCGTGCAGGCAACCGAAGCTGGTCCTTCCGAGATCGTGCTGATCAGCGGTATCGAAAACATCGGTATCGGTGAAACCGTTACCGACCCGGCCAATCCACAGCCTCTGCCGATGCTGAAGATTGACGAGCCTACGCTGACGATGAACTTCTGCGTGAACACCTCGCCACTGGCAGGTCGTGAAGGCAAGTACGTGACCAGCCGCCAGATCTGGGACCGCCTGCAAAAGGAACTGCGCTCCAACGTGGCCCTGCGCGTCAAGGAAACCGACGAAGACGGTATCTTTGAAGTGGCTGGCCGTGGTGAACTGCACCTGACCATTCTGCTGGAAGAAATGCGCCGCGAAGGCTATGAGCTGGCCGTGTCCAAGCCACGCGTCGTGATGCAGATGATCGACGGCGTCAAGCACGAGCCTATCGAGCTGGTGACGGCCGACATCGAAGAAGGCCACCAAGGCGGCGTGATGCAAGCGCTGGGCGAGCGCAAGGGCGAGCTGGTGAACATGGAACCCGATGGCCGCGGCCGCGTCCGTCTGGAATACCGCATTCCGGCCCGTGGCCTGATCGGTTTCACCAACGAATTCCTGAACCTGACCCGTGGTTCCGGCCTGATCGCCAACATCTTCGACAGCTACGAGCCGCACAAGGGCGAAATCGGCGGCCGCAAGAATGGCGTGCTGATCTCGATGGACGACGGTGAAATCTTCACCTACGCGCTGGGCAAGCTGGACGACCGTGGCCGCATGTTCGTCAAGCCCAACGACCCCGTGTACGAAGGCATGATCGTTGGTATCCACAGCCGTGACAACGACCTGGTCGTGAACGCCACCCGTACCAAGCAGCTGACCAACTTCCGCGTGAGCGGCAAGGAAGACGCGATCAAGATCACGCCTCCTATCGAGCTGTCGCTGGAATACGGTGTCGAGTTCATCGAAGAAGACGAACTGCTGGAAATCACCCCCACCAGCCTGCGCGTGCGCAAGCGCCACCTGAAGGAACACGACCGCAAGCGCGCATCGCGCGAAAACGCATAACCTGCGTTGCGACGTGATCCCACACCAGCAAAGGCCGCATCTGCGGCCTTTTTTGCGTATTGGAGGCGTCAGCCCGTAGGCTGGAGCTTGAGCAGCAGTTCCTTCAAACGCTGCGCCGTGGCCACCGGCTGGCGCTGGTTCAACGCCAGCGCAATGCCGATCTGGGGCAGGTGCTGGGTGTCGGTCAGTTCGCGGAAGACGACGCCTGGCGTGGCGGCCTTGGCGACGACGGCAGGCACCAAGGCCACGCCCAGGCCCGCGCCCACCAGGCTCACCAAGGTCTGTGCCTGCACGGCATGCTGCTTGATCTGCGGCATGAAGCCGGCGTTCTGGCAGGCCAGCACCACCAGCGCATGCAGGCCTGGCACCTCGCTGGGGCGGTAGTTCACAAAGGGTTGGTCGGCCAGGTCGATCAGTTGCAGACGGTCCTTGATCTGCAGCGGGTTGCCAGCGGGCAGCGCGGCAATCAGGCGGTCGGGCTCGACCGGGGTGATGGACAGCTCGGTGGCCTGTGTCACCGGGTAGCGCAGCAAGCCGGCATCGAAATCGCCGCTGGCGACCTGGGCGCAAATCTCACGCGTGGTCGATTCCGTCAGCACCAGGTCGATCGCAGGGTAGGCGGCCCGGAAGGCCTGCACCAGTTTGGGAATCAGCGAGAACGTGGCCGAGCCGATAAAGCCGATGTGCAGGCGCCCCAGCTCGCCGCTGGCAGTGGCCTGTGATACCGCCTGCACCTGGCGCGCATGGTAGAGCGCGAGCTTGGCGCTCTCCAGCGCAGCCCGGCCCGCGCCCGACAGCACGGTGCCGCGCCGGTCACGCTCGAACAGCTGCACGCCCAGGTCGTCTTCGAGCTTGCGGATCGACTGCGACAGCGGCGGCTGCGACATATGCAGCTGCTCGGCCGCCTGGCGGTAGTTCAGGGTGTGCGCCAGGGTGACAAAGTGGCGCAGTTGGCGCAAGTCCATTGATATCTCCTGTGTATCAGTACCTGTCAATTGCGACATAGACACAGTTGTGAAACATATCAAATAATGCCATTCATCGCTATCACCACAAAGACGGAGACAAGCCTTGAGTGCATTGACAGGCCTGCGGGTGCTGGACCTATCCAGCGTGATTTTCGGGCCGCTGGCCAGCCAGGTGCTGGCCGATTACGGCGCCGAGGTGATCAAGATCGAGCCGCCCGGCGGCGACTCCACGCGCTACACCGGGCCGGCTGCCGAGGCCGGCATGTCGGCGCTGTTCATGGGCTCCAACCGCAGCAAGAAAAGCGTGGTGCTGGACCTGAAGGCGCCCGAGGCCCAGGAGGCGCTGCATGCGCTGCTCAAGACCACCGATGTCTTCATGCACAGCATGCGCCCGCAAAAACTGGCCAAGCTGGGGCTGGACCCGGTGCGGCTGCGCAGCCAGTACCCGCGCCTGGTCTACGTGGGCCTGCATGGCTTTGGTGAAGATGGCCCCTATGCCGGCCTGCCCGCCTATGACGATGTGATCCAGGGCATGAGTGGCCTGGCCGACTTGATGGAGCGCCAGACTGGCGAGGCCCGCTACCTGCCGACCATTGCCGCTGACAAGACCTGTGGCCTGGTGGCAGCGCATGCGGTGATGGCGGCCCTGTTCCAGCGTGAACGCACCGGAGAGGGCAGCTTTGTCGAGGTGCCGATGTACGAGACCATGGTGGGCTTCAACCTGGTCGAGCATTTCTACGGCATGCATTTTGAGCCGGCACTCAGCGGCGCCGGCTACCCGCGCGTGATGGCGCCCTGGCGCAAGCCCTATAAAACCCTGGATGGCCATGTCTGCATGATGCCCTACACCGATGGCCACTGGCGCCGCTTCTTCGCCGCCGTGGGCCAGCCAGAGCTGGCGCAGGACGAGCGCTTTGCCACCCAGGCCCAGCGCACGCGCCATATCGCGACCTTGCTGGAAATTATGAGCAGCTATGTCGCGCAAAAGGACACCGCCTACTGGCTGCAGACCTGCGAGGCGCTGGAGATCCCCGCCGCCCCCGTCGCGCGCATGGACGACCTGCCGCGCGACCCGCACCTGCAGGCCACCGGCTTTTTTGTCGAAAAGCACGATCCCGCCATGGGCACGGTGCGTTTTCCGCGCTCCTCGGTGCGCATCGATGGGGCGCAGGCGCCCATCGGCATGCCACCGCGCCTGGGTGAGCACACGCAGCAGCTGCTGCGCGAGGCCGGGTGGGGCGATGCCCGCATTGCCGCCTTGCAGCCCCCCGTGGCTGATGAACCGCTGAAAGAAAAAACGCCATGACCGCCCCTAACTGGATTTCTTCCACCGAGAACCGCGCCGCCACGCTGGCCGGCACCGCACGCATGGGCCAGGGCTTTGTCTGGCAGGACCTGCAGGTCGGCCAGCAGCTGCGCACCTTTCGCCGCACGGTGACGGAGACCGACCTGGTCAACTTCATCAACACCACCGGCATGCTTGAAGCCATCTTTATCGAGGACGGCTACGACGGCGGCGCGATCCGGGGCCGGCCGGTACCCGGTGCGCTCACCTACACCTTGATCGAAGGCTTCATCCTGCAAAGCATGATCCAGGGCACGGGCCTGGCCATGCTGGAGCTGCACCAGAAGATTCTGGGCCCGGTGTTGGTCGGCGACACGATCGAGGCGCTGGTGGAGGTAACCGGTATCCAGCCCACCAGCAAAGGCGGCCGGGCGGTGGTGACCTCGCGCATCGAGGTCTATAACCAGCGCCAGGAGCAGGTGATGGTCTACACCGCCGTGCGCCTGCTGGCCGGGCGCTAGCGCGGCCTTCCGGTGGGTGGCCACCATGGCCTGGGTCAGATGAGAGAACCAATACAGGAGACAAAGATGCAATATGGTTTTGTACGCCGTTCGGCCCTGCTTGCGTTGGCGCTGGTGGCTGTTGGCGGGGCTGCGCAGGCGCAGGATCCATGGCCCAGCAAGCCGATCACCCTTGTCGTGCCGTTTCCGCCGGGCGGGCCTACCGACATGGTGGCGCGGGTGCTGGCACAGCAGGTGGGCCAGCAGCTGGGGCAGACGGTGATCGTCGACAACCGGCCTGGCGCCAACGGCAATATCGGTAACGCGCTAGTGGCCAAGGCGGCGGCCGATGGCTATACGGTGCTCTACAACACCTCGTCGATTGCGCTCAGCCCCTCGCTGTACAAAAAGCTCAGCTACGACGTGACCAAGGACCTGCGCCCGGTCGCGTTGACGGCCGTGGTGCCGCTGGGCCTGGTGGTCAACCCCAAGGTGCCCGCCCACACGGTGCAGGAGTTGGTGAAGCACGCGCAGGACAACAAAGGCAAGCTCTCCTACGGCTCGGCCGGCAATGGCAATGTCACCCACCTGGCCGCCTTTCAGGTGGTGCAGCACTATGGCATCGATGCCAGCCATGTGCCCTACAAGGGCAGTGCGCCGGCCGATGTGGACCTGGTCGCGGGCCAGATCGAGTTCATGACCGACACCATCAATTCGGTGGCGCCCTTCATCAAGGACGGCAAGCTCAGGCTGCTGGCGGTGAGCACGGCCCAGCGCATTCCCAATTTCCCCAACGCCCCCACGTTGGCCGAAAGCGGCATGACCGGCTTTGAGGCCGGTGCCTGGCAGGGTGTGATGGTGCCTGCCAAGACGCCCGATGCGGTGGTGCAGCGCCTGAACGCCGAACTGCTGAAGGCATTGAAGGACCCGGGCGTGCTGGAGAAGCTGCGCGTGCAGGGCACCGAGCCGCTGGGCTCTACCCCGCAGGCCTATGGCGACTACATCCAGAGCGAGATCAAGCGCTGGGCCGGCGTGGTCAAGAGCACGGGCGTATCCCTGGACTGAACGAAAGCGAAGACGATGACGATTCTCAACGGACTGGCGCTGACGCGCATCCCGCCCGAGGGTGAGGCGCTGCGCGCCGAAGTGCGTGCCTTTTTGCAGGAGGCGGTCAAGGACATTCCGGCCCATATCCGCGCCAAATCCTGGAGCGGCTACGACCCGGCCTTCAGCCGCAAGTTGGGCGAGAAGGGCTGGCTGGGCATGACCTTTCCCAAGGCCTATGGCGGCCATGAGCAGGGCGCTTTTGCGCGCTATGTGGTGGTCGAGGAGCTGCTGAATTTCGGCGCCCCGGTCGGTTCGCACTGGATTGCCGAGCGCCAGAGCGCGCCCTTGATCCTGAAATACGGCACCGAGGCGCAAAAGCAGCGCTATGTACCGCCGGTGGCACGGGGCGAGAGTTTTTTCTGCATCGGCATGAGCGAGCCCAATGCCGGCTCCGACCTGGCCAGCGTGCGCACCCGCGCCGTGCCCCATGAGGGCGGCTGGCTATTGAACGGGCAGAAGATCTGGACGACGAACGCCCAGCACTGCCAGTACATGATTGCGCTGGTGCGCACCTCGGGCGAGGCGGCTGACCGCCACAAAGGTCTGTCGCAGCTGATCGTGGACCTGAGCCTGCCGGGCGTCACCGTGCGGCCCATTGAGGACATGTCAGGTGATAGCCATTTCTGCGAGGTCTTCTTTGACAACGTGCAGCTCGCTCCCGATGCACTGGTGGGCGCCGAAGGGCAGGGCTGGGAGCAGGTCACCGCCGAGCTCGCCTATGAGCGCAGCGGCCCGGAGCGCCTGTTCTCGTCGGTGGTGCTGTTGGACCAGTGGCTGGCCTTTTTGCGCAGTCAGGCGGCGCCACGCGCCGAATCGCTGAAGCTGGCCGGCCAGATCCTGACACGCCTGGCACCGCTGCGCGCGCTGTCGGTAGCGGTGCAAGAGAAGCTGGTGCAGGGCCAGAGCCCCATCGTCGAGGCCGCGCTGGTCAAGGACCAGGGCACCGTGCTGGAGCAGTACATTCCGGCCGCGATTGCCGATGACCTGATGGCGCTGGATGGCGAGGCCGTGCCGCATGAACTGCTGCTGACCCTGAACTACCTCACACTCGTCTCGCCCTGCTACACGCTGCGCGGCGGCACCCGCAGCATTTTGCGCGGCATGATCGCGCGCGGCCTGGGCCTGCGTTGAGCGCAAGGAGAAAAACATGGACCATTTGATTACCGAGGCCCTGCGCGATCTGCTGACCGGCCAATGCACGCCTGCTGTAGTACGCGCAATAGAGAGCGAAGCGGCAGCAAGCTCTGGCGCCTCACCGGCTGCTGCGGCCCTGTGGCAGCAGATTGAAGATACCGGCTTTGCCGACCTGCTGCTGCCCGAGGCCGCTGGCGGCGCAGGCCTGGCCTTGCGCGATGCCTTTGGCGTATGGGATGTGCTGGGCCAGCATGCGATGCCGCTGCCGCTGGCAGACACCATGCTGGCGCGGGCCTGGCTGGCAACCGCCGGTGTGCCATTGCCGCATGGCGCCATTGCATTGGCGCCGCAACTGGCAGTGGCGGCGGGTGGCGTGCGGGCCACCGGTGTGCGCGGCGCCCGCGTGGCGCAATGGGTGCTGGGCCAGCAGGGCGCCGATCTGCTGCTGCTGCCGGTGGCTGCGGCGCAGGCCAGTGCCAGCATTTTTGTGCTGGATGCGGATCTGCTCTGGCCCGAAGCAGCACTGGCGTCTGCAACGCGCGTGCCGGCCTTCGCCTCCTTGCTGGTCGCGCAGGCGGGGCTGGTCTCGGCCTTGCTGGCGGGCAGCCTGCTGGCGGTGTTGGAGAGCAGCCTGAACTTTGCCAACGAACGCCAGCAGTTCGGCCGCCCGATTGGCAAGTTCCAGGCGATCCAGCATGAGCTGGCGGTGATGGCCGAGCATGTGAGCGCCGCGCGCATGGCCGCACAGATCGCCTGCGAGGCCGATGGCGTGGTGGCGGACCCGCTCAAGGTGGCGGTGGGCAAGGCGCGCAGCAGCGAGGCGGCTGTCGAGGTGGCCTCGCTCGCACACTCGGTCCACGGCGCCATCGGTTTTACCACCGAGTTTGACCTGCAGCTCTCCACCCGCCGCCTGCACCTGTGGCGCCAGACGGCCGGCAGCGAAAGCTATTGGCAGCTGCAGGCGGGCCAAGCGCTGTTGGCGGCCGATGGCATGGCGCTCGATGTGATCCGCCAGATCACGGACAGCAGTGCGCCCGTAGCCTGATTTGGCACCTGATTGACCGCAGTCAGCGCCGTTTTTCGGCTATGGTGGGGGTTGTTTTCAGAAGAACAAGGAGTCAAGTCTTATGTCGGTCTACACCGAAGATGTGCAAAGCGAAGTGCGTGGCCAGCTGGGCTTTATCACGCTCAACCGGCCCAAGGCGCTGAATGCGCTGTCGCTGGCGATGGTGCGCGAGCTGCGTGATGTGCTGCTGCGCTGGCAGCAGGACGACAAGGTGCTGGCCGTCGCCATCCGGGGCAGCAACAAGGAGGGCGCGTTTGGCGCCTTCTGCGCTGGTGGCGATATCCGCTTTCTGCATGCCGCCGGCATGGCAGGCAACCCCGAGCTGGAGGATTTCTTCACCGAGGAGTATGCGCTCAATCACCTGATCCACCATTTCGGCAAGCCCTATATCGCCTTCATGGATGGCATCGTGATGGGTGGCGGCATGGGCATCAGCCAGGGTGGCAGCCTGCGCATCGTCACCGAGCGCACGAAGATGGCGATGCCCGAGACGGCCATTGGCCTGTTCCCCGATGTGGGCGGCGGCTACTTCCTGTCCCGCTGCCCCGGCCATGTGGGCGAGTACCTGGGCCTGACCGGCCAGATGATTGGCGCGGCCGATGCACTGGCCTACCGGCTGGCCGATGGCTACCTGCCCAGCGCGCAGCAGCAGGCGCTGTGGGACGGGCTGGCCAGCGGCAGCTTTGCCAACGGCGACGCGGTGCAGGCCTTTGTCAAAGCCGGCCTGGCACCTGCGCCAGAGCGTGCAGCCAACCCCGATGCAGAGATCAACCAGTACTTTGGCCTGGCCGATGTGCCGGCCATCGTCGCCGCACTGGAGGCCGGCAACAGCGACTTTGCCCGCGCCACCGCCGAGACCTTGCGCAAGCGCTCACCGCTGATGCTGTTTGTCGTGCTCGAGCAGATCCGCCGCGCTCGCGGCATGCGCCTGGCTGACGACCTGCGCATGGAGCGCGACATGGTGCGCCACTGCTTCTACCTGCGGCCCGACCGCAAGAGCGAGACGCTCGAAGGCATCCGCGCACTGGCGGTGGACAAGGACCACGCCCCCCAGTGGAGCCCCGCCCGCATCGAAGACGTGAACCTGCAGGAAGTGGCGCAGATGTTTGCCAGCCCCTGGCCTGTGGAGGCGCACCCGCTGCTGGCGCTGAACTGAGCGACAGGACAGCGCAAGCGGCTAAGTGGATGCGTAGGCGCTTGCCGCTCATCAATAGCGGGTGGGAGCCGGTGTGCTATACCTTGACGTCTGATCGTCAAGCTATCCATGAAAGGCAACAGCATGAAGCATGCAGACTCCCGGACCTCCTCGCTGCGCGTTGAGGCGAACATTGGTGAAGGCTTTTGGCGCAAGGGCCCCCAAGACAGCCTGCCGCCACCCGATATGACGGGCGCCTATATGCGCAACCGGCCGGTGCTGGGGGCGCCGGTTGCGGGGCGCAAGGCCTGGATCATCGGCAGCGGCATCGCCGGCCTGGCCGCAGCTTTCTACCTGATCCGTGACGGCGGCATGGCTGGCGAAGACATCACCATTCTGGATACCCTGGATGTGGCGGGTGGCTCGCTCGATGGTGCGGGCAATGCCGAGCAGGGCTATATCGTGCGCGGTGGCCGCGAGATGAACTGGAACTACGACAACTTCTGGGACCTTTTCCAGGACGTGCCGGCGCTGGAGCTGCCCGAGGGCTACAGCGTGCTCGACGAGTACCGCTACGTTAACGACAACGACCCCAACTGGTCCAAGGCCCGGCTGATGCACCAGCAAGGCAAGATCCGCGATTTCTCCACCCTGGGCCTGACCAAGGCGCACCAGTGGGAGATCGTCAAGCTGCTGCTCAAGCGCAAGGAGGAGCTGGACGACATCAGCATCGAATCCTATTTCAGCAAGAGCTTTCTGGAGACCAATTTCTGGTACCTGTGGCGTTCGATGTTCGCCTTCGAGAACTGGCAAAGCCTGCTGGAGATGAAGCTCTACATGCACCGCTTTCTCGATGCCATCGATGGGCTGACCGACATGTCGGCGCTGGTGTTCCCCAAGTACAACCAGTACGACAGCTTCGTCGTACCGCTGACGCGCATGCTCAAGGACAAGGGCGTGAAGGTGCAGTTCAACACCCGCGCCTATGACCTGGACATGCGCGAAGAAGCGGGCAGCCGCACGGTCACCGCGATCCGCTGCCGGTCGGCGGGCCAGGAGGTACAGATTGACGTCGGTCCCCACGATGTCGTGTTTGCGCTGACCGGCTCGATGACCGAGGGCACGGCATATGGTGATCTGGATACGGTGCCGGTGCTGGCGCGAGGCAATGAGGAGCCGGGCGATGACAGCGACTGGACCTTGTGGAAGCGCCTGGCAGCCAAGTCGCCGGTGTTTGGCCGGCCCGAAAAGTTCTATGGCGATGTGAAGGGCTCGATGTGGGAGTCGGCCACGTTGACCTGCAAACCCTCGCCACTGATCGACAAGCTCAAGGAACTGTCGGTCAACGATCCCTACTCGGGCAAGACGGTGACCGGCGGCGTCATCACCTTCACCGATTCGAACTGGGTGATGAGCTTTACCTGCAACCGCCAGCCGCATTTCCCCGACCAGCCCGGCGACGTGCTGGTGCTGTGGGTCTACGCACTGCTGATGGACAAGAAGGGCAACCATGTGCCCAAGACCATGCCTGAATGCACGGGCCGCGAGATTCTGGCCGAGCTGTGCTACCACCTGGGCATTGCCGACCAGATCGATGCGGTGGCGGCCAATACCAAGGTACGCCTGGCATTGATGCCCTACATCACCGCGCAGTTCATGCCGCGCGCCGCCGGCGACCGGCCCCGTGTGGTGCCCGAGGGCTGCACCAACCTGGCCTTGCTGGGCCAGTTTGTCGAGACCAGCAATGATGTCATCTTCACGATGGAGAGCTCGGTGCGCACGGCGCGCATCGGCGTCTACACCCTGCTGGGCCTGCCCAAGCAGGTGCCCGACATCAGCCCCACGCAATACGACATCCGCAACATCATCAAGGGTGCGCGGGCGCTGAATGGCAACCAGCCCTTTGTCGGTGAACGTTTGCTGCACCGCGTGCTGGGCAAGACCTATTTCGCCCACATTCTGCCGCCGTTGCCCGACAACGACGAGACCCTGCGCGAGCGTGCTGAATCGGAGCTGGCGCAGCTGCTGGGCAAGGGCGGCCAGGCTTTCGGCAAGCTGTCCGCCTGGCTGGAGCGCTACAGCAGCAATCTGCGCGATAAATCCAAATAATTGGCGTGCGGGGCGGCATGCCCCCATGCAAAGAGGTGGCCGCAGGGCCACCTCTTGTTGTATGCGCTGACGGTCAGGGCCGCTGGCCGATCAAGGCGTGGCGAGCTTCCACACACCGCCGCCCATGCCGTCGCCACGCTTGTCGCCCGCCTGGCTGTCCTTGGCGAAGTAGTACAGCGGCCAGCCCTTGTAGGCCCACTGCTGGGTGTTGTCGGTGCGGGTGATGATGCTGAAATCACCAATCGGCTTGGCGCCTGGGGCCACGCCCAGTGGCGGCCAGTTGGTGGCGCACTGCTGGTAGCAGGTGGAGGCACCGCTGCCAGCAGTGTCCTTGGTGAAGGTGTAGAGCGTGCGGCCATCGGGGCCGACGAGCACGCCATCGGCGGAACGCACCGGGGTGCTGGTGGCGGCTTCCTTGTGGTCCTTGTGGTGCATCGAGCCACAGGCGGTCAAAAGGACGGCCGACAGCGGAATGGCCAGTACTGCGAGCTTGGAGAACATAGACAGCATCCAGGTTGGTTGATGGTGCCGACCAATATAGTGCGCGCTGATGTAGTGCCGTGTCAGACGGGCGCGCTATATCGCAGCCCTCAGCGCCCGGCGTCAGCGCTGGCGGCAGCCAGTTTCAGTATGCGGTCAAAGGTGGCGGCAAGGGTGTCGCGGCGGTTTTGGCGGTAGTCCTCATCCGGGTCCAGCTCGTCGATGCTGCCGTCCCATTCGCGCAAATAGATAAGCTTCCACTGCTGCAGCTCCTGCAGATCAGGCCAGCGCGGCGCCATGCCGTTTTCTGCCATCACGCACAGCAGCTCGATGCGGCACGGCACGATATCGCCATCCCATTCATCGGCCTGCATGCTGTCCGGCGATGCCATCGCTTCCTGGATCTCTGCAATCAGCTGGCCGGTGGTGCCGCCGAGCCAGTCCAGTGCTGCGTCGTTGTCAAAATTGCCGTGTGACCAAGTTCCCATGCGGACCTCGCTACAAGAGATAGAGAGCAAAAAACAGGGCCACTAGTGATGGTGGCCCCTGACGGTTACGCGGAAATGGTAGCCTGTCAGCGGTTGTGCACCTTCATCGCGCGCTCGACCTCGCGTTTGCCTTCGCGGTCCTTGATCACGTCGCGCTTGTCGTGCTCTGCCTTGCCCTTGGCCAGTGCAATATCGCATTTGGCCAGGCCGTTCTTCCAGTGCAGGTTGATGGGGACCAAGGTGTAGCCCTTTTGCTCGACCTTGCCGATCAGGCGCTTGATCTCATCCTTTTTCATCAAGAGCTTCTTAATGCGCGCGGCATCCGGGCTCACATGGGTCGAGGCAGTCTTGAGCGGGTTGATCTGGCAGCCCATCAGAAAGAGCTCGCCGTTCTTGACGAGCACGTAGCCATCGGTCAGCTGGGCCTTGCCCTCGCGCAGTGCCTTGACTTCCCAGCCGTGCAGCACCATGCCCGCTTCGAAGCGTTCCTCAAAGAAATAGTTGAATGCAGCCTTCTTGTTATCGGCTATGCGGCTGTTGGTGTTGTTCGTCTTCGACATAATTGCAATATTAGGGGCAAAACGGCTTTCCCAAGCCCTTAGGGCTGCTGGATGCAGCGCTTTTTGTTCTGGTCTATGATTTTATGAATGTTTTGGGCGGCAGCCGGTTTGCTGCTGCAGCCCGCTCTCCTGTCTGCATGAAAACTGTCAACAAGTCCGTCCTGATCTGGTACAGCCCACAGGAGATGTTCGATCTCGTGGCCGATGTGCCACGCTACCCAGATTTTCTGCCCTGGTGTGACCACGCGCATGTGCTGGAGCAGCACGCCGATGGCGTCACCGCCGAGGTAGGCATTGCGTTGGCGGGCATCAAAAAATCCTTTGTCACCCGCAACACCTACGAGCCGGGCAAGCGCCTGCAGATGGCGCTGGTCAAAGGGCCGTTCTCGCAACTGCAGGGTGATTGGCGCTTTGAGCCGGTGGGCGACGGCAGCCAGCGCGCCTGCAAGGTATCGCTGAGCCTGAGCTACGGCTTTGACAGCATGGCGCTGGCCGCCGTGGTCGGCCCCATTTTCGACAAGATCGCCGCGACGATGATGGACGCGTTCATCCAGCGTGCCGAGAAGATCTATGGCTGATGCAGACACGGCGGCAGCAGCGCCCGCTGTGGCGGCTGCAGGCCTGATGCAGATCGAAGTGGTCTGGGCCGAGAATGGTGAACCCCACAGCGTGCAACTGCGGCTGCCCGCCGGTGCCAGCCTGGCCCAGGCCCTGGTTGCTGCCAGCGCACAAACCGGCCAGGTGTTTGCCGATACGCAGGACGCTGGCATCTGGGGCCGGCTGCGCTCCCGCAGCCAGCTTCTGGCAGATGGCGACCGGGTGGAGCTGTACCAGCCACTCAAGGTCGATCCGAAAAAGGCCCGCCTTGAGCGCTTTGCCAAGCAGGGCGCCCGCGGTACAGGCCTGTTTGCCCGGCGCAGGCCGCAGTCCAAAGCCGGCTATGGCGCTTGACGCCGCGCGCCTTGAATGAAAAAAGCCAAGCATCTGCTTGGCTTTTTGGCGGGTGGCGCGGGTGATCAGCAGTTGTTGAAGATGGCCTCATCGGTGCGCTTGATCTCGGAGGCGCGCTGTTCGGCATTCTGGAACACCATCTCTCCCTTTTCATTCGGTGCACGGACGGCCTTGCCGGTGTCATACATCGCCTTGGCCTGCTGCGCACGTTTGCAGTTGTCCGCCCTGGCCGCCGCTTGCTTGGCCCTCTCAGCAGCTTCGGCATCGGCCTTGGCCTTGGCGTCTGCGGCTTTTTTCGCCTCCAGCTCCTTGTCCTTGCCGGCGGCTGCCTTGGCAGCAGGGGCGGCCGCTGCAGGGGCTGGTGCCGCTGCCGCATCGCTGGCCTCGCCCTCTTGCGGGGCAGGGCTGGCATCGCGCAGTGCAGGGCCTGTGCCCGAGGATTGCACACCCTTGAGCGCGCCATAACCCTTGGGGCGCTTGACAATGTTCTTCTCCGGCACCTCCAGCCCCGGTGGTCGGTCGCTGAAGACCTTGCGGCCATCTTTGTCGATCCACTGCCACTGGGCCATGGCGGGCGCGCCAATGCCAATGGCTACCGAGAGCAAGAGCAGCTTGATGAGTTTCATAGAAGGCGAGTGTAGCGTGCCGATTGTCGGTGCCGCGCGAAGTTGTTGGTTGGAGATAACAACCTGCGTTGGAGGGGCTGTCATACCGCCGCCCTGCAAGCTGCTTACAAAAGACGGTAGAATCCTTTTTTTGGAGCCTTCACAATGCGCCTGATCGGAAAAGCGCTCACCTTCGACGATGTGTTGCTGGTGCCCGCATACTCCCAAGTCCTGCCCAAGGACGTCTCTCTCGCCACCCAATTCACCCGCAATATCCGCCTGAACCTGCCCCTGGTGTCTGCCGCCATGGACACGGTAACGGAAGCCAGACTGGCGATTGCCATCGCCCAGGAGGGCGGTATTGGTGTGATCCACAAGAACATGACCGCCGAGCAGCAGGCTGCCGAGGTCTCCAAGGTCAAGCGCCATGAATCGGGCGTTGTGCACGACCCGGTGGTCATCACGCCGGAGCACACGGTGCTGCAGATCATGCAGCTGTCCGACGAACGGGGCATTTCCGGCTTCCCGGTCTGCGACGGCGGCAAGGTGGTTGGCATCGTGACCAGCCGCGATCTGCGCTTCGAGACCCGCTACGACGTCAAGGCGCGCGACATCATGACGCCGCGCGAGAAGCTGGTGACCGTCAACGAAAAGGACGACACCACGCCCGCCGCTGCCAAGGCCTTGCTCAACAAGCACAAGCTCGAGCGCATTCTGGTGGTGAACGATGCCTTTGAACTCAAGGGTCTGATCACCGTCAAGGACATCACCAAGCAAACCACCTTCCCCAATGCCGCCCGTGACCGCGCGGGCCGTCTGCGCGTCGCTGCAGCCGTGGGCGTGGGCGCTGGTACCGAAGAGCGCGTGGACCTGCTGGTCAAGGCCGGTGTCGACGCCCTGGTGGTGGATACGGCCCACGGCCACAGCCGTGGTGTGATCGAGCGCGTGCGCTGGGTCAAGCAAAACTACCCGCAAGTCGATGTGATCGGCGGCAACATCGCCACCGGCGCAGCTGCACTGGCACTGGTCGAGGCGGGCGCGGATGCCGTCAAGGTCGGTATCGGCCCCGGCTCCATCTGCACCACCCGTATCGTGGCCGGTGTGGGCGTGCCCCAGATCATGGCTGTCGACAGCGTGGCCCAGGCGCTGCAAGGCACCGGCGTGCCCTTGATCGCTGACGGCGGCATCCGCTTCTCCGGCGATATCTCCAAGGCCCTGGCTGCTGGCGCATCCACCATCATGATGGGCGGCATGTTTGCCGGTACCGAAGAAGCCCCTGGCGAAGTGATCCTCTACCAAGGCCGCTCGTACAAGAGCTACCGTGGCATGGGCTCGATCGGTGCGATGCAGCAAGGCTCGGCCGACCGCTACTTCCAGGAATCGAGCACCGGCAACCCCAATGCCGACAAGCTGGTGCCCGAGGGCATTGAAGGCCGCGTGCCTTACAAGGGCTCGATGGTAGCCATCGTCTACCAGATGGCAGGCGGTGTGCGTGCGTCGATGGGCTACTGCGGTTGCGCATCGATTGCCGAGATGAACGAGAAGGCCGAGTTTGTGGAAATCACCGCAGCCGGTATCCGTGAATCGCATGTGCACGACGTGCAGATCACCAAGGAAGCGCCAAACTACCGCGCTGACTGATGGTCCAGAGAATGGCTGCCGCTGGCAGCCATTTTTTCGAACCCTGCGAAGGAATGCCGATGAAGCTTGCCGAAGCCCTGTTGCTCCGCGCCGACCACAAGAAAAAGCTGCTCTCCTTGCGCGAACGCATTGCGCGCAATGCCATCGTGCAGGAGGGCGAGCAGCCCAAGGAGCGGGTCGAAGACCTGCTGGCCGAGGCCACCTCGACCTTGCTGGCGCAGCAGCAGCTGGTGCGCGCCATCAACACCGCCAATGAGACGGCCCGCTTGGCCGATGGCCGTCTGCTGGCCGATATCCTGGCCGAGCGCGATACGCTGGTGGCCCAGCATTCGCTGCTGGTTGCCACCATCGCCGCCACCCACAAGGATGTGGACCGCTACAGCCAGCGCGAGATCAAATGGCTGCCGCAGATCAACGTGGCCAGCTTGCAAAAGCAGGCCGATGACCTGTCGCGCCGGATTCGCGAGACCAATGTGGTGCTGCAATCGGCCAATTGGCAGGTCGATGTGGCGGCCTAACCGTTCAAGAATTCAACAAGGGATGATTAGCTAGTTTTTGGAGCGCCACGGGCGAGTGCAAAGACCCCGGCCGGGAGCCAGGGGGTTGAAAACATACTGGGTCCCTCTGGATGCGCGGAGGGCAGCGCAAACGTGCTCAATACACGGCTTACCCATCAGCCCGGAACCACGCACCCTGTACCTTTGACAGCGTATACCTCACTACCTTGCACTGACGCGGCGCTCCTCCCTGTTGTGACAACAGCCCTTGCTGCGCTGTCGCGCCACAAGAGGCCACAGCCAAAACCCCATTGATTCTGGTCTGTTGGCATAAAACTGGTCTGAATGATAGAATCTGGTCTGAATTGATGATCAGGCCAGATTTTTTTGTCACCTACTTCCATGCACAGCGTCGGTATCTACGAAGCCAAAACCCGTTTTTCAGCGCTGGTCGAGTTGGTCGAGCAGGGCGAGGAAGTGCGCATCACACGCCACGGCAAAGAGGTGGTGCGCATGCTGCCGATGCGGCGCAAACCGGTGATCACCGACGAGCAGATCGCCCGTGAGCTGGCGCAGATCGAGGCCTTGCAGGCCAGCATTGCGCCGCCGCCCGAGGCAGATTCGGTGCCGCAACTGCGCCGCCGCGGCAGGAGCGCTGCATGAGCGCCGCCTTCAGCGCCTTTGTGCTCGATGCCTCGGTCACCGCAGCTTGGCTGCTGCCCGAAGCGGCGAGCAGCCATACCCAGCGCCTCTACGCCCGCATTCGCCGCCATGAGGTCGACCCGCAAGCGCCCAACCTGTGGTTCTGGGAATGCAGCAACCTGGTCGCCACCGGCGCCAACAGCGGCCGTATCCCGCTGGGCAGCGTCGAAGGCCTCTGGGGCGTGCTCGACGCCATACGCCACAGAGTGGAGCTGCATGAGCTGGCTCCTGCCCAGCACAAGGCTGTGCTCGATGTTGCGCTGGCCACTGGCCTGCCGGTCTACGATGCCGCCTATCTGTGGCTCGCGCAGTCGCTGCGCCTGCCATTGGCCAGTTTTGATGCCGCGCAGGTGGCAGCGGCCCGGCAATGCGGAATCACCGTGCTGGCCGCCGACGATTTTTGACCCATCACCCCCCGTTTTTTCTCCATCCAAACCCAACGATCCTGCTATGCAACACGACAAGATCCTCATCCTTGACTTTGGCTCCCAAGTCACCCAATTGATCGCCCGCCGCGTGCGCGAAGCCCATGTCTACTGCGAAGTGCATCCCTGCGATGTGAGCAGCGAATGGGTGCGCGAGTTTGCCGCTGACGGCAAGCTCAAGGGCGTGATCCTGTCCGGCAGCCACGCCAGCGTCTACGAAGTGGACGACCGCGCGCCGGATGCCGTTTTCGAGCTGGGCATACCCGTGCTGGGCATCTGCTACGGCATGCAGACCATGGCCACCCAACTGGGCGGCAAGGTTGAAGGCTCCAACAGCCGCGAGTTTGGCTACGCCGAAGTGCGCGCCCATGGCCACACCGAACTGCTCAAGGGCATCGAGGACTTCGTCACCCCCGAAGGCCACGGCATGCTCAAGGTCTGGATGAGCCACGGCGACAAGGTCACCGAACTGCCCCCAGGCTTCAAGGTCATGGCGTCCACGCCATCCTGCCCGATCGCCGGCATGGCCGACGAAGCGCGCCGCTACTACGCGGTGCAGTTCCACCCCGAGGTAACGCACACCGTGCAAGGCCAGGCCTTGCTCAACCGTTTTGTGCTCGACATCTGCGCCACCCAGGCCGACTGGATCATGGGTGACTACATCGAAGAAGCGGTTGCCAAGATCCGCGAGCAGGTCGGTGACGAAGAGGTGATTCTGGGCCTGTCCGGCGGCGTGGATTCGTCCGTCGCTGCCGCGCTGATCCACCGCGCCATTGGCGACCAGCTGACCTGCGTGTTTGTGGACCACGGCCTGCTGCGCCTCAACGAAGGCGACATGGTCATGGAGATGTTCGAAGGCAAGCTCCACGCCAAGGTCATCCGCGTCGATGCCTCCGACCTGTTCCTGGGCAAGCTCGCTGGGGTGAGCGATCCCGAAGCCAAGCGCAAGATTATCGGCGGCCTGTTTGTCGACGTGTTCAAGGCCGAGGCCGCCAAGCTCAAGGCTGGCGACGGCGGCCACAAGGGCGCCACCTTCCTGGCCCAGGGCACCATCTACCCCGACGTGATCGAGTCGGGCGGTGCCAAGAGCAAGAAGGCCGTCACCATCAAGAGCCACCACAACGTGGGCGGCCTGCCAGAGCAACTGGGCCTGAAGCTGCTGGAGCCGCTGCGTGACCTGTTCAAGGACGAAGTGCGCGAGTTGGGCGTGGCCCTGGGCCTGCCCCGTGGCATGGTCTACCGCCATCCGTTCCCCGGCCCGGGCCTGGGTGTGCGTATCCTCGGTGAAGTGAAAAAGGAATACGCCGACCTGCTGCGCCGCGCCGACGCCATCTTCATCGAAGAGCTGAACAACTGGGTAGACGACGTCACCGGCAAGACCTGGTACCACCTGACCAGCCAGGCCTTCACCGTCTTCCTGCCGGTCAAGAGCGTGGGCGTCATGGGCGATGGCCGTACCTACGACTACGTCGTGGCGCTGCGCGCCGTGCAGACCAGTGACTTCATGACCGCCGACTGGGCGGAACTGCCTTACGGGCTGCTCAAGCGTGTCTCGAACCGGATCATCAATGAAGTGCGCGGGATCAATCGCGTTACTTATGATGTGTCCAGCAAGCCGCCTGCGACGATCGAGTGGGAGTGAAACAGCGTCGTCTCACGCTGCCTCAAACAGGCTTGAAAATCACGGAAATTCCAAATGCAATAAAGGCTTAGGCGTCTCTGGGTGTCTCACCCAGTTTGCCTAAGCCGGCGCATTTGACGGTTGTCGTGACGGTATCTTTTTGCGGCGGCAAATCACATGAGATGCTGATTGCTGACCGATCGAGCACGTGGGGCCTTGGCGCTCAAAAAGAATATTCCACGTGGTGGACCGCGACGGCATGTTCGTAGCGGTGTTGCCAACTGAAGCCGGAGCGTTGCGGTACAACTACCGTTTCAATGGCTTTGGCTGCTGCGCGTCCTAGATGCCCGCTGCTTGCTTCAGGCAGAACCGCAGAACCGCAGAATCGCATCAGCCACAGCCTGCGGCGCCTCGCGCTGCGGAAAATGCCCCACGCCATCGAGCACTTGCCGCTCGTAGCCGCCCTGGAAGAAGGCTTCCCGCCCCTTTGAGCTATCGGGGTGGTTACAGGTGTCGGCGCCGCCGTGCAATACCAGCGTTGGCACCTGCAGCACCGGTGCTGGGTAGAGGCGCGCTTCGTCCTCGGCATAGGCCGGATCGCCTTCGGCGAAGCCCCAGCGGTGGCGGTAAGAATGCAGCACGACCTCGGCCCAGTCCTTCCCCTGGAACGCACGTGCCGCCTCGTCGAAATCGGCCCGGTCGTACCAGCCGGCCGGCGCCCAGGTGTCCCACATCATCCGAGTGAACGCCTCGCGTTCGTCCTGCACCGTGCGGGCGCCGCGCGGCGTGGCCATGTTCTGGAACAGCAGATAGCCAGTCCCGATACCGACCACCAGCCCCGGTACCAGCATCAGCAGATCGGGCTTTGACCAGGTAGACGGCTTCCAGTAGCGCAGGCCGTACAGATCCATCGCGATGAACAGCGGCGCCAGCAGGCCGCCTGCAGTGACCGGATCCATCACAAGCGACAGCAATGGGATACCGATGATGGCAAAGCCGCCGCCAAACGCACCTTTCATGAAGCAGATCAAGAAGACACCGGCAAAGCTGATGAGGATGGTGGTGGCAGTCAGTTCCATGCCGGCATCCTAGGGACAATTGTCAGTACAATCAAATTATTGTCATAGATACAATTTCGTATGCCGCAAGCGCGATACAAGCAACTGGTGGACCGGCTTGCTGACGACATCCGGCAAGGGCGGTTGAGGCCCGGAACGGTGCTGCCACCCCATCGCAAGCTGGCGGCTGTGGAGGGCATTTCCCTGGCTACGGCGACGCGCGCCTATGCCGAACTGCAGGCCATGGGGCTGGTCGCTGGTGAGGTGGGCCGCGGGACCTTTGTTCGCGAGCCCATCTCGATGGGCGGGGAGGTTGCGATGCACGCGGCCAGCGACGATCTGGTGGATCTGACCTTCAACTATCCAGCCTTGCCCACGCAGACGGAGATGTTGCGCACGGCGCTCAAGCAGCTTGCCTCGGCAGGTGAATTGGAGTCGGTTCTGCGCTACCAGCCGCATGGAGGCCGTCCCCACGAACGGGCCATTGTGGCCGAGCACCTGAAGAGCCGAGGCCTGCCGGTGTCTGCCGATGCCGTGCTCATCGTCAGTGGTGCCATCCACGGGCTCGCCACGGCAGCCATGTCCTTGCTGCAACCGGGCGACGTGGTGGCCGTTGATGCCTTGAGCTACCCCGGCATCAAGGTCGTGGCCGAGCAGTGTCGGCTGGAACTGGTTGCCATCCCGCTAAGCGGCGCTGGCCCCGACCTGGATGCACTGCAAGCGTTGTGCCTTGCCCGGAAGGTGCGTGCGATGTACTGCATGCCCACGCTGCATAACCCGTTGGGTTGGGTCATGACGGTGAATCAGCGTCTTGCGCTGATAGAAGTGGCCCGGCGCCATGGCCTGCTGCTGCTGGAGGACGGCACCTATGCCTTTCTGGAAAGGCAGGCGCCACCACCGCTGGCTGCGATGGCGCCCGACATCACCGTCTACGTCTCCAGCCTGTCCAAGAGCGTGGCGGCAGGCTTGCGTTTCGGATTCCTATGCGCGCCAGTTGCCTTCGTTCCCAGGATCAGCCGCGCCATACGTGCCACGGTCTGGAATACGCCCACTCTCGTGACCTCGCTGTGCTGCAACTGGTTGCAGGACGGCACCGTGGCGCGGCTGGAGCAGGAAAAGCGCCGCGATGCCGGCGCGCGTCAGGCCATCGCGGCCAAGGCGCTCGCAGGATTCAGGACCATCCGCCATCCGGCGTCTTACTTTGTCTGGCTGCCCATGCCTGATGAAGTGCGGGCGGATGCAGCTGCCATGCGGCTTGAACGCGAAGGCATCTTGGTATCGACTGCGGCGCCCTATGCCATGGGGGGCCAGCCTCCGCATGCCATTCGGCTGGCCCTGGGCTCCATCTCCCATGCCAGGCTGAAGCTGGCCTTGGAGGCTGTTGCCCGTGCGGTGGCCAGTCTCAGCTATTAGGCCGGTGGTGCGATCCGCGCTTCACGCCGCAAGGCCTGTGGCGGCATGCCGAAGCCACGCAGGAAGGCCTCGCGCATATGGCGCCGGTCGCGAAAACCCGTTTCCCTCGCTACGACTTCAAGGGGATGCCGGCTGCCTTCGATCATCAGCCGCGCGGCCTCGAGCCGCAGTCCTTCCACGGCCTTGGCGGGTGACTGGCCGGTCTCTGCGGTGAAGACGCGGCTGAACTGGCGCGGGCTCAGGCTGGCGGCTTCGGCCAGCTCTTCGACGCTCAATGGCTGCGCCAGGTTGCGCCGCGCATGTTCCAGCGCCTGCTGGATGCGGTCGGACTTTGGCGCGAGCTTGAGCATCTCGGAATGCTGTGATTGCCCGCCCGAGCGGCGCTGGTGCATGACCAAGCGGTGTGCCACGGAGCGCGCAATGTCGGCACCGAGATCTTTCTCGACGAGGGCGAGGGCCAAGTCCATCTCTGCCGTCATGCCCGCTGACGTCCACACCGGTCCATCGGCTATGTAGATACGGTCGGCCTCGACCTGGATATGGGGATAGCGCTCCTGCAGCACTTCAGCCCAGTACCAGTGCGTCGTGGCGCGACGCCCGTCGAGCAGACCCGCCTCGGCCAGAATGAAGGCACCCGTGCACAAGCCTGCGATGCGCCGCGCGCGCGCGGCGATCTTGCTCAGCAGCCGGATCAATTCAGGGGCCGAAGGCATGGGCTTGATGGTGCCTGCTACCAGCCACGTATCAGCACTGCGGTGCGCGCTGAGCGGCTTGGCTTGCAGCACCAGGCCTGTCGATGCGCGTGCCGATCCGTCCAGCGCATAGGTTTCCACGGCATAGAAGGGCTGGCCCACCAGCAGATTGGCCAGCTCGAACACGGCCTGGGTGGCCAGCGCCATGACCTGAAAGCCTTCGGGCAGTATGTAGCCAATGCGGTGCATAGAGGGTGTCCTGGGGATATGTCCTTTTTTATAACTATATACGTCATTTACGACATTGTCTGCATAGAGGACCATTCATGCCATGGACAGCATCTCTCAACCCTCCAGGAGTTTCACCATGGCACAGACCCATCTCGGCACCGCCCTCATCACCGGCGCATCCAGCGGAATCGGTGCGCTGTACGCGCAGCGACTCGCGCAGCGCGGCTACGACCTGATCCTTGTCGCCCGCAACCGCGAGCGGCTGAATGCGCTGGCGAGCGACATCAGCGCTCGCACAGGCCGCGCGGTGGAAGTGCTGCCCGCTGACCTGAACGACCGTACCGCCCTGGCGCAGGTCGAGGCGAAGCTGCGCCAGGACGCCAGCATCACCCTGCTGGTGAACAACGCGGGCATCGGCACGCACACGCCGTTGCTGCAGAGCGACGTGGAACAGATGACGCGCATGGTCGAATTGAACGTCACCGCACCGATGCGGCTGGCCTATGCCGCCGTGCCGGGCTTCGTGGAACGTGGACACGGAGCGATCATCAACATCGCATCCATCGTCGCCATCTCGCCAGAGACGCTGAATGGCGTATACGGTGGCAGCAAGGCCTTTGTGCTGGCCTTCAGCCAGTCGCTGCAGCATGAGCTGGCCGACAAGGGCGTGCAGGTACAGGCGGTTCTGCCTGGTGCCACTGCCACCGATTTCTGGGCCATTGGCGGGTTACCGGTCGAGCATCTGGATCAGCGCATCGTCATGCGCACCGAGGATCTGGTCGATGCCGCGCTGCTGGGCTTCGAGCGCGGCGAGAAGGTCAGCATTCCCTCGCTGCATGCCGGCGAGAAATGGGATGCGTACGAGGCCGCACGCCAGGCGATGGCAGGCCAACTGTCCAGCAGTGCCGTCGCGCCCCGCTATGCCGTGTACTGACCACTGCAAGGAGCCTCCGCCATGAAAGCCGTCATCAGCGCTTATACGCGCTCGCCATTCCACTTTGCCCGCAAGGGCCGTCTGGCCGAAGTGCGGCCCGACACGCTGGCCGCCCAGGTCGTGCAGGGCCTGCTCCGGCGCTCCGATCTGGATCCCGTGCTGCTGGAGGACGTGATCCTCGGCTGCGCTTACCCGGAAGCCGCGCAGGGCAACAATCTGGCGCGCATCGTCGGCCTGCTGGCCGGCCTGCCCCAGGCCGTGGGCGGTATGACGGTGAACCGCTTCTGCGGCTCGTCGATGCAGGCTGTGCACATCGCAGCGGCGCAGATCGAGGCTGGCATGGGCGATGCTTTCCTGTGCGTGGGCGTGGAGTCGATGACGATGGTGCCGCAGGGCGGCTTCAACTTCTCGCCCCATCCCGAGCTGCAGGCGACGAGCGATGCCTACATCTCCATGGGAGAGACGGCGGAGAACGTGGCGCAGCGCTGGAACGTGAACCGTGCCGACCAGGAGCTGCTCGCACTGCAGTCCCACCAGAAAGCCGCAACTGCCCGCGACCAAGGTTTGCTGGCCGAGGAGATCGTGCCCATCCGTTTGCCCGATGGCGAGGTGGTGGAGGCCGACGGTTGCATCCGCCCTGGTACCACCTTGGAGGCGCTGGCGGGGCTCAAGCCGGCCTTCCGGGCCGATGGCGTGGTCACGGCGGGCACTTCGTCGCCACTGACCGATGGAGCGGCAGCGCTGCTGGTCACCAGCGATGACTTTGCCGAACGCCACGGCCTGCAGATGCTGGCGCGCATCCGCAGCTTTGCCACTGTGGGGGTGGACCCGGCCATCATGGGCATTGGCCCGATCCCGGCCACGCGCAAGGCACTGGCGCGCGCCGGCCTTGCCGTCACCGACCTGGACGTCGTGGAAATCAACGAGGCCTTCTCATCGCAGGCCCTGGCCTGCATCCGCGACTTGGGCCTTGACATGGCGACCGTGAACATCGACGGCGGAGGCCTGGCCATCGGCCACCCGCTGGGTGCCACCGGCGCGCGCATCACCGGCAAGGCTGCGGCCCTGCTGGCGCGCCAGCAAGGACGCTACGCGCTGGCCACGCAATGCATAGGCGGGGGACAGGGCATCGCTACGGTGCTGGAGAGAGCTTGAACGATGACCACGCCCACGCCCACTTCCATGGCCATCTCGCCGGTCGGCTCCACGCCCAGCTACTGAGCGGCCCTGTGCTGGCCATGCTCGCCGGGCTGCGTTGGGGGTGGTGTCCGCCAGCGCCATCCTGCCGGCCTTGCCGTGCATGACATCCGATCTTGGCGCCGCCACCAGCGACACCAGCAGGGTGCGGTAACGCCCGTTCCTGGCGTTCGCGGTCGGCAGCTGTTCGCCGGGCAGGTATCGATCGTTGGGGCCACCGTGCTGCGCGTGGGGTGGGGCAGGCCATATTTGGGGCGCGGGTGACGCGGGAAGCCACTACTGCCCGGAGGCCGGTGGCTGCCGGAGGCCAGCTGGCTGGATGCATGGCAGGCACATCGGCAGAGTTTTGTAGTCCGCAACGCGCTCGGTCAGCCACGACGTTGATCCATGTCCTTATCTGGCCCTCGAAAGGCGGAGCTCTTTGCTGCTTGCGGCAGGACTGGCGGATGCCTGCGATGGCACCACGGCGCGCTTGACGTTCTCGCCCGTTCGGCGGATGTGTGCTTCCAGGATGGCGGCGGCTTTGTCTGCATCCCGGGCCAAGGCCGCTTCATACAGCTGCAAGTGCTCTGTGGGCACCTTGTTGTCGCGCGGCGCCTGGGTGAGGAACAGGCGCCGGTAGCGGTCACTCAGGTCATGCAAGGTGCTGCAAAACTTCAGCAGCAGCGGCATGCGGCAGGCGGACACCAGCGCCGCATGGTAGTTGCGGTGTGCGGCTTCCCAGGTCTGCTGGGCTTGCGCATTGACGGGCGCTGCGGCAACGCGGCCAAGCCGGTAGTGCGCGGCGACCAGGGCTTCTTCCCATTGCTCGTCTCCCCACCGGATCGATTCGCGGATGGCCGTGGTTTCGGCCATGCAGCGCAGGCGGATGAGCTCGTCCAGGTTCTCCGCAGACACCGGGGCCACATGGAAGCCGCGCTGGCCTGCTGCCACGACCAGGCCTTCTGCCGCCAGGCCTGTCAACGCCTCACGCAGCGGACTGAAACTGATGCCAAAGCGGGCTTTCAACGCGCTCAGGTGCAGACGCTCACCCGGCGCAATGTCACCGTTCAATATGGCTGTGCGCAAACGGACTGCCAGCGAATGGGCCAGGGTGCTGCCTTCGTTGTCTGTCTTCAGCAGGGGCAGGCTTTCCATGGGAATCCTCAGAACAAGAAGGGCCGCATTCTAGCAATACCGATACTTATGGACACCATCGGTATCTCAAGAAATGTCGATGAAATGCCAAAATATCGATAATAATTATTTGCAATCGATGGAGGTGTTGTGATGCATATCGTTGGGTTGAATTCTGTGGTGTACGGTGTGGAGGACTTCGATGTGGCGCGCCGCTACTGGACTGATTTCGGACTGCAGCTCGTGATGGATGCACCCGACCAGATCATCTTTTGCACGCCGGAGGGCTCGCAGGTGCATGTGCGGCGCCTCGCAGATCCGATGCTGGCGCCCGCGCCGGTGGCAGGCCCCACGGTGCGGCAGGTGGTCTGGGGTGTGCAAAACCAGCGCGCGCTGGATGCCATCGCGGCAGAGCTCGGCCAGGACGCCAGCATGCGTACCGATGAGGCCGGACGGGTGCTCGCCACCGACCCCGCCGGGCACGCGATTGCCTTCGAGCTCAGCTGTGTTGAGCCCATGGTGCAACCGGCTACCGTCTTCAACACCCCGGGCCATGCGATGCGCATCAATGCTGCGGCGCAGATTTATCCGCGTGCCTACCCCAGCCACATGAGCCATGTGGTGTATGCGGTGCAGAACCTGCAGGAGACGGCGGAGTTCTACGAAAAGCGCCTGGGCTTTCGGGTCACCGATTCGTATACCGGCAGCGGCGTGTTTCTGCGGCCCGCCGGTTCGGCAGACCACCACAGCCTGTTTCTGCTCCAGCGCGGTGATGCGGTGGGCTTTCACCATCTGGCATTCGATGTACGCGACATCCATGAGGTCTTCGGCGGCGGGCTCTTCATGACCTCCCGGGGCTGGAAGACCCACATTGGGCCGGGTCGGCATCCGGTGTCCTCCGCCTATTTCTGGTACTTCAAAAACCCCTGCGGGGGCGCTGCTGAATACGACTTTGACGCAGATATCTGCGATGACAGCTGGGTGGCCCGGCAGTTTGTCCCCAGTGCCGAGGCCTTTGCGGAGTGGGCTTTTCCGGATGGCGTGCAGCGCTACCAGGGCATGCAGACCGGCAAGGCATGACCGCCGGCACCGCGCCATGCCGCCTTTATCTCTCCCCATTGAAAGCAGTTGCATATGAACTCAAGTCTTGACACCGCTGCGCTGGCCAAATTTGCGGGCCTGGATTCTCTCGCATCACAAACGGCCGTATGCACCCATGCCCATACCTACCGCAATTTGCTGGGATTTCTGCCGCACCGGGTGGAGTCCCGGCTCAACTTCACCGGAGGGCTGGATTCGCAGATGCTCAACCTGCAAGAGCGCATGCGCAACCATGCCATGACCACCCCGCATATCGATGCCAAGACCGTCCAGTTGATGCTGTTTGGCATGCTGCTGATGGATGGCAACGACGCGGCGGAAACCCATGCGATCGCTTCACGCCGTGCCGGCGCTGGCTGGGCCGAGTTGCAGGCGGTCATCAACCTGTGTTTTCTGTTCCGTGGACTGCCCGCTGCCAACCGGGGCGCCGATATTCTGGTGCGTGTGGCTGGCCGCGAGAGCCGGGCGGCAGGGGCTGACCACGCGGCATAGCACCTTGGCGCTGGGGGCAGCATGCAAAAAGCCTGAGGTACCCAGCAGGCGTTCCCGCCCGGCAGCAAAGGTGAGTGCGGCGCTCGGTTGCAGAAGGCGGGCATCATCGGCCCAGGGCAGCGGCAAAGCGCCGGTGCTGGCCCCAAGCCCTTTTGTTTTGTATGATGAATGAATCTGCACCACCACCGATTGCCATGTCTTTATCGTCACAGCCCGGCAGCAGTCTGCACCACCAGGTGATGGACAGTCTGGGCCGGCTGATTGCCAGCCCCGAGTATGGGCCAGGGGCCACCTTGCCCAATGAGGAGGAGCTGTGCGAGCGCCTGGGGGTGAGCCGCACTGCGGTGCGCGAGGCGATCAAGGCGCTGAGCGCCAAGGGCATGCTAGAGGCGCGGCCCCGCACCGGTACCCGCGTGCGGCCGCAAGCGCAGTGGAGCCTGTTTGATGCCGATGTGCTGGGCTGGCTCTGCAGCCAGGGGGTGGACCAGCAACTGGGCCGGCACCTGATGGTGATGCGCGGCATTCTGGAGCCGGCCGCCGCGTCATTGGCCGCGCGCATGCACACCGAGGCGCAGCTGCTCAGCCTGCAGCAGGCCTTCGCCGCGATGGAGGCGGCGACCTCGATCGATGAGTGGGTCGTCGCCGATCTGGCGTTTCACCAGAGCATTCTGCAGGCCACGGGCAACCCTTTGCTGATCTCGCTGGGCGGCATTGTGGCGTCGGCGTTGGAATCCTTGCTCACCGTCAACGCGCAGCAGGCCGGGCAGTTCAACGATGGCTTGCTCATGCATGGCAAGGTGCTGGCGGCCATTGAGCGGCGCAGCGCCGATGATGCGCAGCTGTGGATGCGGGCGCTGCTGGCAGACACGATTGCCCGCTGGGGCGCACCCGCTTAAGGCCTGCCAATCCAGGTATGGCACGGCTGTCACGCAAAGCGCAGGGGCGGCGGAAGTCTAGGGTTTGCTCGGATTTAATCATCATACAAATAAACCGATGATGGCGACTTCTGAAATTCTCCAGGTCGCCATTCCATGTCTCGTTCCCTGTTTGATCTGTCGGGCCGTACAGCGCTGATTACCGGTTCCTCGCGCGGCATTGGGCTGGCGCTGGCCCAGGGCCTGGCGGAATCGGGGGCGACCGTGGTGGTCAACAGCCGCCAGCAGGCTGCGGTGGATGCGGCGGTGGCGCAGTTGCAGGGCATGGGCCTGCAGGCCCAGGGGGCAGCATTCGATGTGGCGGATCAGGCCGCGGTGGAGGCCGCCTTTGCTGCGTGGGATGCCCAGGGCCTGGCGATCGACATCGTCGTCAACAATGCCGGCATCCAGCACCGCCAGCCCTTGCTCGATGTGTCGCTGGAGGACTGGACCCGCGTCATCAACACCAACCTGACGGCCGCCTTTGTGGTGGGCCGCACGGCAGCGCGCCGCATGATCGAGCGCGGCACCGGCGGCAAGATCATCAACATCGGCTCGCTCACCAGCGAGGCGGCACGCGCCACGGTCGCGCCCTATACGGTGGCCAAGGGCGGCATCAAGATGCTCTCCAAAGCCATGGCGGCCGAGTGGGCCATGCACGGCATCCAGGCCAACTCCATCGGCCCGGGCTACATCCTTACCGACATGAACGAGGCCCTGGTCAACAACGTGGCGTTTGACGCCTGGGTCAAGGCCAGCAACCCCACGCAGCGCTGGGGCCGCCCCGATGAGCTGGTGGGCACCGCCATCTACCTGGCCTCGGGCGCCTCCAACTATGTCAACGGCCAGATCATCTATGTGGATGGCGGCTGGCTGGCGGTACTGTAGGCGGGCGTGTCACCATGGCCACCTTGATCACCGACGTCAAAGTCATCGCGACGGCGCCAGAGGGCATCAACCTCCTGGTCGTCAGGATCGAGACCAACCAGCCCGGCCTCTACGGCCTGGGCTGCGCCACCTTTGCCTACCGCCATCTGGCGGTGCAATGTCTGGTGGAGCAGTACCTGCGCCCGCTGCTGATCGGCCGCGATGCCAGCCAGATTGAAGAGCTGTGGCAGCTGATGCACCAGAACGCCTACTGGCGCAACGGCCCCATCGAGAACAATGCGATCTCGGGCGTGGACATGGCGCTGTGGGACCTGAAGGGCAAGCAGGCCGGCATGCCGCTGTACCAGTTGCTGGGCGGCAAGCTGCGCGAGGGCGTGCCCATCTACCGCCATGCCGATGGGCGCGATCTGGAGGAGCTTTGCGACAACATCCAGAAGTACCGCGAGCAGGGCATCACCCATATCCGCTGTCAAAGCGGTGGTTATGGCGGTGGCGGCTTTGGCGCGGCGCCCGGTACGGCCCCCCAAGGCGCTGCTAATGGCATTTACCTCGATGCGCGCAAGTACATGCGCGAGACGCTGAAGATGTTCGACACCCTCCGCAGCCGCATCGGCTTTGAGGTGGAGCTGTGCCACGATGTGCATGAGCGCCTGAAGCCGGCAGACGCGATCCGCTTTGCGCAGGCGCTCGAGCCCTACGAGCTGTTCTTTCTGGAAGACGCGATTGCGCTGGAAGAGGGCGACTGGCTGCGCCAGCTGCGCGGCAAGACCAATGTGCCGCTGGCCCAGGGCGAGCTGTTCAACCACCCGTTTGAATGGCGCGGCATCATCGCCGAGCGGCTGATCGATTTCATCCGCGTGCACCTGAGCCAGGTGGGTGGCATCACCCCGGCGCGCAAGCTGCAGCTGTTTGCCGAGCAGTACGGCGTGCGCACCGCCTGGCACGGGCCGGGCGATATGTCGCCGCTGGCACATGCGGCCAATATCCATATCGACCTGGCCTCGCGCAATTTTGGCGTGCAGGAATGGTCGGGCACCGAGCCGCCTAATTTTGTGATCCAGGCGCTCAACGGCCCGCGCGATGCCTTGCTGGCCGTGTTCCCCGGTTTGCCCACGTTCCGCAATGGCTATGTCTACGCCAATGAGCTGCCCGGTCTTGGCGTGGACATTGACGAGCGCGAGGCAGCCAAGTACCCCTGCAGCAGCGCCGTCACCACCTGGACGCAGACCCGCCTGACCGATGGGAGCCTGCAAACCCCCTGATTCCCAGCGTGCCGGGCCAGCGGCGCCGGCTTTTTTCCACTCACAACAAAGACGGAGACAGACAGATGACCCCTCAATTCCAACTGCGCCGCATCCTGCTGGCCACGGTGGCCGCATCGGCCATGGGCGCTGGCACGGCCTATGCCGAAGTCAAGGCACGCGTGGGCCATGCGATGCCCGAGAGCCACCCGCAAGCGATGGCGATGAACAAGTTCGCCGAGCTGACCTCGGCCTACACCAATGGCAATGTCAAGGTGCAGGCCTACCACAGCGCCGTGCTGGGCAGCGATGAGAAGCAGCTGCAGGCCGTGCAGTCGGGCACCCAGGATCTGTACATCGGCACCTTGGCGCCGCTGTCCTCGCGGGTCAAGGAAGTGCAGGTCTGGGATCTGCCGTTCATGTTCCGCAACTCGGCCGAGGTCTATGCAGTGCTCGATGGCGCCTCGTCCAAGAAGATCTTCGAGAAGATCGCACCGGCCAACCTGGTGGGCCTGACCTGGACCGGCATGGGTTTCCGCAACCTGTCCAACAGCAAGCACCGCGTGGCCAAGCCGGAGGATGTGAGCGGGCTCAAGATCCGCGTGATGACCAACCCGGTCGCGCTGGACACCTGGAAGACCCTGGGCGCCAACGCCACGCCGATGGCCTTTGCCGAGGTGTTCCCGGCGCTGGAGATCAAGGCGCTGGACGGCCAGGAGAACCCGCTGCAGCACATGTGGGCCAACAAGATGCAGGAAGTGCAGAAGTACATCACCATCACCAACCATGTGTACACGCCGTCGGCGCTGGTGGCCTCGAAGAAGTTCTGGGACAGCCTCTCGGCCGCCGACAAGGCCGGCGTGCAAAAGGCGGCGACGGAGGCCGGGCTGCTGCAGCGCAAGCTGCTCGATGAAGGCGACAGCCAGGCGATCGACAACTTCAAGAAGGCGGGCGTGACGGTGGACAGCATGCCTGCGGCCGAGCTGGCGCGCATGCAGGACAAGGTCAAGCCGGTGCTGGCCAAGTTCGCACCGCAGATCGGCGATGAGTTCGTCAAGGGCTTCTTTGCCGAGATCGAACAGGCGCGCAAGGCCCAGTAACGGCAGCGGGCCTGCCCGGTGAGGCCGGGCCCGTTTCCTTCGTTTCAACGTTCTGGCAGCGCCCCATCGCGCGGCGCTGCCGGCATCGACCTACAAGCTTCAGGTGGTGGCACGGCACGAGACCATGCTGCCGGGAAAGGTGTTGCCATGGGCAAGGTACTCAAAATGCTCGCCGACGGGCTGACGCGCGCGCTGGAAATCGTCATGGTGCTGTGCATGCTCGTCATGCTGGTGATGGTGTTCGGCAATGTGATGCTGCGGCTGTTTTTCAATACCGGCATTGATCTGTCGGAAGAGGTGCCGCGCTTTGCCTTTGTGTGGCTGACCTTTCTGGGCGCCATCGTGGGCATGCGCAAGCGCGCCCACCTGGGGGTGGACCTGATGGTGCAGATGATGCCGCTGGCCGGCCGCCGCGTTTGCTGGGGGCTGAGCCAGGCCATCATGCTGCTGTGCTGCATCTACATCGTCTACGGCACCTGGCTGCAGCACGACATCATTGCCGGCAACGCCTCGCCGGTGGCGCAACTGAGCATGGTCTGGGTCTATGGCGTGAGCTACTTCACCGGCGCGGCCATCGGCATCATCTGCCTGTCCAACCTGGTGCGCCTGGTGCTGGGCAGGGTAGCGGATGACGAACTGATCGACGTGCAGGAAGAGGGCATGGAAGAGGCGCGCGAAGCCGAGCATGCGATGCAGGCGCAGTCCGGACCCCAGGGAGGCCGCGTATGACCATCTTCATTTTCATCTCGTCGTTGCTGGGGCTGATGGCGCTGGGCATGCCCATTGCGTTTGCGCTGATCGGCTGCGGCCTGGCGCTGATGTACTACATGGGCTTTACCGATCCGCAGATCGTCGTGCAGAACATGTGGGATGGCGCCAACAGCTTCCCGCTGCTGGCCGTGCCGTTCTTCATGCTGGCGGGGGAGTTCATGAACGCCGGCGGCATGACGCGCCGCATCATTCAGATGGCCATGTCCTGGATTGGCCATATCCGTGGCGGCCTGGGCTATGTTGCCGTGGGTGCAGCGGTCATCATGGCATCGCTGTCGGGTTCGGCCGTGGCCGATACCGCCGCGCTCGCTGCGGTGCTGGTGCCGATGATGCGCAAGGCCGGCTATGACGTGAACCGCTCCTGCGGCCTGATTGCCAGCGGCGGCATCATTGCGCCGGTGATTCCGCCATCGATCGCGATGATTCTGTATGGCGTGACCGGCGGCGTCTCCATCACCAAGCTGTTCATCGCCGGCATTGTGCCGGGCCTGCTGATGGGGCTGGCGATCTTGCTGGCCTGGCGCTGGTGCATTGGCCGCGACCCGATCGTCACCGAGCCCAAGCGCACGATGGCCGAGCGCCTGAGAGCCACACGCCAGTCGCTGTGGGCGCTGGTGCTGCCGGTGGTCATCATCGGTGGCCTGAAGTTCGGCTGGTTCACCCCGACCGAGGCTGCCGTCATTGCCGCAATGTACTCGCTGGTCGTGGGCATGTTCATCTACCGCGAGATCAAGCTGAACCAGCTGTTTGCGCTGGTCTACCGCGCTGCCGAGACCACGGCGATCATCATGTTTCTGGTGTCGGCTGCCGGTGTATCGGCCTGGCTCATCACCACGGCCAATATCCCGCAGCAGCTGGCCGCGCTGGTCGAGCCGCTGATGGACAACAAGATGCTGCTGACCTTTGCGCTGATGATGCTGGTGCTGCTGGTGGGCACGGCGCTGGATTTCACGCCCACGGTGCTGATCATGACGCCCGTGCTGATGCCGGTGCTCAAGCAGGCAGGCATCGACCCGGTCTACTTCGGTGTGCTGTTCATCATGAACAACGCCATTGGCCTCGTCACGCCCCCGGTGGGTACCGTGCTCAATGTCGTCTGCGGGGTCGCCAAGATACCGATGAGCGGTGCCATCAAGGGCGTGATCCCGTTCATGGTCGCCCAGACGATTGTGATGTTCCTGCTGGTCGTGTTCCCGCAGATCGTCATGTGGCCGCTGGAGATGATGAGCCGCTAGCCCCAGCCGCTACCCCCTAACCCTATCCATTGAAGAGCCCTGGGCGCATGCAAATACCCTGTACCTGCAAGCGCCGGGCTGGGCTTTGCCCAAAAAAAATAAGGAGCCAACCATGACACTGATCCAACGCCGAAGCCTCGTTGCAGGCCTTGCCTTCGCCACCTTGGCGGCGCTGGGCCTGGCGCCCGCGCAAGCCCAGGAGGGCAAGCGTGCACGCCTGGGCCATTCCTTTGCCGATTCGCACCCGCGCGCCATCGCAATGAAGCAGTTTGCCGCCGATGTGGCCAAGGCGACCGATGGCAAGGTGCTGATCGATGTGTACAGCAGCGCCACCCTGGGCAGCGAAGACAAGATGCTGATTGCGGTGCAAAGCGGCACGCAGGACCTGTACATGGGCGCGCTCTCGCCCATCGCTGCGCGCAAGAAGGCGCTGCAGATTTTTGATTTTCCGTTTCTGTTTGCCAGCGACGCCGAGGCCGCCCATGTGCTCGATGGCCCCATCGGCCGCCAGATGCTGGACGGCATTGCCGACATGAAGATGCGCGGTCTGGTCTGGGCGGGCGGCGCCTTCCGCAATATGTCCAACAGCAAGCGCCCGCTGGCCTCGCTGGCGGACATGAAGGGCCTGCGCGTGCGCGTGATGCAAAGCCCGATGGCGCTGGCCAGCTTCAATGCGATGGGCATGAACGCCGTGCCGATGGCCTTCTCCGAGGTCTACCCGGCGCTGGAGATCAAGGCGCTGGACGGCTATGAGCACCCGGTGGTCGACATGTATGCCAACAAGATGTATGAGGTGCAGAAATACCTGACCATCACCAACCACGTCTACACGCCGGTGGCATTGATTGCGTCGGACAAATGGTGGTCGGCCTTGACACCCGCGCAGCAGCATGCGGTGCAGCAGTCCGCCGAGAAGGCCCGCAGCCTGCAGCGCAGCGAAGAGCTGCGCCAGGCCGGCGAGGTGGTCGCCCAGCTCAGGTCGCATGGCATGCAGGTGGGCGAGATGCCGCCGGCCGAGCTGGAGAAGATCCGCGCGGCGGTGCAGCCAGTGATCGACAAGAACCAGGCGACGGTGGGCGCGGAGTTTGCCCAGTCGTTTTATGCGGCGCTGGCCAGCTACCGCAAGACCAAGCCTTGAGCCCCTCCCTTATCCAAGCCAATTAGGAACTTCTGACATGGAAGCGCTTGTAATCCACGCACCCGGCGATTTGCGGGTGCAATCCGTCCCCACGCCTGCGCCCGGGCCTGGCCAATTGCAGGTGCGGGTGCGCTGCGGCGGCATCTGCGGCTCTGACCTGCATTACTACCAGCACGGCGGTTTTGGCACCGTGCGCATCCAGGAGCCGATGGTGCTGGGCCATGAGGTCTCGGGCGTCATCGAATCCGTGGGTGCTGGTGTGACGGGCTTCGCTGCGGGCCAGCGCATTGCAGTCAGCCCCAGCTGGCCTTGCGGCCAGTGCCGCTTTTGCCAGATGGGCCTGCACAACCACTGCCTGGACATGCGCTACTACGGCAGCGCCATGCGCACCCCCCATGTGCAAGGGGCGTTTCGGCAGCAGATCGTCATCGAGGCGCACCAGGCCCATCTGATCGCCCCCCAGGTGAGCGATGCCGAGGGCGCGATGGCCGAGCCGCTGGCCGTGGCCCTGCATGGTGTGCAGCGGGCGGGGCCCTTGCTGGGCCGCAAGGTGCTGGTGACCGGATGTGGGCCAATTGGCGCACTGGCCATCATCGCGGCACGCCGCGCAGGCGCCGAGCACATTGTGGCCACCGACATGAGCGCGCATCCGTTGGCCAAGGCCTTGCAGGTGGGCGCTGATGAGGTCGTGCATGTGGGCGAATCGCCCGATGGCCTGGCGCGTTACGCGGCCGACAAGGGCCAGTTCGATGTGCTGTTCGAGGCCAGCGGCAACCCGCACGCGTTGCGCGGGGCCTTCGATGTGCTGCGCCCGCGCGCCACCATCGTGCAGCTGGGCCTGGCCGGTGCCGAGATGAGCTTGCCGATCAACACGCTGGTGGCCAAGGAGTTCGACTGGCGTGGCTCCTTCCGCTTCCATGAGGAGTTCGCCACTGCCGTGGCGCTGCTCAACAAGGGCCTGGTCGATGTGAAGCCGCTGATATCGGCCACCTTGTCCTACCGCGATTCAGCCCGCGCCTTTGCGCTGGCGGCCGACCGCTCGCAGGCGATGAAGGTGCTGCTGGACTTCGAATGAACTCCCGCCGCATCCGCTGATCCCCACCCATTCTTCTTCTTTCTTCCCATGAAAATCGTCAAGCTCACCACCTTTATCGTGCCCCCGCGCTGGTGCTTTCTCAAGATCGACACCGACGAAGGTGTCGTCGGCTGGGGCGAGCCGGTCGTCGAAGGCCGTGCCCACACCGTAGCCGCTGCGGTTGAGGAGCTGTCCGACTACCTGGTGGGCCGCGACCCGCGCAATGTGCAGGACCTGTGGAATGTGATGTACCGCGCCGGCTTCTACCGGGGCGGCCCGGTGATGATGAGCGCCATCGCCGGCGTGGATCAGGCGCTGTGGGACATCAAGGGCAAGGCGTTGGGCGTGCCTGTGCATGGGCTGCTGGGCGGCAAGGTGCGTGACCGCATCCGCGTCTACTCCTGGATAGGGGGTGACCGCCCGGCAGACACGGCGGCCCAGGCGCAAGCGGCGGTGGCGCGCGGCTTTACCGCCGTGAAGATGAACGGCACCGAAGAGATGCAGTACATCGACAGCCACGCCAAGGTGGAGCAGGCCGTCGCCAATGTGGCGATGATCCGCGAATCGGTGGGCAAGCACATCGGCATTGGTGTGGACTTCCACGGCCGGGTGCACAAGCCCATGGCCAAGGTGCTGATGCGCGAGCTGCGCGATTTCAACCTGATGTTCATCGAGGAGCCGGTGCTCAGCGAGCACCTGGAGGTGATCCCCGAGCTGGCCGCCATCGGCGCCGCACCCATCGCGTTGGGTGAGCGCCTCTACTCGCGCTGGGATTTCAAGCGCGTGTTTGCGCAGGGCGGTGTCGACATCATCCAGCCCGACCCCTCGCACGCCGGCGGCATCACCGAGACCTGCAAGATCGCCGCGATGGCCGAGGCCTACGATGTTGCCGTCGCGCTGCATTGCCCGCTGGGCCCGATTGCACTGGCCGCCAACCTGCAGATCGATGCGGTCTGCTACAACGCCTTCATCCAGGAGCAAAGCCTGGGCATCCACTACAACCAGGGCAATGACCTGCTCGACTATGTGCACAACCGCGATGCCTTTGACTACCAGGACGGCTATGTGGCCATGCCCGGTGGCCCCGGCCTGGGCATCGAGGTGAACGAGGCCTATGTGGTGGAGCGCGCAAAGGAAGGCCACCGCTGGCGCAACCCGGTCTGGCGCCATGCGGATGGCAGTGTGGCGGAGTGGTGATCTGCGCTGCCCCAGCCACGGGCGTGCTGACCGGCCGGCAGTGAGTGCGGGCGCTGGGGCTTAAGCAATACCGCCATTGGCGCGCAGCACCTGGCCGTTGATCCAGCCGGCGTTCTTGCTGGCCAGAAATGCGACCACGGCGGCGATGTCTTCGGGCTCGCCCAGGCGCTCCAGCGGGGGCATCTTGGCAAAGTGTTCGATCTGGGCCTCGCTCTTGCCGGCAAAGAACAGCTCGGTCGCGACCGGGCCCGGGGCCACCGCGTTGACGGTGATCTGGCGGCCGCGCAGCTCTTTGGCAAACACGCGGGTAAAAGCCTCTACCGCTGCCTTGCTGCCGTTGTAGATGGCGTAGCCGGGCATGTTCAGCGCTAGTGCGGTGGTCGAGAGGTTGATGATGCGCCCGCCGTCGTTGAGGCGCGTGGCTGCCTCGCGCAGGGTGTTGAACACGCCTTGGGTGTTGATTGCAAAGGTTTTGGCAAACAGCGCGTCGCTGGTTTCGGCCAGGGGGCTGGTGGTCAGCACGCCGGCGTTGTTGACGAGCACATCAATCTTGCCTAGTTGTTGCTCGACGGCGCTGAACATAGCCTGCATCTGCTCTGCCTGCGAGATATCGGCACGGATGGCCATCGCCTGGCCACCTTCTTGCACCAGCGCCTGGGCCAGTGCCTCGGCCGCTTGCGCGTTGCTGGCGTAGTTGATGGCGATGGCATGGCCCTCTTGGGCCAGGCGGCGGGCAATGGTGGCGCCGATGCCGCGCGATGCGCCAGTGATCAGGGCGATGGATGTGGGCTTCGTCATGTCTGTTTTCCTGTCGTTGATGGAATGGCTGGATTTTTCACTATTCCATTCAAAATATCATTGCCCTGATTTGAATTTTATAATTCGGTTTACTTTAATAATTACCGGACGCTGCAGCGTCCCTTTGGCCCATGGACCGCTTTCAGGAGATGCAGGTATTTGTGCGAGTGGCGGACCGCAGCAGCTTTGCGCAGGCGTCGGACGACTTGCAGATTCCGCGCGCCACGGTGACCAACCTGGTCCAGCGGCTGGAGGCCCGCGTGGGCGCGCGCCTGCTGGACCGCACCACGCGGCAGGTGCGTTTGACGCCCGAGGGCGAGGACTATTACCGCCGCTGCACCCGGCTGCTGGCCGATCTGCAGGAAGCGGAAAGCGCCTTTCGCCACGCGCCGCCGCAGGGCTTGCTGCGGGTCAACCTGCAGGGCACGTTGGCGCGCTACTTTGTGATGCCCCACCTGGGCGCCTTTGCCGACCAGTATCCGGGGGTGCAACTGCACATGGCAGAGGATGACCGGCTGGTGGACCTGGTGCGCGAAGGGGTGGATTGCGTGCTGCGCGCCGGCAGCCTGCAAAGCTCATCGCTGATCGGGCGCCAGGTTGCGTCGCTGCGCCAAGTGACCGTGGTCAGCCGTGGCTATGCCAAGCGCCATGGCCTGCCTGCGTCGCTGGATGAACTGCCCCAGCATGCCGCCGTGGCCTATGTCTCCAGCGCCACGGGCCGGCCGGTGGCACTGGAGTTTTGTGTGGGCAAGCAGGTGGTGGAGCGGCGCCTCAAGCCCAGCATCACCGTCAACGGCGCTGACCTGTACACCGGTGCTGCGATGGCGGGCCTGGGGATGGTGCAGGTGCCGCGCTACCGCATTGCGCGGGCGCTGGAAGAGGGTGAGCTGCTGGAGGTGCTGCCCGATCTGCCTCCGCCGCCCATGCCGGTGTCGGTACTCCATCCCTACAGCCGCAAGCCTTCGGCACGGGTACGGGTGTTCATCGACTGGCTGGCAGAGCGCTTTGCGCATGTAGGTTAGCGGGGGCGGCGACCGGCGAACCGGCGAACCGGCGAACCGGCGGGGGGTGGCGGGGTGGCCGGGCTCTGCCATCGCTGTGCATGGCCGCCGATCCGTGCGATGATTTGTTCGATCTATAAGTAGTTTTATTAATCAAACAAACTGCCCTGGCCTCCCGCTCTGGCAGATGGAGGGATAGCGATGCCAGGGTCTTCCACCTTGCACCCCCGGGTGCTCCTGTGTGCGAATGCGAGGCGCCTTGCAGCGCTGGCCGCCATCGCAGGCCTGCCGTTGGCCGCTGTGGCGCAGCAGCTGCCTGCACCGGCAGAGGAGGGCGCCACCGGCACCTGGGCTGTTCAGCTCACACCTTATGTCTGGGCCAGTGGGGTGGGCGGTGATCTGCGGCCCTTGCGAGGCGGCAGTGTGGTGTCGATGGACAAGTCGTTTTCCGACGTAATGAAGGACCTGGATGCCGCATTCTTTTTGACCGGCTATGTCCGCAAGGACCGCCTGGTGCTGCTGGGCGACATCAGCTATTCGTCCAGTTCGCGCTCGGGCAAGCTGCCGCTTGGTCTGCCGGCATCGGGCAGCTTCCGCCAGGCCTCCGCCACCTTGGCTGCGGGCTACCGTGCGGTCTCCAACGCCGATATCAACCTGGATCTGCTGGCGGGCCTGCGCGCCTGGAGCGTCAAGGCCTCGGTCGATGTGGCGGGCGGCCTGGTGCAGGCCTCGCCCGAGAAGCGGTTTGTCGACCCTGTCCTTGGCCTGCGCGCCCATATCCCCATTGCGCCGCGCTGGTCGGCTATTGCCTATGGCGATGTGGGTGGCTTTGGCCTAGGGTCGCGGGCCACGCACCAGGTCGCTGCCACCGTCAACTACCAGTGGAGCGAGCAGGCCTTTGTCTCGCTGGGCTACCGGGTGCTGACCCTGGACTACCGCCGGGGCGGCACGCGCATCGATGTGACGATGGCCGGGCCTTTGCTGGGTGCCACCTGGCGCTTTTGAGGACGGCGCATAAAAAACAGGCACATCGCTTTGGGGGCGATGTGCCTGCTGACTTGCTTGCCTATGGACTGAGTGGCCTGCTAAAGCAGGCCCAGGCCTTATCGGTTCGACCGGGTCGCAATGCCCGCCACCACATGGGCAGGCGCTTCGGTGTAGCGCTTGAACTCCATCGTGTAGGTGGCGCGGCCCTGCGTCATCGAGCGCAGCTGCGTGGCATAGCCAAACATCTCGGACAACGGAACCTCGGCCTTGATGCTCTTGCCGCCACCGGCAATGTCGTCCATGCCTTGCACCATGCCCCGGCGCGACGACAGGTCGCCCATCACGGTGCCGGCATAGTCTTCCGGCGTTTCCACCTCGACCGCCATCATCGGCTCCAGGATGACCGGGTTGGCCTTCTTCATGCCTTCCTTGAAGCCAAAGATGGCCGCCATCTTGAAGGCCTGCTCGGACGAGTCCACATCGTGGTACGAACCAAAGGTCAGGCGCACGCGCACATCCACCACCGGGTAGCCGGCCAGCACGCCGGTCGTCAGTGCCTCGCGCACCCCCTTCTCCACGGCGGGGATGTACTCGCGTGGCACCACACCGCCCTTGATTTCGTCGACAAACGCAAAGCCTTCGCCGGACTCCATCGGCTCCAGGGTAAAGACCACATGGCCATACTGGCCCTTGCCGCCCGACTGGCGCACGAACTTGCCGTCCACATCCTTGACCGTATTGCGGATGGTTTCGCGGTAGGCCACCTGGGGCTTGCCCACATTGGCTTCCACGTTGAACTCCCGCTTCATCCGGTCCACGATGATCTCCAGATGCAGCTCGCCCATGCCGGCGATGATGGTCTGGCCCGATTCCTCATCGGTGCGCACGCGGAAAGAGGGGTCCTCGGCGGCCAGGCGCGACAGGGCGATGCCCATCTTTTCCTGGTCGGCCTTGGTCTTGGGCTCGATCGCTTGCGCAATGACGGGCTCAGGGAAGGACATGCGCTCCAGGATGATCGGCGCGCTCGGGTCGCTCAGGGTCTCACCGGTCGTCACCTCTTTGAGGCCCACACAGGCGGCAATGTCGCCGGCGCGAATCTCATCGATTTCCTGGCGCTCATTGGCATGCATCTGCACGATGCGGCCAATGCGCTCCTTGCGGCCACGGATCGGGTTGTAGACCAGGTCGCCCTTGCTGAGCACGCCCGAGTAGACGCGCACAAAAGTCAGCTGGCCCACAAACGGGTCGGTCATCAGCTTGAAGGCGAGGGCAGAGAACTTCTCGCCATCGTCGGCGCGGCGCGTCAGTACCGTGCTGTCGTTCTCGTCTTCACTGTGGCCAGTCACCGCAGGCACATCCAGCGGCGACGGCATGAGCTCGACCACGGCGTCCAGCAAGCGCTGCACGCCCTTGTTCTTGAAGGCCGAGCCACACAGCATGGGCTGGATCTCCGTCGCAATCGTGCGCAGGCGCAATCCGGCAATGATGTCGGCCTCAGGCAGGTCACCGTCGTTCAGGTACTTGTCGGTCAGCGCTTCGCTGGCTTCGGCCGCGGCTTCCACCATCTTGGTGCGCCATTCCTGCGCAGAGGCCTGCAGCTCGGCGGGGATGTCCCGGTACTCGAACTTCATGCCCTGCGAGGCCTCGTCCCAGATGATGGCCTTCATCTTGATCAGGTCGATCACGCCGGAGAACTCGGCCTCGGCGCCAATCGGAATCACGATGGGCACGGGGTTGGCCTTCAAGCGGTCCACCATCATCTGGCGCACGCGGAAGAAGTCCGCACCAATGCGGTCCATCTTGTTGACGAAGGCCAGGCGTGGCACCTTGTACTTGTTGGCCTGGCGCCAGACGGTTTCGGACTGCGGCTGCACGCCGCCCACCGAGTCATAGACCATCACGGCGCCGTCGAGCACGCGCATGGAGCGCTCGACCTCGATCGTGAAGTCCACGTGACCGGGGGTGTCGATGATGTTGATGCGGTGCGCCGGGAAGTTGCGTTCCATGCCCGACCAGAAGGCCGTTGTCGCGGCCGAGGTGATCGTTATGCCGCGCTCTTGCTCCTGGGCCATCCAGTCCATCGTGGCGGCGCCATCATGCACCTCGCCCAGCTTGTGGCTCACCCCGGTATAGAACAGGATGCGCTCGGTCGTCGTGGTTTTTCCGGCATCGATGTGCGCAGAGATGCCGATGTTGCGATAGCGTTCTATGGGGGTATGGCGGGCCATGTTGACCTCCTTGGGTCGGTATATCAGCTGGATTCAGCTGCATGTTACAGCCCTGTGCGCTCCCACTTTGCGACATCCGGTGCCTTCAGGACAGCACCGGCACAGGGCCAGAAAAGAGCGATATTAATAGTACGATGACAATCGTACTGTCGTCATGGGTATTGGCGGTTTGGGGACAATAGCGCCCATCGGGCTGTCAGCCCTGCTGACCCAGGCAGAATGACGGCCTTTTACCCGGCCCGACGGGTCGATCGATGCGCGCCTCCGTGGCGCATGGACTCCGATGATTCCTCACCACCCTGAATCTGCGCAGATTCATCTGGAAAATGTGCTCACCGCGCTGGGCAACCCCACCCGGCTGGCAGTGGTGCGCGTGCTGGCCGATGGCCAGGAGCGCAGCTGCACGGCGCTGCTGCGCGACCAGACCAAATCCACGATGACGCACCACTGGCGCGTGCTGCGCAGCAGCGGCGTGATCTGGCAGCGCCCTGCGGGGCGCGAGAACCTGTTGTCGCTGCGGCGCGAAGACCTCGATGCACGCTTTCCCGGACTGCTCGACGCGATACTGTCGGCCACGCGCAGCGATGCGCTGACCGATGCCAGCACGGCCTGGGGTGAGCGCAGCTGAGCCATTGCCCATACAAGCCCGGTTTTTAGATTTTTGATGGATGGAGAAGCGCAGCATGCAAGACGCCAAGGCGCTGGTACTTTTTTCGGGTGGACAGGATTCCACCGTCTGCCTGGCTTGGGCATTGAGCCGTTATGCCCATGTGGAAACGATTGGCTTCGACTACGGCCAGAACCACCGGGTGGAGCTGGAATGCCGCAGCACGGTGCTGGCTCACTTGCGCGCGCAGTTCCCGCACTGGGCGGCAAAGCTGGGGGATGACCACCTGCTGAACATCGATGTGCTCGGCCAGATCAGCGATACGGCGCTGACCACGGATGCCGCACTGGCCTACCAGGCCGATGGCCTGCCCAATACCTTTGTGCCGGCGCGCAACCTGGTCTTTTTGACCCTGGCCTCTGCGGTGGCCTACCGCCGCCAGTGCACGGTGCTGGTGGGCGGCATTTGCGAGACCGATTTCTCCGGTTACCCCGACTGCCGCGACAACACGATGAAAGCCATGCAGGTGGCGCTGAGCCTGGGCCTGGGCCGGCAGCTGGTGGTGGAGACGCCGCTGATGTGGATCGACAAGGCCGCGACCTGGCAGCTGGCGCAGGACCTGGGCGGCGACGCCTTGACGGCCCTGGTGCAGGAAGACACCCACACTTGCTACAAGGGCGACCGCAGCGAGCGCCATGACTGGGGCTATGGCTGTGGCGAATGCCCGGCCTGTGCGTTGCGCGCCCAGGGTTTCGCTAGGTGGACACAGGGCGCCTAGGTCCTCCATGCCGCCCTAGCGCGGCGCCACCAGCGGCGCCTTGCGGTTGGCCATCGCCCGCTGAAACAGCGCCATAAAGCGGGGCGCCACCTTGGCGATATGGTAGGCCTTGCCGGTCTCCAGCGCAGCCTGGGCATAGCGCTGGCGCCGGGCCGGGTCGTTGCGCAGCTGCCGTATCGCGTCGATCCAGTCGTCGTCGTTGTCGGGCAGCAAGAGGCCGTTGACGTTGTGGGCAATCAGCTCGGGCGCAAAGCCCCAGTTGGAGCCAATCACGCAGCCGCCGCGCGCCAGGATCTCCATCAGGCCCCAGTTGGCCACGCCATAGCGCAGTGGGTAGAGGAAGAGATCAACCTCGGCCAGCAGCGCCGAGAACTGGCCATAGGGCAGGTGGCCGGGGAACTCGATCACATCGGCTGCCGGGTAGACCTTGAGCAGATGGTCGCGAAAGCTCTCCACCTTGCCGCCGTAGCGCCGCTCCACCCATTGCTGCTCATAGCCGTAGGTGGAGGCCTTGGCATCGCCGATGGCGATGAAGCGGGTGTTCTGGCCATCGCCTTCGCGCACCATGCGGTCCACCAGCCGGATATAGGTCTCCAAGCCCTTGGCACTGGACAGATCCCGCGCCGAGAAGGCGATCGTGAAAGGCTTGTCGGCACGGCCTGCCCCATCCGCTGCTTCGCTGGCCGCGCCCCAATTGCGCAGCGGCGGCTGGATGTCAAAGCCTTCGAACTGCACCGCAATGCGGTCCTGCAGCAGCGCCGGGAACATCGAGCGCGCATAGGCGCTGGGCACGATGGTCAGGTCGCTGCACAGCACTTGGTGAAAGCTCAGCATCTCGGTGTTGCGGTCGCCCAGGCGCTGCGCCTGGTCGGGCGGGTAGGCGGCATCCCAGCCGTGGGCCAGGTAGCTGGGAAACTCGATGTAGCTGATGATGGCGGCGTCCAGCTCGCCATACAGCCAGTTGGGCGCGCCCCACAGCGAATGGGCGACCACCACATCGATCTTGCGGCCTTGCGCGGCCTCGAAGTCTTCCAGCGCCTTGAGCACGCCCCGGCAGATGCGCGCCGAGCGCTCGACCTTGTCCGAGTAGTAGTAGCTCTGGGGGCCGACGATCAGTCCATCGGGCTGGAAGGACAGCAGGTGGTCGCAGTGCTTCTCATGGTTGGCCTTGTGGCCGGGCGTGGTCATGAACCACGCATCGGCCAGGCCCTGGGCCCGCAGGTAGCTGCACAGCAGGCTGTACTGGCTCGGGTACACCGCGCCTACAAAAACGATCAGGGGTTTGTCTGTCATGGTCGGCAAAGGCTGGGTTTGCAGGGTCACAGGGGCAGGTTATCGTTGGCTTGCGCGGCGGCTGGTGCCAGCGGCACCAGCGGTTCACCGTCCGAGATCTGGTACTTGCGCATCTTCTCCCACAGCACCTTGCGGCTGATACCCAGTTGCTGCGCGGTGTGCTGGCGCCGCCAGTCGTTGGCATGCAAGGCCTCGATGATGCGGTTGCGCTCCTCCAGGTCCCAGTTGCTGCGGTCGGCCAGCAGCGGTTCGGCGGCATGGGGCTCCAGCGGAAAGGTGGTGGCCGACAGGCTCTGGGCCTGCAGCAGCAGCCGCTCGGTGGCGCCACCGGCATGCCAGTCCTGGGTCTGGCGGGCGGCCACGCCAACGCGCTCGGCCAGGTTGCGCAGCTCGCGCACATTGCCGGGGAAGTACATCTGCGCAATCGCGTCGAGGATGAACATCGGCGGCCCACCCAGGCGTTCCATCATCTCCTCGCCCACCACCTTGCGCAGGATGCTGTTGAAGATGGCCAGCTTGTCGGCCTCGCCACGCTCTTCCAGGCTGGGCATCTGCAGCTCGATCACCGCCAGGCGAAAGAACAGATCCGCCCGGAAGCGCCCAGCATGCACCAGCTCGCGCAGCGATTTGTTGGTGGCCGCCACCAGCCGAAAATCCAGCGCCACCGGCGACGTGGCGCCCAGCCGGGTCACCGTGCGCTCTTCGAGCACGCGCAGCAGCTTGACCTGCTGGTACAGCGGCAGATCGGCGATTTCGTCGAGAAACAAGGTGCCGCCATTGGCCTGCTCGAAAAAGCCCTTGTGCGCCGTCACTGCACCGGTGAACGAGCCCTTCGCATGTCCAAAGAACAGCGACTCGAACAGGCCATCGGGGATGGCGCCGCAGTTGACGACGACAAAGGGCCCCTGGCCGTAGTGCGTATTGCGCTCATGCAGGCGCTCGGCAATGCGCTCCTTGCCGGTACCCGTCTCGCCAAAGATCAGCACGCTGTGCTCGCAGTCGGCAAAGGTGTCCACATCGCGCAGCAGCGCCAGCATGCATTCGGCCTCGGCGATGATGTCGTCGCCACGGGGCTGCTTGTGCCTGGTGCTTTGCAGCCGCCGCACAATGCGCACCAGCATCGCCCGCAGCTCCGCGCCGGTAAAGTCAAAGGGCAGCACATGGGAGTACTCGGTGGCATAGGTGCCCGGTCCTTCGCCACGCGGTTTGGCGCTGACCCACAGCACCGGCATGCCGCCAAAGTTGCCCTCGATCCCCTGGCGCGTAAATCGCGCTCCTTCCAGCACCGACACACTGACCACGGCAATGGCGTTGCCGCCCTGTGCCACCACGGGCGACAGGGTCAGGCCATCGGCGCGCACCACGTCCACATCCAAGTTGACCATGCAGCGCTCCACCCGTTCTGCAATGTCCGCTTGGCCTTCCCAGACGTAGATGACCAAATCGTTCTGATTCACGTTATATTCCATCGGTTCTTCATGTCGCTGCGCTCACTCCTGTCCTCATTGCACGATCTGGGCGGTGTCGCACTGGATGCCCAGCAAATCCACACTGGCGCGGCCCAGCTCAATGCCCAGGCCCTGCAGCAGCAGGTCCAGTGCGCCGCCGATGGTGTTGAGCAGCGGGGCGAGCAAGGCGCTCACCACAGACACCACCAGAGTGATCAGCAGATTCAGACCACCGAGCACCGCATTGAGTCCGCCAAGCAGTCCACCCAATATGCCGAAGGTTTCAGCGTTTTGTATATCTCCGACAAGCGCCGGCACCTGCTGCAGCAAGTTGCTGACAGTCGCGCCCAATCGCAGCCCGTTAGGTCCGCTGGAGCGTTCTACGTCCACTTGCATGCCGACCAAGCATTCATCCAGATTGGTGCTGTTAAAGGGACATGCCTGTGCATTAGGTGGCGATGTGTAGGAAGCTCCTGCAAGCAGTGAGGTGGATAGCTTGCTTTCGACCCTCATGCCCCCTAATAGATTTAGCAGGTTGAGCTTCACCAACTCAGTCTTTTGGCATACGCCATTGGCATTCAGCTTGCCAATGCAGACATCGCCAATCGCAGAGCGCACGGAGATATTGGCGCGGCGATCATTTCGGGCAGGAGTGCACTGGATGGCTTCCAACGTACCAGTGCTACGCACCAGATCCACCTGAATCGGAATGTGTACGTGGATTCCCAGCGTGTTCCCCAATAGCAACCCCAACAGACTGGGCGTGCTGACACTCTTATCCTCGCCGATGTTGACGGTCAGGCGCACCTGGGCGCTGCGCGCCTTGGTCTGGCCATTGGCGGGGCCGATGGCGTTGCGCGGTGGTTCCACCACGGTCAGGTTGGCATCCAGAATGCCCGGCAGCCCCAGGCCCAGCGCCACGCTGTTGCTGCCATTGGCAGCGAGCAGGTGGGTGCGCACCAGGTCACCCAGGCCGATGGCGGCATCGAGCCCAGCGCCGATGGGCGAGGCCGCGCCGCCCGCAGAGATGATCGCCAGCAAGCCCTTGTCTCCCCCCAGTGGCAGCTTGACGTTCGCGATCTGGAACGCGGCCAGGTAGGTGCGCAGATCGACCAGGGCGGCGATATCCACCCCGGCATTGAGCAGGCTGTCGCTGCCGGCCTGGATCGCGGCGTCGATCAGGTCGATCACCGAGGCATTGACGTTGGCCAGGTCATTGGGGGTGAGCAGCGCCAGGTCATTGACACCAATGGGCAGCCCCAGCACCTTGAGCAGGCCCGAGGGCGTGATCTTGGCATTGGCGATGCCGTCCTTGTCGAGCACGGTGAGGCGCTGTATATCCAGCCCCACCAGCGCGGTGATGCGCCCGAGCAGGCCATTGTTGTTGAAGCGCAGCAGCTGCGATCCGATCGAGAACGCGGCCACCGGCTCGCTGTCCTTGGCTGCGGTGGCAGCGGCGGCCACCACCCGGGAGCCGATAAAAGGCACCAGCTGCAGCACCTCGCCTTGGAGCTGCACGCGCACGGCATTCATCGGGCTGCTGTTGAGGCCAAAGCGCAGCGCATCGGCCTTGCTGCTGTCCCAGTGGCCGCAGTCAATCGTGCGCTGTTCGTTGTTCAGCGACAGGCGCATTTGGGTGGTCACGCTTTGGTTGGCCGCTGTCCGGCCCAGCCCGCAGGTCGCAGAGTTGCCGTAGGTGATGGCGTTGACGGCTTCGAGCGCGGCCACATCGGCGATGCGCTGCAGATCCCGCTTGGCGTAGTACATATAGCCGATCTGCACGGTGCCCAGCAAGGTGACCAGCACGGCAGCGAGCAGCGCAAACTGCACCAGCACGGCGCCGCGCTGGGCCGCAGGTATGGGGCGTCGTAGGGAAGGGGCGCTATAGGCGGACATGGTGCTGATCCTCCTCACAGCAGCGATGCAAAGTGCACCACGCTTTTTTCATAGAGCTGCCGTGGTTCGGTAACCCAGGCGCTTTGCGTGCCGAACAGTGGCGCGAGCTGGTAGCGCAGCTCAAACGTGGCACTGCCGGTGCCTGTGCTCGGGCAGGCCGCTTGCCATTGGATGGCGCCCACCGTCAATTGGTCTGCCACCGTGCCCGGTATGTCACTGCGCTCCAGACTGGAGCGCACCGATTGCGCCACCCGCAGCTGGATGGTGGCGCGGTTGGCCGCTGCCTGCGTGGGATGGCAGGGGTCGCTGACCCCCGCTGCCAGCACGCCCAGAATGGCGCGTGCGCCATCGCCCGCCGCCCGGGTGAGCGACTGCTGCGCCTGGAAAGCGCGCCAGTACACCGTCACGCCCAGCAGCATGACGACCATGAACACGGCAATCAGCGCGAACTCGATGGCTGCAACGCCGCGCTGGCGCCGCGGCTGCGCGCTGGTGTGCAGATACAGGCGCAGCTGCTTCATAGCATCCTCCTGTCCACCAACAGGCTCGCCTGGGCCTGCAGGCTGGCGGGCAGCAACAGGCCGAAACCGGGAATCGCCGGCGCAATGGCGCCCTGGCGGTAGTTGGCGATGCGGTAGCTGACCAGCACCAGGCAGGGAGTCTCGATATTGCAGTCCAGCGCCGGGTTCAACGCCGTGTCCTGGTTGCAGGCGGTGTCTGCCAGGTGGCAGAGCGTGAAGTTGATATCGCTCTCGGCTGGGCGGAGTTCGGCCGGCAACCAGTTGAGCGCGTTGGCCGTGGTGCGGCGCGCCTGCAGGCTGCGGAAGGCCCAGGTGGGCGGGTTGCTGCCGATGATCGTGGAGCTGGGGTAGCGCAGCGCTGCGCGGGCGCCTTCTTCGACCGCATACTGCATCGACTGGCGCACCAGAAAGGTCAGCCCGTAGCAGACGATGCCGTAGAGCAGTGCAAAGAACACCGGGAAGATGATGGCCCACTCGAGCGCATACACCCCGCGCTGCTGGCGCGAGTGCCTGCAGTGGTGCATGGATGGGGTGGGGTGCGGGCGCATCGCGGGCTCCTGGACGGCGGGGACTTACTTTTTCACATCCAGGCCGGTCTCAAAGCGCTCGGGGATCTTGGTCTCGAAGCTCTTCAAATAGCGCTGGTAGCTGCGGCCGGCCTGCTCGCCATCGATGGGGCGAGGGTGTACGCCCGGTGATGCCGTCTGCATGGCCAGCAGGCGCTCGGTGGCATTGCCGATGACGATGGGGCGGCTGCGCCAGATGACCGGGTTTTCCAGCGACGGGTTGCTGTTCTCCGTGGCCAGCGGGATATAGGGCTGCGTGGCGGGCGAGGCGCGCTCGGGAATCTGCACCACCGGCGCTTGCCGTGTCATCTCCAGGCTGGGCACCTCGGCCTCGACCGATACCACAGCGCGGCTGGATTCGGCATGCACGTCGAATGCCGAGAGGCCGGCACTAGCAGCCAGGCCCAGCATCAGCACGGAACGCCAGGTGGGGAGAGAAAGAGACTGAGACATGGGGTACTCCTGGTGGTGCTAAGGCGCAATGGGACGTGCTGGGGATGCGGTGATGGGTGGGCTGTCGTTGCCAGCGGCCGTACTGCGCAAGGCCGTGGGCAAGGCAGGCCTAGATCCCGCCGCTGGCACTTCGGATGGCGCTGCTGCCGGGGCTACAACAGGGGCAGTAGCCGGAACGGTCAGCGGGCTGGCTGCAAGCGTGGCACTGTCCACCATGGGCGCCGCCGCAAGCGGTGCGGGCGTTGGCAACTCGCCACCGTTGCGCCGGCGCATGGCGATCTGCACCGTCTGCAACTGGGCTTGCAAGGTCTGCATCGAGTTCGCATCAATCAGCGCAGGCACATTCTTGGCAGCGGGCTGGCTGAGCCGCTGCAGCAGTTGCGAGGCCTGCGCCTTCTGGTCGCTGGCCATCAGGTAGAGCGCCAAGTTGAGCTGCACCCGCGCATTGCCGGGGGCCAACTGCGCCGCTTGCAGTACCGGCAGATGGGCGGCCTCGGTCTGGCCATCCAGCATATGGGCATAGGCCAGGTCGCTCAGTACATCGGCATCGATGGGGTTGATCTGGCGTGCCATCTCCAGCTGCGCAATGGCGTTGGGGTACTGGCCCTGGCTGGCGTACAGCAGACCCAGGCCGCGCCGGGCACGTGCAACCGTGCTGCTGTCAGGATCGGCCAGCAAGGCCTGGTAACCCTGTTCGGCCAATTTGCCTTGGCCGGTGTTGCGCAGCGCATCGGCGCGCATCAGCCGGATCTGCGGCTGGCTGCCGTACTGGCGCTCAAAGGCCTGCGTGTGTGCCAGCGACGCATACCACTGGTTGGCCTGCTGCATCTGGCGGATCAGGTTCAGATAGGTCTGCTGCGCATCGATCTGGGTCAGCTGCGCGGCCTTCTCCATTTGCTGCTGCGCCTGGGCGGCCGTGCTTTGCTCGGCAGCGCCATAGCCTTGCGGGCCCTTCGAGGCGCAGCCGCCCAGCAGCGCGGCCGCCAGGGCCAGCAGCGGTAGGGACCGTGTTCGGGTGTTGCGGTGGGTCTGGCGCATGCTTATCGCCCTCCAATGGATGACAGGGAGCGGATCACCGCCGTAAAGCCGGGGCCTGCGGTGATCACAATCAATGCAGGGAGCAAGGTCAGCACCATCACGCCGGTCATCTTGACGGTGATGGTGCCGATCTTTTCCTTGAAACTGGCCTGGCGCTTTTCACGCAGCCGCAGGCTGAACTCGCGCAACGGCTCCTGCACGGCGCCGCCATGCCGGTCCACCTGTACCAGCAGGTTGACCACGGCACTCATGTCGTCATCGGCCCCCAGCATGGCCAGGCGCTGCAGCGACTGCTCGCGTGTGCGGCCCGAACTGTAGAGCCGGTTGGCCAGGCCCAGCTCGGCGCTCAGCACCCGCAGCACGCTGCCAAACTCGGTCGCCAGAATGTGCAGGCTCTGGTCAATGCTCAGGCCCACACCTTGCAGCAGGCGCAGCAGGTCCACAAACAGCGGCAGCTCCTCGACCACCTGCTTGCGCCGGTTATTGGCCTTGGAGCGCAGAATCCACTTGGGCAGCATCAGGCCCAGGCTGAACGCTGCAAAGCCATAGAACACGGCCATCCTGCCCTGGGGCTCAAAAAACAGCAGCGCCAAGGCCGGCAACGCCAGGCACAGGACTGTGCGGCTCACCACAAAGGTGAGGCCGCCGCGTGCCATCTCGATGCCTGCCTGCTCCATCAGCTTGCGGTCTTCGTCGGCAAACAATGCCTTGGCAAGCCCCGTGTCCAGCCAGGCGGGAGGCTTGAGGCGCTCAATCACCTGCTGGGCCGCTTCTTGCTCGCTCTGCGATGCGGAACTGGGCAGGGGCTGCAGGCCGGGCATCGGAAAAGGCTGGATCACTGCCGCTGCGGTTTCGCGCTGGCGCAGCAGTTGTGCGACACGCTGCTCGGTGCGTGCGGCGCGGTGCTGGCGCAGCAGCAGTCTGCCGGCGAGCATCAGCAGACCCAGTGCAGCGAGCGCCAGACTGGCGATCCACAGTTGAGCGGCGGTCATGGGCGCTCCTCTGCGCTGCAGGCGTGCGCTGACAGTGATGCACCATAGGGGCGTTGAAGGCGTCTGGATCGGAACATCTTTGGCCCTCCTTATTTCAGGCGTGCCAGCCGATACAGCAGGAAGGAGCCAAATACTTCCAGGCCTGCGGCTATAAAGATCATTTTTTGGCCGGTACCGTCCTGCCACAGCCGCATAAAGTAGCCCTGGTTGAGCAGCATGATCAAGGTGCCCACAACAAGGGGCAGCAAGGCCAGGATCCAGGCCGACAGGCGCACTTCGGTGGAAAGGGAATGGAGCTCGCGCTCCGCCGATTGGCGGTCGCGGATATAGGCCGATACGCGCTCCAGCACCTGGTCCACCCGGCCGCCATAGCGTGTGCTCATGCGGAACACGGCGGCGAGCAGGCCAAACTCGGGCAGTTTCCAGGTGCGCTCCAGCTGCGTCATCGCCTGGCCCAGGTCGGGCGAGACGCTGAGCGAGGCATTGACATGCTGCAAGGCGCTGCCCAGCGGCTCGGGCACATTGCCGCTGGCAAACTGGAAGGCCGCGTGGGGCGAGTTGCCGATGGAGATCAGGCGCACCATATTGTCCAGAAAGCCGGGCAGCAGCGAGAGCATCTTGGCGCGGCGCTTGCTCACCCGGTGCCAGATGCCAAACCAGGTCAGCAATGCATAGACCCCCAGCACCATCATTCCCAGCAAGGCGCCTGCTTGCAGTGCAACCACAAATGCGAGTACCAGGCCCAGCCCGGCGATCATCACCATGCCACGCGGGCTGATGCCCCAGGCACCATAGCCCAGGCGGTCATACAGCCACTGCCGTGCTGACGTCGAGCTGCCGGGTGCGCCCGGCAAGGCTGTGGAGGCGCGCGGCTCGGCCACCATGCCAGGCATCGGTGCTGCCGCAACGCTGGCCATCAGGTCGCGCTGGATATCGCGGCTGCGCTGCAGATGGCCGGTAATCGATTGCCGCGCCTGCTGCTGGCGCGCACGGGAGAACAGCCACAGCGCCAGGGCCAGCAGCGCGCAGGCGAGGGCGGCGATGACCAGGACGGCGGGGTGGATGTTCATCGTGGCCCTCCGCTGCTGCCGGGCTGCTGCTGGGCGCGCCACCAGGCCAGCAATTTGGGGGAATGGGGGGAGATGCCCATGGACACCCATTGGTCCTGCTCCTGGCCATCGGGCCCGATCTGGGCCTCGTAGCGGTAGAGTTCCTGGGTGGAGATCATGTTGTCCGTCATGCCGGTCACCTCGGTCAGCGACAACAGGCGCCGGCGGCCATTGGAGAGGCGGCCGATCTGCACGATGAAGTCCACCGCATTGGCAATCTGGCGGCGCAGGCTCACTTCGCTGCCCTGAAAGCCGGCAAAACCCGCCAGCATCTCGGCGCGGTAGAGGCATTCGCGGGGCGAGCTGGCATGGATGGTGCCCATGGAGCCATCGTGGCCGGTGTTCATCGCCTGGAGCAACTCCAGCACTTCGCCACTGCGCACCTCGCCGACGATGATGCGGTCGGGCCGCATGCGCAGGCTGTTGACCAGCAGGTCGCGGATGCTCACATGGCCCGAGCCATCAAAGCTGCCCGGCCGGCTCTCCAGCCGCACCACATGGCTGTGGTTGAGGGCCAGCTCGGCGGTGTCCTCAATGGTCACGATGCGCTCGTTGCTGGGGATAAAGCTGGCCAACGCATTGAGCAAGGAGGTCTTACCCGAGCTGGTGCCGCCGCTCACCAGAATGTTGCAGCGGGCCTTCACCGCCATCTCCAGAATGCGGCAGATGTCTTCGCTAAAGCTCCCCAGCTGCACCAGGTCCTTGGGCGTCAGCGGATCCTTGCGGAACTTGCGGATCGAGACCGTGGGGCCGTCGATGGCCAGCGGGCCGATGATCACATTGATACGGCCACCATCAGGCAGGCGGGCATCGACCATGGGGCTGGATTCATCGAGCCGCCGGCCCAGCGGCGCCAGAATGCGCCGCACGATGCGCAGCACATGCTCGTCGTCCTTGAAATGCGAGGCCTCGCGCTCGAGCATGCCGCCGCGCGAGACATAGAGATCCCGGTAGCCGTTGATGAGGATGTCCTCGACCCTCGGGTCTTCGAGGAGCGGCTGCAGCGGGCCCAGGCCGGTCAGTTCGCGGCTGAGCGCCTCGCCCACCTGGCGGGCCTCTTGCTCATTGACCGGCACCGCATGCAGGCGGATAAAGCTGTCGAGCTCGAGCTTCACAAACTGCGCAATTGCCGCCTGCGACCAGCGGCCAAACTCCGCCCCCAGTTCCTCGATGCGGCTGAGCAAATGCTCATAGGCATGGTTCTTCAGATCGGCGAGCAGCTGGGCATGCTGCAAGCTGTCGCTGGTAGCGGTGGCGGCGTTGGTGTAGTCCGGGGTGGTCATGGTCGTGTTCAGTGGCCGCGCAGGCGCTGGAGAAGGGTTTGCAAGGGGCCTGCCGCACTGCTGCGGTGGCCCGGGCGCTGTGGGTGGTGCTCGGCCAGCAGCTGATCAGCCAGCTGGGCGACGGCCTTCACATAGGGTTCGCTGCGGCGCTGCGCCGGCAGCAACTGGCCACGGTTAACCTCCTGCATCAGCGGTCGGCGGCGCTCCGGAATGCGGCCCAGCAGTGGCAATTGCAACTGCGCCGCCATGTGGGTGGCCGCCAGCTCCAGGCGGCTGTCATGGCGGTTCACAAGCAGTTCGATGCGATCGGCTGCAACGCCCATGGCCTGCAGCTGCTGCAGCAGCTCGGCCGTCCAGACCACACTGGCCACGCTCTGGTCGCAAACCAGCCACACCTCACTGGCCTGCGGCAGGACCTCGGCCATTACTGGCACCGGAGTGTCAGCGCCCAGGTCCAGCACCAGGTGCTCAAAGTACTGGCCCAGGCGCTGGACCAGCGCGTCAATCTCTCCGGCCACTGGCGGCGTGGCATGGCGGGGCATGGTCAGCAGCCGCAGGCCGCTCGGGTGGCGCGACAGCGCACTGGCCGCCATGCGCTTGTCCAGGCGGCGCTGCTGGCTGAGCGCATCGGCCAGGCTGAACTCGCCCGGGGTGTTGAGGTAGATGGCGCAGTCCCCGCCCGAGCTCCCCATGTCCAGCAACAAGGTGTGCAAGCTTTGCGCATCGGCCGCATGGCTGGCGGGCGCTGTGGCTTTGGCCCCATGGGCCGGACTCAGGCCTTCTTGCAGTTGCCAGGCCAGGTGCGATGCGAGCAGGCTGCAGCCCAGGCCGGCGCGGGCCGAGAGCAGCGCGGTGATCGGGGCGGAGTCCGCGCGGCGGTGGTCAACGGCGGCGGGGCGTGCCAGCAACTGGCTGACCACGCGCTGGGCCGGCTCCAGCGGCGCATCCAGATCCAGAAAATCCTGTACGCCCGCGCGCAGCGCGGCCAGCAGGCATGGGGCTTCCTGCGCATGCCCGATTGCCAGGCGAGGGATATGCGGGAATGCCTGCTGCAGTTGCGCCACCAGCGCCGTAGCGGCATCGACATTGGCGCCATCAAACTGCACCAGCACGGCATGGGGCTGCAGCTGCCGCACTTGCTCGGCTACCGTGTACAGGCTTGGGGCAACATGGGGCTGGGTGCCGCCCAGCAGTCGCTGCATCCAGACCAGCGCCAGTGCGCCTTGCGGCGCGGGCGCTTGCACCAGAAGCAGTGGCACCGTGGCGGCGCTGTCGACCGTGTGGTCGGCATGCGCCGGTACCTGTGTCAGCGAGGGAGGCACGGCGCGCAACGCGGGGCGCTCGCTGGCATCTGCCGGCGCAGGCCGTGCCTGGACGGGCCGTGGCGTCAGCAGGTCGGCCAGCGAGGGGCTCTCGGGCGCGGGGCCTGCGCTGTGGGGGGCGAGAGAGTCCTTGTTCATGGCATCAGTACGAAAAGCCGGGCAGGGGCGAGTCGGCATAGGGCGCACCCACGGCATAGGGCGCCCAGACGCGGCCAGCATTGGGCAGTTCCTGCGGCGCACCAGGCAGCAGGGCCTCCAGATTGGTGCCTGCCGGCAAAGGTTGCACCAGGCGTGGCGTGACGATGATCACCAGCTCGGTCTCTTCCTGGGAGTAATCCAGATTCTTGAAGAAGGTGCCCAGGATGGGTAGGTCACCGAGCAGCGGCACCTTTTTGACGTTGGACAGGGTCGAGCGGCTGACCAGCCCGCCAATGACAAAGCTTTCGCCGTCCGCCAGCTCGACAAAGGTGTCGGCCCGGCGGGTGCGCAGCGCGGGCACCGAGATATCGTTGATGGTGACGCCCTGGGTGTAGTCCAGGTCGCTGGCCTCGGGCGCCACCTTCAGGGCGATGCGCTCATTCGACAGAATGGTCGGTGTCAGCTGCAGCTTGACGCCAAACTCCTTGTACTGGATGGAAATGCTGTTGCTGCCGCCGCTGGGCACCGGAATGGGGATTTCGCCACCCGCCAGAAAGCTCGCGGTCTGGCCGCTATGGGCCACCAAGGTGGGCTTGGCCAGCACGCGCGCCAGGCCATTGCCTTCCAAAAAGCCCAATTGCGCGGTAATGCCCCGGCCGCTGAAGGCGCGGCCAAAGCCGAGCACCAGGTTCATCGCACTGGCAATGGCCGAGGTGCCGTTGTCGCCGCCGTTACCATTACCACTGCCGCCGTTGGACGAGCCACTGCTGCTGCCATTGCTGCCAGGGGTGTAGACCCCGAACTGGAAGCCATGGTCATTGGCGCCACCGCTGTTGAGCTGCACGCCCGCACGCCGCATGGCCGATTTCTTGAACTCCACCACCTGTACATCCACCTGCACGGTATTGCTGCGCACGTCCACCTTGGACAGGTCGGCCAATGGCGTGCCTTTGGGGGCCAGGGCGGCCAGTTCCGACGCGGCACGCGCATGCTCGGGGAGGGACTGCAGGCGGCGCTCCAGCAAAAGGCGCGGGCCGCTGACCACGATGCTCCAGGTCTGCGGTTCGCCCTGCGTAGGCCAGACCATCAAGGTCGTGCTGCCAGCGGCCTTGGGGGTCAGCAGCAGCTCGGCATGGCGGGTGGGGCGCTGGCCTGCTGCCTTGCCGGCGGCGGGCTTGCCGGTCTGGGGCAGTTCGCCCAGCACCTGCACATCCAGCACCGCAGGGTCGCCAATGGCGATGCGTGCAATGGCGATACCGGGTTTGAACAGCTGCTGCTGGCCTTGCACAAGTGCCAGGGGCTGCACATTCATGGCAGCGGGGGCCACCGTTTGGGCCTGCACGGCCAAGGTGGCGGCCAGCAGGGGCAGCCAGGCGGCGGATGCGAGTGCAGTGGTTCTCATAGTCGTTTCCCTCGTCTGTCTCGTTCTGGTTCCGGGCCTTGCGGGCCCGTGTGCGCCTGTGCTGGCGCGGACGGCCGGGGCTGACAACCCCGGTCGCCCTCAATAACGTACGGTCTGCGCGCTGGCGCCCTGGTAGACCTCTACCGTGCGCAGCGGTACGGCCGGGGCAGCAGGTGCCGCAGGCGCCTTGGCCTGCGTGACGGCGGCGGGGCGGCGCACCGGTTTGCTGTCGGCGCCCGTTGCCAGGTCCTTGAAGCGCAGGCCGGCAAAGGAGCGGTCCATGTCCTGCAATTGCTCGCCCTTGGCCAGCTTGCCCGCTACCGGCTGCAGCACGGTAGGCAGCGCGGCAAACAGCGCCGGGTCGGGCACACGGCTGTCATCAGGGTGGCGCAGCGCCAGGCTCAGCTGGCCGTATTTCTCGGCCAGGGTCAGGCGCTCGACATCCTGCAAAGGTACGGCCAGCACGGCGGTGGCTGCGTTGCGCGCCGCCTGGGCATCTTGCGTATTGCGCCGGGCCGCATTGGCGCTGCTGCCGGTCTTGGCGGCCTCTTGCTCCTCCTGCTGGCGCTGGGCCAGGGTGAGCGGTGGGTTTTCCACACTGGCTGCGCCATAGGCCAGCACACGGGTGCGCGCCAGCAGCAGCCGGGTCTGGCTGTCCACCTCCGCGGCGTCGGACTTGCCATCCAAGGTAAAGAACACATCGACAAAATCGCCAGGCCGCACATGGTGGCCAGCGGCCATGGCCTCACGGATACCGACGGACACCGCGCGTTGACCGGGTTCGACCTGCAATGCCAAACCGCTGATCAACTGCTGTTCAAACAGGGGTGCATCAGGCACCAGAGCCATCGTGGTGGTGCGGCCCAGTAGTGCATCGGTCGTCGAGAAACTGGATGCTACCGCCACCGGCAACTGCGCGATCTTGATATCGTCGGCTACCAGGCGCTGGCCTGCGGCAATGGGTTTGGCTGCTACCACGACTGCGTGGGTAGGGGCAGGTTGGCTGGCGGAGGTGCCGCTGGCCTCGGTTACGGGTGCCACGGGCCGATTGGCCGTCTGGCGGCCCAGCATCAAGGCGCCCAGGCCCAGGGCCAAGGCCAGTACCAGCAGCAGGCCGGCAAGTATCTTGGTGAGGTTCATGGTCGGAGGCTCCTGGAGGTTGAACACGGCATATGCTTTGCTGTCGCGGCAGCGCATGCGGCCCAGGAGGCGACAGCAAAGCACATGGAAAGTAGAGGTGGATAGAGGTGCATGTCAGCAGTCCTTCAACCCTGGAAAGGAACGGAGTTGCGCATCATCAGCACGATCGCCACCAGAGCCATATAGCCCGCATAGGGAATGCTGCGGTGGGGGCCACGAGACCGGTCGTTGGCAGGGGCATCTGCACCCGCTGCCAGCACGGGCTGCAGCATTGGCAGCCTGGCCAGCAGCAGCGCGCCTTGGGGGCTGCGCAGCAGGATGCGGCATCCCAATACGACCATGCTGTGCAGACCGGCAAGCAGACTTGCACCCAGCCAGATGGCCAGAAGATAGGGGGACAGTCCAAACCACAGCCCAGCCACCGCCGCAAACTTGACATCCCCGGCCCCCATCCAACGGATGGCGTACAGGGGAAGCAGGGCGGCAAAGGCCACTGCCATCCCCGCCAGGCCTTGCCAGGCCAGCATGTCGAACGGTTGCGCACCTCCGAACAGTGCTGCCAGACCTGTAGCCAGGCCCAGCAGCACCATCCAGTTGCGCACCTTGCGGCTGCGCAGGTCCATGACTGCTATGGCGACAAGCCACAGCAGCAGGATCCAGGTGAAGGCAGTGGTGGCCACGGCGAGGCGATCAGGGAGCTGCGGTGCCGGAAGCGGTCAGGGCAGTACCAATTTTTTCGAAGACCACTTTCAGCTTGGTACCGATATCGGTCAACGCCACCAGCAGACCGACCGCAATCAGCCCCGCAATCAACCCATACTCAATGGCGGTCGCGCCTTCTTCATCGTTCCAGAAGTTCTTGATGATGTTGGTCATGATGCTCTCCATTTACATAGCCCAGCTGAAAAACAGTGGCAGGCGTGGGCAAGCGCCTGTCGCTGTGGAAACCCGTACCTCTTACCAGCGCAGAGCGCGTGCTGCACCGGGGCCTTGCGGCTGGTTGAGCAACTGCGCGTCCCATCGGTGGTCCAGGCGCAGCGGCAGGCGCTGTGCCGTCAAAACAGGGGGAGAGGTAGAGGGTGTGCCGGGCCGGGCAGGGGCTGCGCGGCTGCTGGCCAGGGGCGCGGGGCCAGGGCCGGCAAAGGGGCGCTGCGCAGCGGCAGGCGCGGGGGCATTCGCAGAGCGCTGGGCAAAGAGCTGGTCCAGCCAGTGCTCGGGCAAGTCGCGGGGCAGCAACCGGCCGGTGGTGCGGGTCAGGCGCAGTTCATTGATGCGCTGGTCATACATGGCGTCGGCGGCGTCCAGCATCAGCCGCTGCACATCGAGCTGGGCATCGAGCACCTGCGACAGGTTGCCCCGGCCCACTTCCAAGAGGCGGCGGTAGCCGTCAAAGGCGGCGCTGGCTTCGCGCACGGCATCGCGCAGCTGGGTTTCGCGCGCGCGGCCCGCTTGCCAGCGGCCCCAGGCGGATGAGGCAGCCTCATGCACCTGGCGGCGCACGGCTTCTTGCTGGGCCTGCTGCGCCTGCAGCTCGCTGATGGCCTTGAGGATGCGGTCGCGCAGCTCAAAGCCATTGCCAAAGTTCCAGTTCAGCTCGACGCCATAGCGCGTGCCTTCGGTATAGAGCACGCTCTTGGGATCGCGGGTGTGCGAGACGACGGCCGCAACCGTGGGCCAGCGCTGGGCCTTGCTGCGGTCCACCTCGGCCTGGGCGCGCGCGATCAGATGAGCGATCTCGCGCAGCTCGGCGCTTTGGTTTTCGGCGGCCAGCAGCGCGGCTTGCTCGTTGGTCGGCACCCAGAAGCTGGGCACCTGGGGCTCGGGCAGCCAGGACAGACTGGGGATGTAGTTGAAGTATCGGGTAAAGCGGGCCTGTGCATCGATGCGCTGGGCTTCCAGGGCATTTTGCTGGGCCAGGGCGCTGGCGCGGCGCGAGGCGGCCTGGCGCAGGTCATTGCGGCCGACGGCACCCAGCTCGGCGCGGCGCTCCTCCACCTGCGCCAGCTGGCCGATGATCTCGGCCGATTCGGCGGCAATGCGGGCCTTGGTCTGGAAGCGGTGCAGCTCCAGCAACGCAGACAATGCGTCGAGCAGCACATTCTGGCGCGTGGTGTAGAGGGCGCTGCCTTGGGCCGCTTCCATTGCCTGGGCCGATTCGATGCCGGCGCTGATGGCGCCGCCGTCGAGCAGGTTCATGCGCACTTCGGCATTCACTGCCGTGTAGGAGCTGCGGCGCCCACCCTGGGGCAGTGCCGCATTGCCGGCCGAGGTGCCGAGCTTGAACGTGGGCCAGCGTGCGCCCTCTGCGGTATGGGTGTCGTAGCCAGCCGATTCCACCGCGGCGCGCGCCTTGCGCACATCGGGGTGGTCGCTCAGCATGGCGTAGAGCGCGGCCAGCAGTTGTTGTTGGGATGCGTTGCCCGCCAGCGTACCGGGCATCAGCTTGGGCGCCATCTGCAATGCGGCAGCCGGGCTGGAGCTGGCGGGGGAAACAGGGGCGTTTGCCGTTGGAGCAGGCCGTACTGCAGGGGCGGTTGGCGCAGCATGGCTGGCCACCTCAGGCGCGGAAACTGGGCTTTCAAGCGCAGGCTCAGCCCTTTGCACGCGCAGCGGCATCTCCAGCACCGGCGGGGCATCGTGCAGGCTGCTGTCCTGCGCGGGCACGGTGCCATCGGAGAAGCCCTGGGCCTGCAGATCACTGCCCGCCAAGGCCATCGTGAGCGCACAGACGATTCCCCAGACGGCAGAGCCCTGCGGCTCGGCACGTGCCGGGCAAGCCAGCCGGGGCTGCGCCGCCAGGTAGTGGGCTGGCTGACAGCTGGGGAGAAGGGGGGCAAAGAGGCGCATGGCTCAAGGCTCCCGGAAAGCTTCGCTCTGGATATGCAGCACGGGGCGCAGCAGGTACCAGATAAAGGGCTCGCGGCCCAGCAGCAGATCCAGCTCGGCCTGCATGCCGGTGGTGATGCGGTTGTCCTTGCGGCCGACCCAGGGCTGGGCCAGGCTGGCCTGGATCCGGAAATACGAAGGCGCATCGGGAACGTTCGGGTCGTGGTCGGCATCGGCCGATACCAGCGTGACCTTGCCGGGCACAAAGCCATAGCGCAGGTAGTCATAGGCACTGACCTTGGCCTTGGTGGCCTGGCCGGCACGCACATAGCCCCGGTCGGCCGGGTTCAGGCGCGCTTCGACGATGACCTCGTCCTTGTCGGGCACGACTTCGAGGATCGCCTCGCCAGGCTTGACCACCCAGCCCGCACCCGAGCTGCGCAGCCCTTTGACGACGCCGTCGGTCGGGGCCAGCACCACGGTGCGGCTGCGCTGGTTGCGCGCCCGGGACAGGTCCTCGCTCAGGCTGAGCAGTTCGCGCTCGGTCTGCGCCAGCTCTTCGGAGGCACGGCGCCGGAACGCGCCCTGGGTTTCCAGAATCTTGGCCTGCGCCTGCTCGACCTTGGCACGGTTGCTGACCAGGCTTTGCGTGGCGGCCGCCAGATCGGTGCGCACCAAGGTCAGCGCGCGTTGCTTGTCCAGCACTTCAAGCTGGCCGATCAGTTGCTCGGCCGCCAGCTGCTGGGCGATGGCGGCCTCTTGCTCATGCAGCGCCAGGCTGCTGCGCAGACCGTCAATACGGGCCTGGCTTTGAGCCACATCCCCTCTGGCCTGCAGCAGCATGGCCTGGCTGGACGCGAGGCTGCCCTGGTATTCCAGCGCGCGCGACGAGAACGCGCCCAGCTCGGCACGCACGATCTTGTTCTCCAGCTCCTTGGGGAAGTCCGAGGCCTTGAGTGCCAAGCCCTGGCTCTCGGCGGTGAGGCGCGTGCGGCTGGCCTGCGCAGTGGCGCTGCGGGCCGTCAGCTGCTCCAGGTTCAGGCTGCTGCCGCCCAGGTCAATCTCCAGCAGCGGCTCGCCCTTGTGCACTTCCTGGCCTTCTTTCACATGCACGGTGGTGACAATGCCGCCCTCCAGGTGCTGCACGGTCTGCACGCGGTCCGACGGAATCACCTGGCCGGTGGCGACCACGACGTTCTCCACGGGGTAGAACAGGCCCACCATCACCAGCACGGCCAAGGCCGCCAGTGCGATACGGCGTTGGTTGCGGCCGGGTGCGGGTGTACCGGGATCGGGTGCGCGCTCCAGGTTTTGCAGCACCTGGGGCAGGTCGTGGAGGGAGCGGGCCGTCATGATGCCAACTCCTGGGCCTGGGCCGGGCCGGATGCCGGTGTTGGCTTGGCAGCGGCAGCAGCGCTGCGCGATGCGGTGGCCTCATTGGCAGCAGCCGCTGGCTTGTGGCTGACGCCAAAGAGCAGCGGCAGCATCTGCTCGGGCTGGCCCTGGTCGACCTGCCCATCGCCGCGCACATGGTAAATATGCTGGGCAAGCGATGCCACACGCAGCGAATGGGTGACGATGATGACGGTGTGTTTGGTCGCAATCTGGCGCAGCGTCTGCAGCAGCGCGGTTTCGCTCTCGAAATCGAGGTCGTTGCTGGGCTCGTCGAGGATCAGTACCGAAGGGTTGCGCAGAAAGAGCTGGGCCAGACCGAGCTTGCGCAGCTCGCCGGCGGACAGGCCTGCGCCGCCTTCGCCAAGCACCGTCTGGTAGCCCTGGGGCAACCGGCTGATGAAACCGTGCGCACCGGACAGCTGGCAGGCCGCCAGAATCTGGCCGTCATCGGCATCGGGGCTGACCATGCGCAGGATATCGACGATGGGGCCGCTGAACCAGTAGGTCTGCTGCGCGAGGCAGCCGACCCAGCGGCCCAGGTCATTGCGCGGGAACTGCGCCATGTCATATTCGTCGATCGAGATGGTGCCCTGCGTGGGCTGGTAAAGACCGGCGAGCAGCTTGGCCAGCGTGGATTTGCCGGCGCCATTGCGGCCCAGGATCGCATGGATGCCGCCGGGGCCGATCTGCAGCGACACGTTGTCCAGCGCCAGATGGCCCGATGGGTACTGGAAGCTGGCCTGTTCCAGGCGGAACACACCGCGTGGCCGGGGCAGCGCGATGCGTTGGCTATCGGGCTCCAGCGGCTCCTCCAGCGCATCCTGCAGGCGCGCAGTGGCCTCGTTGGCGCGGGCCAGCGAACGCCAGTTGCTGGCCAGCTGTGCAATCGGGCCCAAGGCCTTGCCTGACAACAGGTTCACCGCCATCAGGCTGCCGATGCTCATCCACTGCGCATTGATGGCCAAGGCACCCACAGTGATGACGGCGACCGAGAACAAGGTCAGCAGCACATGGCTGGTTTCCTTGGCGTTTTCCATCTCGCCGTTTTTCTCAAAGCTCTCGGCCAGCCAGCGGTCATAGCCGGACTGCCAGGCCTGCTGGGCCGCTGCGTCATAGCCCAGCACCTTGAGCGTGCCGCGTGCATTGCAGATCTCGGCCGTGCCCCTGTCCAGCTGGCGCGCCTGCTCGACTTCTTCGACCCGGCCGCTGCGCACCTCATCAGCCCACCACCAGGCCAGCACCGCCAGGATGACCATGGCCACGACGATCACCGGCAGCACCGGCCAGGCGATGATGCCGATCACGATCAGCGCGAGCAGGGCCATCGGCAAATCCAGCACCGACGAGGCCACGCCGCCCGAGATGCACGAGCGCATCGCGCCGACATCGCGGAACAGCTGCAGCCATTGGGTGGCTGAGCGCTGCTCCAAGGTCAACAAGGGGTGGCCCAGCATCGAGCGCATCAGGCTTTGCGAGACTTCGCGGTCGATCGTGGCGCCGGCTTCCCGCAGCGCACGGGCGCGTTTGCGGCGCAGGTACAGCTCCAGCGCCAGCATGCACAGCACGCCGGCGACCATGGCCGTCAGTGTGGCAGTGCCGCCGCGTGAAATGACCCGGTTGTAGACCTGCAGCAGGAAGATGGAGGGCAGAAGGCCGAGCAGACTGATGGGCAGGGACAGCCAGACGGCCTGGTGCAAATGGCCTTTGGCATGGGCGAAGGAGGTCGCCATCGCAGAGGCAAACGGGCTGGCGGTCGCCGCTTCGGCCTCCTGGGCCTGCGCCGTGGCTTCGGTGCGTGACACCAAGGCGCGGGGTAGCAGGTACTCGATCATGTAGGTCTCTCCCAATTCCTCTCAGCTATCCACTGCTGCACTGCACAAATACTCTTATCTATTTATTTGTTTTTGTTATTAAGTCGTAGAACCAACTGCTGTTTGGTTCAGCAATTGCTCTAATTTACTTTGATTTTTATCAAACATATCCCGGATGGTAGGTGGTAAGAAATTGTATTTTTTTATGGCAAATGTCACCCGCCCAGATACTTAATATAGGGTTTGATTAAATATTGGCGGGGCGGAGTGGTTGAAGTTTTTTTCTATGTAAATGTTCAACAAATTAATAGTGCTTGCTAATCAAAAATTGATTAATTGCGGGACAGCGATATGGTGAATCCACTGGTAGCTGCGCCAGCTGCTGGCCTGGGACGGTTCGGCATGCGCAAAGGGGTCGATAAACGCGGTGTACTCGCGGGTGTCGGGTGGCAAAAACATTGCTGTTTCCGGGTGAATGCGTTGCGGCAGGTTGGCGCGCAAAGGCTGGCGCAGCGCTGCGAGCCAACTGCAGCTTTGCAAATGGCGGCGTGCGGTGGCCATCGCCGGTTGCAAGGCCAGCTCGGCCACGGCAATCACGGACCAATCGGGTTGTGGTGCAGAAGCACCGCCATGGGCGAGCAGATGCCACTGCAGCCAGTGCCGGGTCAGTGCTTCCAGCGCCGCTATCTCGGGCGCCGCCATGCGGGCCGGGCTGGCGTCACTGTGCAGGCCGGTGTCGCTCGCCGGTACGGCAGTGCCTGCCGCAGCAACTGGCCCAGCGGTGCCCAGGCATCCGGCATAGGCGGTCAGTGCCACCAGACGCCAGGCGGGTGCCAGTGCGGCCGGTTTGGGCGTGGGCAACGGGGGTTGCAAGTCGCTTTCGGGCAGCGGCTGATGGGCTGCTATGCGCCGGGCCAACTGCGCCATTGCGGGCATCACGCTGTCCAGCGCGTCGGACTCGGCCTGCGCATAGCGGGCCAGTACCAGCAGGCACAGCGCATGGTTCAGGTGCTGCGCGCGCTCCGCCTGTTCGTCCCTGATGTATTCGCACAGTTGCAGCGCGGCGCGACCCAGCAGTTGGGACAGTCCACGCTGCGGCATTGCCGGGCCGTCGTCCGCCTGCTGCTGGTAGTGGTGCTGTACCAGCAGCAGCGCATAAAGCCGTGCGCAAAAGGCGTCCAAGCGCTCGCTGCTCCAGCTGTCTGAGGCGGGCTCGGGCGCGGCCAGTGCTTGCAGTATCGCCAGACTGGGATCTCTCGGCTGGGGGCCGGCTGAGGCTGCTGCGGCTTCCAGCGGCCCGCTGCTGCGCGACGGACCGGCTCCCGCGCGTGGCAACGGTGTCAGGCTGCCCTCGCTATTGACCAACAGCCCTTGCAGATGCAGCAACCAGTGCGCGCGGGGCAGGCTGTCTGGCTGCTGGGCGCCCGCCGCCAGCCAGCTGCGGGGCGCTGACGCCGTTGCTGGCCAGTGCTGCGGTGGTAGCAACTGGACCTGCTCCAGGCTCTCATCGGCCAGCGCCCAGGCCGATACGGTGGGTTGCTGGCCCGGCAGAACGGAGGCGGCGGCTTCCAACGCGCTGATTTGCAGGGGCCAGTCGATGCGCAACTCCAGGCAGTCAAGGCTGCGGCTCCAGGCCCATTGCCGCACCTGGGTCGAGCCTGCGCGCCACGCGGCATCCAGGGTGGCGCGCCGCACATAGAAGGTGGCCACGGGCTCACCCGGCGTGGCCACGCTCAGCAGCAGGATGCAATCACCGAAGGGCTCGGGCAGCGGGCTGGTGCGGGTTTTCAGGTAGTCCAGGCCCAGGCCCAGTTGCTGGACCAGGCTGGGCTGTGTGCTCCAGCGGTGGGGTGCTTGGTGCGCCAACACGGGGCCTCCAGAGGGCTGAGACAAGAGAATCGGCATGGCGCGGTTGCGCGCCATGCCGTGCGGCGCTTAGCGGTACTCGAACTCCACCCGGCGGTTGCGCTGGTGGGCCTCTTCGCTGGTGCCGGTGTCGGCCAGCCGCTCCTTGCCGTAGCTGACGGCTTCGACGCGCGCGGGATCGATCCCCAAGGTCTGCAAGCTGCTGCGTACCGACTCGGCCCGTTTTTGGCCCAGCGCCAGGTTGTATTCAATGCCACCGCGTGCATCGGTGTGGCCTTGCAACGTCAGCGATTGGCCAGGGTTGCTGCGCATCCAGCGGGCATGGCTTTCCAGAACCGGGCGATCGGCGGGACGCACCGTGTAGGAGTCAAAGTCGAAATAGACGATATGGGCGGTATTGGCCGGGCCTTTTTTGCCGGGCTGTGCGGTGGCCACGACCGGCGCCACGCCCGATTGGGCAGGTGCTTGCGCCGGTTTGGGCAGCGCGTAAATGTGTTCCTCGCGTTTGGCGGTGGTGGAACTGGTGCCGCAGGCGGTGAGGCTCAAGGCCAGTGCGGCGGCAACGGAGAGAGGTAAATGTTTGAACATGGCAATCCTTGATCGGGCCCGGCGCTTGCCTGTTGCCAGGCAAACGCTGCGAACCCATGGGGCACAAGCGGGTCACTGCTCAGCGCGGGGAGCGCTGTGCATCAGGCCGCCTGGTGGTGCAGAAGGTCCTGCGGCAGCACGCTGTGTGCATCGCCACTGGTCACGCTGCTGATGGCCGTGGCCACCGGCTGCAGCGCACTGCCTGCGCTGCTGGCCACGAAGTGCGGCGCTGCCGTACCCCCCAGCAAGCCGCCCAGCAGGCCTTGTCCGCCGAGCAGACCGCCGACGATGCCTTGTTCACCGGTGATGCCGGACAACAGGCCGGTGTTGCCACCCAGCAGGCCGCCGACGACGCCGTTGTCGCCCAGCAGGCCGCTGACGAGGCTGCCGTCGCCGGTCAGGCCCGCCAGCAAGCCGCCCGTGGTGCCATCGGCCGAGCCAAGCACACCGCCGAGCAGACCGTCAACAACACCGCCCAGGTCTGCTGCGCCGCCACCCGAGGTGGCACCGCCCAGCCCTGCCACGACTTCGTGCACGGTAGAGAGCACCGGCTCGAGCGCCTGGCCTGGCACCTGGGTCAGGCCATCGGCGACCGAGGTCACCACGCCAAGCGGGCCACCGCTGGTGCTGGTCAGGTCCTCGACGACACTGGTGACCGGTGCCAAGACGCCGCTTTGCGGATCCAGCAAGGTATCAACCACGGCGTTGACCGGTGCTGCCACCGTGCCACCGACCAGATCGCCCACCACGTTTTGCGCGGTGGTCACCAGACCGCTGCCATCGGCGCCGCCCGAGCTGGAGCCCAGCACACCGCCCAACAGGCCACCGTCTCCGGTCAGGCCGCCGAGCAGACCGCCATTGCCGGTCAAGCCGCCCAGCAGGCCGCCTTCGCCAGTGACGCCGGAGAGCAGGCCGCCGTCGCCACCCAGCACACCGCCAAGCAAACCGCCTTCGCCGGTCAAACCGCCCAGCAAGCCGCCGGCCGCGCCACCCGATGCGCCGCCGCTCAGACCCGCCACCACATCGTGCAACGCAGAGACGACCGGCTCCAGCGCCTGGCCAGGCACTTGCGTGAGGCCGTCGACCGCCGAGGTCACGAGGCCCAGTGGGCCGTTGCCGGTGTTGGTCAAGCCTTCGACGATGCTGGTCACCGGCGCCAGGACGCCGCTTTGCGGATCCAGCAGGGTATCGACCACCGCGTTGATGGGCGCTGCCACCGTTCCGCCGACGAGATCGCCGACCAGGTTTTGTGCCGAGGTGACCACGCCGCTGCCATCGGCACCGCCGGAGCCGTTGCCCAGCAATCCGCCGAGCAGACCGCCTTCACCGGTCAGGCCGCCGAGCAGGCCGCCATTGCCGCCGACGACGCCGCCGAGCAGACCGCCGTCACCGGTCAAGCCACCCAGCAGGCCGCCTTCACCGATCAGACCGCCGAGCAGGCCACCATTGCCGCCGACAACGCTGCCTAGCAGACCGCCGTCACCGGTCAAGCCACCCAACAGGCCGCCTTCACCAGTCAGACCTCCCAGCAGACCACCTTCTCCAGTGAGGCCACCGAGCAGGCCGCCGACTGCGCCGCCTGACGTGCCTCCGCTCAGACCTGCGACAACCTCGTGCACTGCAGAGACCACCGGCTCCAGCGCCTGGCCAGGCACCTGGGTCAGGCCATTGACGGCCGAGGTGACGACGCCAAGCGGGCCGCTGCCGGTGTTGGTCAGGCTTTCCACCACGCTGGTCACAGGGGCCAACACCCCGCTTTGTGGATCCAGCAAGGTATCCGCCACCACGTTGACAGGGGCTGCGGCCGTGCCGCCGACCAGGTCCCCGATCAGGTTTTGTGCCGTGGTCACGACACCGCTGCCGTCGGCACCGCCCGAGCCCGAACCCAGCAGCCCGCCAAGCAAGCCGCCGTCACCGGTCAGACCGCCCAGCAAGCCACCGTTGCCGCCGACGACGCCACCCAGCAGGCCGCCTTCGCCCGTCAGGCCGCCCAGCAGACCGCCTTCTCCAGTGAGGCCACCCAGCAGACCACCGTCACCGGTCAGGCCGCCGAGCAGGCCGCCATTGCCGCCCGTCAAACCGCCCAGCACGCCGCCAACCACGGTGCCAATCAGGCCGCCACCGAGGCCGCCGCCACCGCCGTCGCCGATACTGCCCAGGCCGGCAATCAGTTCGTTCAGCGTGCCGATCACAGGCTGCAGGCCCTGCCCTTCAACCTGGGTCAGACCGCTGACCAGCTCGGTCAGTACGCCCAGTGGGCCGCCTTCGACCGAGGTCAGGCCTTCGAGCACGTTGGTGACCGTCGCCAGGGTGCCGGTACCAGGGTTGAGCAGGCTGTCGAGCAATTGGCCTACCGGTTCAGCAACGGTGCCGCCCAGCAGGTTGTCGACGACATCCTGGGCTGTGGTGATCAAGCCGCCGTCGGTGGCACCGCCGCCCGGGACCAGACCGCCCAGCACACCGCCGACGATGGTTCCGATCAGACCGCCGCCCAGGCCGCCGCCCAAACCGCCTTCGCCAATGCTGCCCAGACCGGCAATCAGTTCGTTCAAGGTGCCAATGACCGGTTGCAGCGCCTGGCCTTCGACCTGGGTCAGGCCGCTGACCAGCTCGGTCAGCACACCCAGCGGACCGCCTTCGACCGAGGTCAGGCCTTCGAGCACCGAGGTCACCGTGGCAAGCGTGCCGCTGCCAGGGTTGAGCAGGCTGTCGAGCAGTTGGCCTACAGGCTCGGCCACCGTGCCGCCCAGCAGACCATCGACGACATCCTGTACCGTCGTGACCAAGCCGCCGTCGGTGGCGCCGCCACCGGGCACCAGGCCACCGAGCACGCCGCCAACGATGGTGCCGATCACGCCACCTCCCAGGCCACCTTCACCCACGTTGCCCAAGCCGGCAATCAGCTCGTTCAACGTGCCGATGACAGGTTGCAGCGCCTGGCCTTCGACCTGGGTCAGGCCATTGACCAGCTCGGTCAGCACGCCCAGCGGGCCACCATTGACCGAGGTCAGGCCTTCGAGCACCGACGTCACTGTGGCAAGCGTGCCGCTGCCAGGGTTGAGCAGGCTGTCGAGCAATTGACCCACAGGCTCGGCCACGGTGCCGCCCAGCAGGCCGTCCACCACGTCTTGCACGCTGGTGACCACGCCGCCGTCAGTGGCGCCACCGCCTGGCACCAGGCCACCCAGAATGCTGCCGACGATCGAGCCAATGAGGCCACCGCTGATACCGCCTTCGCCAATGCTGCCCAAACCGGCAATCAGCTCGTTCAAGGTGCCGATCAGCGGCTGCAGCGCCTGGCCGTCCACTTGGGTGAGGCCATGGACCAACTCGGTCAGCACCCCCAGCGGGCCGCCTTCCACGCTGGTCAGCCCTTCGAGCAAACCGGTGACGGTGGCGAGTGTGCCATCGCTGGGGTTGAGCAGACTGTCGATCAATTGGCCCACGGGCTCGGCCACGGTGCCGCCCAGCAGCCCATCCACCACCTCTTGCACCGTGGTCACGATGCCGGGGCCATCCGTACCACCGGGAGGCGTACCGGAGCCGCCGCCCAGCAAGCCGCCCAGCAGGCCGCCAACGCCTGCCAGCAGTTCACCGAGCGGGCTGTTCTCACCCAGCAATCCGCCCAGCACCTGGTTGACCACGCCGGGAATGCCTTCGGTAGCGGTCGGGTCGCCCAGACCGGCGATCAACTGGTTGAGCGTCGCCACCAGTGGCTCGAGCCCCTGGTCCTGGATATTGACCAGTCCATCGACCAGCTCGGTCAGCACGCCCAGAGGACCGCCATTGGTATTGGTCAGCTGCTCCAGCACGCCGGTCACCACTGCCAGGGTTCCCGTCGATGGGTTGATCAGCGAATTGACCAGGTCCGTGACGGGTGCCACCAAGGTGCCACCGCCCAGCGCGCCCAGTACGTCCTCCACCGAGGTGATCAGACCATGCCCATCCGTCGGATCGGTAGGAGTCGTCGGATCCGTTGGGTTGGTCGGGTTGGTCGGATTGGTTGGATCCGTGGGGTTGGTGGGGTTCGTCGGATTGGTGGGGTCCGTGGGGTTAGTTGGATTGGTAGGGTTGGTCGGATTGGTAGGGTCCGTCGGGTTGGTCGGATTGGTGGGGTTCGTAGGATTGGTTGGATTGGTTGGATCCGTAGGATTGGTCGGGTTCGTCGGATTTGTTGGATCCGTAGGGTTGGTTGGGTTGGTCGGGTTCGTGGGATTCGTCGGATTGGTAGGGTCCGTCGGATTCGTAGGGTTGGTGGGGTTGGTCGGATTGGTTGGATCCGTGGGGTTGGTTGGATTGGTCGGGTTTGTAGGATCCGTCGGGTTGGTCGGATTGGTGGGGTTCGTCGGGTTGGTCGGATTCGTGGGATTCGTGGGATCCGTAGGATTGGTTGGGTTGGTCGGGTTCGTAGGGTTGGTTGGATTGGTCGGGTTCGTAGGATCCGTCGGGTTGGTCGGATTCGTGGGGTTAGTCGGGTTCGTTGGATTGGTGGGGTTGGTCGGATTCGTAGGGTTCGTTGGATTGGTCGGGTTCGTCGGATTCGTGGGGTTGGTTGGATTGGTCGGGTTCGTAGGATCCGTCGGGTTGGTCGGATTCGTTGGGTTGGTTGGACTGGTGGGGTCCGTGGGGTTGGTCGGATCCGTAGGATTGGTGGGGTTCGTCGGATTGGTTGGATCCGTGGGGTTGGTAGGGTTGACCGGAGGCGTGCGGTCGTCGTCATCGTCCCCACTGTCCAATGCGGCCGCAATCAGCGCGCCACCGCCAATGCCGACGAGACCCGCCAGCAGAAAATCGCCCAATGTGGAGCCACCTGCCTCGGCCGTTTCCTGGGTTACCACCAGGCCCAGCGCGTCGGTGTCATCGCCGGCAGGGGCTACATCGACTTTGCCGGAGGCCAGATCCAGCGCCATGGCACCGGCCCCGTCAGACCCTGCCTGGTAGCCCAACGTCGCCTCGGTGCCACCGGCAAAGGTACCGACCAGCTTCTGGCCACCAGCGCCGGTGAACTGGGCCTGCGCACTGCCATCGGCCGGGACGATGATCTTGTCACCCACCTGCAAGGCTGTGCCTGCCGGCGTTGCCATGGTCTGGCCGTCGCGCACGATCTGCACGCCAGCAGTGGCCTGGGACAGCGTGGCAGGCGTGCCTTTGGCCGATGCGGCCATCGCCGCTCCACTGCCGGTTTGGGACGCTATGCCGTGGGTTGCCAGTGCGGCAGCTGCGGTATTGGAAGGGAGGGCGGTAGAGGTGGTCATGTTCTCTGTCCTGTTGGAGATGGAATATCAAACGCAAGGGCTCCGACTCGCCTCGCGAGGCTTATCTGGGTGGAGCCTGTGCAACATGTGTGCCATAGATTTGTTTTTTATCTGGCGTCTTTTGGTTTTTCATAAGTGATTGAAAAATATGGGGTAATTTATTAACCAATGGAAAATCCGCTATTTAAAAACTATGATTCGGAAGGGTGGTTAAGCTATGTCCAATGTTGTTCCGTGGGGTGTTACGTAACGTTCCCGAGTTATGGCGGAGCAAATCTGTAAATATTTGATACTTTTGTTGGTTCATAGTATTTGCAACATGGGGCGGGATAAGCCATAAAAATTTACATAATGAATCAGGTGCCGTGCTCGCATACCATTTCCGCTGTCGTCTGCTTCTCGCCTGTTGTTCCAAATCGCTGATCCGGTGCCTGTCGGGCCGGACATTCGGCTGCGTTTTCTGACCCATGACTTTGAAAAAGCCATTTATGCGCATTGCGTCTCGCCCTGTTTCTCGTTCGATCCGGTTATTGCAGACGCGGCTGCCCCGAGTGGCCGCCGCACTATGGACAGGCGGCGCCGCCGCGTTGCTGGCGCTGCCGGTCCATGCGGCGCGAGAGGTGGATGCCGTCGCGCAGCTGCTCGAGCAGGGGCACACCGAGCAAGCCGCCCAGCAGGCCGACCAGTTTCTGCAACTGAACCCCGCCGATGCAGAGATGCGCTTTTTGCGCGGTGTGATCGCTACGGAGCAAAAGCAGCTGCCGCAGGCCATTCAGATCTTTTCGGCATTGGCCCGCGATTACCCGGCCATGCCCGAGCCCCATAACAATCTGGCGGTGCTCTATGCCGCTCAGGGGCAGGAGCGCAAAGCTGTCGATGCGCTGGACCAGGCCATCCGCGCCCAGCCCGGCTATGCCACTGCCTATGAAAACCTCGGTGATCTGTATGCACGCATGGCCAGCCAGTCCTACGCCAAGGTGCTGGAGCTGGACAGCGGCCGCCAGGGCATTGCTCCGAAGCAGGCGCTGATCGCCCAGATTGCGACGGCAAAGGCGGGGTCTGTTGCGCCGGCCGCTGCGTTGCCAGTGGCTGCGGTGGCCGCGGACGCGCCCGTGTCTGCAGCCAAGGCCGCGCCAGCGCCAGACTTGACGCCTGTGCAGTCCGCAGCTTCACTGGGCTCCACCGAGCCTGCGCCGCCGCCGTCTACCGCCGGGCGCACCCCATCGGCGTCGCCCCGGCCCCTGGCCGGCGCGCAGGCGGCCCTATCTTCTGCCCGCCCCGATCCGGCGGGGGATGCGCCGCCTGCGCAAACCGCTACGCCGAAGGCCGATGCTTCCCCTGTCGCCGTCCAGGCGGCTGTACAGGCCTGGGCAAAGGCCTGGGCACAGCAGGACATGGACGCCTACCTGGCTGCCTACAGCCCCAGCTTCACACCCGCCGATGGCAGCAGCCTGGCGGCCTGGAAGCAGTCGCGCCGCCAACGCATTGGGGGCAAGCGCGAGATCAGCGTAGTGCTGAGCGATGTGCAAGTGGTGGTGGAGGGCGAGCGTGCCAGCGCGCGGTTTCTGCAGGCCTACGCCTCCGGGGCACTCAAGAGCAACACGCGCAAGACCTTGGTGCTGCAGCCGGAGCAGGGCCAATGGCGCATTGTGAGCGAGACCGTCGGGCGCTGAGCCAGTGCGACAGGAAAGGCGCCTGCCGGGAACGGACAGGCGCCTGGCTGGGGTGGGGCGCTCAACGTAGTCGTACGGGCTGCTGGCGCTGACTGCCGCAACTCGTGCGCATTTCGCGCCCCCAGCGTTCAGTTGCGCGCAAGGTTGGAGAAATTCACCGCCGCGCTGATCGTGATCAGCAACTGGCTGGCCACGCGGCAGTCGGTCAACGGCGCGCGGCTGCCACCGCTGGCAGGGCGCTGGCGGCCGGCCAGTGGATGCCCCGCTTTGGGCCAGACCATGCGCTGGTAGCAGGTCTTGAACAGCGACTGCATGCCCGAGAAAAACTGGCTGCGCTGCGCCGGGCTGGAGAACGCGGGTTGGCCGTGCTGCAGCGAGCATTCCATCAACGCAGTCGCCACCCAGGGCTCGGGATGCAGCTTGCTGTGCTCCTGGTCTTGTGCCAGGGCGTGCATCTGTTGCCAGGCTGCATGCAGCCATTGGCAGTCCGTGGCGGATGCGGGCTCGCCGCCGCCGGGTGCATCCCCAGCCTGCTGCCCGCTCAGTTGCAGGCTTTGCAGCGCCAACTGGGCCCAGGGTGCAGAGGCACCGGCGGCGTTGCCGGTCTTGCCATGCAACTGCTGTGACAGCAGGCCAATCAGGTCCCGCAGCGCTGGGGCACTGCCAGCGCCCGGGTAGAGGTGGACATACTGCACCAGCACGATCAGCCCCATCGCCTTGAGCAGGTCGCTGCCGCATTCATGCAGGCTCCAGCGCTGCATTTGCGCAACCTGGTAGGCGATGGCACGGTGCACAGTCATGGAGGACGCCGCTGTGGTTCCGCTTTGGCGCTGCGTCAGCAGCAGTGCGTAGGTGATGCCAAGGTGGTCGATCAAGGTGCTGGCCTCGGGCCAACTGCCGTCTTCGCTCTGGCTCAGGGCCAGCAGCTGCTGGGTAGCCTGGTAGATCGCCGGTGCCGCGTCGCCCCGGTTCTGCCGTGGTGCGGCTGGCGGGTAGTGGGGCAGGGTGCGCATTTCTCCCAGGGGGCAGAGGTGCAGGCCTTCCAGCACCAGATGCCAGCGGGCCTGGGTGTTGGGTGGCACCGCATCGCTCAACTGCTGCAGGCGCGAGAGCGCCCGCGTTGTCTGCTGGCTCAGCGCGGCGAGCATTTCGCCGCGGTACGGCGCATGGTCGGCCAGGCTCCAGGACTGGCGCAGGTCAGCCAACGCATCCTGCGGCTCATCGCCCGCCAGCGGAAGCACTGCCGTCACCCAGTCGACACGCAGCTCCATGCTGGTGATGTTGAATGCCCAGGCCCACTGCCGGATCCGCGCTGCACCTTCGGCCCAGGCTTCATCAATGCTGGGCTGGTGGGTGCAGAAGCTGGTGATGGGCAGGTGCTGTGCGGTCACCGTGAAGAACATCAGGCAGCCATCGTAGGGCTTGGGCAGCTCGGCCGCCTGCTGGGCGACAAAGCGTGCAGCCAGTTGGAGCTGGTGGCTCAGTCCCGGGGCGCTGTGGACCTCCATGGACAGGTGGCGTTCCTGGGCTGCATCGAACAAGGTATCGCAGACCTCCGGGCTGAGCAAGGGAGCGTTTTGGGTCATGTGCAGGTCTCCGGTCCGGGTGAAGGGCTGGCTGGGTGAAAAAATGTCTGGCCTGCAAGGAACTGAGCAACTGCCGTGCCAGCGTGCCCATGCTTTCCGGAAGAATGTCTGCAATCGGGATGATGTTGATTTATTTGAATATTTTCATACCCGGTGGTGCGGGTCCGCTTCTGAAGGCCCACGCCGCTCTCGCTGTGTTCCCCGGTTGTTACGTAACGTTTGGCCGGTGTTCCAAGAGCGCCTGGCCCGCGCAGCCCCATGCTTGGCCGCTGCAGCGGTCTGTATAATCAGCCCGCTTTGAGCGCGCTCCCGGCGCCGCCTTTGCCGTCTTCAGGGGCGCGTAACCGGCAAGCAAGATTTCTGGCTGTTTTCTGCGGCTTTGGTCCACTGCAACGAGACAAATCCCCCATGCAAAGTGCTTCTCCAGCGCGCCCCTCCCTGCGATCTGTGGTGCCCGTCCTATGTCGCCAGCACTGGGCGGCGGTCTGTGTGGGTGTGCTGCTGGGGGGGACAGCGCTGCAGGGGCAGGCCGCGCCGCCATCGCCAGCGGTGGCAGAAGTGAGCCAGCTGCTGCAGCAGGGCAAGGCGGCCCAGGCTGCCAAAGAGGCCGACGCCTACCTGCGCAAGCAACCCGCCGATGTGGAGATGCGCTTTTTGCGTGGCGTGATTGCGGCCGAGCAAAAGCAGAATGCGCAGGCGATCAGGATCTTCCAGGAGCTGACCCGCGATTACCCCGGCATGCCCGAGCCTTACAACAACCTGGCTGTGCTGTATGCAGCCGATGGGCAGGACCGCAAGGCGGCGCAGGCGCTGGAGCAATCGATGCGCACCCATCCGAGCTACACGACGGCGCATCAGAACCTGGGCGACCTCTATGCGCGCATGGCCAGTGATGCCTATGCGAAGGCGCTGCAGCTGGAAGGCGGGCCCAAGCAAACGGGGCCCCAACTGGCGTTGATCACGCAGATTGTTCCGGCGTCGCTTGCCAATGGCAAGAATGCCTTGGTGCAGGCCCGCGCCGATGCGCCGCCCAAACTGGTGGCACCACCGCCTGCGCCGGCCCCCGCACCCGCACCCGTACCCGTGCCCGTGCCAGCACCCGCACCGGTGCCAGCACCGGCCCCCGTGACCGCGCCCAAGCCGCCTGCGCCGAGCCCTGCGCCGGCTGTAGTGGCCCAAGCGGCTCCTGCGCCTGCTCCCGCCAAGGCGGTAGCGGCGCCCGCTCCAGCGCCGGCCTCTACGCCTGCTCCGGCGCCCGCGCCCAAGGCGGCTCCGGCACCTGCCGAGCCCGCCCACGCCGTGGCCGCCGCGCCAGCCGCCAAACCGGCAGCACCGGTGGCCGAGACCAAGCCCAAGCCAGCGCGCGATACCGCCAAGCTGGATGTGGAGCGCGCCGTCAACGCCTGGGCCTCCGCCTGGGAGAAGAAGGACATGGGCGGTTATCTGGCCGCCTACAGCGACCAGTTCAGCCCGGCCGGTGGCGGCAGCCTGGCGGCCTGGAAGGAAGAGCGGCGCCAACGCATCGTCGGCAAACAGGCGATTGTGGTGAATGTGCGCAATCTGCAGGTCAGCATCGACGGCGACCAGGCGACCGCCAAGTTCCGCCAGTACTATGCGGCCGGTTCCCTCAAGACGACCACCCGCAAGACCTTGGTGATGCGCCTGGAAAAAGGCCATTGGCGCATCATGCGCGAGACCACTGGCGGCTGATCGGGCAGCTATGATCGGCGCTGGTCCGCACGGAAGTCAGTAGAAGGAATCGCAGGCTATGCCTTTTTGCAAGCAGTTTTGGCGCACGGGGATTGGCGCAGCCATGGTGGCCGCCGCAGGCGCGGCGCTGGCCGCAGGCACCCCGGTCACGCCGCGCGCTGCAGCACAGGCCGGCGCCGCTACTGCCAACATCCGCCAACCCGATGCCGAAGAGCGCCTGGTGCAGATCATTGCGCTGGTGCAGAACCAGCAGCTGGACCAGGCCCTCAAGGCGGCAGCCAGCTTGACGGCCGATGTGCCGCATTTTCAGGCGGCGCAGCTGGTGTATGCCGATCTGCTGCGTTTTCGCTCCGGCCAGCCCGGCGCGTTGACACCGGCTGCGGTGGCCGAGCGGGCTGCGATGCTGCCGGTCAAGCATGTCCCGCTGCCGCAAGCCGGGGCAGCGCCGTTGCCCATTCCTGCCGCCAGCGTTCAGGGCGCGCAGAGTCTGGAGCAGCTCCAGGGACTGCAGGACGAAATCCGCCGCCGCATGCATGGCGCCCGGTCGCTTCCCGCTGCTGGCCAGGTGCCTGCGGAGTTTCTGTCGCTGTCGCCCTCGGTGCGGCAGGTCATTGCGATCGATGCGAGCCAGTCGCGCCTTTATTTGCTGCGCCATGACAAGGGCCAGTTGCAGCTGGTGGACAGCTTCTATGTCTCCGTTGGCAAGCTCGGCGTGGGCAAGCTCGAAGAGGGTGACCAGCGCACGCCCGAAGGCATTTACTTTATCGGCCGGCAGATCGCAGGACAGCGCCTGCCCGAGTTTTATGGCAAGGGCGCCCTCACGCTGAACTACCCCAATGACTGGGACAAGGCCATGGGCCGCTCGGGCAGCGGCATCTGGCTGCACGGCGCGCCGCCGGACCAGTTTGCGCGCCTGCCCCAGGCCAGCGATGGCTGCGTGGTGCTGGCCAACCCCGACTTGATCGCGCTGATGCGCACGGTGGACAAGCTCACGCCGGTGCTGATCCGCGATCAGCTCCAGTGGGTGGCGCCAAGCGATGCCTCCCACCGCCAGAATACGGAGGCCTTCCAAGCCGTGCTCCAGCAGTGGCACCAGGCCTGGATGCAGGACGGTCCCCAGGCCGCTTTGCAGCTGGCCTCGCCGCAATGGACAGCCTCGCCCGAAGGCCAGGCCTGGCAGAACCGCATGGCCGCGCTGTTCAAGGGCCGCAACGTGGAGCTGCAGGACATCTCCACCTACGGCTGGAAGGACGACAAGGGCGAGATCCGTGTTGCCAACTTGAAGCTCAAGAGCCGCGAACAGGCCCAGCCCTTGTCGCTGCGCCAGTACTGGCGCAAGGTGGGCAACGACTGGCGCTTGTTCTCTGAAGACCTGCAAAACCAGAGCTGACCGTGGTCAGCCCATAGCGAAAGGCCCAAACCGAGGTTTGGGCCTTTGTGCTTTGTGCAGCGGCTTAGTGCTGCGAGTCCGGGTCATCCAGCAGCTGCTGGCGCAGCTTCTGGTCTTCGGTCATCTCAAACCACATGGCGTTGAGCACCGCAAAGGCGGCGGCCAGCGGCAGGCCGAGTATCCAGGAGAAATACCACATAGTCGAATCCTTTCTGTGTGCAGCGGCGCTCAGTAAGCGTGGCCGTTGCCGTCGTTGATGTCCTTGGCATTGACCTTGCCCCAGAGGACGGAGTAGACCCAGCTGGTATAGGCGAGGATCAGCGGCATGAAGATGAGGGTGCAGACCAGCATGATGAACAAGGTCATGTGGCTGGACGAGGAATCCCAGACCGTCAGGCTGAAGCGCGGATCCACGGACGAGGGCAGGATCATCGGGAACATCGAGGCGCCCACGGTCAGGATGATGCCAGCAATGCCCAGGCCGCTGGTGATCATCGCCAGACCATCCTTGCGGGCGCGGATCAGCACGGCCGCCAGCAGGCAACCCAGTACGCCGAGAATGGGCGCCGCCATCGTCCAGGGGTGCTGCTGGTAGTTTTGCATCCAGGCGCCGGGGGCGTGGGCTGCGGTCTTGAACAGCGGGTTCGACGGGCCGGTGGTGTTCACCACCGAGGTGATGCTGTAGCCGTCGACAAACTTCCACAGCACGATGCCTGCGAGCACGAACAGCACGGCGGTGACGACGGCCGAGATGCTGCCCACGGTGCGGGCCCGGGCGGCAATCGCACCTTCGGTCTTGATGCACAGCCAGGCGGCGCCATGCATCAGCAGCATGGTGACCGAGATCAGGCCCGCCAGGATCGCGAAGGGGTTGAGCAGGCCGAAGAAGCTGCCGTCGTAGTGGATATAGAGCTCAGGCGTCAGGCGGAAGGGTACGCCCTGCAGCACATTGCCCATGGCCACGCCGCAGATCAGCGCGGGGATGAAGCTGCCGGCAAACAGTGCCCAGTCCCAGCGGCTGCGCCAGGCGGGAGACTCGTTCTTGCTGCGGTACTTGAAGGCGACCGGGCGCAGGATCAGACCGATCAGGATCACGAACATGGCCAGGTAAAAGCCCGAGAAGGACACCGCATACAGCTGCGGCCAGGCGGCAAAGATGGCGCCACCGCCGAGCACCAGCCAGACCTGGTTGCCTTCCCAGGTGGGGCCCACTGCGTTGATGATGACGCGGCGCTCCAGATCGTTCTTGCCCAGGAAGGGCAGCAGCATGCCGGTGCCCAGGTCAAAGCCGTCCATCACGGCAAAGCCGATCAGCAGCACGCCCAGTAGGACCCACCAGATGACACGCAGGGTGTCGTAGTTCAAAAGTGTATGCAAGATCATGGTGTTACTTTCCCGAATAGGTAGGTTGTGCCGTGGCGATCGAGGCATAGCTCAGCGGCTGCGGATCACGCTGCTCGGGCTCCAGCTCGGGGCCCTTCTGGATGGCCTTGAGCATCAGCTTCATCTCGATGATCAGCAGCACCGTGTACAGCGCCACAAAGCCCAAAATGGTGATCAGCAGGGTGGTCACGCCCAGGTTGGATGCGGCCACAGCGGTGGGCAGCACGCCTTCGATGATCCAGGGCTGGCGGCCGAACTCGGCCACAAACCAGCCGCACTCAATGGCGACCCAGGGCAGCGGGATCGACCAGACGGCTACCCACAGCAGCCAGCGGCGGTTTTCCAGCTGGTGGCGCGACGCGAGGTAGAAGAACACGGCGGTCAGCACGATGAAGAACATGCCCAGCGCGACCATGATGCGGAAGGTCCAGAACAGCGGAGCCACCTGCGGAACCGTGTCCCAGGCCGCCTTGGCGATCTGCGCGTCGCTGGCCTGGCGTGGGTCATCGACATAGCGCTTGAGCAGCAGCGCATAGCCCAGCGACTTGCCATTGGCCTCGAACTGCTCCTTGAGCTCGGGCGAGATCGTCGTCGTGGAGCCCGCTGCGCGGATCTTCTCCAGTGCGTCATAGGCCTTGATACCGTCGCGGATCAGCACCTCGGCATGCTTGACCAGGTCGTTGATGCCCTGCAGCTCGGTATCCAGCGAGCGGGTGCCGATCAGACCCATGGCCCATGGGATGTGGATGGCGTAATGGGTCTCGCGCGCTTCCTGGTCGGGGAAGCCGATGGCAGTGAAGGCGGCCGGTGCAGGCTCGGTCTCCCACATCGCTTCGATCGCGGCGAGCTTCATCTTCTGGTGTTCGCCCGACAGGTAGCCGGACTCGTCACCGAGCACCACCACCGACAGCGAACCGGCCAGGCCAAAGGCGGCAGCGACGGTCATCGACCGCTTGGCCAATGCCACATGGCGGCCCTTGAGCAGGTACCAGGCCGACACGCCCAGCACAAACATGGCCGCGCAGACATAACCGGCAGAGACGGTGTGCACAAACTTGGCCTGCGCCACCGGGTTGGTGAGCACGGCGGCGAAGTCATTGACTTCCATGCGCATGGTCTGCGGGTTGAAGACGGCACCCACGGGGTTCTGCATCCAGCCGTTGGCGATCAGAATCCACAGCGCCGACAGGTTGGTGCCCAGGGCGGTGAGCCAGGTGACGATCAAGTGCTTGACCGGCGAGAGCTTGTCCCAGCCGAAGAAGAACAGACCGACAAAGGTCGCCTCCAGGAAGAAGGCCATCAGCCCTTCGATGGCCAGCGGGGCGCCAAAGATGTCGCCCACATAGTGGCTGTAGTAGCTCCAGTTCATGCCGAACTGGAACTCCATCACCAGGCCCGTGGCCACGCCGATGGCGAAGTTGATGCCAAAGAGCACACCCCAGAACTTGGTCATCTGGCGCCAGATGACGCGCCGCGTCATCACATAGACCGTCTCCATGATGGCGATCAGCATGGACAGCCCCAGGGTCAGAGGTACGAAGAGAAAGTGGTACAGGGCTGTGAGTGCAAACTGCAATCTTGATAGCCCGACGATGTCGAGATCCATGAACTGGTCCTTCCGTGTTGTAAGTGCTCGATCTGGTAGAAAAACTACGTGGGTTCCAAACTGACAAATCCGTGGCTTGTGCAGGCTGCGGGGCTAGCCAGGCCGCAATCGCTGCAGCAGTGCTTCAAACTCCGCCGTGCCCTTGCGCGCTTGCGCCAATCCTCCTTGCAAGGGGGCGATCCAAACAATGCGGTCGGCGTGGCGCGCCTCGCGCTGCAAATGGCTGGCCATCACGATGGCGCTGCGGCCGCCAGCTGCGCGCTGGGCATGCCATTGCGCCAACGCGCTCATCACCTGGGCAGCGGTCTGGCGGTCGAGGCCTTCGGTGGGTTCGTCCAGCAAGCGCAAGGGTGCGGGGTGCAGCAGCAGGCGGGCGAGGGCCAGGCGGCGTGATTCGCCCCCCGACAGGCCTGCGCCCTGGCTGCCCAGCGGCGTGTTCAGTTGTTGGGGCAGTGCGCGGATGACGTCGGCCAGGCCTGCCGTTTGCAGCGCGTCCCACAGCTGCGCATCGCTGGCATCAGCGCGGCCCAGGCGCAGGTTGGCGGCCACGCTGGCCTGGAACAGCTCTGTGCGCTGGGGCAGGCTGGCACAGGGCACGCGCAGCACCTGGCCGGCGCTGGGCGCCAGGTCGCCCGCTATCAGCGCCATCAGGCTGGATTTACCGGCGCCGCTGGGCCCGGCCAGCACCAGCCATTCGCCATCGGCCACCTGCAGATCGACCTGCTGCAGCAAGGCGCTGGCGCTGCCCGGGTGTTGCAGGCGGACTGCTTGCATGTCCACGGCCAGGCCGGTAGCAGGTGCTTGGGCTTCGCCGGAGCGGGTGCCTGCAGCGTCATCGAGCAGCGGAGCAATGCGGCGCGCAGCGAGCAGGGTGCGGCCCGCTTCCATTGCGCCACGGCGGATGTGGACGAGGGGCTCCAGCGCTGCCAGCAGCAGCAAGGTGGCCAGCGCGGCAATGGGCGCGCCGATCTCACCCTTTTGTGCCAGCCAGGCGGCGCAGAGCAAGGCGGCTGCGGTAGCCAGGTGGCCCAGCATGGCCATCGCGATGGCGACCCCCGATTCCAGCCGGTTGAGACGGATATCGGCCGCACATTGCTGGCGCTCTGCCGCAGCGATGCGCGCCATCTGGCGGGGCAGGGTGCCGGCCATCACCAGCTCGGTCTGCGCGCCCACGGCATCAATCACCTGGGCCCGCAGCTGTTCGCCGGCAAAGCTGCGGCGTAGCGCGGTCATAAAACCGTAGCGCACGCACCAGGCCACGCAGGCCAGGCCGCCGGCCAGCACCATGGCGCCCACGAGCAGGCCGCTTTGCCAGTTCAAAAAGACCGTCAACGCCAGCGCGGTGACGCAGGCACTGACCAGCAGCGCGACGGCCGGGGTCAGCAGGCGCAGGTAGACAGCGTCGAGCGCATCGATGTCGGCGGTAAGGCGGTGCAGCAGGCGGGCGGGGCGCTGGCGCAGCGCCAATGAAGTATCAGCGGCGGCCAGGCGCGAGAACAGCTGCACCCGCAGGGCGGCCAGCACGCGCAAGGTGGCATCGTGGGTCACCACCCGCTCGCTGTAGCGCGCGCCGGTGCGCAGCATCGAGAAAAAGCGCACACCGGCGCCGGGTGCGAATACATCAAACACCACGGCCGTGGCGGCGGAAAGACCCGCCACATAGGCAGCCGTGAGGAACCAGCCCGACAGACCCAGCAACGCCATGCCGGCACACACGGTGATGGCAGCGAGCAGGCTGCCCAGCAGCATGCGCCGGCGGAAGGGCGATTGCGCAAACAGTTGAACAATGGGGCGCAGCGCGTTCCAGGCCATCATGCGATGCTCCTCGTGGCGGCGGGCAGGCCGGTGGCAATGGGCGGCTGGCTGCCATCGAGCGACAGCACCCGGTCCATGCAGGCGGCCAGCAGCGGATCATGGGTGGCCACGACCAGAGTCGCGCCGCGTGCAGCCAACGCCAGCAGTCCCTGGCGCACAAACTGCGCGGTCTCGGCATCCAGGTGGGCCGTCGGTTCATCGGCCAGCACCAGACGACAGCCAGGCGTGGCGGCAGCGCGTGCCAGGGTCAGGCGCAAGGCCTCGCCACCCGACAGGCCCAGGCCGCCATCGCCCACCACCGCATTGCCGCGCAAGGCCAGCACGGGGCCGAGCGCCGCGCGCTGCACTGCTTGCTGCAGTGCGGCGTCGTCGATATCGCGGCCCAGGCGGATGTTGTCCACCAGGCTGGCAGCCAGCACATGGGGCTTTTGTGCGACCCAGGCCATGCCGCTGCGCAGCCGGTCGGCATGGGCTGCATCCAAGGGGGCGCCATCGATATGGATGCTGCCGGCGCTGGGGGCAGCCAGGCCCGCGATCAGCGCCATCACGGTGGATTTGCCGCTGCCGCTTTCTCCCCACAGCGCAACGCGCTCCCCCGCGGCAATCTCTGCGCTGAAGGCATGGACCACCAGCGGGCTCTGCGCGCTGTATTGAAAGCTGATGTCCTGGATTGTCAGCGTGGCAGCGGTTGTCATGGGGGCGCTGGCGGCGCTGTCTGGGTGCCCATTGCCAGTACCCACCAGCTGCGGGCCAGGCTGCTGCAGCGCTTGCAGCGCGTCCAGCGCAGCGACACCGGCGGCCTTGTCATGCCATACCGCAGACAGCTCGCGCAGCGGCTCAAAAAACGCGGGGGCCAGCAGCAGCACGAACATGGCCTGGGCGAGGCCCAAGGTACCGCCCCAGCTGCCAAACGGGATCTGGCCCAGCAAATGAAAGCCGACATAGACCGCCACCAGTGCCACGCCCAGCGCAGAGAACAGCTCCAGCACCGCAGAAGACAGGAACGCAATCTTGAGCACTGCCATGGTGTTGGCGCGCAGCTGCTCTGCCGCACTGGTCAGCTGTTGCGCCACCTGGGCCACGGCGCCCAGCCCGCGAATACTGGCGAGACCCTGCAGGCGATCGAGCAAGAACTGGTTCAGGTTGCCAACATCCTGCAAATGCTTCTTGCTGGCCGCCTCGGCCCGCCAGCCCACCAGCGCCATAAAGATAGGGATCAGGGGCGCAGCCACCAGCAGCACCAGGCCAGCGACCCAGGACAGGCTGAACACGCAGACCAGGATGACCAGCGGCACCACCATGACCTTGGTGCGCGCCGTGGTGTAACGGGCAAAGTACGGCGTGATGTGGTCAGCCTGCTCGTTGAGCACACTGGCCGCCAGCCCGGCCGATGGGCGGTGCGGGTGCAACGGCGAATGCAGCGCCAATGCCTGCAGCGCCTGCAGCCGCAGCTGCTGCGTATGCGCACGCGCCGCCGCAAACGCCCGGCGCAGGCCATAGCCGTCCACCAGGGCCCGCAGCAAACCCAGTGCCAGGAACAGGGCGCAAGCCTTGGCCAATGCCGACCAGGCTGCTTGCTGGTGAATTGCCTCAATCCCCCAGGCAATGACCGCCGCTTGCGGCAGCCACAGCAAAGCCGCAAGCACCTGCCACCACGCTCCCTTTGCAGAGGGGCGCATTGCCACAGCAGGGCTGCTGGTGGAGGGGGTAGCGCGGGTGGATGGCATGGATGAGTTTTTCAGTTTTCAGAAATTCTTGAAAGTATTGTATATCCAAGATACTCATTAATTCAATTTATCGAATACCTGATAGGAACTACGTTGATCGAAGGCGCTGGACTTGACGGGCCGTGCTTAGGCGTCAGTTGCTACGAAATTCAGAGCATTCAACGCCCTGAAAACATAGTGAATGCAGAAATTGCCGTAAACCCCAGAGCCTTCGGTTCTGGCTGCTGCCTGGCGTTTTGAGCCCGCTTTGCCAAACGCTTGAGCCGATTGTGTTGCCTAGAGTGTGAACAGAGCTTGCTGTAAGTCAAGAACAGCGCGGGTTCTCCCTAGGGGGTGGGATGGCGTGGGGAAGGCGTTGTTCGGGGGCGACTGGGTGCCGCTCACTGGAACACCAGGGCGGTGTAGTCAGATGCAGTCAGCCTACGTCTGACTGTTCGGTGATGGTGTTGATCGTTCCCAGATCGCGGTAGCCGTTGGTTTGGGTACTCACTGGGAAATGGCTTCAAGGCCTTGGAAGTCGCCGGCCGTGGCATCCGTTTCTAATGGGCTGGCATTGCTGGATATATTGCTGGGGTGAATCCAGATTTGGAGCTGCTGCTGTCTGAGATATTCAATCTGTACAAAGATGCCGCGTTTGCATTGTCAGGGAAATTTGGAATGTCCTCCTCTGTCTTTGCTTGTTGATTAACTGGATTGAAGCACGAGGTCAGATTCAGCTCCGGTGAATCTGCTCTCGGAAAGCCAAAGCTGTGGCTTTTGCTATATAGTTTGGGCATCAAAGAGATTTCAGAGTCCATGATGAAATTAACATCGTGTCAACCGATCCAAACACCAATAAAAATCTGTTGAAGTATATCAGGGTCGAATTAAAAATATCTCGCAGATCATAGATGCCATGAACGATGCGAGAATCTCTGTGGGTTTGTATTCCGGTGAGAGTGAGAAGGACGAGGCTGGACCTGAAAGAGGCATTTACAACGAAATTCTGGTAATTCTGTCTCCGCCCTGCACCCGAACTGGAAGTCTTTGCGGAAACAGTGCGAGATAGTTGTAAGCCGACCCCAAGGTGCATCAAGTGCAGTGATTCTTTTTTCTCCAAATGCCTTCTTCAGACTGGATTTTTGGGGCACCTTTGTGTGCGCAAAGTGACTGCCTGAGGCATCACCTTTTGCAACTGCCATCATCCAGGATCGACGTCAAAGTGACCGTTGAGGTTTGCACTCTAAAATCAACCATGGCCAAATCAACACTGCTGGCCTTGAAAAGATCGACGACCTCGTGTAATTGATTTCTTGGGGCTGTCACAACGATTCGGTTGATTTTGTAATCGATGTGCATGCTAGAAATATTGCGGTGGCTGCGAAGTAGCCCTTTGACCACTTCGTTGTGAAACTTCTGCAGCGCCATCTCGCTGTATTTAACGCGTGCGATGCGGAGTTTTTTCAGAATGGCATCGTCTAAATCAATGTCGGATGCCAGGCCGAGCACCAGTTGCCCATCCTCTGCCAGCCACATTCCTGCATAGCTGTCTCCAGCTGCTTGAAAAATAGCAGCGCATTGGCTTTGTGTGGGATAAATGGGCGCTTGTGCATTGGCGGCGGTGTGCGCTGCAAGCAGCGAAAATCCGCAGGTCACGAGAATTTTCATCATGCAGGTTCCCCCGATGTATTTTCAGTGGTGGGATTGGCCCCGGCACTTTCTTCTTCCCCCTGCTGTCTCAACTTCTTCAACACCCAATGAATATGGCTGCGCAGCGCATACAACTCATCCGCATACGACAGCGGTACGGTGATCTTCTCGACCTTGCGGCTCAGTTCCAGCAATTCGGCCTGGATGCTCGCCCGGTCGGGGTTGGGTTGCTCCATCTCATGCTCAATGGCACGCAGCTGGCCGTACCACTTGAAGACGCGTGAGCGCACGCGGAACTGGTAGAGGGGTGGTACGACCCGCGACAGCGGCAGCATGAAGGCCAGCAAGACACCCAGCACCAGCCACATGCGCTCGACCAGGTTGGCGAGCCAGAAGGGCAGGTAGCGCTGCAGCAGCGGGGCGGGCTCGTTGATGGCGCGTACGCCTTCGGGGGCGACGGCCAGTTCGCTGCTGCGGGTGTTGGGAAAGTCACGCGCCCGGTTGAACCAGCCCGCCTGGCTGTGGATGCCTTGCGAGGCCTGGGCGAAGAGCTGCTTGATGGCGGGGTGGGTGTCATCGCGGGCCAGCAGCGAGGTGGTGGAGGCCAGCAGGTGCACGTTTTGCGGCGGCACATTGGCGGCGAGGTCGACAATGCCGCGCGGCAAGGTGACAGGGCTCAGGAACCTGAACTTGCGGCCGTAGGCCTCGTTCTGCGGAAAATCCATCAGCTGCACGCCAGGGGTCTTCAGCAGCATTTGCACCATCGGCGATTCGGGCGCAGAGACCAGTACCAGCGCGTCGAGCTTGCCGGCCAGAAACTCCACGGTCGCCGGCGTTTCAGCCAGGTGAGACACGCGCAATTGGGCGAGACTCAGGTGGTTGGCCTCCAGCAATTGGTTGAAGAGATTGGGAACGCCGCTGCCGGCGGTGCCGACATTGACGCGCCAACCGGCGAGCTGAGTGAGGCTGTTCAGGTGGGGGCGCTTGGTCAGGCGCTGGGCCGAGTCGGTGCGGTAGAACAGCCAGACGGGCTCGACAAACAGCGCGCCCAGCGACGTGAGGCTGTCGAGGTCGTCCTCGGTCAGCTCGGCGGTACCGCCTTGCACAAAGGCCAGATCGACCTTGCCCTCGCGCAGCAGCTGCAGGTTGTCGAAGGAGCCTTCGCTGCCGACCAGGTCGACGCGGATCTTGTTCCTGGCCAGCGGCGTGCGGTACTGCTCGCCAAAACTGGCATAAGCGCTTTGGGCCGGGCCGGTGGCCAGCTTGACCTGCGAGGGCGGGTTGGGCTTGAGCCACCAGTAGGCTGCGACGATCAATGCCACGGCCAGGATCACCAGCGGGCCGCCGGAGACCAGCGCATCGCGGATGTTGAGCACCAGGGTGATCAGGGTTTGGCGCAGCCCGTAGGCTTTTTGGCGCATGGACGTGGAGCGGTCACCCATGGTGGTTGGCGGGCTGCCGGCGCAGCGCTGTTGGAATGGCGCCTACTGTAAATCAGCCGCGCTGGGCAGGTGCAAGGCCTTGTGGTTTTCTCCGGCATCGATTTGTAAACGATTGGCATGCAGCACCGCCTGCAGGGTGGCCTGGGCGACGGCCTCGGCGGCCATCGTGGCCAGCACCATCATGCCGGGGCTGCGCCCGGCGGCTCCCGTGCCCAGGCAGAACAAGGTGTCGCCGTCCGACATGGTGTGCACCGGGTTGATGGCGCGGGCCAGGCCGTCGTGGCCCACGGTCGCCAGGCGGTTGGCCTGGGCCTTGGTGAGGGTTGCGTCGGTGGCAATCACGCCAATCGTGGTGTTGGTGCCAGCCAGCAGCGGTTGCGGGGGCTCGCCGCGCAGCAGCGCGCGGCGCGTGTCGATGAGCCCCAGGCCACCGCTGGTGCGCGCGCCGGCCACCACCTGGGCGGTGTCCGGGTTCAGCACATCGCCCAGTGCATTGCAGGCAATGATGGCGCCCACAGTGACGCCATCGACGGTGACCGACGCGGTGCCGATGCCGCCCTTCATTGCCCGGTGGATGCCAAAGATCTTGCCCACCGCTGCGCCGGCCCCCGCACCTACATTGCCTTGTGCGGGCATGCCGCTGCTGGCGGCCTGGCAGGCCGCATAGCCCGCCTGGGCATCGGGGCGGATGCGCATATCGCCTACCAGCACATCAAACAGCACGGCGGCGGGCACCAGCGGAATGCGGCCCACGGAGATATCGAGGCCTACGCCTTGCTCTTCCAGCCAGCGCATCGCGCCGCTGGCCGCATCCAGGCCCCAGGCGCTACCGCCCGCCAGCATGATGCCGTGCACGCGCTCGACCAGGTTGGTGGGGTGGAGCAAGTCGGTTTCGCGTGTGCCGGGTGCGGCACCGCGCACGTCAACGCCGCCTACCGCGCCTGCCTTGGCCAGGATGGCCGTACAGCCGGTGGGGCGGCGCGTGTCTGTGAAGTGGCCCACTTCGATGCCTTGCACCAAGGTGATGGAGCCGGCGGGAGCCATGGGGAGGAGGGAAGAGGACATGGCCCGATTGTGGGCCAAGCCGCAGCCCACTGAGCCGGTGGCAGGGGCTGCAAAGGCAGCGGGCTGTCAAACAGGTGTCTGACAGCCCGCAATGCCGGATAAAAAAATAGCGTGCGGATCAGGGGCGGATGACGATCTGCGGGCTGATGACAATCGCATCGGGGGTGCGGGGCGCCACCAGCACCGGGGCAGCGTAGGCCGGCTGCGGCGCGTAGTAGGCCGCCGGGCGGTCGTGGCAGCGGCGCTTTTCCTTGTATTCGCCATTGCGCTTCCACTTGCGCTCCACCTGGCAGTTGCCGTCCCAGAACTGTTCCTTGTGTTCCTTGCGGTGGTGGTGGCGGTGGCCGCCGCCATGGGCCCAGCTGGCATCCGCCAGGCACGAGAGCGCCAACGCAGTGAGCAAAGGGGTCAACAAACGGTTCATGGCAAGGGGGGGGGAGGGTGAACGATGCTGGCAGCTTAGCGGAAAATCCTGTATCAAAAGATGAGCAATGGTTGCTTTGTACATCAGCTGTTGCGGCTGTTTTGATGGTGTAAATCTATGGCGACGGGTGCTATGATTTTTCCATCTGTAAGCACCCGTTGCCGCGCTGGCGCCGGGTGCTATGCCTCATCAGGCGTTGACGGTGGTTTGCTGCTGCTCACCCAAGCCCTCAATACCCAGGCGCATGGTCTGCCCAGCCTTCAGATAGATGGGCTGGGGCTTGATGCCCAGCCCCACGCCGGGGGGCGTGCCGGTCGAGATGATGTCGCCCGGCTGCAGGCTCATGCACTGGCTGACATAGGCGACGATCTGTGCGACCGTGAAGATCATCGTCTTCGTATTGCCGTTCTGAAAGCGCTTGCCATCTACCTCCAACCACATGGACAGGTTTTGCGGGTCCGGCACTTCGTCGCGCGTCACCAGCCAGGGGCCGATGGGGCCAAAGGTGTCAAAGCCCTTGCCCTTGTCCCAGGTTCCACCGCGCTCGATTTGCCATTCGCGCTCGGACACATCATTGACCACGCAGTAGCCGGCCACATGCTCCAGCGCCTGGGCTTCGGTGATGTACTTGGCGGCCTTGCCGATGACCACGCCCAGCTCGACTTCCCAGTCGGTCTTGGTGGATCCACGGGGAATCTCGACCGCATCGTTGGGGCCGCAGATGGCGCTGGTCCATTTGTTGAAGATCACCGGCTCGGTGGGAATGGCGGCGCCCGATTCAGCGGCATGGTCGGCATAGTTGAGGCCGATGCAGATGAACTTGCCCACGCGCGCTACGCAAGGGCCGATGCGGGGCTGGCCGGGCACCGCTGGCAGGGTGCTGGGGTCGATCGCGCGCAGGCGTGCCAGGGCGGCATCGCCCAGCTGCGCGCCTTCGATATCGCTGAGCACGCCAGAGAGGTCGCGCAAGGTGTTGCTGCTGTCGAGCAGGCCGGGCTTTTCCTGGCCCACCGGGCCATAACGCAGTAATTTCATGTCATCTCCAAAGAATCAATAGCGAGCAGGCGCCAGTCTAGGGTCCTGCCAGCCAGGGGGCTGTCGCGCAGCGAAAAATCGAGGTGGGGTGGCGGACTCAGTTGGACCAGCCGCCATCAATCACATGGGCCTGGCCCGTGGTGAACGCTGCCTCGTCCGATGCCAGATAGGCGACCAGTGCCGCAATCTCCTCGGGCTTGCCGACGCGGCCCATCGGTTGGCGGGCCACAAAGGCGGCGCGCACGGCGTCAACGGAAAGCCCATCGTGCGTGGCCTGGGTGGCAATGCGCTGGGCCAGCGACGGCGAATCGACCGTGCCTGGACAGATGGCATTGCAGCGCACGCCCCGGGTGCAGTAATCGGCGGCGATGGACTTGGTCATGCCGATGACCGCTGCCTTGGAGGCGCTGTAGGCAAAGCGGTTGGGCACGCCCTTGATGCTGGAGGCGGCCGACGACATATTGATGATGCTGCCCTGGCCCCGCTGCAGCATGCCCGGCAAAAAGGCGCGGATGCTGCGGTACATGGCTTTGACATTGAGGTCAAACGCGAAGTCCCAGTCCTCCTCGCTGCATTCGAGCACGCTGCCGGCATGCACAAAGCCTGCGCAGTTGAAGAGGATGTCGATGGGCCCGAGCACCTCGGCCAGGGTCTGGATCTGGGCGCTGTCGCGCACGTCGAGCTGGCGCGCATCCAGGCCGGAGCCTGCGAGCGGGCCGATGTGCAAGTCGGTGGCAATCACGCGGGCGCCTTCGGCTGCCAGCCGTTCGGCGCTGGCGCGGCCAATGCCTTGCGCCGCTGCGGTCACCAGGGCCACCTTGCCTGCCAGGCGGCCGGGGGAGACGGAAGAATGGGTCATGGAGTCAGTCCTGTCAAAACTATCAAAAGGCCCGGCTGCGCCGCAGGTCAGCGCAGCCGGGCAGGGCATGAAAGCGCTGCGGGTTTAAAAGTGGCCGTCCTGGGCCAGCTTGGGCGGGCTGCCAGCTGCGCTGGTTACCGGGCTAGGTGCGGTAGCGGATACCTGTTGGCGGCGGCCATGCTTGCGCGCCCACATGGCCGTGAGGATGGGCACCAGGATCGCGGTCAGCAGGCAGGCGGTGGCGGTGATCGCCGTGGCCGAATCGGCCATGGACTTGAGCTCGGGCACCATGGTGCCGATGATTTGCGGATTGGCGACAGCCGCACCGGCCGTGGATGAGGCAGCCAGTCCGGCCGTGCCATTGCCGCCGCCGATGAACTTGTCCGCCAGGATCAGCGGAATGCCAGTGACGATGATGACCGCCACCCCCACAAAGACGCCGGTAAAGCCGCTTTTGGCGATGACGCCCAGGTCGATCGAGCAGCCCAGCGCAAAGCCGAAAAAGGGGATCAGCGGGTGCACGCAGCGGCCAAAGAACTCACGCAGGTTCGCATCCAGGTTGCCCAGTGCAAAGCCGATCAGAAACGGCAGCACGGCGCCGGCAAACAAGCGCGGCTCAAACACCGCCACGCCGGTGGCGCCCAGGATCAGCATGCTGACCAGCGGGCCCGACTCGATGGAGGTGAGCACAAAGGCGCCTGCCTCCTCTTGCGTGCCGTACTGCTGCATCAGTGCGGCATACAGGCCGCCATTGGTCATGTCCATCGCGGTGACCAGGGCCAGCACCGACAGGCCGGTGAACAGCCCCGTCTGGATGCCGCCTGGCGGCAAGAAGCGCGTGGCCACCATGGCCACGACCCAGGCCACCAGGATCTTCGTGACGACCAGGGTGCCGGATTTTTTCAGCACCACGCCCGTCGCCTTGAGGTTGATCGTCGCCCCCATGCAAAAGAACCAGACCGCCAGAATGGGCACGGTGCCGGTCATCAGCCCGTTCGTGAACGAGCCGAAGTACTTGCCGGCATCCGGTGCAAAGGTGTGCACGCAGGCGCCCAGCAGCAGCGGAATCAGCATGAGCCCGCCGGGCACACGCTCAATGGTTTTCTGGATTTCCATGTCTCGCTCCTCACACTTTGGTGGTGAATTTGTTATCGCTTGTAGAGGTGTTGTCCGATGACTACCGAATCAACCGGGACAGTGTTCCATAAATTTAAAACTGAAAAATAGCTGGTTAACCCTTTGTTTAATTCCATTCATAGAAATTTACGGAACAGTGTTCTGAAAAATGAAGATTGTGTTCCAATAGTTGCCATATCTCTTGGCTGGCCGGTCCTAGCGCTGGCTGTTTTTGATACCACCCCTCCCACAGTCCATGCCCCATTCCTCCATCTCCCATGCGCCTGCCCTGGTCCCGTCCAGCCCCCGTCATCCGTTTGATCTGCAGGGAAGGGTGGCGCTGGTGACCGGCTGCAATACCGGCATTGGCGCGGGCATTGCGGTGGCACTGGCGCAGGCGGGGGCCGATATCGTCGGGCTCAACCGCAGCGATGCCAGCCAGACGGCCGCGCAGGTGCAGGCGCTGGGGCGCCGGTTTGTGCCGGTTCAGGCCGACCTGTCGCGCACGGAGGCGATGGCCGATGTCCTGGCCCAGGTGCTGGCAGCGGCGGGCCAGGTCGATATCCTGGTGAACAATGCCGGCATCATTCGCCGTGCCGATGCGCTGGACTTCAGCGAAGCGGACTGGGATGCGGTGATGAACACCAACCTCAAGAGCCTGTTCTTTCTGTCGCAGGCCGTGGCGCGCCATATGCTGGACTGCGCCGCGCAGCAGGGCGCGCAGTGGCGCGGCGGCAAGATCATCCATATCGCATCGCTGCTGTCGTTCCAGGGAGGGGTGCGGGTGCCTTCCTATACGGCAGCCAAGAGCGGCGTGCTGGGCCTTACGCGCCTGATGGCCAATGAATGGGCCGCCAAGGGCATCAATGTGAATGCGATTGCGCCCGGCTATATCGAGACCAACAACACCGAGGCGCTGCGCCAGGACGCAGGCCGCGCGGGCGAGATCCTGCAGCGCATACCGGCCGGGCGCTGGGGGCAGCCGGCGGACCTGGGGGGCGCGGCGGTGTTTCTCGCCTCCAGCGCGGCCGATTATGTGCATGGCCATACCTTGGCTGTCGATGGCGGCTGGCTGGCCCGATAATCAAGGCCATCCACCACAGCCCAACACAGAAGGACGGACCGATGAGCGAGAGCCCCGCAGCCCTGGACAAGACCGACACCGTCGCCGCGGTGGAAAAAGCCTTTGCCATTCTGGAATGCCTGGGCAACCAGCGTGATGTCAGCGTGACCGCGCTGGCCCAGCAACTGTCGCTGTCCAAGTCATCGGTGCACCGCCTGCTGCAAACCCTCAAGGCCCTGGGCTATGTGGCGCAGGATGGCGAATCGGAGCTGTACCGCGCCACCTTGCGGCTGTTTGAGCTGGGCGGCAAGGCGTTGGAGAACACCGACCTGGTGCGCGAGGCCGATGAGGAAATGCGCCGCCTGGGCGCGCTGACCCGCGAGACCATCCACCTGGGTGCGCTTGACGAAGACGCGATCATCTACATCCACAAGATCGAATCGGATTTTGGGCTGCGCATGCAGTCGCGCATTGGCCGGCGCAAGCCCTTGCACAGCACCGCCATTGGCAAGGTGCTGCTGGCCTTCATGCCTGCCGAGCAGGCGCACAGCCTGCTGTCGTCGCAGCCGCTCAAGCTGTTCACGCCCCGTACCTTGAGCTCCGTCGATGCCGTGATGGACATCCTGCCCCGTGTGCGTGCCCAGGAGGTGGCCGAGGACGATGAAGAGGCCGAACCCGGTCTGCGCTGTATCGCGGTGCCTGTGTTTGACCGCTTTGGCCACGTGATTGCCGCGCTGTCGGTGTCCTTCCCGATCATGCGCTGCGGCGCGGACACGCCGCACTACTACCGCAGCTTGCTGAAAACCGCCAGTGCGGCGATCTCGCAAAAGATGGGCTGGCATGCGCCGCACATTGCCAAAGATGCGAAAGATGCGGAAGATGCGGAAGGCGAGCCGGGCAGCACAGGCGGCGCGCCACTGTAACGCTGCTGGCGCTGTTTGGGTCCCGCCGGGCATCCAGCGGGCATCAAGCTGGCATCAGCCAGTTGCCAGAACAAAATCGCCGGGCTCAAAACGGGCGCTGGTATCCATGCGCACCTGGCGCAGCGCTGCCGTTTGCTGGTGCGCGTCATACAGCACCTCGGCGGCATAGTTGATCAGCAGGCTGCGGCGGCGTGCGCCGCTGGTGTTGAGGCTGGCGGCATGCAGCAAGTCGACATCAAACACCAGAATGTCGCCGGCCTGGCCAGAGATCTGAATGGCCAGCGATTCATCATGCTCGCTGCGCGCAGCCTCTTGTGCACTGGGGCGGTGGCTGGCGGGGACCAGGCGCGTGGCGCCGTTCTCAGGCCCAAAGTCATCCAAAAACGCCAGTGCGCCGACGGTATCGCCCGGCCGCTGGTTGGAAAGGTCACGGTGCAGGCGCTGGTAGCCGCCGCCGCCCACGGGCTCGCGCCCTTCCACTTGCGACAGAAAAAAGCGCTCACCGATCAGCACGCCCGCAGCGGCCAGCAGCTGCGGCAGCCGGCACACCGCCAGCATCTGGGCGTTGTCGTCTACCAGCGCATGGCGCCAATCCCAGCCCCGGGGCACTGGCCAGTCGCTGGTGATGCCTGCATCAAAGGCCTCGCGCAAACCCGGCAGCCAGTCGGCCGGAATGGCCTGGCGCAGCAGCAGATAGCCGTCGTGCTGGAGCGGTTCGCGGGGGCCCATGGTTTGCCTTTCAAGCTGCGGGTGGGGTGAGGGCGGTTGAGGTGCAGCGGGGAGTATAGCCAGCGAGGGCGGCATACATCGGCAGCCGGCATCCCCGTGGTGGCTGTGGCCGGCTGCCAGATTGCGGACATTTTCGTCCGGTATGTTCTGAATCTCGGCCTGATTGTCTTAAGGTCGCAGTCGCTGCACCATGGCGGCTGATACTTTTCACCCGCCAGCGGCCCCTGGCCTGCGCGGGTTTGTACAGGACTTTCGCTTAGCGCCATGGCAGATTCTTCTTCGCTTTCCTCCCACCCATCCCCCTCTCTTGAACCCAGCTGCACCCCCCAAAGCGGCGGCCTGCCGCTGGCATCGCTGCTGGCGCTGGCGCTGGCGGGCTTTGTCACCATCCTGACGGAGGCCTTGCCGGCCGGATTGCTGCCGCAAATCAGCGCCGGGCTGGGTGTGTCGCAGGCCATGGCCGGCCAGCTGGTCAGCCTGTATGCGATAGGCTCCTTGGTGGCGGCGATACCGCTGACGGCGGCCACCCAGCGCATGCGCCGCAAGCCCTTGCTGCTGGCGGCATTGGCAGGCTTTGTGCTGGCCAACAGCATCACGACGGTGTCAGGCAGCTATGCGCTCACGTTGCTGGCGCGCTTTGTAGCGGGGGTGGCGGCTGGCCTGCTCTGGGCCTTGCTGGCGGGCTATGCCACCCGCATGGTGCCGCCCCACCAAAGCGGACGCGCCATTGCGATTGCGATGCTGGGCGCGCCGCTGGCGCTTTCGCTGGGCCTGCCGCTGGGCACCTGGATGGGCCAGCACCTGGGCTGGCGCCTGTGCTTTGCCAGCATGAGCGTGCTGGCGCTGCTGCTGATGGCCTGGGTGCAGCTGCGCCTGCCCGATTTTGCCGGCCAACCTGCTGGCCAGGCCTTTGGGTTGGGCCAGGTCTTCCGCCTGCCTGGGGTGCGGCCGGTGCTGCTGGTGGTGCTGGCTTATGTGCTGGCGCACAACCTGCTCTACACCTATATAGCGCCTCTGCTGGCGCCTGCCGATCTGGGCGCGCAGATCGACCGGGTGCTGCTGGTGTTCGGGCTGATGTCGGTGCTCAGCATCTGGATCACCGGCCTTCTGATTGACCGCCATCTGCGTGCGCTGAGCCTGGCGAGCACGGGACTGTTCCTGTTTGGTGCTGTGTTGCTGGCGCTGGCGATGCAGTTGCCCGCTGCCGTCTATCTGGCGGTGGCCGTTTGGGGCCTGGGTTTTGGCGGGCTGCCGCCGCTGCTGCAAACGGCCCTGGCCAAGAGTGCAGGGCCGGCGGCCGATGTGGCGCAGTCGATGCTGGTGACCTCATGGAACCTGGCCATTGCCGGGGGCGGCATGGCCGGTGGCGTATTGCTGGCCCAGTGGGGCGTGGCGGCGTTCTCGCCAGCGGTGCTGCTGCTGATGCTGCTGAGCCTGGCGGTCGTGCTGATGGCCAAGCGCCATGGCTTTGCAGCGGCCCGGCCCTGACAGCGCAGGCGTAGACAAAGGCGCTGAGACAGGATCTCAGCGCCTTTGCCTTCAGGGCGTTAAATCAGCTTAGAAGCTGGCCGTCAAGGTGGCAAAGAAGCGGCGGCCGGGCAGGTAGAAATTGTTGCCCACATCGCGGTTGCCGCTGGCATTGCGGTCAAACAGGTTCTTCACGCCGGCGTTGATGCGCAGCGCCTTGTTGATGCGGTAGTTGGCCGCCAGGTCGTACAGCACATAGCTGTTCTGGATGCGCTGCTCGCCAAAGTTGGAGTTGTCGGCCAGGCGCTGGGCCAGGCCCATCTGCTTGCCCACCAGCTCGGCGCCCAGGCTCAGGCCCAGGGCAGCGTTGACCTGCCAATCCAGCACCGAGGAGCCGCTCCACTTGGAGACGGTGGTCAGCGCCACGCCGGTGGTCTTGTTCTCGGCCTTGAGCATATGGGTCAGGCTGTTGTTCCAGGTGATGCTGCGGCTCAGCGGCACGCGCAGATTGGCTTCCAGCCCGCGCGTGATGGCCGCGTCGATATTCACATACTGGGCCCAGTAGTTGCTGCCGCCCGGCAGGTAGCCAATGCCTTGCGAATCGATCTTGTCCTTGAAGTCGGTGTTGAAGAAGGTCAGGCCCGCTTGCCAGCCCTCATGCTCCCAGGCGGCGCCCAGCTCCCAGTTCTGCGAGGTCTCGGGCTTGAGGTCGGAATTGCCCCGGATGCTGCAACCGCCACCGGTGTAGCCGGCAAAGCCGCAGCCCGCGCCTTGCGACTGGCTCACAAAGTTCTCGTTGGACTGGCGCAGGTTGGGCGCGCGGAAGCCTTCCGAGTAGCCGCCACGCAAGGTCCAGGCAGCGGTGGGATGGTAGACCAGGTAGGCGCGCGGGCTGATGTGCGAGCCGTAGTCGTCATGGCGGTCACCGCGCATGCCCAGGGTCAGGGTCAGGTTGTCGCGCAGAAAGATCTGGTCTTCGACAAACAGGGCCTGCGACTTGGCCTGCTTGTAGCTGAGGCCGATCACGCCTGCCTCATTGGCGACCGAGCCCACCGAGTTCGGGTTGTCCAGCTCCTGGCGCTGCCACTGCGCACCCACGGTCAGCATCTGGTCAAAGCCCCATTTAAAGGGCATGGTCACCGATCCGTCGAGGATCAGGTCTTCCGATACCGAATGGGTGTTGTAGGTCTGGGTAGCGGTGCCACCGGGCACCGGCACAAACTGGCCGTTCTCGATCCGAGGCGCAGTCGTCTCGTTGCTGTACTTGCTGTGGCTGAGCGAGAGCTTGGATGTACCAAAGCTGTACTTGCCCTGGTGGGTCAGGCTGGTGCTTTCGCGCTCCATATTGGACGGGCCGCGCGTGGTGGCCGCAGCCGCAAAGCCGCCGGGGTTGCTGGTGGAGGGAGAGGGGCCGCCCAGGGTCTTCCACTCGGCGCGCTGCACATCCAGGCTCAGCTTGTGCTGGTCGTTGATGTCCCAATCCAGGCGTGCACCCAGCGACTGGCGCTTGGCGCCTTCGCGCCCGCCGCCCCAGCGGAAAGCGGTGGTGCCGTCTTCCAGGCCGCTGTCAGCCTGGCGGTAGGTTTGCTGGCCGTTCAGCTGCAGCTTGAAGCCCTTGCCCAGCGGGCCGCTGATGTTGAAGCCACCGCTGTAGTCGTTGCCACGGATGGATTCGGGATTGATCTCGGCACCGGCAGAGACCTGGCCGCCCCATGTGTCGCCGCCTTTCTTGGTGATGATGTTGATCACGCCACCCATCGCGTCCGAGCCGTAGAGCGAGGACATGGGGCCGCGCACCACTTCAATGCGCTCGATCGCTTCGGGCGCAATCCAGTTGAGCTCGTTGCGGGTGTAGCGGTCAAAGGTCTCGCTGGAGCTGCCCACGCGCACGCCATCGACGAGGATCAAGGTGTACTGCTGCGGCAGACCGCGAATCTGGATGCTGGTGCCGCCATCGGGCGTGGTGGCTTGCGTGAGGCCGGGAACGCGGCGCAGCACCTCGTTCAAATCGGTGGCCGGCACGCGCGCGATATCTTCGGCGGTCAGCACCGTCAAGCTGGCCGGTGCGTCCTTGACGGCTGTGGCCGTAGCCGCTGCCGTCACAGTGATCGTGTCCAGCGTGGTGCCGAGATCGGCACGGTCTTGCGCAGAAGCGGCCGGCGCCAGGCACAGGCCTGCGGCCAACGCAATGGGAAGAAGGGGGAATGAAGCAGTGGGATGGGACATGACAACAAACAATGGCAATAAGACGGCCTGCAGGCGGCGCAGCCCCGGGCAAAGCCGGGCGGGCCAAAGGTATGCAGAGCGGAGCTGGCTGGCGTGGACGCGGCGCGGGTCCGGTCACGTTGGCTGGGGATGCAAGTTGATTCGCAATCAGAATCATTTGCGACGCATGTGGCGGGTGTTTGCCTGTTTGTGTCAGTTTGTGACTTGGTTCGCTGCTTGCTGTTCGCCGTGAAGGCAGCAGTGGGGGCTGTGGTGACGAAAAAAAGCGCCCCGACAGCCTGAGCTGAGGAGGCGCACTCGGCTAAGCGTTGACGTTACACAGAATCGCGAGATTTCACTTGCCGGGCGCCCAGGCCTACCAGCAAGCCACTCAGCACCAATAAGGCCCATGGCGCATCGGCAGGTACCGGCGTCGGTGTCGTCACCGGCGGCGTGACGGGTGTGATCACCTCAATGCTGGCCGATGCCGTGCACTGGGTGGCACTCGCGCCGCCCGAAGTGGCAGAACACTGCGTGGTTGTGGCGTCCGGCGTGGCTTGGACTGTGTTGGTCAGCAAGCCGGGCGTTGCATTGGCCTCCACGCTGGCTTGGAGGGTAAACCTCAGTTGTCCGCCAGGATCTCCGGCTGCGGCAGCCGGTGGCAAGGCCAGGTTGGCCAGATTGAGAGCGCCGGTGCCGCTGCTGGGAACCGGGCAACTGGCGCCATTGGCAGCTGTGCAGGCCCAAGCGTTCAGCGTGATACCGGCCGGCGGGGTGTCCGTCAGCTGCGACACCGTGGCCTGCTGCGAGCCTTGGTTGGTCAGCACAATGTCATAGCTGAAGGTTCCACCCGCATTGACCTGGCTTGCGCTGGCGTTTTTGGTGATGTCGACTGAGGTGGGTTTGCAAACGGCCGTAGGCTCAGCCTGCACGAGCAGCCCCGTGACCCAGCCATAGTCCAGCACTTGAAAAACGATTTCGTTCAGACCGGGTTTCCAGTCCTGCGTCAACGTGCGAGAGACGGGCGGGGTGGAAAATGCCGATCCGGGGTTCACGATGGGCGCGTAAGCACTTTGGGCCACGCCGTTGACGTAGATCTCTGTGGCGCTGTCGTCCACCAGGTACGACAGCTGGACCGCGAGATCTGCCGGATCGACGGCAGGGTCCAAGTTGAACTGGTACCGGTAATAGCCCCAGCGTTGGGAATTGGCTCTGTCAAAGCCCAACGGCGAAACCCAATTGGCGTTGGCATAAGGTGACTCGCTCCAAGGCGCTGTCCAGTAAACCGTGAGGGGTGTCCAAGCAGCGGGGGGTATGGCGCTCAAGGCGACGGCGGGGTTGGTGACTGGCCTGCCTGCAAATGCGAATTGCCAAGATGGTTCCACCGCGTTTTGGGGCAGGGCACCTCCGGTTGCTGCGTTATGTCCCGTGCTGAATGCCGCCGATGGCGAGTTGCACGACACCGTGGGCAGCGCCGCTTGCGCCTGTGCGCCAAAAGACGACAGCAATCCCGCCAATGCAATGAACAGGCCTGTCGCTGCCGGAGCCACGGTGGCGCTGAAGCCCTTTGCCCGAGGCATGTTTGTAGAGGTAATGAACTTCACGATAAGACTTTCTGTCGGATGCCTAAGCATGGGCGACTGGACTGAAAAAGGCACAGGCTTAACGTATCGTCAGTGGTACTAGGCTTATACGATGCGTGAATCGTCACCGCGAAACATTGTTTCTGTCAGTCGCATATTGTAAGTTTGGTCACCAAATAAGTCTATTGGCTGCGGGTGCGCGATGGTTTGGCACTAGCGGTTCGGCTGGGATTGCGCGCGCCGGTACCACGCGAGTGTTGCGTCGCGATGTTCCGAGGGGAAAACTCGTGCAACGAGCCGCGTCTGACGCGCCGCGCGGTCGTAGTGCGCAGGGTGTAACCGCTCCAAAGAACTCGGCCGCGAATTTGCCATTCCAGACGTTGGAATGCCAACCGATAGAAGTCACTCAAGCCGGCAACTCAATCACTGCCCTTAACCCACCCTCGCTGCGGTTATGCAGCTTCAACTCGCCGCCATGCGCCCGCACACATGAGCGCGCAATCGCCAGCCCCAACCCAAAGCCACCAGTCTCTCCATTGCGGGCGACCTCCAGCCGGCTGAAGGGCCGAAACGCCTGCTCGATGTCCTGCGGCGCAATGCCGGGGCCTTCGTCTTCGATTTCCATGCGCACGGTGGCGGCAGTGCCCGGGGCTGCGGCATCCGGGCCGGCCAGCCGCACGTGGACCCTGCCGTAGCGCGCGGCATTGTCGATCAGGTTGGCGAGGGCGCGCTTGAGGTGGGCCGGGCGGCAGCGGTAGCTGATGCTGTCTGGCGGGCTCCAGTCCACCTGGCGGCCCAGGGTGCGCTGCTGCTCGACCACGTCGCCCACCAGCGCGTCCAGATCGACAGGCTGGGTGGTTTCGCGCATCGCGTCGTCCTGGGCAAAGTGCAGGATCTCTTCGACCATGCTGTGCATCTCGTTGATGGTGTTCACCATCGCCTGGCGCAGTTCGTCGTCGTCCACCAGCTCGGCGCGGATGCGCAGCGAGGTGAGGGGGGTGCGCAGGTCGTGGCCGATGGCGGCGACCATGCGGGTGCGGTCGTTAACGACGCCGAGCAGGCGGTCCTGCATCTCGTTGAAGGCCTCGATGATTTCGCGCACCCCTTCGGGGCCGGACAGCGGCAGGTGCGCGGAGCGCTCGCCCCGGCTGATGCGCTGGGCCGCGTCGGTGAGCATGCGCAAGGGCTGCATGATGCGCCGGCCAAACAGCACCGCAATGACGATGATGGGCAGCATGCCCACGGGGATGGAGAAGCTCAGCACCCGGCTCCAGTGGCTGAGCAGCATGGTGGGCAGGTGCCAGCTGCTGAGCCACTGGCCATCGGGCAGGCGCACATCCACATGCAGCATCCAGCTGCCATCGTCATCAAATGCCGGGCTGAGCTTGCCCAGGATGTCCTGGTCCACATCGCCAGCCTCGCTGGCGGCTGCAGGAGAGCGCATGCGCAGATGGATGCGCACTGGCGGGTCTGCAGCGTTGGCACCGGCATCCAGCCCCAGGCGTTCTTGCAGCCTGGCGGTGAGTTTGGCTTCCTGCTCGGTGACAGCTTGGCCGTCGTCAAAAGGGCGTGGGCGGATGCGGAACTGCGAATCGGGCAGGCTGATGCTGTGCACCAGGCGCTGGGCGGATTCGGGGCTGCCCTCCAGCGCGCGGTAGGCGGCGGCCACCCGGGTCTCGATGGTGTGGGCCGACAGCGGGTGCACGACATCGCTGTCCTGGCGCAGCCAGGTCAGCAGCAGCACGGCGACCAGATGGGCGACGATCAGCGCCAGCAGCAGCAGGGCCAGCAACTGGCCGGCTAAGGTGCGCGGCAGCAGTTTCATGGGGCGAGGCTGATGTTTCTGGCAGCCAGCAGGTAGCCGTCGCCGCGCACGGTCTTGAGCATGCGCGGCTGGCGCGGATCGGATTCGAGCTTTTTGCGCAGGCGGCTGATCTGCGTGTCGATGCTGCGGTCAAAGAATGCGTCCCCTTCGCGCTGGGTCAGGTCCATCAGCTGCTGGCGGCTGAGCACGCGGTTGGGGTTCTCCAGCAGTGCGCGCAGCAGGTGGAACTCTGCCGTGGTCAGCGGCACAGGGCTGAGGTTGGGGTCCTGCAGCTCGCGGGTGGTCAGGTCAAAGGACCAGCCTTCAAAGGTGTAGCGCCTTTCTGCCGATACGTCGGCGGTGGGCGCCGCCTGCGCCGCATCGTCTGCCCGCCGGCGGGCGCCGCGCCGCAGCACGCTGCGGACCCGGGCCACCAGCTCGCGCGGGTCAAAGGGCTTGAGCACATAGTCGTCGGCGCCAATTTCCAGGCCCGCCACCCGGTCGGCCTGGTCGGTCATCGCGGTCAGCAGGATGACGGGGGTGCCGATGTGCTCGGCCACAAAGCCGCACAGCGACAGACCGTCCTCGCCAGGCAGCATGACGTCCAGGATGATCAGGTCATAGCTGCGGTCCTTCAGCAACTGCCGCATCGCCAGCCCATCGCAGGCAGTGTCGACATCGAAGTCATAGCGGCGCATGAAAGTGGCAAGAGGGTCGCGGATGCTTTGGTGGTCATCGACGATCAGGATGCTGCGTCGCACATTCATGGAAATTCGGGCATTGGCAAATGAGATTACTTCTTATTATCACCGGCCATCCGCCAGTGGGTGCGGTGCATGGTCAATCCCGCACCTTGCCGCGCTGGGCTTTGACATTGGCGCGCAGGCTCTTGCTTTGCAGGCGGCGCTGCTGCGATCCCCAGGTCGGTTTGGTGGCGCGGCGCTTGCGCGGCTCCACCGCCACGCTGGCCACCAGTGTGTTGAGGCGCTCCAGCGCATCCCACAGGTTTTGCTCCTGGGTGCGGTAGCTCTGCGCCTTGATGACAACCACGCCTTCCTGGGTGATGCGCGAATCGGCCAGGGCCAGCAGACGGGTTTGCACGGGCTCGGGCAGGCGCGATGCACGCACATCGAAGCGCAGGTGGATGGCACAGCTGACCTTGTTCACGTTCTGCCCGCCGGGCCCCTGGGCGCGGATGGCCGTCCACTGCACATCGGCTTCATGCAGGGTGAGGGCGGAGGGCGATGGCGTGGTCATATCGGGAGGCGTGTCGCGGTAAAGCGGCAGGGAAAGGCTGGGTGGGGGTTTCACAGCGCTGTCGTGCAGCGCTGGCATAACCTGTATTTTGCGGCAGCTGTCCGGGAAGCCTCAACAAATCGCTGGGCCAACTCTTGTATAAGACTTAAAAAGCAGCGACAATCCTTGGCGTTGAATTCCGTATTGTGATATTGCATTGCAGCATTTGAGGGACAGGCTTCCCAACGGTGGTCGAGCAGTACATCATGAGGGAGTTTACGCGGGCGCGCCCTGAGCCGTGGAGACCAGCCAAGGCGCGACGCACATCAGAACTTTTGCCACTTGAAAGACCAGATGACTACCCAGCAACCCACCATCATCTACACCCTGACCGACGAAGCCCCTCGTCTGGCGACCGCAGCGTTCCTGCCCGTTGTTCGCAGCTTTGCGAGCGCCGCTGGCATCAATGTGGCCGAGAGTGATATTTCGCTGGCAGCCCGCATTCTGGGTGAATTCCCCGAGTTTCTGACCGAAGCACAGCGCGTGCCCAACAACCTGGCCGACCTGGGCAAGCTGACCCTGACGCCGGATGCCAACATCATCAAGCTGCCCAACATCTCCGCATCGGTGGGCCAGCTGCAAGAAGCGATCAAGGAACTGCAAGACCACGGCTACAAGCTGCCTGACTACCCAGACAGCCCTGCCAACGACGCAGAAAAAGACATCAAGGCCCGCTACAGCAAGTGCATCGGCTCGGCCGTGAACCCCGTGCTGCGCGAAGGTAACTCCGACCGCCGTGCGCCCCTGGCCGTGAAGAACTACGCCAAGAAGCACCCCCATTCGATGGGCGAGTGGAAGCAGTGGTCGCAAACCCATGTGTCGCACATGGAAGAGGGCGACTTCTACCACGGCGAAAAGTCCATGACCCTGGACAAGGCCCGCGAAGTCAAGATGGTGCTGGAGACCAAGTCCGGCAAGACCGTGGTGCTCAAGGACAAGGTCAAGCTGCAGGACGCAGAAGTGGTTGACTCGATGTTCATGAGCAAGAAGGCGCTGCTGGCTTTCTACGAAAAGGAAATCGAAGACTGCAAGCAGTCGGGCATCCTGTTCTCGCTGCACGTCAAGGCCACGATGATGAAGGTGTCCCACCCCATCGTGTTCGGCCACTGCGTGCGCATTTTCTACAGGGAAGCGTTCGAGAAGCACGGCAAGCTGTTCGAGCAGCTGGGCGTGAACGTGAACAACGGCATGGCCAATCTGTACGAAAAGATTGAAACCCTGCCCGCATCGCAGCGCGAAGAAATCATCCGCGACCTGCACAAGTGCCAGGAAGGCCGCCCCGCGCTGGCCATGGTGGACTCTGCCAAGGGCATCACCAACTTCCATTCGCCCAATGACGTGATCGTGGACGCATCGATGCCTGCGATGATCCGCGCTGGCGGCAAGATGTGGGGCGCCGATGGCAAGCCTTACGATTGCAAGGCCGTGATGCCTGAGTCGACCTTTGCCCGCATCTACCAGGAAGTCATCAACTTCTGCAAGTGGCATGGCAACTTCGACCCCAAGACCATGGGCACCGTGCCCAACGTGGGCCTGATGGCGCAAAAGGCCGAGGAGTACGGCTCGCACGACAAGACCTTCGAGATCAGCGAAGACGGTGTGGCCAACATCGTCGACATCGCCACCGGCGAAGTGCTGATGAGCCAGAACGTGGAGCAGGGCGACATCTGGCGCATGTGCCAGGTCAAGGACGCACCGATCCGCGACTGGGTCAAGCTGGCCGTCACCCGTGCCCGCAACTCCGGCATGCCTGCCGTGTTCTGGCTGGACCCCTACCGCCCGCACGAAGCCGAGCTGATCAAGAAGGTGCAAACCTACCTGAAGGACCACGACACCAGCGGCCTGGACATCCACATCCTGTCGCAGGTGCGGGCGATGCGCTTCACCTTGGAGCGCGCAGCCCGTGGCCTGGACACGATCTCGGTGACCGGCAACATCCTGCGTGACTACCTGACCGACCTGTTCCCGATCCTGGAGCTGGGCACCTCCGCCAAGATGCTGTCGATCGTGCCTTTGATGCAAGGCGGTGGTCTGTACGAAACCGGCGCCGGCGGCTCTGCCCCCAAGCATGTCGAGCAGCTGGTGGAAGAAAACCACCTGCGCTGGGATTCGCTGGGCGAGTTCCTGGCGCTGGCCGTGTCCTTCGAAGAGCTGGGCATCAAGAACAACAACGAGCGCGCCAAGCTGCTGGCCCAGACCCTGGACCAGGCCACCGGCAAGCTGTTGGACGAGAACAAGTCGCCATCGCGCCGCACCGGTGAGCTGGACAACCGTGGCTCGCAGTTCTACATCGCCCTGTACTGGGCCCAGGCGCTGGCCGCCCAAACCACCGATGCCGAACTGGCCGCCAAGTTTGCGCCACTGGCCAAGAGCCTGAGCGACAACGAGGCCAAGATCGTTGGCGAGTTCAAGGACGTGCAAGGCAAGCCTGCCGACATCGGCGGCTACTACCAGCCGGACACTGCCAAGCTGGATGCTGTGATGCGCCCCAGCAGCACCTTCAACGCAGCGGTGGCTGCACTGGGCTGATAAGGCCCTGGCCTGGGCTGGCTGATGCTGCCCGGGTTGCGATGCTCCAAGTAGAACCGGCAGTCCCTTGTGGGCTGCCGGTTTTTTTTGTTGGCTACCGGTTTGCTGACTGGGGGTGTTCGGTTGGCGTATACCTTTGTATATGGCTCCCATGCCAATGGCAGTGGCATGCACCCCAAAGGCCACTGGCGATCCCGCGCTTGGCCTGCGAAAATCCTGTCTGTCGTCGCGAAAGCCCTGAGTCTTGTTACTGCGATGACGCTTCGCCCTGTGGCCATGTACCAGCTCGGCGATTGCCGCCGATGCGCACTTCAGTTGTTGAAGCCAACACATGGGCATCTCTAGAACTGTTCAACCGGAGAAAAGCATGGACCCCGATCCTGAGCCTGAAATGCGCTGCTGCCAGCGCCACCTCCCTTTGCACTGCATTACCACCCATCCCCATCGGGCCAACGCCCCGAGGCTGTCACGCATCTAAATGCATGAGAGGCCTTGGCGGCACCTGGCCCCAAGGAGCATCTCATGCTGTTCTTTCACTCCCCATCCAGCGCGCTGCTGCAGCGCGTCATTCGAGCCGCTGTAGCATCTGACGCCCCGTCCGTGCTGTCTGCCTTTCTGGCATCGCAGGGCGACAAACCCTTTGCCCAGGCGCTGTCCGGCCTGTCTGGCCCGGTCATTTCCGATGCGCTGTCGAAGCTGCCTAGCCCCGAGCGTGCACGGGTACTACCCCATTTGAGCCGGCTCGCCCGACGCCGCTTGCAGAGCCTCGATAGGCCTGCCCGGCTGGCGCCTTATCGGCCCACGGCCCGCTCGCGCGCGCTGTGCTGGATATTTGGCCATCGGGCAGGTCTGCCTGTATCCGTGACGGCTGCAAGCGCCCGCCGCTAACCCCTGCGCTGCGCTTTGCCACACGCAAAGCCTGCAGCCGGCTTATTCCCTACTTGTCAATCCGCCAGGCCTTGGCACGCATTGCGTGTGCCATCGCCAGCGCGGAGCTGCGCCAACCGAGGATGCGCGATGTCGTACTTTCAACACTTCTCGTCCGGTGGACCGCCACCGGCCGCCCATACCGGCCTGAACCTGCACAGCCTTGTCTGGAGCCGGTCTGCACGCCGCCCCTATGCGCTGCCGCTGCAGCCGCCTCGGCCCTGGTCGCGGTATGAGCGCCTCTCTTTTTCGATGCTGGGCGTCACCTGGGGCATCTTGGTGCTCGCCGTGGCGGCTCTGCATTTTGGCAACTACCACCTGGATACCAAAACCTCGTCCACCTCGGGCTCGCACGCCGGTTTCTACGAAAGTGCGAGGTCTCTCAAATCCGATAGCCCCGCGCAGGAGTCTTCCCGATGAACATGCAACACCGATCTGATCTTTTGCAGCCCTCTGCAGGTGCCGCGCGGGAAGCCTTGCCCCAGTGGCTGCGCATCCGCGCCGATGAACCCGGCAGGCTGACCGGCATCCAGCAGAGCCTGGGCCTGGACATTGCCCATGGCCTGCAGCGCAACCTGAGCCAGGATGGCGAATTCAGCTACTTTGCTATCACTTTTCTGGGCGTTGAGCAGGGCCTGAGAAAAGCCAGCCGCGTCATCTTTGTGCTGGGCCCACGCATGTTGGTATCGCTGGAACCCGGCACCGCGCCGCAGGCGCTGGAGACCGCGCAGTCCAGGCTAGAGCGCCAAGGGCAAGCCTTGCCGGCATTTGAGAACTTTGCCATGGTGCTCCAGGCCATCAACGATGCGACGGACGAGCTGCTGGATTCGCTCAACAGCGATCTGGGCCGGGTGCTGGTGCAAACCAACTCGGTGTTGAATAGCTTGGAAGCGCGGGACCGCGATTTTGGCGTGAGCGATGTGGTCTCTGCGCAGCTGGACCTGGGCGAAGTCGAAGAGCTGCTGTCCGACTGCCTGGAGAGCCAGTTGCAGCTGGCGTTGGCAGCGCGCCATGCACAGGCGCGCATGCCGCAGGCCGACACCGCCCTTCAAGCGCTCTATGCGACCTTGATCGAAGACATTGAAGCCGTGGAGGACCATGTCAGCTTTGTGCATGACCGCGTGCGGCTGCTGCAAGCAACCAACAACATGGCACTGAACGTCAAGCAGAACCAGATTGTCAAGGTCTTCTCGGTCGTCACAGCCGTGTTTCTACCTGCCATGCTGATTTCCACCTACTACAGCATGAACGTCGCCCGCATGCCCATTCTGGAGTGGCACTACGGCGAGCCCATCACCATCGCGCTGACGGCAGGGCTGGCGTTGCTGCCGCTGCTCTATGTCAAGCACCGTGGCTGGCTGCGCTGAGCCCAGACCTGCCACTGCAAAGACTGCGCTCGGGCTTTTGTCAAAGACCGGTGTGCTGTCTGCGATTTCCCCCCACCAGGAGTTATTTCCATGCCGCCAACGACTGACAAGAGCCGCTATACCTACACCACGCTGAACCGCCAACTGGAGGGTTTGGTCTGGAATGCCGACCTGAGCCTGCAGGATGCGGGCGAGGCCGCATCACAGCGCCGCCAGGCCATCAACGAGGCGCGTGCGAGCCGTCCGCGCACCGCGCAGATCGAGCGCGAGATCATGATCGCGGTGATCGTGCTCTATGCGCTGATTCTGGGCAGCTTCGCCGCGCTGCATCTCTATGGCGGCCATGTGCTGGAGCAACAGAGCCAGGCCGCGCAAGCCGATGCAACCGCCGCGCCGGCAGGCACTGCCACCCCCGAGGTGCAGCAATGACCGAAGACCGCACCAACCTCCATGCGGCAGGCGGCCTGATGGCGGCGCGCCTGGCCCAGGCTGGCTGGCAGCGGCTGCATACGCAGCAAGCCGAGCCGCTGGCGGCTGAACAACGCCTGCATGGACTGGATCTTTCCCCGATCCGAGGCAGAGCCGCGACGCAGGAGGGGGAGTTCATTGTCATCCCGATGGAACTGGTCGTCTGCCAGCAGGGGGAGTTCCGAGAAACCGTCCTCGTCCTGGCACTGGGCAAGGAGCAGCTGATCAGTGTTGAACAAGGCCCCGCGTTGCATGCGCTGGACCGGGCCAGCGAACAGCTGTTGACCCGCTTGGCCGATGGTGGCGCGCTCGGGCCCGGCACGATGATGCTCTACCTGCTCGAAGCGCTCAACGATGCCGCCCATGCGAGCTTGCGCGCCATCGCCGAGCGCCTGGACGAGCGCAGTGATGCCGTGGCGGCGGCCAGCGGCGGCTTCGACACCGCCCAGCGCCAGGCCGGGGTGGCCGACATTGCCGGCACGGCAATGGCATTGGCAGAAGCCGAGGAACTGGTTGCCAAAGCGGTGGAAGGCCAACTGATGCTGGCCCGTGCGGGACGTTGGCTGCGGCGTGCTGCAGGGGATGCCCGCTTGGGCCCGCGCCTGACGGTCCTGCTGGCGGACATCCACAGCCTGCGCCGTTATGCCCGGTTTCAGCATGAGAAGATCCGCAACCTGCAGCAGTCGCTGATGACCACGTTGGACATCAAGCAAAACCAGGTCATCAAGGTGTTCACCGTAGTGACTGCCGTGTTCACGCCGCCCACGCTGGTCGCTGCGTTCTATGGGCAGAACTTTGCCTACATGCCCGAGCTGGCGTTGCCGTGGGGAGAGTGGATGGTCATGGGGCTCACGGGCCTGTTCGCGCTGGTGCCGCTGGCCTACATCAAACGCAAGGGGTGGATGCGATGACCTGGGACCAGACCTTGCCTTTATGGGCCCGCCTGCACGCCGCCAGCCCCCAGGCGCTTGATGACCTGGGCAGGCACCATGGCATGGACCTGGCGCCGGCCAGCGCGGCGCAGCGACCGGATGCCGGGGCGGCGATACGCATCCGCTGCGCCCGTGTGCAGGACGGGCGCGTGTTGGTGGCCGATCTGCTGTGGCACCAGACTGCAGATGCGCAGACCCTCTACACGGTCGAGACGGGGCACCGCATGCTCCGGCCCGGTCAGGCGCAGCAGCGCTTCAGGGCGCAGGGTTTGCCTGCGGGCAGCGCGCATGCCGTGGCGCTGGTGCTGCTGCACCAGTTGCTGGGCCAGACCGGGCTGGTGCTCGATCGCATGGATGAGGGGCTGACGCGCTCGATGCGCTCGCTGCGCAGCTTCCAGCTTGCGGTGGGTACGCCGGACTCCCGGGGCGCCGAGGACCTGATCGATGTGGACAGCCACCTGTCCATGCTCAGCCGCCCGCTGTCGGTCGTGACGCAGGCGCTGGATGATCTGGAACAGGCTGCCAAGCAACTGCGCCGCAGCGTATTGCAGGGCTCGCAGCTCGGGCGTCAGCATGTCGATGCGCTGTTGGCCGAGATCGACGGGGTGCAGCGGCGCAGTCGCTTCATGCTGGAGCGCCAGCGCTTCCACCGCCGCTCGGCCGAGGAAACCGTGGCGATGAGCGACCTGAATGTCACCAAGGTGTTCAGCGTGCTCTGGGCGGCGTTCATCCCCGGCACGGCCCTGATCAACTGGTATGGCCAGAACTTCCGCGTGATGCCCGAACTGTCCTGGGAGGGTTCGCTGTGGACGCAGCTGCTTGCCGTGTTGGTGCTCACCGCGGTACCCGTCTGGATGGTCAAGCAATCGGGTACGCTGCGATGACACGAAACCGTCTTGCTGGCGCCGCACGATCGCACGGGGGAGGCTGGTGCCATGGCCTGCGCAGCCCTTGGTGCTGGTTATCTTCCTGTTTTCTGCAGCCGGGCCGCTGCGCCCGTCGCGCGTTGCAGCAGCGCCCCGGCCCCACTTTTACTGAGCCACCTATGTCACCGTTGTTTTTTGTATGGATTGCTGCGCGCCCGTTGGCGCCCGAGCAGACACGTATCCGCTGGGCTGGGTGCAGTGCTGCCGCTGTGCTGGCCGCCGTGGTGGCCATGCCCGCCCAGGCGCAAACCCATGTACGCCTGTATGGCACCGTCGATGCGGCGGTCAGTTCAACCCGGGTGAGCGGCGGACCCACCGAAAACGGCCTTTTGAGCGGAGGCCAGTCGGACTCGCTCTGGGGCCTGCAGGGCCGTGAGGCGCTGGGCGGCGGCAGCTACGCCGCCTTCGCGCTGGAGGGCGGGCTGGATGTTGCCCGTGGTGCGCCCGATGACCCGGCACGGCCGTTCAACTACCAGTCCTGGGTGGGGGTGGGGAGCGCCAGCCTGGGCGAGTTGCGCCTGGGGCGCCAGTACACCGTCGGCCAGGCCTTTGTCAGCGCGATCGAAGTGGGGGCCTGGCGCGATTTTGGCGTGGGTGCCTTGCTGCGGGCCGCCGACAACTACCAGGTGTCCAGACAGATCAGCTGGCGCAGCCCGCAGTGGAGCGGTGTGCAGTTGGGCGCCAGCTACAGCTTTGATGCAGGTGATGCAGCAGCCGCTGATGCGGCCGGCGGCTCTGCCTACAAGCTCTACAGCCTGGCGTTGCGCTATGAGCAAGGCCCCTGGCTGCTGGCCGCCAGCTGGGAGCAAGCCAGTGCGCTGCGCTTGGATGCCCTGGGAGGGCGGCGCCCCAGCGCTGCGCAGCTGGGTGCCAGCTATAACTTTGGTGTGGCGCGCCTGGCAGCGGGCTGGAGCCGCCAGCGCAATGGCTTTGTCGGGCGCAATGGCGGTGATGGCCCGGCGCAGTGGCAGGCGGCCGGGCTCAAGGGCCTGGGGCCTGCCGAGTTCATCGATGGAGGCCGGCTGGACGCGGTCTATCTGGCGGCATCGATTCCGATGGGCCATGGCGAGTTTCAGATGCAGTGGTCCCAGGCACGGCCCAACTGGGCTTGGCAGGACAGCGGCGCACGCGCCAAGACCAGCCAGGTGATGTCGCTGGGCTACATCTACCCGCTGTCGCTGCGCACCTCCCTGTACGCCTTTGCCGCCCATGGCCGGGCCTATGCGATGGATGGGGCTGTGGATGCCAGCCAACCCTCGGTCAGCCAGGTGGCTTTCGGGCTGAACACCCGTTTCTGAGGCGCAGGGACTTCGCTGCACCGCTGGGATCGGCGTGGTAGCCTTTGGCAATCCCTGTAACCCACAGACGCTTTGTTGCTGATGAAGACACCGTCCCTGCCAACCCCGCCCCGGCGCCGCCGGGGCCTGCATCTGACCGCCATGGTGCTGGCCCTGGCGCTGCTGTTTTTGATAGACACGGCAACCCGCTATGAAGTGGCCGTGTCGGTCTTCTACACCGTGATCATTCTGGCGATGGCCCATGCGCTGACATGGCGTGGGCTCATCGTGCTGTCAGGCAGCTGCGTTGCGTTGACCTGGCTGAGCTTTCTCATCACCAGCTATGGTGACCAGCGCGCCGGGCTGGTCAACATGCTGATCAGCACGGTGGCGATTGTCATCACCGGCTACCTGGCCTGCACGGCGGAACTGGCGCGTGCGGCGGCGCACGAGGCACAGGCCAGGCTGCTGCGCATCTCGCGCATTCACAGCCTGGAGGGACTGACCACGTCGATTGCGCATGAGCTGAACCAGCCGCTGGCGGCCATCGTCACCAGCGGCCACGCCTGCCAGCGCTGGATGGAGCAGGACCCGCCCCAGCTGGACAAGGCCCGTCAGGCCCTGCAGCGCATCCTTGGCGATGCGGACCGGGCCAGCGGCATCATTGCGCGGGTGCGAAAGCTCAGCAAAGGCGAGCCGGCCAGCACCAGGCCCTTCGTCTTCAACGCCGCCGTGCGTGAAGTGCTGGCCCTGTCGCACGCCGAGATGCAGCGGCTGGACATCGCAATGCGTGCCGATCTGGCGCCTGGATTGCCGCTGGCGCTGGCCGATCCGGTGCAGGTCCAGCAGGTGATCGCCAACCTGGTGCTCAATGCGATGGAGGCCACGGCCTTGGTCGATGTAGCGCGCCGCACCATCCTTGTCGAATCGCTGCAGCAGGCCGACAAGCTGGTGTTCCGCATTTCGGACGGCGGCCCCGGCTTGCCCGCCGGTGCGCAGGAACAGGTATTCGAACCCTTCTGGACCACCAAGCACGAGGGCATTGGCGTCGGGCTGAGCATCAGCCGCAGCATTGTCGAGGCCAATGGCGGCCATATCTGGGCCGAACCCCATGCACCGGGCGGGGCGGTGTTCACATTCAGCGTACCGGTGGCGCCTGCGGAGGGCGAGGCATGACGGACGCAGCGATGGTCTATGTGGTCGATGACGACAACTCGGTGCGCGCCGCGCTGGAGGATTTGCTCGCATCGGTCGGTCTGCCGGTGCGCGCCTTTGCCTCGGCGGCCGAATTCCTGGCACAGCCGCTGGCCGATGTGCCCGCTTGCCTGGTGCTGGATGTGCGCATGCCGGGGCTGAGCGGCATGGAGTTCCAGCGCCAGATGCAGACCCTGGGTTTGCAACTGCCGGTGGTGTTCATCACCGGCCATGGCGATATTGCGATGGGCGTCAAAGCCATGAAAAGCGGCGCCATCGACTTTCTGGCCAAGCCGTTTCGCGACCAGGACCTGCTGGACGCGATCCACCAAGGCATTGCGCAAGACCGCGCACGGCGCCTGGCGGATGCCGACCGTGCCGAGATCGGCGGACGCTGGCAGACCTTGAGCGACGGCGAGCGCGAGGTGGTGCAACTGGTGGTCAAGGGCCTGTTGAACAAGCAGATTGCACACCAGCTGCAACTCAGTGAAGTGACCGTGAAGGTGCGCCGCGGCAATGCGATGCGCAAGCTGCAGCTGAGCTCGCTGGCCGATCTGGTGCGGTTGACCGAAAAGCTGGGTGTGTAGTGGCCTGGCGCGAAACGGGCGGCACCAGGCGGCCCGGGCCATTCTGAAGCCCGGCTTACGCCATGTTGGCGGCAGGGGTGTTGGGTTCTGCAGGGTTGCTATGTAATTGATAGCTTGAAAGCCCCGTGAGCGGTGCTAAGATATACGTTTTCGCTTGTAAAGATGGTAGCTGCTTGTCGAAGACTGCACGCTGGACCGCCAGGGTCGCCAGTTTGGTCTTAACATGCTGCACCTGCCTTTGTTGCATTGCCGCATGGGCTGCCTGCGGCCGACCGTTGGCCATCCTGCAGGGTTTGGGATTCATCGACAGAACTGAGAAAGATCAGCAGGCGGCGCAGCCTTGACGTGCGACCCCGGCTTGAGCAACACATTACATGCTGGTTCCTTTTTTGATTATGTTGCGCGAGGGCATCGAGGCCGCGCTGATCGTGGGCATCATTGCGAGTTTCCTCCGCCACACGGGCCGTGCCAGGCTGATGCCCGCTGTCTGGGCGGGGGTGTTCCTGGCGCTGGGTCTGTCGCTGTTTGTCGGCGCGGGTCTGCAGTGGATGGCCGCCGAGTTTCCGCAAAAGCAGCAGGAGCTGTTTGAAGCGCTGGTCGGCTTTATCGCCGTGGGCATGCTGACCGGCATGGTGTTCTGGATGCGCAAGGCCTCGCGCTCGATCAAAGGGGAGCTGCAGGCCTCGGTCGACAAGGCACTCAGCACCTCGGGCAGTGCCAGCTGGGCACTGATCGGCATGGTCTTTTTGGCGGTGGCGCGCGAAGGCGTCGAATCCGTCTTCTTCTTGCTGGCCATCTTCCAGCAAAGCTCGGGCTGGAGTGCCGCAGCGGGCGCCTTCCTCGGCGTGGCGCTGTCGGTGCTGCTGGGCGTGGGCCTCTACAAAGGCGGCGTGCGCATCAATCTGCGCCAGTTCTTCCGCTACACCGGTATCTTTATCCTGGTCGTGGCAGCTGGCCTGCTGGCCGGCGCCGTGCGCCGCCTGCATGAGGCCGGGGTCTGGAACCAGCTGCAGCAAGTGGTATTCGACAGCAGCGCCGTGCTGCCCGAAGACAGCCCGCTGGGTGTCATTCTGGGCGGCCTGCTGGGCTACATGCATGCACCCGTCGCCGGCGAAGTGCTGGCCTGGGCGCTGTACCTGGCCGTGACCTTGGTGATGTTCTTCTGGCCGGTCAAGGCGGCGCCTGCCGTGGCGGGCGCTCCTGCCGCGCCCACCCCCGCAGCTGCAGCGGCCGAAGTGGCCGCTGATGAGCTTGCTCCGCGTCTTGGCCCGGTTGTCCTGGGTAGCGTCGTCGTGTTTCTGCTCGGTGCTGCTGCTTTCTGGCAGGCATCGACGGTGCCGCGTGCCAGCGAGGTTGCAGGCAGCAGTACATCGGTCGATGGCGTGCCGGTGGTGACCATCGAGATCAACCAGGGCACCTGCACCCCCAATGCGGTGACCGTGCCAGCGGGCAAGGTGATTTTCCGCATCGTCAACCAGTCGCAGCGGGCGCTGGAATGGGAAATTCTGGACGGCGTGATGGTGCTCGAAGAGCGCGAGAACATTCTGCCCGGCATGACGCAGCAGCTGAGCGCACGCCTGGTACCCGGCAACTATGAGATGACCTGCGGCCTGCTCAACGCCGCGCGCGGCAGCCTGACGGTGACGACGTCGGACGCCTTCAAGGCCGAAGCCGCCAAGCCGCCGGTGACCGCCTTCCTGGGCGCACTGGCCGAGTACCAGGTCTACATGCTGACCGAGACGGCCAGCCTGCAGGAGATGGTCGATGCGCTGCAGCAGCGCCTGGCCCATCCACTGGAAGCCGGTGCTACCTCGCCCGATGGCTACCCCGGCGATGCCCTGCAACTGGCTGCGCTGGCGCGCGGCCAGTACCAAAAGCTGGCCCCGTTGGCGGTGCAGTACGGCGATTTGAATGCCCGCATCGATGCGCGCGCCGCAGACTTTGCGCTGCGTGACAAGGACCCGGCCTTTGTGGGCTTGCAGCGCATTGCCGCCGGTCTGCAAGCGGGCGAGCCGGCTGAGCAGCTGCTGCCGCTAGCCACCAGCCTGCAGCAGGATGTGCAGCAACTGGCCCAGCGCCTGGGCGATGCGGCCTTGCAGCCGCAGTCGATTGCCGCCGCAGCGGCCAAGGCGCTGGAGCGTGCCTCCACGCTGATTCCCGGCGAGGCGACCACGCCCGAACAGGGCCGGGCGGTGCTGCAGTTCGTCTATGGCAGCTGGGCGGCGGCCAACAAGGCCCAGCAAGTGCTGTCCCCTGTACTTGGCAATGCCAACCCGGCCTTGAACCAGCAGTTGCAGGACAGCCTGGCCAAGCTGCGCCAGCGCATCGAAGAGCTGGGCGTGCCCGCCGATGACAGCCAGGTGGCCGACATGGCCGGCCAGGCACTGAACCCGGTGCAGTGCCAGAACCTGGCCCAGGCGCTCTACCAGAGTTCGCAAAGCATGGCCAAGGTCAATGCAGCGCTGGGCTTGCAGCCCTAAAGTTTCCGCCTTCTATTTCTACAAATAACATACAGAAAGCACCACATGTCTTGGTTCAAGAACAGGAACGAGTCTCAATCCATCGTCCGCGAGGGCGCCGACCCGTCGCGCCGCCGCTGGCTGGGCGAGGCCGCTGGCGCCATGGGCGCCGGCGTGCTGGCCGGCATGCCCGTGCGCCAGGCGCTGGCTGCCGACGATGCCTCGCCAGGCAACACCCAGGTGGCCGATGCGCCGCACAGCAGCGTGTCTGCGCAGCGCGTGCCGTTCTACGGCAGGCACCAGGCCGGCATCGTCACGCCCCGGCCGCTGGCCGGCATGGTGGTCAGCTTTGATGTGCTGGCCAGCAACCCGGCAGAGTTGGAGCGCCTGTTCAAGACCTTGACCGAGCGCATCCACTTTCTGACCCAGGGCGGTGCCCAGCCGGTGCTCGACCCCAAGCTGCCGCCGGCGGGATCTGGCATTCTGGGCCCGGTGGTGCAACCCGATGCACTGACGGTCACCGTGGCCGTGGGCCACAGCCTGTTTGATGACCGCTTTGGCCTGAAGGACCAGCGGCCCAAGCGCCTGACCCCCATGCAGCAGCACCCCAACGATGCGCTGCAGGCCGCGCTCTGCCATGGCGATCTGTCGATCCAGTTCTGCGCCAACACGCCCGATACCAATATCCATGCGCTGCGCGACATCATCAAGAACCTGCCCGATCTGCTGATGGTGCGCTGGAAGCAGGAGGGCTCGGTGCCGCCGATCCCCGCTGCCGTGGGCCAGCCTGCAGAGAGCGCGCGCAATTTTCTGGGCTTCCGCGATGGCTCGGCCAACCCGCCATCGGACGATGAGGCCATGATGCGCCGCATTGTCTGGGTGCAGCCTGAATCCGACGAGCCCGCCTGGGCCGCGGGCGGCAGCTACCAGGCCGTGCGCATCATCCGCAACTTTGTCGAGCGCTGGGACCGCACGCCGCTGGGCGAGCAGGAGGCCATCATGGGCCGCGACAAGGACAGCGGTGCGCCGCTGGATGCGCGCAAGAAGACCGAGCACGACACGCCGGACTATGCGGCCGATCCCGAAGGCCAGAAGACGCCGATGGACGCCCATATCCGGCTGGCCAACCCGCGCAACCATGGCAGCGAAGCGAACCTGATCCTGCGCCGGCCCTTCAACTATTCGAATGGTGTGACCAAGTCCGGCCAGCTGGAGATGGGCCTGCTGTTCATCTGCTACCAGGCCGATCTGGAAAAGGGCTTTGTCACCGTGCAAAAGCGCCTCGACGGCGAGCCGCTCGAAGAATACATCAAGCCCATTGGCGGCGGCTTTTTCTATGTGCTGCCCGGCGTGGCCGATGCCAATGACTGGCTGGGCCGTGGCCTGCTGGCCGCTGCCGCCAACAAGGCCTGATCCCGTTTCCTAACCAGCCACCGGTGTCTGTACGGCAAGGCCTGGGCGCGTTCTTCTTCATGAAGCACGTCAGCCGGGATTTGGCATGGGGATACCGGAAGCCAAAAATTATCAATCTAACAGTCTAGGAGTTCTCGTATGTTTATGCGTCGCCAATTCTTGCAAGGCCTGCTGCTGGCCGGCAGTGCCAGCGTCATCCCCCTGTCCAGCTGGGCAGCAGAAGGCGTGTCTGCGCTGGAGCTGGTCAAGCCGCTGGCGGAGTACAAGCTGTACGTCAACAACAACCTGCGCGAGCTGGTCAAGGGCGTGCAGGCCTTTACCGATGCGGTCAAGGCCGGCAAGATCGAAGAGGCCAAGAAGATGTACGCTGCCGTGCGCCGCCCCTACGAGCGCATCGAGCCGATTGCCGAGCTGTTTGCCGATCTGGACAAGAGCATGGATTCGCGTGCCGACGACCATGAAAAGGCCGAGAAGGACCCGGGCTTCACCGGCTTCCACCGCATCGAGTACGGCCTCTGGGTCGAAAAGAGCACCAAGGGCCTGACCCCTTTTGCCGACAAGCTGCTGGCCGATGCCAAGGAACTGCAAAAGCGCGTGAGCGGTTTGACCTTCCCGCCTGAAAAGGTCGTGGGCGGCGCTGCGGTGCTGATGGAAGAGGTGGCTGCCACCAAGATTTCGGGTGAAGAAGAGCGCTACAGCCACACCGACCTGGACGACTTCCAGGCCAACTTCGAAGGTGCGGACAAGATTTTCGAACTGCTGCGCCCCCTGGTCGAGAAGAAGGACAAGGCCTTTGTCGAAAAGACTGCGGCCAACTTCAAGACCGTGTTCGACATCCTGGCCAAGTACCGCAAGCCCGATGGCAGCTTTGAGCTGTACACCAAGCTGGGTGAGGGCGACCGCAAGATCCTGGCAGGCCGCGTCAACACGCTGGCCGAAGACCTGTCCAAGCTGCGCGGCATGCTCGGCCTGAACTGATCACGCCCGCAGGCGCTGAACGATGAACCGTCCCTGTGCTGTGCAAGGGGCGGTTTTTTTATGGCTGACGCAGTTGTCGACCATCAGGCTTTTAGAACAGGCTCTTGGATTGGCCGACAATGGCGGCTGCAATTTGAACCGCTAGCGCTATGAACGACACCACCACCAGCCCCGACGGGGGCGAGACCGAATGGGCCGCCTGGAGCCGCGAGGCCGTCGAGACGATGATGGCCCGCAATACCGAATGGCCACGCCAGTTTGGCCTGCAGAGCGCCCCGCAATACCACTGGGATTTGGAAAGTGCCAGCCTGGTGCTGCAGGCGCCCTTGCATGAGGTGCAGGGCACCGTCTGCCTGGTGGGCACCAGCAGCGAGAGCGAAGGCAGCTTTGTGTGGAGCTGGGCCAATGCCAACATCCCCGCCCAGCATGGCCAGGCCCTGGAGGTCGTGCACGACTTTGGCCGCGAGCACCAGCTGGCCTTGCTGACCACCGCGCGCATCCCCGGTGGCCGGCCCGAGGCAACCGAGTGCCTCTGCATTGCCGCCCGCCTGCAGCGCGCGATCGGCACCTTTATCGACCAGCAAGGCGATATCACGCTGTACTTCAGCATCCTGCATCTGCAAGTGGTGCAGAACCCGGACCAGGCGTTGCAGTAAAGGCTGGCCGCCCGCGACTGGCCGCCCGCGACTGGCCGTCCGCGACTAGCTACGCACGACTAGCCCGCTGGGCAAAGCAAGCCCAGGCTGCAACCAAAGGGGTCCAGCAGCATCGCGGCTGTAGCCCCCAGGCTGGTCGTCATCGGCCCCCGGTACAGCCGGGCGCCCTGCGCCTGCAGGCGCTCAATGGCCGCGCCCAGGGCGGCCCCCTCCCAGTACACCGTGGTGCCGCTCACGCCGCCCAGGCATTTGCGGTCGGCGGGATGGAAGCCGATCAAAAGTCCCGGGCCTTGCACAAAGGCATAGTGCGCGTTCTCGTGTTGCACCTCCGCGCCCAAAAGCTGCGCATACCAGGCGGCCGCCGCATCGATATCGGCGACAAACAGCACGACAGACTCCAGCTTCTTGAACAAGGCCATTTCCGTTGCTTTGGGAGTGGTGGTGTGGGCTGCGCGATGGTGGCATGGGGCAGCGGGCGCTGGCTGCCGTCGGCCAGCGTTTGTCCTTGGCCGGAGTAATGGTTCTTTGCGGAGCCGCTGGCGCGGATTCATTTCATGTAACTACAATAGTTGCATGAAACACAACAGCCAGTTTTCCGACGTTTTGCATGTGCTGCTGCACCTGGCCGAGGCGCAGACGCCGCTGACCTCCGAGGTCCTGGCGCTGACCATGGACACCAATCCGGTGGTGCTGCGGCGCCTGATGGCCGGCTTGCGCGATGCGGGCATGGTCTCGTCCGGCAAGGGCCATGGGGGCGGCTGGCTGATTGCGCCCGGTTGGGGCGAGACGACATTGCGCGACATCCACCAGGCGCTGGGCGCGCCGGCGCTGGTGTCGCTGGGCTTTCGCGAGGACCACCCCGAATGCCTGGTCGCGCAGGTGGTCAACCAGTCGCTGCGCAGCGCCATGCAGGAGGCCGAGGCCTCGTTGCTGGCCAAGCTGGGCGGCATCACTTTGGCGCAGCTGTCTGCCCAGATCGGCGCTTCGCTGCGCGCGCACCGGCTCGCCAAAACATCCACTTCCCACCGTATAGAGGACCACCATGGACATTCACACTGATTTCGCCATCGTCGGCGGCAGCTACGCCGGCATGTCGGCGGCGTTGCAGCTGGCGCGGGCGCGCCGCCAGGTCACCGTCATCGATGCCGGCCTGCGCCGCAACCGCTTTGTCGACGAGGCAGGCAGCACCTCGCACGGCTTTTTGTCGCGCGACGGTGTGGCGCCTGCCGAGCTGTGGACGCAGGCACGCACGCAATTGCTGCAGTACCCCAGCGTGCGCTGGATCGGCGGCCAGGCCGAGCAGGCCCGGGTGCTGCCCAGCGGCGAACTGTCGCTACAGGTAGGCGGCCAGTTGCTGGTGGCGCGCCGCCTGGTGCTGGCTACCGGTGTGCGCGATGAGCTGCCCGCCGTGCCCGGCCTGGCCGAGCGCTGGGGCCACAGCGTGTTCCATTGCCCGTATTGCCATGGCTACGAGGTGGGTGGCGGCGCCATCGGGGTGATTGCCGCGTCGCCGATGGCGCACCACCATGCGATGATGCTGCCCGATTGGGGCCCGACCACCTTGTTTCTCAATGAGGTCTACGCGCCGACGGAGGCAGATCTGGCCGATTTCGCCCGGCGCGGCACCCAGATCGAGGCCACGCCGGTGCAGCGCATCGATGGTTTTGCGGATGTGGTGCTGGCCGATGGCCGTAGCATCCGCATGCAAGGCCTGTTTACCCAGCCACGCACCTCGCCCGCCAGCCCGCTGGCGCAGCAGCTCGGTTGCGTGCTGGCCGATGGCCCGATGGGCCCCTATGTGCAGGTGGACGCGATGCAGCAGACCAGCGTGGCCAATGTGTTTGCCTGCGGCGATGCTGCGCGTGCAGCGGGCAGCATTGCGCTGTCGGTGGCCGATGGGGCAATGGCCGGGGTGGCCGCGCACCGCGCCTCGATGTTCTGAGCCAAGGGCCGGATGCAGAAAACGCCCTCTGGAGGGCGTTTCTTCCCCGATTGCCGGGGCGAGCGATCTGGCTGCCGGCGCTGGGCTATGCCGCCAACCGCAGCCTGACCCAGCCGGTGCGTGCCACCGTGGCGGTGCTGCGCCAGATTCTGGAGGCGGCCGTGGCATCGGGCGGCTGGCCCAGCGGCCAATGGCTGGCTGCGGCATCGGCCAGTGGCACGCAGATGTAAAAAATGCCCGCCTGCCCCTGGAGCAGGGACGGACGGGCAGCTTGGTGGGATGGAGAAGGGGCTTACTTCAAGTCAAAGCGGTCCAGTTTCATCACCTTGGTCCAGGCAGCGACAAAGTCCTTGACCATTTTTTCCTTGGCACCGGCCTGGGCATAGACCTCGGCGACGGCGCGCAGGATGGCGTTGGAGCCAAACACCAGGTCGACGCGGCTGGCCGTCCAGCGCTGGGCACCGCTCTTGCGGTCCAGGCCAACAAAGCTGCCGTCTTCCTGCGCCTTCCATTGCGTGCCCATGTCCAGCAGGTTGACGAAGAAGTCATTGCTCAGCTTGCCGGGCGCGGCTGTCAGCACACCCTGCTGGTTGCCCGCAGTGTTGATGTTGATGGCACGCAGCCCACCGACCAGCACGGTCAGCTCGGGCGCGGTCAACGTCAGCAGCTGGGCCTTGTCGATCAGCAGGGCCTCGGCGGGCGCCGCAAAGCGGCCTTGCAGGTGGTTGCGGAAACCGTCGGCCTTGGGCTCCAGGTACTGGAAGGATGCGGCATCGGTCTGCTCGGCCGTGGCATCGCTGCGGCCTGGGTGGAAGGGCACGGTGGTGGGGACGCCTGCATCGGTGGCGGCCTTCTCGACACCGGCATTGCCCGCCAGCACGATCAGGTCGGCCAGCGAGATACGCTTGTCGCCGTCAGCCGCCTTGTTGAACGCGCGCTGGATGCCTTCGAGCACGCCCAGCACCTTGGCCAGTTGCGCGGGCTGGTTCACGTCCCAGTCCTTTTGCGGGGCCAGGCGGATGCGGGCACCGTTGGCGCCGCCGCGCATATCGGAACCCCGGTAGGTCGAGGCCGAAGCCCAGGCCGTGCCCACCAGCTCCTGTACCGTCAGGCCCGATGCCAGCACCTGCGCCTTGAGGCTGGCCACATCATCGGCATCGACCAGTGGGTGCGTCACAGCGGGGATGGGGTCTTGCCAGACCAGCTCTTCCTTGGGCACTTCCGGGCCCAGGTAGCGGCTGCGCGGGCCCATGTCGCGGTGGGTCAGCTTGAACCAGGCGCGGGCAAAGGCTTCGGCAAAGGCCTGCGGATTTTCCAGAAAGCGGCGCGAGATCTTTTCGTAGGCCGGGTCCTGGCGCAGCGACAGGTCGGTGGTCAGCATGGTGGGCTTCTTGTTGGGGCCGCCATGCGCATCGGGGATGACATCGGGCGCATCCTTGGCCACCCACTGGATCGCACCTGCGGGGCTTTTTTCCTGCACCCATTCGTACTTGAACAGGTTCTCGAAGAAGAAATTGCTCCACTGCGCGGGGGTCTGGGTCCAGGTCACTTCCAGGCCGGAGGTGATCGCATCGCGCCCGGAGCCGGAGCCAAAACTGCTGGTCCAGCCCAGGCCCTGGGCTTCGATGCCATCGGCCTCGGGCTCGGCACCCACATGGCTGGCTGCGCCGGCGCCATGGGTCTTGCCAAAGGTGTGGCCACCGGCGATCAGGGCCACGGTCTCTTCGTCGTCCATCGCCATGCGGGCAAAGGTTTCACGGATGTCGCGCGCCGCCGAGATCGGGTCGCCATTGCCGTCCGGGCCCTCGGGGTTCACATAGATCAGGCCCATCTGCACGGCGGCCAGCGGGTTTTCCAGGTCGCGGTCGCCGCTGTAGCGGCTGTTGGCCTTGTCGCTGGTGGCCAGCCATTCCTTCTCTGCCCCCCAGTACACATCCTGGTCGGGCATCCAGGTATCGACCCGGCCACCGGCAAAGCCAAAGGTGCGAAAGCCCATGGTTTCCAGCGCGACGTTGCCGCAGAGGATCATCAGATCGCCCCAGGACAGTTGGTTGCCATACTTTTGCTTGATGGGCCAGAGCAGGCGGCGCGACTTGTCGATATTGACGTTGTCCGGCCAGCTGTTGAGGGGTGCAAAGCGCTGCTGCGCGCGGCCTGCGCCGCCACGGCCATCCTGCACGCGGTAGGTGCCTGCGGCATGCCAGGCCATGCGGATGAACTGCGGGCCGTAGTGGCCAAAGTCTGCCGGCCACCAGTCCTGCGAGTCGGTCATCAGCGCGCGCAGGTCGCGCTTGACGGCTTCGTAATCGAGCTTCTTGAATTCGTCGGCGTAGTTGAAGTCTGCGCCCAGCGGGTTGTTGGCCGGGTGGTGCTGGCTGAGCAGGTCCACGCGCAGCTGGTTGGGCCACCAGCTCTGGCTGGTCGTTCCGTTGCCTTGGGCAGCCGTTTCGCTGTTGCGTGCAGCTGCGGCGTGAAAGGGGCATTTGGCTTCTGTGGTCATGGGGTTCTCCGGTTCAAGCTGACAGGACGCCAGACAGCTGGCGGCATAGTGATAAGAAAACGCCGATGGCAGAGGCGTTTTCCATGTTTTTTGATTATGAATGCCAGTGCCTGTCCCCAGCCGCGTTTGCCGATTGAATATCCGCAACACGATGATTAATAAATACCTTAGACAGCCCTAGATCCGCCAAACCGTGGTTGAAAAAGAGCCATGGCGAAGACAGGCACGCGCCATTACAGCACCGGTTGGCAAACCGGTGCTGTCAGACAATGACTACAAGCGTGGCGTTGGGGAGGGCAGCGTGCAGGGGCGCAACGACCCAGGCATCGGTCAGCGGCGCAGGTCCTTGACGAGCGTGCTCTTGCCAAACAGGCTTTGCACCAGATCCACCACCAACTCGGCGGTCTGGTTGCGCAGGTCGAGCGCAGGGTTGAGCTCGACGATGTCCACCGAACCGAGCAGGCCGGTATCGGCAATCATCTCCATGCACAGCTGCGCTTCACGGTAGTTGGGGCCGCCCCGCACTGTGGTGCCCGTGCCCGGCGCAATCTCGGGGTCGAGAAAATCCACATCAAAGCTCAGGTGCAGATGGGTCTGGCTCGGGTCGCAGCCGGCCAATGGCGCCAGCGCGCGCAGCATGGTTTCGCGCATGCCCAGCTCGTCAATGGCACGCATGTCGAACACATCGATGTTGTGGGTCTTGATCAGGTGCTTTTCCTGCGCATCGACACTGCGCAAACCGATCTGGCACAGCGACTGCGGCCCCAGTGCGGGCGCAAAGCCGGCCAGGTGCGTGAGCTCGCGCGGGCCCAGACCCGAGAGGCAGGCCACCGGAATGCCATGGACATTGCCCGATGGGGAGGTGTCGGGCGTGTTGAAGTCGGCATGCGCATCGAGCCAAAGCACATAGAGGCGCTTGCCGGTGTCGCGGCAATGGCGCGCCACGGCGCTGATGGAGCCGACGGCCAGGCTGTGGTCTCCCCCCAGCATCAACGGCATGCGGCCTGCGGCCAACTGCCCGTGCACAGCGTCATGCACCGCCTGGTTCCAGACAACGGCCTCGCCAAAGTTGCGCAGATCGCCATGCGCGGGGTCACGCGGCTTGCGCTGGTTGGCGGGCCCGGCCAGGTTGCCCAGGTCGTGCACGTCGCAACCCAGCTCGCTGAGCGCCGGCCCCAGTTGGGCGACGCGCAAGGCATCCGGCCCCATCGCGGCGCCCAGGCGCCCGGCACCGATATCAGTCGGTACGCCTATCAGGCTGATGGGCGTGGTGGGCGCGTGCACGGGGGCGGAGGTCAGGTCAGGCTGGAATGGCATGGCGGTCGGCTTCGGCGGGAGCTGGTTCGTCGTGGATTGCGGGCGGCAACAGCAGCTCGAACAGGTTTTTGGGATTGCTCAATTGTGGCAGCAGGGCCAGCGGCTGCAACAGCTGGTGCTGCCGGGCCAGCGCATGCATGTAGCGCAAGGCGGTGTAGTCCTCCAGCGCAAAGCCGACGGAGTCGAACACCGTGATCTCGTCATCTCGCTGGCGGCCTGCCTGCTCGCCGCGCAATACCCGCCACAGTTCGGTCACGGCAAAGTCCTCAGGCATGTGCTGGATCTCGCCCTCGATGCGGCTTTGGGGCGCAAATTCAACGAATACCCTGGCATCCGGCAGGATCTCGGCATCGAGCTCGGTCTTGCCTGGGCAGTCGCCGCCCACCGCATTCAGGTGCATGCCGGGCGCGACCATGTCGCGGCGCAGGATGGTGGCATTGGTCTTGTCCGCCGTGACCGTGGTGACGATGTCGGCGCCTTGCACGGCTTCGGCGGCGCTGCGGCAGCGCTGTATCTGCAGGCCGGGCATCTGGGTGTGCAGGTTGTGGATGAGCTTGTCGGTGGCGGCGGGGTCGATATCAAACAAGCGCAGACACTGGATGCCCAGCAGGCCGACAAAGGCCAGCGCCTGGAATTCGCTTTGCGAGCCGTTGCCAATCAGCGCCATGGTGCGGCTGCTGCGCCGGGCGAGCAGCTTGGCCGCCATCACCGAGGTGGCGGCGGTGCGCAGCGCGGTCGTCAAGGTGAGCTCGCTCAGCAGGATGGGCGCGCCGGTGTCGGCCCGCATCAGTGCACCGAAGGCCATGATCGACGGAATGCCCAGTTGGGGATTCTTGGGATGGCCGTTGACGTACTTGAACGCGAAATGGCTGGCATCGGCCACCGGCATCAGCTCCATCACGCCGTCGGGGGTGTGCTGGGCCAGGCGCGCGGTCTTGTCAAAGTCCTGCCAGCGGGAAAAGTCCTGTTCCAATGCGCTGACCAAGCCGCGCAGCAGCTCGGTCAGGCCCACACGCTGCACCAGCGTGGCGGCGGCATCGGTGCTGAGAAAGTCGACTTGGCCTGGGTGGTATGTCATGGCGATGGCTCCTGGTTTTTCGTTATGGCTGCCCGCTGCGCAGGCCAAAGAGGCGCTGCCGCAGCGGCTGCAACCAGTGTCTCGCCAAACCACCATAAAGCAAAGTGCAAAAAATGGTAGAAAATGACAGTATTCAGAGCAATTAGTCAGGCTGCATTGTGCATATCGATAATATTGACCAAGCCTTGATCAGCCTGTTGCGCCAGAATGCGCGCGAGAGCGTGGCCACGTTGGCGGGCAGGCTGGGCGTGTCGCGCGGCACTGTCACCAACCGCATGGAGCGCCTGGAGCGCGAGGGCCTGATCGTGGGTTACAGCGTGCGCCTGCGCCCCGATGTGCAGCCTGACGTGCTGCGCGCCTGGATGAGCATCGAGATCACCGGCAATGACACGCGGCGCGTGATGGCGTCGCTGCTCGGGGAGCCGGGCGTGGCGGCGCTGCACAGCACCAATGGCCGCTGGGATCTGCTGGCCGAGCTGCAGGTGGCCAGCCTGGAGGCGCTGTCCCAGGTGCTGGAGCGCATTCGGCTGATCAAGGGCATCAGCAACAGCGAGACCAGCATCCATTTGGAGAGTTTTCGGGTGTCCTGAGCGGCACGTTCAGGCCTTGCTATCCAGCAAAAACGCCAGCGCCTGCTGCAGCTGCTGGGGGGCCTGCTCGGTGATGAGCGCATCATGGGCCAGCACCAGGCGCTGCACCGGCCAGGCACAGATGCGGGCGGCGGCCGCGCTCGCAGCGGCCCGGTCCCGGATCGCAAAGCGCAGCGCGCGCGGCATCGCCAGGCGGCTGCGCGTGCCGTTGAGGCTGTTGAACAGCCGTGCCGACAGCGACAAATCCTGCGGGTAGTACTGCAGTACATCGGTCACGATCAGGCTGGCGCTGGGCTGGTGCAGCCAGACGCATTCATTCAGTATCGGCAAACCTGCAAACGGCTGCATCTGCAGGCTGGGTTGCCAGGCCGCAGGCAGTGCCTGGTCCAGGCTGTGCAAATGGGGCAGGTCAGGGCGCTTGGCGCCCAGCCCTGGCGCGCCCCACAGTGCTGCCTGCGGGTAATGCGCCTGCCATGCACCGGCAAACAGATGGTGCATGCGGTTGGGCGCGACGATCCAGCGCACATTGCCCAGCGTATCCAGCGCCGCAAGTAACGCAGCTGCTGGTGCGATGGGCGAGTGCAGCCACAGCGCGCCGCCCGCCAGGCGCACGACCGTCATGCGAGTGCGCACCGGCAGGCCGTGCACGCTGATCTGTTGGGTGGCGCTCCAGAGGTCGTTGGCGATAGGGTCGAGCATGGTTGGCCTGGTTGCAATGGAGGGAATGCCTTGGATTTTCATTGTGAATCCAGGCGCGCAGGTGCAGAAAAGCTGGCAATGGTCAACAATGGCAGCCATCTTTTGAGGAATCGTACATGCACTATGACGTGGTGATTGTGGGCGGCGGTGCAGGTGGACTGGAACTGGCCGCACAACTGGGGCGCAAACTGGGCGCGCGCGAAGGGCGCGAGCGGGTATTGCTGGTGGACAAGATGCCCTTCCACATCTGGAAGCCGACCTTGCACGAAGTAGCGGCCGGCACGCTGGATGCGCACCAGGAGGGCCTGTCTTACACCGTGCTGGCGCGCCGCAACCATTTCAGTTTTGCGATGGGCGAATGCATGGGTCTGGATGCCGCCAAGCAGAGCATTGTGCTGGCGCCGGTGATCAACGATGCCGGCAAGCAGGTGGTGCCCGAGCGTGTCATCAGCTACCAGCACCTGGTGCTGGCGATGGGCAGCGGCTCCAATTCCTTTGGCACCCCGGGGATCGAGCATGCCTATCTGCTGGAGAGCGTGCGCGATGCGCAGCGCTTTCACGCCGACTGGCTCGGTGCCTGTGCCCATGCGTCGTATGCCGAGCCGCGTTCGCTGGCGGTCGCCATCGTCGGTGCCGGAGCCACCGGCGTGGAGCTGTCGGCCGAGCTGATCGAGGCGCACCAGATGCTGCTGGAGAGCCTGTCGGACAGCCAGCGCTTCCGGCTCGATATCAGCCTGATCGAAGGCGGTGAGCGCATTCTGGGTGGGCTGCCGCCGCGCATCTCGGAGCAGGCCCGCGTCGCACTGGAGCGCAAGGGCGTGCGGGTGATGACCGGTACACGTGTGCAGTCGCTGGCGCAGGGCCAGGTGATCACCTCCAATGGCGAGGTGCCGGCCGATCTGATCGTCTGGGCCGCCGGCATCAAGGCAGCGGACAGCAATGCCCGTCTGGGGCTGGAGGTCAACCGCATCAACCAATTTGTCGTGGACGACCACCTGCGCACCAGTGCCAGCCGCATCTATGCAATGGGCGATTGCGCCGCCGCCACCTGGACCGAAGGCAAGACGGTACCCGCGCGCGCGCAGGCTGCGCACCAGCAGGGCAGCTATTTGTGCAAGCTGCTGTTTGCCGCGCTCAAGGAGCGCTCGTTCAACGAGGTGTTTGTCTACCAGGACTTTGGCTCGCTGGTCTCGCTGGGTGACAACAAGGGCGTGGGCAATCTGATGGGCGGTCTGTCGGGCAAGAACTTCTTTGTGCAGGGCCTCATCGCCAAGTGGATGTATATGTCCCTGCACCTGATGCACCACCGTGCCATTCTGGGCACCGGCAAGACAGCGGTGCTGGCACTGGCCCGTTTGCTGCAGCAACGCGTGTCGGGCCGGATGAAGCTGCACTGACGCGACACTGCCTGGCAGGCCCAGGCAGCGTCAAGCCCTGGGTTCAGATGTCGTCCGGCCCGAGGACGATATCGAGCGAGCTGCCGCCGGCCAGCAGCTTTTGCACCAGCTCTGCAGAGGAGTCGGCGCCGTATTTGCGCATCAGCCGGGTGCGGTAGATCTCGACCGTGCGGTGGCTGATGCCCAGGCCCCGGCCAATCTCCTTGCTGGTCATGCCTTCGAGCAGATGGGCAGCGACCTCGCGCTCGCGGGCGGTGAGCTCGGCGCGCACCGGGCGCAGCGCGCTCAGGTCCTCAAAGCTCCAGACACCGCCTTCATGCGGGTCGTCGCGGTTGAACGCGCGGCCCATCACATGGCACCAGAACATCTCGCCATTGGCGCGCTTCATGATGCGGTTGTCCGAATACAGGCCCTGCGCGCCCATGATCGGGGCGATGCGGCGGCCCAGGCGCTCGAACTCGTCGGCACTGGGGTAGAGGATCTGGAAGGACTGGCCCATCATCAGCTCGCGCGAGGTGCGGAACATGTCGCAGACCTGCTCGTTGCAGTCGATCATGACCCGCCGGTGGGACACCACCAGGCCCACAGGCGCCATTTCGAAGGCTTGTCGGTAGTCGAGTGGTGTCACTGCCATGGCAAAAATTGTCCCCTTTACGAAATACTACGTATCCTAATACGTAGTATGCTTGATTGGCGAAACAAGCCCTTCTTATCAGGAGACAAGTGTGAATAAGATCTACCCCAGTGCTGCGGACGCGCTCAAAGGCGTGGTGGCAGACAAGCAGTTAATGGCCGTGGGCGGCTTTGGCCTTTGCGGGATTCCCGAGGCCTTGATCGAAGCGCTGCGCGACAGCGGCGTCAAGGATCTGACGGTGGCATCGAACAATGCCGGTGTCGACGGTTTTGGCCTGGGCAAGCTGCTGGAGACGCGCCAGATCAAGAAGATGATTGCGTCCTATGTGGGCGAGAACAAGGAGTTCGAGCGCCAGTACCTGGCCGGCGAGCTGGAGCTGGAGTTCACCCCCCAGGGCACCCTGGCCGAGAAGATGCGCGCTGGCGGCGCCGGCATCCCCGCCTTCTTCACGAAGACCGGTGTGGGCACGCAAGTGGCCGAAGGCAAGGAGCTGCGCGAGTTTGACGGCGAAACCTATGTGATGGAGCGCTCCATCGTGGCAGATGTGTCGCTGGTCAAGGCCTGGCGCGCCGACAAGAGTGGCAACCTGCAGTTCCGCCTGACGGCGCGCAACTTCAACCCGGCAGCGGCCACCTGCGGCAAGGTCTGCATTGTGGAGGTGGAGGAGATTGTCGAAGTCGGCGCGCTCAAGCCCGATGAGATCCATCTGCCCGGCATCTATGTGCACCGCCTGGTGCTCAATGCCACCCCTGAGAAGCGCATCGAAAAGCGCACCATCACCGAGAAACAGTAAGGAGCCTGTCATGCCTTGGACCCAAGACCAAATGGCCGCACGTGCGGCGCAAGAGCTGGAAGACGGCTTCTATGTGAACCTCGGTATCGGCATTCCTACCTTGGTGGCCAACCACACCGGTGACAAGGAAGTGTGGCTGCAATCGGAAAACGGCATGCTGGGCATCGGCCCGTTCCCGACCGAGGATGCCATTGACGCCGACCTGATCAATGCGGGCAAGCAAACGGTGACCACGATTGCCGGCTCGTCCATCTTCAGCTCGGACCAGTCCTTTGCGATGATCCGTGGCGGCAAGATCAACCTGTCCATCCTGGGCGCGATGCAGGTGTCCGAAAAGGGTGACCTGGCCAACTGGATGATTCCGGGCAAGATGGTCAAGGGCATGGGCGGCGCGATGGATCTGGTGGCTGGTGTCAAGCGCGTGATCGTGCTGATGGAGCATGTGGCCAGGAAGAAGGACGGCACGACCGACCTGAAGATCCTCAAGGACTGCACCTTGCCGCTGACGGGTGTGGGCGTGGTGGACCGCATCATCACCGACCTGGGTGTGTTCGATGTGGTGCCCAAAGGCCTGAAGGTGGTGGAGCTGGCCCCCGAGGTGAGCTTTGACGACGTGCAGTCCAAGACCGGCGTCAGCCTGATTCAGTAAGCACCGCTGCCCAGCCGCTACCGGTTGGCGCTGTAGCCATGAGCCCGCGCATCGATCGATGGCGGGCTTTTTGCATGGCGGGGTGGCAGCTGTCGCTTTCCCCATTGCCGGGGAGGGGAGCAGAGGACATACTCAGTGAATATCTTTATCGACCCACCCACTATGAACGCTCCGTTTGCCCCTGCCGACCTTTCCCATCCGCTGTTTACCCGGCCCGATGTACTGCGCATGCGCGAGGACATGGCGCTGGCGCTGCGTGCGGCGGCGCACTTTGGTCTGGGGGAGGGCGTGTGCAACCATTTCAGCATGGCGCTGCCCGATGGCCAGCATTTCTTGCTGAACCCGCGCGGCCTGATGTGGGGCGAGATCCAGGCGGACGATGTGGTGATGGTGGACGCACAGGGTGCCGTGGTGGCGGGCGGCCATGTCGTCGAGCCCACGGCGATGTTCATCCATGCGGCCGTGCACCGCATTGCCCGCAAAACCTGCGTGCTGCACACCCATATGCCGTATGCCACCGCGTTGACCTTGACGACGCAGCGCGCACTGGACACCACGTTGAGCCAGAACGCGATGCGTTTTCATGGCCGGCTGGCCATTGATGCGCAGTACAACGGCTTTGCGCTCGATGACCGCGAGGGCGAGCGTATCGCCCACGCGATGCAGGGCGCGGACATCAGTTTTTTAGGCAACCACGGCATCATCGTGTGCGGAGAACGCATGGACTATGCGTTTGACGACCTGTATTACCTGGAGCGCGCCTGCCAGGCCCAGGTGCTGGCGCAGTCCACCGGTGTGCCGCTGGCGCCTTGCGAGCCAGCCTTGGCGGCCACCGTGGCGGAGCAGGCCAATGGCGAGCGGCTGCAATCGACGCTGTTCTTCGAGGCGCTGCGCCGCCAATTGCGCTAAGCACCCTCTGCAGCACTTAACCGCACGGGCCGGAGCGCGACTCGGGCGGAGCCGCGTCGCCTCTGGGGCGATGCTTGGCAGGCGTTTCGCAAGCTTGTTCTTCGCCGTGGCTGCCAGCGCCACTGTGACCGCAGCTGCAGGCGCCAACATCACAATTCCAATATGCAGGAATAAATTCTGTTAAATTGGAGAAATGACCATTGATGAGTTGCTCTCCACCCGCGTGCGCGCACTGCGCAAGCAGCGTGGCTACACGTTGGAGGTAATGGCGCAGCGCAGCGGTGTCAGCCGGTCGATGATTTCGCTGATCGAGCGTGGACAGACCAGCGCCACCGCGGCCGTACTGGGCAAGCTGGCGCAGGCCTTGCAGGTGCCGCTGGCAGCGCTGTTTGCCGATGAGCGCCAGACCCGCGCTCCGCAGCCGTTGGCCCGTGCCGGCGCCCAGCCGTGCTGGCGCGACCCTGCGACCGGCTATGAGCGCCGGCAACTGAGCCCGGTGGGCTTTCCCGCGCCATTCGAGCTGCTGGAGGTGGTGTTTCCGCCCGGTCAGCGTGTGGCGTTTGACAACGGCCTGCGCAGCCAGGCCTTGCACCAACAACTGTGGCTGCTGCAAGGCGAGTTGCAGCTGACGCTGGGCACCTTGAGCTGGCACTTGCGGGCGGGCGACTGCCTGGCGATGGTGCTCGACCAAACCCTGGTATTTAGCAATCCCGGCCGCGAGCCCGCCCGCTATCTGCTGGTGCTGGCCGCGCCAGGCAGCAGCCTGCCGCCGTTGCCTGTGGTTTTTCCTGGAGAGATGGATGACTGAAAGACATGCGGTGCGCTGCACCCACGACCGGCATGCGCCGGCCATTTTGGCGATTCTGAACGACGCCATCGTCAACAGCACGGCGCTGTATGACTACCAGCCCCGCAATGCCGACAATATGCGCAGCTGGTTCGATGCCAAGCGCCAGGGCGGCTACCCGGTGATCGGGATTGAGGATGCGGCAGGCGAGTTGCTGGGCTTTGCCAGCTATGGGGCCTTTCGCGCCTACCCCGCCTACAAGTACACGGTGGAGCACTCGGTCTATGTGCGTGCTGACCAGCGCGGCCAGGGACTGGGCCTGCAGCTGATGGAGGCCATCATCGAGGAGGCGCGTTTGAACGATGTGCATGCGCTGGTCGGCGCCATTGACGCCGCCAATGCCGGCTCGATCGCCTTGCATCAGCGGCTGGGTTTCCAATCGGTGGGGCTGCTGCCGCAGGTGGGTTTCAAGTTTGGCCGCTGGCTGGACCTGGCCTTTTACCAATTGCTGTTGCACACCCCGGCCCACCCGGTGGACGGTTGAGTCCGGCTGCCCTGCAGTGCACGCATGGGATAATCCGTTTTTTCGCGCAGCGCGGGCCCAGGTGGCCTGCGATGGCTGTATCGAGGCTCGATCACTCTGCGCAGTTGCTGTGCCGGCGTTCATCGCTGGCGCCGGCGCTTGCCCCTGATCTTGAGACTGGCCTGTGTAGCCAGCTTGTGCCTTATGTCCCATCGACAGCCTGTTCGCATCAGCGATATCGACAAATTCGACACCATCATCGACGCCCGCTCACCCGCCGAGTTCGCGCTGGACCACATTCCCGGGGCCATCAACTGCCCGGTGCTCAGCAACGAGGAACGGGCCCAGATCGGCACCATCTACAAGCAGGTCAGCCCCTTCGAGGCCAAGCGCCTGGGCGCTGCCTATGTGAGCGCCAACCTGGCGCGCCATCTGCACGACACCTTCCATGACCGGCCCGCCCACTGGAAGCCGCTGGTCTACTGCTGGCGCGGCGGTCTGCGCAGCGGCTCGATGGTGACCTGGCTGCGCCTGGTCGGCTGGGATGCACAGCAGCTGGCAGGCGGCTACAAGGGTTTTCGCGGCCATGTGATCGAGCGGCTGGAGTCGCTGGTGCCGCGCTTGCGCTTGCAGGTGCTGTGCGGTGCCACCGGCAGTGCCAAAACCCGGGTGCTGCATGCGCTGGCAGCGCAGGGCGCGCAGGTGATTGACCTGGAGGGCTACGCCAGCCACAAAGGCTCGCTGCTGGGCCACCTGCCTGGTGTGGAGCAGCCCAGCCAGAAGCACTTCGAGACCTTGCTCGCGACGCAGATCGGCCAGTTCGATCTGGAGCGCCCGGTGTTCATCGAAGGTGAAAGCGCCAAGATCGGGCGCATCTCGGTGCCGATGGCGCTGGTCGAGCATATGCGGCAGGCACCGGTCATCGAGGTCAAGGCCTCGGCGCAGGCGCGCCTGGCCTATTTGCTGCGTGACTACGCCTACCTGGGCGCCGACGCGGGTCTGCTGGCCACCAAACTGGGCTACCTGAAGGAACTGCAAGGCAAGGAGGTCGTCGGCCGCTGGCAGGGTTGGGCAGCGCAGGGCGAGCTCGCGCCACTGTTTGCTGAACTGATGGCCTTGCACTACGACCCGCACTACGAGCGCAGCCAGGCGCGCAATTTTGCCCACTGGGCCGAGCGCCGGACCCTGGAGGCCGATGACCTGTCGGACGCGTGCATCGCTGCGCTGGCGGCGCAGGTGATGCAGCAGGCGGGGCGCTCCTGAAGGGCCGTTAGAAGACAGGCAGCCCCAGCCGCTGCCCCAGTGGAGAGAACAGCAGGCACAGGCCCACCAGGTTGAGCACCACGGTCAGCCAGAACACCTGCAGAAATTCCTGCTTGCTGGATTTGTGGCGCAGCCAGCGCTGGGCGAGCAAGGCGCCCGGCCAGCCGCCGAGCAAGCCCAGCAGCCACAAGTGCTTCTCGGGGGTGCGCCAATGCCCTTGCTGCGCGGCAGCCTTGTCCCAGGCATACCAGGCAAAGGTAACGAGCGAGGCCAGCAGATACCAGCCTGCAGCCCGCCAGGTGGGGCCAAAGCTCAGGCCCAGTACCAGCAGCAACGCCGCCAGCGCGGGGATGAACAACAGGGCTGCGCCACCGGATGCGCCCGATCGGGCAGCACGGGTGGCCTGGCGCCGGGCGCGCGTGGTTGCAGCCCGTGGGCGTGCAGGATGCGTTGATGGCGGTACCGCTGCGCCCAGCACGCGGGCGCGGCTGGCCCGGGGTCTGTCGCCTGCGGGCTTGTCCAGCACATAGCTCAGGCGCTGGCCGGCTTGGGGCCGGGCGGCGGTGTTCTGGAAGGCGGAGATGTGCACAAAAACGGGCGGGCCGCCGCCATCGGGGGCGATGAAGCCAAAGCCGCGCTCATCGTTCCAGGATTGCAGGGTGCCTTCAAGCAGCATAGGCCTCCAGCTGCGCCGCGGCGGCTTCCCATTGGGTCTCGCTGAATACCGCTACCCCGGCCTGGCGCAGCAGGCTGCAGGCCAGGCCTTCGCCCGGCACGGTGTGGCCGGCAAACTGCCCGTCATAGACCTGGCTGGATCCGCAGGTCGGGCTGAACTCCTTGAGCACCGCCACCCGGATGCCATGGCGCTGCACCAGCTGCAGTGCCAGCTGGGCGCCCAGCACAAAGGCGGCAGTCACGTCGTTGCCAGCGCTGTCGCGTACCTGGGCGGCTTGGCGCAGCACCGCCATGCTGGTGCCGCCGACGATTTCAGCAGGCAGCCGGGGAGTGGGCAGGCCAGAGGCCGTCTCGGGGCAGAGGCTCACCACCTGCTGCCGTGCCAGCCAGCGGTCAAGCACCGCGTGCTGGGCCCCTTTGTGGCTGCCGTCATAGCGCACGGGCTGGCCAAGCAGGCAGCCGCTGACCAGGACCTTGGGAGGCGCAGACTTCAGCATGCCAGCACCTCCACCTGCCGGGCCTGTTCGCTGGCCTCGCAGCGCAGGCTGCTGCCGCTCAGTTGCATTTGCAGCCCGTTGGCAAATTGCAGATGCAGGCTGAGCGCCTCAGCCTGGTAATCGCTGGGCACTGGCAGCACGCTGAGCCTTTGCAGGCCCCGTTGCAGCCATCCGCTGGTCAGCAAGCCAAAGGCTTGCGCCTGGTCAGCGATTGCGGGCGGGCAGGGGTTGAGCAGCAGGCGCAGGCCATTGCTGTAGCCTTGCTGGGTGTCGCTTCCCTGGCGCTCAGTGACCAGTGCGGCTGAAAACTCGATGCTGCAGCCTTCTGCGGTGCGGTGGATGCGGCTGATTTCGGAGTCAGCAAATTCAAACTGGCGAGCCATCCCGTGATTGTCGCAGACCGAGGTGAGGGCCTGCACCACATCTGCGCTGGTCATGCGGCCCCGGATGGCGCCACGCAGTCACCGAGCCAGGGCATCGCTGATGCGGTCCAGATCTGCCGATGTGGCGGCAGCTGCGCGCGTTCTTCCACGCAGCCCAGGCGGATCACGACAAACTCCGGGTTCAGTGCGGCGCAGCCGTACAGCGGCGTTCCGCAGACGGGACAGAAGACCTGGTCGCGGCGCTGGCCGCTTTGCGCGGTCTTGGTATAGGTCTGCACGGTGCCCTGCAGCGAGAAGTCGGCGATCGCGGCTTTGACAATGGCCCGCATCGGCGCGCCCGACAGCACCTGGCAGTCGCTGCAATGGCATACGCTGACCTGCGCTGGATCGATCAGCGCGGTAAAGCTAACCGCTTCGCAGTGGCATGCGCCGTGGATGAGCATGGCAGGGGCCTCCAGGTGGTTGTTGTTCGCGGGAGAAGCAATACGGTCTGCCTTTTTATCGTATTGAGCAGGCGCTGCCAAGGACCGCGGCGAGGAGGAATACGGATGGAACACGGCGGGTAATGGCATGACCCTTGCTTGACTGTCAACAACCTATGTTCGTCCTGGTCTGACACCCCCGTAGGAATATCTTTACAGTCTTGGTTGCAGTAACTATGGTTGCATATAGAAACAACCAAGAGTTGGGTGTGAAAGTGCGAAGCCTGGAGGGAGTTCAATAAAAACAACAAGTTGAGGAATAGATGCAGTTGATTGGATAGCTAATGGGGCAAAATTCAAAGGGTAAACCCCGGGATTTTGTGACATGAGGGGTTTGGGTTTTGTTACATATTTATGAATTGTCTTCAAAATAAACCGTGCTAAAGTCGCCCGCTATGTCACCGAAATGGATTTGCACCCTCATCGTCGCCGCGTCTGTCAGCGCACATGCCGCCCCCGAGAGCGAACACAAGCCATCCGATTTGGATCTGCTGCTGGGCATTGGCCAAAGCAGTCTTTCCAAGCTCGATTCGGTGCATCACCAGGTCAAGGACCAGGCCAATGTGCTGATCAGCAATGCCCTCGGGCTTATCGGCGTGCCTTACCGCCGTGGTGGTAACAGCGCTGAGACGGGGTTTGATTGCAGTGGCCTTGTTCGTGCTGTCTATGCCGAGAGCTGGGGCAAGATTTTGCCGCGCCGCGCAGAGGAGCAGGCCGCCGCGACCGACAAGATTGAAAAAGCCGAACTCAAGCCCGGGGATCTGGTGTTCTTCAACACCATGCGCCGGGCTTTCAGCCATGTGGGGATCTACATGGGGGACGGCAAGTTCATCCATTCTCCCCGCACCGGCAAGACCGTTCGGGTCGAGAGCATGGATATCGCCTACTGGGAAAAGCGCTTCGATGGCGCGCGCCGCGTGGAGTTGAGTGAAGAGGCGCGCACCAAGCTGATGCAGCAGGTCAACCTCGATGGTGCGGAGGCGCAGGATCTGATTGGCCGGGTGATGTCCAAAGCCAATATGCGTGTGAACTGAGCGCCTTGCGCTCTGCAGCGTGCGAAAGCGAACCAAGCTTCCTTCGGGAAGCTTTTTTGTTGTCTGCGCGGCGTTGGTTTGCTGGGCTCAACGGTAAGGAGAGGGGGCACCCCTTCATATCAGTAGCTCGGCGCGCCAGAAGCAGACGCGTAAAAAAGGCTGCCTGTGGAGCAGCCTGGGCGGGTGACATGCTGGAGAGGCTCCAGCCAGGTCTTACTTGATCATCTGCAGGATATCGCGGAAGTCTTCGTGCTCGCAGCTGCGCAGCCATTCGAAGATGACCATCTCGGTGGTGACCAGCTCGGCGCCGGCACCGGCCAGGCGGTCGAAGGCGGCATCGCGGTTGCGCTCGGTGCGGCTGCTGCAGGCATCGGTGACCACGCAGACATCGAACTCGTCTTCGAGCAGCTCCAGCGCGGTCTGCAGCAGGCAGACATGGGCTTCGCAACCGGCAATGATGATGCTGTTGCGTTCAGGTGCGGCTTGTTGCGGCTTTTGCAGGTGCTTGGGGAGGCTGCGGGCATTGCCGCCCTGGGGCTTGGCCGGAGGGCGCAACCATTCGTTCAGGCCCTCTGGCACAGCACTGAAGAACATCTTGGCCAAGGTCTTGTTGCACAGCCCGCGCAGCTCTGCGGCATTGGGGCCGAGCTTGCTGGGGTTTTGCTCGGTACCGAACACGGGTACCTGCAGTTGTTGGGCTACCTTTGCCAGCAGGGTGGCATTTTTCAGCACCTGCGCGCCATCAAAAATGGCGGGCATCAGTTTTTCCTGGTAGTCGACCAGCACCAGCTGGGATTCTTCAAAATCTAAAAGCATGCGGCATTTTACCTGTGACGGCGCCCGGCCGCTGCAGCGGCATCGCGCAGGGACTGACGAAGGGTGCAAAAGCCATCCAACAGCGGCAGGCCTGGCAGCCGCACCGCCGGGCGGGATTCAGTGCTGGTCCTGGTCCAGAGCAGGCGCATAGACGACCGGCAGCACAATGCCCGCTTCGTGTGCTACCCGCACGCAGTCGCGTAAATGCTGCTCGCCCAGGTAGCGCAAGGTGGCGTACCCCAGGGCGGCCGACACGGCCTGGCCGGCGATCGGCACATATTTGCTGGCCTGCTGTACGGTCAGGCGCATGCCCAGCGCCTTGGCGCCGCGCATGATCACATCCTTGGTGATCAGCTTGCCCACCAGCACACCGCCCAGCATATTGACGGTGTTCTGTACTTTCGCGCGCTTGGCGGGGGTCAGGCGCGCAATTTGCTCATCACTCAAGCCAAAGTAGTTGCTGATTTGCGGGATCAGGCGCGACAACAACGCGGCGTCCACGGCCATATCGAGCCCGGGCACCGGCGTCGCGCTGGCCAGCGCGGCCATCAGGGCTTTGCGGTGCAGCAGCTTTTGGGACTGCTCAACCGCCTCCAGCAGCGCAGGTTTGCCCGTTTGTGCGGCCAGTTGCAGTGCGGACAGGGGGCGGGGCTTGCGTCCAAGTTTCATTGGTGTCGGGGTGAAGTAAACAGCTGAAAAAAAATGCCTGCGTCCGCGGGCCCTCCCGCCTGGCGCAGGCTGCTTTTGCGCTTAGCGCTTGCGGATCAGGCCGTAGAGTACCAGCAAGATGATGGCGCCGACCACCGAGGCGATCCAGCCGGCGGCCTGGCCTTCCTGGTACCACCCCATGGCGACACCCGCGTAGGTCGCCAGCAGCGAGCCGGCAATGCCCAGCAGGATGGTCATGATCCAGCCCATCTTGTCGTCTCCGGGCTTGATGGCGCGTGCAATGAGGCCCACGATCAGGCCGATGAAAATGGTTCCAATGATGGACATGCGTAGTTCTCCGTTGAGCTGTGAACGCCAGCGCCTGCGCAAGGTGGGCCTGGCCAATACGCCCTGAAGCGTACCAAGGCACTGTAAGGCTGTTTGTAGGAGAAGGGTCTGAATCCAGCGGCTTTACGTGATAAACAACGGTGAACTGGCACTGTCACGCGCATGAAAAAAGCAGCCGGCGCTGCTGAGGCGCGGGCTGCTTTCGCAGGTCTGGGCCTTGGCAGCCGCAGACCGGGGGCAGGGGATCAGGCGACGACCTTGGCAATCGATGCGCAGACGTGCTCGATGTTCTTGCTGTTCAGCGCAGCCACGCACATGCGGCCGGTGTCCGTACCGTACACACCAAACTCGGAGCGCAGACGCACCATCTGGTCCTTGCTCAGGCCGGAGTACGAGAACATGCCGATCTGCGTGGTGATGAAGCTCATGTCCTGCTTCACACCGGCGGCTTTGAGGCCGTCGACCAGCTTCTGGCGCATTTCCTTGATGCGCACGCGCATCTCACCCAGTTCCTTTTCCCACAGTGCGCGCAGCTCGGGGTTGTTCAGCACTGCAGCAACGACGGCACCGCCGTGGGTGGGCGGGTTGGAGTAGTTGGTGCGGATGACGACCTTGAGCTGGCTCAGCACGCGGCTGGCTTCTTCCTTGTCGGTGGCAGCCACGGACAGTGCGCCCACGCGCTCGCCGTACAGCGAGAAGCTCTTGGAGAACGAGGTCGACACGAAAATGTTCAGGCCGGCAGCGATGAACTTGCCGATCACGGCGCCGTCTTCGGCAATGCCGTGGCCAAAGCCCTGGTAGGCCATGTCCAGGAAGGCGACGAGGTTCTTGGCCTTGACCACCTCGATGACCTTGTCCCACTGGGCAGCGGTGATGTCATAGCCGGTCGGGTTGTGGCAGCATGCGTGCAGCACCACCACGGTGCCGGCGGCGGCGGCGTTCAGGTCGGCGATCATGCCGTCGAAATCGATGGCGCGGTTGGCCGCGTCGTAATAGCGGTAGCTGGCAACTTCAAAACCGGCGTTCTGGAAGATCGCACGGTGGTTCTCCCAGCTCGGGTCGGAGATCAGCACCTTCGCCTGGGGGTTGAGGCGCTTGAGAAAGTCCGCACCGATCTTCAGGCCGCCGGTGCCGCCGACGGCTTGCACGGTCGCCACGCGGCCGGAGGTCACGACTTGCGAGTCAGCGCCGAACACCAGCGCCTTGACCGCGTTGTCGTAGGCAGCGATACCGTCGATAGGCAGGTAGCCACGGGGGGTGGGCTTGTCCATCATGGCTTTCTCTGCGGCCTGCACGCATTGCAGCAGCGGCAGCTTGCCGTTGTCGTCGAAATACACACCCACGCCCAGGTTCACCTTGTTGGGGTTGGTATCGGCGGTGTACTGCTCGTTGAGACCCAGGATCGGGTCGCGTGGGGCCATTTCGACGGAAGAGAAAAGAGACATGTGTAGTCCTTGGTAGGTAGAAATCTGGCTTTGCACCCCCAAATGCCAAACAAGAGGCCATCGCCTCTACCGCAATTTTGCAGTACGCTTTGGGGTTAACCCCGTATTCTAGCGACGCCCGCTCGCGCGTGGCATACCCGACCTATGCACGAAGTCACTCCAGAGGCACCCCGCGAGGGGGAATTCATCCAATATCCCGGCTCTCCATTCACGCTGTTCCAGCCATATCCGCCCGCTGGTGACCAGCCGGCGGCCATCGACGGGCTTGTGGAAGGCATTGATGACGGTGAGGCCTTTCAGACCTTGCTGGGCGTCACCGGCTCGGGCAAGACCTTCACGATGGCCAATGTGATTGCGCGCACCGGGCGCCCGGCCATCGTGTTTGCGCCCAACAAAACGCTGGCCGCACAGCTGTACAGCGAGTTCCGCGAGTTCTTTCCGAAGAACGCGGTGGAGTACTTCGTCAGCTACTACGACTACTACCAGCCCGAGGCCTATGTGCCCCAGCGCGACCTGTTCATCGAAAAGGACAGTGCCATCAACGAGCACATCGAGCAGATGCGCCTGTCGGCCACCAAGAGTGTGCTTGAGCGCCGCGACACCATCGTCGTGGCGACCGTATCGGCGATCTACGGTATCGGCTCGCCCGAGTCCTATACCAAGATGCGCTTCATCTTGCGGGTGGGCGATGAGTTGAGCCAGCGCGATGCGATCGCGCAGCTGGTGCGCATGCAGTACAAGCGCAACGATGCAGATTTCTCGCGCGGCACCTTCCGCGTGCGGGGCGACACCATCGATGTGTTTCCGTCCGAGCACAGTGAAATGGCAGTGCGCATCGAGCTGTTTGATGACGAGGTCGAGAGTCTGCAGCTGTTCGATCCGTTGACCGGGCGCGTGCGCCAGAAGGTGCCGCGTTTCACCATCTACCCGAGCAGCCACTATGTGACGCCACGCGACCAGGTGCTGGTTGCGGTAGAAACCATCAAGGAAGAGCTGGCCCAGCGCCTCAAGCAATTGGTCGGGGAGGGCAAGCTGGTGGAGGCGCAGCGCCTGGAGCAGCGCACCCGGTTCGATCTGGAGATGCTGACCGAAGTGGGGCACTGCAAGGGCATTGAGAACTACAGCCGCCACCTCTCGGGCGCGGCGCCCGGCGACCCGCCGCCGACGATGACGGACTACATGCCCAAGGATGCGCTGATGTTTCTCGATGAGAGCCACCAGATGATTGGCCAGCTCAATGCCATGTACAACGGCGACAAGGCGCGCAAGACCACGTTGGTGGAGTATGGCTTTCGCCTGCCCAGCGCGCTGGACAACCGGCCGCTGAAATTTGGCGAATTCGAGCAGCGCATGCGCCAGGTGGTATTTGTCTCGGCCACGCCAGCCGACTACGAGAAGACCCATGCCGGCAAGATCGTCGAGCAGGTGGTGCGTCCCACCGGCCTGGTCGATCCCGAAGTAGAGGTGCGCCCCGCCACCCACCAGGTGGACGACGTGCTGCAGGAGATCCACGCGCGGGTCAAGGTGCAGGAGCGGGTGCTGATCACCACCTTGACCAAGCGCATGGCCGAGCAGCTGACCGAGTACCTGACCGACAACGGCGTGAAAGTGCGCTACCTGCACTCCGATGTCGACACCGTCGAGCGGGTCGAGATCATTCGCGATCTGCGTCTGGGCACGTTCGATGTGCTGGTCGGCATCAATTTGCTGCGCGAGGGCCTGGACATTCCCGAGGTATCGCTGGTGGCGATTCTGGATGCGGACAAGGAAGGTTTTCTGCGTGCGGAGCGCAGCCTGATCCAGACCATTGGCCGTGCCGCGCGGAACATGAACGGCAAGGCGATCCTCTATGCGGACCGCATCACGGACTCGATGCGCAAGGCTATGGACGAAACCAGCCGCCGCCGGGAAAAGCAGATGGCCTTCAATGCGGAGCATGGCATCGTGCCGCGCAGCATCGTCAAGCAAGTGCGTGATTTGATCGATGGCGTCTACAGCACCAAGGCCAGCGATGACATGGACCGTGCCCAGCAGGTGGCGATCAGCCGCGCCCAGGTCGAGGACATGTCCGAAAAGGAGATTGCCAAGGAAATCAAGCGCCTGGAAAAACAGATGCTGGAGGCGGCGCGCAATCTCGAGTTCGAGGCGGCGGCCCAGGCCCGCGACCAATTAACCATTTTGAAACAAAGGGCTTTTGGTGGCGCTTCTCCAGGGGCAGGGAATACCCGCAGCCTCTAGCGTTGTCAGTTTCTGTAAGTAATCTTTGCTTACCCGAGCGAATTCAGGGGGCATTGTGCTATACTGACACAAATTACTCAACAACAAGAAAAAAGCCTATCGATGAATGGGACCTACCCTGCACGCAGGGTGGAGCGACAGGCTACGACGATGTCATTGCGGGTGGCTTGCTTGCATTGGGCGTCTATGGTTATCAAGCCTGACCTCTAAGGAACGATTATGCGTCTCACTACCAAAGGCCGATTTGCAGTCACTGCAATGATTGATCTGGCTTTGCGCCAGAACAATGGCCCGGTAACTTTGGCTGCCATCAGCCAGCGTCAGCAGATCTCGCTGTCGTATCTGGAGCAGCTGTTTGGCAAGCTGCGCCGCCATGAACTGGTGGAATCCACCCGTGGCCCCGGTGGCGGCTACACCCTGGCTCGCAAGGCCGCCGAGATCACAGTTGCCGACATCATTGTGTCGGTAGATGAACCTATTGACGCCACGCAGTGTGGCGGCAAGGAAAACTGTATGGGTGAGGCCGGCCGTTGCATGACGCACGAGCTGTGGGCATCGCTGAACCAGCGCATGGTTGAATTTCTGGATTCCGTCACCTTGCAAAAGCTGGTGGACGACCAGTTGGCCAAGGGCATCCAGATCGAAGACAAGCCGATCGTGCGCCGCGCCATCTCGACCACGCCGGTGGTCAAGCCCATTCGCGTGACGGCACCGAACTCGGTGTTTGCGCTGGGCAATGTGTTTGCCAAATCCTGATTCTTGATGCGGCGCTGGTCGCCGCATCCCCGGTGCCTTTCACGGTGCCGGGAGGTCTTGTTGCGCCTTCCAGAGGGTGTGCAAGTCATTCGATGATTGCGTTTTGAGTTTTTGCGGGTGCCACCAGCACGCGCCAGTAGAGCCAGATATGGACACGACCCCACATTTCCCTATTTACCTTGATTACGGTGCCACCACGCCGGTGGACCCACGCGTGGTTGAAGCGATGATTCCCTGGTTGTCCGAGAACTACGGCAACCCTGCATCGCGCAGCCATGCCTGGGGCTGGACGGCGGAAGAGGCGGTTGAGAAGGCCCGCGCGCAAGTCGCCGCACTGATCAACGCCGATCCGCGCGAGATCGTCTGGACCAGCGGTGCCACCGAGTCGGACAATCTGGCGCTCAAAGGCGCTGCCCAGTTCTACAAGGGCAAGGGCAAGCACCTGATCACCGTCAAGACCGAGCACAAGGCGGTGCTCGATACGATGCGTGCACTGGAGCGCGAAGGCTTTGAGGTCACTTATCTGGACGTCAAGGAAGATGGTCTGCTGGACCTGGACGTGTTCAAGGCGGCGATCCGCCCCGACACGGTTCTGGTCAGCGTCATGTTCGTGAACAACGAAACCGGCGTGATCCAGGACATCGACACCATCGGGAACATCTGCCGCGAAAAGGGCATCATTTTCCACGTGGATGCGGCGCAAGCCACCGGCAAGGTCGAGATCGATGTTACCGCGCTGAAGGTGGACCTGATGAGTCTGGCCTCGCACAAGACCTATGGTCCTAAGGGCATTGGTGCGCTGTACGTGCGCCGCAAGCCACGCGTGCGCATTGAAGCGCAGATGCACGGCGGTGGCCATGAGCGCGGCATGCGTTCGGGCACGCTGGCTACGCACCAGATCGTCGGCATGGGCGAGGCTTTCCGCATCGCCAAGGAAGACATGGCCAAGGACTACGCCCATGCCAAGGCGCTGCAGCAGCGCATGCTCGACGGCCTGCTGGACATCGAGCAGGTGTTCGTCAACGGCGACCTGACCCACCGCGTGCCCCACAACTTGAACATCAGCTTCAACTTCGTCGAAGGCGAATCGCTGATCATGGGTATCAAGGGCCTGGCCGTGTCCTCGGGTTCTGCTTGCACCTCCGCCAGCCTGGAGCCCAGCTACGTGCTGCGCGCGCTGGGCCGCAGCGATGAGCTGGCGCACAGCAGCCTGCGCATGACGTTTGGCCGCTTCACGACGAATGAAGACATCGACTACGCCGTGGCATCGATCCGTGAGAACGTGACCAAGCTGCGCGAGTTGAGCCCCCTGTGGGAAATGTACAAAGACGGTGTTGATCTGAGCACCATCCAGTGGGCTGCCCACTAAAGCCGGCGCAGCCGATAACTGTTAAGAGGTACCAAGATGGCATATTCCGACAAAGTGATTGATCATTACGAGAACCCCCGTAACGTGGGCTCTTTTGACAAGGGTGATGAATCCGTGGGCACCGGCATGGTCGGCGCTCCGGCCTGCGGCGACGTGATGAAGCTGCAGATCAAGGTCAATGCCGACACCGGCGTGATCGAGGATGCTCGCTTCAAAACCTACGGTTGCGGCTCGGCGATTGCATCGTCGTCGCTGGTGACCGAATGGGTCAAGGGCAAGACGCTCGATGAAGCCGCTGCGCTCAAGAACGCGCAGATCGCCGAAGAGCTGGCGCTGCCACCGGTGAAGATCCACTGCTCGATCCTGGCGGAAGACGCGATCAAGGCTGCAGTCAACGACTACAAGGCCAAGCACACCGCCAAGGCGGAGGCTTAAGGCGCCATGGCTGTCACGCTTTCTGAATCGGCTGCGCGCCATATCAACCGCTACCTGTCACGCCGTGGCCACGGCGTGGGTGTGCGTCTGGGCGTGAAGACCACCGGCTGCTCGGGCCTGGCCTACAAGCTCGAGTATGTGGACGAGGCAGCGCCCGAAGATGTGGTGTTCGAGGACCACGGCGTCAAGGTGCTGGTCGATCCCAAGAGCATGGCCTATATCGACGGCACCGAGCTGGACTTTGTGCGTGAGGGCCTCAACGAGGGCTTCAAGTTCCACAATCCCAATGAGCGCGATCGCTGCGGTTGTGGCGAGAGCTTCAGAATCTGAGGCCTCAGGTTCAGGCGCCCGGTTGGCCATCCCTGGCCGGTCTGGCCTTGTTTGTCGGCATCGCTGATGCCAAAACTGCAAACCGCCTGCGCTTTTGCCAGGCGGTTTTTTCATGATGAATCTGCAATCCAACGATTTCGAACTGTTCGCCGTGCCGCTGCAGTTTGCGCAAGACGCCCAGCAATTGGCCGAGCGCTGGAAGGCCTTGCAAAAGCAGGCCCATCCGGACCGCTTTGCGTCGCAAGGTGCTGCTGCCCAGCGCGTAGCGATGCAGTGGTCGGTGCGCATCAATGAGGCCTACCAGCGCCTCAAGGACCCGCTCAAGCGCGCCGCCTATCTGTGCGAGCTGCACGACGCACCCATCCGTGCCGAAGACAACACCGCCATGCCCACCGCTTTTCTGATGGAGCAGATGGAGTGGCGCGAGGCGCTGGAAGAGGCGCAGTCCCAAGCCGATGTGGACGCGCTGGACGACCAGGTGGCCAGTGCCCGCCGCGCGATGCTGGAGCGCTGCCAGCAACTGCTGGATGTGGAGCGTGACTACGCACAGGCGGCCCAGCAGGTGAGAGCCCTCATGTTTGTTGCGCGATTTAGCGGCGACATCGACCGCCGCCGCGAGCAACTGGGACAATAGGCTTTTGACCAAGGCAGGGTGGCCCACCAGGCCGCACAGCATGCCTTGGCGCCCCCCGTTGAGACCGCTGCGCCCGCATCCCCTGCGGGCCGCAGGCAAGAGAACACAAGATAGATCGCATCCATGGCATTGCTCCAAATTTCAGAACCTGGCCAATCTCCCGATCCCCACCAGCGCCGCATCGCGGTGGGCATTGATCTGGGCACCACGCATTCCCTGGTCGCTGCCGTGCGCAACGGCGTGGCCGAATGCCTGCCGGATGATGAAGGCCGGGTGCTGCTGCCATCGGTGGTGCACTACCACGCCAATGGCAAGCGCGATATCGGTCATGCGGCGCTCGCCCATCCCGGTGTGGATGCCGCCAACACCATTGCCTCGGCCAAGCGCCTGATGGGCCGCAACCTCGCCGATATCCATGCGCCCGAGCAACTGGCCTATGCGCTGGTGCAACCCGAGGGCAGCGGCATGGTGGCCATCGAGACGGTGGCCGGCCGCAAGACCCCGGTGGAGATCAGCGCCGAGATCCTGGCCACCTTGCGCTACCGCGCAGAAGACACTTTCGACAATGACCTGTATGGCGCGGTGATCACCGTGCCGGCCTATTTTGACGATGCACAGCGCCAGGCCACCAAGGATGCGGCCCAGCTTGCCGGCATCAAGCTGCTGCGCCTGATCAACGAACCCACGGCTGCGGCCATTGCCTATGGTCTGGACAATGCCTCTGAAGGCATCTACGCCGTCTATGACCTGGGCGGCGGCACGTTTGACATCTCTGTGCTGCGCTTGGCGCGCGGCGTGTTCGAGGTCATTGCCACCGGCGGTGACTCGGCGCTCGGCGGGGACGACTATGACGCGGCGCTGGGCCAATGGGTGCTGGAGAAAACCGGCGGCGCGGTGCAGGCCGCGCAGGACAAGGCGGTACTGCGCCTGGCCGCTAAGGCCGCCAAAGAGGCACTGACCGATGCCGAGCAGGTCATCTTCTCGGCGCAGCTGTCGGGCCAGACCATCTCGCTGCCCCTGAGCCGTGCCGATTTTGATGCGGCCACCCAGGCCTTGACCGCCCGGACCCTGACGGCCGTGCGCCGTGCGCTGGCCGATGCCCAGCTCGCCAAGGACGAGGTACAAGGCGTTGTGATGGTGGGCGGCTCCACGCGCATGCCCCAGGTGCAGACGGCCGTCGGCAACTTCTTTGGCAAGCCGCCGCTGACCAACCTGAACCCCGACGAGGTGGTGGCCCTGGGTGCCGCCATCCAGGCCAACCAACTGGCCGGCAATGACACCAATGGCGACTTGCTGCTGCTCGATGTGATCCCGCTGTCGCTGGGCATCGAGACCATGGGAGGCCTGGTCGAGCGCATTGTCAGCCGCAACGAAACCATTCCGACCGCACGCGGCCAGGACTTCACGACCTACAAGGACGGCCAGACGGCCCTGGCCATCCATGTGGTGCAGGGCGAACGCGATCTGGTGGCCGACTGCCGCAGCCTGGCGCGCTTTGAGCTGCGCGGCATCCCGCCGATGGCCGCGGGCGCGGCGCGCATCCGCGTGTCCTTCACCATCGACGCCGATGGGCTGCTGAGCGTGGGCGCGCAAGAACTGGTGAGTGGTGTAGAGGCGCATATCGATGTCAAGCCCTCGTATGGCCTCTCGGACGAGCAGATCGCGAACATGCTGCGCGACAGCTTCAGCACCGCCCAGGCCGATATGCAGGCACGCGCGCTGGTCGAGGCGCGGGTCGATGGCGACCGCCTGCTGATCGCCACCCAAAGCGCGCTGGACGCCGATGGCGACCTGCTGGCCGACGCCGAGCGCAGCCAGGTCGATGCGCTGATGGACCAGCTGCGCCATGCGCTGGCCAACAGCGAAAGCGCCGCCGAGATCGAGGCCAGCACCGACGCGCTGGCCAAGGGCACGGAGGCCTTTGCCGCCGAGCGCATGAACCGTGGCATCCGCCAGGCCCTGGCCGGCAAGAACGTGCAATCCATTTAACCGACTACAGCAAGAAGAACCACACTCCCATGCCTATCATCAAAATCCTGCCCCATGCCGAATACTGTCCCCAAGGCGCCGAGATCAAGGCGCCTACCGGTACATCGATCTGCGAGGCGCTGCTGGACAATGGCATCAACATCGAGCACGCCTGCGACATGAGCCGTGCCTGCACGACTTGCCATGTGATCGTGCGCCAGGGTTTCGATTCCATGGAGCCTTCCGAGGAGGAAGAAGACGATTTGCTCGACCGTGCCTGGGGCCTGGAGCCGCAGTCCCGCCTGTCCTGCCAGGCCATTCTGGCGCGCGAGGATGTGACCGTGGAGATTCCCAAGTACTCGATCAACCACGCCAAGGAAAACCACTGAGCATCTGCCGGGCCGGGCGTATCGAAGCGCCCGGCTTTTACAATCGCTGTTTTGAGTCGAGGAAGTTGTAGATGTCGCGCCAAATTGTTCTGGATACGGAAACCACGGGTCTGTCTGTCGTCGATGGTGACCGTGTCATTGAGCTGGGCTGCGTCGAGCTGCTCAACCGCAAGCTCACCGGCAACAATCTGCACCTGTACTTCAACCCCGACCGGGAAAGCCATGAAGACGCGCTGCGTGTGCACGGCATCACCAGCGCGTTTCTCGCTGACAAACCACGCTTTCACGAGAAGGCCGAAGAGATCCGGGCCTACCTGGAAGGCGCCGAGCTGATCATCCACAATGCACCCTTCGACATGGGCTTCCTGAACAAGGAGTTCGAGCGGGTGGGCATGCCTGCGCTGTCGAGCATGGTCAGCGGTGTGCTCGACTCGCTGTTAATGGCGCGCGATCTGTTCCCGGGTAAGCGCAATTCGCTCGATGCCTTGTGCGATCGCCTCGAAGTGGACAATTCCGGCCGCGACCTGCATGGCGCTTTGCTCGATGCCGAGCTGCTGGCCGACGTCTACATCAACATGACGCGCGGGCAGGAGCAGCTGCTGTCATCTGACAGCATGGCGTCCAACAACAAATCCGGCTCGGCGGTGGTCATCAAGAAGGTGGACTTTGCGCAGTTCGATCTGCCGGTGATCCTGCCTTCCGATGCGGAGCTGGCAGCCCATGAGGACGTGCTCGCGCAGTTGGACAAATCCAGTGGCGGTAAAACTATTTGGAGAAAATTGGCCTAATTTTTACGGCCAGCAAATATTTGCTGTCATAATAGAGGGCTTGACGGCGAGAGATTTCGGGTGATTAGCTCAGCGGTAGAGCACTGCCTTCACACGGCAGGGGTCACATGTTCGATCCATGTATCACCCACCATTGATCGTCGTTGCGGTATGTCCCTTGGGGCATGCTTGGGGTGATTAGCTCAGCGGTAGAGCACTGCCTTCACACGGCAGGGGTCACATGTTCGATCCATGTATCACCCACCACCATTTAGTTTCGGTAGGCCTCTTTGGGGCGTACTCAGGGTGATTAGCTCAGCGGTAGAGCACTGCCTTCACACGGCAGGGGTCACATGTTCGATCCATGTATCACCCACCAATCAACAAGCCTCTTGAATGTGATGTTCAAGAGGCTTTTTGTTTTCTGTGCGCTGCGCCGCCGTCCACCATGTCGTGCAGGTCTCCGGCCTGTCGCTGCCAGGTAAATCCCGCCCCAATGCTGCACCCCTGGGCTGCAAAGGCCTACGATGGCAGGTCTTGGCATTCAACGGTACCGACATGACTGCTCGCACGCTCGCTTCTGGTGTTGGCCTGGCCGCCTTTCTGGCCTGCAGTGGCTGGGCGGCCTCTGGGCCGCCATCCAGCCCGCCATCCGCCCCGCAGACTTGTACCGAACAGGCATCAGACGCCTGTTACCACGGTTTTGCATTGCCGGGCCAGGCCGGGCGCATGCATTTCTATGCGTCACTGGCGCCGCAAGGCGAAAAGGCTGATGGATTCGGCGGGCCGGCAACGGCGCTGCTGATCATGCATGGCTTTCCGAGGGATGCCAACCGCAGCTTCAACGCTGCGCTGGACGCTGCACGCAGGGCAGGGCGCCTGGACACCACCCTGGTCATTGCGCCGCTCTACCAGGTGACCGGCGACAAGGCCCAGCGCTGCCGCACCCAGGGCACTCCCGCGCCGGAGCCGGGTGATGCGCTGTGGACCTGTGGCAGCTGGCTGGCCGCGCAAAACTCCCAGGCCGGTGCGGGCAACACCTCGATCAACGCGATCGCCGCGCTGGACGCCTTGATCGCCCATATCCACCAACGCTGGCCCAGCGTGCGCCAGATCACGTTGGCGGGTTTTTCCGCTGGTGGGCAAATGCTCCAGCGCAGCATCGGCTTTGCCCAGCAACCGCCCGCCGGGGTATCGCTGCGCTATGTGGTGGCCGACCCTGGCACCTGGCTGTATTTTGATCCGCTGCGCCCGCAGCCCCAGCGCGCGGGCAGGGATGTGGACTGGGCCGCTTGCAGCGATGCAGGTTGCAGCTACCGCATGCAGGTGCCTGAAGCGCAATCCTGCCCGGGCTATGACCACTGGAAGTACGGCACCCAAGCGCTGCCGTCCTACCTGGGCTCGAACGCCGCCCAAGCCAGAGAGCGCTACCGCCAGGCAGATATCCATTACCTGGAAGGGGCACTCGACAACCACGCCGGCAAGGGCACCAGCTACGGTGCACTCGATAAATCCTGTGCCGCCATGCTGCAAGGGCCGTTTCGCCGCCAGCGGGGTGACGGCTATGCCGCCTATGTCAACCAGGTGCTGCAACCGCCGCGCCCGCAGCCTCTCTACACCGTGCCGGGCTGCGCCCATGATGTGGCCTGTGTGCTGCCCTCGGATGCCGCGCGGCCGGCCTTGTTTGGCACGGCGCCTTGATGGCAGCAGTTCGCAGACCCATCCCGAAGGCGGGTTGGCGCTTTAGCGTGGGCTTGCGGGCTGGGGTGCTGGCAGCAGCGGCAGGGCCGGTGTGGCCGCCGCAGTGGGGGCTGCGCTGGTCAGCATGCTGCGGTCCAGCACCTCGATGTCGTTCAGCGTCAGCGTGCCTGCGGCCTGCTTGAGCTTGAGCTGGCCCAGCAAGGTGTTGTAGCGGGCCAGTGCCAGATCACGCTTGGTCTGGTAGAGCTGGCTTTGGGCGTTGAGCACATCGATATTGATGCGTACGCCCACCTGGTAGCCGGTCAGATTGGCATCGAGTGCTAGCTGGCTCGATGCCTCGGCTGCTTCCAGCGCCTTGACCTGGCTGGCGTTCGACTGCAGGCCAAAGAAGGCACTGCGCACGTTTTGTGCCACGGTGCGGCGGGCGTTGTCCAGATCGGCCTCGGCCTTGGTCTCCAGCGCCAGGGTTTCCTTGACCCGGTTTTGCACCGAAAAACCGGCAAACAACGGCACATTAAGCACCACACCGACGGTGGCTTGGTTGGCGTTGTAGCCATGGGTGGGCATGGTGACGCTGCCCTTGGGGTAGAGCTGGCGGCCCACGGTGGCTTGCAGGTCGACGGTGGGCAGGTGGCCGGTTTCGGCCTTCTTCGTGTCCAGCCTGGCGTTGTTGGTGGCCAGCTGGGCAATGCGGATCTGCGGCTGTTCGCTCTGGGCCTGGTCCACCCACATCAGCACATTGTCGGGCATGGTGACCGGCAGCAGCACCGGCTGCTTCAGCGGCCAGGGCTGGTTGCCGGGCGTGCCCACCGCATTGTCCAGCGCCAGGCGTTTGACGGTGAGGTCGTTCTCAGCGGCGATTTCCTGGGCGCGCACCAGATCATAGCGGGCCTCCGCTTCGCGCGAATCGGTGATGGTGGCCGTGCCCACATCGAAGTTGCGCTTGGCGGCGGCCAGCTGCTCCTTGACCGCGGCTTTTTGCGCCTGCACGAACACCATGCTGTCCTGCGCGGCCAGCACGTCGAAGTAGGCCTGGGCCACCCGCACCAGCAGGTCCTGGCTGGCGGCATCGAGCTGCAGCCGCGCGATATCGCCGCCCAGCCGGCCCTGCTCCAGCGCAATGCGGTTGGCCGGGCGGTAGAGCGGCTGGCTGGCGGTAATGCCGATCTGGTGGTTGGGGCCGTTCAGGCGCAGCTCGGGGTTGCTGATGGCCGTGTGGCTGTACTGGGACTGCGCCTGCAGCCCCACCTGCGGCAGCAGGCCGGCGCGTGCCTGCTCGCCCCGGGAGATGGCCGCATCCAGGTTGGCGCGGGCCGATTGCCATTGGGCGTCATAGCCACTGGCCTGCTCCACCATCTGCAAAAGGCTCTGGGCCTGAACGGGCAACTGGGCCAGCCCCAGCAGCAAAGCAGCGGCTGCGGCGCAGATTGATCTCGGACGGGGCAGGGCGGGGGCTTGGCGCATGGTGCAGAAGGTGGTGGTAAGAAGGTTGGCACGTGAAGGGCGGTTGCCCACCCCGTGCCGCAAACGACGATGACCGGTGGTCAGTAGCGGGGCACCGAAGGGTCGCGCTCGGCTGTCCAGAGGTCGATGCCGCCGGTCAGGTTGCTGACCTGGGTGTAGCCCTGGCGCTCCAGGAACACGGCAACCTGCATGCTGCGCATGCCGTGGTGGCAGAGGCAGGCGATGGCGCGGTCTTCGTCGAGCAGGTTCAGCGACGCCGGAATCTGCTGCATCGGGATGTTCAGCAGCTCGAAACCTTCGGGCTTGACCGAGGCGGTCTGCAGCTCCCAGGGCTCGCGCACATCGAGCACCAGGGGGTTCTGGTCCGCATGTTGGGCCAGCCATTCATCGAGTTGCGCAGGGCGGATTTGCTCCATACATCACTTTCTGCAGCGCGGCGGCCCGGTGGGCCGGCTGCGCTGCGGGGGTCATCAGAACTTGAAGCGGGGTGCTTCGGCAAAGCCCTTGAGGCGGGCCACCACGGTGTCCCAGGGCTGGCTGATCGTCAGCCTGCCTTGCGTGCGTGTGTAGACGGTGGTGCGCATCATGGGTTCGGTGCCCACGAAGGCGATCAGGCGGCCGCCTTCCTTGAGCTTGTCGAGCAGCGCTGCCGGCACTTCGTAGACAGAGCCGCTCAGCACGATCACGTCATAGCTGCCGCCGATGGCCTGGGCGTTGGAGCCGTCTTCCAGCACCACATCGACATTCTTGATCTGGGCGCGGTGCAGGTTGGCGCGGGCCAGCTCGACCAGCGCAGGCTCGATCTCCAGCGAGGTGACCTGCTTGGCCAGGCGCGACATCAGCGCTGCCATGTAGCCCGAGCCGGTGCCGATTTCCAGCACGTTTTCATGGGCTTGCAGCTTCAGGTCCTGCAGCACGCGTGCTTCGACGCGGGGAGGCAGCATGCAGTGGCCGTTGGCGATGGCTTCTTCACCATCATCACCCAGCAAGGGCAGCTGGATATCCATGAACGCCATGTCCTGCAGGCCATCGGGAACAAACTCTTCGCGGCGCAAGGTGCCGATCAGCTCCAGCACCTGTTCGTCGCCCAGGCTCCAGGGGCGCACCTGCTGCTCGACCATGTTGTAGCGTGCTGCGCGGTACTTATCATCCGTGCTGGGGGACATGTTCAGTGGCAAACTCATTGCAGACTCCGGTTGGCTTGTTGGGGTGGGGCAAGAAAAAACCCCCTATTTTAGGCCGCTTAGCGTTCCATAGCGGGGTGCCGCCACTTTTGGGCGGCCCATTTCGCAAAATCATCGAGGTAGCAGTAGACCACCGGCACCACCACCAGGGTCAGCAGCGACGAGGTGATCACCCCGCCGATGACCGCCTGGCCCAGTGGCGCGCGCTGCTCGGCGCCTTCGCTCATCGCAAAGGCCAGTGGCACCATGCCAAACACCATGGCCAGGGTGGTCATCAAGATCGGGCGTAGCCGCACCTGGGCGGCCAGCAGCAGCGCCTGCTCGCGCGGCAGGCCCGGCACGGTCTGGCCGTCCTCTGCCAACTGCGGCTGGCGGGCCCGTATCGCAAAGTCCACCAGCAAAATTGCATTTTTCGTGACCAGGCCCATCAGCAAGATGACGCCGATGATCGAGAACATCGACAAGGTCGTGCCGAACATCATCAACGTGAGCACCACGCCAATGAGGGTCAGCGGCAGCGAGGTCATCAGCGCCAGCGGCTGCAAAAAGCTGCGGAACTGGCTCGCCAGGATCATGTAGATAAAGATCACCGCCAATGCCAGTGCCGACAGCGCGTAGCCGAACGATTCCTGCATGTTCTTGGTGCTGCCGGCAAATTCGTAGCGGTAGCCGGGCGGGAAGGTGGTTTGCGCCAGCACCGCGCGGATATCGGCCGCCACCTCGCCAGCGCTGCGCTGGTTGGCGTTGGCATTGAAGGCGACTTCGCGGTTCATCGCCCGGCGGTTGATGCGGTTGGGGCCGGTGGTTTCGGTCAAGGTCGCCAGCTGGCTCAGGCGCACGGTATGGGGCTGGCCATTGGCGCCCATCGCCGTCAGCGGCAACTGGGCAAGCATGTGCGGGTTCTCGCGCGCCTCGGGTGCCAGGCGCACCCTTACGTCATAGGTCTGGTTGTCGCCGGCGCGCCAGTTGCCGACGGTGTCGCCTTCCACCAGGGTACGCAGCGCGGTGGCTACCTGGCCCATCGGCAGGCCCAGGTCGGATGCGGCATCGCGGTTGAACTGCAACTGCACGATGGGCTCGCGCTCGAGCACGCTGCTGTCCAGGTCCACCAGGCCAGGGATGTGCTGCAGGCGCTCGCTCACCTGGCGCGCCAGGCGCTCGAGCTCCCGCAGATCGGGGCCTTGCAGCGAGAACTCCACCTGCTTTTGGCCGCCCACGGCCTCCAGCAGGCCCACATGCGTGACCTGGATGCCGGCAATCTGGTTGAGTTCGGCGCGCAGGCTGGCCGATATTTGCTGCACATCCTGGCTGCGCTGGCTGCGGTCCACCAGGCGCACATACATGCTGGCGTAGTTCTTGCCATTGGCATTGCCGGTGTTGATCGTCGTCAGGGTGTAGCGCACGGCCGGGTTGCGGCGCACCACGTCCTCGACCTGGCGGGCGCGGGCTTCGGTGGCCTCTACCGAGGCGCCCACCGGCACGTTGAAGCGGATCTGGGTTTCGGAGAAATCGGCGCGCGGCACGAACTCGGTACCCAGCAGCGGCAGCAACAGCAGGCTGAGGATGAAGATGGCCAGCGCCACCAGCAGGCTGGCCAGGCGGTGGCGCAGCGCCCAGGCCAGCAGGCGCTGGTAGCCAGCGCTCAGCTGCTCGGTCGCCGCCTCAAAGCCGGCCAGTGCCCGGCCCAGCGCGCGTGCGATCCGGTTGCGCGCAGGCTTGCCGCCGGGGTGCACGCTGGGGTCATGCCAGACGCTGGAGAGCATCGGATCCAGCGTGAAGCTGACAAACATCGACAGCAGCACGGCGACCACGATGGTCAGGCCAAACTCATGGAAGAACTTGCCGATGATGCCGCCCATGAAGCCGATGGGCAGAAACACGGCGACGATCGACAAGGTGGTGGCCAGGACGGCCAGGCCGATCTCCTGTGTGCCCTCCAGCGCCGCACGGTAGGCGGACTTGCCCATCTGCAGATGGCGCACGATGTTTTCCCGCACGACGATGGCGTCATCGATCAGCAGGCCCACGCACAGCGACAAGGCCATCAGGGTCACCATATTGATCGTGAAGCCAAAGGCATACATGAAGAAGAAGGTGCCGATGATGGAGATCGGCAAGGTCAGGCCGGTGATGACGGTGGAGCGCCAGGAGTGCAGGAACAGAAACACGATCAGCACGGTGAGCACGGCGCCTTCAACCAGGGTCTGGCGCACGTTGTCCACGGCCACGCGGATCGGGCGGGAGGCATCGGCAATGGGCTCCAGCCGCAGACCCGGCGGAAGCTCGGGCGTGATTTCGGCCACCGCGCGGCGCAGGCCGTCCACCACCTCGATGGTGTTTTCCTCCTGCGATTTCTGGATCGACAGCAGCAAGGTGCGGGTGCCGTTGTACAAGGCCAGGTTTTTGAGCTCCTGCGCGCCATCCTGCACCCGGGCGACCTGGTGCAGGTAGATGGGCGCGCCGTTGCGGCGGGCCACAATGATCTGGTTGAAGTCCTCGGGCCGCTTCATGCGCGAATCGATCTGCACCAGCCGGTCCTGCTCGCGTGAGCGCACCGAGCCCAGCGGCAGGTCCTGGTTCTCGCGGCGCACGGCGTCGGCCACTTCGCTGGCCGAGATGGACAACGCCTCCATCTGCTGCGGGTTCAGGTAGACATTGATCTCGCGCGGTGTGCCGCCCACCAGGCTCACGGCACCCACGCCGCGCACATTCTCCAGCCGCTTTTTGAGCACTTGGTCGGCCCAGGAGGTCATCGCGATCGCGCTGGGCGGCGTGCCCCGGCTGGGGTCAGGCAGCAGCGCCACTGACCAGACGGCGGCATCGGCCGGGTCAAAGCGGATCACGCGCGGGTCTTTGACCTCGTCGCGCAGCAAGGGGCGCACGGCGGCGATCTTCTCGCGCACATCCTCGGCGGCCCGGCGCCCGTCCACATAGATCTGGAACTCCATGATGATGACGGCCGTGCCTTCGTAGCTGCGCGAGGTGAGCGCGCTGATGCCGGCCACCGCGTTGACGGCTTCCTCGATCTTCCTGGTGACTTCGCTCTCGACGATCTCGGGCGCGGCGCCGGGATAGTCCACCGTGATGACAACCACCGGAAAATCGATGTTGGGGAACTGGTCGACCTTGAGGCGCTGCAGCGAAAACAGGCCGAGCACCACCAGTGCGGCCATCATCATCGTGGCCAGCACCGGGTTGTTCAGGCTGAGGCGGGTGAACCACATGGATCAGGACGCGGGCGACGCGGGTGTGGCGGGTACGGCTTCGGGCGCCAGCCGCACCGGTGTGGCCTCGCGCAGCTGGCCGACCTGGCCGCCCAGAATGCGCTGGCCGGCCTGCAGGCCTTGGCTGATGGCCACCCAGGTCTTGCCATCACGCTGGCTGCGCGTGCCCAGCAGCACGGGCTGGTGCTGCACCCGCAGCGATTCGCCTTGGGGGCTGAGCAGCTGCACATAGGGTTCGGGCTTGTCCGTGCGCACGGCGGCCAGCGGCACGGCAAGGGTCTGCACCTGGCCGGTGGCCAGTTGGCCTTGCAGGTACAGGCCTTGGCGCAGCGCTGGTGTTGCAGCGCCTGCGGGCGCGGCTGGCGGCGCAATGCGCAGGTACACCGTCACGCTGCGGCTGTTGGCATCGGCCTGGGGGTTGATGCGCACCACCTGGGCGCTGATGGTCTGGGCGCTGCCATCGACCTGCAGCTGCGCCGTCTGACCCAGGCGCAGTTGCAGCGAATCGGCGGCGGGTATCTGGGCCTGCAGCTCCAGCTCACGCAGGTCGACGACCTCCAGCACACTGGCGTCGGGACCCACCTTCTCACCATTGCTGACCCATTTGCGGGCCACCTGGCCCTGGATGGGGCTGCGCAGCACGGTATCGCTCAGGTTTTTGCGCAGCACATCGGCCGCCGAGCGCGCTGCCTGGTAGTTGGCCTGCGCGGCCTGCAGCTGCGACTGCGACGATTCCAGCGCCGTGGCCGAGATAAAACCCTGGTTGGCCAACGCCCGGTTGTTGTCGTACTGGCGCTGCTGGATATCTTGCTGCGCACGGGCGGCATCGGCCTGCTGCTGGGCCTGCGCCAGTCGGGCCTGGCTCTCGGTGCTGTCTACGCGTGCGATGACCTCGCCGGCCCGCACCGGGTCGCCTTCGCGCAGCTGCAGCTGCTGCAGCTCACCGGCGATGCGGGCCTTGATGGTGGCGGAGTGCACCGCCTGCACCGTGCCGCTGATGGGCAGGCTCAGCACCAGGGTCTGCGGCGCCACGGTGATCGCGTCGCTCGCGGCCAGTTGGTAGACGGCCTGCGCCTTGGCCTGTTCGGCCTGGGCCAGCGCTTGCTGGCGCTGCTGCTGGGTTTTTACGCCACGCCACAGCCCGCTGGCAAGCAGAGCGACGACCACGGCGGCAGCCAGCCATGGCAGGATGCGCTTCATGGGGCACTGCCCTTGGACGGGTGCCCCATGCCATGCATCAGCGCATCGGCCTGCATCTGCAAGAAGCGGGGGATATCAAAATCGGGATCGGGCAAGCAGATACCGCCGGTGCTTTTGACGCTGGCACAGAAGATCAGCGGGGCCAGCACCAGGGTCACGCCATAGTCCAGATCGATGGGGGCCAACTCACCGCGCTCCATGCCCCGGCGCAGCACGCGCTCGATCAGGCGGTTGCCGGGCAGTACCACTTCCTGACGGTAGAAGGCCGCGATCTCGGGAAAGTTGTGGGCTTCGGCCATAACCAGGTGCGGCAGGCCGCAGGCCTTGGTCGAGCCAATGCGCTGCCACCAGACCTCGTAGCAGTAATGGATCAAGGTGGCCGTGTCGTGCTGGTAGGTGTCCAGCTCCAGATCCCACTCGGCAAAGCGGCTGCTGAGCACATGGCGCACCACCGCCTGGAACAGCTCTTGTTTGCTCGGGAAATAAAGAAACAGCGTGCCCTTGGAGACACCGGCCTGGCGGGCCACTTCTTCGACCTTGGTGGCTGCATAGCCTTTGCTGACAAACAGGTCCAGCGCCGCATCCAGCAGCTCGCCAGGCCGGGCCTCCTTGCGGCGGCTGCGGCGGGGCGCAGGCGTGGCCAAAGCAGGTGGAGAGGGCGGGGTGGACACGGTGGGCAGCGCAATCAAACAGTTAATGACCAATGGGTTAGTAATGTAGGCGGCTGCCCGCCACAAGTCAAGCGAACGACCTGAAACATATAGAGCCAGCGTTGGCATCAGGCTGTCTTTTTCTCTGTTAAAAATGGTCCTGTCTCACGGCTTGCTTCTCAGCGCCGGAGCCGATGTTTTGCCTTAATGTTGCCGGAGTCATCATGTCCAGTGAAAGCCAGTCCCCCGTGGAAAAAATCTATCTTGCCGGAGGTTGTTTTTGGTGCACCGAGGCGGTTTTCGGGCGGGTGCGGGGCGTCGTCAAGGTCGTCAGCGGCTATGCCAATGGCCAGATCGCCAACCCCAGCTACGAACAGGTCTGCACCGGCACCACGGGCCATGCCGAATGCGTGGAACTGAGCTTTGAGCCGCAGGTGCTGCCGCTGGACAAGGTGCTGCACATCTTTTTTGCAACGCATGACCCGACCACGTTGAACCGCCAGGGCAACGACGTGGGGCCGCAGTACCGCAGCGGCATCTACACCACCACGCCCGAGCAGCTGGCCCAGGCCCAGGCCTTCGTCGACAAGCTCAATGCCTCCGGCCAGATGGGTGCGCCGGTGGTCACCGAGGTGGAGCCGCTGCAGCACTTCTGGAATGCCGAGGCGTACCACCAGGACTATTTCGACAACAACCCACGCCAACCCTATTGCACCTATGTGGTGGCGCCCAAGGTCGACAAGCTGGAAACCCGTTTTGCAGACTGGTTGAAGTAGCACTGCGTGGGTGCCGGGCGCGGGCGATGGGCATAATGCAACACAATTGCATCAAAGCCATTCCGCCCCGCCACCGATGTCCGCCCGTACCCCATCCCCTGCCACTGCCGCTCTCAGTGTGCAGTCCCTGCCGCCCGGCATGCGTGCCACGCGCGCTACCAAGGCTTTGCTGGCCCTGGTCGGTGGCCAGCCGGGCGTGCAATGGTCCGTGGCCGAGGTGCAGGCGCGGCTGCAGAAGATGGGCGTCGAGGTCAACCGGGTCACCAGCTACCGCTTGCTCGATCGCCTGGCCGCTGCCGGCAAGCTGGTCAAAAGCGTCGATGCCGAGCGGCTGACGCGCTATGCGCTGCGTGCGGACGCGCCGGAGCCGCTGCAGGTGCGCTATGAATGCACCGACTGCCATTCGGTACAAAGTCTGGCCGAGCAAGCCGGCGACGCGGCCACGGCGCAGGTCAACCAGGCGATGGCGCAGTACCTGCAGGTGCTGCAGGAGCAGGGGCTGGCACCGGAGCAGACCGAGTTGCGCCTGCAGGGCCTCTGCGCCGACTGCAAGCACGAGCACAAGAAAGCCTGATCTCAGCGCTGTTTGCCGCCAATCAGCCCCGTAGACAGCATGGTGCCGCCAATCACCACCGCGCCGCAGCCCAGCATCCAGGCGGTGATGGGCTCCGCCAGAAACCAGTTGCCATAGACCAGCGCAAATACCGGCGCCAGAAAGGTGACCGCAATCGCGCGGCTGGGCCCGGCGGTCTGGATGATCTGGAAATACAGGATGTAGGCCACGCTGGTGCACAGCAGCGCCAATGCGGCAACGGCCAGCCAGGAGGTCCAGGACGGCGTCTGGCTGGGCCACATCGCAACCGTGGGGACCAGCAGGCACAGGCTGGCACCGATCATGCTGCCGGTGGCCGTGGCCAGTGGCGGCACGCCCACCAGGTAGCGCTTGGCAAAGCTGGCCGCCACGCCATAGCTCAGCGACGCACACAGGCAAGCGGCGATGGCGGCATAGGCGCTCCAGCTGGCCGCCCCTGCGGTGGCGGGTTTGTCATGCAGCGCGAGCAGGGCCACGCCGCTAAAGCCGATCAACAGCCCGGTGACGCGCAGGCCGGTGATGCGGTCACCCAGCCAGAGCCAGGCCACCAAGGCCCCAAACAGCGGAGCACAGGCGTTGAGCACCGAGGCCATGCCGGTGGGCATGTAGACCACCGCGTAGGCAAACAGTGAAAACGGAATGGCCGAATTGATGATGCCGGAGAACAACACTGGCTTCCAGTGCTGGCGCAGCGCAGGCCATTCGCCACGCATCAGCATCACCGGCAACAGGAACAGCGCGGCCAGAATGACACGCAGGCCAGCGGTAGGCACCGCCCCGAACTGCGAGGCGCCCAGGCGCATGAAAAGAAAGGACGCGCCCCACAGCACCGCCAGCAGCACAAAAGGGGGCAGCCAGCGGCTGGCGCTGGGCGCCGCCGACAGGTGGGAATGACCAGGGGCGGAGGCAGTCGCTGAGGAAGGGTTGGGGGGCATAGGTTCTCGCAAGGGCAGACTGCATGCTAGCGGGCGCCGCGCTGGCCATTGGTGACATTCTTGCGGTGTATTGATGCGTGCCGTGCAAAGGGCAGTGAAAGGGCCGCAGCGGCGCGGCCCATCCGCCTGTGCGCGGGCCCGGTGGCGCGTCTGGCGGCGCTGCGCCCTGGCCGCCAAATGGGCAACTGGCTGGCCCTGGCCCGGAGCGTGCCTACAATAGCTGTCTCGCAGTGATGGCGCGGCTTCTCCAGGAGGCCGTTTTTCATGCCTGTTCTGCGCCAACAACAAGGTGAGTTCTGTGCCGATTTCTTCGACAATCTTCAAAGCCTATGACATCCGCGGCGTCGTGCCGAGCACGCTCAACGAGAGCGTGGCACTGAAGCTGGGCCGCGCATTTGGCCAGCAGGCAATTGCCGCTGGCGAGCTGGTCGTCGCGGTGGGGCGTGACGGACGGCTGTCCGGCGATGCCTTGAGCCGCGCGCTGATGCAGGGCCTGGTGGAGGCCGGTATCGAGGTGATCGATGTGGGCCGTGTGACCACGCCCATGCTGTACTTTGCCGCCAGCACCTTGTGCCACAGCGGCATCCAGGTGACCGGCAGCCACAACCCCAAGGACTACAACGGCTTCAAGATGGTGCTGGCCGGCCGCGCCATCTATGGCGAAGAGATCCAGAAGCTGCGCCAGATCATGGAAAAGGAATGCTGGCGCTTCCAGGGCGGCGGCAAGCTGCGCGAGGAGGATGTGACGGCAGCCTACGTCGAGCGCATTGTCTCCGACATCAAGCTGGCCCGCCCGATGAAGATCGTCGTGGACAGCGGCAACGGCATTGCCGGTGCCACCGCGCCGGGCATCTTCCGCGCGCTGGGCTGCGAGGTGACCGAACTGTTCTCCGAGGTGGATGGCAACTTCCCCAACCACCATCCGGACCCCAGCAAGCCCGAGAACCTGCGTGACCTGATCGAGGCACTGCAGACCGGCGATGCCGAGCTCGGCCTGGCCTTTGACGGCGATGGCGACCGCCTGGGCATCGTGACCAAGGACGGCCAGAACATCTACCCGGACCGCCAGATGATGCTGTTTGCCCAGGACGTGCTCTCGCGCGTGCCTGGTGGCGAGATCGTCTATGACGTCAAGTGCTCGCAGCGCCTGGCGCCGGCGATCGAGGCCGCAGGCGGCAAACCGGTGATGTATAAGACCGGGCATTCGCTGATCAAGGCGCGCATGCGCGAGACCAATGCGCCGTTGGGCGGCGAGATGAGCGGCCATATCTTCTTCAAGGAGCGCTGGTACGGCTTTGACGACGGCACCTATGCCGGCTGCCGCCTGCTGGAGATCCTCAGCAAGGCGCAAAATCCTTGCGCACTGCTGCATGCGCTGCCCAGCAGCTACAGCACGCCCGAGCTCAATGTGGAATGCCAGGAGGGCGAACCGCACAAGCTCAGCGCCCAGCTGCAGGAGATGGCGGCCGATGTGTTCAGCGAACCCGCCCAGATCAATACGATTGACGGGCTGCGGGTGGACTGGCCCGATGGTTTTGGCCTGATCCGTGCGAGCAACACCACGCCGGTGCTGGTGCTGCGCTTTGAAGGCCACACGCAGGCAGCGTTGCACCGCATCCAGAACGAGATGAAAGCGCTGCTGCTCAAGGTCAAGCCCGATGCCGTGGTTGGCAGCGCGTCGCACTGAAGCGCGGCTGATTCCATGGGTTTGAGCCTGATGCTCTACGGCTGGGTGGCACGGCTTGCCCGCCCGCTGGTGCGGCGCAAGCTGGCGCGCCGCGCGGTGCAGGAGCCCGGCTACGCCCAGATGGTGGAGCAGCGTTTTGGCGATTACGGCGATCTGCCGCGCTACCGGGCGGTGCCCGAGATGCCGCTGGTCTGGATCCATGCGGTATCGCTGGGCGAGACCCGTGCTGCGGCCATCCTGCTGCGCGAGTTGCGGCTGCAGATACCCGCATTGCGGCTGCTGCTGACCCACGGCACGGCCACTGGCCGTGAGGAGGGGCGAAAGCTGCTGCTGCCTGGCGATATCCAGGTCTGGCAGCCCTGGGATGACCGCGCTAGCGTGAACGCGTTTTTGCGCCATTTCCGGCCCTCGATCGGCATTCTGATGGAGACGGAGATGTGGCCGGGCCTGGCTGCTGGCTGCCAGCGCGAGCATGTGCCACTGGTGCTGGCCAATGCCCGGCTCAACGAAAAATCCCTGCGCGGTGCCCAGCGCATGGCCTGGCTGGCGCGCCCGGCCTACCAAAGCTTGCGCTCGGTGATCGCGCAGACCGAGGCCGATGCCGCACGCCTGCGCGCCGCAGGGGCCGAGGTCACCGCCGTGCTGGGCAACCTCAAATTCGATGTCGAACCCGATGCGGTGCAACTGGCCCAGGGCCAGGCCTGGCACCAGGCGGCAGGCAAGCCGGTGGTGATGCTGGCCAGCAGCCGGGAGGGCGAGGAGGTCCTGTGGCTGCAGGCGCTGGCACAGCTGCGCAGCAGCGGCCCGGAAGCGGCAGCGAAGGTGCAATGGCTGCTGGTGCCGCGCCACCCGCAGCGTTTTGACGAGATTGTGCAATTGCTGCAGCGTGCCGGTTTGCAGGTATCACGCCGCAGCCAGTGGCAGGAGGGGCCGCAGCCTGCCGATGTGTGGCTGGGCGACAGTATGGGCGAGATGCAGCTGTACTACGGCCTGGCCGATGTGGCGATGCTGGGCGGCAGCTTTGCGCCTCTGGGCGGCCAGAACCTGATCGAGGCGGCCGCCTGCGGCTGCCCGGTGGTGATGGGCCCGCACACCTTCAACTTTGCGCAGGCGGCCGACAGCAGCGTGCAAGCCGGTGCCGGGCTGCGCGTGCCAGGCATGGACGAAGGTCTGCAGCAGGCCGTGGCCATTGCCACCGACAGGGCCAGCCACAGCCGCATGCGCCGCGCAGCGCTGCAGTTTGCGCAGGCGCACCGGGGTGCGGCCAAGGCGAGCGCGCAGCTGGTGGCCGCCGTGCTGGAGTCGACGGACGGTTTTGTCAACTCGAGCTTCGAGGCCTCGCTGTTCGACGAGGATTCTGCCTAGCCAGACCAGGCTTTCAGGCCCTGGAGCGGGTGGCAAACGCCAGCACAAAGGTCAGCGCCAGGGTGGGCAAGGCCGATCCCGCTTGGGGCGCCCAGGCGGCCAGGCCGTGGTAGAGCGCAATGCCGCCCAGCCACAGCGCTAGGGGCAGCAGGTGCACGGCAGCCTGCGCATTGCCAGGCTGGTAGCCACCCCAGGACAGGCGGCCCAGAATCACGCCAAACAGCGGCACAAAGATGGAGCTGAGGGTCAGCAAAAAGGGCTCGAGGCTGTGCATCGGCAGCACCACGGCCAGCGCCGTGCTGGCTACAGCCATCGCAATGCCCCAGCCGCGCACGCCCCAGCGCGGCAGCAGACTGTGGGCCGATACTGCGCCCGAGTAGGCATCGCCATAGGCATTGTCCACCTCATCGAGCAGCACCAGCGACAGTGCAATCAAGCCGCCCTGGGCCAGCAGCAACGCGGCAACCAGGTCGGTGCTGGGCAGCACCAGGGCCACCAGCACGCCCAGTGCATAGCACCAGATATTGGCAATGCCAAAACCGATCCAGGTGCCGGCCAGGGCGCTGTGGCCATCGCGCCCGTAGCGGGCATAGTCGGCCACCAGCGGCAGCCAGGAAATGGGCATGGCCACCACCAGGTCGAGTGCGGGCATCACGCCCATGCCGCCGGCGCCGGGACGGCTCCACAATGCAGGCAGGCCCTGCTGCACTGCCATGCCCACAAACTGCCAGCTCAGCCACAGCAGCGACAGCACCACCAGCGGCAGCGCGATGCGCGAGATCAGCTGGCGCACCAGCCGCACCATGGAGCCGGTCATCAGCGCCACCAGCAGCCCGCCCCAGAGCAGGGTCGCCAGCCAGGGCCAGTACGCCGCCTGCATGCCGCCGGCCTGGCGGCCAATGGCCACCGTGGATTCGCGCATCACGACCAGCTCGAAAGCACCCCAGCCCAGCAGCTGCACGATATTGAGCAGTACCGGCAGCTTGGCAAAGTGGCGGCCATAGACATGGTGGATCAGCGCGGCGCTCGACAGCCCCGTGTCGCATCCGATCTTCCCCACCCAGGCCAGCAGACCCGCTCCCACCACCGAGCCGCCGATGATCGCCATCAGGGCCTGCTGCGTGGACAGCGCGGGCATCAGATAGGCGCCGACCTGCATCACCAGCAGTCCCACGCCCAGGCTGAACCACAGCGAGGCCAGATGCCAGCCGTTGAAAACACGCTCTTGCGCAGTGACGGGATGGAGGGCGAGGTTGGAGGCGGACGATGCGTTAGCAGTCATGGTCTGTTATTTTTTGGAGTGCTGCGAAAGAGGCGGCTGCGCAGGGCGGCCCCGGGCGCCTAGAAGTGCCGCTATTGTGCCCAGCCTGCAAGACCCTGGGCGGATATTGACGATCTCTACCAGGTTGCCGCGCGCGCAGGCCGCCCACCTTCGCTCGGGTTGACTACAATCGCCTCCGAGATGACGATACAGACCGACCCGACTACCTGGATGCGCGAGGGCGTGAGCCCCAGCTGCGTGGTGCTGCCTTCGCGCGGCGGCGGGCTGCTGCTGGATTTTCTGGCCCAGCGCCTGCCTCTGGTCACTGCTGCGCAGTGGCTTGAGCGCATGCAGGCGGGCGATGTGGTCGATGGAACACGCCGGACCTTGGGGCCGGCGCAGGCCTTTGTACCCGGCATGCGGGTGTACTACTGGCGCAAGGTGGAGCGCGAGCTGCCCATCCCTTTCGATGCCGATGTGCTGTACGAAGACGAGCGCCTGCTGCTGGTGGACAAACCGCATTTTCTGCCGGTGCTGCCCACCGGCAAGTACGTGCAGAACTCACTGCTGGTGCGGCTGAAGAATGCGACTGGCAATGCCCATCTCTCCCCGCTGCACCGTATCGACCGCGACACTGCCGGGCTGCTGCTGCTGTCCAAGGATGCGGCCACGCGTGGCCAGTACCAGGCCTTGTTCCGCGACCGGGCGATGGACAAGACCTATGAGGCGGTGGCGCCGTGGCGGGCAGACCTGGTGTTTCCGCGCGAGCACCGCAGCCGCATGGAAGAGAGCCAGCGCTTTTTTCTGATGCACGAGGTGGCTGGCGCCCCCAATAGCCACAGCCATATGGAGCTGCTGGAGCAGCAGGGCGCCTGGGCGCGCTACGGTCTCAAGCCCGTCAGCGGCAAGCGCCACCAGCTGCGCGTGCACATGGCTGCCTTGGGGCTGCCGATCCGCAATGATGCCTTCTACCCCGAGGTCAATGATCCGCCAGAGGGTGATTTCTCGCGGCCCTTGCAGCTGCTGGCACGCGAGCTGCGCTTTACCGATCCGGTGACCGGGCAGGCGCATGTGTTCCGCAGCCGGCGCCAGTTGCTGCCCCTGGTGGGCTGAAAAACTAAGCCGCCTGGGCGGCGGCTTGGTGGGGTATGGACCAGATCGATCCGCATCAGCGGCTGAGCGTACCCATGGCCTCGCCCAGCCGCACGGGCTTGGCCGCTGCCCAGTCGGGGTTGAAGGTGCTCTTGCCTTCGGGCAGCAGCAGCACGATGGTCGAGCCCAGCAGAAAGCGGCCCATCTCATCGCCTTGCTCCAGCACGATCGGCTGGGTCTGGTAGTCCCAGCTGCGCACCTTGCGCGAGCGCGGGGGATTCACCTGGCCATGCCAGGTTGTGTACATGCTGCCCACGATGGTGGCGCCGACCAGCACCATGACGACAGGCCCGATGCGCGATTCAAACACGCAGACCACGCGCTCGTTGCGTGCAAACAGGCCCGGCACGCCACGCGCGGTGACCGGGTTCACCGAGAACAGATCACCCGGGACATAGAGCATCTTTTGCAGCTTGGCGCGCAACGGCATATGGATGCGGTGGTAGTCGCGGGGGCTCAGATAAATGGTGGCGAACTGGCCGTTGGTGAACTGCGCGGCCAACTGCGCATCGCCGCCGAGCAACGCCGTGGTGCTGTAGCTGTGGCCTTTGGCCTGGAAGATCTGGTCCTGTGCGATGGCGCCGCACTGGCTGATGGCGCCGTCGACCGGGCAGACCAGATCGGCCTGGGCGATCGGCCGCACACCTTGGCGCAGCTCCCGGGTGAAGAAGTCGTTGAAGCTCTTGTACTGCGCAATATCGGGCTGCGCTGCCTCATCCATGTTGACCTGGTACTTGCCGACAAACCAGCGGATGAAGCTGGTGGTTGCGCCGCCCAGCTCCGCCGATGCCAATGAGCCGGCCAGCGCGGTCATCCATTTCTTGGGCATCAGGTATTGGGGCAAAACAGCAATTCGATCGCGCATGGTCAGGGCCGTCACAGTAAACCGCCGATTCTATCGACACTGTGTCGTTCGAATGACAAATTGCGTTGTGAAATGCAGCTTTTGTCGGTCATGTGCTGACAATTTGTCGCCAAATGCCTGGTGGCGATGACGATGCCGCCAGCAGGGGTGACAGCAGCGGCTGGGTCTGTAGTCCGGGGCCTGATTATGATGGCGGACCTCCCGCCTTCATCTCGCTCTCTGCCGCGCCATGTCTTCTGCACGTCCGCCATCGCCACCCAGATCTTCGCCGGGCACCACCAGCCGCCGCGCGCGGCTGCAGCTGTGGTGGCGCAACTTTTTGCCATCGGCCGCGCATGTCAACGGGCTGGAGCTGGCGCGCATGGTGGTGGGCGCGATGGTGGTGCTGTGGCTGACCGGTCTGGCCAGCCAGACCTGGGGCCAGCATGACCACACCCCCTGGCTGTTTGCCGCGATGGGGGCCAGCGCCTTGCTGCTGATAGGCACGCCATCCAGCCCGATGGCGCAACCCTGGCCGGTGATTGGCGGCTCGCTGCTGTCGGCGCTGGCGGGATGGGTCGCAGTGCTGGTGTTTCCGGATCCGCTGCTGGCTGCGGCGGTGGCGGTGGGTCTTGCCATCATGGTGATGGTGGTGCTGCGTTGCCTGCACCCGCCGGGCGCTGCGCTGGCCATGTGGATGGCCATCCAGGGCTGGCACGATGTGTCGATCCTGCTCAACCCGGTGGCGCTGAACCTGGTCGTTCTGGTGCTGCTGGCCACCGCCTACAACCGCATGACCGGCAAGCGCTACCCCGCGCCCCAGCACAGCCAGAAGCCGCAGGCAGTGCAGCCATCGCGCGCGTCCAGCGCACACATCGAGGGCGGCGATCTGGATGAAGCACTGGCGCGGTTCAACGGCGTGCTGGACGTGAGCCGCGCCGATCTGGAAGCGCTGCTGCAGGGCGCAAGCCAGGCGGCCTTCAAGCGCACGCTGGGCAATGTGCGCTGCGAGGATGTGATGTCCCATCCGGTGCATGCGACGCGGCCGGAGAGCAGCATCAAGGATGCCTGGTCGCTGATGCAGCAGCACCGGGTCAAGGCCTTGCCGGTGGTCGATGCTGCGCAGCGGGTGGTGGGTATCATCACCGCCACCGATCTGCTCAACCATGCGCTGACCGCCACCCCGGCCGCGCTCAGCAGCAAGCTCAAGCACTGGGTGCTGCGCAAGAAAGACGCTGGCCAGCTGGTGGGCGACCTGATGACGGCCGAGGTCTCCCAGGTAGGCAGTTACGACCGCATGGTGGACCTGATTGCGGTCTTCTCGCGCGCCAAGCTGCACCATGTGCCGGTCGTCAACCAGCAGGGCAAGCTGGTGGGCATCATCTCCCAGACCGATCTGATGCGCGAGATGGCGGCGGCGCTGTCGCTGCCGCGTGACGATGCCTGAGCGGAAGTTTGAGTAATCGCCAAGAATTAGCAAAGCCCTGCAGTAGCGATGCTACAGGGCTTTGCTCTTCAGAACGGGGACTCCGCCCTGGGGCTTGGTCGCTGGGCTGGAAAACCTCTGCAGAACCCTTGCCCGACGCAGGGAGTTTGCAGAGGGTTCCCAAGCCCCGCTATCTTCGCAGCACCAGCCAGCTGAAGGCGCCCAGTGACAGCAGCGAGTAGATCAGCCCCGGCGCAGCAGCAGTCAGCATCGGGTGCCAGTTCTGCAGGTTGCCGGCAAAGCCGAACACGTTGTTCAGCAGGAAGAAGCTGATGCCGGCCATCACGCCGCCAAACACATAGCCGGTGATGCCGCCCGAGCGGAAGTGCAGGTAGGCAAAGGGCAGGGCGAGCACGACCATCACCAGGCAGCTGATGGGGTAGAACACCTTGCGCCACAGCTCGATCTCGTAGCGCTGCGCACTTTGGCCGTTGGCCTGCAGGTGGCTGACGTAGAGGAAAAGGTCGTAGGTACTCATCTGGTCGGGCTTGAGCACGGCGGCGGCCACCATGCTGCTGGTCACCGACGTCGGCCAGTCCATCGTCTCCAGGTTCTTGACTTCGACACGCGCCTGGCGCTGGTCGCCCAGGTAGTAACGCTGCTCCTGGATGTGGTGCAACTGCCAGACGCCATTGCCAAACTTGCCACCGGCAGCGGTCAGCTGCATCTGGATGCGGCCCTGGTCATCGAAGCTGTAGACCCGCACACGCTGCAGATCGCCTTCGGGCGAGATGGCGCGCACATTGATGGCGGCCATGCCGTCCTCGCGCTTCTCGCGCAGCCAGGCGCCGGTGCGGCCGGTGCTCAGCTGGCCAAAGCGCTGGGCACGCACCAGCTGGCTCGCCTGCTCGCCGGCGGGCGCCACATAGTCGCCGATCGCAAAGGTCAGCACGACGAAAGCCAGGCCAATGCTCAGCAGGCTGCCCAGTGCCTGCCAGGGGCCCAGGCCGCTGGTGCGCAGGATGGTGAACTCCGAGGTCTGCGCCATACGCGCCATCACAAAGATCGTGCCGATCAGCACCGTGATCGGCAGCAGCTCGTAGATGTGGTTGGGGATGTTGAGCGCCACGCTCAGCAGCGCATCCTTGAGCTCATAGGTGCCGGTGCCGATCCAGCGGAACTCGTCGACGAGGTCAAAGAAAAAAAACAGCGCCAAGAAGGCGAGGGTGACAAAGCCGACGGTCACGGCGATGTCCCGGTAGATCATTTTGCGGAAGGTCTTCATGCGCGGCTCCCCTTGCGGCGTACCCATTGCAGGAGCGAGAACTGCTGGTTGCGGCTGAGCAGCAAGGTCCAGGCGAGCAGGGCTGTCAAGCCGTGGATAAGAACGAATGAGAGCGGCAGCGAGGCTTTGCCCGAAGACACCCAGTTCTGGGCAAAGGTCATGAGGTTGTAATAGACGATGAAGGCAAACAGCGCAAACACCAGGCTGCTGCTGCGGCCCGCCCGCGGGTTGACGCTGGCCATGGCCAGGCCCAGCACGACAAAGTTGATCGCGGCAATCGCCAGACCCAGGCGGTAGCCCAGCTCGCCCAGCAGGCGGGGCTCCTCACTGGCCATCAGCTGGCGGGTGGGGATGTTCTTGACGGCGCCCATGTCATTGGGGTCGATCGTGGCAGCACTGCCGATGCGGGTGCCGTATTCCTTGAAGTCACTGACCTTCAGCCCGGGGTTGTCCTTGGTCTTCTCGACGCGCTGGCCATCGTTGAGCACGGCGACGCGCGCATTCTCCTGCACTTCCAGGTGTGCGCTCTTGGCGGTGGTGACGGTGTCCTTCTTCTCCTCGTTGGTCACGATGAAGACATTGCTCGCTTCGAGGTCCGAGTTGCGATCGCGGTCGATGAAGAACACGCGCGAGCCGTCCGACGATTCCTGGAATTCCCCTGGCGCGATGCGGTCGACGTCGCCGCGCTGTTCATACTGGGCGCGAAGCTGCACAATCTGCTGGTTGGCCCAGGGCCATACCAGCAGGGCCAGCACGGCGATGACCACCATGATCGGCCAGGAAAAGCGCATCAGCGGACGCAGAAAGCTGACCAGACTTTGCCCACTGCTGAACCACACGGCCATTTCGCTGTCGCGGTACATGCGCGACAAGGTCGCCACCACGGCGATGAACAGGCAGAGGCTCAAAATGGTCGGCAGCTGGCCCAGCACGGTATAACCCATCACCAGCAACACATCGGAAGGGTTGACGCTGCCGCGCGAGGCCTGGCCCAGCACTTTGATGAGCATCATCGTCATCACCACAGTCACGAGCACCACCAAGGTGGCGCCAAAGCTGCGGGATAGCTCTTTACGGATCGAGGAATCGAATAACATTGGCGAGAAGGAAAGCACCGATTATGAACTTTGAACTCAAAACTCTGGATTTGGCTTCGGCCGCATTGCAGTCCGGCGATCTGCTGATCGTGCTGGTAGCCGACAAGCAGCCCAAAACCAGTGATGCATTGTCCACCCTGATTGCGCACGCGCAGAAAAATGGTGATTTTGAGGCAAAAACCGGCAAGTTGCTGGCCATGTATGCGGTGCCCGCCATTGAAGCCCGTCATTTGTTGCTGTTGGGCGTGGGCGACGGTTCGCCCCAGGCCGTGCGCCAGGCGCTGGCGGCCGTTTCCGGCCCGCTGACGCGCGAGGGCATCGGGCGCGCTGCCGTGGTCAGTGCCCAGCCGTTGGCCGACGCCGCTTTGCACGCGCTCGTGCAATGCCTGGCCGACAGCACCTATCTTTACCGCACCACCAAGCCGTCGGCCAAGGCAGTGGGACTCCAGTCCGTGGTGCTGGGCGCGCCCAATGCTCCGGCGCTGGGCCAGGCGTTTGAAGTGGCCAAGGCCACCGCGCAAGGCGTGGCCTTTGCCCGCGAATGGGCGAACCGCCCCGCCAACTACGCGACCCCCAAGCTGCTGGCCGAGGCCGCTGAGTCGCTGGCTGCTGATCACAAACGCATCAAGTGCAAGATCCACAAGCCCGAGGACGTGGCCAAACTGGGCATGGGCTCATTCATGGCCGTGGCCCAGGGCTCCAAGGAGCCGCTGCGCTTCATCGAGCTGCACTACCACGGCGCCAATAAGGACAGCCAGCCGGTGGTGCTGGTCGGCAAGGGCATCACCTTTGATACTGGCGGCATCTCGATCAAGCCTGCGGGCGACATGGACGAGATGAAGTACGACATGGGCGGCGCCGCCAGCGTGCTGGGCACCTTCCGTGCGCTGGCCGAGTTGAAGCCCGAGATCAATGTGGTCGGCCTGATTCCCGCCTGCGAGAACATGCCTGATGGCGCGGCGGTCAAGCCCGGTGATGTGGTCACCAGCATGAGCGGCCAGACCATCGAGATCCTGAACACCGATGCCGAAGGCCGCCTCGTGCTCTGCGACGCTCTGACGTATGCCCAGCGGTTCTCGCCCAGCGCCGTGGTCGATATCGCCACCTTGACTGGAGCCTGCGTGATCGCGCTGGGCGCGCAGCGCAGTGGCCTGTTTTCGAACAACGACGCACTGGCCCAGGCGCTGCAGACCGCCGGCGACCAGGCGCAGGACCACTGCTGGCGCATGCCGCTGGATGACGAATATGCCGAAGGCCTGAAGACCAACTTTGCCGATGTGGCCAATGTGGGTGGCCGCCCGGCGGGGGCCATCACGGCCGCCAAGTTCCTGCAGCGCTTTGTCGGCACCATGGCCTGGGCGCATCTGGACATTGCCGGCACCGCCTGGCGCGGCGGCGCCAAGAAGGGCGCCACGGGCCGCCCCGTGGGCTTGCTGCTGCAGTACCTGCTGAGCAGCGCCCAGAGCGCAGCGCCTGCCGAGCAAGCCAAGACCGTCAAGCCCGCCAAGGCCAGCAAGACAGACAAGCCTGTGGTGCTGGACAAGCCGGGCAAGGCGGCGGTCAATATCGACGGCGCTGACAAGGCGGACGCCCAGTAAGCACAGCCTGCCTTATGACGACCTCGACGACGGTAGCGTTTCACTTCAACGCGCCCAGCAAGCTGGCCTATGCCTGCAAGCTGGCGCGCAAGCTCCAGCGCATGGACATTCCGCTGGTGGTCCTTGGTGAGCCGGCCATGGTAGCCCAGCTCGATGAGGCCCTGTGGTCCTTTGGCGGTGCCAGCCAGTTTCTGGCCCACTGCCGGGGAGACGCAGAGATGGATGTGCTGCAGCGCTCGCCGACGGTGCTGGTCAGCGATCTGGCGGGCAGCCTGCCGCACACCCGGGTGCTGCTCAACCTGGGCACGCAGATGCCTGCCGACGTGACCCGCTTCGAGCGGGTGATCGAGGTGGTCAGCGCCGACGATGAGCAGGACCGGCAGCAGGCCCGGGCGCGCTGGCGCGCCTATGCGGCCATGGGGTACGACATCGAGCGCCGCGATCTGGTGATGAAGACGGAGGACTGAGCCATGACCGAGTCCCGCATTCCCCCGAAGTTTGTGCCCACGCTGACCGAGGAAGCCGCACAGGACGCGGCCGACGCGCTGGCCCAGGGGGTGCCCGCTGGGCCAGCCGCTGCCGCTGCCGCAGCGGCTGACAGCACACCGTCCAGTGTCGACGTGTTGCGCAGGCGCCGCGATACCGATGCACCGGCCTCTGGCGCATGGGCAGCGCCGGTGCCTGCTGACGATATTGCCGATCTGCCGACCTACAGCGGCTGGGCGCAACAGACCGATGCGGCGCTGCCGCTGGGCAGTGGCGCGCAGGCCTGGGCAGCGCCTGAACCCGTGCAAGGCGAGCGTGCAGACACGCATGACCTGGTGCCAGCCTTGGCGCCAGCGCCGTTCACCGCGCCGCTGGCCGGGGCCGGGGCGGTGGTGGATGACAGCGCGGGCCTGGCGGCACCCGGCCATGTGCAAAGCTCGCAAGGGGCCGAAGGCGCCGGGGTGACCGATGCCGCCAGCCAACTGGTTGAATCGGCTGCCGAAACGGCCCAGGCGCTGGAAGACGCCATCACCCGCCGGGTGACGCGGCGTGTACAGGAGACCCTGGATACGCGGCTGTCGGCTGCGGTGCTCAAGGTGGTGGAGCAGCAGACGGCGTTGCTGCAATCGTCGCTGCAGCTGGAGATCGACACGACCATCCGTGAGGCAGTGGCGGACGCCGTGGCTGGCATTCTGCGCGAATCCCGCGGAAAAGGCGGATAGCCATCTGCTTTTTGATATCAAAAATGACCTGCTGAAATAACCGGCGGTTGTAAAGAACTAAAATTTCGTTCTTTGCTGCTGTCTGTTGCATCGCTTACAGTACGGCTATTCACGGTTTTTCAAGCGCCCGCTTCAAGCTGCAGGGCGCTTTCTTTATTCCAATGATTGAACTACGGGGTATCACCCAAACCTATCCGGGCAAAAATGGTCCGGTCCAAGCACTGCGCGGTGTCGATCTGAGCATTGCCGCTGGTGAAGTGTTTGGCATCATCGGACGCAGCGGGGCGGGCAAGAGCTCGCTGGTGCGCAATATCAACCTGCTCAACCGCCCGACCACGGGCCAGGTGGTCGTCAATGGCAAGGAGCTGACGGCAATGGACGATGCGCAGCTGCGCGCCGCGCGCCGTGAGATCGGCATGGTGTTCCAGCACTTCAACCTGCTGTCGTCCCGCACGGTGTTTGACAACGCCGCGCTGCCACTGGAGCTGGCGGGCATGGGCAAGGCCGCGATCAAAAAGCGCGTGGACCCGTTGCTGGACCTGGTGGGCCTGGCGGCGCTGAGCGACCGCTACCCCGCGCAGTTGTCTGGCGGCCAGAAGCAGCGTGTGGGCATTGCACGCGCTTTGACCAGCGAGCCCAAGGTGTTGCTGAGCGACGAGGCCACCTCGGCGCTCGACCCGGAAACCACCCGCTCGGTGCTGGCCCTGCTCAAGCAGATCAACAAGGACATGGGCCTGACCGTGGTGCTGATCACGCACCAGATGCAGGTGGTCAAGCAGATCGCCGACCGCGTGGCGGTGATGGAGGCGGGCAAGGTGGTGGAGATGGGCTCGGTCATCGACGTCTTCACCCGCCCACAGCAACCCATCACCAAGAGCCTGATCGACGAGATCGTGCCCCAGGAGCTGCCCGCCAGCGTCATCGACCGGGTGCGCAGCCTCAATGGCGCGCTGTCCAGCGGCCAGGGCAAGCTGCTGCGCCTGTCCTATGCCGGCAACCTGGCCTACCAGCCCATTCTCTCGCGCCTGATCCGTGACTTTGGCCTGGATGTGAGCATTCTCAACGGCCAGGTCGATGAGATCCAGGACCAGACCTTCGGCTTTCTGGCGGTTTACGCCAGCGGCGATCTGGCCCAGCTCAACGCCGCAGTGGAAGCGCTGCGCGCCTCGGGCGTGATGGTGCAGGAAGTCAATACCGAGGCCTCGGCCGCCTAACACCCGCAAAGAGGTCATCGATGTTTGAGAATTTTTCTGAAATGATGCTGCAGCTGTTTGCCACCTCGTTGTGGGAAACGCTGATCATGGTCGGCATATCCGGCGTGGCCGGCGCGCTGATCGGCATTCCGCTGGGAGTGTTCCTGCGCCTGACGGACCATGGCGGCATCCTGCAAAACGGCGCTGCCAACAAGATCGTCGGCTGGCTCGTGAATGCCGTGCGCTCCACGCCCTTCATCATCTTGCTGGTGGCGATCATCCCGTTCACCCGCTTCATCACCGGCTCGTCCATCGGCACGGCCGCGGCCATTGTGCCGCTGACCCTGGCTGCAGCACCTTTCATCGCCCGCCTGGTGGAGACCTCGCTGCGTGAAGTGGACCATGGCCTGGTCGAAGCCGCGCAAGCCATGGGTGCGACCTCCTGGCAAATCGTCTGGAAGGTGCTGCTGCCCGAGGCGCTGCCCGGCATCGTCGCAGGCCTGACGATCAGCTTTGTCTCGCTGACCGGCTACTCGGCGATGGCTGGGGCCATTGGTGGTGGTGGCCTGGGCGACCTGGGTATCCGCTATGGCTACCAGCGCTTCCTGCCGGACATCATGCTGGCTGTGGTCGTCATCCTGATCGTCTTTGTGCAGCTGGTGCAAAGCCTGGGTGACTGGGCGGTGCGCCGCCTGAGCCACAAGTAATCCGCTGCTCCAAACGGTGGCCCCAGCCCATGTGCACTGCGCATGGGCTTTTTTCCATCGCCAGCGGCGGCTGTCGCCCAAGGGCGTTGCGCGCGGTGGGCTCTGCCTACAATGCAGCATTGCCCACGCTTTGGAGACCGCCATGAATGCCGCCTTGCCCACTGCCACCGCACATGCCTTGCCGCTGCAGGCGCTGGACCCGGCCCAATGGCTGCGGGCCAAGCCCTTGCTTGACGAGAACTGGATCCATGCCCACCCGGCGCTGGCGCGCGCCTTGCCGGTGGTGCTGGCCCGCGATGTCGGTCAGGACTGGCACAAGGCCGGCACCTTTCGCCACCATCTGCTGGGGGTGACGCGCACGCTGCAGCTGTGGCAGCAGCCCGAGGATGTCAAACTGCTGGGCCTGCTGCACAGCGTCTATGGCAATGCCTTTGTGGACCTGGTCAAGTTCGATGCCAGCAGCGAGCGCAGCCAGCTCGCGGCGCTGGTGGGCGAGCCGGCCGAGCAGCTGGTCTACGAGTTCTGCGTTCTCTCGCGCGCCCAGTTTGTACAGAAGGTGCTGGCCGGTGCCATCGAGCCCGATGGCGCCGTTCTGCTGGACCACCAGGGCGCGCCACGCCGCGTCGAGCCCTATACCGTGGCGGCGTTCATCATCGTCAGCATGGCCGACACCATCGAGCAGTGGTTCAGCTGGCAGGACGATATTTTCTCCAGCTTTCCGCAGGTGCCCCAGCGCCCGCAAAAGGCGCACTGGATGGCCTCGCTCTGGCCCGGCCCGATGCGGCCCAGCGGGCGCATGCTGTCGCAGATTGCCAGCCTGGGTCTGGCCTTGCAGCACCCGGGCTTGCAGGGCCTGCTGCCCACGCCGCCGGTGTTTGCCAACTGCACGCAGGGCCTGAGCCCGGCGGCCGATGCGGCGGCCGCGTCGCTGTACTGGTCGGTGATCCAGCAGGACCAGCCGCTGACCGATCTGGATGTGGCCACCGGCGTGCTGGAGCAGGCGGTGCAGCTCAATCCCTGGGTGGGCGAGCCGCAGATGGTGCTGGCCCAGCTTTACCTCAGCGCCGGGCGTGATGCCGATGCGCTGGCCGCTGCCGACAGCGCGCTGCAGTGCTTCAGCCAATGGGGCAATGCCTGGGACAAGCGCGTGCAATGGGATGCCTGGGTCGCCTGGACCCGCATCCTGCAGCAGCACGCCAGGAATGGCAACTGGCCCGAGCGCCTGGACAAGCTCAACAACGTCGCGCTGCGGCCGGAGTGACAGCGGTTTGGCAGCGGTGGGCAGGTTGTAAGCAAATGGCAAAAAGTTCTTTGTTGCGTTGCAAAATCGGGCGTACATTTCGGTATCGCATTTGAAAGGTATCGCTCCCGTGCAAAAACGTACATTGCTGCAATCCGTGCTGGCCCTGGCTTTGGCCGCCGGTGTTTCTGGCGCCGCAGTCGCACAAGACAAGGAAATCAAGATCGGCGTGACCGCCGGCCCCCATGGCCAGATCATGGAGCAGGTCAAGAAGATTGCCGAAAAAGACGGCCTGAAGATCAAGGTCATCGAGTTCAGCGATTACATCCAGCCCAATGCCGCGCTGCAGTCCGGCGAGCTCGACGCCAATAGCTACCAGCACAAGCCTTATCTGGATGCCCAGATCAAGGACCGTGGTTACAAGTTTGTCGCGGCGGCCGATACGGTCAATTTCCCGATCGGCATCTACTCCAAGAAGATCAAGAAGATCGACGAGCTCAAAGAGGGCGCGCGTTTCGGTCTGCCCAATGACCCGACCAATGGCGGCCGCGTGCTGCTGCTGCTGCAGGCCAATGGTCTGATCAAGCTCAAGGAAAGCGCTGGCTTGAAGGCCACGCCGCTCGATGTGATCGAGAACCCCAAGAAGCTGCGCTTTGTCGAGCTGGACGCCGCCCAGCTGCCGCGCTCGCTGGACGACCTGGATGCTGCTGCGATCAACACCAATTTCGCGATCTCGGCGGGTTTGAACCCCAAGTCCGATGCGATTGTCCTCGAGAGCGCCAAGAACCCGTATGTCAACATTCTGGTGATCCGCGAAGCCGACAAGAACCAGCCCTGGGTGGCCAAGCTGGTCAAGGCCTACCACAGCGAAGAGATCCGCAAGTTTGTCGACACCCAGTTCAAGGGTTCAGTGATGCCCGGCTTCTAAGCCCAGCACGCCCCAGCAAAAAGCCTCGCAGTTCACCGCTGCGAGGCTTTTGCTTTTAAGCGGTGTATCCAGCTCGGCGCTTCAGCTGCGCACTGGTGGTTTGGCCTTGGCGCGTTTGCTGCCGGGCACGACGGCCTGGGACGTTTCTGCCGGCAGGGGCTCGACCTTGACGATGGCCAGCGACATATTGTCGCCCGAGCCCGAGGCGCGCATGCGGGCGCGCTCGATCAGGAACTGGCTGGCCTCACGGGGCGAGAGCAGGCGCGTGATGGAGGAGAGCTCGTCGGGCGAGAAGTAATGCCAGATGCCGTCACTGCAGGCCAGCAGCACATCGCCTTGCTTGAGCATCGGAATGCGGTGGTGGATCAGCGGCGGGTCTTCGGCAGTGCCCAGGCAGTGCAGCAAGATATTCGATTGCGGGTGGTAGCGCGCTTCTTCAAGCGTCAGCTGCCCTTGGTCGACCAGGGTCTGCACATAGGAGTGGTCGCTGGTCTGGTAGAGCAGCTGTCCATCGCGGAAGTGGTAGATGCGCGAATCGCCCGAGTGCACCCAGGCGCAGGCGCTGTTGGGCAGGATCAGAAAGGCGGCAATCGTGCTGTGGGGCTCCTGCTCGGCGGCAATCGCCACCAGGCGGATCAGCAAATGGGCCTCGCGCACCAGGTTGCCCAGCATTTCTTCGGCGCTGTCCGTCTCTGGCGAGTAGCGCTCGAACACCTGCTTGGCTGTCAGCATGACCTGGTCCGACGCGGCACGCCCGCCGCTGCGGCCACCCATGCCATCGGCCACCACCGCCAGTACACAACCCTTGGCGCGCGGGTGGGCGAGCATGATGACCTGGTCCTGCTGGTAGGGACGGTCGCCTTTGTGCAGGCCGGTGGCGGCAGAGAGACGGTAGCTATGGCTCATGCGCGAGGAGGGGTATGCCGTATGCAAGCTCGTTGAAGGGAAGGGGAATCATAGAACAGATTGCCCGGCGGGCCGCCAAAGCGGGCGGGATTACGCTGCCAACCGATGTTTGTATACCAACGCCTGGGGCGTTGCAGGCCGGCAGCCCAGGCAGGGCGCTGAACGCGCTAGACTGCCATGCCCCCGAAACCGATCCATCGATGCCCTTGTCCGCCGCCTTTGCCAGTGATGCCCCGCTGCGCCTGCGCCCGCAGCAGGAGCAGATGATTGCGGCTATTGAGGCGGCCTGGGGCCAGGGCCAGCGGGTGGCGATCGAGGCGCCCACGGGCACGGGCAAGACCTATGCCTATCTGATAGCGGCCTTGGCCCGCCAGGAGCGCTTTGTGGTCAGCACGGCAACCCGGGCGCTGCAGGACCAGCTGGTGGAGCGCGACATTCCGGCGCTGCTGGCGCACCAGGGCCAGCAGCGCAAGGTCGCGGTGCTCAAGGGGCGGGAGAACTATGTCTGCCTGCATGGCCTGGAGCAGGCGCGCAGCAAGCTGCAAGGCCAGCATGCCGGCGCGCTGGCCCAGGTGGAGCGCTGGGCGCAAAGTACCCAGGGCGGTGACCTGTCCGAGCTGGACGACATCAGCCACCTTTCCCGCCTGGTGCCGCATATCACTGCCAGCCATGACGAATGCCTGGGCCAGCGTTGCGGCCACTTCGAGCGCTGTTTCTCCAACCAGGCCCGCGCCCGCGCCGCGCAGGCCGACATCCTGGTGATCAACCACCATCTGTTTTTCAGCGAACTGCGCCACCGCCAGATGCTGGGGGTAGGCCATGGCTTTGTGCCACTGGCGCAGACCATGGTGATGGACGAGGCCCACCAGCTGCAGGCCATTGGCCTGAAAGTGCTCGCCAAGGGCCTGAATGTGGGGGATATGCGCGACTACCTCCAGACGGTGGAGCGCGAAACCCGCGTGCATGCGCGCGGCTTTGCGCCGTGGCAAGCGCTGCAGCAGCAGGTGCAGCAGGCCATTGCGCAGTGGATGGATGCCGAGCAGCAGGCGCTGGGGCCGGCAGAGGCGCCCGCGGATGCGGCGGCCCGCGCCACCAGCCGCCAGGCGCTCATCCACTTGCACAACGCGCTGTCGGCCCTGGTCGCTGCGTTGCAAGGTGTGGCCGGCAGTGCGGCCGTGGTGGCCCAGCTGGCAGGCCAGGGTGATGGGATGCTGCAGGCCTTGCGCCAGTGGGCCCAGGGGGCCGCCAAGGATCTGGTGCGCTGGTGGGATTCGCCCGCTGTGGTACGCGACGGCCCTGCCGGCGACCTGCAGGCCTACGGACGCTATGCCTGGCGCCAGGGCTTCCGGGAATCGCCGCTGTGGCTGTGGCAGGCGCTGCAGGCGCTGAGCCCCCAGGTGCAGGCCAGCAGCTGGCTGGGCCAGGGGGTGCAGCGCTGGCTGTTCACCTCGGCCACGTTGGGCGATGATGATGCGCTGACCTGGTTTGCGCAGGGCCTGGGCTTGCGCAGTGACAGCAGCCAGGCCGGCGATGCGCCTTTGCTCGCGAGCCTGCGTTTGCGCAGCCATTTTGACTGGGCGCAGCAGGCCCGGCTGGTGGTGCCCCAGGGCCTGCCCGGCACGGATGCACCGGCCGCCGAGCGCGCACAGGCGCTGGCGCAATGGCTGCTGCCACACCTCAAGACGCTGGGCGGGCGCTGCATGGTGCTGTGCACATCGACGGCTGCCGTGCAGGCCCTGGCCCAGGCCTTGCGCCAGGGCCTGCAGGGCCAGGCGATCAGCGTGCTGCAGCAGGGCGAGCAGCCCAAGCGCCGCTTGTTGCAGACCATGCGCATGGCCCCCGGCAGCAAGACCGGGCGGGTGCTGGTAGGTACCTTGGGCCTGTGGGAAGGGGTCGATCTGCCCGGCCAGGCTCTGCAGCTGTTGGTGATCGACAAGCTGCCGTTCCCGCCGCGCCATGATGTGCTGCATGCGGCGCGGGTACAGGCGCTGCGCGCTGTGGGCCGGGATGCGTTTGAGCGCTATGTGCTGCCCCAGACCGCCATGCAGCTGCGCCAGGGCGTCGGGCGCCTGATTCGCTCTGCCAGCGACGAGGGTGTGGTGGTGATCGCCGACGAGCGCCTGCACAGCCGCAGCTATGGCGCAGCCTTGCTGGCGGCGTTGCCACCGCTGCCCAGCCTGAACGACGCGGCTTTGCCTGCGTTTTTGCAGGCGTTGGCGGAAAAAGCTATCCGCCCATAAGAAAACGGCTGCCGCAGTTTTTAACTTGCAGCAGCCGCTTAGCTGTCAACGCACACGCGCATCAGGCGCGCTGCATCACCACATCTTCCACCAGGGGCGGTCTTCCTTGCGGAAACCATTGGCCAGCAGGCGGGTGTTGGGGTAGCTGGCTTCCAGTACGCGCTTGGTGTCAGCGGCCATGTCGGCCATGTTCAGGCGCTCGTAGGACAGCATCAGGATATAGAGCGCGTCCTCCTGGGCGGGCACTTCCTTGTAGTCGGCGATGGCGCTTTGGGCGCGGTTGATCGCGGCCACATAGGCGCCGCGCTCGTAGTAGTAACGGGCCACATGCACTTCGTACTGGGCCAGCGAGTTCACGATGTAGCGCATGCGCTTTTCAGCATCGGGCGTGTACTTGGACTCGGGGAAGCGCGTGGTCAGCTCACGGAAGGACTCGAACGAATCCTTGGCGGCCTTCTGGTCGCGCTCGGACAGGTCCTGCTTGGACACCCAGGAGAAAAGACCCAGGTTCTCGTTGAAGTTGACCAGGCCCTTCAGATAGAGCGCATAGTCCACCCCTTCGCTGGCAGGGTGGAGCTTGACGAAACGGTCCAAGGTGGCGATGGCCTGGGCCTTCTCGCCGCTCTTGTACTGGGAATAGGCCTTCTCCAGCTGCGCTTGCTGCGCCATCGCGGTGCCGGCAGCGCGGCCTTCCAGCTTTTCATACAGCGGAATGGCCTTGTCGAACGAGCCCGAAGAGGCCTCGTCGCGGGCTTCGGAATAAATCTTGTTCGGGCTCCAGCCGGCGGTGGGATCCACATCGGTCGATGAACAGCCTGCCAGCAAAGCGGCAAGTGCTACGGAAGCGATAGCGGGAACCTTCGATTTGGGGTACGCAAACAGCATTTTTGGCTTGAAATCCATGGACGGAAAGCTGAAGAACTGCGAGCAGCCGCAAGGCCTGCCGCGCAGCGGGGCAGCCCGTGCCGCGCCCTCTGATCTGGGCCATTGTAATCGGCGCGGGGCCTGCGCACACCATGCCGGACTTGCAGCCAGTAGGGCTGTGTAACATTCGGCCGCCGATATGCCATGGTTTGCACAGACGGTGCTGCGGCTTTCCTACAATGCAGGGATATGTTCGTACACCTTCGCATCCATTCCGAGTTTTCCATCATCGACAGCACCAATCGCGTAGGCGATCTGATCAAGTTTGCTGCGGGTGATAGCCAGCCGGCGATGGCGCTGACCGACCTGAACAGCCTGTTCGGCGCCATCAAGTTTTACAAAGCGGGCCGGGGTGCAGGTGTCAAACCCCTTCTGGGCGCCGAGCTGACCCTGGAGCCCGAGGTGGCAGGCGGGCCGCTGTCGCGCATCATCGTGCTGATCCAGAGCCAGCAGGGCTACCTTAACCTGTCGGAACTGCTGGCGCGGATCTGGATGGCCGATACCATCAAAGCGCAGCCGCAGTGCACCTGGGCCTGGCTGGAAGAGCTGTCGGACGGCCTGATCCTGCTGTCGGGCGCCCAGGCCGGCCCCGTCGGCCAGGCGCTGATGCGCGGGGACGAAAAGACCGCGCGCAGCGTGGCACTGCGCCTGGCGGGCCTGTTCCCGCACCGTTTCTACATCGAGCTGCAGCGCGCCGGCCGCGCTGACGATGAAAGCCATGTAGCCGCCGCCGTGGCGCTGGCAGCGCACCTCAAGCTGCCGGTGGTGGCCACGCACCCGGTGCAGTTCACCAAGCCTGCCGATTTTGAATCGCACGAGGCCCGTGTCTGTATCGCCGAGGGCGAGACCTTGGGCAACAAGAAGCGCGTCAAGCGCTTCACCCGCGACCAGTACCTGAAGTCTGCTGCCGAGATGGAGGCCCTGTTCGCCGACCTGCCCAGCGCCATCGCCAATACGGCCGAGATCGCCCGCCGCTGCAGCGTCACCCTGCAGCTGGGCAAGTATTTTCTGCCCGATTTCCCCACGCCCAATGGCATGCCGATCGACGCGTATTTCCGCCAGGCCTCGTTCGAGGGGCTGGAGGACCGCCTGCAACTGCTGTTTCCGAACGAGGCCAAGCGCGAGGCCGAGCGGCCCAAGTATGTCGAGCGGCTGGAGTTCGAGCTGGGCATCATCTTGAAGATGGGTTTCCCCGGCTACTTCCTGATCGTGGCAGACTTCATCAACTGGGCCAAGAACAATGGCTGCCCGGTGGGACCAGGCCGGGGATCGGGGGCCGGTTCGCTGGTGGCCTATGTGCTGAAGATCACCGATCTGGACCCGATTCACTACAACCTGCTGTTCGAGCGCTTCCTGAACCCAGAGCGCGTCTCGATGCCCGACTTTGACGTGGACTTCTGCCAGGCCAACCGCGACCGGGTGATCGACTATGTGAAGGACCTGTACGGCCGCAATGCAGTGAGCCAGATTGCGACCTTCGGCACGATGGCCGCGCGCGCGGCGATCCGCGACGTGGGCCGTGCGCTGGACATGAGCTATGGCTTTTGCGATGGTATCTCCAAGCTGATCCCGAACAAGCCGGGCCTGCATGTGACCTTGAAGTACCCGCCCAATCCTCCGAAGGACGGCGACAAGTACACCTATGCGATCAAGGAAGAGCCGATTCTGGCCGAGCGCATCGAGAAGGAAGAGGACGTCAAGACCCTGATCGAGATGGCGCAGAAGCTCGAAGGCATGACCCGCAACATCGGCATGCACGCCGGTGGTGTGGTGATCGCCCCGGGCAAGCTGACCGATTTTTGCCCGCTCTACCAGCAGCCGGGCAGCACCTCGGCAGTGGCCATGTATGACAAGGACGACGTCGAGGCTGTGGGCCTGGTCAAGTTCGACTTCCTGGGCCTGGCGACGTTGACGATTCTGGAGATCGCGCGCGAGTTCATCATCAAGCGCCACAAGGGGCAGGAAAACTTCAAGTTCGAAGAGATTCCGCTCGACGACGCCCGCACCTACCAGCTGTTCTCGGCCGGCAAGACCGAAGCGGTGTTCCAGTTTGAATCGCGCGGCATGCAGCAGATGCTGAAGGAGGCCAAGCCCAGCCGCCTGGAAGACCTGATTGCGCTGAATGCGCTCTACCGTCCGGGCCCGATGGACCTGATCCCCAGCTTTGTGGCGCGCAAGCACGGCAAGGAAGTGGTGGAGTACCCGCATCCGCTGGTCGAGAAGGTGCTGTCCGAGACCTACGGCATCATGGTCTACCAGGAGCAGGTGATGCAGACGGCCCAGGTGCTGGGCGGCTACAGCCTGGGCGGCGCCGACTTGCTGCGCCGCGCGATGGGCAAGAAAAAGGTCGAGGAGATGGTGCAGCACCGCGCGACTTTCCGCGAAGGGGCCTCCAAGATCGGCATCGACGAGGCCAAGGCCGACGAAGTGTTCGACCTGATGGAGAAGTTTGCAGGCTACGGCTTCAACAAGTCGCACGCCGCTGCCTACTCGCTGCTGGCCTACCACACCGGTTGGCTCAAGGTGCACTATACGGCAGAGTTCTACTGCGGCAATATGACCGTGGAAATGGACAACACCGACAAGCTCAAGGTGCTGTACGAAGACGCGCTGAAGATGGGCATGACCTTCGAGATGCCCGACGTGAACCGCGGCCACCACCGCTTCGAGCCGGTGACCGACAAGGTGATCCGCTATGGCCTGGGCGCCATCAAGGGCACCGGCCAGGCCGCCATCGAGGCCATTGTGGCGGCGCGCGAAGGCAAGGGCACGGGCCCCCAGGGCGATACCAAGGGGCCGTTCAAGAGCCTGTTCGACTTCTGCCTGCGCGTGGACCGCAGCAAGCTCAACAAGCGCACGGTCGAAGCGCTGATCAAGGGCGGCGCCTTTGACAGCATCCAGCTCAACCGCCGCGCGCTGATCGAATCGGTCGATGTGGCCTTCGAATTTGCCGCCACCACCCATGCCAATGCCAACCAGGGCGGCCTGTTTGACATGATGGGGGATGACGCCGTGGGATCGAGCACGCAGGAGCCGCCGCTGGCCGATGTGCTGCCCTGGGGCATCAAGGAGCGGCTGGTGCAGGAGAAGACCGCCATCGGCTTTTACCTGTCGGGCCATTTGTTTGACGAGGTCGAGCTGGAGGTGCGCCAGTTCGTGCGCACGCCGATCTCCCAGCTCAAGGACAGCCGCGAGCCCCAGACGGTGGCGGGCATCATCAGCGACATGCGCGTCATCAACGGCCAGCGCGGCAAGCTGGTGCTGTTCAAGATCGACGACAAAACCGGTGTCATCGAAGGATCGCTGGACGAGGCCACCTGGAACCGCCACAAGGAGCAGCTCAAGGACGATGAATTCGTCATTCTGAGCGCCCGCATCGGCCAGGACCATTTCAGCGGCGGGTTGCGCGCCAAGGCCCAGCATGTCTGGGGTCTGGCCGATGCGCGGGCCCGTTTTGGCCGCTACCTGCTGGTCAACACCGACCGCCACCAGCCCGATGTTGCGCGGCTGATTCAGGAGTTTCCCGCAGTCGAGGAGCACACCGACGAGGGCGTGCTGCGCCACGGCCTCAAGATCCGCCTGGGCGTGGTCTGCGGCCAGGGCGAGGCACGGGCGGGTGTGGAGCTCAATCTGGGCGATGCCGCGCGCTTTTTCCCCAGTGACCAGGCGATGGCTGCCTGGTCCCAGGAAGCAGGCCACGAAGCCATCAAAATCGTTTACGAAAGCACTGTTTAGGAAGATTTTGCTGGGGCTGACAATACGGCTGCGCCAGTGGTTGCTGGCGCAGCCGTATTGAAGTTCATAAAAGCATCACCATCTTTGTGCATGTGGAAATTTAGCCTTATAGAATGATCTCAATGGCCACGAAACCTGTTGTTCCTCCCTCGCCGAACCTGCCTGCAACGCCCCAGCCACCGGAGGACGGTGGGGTGCGCTGGTTGTGGAGCGCATCGCGCAGCGTGTGGAGCCACCGAAGATGTACCAGGTGGTCATGCTCAATGATGATTTCACGCCGATGGAGTTTGTGATTGAGGTGCTGCAGCATTTTTTTGGCAAAAGCCGCGAGGCGGCCACGCAGATCATGCTGAAGATCCACCTGGATGGGAAAGGCGTCTGCGGGGTGTACTCGCATGAAATCGCTGAAACCAAGGTGGCACAGGTGATGGATGCCGCCAACGGAGCAGGCCATCCGCTGCAAGCCGTATCGGAGCCTGTTGAATAACGGAATATGGTCCTCATCTAGAAGCAAGTTGAGTGTATTTGGCAAGCAATAAAGGAGTTTCAAATGATTGCTCAGGAACTGGAAGTCAGCTTGCACATGGCTTTTGTAGAAGCCAGGCAGCAGCGCCACGAATTCATCACCGTGGAGCACTTGCTACTGGCCTTGCTGGATAACCCGAGTGCTTCCGAGGTGTTGCGCGCATGCTCTGCCAATATTGACGACCTGCGCGCGTCGTTGACCAATTTCATCAAGGACAATGCCCCGCAGGTGGCCGGCGAAGACGAGGTGGACACCCAGCCCACCCTCGGTTTCCAGCGCGTGATCCAGCGCGCCATCATGCATGTGCAGAGCACCGGCAATGGCAAGAAGGAAGTGACCGGCGCCAATGTGCTGGTGGCCATTTTTGGCGAAAAGGACTCGCATGCCGTGTACTACCTGCACCAGCAGGGTGTCACGCGCCTCGACGTGGTCAACTACATCGCCCATGGCATCAAGAAGAATGACACGCCCGAGCTGCCCAAGTCCGAGTCCAGCTCGGATGCGGAAGAGGTCGGCAGCAACAACGCCGAGCGCGCTGAAAAGGCCTCGCCGCTGGAGCAGTTCACCGTCAACCTGAACCAGCAGGCCAAGGACGGCAAGATCGATCCGCTGATCGGCCGCCAGTACGAGGTCGAGCGCACGATCCAGATCCTGTGCCGCCGCCGCAAGAACAACCCGCTGCTGGTGGGTGAGGCGGGTGTGGGCAAGACGGCGATTGCCGAGGGTCTGGCATGGCGCATCACGCAAGAAGATGTGCCCGAGGTGCTGGCCGAGGCTACCGTGTACTCGCTGGACATGGGCGCGCTGCTGGCAGGCACCAAGTACCGTGGTGATTTTGAGCAGCGCCTCAAGGGCGTGCTCAAGGCACTGAAGGACAAGCCGCATGCGATCCTGTTCATCGACGAGATCCACACCTTGATCGGTGCCGGAGCTGCTTCGGGCGGTACGCTGGATGCGTCGAACCTGCTCAAGCCAGCGCTGTCGAGCGGCCAGCTCAAGTGCATTGGTGCGACCACGTTCACCGAGTACCGTGGCATCTTCGAAAAAGATGCAGCGCTGTCGCGCCGCTTCCAGAAGGTCGATGTGGTCGAGCCTACCGTGCCCGAAACCATCGATATCCTGAAGGGCCTGAAGTCGCGCTTCGAAGAGCACCACAACGTCAAGTACGCGGTGGCCGCTTTGCAGGCAGCCGCTGAGCTGTCGGCCAAGTTCATCAATGACCGCCATCTGCCCGACAAGGCGATTGACGTGATCGATGAGGCCGGTGCCGCGCAGCGCATTCTGGCGCCTTCGAAGCGCAAGAAAACCATCGGCAAGACCGAGATCGAAGAGATCGTTGCCAAGATCGCCCGCATTCCGCCGGCCAACGTCAGCAATGACGACCGCGGCAAGCTGCAGACCCTGGAGCGCGACCTCAAGAGCGTGGTATTTGGCCAGGACAAGGCACTCGAAGTGCTGGCGTCGGCGGTCAAGATGTCCCGCTCCGGCCTGGGCAAGGTGGACAAGCCGATCGGCTCCTTCCTGTTCTCCGGCCCGACCGGCGTCGGCAAGACCGAAGCGGCCAAGCAGCTGGCCTATATCCTGGGCATCGACTTGATCCGCTTTGACATGTCCGAGTACATGGAGCGCCATGCGGTGTCGCGCCTGATTGGTGCGCCTCCCGGCTATGTCGGTTTTGACCAGGGTGGTTTGCTCACCGAGGCGGTGACGAAGAAGCCCCATTCGGTGCTGCTGCTCGACGAAATCGAGAAGGCGCATCCGGATATCTTCAATGTGCTGCTGCAGGTCATGGACCACGGCACCTTGACCGATAACAACGGACGCAAGGCGGACTTCCGCAACGTGATCATCATCATGACCACGAATGCGGGCGCCGAGACGATGAACAAGGCCGTCATCGGCTTTACCAACCCGCGCGCGGCGGGCGACGAGATGGGCGACATCAAGCGCCTGTTCACGCCCGAGTTCCGCAACCGGCTGGATGCCATCGTCAGCTTCAAGCCGCTGGATGAGCAGGTCATCCTGCGTGTGGTCGACAAGTTCCTGCTCCAGCTGGAGCAGCAACTGGCCGAGAAGAAGGTCGAGGTCACGTTCAGCGACAAGCTGCGCAAGCACCTGGCCAAGACCGGTTTCGATCCGCTGATGGGTGCACGTCCGATGCAGCGCCTGATTCAGGACACGATCCGCCGATCGTTGGCCGACGAGCTGCTGTTTGGACGCCTGACCGAAGGCGGACGCCTGAGCGTCGATTGGGACGACAGCAGTGCCGACAAGCCCGAGGTGCTGCTGGACATCCAGCCGCTGCCCAAGAAGGAGCGTGCCAAGCAGGAGCCTGCCGAGCCAGAGGAAGAGCTCGCTGCCGATTGAGGCCGCACCACTCAGAGAACGAGAACAGCCGCTTGCGGCTGTTTTTTATTGCGTCTGTTCGTCACGGGGGCAGGCTACACTGAGCGGTCCCATCAACAGGAGCGCGGTGCTGTGGCGTCGTTATCTCAGTATCTGACCAAAGAAAACATTGTCGCGTTGCTGTCCGTGATCTGGCCGATCTATCTCGGCGTGGTGGGTATCTGGATACTGATGCAGCGCCGCGCGCCCGTGGCTACCTTGGGCTGGCTGCTGTCCATGGGTTCGCTGCCGGTGGTGGGGCTGATCGTTTACTACTTCATCGGTCCGCAGCGCATGAAGCGCCAGCGCATCAAACGCCTGCGCGCCCGCAACAAGAACCATGTGCGCGAGACCACGCGCCGCATCCGCGATGGCCAACCCGAGGCGCCGACCAAGTTGCGCGAGATGGTCAAGCTGGTCGAGGCCACCTGCGGTTTCCCGATCACGTCGGCCGAGAGCGTGGAGCTGCTCAGCGGCGGCGCAGCCACGTTTGACCGCATTCTGGAGGATGTCGCCCAGGCCCGCCACCATGTGCACCTCGAATACTATATTTTCGAGCCTGACCAGACCGGCACACGCCTGCGCGATGCGCTGGTCGAGCGCGCCAAGGCGGGCATCAAGGTGCGCATGCTGGTCGATGCGCTGGGCTCCAAGCGGGTCAACCGCAAGTTCATCGCCCCGTTGCTGGCGGCAGGCGGCGAGTTTGCGGTCTTCCACCCCACGCGGATCGGCAGGCGCCTGCGGCCGGTGATCAACTTCCGCAGCCACCGCAAGATCCTGGTGGTCGATGGCCAGATCGGCTTTACCGGTGGCGTCAACATCACCGACGAAGAGGACCGCCGCGTCAATACCCATGCCTACCATGATGTGCACCTGCGCATGGCCGGCCCTATCGTCACCTGGCTGCAGACGACGTTTTTGGAAGACTGGGCCTATGCGCTGGAAAAATCTGCCCAGGACATGCCGGCCAACCTGGACTTGCTGCTGCCCGACATGCCCGATGGCAGTCATGCGATGCAGCTGGTCAGTTCAGGCCCGGACAACCCCACCGAGCCCATCCACCGCGCCCATGTGGCCGCCATCCAGTCGGCGACCGTGCGGGTCTGGTTGACCACACCATACTTCGTGCCGACCGAGCCCGCGATGTATGCGCTGACCAGCGCCGCACTGCGCGGCGTCGATGTGCGGCTGCTGGTGCCTGAGAAATCCGATTCGATCTTTGTGACCGCTGCGGCCCGCTCCTACTACGAAGAGCTGATCAGCGCCGGCGCCAAGGTCTACGAATACAGCGCACGTATGCTGCACTCCAAGACCCTGGTGGTCGATGACGACCTGACCATCATCGGTACCGCCAATTTCGACAACCGCAGCTTTCGCCTGAACTACGAGGTCTGCGCGATTGGCTACGGGCCGGAGCTCAATGCCCGGCTGCAGGACCAGTTCAACACCGATCTGATGCGTTCCAAGCAGGTGGCCACGCGCCGCAAGCAGCGCTTTTTGCTGCGGCTGGGCGATTCGATTGCGCGGCTGTTCTCACCGCTCTTGTAGTTGCGCGCCCAGGTTGCTCGGCTGTGGCTACCAGAGCAGGCATACTAGCGGGCATGCAGAATTCCCCGTCCGCCTCCGCCAGCTTTTTCTGGCATGACTATGAAACCTTTGGCGCCGTGCCGCGCCGTGACCGCCCCGCGCAGTTTGCCGGCATCCGCACGGACATGGATCTCAACGAGATTGGCGAGCCGGTCATGCTGTACTGCCAGCCAGCGCTCGACTACCTGCCCAGCCCCCAAGCCAGCCTGATCACCGGGTTGACGCCCCAGCACTGCTTGGAGCAGGGCGTGCCCGAGCACGCGTTTGCAGCGGTGGTGGAGGGCGAGCTGGGCCGTCCCGGCACCATCGGTGTGGGCTACAACACCATCCGCTTTGATGACGAGGTGACGCGCTACCTGCTTTGGCGCAACCTGCGCGACCCCTATGCCCGCGAATGGCAGAACGGCTGCGGCCGTTGGGATCTGCTCGATGTCGTGCGCATGGTCCATGCGCTGCGCCCCGAAGGCATCCAGTGGCCCAGGAAGGACGATGGCTCGGTCAGCTTCAAGCTCGAAGACCTGGCCCGCGCCAACGGCATCCTGCATGAATCGGCGCATGATGCGCTCAGCGACGTGCGCGCCACCATTGGCCTGGCCCGGCTTATCAAGCGCCTGCAGCCGCGCCTGTTCGATTTTGCGCTGGGCCTGCACAAGAAGGACCGCGTCATGCAGGAGCTGGCCCTGCCGGCCACCGCTGCACAGGCCCGGCCCTTTCTGCATGTATCGGGCATGTACGGGGTCGAGCGTGGCTGCATTGCGGTGGCCTGGCCGCTGGCCCAGCATCCGACCAACAAAAACGAGATCATCGCCTGGGACCTGTCGCAGGACCCGAGCCACCTCGCAGAGCTGTCGGTCGACGAGATGCGCCTGCGCATGTTCAGCGCAGCGGCCGATCTGCCCGAAGGCATGACGCGCCTGCCGATCAAGACCGTGCATCTGAACAAGTCGCCGATGGTCGTCAGCAGCCTGCGCACCTTGAGCTTCGAGCAGGCACAGCGCTGGCAGATCGACATGGACCAGGCCCTGCGCCATGCCGCGATTGCCCGCGATCTGCCCGATATGAGCGCCACCTGGGCCGCCGTGTTCGAGCGCCCGCCGCTGCAGGACGTGGATGTGGACCAGGATCTGTACGGCGGCTTCATCGGCCAGGCCGACCGCCGCCGCCTGACCCAGCTGACCGGCATGCACCCGCAGGAGCTGGCCGTTGCCAAGCCTGGGTTTGATGATGCGCGCCTGCATGAGTTGCTGTTCCGCTACCGCGCGCGCAATTTCCCCGATTCGCTGAACCCCGAAGAGCAGCAGCGCTGGCTGGAGCTGCGCATCGCCTTCTTGCAGGAAGGGCGGGGCGGCGCGCGCACGGCCGAGCAGATGTTTGCCGAGATCGACCAGCTGCAGGAAACCGCTGATGAGCGCGCCGAAGAGATTCTGGGCACCCTCTATGACTGGGCCGACGCGATCATGCCGGATGCCTGACGGCAGCTACATCCCTCAGCAGCAAGCGCCTGCAGCCCGGGCAGGCGGCTGCTGCAGGCATCAGCCAAAGAACTGGTAGCAGACCACAATCGCGGCCACCACGCCCGAGAACTCGGCCAGCAGCGCGCAGGGCACCGCATGGCGGGCGCGCTGTATGCCGACGGCGCCAAAGTACACCGCCAGCACATAGAAGGTGGTCTCGGTGCTGCCCTGGATGATGGCGGCTGCTAGCGCAGGGAAGCTGTCCACGCCATGGCTTTGCATGGTCTCGATCAGCATCGCGCGCGCAGCGCTGCCGGAGAAGGGTTTGACCAGCGCGGTAGGCAGCGCATCGACAAAGCGCGAATCCATGCCGCTCAGGTCTACCAGCCAGCGGATGCCGTCGAGCGCATAGCCCAGCGCGCCCGAGGCGCGGAACAGACCGACGGCGCAGAGCATGGCCACCAGGTAGGGCAGTAGCCCTTTGGCCACGTCGAAGCCTTCCTTGGCGCCTTCGATAAAGCTCTCATACACAGCGACCTTGCGCAGCGCCCCCACCACCACAAACAGCACCACCAGGCCAAACAGGGTCAGGTTGCCCAGCAGCGATGAAACCTGCGCCATCGCGGTCGACGTCAGTGTCGCCAAAAAAGCCATGAAGCCAGCCAGCACCAGGCCTACCGGCAGCAGATAGGCCAGCACCACCGGGTGCCACAGCGGCAGACGCTGCACGATGGCCACTGAGATCAGGCCGACCAGCGTGGAGACCGAGGTGGCCAGCAGGATCGGCAGAAAGACCAGGGTCGGGTCGGGCGCGCCTTGCTGCATGCGGTACATGAAGATGGTCACCGGCAGCAAGGTCAGCGACGAGGCATTGAGCACCAGAAACAGAATCTGTGCATTGCTGGCCGAGGTGGGCGAGGGGTTGATGTCCTGCAGCGCACGCATGGCCTTGAGCCCGATGGGGGTGGCAGCGTTGTCCAACCCCAGCGCATTGGCGGCAAAGTTCAGGGTCATCAGGCCCAGCGCAGGGTGGCCGCGCGGTACTTCGGGCATCAGCCGGGCAAACAGGGGGGCCAGCCAGCGGGCCAGCATATCGACCAGCCCGGCTTTTTCGGCAATCTTCAAAAAGCCCAGCCACAGCGTGAGCGTGCCAAACAGCAGCACCATCACCTCGACCGAGAGCTTGGCCATCGCGAACAGCGCCTGCACCATGTCGCCAAAAATCTGGGCATGGCCGCCCACCAGCCACTGCGCGAATGCGGCAAAAGCCGCCACCACAAAAAAACCCAGCCACAAACCATTGAGCATGGGACACCCTTCGTCATCCGGCGCGCCACAGCACCGGGGTGGTGCGCCATGCCGCTGATTGTGCGCGATGCCGCAGCCCGCCCGGGCCGGCCGGCGCCGAAACTGCGCCCGGTGCCGCAAAAGCCCCTCTGGGCGGCCCGCATGTATGCGGGAAAACCACAGGGTAGGCCGCGCAGCCGGGCGCGCATTTGTCAGCGGTATGCAAGACAAAGGGAAATAATGGCTCCACGACAAAAGATGGAGACAGACTTCGATGAGCCGTTTTGCCGACTTCTACGACCGCTCGATCAATGACCGCGATGCCTTCTGGGCCGAGCAGGCGCAGCGCATCGACTGGCAGGTGCCGCCCCAGCAGATCTGTGACTACAGCAACCCGCCGTTTGCGCGCTGGTTTGCCGGTGGCTTGACCAACCTCTGCCACAACGCCATCGACCGCCATGTGGCAGAGCGCGGCGACCAGGCCGCGCTGATTGCGGTATCGACGGAGACCAACACCGAGCGCAGCTACAGCTATGCCGAGCTGCACCGCGAGGTGCAGCGCATGGCCGCCGCATTGCAGGCGCTGGGCGTCAAGAAAGGCGACCGCGTGCAGATCTATATGCCGATGATTGCCGAGGCCGCCATCGCGATGCTGGCCAGCGTGCGCATCGGCGCCATCCATTCGGTGGTGTTTGGCGGCTTTGCCTCGGGCTCGCTGGCCACGCGCATTGATGACGCCCAGCCCAGCGTCATCATCAGCGCCGATGCAGGATCGCGCGCCGGCAAGGTCGTGCCCTACAAACCCTTGCTGGACGAGGCCATTGCGCTGGCCAGCCACCAGCCCCAGGCCGTGCTGATGGTGGACCGGGGCCTGGCCCCCATGCAGCAGGTGCCTGGCCGGGACCACCTTTGGGCCGATTTGCGTGCCCGGCACCTCGATGCGCAGGTGCCCTGCGAATGGGTGGAGTCCACGCACCCCAGCTACACGCTCTACACCAGCGGCACCACCGGCAAGCCCAAGGGCGTGCAGCGCGACACCGGCGGCTACACGGTGGCGCTGGCCGCCAGCCTGCCGGCGATCTTCGATGCCAAGCCCGGCCAGACCTTTTTCTGCACCAGCGATATCGGCTGGGTGGTGGGCCACAGCTACATCATCTATGCGCCGCTGATCGGCGGCATGGCCACCCTCATGTATGAAGGCGTGCCGGTGCGGCCGGACCCGGGCATCTGGTGGAGCCTGGTCGAGAAATACAAGGTCACGCACATGTTCTCGGCGCCCACCGCCATCCGGGTGCTCAAAAAGCAGGATCCGGAGTACCTGCGCAAGTACGACCTGAGCAGCCTGCAGGCGCTGTGGCTGGCCGGTGAGCCGCTGGACGAGCCCACCGCCAGCTGGATCAGCGGCGCCATCCAGCGTCCCATCATCGACAACTACTGGCAGACCGAAACCGGCTGGCCCATCCTCACGTTGTGCAATGGCGTCGAGCCCCAGCCATCGCGCTTTGGCAGTCCGGGCAAGGCGGTGTTTGGCTACCACGTCAAGCTGATCGACGGCGACACCGGCGCCGAGCTGCAGGAGCCGATGCAAAAGGGTGTGATCGCCATCGAAGGCCCCTTGCCCCCTGGCTGCCTGATGACCATCTGGCGCGACGACCAGCGCTTCGTCAACACCTACTGGAAGAGCATCCCCGGCCGCCTGGTCTACAGCACCTTTGACTGGGGCGTGCGCGACAAGGACGGCTACTACTTCATCCTCGGACGCACCGATGACGTGATCAACGTTGCCGGCCACCGCCTGGGCACGCGCGAGATCGAGGAAAGCATCTCCGGCCACCCGGACATTGCCGAGGTCGCCGTGGTCGGAGTGGCCGATGCGCTCAAAGGCCAGGTCGCGCTGGCCTTTGCCGTTGCGCGCAGCAATGCGGTGGCCGGTGACCTTGCCGCCTGCAATGCGCTGGAAAAATCCGTCTGCAACCATGTCGACACGCAGCTGGGTGCCGTGGCCAGGCCGGCGCGGGTGTACTTTGTGGCCAGCCTGCCCAAGACCCGCAGTGGCAAGCTGCTGCGCCGCGCGCTGCAGGCCGTGGCCGAGAAACGGGACACCGGCGATCTGTCGACGATGGAAGACCCGGCGGCACTGCAGCAGGTGGTGGCGGCCATGACAGCGGCGCAGCGCTGAAGCCACCCGGGCCTGCGTGGAGGCCATCAGGCGCGCGGCGCAGAGGTACCGAAGCTTCGGCGCAGTGGCTCAGCACGTGTTGCCGTAACTGCGATCACCCCCATCGGTAGCCGGGGAGGGGTGCGAATCTTTCACAGACGGATCATGGAAACGCCGATCCCCGGGGAGGCGTTTGCCTTACAACGGCGGCCAAGACCCATCGATACAGTGAAATTTTCCAAATCGACAGGAGTCTCGCCATGGCCCAAGAAAATCCGCGTGAAAAATTGTGGGAACTGATCAAGGACATTCGCTTTGCGATGATTACCCACCGCCATGAGGATGGCAGCCTGCATGCCTGCCCCATGACGACAGCCAACCGTGAAGGCATGAATGAGGACAAGCATCTGTATTTCCTGCTCGGCAAGGATTCGGATCTGTCGCGCTGTCTGCAGCATTCCAGCGATATCAATATCTCTTACGCAGACCCCGATAAAGACAGCTATGTGTCGATTTCGGCCAAAGCGTCAGTCAGCGATGATCTGGCGATCAAGGAGAAGTTCTACGGCCCGATGGCCAAGGCCTGGTTTCCGGATGGCCCCAACGATCCCAACCTGCAAATTCTGATTGCCCGCGTTGACTTCGCCGAATACTGGGATGTCAAGGAAAACAAGCTGGTGCAGCTGTTCAAGATGGCCAAGTCGGCAGTCACCGGAGAGCGGCCCGAAGGCATGGGCGAGCACCGCGAGATCCGGCTGTAAATTCCCGGCCCTCACCCTCCGACTGCCAGCCCTGTGCCATGTCCCATGGCGCAGGGCTTGTCACGTCAGGCTGCGCTCGCGTGCTGCATGCCATAAGACCGTTCCACCTTCGCCACCCGCACCTGGTAATGCGCATACCAGCGCTCGGCACCGATGCGCTGGGCAATCAGGTGGTCGCTGTGGGCCTTCCAGCGGCGGATGTCTTCTTCACCTTGCCAGTACGACACGGTGATGCCCAGGCCGTCACTGCCGCGCGTGCTTTCGGCGCCCAAAAAGCCAGGCTGCTGCGCGGCCAGCGCCACCATGGCATCGGCCATCTCGGCATAGCGCTGGTGCTCGGTGTCGCTACGCTGCGAGGTGAAGATCACGGCGTAGTACGGCGGCTGGGGGGTGTTGGCAAAGGCGGCACTGTGCATGGCGGTAGCTCTGGGTGGGCGCGAAGCATAAAAAAGCCAGCGCGGAGGCTGGCTTGGCGGATTCAGGGACTGGGCGTCAAAGCGCGGTATTCCTGCATAGGGACTGGGCTCAGCGGATCAGGTCCTTGAGCTTGCCCGGCTGGCCGTTGGCCTCGTCGGCGCCTTCGAGCGGTGCCTTGCGCTTGGTGATGCTCTTCCAGCCGTCGGCCAAGGCCAGTTCGGCATTGAGCTTGATGAAGGCCAACTGGTCCGCAGGCACATCCTCTTCGGCATAGATGGCGTTGGCAGGGCACTCGGGGATGCAGACGGCGCAGTCGATGCATTCGTCCGGATCGATGGTCAGGAAGTTCGGGCCTTCGCGGAAGCAGTCAACAGGGCAGACGTCCACACAATCGGTGTATTTGCACTTGATGCAGTTTTCGGTGACGACGTGGGTCATGGAATGGTTTTCGCCAGTGATTCAGACAAACAAACAGCGGAGGATTTTACGGTTTTTGTGCACAAGCACCTAACCCGCCTCCGAATAACGTGGTTTTTAGCTGCGGGACTGCTTGCTTTATTCCACCAATACCGCGGCAGCCGTGCTGTTGGAAGCCGTGTCCACCAGGATTAGCGAGCCCAATTCACGCGAGCGCACAAAGGCGGCCGCCGGAATTGCTTCCTGCAAGCTGATCTCCACGCGGCCAATGGCATTGGGTTCGAGCTGCTCGGCATCCTGGCGCTCCAGCGAGTGGATGTCCAGGCGGTTGAGCACCTTGCGCACCTTGGCCTTGATCCAGCGGCGGCCATGCAGCGCCCAGTACACGCGGCCGGGCAGCAGAGGCTCGTTGTCCATCCACGCGATGGTGGCGGTGATCTCGCGCGTTGCGGGCCAGGCGGGCCGTTCGCTGGGGGTGTCAAAGTCATCGTCGGCAGCGCTGGTCACCGCAGGCGCGGGGGCTGCAATGATCCAGTCACCGCGCGAGACATCCACCTCGCGGTCGAGCACAATGCCGGCGCTCTGGCCGGCGCCGCGCGCTACGGGCTGGCGGACATGGTCCAGCACCTGGGCGACGGTAGCGCGCTGGCCGCTGGGCAGGATCTGCACGGCGGTGCCCACCGCCACATCGCCTGTGCCAACACGGCCCCAGAAAATGCGGCGGCCCTGGTGGGTGTCGGCCGACGCAGAGAACTTCTCGACCCATTGCACGGAAAACGCCAGAGGCTGGCCGGCGTCGGCGGGCGTTGTCGACAGCTTCTCCAGCAGCTCCAGCAGGCTCGGGCCCTGGTAGCCGGCCCAGTCGGGATGCGAGGTCACCACGTTCCAGCCCTTCAAGGCCGAGACCGGGATGGTGGCAGCGACGGTGATGCCCGCTGCCTGGGCAAAGGCGGCCAGCGCATTGCGGATATTGGCAAAGGCCCGTGCCGGGTCGGTGACGGCGTCGAGCTTGTTGATCACAAACACCAGCGAGTGCACGCGCAGCAGATGGGCCAGCAGGCTGTGGCGGCGGGTCTGGGGCAGCAGCGCGAGCTGCGGGTTCTGCCAGTCCAGCTTGGTCGCGTCCACCAGCACGACGGCGGCGTCGGCGCTCGATGCGGCGGTCACCATATTGCGGGTGTACTGCTCATGGCCGGGTGCATCGCCAATGATGAACTTGCGCGTCTCGGTGGCGAAGTAGCGGTAGGCCACGTCGATGGTGATGCCTTGCTCGCGCTCGGCAGACAAGCCATCGGTGAGCAGGGCCAGGTCGGTCTCGCCACTGCGCTGCACGCCGGCAAGCTGGTCCTGCAGCACCGATTTGCTGTCCACCAGCAGGCGGCCGATCAACGTGGACTTGCCATCATCGACCGATCCGCAGGTGATGAAGCGCAGCGCCGATGCGGTGCGCTGGTTGTCGTGGGCGGGGGTGCGCACGGCGCTCAGGGTATCGGTAGTCATCAGAAGTATCCGTCTTTCTTGCGCTTTTCCATCGAGGCGTCGCTGGTCTTGTCGTCCATGCGGGTGGCGCCACGCTCGCTCACATCGGCGGCCAGGGTTTCCAGCACGATGTCGTCGGCCGAGGCGGCGTCGCTGCTCACCGGGCAGGTGCAGGTGATGTCGCCAACGGTACGGAAGCGCACGGTGCGGTTTTCAATGGTTTCGCCTTCGCGGGCGGGGGTCAGCGGCGTCACGGGCACGAGCAGGCCCTTGCGCTCCACCACATCGCGCTGGTGGGCGTAGTAGAGGCTCGGCAGCGCGATGTTTTCGCGCGCAATGTACTGCCAGACATCGAGCTCGGTCCAGTTGCTGATCGGGAACACACGGAAATGCTCGCCGGGGGCCAGGCGGGTGTTGAACAGGGTCCAGAGTTCGGGGCGCTGCGCCTTGGGCTGCCACTGGCCAAAGCTGTCGCGGTGGCTGAAGATGCGCTCCTTGGCGCGGGCCTTTTCCTCGTCGCGGCGCGCGCCGCCAATCAGTGCGTCAAAGCGGAACTCCTCGATCGCCTCGAGCAAGGTCACCGACTGGTGCACATTGCGCGATTCGCCGGGGTGGGCCAGGCGCACGGTGCCGCGCGCCATCGAATCTTCGACGCTGCGCACGATCAGATCGGCGCCCAGTTCCTTGGCGCGCAGATCGCGGAAATCGGTCACCTCGGGGAAATTGTGGCCGGTGTCGATCATCAGCAACGGGTAGGGGATGCGGCCGGCGCCAAAGGCTTTTTCGGCGCATTTGAGCATCACCAGCGAATCCTTGCCGCCGGAAAACAGAAGCGCAGGGCGCTCGAAGGCGGCTGCCACTTCGCGCAGGATAAAGATGGTTTCTTCTTCCAGCGCATCCAGGTGCTGGTTGCTCAGGTGGTTGAGCACATCGGTTTCGACACGGGCGTTCATATCTGAGGGACTTTCTTGTCGGGCGGGCTGCATACGGTCAGTGGGCAATGTGCAGGCCGCATTCGCGGTTGTCTTCGCCCTTGGTGGGATCCACATAGTCGAAGTTGTTGGGCAGACCGTGTTTTTCGCAGTATTCGTAGAGGTCCTTGGACGACCAGTGCAGCAATGGTGCCACCTTGATGAGGCCATCGGGGTTGAGGCTCACGGCCTCCATCTGCGCACGCACGGCGGTGTCGGTCGCGCGCAGTGCGGTGAACCAGACCTGGGGCCGGGTCTCGCGCAGCGCGCGGGCAAAGGGCTCGAGCTTGACCTCTTCGGTAAAGGCGGCGTGGCGCGGGTCATCAAGCGCGGGCGTCGCGCCTTCAACGGCTTCGCGGTGCGCACGCGAGCGGCGTGGCAGGTAGATCTGCAGGTTCAGCTGGAGCTGGCGCGTCACCTCGTCGGCAAAGCGGTAGGTGGCCTCGGTGTTGTAGCCGTTGTCCATCCAGACCACCGGCACATCGGGCTGCACTTGCGTGACCAGGTGCAGGATTACCGCTTCAAACGGGCGGAAATTGGTGGTCACGATGCTGGTCTGGCCCAGCGACAGCGCCCAGCGCACCAGGCCGGCGGCGTCGTTGCCCAGCTCGGCATTCACACGGGCCAGCTCTTGGGGAGTGAGGGTGGTCTTGCTCATGCGGCGGCCTGGTCAAAATGGGGCTTGGCTTCGACGTCGCCTTGGTAAAAACCGGCAAAACGCTCAAACTGGCGCGCGGCATCGGCCACGTCCACGCCTGCTTTCAGCACCGCACTGCTGAAACCGGTGCGGTGCATCTGCACCAGCTGGTCGATCAGCACATCGCCATGGGCGCGGATGTCGCCCTTGAAGCCCCGGCGGCGGCGCAGCAGGTAGGCCTGGCTGAACGCGCGGCCATCGGTGAAGGCGGGAAAGTCGAGGTCGATGCGCTCCACGCCATCGAGCGAGACTTGCAGTGCATCGGCATCATTGGCCAGCCGCAGCACGCTGCGGTCGCCTTCGGCAGCGGGCTGGTGGTCACCGGCGGCCAGGATCTGGAAATCGTTGGGAATGCTCATCGTTGTTCTTCTCAATGCTCAGGCTTCGGTGGTTTCTGCAGCCGTATCAGCCGCTTCCGGCAGGCGGGCGGACTTGCCGGCTTCCTTGAAGGGATCCAGGCCGACACGGCGCACCGTATCGATAAAGCGTTCGCCGTTGCTCCGCAGATCGCGGTAGGTGGACAACACCGCTTCGATCACGCCCGGCACTTCGGCGGCGCTGAACGAGGGGCCGATCACCTTGCCGGCCTGGGGGGCGCCCGACAGCTGGGCGCCGTCGGAGCCGCCCACGGTGATCTGATACCACTCCTTGCCGTCCTTGTCCACGCCCAGAATGCCGATATGGCCGCTGTGGTGGTGGCCGCAGCTGTTGATGCAGCCGCTGATATGCAGGTCGATGTCGCCGATGTCGTCGAGCTCGTCCAGGTCCTGGTAGCGCTCGGTGATGGCGGCGGCAATCGGCAGGCTGCGGGCATTGGCCAGTGCGCAGAGGTCACCGCCGGGGCAGGCGATCATGTCGGTCAGCAGGTCCACATTGGTGCTGGCCAGGCCCAGGGCCTTGGCCTGCAGCCACAGGTCATGCAGCTGGCTCACATGCACCCAGGGCAGCACCACGTTCTGGTCGTGGGTCACACGGGCTTCGCCGGCGGAGAACTGGTCCACCAGCTGGGCCAGCGCGTCGAGCTGCTCGCCCGAGGCATCACCGGGCGCCTGGCCAACGCGCTTGAACGACAGCACCACGGCACGCAGCTGCGGGTTCTGGTGGGCGCGCACATTGCGGCTCACCCAGCGGCCAAAGGCCGGCTCACGTGCGCCTTGCTCGGTCAGCAGGTGCTTGGCTTCGGTGGCGTTCACCTGCGGGTAGGCCGACAGGTCCGGCGCGACAAAGCAGGCGGCAACACGGTCGAATTCGGCCTGGGGGATGGTGTGCGGGCCGCCGTCGACTTCGACGATCTGGCGGAATTCCTCTTCCACCGAATCAATGTAGGTCTGGCCTTCGGCCTTGACCAGGATCTTGATGCGGGCCTTGTACTTGTTGTCCCGGCGGCCGCGCTCGTTGTAGACGCGCACGATCGCTTCGATGTAGTTGAGCACCTGGTTCCAGGGCAGAAACTCGCGGATGGGTGTGCCGATCACCGGCGTGCGGCCCATGCCGCCGCCGACAAACACCTTGAAGCCGATTTCACCAGCCTCGTTCTTGACCAGATGCAGACCCACATCGTGCCAGCCGGTGGCGGCGCGGTCTTCTGCCGAGCCGCTGATCGCAATCTTGAACTTGCGCGGCAGGAACGCGAACTCGGGGTGCAAGGTGGTCCATTGGCGCAGTACCTCGGCATAGGGGCGGGGGTCCACCAGCTCGTCCACCGCCACGCCGGCCAGCGCATCGGTGGTCGTGTTGCGGATGCAGTTGCCGCTGGTCTGGATGCCGTGCAGGTTGACGCTGGCCAGCAGGTCCATCACATCAGCGGACTTGGACAGCGGAATCCAGTTGAACTGCACATTGGTGCGGGTGGTGAAATGGGCGTAGTGGGTGGGCAGGTAGGTGGTGCCCATGGCGCCCTGGGTCTTGAGCGCGTCCTGGTACAGCTGGGCGTCCGGTTCATCGTATTCGCGGGCAATGCGGGCCAGCACGCGGATCTGGGCAGAGTTGATTTCGCCATAAGGCACTGCCACCCGCAGCATCGGTGCGTAGCGCTGCACATACCAGCCGTTTTGCAGACGCAGCGGGCGGAATTCTTCTTCACTCAGCCGGCCCGTTTCCCAGCGTTGGAGCTGGTCACGGAACTGGTCTGCTCGGGCCTGGACAAACTGGCGGTCAAAAGGGGTGTATTGGTACATCGTGGTGCGGAAGTTGCAGCTACCGAGCCCTGGTGTGCCCGCTGCCCCAATGGCGGCGGAGCTGGGCTGTTGCGATGTACTGTAGAAAAGTTTTATATAAACTCAAACTACATTTTTCTCAGTCCTGTATGACATCGAGTTATATGAAAATGGCAAATGCTAGTGAGTAAATGGCATATGGGCGCAGTAGCAGTCCCGGTAGACGGGGCGAAGCGAAGGCCCTGGCCGCAGCAACCCCGGGCTTTCAAACACCGCTTATTTGCAGTATCGGTCGCTGGCCAGCGCCAGGGCCAGCGGGTTGGCTACCGGCAGCGGCTCCGTATGCAGGCGGGCCGCCAGCAGTTCGGCGCAGAGCAGCGCCCAGGTCAGGCCGCGCGATCCCATCGCCGTCGCGACCCAGGGGCTGGCGAGGCCTTCGGGCAGCGCTTGCAGCGCCTGTGCCGGCAGCAGCGGGCCCACCAGCGGTAGCCGGTCGGCCGATGCGCAGCGCAGCTGGGCCCAGTGCCGGGCCTGGGCAAAGGCCTGGGCGTCAGGCCGGTGGCCGGCCGGCAGCAAGGTTTGCAACTTGGCCCAGTTGCCGGCATGCGCAGCGGCGGCATCCTCGGCCGAAGGCGGCAGTGTTGCCTTACCGCGCTCAAAACTTGATCCCATGACCCAGGCCGCTTCTCCGGTCTGCCCATGGCGGAAATACGGCACCCAGCTGCCATGGCCGTTGACGGGCGGGTGGACAGCCGGCGCCTGGCCGGCCGGGTAGCTGCCCCAGCTGACCTGGCCGCGAATGGTTTGCAGCGCCTGGGCGGCGGCCAGGTGCTGGCCATGAATGCGGATGCTGGCCGATTGCGGCCCGGCGCTGAGCACGACCAGATCGGCCTGCGCCCATGGCTGGCCTTGGCCGTCGCGTAGCGACCACTGCGGCGGGCCTTCTGCGGTCTCCAGCGCGTCGAGCGCCTGCACCCGGGCGTTGCCCACAAAGCGGATCGCTGGATGGTCCAGCAAGGCCTGCACCAGCGCGGCCGGGCGCAGCCAGCCGCCGCGCGGGTGCCAGAGCGCGGGGGTGCCGGCGGGCAAGCCCAGCGCCTCCAGGCAGGCGGCGCTGGCCTCGTCACTCCAGTCAGCGGCAGGCGCGGCCAGTGTGTCTCTCCAGGCGGGTGGCCGTTCATGGGCGCTGCGGCGTGCCGACACCGCCGGGCCGTCGCCATGCGCTGCCGTCTCATCGGGCGGCGTGCCCAGTTGCCGGCGCTCCAGCACCCCGGTCATCTCCCAATCCACCCCGGCCTGCAGCAGCTGCTGCAAGCATTGCAGGCTGCAACGCTGGCCGGCGCGGGTGATGCGCGAGAGCAGGCTGTCATCGCTGCTGGTATGGGGCGCAAAAATGCCGGCGGGCAGTGCGGAGGCACCGGCGGCCGGATGGCTGGCGGCATCGAGCACGGTCACCTGCCAGCCGCGCAGGGCCAGTTGGCGCGCGCAAGCCGCACCGGCGATGCCCGCGCCGATGATGGCAGCATGCCCGCCACCGCCGGCGAGCCGCGCTGGCAGGGCCTGCGCGCCCATGGGCCACAGCGGCGCCTTGCGGGGCTCCCAGTGCGGCGCAAAGCTGGCCTGCAGGTTGTCGCGCTTGGGCGGCACGCCGGGCACCTTGCGCACCTCAAAGCCGCACTGGGCCAGGTCGCGCCGCAGCTGGGCGGCGATGGTCCAGGTGGCGAGCCGGGTGCCGCGCCGGGCGCAGCGTGCCACGGCCTTCAGGGTGTGCAGGCTCCACATGTCGGGGTTGCGGGCGGGGCTGAAGCCGTCCAGGTAGATGCTGTCGGCGACCAGCTCGTGCTGGCGCAGCATGGTCTGGCTGTCGCCCACCAGCAGGCTGAGCAGCACCTGGCCGCCGGCCAGGCGCAGCCGATGCACGCCCGGCAGCAGGCCCCACCATTGGGCTGCCAGTTCCTCGGCCAGCGGCAGCAGATGGGGAAACTTGCGCGCCTGCGCCAGCAGGTCCATGGCCGTAATGGGAAAGGCCTCGGTCGAGACAAAGTGCAGCAGTGCGGGCCGGGCCGGGTCTTGCTGCCAGGCATGCCAGGTGACCAGGAAATTAAGCCCAAAGCCAAAGCCGGTCTCCAGAATGCGCCACTGCGGCTGGCCTGCCCAGGCCTGGGGCAGGCCGCAACCGGCCAGGAACACCTGCTCGGCCTGGGCCAGTGCATGGGCGGCTTCGCTGTGGTAGCGGTCGCCAAAGCGGGGGCTGTAAGGTGTGCCGTCGGCCATCCATTGCACGGTCTCGGTCATGGCTTGCAAAGATCATTTCTCAAGGAATGCGCATTGTAGGGAGTGGGAGGCTGCTGCAGCGCCGGTATCGCCGCTCATGGCGGTTCTGTGACAATTTGTTGTCGAAGCCGTACTATCATCGGCCCATGCCTGATCGACCGTCTTCCTGCTCTTATGTCTTCTGTGGTTTGTGGATGGCGCTGGCCTGGAGCGCGCCCGGCCACGCCCAAGCGCCTGCCAAAGCCCAGCCTGCCGTGTATGCCGCAGCGCAGGCAGAGCAAAACCCCATGCTCGCCACGTTGAAAAACCTGGTGCATATCGAATCGGGCAGCCGCGATTATGGCGGCGTCAGCTATATCGCCCAGGTGGCTGCCGAGCGCCTGAAAGCACTGGGCGGCGAGGTGCAGACCATTCCCGCGGCGGATGTGGTGCGGCTGGAAGATACGCCGGAGCAGGTCGGCCCCATGGTGCAGGCTGTCTTCAAGGGCCGGGGCCAGTCCCGCATCCTGATGATGGCGCACATGGACACCGTCTACCAGCGCGGTGATGTTGATAAGCAGCCTTTCCGCATCGAGGGTGACCGCGTCTACGGCCTGGGCGTGGAAGACGAAAAACAGGGCGTGGCGCTGGTGCTGCACAGCATTGCGATGCTGCAAAAGCTGGGCTATGACCACTTTGGCGAGATCACCGTGCTGTTCAACAGCGATGAGGAGATCAGCTCGCCGGGCTCACGCCGGCTGATTAGCGCGCTGGCGCGCGACCAGGATGCCATCTTCTCGTTCGAGAGCGGGGGCCTGCAAGGCACCTTGCACCTGGCCACCAGTGGTATTGGTGCGATGTTCCTGGATGTGGAGGGTAAATCCTCGCATGCCGGGGCCAAGCCGGAGGCAGGTGTGAATGCGCTCTATGAACTGTCGCACCAGCTGCTGCAGATGCGCGACCTGTCGCAGCTAGAAAATGGTCTGAAGCTGAACTGGACCATCGCGCAGGCGGGCACCACCCGCAATGTGATACCGCCCCATGCGCGGGCGCAGGCCGATGCGCGGGCGCTGCGGGCCCAGGATTTTCAGGCGCTGCAGGATGCGGTGCAGGAAAAAATCAAGAACCGCCTGCTGGAGGGCAGCAAGGTGACGGCCCGCTTTGAACTGCGCCGCCCGCCGATGCAGGCCAGCGATGCGGCACGCCGCATCGCCGCACAGGCCAAAGCCATCTACCAGGATGAGCTGGGCATACCGCTGCATGTGAACGATGTGGCGCTGGGCGGCGGCACCGATGCCGCTTTTGCCGCCCTCAACACCCGGGGTGGGGTGGTCGAGGGCATGGGCGTGTGCGGCTACGGCGCGCATGACATGTATGGCGAATACATCCTGCTGGACTGCATTGCGCCGCGCCTGTACCTGGTGGCGCGCATGGTGATGGCGCTGTCGGAGCCGGCGACCGCGCGCTGAGCGCCGGCCGCCGGAGCAGGGCTGAGGCTCAGCCCTTTTTCTGCAGCATCTTGATGACGCTGGAGAAGTCCTCGCCACCATGGCCGGCAATGCTGTGCGCCGCATACAGCTGGCGCGCCATGCCGCCCAGCGGGGTGCTGGCCTTCACCGTCATCGCGCTCTCCTGTGCCAGACCCAGGTCCTTGAGCATCAGGTCGGTGCCAAAGCCGCCGGTGTAGCCGCGCGTGGCAGCGCTGGCGTCCTGCACGCCGGGGAAGGGGTTGTAGACCTCCAGCGCCCAGTTGCCGCCCGAGCTGCGGCGCATGATCTCGCTGAGCACCTTGGGATCCAGGCCATTGGCAACGCCCAGCGCAATCGCCTCGCTGGTGCCGATCATCAAAATGCCCAGCAGCATGTTGTTGCAGATCTTGGCCGTCTGGCCTGCGCCCACATCGCCGGCGTGGAAGATGTTCTTGCCCATTTTCTCGAGCAGTGGGCGGGCACGCTCCAAGTCTGCTGCGCTGCCGCCGACCATGAAGGTCAGGGTGCCGGCAATCGCGCCACCGGTGCCGCCGGAGACGGGCGCATCGATAAAGCCAATCCCCAGCGCTTGCGCGGCCTTGGCCACTTTCTGGCTGGTCGCTGCCGCAATCGTGGAGCTGTCGATGATCAGCGCGCCTTTGGTAATGCCTTGCAGCAGGCCCGCCTGGCTGCCGTTGCCCAGAAACAGGCCTTCGACATGCTGGCTGGCGGGCAGCATGCTGACGACCACCTCCGCGCCTTCGACGGCCTCCTGGGCGCTGGTCGCGGCGCTGCCGCCTTCTGCCACCACCTTGGCTACCGCCTCGCGGCTCAGGTCAAAAGCGTGCACCTGGTGGCCCGCCTTGGCCAGGTTGATGGCCATGGGCGCGCCCATATTGCCCAGGCCGATGAATGCGATAGTTGCCATGTTTGTCTCCTTGAAGGTGTTATTGCAAAGCTTGTCGGTTGGTAGGGGTTGCGAATGACAGTCAGTACTCAAAGATCGCTGTCAAACACGCTGTGGCGTTTGCGGGCGGCGGGGGCCGGGCCCGCATCGCCAGCCGGCTTGGCGGTTTTTGGTTTTTTGAGCGGCTTGGCGGATGGATCGGAAGCGGCTGCCTTGGGCTTTTTCTTCGGTGTGGCCTTGGCGCGCGGGTTGAAGGCCAGCGCCGCATCGATCCAGTGCTGCCAGGCCTCGCGCGTGGCGTAGGCCGCGGGGCCGACCAGAAAATAGCCGTCCATCAAACCTTTGGACGACAGCGGGCGCAGGCCAGGCATTTCTGCCACCTGGGCATGGGTGTCGGGTGCCAGGCGCACCAGCAGCTCATCGTTTTCCACGCCCAGGCACATCTTGCCGTCCACCATGAACACATGGCAGCCGAACATGGTTTTCTCTTCCACCGGGACGCCCACGGCTTGCTCGGCCAGTGCCAGGCGTACGGCATCGATGAGGCGCAAAGTTTCGGGGTCCAGAGGGCGGCGTGGCATGGTGGGATAGTGCTTGGGCAGAAGGGGCAGGGCAGGGGCCTGCTCAGCGGATGGCTTCGGGCGCATCTCCATCGAGCATGCGCCGGGCGATGATGACCCGCATGATTTCGTTGGTGCCTTCCAGAATCTGGTGCACCCGGGCGTCGCGCATCAGGCGCTCCAGCGGGTACTCCCGAATATAGCCGTAGCCGCCATGCAGTTGCAGCGCATCGTTGCAAACATTGAAACCTGCGTCCGTCGCAAAGCGTTTGGCCATTGCGCAGTAGGTCGAGGCATCGCGCGCGCCGGCGTCGAGCTTGCTGGCGGCCAGGCGCACCATCTGCCGCGCGGCGACCAGTTCGGTGGCCATGTCGGCCAGCTTGAATTGCAGCGCCTGAAAGCTGGCAATCGGCTTGCCGAACTGCTTGCGCTCCTGCATATAGCTTTGCGCCTGGGTCAGCGCGCCCTGGGCCGCGCCCACCGAGCAGGTGGCGATATTGATGCGGCCGCCGTCGAGCCCCTTCATCGCGATCTTGAAGCCTTCGCCCTCGCGGCCCAGCAGGTGGTTGGCGGGGATGCGCACATTGTCAAAGCTGATCACACGCGTGGGCTGGCTGTTCCAGCCCATCTTTTCTTCCTTCTTGCCGTAGCTGATGCCTTCCAGGTGCGCAGGCACCGCAAAGGCGCTGATGCCCGAGGCGCCCGATTGGGCATCACCGGTGCGGGCCATCAGCACCAGCATGTCGGTGGCGCCGGCCCCGCTGATGAAGGCCTTGCTGCCGTTGATGATGTAGTCATGGCCGACCAGCTCGGCCCGGGTTTTGAGCGAGGCGGCGTCGGACCCGGCACCGGGCTCGGTCAGGCAATAGCTGGCCAGCTTCTGACCGCTGGCGAGCAGCGGGCCCCATTCGTCGCGCACGGCATCGCTGGCCCAGGTGCCCAGCATCCAGGTCGCCATGTTGTGGATGGTGATGAAGGCGGTGGTGGACGGGTCCACCGCGGCCAGCTCCTCAAACACCAGGGTGGCGTCCAGCCGGGGCAGCGCCAGGCCGCCGGCGTTTTCAGGCGCATACAGGCCGCAAAAGCCCAGCTCGCCGGCCTTGGCAATCGCCTCACGGGGGAAGACGGCCTCTGCATCCCAGTGCGCGGCATGCGGGGCCAGCTCGGTCTGGGCAAAGGCGCGCGCGGTGTCGGCAAAGGCGCGTTGGTCTTCTGATAGCTCGAAATCCATGGACTTGTCTCCTGTCTCTTATCGCGCTGCGCCGGGCATGCGAGGCCCGGGCAGCACCGTTTTGTGGTGAACGCGGCTGGCTATGGTTTTTGTAGCAGCTCGGGCGGCGGGCCCTCGTGCAGCCAGACCATCAACTCCTTCTTGCGCTTGCCGATTTCGGCCACCAGGCATTCGTGGTAGCGGCGCGGCCAGTCGGGCTGGGCCTCGTGCGCGGCCTGCTGCTTTTTGCAGGTGGCCGCGCGCTGGCGTATCCACTCGTTCTGGTCGCGGCGCAGTGCAGGGCGCTCGTGCGCCGACAGAATGCGCATGACGTCGGCATACAGGATATTGTTGTCGGTATCGGCTTGCTGAAAGGCCTGCACCGCGCAGGCATTGGTTTGCTCGGTATTGCCGCCGCTCACACAGGCCGCGCCTGCCTGGGCAAGCACGGTCTGCGGCGCGAGGGCAGCCGAGGCTGCAAAAAACAGAGCCAGCAGTGCTGGGCGGAATGCAAAGGAATGGGGCATAGCCCAGATCATCGCCGCAAAACCGCAGCGGTCCGGCAAAGGGCCGCTGCGGTGTTGGCCAACGCCGCCTACTTCAGGCTGATCGTGGTGTTCACGCCATGGGCAATGGTGCTGTCGTCAAACCAGCGGGCCGTCACCGTCTTGGTCTGCGTGTAGAACATCACAACCTGCTTGCCGTAGGGGCCCAGGTCGCCGAGCTTGGAGGCGCGGCTGCCGGTGAACGAGAACAGTGGCACGGGCACGGGGATGGGCACATTGATGCCGATCTGGCCGACATCGATCTCTTCCTGGAACTTGCGCGCTGCGGCGCCGCTTTGCGTGAAGATCGCCGTGCCGTTGCCATTGGGGTTGGCGTTGATGAAGGCAATCGCCTCATCGATATCGGCGGCCTCGGCAATGCAGAGCACCGGGCCGAAGATTTCCTGGTCATAAATGGCCATGCCGGGTTTGACGCCGGAGAAGACCGTCGGGCCGACAAAATTGCCCTTTTCATAACCCGCGACGGAGGGCTTGCGGCCATCGAGCTCCAGCTTGGCGCCGTCGGCAATGCCGCGCTCGATCAGGCCCTCGACCCGCGACAGCGCCTGGCAGGAGACGACCGGGCCCACATCGGTGCCCGCTTCGGTACCGGCAGAGACCTTCAGGGTCTTGGCCTTTTCGACCAATTCGGGGATCCACTTCTGCGCTTCTCCGACCAGCACCACCACCGACAGCGCCATGCAGCGCTGGCCAGCGGCACCAAACGCCGCACCCGCGAGCGCGTTGAGCGACTGCTCCTTGTTGCAGTCGGGCAGCACGATGGCGTGGTTTTTCGCGCCCATCATGCATTGCACGCGCTTGCCGTTGAGCGATGCGCGGTTGTACACATGGGTGCCGACCTTGGTCGAGCCCACAAAGCTGATCGCCTTGATATCGGGGTGGTCGCAGATGGCGTTGACCGCGTCTTCGCCGCCGTGGATCACATTGAGCACGCCCGGGGGCACGCCGGCTTCCAGTGCCAGCTCGCACAGGCGCATGGTCACCATCGGGTCTTGCTCGGAGGGCTTGAGCACAAAGGTGTTGCCGGTCGCAATCGCCATCGGGAACATCCACAGCGGGATCATCGCCGGGAAGTTGAAAGGAGTGATGCCGGCGCAAACGCCCAGCGGCTGGTTCAGGGTGTAGGTGTCGACACCATTGGCCACATTGTTGGCCAGCTCACCCAACTGCAGGGAGCCGATGTTGGCCGCATGCTCGACCACTTCCAGGCCGCGAAACACATCGCCTTCGGCGTCGGGCAGGGTCTTGCCTTGCTCGGCCGTCAGGATGGCCGCCAGCTCCTTCATGTTCTCGCGGATCAGCTGCTGGAGCTTGAGGAAGATGCGGGCGCGCACGCCAATCGGCGTCTTCTTCCAGGTCTTGAACGCTTCCTTGGCATTGGCCACGGCGGCGTTGATCTCTTCGGGCGTTGCAAAAGGCACGCGGGCCAGCACCTGCTGGGTCGCAGGGTTGACGACGTCACGCCACTGCGTGGTCTTGGACTCGACCAGCTGGCCGTTGATCAACAGCTTGACGGTCGGCGCCAAGGTGCTGGTGGATTGCGGTGCGTTCATGTTTTGTCTCCTGGGTATCTGGGTCACGAGCGGCGGCAGGTTGCCAGCGGGCAAGCTACCGTTGGTGCCCATGGTAGATGTGCGCATTCGCCCAAACAAGAGGTTGACTGCACATGGCTGTGCGAAGCTGCACATTCCCCTTGCTGCAGACGGCTTGGGGCATACTGTTCTGGTGGCTTTGCAAAGGAGGCTTGTATGGGTTGGTTAGAAAGAATCGGTCAGCTGTTGGGCGCCAAACCGCCGGCCCAAGACGGAAGCACCGCACCGGCGCTTGCGCCTGAACGCCCCTCGGAGCCTACGCTGGACGACTGGCATGCCTTGTGCCTGGCTTGGGGTCAGGCGCTGGCATTGGACGATACCGCTGAACTGTGGAGCGAGGTGCGCCAGGCCATCGAGCAGCCGGCGCTCTACCTTGATCGCTTTGCGGATGCGTTGGTCAACCGGGGGATGGACGAGCCCGAGCATGTGACGCCTTGGCTGGCGCTGTTAGAAGGGCTGCAGCGCCGTGGGCAGAACGTTGAGCTCGATTGGAAGCTGGGCATGGACGACGCCATCTGGGCGCTGCAGCAGCTGAAAACCGTGCAGCAAGCTGGTGTGGACCTGCAGGTGCTGGCGGGCAGCAAGGCGCTGAACCATGAGGCCTTGCAGGAAGCGGGTGACTGCCTGCGCCGCCAGGGACTGAGCTTGGTCAGCATCGACATCGATAGCGATAGTTATCCGCTGTCTGTGTTGGAAACCAGCGCTGTCGCGCCTTTGCAGGCCCTGGCCCAACGGGTGGGCGGCAAACTGCTGACTTTGCACAATTAGTTGCGCAACAAAATAACCTTTTGGCCCTGCGCGGTGTAACGCTGTTTTATCCTTGCGCACCTTCGCGGTGCGTGCCAGCTTCAGCTGGGCTGAGCGCACTATCTTTTTCGCTAACGCCCGGCGCTCTACTCCATGAACAAACAGGCCCCAGCGGAGCAATCGAGGGCCGAGCATGGCACCGACGATCTCCAACGCAATCTCAGCAACCGCCATATCCAGTTGATCGCCATTGGCGGCGCCATCGGCACGGGCCTCTTCATGGGCTCGGGCAAGACCATCAGCCTGGCGGGGCCGTCGATCGTGCTGGTCTACGCCATCATCGGCATCATGCTGTTCTTTGTGATGCGGGCCATGGGGGAGCTGCTGCTGTCCAACCTGCAGTACAAGTCCTTCATCGATTTCTCCGACGACCTGCTGGGCCCCTGGGCTGGCTTTTTCACCGGGTGGACCTACTGGTTCTGCTGGATCATCACCGGCATTGCCGATGTGATTGCGATCTCCGCCTACGCCCAGTTCTGGTGGCCTGATCTGCCCCAGTGGGCACCCGCGATCGCCTGCGTGGCCTTGCTGCTGTCGCTGAACCTGCTGACCGTCAAGCTGTTTGGCGAGATCGAGTTCTGGTTTGCGATGATCAAGATTGTCGCGATCGTCGCACTGGTGGGCACGGGCCTGTACATGGTCAGCACCGGTTTCAGCTCGCCAGCCGGGCGCCAGGCGAGTATCGCCAACCTCTGGAACGATGGCGGGCTCTTCCCCCATGGGGCGATGGGCTTTTTTGCCGGCTTCCAGATCGCGGTGTTCGCCTTTGTCGGTATCGAGCTGGTGGGCACCACAGCCGCCGAGGCCAAGGACCCGCACCGCACCCTGCCGCGCGCGATCAACTCGATTCCGGTGCGCATCATCATCTTCTACGTCTGCGCGCTGATCGCCATCATGGCCGTCACCCCCTGGCGTGATGTGGTTCCGAGCAAGAGCCCGTTTGTGGAACTGTTTGTGCTGGCCGGCCTGCCTGCCGCAGCGAGCGTGATCAATTTTGTCGTGCTGACCTCGGCCGCCTCATCGGCCAACAGCGGCGTGTTCTCCACCAGCCGCATGCTGTTTGGACTGGCGCTCAAAGGAGATGCACCGCGCTCGTTTGGCAAGCTCTCGGCCAGCAGCGTGCCTTCGCGCGGCCTGCTGTTCTCCTGCGTCTGCCTGCTGGGCGGTGCGTTTTTGATGTGGGTGGTGCCCAACCTGGTGGAAGCCTTCACCTTGGTGACCACCGTCTCGGCCATCCTCTTCATGTTTGTCTGGTCGCTGATCCTGCTGTCCTATATCAGCTACCGCAAGCAGCGCCCGGCGCTGCATGAGGCCTCCCACTACCGCATGCCCGGCGGCGTGTTCATGTGCTGGGTCTGCCTGGCCTTCTTTGCCGCCGTGCTGGTGCTGCTCAGCCTGGAGCTGGACACGCGCCAGGCGCTGATCGCCACGCCGGCCTGGTTTGTGCTGCTGGGCCTGGCCTATGCCTGGCAACGCAAGCGCGCCTCACTCGCCTGATCGGAGCCAGGGACGCTGCCTTACTGCTGCCCCTGTTGCAAATTTGCACAATAATGCTGTGCAACATCGACAAGGGGCTGGCATGGATTGGGATCATTTGCGCTTTTTCTGGGCCTTGGTGCAGGCAGGCACCTTGGTGGGTGCGGCCAAGGCGCTGGGCGTGGAGCACACGACGGTGTCGCGCCGCATCCAGGCGTTGGAAAAGCAGCTCGGCGCCACCTTGTTTACCCGCGAGGGCAGCGGCTACAAGCTGACCGATGCCGGCCGCCAGTTGCAGCCACGGGCCGAGGCCATGGACCAGATTGCGCGCGGCATTGCGCCGATTGCCGCCAGCCAAGGCGCCGAGACGCCCAGCGGCGTGGTGCGTATCGGCGTGACCGAGGGCTTTGGCACCCAGGTGCTGGCCAAGCACCTGGCTGTGTTGGCCCAGCGCTACCCATTGCTGACGATTGACCTGCTGGCCGTGCCGCGCATGCTCCAGCTCTCGCGCCGCGAAGCCGACATCGTCATCTCGCTGGAGCGCCCGGTGCGCGATACCGTCGTGACCAGCCGGCTGACCGAGTACCGCCTGTATCTGTATGGCCAGCGCGAATACCTGGCGCGCCATCCGCTGATCACCTCGACCGAAGGCCTGGCCAGCCACCGCTTTGTGCACTATGTCGATGACCAGCTGTTCACCAAGGAGCTGCAGTTTCTCGACAGCCTGAGCGCACCGCAGCGCTTCAGCTTCCGCAGCACCAGCATCCTGGCGCAGTACACCGCCGTGCGCACCGGTGCAGGCTTGGGGGTGCTGCCCGGCTTTCTGGCCGACAAGGATCCGCTGCTGCAGCGCGTGCTGCCCGAGCAGGCCCAGTTCACCCGCACTTTCTGGATGTCGATGCCGCCGGAGCTGCGCTCGGTGCCAGGCATCCAGGTGGTCTGGCGCTTTTTGCAGGCCACGGTGCAGGAGCAGCAGGACCTGCTGCTGTGCTGACCTCCGGCACCTAAAAAAACCGGCTGCCAAGGCAGCCGGTTCGTTGTGCAGCGACACGCGGTTTACATGTTGTTCGGCAGCACGGTGACGATTTGCGGAAAGAACCACAGAATCACCAGGGCCAGCACCATCAGCACAAAGTACGGCGCGCAGACGCGGGCCAGGTAGGTGATCTGCTTGCCCGTCATGCCTTGCAGCACAAACAGGTTGAAGCCCACTGGCGGTGTGATCTGGGCAGTCTCCACGGTGATCACCAGGAAGATGCCGAACCACAGCGGATCGATACCGGCAGCCTGGATGATCGGCAGCACTACGCCCATGGTCAGCACGATCGTGGAGATACCGTCCAGGAAGCAGCCGATTAGGATGTAGAAGATGCCGAGCACGATGATCAGCATCGCCGGCGACAGGTTCAGACTGCCGACATACTCGGCCAGCTGGCGTGGCAGGCCGATATAACCCATCGACAAGGTCATGAACGCAGCGCCGGCGAGGATCAGCGCGATCATGCAGTACAGGCGCGTGGCGCCAAACAGCGAGTCCCTGAAGTTCTTCCAGGTCAGCGCGCCTTGGGCGGCAGACAGCACCAGCGAGCCCACCACACCGATGGCAGCTGCTTCGGTCGCCGTTGCAATGCCGGTGTAAATACTGGCAATCACCGAGGCAATCAGCAGCACCACCGGGATCAGGTGGCGCGACTCGTGGAGCTTTTGCTTGAAGCTCATCGTGCTGTCAGCCTTGGGAATCTTGTTCGGGTTGAGCAGCGCCCAGAACACGATCCAGCCGCTGAACATCAGCGCCAGCATGATGCCGGGCAGCACGCCGGCCATGAAGAGCTTGGAGATCGACATCTCCGCGGCCACGCCGTAGACGATCAGGATGATCGATGGCGGAATCAGCAGGCCCAGGGTGGCAGGGCCGCCCAGCGAGCCGATGACCATGTTCTCGGGGTAGCCGCGCTTCATCAGCTCGGGCACGTTCATCTTGCCGACGGTGGCGCAGGTGGCGGCCGACGAGCCAGACACCGCCGCAAAAATCGTGCAGCCAATCACATTGGTGTGCAGCAAGCGGCCGGGCAGCAGGTTGACCCAGGGTGCGAGGCCGCGGAACATGCTCTCCGATAGGTTCGTGCGGTAGAGAATCTCACCCATCCAGACGAACAGCGGCAGCGCCGTCAAGGTCCAGCTGCTGGCCGATCCCCAGATCGTCATGGCCATCGCGTCCCCAGCCGCACGGGCGGTGAAGAACTCCATGCCGAACCAGGCGACACCGGCCAGGGTCAGACCCACCCAGACGCCGCCGCCCAGCAGGATCAGCAGCACCACGATCAGCGCAATGCTGGCGGTAATTTCATTCATGGTGGGCGTCCTCTTTAACCACAGGTTTGCGTTTGCCCATCAGCTCCAGCACCAGCTCGTCGCAAAAGGCGATAAAGAACACCAGCGTACCCAGTGCCATGAAAATTTGGGGAATCCACAGCGGCGTCGCGTCGATGCCGACCGAAATATCGTCGATCTCCCAGGATTGCCAGACCAGGCGCGAAGCGTAGAACGCCAGGAAGCCCGACAGCACGGTGGCGATGACCAATGCAATCACTTCCATGGTCTTGAGGGCGGAGCCTTTGAGCGCGCCCAGCAGCAGGGTCACGCGGATATGCTCGCCTTTTTTGAGGGTACTGGCCAGGGCCATGAAGCCCGCTCCCGCCATCGCGTAGCCAGCATAGGAATCGGTGCCCGGGGCACTGAAGCCGAACAGGCGGCTGATGACGGTGAGCAGCACCATCACGAGGATGCCGATCATTGAAAGCCCCGCCAGCCAGGCGGAGGCTTCATACAGTCCATTGAGTAGCTTGCGCATGCTTGTCATTCAAAGCAGTAAAGGTTGCTGACTATGCAGCCCACCCGGCCTAGGCCGGCGGACTGCATAGAGAGGGGCCGTGGCTTACTTGGAGGCCTGGTAGGCGTCCAAAATGGCCTTGCCTTCAGCGCCCGCCTTGTCGGTCCATTCCTTGATGACGGTCTCGCCGACCTTGGCCAGGTCAGCCTTGAGCTGGGCCGATGGCTGCTCGATGCTCATGCCGCCTTGCTTCAGGGTCGCCAGCGACTTGGCATCCACTTCCTTGGATTCCTTCCAGCCGCGCTCTTCGGCAGCAGCAGCGGCCTTGAGCACCGCTTCCTGCTCGGTCTTGCCCAGCGCGTTGAAGGCCTTCTTGCTCACGGTGACGGCATTCTTCGGTATCCAGGCCTGCACGTTGTAGTAGTACTTCAGGTTTTCAAACAGCTTGTTGTCGGCGCCGGTGGCGCTGGAGGTGATCAGGCCATCGACCACGCCGGTGGCCAGGGCTTGGGACAGCTCGGCTTCCTGCACGGTCGCCGGTTGCGCGCCGATCAGCTCGCCAATGCGGGCCGTCGTGGGCGAGTAGACGCGCCATTTCATGCCCTTGAGGTCAGCTGCCGAGTTGATGGGCTTCTTGGTGTAGATGCCTTGCGGCGGCCAGGCCACCGAATACAGCAGCACCTGGCCTTGCTTGTCCAGCAACTTCTGCAGCGCCGGCTTTTGGGCCTGGTAGAGCTTGAACGCGTCGTCGTAGTTGTTGACGAGGAAGGGCAGTCCATCGACACCGAAGATCTGCGATTCATTCTGGAAACTCACCAGAAAGAACTCGCCCATTTGCGCATTACCGGTTTGCACGGCACGCTTGATTTCGGGCATTTTGAACAGCGATGCACCAAAATGGGGTGTGATTTTGAGTTTGCCGCTGGTCGCCGCGTCCACGTCCTTGACGAACTGCTCATTGTTTTTGGAGTGAAAGTTAAATGGTGCATACGCCGTGGCGAAATCCCATTTGGTTTGCGCAGCGGCTGCGGTGGCAAAACCGATGCTGGCAACCAGGGTGGCGGTGGCACAAAAAACTCGACGCTTCATGACGGCTCCTTCTAGAGACAAATAGGCGCAGCGGATGCTGCCCGGGATGAATACGATCACCAGCGACAGCAACGTCTGCCGCAACTGCTATGCTGGTGAATTGTTTGCCAAAATTAACAGTTATTGCAAAGTAACGCTATACGGGGTTTCAACAATCGTCGGTTCTTGTAGGTTTCAAAATTTCTTTTGTGGGATGTGGTATTAAAAATTGTTCAACGATTTTTGATTTCGATGGAACACGTCCATTATTTTTGCCGTCATAGTGTCATAGGGTTAATACTAGGTTTGCTGAGAAATCAGACAGCCCATGGGACGCCAAAGCATGACCTTAAGGCAGTCTTAAGAGCCCTCTAAAGCCTGGAAGTGCAGGCGCAAAAAAGCCACCACGGCGGCTGGAGCGCGGTGGTGGCTGGCGTGAGGCAGCAGTGCAGCAGGGCGGCGGTTCAGCCCTTGTTGGCGCTGTCGTCGGCAGGCTTGTCGGCGGGGTTGGCGCTAGTGGTTGCCACCGCTGCAGTGCCGGTGCTGCCTGGCTTGGGCGCTTGCCAGCCGATGAATTGGGGGTAGATGGTGGCGACCCCTTTGCCATTGAAATCCCAGCCTTTGCACTGCCCCAGATGGCGGGGTGGCTGGTCCGATTGGGGGCGCGCAAAGGCCTGGTTCACGCTCTGGAAGGCGGCAGTCGCCATGTTGAACAGCAGCTCGCGCATATGGGTGCAGCCCTCGATGTTGCCGAGGTTGGCTTCGATGGCCTTGCGCCAACCGCGCGCCATGCAGCACCCCACCATGCGTTGCATCGCGGGCAGGGCCAGCGGGCACTCGCCCAGCGGATGCGCATCCATCGCGACCTCGATCGCAACCACTGTAAGTGTTGTATCAATGGTACAGCGAATCCACATATGGTGAATGGGTTCTCCGGCCATGCGTTTGCGCTCGCCGGAGAGCACCAGGTCATAGGCCTTGGTATCCACCAGCTCGCCTTCGACATCCCAGAGCCCATCGGCGCGCTCGAAGCTGCGGTAACGCACATCGCGCAAATGTTTGGGGACTCGGTTGGGGACGGGAGACAAAGGCATGGGAGAGGGTGTCGCGGTGGGATTGTTTTTTATGAATGACCCGGTTTGGTGCAGACGGCGCGGTATCGCTGCGCTGCCATGCCAACAGTGTTGATCACTATGCGGCTGTTGCTGCGGGCTGTCTGTGCAGCAGGTGACAGGGGGGCTGCCGGCTGCGCAGAGCCCTCTATTGTAAAAACAATCGCGCCGCCGCTGCAGAGCAGGGGCGGCGCTGTGGGGGAGGGCCTGCGAGCCGGTATCAGCCGTGGCGGATGGCGACGGTCTTCAGCGTGGTAAAGCCATACAGCGCTTCAAAGCCCTTTTCGCGGCCGTGACCGCTGGCCTTGGTGCCGCCAAAGGGCAGCTCCACACCGCCGCCGGCGCCGTAGTTGTTGATGAAGACCTGGCCGCTGCGCAGGCGCTTGGCCACGCGGAACTGGCGGCCGCCATCACGCGTCCAGACGCCGGCGACCAGGCCGAACTGGGTGGCATTGGCCATCTTGATGGCTTCTTCCTCGGTGTCGAAGGCCATGGCGCTGAGAATGGGGCCAAAGATCTCTTCCTGGGCCAGGCGGTGGTCCACGGGCACATCGCGCAGCAAGGTGGGGGCCTGGTAGTAGCCGCCCTCTGGTGCCTCGTCGATGATCTGGCCCTGCGCGACGACGGAGATGCCGTCGTTGTGCGCATCGCTCAGAAAATCCCAGACGCGCTGCTGCTGGGTCTGGCGGATCAGCGGGCCCAGGTCCAGGTCCAGGCTGGCCGGGCCCACGCGCAGCGCTTCGAAGGCGCTGCCCAGGCGTGCCAGCAGGGTTTCGTAAATGCTGCGTTCGACCAGCAGACGCGAGCCGGCCGAGCAGGTCTGGCCGGAGTTCTGGATGATGGCGTTGATGATGGTCGGGATGGCGGCATCCAGATCGGCATCGGCAAACACGATCTGCGGGCTCTTGCCACCGAGCTCCAACGTGCAGGGGCAGTGGCGCTCGGCAGCGGCCTGCTCGATCAAGGTGCCGATGCGGGGGCTGCCGGTAAAGCTGATGTGGTCCACATCGGGATGGCGGGCCAGCGCATCGCCCACTTCATGGCCAAAACCAGTGACGATGTTGATGGCGCCGGCAGGAAAGCCCACGTCGGCCGCCAGCTGCGCCACGCGGATGAGGCTCAGGCATGCGTCTTCGGAGGGCTTGACGACGCAGACATTGCCTGCCGCCAGCGCGGCGCCCACGCAGCGGCCAAAGATCTGCATCGGGTAGTTCCAGGGCACGATATGACCGGTCACGCCATGGGGTTCGCGCCAGGTCAGCACGCTGAAATCATGGGGGTAGGGAATCGTCTCGCCATGGAGCTTGTCTGCCGCGCCGGCGTAGAACTCGAAATAGCGCCCCAGCGCCAATGCGTCGGCCTTGGCCTGCTTCGTGGGCTTGCCGCAATCACGCTGCTCGATGGCGGCCAGTTCATCGGCATGCTCCAGCACCTTGGCCGACAGGCGCATCATCAGGCGGCTGCGTTCCGCAGGGCTGGTCTTGCGCCATACGTTGTCGTAGCACAGACGTGCGGCCTGCACCGCATGGTCGACATCTTCCGCATTGCCGCGCTGGATTTCATCAAAGGGTTGGCCGTCAGAGGGGTCGAGGACGGGGATGGTCTTGCCCGACAGTGAGGGCACAGAGGCGTTGGCGATGTAATGCAATTGCATGGCGTTGTTCCGTTCTGGGTGCAATAGGCGGCGGAGTCTGCCAGCTGGCAGGCTCGAAACGGCCACCACGATAGCGCAGGAATGGGCCAGCGCCTACCGGGATGAGCCCGCGGTTGTCACGGGTTTGACCAGCCCATTTGAGCAGCCTGTTGGCACTTTTTGGGCGATGGCGGGCCAATGCACCTAAAATCACGGGGTTTTGCCGCTGGCGGGCCGATATTTTGCGTGCTGCCGGCCCTCCATTCAATTGACCTCATAGGAATCGCATGTCCTTCGAAAAACTGACCCCTGGCTCCAAGGCCCCTGATGTCTTCAATGTTGTGATCGAAATTTCGGCCAACTCCGCTCCTGTGAAGTACGAAGTGGACAAGGATTCGGGCTGCGTGTTTGTGGACCGCTTCCTGGGCACCGCGATGCACTACCCCGTGAACTACGGCTATGTGCCCCAGACCCTATCGGGCGACGGCGACCCGGTGGACGTGCTGGTGATGACGCCTTTCCCGTTGCCTACCGGTGTGGTGGTGCCTTGCCGCGCGATCGGCATCCTGCAGATGGAAGATGAGTCCGGCGTGGACGGCAAGGTGCTGGCCGTGCCCACGCAGAAGCTGCTGCCTTCCTACGACAAGATCAACCACCTGAGCGATATCCACGACCTGGTGCTGCAGCAGATCTCGCACTTCTTCGAACACTACAAGGACCTGGAAAAGGGCAAGTGGGTGAAGGTGCTGGGCTGGAAGGGTGTGGACGAAGCGCACAAGGAAATCCTCGACGGCATCGCCAACTGCAAGAAGTAAGAAAGCGCCGCCTGCTGGGGCCTTGCGGCCCTCGCCAGGCCATGCTGACAAAAGCCGGTTTTTCACCGGCTTTTTGCTTTTGGGCGATGCGCCAGGCGCTAAGCTGGCAGGCATACAAAAAAGCGAAGGAGCGAGCAAGTGGTTGATGTCGTCGATTGCGTGGTGATTGGTGCAGGGGTGGTGGGGCTGGCTGTCGCCCGTGAACTCGCCTTGGCGGGGCGGGAAGTGCTGGTGCTGGAGGCCCAGGATGCCATTGGTACGGGCACGAGCTCGCGCAACAGCGAGGTAATCCATGCCGGCATCTACTACGCCCAGGGATCGCGCAAGGCGCGCTGGTGTGTGGAGGGCAAGGCGCTGCTGTACGCCTACTGCCAGGAGCGAGGTATCGACCACCAGCGCTGCGGCAAGCTGATTGTGGCCACGTCCGAATCACAGCGCGCGAAGCTGCAGGACATTGCCCGCCATGCCGCTGCCAATGGCGTCGATGACCTGGTGCTGCTCAGCCGCGAAGAGGCCCGGGCACTCGAGCCCGCGCTGGAATGTGTGGCGGCGCTGCATTCGCCCAGTACCGGCATTGTCGACAGCCACGGCCTGATGCTCAGCCTGCAAGGCGACCTTGAAAATGCCGGTGGCATGGTGGTCTTCAACAGCCCGTTGGCTGCCGCCCGCTGCGAGGAGGGCAGTATCTTGCTGCGCACCGAAGATGGCACCGAGCTGCAGGCCACGACCGTGGTCAATGCTGCCGGCCTGTGGGCGCCCGATCTGGCGCGCAAGTTTGAAGGCGCAGACCTGACGCAGCTGCCGACCGCCCATTACGCCAAGGGCAACTACTTCACGCTGTCGGGCCGCGCGCCTTTCAGGCATCTGATCTACCCGGTGCCCGAGGTCGGTGGCCTGGGCGTGCATCTGACCCTGGACCTGGGTGGTCAGGCCAAGTTTGGTCCGGATGTGCAGTGGGTGCAAAGCCCGGAGGACCTGGTCGTTGATCCCGCCCGTGGCGAGGCCTTTTACGCGGCCGTGCGCCGCTACTGGCCGGCGCTGCAGGAGGGTGCGCTTGCAGCCGGCTACGCCGGCATCCGGCCCAAGATCAGCGGCCCTGGCGAGCCCGATGCCGACTTTGTACTGCAAGGCCCGGGTGTGCATGGCGCCACTGGTCTCTTCCATTTGCTGGGCATCGAATCTCCGGGGTTGACCAGTTGCCTGGCGATTGCGAAGGCAGTGGCCCGGGAAGTGGCCGGGCCTGGGGCATAGGCATGGATTACGCCCCGCGTGGACTGTGCTGGGAAAACTACAAATAGACGCTTTTGTACCGCGATAGTCGGAATCTTCTGACAGGCAGGGGTGCATATCTGAACCCGGCAGCGCCGCTTTCTCCGTTAACATGTAACGGAGCTAACGCCATGCCGCAGTCCTTGTTTGTGCTGCACGGCGTCTGCGGAACTTTCCTGTAGCCTGACCAAGAAAAGGATGATGAATATGCGTAAATCCAATTTGCTGAGCGATACCGTTGAGAATGCCCAGGCTGATCTGGAAAAACTGGTGAGTGATCTGCGCGGCGTGCTGTCGAGCAAGGACCTGGACGGCGTGCCGGATATCAAGCAACTGCGCCAGCGCCTGGAAGACACCGCTGGCGATGCCCGTGAAGGTGCAGTGCGCGCAGCCCAGGAAGCTGCCCGTCAGGCCAAGGAGGCGGCACTGGCCGCAGACCGCTATGCCCACGATGAGCCATGGCGCGTTGCTGGCGCAGCGCTGGCCGTGGGCGCGCTGATCGGCTTTATCTTCTCGCGCCGCTAAGCTGCGCCCGATGGCCAGTTGCCGGCACCATAGCCGCACTGGCCTGGCCCGACGGGCCAAGACCTAGAACAAGGGGCACCCCGGTGCCCCATATGCACGAGGAGAGTCCATGAACTGGTTGTCTGTGCTGGGTGTGGATGACATGCTGATGCGCTTTCGCGCGCTGCTGTCTGAAAGCGCCATGGCGGCTGAAGACCGAATGGATCTGCTGGCCATTGAATGGCAGGAGCAGAAGAAGAACCTGATCTGGCTGGTACTGATGGGTTTGGTGGTCGCAGGCCTGACCATCGTCGCGCTGACGGTGCTGTCGGGCGCCATCATCATTTCGTTCTGGGACACGCCCAACCGCATGCTCGCCACCTGGCTGGTGGCCGGTGTTTGGCTGTTGCTGTGGCTGGGTGTTCTGGCTTTCCTGTATTTCACGACGAAGAAAGCCGCCAATCCCTTCCAGCTGACCAAGACCGTGCTGCGCCAGGACTGGCAAGCGGTCAAGGGCCGTCTTAAATAATGCAGGTGACCAACGCTATGAGCAATGCAAGCAAGGACGCTGATCTGGTGCTGCTGCAGGCCACGGATCCGCAAGCGCGTGAAGTGCTGCAGCGTATAGAGAACCAGCGTGAACGTCTCGAAGGCCGCCGCCTGGCGCGCCAGCAGGCACTCACGCTGCGCAGAGATGCTGCCGGAGGCCAGCACAACCCGATGGCCTATGGCACGTTGGCAGAGCGCTTGATCAACTTTGGCCGTGAGCATCCTTTGGTATGTGCCGGTCTGGTCGGTGCCGGTCTGTTGCTGGGCCCCCGCAAGCTGATCCGCATGGCCTCGATCGCGATGCCCATCGTGATGAAATTGCGCCGCAGCCATTAGGCTGCACGCGAGCGCAGCCTCGCACCTTTGGCTCCCTGGAGACCGCCATGCTTTACCGCATGGCGGTTTTTTTTCGTGCTACAGCCACGGGCACAGTCCCGGCAATAGGGACAGTCCGCTTGCTGTCTGCGATGGCATCGCGAAAATACGCTGTCAAGCCCCGCTTATCTGGTTAGAATGCGCGGCGCGCTGTGTATATACGCATTGCGTGGTGCACTTGTTTTTTGCGCTGTGCTCGGTGTTGCTGGTGCTGAAACGGACGGCTAATAACGCATGTTTGCTCCTGAAAATGGAGCAAGCACGGGCCTGTGCACGGCAGCGGCGCAAGACACGGTACAGAACTTGCTTCTCTCGCCCGCCCACTTGATCGCAGGTGGATCTCACCCCTAAGGAGTTTCTTGATGACTACACGGCGTCGTATTGTTCAAACCTGTCTGGCTGCGCTTCCCCTTGCGCTGGCTGGCTTGTCGGCTGCACCGGCCTGGGCGCAGACCAAGGTCAAGGTCGCGGCGGTGTACACCGTGCCGTATGAACAGCAATGGGTCAGCCGCATCCATGAGGCGCTCAAGGCTGCCGAGGCGCGTGGCGAGATCGAGTACAAGTCCAGCGAGAACGTCGCCAATGCGGACTACGAGCGCGTGATGCGCGAGTACGCGACGGGCGGTGCGCAGCTGATGTTTGGTGAGGTGTTCGGTGTGGAAGCGGCTGCTCGCAAGGTCGCCAAGGACTTTCCGAAGACCGCCTTTGTGATGGGCTCGTCCGGCAAGATCCAGGCGCCCAATTTCAGTGTGTTCGACAACTATATCCAGGAGCCTGCGTACCTGACGGGCATGGTGGCCGGCGGCATGACCAAGACGGGCAAGATCGGCATGGTCGGCGGTTTCCCGATTCCGGAAGTCAACCGCCTGATGCATGCCTTCATGGCCGGCGCCAAGGAAGTGAACCCCAAGGTGGAGTTCACCGTCAGTTTCATCAACAGCTGGTTTGACCCGCCCAAGGCCAAGGAAGCGACCTTTGCGATGATCGACAAGGGTGCGGACGTGCTGTATGCCGAGCGTTTCGGTGTGAGCGATGCGGCCAAGGAGAAGGGCAAGCTGGCGATCGGCAATGTGATCAACACCCAGGCACAGTACCCCGATACCGTGGTGGCTTCGGCGCTGTGGCACATGGAGCCCAGCGTGGAGCGCGCGATCAAGGCGGTGAAGGACGGCAGCTACAAGGCGGAGGACTACGGCCCGTACTCGATGATGAAGTACAAGGGCTCGTCGCTGGCACCGTTTGGCACCTTCGAGAAGAAGCTGCCCGCAGACTTGATCGCCAAGGTGCAGGCCAAGCAGGCCGACATCCTGTCGGGCAAGTTCACCGTGAAGGTCGACGACTCGCAACCCAAGTCCACGGCCAAGTAAGCCGGGCCTGGATTGCATAGGCGCTGTGCCCACTGGCATGGCGCCTCCACTTCCAGCTCCGGCACTTGCCGGGGCTGTTTTTGTGCCCGCTGGCAGGCCACGCCGCCTGCCCAGCGAACCCAGCGGCCCCTTTGCCCATGTCTCCTCCAAGCTCCTCTCCTGTCGTGCTCCAGCTGCATGGCATCACCAAACGTTTTGGCCCCCTGGTGGCCAATGATTCCATTTCGCTGACCCTGCACCGGGGTGAGATCGTGGCCCTGCTGGGCGAGAACGGTGCGGGCAAATCCACGTTGATGTCGATCCTGTTTGGCCACTATGTGGCCGACGCGGGGGAGATAACGGTGAGGGGCCAGCCGCTGCCGCCGGGCCAGCCGCGTGCCTCGCTGGCCGCTGGCATCGGCATGGTGCACCAGCACTTTGCGCTGGCCGACAACCTGAGCGTGCTGGACAACATCATCGTGGGCAGCGAATCGCTGCTGCGCCTGCAGTCGGCCAAGCGCCAGGCCCGTGCCAAGCTGGTCGAGGTCGCGCGCCAGTTTGGTCTGGTGGTGGACCCGGATGCGCGGGTGGGCAGCCTGTCGGTGGGTGAGCGCCAACGGGTGGAAATCCTCAAAGCGCTGTACCGGGGCGCCAAGATCCTGATTCTGGATGAGCCGACCGCCGTGCTGACCCCGCAGGAGAGCGAGGCGCTGTTTGCGACCTTGTCCCAGATGGTGGCGCAGGGCCTGTCGATCATTTTCATCAGCCACAAGCTCGGCGAAGTGCTGCGTGTGGCCGACCGCGTGGCCGTGCTGCGGCATGGCAAGCTGGTGGCCGAGGCGCCGACTGCCGGCAGCACCCAGGCGCAGTTGGCGCAGTGGATGGTGGGCGAGGCGGTGAGCCTGCCCGAGCGCCAACCTGCCGCCCAGGTGGGCGACGAGGTCTGCAGCCTGCGCCATGTGCACACCACGGCCTCGGCCAAGTCCACCGCGCGCGATCGCCTGGTCGATGTATCGCTGGTACTCAAGGCCGGTGAGATGGTGGCGATCGCCGGTGTCTCGGGCAACGGCCAGGTGGCTTTGGCCGATATGCTCTGCGGCATGCGCCGCCCGGGCCAGGGCACGGTGCAGTACCTGGGCGCGCCGATGCCGGCGTCGGCCGTGGCCCTGGTCGCCCAGGGGGTGGCCCGTATCCCCGAAGACCGGCATGGCACCGGCGTGGTCGGTGATTTGCCGGTGTGGGAAAACGCGGTGTCCGAGCGGCTGCGCAGCCCCTGGTTCTCGCGCTGGGGCTGGGTGCGCCGTGCGCAGGCGCGCAGCCAGGCCCAGCATGTGTCCCGGCAGTTCGACGTGCGCGGTGGCGGGCTCGATGCGCCGGCCCGCTCGCTGTCGGGCGGCAATATGCAAAAACTGATTCTGGGCCGGGCGCTGTTGGCACCCCAAGGCGCCGAGGGCGTGGCGCCGCGCCTGATTGTGGCGCACCAACCCACCTGGGGGCTGGACATTGGCGCGGTGCGCTTTGTGCACCAGCAGCTGCTGGCGGCCCGCGATGCCGGCGCTGCCGTGCTGCTGATCTCGGACGATCTGGACGAGGTGCTGGCACTGGGTGACCGCATCGGCGTGATGCACGAGGGCCATCTTTCGCCCGTGCTGCCTTTTGCGGACTGGAGCCGCGAGACCATCGGTCTGGCCATGGCCGGATCCCCTATGACAGCGCCTGTGCACCAGCGCTGAGAGACTGCCATGCGTATAGAAAAAAGAGCAACCCCGTCGAAGCTGGCCATGGTGGCTGCGCCCTTGGGGGCCGTTGTATTTACCCTGGCCATCAGCGGCTTGCTGGTGCTGTGGGCCGGCGCGCCCGTTGGTGCGACCTATCTGGCGCTGTTCAAAGGGGCCTTTGGCTCGCTGTTTGCGCTGTCCGAGACCTTGACGCGCGCCGTGCCGCTGATCCTGACCGGCCTGGCCGCGGCAGTGGCTTTCCGGGCGCGGCTGTTCAACATTGGTGCCGAAGGCCAGCTGTATGCCGGTGCGGTGGCGGCTGTGGCCGTGGGCGGCATGCATGGCGGCACCGGCTTTGAGCTGCCCATTTATCTGCTGTTTCCGCTGATGCTGCTGGCCGCCGCACTGGCCGGCGCGGCCTTGCTGCTGGGCCCTGCGTTGATGAAGACCAAGCTGGGCGTGGACGAGGTGGTCACCACGTTGCTGCTGAACTTTGTCATGCTGCTGGCAGTGTCCTATCTGCTCGATGGCCCGATGAAAGACCCGATGGCGATGGGCTGGCCGCAGAGCGTGGCGCTGCAGGGCGACCTGGAACTGGGCAAGCTCATTGCGCAGACCCGTTTGCACAATGGCCTGCTGATTGCCGTGGGCCTGGCCGTGGCGTTGTGGCTGCTGCTGCAGCGGGCGGTGCCGGGATTCGACATCCGCGCCGCAGGTGCCAACCCCCGGGCAGCGGCTTTTGCCGGCGTGCCGGTGACGCGCACCGTCGTGCTGGTGGCGCTGCTGTCGGGCGGTCTTGCAGGCCTGGCCGGCGCCATCGAGGTGGCAGGCCGCACCAGTTACCTGACTCTGGACATGTCGCCCGGCTATGGCTACAGCGGCATCGTGATCGCGATGCTGGCAGGGCTGCATCCGCTGGGTGTGGTGGCCTCGGCCGTGTTTGTGGCCGGCATGCTGGTGGGGGCCGACAGCATGAGCCGCGCGGTGGGCGTGCCCAATGCGATTGCCGATGTGATCGTCGCGGCCTCGCTGCTGTCGGTGCTGGTGGCCAGCCTGATGACCCAATACCGCTTGCGCAGAAAGTGAGATCTGCGATGTTGAAACCCCAAAAACAAAGCGCAGCGCGAGGTGCCCGATGAGCGACGTGATGGATATTTTGGCCAATGCCTCTTTCTGGGTGGCCGTGCTGCGTACGGCCACACCGCTGCTGCTGGGCACGCTGGGGGTGCTGCTGTGCGAGCGCGCAGGGGTGCTGAACCTGGGCATCGAGGGCATCATGGTGGCCGGCGCCTTTACCGGCTGGCTGACCGTGTATGCCGGCCATGGTTTGTGGACGGGTGTGCTGGTGGCCGCACTCACCGGCGCGGTGCTGGGCAGCCTGCATGCCTGGCTGACGGTGGGGCTGGCGCTGTCGCAGCACGTATCGGGCCTGGGCATCACGATGCTGGCCACGGCCTTGTCGTACTACGGTTACCGGGTGAGCTTTCCCAAGGTGAACACGCCGCCCACGATCACGCCTTTTGAGGCGATGGACTGGCTGCCGATTCCGATTCTGGGCGACCAGACGGCCTTGACCTTGCTGGCCCTGCTGCTGGTGCCTTTGCTCGCCTGGGTGCTGTTTCGCACGCCCCTCGGTCTGGCCGTGCGCATGGTCGGCGAGAACCCGCAGGCCGCAGAAGGGCAGGGCGTGGCCGTGATGGCTGTGCGCAGCGGTGCCATCATTGCGGGCTCGGCACTGATGGGCGTGGCCGGCGCCTTCCTGACCCTGTCGGCCTTCAACGCCTTTTTCTTCAACATGGTCAATGGCCGGGGCTGGATCTGCGTGGCACTGGTGGTGTTTGCCTCCTGGCGGCCGGGCAAGGCCCTGCTGGGCGCGCTGCTGTTTGCGTTCTTCGATGCGCTGCAGCTGCGCCTGCAGCAGTCGGGCGATGGCCTCGTGCCCTACCAGTTCTATTTGATGCTGCCGTACCTGCTGTCGATCCTGGCGCTGGTTCTGGTGGCCCGCAAAGCCGCGTACCCGCAGGCGCTGATGAAACCCTACCGCAAAGGCGAGCGCTGAGCCGCGCGCCGCGCCCCACGATGCAGACCAGGGTCTGCCTACAAGGATAAAAAATGCTTGATTTATTGATTCGCAATGCCAGCCTGGCCGATGGCCGCAAGAACATGTCGGTGGCTGTGCAGGACGGCAAGATTGCCGAGGTGAGCGAGGGCCTGCAGGCGCCAGCGGCCGAGGTGGTGGACGCCGAGGGCCTGCTGCTGAGCCCACCCTTTGTGGACCCGCACTTCCACATGGACGCCACGCTGAGCTACGGGATGCCGCGTGTCAACGAAAGCGGCACCTTGCTCGAAGGCATCGCGCTCTGGGGCGAACTCAAACCCCAGCTGACGCATGAGGCGCTGGTCGAGCGCGCCTTGGCCTATTGCGACTGGGCGGTGGCGCGCGGCCTGCTGGCCATCCGCAGCCATGTGGACACCAGTGACCCCAGCCTGCTGCCGGTCGAAGCGATGCTCGATGTGCAAAAGCGCGTGGCGCCGTATATCGATCTGCAGCTGGTGGCTTTTCCGCAGGATGGCGTGCTGCGCACACCGGGCGGGCTGGACAACCTCAAGCGCGCGCTGGACCTGGGCGTCGATGTCGTCGGGGGCATTCCGCACTTTGAGCGCACGATGGCTGATGGCGCAGAGAGCGTGCGCATTCTCTGCGAACTGGCCGCCGAGCGCGGCAAGCGGGTGGACATGCACTGTGACGAGTCGGATGACCCGATGTCGCGCCATGTGGAGACGCTGGCCTACCACACGCAGCGCCTGGGGCTCCATGGCCGCGTGACCGGTTCGCACCTGACCTCCATGCACAGCATGGACAACTACTACGTCAGCAAGCTGATGGCCCTGATGGCCGAGGCGCAGCTGGGCGTTGTCAGCAACCCCTTGATCAACATCACGATCCAGGGCCGCCATGACACCTACCCCAAGCGCCGGGGCATGACGCGCGTGCCTGAGCTGATGGCCGCTGGCATGACGGTGGCGTTTGGCCATGACTGCGTGATGGACCCCTGGTACAGCCTGGGATCGGGCGATGCACTGGAGGTGGCGAGCATGGGCCTGCATGTGGCGCAGATGACCAGCCGCGCAGGCATGCAGCAGTGCTTCGATGCCATCACGCTGAACCCGGCACGCCTGCTGGGCCTGCAAGGCTATGGCATTGAAAAGGGCGCACATGCCGACTTTGTGCTGCTGCATGCCAAGGACCCCGTCGAGGCCCTGCGCCTGAAGGCCACGCGCCTGGGCGTTTGGCGCCGAGGCCAGCGCATTGCCAGCACGCCCGCACCGGTGGCCCGCTTGAACCTGCCTGGGCGCCCAGCCAGCACCAGCTTGCTGAGCGCGCGTTAAGCACGGCCTTTCAGCGCTGCTGCAAGCGCTTGCGGATGGGCTCGAACTCCGGTGTCGCGCGGCGCTTCACCGGGTCGGGCTGGCCTTTTTCCATCGCATCCCAGTAGCGCCAGTGCACCTTGGCCTGGCCCAGTTCGTAGTCCATCGCATCCCAGGCATCTTCGCGAAAGCTGTAGAAGGCCCAGTGGTAGCGCTTGTCTTCGGCATAAGACAGAACATCGTCCAGGTACTGGCTGCAGCTGTCGAGCATGCGCACACAGCCAAACTCGCCCATGACGATCTGCTCCGGCGCGATCGACAAGGAGCGCGCCCAGCCGTTGACGGTATCCAGGTACCGGGCCACGCGCTCCTTGTTCCACGGCTGGGTCTTGCCGGCAAACGGCACCTCGCCCGGGTAGCGGTAGGGCTGCTTGCGCTTGAGGTTGGGGCCGCTGGTGGCCTGGTAGGGCTCGTACATGTGAAAGCTGTACAGCACCCGTTTGTCAGCCAGTGCTTCGGGCCAGTAGGCGAAGGCATCGGCTGCGCCATACCACCCGGCATCCACCATGATGGGGGTGTCCGGGTCGACTGCACGGATCTGGGCCACCAGGAAGCGGTAGAAAGCGGGCAGATCGCGCGATCCACCTTTGGCCTTGGCATACCAGGCCTGCATCTCCGCTGGGCGGGCATGCTCGGGCAGGCCGCCTTGTTTCTCGGGTGCGGGTTCGTTGATCAGGTTGTAGGCCGCAATGCCGGGCGTGTCCTTCAAGGCACGGGCGAGGTCTTGCCAAAACTGGCCTGCGGCCTTCCAGTGCGCCTTGTCCTGCCAGATGCGGTCGTCAAACTTCCCCTGGTTGTTTTGTGACCAGCGGGACAACGGCAGTGACAGCGGTGCAATCACCACCTTCAAGCCCGCCGCATCGGCCTGGGCCACTGACGCCTTCAAGGTGGCCAGATCCACGGCGGACAGGCGCTGGTAGTCGTCGGCATTGCCCATCAGGAAATCACGCTGCTCGGGCTTCCATTTGTCATACGACAGCCGCACCCAGCTGGCGCCATAGCCGCGCAGTGCTTCGTAGTAGCTGGCATCCGGCGGCAGGCGGTTGAAGCTGTTGCCACCCCGTTGGGTGTCGGCCCAGAAGGCCGCCAGATCGGCCGCTTGCACGGATGCGGTCAGCGCCATCGCGACGGCCAGGCTGGGTACAGAGATCTTGAACATCGAAGCAGGGCGCTGAAGGCCAGTGGCTGGGGATGCGGGCGATGCTATCACTGGCATTGCTTTGATTGATTTCTGTTTGCAACCGGCTTGCGCACCATTCCTGGCCGTTTTACGAGGCGTTCTGTCTAGTCCAGTCCTTGCGCTTGCTCACACAATGGCTTGGCCATCGCGTTGCGCTTCTGCTTTCAGGGATGACCAGGCGGGTTTGGCACCGCTTCCTGGCTGCCACCTTCGCCCAGCAGCCATTGCCGCAGCTGCGCAAAAGCGGGAAACTGCATGCGATCGGGCCGGTAGCACAGGTAGTGGCCATGCTCGACGGCGGTGCTGCCGTCGAATGGCGTCACCAGCACGCCCTCGGCCAGTTCGTCTTCGACGAGGATGAGCGGCACAAAGGCGATCCCCAACCCGCAGCGCGCCGCCTGGATCAAGGCCGAGTACTGCGCAAACCGTGGGCCGGTGATCAGCAGCTGGTGGGTGATGCCATGGACTGCGGCCCACTGCGACCAGGCGCCCTGGGCTTCTTCATGGTGCAGCAAGGTATGGGCCAGCACATCGCTGGGGTTCTGGATCTTGTGCAGGCCCTGCATCAGCTCGCGGGAGGCGATCACGACGAACTCGCGCCCTGCGATGTATTCGTTCACCACGCCAGCGTAGTCAGCTGGGTTGTAGCGGATGGCGGCATCGACATGGGCCGGCAGGTTCTCCAGCGGCGCCAGATGGCGGCTGAAGCTGAGCGTGGCGCGGGGATGGGCCTGGCGGAAGCGGGGCAGGCGGGGAATGAGCCAGCGCGTGAAAAACGTCGGCACGCAGCTGAGGGTCAGCACATGGGTGTCCGCGCCGGCGCGGGCCTCGTAGGTGGCGGTTTCGAGGTTGCGCAGGCTGCCGGTGATCTTGAGCCAGTAGCTGCGGCCCACGGGCGTGAGCTCTACGCCGCGCCCCACTTTTTGCAGCAGGGCGGTGCCCAGAAAGCTTTCCAGCGAGGCAATCTGCTTGCTCACGGCACTGGTGGTCACGCACAGCGAGGAGGCCGCCAGGGTCAGGCTGGAATGGCGGGCCACGGCGTCGAGCGCAAGCAGTTCCTGGATGGTGGGGCAGTCCCGTTTCATAGTGTCAGTCAGCGGTTTTGTTGATGAAAAGTTGCGAGAACACTTTCCATTAATTCAATGATGAAGTGGCATTGTCACGCAGTTGCAATATCAATATAGAGGCCGATCGCTACACTAACATGTCTGAAAAGGAAAGTATTCGCTTTTACCGGGAGACAAGATGGTTCGTGGCATTGCCATTGTCTATGGCCTGTACCTGCTGCTGCCGATGGCATTGCTGGCGATCGGCAGCTTCGGGCAGAACTGGACCAACACACTGCTGCCTTCGGGTTTCACCGGGCAGTGGTACATGGAACTGTGGAGCGACCCGTCGTTCCGCAAAGGCTTCGTCTCCAGCCTGGTCGTCGCGCTGTCCACCTGCGCGATCAATGCGGTGCTGGCGCTGCCGCTGGCCTATTCGCTGCACCAGGGCGCAACGCGCGGGCGCGCCTTTGCGGCCCGCATCGTGAGCGCCATGCCCGTCGCGGTGCCCGCCATCACGCTCGGGTTCGGCTACATGATTGTCTTCAACACCGATACCTTGCCCTGGCTGGGCAGCACACCGCTGCTGGTTGCTGCGCATGTGATCGCAACCTTGCCCTATCTCACCAACACCTTGCTGACCGACCTGCGCCACCTCGGCATCGAGCGGCTGGAGCAGGCGGCCGCCACCTTGGGGGCGGGCGAGTGGCAGCGCTTCAGCGGCATCGTGCTGCCGAGCCTGCGCCAGAGCATGCTGTCCGGGCTGGTGATGGTGGCGGCGCTGTCGATCGGGGAGTTCAACCTCTCCAATCTGCTGGTCGGTTTCCAGAACCGCACCTATCCGGTGGTGCTGCTGCAGGCCTTCTATGGCGCAACCGGCTTAGCCTGCGCCGCCACGGTGATCCTGTTGCTGCTGGCCAGCCTGGCAGCACTGCTGTCTTCTTCTCTTTTGCGTAAATCCCCATGAGCCTGACTTTCGAGAACGTCAGTTACCGCTACCCCGGCAGCCAGCAAGGGCTGCACGAGGTGTCCTTCGATATTGGCCAGGGCGAGCTGGTGGCGGTGATCGGCCCCAGCGGCTCGGGCAAGTCCACCTTGCTCAAGCTGGTAGCGGGGCTGGAGACCGGCTACCAGGGCCGCATCGCACTGGCTGGCCAGGACATGGCGGGCACGCCGGTGCACCAGCGCGGCATCGGCATGGTGTTCCAGAGCTATGCGCTGTTTCCGCATCTGTCGGTGCGGGACAACGTGGCCTACGGGCTGGCGCTGCGCAAGATGCCAGCCGCACAGCGCCATGCCCGGGCGGCGGAGCTGCTGGAGGTGGTGGGCCTGTCGGATTTTGCGCAGCGCGGGGTGCAGCAGCTCTCCGGCGGGCAGCAGCAGCGGGTAGCGCTGGCGCGTGCGCTGGCCATCGATCCGCGTGCGCTGCTGCTGGATGAGCCGCTGTCTGCGCTGGATGCCAGCGTGCGGGGCCATCTGCGCGACCAGATCCGTGCGCTGCAGCAGCAGTTTGGCGCCACCACCTTGTTGGTCACCCACGACCAGGAAGAGGCGCTGGCCATGGCCGACCGGGTGGCGGTGCTCAAGGAAGGGCGGCTGCTGCAGATCGCCTCGCCCAAGGACATTTACGACATGCCAAACTGCCGCGCCGTGGCGGAGTTTGTGGGGCTATCGACCATTTTGGAAGGGCAGGTGGCCTCCGGCGGGCGCGTGGACTTTGGTTTTGCCGAACTGTCCGTGCTCACCGGCACCCATCGTCCGGGGCACAAGGTGCATGCGCTGATCCGCCCCGAGCATGTCGAGCCAGACCCGCAGCCCGGGCAGACCAATACCTTGCAGGGGCGTCCGGGCGCCTGCCGCTATCTGGGGTCGCTCACGCGCTACGACTTCGAGGTGGTGGGTGCGCCACGCGCCTTCCTGGCCGAAGGCCGGCAGCCGGCACGCCAGGCCATTGCGATCGCGCCCGAGCACATTCGCCTGCTGGATGCCTGAGCACCGCACATCCGTTCAAGACCCACCGACACCGTAATTTCAACGAAGGAAAACCGCTATGCAACGCCGACATCTCATCCAAGCCGCTGCTGCCTTGCCTCTGGCAGCCCTGGTCCAGCGCACATCGTGGGCGCAGGAGGGGGCCGAGCTCTATGCCGGAGAAAAAGAGCTCTACGACCTGGCCAAAAAAGAAGGTTTTTGCGTGTCTTTCGACACCGGTCCGGAATGGGCCAACTGGAAGGCCTTGTTTGCCGAGTTCAAGAAGCGCTACCCCGATGTCGAGCTGAGCTACAACGATCTGGGCTCGGCCGCCACGGTGGTCGCGCTGGAGAAGATGCGCCGCCGCCCCCAGGCAGACACGGCCTACTACTTCGCGGCCTCGGCCGTGGATGCCGCGAAAAAGGACGTGGTGGCGCCGTTCAAGCCCATCCACTTCGACAAGTTGCCCGAGGTGTTCCGCGAGGCGGAAGGGCGCTGGTTCACGATCCATACCCTGAACATCGCCTTCCTGGTGAACAAGAAGCTGGTCAAGAACGTGCCCAGCGGCTGGGCCGACCTGCTCAAGCCCGAGTACAAGAACAGCGTGACCTACCTGGACCCCCGCAGTTCCGGCGTGGGCCAGGTGCTGACCTTGGCCGCAGCCTACGGCAATGGCGGCAGCGTGGACAACGTCAAGCCCGGCACCGATTACCTGGGCAAGCTGCATGCTGCCGGCAATGTGCAGCGCGTGGAGGGCACGACCCCGTATGCCAAGTTCATCAAGGGCGAAATCCCGATCTGGATCGGCTACGAGAACGATGGCCTCAAGGCCAAGCATAACGATGGCATGGGCGACGCCTGCGAGGTCGTCATCCCCAAGGAAGCCAGCGTGGCCGCACCGTATGCCATCAGCCTGGTGAAGGGCGGCCCGAACCCGAACGCCGGCAAGCTGTGGCTGAACTTCATCATGAGCGAGGCCGGCCAGCAGCTGTTCGCCAAGGGCTTTGTGCGGCCTGCAGTGCCTGGTGTCAAGCTGCCCGACGATGTGGCCAGCAAGCTCCCGGCAGCGGCGCAGATCCGTCCGCTCGATGTCATCAAGGCCTCGGCCAAGAAGGCCGAGATCGACCAGCTCTGGGCGCAGGCCACGCTGGGTCGCTCATGAGCGGTTGGATACGCCGTTTCGGCGCCTGGCCGGCCTGGTGCTTCATGGCGCTGTTCTTCGTGCTGCCGCTGGCATCCTTGGTGCCTGAGGCCATGACGGACGGAGGCAGCGCCTTTGCCCGCTTGTGGAGCAATCCACTGCTGGGCCGGGCGGTGCTGAACACCGTGGTGCTAGGCCTGACCGCCGGTGCCGTCTCCGGCCTGGTGGGCACGGTGATCGCCATTGAGCTGGGGCGCCAGCCGCTGCAGCGCCGGCGCTGGATGATGACCTTGCTCGGGCTGCCGCTGGCCTTCTCGGGTCTGGTGATCGCCTATGGCTTCATCCTGGCCTTTGGGCGCTCGGGCTTTGTCACGCAGCTGCTGGTGGCGCTGGGCATGGATGGCGCTGCCGTCGGCAGCTGGATCTATGGCACGGTGGGGCTGGGCTGCGCCTATGCCTACTACCTGGTGCCCCGCGTGGCGCTGTCGCTCTACCCGGTGTTTGCCAACCTTGACCTGCGGCCCATGCTGGCGGCGCGCACCTTGGGAGCCACGCGCTGGCGCGCATTCCGCGACACGGTGGTGGCCGAGGTGGCGCCATCGGTGGTATCCAACGCCTGCCTGGTGGCCGCCATTGCGATGGGCACCTACGGCACGGCGCTCGCGCTGGTGGGTACGCAGCTGAACATTCTTCCGCTGATGCTGTTTGCACAGGTCAGCGACGGCGGATCGGACCTGAGCGTCGCATCCGCCTTGTCATTGCTTTTGATGGCGCTGTGCGTCATCGTCATGGGATTGGGAGACGCCATTGCACGCCAACGTGAACAACATGCCGCAGGATCGCATTGATGCGCTGGGCTTGCCGCCGGGGCTGACCGAGGCGCTGCGGCGGCTGGCCCTGCACCAAGCCAGCCCGGCGCGCCACCGCCGGCCGGTGGGCGTCATCGGCCCGGGTGATGCCGATGGCCGGGTGTACGCCGATGCGCGGCTGATTGCCCGCGCGCTGGCTGCCGCCGACATGGCGATTGTCTGTGGGGGGCGCGGCGGTGTGATGGCTGCGGCCTCACAGGGCGCCACCGAAGCAGGCGGGGTCGCCATTGGCATCCTGCCCGAAGAAGACGAGCGCCATGCCAATCCCTATCTCAGTGTCGCCTTGCCGACAGGAATAGGCGAAATGCGCAATGCCTTGATCGCCCGCAGCGCCCTCTGCCTGGTAGCCGTGGGCTACAACATGGGCACGCTTTCCGAGATGGCGCTGGGTCTGAAGTGGGAGCGCCCGGTCTTCGTGCTGCACGGCGAACTGTCCTTGCCCGGCGCGGTCGAGGTGGCGGATGTGCAACAGATGCTGGGCTGCGTCGTGGACTGCCTTTTGGGCGATGCCGCGTCTGCGTGAATGGCGGCAATGCGCTCGTGAGGCCGCCTACACCTCCCGGTGCAGAAATTGCTTTCTGTAGCTCGCGGGAGAAATCGAAAACATCCGCGTGAACTGCAGGCGAAATGACACCGTGGAGCCAAAGCCTGCTGTCTCCGCCACCTGGTCGATGGAGCCGTCACCGCGCTCGAGCAGGCGCTGGGCGACGGCCAGTCGTTGGTGCAGCAGCCATTGCACGACGGTAGCGCCGGTCTTGCGCTTGAAGTGGCGGCTGAAGTTGCGGGCGCTCATATGGGCCTTCTGGGCCAGCTGTTCCACATTGATGGGTTCGTTGAGATGGGCCATGGCCCAGTCAAGCGCTGCGGAGACGGCATCCGGGCGCTCGGTCTCGGACAGCGGCATCTCGATGTACTGAGACTGGTTGCCATGGCGGTGCGGAGCAACGACCAGGCGGCGCGCCACCCGGTTGGCAATTTCTGCGCCATGGTCCAGGCGGATCAGGTGCAGGCAGCAGTCAATGGCGGCTGCGGTGCCGGCCGACGTGGTGATATTGCCGTCGTCGGTGTAGAGCGCATGGCGGTCGAGTTTGACCTCGGGGTGGTCCTTGGCGAAATCATCGGCCCAGGCCCAGTGCGTCGAAGCCGAGCGGCCCTGCAGTAGACCGGCCTGGGCCAGCACAAAGGTGCCCAGGCACAGGCCCACGACCCGCGCGCCACGCGTATGGGCCTGCTGCAGCGCGGCCAGCATCGCAGCGGAGGGCCGCGCCTCCGGTGAACTCCAGGACGGAATGATGACGGTATCGGCCTGCTCCAGAGCGGCCAGGTCGTGCTCGACCTGAATCGCGAATCCGGACAGGGTGGACACAGCACCGGTGCGCTCCGCGCAGACCCGCAACTCGTAGCGCGGGGCACCCAGGCGCAGCAAATCGTCGCCGAACACGATGCAGGGGACGGACAAATGGAAGGGGCTGATGCCGTCGTAGGCAATCACAGCAATCGTGTGCATGGCATGGAAAGGGTGGATTTGGCCGGATCTTATCGCATCTTGTCTATTTGGCTACTTTTGCATTTTCTGCAGATCAACAGAATAGAGCCATCGATTCAGACAAACTTGAAGGCATTACTAGTCAGGATCGAAGAGCTTATTCAATCGTTTAATACTAGGAGTTAATGATGAAGTTTTCCATCGCTGCTGCCGTGTTGGCCACCTCTTCGCTGATCGCCTGCGCCGCAGGTGCTGCCGACGGCCTGGTCTCCGTTCCTGTATCGCAGCTCAAGTGGACGGAGCTGGCGGGCTCGGGCGGTATCAAATACGCCAATGTCCGTGGTGATCTGACAGGCCAGAACCCTTACGAAGCCTTTGTCCTGTTCCCCGCTGGACGCGACAACCCCACCCACCACCACAGCAAGTCGCTGCCCACGGTTGTCATCCAGGGCACGTTTTATGCTGTTATCGACGGCAAGCGTACCGAGTACCCTGCGGGCTCTTTCTATGATCTTCCAGCCGGCAAGATTCACGAGAGCGGTTGTGTGGCGGGCATGGATTGCCTGCTGTACCAATACCAGAGCAGCGGTTTTGATTTTGTGACTAAATAATCTGATTCGTTGGATTAATACTAGGATGCGTGGATAGTGGGCTTTTAGGCTGCCATGTATCCACCATTAAAAAATGGCAGCCTCGGCTGCCATTTTTTATGTCCGGGACGGAGCCCCGGCGTGCACTTTACAGGGGCACATCAGTCTGCGGTAGGGGGCACGTAGCCGGCTGCCGCATCGGCGCCTTCGCCGAAGAAATGGTTTTCCATCTGGCGGGCCAGGTACTGGCGGGCGCGCTGGTCGGCCAGATTCAGGCGGTTTTCATTGACCAGCATCGTCTGGTGCTTGAGCCACCCCGCCCAGGCTTCCTTGCTGACGTTTTCCCACAGGCGCTTGCCCAGCTCACCAGGGTAGGGGGGAAAGTCGAGGCCCTCGGCTTCTTTGTGCAGTTTGACGCAGTTGACCATACGTGCCATGGGAGATGCTTCCTTCGTTGGGTTGACGCTGATGCACTGGCGGTGCTCGCCCGATACTGCCGCAGTCTGCCGGCCATCGCCAGACACTGCCTGCTTTGCCCGCACTTCCACCAGGGTGGGGGTGCGGGCGAGCCTCCTGCTTGCCAGCCCGTCACCGGGCCCGGCCACTGCGATTTCGCGTCTTGTTAATAAGTTTCAGTTATAAAAAACTGAATTAATAGTAGTTTGAGTTTTTATGGCGGCGTTTCAGAATGTGTTCAGGCCTCAAGCCCTACGACTTCTGCCATTCTGAAAGTGTTCCATGCAACAACGCCGCCACTTTATCAAGTTTCCGATAGCCGCAGCCGCAGTCGCGTCTCTGATGGCACTTGCGCCTGCCGTTTTCAGCAGCGCGGCCCATGCCCAGGCGCCAGCCCCGGTGACCTTGCTCAATGTCTCTTACGACCCGACCCGTGAGCTGTACAACCAGTTCAACCAGGCTTTTGCCAAGCACTGGAAGGATACGACCGGCCAGACCGTGACCATCAAGCAGTCGCATGGCGGCTCCGGCAAGCAAGGGCGCGCGATCATTGACGGCATCGAGGCCGACGTGGCAACGCTGGCGTTGGCGGGGGACATCGACGCACTGCACAAATATGGGCAGCTGGTGCCCGCCGATTGGCAAAAGCGCTTGCCGCTGAACAGCGCGCCTTACACCTCGACCATTGTGTTCCTGGTCAAAAAAGGCAACCCCAAGGGCATCAAGGACTGGGGCGATCTGATCAAGCCGGACGTGAAGGTGATTACGCCCAACCCCAAGACCAGTGGCGGCGCGCGCTGGAACTACCTGGCTGCCTGGGAGTTTGGCAAGCGCAACTATGGCGGTGAAGCAGGTGCCAAGGACTACATCACCAAGCTGTTCAAGAATGTGCCGATTCTCGACACCGGCGCGCGCGGCTCGACGGTGACCTTTGTGCAGCGGGGCCAGGGCGATGTGCTGCTGGCCTGGGAAAACGAAGCCTACCTGGCACTGAAGGAATTCGGGCCCGAGAAGTTCGAGATCGTGACGCCTTCGCTGTCGATCCTGGCCGAGCCCACGGTGACTGTCGTGGACAAGGTGGTCGACAAGCGTGGCACCCGCAAGATTGCCGAGGCCTACCTGCAGTACCTGTACTCCGACGAAGGCCAGGACATTGCTGGCCGCAATTTCTACCGCCCCACTGCCGAAGCGGCCAAGGCCAAGTACGCCAGCCAGTTCGCCAACCTGAAGCTTTTCACCATCGATGACGCTTTCGGTGGCTGGACCAAGGCAGATGCTGCGCACTTTGCCGACGGCGGCAGCTTTGACCAGATCTACACCAAGAAATAAGCAAGGACGCTCAACAATCCGCCAGGTCATCCCCTGGCGGTTGGTCCATAAAGGTGAATGTTATGAATTTTCAGCAACTGCGGGCCGTGCGTGAGGCCGCCCGCAATGGCTACAACCTGACCGAGGTGGCGCATGTGCTCTATACCTCGCAACCAGGTGTCAGCCGCCAGATCCGCGAATTGGAAGACGAGCTGGGCGTGGATATCTTCATCCGCGCCGGCAAGCGTCTGACCGGGCTGACCCCGCCGGGCGAGGCCATCTTGCCGATCGTCGACCGTTTGCTGCTGGAGTCCGAAAACCTGCGCCGCGCCGGTGCCGATTTCCATGCGAGCCGCAGCGGTCAGCTGAGCATTGCCGCCACCCACTCGCAGGCCCGCTATGCGCTGCCGCTGGTGGTGCGCGATTTTCGTGAGCAGTTTCCGGATGTGGCCCTGCACCTGCACCAGGGCTCGCCGCGCCAGGTGGCCGAAATGCTGCTGAGCGGCGCGGCCGATATCGGTGTGGCCACCGAGGCCTTGACCGGCTATGCCAGCCTGGCCACCTTGCCGGGCTACCGCTGGACGCACTCGGTTGTCGTGCCGCCCGGCCACCCGTTGCTGGCCCAGCAGGAGTCCGGCCGGCCGCTGACCCTGCAGTCGCTGGTGCGTTTTCCGATCATCACCTATGAGCAGGGCTATACCGGCCGCTCGCACATCGACGAATCCTTTGCCGCGGCCGAGGTCACACCCAATGTGGTGCTGACCGCGATGGATGCGGACGTGATCAAGACCTATGTCGAGCTGGGCATGGGCATTGGCATCGTGGCCTCGATCGCGTTTGACGAGGAGCGCGATCGCAACCTGCGGGCGATTGATGCCGGTCATCTGTTCAAGGTCAACACCACCCGCATCGCACTGCGCAAGGGCGTGTGGTTGCGCGCCTACGCGTTGCAGTTCATCGAGAGCTTTGTGCCAACCTTGAAGCGCGAAGTGGTCTTGCAGGCGGTGTCCGCTACCGCACCGGACGAAGCGGCAGCCGCTGCCAACGCCCAGAAAGCGGCTTGAGCGCGCTGGTTTATACGCGAAGGGGATCGGGGCTGACAAGAATGGAAACAAAGTTTTCCATATGCGCAGGCTATGATGCACGTTTTCAACGTGAGGAGATAGCGAATGCGCACAACTTTGATGCTCACCGGTCTGGTGGCCGCCATGGCCCTGGCCGGCTGCAAGACCATGGACGCGGGCAACCTGAGCGGGCTGATGGACTCCGGCTCCACCGCAATGAAGGCCATGACATTGACCGATGGCGATGTCGTGGCCTTGTCCAATGAATCCTGCGCCGCACTGGACCAGCAAAACAAGCTTGCGCCTGCGAACAACAAATACAGCCAGCGTCTGGCCAAGGTCGTGGCCAAGATGCCGCAAGAGGTAGAAGGCAAGAAGGCCGACTACAAGGTCTACCTGACCAGCGATGTGAACGCCTGGGCGATGGCCAATGGCTGCATCCGCGTCTACAGCGGCCTGATGGACCTGATGAACGACGACGAACTGCGTGGCGTGATCGGCCATGAAATCGGCCACGTGGCCTTGGGCCACAGCAAGCGCCGCATGCAGACGGCCTATGCCACATCGGCCGCACGCCAGATTGCCGCCAACAGCGGCAATGCCACCCTGGCATCGCTGTCGAGCTCGCAAGCGGGCGAGCTGGGGGAGAAGTTCATCCATGCGCAGTTCTCGCAGGCCAACGAGTCTGCTGCCGATAACTACTCCTTTGACCTGCTGACCCAGCAAAAGATGGAGCGGCAGGGCCTGGTGACTGCGTTCCAGAAGCTCGCCAAGCTCAGCGGCGGTGGCGGCGGCTCTCTGATGGATTCGCACCCGCCATCGGAGGCCCGTGCCAAGGCAATGCAGGCACGACTGGACAGCGGCAAGTAAATCTCCGCAACGCAAAGGACTGGCAGGCTGCAAGGCAGCTGACCAGTCCTTTTTTGCGTCTGCACATCGCGGACGGGCCTGCCGCCGGTGCTTGTGTGACGCCGCTGCACAGCGCGGGCTGCTATGGTGGCAGCCCAACTCCAAGAGATGTTATGCAGTTACTGTTGTTGAGCAACTCCCGTGCCCCGGATGGCGGCTACCTGACTTTTTGCCGCGATGCGCTGGCAGCGCAGATGCAGGGCGTGCAAAAAGCACTGTTCGTGCCCTTTGCCGGTGTCACCCTGAGCTGGGATGATTACGCTGCGCAGGTGCAGGACGCCATGGCACACACCGGCGTTCAGTTGGTGGGCGCGCACAGGGATGACGCCCTGGGCCAGTTCCTGGCTGGGGATATTCAAGCGGTCATCGTCGGCGGCGGCAATACCTTCCAGCTGCTGGCCGAATGCCGCAAACGGGGCTGGCTGGTGCGCATTGGCGATGCGGTGCGCTCGGGGCGCATGTCGTACACCGGCTGGAGTGCTGGCGCCAATCTGGCGGGGCTGACGATCAACACCACCAATGACATGCCTATCGTCGACCCCCAAGGCTTTAGCGCGTTGGGCCTGGTGCCGTTCTGCATCAACCCGCATTACAACAACAGCCTGCCGCCCGGCCACCAGGGCGAAACGCGCGACCAGCGCCTGGCAGAGTTCCTGATCGCCAACCCGGACAAGCTGGTGGTGGCGTTGCCCGAGGGCAGCTGGCTGCGGGTGCAGGGCGGCCAGGCCCAGGTGGCGGGGCAGTTTGCAGCCAAGCGCTTTGCAGCGGGCAAGCCGGTCGAGGACCTGCCCGTAGGGACTGCGCTGAACGTCTAGTACTTAGACGCGCTCAAAGATGGCGGCAATACCCTGGCCGCCGCCGATGCACATGGTAACCAGCGCATAGCGGCCACCGGTGCGGTGCAGCTCATGGATGGCCTTGACGGTGATGATCGCGCCGGTCGCACCAATCGGGTGGCCCAGCGAAATGCCCGAACCATTGGGGTTGACCTTGGCTGGGTCGGCGCCCAGGCCCTTGGTCACCGCGCAGGCCTGTGCCGCAAAGGCTTCATTGGCTTCGATCACATCCATCTGGTCCAACTTGAGGCCGGTCTTGGCCAGCACGGCCTTGGACGCCGGCACCGGGCCAATGCCCATGATCTTGGGGTCGACGCCCGCATGCGCATAGCCCACCAGACGGGCCAGCGGCTTGGCACCACGCGCGTTGGCGGCGGCCGCTTCCATCAGCACCACGGCGGCTGCGGCGTCATTGATGCCGGAGGCATTGGCGGCGGTGACGGTGCCGTCTTCCTTGATGAAGACGGGCTTCATCTTCTGAAAGTCTTCAATCTTGGCGCCGGCGCGGAAGTGCTCGTCCTTGTCAAAGCGGATGTCACCCTTCTTGCTTTTGAGGATGACCGGCACGATCTGGCCGGCAAAGCGGTTCTCTGCCCAGGCCTGCTCGGCGCGCTGGTGGCTGCTCAAGGCCAGCTGGTCCTGGTCATCGCGGCTGACGCCAAATTCCTTGGCCACGTTCTCGGCGGTCACGCCCATATGGATGTTGTGGAAGGGGTCGTGCAGCGCGCCGGTCATCATGTCGATCATTTTGAAATCGCCCATGCGTGCGCCCCAGCGGCTGGTGGTGCTGGCGTACGGTGCGCGGCTCATGTTTTCTGCTCCGGCACCGATCGCCACGTCGTAGTCGCCCAGCAGAATGCCCTGGCTGGCCGTCACAATCGCCTGCAGGCCCGAGCCGCAGAGGCGGTTGACGTTCATCGCCGGCGTCTCCTGCGGGCAGCCGCCCTGGATGGCGGCCACGCGGCTCAGGTACATATCCTTGGGTTCCGTATTGACCACGTGGCCGAAGACCACATGGCCCACATCCTTGCCTTCAATGCCGGCGCGGGCCAGCGACTCCTTGACGACCAGCGCGCCCAGCTCGGTCGGTGGAACATCCTTGAGGCTGCCGCCAAAGGTGCCGATGGCAGTGCGCACGGCGCTGCAGACAAGTACTTCACGGGACATGGAAAGGTCTCCTGTTTAAATGGATAGAGGCATGCAAATGTTGCCTTGCAGCATTATTGCCACCCAGCCCGCCGCTGTGTCAACCAGAGCAGGCGACCACGCACCTTGGTGACAGTCCACGACGGGCCGGGAGCGTCCAGTGCGCTCCGTCGTTCAAGGCTCGCGGACGTCGGCGATCACGTTATGGCCAAAGTCGGCGCGGTCCAGCCAGCCCAGCACCTTGGCAGCGGCTTCTTCAGGGCTGCTGAGTTTGCCGCCTTCATGCAGGCCCTTGAAGTTGCCTACATCGGGGAAGGCGCCCGCATCGGCACTGCGCAGCTGCACCTGCATGTCGGTGTCGATCACGCCGGGTGCGAGCGAGACGATCTTGGCGCCATGGGGCTTGTGGGCTTCTTCCAGCGCCACGCAGCGCGCATAGGCATCCATGCCGGCCTTGGCGGTGCAGTAGGCAGCCTGCGATGCCATCGGGCGGCGGCCCAGGCCGGAGGACACATTCAGCACCTTCTTGGGCACGGTCCAGCTGCCGGTGGCGCCCAGGAACACGCCAGTCAGCGCCATCGGTGCCTCTAGCCCTACGCGCAGTGCATTGCGCAGATCGGGCGTGGCCAGATCCGACAGCGGCGCGATCTGCGGAATCACGCCAGCGTTGTTGATCAGCGTGATGCTGGCCCAGTCGGTGGCCTTCAGGCTGCGCAGCCAGTCGCCCAGGCGCTGGGCTGCGGCATCGGTGTCGCCCAGGTCCTGCTCCCACTGGATGAGCTGGTCAGGCGTTGGAGCGGCAGCGGCCAGCGCGCTGGAGCTGCTGCGCGCGATGCTCAGCACGGTATGGCCCTTGGCCAGAAGTTGCCGGCCCATGGCTAGGCCCATGCCGCGCGATCCGCCGGTCAGGATGGTGAGGTGTTTGGTGGTCATAACCGGCTATCGTAACGGCAGTTGGGCCTGGGCGTTACGGCGTTTTTCCCGGATGCCTGCACTGGCGCGGCGGCTTGGTTAGGATCAGCAGCTTTGGAACGACAGACAAAGGAAGCACAGCATGAACCAATCCAAAGTAGCCATCGTGATCGCCGGTGGATCCGGCATGGGCGCAGCGGCGGCACGCCAGTTGCACCAGGCCGGCTATGCGCTGGGGATTATGTCGTCCTCGGGCAAAGGCGAGGCGCTGGCCCAGGAGCTGGGCGGTGTGGGTGTGACCGGCTCCAACCAGAATGTGGCCGACATGCAAAAACTGGTGGATGCGGTGATGGCGCGCTACGGCCGCATCGATGTGCTGGTCAATGGCGCCGGCCACGGCCCCAAGGGCGATCTGCTGTCGATCAGCGATGAGGACTGGATCAAGGGTCTGGAGGTGTACTTTCTGAACGTGGTGCGCGCCACGCGCCTGGTCGCACCCATCATGCAAAAGCAGGGCGGCGGCGCGATCATCAACATCTCGTCCGCCTGGGCGTTCGAGCCGGCAGCGCTGTTCCCGACCTCGGCCATGGCGCGTTCAGGCCTGGCGGCCTTCACGAAGATCTTCTGCGATGAATATGGCCAGCACAATATCCGCATGAACAATGTGCTGCCTGGCTGGATCGACAGCCTGCCCAAGAAGGACGAGCGCCAGGCGGCCGTGCCGCTGCAGCGCTACGGCAAGGCCGATGAGATTGGCGCCACCGTGGCCTTTCTGGCCTCCGACGGTGCGGCCTACATCACCGGCCAGAACATCCGCGTCGATGGCGGCCTGATGCGCCACGTCTAAGACGGCCAGGCCGTTCCAGCCCGGCCTTCAGAAATCTGCCGCCAGCCGGCAGTCCAGCCATTGGCCGGTCACCGGGTGGGCAAAGCCCAGCTGCTGCGCCTGCAGCAGCAGGCGCGGTGCCATGGCCTGCACCGCTGCGCTGGCATACAGGCCGTCGCCCAGCATCGCATGGCCGATGGCCTGCATATGCAGGCGCAGCTGGTGTGTGCGGCCGGTCAGTGGCTCCAGCCACAGGCGGGTGCAGCCGGCGGGAATGGTTGGCAGCGCGGCTGCCTCGTCTGCGGTCATCGCCCGCCACCAGGTCTGGCTGGGCTTGCCGATCTCCCCATCCACACGCTGCAAGGGGCGGCGCTCCCAGTCGGTGATCAGCGGCAGGTCCACCAGGCTCCAGGCGTGGCCATCCTGCGGCATCGCGGCATGCAGCGCATGGCCGGGTGCCAGAGGCTGTGCAGCAGGGCTGCCGCAGACGACGGCCGCATAGCGCTTGCGTACCGTGCGGGCCGCAAAGGCATCACCCAGCGCACGCTGCACGGCCAGGCTGCGCGCCATCACCACCAGGCCCGAGGTGGGCTGGTCCAGCCGGTGCACCACCAGCGCATCAGGCCACTGCCGCTGGGCTCGTGCGCTCAGGCAGTCCTGCTTGTCTTCTCCGCGGCCAGGCACGCACAACAGGCCCGATGGCTTGTTCAGCACCAGCAGGTGCTCGTCGATGTAATCGGGAATCAGCATGGCAACAGCGCAAAAATGCGGCGGAGAAATGCGCAGGATTTTACGTGCTGCAGCCTAGGTGACAGCGCGCAGTGCACGTGGCGAGCGGCTGCCTGTACTGTATGCCTCGTCATAAGCAGCAGGCATTTGCTCATGCAGCCCGCGCGCAGTGCGGGTTGCTACGATGCCCTTTGCCGCGCACAAGCGCTATAAAAACGGATGCATGCCGGTGGTGCCATGCGCAGCATTGCCTGCGTGCCGCCACTGGCCATATCACAAGGAGACCCAATGCTAGGCCTGATGCAAAAGCAGCAACTGCTGACCTCCAACCTGCTGGAGTTTGCGGAGCGTTACCACCGCGATACCGAAATCGTCTCCCGCCGTGTCGAAGGTGACATCCACCGCTACACCTATGCCGACTTTGCGCAGCGCTCGCGGCAGCTGGCCCAGACCCTGGATGGCATGGGCCTGGCCGCAGGCACACGCGTGGCGAGCCTGGCCTGGAACGGCTACCGCCATATGGAGCTGTACTACGGCGTGGGCGGCTCGGGCCGGGTCATCCATACCTTGAACCCCCGCCTGCATCCTGACCAGGTGGTCTGGATCGTCAACCATGCCGAGGACGAGGTGCTGTGCTTTGACAGCTGCTTCCTGCCGATCGTGCAGGCCATCCACGAACGCTGCCCCACGGTGCGCCAATGGGTGGCGCTGTGCGATGCCGACAAGTTACCCGCCGACGCCGGCATCCCGGGTCTGGTCGCCTACGAGGCCTGGATTGCCGGCGCCGATGGCGCCTACCAGTGGCCCGAGTTTGACGAAAACACCGCCTGCGGCATGTGCTACACCAGCGGCACCACCGGCAACCCCAAGGCCGTGCTGTACTCGCACCGCAGCACCGTATTGCACGCCTATGGCGCCTCGCTGCCCGATGTGATGGATATTTCCTCGCGCGATGTGGTGCTGCCCGTCGTGCCGATGTTCCACGTCAACGCCTGGGGCCTGCCGTTCTCCGGGCCGCTCAATGGCGCCAAGCTGGTGTTTCCCGGCCCGGCGCTGGATGGTCCCTCGGTGTACGCGCTGATGGAGGCGGAGAAGGTGACGTTTGCCGCCGGTGTGCCCACTGTCTGGCAGATGCTGCTGAGCCATGTGCAAAGCCAGGGCCTGCGCTTTGGCAGCCTGCAGCGCACCATCATTGGCGGTTCGGCCTGCCCGCCAGCGATGATCAAGACCTTCCAGGACGACTATGGCGTGACGGTTCTGCATGCCTGGGGAATGACCGAGCTCAGCCCGCTGGGGACCGTGTGCACCTTGAAGCACAAGCACCTGGCGCTGCCGGCCGACACCCAGGCGCAGCTGCTGGCCAAGCAGGGCCGGGTCATCTTTGGTGTGGACATGCGGATCGTGGGCGACGATGGCCAGGACCAGCCCTGGGACGGCAAGACCTATGGCGACCTGCTGGTGCGCGGCCCCTGGGTGGTGGCGGACTACTACCGCAGCGAGGGCGCGTCGCCGCTGGTGACCGATGCGCAGGGCCGCGACTGGTTCCCCACCGGTGACGTGGCCACCATCGATGCCGATGGCTTCATGCAGATCACCGACCGCAGCAAGGACGTGATCAAGTCCGGCGGTGAATGGATCAGCTCCATCGACATCGAGAACATTGCGATGGCCCACCCGGCCGTCGCCATGGCCGCCTGCGTGGGCATGCCCCACCCCAAGTGGGACGAGCGGCCAGTGGTGTTTGTTGCGCTCAAGAAGGATGCCGCCGTCAGCGAAGCAGACTTGCTGGCCTTCTACCAGGGAAAAATGGCCAAGTGGCAGATTCCCGATGCGGTGGTGTTTGTCGATGCGATTCCGCTGGGCGCCACCGGCAAGATGCTCAAGACCCGGCTGCGCGAGCAGTTCAAGGACTATGCGCTGCCGGCCTGATGGCCTCCATTTGATCCATTTCTTCAGGCATACCAGGAGGCCTTTGCATGACCCGCAAGATTGGGCAATTATTTGACTTGACCGGCAAGACGGCGCTGGTGACCGGCGGCTCGCGTGGCCTGGGGCTGCAGCTGGCCCATGCGCTGGGCGAGGCCGGCGCCAAGGTGGTGCTGAGCAGCCGCAAGGCCCACGAGCTGGAGGCGGCCGTGGCCGAACTCGGTGGCGCCGGTATCAATGCGCGCTGGGTGGCGGCCGACTGTGCGGTGGACAGCGAGATCGAGCGCCTGGCGCAAGAGGTGCTGGAGCGCGTCGGTGATGTGGACATTCTGGTCAACAACGCCGGTGCCAGCTGGGGCGCGCCGGCCGAAGACCATCCCGCTGCCGCCTGGGACAAGGTGATGAACCTGAATGTGCGCGGCTATTTTCTGCTGTCGCAGCAGCTGGCCAAGCGCAGCATGATCCCGCGCCGCCAGGGCGCCATCATCAACCTGGCCTCGATTGCCGGGCTGGGCGGCAACCCGGCAGCGATGAAGACCATTGCCTACAACACCAGCAAGGGCGCCGTGATCAACTTCACCCGGGCGCTGGCGGCCGAATGGGGGCACTACGGCATACGGGTCAATGCGCTGGCGCCGGGCTTTTTCCGCACCAAGATGGCCACTGGCCTGATCGACCAGATCGGCGAGGATGCGATGACTGCCGGCGTGCCGCTGGGGCGCCTGGGCGGGGATGATGATTTGAAGGGTGCTGCCGTGCTGCTGGCCAGCGATGCCGGCAAGCACATCACCGGCCAGTGCCTGGCTGTCGATGGCGGGGTCAGCATCGTCACTGCAGGCTGACGGCGCATGAGGGGGCTGCCTGCTCCAGGCAACCCCGCTGCGGTGCATCAGCTGTGGTCCGTCTGCGCCAGGTAGAACCACTCGCGGTTCACGGCGGCATCGGCCTGCGGGAAGATCACGCAGCCATCGAACGGCGCCAGAATCTGGCTGCCATCGGCGCGCGTGGCCAGCAGGTCGCCCTTGCGGAATGGGTCAAAGTTCTGCCAGTCCTGTTGCATGCGGTCGTCGGCGCTTTGGCGCATGAATACCTGCCGCATATGGTGGGTGGTGTACTGGGCAACGGGCTCGACGGTTACATCGGCCATCTCCAGCAGGTTCAGCACGCCGGCGATGCAGCGGTCGGCGACCTCGATGGCCTGCGGCTCTTCGTGCGAGCCCGATTCCACGGTGATCGCATAGCCGCCCCGGCTGCGCATGAACTCATTGGTGCCGATGCCATGCTCTGGGCGAAGCGCGCCGCCGCTCGCCTTCACGGCTTGCTCATAGACCTCCAGCCAGCCTTGCACGATGACCGGCAGGCCCACGGCCTTGGCAAAGGCTTCTTCTTCCTGCTGGCGGGCAAAGGGCTCGAGGCTGCCCGTGTTGTTGAGCGGCCCGGTCATCGCAAAGGGCTGGCCGTCGCCGCTGTACGAGTGCAGGTCGAGCAGTGCGTCATGGCTCTCGAGCAACGGAGCCAGCGCATTGACCATGTGGTCTTCAAAGTTCTGCGGCTCGGCCTGCGGCACAAAGTTGCGGTTGAGGTTGCGGTCGCCTTCGCGCTCGTTCTTGATGAAGGCCTTGGGATTGGCGACGGGCACCATCGTCAGCCGCCCGCGCTTGAGGCGCACCTGGCCCGATTCAAAGCGCTCGATCCAGCGGTGGATCGCATGCGTGCCGCTTTGCTCATTGCCATGCACGGCGCCAAAGATCAACAGGGACGGGCCCGGCACAGCCGATGCCCAGCCGTAGCTGCGCAACGCGGCAGGCTGATCGGCAGAGGGGCTGTGGTCCAGTTGGGGGATGTGGAAGCGAGAGACAGTCATTGCAGTTTTCCGGTGTGATGGCATGCCAGCCCGGGCCACTGCATCACAAGCCTTGCATCCCGCCGGGGACTGTCGCACCAGAGCAGGGCGCAAGGTTTATACCCACAACCGTGGGGCAGGGGGCGGCGTGTGCCATTGGCACCTGCTCGCAGGTGCCAGCAGCCATCCTACCGCATCGGGAGCTGCAGGCGGCCGGTTCTGCTATCAATTTTGATAAACATGGCAACTGTTACCTCGTCAGCCCGGTGCCCCACGCAGCTAAAAAGACAAAGGCTGCCGAAGCAGCCTCTGCACGGGGGCGTGGGCTACTCGGCCCCCACGCTTATGCGCGGCGGGTGAACACCAGATCCCAGACACCATGGCCCAGACGCAGTCCCCGGTTCTCGAACTTGGTCAGCGGGCGGTATTCCGGCTGCGGCGCGTAGCCGTCGGCGGTGTTCTTCAGGTCGGGGTTGGCCGACAGCACCTCAAGCATCTGCTCGGCATAGGGCTGCCAGTCGGTCGCGCAGTGGATATAGCCACCGGGCTTCAAGTGGGCCACCAGCTGGGCCACAAAGGGCGACTGGATCAGGCGGCGCTTGTTGTGCTTTTTCTTGTGCCAGGGATCGGGGAAGAACACATGGATGCCGTCCAGCGAGCCCGGCTGCAGCATGTTCTCCAGCACTTCCACCGCGTCGTGCTGGAAGATGCGGATATTGGTGATGTCCTGCTCGCCAATGCGCTTGAGCAGCGCGCCCACACCCGGCTCATGCACTTCGCAGCACAGGAAATTGTCTTCCGGGCGAACGCGGGCAATGTGCGCCGTGGCCTCGCCCATGCCAAAGCCGATTTCCAGAATCACCTTGGCCTGGCGGCCAAAGGCGGCTTCGGCGTTGAAGGCCTCACCGGTGTAGGGCAGCACATAGCGGGTGCCCAAGGTCTCAAAGGCCTTGGCCTGGCCGGTCGTGGTGCGGCCCGCACGGCGCACATAGGAGCGGATGGTCTTGGGATGGGCGACATCCGCAGGCGCATGGCCGGGGGCACTGCTGGCATCGCGTGCGTTGGTGATGATGGGCTCGGGCACGGGGCCGGCAGCAGGCGTCGAAGAAGATTGCATGGTCATGGAGGTGCCGCTTTGCACAAGCGGCAGGGTGGCGCTTGCCCGGCAAGGGGCGCTCGGCCGCGTCAAAAAAGGGGCTATTGTAGATTTTTCCAGTCTGCAATGGCAAAACCGTGGGCAATCGGTGTGCGTGCAGCTGGCCTGGCGACTGCCATCTCGCTGCCTATAATGCCTTTTTCACAAAGTGAAGTCTGTCGTGATTGCAGGTCTGTATGCGACAGGAAACTCGGGTGGCGGCTTGCGGCTTGCGCCAGGCGGTGTGGCTCGCCCCATGGGTTCCGGTATGGGCCTGCCAGTTGCGCCAGCATCCGGAGCAGCATGGACATTCTTTCGTCGTTGGAGCCGATTGTGCGCGAGCTTATCGCGCCGGCGGCCGCGCACACCGATAGCCAGGCGGTCTACCCGCGCCAGTCGCTGCAGGCCTTGGGCAGCCAGGGGCTGCTGGGCCTGATCAGCGCCGCTGATGTGGGCGGCATGGGCGCAGGCCTGCCCGAAGCGGTACAGGTGGTGGAGCGCATTGCCCAGGACTGCCCCTGCACGGCCATGGTGCTGACCATGCACTACTGCGGCGTGGCGCTGATCGAGCCCTTTGCTGCCGAAGACACCCGGCGCGCCATTGCACAGGGCCGCCACATCACCACGCTGGCGGTGTCCGAGACCGGCTCGCGCAGCCATATCTGGGCGCCAACGGGTACTGCCGCAGCGCAGGGCCCGAGCGCGGTGCTGCTCAATGCCCACAAAAGCATGATCACCTCGGCCGGGGAGGCAGATTCCTATGTCTGGATCTCGCGGGCGAGCAGTGGTGAGGGCAATACGCTGTGGCTGGTGGACAGCCGCCTGCCCGGGCTGCAGATTCCCGCGCGCTTTGATGGCATGGGGCTGCGCGGCAATGCCTCGTCTCCGATCATCGCCCAGGATGTAGCCGTGCCGCTGTCCTGCCGTTTGGGCGAGGATGGCCAGGGCGAAGACGTAAAGGCCCGCTACCTGATGCCGTATTTTCCGACCTTGATCGCCACCACGTCGGTTGGCCTGATGCATGGCGTACTGCGCCGCGCGCTGCAGCATGTGGCCCACACCCGCTTTGCCGAAAACGGCAGCGGCCTGGCCGACCTGCCCACCATCCGCGCCTACCTGGCCAAGGCCCAGCTCAAGGCCGACCAGGCCCGCCTGCTGCGCGATGACGCCGTGCAGGCGGTGCTGGCCGGGCGCCCCGATGCCAAGACCCGGTTGCTGCAATGCAAGGCCGCTGCGGCCGAGGCGGCGCTGGAGGTGAGCGATACGGCCATGCGTGTCTGCGGTGGCGCCGCCTTCCGCAAGGACCTGGGCATTGAGCGGCTGTTCCGCGATGCCCGCGCTGCCTCGGTGATGGCCCCCACCACCGATGTGATCTATGACCTGCTGGGCAAGGCGCTGTGTGAGGCCGCCGCCTGAGCCCTTTGTGTTCCACCTACCTGAGAAGGCATCCATGACCGCTTCCTACACCACCCTCCAACTCGGCGCTGTGGCCTATGCGCCCAAGGTCATCACGATCTGGGAAGGCTTCAAGGCCCACTTCATCGAGCAGGGCCTGTACTTTGACTATGTGCTGTATTCCAACTACGAGTCGCTCACCGAGGCGCTGATCGACGGCCGTGTGCAGCTGGCCTGGAACTCGCCGCTGGCCTTTGTGCGTGCCGAGCTGATGGCCCGGGCCGCCGGCCAGCAGGTGCGGTCCATCGCAATGCGCGACACCGACATGGATGTGCAGTCGCTGCTGGTGGTGCGCGCAGACAGCCCGGCCCAGACCCTGGCTGACCTGCGCGGCCAGACCCTGGGCTTTGGCGCGATAGATTCGCCCCAGGCCACCTTGATTCCACTGGACCACCTGCGCCAACAGGGCATGCTGGCCGGCCGGGATTTTCAGGCGCGCCGTTTTGATGTGCTGGGTGGCAAGCATGGCGACCATATCGGTGGCGAGCGCCTGGCGGCCAAGGCCATGGTGGCGGGAGACATTGCGGCGTCGTGGATGGTGGCCAAGAACTACCTGGCCTTTGCCGCCGAAGGCACCTTGCCCGCAGGCGCCACGCGCGTACTCGACACCTCGCAGCCTTTTGACCACTGCAATATGACGGCGGGCCCCAGCATCAGCGCCGCCGATGCGGCGCGCTTTACCGAGATCCTGCTGGCCATGTCCTGGGACGACCCGCTGATCCGCCCGTTGCTGGAGTTGGAAGGCCTCAAGGTCTGGCACCCTGGCCGTGCTTCGGGCTATGCGCCTTTGTCCCGTGCGGTGCGCGATGAGCGCTTCTATGATGACGCGGGCCGCATTCTGGCGGCGGACTACCGGTATTGACGCCCATGGAAAAACCGTCGGCACCATTCAGCGGCGCTGGCAGCGAACGCCAGGCCGAGCCCGCCAGCCTGGCGTTGGTGGATTTAGGCCGGCTGGGCTTTGATGCCGGTGCGCACCTGCTGGTCAAGCACGGCCTGGCCGCCGTCGCAGTGGGCGAGTCCATCCGGGTCAGCGGCCAGGCGCCAGGCTGGCAGGCGCAGTTGGCGGCCTGGTGCCAGGCCCAGGGCCATGCGCTGCAAACGCCGCCGGGCTGGCTGCGGCAGCCGGCCTTGCTGGTGCTGCGCGGCAATGCGCAAGCCGGCCGGTGGCGCCATGCTGCGGTGGCAGGCCACAGCGATGCCAGCCAACCCGGTGCGGTCGCCGCACAGGCCAACCCGGCCTGGGGCTTGGCGGCGCGCGGCGCAGCGGTGGAGGCCGGGGCGCCGGCCTTTGCCTTTCGCCTGCAGGAGAAGGCCGAGTTCTGGACCGACCAGGCCGGGGACCTGTATGCCCAGGCCGTGGCTGCACAGTGGAATGCCGACACCGATATCGACTGGGCGCATGCGCCCGAGCCCCCGGCAGTGATCGAGGACGCGATCGTGCAGGTGATGACCTATATGGTCGAGAACGAGAATGCGGCGCTGATCGTGCCGGCGCGCTTCTTGGGCGAGCTGCATCCGCATTACCGCGAGTTGCAGGCGGCGCTGGCGATCCAGGTGGCCGATGAGGCCCGCCATATCGATGTGTTCACCCGCCGCATTCGCCGCCATGGGCGTGAACCGGCGCTCTCCACCGCAGGCGGCCAGGCATCGCTGCAAAGCTTGCTGGCGGAAAAGGATTTTTCTGTCGCGGGCTTTTTGCTGTCGGTGCTGGGTGAGGGCAGCTTTGTCAATCTGCTGCAGTTCTTGCAGACCTATGCGCCCGATCCGCTGACCCGCCAGATCTGCCGCCTGGCCGCCCGCGATGAGGCGCGCCATGTGGCGCTGGGCATGTCGCACCTGCTGCACCGCCTGAAGCTCGAGCCGGATTTTCGCCACCGGCTGGCCCAGGCGGTGGAAGCACGCCATGATGCCCTGGCCGGGACATCGGGCTTGAACGAAGAGGTGTTCGATGCACTGATCCTGGTGGGCGCCGGGGCCTTGTCCGCCGATGCGCTGGCGCTGGGCAGCCAGCGCGTGCAGCAGCTGATGCAGGACATGGCCGATGGCCGCTACACCAAGCTGGTGCGGCTGGGTTTTGAGCGCGGCCATGCGCAGGAGCTGGCCTCCTTGCACACGCGCAATTTCATGTAGTGGCCAGATGGCGGCGCGCCCATTGCGCCGTCCAGCCGGCCAGCGCATCGGGGATGCTGCTCGCCTGGCCCGCCTCCAATCCCAGGTGCTGGGCCGACTGGCGCAGCACGGCGATGCGCTGCTCGGCGCTGTCCACCACGACGGCTGGCGCGCCGTATTGTTTGGAGAGTTTTTCGCCATCGGCCTGCAGCACCAGCGGCGTATGCATATAGCGCGGCGCAGGCAGGCCCAGCGCGCGCTGCAGCAACAGCTGGCGCGGCGTGTTGTCGGCCAGGTCGGCGCCGCGCACCACATCGCTGATGCCTTGCGCCGCGTCATCGACCACCACGGCCAGCTGGTAGGCCCAGAGGCCATCGGCGCGCTGCACCAGAAAATCGCCGACGCTGGCAGCCACATCCTGCTGCAGCGGGCCCAGCCAGCGGTCTTGCCACAGCAGCTGCTGGTCGCTGTGCAGTACCGGGTGTTCGAGCGTCGGCAACAGGTCGTCTTCGGCCGCTACGGCGCTGGCATGCTGCTGGAAGCGCTGCGCATGGAAGCGCCAGCTGCGGCCGGTCTTGCCATGCAGGCCATCGCGGCAGGTGCCCGGGTAGGGGCGCTCGCCGTGGCGCTCGTGCACATGGCCCTGCGCGGCGAGCGCGGCATCCATGTCACGGCGGGTGCAGGCGCAGGGGTAGGCCCAGCCGGCTGCCTGTAGCTGCGCCAGTGCGGCGGCATAAAGGCCATGGCGGGCGGATTGCCATTGCGGCGGCGCATCGGGGACCAGCTGCAGCGCATGGAGCTGGCGCAATATTTCCCGGTCCATGCCCGGTGGGCAGCGGGGCGGATCGATGTCTTCTATCCGCAGCAACCAGGTGCCGCCATGGGCGCGGGCATCGAGCCAGGACGCCAGGGCCGCCACCAAGGAGCCCGCATGCAGCGGGCCGGTGGGCGAGGGGGCAAAACGGCCGGTGTAAACGCGAGAGCTCATGGGTCAGCCAGTGTAATGCCGCTGGCACGCGCGCGAAGCCGTTGCCCCTATCGGCAAGGGCTGAGGATGGCGTAATAGAAGAAGCGCCCGGCAGGCTACCGGGCGCGCGCTGCGCTTATTCGCCGAGGACGGCCAGCGCGAGTTCCAGGCCGGAGACAAAGGCGTCTTCGACTCTGTAGCCCAGGCACCAGTCGCCGCACAGGCCAATGGCGCTCTTGGCGTTCCACAGATGGCTGCGGGCTTGGCCCTTCGCATCCTTGGGCAGGGGGTTGATGGTTTTCGCATAGCCCCATTGCACAACGCGGATGTCGCTGGGCGTGGCGCGGATGCGGGTCAATTCGGAGAAGGCCTGTAGCATCTTGGCGGCGACGCGCTGGGGTTCATCGTTCTCATGCTTGCGCGCCCAGTCGGGGCTGGCCTGCACGGTCCAGCGCTCGACCTTGCCGCGGCCGGGCTTGGACGACTCACGCGAGAGCCAGGTGATGCGGGGGTGTTCGGTGCGCGCGGCATTCCACTGCGGGCCCATTGTGGTGATGCTCGGATCGACCGCATGGGCAAAGGTCAGCAGCAGGGTCCAGCTCGGGGCGATGTAGACATCGGGCAGCTGCCAGTCAGCGGGCACATGGATTTCACTGTCGGCCAGCAGCTCCTGGGCTTCGGGCGACGGAATGGCCAGCACGACGCCGTCAAGGCCGGCGTAGACGTGGACGCCGCCATCGACGTCTTCGGTGCGCAACTGCCACTGGCTGGGGTTGAGTGCATCGCGCTCAAAAGCCAGTGCGTATTCATTGAGGCGAACGGTCAGCGGCGCGGACCAGGACGCGAGCAGACTGTCCATCGTGGGGACGCCCACCAGATGGGCTTCCATGCCGCGCTGCGTGGTCACGGCGACCTTGCCGGTTGCATCCAGGGTGCGGATGGCATTGACGCTCCATTGGCGGGTGACATCGGGGGTGGTGTCCAGCGCCAATTGGAAGCGCGGGTCGCGCACCGTGAAGAACTGGGCGCCGACATCGAAGCTGCCGTGCGCGCTGTGGCGGCTGGCCATGCGGCCACCCACCTGGGGTTGGGCTTCGATCACGGTGACCTGGTGGCCCGCCTGCTGCAAGGTGCGTGCGCAGACGACGCCCGCCATGCCGGCGCCTACCACGGCATAGTGCTTGCGGGTGGCCAGAACAATATGGGAAGAGGAGGCTGATCGTTTGGGTTTGGGGGGAATGCGAGAAGACATGAAAGACTTTCTGTACTGTTTCGACAAACGATAAGGCATCACAGATGGCTGCAGGTGCAGCGGCATCTGGAGAACCACTCTACACGGTGTGCATGCCCATTTTGCTCAGGATTTATCCCACATAGTGATTGCTCAGCAAAGAAGTGCGTGTGGCCTCGGACTGCAACTGGTCGAGCCACCACTGCAAAGCCTTGCCCGGATTGGTGCCGCGCCAGGCGTAGCGCAGCTTGATCTTGCGCGGGGGACGCATCAGCTCGCGCTCCACCAACTGGCCGCTGCGCAGATAGGGCATGGTCATGTTGTCAGGCAAAAAACCGCCTCCGATGCCGCGCAGCTGCGCCTGCAGCTTGGCCTGCATGGTGTCGACGGTCAGCACATCCTGGCCGTTGAGCACGCCGATCGTCTGGCCATTTCCGCTGCGCGAGGAATCGGCCACGGCGATGATGCGGTGCTGGCGCAGCACCTCGTCGCTGATGGGTTGCAACTCGTCGGCCAGGCGGTGGTGCGGGGCGACGACATAGCGGAAGGTGATCTCGCCCAGGTCCAGCTGCTGCAGGCCGGCGACGTGCGATGCATCGACGGCAATGCCGATGGCCAGATCGGCGCGGCCCGAGCTGAGGGCTTCCAAGGTACCGGCCAGTATGGAGTCGGTGATCTTGAGCCTGGTGGGCGGCGCGATCGTGTAGAAGGCCTCGATCAACTCCAGCAGGGTGGTGCGCGATATCACCCCGTCGACGGCAATGCGCAGCTCGGGCTCCCAGCCGGTAGCGACGCGGCGCACGCGGTTGGCAACGGCATCCACTTCCGAGAGCAGGCGTGCGCCTTCGCGCAGCAGCTCCTGGCCAGCCTCGGTGGGTCTGGCCTGGCGCGCGCTGCGGTCAAACAGCAGCACATCCAGGGCATCCTCGACCTGGCGGATACGGTAGGTGAGCGCGCTGGGCACCAGACCCAGCTGGCGCGCCGCAGCGGCAAAGCTGCCGGAGTCCGCCACCAGCTGGAGCAAGGCCAGGGTATCGGGGGTGAGGACATCGCGGTCACGCAACAAGGCCATTTTGACGGTTCTTTCCTACATGCAGCCCTGGGCAGATCGGTAAATCTTCGCTGCTGAGGCCGGCTTGATTCAGGCTTGACGAGATCGTGGATACGTTCTGCAAAAGCCCATCAGATTTTTTGAATGATGCCATCAAAACCGCTGCCCCGCAGGCAGATGCTGCGGTTTTACAGTCTTGGACATGGTGATGAACAGCGCAATGTGCGCCGTTTGCCAGACAGGAGATCAAAAATGTTGATGGTTCGTAAATCTGCCGATCGTGGCCATGCTGACCATGGCTGGCTGCGCTCCAACCACAGTTTCTCGTTTGCCGGTTACTACGACCCCCGCTTCATGGGCTGGGGCAATCTGCGCGTGATCAATGAAGACCGGGTGGCACCGGGCAAGGGCTTTGGCACCCATGGCCACCGCGACATGGAAATCATCAGCTATGTGCTGGAAGGCAACCTGGCCCACAAGGACAGCATGGGCCACATCGAAGGCCTGCCACCGGGCGATGTGCAGCGCATGAGCGCCGGCACCGGCGTGCAGCACAGCGAGTTCAACCATGCCAGCGGCCAGGAAACGCATTTTCTGCAGATCTGGATCGAGCCCGATCGCAAGGGCATTGCGCCCAGCTATGCACAAAAGACGTTTGCGGATGTGGACAAGCGCGGCCAGCTGCGCCTGGTGGTGTCGCCCGATGGGGCCGACGGCTCGCTGACGATGAACGCCGATGCGCGCATGTATGCCGGATTGCTTGACGGCGATGAAGAGGCCAGCCTGCGCCTGGCGCCCGGACGCAAGTCCTATGTCTATGTGGTGCGGGGCGATGTGTCGGTGAACGACACGGCGCTGCACACCGGGGATGCGGCCTATCTGGACCAGGAGACATCGCTGCGCCTGGCGCAGGCCCGCGATGCCGAAGTGCTGGTATTTGATCTGGCTGCCTGATGCACAGGGGGCGCTGCCATGGAGGGCCGCCCCCGTGTGGCGCAGGTGTGGGTGTTGGTAGTAGTGGTGGTGTTATTTCAAGGAGAAAAATATGAATGCTTTGCAAAATCCTTTGGCCCTGCTGGGCCGTATCCTGATTGCCTGGTTCTTTATCATTCCAGGCTGGGGCAAGTTGACCGGCTTTGCCGGGGCCGTAGGCTATGCCCAATCGGCAGGCATGCCGATGCCCGAGGTGGGGGTGGCCGTGGGCCTGGCGATCGAGATCCTGGGTGGTCTGGCGCTGCTGCTGGGCCTGGGTACGCGCTATGCCGCAGCCATTCTGGCGGTCTTTACGTTGGCTGCGACGGTGATCTTCCATGCCTACTGGTCGGTTCCCGCCGAGGCTGTGATGGTCACCAAGCTGCTGTTCAACAAGAACATCGCCATCGTCGGCGGGCTGCTGGCCTTTGCCGCCTTCGGGGCCGGCGCATGGAGCCTGGACGCCAAGCGCCACGCTGCTTGATCGCCTGCAGCATGCCGAGCCGGGCAGCAGCCTAGCGGTCAGCTTTCGGTCTTGAGCGCCGTCTTGCGCAGGCCGTCATCGACGGCGCGGCGCTCGTCAAACACAAAGCAGCTGCCCTGGTAGCCGCTGCCATCGGTTTCCTCAAAGTACTTGAGGATGCCGCCTTCGAGTTGGTAGACATGCGTCAGGCCTTCTTCCTGCATCAGGATGGCGGCCTTTTCGCAGCGGATGCCACCAGTGCAGTAGCTCACCACGGTCTTGCCGGCCAGCTCGTCCCGGTGCGCCCGCAGCTGTGCGGGGAACTCGGTGAACTTGCGCAGCCGCCAGTCGATCGCGCCGACAAAGGCGCCTTCGTCCACCTCGTAGTCGTTGCGGGTGTCCAGGGTGACCACCGGGCGGCCCTGGTCATCATGGCCTTGCTGCAGCCAGCGCTGCAGATCGCGGGGGCTGACCGATGGTGCGCGGCCATGGGCAGGGCGAATGGCCGGGTGGTCCATGCGGATGATCTCCGGCTTGACCTTGACCAGCATCTTGCGGAACGGCACCGTCTGCGACCAGCTCTCCTTGGGCTGTACATCGGCAAAACGTGGGTCCTGGCGCAGCGCATCCACCCAGGCGTGTACCGCCTCGGCGGGGCCAGCCAGAAAGAAATTGATGCCTTCCTCGGCCAGCAATACCGTGCCCTTGAGCGCCAGATCGGCCGCGCGCCGGGCGAGCAGCTCGCGCAGCGCCTCACAGTCAGGCAGGCTGATGAACTTGTAGCAGGAGATGTTGAGAATCGAGGACACGGTGGTTTCTGGCAAAGCTTCGGGGATGAAATAGCCGCCCGTGCCGGAGTGCATGGCGGGCGGCTATTTTAGCCAGGGTAGCGCTGGCCGCCGGTCAGGCCCGTGTGGCAGCGCCCGAATCGCTAGATCGCATACTCGATGCCGTCATCGCTGTGCGCGCGGTTCATCGCTTGCAGAAACTCGGCATCGGTGCGGTACATGCGCAGATGCGGATTGTCCTGCAGCAGGCCGGCGCGTTGGAGGCGGGCTTCGACGGGCAGCTTCATGCCGACGATATGCAGCATGCCGCCGCGCTTGGCAGCCATGCGCTCCAACCGCACAAACGCTTCGACGCCGGTGATGTCAATCTGGTTCATCGGCTGGGCCAGCAGCGCCAGTTGCCGGTAGTGCGCGTGCTGGGTCCACAGGTTGGCGGCGCGCTCCTCGAGCGCTGCTGCCGATGCAAAGTCCAGCTCCGAATCCATGCGCAGGGCCAGCAGGTCCGGGGCCAGCGCAGGCAATTGCCACAGATGGCGGTCGCGCAGGCTGCCGTCCGGGTGCAGGCCGACCTCCACAATGCGCGGGTGCAGCCGGTTGTAGAGAAAGTAGCAGGAACTGAGCAGGATGCCCGAGAGCACGCCCCAGTAGATGCGCGGTGCCGTCAGCAAGGTGATCCCGAAAGTGGCGACCGCAATGCATCCTTCGACACGCGAGATCTTGAACAGATAGAGCAGGGCACGCGGCTTGACCAGGTTGGCGACGGCCGTCATCACAATCGCGGCCAGTGCCGCCTGCGGCACATGGTAGAGCGCCGGGATGAACCACAGCACCACGCTGACGACCAGCAAAATCGAGAACACATTGGCATAGCCGGTCTTGGCACCGGCCAGCAGATTGACGGCCGAGCGCGAGAACGAGGCGCTGGTGGCAAAGCTGCCGAACAGGCCGGCGCTCATCTTGGACAGGCCTTGCGCCACCAGCTCCTGGCTGCTGTCCCAGCGTGTACCCGCCTGTTGGTGCTCGACCTGGGCGCTGGATGCGGTCTCTAGCGCGCTGACCAGCGAAATCACCAGCACCGGCATGACGAGCAGGCCAAATTGCGACCAGTCCAGCATCCCCGGCCAGACCAGGTGCGGCAGGCCAGTGGGCAGGTGGCCGACCACCGCGCCGCCTTTGTCGGCAAAGTCGGTCAGCCAGCTGATCAGCCCGGTGCCGGCGATGACGAACACCGCCGACGGGAAGGCCGGGCGCCACTTCTTGCCCAGCACCAGGATGGCGACGCTGGCCAGTCCCAGCAGGATGGAGCGCCAGTCAAACAGGCCCAGCGACGGGTTGTCCCAGACGGTAGCCCAGTCGCTGCGCATGCCCAGCAAACTGGGCAGTTGCGAGGCCAGGATCAGCAGCGCGGCAGCCTGGGTGAAGCCGGCCAGCACCGGTGAGGTGACCAGGTTCAGCAGCCAGCCGGCACGCACCAGGCCCAGGCTCAGTTGCACCAGGCCGGCCAGGATGGCCATCCAGGCGGCCAGCACCACCCACTGGGCCGAGCCCGGTTCGGCCATGCCGGTCAGCGATGCACCGATCAGCAAGGCGCTCAATGCAGTGGGCCCGACACCCAGCCGAGGGGACGGGCTGAAAAGAATGGCCACGGCCGCCGGGATCATCGATGCATAGATCCCCGTGATCAGCGGCATGCCCGCCAGATGCGCGTAAGCCACTCCCTGGGGCACCAGCATCAACCCGACCGTCATGCCGGCCATGAATTCACCACGCAAGAGCTGTGGGGTAGGCCTGGGCCAGCGCAGGAACGGAAAGATACGGTGAATCAGGGTGGGCTGCATGGCTGCATTGTCGCCGCATCAACCCCGTCTTGCAGCGTGTCTCCTGCGCCCGCGCGACTGCGGGCAGTGGCCTGGGCCGTTCCTCGGGCTGATCGGCGGCCGGTGTTTGTGAAGCATTGCCAAGCCCTGGTATCTGGCCGGTATCGCTTGCCGCAGCTTGTTGCAATGGCTTGGCAAGCGGCGGCCGCGCCGCGACAATCGTCAGCGCAGACCAGGCCTTGTCTGCGCGCCGCCGCTGCTTGTATCTGTTTGCCTTTGCATTTGCATTCCATGCCCATGATCCGCCGCTTCACCCCGCTTCAAGCCATCGCCATCGCAGCGCTGGTGCTCGCTGTGCTCGGCGCTGGCCTGGTGGCACTGTGGCAGTCCGGGGCCTTGCAGCAGGGCCGGGGCTGGAGCCAGGGACTGGCACACACACTGGACGCCTCGGGCCAGCGGGCCAGCCAGGCCGTTGAGCGCGCAGCCCAGTCCAACCGCCAGCGCGCCGATGATGATGCGATCACCTCCCAGGTGGTGGATGCGCTGGCCGCCTCGCAAAGCCCTGACCTGGTGGCGCTGCAGGTGGAGACCTCCCACGCAATGGTCACGTTGCGCGGCACGGTCTCCTCCCAACCGCTGCTCGACCGTGCGGTGGCGATTGCGGGCAGTGTGCTGGGGGTGCATGGCGTTTTCAGCCTGATCCAGGTGCATGCCGATGCGCTCGGATGAGCAGCCCTGCCGTGCGGCAGTCCCTGCCTGGCCCATGGCATTAGTCCCCGTGTGGCCCGTCCCCATGGCAGTTGGCCGCATAATGCCGCCCAACACCGAAGGTGCCGGTTGTGCATGCAGAACCGGGCACCGCTCTTCATATCCGGCAGCCTTGGGCCTGCCTTTCTCTACCTCCGTTTGCCGCCATGCACCAGCACGACCACTCCCATGACCACGACCATGGTCACTGCGACCACGCGCACTGCCAGCACCACCATGCCCCCGGCTCCAAGCATATTTATGTGTACTCCCCATCGGGGGCGGTGCGTGACAAAAAGGCGTTCAAACGCGCGGTGAAGCGCCTGGAGGCCATGGGGCACCAGGTGGAGGTGGACCAGGATGCGCTCGCCTCCAGCACGCGTTTTGCAGGCGACGATGACACGCGCCTGGCGGCGATCACGCGCGCCTGCCAAAGCGGCGCCGATGTGGCCATGATCAGCCGGGGCGGCTACGGGCTCTCGCGCCTGTTGCACCGCCTGGACTATGAACAGATCGCCCAGGCCGTCGCCTCCGGCACGCGTTTTGTCGGCCTGAGCGATTTCACCGCATTCCAATTGGCGCTGTATGCCAGGACCCGCGCGGTGACCTGGGCCGGCCCGGCGCTGGTGGGCGATTTTGGCGCCGAAGAGGGCGTCGATGACATCATGCAGGATTGCTTTGAAGACCTGCTGAGCGGGGCTGGCGAAGGCGCTGGCTGGCGGCTGGCGCCGGAAAAGGCGGGCACGGTGACGGGCGCGTCAGCCTCGGACGATGTCTACATCCCCAAGGCGACGCTGTGGGGCGGCAACCTGGCGATGATCGCATCCCTGGTGGGCACACCGTACCTGCCCAAGGTCAAGGGCGGGGTACTGTTTATCGAGGATGTAGGTGAGGCGCCCTACAAGGTGGAGCGCATGCTGACCACCTTGCTGCACGCCGGCGTGCTGGCCCAGCAAAAGGCCGTGGTGTTTGGCCAGTTCAGTGACTACCATCTCAATGCGCATGACAAGGGCTTCAAGCTCGCCAGCGTCGTGCAGTGGCTGCGCACGCAGATCGAGGCGCCGGTGTTCACCAACCTGCCTTTTGGCCATGTTCCGACCAAGGTGCTGCTGCCGGTGGGCGCCCAGGTTTCGCTGAGTGTTGAAGGCCGGGACGCATTGATTTATTGGGGCCATCAATAAGCATCCACCGCCAGCAGCCGCAGGCTTCGACCACGATTTGTCGCAGGCTCCATGTGTTGGAATCTTAACAATTCGTAAGCTCCACGACAGGCTCAAGACTGGTCGGGCATGCTGGTTTGCAGTGTAATATGCATGGTCGCCATTGATGCATAGGCTGGCGTTGCTCCTGGGGAGGAGGTAGCGACGGCCGTAACAAGAAAATCCATGACAACTGTCGCCACCGTGGTATTCATCGATATCTCGGGCAGTACCGCATTGTTCGAAACCTTGGGCAATGAACGCGCTGCGCGAGCCGTCGCGGGCATGACGGACGCTTTCAAGCAGGTCGTCGTGCAGGCGGGGGCCGGGTCATCAAAACGCTCGGCGATGGTGTGCTGGCCATTTTCAACAGCAGTGCGTTGGCCGTCAGCGCCATGACGATGCTGATGCGCCGCCATTACGGGCAATGGGATTCGCTGCCCCCCTCGCAGAAATTCCATGTGCGCGTGGGCATGAGTACCGGCGAAGTGGTGCTGATGGAAGGCGACTGCTATGGCGACTCGGTCAACATGGCGGCGCGTCTGTGTGAGAAGGCCGGCCACCGCGAGGTCTGGGCTGCAGCCTCGACGATGGAGTCCGGCGCCCGCGCCGACACGGTGTTTGTGCCGATGGGCTGGATGGATGTGCGTGGCAAGGCCGAGCAGCAAATGCTCTACCAGGTGCAATGGATCGAGCCGGAAGCCCAGGACGTCGTCACCGCCTACGACTCGGTGTTGCCGATGAAGCCCGAAGCCGTGGTGCAGATGCGCCTGCGGCTGGCATCGGGCGGCCTCGAGCGCTTTTTCAGCACCCAGGAGATGCCGATCTTTGTCGGACGCTCATCCGATTCGGAGTGGGTCGTGCTGGACCGGCGTGTCTCCCGCCAGCATGGCCGCATCGACTGGCGCAGCGGCAATGTCATCTACACCGATCTGAGCCGCTATGGTACCTGGGTGAGCTTTGGTGCCAACCCTGCCACCGCCGTGCGGCGCGAGTCGGTGCAACTGCACGGGATGGGCGTGATGTACTTTGGCGTGTCACCCGAGGATCCGACCGCGCCGAGCACGGCGTTCTCGGTCACGCCGGTCTGAGGCATACCCCTGGCTGGCGCATCGATAGGCGTCGCCGGGCGCAACGCCGGTGTATTCATGTTTACGGCGCTTGCAGCGCGGCCAGTGCCGTCTCGATGCTTGCTGCCGTCGTGGGCCGCACCACGCGCGCCACTTCCTGCCCATTGCGCAGCATCACCAGCGTGGGCCAGAGCTTGATGCGGTAGCTGCGGCCCAGCGGCCGGCCTGGGCCGTCTTCCACTTTCAGATGACGGATATCGGCGCGCGGGGCCAGCGCCTGCTCGATCAGGCCTTGTGCCCCCAGGCAATGCGGGCACCAGGGGGTGCCAAATTCCAGGACGGTCAAGCCCGCTTGGGTATCGATGTCGGAGCGCTGGGGCTCCTGGCTGAGGTGCTGTGCCGAGTAGGTCAAAAGGCGGCTCCAAGGTGGGGATGCTGATCTGGTCTGTTATAGCACCGGCACAGACCGTGTCCGTCAGCGCCAGTCACTTGTGCGGCGGTGGCATGTCCTGCAGACGAGCCAGCTCTTCGGGCGTATTGGCGTTATAAAAGGCCTGGGCATCGTCAAATGGCACGAGGCAATGGCCATGCTGCGCTGCCCATTGCCGCAGTTTGCGCCCGCCGCCGGCCACAAATTGCCGCACGCTACCCGCCAGGCTGGCATGGATCAGGCAGAACGTGGGTTGCAAAACCGGGCGTGTGCTGCCGGCCTCATCGGGCGGGGTGCAGGCCATCGCAATCGGGCAGCCCTGGGCGGCAGTGGCCTGCGCCAGGCGCCGGGCGAGGTCCTGCGGAAAATAGGGTGTGTCGCAGGCCACCGTCAACAGCCATGGCGTTTGGCAGGCCGCCAGGCCGGCGGCAAATCCTGCCAACGGGCCTGCGTAAGTTTCGGTGTCCGGCAAATGCAGGTCTGCCACCACCGGGTAGCCCAGCGCGCGGTAGGTATCCAGGTGGCGATTGGCGTTGATGAGCAGCGGACCCACTTGGGGCTGCAGCCGTTGGGCGCAATGCCATGCCAGCGCTTGGCCGCCCAGCAGTTGCAGGCCTTTGTCTGCCCCGCCCATGCGCGAGCCCTGGCCGCCCGCCAGTACCAGGCCGGTGATGTGTTCAGGGGGAATGGCGACGACAGAAGAGGGCATGGTCGGCAAAGGCAGCAGGTACTCAGGCGATCTGGTGGTGGCATCCATCAGAAGGGCGTGATGGCGCAGTCAGCCACCGATATAGCTCATCTCCACGCGCTGGCGCTGCTGGGCGAGCTCGGGGTGTTGGCTGCGCCGCTCGCTGTAGTTGTCGCTGCGCTGGCCCCAGACCTGGGCAATGGCCTGGCGAATATCGCTGTCGCTGGCGCCATTGCGCAGCAACGCGCGCAGGTCCCAGCCTTCGCTGGCAAACAGGCACAGAAACAGCTTTCCCTCGGTCGACAGGCGTGCGCGGTTGCAGTCGTGGCAGAAGGCGTGCGTGACGCTGCTGATCAACCCAATCTCCCCCAGGCTTGGATCATGCCGGCCGTTGGCACCGACATAGCCCCAGCGCACCGCCGTCTCTCCAGGCGCAGTCGCGGACAAGGGGGTCAGTGCAAAAGCCGACTGCAGGCGCTCCAGCACCGCATCCGAGGGCAGCACTTCTTCCAGCCGCCAGCCATTGGTGGCGCCGACATCCATGAACTCGATAAAGCGCAGGGTGACGCCGCTGCCGCGAAAGTGGCGCGCCATCGCGACGATCTCGTGGTCATTGACACCTCGCTTGACCACCATGTTCACCTTGATGTTGGCAAAACCCACGGCCTGCGCGGCCTCGATGCCCTGCAGCACGGTGGCGACCGGAAAGTCCATGTCGTTCATCTGGCGGAACAGCGGATCGCTCAGGCTGTCGAGGCTGACGGTCAGCCGCTTGAGCCCGGCGTCTTTGAGCGCACGGGCCTTGCGTGCCAGAATGGAGCCATTGGTCGTCAAGGTCAGGTCCATCGGCGCGCCGTCCAGCGTTTGCAGCTCGGCCAGCTGGGCAATCAGCGCTTCGAGGTTTTTGCGCAGCAGCGGCTCGCCACCGGTGATGCGCAGCTTGCCGACGCCAAGTTGCGAAAACAGGCGCGCAGTACGGGTGATCTCCTCGAAACTGAGCAAATCGCCATGCGGCAGATACACGTGGTCCTTGTCGAACACATCCTTGGGCATGCAGTAGCTGCAGCGGAAATTGCAGCGGTCTGTGACGCTGATGCGCAGATCCCGCAGCGGCCGCTGGCGCAGGTCGTGCACCGCATTGCCGTGCGGCAGTGCGACGCCGGCCGGTGCGGGCATAGCCAGACCTGCATCGCGCAGACGCAGGTCAACCAGGGAAATGACAGGACGATCCATGGCCGAATGGTACTAGAGGGCGCCTTCCGATGTGGCCTTGCGGTTATGCGCTGCCTTGCCAAGCAGCAAAAAGTACCAATCCCCGGTTGCCGGTGGCCCGAGTTGGTGTATGGTTCGCCCCCTTGTTCTCTTTTGCTTTGCGTGATTTTTGCCATGACCTTGCCCAGCCATTCCTCTTCTTCACCCGCCCCATTGGATGTCGCGGTTATTGGTGGCGGCCCGGCTGGCTTGATGGCGGCGCACCGTCTGGCGCAGTCCGGTCTGCAGGTGACGGTGTATGACGCGATGCCGTCGGTGGGGCGCAAGTTCCTGCTCGCCGGGCGCGGCGGGCTCAACCTCACCCATTCGGAGCCGATGGCACCGTTTGTCGGGCGTTATGGGCGTCAGCAGGCGGTGGTCGCATCCTGGCTGCAGTATTTTGGCGCTGCCGAAGTGCAGGCCTGGGCGCAGGATTTGGGTGTCGAGACCTTTGTAGGTACCTCGGGCCGGGTGTTCCCGAAAGACATGAAAGCGGCGCCGCTGCTGCGCGCCTGGCTGGTGGCCATGCGGGCTGCAGGCGTGCGTTTTGCAATGCGCCACCGCTGGCTGGGCTGGGATGATGCAGGCGCGCTGCGCTTTGCGGTGCCCGATGGCGAGACCGCCGTGCAAGCCCGGGCCACCGTGCTGGCGCTGGGCGGAGGAAGCTGGGCACGCCTGGGATCGGACGGCGCCTGGATGCCGCTGCTGGCGCAGGCGGGCGTCAGCACCGTGGCACTGGAGCCAGCCAACTGCGGTTTTGATGTGCGCATGCTGCCAGCGGCCCATGGCGAGACCGCACCCGGCTGGTCGCCGTTTTTTGCCAGCAAGTTTGCCGGCCAACCCTTCAAATCGGTGGCCATCCGTTTTGACGATGGCAGCGAAGCGGGCTTTGCACGCCGAGGAGAATTTGTGGCGACTGACTCGGGCGTGGAAGGCAGCCTCATCTATGCGGTGTCCGCTCCGCTTCGCGAGGCCATCAAGGCCCAGGGGAGTGCAACGTTTTTTGTCGACCTGCTGCCCGATCACAGCGCAGAGCGCGTACTCGCCGAGGTCCGCCACCCGCGCGGCTCGCGCAGCCTGGCCAGCCACCTCAAGGGCCGGCTGGGGCTCGACGGCATCAAGGCGGCACTGCTGTTCGAGGTGTTGGGCAAGGAGGGCATGCAGGATGCGCAGAAATTGGCCGCCACCATCAAGGCGGCTCCCATCACAGTCACCGCTACCCGCCCGATGGATGAAGCGATCAGCACTGCCGGTGGCGTGGCGTTCTCCGCGCTGTCGCATGACCTGATGTGCCATGCCCGTCCGGGGCTCTTTTGCGCGGGCGAGATGCTGGACTGGGAAGCGCCGACCGGTGGCTATCTGCTGACCGCCGCGTTGTCGAGCGGCGTGCGCGCGGCGCAGGGTGTTGCGCATTTTCTCAAGGGCTGATCCCACCGCAGCGGTAGCAGCTATGCGGACGCTGCGGCCAGCCCGTTCTTGAAATGCAGCTTCACGCAGGCGCGTGCTGCCTGGCTGTCATGCGTGGCCAGCGCCTGCATCAGCGCCCGGTGCTCCTGCAGCGATTCCTCGATGCGGCCGGATTTGAACAGCGAGTTGTGGCGGTTGAGCTTCATCACCTTGCGCAAGTCGGCGACCATCTGGCTGAGCCATTTGTTGTCCAGCATCTCCAGCACGCGCATATGAAACTGCTCATTGGCCATAAAGAACGCATCGCGCTCATGGACGGCAGCTTCCAGCGCGTCGTGCAGGCCTTGTAGCTCAGCGATCTGCTCGGCACTGGCGCAGCTGGCCAGTTCGGCGGCCGCATCGCTTTCCAGCAATGCGAGCAGGTGGTAGACCTGGAGCAGGTCTTTTTGCGACACCTCAGTCACATAGGCGCCACGGCGCAGCTTCATGGTGACCAGGCCCTCGGTCGCCAAAACCTTCAAGGCCTCGCGCAAAGGCGTGCGGCTGATGCCTATTTCTTCGGCAATCTTCAACTCATCGATCCAGCTGCCCGGCGGCAGCTGGTGCGCAAAAATGCGTTGCCGCAGTAGCTCGGCAACGTCCTGGTACAGCGCGCGTGGCGCAAAATTGGGGAGGCTCATCGGTGGCGCCATTGTACAGAAGGCGACTGAAATTCAAAATTCTGCATTCATAATTATGAATAATGTACACTTGCCTGGTGGCCGTGGGTAGGCCAATATGTATTGTCTATAACATATTCCGAGCTTGAGACATGACTGATTCCGCGAAGCACAACACTGCATCCGAGTTCCCCAAGGCCGACCGCGCTGCCTGGGACAAGGCCGCCAGCAAATCCGCCCCGGGTGGTGATGTCACCAACCTCGATTGGCTGACGCCCGATGGAATCACGGTCAAGCCGCTCTATACCGCTGCCGATACTGCCGACCTGCCTTTTGCCGATACCTTGCCGGGCTTTGCGCCGTATCTGCGCGGCCCGCAGGCTACGATGTACGCGGTGCGCCCCTGGACCATTCGCCAGTACGCCGGCTTTTCGACGGCCGAAGAGTCCAATGCCTTCTACCGCAAGGCGCTGGCGGCGGGCGGCCAAGGCGTGTCGGTCGCGTTTGACCTGGCCACCCACCGTGGTTACGACAGTGACCACCCCCGCGTGACGGGTGACGTCGGCAAGGCCGGTGTGGCGATCGACTCGGTCGAGGACATGAAGATCCTGTTCAACAGCATTCCGCTGGACAAGGTCTCGGTGTCGATGACGATGAATGGCGCGGTGCTGCCGGTGCTGGCCGGCTATGTGGTGGCGGCCGAAGAGCAGGGCGTTGCGCAGGACCAGCTGTCGGGCACGATCCAGAACGACATTCTCAAAGAGTTCATGGTGCGCAACACCTACATCTATCCGCCCAAGCCGAGCATGCGCATCATCGGCGACATCATCGAGTACACGAGCCAGAACATGCCCAAGTTCAACTCGATCTCGATCAGCGGCTACCACATGCAGGAAGCCGGCGCCAACCAGGCGCTGGAGCTGGCCTTTACCTTGGCGGACGGCAAGGAATATGTGAAAACCGCCATCGCCAAAGGCATGGACGTGGATGCCTTTGCCGGGCGCCTGTCCTTCTTCTGGGCGGTGGGCATGAACTTCTACCTCGAAATCGCCAAGATGCGGGCCGCCCGCCTGCTGTGGTGCCGCATCATGACCGGGTTCGACGCGAAGAACCCCAAGAGCCTGATGCTGCGCACCCACAGCCAGACCAGCGGCTGGAGCCTGACCGAGCAGGACCCCTATAACAATGTGGTGCGCACCACCATCGAGGCGATGGCCGCCGTGTTTGGCGGCACGCAGTCCTTGCACACCAATGCGCTCGACGAAGCGATTGCGCTGCCCACCGAGTTCAGCGCCCGCATTGCGCGCAACACCCAGCTCATCATCCAGGAAGAGACCCACATCACCAATGTGATCGACCCCTGGGCTGGCAGCTACATGATGGAAAAGCTGACCCAGGACATGGCCGATGCCGCCTGGAAGATCATCGAGGAGGTCGATGCCATGGGTGGCATGACCCAGGCGGTGGACAGCGGCTGGGCCAAGCTCAAGATCGAGGCCGCTGCCGCAGAGAAGCAGGCGCGCATCGATTCGGGCAAGGAAGTGATTGTCGGCGTTAACAAATACAAGCTGGCCAAGGAAGACCCGGTCGATATTCTGGAAGTGGACAACGTCAAGGTGCGCGACAGCCAGATTGCACGCCTGAACCAGATCAAGGCCACGCGCGATGCGGCTGCTGTTGACAAGGCACTGCACGCACTGAGCGCTGCTGCCGAGTCCGGCGAAGGCAATCTGCTGGATCTGGCGATCCAGGCCGTTCGGCTGCGTGCCACCGTCGGTGAGGTGTCCGACGCACTGGAAAAGTCCTTTGGCCGCCACCGCGCCGATACGCAAAAGGTGACCGGCGTCTACGCGGCCGCCTATGACTCGGCCGAAGGCTGGGAAAACCTCAAGGACGAGATTGCTGCCTTTGCCGAAGCGCAAGGCCGCCGCCCCCGCGTGATGATTGCCAAGCTCGGCCAGGACGGCCATGACCGGGGGGCCAAGGTGGTCGCCACCGCCTTTGCCGATCTGGGCTATGACGTCGACATGGGCCCGCTGTTCCAGACTCCCGAGGAATGCGCCCGCCAGGCCATCGAGAATGACGTTCACGCCGTCGGCGTCTCGACCTTGGCCGCCGGCCACAAGACGCTGGTGCCCGCGATCATTGAAGAACTCAAGAAGCAGGGCGCCGATGACATCATCGTGTTTGTCGGCGGCGTGATCCCTGCGCAGGACTATGACTATCTGTACAACGCCGGCGTCAAGGGCGTCTACGGCCCGGGCACACCGATCCCGGCCAGTGCCAAGGATGTGCTGGAGCAGATCAAAAAGGCGGTCTCCGTATAAATCTGTATGCGCAAGGGCCAACAAGCACCTTTCTGGCAAGACTATTTGAAGACCCTTGTCATGATGTTCGTCGAGCCTGTCCTTGGCATCCTATATTTGTACATGTTGTACCGGGTGCTAACTTTGCCGGCCTGGGGCCAGGTGCTGGTCGGGTTGGGCGTTTGGGTGGCCCTGGGTTATGGCGGCTATTTACTGCACCAAAAGATGAAGAAAGGCCTGGAGAAACGATGAATCTCTCCTTCGCCCCGGTGGATGCCAGCGATTTCGAATCGCTGTTCGCGCTGCGCGTAGCCGCCATGCGCCCCAGCCTGGAGCGGCTGGGCATCTTCAACATGGACCATGCCCGCAAGCGTTTTCAGCGCCAGTTCGAGCCGCAGTACATGCAGCACATCTGTGTGGATGAGGGCGCAGGCGAGGGCCCTCAGCGCGCAGGGCTGCTGACCTTGGTGCCCTATGACGATGGCCGCCTGAAACTGCAGCACCTGTACCTGCTGCCGGCCTGGCATAACCGCCGCATTGGCGACTGGGCGCTGCAGCAGGTGCAAACCCAAGCGCGCCGCGAAGGCCGCGCGGTGTGGTTGGAGGTGCTCAACCAGAGCGATGCGATCCGTTTCTACGAGCGCCATGGCTTTGTGCAGACGGGCGGCGATCCGATTGACCTGTTGTACCAGTGGACCCCGGCGTAGAGGTAGTGGATATGGTGTTGGCGAAACAAATGATGGTTGCATGCGCTTGTTGCGCAGAGGCTTTGCAGCTATGTGGCGGCAGGGCGGCGGCATGAATACCGAGGTTGCCGAGCGCGTTGCCGCCATTACGCAAGGGGACAACCCGGCGCTGCAGCGCCGCGCGATGGCCAAGGCCATCACCTTGCTGGAATCCACCCGTGCCGACCACCGTGCGCTGGGTGACGCGCTGCTGACGGCGCTGTTGCCGCACACCGGCCAGTCCTTTCGCCTGGGCATCAGTGGCGTGCCGGGCGTGGGCAAATCGACGTTTATCGAAACCCTGGGGCTCTATCTGATCGGCAAGGGCCTGCGTGTGGCCGTGCTGGCGATCGATCCGTCGTCGACGGTGTCAGGCGGCTCGATCCTGGGTGACAAGACGCGCATGGAGCAACTGTCGATGCGGACTGAAGCCTATATCCGGCCCAGCCCGTCGAGCGGCACGCTGGGCGGCGTGGCAGAGAAGACACGCGAGGCCGTGCTGGTCTGCGAAGCGGCGGGCTATGACGTGGTAATGGTCGAGACCGTCGGCGTTGGCCAAAGCGAGATTGCGGTGCATGGCATGACCGACATGTTCTGCGTGCTGCAGTTGCCCAATGCCGGCGATGACCTGCAGGCCATCAAAAAAGGCGTGATGGAGCTGGCTGATCTGGTGGTCATCAACAAGGCCGATATCGATCAGAATGCAGCCACCCGTGCGCAGGCGCAGATCACCTCCAGCCTGCGCTTGCTGGGCATGCATGGCAGCCATGACCCTGCGGCACGCGGTGCGCTGTGGCAGCCCCGGGTGATACAGATCAGCGCGCTGCTGGGCGATGGCGTGGAGGCCTTCTGGGAGGCTGTGAGCAGCTACCGCCAGATGCAGACCGGCAATGGCTGCCTGGCGATGCGGCGCGAAAAGCAGTCGCTAGCCTGGATGTGGGAGCGCATTGACCATGGGCTCAAGCTGGCGTTTCGCAGCCACCCTGCCGTGCGCGATATGCTGCCTGCTGTGCAGCAGCAAGTCGCATCGGGCCAGTTGGCGGCATCGACGGCGGCCAGAAACCTGCTGCAGGCGCAAAGCGGTGCAGCAATGATTCAGAAAGCGGATTGACCCGGGTTGCGAGCCCGGATCAAGACAGAGAGACAACCTAGCAAGCTTCAAGGATGGAACATGCAAGATATCTTGGAACAACTGGAGAAAAAGCGTGAACTCGCCCGCCTCGGCGGCGGGCAAAAGCGCATCGATGCACAGCACAAGAAGGGCAAGCTGACCGCGCGTGAACGCATCGAGCTGCTGCTCGATGACGGCACCTTCGAAGAGTGGGACATGTTCGTCGAGCACCGCTGCACCGACTTCGGCATGGAAGAGACCAAGATCCCCGGCGATGGCGTGGTCACCGGCTACGGCATGATCAATGGGCGTCTGGTCTTTGTGTTCAGCCAGGATTTCACCGTGTTTGGCGGCGCGCTGTCCGAGACCCATGCCGAGAAGATCTGCAAGGTGATGGACCAGGCGATGAAGGTCGGCGCGCCAGTGATCGGCCTCAACGATTCGGGCGGCGCCCGCATCCAGGAAGGCGTGGCATCGCTGGGCGGCTATGCCGATGTGTTCCAGAAGAATGTGCTGGCCTCGGGCGTGGTGCCACAGATCTCGATGATCATGGGCCCCTGCGCCGGTGGCGCGGTCTACTCGCCGGCGATGACGGACTTCATCTTCATGGTCAAGGATTCGAGCTACATGTTTGTCACCGGCCCCGAAGTGGTCAAGACCGTGACGCATGAACAGGTGACCGCCGAAGAGCTGGGGGGCGCGCTGACCCACACCAGCAAGAGCGGTGTGGCCGACATGGCGTTCGACAACGATGTCGAGGCGCTGATGATGCTGCGCCGCCTCTACAACTACCTGCCGCTGAACAACCGCGAAAAGGCACCGGTGCGCGCGACGACCGATCCGGTCAGCCGTGCCGATATGTCGCTTGACACGCTGGTGCCCGAGAACCCGAACAAGCCCTATGACATGAAGGAGCTGATCGCCAAGACCGTTGATGATGGCGATTTCTTTGAGCTGCAGCCCGAGTACGCCAAGAACATCCTGATCGGCTTTGCCCGCATGGCCGGCCAGACCGTCGGCATTGTGGCCAACCAGCCGCTGGTGCTGGCCGGCTGCCTGGATATCAAGAGCTCCATCAAGGCGGCCCGCTTTGTGCGCTTTTGCGATGCCTTCAACATCCCGGTGGTCACCTTTGTCGATGTGCCCGGCTTCATGCCTGGCACCAGCCAGGAATACGGCGGCATCATCAAGCACGGTGCCAAGCTGCTGTATGCGTATGCCGAATGCACGGTGCCAAAAATCACCGTCATCACCCGCAAGGCTTACGGCGGTGCCTATGACGTGATGGCCTCCAAGCACCTGCGCGGTGATGTGAACCTGGCCTGGCCACAAGCGGAAATTGCGGTCATGGGCGCCAAGGGGGCTGTCGAGATCATCTTCCGCGAAGACAAGAACGACCCGGACAAGCTCTCCAAGCGCGAGGCCGAGTACAAAAGCCGCTTTGCCAACCCCTTTGTTGCCGGCGCCCGGGGCTTCATCGACGATGTGATCCTGCCGCACGAGACGCGCAAGCGCATCTGCCGCAGCCTGGAAATGCTCAAGAACAAGCAGCTTGAGAACCCCTGGCGCAAGCACGGCAATATCCCGCTGTAAGCGCCGCAGGCCCGATGCGTCCCACCCCCGCCACACCCCGCATGGCCGCAACGCGGCTGGCGCAGCGATTGCAGGCGCGCCGCCTGTTGGCGCTGCGCTTGCTGTGCGCGGCCGTGGCTGGCGTTGCCGGGGCCGCGTGGGCGCAAGCCCCTGCCATTTCGCGAGCGGCACCGGGCACCGGTTGCGTCGCTCGCAGTGGCGCGCCTCTGGCCCAGTCCACGCAGTATGTGTTCTCGTACCAGGGAGGCTGCGAAAACGGCCTGGCCCAGGGCGAGGGACGGGCGCAATGGCTGCCGCGCGGCGATGCCGCTGCGGCGCCGGTGGTGTGGCAGGGCCGCTTTGACCGGGGGATTTTCCTCAGCCGCCCGGCAGCGCGCGCTGCCCGGCCCCTGGCCGACAGCCAAGTGCTGCTCGATCTGGGGCCCTTGGCGGACAGCGAAGGCAAGGGCGGGCGCCTGTGGGTGCAGGCGGCATTGGATGGCAACACGCCGGCCGATGCCTGTGCACCGGTGGCGCTGCATGTGCTGGTGGACATCCATTCACCGCTGGGCTCCGAGCAGGTGGCCAGGCAGTGGCTGCAGGCGGCCTTGCAGCACTGGCAGCGTGCCTGCCCCGCTGCAGCGCAGAACCTGGTGCGGCTGATGCTGTACCAGGGCTTCGAGCTGGCGGCCGACGCCGATGGCCATCTGCCCGCGCCGGTGGTGCGGGCCACGGCCTCGCTGCAGGGGCGTGAGCTGCTGTTCCAGCAGTACAGCAACAACGCAGCGGCGCAGCAGCAGCACAATGCCGGCCAGCCCGAACAGCAGCGTGAGTACAGCGCCAATGCCCAGCGGCTGCAGGCGATGGTGCGCCAGTACCAGGCCCGGCGCGTGGTGGACCTGCCCACTCTGGACAAAAACCTGGCCAGCTTGCGCGGCCAGGTGGTGCTGGTGGGTGTGCGGCCCGAGCGCATCCTGTCGCGCAGGCTGGCGACGGTGCGCACGGCCCACCGCGATGGCTGGGACGGCACGGCAGCCGTGGTCGAAGGCCAGGAGATTGCCCGCTGGGGCAAGGACAGCCGCCTGCTGGCTGTGAAGGTGCAAGGGCGTTCCACTGATGTGCGCACGCAGGACCAGGTAATGCTGCAGCTGCTGGGCAGTGCGCGCTGCAGCGAGATCGATTGCGAAGACTATCTGCTCATGCCCGGCGGGCATTGGGCACATGACAAGGCGCTGCCGTAAGCACGGCAGCAGGGTGGCCAACCGAGAGATTCAACAAAGAGACGACAACCATGTTCAGCAAAATCCTGATTGCCAATCGCGGCGAGATTGCATGCCGCGTGATCGCCACGGCCCGGACCATGGGCATCCAGACCGTTGCGGTCTACTCCGATGCGGACAAGGACGCGCGCCATGTGAAGCTGGCCGACGAGGCCGTGCATATTGGCGCGGCTCCGAGCCGCGAGTCCTATCTGCTGGCCGACCGCATCATCGATGCGGCCCGCAAGACCGGCGCGCAGGCCATCCACCCGGGCTATGGTTTCCTGTCCGAGAACGAGGCCTTTGCCAAGCGCTGCGAAGACGAGGGCATTGCCTTTATCGGCCCCAAGGCGCATTCGATTGCTGCGATGGGTGACAAGATCGCGTCGAAGAAGCTGGCGAACGAAGCCAAGGTCAACACCATCCCAGGCTACAACGATGCCATCGAGAACGCAGAAAAAGCGGTGGGCATCGCGCAGGGCATTGGCTACCCGGTGATGATCAAGGCATCGGCCGGCGGCGGCGGCAAGGGCCTGCGCGTGGCCTATAACGACAAGGAGGCGCTGGAGGGCTTTACCGCCTGCCAGAATGAAGCCCGCAACAGCTTCGGCGATGACCGGATCTTTATCGAGAAGTTCGTGCAGGAGCCGCGCCATATCGAGATCCAGATCCTGGGCGACAGCCATGGCAATGTGGTCTACCTGAACGAGCGCGAATGCTCGATCCAGCGCCGCCACCAGAAGGTGATCGAAGAGGCGCCATCGCCCTTCATCAGCGATGCCACCCGCAAGGCGATGGGCGAGCAGGCGGTCGCGCTGGCCAAGGCAGTGCAGTACCAGAGTGCGGGCACGGTGGAATTTGTCGTCGGCAAGGACCAGGACTTCTACTTTCTCGAGATGAACACGCGCCTGCAGGTGGAGCACCCGGTGACCGAGTGCATCACCGGCCTGGATTTGGTCGAGCAGATGATCCGCGTGGCGGCAGGCGAGAAGCTGTCCATCAGCCAGGCCGATGTGAAGCGTGATGGCTGGGCGATCGAATGCCGCATCAATGCCGAGGACCCGTTCCGCAACTTCCTGCCATCGACCGGCCGTCTGGTGCGTTTTGAGCCGCCCAAGCAGACCATGTGGCAGGCCGATACCACCCATTTGCAGGGGGTGCGCGTCGACACCGGTGTGTACGAGGGCGGTGAGATCCCCATGTACTACGACTCGATGATTGCCAAGCTGATCGTGCATGGCAAGGACCGCAACGAAGCGATTGCGAAGATGCGCGAGGCGCTCAACGGCTTTGCGATCCGCGGCATCAGCTCGAACATCCCCTTCCAGGCAGCGCTGCTGGCCCATCCCAAGTTTGTCTCGGGCCAGTTCAACACCGGCTTTATCGCCGAGCACTACGGCCATGGTTTCCATGCAGAGGACGTGCCTCATGAGGACACCGATTTTCTGGTGGCGCTGGCGATGTTCCGCAACCGCCGCTACCGCGCGCGAGCCTCCACCATCAGCGGCCAGATGCTGGGCCACCAGGTGCGTGTGGGCCACAGCTACACGGCCGTGGTGCTGGGCGCCGAAGGCCAGCACCGCTTTGTCTCGGCCGAGGTGACCGATTTTGACGACGAAGCCCGCGTCTGCAAGGTCAGCATTGGCGACAAGGTCTACCAGTTCAGCAGCGAAGCGGTGCTGCGCGATGTCGTCACCCACGGCACCTGCAACGGCCAGCCCTTTACCGCCCAGATCGAGCGCGGCACGGCCAAGAACCCGCTCGCGCTGCGCGTGATCCACAATGGCACGCAGCGCGACATCCTCGTGCTGTCCGAGCGCGGCGCCGCGCTCTACCAGCTGATGCCGTACAAGGCGCCACCGGATCTGTCCAAGTTCCTGCTCTCGCCCATGCCCGGCCTGCTGGTCGATGTGACGGTGCAGCCAGGCCAGAAGGTGCAGGCCGGCGAGAAGCTGGCGGTCATCGAGGCGATGAAGATGGAGAACATCCTGTTTGCGACGCAGGACGGCATTGTCAGCAAGGTGAGTGCCGCCAAGGGCAATTCGCTGGCGGTTGACGATATCATCCTGGAGTTCGAATGATCTGATTGCTTTGCCCGCATGCAGACCCGCTGCCCCGCAGCGGGTTTTTTTGTGGGCCAAGAAGGGTGTACGAGGGAATGGGAATGCAACGAGCTTTGTTGGCCTTGGCCGCGCTGGTGCTGCTGGGGCTGGGCGCCGTGCCATTGGCGGCCGGGCACTTTCACCTGGGGGTGCTGGTGCCTGTGGGGCTGGGCCTGGCCGGTGGCTACCTGGCCTGGCGCTGGTGGGCGGTGCAGGCCTGGTGCGCGGCTGCGCCCTGGCGCCGCGCATGCTGGCGTGCCGCCTGGTTGGGCTTGGCCTTGTGGGTGGTCAGCGTGGGCTGGCTCTGGCAGCGCATTGCCGGCCTGGGGCAGACACCGGCGACCACGCCGCCGGTGGCTGCGATCGTGGTGCTGGGCAGCGGAACGCAAGACGGCAAGCCGCGCCCGGCGCTGGCCATGCGGCTGGATACCGCCGCACAGCTGGCGGCCTTGCAGCCGCAGGCGGTGCTGGCAGTGACCGGCGGGGTGGACTTTGGGCAGGACGAGAGCGAGGGCGCCATCATGGCGCGTTACCTGGCCCAGACCCATGGGCTGGACCCTGCAACGATGGTGGTGGAAGCGCGCAGCACCAGCACCGTGCTCAACCTGGAATGGACCGGCCCCCTGCTGCAGCAGCGCGGCGTGGATCTGGCGCAGCCTATTGCGATTGTCAGCAGCGATTTTCACCTCTGGCGCGCGCTGCAGATTGCCCGCAGCCAGGGCTTTGGCCAGCCCATTGGCGTGGCGGCCCCGACACCGTTGCTGACCCGGTTCAACGTCTGGCTGCGCGAGTACTTTGCGGTGGCCAGCAGCTGGGCCTTGGGGGAGTGGTAGCGGCTAAATACGTCAGGTGCTGGCGCGCCGCACCAGGTGGTAGCCCAGATCCAGCCGGTTCTGCGTCACCGGCTGGCCTTGCACCAGCTGCAGCAGCATCGTGGCGGCCTGGGCACCAATGGCGCTGCGGGGGGTGTGGATGGTGGTCAGCGGCGGCACCATCTGCGCGCTGCCGGGCAGGTCGTTGAAACCGGCAATCGCGATTTGCGCGGGCACGGCCAGCCTCAGGCGGTTGGCAGCCAGCAGCGCGCCCTGGGCCAGGTCGTCGTTGCAGAAAAATACTGCATCCACGCCGCTGCCCAGCTGCAGCACCTGCTCCAGCAGCTGAGCGCCCAAGGCCAGCGACGAGCGCTCGGGACTCAGGATCTCCAGGCTGGGGTCGGCCAGGCCCGCCTGCTGCAAGGCCCGGCGGTAGCCCTGCAGGCGCTGCATGACGCGGGCATCCAGCTGGGCGCCGCAAAAGGCGATGCGGCGGTAACCCTGGGCCAGCAGGTGCTCCGTCATCGTCACACCGGCATCCACCTGCGAAAAGCCCACGCTGTGCACGCCAGCGGCAGCGCTGGCCGGGTGCAGTTCCATCAAATGCACGCAGGCCGTGCCACTGGTTGCCAGCAACTGCGCACTGCCGGCGCTGCGCTCATAACCGGTCAGCATCAGGCCGGCAGGGCGCATCGGCAGGTAGGCGCGCAGCAGTTGCTCTTCCTCAGCGGCGCTGTAATGCGATACCCCAATCAGCAGGTGGTACCCGGCGGCAAACAGTACCTTGTGCGCCGCTTCGAGCAAATCCACAAACAGGGTATTGCTGAGCAAAGGCACGATGACCAGCACCTGGTTGCTTTTCTGCGATGCCAGTGCGCGCGCGGCCGGGTCCGGCACATAGCCCAGGCGCAACGCCACCTCGCGCACCTTGTCTGCCAGCGCAGCAGCCACCCGGCGCTCACCGCGCAGTGCGCGCGACACCGTCATCGGGCTCACGCCAGCGGCATCTGCCACATCCTGTAAGGTGACCCGGCCGCTGGCACGCGAGCGGCGGCCAGCGGGCTCGGCCACTTGCGCGGGCAATGGGGTGGAAGAGGGCAGGGGCAAGCAATTCTCCGGTCGAGTCGGCAAGCAATATCCGGTATGATAGCGCTATCCCAGTTTGATGGGGAAGGAAGGCAGTGCCTGCAGGCGTCTCAAATGCTAAGTTGATTGCTGAATCGGCTTGTTCAAGAGGCGTCATCCAAGGGCAGTGCTTATTTTTTACCTGTATTGGATAGCGCTAACCCAATGACCATGTCCTCTAGTGATTCTTCGCGTCGGCGGCCTGTAGCTTTGGTGGTGATGGGGGTGTCGGGATGCGGCAAATCCAGCGCCGGTGAAGCCATTGCAACGCACCTGGGATGGCGCCTGGTCGAAGGCGACAGCTACCATGCGGCCGAAAGTGTGGCCAAGATGCAGGCGGGCATTGCGCTGACTGATGCCGACCGTGCAGGCTGGCTGCAGCGTCTGGCGCAGTTGCTGGCAGAGGCGGATGATGGCGGGGGTGTGGTGCTGACCTGTTCGGCACTCAAACGCCAGTACCGGGAGTTGCTGCGCGCGTCCCAGGCCCGGCTCGGCTTTGTGTTTCTGGATCTCAGCTACGAGACGGCCCTGGCACGGGTGCAGCAGCGCGCGGGGCATTTCTTCTCGCCCGAGCTGGTGGCCAACCAGTTTGCGACGCTGGAAGACCCCCGCGAGGAGGCGCAGGTATTGACTGTGGATGCCGACACCCCACTGGGGCACATAGCCCAGCAAGTGCAGCAGTGGCTCAATGCCCAGCAGCCTTGAGATCGTCAACAGGCTCTAAGTGCTGACAAAGCCTGGTGCCAGCGCCGGATGCGGCGGCTGTGCTATAAAAATTACATAAACAAGGGGATGCTGCGGCCTTGGCTGCAGGCCCCGGCAATGCAAAGGATTCCCCATGATGCAGATCCACCCCGTTCTTCAAGCGGTCACCGACCGCATCCGCGCCAAGAGCGCGGCCACGCGCAGCGACTATCTGGCCCAGCTGGACGCGATGGCCCAGCGGCCGCCGCAGATGCGCTCCATGGGCTGCGCCAATGTGGCGCATGCGGTGGCTGGTGTGCCTGCCAATGACAAGCTGCGCATTGTCGAGGTCAAGGGCCCGAATGTGGGCATTGTCACGGCCTACAACGATGTGCTGTCGGCCCATGCACCGCTGCAGCGCTACCCCGACATCCTGAAGGACGAGGCGCGCAAGCACGGCGCCACCGCGCAGGTGGCAGGGGGTGTGCCCGCCATGTGCGACGGGGTGACCCAGGGCATGCCGGGCATGGAGCTGAGCCTGTTCAGCCGCGATGCGATTGCGATGGGCACCGCCGTGGCACTGACCCATGACACCTTTGATGCGGCGCTGATGCTTGGCGTCTGCGACAAGATTGTTCCTGGTTTGCTGATCGGTGCCTTGCATTTTGGCCATCTGCCGATGGTGTTTGTGCCCGCAGGGCCGATGACCTCGGGCCTGTCCAACAACGACAAGGCCAAGGTGCGCGAGCTGGCCGCCCAGGGCCTGGTGGGCCGCGAAAAGCTGCTGGAAGCCGAGATGGCCGCCTACCATGATGCGGGCACCTGCACCTTCTACGGCACGGCCAACAGCAACCAGATGCTGCTCGAGGCCATGGGCCTGCATGTGCCTGGCAATGCCTTCATCAACCCCGGAGATGGCGCGCGTGAGCTGCTGACCCGCGAGGCGATGCGCACGGTGCTCAATATCACTGCCGGCAAGCGCTTTGCGCCGATTGGCCGCGTCGTCGACGAGCGCTGCATTGTCAACGCGATGGTGGCCTTGCTGGCCACCGGCGGCTCGACCAACCACCTGATCCACTGGGTGGCAGTGGCGCGGGCTGCGGGTATCGTCATCGACTGGAATGATTTCGAACAGCTGTCGTCGGTCGTGCCCCTGCTGGCACGTGTCTACCCCAATGGGGCAGCCGATGTGAACCAGTTCCAGGCGGCAGGCGGCCCGGGCTATGTGATTGGCCAGCTGCTGGCGGCAGGCCTGATGCATGGCGATGTGCTGACGGTGCGCCCCGAGGGCCTGGCGGCTTACGCCAGTGTGCCGCGCGTCGAAGCGGGCCAACTGGTGTGGCAAGCGGCCACCGAATCGGGTGACGACAGCGTGCTGCGCCCCGTCAGCGCGCCTTTCAGTCCCACCGGAGGCCTCAAGCTGCTGACCGGCAACCTGGGCCGCAGCGTCATCAAGGTCAGCGCCGTGCCGCTCGATCGCCATGTGCTGCGCGCGCCTGCCTGGGTGTTTGACTCGCAGGACGCGCTGCAAGAGGCCTTCAAGTCGGGGGCGCTGGAGCAGGCCTGCCAGACCAATGGGCACAACGGCGTGGTCTGCGTGGTGCGCTGGCAGGGCCCGCAAGCCAATGGCATGCCCGAGCTGCACAAGCTGACGCCCCCATTGGCCGTGCTGCAAGGCAAGGGCTACCAGGTGGCTTTGGTGACCGATGGGCGCATGAGCGGCGCCTCGGGCAAGGTACCCGCTGCCATCCATGTGTCGCCTGAAGCACTGGCCGGCGGCCCTCTGGCCAAAATTGAGAGCGGCGATATGGTGCTGCTGGACGCTGAAACCGGTATCATGCAGGCCGAAGTGGATGCCGCCGTCTGGGAGGCACGCCCGCTTGCCACGATACCGGCCGAGCAGCTGCGCGCCAATGGCCGTGGTCTGGGCCGAGAACTGTTTGCCGGATTCCGGCGCAATGCGCTGAGCGCAGAAGAAGGAGCCTGCACATGGCTGAGCAACTGACCGCCTTGTCGATCATGCAAGATGCACCGGTGATCCCGGTGATCGTGCTGCGCGATGTCAACCACGCCGTGTCCATGGCCAAGGCCCTGGTCGCAGGCGGTATCCGGGTACTGGAAGTGACCTTGCGCACGCCCCAAGGCCTGCCCTCGATCGAAGCGATTGCCAAGGCCGTGCCGGAGGCGATCGTCGGCGCAGGTACCGTGCGCAATGCCGCCGATGCGCATGCGGCTGCAGCGGCCGGTGCCCGCTTTGCGGTCAGCCCTGGCTACACCTCCAGCGTCGGCCAAGCCTGCCGCGAGGCCCGTTTGCCGCTGCTGCCTGGCGTTGCCACCAGCAGCGAGATCATGCAGGCGCAGCAAGATGGCTTCCAGGAACTGAAGTTCTTCCCCGCGCTGCAAGCCGGGGGCATCAACATGCTCAAGGCCTGGCAGGGCCCCTTCGCCGAAGTGCGGTTTTGCCCGACCGGCGGCATCACGCCCACCAACGCGCCAGAGTTTCTGGCGTTGAAGAATGTCGTCTGCGTGGGAGGATCCTGGCTGGTGCCCACCGATACCCTGGAGCGCGGCGACTGGGAACACATCACCTTGCTGGCGCGCGAAGCCGCTGGCTTGCGGTACAAGGGCTGACCGCGCAGCCGCAGGCGTGCGGATTAGCTGTGCGCCTGCTACCTACCCGGGCCCCTCTCAGGGCCTGCGGGCGATGGAAGTCATGCCAGGCGCGATGCTGCCATGACTGGCTGCTGCAGCGCCATCTGCTTCCACTCCGTTCTTGGATGACCAAGGCGGCGCAGCTGGGCATCGCGCCGCACAGCGCTGCCTGGTATGTGGTATTTGCCCAGCGACGCAAGTGCCGAGGGCGCAGGCTGCCCCCTTGGGGCCCTTATTCCTTGGACTGAGTCTGATCCCCACGGGAATGGCTGGAGGCATCTTCGGTCCACGCCTTGTAGCGGCCGGAATGCGGCTGGAACTGCTGTCCGGGAAACAGCGTTCGCTCGATATCGCGCAGTACCGTCATGCCCACACCATTGAGCTTGAGCAAGCGCTCGGGATATGCTTCGACCACCTGATCCACGGTGGTGATCGCGTGCCGCCCCAGGCTGTTGAGGGTTCTGCGAGAGAGCCTTTTGTTCAGGAGGAGTTCAGTGGCCATGGGATCATCAATCTATAAACAAAGCGGCAACGTCCGTCGTTGGAGTGAAGACAGGGGCCAGGCAACTGCTACTTCAGCGGGAGTTGCGATGCCCAAGCCTTTGCCCCAACGAGACAGGAATGGATACAAATCATGCTAAATCGCATTTTGTTATTCATTGATTCTATCAGCTTATAGCTAATTTGTAACTCAGAGGCGGGCGATTTCTGCCGATGAGAGATTGATTTGCGCCACATTAATGTAATTAAATGTATTTGTGCGCATATACTCAGCGATGTGCGGGGTGGAATGTCTGCGTTTCTTCCCAGCGGTATTTTCCTCCTAAAAAAATGAATCTCCGGCGCAACTATCCTTTAACCAAACTGCAGGTAATGGCTGGGAGGGCCTGCGCAAGGACCAGAAAATCACAGGGTTTGCCAAGGGCCGCCGTCACCGCTGCGCTGGCCGGTGTTGGGTTATTACGCAGGTCTATCATGCTATGTAATCCATAAAAACGGTTAAAGTAAGAATGGGCGGAGAGTATCAATATCCCTGGCTGCCCGCCGCGCGCTATCCGCGCCCTACCATTGTCTGGTTATGCCCGTTCGTAAAGCCTCGTCGTTGACGATCACCTTGATTTTGCCTTTTGTGATGCTGATCGCATTGCTGACCGGGGTGCTGGGCGTGCTGTGGTACTGGACGGGCAGCAAGACGGTCTCGATGCTGTCTCAGCAATTGATGGTGGAGATGGCCGAGCGCATCAGCCAGGCGGTGGACCGGCATGTCTTCAGTTCCGGCTCCATCATCGAGGCGAGCTTTCCGGCCGGTTTGCAGGCGCCTGACCGGATCGAGGACGATATGCCTGCGCTGCGCACCCGGCTGTGGGCGGCCACGTCGCTGACACAGCACCAGGGCGACTATGTCTACTACGGCAACCGCCATGGCCAGGGCATGGGCCTGCTGCGCCGCAATGCAACCCAGGCGGAGCTGCGCATCAAGCTCCAGGCGCAGGACGTGCGCAGCATCTACCTGCTGCCGGGGATTCAGGCCGAACCCATCTTTCTGTCCCAAGAGTCCCATCTGTTCGATCCGCGCACCCGTCCCTGGTACCGGCTTGCGCAGGGCGTGGCTGGCCATATCTGGACGCCTGTCTACATCGATTTCAATGCCAAGGACCTGGTGATGACGCGGGCGCGGCAGGTTTTTGGGCGGGACGGCCAGCCCGTTGGTGTGGTGGCCACCGATGTCTCGCTGAAGGAATTGCGGCTTTTTGTCGATGGCCTGCATTTGTCCGAAGGGGCTCAGGCATTCCTCATGGAGCCCAATGGCGACCTGGTTGCCGGCACGGGCATGGACAATATCCGCCAGAGCGGTGAGCAGCCGCCCAGCCGGGTCAATGCTGCCAGCGCGGGCAATCCACTCTTGAAGGCGGTGTACCGGCAGCTGGTCAACGAGTTCTCGCAGTCCAACGAGGTGGCTCGCACGGCGCTGATCTTCGACGCCAAGGACCATGCGATCGAAGTGGCCTACCGCCGCGTCACCGATGAGGCGGGCCTGAACTGGCTGGCGGTGGTGGCCGTGCCGCACCAGCAGATGCTGGCTGGCATTCGCGTCCATGTTGTGCTGGTGGTCGCCTTGGGTTTGCTTGCGCTGGGCAGTGCGCTGGCACTGGGGTTGCGCATCTTTGGCGGTTTGGCCAAGGACATGCGCTCGCTCACCTATGCGGTGCGCCGTGTCGGGCAAGGTGAAATCGATGTACCGATCGGCGTGGAACGCAACGACGAGATTGGCGAACTGGCCAACAATGTCCACCATATGCGGCACCGCTTGTTTACGGATGCGCTCACCGGCGCTGCCAACCGCAGCGCGCTGAACCACATTCTGGAAACCCTGACCCGGCCCGGCAGCGGCAAGCCTGCCGTGTTTGCGATTCTCTTCATTGATTTGAACCAGTTCAAGCCGCTCAATGACCGCTGGGGCCATGACAACGGTGACCTGGCCCTGGTCGAGGTGGTGCAGCGCCTCAAGGAAGTACTGCGCAGCAACGATGTGCTGATACGCCTGGGAGGGGACGAGTTTGTCGCCGTGCTGCAGGGCGTCCACAGTGATGCGCAGATCCAGGTGGTAAAAGCCAAGATCCTTGAAGCCCTCGCACCGGCGTTGCAGACGCTGAAGGGTTTGCCCGAGGGGGTGGTGGTTCACCTGGGTGCCTCCATCGGGCAGGCCATCTTTCCGGCCGATGGTGCCGATCCGCAAAGCCTGCTCAAGCACGCGGACCTGGACATGTACAAGAACAAGCAGCGCAGCGGCCACAGCCGTTGACCAGCGCAATGGGCCGTTGAGGGCCTGAAAGCAGAAAAGCCAGGCGGGGCCTGGCTTGGGGGTGTGGAGAGGCCTGCTGTCAAGCGGCCCAGGGTCTGTTAACGCAGACCGCCACCTTCGCCACCTTCGGCACGTTGAATGAGTTCAATCTTGTAGCCATCAGGATCGGTCACAAAAGCGATCACCGTGGTGCCGCCTTTCACAGGGCCGGCTTCGCGGGTGACATTGCCGCCATTGGCCTTGATCTTTTCGCAAGCGGCGTACGCATCAGGCACGCCCAGCGCGATATGGCCATAGGCCGTGCCCAGGTCATAGCTCTCGGTGCCCCAGTTGTAGGTCAGCTCGATCTCGGCCTGGCCGGGGTTGCCGCCGTCATAGCCGACAAAGGCCAGCGAATACTTGTATTCGGGGTTTTCCGAGGTGCGCAGCAGGCGCATGCCCAGCACCTGGGTGTAGAAATCGATGGAGCGCTGGAGATTGCCAACGCGCAGCATGGTGTGCAAAAGACGCATGGGGTTTTCTTTCTTGTAAAGGCAGCGGCAGCGCTCGGCCGCCGCAGGGAAGAGGGCCGACCTTGTCGGTCTGTCCGGAACCATCTGAGTGTAGCGCTGCAACCAGCCGAGCCGCAGCCCACAAAGCACAACCCCTGCACGGGGCAGGGGTTGGAAGCAGAAGCGAGGCGGCGAGAATTACTCGACCTTGGCCTTTTCACGCAGCTCTTGCTGGTACTTCTGGATTTGTTGCTGGCGCAGTTGCTGCTCGATCTGGGGCTTGACTTCCTCGAACTTGGGCAGCTGTGCTTCACGCACATCGTCCACGCGGATGATGTGGTAGCCGAACTGGGTCTTGACGGGGGTGTCCGTCATCTGGCCCTTCTTCAGCTTGGTCATGGCCTCGGAGAACTCAGGCACGTAGTTGGCTGCATTGCCCCAGTCCAGATCGCCACCGCGCTGGCCCGATCCAGGATCCTTGGATTCCTTCTTGGCCAGGTCTTCGAACTTGGCACCCTTCTTGATTTGGGCGATCAGCGCCTTGGCCTTGTCTTCGCTGTCCACCAGGATGTGGAAGGCATGGTATTCCTTGCCTTGGTTGGTGGCGACAAACTTGTCGTACTCGGCCTTGGCGGCAGCGTCAGAAATGGGGTGCGCCTTTTCGTAAGCGGCGAACAACTCCTGGGTCAGGATGCCTTGGCGAGCCAGCTCGACCTGGCCCTTGAAGGACTCGGTCGCATCCAGGCCTTGGGCCTTGGCAGCCTGGGCATAGATTTCGCGCTCGATGATGGCTTCCTTGATCTGGCCTTCTTGCTCGGCACTCACAGGGCGGCCGCTGCGTTCCATTTGTTCCTTGAAGGTCTTCAGCAGAGACGAAGGCACGGGCTTGCCATTGACAACGCCAATGTTCTGGGCCACTGCGGGCAGCGCGGCTGAACCAAGCAGGGCAGCTGCAACCAGACCGGACAAGAGCTGTTTTTTCATGCGAAATCCAAATTGTTTATCTGTGAAGGAAATATACACCAGTGATTTCATTGTTTTGGTGTATTCAGGACTTCAATGGCAAGGGCATGTAAACCCGCGTCAATGAATGCTTGGAGCGCATCATACACAAGCCGGTGCTGGGCAATGCGTGATGTGCCAGTAAATAAGGGTGAAGCGATGCGCAACCGAAAATGGGTGCCAAAACCGCTGCCATTGGCACCGGCATGGCCGGAGTGCAGACCGCTTTCGTCGATCACTTCCAACTGGGTGGGTGAGAGTTTGTCGCGCAGCACCGCTTCAATGGCGGTGGCGGTAATGTCCTGGGCTTGCATAGAGGAAAGGCAAAGATGGGCGCGGGTGTGTCAGCGGCAGCCATAGCGTTCAGCGCGATGCGCTGCCGGCCAGCGCCCGCGGTTGTCAGGGCTGGTCTTCCGGGTTGTGCTGGATGTGGCGGCTCAGGTACATGGCCTGGCCGAGCACGAAGACCAGCATCAGGCCCAGACCACCGAACATCTTGAAGGTGACCCAGGTGTCCAGGTCAAACTGGTAGGCCACCCAGATGTTGATGATGCCCATGACGGTGAAAAAAATGGCCCAGCTGTAGTTGACCGTGTTCCAGACAGGCTGGGGCAGTTGCACCTGCGAGGACATCAGCTTTTGCATCAGGTTGCGGTTGAAGAACCACTGGCCGCCCAGCAAAACGGCTGCCATCACCCAGTACAAGACGGTGGGCTTCCACTTGATGAAGGCTTCGTCGTGAAAGAGCAGCGTGGCACCGCCAAACACCACGATCACGCCCAGGCTGATCCACTGCATCGGCTCCACCTTGCCGACCTTGAAATGCAGGTAGGCAATTTGCGCAATGGTCGCAGCAATGGCCACCCCGGTGGCCACGAACACCCCCCAGACCTTGAACGCTGCGAAAAACAGCAGGATGGGGAAAAAATCAATCAAAAATTTCATATCAGGCGATGCGGGCTGTGCACGGCGTAGCTGAAAGCGGAGCACGATGCGGACAAGAAGGCAGGGCTTTGGTGCTTGTGTTTTGTTGAGTAGCGCGTCTGCGGGCAAGCCGCCAATGATACGCGAGCGGTTTTGCCGCCAGCTTAAGCTGGACTGAAGCCCCCGCCACGCTTTGCAGCGCTGTCAGAGCGCGTGCTGCTGCCAAAGTTCCACACCGCGCAAGCGCAAGCCACAGGCGCCTGCTGCGCCCTGGGGTCATTCCTGCTTTTCAAAGTCCAGCGCGGCCGAGTTCATGCAGTAGCGCAGGCCGGTAGGCTGGGGGCCGTCCGGGAACACATGGCCCAGATGGGCACCGCACTGGGCGCAGACCGTCTCGACCCGCACCATGCCATGGCTGCGGTCCACGTTTTCCTGGATTGCGCCGGGAATGGCTTCGGAGAAGCTGGGCCAGCCACAGCCAGCATCAAACTTGGTGCCGCTGTCAAACAGCTTGGCACCGCAACAGATGCAGTGGTAGCTGCCATCGGCCCAGTGGGCCTCGTACTTGCCGGTAAACGGGCGTTCGGTAGCGGCATGCCGGGTGACCTGGTACGCCACTGGTTCGGCTTGTTTGGATGCGAGTTCGGCCTGCCATTGGGCATCCGATTTTTGGACAGGAAAGCTCATGATGAACAGCTGATTTCGATATGTTGCGCCCAGTCGGGCGGGAGGGCGGCCAGGTCTTCGCAGCCCGGATGCTCCGCATATGGTGTCGCCAGCACGGTTTGCAAGCGGGCAAACGGTGCCCAGTCGCCCTGCTGGGCGGCGGTAATGGCTTGCTGGCCCAGGTGGTTGCGCAGCACATAGCGGGGATTGGCGGCAAACATGCGTGCGGCGGTGGCCGCCGCATCGCCGGGCTGCAGCAGCGCCTGGTACTGCTCACGCCAGGTCTCAAACGCGGTATCGCCATCGAACCAATGGGCCAGCGCCGGCAGGCTGTCATCGGCCACCGCTTGCGACAGCGCGCGCCAGAACAGGCTGTAGTCGGTGCGGTGCTGCTGCATCAGCGCCAGCAAGGGGTTGACCACGCCGGCCACGGCTTCGGGCGCCGTGCTGCGGGCAGGGTCAAGGCCCAGCTTGGCGCCCAGCGCGCGCTGCATCGCAGGCTCCAGCGCGGTTTTGTAGCGCTCCAACGCGGCCAGGGTGGTGGCTTCGTCGCCGATCAACGGCAGCAGCGCCTGGCCCAGGCAGAACAGGTTCCAGTACGCCACCTGCGGCTGGCGGGCAAAGGCATAGCGGCCGCCGGTATCGCTGTGGTTGCAGATGTGGTTGGCGTCGTAGTGGTCCAGAAACTGGAAGGGGCCGTAGTCGATCGTCAGGCCCAGGATGCTCATGTTGTCGGTATTCATCACGCCATGGCAAAAGCCATGGGCCTGCCACAGCGCAATCATGCGTGCGGTGCGCTCGGCCACCTCAGCCAAAAACGCGGCATAGCGCTCGGCGCTGCCGCTGGCGTGTTGGGCAACATCCGGCATGTAGCGCTCCACCACATAGTCCGCCAGCTTGCGCAGGCTGTCCTGGTCATCGCGGGCCGCAAAATGCTCAAAATGGCCAAAGCGCACAAAACTGGGCGCTACGCGGGCGACGACGGCAGCGGTTTCCACGGTCTCGCGGTAAATCGGCTGCGGCGAGGTCACCAGCGACAGCGCACGCGTGGTCGGCACGCCCAGGCCATGCATCGCTTCGCTGCACAGGTACTCGCGGATCGACGAGCGCAGCACCGCGCGCCCGTCTCCCATGCGGGAATAGGGCGTCTTGCCTGCGCCTTTGAGTTGCAGCTCCAGCCCCTGCGGGGCCGCCGGGGAGCGGATCTCACCCAGCAGTATGGCCCGGCCATCACCCAGCTGCCCGGCCCAGTGGCCAAACTGGTGGCCGCTGTAGACGCTGGCCAGCGCATCCATGCCCGGCAGCAACGCATTGCCGCCCAGCACCTCGGTGGCTTCGCTGCCCCTCAGCCATTCGGGGCGCAGGCCCATCTGCTGGGCGAGCGCGTCATTGCGGGCGTGCATCGCCAGCGCCGGCATCGGTGTGGGCTGCAGACGCGTATAGAAGACCGGGGGCAGACCGGCAAAGCCGTTGTGCCATTGGGCACCGGGCTGCAATGCAGAATCGGCTGCTGCAGGCGTGGATGCGGGGCCTGCGGCGGCAGCCGGGCGTGAAGACATGCTTGAATCCATGCAGCCATTGTCTGCCTTGCGGCTTTCCCCGGGTGGCGCTGTGTCTATATACCAAGTCTGGCTTCTTGGGCCCATCCAGTGCGGCGGCGCAACATTATTTGACCCTGCCCGGGGCGCAAAACCGCCGCACCCTGCGCTTTTGTCTCTGGTGGGCCGGGAGGGCACGGTATTATGTCGGCCTGAGTTCTACCGCTTGGTTCATCAGAAAAGATCCCTGGGCCATCCGGCACTTGCCCGGCATGCCTGGCCAGCCCTGTTTTGCGCGGGCCGGCCGGTGTGCGACAGCGCATCGCAGGTGATTGCCGCCCATCCAAGAGAAAACGAGCACTGTGCGCCTCAATTCCATCAAGCTTGCTGGCTTCAAATCGTTTGCGGAGCCCACCAATTTCATGCTGCCAGGGCAACTGGTGGGCGTGGTCGGCCCCAATGGCTGCGGCAAGTCCAACATCATGGATGCGGTGCGCTGGGTGCTGGGCGAGTCCAAGGCCAGTGAATTGCGCGGCGAGTCGATGCAGGATGTGATCTTCAATGGCACGACGCACCGCAAGCCGGCCAGCCGCTCCAGTGTGGAGCTGGTGTTTGACAACAGCGACCACCGCGCCGGCGGCCAGTGGAGCCAGTACACCGAAATCGCCGTCAAGCGGGTGCTCACGCGCGACGGCAGCAGCAGCTATTTCATCAACAACATGCCGGTGCGCCGGCGCGATGTGCAGGATGTGTTCCTGGGCACCGGCCTGGGCCCGCGTGCCTACGCGATCATCGGCCAGGGCACCATCAGCCGCATCATCGAGTCGCGCCCCGAGGAGCTGCGCCTGTTCCTGGAAGAAGCAGCCGGCGTCTCCAAGTACAAGGAGCGCCGCCGCGAGACGGAAAACCGCCTCAACGACACGCGCGAAAACCTGACCCGGGTCGAAGACATTCTGCGTGAGCTCAATGCCAACCTCGACAAGCTGGAAAAGCAGGCCGAGGTAGCCGCCAAATACAACGCGCTCAATGCCAGCGCCACCCTGAAGCAGCACCAGCTGTGGTTCCTCAAGCGCAGCGATGCCGAGCAAGAGCAGGAGAAGGTGCGCATCGAGGGCCTCAAGGCCGTCAATGACCTGGAGTCGCGCCTGGCCGACCTGCGCCATGTCGAGGCGGACCTGGAAACCATCCGCCAATCGCACTATGCCGCCGGCGACACGGTCAACCAGGCGCAGGGCAAGCTGTACGAAGCCACCGCTGAAGTAGGCCGGTTGGAGGCCGAAATCCGCTATGTCGTCGAAGGCCGCCAGAGGGTGGAGAACCGTCTGGTGCAACTGGCCGAGCAGATTGCGCAGTGGACGATACGCAAGGACGAGTCCGAGGCCGAACTGGAAAACCTGGCTGGCCAGGGTATGGATGCGGAAGAGCGCGCCGAGATGCTGGCGGCCCAGCTCGAAGAGCAAAACCTGCAACTGCCCGATATGGAGGAAGCGTTGCGCCTGGCCCAGCAGCGCGCCAATGAGCAGCGCAGCTCCGTCACCCAGGTGCAGCAGCAGATCCAGGTGCTGGCCGCCGAGCAGCGCAGCCTGAACGAACAAAGCCGTGGCCTGGAGGTACGCAGCGAGCGCCTGCGCAGCGACCGCAATGCGATGGCCGCGCCCGACGAGACCCGCCTGGCCAACCTGCAGCAGCAAAACGAGGAAGCCGCCGAGGCCGCCGAGATCGCCGAAGGGCGGCTGCTGGAGCTGCAGGACAGTGTGCCCCAGCTCGATGAAGCGCGGCGCAGCAAGCAGCAGCAGGTGAACCAGGAAGGCGCCAAGCAGGCCGATCTGTCGGCGCGGCTCGATGCCCTCAAGGCGCTGCAGGAAAAGGTCAAGACCGACGGCAAGCTGCAGCCCTGGCTGGCCAAGCATGGGCTCGATGGCCTGCAAGGCCTGTGGAGCCGCATCCAGGTGGAGCCGGGCTGGGAAAACGCATTGGAAGCTGCACTGCGCGAGCGGCTGGCGGCATTGGAAGTCAGCCGCCTGGATATGGTGCGCGGATTCTTGGGCGCCGGTGCCCAGGATGCACCGCCGGCGCGCCTGGCCTTTTACAGCGTGCCGCAAGCACCAGCCGCTGCCCCTGCGGGCAAACTGGCGCAGCTGTCCGACCTGCTGCGTGTGCATGATGCCGGCCTGCGTGCCGTGCTGGTCGACTGGCTCTGCGGCTGCTACACCTGCCCGAGCCTGGACGAGGCGCTGGCCCAGCGCAGCCGTCTGCAGGCCGGCGAAACCATTTTTGTGCCGACCGGCCACTCCGTCAGCCTGCACAGCGTGAGCTTTTATGCGCAGGACTCCGAGCAGTCCGGCATGCTGGCACGGGCCCAGGAAATCGAGCATCTGGAAAAGGAGCTGCGCGCCCAATCGCTGATCGGCGAAGAGGCGCGCAACGCGCTGGTGCGTGCCGAGAGCGCCTATGCCGATGCCTCTCAGCGCCTGGTGGCCGTGCGCGCCGAGGCTGCCCAGACCCGCAACCGTGCCCATGAGCTGCAGGTGGAGACCTTGCGCCTGACCCAGTTGGCCGAGCAGGCCCGGGCCCGCGCGGCCCAGATCGACACCGACCTGGGCGAAGTGGTGCAGCAGCTCGAAGAGATCCAGGAGCGCCGGATTGCGGCTGAGGCCCGCTTTGAAGAGTTGGACATGCAGCTGGCCGACAGCCAGGAGCGCCATGCCCAGCTCGATGAAACCGTCTACGAGTCCGAGCGCAAGCTGGCCAGCGCCCGCGAGCAGCTGCGCGCGCTCGAGCGCCAGTCGCAGGAAGCGGTGTTTGGCCAGCGCAGCATGGAAGCGCGCCGCGCCGAGCTCCACCGCACGATGGAAACGGCGATGCAGCAGGCCAAGGCCCTCGGAGATGAACAGCTTCGCGCGCAGGAAGAGCAAAAACGCCTCAATGACGCGGCAGCGCAGGGGGGGCTGCAGGATGCGCTGAACCTCAAGATGGAGCGCGAAAAGGACCTGGCCGCACGCCGCAGCGAATACGATGACCTGACGGCTCGGCTGCGCAGCAGCGATGAGCGCCGCCAGCAGTTTGAGCGCGAGCTGCAGCCGCTGCGCGACCGGATCACCGAGTTCAAGCTCAAGGAGCAGGCCGCGCAACTGGGCCTGGAGCAGTACACGACCTTGCTGCAGGAGGCCCAGGCGGATCTGGACGTTATCGCCGCGTCGGTCAAGGATGGGCAGGTGCGCCTGACCGGTCTGCAGGGCGACATCGACCGCCTGCACCGCGAGATCGAAGCGCTGGGTGCCGTCAACCTGGCTGCCCTGGATGAGTTGAACCATGCCCGCGAGCGCAAGACCTTCCTCGACTCGCAGATGGAAGACCTGACCCAGGCCATGACAACCCTGGAGGACGCCATCAAGAAGATCGATGCCGAAACCCGGCAACTGCTCTCGGGCACCTTCGACACCGTCAACAGCCACTTCGGCCGCATGTTCCCGGAGCTGTTTGGTGGCGGGCAGGCCAAGCTGATCATCACCGGCGACGAGATTCTGGACTCGGGTGTGCAGGTGATGGCGCAGCCGCCCGGCAAGAAGAACCAGACCATCCACCTGCTCTCGGGCGGCGAGAAAGCGCTGACCGCGATTGCGCTGGTGTTCGCGATCTTCCAGCTCAACCCGGCGCCCTTCTGTCTGCTCGATGAGGTGGACGCGCCGCTGGACGATGCCAACACCGAGCGCTACGCCAAGCTGGTCGCCTCGATGAGCCGGGGCACGCAGTTCCTCTTCATCAGCCACAACAAGATCGCGATGGAGATCGCGCAGCAACTGATTGGTGTGACAATGCAGGAGCAGGGCGTCTCGCGCATTGTGGCTGTGGATATGGAGTCTGCGTTGTCGATGGCGGATTCGGCGTGATAGATTTTTAGAACGAAAACGTATGAGTAATTTTCAACTGGCGTTGGTGATCACCTTTGGGGTCATTCTGGTTTTGTACATCGCCTACAACACCTGGTCGGCGCGCCGCAACGAGCCCAAGAAACCCCGGCCCGAGGAGCCCGGCCAGAGCGGCGACTCCGAGCTGCGCTACGAACCCGGCTTTGATGGCCGTGCCGCATCGGCAGCCACCGGTGACCCGGTCCTCGACGCCCAACTGGGCGGCCAGGGTCCCCGCCTGAGCGGTCACAGCGCCGATGCCTTTGGTGCAGGCGCGGTGGCGCGCAGCGGCAACCCGGGCACCTTTCTGGGCGACCGCCAGCAGATTCTCGATCCCCTCACTGATGCGATTGCCACCATTCATACGGACGGCATCGTCTCGGGCAATGCCGCGATTGCGGCGATGCCCAGCAGCTTTCGCGCAGGCAACAAGGCCTTCAACATCGAGGGCCTGAATGAAACCAGCCAGACCTGGGAGCTGCCGCGCGCCGGTGCCCGCTACACCGGTTTTCAGGCCGGCGTGCAGCTGGCCAACCGCCATGGCCCGATGAACGAGATCGAGTTTTCCGAATTCGTCACCAAGGTCCAGCAGTTTGCAGACAGTATCGGTGCGGCGTACGACACGCCCGACATGCTGCAGGAAGTGGCCCGCGCCCGCGAGCTCGACGCCTTTGCGAGCGAGCATGATGCGCAGCTGGCCTTCATGCTGCGCGCCAAGCGCGCCTCCTGGAGCCCTGGCTATGTGGCCCAGGTGGCGGCCAAGCATGGCTTTGTGCCGGCAGGCCCTGGCCGCATGGTGATGCCCTCGGGCATCGAGCAGATGCCCGCGATCCTGGCGCTGACCTACGACGCGCAGGCGGCACTGGCCGACGACCCGGAGGCCAGCGCCTTGCGCGATGTGCTGCTGAGCCTGGATGTGCCGCATGTGGCCCGCAGCGAAAAGCCTTTCGACAAGATGCGCGCCGCCGCCGAAGCGCTTTGCGCAGAGATGGACGGCGTCATCTGCGACCAAAATGGCACGCCGCTGCCGATCATGGTGGTCGACCCGATCGCGCAGGATCTGGAGAACCTCTACGACCAGCTCGAACTGCGCGATCTGGCCGCCGGCTCGCTGGCCGCACGGCGCCTTTTCAGCTAAGCCTCGTACCTTTTTTCGCAAAGGCTGCCGGTGCAGCCTTTTTGCATTCTGGCTGCTGCTGTTTACGCGATGGCGATGCGGCTTTGGTCGTATAGTCGCAGGCATCAGACCAGGCAGGGCCCCGCGCTTTGCCAGATTTTCGGAGTCAAGCCACATGGCTGAGAATATTGATCTTTTTGCCTCGCCCGCCAGCGGTACCCCGCAGGATGCTGCTGCCGAGGTGCAGGCCTTGCGCGCGCAACTGGTGCAGTGGGCGCATGAATACTATGTGCAAGACGCGCCCACGGTGCCCGATGGCGAGTATGACCGGGTCTACCAGCGGCTCGAAGCGCTGGAAAAGGCCCACCCCGAGCTGCACAGTCCGGACTCGCCCACGCAGCGTGTGATCGGCGCCATTCTCGAGGGGCTGACCCCGGTTCGCCATGCGGTGCCGATGCTGAGCATCCGCACCGAAACCGACAATGAAGCCAGCGGCGCGCAAGCCTTCGATGCACGCATCCGCAAGGAGCTGGGCCTGGACCCCGGTGACCCGCCGGTCGAGTATGTGGCCGAGCCCAAATTTGATGGCCTGGCGATGAACCTGCGCTACGAGGCGGGGCGCCTGGTGCAGGCCACCACGCGCGGCGATGGTGAAGTGGGCGAGGACGTCACCCACAATATCCGCACTATCCGCCAGATACCGCTGCAGCTGCGCGCCGATGCCGCGGTGCCGCCGGTGCTGGAAGTGCGCGGCGAGGTGTATATGCGCCGCGATGATTTTGATGCCCTCAACCGCAAGCAGGAGGCCGCTGGCGGCAAGACCTTTGTCAACCCGCGCAACGCAGCAGCCGGCGCAGTGCGCCAACTCGACTCGAACATCACCGCCCAGCGCCCGCTGTCCTTCTTTGCCTATGGCCTGGGCGAGGTCACCCCGGTGGCCCAAGGCGGCATGCAGTGGGACAGCCACTACGCGATGCTGATGCAGCTGCGCGCCTGGGGCTTTCCGGTCGCGCCCCAGGTCTGTGTGGCCAAGGGCGCCGACGAGCTGGTGGCCTTTCACCAGCGCATGGGCGCCGAGCGTGCCAACCTGGGCTACGAGATCGACGGTGTGGTCTACAAGGTCAACAGCCGCGCGCTGCAGCTGGAGCTGGGCTTTGTCAGCCGCGAGCCGCGCTGGGCCGTGGCCCACAAGTACCCGGCCCAGGAGATGGTCACGCGTCTGGAGGGCATTGAGGTCCAGGTGGGCCGCACCGGCAAGCTCACGCCAGTGGCCCGGTTGGCGCCCGTGTTTGTCGGTGGCGTCACCGTCACCAATGCCACCTTGTCCAATGTGTTCGACATCCGCAAGAAAGGGGTGCGCGTTGGTGACGACGTCATCGTGCGGCGGGCCGGCGATGTGATTCCGGAGGTCGCCGGGCGGGTGCCTGGAGTGCGCCCGCAGTATGTGCCCAATTTCTCGATGCCCAGCCAATGCCCGGTCTGCGGCAGCGACGTGGTGCGCGAGAAAGGCGAGGCCAACCACCGATGCACCGGTGGCCTGTTCTGCGTGGCGCAGCGCAAGGAGGCGATCCTGCACTACGCGCACCGCCGCGCGATGGATATCGAAGGCCTGGGCGACAAGCTGGTCGATCAGCTGGTAGACAGCGGTGTGATCCGCAGCCTGCCCGACCTCTACAAACTGGGTATTGCGACCTTGTCAGGCCTGGAGCGCATGGCAGAGAAGTCCGCACAGAATGTGCTGGCCGCGCTGGAGTCGTCGAAGAAAACCACACTGGCGCGCTTTGTGTTTGGCCTGGGCATCCGCCATGTGGGCGAGTCCACCGCCAAGGACCTGGCCAAGCACTTTGGCGTGCTGGACGCGATCATGGATGCGTCGGTCGAAGAGCTGCTGCAGGTGAATGACGTGGGGCCGGTGGTGGCCAACAGCCTGCACACCTTTTTTGCGCAGCCACACAACCGCGAAGTGGTTGAGCAGCTGCGCGCTGCGGGCGTGCACTGGGACGAAGCGGTGCCTGCCGAAAAGCCCGCGCAGATCCTGGCCGGCATGACGGTGGTGCTGACCGGCACGCTGCCCACCATGGGCCGTGATGAGGCCAAAGACCTGCTGGAAGCCGCAGGCGCCAAGGTCTCTGGCTCGGTCAGCAAGAAGACCCATTACCTGGTGGCCGGCGCCGATGCCGGCAGCAAACTGAGCAAGGCGCAGGAGCTGGGAGTGACCGTGCTGGACGAGGCTGCGATGCTGCGGCTTTTGCAACATGGAGCGCCTTGAGTTGCCGGAAGGTTGGAGCGCGATGGCGCTGCACTGGCTTGCTATCTCGCGCCACACGGAGCAGGGATAGGGACATTCTCCGACATCGGCGCCTGCCAGATGTCAATACGATGAAAAACGCCAGTGGCTGCCATCCGGCGGCCCTGCTTTTTTTATGCAGAGGAGATGCCGTGAGCTATACCCTGAGACAAGTTCAGACCTTGCTGACCAAGCCGGAGCTGGAGCTGTTCCAAGCCAGCCGTGCCAATGCGATCAAGGAGCTGACCGAGCGTCAGCTCAGCAGCAAAATCACCCGCACCCGTACCTTGCGCGCCAAGTACCGCGATCTCTACCAGCGCCAGACGGTGAAAACCCAGAAAGGGCCAGCGGCTGCGCGTCGGCCCGCTGGCAATGACAACAACCGCACCGAAGTGAAGGCCGATGTCATGCAGGAGGTGCTGGGCCGTTTCGAAGAGCGCCTCGCCAAGGTACAGGCCGATGCCACGAAAACGGCTGCCAAGACCGCCGCTGTGAAAAATAGCAAGCCCGCGCCCGCAAAGAGCGCTGCCAAAAAGCCCGCTGCTGCGGCCAAGACAACCGCAGCAGCTGCTCCACGCAAGAAAGCGGCCAAGTCCGCCACCAAGGCATCCCCTGCCGAGGCGGTCAAGGCTGCTGCAGTGAAGAAAGCCAGCGGCGCTCGCAAGGCTGCCTCCAAGGCCGCTGTGAAGAAAACCGCCTCGTCGTCTGCGGCTCCAGCCAAAGCGTCAAAGACCGCAGCGAACACTCCGAAAGTGGCCGGCAACGCAACGGCTGCAGCACAAGGGGCCGTGCCCACGACACAACCAGCAGCGGCCAGCCGGGGCAACCCCATCAAAGCCAAGCCGGTCAACAAGAAAATCCAGGCCAGTGGCCAGTCCCGCACCCAGGCCGCGCAGGCCAAGCGCGACAGCCGCTGACCGCACACATAAGCGATGAAAAAGGCCGTACGTCCTGCGCAGGGGGTACGGCCTTTTTAGGGGGTTCCGACGGGGGATCATGGGCCCGGCGGGCCCAGCGCTCGTCAGCGTCAGGGTTTCTGTTTTTTGGCAGGCGCACTAGGGGCGGCTGCAGGTTGCTGTGCTTTGGCATACGCTTTAGCCATCATCTCGCGCAGCATGGCCGAACTCGATTGCTGCATCATGCGGTTGATGTCGGCTTGCTTGCTTTGCATCAGCTGGGCGTGGGGCGACTGGGGCCCCTGGTCCAGCAGCGATTGCAGCTGCGCTTCGTTGAAATTCTGCGCATAGGCGGTAGCCAGCTGCGTGTCCCAGCGCTTTTGGTAGTCCGCCGCGACCGAGCGCGTGGCAGCAATCATGGCCTGGCCGGCGTGCTGCTGGCCCACCTTGTCGATCAGGGCCTGGTATTCGGGCGACTTGGCGGCAATCTGCAAGCCCACTTGGGGCAGGCTGTGACCGAGCTTGTATTTCTCGACCAGCGCCAGTGCCAGGTCTTGCAGTTTGGCGGCGTGCGCGAGACTGGGCAGCCAGGCGCTGCCGGCCGCCACGGCGGGCAGGAGCAGGCCGCCAAGCAGGCGGCGTCGGACCGAGGAGGTGCGGGCAAAGTAAGAGGTCATGGGAGGCACTTGAGTCAGGAAACGGTCGGGACAGCGGAGGCTTCGGCCGGCTGGGGCGGTACCAAGGGGCCGGGCGGCGTTTCCAGATCGATCACATGGATGCCGAATGCACCGCGCCTGCGGTCTTCGAAATAGCGCTGCAGGGTAACCTTGACGGTGCGAAAGGCAATATCGTCCCAGGGGATGTCGGCTTCGCTGAAGAGACGGGTCTCCATGGTTTCCCAGCCGGGGTTGAATGTGGTGCTTTGGAGCTGTGCCAGATAGAACAGATGCACTTGCCCGACATGCGGTACGTTGACCAGCGAGAACAGCGGGCCCATCGTGATGTCGGCGCCGGCTTCTTCCTCGGTCTCGCGCTCGGCGCCCTGGCCGGTGGTTTCGTCCAGCTCCATAAAGCCGGCTGGCAAGGTCCAGTAGCCTTTGCGCGGTTCAATATTGCGCAGACACAGCAGCACCTTGTCATCCATGTATGGAATGGTGCCCACCACGTTCAGCGGATTTTCGTAATGGACGGTATGGCAGGCCGGGCAGATCGCGCGGATCTTGGTATCGCCGTCATCGGGCAGGCGGTGCTCAACCTTGGTGCCGCAGCGGCGGCAATAATCAACGGGGGCGCGAGAGGTCATGCGGTCTATTGTGCGTCAAGCCCGCGTTGCTCGCGGCAACGGGCGAAAAAAAGCGCCACCGCAGTGGGTGGCGCGTTGTCCTGGTATTACACCAGCTCGATTTTCAACGCGGGCAGGCCGGTCACGCCGCCCTCCAGCACATCGCCCTTGACCACGGCGGCCACGCCTTCAGGCGTGCCGGTGAAGATCAGGTCGCCGGCTTGCAGCTCCCAGGCTTGCGAGATCACTTCGATGGTCTCGGCAATGTTCCAGATCAGCTTTTGCACATTGCTGTGCTGGCGCTCCACACCATTGACCTTCAGCCAGATGTCGGCGTTGTTGATATCGCCGGCCTGGGCGGCGGGCACCAGCGCTGCAATCGGCGCGCTGGCTTCAAAGGCCTTGCCGATCTCCCAGGGGCGGCCCTGCTTTTTCATGTCGTTTTGCAGGTCGCGGCGGGTCATGTCCAGTCCGACGCCATAGCCCCAGATATGCGCAGCCGCATCGGCTGCAGCAATGTTCTTGCCGCCCTTGCCGATGGCCACCACCAGCTCGATCTCGTGGTGCAGGTTGCTGGTGAGCGTTGGGTAGGGGATCTGGCCGGTGCTGCCGGTGGCGACAGGCACCACCGCATCGGCGGGCTTCATGAAGAAGAAGGGCGCCTCACGGCCGGTAAAGCCCATTTCCTTGGCATGATCTTCATAGTTGCGGCCCACGCAGTAGACGCGGCGCACGGGGAACAGCTGGTCGCTGCCTTGGACAGGCACGCTCGTTGGCGCGGCTGGGGGAATGACGTATTGGCTCATGCTGGACTTTGGTTGGAGGCGGACAAATACCGCCCGGTTGAAGCGGTGCCAAAAATTATGCGGCAAAACACCTTGCTCTGCAGGCTCTCCGCACGGGCTGTTGCTGGTCTTGGCATGCCAGACAGCGACAGCTGTCATGCCGGCGACTGGCTCATTCGCGGCCGCAGCGCCCTGCGTTATGCTCGGTTGCCATGAAGCTGCACAATTATTTCCGCTCCTCTGCCTCCTACCGGGTGCGCATTGCGATGCAGGCCAAGGGCCTGGCTTATGACTACCTGCCGGTGCACCTGGTCAAGGCTGAGCACCGCGAGCCCGCCTTTGCCAGCCATGTTGGCGATGCGCTGGTGCCGGCGCTCGAGACCGATGATGGACTGTGGTTGAACCAGTCGCTGGCGGTGATCGAGTGGCTGGACGAAACTTACCCGCAGACCCCCTCGATGCTGCCAGGCGATGCGCTGGCGCGTGCCCGCATCCGCGCTCTGGCGCTGCAGGTGGCCTGCGAGATCCATCCGATCAACAACCTGCGGGTGCTGGCCTACCTGGCGGGCGAGCTGGGCCACAGCGATGCGGAAAAAGCCCAGTGGTACCAGCACTGGTGCCGCACCGGGCTAGAGGCCTTTGAGCGCCAACTGGTGCTGCTGGCGGCCGAGCGCCAGGCGCAGGGCCTGGCGCCATCGCGTTTTTGCTGGGGCGACAGCCTGACCATGGCCGACTGCGCGCTGGTCCCACAGATCTTCAATGCGCAGCGCTTCAAGGTCAGCCTCGATGGTCTGCCGCTGACCATGGCGGCCTATGACACTGCCTTCGCGACCGATGCGGTGCAACAAGCCCAGCCCGGCGTATGCCCGGATGCCCAGCCATGAGCGCCGTTGAACGTTCCCGTTTTCCGGCGGACTGGCTGCTGCCCCAGTGGCCCACGCCACCCGGCGTGTTTGCGCTGTGCACGACCCGCCAGGGCGGTACCAGTGAAGGCCTGTTCGGCACCACCAACCTGAGCTTCAATGTGGGCGATGTGCCCGCCCATGTGCAGAACAACAGGCAATTGCTGGCCGAGGCTATGCAGGCACTGGAGATGCAGGCAGGCCGCGGTGCAGACAACGCGCCCCCTCGCCAGCCGGTGTTTGTGCGCCAAGTGCACGGCACCCATGTGCAGGTGCTGGGCGAGGGCGGCGGGAATGAACAGCCGGCCGATGCCAGTGTCAGCGATGTGCCGGGTCTGGGTTGCACCGTGATGGCGGCCGATTGCCTGCCCGTGTTGTTCTGCCACCAGCAGCTGCCGGTGGTGGGCGCCGCCCATGCCGGTTGGCGCGGTTTGCTGGGGCAGGGCGGCGTGGGGGTGCTGGAGAACTGTTTTGCGGCATACGCCGATCGCGTGAGGCTCCAAGCGGGCCAGGCGGGCCTGAGCGATGCGCAGATTGCCGCGCAGACCATCGCCTGGCTGGGCCCTTGCATCAGCCAGCCAGCCTTTGAGGTGGGGGCCGAGGTGCGGGCCGCCTTTGTGGAAGCAGATTCGGATTGCGGGCCGCTGTTTGCCCCCGGCAAACCGGGCAAGTTTTTTGCAAACCTGAGCGGTCTGGCGCGCCACCGGCTGCAGCGCTTGGGCCTGGCCCAGCTGTTTGGCAATAACGGCAGCCAGGACTGGTGCACCGTCGCCAACCCAGAGCGCTTCTTCTCGCACCGCCGTGATGGATCGCCGACCGGAGGCACCGGCCGTTTTGCCGCTTGCATTTGGGTGGCCTAGGTGCGGGCATCTGAGGCGGTTGATATTTAAAGTACCCGGTTTTAACAATGGGTGCTTCTCGCATATTCAATGTGCCTGGTATGCTGTCTAATCTACTCATTTATTCAATAAAGAGTAGAATATGCAGCATGACTACCCCTTTGATGGCCACCTTGGTGGCAGCCCGTAAAGCCCAGCAACTGACCCAGGCCCAACTGGCCGAGCAGGCGGGGCTGTCGCGCATGGCGGTGCAGCGCACCGAAACGGGTGATGTGGACCCGCGCTACTCGACGGTGGCCGAGATGGCCCGGGTGCTGGGCATGCAGCTGGTGGCCGTGCCGGCGGATCTGCTGCCCGCGCTGCAGGCCTTTATCCAGGCGGGCGGCAAGTTTTTAGGGCAGCCCACCGGTGCGGAAGCGCCCCCTTCGGTGGTGGACAGCCTGGCGGGCCGCCAGCCCTGAGGCCTGTCTGAGCGCAAGCGGGGCACGCAATGAGCACTTCCATCCGCTACCTGCGTCTGTACATGCATCTGCCTGACAGCATGGGCGGCGGGCGGCGGGCGATTGGTTATCTGTCCCAATACGGCGATATCTTGCGGGTCTCGTTCGAGGACAGCTATATCGCCGACCCCCAGCGGCCCTTGTTGTCGCTCAGCTACCAGGGTGCCAGCGAAGCCGACACCCAGCGCATCCTGCGTGCCGCGCGTGACGCTCGGCTCGTGCGTACCGATGGGCGCTGGCCGGTCTACTTTCAGAACCTGTTGCCCGAGGGCCATAACCGCCAGCGCCTGGCCGCTGAGCGGGGCTGCTCGCCCGATGATGAGTTTGAACTGCTGGCCGCTGCCGGCCACGACCTGATGGGCGCGCTGGAAGTGGAGCCGGTGCCGCGCGACGAAGCCATCCCGGACGTTGTGCGCCACTGGCATACCTCGCAAGGCCTGGATGTGCTCGAACCCGGTTTTGTGGAGTTTCCGGTGGCCGATGCCGCATCGCTGCCGGGCATCGTCACCAAGTTCAGCGCGGTGCAAGACGGCCGGCGCTACACGGTGCGCCGCCGGGGCGCGGCCGGCAGCGTGATCCTGAAGCTCCCCAGCACCCAGCATCCCGATCTGGTCGCCAACGAGTACAGCTGCTACCAGCTGTGCCAGGCCGTGGGGCTGACGACGGCTGACGCGCAGATCATCAGCCGCGCCCAGGCCGATCTGCCCGAACACCTGCCGTTTGACGAGATCTTGGCCGTGCAGCGCTTTGACCACCTGCCCGACGGCTCCCGTGTGCACATGGAGGAGTTCAACCAGGCCCTGGGTTATGCACCACGCCACAAGTATGGCAAGGGCCTGCAGCAGGACTGGCCGACGATGCTGCGCGTTCTCGATCGCCTCAGCCCCCAGCCGGTGGCCGACACGCGCGAGTTCCTGGCCCGTACCGTGGCGGCCATCCTGATGGGCAACACCGACGCCCACCTGAAGAACTGGGCGCTCGTGTACCCCGATGGGCGGCGGCCGCGCCTGGCGCCGGTCTACGACTGTGTCTGCGTCGCCGCCTTCTTTGAGGGCTCGGCGCCGCAGCAGTACGCCGTCAACAAGGTCATTGACAGCAGCATGCGGGCGCTGCGCTGGGACGATGTGGCGGCACTGCTGAAGACCGCCGGTCTTCTGCGGGTGCCGCGCCATATCAGCCTGCTCAAGGAGGTGGTGCGGCAGGCGCAGAGCAGCTGGCCCGCCTTGCTGGCCCAGGCCCCGGCAGGCATGGCCGGCGTGGTGCAGCAGCGGTTGCGCGGCGGGGTCGCTATCGCCGCGCTCTAATGCGGCAGCGGGCGTATTGCCCGACGGGCTGTCGCTTGTATGTCAGGGTTTGCCCCAGGATGGCGCGCAAAAGCGGTATGCTCCACGCTTGCCTGTTGCTGGAGCCTGTGCTGTGCTGCCCTTTGAAGTCGAAATCCCCTTTGTCAATCACCTGGGCTTTAGCTTGCACCGCTGGGAGAACGGCGAGGCGGAACTGCATTACCAGGCCCGGCCCGAACACCTCAACAGCTATGAGGTGACGCATGGCGGGGCCTCGATGACCTTGCTTGATGTGACGATGGCCCATGCGGCGCGCAGTGCCATCCCTGGCAGCGGCGCAGTCACGATCGAGATGAAGACCAGCTTCATGGCGCCGGCCAAAGGCGCGTTGGTGGCCAAGGGCAAGCTGCTCTCGCGCAGCAGCCGCATGGCCTTTTGTGAGGCCTGGCTGTATGACGAGCAGGGCGCGTTGTGCAGCCACGCCACGGGTACCTTCAAATATGTGATGCCGGAGGTCGTGCAGTCCTTGCAGGCGGCCAAAAAGCAGATCAAGACGGACTGATTCTCGCGCTTGCGCAATGCTGCGCTCTAGCGCAGCTGGGCCTGTGGCCACTGTCCCCAGGCCTTTGATAGATGGACAGAACATGCCAAAGCCTTCTTCGACGGTAGACCAGCTGAGCTGGTCCTTCCAGCCCTTTTCGGCCCTCACTCTGCAGCAGCTGTATGACCTGCTGCATGTGCGCTGCCAGGTCTTCATTGCCGAGCAGGTCGCCTTCCAGGACCTGGACTACAAGGACCAGGACGCCTGGCACCTGCTGGGGCGTGATGCGCAAGGCGTGCTGCAAGCCTATGTCCGGGTGCTGCCCCCGGGCCTGGCCTATGCAGAGCCTTCGATTGGCCGCGTAGCCGTCATGCAGGCCATGCGCGGCACCGGCGCTGGCTGGGAGCTGATGCGCCACGCGATGGCGGAGACGGACCGCCTCTGGCCCGGTTCGGCCATCCGTATTGGCGCGCAGGCCTATTTGCAAAAGTTCTACGAAGGCTGCGGATTCGAGGTTGTCTCCGAGCCTTATCTGGAAGATGGCATTGCCCACCTGACCATGCTTTACCCGGGCAAGAGCCAGGCCGTGGAAAGCGCCGCTGTATGACAAGCAAGCACCCCCAAATGGGGATGATTCGCCATGGCTGAGGCCGGCATGCAACCGGCCTCGCTGAACCAGGGCCTGCCGATGCCGGAGCGCCGTCTGGCAATGCTGGTCATCGTGCTGGGCCTGATTGTGGCCGTCCTCGATGGCAGCATCATGAACCTGGCGCTGCCCACGGTCGCCAAGGAGTTGCAGGCATCGCCCGCCGAGGCGATCTGGATCATCAATGCCTACCAGCTGGGCACCCTGGGCCTGCTGCTGCCCTTGGCTGCGCTGGGCGAGCGCATTGGCTACCGCAAGGTCTACCTGGTGGGTCTTGTCTGTTTTACCCTGGCATCCGCCGTGGCCATGCTGGCCCAATCGCTGTGGCTGCTGATTGCGGCGCGTGGCCTGCAAGGCATGGGCGCGGCCGGGGTGATGGCCGTCAACGCCGCACTGGTGCGCTTGACCTACCCAGCTGCCAAGCTGGGCAAGGGCATGGCGCTCAACTCGCTGGTTGTCGCGATTTCATCGGTGGCCGGCCCCGGCGTTGCGGCGCTGATTCTGTCGGTGGCCAGCTGGCCCTGGCTGTTTGCCATCAATGTGCCGCTGGGCATTCTGACCTTGTGGCTGGGCCGCAAGGCCTTGCCCCGCAACCCGCAGCAGTTGCTGGATGCGCCTCATGCCAAGCTGACGCCGATTGATGTGGTGCTGAATTTTGCGATGTTCTCGCTGGTGTTCCTGGGCGCCGAGCGCATCGGCGCACGCCATGACGTGCAGTCGGGTGGTTCTGCCGCATCGGGCTGGCTCATGCTGGGCCTGGGCTTGCTGCTGGGCGCCTGGTATGTGCTGCGCCAGCGCAAGCTGAGCCTGCCTCTGCTGCCGCTGGACTTGCTGCGCATTCCAGTTTTTGTGCTGTCGATGGGCGCATCGATTGGCGCATTTGCCGCGCAGATGCTGTCCTTTATCGCACTGCCTTTCTTGCTGCTGGATGCGCTGCAGCGCAGCCATTTTGCGGCGGGCATGCTGATGACGGCCTGGTCGGTCGCCATCGTGGTGGTGGCACCGTTGGCTGGCCGGCTGATTGGCCGGGTGCAAGACGGTCTGCTGGGCGGCATCGGCATGGCGATTCTGGCGCTGGGCCTGCTGAGCCTGGCGCTGCTGCCGGTGGACCCGAGCGATCTGAACATCGGTTGGCGCATGGCCTTGTGCGGCCTGGGCTTTGGGCTGTTCCAGTCGCCCAACAACCACACCATCGTGACCTCGGCTCCGCTGGCTCGCGCCGGCGCTGCCAGCGGCATGCTGGGCACCGCACGGCTGACCGGGCAATCGCTGGGCGCTGTGCTGGTGGCCATCATCTTCACCTTGTGGCCGGTGGCCAGCGGCCATGGCACGACGGTGGCGCTGTACCTGGCGGCAGGCTTTGCCGCCATGTCGGGGGTGTTCAGCAGTCTGCGGCTGCGGCATTCCGCCCACTAAGGCGCGCTGGGCGGCGGTGGAGGAGGGGCCTGTTGCGCCTCGGCTTCCGCGCAGTGGCGCATGCGGCGCCGCGCGGGCGTGCCGGCAATGAACAGCAGCAAGCCCAGCGGCAGTGCGCCATACAGCAGCAACGTGAAAAAGGCGCCCAGCAGGCTGCCATGCGGGCTGGCCGCTTCAACCACAGCCATCAGCACCACCACATAAAGCCAGGCTATCGCTATCAGGTACATGCCCTGGAATTTACCCGAACTTGCCCCCCTCCAGCACACGGCTGCCATTTTTTGCGCCTAAGATGCACAGACGCCTACGCGCAGCGTGGCGCCTGTTCAGGGAGACGACGATGACGCAGCAACCGTATTGGGGACTGGGCAGTGACCAGCTCCAGCAACTCAGCCAGATGACCCAGCAATGGATGGAGCGCATGCAGTCCTTGCAGACCATGGCATCTCCTTTCAATGCCGTCGGCGCACCCAAGGGCCTCAGTGCCGGGCTGCCGGGGCTGGGGGCCCTGCCGGGCGGCACGCCACCGGTCAGCTTTGACATGGAAAAGCTCCAGGCCATCCAGGCGCAATACGCCCAAGCTGCGTTGGCGCTGTGGACCGAAGGCGCCAAGGGTGAGGTGGCCCTGCCCAAGGACCGGCGCTTTGCCGGCGAGGCCTGGCAGCAAAATCCGGTCTCCAGCTTCACCGCCGCCAGCTATGCGCTGCATGCCAAAACCATGATGGACATGGTCGATGCCGTGCAAGGCGACGAGAAAACCCGGGCCCGGGTCCGCTTTGGGGTAGAGCAGTGGCTGGCGGCCACGGCGCCCAGCAACTTTCTGGCCTTCAATGCCGAAGCGCAGAAAAAGGCGTTGGACACCCAGGGCCAGAGCATTGCCCAGGGCCTGCAGAACATGCTGGCCGATATGCGCCAGGGCCATGTCTCGATGACCGACGAGTCGCTGTTTGAAGTGGGGCACAATGTGGCCACCAGCGAAGGGGCCGTGGTCTTTCAGAACGAGCTGTTCCAGCTCATCGAATACAAGCCGCTGACCACCCAGGTCTATGAGCGGCCAATGCTGTTTGTGCCGCCCTGCATCAACAAGTACTACATCCTCGATCTGCAGCCCGACAATTCGCTGATCCGCTACAGCGTGGCCCAGGGCCAACGTACCTTTGTGGTCAGTTGGCGCAACCCGGATGCCAGCCTGGGCGGCAAGGGCTGGGACGACTACATCGGCAGCGCCGTGCTGGAAGCGATCGAGGTGGTCAAGGCCATCTCCGGCAAGCCGCAGATCAACACTCTGGGCTTTTGCGTGGGCGGCACCATGCTCGTCAACGCACTGGCGGTGCTGGCTGCGCGCGGCGATGATTCGGTGGCCAGTGCCACCTTGCTCACCACGTTGGTGGATTTCAACGACACCGGCATTCTCGACGTGTTCATCGATGAGAACTTCGTCAAGTTCCGCGAGCTGACCATGGGCCAGAATGGCCTGATGCCCGGCCAGGAGCTGGCTTCGACTTTCAGCTTTCTGCGCCCGGTGGACCTGGTGTGGAACTATGTGGTGGGCAACTACCTCAAGGGTGAGACGCCGCCGCCTTTCGATCTGCTGTACTGGAACAGCGATTGCACCAACTTGCCTGGGCCTTACTACGCCTGGTACCTGCGCAATTTCTACCTGGAAAACAAACTGGTGCAGCCCGGTGCGCTCAGCGTCTGCGGCGAAAAGCTCGATGTCGGCAAGATCGACATGCCGATCTACATCTACGGCTCGCGTGAGGACCACATCGTGCCGATTGGCGCGGCCTACGCATCCACCCAGGTGCTCGGGGGCGACAAGCGCTTTGTCATGGGCGCGTCGGGCCATATCGCCGGTGTCATCAACCCGCCGGCCAAGAACAAGCGCAGCCACTGGCTGCGCGACGATGGCCAGTTGCCTGCCGATATCGACGCCTGGATCGATGGCGCTGACGAACTGCCCGGCAGCTGGTGGACGGACTGGAGCCAGTGGCTAGCGCAGCACGGCGGCAAGAAAGTGGCGGCGCCCAAAAACTATGGCCGCGCGCGCACCGAGTACCGCGAACTGGAGCCTGCGCCCGGAAGCTATGTGCAAGCCAAAGCCTGAGCATCCAACGCACAGGGCTCTCACCACCCGATTGCCATTGCGGGGTGGCCATTCAAATGCTGCAGTGCAATAATTAGCACCGCAGGCGCCGTGAGAGACAACGGCATCCGTGCCATTTTGAAAAGGAAGAATCATGGAAGACATCGTCATCATTTCCGCCGTCCGCACGGCAGTGGGTAAGTTTGGTGGCTCGCTGGCCAAGGTGCCGGCGACGGACCTGGGTGCCACCGTCATCCAGGAAGCGCTGGCACGCGCCAACGTGGCAGCGGACCAGGTCGATGAAGTCATCATGGGCCAGGTCCTGGCCGCCGGCGTGGGCCAGAACCCGGCGCGCCAGGCGATGATCAAGGCCGGTGTGGACAAAAAGACCCCGGCGCTGACCATCAACGCGGTCTGCGGCTCCGGGCTGAAGTCGGTGATGCTGGCGGCCCAGGCCATCGGCCAGGGGGATGCCGAGATCGTGGTGGCCGGTGGCCAGGAAAACATGAGCCTCTCGCCCCACGTGCTCAACGGTTCGCGTGACGGTCAGCGCATGGGCGACTGGAAGATGACCGACACGATGATCGTTGACGGCCTCTGGGACGTGTACAACCAGTACCACATGGGCATCACTGCCGAGAACGTGGCCAAGGAATTCCATATCGACCGCGACAAGCAGGACGCCTTTGCACTGGCCAGCCAGCAAAAGGCCGCCGCCGCGCAGGACGCGGGCAAGTTCGATGAAGAAATCGTCACCGTGCAAATTCCGCAGCGCAAGGGTGACCCGGTGGCCTTCAAGGCCGATGAATACATCAACCGCAAGACCAATGGCGAGGCCTTGGCCAGTTTGAAGCCTGCTTTTGACAAGGCCGGCTCGGTCACTGCCGGTAATGCGTCCGGCCTCAACGATGGCGCCGCCGCCCTGGTGATTGCCAGCGCCAAAAAGGCCCAGGAACTGGGTGCCGAGCCGCTGGCCCGCATCGCCGGCTTTGCCACCGTCGGCCTGGACCCCAAGATCATGGGCATGGGACCCATGCATGCGGTGCGCAAGGTGCTGGCCAAGACCGGCTGGAAGGCCGAAGAGGTCGACCTGTTCGAGCTCAATGAAGCTTTCGCAGCCCAGGCCTGTGCAGTCAACCAGGAGTTGGGTCTGGACACCAGCAAGGTCAACGTCAACGGAGGCGCGATTGCCATCGGCCACCCCATCGGTGCATCCGGTGCGCGCATCTTGGTAACCTTGCTCCATGAGATGAAGCGACGTGGCTCCAAGCGCGGCATCGCTGGCTTGTGTATTGGTGGCGGCATGGGCGTGGCACTGGCAGTCGAACGCGCCTGACCTTTCGCCCCTGCGCGTCATGACCAACCGCCTCTCGAGGCGGTTTTTCTTTGCTCCAGCAAAGGCGATGGCGATCCGCGTGGCCCAACGATCACGCTGAGCGTCGGGAACCGAGCCGGACAACGCCAGAATACCTGACTATGGTGGTGTGCCTCGTGATAGGGTTTCCGATGATGGAGCGCGCAAACGCGCAAAACCGCGCACGGAACTGGCGCGTTTCTGTTGCAATGCTCTTTGGAAATCACCGAAATTTATAGGTACTGCAAGAATTTGTTCGCTTGGCGTAAACGAGCGTTCCGGTGCTCGGTTTCTTGGTTACAGTGCTAGTGCACAAGCATGTCAAGCAGAACCAAGGAGATGTGAATGAGTCAAAAAGTGGCCTACGTAACCGGCGGTATGGGAGGCATTGGGACGGCCATTTGCCAGCGCTTGCACAAGGATGGATTCAAGGTCATTGCGGGCTGCGGGCCCACGCGCGATTTCCAGAAATGGCTCGGTGAGCAAAAGGCGCTGGGCTATGAGTTCCACGCTTCTGTTGGCAATGTCGGCAACTGGGAGTCTACGGTGGAAGCCTTCAGCAAGACCAAGGCTGAACATGGCAGCATCGATGTGCTGGTGAACAATGCCGGCATCACCCGGGACCGCATGTTCATCAAGATGACGCCAGAGGACTGGCAAGCGGTGATCGAAACCAACCTGAACTCCATGTTCAATGTGACCAAGCAGGTCGTCGCCGACATGGTGGAAAAGGGCTGGGGCCGCATCGTCAACATCAGCTCCGTCAACGGCGCCAAGGGCCAGGCGGGCCAGACCAATTACTCTGCCGCCAAAGCAGGCATGCATGGTTTCTCGATGGCTTTGGCCCAGGAACTCGCTGGCAAGGGTGTCACCGTCAACACGGTCAGCCCCGGCTATATCGGTACCGACATGGTCAAGGCCATCCGCCCCGATGTGCTGGAGAAGATCGTCGGCACCATTCCGATGAAGCGCCTGGGCGAACCGACCGAGATCGCTGCGATCATTGCCTGGTTGGCATCGGAGGATGGCGGTTATGCGACCGGTGCGGAGTTCTCGGTCAACGGTGGTTTGCATACCCACTGATCGCCGCAGCAGCTGCCCATGAAAAACGCGCCTCACAAGGCGCGTTTTGTTTTGTCTGGAGCGGGTGATGGGAATCGAACCCACATTATTTGCTTGGGAAGCAAGAGTCCTACCACTGAACGACACCCGCGAATCGATGCATTGTAGCGTGATAAGCAGCTGCGCCCACCTGCGCACTGCCGCATAGGCTACAGCCAGGTGTGCAGCCTAGTTTCCCTTCTTGTCTGGGAACTGCCAGCCTTGCTTTTTCTCCTCTAACGGCTGCAGCTTCCATTTTTCCAGTTCCGCCTCACGCTCCGTCTCGCGGCGCACATCGATGCGCTTGGCGGTGTGCTTGGCCACGACAGCCAGCTTTTGCAGATCGGTATCGCGCAGCGAAGGATCGGGCTCGGTGCTGAAGCAGCACAGCGTGCCGTAGATCTGGCCATCGGCAAGGATGATGGGGGTACTCAAATGGGCGCCGACGCGGAAGGGCGTGGCTGGGAGTTTCGCGGACTCTGTGTATTGGGCGGCATCGTGCACCAGCGGCGGCAGGCGGCCATCCAGCACGCATTGGCAGAACGATTGCTCCAGTGAGGAGCCACCACCGGTCTCGATCAAGGCCTTGTCGGCGCTGTGGTCCACATGCTTGAAAGTGCGCTGGCCGTTGCGGATCTCGGAGACAAAGATCACATCCATCTTCAGATGCTCGCGCAGCCCGTGCAGCACCTCTTTCACGTTCTGGTCGATCAGGTCATCGGCGCCTTCGGCCGTGGCCACCAGCAGCTCACTCATCGATACCTCCAGCGCGTCAGGTGCGTAATCCCATAAATGAATCGCCATAGTTACTCTCACTATTTCCATGCGCTACCCGCTAGCGCATCCCGGTCGCATTTGATGATAACGGCACTGAAAAGTGCTGGCCTGTCTGGCGGCGGGAATGAATTATTCTTTTACATCGAAGCGGGGGACCATGCCGCACGCACGTCGACAGCCGGGATTCAGGCCGGCTCGTCGATCCAAACCAGGCGTCCCTGGCCGAGTTCATTCATCCGGGCTACAAAATCGGGCACCTGCGACGCGACCAGCTCGATCTCTGCCAGCACATCGTCACCATGGCTCACGTGGAGCAACTGCGCATGGGCGCTGCTGACCTCGCGCCGCAGACCGCCTTCAAGCGCATAGGGCAATCGGCATTGCAAACGGGTCATGGCCTGGCGCTCGATTTTTTCGGCCTTCAACATGGCCTGGGCAATGGCATCGGTGTAGGCGCGGACGAGGCCGCCAGCACCCAGCTTGACGCCGCCAAAATAGCGCACCACGGTGGCCAGCGCGCCTTCGATCTGCTGGTGGCGCAGAACATCCAGCATGGGCCGGCCGGCGGTGCCGCTGGGCTCGCCATCATCAACGGCGGCAGACTGCCCGCCCGCCATCAGCGCCCAGCAGACATGGTTGGCACCGGGGTGCTGCTCGCGCAGACCTTGAACGATGACCAGCGCCTGTGCGCGGTCCTGCACCGGTTGGACGCAGCCGATGAAGCGGCTTTTCTTGATGACCAGTTCGCTATGAACGGCCTGGGCCAGGGTGTAGGGCATGCGTTGCGTGGAGAAGACGTTTGCTTACACTGTGATGCGTCAACGTCGCCTAGATGTCATGCGTTAGACACATATCATTGTTTCAATGGCGGGAGCGCTCCAGTGATGGAGTGGCTGACCGCAGTGGAGACCTCAGGCGCAGCCAGGCGCGAAGTCTACCCCGATTTTTCCAAGAACCATTTCATACCACCGACTGACACATTACCCGGGAGCGATCATGCAACACCAACTGCAAACCAATTTGGATTCCTTGAACAACCATGGGTTCGGACGTGCAGGTTTGGAGACGCCCGCCTATGTGACGGAGGTGCTGGCAGCACTGCTCACTACCCCCAGTGCCAACGACGATGGCAGCTACGTGGACCTGGCCCAACGCGTTCGCGAAGGTGGCGAGTGGTAAGGCGCTGAACAAGAGCGCCAGATTCCGGTACCGGTTGACTGACGAAACTCGCATCGCATTAACGCGATAGGCAGCTTGGGCTGCCTTTTTTGTTTGCGGTGCAATGCCTAGCCATGCGACAATGGCGGGCTATTTGATGCAGCGCAAAAAAATGCGGTTTTTGCAGCTCAGGCCCTTGAGGCCATGGCCCCGCCAGCCAGGGGCCGGCGATGGCCCCGGCCTGGAGCTGCGCTGCAATCCCTTGACCGCCCTGGTCCGAGCTAGGGCTTTGCGCCGTAGATGCTTCCAAATACATAGCATCAATACCCGTACAAATGCGCGCTACGGGCTATTTTTTTAGAATATCGGACCCTGCCACCGCTGGCACCGAGCCCCGCGTGCATTACTCCACGACTGTTGTTGCCCATGTCTGCCCCGATTGATGTCTCTTTTTTTGAACGTGCTGCCAAGCCGCTGACCAGCTACAAGCCGTACTGGGCCAAGCGCTTTGGCCCGGCGCCATTTCTGCCGATGAGCCGTGCCGAGATGGACCAGCTGGGCTGGGACAGCTGCGACATCATCCTGGTCACCGGCGACGCGTATGTGGACCACCCGAGCTTTGGCATGGCCGTCATCGGCCGTGTGCTGGAAGCCCAGGGCTTTCGTGTCGGCATCATTGCACAGCCCGATTGGCACAGTGCCGATGCCTTTAAGGCCCTGGGCAAGCCCAATCTGTTCTGGGGCGTGACGGCGGGCAACATGGACTCGATGATCAACCGTTATACGGCTGACCGCAAGATCCGCTCCGACGACGCCTACACCCCTGGCGACGTGGGTGGCAAGCGCCCCGACCGCGCGGCCATCGTCTACAGCCAGCGCTGCCGTGAAGCCTACAAGGATGTGCCCATTGTTCTGGGCGGTATCGAAGGCTCGCTGCGGCGCATTGCCCACTACGACTACTGGAGCGACAAGGTGCGCCGCTCCATCGTGGTGGACAGCAAGTGCGACATCCTGCTCTATGGCAATGCCGAACGTGCGCTGGTCGAAGTGGCCCACCGCATCGCTGCGCGGGAGCCCGTGGAGAACATCACCGATGTGCGCGGCACCTCGTTTTTCCGCCGCGCGTCGGAAGAGGGCTGGTTCGAGGTGGATTCCACCACCGTCGACGAGCCCGGTGAGGTCGAGCCCCACATCAACCCGTACATGACCACCAGCGAGCAGGCGGAGGCCCAAGGCCAGAGCTGCGCGAAGGAGGATGCGGAAAAGCAGGGTGCTGATGCAGCGCCTGCCGCAACCGCTTGCGGCACCGCTGCAGGCGCTGCCAGCCCAGGCGCGCCAACGCTGTCGAATGTGCAGCCGCTGCAGTTTGTGCCCAACCTGTCGCTGCGTCACAAATCCAAAATGCCGGCGCGCGACCGTACCGTGCTGCGCCTGCCCAGCTTTGAAGAGGTCAAGAGCGACCCGATTCTCTACGCCCACGCCAACCGCGTGCTGCACCTGGAAACCAACCCTGGCAACGCCCGGGCACTGGTGCAGGCCCATGGGGAGGGCACCACGGCCCGCGATGTGTGGATGAACCCGCCGCCCATCCCGCTGACCACCGCCGAAATGGACTGGGTGTTTGGCCTGCCCTATGCGCGCAGCCCGCACCCGGCCTATGCCGATGAGACCGGCAGCCACGAAGGGGCGACCAAGATCCCTGCGTGGGAGATGATCCGCACCTCGGTCAACATCATGCGCGGCTGCTTTGGCGGCTGCACCTTCTGCTCGATCACGGAGCATGAAGGCCGCATCATCCAGAGCCGTTCAGAAGACTCCATCATCCAGGAACTCGAAGAGATTCGCGACAAGGTCAAGGGCTTCACCGGCACCATCTCCGACCTGGGTGGGCCCACGGCCAACATGTACCGCCTGGGCTGCAAGAGCCCGCAGATCGAGGCGGCCTGCCGCAAGCCCAGCTGCGTGTTCCCCGGCATCTGCCCGAACCTGCACACCGACCACGGTCCGCTGATCAAGATCTACCGCCGCGCGCGCAAGCTGCCCGGCATCAAGAAGATCCTGATCGGCTCGGGTCTGCGCTACGACCTGGCCGTCAAGTCGCCCGAATACATCAAGGAGCTGGTGCAGCACCATGTGGGCGGCTACCTGAAGATCGCACCTGAGCATACCGAGGCCGGCCCGCTCAATAAGATGATGAAGCCGGGCATTGGCAGCTATGACCGCTTCAAGCAGCTGTTCGAAAAGTTCAGCGAAGAGGCGGGCAAGAAGCAGTTTCTGATTCCCTACTTCATTGCCGCCCACCCGGGCACCAGTGATGAAGACATGATGAACCTGGCGATCTGGCTGAAGAAGAATGGCTTCCGCGCCGACCAGGTGCAGACCTTCTACCCCAGCCCGATGGCCACCGCCACCGCGATGTACCACAGTGGCCGCAATACGCTCACCAAGGTGCGCCGCCAGATGCGGGACGAGGCCGAGGAGCGCGTGGACATCGTGCGCGGCGAAAAGCGCCGCCGGCTGCACAAGGCTTTTCTGCGCTACCACGATCCCAATAACTGGCCGCTGTTGCGCGAAGCGCTCAAGACCATGGGCCGCTCGGACCTGATCGGCAACGGCAAGCAGCACCTGATCCCGACCTTCCAGCCGCTGGTCGACGGCAGCTACCAGAGTGCGCGCAAGAAGAACAGTACCGCTTCCAAGAGTGGCACCGGCCTGGGCTACACCACCAACAAGGAGGGCAAGGCCGTGGCGATGGCGCCGCGCCGCCCGCAAGAGCAGCAAGAGCCCAAGGGGGATGTGCGTTTCCGCACTGCGCAGCCCAAGCCCGGTCAGCTGCTGACCCAGCACAGCGGCTTGCCACCCCGCGCGGGCGTGCGCGCTGCTGCGGGCAAGCCTGGCCAGACCAGGAAACCCGGGTCCGCGCGCAAAAGCGGCCGCTGAGTCGGCTCTGCGCCTTCCAGCGCTGATTACGCCAACAAGGCGCCAAGCACAGGTTTGGCGCCTTGGTTTTTTGTGCAGGCGCCAAGACGGCGCGCCACCCGCCGACCGGCACGGTCAACCGGTGAATTTCTGGCCATGGCGGTGAAGCGCCGTGATGCCCGCAACCACCAGCAGCAGGCCCGCCCAGACGCCGCTGATCGGAATGGGTTTGGCGGCCACGACGCTGCCCGCCTCCAGGCCGCTGCCGTCGGCTTTGCCGGTTGCCATTCGCGCGTCGCTGGCAAAGGCCACACCCCAGGGTGCGCTGCCGACCGTCACGCTGCCCCGCGGCTGCTGGGTCATGGTATCGATGACGGACAGTGTGTCGGATTGCGGATGGCTGACATAGGCATGCTTGCCATCCGGGTGGAAGACCAAATGCTGGGGCGCCTGCTCAACAGGAATGGACCCGGCCACCGCATGGCGGGCCGTGTCGATGACGGACACTGTGCCATCGCCACTGTTGGTGACATAGGCGGGTGTGCCAGCGGGGTGAAAGGCGACGCGGCTGGGGTGCTTGCCGACCTTGATGGTCGCAATAACGGTGTGGGTGCGGGTATTGATCACGGTGACGCTACCCTGGGCCTGGCGAGACTCTCCATTCACGACATAGGCATAAGCGCCCGCAGGGTGCACCTTGATGTCGGTCGCATCCATGCCCACGCTGATGCGTTCCAGAACGGTGCCGCTGACAGGATCGACTACCGCAACCTTTCCGGCATCCGGGGGGCGGTGCTGTTCAAGTGCATAAAGACGTGAACCATCGGGGTGAATGGCCATGCCACGCGTGTTCTGGGGGCTGACGACAAAGGTTCGCATGATCTGGTGGTTGGCAGTGTCAATGACGGCAATGGCGCCGCCGCTGGAAGTCGGAGTGTCTACATAGGCGAGGCCGCCGGAAGGGCTAAATACCACGGCGTTGCCGACGCTGTTCAACGGAATGCCGGCCAGCAGCTGCTGTTTGCCCAGGTCCAGCACGGCAATGGTGGCGGACCAGACGCTGGACAGGTAGGCGAGGCATCCATCCGGGCTGATGGCGATTTCCTGTGGCATGGCCATGCCTGCAGGCAGCGTCCGGATCGTGCGTTGGCGCGCGACATCGACCACCGACACCAGGCTGTCGTCACGGTTGACGACATAGGCCAAAGGTGCTGCTGCCTGGGCCCATACGGCAGCGCTGCATAGCAACAGCGCGCTGCAGTTGCGCACGGCCACTGACAACCATCCTTTCACATTGACTGACACGATTAAAATTATGTAATTGATTAATTATATTAATGTACATTGCAAAATGGTAAATGTGTCAGCATTGGCTCCCAGGCTAAGGATTGTTGGCAATCGATGGGTTGTTTGCCAAGAAGGGCATCAACTCAGAACGATTGGTATAAAAGATTGATCATTCGTTGGATGGTGGGATGCAGAATGCTGCGTCCGTGACTGCTTGAAACATGGCCCATGCCCATCCAGCGGAAAGGGCAACGTCCAACTGAGGTGGCAATGGTGGCCACGCAACGCGACCCTTTGCCGGCTAGGCCATGAGACAGGCCGGGTGACAGGCCGGGCTCAGACCGGGAATGGTTCAGCAGCCTGGTGGGAAAACGGCTGAGGCCGACCCACCGCATAGCCTTGCGCATAGTCGATACCCATGCTGCGCAGCGTCTCGACAATCTCGGGCGTGGAGGCAAATTCTGCAATGGTCCGCATTCCCAGTGCGTGGCCGAGGTGGTTGATGGCGTCCACCATCGCGCGGTGCGCTGGCTCGTTGAGCATATCGGCCACAATGGCGCCGTCGATCTTCAGAAAATCCACCGGGAGATTCTTCAGAGAGCTGAACGAGGACACGCCGGCACCAAAATCATCCATCGAAAAGCGGCAGCCCAGCGCTTTGAGCGCCTTGACCAGGCGGATGGCATTGGGCAGGTGCGTGATGGCAGCGGTCTCGGTGATCTCGAAGCAAAGCGTCCCCGGGTCGACCGCATGCAGCGCGATCTGCTCCTGCAAGAAGCCCAGCAGCCGCTCATCACCCAGGGAGGTGCCCGACAGATTGATCGCACAGCAGGAGATGGCAGGCACCTGGCCGGATTTTTGCAAGTGGGCCAGCGTGCGCAGCGATTGCTTGACCACCCAGCGGTCCACCATCGGCATCAGCCCGTAGCGCTCTGCCGCAGGGATGAACAACACAGGGCTGATGATATTGCCATCGGGCAAGCGCATCCGTATCTGCACCTCGATATGCAGGCCGCCGCCGGCGATGTCGTCGGCCGTGGTGTTCAACGCGCCGATCGTCTGGGCATACAGGCAGAAATGCCCGCGTTCCAAAGCGGCCTTGATCCGTTCGACCCATTCCATCTCGCCCACATAGCGGGCAATCTCCTGATCGACGCCAGGGTCGTAGGCATAGACGGTATTGCGGCCACGCTGCTTGGCGCCATAGCTGGCCATGTCTGCCACCCGCAGCACTTCTTCAACGGTGGCCAGCGGCGCAGCCAGCTTGACCAGGCCGATGCTGATGCCGGCGCTCAGGCTGCGCTCACCCCACTGTATGCGCACATTCTGCGCGGCATCCCGGATCTGTTCGGCAATCCGCTGTGCTTCGCCGAATGCACATTCGGTCAGCAGAATGGCAAATTCATCGCCGCCCACGCGCGCCAGCACATCGCCAGTGCGCAGGCAGCGCTGCAGCATCACGCTGATCGCGCGCAGCATCGCATCGCCGGCAATGTGGCCTGCAGTGTCGTTGATGACCTTGAACTGGTCCAGATCCAGGTACATGATCGCGTTGCCTGCGGAGGGCAGGTCGGACTGCTGGTTCCTGGCGAGCAGCACACCGAGCAGGCGCTCGAATTCGTAGCGGTTGATCAGGCCGGTCAACTGGTCGTGGGTCGCCTGCCAGGCCAGTTCGCGGATGTAGCTTTGTTCCTGGCTGACATCGTGCAGCACCCATACCGCCTCGGTGGTGCCGGTATGGTCACCGATCGGCGTGAATGCCAGCCTGACTTCGCGCAGGTGGAACTGCGCGTCGTAGAGGCGGAAAATCGTATCCCGTGGGTACTCATGGCCCCGCAAGGTCTCCGATATCGCGGTCTGCACCAGCGGGGCGACACCGGGTTTGTCCCTGTCGGTGACCAACGGGGGTGCATGCATGTGCTGCACCAGTTCACAGGTGACCAGTTGCTCCAGTGACATGCCCAGCAGCTCTTCTGCTGCCCGGTTCATGTACATGACATGGCCTGCCGCGTCGGTGGTGATGACCGCCTCACCAATGGCTGCCAACGTCGTCGATGCGCGCTCGCTGACCAGATCCAGCGCGTCTTCAGCGCGGGCGGTCTTGCGCTGCAAGCGCCAGGTGTGCCCCATCAGCAAGCTCAGCATCGCCACCGCGATGCCGATATTGATCGACCACAGCCATGCATTGAGCGCACGCGATGTATCGCCCAGGACCTTGTTGAAGGCCCGCTCGGCCTCGGAAAGTTGAATCTGCAGCGAGTTGATCTGGGCCAGCCAGCTTTGCTTTTGCGCCGGTGTGGGCGGTGCCAGCTGCAGGCAGGCATAGATGTCCCCCGCCAGGTTCTGCAATTCCTGCAGGGGCTCGTCGCTGTCCCGCCAGCGGGCGAGCAGCTGGCCGATGGACTCGGTGTGTTTGAAATACACCGTCAGCCAGATCAGGGCATTGATCTCCTCGGGCTCATTGTGGCCTTGCAGCAGCAGCAGCGATGCCTGGGGTCTGGCAGCGTAGCCGCGATCCTCCAGCATCAGGCGCGCCTGCATATCGCTCATCGGTATATGCAGGCCCTGGTGGAACTGCTCATACGCGGCAGCGTCACCGCTGACCGCATAGCGCGCCAGTGCATAGGTGGCGTCCTTCTGGCCTTTGCTCCACTGGCTTTCCCCGGAGCTGAAGGCCCGCATGGCTCCCAGAATATGCAGGCTGGAAATCGCCAGCACGGTTTGCACGATGGCCAGCGCCACAAACGGCCAGATGCTCAGCAGCAGGCTGCGTTTGCGTAAGGGCCCGCTAAAGCGCGCCGCAGGCGGCGTTCCTACCGAATCGATGCCCGGGGCAGGAGGACTTAGACGGGGCATGGTCCCCCCGGTTCGCGGCGAGTGCTGGCCAGCCCGGCTGCGTACAGGGCAGGCGGTCGAAGGTGGGAGCGGGGAAGGTCAGCAAATAACATGGTGGGAACAAGGCCGGGCAGCGTCGCAGGTGAGTGCCTCAAGCTATCCAAATATAGTAATACGCTATTCGATAAATGAGTCCTTTTAATTGTAGTTATTTAGGGTAAACACTGTACGCTTTGCGGTCACTGATTTAGAAGCAATGTGTAATCGGCGCCCCACCGTTCATCCTGCCGATGATGGCGGCTGACGGCGCTTCGGGTCGCGCACTCTACCGCCAGCAGCGCCCGGCCTTGGCACAATGGCGTCTGCGGCGCAAGCCTCACACCACCTACAAGGAGCCACTCAGCATGCCGGTACAGCGTCCGTTCAAAGTTTTGGGAATTCAGCAAGTGGCCATAGGAGGCACTGACAAAGAGCGCATGAAAACACTGTGGGTGGACATGCTCGGACTGTCACAAACGGGCAGCTTCCGCAGCGAGCGGGAGAACGTCGATGAAGACATCCTGGCGATGGGCAAGGGCGCCTTCGCGGTCGAGGTGGATATCATGCAGCCGCTGGATATCGACAAAAAGCCTGCCGTGCATGCCACGCCGCTCAACCACATTGGTTTGTGGATAGACGACCTGCCCAAGGCCGTCGAATGGCTGACGGCCCAGGGCGTGCGTTTTGCGCCGGGCGGCATTCGCCCAGGTGCTGCAGGCCATGACATCTGTTTTCTGCATCCCAAGAGCAATGACGAGTTCCCCATCGCAGGCGAGGGCGTGCTGATCGAGCTGGTGCAAGCGCCGGCCGATGTGATTGCCGCGCTGGGTTGAAGGGATCGCAGCGATGGCCGATGCCACAACCTTTCAGCCTTGTGTGATCCCGGTGTTGCGCAGCTTCGACGCGCAACGGGCTGCAGAGTTCTACCAAGGGTTTCTGGGTTTTGTTCAGGACTGGACACACCGCTTTGGTGATGACTTTCCGCTCTACGAGCAGCTCAGCCTGCGCAGCGCTGCGGGCCTGGCCTGTGTGCTGCATGTGAGCGAGCACCATGGCGATGCCTGCCCCGGCAGTACGGTGCGTATTGCCTGGCCGCAACTGGAGGCCTTCCAGCAAAGTCTGCTGGCCAAGAACTACCGCTATGCCAAGCCCGGGCTGGAGCGCATGCCCTGGGGCATGCTGGAGATGCGCATCGCCGATCCCTTTGGCAACCAACTGGTGTTTTTTGAAGAACTGCCGGATGCGCCGGGGAGCGCTGGCGGTTGAGCGCCATGCCAACCTCCACCACAGCCGCACGCCGTTGCGGCTTTTTTATGCCCGGCATCTGCAAAGACCCCCAGCGCTGCAAGGGCAAATCTGGGGCGCCGGCGTCAATAAACTCCCAAATAGTGCCAGGGGTATTGGGCTGGATGGTCTGCAAACGCACGGGACCGGCCTTGCTGCGGGGCTCCACCCCTTGCCAACCACTTATTTGCCGTTAATTGCATGCCTGGCGCGTGTTGTTTGGCGATCTAAAGCGCTCCCAAAGACGGTCGTTGACGATGCAATGCACCAAGTTGCAGCAATGCCGCTTCTTCTTGCCTGCAATCTGCCTGCAACAGCGCTCTAAATTAACGGCGCTGCAAAGCTGCCAAACGGCGCTTTCAGAGGCCGCTCTGCACGGGCTGGCCAGTCTTCGGTATTGGACACAATAAGTGCCATACCCGGGCATCCCGCACCGGGTAGCGATTGAGGAGAGCTTCATGTCCAGCCCACATAGCCCCGATGCGAGCACATCGGCGCTGCATTGGCATCCCAAAGTAGCAGTGACCGATCGGACGTCGGCCGCAGAGCCCTGGCCGGTAGCCCAGGTGCAAGCCCTGTTCGATATGCCTTTTATGGCCTTGATGTTCCACGCGCAGACGGTGCACCATGCGCACTGGCCAGCGGGTGATATCGAGCTGGCAACCTTGCTTTCCGTCAAGACGGGCGGGTGCCCGGAGAACTGCGGTTATTGCCCGCAGTCGGCGGCCCACGACACCGGAGTCAAGGCCGATAAGCTGATGGATGTTGCAGAGGTGATCCGCGCTGCCCAAGCCGCCAAGGATGCAGGGGCTAGCCGCTTTTGCATGGGGGCAGCCTGGCGTTCACCCAAGGACCGCGATATCGCGCAGGTCAGCGAGATGATTGCGGCCGTCAAGGCCCTGGGGCTGGAAAGCTGCGCGACCCTGGGCATGTTGGCGCCCCACCAGGCGCAGGCGCTGAGCGATGCAGGTCTTGACTACTACAACCACAACCTGGATACCGGCCCCGCTTATTACCGCGATGTCGTCAGCACGCGCCAGTACCAGGAGCGGCTCTATACGCTGGCCCATGTCCGGGCCGCAGGTATCCGGGTCTGCTGTGGCGGTATCGTCGGCATGGGGGAGACGCCAGTCGACCGCACAGCCTTGCTGGCCCAACTGGCCAACATGCAGCCCTATCCGGAGTCGGTGCCCATCAACAGCCTGGTGCGCGTGCCTGGCACGCCGCTGGCCGACAGTGAGCCGGTGGACCCGCTGGATTTTGTGCGCGTGATCGCAGTCGCCCGCATCGCCATGCCCAAGGCCCGCATACGCCTGTCTGCCGGCCGCCAGCAGCTGGGCGAGGCGGTGCAGACGCTGTGCTTCATGGCCGGCGCCAATTCCATCTTCTATGGTGACAAGTTGCTGGTGACCGGCAACCCGGAGGCCGACTGCGACGCAAAGCTGCTGGCCAAGCTGGGACTTGCGAGCTTGAAAACTGCGGCCTGAACGACGCGCCTGGACGCACCAGCGAAGCAGGCGGGCACAAAAAAGGCCAGCGCATGCTGGCCTGGTGCTGGTTCCGGTGGCTGAATCAGCGGCGACCGCCTTGAGCTTTCAGCGCCTGGGCAATCTCGGTGACCAGCCCGGGGCCGCGGTAGATCAGGCCCGTGTAGATCTGCACCACATCGGCGCCGGCCTTGATTTTCTCGACCGCATCGGCACCGCTCAGGATGCCGCCCACGCCAATGATCGGGAACTGGGGGCCCAGGGCTGCACGCAGCTGGCGAACCACGGCATTGCTGGCCTCGAACACAGGGCGGCCGGAGAGGCCACCGGTTTCTTCCGCATGCTGCAGGCCTTGCACCGCATCGCGGCTGATGGTGGTGTTGGTGGCGATCACGCCATCCATGCCATGGGTCTTGAGGCTGTTGGCAATCACGCTGATCTGTTCTTCGGTCAGATCGGGAGCGATCTTCAAGAACACGGGCTTGTGCTGGCCATGCTCGCGCGCCAGCTGCTCGCGGCGCTGCACCAGCGCGCTCAGCAGTGCATCCAGCGCCTCATCGCTTTGCAAGGCGCGCAGGTTCTTGGTATTGGGCGAGCTGATGTTGACCGTGATGTAGTCGGCATGGGGGTAGACGCCATCGAGGCAAGCCAGGTAGTCGCTGGTGGCGTTTTCAATCGGGGTGGCCGCATTTTTGCCAATGTTCAGGCCCAGCAGCAGCGGCGATGCCTGCTTGCGGAACTGCGCCTTTTTCACATTGGCCACAAAGGCTGCCAGACCTTCGTTGTTGAAGCCCAGGCGGTTGATCAGCGCATCGCGCTCCGGAATGCGGAACATGCGGGGCTTGGGGTTGCCCGGCTGCGCCAGCGGCGTGACCGTGCCCACCTCGACAAAGCCAAAACCCATGGCACCCAGGCCGTCGATGGCGCGCGCATTCTTGTCCAAACCGGCCGCCATGCCCACCCGGTTGGGAAACTGCAGACCCGCCAAGCTAATGGGGTCATTGACCCGGCTTTGGCGCCAGGCGCAGGCCAGTGGCGTGTTCTGGCCCTTGGCCAGCATGTCCATCGTGAAGTCGTGGGCCGCTTCGGGCTGCATGCCGAACAGAACGGCGCGGGAGAGGGAATAGGGGATCAGGGACATGGGATGGGATAATCAAGGCGTTATCTGTATTTTCGCTGATCTGATCGCACTACCATGACACAAGACGAATTAAAGGCCGAGGTTGGCCGCGCAGCCCTGCAATATGTGGTTGCCGGAGAAATCGTAGGCGTGGGCACCGGCTCCACCGTGAACAAGTTCATCGATGCGCTGGCCTCCATCAAGGACCAGATTCCTGGCGCCGTTTCCAGCTCGGTGGCCAGCACCGAGCGCCTGCAGGCGCTGGGCATCAAGGTGTTGGACGCCAACGAGGTCGAGCGCCTCGCAGTCTATATCGATGGCGCCGATGAGATCGACCACCAGGGGTTCATGGTCAAGGGCGGCGGCGCTGCGTTGACGCGCGAGAAGATCGTCGCTGCGCTGGCCGACCGCTTCATCTGCATCGCTGATGCGTCCAAGCAGGTACAAACCTTGGGTGCGTTTCCGCTGCCGGTCGAAGTCATTCCCATGGCTGCCACCCAGATTGCCCGCCGCTTCGCAGCCAAGGGTGGCCAGGCCAGGTTGCGCCTCAAGGACGGCCAGCCCCTGGCAACCGACAACGGCCAGCACATCCTCGATGTCACCGGTCTGGCGATTGCCGATCCTGCCGCTTTTGAATCGGAAGTGAACCAGTGGCCCGGCGTGGTCACGGTTGGCGTGTTTGCGCACCAGAAGGCGGCAGTTTGCCTGCTGGGGACCGAGCAAGGCGTAGAGACGCTCGAGTTCTAAATCAACCAGTCAAACCTGACAAAATGGCCCGACGCAGGCAACGCCTGGTCGGGCCATTGTTGTTCAGTGCGCAGGCTTAGAAAACAATCCCGGTCGGATTGCTGGGCGTGACACGTTCCGGTTCGACATTCTGGTTGCCCGAGGCCGGTGAGCCTGGCGCTGCAGGCTGCGCGGCAGCCGGCGCAGCAGGTGCAATGACCTTGGGGATCAGCGGCTGGGCCGGGGCCGGGCGGTAGCTGGACGGCAGCTTGGACTGGGCAGGGTAGCCGGCGGCATCCAGATAGGCGCTCCAGTCGTTTTCGTTGAAGCCACTCAGGTGTTGCGCACCCAACGTTGCAAAGGGGATCGTGCCATCGGGGTTGAGCTTGCGCAGCGCCTGGATTTCTTCGTTGGAGGTGACCGTCTTCTCCATGAAAGGCACACCCCGCGTCAGCAGATAGCGGCGGGCCGTGTCACAGGCGCCGCAGTCCTTGCTGGTGTAGAAGGTCAGGGGGTACTTGGTAGCCGCTTGCTTGACCTCGAGCGGCAAGTCACTGAGCCGGGTACCGGTCGGCTCGGTGACCGCACCGGTCGAGACCGATTGGCTCGGCGTATCGGATGTCGGCGCGCGGTCTGAAAAGGTCACCCTGCCATCGGGCCCCACGATCCGGTACACCGTTTGCGCGCTGGCCCAGCCAGTGGCACAGGCCAGTGCGGTGCCCACCAGGATGCTGCCCAAAGCCATTGTCCTCATGCGTTTCCCTCTCTATAGCTGTTGTGGCTCCATTATGCCTTCGCAACGCCAGCGCCATCAGCGGCTTGCAGGGCCCCAGGGGGCGGCGCTGCAAGCCGGGAGGCTCATGCGGTCAGGGGTTCCGCCATGCCCTGGTGGCGCAGCAGCGCGTCCAGCTGGGGCTCTCGGCCACGGAAGGCCTTGAACGACTCCATCGCCGGACGGCTGCCACCGGCTTCCAGGATGGCATGCAGGTAGCGCTGGCCCACCTCGCGGTCCACCACATCACTGCTGCCGCGCTTTTGCGCTGCTTCTTCAAAGCTGGCAAAGGCATCGGCCGACAGCACCTCGGCCCACTTGTAGCTGTAGTAGCCCGCTGCATAGCCACCCGCAAAAATATGGGTGAAGGTGTTGGGCATGCGGTTGAACTCCGGTTGATCGAGCACAGCCACCTGGCTGCGGACGTCGCGCATCACGCGGTAGATCGCCTCTGCGTTGATGCCATCGCCTGACAGCTCGGTGTGGATGCGCATGTCGAACAACGAGAACTCGATCTGCCGCAGGGTCTGCATGCCGGACTGGAAGTTCTTGGCGGCAATCATCTTGTCGTAGAGCGCGCGCGGCAGCGGCTCGCCGGTGTCGACATGGGCCGTCATATGGCGCAGCACTTCCCACTCCCAGCAGAAGTTCTCCATGAACTGGCTGGGCAGCTCGACGGCATCCCATTCCACACCACCGATGCCGGAGACATCGCGCTCATTGACCTGCGTGAGCATGTGGTGCAGGCCATGGCCGGTTTCGTGGAAGAGGGTGATCACGTCGTCATGGGTCAGCAGCGGCGGCTTGCCGTCCACGCCGGCTGCGAAATTGCAGACCAAGTGTGCAATGGGGGTCTGCAGCTCGCCATTGTCCGGGCGCAGCCAGCGGGTGCGCACATCGTCCATCCAGGCGCCGCCACGCTTGCCATTGCGGGCAGGCGGATCGAGGTAGAACTGGCCGACCAGCTCGCCATCGCGCTCGATGCGGTAGAAGGCCACGTCCTGGTTCCAGACAGGCGCCAGGTCCCCCTTGATCTGCACGCCGAACAAGGTCTCGACAATGCGGAACAGACCGGCCAGCACCTTGGGCGCAGGGAAGTACTGCTTGAGTTCCTGCTCGCTGAAAGCGTAGCGTGCCTCTTTCAGGTGTTCGCCGATGTAGCCCCAGTCCCAGGCCTGGGGGTTGTCCAGGCCCAGTTCGGTGCGGGCATAGTCGCGCAAGTCTTGCACATCCTTTTGGCCATAGGGCTTGGCCTTGCTCGCCAGCTCCTGCAAAAACTCCATCACCTGCACTGACGACTGGGCCATCTTGGGCGCTACCGAGAGTTCGCCAAAACTGGGGTAGCCCAGCAGATGCGCTTCCTGCTCGCGCATCTTCAGAATCTCGACCATCAGCGGCGTATTGTCGAGCTTGGCATCGCCAAACTCACTGGCCCGCGTGGTGTAGGCGCGGTAGAGCTTCTCGCGCAACGCGCTGCTCTTGGCAAACTGCATCACCGGCAGGTAGCTGGGGATCTTCAAGGTCAGCTTGTAGCCGGGCTTGCCTTCGGCCTCGGCTGCGGCGCGTGCGGCCTGGATGACGTCTTGGGGCACGCCGGCCAACTCGTCCAGTTCGGCATAGTAGGCAAACTGGTCGGTCGCATCCATCGCGTTTTCGCTGTACTTCTGGCAGGCGATAGCGCTTTTCTCTTGCAGTTGGGCATAGGTCTCGCGGGCCTGGCCTTGCAGCTCGGCACCACCGAGCACAAAGTTGCGCATTGCGTTGTCCCAGGCCTGCTTCTGCTCGCTGTTCAAGCTTGCCGGGTCGATGGCCTTGTACTTGGCATACAGCGCTTCGTCCGCACCCAGCTGGGTCCAAAACGCCGTGACCTTGGGCATCTCGGCGTTGTAGGCAGCGCGCAGCTCGGGAGTGTCTGCAACAGAATTGAGGTGACCGACCATGCCCCAGGCGCGGCCCAGCTTCTCGGTGCTGACATCGAGCACTTTGGCAATCTCGTTCCATTGCGCCGGGAACTCTGGCGCCGTTACTGTCTTGAGGGCCGCTTCACTGTCGGCCAGAAGCTGGTCGATGGCGGGGGCAATGTGTTCAGGTTGGACCTGGTCAAAGCGGGGCAGGCCGCTGAAGTCGAGCAATGGATTGGTCATGGTGCTGTATATGGGGCCTCGCGCGCCGCAATCAATGCCATGTTGGCACAGGCTTGCAAGGCATGATGGCACTTGGGTCTTGCCTGTCATTTAAGCACAAAAAAAAGCCGCTGGCACCGGCAAGGCGGATGCCAACAGCTATCGTTTTCATAGTTTTACCGGCGCGATAAATCGGCGCGGAATCGAGGTGATTTTGTGGAGATCAGGCGCGCTCGGCCGACTCCAGCGTATTGACCATCAGCATCGTGATCGTCATCGGGCCGACACCGCCGGGCACGGGGGTGATGTAGCCTGCCACTTCCTTGACGCCGTCAAAATCCACATCGCCGCAGAGCTTGCCTTCTGCATTGCGGTTCATGCCCACATCGATCACCACGGCGCCGGGCTTGACCATGTCGGCGGTCAGCACATTGAGCTTGCCCACGGCAGCCACGATGATGTCGGCCTGGCGGGTCATCGCGGCCAGATCGGCCGTGCCGCTGTGGGTGATGGTGACGGTGGCATTGGCGGCCAGCAGCATCATGGCCATGGGCTTGCCGACGATGTTGGAGCGGCCGATGACCACGGCATGCTTGCCGCGCAGGTCCTTCATGCCGATCGATTCGAGCATCTTCATGCAGCCGTAAGGCGTGCAGGCCTTGAAGCCCACTTCACCCACCATCAGCGCGCCGGCGCTGGCCACATGGAAGCCGTCCACATCCTTCTTGGGTGAGATGGCTTCGATGACCTTGTGGTCGTCGATGTGCTTGGGCAGCGGCAACTGCACCAGGATGCCGTGGATGCTCGGATCGTTGTTGAGCGCTTCGACCCGGGCCAGCAACTCGGCTTCGGTCATGTTGGCGTCGTACTTCTCCAGCACCGAGTGGAAGCCGCACTCTTCGCAGGACTTGACCTTGTTGCGCACGTACACCTGGCTGGCCTGGTTGTCACCCACCAGGATGACGGCCAGCCCCGGCACGATGCCCCGGGCCTTGAGCTGGTCGGCGCGCGTCTTGACATCGGCACGCAGTTGCTGGGAAAGGGCCTTGCCATCGATCAATTGAGCAGTCATGTGGTCATCCAAAAAGGGTTGCGCGTGGTCCAGAAGCCGGGCGAGCCCCCAGCATGGCGCGCGGAATTGAAAAATGCGCCGTACCGAAACCGGTACCGGCGCATTGCGCTTTGAGCAGCGTTGTTGGAACGTCGTCCTTAGGGCGCTAAGACCGCTAATTTATCACGTTGCCTTGGCCGCTGCATTCGAGCCCAGGGCAATCTTGAGCAGATCAGCGACGGTATTGGCGCCCAGCTTTTCCATGATGTTGGCGCGGTGCGCTTCCACGGTCTTGATGCTGATGCCCAGGTCGTCGGCGATCTGTTTGTTGAGGCGGCCGGCGACAATGCGTTCGAGCACTTGCGATTCGCGTCCGGTGAGCTTGGCCAGCAGCGCATCGCGGCTGGCGGCCTGCTGGTGGCCTGCGAAGGCATCGCGTGCCTGGTCGAGCATGCGCTCCACCAAGGTGTCCAACTGGGCTTCGTCAAAAGGCTTCTGGATGAAATCCATCGCACCCTTTTTCATCGTATCGACCGCCATGGGCACATCGCCATGGCCGGTGATGAAGACGATGGGCAGGGGCGACTTGTTTTCGATCAGACGATCCTGCAGTTCCAGGCCGCTCATGCCGCCCATGCGGATATCGACGATCAGGCATGCCACTTCGCGGGCGTCGTAGCGTGCCAAAAAGGATTCGGCGGAATCAAAGCAGCGCACACGGTAATCCTTGCCCTCCAGCAACCATTGAAGCGAGTCGCGAACCGCTTCATCGTCATCGACTACGTAGACCGTGCCCTTTTTGGGGATCAAGCTCATGCACAATTCCTTCTATCAGTATTGGTATAGCGCTGGCTATTCAGCGGACTCCGCCGGCGTGGCCACCGGAATCCAGAAGCTGAAATTACAACCCGTCACCTCCGAGCCATTGTAGAGGTTCTCTGCCTGCATCCGGCCATGGTGAGATTCGACAATGCTGCGGCAGAGATTGAGGCCGATTCCCATGCCTTCGCTCTTGGTGGAGAAGAAGGCCTGGAACAGGCGCTCCAGTGCTTCAGGTGACAGGCCGCGCCCCGTATCTTGAACGGAAAACTCTATCACATCCGTGGCGTCGATCTTGCGAGGTACAACGCGCAGCTCGACCATCCGCTGGTGGGCCGGGCGCTCGGCGTTGGCGATGGATTCGGCGCCGTTCTTCATCAGGTTGATGAGCACCTGCTCGATCAGGATGCTGTCCACCTTCACTTTGGGCAACCGTGCGGCAACGTGGTGCGAAAGCCGCACATTGTGCCGTTTGAGCTCGATCGAGCCCAGCTCGACCGCTTCGCTGACGATGTCGCTGACATCGGCCAGCGCCCGGTTGGGTTCGCTGCGTTTGACAAACGAGCGGATGCGGTGGATCACCTGGCCGGCGCGCTGCGCCTGGTGGGCTGTCTTTTCCAGCGCGCCCAGCAAAGCCTCTTCGCTGAGGCTGCCGTTCTTGACGCGGGTGATCATGCCCGAGCAGTAGTTGCTGATCGCTGACAGCGGCTGGTTGAGCTCATGCGCGACGCTCGAGGCCATCTCGCCCATGGTCACCAGGCGGCTCACGGTGGCGGCTTTTTCGGCCTGGCGCGCGGCTTGCTCTTCGGCATGGCGGCGGGGTGTGATATCGGTCGCAATCACCATTTGCGCGAGCCGTCCGTCCACCCAGTTGAGGTAGCGCGAGCGCACCTCCAGCCATTTGCCCAGTTCAGCGATGTAGATCTCGGCGTTGCCGCTGACGGCCGTCGTGATCTGGTCACTGGGCAGGCCCATCAGCCCGTCTTCATCGTCCATGCTGGTGCTGGCATTGCTGCTGCTGGGCAGCACGCCCGCCTGGGCGACCAGTTGCAAATGGCCCACCGTTTGCGAGCCGAACCACTGCCGGTAGAGCTTGTTGGCAAACAGCAGCTCGGCACTGCCCAGCGGTGCCACCGACACCGAGGCATCCAGTGCCTCGAGCACGATGGTAAAGCGCTCGTAGGAGGCGGAGAGCTGCTCTCGGATGCGGTTGGGCTCGGTGATGTCGGTCATCGAGGTCATCCAGCCGGTCTGACGGCCATGGCCATCGATGAGCGGCGAGACATAAAGCCGCGCCTCGAACATCGTGCCATTCTTGCGCTTGACCCGCATCTGGAAGCCACCGGGAAACACCTTGCCGCTCATCTCGTCGATCAGCATGTCGTGGTAGGTGCTTTGGTCGCCTTCGGGCCAATAAGGGTAGGGGGGCAGCTTGCCCACCAGCTCTTCTTCGCTCCAGCCAGTCATCTGGCAGAAGGCGGCATTCACGTACGAGATGCGGCCTTGCAGATCGAGCGCACGCATGCCTGTGAGCACGCTGTTCTCCATCGCACGGCGGAAATTGGTTTCTCCCTGCAGCGCCTCCTGCGCGCGGATGCGCTTGCGCGTATGGCGCCAGGTGGCCACCAGCAGCCAGGCCGTCATGAAGCTCAGCACACAGACAAGCCAGAACAGCCCGTTGCTGACCAACCCCAGTGAGGTGTGGTAGGCCTGCGCACGCAGCTTGAGGCTGTTGCCCACCGGCGCGACTGGCATGTCGAATTCGTTGGGCCCCGTGCGCCAGGGCAGCAGCCGCTGGGCAGCCACACGCGGCGCCAGCGGCGTGCCGGCCAGCGTGGTGCCCTTGCCATCCTGCAGCGTTACCGCATAGCGCGCGAGGATCTCGGTGGGCGTGCCGTAACGCAGCAGATTGTCAATCGAGAACTCGGCCAGCAGCACGCCGCCAAAGCGGCCTTTCTGACTGATGGGCACCTCCAGCAGCAGCATCGGTGCCGTCTCGCTGGTTGCCAGCGGCTGCGAGAACACGGGCTGCTGCAGGTCGCGCGCCATCTCGAACAGCTCCAGCAATTCCTTTTTCTGGATCACCTCATCTAGGGTGAGCAGGTTCTCGGCCGCCACGCTGGGGCCGAACTGGGTGGCGCGCACCTGACGCGCGGTATCGATCCAGGTCAGTGCTTGCAGCTCTGCATACTGGCTGATCAGCGTATCGGCACGGTCATTGAAGCCGTTCTTGTCCACGTCCTGGTTGCCCACATCGCGGGCCAGGCGCATCAGCTGCTCCTGGCGCTCCGACAGACGCAGCCGAATGCGCTGCTGGGCATATTCCACATCCCGGCGCATGGCCTCGCGTTCGCGTTCCAGCTCCTCACTGCGCAGGTACCAAAAGGCCGCGACGATCGCGATGAAGAACATCACCACCGCCACCAATGGAGCAATGGCCGCATAGCGGTCTTGTCTCGAAGGTGACAATCCGCGCCACCAGGTTTGCCACATCTGCACCAAACGGGGTCGGCTGTTCGGGGGCGGGGTGGCGGGGCGCTCGGTCGAATTCATGGTCGATGAGTGTAGACGAGGGCGGTGCAGCCTTGCCCTGATGCTGGGCAAATCTCCTGTTTTGTCCGCGAAGCATCGTCCTGTAGCGCCCGTGGATTGTGCGTTTGCAGCAATTTTCCATAATATGAAATTGAAGACCGCTATTTGAAATCTTCAAAAAATGTGAGAAACTCTGGCACAGTCATTCATAGCAGATCACTTGAAGGAGACGCCAGCATGTCCGAACCATCCGAACAAAAAGCCGTCAACGGCCCCACCCGCACAGACGGCCAAGAAACCCGAGAATGGATGGACGCGCTGTCCGCTGTGATCGACCGTGAAGGTGCCGAGTACGCGCACTCGCTGATCGAGCAACTGCTGGAGCACGCGCGCCAGAACAGCGTCGATCTGCCTTTCTCCGCCAAGACCGGCTACGTCAACACCATCGAGACCGAGCAGGAAGCCCGCAGCCCCGGCAACCTCGAGATCGAACAGCGCCTGCGCGCCTACATGCGCTGGAACGCCATGGCGATGGTGGTCAAGGCCAACCGCATTCACCCGCCAGAAGGCGGCGACCTGGGCGGCCACATCGGCTCCTTCGCGTCGCTGGCCAGCATGTTTGGTGCCGGCTTCAACCATTTCTGGCACGCCGAGAGCGACAACCACGGCGGTGATTGCCTCTACATCCAAGGCCACGTATCGCCCGGCATCTATGCCCGCGCCTACCTGGAAGGCCGGATCAGCGAAGAGCAACTGCTCAACTTCCGCCAGGAAGTGGACGGCAAGGGCCTGTCCAGCTACCCCCACCCCAAGCTGATGCCCGATTTCTGGCAGTTCCCCACCGTCTCGATGGGCCTGGGCCCCATCATGGCGATCTACCAGGCACGCTTCCTGAAGTACCTGCACGCCCGCGGCATTGCCAACACTGAAAACCGCAAGGTCTGGGTGTTCTGCGGCGACGGTGAAATGGACGAAGTCGAATCCCTGGGCGCGATTGGCCTGGCCGCGCGTGAAAACCTCGACAACCTGATCTTCGTGATCAACTGCAACCTGCAGCGCCTGGACGGCCCGGTGCGCGGCAACGGCAAGATCATCCAGGAGCTCGAAGGCGAGTTCCGTGGCTCCGGCTGGAACGTGATCAAGCTGATCTGGGGCAAGGGCTGGGATGCCTTGCTGGCCAAGGACCATGACGGCGCACTGCGCAAGATCATGATGGAGTGCAACGACGGCGACTACCAGGCTTTCAAGGCCAACGACGGTGCCTATGTGCGCAAGAACTTCTTCGGCCGCGATCCACGCACCTTGAAGATGGTCGAGCACATGAGCGACGACGAGATCTGGAACCTGCAGCGTGGTGGCCACGATTCGCAAAAGGTCTACGCCGCCTTCCACGCCGCACAAAACCACCAGGGTCAACCGACCGTGTTGCTGGTCAAGACCGTCAAGGGCTTTGGCATGGGCAAGGTCGGTGAGGGCAAGAACAACGTCCACCAGACCAAGAAGCTGGCCGATGAGGACATCAAGGCCTTCCGCGACCGTTTCAACATCCCGATCCCGGACAGCCAGATCGCCGACCTGCCTTTCTACAAGCCAGCGGACGACACCCCGGAAATGAAGTACCTGCACGAGCGCCGCAAGGCCTTGGGCGGCTACCTGCCCAAGCGCCGCGAAAAGGCTGACGAGCAGTTCACCGTGCCTCCGCTGGAGACCTTCAAGGCCGTGCTCGAAGCCACGCCCGAAGGCCGTGAGATCTCGACCACGCAAGCCTATGTGCGCTTCCTCACCCAGCTGCTGCGCGACAAGGAAATCGGTCCCCGCGTCGTGCCCATCCTGGTCGACGAGGCCCGTACCTTCGGTATGGAAGGCCTGTTCCGCCAGATCGGTATCTACAACCCGCATGGCCAGCAGTACACCCCGGTCGACAAAGACCAGGTGATGTACTACAAGGAAGACACCAAGGGTCAGATTCTGCAGGAAGGCATCAATGAAGCGGGCGGCATGTCCAGCTGGATTGCAGCGGCAACCAGCTACAGCCACAGCAACCGCATCATGATTCCGTTCTACATCTACTACTCGATGTTCGGATTCCAGCGCATTGGCGATCTGGCCTGGGCAGCGGGCGACCTGCAGGCGCGCGGTTTCTTGCTGGGCGGCACCTCGGGCCGTACCACGTTGAACGGCGAAGGTCTGCAGCACGAAGACGGTCACAGCCACATCCTGGCGGGCACCATCCCCAACTGCATCAGCTACGACCCGACCTTCTCGCACGAAGTGGCCGTGATCATGCACGAAGGCCTGCGCCGCATGGTGCAGAACCAGGAGAACGTCTTCTACTACCTGACCCTGCTGAACGAAAACTATGCTATGCCTGGCCTGACGCCCGGCACCGAGGAAAAGATCCTCAAGGGCATGTACCTGTGCAAGGCCGGTGGCGCCGGCGACCTGCGCGTGCAACTGCTGGGCTCGGGCACCATCCTGCGCGAATCCTTCTTTGCGCAAGAGCTGCTGGCTGCCGACTGGGGCGTGACCGCCGACGTCTGGAGCTGCCCATCGTTCAACGAACTGACCCGCGACGGCCAGGATGCTGACCGCTGGAACCTGCTGCACCCGCTGGAAACTGCCAAGGTGCCGTATGTGACCGCCGAGCTGGGCAACAGCACCGGCCCGGTGATCGCCTCGACCGATTACATGAAGTCCTACGCCGAGCAGATTCGTCCCTTCATTCCTGCTGGCCGCACCTACAAGGTGCTGGGCACGGACGGCTTTGGCCGCTCGGACTTCCGCCGCAAGCTGCGCGAGCACTTCGAGATCGACCGCCACTACATCGTGGTTGCCGCGCTCAAGGCGCTGGCCGAAGACGGCAAGCTGCCCGCCCAGAAGGTCGCCGATGCGATTGCCAAGTACGGCATCAATGCCGACAAGATCAACCCGCTGTACGCCTAAATTGCACCAGGAGACACCACAATGGCATTGATTGACATTCAAGTCCCCGATATTGGCGACTTCGCAGAAGTGGGCGTGATCGAGTTGCTCGTCAAGCCCGGTGACACCGTCGCCAAGGACCAGTCGCTGATCACTGTCGAGTCCGACAAGGCCTCGATGGAAATCCCGTCCAGCCACGCTGGCGTGGTCAAGGAAATCATCGTCAAGATTGGCGACAAGGTCGCCGAAGGCTCGGTCATCGTCAAGCTCGAAGCGGCGGATGCAGCGGCTGCGGCACCCGCTGCGCAAGCTCCGGCGCCAGCACCGGCTGCTGCGGCACCCGCTGCTGCAGCTGCACCGACGCCTGCACCCCAGGCTGTTGCTGCGCCTGCGGCCTCGGGCCCGGTCGAAGTGAAGGTCCCCGATATCGGTGACTTCAAGGACGTGGCCGTGATCGAGCTGCTGGTCAAGGTGGGCGATACCGTCACCGCAGAGCAGTCGCTGTTCACCGTCGAATCCGACAAGGCCTCGATGGAAATTCCATCGCCCGCCGCTGGCGTGGTGAAGGAACTCAAGGTCAAGATCGGCGACACCATCAATGTCGGCGATCTGGTCGCGATCCTGGAAGGCAGCACCGCTGCAGCGCCCGCATCCGCACCGGCTGCGCAAGCCGCCGCTGCTGCTGCGCCTGCCCCAGCCGCCAGCGCACCTGCTCCTGCAGCAGCACCTGTCGCCGCTGCGCCGGCTGCAGCCGTGCCGGCCCACAACCCCACCGTACCGCCATCGGGCGCCTTGCCTTATGCATCGCCATCGGTGCGCAAGTTTGCGCGTGAGCTGGGCGTGCCGCTGGAAGAGGTCAAGGGCTCGGGCAACAAGGGCCGTATCACCGCCGACGACGTGCAGGCCTTCACCAAGCAGGTGATGGCCGGTGCCGTGCAGACCAAGGCCCAAGCTGCCAAGGCGCCTGCCGGTGGTGGCTCTGGCGCAGGTCTGGATCTGCTGCCATGGCCCAAGGTCGATTTCAGCAAGTTCGGCACGGTCGAGCGCAAGGATCTGTCGCGCATCAAGAAGATCTCGGGCGCCAACCTGCACCGCAACTGGGTGATGATCCCGCACGTCACCAACAATGACGAAGCCGACATCACCGAGCTCGAAGCCTTCCGCGTCTCGACGAACAAGGAAAACGAGAAGAGCGGCGTCAAGGTCACCATGCTGGCCTTCGTGATCAAGGCGCTGGTGTCTGCACTCAAGAAATTCCCTGAGTTCAACACCAGCCTGGATGGCGACACCCTGGTCTACAAGCAGTACTTCAACATCGGCTTTGCGGCGGACACGCCCAATGGCCTGGTGGTGCCCGTGCTCAAGGATGCCGACAAGAAGGGCATCATCCAGATCAGTGCAGAAATGGGCGAGCTGGCCAAGAAGGCGCGCGACGGCAAGCTGGGCGCGGCCGACATGCAAGGCGGCTGCATCTCCATCTCGTCGCTGGGCGGCATTGGCGGCACGCACTTCACGCCTATCGTGAACGCCCCTGAAGTGGCGATCCTTGGTCTGTCCAAGTCGGCGATGAAGCCCGTCTGGGACGGCAAGCAGTTCGTGCCACGCCTGATGCTGCCGCTGAGCCTGTCGTACGACCACCGCGTCATCGACGGCGCCTCGGCCGCACGCTTCAATGCCTACCTGGGCCAGGTGCTGGCGGACTACCGCCGCATCATCCTGTAATCGGAGACGCATACTATGGCAATCGTAGATATCAAAGTCCCCGACATTGGTGATTTCGCTGAAGTGGGCGTGATCGAGCTGCTGGTGCAGCCTGGCGATACCGTCGCCAAGGACCAATCGCTGATCACCGTCGAATCGGACAAGGCCTCGATGGAAATCCCGTCGAGCCATGCCGGCGTCGTCAAGGAACTCAAGATCAAGATCGGTGACAAGGTCGCCGAAGGCTCGGTGATTCTGTCGCTGGAAGCCGCTGAGGGCGCTGCCCCTGCGCCTGCTGCCCCAGCACCTGCACCTGCAGCCTCGTCGCCCGCACCAGCTCCTGCAGCAGCGGCGCCTGCTCCCGCAGCACAAGCTGCGGCGCCAGCACCGGTGGCCAGCAACTACAGCGGCCGGGTCGATGAAGACTGTGACGTGGTCGTGCTCGGCGGTGGCCCTGGCGGCTACTCTGCGGCATTCCGCGCGGCCGATCTGGGCCTCAAGGTGGTGCTGATCGAGCGCTACAAGACCCTGGGCGGCGTCTGCCTGAACGTGGGTTGCATCCCATCGAAGGCCCTGCTGCACGTGGCGGCCGTGATGGACGAGGTCAAGCACCTGGAAGTCGCCGGCGTCAAGTTCGCCGCGCCTGAGGTCAATATCGACCAACTGCGCGCCCACAAGGAAAAGGTCATCGGCAAGCTGACCGGCGGTCTGGGCCAGATGGCCAAGATGCGCAAGGTCACGATCGTGCGCGGCTATGGCAACTTCGTCAGCGCCAACCACATCGAAGTGCAGGAAACCTCGGGCGACGGCCAGGACAAGACCGGCGCCAAGAAGGTCGTGCAGTTCAAGAAGGCCATCATTGCTGCGGGCTCGCAGGCGGTGCATCTGCCCTTCATGCCCAAGGACGAACGCGTGGTCGATTCCACCGGCGCACTGGACCTGAAGGCGGTGCCCAAGCGCATGCTGATCCTGGGCGGCGGCATCATCGGCCTGGAAATGGGCACCGTCTACAGCACCCTGGGCGCACGCCTGGATGTGGTCGAAATGATGGACGGCCTGATGCAAGGCGCTGACCGCGATCTGGTCAAGGTCTGGCAAAAGATGAACGCGCCGCGCTTTGACAACATCATGGTCAACACCAAGACCGTGGCTGCCGAAGCCACGCCCGAAGGCATCAAGGTCTCGTTCGAGCCAGCCAAGGAGGGCGTGACGGTGCCCGAACCCCAGGTGTACGACCTGGTGCTGCAAGCCGTGGGCCGCACGCCCAATGGCAAGAAGATCGGCGCAGAGGCTGCAGGCGTATCCGTGACCGACCGTGGCTTCATCAATGTCGACATCCAGATGCGCACCAATGTGCCCCACATCTTCGCGATCGGCGACATCGTGGGCCAGCCCATGCTGGCACACAAGGCTGTGCATGAAGCCCATGTGGCCGCTGAAGTCATCGCCGGCGAGCTGCAAGGCAACAAGGAACTGGCTGCTGCCGCTTTCAATGCCCGCGTGATCCCATCGGTGGCCTACACCGATCCCGAAGTGGCATGGGTGGGTCTCACCGAAGACCAGGCCAAGGCACAAGGCATCAAGGTCAAGAAGGGCCTGTTCCCCTGGGCCGCCTCGGGCCGCGCCATTGCCAATGGCCGCGACGAAGGCTTCACCAAGCTGCTGTTCGACGATTCGCCCGAAGCCCATGGCCACGGCAAGATCCTCGGCGGCGGCATGGTCGGCACGCACGCCGGCGACATGATCGGCGAGATCGCGCTGGCCATCGAGATGGGTGCAGACACGGTGGACATCGGCAAGACCATCCACCCGCACCCGACCTTGGGCGAAAGCATCGGCATGGCCGCAGAAGTGGCCCATGGCACCTGCACCGATGTGCCGCCTGCGCGCAAATAAGACCAGCCGGTCTTGAGCCACTCTGCAAAAGACAGCCTACGGGCTGTCTTTTTTTTGCATCTTGGTCAGGCGTTCAAGGCCGTGCCAACAGGGGCCCGGGCTTATTCGTCATCAAACTCCGCCCGGTAGTCTTCCGGGTCGATGCCTTCAGCGCGCAGCGGCTCAATCAAGCGAAAGCGCGTGACCTTGGCCGATGCGGTGATATAGCCTTTGATGACCCATTCACGGGTGACAGGGCTGTGTGCTTCTTGGGCGAGTTGCTCGATCACGCGCGTGGTTTTGCGCCGGGCCAGCATGCGGAAGAATGCGGGCACATGGGCGAGCAGGCGTTGCAGCAGCTCCTCGGCATCGGCGGCCCATTCGCCTTGCTTGGGCAGTTCCGGCACAAAACCCCATTCGTCTTCTGTCAACGCGCGCCACAGCACGATCGCATGGCCATCGGCATCGTTCACGCAGGCCATCTCTTCGAGCTCGGGGGTGCGCATCGGCGCACAGCGTGAGCTGCTGCCTGCCGCCAACAGGCTTTGGTAGGCCTGCGCCACATCGGCCACCTGCAGGCGCAGGCTCGTCTGCGACTCCACCTTGGGCACCTGCAGCAGCCGCAGCAGGGCGCTGCCGGTGTCGATATCGACATAGCCCTCGCCGCTGCGCGCGGCCCTGAAGCCGATCACATCACGCCAGAGCTGCGTTGCTTTTTCCAGATCGCTGCAGGGGAGGACGAGGTGGCTGATTCCAAAAAACATGGCATGCGGTGGTAAAAATGACAATGCTGATGATAGCTTTTGGCTGCGCCATCGATCAGAACTGATCGCCCCAGCGAGCAACGATACCCACCACCAGCAGTTGTCTTGGAGACAGCCCAGACTGCCCATTCGCCACTGGATGGGCGAAGATCCCGGCTACACAAGCTCGCGCAGCGCATCGGCGCTTTCTGCCAACGCCGCTGCAGCTCTTCAGGAGACCCACCCCATGATCCCCCATGCGCTCGCTTCTGCTGCCGCATTGGCAATGGCTGCTAGCTTGGCCGTTGCGGCCAATCCGGCCCTTGCCGCCTATCCAGACAAGCCCATCAAGCTGATCGTGCCGTTCCCACCCGGCCAGGCCACCGATATCTTTGCCCGTGCGCTGGCCGACAAGCTGGGCCAAAGGCTCGGTCAACCGCTGGTGGTGGAGAACAAAGCCGGCGCGGGCAGCAATATCGGCTCCGAGCAGGTTGCGCGCAGCGCCGCCGATGGTTACACCTTGCTGGTGGCGGGCAGCGCGATGGCGGTGAACCAGACCTTGTACAAAAAGGTGAACTTCGATCCGCGGGCCGACCTGGTTGGCATCAGCTTGATCGCCAAGGTGCCGCTGGTCTTTCTGGCCAATCCGGCCAGCGGTATCAAAAGCATGAACGACCTGGTGAGCAAGGCCCGCGCCGAGCCCGGCAAGCTGAGCTATGCCAGCGCCGGCATTGGCGGCACCCAGCATTTGAGCGCGGAGATGGTCAAGGCCCGCGCAGCGCTGCAGATCGAACATATTCCCTACAAAGGCAGCGGCCCGGCGCAGGCGGATTTTCTGGGCAACCAGGTGCCGCTGATGGTGGATTCGGTCACTGCCGCGTTGGCCAACATCCAGGCCGGCAAGGCGGTGCCGCTGGGCGTGACCTCAGCCACCCGTTCCAGCCAGTTGCCCCAGGTACCAACGATTGCTGAATCCGGCTTGCCTGAGTTCAAGGGTTTCGAGGCCGTGGGCTGGCTCGGGCTGATGGCCCCCAAGGGGACGCCCAAAGCCATTGTCGACAAGTTGACCCAAGAAACGGTGGCCATTCTCAGCAGCGCCGAGATGCAGAAATTCATCCGCGACCGGGGCTCCGAGCCCGCACCGACCAGCGGCCCGGAGATGGACCGCTTTGTCGCCAGCGAAATGGTGGAATGGGGCAAGGCCGTCAAGCAATCGGGCGCGACCGTGGAATAGGGCTACCCCCAGGCTGCGCGGCCAGAACCCTTACGCCCCGCCGACCATGTCACCCAGGCGTCCCAGTGCCTGGATGTGCTTTTCTACACTCTTTGTCGCCTATAGACCGAAATGGAGACAAAGACATGGTGTTGACGCGCAGAAGCCTGGTGCAAGCCGGGGCCGCCACGACAATGGGAGCTTATATCGGGGCCGGCGCATCGCTGGCCCACGCGAACAAGCGCTTTCCCAACCGGGCGATCAAGCTCGTAGTGGCCTTTCCCGCCGGGGGGCCGACCGACCTGACAATGCGCCAGCTCGCCGAGAACGCCGCCAAGGTGCTGGGCCAGCCGATTGTGGTGGAGAACCGCCCCGGCGCGGCGGGTTCGCTGCCTGCGGCCCAGCTACAGAACACGGTGGCCGATGGCTATACCATCGCCCAGCTGCCGATGAGCGTGATGCGCCTGCCTTTCACCACGGGCCTCAAATGGAACCCGGTGGAGGATCTGAGCTACATCATCAATGTCACCGGCTATGCGTTCTGCATGGTGGCCAGCACCCAGTCCGGGCTCAAGAATTGGCAGGAGGTCGTAGCCTGGGCCAAGGCCCACCCTGGCAAGCTGACCTTGGGCAATACCGGTACCTATACTTCGCCGCATGTCACCTCGGCCATCATTGCGCAGCAGCTTGGACTGGATGTCGTACATGTGCCCTACAAAGGATCGGCGGAGCTGATGCGCGCGACGATGGCAGGCGAGGTGATGGTCGCGGCCGACACCAGTGCCGTGATCCCCTATGTAGACCAGGGCCGCATGGTCGCGTTGAACGTCTGGACCGAAAAGCGCCTGCCCACCTTGCCCAATACCCCCACCTTGATCGAGCTCGGCCTGCCCACCACGCAATACTCGCCGTTTGGCCTGGTGGGCCCCAAGGGCATGCCGGCCGATGTGCAAGCCACTTTGCACAAAGCGTTCAAGGAAGCGATGGAGATGGAAAGCTACCAGGCGATGCTGCAGCGCTTTGAGATGCTGCCGATTTACATGAACAGTGCCGACTACAAGAAGTTTGCCGCCGAGTCGACCGTCAAGGAAAAGGCCGTGCTGGCCAAGCTGGGTCCCCAGGCTTGACGGAGCCGAGGCGACCGATGGGCGTGGCAACGGCAGCAGGGTGATGAAAACTGTATTTATATACAGTATTTGTTAAACACCGCTTCATCTGATCGGTGCCGCCCCTCTATGAAGGGGTCTGCTTACGCTGACAGCATTGAAGGCAGCGCTGGCCATCGCGAGAAGGTTTTGCTAGAATACTGTATATATACACAGTATTTATGCAAACCCTCGCCAAACTCCAGATTCTGGCCGACGCCGCCAAATACGATGCCAGCTGCGCATCCAGCGGCAGCAAGCCCCGCAATTCCCTGGGCGGCAAGGGGATGGGCTCGACCGAGGGCATAGGCATCTGCCACAGCTACACGCCCGATGGCCGCTGTGTCTCGCTGCTGAAGATTCTGCTGACGAACTTCTGCATCTATGACTGCCGCTACTGCATCAACCGCAAAAGCTCCAATGTGCAGCGCGCCCGCTTCAGCGCGGCCGAGGTGGTGGGGCTCACTCTGGACTTCTACCGCCGCAACTGCATAGAAGGCCTGTTTCTGTCCAGCGGCATCATCCAGTCGTCCGACTACACGATGGAGCAACTGGTCGAGGTGGCCCGCAGCCTGCGCGAGGACCACGATTTTCGCGGCTACATTCACCTCAAGACGATTCCAGATGCGTCCCCCGAGTTGTTGGCGCTGGCGGGCCGCTATGCGGACCGGCTCAGCATCAATATCGAGCTGCCCACGCAGCAGGGCCTGCAGCAATTGGCGCCGGAAAAGGATGCTGTGGGCATTGCCTCGGCCATGCACCAGGTCGCGGAGCATATCGAAGTGGCCCGGCAGCAGAAGCAAGACCAGCAGGGCAGCAAGCTGGTATCGCTGCCCCGCCAGCGCCAGGCGGCCCGGGCGGCAGCGCCCAGCTATGCGCCTGCGGGCCAAAGCACCCAAATGATTGTCGGCGCCGACAGCGCCAATGATGCGACCATTCTGCTCACCAGCAGCGCGCTCTACACCGGCCAGCGTCTGCGCCGGGTCTACTACTCGGCTTTCAGCCCCATCCCCGATGCCTCATCCGATCTGCCCCTGCAGGCGCCGCCGCTGATTCGCGAACACCGGCTCTACCAGGCCGATTGGCTGATGCGCTTTTATGGATTCAGCCCGGCTGAGATCACCGCGCCAGCGAGCGGCGGCATGCTCGATCTGGAGCTGGACCCCAAACTTGCCTGGGCGCTGTCGCAGCGCCAGCATTTTCCGGTGGATTTGAACCGCGCGGCCAAGGCCTGGCTGCTGCGGGTGCCGGGCTTGGGTGTCGGCAGTGTGGAGCGCCTGTTGGCCGCGCGCAGGGTGCGCCGGCTGCGGCTGGCCGATCTGCAGCAGCTGCGCGTCGCCACCAGCAAGGTGCTGCCTTTTGTCGAGCTCGATGACTACCACCCGCCGCTGGCCATGCTCGACAGCCCCGGCTTGCGCCAACAGCTGCTTGCCCAGATGGGGCAGGGGGCTGTGCAGCGCCGGCACAGTGGCATGCAACTGGCGGCTGCGGCGCAGATCGCCTTGTTTTGAGGAGGCCAGGCATGCCAGCGGAGAACGACAGCTTGACGGTGATGCTGGAAGCACCGGATGACTTTGCCGGCTTTCGCCAGGCCGCGCGGGTGTTGCTGGCCCTGGGCGCAGCGCCTGACGCAGTGCACTGGCGCTGGACGGATGACCTGGCCACCCAAGCGGAAGAGGGTGATTTGTTTGCTGATGCTGTGGCAGCCAACGCGGCAGCCAATGGAGTGACGATCGACGCCGCAGCCCGCGCCATCACCCCCGATGCGCTGGACCGTTTGGCCATCGCACCCGGCCAGCCGGTGCGCATCGGCAAACCCCAGCTGGCTGTGCTGCGCAATGCCTGCTGCCACCGCAATCCGGGGCGCTTCATGCTGTGCTACCGCTGGCTGTGGCGGGTTCAGTGCATGCCTGGCCTTGCGGGCGATACGCTCGATGCCGATTGGCGCGATATCGAACGCCTGGCGCATGCGGTGCGGCGAGAGATCCACAAGATGCATGCCTTTGTGCGCTTCCGGCCCGCACAGGACGAAAACGGCAACCCCCTGCATGTGGCCTGGTTCGAGCCTGAGCACCACATCGTTCGCGCGGCCTCGGGCTTTTTCATGGAGCGCTTCAGCAATATGCGCTGGGCGATCCTCACTCCGGACTGCAGCGTGCTCTGGGACCAGGAATGCCTGCAATGGGGCCCTGGCGCCACGGCGGCCCAGGCGCCGGGCCCGGATGCGGGTGAAGCGCTATGGCTGGCCTATTACCAGTCCACCTTCAACCCGGCGCGCCTCAAGGAACAGGCCATGCTGCGCGAGATGCCGCGCCGGTACTGGAAGAACCTGCCCGAGACCCAGCTGATCAGCGGTCTGGTGGCAGGCGCGCGCAGCCGCACCGGAGACATGCTGGCGGCGCAGCCAGGCGCCCAGCGCGCCTGACGCAGACAGCGGTTTTTCAGGCTCAGTGCAGTGATACGTCTTCGCGGCGCACATGGTCGTTGGCCGTGCCGGTAGGCCGGCTCGACCAGTAGCCTGCGAGCAGAGATCCCGATATGTTGTGCCAGACCGAGAAAATGGCGCCTGGCAGCGCGGCCATCGGGCTGAAGAACTTCGCGCCCAGGCTGGCCGCGAGGCCCGAGTTCTGCATGCCCACCTCGATCGCCAATGTGCGGCAGACCGATTTGTCAAAGCCCAGCAGGCGCCCGCCCCAGTAACCACCCAGGTAACCGATCAGGTTGTGCGCAATCACGCCCGCCACCACGACGCCACCCACGGTGGCGATGCGGTCGCGGCTCAAGGCCACGACGGTGGACAGCACCAGCAGGATCGCCACCATCGACACGAGCGGCAGCAGACGCTCGACGCGCTTGATCTGCGCATGCCAGAAATGGTTCAGCAGCAGGCCCAGGCCAATCGGCAGCAGCACGATCTGTGCAATCTCCATCAACAGCGCGCTGACCGGCACATCGATCGACGCCGAAATATAGAGGCGCGCAAGCAGCGGCGTGGCCACAATGCCGACCAGGGTGGACAGTGCACTGATCGTCACCGACAGCGCCACATCGCCCTTGGACAGAAAAATCATCACATTCGACGACGTACCGCTGGCGACGCTGCCGACCAGCACCATGCCGGCCGTCAGCTCGGGCGGCATGTTCAGCGCCTTGGCAATCAGCCAGGCGGCCAGCGGCATGATGAGGTAGTGCAGGAACAACCCGGCCGCAATCGGCGCAGGGCGCTGCAGTACGCGGCTGAAGTCGCTGATGCGCAGGGTGACGCCCATCGCAAACATGATCAGCATCAGCAACTGGGCAATATGGGGCTTGAAGCCCAGGAAGGCGGAGGGCGCGCTGTAGGCGATCAGCGCCATCACAGCTGCCCAGACGGGAAAAAGACGGGTCAACAAAGCAAGCACGGAAGTATCCAGACCAAAGCAAAGCCTGGGCGCTGCGCTTTCGGCCATGGCCGGTGCAACGCCCGTGGGAGAAGAACGGGGTGGGGGCTGATGCGATGCGGCGGAGGTGGCGCTGTGCCGGGCCAGGGATAGCGGCCAGTGCAACAGCGCTGCGATGAATGCAGGCTACAGGTGGTAGCGGGCAAGCGCCGGATGCTTGTGGCGGGCCGCATCAGGCCTGCCATCATAAAGTTACGATTGCAACTGGTTGGGGGCAGGCTGCGGTGGCAACACAGCACACTCGGATATCCGCAGGCGGGTGTCTGTCGGCGCAATGCCTGTTGCAGGCGCAGACCCTGCCGCGCGCAAAGTTGGCATTTTTTGTACCCGAAGCCTGCTACGTTCTGCATAGCAATGTTGGTCCCATGTGTGGGCCGCATTCAGTGCCGGCGCGGCGCTGCGCAAGGTTTGGCCACTGCAGTTTTTATTGTAGGACTGCAGGCATTTTGTAACCTTTGGACGCAGGCCGCCGCTGCAATCTGCAGATCATCCGGTAGAGTCGTTGAGATTGGTTAACGATCTGATGCATTAATGCAACACCATGACAGTGTCACTGGTGGCAATGCATCTCCTGCTCTGGAACTGCCGCTGCGACGCGCCGCCAGGGCCATTTCTAACTCGGTGCCATGCGGCCATGCACGCTGGACACATTTTTTGGGAGGAAGGTGCAGTTATGCCACCCCATGCAGCATCCTCAATGCCCTTGCCGCAAGTTGGCGGCTGGCTTGAACACAGTGTTGGCCCGTTGATGAGCTGGTGCGTGCTGGTAGCGGCCGCCGCGCTGGCCGGCCATATGGTTTTTCGGCTCACCGGCTTTCCCCGCATGCTGGGTTATACCGTCGTCGGCCTGCTGGCCGGCTGGCTCGGGTTTGGCGATCTGCCCTGGCCGCTGCAAGGCAATACCCAGGTGCTGCTGCACACGGCCGTAGGCACCAGCATGCTGATTGCCGCCTCGCAAATCTCGCTCAAATGGTTGGTGCGTCAGCCTTTTTTGCTGCTGCAAAGCCTGGTCGAATCGCTGGCAGCCCTCGTGCTGGTCACGGGCACCCTGCAACTGCTCGGCATGGGCTGGGCGGTGTCACTGGGTGTTGGCGTGATCGCGATGGCGGCCTCTCCATCCGTTCTTTTGCGCATCTCCTCGGATCTGCGCTCCAGCGGGGCCGTCACCGACCGCAGCGTGTTGATGGCAACGCTCAGCTGCGTATACGCACTGGTGCTGGGCTTGGTCATCACCGTGGCATGGTCGCCGGTGGCTGGCACGGATGCCCAGTCTGGCCTGGTGCTGACCGCAGCCGGCATGGGCCATCTGTTGTGGAACCTGGGCCTGACCCTGTTGTGGGCGCTGCTGACCACCGCCGCCTTGTGGCCGGTGTTGCGCTGGACCTCGTCGCGCAGCGACTCCACCGCGCTGTACATGCTTGCCGTGCTGGTGGCAGCCAGCCTGCTGTCTGAGCGCCTGGGCGGCTCGGCGGCGCTGGCTTTTGTCCTCGCCGGCGTGATGCTGCGCAATCTCAGCCCCAGGCCGATGATCTGGCCCACGGCCTTCATGGCGGGCAACACCATGCTCAATCTGCTGATGTTTGTGCTGGTGGCCAGCATGGCTGGCCAGATGGCGCCGAGCGCAGCGCTGATCAGCGTGGTGGCGGCAGCCAGCCTGGCGCGCCTGCTGGGGAAGATGGGCGGGGTCATCTTGCTGGGCGCAGGCACCGGTATTGGCTGGCTGCGCCAGTGGCCAGTCGCCTGCGCGCAATCGCCCAGCTCGGGCCTGGCACTGCTGATTGCCTCGGCCCAGGTGGCGCAATGGGCCACCACCAACCCGGATGTCGCCATCAGCGTATCGTCGATTGCGCTGCCAATGATTGTGCTGTGTGAGGTGATCGGTGTGCTGCTGGCCTCGCTCGCGCTGTGGCGCAGTGGCGAGGCCCACCGCGGTATCGGTCTGTCCGCCCTCACCAGCAAGGAGAAACGCCATGACGCTTGAAGCTTTCCAACAATCCCAGGCACTGACCTTGGGGGTGGAGCTGGAGCTGCAGCTGGTCAACACCAACCACTATGACCTGACGCCTTACGCCCCCGATATGCTGGCCCTGCTGAAGAATGCGCAGGTGCCTGGCTCGATCGTGCCGGAGGTGACCACCAGCATGATCGAGATATCGACCGGTATCTGTACCGATGCGCAGGATGCCTACCAGCAGCTGACGGTCACGCGCGACGCGCTGGTCAAGGCGGCCGACAAGCTCAATATTGCGCTGGCCGGCGGGGGAACCCACCCGTTCCAGCAGTGGCACCAGCAGCGCATCTACAACAAGCCGCGTTTCAAAGAGATCACTGCGCTGTATGGCTACCTGACCAAGCAATTCACGATCTTTGGCCAGCATGTGCATGTGGGCTGCCCCGGTGCCGACGCGGCATTGATGATGCTGCACCGGCTCTCGCGCTATATCCCGCACTTTATTGCGCTGTCGGCCTCCAGCCCCTTTGTGCAAGGGCAGGACACCGCTTTCGATTCGGCGCGGCTGAACTCGGTGTTTGCGTTTCCGCTGTCTGGCCGGGCACCGTTTGCGCTGCACTGGGAGGACTTTGAGCGCTACTACGAGAAGATGACCGCCACTGGGGTGATCCACAGCATGAAGGATTTCTACTGGGATATCCGCCCCAAGCCCGAGTTTGGCACCGTCGAGGTGCGGGTGTTTGACACGCCGCTGTCCATCGAGCGCGCCGTTGCACTGGCCGCCTATGTGCAGGCGCTGGGGGCCTGGTTCCTGGCCGAGGAGCCGTTCGAGCCCAGTGAGGACGACTACCTGGTCTACACCTACAACCGCTTCCAGGCCTGCCGATTCGGCCTGGAAGGCGCCTATGTGGACCCGGCAAGCAGCGAATCCTTTGGGCTGCGGGAGCACATCCTGCTGACCTTGCAGCGCATCCAGTCCTATGTGCCGGACAACAGCAAGGAGGCCTTGCTGCAGCTGCGCAAGACCGTCAACGAAGGGGTCAACGACGCCAGCCGCCTGCGCGAAGCCTATGCCCAGGCCCAGCAACTGCCCGAGGTGGTACGGCAGTCCACCCTGCGCTTTCGGTATTGATTGAAATACACCGGGTTGAAAGCCATCCGGGGCTGGCCTGCATTACAGTGCATGGTCAGCCTTTTTTGCCTTCACCCGTGTCTGAAAAATCTCTGCTGCTCATCCAGGTCGGCACACCGCCCGACGATATCCGTGCCCAGGCCGGCGATTTGCCGCTGTGGTTCTCCGCCGTGCTCGCTGCTGGGCCCGCGTTCAAGGTGGTGCGGGTGTTCGACGGTGAGCCCTTGCCGCCGCATGACGCGCACAGCGCCGCGATCATCACCGGCTCCTGGGCGATGGTCACCGATCGTCTGCCGTGGAGCGAAGCGGCGGCCCAGTGGATACGCGACGCGATGGCATTGGGGTTTCCGCTGTTTGGCGTCTGCTACGGGCACCAGCTGATGGCCCATGCGCTGGGTGGCAAAGTTGATTACCACCCCAAGGGCCGCGAAATGGGCTGCCTCGATATCGACCTGCTGGCCGGGGCCGAGGAAGAGGCATTGCTGGCCGGCTCAGGCCCGCGCTTCAAAGCCCATCTGACCCATATGCAAACGGTGCTGGAGCTGCCGCCAGGCGCCCGGGTGCTCGCAAGATCAGCCCATGACCCGCACCAGGTGGTGCGCTATGGGGCCCATGCAGTGTCCACCCAGTTCCATCCGGAGTTCAGCCAAACGGTGGCTGCAGCCTGCATCCAGCTGCGTGCGAAGGTGCTGCAGTCGGAGGGCTTTGACCCGCAGGCGATGCTGGAGCAGCTGCGCGACACGCCTGTGCCGCAGCGGATGCTGCAGCGCTTTGTAGCCGCCTATGCCTGCCCGCCAGCAACCGCGCCGGCGCTGAACACGGCCTCGGGTGCTCAGGCCGGGACGACTTTGACGGTATAGCCCTTGCCGGAGGCGATGACTTCCAGCAGTCGGTCGATATTGGGATGCGCGCCGGGGCGGGCCTTGGCGTCGTCCGTATGTTCAGCAAAAATCTGCAGGCCTTCTTCGGCCGCTGCCACATTGATGCCGCCATGCTTGGCGGCCAGTGCGTTGTAGACCTTGGCCGAACCGGCCTTGCCGGGGGCATTCGGAATGGTGGCTGCGACCTGGCCATCGGCATCGATCAGTTGCAGCTCGGCGATATGGTCAATGGAAGGCAGGGATTGGAGGTTGTCAGCAAATGCCATGGGGCTCCTGGGCGCAGAAGTGGTATCAAAAAAATAGCTGCCGGTGCTTATTGCATGGGCAGCTCACGGGTTTTGTATTATGCAGCAAAGCCTTGCTGGCCAAGGGGGCAGGGCGGCCATCCTGCCGCCCACAGCCATCGTCAGTCCTGTGCCTTCACCAGGCCCATGATGAAGTCCCAATGCCGCGCATCCACCGGCGTGATCGACAGGCGGTTGCCTTTTTGCAGCACCCGCATATCTTCTAACGCTGGGTATTGGCGCAGCGCAGCCACCGTGATGGGCTGGATCTTGCGCAGCGCCTGCACATCCAGCATCAGCCAGCGCGGGGCCTCGGGTTTGGACTTGGGGTCGTAGTATTTGGAGTTCGGGTCGAACTGGCTGGCATCGGGCCGCAGATGGCCCGCAATGCGGGCAATGCCGTAAATACCGGGCTCGGCGCAGCTCGAATGCCAGTACAGCACACCATCGCCCACCTGCATGTCATCGCGCATGAAGTTGCGCGCCTGGTAGTTGCGCACGCCGTCCCAGGCGATCGTCGCCTGGGGCGCGTTGAGCGCGCGGTCGATGGAGAATTCATCGGGCTCGTTTTTCATCAGCCAGTAGCGGGTCGATGCAGCGTTCATGGTGCTTGGATGTAAGGAGGGCGGGGCAGGCTGGTAGCGCGGCCCTGACCTGAGCGCGCATGCTGCTGATGCTAAACGATGCGCCGCTCTGTTTATGGAAGCACAAGCGCTGCGGCAGTGTTGATGCCAGGCGGCGTTTATACGAGACAGCCCAAGCGTAAACAGCAGCAACATAGTACAATAGAGAGCTTTGCAAGCTTTTGTGGCTTGACTGCGTTGGCTGCCTGGCAGCTGCGCGGTACATCGTGTGCGGGATGCTGGTTGTTGGGGCCCGTTGGCGGGCCCGCTGATGGCCGCTTCGCTGAGTGGCCTGGCACGGCGCTTGCCCCCTGGGAGGTGAGAGCTGGCAAGACCATCCCGAACCATGGAGAGAGCCACCGCTTGTTGGTGGCACAGAGAACAGCATGGCGAACCGGTTTCGTTCATGCACCACTAGACAAGGATTCGTCGACTTATATGGCTAAAGAAGAACTGATTGAGATGCAAGGCTCCGTGACCGAAGTGCTGCCGGATTCGCGTTTTCGCGTGAAGCTGGACAACGGCCACGAGCTGATTGCCTACACGGGCGGCAAAATGCGCAAGCACCACATTCGCATTCTGGCCGGTGACAAGGTGTCGCTGGAGATGTCGCCTTACGATCTGAGCAAGGGCCGCATCACTTTCCGTCACCTGCCAGGCCGCGGCCCGGCACCTACCCAACGTTGACCGGATGCAGGGCCGCTGTAAAAAAATCGTCAAATACGAAATGCAGCAGCCCAAACCCTGGTTACAATAACGGCTTAGTCGGAGCGTAGCGCAGCCTGGTAGCGCATCTGCTTTGGGAGCAGAGGGTCGCGAGTTCGAATCCCGCCGCTCCGACCATTCCATTTAAAAACCTGTTGCATGCACGTGCAGCAGGTTTTTTGTTTTGCTGATCCACGATTCGATACGGCTTGTATTGTTAAAGCGCTGGCAACCCTGGTTGACCGTCCGGTCAAGGTGGGGCGCTGCCTGCCAACCGTCCGATCCGCTAAAAAGTTGTCAAAGTAATCAATTTTCGCCAGAAGGGGCTGCGGCTCGATATACAATAGCGGCTTAGTCGGAGCGTAGCGCAGCCTGGTAGCGCATCTGCTTTGGGAGCAGAGGGTCGTGAGTTCGAATCCCACCGCTCCGACCATCCCTATTGAGAACCTGTTGCACGCAAGTGCAGCAGGTTTTTCGTTTGGGCAGTTCCAAAAACGCCAGCTGCGCCCCACCATCAAAGTGGGTCCATGGCGCCATCGCCCAAGCCATTAATCAGATGGCGATCGCCGTCAACATGGCTTGGCGATGCCCTTGCGCGGGGCGGGGAATGTATCCGGCTGGATACATATATTTTCCGAGCCGATGCACGTTGATTTTGCTGCATTCTTCGCTGAAACAGGCTTTGCCTAGCAGAAATTGGGCCTGCTTTTTTGCTGCCAGGAACGCTACAGGTAGCGTACACTCAATCCCATAGACACCATATGTAGTGTCCACCGCTTCCCCCACTGGTTATCCGATGCTGGTCTTCCTCCAGCCACTGCGCGCCTGCGATGCCGGGCGCGTTTTGGCGCGGGATAGCTGCGTCCTGCGCCCGTGGTCCTGCGTTTTTTATCCCATTAGAAACATCGCAAATGAACCAGACAAGCACTATGAGAGTCACCAAGCGTGACGGTCGCGTTGAACCCATCGACCTGGACAAAATCCACCGAGTGATTGACTGGGCGGCCAAGGGCCTGAGCAATGTGTCGGTCTCGCAGATCGAACTGCAGTCGCATATCCAGTTTTATGACGGCATCCGCACCGATGCGATCCATGAAACCATCATCAAGTCCGCCGCCGACCTGATCTCCGAAGACGCGCCCGACTACCAGTACGTCGCAGCGCGCCTGGCCATCTTCCACCTGCGCAAGATTGCGTTCGGCCAGTTCGAGCCGCCGCATCTGTACGAGCATGTGCAAAAGCTCACCGAGCTCAAGAAGTACGACCCCCATCTGCTGGCCGATTACAGCCGCGAAGAGTACGACGAGATCAACGGTTTCATCGATCACTGGCGCGATATGGACTTCTCCTACGCGGCAGTCAAGCAGCTCGAAGGCAAGTACCTGGTGCAGAACCGGGTGACCAAGCGCATCTATGAAAGCCCGCAGATCCTGTACGTGCTGGTTGCGATGAGCCTGTTTGCCAAGTACCCGGCCGACCGCCGTCTGCAGTACATCAAGCGCTTCTATGATGCCGTCTCGCGCTTCAAGATTTCGCTGCCCACGCCCATCATGTCGGGCGTGCGCACGCCGCTGCGCCAGTTCAGCTCCTGCGTGCTGATCGAGTGCGACGACAGCCTCGACAGCATCAATGCCACCACCAGCGCCATCGTCAAGTACGTGTCGCAGCGCGCCGGTATCGGCATCAACGGTGGCCGCATTCGCGCGCTGGGCAGCGAGATCCGTGGCGGCGAGGCGCAGCACACCGGCTGCCTGCCTTTCTTCAAGATGTTCCAGTCGGCCGTCAAGTCCTGCTCGCAAGGCGGCGTGCGCGGCGGTGCAGCCACCTTGTTCTACCCGCTGTGGCACCTGGAAGCCGAGTCGCTGCTCGTGCTGAAGAACAACCGTGGCGTCGAAGAAAACCGCATCCGCCATCTGGACTACGGTATCCAGATCAACCGCATGCTCTACCAGCGCCTGATCAAGGGCCAGAACATCAGCCTGTTCTCGCCCCATGATGTGCCCGGTCTGTACGAGGCCTTCTTTGCCGACCAGAACAAGTTCGAAGAGCTGTACGTCAAGTACGAGAGCGACGAATCCATCCGCAAGCGCACCTTGCCCGCAGTGGAGCTGTTCTCGCTGATGATGCAAGAGCGTGCCAGCACCGGCCGTATCTACATCCAGAACGTGGACCACTGCAACACGCACAGCCCGTTCAACCCGGCCGTCGCTCCCGTGCGCCAGTCGAACCTGTGCATGGAAATCCTGCTGCCGACCCACCCGCTCGAAGACATCAAGGACGAGAACGGCGAAATCGCGCTGTGCACCCTGTCGGCATTCAACCTGGGCGCGCTGGAATCGACCGACGAGCTCGAAGAGCTGGCCGACCTGATCGTGCGCGCACTCGATGCACTGCTGGACTACCAGGACTACCCGGTGGCCGCTGCCCGCATTGCGACCGAAAAGCGCCGCTCGCTGGGAGTGGGCGTGATCAACTACGCCTACTACCTGGCCAAGAATGGTGTGCGCTACTCCGACGGTTCGGCCAATGGCCTGACCCACCGCACCTTCGAAGCCATCCAGTACTACCTGCTCAAGGCATCGGTGCAGCTGTCGCGTGAATTCGGTCCTTGCACCGCCTTTGCCGAAACCAACTACGCCGCCGGCATCCTGCCGATCGATACCTACAAGAAGGACATCGACGGCCTGACCGACGAGCCCCTGCACCTCGACTGGGAAACGCTGCGCACCGAGATCAAGACCCATGGTCTGCGCAACTCGACCCTGACCGCGCTGATGCCGTCGGAGACCTCCAGCCAGATCGCCAACGCGACCAATGGCATCGAGCCTCCACGGGGCTTTGTTTCGGTCAAGCAGTCCAAGGACGGCATCCTGCGCCAGGTGGTGCCGGAGATCGATCGCTTGAAGGGCCAGTACGAACTGCTCTGGCAAATGCCCAACAACGATGGCTACCTGAAGCTCGTGGGCCTGATGCAGAAGTTTGTCGACCAGTCCATCTCGGCCAACACCAACTACGACCCGCAGCGCTTTGCCGACGGCAAGGTGCCGATGCAGCAACTGCTCAAGGACCTGTTGCAGGCCTACAAGTTGGGTGTCAAGACCCTGTACTACCACAACACCCGTGATGGTGCCGAAGACATGCAGGGCGCGGCTGCAGAAGACGACTGCGCCAGCGGCGCCTGCAAGATCTAAGCGGAGAGAAGGCGATGGCATACAGCACCTTCTCCAAGGTCGACAATGACCAGCTCAAGGAACCGATGTTCTTTGGCAATCCGGTCAACGTCGCCCGCTACGACCAGCAGAAGTACCCGATCTTCGAGAAGCTGATCGAAAAGCAGCTCTCGTTTTTCTGGCGCCCTGAAGAAGTGGACATCACGCAGGACCGGATCGACTACCAGAACCTGCCTGACCACGAAAAGCACATCTTCATCAGCAACCTGAAGTACCAGACCCTGTTGGACTCGATCCAGGGGCGCAGCCCCAACATGGCCTTCTTGCCGCTGGTGTCGCTGCCGGAGCTGGAGACCTGGATCGAGACCTGGGCGTTTTCCGAGACCATCCACTCGCGCTCCTACACGCACATCCTGCGCAACATCGTCAACGATCCATCGGTGATCTTTGACGACATCATGCGCAACGAGAGCATCAAGCTGCGCGCGGGCGACATCTCGTCGTACTACGACGACCTGATCCGTGATGCGATGCTGCACGCCCAGCTGGGCCCGGGCAGCCACACGATCAATGGCGTGGTGCACGAGATCGATGTGTACCAGCTCAAGAAGAAGATGTACCTGTGCCTGATGAATGTGAACATTCTGGAGGCCATCCGCTTTTATGTGAGCTTTGCCTGCTCCTTTGCGTTTGCCGAGCGCAAGCTGATGGAGGGCAATGCCAAGATCATCCGCCTGATCGCCCGCGATGAAGCGCTGCACCTGACCGGCACCCAGCACTTGCTCAACATCATGCGTTCGGGCCAGGACGATCCGGACTTTGCCAAGATCGCCAAAGAGACCGAGCAGGAATGCTTTGAAATGTTCAAAACAGCTGCATTGCAGGAAAAGCAGTGGGCCGAGTACCTGTTCCGCGACGGCTCGATGATCGGCCTGAACAAGGACATTCTGAGCCAGTACGTGGAGTACATCACCAACATCCGCATGTCGGCGATCGGCCTCAAACCCGCGTTCGAGAACGCCAAGAGCAACCCGATCCCCTGGATCAACACCTGGCTGTCGTCCGACACCGTGCAGGTGGCCCCGCAAGAGGTGGAGCTGAGCTCCTACCTGGTGGGCCAGATCAACGCCGAAGTCTCGCTGGATGACCTGAGCGGAATCGAGTTGTGACTACGGTCAGCACCACGGACACCCTCATACGCGTGCTGCCAGGGGAGACCCTGCTTGAAGCGCTGGAGCGCACTGGCCACAATGTGGAATACCAGTGCCGTGGTGGCTATTGCGGCAGCTGCCGCCTCACCTTGGTCGAAGGCGAAGTCGTCTACACCCAGGAGCCGCTGGCCTTTGTCGGGCCCCATGAAGTGGTTCCCTGCTGCTGCGTGGTCAAGACCCCCATCAAGGTGGAGTGCAGCCTCCGGCAACTGGAAACCAGCGCCGACGACAAGAGCCAGCTGGCTTTGGATCTGTAGGTCTCTGCCGTTATGTGCGCAGGCCCCATGCTGAGCTTGGGGCCTTTTTTTTGCTGCCTGCAATGCACAGCGATGACAGCTTTTTGTCTCAGCAATGCCTGCCGCCAGCACATTCCCCTGCTGCTCTGGCGAACTTTACACAAGCAGGGGCCTGGGGGCTGGACGGCCGCTTGACTGCCCCTGCGCCCCCGGATGGGTACAGGCCGCCACCGCTTGGTGCAGCAGCGCGCAGGCCTGGTGCAGGGGCGGCCAAAAACCAGGCATGCATGCACTGTGGCTGTGCAGGGCCACCGGGTTAGCGCGTAATGGTTTTTACCCGCGAAGCCTGGCTTGTGCCCGCCCTCGAATTTCTTGTTTGCGCCGACTGCGCGATCGCTTGATCATCGCTGCCAGATCAGAGCTTCTGATCCACATAGCTTGCATGATTCGGAGATACCAGATGGCAACAAGCCAAGTCATACGCGCCGGGGCAGATATCGGCGGCACTTTCACAGACATCGCACTGGAGGTCGATGGCGTCCTGTTCAGTGAGAAGGTCCTGACCGACTATGAAAAACCTGAGCGCGCCATCGTCACCGGCCTCAAACAGGCGGCAGCCCAGGCCGGGATTGCGCCATCGCAAATCGGCACGGTGATCCACGGCACCACCTTGGCCACCAATTCGCTGATCGAGCGGCGCGGTGCCAGGACCGCCTTCATCACCAGCGAAGGTTTTCGCGATGTGATCGAGATGCGCAACGAAGGCCGTTTTGAGCAGTACGACCTGGCCATCCAGCTGCCCGCACCGCTGATTGCCCGCAACCACCGCTTTACCGTGCAGGGCCGGCTTGATGCCAAGGGCCAGGAGCTGCAACCACTCGATGAGGCACAGGTGCAGGATGTGATTGCGCAGCTGCGCCGGGGCGAGTACGAAAGCGTGGCCGTGGGCCTGATGCACAGCTACAAGAACCCGGTCCATGAAAAACGGGTGCGCGCGCTGATTGCCCAGGCTTTGCCCCAGCTGTCGGTGTCCATCTCCAGCGAGGTCTCGCCCCAGATCCGTGAGTTCGAGCGCTTCAACACCGTCTGCGCCAATGCCTATGTGAAGCCGCTGATGTCCTCCTACCTGCAGCGCCTGGCCCAGGCGCTGTTGGCAGAAGGCATGCACTGCCCGCTCTACCTGATCCACTCGGGCGGCGGCTTGATGTCACTGGCCAATGCGGCCGAATTCCCGGTGCGCCTGCTGGAGTCCGGTCCGGCCGGCGGCGCCATCTACGCCAGCGATTTTGCGGCCAAGTATGGCCAGGACAAGGTCGTCTCCTTCGACATGGGCGGCACCACCGCCAAGATCTGCCTCATCGACCAGCATGTGCCCAAGACGGCGCGGGTGTTTGAAGTCGCGCGCAGCTACCGCTTCAAAAAGGGCAGCGGCATGCCGATCTCGATCCCGGTCATCGAGATGATCGAGATAGGTGCGGGCGGCGGCTCCATCGCGCATGTTGACGATATGCGCCAGGTGCGTGTGGGGCCCGAGAGCGCCGGCTCCGAGCCCGGACCGGCCAGCTACGGCCGGGGCGGCGCACGCCCCACGGTAACCGATGCCGATCTGCTGCTGCACAAGCTCGACCCGGCCCGCTTTGCCGGCGGCAGCATGCGGCTGGACAGGCCCGCCGCCGAACAAGCCATGGACGCCCATGTGGGCCAGGCCCAGGGTCTGGATGCAGTACGCGCCGCTTACGCGGTGGCTGAGGTGGTGGACGAGAACATGGCCAATGCCGCGCGCATGCATGCGGTGGAGTCCGGCCAGGACCTGGAGGCCTACACGATGATCGCCTACGGCGGCGCGGCGCCACTGCATGCCGTGCGGCTTTGCGAGAAGCTCGGCATCCAGCGTCTGCTGATCCCGACCGGAGCTGGCGTGGGCTCGGCCATCGGCTTCTTGCGTGCGCCCTTTGCCTATGAGTCGCTGCGCAGCTCGGTGATGCGCATGAGCCAGTTCGATGGGGAAGCCGTCAACCAGATGCTGCGCGAGATGGAGGTGGAGGTGAGCGCGTTTTTGCAAGACACCGGCTATGGCGGCGAGACCGTCAAAGAGCTGCGCGCCTTCATGCGCTACTGCGGTCAGGGCTGGGAGATTCCGGTCTCGGTGCCCGTGCAGCACTTTGGGCCGGACAGCGTGCCCGCGCTCAATGCGGCCTTTGTGCAGAACTATGTGGCCTTGTTCGGCCACGCAATCGACGGCCTCGACATCGAGGTGGTGAGTTGGGCACTGTCCTTGCGTTCCAAGACCTTGCCCCCGGCCAAGGCTGCGTTGCAGCAGGGCGGGACGCCGCAAAAGGGGGCCGGCACGGTGCTGGACCGCCGCGAGGTGTTCGACGGCAAGCAAGGCCAGTTCTATGCCTGCGACATCTATGAGCGCCTGGGCCTGCCCCGGGGCCAGGCTGTGCCCGGCCCGGTGGTGATCGTGGAAAAGGAAACCTCGACCTATGTCAGCCCCGGCTTCAAGGTTGTGCTGCAGTCAGACGACTGCATGCTGGTGGAACGCATCGACAGCGGAGTGTGATCATGGCAAACAATACAGACGTTCATTACCAAATCATGTGGAACCGCCTCATCTCGGTGGTGGAAGAGCAGGCAGTCACGTTGATTCGCACCGCCTTTTGCACCAGCGTGCGGGAGGCGGGCGACTTGTCGGCCGGCGTGTTCGACAGGCAGGGCCGCATGATGGCCCAGGCCGTGACCGGCACCCCTGGGCATGTGAACTCGATGGCCGAGTCGGTCGCGCATTTTGCGAAGCGCTTTGAGCGCAGCACGCTCCAGGATGGCGATGTGCTGGTCACCAACGACCCGTGGCTGGGCACCGGCCACCTGCACGACATCACCGTCGTCACGCCGGTCTTTTATGGCCCTGACGGCCACAGCGAACACATCGGCTACTTTGCCGCCACCGCCCACGTGGTGGACATCGGCGGGCGCGGCTTTGGCCCGGACGGCAGCGATGTCTACGAAGAGGGCCTGTGCATTCCGCCGATGAAGTTCTTCCGCGCCGGTGCGCTCAACGAGGACCTGATCGAGATCCTGCGCAACAACGTGCGCGAGCGCGACCAGGTGATTGGTGACTTCCATTCGCTGGCCGTCTGCAATTCCACCGGCATGCGCCGCCTCAAGGGCATGCTGGCCGAGTTTGAACTGCGCGACCTGGAAGACCTGGCCCGCTTCATCTTCGACAACAGCCAGCGCGCCACCCGCGAGCGCATCGCCGCCTTGCCCGATGGCACCCAGCGCTACGCGATGACCGTCGATGGCTATGAAAAGCCCATCGAGCTGGTGGTGGCCGTGGAGATTGCGGCCGACAAGCTGCGCGCCGACTTCGCCGGCACCTCGGACCCCAGCCGCTACGGCATCAATGTGCCGCTGACCTACACCAAGGCCTATGCCTCCTATGCGCTCAAATGCGCGATTGCGCCGGAGATCCCCAACAACTGGGGCTCGCTGGAGCCCTTCGAGATCAGCGCCCCGGAGGACTGCATCCTCAACGCCCACCGCCCGCGCCCGGTGTCCGTGCGCCATGTGATCGGCCACCTGATCCCCGATGTGGTGCTGGGCGCGCTGCAGCCCATTTGCCAGGGCGAGATCCCGGCCGAAGGGGCCAGCTCGCTGTGGAACCTGCAGATGCGCTTCAAGGGCATCACGCCGGCCACCCGCAACCAGCAGCACGAGATCCTGATGTTCAATACCGGGGGCACCGGTGCGCGCCCGTCCAGCGATGGCCTGAGCGCCACCGCCTTCCCCAGCGGCGTGCAGGCCATGTCGGTCGAGGTGACCGAGAGCATCGGCCCCATCATTATCTGGCGCAAGGAGCTGCGCCCGAACTCGGGCGGTGCCGGCCGCTGGCGGGGTGGTCTGGGCCAGCGCATCGAGGTGGGCTCGGCCGAGGGCTTCGAGTTCGACCTGAACGCCATGTTTGACCGCGTCCATTTTGCGGCCCGGGGCCACAACGGCGGCCAAAGCGGCGCGCTGGGCCAGGTCGCGCTCGATGACGGCACCGCCTTGCGCGGCAAGGGCAAGCAGCAGATCCCGGCGGGGCGCCGCCTGATTCTGGACCTGCCCGGAGGCGGCGGCAACGGCGATGCGGCCCAGCGCCCGGCAGCGCTGGTGCAGCGCGATGTGGCCTATGGCTACATCAGCGCCGAGCAAGCCCAGGCCGATTACGCCCATGCGGCACCACGGACCCCGGCCTGATCGCCTGAGGCTGGCCAGCGGCGCTGCCGCTGGCCCTTCCAGCGCGCTGGCCCGCATTTCTTTTTCTCCCACTGCAGGACACCAAGGACTCCCGATGCGCACACAAAATCCCACGGCAGATGGCTTTGCCGCCCCCAGTGCCAGCCTTACCGACTGGCCGTCCCCCTCATCAACGGCCGCGCCGCGCACGGTGCAGTCCAAGGAGCTCAACCGCGTGGTGCTGGCCTCGGTGGTCGGCAGCTTTGTCGAATGGTTCGAGTTTTCCGTCTACGGCTACCTGGCTGCAGTGCTGGGCAAGGTATTCTTTGCCAGCAGCTCGCCCACGATGCAGGTCACCGCATCCTGGGCGGCCTTTGCGATTGCGTTTTTTGCCCGGCCCATCGGCGGCATCTTCTTTGGCTCACTGGGCGACAAGTACGGCCGAAAGCGCGTGCTGACCATCACCATCATCATGATGGCCATCTCCACCTTCCTGATCGGCGTGCTGCCCGGCTATGCCAGCATCGGCATCGCCGCACCCTTGCTGCTGATCGTGCTGCGCCTGATGCAGGGCCTGTCCGCCGGGGGCGAGGCCAGTGGCGCCGCCATCTTTGTGGCCGAATACTGCCGGGACCGCAACCGCACCTTGCTCACCAGCTGGGTGGAGGTTGGGTGCATGGCCGGCTTCTTCTTTGGTGCCTCGGTGTCCGCGATCCTGACCGTGTTTTTCAGTGCCGACCAGATTCTGGACTGGGCCTGGCGCATTCCCTTTCTGATTGCACTGCCGCTGGGCGCCATTGGCCTCTACATCCGCAAGTACCTCGAAGAGACCCCCACCTTTGTCGCAATGAAGCAGCAGCATGACGCACTGGCCCAGGCGAGCTGGAAGGTGCTGTTCGCCACCCACAAGAAGGAGCTGTTCCAGTCGGCCGGCATCATCATCGTGACCAATGTCACCTTGTTCACCGTCGTCACCTACATCCCGACCTACTTTGTCAGCGCGCTGCATGTGGATGTGGCCACCGGCCTCAAGCTGTCCCTGGGCCCACAGCTCTTTCTGGTGGTGATGATCCCCCTGATGGGCATGCTGGCCGACAAGCTCAGCCGCAAGACCATGATGACCGCCGCCAGCCTGGCCATCGCGGTGCTGGCCGTGCCTTGTTTCCACCTGCTGCTTGAAGGCAGCACCGCCGCCAAGGTCTCGTCCTTGATGGTGCTGAACTTCTGCCTGGCCATGCTCCTGGGCAGCATCTACTCGATCATCCCGTCAATGTTCCACACCAGCGTGCGCTTCAAGGGCATGGCGCTGAGCTACAACGTGGCCGTGGCCATGTTCGCCGGCACAGCGCCGATGATCAACTCTTGGCTGATCGCCCGCACCGGCAACCCTGTCGTGCCTGCCTACTACCTGATCGGCGCGGCCATCATCGGCCTCATCGCCCTGGTCAGCAGCCGGGATCGTACCGGTCTGCCGATGCATGGTGATCCGGTGCAGTAAGCCGATGCGCTGCTGCGCGCTGCGCCAGCCCGAACGCATCCCTTCCGGATGCGTTTTTTTATCAGCGTAACGGGCAGGGCGCAGCAGGCTGGAACGGTGTTGAGCCGGTCCGACGGGAGTCGGGCCGCCACCTATAATCATCGGCAGCCCGGGCAGTCGTCGTCCGTGCCCGGCGCCACTCCATGAAATACAAGCTACCGCCCCTGCAGCCGCTGCGCGTGTTCGAGTCCGTCTTCCGCCATGGCTCCATCCGCAAGGCGGCCGACGAACTGTGCCTGACCCCGCAGGCCGCCAGCCAGCAGCTCAAGCAGCTGGAGAGTGCCCTGGACGTGCAGCTGTTCGAGCGCGGCACCCGTGGCCTGCTCGCCAGTGAGGAGGCGCAGACGCTGTACCACTATGTGGAGCAGGGGCTGGATGCGCTGAGCCAGGGGATGGAGGCGGTGCGCGCCCACCACAACGACGCACAGTTCCATATCCAGGTCAGCCCCTACTTTGCGACCCAGTACCTGATCCGCTCGCTGCCGTCGTTCACCAAGGATTACCCGGCACTGGATCTGCGCATCTCCATTGGCGTGGAGCTGCCTTCGTTTGACAGCAGTGATCTGGATGCTGCGATCGTCTGGGGCTATGGCGGTGTGGACCACCTCGATGAAACCCCGCTGCTCGAAGACCTCAAGGTCATCGTTGCCGCACCCCAGCTGCTGGCCGAGCACCCGGTGGAGACCGCGCAGGACCTGCCGCACCACCGGCTCATCTCGCCGCTCAGCCACAACACCTTGTGGCAGGACATCTATGCCATGCTGGGCCTGGATCCGGGCGACAAGCATGCCAGCCCGATGCTGCTGCACACACACGATGCGATGCTGCAGGCCGTCCTCAGCGGGCAGGGGGTGGGGCTGCTGTCCTATGTGGATGCGCTCAGCTATATCCATAGCGGCAAGCTGCTCGCGCCCTTTGGCCCGGAGCTGCTGCGCCAACTGCCGATGGATAGAACGCCCAAATTCCACCTCTACACGCGCCGGGGCGGGGGGGAGCGGCCGATCCAGACCAGCTTTCGGCAATGGCTGCTGGGCCAGTTGAGCAGCACCGACTTCATCGGCTACGCGTCGCGCCTGCCGCAGAGCCGATCACGCCCCCCAGCCAGCGCTGTATCGCCGGGCTGACACAGCCTGCCGTCGAACGGCGCACCAATGGCCCGCGGCTGGTACACTGGCTGCGCTTTGAAAAAAGCCTATCTACAGGTGCTTGTCATGCACAAGTGAAACGGGAACAAGGTCGGGAGGAAGCTCCCCCAAGCCTTGGCTGCCCCCGCAACGGTAGACAGGAAAAGTAGCCGATGCGGCCCGCTCCCACGCGGGCCCAGTCACTGGGGTCGAGAGTGTGTCCATGCCTGCGAGGCCATGAGACACGCCCGCCCTGGGAAGACCGGTTACCGGGTCGGCGCCTGCGCCGTACCGCCTGTAAGCCCGGAGACCGGCCTGTTCGTAGTCGTAGCGTGTTCCGGACCTCTCTGTCCGGACGGCGCTCTCTCAACTGTCTGCGGGGTGTGGACGGCGGTTCGGCATGCGGCCCCGTCCCTGGGATGACCGCGTGCAGTGCGGCCCTCACATCAGGCAGTTTTCGCCTTTTGTTGAAATGACTGCAGTTCCTTTTCCGAAAAACCGGCTCCTGACAGCCGGACGGCTCTCTTCCTCCTTGCGCCTGGTGGGTCACTCCTGTGTTTTGTGTTTGCCTGCCCTGGGCATGGCGGTGGCCCATGCGCAAGAGGCATCGCTGTCCGAAGTGGTGGTGACCGACAAGCGCAGCGAGCCCCATGCGCTCCAGCTGCCTTCCACCTCGGCCAGCAAGCTGGCCATTCCGCTGCAGGACCTGCCGGCCAGCGTCAGCTCGGTATCGGCTGTGCAGATCCAGGAGCGCGCCGACTACGAGGTGGTGGACGCCGTGGGCCGCAGCGTGGGCCTGAGCACGACCGGCACCCCTGGCAACGGCGGACTGTCGTTTTCCAGCCGTGGCTTTAATGGCGTCAACTCGGTGGGGGTGGCCGAAGACGGTCTGGCCTTGGGCGTGGCCGCAGGCACCGTGGCCTATCCCAATTCCAGCTGGGGCTATGAGCGCTTTGATGTGCTGCGCGGGCCGGCATCGCTGATGTACGGCAGCGGCACGATGGGCGCCACCGTGAATGCGGTGCGCAAGGAGCCCAGCCGCACCACCTCGACCGAAGTGTTGCTGGGCGCTGGCTCCCATGGCACGGCGCGTGCGGGCCTGGGCACCACCGGCGCACTGAGCGACAGCCTGAGCTACCGCCTGGATGTCTACGGTGATCGCACGGACGGCGAGCGCCAGCTGGGCAACAGCGACAGCAAGAAGCTGATGAGCGCCATCCGCTGGCAGGCCAACAGTGACCTGCGCCTGGACCTGACGGCCGATGTCAGCGACCAGCGGCCCGAGCGCTACTTTGGTACCCCCGTCGTTGATGGCAAGCCGGTGGCGGCACTGCGCGACCGCAATTTCAACGTTCTCGACAGCGACATCCACTACAAGGACCAGCGCTACAAGCTCAAGGCCGAGTGGAACGTGAGCGACGCGCTGGTGCTGCGCAACGAGACCTACCACATGAAGGCCGACCGCCACTGGAAGAACATCGAAGGCTACGACTACGATGCCGGCACCCGCACGGTCCACCGCTACGATTACCTGGAGATCGGCCACGATCTGGAGCAAAGCGGCAACCGCCTGGGTGCCGTATTCAAGCCCGGCCAGCACGAGATTGCGATGGGCTGGGACGTGTCGCAGGCCAAGTTCACCGCCCTCAACAACTCCCCATATACCGGCGAGTCCGATGTGCCGCTGACCGGTGGCACCAGTGGCTACTGGAACAGCCCGGACCCCTACAAGGCGCGCATGACCTCGCGCATCCGCCAGAACGCCTTCTATCTCGAAGACGCCTGGAAGCTGGGCGCGCAGTGGCTGCTGATGGCCGGCGTGCGCCGCGACCTGTATGACTTTGACCGCATGGACCTGCTCAGCCCGGCCCGTTTTGACAAGACCTTGGGCGGCACCTCCTGGCGCCTGGGCCTGACCCACAAGCTGGACCAGAACACCAGCGTCTATGCCCAGGTCAGCACCGGCCATGACCCGGTTACCAGTCTGCTGTCGCTGAGCCAGTCGCAAACCGGCTTCACCCTGAGCAAGGGCCGCCAGGTGGAGGTGGGCATCAAGCAGCAACTGCCCAATGACCAGGGCGAGTGGACCCTGGCGGTCTTCGACATCCGCAAGAAGCACATCATCACGCGCGATCCGGACCGCCCAGCGCTGTCGATCCAGGGCGGCAAGCAGTCGTCCAAGGGCATCGAGCTGGCGGGCAGTTGGCGGGCGACTGCGTCCTGGCGCTTTGAGGGCAACCTGGCCTATGCCGATGCCCAGTTTGACGAGCTGCGCGAAGGCGCCACCGCCATTGACCGCGCCGGCAACCAGCCCGCCAATGTGCCGCGCTACACGGCCAATGCCTGGGCGCACTACCAGACGGGCGATTGGCGGGCATCGCTGGGTCTGCGCCATGTTGCCAGCCGCTACACCAGCAATGCCAATACCGCGCAGCTGCCCGCCTACACCGTGGCCGATGCGGTACTGGGCTGGAACCTGAACCGCAGCACCAGCTTGAACCTCGTTGGCCGCAACCTGACCAACAAGCGCTATGCAGCATCGTCCTACGGCTCGCAATGGCTGATGGGCAATGGCCGCAGCTTTGAGCTGATGGCCCATCTGCGTTTCTGAGCAAGGCCCAGGCATGACAGCAAGCACCTCCCGCCACATTCTGCGCGCGCTGGCGGCAGCGGCCGCCCTGGTGCTGGCCGGCTGTGACCAGCCAGCCGGCCCGCAGCCGCCCAGCCGTCCCACCCAGGCAGCAGCGGTCCCCATCGCCAGTGCGGCGGCTGCCGCGCCCGCAGGCTTGCGGGCTGCCCCGCTGGTGATCGATGTCTGCGGCCAGCCCCAGCGCTATGACCGGGTACCGCAGCGCGCCATCACGCACGATGTGAACATCACCGAGATGTTCCTGTTTCTGGGCCTGGGGCCCCAGCTGGTCGGTTACACGGGAATACCGTCGCGCAAGGAGATCAGCCCCGAGCTGGTGGACCAGTTCGCCCGGGTGCCCAAGCTCTCGTCGCAGGACATGAACCTGGAGACCATGCTGGAGGCACGCGCCGACTTTGTATTTGGCGGCTGGAGCTATGGGTTCCGCCCCGGCGGGGTCACGCCCGAGCTGCTGGCAAAGCACGGCATCGCATCCTATGTGCTGTCCGAGTCCTGCGTCCGCATCCACAAGCGTGAGCGTGTGGCGCTGGCCGACACCTTGGCGGACCTGCGCAATGTGGCGCGCATCTTTGACATCGAGCCCCAGGCGCAGCCGCAAATTGCCAAGCTGCAGGCCTCGATCAACCAGCTGGCCACGCAGATGCGAGGCAACACGCAGCAACCGCGTGTCTTTGTGTTTGACAGCGGCGAGAAGATACCGACGACGGTCGGCGGCTTCGGCATGCCCCAGGCCATGCTGGATGCCGCAGGTGGCAGCAACATCTTTGCGGACATCCCCAGCAACTGGCCTCGAGGCAATTGGGAGGATGTGATCACCCGCGACCCGGAGTGGATCATCATCATCGACTACGGCCAGCCCAGCGCCCAGGGCAAGATCGATTTTCTGCGTTCCAAGCCGGAGCTGGCGGGGGTGTCGGCCATTCGCGAGCAGCGCTTTTTCGTCATCAGCTATGCCGAGGCCACGCCAGGGCCGCGCAACGTGAACGTGGCGCAGCGCCTGGCTGCTGCCTTGCACCCGGATCGCCGCATCACGGTGGACCCCGTGCCATGGCTGCCTGTGGCGGAGTCCAAGCAGTGAGCCATGCGCCGGGCTGTGACGGCCAGCATGAACGCCAGCGGCGCAAGCCCTGGTCCTTGGCGCTGTGCCTGTTGCTGCTGCTGGTCTTGCTGCTGGCCAGCGGCCTGGCCGCCATCACCTGGGGCTCGGCATCGCTGCATGCCTCCACCGTGTGGTCGGTCGTCAGCCAGCAGCTGCAGGGAGGCGGCGGGCAGCCCGATGCAGGGCAGGGCAGCATCAGCCAGCAGCACTACCAGATTGTCTGGATGGTGCGCATGCCCCGGGTGCTGCTGGCGGCGCTGGTGGGCGCCGGCCTGGCCGTGGTCGGCGTGGTGATGCAGGCGATGGTGCGCAACCCACTGGCCGATCCCTACATGCTCGGCGTGTCCTCCGGCGCGTCAGTGGGGGCGGTGTCGGTGCTGGCCTATGGCAGTTTGGCGATGGCAGGTATCTATGCCATCACCGCAGGCGCCTTTGTTGGCGCGTTGCTGGCCACTGCGCTGGTCTATGCGCTGGCCCAGCAGCAAGGGCGCCTGCATGCCACCCGGCTGATCCTGAGCGGTGTGGCCATTGGCTACATGCTGATGGGTGTGACCAGCCTGATCACCTTGACCGCCGGCCAGCGCGAGCTGGCCAATGCCTTGCTGACCTGGACCTTGGGCAGCCTGGCAGCGACCCAGTGGAGCGCCCTGGGGCTGCCTGCCGCAGTGCTGGGCCTGGGCCTGCTGTGGCTGCTGCTGTGTGCGAGACAGCTCAATGCCTTGTTGGTTGGCGACGAGGGCGCTGCCACGCTGGGAGTCAACACCGCCCGCCTGCGCCTGCAATTGTTCGTGGTGGTGTCCTTGCTGACGGGCACCATGGTGGCAGTCAGCGGTGCCATCGGTTTTGTCGGCCTGGTCATTCCCCACATCACCCGCATGCTGGTGGGCAGTGACCACCGCCGCGTGCTGCCGGTCAGTGCCTTGATGGGCGCGAGCTTTTTGGTGCTGGTCGATCTGGCCGCCCGCACCTGGTTTGCGCCCAGTGAGCTGCCGGTGGGCGTCATCACGTCTCTCATTGGCGGGCCCTTCTTTATCTGGATGCTGTGGCGCCGCACCAGTGCCATTCCGGGAGGCAGCGCATGATGCTGAGCGCCAAGCAACTGTCATGGAGCGCCGGCCATGGCAGCCAGGCCACACCGATCGTGCGCCAGGCCAGCCTGCAGGTGGCGCGCGGCGAATGTGTCGGTCTGGTGGGGCCCAATGGCTGCGGCAAATCGACCTTGATGCGCATGCTCTACCGTGTGCTGCAGCCCGAGGCCGGTGGCCAGATACAGCTGCAGGGCCGCGACATCTGGCAGATGAGCGCGCGGCAGTTTGCGCAGCAGGCGGCGGTGCTGGGCCAGGATACGGGCCTGGGCTTTGACTGCACGGTGCAGGAGTTGGTAATGATGGGCCGCTTTCCGCACCAGTCGCGCTGGGCGCGCGACAGTGCCGAGGACAAGGCCATCGTCAACGCCTGTCTGGCGCAGGTGCGGGCCAGCCGCCTGGCCGACCATCCGCTGTCGTCGCTCTCCGGCGGTGAGCGCCAAAGGGTGCTGCTCGCCCGTGCGCTGGCCCAGCAGCCGCAGCTGCTGTTTCTGGACGAGCCTACCAACCACCTGGACATCCAGTTCCAGCTGGAGCTGCTCAGCCTGGTGCGCGCCTCTGGCTGCACCGTGCTGATCGTGGTGCACGACCTGAACCTGGCTGCGCAGTTCTGTGACCGTATCTACGTGATGCAAGCCGGCGTGATCGAGGCCGAGGGCAGGCCCGAGCAGGTGCTGACCTCGCAAACCATTGCGCGCGTGTTCCAGGTCGAGGCGCTGGTGGACCGCCATCCGCGCCTGGACAAGGCGCGTGTGAGCTACTGGATGGACAAGCCCCATGGCTAGAAAACCTGATGCCTTGTTGCTGCTGGGCCGGGGTGGACTGGGGTCTGCCGCCAAAAACGAATTGCAGGCCTTGCTGCAGGCCTGCCAGCAGGCAGACCCCGACCTCGCTATGCAACTGGCCTTTGTGGACCGCAACCAGCCGGCCTTGCCCGAGGCGCTGGACAGCCTGAGCGCTGCACTTGCGCCTACCGGTGGGGCGCAGCAGACGATTGTCATCCAGCCCACGATGGTGCCCGACGAGCCCGCACTGCGTCGCTGGCTGCAAAAGGTGGCCAGGCGCTGGCTGGCCAGCCAGCCCGGCCATGCCCGGCCCCGGCTGGTATTTGCGCAGCCGCTGCTGCAGTGGCAGGGGCTCGTGCCCGCGTTGCTGAACCACCTGGCGCTGGCAACGTCGCGGCCCGATGTGGTGACCGAGGAAGGCGAAGAGGGCTGGCAAACCGATCCGGTGGCCTGGAGCACGGTGCCCGCCCACCAGCGCCATGTGCTGTGGTGCATGGGGCCGCGCTGCGTGGCCAAGGGTGCCGCTGCGCTATGGCCCCGGCTCAGCCAGGCCGTGCAGGCCAGTGCGCCCCTCAAACAGCAGTTGCAGCTGCTGCAAACCAGCTGCCAGTACCCCTGCAACCAGGGGCCGCTGATGATCGTCTATCCCGAGGGCGTCTGGTACGGTCATCTGGATGAAGACAGCCTGGTGCCGGTGCTCAAGAGCCACATCGAAGGCAGCGAGGCCTGTGCAGCCCACCGGGTGCATACGCTCCAGGCTCCTCCGCCCTGCAGCGATGCGGACGAATGAGCGCAGTGCGCTATTTGCACTGCAGCAGTGGATCGGCCGCGAAAATCTCCACCACCCAATCGACAAAGGCCCGCACCTTGGCACTCAGATGGGAGTTGGGCGGGTACACCACATAAACCGGCAGCAAAGGCTGGGTCCATTCCGGCAGGATCTGCACCAGCTGACCGCTTTGGAGATACTCGCGCGCCTGGTAGCTGGTGATCTGGCCCACACCCTGGCCGCTGAGCAGGCAGGTCGTGTAGGCATTGGCTTCGTTGACGGCTAACGTCGAGGGGTTGGCAATCTCGATGCTCTCGCTGTTGTGCTGAAACTCCAGCGGATAGCGGCGCTGGGTGACCGGCGAGAAGTAAATCACACTGTTGTGGCCGTTTTCCAGGTCGCGCGGATGCTGCGGCGTGCCCTGGCGCTGCAAATAGGCGGGCGAGGCCACCGTCAAAAATTCCACGTTCCCGACACGGCGCGCGACCAGTGACTGGTCGCGCAGCTCGCCGCCGCGCACCACGCAATCGACATTGTCAGCAATCAGGTCCACGGTGCGGTCGGTCACGCCCAGGTCGATCTGGATGTCCGGGTAGCGCGCCTGAAAGGTCGCCAGCTGTGGAATCACCAGAAGCCGGGCGATCGAGGTGCCTACATCCACACGCAGACGCCCGCGCGGGGTCGCACGCACCTGGCTCATGCTGGCTTCGAGTTCATCGAAGTCGCTCAGCAGCCGCACGGCGCGGTCGTAGTAGGCGGCGCCATCGGTGGTCACCGTCACGCGGCGGGTCGTGCGGTTGAGCAGTTTGACCCGCAGCCGGTCTTCCAGCGCCTGCACATGCTTGGTCACACTGGCCTTGGGCAGCTGCAGCGAGGTGGCCGCGAGCGTGAAGGTGCCCGACTCCACGACCCGCGCAAACACCCGCATTGCCTGTATCTGATCCATCTGCCTCTCCTTGCACTGGCGCGCACGCGCGCGCTAAAAGTAGGTGGATTCTCACACGCGAAAGATGGCGCTATTGTTCCTGATTTGGAAATAGTGCGGCCATAATTTGCCGATTGATCAGTTGCAGCATCGCAACTACATTTACCCATGCCTACTCATCAACAGGCTCACTTATGTCTGACACCACCGTAAAAAACAGCGTATTGGCTCCCGACTTCATCGACACCGTCGCTCCGACGGCGTCGGGCGAGTCGGTGGCCGTGCGCCTGTACGGTAGCAAAGGCAAGTCCGGCGAGCCTTCGCCCTTGGTGCTGCATTTTCATGGCGGCGCTTTTGTCGAAGGTGATCTGGACAGTGGCTGCACCGTTGCGGGTCTGCTGGCAACAGCAGGGGCCCGTGTGGTGTCGGTGGCATACCCGCTCTCGCCTGAGCATCCATTTCCGCGTCCATTGGAGATCGGTTATGAAATGCTTCAGTGGAGCTACAAACATCGCACACGCCTTGCCGGCAAAGGTGCGCCGATGTATGTGGCTGGCGAGGAGGCGGGTGCCAACCTTGCCGCCGGCGTGTGTCTGATGGCGCGTGATCAACGCCATCCACCGCTGGCGGGGCAGATCCTGCTCTCACCCATGCTCAATCCCTGTGCCGGCACGGCGTCGCTTCGCGCTGCCAATGGCGATGCAACGGAATGCAAATGGGCCGAGGGCTGGAGCAAGTTCCTGGGCTGCGCCTATGGCGGCATCCATCCCTACGCCGTGCCAGCGATGGCGCAGCGCCTGGCTGGACTACCCGCTACGCTCATCATGGTGGGCGATAAGGATCCGATGCACGACGAGGCACTGGCCTATGCCAGCCGCCTGCAGGCAGCGGGTCATCTGGTGCAGCAGCATGTATTCAAGGTCGCGCAACAGTGGCCCGATGCATTGCTTGAGCCCCGTGCTCCCGAGCCCTGTCCCTGTGCCGGGGCCGTGCTGGAACAACTGGCACTTTTCTTCGAGACATCCCGATGTCGGGCGCAAGCCTGATCCCCTGAACGAAGCGCAAGGCTTGAGCGGCGCCTCCCTCCGGTAAAGCCCGGGGAGCGGCGGCGGGCAGCTGCGCCTTCACCACCCTTAGAAACGCTTTCTCGCAACGCATTGCCGTGTGGAGATTTTGCGAAACCCTCGCCCAGTGGGATGGACGTGGATCGGGATGAGCCGCAAGGCGTCTTTTGCAGTCAATAGCCGTAGCTATTGACAAGGAAGACAACGCAGCGGATCGCCCGAGACCACGTTCAGACCAAGGCAGGGAGTTTTGCAGAGGCTCCACTGTGGCAAGGATTTTCTGTCGGCTTTTGTAGCCGCAGGGGCATGCCGTTGCCGCAAGAAACCTCAAAAACTATTCACGCACACATCAGGACTTGGCCATGAGCAACAACAAAACTTCGACTTCCCCTCAACGCCGCTGGTGGACGGCCATCGGTCTGGCAGCTGCCGTGGTGGCTGCAGGCGGCACGGCAATGGGCCTGCAAAGCTCGCACGCGAGTGCGCCGGCAGAGGCCACGGCACCGCCCGCGATGCCTGTCTCCGTCGCCCAGGTGCTGCAGCAGGACGTGCAGCTGTGGGATGAATTCTCCGGCCGGCTCGAAGCCTTGCAGCGCGTCGACGTGCGCCCGCGTGTCGCCGGCGCGCTGCAGGCGGTGCACTTCAAGGAGGGTGCGCTGGTCAAGGCCGGTGATCTGCTTTTCACGGTCGACCCCGCACCTTATGCCGCTGAAGTGGACCGCGCCGAAGCCCAGGTTGTGGCCGCCAAGGCACGCATGGGCTATTCGCAAAGCGAAGCCGAGCGCGCCGCCCGTCTGTGGGAAGAGCGCGCCATTGCGCAAAAGGAACTGGACGAGCGCACCAACGCCCGCCGCGAAGCAGACGCCAACCTGCGCGCAGCGCAGGCGGCGCTGCAGACGGCCAAGCTCAACCTGGGCTACACCCAGGTGCGCGCGCCCGTGGCCGGCAAGATGGGCCGCATCGATGTGACCGTGGGCAACCTGGTCAGCGCCGGTGCCGGCGCGCCAGTGCTGACGACCTTGGTCTCCGTCAACCCCATGTATGCCAGTTTTGATGCCGACGAGCAGATCGTGACCAATGCGCTGCAAGGCCTGCGCCAGGGCAAGAGCGCCCGTGCGTTGATCGAGAGCATTCCCGTGCAGATGGGGGTGGGCACCAGCGGCGCCACGCCTTACAAGGGCCACCTGCAGCTGATTGACAACCAGGTGGATGCGCGCAGCGGCACCGTGCGGGTGCGTGCGGTGTTTGACAACGCCGATGGCGCGCTGATGGCCGGCCAGTTTGCCCGCGTGCGCATGGGCCAGCCCCATAGCCAGCAGGCGCTGCTGATCAACGAACGTGCCGTGGGAACGGACCAGAGCAAGAAGTTTGTGCTGGTGGTGGGCGAGGGCAACAAGGCCGAGTACCGCGAAGTGCAGTTGGGCGCGCCGTTTGAAGGGCTGCGCCTGGTGACCTCGGGCCTGAAGGCCGGCGAGCGCATTGTGGTCAATGGCCTGCAGCGGGTGCGCCCCGGTGCCGTGGTGGCACCGCAGGAGGTGCCGATGTCCAGCAAATCCGAGCTCAAGGGCGATGCGCAGCAGGCTGCCAACGATGGCTCCAAGCCCGCCGCCTAAACCGATAACAAAAAAGCCAAGCGTATGAATTTATCCCGATTTTTCATCGACCGCCCGATATTTGCGGGTGTGCTGTCGCTGCTGATCTTTCTGGCCGGGCTGATCGCCATGCGGGCCCTGCCCATCTCGGAGTACCCCGAGGTGGTGCCGCCCTCAGTGGTGGTGCGTGCCCAGTACCCCGGCGCCAACCCCAAGGTGATCGCCGAAACTGTGGCCACGCCCCTCGAAGAGTCCATCAACGGTGTCGAAGGCATGCTCTATATGGGCAGCCAGGCCACCACCGATGGCGTGATGACCCTGACCGTGACCTTCAAGCTGGGCACCGACCCGGACAAGGCGCAGCAGCTGGTGCAGAACCGCGTCTCGCAAGCCGAGCCGCGCCTGCCCGAAGAAGTGCGGCGCCTGGGCGTGACCACGGTCAAGAGTTCGCCGGACATCACCATGGTCGTTCACATGGTCTCGCCCAATGGGCGCTATGACATCGACTACCTGCGCAACTATGCCGTGCTCAACGTCAAGGACCGCCTCGCGCGCATCCAGGGCGTAGGCCAGGTGCAGATCTTTGGCGGTGGCGATTACTCGATGCGCGCCTGGCTGGACCCGCAAAAGGTCGCCCAGCGCGGCCTGTCGGCCAGCGACGTGGTGGCCGCCATACGTGGCCAGAACGTGCAAGCCGCTGCCGGCGTGGTCGGTGCATCGCCGGGTCTGCCTGGCGTGGATACCCAGTTGTCGATCAATGCCCAAGGCCGCTTGTCCAGCACCGAGGAGTTTGGCGACATCATCGTCAAGACCGGCTCGGATGGTGCGGTGACGCGCCTGCGTGACATTGCCCGCCTGGAGCTGGGCGCGGCTGATTATTCGCTGCGCTCGCTGCTGAACAACGAAGCTGCGGTGGGTATGGGCGTGTTCCAGGCCCCGGGCTCCAATGCGCTGGAGATCTCGGAAAACGTGCGCAACACAATGGCCGAGCTGCAAAAGAACATGCCAGAAGGCGTGGAATTCCGCATTGCCTATGACCCGACCCAGTTTGTGCGGGCGTCGATCGACTCGGTGATCCACACCTTGCTTGAAGCCATCGCGCTGGTCGTGATCGTCGTGATTCTGTTCCTGCAGACCTGGCGCGCGTCGATCATTCCGCTGCTGGCAGTGCCGGTGTCGGTGGTGGGTACCTTTGCGGTGCTGCATCTGCTGGGCTTCTCCATCAATGCGCTCAGCCTGTTCGGGCTGGTGCTGGCCATCGGTATCGTCGTCGATGATGCCATCGTCGTGGTCGAGAACGTGGAGCGGAACATCGAAGCCGGACTGAGCCCGCGCGAGGCCACCTACCAGGCCATGCGTGAAGTCTCGGGCCCCATCATTGCGATTGCACTGGTGCTGGTCGCGGTGTTTGTGCCGCTAGCGTTCATCAGTGGTCTGACCGGCCAGTTCTACAAGCAGTTCGCGGTGACGATTGCGATCTCCACGGTGATCTCGGCCATCAACTCGCTGACCCTGTCGCCCGCACTGGCCGCATTGCTGCTCAAGGGCCATGACGAACCCAAGGATGCGCTGACCCGTGGCATGGACCGCGTGCTGGGCGGTTTCTTCCGCCGCTTCAATGCCGTGTTCCACCGTGGCTCGGAAGCCTACAGTGGCGGCGTGCGCCGCGTGATTGGCCACAAGGCCGGCATGTTCGTCGTGTACCTGGCGCTGGTCGGCGCCACCTGGGGCCTGTTCCATATGGTGCCCGGCGGTTTTGTGCCGGCACAGGACAAGCAGTACCTGGTGGGCTTTGCCCAGCTGCCCGATGGTGCGACCCTGGACCGCACCGAGGACGTGATCAAACGCATGGGCGATATCGTCAAGGAGAACCCCAATGTGCAGGACGCCATCGCCTTCCCCGGCCTGTCGATCAATGGCTTCACCAACAGCTCGAACTCCGGCATCGTGTTCGTCTCGCTCAAGCCCTTTGCCGAGCGCACGCGCGCCGACCAGAGCGGTGGCGCGGTGGCGGGCCAACTGAACCAGGCCTTTGGCCAGATCCAGGACGCCTTTATCGCCATGTTCCCGCCACCACCGGTGTCGGGCCTGGGCACCACCGGCGGCTTCAAGCTGCAGATCGAAGACCGGGGCTCGCTCGGCTACGAAGCGATGGATGGCGCGGTCAAGGCCTTTATGGCCAAGGCTTACCAGACGCCGGAGCTGGCTGGCATCTTCTCGAGCTGGCAGGTCAATGTGCCGCAGCTCTACGCCGATATCGACCGCACCAAGGCGCGCCAGCTGGGTGTGCCGGTGACCGATATTTTCGAGACCCTGCAGATCTACCTGGGCAGCCTGTATGCCAATGACTTCAACAAGTTTGGCCGCACCTACAGCGTGCGGGTGCAAGCGGATGCGGGCTTCCGCGCCCGCGCCGAAGATGTGGGCGCCTTGAAGGTGCGATCGACCACCGGCGAGATGGTGCCACTGTCCGCGCTGATGAAGCTCGAACCCAGCTTTGGCCCAGAGCGTGCGATGCGCTACAACGGCTTCCTGTCGGCCGATGTCAATGGCGGCCCAGCCCCTGGTTTCTCGTCGGGCCAGGCGCGCGAAGCGGTGGAGCGCATTGCCCGCGAGACCTTGCCGCAGGGCATTGGCTTTGAATGGACGGAACTGACCTACCAGGAAATCCTGGCGGGCAACTCGGCGGCGCTGGTCTTCCCGCTGGCGATTTTGCTGGTGTTCCTGGTGCTGGCTGCGCAGTATGAAAGCCTGACCCTGCCGTTGGCCATTGTGCTGATTGTGCCGATGGGCCTGCTGGCTGCGATGACCGGGGTCTGGCTCTCGCATGGCGACAACAATGTCTTTACCCAGATTGGCTTGGTGGTGCTGGTGGGGCTATCGGCGAAGAACGCCATCCTGATTGTGGAGTTTGCCCGTGAACTCGAATTTGCCGGACGCTCGCCGATCCAGGCCGCGATCGAGGCCAGCCGCCTGCGCCTGCGCCCGATCCTGATGACCTCGATGGCCTTCATCATGGGTGTGCTGCCGCTGGTGCTGTCCAAGGGTGCCGGCGCCGAAATGCGCAGCGCCATGGGGATTGCCGTGTTCGCCGGGATGATTGGTGTCACCGCATTCGGTCTGTTCCTGACTCCCGTGTTCTATGTGCTGCTGCGCAAGCTGGCAGGCAACCGCCCGCTCAAGCAGCACGGTGCCCATGTGGCCCCGATCACGGCGCCGGTGCCCGCACCTGTGCATGGCGCAGGCTCTGCCCAACCCCTCCTGGCCGCAGCACGCGGGCATGACGAATAAGAGAAGAACAACATGCAAGAAATGACGATGTCTTTCAACGCCAAACCCGGCCAGGCGCCCCTGGGCCGGGGCCTGCGCCGATCGCTGGCACCGCTGCGCTTGACACTGCTCACGCCGCTGGCTGCGGCCCTGCTGCTGGCCGGTTGCGCCACCGCGCTGCCGCCCGCCGTGCAAAACGCTGGCGTGCCGGTGCCCGCCGCCTTCAGCACGCCGCAGGACCAAGCCTCCTGGACCACGGCCGCCCCGGCCGAGGCCCAGCCCCGTGGCGCCTGGTGGCTCGCTTTTGGCGATGCCGAGCTGACCCGCCTGGTTGAGCGCGCGGCCGATGCCAATACCGATGTGCAGACGGCGGCCGCCCGCCTGGCAGAAGCACGGGCGCTGCTGCGCTCTGCCGATGCCCAGCGCATGCCGCAGGTCGGTGTCTCGGGCGGCGCGGCGCGCCAGGCTGGTGCCAACACCAGCAACGGGCTCCAGCCCGCGACCCTGGTGACGGCCGGGCTCAACCTGTCCTACGAGGTGGACCTGTTTGGCCGCCTGTCGCAGGCCAGCCAGGCCGCGCAACTGGATGCCGAGGCGCGTGCCGCCTTGCTGCAAAGCACGCGGCTGATGGTGCAGTCCGATGTGGCGCAGACCTATCTGCAACTGCGTGCGCTGCAAACCGAGCAGCAGTTGGTGCAGCAAAGCCTGTCCGCCTACGGCGACACCTTGCGCCTGATCCAGCGGCGCTTTGACGCCGGCGATGCCGCCGAGCTGGAAGTGGTGCGCATGCAAAGCGAGGTCTCCGCCACCGAATCCGAGGCCCTGGCCTTGGAACGCCAGCAAGCCACACTGAGCAATGCGCTGGCGGTGCTGGTGGGTGAGGTGGCCACCGGCTTTGTGCTGCCTGCTGCGCAGGGGGAGGTGCGCCTGCCGGTGATCCCGGCTGGCGTGCCAGGCACCGTGCTGGCCCGCCGGCCCGATGTGTCTGCCGCGCAAGCCAGCGTGCTGGCCGCCCAGGCCCGCGTAGGCGTCGCGCAGGCGGCCTGGTTCCCGGCCATTACCTTGACCGGCAATGGCGGCTTTGCCTCGCCAGACCTGGGCGACCTGTTCAAATGGTCGGCCCGCTCCTGGGGCCTGGGTGCGCTGCTGTCGCTGCCACTGTTTGACGGCGGCCAGCGCGAAGCGCAGGAAGAGGGCGCCAAGGCCCGGCTGGAAGCGGCAGTGGCCGCCCAGCGCGGCCAGGTGCTGGGCGCCTTCCGCGAAGTGGAAGACCAACTGAGCAGCCTGCGCCTGCTGCAAGGCCAGGCCACCGTGCTGGGCCAGGCCGTACAGTCGGCCGAGCGGGCCACCCACCTCTCCGATGTGCGCTACCGCAACGGCCTGGTCAGCCAGCTGGAGCTGCTGGACGCCCGCCGCAACGAACTGCGCAACCGCCGCCAGGCGCTGCAGGTGCGCACCGCCCAGTACACCGCCACCATTGCGCTGATTCGTGCACTGGGCGGCAGTTGGGAGAGTGCGCCGGTGGCGGCCCATGCAGAGGTCAAAGCAGCAGGTTAAGTGAAGGCACCGCAGGCTCAATCAGGCGCGGTTGACAGCCGCGCCTGAACCCTGTGGTGCAAATCGCACGACTCGGATCCTGATATGTGCGGCTGAATCAATGGACCTGTTCCGATTTTTCCAAACGCAGTCCAAAACCGGGTTACAATAGATGCTTAGTCGGAGCGTAGCGCAGCCTGGTAGCGCATCTGCTTTGGGAGCAGAGGGTCGTGAGTTCGAATCCCACCGCTCCGACCATTATTTAAAAGCCTGTCGCATGTGAGTGCGACAGGCTTTTTCATATCCGGCGCCGTGAAGACAGGCCGCGGGATTGCTGCTTGGCAACAACGCCGGGCAGCGGCCACGGTACAGATGTGGCACGATAGCGCAGCCTCCGTGTTTGATCTATGCCCACCCAGTTTCACCCTGTCACCTACACCCAGTCAGAGCCCCGCGCGCCGCGCGATCGCTGGGACCGCCTGGATGCATTGCGGGGGCTGGCGATGGTCTGGATGACGGCCTTCCACTTCTGCTTTGATCTGAGCTACCTGCAGCTGTGGCGCCAGGATTTCTACCGCAACCCTGTCTGGACCTGGCAGCGCACCGCCATCGTCAGCCTGTTCCTGTTGTGCGCTGGTTTGGCGCAAGCGGCTGCCCACAGCAAGCAAACCAGTGCTGCGCGGTTCTGCCGGCGCTGGCTGCAGGTTGCAGGATGCGCGCTGCTGGTCAGCGCGGGCTCCTACCTGGTGTTTCCCAACAGCTACATCTACTTTGGCGTGCTGCATGGCATGGCGGTGATGCTGCTGCTGTTGCGGCTGATGCAGGGCTGGAGTAACCGCCTGCTGTTTTCCCTAGCGGTGCTTTGCCTGCTCGCGCCAGGCCTCTACCAATATGTTGCGAGCGGCTTGCCCGCGTCGTTGGTAGAACTCCTCAACGCCAAGGCCTTCAGCCCCTTGGGTCTGGTAACGCGCAAGCCTGCCACGGAGGATTTTGTGCCGCTCCTGCCTTGGTTGGGCATCATGCTGCTGGGCTTTCAGATCGGCCGCCACCAAATCGCCAAGTCAGGCGCCTGGCTGCCTGGGTATTTGGCCCGGCCTGCGCAAAACGCGCTGTGTCGCAGCCTCGCCTGGTTGGGCCGCCACAGCCTGTCTTACTACATGCTGCACCAGCTGGTACTGATGGGTGGGCTGATGCTGCTGGTATTGCTGCTGCCTACGGCGCTGGACTGATCTGGGTCAGCACCAGGCAGCTGACTCAGTCGCTTTACGGTTCGTCCAGCAGGCGCGCAGCCTTGTTCGCCAGCGGTGCCTCGGCGCGGAAATAACCCAGCACCGTCGCCGCACTCTGGTGGCCGGTCATCGCCATCGTGTCGGCCAAGGCCATGTTCTGCCGGCCGGCCTCGGTCACAAAGCCCGAGCGCAGCGAGTGCGCAGAAAAATCCCCCTCCATCCCCGCCAACGCACAGCGCTCCTTGACGATGTTGTTGACCGACAGCGCGCTCAAAGCGGCATCGCCTACCTGGCCGTTCTTGAACACGCGCCGAAATATCGCACCCTCGCGGATGCCCGAGACCTCCAGCCACTGGGACAGTGCCGCACCGGCCACACCCACTACGGGCTTGAAGTTCTCTGGCCGCGCTGAGCCGCTCTGGTTGGTTTTGGACAGGCGCAGGTCGTAAAGGTACTGGCCCGGGCCCATGGTTTGCAGCCACTCCATGCGCGCATCTGCCACCTCGGACCTCCGGCGCCCACCGCTGGCCCAGGCAAAGAGCAGCAAGGCGCGGTCGCGCCGGCCTTTCACACTGTCATCACAGGTGGCCAACAGCTGCTCCAGCAGGGGGCGGGTAAGGGCCGCCTTTTTTTGCTCCAGCATGCCCCGGCGCGCATAGGCCTTGCGCAGGTGCGACAGCGCCTCGCGCACCTCTGTGCTGTGGCAGGGGTTGGGCAGGGCCTGGTGGCTGTGCGCCTTGGAGAGCACGGCAATCCGGTGCACCAGGGTCGAATGCGCCAATGAACCCAGCCTTCCCTTGAAGCCTTGCTGCACCAGCTGCGCATCCAGCGCGGGCGGCAGACCGGACTGCGCGCCTTGCGCCGTCAGGTGCTCGCCATGGTCCGCCACAAATTGCAGCACCACATTGGCCGGCAAGGGCAGCGCGATGGCCTGGCCATAGCGCAACCAGTACCAGGCGGCCCAGTAGCGCAGCGCGCTTTGGTAGCTGCTGGTGGTGTTTTCAGACGCGGCCTCGAGCCGCAGTGCACGCAGCGCATCCTCGGCCGACGCCGACAACAGCTCCGGTTGCAACGGGGCGGTGCCGGGAGACGCGGCAGGCAGCAAATCCGGATCCAGAGAGGCCGAAAGTGGAATGTAAGACTTCATATTGATTAAATATTACATGCTATGTATGATATATTACATACAACAAGCAGATTACTTGCGATAACAATCTCTTATCGATAGTAATTGGAAAAAGGGTTCAAAAATGGAAATTTCGCGTGCCACGCGCAGCGTGCAAAAAGAAGATGTCTGGCAGGCGGCTGATGCGCTGTTGCTGGAGGGCAAGAGGCCCACGATTGAGCGGGTGCGCCAAAAGATTGGCCGGGGCTCGCCCAATACCGTGAGCCCCATGCTGGAAGCCTGGTTTGCCACCCTGGGCCCGCGGCTGGGCGCTGGAGGAGGGGGCAACGTACTGGCCGGCAACCCAGATGGCGCCACTGCCAACGGCTTGCCGCCCCCACTGGTGCAGGCGCTGCAGCAAGTGTGGGAGCAGGTGCAAACGCAAGCGACCCAAGCGGCCGATGCGCTGCTGGAGCCCGTGCGCGAGGATCTACAGGCACAGCAACAAGCCTTGGAAGACGCCCAGCAAGCGCTGGAACAAGAGCGCGCCCTGATGGCCCAGCAGCGTGCCACCACCGAGCAGGCGCTGGCGGTGGCCCATGCGCAGATCAAGATGCAAACCGGGCGCCTGGCCGACCTGGAGCAGGCCGGCCGGCAAAAAGACCAGTTCGCCGCCACCCAGCAACAGCGCCTGCAGGCGCTGGAGCAGGAGCTGTTTGCCAACCGCAAGGCCCGTGATGAGGCGGACATGGCCCATGCCGAGCAGCTGCGCGAGCTGCAGCACAGCGCCCAGCTGCAGCAGCACCGGGCGCTGCAGGACTTGGACCGTGCACGCCAGGACACCAAGCAGGCCATGGCCGCCCAACGCGCCGAGCAGGAAAAGCTGGCCAAACTGGAAGCGCAGTGGCAGCAGGACAAGCAAGCGCTGCAGCAACAACGCGAGCAGCAAGCAGTACAGTTGCAGCAGGCGCAAACCGAGGCGCAGCAATGGCAGCACCGCCTGCAGACCGCAGAAGCGGCGCATGCGCAGGCACTGGCACTGCAAGCCCACCGCCATGAAAGCGAGTTGGCCCAGTTCAAGCTGGAATGGGCGCACAGCGCGGGCAGGGGAGGGGATACTGGCGCCTCTGCCGAGCTTGCAGCAGGCAGCAGCCGCCGGCCGATGCGCAGCGCGCAACCTGCGGCGCGGCCTTTGCGCAAGCTGCCCGGTTCGCGCCTGCGGGGCAAGAACTAGTGAGTCTGCGCTGCGCGGGCAGCCGCAGGCTTGATCAAGCCGTGCTGGCTAGCGGCGATGCGTCCACCGCATCTGCGCCCGGCACCGCATCACCCCGCGCCAGGGCATCGGCAATGGTATTTTTGTGGCGCGGCACCCAGCGCACTTCCAGTTGCGCAAAGCTGGCACGCAGCGCGCGGGCCTGTTCATACAGTGCCGCCAGGCGGGCAATCGGTTTGGCGGCGGGTTCTGCCATTTGCTCGGCCAGAATGCTGCTGTCGGTATGCAGCACCACTTCGCGGGCGCCCATGCCTTGCAGCCACGTGAGGGCATGGATCGCCGCTACGGCCTCAGCCTCGTTGTTGCATCCGCTGTGGCCCAGCGCCTGGCTAAAGGAATGATTGGTCCCATCGGGCGCATAGGCGATGCCGCCAATGCGCATGCGCCCGGGGTTGGGCAGGGCGCTGCCGTCGATATAGGCGATCCAGGTGGCTGATGACATGCCGACAGCATAAGGGCGCGGTCAATCCTGCTTCAGTGAACCGGGCATCGAACCTGCGATGCCGCAGCGCCAAGTGATGAAGGTCTGCCGTTGCACGATACCCGTTCGCTGTAGCGCCTGCGATACAGCCGGAATCGGTGACCCAGAGAGGCTAGCATGTGTCATCCAAGCTTCGTCTGGTTGCCATGCCGTTGTCATAAAGGGTTCAGATACTTTCCCGATCCCATTAACCCGGCGAGAGAGTAAGCAATGACGCATTGGAAGAAGCTGGTGGCTGCGGCCGCCGCCATGGTGGCCGCAGGCCTGGTGCATGCCCAGAAAACGGAACTGACGGTCTACACGGCGCTAGAGATGGACCAGCTCAAGGCCTACGAGACGGCCTTCAACAAGAACCACCCCGATATCGCGCTGAAATGGGTGCGTGATTCCACCGGCGTCATCACCGCCAAGCTGCTGGCAGAAAAAGCCAACCCTAAGGCCGACGTGATCATGGGTGTGGCCGCATCGAGCCTGGCCATCTTCGACAAGAACGACATGCTCCAGGCCTACGCGCCCAAGGGCCTGGAGGCGATCACCGCCAAGTACCGCGACAGCAAGAACCCACCCCACTGGGTCGGTATGGATGTGTTCGGCGCCACCATCTGCTTCAACACGGTGGAAGCGAAGAAGCGCAACATCCCCATGCCCACCAGCTGGCAAGACCTGACCAAGCCCGAGTTCAAGGGCCAGGTGGTCATGCCCAACCCTGCATCCAGCGGTACCGGCTACTTTGACGTAGCCGCCTGGCTGCAGCTGTTTGGCGATGACAACGGCAACGGCGGCGGCTGGAAGTACATGGATGCGCTGCACGAGAACATTGCGCAATACACCCACTCGGGCTCCAAGCCCTGCAACATGGCTGCCCAAGGCGAGTATGTTGCCGGCATCTCGTTCGAGTACCGCGCGCACGCCAACAAGGCCAAGGGCGCACCGATCGAGCTGGTGTTCCCCAAGGAAGGCCTGGGCTGGGACCTGGAAGGCATCAGCATCTACAAGGGCACCAAGCACGCCGACGCCGCACAGAAGCTGGTGGACTGGGCCGTGAGCAAGGAAGCCATGGAGCTGTACGGCAAGAACTTCGCCGTCACCGCCATGCCCGGTGTGGCCCCCAAGCTGGCCAATATCCCTGCCGACTACGAGTCGCGCCTGATTCCGCTGGACTTCTCCAAGATGGCTGACAGCCGTGAGCGCGTGCTGGCCGAGTGGACCAAGCGTTACGACGCCAAAAGCGAGGCCAAGAAGTGAGTGACAGGGAGACAGCGCGTTTGTCAGCAGCGCAGGGCCACGCGGCGCAGCCCGCAGCCGTGCGCGATACCTCGTATGCATTCGAGTCCGCCGAGCCGGGCTTGCGCAAGGGCGACGAAGAGGGCGGCGCGCCCTTTTTGGAGATCCGCCATCTGCACAAGTCCTACGGCAGCTTTACCGCGTTGCGGTCGATCCACCTGCAGATTCGCCGTGGCGAGCTGGTGTGTTTTCTGGGGCCCTCGGGCTGCGGCAAGACCACCTTGCTGCGCGCGATTGCCGGGCTGGAGGCCCAGACCAGCGGTGAGATCTGGCAGGACGGCAAGAACATCTCGGCCTTGCCCGCCTCGCAGCGGGACTATGGGATCGTCTTTCAGTCGTATGCGCTGTTTCCCAATCTGACGGTGGCCGACAACGTCGCCTATGGCCTGGTCAGCCAGCGCCAACCCAAGGCCCTGGTGGCCCAGAAGGTGCAAAGCCTGCTGGATACCGTCGGTCTGTCGGTCAGTGGCGGCAAGTACCCGGCCCAGTTGTCGGGTGGCCAACAGCAGCGCGTGGCCCTGGCCCGTGCGCTGGCCATGTCGCCCGGGCTGCTGCTGCTCGATGAGCCGCTGTCGGCCCTGGATGCGACCGTGCGCGTGCACCTGCGCAACGAGATCCGTGCGCTGCAGCAGCGCCTGTATGTCACCACCATCATGGTCACGCACGACCAGGAAGAGGCGATGGCCATGGCCGACCGCGTGGTGGTGATGAACCATGGTGTGGTCGAGCAGGTGGGCACGCCCCGCGATATCTACCAACGCCCCGCCACCCCGTTTGTGGCGGAATTCATCGGCAAGGCCAACAAGCTGCAGGCGCTGGCCGCCGGCAATGGCGGCATCACGCTGGCGGGCCACAAGCTGTACTGCCCGCAGGCGCCGCGCCTGGCCCCGGGCCAAAGCCTGCATGTCTATCTGCGGCCCGAAGACTGCAGCGTGCATGACTGTACCGCCATGCCTCCTGTTGCCAGCGCGCCCGCGCCCAATGGCTCGCCGGTGCTGACGGGCGTGGTGGAGCAGCTGGAGTTTCTCGGTGCGGTCTGCATTGTCCACGTGGATGTGCAGCGCCTGCCCGAGCGCCATGTGCAGCTGCAGCTGAGCCCTGCGCAATGCCTGCAGCTCGATATCCAGCCGGGCCGCTGGTTGCAGTTCTCCATCCATGCGCAGCAGTTGAAGATTTTTGCCCAGGCCGCCTGAGCGCTCCCCCGGCCCCGGCAAGCGCCGGGGCCGGGGCCGCTTGCAGCCATGCCCCAGGCCCTGGGGACTTACGACACCACTATGACCTCATCCGTTTCAGCGCCCGCAGCGCTTTCTCGCCACACCGGCCTGCGCGCAGCGCCCACTGACCGTATCGCGCAACTGGCGCTGGTTGCCATCACGGCGCTGCTGTTGATGGGGCTGCTGGCACCACTGGCTGCCTTGCTGGGCCAGGCCTTTGCGCCCACCTCGGGCGAAGAGGGCTCGGCCTTCATGCGCTTTGTCCGCTATTTCCAGTCGCCCGCGCTGCTGGGCAGTCTCTGGAACAGCCTCTGGGTTTCGCTGGTGGTCACCGCCGTGGTCATCCCGCTGGCCTTTGGCTTTGCCTATGCCATCACCCGCTCGGGCATCCGCACCAAGGGCTTGCTGCGCAGCATCAGCCTGCTGCCATTGCTGGCACCCTCGCTGCTGTCGGCCATCTCGCTGATCTACTGGTTTGGCAACCAGGGCGTGCTCAAGTCCGTCCTCAATGGCCTGGGTTTTGACACCATCTACGGCGCGCCCGGCATTGTGCTGGCCCAGTGCTTTGCGACCTTTCCGCATGCGCTGATGATTCTGATCACCGCACTTGCGCTGGGTGACCAGCGCCTGTATGAGGCCGCCACTGCGCTCGGGGCCAGCCGCACGCGCCAGTTCCTGACCGTCACCTTGCCGGCAGCGCGCTATGGCGTGGTCTCTGCGGCATTGGTGGTGTTTACCTTGGTGATCACCGATTTCGGCATCCCGAAGGTGATCGGCGGCAACTTCAACATGCTCGCCACCGATGTGTTCAAACTGGTGATCGGCCAGCAGGATTTCCAGCGTGGCGCCGTCGTGGCCTTGCTGCTGTTGCTGCCTGCCGTCATCACCTATGCGATCGACCGCCATGTGCAGAAAAAGCAGACCGCTGTGTTGACCGCGCGCGCCGTAGTGCTGCAGCCGAGCCGCCATGCCGCGACCGACCGCTTTTGCAGCCTGCTGTGCTGGGCGCTGGCTGCATTGATGCTGGCTATGTTCGGCATGGCCATCTATGCCTCGCTGGTCCAGTTCTGGCCCTACCAGTTGGGCCTGACCTTGAGCCACTACACCAGCGGCCTGGTCGATGCCGGTGTGGACACCGCCGTGTTCAACAGCCTGACCATGGCCGCCAGCGCTGCCGTGGCGGGGCCCATCGTGGTCTTCATGGGCGCCTACCTGCTGGAAAAAACCAAGGGCATGCCCGCGCTGCGCCCGGTGCTACGCATGCTGGCCATGCTGCCGATGGCCGTGCCCGGCCTGGTGCTGGGCCTGGGCTACATCTTCTTTTTCAACGCCCCCGGCAACCCGCTGAACTTTCTGTACCAGACCATGCCGCTGATGGTGCTGTGCACGGTGATGCACTACTACACCACCGGCCATATGACCCTGGTGACGGCGCTCAAGTCCATTGACGGCGAGTTTGAATCGGTCAGCGCATCGCTCAAGGTGCCTTTCTACCGCACCCTGTGGAAGGTGACCCTGCCGATGTGCCTGCCGGCCCTGCTGGAGGTGTCGCGCTACTTCTTCGTGGCCGCGATGACCACGATCTCGGCCGTCGTCTTCCTCTACTCGCCGGAGACGCGCCTGGGCGCCGTTGCCATCCTGAACCTGGATGAAGCCGGCGACATGGCCGCCGCCGCTGCGATGGCCGTGATGATCGCCGCAATCAGCTGCGTGGTGACCGTGCTTTACCAGGCGCTGGGCTGGTGGTTGAACAAGCACACGCAGGCATGGCGGCAGCGTTGATCGCGATGATGGACAAAATGATTTGAGAACCAGGAAAGACAGGAATGACGGTAGGAAGCACAAGTTTTGATGTGATCGTGGTGGGCGCTGGCATTGTCGGCCTGGCCCATGCCTATGAAGCGGCGCGCCGGGGCCTCAAGGTCTGCGTGGTAGACCGGGATGCCGCCTGCGTGAGCGCCTCGATCCGCAATTTCGGCTTTGTGACGGTGACCGGCCAGGGGGCAGGGGACACCTGGCGACGCGCCCGCCATGCGCGCGACGTCTGGGCCGAGCTTGCGCCGAAGGCCGGAATTACAGTGCAGCACCAGGGCCTGAACCTGGTGGCCACGCGCGACAAGGCACTGGATGTGCTGCAGGCCTTTATGCAGACCGAGATGGCCCAGAGCGTGAACTGCGCACTATGGACTGCCGAAGAGGCCGCCCGCCATGCGCCCGAGCTGCGGCTGGAGCAGGCCAAGGCCGTGATGCACAGCCCCATTGACCTGCGGGTGGAATCACGCGACGCGATTGCCCAGCTGACCCAATGGCTGGCCGAGCAGATGCAGGTGACTTTCCGGTTTGGCGAGGCGGTGTTGGAAGTCGCCACGCCCAAGGTGGTCACGGCCAAGGGGCAGCTGCATGCCGAGCGTGTGGTGGTCTGCACCAATGCGGATATCCATGGCCTTTACAGCGCGCTGTTTGCCAAGCACCAGGTGCAGCTGTGCCAGCTGCAGATGCTGCGCGTACAGCCAGCTGCCAATTTGCGCCTGAACGCATCGGTGATGGGGGACCTGAGCCTGGTGCGCTACCACGGCTACAGCAAATTGCCCGAGGCGCGCGCGTTGCTGGAGCAACTGCAGCAGGAAGAGGGCGAGAGCCTTGCTCAGGGCATCCACCTGATCGTCGTGCAGAGCGCCGACGGCAGCCTGGTGGTGGGCGATTCGCACCACTATGGCGCCTCCGTCGAGCCCTTTGCGCAGGACGATGTCGATGCGCTGATGCTGCGCCACATGCGCGAGGCCTTGAACATCGGCGATTACCGCGTGACCGAGCGCTGGGTCGGCATCTACCCATCGGCCCCGCAGACGGACTGCTTTATCGAGGCGCCGGACGCTGCCACCCGCGTGGCGATCGTCACCAGCGGCACGGGGGCCAGCACCGGTTTTGGCGTGGCCCATGACACCTTTGCCCATTGGTAAAGGCAGGCACGCATTCCTGAACGATCCATCTTCTATATAGACATACCCCCATGCGCCTGACCAACGGCCGCCATGGGAGCGGAGGACACCATGACGAACTTTCACAACCCCCAACGCGTACAAGCCGTTGTTTTTGACTGGGCCGGCACGATCGTCGACTTTGGCTCACGCGCCCCGATGGGCGCCTTTGTGCAGCTGTTCAGGGATTTCGGGATCGAGATCAGCATTGCCCAGGCCCGGGGCCCGATGGGGTCGGCCAAATGGGACCATATTGCAGCGCTCTGCCAACTGCCCGAGGTGGCAGCGCAGTGGGAAAAACGCTATGGCAAGCCGGTCGCCAACAGTGATATCGACCATCTCTACGAGGTTTTCACGCCGATGAACGCCCGCGTAGTGGGTGACTTTGCCGGCTTCATCCCCGGTGCGCTGGAGGTGGTCAACCGGCTGCGGCTCGATGGCATCAAGATTGGCAGCACCACGGGCTACAACCGTCCGATCATGGATGTGCTCGAACCCATCGCCGCCCGCGCCGGCTATGCGCCGGACAACATCGTCTGCGCCGGCGACCTGGCCGCTGGCCGCCCCAGCCCCTTGATGATGTACCGCTGCTTTGCCGACCTGGGCATCTGGCCAGCCTCGACCGTGGTCAAGGTAGACGACACCGGCGTCGGCATTGCCGAAGGCCTGAACGCCGGTTGCTGGACGGTCGGTGTGGCAGTCAGCGGCAACGCCAATGGCCTGTCCTTGCCCGAATGGCAGGCGCTGAGCGCGGACGAGCAAGCCGAAATACGCAGCACCGCCAGCGAACAGCTGCGCAGCGCCGGCGCCCATTATGTGATCGACAGCGTGGCCGACCTGCTGCCGGTGATCGGGCAGATCAACCAGCACCTGCAGCGCCAGGAACTGCCCGTCCCGGCAGCTGCTTGATGCTGTAGCGCAATAGAACGAGCAGGGCGCTGCGCACTAAAAAGCCGCTGCAGGCATCGACCCGCAGCGGCTTTTTGACGGTGGTGAGAGCCGAGGCTTACTTGGCCTTGTAGGTATCGCCCAGCACCACCCCTTCACGGCGTGGATCGGCGCCACCGCTCAGGCGTGCTTCGCCAGCCGCATTGGCGGTACGGATAACGGTGCCCACACCGCTGGATTGCGCATTGACCGACACAGTGTGGCCCATGGCGCGCAGTGCCAGCACCAGCGGATCGTTGTCACCGCTGTTGGTGGCATTGATGTTGGGGTGCTCACCACCCAGATTGGTGGTGCGGCTGTTGGAGGCGCCAAAGTTCACCAGGTTGGTGGCTTGCTGCGCATCCAGGCCCCAGTCCAGCGCGCCGACCAGGGTTTTGGTCACGAACTGGATGATCGTGGCACCGCCGGGCGAGCCCGTGGCCATCTTGAACGCGCCGGGTTGGCCGTCAGCCGTGGCGTCAAACACCAGCGTAGGCGCCATCGAGCTGCGAGGGCGCTTGCCCGCTTCCACCTTGTTGGCGATCGGCAGACCATCGGCCGACACCGGAGCCGCGGAGAAATCGGTCAGCTGGTTGTTCAGGATAAAGCCCTGGGTCATGTGGTAGGAGCCCATGCCCGCTTCCACCGTCGTGGTCATGCTCACCACATTGCCCTTGCCATCGACGATGGTCATGTGCGTGGTGCCGGCTTCGGTCACCTTGCCCACGCCCAGACGGGTGTTGCCAAACTGGCCGGCGCTGGCAGTGCCCATGCTCTGCGTGGGCGAGATCAGCGCGGCGCGCGACTTCAGGTAGCTCTTGTCCAGCAAGGTGCTGTACAGCGGGCCGGGCAGGGGGGTGAAGTCGGTGTCGGCCACATACATGTCGCGGTCGGCATAGGCCATGCGCTCGGCTTCGCTCACCAGGTGCACGCCCATGGCAGTCGGCTTGCCGCCTTCCAGATCCAGCGCGGTGGGCTTGTGGGGGGCCAGGTCAAAGTTCTCCAGCACGCCCATGGCCTGCGCCACGGCAATACCGCCGGACGAGGGCGGTGGCATGCCGCAGATCACGTACTTGGCGCGGTAGGTGGTGCAGACTGCATCACGCTTTTTGGCCTGGTAACCCGCCAGGTCGGCCATCGTGGTCACGCCGGGGGTGATGGGCGCGCCGGTGGTCACGTTCTGGGTCACGGCGATCTTGTCGACAATGCCTTGCGCCACCGATCCGGTGTAGAAAGCATCGGCACCGCCAGTCGCCATCTTCGTCAACGTTGCGGCATAGGCAGGGTTCTTGAACGTTTCACCCAGGCCCTTGGTCGAGCCGTCGGCGTTGAAATAAATGGCCAGCGCATCGGCATCCGCCTGCAGCGCGGTCTTGGCGCCGGCCAGCGCATCGGACATGCGGCCGCTGATCTTGAAGCCATTGGTGGCGAGGTCGATACCCGGCTGGATCAGGTCCTTCCAGGGCTTGGCGCCGTGGTCCTTGTGGGCCAGGTCGAGCATGCGCACAGCGCCGGGCGTGCCGATGGAGCGGCCGCTGGCACGGGCGCTGGGCAGCGGCGTGGTCTGGGTGCCACTGTCGATATAGCGCAGGTAATCTGGCGTCGCGGCCGCAGGTGCGGTTTCGCGGCCGTCATAAGCCGTCACCTTTTTAGTGGCTGCATCGTAGTACAGCATGAAGGCGCCACCGCCAATACCGCTGGACTGGGGTTCCACCAGACCCAGCACCATCTGCACGGCCACCGCAGCATCCACCGCAGAGCCGCCAGACTTCAGCACTTCACAACCGGCCTTGGATGCCAGAGGGTTGGCCGTCACCACCATGTACTTATGGCCTTCGACCACTTTCTTGCCGGTACGGTAACCCGAAGCCAGCTCAGGGAACGAAGGATCGCCAGGCAGACCGGAGCCCACGACCACCGAACCATCCGATGTGCCAGCCTCGCAGGCCGTGCTCACCAGATCCTCCTGGTCGTTATGGCTGGAGCCACCGCAAGCGGTCATCGTCAGGGCGACGATGGCGGCCAGCGCGGCCATGCTGTAGCGCGCCGGCACGGCACCCAGCGATTTTTCGTTTTTCATATAACTATTCCTTGGATCGAATGACAGGAAATTGTCTTAGTAAAACGAATCATCGAGAGGCTGGATAAGCCGTGGTTAACCCTCGATTTGGCAACAAAGTGACTGCCTTGCCAAGTGGCAGGGCAGGTTTGAGGTTCTCTGCTCGGCGAGAGGTACAGGCTAGGTAGAAATGTTACTTAACATAATATACATCGTATCAATTCAAAAACCGGGCTTGCGTGGGCTGAAACGCCAGCGGTTGCCCCGCCAATCGCTAGCGCTAATTTTCCCAGCGACCTCGACAAGATCGCTCCTTTCTTCGATCCCTCAAGCTCATCTAGCTGTGCCTTTGCTAGAAACTTAAGAGCATCAAGACCAGCAAGCTCGGCCAGCGCAGCAATGTCGTGCGGCTGGGCTTTTCTTTTTCCGGACTTCCATCCGAACACATGCTGAGTCGGAATTTCAAGCTCGCTAGCAATCTTGCTGACTGATCCAAGTCGTTTTGAACCCATGTCAATAAGGGTTACCACTAACGGATGATCGTACATAGGGCTACACCAAATTTGGTTTAGAGTTGCACCAACTTTGATGCACCTTTTTTGGTGCAATCAATTTTGGTAAGTAACGGACTTATACCACAGGGGGCAAGCATGGCGATCAAGGCAGTTGGAGGGCATCAAAGCGCAGCGGACCATACATGGCCCGCGCAAGCCTTTTACAACCGCCAGACTTGGCTATCTCTGATTGAACCTCTCATGCTGGCTGCAGCAAATGCAGCCTGTCAAAAAGCCGTGCGCGGCGCGGCCAAAGGGGCCCCGCTTGCGGGGAAAAAGCCGCTCCGCGCTGGCTTTGCAAGGGCGTCGGTTCGCAAACCCTCCCCGATGGTAATCACGGGGAGATACTAAAAATGAGCGCAGTGCCAAAGTCATCGCTGGTCCTGGATGGCAACGCCATCAAGCTCCGCCTGGAAGCTGAACGGGCAAGCACCGGTAACGTCGTCCATGTCGATTGGCTGCGATTTACCGTCATCCGTCGCAACGCTCCAGCGGTTCGCCTTGATGACCTGTTCCCGCCCAAAGGGTCGATGGTCGAATGCTGGTCCAACGATCTGGAATTCGAAGTCCGTCGGCGTCGCCTGATGCGCATCTTGCAAGAGATGCCAGACCCAGACTTCGCAGCATCTGCCCAGGCCAAGGCCCTGGCAGAAGACGTGTGCGACGCGCTCGGCCCTGATTTTGTGATTGAGCCAGAGCTTAAAAAAGGCTTTGACTTCTACCGTTTCCGCTGGTCGATCACCCGCAATAGCAAAGAAGTCGCCTGGGTCGGTTTCCTCTCGTCCAGCGAGTCACCACGGCAGCAAAAGCAAAGCGAAACGATCCACGCCAATATCACCGGCGCAGGCTGCACCTTCGCTGCACCTGGCTACCGCGATCGCTTCGCCAGTCTCATTGACTCGACCGAAGCCAAGATTACTCGTTGCGACCTGGCGCTAGACCTGTTCCAAGGCATCGCCGGTGGCATGGATCGCGTGCTGAAAGACTACCTTGATGGCCTGATGAACGTGCGAGGCCACCAGCCGGCCTACGCCAATAACGGCGACTGGGCAAACAGCTTCGGCCGCAGTGTCTATATCGGCAGCAAGGAAGCCGGTAAGCAGACCAATATCTACGAAAAAGGTCACCAGCTCTACGGCAAGGAAGCGCCCTCCCCATGGGTTCGCATTGAGCTTCGGTACGGCAACAAGTTGCGTGTGCTGCCCTCCGACATGCTGCGCCGTCCTGATGACTTCTTCAAGGGCGCAAGCGACTGGCACAACGCCATCTACAACGAATATTTTGAGACGCAGCACGCCGTTCCCGAAGGTGTTCCGGTCATGCAGCCCGCTGCTGTCGAAACCGTCAAAGCCGAAGTGGCCCGGGCCATAACTTGGTTCCGTCGCGTTGCTGGCCCTACTGCCTCCCTGCTCTATCAGCACCTTGGCTTCGAACAGATGTTTGAGCTGCTGAACGACAAGCGACTGCCAGGCCGTCTGCAGCACTTCACCCAGCAGGACGTCGTGACGACGGTCCAGCAGGCGTATTCCCACGTAACAGGCGCTGGAGCTTCGGGCCGTCCAGCAGTTGCCCTGTGTTAAGGCCCATTTCGGAGTTTTTGAGTATGAAAGTTCAGATGCAAGCCGTGTGCACCGGCATCAAGACCAGCAAGGGTGAATTTGAAGGCCGTCCCTTCGATAGCACCACGTTTCAACTCGCCGTTGACCTGGGCCAGACCAGTAGCGGCGAAAGCATCGGCCAAGTGACTCGCCCATTCAAGTTGGGCACCTCGGCCGAGTTCGAAAAGTGGCGTCAATTCAAGGATTCGTGGCCTCAAGGCGGCGTATTGTGCGACTGCGATTTTGACATCACTGCAGGCGCTGGCAACGACTCCAAGCTGGTGCTGCTGGGCATCAAGCCAGCAGGCAAAAAGGCGGCCTAAGCATGGCTCGGTTCATCGTCCAAAGCCGCACGACTGGCCGCTTCTTGTGCCCTACCGGCGACGGTGGCGTGGAGTGGGTTCGCTCTCTTCGCGAAGCTGGTGGTGGAGTCATCACCGATGAAGAAATGGCGCTGCAGCTGGTCGTGGATCACGCTGATTTGGACGAAGAACCGACCATCGTTGACCTCGACCTTTTGGGCACTGCAGGGGACTACTGATGCCTTACCAAACCTATACAGGTCTCTTTCTTCAGGTGCTTGACCCGATCGTTGCTCTGGGCTGCTGCTTTCTTCTGTTTAGCTTCTTTTTTGGTCTGTACGTCTGGGTCTACGACGTGTTTAGGCGGCCATATGCGCATCGCTCTATTGACCTTGAGCCGCTGCCGCTTCTTGTAATTGCAGGTGTCTATTTTTATTGGAGGTTGCATGGCTGAATTGCACTGCGATAACTGCGGCGCTGACTTCGAAGCTGACGAGAGCGCTGAAGAGACGCCAGAGGCCCTGGAATGCCCTGAATGCGGCTCTGACGATATCGCCGGGGGCGACTGATGGCGAACTACTTCGTATGCCTCGCCGACCAGCTGCCCTGCCCTGATCAAAGCCAGGTGCTTGTAACTGAGATCGGTGTAGAGGATTTCGGCGCAATCGGCATCACGCCGGGAACTGTCGGGATGGCTTTCACCTTAGGTTTCGGCATGGTGTTCTCGATTGCGGTGATGGGCCTAGTCGTGGGCTGGCTCGTTCGCGTTATCCGCGGCATCTGAGATTTCAGCGCAGAGCCTTTGCGGCTCTCCGGTGCAATCTCGCACCTTTTCAACTCTCTTTTTTTGAAGGAAAAACGTCATGAAGACCAAACTGCAAAACCTGGCCGCCCTGGCTGCTCACCAATACGCCCGCCTGGGTGTGGCCGCTGGTACCGCCATGATGGCTGTCAGCTCGCATGCTGCTGGCGTGGACGATCTGTTCGATGAAATCGACCTCGCTGGTATCTCTGCCAAGGTGCTGGCACTGGGCCTGATCATCGTGGGCATTTCCTTGGTCATCAAGGGCCCTGCCATCGTCAAGCGCATCGTCGCCAAGATCTAAAGCAGCACCATGCTTTTGATCGCCCTCATTGTGTCAATCCATGCCCTGTTTGCGTTGATTGGCGCAATGGGGGCGGCTTGCTTTTTCATGCTTGCAAAGGGTTAAAGATGAAAAGTCAAAATCCTATCAGGCATTTGCTCCAGTTGTTGATTGCTATTCTTTGTCTAATCAGCTTTTCGGCATTCGCCGAATTTGATGCAAAACAGGGCTGGCAAAATAATGAGGAATATGGCGGAGTATTTTCATCGCCAGATGAAGCCTGCAAGGCTCTTGATAAGAAGCCGGTATATATTGGATTTGGCTGGAAGTTTCAAGCTCACAATATTACCGCCGATCGCGCGGATTGCCGCATCATAGGAGGTGCTGAGTTTGCAGCTAACGTGTATAAAACACCGGGCTTAGTTTGCCCTCCTGATTCTGTTAAATCAGGCTCTAAGTGCATTTGCAATACCGACCATGCAGAGCGAATTGTTGATGGCGTATACCAATGCGTACCGCAAATCGAGTCTGATTGCTCCACTAATGGCATGATCTGGAATTCCACTTTAACTACTGATCGGTCTGGGCGTGCGCGAGGTCCTTATGGCAAATTTGCTGATGGCGCTATTGCTTGCTTTGGTACTCCATCGGGACCAAATGGCTCCGGCAAAGGTTGCAAGCACATGTTTACAGGTGATCTTGGTTTTAAAGATGCTGATGGAATAGAGTGGACAAATGGCTTTAGCTGGGCATTTACGGAAAAAGATTTAAAAGACCCTCGTCTTAAAGGCGAGCTTTCTTGCGATCTCACAGACAATCCACTTCCCGATGATGAGCCCGCTGTAAAGCCCAATGACAAGGAATGCAAGGATGGATATAAAGGCGAGGTAAATGGCAAAGATGTTTGCATTGAAGCTTGGACAGGGGAAACACAAGGTGTTGATTTTGGCCTCACCAAAGGCCCAGACGGAACCGTAACGGAAACCAAGAACAATATTAATTGTAAGGGCGATCAATGCACGGTTACTGAAACCAATACCGTAAAGGATTCAAATGGCGATATTATCAAAACCACCACAAATACTGTTAATAATGTAAATAGGCAGACCTATTGCGCTAAGAATCCAGAGAGCTCAGTGTGTGGTCGCAAAGAAGACCAGTCCGGTGCTACAAAGGGTCAAGGCGGCAAAGGTGGCGGCGGTGGTGGTGACAGCGGTGATCTTGATGACAAATACACCGAAATTGGTGCTCCAAAGCTCTATGACAAAAAGTATGAGGGCGGTATCAAGGGTGTCTGGGAAAAGCACGCCGACGGCCTTAAAAACTCATCTATCGGTGGCCTCGCTGGCAAGCTCTTTCCGAACTACGGTGATGGCGGCTCTGCGCCCTCTTACATCATCGATTTGAACCTGGGCGGCAAGCTAAACCTGGGCTCGTACGACCTTAATTTCGATCCTCGCGTCTGGATCGCTCTTAAGGCATTCACCATCCTTTGTGCCCTCGCGGTCGCAAGGCGTCTTGTCTTCGGAGGTTGATCCATGGCAGCAATTCTCAAAACACTGCAGGCTATCTGGAAGTGGTTCGGTGACCTGGCTGGCGAGCAGTTCCAAAAGCTTTGGGACCTGCTGACTGACGTCGTCTGCTGGGCTCTCGATGGCATCCTCGGCCTTGTCGTGTCGGCAGTCAGTGCGGTAGACCTCTCTGGCCTCGACAGCTACTCAAACAGCGTCGGAGAAGTGCCAGCTGAAATTCTCAACGTCATGCAAATGGCCGGGCTGGGCACTGCCTCGCAGATCATCATTGCGGCCATCGGCATACGCCTGGTGCTGCAGCTGATCCCCTTCACAAGGCTTGGCTCATGATCAACGGATTGGAGGGCATTCCGGGCTCTGGCAAGAGCTATGAGGGGGTGGTGTTTCACGTCCTAGAGGCGCTTAAGCAGGGCCGCCTGGTTATCACAAACCTGCCGCTCAACATCGACATGTTTGCGGCCCTCGATCCTGGCTATCGCGATCTCATTGAGCTTCGCACCCGGCCTGCAAAACAGCTTGGCGATTGGGATGCAACTGATATCGCAGAGCGCCCTGCTTTTCAACTGTGGACCGACAAAGAACCTGTAGACCCGCCTGTTAGCGTGTTCACCTTTGGCACTGTCTGGGATTTCTACAGCACCTGGCGCGGCCCAAAGGGACAAGGCCCGCTCTACGTCATTGACGAATGCCACGTGTCATTCCCAAAAACGGGCACCCCTGATAGCGTTGTGCAGTGGTTCAAACTGCACCGGCATTTCAATGCCGATGTTCTGCTGATGACGCAAAGCTTTCGCGATATCAATCAGCCCATCGCGCAGCTCATCGCCACGCTGATCAAGGTGCGCAAGGCCGATATTTTGGGCAAGGCGGATCACTACATTCGCAAGGTGCACGCGGGCTATCGCGGCGCGGAAATTCAGCGCAATGAGCGCAAGTATGAGCCGCAGTATTTCGGCCTGTACCGCAGCAATACGCAAAGCGGCGGCAGTGCAGAAGCTGGCGTGCAGGACGTTAAGCCCTTCATCGTTTACTTCACGCGTTTCAAGTGGATATGGCTCCTGATCTGCCTGGTTGTTGCCGTCTGGGCCTTCTGGCCGCAGGAAGGGCGAACGGTGTTTGGCACTTCAACGCCAGGTAAAGCAGGAATGATGCGCAAGTCTGCATTTGAGGCGCAAAAGGGCTCAAACGCATTCATCGTGCCGCCCTCCTCTGCCCCTTCCAGGCCAGCGCAAGGGGCCTCTACGCCACCGCCACAGGCCGCAGAACCCAAGCCGGTGACCATGGACCCATTGTTTGGAAAAATGCTGCATATGACCGGCCAGATAGGCAAGGCAGGAACGGAGATTTGGACATTCGTGGTATCTGCTGAAAGCCGCAGGCTGTTTGACCTCACTAGCGTCGATCTTGAGGGCGCTGGCTACACAGTTAAGGTCACCGGCACCTGTATGGCCTTCGTCACGTACAAGGATGTGATCCGGCCCGTCACCTGCGATGCGCCCTATCTTGGCGGCTCGATCAACAAGCCTGTCGTGATCGACACTGCATCAGGCCGGCGCTCTGATCGCAACGATGAACCTTCATCAGTCGGCGGTGCTACGCGCGAAGCCATGGGCTGGGAAGAACGCATGCAGGCCCGCAACTCTGAGGTGAAGTCGATTTTTCCTACTACTCGTCGCTAAGCCCTGCCGCTTCTTTTTGCGGACAAACAGGGGCCCCAGGAACGGAGACCTTGTGTCGCAGTGGTGGGGTCGGGGTATGGGGTGACAAACCCCATGTGGACTCTGGTTCTATCTTGTGCCCCATCGCATGGGGCGCGTTCCCCACACCCCGCACCTGAAGCACACAAGCGGCTCTAAGGCCATCTGCTGTTTTCACGAGCAAGCGTGCAAATTTTTTCTGCTAACTTCCACATCTACATCGAGTAACATATTGTCATCTTTAGCAGCGTATGATTTTTATAGATGATTAATTAAAAATTCTATAAAAGTTACTTGGATATTTTGAAGTGGTTTAAATAATATTTATTGGGGAAATGAATGACGATTGAAATGGAAGAAGACGATGCAGATTTTCAATTTGAAATTGATCAAGTAGTACGTGATTTACAACAGCGAAATCGCAAACGCTTTGCATTGGCAGTAGTTCCAATAGCGCTGTCGGTCATATTATTTTTATTTCCTCAATTTTATCGCTCGCCTGATATAGCATCCGGCTTTATACCCACAATTCAAATTCTTGCGATCATATCGCTCGGCTTTTCTGGAGCCGCAGTGATTATGGTATATCTACAGACGGGATTTAAAAATCCTGATCAATTTGAATTAATGGAGGAGGCCAGATTAATACTTCATCGTAGATCAGCTTCAAATAATCTTGATGAAGACGTCAAATCTGAAGCAGATCGCGTCAAACTGCAGCTTGATAAGGCGATCAATCAGCTTAATTATGCAAATGAAGAGTTAAAATATAGCTCTAGTCTTGCAGCGCAACTGGGGGATCAGGATAAAGATGCTCTTATTGCAAATCTTAAGAATCAGTTGACGTCAGAAACTGCTAAGGATGTTCTGGCTGAAATCGAGGCTAATGTTTCTATATCGCAAGCCCGTATTGAAAAAGAGCGAGAGTTATTTTTTGAATTTGAAGAAATAAGAATGAGATTAACAAAGGAGATAGAGGCACTTGGTTTTAGAGGTAATGTTAATTTGACCTTGGGCGCCATTACTACTGTAATTGGATTGGTAATTCTTGGATGGGGTGTTTTTCAAGAGGTAACTTCTGCAGTTAAAGATCCGTGGGTCATGGCATCCCATTTTCTCCCCCGCCTTACATTGGTAATTCTTATAGAATTATTTGCATTCTTTTTCCTCTCGCTCTATAAGGCAAGTTTGGCGGAAATAAAATATTTTCAGAACGAGTTGACAAATGCTGAGTCTAAGCATATTGCCTTGCAAACATCTATTAAATATGGCGATCCATCTATGATAGCCATGATGGTTCAATCACTCGCCTCTACTGAACGCAATTACATTTTAACGAAGGATCAAAGCACCGCAGCGCTTGAGAAGGCTAAGATTGAACGGGCTACCCAAGGAGATTTCGTGAGGGCATTGCAAGATTTAATTAAGAACAGTAAGCCGTAACAGATGGGTAAAGTAGAGTTATCCACGAAATATTCCTTAGCATCCTTCGATTTTTCATCAATGGTTGGCGCGCACACTAGGCTGGTTCGTAGTGACAGCGACCTGGCTGCAGTTACCTCTGACCAGGCCGGCGCAAAACGGGCTGCAGCTAAGCGTGCTTCGTTCGCAGCCTTCGCTGCTTCACTTTGAATACAAACAGGGGCCCCTGGAACGGAGACCTTCTGTCGTTGTGGTGGGGTCGGGGTATGGGGTGACAAACCCCATGTGGACGCCTGTTCTATCTCGTGCCTGTCTTTAGTTGATGGGGATAAGAATGGGAGCATTTCTCCTTTGACGGTAAATGTATTCAAGCTGCTCGCACAAGGTCGCGTTTTTTGGTGCCCATGCCTTATTTACGTGAATGAGATCGTCAGGCGCTTCCGCGCATGGCCTGTCTCTCCAGTAAGGTCGTCCATCTTTCGGTACGCACTGGTATAGCAGCACCATGTTTCGTTCGCCTGCTTCGGTTGCTGCTTCATATGTGGTTTTTGGTTGAGCTGTTACCGACCCTGCTGCAAATGCGCAAAGCGCGATGATGGTGCGCATACATTCCCTTACGTTTGATGCGCGCATCCTAAAGCTGATGGCAATGTCAGTGGCCAATAAAAAGCCCACCTTTTCGGTGGGCTTTTTGTGCTTTGATATGTTGTTTATATGTTAATTCTGTATCTCGGAGTTAACAGTAATATACATCGTATTAATTAGCTAAGTACTGGTGAGGAGCCATCTGGCTACAACCCGTGCCTCATTGCTTGGACACGAGCAACCTCTCTCTCTCTCAGCGCTCCGGCCGCATGTCAGCGCCCGGCTTGTCATCCTTGACCAGCACCCAGCGGTAACCTGCCGGCGCCACCGGTGGCTGCGCCGCTTGCATCGACCTGCGGCGGTCGCCCAGGTTTGAGGCATTGATGCCGTTCTTGATCGCAGCCTTCAACAGCTCATAACCGACCCACAACGAGATAACCGTAGCGATCAGCGACCAGAAAAGCATCCAGGCGAGCTGTCGGTCTATCTCCATCTGCAATCTTGCCCAATCCATCGCCATTCCTCCTGCCGCGCAGTGTAGCTGCGCGCTGGTCTGCAACCCTGCCAACGCATGCAAGCGCTGTAACAGGAACCTCAGCACCCGGCCCGGAATTGCTCGTCCCGCGCGCGTTGCCGTTCTTCACGGATCCATTCCATCTTGCGTGCGGTACCGCCGGCTCTGGCGGCGGAATCCAGATATTCCACCCTTTGCTTGAATTCCTCGCAACGCGCCTCGCTGGAACGACCGCTGCCAGGCTCGGCCGAATGGTAGTGATGACGAGCCTGGCTGGCTTGCCGCGCATCATCCGCCCGTTTTCGTTGGGCGATGGCCATTTGGCTCTTCCAATCCACATTGCTGGGCACTCTAACGCTCTCGACCAAGTCCCATCGCTCTTGCGAACATGGCCTGTCTATCCACCACAGTTCGGTTTTGTCAGGTCGTTTACAGAGGTAGATCAGCCGTGTCAGCGGTCCATCGAGATTGCTGACTGCGGGCGTGACATCAATGGTTTTGGCATTTTTGCAGGGCTCGGAGCTGTAGCTATTGCCGCAGCGGTAAACCTCTTGGGCACCGGCTGAGCCTGCCAGCAGCAGGCCGAGCGCCATCAGAAAGCGCATACATTTCCTTACGTATTCTCTGCGCGCATCCTAGCGGCTTTTCTGCTCCCGGCATTGAAAAAGGTCTGCATACGGGCAGGCATTTGGTGGTGGCTGAGGTCTTCAGCGTATCAGCGCCCTCCTCAGCTGGCCTTGATACCAAAGCGCTTGATGATGTCGCCATACACCTGGGTCTCACGGCGCAACTTCTCGGCCAACTGGGCCGATGGCATGGCGACCAGGTCGGTGCCTTGGGCGGCAAGCCGTTGGCGGGTATCGCTGCGCTGGAGCACGGAAGTTTCGGCTTTGGACAGGGATAGCACAACCTCGTGCGGGCATTGGTTGAGGGAGAGCCTTCCAGGATATTGCACGCATGCGAAATGAGGACTACTCGGGCAAAGCCAAGCAGGCCGACCCCTCCCCTGCTCTCTACCACCATCGGCGGGTGCGGTGTCTCGGTCATGCCTTGGGCCAGCATTTGCGACGCACGGGCAAATACGCCTTGAACTCCGCTGGCTGAACGGCACACCAGTGACTGAGTGCCTTTAGGCGTCCTGAGCTTCTTCTTCCATACCTGCGCCTCCTTCTCGGTTTTGCAAGCTTGCGTGCAGAGGACAGACCACGATCTTGCGTGAGTGGCCCTCGGCGACAAAACTGAAATAGACGACCTTCTCCTGGATTGGCAAATGGGAGATGTCAGCCTCCCAGATCTGCAAATGTGGGAAATGGGTTTTTAGAGGATAGGAGAACTGCCCTGAAAGTACAAACTGGCTAAACGCTGCAAAGTCAACGCAATGATTTCCTCGTGGGCTTCGACCGTAAAGCCACCACGGTGCGGCTGCAGCAAGGTGTTGGGGCTTTGAATCAGGCTGTCTGGCACCTGTGGTTCGTACTCAAACACATCGAGGGCTGCCCCGGCAATCTGGCCTGCGGCCAGGGCCTGGGCCAGCGCTTGCTCATCGACCACGCTGCCACGGCCCACATTGACCACATAGCCATCAGGGCCCAAGGCGCGTAGGATGTCGGCATTGACCAGATGCTGCGTCGCGCTGCCGCCGGGCAAGGCTAAAAACAGGAAATCCACCGCAGAGGCCAGGCTTTGCAGATCGGCATGGTGCGTGTAAGGCAGTGCTTCCAGCGGGCGGCGCGAGAAATAGCTGATCGGCATGTCGAATGTGGCCAAGCGCTTGGTAATCGCCTGGCCAATCGCGCCCATTCCAGCGATGCCCACGCGCTGGCCTGCCAGACGCCGCACCGGCTTTCGGTCTGCGCCCCATTGCAGCGCACGCACTTCGCGGTCGGCAAAATGCATGCGCCGGGCCATCCCGATCATCATGCCAATGGCTAGCTCGGCCACGTCCACCGCATTGACGCCAGCGCCTGTCAGCACCTGAATGCCACGTGCCTGTGCGGCGGCCAAATCCACGCACTCCGTGCCCGCACCCAGGTTCAAAATGAGTTCAAGCTGGGGCAATTGGTCCATCAAGGCCGCATCAATCGCCTGCCCGCCGCTGGTACACACCAGGGCGCGAATGCGCGGCACATGCGGTGCGAGCTGGGCCAGAAAGTCCGGTGCACTGTGCAAGACCAAAGGCAGGAAGCTGGCTGGCAAGCTGGCACTGAGGTCCTGGGCCAGCCAGGGGCCGAGAATGGGCAAGGGGATGGGGGTAGCGTGCGGTGTCATGGGGCGTGCGCAAGGAATATGGATCAAGGAAGCTGCCATTGAAACCAGTCAATGGCAGGCCTGCTATAGCAGCTTTCAGCAGCTTTCAGCAGCTTTCAGCGGCTGTCAGTGGCTGTCAGTGGCTGAGCATGGCGAGTTTGCGGTGCTCCAGGCGCGCCAGCCAGCGTGTCAGCGGCCACAACAGGGCCAGGTAGAGCAGCGCGGCCAGCACCACTGGCGAGGGGTTGTAGACCAGAGACTGCACATCGCGGGAGTTGCGCAGCAATTCCGGAATCCCGACCACGCTGGCAATCGCGGTGAGCTTGAAGACCTCAATGCAGTTGCCCAGCAAGTCGGCCTGCACATGGCGTGTAGCCTGCGGCAAGATCACCCAGCGCAGCGCTTGTAAACGGGTCAGGCCCGTGGAGCGGGCCGCTTCCATCTGGCCTGTGGGAATGGCCTCCATGCCCGCGCGAAACACCTCGGCAAAGTAGCTGGAGTTGTTCAGCGTAAAGGCCAGCATCACGGCCATCAGCTTGGGCACATCGCCGATGACAAAAGGCAGACCAAAGTAGAGAAAAATCAGCAGGACCAGCGGCGGAAAGGCGCGAAAGAAATCGATGTAGGCAATGATGCTCCAGCGCAGGCTGCGGCGGCTCGATTGCGTCTGGCCCAAGGCCAGCAGCAAGCCGGCGGCTGCACCCAGCGGAATCACCAGCGCCGAAAGCCAGACCGTGGTCCACATACCTTGCAGCAAATACGGCAGCGCCTGCTGGAAGACCTCAAGGTTGAAGAAGTTTTGTAAGAAAATTTCCATGGCTTGGCACTTAGGCGGTGGTTTTGGTTTTGTGCTCCAGCCAGCGCGAGAAAATCACGATCGGCAAGAACACCAACAGGTAGAGAAATGCCCCAATCGTCAGCGGTGTGGGGTTGCCCGCCACGGCCGATGCGGCCTGCGCATTGCTCAAGATTTCCCCCAAGGCAACGACCGAGCCCAGTGCGGTGTTCTTGGTCGTTGAGATCACGCGGTTGGTCAGCGGCGGTACCGCGCGGCGCAGCGCCTGGGGCAGGACCACCCAGCGCATCGCCTGCCACCATGTCAGGCCGGTGGAGCGCGCCGCCTCGGTCTGGCCTTTGGGCAGCGAGGCCATGGCCGACGAGATGCTTTCCTGCGCATAAGCGGCCAGCACCATCGACAGGCTGACCCAGGTCGCCGCAAAGGCCGATAACTCCAGCCCCAGGGTCGGCAGGCCAAAGTACAGCAGGATCAGCACCACCAACGGTGGCAGCGAGCGCATCACGTCCGAGAAGATCACGATGGCTGCCGTCAGCCAGCGCAGCTGCAATGAGCGGCCAATCGCCATGGCCAGACCCAGTGCCAGGCCGGTGATGACGACCGCGATGCCGACCCCGATGGTGACCAGCATGCCAAGCGCGATGTCGGCCCAGTATTCCTGCGCGATGGCCAGGTTGAAAAAGGTGAATAAAAAGCCGCCGCTGGACTCGCTCATAGGTGGCCACCTGCACCCGTGGACGCCTGCAATGCAGCGCCTTTGGCTCCATTCGTGCCATTCATGTAGCGGCCTACAAAGCTGCGGGTGCGCTCTTGCTGCGGGTGCTCAAAAATCTCAGCCGGGGTGCCCGCTTCGGCGACCACGCCGCCGTCCATGAAAATCACGCGGTCAGCCGCTGCGTGGGCAAACGCCATTTCATGGGTCACCACCAGCATGGTCATGCCTTCATCGCGCAGTGCGCGCATCACCTGCAACACCTCTTCAACCAGCTCCGGGTCCAGCGCGCTGGTGGGCTCGTCAAACAGCATCACCTGCGGCTTGAGCGCAATGCCACGCGCAATGCCCACGCGCTGCTGCTGCCCACCCGAGAGCTGACTGGGGAACGCGGCGGCCCTGTGGGCCAGACCCACTTTGGCCAGTGCCTCTTGGGCAATGGCCTCGGCCTCGGCCTTGCTTTTTTTTTGCACCTGGCGCAGCGCCAGGGTGATGTTTCCCAGCACGTTCAGGTGCGGGTACAGGTTGAAGTGCTGGAACACCATGCCGACTTTCTGGCGCACCTGGTTGACATCGACATCGGAGCGCATGATGTCCTGGCCGTTGATGACCACCTGGCCGTCGCTTGGCTCTTCCAGCCGGTTGCAGCAGCGCAGCATGGTGCTTTTTCCGGAGCCGGAAGGTCCGATAACACAGACCAGCTCAGCCGGGTACACACGCAAGTTTACACCACGCAATACGTCCAGCGAGCCATAGGATTTGCGCAGTTCAACAAGTTCAAGGATGGGGGCGCTCATAGGTTCTCAGCACTTCAGGGTTATCACAGCCATTGCGTGCTTACGCGCACTTCGGCTTAACAGGGGTGGCATCGTAGTTCTCGGTGCCGGGCACGCCGTGGCCTGGGCTGACCGTGCGCTCCACGCTGTTGGCCTCGGGCGAGTAGCCATACCATTTTTCGGCCAGCTTGGCGATCGTGCCATCGGCCTTCATGCACTTGAGCACGTTGCTGACCTGGTCACGGCCGGCCTTGTCGTCAAGGCGGAAAGGAATCGCCCAGACCAGGCCGGTCTTGATGGTGTAGCCCGCTTGCAGCGCAGGCGCTTGCTTGACAGCCCAGCCCGCCACGGTGCTACCGGTCAGGTTGTAGTCGGCACGCTTGGTCAAGACGGCCTGGATCGCATCGGCGTTGGAGCCATAGACGAAGTACTTGAAGCCGTATTTGTCGGCGTTCTCTTTGGCCCAGGCGTCGTAGTTCGAACCCTTGTTGACCGCCACGACCTTGCCTTTCAGCGCCTCCAGGGATTCCAGCGCGGCTGCGTTTTTGCGGCCTATGAAGGTGTAGTTCGTCTCGGTGTAGCCCTCGGTAAACAGCATGGCTTTGGCGCGCTCAGGCGTGACCGTCACCGGCGCGAGTAGGAACTCGTACTTGCCGCTGTTGAGACCTGGCACCAGGCCCGAAAACTCAGTGGCATCAATGCTGAGCTTGCGGCCCAAGCGCTTGGCGATTTCTTCGCCCATGTCGACGTTAAAGCCTTGCAGGCCGCCACCGATCTTGACCATGGCCTGCGGGGCAAAGGTCGGGTCCAAAGCGGTTTTCAGAGGCGCAGCGGTTTGTGCCTGGGCGGCGCTGGTCAAAGCCAGTGCCAGTGTCAACCAGGAGGCGAGAGCGAGGGTGTGGGCAAGGGTGTTCATGGGCGGGGTTGGTTCATTCATGGATGAAAAGCCATCGCTGGCTGGGCCTGATTTGCTTGGGAGCTTGAGAAAATTATTGGGCGCATTGGCCAGGCTGTCGCCTGCCGTTTTATCGGTATGCCTTAACCTGTTGTTAAGGGCCCGCCAAAGCCAAGCTAGGCCTGGCTTTGGCACGCAAAAAGCGGCGTCGTTTGGCACTCAATACTGCTGCCAGGCCTTGCCTTTGAGCCCCAGCCATTGCGAGGCATCAGAGGGCTTGGGCTGCTGGGCTGCTTGCAAAATCGGCTCGGGGCATTCGCAAGGCAGGAACTGGCCACGGCCACGCTCGGCCTGCAGTTGGGCGTTCTCGACCACGACCTCGCCACGGCTCAACACCGTGATGGGCCAGCCATTGACCACACGGCCCTCGTAAGGCGTGTAGCCCACCTGGTCGTGCAGGTCGCTCCAGCGCACGGTGCGCTGGGCTTGGGGGTCCCAAATCGCAATGTCGGCATCCAGGCCGACAGCAATGTCGCCCTTGCGTTTTTGCAGGCCATACATGTATGCATGGTTGGTGGCAGTAAGACGCACAAATTCTTCGGGCGTCAGGCGGCCTGTCAGCAGGCCTTCGGAGAACAGCAGCGGCAAGCGCAGCTCCAGGCCGGGCACGCCATTGGCCATTTCCTTGAAGGTGGTGGCATCGCCCTTGGGCAGCTTGCCGCTTTCATCGAATTTGTAGGGCGCGTGGTCAGAGCTGTAGATGCTCAGGGTGCCGTCGAGCAAGCCCTGCCAGACCTTGTCTTGCGCGGCCTTGTCGCGCACCGGTGGGCTGCAGCAGAATTTCGCCCCTTCCAGTCCCTCCTGGTCCATGTCTTCGGCGGTCAGGAACAGGTATTGCGGGCAGGTTTCGGCATGCACTTTGCTGCCCAGTTGCCGGGCGCTGCGAATCACTTCAATCGCTTCTGGGCCTGATATATGCACCAGCAAAATCGGCACATCGAGCAGATTGGCCAGCTGGATGGCGCGCGCGCTGGCTTCGATTTCTGCAATCGCATCGTGGGCCACGCCGTGGAATTTGGGTGCCGTGAGGCCCTTGTCCAGCAGACGGCGGGCGATCCAGCGGATCACATCGTGGTTCTCGGCATGCACCATGACCATCGCGCCTTCGCGGCCTGCGACTTCCAGCACATCCAGCATCTGGAAGTCGTCGATCTTGAGCTTGTCGTAGGTCATGTAGACCTTCAACGAGGTGATGCCCTCTGCGATCGCACGTGGCAAATCCTGCTCCAGCATTTGCGGGGTGATTTCGGACAGGATCAGGTGAAAGCCGTAGTCGATCACGGCTTTCTCGGCGGCCAGCTTGGCGTAAGCGGCGACCACGTCAGGCACTTGCTGGCCTTTGTGCTGCGCGGCAAACGGAATCACGCAGGTCGTGCCGCCGAACGCGGCCGACACGGTGGCGCTGTAGAAATCATCGGCGCACATCACCCCGGAGCTGGAGGCTTGTTCAATATGGGCGTGGCTGTCGATGCCGCCGGGCATGACCCACAGGCCTTGTGCATCGATGTCACGACGCCCGGCTGGCAGGTTCTCGCCGATGGCGGCAATGGTGCCGCCCTGAATGCCAATATCGGCCACAAAGGTTTTTTGGGAAGTGCTGATACGGCCGTTGCGGATGGTCAGATCAAACATGGCGTCGTTTCTTTCTCAAGCTAGGTTCACACAAATGCCCTGGGTGCAAGCAGGCTTCATGCCAACCTGCACCGGATTGGTGCTCAGTGCATGGGCTTTGGTGCGTGGAGCGGCATTGGGGCACCGTTTGGGGACCGTGAATGCAGTCTTAGTGCGCGTAGATCTGCGCTTCCGAGCGGAAGCCCTTGACCTCGATCGGATTGCCAAAGGGATCACGAAAGAACATCGTCCATTGCTCACCGGGCTCGCCCTCAAAGCGCACTTGGGGCGCGAGCACAAACTCCACGCCCGCCGCTTGCAGGCGGTCGGCCATGGCCCGCCAGTCGGGGTACAGCAGGATGATGCCGAAGTGCGGCATAGGCACCATGTGCTGGCCAACCTTGCCGGTGTTGGCTGTGGCAAAGGGCTCGCCCAGGTGCAAGGAGATTTGGTGGCCGAAGAAATCAAAATCGACCCAGGTGTCGGTACTGCGGCCTTCGACGCAGCCAAGCACGCCGCCGTAAAAGGCCCTGGCCTTGTCCAGGTCACGGATGTTGAAGGCAAAGTGGAACGCGGAAGGTAAATTCATGGTGCATGGACTCTGGAAATGGCTGGACGGTGCGGGCGCTGGCGAATGCATGGAACGCAAGAGCAGGCCCGCTTGGGACGAGGCAGATGGCATCAAGCCAGGGCCTGGCTGAGCAATGGCAGGTCGACATTGGCCCCTGACAGCACAACCACTGCACTTTGGCCCTCTAGCGGCAGCTTGCCTGCGAGCAAGGCTGCCAAGGCCACGGCGCCGCCGGGCTCGACCACCAAGCGCAGGTCTTCGATCGCAAAGCGCATGGCGACCAGTACTTCTGCGTCGCTGACGCTGACAGCCTGGCTCAGGCGCAGGCCATTGATCGCATAAGGCAGCTCGGCCGGTGTGACGGCCTGCAAGGCATCGCAAATCGAATCGGCCGATTTGGGATTGCTCTGGCGCGTGCCACTGGCCAGTGAGCGCACGGTGTCATCAAACGCAGCCGGTTCCACGGCTACGCGGCGGGTTTGCGGACTCAAGGCGGCCAGGCTCAAATTGCAGCCCGCCATCATGCCGCCACCGCCACAGGGGGCGGCAAACAGACCGAGTTGCGCCAGGTCATCTGCTGGCAAGTCCTGCAGGGCTTCGAGGGCGACCGTGCCTTGGGCGGCCAGCACTTCGGGAAAGTCGCCCGGAGGGATCAGGGTTGCGCCGGTCTCGGCAAGCAGCTGCATGCCAATCTCCTCTCGGCTTTGCGTCATGCGGTCGTAATGCACCACGTTGGCGCCCTGGTCCAGCGCTTTTTTGACCTTGTTCTTGGGCGCATCAGCGGGCATCACAATCGTCGCCTGCACGCCCAGCGTGGCAGCGGCCCAGGCAATCGCCTGGCCGTGGTTGCCGGTGGAGTACGCGATCACGCCGTTGTGGCGCTGCGCTTCGCTGAGCGACAAGATCGCATTGAAGGCACCGCGCAGCTTGAATGAGCCGGTGATCTGCAGGCATTCGGGCTTGAGCCAGATGCGTGCACCCGTGCGTTCGCTCAGGCTGCGCGAAAACAGCAAAGGCGTTCGGCGTATATAGGGCGCAATGCGCTCGGCGGCCAATTCGACATCGGCAAATGTAGGCACGCGCATGGCACCAAACAGCTCATGCTGGATGCTGCTGGGCAGCTCGGCCAGGCTGGGCGCATTCATGGGTTCTGCTCCTCAACGACGGCTGCGCCTTGGGGCTGCCAGACGGCAGGCGCTGTGCTGCCGGTTTGGTTGGTGAGGCGCTGGTAGGCTTCGAGGCGGCGGTGCTGCGCAAAGTTGAAGATGGTCGTGCGGCCCAGCTCGCACATCGCGAGGTTGCAGTCGGCCACGACCAGCTCGTCGTCCCAGCTGGTGGCCATGGCCATGATCTCGCCTTGCGGGTTGACGATGATCGAGTGGCCCATCAGCTCAAAGCCGTCTTCATTGCCCGCCTTGGCCACGCCCACGCCAAACGTGGCGTTTTGGTAGCAACCGGCCTGGATCGACAATTGCGAGTGGAAGTTGCGCAGGTGGTGGGCTTCAAAGCCACGGTTTTCCTGGTTCACGGCCGGGGTGTTGTAGCCCAGCATCACCAGTTCGACCTGCTGCAAACCCAACTCACGCCAGGATTCTGGCCAGCGGCGGTCGTTGCAGATCAGCATGCCCATGTTGACGCCTTCCACCTCGCCCACCGGGGCGCGGGTGACCGGAAAGCCCAGGTTGCCCACTTCAAAATAGCGCTTCTCCAGGTGCTGCACCTTGCGGATGGTGGAGAACTCCTTGTGGCCAGGCAGGTGGACTTTGCGGTACTTCAGAATGATCTCACCCGACGGTGCAATGACCACCGAGGTGTTGAAGCGGCGCTTGCGCAGCACGCCGGTCTCATCGGCCTCATGGGCGATCTCGGCGTAACCCAGGTAACAGGTGATCCCATAGCGCTTGATCGCATCGAACAGCGGCTGGGTGGCGGGCGATGGCAGGGTTTCTTCGTACCAGTTGTCGGCCTGGTCGAGGTCTTCGACATACCAGCGCGGAAAGAAGGTCGTGAAAGCCAGCTCAGGGAACACCACCACATTGGCGCCGCGCTGGTAGGCGCGCTCGACCAGGCGCACCATGCGTGCGACGACCGAGTCACGGCCTTCGGCTTTTTGAATAGGGCCCAGCTGGGCGGCAGCTACGGTAATAAGACGCTTCATAGTAGTAAAACTCAAGTGCTAGGAAAACAAACAGGCCTGGCGTGACACGGCAGCGCAGTGCGCGCCCAGGTCAAACCATCAAAGTCAATCCAAGGGGAGAAAGGGTTTGCGCCCCTGCCGCTGGCGTGGCGGCCGGTGGCCTACCAGCCCAGCCGAGCGCGGCCCAAGGCCATCGCTGCAGCTGCTTGGGTGGGTTCGACCACCGGCACGCCAGTGGCTTCAGCCAGTGCATCGCGGTAGGAGGCCATACCTGCACAGCCCATCACCAGCACATTCGCGCCCTGCTCGCGCACCAGGCGCTGGCCCACCTCAACCATGCGTGTGAGCGTGCGCTCCTGGTCGGCCAATTCGGTCACGCCCAGGCCAATCGCGGCTTCACCCGCAATGCGGCTGCTGATGCCCATCGCACCGTAGTTGCGCATATGCCGGGCAATCGAGGTTTCCAGGATCGCAATCACACCCACCCGCTGGCCCATCGACAGCGCAGTCAGCATCGCGCACTCGCTGATACCCAGCACCGGCACGCCACGCGGCTGCATGGCCTCGCGCACGGCGTACAGGCCGGGGTCGCTAAAGCAGGCAATTACCACCGCTGCGCAGTCATCCGGCAAGGCCAGGCAGTGCTGCACCAGGGGCATGGCGACGCCATCGACGTCCTGCTGGCTTTGCACGCCGGGCGGGCCGCTGCGCAGCCAGTCACTGACGAAGCGCGGTCCTCCAGACATGCGCAGCGGCGACAGCGCGACATCAATGCCTTGGGTGACCCTTAAGCTGCTGTTGGGGTTGATGACGTAAATGGCCGATGACATGAGCGCGCCTCGTACAAATTGGAATGACTGCAATTTACGAGTATTCGCGTGGCATAGAAATTGCTGAAATGTCGGTCTTGATTAACATCAGGTTAAGGCTTTGACGGGAGCGCACTGCAGTCTCCCGGCGCCTTGGCCGCTTTTGTAGTCGCCTTGACTAGTAAGGACCACAATGGCCGCACTGAACTTGCGTCAGATTGAGGTATTTCGCGCTGTGATGAGCACCGGCAGCATTGCCGGCGCTTCGCAAATGCTGTTTGTCTCCCAACCGGCCGTCAGCCGTCTGCTGGCCTACACCGAGCAGCGCATTGGTTTTGCTTTGTTTGAGCGCATCAAAGGACGCTTGTTTGCAACGCCCGAGGCACGCCGCCTGATAGGCGAGGTCGAGCAGGTCTACCAGTCGGTCCAGCGCGTCAATGACCTGGCAGGCGACCTGGCCAGGCACCGCACCGGCATTCTGAACCTGGTCTCAGGCCCCTCGATTGGGCAAAGCTTTATTCCGCAGGCCGTCGCCAGTTTTCGCCTGCAGTTTCCCGATTGCAAGATGACTTTTGCCTGCCACGGCCACGAGCAGATTCGCGAACGCTTGCTGAACCACCAGGCCGATCTTGGCGTGATCAGCTCAGCGATTGAACACCCCAATCTCGACATCACGCCACTGTGCACCAACCGCCTGGTCTGCATCATGCCGGCCAACCACGCGCTGTGCGAGAAAGAAGAAGTCGCGCCCGAAGATTTGATGCAATGGCCCATGGTCGGCTATGGACACGACACCCCGATGGGGCGGCGGGTGTTGGCCTACTGCCAGGACATGGAGCTGGAGCCCAATGAAGTGGTGGAAGTGGGTTCGCCGCAAAATGCGGGATCGATGGTCGAGATGGGCGTAGGCATTGCGCTGGTCGATGAATTCTCGGTACGCAGCTGGCATGCCTTGCGACCCGTGATGGTGCGCCCCTTGAAGAATGCACCGGTGCTGCAAACCAATTTGGTGCACCACAAATTCGAGCCCATGTCCCAACTGGCCCAGCGCTTTATCGCTGAGCTGCGCCAGTTGGTGGGGCTATACGGCTTTGTGCTTGCGCGCGAGAAGGATATGGCGCCGGCGATGGCCGAATAGCACGGGCCACATTGCAGAACCATCCTTCCGTGGGATGCGGCGCGTTGGCTGCAAAGCGCCCATGCAGGCAAATGCTTTTACCGCCTCAATCCCAGATAGGCGCCAGTCCCTCGGGATTCACCTCACGGCCGTTGCGCTCCAGCTGGGCAATGCGGGCCATGTCATCGGCATCAAGCACCAGTTGCTGGGCCAGCAGATTGCTGGCCAGGTTCTCGCGCTTGGTGGAAGACGGGATGACGGCGTAACCCAATTGCAGCGCCCATGCCAGGGCGACCTGGGCGACGGTGGCCTGGTGCTTGCTGGCGATCTCTGCCAACACCGGGTCCTTCAGCACCTTGCCGTAGGCCAGGGTCATGTACGAGGTCACGGCAATGCCCTGCTCCTGGAGAAAGGCCGTCAGCTTGCGGCTTTGCAGGTAGGGGCTGAGTTCGATCTGGTTGGTGGCGATCTCCCCTGCTCCAACGGCTGCGATGGCCTGGCGGGTCAGATCGATGTTGAAGTTGGAAATACCGATCTGGCGCGTGAGGCCCTGGGCCTTGGCGTCCGCCAGCGCGGTCATGAACTCTTGCAGTTCGACGCCATTGCCGGGTGCGGGCCAGTGGATCAGGGTCAGGTCCACATAGTCGCTGCGCAGCTTTTTGAGGCTGTCCTTGAGGCTGGGAACCAGCTTGGCCTGGCTGTAGTTGTCGGTCCAGATCTTGGTGGTGACAAACAGCGCTTCGCGCTCCACGCCGCTCTCGGCGATGGCCTGGCCCACCTCGGCTTCATTGCCATAGATTTGCGCGGTGTCGACCGCGCGGTAGCCCAGCTCCAGTGCATTGCGCACCGAGTCGACCACGACCTGCCCTTGCAGACGGAAAGTACCAACACCAAAGCGAGGAATAGACATGAAAAACTCCTTGAGAAAAATACGGACAGAAATGTGCGGTGGCCCTGCAGTGGTTGGCAGCCCCAACCAGGTCCTCATCGCATTGGTGGACAGTTTGCGCTATTCATCCTTGCAGATAAAGCCCTGTATCAACAATATTCTTTTGATGAAATATCAACTATACCCACCGCCCTGCTCTTGCGTTTCTTGGGCAGTGCCGGGCCAGGCAGAACCCACTTTAAAAAAGCAAAAGCTCCCCGTGCAGCTTGTGGTCTGCACGGGGAGCCTGGGGCCAGCGCCGGGGATTAGAGGTTACCCGCTGCTGCTGCGTGGCCAGCCTGCCCACGGCGCATGCGGCCCTGGATCAGCACCAGACCGAGCCCGCCGGCAGCCAGCGCCGCGCCTGCCCAAGCCACTGCGCCATAGCCCAGCCCCTGGCTGATGACGGCGCCCCCTAAGGCGGCGCCTACGGCATTGCCCAGATTGAAAGCGCCCACATTGACGGACGAGGCCAGGCCGGGCGCCTCTGCGGCGGCCTGCATCACCCGCATCTGCACCGGGGGCACCATGCCAAAGGCGGCAGCACCCCACACGACCAGACCCATGCCGGCGCCCAGATGCGTACCAAGCGCCCAAGGCAGCACCACCATGATGAGGGCCAGGGCCAGCAGGATGATGCGTGTAGCGCCATCGAGCGACCAATCGGCCAGGCGGCCACCGAGGCTGTTGCCGATGGTGAAGCCCACGCCGATCAGCACCAGCGCAAAGGCGATGAAGCCGGGGCTGGCATGGGTGATCTCGGTCAGTACCGGCGCCACATAGGTGTAGAGCGTGAACATGGAGCCGGCACCGAGCACCGTCGTACCCATGGCCAGCAGCACCTCGGGGCGGGTCAGCACCTTGAGTTCACGGCGCACGTCCGGGCGTGTGCCGGCCTCGCCCTTGGGCAGTACCATCCACAGCGCAGCAATGGTGATCAGGCCCAGCGCAGCCGTGCCGGCAAAGGCCAGCCGCCAGCCGACTTGCTGGCCGATCCAGGTGGCAGCGGGCACGCCGCCGATATTGGCCACCGTCAACCCCATGAACATCGCAGCAATGGCACTGGCCTGCTTGTCCTTGGGGACCACACTGGCCGCGACGACGGCGCCAATGCCAAAGAAGGCCCCATGGTTGAGGCTGGTCACCAACCGCGACAGCAGCAAGGTCGTGTAGCCAGGGGCCAATGCAGATAGCAGATTGCCGGCGGTGAAAATCAGCATCAAGGTGACCAGCGCTGCACGCCGCCCAAAGCGGCTGAACAGCAAGGTCATCACAGGTGCCCCCAGCATTACACCGACGGCATAGGCCGATACCAACATGCCGGCGGTGGGAATGCTGACGTCGACCCCCTGGGCGATCACAGGCAACAGCCCCATCGGGGCAAACTCGGTGGTGCCAATGGCGAAAGCGCCAATGGCCAATGCGAACAATACAGCGGAAGACTTCATAGCTGCTAGTGTGCCCTGCTAATATTTGCAGATTAAGTACCATCGCCACCAAAATCTTTTGACGCCAGGGCAACAATGAAGACCACGCTCGACGAATTGCAGGCCTTTGTGGCCGTGGTCGATACCGGCTCGATCACCGCCGCCTCCGAGCTGCTGGACCAGACCGTCTCCGCCACCAGCCGCACCCTGGGCCGGCTGGAGGAAAAGCTGCAAACCACGCTGCTGCGCCGCACCACCCGCCGGCTGGAGTTGACCGAGGAAGGCAGCGCCTTCTTGCAGCGGGCACGCGCGATCCTGGTGTCGGTGGACGAGGCCGAAGAGCTGATGGCCGCACGGCGCGTGCGGCCTGCCGGGCGGCTGCGGGTGGATGCCGCCACACCCTTCATGCTGCACGTGCTGGTGCCGCTGGTGGACAGCTTTCGCGCCCGCTACCCCGAGGTGGAGCTGGAGCTGCACTCGCACGAAGGCATTGTGGACCTGATCGAAAAGCGCAGCGATGTCGCCTTTCGCATTGGCGCGCTCAAGGATTCAAGCATGCATGCGCGTCCTGTGGGGATCAGCCGCATCCGGGTATTGGCCAGCCCCGCCTACCTTGCACGCCACGGCACCCCGACCGATATCCAGCAGTTGGCGCAGCATGTGTTGCTGGGATTCACCCAGCCCGATTCGCTCAATGAATGGCCACTGCGTGACACCGGCGGCGAACTGCTGCGCATACAGCCGGCGGTTGCCTCTTCGAGCGGCGAAACGCTGCGCCATATGGCCTTGGCCGGTCTGGGCATGGTCTGCCTGTCGGATTTCATGACGCGGGCAGACCGCGACAGCGGTCAGCTGGTGCCGTTGTTCGAAGACCAACTGCTTGATGTACGCCAGTCCATCCATGCGGTCTACTACCGCAACACGGCGCTGGCCTCACGTATCACCTGCTTTGTCGACCACGTGGTCACCAAATTGGGCGCCAAGCCCTTTGACTGAACAGGCCCAAGCACCCACCGGCCACCGGTGCCACCCGGAGCGTTCGCTGCCCCGCCAGAGGCGTCTGCAGATCTTCCGTCAGGTGGCATCCAACCGGGAGGCGCCTTCGCCCAAGACCAGGCGCGTCAGGTCGCTGATCTGCTGGACCGCATCGTGCGCGCGCATGCTGTTCAAGGTGTCGCTGCGCACGCCCCCCCTGCCCTGCGCACCCAGCAGCATCACGGTGATCTGCATTTGCGGACAGCGTTGGCGCAGGCTATCGCACATCTGGGCCAGCCTGCCCAGTGGGTTCGGATGGAAGCTGCAGATGCAGAGGTGGCGCACACCGTCATACAGCGACAGATCACCCTGACGGAGCACGGTGTCGATGGACACCGCGCGGGTGCTGCTGTCTACCCCGTGCAGCCGCAGCGCATGGGCTGCCATCGTGGCGGCATGCCGGTCAATGTCCCATTGCATGCCGACACAGACAACCGAGGCCGGGGGCGGCTGACCCTCGACCGCCTCGGGCAATGCATCAGGCGGGTAATGGCGCTGCAGGCCACTGAGCAGCATGGCCACCGCCTCCGACAGGCGCTGGCGTTGCGGTGGGCTGGCAGCGCTGCGGTACTGCTGGGCCGCAATCTGGAGGGCCGGCACGGCCACCTCGTCGTAGAAATGGGTGACGGCCAATGCCTGGTCCTGCTGGCTGGGCTTGGGTGGCAGCGCTTCATCGATGTTTTCGGATGCAACGTCAATGGCCTGGTCGACATCGCCGCGCCACAGGCGCTGCAGCAATTTTTCCGGAGGATCAAACACCGCCTGACTGCCCAGCAATATCTCGAGAAAACCCATCCCCGGGATGTAGCGGCCCAGCACCAGCAGACACACCGTCAACGGGGTCGACAGGATCAGCCCCACCGGCCCCCAAAGCGCCGTCCAGAAGGTCGCCGCCAGAATGATGGACAAGGTCGACAAACCGGTGCTGGCGCCATAGAGCCAGGGCTCGATCACGTTGTTGCTGATCAACTCCAGAACCAGAATCAGTGCCAGGGTCCACAGCAGCAGGCTCCAGCCGGGGTCCACTGCAAACGCCAGCGTGAGCGGAAAAACGGCCGATGCCATCGGCCCGATATAGGGCACGAAGCGCAGCACCGCCGCCAGAATGCCCCAGAGAATGGCGCCGGGCACCCCGATCCACCACAGCCCGAGCGCCATCGGAACCCCGTAGCTGAGGTTGACGAACAGCTGCATGCGCAGGTACTGGCCGATGCGCGTCGCAGCGTCATCGAGCGCGTCGGAAGCCATATGCGTATTCGGCCCCATCAGCCGCAGCAGCCGGTCCTGCAGGCCACTGCGGTCCAGCAGTATCAGCACGACAAACAGGAACACAATGCCGGTAGTGGCCAGAGGCTCAGCCACCTTGCTCAGCAGCTCCAGCGCCTTTTGGATGGGCTTGACCTCCGGCTCCTGCACCTCCACCTTCTGCACGCGGCGGCGGGCATCGCCCTGCCCTATCTCGGTTTCCACCGTGTTGAGCACCTTGACCGCGCCGTCCCAGACCCCCGGGCCATTGAAATACGGTTTGACGTGGCGCAACTTCTGGCGAATGGTGTTCTGGTAGGTCGGCAGCTCGGCGCTGAGGCTGGTCACCTGGTTGCCCACATAGAGCGCGCCTGCACCCAAAGCGCCCAGAGCCAGCACCATCACCAGCGCCACCGACACCACCCGGGGCAGGCCCCAGCGTTTGAGCCGGCTGACGGCCGGATCGAGCAAAAAGCCCAGCAACGCAGCCAAGGCCACCGGCAGCAGCACATCCCGGCCTACATACAGGCCCAGAATCACCACCGCCGCAATGACCATGCCCACCATCAACCGCAGGCCCGGCACGATCGCCAACAGCGGGGCCAGGGTCTCTTGTGTGGATGCGCCCTTGCGCCGGCGCCCCGCGCCACGCCTGCCACCTGGCCCCGTCTCGGCCAGCGCGCGACGCAAGGGCCGCTGAGGTCCGGGAACGGGCTGGGCTACAGGCTCATCGTCGGGCGCGGCGTGGTCGGGGGGCATGGTGTGGGGAGATCAGAAGGTGGGGAGGCGCAAGCCGTTATTACATCCAATTTCCGGGCTGGCGGATGTCATCTTTGGCCGATTCTTGGCGGGATGCAGCACTCAACAAAAAACCGCAAGGCCGTTTGGCACTTGCGGTCAGCGCAGGCAATGGCCCAGCACTTATTTTTTGAGGCCTTGCAACTTGGCAAAGGCCGAGGCCATTGCGTTTTGCTGCGCAGGTTGGTTGGCGCGGGCCGGCTGCGTGTAGCCACCCCGGCCGCCACCGCCCTGGCCTCGGCCCGCCGATTCAAAGCGGTTGTCGCGCGGGCCATCGCGGCGCGCAGGCGCGGCGTCCAGCTTCATCGTCAGGCTGATGCGCTTGCGCTCCACATCCACCTCCAGCACCTTGACCTTGACGATCTGGCCGGTCTTGACGGCTTCGCGGGCATCTTCGATGAACTTGTAGCTCATCTGGCTGACGTGGACCAGGCCGTCCTGGTGTACACCCAGGTCCACAAAGGCGCCAAACTGGGCGACGTTGCTGACGGTGCCTTCCAGAGTCATGCCCTCGCGCAGGTCCTTGATATCTTCCACGCCTTCGTTGAAGCGGGCCACGACAAAGTCGGGGCGCGGATCGCGGCCGGGCTTTTCCAGCTCACCCAGAATGTCCGAGATCGTCAGGGCGCCAAACTTCTCGCTGACAAAGCGCTCGGCTTTGAGGCCCTTGAGCACATCGCCACGGCCCATCAGCTGGTCCACCGGCTTGCCGGTGGTCGCAATGATCTGCTCGACGACCGGGTAGGTTTCCGGGTGCACGCCGGTCATGTCCAGCGGGTTGTCGCCACCACGGATGCGCAAGAAACCGGCGGCCTGCTCAAAGGTCTTGGCACCCAGGCCGGCCACATCCATCAGCTGTTTGCGGTTCTTGAACGAGCCATTGGCATCCCGCCAGCGCACGACCGACTTGGCCACCGTGCCCGAGAGGCCGGAGACGCGGCTGAGCAGCGGCGCCGAGGCCGTGTTGAGGTCCACACCCACCGAGTTCACGCAGTCTTCGACCACCGCGTCGAGCTGGCGGGCCAGCTCGCTCTGGTTCACATCGTGCTGGTACTGGCCCACGCCAATGCTCTTGGGGTCGATCTTGACCAGCTCGGCGAGCGGGTCTTGCAGGCGGCGGGCAATCGACGCTGCGCCGCGCAGGCTGACATCGACATCGGGCATCTCGAGCGCCGCGAATTCGCTGGCGGAATAGACCGAGGCGCCCGCTTCGCTCACCACCACCTTGTCGATCTTCTTGCCCGCCTTCTCAGCAATGCGGATCAGGTCGGCGGCCAGCTTATCGGTCTCACGGCTGGCGGTGCCGTTGCCGATCGCAATCAGGTTGATCTGGTGCTTTTCCACCAGGCGGGCCAGCACGGCCAGTGAGCCATCCCAGTCGCGGCGCGGCTCATGCGGGTAGACCGTGGTGGTATCCACCAGCTTGCCGGTGTGGTCCACCACGGCGACCTTGACGCCGGTACGGATGCCCGGGTCCAGACCCAGCACGGCACGCTGACCGGCAGGCGCAGCCAGCAACAGGTCGCGCAGATTGTCGCCAAACACCTTGATCGCCACCTTTTCGGCATCTTCGCGCAGGCGCGAGAACAGGTCGCGCTCGGTCGACAGGCTCAGCTTGACCCGCCAGGTCCAGGCCACGCATTTGCGGATCAGGTCATCGCTGGCCCGCTTGGCATGGCTCCAGCCCAGGTGCAGCGCAATCTTGCCCTCGGCCAAGCTGGGCTGGCCAGGCTCGGGCGCCACGCCAGGCTGCAGCTCGGGCTGCACCAGCTTGGCTTCCAGCACCTCCAGGGCCCGGCCCCGGAACACCGCCAGCGCGCGGTGTGATGGCACGCGGCCAATCGGCTCGTCATAGTCAAAGTAATCGCGGAACTTGGCGACCTCGGGGTCGTTCTCGTTCTTGGACTCCACTTTCTTGGAGCGCAGCAGGCCTTCGGCCCAGAGCCACTCGCGCAGTTTTTGCACCAGCACCGGGTCTTCGGCCCAGCGCTCGGACAGGATGTCGCGCACACCATCGAGCACCGCCATCGGGGTCGAGAAATCCGGACCGGGTTTGCCATCGTCAAGCACCGTGGCCGGCTTGCAAAAGGCCTGGGCCTCCTGCAGCGGGTCCAGGCTCGGGTCCGCAAACAGCTTGTCGGCCAGCGGCTCAATGCCAAATTCCTTGGCGATCTGGCCCTTGGTGCGGCGCTTTTGCTTGAAAGGCAGGTAAATGTCTTCCAGCTCCTGCTTGGTGGGCGCGCGGGCAATGGCCAGGCGCAGCGCATCGGTCAGCTTGCCCTGCTCGTCGATGGCCTTGAGCACCGTCTCGCGGCGCTCCTGCAGCTCCCGCAGATAGGTCAGGCGCTCGGCCAAATCCCGCAGCTGGGTGTCATCGAGACCACCGGTGGCTTCCTTGCGGTAGCGGGCAATGAAAGGCACTGTCGCCCCGCTGTCCAGCAGTTCCACCGCCGACGTAACCTGCGACTCGGCCACCTTCAGCTCAGCCGCAATCTGCGCAATGATCTTTTGCATGCTCTACGCTCGCTCCAATGCTTCTCTGGCAAAACAGCGAGTGTGCCATAGCTGCTGGCGGCCACTGGGGATTTGAACAGGTGCCGGATTTGAAAAATGTAATTTTTATAGCAGTCCGGAACGCGCCTGCTACGTAGCAGGTGAGCTCGGGTCCTACTTGGTCAATCGTCAAACAATGCGAATCGGGCGGCGCAGTCGATGGCATACTGGGCCGCGATGTCCCCAGAGCCCGATTCGAACTTGGATTTGTTTGGCGCCGAGCCCGCGCCGGCGGCCGCTGCGCCCGCCCCCGCTGCGCCGCCTGCCGGCGCGCAAGACACCGAAGCGTCCCCTCCGCCACCCGCTCCTGCCGCCAAGGCGCGCAGCCGTGCGCAGGCGGTAGGCGCCGCGTACCCCTTGCTGGGGGAGGACCTGGCCCCCGCCATGCCGGCGCTGCTGCGCATGGGCGGCTCATCCTGGTCCTACCCCGGTTGGCAGGGCCTGGTCTGGGACAAGGCCTACAGCGAGCGCATTCTTGCGCAACGCGGCCTGAACGCTTATGCCGAGCACCCGCTGCTGCGTACCGTCAGCATTGACCGCAGCTTTTACCGGCCACTGGCAGCATCCGAATACGCCGTCTACGCCGCCCAGGTTCCGGCGGATTTCCGTTTTATCGTCAAGGGGCCGGCGCTGGTCTGCGATGCGCAGGTGCGCGGTGAAGAAGGCCGCGGCAAAGAGCCCAACCCCGCGTTCTTGAATGTGGAACTGGCGCTCAGCAGCTATGTGCGCCCGGCCTGTGAAGGCCTGCTGGACAAGCTCGGCGTGCTGCTGTTCCAGCTCAGCCCGCTGCCGCTGGGCCGGTTGCTGAACCTGCAGCGCACCCTGGCGGAACTTGAGCAACTGGCGCTGGCCGTGCAGGCCGAGCTGGCGGGCCTGCCCGCAGAGCGCCGGCCCATTGTGGCCTTTGAGGTTCGTGATGCCGATTGGCTGCGCCCCGAGATCGCCCCGCAGCTGGCCCAGATTCTGCGCCAGGCCGGTGCCACCTACTGCCTGGGCCTGCATGCCAAGATGCCACGCATGCCCGAGCAACTGCCGCTGCTGCGGGCGCTGTGGCCCGGCCCGCTGGTCTGCCGCTGGAATGTGAACCCTGTCTTTGGCCCTTATGGCTACGCCGATGCTGAAAAGCAACTGGCCCCGTTTGACCGCATCCAGCAGCCCGACCCCGCCACCTTGGCGCTGCTGGCCAGCACCTTGGCCGGCGTCTGCGGCAAGGGTCAGCCCGCCTATGTCACCGTCAGCAACGAGGCCGAGGGCTGCGGCCCGCTCAGCATTGTGCGACTGGCCGAGGCGATTGCCGAACTGAAAAAATCTGACAACCCAAGCCCGGTCTGATTGCAATCGCTTGCGATGTTTTGCGCAAATTTGCCGCTGTGGCCCAGGCATCTGCCCAGCAGTGCATGGGCGCAGGCCTATGATGTTTGGCCTGGGCGCGCAGCGCGGCGCCATTCGGGCCCGCCGCCGCACCCACTACCCTTTGAGCGATTGAATCCATGCGATACCGCACTTTGTGCCAATTTGCCTGCCTGGCGGCCTTGAGCGCCGGCCTGGCCTCTTCCTTCAGCGCCCAGGCGGCGGAGACCCGTGCCAACCGCTTCACCGTGAGCGACAGCATCACCAGCGTGCAGCTGTGCGGCAACCGCAACCAGGGCAGCAACAAGGCCGTACAGCCCTACCGCGTGGTACAGGGCGAGCAAAACGGCCAAAGCTATCTGTTCGTGCAGTGGATGAACCAACCCGAAGACACGCCCCACTGGCGCGGAGTGGCTGCCCATACCCAGGGATTTGCCGAAATCAACGACGACAACGCAGACCTGGGCTTGCAGGACCTGCGCTGCCGCGCCCATGGCAAAGGCATTGTGATCACGGCCCAGGTGACCGGTGGCAAGCCTGCGGTCAAGCGCCGTACGATGCAGCTGGAGGTCGGACCCGCGCTGGAGAAATACAGCATCAGCTTCAGCCCGGCGCTGAAGTAAGGCTGGCCGGGGCTGGATGCCGCCGGCCCGGTGTTGACGACACGCTGAGGCTTACTTGCCCGCAGCCGCAGCACCCAGGGCCTGGTCGCCGTCGAGTTCTGCCCGCCTGGCGTACTTGGCGGCCAGCATGCCGCAGACCATCAGCTGCATCTGGTGGAACAGCATCAGCGGCAGCACCATCATGCCCACCGTGCTGCTGGCAAACAGCACCTTGGCCATGGGCACGCCACTGACCAGGCTCTTCTTGCTGCCGCAGAACACGGCGGTGATCTCATCTTCCTTGCTGAAGCCCAGGCGGCGCGAGAGGAAGGTGGTCAGGAACAGTGCCAAGGCCAGGATGATGGCGCTGATCACCAGCAGGCCGACCAAGGTGGTCAGCGATACCTGGCGCCAGATGCCCTGCACCACGGCGGCACTGAACGCCGTGTACACCACCAGCAGGATGGAGCCCTGGTCCACCACCTTGGTGAGCTTGCCGTGCTTCTTGATGAACGGGCCCACCCAGCGCTGCAGCAAATGGCCCAGCGCGAAGGGCAGCATCAGTTGCAGCAGGATCTTGACCACCGCATCGACGAAAGAACCGCTCGTGCCATGGGCGGTCACGAACACACTGACCAGCAGCGGGGTGATAAAGACGCCCAGCAGGGTCGATGCCGATGCACTGCAGATGGCAGCCGGGATATTGCCACGCGCCATCGACACGAAAGCGATCGACGACTGCACCGTGGACGGCAACACGCACAGGAACATCACCCCCACATACAGCTCGGGCGAGACCAGCGGCGTGAGCAACGGTTTGAGCGCCCAGCCCAGAAACGGAAACACGACAAAGGTGCTGCCGACAATGAACAGGTGCAGCCGCCAGTGCATGATGCCCGCCAGAATCGCCTGGCGCGAGAGCTTGGCGCCGTGCAGAAAGAACAGCAGCGCCACGGCCGCTGTCGTCAAGGTCTCAAAGCTGCTCGCCACCTGGCCGGTAGCGGGCAAAAAACTGGCCAGCAGCACCGTGGCCACCAGCATCAGCGTGAAGTTGTCGGGACGGAATTTCATGTGCGCCATTGGACGCCGTTTGCAGGCGAAAGTAAAATTAATTTATAAGATTGATTAATGATTTAAAGTCATATATCTCCGTTTCGTCTCCCACCATGCACGTCAGCCTCCGCCAGCTCCAGGTGTTTCTCTGCGTCGCCCAGTGCCGCAGCTTCAGCCAGACCGGCCAGACGCTGGGCCTGACCCAATCGGCCGTCAGCCGCGCGATGGTGGAGCTCGAAGGCCAGCTCCATGTGCGGCTGCTGGACCGCACCACGCGCGAGGTGCTGCTGACCGATGCCGGCCAGCTGCTGGCCCAGAAGGCCGCGCCCCTGCTGCAGGAGCTGGCCGATACCCTGGCCGAGGTCGCCGATGTGGGCCATGCCGCACGTGGCCAGGTGCGCATTGCCAGCAGCCCCACGCTGTCTGCGGCGCTGATGCCCGCCTGCATCGCCGCCTGCAACCGCGAGCTGCCGCAGATCCAGCTGCAGCTGGTGGACCGCCTGCAGCAAGAGGTGCTGGCCCAGGTGCGCAGCGGCGATGTGCATTTTGGGGTCGTGGTGGAGCCGCCGGAGCTGGGCGATCTCGACTACATCAGCCTGCAGCTGGACCCCTTTGTGGCCGTGTTGCCGCCCGCGCACCCGCTGATGCCGAAGGCGCAGAAGGCGCAGAAGGCGCATAAGGCCACCAGCCTGCGCTGGGACCAGCTGCGCGGCGAGCCCTTGGTGCTGCTCGACCATGCATCGGGCAGCCGCCGGCTGATGGACGCTGCCTTGCTGGCCAGCGGTTGCGGGCCTGAGCATTGCCCTGTCGTGCAGGAGGTAGGCCATGTCACCACTGCCTTCCGCATGGTCGAGGCCGGCATTGGCATCAGCATCATGCCGGGCCTGGCAATCCCGGCCCACGGGTTGAGCAGCCTTCAGGTGTGCGATCTGCTGCCCCAGGTGCAACGCGCAATCATGCTGGTGCGGCGCCGCCAGCGCAGCCTGCCCGCTGCGGCGCAAGCGGTCTGGGATCTGGTGGCCCGGCGCCTCACAACAGCCCCCACACCGTAAACGCGCCGCCGCGATTGCTGGCAATCAGACTACAAAAGAAGCGCTGCGTGCGTGCTAAAAACGGTGGCTGTGACCAACCCTTAATCCAAGGCACCAGGAGAGTTCCCATGATCCAACGCATTCCATCCATCGCCAAGTTCGCTGCTGCGGCCACCGTGGCCGCGCTGCTGAGCGCCTGCGCCCACACCGACCGCGCCACACCGATTGCCGAGGCGACCATCAACCCGACCGAAGGCAACAACATCAGCGGCTATTTCCGCGTCTACGAAGTCAACCGCGACACGGTGCGCGTGATGGCGCAGGTCAAGGGTCTGCAGCCCGGCAGCGAACACGGCTTCCATGTGCATGAGAACGGCAACTGCTCGTCGCCCGATGCGATGAGCGCCGGCGGCCACTACAACCCGAACGGCCACCAGCATGGCAAGGCCGGCCCCGAATCCCATGTCGGTGATCTGCCCAGCCTGATGGCCGATGCCGCAGGCACCGCGTTCCTGGTCTGGGAAACCAAGGACCTGTCGATCGGCACCGGCAAGCCCAGCGACATCAAGGGCCGCGCTGTGGTGGTCCACAAGGACAAGGACGACTACACCACCCAGCCCACCGGCAATTCCGGTGCACGTCTGGGCTGCGGTGTGATCCAGTAAGCTGTCCTGCACCAAGAGCCTGCTCAAACCCAGCCTGTGGCGCCCGGTGGCCCACAGGCTTTTTTGTCACTGCACTGCGCCAAAGCGATGCACAATCGGGCCATGAGCGAACTCTCCCACTCCATTGCCGATTTGCGCAAAAGCTATGAACGCGCCGAGCTGAACGAATCGGCGTCCTGCGCTGCGCCGATTGACCAGTTCGACCGCTGGATGAACGAAGCCGTTGCGTCGCAGCTGCCAGAACCCAATGCGATGACGGTCGCTACCGTCGGCCCCGATGCCCGGCCCAGCACCCGCATCGTGCTGATCAAGGGCTACGACGCACGCGGCATCGTCTGGTACACCAATTACGACAGCCGCAAGGGCCGCGAGATTGCAGGCAATCCCTTTGCCGCGCTGATGTTCCACTGGGTGGAGCTGGAGCGTGTGGTGCGCATCGAGGGCCGTGTGGAAAAAGTCTCGGACGAGGAAAGCGACGCCTACTTCAACAGCCGCCCGCTCGACTCGCGCATTGGCGCCTGGGCCAGTCCGCAAAGCCAGGTCATCGACAGCCGTGCCGTGCTGGTGACCAATGCCGCCAAATATGGCGCGCAGTTCCTGCTCAAGCCGCCGCGCCCACCGCACTGGGGTGGCTTTCGCCTGGTGCCCGATACCTGGGAGTTCTGGCAAGGCCGCAAGAGCCGGCTGCATGACCGCCTGCGCTACCGCCAAACGGGGCCGGACGGCACCGGATGGATCCGCGAACGCCTAGCGCCTTGAACCCGATGGCCGCCGCTGCGTGGGAGATCCGTTGGCTGACACCGGCCGATGCCGCCGCTTTCCAGCGCCTGCGCCTGGCCGGCCTGCGCGCATCGCCGAGCGCCTTTGGCTCCAGCTACGAAGAAGAAAAAGACCGCTCTTTGGCGGTCATCGAGGCGCGCCTGGCGCCCAGCGCTGACCAGGGTGTGCTTGGCGCCTTTGCCCGCAGCCAGCTGGTGGGCATGCTGGGCATTCGCCGCCAGGATGGCCTCAAGACCCGCCACCGTATGGCCTTGTGGGGCGTGTATGTGGAGCCAGCCTGTCGCGGCCAGGGCATCGCGCAGGCCCTGTTGGCACAGGCTGTCGCCTTTGCCCGCCAGGTTCCCGGGGCGGTGCAGATCCACCTGAGCGTCAACGCCGCCAATGCCAGCGCGATACGCCTGTATGAGCAAGCCGGCTTCCGGGCCTATGGCACCGAGCCGGCGGCTCTGCTGGTCGACGGCGAGCTGCACGATGAGCTGCTGATGCAGCACCGGCTTCAGCCCCCATCTCCGCCAGCAGCCTAAGCCCGCTTCAGCAACTGCGCGAAGCCCAGCAAGATCAGTCCGGGTGCGAGACGCCCAGGCGCGCATGCAGGCGCTTGCTGGTGGTCGTGTATTCCAGCAGCAGCTTCTCGCCGCGCAGGTATTCAACGGCCGCCATGGCTGCCATCGTCGCTTCGTAGAAACCCGTCAGTATCAGCTTGCGCTTGCCCGGGTAGCTGACGATATCGCCTGCGGCGTAGATGCCTACGGCACTGGTCTGAAAACTGTCGGTCGCCACCTGCAACTGTTTTTTCTCCAGCGCCAGATTCCAGTCCAGCAAGGGCCCGAGCTTGGGCGACAGGCCCTGGAACACCCACAGCTGGTCGCAGGCCAGGCGCTGGTCAGCACCGTCGGCATCAACGTAGCCAATGCCCTGCAGACGCTCGGTGGCCTCGATGGCCTGCGGCATGCCAATGACCACCTCGACCCTGCCGCTGGCGCGCAGCCGTGCCAGGCGCTGCAGCATGGCATCCGGGGCACTGAACTGGTCGCGCCGGTGCATCAGCACCAGTTGCGCCGATTGCAGTTGTGCATGGTCTGCCGCGGCCAGCAACGCCTCCACCGCCGCCTCATCGCCGCCGCTGATCACAATGCGTGGCGCAGCATGGCCGGCCAATATCGGCTCCAGCCAGGCATCGTCCAACGTGGGGTGGTAGAACACCTGGCTGCCCAGCCACGTCTCCAGCCCAGGCAAGCGCAGCTGTTTGGGCACAAAGGCGCCCACGCCGGCGGTCACGACCACGGTGCGGGCCAGCAACCAGCGGGTCTGGGGCCCATCGATAGCCTGCAGTTGCAAGCGCCAACGGCCATCGCCATGGGGCAGCAGTTGCGCGACCTGCGTATGGCCGTGAAAGACGGGCTCGAAGGGCTGGATCTGGCGCTGCAGCTGCGCAGCCAGCTCGCGGCCGGTGCACAGCGGAATGCCGGGGATATCGTAGATGGGCTTGTCGGCATAAAGCGCAATGCACTGCCCGCCCATCTGCGGCAGGCTGTCGCACAACTGGGCCTGCACGCCCTGCAAACCCAGCTGGAATGCTGCAAACATGCCGACCGGGCCGGCACCCACAATCAGCGCATCGACCGCCTGCGCCTGGGATTCATCAAACTCGGGTGAGGCCTTGCGGTCAGAAGGCGTGGGCAAGGTATCAGTCATGGCGCCATCGTAGTGCAGCGCGCATTGCCCTCGCAGCATTGCGCTTATGCGCCATCACTGCGCGCTGTCGATGCCTCCGCCCAGCGCTTTGTACAGGCTGATGCGGTTGACCTGCTCGGCCTGCATCAACGTGATCTGGGTTTGCTGGGCCGCGTACAGGCTGCGCTGCGCATCGAGCACGGTCAGAAAATCGTCGGCGCCGGCCTTGAAACGCGCCTGCGACAGCTGCAGCACGCGGCTGGCCGCCTGCACCAGCGCTGCCTGCGCGTTCAGCCGCCGCTGCATCGTGGCGCGGTCGGCCAGCGCATCGCTCACCTCGCGGAAAGCCACCTGAATGGCCTTGTCGTACTGGGCCAGTGCCGCGTCGCGGTTGGCTTGCGCGATGTCGAGGTTGGCCTGGTTGCGGCCGCCGTCAAAAATCGGCAAACGGATCTGGGGCACAAAGCTCCAGGCGCGGTTGCCACCATCGAACAGGCCCGACAGCGCATCGCTGGCGGTGCCGGCATTGGCCGTCAGGCTGATCGTGGGGAAAAAGGCCGCGCGCGCTGCACCAATGCTGGCGTACTGCGCCTGCAGGCTGTGCTCGGCTGCCGCCACATCGGGCCGGGCCAGCAGCACCTGCGACGACAGGCCAGTCGGCACCACGGTCATGGCAGTGGCCACGCCTGGCGTTTTGACCTGGGGCGTTGCACCATCGAGCAACTGGCCCGAGCCAGCGCTCTTGATCTCATTCGTGCTGAGCGACGCGGTGGGCGCGGGCGGCAGCATATCGCCCGCCAAAGGGCCACCCACCAGCAACTGCAGTGCATTGCGATCACGGGCCACTTGCGACTCGTAGGCCGCCACATCGTTGCGGGCGGTCTCCACCGCCGTCTGGTTCTGGGCCAGCACCAAACCATTGGTGGCGCCCAGCTGGTGCATGCGCTGCACCAGGCCGTAGCCCTGCTCGCGTGTGGCCAATGTGTCGCGCGCCAGTTGCAGGCGCTGGTGGTCGCTGGCCAGGGCCACCCAGGCATTGGCGATATCCGTGATCAGGCCCAGCTGCACGCTGCGGCGGTTTTCTTCCACCAGCAGGTACTGCTGCAATGCCGCCTCGCTGAGGTTGCGCACCCGGCCCCAGAAATCGAGCTCATAGCTGGCCAGGCCCAGCTGCACGCTGACCTGGTTGGTCACCGACGAGGCCGCGCTGGCCGAGCGCAGATCGTCTGCGGTGCGGGTGCGGTTTGCCTGGGCGTTGGCATTCAGGCTGGGCAGTTGGTCGGCACGCTGCACGCCGTACTGCGCGCGCGCCTTCTCGATATTGGCGATGGCCACGCGCAGGTCGCGGTTGTTCTGCAAGGCCAGCTCGATGAGCTGACGCAGCCCTGCGCTCTCCACCCACTGCTGCCACGGCAGCAGCTGCAAGGTATCGGCTGCAGCCGGCTCCACGACAAAATCGGCAGGCAAGGTCTGGGCCACGCCATCGAGCGTAGCGGGTACCGCAGGCTCTGGACGCTGGTACTGCGGCGCCAGGTTGCAAGCGGACAGCAGGCCCGCTGCCAACAGGGACAGCGGCAAACGGTAGGCACGGGTCATGGAAAAAGTATCAAAACGGCTCATGGCGCGGTCTCCGGCGCGGCGCTGGCTTGCGCAGGCGCCTCGTCGTGGCGGCTGCGCGAGCGGAACCAGCTGCGGATCAGCAGGAAAAAGACCGGCACCATGAAAATACCGAGCACGGTCGAGGCCACCATACCGCCCAGCACGGCCGTGCCGATGGCGTTACGCCCGCCGGCACCGGCGCCGGTGCCAATGGCCAGCGGAATCACGCCAAAGCCAAAGGCCAGCGAGGTCATCAGGATCGGGCGCAAGCGCAGGCGCACCGCCTCCACCGTGGCATCAAACAGGCGCTTGCCCTGCTCTTGCAGCTGCACCGCAAATTCGACAATCAAGATGGCATTCTTGGCCGCCAAACCCACGGTGGTGAGCAAGCCCACCTGGAAGTACACGTCATTGGTCAGGCCCCGGGTATAGGTGGCGGCCAGCGCACCAATCACCCCCAGCGGCACGGCCAGCATCACCGACAGCGGAACGGTCCAGCTCTCGTACAGCGCGGCCAGGCACAGGAACACGAACAGGATCGAGATCGCATACAGCATGGGCGCCTGGGCGCCGGACTGGCGCTCTTGCAGCGACGCGCCGGTCCATTCATAGCCAAGGCCGGCTGGCAGCTTGGCCAGGATGGCTTCGACCTCCTGCATTGCTGCGCCGGAGCTGATGCCGGGTGCTGCGCGGCCTTCGAACTCGTAGGCCGGGCTGCCGTTGTAGCGCAGCAGCTGGGGCGAGCCGTAGGCCCAGTGCGTGTCGGAGAACGCACCAAAGGGCACCATTTCGCCGTTCTTGTTGCGCACCGTCCATTTGGCGATGTCCTGCGGCAGCATGCGGTGCGGCGCATCGCCCATGATGTAGACGCGCTTGACGCGGCCATTGTTCAGGAAGTCATTGACATAGGTGCCGCCCATCGCGCTGGACAGCACGCTGTTGATGTCGGCATATGACAAACCCAGCGCGGCGGCCTTGCGGTCGTCCACATCCACACGCAATTCGGCCGCATCGTCCAGATTGGTCGTGCGTACTGCCGTCAGGTTCGGGTTGGCGCGCATGGCCGCCAGTACCTGGTTGCTGGCTGCCAACAGCCCGTCGTGGCCGATGCTGTTCATGTCCTTGACCATGAAGTTGAAGCCCGAGCTGGCACCCAGACCGCGCACGGCTGGCGGCAGGATCACCAGCACCCGCGCATCGCGGATGCGCGACAGGTCTCTCGTCGCCTTGTTGGCAATGGCCGCGGAAGACTGCGACGCGAGCTGGCGTTCATCCCAGGGCTTGAGGCGGATGAAGCCGCGCGCCGAACTTTGGTCGCCGTTGAGGCCCGAGACCTGGTTGAAGCTGATGATGTCGGGCTGCTTGAGCAGGTATTCGCGCACCTCGTCGAGCACGTCCTGCAGGCGCGCATCGGCTGCGCCGGACGGCAGGTTGACGTTCACATAGAGAAAGCCCTGGTCTTCATCAGGCAGGAACGAGGTCGGCAGCTTGTGCATCAGCAGCCACACGCCCAGCAGCACGGCGATGAAGATCAGCATCATGCGCTTGGCGCGGCGCAGGCTGCGGGCGACGATGCCCTGGTAGCGTGTGGCCGTGCGGTCGAAATTGCGGTTGAACCAGCGGAAGAACCGGTCGCTGATGCCAAACAGGCCCTTGCGGATGGCGCGCTCATGGCCGCCGGCATGCTCGGGCGCCTTCAGCAGGGTGGCACACAGCGCCGGGGTCAACGTCAATGCGACAAACACCGACAGCGCCATCGCCGCGACGATGGTGATCGAGAACTGGCGGTAGATCACCCCGGTGGATCCGCCAAAGAAGGCCATTGGCACAAACACCGCCGACAAGGTCACGCCAATACCGACCAGCGCCGGTGTGATCTCCCGCATCGAGACCTTGGTTGCCTCCTTGGCGGACATGCCCGTCTCGTGCATCACCCGCTCGACGTTCTCCACCACGACGATCGCATCGTCCACCAGCAGGCCGATCGCCAGCACCATCGCGAACATCGTCAAGGTATTGATGGAGTACCCGGCGATCGACAACACGCCAAAGGTGCCCAGCAGCACCACCGGCACGGCAATGGCCGGGATCAACGTGGCGCGCAGGTTCTGCAAAAACACGAACATGACGATCACCACCAGCACCATGGCCTCGCCCAGCGCAGCGACCACCTCGTGGATGGAGGCGCGCACAAAGGGCGTGGAGTCCGAGCTGACGAAGTAATCGATCTGGTTGGGGAAGTACGGCTTCATCTCGGCCAGCTTGGCCGCAACAGCATCGGAGACCGCCATCGCATTGGCGCCATCGGCCAGGATGATGCCCATGCCGGCGCCGCGCATGCCGTTGAGCTTGGCCTGCACGTTCAGGTTTTCGGCGCCCAGCTCCACGCGGGCGACATCCTTCATGGTGACCACCGAGCCATCGGTGGCGGCCTTGAGCACGATGTCCTCGAACTGGTCCACCGTCTTGAGCTTGGTGCGCGCCGTGATCGTCGCATTGAGTTGCTGGTTGTTCACCGCTGGCAGCGCGCCCAGCTGGCCGGCCGAGACCTGGGCGTTTTGCGCATTGAGCGCATTGGCCAAGTCCGACGGCATCAGTCCAAATTTCTCCATCTTGGCCGGGTCCATCCAGATGCGCATCGCATATGAGGTGCCAAAGACGTTGATGTCGCCCACGCCTTCGAGGCGCCCGATCACATCGACCAGACTGGCATTGATGTAGTCACCAATGTCGACCTCGGTCATCGTGGGGTCTTGGGAGTAGAAGCTGTAGGTGACCAGAAAATCCTGGCCGCCCTTGTTGATGAACACGCCCCGGCTCTTGACCGATTCGGGCAGGCGGTTGAGCGCGCCCTGGATCTTGTTTTGCACCTGCACCTGGGCGACATCGACATTGGTGCCGGGCGCAAAGGTCAAGGTGATGCGGGCTTGGCCAGAGGCATTGCTGGTCGCGCTCATGTAGAGCATGTTGTCGATGCCCTTGAGCTGCTGCTCGATGATCTGCGTGACGGAGTTCTCGACCGTCTCGGCCGACGCACCGGTGTACTGGGTACCGATGGTGACGCGCGGCGGCGCAATCTCGGGGTATTGCTCCAGCGGCAGCTTGGAGATGGACAGTGCCCCGCCCAGCATGATGATGATGGCGATCACCCACGCAAAAATGGGGCGCTGAATAAAAAACTGTGCCATGGATGCAGCCTCGGATTCTGGGGGTGTTACTGGGCTGCTGCCGGCGCTGCGGCCTGGCCGGGCACGCGCCCAGGGCTGCGGACGCGCTCGGCCTGCGCCTTCAGATCCACCTCGGTGACGCGCACCTTGTCACCCTCCTTGACACGCTGGAAGCCATCGACCACCACGCGCTCCCCCGACTTGAGGCCACTGCCCACCAGCCACTGGCTGCCCACAGCACGGTCGAGCTGCAGCGCGCGCTTTTGCACCTTGTCGTCGGCCGTGACCACCAGCACGGTCGGCTTGCCGGTGAGGTCGCGCACCACCGACTGCTGGGGCACCAGCAGTGCATCTGGCGCCACTGCGGTTGGCAGCAGCGCCTGCACATACATGTTGGGCATCAATACGCCATCGGGGTTGGGGACCTGGGCACGCAAGGTGACGGTGCCTGTCGTGGGGCTGACGATCACCCCGGAGAACTTGAGCTTGGCCTCGTGGCTGTACTCGGTGCCGTCATCGAGCCGGATGCGCACCGGAATCTGGTCGCCTTCAAGGCGCTGAAAGCGGCCCGCCTTCAGGTCGCGCTGCAGCTGCAGCATCTCGGTGCTCGATTGGGTGAAGTCCACATACATGGGATCGAGTTGCACCACGGTGGTGAGCGCCGTCGCCTGGTTGGCGGTGACCAGCGCACCGGGCGTGACCGCCGAGGTGCTGACCCTGCCGCTGATCGGCGAACTGATACGGGTGTACTGCAGATTGATCCGGGCATTGTCCAGCGCTGCCTGCGCGACGGCCACGTCGGAAGCGGTCTGCGCCACCAGCGCCTGGCTGTCATCGAAGACCTGGCGGCTGATGGCATCGATCTTGACCAGCTCGCTGTTGCGCGCTGCATTGCTGCGCGCCGTCTGCGCGGTGGCCTTGGCCTTGGCCAGCGCCGCCTCGGCACTGTTGACGGAGGCCCGCGCGGGCCGGTCATCGAGCTGGTACAGCGCCTGACCCGCCTTGACGGCGGCGCCTTCGGTGAACAGGCGCTTTTCCACAATGCCGTTGGCCTGGGGGCGAATCTCGGCAATCATGAAGGCACTGGTGCGCCCGGGCAGCTCCGCCGTCAGCTGCTGCGATGCTGCCTGGACCGTGATGATGCCGACCTCCGGTGCCTGCGGCGCGGCGGCTGCGGGTGCGGGCTTGTCCGAACACGCAGCCAGCAGACCGATGGCGCCGACCACAGCACCTGTGCGGACCAGACGACCCAACGCGCGGGGGGATGAGTGCTTTCCGACGGTTGCCAAGGATTGAAACGTTGCCAGGGACTGGCGCGAAAAATTGGAAACATCCGGCATCATCGGTTTTGGCTTCAAGGTAGAGCAAACTACTATTTTTACAGCTAAATATGTAGGCAGTGTAAAGCGCCGCGCGGGATTGCCAGGTTTCAGACCCTGGCTGCGCAAGCTGTACATTTTGCTACATTCGTATCCGTTTCGGTGGCCCATCGGGCCCGGGTATGGGAAAGCGATAATGCCTAAAGGTTCCTAGCTTTACCCACGGCGGCTTATGTTTCAGCCGCTAACGTCCTACGCACATGTCTTCCACCACCTCTTCCATCGGATTGATTCTGTTGTCCCACGGCTCCAAGGACCCGGTCTGGCGCCGCAATGCGGAACACCTGCTCGCCCAGGTGCAGCAAGCGCAACCCGCCGCTGCGGTGGCTTGCGCCTATCTTGACTGGTGCGACCCACCGCTCGGCCACGCCGTTGCCCAGCTGCTGCAGTCGCATCCCCAATTGACGCAAATCACCATCTGGCCGCTGCTGTTTGGCGTCGGCAAACATGCCAGCGAAGACATTCCAGCGCTGGTCGAGGAACTCGCGCCCCTCCATCCCGAGGTGCAGCTGCGCATTGCCCCGGCGATGGGCGAGGATGCGCGCGTCATCGGGCTGCTGGCGGCCATGGCGGGCGGCTACCTGGAAGGCGCGTAGCCGCGCTAAATCTCCGGCGGCCCATATATGCCGCCGGTACCCGGTTGCGGCAGGCTCCAGCGGGTGCATGTCTGAAAAATCCGCCCCAGAGGCTGGATTTCTGCAGAGAGGCTGATTTTTATATTCCAATCAAGCATAATGATGCAAATTCATATTCCGCATCATTGTATGAACCTGCATCAGTTCCGCTTTGTGCAAGAGGCCGCACGCCGCAACCTCAATCTGACCGAGGCGGCGAAGGCACTGCACACCTCGCAACCCGGCGTCTCCAAGGCCATCATCGAGCTGGAGGAGGAGCTGGGCATCGACATCTTCGCGCGCCATGGCAAGCGGCTCAAGCGCATCACCGAGCCTGGGCAGCAGGTGCTGCGCAGCATCGAGATCATCATGCGCGAGGTCGGCAACCTCAAACGCATCGGCGACCAGTACAGCGCGCAGGACAGCGGCACCCTCTCCATCGCCACCACCCACACCCAGGCGCGTTATGTGCTGCCCACGCCGGTGGCACGGCTGCGCGAGCACTATCCCAAGGTGACAGTCAGCCTGCACCAGGCCACACCGGCCGAAGTGGCACGCATGGTGATCGACGAGCAGGCCGATCTGGGCATGGCCACCGAGTCGCTGGCCGACTACCCCGAACTGGTGACCCTGCCCTGCTATGAATGGCAGCACGTGCTGGTCATGCCGCACCAACACCCTCTGGCCCAGAAGGAGCGCATCAATCTGGAGGACATTGCCGCAGAGCCGTTGATCACCTACCACCCATCGTTTACCGGCCGGGGCAAGATCGACGCGGCGATGGCTGCCCGCCAGCTCACCCCCAAGATTGTCCTGGAGGCGATTGACTCAGACGTGATCAAGACCTATGTGCGGCTGGGCCTGGGCATCGGCATCGTGGCCGAGATGGCCATGCGCGATGATCCGCTCAAGGACCTGGCCGTGCGGCCCGTCGGCCATCTGTTTGGCGAAAGCGTGGCGCGCGTGGCCTTCAAGCGTGGCGCATACATGCGTAATTTTGTCTACAAATTTGCCGAGCTGCTCAGCGACCGACTCAGCCGTGATCTGATCGCCCGTGCCATGGTCGGCCATGTGGCTGACTACGAGCTCTGACCCGCACCCGTCTCCCAACCCAAACCGCTTACTGATCGATAGATCGCAGTCCGGCTCGCCGGCTGCGGTTGTTTTCCAGCCCTGATCACCATGTCCGCCTCCGCCCACACCCCGTCGTTCCCCAGCCGTCTGCCCCATGTGGGCACCACCATCTTCACCGTCATGTCGGCGCTCGCGGCCGAGCACAAGGCCGTCAATCTGGGCCAGGGCTTTCCGGACTTTGGCTGCGACCCAGCCTTGATCGACAGCGTCAGCCGCGCCATGCAGGCCGACCACAACCAGTACCCGCCGATGACCGGTGTACCGGCCTTGCGCGAGGTGGTGGCCCAGAAGATCGAAGCGCTCTACGGCAAGCGCTACGACGCCAACAGCGAGATCACCGTTACCGCCGGTGCCACGCAGGCGATCCTCACCGTCATCCTCAGCTGCGTGAGCCCCGGCGACGAAGTCATCGTGCTGGACCCCTGCTACGACAGCTACGTGCCCAATATCGAGCTGGCCGGCGGCGTGCCGGTGCGCGTACCGCTGACGCCCAAGACCTTCCGCCCAGACTTTGGCAAGATCGCCGCAGCGATCACCTCCAAGACGCGGCTGCTGCTGATCAACACGCCGCACAACCCCAGCGGCACCACCTGGACCGCGCAGGAGATGCAGCAGCTGCAAGACCTGCTGGCGCCCACCAACATCCTGCTGCTGGCCGATGAGGTCTATGAGCACATGGTGTTCGACGGCGAACGCCATGAGAGCGCATCGCGCTACCCCGGCCTGGCCGCGCGCGCCTATGTGGTGAGCAGCTTTGGCAAGACCTTCCATGTCACCGGCTGGAAGGTCGCCACCGTTGCTGCACCAGCGCCGCTGACGGCGGAATTCCGCAAGGTGCACCAGTTCAATGTCTTCACCGTCAACACCCCGATGCAGGTCGGCCTGGCCGAGTACCTGAAGGACCCGGCGCCCTACCTGAATCTGCCCGCTTTCTACCAGAAGAAGCGCGATCTGTTCCGCGCCGGCCTCGAAGGCTCGCGCCTGAAGCTGCTGCCCAGCTCCGGCACCTATTTCCAGTGCGTGGACATCTCCGCCGTGACCGATGCCAGCGAAGCAGAGTTCTGCCAGCAGCTGGTCAAGGACCTGGGCGTAGCAGCCATTCCGCTGTCTGCGTTTTATGGCAACGGCTTTGACCAGCAGGTGGTGCGCTTTTGCTATGCCAAAAAGGACGAGACCTTGCTCGCGGCGCTGGAACGTCTGCGCAAGCTGTAAAGCGCCCTCTTCCCTGGCAAAAAGCCCGGCGAGAACCCATCTCGCCGGGCTTTTTGTTGGCTGCCTGCTGTCAGCCGTCAGTGGCCCAGTGCTACAGCAGCACGATATCGTACTGGTCCGAGCCGTCCCGCCCCTCCGCCTGCAGCGAGATCGGCTTGCCAATGAAATCGGACAGCCCGGCCAGGTGCTGGCTTTCCTCGTCCAGCAGCATCTCGATCACCGGCGGGGCGGCAAGCACGCGGAACTCCTTGGGGTTGAACTGGCGCGCCTCGCGCAGAATCTCGCGCAGGATGTCGTAGCAGACCGTCCGCACGGTCTTGACCTCGCCCACCCCATGGCAGACCGGACAGGAGGTGCAGAGCATATGGGCCAGGGATTCACGCGTGCGCTTGCGTGTCATCTCCACCAGGCCCAGCTGGGAGAACTCGCCGCACATGGTCTTGACGCGGTCGCGCTGCAGCTGCTTGCGCAGCTCATGCAGCACCTGCGCCTGGTGGTCCTCATGCACCATGTCGATAAAGTCCACGATGATGATGCCGCCCAGGTTGCGCAGCCGCAGCTGGCGGGCAATCGCATGGGCCGCTTCCAGGTTGGTCTTGAAGATGGTGTCGTCAAAATTGCGCGCACCGACATAGCCGCCGGTGTTCACATCGACGGTCGTCAAGGCCTCGGTCTGGTCGACGATCAGGTAGCCGCCCGACTTGAGATCGACACGCCGGCCCAGCGCACGCGCAATTTCCTCATCGACCGAGTACAGATCGAAAATCGGGCGCTCGCCCTTGTACAGCTGCAGCTTGGGCAGCGCGGCGGGCATGAACTCCTGGCCAAACTGCTGCAGCAGCACGAACTGCTCGCGCGAGTCGATGCGGATCGACTGGGTGTTCTCCGTCACCATATCGCGCAGCACGCGCTGCATCAGGCTCAGGTCCTGGTGCAGCAAGGTTTTGGCAGCCTGCTTGGCGGCGCTTTCCTTGATGCGCTTCCAGACCTTGCGCAGGTAGCTGATGTCTTCGGCCAGCTCCTCGTCGCTGGAGTCCTCGCCATTGGTGCGCAAGATAAAGCCACCGCCGCCACCCGTTTGCGCGGTGCCCACCAGCGCCTGCAGGCGGGCGCGCAAGGCATCGCGCTCGTTCTGCGGAATCTTTTGCGACACGCCGATATGGTCGTCCTGCGGCAGGTACACCAGCAGGCGCCCGGCAATGCTGATCTGCGTGGACAGCCGCGCGCCCTTGGTGCCGATGGGGTCCTTGATGACCTGCACCATGATGGACTGGCCCTCGAAAATCTGCTTTTCAATCGGCACCTGGGGTTCGCCCTTGCGCGCGAACATCGGCGCCAGACCGCCTTCCTGGCGCTGCCAGACATCGGCCACATGCAGGAACGCGGCGCGTTCCAGGCCAATGTCGATGAACGCAGACTGCATACCAGGCAGCACACGCGATATCTTGCCGAGGTAGACATTGCCGACCAGGCCGCGCTCCAGAGTGCGCTCATGGTGCAGCTCCTGCACGGCGCCGCCCTCGATGACCGCCACCCGCGTCTCCTGCGGGGCCCAGTTGATCAAAATATCATTTTGCATAGAAGTCATTCTCAGATGGCAAACCCTGCAGCCCGCAGCACATTGGCCGTCTCGAACACCGGCAGCCCCATGATGCCTGAATAGCTGCCGCTGATCCTGGCAATATACGCTGCCGCCCGCCCCTGCACCCCATAGGCGCCCGCCTTGCCCATGGGCTCGCCACTGGCGACATAGGCATCAATCTGCGCGCTGTCCATCACCGCAAACTCCACGCTGGAGACCGACAGGCTGGTCAGGCGCTTGCGCCCGCTTTGCAGCGCCACCGCCGTCAAGACGCGGTGCGTCTTGCCGCTGAGCGCCTGCAGCATCTCGCGGGCCTGTTCTTGCGACCCGGGCTTGCCCAGAATATGCCGGCCCAGCGACACCGTGGTGTCAGAGCAGAGAATCGGCGCCTGCTCCAGCCCGCGCCGCTGCAGGCGGGCGATGGCAGCATCGAGCTTCAAGCCGGTCACGCGCTGAACATAGTCGGTGGCCGATTCGCGCGGCAGCACCTGCTCCAGCGCCTCGGGGTCCTGGGGTTCGGGGTCGTGGTCCTGCGCCACCAGCAGGCGGTGGGCGATACCGATCTGTTCGAGCAGTTGACTGCGGCGGGGTGACTGCGAGGCCAGGTAGACAAAGGAATGCATGGGAAGGGAGCGAGGCCTTGATTTGAAAAAAGCGCCTGCGCCCATCAATCCAGCGCAAGCAGCTATTATTTTTGCAGCATAACGCATCCAGCAGCCCACTGGCAAGCGGGGATATTGCGCTGCCCTCACCCCGCCTTGCGGCTGGTGCCACCGGCTTACTCGCGGTGGTAGGGGTGGCCGGCATTGACCGACCAGGCACGGTAGAGCTGCTCGATCAGCAGCACCCGCACCATCGCATGGGGCAAGGTCATGTCCGAGAGGCGAATGCGCTCATGCGCCGCGGCCTTGAACTCGGGATCGAGCCCATCGGGGCCACCAATGATCAACGCGACATCGTCGCCTTCGAGCTGCCAGCCCTTGACCCGCTGGGCCAGCGCCTTCGTAGTCAGGTTCGCGCCGCGCTCATCGAGCACCACGATGCGCGTGCCACGTGGGATGGCCGCTTCGATGCGCTTGCGCTCGGCGGCATACAGCGTCTCGACAGTCTTGGAGCCACGCGGCTCCGTCTTGACGGCCTTGAGCTCCACCTTCAGCTCGGGTGGGAAACGCTTGGCATAGTCGTCATAGGCGGTCTGCGCCCAATCGGGTACATGCTGGCCCACCGCAACGATGAAAATCTTCATGCGAACTCTCCAATGAAAAAGAGCTGTCCTGCGGGGCAGTACAGCTCTTTGCAACCCGCAGGTTGAGGGGGTTTACTTGACCTTGCTGGTTGCGCGCTTGGCTGCGGGCTTCTTGGCTGCAGGCTTGGCGGCGGCCGACTTGGCTGCGGGCTTGCTGGCCTTGGGCTTGTTGACCACGACGGTCTTGACGGTGGCAGCAGCACTGGTCTTCTTGGCTGCAGGCTTTTTGGCCACGGTGCCCGAGATCTTCTTGACCGCCGGCTTCTTGGCGGCAACCTTCTTTACCGGTGCAGCGGCCGCGCTGTCAGCAGAGGCAGTCTTGCGTGCAGCGGGCTTTTTCTTGCTGGCTTCGGTGTCCGCAGCGGCTTCGGCCTGGGCCTTGGCAGGCTTGGCGGCCTTGGGCTTGGCAGCGCCCAGCTTCACGCGCACCGGCGTATCGCCCCACATCTCTTCGAGGCGGTAGTACTGGCGAATCATCGGCTGCATGATGTGGGCGACGACAGGGCCGCAGTCCACAATGATCCACTCGCCGTTGTCTTCGCCTTCGGTGCGTGGCTTCGGAAAGCCCGCTTCCTTGACGGCGTCCTTGACGCTGGCCGCCAAGGCCTTGGTCTGGCGGTTCGAGGTACCTGCGGCCACGATCACGCGCTCGAACAGCGGCGACAGGTGCTCGGTATTGAAAACCTGGATATCTTGTGCTTTCACATCTTCCAGCCCATCAACGATGGCACGCTGCAGCAATTGCACAGATTTCTTGGCAGTGGATTCGGATTTTTTGGCGGTGGTCATCAGTAGGTGATGGATGAAAGTGTTTCTACTATAGCGCGTGTTGCAGTTATTGTTGATCGCGTCAACACGCAGTGACAAAAGGGCAAAGCCTTCAAGAGAAGCTGCCGCGCAGCCTGCAATGGGGCATGCGCATGGTCAGCGGAAAGCGAATTATACGCAAGCTGCGCCAAATGGCGCTCTGGTATGGCCTTCCGGCATGGGCGCCGGGCGAGCAAAAGGCGTTCGGGCCTACCCCTTTGGCACGGAACCGGCAGCCCTGGCGGGCTTGTTCACAGCCAATCACGCGGCTGCAAAAACTCCGCCAGCAAACGCGCTTCGGGCGAGCCCTCAGGGTCCTGGCGCTGGTAGCTCCAGCTGGCCATGGGCGGCATCGACAGCAAGATCGATTCGGTGCGCCCGCCCGACTGCAGGCCAAAGTGGGTACCCCGGTCCCAGACCAGGTTGAACTCCACATAGCGACCGCGCCGGTAGAGCTGAAAGTCCCGCTCGCGCTCGCCATGGGCCTGGTCCTTGCGGCGTTGCACGATCGGCAGATAGGCCTTCAAAAAGGCATCGCCCACCGACTGCAGCATCGCAAAGCCGCCTTCAAAGCCCAGCTCGGAGAAGTCATCAAAAAAGATGCCGCCGATGCCACGCGCTTCGTTGCGGTGCTTGAGGAAGAAATAGCGGTCACACCACTGCTTGAAGCGCGGGTACAGATCGTCACCGAAAGGCGCCACCGCATCGTGGCAGACCTGGTGAAAATGCTGCGCGTCTTCGGCAAAGGGATAGAACGGCGTCAGGTCCATGCCGCCGCCAAACCAGCAGGTGGCGGGCTGGCCGGGGTGGCCTGCGGCAATCATGCGCACGTTCATGTGCACGGTTGGCACATAGGGGTTGCGTGGATGGAAGACCAGCGACACGCCCATGGCCGTGAAAGGCGCACCCGTCAGCTCGGGACGGTGCTGGGTGGCCGAGGGCGGCAGCTGCGGGCCCCGCACCTGCGAAAAGCCCACGCCTGCACGCTCGAACACCGTACCGCCTTCCAGGATCTTGGTCAGCCCCTGGCCTTGCAGCTTCTCACCGGGCGCCTTTTGCCAGGCATCGGCCAGAAAACGGACATTGCTGCCTGCCTCCTGCTCCAGCGCTTCAACCGCATCGGTGATGGAGGCCTGCAGCGACTGCAGATAGGCGGCCACCGCCAGGGCCTGGGCCCCGGCGTTCAGTTGGTCAACGGAAGAAGACAGCATGTGCCTGGCTCCCTGTGGGCTTGGAGGCCGTCACTTGACCGCGCGGTAGCCGATGTCGTGGCGGTATTGCGCGCCATCGAAATGCACCTGGGCGGCAGCGGCATACACGCGCTGCTGCGCCTGCTTGACGTTGTCGGCCAAGGCGGTCACACACAGCACGCGGCCACCGCTGGTGACGGGCTTGCCATCCTGCACCGTGGTGCCGGCGTGGAAAACCATCACTTCCTCTTCGTCCTCGGGCAGGCCTGTGATCACATCGCCCTTGCGGGGAGCGTCCGGGTAGCCATGGGCAGCCATCACCACGCCCAGCGCAGTGCGGCGGTCCCACTGCAGCTCGATCTGGTCGAGCTTGCCGTCGGTGGCAGCCTGCATCACATCGACCAGATCGCTCTTGAGGCGCATCATGATCGGCTGGGTTTCCGGGTCACCCATGCGGCAGTTGAACTCCAGGGTCTTGGGGTGACCGGCCTTGTCGATCATCAGACCTGCGTACAAAAAGCCGGTGTAGGGAATGCCGTCCTTTTCCATGCCACGGATGGTGGGCAGGATGATTTCGCGCATCGCACGGGCATGCACGTCGGCCGTCACCACCGGGGCGGGCGAGTAGGCACCCATGCCGCCGGTGTTGGGGCCCTGGTCGCCGTCCTTGAGGCGCTTGTGGTCCTGGCTGGTCGCCATCGCCGCCACGCTCTTGCCGTCGCACAGCACGATGAAGCTGGCCTCCTCGCCGTCGAGGAACTCCTCGATCACCACGCGGGCGCCGCCGTCGTTATGGGCGACGCCGTACTTGTTGTCCACCAGCATGAAGTCGACGGCATCGTGCGCTTCCTGGGCGGTGGTGGCCACCACCACACCCTTGCCGGCAGCCAGGCCGTCGGCCTTGACGACGATGGGCGCACCCAGCTTGTCGATATAGGCATGGGCCGCCACCGGGTCGCTGAAGGTCTCGTACTGCGCCGTCGGGATGCCATGGCGTGCCATGAAATCCTTCGAGAAAGCCTTGGAGCTTTCCAGCTGCGCTGCGGCCTTGGTCGGGCCGAAGATCTTCATGCCGTGGGCGCGGAACTCGTCCACCACGCCGGCGGCCAAAGGCGCCTCGGGGCCGACGACGGACAGCTGCACACCGTTGTCCTGTGCCCATTCGCGCAGCTGGACCACATCGGTGATCGGCAGGTTTTCCAGACGCTTGTCGCGTGCGGTGCCTGCGTTGCCCGGGGCTACATAGACCTTGGAGACCTTGGGCGATTGCGCCAACTTCCAGGCCATTGCGTGTTCACGGCCGCCGCCACCAATCACAAGTACCTTCATAGCGCCGCGTTATGGTAAACATCTTGAACATCATCCAGATCTTCCAGCGCGTCCAGCAACTTTTGCATCTTGGCCGCACCTTCCTCATCCAGATCTACGGTATTTTCGGGGCGCATCGTCACCTCGGCCACCTCGGGCTTGAAGCCCGCTGCCTCCAGCGCATTGCGCACTGCCTCAAATTCTGACGGGGGCGTCAGCACTTCGACGGCGCCCTCCTCGTCGGTGATCACATCATCGGCGCCGGCTTCCAGCGCCACTTCCATGATCTTTTCCTCATCGGCACCCGGTGCAAACACGAGCTGCCCCAGGTTGCGGAACTGGAAGGACACCGAGCCTTCGGTGCCCATGTTGCCGCCGTGCTTGCTGAACGCATGGCGCACATCGGCCACCGTGCGCACGCGGTTGTCCGTCATGGTGTCGACAATGATGGCCGCGCCGCCGATGCCATAGCCTTCGTAGCGGATTTCCTCGTAGGTCACGCCTTCGAGGTTACCGGTGGCCTTGTCGATGTTGCGCTTGATGTTGTCGGCCGGCATGTTGGCGGCCTTGGCCTTGTCGATGGCCAGGCGCAAACGCGGGTTGGCGCTCAAATCTGCGCCGCCTTGCCGCGCAGCGACCATAATTTCACGAATGATACGGGTCCAAACCTTGCCGCGTTTTTCGTCCTGACGACCCTTGCGGTGTTGAATATTGGCCCATTTGCTGTGTCCTGCCACAGAATTTCCTTTGCTATTGTTTTATCTAGCTAGACTGCGATTTTACTTTTGACTTTGATGCTGGAGAGGAAACCTACGATGGCTGAACCCCTACTGGTTGCCAAAAATGGCACAACGGAGTGTTTTTTGCTTCCTGGCCTGGCCAATCGACACGGGCTGATCACCGGCGCGACCGGCACCGGCAAGACTGTAACCCTTCAGACATTGGCCGAGGGATTCTCGGGCATTGGCGTGCCGGTGTTCATGGCCGATATCAAGGGTGACTTGACCGGCATCAGCCAGGCGGGCCAGATTGGCGGCAAGCTGGCCGCCACCTTGCAAGACCGTGGTATTGGCCTGCCCACGCCCAAGGCCTGCCCCACCACGTTATGGGATGTGTTTGGCGAGCAAGGCCACCCGGTGCGCGCCACCATATCGGACATGGGCCCGCTGCTGCTGGGCCGCATGCTGGACCTCAATGACACGCAGATGGGCGTGCTCAACCTGGTGTTCAAGATCGCCGATGACAACGGCATGCTGCTGCTCGACCTCAAGGACCTGCGTGCGATGCTGTCTTACGTGGGTGAGAACGCCAAGCAGTTCACCACCGACTACGGCAACATCAGCTCGGCCAGCGTGGGCGCCATCCAGCGCGGCCTGCTGCAGATCGAGCAGCAAGGCGGCAACAGCTTCTTTGGCGAGCCGATGCTCAACATCGACGACATGATGCAGACCGTGGGCACGCAGGGGGTGGTCAACATCCTGGCAGCCGACAAGCTGATGAATTCGCCGCGCCTGTACTCCACCTTCCTGCTGTGGATGCTGTCCGATCTGTACGAGAAGCTCCCGGAAATTGGCGACCCCGACAAGCCCAAGCTGGTGTTCTTCTTTGACGAGGCCCACCTGCTGTTCAATGACGCGCCGAAGGTGCTGCAAGAGCGCATCGAGCTGGTCGTGCGCCTGGTGCGCTCCAAGGGCGTGGGCGTGTATTTCGTCACGCAAAACCCGCTGGACATTCCCGACAGCGTGCTCGCCCAGTTGGGCAACCGCGTGCAGCATGCGCTGCGTGCCTTCACGCCGCGCGACCAGAAAGCCGTCAAGGCCACGGCGACCACGATGCGCGCCAACCCGGGCCTGAACATCGAGACCGCGATCACCGAGCTGGCCGTCGGTGAGGCGCTCGTGAGCTTTCTCGACGAAAAAGGCCGCCCCAGCGTGACCGAGCGCGTCTATGTACTGCCGCCGGGCAGCCAGATTGGCCCCATCAGCACCGAGCAGCGCCAGGCCTTGCTGAAGAACTCGCTGGTCGCGGGCGTCTATGACACGCCGGTGGACCGCGAGTCGGCCTACGAGATCCTGAAGGCTCGCACTGGCCAGGCGACCGCTGCAGCAGGCGGCAAGGCGGGTGCAGGCAGTGCCGCTGCCGAGGATGGCGGCCTGATGGGCAGCATCAACGACATCCTGTTTGGCACCACCGGCCCGCGCGGCGGCAAGAAGGATGGCATTGTGCAGTCGATGGCCAAGTCCACCGCCCGCTCTTTTGGCACCAAGCTGGGCAACCAGATTCTGCGCGGCGTGCTGGGCAGCATCATGGGCGGCAAAAAGTAGCCTGAGGCGCACCGCAAAGAAAAAGCCGGCAATGCCGGCTTTTTTGCGTGTGCGCTGCGCTATCAACTGCGGTCGGTGCGTGCCATATGGTTTTCCAGCGCCCGCAGGCCCAGGGTCAGCATGAAGGTCATCAGCCAGTAGGCCAGCGCAACGGCCAGGTAAGGCTCCCAGTAGCGGCCATAGGCACCGGCCACGGTGCGCGCGGCATAGGCCATCTCGGCCAGGCCAATGGCGGAGACCAGCGAAGTATCCTTGAGCAGCGAGATCATGTTGTTGCCCAGCGGAGGCAGCATGCGGCGGAAAGCCTGCGGAATCACCACATAGCGCATCATCTGGCCATGCGTCATGCCCAGCGACATGCCCGCCTGCTTCTGGCCAATCGCGATCGACTGGATGCCGGCGCGGAACACCTCGGAGATGTAGGCCGCCGAGTTGAGCGTCAACGCCACGACACCGGACATCAGCGCGCCATGGTCCTGCTTGAGCGTGCGGGCCAGGTCACCGCTGATGATCAGCCCGTTGACCGGGTGCACAAACAGCGGCATCACCGCAAAATGCATCAGCAGGATCTGCACGAACAGCGGCGTGCCCCGGAAGAAGCTGACATAGGCCGTCGAGGGCCAGCGCAGCAGGTATTTGCACACCCCCTTCCAGGGCTGATGGCGGGTATCAGCCAGGCGTGCGAGCGCGAGCATCAGGCCCAGCGCGCAACCCATGATCACGCAGGCCACCGTCATGCCGATGGTGACCATCGCGCCCTGCCAAAACATCTGCTTGTATTCCACCAGGATGTCGGGGCGGAACCAGCCGAACCACTCTACGGGGGTGTTGTTGTCCATCAATCAATTCTTTCAAACAAAATGACGGCCAACGGGCCGTCATTGCAGCGGATGTCGCGGCGGCCTTACTGAGGCTTGTAGTCCTGGTTGAACCACTTCTTGTAGATCACGTTGTAGCTGCCATCGGCGCGGATGGCGGCCAGGCCGGCGTTGATCTTCTCCTGCAAGGCCTTGTCGCCCTTGCGCACGACGATGCCGAAATGCTCCTTGGGGAAGCTGGCATCATCCACAGTCTTCAATGCGGGATACTGGGAGACGCGGTAGGCGATGACGCCATTGTCGCCAATGGCGGCATCGACGCCGCCGGCTGCCAACTCGGAGATGATCAGTGGCGTGCTCTCGAAGCGGCGGATATTGGGGCTGGTCTTGCCGACTTCACGGCTCAATACATCGTCGCCAGTCGAGCCGCTGACCACCGAGACCTTCTTGTCCTTGAGGTCCTTGAGCGAAGCCACCGCGCTGTCCTTGGGCACCGCGATCAGCTGGCGGGCGTCAAAGTACGGCTGCGAGAAGTCAAAACTCTGCTTGCGCTTGTCATTGATGGTCACGCCGGAGATGACAAAGTCCACATCGCCATTGTTGAGCGATGCGAAGATGCTGCTGAAAGGCGTGTTGACGATGCGCAGCTTCATGCCTTGCTGCTTGGCAATGGCATTGACGATGTCGATGTCAAAACCGACGATCTGCTTGTCCTTGTTCTCGAATGCAAAGGGTGCGTAGGTGGCGCTGGAGGCCACCACCAGATCACGGCCCTGCGCTTGCGCGGCACCGCCGGCCAACACCGAGACCGCTGCAGCGCCCACGGCCAGCGCAAATTTTTTGTTCCACATACCCCAACCTTTAGCAACATAAGCTCATACAAGCGGCCGATTATACGTAAACGCTTGCAGACAGCGGCGGCGAACGCACGGTGGCCAGCGCGGCTCTGCCGTTGCGCACAAGCGGGGCCGCCAGCATGCCAAGGGGATTGCGCAAGCCGATGCGCTGCGCTGCCCCAGAACGGACCGCCAGAGCGACACGGAATCGCCAAAAAGCCACTACCATGAATCCCTTCGACGCCTCTGCCACCTGACCGACCATGAACGCCTCTGTCCACGCCACCCCCCTCCCCACGTTTGACGATGTGCAAGCGGCTGCCCAGCGCCTGCAAGGCGTTGCCCACCGCACGCCGGTGATGCGCTCATCCACCCTCGACAAATTGACGGGCGCAGAGTTCTTCTTCAAATGCGAGAACTACCAGCGCATGGGTGCCTTCAAGTTCCGGGGCGGCTACAACGCGCTGGCCCGCTTCTCGCCCGAGCAGGCGCAGCGCGGCGCGCTGGCTTTCTCCTCGGGCAACCATGCGCAGGCCATCGCCCTGTCTGCCCGCATTCTGGGCATGCCCGCAGCCATCGTGATGCCCGAAGACGCCCCGGCCGCCAAACTGGATGCGACCCGCGGCTACGGTGCCGAGGTCATCACCTATGACCGCTTTACCGAAGACCGTGAAGCGATCAGCCAGCGCATTGCCCAGGAGCGCGGCATGACGCTGGTGCCCCCCTACAACCATGCCGATGTGATCGCCGGCCAAGGCACCAGCGCGATGGAGCTGTTCCAGGACGTGCCCCAGCTCGACTACCTGTTTGTCTGCCTGGGGGGTGGCGGCCTGCTGTCGGGCTGCCTGCTGTCGGCCAAGGCCATGGCGCCCCAGTGCAAGGTCTACGGCGTCGAGCCAGAGGCCGGCAACGATGCCCAGCAATCGCTGCGCAAGGGCGAGATCGTCAAGATCGCCACACCCCGCACCATTGCCGATGGCGCACAGACCCAGGCACTGGGCGATCTGACCTATGCCATCATCCGCCGCGATGTGACCGACATCGTCACCGCCAGCGACCCGCAGCTGGTGGACAGCATGCGTTTTTATGCCGAGCGCATGAAGATGGTGGTCGAGCCCACCGGCGCGCTGAGCCTGGCAGGCGCACGCTTTGGGGGTGTCGATCTGCAGGGCGCCCGCGTTGGCGTGCTGATCAGCGGCGGCAATGTGGACCTGGGCCGCTACGCGCAATTGCTGGGGACTGCATGAGGGGCCATGCATCACGCAAAAGCCTCACCATTCGGTAAATATATTCGCAGGCCGCGCACGCCTTCGGGCCTGCGCTGCTACCATTGCGGCCAAAAATGACATTGGCAACTACCATGAGCACCGTTCACCTCATCGACCACCCGCTGGTCCAGCACAAACTCACGTTGATGCGCCGCAAGGAAGCATCCACCAACAGCTTCCGCCGCATGCTCGGCGAGCTGTCCACCCTGATGGCCTACGAGATCACGCGCGACTTCCCGCTGCAGGACCTCGAGATCGAGACGCCGATGGAAAAGATGGTCGGCAAGGTCATCGACGGCAAGAAACTGGCGCTGGTCTCCATCCTGCGCGCCGGCAATGGCTTTCTCGACGGCATGCTCAACGTGGTGCCCGGCGCCCGCATTGGCCACATCGGCCTGTACCGTGACCCTGAAACCCTGCAGCCGGTCGAGTACTACTTCAAGATGCCCGACAACATGGGCGAGCGCGATGTGATCGTCGTGGACCCGATGCTGGCCACCGGCAACTCGGCCGCCGCCGCCGTGCAGCAACTCAAGGACAAGTGCCAGCCCAAGTCGATCAAGTTCATGTGCCTGCTGGCCGCGCCTGAAGGCATCAAGACCATGCAGGCCGCCCACCCCGATGTGGACATCTACACGGCTGCTGTGGACCGCCAGCTCAACGACCACGGCTACATCCTGCCGGGCCTGGGCGACGCGGGCGACCGCATCTTCGGCACCAAGTAAGCCCAGCCCCCTTGGCATGCCCACCACGCGCTGGGCATGCCAGACGCCGCAGCCTGCCCGCCAGTGTCTGCGCGTAAGACAAAATCTCACATACAGCGCACGGCGACTTTGGTTAAATGGCGTCCAGAGCATCTCCGTCTGGAGGCCCCACCATGAGCTACCACTTGCTGGTTTTTGCGCCCGCCGCTGCACCCCGGGAACCCGCGGCCTTTGGGCTCTGGTTCCAGGCGCAGACCGAATGGCCAGAGCACCATGACTACGAGGACCCAGCGGTTGCCACGTTGTCGCTCAAGGCCTGGTGCCTGGACATGATGCAGCGCTTTCCGCCGCGCAGTGGCCCCTACCGCGAAGAACTTCCCCCCGAAGACAAGAGTCTGCTGGCCGACTACAGCATTGGCCGCAATATTGTTTTTGTCGCGGTGCAGCCAGCGCAAGCCGGTGCCGCGCTGGAGGCGGCCCGGGAGTTGGCCGCTCAGCACTGCGTCGGTTTGTACGAGGCCAGTGCATCACCGGCGGCTGTGCGCCTGCCCGATGGCAACAATGGCCTGCAGGCGGCGTTTGACTCCAGGCCGGTGATGGGCTGAGCCACCGCTGGCCTCACTCGCCGTCGCGGGCCTTGAGCACCATACTGTTGCCCGAGATACTGACATCAAAATAGCGCAGAAAATTCTGGCCCAGCAGCGCATCGCGTGCGCTCTCTCCGGTGTAGCCCGTGCCCACCCGCAAGCCATTGACGGCCAGCGGCCCCACCTCAATCCGCTCGGCCCGGCTCATCATGCCCTGGCGCACGCCATTGGCGGTCTGAAAGCTGATGGGCACGCCCTCGCCCAGGTTGGCACGTTCGGCGACCGCATCAGTGATGCTGATCAGGCTGGCGCCCGTATCCACCATGAACTGCACCGGCACCCCGTTGACCGAGCCCGCCACACGGAAATGGCCATCGCGGTCGCGGGGAATCTCCAGCACGCCATGGGCCATGACCTTGCCCTCGCTGGGCTTGCGATAGACCTCGGTGACGAGGTAGATGGCGAACATCACCCCGATCCAGATGGCCAGCAGCATCCAGGTGGTGCGGCGGTTGGCTTCAGGCGGGGTGCGCTGCGGCCCCGGGGACCCTGTGGGCACGGGTGCACCGGTCCAGGATGGTGGCAGAGCGGCGCCTGCGGACTGAGCAGCGGCAGAAGAATCGGGGCGTCGGGTGCGTAATCGGCTCATGGATCAGGGTTTTTCGCCTACGCAAGCAAACTGTGCGGCGGCCGGGGACAAAGCATAAATCATACTGGCATGGACCAGGCCACGCTGCTGCACTGTGCGCTGGCGCTTGCAGCGCTTTATTCGTCGCAGGCCACTGCCGCCAGGCGGACAGGCCCAGCGCCTCGGGCGGGTGCCGTCTGGGTTAGGATGGCCGCCAGTTACCACCCTGCCCAGTTTTTCATGACCATCGACCGCCGCCACCTGCTGCACTCCCTCGCGGGCTTTGCCGCAGCCACCGTCCTGCCAGCGGGCTGGACCAGCGCCCATGCTGCCCCGACCCATTGGCCCAGCAAACCCCTGCGTTTTATCGTTGGCTACCCGGCCGGCTCCTCGCCCGACATGCAGGCGCGCATGATCGCGCAGCCGCTGGCACAGATCCTGGGCCAGCCGGTGGTGGTCGACAACCGGCCCGGTGCCAGCGGCAATATCGGTGCGGACCAGGTGGCCCGCGCGACCGACGACCACAGCTTTGGCATTGTCGGCAACGGCCCGCTGACCTCATCGCAGGCGCTATATGCCAAGCTGCCCTACGACCCGGTGAAGGATTTTGCGCCGCTGGCCCTGGTGGGCGTCTCGCCCCTGGCCTGGGTGGTGCCCGCCAGCGCCGGCGCACAGACCGACAAGGCGCTCGCCAGCCTGCGCCAAAAGGGCAATGCGGCCAGCTACGGCTCCACGGGCCTGGGCTCCGGCGGCCATCTGGGCATGGAGCTGCTGAAGGACGCGCTGCACTTCGATGCCGTGCATATCCCGTTTACCGGCGCTCCCGGTGTCGTCTCCGCACTGATGGGTGGCCAGCTCGATTGCGCGCTGCTGCCCATCTCGTCGGTGCTGCCGCTGGTGCAAAGCGGCAAGCTGGCGGCGCTGGCCGTCACCTCGGCCCAGCGCACGCAACTGATGCCGCAGACGCCCTCGATGCGCGAGATCGGTGCCCAGGATGTGAATATCGAAGTCTGGAACGCGCTGATGGCCCCGGCCAGCATGCCTGCCGCCATCCGCACCCCGTTGAGCGATGCCCTGCTGAAGGTGCTCAATACCGCCGATATCCGCGATCAGCTGCTGCGCCAGGCCTGGACCCTGGACGATGCATCGCCCACCGCACTGCAAACCCGCATCAGCAGTGACCGCAAGATGTACAACGCCTTGATCGCGAAAAAGAAGCTGCAACTGGAGTGATTTCCACGCTGCGCCAACAACCAGGGCCCTCGCAGGGCAATGCCAGTCAGTTAAGCCCTGACTGGCATTTTCTTTGGTGGGTACTTGCCGCGTGTAGAGCGCTTGACTTCACGAGGAAAGCTGCGGCCGTGCCTGCGTGGCGGCAGCACGAAGTGCCGGGCCTCGTCCATCAGCCATTGCAGGTGTTGAGGGACCACACCCACACGGGCTAGGTGCACGCTGCGCAGTGCGCCCACGATGGCGTGGCGCGCCGTGTGAAAGCTGATGCGCACGGGCTCCACTTGCACATGCTGGGCCATCAGCCGCATGCACCGGCGCAGCAACGTGTGGGCGATCAAGACGCCCCAGACCTCCTGCATGACCAACTCGGGCTGGCGGCTGCGCAGCACGCTATGGCCTTGCTGCAGTGATTGCTTGATCTCCCGAAACCCCAGCTCGATCTCCCAGCGCTGGCGGTACAACTGCGCCAACTGTGGTGCTGCGAACCTTTGGGCATCGAGCATGGAGGTGATGAAACGCCTGGGCTTGCCATCGACCTGCGTCTGGATCATCCGGGCCTGCCAGTGGCTAGGCAGTTCCGCGCGCAGTTGCCTGGCCCGCTGCGAGACGGGCATGCGGATCAGCCAGTCGTCCTCTCCCAGCGTCTGCACCACCTCATGGCGCAGGTTGTCCCGCGCGCGCATGAGCCAATGGCGCTCTGCGCCGCCTTGCTGCCAGTCCAGCAGAAAAGCCGAGGAGAAGTAGGCCCGGTCGAACAGCGTGATCGAGTGGTCCAGCCCGCGCAAACCTGCAGCCAGCGTCAGCTCGCCACAACTGTAATCGCCCAGCTTGGCGTCGAGCAGCTCGTGGCTGTCGGTGTCCAGCAAGCACACGGCTCGCACCATGGGCCAGGGCTGCGGGCCGTACTGCGTCTGGCCACTGCCCAGCACCTGGCGGTTGTCCGTGCTGTCCGGGGCTGACCAGACCACGCCATCGACTGCCAACACCCGCAACGTCTCCTCGTGCACCGGGTGGACCCGTCCCCAGGCCTGGGTGAGCAGTCCGAACAGATGCTCCAGCGGCTCAGCACCCAGTCTCTGACGGGCCTGCACACTGGCGCTGGGGACGGGCAGCTCTTTGCCCTCCAGCGTCAGTGCCATCTCCTGCACAACTTGCCACAGAGGCATCTGACGGAACAGGGCCAGCCCGATCACCAGCCACACCGCGTGTTCGGCCGGCAGCTTGCGACGCCGGATGGACGCTTTACCGGTGGCACATAGAGCTTGTTCGATCCAGGCTGGATCAATCAACGCGCTCAACTCGGACACGCCGCCAGCAGGCAGGTCGGCCAAGGTCTCATTCAGGGTGGTTTGCAGCAGGCCGGCCAAAAGAAAAAGGGAACGCGTTGAACACGTTCCCTTTGTAGCCGCTATTAGCCTCGCCTGAGCTTAACTGATTGGCATTGCCCTCGCAGGGCCCTTTTCTGTGCATCCAACGGTTTTAGCGGCGAACCTGCAAGGCACCCGGATTGACGATGTTCGACGGCCGGCCCTTGATGAAGTTGACCACGTTGTCAAAGGCCACGCCGAAGTACTGCTCGTAGCTGTCCTGCTCGACATAGCCGATATGGGGGGTGCAAATGCAGTTCTCCAGCCGCAGCAACGCATGGCCCTGCAGGATTGGCTCGCTCTCGAACACATCCACCGCCGCAATACCGGGGCGTCCCCGGTTGAGCGCCGCAATCAGCGCATCGGGCTGCACAAGCTCGGCCCGAGAGGTGTTGACGAAAGTGGCCGACGGCTTCATCTGTGCCAAATCCTCAAAACTGATGCAGCCCTTGGTCTGTTCGCTCAGGCGCAAGTGCACGGTCAGCATATCGCTGTTGGCAAAGAAGAACTGCTTGCTCGACGCCACCTTGTGGCCGTCCGACAGCGCCTTGGCACGCGAGGCATCGCTGCCCCAGACCAGCACATCCATGCCAAAGGCCTTGCCAAAACCGGCAACCAGCTGGCCAATGCGGCCGTAACCCCAAATGCCCAAGGTGCGGCCGCGCAAAACCGTACCCAGGCCAAAATTGGGCGGCATGTTGGCCGCCTTGAAACCCGACTGCTGCCAGGCGCCATGCTTGAGGTTGGAGATGTACTGCGGCAGCCGGCGCGCAGCGGCCATGATCAACGCCCAGGTCAGCTCGGCAGGCGCGACCGGCGACCCCACACCCTCGGCCACTGCCACGCCGCGCTCGGTGCAGGCTGTCAAATCCACATGGGAGCCGATGCGCCCCGTCTGGGCAATCAGCTTGAGCCGGGGGAGCTTGTCGAGCAGCAGGCGGTTGATATGTGTGCGCTCGCGGATCAGCACGATGATGTCCGCATCCTTGAGGCGCACCGACAACTGGCCCAAGCCCTTGACGGTGTTGGTATAGACCTTGGCCGAATAGGCGTCGAGAACAGACGCGCACTGCAGTTTGCGCACCGCATCTTGATAATCGTCCAAGATCACAATATTCATAGGAAGGACCATTCTCGTTGTATGCCCGCCAGGCGGCCTTGCCCCACGCATGCCACCTGTACCCACCAGCCCGCCGGCAGCGGAAATCAGCAGGAAACCGATTTCCAAGCACAGGCCAGCCCCGCATCAGCTATGAACATCATAGCACTGAATAATTCTGCGTCTTAGTCAGGCAATCGGGCAAGCAGCCAAGACCCTGCTCTGCAGCGGCTGGGCAACACAGTGGGCCTGCCGTCGCAGGATCGCGGCCCGCCATGCTCCAACATCCTCCGGGCTTGTCATCGCCCAGGCCCTCTACCGCGTTAGGTAGGCGGTGTCCGACATCGCCAAACTGTTGCTTTCCACGCAAAAGATGATGCCAGACACCCAGCAGCCCTAGCGTTGGCACTGGTCAAGCGCTATAACAATTGCTTATCTCTTAGTTTTGTCGGTCGATACCACTATGACGAATTTGGTCGCCTCCTCCCGCAGCCGTTGCCCGCAACAAATGTTCGCGCAAACCATGCAGGAGTGGGGAGGAGCGGATGACCTCTGGGTTTTTGCCTACGGCTCGCTGATCTGGCGCCCGGAGTTTGAATTTCTGGAATGCCGCCACGCCAGGGTCTTTGGCTGGCACCGCGCGCTCAAGATGTGGAGCCACATCAACCGCGGCACGCCGGAATGCCCTGGCCTGGTGTTTGGCATGTTCTCGGGCGGCAGCTGCCGGGGTATGGCGTTTCGCATTGCCCGCCAGCATGTGCCGGAAATGATGCCACGGCTGTGGCAGCGCGAGATGGCGACCGATTCCTATGACCCCAAGTGGCTCGACTGCCAGACCGACGACGGCCCCGTCAAAGCGCTGGCTTTCACGTTGTCCAAGTCCAGCCCGCGCTGCACCGGCACCTTGAGCGAAGAGGACTACCGCCGCATCTTTGCCCAGTCCTGCGGTATCTACGGCACGACCTTGGACTATGCCGAGTCCACCTATACGGCCCTCAAAAACCGAGGCATTCAGGACCGGGCGCTGGAGCGGCTGCTGCGACTGTCCGCTTCGCGCTCCGGCGCAGGCCAGGACGTTCGAGGCCAGCAACGCCTCAACGCCGAGCGCTCTGCCGCCTGACCTCCCAGCGACCGCTGCACCCCTGGTGCCTGGCGTTAGGGTACTTGGCGTTCCGGCGCCCCACCATCAGACGCAGAAAAACAAACACCCCGCCTTCCCTGAGCCAGACGGCATCGGAAGCGAGGTGCATGTTGAGGCGGGTGGACAGTCTTTCGACCATCCAAGGGGGGCACGGAAGGCTCCGCGTCCTATTCGCAAGTAACGGCTCCATCAAGGAGCCGTTTACTGGGGTGGCTTGCCGAGTTCAGCATCACGGCAAGCACGATAAAGAGTTACTGGCGCCAGTGCTTAGCGCTTGCGATCACGTTCGTCTTCTGGCCAGATGCTGAAAACATTTGCGGTGGTCATGTGAACAATCTCCTAAAGATGGTTGTTCAACGCCGGGGCCTACGACGCCGTTGACAACAGGCTCCACAAATTTGAATGTTTACGCACTGTTTACCTTCCAATATTTAACCCATGAAAAACAACAATGAAAAATGTATCAAAAGTTTGATTCAGGCTGCATTTTCATAGATTTATTGATATTTATCATGAACTTAAATCGCAAACATAGAAAGTAACTTAAATTAACAGCAACGCCCTTCAATGCGCGTTAAATATTGCATTTCGTCGTAATATCGACATGTTTTAGGTCATTTCGATTTTAAATCATCGATTATTTCGCCATTTCGACATAAATACGGACGAAAAATCGACTGCACCGCCACCCTCACCGCTGCTTACAGAAGCGCTGCCGAGCGCATGCATTCAACGCACAATCACCTGCTTTTGCGGGTTCCAGCCATGGTTCAGCGGGCCATGGCCCTGGCCGGTATGCACGTCGGCACCCGACGCGATGGCGCCCAGGATGTACTGCCGCGCCAAGCTGACGGCCTGCGGCAGTGGCTGCCCCAGGGCCAGTTGGCAGGCAATGGCCGATGACAAGGTGCATCCGGTGCCATGGCCGTTATGGGTGTGGATGCGGGTGGAAGCCAGACGAAGGCGCTCGCCGTCGGCCGTGGCCAGCAGGTCCACGACCTCATCGCCGGGCAAATGGCCGCCTTTGATCAGCACCGCCTTGGCGCCCAGGGCCAGCAAGTCCTGCGCGGCCTGCTCCAGCTGATCGGCGTGTTCCAGGCGGCGCCCCAGCAGCAAACCCGCCTCGTCCAGGTTGGGGGTGATGAGCGCGGCGCGGGGAAACAGCTCCCGCACCAGTTCACCTACCGTTGCCTCGGCAATCAGCCGATCTCCGCTGGTAGCGACCATCACCGGATCCAGCACCACATGGGGCAAGGCATAGCGGTCAATCCCAGCGGCAACGACGGCCACAATTTCGGGCGCGTGCAGCATGCCGATCTTGACCGCATCGCAGCCAATGTCCTCGAGCACGGCGTCCAGTTGCTCCTGCAGGAAAGCCGGCGGCACGCCATGGATGGAGCGCACGCCCTGCGTGTTTTGCGCCGTCAGCGCCGTGATCGCGGTCATGCCAAAGCAGCCCAGCGCCGACATGGTCTTCAGATCCGCCTGGATACCGGCCCCGCCGCCGCTGTCGGAACCCGCAATCGACAGCACCCGTGCATAGCGCGGCAAGGAGACGGGAGAAGAAGGATTCAGTGAGGCCATGGCAGCAGTCCAAAAACAATGCCGGGCAACACTGGCCCGGCCTGGGCAAAATTATCCACGATTGTGACGACGGCTTGACGCAGCCCCATGCCCCCAGCGCAGCGCTGTGTTGTAATGCAGCCTGAGACGAAACAGGGGTGTCCCTGCAGCAGTTTGGCTGCAGCGCGACTGAGATTAGACCCTGGAGCGAGCCACCATGGCAGCGCTCCGCAACCCGATCCAGGTCATGCTGGCGTGGGGAGTTTTCGGCAGCTGCGCGCACTGTTTTGTCTACTGCCAAGCACAAAACATGTCCTCTCACCCATTCATTTCTCCCCAAGCCCGTATCACCATCCTCGGCGGTGGCCTGCTGGGCCGGCTGATGGCGCTGGAGCTGTCGGGCCGGGGATTCTCCATCGATCTGTACGACCGGGGCGGCCCAGAAGCCGAGCACGCCGCAGCGCGCGTGGCCGCCGCCATGTTGGCGCCGCTGGCCGAATCGGCCGTGACCGAGCATGGCGTGGTGCGCATGGGCCAGTACGGGCTACAGCGCTGGCCGGAGCTGCTTGCGCAATTGGATGCCCCCGTGTTTTTGCAGCAGGCCGGCACCATGGTGGTCTGGCACCGCCAGGACGCCCCCGAAGCCCAGCGCTTCCATGGCATCCTGCAGCGCACCCAGGCGGCCATCCCCGAGCTGCCGCCTTTGCAAAGCCTGGGAGGCCCCCAGATCGCCGCGCTGGAGCCAGCGCTGGCGGGGCATTTCCAGGCCGCCTACTACCTGCCAGGCGAGGGCCAGCTGGACAACCGCCAGCTGCTGGCCGCGTTGGTGCCTGCACTGCAGGCGCGGGGCGTGCGCCTGCACTGGCAGCAAGCGCGCGAGTTGGATGACTTTGCGCCCGGCACGCAGGGCCAACCCGACCTGCTGATCGACACGCGTGGCCTGGGTGCCAAACCGCAGTGGAGCCAGTTGCGCGGCGTGCGCGGCGAAGTGCTGCGCGTGCATGCCCCTGAAGTGCAACTGCGCCGCCCCACGCGCCTGATGCATCCGCGCTACCCGATCTATATTGCACCCAAGCAGGACCACCATTTCGTCATCGGCGCGACGGAGATCGAGTCCGACGACATGTCGCCGGCCAGCGTGCGCTCGGCCATGGAGCTGCTCAGCGCAGCCTACACCGTGCACAGCGGCTTTGCCGAGGCGCGCATCCTGGAGATCAACACCCAGTGCCGCCCGACTTTGCCCGATAATCTGCCAGCCATCCGCCAGGTACGCCCCCGGGTGCTGGAGATCAATGGCCTGTACCGGCATGGCTTCATGATCTCGCCCGCCGTGCTGGACTGCGCGGTCGAGCTGCTGCTGACCGGCCAGTCCCCTCTGGCCACGCGTTTTGACATGGATGTGCGCCTGCTCGCGGCCGCCTGATGGACCGCAGCCCTATGATGAGCCTTGAACGATGACGATACAGATTCTCTTGAACAACCAGGCCACGGCCTTGCCCGAAGGCGCCACCATTGCCGTGGCGCTGGCCCAGCTGCAGCCGCGCCCGCCGTTTGCGGTCGCCGTCAATACCGAATTCGTGCCCAAGGGCCAGTACGACAGCCGCCAGCTGCACGCAGGCGACAAACTGGAAGTCATCTCGCCGGTCACCGGCGGTTAGGCTGCCCAGCGCCCTCCGCGCGGGCCGACACCTTCCGCGCCCCTGTACCGCATTTACCAAGGCCTTTGCCATGAACGCCCTTTCCTCTTCCGACGACGCGCTGGTGCTGTATGGCCAGCGTTTTCAAAGCCGCTTGCTGCTGGGCACCTCGCGCTATCCATCGCCTGCCGTGCTGGAAGCGGCCGTCGCCCGCGCCCAGCCGGCCATGGTGACCGCATCGCTGCGCCGCCAGGGCAGCAATGCCGCCGAGACCGGCAGTGACTTCTGGGCGCTGCTCAAGCGTCTGAATGTGCCGGTGCTGCCCAACACCGCCGGATGCATGCGCCTGCAGGAAGCCATCACCACGGCCCAGATGGCGCGCGAGGTGTTCGAGACGCCCTGGATCAAGCTGGAACTGATTGGCGACGACTACACCCTGCAACCCGACACCCTGAACCTGGTCGAGGCCGCATCCATCCTGATCAAGGACGGTTTCCAGGTGCTGCCCTACTGCACCGAAGACCTGGTGCTCTGCCAGCGCCTGGTCGATGTGGGCTGCCAGGCCGTGATGCCCTGGGCCGCGCCGATCGGCACCGGCCGTGGCCCCGTCAACCCCTATGCGATGCAAACCTTGCGCGAGCGCCTGGATGTGCCGCTGATCTGCGATGCAGGCCTGGGGCTGCCCAGCCATGCCTGCCAGGTCATGGAATGGGGTTTTGACGGCGTGCTGCTGAACACGGCCGTCGCCTTGTCGCAAGACCCGGTCGCGATGGCCGGCGCCTTTGCCGATGCCACCGCCGCCGGCCACGCCGCCTACCGCGCCGGCGCGATGCAGGCGCAGGACATGGCCCAACCCAGCACGCCGGTGCTGGGCACGCCGTTCTGGCACCAGAGCCACTGAGAGACCGAGCCTATGCACGCTACCCCCATCGCCACCCAGATCGCGCAGGCCATTACCGCCGCCCACCAGGCCGCGTTTGCCAGCTTTCCGCCCCAACCTGCCCCTGCGCTGCCCGCAGACCGCCAGCAGGATGCCGTTTATGCCGGCGCCCTGGCCGCTTGCAGCACGCTGGGCTTTATCGCTATTGATGCCGAATGCCTGGCCAGCGCCTGGAGCGCGCAGAGCGCACGCACTGGCCGGTTCGACGCGCAGGCCTGGCCCACGCAAGCTGCCGATTTTGGCCTGGTGACCGGCGGCGGCCCCCAGGCCTTTGCGGCCTGTCCCCAGCAGTTGGGCCTGTATGCGGTACTGCCAACGGCCGAATGGGTCGGCCGCATGGCCCGCGCCGGCGTGCCCACCGTGCAGCTGCGCTTCAAGTCCGACGATGCCCAGGCCATTGATGCAGAAATCGCAGCTGCTGTCGCCGCAGTGGCGGGGACTGGCGCCCTGCTCTTTATCAACGACCACTGGCGCCAGGCCATTGCCGCTGGCAGCTATGGCGTGCATCTGGGCCAGGAAGACCTGGATGCGCTGAGCGCCGCCGAGCTGGCTGAACTACGTGCCAGCGGCGTGCGCCTGGGTGTCAGCACCCATGGCTATGCCGAAATGGTGCGTGCCAGCCAGGCGCAGCCCAGCTATATCGCGATGGGAGCGGTCTTCCCGACAACCCTGAAGAAAATGGCCACCGTTCCGCAAGGCCTGGCGCGCCTGGAGCGCTATGCCGCGTTGACGCGCAGCTACCCCCAGGTCGCCATTGGCGGCATCTCGGCAGCGGAGTTTCCGCAGGTGCGCGAGAGCGGCGTGGGATCGATCGCCGTGGTGCGTGCCATCGTCAACGCGGACGACCCGGAGGCGGCTGCCGCCGACTTGATGGCGCTGATGGGTTAATCCCCTAACCCGCTACACCACGTAGAGCAGCACAGCATCACGCCGCTGGGCCGCTGCCTGCCAGAAGCTGCGCAGCGCGGCCTGCCGGCGCACCCAGTGGCGCAGCGCGTCGATATCAGCCGGCGCTCCATCCTGCGCCTTTTGCCAGGCATGCATGCGCTGCACCAGTTCGCTGGCGCTGATCGCCGCCAAGCCTTGCGCGCTGTCGTTCACCATATCGGCCGGCCAGGCCCAGCAATGCTGAGCCAAGGTGCCTTCCACCGCCACGCCGGGTTCGATCTCGCGCAGGCGTTGCATGTCTTGCTGCCACCAGCTGCCCTGGTCCAGCACGGCCAGCGGCCCGCCTTGTTCAGCACTGCGCTGCAGGTAGTCATCCATCGCCGAAGGCTCGACCAGCAAAGCCCGCAAGCCATGGCGCGGCATCGCATAAAAAAGCCCTTGCACGCTCATGCGGCCTCCCCCCTGATGGATGTTTTCAGCTGCATCAGATGAGCGCTGTTGTCGGGGTCACAGATCTGCACCAGCAACAGTGCTTTTTTCAGCGCGCTGCGGCGCGCGTCGGTCTGCCCGTGGGCCGCCAGAAAATCTGCAAACACCTCATAGGCGCGCGCAGCCGCCAACGAATAGCCCCGGCAACTGCGCTGCTGTATGCGCAAGGCCTGCTGCACCAGCGCTTTGACCCGCGTGGGCTGGTGGCGGATGGCAAAGGCTGCGTAGTCGGCCAGCATGAACGACACCGCCTCCGGATCGGGCATGTGCTGGCCTTGTTGGTCCAGCCGGTCGAGGCTGTCCAGGTACAGCGCCAGCCGCTGCCAGCATTGCAGGGCCTGTGCCGTCTCACCCAGCGCCGCATGGGTGCTGGCCAGGCGCTGCAACAGCATGCACAGTCCCAAGGCCTGCGCGGCGGCGTTGCCACTGCTGCGCAGATCCACCAGCGCCAGCGCTTGTGCATAGTGCCCATTGGCCCGGCGGTGTTCCCCCTGGGCCAGGTACAGATCGCCCAGCTGTTGCAACGCGCTGCGCTGCATCGGCGCGGGCACGCCCCCACCGTCACGCAGGGACAGCGCCAGTACCGCCTGGCCATGCACACGTTGGCGCTCTGCATCGCCCAGGTGCTGGGCGATCTCCATCGCATGCAGGTGGTGCTGTGCCAGGTCGTGCACATCCCCGTCCTGGCCCGCTTGGCGCATCGCAATGGTCTGTTCACACCAGGTAAGCGCTTGGGCCCAGTCCTGTGATTGCATCAGCAGCGGATACTGTCCCGGCTGCAGCGCCGGCAGCGTAGCGCCCCCCGGCGCCGTCTGGGGTGAGCGCAGGCGCTGCAACAGCACCTGGGCCTGTTGCACGGGCTGCGCCAGCTCGGCAAAGGCAGCGCCCAGGTGCACACCCATTTGCAGCTTTTTGCGCGCCGCATCCAGTTGCCCTGTTTGGTAGAAAGTCATCCCCTGCAGCAGATAGGCCATCGCCAGGTGCGGGTCGCTTTGGGGTTTGCGGCTGCGCTGTGCCAGGTATCTGACCAGTGTGTCCGCCTCCGCGTGGGCAGTCTGCACATCCTGGCTTGCCAGCGCATCGCCAATATGCTTTTGCGCCATCTGGATGGCCAAGGACTTCTTGTCAATCTGCGGATCGGCGGCGGGTTTGGGTGGCGGATCAGCCGGTAGAGCGGCGGCTATAGAAGGCTGGGCCACCGAGACGGGTATAGGCGCAGCGGCCACCTGTGCCTTGGCTGCAGGCATCGATGCCTGCTCATCCAGCTGCGACTGGGCAAAGGCCGACAAGCGCGAGTCCATGTCTTCTTCGACCCGAAAATAGTCGAACAGCCAGAAGCCATCGCGCAGCAGCCAAAAGACAATCGGGCCCAGCAGATAAGGCGCGTAGCGTGCAGCTGGTCCACCCCATAGCCACAGCGCCGCGCACAGCAGGGACAAGGCCAGCTGCGCGACGGCGCTTGCATGGCGCCCCAAATAAAAGCGGTGGGCGCCCAGCCAGCCCACCGCCAACAACAGGCCCAAGGCCCATCGCGGATTCTTCTCTCCCATCCCTCTTCCCTTGTGCTTTGTTGGCTCTGCACTTTACGACCGGGACTTGCACCGTGTTGGCGCCTCCCGGGGCGGCCTGTATCGCGGGAAGTATAGCAACCGCTATCGGCCACGCGAGGGCTGCCGGTGCGCGCGGGCGCTATGGCTGGGGCACTGCAGTGGCCAAGAGAGCATTTCGGGCCTGCCGCCCAGCATGCATAGGCGTGCAGCGCAGACGCCAATCGCGGCAAAGACTCTGCGTGAAGCCGACCGGCACCGCCAAGGGGGCACCGGCGTTGCCCTGTCACATACTTGCCGATGCGGTGGCTTCGGCGTGGCGTTCCGGCTTGGTGCGGGCGGCCTGCATCACCTCGTGCGGTGGCAGATGCTTCATGCGGTGGTCGCTCCAGACCTGGCGCCAGCGGCGCGCACCGGGCATACCCTGTCGCAGGCCCAGCATATGGCGTGCGATGGCGTACCAGTGCGTGCCATGCTCGGCCGCCTCGCGCTCCATGTAGCGCACCATCTCCTCTTCCACCGATTCGCGGCTGATGCCGTTGTCGGGTTCGGCGCCATAGAACTGCGCATCCCAGGTCGCTAGCCACCAGGGGTTGTGGTAGGCCTCACGCCCCACCATCACGCCGTCAACCTGCTCCAGCTGTGCCAGCACCGTGGCGTCATCGGCAATGCCGCCGTTGATGGCGATGGTCAGATGCGGGAAATCCTTTTTCAGCTGCGCCACCACGTCATAACGCAGCGGTGGGATCTCGCGGTTCTCCTTGGGCGAGAGCCCCTTGAGCCAGGCATTGCGGGCATGCACGACGAACACCTCGCAACCCGCATCGGCGACCGTTCCGATGAAGTCGCGCACAAAGTCATAGCTTTCGTTCTTGTCGATGCCAATGCGGTGCTTCACCGTCACGGGGATGTCCACCACGTCCCGCATGGCCTTGACGCCATCGGCGACCAGCTCCTTCTCGTTCATCAGGCAGGCGCCAAAGGCTCCGCGCTGCACGCGTTCGCTGGGGCAGCCGCAGTTCAGGTTGACCTCGTCATAGCCCCAATCCTGCGCCAGTTGGGCGCACTGGGCCAGGTCCGCCGGCTCACTGCCGCCCAGTTGCAACGCGACCGGGTGCTCCTGCGCAGAAAAGCGCAGATGCCGCGCCACATCCCCATGGATCAGCGCGCCCGTGGTCACCATCTCGGTATAGAGCAAGGTCTGGCGGGTCAGCAGACGGTGAAAATAGCGGCAATGGCGGTCAGTCCAGTCCATCATCGGCGCGACGGACATGCGCCCTGGCCAATGAAGAGGCGTTTTCCCTATGGAAACCAACGATTTTTCGACTGTCTGATTCGATGCCATTTGATCTAATTTCATGCCATTTTTAGCACTTCGGTGCTACATTCGGTGCAACAATTTTTCAATGTTGCACCGAGACTATGGGAACCATAATTCGCCGTGAGCGCAAAGACGGAAGCGTGGGCTACACCGCCCAAGTCCGCGTCAAAAAGGGTGGCAAGGTAGTTCACGCTGAGACCCAGACCTTCGATCGTGAAGCAGCGGCCAAAACCTGGATCAAAAAGCGCGAGACAGAGCTTGCGGAACCCGGCGCCCTTGATAAACCTGAAGACCCAATCCTATCTGTCGTCATCCAGAAGTACCTGGAGGATAAGCTCAAGCCACACGGGAAGACCAAGGATCAGGTTTTGCGCACAATTGCCAACTCTTGGCTAGGTGACACACATTGCTCCCAGATCGACAGTGCGATGGTTATCAAGTACCTAGAGGGCCTAACCAGTCAGCCTCAAACCCGAGGCAACTACCTTTCCCACCTTTCAGCCATTTTCACTGTAGCCCGGCCTGCTTGGGGCTACCCCCTCGACAAGCAAGCTTGTGAAGACTCACGCGTAGTGGCTGAAAAGCTTGGGCTAATTTCCAGGTCAAAGCAGCGCACACGCCGCCCAACTCTTGAGGAGTTGAACAAGCTCATGACCTACTACTCGGTCTATGAACGGAAGCGGGAGGATTCTATCCCCATGACCTACATCATACTGTTCAGCCTATTCTCCACGCGCCGTCAGGAAGAAACCTGCCGCATCTTGAGCGAGGATGTGAATGTAGAAAGCTCTGAGGTTATCGTTCGCGACATGAAAAACCCGGGTGAAAAGATAGGCAATGATGTCACCACCCTCCTCCCGCCTGAAGCGCTCAAGCTTATCCAGAACCGCAAAGTAGCCAAGGGTCGCATCTGGCCCTACAACGCTGAGTCTGTCAGCACCAGCTTTACTCGAGCATGCAAGCTCCTCGGAATTGAGGATCTGCATTTCCATGACCTTCGACATGAAGGAATCAGCCGGCTGTTTGAGATGGGCTGGAACATTCCGCATGTTGCGCAAGTCTCAGGGCATCGTTCTTGGCAGAGCCTGCAGCGCTACACCCAGTTCAAAAAGGTTGGAGATAGATACGAAAACTGGGAATGGAAGACTAAGCTCTTGGCTGGGTAGACTTTTAGCCCGGTCGAACATGGGGGTACGGCGCCCGCTTGACCTCCCTGTACTTGGCTGAAAGCCAGGGCGACATCTCCCCCAAGATCTCTTGCATCTCCCTGAGATTGGTGCCGCACATCCACGTCTGAGGCCAGCGTTGAAGCTCCCCCTCATCAAACTCTAAACCTCGAAGCAAGAGAGTGCCTGACTGGCGTTGACGCCATACCTCGACACGCTCTAGCCCATGAATGATGAGCCGCATTGGCTCATTGCGATCGACTAGCCAAGTTTGGAAGCTGCCATCTGTCATTGGGGTGCTGAGCAGCATTCCTGTGGACTTAGCTCGCCGAGCCAATATTTCGGCTGGTAGATAGACCCCGTTGAAGCGCAACCGAAGCACATAGGCATCACATCCAACCCGCCGTTTGCCCTCCAGATCTAGCTCAGTGCCAGGTGTGGCCATGCCCAGGTATAGACCCGGCAAATTTTCACCCGCGAATTTCCTGACAGCTTCCATTGCTTGCTCCATTTACTGTATAAATATACAGTCTTTTGGAGGTGTCTATGGTTCAATCAAGATACTGGCGGTGGCATGTAAGGAGCGACCAGGGGTGGTCACAGACCACTGAACACGAGCGATGGGATGGGATCAAGGAGGACTTTCCTGAGGCCATGCCTGTCTTGGGCACTATGATCTTGCATGGCACGCCTCTGTCGTCTGATGCGGCAGCCTTCTATGAAAGCTTGGAACCAGATGTCCCTTTCTGAACGCCGTGGTGTCGTCATTGGTCTTTGGCGAGCTTGGCGCCAAAACATGCGCGACCTCAGTGATGGATGGTTCCCGTACTACGACACCGGCAAACAGGTGCACTTGTTCTATGAGTACCTTCAGGCCAGCCACCCTCACCTACTCGACATGCCAAGGCAGGCATACCCAACGATTCATCAGTGGATTGCTGAGGATATCGAAAGCTAGGCCGGCCCTGCCGCGAACACTTCGACCGGTGCAAGCCTCAGCAGCGCCTGCGCGTCCTTGATCGACCCTTCCAGCCATTGGTCCACGTCGCCCAGCTCAATAGGGATCACGCTTCGCTTGTCCTGCTTGTCAGCTGCGAGCTTCGGGTCTGGCTTGTGCATGCGGTTCATCAGCGGGTGCTCATCTGCATTGAGCGTGAGCATGGTGTAGCTCTCTATGAGCTCGCCGGTTGCTGGATCCTTCCAGGTATTCCACAGCCCCGCCAGGCCCCACGGGTCGCCGTCGGCCCGGGCAAACCTCCACCACACGTTTTTCCCGCTCTCCCAGTTGGGCTCATCAAAAGTCGTCGCCGGGATGATGCAGCGCTGGCCGCGCTTCCATGGGTCTTTGAAGCTGGCTTTGTCCGCCACCTCCTCGGCCCGGGCATTGTTGGTGCTGTACTTGATGTCCGGCGTCTCGCTGAACCAGGGGATGAGACCCCAGCGCCCCACTATCAGCTCCTTGCTGTACCCGTGATCATCCACGGCGCGCCGAATGAATCCTCCTGGCGAGCGCCGGAACACGTCGCGGGCACCCAGGCCCAGTTGCCGGGGGTTCAGCCGCCAGTACTGCTGGATGTAGCCCTCGTCTGGGGAGTGGTAGCGATTGCACATTGTTCGCCTTCAAGTGACTTACGCATCAATCATCAGGTTGAGGCTTTCCTTTTGCCTCAGCATAGGAATTGAATTTCGCCGGTGGCTTGTATGGCTCAAACGACTCCACGGCCCACCTAGGAATCAATGATGACTGTTGATGACCAGCGCTCCGAAATCCCTTGCGCCAACCAGCTTCAAAGGCGTTGTACTCTGGCGAGTCATAGGGATATCGCTTCTCCATAGGGAATCCTGAGAGGAACGAGTTCTGTCCTTCCTGCTCTATTCGCATGAGATGTGCAATGCGTTCATCTTCTGTCATCTGCGAATTTTAATAAGCCAATCACAGAAGGTAAACAGAACATTAAGATGAACGGTAGTAGATGCATACCATTTTTTGATTGGATCTGGAACATCCAGAACCCTAACAGGAACAGAGCTCATTGACCCATCACGATTTGTTACAATGAGGCTTCTGAAGGTTCCCCAACCTAGTAATTCATTTGGATAAGTACAGGATCGAAGCATGGAATCTAATACATCACACTGGAAAAATGATTTGCTTCAGAGAAAGCAAGCTTCTATATTTTTGCAAAACATAATAGACACTCGAAACAAAAATAGCTTGGATAAAAACGCTATTTGCATGGCCATAGATGGCGATTGGGGCACAGGGAAATCTTTTTTTATTGACAAATGGAGTGAGACCCTTCGAGAAGATGGTCGATGCGTTATATTTTTCGACGCTTGGAAGAATGATTTATCTGATGATCCATTAATTGGTTTCATATCCCAAATAAACTCCGGACTCAAAGATTGGATTCGAAAAATAAAAGGTGAAGAAACAGTACCCGATAAAATTAAATCAAGAGCAACTCAAATTTTCACCAATGCAGCTCACGCTATTATCCCACTGGGAAAGGAATTTATTAAGCACAATGCGATGAAATATATTTCCAATGAAGGGACGCAAATATTTGCAAATATTTCAAGCAATAAAAATGCAGATGACTCGAATATTTTTGAATTAAAATCAGAACATATAGAAAAATATTTCGATGCAGCGTTAAAAACTCATGAAATGCAGCAAGCCTCTATTGAAACCCTCACTAGAGATTTGGAATATATAGCTGAAGGTTTATCTTTCATCGATATCAAACCACCAATTTATATATTCATAGATGAGCTTGATAGATGTAGACCGACATATGCAATTAAATTACTAGAGAGCATTAAGCATATATTTAATGCAAAAGGAATTTGCTTTATTCTTGCGACCAACATCAATCAACTGTCTCAATCCATAAAGGCTGTGTACGGTGGAAGTTTCGACGGTAGAGCATATCTGAAACGATTCATCGACTATGAGTACAAATTAAACTACCCAGACAATTTTTCATTCTGCGCTCACTTATTCTCTAAAAGCTTTCTATCAAATCATCCACGTTTGTTTAGCGGAATCACAGGCTCAGAATACCAAGACAAACCATCCGATGTTCTGGCGGATATTGCAAATATCTTCCAACTAGATTTAAGAAGCATCAATCAAATATTTGGGCAGGTTGAGGCAGCAATTGCATCGATTAGCGAACTTGAGGAAATCCACTGCCTCTACATCTTTGCACTTGCCGCGATCATGCACAAAAACCCTAAAATAATTGATGAGCTTTGCATGGGGAGCTTCAAAAGAATTCCAGATCTAGACACAATGATTAGTGGGAACGGGCGTGAGTTTATAGAAAGTTTCCGCACGAATCAAATTTCAAGAATTACCACAGAGACAACAACAATAAAAGATTTAATTGTTTTTTATCAATACATTTCGACTGATCTTGAGCAAAGCGATATAAATAGCATATTAAGTGAAGACTCACGGTATAGACGCCAGATCTTGCAGAGGGTTTACAATTCCAAGAGCGCTCACAAACTGATTAAAAGCTACCCAGCCTTATTGAGGATGGCCGGATCCTTAGAGTCCAATTAATCTCAAAAATTATTCTGTGCGTTATCAGCGATTTGCGGATCCGAATCCCTAAGTAAACAAATAGCTATGTTTGTTGCTTTAGAACATCCGAAACCGCCTGATTCAGCAGGCGCATGGTGCCTTCGATCTCCTTGTTGATGGCCTTGACCTGGTCTTTCTTGTCCGGCAAGTCGCTGGCCTGCACTTTGCGGCGAAGCTTCGTCAGCTCTGCCACACGCTTATCCGCCAGCTTCTCTACGCCAGCGGCCTTGGCCAGTGGCACATCCTTCAGCACCGCATCCACGTTTTCGCCTCGCTCAACCCGGGCCTTAGCTTCGGCCAGCGCGACGTTGATACGTTTAGCGTTGTCGTAGTAGGTGCCGCTCTGGCCGTTCATGCCGGTGGTGTTGCCGTAGACGCGGCCCGCCAAGAACCACTGGTGCGGTGCCAGCTCTTCCCCGGTGGCTGCGGCCGTGGCCGTGGCTCCCAGCTTGTTGGCTTCCCGCAGCACGCCGCCAAAAGCCTGCTCGACCAGGTACTGGATAGCCTCAGGCGTGGGGCTGATCGCGCCCTGCTCCCATTCGCTGCCGCCCGTGGCGGCATTGATACCTCTGGCCGCCCAGCGATATGGCAGAGCCGTAGCGTCCTTAACCCGGGCGTGGCCTGGCGTGGGGTGGTTGATGTCACGCACCTCCTTGAAGATGCTTTTGCCCATCCAGTCCTTGTTGGTGGCCAGCGCAATAGCAGGGTCCGCCCAGGTGGGGGTGAACATCTGCATCATGTTGTCCGACCCGCCAAATGGGTTGTAGGCGCTCAACGCGATGGCCGCCATGTCGCCCACATACTTTGCCCGGCTGACGGTGGGATCATTGTGGAAAGCAGCATCGACCATCTTGCGGCCCAGGTTGGGCAGCACATGGAAGCCCAGCGGCATGGGGATCGTCACGTATTGGGTGCGCGACAGCGGAATGATGACGTTGCGCTCCTTGACGAATTCGGGAATCTTCTTCCATTCATCGTCGGCACCATCCCCGCCTCCCATCATGAGTTGGCCCATCAGCGCCATCATCACGCCCAGGCCTACCCCGCCAAGCGCAATCTTGCGGCCGGCCGGGCCCGTCATGGTCTGCAGCAGCCGGGCATTGCCCTGGATCGCCGCATTCAGAAACGCATAGTGGCTGCCCAGCACACTGGTGACGCGCCCCTTGCGGTTGAAGTTCACCGTGATGTTCTTGGCCAGGCTCGCGGCCTCCTGCCTGCTCAGGCCGTTATCCAGCGCTACCTTGTAGGTTGCCAGGCGGGTGGTCATCTCCAGCGACTCATTGAAATCGGACAGCACACCCAAGGCGAAACTGGCACCCTTGGCTGCGGCACCTTGGGTGCCTTTGTGCAGCTCCTTTTGCAGAGCCTTCAACCGGTCCGCCGGATCGCTGTACAGCTCGCGGAAGCCGGTGGTACCGCCGTCCAGTTGGAACTGCTCCATGAGCTGGGCCCATGGCCCGGTGCCAACGCCCTCTTCCCTGCGCTCGCGCCGCAGCTCGGCCCATATCTTGCCGGTGTTCTTAGCGATGTTGGCCAACACGTCCTTCTGCTTGCCGGCCAGCTTAGTGTCGGACAGCTGCAGGCTGGCCCCCTGGAGGTCGCGGACGATATTGAAGACGGAAAACACTGGGTTGTACTGCGTGTTCACAGCTGCCATCCATCGCGTGGCGTGCCCCATGGTCCGGCTGAGCCAATCCAGCTCAGCAGCATCCATGTTCTTCACAGCCAGCGCCAAGCGGGCGGCGCGCTCATTGCGCTCGTTGAACACCAGGTACTTGTCTTTGCCGCCAACACGGAAGGTTATGACGTTGTCCTTGAGGCGCGCGGCCGGATCCGCCACCGTGCGCACCAAGCCGGTGTCTTGGTCGAGCATCTTCTTCTTCGGCAGATCCAGGCTCCACAGACTTGCATCTGGGTTCTGGGCCGCCAGCAGGTACAGGCGCTTGACCACGTTGTTTTTCTCTCCCCGCGTCAGCGCAGCCTCGCGCTGCATCACGATGTGAGACAGGATGTTGGTCACTTTCTCATTCGAGCCGGTGCGCTTTTTGGCCGCATCACCCTTGGTGCTGAAGCCCTGGCCAATAGGATGGGCCTTGCTGTCCGGGTTCGCCTCATCACGATGCAGGGGCACATAGTGCTGGTAGGCGTTGCGCCAGGCGTTGAGCGTCGCCTTATCCATCAGGCCATAGTCATCCAGCGTGCGCAGCGTGCCCTCGTTCATCTGGTCCACGCGCGCGCCCAGGTCCTCGATGGCTTTCTTGGCGTCACCGGTGTAGCTGGCCAGGATCTTGGCCGCTTCCTGATCGCTCATGCCTGACAGCGATAGGCGTTGGTCTTCGGAGCCGTTGAAGGCCTGTGCACCATCCCAATCAGCTTTTTCGATCAGCGCCTGACCCAGTGCCTTCTGGATTGCGACTGTGGCCAGGCCCTGCGCCTGCGCGCGCTGCAGCTGGTTTCGCAGATCGGTCACCGTTTGGTCCGCTGTAGCGCGCTTGGCCACCAGCTCCTGCTGGCTCGGGTTGCGCTCTGCCATCGCTTTATTGGCTTCGGCAGCATGCCGGGCATGCAGGTAGCGCTCAAACTCCTCGATGCCCACGCCGGCGTCGTTCATGGCCTTCATGAGCGGCCGCACCTCGTCGCGCAGGAAATTCGCCGCGCGCTTTGCAACACGCTTGTGGTACAGCTCTTCACCCCGGTAGGCATCGTTGGTTTCGGACACCGTGCCATTCAAGGCCTTGATCTGCTCCTGAATACGCTTGAGATCGATGAACTTGTCTTGCCAGTGGTAGAGCCAGGTATCCACCTTCGACGGATCCAGCAGGCTGCGGGCCTTGGCCTGTAGTTGGGCCAGCTTGCCGTTCCCGCCCGGCGGTGCACCAACAGGCGCTGGTGCCCGGCTGAATGCCGGCGCCGCACCAGCCTTCACCTGGCCAGAGGCTTCGGCCTTGCCGCGCACCACGAAATCACGCGCCGGCAGGATGAAGTAATGGATGATGTCCGCATCGGTCAGCTGCATTTTGGCCAGGGCCGGCACGTTCTTGCGCAGCCACTGGCGAACCGCGGCAATCGCGCGCTTCACGTAGCCCAGCTCAGGATGCGTTTGCGCCATCTCGGCCAGCACTTCTTCGGCAGCCATGGAGCGCTGCGCATGGTCGGCCATATCCAGGCCATACTCTGCAGCCTTCTTTTTCACCTGCGCTGCACGCTGGCTGGCCAGCTGCTGCAGGATCGGATCGAGCTGGGCACCAAATACGTGCTTCAACCCGTGGTGGCCCAGGGTTTCATGGAACAACACGCGCACCACGTCCATGGGGGTGCGCAGCTGGCTCGCCACCAGGTAGACCTTGCCCTTGTAGTAGAAGCCCTCCGGCACCCCCTCTGCGCCATCGCTACGCATGGCAGCGTCGTAGTCGCGCACGGCCTTGGGCACCTTGGCGTCTTGCATGTCGCTGATCACGATCACTTCAGGCGCATTGGCCCAGCCTTTGACAAACCCGTCTACCACCCGTTGCACGCGCGATGTGTCCTGCGCACTGGTAGCAGATTCGCCACGGCTCAACGCGGGCTCATCCGGGTCTCGTTTCCGAGATTCTGAATTCCGCTCTTCGGTTACTATCCCGTCTGTTCCCGGCTGGCTTTGCAGGGCTGTACTGGGCAATTGGAGCCCAGAGGCTTTTACGGCAGTTGGGGACTTCTGCTTTCCAGATTCATCGTCTTGCTGGATAGGTTTGGCTGCCGGCTCAGTAGCGGCGAATGGATTCGCTTTGAGATAGCCAGAAAAATTCTTTTCCGTTAAAATCTTGCGTGTTCCCGGTTTATTTTGCCAAGCACTGCTGGACAATTGGAGTCCAGACTGCTGCAAGATAGCTGGGAATTCTTTTTGGTTGACGTAATGCGCAAGGCCTTCACGAAGCCAACGTCCCACAGGTGGGGGGCTATCGTCCTTGTCATAGGCGTTCTGCAGCAGGTGAACCTGCATGCCGCCCTTCTGCGGCTCCACCACCATCAATACAGGCGCCCCATTGACCAACTGGGGCGCAATCATCACCAAGCGGCCTTGAACAGTGGCCGAATCAAACACCGCTGCAGGGTTGTCCAGCCACTGCGGAATCTTCTTCCACACCTCTGCAGTCATATTGGGATGCTTTGCCGCATTCACCTTGCTCTCGGCCAGACTCACTGGCCCGTCACCCATACCAAGGAACGCGAGCATGTCCGAACGGTCCAGCACACGCACACCCGTCCGCGAATCCTTCTGTGCCTGGCCTGAAAACAAGGCGTCAATGCGCGCCTCATACGCCTGTTGAGTTGACGCGCTGCGGCTGAACATCGGCGCCTGACCTTGCGCCGCAAGGGTGTCGGCGGCACGATCGCTGCCCGTCAGCCCGAAGTTTGCACGCTCTGCATCAGCTTCAGCTCGGCTGCTCTCTTCAGCATCCGCCTTGGATTTAGCTGTTACAGCCTGCTCCTCCGCTTCTTGGCGTGCTTTGAGTTCTTCTGCCGAATAGCTGGATAGCTCAAGCTCAGGCGCTACGGTGCCACTGCCGTCTTGGCCAGGTCCTTCAGCGCTTTGCCGATCTTGCTGTCCGCCGGGATCTTGGGCATTTTGCCCTTCGCTGCGTCGGCCAGCTTCAGCAACGCTTGGCCCTGCTCCACTTGATTCTTGTCCTGGTGCTGGCTGCCCTGCTTCATCAGCACGGCTGCCAGCAGGGTCGCTGCCAGGGGCGACTCGCTCGCCTTGCGCGGTTGGGGACTGGTCTTGTCGGGCTGAGATTGATTCATTTTGGGGTTGCGCGGGCGCCGCGCTCAAAGCGTTGAGAATTTCGGCAGGGCCGACCTGTTCACCAAACATATCACCGCCCACACTGGTTGCCAAGGCGGCAGCCATGTATTCGCGCAGCGATTCTGTCAGTCGTTCCCGGCCTGTGGCGCGGGTGAGGTAGTGGCCGGTATACAGCAGGCGCAGCATGCCGACAGTGAGAGGGTCCAGGACATCGCCCGTCACCATGTCCACCTGGTTGATCGCGTCATGGAGCGAGCCGCGCTCGCGCCGCGCCTTCTGCACCACACGGATCGCTTGCAGGAGGTTGGCCGTCACGTCCACTTCGGGATTGATGGCCCCGGCCTTGACCGAGCTGCGCAGGTTGGCCCATTCGCCGGCCACGTCCTTGAGCGCTTCGCCGATGGCACGAATGTCGTTATCGGTGGAGCCAAACAGGGATTCAACCAGGTCACCATCGCCGTAGGCCTTGTGCACCAGGCCGGCCTGCAGCCGGGTCACGCCGGCGGGCGAGAGCGCGCCATTGGCATCCATCATGCCGGCTACATCCTGGCCAGCGGCCTGCAGCTTGCCGATGAAGGCACGGGCAAAATCACGGTTGGCCGCGCTGTCGAGCGCGCCAGTGGCGAACGCATCGACCACCGAGTTATCCATCAGTGCGGCATCAGTGGCCGCCTGCTCGGAGGCGGAGAGCCCCAAAGCCTGGCTTTGGCTCTTGGCGCCCATGTTCGTGCGGTTGTCAGCCTCGCTGTACATGCGCACAAGCACAGGGGCTTTCATCCCCTCGATGACTGCCGGATCGATGCCGTGCATGTCGCTGTCGGCGATCAGCTCGCGCTTGTATCCTTCGGCCGTGCCCCGCTCATAGGCAGCGCGCAGGCCAGCCGTGCGGCCGTTGTTCAGTGCCTTGACGGTGCCAGGATGGGCAGAATCAAACAGCGGGTTGACGGCGCCGTCCGCAAAATTGGACGGCTGCACATCCGCCGCCTCCATGACCGCGTACTGGAATGGCACGCGCTGGCCGTCGCTCATCACCGCAGTGTCACCGCGCCCTGTAGCCACCGCCGCCTGCGCTTGGTCGCCCACTGCAAACACCATGGGCGCACCAGACTCTGGCGAGCGGGAGACGCCCAATCGCATGTAATCCGGGTTGGCGGCCATGCCCTGCATCTGGATAACAGAGGCCGGGCGACTGCGATCACGGTTCTGGATCTCTGCCTTGGGCTCGCCCGCTGCGCCGGTGCCTTCCGAATCTTGGCCAGCGCGGGTGATCTTGAGGGCATCCCACGATGCCTTCAGCTCGTTCCATCGAGGGGTGCCCTTCTTGAGCTCGGACACCCGCTCGCCCTGCTCCAGCACAAACTGCGGCCAGGTGCGCGCCGTCGATTCCTTGGCGGCAGAATCGACGCCGGCAGCTGGTGCTGCTGCAGTCCCATTTTCCGCTGCGGCCCGCGCTGAGCCTTGTTCTGTCCCTGGTGCTGCCGCCTCATCGACGGGCACACCAATGGCCTCGGCATCCATTTCTTGAGCGCGATCGACAGCAACTCGCTCGGCCAGTGCCTGGCGTTCTGCGTCCTGCGCAGGATTCAGACCCGTGGTGCTGGCTTCAAGCTCCAGTTCAGCCAGACGCGTTTCAGCCAGCTCGGCCGACATGGTTTCAGGTGCACCATCTGGATTCCGCGCTCGCGCAACATCCTCGGGCACGCCAGCGGGCGCAGGCTGCGATTGGCTATCAGGGTTGCCTGCCACCTGGCCTTCAGTCTGGGGCTGTGCAGGTGCTGGGCTGACCGGCGCAGTGCTGGCCGGCGTAGGCGCGGCCACATTCCCACCGGTATCTGCAGGTGCTGCAGGTGCTGCAGGTGCTGCTGGTGGTGCACCTGGTGCACCTGGTGCAGGGGCAGCATTGTCCACCTGCTTACCGGCGGCACGGTCGGCCAAGCGGTCCTTTACGCCCGACACCACTCCGCGACCAGCGCCGGGAGCAGATCCGCCCAGCGCGCCCAGCACAAAGTTTGCCGCCGAGTCCTCGCCTACCTCCTTGTTCCCGGTCACACTCTTGATGCCCAGATCAGACGCAATGCCTTCGCTCAGCTCCTGCGTTCCCTCCTCCAAGCCTGAAACCGCTGCGCCCGCTGCGGCACGTCCCACGACAGACTTGCCAGCTGCACGCGTGAGAAGCTTGTCAAAGCCGCCAGTCACAAGCTTGCCGGTGAATCGGTCACCCACAGAAGCAACAGCACCTTGCATGAGCGCGGCCGTGTCCTCAGCCCGTGCGCTTGTGATGGCCCGCGCTTCTTCCGGGCTGGCCCCGGCATCCACCATCCGCTTGTAAATCGGCGAGTGCTCTAGCAGTTGTTCATGGGTCTGCTTGGCTATGAAGTCCCGTGCATTGCCCACACCTTCGCCGGCGGCCATGGCGCCGCCCACTGCTCCAGCCACGCCGGGGCTACGCGTGATAATCGCCGTGGCCACCGTGGGAAGCATGCTGCCGAACACGTCGGCGCCCTGCATCACAATTCCACGTACCGATGGATCTTTGCCGAAGGCGATTTCACCCTTGAGCAAATTGCCCGTGATCTGGGAGTTGGCTACCGCATCCTGGGTCGCCAGGCTGGTTGTTTTGTTGATGTCCTCTTGGGTGTCCTTGCCCGCCTTGGCAATCGCACCCGCGAATGGAACCTTCACGTTCAGAGCCAAACGCTCTGCGCCGAGTTCGCGTTTGGCCTTGGCAACGTCATCCATGGGCCCATTGATTGCTTCGTCCGTGTCAATCCCGGGAATGAACACCCCTCCAGGCATAACCGAACTCGGCTCACCAGATGCGCCGCTACGAACGCCTGCGCGTGCCGATGACTGCACTGCCTCTGGAATGCTCGCAACGCCACTAACACCGGCGCCACTCATCCGCTTTGCAAAATCCCCCCCCACCTCTGCCAGTGTCGATAGCAGCCCCTTGCTTGGTTTTGCTACATCCGGCTTCTTCTCATCGAACTGGTCAAAGGGGTTGACTTCATCGAACTGATCAAACGGGTTTTTGGCCATACCTACTCCTAATCATGAAAGGAGGTTGGCAGGCTTGGGACGAGAGTAGTTCTTAGCTCTGATACATTAAGAAACCACCACTTAGAAATGCACATGAACAAGCCAAGCTACATCGCCCTCATTTTTTTGGCAGCTATTGCAGCTTGGCTTTTTCGTTACGACCTGGTGGCTGCAAGTGATAACAGTGTCGTTTATCGATTGGATAGATGGACCGGGTCCATTCTTGCGGCAGGTACCACGGGCACGCGGGAGCTAAAGCCCATCCCTCAGCCACCGGCCAATCCCTTTGATAAGTTCGACCCTAAATAGCTTACTTCAATGCTCTGGCTGCAGCACCTTCCCCGTATTTCCTATCGAAATTTGCTGCTTGATCCGGGTTCGCTTTGAGATATTCCAGAGCGCGAATAGGCACGCCCAGTGAAGTAGACGCGCGCCTTTGCTTGGAGTCTGTCCGATTGAACTCCTGCAAGGCACGGTCCTGACTTTTGAATTGGGGGTTATCGGCCCACCAGTCAATAAATTTCTGCTCCTTGGCTGCGTTCCTTTTGATCGACTCTTTACCCGAGAGCGGATCGCTCACCACCTCACCGAAAGACTTCTGGATCTCCACCGGGTTGTAGGTGTGCTTCTCGCCCTTGTCAGCCTGGCCTGGCAGCTCCATGACGCCGTAACGGATCGCATTCTTTTGCGCATCTGAGAGCTTGGGGTTTTGCTCCAGGGCCAACTGCACTCGCGCATCGGCACGCTGTTGCTTTTCCGATCGCTCACGCGAATCGTTCGATGCTGCCCGCCCAGCTGCTGCACCAGCGCGCGCATCTGCTCTGCGGCTCAGCTCCAGCTGCGCGTCGGCGCGCTTGTCGGCATGGTCGGCCCGTGCGTCCTGCTTTAGCTTGAGCTGGTTGCTAAATTCGTCCTGCGAGTATTGGTACAAGGCGGACGGGTTTTCCAAGGACTGCAGCATGGCCATGGCCTCGCGCTTGTCCTTGGCCTGCAGCGGCGACATCGGCTGCCCATCCACGCCGGTGCGCTGCATCACCAGGCCACCATCCTTGCCCGCCTCGATGCCGGTCACCTTGGCACCGCTCGGAACAAACCGGTTGTAAAAGTCCGCCACTGCGCCATAGTCGCCGCTCGACAGCGCGGCCATGGCCGGGCCCAGCGCTTGCTTGCGCTCTGCCCCATCCATCTGGATCTTGGTGTATGCGGATGCCAGGTTATCTTTAAAGGCCGATTGCGCCTCTTTCATGTGCCCGGCTGCGGCGTATTTAAAGGCACGCTGCTGATTCGCCTTCATGTAGTCGTCAGCCGTGGGAGCGCGCCTTTTCCCGTCCTCACCAACTAGGCCTGCCTCGAATTCCTGGCCCAGTTGGGTATCCAGCGCCTCCACCGCGTCCTCTTTTGCCCAGGTCTTCTGCTCGCGCGCCTGGCGGGCTGCTTGGTGGTCGCCTTCGCGCACCTCTCGTTTCATGCGCAGCGCAGCCATGGGGTCGCTCTTGCCGATCACATCGGCCATGGCCAGCATCTTGCTGTTGTCGACCTGGGCCTGCGACATGGTGCCGGCGGTACGCTTGCCCATGAAATCGGTGATGCCTTGCATGGCAAAGGACTTCGTGTCACCTGCATCATTGGTTGCGACATAGGAGTTTTTGGCCTGGTCAAAGTCCACCTTGTAGCCTTGGCCGGCCAGCTTTTCCAGCTCGGCGCCGGTATCTGCTGTGTAGCCGGTGGAGGTCTCTGGCTTGGCCTCGGCAATTTTTGCCAGTTCCCGACGCTGCTCCGCGTCCTCAAACTGCTTCTGCATGCCGCTGAAAATTGATTGCCCTTGCGCGAAACCGCGCCCAAATGCATCGCCTAATGCCATGATTCGCACTCCTTCAATTCACTGTCCAATTCCTGCAGGCGCTTGCTCAGCTCTGCTCGTATTTGCTGCAGGCTGACCTGGTACTGCGGCACCTTCTCCGGGTGAAGCTGCTTTAGGTACTGCGCTTTGCCGTCATCCCACCAGGCGCTGCAGTGCAGACACTCGGGCGCGCTGATGGCTTTGAAATGTTCATACACCGGGCTCATGGGCGCGCCGACCTCCTGCAGGTAGTCGAAGACCTGGGCATGACTCCAGTTCAGCAGCGGCAGCAGCACGTCGTAATGCTCGGTGGCACCATTGGCAGGCACCTTTCCTGTATCGGCCAGCTTGGTGCCACGGATCACAAGATCCACGCCATCGGCTAGCATGCGGTCGTGCATGGGCTTCATCAGGTTGTGCCAGCAGCAATCGAACCGCCCCACCAGCTGGGTGTCGGTCATGGCGTACTGCTGGCCCATCCAGGTGGACTGCGCTGTGGTCACATCGGAGGGCGTGCCGTTGACGTGCTTCCAGGCCAACACATCAGCCTCAATCACGCGGAAATCTGGCACCCACTGGCGCACCTGCTCCACCACTGCCAGCGTCTCCGGGATGGTGTCGCCCGTGTGCGTCCAGTAAACCGGCAGGCCGGCAAGCACCCACGGCTTGAGGAGGTAGACGCATGCCAGCGAGTCCTTGCCGCCGGAGAATTGCAGCGCGCAGCGTCTGCCAGACAAAAGGGCATCCACTTGGATCACATCGAGTGCATCGGGTCCAGTGGTCATATTGCGATTGCCGCAGACATGCCTACGCCCAGCAGCGTGCCCGTAGTTGCACCGGAGGAGGCCTGTGACTGTTGGTAGGCGTTGGACTGCTGGCCCCACATGTTGGCTGCGCTGTTGCCAGCATTTCCCGCCATACCGGCGGCCTGGCCGTAGCCGGAGTTCAAGCCCGCCAATCCGGTGTTTGCCACTGATTGGCCCATGCCTCCATAGCCTGCCGTGGCGGCCGTGGTCTGCATCCCCATTGCCGGGTAACCGGCCAGCGCATTCGACGCACGATCGGTCAGCATTTGGCCTTCCTGTCGCGCGGCCGTGCGAGCGCCGTTCTTGGCAGAGGCGGAAGCAAGTGCCGTGGTGGCTGACAGCGCATTCGACATCGACCCGTATTTGCCATCGGCCGGGTTCACGCCCATGCGCGCCATCTCGGCCGCCTGGGTGCGCTGCGCGCTGGTGTATGCCTGGGACACGTCGGCCGCTGCCTGGCCTGCGAGCTCTTCGCGTTTCGCTTCCGTGTTGAAGGTCTTCGCGTCCTGAATCATCGTGTCTTGCAGGCCGGTCAGCTGGTCGCGCCGGCCGATTGCATATTCACGGTCGGCCTGCGACTGCTCCCAGGACTGGCGCGCGGTGTCCAGAGCGAACTGAGTCTGCTCCTTCTGGACGGGCGCCATGTCGTTGGTGTTCTGGATGATCTGCCGGATCATGTCATCCTGAACTCCGAGGTTTCTAACCTGGGCCTCGACCAGGCGCGGGTCAGGCGCCGGCGTGGAGGTGCCGCCCTCAAAGGTCATCCCGCCCGGGCGCGGGCGAAACGCATGCTCGGGGAGCATGTCCCATTCAGTTTTGTGCCAGCGCGACATGGTTTCGTCTCCAAAGGGTGCAGATCACCACATCCCCGTTGGGCGTGGCCTGCTTCAAAGTTGCTTCTTCCACCGCGCCAAGCCGGCGCGCCAGATTCCGAAGTCGGTGGTTCGAGGCCTCCACATATCCGCGCACGGCCTGCACCTTGCAGACCTTAAAGGGATAGGCGAGAAAGGCGCGCAGGAAAGTGCGAGGGAGATGGCCGTCATCAATGGCCACATGGGCCCAGACGCTGACGCCGTTGTGTTGCTCAAACACTGCCCCGGCCACAAGCTCCCCATCACGGGACCAGCCAATACCAACCCCGCTCTCCAGGCGCAGAAGGCCTGGCATGCGGGATTTCAGATAGTCATAGACCTGATCGGCTTCAAACACCAACATGCAGGGAGGGTGTCAGGCTTGGCACGACTCGCCCAACAAAAAGCCAGCATATGAGGGCATAGTTGCTTCCAGCGCGTCGGGAGCGGCTGCCTCAGTAGAACTACAGAGGGGGTGCGTTCTGCTGCCTCACCAAAGGGCTTTTTCACGTCCGCTTAGCTGATGATGTCCAGCTCCTGGACACCATCCCCCCTCCCAGCAGCCCGCAGACGCGGGCTTTTTTGCGTTTTGTGTTTGTGATTCCGGGATATCCCTATCACTAGTTTCAGTGATAGACAATTCGCAACAATCTGTTTACATTTATAGTTTTATAGAAAATTGTGATCCTCATCGCCTGGCCTGTCCAAGGGCCCTTGCCTTCAAACAGTTCAAAGCCTTGAATCTTCACCTTGAAGGATGTGTTCATCCGCTTCAATTTGGAGCTCAACTCTCAGGAGAAAAAATGAAAGTTAAGACTCTTTTGGCTACTGCCGGATTAGTTTTCTCAGTCCAGTCTTGGGCAATTGATACTACTGCCTGGACGTGCAGCAACCTGATTGGATGTGGAACTTCAACGGCCGACGGTGTAGTCACCGATGCTCCTGTAGCAGGCACTACTGGCTATGCATGGGTGAGTACTCAAATAAATGCCGATGGCTCTAGCCCTGATGATTTTGACTTGACCAAGTTGCCCACCGGCGTTCCGAACACAGAAGTCAGGAACGGCGCAACATATACTTCCCCACTCTTTGCAGTTCCTGCAGCCAACGCTCCCGTTAGCTTTCAATTCAACTATGTCACTAGTGACGGGGCAGGTTTTTCTGATTTCGCTTGGGCAAGGCTTCTAGACGCATCTGGTAATGAAGTTGCGCTTCTTTTCACGGCTCGGACAGACCCAGTGGAATCCGTAGTGCCAGGAAACGGAATGCCACCACACCAAGCAACACTCACTCCACCAAGTGTGCCAATTATTGCAGGCGCTCCGACTTGGACTCCATTGGGGACTGCAGGCGGCGGCACTGGTACATGCTACAACACCGGCTGTGGCTACTCGGGCTGGATTGAAGCTACATACAATGTTCCTGCGGCAGGATCCTACCGACTTGAAATCGGAGTGGTCAATTGGTCTGACAATGCTCAGCAGTCCGGTTTGGCGGTTGACGGTCTTCTGGTTGCTGGTCAGCTACCCTCAAGCTTGGCTCTGACGAATCCCGGAACATTGCCAGCCTTTACTCAGCCTGTGTACTCTGGATCAGTTGCTAACCCCGGCACATCAACCACTGTTGACTTAGTTGTAACTGGTCCAAATGGGTACGTCGAAAACATTCAGGCCACTCTGAATCCCGACAATACCTACACTACTCAAGGTGCAGGATTGCCTGCGGGACAGTACTCTGTAACCGCAACACTCACAGGAACGAGTAGCACTCAGACGCAAGAATTTACGGTTACGGCTCTCCCTGTAACGCCTCCCGTCATCAACGATGCAAGCTTCAGCACCCAGGTAAATAAGCCAGTTACTGGGAACGCGGGCGATGGCGGACAAGTCCCCCCTGACTCTGTCTTTGAGGTATTGACCCCACCCACTCAAGGTCAGTTATCCATCGATCCATCCACTGGCGCGTTTACATACACACCGATTGCGAATTTCACGGGCACAGCTACAGCTACAGTTCGCGTCTGCTTGCCAACTCCAAACAGCACAGTGTGTGACGATGCAGTACTTACATTTAACGTGCAAGGCAATGGAAATGGGTCTTCTCCAACCCCTGTCCCCGCCCTCGGCGGTGTTGGTCTACTACTGCTCTCGGGGCTGGTTGCTGGGTCCATGGGCTTCATGCGCCGGCGCAAATCGATCTGATCGCGGGCCCTCTTCGGAGGGCTTTTTTCCGCCTATGCATTCCCTATCGCAGCTGAATGCGGCACAGCCTATGATGTTCAACATGCAGGATGCACCTCAAACCGAAACACCCCTGGATGAGCTGTTGCCCCTCGGGGTGAAAGCCCTCCTTCAGAAGAATGGGGTTCACACAGTGGAGGACGTGCGCAAGGCCTACCCCCACACCCTCCTAAAATTTCGGGGCATAGGTATGTCCAAGTTCAGACAGATTGAGGCGGCGTTTTTCCCAGGCAAGAAGTTTGAGCCGGCCAGAGTGCTCTCACCGATACGTCACGTCAAAGGATCTTCTCTGAATGGCGTACTCTCTCCTGCAATCGTGCGAATTTTGGCGCGTGGTGGGATTACGACTGTTGATCAGCTCAAAGCTGCACAGCCGGCTGACCTACTAAAGATCGAACGGCTGGGCGTTGGGATGCTTCGGGAGATCGAGATCGTGTTCTTTCCAGGTCAGCACTATGAAGTGCCACGCGGCAGGCGCCCGGCGCCGACGCTACCGGATAGCGCTGGCAACCTGCTAACGGACATTTGAGTTCTCCTCCGCCGACATCTATGATGATTGCCATGCAGGATGATCCCTCACCTCCAGCTGAGTTGCCCCTGGACAAGATACTTCCACTGCGCCTCAAGAACCTCCTTGAAAGTAACGGGATCTACACAGTAGAGGCAGCGTTCAGGGCCTACCCAGATCAGTTGCTCAAGCTGCCAGGCATGGGCATAAGCAAGTTCAGGCAACTGGAGCGGATTCTGTTTCCTGGTGAGACCTTCACGCCACGTCGGGTGCCCCCTCCAATTCCATATGCGCAGGGATCGTCCCTAAACGGCATGCTGTTGCCTGGCACTGTACAAGCCCTCGCTCGGGGCGGTATCACGACCGTCGCGCAACTGCGTGCAGCTAGCCGGAAGAATCTCCTCGCCATAAAAGCTTTGGGGCCGACAAAGCTTCGGGAGATTGATAGATTGTTATTGCTGGGCAAGTCGGCCACTACAGTACGGGACGACTTGCCGATCCGCCATATCAAGGGCTCCTCTCTCAATGGCTCCCTATCCCCAGCCGTTGTGCGAGCCTTGGCCCGCGGTGGGATCACGACGCTTGAGCAGCTGCTTGCCGCGGAGCGGAAGAAACTGATGAACATCAGGGGTCTGGGTGCACTCAAGCTGAGGGAGATTGAGAGCGTGTACTTTCCGGAGCTTTCTTAGTCCATCACTCCGTCAGCTGGCTAACTGTAAGTCGACGTAAGAAAGACCTGATAGGATCTTGTTCGCCCTCGCCCAGCTAATTGCATCTGAAAAAATTATGCTTGGGTTGCTGTGCAATTAATTTCATCATGATCAATATTTAAGCACACACAACTCGAGAAATTGAATTCTATAATCGGGAGTACAAAAAATTGCCTTCTATCTCCATCAAAGAGCTATCATTTAGCGAAAACAAATTTCGCAAGTTGAAATCCATTTCCATTCCGATTGCGAACAGAATTACAATTATTGCAGGACATAATGGAATAGGAAAATCGACAATTTTAGCACTCCTGGCGCACCCATCAGGATTAACCTCTAGAAAGTATAAATCTTACTTTGGCAAAACATATCAAGCCAATTTCAATCAAATAATTCATATCGATTTTATCGATGATTTCCAGAGCAAACTTGGCCCCCCAAAAACACTTTCAGAACCCAGCGTAACGTACACAATTAACAAAACTGATTCGCTAACTAAAGCGTGCAGACTCGGACCAAGAGATAAGACGGAAGCACGAATTGTTGCTCGCACAATTAAACCTTCAACAAAGAGCTTCACCAGCTCGGATAAATCAATTACAGTAGGTCCTGCACAGAAAGTGCCGTTGCCTACTATATACCTAGGCATGACCCGCCTCCTTCCCTTAGGGGAAGCAGAAGAAGGTAGCGCCTCTAGTGCAGCACTTAATGCGCATCCAGATGATAGCAAATTAATATCCGAATTCATAAACAATGTAATTCCAGGAAGCAATACAACTCCTGCTAATGTTACCATTCAGAAGATAAGCAACACTGGAAAAATATCGGGACAACCCAAGCATGCTTTTGATGCGCGATGCGTTTCAGTTGGCCAAGATAGTTTGGGTAGTATTGCACTTGCCTTAGCATCCTTTCAGAAATTAAAAAGAGAATGGGATAATTACCCTGGAGGATTACTTATAATTGATGAAATTGATTCAGGCCTTCACCCGCACGCTATAGGATCTTTGGCGCGGCATCTTAAAAAACTGGCTCGAAATTTAGGATTACAGATCATAGCCACAACGCACTCACCACGACTAATAGAGGCGATTCATCCTGAATCCGAGCCACACAACAAGAATCCGCTTGACGCCATCATTTACATTCGCGATACCGCGAGTCCAAAATTATTAAAGTCACCTACTTTATCCCAGATCATTAACGACATGAATTTAATTCCACCCGGAGTTAAATTAATTGCCCCACCTAATTTAAAAGTATATTTTGAAGATGATGAGGCAAAATCAATATTTTCTGCAATAGCCACAAATGAATACATTGATAACCTAGGCGCCGAATTAGGAATTTCCATTCAACCTCTCCCGTTAGGTCTTGGGTGCGGCAATTTATCGAGCCTTTCCGCGCATGACAGCTACTTTAAATCAGTAGTTATAATTCTTGATGCTGATTCCAAAGTAGATGCCAACAACCCGTTGCACGCAAATATCGCCCTTCTTCCTGGCGATTCATACTCTGCCCCTCTGATTGGAAACGAAAATAAGGATATCGTAGACAAGCCACTTGCGCCAGAGAGAAGTCTTCTGCAGTTCATTTTGAATATAATAAATTTACCGGATGAAAATGAGTCGACTTTAGAAAACCTAGGACTCATTGATGTTACCACCGATCAATTAAAAGAGCATCTTCTCGATGGAGAGACGACAATTCTTTCAAAACGGGAGCAGACAAAGAAATGGTGGAAAGAGAAATACGAGCTCATATCAAAATGGGGGCTAATAAGTGAATGGGTGAAGCGACGCCCCGATGAAGCAGAGAAATTCAGAGCTGACTTCGAGAAGGCTATAGCCGCAGCGATCCCTCACTTGAAGGCTGGCCAAGCTAACCCATAACGTATAGAATCGTCTCCATGTTTTCCAAGAGACTCTACACCCCGTTGCGCTACCCTGGCGGGAAGGCACAGTTCGCTCCCCTCATCAGTAAGGTGATGGAAAACAATGGGTTAGCAGGGGGGCACTATTTAGAGCCGTTCGCCGGAGGTGCAGGCGTAGCGCTGGATCTACTCTTCCATGGCGTTGCCTCTCACATCCACATCAATGACCTTGATACCGCCATCTACGACTTCTGGGTCGGCGTTACGCAACAACCAGAGTCTTTGTTGAAATTGCTGAGAGACACCCCTGTCACGATGGAGCAATGGCTCTATTGGCGATCGGTATTGAGAGGCGAAATAGAGGTGGGCCAGGTTGAGCGAGGCTTTGCCACGTTGTTTATGAATCGTACCAATCGCTCCGGGGTGCTCAAAGGCGGAGTTATAGGGGGGCTCCAACAGGTAGGAGTCTACAAATTGGATGCGCGTTTTAAGAAGGATGTGTTGACCAAGCGAATTGAGAAAATTGCCAGTCACGCCGATGCTATTTCTGTGTATAACGTAGATGCATTGACGTTGCTGAAAGGTATATCGACGTTTCTTCCAAAGAATTCTCTAATCTACCTCGATCCACCTTATTACGTCAAAGGTCAAGGTTTGTATAGAAATTTCTACGATCACGATGACCACGTTGCGATAGCTGAGATTCTATTAACCTCTAAATTTAGAGTTCCGTGGATCGTGTCATACGACAATGTGGAGCAAATTAGAGAAATGTATTCAGCATCAAAAACATACACTTACGGCTTAAACTATTCTGCTCAAAGACGCTACGTAGGTTCTGAGGTTATGTTTTTTAAAACGTCATTAGATATTGAATGTATATCGCCGGACGCCTATGGCCTCATGGCCGCGTGATCTAAGTAAGTCTCACGTAGTTACGCATTTCGTGAAAAGTTTGTTAGCCACCTCCGGGTGGCTTTTCTTTTGCCTGGTTGCAGAGTCTCCATCAGGATCACCCGACATTGACAGAGTCTTGTTCAACGATGTGACACTAGTTGACATCAATCAACGAAAAGATATCGATATATTTGTTATATTTATCTAACTTCTCTGGAGGGAGGAGTACTTCGGGTATATGTCCCACAGCCCGCCTTGTGCGGGCATTTTTTTGCTTCACATTGCATGAGCAACGCGTGCGAGACTCACGACCAACGAGAAGTGGTCTAAGATGGATCCACTGCTTTTATGCCGAAGTCGTGCGCACCCTCCTCCCTCCCTCATAACACTTGCACGCTTGCCTGGTGGACCAGGATCGGCCTTTTCTTTCCAACGTTCGCCACCCGGTCGGGTGGCTCTTTTTTTGCCTGTCACAACGCCGGAGGCCCTTATGACTAGACCAGACCCACACATCGAGAGCTTCCGCCTACAGGCTGAACGCATGGACCAGCTCGGCATCCCTTGTGACCCAGACGCTGCTATGGCGCTTTTGGCTGTGTTTATGAGTGAGATAGAGGGGACCATCTCAGAAGAAGAGATGTTCTCGCTGGCAGAGATCGGCGGCCATCTGTACCGTGAGGGGCTCCGGCGGAAGATAACTTTCGGCATCAAATGACACTTTGGGCGCACGAGTACCAAATAAGCCTGCAAACTCAATTGATCTGTGCTAACCTGAATTTCTGATCAGGGCATGCTTGCCCTCTGATTCGTCAAAACGTTGAGCCTTCAAGCCTCGACAACACCACCTTAGGCAAGCTCTCTGTGCCTCAGCTGCTTCCTAAGGTCGGCTCCCCTCTTTTTCATTTTCCTCTCGCGCTGCGTGAAGGACTTGAGATCGATCTCTCAAGATAGTTTCCTGTATTTTCCAAGCAACGGCCTGTAAAGGCCGATCCCAATGCGTGCTCCTAGAGCCTGCCTACCCATTCAATTTAAAGGCTTACGGCTATGCAAAAAGCACCATGGACCGATTTCGGCGGTCATGAGATATTGGAGGGTGACGTGCTAAGACACCCCTCTGGAGAAACAGGGCGAGTCGTCTATGACCTGTCACAGATGGACGAACTTGATCAATGGCGAGTTGAATACTCAGACGGTGTTGCAGAGAGGCTCTGTGACCAGATAGGGGTCAAGGGTCAAGCCGAGGTTGTCCGAAGCACTGATTGAAACTAACGCTTCACCCAACTACCTCCAGGCCGTCTCTGCTCGTTGTTGCCACAAGCGAGAAGGCCCCGCTGGTGCGAGGCCCAGGCTGGGTGGGTAGGTCAGCTACCAACGTGAGAGGGTAGCTGTTAATAAAGCTAGGCAGCTAGATCTTGAGAGGGCACAGTTGCCTGCTTCACATAGATCTCAAAGGGGCCGACGGTTAGGCGGTCTCCTTGAAAGAGCACCCGCCGCCTGATCCTTACACCGTTCATGAATATTCCATTGGAGCTCTGGTGATCTTCTACCACCAACACGCCAGAACGTAATAAAAACGCTCCGTGGTCTCTGCTCACCGTTGGATCATCAAGGCAAATCTCGCTGTCTGTATACCGCCCAAAGGTGGTGAAGCCCTCTTGCAGCGTGTACGAACGAAGCATCATTGATGCCTCATGAGTCACAACAATTTCTGGGAACATTTCGATGTCAATGGAAAATAACTAACAAAGAAACCAGATGATCTATGAGATCTTGAGGATTTTCAATGCTAATGACCTATCCTTATCGATAGCTTAAACGCAAGAATGAACACTCTTGGCGGAGCGCATTATCACCGAACTCTAAGGACCCGCCCGGCACCTCGACGGCTCTCTTCGCATTTGCGCTACCATCCCACCATGCGCCCAACCCTAGCCGCTCTAGCCCTGCTCCGGGCCTCACCACCCATTGCCGCGAACTACGACAACTGACGTGGCACTTGCGTACCTCGGGAACTCGACGGTTCTCATGGCATCTGTGCCATCACCCTTCTCTAGCCATCTCATCTCAAACGGGTGTTATAGGCCAGCTGATTTCTAACGGATCCGGTTGCATAGTGATGTCGCGTAGCGCCGTTCTGTATTCAAGCCAGGCCTGCCGCTCCTCCTGAGGGGTCGGAGCATCCGGCAAGATCCGCCAATCGCAGGCGGCCAGTAGCTTGTCACGCTTGTAGCGGACTTTTTCCCACTCGGACGCAATGTCGATAGCTGGGCAAACCCAGCAGCACCGGCCAACGTGCCATCGATGCGTCATCGATGGGGCATCGGTAGGCACGAAGTTCTGGGGCGTGCCCAGCCGCAGGCGTGCGCCATGCTGCGCCCGGTAAAACTTCAGCTCGGCATCATGGTTGTAATGGCCGGAAGCCACCATATAGCCCTCATCATCGACCACGTAATAGGACTTCATCTTTTGGCTCCTGTCATGAATCCACTGAGGCTGCCAACGCTGCAGCCCGTTTCACCGGAGAACTGCAGAGTGACGGTGTGCAGGCCGGGGCCCATGGGTGAGGAATATCCATGGCAAACCGTTGTATAGGCAAGGTCAATGGCATGCTCTGACATCAGCACGCCGTCCACCCAAAGGCGCGTGCCAGCTGTGCGCCACCCTGCACCGTAGGAAACATAGCCGGTCACCAGAATGGTCACAACACCGGCCAAATCAAGGTTGATGGCCATCGTGAGCACATCCCGCCAACTTCCCCAACCCACTCCCGCAATGGGACCGCGCACCATCGCTGCTGTGGGAACCGTTACCGCATTGCCTCCGATCTCCAATGTGCCAATGGCTGCGGACCCGATATAGGCTCGCGTGATGGCCGCCACATCCATGAAGTTGGCAATGTTCCCGGAGCCCATCTTATTGAGCCGGTTTACGAAGTCCCAGGTGTTCATGGTGGTGCCATCAGGCAGTTTCACCGTATTGCCAATGACGGCGCCGGGGGCGGTGGCCAGGGGTCCCAAGCCTTCGACCTGAGTAGCCTTCAGGTTGCGCAGCCAGGTGGCGTCCAGCCCATTGGCATCCAAAATGATCCTGCCACTGTTGTCCCGAACAGTGAGGCCATTGGTATTCACCTTGCGCGCGGCCACTGTGCCGTCTACCAGCAGATCGCCATTGAACACGGCTGCAGGTATGGTCCACGATGAGCCCATCCAGTGTCGGGTTTGGGTGAAGCTCCCACTGGTGATGGTCACCGCATCGCCGATCACCAGATGGTTGTTGTTGGGTGCGCTGCCGCTATTGCCCAGGCTGGCCCATACGGCCTGCCGTGCGGTGGCATCACTCCAGTTGGAGCCGCTGGCCGACAACATCACGGAGCCGCGCATGCCGTCGCTGAGCTTGCGCCCGGTGCCGTCAACCCGCATGTTTCCCTTGAGATATACATTCCGCTGAAAGTAAATTCCCTCGGTATCCGTACCAAAAACCAGATCCTCAGGGCGCGGTGTTTTCAGCATACCCCCTGAGTAATTGGATGGAACAATTGCGAAGGCTTCGGCCATGATGATGAATGCACTGGAGGTTTTGCCGTTCACCTCCTCGGCCGCGAGACCATAGCCCGCCAGCGCCCCGCCCGCCTGCACCTTCATGGTGTACTGCGCTCGCAGGCCTTCCGTGTAATCGGCAATTACCGTCATCTCCTGCTCCAGGCTGGCACGGCCAGGGCGGCCGTCCTGGTAGTAGTTGCCCAGGGAGGCCTGCAGCTGAAAGATGTTAGTGGCCACCGCACGCTGTCCGTCCGACCAGGCCGCCTGCATCTGGCGCACGCCGGCGGCGGCCTGGCCCAAACTGGCCGTCGTCTCGCGCACAAACATGGCCAGGCTGCGCTGGTTGTTCTGGATGATGGTTTCGACTTCCTGGATCGCCGCCCCACGCTTGGCCGCCTCATCGGCGATATTGCGCAGCAGTACCTCCCGCATCTCTTCGGCCAGGTGGTCGAAGCGCGTCGGGTCATCCAGTGTTTTCATCAAGCTCTTGAACAGCTTGGAATCGAGTATGGACTGCGCAAAGCGCTCGATCGCCACCATGGCCGATAGGCCGCCGCCCAGATCAATCACCGCCTCGCCGGGCCCGGCCACCTTCTCTTCTTTCAGTATGGTGATGGCTTCCGAGCCCGTGAATTCCTTCAGCTCGCGCAGGGTGACAGCGCGCTCCATCTCATTCCCGCGCTCACCGCTGCGCACCTGCAGATGCTCGGTCACAGCACTGACCCAGTTGCTCAGGCCTTTGTCGGCCAGGCTCAGTCGAGGCAGCGCCGGCAGCTTGGCAGGCCCAGTATCTCGTTTCACGCGGTTGTTCATATGGCCTTCAGTTCATCGCTGGTTGAGCACAGCACCACCGTGGTTGCACGGGCCGCGCCCTCGACTTCCACCTGGTGCTCAAGCCAGCGGCCGGGCGGCAGGCGCTGCGGCTGCAGGTTGGTGAAGGTGGCCGTGTGTCGCAGCTCTCCATCACCCCAAAGCCTCAAGGTGATCGGATTGGCCTGCGTCTGATCCCCGTAGACCTTGGCCCAGGCCAGAATGGACTGCGCGCCCTGGGTGGCTACGCCCGTCTTCCAGCGGCCCACGCGCAGGGCCATTCCGGTGTAGCACTCCATCAGATCGGTGCCGCTGGCCACGTACATCAGGTCATTGAACTTGTCGACCCATGCGGCCGTGCCAGCCAGGTCAACATGGCCCAGCTTCCAACCATCCTTGAGGCTGAAGGCCAAGCAGCCGCCTCCGCTGCCCCTGTAGAACAGGTAGTAAACGCCTTCGTGCTCGACCGCGAACATGCTGGCGGGCTGGAGTGCCTGCCACTCGTCGCGGTTGATGAGGGTGCGTGTCACAACCTCCACCCCGCCCTGGCCGGCCAGGCACAGCCCATCGGGTGACGCATAGAGCACGCCACCCTGCACTCCCACAATGGAGCGGCGCGCGCTGCAGGACTGGTTGCTATCCAGCTTGATGGCCGTCATGCTGGCCGAATGTGCGCCAGTGATCAGATACGGTTTGCCGGTGGTGCCCACAAAAAGGGTTTGGTCAAAAACGCCAAAACCCACCACCGGGTATTCAGTGGTGATCTGGTAATCCACCGGCCAGGCATAGGGCACATAGGGTTCGCAGAACGCCACAGTGTTGTCGATGAAGCCGGCCATGATGCCGTTGGGCATGCCGACAAGACCGCGCAGGAAGGGATTCACGCCCGATGTGGGCTTGTTCTCACTGTCGTACTGGGTATCCATGCGGTACGGCGGCGCCGTCCAGGTGAACTGGGGCTGCAAGCTGTCCAGCTCCTCGCTGGCCTTGTCGTCAAGGAACTGGCCCACGCCAACATCCAGCTCCGCCACCAGCTGCCAGGCCGCAGCAGTGGTCGACGTGTTGCTGCGGTAGATCCGCCACAGCTTCACATTGCGCGCCGCCAAGGCCTCGCCGGTCATGGCCCCGGGCCGCGTGATGGTCACTGTGTCATTGGCGTCCACCTCAACCATGTCGGTGATGGGCGATGGCTCTGACTCCTCACCCCAATCGGTCACAAAGGCCACCACATAGAAGCGCGAGTCCACCACGCGCTCCACCAGGCCATCCCCCAGGATGCCGGATACGCCGCCTTGGCCGGTGAGCATGTCGCCCACCACCGCAGTGCCATCGATCAAGGCAGTGAACTGGTTGCCCAGCTGGGTGCCAATGCTGGCCACGATGGTGGCTGCCTTCTGCTGGATCTCGACCATGCGCGCGTTCAGGCTGTCAGCCTGAGATTTCCCATTGCTTTCGGCATTCGCATATTGCTCCAGCGCTTCGTTGTACCGATCCATGGCTGCGCGGTACTCGATCCATTCTGGGTTCTCGGTTGAAAGCTGCGAATCTCCTCCACCCGAAGTGATCCATTGAGGTGAGGTAGGAGTTTTGGGCCTGACCGGTGCAGATGCGGGCACATCCCAGGACTTCGTCAGGGCCAGCGCGGCAAACTCCTTCACCAATGCGTCCAGCTCGTCACGCAGCTTCGTCGCCGAAGCCTTCGGCGCCACGTAGCCCTTGATCGCGTCGACAAGCTTGCCGGCCTGAGCCGCCGTGAATACGGCCTCTCCGGAGCGATCCCCAGAAGTGTCCGGGAACTGGTGCAGTACCAGCGCCTGCTCAAGCTCCTCCCATCGGAACGGGTAGGCATAGGGTGCGGCCGACACCGGGAGGGCCCAGCCGCCCGCATGGCTCAAAGCACCCAGCTTCGTGGTGTTCATGCCAGTTTTGCTGGCCCGCTCAGCGGTGACCACTGCATAAAGCATGGAAGGATTGCTACCGGGTATGCCAGCTGGCAGCGTCAAGCCGTGGTTTTGGCTGACACCCGCATAGGACTTGCCATCATCTCCCCAGCGCACCTTGAGGGCATTGCCTTCGTGCGGAATCACGGTGGCCAGGATGTCAGCAAGAATGGCATCCGCGAAATCGCCATACATCCAGTTGTCAGCCTCCTCGGGCGTGAACTCGTCCACCACCTGCGCCGCGATCACCGGCTTAACTGGGCGGACCACCCCAAGCAGCCGGTCATTCCCGCGCGTGTCGATGGCGCGCGGCCGGGCGCTGCCATCGTTCGTCGTCTGGTAGGTGCGCTCAGTGGCTTCGTCGTTGATCTGCCCTTTGACAAACGACAGCTCCTGCGCATAGGAGCGGATAGCAGCATTGGGGTCTTGGACGACCTCGCCGCTGGCATTGCGGTGGAATCGGTGCAGGCTCAGCGCACCCTGCACACAGGCTGAATGCCGGCGGTCCGTGCGCAGCGGCCGAAACTCATTGCTCGGCAAGAACAGATTGAAATTGGCCCGGGCGTAATTTGCGCCCAGGGCTCGGTCAGAGACGCTGGGCGCTTCCCCAGCAAAGGCGGACAGCTTGTATGTCGTCATGCCCCCATGCTTGCAGGCTTGGCACGCTAGGGTGGCCTGGCTTTGTTCAGATAGTGATTTGCTCGCCGGCGATGAACATCTCGTCCAGCGCACTCTCAGTCAGTCCGAGGGCGGTAGCTGCCTTGGTCAGGAAAGGAGAGCCGTACCGGTTCCAGCTGCTGGTGTGGTTCCAAGCCAGGTCTGCCCACATGGCTTCTTCCTGGTCGGTGATCTGGGCAATGTAGGCCTCGACGCCTGGGGTCAGGCCACGCAACCCTAGGATGGCGCGTCCCTGAGCCCGACTGATCTGCGCCGGCACACGGGCGCGGCGCTCTTCTTCGGCAATCTGCTCGGCTGTCTTGAGTTGGTCCCAGTCGATGTTAGGCATTGGGTACCTCGTCGGTAGGCAGGGGCACGCGGCCGTCTGCTGGGTTGAGGATCGGCTGAGGGAAGGTGCAGCTCTCGGGCGCATCCCAGGCAATGGGCAGCAGCAGGGTCAGCTGCAGATCGCCACCTTCGCGGCGCACGTCGCCGATGATGAAATCGCAATCCACTGCGGCCGCCGGCAGAATGGCGCCTTCGGCCAGAGGCGTGAAGTCGAACAGCTCGCCGTTGATGGTGAGCTTGTCACGAGCCTTGAGCACTTCCAGTACGTCGGCGCGGACTTGGGGAGAGAGATAGATTTTCATTAGAACCACCTTCCAATCGCCAGCATCACAAGAGTTGGGGTAATTGTTTGCGGGTCACTGTATGCCGTCATATAAATGGCTGGGATGCTGGTATTGGTTGGCCCCTCTGCATCAGCTCTCACAGATGGAGCAAACCCGCCAACGTGTCGGACTTGGACGAATGGAACCGTCCCAGGTACAAAAGCAGCAGGGTAGGCCCAGCCGCCAACGTTAGATGTGACGGTAGTGATAGCTCTCGAAGATAGGCCTACATATAGCGTGCAGATCTGCCACCCGCTTGCATAGCGGATGAATTCGCCATTTGAATTAATTCCAGTTTGAAAAATCGCTCCCGTGGGCACGCCGCCAGACTGGGAGACAACGCCCAGAATTGCGGCGATGGCAGCCGCGCCGAGGCCCAGGTTAGTCCGAGCATTCGCTGCCGTAGAAGCACCGGTGCCCCCGCCTGCGAGCGGCGTGATGCCCGTGTGATTTGCGCGGTTCAAAAGCTGAGCATCACTGCTATTGGCGGTAGCGCCACCGGAGATGCCGGCCAACTTCGCCTTCTCTGCAGCTGTGAAGTCATTTGAGGACAGTCCTTTGCCCTCCTGCGCGTCTACCTTGGCATCCAGTGTGGACTGCAAGTTGTCGATGGTGGCAATAGCCTGCGTTCCGGTGTGCGTGCTACGGTCGCGCAGCTGTGCATCGGTCGCGTTCTTTGTAGCTTGCTCTGCAATGGCACCAAGCTTCGTTGCTTCAGCGGTCGAATAGTCGTTGGTACTGAGGCCCTTACCGGCGACCTTTTCCACCTTGCTGTCGAGCGCCGCCTGCAGACCAGCAACTGTTGCTATCGACTGCGTGCCGGTGTGTGTCGTGCGATCGCGTAGTTGGGCATCACTGGCGTTGGCTGTCGCACCCACCGCTACACCTGCCAGTTTGTCCCGTTCTGCGGTCGAATAGTCCTGCGTCGACAAGCCTTTCCCGGCCACCTTATCAACCTTGCCCCCGAGCTCTGCCGTGGTAGCCATGGGCTGCGCAAAGACTGGGTTGGGGTAGCTGCCCGCCAGAACACCACCGGCTACGCCGGTGGGCGGCCTGGGGTTTGCAAGCCGTACGTCCTCATTCTGCGGAAATTCGCGCATGCTGCCCGCCGTAATGCGCATTTCCAACATGTCACCCGGCTGGTAGGAGTGGCGGCTGGTTCCCTCTTGCGCACGCAACACAGTTAGGCGGCACTCGCCCACCACCGAGTTGTCCACCGAAATAACGCGCATCACCTCGATGTTCGACTCCAGCGTTCCCTCACGCTGGTAAGCGGTCAGGATGTACCAGTCTCCTTCTGCCGGCGATATCAGCTGCCCAGCAGCGCCATCCGAAACGCGAAGCACTCCGTAGTCCAGCTCGGTGGCCGGTGCCCCAGATACCGGCGCTGCTTTGACGGATGCGATAAACACCGTCTGAAAATTGTTGAGATAAAGCTGTGCCATAACTTATAGCTCCTTGATCCGGACGAAGAGCTCAACCTCCTTCTTACGCCCGTCATTCGTTTCTGGGCAGACGCTGACCTGGTACTTCACGCCAGTGGTGCCCCCTTCATAAATCCAGATCTTGACCCGCTGCCCTTGGATCGCATAGCTGGGCGGCATGGGCATTGCTGGCTTGACGCTGATCACGCAATTCACGATCTCATCGCCAGGTGGAAACCACTCCCCGAATTCGATGTCGTAGTCCTGAACGTCCGCCGGCTGCTGGGTGACGGTTCCTAAAATGGTCATGCTGTTACTCCGTCACATAGAAAACAAGCTGGGTGGCTTGGACGATGAAAACGCGCGAATCCGGCGCCGGTTCATCGAACGGCAGACGCTTGAGGATCTCGGGGTTGATCTCGATATGGGCAATGCCCTGGCCATGCACCAGCGCCCTACGCAGCACGCGGGAGGTAGCGGAACCTTTGGCAGTGGCCTTCAGCAACGCATGCAAGCGCGCCTCGACATGGTTGGTGCTGACCACAAAAGCCTGCGGCTTGCCCTGCACTGGCGAGCGCAGCCAACGGCGGACATAGACAGTTCCATCCGCTTTGGCCCGAGCGACACCTTTGCTGTTCACAGGGCCACGTATCGCACGCCGCGTAACAGGGCTGAACTTGGCTATGCCCTGGGATTGGACTGCTGCGCGTGCAAGCACATGGGCTTTGATAGTGCTCTTGGCCTTGGCCAGCACCTTGGCGCGGCCATGGACTGGCGGGAGCGTTATCTCCACCACCACCCGACCAGTAGCAGCCAGCAAAGAACGGACATCGACCCTACCAATAACCCCTTCCACCACCGCCCGCGCTAGGGTGGTGGCAGTCAGGTGGCCTTCGACCTTGCCCAAGTTGCCGACCGCGGCCGCCTGCGCAAGGGCTGTGAGCTTGCAGTACGCAAGCACGCGGTCAGTCGTTCTGATGCGGGCAACACCTCGGGCATCAATGCGCACGCGAACCACAGGGTCGCCCTTGCGCCCGTTGATCATTACGCCGTTGATGAGCCCCCGGTTCACACCCTACCCCTTGCTGTTAGAGCAGCTGCAATACAAAGTCGCCGGTCAATGCCTGGCTGTCCACCACAAAAACATCGTTGATTTGCAGAGTGCGCTGCGCTGGCAGGGGCTCGGAGAACATGAGCGTGGCCGTGGCGTCACCGGCAGAGTCGCCTTCAACAATGCCGATGTGGGACACCGTCACGGGTGCGCCCGTCACAGGCGGGAACTCGGCCCGTGTTGCGTTGTACGAAGCGCCGTTAGCGGGCGCCGCAAAGGCGCCAGTGGGGACACGCTGATACCAGGCAGCGGCCACCTCGGTGCCAGCGGTAAAGGCGTCAGTGGGGTCTGCAGTGAACAGGGCAAAGTAAGGCGTGCGGATCGCAGGGAAGGCTTGGCCGCGCAAGGTGGCGTTGATGATCGCGTTCGCCATCGAGGTCGAAAATCCAGACATGACAGTCCTTTAGGTTTTCGAGCACTCCAGCGCCCCAATTACAGTGATGCGTCCAGCGTGTCAGGCTTGGCACGCTACATGGCCGGGGCCATTTCGTTTGCAGCCTTGCTCTGCACGCCCAAGATCTGGTTGAACAGCATGAGATGGCTGGCCGCCAGTTCCTCGTTGCCGCCGTATTCGGCGTCCTTGCTCCAGGCTCGGAACAGCACGAAGTGGCGCAGCGCGTCCATCCAGCGTTCGGGGATCGAGGCGTCTTGGCTCTCGTCCGTCAGATCCGCGATGGCCAGCTGCACAACGGAGCGCACAACAGTCCCAGCGACGGCAGGCGGGTAGAACAACACTTCGCGCGGGCTTCGGATGTCGTGCATGAAGTGAAGCACCTCACGCTGTGGGGCCTGCGCCCGCCAGCCTGGCACCGTGGCATCCAGCACCCACAGATCAGTTTTGGTGATCCGCTTTCGGGCGGTGTTGCCGTTGTTGGTTATGTCCATCAGGGTGTGGATGTTCGGCGCAAGTTCGTGCCGCCATCCCGCAATAGATAGGTCCAGCTCCTGCACCAGCTGGTCGGGCCGCTGCTCGGCGAAGGTGCGCTGCGCAGCGTTGAAGTAGTCCAGCAGCTCGGGACGGGTCCAGCGCACATGCGTTTCGTCCTGCACCTCGCGTGCAACATCGCTGATCAATTGGGTAACGGTTAAAGCCATCGCGTTCTCCCGCGTGAGACCCGGCCAGTGCTGGAGCGCCACACATCGGTGGATCCCCGATCAATCGCACGCTGGAACAGCGCAACAGCGACGGCGGCCTGGTCGGGCTGGTAATAAGTCGTGCCCGGGGTGTTCAGCAGCTCGGCCTTGGCCCCGTCCCTTATCGCTTCGTGATACAGCGTCCCCACGGTATCGGGCACAGATGTGGCCCGCGTGGTGGGCACCAGGGACACGTAGGCCTGCACCGGGCTGGAGACGCCAGAAGCGCCCACGGTGAAATTGCGCAGGTCGGTCGACACCAGATAGGCGCACCCGCGTTGGGAATGGCGCCAAGGGTCAGATGGCAGATCCCGACCATTGGCCACGCTGATGGGGCGGCCGTCACCCGTTGCGCGCTCGATGCGCAGCAGCTCGGAGCCCTGGGGCAGGTCGAAGGTGTATTCCTTGAAGGCCTCTCCCGTCACCTCGACGGGCTCAAGCCACTCTTGCCAGGCACGGGTCTGGCGCAGGAAAGAGCGCGCAGCCCGGTTGATGCACTGGTAGATCAGCGGCACTGGCGCCGCTGGTGCCACCAGCTGCAGCTCAGGCAACCAGTTATCCCATGACGCCATGACTGCCCCTTACTTGGGTGCGCGGCGCACGCGGCCCGATGGCTTGGACTGCTCTTCTTGAGGCAAGCCGGTGCCGGTGGTGAAGTCGCCGTCTTCGTTGTCGCCAGTCACAGCCGGCGCGCCAGTTGCGGCCTTCTCGGTACGGGCGGACAGACGCGCTTGGCGCTCTGCACGCTGCTTCTGGAACTTCTGTTCGATGTCGAATTCGTCTTCATCCATGAAGCCCAGCACCTTCAGCTCGTCAACATGGTCCTCGTTTTCCACCTCACAAGCCAGGGGCTCGCCCTTGAACTTGTAGGCGGCTCCGTCATTCAGCACCACATTCAGGGTGCCATCCTTGCGCGCGGGCAGCATAGTAAGCAGTTTCATATTCTTCTCCAGTGGTTCAAAAAGCCCCGGCAGGTTTCAAGCTGCCGGGGTAGGAAGGCCCACAGGGCCGCGCACATCAGGCGTTGGCGTACACCAGATCGATGCCGAAAATGCCAGCGGCAGTGCCGGCACCGGTGATCTTCAGCAGGATCTTGCGGTCCACTTGGCTGGGGGTGACCTTGCCAAAGGCTGCCGGCACCAACTGCACATAGCCACCAGCCACACCGGTATCGTTGTCCACGATCCAGGCAGCGCCGCCGTCAGCAGCATCAGCGCTGAAGTCGGAGCCGTCAGCATTGGACAGGCCGATAGAGGCCTTGAAACCGGCGCCCAGGGCAGCAGGGGCACGGACGTAGACCACAACAGGCAGAGTGCCTGCTGGCAGCGTGCCAATCTGGCCGATGACGCCAGCGGCATGATCGGCCACCGCGATAGGCTGGCCGAACTGGGAGCGCACCAGCTCTGGACCGCCAGGGGTGATAGGGTTTTGGTGACCGGCGGCCACCGCGCTCAGTTGCTTGAAAGCAGGCATTTCTTTCTCCTTGCTTGGTTGAGGGGGTGGCCGGATTAGCGGCGGGCAGCCGCAGTGTCCACAGCGAACAGACCCTGGTCGTGCGCAGTGCCGTCCCAGTCGAAGGTGGACTTCTTCACCCCGAAGATGGACGAGGTGGTGATGATCACCTGGTTACCACGGTCGGCGGTTTCTTCGTGCCAGCCGTAACGCATGCCAGTGCCAGGCGAGCCGAACGCGATCACACCAGCCTGCGCACCCATGAACAGCGCACGCGCGGTTTCGACGTTGCCGCCGGCGCCGTGGTTGTTGTGGCGGATCACATTGCGGTGGCTGTGCAGGATCACGTTGCGGTGCATGCCCAGCGCCTGCTTGAACAGGGGCGACTTGGAGCCCAGCGCACCAGCGGCGGCCTTCTGCAGGTCCATCCATTCGCCGGTAGCGGTGTTGTTGCGCAGGTCGTCTTCCTGCCAGGTGTGCATCACCATGACATAGACTTCTTCGCCATCCACCATGCAAGGCTGCATCACGGGCACGTTGGTAGCACCACCGCCTTGGACATCGGCACGCGTCTTGGCAGCGCCGATCACCTTCAGGCTCATCTTGTCAGTAGCGTCGATGTTGGTCACGGCCGTAGCATCGCCGCCGAACAGGTGCGCGTACACCGATGGTGCAGTCAGAGGGTTGCCGGCTCGACCCTGGTAGCCCAGCGGCAGCAGGAAGTTTTCATTCACGCCGCGCGAGCCAGACAGGTAGGTGAAGTTCAGCTCATCGTGGAAGCGGCCCCACCAGCTGGCTTGCTGGGTCTTGGCGCGCTCACGCAGGTTGTGCAGCGTGCGCTTGCGGGTCATGCGGCCGCCGGTGTTCACACCCCCGCGCGCCTGGTCGATGTACAGCTGGTCGGTGTAGAAGCGCTGCGCCTCTTCCTTGCCTTCCAGCGTGTCATCGCCTTCGACCGGCGCCATGCGCAGCTCGGCCAGCAGGTCATAGGTGATCAGGTCGCCCTGCTCCGATTCGAGATCGGTGAGCACCTGGATAGGCACTCGGGCACCTTGGCCCACGGCAGAAAACTTCTTGCCGAAGTAGGAAGCCTGCGAGGCTTCGAGGGTCAACTCGCCGGAAAAGCGCTTGACGGCACGGGGGCTGTTCACGCCCACAATGGTTTTACCCATGGATTGCTCCTAGTGGTTGCGAGCACTCCAGCGCCCCGGTTTGAAATTCATCAGCCCCACGGTGCGGGGTCTGACAGAAGCTACGATGGCAGGCTTGGCACGGGCCTTGCAGCTGCTGTGTTCTTTGTGATCACGGTTTTTGAGTCCGCCGAGATGGCCATACGGGCAGTCTTGCCCTTCTTGTATTCCAGCTCGATGCGCACGCCGCCGATGATCAGCACGTCACCCGTGCGCAGCTCCATGGAGATGCGCCGGGTTTGGGGGGTCTTGTCAGCCGAAGTCATTGCACCCTTCAGGCCGAACGCAGGTAACGCGCGTGCTTCTCGGGTGAGCGCGTCTTCAGCTCCGACAGGGCGCGCTCATAATCCAGGCCTTCCAGCTTGTCCAGCTCGGCAAATTCATTGCTGATCGGATCGGCATCACCTGCACCACCTGGCACGTCGGCCAGGGTGTTCACCACCTTGGAGGTGTCGGGCTTGCGGTTGACTGCGCCAGGCTTCGCGGCCGTGGTCGGAATGCTGTGCAGCACCACCATGCGCTTGTGCGCTTCTTCCAGCAGCCAGCGCGATGCGCGGTTCTCGTTGCCTGGCTGGGCCGCGATGGCACGCAGGAACGTGTCGAACTCCGCCTGTTTGGCCGTGTCCTTGGTGTAGTCGATGATGCCCAGCTCGGGAGACTTGGCGGCATCGGCGACAAAAGTGTTGATAGCGTTCAGCCAAGCATCAGCCTGGGACTGTTGGCGCATCTCCTCGGCGATGCTCGCGCGGTTCTTCAGGTCGCGCAGGCTGTCGCGCTTGTCTTCCAGCTCATCGAGCTTCGCCTCGTACTCATCGGCATCGATGTCGCCATCGTTGAGGCTTCGGCGCAGGGCGTGCATGGCCTTGCGATTGTCGGCGAGCTGCGTGTCCAGGTCATCCGGGACTGTGACCGAGTACCCGCCCTTGGCTTTCGCCGATGGCGTCGCCGCATCCTTGCCAGCTTCACCAGCATCTTCGTCGGGCTTGTCCGTGGGTTCAGGCTTCTTCTCGGGCTCGCCACCTTCGGGCTTCTTGTCAGCTTCGGACTGCTTGCCGCCATCTGGCTTGCCACCCTTGTTAGGGTCACCGCCGTCATCAGGCTTGCCCTGGCCCGTCTTGTCATCGTCGCTTTGATCGTCGTTCTTGTCGTTATCGTCGTCGTTGTCGTCGCCGTCCAGCGAGCCTTGGCCCAGCGCCGCCAGCGCAGCGGCGTTGTCAGCGTCAGCGTCGTAGTCGTCATCTTCGAGGGCTTCCAGCTCCTCGGCGGAAAGCAGACGGTTGCGGTCTTCGGTGGTCATGATGTGCGCTCCTATTGGTTTGCTGAAGGTGCCACGACAATGGCAGGCTTGGTACGAGGCCAGGCCTCCTGCATCAGTCGCGCATCAGCAGCGTGTCCTTCAGCTTGGCCCGCGATTCCCGCACCACCCTCTGCCAGTCTTCCACCTGCAGCTGCCATTGCTTCGAATACGGCTGTGCAGGTTGTGGCGTACTCTGCGAGGGCGGGTCGGGCAGCGTCAGTGATGCGCTGGGGGAGCTTGGCAAAGTCGCCCCGCAGCCCTGCAGCAGTGCCGCGCACATCAAGAATGAGAGTGCCCAGCTCTTGCTGCGCTTTCGCATTGGCGCTGTTGCCAGCTTGGAAGTTGGATAGAGCATCTGTAAATCCTTTATGAAAACCGGCCATGTCACCCAGCACTTTCCGGGCCTCCTGCAGATCCTGGCCAGACGCATCCAGCTTCAGCTGGGCAATCTGCCGTTCGTAGCGATTGGCCTGCACATAGGCGGCACCGGATGCACCGATGGCCAGGGCCAGTCCTGCGGCAATGAGGTGGCTGTAGATCACTGTCCACCCCCTGCTACTGTCTCAGCACATCGCGCCAAAGGCACATTGCCGAGCCGATGGTCTACCCACCCGACAACGAAGGTAGGCATGCCAAGGCGCATGTAGTGAGCACCCTGCTGCACGTCCACCAGCTTCAGCACCATCTCGCAGGCCTTGGCCCGGCCTCGCTTGCGCTCCAGCGCCTGGTATGCGGCCAAAGTGCGGGGGCCCAGCTGGCCGTCTACGGTCAACATGGGATAGTCTTGACCGCCGCGATTGAGCTGGTTCAGCGCCTCCTGGAACCAGCGACTGGCCCGCCCAGCTCCCGCGTTCACGCCGGCGTCTACCAGCTTGTGGCCCACCGCCGGCGAGATGGCTATGACCCGGTTAAAGCCCGGCTCGTTGATGTAGTCCTGGGAGTAGATGTCGACAGCCACCTCCTTTGGCAGCTGCTCCATAGACCCCTGGTAGCCGTGGTCGCGGGCTACCTTTTCCGTGATTCCGTGGTTGGTAGCCCCACCTGGATCCTTCGGGTCATTGACGAAACCGCCTTCGACCGCGAACAGCGCGCCCACGATTGCCGCCGCTGCTGCCAGGGTGGAGCCCCAAATTTTGGCCTTGTCGCTCATTCATCGACCTCCAGCACGCCCAGGTCCGTGTCGCGCTCCGGCACATAGACGGGGCGCCCGGTCGAGCGCATCAGATCAATACGCATTTGGCGCTCGCTCTGCCGCAGCTCGTGCTCCTTCTGACGCCGCGCATCATCGACCCGTCGAAGTTTGGAGGCTTCGAGCTTGAAGTACCAGGTGATCAGCAAACCGCCGATGGCCACCATGGCACCAACCATGCCGAAGAATTCGTTGGATGTGAACCACCCGAGACCTGTCATGCCCGCTCCTGCCATTGAAACTTTGTTGCCAGCTGCAGCAACGCTTTCAACGGTTTCAATCTTGATTGCCATTGCCACGCCCTTCAAATTGGTTGAGTTGTTTGTTCATGCCGTCCATGCGCTGGCGGCTGGCGGCCTGGATCTCGGCCACGCGCTCGCGCGAATCCGCCTCGATGCGGGCTACCTGCAGCTTCACATCGCCGTCGCTCTTAATCTGCAGGGTCTTGTTGGCCAGATCAGCCTGGGCCTTGGCCAGCTGCTTTTGCACTTGGCCCAGCTCCAGGTCGGCATCGCGCTTCACCGTGGCGGCCACCCCCTCCATCTGCTGGGCCAGCTCAGCATTGCCGCCGCCCGTGCGCAGCTGCTCGGCCTCGGCTTCCAATTTCTGGGCGCGGGCATTGACCTCGCGCACCTTAGCCACCTGCTCCTCCAGCGCCGCACGCGCCTGCTGCTGCTGCAGCTGCAGGGCTTCGGCCTGGGCCTGCATCTGCTCCTGCATTTGCTGCTGCTCTTCGGGTGTCAGAGGCTTGTTGGGGTCGCGCTCGCCCGTCAGCTTGCGCAGCTCGTCCGCGATCGCTTCGTTGTTGGGTAGGTCGCTGTACTCCATGGCGATGGTCAGCAGGCGCATGGCCGCATCTGGTGGCATGCGGCCGGCCATCTGGTTCAGCGCATCGAACATCACCTGGCGCAGCGTGCCCGAGTAATCCTGCTCGGACACCACGAAGTCGGCCAGACTGGCGGTGATGTCGTTCAGGTAGCGCACCGAGCCATCTGGCTGCTGCTCAGGCTGGTTGACCTTCACCCACTCCAGGGCGCCACGGTGGCCCGTCAGACGGATCACCTTTTCTTCCGTGTACCACTGCTCCACCAGGGAGAGGAGCTTTTCGCCCTGCACCTGCACGGCAAAGCGCAGGTTGTCGAATGGCTGGGTGGTGACCACGCTGCCCTGCATCTGCCGGGCCTTGATGGCCTCGCCGCTGCTGGCGTTGGTCTGGCGGCCCAGGTTCTCGTTGGAGATACCCGCGTTCTTCTGGATGGCCTGCGCATCCAGGGTCATCATCTGCACCTGGCCAGCGGCCAGTTCACTGTCGCGGTGCAGTTCCAACTTCTTGCCTGCCTTGTAGATGATCACGCCATCTGGCATGTTGGCCTCGTCACGCGTCTCGTTGATATCGGTGACGGCGCCCTCTTCTGCCAGGATCTGGTTGGTGCTCAGGGAGAACAGCGCCTTGCTGGCACGCTTGTTCAGATCCATCTGCAGATCGCGCACGCGCCGCACCACGCCATAGGGCATGCGATCCCGGCCGCGCCGGTAGCACCAGATGGGCGTCAGGGTGAAGGCGTTGTGACGCATGGGCATGGGGCCCAGGGCCAGCAGGTGCTCTTCGGTCATGACCGCCACATGCATGCGCATTACCACACAGTCGGTGATGGAGCCGCCAAAGGCCATCACCACCGCATTCAGCGCATCGTCCCACTCCTCAACGAACGAGCCTTTGAACGGGCCGCTGGATACCACGCGCGCCGATACCGGCATGCGGAACTGCGCCTCGATCAGGCGAACACGCTTGCGCGGCTCACCGCCCACGTTGCCCCGGCCCGAAGAGAGGAACTTGCCAGTGGTGTCACTGGTGTGCGAGCCTTTGACCTCGCCCTGGTAGTAAAACTCGTCCTCAGTCCACTGCGTGGCGCTGTACTGGTCATCGTGCATCGAGGCACGTTGCAGCATGTCGGCCCGCTCTGGGTACATCGCCATAGCCACGTCCTCGTCCGTCCAGCGGGAGCGGAAGATATATCGTGCATCGGACAGGTCTGGCTCCAGCGAGAACGAGTCGTGGATGACATTGCGCCAGTCCTCGTACTTGTCGTAGATCACGTCCTTGGTGGGGTCGTTGCGCACGCCAGAGTCCACCCAGCCGATACCCACCTTTACAGCATCCTCAAAGGCCCGGGAGCGGTTGAACTGGCTGCGGTTCAGGTCCGTGACGTACTTCAGGACCTTTGTTTTCACATCGGCCATCTCCACGTCATCTTCGGTGCGCGGCAGCACCTTCCAGTCCACGCGTGCCCGGCGCTCGGTGCCAATGAGCCAGTCCACCATGGGGGCCACCTCATTGAACACCAGCGGCGCCTGGCCGCGCTCCTCCAGCTCGGCAGCGTCGGCGAAGTCCCACTGGTCGCCGTCATAGAAATCGTGGTCCACCGCCATCTGCATGCGGTTCTCGGCTTGAATCTCGCGCTCGCGGTAGTACCAGCCCATGAGCTTCTTGTGCCACTTGCGGGCCTCCGGACGGTCCAGGATGTGCGCCGGCTGCTCGCTGCCTTCCTCAGTTTTGCCCTCGTCCACGTTGACGACGTTCTCGCCAGGTGCATAGGCGCGGTTGGGGCTGAATTCAAAGTCAGGCATATTCCGCCCCCTTGTCTTCCGGCAGCGTCAGCGCCTCGCGGGCCACCTCTTTGCCGTCCTGCTTGACTATCAGCTCACCGAACTCGCGCCCGGCCTCTGGCTTGTTCCAGACAGGCTCAGACGGCATGCGGTAGAGATCGGGCAAGCCTTCGTTGAGGATGGTGGCCACTCGAACCCAGTTTGCCCGGCTGGGCTCGATGCCCAGGACATCGCAGGCGACCTTGCACTGGCTGGCCAGGTACTTGGGATCGTCGTATTTGTAGGCCGCGCTCTCCATGAGCACGTACCACGGCGACTTCGAGCGGTAAGCAGGGATCAGGACCAGCGCCCGCTCGGCGTTGATCCAGGTGTAGACGGCGAGCAAGTCCCCGTGCTGGCGGTGAATGTGCGCTTTGCGCAGGTCGATACATGCAGGCATGCCCGCCACAGTGGCAGGCTTGGCACGCTATCGAACCATTGCACCGCCGCGCCGGCGCAAAGCTTTTGCGCTGGTGGTGACACCGTTGTCCATCAGCGGCACCGCCTGTCCGGCATAGCGCCACACGTCAGCGCCATGGCTGGCGTCATCGTGCAGCGGCGCGCCTGGCTCACCGGTGCGCGGGTCGATCATCCGTTTGTAGCGCTTCATGCAGTCCAGGAAGACATCGCATTCTTCCTCATCGATGTAGGCTTTGGGGAAGAGGGACCGCGCCAGGCGTATGCCCGCCTCGATGCCAGACACCGGAAGCACATGCGATGTTCGGCCCATCTCCTGCATGATGCCCTCCACGGTCGTGCCACTCTTGTGGTCACCGGTGCGCGCGTCGTGCGGAAGGAAGTCGGTGCCCCAGATCACGTCCCACTCATTCTCCAGCTGGATCACATAGTCCTCGACGGTCCGGTGGCTATCCTGGTAGTAGGCGATGCAGCGGAAGTCCATGTGCGTGCGCTGAATGAGCAAGATGGCCATGTAGTCGGCCCAGCCCAAGTCCCACACGGTATGCACGGGCAAGCGCGGGTCGTAGCTGACGCGGCACACGCGGCCCTGCTGGTAAAGCTTCTCGATCTCTTTGGCATAGATCGCGCCGGCCGCAGTCCGCTTGGGCTTCCCGCCCCAGATATTCGAATAGCTGTCGGGATCGAGCAGCTTGCACTGGCGGCGCTCCAGGTCCAGCACATGGGGAAACCACGGGTTATCCCGCCAGTTGATTTCGCACAGCCAAACATCAGCGCGCTTGGTCTTGATGAAGCGGCTGTATGTCTCGTCCGTCTCCATGTCCGGATTGAGGGTCATCCAGATCTCGCTGCCCTCCTTCCGGATGGTGGGCGTGAGCACGTCCCAGGACTTCTTACTCACGCTGTGCGCTTCTTCCACCCAGACGATGTCCACACCTTCAAAGGACTTGATCGGGTCCACGGTGTGGCTCTGCAGGCCGCCGAACAGGAACAGGGAGCCATTGGCGCCACGGATCTCGGTGTCCAGCACCTCAAAGAACGATTCCAGGCCCAGCCGCACAATGGCATCTTTCAGCAGTCGGTGCACAGAGTCGCGCATAGACTTCTGAATTTCGCGGGCGCAAAGGATGCGCAGCGGCTTCTCTGCCGCCATCACCAGCAGCACCGAAGCCACCGACCAGGACTTACCACCACCCCGGCCGCCGTACATCACCTTGTAGCGGCACGGCAGCCAGATGTCGGCCATCTTCTCCGGCAGCTGCAGCCGGGCGTGTGGCGGCTCAATCATCGTCATCCTCCACCGGTGCAGGCTTGACGAACTCGACAGCGATGCGCGCGCCGGCCCGAGCAGCCACGCCGACCAGCTCCTTTGAATCCATGCCGAACGCCGTGCGCTCCAGGTCCACCAGCTTGGCCAGGCTCTCGGCCAGCACCTTCATGGTCTTGGAGCGCTCGGGCAGGGAGATAACCGCCTGGTACAGCTCGTTCAGCTTGTCGCGGCCCTTGTCGTCTGGCTTGTACAGCAGCTCGCCCAGTGTCTCCAGCAATTGCACGGTTTCAGGGTCGGCCTGCTGCTCCAGCTCGTCCAGCAGCGCATTCGTCACCCTGCGCGCCCGACTGATGTCACGGCGGTGGGCCAGCCTGATGTCGGCCACAGCCTGAGCATTGGCGTCCACCACCTCACGTTCGGACGCAGCTCTTTCCGCGCGTACCTCTTTGCGTACCGCCTCTTTGCGTACCAGCTGCTCTGCCTTGTCCTGGATGCGTTCCGACAGGTCACGCGTCCACTCATCACGCTTGGCGCGCTTACGGATTGCCCCCTCACTGATGCCATGCTCTGCGCCGATCTGACGCAGGCTTTTGATCCCAGCCCGGTAATCCAGCTCGATCTTGTCCCAGTCCGCAGGGGCTTGTGGTTTCTCTGTGCTCATGCGGGCAACTTGGCATGCTTGGCACGCTTACGGCCGTGCGCACCAATGAAAAAGCCCCGGCAGTAACGCACGGGGCTTCCATTTCCGGCCAGCAGCCTGCTACAGCAGCTCGTACCGCATCACGGGCTTGCGCCCTGGCAGCTCAACCACGACCGCTTTCACAAGCTGGCTCTCCTTCAGGTAGACCAGCGCCCAATCCACTTCCCCCTTGGAGCGGCCCAGGGCCAGGACCAGCTCTGAGTGGTAGTAGCTGCGCTTAGGGCTGGCCCGCAGGAAGCGCAGAAGCACGTCGGTCCCGCTACCTGGCCGGATCACGCCAGGCGGCCGGGGGTTGTGTGCCCGGCTCCTCGGGGGCTCGGCCCTCGAGCCCAGCTGCCCAGCCATCCAGCTGATACCGTCACCGTTCAAGCACATCAGCCACCTCCTCCAGTTTTGGCAGATCCTTTGGCCATTTGCCCATCAGCACCAAGCGCCGGCGTGTGTCAGCGCCCCAGGCCTCGGCCACCAGGGCTGCAGCAGCCTTGGGGTACAGCTCGTATTGGTCGAACTTCGGGTGGCACCCCTTCACGCCCGGCCGGTCACAGCAGAGTGCAAAGCAGGTGCGGTCGTCTGTTTTGAGGCCTGCGCCCTTGCCGTGGTTGGCGTGGGCCGCCTGGCTGTACCCCACGATGCCGCACGCGCAGCATGGCAGGCTTGCCACGGCACGGCGGTAGTCTTCATTGCGCAGATGCTCGCCTTTTTTGATCGGTGGCACTGTGGCGCCGGCCGCGCTCGCATAGTTCGGAGCGCTCGCCAGAGGCTGGTGCACAGTCTTGGGCGCCGGGGCCCAGGCGACTTGCCTGAATCCTCCGCGCTTCATAGCTCACCTTTCACCAGGCGCCGGGCATACCCCAGCTTCTGCATCACCACCATCACATTGCTCTTGTAGTTGTGGGCCAGCGTGCTTGCACCCGCGCCGCGCTTGTGGTCCAGGTACATGTTCATGATCCGCATCGGGGTCCAGTGGGAAAAGGTGCCAGTGGCCTGCCGGTGCAGGTAGTGCTTGTAGACCTGCTTGGCCCATGGGATGCTGATCTGGTACTCCTCGGCGATCTGGGCCCAGGTCATGCGCCGCTCCACGCAGCCGGCCAGCTCGTACAGCTGCGCGTCGTTCCATTCCTTCATCCGGCTCATTCCCCGAAGCTCCTCAGGACGGTTTCGATCATCTCAATGCGCTGCGCGGGCCCCAGGTGCTTCCACAGGGTTGCGCCGGCGTGCTCGCTGCGCAGGAAATTGACGGCGTCCGCGTGGAACTGCTCCATGTCACCCTGCTCCAGGTTTGCGTAGCTGATGGAGCGCGGCACCGGAATCACGCCACCCTTGGGCCCCGGATACCAGTCGACAAAGCTTGCTCCCACCTTCAGCCAGGTGCGGAAGCTCTCGAAGTCCTCGAAGCGCTCCTGCGTCTCGAATACCGCCTGCTCCATAGCCATGTGCTTGCGGTGATACCAGCCCAGCCGCGGCTGCACGGTCTTGATTTCGACCATTTCACCGGGCTCCAGGCGCATCAGGCGGTTCCACAGGCGGCGCCACTGGCTGCGGCCACGCTCACCCAGGCCATCCACGATGCCGAAGATGACCCGGCGCGCCACTGCGGCGTCCTGTTCGCTGATCTGCACAGCTTCCTGTCGAACAATCGTGATTTCAGGCATTGGTTGCTCCTCGATATGGCCAGGCCACCATGGCGGCATCCCGGGCGTGCTCGTTTGTTTTACCGGGCCAACCGGTCTTGCGTTTGAATGCCTCGGCATCCAGCTTGCCGCCCTTGCCGGCCGGGCTGATACCGTGCGCGGGTATGCCCAACTCGGCGCAGACGGCATTGATGAGGCTGCACCAGGCATCGACCTGGCCCACGTTGCGCGCCATCTTGGCAGCGGCAGCGCGGCTGGACGCCTTTGTCCAGGTGTGTGACTGCAGGCGGCTGTCTTCAAACACCACGCGCATGGGAGCCCTTTCCCGAATGAAGCGCTCGATATGCAGCGGCTCTATCGTGTGGAGGCCCACGAGCTGGCCAGCAACAAAGGTTGCCACGCCCGTGTGGGCGCCTGGATCGATGCCCAGAATCACGCGAGAGGCTCCAGCTCCGCCGGCGGCGGCCGGAAGCCCTTGGCCTTGAGCTGCGTCCGCACTGCCTCCCGCATCCCCGCCCAGGCCCCGGCCGCTTGCGGGTCGTTCTCCAGCTGGGCGGCCTGCTCCCTGCTGTAGTGCCACCACCCCGGCGTCATGGCCAGCGTCACCAGCCAGTCGCGTGTTTTCTGGAATTCGGTCATTTTTCTGGTTCATCGCATGAGTCCTGCAAAGGGGCTGCTGAAGTCCACCCACATCCGGTTTTGGCGTATGCCTTTGATGACGCTCAGGTTGACCCCGTACTCCTTGGCCAACTCTTTCCCCGTCTTGGTGGACAGGCGGATCTCGGTGGCCTTCTCCATGGTCAGCTTGGCCGACGGGCTGGCCCGCTTGGCGGCGGCCACCTTCATACGGCGAGACAGCGAGGAAAACGCGCGGCGCTTGGCCGCTGCCTGGCCTACCTTTGCCGTGGTTGAGGTTTCGACGTGCAAGGGGTTGCAGCACAGCTTGTCGCCGCAGGTGGTGATGACGGGCTGACGGAATGCCGGCGCATCGCCGTTCAGCTCCGCCACCACGCGGCGGACATACAGGCAACGACCACCACCTTTGATGATCGGATAGCCGCCCGTGGTGGTGGCGTCGCGCCAGATCCAGCAGGTGCCGACCTCGTCGCAACGGTCGTAGATCTCTTTCAGGGTGATTTCTTTGCTCATGGCTGGGGTGTCTTGTCTCGGGAAAATTTCAGGTTGCCCAGGCTGTTGCGCTCCAGGTAGCCGTGACGCAGCAGCCAATCGATGTGGTACTGCGCGGCGTTGGGGGAGCGAAAGCCAAAGTGCTTGGCAATCAACGCCATTGGGGGGGTTTGGTCGTTGTCCTTAAAAAAGGCCTGCATGAAGGTCAGCACCTCCAGCTGGCGGGGCGTAATCGTCTTCATGCCTTACCTTCCTCTGCCAGGCGCTGCTGCACGCGCTGGTTCAACTCGCGCTTGTAGCGGGCTTGCTTGATGCGCTCCAGGCGCTCTGCTGCGCCGGTGCGGCTGGGGCGGTTGGCCAGGTCATCGCGCAAAGATTTGAGGCGGGCGCGCAGCTCCGGCGTCAGGCCTGCGCCCGGCGTCTCTTCCACACGGCCTGTCAGCAGGGCAACGGGGTTGAAGACGGGCGGCGGCAGCGTGATGGTCATTTCCTGCGCAGCGCGCTCGGGCGTGATGTAGCCCAGCTGCAGGGCCTTCTCGATTGCCGGGTTGCGCCCTTCGGCATCCCAGCCGATGGAAACGGTGACGGTGGGCATGGCCTTGGCTTCACGCGCGCCGCGCACGACCCGCTCGTAGGCGGTGATGAACGCCATGCGCGCGCCCACCATGTCACCAGCCTCGGCCACCGGGCGGGCCAGGCTCCAGGCGGCGGCCATTTCGTTGGTCCACACGACGGTGGCCCGTTCGTCCAGAGCAGTCGATGCAATGGCCCATGCCTCATTTGCGGCAGGCCGGCCGACAGCCTCATCGATGCGGTCCAGAATGGCCTTGGGCGTCAATCGCCCCGCGTGCTCGTTTCTCACCCGGCTCAATGCGCGGGCCAGGACCAGCTGAGGAAAGCTGCTCAGGTCTTCAGCCATCAGGGCAGCAGCGGCGGGGCTCAAAGCTTGGCCCAGCACCTCAGCGGTCCCGATCAGCTGCTTCACAAGCCATTGCATCTCTTGCTCGGTCATGGTCATGCTCCCTTCTTTTCCCGATTCGCGCGGATGATGGCCATGGCCTCATCTGCAGCGTCGTAGTTCGATTGCGATTGGTCGGCCCGCTTGGCACGGGTTTCGGTCATGGCAGTGCCAGCTACCCATTGCGTGCGATAGCCCTCTGCTCCGGAGAGCAGCAGGCCGATGTCGTGCATGCGCTGGATAACGAAGCGTTCGCTAACGCGGTCCACATAAAACGCTGCGACCTCGGGCGATTCGGTGTGACCCAGGCGCTGCACGAACTGCTTGACCTTGCTGTTGACGGTCTGGTTACGCACTGGCTTGGCGCCGTAGCGACGGAAATAGGCATCGCTGTACGCTTGCCAAGTCGCCTTGCAAGCTGCCTGCAGCTGTGTCTCCACTGCATCCACCGGGGTAGCAACCAGCTTCTCGACCGGCGGCGAAGCGGCCGGTAGTGATTCATTGATGGTTAGGTGATGGTTCAACTGATGATTTGGGGGCGGCATCTGCCCCCCTAGAGGGGCGGCATTTGCCGGAGCTGGGGCGGCATCTGCCCCAGGGGATGCGGCATTTGCCGGGGATGCGGCATCTGCCGGGGATGCGGCATCTGCCGGGGGGGCGGCATTTGCCCCAGGGGCGGCATCTGCCGGTACAGCTTTTTTGCGACTGTTTGCGCGCTTGCTTCCCTCTGGAGCCTTGGCCGGGTCGTAACGTTTGGGGCTGATGGTGTAACTGGTGCTGGTGTTGGGCCGGTATTCGCGGAACACGGCTCCCGATGCCTGCAGCCAGGCCAGCGCATCACGCACTGCGCGCTCAGACAGGCAGGTGCGCTTGGCAATGGTGCCTACTGCTGGCCAACACACGCCGTCGTCGCTAGCCTGGTCGGCAAGCGAAATCAGCACCGCTTTCTGAGCTGGTGACATGCCCTGCAGCGGCCAGCAGGCCGCCATGATGATCGTGCTCATTGGTTGGCCTGCTCCAAGGGCGCAGCCACCCACACGATTGCATTGCGGCCGCCCAGTGTCTTGCGGCGCTGGCCGCTGTCCACCACCAGCTTCTCCTCCACCAGCTTCACGCGGCGCGGGCGCTGCGTGTTGGGGTCGAGCAGCAGTTGCCGTGCGCACTCTTCGTCGGTCATGCCATTGGCACCGGCCTTTTGGATGGCGTCCAGAACCTTGGCCTTGAACGTGTGCGCGACATCAACGATGGCCTCTGCCGCTGAGCGGGAGGTGTCGCTGTGTTTTTGGTACGGGGTTTCAATCATCGCTGGCCGCTCCCCTCACCGGTCTGGCGCTTGTCAGACAAAGAGAAGACCCGGCCGTAGCGTTGCTGAATCAAACTGCGTACATGGTCAACACCGCACACATCAACAGCGACGACGAATTCGAGGTATTCGGATTCGGACTGGAAACCCTCGTCCATCCATTTGCGGCGCGCAAGCTCCTTGAGCTCGTCGGAAATCCGAGACTCCAACTTCTCAGTTTTCTTGCCGCCAATGAGGGAGCGAGAGAAGGGGATCGGTGTGAAATCGTCTGTCATAGCGTGATCCTTGTGGACAGCGCGGGCGTAGCTCGGCCCGCGTATCGGTTTGAATTTGTTGATGAGAACGTGTCCGCAAGCAGCGCTGCCCGTAGAGCGCTCTCACGGCGTATGCGCCGCCAAAGTGGCGCAGCAGGGGGAAAAATGAGCCCCGGTTCTGAAGCTCTGTGTACTGTTCGCGGATGTCTCCGCTAGGCTTCAGCGGTTTCATCTTGGCTGGCAAGTTCTGGCCAGAAGCGAGGCCAGTCACTGGGCTTCAAATCCTTCCGCGTCACCACACCTGAAGTAGCAGCTTCAATGGCTACACAGCGTCCGATGGGTACGGGACGTTCTCCGGACACCCAACGCGACACGTCGGGGGTAGGTGCGCCGATCTGTCTTGCGAGGGCGGTAATTGCGCCCCGGCCCTGGGCGTTGATGTATTCGGATAGGGTCATTCACGAATTATTAGCCTAAGGCTAACCAAAGTCAATAGCCCCACGCTCATTGCCAATGTTAGCTTCACGCTAAATACTCATGCCATGCAACCGATAGACGTAACTCGCCGTGAAAAACTGGGCCTGCTCATCAAGGAAGCAGGGAGTCAAGCCGCTCTTTCCGACACGATCGGGAAAGCCCCGGCCCAAATCAGCCAATGGCTCAACGCGTCGTTAAACTCAAAAACTGGCAAGCCGCGAGTGATGAGCAATGCCGTCGCTCGAGAGATAGAGGCCAAGGCCGGTAAGCCTGAGGGCTGGATGGATGTTCCCGCCGAATCAGGTGATTTGTCCACGCCAGGCGGATCCAATGTGGAGTTCAAGTTACCCAAAGGCTCGCGCTTGATCCCTCAGATTTCATACGTGCAAGCAGGAGCATGGACGGAAATTGCAAACAGCTTTCAGCTGTCGGATGCATACGACTGGCTCATCTCCAGTGATGCCCATTCTGTGGAGACCTTCGCTCTCACTGTGCGGGGCAATTCGATGGAGCCGGATTTCAAGGACGGTGATTTGATAATCATTGATCCCTCCGTGCGTCCTCGGCCAGGCTCGTTCGTTGTCGCAAAGAATGGTCGCGAGGAAGCTACTTTCAAAAAGTATCGCCACCGATCTGTTGATGTGCTCGGGAACGATATCTTTGAGTTGGTGCCACTGAACGATGACTATCCAACCATGCGCTCAGACGAGCAAGCTATAGAGATCATCGGAACGATGGTTGAACATCGCCGGACCTATAGGTAGGCCCTTGACCAGAGCCTCTCCCAACTTCATCACCAACGCCCGATCGGGCGTTTTTTTTGGCTCGAAAAAGCTCGACTGTGAAAAATTTCGAGAAAGTTAGCCTAGAGCTATTGACGAAAATATTAGCCTCAGGCTAAGATGCATCCTACCGGAGCTAATGAGCTTCGTAGGGAGCCAGGATCACCAGCCCCCGAAGACCCGGGGGGATCGCCCGGGCTTCCAAGAGACGGGCTTGAACCCGCAGGGGGGCGAAAGGATCACGCAGCTAAGGCTAGTAGGCTGGTGAGAATCCAGATAGGACCGTGGATACGGGGAAACAAACGAACGAGATGGCAGCTGCGGCACCGGTCCCTGGGTGTGTACGGGGTGAGGCAAACAGGGTTGCCAAGAAAAGCAAAGCCCAGCGTGAAAACGCACCGCCCTTGGAAACAGGGGCAGATCAAAAAGCACTTCATCTGAGGTGCTTTTTGCTTTTACAAGGAGTGATCATGCTGAATATCAATGAAGACGACCTGAAGAATGCGATTGTTGAGAAGACTGCAGATGAACTGCTGAGGCACGACGAAGACCTGAGCGCCATGGTGAGCAAAGAAGTGCAGCGCCGGATCGAGAAGATTTTTGTAGACCGCGCCGACGCACAGATCGCTGCTGCAGTGGATGCTGCTGTGCAGAAGGGCTTCGATGTTGAGTACCAACGCGTCAACAACTGGGGGCAACCAGAGGGCGAGAAGACAACGATCCGCGCGCAGCTTGACAAGCTAATTGGCGGCTACTGGACAACGAAGGTGGACTTGCGCACCGGCAAGCCGGGCGACAGCTACAACAGCACAACGCGTGCCGAATACTTGATGACGCAAATCTGCGCCGAGGACTTCTCGGAAGAAATGAAGAAACACGCAACCAACATTGCAGGGCATCTTAAGGATGGTCTACGCGGCCAGTTGGCCAGCGTCATGGACAACATGCTGAATGACCTGTTCCGCGTCAAAAGCCTTCAGGACCAGGGCAAAGTCACAAAGCCCTACTAACCCCCAAACGCCCTACTCAGCGCATCAGATCGGGTGATTTGATGCTTGAGGTGCTCCTCATGCGAGGACCATCACTGCCGCACCTGGATACACGGTGTGTCGGCTCCAACAACATGCTCCCGACAGGGCAACCCAAAGGGCCGCCGCGTAGGCGGATTCCTGGGGCCGGGTGCAGCAGTGATGGTCAACCAGCCAAACTTTTCGCCGGACCGTGGAGCACCCCCTCCCGTCTCGATTTCCACGGTAGCCCCTGGGCACCGGCTTTCTTCCACGGTGCGCTGTTTCGGAACATTCAGCGCCTTGCCCGCCTTGTGCGGGCCTTTTTATTTGGGGACTCGAAATGAACGGATTTTCTGACGCCCACCATGCCCGCCTGGCCTCTGCCCACCAAGCGGCCACAGATCGCCAAGACGCTCGGGCCAATTGGCTGGAGCAGACCTGGGCGACCAACTCGCCCTTCCTGCCCAGGTTCAATGGAGTGGTGCAGGAGGCATTGGGCAACTTCGACCCCACCACGCTGGCCAAGCTGTGCTGCCAGCTGCAGGCTGGCAACGATGCCGCCGCCGGCGAGATCCTCCGGGACTATCTCCTGGAAGTTTGCGAAGACGGCGTTGATGAGGTGCTGGACCAAGAAGCAGCGGAGGTTTGGTGATGGAGCACGTCAACGCCACCTACCTGCGGGCCCTTGCAGCTGGCCTTCAACTGCGGGTAAAGCCGCCCGACGACGATGAGTTTGCGCCGCTGTTCGATGCCTCCAGCACGGCGATGGCTGTGCTTTTGCGCCCCTCAACCATCGTCAACCCCGGGGCCTGGCAATTCAAGATCGATGGGGCCGACGATGCTGCGTGAGAGGCCTCTCCAACTCAAGACGCCAAGAACCCTGGACGAGGCCTGCGGGCACCGGCCCGAGTATTTCCACCCCTTTGAGCACTACACCAAGCCGCTGCACCAGCGGCTTTTCTTTTGGCTGGGCCTGGCCGCCGCGCTGGTCCTGATCGCATTTATCTGGAGCCGCTATGCGTAAAAACGCAATCCACACAGCTTGGATGCTGGCCGCCCTGCTGGCGGTGATCTTCTTTTCCGACCCTGGTACTGACCTGGCCGTCGAGCAGGCCACGGCCGCCGATGTGCAGGACGCCGTGCACGCCGCCCAGCAGGTGGCACTGAGCACCAAGAAAGGAACCGACCAATGAAGCTCCCCCTCTGGGCTCTGCTGTATCTCGCGGTGAACGGGCTGGCAATCGCCGCCGTGAACCTCATTGCGACCACCACCACCTCATTCCTGTAAAGCCATGAACGAAGTCACCACCCGCCCCCCAGCACCTTCCCTGCCCCTTCAGCAGGACAACACCGAAGCCGCGAAGCTGACCCGGGCCATCATCGCCGCGGCGAAGAATCCAGAAATCCAGATGGACAAGATGGAGCGCCTGCTGGACCTGCACGAGCGCATCACGGCGAAGGAGGCAGAGCAGCAATTCAACATGGCCATGGTGGGCGCGCAGTCGCAGATGGGCCGGATCGCTGCAGACGCTGTGAACCCGCAGACGCGCAGCCAGTACGCCAGCTATGCGCAGCTGGACCGGCACCTCCGACCCCTCTACACCTCCTACGGCTTCTCCCTCAGCTTTGACGAAGGCGAAGGCGCTGCAGAAGGCTTTGTGCGCGTGGTCTGCTACGTCGCCCACATCGGCGGCCACACCCGCACCTACCACTGCGACATGCCCGCCGACGGCAAGGGCCCCAAGGGCGGCGATGTGATGACCCGCACGCACGCTGTTGGCTCGGGCAAGAGTTTCGGCAAGCGCTACCTGCTCAAGGACATCTTTAACGTGGCCGTGGGTGAAGACGACGACGACGGCAACGCTGCCAGCCCGCCCGGCACCGCACCGCCCAAGCCCGTCTCGGAATTCACACAGGGCTGGATCGACTACGCGCTCAGCGTCAAGGGAACGCCAGAGTTCCAGGCCGCCTGCAAGCAAGCGCGCGCCGAAATCAGCAAGGCCCGCGACATCCAGGGCCTCAAGGACTTCAACGCAGCAATGGGGGGTGCCAATGCATAACACTCTCTTTCGGTGCCACAGCCTGGGCCGCATCATGACCGAGCCCAAGACCAAGGCCGAGGGCATGCTGTCCGTGGGCGCAAAGACCTACATCCGCAGCCTGGCTCAGCAGGAAATCTTCGGCATCGACTTCGAGTTTTCCAGCAAGGAAACCCAGAAGGGCATCGAGGTCGAGCAGGAATGCATCCAGCTGCTCAACCGCGTGCGCGGCCTGGCCCTGGTGAAGAACACCGAGCGCCGCACCAACACCTGGCTGAGCGGCGAGTGCGACCTGTTCGACGCGGCCAACCGGCGCGGGCACGACATCAAAGCATCCTGGTCGGCCAAGACCTTCCCCGGCTGGCTCAAGGACTGCATGGACCCCATCTACGAGTGGCAGATGCGCGCCTACATGATGCTTTGGGACGCTGACGAATGGCAGGTCGACTACTGCCTGGTCAACACCCCGGACAAGCTGATCGGCTACGAGCCCCCAACGATGCACATCGTGGACCACATCGCCGAGCACCACCGCGTCACCAGCTGGACCATCAAGCGCGACCTTGCCAAGGAAGCACTGATCCAGCAGCGCCTGGAAGCCGCGCAGGAATATTTCCGCCAGGCGCTGACCGAGTTCGACCAGACCCACTCCCACCACACGGACATGGCCGCTGCCTACCCGCAGGCCCAGGCCGCCGTCGCCCAGGCCATGGGCAACGCCGTGATCGCAGACCCATTTGCAGCATGAGGACGCCATGAGCAACGAATTGACAACCACCGCCCTGGGCACCCCCAGCATCAACGACGCCGCCCTGGCGCTGTTCACGCCCTTGGAGGCCGATATGACGGCGCTGGCCGCCAAGTACCACAACGTGGCCTACGACATGACCACCACCAAGGGCGCCAAGGCTGCGCGCGATGCGCGTCTGGAGCTGCGAGAGTCTGGCCGCTTCGCCATCCAGCGCCTGCGCGACCAGACCAAGGGGCAACTGAACGACTGCAAGACGGTGATCGAGACTGAGGCTACCCGCCTGATCGCCATCGTGGAGCCCGCAGAGGTTGCGATCGACAAGCAGATCAAGGCCCATGAGCAGAAGCTTGCCGACGAGAAAGCAGCCAAGGAAAAGACCGAGGCCGCGCGCGTGCAGAAACACACCGACGCCATCGCCACCATCGCCGGCTACTCGGACAAGGCGCGCGGCCTGGCGGTGGAGCGCATCGAAGCGGGCATCGCCTACGTGCGCGGCATCGACGTGAGCGCGGCGGTGTTCGAGGAGTTCGCCGAGCGCGCCGCCGGCGAGAAGGCCGCGACCATCAGCCGGCTGGAGCAGATGGCCGCCGACCGCCGCACAGCTGACGCCGCCGAGGCCCAGCGGGTGGAAAACGAGCGCGTAGCGGCCGAGCTGGCCGCGCAGCAGCGCAAGCTGGATGAGCAGGCCGCCGAGCTGGCCCGCCAGCGTGAGGCCCTGGCGCCCGCGCCGCTAGCGGCACCAGTTGCAGAACCTGAAGCGGCACCTGCGCCGGCGCCCGCCGCCGCCGCTGCTGCGCGGCCAGCACCCACCGCCATGCAGCAACCTGCCGCGCGTGCCGCCGCCGGCGCTGCACCGGCCGCCGAGGTGGATACAGATGCGCGCGTATCGCTGGGCCAGATCAAGACCCTGATTGCGCCGCTGAGCATCGATGCCGCTGGCCTGGAACAGCTAGGTTTTCCGCCTGTGGCCACCGACAAGTCAAAGCGCCTGTATCGCGCCTGCGATCTGCCAGCCATCCGCCAGGCCATGATCCTGCACTTGGCGAGTCTGGGCCTTGAACTGCCATTGGCAGCCTAATGCCCTCCCCCTTTCCCAGTCCCGCCAACATGTGGACTCGATGCACTTCTGTAACACAAATGTTTAAAAATCTGATCATCTATCGTATTTCCGAAAGCTGTGAGCCCGACCTGATGCAGCTCGACCATGCGCTGGCCAAGCAGAAATTTGAGGTGTGTTGCGCCACGCAAGAGCACTCCACCGGCTGGGTGGCGCCGCGCTGCCATTCTGCTGGAAGCCATGGAGCACCAAGGCATTGTTTCAAAAATGGTTAACTTGGGAAGGAGAGAAAAAATCGTATGACACGGCCAGCCACTCCACTCAACCCTGCATCAAACAAGACTGCACGCAAAGGTTGGACAGATGAGGATCTCATTACGCTTCGCAGAATGTATGGAAATCACCCCGTAAAGGAGATTGCTGAGAGGATAGGTCACTCGTTCTACAGCACTGAACGGAAAGCTGCAGATCTTCGGCTCTTCAAGCGTAATGATCTACGCGTATGGACCAACGCTGATGACGAATTTCTGAGTCGTCAATACAGCGAAGGAAAACGCCCAGTTGAAATTGGGCGTTATATGGGCCGAACGGCAAAGTCTGTATGCCAGCGTCTAGAGCGAATAGGAATTCGCCGCCCAAAAGACACAAGGCCAGTTGGCTATGAATATTCCGACCCTAAAACCGGTTTAACCCGGAGAAAAGTAGCAGATGCACCTTTGAGCCGCACAGCGAATTGGAAGCGTGTCGATGTTATTCAGTGGGAGGAAATCAACGGACCTGTGCCCGATGGCTACACGTTGATGATCGCTAACAAATATCTTCCCCGGGCGCCGAGCAATTTGCGGCTAATCAAAAAGGATGAACTATGGCCGACTCTCATAGGCGTACACCTGCCGCCAGAGGTTCAGGAGTTAGCGCAGTTAAAGCGCCAAATCGTAAGAGAAGCGAAGAAGCTAAAAGGGAAATGATGGCCACCCTGCGCGCTATACGGTCAGGTCGAGTTCCTGCCGAGCGCATTACTGCCGTGCTCGGCGCAGTCTCAACTATCGTGGATTCGTTTGTTTTGGACTACTTGGACGATACAAAAAATGAACATCAGCAAAAACACCGGTGAACACCTCCGTCAAATGCTTTTCAAGCAGCTCGAAGCGCTGACCGATCCAGCACAGGACATAGACCTCAAGCGAGCAGAAATCGCCAATAACACGGCGCAGGTCATCATCAATAGCGCGAAGGTCGAAGTGGACTATGTGAAAGCCATCGACGGCGCTATCACACTGCCCTACGTTGAAGGCCAAAACGGCGTCACCGAGCGGCCCTACCGTCCTGCTATGTCAGTGGCCGAGACAGCGCCGCAACTCGCAGAGCCGGAGCCAGAGCCGCGCACGCCCGAAGAGCGAGAGCAGGCTCTCCTGAGTACCGGGCCTCGGCCAGGCCACCCCTGGCATGGCCTCGGAAGCCGCAAGCACCTCATTAAAGGATAGGCATGAACCAAAACACCCGCCATTCAGCGGCGCCGCTGATCCTCAATGGTCACCAGCTGCTGGACGCACTCAACGCCATTGCTCCCGAGCGAACAGAAAAGCAGTTGAATGAACGAGTGTGCATCGGGTTGGAACCGACCTTTGCCTACGTCGCACCAGGTGTGCCCAACCTCCACTGCTGGCTGGCTGACTATCCCGACAGCGGCAGCATCTTGCTGCACCAGGCCATCCCGGAAGGCGGCAAGGCGCCATGCGACGTGGTGGGCATCGCCCTGCAGCTCATTGCCGCCGCGCGCTGGGTAGGCATGCACGCACACGCACGTAGACAACCAGAAGCTAGGGCGCTTGCAAGGGCCATTCTCAAGCTCACTCGTCCCGTCATCGACGAGTATGTGGATTCCCGAGGTGGTTATTCGTCTGACCCAAATCTAGTGACCATACCTGCCGACGCAGGTGTCTTTTTTAGTCCAGTCAGTGATTAGATTTCTATAGAACTGGGATCCTTACTCAGCTCACGTTTTACTGTGAGCGAATACCTACCAAACCCCGCCAATGAGCGGGGTCCTTTTTTGCACAGAGGAATCCAAATGAATACGGCATTTCTGCTTATGGCTCAGTACAACGCCATGGCGGTGATTCCGCTCGATCAAGTGGTCAAGGACTACTTCCCGCACTTGGGAACGCAAAAGTTCCTGCGCAAGATCGCTGCGGGCGAAATCAAGCTCCCTTTGACCCGCATCGAGCCCAATTCACAGAAGGGGGCAAAGGGCGTCCATCTCACCGATCTGGCCACATACATCGATGCTCAACGAGCAGCCGGTGTAAAGGAATCGAAGCAGCTAAATGGCGAACGGGTGCAACAATAAAGCAACATGCAAAAAGAGAATCCCCATAAGTCTTTGTACTTATGGGGATTTTTTGCGTTCGTCTGTCCGATCCATCATCGGCGCGACGGACATGCGCCAAGGGCTGTGGGAGAGAGAATCAGTCATGGTGGTTGCGCGGCCAATGCATGGCCCAAGAAGGGGTGGCGTGCAGTTGAGGCAGGAACTCATGCAGGCAATGGTGTATTTTAAATGTTGCGCCACCCGGGCGCTGACCGGCCTCAAAAAGGCCTGCGCATGCGCCTTCTGCCACCCGGGGGCCCAGCTTTGTCGAACGCGGTGGCGCTGCATGTTGGACGCGCGCCGCAGGACGATGCAGATCTGTACGACGAAGACCTGCTGCGGGTCGTACACAAAAGCAAACCGCTGGCGGTGGCTGATCTGGTAGGCCTGGGCGCTTTGCGCGCTAGGGCTGGGCCGCTGCCGCCACGCGCGGCGGCCGGCCGGGTGATTCGCTAGTAGTAGTTCCCCAGCAGCGACCCGACCTCAATGAGCAGCAGCACCGCAAACATGCGCGCCAGACCGCTGAGGTCGGATGCGGGGCCCAGGGTCTCGTTGCGGTCCATGCCGTAAGGCCGGTACATGGCCGATGCGGTGGGGATCAACGCCACGGCCAGTCCGAACAGCACGGTCTTGAGCCCAAACAGCCAGGTCACCATCGGTGTGAATACACTGGCAAACATGCGCGTGTAGAGATCAAACCCGACCCAGCTGAGCCCATAAACGCTGAAATACACCATGACCAGCGACACCACGCAGGACAAGGCCGCCAACGTGATCGAGGCATACATGCTGGCCACCACCAGCGGCAGCATCTCGGTGCGTACGGGGTCATAGCCGTGTTGGCGCAGACGCTCAAAATGCCCGTCCTCACGCATCTTGGCCAAGGAGGCACCCGCAGGGATGGAGCAGCGCATCGCCACAAACAGCGCGGCCGTCAGCGGAATCAGCTCCAGCACCAGCACGCGGATGACCATCTCGACGGCCACGCGCGAGAGGCCATAGCTGGTCGCGGTAACAAAGACGATGCGCGCCACCACCAGGCACAGCAACGCGGCCAGTGCGGTAAAGCCCAGCAGGATGGGCGCCGTGTCGACATACATGCGGCGCATCAGGCGCGCGCGCGTCTGCGGGCCATAGCTGCTGGGTGACATCAGCATCACCAGCACCACGGCGCCCAGATAGAAAATGCGCCACCAGGCCACCGCCCAGCGGCGCGCGGTGCGCCAGGTCCGGTGGGGCCATTGGGGTTGGAGCAGACTTGCCAGCATCAGGCGATCATAGGCGATAGATGCCAGCATGGGCAGTGTTCAGCAGCATGCCGGCAGCGCCCAGCATGGCCGCCGCCCGCTGCTGCAGCAGCTCAGGACTTCTGGCGCGCCTTCCAGTCCTGCACCGCCTTCAAGGTCTGCTGCACGTGTTCCAGCGGATCGCTGCCCTCATGCGCATAGATCACCTTGCCGTCCGGAGCGATCACATAGGAAATGCGCGATGCTGTTCCGGGCCGTGCGGCCGAGCCCGCGTCATAGGCCTTGATGGCCTTGGCATCGGGATCGGACGCAACGCTGAACTGGTCGCGGCAGGCTTCGCTGGAGAAGCGCTGCATCGTCGCGATGTCATCGTGCGAGATGCCGACGACCTGGGCACCGGATGCCGCAAAAGCAGGCGTGGCTTCGGCAAACGCATGCGCCTCGATGGTGCAGCCCTGGCTGAAGGCCTTGGGGAAGAAGTACAGGACCACGGGGCCGCGCTTCAAGGCGTCGGCCATGTCAAAACGCTGCACCTTGCCGGCCAATGCCGACTGGGTGCTGAAGAGCGGCGCCTGGGCGCCAACAGCCAGCGCCGCATGGCTGGGCAGGCTGACCAAGGCCGCACAGCCCATGACTACCGAGGCCAGCGCCCCCACGAATTTTGGTTTCATAGTCGATCCTTCTGTTGTCACTGTTGTCATCTGCATACGCCCAAGGCGGGGCTGTCAGCCGCTTGTCATGTTTTGCATGCTGCAACCTGCCTGCGCAACATCGCCCAACACCACAGCCCCTAGAATATGCCACCTGGCGTGATGGCATGCATCATCACCCCTTTGACCGTTTATGCAACTACCTCCTTGGCCGCCTCTGCGAAAGCCATGCGAAGGTGTCACTCTCAAGGAGACAACACAATGATGAAACAGATTCTGCAATGCGCCGCTGTGGCCCTTACGGTGGGTGCAGCATCGGGTGCCATGGCCCAGGGCCCGGGGCAGACTACCCCGGCAGCAAGCCCGTCCGCATGGTCGTGCCCTTTCCGCCAGGCGGCGGCACCGATATCCTCGCGCGCATCATTGCCCAAAAGCTCAGCGAGCAGAACCACTGGACCGTGGTGGCTGACAACCGTGCGGGCGCCGGCGGCACCATCGGTATCAGCGAAGTGGCCAAGGCCCAGCCCAGCGGCTATGACATCGTCATGGGCCAGAAGGACAATGTGGTGCTGGGCTACTACCTGTACAAGGGCCTGCCCTGGAACCCCGGCAAGGACCTGACGCCCATTGCCCATGTGGCCTATTCGCCGGTGATCATCGCCACGTCGGAAAACAGCAAATTCAAGACCTTGAACGATGTGATCGCAGCAGCCAAGGCCGATCCCGGCAAGATCACCTACGGCTCTCCCGGCAATGGCACGAGCATCCACATCGCCGGCGTGCTGTTTGAGAAGGCGGCCGGCGTCAAGCTGACCCATGTGCCTTACAAGGGCTCCAACCCCGCGCTGCTCGACACCTTGTCCGGCAATGTCGACCTGCTGGTCTCTTCGGTGCCCTCGGCCATCGGTCAGATCAAGGCTGGCAAGCTGCGTCCGCTGGCCGTCACCTCGGCCAAGCGCAGCACGTCGCTGCCGGATGTGCCCACCGTCGCGGAGCTGGGCATGAAAGGCTTTGATGTGAGCACCTGGTATGGCCTGTTTGGCCCCAAGAACCTGCCCGCCCCCATCGTCAGCAAGCTCAACACCGAGGTGAACAAGCTGCTGGGCCAGAAGGAAGTGCAGGATTCCATCCTGGCCCAGGGCGCCGAGCCGCAAGCCATGTCGGTGTCTGACTTTGACAAGTTCTTCCACAAGGACTTCCAGGATGCCAAGGCCATCGTCGAAGCCTCCGGCGCGACCATCCAGTAATCCGAAGGCTTCGGCGCGACAAGGGCACCTTGCAGGTGCCCTTTTTTGTGGCCACGCCCAGTGGCCCACGGCGCTGCAGGCGCTCAGGCGCCGTCGCCCTGGAATGCCCCGCGCCGCAGGGTCACCACCAGCGTGTCGCGGTGGCCGGCGGCCTCGCCCAGGGGCTGGATCGGCGTGCTCTCATGGATCATGCGGGCATCATCGAGCAGCATCAGCGACCAGGGCTCCGTCAACGTAAAGCGCAGGCCTTGCGGGCCCTGCGCATCAAACACCCGGGTCTCCCCGCCTTTGATGCCTTCGCGTGCCACCAGAAACACCGCCACCAGGTCCACGCCATCGCGGTGCGCGCCTTCGGGGGTGGGCCGGCCAATGCCTTCGGCGGTGTCGATGCGGAACTGGTGGGCCTCGGTGTACCAACGCGCATGTTCAGCGCTGGGAAACAGCGCCTGCGCCGTGTGCCCCAGCGCCCGCATGATCTGGCTCCATGCCGGCAGCGCCTGCGTGGTGTCCGTCACCGGTTCAAACCAGCGCTGCATGCCGCCATGCAAGGCGTTGTATTCCACCGGCTGCCAGTGGGCACGGTGGGCCACCGCCTGCACCTGGTCATCCTGCACCACATAGCAGGAATGGCGGCGCTTGCGGTACCGGCCGCCATCCTTGAGGTACGCATCGTCGGGCATCGCCTCCCAGTGGCCGCTGAGCGCCGCCAGCTCCTCTGGCTGGCAGGCGGCCCACTGTGCAACCGCTGCGGGGCTCAGCACCGCATAACCATAGGCGCGCAAGGTGCCGTCTACTGTGTCGGCATCGCAATAGGGAGGGGGAAAGGACTGCATGTAAAACTCCGTCAAGCGGGCGAGCTTACGGCGGTCTCAAAAGCATTGCGTGCTACACAACTTTGGGCAGCGCCGCAGCACTGCCCGCTGGTATGCCGTGGCACGCGCATGGGGCCCGGTTCGCGCCATCCCTGTCGCCGGGCGGCGCGCGCGGTCTTACTGGCGCACGACCAGCACCGGGATCAGGCTGTCGCTCAGCACCCGCTGGGTCACGCTGCCCAGCACCAGCTTTTCCAGGCCCTTGCGGCCATGCGACCCCATGACGATCAGGTCGGCACCGGTGGTTTTGACGGCTTCCATCACACCGTCGTGTACGGAGTGGCCTTCACCCATCACGGTGTCGACGGGGATACCCGCTTGCTCCATCGCGGATTTGACGGCGTCGAGCGCGGTGTGCGCATCGGCCGTGGCGGCCGACAGGTACTGCGCCTGGCCATAGGCAAAATCGGCGCCCACGCCGGTAAAGGGATAAGGATCGATCACATAGACCGCCGTGACCTGGCTGCCAAAGGCCTTGGCAAGACCGGCGGCCTTGTTGACTGCGAGCATGGAGGTGGCAGACCCATCGACCGGCACCAGAATATGTTTGAACATAGTGTCACTCCTTTTAGTTGTTCCATGCATAACTTACTCTAAAACGCATGCCCCGGCAAACGGACGCGCACCGGTTGCGCGGCAGCGCCCTGCGGTGGTTGCGCAGGGTTTGCGCTGCATCAAAGGGTGGCTGGGCCCGCTGCCTGCGCCGCATAATGTCTGCTCCGCCCTGCTGGGCACCTACGCCTCTTGAAACCATGACAACACCGCTGCGCTCTCTTGGTCGATCCCCTCTGCAGGTCTCTTCTCTGTGCCTGGGTGGCAATGTATTTGGCTGGACGGCCGACGAGGCCACCAGTTTCAGGCTGCTGGACGCCTGGCTGGATGCCGGCATGAACTTTGTCGATACCGCTGACGTGTACTCGCGCTGGGCGCCAGGCCACAGCGGTGGCGAGTCCGAACGCGTGCTGGGCAAATGGCTGCGCAGCTCGGGCAAACGCGCGCAAGTGGTGCTGGCGACCAAGGTCGGCAAGGACATGGGCGATGGCAAGGTCGGCCTGCGCCCGGAGTACATTCGCCAGGCGGTCGATGCCTCACTGCAGCGCCTGCAGACCGACTACATCGACCTTTACCAATCGCATGACGACGACACGCAGGTGCCGCTGGCCGATGTGATGGGCACCTTTGGCGAGCTGATCGCCGAGGGCAAGGTGCGGGCGGTAGGTGCCAGCAACTACAGCGCTGCACGGCTGGCAGAGGCGCTGCAGACCAGCGAACAGCATGGTCTGGCCCGCTATGAGAGTCTGCAGCCGCTCTACAACCTCTACGACCGTGCCGTGTTTGAGAAAGAGCTGCAGCCGCTGTGCGTTGCGCATGGCGTAGGCGTCATCAATTTCTACAGCCTGGCCGCCGGCTTTTTGACCGGCAAATACCGCAAGGCCGAAGATGCCAGCAAAAGCCCGCGCGGCGCCAAGACCACCCAGCTCTACCTCAACGACCGGGGTCTGCGCATTCTGGCTGCGCTGGAACAGGTCAGCGCCCGTGTCGCTGCACCGATGGGCGAAGTGGCTGTGGCCTGGGTCATGCGCCAGCCGGCCATTGCATCGCCGATTGCCAGTGCCAGCAACCTGGAGCAGCTGCAGTCGCTGATCCGCGCCAGCCAGTTGCAGCTGGATGCCGATGCCATGGCCACGCTCAACGCCGCCAGCGCCGAGGCTTGAAGCCCCTGGGCTAGACAGGCTAGGCCAGCAGAGCCGGCAAAATCTGCGCCGAAGGCAGGCGCCAGCACTGGTCAGCCACGCTGTCCAGTTCGGTGGGCTCGGGGTTGATGACCACCACATGGGCGCCACCGCGGGCCGCAATATGGGCCAGGCCAGCCGCAGGGTACACATGGCCAGAGGTGCCAATCACCAGCATCAGGTCACAGCCCTTGGCCGCATCTTGCGCCTGCTGCAGCTCGGCCTGTGGCAGAGCTTCGCCAAACCAGACGACACCCGGGCGCAGGTAGTTGCCACAACCAGGGCACTGCGGCGGCGCATCGCCTTCGGTGAAACGGGCATCGCAACAGGCCTTGGGCGGCAGCAGCCAGCGGTTGTCCATCAGGTTGCCGTGCAGGCACAGCACCGGCCTGCTGCCGGCACGTTGGTGCAGGCCATCCACATTCTGTGTGACCAGGGTCATCCGATCAGGATGGCGCGCCTGCCATTGCGCCAGCGCCATATGGCCGGCATTGGGCATCACCCGGCCGATGAGATCACGGCGGTACTGGTACCAGTCCCAGACCCGCTGCGGATGGGCCAGAAAACCCGCCTCGCTGGCCATCTCCTCCGGTCTGAACTGGGCCCAGTAGCCCGTCTGCGCATCCCGAAACGTGGGAACACCCGACTCGGCACTGGCCCCCGCGCCCGTCAGCACCAGCACATGCCGCGCGTTTTGCAAGCGCTGTCGCAGGCTGGCAATTTCTGTATCAGCAATAGGCGGGCCTGCGGGCGCATGCAAAGAGTCAAAAGTCATATATGCCAAGTCAAACACGGAGTGCCCAGCATACGGCAAGCCGCAAGCACTGCCGCCGCACTGCGGCTTGGTGTTGGATGCCACCGCAATGCGACTTACATTCTGAAACGGCCGCTGCCATTTGGTGATGGACAGATGCCCGCGCCAGCGCCCAGAATGGCTGACCATAACAAGGAGACACAGATGCAATTCATCCCCTATCTGAACTTCGATGGCCATTGTGCCGAGGCCATGGCTTTCTACGCCCAGCTGTTTGGCGGCCAGATCATGCACCAGATGCGCTTTAGCGACATGCCACCCAGCGAAGGCATGCCGCCGCTTCCGCCTGAAGCGCAATCCCGGCTGATGCACGCGCATCTGCAGGTGGGCAGCCAGGCCATCATGGCCTCGGACACGATGCCTGCAGTGCCAGGCGGCGGTCCCGAGACCTGTGGTGGCGGCTATGTCAAACCCCAGGGCATGTGGGTGTCCATCGGTGTGGACTCCGCAGCCGATGGCCAGCGCATCTTCAACGGCCTGGCGGACGGTGGCCAGGTCGCGATGCCCTTCTCCGCCACCTTCTGGTCACCGGGCTTTGGCATGGTGACCGACCGTTTTGGCACGCCGTGGATGGTGAACGTCCAAACGCAGCCCGCTGCCTGATCCCGCTGTCTGAGGCCCAACCACCGAACCGAGCCACCCACCATGTCTGTACAGCCCCATCTCCATGATCTGGTACTCAGCCGCCAGATCAACGCGCCCGCCGCCACCCTCTACCGCTGCTGGACCGAGCCTGCACTGCTTAGCCAATGGTTTGTGCCCAGGCCCTGGACGATTGCCAGCGCCGACATCGATGTGCGCGTCGGCGGCGGCAGCCAGATCGTCATGTGCGACCCGCAAGGCAACGAGTACCCCAATGCCGGCGTGTACCTGGAGGTGGTGCCGGACCGCAGGCTGGTCTTTACCGATGCCTACACCGCTGGCTGGGTACCCAGTACCAAACCGTTCATGACGGCCATCATCGAGTTTGAGCCCGATGGCGGCCAGACCCGCTACACCGCTACCGTGCGGCACTGGAGCGAAGAGACCCGCAAGCAGCATGAGGCCATGGGCTTTCACACCGGTTGGGGCTTGGCCACTGACCAGTTGGTGGCCCTGGCTGCCACGCTGTAGCCAAGGCGTGGCCGCTGCCGTTGCCATGTAGCGGCTATGCATCACAGCGCCGTTGGGCGCCAAGGAGACCCCCATGCCCTATGTCGATGGATTTGTAGTGCCGGTGCCCCGCGCCAAGCTGGATGCCTACCGTGCCATGGCCGAGGCAGCCGGCAAAGTCTGGATGGAACATGGCGCACTGCAGTACTGGGAATGTGTGGGCGACGATGTGCCCGATGGCGAAGTCACCTCGTTCCCGATGGCCGTCAAGCTGCAGCCTGATGAGGTCGCCTGCTTTTCCTGGATCGTCTACACCTCACGCGCCGAGCGCGACCGCATCAATGCCGCGGTGATGGCCGACCCGCGTCTGGCCGACATGCAACCTGCGAACATGCCGTTCGATGCCAAGCGCATGATTTTTGGCGGCTTTACACCGGTCGTGCAACTGGGAACCTGATAGCCCCGGCCCCGGCCCGGCCAAGCCAGGCTGAGCGCCGTCAGCCCAAAACCCCGGCCATCTCGGCCCGCACCAGCAGCCCTTTCAAGACCTCGCTCTTGCGCAGCTGCAGCTGGCCCTCATAGCCCTGCACAATCTGCTGCGCAATCGCCAGGCCCAGGCCCGTGCCTGCGACCGTTTCGTCAAAGCGCTTGCCCCGCGCACCGGCCGCCTGCATCTGTGCGCCCGTCATGCCCGGACCATCGTCCTCTACCTGCAGCACCAGGCCCTGGGTGGCGCTGCCCTGCACCGTCAGCCGCACCTGGGAGGCAGCCCACTTGCCGGCGTTGTCCAGCAGGTTGCCCAGCAACTCTTCCAGATCGGCGCGCTCACCCCGCCACCACAAGGCGTTGTCCGCTTCCACCAGCTGCCAGTCCAGGCCGCTGGCCTGGTGCAGCTGGCGCAGCATCGCCAGCATCTGCCGCGCGCAGGCCAGCACGTCGATCGGCAAGCCCGCGCTTGCGCCATGTACCAAGGTCGCATCGCTGAAGGTACGGGCCTGGTAGCGGTCAATCAGCCGCGCCATCGCCGTGGTCTGCTGCTGCACCAGCTGCGCTGGTACGGTTGCGCCGCTGCCGGCATGGGCCATCAGCAGCGATAAGGGTTTTTTCAGCGCATGGTTCAGGTCGGCCGCGTGCGAGCGCGAGCGCTCCACCACCTGGGTGTTGCGTGCCAGCAAGGCCGCCAACTCCTGCTGCAAGGGCTGCAAGTCCGTGCCCAGCGGCAACTGGGCAATCTGCTCGGTGGCAGACGGCGCCCCTGGCAACGGCTTGCCCAGGCCGGCAATCACATCGACCAGGCGCTTGAGCGGGGCCAGGCCCACGCGCAGCTGCAGCCAGACCAGCGCGCCAATCAGCAACAGCAGCACCGCGCCGGTGACTCCTAGGATCTGGTCGATGCGGCGCAGGCTGGCCATCAATGGCTGCGCGGGACCAAAGACCTGCAAATACATCGGCGCTGCGCCTGCGCCCAGTGGCACCGGAAAATGCTGCACCAACAGCGCCTCCCGCTGTGGGCCGACCGCCTGTTGCAGGCGTTCGCTGCCCCACAGCCCGCCCTGCTCCACCACCAGGTCCGGCTGGTCCCACAGCGATCGCGAGCGGGCCAGCACTACCGGTGCAGCCGCCGTGCGTAACTGCGCAGGCGCCTGGCCCTGCAGCTGCCAGTACCAGCCTGAGAAAATGGCACTGAACTCGTCACTGCCGCCGGCTGCCTCCTGCACCTTGCCATCGGGCAGCAACGCCAGACGGGCGTTGATGCGCTCGGATTTCTCCTCCAAGGTACGCGACATGCTGCCCAGCAGGCTGGCATGCACCTCGTAGCGCAGCCACCATCCGCCCAGCACCATCACCAGCAGGCTGGGCACGATGACCAACGCAGCCATGCGCGCAGCGAGCGACCAGCGCCGCACATGCGGGCGCCGGGAGGCAGGGCTCAGAGGCAAGACCATGGTGCTGGGCATCGGCAGCGCTAGCTGGGCGCGTTCAGGCGAAAGCCCTGCCCGCGCTCGGTTACCAGCAGATCGGACTGGCGCAGCTTGCGCCGTATGCGGCCGATCAGCACGTCGATGGTGTTGGAGTCCGGGTCCAGATCGCGGGCATAGACATGCTCGCTGATCTCGGTGCGCGTCAGCACCCGGTTGGGGTGGTGCATCAGATAGGCCAGAATCTTGTGCTCCTGCGCCGTGAGCTGCAGACTCAGGCCCTCCTGTGAAAACCGGCCTGCCGTCACGTCGTATTCCAGGCACCCCGCCCGCAGCACCGTGGCAGCACTGCCCGAGGTGCGGCGCAGCATGGCGCGCAGGCGCAGTACGACCTCATCGAGCATGAAGGGCTTGGTCAGGTAGTCATCGGCGCCTGCACCAAATCCCGCCACCTTGTCGCTCCAGCGGTTGCGGGCGGTCAGGATCAGCACGGGCCACTGGCAGCCCGCCTCGCGCCAATCGCGCAACACCGTCAAACCATCGCGCTGGGGCAGGCCCAGGTCCAGCACGGCTGCATCGTATTGCTCGGTGCTGCCGGCAAAGGATGCGGCATCGCCATCGGCCTCCACATCGACCGAAAAGCCAGCACGCACCAGCGCCTGCTCCATCTGTGCCGCCAGTTCGGCATCGTCTTCCACGACCAGAATGCGCATCGGCAGTCAATCCTCTATTTTTTGCTTGAGCACCTGCAGGCTGCGAGCGTCTACCTTGAGCTTCAAGGTGTTGCCGTTGCCCTGCAGCAACTCGATGTCGTAATAAGAGCCCTGGCTCTCGTCATGCTCCAGCTCCACCTCCAGCACCTGGCCAGAAAACCGGGGCGCCAGCGCGTGCAATACCTCGTCCACCCGCTTGAGCGGCGCCGGGTTGCGGGCCTTGGCCTGGGCGGATGACAGCACCTGGCCAGTGGCCGCATCCATCACCAGCTTGCGGTAGCCCTGCTGGTCCGCGCTGAGCTTGATTTCATAGACGCCCCGGCCCTGGCTATCGCGCTCGAACTCCACATCGGTGATGCGGCTGGTGTGCTGCTGGGCCAGTTTGGCCAGGTACTGGGCCAGCTCCAGCATGCCCAGTGCCTGCGAGCGGTCCTTGGCAACTTGCTGCACGGTCTGGCCGCTGGCCGCGTCGATCAGCAGCTCTTGCTTGAGGCCCTGGTGGTCCACCAGCTTGATCTCGTAGCGCAGCTCGCCCTTGGGGCCGCGCTTGGTCTCGACATCCACCACGCGGCCGGCCTGGCTGGCGGCAATATCGCTCAGGATGGCCGACAGCGGCTTGTACTGGCCGGTGGCTACCGCCGCACGCACGGCATCATGCTCGGCGGCCTGGCTGGCGCCGCCCAGCAGCAAGTTGCCGGCCAGCGACCAGGCAGCAATGCAAGAAAAGCGGGGTGGAATTTGCGCCATGGCTGGCATTATGACAAGCGCGATTAAACAGACCATGAACGGCCGCTTCACACTGCGTTTAGGGCCGTTTTTCAATACTTCAGTCCATGACGAATCAGCCACCTGCTGGTTTGCATGCCACAACATTGAAGGGATTGAACCATGAAGAAGACCACCATTGCCTGGATCCTGGGTGCCGCCAGCGTCGCTGCCAGCCTGCCGTTTGCCGCCCAGGCCTACAACGCCCAGGAAGTGCTCAACAGCATCACCGCCAGCGGTCTGGTTGCCCCCCAGGACCTGGAAAAGCAATACGGTTACTGGACCGCGAAGGCCACCCAGCAGGACGGCAACCGCGCCTATGTGCTGGTGAACGATGCTGACGGCAGCCTGCTGGCCATCCGCAAGGCCGAGCTGGGCACCACCTACCCAGGTGCGAGCCAGGTCACTGCCAAGCTGCAGTCGCTCGGCTATGGCCAGATCAAGGAGGTGGAGTTTGACGATGGTTTCTGGGAGGCCAAGGTGCGCGGCGCCAATGGCATCAAGCAAAAGCTGGTGCTGCACCCGGTAAGCCTGGAGGTGCTGTCCCAGCCCGGCCAGCCTGCCCCCAACCCGGGTGCCGGTGCAGGCAGCGCCATGCTGAGCGCAGCGCAGATCCACCAGCTGCTGACCCAGGCGGGCTATACCCATATCCGCGACCTGGAGCTCGATGACGGCATCTGGGAAGCCGATGCGATCAATGCCCAGGGTTTCCGCGTGGAGCTGAAGATCCACCCCGAAACCGGTGTGGTGCTGCGTGAAAAGCTGGACGACTAAGCCGCCCCCACAAAAGCAAAAGGCTGAGCCCGATGGGGTTCAGCCTTTTTTCTTTGGCGCAGCGCCTGGGACGCTGCGCAGCGGGAAGGGGTTGTTAACCCGCCTTGGCAGGCGTGCGCTGGCGCAGCGCTTCATACAGGCAAACGCCGCTGGCCACCGACACGTTGAGGCTGGAGACGGCCCCCATCATCGGGATGCCGATCAGTTCATCACAGGTCTTGCGCGTGAGCTGGCGCATGCCGTCGCCTTCGGCGCCCAGCACCAGGGCCACGGGGCCCTTCAGGTCCACCTGGTACAAGGTGTTGGGGGCGTCGTCGCTGGTGCCAATGATCCAGACATTGCGCTCCTTGAGCTCCTTCAAGGTACGCGCCAGGTTGGTCACCATGAAATACGGCACCGTCTCGGCGGCACCACTGGCCACCTTGGCCACCGTGGCGTTGATGCCCACGGCATGGTCCTTGGGCGCAATCACCGCATGGGCGCCGGCACCATCGGCCACGCGCAGGCAGGCACCCAGATTGTGCGGATCGGTCACGCCGTCCAGCACCAGCAGCAGCGGCGATGTGACGCCGGCTTCTTCCAGGTCGTCGAGCAGCTCATCCAAGGTGCGGGTGTCCTTGATCTCTTCGACGCGGGCAGCCACGCCCTGGTGGCCATGCGAGCCTGCCAGCTTCGCGATGCGTGGGGCATCCGCTTCGATCAGCCGCACCCCCGCCTCTTTGGCGCGCTCAAGGAACTGGCGCATGCGCGCATCGCGGCGCGTGGACTCGAAATAGACTTCGATGATCGATTTGGGCGCAGTCTTCATGCGCACACCAACGGCATGGAAGCCGAACAACACTTTGGGGGATGACATAGGGCAGCATTATCGCTGCTTGCCCATACCCCGGGGGCACAGCGACAATCCTGCGCAAGGGCGACCAGCCGCGCCTTCGCAAAACGGCTCACTCAGCGACGCTCCCAGCCCATGACCTCTACCCCCTCCGCAGCCTTTGCGGCCCACGTGATCGATATCCATGGCAGCGATGGCGCCCAGCCTGTGCCCGATCCCCATCTGCATCCCCTGCCCTTCCTGCAGTACCTGTACCAGGTGGCGGTGCGCGATGCACTGCCGCTCGAAGGCCTGCGCCAGCATTTGCCCGCAGTGCCCAAGGGCCGCACCCTGGTGATTGGCGCGGGCAAGGCGGGCGCGGCAATGGCGCAGGCGATGGAGCAGCTCTGGCCCCCGCAGGCGCCGCTGTCGGGCCTGGTTGTTACCCGCTACGGGCATATACCGCCGCGCCCGCCGGGCCTGGCCCAGCGCATTGAGGTGGTGGAAGCCGCCCACCCCGTGCCCGATGCCGCCGGCCTGCTTGCGGCAGAGCGCATGCTGGCGCTGACTGAGGGGCTGAGCGCCGATGACCTGGTGGTCTGCCTGATCTCGGGCGGCGGCTCCGCGCTGCTGACCTTGCCGGCCGAAGGCCTCAGCCTGGCCGACAAGCAGCGCATCAACCGGGAGCTGCTGGAGAGCGGCGCCCACATTGGCGAGATGAACTGCGTGCGCAAGCACCTCTCGCGCATCAAGGGCGGGCGCCTGGGTGCCGCCTGCCACCCGGCGCAGGTGGTCAGCCTGCTGATCAGCGACGTGCCTGGTGATTCGCCCGCCATCATCGCCAGCGGCCCCACGGTGCCCGACCCCAGCAGCTGCGCCGATGCGCTGGCGATTTTGGAGCGCTATGCGATTGCGCTACCCGAGCCTGTGCGTGCAGCGCTGCACAGCGGCGCGCTGGAAACCCCCAAGCCCGGCGACCCGCGCTTTGCCGGCCACCAGGTGCAACTGATCGCCACGCCGCAGCAGTCCTTGCAGGCAGCGGCCGCTGCCGCACGCGATGCCGGCATCGCCTGCCATGTGCTCAGCGACGAGATGGAGGGTGAATCGCGTGAGGTGGCCAAGGTGCATGCGGCGCTGGCCCGTGCCGTGGCCTTGCATGGCCAGCCCTTTGCACGGCCATGTGTGATTCTGTCTGGCGGTGAGACCACCGTGACGGTGCGCAAACCGGCCGACGGCGCCGCGCGGGGCCGGGGCGGCCGTGCGGGCGAGTTCTGCCTGGGCCTGGCCCAGGCGCTGCAGGCCGTGCCCGGCGTATGGGCGCTGGCCGCTGATACCGATGGCATTGATGGAGTGGAAGACAATGCCGGCGCCGTGGTGACGCCGGACACCCTGGCCCGGGCCGCTGCGCTGCAGCTCAAACCCGCCGCCTACCAGCACCGCAATGACAGCTATGGCTTTTTTGGCCCGCTGGGCGACCTGGTGGTGACCGGCCCGACCCACACCAATGTGAATGATTTTCGGGCGCTGCTGGTGCTGCAGCCGATGGATGCCGCGATGAAAAAAGCGGCCAGCTGACGCTGACCGCTTCGTCATCGTTTGCCTGGCTCAGCGGCTGCCAAAACGGCCACGGCAACCGCGCGTGACCCAGATGCGGCGCGCGCGGTCGTCATAGCCCCAGGTGTAGCCTTCGCGGCAGCTGTCGCTGGACAGCTGCTCCAGCAGCACCGGGCGGCCCCAGCGCGCATTCCAGTCGCAACTGTTGTCGCGGCGGTCATCGCTGCTGCAGGTCAGCTCACGGCCCTGGCCATAGCCGGGGTTGGGCCGGCCACCACCGTAGCCGCTGCTGATTGCAAAGTCGGCACGGCAGCCACGGCTGACCCAGACCGAATCACCGCTCTGGCCCCAGCTGCGGCCCTCATCGCAGCGCGAATCCGAGAGCTGGCGGGCGACCTCGACCCGGGCACCGCGTGGAATCGCGCACTCGCGCATGCGGCCGTCATTGCTTTCGCAGCGCACCAGCTGGTTGCTGCCGCCGCCTCCCCAGCCACCGCCACTCCAGCCGCCACCACCTCGGCCATCGGCAAAACGGGCGCGGCAGCCGTCGGTCACCCAGACCACGCCTCCGCCACGGTGGCCCCAGCTGCGGCCTTCCACGCAGGAGGCGCTCGACAAGGTCTCGCTCACCACCGGGTCGCGGAAGGGGGTGCGGCATTCGCGCGTGCGTCCGTCCTGGCTCTCACAGGTCACCTCACCATCGCGCCCGTATTGCGCCTGCGCCGCAGGGGCGATGGCCGCCAATGCCAGTGCCAACGCGCCCAGCGCGGCGCCGCTCCATGTCGTTGTCGCCATTGCTCTCTCCTCGTTGTTGTCGTCGATGGGGGCCAAGGTTAACCCGAAATCAGCGGCGGTTTTGTAAGCCAAGCCAGCAAAAAAGGCGAGCCGTCGCTCGCCTGGGTCACGGTGGGTTGCCACCCAATGACGCTCAGGGCATCACCGGCGGAATATAGGCCAGCGTCTGGCCCAGGAACCACAGCAGGAACAGCACCACCGGGATATGCACCAGCAGCTGCACAAAGGTGAAGCCGATCAGATCGCGTGCCTTGAGACCCAGCACGCCCAACAGCGGCAGCATGTAGAAGGGGTTGATCAGATTGGGCAAGGCCTCGGCGGCGTTGTAAATCTGCACGGCCCAGCCCAGGTGGTACTGCAGGTCGTTGGCCACCTGCATCACATACGGTGCCTCGATGATCCACTTGCCGCCGCCCGAGGGGATGAAGAAGCCCAGGATGGCCGAGTAGACGCCCATCAGCAGCGCATAGGTGTCATGCGTGGCGATCTGGGTGAAGAAGGTCGAGATGTAGTGCGCAATCGTATGGCCATCCACGCCCTTGACCTCGGTCATGATCGCGGCAATGGAGCCATACAGCGGGAACTGGATCAGCACACCGGTGGTGGTCGGCACGGCGCGCGCCACCGCATCCAGAAAGCTGCGCGGGCGCCAGTGCAGCAGGGCACCCACCATCAGAAAAATCAGGTTGTAGGTGTTGAGGCCCGAGATGGCCTGAATCGCCGGCTTGCTGGAGAACTCTTCCACCATCCAGCCGACCGCCAGCAGCACCAGAAAAATGATCAGGATCGGGCTGTGCTCCAGCCATTCACCGGGGCGGGTGGGCTTGGTCACCGGTTGCGCTTCGGCGCTGATGTCCACCTGGCAGGCGGCGGCATCCTTGGCGTTGGCAGCGCCGGGCGCCGTCACGTAGGCAATCACCAGCGAGATCAGCACCAGCGCCAGCAGCATCACGCCCGATTGCCACAGAAAAATCGTCTCGGTGAACGGGATCACACCGGTGATCGCCAGGATGGACGGCGGCAGGCTGGCCGGATTGGCCTGCAGCTGCGCTGCCGACGAGGAAATGCCCAGCGCCCAGACAGCGCCCAGGCCCAGGTAGGCAGCCGCACCGGCGGCGCGGTAATCCATTTTCAGATCGGTGCGGCGGGCCAGTGCCTTGACCAGCAGGCCACCAAACACCAGGCTCAAGCCCCAGTTGAGCAGCGAGGCGACCATCGAGATCAGTGCCACCCAGGCCACCGCGCTGCGGCCATTGCCCGGCACCTTGGCCAGCGCTTCAATCAGCCGCGATGCAGGCTTGGAGCTGGCCACCACATAGCCGCCAATCACCACAAAGGCCATCTGCATCGTGAACGGGATCAGGCTCCAAAAACCCTTGCCAAAGGCCTTGCTGGTCTCTTGCACTGGCACACCGATGGCCAGCGCAGCCAGCACCACGATCGCAATACCCACGACCGCAAACACCCAGGAATCGGGAAACCACTTCTCGGCCCAAGCCGCACACCGCATCGCAAACCGCGCCGAACGGCTCTCTTCCAATTGCACCGACATAGTCACCTTTCTGTCTCTCGTTAAATTCAAAGCGCGGCGATCTTCTCACGCGGGCAGGTCAATTTCGTTAAGTGCGACTACGTACCGCCATGCGAAATAGTCAGAGTGGCGAAGGGATGGCTGCCGTGCAGACGCAAAAAAGCCCCCTGCACTGCAGGAGGCTCGTTGGGGAGTGCGAAGCGGGTTAAAGCGCGATCAGACCCGCTCGGCCACCCAGGCCTGAACGCCCGCCAGCGCTTGCGCCAGGCCGGCCGAGTTGGTGCCGCCAGCCATCGCCATGTCTGGCTTGCCGCCGCCCTTGCCGCCCACTTGCTGGGCGACAAAGTTCACCAGTTCACCGGCCTTGACCTTGCCAATGCTGTCCTTGGTCACGCCTGCGGCCAGTTGCACCTTGTCGCCGTCTACAGCCGCCAACACGATGGCAGCGGTGCCCAGCTTGTCCTTGAGCTTGTCCATCGTGTCGCGCAGCGCCTTGGCATCGGCGCCATCCAACGTAGCGGCCAGCACCTTGATGCCCTTGACGTCCACCGCCTGGCCGGCCAGCTCATCGCCCTGGCTCGAAGCCAGCTTGCCCTTGAGCTGCGCCAGCTCCTTCTCCAGCGCCTTGATCTGGTCGAGCGCGCCACCGATGCGGTGGTTCAGCTCGGCCACAGGCGCCTTCAACGTGGCGGCGGCTTCGTCCACGGTCGATTCCAGCGACTGCAGGTAGGCCAGCGCGTTCTCGCCGGTCACCGCTTCGATACGGCGCACGCCAGCGGCCACGCCGCCTTCGGCGACGACCTTGAACAGGCCGATATCGCCGGTGCGCTGCACATGGGTGCCGCCGCAGAGTTCACGGCTCGAACCAATATCCAGCACGCGCACGGTCTCGCCGTACTTTTCGCCAAACAGCATCATCGCGCCAGTCTTCTGCGCGCTCTCGATGTCCATCACGCGCGCGCCGGTTTCAGTGTTTGCCAGGATCTCGGCATTCACGCGCTTTTCGATCTCGCGCTTTTGCGCATCGGTCACCGGGCTGTTGTGCGCAAAGTCAAAACGGGTGCGTTCTGCGTTGACCAGGCTGCCCTTTTGCTGCACGTGCTCGCCCAGCACTTCACGCAGCGCCTTGTGCATGATGTGGGTGACCGAGTGGTTGCGCATGGTGGCGGCGCGCAAGGCGGTGTCCACCTCGGCCTGCACTGCATCGCCCACCTTGAGGCTGCCCGCAGCCAGCTGGCCATGGTGGCCAAACACATCGGCCTTGATCTTCAGCGTGTCTTCCACGACAAAGCGGTTCGCACCGGCCGAGATCACGCCCTGGTCGCCCACCTGGCCACCCGATTCGGCGTAGAACGGGGTGGTGTCCAGCACCACCACGGCCGTCTGGCCCGCTTCGATCGCGTTGACGCTGCTGCCATCGACATACAGCGCCACGACCTTGGCGGGCTCGCTCAGTTGCGTGTAGCCGGTGAAGGCATTGGCTGCGCCGGTGTATTCGAGCGCGCGGTCCATCTTGAACTTGCCCGCTGCGCGGGCCTGGCTCTTTTGCTGCTCCATCGCTGCATGGAAGCCTGCCTCGTCCACGCTCAGGCCGCGTTCGCGCGCCACGTCGTTGGACAGATCCAGCGGGAAGCCGTAGGTGTCGTGCAGCTTGAAGGCCACATCACCGGGCAGCACCTTGGCGCCACCGGCCAGCGCGCTGTCCAGGATGTCCATGCCATTGGCCAGGGTCTCGAAGAAGCGCTCTTCCTCGACCTTGAGCACCTCAGTGATACGTGCTTCCTGCTCGCGGATCTTGGGGTAGGCATCGCCCATGACGGCGACCAGGTCCTTGACCAGCTTGTGGAAGAACGGCGTCTTCTGGCCCAGCTTGTAGCCGTGGCGGATCGCGCGGCGGATGATGCGGCGCTGCACATAGCCCCGGCCTTCGTTCGATGGGATCACGCCATCGGCCACCAGGAACGCGGTCGCGCGGATGTGGTCGGCGATGACCTTCAGCGATGGGGTTTCCAGATCATCGATATGGGTCTCGCGTGCAGCGGCCTTGATCAGTGCCTGGAACAGGTCGATCTCGTAGTTGCTGTGCACGTGCTGCAAGATAGCGGCCAGGCGCTCCAGGCCCATGCCGGTATCAACGCAAGGGGCGGGCAGCGGCTTGACCGAGCCGTCTTCGGCCATGTCGAACTGCATGAACACGTTGTTCCAGATTTCAATGAAACGATCACCGTCTTCATCGGGCGAGCCTGGAGGGCCGCCGGCAATGTGCGGGCCGTGGTCGTAGAAGATCTCGGAGCAAGGGCCGCAAGGGCCGGTGTCGGCCATCATCCAGAAGTTGTCGCTCTTGTAGCGGCCACCCTTGTTGTCACCGATGCGGATCACGCGCTCGGGGGGCAGACCGATTTCCTGGGTCCAGATGTCGTAGGCCTCGTCGTCCTCTTCGTAGACGGTGGCCAGCAGCTTCTCGGCCGGCAGCTTGTAGACCTCGGTCAGCAGCTCCCAGGCCCACTTCAGCGATTCGCGCTTGAAGTAGTCGCCAAACGACCAGTTGCCCAGCATTTCGAAGAAAGTGTGGTGGCGCGCGGTGTAGCCCACGTTTTCCAGGTCGTTGTGCTTGCCACCGGCGCGCAGGCAGGTCTGCACGCTGGTCGCCCGGGTGTAGGGGCGCTTGTCGGTGCCCAGGAACACATCCTTGAACTGCACCATGCCGGAGTTGGTGAACATCAGCGTGGGATCGTTGCCCGGCACCAGCGGGCTGGACGGAACAATGGTGTGCCCCTTGGACGCGAAAAAGTCCAGAAAGGTCTTGCGGATCTCAGCGACGGAAAAAGTGGGTGTACTCATGGTGTGAAGCGGTGGTGGCGCCTGCCCGGCTTCCGTTGAAGCGGTGCGGGCGCGAATCTTCCATTATAGGGTTTGGTCGTTACCAGAGGCGCAGCCCGTACCAGGCCCTGCGCTGCGGTTTACTGGGGCACGGGCAGAGGAGCCGCCTTGCGCTTGCCCTCGTGCTCCTTCATGCGTTTTTCATGGGCCTCCAGCCGCCGCTGCGCGGCCTGCTGCTTGGCATCGTATTCTTCCTGGGCTTCACTGATGTTGTCGGGGCGCTCTGCATTCTGGCGCTGCTGCGCGCGCTGCTTGCTGTCGAGCTTGCCCGCCTGGCTGGTAGCGCGGCGGGCAGCGTCCTGCTCGCGGCGCTGCTGCTGCTCGGCCATACTCTCGGCATTGCGCTTGGGCGCATGGCTGCTGCGCTGGGCAGCCTGCTCGTCATGCTCCTTCTGGCGCTGTTCCAGATCGGGCTGATTCAGCGCACCACCATCCAGTGTGGGGTGCTTGCGCTCAAAATCGTTTTGCTTGGACGCACGCGAAGCACGCTGGTTGGCGGTTTTCTCTTCGCGCTCCTGCGCGTTGATGGCGAGCTCGCGCTGGCGCAGCGCGCGCTCTTCGGTGTTGTACTGGCTGCGCACCTTCTGCAGGCAGTCCGTTACCGCAAAGTGCTGGTAGCAGATCTTTTCGTTGTTGGCCAGACGCGCTTCGCTGTCCTTGCGCTCCTGCGAAATCTGGGCACGCGCCTGCGTGCGCTCCTGCGCATTCGAGGTCTTGCCAGAGGCCGCATGGGCCAGGCTGCCGGCAGTCAGCAGCAGCAACAAAGTCAGGGTGTTCAAACGAGGCATGGTGCCCTCTCCTGTCAGGTCAGCGCAGTGTCGACCACGCGCCGCTCCAGCGACAAATACTCCTGCGACTGCATCTCGTTGAGGCGCGAGACGGTGCGCGGAAACTCATGGGACAGCGGCCCTTCGGTGTAGAGCTGCTCCGGTGGCACCGCCGCCGACATGATGAGCTTGACCCGGCGGTCATAGAGCACATCGACCAGCCAGGTGAAGCGGCGGGCGGGCGAGGCCATGTTGACGAACATCTGCGGCACATTGGACAGCAGCACGGTGTGGAACTGGGTGGCCAGCTCCAGGTAGTCGTTCTGCGAGCGCGGATTGACGCAGAGCTCATGGAAATCGAACCAGATCACGCCGCCCGCACGCCGGCGCGGCTTGAGCTCGCGCGACTCGATCTTGAACACCGGCTTCTCGTCGGGCACTTCGGCGAGCTGGCCAAAGGTCTGCTCCATCGCCGCATCGGCCTCGGGCCCCAGCGGGCAATGGTAGAGCTGGGCCAGCTCCAGTGCGCGGCGGCGGTAGTCCGTGCCATTGTCGACGTTGATCACATCCATGCGCTCGTTGAGCAGATCGATGGCCGGCAGGATGCGGTCGCGGTGCAGGCCGTCGGGGTAGAGGCCATCGGGCGTGAAGTTGGAGGTGGTGACAAAGCCCACGCCGTTGTTGAACAGCGCCAACAGCAAGCGGTAGAGAATCATCGCATCGGTGATGTCCGCCACATGGAACTCATCAAAGCAGATGAGCTTGTACTTCTTGGCGATCCTGGCGCCCAGCACATCGAGCGGGTCCTGCGTGCCCTTGAGCAAGGTCAGCTCGCGCTGCACCTCGCGCATGAATTCATGGAAATGCAGACGCACCTTGCGGCGCAGTGGCACGGCATTGAAAAAGCAATCCATGATGAAGCTCTTGCCGCGCCCCACCCCGCCGTACATGTAGACCCCGCGCGGAATGTCGGGGTGGTTGATCAGCTTCTTGATCGGGTTCGAGCGCTTGTTCTTGTACTGCTCCCAGGCATCGGCACAGCGCTGCAAGGCCTCCACCGCACGCATCTGTGCCGGATCACTTTGAAAACCCTTGGCCTTGAGTTCGGCCTCGTATGCATCTCTTACCGCTGTACCCATGGGTGTCTCAATCTCTTGTTGCTCTAAGAACCTGTTGACGGTCTTCTAAATGACATAGCCTCTGGCGCAGAACCCATCTGCACTAGAGGCTATTTTCACCTAAATCTTCAGGATCAGAAGTTCAGGGTGCGCTTGTCCACGGCCAGTGCCGCTTCCTTGGTCGCTTCCGACAGCGATGGGTGGGCGTGGCAGATGCGGGCGATGTCTTCGCTCGATGCCTTGAACTCCATCGCCACCACGGCTTCGGAGATCAGCTCCGAGACCATCGGGCCTACCATGTGCACGCCCAGGATTTCGTCGGTCGTGGCATCTGCCAGGAACTTGACCATACCGGTGGTGTCGCCCAGCGCACGTGCGCGGCCATTGGCCAGGAACGGGAAGGTGCCTGCCTTGTAGGCGACGCCGTCGGCCTTGAGCTGCTGCTCGGTGCGGCCCACCCAGGCGATTTCAGGGCTGGTGTAGATCACCCATGGGATGGTCGCAAAGTTCACATGGCCGTGTTGACCGGCAATGCGCTCGGCCACGGCAACGCCCTCTTCCTCGGCCTTGTGGGCCAGCATCGGGCCACGTACCACATCGCCCACTGCCCACACGCCGGGCAGGTTGGTCTTGCAGTTCTCGTCGACGACAATCGCGCCACGCTCGTCCAGCGCCAGGCCCACGGCTTCGGGGTTCAGACCAATGGTGTTGGCCACGCGGCCGATGGACACAATCAGGCGGTCCACGTCCAGTTGCTGGGCTTCACCCTTGGCGTTGGTGTAGCTGATCTGCACACCCTTCTTGTCGGCCTTGATGTCGCCGACCTTGACGCCCAGCTCGATCTTCAGGCCTTGCTTGTCAAAGGACTTCTTGGCTTCCTTGGCGATTTGCTCGTCCACGGCAGGCAGGAACTTGTCCATGCCTTCGAGCACCGTCACTTCGGTGCCCAGGCGGCGCCAGACCGAGCCCATTTCCAGGCCGATCACGCCAGCACCGATCAGGGCCAGCTTCTTGGGCGTGGCGCCCAGGCGCAGTGCGCCATCGTTGGACAGGATGCGGTCTTCGTCGAAAGGCGCGCCCGGCAGCGCGCGGGCATTGGAGCCGGTGGCCACAATGATCTGCTTGCCGGTGATGGATTCTTCTTCCTTGCCCGTGACCTTGATTTCATAGCCGCCATCGGCGGCCTTCACGAAGGAGCCACGGCCGTGGAAGAAGGTGACCTTGTTCTTCTTGAACAGGTACTGGATGCCGTCGTTGTTTTGCTTGACGACGTTATCCTTGCGGGCAATCATCTTGGCCACATCCATGCTGACCTTGCCGGTCGAGATGCCGTGGTCCGCAAAATGCAGATTGGCGTGCTCGAAATGCTCGGACGACTGCAGCAGTGCCTTCGACGGAATGCAACCGACGTTGGTGCAGGTGCCGCCCAGTGCAGGGCCGCCGGCTGCGTTCTTCCACTCGTCGATACATGCCACCTGCATGCCCAGCTGGGCTGCACGGATGGCCGCTACATAACCGCCGGGGCCGCCGCCGATCACGACGACATCAAATTGCTTGCTCATGATTAATCCAATGGTGTTAGTTCAAAACTGCCCTGGTGCAATGCCACACCGAAGAGGCCCGTCTTGGTAGTCAGTTGTTCGTCGTTTTGGCGACCGAACGTCAAGGTGGTGCCGGGATGGGTGCGGCAGACGAACATGAAGGAACCGGACTCCAGACACGCAATCTTGCCGCCAGCGCGCATCGCGGCCCAGCCCATCTCTTCATAGCCCCTGGCCTTGAAAGGGATGAGCGGCAGCGGCGCTCCCGGCTCACCGACAAACGAAATGGCCCATTGCGGGCCATTTCCGTCCGCCTTCGCGCCGGGCACCTCCTTGGCGGATGTGATCGGGCGGATGCGAACCTGTGCGGGAGCGGGCACACCACGGCGCGCGGCCTGTGTGCCTGCTGCCCACTGGAAGCGGTAGTCACCACTCCAGCTTTGCGTGGCCACATCCTGCGCAGCAGGACGGGGCAAGGTGCCGCAGGCGCCCAGCACGAGTGCGGACGCTGCAGCCACCAAAACGCGTAGCATCACTGCCCGGCGACCCAATTACAGGTCGAACAGCAGACGCGATGGATCTTCCAGCGCATCCTTCATCGCCACCAGGCCCAGCACGGCTTCGCGGCCGTCGATGATGCGGTGGTCGTAGGACATCGCGAAGTAGTTCATCGGACGCACCACCACCTGGCCGTTTTCGACCACAGCGCGGTCCTTGGTCGCGTGCACGCCCAGGATGGCCGATTGGGGCGGGTTGATGATGGGGGTGGACATCATCGAGCCGAAGGTGCCACCGTTGGAGATGGAGAACGTGCCGCCGGTCATGTCTTCGATGCCCAGCTTGCCGTCAGCAGCCTTCTTGCCGAACTCGGCAATCTTCTTTTCGATGTCGGCGAAGCTCATCTGGTCTGCATTGCGCAGGATGGGCACCACCAGACCGCGTGGCGAGCCCACGGCGATACCGATGTCGAAGTAGCCGTGGTAGATGATGTCGGTGCCATCGACCGAGGCGTTCAGCACGGGGTACTTCTTCAGTGCGTGGACTGCGGCCTTCACGAAGAAGGACATGAAGCCCAGCTTGACACCGTGTTCCTTGGTGAAGTCGTCCTGGAACTTCTTGCGCAGCGCCATCACCGGTGCCATGTTCACTTCGTTGAACGTGGTCAGGATCGCGTTGGTCGACTGCGATTGCAGCAGACGCTCGGCGATACGGGCACGCAGACGGCTCATCGGCACGCGCTGCTCTGGACGCTCGCCCAGGTCCTGGGCAGCGGCGGGCGATGCCACCTGGGGCAGCGACTTGGTCGGTGCGCCGGTGGGGATCACGCCAGCAGTGGACTTGACGCCACCGGCCACAGCGGCCAGCACATCACCCTTGGTGACGCGGCCATCCTTGCCGGAGCCGGCCACGGCGCCGACCGACAGGTTGTTGTCCGCCAGCAGCTTGGCAGCGGCAGGCATCGCGACATCGCCCTTGTTGCCACCGGCAGCTGCAGGCGCAGCGGCGGTGGCTGGAGCGGCAGCAGCTGGGGCAGGCGCTGCGGCTGCAGGGGCGGCAGCGGCGCCGGCCACGGCTTCGGTGTCGATCTTGGCGATCAGCTGGTCAGCGATGACGGTAGCGCCGTCGCCTTGCACGATCTCGGTCAGCACGCCAGCGGCGGGTGCTGGCACTTCGAGTACGACCTTGTCGGTTTCGATCTCGATCAGGATTTCGTCGACAGCAACAGCTTCACCGGCTTTCTTCTTCCAGGTGAGCATGGTGGCTTCAGCGACCGACTCGGACAGCTGGGGGACTTTGACTTCTACGATTGCCATAACAATTCTTTCTGTATTCGTTAAATGCTGAGGTCGTGCTTACTTGGTCAGCACAAAGCCCTTGAGCTTGCCGAATGCGCCTTCAACCAGCGCCTTTTGCTGCTCCTGGTGCAGGTGCGAATAGCCCACTGCAGGCGATGCCGAAGCGGCACGGCCGGAGTAGCCCAGCTTTTGGCCGTCGAGCATGTTCTCGTGGATGTAGTGCTGCACGAAGAACCATGCACCCTGGTTTTGCGGCTCGTCCTGGCACCACACCACTTCCTTGGCGGCGCTGTACTTCTTCAGTTCAGCGGCAAAGGCCTTGTGGGGGAACGGATAGAGCTGCTCGACGCGGATGATGGCCACATCGGTGCTGCCTTCTTCGGTGCGCTTCTTGACCAGATCGTAGTAGACCTTGCCCGAGCAGGCGATCACGCGCTTGACCTTGGCGGCATTGGCGACGATGGCCTCATCGCGCTCACCGATCACCGTCTGGAAGCCACCGGAGGTGAATTCCGACACGGGCGAAGTCGCGTCCTTGTTACGCAGCAGCGACTTGGGGGTCATGATGATCAGCGGCTTGCGCAGCGGACGCACCATCTGGCGGCGCAGCAAATGGAAGATCTGCGCAGCCGTGGTGGGCTGGGTCACTTGCATGTTCTGGTCAGCCGACAGCTGCATAAAACGCTCCAGGCGAGCCGAGCTGTGCTCAGGGCCCTGGCCTTCGTAGCCGTGAGGCAGCATCAAGGTCAGACCGTTGATACGGCCCCACTTGACTTCACCGGAGGCGATGAACTGGTCGATCACCACTTGGGCGCCGTTGGCGAAGTCGCCGAACTGCGCTTCCCAGATCACCAAGGTGTTGGGATCGTTGGACGCGTAGCCGTATTCGAAGCCCAGCACTGCCTCTTCCGACAGGATGGAGTCGATCACGGTGAACGGAGCCTGGTTGTCGGCCACGTTCTGCAGTGGGATGTAGGTGCCTTCGTCCCACTTTTCACGCTTTTGGTCGTGCACGACCGAGTGGCGGTGGGTAAAGGTGCCACGGCCGCTGTCTTCACCCGACAGGCGGATGGGGTAGCCCGACGCCACCAGCGACGCGTAGGCCATGGTTTCACCCATGCCCCAGTCGACGTTGATGTCACCACGGCCCATCGCTGCACGGTCGTCGTACACCTTCTTGACCAGCTGGTGCGGGTTCACCGAGTCAGGCAGGGTCGTGACGCGCTCGGCCAGACGCTTCCACTCGGCCACTGGAATGGCGGTGTCGGCACTGTCGGTCCACTTCTGCTTGAGGAAGGGGCTCCAGTCCACGGCGTACTGGCTCTTGAAGTTGGTCAGCACCGGATCCACCGTGTGCTTGCCCGCATCCATGGCAGCGCGGTAGGCCTTGACCATGTCGTCGCCCAAGGTCTCGCCCAGGCCTTGCGTGGCCAGCTTGTCGGCATACAGCTTGCGCGTGCCGGGGTGCTGGGCAATCTTCTTGTACATCAGCGGCTGGGTCAGCGCAGGGGTGTCCTGCTCGTTGTGACCGAGCTTGCGGTAGCAGATGATGTCGACCACGACATCCTTGGAGAATTCCATGCGGAAGTCCAAAGCCATCTGCATCGCCAGCGCCACCGCTTCCGGATCATCGCCGTTCACGTGCAGCACGGGCGAGTCGATCATCTTGACGATGTCCGTGCAATACGTGGTCGAGCGCAGATCGCGGGGATCGGAGGTCGTGAAACCAATCTGGTTGTTGATGATGATGTGCACCGTGCCACCCGTGGTGTAGCCACGGGTTTCGGACAGTGCCAGCGTTTCCTGGTTCACGCCCTGGCCCGCAAAGGCCGCGTCACCGTGCACCAGCACGGGCAGCACTTGCTTGCCCTGGGGATCGTTGCGGCGGTCCATGCGCGAGCGCACCGAGCCTTCGACCACGGGGTTGACGATTTCCAGGTGCGAGGGGTTGAAGGCCAGCGACAGGTGGACGGGGCCGCCCACGGTCGACACGTCGGAGCTGAAGCCCTGGTGGTACTTCACGTCGCCCGCGGTCAGCTCTTCAGGAGCGGTGTGGTCGAACTCGGCAAACAGGTCCTTGGGCATCTTGCCCAAGGTGTTGACCAGCACGTTCAGACGGCCACGGTGGGCCATGCCGATGACGATTTCCTGCACGCCGGTCTGGCCAGCGGCATTGATCAGCTGGTCCATCGCAACGATGAAGGACTCGCCGCCTTCGAGCGAGAAGCGCTTCTGACCCACATACTTGGTATGCAGGAAACGCTCCAGGCCTTCGGCCGCGGTCAGGCGATCGAGAATGCGCTTTTTCTGGTCGGCGTTGAAGGCGGGCTTGCTGCGAATGGTTTCGAGCTTTTGCTGCCACCAGCGCTTCTGGTTCTGCTCGGCGGTGTACATGTACTCCGCACCCAGCGTGCCGCAATAGGTTTCGCGCAGTGCATTGAGCAGCTCGCGCAGCGTCATCGATTCCTTGCCGAAGAACGTGTTGCTGATGTTGAACACGGTTTCCTGGTCGGCGTCGGTGAAGCCGTAGAAGGCGGGATCGAGCTCAGGAATTTCGGGGCGTTCTTGGCGCTTGAGCGGATCCAGATCGGCCCAGCGTGCGCCGACGTTGCGGTACGCAGCGATCAGCTGCTGCACTGCGGTGCGCTTGCGGCCCAGTTCCGAATCAGCACCAGACGCTACCACCACCTTGGTCACGCCCTGCTTGGCGCGCTCGGCGAAGGCATTGACTACGGGAAGATGAGGGACGTCCTTGGCGTTGCTGCCGTCCAATGCGGGGACGTTTTGCAGTGCATCAAAGTAAGCGCGCCAGGTGTCTGGTACGCTGCCTGGGTTGGCCAGGTAGTTCTCATACATCTCTTCGACATAGGGGGCATTGCCGCCGAAAAGATAGGTGTTGCCTTGGTAGGCTTGATACACAGAGTTTGTATCGCTCATTTTCTCCGCTGACCTCCGCTTTCCTCTGGAAAGCATTAGCTGGTGCATATAAACAACCTTCCGCGACACGGCTGAACCGATTGGCGGATGCGACTGTGGCTGGGAAGGGCCGATCAACCGGTATTGTGCCACTTCCGTCTGGGCTTGTCCTTCGATGGCCTTGCGCCAGCGGCCACAGGCCTGGAATAGCGTAGGTTTATGCAGGAACCAGATACATTTGCGCTATCCATTCACACCGATGCGCTCGATGTTCAACAACCACTCTCTTCACGACAAAGCATTCATCTTGCTGCTAATAGGCGTCAGCATTGCTTTTTTTGCCGTGCTTTTCCCCTTTCAGGGCGCCGTTTTCTGGGCTGTGATCTTCGCTGTTGTGTTTACGCCTCTACACAAAAAAATACTGGTTCGCCTCCCCAAATACCCGACTATCGCGGCCTTGATTACGCTGATTCTGTGCCTGGTGCTGGTGATCCTGCCGCTGATCCTGCTGAGCATCTCCCTGGCCAAGGAAGCGGCCACCATCTATGAAAGCGTGCACTCGGGCGAAATGAATTTCGGCCAGTACTTCCAGCAGATCTACAACGCCATGCCCCAGTGGGTGCTGGACCTGCTGGCCCGCTTCAACCTGAACGATCCCAAGGTCGTGCAGGAGAAGGTCTCGGGCATCTCGGTGCAGGCCAGCCAGTATGTGGCCACCAAGGTGCTGGCCATCGGCCAGAACACGATGGGCTTCCTGGTGAGCTTCTGCATCATGCTCTACCTGCTGTTCTTCTTCCTGCGCGACGGCAAGACATTGATCCGCAAGATCCTGGCCGCCACGCCGCTCGATGATGCGCACAAGCGCAAGCTCGGCGCCAAATTCATCACCGTGGTGCGCGCCACCGTCAAGGGAAACCTGGCCGTTGCTGCCACGCAGGGCGCGCTGGGCGGCATCATTTTCTGGATTCTGGGCATTGAGGCATCGCTGCTGTGGGGCGTTGTGATGGCCTTCCTGTCGCTGCTGCCTGCCGTCGGTGCAGCCATTGTCTGGGGCCCCGTCGCCATTTATTACTTTGCGACAGGCTCCACGACTGAAGGTCTCATTCTGGCGGCCTACGGTGCCGGCATCATGGGCATGGTCGACAACGTGCTGCGGCCGCTGCTGGTGGGCAAGGACACGAAGATGCCCGACTACCTGATCCTGATCTCCACGTTGGGCGGGTTGTCGCTGTTCGGCCTCACCGGTTTCGTCATCGGCCCGCTGATTGCCGCGCTGTTCATTGCCGTCTGGGATCTTTTTGCGCCCCAGGCCCACATCAGCGATTCCGCTGAGGTAGACAATAGCGCCAGGTAACCTTTTCTTCTGGTGGGCGCACGGCGCCTGCCCTTTCTTTGCTGCCCCGACCCATGCCCGCTCGCGATTTTGAATCCCGCAAACAGGAGTTCCTGGATTTCTATGCCGCCCAGTTGCCCACCCTCAAGGCAGCGGCGGCTTCGTTCAATGCGCTGATCCACGCCATTTTGAGCAACCTCGAAGGCGTCAACATCGCCAAGTTCGAGTGCCGGGTGAAGACTGCCGACGAATGCGTGCGCAAGTTCAAGCGCAAGTACCGCAACTTCGTCGAAGACCAGTCCGAAGACTATGCCATCCAGGACTACATCACCGACCTGATCGGCGTGCGCGTGGTCTGTCTCTATGAAGACGAGCCACCGGCGATCATGTCCCGCGTGCGCGAGTACTTTGATGTGATCGAGATCACCGACAAGACCTCGCCGATGGAAGACTCGGAGTCCGAGTTTGGCTACAAGGGCATCCACATGGACCTGCGGCTCAATGCGCAGCAAGCGCAGCTGACCGAACACCAGGCCTATGCCGACCAGGCGTTCGAGCTGCAGATCCGCACGATCATCCAGGACTCCTGGAGCGAGCTGGACCACAAGATCAAGTACAAGAAGTCCATCCCGACCAATCTCAAGCGCCGCATCAACATCCTGTCTGCGCTGTTTGAACTGGCGGACCGCGAGTTCCTGCAGATCCGCAACGAAACCAGCCAGGCCCTGGCGCTCTCGCGTGCTGAGGACGAGGCCGAGGGCGCCTTTGGCGACGGACTGAGCGACAACAACGAACCGCTCGATGCCTTCAGCTTTGTCGCCTTTGGCCACAAGCACTTTCCGGGCTATGAGTTCGATCCGCAGAAGGTGGAGTTCTTCCTCGACGAGCTGCTGCACGACTTTGCCGTGCGCCACGCGGGCTGGCTGTTTGCCGTGGTGCAAAAGCATGTCACCACGGTGCGCCACTACAAGGCAGACTTCCAGCACCGCTATCCATCCAGCAGCTTCAACCCCTTCACGGTCATGCGCCACTGCCTCTATCTGGAAGACAAGCAGCGCTTTCGCAAAACGCTGCGCAACTCCGCCCGCGAGGCCTTTGAAGAGTGGCTGCAGCGGCAGCCGGCCAACAGCACCAGCGAAGATTAAGCACCGCAGCGCTGGCCGCCTCAGGCCGTGCGCCAGGGACCTACGCATACGCCGGAACAATACTCTAGCAAGGCCCTCAGCCATTAGCTAAAGTCAATCTTTGTCAACCGGGCCAGCCGCCCTGCCGCATTGCAGCGGCCATGCGGCTGCCAGGCGCGGTTAGCACAATGCAGACAAAGGCGCAGAACCCGGTTTTCAGGCCCCTCCCCGTGTTTACGAGCATGCACGACCGTGCTTTTTGACACAGGCTGCTGCTATATTGCAACGCAACATCCACGGAGTTTTGATGCTGTACCAACTGTATGAAACCCAGCGGGCCCTGATGGAGCCCTTCGCAGAATACGCCCACGCCACATCGAAGATGCTGAGCAATCCGCTGTGGCCGATCAGCCAGACCAACACGGCCCAGCGCGCCTCGGCGGGCTTTGACCTGTTCTACCGGCTCGGCAAGGACTATGAGAAGCCCGCTTTCGGCATCAACACCGTCGAGGCCAATGGTCATGAGATCGCGATCCACGAGCGCGTCGAGCTGACCAAGCCCTTTTGCGAGCTGCGCCGTTTCAAGCGCTTCTCCGATGACCAGACCAGCCTGGCGGCGATGAAGCAGCAGCCCGTGGTACTGGTTGTGGCACCGTTGTCGGGCCATTACGCCACCTTGCTGCGCGAGACCGTGCGCACCATGCTGGCGGACCACAAGGTCTACATCACCGACTGGACCAATGCGCGCCTGGTGCCGCAAAGCGAAGGCATCTTCCACCTTGATGACTATGTGAACTATGTGCAGGAGTTCATCCGCCACATCCAGGGTATCTATGGCAACTGCCATGTGGTGAGCGTCTGCCAGCCCACGGTGCCGGTGCTCGCTGCCGTGTCGCTGATGGCCAGCCGTGGCGAGAAGACACCGCTGTCGATGACGATGATGGGCGGCCCCATCGATGCCCGCAAATCGCCCACCACGGTGAACAACCTGGCCACCACGCACGACCTGCAGTGGTTCGAGTCGAATGTGATCCATCCGGTACCAGGCAACTTCCCGGGTGCCGGCCGCCTGGTCTACCCCGGCTTCCTGCAGCACATGGGCTTTGTCAGCATGAACCCCGACCGCCATGCGATGAGCCACTACGACTACTTCAAGGACCTGCTCAAGGGCAACGAAGACAGCGCCGAGCACCACCGCAAGTTCTACGACGAGTACAACGCCGTGCTCGACATGGATGCGGCCTACTACCTGGGAACCATCAAGACCGTGTTCCAGGACTTTGCGCTGGTCAAGGGCACCTGGGAGGTGCGTTCGCCCGAGGGTAACCTGGAGCTGGTCAAACCGCAGGACATCCGCCACAGCGCGCTGCTGACGGTTGAAGGCGAGCTCGATGACATCTCCGGCTCCGGCCAGACCCAGGCGGCGCATGATCTGTGCACCGGCCTCAAGGCGGTCGACACCCGTCACTTCGAGGTCAAGGGCGCAGGCCACTACGGCATCTTCAGCGGCAAGCGCTGGCGCACCATGGTCTATCCGATGCTCAAGGACTTCATCCTCGCCAACAACCGCGTCGAGGAACGCCCAGGCAACGTAAAATCGGCGACTTCCAAGCAAAATACCTTGCACACGGTGTGACCGACTTTCTCAAAACCAGCCACCAGCCAGCCTCTGCGCTGGCTGTTTTCATTGGCGCCATTGATGCGGCCCTGCCGCAGACCCAGTGCACGCGCTGCGGCTACCCCGATTGCCACCACTATGCCCAGGCCATTGCTCAGGGCCAGGCGCCGATCAACCAATGCCCGCCCGGCGGCCAGGAAGGCGTGGTACGCCTGGCGGCCATCACCGGTCAGGCCGCGCTGCCGCTGAACCCGGACAACGGCCTCGAAGCCGTGCGCACGGTTGCCCGCATCGATGAGAACTGGTGTATCGGCTGCACCCTGTGCATCAAGGCCTGCCCGACCGATGCCATCCTGGGTGCGAACAAGCGCATGCACACCGTGATCCCAGAGGCCTGTACCGGCTGCGAGCTCTGCCTGCCGGTCTGCCCGGTCGATTGCATCGTGCTGGACAATGCCAGCGGCGAAGCCACCGGCTGGGCCGCCTGGAGCCCCGCACAGGCCCAGCAGGCCCGGCTGCGCTACCAAAAGCACCAACAGCGACTCGGCCATGCCGACCGGACGCCGGCGCCCAGCCCGACAGCCGATGCACCGCTCTCGCCCCGCATCGCCAGCGCAGCCATCAGTGCCCAAGCGGCCCAGGCCGCAGCCGTCAGTGCAGCCGCCGCGCAAAATAACGCGGCCAGCAAGGCCACAGTGGCAGCCCCGGCCGCAGCAGACAAAAAGGCAATCCTGGCCGCCATTTTGGCCAAAGCCCAGCAGCAACAAGGCGGCAACCGCTCGTCTTAATGGCCGCTTGGCGCTGGGACGCCGCCCAAGGCCGCCAAGCCCCTACCGGGCATGACAGAACGGCGCAAAAAAACGCGCGCCACTGCACCATAATGGCTGGCTTATGAACCCCTTGCTCCAGAAACTGCAGCCCTACCCGTTTGAGCGCCTGCGCCAGTTGTTTGCCGGTGTGACACCGCCCGCAGACCAGGCGCCGATCAGCCTGGGTATCGGTGAGCCCCGCCACCCCACCCCCGCATTCATCGAACAGGCGCTCTCGGGCAATCTGGCCGGTCTGTCGGTCTACCCGGCCACCGCGGGTACGCCTGCACTGCGCGAAGCCTTTGCCAACTGGCTGTCCACGCGCTATGGCCTGCAGGTCGATGGGCACAAGCACACCCTGCCGGTCAATGGCAGCCGTGAGGCGCTGTTTGCCTTCACGCAAACGGTGGTGGACAGCAGCAAGCCCGACCCGGTCGTGCTCTGCCCCAACCCCTTCTACCAAATCTACGAAGGCGCGGCCCTGCTTGCAGGCGCCACGCCCTATTACGTGCCCAGCATCGCCAGCAAGAACTTTGCGGTGGACTGGGCCAGCGTGCCCGAGGACATCTGGCAGCGCACCCAGCTGATCTTTGTCTGCTCGCCAGGCAACCCCACCGGCGCCGTGATGCCGCTCGACGAGTGGAAAAAGCTGTTTGAACTCTCCGACCGCTATGGCTTTGTCATTGCCTCGGACGAGTGCTACAGCGAAATCTACTTCCGCGACGAGCCACCGCTGGGCGGCATGCAGGCGGCAGCGCAGCTGGGCCGCAGCGATTTCCGCCGTCTGGTCTCGTTCACCAGTCTGTCCAAGCGCAGCAATGTGCCGGGCCTGCGCAGCGGTTTTGTCGCCGGTGACGCCGAGTTGATCAAGGCCTTCACGCTCTACCGCACCTACCAGGGCGGCGCGATGAGCCCGCCGGTGCAGGCGGCCAGCATTGCGGCCTGGGGCGACGAGCGCCATGTCGAGGACAACCGCGAGCAGTACCGCCGCAAATTTGCCGAAGTCACGCCGGTGCTGTCAGCAGTGATGGACGTGCAACTGCCCGATGCCAGCTTCTACCTCTGGGCCGGCGTGCCCGCGCATATGGGCTTGTCAGACACCGAGTTCGCGCGCGAACTCTATGCCCAATACAATGTCACGGTTCTGCCAGGCAGCTATCTGGCCCGTGACTTCAATGGCAGCAATCCTGGCGCTGGCCGCATCCGCATGGCCCTGGTCGCCCAGACCGCCGAATGCCTGGAAGCCGCCCAGCGCATTGCCCAATTCATTCAATCCTGGAAAAAAGCCTAAACCATGACGCAACAACTGCAAACCATCATCGAATCCGCCTGGGAAGCCCGCACGACGCTCTCGCCTGCCTCGGCACCCAAAGAAATCGTCGATGCAGTCGACCATGTGATCAACGCCCTGGACCAGGGCGAGCTGCGCGTGGCCACCCGTGAAGGCGTGGGCCAATGGACCGTGCACCAGTGGATCAAGAAGGCCGTGCTGCTGTCGTTCCGCCTCAAGGACAACGCGCTGGTGCAGGCCGGCGACCTGAACTTCTACGACAAGGTGCCGACCAAGTACGCCGGCATGTCCGAAGCCGACATCGCCGCCACCGGCGTGCGCGTGGTGCCGCCTGCCGTGGCACGCCGCGGCAGCTTTGTGGCCAAGGGCGCCATCCTGATGCCTTCCTACGTGAACATCGGCGCCTATGTGGGCGAAGGCACGATGGTCGACACCTGGGCCACCGTGGGCTCGTGCGCACAAGTGGGCAAGAACGTTCACCTGTCGGGCGGTGTGGGCCTGGGCGGCGTGCTCGAACCCCTGCAAGCCAACCCCACCATCATCGAAGACAACTGCTTCATCGGCGCCCGCTCCGAAATCGTTGAAGGCGTGATCGTCGAAGAAAACTCCGTCATCTCGATGGGCGTGTACATCAGCCAGTCCACGAAGATCTACAACCGCATGACCGGCGAAGTCAGCTACGGCCGCGTGCCTTCGGGCTCGGTCGTGGTGAGCGGCTCCATGCCTGCCAAGGACGGCAGCCACAGCCTGTACTGCGCGGTGATCGTCAAGCAAGTGACGCCTGAGACCCGCGCCAAGACCAGCATCAACGACCTGCTGCGCGACTGATCTGCCGCCGAGGCGATCAACAGGCCCTGCAAGCTTTGCGCTGCAGGGCTTTTTTGTCGTCGCTTTGCGCCCCGCCAGGCTGCGGCGAGGATGCAACATCGTTTATTCAGCGCTTCGCTAAGCCTACAATCCAAGATCGTGTTTACGATGTCCTCGCGCCGCGACAGCAGTTTTGCGGGATGGGACACGCTCGGGCGGCACCTGGCCGGGCATTTCAACGCCACGGTCCCTGCGGACTGGAGTGAATTTGTAAACACGTTCTAAGCACAAATCACTGGAGGGAACTGACATGGGAACCATGGAGCGAATCTTGCGCCTGATGGCGGACAACAAAGCCTCGGATGTCTATCTGTCAGCCAATGCGCCCGCGCTGGTCAAGATCCAGGGCGAGTGCATTCCCCTCAACAACCAGACCTTGACGCCCGATGCGCCGCGCACCTTGCTGGCCGAGATCGTACCGCCCGAGCGCATTGAAGAGCTCGACGAAACCGGTGAGCTCAACATCGGTGTGCCGCTCGAGGGCGTGGGCCGCTTCCGGGTCAGCGCGATGCACCAGCGCGGCAGCTGCGCCGTCGTCATCCGCTATGTTCCGCAGGACATTCCCAGTCTGGAGCAGCTCGAGCTGCCCGAGATCTTTCAGGAACTCATCATGGCCCGGCGCGGCCTGGTGCTGTTTGTCGGTGCCACCGGCTCGGGCAAGAGCACCTCGCTGGCGGCGATGATCGACCACCGCAATGGCCAGCAAAGCGGCCACATCCTGACGGTGGAAGACCCGATCGAGTACCAGTTCTCCAACCGCCGCTCCATCATCAACCAGCGTGAAGTGGGCAGCGATACCGCCTCTTTGCAAACCGCGCTGAAGAATGCACTGCGCCAGGCGCCTGACGTGATCATGATCGGCGAAATCCGTGACCGCGAGACCATGTCGGCCGCCATTGCCTATGCGCAATCGGGCCACCTGTGCCTGGCCACCTTGCACGGCAACAACAGCTACCACGCGCTCAACCGGATCCTGAGCTTCTACCCTGTCGAAGTCCGGCCCACGATGCTGGGCGACCTGGCATCTGCGCTGCGCGCCGTCGTGTCGCAACGGCTGGTCAAGACCGTCACCGGCAAGCGCACCGCAGCCATCGAGGTGATGCTCAACACCAAGCTGGTGGGCGAGATGATCGAGCAAGGCAACTTCTCGGCCGTGCGCGAGGCGATGGAAAAGTCCATGGCCGAAGGCTCAGTCACCTTTGAAGGCGCGCTGGCCGCGCTCATCCACAGTGGCAAGATCAGCCGCGAAGAAGGCCTGGCCAATTCCGACTCGCCCACCAACCTGATGTGGCGCCTGCAAAACGACTTCCAGATGGCGGCCAATGCGGCCAAGGCCCAGGTGGCCGCCAAGCCCGAGCTGGACGACGCGGCCTCGTTCACGGAAATCGTGCTCGACGTGAACCAAGAGTAAGATAGCGGCCGTTGCCCTGCACCACGCCCCCGTGGCAATACGCCTTGAATGCGGCCTGCGGGCCGCATTGTTGTTGACCTCTCCGCCCCCACCCTTTTGACGCCATGTCCCGCACCCTGCAACTGACCGAGCAACTGATCGCCCGTCCCTCCGTGACGCCCAACGACGAAGGCTGTCTGGAAATGATTTCCGACCTGCTCCAACCGCTGGGTTTTGCCTGCGAGCGCATGGACAGCGGCCCCGACAGCTTTCGGGTGAGCAACCTCTGGGCGCTGCGCCGCAGCGGCGTGGCGGGCGCCAAGACCGTGGTCTTTGTCGGCCATACCGATGTGGTGCCCACCGGTCCGCTGGAACAGTGGAACTCGCACCCCTTCACCCCCTCGCACCGCGATGGCAAGCTCTACGGCCGTGGCGCCAGCGACATGAAGACCTCGATCGCCGCCTTTGTCGTGGCCGCCGAGGAGTTTGTCGCCCAGAACGCTGCAGCGCCGCTGGATATTGCGCTGCTGCTGACCAGCGACGAAGAAGGCCCGAGCGTGGATGGCACGGCGGTGGTCGTCGAGCAGCTGCGCCAGCGCGGCCAGGTGCTGGACTACTGCCTGGTGGGCGAACCCACTGCGGTGCAGAAGCTGGGGGACATGGTCAAGAACGGCCGGCGCGGCAGCCTGACCGGCAAGCTCACCATCCATGGCGTGCAAGGCCATATCGCCTACCCGCAACTGGCCCGCAACCCCATCCACCAGGGCCTGGGTGCGCTGGGCGAGCTGGCCGCCACGGTGTGGGACGAAGGCAATGCCTTCTTTCCGCCCACCAGCTTCCAGATGAGCAATATCCATGCGGGCACGGGTGCTGGCAATGTGATCCCGGGCCAGATGGTGGTGGACTTCAACTTCCGCTTCAGCACCGAATCGACGGCCGAGAACCTGAAGGCCCGTGTCAAATCCACCCTGGAGCGCCATGCGCTCGAGTACGACCTCAAATGGACCCTGGGCGGCAAGCCCTTTCTGACCACACCAGGCGTGCTGGTGACTGCCGTGCAGCAGGCCATCCGCGACGAAGTCGGGCTGGAAACCGCCCTCTCGACCACCGGCGGCACCAGCGATGGCCGTTTTGTCGCCGACATCTGCCCGGAAGTCATCGAGATCGGCCCGTCGAACGCCACCATCCACAAGATCGACGAGTGTGTGGCCGTGGCCGATATCGAGCCGCTGAAGAACATCTACCGCCGCATTCTGGAAAACCTGGCACGCTAAGCCAGCACCCGGATGGCCCTGGCACCAGCCCAGCCTGGCGCCTTGCGGCTGCCATCAAGCCTACAATGGCGGTCTTTGATTTTTGCCCGAGTTGAGCCATGACCACCATCCGCACCCTGATTGATGACAGCGCAGCTGCCCTGCGCACTGCTGGCGTGCATTTTGGCCATGGCACCACCAATGCGGAAGACGAGGCCAGCTGGCTGGTGCTCTGGTCGCTGGGCCTGCCGGTGGACAGCGACACCAGCCCGGATGGCGCCGGCTCGGTCGCGAACCAAGCGGTCAGCGATGAACAGCGCGTCAAGCTCGAACAACTGGTGGCCGAGCGCATCCGCAGCCGCAAGCCCGCCGCCTACCTGACCCAGCAGGCTTGGCTGCAGGGCGTGCCCTTCTACATCGACCAACGCTCGATCGTGCCGCGCAGCCTGATCGCCGAGCTGCTGGCCGATGGCAGCATTGACGACTGGCTGAGCGACAAGACCCGCCTAGTGCTGGACCTGTGCACCGGCAATGGCAGCCTGGCCTGCCTGGCGGCCATGGCTTACCCCGATGTGCAGGTCACCGGCGCCGACCTGTCGGCCGATGCGCTGGCCGTGGCCCGCATCAACGTGGACCAGCATGGCCTGCAGGAGCGTGTGCAGCTGGTGCAGTCGGACGGCATGGCCAACGCACGCGGCCCCTGGGATCTGATCCTCTGCAACCCGCCCTATGTCAATGCCCAAAGCATGGCGAGCCTGCCGCTGGAATACCAAGCCGAACCCGTGCTGGCGCTGGCCGGTGGCGAGGATGGCATGGACTTTGTGCGCGGCCTGATTCTGGAGCTGCCCCAGCGCCTGAGCGAAGACGGTGTGCTGGTGCTCGAGATCGGCAACGAGCGTGCTTTTTTCGAGGCCGCCTTTCCCGGCCTGCCGGTGTTCTGGATGGACACCAGCGCCGGTGATGACCAGGTGCTGCTGCTGACCCGCGAGGCGCTGATGCACTGGTCGCAAGAACAACCCACCCAGCTTTAAGAACCTGTTCTAAGCGAACCCTGTTCTTGCTCAGTAAGCCAGCATTCTGCAGGCCAGCCGGCTGATAGGCCGGTGCAGGCACGATTCCAGCTTGGGCGGCAGCAGCATGGGCTTGAGCAGCATCTGCACCGCCAGCTGGGCCGGCAGGCCGGTGCTGATCAGGTGGTAGATGCGCTGGGCCACATCATCAAAGCTGCGCTGCCGGTCGCTGAACAGCTGGCCCTTGTTGGCATACACATGGCGCAGCGCGACATCCGAGTCGCTCTCGCGCAATTCCTTCAGACGGCTGTACAGCGCCTGGGCAATGCGCAACCGGCCCACGGGCTCTTGGGCCTGCAGGCTTTTGAAGTAGGCCAGGAAATGCTTGAAGTGCCCGACCTCGTCATTGCGGATATGGCCCAGCAGCCCCGTGAGCACCGGCTCGTTGCTGAGCGAGCGCAGGGTATGGTAGTAGGCGGTGGTGCCGGTCTCCACCACGCAGCGTGCCACCATCTCCAGGCGCGGATCCTCCAGCAGCGCTTCCTGCGTGCACAGCAGTGAATACTCGGCAAAAAAGCTGTCATAGGCTTTTTGCCAGTCAAAACTGGGCCACACGGTCTCCACATAGCGCCGCAGCGATTCGCCATGCTGCAGTTCCTCATGCTCCCAGCGGTCTTCCAGCCAGTGCTGGATGTCCGGGTAGCGGGCGTAGTGCGCGCCGAGGTTGGCCGCATAGGTGTCCGAGCCGGTCTCGACAAAGGAGGCGCTCATCAGCAGGTAGAACATGTCCTCGTCCTGCGCGACCGCAGCATGGTCGATATGCGCATAGTCAATGTCGGCCAGCCGCCAGTGGTGCCGGGCGGAAACCGCCTCTCCTGCATCCTGGTGGTCGTCGGCGGACCGTCCATGTATTTCAGAGGCTGTCGTCATAGCACTGTCCTTATGATTGCCATCGCTGAAATATGGCGTTTGCACATGGCAGTATGGCCCTGCTGCGGCCGCTTGGATAGCCTGAGCATGTGACTGATTCCTACTCCCATTTCCACTGACAACAGGTCAAGGCGGTGGCCTACACGCATTTTGCAAGCGCCAGCGCTAGGGCCGGCCCACCAACGGCTATGCCCTCCAAGCCCCTGGGCCAAGCCCAGGGCGGCGATAATCGGAGCCATTCATGATTACGCTGAAAAATATCACCCTGCGCCGCGGCACCAAAGTGCTGCTTGACGGCGTCACTACCACCATCAACCCGGGCGAATCGGTGGGCCTGGTCGGCCGCAACGGCGCCGGCAAGTCCACGTTGTTTGCGCTGCTCAACGGCTCGCTGACGGAAGACGGTGGCGATTTCCACATCCCCGCCCAGTGGCGCATGGGCCAGGTGGCCCAGCACATGCCCGAAACCGATGAATCAGCCACCCAGTTCGTGCTGGAAGGCGACACCCGTCTGGTGGAAGTGCAGGCCCAGCTGGAGGCCGCTGAAGCATCGGGCGACGGCATGGCGCTTGCCCAGGCCTATGCCGACCTGGCCGATGCCGGTGCCCACGATGCCGTGCCCCGCGCACAGGCGCTGATCCTGGGCCTGGGCTTCAAGGTGCAGGAGCTGGAACACCCGGTCAACAGCTTCTCGGGCGGGTGGCGCATGCGCCTGCAGCTGGCCCGCGCGCTGATGTGCCCCAGCGATCTGCTGCTGCTCGACGAGCCGACCAACCACTTGGACCTGGACGCCCTCGTCTGGCTCGAAGCCTGGCTCAAGCGCTACCCCGGCACCCTGATCACCATCAGCCACGACCGCGAGTTTCTCGATGCGATCACCAATGTCACGTTGCAGATCCAGGGTGGGCAGCTGACGCGCTACGGCGGCAACTACAGCCGCTTCGAAGAGCTGCGTGCCCAGCAACTGGAGCTGCAGCAGGCCAGCTTTGCCAAGCAGCAAGAGAAGATGGCGCATCTGCAGAAGTTCATTGACCGCTTCAAGGCCAAGGCCAGCAAGGCCAAGCAGGCGCAAAGCCGGGTCAAGCAGCTCGACCGCATGGAAAAGATTGCGCCGGTGCTGGCCGAGGCCGAGTTCACCTTCGAGTTTAAGGAACCGGCCAACCTGCCGAACCCGATGCTGGCCATCACCGATGCCGCCTTTGGCTACGAGGACGAAGACGGCAAGCAGACCACGATTCTGCAAGGTGTCAACCGCTCGGTGCTGGCAGGCCAGCGCATCGGTATTCTGGGCGCCAACGGCCAGGGTAAATCGACCCTGGTCAAGACCATTGCCCGCGAGATGAAGGCGCTGGCCGGTACGGTGACGGAAGGCAAGGGCCTCAACATCGGCTACTTTGCCCAGCAGGAGCTGGACGTGCTGCGCCCCAGCGAGAACCCGCTCGAGCACATGATCCGCCTGGCCAAGGAAATCGGCAGCGAAGGCAACAGCGCCCGCGAGCAGGACCTGCGCAACTTCCTGGGCACCTTCAATTTCAGCGGCGACATGGTCAAGCAGGCTGTGGGCAGTATGAGCGGTGGCGAAAAAGCCCGTCTGGTGCTGGCGATGATCGTCTGGCAGCGCCCCAACCTGCTGCTGCTCGATGAGCCAACCAACCACCTGGACCTGGCCACCCGCGAAGCGCTGGCGATGGCACTGAACGACTTTGACGGCACCGTCATGCTGGTCAGCCATGACCGCCATTTGCTGCGCGCCGTCTGCGAAGACTTCTGGATGGTCGGCCGGGGCCAGGTCGGCCCCTTCGATGGCGACCTGGACGACTACCAGCGCTACCTGCTGGACGAATCCAAGCGCCTGCGCGAAGAGGCCCGCCAGGCCGATATGCAATCGCGCAGCAAGGATGCAGCACCCGCACCCCAGGCTGCGCCTGTCGCCGCACCAGTGGCGGCAGCACCCGCGCCTGCGCCTGCGCCAGCCAAGGCCGAGCCCGTGGGCGACCCCAAGGAAGCGCGCCGCCTCGCTGCATTGGCCCGCCAGCAACTGGCCGACAAGACCAAGCCCTTCAAGAAAGAGCTGGAACAGATCGACAAGAAGCTGCCCCAGCTCAACACCCAGCGCGATGCGCTGGAGACCAAGCTGGCAACCCCCGGTCTGTCGGGCGCGGACATCGTCGACGCCGGCAAGCAGCTGAGCGCCGTCAATGGCGAGATCGAGCAGCTCGAAGAGCGCTGGCTGGAACTGTCCGAGCAGATCGAGGCGATCAGCCAGGAGCTGAACGCGACCGCGTAAAGGGCGTTAAGACACCATGCAACGCATCATCCGCAGCCAGGACTTCACTGCCGAACGCCCCTGGGGCGCCCAGGACATTGCCCAGATGGACGGCACCAGCGTCCGTTTGCACTGGACGGACCAGCCCTACATCTGGCATGTCAACGACGGCGAGGAAGTCTTTGCGGTGATGCAGGGCCAGGTGGTGATGCACTGGCGGGAGGCCGGCGAAGCAAAGCAAGCGCTTTTGCAGGCCGGCGATATCTTCCACGCTGGCGTGGGCTGTGAGCATGTGGCCCACCCGCAGGGCGAGGCACGCATCTTGGTGATTGAAAAGGCGGGCAGCGTGTAGCCTGCACCCTACGTCTGGCTTGGCAGCGCAGACTGCATCCGCCTACACTGCCAGGCCCGGCACTGCCCCTCCAAGCCATGCATGAAGACCCACCCCGCGACAGCAGCGAGCGCAACGTACGCCTCTTTTTTGGTAGCCTGCTGGGCTTGTTCATTGCCGCTGTCATCGGCTTTCATGCCGAACCCAGCTGGACGGCATGGGCCTTGCTCTGCGTCATCTGCGCAGCGGTTTGCGCCTGGTTTGCGCTCCACTATGGCGATGGTTTCTGGCACAGGGCGCTGCAGCTGATGCGCTGGTGGTAGCGCATTTCTCCACTGCGCAAACGGGCCGCCTGCGCGCCAGTCACTGCTCCTTTTCCTGCAGCAGGCGCCACATCACCTTGCCGCTGCCACTCTTGGGCAGCTGCTCCACCAGTTGCACCAGGCGCGGCGCCTTGTACACCGCCATGTGCTCGCGGCACCAGTCGATGATGTCCTGTGCACTGACCATGCCTTGCTGCTCTGGCCGCAATACCACGACGGCCTTGACGGTCTCGCCCCGGTAGTCATCGCGGGCGGAGATCACGCAGGCCTCCAGGATCGCCGGGTGGCGGTACATGAGGCTCTCGACCTCGGCCGGCCAGACCTTGTAGCCGCTGGCATTGATCATGCGCTTCAAGCGATCGGTCAGGAAGAAATAGCCATCGGCATCGCGGTAACCCAGGTCACCGGTGCGGAAAAAGCGCTGGCCCTCCACCTCGACAAAACTAGCGGCCGTGGCCGCAGGCTGTTTCCAGTAGCCCTGCAGCACCTGCGGGCCCTGCACCACAATCTCTCCCACCTCGCCGTCGGCCATCGGCTGCCCGGTGTCGGGGTCGATCACCAATGACTGCATGCCGATATGCGGCAGCCCCAGGCACTGCTGCTTGGGGTGCTCATAGGGGTTGGCGTGGGAGGCACCACAGGTCTCGGTCATGCCATAGCCCTCGATATAATCCAGGCCCCAGACCTCCTTGACCCTTTGCGCCACCGATTGCGGCATCGCCGCGCCTCCGCCGCCCATGTAGACCAGGCTGCGGGTGTCCATCTGCGCCAGGTTCGGGCTGGCCAGCAGATCGACCACCATCGTCGGGATATTGGCCCAGTGCGTTACCCGGTAGCGCGCCATCAGTGCAGCCGCCAGTTGCCGGTCCCAGCGCGGCATGATCACCAAGGTGGCCCCGGCACAGACCAGCACATGCATGATGGAGACCATGCCGGTGATATGGAACATCGGCGCCACCACCAGGTTCACGCTCTCGGTGCTTTGCCGGCCCCAGAGCACGCCCGCCATCGCCGCATGCTGCACATGGCTGTGCGCATGGATGCAGCCCTTGGGCAGGCCCGTGGTACCGCTGGTATAGGGCAGGATGGCCATGTCGCTGGCCGCCACCGCGATCGCCGGTGGCTCGGCGGTGCATTGGACCGCATCCCGCCAGCGGCTGACGGTGGTCGCACCCAGCCGGTCCGCAGCTGGCAAAGGCGGGTTGCCCAGCAACCAGGGCACCCAACCCGGTGGAAAATCCGGCTGCGCTGCGGCATCTGCGGGCATCGTATCTGACAGATGGCTGATGAGCATATGCACCAGCTGCTGCGCAGGTGGCAGACTGGCGCTGGCCTCACACAGTGCAGCCGCCAGATCGGCGGTGGTGATGGCCACGCGTGCATCGGCGTCGCTGATGTAGTGGGCCAGCTCGGCGGCGGTATTCATCGGGTTGACGGGCACCACCACCGCATTGGCACGCAGGATGGCGTAGTGCGCCAGCACCAGCTGCGGGCAGTTCTGCATCAGCAGGATCACCCGGTCACCCTTGCGCACGCCCTGCTGGTGCAAATGGGCGGCCAGGCGCTCGGTCTGCTCGCACATCTGGCCATAGCTGATGGACTGGTCAAAAAACACCAGTGCGGCATGGTCCGGATAGCGGCTGGCGTTGACGGCCAGGTTGTCCCAGACCGAGGTGGCCGGCACGGTCAACCGCCGGGGCACGCGCCCAGGCCAGTACGGGGAAGTGGAGGTCGGTGCAGGCAGGTCTGCAGCAGAGGTCATGGCGTGTTCCGAACAATCGAAAAGCGAGGTTCAGGCCAGTATGCCCAGCGGCCGGGGCAGCACCCCGTCGCTTAGGGGACCAGCGGGGGCGGCGGCGGCACCGCCTGCATCTGCACCCAGTGCAACACCGCATGCCAGCGCCGGGCGGCGGCGGCCAGGCGCTGCTGGTCCGCACCTGGGGCGGCCTGGCGCCAGGCGATGTCGGCCATCACGGCGTCCTGCCACATCTGCGCTTGCTGCTCCACTTGGGCGTGCTGGAACTGGGCCAGCAAGGCCGCTGGCGACTCGCCCGGGGTGTAGGCATACGGGTTGATGCCATGGCGCCAGAAGCGCCACTGCAGGCGCAGCGCCTGCCAGGTCACCGCGCGGCCCTGCAGCCGCTGCCAGTGGTGAAAAGCCTCATGGGCCAGCCATCCGGCCATCAGTGGCTCGTCAAGGCGCAGGCATTGCCGGGGGTCCGATCCGGTAAAGCAGCTGGCCGGCATCGACACAAAGCCGCCATTGAACGACAGCGCCCGCCGCGTATCGCCGAGACGGCGAAGGTGCAGCCGCATGCGCGCCCAGCCCGGGTGCTGCGGCTGGCCAAAGTAGCGCGCCAGCAGCGCCCATTCCGCCGCGTTCAGCGGCCGGGACCAAAACAGTGCGCGCCGCAGCCTTGGCAGCCATGCGCGGGGCGATCGTGCCCGGGTCAACAGGCGCTCCTGCTGGAACGCTCTGCGCCAGCCCGCCCAAGCCGCCCTGGGTGCTCCGGCTGCTGGTTAACACCGATCCTCGGGCAGCACGATAAATTGGATACTGAATACATAAAAGAACTTTGAACCGAAATTTTCAGCAATTATTTAGGCACTGTTCTTGCATGGAACTGTTTTTCATTCGTCAGTTTGCATTTTCTGTATACAAGGAGTGGGTTATGACGTTCATGTTCAGCCGCCGTGCGGCCGTCTTCGCTTCGATGATGGCAGCGCTGGTGCCACTGTCCCAGGCCCAGGCGCAGGCAACGCACAAGATCCGTTACGAAGAGGTGGTGCGCTCCGTGCTCTATGTTCCCATGTATGTGGGTATCCAGAAAGGCATGTTCAAGGAGGCCGGCATCGAGATGAGCATGAAAACCTCGCAGGGCACCGACAAGGGCATGGCCGCCCTGCTCTCGGGCAGCGCCGATATTGTGCTGATAGGACCCGAGGCCTCGATCTATGTCGCCAACAGCGAGTCGCCCGTCAAACCCATTGTTTTTGCCGGGTTGACCGCCACCGACGGCTTCTTGCTGATGGGCCGCAAGCCCGAGCCCAACTTTGACTGGAAGCAGCTCCAGGGCAGCAAGATCATGTCCTTCCGTCCAGGCTCCAACCCCGATATCTTTCTGGAAGCGGCATTGCGCAAGAAGGGGCTGGATCCCAAGAAGGATGTCAAGCTCGTGAGCAACATCGGCCCGGCCGCCCGCACCGGTGCCTGGCTGGCCGGCCAAAACGACTATGCGACCTTCCTGGAGCCCGAGGCCAGCAGCCTGGAGAAGCAAGGCAAGGCCTTTCCGCTGGGGTCAGTGGGCAAGGAAGCAGGCATGGTCGACTACACCGTGTTCACCACCACCGATGCCTACCTGAAGAAAAACCGGGCCGCCGTGCAGGCCTGGACCCAGGCAGTGGCCAAGGCCCAGCAGTACACGGCGGCCGCTCCAGCAGGCGAGCTGGCGGACCTGGTGGCTGAGTACTTCACCGGCGTGAACAAGGCTGAACTGGTCAGTGCGATCGAGCGTTACCAGCAACTGCAGTTGTGGAAGAAAACCCCGATGGTCGAGAAGCAGGCGATGGACCAGCTGCAAGAGATGCTGGTGCAAGGCGGTGTGCTGGAGGCTGGCAAGAAAGTCGACTACGCGCGTTTTGTGGACATGGGCCTGGTGCAGAGCCTGGCCCAAAAATAAGGAATTGCGATGAACCACCCCTACCGTATCCATGTCGACAACGTCTCGTTGCGCTACTTCACGCCCCAGGGCGAAACCCAAGCACTGCAGAACATCAACCTCTCTGTCAAGGCCGGGGAATTTATCAGCCTGATCGGCCAGTCCGGCTGCGGCAAGAGCACCTTGCTGTCGATCCTGGCGGGCATCCTGCCGCCGTCCAGCGGCTCGGTGCTGGTGGACGGTCAGACCATCATCGGCCCCAACCCGCGCATCGGCTACATGCTGCAGCAGGACTACCTGTTCGAATGGCGCACCATTTTGGAGAACACCTTGCTGGGCGCCCAGATCCAGAACAAGGACCTGGCCGCCGCCGAAAAGCGCGCCACGCAACTGCTGCACAAATGCGGCATGGGCGACTACCTGCACCACTACCCGCGCCAGCTCTCGGGCGGCATGCGCCAGCGGGTGGCGCTGGCCCGCACCCTGGTCACCAACCCGGATGTGGTGCTGCTCGACGAACCGTTCTCCGCGCTCGACTCGCAAACCCGATTGTCGATTGCCGATGAGGTGGTCGATGTGCTGCGCGACGAAGGCAAGTCGGTGATCCTGGTGACACACGACATTGGCGAGGCCATTGCGATGACCGACCGTGTCATCGTGCTCTCGCGCCGGCCCGGGCGCATCAAATCGGTACACCACATGGATTTCCCCTCGCAGGCAGGCAAACGGCCCACGCCCTTCGAGGCCCGGGGCTGCCCGGAATTCAACGACTACTTCAATGTACTGTGGGACGAGATCGACGCCCACGTGGAAGGATAAGCATGAGCACCGTCATGAACACCACCAACACGGCTGCCCCGGCCCAGGCCGACACCCGCAGCCCCGAATACCGCCAGTGGCTGGCCCAGATCCAGCGCCGCAAGCGCCTGGTGGCGCTGAGCCGCGCCGGCCTGTTGCTGGCATTCCTGCTGATTTGGGAGGTACTGGCGCGCAGCCACATCCTCAACCCCATGCTCACCAGCTACCCGTCTGCGGTACTGCCCACCCTGGTCGATCTGGCCCGCAGCGGCGACCTGCTGGGCCACACCTGGGTCACTTTCAAGGCCACGGTGATCGGCTTCGCAATCAGCATGCTGCTGGGCATCGGCATGGCCGCCCTGCTGTGGTGGAGCAGCTTTGTCAAAAAGGTACTGGATCCTTTCCTGGTGATTGCCAACGCCATGCCCAAGATTGCCTTTGTCCCGATCTTCTACATCTGGCTGGGCTCGGAATATTCGGTCTACGGCATGGCCGTTGCGATCTCGCTGTTCATCACCATCATGGTGGTCTATGAAGGCTTTCAGGCCATCGATCCCAACAAGATCAAACTGGCCACCACGTTGGGCGCGAGCAAGTTCCAGGTGATGAAGTACGTGGTCTTCCCGGGCAGCGTGCCAGCGGTGATCGCCGCGATCAAGATGAACATCGGCCTGTCGCTGATCGGCGTCATCGTCGGCGAGTTCCAGTCCTCCAGCGCCGGGCTGGGCTTTCTGATCGTCAATGGCAGCCAGGTGTTCAAGCTCAATGTGGTGATGGCCTCGATCGTCGTGCTGGCGCTGCTGTCAGCGGTGATGTACATGGCGGTCACCCGGCTGGAGAAAAGCGTGCAGCACCGCTACGCCTGAGCGCTGATCATGATCCCCCATTTCAAGAAACGACAACCCCATGCAGTTTGAACCCTGGATTGAAGAACGCGTGCTGGCCCGCCAGGGGGTGCTCCACCCCTATGACCAGTTCGATGCCGCGACCACGGCCTTTGTCATCGTGGATCTGCAGAACTACTACACCCAGCCCGGTTTTCAGGGCGAATGCGCACCGGCCCGCGCCATCTTTGGCCAGGTCAACAAGCTGGCTGCGGCGCTGCGCGCCAAGGGCGGCACCGTGGTGTGGATCAAGACCAGTGCCGACGGCGCCGACCAGTTCTGGTCCCACCACCACCGTCATATGCTGACGCCCGAGCGCAGCGCACGCCGGCTGCGGGAGTTGGGCAGTGGCCACGCCGGCTTTGCGATGCCGCCAGCGCTGGAGGTAATGCCGGGCGATCTCACCGTCGTCAAGCGCTGCTACAGCGCCCTCGCCCCCGGCGCCTCGGACCTGGACGCCGTCCTCAAGGCACGGGGCGTGCGCACGGTGCTGATCGGCGGCACCGTCACCAATGTCTGCTGCGAATCGACTGCGCGCGACGCGATGATGCTGGACTACGCCACCGTGATGGTCGACGACGCGCTGGCCGCTGTGACGCCCCATGAGCATGTCAACAGCTTGAACAACTGGATGCTGTTCTTTGGCGATGTGCTGACGGTGGACGAGGTCGCCGAGCGCCTGGCTTGACCCCCAAAAACCCGGCCATGGTGCGCCACGCAGCATGGCCGGTGTCGCTGCATCCCTACTGCTGCAGCTGCTGCCAGACCTTGTCCAGCCGCTTGCTGCTGACCGGGTACGGCGTGCGCAGCTCCTGGGCAAAAAAGCTCACCCGCAGCTCCTCGAGCATCCAGCGGTACTCCTGCATGCGCGCATCCACCTGGCCCTTGCGCTCTGCTACCAGGCGCCAGTAGCGCTGCTCCAGCGGCTGTAGTTCCTTGAGCTTGGCGGCATCACGTGCCGGGTCGGCCCGGTACTTGTCCAGGCGCGCGGTGATTGCCTTGAGGTAGCGGGCATAGTGGCCCAGCTGGGCCCAGGGCGCGATCGCGATGAAGTTCTTGGGCACCAGCTTTTGCAGCTGCTGCTGGGCGTCTGCGGTGGCTTCGGGGGCGTTCTTGGTGTCCTTGATCTTGCGCACGGCAGCCATGTATTCCTGCAGCACGCCGGCGGCCATGCGCGCTACCTCGTTGGCGATCAGGGTCAGGCGCCCGCGCCCCTCCTGCACCCGCTGCTTAAACTGCTCGGCATCGGCGGGCAGCGGCTCTTGCAGAAAGGCGCGGTCAATCGCCACATTGATGATCTGCTCGCGCAGCTCTTCCTGCGTGCCCAGCGGCATATAGCCCACCGCCATCTTCTGCAGATCGGGGATGTTCTTCTCCAGGTACTTGAGCGCATCGCGGATCTGCAGTGCAAACAGGCGGCGCAGGCCCAGCGCATGGCGGCTGGCCGCCACCTCGGGCTCGTCGAACACCTCGATGCCGACACCGGAGCCGTGGTCGATCAGCGCGGGAAAGCCAATCAGCGTCTGGTTGCCCTTCTTGATCTCCATCAGCTCGGGCAAGGCGCCAAAGCTCCAATCGGTCCAGAGCTTGTCGGCCGCATGCACGGGCCCCGACGGCTTGGCCTGGGCTGCACCGCTGCTGGGCGCCGGGGCCGCCTTGCCCGCCTGCTTGGCAGCGGCGGCGGGGGCTTGCGCCGGTGCAGCGGCGGCCGTGCCTTCGGCCTGTGGCGCGATCTTGAGCTCGGCCAAGGCCTGGAAGGCGCCGCGCGCCTTGGCGCCCCACTGGGCCTTCAAGGCACCCAGGTTGCGGCCCTGGCCCAGCTGGCGGCCATGCTCGTCGCTGATGCGGAAGTTCATGAACAGGTGGGGGCTGAGCATGTCCAGCTTGAAATCAGCGCGCTTGATGTCCAGCGAGGTCTCGTCGCGTGCTTGCTTGAGCAGCACCTCGACCAGGCTGCCGGCACCAAAGCGCTCTGCGCTGCCCAGCAACTCGGCCAGGCGCTGGGCGTTTTCAGCCAACGGCACAAAGCGGCTGCGAGGGCGCTGGGGCAGGCTTTTGAGCAGGGCCTGGATCTTGTCCTTGAGCATGCCCGGCACCAGCCATTCGGCACGCTCCTCGCTGACCTGGTTGAGCACGAACAGCGGCACCGTGACGGTCACGCCATCGCGCGGGTCACCGGGCTGGTGCAGGTAGCTGGCCGTGCAATCGACCCCGCCCATCCTGATGGTCTTGGGGAAGGCGGCGGTCGTGATGCCGGCGGCCTCATGGCGCATCAGCTCTTCGCGCGACAGGCGCAGCAGATCGGGGTTGCGCGCGCTCTCGTCCTTGACCCAGCGCTCCAGCGCCCGGCCGGTGCAGATGTCTTGCGGAATCTGCTGGTCGTAGAACGCATAGATGAGTGCATCGTCGACCAACACGTCCTGGCGGCGGCTCTTGTGCTCCAGCTCCTCGACCTTGGCAATCAGCTTCTGGTTGGCCTGCAAAAATGGCAGGCGTGTCTCCCAGTCGCCCTCGACCAGCGCCTGGCGGATGAAGATGTCGCGCGCGCCTTGCGGGTCGATCTTGCCGTAGCTGATGCGGCGCTGGCTGTAGACCACCAGGCCATACAAGGTGGCGCGCTCATAGGCAGCCACCTCGCCCTGCTTTTTCTCCCAATGCGGGTCCAGCAACTGCTTGCGCAGCAGGTGCGCGCCTACCTGCTCCAGCCACTGGGGCTCGATGGCAGCAATGCCACGCCCGTAGAGGCGCGAGGTCTCGACCAGCTCGGCCGCCACAATCCAGCGGCCAGGTTTTTTGGACAGATGCGCGCCGGGGTGCGGATGGAAGCGGATGCCACGCGCGCCCAGGTAGCCATCACCCTCCTCGGTCTTGAAGCCGATATTGCCCAGCAGGCCCGAGAGCATGGACAGGTGCACGGCCTCATAGCCGGCAGCCTCCTCGTTCATCGGCCAGCGCTGCTCCTTGACCACCGTGAGCAGCTGCGAATGGATGTCGCGCCACTCGCGCACCCGGCGGATGTTGATGAAGTTCTGGCGCAGCAGCTGCTCCCACTGCCGGTTGCTCAGCTTGTGGCTGGCCTCGTCGGCAACGCTGTCCTGCGGCGTGAAGGCAGCCAGCGGCGCGGCCGACTCCAGCGCTGCGGTCGCACCGGTGCTGCGCTGGGCCACCGGCAAAAAGGCGGCATTGCGCCCCATTGCCTGGCCCTTGGCCGGGGCCGATTGCTGGGCCATGTCCTTGCGGCTCTTGGCCACCACCTTGCCGCCGCGCGCATCCTGCAGCCATTTCCACAGCCGCAGGTAGCCACTGAACTCGCTCTTCTCGTCGTCGAACTTGGCATGCTGCTGGTCGGCCTGCTGCTGGGCTTCCAGCGGGCGGTCGCGCACATCCTGCACACTCAGCGCCGAGGCAATCACCAGCACCTCGGCCAGTGCGCCGCGCTCGCGCGCCTCGACAATCATCCGGGCCACGCGCGGGTCCAGCGGCAGGCGCGACAAGGCCTGGCCCATCGGCAGCAGCTCGCCCTGCTCATCGACCGCACCGAGCTCGGCCAGCAACTGGTAGCCATCGGCAATCGCGCGGCCGGACGGCGCTTCCAGAAACGGGAAGTTCACCACATCGCCCAGGCGCAAGGCCTTCATGCGCAGGATGACGCCGGCCAAGGACGAGCGCAGGATTTCCGGGTCGGTGAAGGGGCTGCGCGACTGGAAATCGGCCTCGTCATAGAGACGAATGCAGATACCGTTGGCCACGCGGCCGCAACGGCCGGCGCGCTGGTTGGCCGCTGCCTGGCTGACCGGCTCGACCAGCAACTGCTCGACCTTGCTGCGGAAGGAATAGCGCTTGACCCGGGCGGTACCGGCATCGATCACATAACGGATGCCGGGCACCGTGAGCGAGGTTTCGGCCACGTTGGTGGCCAGCACGATGCGCCGGCCGGTATGGCCTTCAAAGATACGGTCCTGCTCGGCCTGCGACAGGCGCGAAAACAGCGGCAGCACCTCGGCATTGCGCAGTACCGGCGAATGCTGCAGGTGCTTGCGCAGGTGGTCAGCGGCCTCGCGGATCTCGCGCTCGCCCGGCAGAAAAATCAGAATGTCGCCGCCGGCCCCACCGCTCCACAGCTCGTCGACGCCATCGGCAATCGCATCGTTGAGGTCGTAGTCCTTCGCATCCTCAAAGGGGCGGTAACGCATCTCCACCGGAAAGGTGCGGCCCGAAACCATGATCACCGGCGCCGGGCCCTGGGGGCCGGCAAAGTGCTTGGCAAAGCGGTCGGCATCGATGGTGGCCGAGGTCACCACCACTTTCAGGTCCGGGCGCTTTGGCAGGATCTGGCGCAGATAGCCCAGCAGAAAGTCGATGTTGAGGCTGCGCTCATGGGCCTCGTCAATGATCAAGGTGTCGTAGGCCTTGAGCAGCGGGTCGGTCTGGGTCTCGGCCAGCAAGATACCGTCGGTCATCAGCTTGACCGAGGCGTCCTTGGACAAACGGTCCTGGAAGCGCACCTTGTAGCCCACTACATCGCCCAGCGGGGTCTGCAGCTCTTCGGCAATGCGCTTGGCCACGCTGCTGGCCGCAATACGCCGGGGCTGGGTGTGGCCGATCAGGTGGCCGCGCACCTCCCCCTTGTCATTGGGGGTGGCATTGATCTTGCCTCGGCCCAGGGCCAGCGCAATCTTGGGCAGCTGGGTGGTTTTGCCCGATCCGGTCTCGCCGCAGACGATGATGACCTGGTGGCGGTCCATGGCCTCCATGATTTCATCACGGCGGGCGGAAACTGGCAGGGATTCGGGAAACGTAATCTTGAGCGACATAGGGGCAGCATTATCCCCGCAGCAGGCCTCCACCGGTTGCGAAGCCGCAACAACGCCTTGGCCCGCGCAGGCTTTGCCGCTCAATCGCTGCTGCCGCCCCCGCAGCTGCTACCGCCACAACTGCTGCCACTGCAGCCGGACGAGCCGCCATCGCTGTCTGCACTCGTGCTGCTGGCCATATCGGCGCCATCACCAGCGCTGCTGCTGTCGCCCCGGTGGTGGCTGCTGTCGCTGCCCGATACCGGGCTGGACATGGTGTCGGTGCTGCTGCTGGCCGCAGCGGACGCCTGCGCAAAGGCCGCTGCCCATTGGTCCAGCAGCTCCGGCGGGTAGTGCCAGCCGTCCTCGATGGCCGCAGCCGCATCGAGCGCAAACAGCAGCGGAATGCCGCCCAGCAGCGCACCCACCATATAGCGCCGGGTGTGCATCGCCGCATTCCAGCTTGGCTGCATCTGCGCTGCCCGGTCCTGCGAAGCCCCAGTGCTGGATGCTTGCGCCGGCAGGTGGTGGAGCATATGCCCAAAGGCGCGCTGGCAAAACTGCTGGTAGCTCCGCGTATCCAGAATGAACGCATGCCACAGCGCATCGGCCAGGCGCGAGGGCATCTGCAGCTGCGCGCGCGGCGCCAGCCAGTGCATGATGAAAAACTGGCGCAGCGCCTCTTCGGCCTGCGCCAGGCTCGCATCGTTCAGGTAGGGGTGGTCACGCCAGATCGCCTTGCGGTAGGCGGCGTCCAGCCGGTACTGCTGCAAAAAACGCAGTTGCCGGCGTTTGCGCAGCATGCGCCAGCCCAGCACGGCCAACAGCGCCGCAACGATGGCGGCAAAGATCAGAAACATCAGACCCGCCCAGCGCCGGCTTGGGCGCAGCAGCAGCCAGGAACGCGATCAAACCTTGGGCACCGGTACATCAATGGCCTCCCCGATGGCATAGAAATGGCCGCCCGCGACATAGTGCAGCGTGCGCAGCGCCTGTGGCGCGGTCTCGAAATGCCAGTGGCCGTCCCGGAACACCCGGTCATCTGCCCAGGCGGCGGTGACCTCGCCAATGAACAGGTCATAGCTTTGCTGGTTATGGGGCTCGGGCACCAGCCGGCATTCCAGCCAGGCGGCGCATCCCGCCACCAGCGGGGTCTGCTGGCCTGGCGCATCGAACAGCTGCACACCCAACCGGGCCAGCTTGTCCGGGTGCTGCAGCGCGCTGAGGGTGCCCAGCTCCACCGCCAAGGCGGCGATGGGCACGGTGGGCAGCTGCAGCGCAAAGCGGCCGCTGGCCTCCACCAGCGCGCGGGTGCGGGTGGCCTTGTCCAGCACCACGGTCACCTTGGGCGGTGAGAAATCAAGCGCGCAGGCCCAGGCAGCGGCCATCACATTGCGCTCGACGCCATCGGCGGCCGACACCAGCACCGTGGGCCCGTGGTTGAGCAGGCGGTAGGCCTTCTCCAGTGCGACGGGTTGAAAATGGGGATCGGCACTGCCAGAGATCAGGTCCATAGGTGGGTCTGCAAGTACAAGATCCCTCCATTGTGCATGTCTGCGTCGCGCTGCGCAGGCTGTGGCTCAATCGATGCGGATCTTCGCGGTCTTGACCACCCTTGCCCATTTGTCGATCTCGGACTGCAGGCGCTGCGCCATCTCTTCGGGCGTGCCGGGATCGGCCTCGGCGCCGGCGACATACAGGCGCTGGCGCACCTCCGGGTTCCGCATCACCTGGTTGAAATCGGCATTGACCTTGGCAACCACCTCTTTGGGCGTGCCGGCCGGCGCAAACAGCGCTGCCCAGGAATAGGCCTCGTAGCCGGCCAGGCCCTGCTCGGCAATGGTCGGCACCTCGGGCATCAGCGCCGAGCGCTTGGGGCTGGCAACACCGAGCACCCGCACCTTGCCGCTCTTGATATGGCCAATGGCGGTAGGCGCATCGCTGAACATCATCGCCACCTGGCCACCCAGCACATCGGTCATCGCCGGAGCGCTGCCCTTGTGCGGAATGTGCAGCAGCTGGGTGCCCGCATGCATGTTGAACAGCTCGCCCGCCAAATGGGTGCCGCCGCCATTGCCCGACGACGCAAAGGCCAGGTTGCTTCCGGGCTTTTTGGCCAGTGCGATCAGCTCCTGCACATTCTTGGCCGGCACGCTGGGGTTGACGACCAGAAACACCGGGAACATGGCCGCAAAGCTCACCGGCACAAAGTCCTTCTGGATGTCATAGCCCAGCTTGGCATGCAGCGAAGGGTTGACCGAATGGTGGATCGCACCCACAAACAGGCTGTAGCCGTCGGCGGGCTGGCGGGCTGCGGTCTCCGCACCGATGATGCCGCCGCCACCGGCGCGGTTGTCGATAAAGGTGCCCTGGCCCCACAGCTGGCCCAGCGGCGGTACAAAGGCCCGCGCCGTCGTGTCGACCGGGCCGCCGGGCGGAAACGGAACGATGAATTTGACCTGCTTGTTGGGGTAGTCGGCCGCATGCGCAGCCCCCGCATGCAGCAAAGGCAAGCCGGCGGCCAGGGGCGCTGCGCCCAGGGCCAGCAGCTGGCGGCGGTTGATGGTGGTGGTCATGCTTGTCTCCAGGCTGTTTTTTTGCGAAACCGCCATCATCGGCCCGGCGCGCTGCTTTGCCCACACCCGTGCCGTTTGTGATTGCGAAACCTCCACTTCGCGCCAGCAGAAATGAAACAGACGCCATTGATGGTTTTTTCCCATGGCCACAGGGCCGATTCCGGTGCGAACTGCATGCAGGGGCGCCATGTTTGTATAACAATAGCGGCAGCCGCAAACCGCCGATCTGGCGTGCTTCTAGGAAATACCCCACCCCCACCCCCCATGTCCGCTGTATTCAATTTCACCTTTGTGCCCTGGTTCCGTTCGGTGGCGCCTTATATCCATAAGTTTCGCAACCAGACTTTTGTAGTGGGCGTGACAGGTGAGGCGATTGCAGCGGGCAAGCTGCAATCCATTGCCCAGGATCTGGCCTTGATCCAGGCGCTGGGTGTCAAGATCGTGCTGGTGCATGGTTTCCGGCCCCAGGTGAATGAGCAGCTCGCAGCCAAAGGGCATGCGCCGCGCTATTCGCATGGCATCCGCGTGACCGATTCGGTCGCGCTCGATTGTGCCCAGGAGGCCGCTGGCCAGCTGCGCTTCGAGATTGAAGCGGCCTTCAGCCAGGGTCTGCCCAATACGCCGATGGCGGGCGCCACGGTGCGGGTGATCTCAGGCAACTTTGTCACCGCGCGCCCGGTTGGCATTGTTGATGGCGTGGATTTCATGCACTCGGGCCTGGTGCGCAAGGTGGACGTCGGCGGCATCCACCGCACCCTGGACATGGGTGCGATGGTGCTGGTCTCGCCATTTGGCTTCTCGCCCACCGGCGAAGCCTTCAACCTCAGCATGGAAGAAGTGGCCACGCGCGTGGCGATCGAGCTCAAGGCCGACAAGCTGATGTTCCTGACCGAAGTGGCCGGCATCCGCCTGAACCCGCTGGAAGCCGAAGGGGAAGACAACCCGGTGGACACCGAGCTGCCGCTGGATGCAGCGCAAAAGCTGCTGGCCGAGCTGCCCCCTGCTACCGTGCCGACCGATGTGGGCTTTTACCTGCAGCATTGCGTCAAGGCCTGCAAGGAAGGCGTGGAGCGCAGCCACATTCTGCCGTTTGCGACCGACGGCGCGCTGCTGCTGGAAATCTATGTGCACGATGGCATTGGCACGATGGTGATCGACGAGCGCCTGGAAGAGCTGCGCGAAGCCAAGCCCGATGATGTCGGCGGCATTCTGCAGCTGATCGAGCCCTTCGAGAAGGACGGCACCCTGGTCAAGCGCAGCCGTACCGAGATCGAGCGTGACATCTCTGCCTACACGATCATCGAGCACGATGGCGTGATCTTTGGCTGCGCTGCCCTCTACCCTTACCCGGAAGCGGGCACCGCCGAGATGGCCGCCGTGACGGTATCGCCCCAGAGCCAGGGCACCGGCGATGGCGAAAAAATTGCTCAAGCGCATCGAGCAACGCGCCCGTGCCACGGGCTTGAAGAGCATTTTTGTGCTCACCACCCGGACGATGCACTGGTTTCTCAAGCGCGGCTTCCAGCCGGTGGATCCCGACTGGCTGCCCGAGCAGCGCAAGGCCAAGTACAACTGGAGCCGCAAGAGCCAGGTGCTGGTCAAGTACCTGTGATCGCGCGGGCTTGAAGCGCGCACAGCAAAACTGCCCCTGACCCGGGGCAGTTTTTTTTCGATGCCGGCGCTATCGGTGCCGCCTTAGCCCCAGAGCTTGACCACTTCGGCCGCCACGGCGGCCAGTGCGGCATCGCGGGCCTTGGGCTCGGCCTTGCATTCGGTCAGATAGCTGGTCACCAAGATGGGGGCACCACCGCCTGGCGGCCAGAGCAGGCCCACATCATTGCGCGTGTCTGGACCGGCTCCGGTCTTGTCACCCACCTTCCAACCCTTGGCGCCCGCGCGCAGGCAGTTGTCCCCGGTGGTGTTGGCAAGCAGCCAAGCTACCAGCTTGTCGCGGCTTGCCGGGCTCAGGGCGGTACCCAGGGTCAAGGTCTGCATGCTGGTCAGCATGGCCAGCGGGCTGGTCGTATCACGTACATCGCCAGGCTTGGACTCGCTCATGGCAGGCTCGATGCGATCCAGCCGCGTGACCTGGTCTTTCAAGCTGCGCATGTAGGCGGTAAAGCCTGCGGGGCCGCCGACACGCTCCAGCAGCAGATTGGTAGCACCGTTGTCGCTCACCGTGACGATGGCGTCGCAAAGCGCGTCGACCGTCATCGGCGCCTTGCCAGCAAACTTCTCGATAACCGGCGAATAGCTCACCAGCGCCGACCGGTCAAAGGTGACCTGTGCATCCAGCTTTTCCTGCCCTGCATCCACGCGGGACAGCACCTGGCCCGCCAGCAGCATCTTGAAGGTACTGCACATCGGGAAACGCTCATCCTGGCGCCAGCCCAGTGCCACGCCCGTGCCGGTGTTCAGCACCGACACCCCCAGCCGCCCGCCCACCGAGCGCTCCAGCGCCTCCATCGCGCGTAGAAACGCCCGCTCCGCTGGCGAACGAAGCGCAGGTGTGGCCGCCCAGGCGCGCGACGAGTTCGCTATCATGCTCGCTGCACCCATAGTCAAGAAAAACTTTCTTCTATACACTGATTCACTCCTTAGAATTCATGGTTCATCGATAGATGACACTGAATTTACCGGGTTAGCGACGTTTTTACCAACGATGAAAACCAAGAAAACCCACAAGAAAAACTTATAGCTTATGCACCTGCCTCTGAATGCCCTGCGCGCTTTCGATGCCGCTGCACGCCACCTCAACCTGACGCGGGCGGCGCTGGAGCTGCATGTGACCCAGGCTGCCATCAGCCAGCACATACGACAGTTGGAGGACCAGTTGGGCAAGCCGCTGTTTCGCCGCCTGCCACGCGGCCTGGCACTGACCGATGAGGGCATGGCCCTGGTGCCGGTGGTGGCCCAGGCTTTTGGCAGCCTGTCGCGGGCGCTGGTACAGGTACAGGACCGGAGGCCGCACGAGGTGCTGTCCGTGGGCGTGGTGGGCACGTTTGCCGTGGGCTGGCTGCTGCCCCGGCTGCGGGCCTTTCAGGAAGCCCACGCCTTTGTCGACCTGCGGCTGTTCACCCACAACAACCGGGTGGACCTGGCTGGCGAGGGCTGGGATTGTGCGATCCGCTTTGGCGACGGCGCCTGGCATGGCACAGCGGCCCGGCAACTGCTGCAGGCACCGCTGACGCCGATGTGTGCACCAGCCATTGCCGCGCGGATACAGCAACCGGCCGACCTAGCCCATGAGACCTTGTTGCGCTCCTACCGCGCCGGAGAGTGGGAGCAGTGGTTTGCCCATACCCGGCAGACCTGTCCGACGCTGCGTGGCACGGTCTTCGACTCCTCGTTGACCCTGGCCGAGGCAGCTGCGCAAGGACTGGGCGTCGCTCTGCTGCCGTTGCGGCTGTTTTCCCGCGATCTGCAGGCCGGCCGCCTCGTGGCGCCGCTGGCGCAATGTCTGGATACCGGCAGCTACTGGCTGACCCAGCTGAAGTCGCGCAGCCCCTCGCTGGCCATGCAGACGTTTGAGCGCTGGCTGCTGGAGCAGTGCAGCCCACCAGCCGCTGGCCAGTAGCCGGCCGCGATGGTCTCGGGACCCAGGCCGGGCCGTCTCCTACAAAGGCCCCGGCGCTTGTCAGACAGTGGGTAAACCAGGCCAGGCCTACGATAGGCAGTGACGCGTTCCTGTACAACAAGTCTGCGTCTACGCAGAACCACAACCACCGAGAGGACATCCATGCTTTCCACCCGCTATATCGCCTCCCTGTCCGCTGTTGCTGCCGCCTTGCTGGCTGCAGGTTGCGCCTCTACCGGCGACATCGAAGACCTGCCGCGCCCCAAGTCGGGCCACTGGCAAATCAGCTCCACCGACCAGGATGGCCAGACGGTCCAGTTCCAGGACTGCATGGACAAGGACACTTTCTACAAGACACGTGAGCTGCAAAAGGCCAAGTACGATGTGCAGCAATGCAAGACGAGCAGCCTCCGGGACAGCAATGGCTGGCAGTTCACCTCCAACTGCAAGGTAGGCCAGACGGAGCAGCGCATCGAGAGCAGCCGCAAGATCAGCGGCGATTTCCAGCATAACTTCCATGTGCTGTCGGTCACCAAACAGCAGATGCCCGATGGCAGCACCGTGGAGACCACCCGCAATATCAAGGGCGAATACCTGGGCGCCTGCCCCGCCGGCATCCATCCTGGCGACCGCGTATTCGACGGTGGCGGCAAGATCAACTTCTACGACGTCACGGGCCTGAGCCCCAAGTAAGGTTTGGCACCTGTCCAACAGCCCGGCCATGCCGGGCTTTTTTTACGTCTGTACGCCGGGCCATTTTGCTGATCCAGATCTAGAAATGGGTGATTCAGATACAGTACGATGTTCAGCCGTTGGACTGCGGCCCGCCCTGTGCTGCCCGCGCTGGCGCTGCCCGCCAGCCCCATGCAGCCGTCCCGAGATGGCATTCCAGGGCCCTCCTCGCGTCCACCCGGCTTTTCCTCTGCCATACCCGACAGATGCTGCCCACCGGCAGGCATCTATCGTAGATTTTCTCCATGTCCCAGCAATACCTTACCGCCGCGCTTTACCAGTTCATCGACCTGCCGGAGTTTGCCCAGTGGCAGCAACCTTTGCAGGCGCTGTGTGACCAGCACCAGGTCAAGGGCTTGCTGCTGCTCGCCCATGAAGGTATTAACGGCACGATCGCCGGCCTGCCCGGCGATGTCCATGCGGTGCTGGACTGGCTCAAGCGCGACCCGCGCCTGGCCCATCTGGTGCACAAGGAAGCCTTTGCCGACAGCAACCCTTTCTACCGCATGCGGGTGCGGCTCAAGCAGGAGATCGTCACGCTGGGCGTGCCCGAGCTGAACCCGGCGCTCAACGCCGGCCAGTATGTGAAGCCTGAGGACTGGAATGCGCTGATCAGCCAGCCCGATGTGGTGCTGGTCGACACCCGCAATGACTACGAAGTGGGCATTGGCAGCTTTGAGGGCGCGATCAATCCACGCACCAAGAGCTTCACCGAGTTTCCGCAATGGGTGGCCGAGCAGTCCCAACCGGGTGGCGCGCTGCACGGCAAGCAAAAGGTGGCGATGTTCTGCACCGGTGGCATCCGCTGTGAAAAATCCACCGCCTATATGAAGACCCAGGGCTTTGACGAGGTCTACCATCTTGAAGGCGGCATTCTCAAATACCTGGAGACGGTGGACGCTGACGCATCGATGTGGTGGGGCGACTGCTTTGTGTTTGACGAGCGCGTGTCGGTCGGCCATGGCCTGGTGCGCGGTCCGCACCAGCTCTGCCGCAGCTGCCGCATGCCGCTGGGGGCGGACGAACTGGCCCATGCCCACTATGTGCGCGGCGTCAGTTGCCCCTACTGCCACGGCAGCCGCACGCCGGAGCAACTCGCTTCGCTGGCTGAGCGCCAGCGGCAGATGGATTTGGCGCATGAGCGCGGTGACACCCACCTGGGCCACACCCAGACCAGCTCGCAGCAGTCGCGCCAGCAAAAAATGGCAGCACAGCAAGAGGCCTTGCAGGGCCTGCCGGTGCTGTACTCCTTCCGCCGTTGCCCGTACGCGATGCGGGCGCGCCTGGCGCTTGCCTACGCCGGCGTGGCCTGCCAGCTGCGCGAAGTGGTGCTCAAGGACAAGCCCCAGGCGCTGCTGGATGCATCGCCCAAGGCGACCGTGCCGGTGCTGGTGCTGGCGGATGGCACCGTGCTGGAAGAGAGCCTGGAGATCATGCTCTGGGCGCTGCGCCAGAATGACCCCGACCAGTGGCTGAGCCCTACCGACGGCAGCCTCGACGAGATGCTCGCGCTCATCGCCCGCCACGACAGCGTATTCAAGCCCGCGCTGGACCGCTGCAAATACCCCAGCCGCTACCCGCAAGCAGATGCGGCGGCCGCAGCGGCCACTGCCCATGCGTTTCTGGACGCCCTGAACCAGCAGCTGACTGCCACCGGCTACCTGTTTGGCCGCGACCCGAGCCTGGCCGACATGGCCATCCGCCCCTTTGTGCGCCAGTTCGCCGGTATCGACGAAGCCGCATGGCAGAATCACCCCTGGCCCCATCTCCAAGCCTGGTTGCTGCGTCTGACCGACTCGGCACTTTTTGAGCAGGTGATGGAAAAATACCCTGCCTGGCACCCGGACGAAGCGGGCGTGCTGTTCCGCTGAGCGGGCGCCGCCCCCTCCCGGCACGCGAGTGACAGGCACTGCCCGCGGATGCGCAGCCCTGCGCCCGCTGCAGCGCTTGCCCGGCACCGACCGCCTGCGCCCACGACCGTGCCATGATCCAGTCCATCCAGATCCTGCGTTTTGCCGCCGCCCTGTGGGTGGCGCTCTACCACGCGCGGAACTACCGTTTCTTCCCCGAACTCCCCCCCTGGCTGCGCGCCATCGCCGACGGGGGCTTTGTCGGTGTCGACATCTTCTTTGTGGTCAGTGGCGTCATCATGGCGCTGGCCACTACCCACACCGCCACCGGCCTGCGGCCCTCGGCCCAGTTTGTCGCCACCCGCTTTGCCCGCATCTACACGGGCTGGTGGCCCACGATGCTGCTTTATGCAGCCGGTTTGCAGGCGCTGGGCACCATGCCGCCCGATGTGCATCTGCTGTCGTCCGCGCTGCTCTACCCGGCCAATTTCAGCCTCCATATCAATGCGGTGATCTGGACCTTGGTCTACGAGCTGTATTTCTACCTGCTCATCGGCGCCAGCCTGCTGCTGGCCAAGCCCTGGCGCGACCGCGCGCTGGCGCTCTGGGCGCTGGTCATCGCCGTGCTGGTGCTGTATTACGCCGCAACAGGCCGCTACCGCCCGGACATGTTCTCGCAAGCGACGCCGCTGGTCTGGTTCTATGCCGCGCCGCTGGTGCTCGAGTTCTTTGCCGGGTACTTCTTGTACCGCTGGCTGCAGCGCAGGCCCCAGCAACACTGGTGGGCCTGGCTGCTGGCCAGCGCCCTGCTCTGCGCGGCTGCCGTTTACTACAGCGTCACCGCCACGTTGTATGCGCCGGGCATCGTCGGCTTTTTCCACTGGCCGGAGCGTGCCCTGCTGGTGGGGGCTGCCGCCACCGCCCTGGTCGGTGCCGCCTTGCTGTTGCCAGCGCCCCGGCATGCGGCATGGCGCTTGCTCGCCAAGCTGGGCGACTACGCCTTTGCCATCTATTTGCTGCATCTGCTGGTGTTCCAGCTCGCGCAGCACTCCATCACCTCGATGGCGCTGGAAATACCGCACCGCGCCTTCAGCCTGCTGCTGGTGCTGGCGGCGCTGGTCGCGCTTTCTGCGCTGTACTACCACGCCATCGAACACCCCATCTACCAAGCCTGCCGCCGCGCCATTGCGCGCTGGGCGGCTCCCAAGCCATGACCCAAGCCCGTATCCATCTGATCTATGCCCGCGCCCGCAATGGCGTGATCGGCCGCGACAACCAACTGCCCTGGCACCTGCCCGAGGACATGGCTTTTTTCAAGCAAAAGACAGCCGGGGGCACCGTCGTCATGGGCCGCAAGACCTGGGATTCGCTGCCGCCGCGCTTTCGCCCGCTGCCGGGCCGCGAGAATGTAGTCGTCACCCGCCAGAGCGGCTGGCAGCCCAGCCCTGCTAGCGAAAGGGTGCATGTCGCTGCTGACCTGCCGCAGGCGCTGGCCACCGCCCAGGGGCTGGGCCAACCGGTCTGGGTGATTGGCGGCGCGCAGATCTATGCCCAGTCGCTCGCGCTGGCAGACGAGGTCTGGGTGACCGAGATCGACCAGGATTTTGACGGCGACGCCCATGCACCCGGGCTGGATGACCAGTGGCACGAGGTCTCGCGCGAAGCCCAGACCAGCAGCAATGGTCTGCCGTTTGCGTTTGTCTGCTACCAGCGTAGGCAGGCCCCAAAGTCCTGAGTAGGACAGGCCGAGGTCCCAGGGCACCACGCTGGTGCAGCGCAGCAAATTGATGCAAAATGGATTTCATCAAATAGCAATCTGCGGCGTGCCGGACCAAGCGCTGGGGCGACGCAACAAGACGGAACACTGTGACGATGAGCCTGGTACAAGCTTTGCCCGCCGGCCCGTTGGATGTGATCGGCGATGTGCACGGCGAGCGCCTGGCATTGGAAGCGCTGGTCCGGCATCTGGGCTATGACGACAATGGCATCCATCCGGCCGGCCGTACGCTGGTCTTCGTCGGCGATTTCTGTGACAGAGGCCCCGACAGCCCTGGCGTGCTGGCCCTCGTGCGCCGCTGGGTGGAAGCCGGCAATGCCTGCGCCGTGCTCGGCAACCACGAGATCAACCTGCTGCGCGAAGACGCCAAGGACGGCTCGGGCTGGTACTTTGACGAGCGCATCGAGGCCGACAACCTCAAATATGCACCTTATGCGCGTGCGGACAGGGCCTTTGACGACGAAATGCTGCCGTTTTTGCGCCAGTTGCCGCTCGCGCTGGAGCGCGCAGACCTGCGCATCGTTCATGCCGCATGGATCGGCGACAAGATCGACCAGGCCCGGGCACTGCCGCTTGGGCGGGTGGCGCAAGACTATGACCGGCTGGAGCAAGAGGCCTATCTGCACGCAAAAACGCTGGGCATCCCCGCCCAGTTGAAGGCCGAAAACCAGGCCTGGCCCTACCACCTCGAAGATGGCGCCCATTGCCCGCCCTTCATGCCGGCGCATGCCGACAGCGAGTTGAACAAATCCCAGTACAACCCCCTCAAGGTGCTGAGTTGCGGGGTGGAGCGCAGAGGCAGCGAACCCTTTTTTGCGGGCGGCAAATGGCGTTTTGTCGAGCGGGTGGCCTGGTGGGATGCCTATACGGACAGCACACCTGTCGTCGTCGGCCATTACTGGCGCCGCATCCATGAGCTCGACCGCTCGGTGCTGGGCAAGGGGGACCAGGACCTGTTCGCCGATATCGACCCCCACGCCTGGCACGGGCTGCGCGGCAATGTTTTTTGCGTGGACTTTTCCGTGGGCGCGCGCTGGACGGCCCGGCTCGCCGGCCAGCCGCCGGAGCAGGACTTCAAGCTCGCGGCGCTGCGCTGGCCGGAGCGGGTGCTGGTGCTCGATGACGGCAGTGCAGAGCCCACCACCGGCTTTATGCAGGCGGCCGTGCCAGCGCTGGTGTGACGCCCGGGTCAGCCCCTGATGCATGGAAAAAGCGGCCAGTGGCCGCTTCGTCGTTGATGGGCTCGCTGCCCTGTTTGGAGTGCTAGTGCCTTACAGGCCCAGGACTGCAATGCCCGCCTTGGCGATCTGCGCATCTTCCGGTGCCTTGACACCGCTGACGCCCACAGCGCCCACACATTCGCCGTCCTTCATGATCGGCACGCCGCCTTCGAGCATGCCATCGATCAGCGGAGCGCTCAGGAAAGCGGTGCGGCCACCGTTGATCATGTCTTCAAAACCCTTGCTCTCGCGGCGGCCCAGTGCCGAGGTGCGGGCCTTGGCCACGCAGATGTGGGCCGACACGGGGGCTGCGCCGTCGCGGCGGATCATACCCAGCAGGTTGCCGCCGTCATCCACCACGGCAATGCTCACAATCCACTGGTTCTTGACCGCTTCGGCCTCGGCCGCATTCAACACCGCCTTGACATCGGCCAACTCCAGCACTGCTTTGGTTTTCATGGTGACTCCTTGGAAAAGATGGGGGAAACCCGGTTGTTCAGCATGCCAGCATAACGGCATTACAGCGCGCTAATTGATCAGCGGCATCACAGCATTTGTGCCTAAAACGTCGGTAATCCCCATCGGTTTAGGCGGCTGCACCTTCCGCAGCAGCGGAGGCCTCTGCATCGGCCATCTCGGTCTCGGTCTTGACCGACGGCGCATGGCCATCCCACTCAAACACCGCCATGCTCTCGACGTGGGCCGTATGCGGGAACATGTTGACCACACCGGCAGCCACGCAGCGGTAGCCGGCCTGGTGCACCAGCAGACCGGCATCGCGTGCCAGGGTCGCCGGGTTGCAGCTCACATACACAATGCGCTTGGGCGGTGTCCAGTCCTTGGCGCTGTCGGGCAGCGGCGCCGTGTCGGGCACCTGGTGGCGGGCCTTGTGGATATCAGCCAGCGCCTTGGACAGTGCGAATGCGCCTTCACGCGGAGGATCGACCAGCCATTTGTCAGCCTGGCCATCGGCGATCAGCATCTCCGGCGTCATCTCGAACAGGTTGCGAGCCACAAAGCGCGTGGGCGCCAGCGCATTGCTGGCGGGGCGGCTGGCATTGTTGGCGGCATAGTTCTCGTGCGAGCGCTGCACCAGGGTCTCCGAGCCTTCGATGCCCAGCACCTCACCGGCCATCGTGCCGATGGGCAGGGTGAAGTTGCCCAGACCGCAGAACCAGTCGACCACGCGCTCGGTCTTCTTCGCATCCAGCAGGCGCAGCGAGCGCGTCACCAGCACCTGGTTGATATGGGGGTTGACCTGGGTGAAGTCGGTGGGCTTGAACGGCATCGTGATGCCGAAATCGGGCAGTGCATAGGACAGCTGCTCGCCGATGCCGTCCATCAGGTGCACGGTGTCCGGCCCCTTGGGCTGCAGCCACCATTGCACGTTATGGGCTGCGGCAAAATCGCGCAGGCGCTGCATGTCGGCGTCGCTCAGCGGCTCCAGATGGCGCAGCACCAACGCGGTGACATGGTCGCCGCAGGCGACTTCGATCTGCGGGCAGGTCTCGCGGGCATCGAGGCTGCCGATCAGCGCGCGCATCGGCATCAGCAAGGCATCGACATGCGGCGGCAGGATCTTGCAGGTTTCCATGTCGGCGATGTAGCGGCTCTTGCGCTCATGGAAACCCACCAGCACCTTGCCCTTCTTGGCGACATAGCGCACCGACAGGCGCGAGCGGAAGCGGTAACCCCAGCTGGGGCCTTCAATGGGGCGCATCACCGTCTCGGGCACCACCTTGCCCAGGTGCCAGAGGTTGTCCTCCAGCACGCGCTGCTTGGTCGCAATCTGGGCGCCGACGTGCAGATGCTGCATCTTGCAGCCACCGCAGGCACCGGCATGCAAGCCAAAGTTGGGGCAGCCGGGCCGCACACGCTGCGACGACTCGCGGTGGATCTGCAGCAGATCGGCCTGCTCCCAGTTGTTTTTCTTGCGCCGGGTCTTGGCGCTCACCCATTCGGTGGGCAAGGCACCGTCAACAAAGACGACCTTGCCGTCGGCACGGCGCGCGACACCCTGGGCGTCCATGTCCATGGACACGATCTTCAAGGCATCTGCGGGGAATTGGGCTGCCTCGGCGGCATCGGGGGATTCGGAAATGGTCTGTGGGGTCTGCGCTTCGCTCATCCCGGTATTTTCGCAGGCTGGACAATGGCCTGCGGCCAACCTCTGGCAATTTGGCGTGGGCGAACGCAAAAAGGCAGCCTCTCGGCTGCCCTGCTCGGTATCCAAGGCAACGGCGTGGTGCCAGGCCGCCGATTTACTGCGCAGTGATCATGCTGCCCATGTTCAGTTGGTCAGTCACCATGTTGGCACTGCTCGATGTGCGCTTCTTGGCGCCCGGCAGCGCATGCACTTCGGTGACGCAGACGCTGTTGTTGGGCGTGAAGACCACGCGGCTGCCGCTGGGCAGCTCGCCTGCAGTCTGGTGCAGCGGCTTGGACATGTCGACCGGTGGTTCCGCACTGCGGTAAATCACTTCGTTCTTGCTGTCATAGACCGTGTAGCAGGTCGCCTGCGCCCAGGCCGAGGCGGTGAGCGCCAGCATCGCAAGTGCTGTGGATTTGAAGCTGTAACTGGAACCAGGCATGGTAGGACTCCCGCAATATTTTTTATCGATCCGGTGAAGTTACCAAATTTTCCCAAACGGCGCATCCCCATTTGCCGGGGAAAGGTCAAGAAAAATCAACCAAAAACAAAAACTTACACAAAACGAGCGCCTGTCGCAGTTCTATTCAGATTTAGTATTGATAATTATTCTCATTCAATGCTAAGATTCGCCCATCGCCGCTGTCAGGGGCTGGGTGCATGCAGACATGCCTCCGGCCCTCGCAACGGTGATGGTTTCATCGTGGGGCGACTCTTGGGGCCCGTTCAGCCCCAGGGTCGTTTTGGCCAGCCAACGATTTTTTCGCACAGCCACGCATTTTTTCGATGAAGCCCGCGCAGTCCATGGCCCCTGCCCATCGCCGCCGCACCGGCCCGCGTTGTCCACGGCTCCGCAATCTCCACCACCCGCTGCTACAGCTCGCCTTGCCGCAATCCGCTCGAGCGCCTCACCTGGCGTTCCGTCGCCTCTTCCAACACCGAGAAGTTACTGCTGCCGCCTGCCACCACGGTCAGCCAGCGCTTGGCCCGGGTCATGCCGGTGTAGACCAGCTCTCGGGTCATGATGGGCGACAGGCTGGGCGGCAACACGACGGCCGCATGGCTGAACTCCGAGCCCTGCGATTTGTGGATCGTCATCGCGTAGACGGTCTCCACGGCCTGCAAGCGGCTGGGCAGCACCCAGCGCAGGCCTTCGCTGGTCGCAAAAACCACGCGCAGCGCACCCGGTGCCATACCGGCCCCGCCGGTCTCGGGCGCCTGGTTCGCCGGCATCTGCACGGTGATGCCGATATCGCCATTCATCAGCTTGAGGCTGTAGTCATTGCGGGTCACCAGCACCGGCCGGCCGGCATACCAGCCGCTGCTTTGTGCGATCAGCTCGCGGTGGGCCAGCAGTTGGGCAATGCGCTCGTTGAGCCCTTCCACACCCCAGGGGCCACTGCGCAGCGCGCAGAGCACCTGGAACTCGCCATGCGCCTTCAACAGCCGCAGCGCCCATGCATTCAAGGCCTCGGGGCCGGGGTTGGGCGGCATCTCGCGCAGCACCTGCAGGTAGTGGCCATAGCCCACGGGCCCGGCATCGCGCTTGGCGGCGCTGTCGACAAAACGCTTGCCGCCGCCATCGAGCACCAGTTGCGCGAGGGATGAATGTGTCGGGTCCGGTACCGCATACGCGGCCAGATCGGGGTAGCCTGCCTTCAGCAGCGGCTTGATGGCCTTGCGCCTTCCGGCATTGACGACACCGGCCAACTGGCCGATGCCGCTGTCGGCATGGAAACGGTGGCTGACCCGCAGCATCACCACCGCCTGGTCCAGCGGCTTGCCTGCAATATCTTGCAGCTCTGCAGGTACCTGCTGGCCGGTCACCTGCTGCAGCCATTGCGCCGTCTCGTGCCAGTAGAGGCCGCGCTCGGCCTGGGCGCAAAGCTCCCCGAGCACCGCGCCGGCTTCCACCGATGCGAGCTGGTCCTTGTCGCCCAGCAGCACCAGACTGGCCTGCGGCGGCAGCGCCGACAGCAAGGCGGCCATCATCTCCAGGTCAACCATCGACGCCTCATCGACCACCAGCACATCCAGCGCCAATGGGTGCTGGGCGTCATGGCGGAAATGCCGGCTGTCAGGCCGGCTGCCCAGCAAACGGTGCAAGGTCTGGGCTTCCGACGGGATCAGCGGCTTCAAGCTCCGGGGCCCACCACCCTCGGCCGGCGGCAAGGCAGGCAGCTGCGCATCATCGAGGCGCTGCAAGGCCTGCACGATGGATTCGGACAAGCGCGCTGCCGCCTTGCCGGTGGGCGCCGCCAGGCAAATGCGCAGGGGCCGGCCGCCTTGCTGCAAGGCCATGCTCTGCAGCAGCGCCAGCAGCTTGACAACGGTGGTGGTCTTGCCGGTGCCCGGGCCGCCGGTAATGATCGAAAACGCGCTCGATGCTGCCAAGGCGCAGGCCATTTTTTGCCAGTCGGGCGAATCGGGAACCTGGTGCGGTGCCGGTGCAAACAGCTGGTCCAGTGCCTGGCGCAGCATCGCATCCTGCGCGGCACTGCGGCCCTGGCGCAAATGCTGGCTGGCAGTGATGCGCTGGCCAATGGCCTGCGCCACGTCCTGCTCGTACTGCCAGTAGCGGCGCAGATAGAGGCGATCGCCCTGCAACACCAGCGGTGTGCCACCCTGGCTGGGCTTGCCCGGTGCCGCCACCAGCGCGCTGGCCTGCAGCACCGACTGCCATTGCAGCAGGTTGACCTGGGCCAGCAGCTCGCTGGGCAGCGGCAATGGCGTAGGCTCGGTCGCGCCGCTGCCCTGCGCAGCAGTATCGGGTGGCAGCGACAGCGCAAAACGGCTGTTGTCCAACGTGGCTTGCAGATCCAGGCAGACATGGCCACGGCCCAGCTGGTGGCTGGCCAGCGCAGCGGCCAGCAGCACCAGCGGCGATGCGCCGGGATCGAGTTCATGCAGAAAAAGCACCAGCGCCTGGTCCAGGCTGCGCAGCCATCCATGGGCGGTCCAGCGCTCTACCGTGTGCAGCAGGCTGGCGGTCGCGCCGTCCGGCACGGCCGGCGTACGTACTGCGGATTGCTGGTGGGGCACGCCCTGCGGGGGCATGCCGTCCTCGGGTTCTGTCGTCATTGCATTCTTCATCATCGCGCAAACAGCGCATCGAGCGCATCCATCAGCGCGCGCGGGGGTTTGTCCTGGTAGAGACCCTGGTGCTCCGCACCCACGCCTCGCAAAAACCAGTACTGCACGCCGCCCACATCGCGCTCGTAGTCATAACCGGGCAGGCGCTGCTGCAGCAAGCGGTGCAGCGCATAGGTGTACAGCACATACTGCAGGTCATAGCGGTGTTGCAGCACAGCAGCCGCCATGGCCTGCGGCGTGTAGGCCGTACTGTCCGCGCCCAGCCAGTTGGATTTGTAGTCCATCACGTAATAGCGGCCGCCATGCTCGAACACCAGGTCCATGTAGCCCTTGAGCATGCCATGGAGCTGGTTGGGGAGCAGCGCCGGCCTCGGCTGGCCCGGCAGCACATGCTGCTGCACGAGGGTGTCGAGCTGACCGGTCGAGGCCCGGTTGATCGACAGCCAGAACTCCATCTCGACCTGGTAATCGCCCAGCGACTGCAGTGCGGCAGGCGTCTCGCTCGGGGCACCCTGCAGCAGCAACGGCGTCTGCAGCCATTGCCGGACGAAGCCTTGCAAGGGTGCGGCCCAGTCCCCCCAGCCGCGCACCTGGCAGCGGTAGGCGATGATGCCATCCAATGCCGCTGGTTTGCTCAGTACCGTGGCAAAACCCTCTTGCGCGCACCACTCCAGCAGGCCGTGCAGAAAGTTGCCCGCATCCGGGCCCTTGGGGAACGCATGCAGGCTGCCCGGCTGCGGCAGGCCGGGCGCGGTGGCTTGGGGCAGCGCTTCCTGGGGCTCGAGGTACTGGTCCTGCTCTGCGGTTTCGGGCTCGGCCGCAGTGACGGCTTCTTCGGTCCACAGCCCTTGCGAGGGGGACGCCAGCCCCAGCCGCTCGGTCAGTGCGGAGAAACTGGCGATCCACCAGTGCTCATCGGCTTGTCTGCGGGGGCGACGCGCCGGGTGGACGGCCGGCGGCCGCTCGGGCTGGTAGCGCTGCAGGCTGACCTCGGGGACCGGCTGCACTGCCATCTGCGGGCAGCTGCTGGCAAATTCCTGCAGGTAGGCATGCAGCGCCAGATCGGGCAGCTTTTGCCCGCCCGCCAGCAGGTAGCCGACAGCGCTTTTCTCCAGGCTGCCCGCCCGGCTCATGCCCTTGGCGAGCGGCGCCACGCCCAGCCACAGTGCGTACTGGGCCCGCGTCAGCGCCACATAGAGCAGGCGCATGTCTTCGCTCAGGCGCTCGTCGTTGTGGGCGCTGACCGCCTCGGCATGCTTGTTGTTCAGCTCCACGACCAGGTCACCCGAAGCAGCATCGTGGTACTGCGCATAGCCCCGGCTCTTGCCATCAAAATCGCGCCAGCTGCTGATGAAGGGCAGCAGCACCAGCGGGTATTCCAGGCCCTTGGACTTGTGGATGGTGACCACCTTGATCAGGTCCGCATCGCTCTCCAGGCGCAGGATCTCCTCCTCACCCTCGGGGCTGTCCATCTGCTCGGCCAGGCGCCGGATCAGCGCCTGCGCACCCTCCACCTCGGTAGAAGCACGCTGCAGCCATTCGGCCAGGTGCAGCACATTGGTCAGGCGCCGCTCGCCGCCCGGCTGGCCGAGCCAGCGGGCGGGCAGGTCAAAATCGAGCAGCCACTGGCGCAGCATCGGCAACACGCCTTTTTTCTGCCACAGCTGCTGCAGTACCCGTGTGCGCAGCGCCAGGTGCTCCCAATGCTGTTCATCATGGTTGAGCCGCTCCAGTTCCTGCCACGACCAGTCCATCGACGCAGTGGCCAGCGCCACCCGCAGCAGGCCGTCATCGCCAGGCGCATTGATGGCGCGCAGCCAGCGCAGCATGTCAGCGGCCTCGCCCGTCTGGAACACCGAGTCGCGGTCCGACAGGTAGACACTGGCCAGGCCCCGGTCCTTGAGCGCATCGCGCACCAGCTCGGCCTCGGCACGGCCCCGCACCAGAATGGCGATATCGGCCGGACGCAGCGGCCGGCCCAGCGCATCCGGCGATCGGCCAAAACCGGCCTGCCCGGCCCGGGCAGCATTGAGCCAGGCGGTGATCTGGCTGGCGGCCGACTGTGCCATGCGCTGGCGGTAGGCGGATTCGGCCACGCCGGTACGCGCGCTCTTGCCAGCGCCTGCGGCATCGCCATGCTCGTCGGCGCCATCGGCCTGCGCTTGCGTGCCGGCCTCCATAGTCCACAAGGTCATCGCCGGCGTGGTCTCGCCCTGCAAAAAGAGTGCGTCGCGGCGGCCGTTGGCATCAACGGCCACAAAGGGCACGGGATTGTGCTGCGCGTCCTCGCGGAAGCGAAAGGCCGCCCGGGGATGGCCCTCGGCATGCACAAAGCAATGGTTGATGGCCTGCACGACAGCCTGGGTGGAGCGGTAGTTGGTGCCCAGCGAGTAATGGCGCTCCTGGGTGGCAGCGCGGGCGCGCAGGTAGGTGTAGATATCGGCACCGCGAAACGCGTAGATCGCCTGCTTGGGGTCGCCGATCATGAACAGGCCCTGCGCGGGGTCGTTGTCCGCAATGCGGTAGATGCGTTCAAAAATGCGGTATTGGAGTGGATCGGTGTCCTGGAACTCATCGATCATTGCCACCGGAAACTGGCTGCGGATGCGCTGCGCAAGAGCGTCGCCCCCGGGCGCATGCAACGCAGCATCCAGGCGCTGCAGCAGGTCGTCAAACCCCAGTTCGCCACGGCGCTGCTTCTCGCCCTCCAGCGCGCGCTGTATGTGGGCCATTGCATGGCGCAGAAGCAGCGGCTTGAGCGGCGTGGCCGCTTGTGCGTCTTGCGCCACCGCCTCCAGCCAGGCGTCGATCGCAGCAAAGGCCGCATGCTCGGGCACCACGACCCCTTTTTTGGCCTTGATGCCCGACTGGCCGAAGGCCCGTATCTTGGCGGGCGCCAGCTCGCCAGCACTCCAGGCCGCCATCGCGGCCAACCAGGCCTCGAACACGCCTGGCTCGTCCTTCTTGGGATAGGTGACGCCGTTGAGGCCCGGCACCAGCGCGATGAGCAACGCCTCCAGCTCGGCCCGGTGCTGCTGCCACAACTGGCGGGCGGCATTCTCCAGCGCGCCATGGCGGGCGGCAGCCTCGCTGGCCTGGGCCAGCAAGGCCGGCAGGTCGACCTGGCCGGCAGGCGCCAGTTGCGCGCCCTCGTAGCGCCAGTCGGCATCCTGGCGGCTGAGCATGGGCTGGATGGCCTGCTGCAAGGCCTGGGGCGTGGCCACCACCTGCAGCAAGCTGCGCAGCGACGTCGCGGGCAGGTCGTAGAACTGGCGGCGCCAGTAGTCCTGCACCACCTGGGTCAGCAATTCGCTCTGGTCGGTGATGAGGCTTTGCTGGAACAGGCTGCCGCTGTCAAATGCATGTTCGCGCAGCATGCGGTAGCACCAGCTGTGGATGGTGGATACCGCTGCCTCGTCCATCCAGTTGGCGGCCTCGTGCAGCACACGGGCGCAGGCAGGCCAGCGGCTGCTGGGGTAATCGGCCCGCAGCGCCAGCAGCAAGGGGTCGGTTGCCTCTTCGCTGCCGCTGCCCTCCGGGTCCTGCGCGAACAGCTGGGCCGCTTCGGACAGGCGGTGACGAATGCGGTCGCGCAGCTCCTGCGTGGCGGCATCGGTAAAGGTCACCACCAGAATATCGGGCGGCGCCAGAGGCCGCCCAAAGGCCTGCTCTCCTCCATGCTGCAGCACCAGCCGCAGGTACAGCGCAGCAATCGTATAGGTTTTGCCGGTGCCGGCACTGGCTTCGATCAGCCGGCTGCCCCACAGCGGAAAACGCAGCGGATCCAATGCCAAGGTGGTATCGGGTGGCATCGCGCTCATCGCGGCCCCTCCCCATCGCCCGCACCACCCTCTGCAAAGCGCGCCAACGCCTGCGGATGCTGGCCATTGACCAGTTGCACATGGGCGAGCATGTCGCCATACAGCTGCTGGGCCACGTCCAGCAGACCGGCAGCCAGCAGCGCATCAAAATCCGGAAACGCCCGGGCCAGCTCGGCCGAGCGTTGCAGCTCGCCGGTGCCCCGGTAGCTGTCGTCGTACAGCGACGCCAGCTGCCCGGCCGATGCAGCCGGTGACAGGCTGGCGATGGAGGTACGAACCGCTGCCGGCAAGGGCGCGCGCATGCCTTGCTGCCACAGTGCCAGCAACTGGCGCCACGCCGTCCGGGCATCGCCAGCGGCCAGCGCGGGAAACACCGCAATGCCCGATTCGGTGCAGACCACCGTCGTCAGCGCCTGGCCGGCGTTGTGCCAGGCCAGGTGCTCCACCCAGGCGCGCACCAGGCGGTCATAGCGCAGCTGCTCACCGGCATGCAAGCGGCCGGCGGACAGGCTGATCTTGGCGGCATGCCGCTGGCCGGCGGCATCAGTCCAGCGCAGACCGCGCAACCAGTCGGCCACGGCCGGGCCCTGCGTGCCGCCGCTGTAGCGCAGCTCCAGCGCATCGCTGCCAGCCTGCGGCCAGTAGCGCAGTGCCGCTGCATACACCTGCAGCGCACGCAGGGCCGCGTCGCAGGCAGGCTCGAGCGCGCAATCGGCAAAGGCGCGCAGCGGCAGCCGCCCTTCCAGCCGCAGGCGCTGGGCCGCAGCATCGAGCTGCGCGCGCAGCTGGGGCGCATCGGCCGCCGCGCCGGGGTTGTCGCGCACCCAGGGCTCCAGCGCGCTCAGCAAGCCCGCCTGCAGGCTCCAGGCCTGCAGGCCGTCCGGGGCAAACATCTCCTCGTCCTGGCCGGTCAGGTCCTCGTCCTCAAAATACACGCGCAGGCGCTGGCGGAAGAATGCGGCGACGGGCTTTTGCGCAAAGTCCTGCAGTTGGCGCAGGTTCAGCGCTGCGTCCAGCCCCATCTCGGGCAAGGCCTCCAACGCGTCTTCGGCTGCCTCGGTCGGCAGGCCTTCACCGTGCACACCATGCCATTCCTGCGCATAGGTATAGAGGCCATCGCTGCCCGCCTGCGCAGGGGGCTGTGCGAAGTAGCGCGGGCTGAAGGGTTGCAGCGGGTGCTCCTGCGTGAGCGCGCGCAGCAGCGCCTGCCCCGAGGCAGGGCCCGACAGCCCGGCGGGGGCGCCTGCCAACTGCCAGCCCTGGGCCAGATGGTCGCGCAGCTGGCCGATCAGCACCGATGGCGGGCGGGCCGTGCTGTCACGGATGCTGCGCCCTACCCAGCTGATGTAGAGTTGCTCGCGGGCCGACAACACAGCTTCCAGCAGCAAGTAGCGGTCATCATCGCGGCGCGAACGGTCGCCGGGCCGGTACTGCTGGCGCATCAGGTCAAAGTCCAGCACCGACACCGGGCGCGGGTAGGCCCCATCGTTCATGCCCAACAGGCACACCACGCGAAAAGGAATCGCGCGCATCGGCATCAGGCTGCAAAAGCTCACGGCCCCCGCCATGAAGCGCTGGTTCAAGCTGCTGGTATCCAGGCCTGCCAGCCAGGCCTCGCGTGCCACACACAGCGGCAACGCTTCGTCAAACGCCGCCGCCTCGCATTGGCCCAGCCAGCGTTCCAAGCCTTGCAGCAGCTGCATCTGCAGCAGTTTTTCATGGTCGTGCTGAGGATCGAACAGCAGCTCCAGCACCGTTCGTGCCCGTTCCACCCAGGCGCTGGGCGTTACCTCCTGGTCCAGCAGACTGCAGGCTTGCTCCAGCGCGCGCAGCAGGGCCGCCAGGCCACCCAGTGCTGCGGCATCGAGACCGCCAATCTCATCGTAGGGCTGGATATCGTCCAGCGCTTGACCACGCCCCACGGCAAAGCCCAGCAGCATGCGGCGCAGGCCGAAGCGCCAGCTGTTGGTCTCCCCGGCCTGGGCCAGGCCAATGCGTGCGCGCTGCGCGGCATCCAGCCCCCAGCGCACACCGGCGCCTTCAATCCAGCGGTGCAGCAACGCCAGATCATCCGGGTCAATGCCAAAGCGCTGGCGCACCGCATCGACGGCCAGCAGATCGAGCACTTCGCTGACGGCAAAGCGGCTCTCGGGCATGGCCAGTACATGCTCCAGCGCAACCAGCATCGGCTCGCGCCCGCGCTGGCTCTGGTCGGCAAGCGAATAGGGAATAAAACGCGCATCGCTGCGGGCTATGCGGCCAAACACCGCATCGATATGCGGTGCATAGACCTGGATGTCGGGCACCATGACGATGATGTCACGCGGGCGCAGGCCCGGGTCGGCACCCAGGCGGGCGAGCAACTGGTCGTGCAGCACCTCCACCTCGCGCTGCGGGCTATGCGCGGTCTGGAAGCGGATGGAGCCATCCTGCGCCGGGTCCACCGCCGGCCACAGCGCGCGGCTTTCGGCCAGCGGCCGCAGGTCCAGGATGTCGTCCTGCAACTGGGCCAGCATGTGGCGGGGCTCGGCCTCGCCAAACAGATCAATGCGCCCGCCGTTGACCGGGCTCAGCAGCGCGGCGTACTGGTCAGGCTGGTCGAATTCGTCAATCAGGTGGATATAGTCGCGCCCCTGCTTGCCCCAGGCGGCCAGCAGCGGGTGGGCATGCTGGTGCAGGTCATCGTCGTGGATGAGCCCCTGCATGCTGCCCTTGCGCTGTTGCCGCCGGTACTGGTGGCGCAGCAAATCCTTGTCGGCAACGATGTCTGACCAGTGGTGGCGGCAGGGGTTGTGCACGCACAGCAGCACCTGGCTGCTGCGCGACATAGCAGCCAGCGCCTGCAAGGTCTGCGCCGGCATAGAAGAAATGCCAAATACCACCACCCGGCGCGGCAGCCCGGGCATGTGCCGGGCCTGGGGCGACTGCCAGTACTGCACGAAGCGCTGGTGCACGGCGGCGCGGCTGGTCTCCATGCCGGCAGCGCCCACGTCGTCCAGCAAGCTGCGCCACAGCTGTGCCTGCCAGCGCTGCTCCTGCTCCAGCGGTTTCGCATCGCCGCGCGCACTGCGCAGTTGGTCACGGCCTTCCGCCCAGTCGCGCAGCCAGTCGGCGCGGTAGACCTGGTACTGGTCGAACAGGTCGGCGATGCGCTCGGCCAGTTGGAAGCGCCGCCGCTGGTCATGGTCCTCGGCGAGAAACCGCTGCAGCGCGGCGAACGCAGGCTGGGCCAGCAGACCGGGCAACAGGCGCATCAGGCGCCAGGTCAGCGGCTGCTTGTCCAACGGCGAGATTTCGGGGACCTCGTGCTTGCCGAGCACTGCCCGGTAGGCCTGCCACAGAAACTGCGCGGGCAACTGCAGATCGACGGCGGCAGTGATGCCGCATCCTCCTTCCGCGACCGGCTGCGCCATCGACAGCTTGAGCCACTGCGCAATGCCATTGCTCTGCACCAGGATCGTCTCGCTCTCCAGGGGCCGCAGCGGGTAGCGCTGCATCCAGGCCACGACCAGGTCACGCAAAGCCTCCGGGTGGTTGCTGTGTATCACCATCAGGCCGGGGGTCATCGCTGGGACGGGGGAAGATTGCATCAGAGGGGGAAAGATCGGTCAGGCTGTGCCAGCTTGGGACTGTAACGCAGGCCCGGCCCACCGCGATTGCAAAGGTCGGTGAGGCCGATAAAAAAGGCAGCCGAAGCTGCCTGTGCGGAGGGGGAATCGGCCCGGCTCAATCCACGGTCGCGCCCGAGGATTTGACGACCGGCGCCCAGGCCGCCACTTCGGACTTGATGAAGGCGCCAAACTGCTCGGGCGTGTTCTTCTCGGCCACGGCGCCCAGCTTTTCATAGGCTTCCTTGACCTGGGGCTTGTCAAAGGCACGGTTCATCGCGGCGTTGAGCTTTGCCACCACTTCAGGTGGCGTGCCAGCCGGTGCAATCAGGCCGAACCAGGACGACACATCAAAAGGCTTGATCCCGCTTTCTTCCATCGTCGGCAGATCGGGGGCGGCGGGCGAGCGCTTGGTGGTGGTGACCGCCAGCGCCTTGAGCTTGCCCGCCTTCACATGCGGCCAGGCCGAAGGCATGTTGTCGAACATGAACTGCACCTGGCCGGCCATCAGGTCGGTGAGCGCAGGCGAGCTGCCCTTGTAAGGGATGTGCTGGGTCTTGAGACCCGTGCGCAGCTTGAACAGCTCACCGGCCATGTGGATCGAGGTACCGCTGCCCGACGACGCATAGGAGACCTTGTCGGGGTTGGCCTTGGCAAAGGCGATGAGCTCCTGCACATTGTTGGCAGGCACGCTGGGGTTCACGACCAGCACATTGGGCACCTTGGCGCCCAGCGCGACCGGTGCAAAGTCCTTTTCCAGGTCAAAGCGCACCTTCGGGTAGAGGGTCTGGTTGATGGCACTGGTGACCGCGACAAATAGCAAGGTGTAGCCGTCGTTCTCGGCACGCGCGACCTGCTCGGTGGCGATGTTGCTGCCGGCGCCTGGCTTGTTGTCCACGACGAAGGACTGGCCCAGCTCGGCGGTCAGTTCCTTGGCCATGATGCGTGCCACCACGTCGGTGGTGCCGCCGGCAGAAAAGCCCACCACCACGCGCACGGCGCGCTCGGGGTATTTCTTGGGGTCTGCGGCTTGCGAGGCCAGGGGCAGCAGCGCGGCGGCACCCAGCAGGGTGGCAGCCAGCACGTGACGGCGCGAGGGCATGCAGGCGGCCGCGATGCGGCTGCACGAAGAGGGGCTCATGGTGTCTCCTTGGCACCTGGACGCTGAGCACATCCAGGCGGTTGGCTTATAGGCTTGTAGCGGCTGCAGCCTGATGCGGCGGCAGACCTTCGGGGCAGATCACCCCAAACCGCAAGATTGTGCCACGGCAGCGTGCGCCTGAGACGCTATGACCTTTGCACTGCATGGAAAGGTCCGAAAAGCCGTACAACGATCTCAGACCGGCCGCACGGCCTGCTCTTGCGCCAGCTTCTCCAGCATGCGGCGCGTGATTGACTGGCTCGCGCCGCCGCTGGCGACAAACAGGAACATCGTCGAGCGCGCATTGGTCCAGCTCAGCTGTTTGGGCACCCAGCCACCGCCCTGGCCCAAAAACTCCAGCCAGACACCGGCTTCCAGCCGCTTGCCACCAATCCACAGCCCCACGCTGTCGGGTTTGGGCGCATCCAGCATCGAGCCGGTCACGATGATCGCGGGCTCATCATCGCCAATCGCATCGACGGCATCGGGCAGCTGTGCCCATGCCGAAGGAGAGGGCGCAGGCGACACGCCAGCGGCCGCCGATGAAGCCGGCAGGGCGCGTGCCACAGCGGGCGCCGGGTGCAGCCCCTCTTCCTGCACCATCTGCAGCTCGACCAGCGCGCTCGGCGCCATCTGCGCCACGGCGGTCAGCACCGGTGCAATGCGCTCCGGCATCCACCCGATGCTGGTCAGCCCAGCCTTGAGGCGCGTGAGCAGCGAGGGGATCAGCATGTCCGCATCGTGGTGCATGCCTGCGCTGGCATTGGCGCCGGCCAGTGCCAGCACATCGTCCACCGCCTCCTGGTAGGCGCGGTAATGCGATGACGAGATGCCCGAGCGCTCGGCCGCCTGCTGCAGCACCTTGGGCCAGGCGCCCGTCAATGCCGCCAGCAGCGCGGGATCCACATCAAAACTGTGCAGACTGGTCGCCAGGCGCAGCATCACGTCCGCCTCGATCTTTTCGAGGCTGGCCGAGGCGCTGTCGTCCGTGGCGGCTGGGACCGTGATCGGTGCAGCAGACGCCACGGATGCGCCTGCCGCCGGGGCCTGAAGCGGCACGGCTTGCGGGGTGGGCGGTACCGGGGCATCACGCTCTGCCTGCATCTGGGCCAGTTGCGCCCAGTCAGACTCGGGGCTGATGCTGATCAACCCTGATGCGCCCCACTGGCTCTCCAGCAGCATGCTGCTGGCGTAACCGGAATCATCGACATCCTGCAGCGCAGACGACAAACGGGGCTTGAGCCGCACCCCGAAGCGGCTGAGCGCCTGGGCAAAATCCTCGGCCCTGGGCTGGGCCAGAGCCGACAGCGTTTCTACGGTTTCGCTCACCAGCTGGGGAAACTGCGGGTCGGACAGCGCACGCCCCTCTTCCTTGAGCACGGTGGCCTTGTCGACGATGGTCTGCACCAGCACGCGCGCAGGGTGGTCGGAATCACTCCAGAACGATGCATCCTGGGCGGCCATGCGCTCCATCACCGGGATCAGGGTTTTGTAGGCTCTGACGGCACCCACAGGACAATGCGCGGGGATGTCGAACAGTGTCTTGATCCGCTGCACAAAACTGCGGGTGTTGTCCTTGGCAGCGCGGCGCTTGAGTTCGGCCCTGGCCAGCAGCTCGGCATAGCTGTTCATCGCCAAGGTCATGATGCGCTGGTAGTTCGTCTGCAGGTGGTCCGCCATGACGCCCACCATGTCCGGCAAGAACAGCGCCGTGGCGTCTGCAGACATCTCCACATCGCTCAACGTGGCCTGCAGGCTGTCGAGGTAGACGGTATGGTGCAACGGGTTGCCATTGCGCCAGTAACGGGTGATCTTGCGCAACGGGCGGTAGACGCGCTCCAGGCCTGTCAGGCTCTGCTCGGTCTGCTGCAGCAGGTTGATCTGCATGCGTCCCCACTCGATCTGGGCACGCAGCGCATTGCGGTCCTCGGGCAGGCCATCGGTCAGGCCCTGGCTGCTCATCTGGGCGTGGTAGTCCTCACGTTTGCCTTCGGCAATGGCAAACACGGCCTGGCGCAGACGCAGCGCATACGCGAGCGGCAGCTGTGCCTTCTTGCTGGCGAGCTGGCCTTGCGCGTGGCGCAACAATTGTTGATCTTCAGCGTTGCTGTAAGACGACAATTGCGCAGCCAGGGAAGCCAATGCAGCATTGACCATGGCGGCCATCAAAGGCTCCGCCTCCTGCAATGCCTGCTCCAGACAGGTGTCAAATACCGATACGGCCCGTTGCTCCACGCTTCACCTCTCCCAGTTAAAACGCCCGCCGCTTCTGTAAAGCGACGGGCGTACGGTGTGGGTTTACTTCAGGGCTTTGTAGCGCATCCGCTTGGGTGCCGCCCCTTCTTCTCCCAACCGCTTCTTCTTATCTGCCTCGTATTCCTGATAGTTTCCATCAAAAAATACCCACTGGCTATCCCCTTCCGCCGCCAGGATATGGGTCGCGATGCGATCCAGGAACCAGCGGTCGTGGGAAATGACCAATACTGTACCCGCATATTCCAGCAACGCGTCTTCCAGTGCACGCAGGGTTTCCACGTCCAGGTCGTTCGACGGTTCGTCCAGCAGCAGCACGTTGCCGCCCTGGATTAAGGTCTTGGCCAGGTGCAGGCGGCCGCGCTCACCGCCGGAGAGGTTGCCGACCTTCTTTTGCTGGTCCTGGCCGTTGAAGTTGAAACGGCCCGCATAGGCACGCGACGCCATCTGGAACTTGCCCACGTTGATGATGTCCAGACCACCGGAGATGTCCTCCCACACGGTCTTGTCGTTGGCCAGCGCATCACGGTGCTGATCCACAAAGGCCATCTTCACGGTCTGGCCGATTTCGACCTCGCCCGAATCAGGCTGCTCCTTGCCGGCGATCAGCTTGAACAGCGTGGACTTGCCTGCGCCGTTGGGGCCGATGATGCCGACGATGGCGCCCGCAGGGATGTTCATGCTGAGGTTGTCAATCAGCAGACGATCGCCAAAGGCCTTGGAGACATTCTTGAACTCGATGACGCGGCTGCCCAGACGCTCGGCCACAGGAATGAAGATTTCCTGTGTTTCGTTGCGTTGCTGGTATTCGTAGTCGCTCAGCTCTTCAAAGCGGGCAATACGGGCCTTGGACTTGGCCTGGCGCCCCTTGGCATTCTGGCGCACCCATTCCAGCTCCTTCTTCAGCGCCTTGGCACGGGCTTCTTCGCCCTTTTGCTCCTGCTCCAGGCGGTTGCCCTTTTGCAACAGCCAGTCGGAGTAGTTGCCCTTGTAGGGAATGCCGTGGCCACGGTCCAGTTCCAGAATCCACTCGGCCGCGTTGTCCAGGAAGTAGCGGTCGTGGGTAATGGCCACCACGGTGCCGGTGAAACGGTGCAGGAACTGTTCGAGCCAGTCCACCGATTCGGCATCCAAGTGGTTGGTCGGCTCGTCGAGCAGCAGCATGTCAGGCTTGGACAGTAGCAGCTTGCACAGCGCCACGCGGCGCTTTTCACCACCGGACAGCTGGCCGACAATGGCATCCCAGGCAGGCAGGCGCAGCGCGTCTGCAGCGATCTCCAGCTGGTGCTCGGAGTCGGTGCCGGCAGCGGCGATCACCGCTTCCAGCTGGCCTTGCTCGGCAGCCAGCGCATCGAAGTCGGCGTCTTCTTCGGCGTAAGCAGCGTAGACCTCTTCCAGGCGTGCCTTGGCGTTGTTGACCTCAGCCATCGCCTCTTCCACCGCCTGGCGCACGGTGTGCTCGGGGTTGAGCTGGGGCTCTTGCGGCAGATAGCCGATCGACAGGCCTGCCATCGGGATCGCTTCGCCTTCGAATTCCTTGTCGACGCCTGCCATGATCTTGAGCAAGCTGGACTTTCCCGAACCGTTCAGCCCCAGCACGCCAATCTTGGCGCCCGGGAAGAAGCTCAGAGAAATACCCTTCAGAATCTGTCGCTTCGGAGGAACCGTCTTGGTGACGTTGTTCATCGAAAAAACGTATTGAGCCATGTGTTCTTTTGGTAAATCAGTAAAAAAATATGCGATTTTTGATCGCGGCCACCCTGGGATTATCGGTGCATGCGACAATACCTGCAGTCAAAGGCTCCAGTTGCCTAGGACTTCAGCGCTTATGCTGGGGACGATGGACACAGTTCCGGGCTCCCTCTTTGAACCCATCTGCCTATCTGACTGGCTGCAATTATTCCAAAAAATTGCTTAGACGAGGCCGATACCCAGCGTCCAGGTTGGACGCATCTGATCCAATGAACTTTGAAGAACTGAATCTGGCACCTGCCATTGTGCAGGCTGTGCGCGAACAAGGCTACGACACGCCTACTCCCATCCAAGCCCAGGCTATCCCGCTGGTGCTGCAAGGCAGCGATCTGCTGGCCGGCGCACAAACCGGCACCGGCAAAACGGCCGCCTTCACGCTGCCGATGCTGCAGCGCCTGACCGAGTCCCAAGGCAGCCTCAACAAATGGGGCAACAAGGCCATCCGCGCCCTGATCCTGGCCCCTACCCGCGAACTGGCCGCCCAGGTGGAAGAAAATGTGCGCCTCTACGCTGCACACCTGGACATCAAGTCCACCGTCATCTTTGGTGGCGTTGGCATGAACCCCCAGATCGACCGCATCAAAAAGGGTGTGGATGTGCTGGTGGCCACACCTGGCCGCTTGCTCGATCTGCAGCAACAAGGCTTTCTGGACCTGTCCACGGTCGAGATCCTGGTGCTCGACGAAGCCGACCGCATGCTGGACATGGGTTTCATCCACGACGTGAAGAAGGTGTTGGCCCTGGTGCCCAAGGACAAGCAAAGCCTGCTGTTCTCCGCCACCTTCAGCGATGAGATCCGCGAGCTGGCCAACGGCCTTCTGAAGAATCCCCAGTCCATCCAGGTGACGCCGCGCAACACCACGGTGCAGCGCATCAAGCAGGTGATCCACCCGGTGGGCCGCGGCAAGAAAAAGCAGGTGCTGCTGCACATCGTGCAGGAGAACAACTGGAGCCAGGTGCTGGTCTTCACCCGCACCAAGTTCGGCGCCAACAACGTGGCCGAATACCTCAGCAAGAATGGCGTCTCGGCCATGGCCTTGCACGGCAACAAGAGCCAAAGCGCCCGCACCCAGGCGTTGGAAGGCTTCAAGTCCGGCGACCTGCGTGCGCTGGTCGCCACCGATATCGCAGCGCGCGGGATCGACATCGACGAGTTGCCCAACGTGGTCAACTACGAAATCCCCAATGTCTCTGAAGACTACGTGCACCGCATTGGCCGCACCGGCCGCGCGGGCCGCGAAGGCAACGCCGTGAGCCTGGTGTGCATGGATGAAGAAGGCTTCATGATGGACATCGAGCGCTTCACGAAGCAGGACATCCCTGTGCAGGTGCTCGAAGGCTTTGGCCCTGAAGAAGGCGAAAAGGCCGAGCCCATCGCCATGGGCCGCCAGACCATCTGGGGCGGCGCGGGCAAGGCCCCTGGCCGTGATGTGATGCAGGCAGCGGCCAAGGCTGCGCGCCAGGAAATGATGGAACGCGTGCGTACCAACAAGGTGGCACGTGGCCCCGGCGGCGGTAACGCAGGTGGTGGCCAGCGCGGCGGCAATGCCAAGCGCAGCCCCGGCCCACGCGGTGAGCGCGCCGAAGGCGGTGCTGATTTTGGCGGCGAAGGCATGGACCAGGCACGCCGCGAGCAGCGCCCACCACGCCGCGACGGCCGCCAAGGCCCACGCCACCCATCGGGTGAGGCACGCGGCCCACAACGCCAGTCACAAGGCCCGCGCCAAGGCGGCGCTGGTGCTGCCCGTGGCCCCCGCCAGGACAGCGAACGCCAGCCCCGCGCTGATGCCCACCTGGGCACGCAGTTTGGCGGCACGGTCGATGGCCGTGACCACCGCCGCAGCGGCGCGGCACAGCCCGATCCGATGCGCACCAGCGTGGACAGCATGGCCGAACGCGGCCGCCGTGGCGGCTTCGGCGGTGGCAACCGCAATGGCGGCGGCGGTGGTGCTGGCCGAGGTGGCCGCAACCACTCGTTCTCGCGATAAGCAGCGTGAAGTGGGGACGAATCCCAACTGTCATCGCTGATGGCAGTTGATTTGGACGCCCACTTCCGCTAGGGTTAGGCCGCATTCGAAAGCGAGTTTCATGCGGCCTTTTTCTATGCCCTCTTCCGCTGCCCACCCTGCAGCGCCCTCTTTGGCACCCGACACCTTGACGGTGGCCACCTGCAATGTTCTCAATCTGGCACTGCCTGAGCGGGAGTTCTACGCCAACCAGGCGCCCTACACCCGGGCCCAGTACGAGCGCAAAACACAATGGCTGGGTGACCGCTTTCAGGCGCTGAATGCCGACATTCTGGCGGTGCAGGAAGTCTGGGACGAGGCTGCCTTTGCTCAGTCGCTGGCCGCCAGCGGTCTGCGCTACCACTATGCGGCTGTGCCCGGCGCAGAAAACAGCGAGGGCCGGCCAGGCGCCAGCGGCACCCCGCGCGTGGGATTGGCCACCCGCCTGAAGGTGCTGGCCACGCGCTCGTTCACCGACTTTCCTGCCGGGCTGGGCCAGCCCATTCCGGGGCTGGGCGTCCACACGCGTTTTGAGCGTCCCCCGCTCGTGGCCACGTTGCAGATGAAGCGTGGCCAGGTCTTGACGGTGCTGACCTGCCATCTCAAATCCAAACGCCCGAAGTTCCTGCTCGATGCCAACGGCAACCCTCTGGAAGACCGCGACAACCCCAAGATTGCCGCACTCGCCTCGTTGCGCTCGCTGGTGATGCGGGGCGTGGAAGCGACGGCGCTGCGCTGCCTGGTCATCGACCTGCTGCGCCACACCCGCATGCCCTTGGTGGTGCTGGGCGATTTCAACGACACGCCCGACAGCGTCACCACGCAGATGATCTCGGCCAGCGCCGAAGTGGCCTATGACCGCAAGGCCCGTGATCGCGCGCTGTTCAATGCCTTCGATCTGCTGGGCGATGCGGCGCTGAAAAAAGACGTGGCCTACTCCCATATCCACCAGGGGGCGCCGGCCGTTCTGGACCAGGTGCTGGTCAGCGAGGAGTTCGATCCGCGCAGCCGCCATGCGGTGGGCGATGTGCGCCGCGTGGATTACTTCAACGACCACCTGCATGAAGGGCGCGACCGCAGCCGCTCCGACCACGGATTTGTTCGCGCATTGCTGCGCATGCAGGCGCCGGTACCTGGCGCCGCGCCCGGGGATGTAGCCCCGGATCTGGAGACGGCAGGCACTTTCGAGCGGCCCAGTGATGGGGCCTAGCAACATAGCGTCCAATGCAAACGACTGCAAGCCGCGCCGATTCCTCGCTGGAGGTCGGCACTGCGGCGCACACTAAGGCGGCGCATCAGCCTGCGCCAGTTACGCTCGGAAACTTATTGTTTCGCACCCATCCTACGTGAAAGCCGTGCATAGCTTTGCATAATGGCAACGTATTTTTCAGGAGGGGCGTGATTCGTCACGCACGACAATGATGATGAAATCCGACGCAGCATCCCCATCCATCCAGCGCACGATGCCCGCCTGGACCAGCCTGACCGTGATTGCGGCAGCGCTTGCGCTGAGCGCGTGCTCGAGCACGCCACTGCCTGCCTGGAACAGCACGCCGATAGCCGGCGGCCAACCGGCGCCGGGCACGGTCACGACCAGGCCGGCCAGTGGTCCCAGCCCCGTGCAAATTCCGGGCATCAGCAACTCCGGCGTGGTGTCAACCCCGGTTGAAACGGTGCCCCTGCAGGGCAGTCCTTTGAGCGGATGGAAGGAGAGCGACGAAGTCGCTGCCCGATTTCCCGATCCCCAACGCAACTACATCACCCCTGGATTGAGTGCGGGCCGCACCACCTATACCAGCAATGCCGAACTGGGCCAGTGGCTGCGCCAGCTGGCGACGCCGGACCAGTCCGGCACCAAGACCGAGCTGGTCACCGCCGGCACCTCCCAGGAAGGCCAGCCCATTTTGGCGCTGCTGCTGACCCGCGCTGCCAGCACCAGCCTGCACGACCTGGACCAAAGCCAGCGCCCTACCGTGCTGCTGATTGGCCAGCAGCATGGTGATGAGCCCGCCGGCAGCGAAGCGCTGCTGGCCCTGGCGCAGGATTTGAAACAAGGCCCGCTGTCGGCCGTCCTCGACAAGATCAACGTACTGCTGGTGCCACGTGCCAATCCCGATGGGGCTGCCACCGGACGGCGCACCACTGCCAACGGCCTGGACATGAACCGCGACCACCTGCTGCTGCAGACGCCGGAAGCCCAGGCCCTTGCCAAGCTCAGCCGGAATTACCGGCCCCTGGCAGTGTTGGATGCCCATGAGTTCACAGTCGCCGGCCGCTACCTGGAAAAGTTCAAGGGCGTGCAGCGCTATGACGCCCTTCTCCAGCCCCCGACGACCGCCAATGTCCATGAGTTCGTCAGCAAGGCGGCCAACGAATGGTATTTGCTGCCGATCCAAAAGGCGCTGACCGAGCAAAGGCTGGCGACCAACTGGTACTACACCACCACCCGTGATCCGCAGGACCTGTCGCTGTCGATGGGCGGCGTACGCCCCGACACCGGCCGCAACGTGAACGCACTCAAGAACGCCACCACGATGCTGATCGAGACGCGCGGCGTCGGTATTGGCCGCGCGCACATCCAGCGCCGCGTGCATGCGCAGTATGTGGCACTGGCGTCTGCATTGGAGACCACCGCTCAGCGCACCAAGGAGCTCGAGCAGGTGCGCACCTTCGTCAACCGCGACATCGCCTCCCAGGCGTGCCGAGGTGAGTTCACGCTGGAGGCGAAGCAGACCACCGAAAAGCGCCGCGTTCTCTTCCTCGATCCGCAAACGGGTGAGGACATGCAGCAGGAAGTGGACTGGCACTCCTCGGTGAAGCTCAGCCCTGGCCCCAAGCGTGCTCGCCCTTGCGGATACTGGCTGGCCAGCAGTGCCACCGATGCGGTCGACAAGCTCCGCGCGCTGGGGCTGCAGGTGCTGCGCGTCGCCGAACCGGGCAACCTGCTGGCCGATACCTACCAGGAGCAAGAACGCAGCAGCAACGCCAAAAGCGATGTACTGGGCCCGGGACAGCAAAGCGTGGAGCGGGTCAAGGTCGGCCTGGAGCGCGTTGCCATCGATGTGCCCGAGGGCAGCTACTATGTGCCACTGAACCAGTCGCTGGCCAATGTGGCCATCGCGGCCCTGGAGCCAGATACCCAAAGCAGCTTTTTCGCCAACCACATCATCGCCGGCCTCAACGATGTGGCTCGCTCGATGAACAACCCTTCGCTGGTTTACGAAGAAACCGAGTAAGCGCTGCCCTGCCCTCTTCGGCCATGCTTGGATCGATGCATGGCTGGGTCGGAATTGACAATGCCCGCAGTGTGATCGCACTGCGGGCATTGCTATTTGTGCATTGAAGGCACGACTCGATGCGACGTGACTGCCCTGCTATGGGGGGAATGCAATGTTGCAGTCTGGCAGCGGACTCAATACAGCCGAGGAGTTTGGCCTGCCCGACAGGGATCGAACCTGTGACCCACAGCTTAGAAGGCTGTTGCTCTATCCAACTGAGCTACGGGCAGATGCTTGATTTATGAAGGTATTTTGCCGTGAAGGGCGCAACCTGAGACCCTGGTTTTGCGGAGCGCTCCGCAAGGGCCGTTTTTGTTTTTTATGACTGGGCGTCATTATGCACTGAATCATCGGCTCCAACTTCAGCGCTGGCGTGGTCAACGCAAAAGATGGATCAGACGGTACCACTGCGGAACCTTTGCGCAAAATGGCTGAAGGCTTACAACGCAAAAAGCCCCTTGCGGGGCTTTCCAGGATATCTGCCTCCGGGCAGCTATCACTTCTTCGCGTACTCAAACTTGGGCAGCGCCTTGAGCGCATCCTTGGTTGCACCGGGCAAAGTGATCTTGTCATTTTGCACACGGAACTGGCCCACGGGGATGGCGACATCATGCTTGCCAACGCCCAGGAAGCCGCCGGCACCGATGATGGCGTAAGAGACGGCCTTGTCAGGTGCAACGATCACGTCGTCGACCTTGCCGACAGACTTGCCTTCTTCGTTGTAAACGTTCTTGCCGAGCACCGACTTCTTCAGGCTCCAACCGGTGGCGACCGCCTGGATTTCGGTCTGCTCTACACCCAGCTTGACGCCACCTGCGACTGGCACTTGTGTCTGCGCGAAAGCAGTGCCCGCAGCCATCGTGATGGCAAAAGCGCCGAGCATCAACATAGATTTGGATTGCATCATCAACTCCTTGTTACTTGTTAGTGTCTTGGACCGCTTCTTGCACATGGCCCGCTGCTTTTTGGGTCTTGCCTTCGACCTGCTTGGCAATGCCCTTGGCCTGCTGCTCAGGGCTGTTGACTGCTTCGCCGACCTTCTGCTGCACCTTGCCAGCAGCATCTTTTACGGCACCCGCGACTTGGTTCTTGTTCATGCGTTTTCCTTCAGTGGTGTTGCAGCGCAACGTTGGGATAGGTCAACGATAGCGCGCAACGCGATGGAAGAAGTTAGGTGCACAACTTGTTAGACAGTGGGGTTAGGCTTACAGGCCTCGCTGGAGTTGCTCGGAATGCGCGCCTTCAAGCGCCCGTCCGGAAAGCACTGCATACGCTTCACCCTGAACACTCGCGCACTACCTCATGCGCATTCAGCGGCAGGTCTCGGTTAACCGGGTTGATCCACTGGGTGCCGTAACACCATGAGGCGCACCGCAGGCCAACGCGTGCCACGATCAGCCCACGCTGCCGAGCAAATCAGTGGGGATTGACACACACCCGGCACACCAGATGAGTAGCACCCCCTACAATCGCCCACCCATCTTTTAGATTTTTTATTTTTGTTTGGTTTTTTTCATAGTTTCTGCAAAATACGCACAGCTATGACAATGATTGGCAATGTTTATCGAATCTGAACCAATAATAGATGCATAATCCGTTCAGACTTTTCAATAGCCAGTTCCTTCAGGAGCTCACCATGTTGCCGGAAATCCTTGTTCGTTCTGATCTGCAATCCCCTCCCCGCGCTATCCAACTGGAGCGCGGTTGCACGGCCATCGGCCGAGGTCCGAGCAGCGGTCTGTTCCTGAGCGACCCGAGCATCAGCCGCGACCACGGCGCCTTCAGCTACTACATCGGTCTGTTGATGGTGGAGGACCATGACAGCACCAATGGCATCTTTGTCAACGGCCGCCGGGTCAAGCGCCAGGTGCTGTATGCCGGAGACCAGGTCTCTGTCGGCAATTTCGACATCGTGGTGAAGTCCGGCTCCGTGCCCAGCTTGGAAACACAAGACTGACTGCCTGCTACCCAGCGAAAAAAGTCCGCATGTGCGGACTTTTTGCATGGTGGCTGATGGATTGGACTCCGCCCGCCCGATTCAGTGGCCAGGGGCTCAGGCCACGGCTTCCTCGTTGGGGGTCAGCATCAGACGGCCTACCGCCTTGCCCTGCTCCAGCGCCACCAGCGCGGAGAAGGCCTTGCTGAAATGCATGCAGGTGGTCGGCACGGGGTTCAGCTTCTTGTCGCGCACCAGCGCGATCAGTTCACGCAGATCACCCAGATTGCCCACATAGGTACCCTGGTAGGTGATCGCACGGATCGCATGCGTGGGGGTGGGCAGATCCACATGGCCGCCGAACAGACCGATCTGCACCAGATGGCCGCCCTTGGTCAGCATGTCGATACCCTGCTGCACGGTCTGGCTGGAGCCCACGCAGTCGATGATGGCCCAGACTGCGCCGCCAGCGGCCTGCTTGACCTGGGCGATGAAGTCGGGCGACTTGGGATCAATGACCACGTCGGCGCCTGCGCTCAACGCTGCCGCGTGTTTGCTGGCATCGGGCTCGACGACCACCACACCGGCCCCACCCATGGCCTTCATCAGCAGGATGGCCATCAGCCCCAGACCGCCGGCGCCAAACAGCACGATCTTCTCATCCTTGAAGACCTGGGGATCGATCTTCTTGATCGCGCTGTAGGTGGTCAGGCCCGAGCAGGCATAGGGGGCGGCGCGCTCGGCGGGCATATCGCCGATATCCACCAGGTAGTAGGCATGGTTGACCAGCACATGGTCGGCGTAGCCACCGTTCTGGTAGACACCCATGGATTTGCCGGCCAGGCAGAGGTTCTCATCACCGCGCTTGCAGACCTTGCATTCACCGCAACCGTGCCAGGGGAAGACCACATAGCGCTTGCCGATCTCGACGCCCTTGGCGTCCGGGCCCATGGCGACTACCTCGCCGGCAATCTCGTGGCCCAAGGTCAGGGGCAGCTTCATGCCACGGTCGGCCATGGACAGCTTTTTGCCATTGCCCAGGTCGTACTCGCCGTGCCAGATGTGCAGGTCCGAGTGGCAGACACCCGCAGCCTCGACACGCACCAGCACCTGGTCTCCGGTCGGTACGGGGGTGGGGCGCTCGCTGCGCACCAGGGGCTCACCAAAGCCTGTGACGTCATAGCTGATCATGCGATCTCCTTATTGCTTGTTGCTTGTACTGGGCCGGGACTGGCTGTCCCTTTCGATGCCTGACAGATCAGCATATTAGTGCCGCGTTGTTTCTGCACAAGCTGGCTATCACGAACACCAGTCGCATTGGCGATATAGGTCTGGCGGGCCATCCCCTGCTTGATGCAGCCATAAAAAACGCCCCTCAAAAGGGGCGTTCGCATGCGGTTGACTGGCGCTTAGCGCTTGGCTTTGAACAGGGCCAACAGCAGCACGATGCTAAAGCCTGCAAAGGCGATAAAGGACCAGTTGGCGATCGACAGACCCAGGAAAGTCCAGTCGATCGCGGTGCAATCACCGGATCCTCGGAAAATCATAGGCAGCGAGCGGCTGATCGGGTAGTTCTCGATCATGCCGTAGAAGTCGCGCCCGCAGGTCGCGAACTCTGGCGGGTTCCATTGCAGCCAGCTCTGGCGCGCTGCAGTGAATGCGCCGAAGGCGGAAAACAGCAGCGCCAGGCCACCGAAACTCTTCCACCAACCGGCCGTCGACGGCTTGAGGCTGCCCAGCAGCGCAAATACACCGACCGCAATGAGGCAGTAGCGCTGCACGATGCACATCGGACAAGGCTCCAGCCCTACCACGTGCTGCAAATACATGCCAAAAGCCATCATGGCCGCGCAGGCCACAAAAATCAGCGCCAAGGTGCGGCGCGGTGCGTTCCAGATCCAGTTCAAGTCATGTCCTTATGCTGCCAATCCCGCCATCTTACGCGTACAGACCTGCAGGAGCCCAAAACCAGAAAACCGGCCCGCCCACAGGGCAGAACCGGGTCTCACAGCTTCAGGCGCAGGCGCGAGCGTCAGGCGCTAGATATTGGCCGCTTGATCGAGAAAAACTCGGGCTTGCCGCGGTGTCACCACCAGCGTCTCGCCTTCCTTCAGGCCCATGGCTTTGAACTGTTGCGCAGAAATCTGCGCCTCAATGAGCTTGTCGCTGTCCGAAGCCTCGGCACCTGGGGCTTGGTGCCCGCCAACGGCAATAAGTTCCAGACGGGCGATGGGGCCGACAACAATCGCACGGTCAAGCTGGGCCACGATGCCGCGCTGGCGGCCATCGGCGTCCTTTTCCTGGCCGGGCGAGTAGCGCTCCACGTCCAGCTCGTGTGGCCGCACATAGGCCAGTGCCTGGGCATTGTTGGCCGATGCCAGCTCGGGCGAATCGATCTGCACGCCGCCTTCGACCACCGTATGGCCACCGGTAGCACGGCCTCGGAACAGGTTGACGTCACCCAGGAAGCCATAAACAAAGGGGCTGGCCGGGCTGTCCCAGACTTCCTGCGGCGTGCCCGCCTGCTCGATCTGGCCCTTGTTGATGACGACCACACGATCCGCCACTTCCAGCGCTTCTTCCTGGTCATGGGTCACGAAAATGCTGGTCACGTGCAGCTCATCGTGCAGACGGCGCAACCAGCGGCGCAGCTCCTTGCGCACCTTGGCATCGAGTGCGCCAAAGGGCTCGTCGAGCAGCAGCACCTTGGGCTCCACCGCCAACGCCCGGGCCAACGCGATCCGCTGGCGCTGGCCACCCGACAGCTGCGAGGGATAGCGGTCCGCGATCCAATCCAACTGCACCAGCTTGAGCAGGCTCATGACCTTTTCGCGGATCTGGGTTTCGCTCGGGCGCTCCTTGCGGGGCTTGATGCGCAGGCCAAAAGCCACGTTCTCGAACACCGTCATATGGCGGAACAGCGCATAGTGCTGAAAAACAAAGCCCACATTGCGGTTGCGCACGTGCACATCGGTGGTGTCCTCACCGCTGAACTGGATCGTGCCCTGGTCAGCAGACTCCAGGCCGGCAATGATGCGCAGCAAGGTGGTCTTGCCGCAGCCCGACGGGCCCAGCAGCGCAATCAGTTCACCGGATTGGATGTCCAGATTGACGTTATTGAGCGCCTTAAAGCTGCCAAACGACTTGGAAATGTTTTGGATTTCAATGCTCATATCCGACCTCGAAAATACCGGGTTTATGCCGTGGCTGCGCTGTCATCACGCGGACGCTCGGGTGGCAGACTGGCTGCCTCTTTGTGCTCTTTCTCGGCGCGCCACTCGGCGATCGACTTGAGCACCAGGGTCACCAGCGCCAGCAGAGCCAGCAAGGAAGCCACCGCAAAGGCTGCAGAAGACTGAAAGTCGGCATACAGAATCTCGACATGCAGCGGAATGGTATTGGTCTGGCCGCGGATGCTGCCCGACACCACAGAGACCGCACCAAATTCGCCCATGGCGCGCGCATTGCACAGGATCACGCCGTACAGCAGACCCCATTTGATGTTGGGCAGGGTCACGCGCCAGAAGGTCTGCCAGCCCGAAGCCCCCAGCACAATGGCTGCCTGCTCTTCGTCATTGCCCTGGGCCTGCATCAGCGGAATCAGCTCACGGGCAATGAACGGGAAGGTGACGAACACAGTGGCCAGCACAATGCCGGGCACCGCAAAAATCACCTTCAGGTTATGGGCCTCCAGCCATGCCCCAAACCAGCCATTGGCCCCAAACAGCAGCACATAGGTGAGGCCCGCCACGACGGGGGACACCGAGAAAGGCAGGTCCACCAGCGATGTCAGCAAGGCCTTGCCCTTGAACTCGAACTTGGCAATTGCCCAGGCGGCTGCCACACCAAACACCAGGTTCAGCGGCACGGCAATCAGCGCGGTGATCAAGGTCAGCTTGATGGCAGACCAGGCATCAGGCTCGGTCAGCGCGCTCACATAGACGTCCCATCCCTTGCGCAGCGCCTCAAAGAACACCGCCAGCAATGGCAGCAGCAAAAACAGCAGCATGAAGACCAGCGCAATACCGGTCAGGGTCCAGCGCACCCAGCGCGGCTCGGTCACGGTGCTCTGGACTTCAGGCACATGGCGGGCCACATACTGGTAGCGCGCCAGCACGGTGCCCAGCACCACCACGACGATGGCAATCAATACGAGATACATGGTTGGCATGGTTCAGGCCCCCGAACGCTTGCGCTGCCAGCTTTGCAGGCCGTTGATGAGAAGCAGCAGCACGAAGGAGATCACCAGCATCACCATCGCAATCGCAGTGGCACCGGCATAGTCGTGCAGCTCCAGCTTGGCCATGATGACGAAGGGTGTGATCTGCGACTCCATCGGGATGTTGTTGGAGACGAAGATGACCGAGCCATACTCACCCACTGCGCGCGCAAAGGCCATCGCAAAGCCGGTCAGCAACGCCGGGCCGATCGCAGGCAGGATCACCTTGTAGAAGGTCTGCCAGCGCGACGCACCCAGGCTGCCGGCGGCCTCTTCCAGCTCTTTCTCAAAATCTTCCAGCACCGGCTGCACCGTGCGCACCACGAACGGCAGGCCGATGAAGATCAGCGCAAACACGATACCTACGCGGTTGAACACCAGCTGGATACCCAGGGGCGCAAAGTACTGGCCAATCCAGCCGTTGTCCGCCAGCAATGCCGTCAGCGAGATACCGGCCACAGCGGTGGGCAGCGCGAACGGCAGGTCGACCAGCGCATCGACGATCTTCTTGCCGGGAAACTGGTAGCGCACCAGCACCCATGCGATCAGCATGCCGAACACCAGGTTCACCAGCGCCGCGATCAGCGATGCGCCGAAGGTGACCTTGTAGGCGGCCACGGCAATGGGGGCGGAGATCGTTGTCCAGAATTGGTCCCAGCTGAGCTCGAAGGTCTTGAACAACAACGTGGCCAGCGGGATCAGCACGATGATGCTGAGGTAGAAAATGGTGTAGCCCAGGGTGAGTCCAAAGCCTGGCAGTACGCGTTTGGCACTACGGCGTTTGGCACTGGGCACGGCATTCGCCGGAGCAGTGATGGCAGCTGACATGGATTCCGATCGGCAAAAATCTACAGGAAATGCGCAGTCAGCGCCCGGCTGGCGGGCGCTGCTGCTGGCTCATCACTTCTTGGGTTCGGTGAACAGCTTGTCGAAGTAGCCGCCATCTCCAAAGTGGGTCTTCTGCGCCTCACCCAGGCTGCCAAAGTACTTGGCCACGGTGAACTGCTTGATCGGCTTGAACACGTCGGCGTGCTTCTTCAGCACCGCTTCGCTGCGGGGGCGGATGGCATGGTTGGCAGCGATTTCCTGCCCTTCATCCGAGTAGAGGTAATCCAGATAGGCCTTGGCCAGCTCGGCCGTACCCTTTTTCTCGACCGTGCGTTCCACCACGGCCACCGGGTTTTCCGCCGTGATGCTCACCGATGGGTAGATCGGATCCACCTTGCCTTTGCCAAACTCGCGGTCAATGGAAACCACCTCGGATTCAAAGGTGATCAGCACATCGCCCACATTGCGCTGCAGGAAGGCAGCAGTCGCATCGCGCCCGCCCTTGGCCAGCACCGGCACATTCTTGTACAACTTGCTGATGTAGGCTTGGGCATCCGCATCCGAGCCACCCTTTTCACGGGCCTGGCCCCAGGCGGCCAGATAGGCGTAGCGGCCATTGCCACCCAGCTTGGGGTTCACCACCACCACCTGCACACCGGGCTTGATCAGGTCATCCCAGTCCTTGATACCTTTGGGGTTGCCGTTGCGCACCAGAAAAAGCATGGTCGATGTGGTGGGCGACGCATCGTTGGGAAACTTCTTGGTCCAATCCTTGGCGACCACGCCCTTTTCAGCCAGGAACTCGACGTCGGTCGTGGTGTTGAAGGTCACCACATCGGCGGCAAGACCTTCGGACACGGCGCGCGCCTGGGCGCTGGAGCCGCCATGGGACTGGTCCACCTTGATATCCACGCCCTTGGTCTTCTTGTAGTGGGCGATAAAGGCCGCGTTGTAGTCCTTGTAGAACTCGCGGGCGACGTCGTACGAAACATTGAGCAGCTGGTTTTGTGCCAGCACCGAGCCACTGGTCACCACCGCTGCGGCAACCACCAAAGATTTCAATCCACCCAGTTTCATGTTCTGCTACCCGTTCGTATGAAGTGATGTTGCAAATTGTGGACTTTTGTACTTAAAACTCAAACGAATATATTTTTGTTAATTTATGGTGTTTTGAGAATAAAGGAATCAGGCAAGCGTCTTGCCGCCGGTCTCCAGGCGGCCTGTGCGCCATCCGCCCGGCACCGCGCTCAGCCCGGTGCAGCCAATGGCGCAGAACCTGGCGGGCTCACAGCCCCAGGATGACCACCAGCACGCCCTTGTCCACCTTGATATCGCGCACCGCCATGCGCGCCAGGCGCTGGCGCGTGTCGGAAGCATTGAGCGTGTAGATCGGCTGCTGGGCCAGGTACGAGGCCATCGCCGCTTCCAGCGCTACCTGGGCCATCGCCGTGCGCCGCTCATCAAGGCCCTGCACTACCAGCTTGTCCATCACCGGCTGGTCCAGAAAGATCGCCCCGCGCTCGGCGTCATAGCGCAGGGAGGAAGACACATCGATCTGCGCACCCAACAGCTGCGTGCCGCTGGAATGGGTGTTGACCGTCATGTTCACACCAAAGTCGACGCGCTCGCTGTCTTCCTTCAAATGCACCCTTGGCTGGGCCATGGTGACAGAGACCAGCGGATAGCGCTGCGTCAGCGGCAGGCGCTCGGCCAGCTTCTGCTCCAACTGCGCCTGGCTGATGCGTATCTCGTAGGTTTTACCCGCCAGGTACCAGATGACCGCGCTGCCCACCAAGGCCAGCAGCACCAGCAGTGACCATGTCCATTTTTTCCCCATGCCTGCATCCCTTCTGTTGCATCCATCTCGCTCACTCCACCCGCCAACTGGGCAGCCGCCAATGCCGCCACAGCGCAATCGCCCGCAAGCCTGCGGTGACCAGCACACAGCCGAGCATCGGCGCCATCTCGGGCACGGGCGAGCTGCGCAGCAGCAGATCCACCCAACCGCCGACGAAGGCACAGACAGCATAGGGCTGGTGGTCACGGAAGGCCTGCGGAATCTCGCCGCACATCACATCGCGGAGCACCCCGCCAAACACCCCGGTGATCACGCCCATCATCACGCAGATGAGTGCGGGCAGGCCCTGCTCGGCGGCCATGTCCACCCCCACCGCAGCAAACAGGCCCAGGCCCAGCATATCGGGCCAGAGCATGGCCCGCTCGGTCAAAGCAAAGTGGCGCTGCCGCAAAAATACGATGGCCAGCAGGCTGATGCCCAGGATCACCCAGACAAAGGTCTCCTGCCGCACCCAGAAAAACGGCCGCTGGTCCAGCAGCAGATCACGCAAGGTGCCGCCGCCAAAAGCAGCCACAAAGGCCACCACACAGACACCGACGACATCCAGTTTCTTGTGCGCCGCCTTGATCACGCCGGACAGCGCAAATGCAATCGTCGCCGCGATCTCCAGCACCTGGCGCGCAGTGTCGATGATGTGCGGTGTGTCCATGGCCATGGGCAGCAAGCTAAGGGGCGGGATGCGGCTTCAGCCGCAGCCCCGCCGGTGGAAGGTCAGGCAACCGATTGCATGTTGCTGATCATCTCGTCGCCAAAGCGCGAGGTACTGACCTGCGTGGCCCCCTCCATCAGCCGCGCAAAGTCGTAAGTGACGCGCTTGGAGGCAATCGTAGCCTCCATCGCGGCAATGATCAGGTCAGCGGCTTCGGTCCAGCCAATGTGGCGCAGCATCATCTCGGCCGACAGGATCAGCGAGCCGGGGTTGACATAGTCCTTGCCGGCGTACTTGGGCGCCGTGCCATGTGTGGCCTCGAACACCGCCACCCGGTCCGACAGATTGGCGCCCGGCGCAATGCCGATACCGCCCACCTGCGCGGCCACCGCGTCCGAGATGTAGTCACCATTCAAATTGAGCGTGGCGATCACCGAGTAATCGGCCGGGCGCAGCAGCACCTGCTGCAGGAAGGCATCGGCAATTACATCCTTGATGATGATCTCGGAGCCATCCTTGGGGCTCTTGAGGCGCATCCAGGGCCCGCCGTCGATGACCTCGGCACCGAACTCCTGCTTTGCCAGCGCATAGCCCCAGTCGCGGAACGCGCCTTCGGTGAACTTCATGATGTTGCCCTTGTGCACCAAGGTCACGCTGGGCTTGTCATGGTCGATCGCATACTGGATGGCCTGGCGCACCAGGCGCTCGGTGCCTTCGCGCGATACCGGCTTGATGCCGATGCCCGAGCTGAGCGGAAAACGGATCTTCTGCGAACCGATCTCCTGCTGCAAGAAGGCGATCAGCTTGACCGCCAGGTCCGAGCCCGCCGCAAACTCGATCCCGGCATAGATGTCTTCGGAATTCTCGCGGAAGATCACCATGTGCGTCTTGTGCGGCTCACGCACTGGCGATGGCACGCCTTCAAAGTAGCGCACGGGGCGCAGACAGACGTACAGGTCCAGGGTCTGGCGCAAGGTCACGTTGAGCGAGCGGATGCCGCCGCCCACCGGCGTGTTCAACGGGCCCTTGATGGCGACCAGGTACTGGCCGATAGCGTCCATGGTTTCCTGCGGCAGGCTCTGGCCCTCGCCATACAGACCCAGCGCCTTGTCACCGGCAAACACTTCCATCCAGGCAATGCGGCGCGTATCACCATAGGCCTGGGCCACTGCCGCATCCACCACCTTGCGCATCACCGGGGTGATGTCCCGGCCCACGCCATCGCCTTCGATGAAGGGAATGATGGGCCGGTCTGGCACGCACAGGCTGTGGTCCGCATTGGCCGTGATGGCCTGTCCGCCTTCGGGCTGCTGGATAGGTTGAGCACGCATCGTCACAAATCTCCCAATCTGGTTCTTCGCCCAGCCCCACACCAGGCACCAGGCGCATGTGTTACCGCCAACGATTCTATCGACAAATACCGGCCCGGCCTGACTGCACAAACTGTGACATCTGAACCCGGCCCCGGGCAAGGTACAACGGCCCCCCAGCTGCGCTGGCATGGTGTATAAAACCGGCTATGGCGCGCCGCGCCGCCGCTGCACATCTCGTGCGCCCTGCTTTGTGAGAGTCTTGACCCCTATGTTCCCCACCCCCTTGGTAACCCGTTCTTCCCGCCTCGCTCAACGCTGCCTCGCCGCCTCGGCCATGGCCTGCGCAATGGCGGCTGCCTTGCCGGCTGCGGCGCAGCAGGCGGCTCCCACCGGGGAGCCCCAGATGCAGCTGGCCCGCACCGAGCTGACGGCCGGCATGCACCGCATCCATGCACAGGTGGCCCAGACGGCGCGCGAGAAGGAAATCGGCCTGATGTTCCGCAAGGACATGCCAGCCAACGAAGGCATGCTCTTTGTGTTTGACCGCCCCGGCACCCAGTGCTTCTGGATGAAGAACACCCTCCTGCCACTGACCGCCGCCTTTGTCAGCGACGACGGCACCATCGTCAACCTGGCCGATATGCAGCCGATGACGGAGGATTCGCACTGCTCCAGCAAGCCGGTGCGCTATGTGCTGGAGATGAACCAGGGCTGGTTCAAGCAAAAAGGCATTGCAGCCGGCACCAAGCTGCGCGGCCGCCCCTTCAGCGCGCAATGAGTGGGCGCTGAAGGGCGATCACTTTTCGTAGACACCCGGACGTAGCCATCAGCAGCCAGTCACCAACAGGCAGGCCCGGCGCAGGGCTTGCCTCTATGATGGCCCGCAGAACAACCCTGTGGAGACATGACCATGGCTGCAACTGCGCGCTACCCCCTGCCCGATCTCAAGAGCCTGCCTGAAGACATCCAGGCCCGCATTGCCCAGGTGCAGGAAAAGGCCGGCTTCATCCCCAATGTGTTTTTGGCCTTTGCGCGCCGCCCGGCGGAATGGCGCGCCTTCTTTGCCTACCACGATGCGCTGATGGAGCGCGAGGAAAGCAGCCTGAGCAAGGCCGAGCGCGAGATGATCGTCACCGTCACCAGCGCACACAACGAGTGCCTGTACTGCGTGGTCGCGCATGGCGCGCTGGTGCGTATCTACGACAAGGCCCCGATGCTGGCCGACCAGTTGGCCGTCAACTACCGCAAGGCCAACATCTCGGCACGCCAGCGCGCAATGCTGGATTTTGCGATGAAGGTCTGCACCCGCTCGCAAGAGATTGAAGAAGCCGATTTCAGCACCTTGCATGCCCATGGGTTTGATGACGAGGACATCTGGGACATAGCGGCCATCACCGCCTTCTTTGGCCTGAGCAACCGCATGGCCAGCTTTGCCGGCATGCAGCCCAATGACGAGTTCTATCTGATGGGCCGCATCCCCCGCAGCAAGGCCTGAGACGGGTCAAGAATGGACCACGCACCAGAAGACAGCCTGCTGGTCAGCGAAAGCGACCTGCAGCGCCTGGCGCTGCAGGTATTGCAGCACCTGGGCCTGAGCGAGCCCCATGCCCAGGCCATTGCCCGCATCGTCGTCGCTGGGCAGCGCGATGCCTGCCAATCGCATGGCGCCTACCGTATCCTGAGCGCAGCCCACACCATCCGCACCGGCATGGTGGATCTGCAAGCCCGGCCACTGCTGCAGCCTACGCAAGGCGCGATCACCCGGGTCGATGCCCAGCGCGGCTTCTCGCCCTGGGCTTTGGAAATGGGCCTGCCGCCGCTGGTGGCAACCACCCGCCAGCTGGGCATGGGCGCCTTGGTGATCAACCACTGCGTCCACTTCACGGCGCTGTGGCCGGAGGTGGAGATGCTCACCGACCAGGGCCTGGCCGCCTTGGTGATGACACCCAGCCATGCCTGGGTTGCGCCGGCCGGCGGCACCCAGGGGGTGTTTGGCACCAACCCGATCGCCTTTGGCTGGCCCCGGCCCGGGCCCTTCCCCTATGTGTTTGACTTTGCCACCAGCGCCATAGCGCGCGGCGATCTGGACCTGCACCGGCGCGCCGGCACCCCCTTGCCCGAAGGCGTGGGCATCGATGCGCAAGGCCAGCCATCGACCGACCCGGAAGCCGTCGCACTGGGCGCGATGCGCACCTTTGGCGGCCACAAGGGCTCGGCCCTGGCGACCATGGTGGAGTTGATGGCCGGCATGCTGATTGGCGATCTGGGCAGCCAGGAATCGATGGCACTGGACGCCGGTGCAGGCGGCATGCCCTGCCACGGCCACCTGGTGCTGGCTTTTGATCCGCAGCGTTTTGCCGGCGAAGACTGGCCCGGGCACCAGGCGCGTGCCGAGGCCATGTTTGTAGCCATCAAAGGCCAGGGTGCACGACTGCCGTCCGAGCGGCGCTATGCAGCGCGGGCGCTGAGTGCGCAGCAAGGCATCCGCCTGCCACGCCAGCTGCACGACGAAATCCTGGCCTTGTTGGACTGACGCCAGGCACACAGCCGCCGATGCGGACAGTTGCAGGGCGCGGCGTTTGAGAACTAGCGCGCGATGCGCTTGGCGATCTCGGCCACCAATTGCTCGCCCAAGGCCGCCTTGCTGGCATGGGGCAGCTCCTGGTGGCCCTGCGCGTCCACCAGCAGCAAGGCATTGTCGTCCTTGCCAAAGGTGGCGGGGCCAATATTGCCGACCAGGAGCGGAATCTGTTTGCGCAGGCGCTTGGCCTGGGCGTTGGCCAGCAGGTTTTCGCTTTCGGCGGCAAAGCCCACGCAGTACAGATCGCCGCTTTTGGCACGCGGCAGCTGCGCGACGGTGGCCAGAATGTCCGGGTTTTCGACAAAGGCCAGATGGGGCACCTCGCCGCTGCCGTCCTTCTTGATCTTCTGGTCCGCTGCACGGGCGGGGCGCCAGTCGGCCACCGCAGCGGTGGCTACAAACACATCGGCGCCTTCCACGCTGGCCAGCACCGCTTGCAGCATGTCTTGCGCCGATTGCACATCGATGCGGCGCACGCCACGCGGCGTGGGCAGATGCACCGGACCGGCGACCAGCGTGACCTCGGCGCCCGCCGCCTGCGCCGCACGCGCAATCGCAAAGCCCATCTTGCCGCTGGACAGGTTGGTGATGCCCCGCACCGGGTCAATCGCTTCGAACGTGGGGCCTGCGGTGATCAACAGCCTTTTGCCTGCCAGCGCCTTGGCGCTGAAAAAATACTGCAGCTCTTCCTCGATCTCGGCCGCCTCCAGCATGCGGCCGTCCCCGGTCTCGCCACAGGCCTGGTCGCCATTGCCCACGCCCAGCACCACGGCGCCATCGGCCTGCACCTGGCGCAGGTTGCGCTGCGTCGCAGGGTGGGCCCACATCTCGCGGTTCATCGCAGGGGCCAGGATCAGGGGCACGCGGTCGATGGGACGCGCCAGGCACAACAGGCTCAGCAGCTCATCGGCCCGGCCCTGCACCAGGCGGGCGATAAAGTCGGCGCTGCAAGGCGCCACCACCACCGCATCGGCCTCGCGGCTCAGGTTGATGTGCGGCATGTTGTTGTGCTCGCGCGGATCCCACTGCGAGGTATAGACCGGGCGGTTGGAGAGCGCCTGCATCGTGACCGGGGTCATGAATTGGGTGGCCGACTCGGTCATGACCACTTGCACGGTCGCTCCGGCCTTGATCAATCGGCGGCACAGCTCGGCCGATTTGAAGGCAGCAACGCCGCCCGACATGCCGAGGACAATATGTTTTCCGTGGAGCTGGTTCATGCCCGCCAATGTAGCAGAGGCACAGCGCCACCGCTGCACTGCAGCAGACAAGAGAGCAGCGCAAGAACGGCTATCTTTGCCGCGCGCCATCGCACGCAAACCCGTGGCCGTTGAAGCCCATTTGTCGCAGCTGTCCGCAGGGGCTGGCATACGCCTTTATAATCAGAATTTCCCACCTCCCTAAAAGACATGACCAAATTTGTCTTCGTTACTGGCGGTGTGGTGTCTTCCCTGGGCAAGGGAATCGCCTCAGCCTCCCTTGCAGCGATTTTGGAATCGCGCGGACTCAAAGTCACCCTGATCAAGCTGGATCCCTACATCAACGTGGATCCAGGCACCATGTCCCCCTTCCAGCACGGCGAAGTGTTTGTGACGGACGATGGCGCCGAGACCGACCTGGACCTGGGCCACTATGAGCGTTTCATCGAAACGCGCATGCGCCAGTCCAACAACTTCACGACCGGCCGCATCTACCAAAGTGTTCTTGAAAAAGAACGCCGTGGTGACTACCTGGGCAAGACCGTGCAGGTCATTCCCCACATCACCAACGAGATCCAGGAGTACGTCAAACGCGGCGCCGGCATCGGCACCGACCACGCTGTCGATGTCGCCATTTGCGAAATCGGTGGTACGGTCGGCGATATCGAGTCGCTGCCCTTCCTCGAAGCGGTGCGCCAGCTGTCGCTCAAGCTCGGCCCCAACAACTCGGCCTTTGTGCACCTGACCTACCTGCCCTACATCGCAGCGGCCGGCGAGCTCAAGACCAAGCCCACCCAGCACACGGTGCAGAAGCTGCGCGAAATCGGTATCCAGCCCGATGCGCTGCTGTGCCGCGCCCAGCATGCCGTCCCCGAGGAAGAGCGTGACAAGATCTCCTTGTTCACTAATGTGCAGTCCTGGGGCGTCATCAGCATGTGGGATGTGGACACCATCTACAAGGTGCCCCGCATGCTGCACGAGCAGGGCCTGGACGGCCTCATCTGCGACAAGCTGCGCCTGAACACACCTCCGGCCAACCTCAAGCGCTGGGATGACCTGGTCTATGAGACCGAGCACCCCAAGGGCGAAGTGGCCATTGCGATGGTGGGCAAGTATGTCGAGCTGTCGGATGCCTACAAGTCCGTCAACGAAGCGCTCAAGCACGCCGGCATGCAAAACCATGTGCGCGTCAAGATCACGCACGTGGATTCGGAAACCATCCACGACAGCGATGCAGCCGAGCTGCTCAAGAGCTATGACGGCATCCTGGTGCCCGGCGGCTTTGGCTCGCGCGGCGTGGAAGGCAAGATCTCCACGGCCAAGTTTGCCCGTGAAGGCAAGGTGCCCTACCTGGGCATCTGCCTGGGCATGCAGGTGGCCACCATTGAATACGCCCGCCATGTGGCAGGGCTGGACAATGCCAACTCCACCGAGTTCGACCGCCAGACCCCCCACCCCGTGATCGCGCTGATCACCGAGTGGAAGGATGCCGACGGCACGATCAAGACCCGCGACGAGAACTCGGACCTGGGCGGCACGATGCGCCTGGGCGCGCAATCGTCCGATGTGCAAAAGGACACGCTTGCCCACAGCATCTACGGCGATGTGGTGACCGAACGCCACCGCCACCGCTACGAAGCCAACACCCAGTACCTGGACCAGCTGCGCAACGCGGGCCTGGTGATTTCCGCGCTGACCCAGCGCGAGCACCTGACCGAGATCGTCGAGCTGCCCAAGGCGGTACACCCCTGGTTCATCGGCGTGCAGTTCCACCCCGAGTTCAAGTCCACCCCCTGGGCCGGCCATCCGCTGTTCAATGCCTTCATCAAGGCAGCAGTCGATCGCAAGAAGCAGGCAGCCAAGTAAAATTGCGGCCACGCTGCGGCACACACTGAAGCCATGACAAACAAAGCACCCACCAACGCTGCGTTTCTCATGGCGTCTTTGCTTTCACCCCATCCTTAAGGAACACCGTCCATGCAATTGTGCGGATTTGATATCGGGCTTGATAAACCGTTTTTCCTGATCGCCGGCCCCTGCGTGGTCGAGTCCGAGCAGCTGCAGATGGATGTGGCCGGACAGCTCAAGGAAATGACGTCCAGCCTGGGCATCCCCTTTATCTTCAAGAGCAGCTTTGACAAGGCCAACCGCAGCTCGGGCACGAGCTTTCGCGGCCCTGGCATGGAAAAAGGCCTGGAGATTCTGGCCAAGGTGAAAAAAGAGCTGAATGTACCCATCCTCACCGATGTGCACACCGAAGCCGAAGTGCCCTACGTCGCCAGCATCGTCGATGTGCTGCAGACACCGGCCTTCCTGTGCCGCCAGACCGACTTCATCCGGGCGGTCGCCCAATCCGGCAAGCCGGTCAACATCAAGAAGGGCCAGTTTCTGGCCCCGCATGACATGAAGAATGTCATCGACAAGGCCCGCGCTGCCGCCAAGGAAGTGGGCCTGCCCGAGGACAGCTTCATGGCCTGCGAACGCGGCGCCAGCTTTGGCTACAACAACCTGGTGAGCGACATGCGCTCGCTCGCCATCATGCGCGAGACCCTTGCGCCGGTGGTGTTCGATGCCACCCACAGCGTGCAGCTGCCCGGCGGCAATGGCACCTCCAGCGGCGGCATGCGCGAGATGGTTCCCGTGCTGGCCCGCGCAGCAATTGCCGTAGGCGTCGCCGGCGTGTTCATGGAAACCCATCCGGACCCCTGCAATGCGCTGAGCGATGGCCCCAATGCGGTACCGCTCAAGCACATGAAGGCCTTGCTCGAAACCATGGTGGCGCTCGACGGCATCACCAAGAAGAACGGTTTCCTGGAAAACAATTTTGGAGCTTAAATGCCAAGCGCATACATCATTGCATCGGTCACCGTCACCGATCCGGAGCAGTACGAGGAGTACCGCAAGTTCAGCACCATCGCCATGCAGACCTATGATGCCGAAGTCTGCGTGCGCGGTGGCAAGGTCGAGGTGATCGAGGGCGACTGGAACCCCGGCCGCACCGTGATCCTGAAGTTCAAGGACAGCGAGCAGGCCCGCCGTTTTTACGACTCCCCCGAGTACAGCAAGGCGCGCGAAGCGCGTGCCGGTGCCGCCATCATGCGCATGGTACTGGTCGAAGGCGTTTAAGCGCTGCCTCGCCCTGCCCACCCCTTTTGATTCCGTGCAGTTGCAGTCCACCCGTTTGCAGCGCACCATCCCGTTTCTCAATCTCTGAAAGGCTCTAAAGTGAGTGCAATTGTTGATATCGTTGGCCGCGAAATTCTGGATTCGCGTGGCAACCCCACCGTGGAATGTGATGTATTGCTGGAATCGGGTGTGATGGGCCGCGCGGCCGTCCCATCGGGCGCCTCCACCGGTTCGCGTGAAGCCATCGAGCTGCGCGATGGCGACAAGAGCCGCTACCTGGGCAAGGGCGTGCTCAAGGCCGTCGAGCACATCAATACCGAAATCTCCGAAGCCATCCTGGGCCTGGATGCCGCCGAGCAGGCCTTCCTGGACAAGACCCTGATCGACCTGGACAACACCGACAACAAGAGCCGCCTGGGCGCCAACGCCATGCTGGCCGTGTCGATGGCCGTGGCCCGCGCCGCTGCCGAAGAAGCCGGCCTGCCGCTGTACCGCTACTTTGGCGGCATGGGCGGTGTGCAACTGCCAGTGCCGATGATGAACGTCATCAACGGTGGCGCACACGCCAACAACTCGCTGGACCTGCAAGAGTTCATGATCGTGCCCGTCGGTGCGCCGAGCTTCCGGGAAGCGCTGCGCTGGGGTGCCGAAGTGTTCCACGCGCTGAAGAAGATCATCGACAGCCGTGGCATGCCCACCGCCGTGGGCGACGAAGGCGGTTTCGCGCCATCGGTCGAGAACCATGAAGCGGCCATTCAGCTGATCCTCGAAGCCATCGACCAGGCGGGCTACACCGCTGGCGACCAGATCGCGCTGGCGCTGGACTGCGCTGCCTCCGAATTCTACAAGGACGGCAAGTACGTGCTCGAAGGCGAAGGCGGCATCAGCCTGACGGCCGAGCAGTGGACCGACATGCTGGCCGCCTGGTGCGACAAGTACCCGATCATCTCCATCGAAGACGGCATGCACGAAGGCGACTGGGATGGCTGGAAGGTGCTGACCGAGCGCCTGGGCAAGAAGGTGCAGCTGGTCGGTGACGACCTGTTCGTGACCAACACCAAGATCCTCAAGGAAGGCATCGACAAGGGCATCGCCAACTCGATCCTGATCAAGATCAACCAGATCGGCACCTTGAGCGAAACCTTTGCCGCCATCGAGATGGCCAAGCGCGCCGGCTACACCGCCGTGATCTCGCACCGCTCGGGCGAAACCGAAGACAGCACCATCGCCGACATCGCCGTGGGCTTGAACGCCGGCCAGATCAAGACCGGCTCGCTGAGCCGCTCGGACCGGATGGCCAAGTACAACCAACTGCTGCGCATCGAGGAAGACCTGGGCGAAGTGGCAGTGTATCCAGGCCGCGCCGCCTTCTACAATCTGCGCTAAGCTTGTCTCGGGACATGGCTGACAGCCGTGTCCTGACTGCCTCCCGGACTTCTGTTTGCCATGATCTCTCGCATTGTTCCTTTTGTGCTGCTGGCCATCCTGGTCAGCATCCATGCCCAGCTCTGGAGTGGGCGCGGCAGCGTGCCCTACGTCAAGGACATGAAGCAGCAAATCGCCACCCAGAAAACGGAGAACGAAGCGGCCACGCGTGAGAACGTGCGCCTGGAGACCGAGGTCAACGACCTCAAGCAGGGCATGGACATGGTCGAGGGCAAGGCCCGCAATGAGCTCGGCATGGTCAAGCCCAATGAAGTGTTTGTGCAGTACACGCGCAAATAAGACAGCGCGGCCCCGGCCCCCGCAAGCGCCTCCCAGGAGGCGCTTTTTTGTCGCCCTGGCCTGCCTTAGGCCGTATCATCGCCGCCATGCCTGCGCTGCCCTCTTCTGCCATCACACCCCGCCCCATGGGCTCGCCACCGGCGGTCTACCTGGCCTCGGCAGCCTGCGCGGATGCAGAGCAGCTCGCGCAGCAACTGGCGCATTACCTGGCGCAGTGCAATAGGGCATCGCCACCCGCATTTGTGCTGCAGGCCTGCAGCTTTGCACAACTCACCGCCTCGCCCATGGCAGAGCTGCCAGCTGCGTTCCTGGCCCGGCATGACGCGGTGCTGCTGCTGGCGCCACCGATGCGTGACAGTGCAAGCGGAGCCGATCCCGCCCAGACCCTGCTGATGCAGGCACGCCTGCACCTGGCGACCCAGGGGCAGGCGTTTCAATTGTTGTTCAGCCAGGGGCACCGGCTGGAGCAAGAGGCGCTGGCGGCACTGTGCAACTGGTTCCCGGAGGCGCCGGGCCTGCAGGCCTTGCGCACGGCATTGCGCCAGGCCAACCCCGGCGCGCGTGCACGCTGGAACTGCGAAAAATGCAGCGATCCCGATTGCGAGCTGCGCCTGTTCCAGGGCCTGATCACCCCCTCGGCCAGCTAGGCGCCACCAGGGCGCCCGACGTCACTGCACCAGGTTGGAGGCTGGCGGGTCATTGCCGCGTTCGGTAAACAGGTGCGCCACATCAACGGCATCGAAGCGGTATTGCTGGCCACAGAATTCGCAACCGACCTCGATCATGCCCTGCTCTTCCAGAATGCTGTCCGATTCCTCCTGACCGAGGCTGCGCAGCATGTTGCCGACGCGCTCGCGGCTGCAGGTGCAGGCAAAGTGCGGGCCGCCTTCGCCGTCTTCGGGCACAAAGCGCAGCAGCTTTTCCTCCCAGAACAGGCGGTACAGGATGGTCTCGACATCGAGGTTCAGCAGCTCATCGCGGGTCAGGCTGGCAGCCAGATGGGCAATGCGGTTGTACTCTTCGTTCAGGCCGATCTGGTCGACCTCTTCGGTATTCTGCGCCCCGGCTGCCAGGTTGGCCTCGCCCTTGATCGGCATGCGCTGCACGATCAGGCCGGCGGCCACCTTGTCGTTGGCCGCCAGCACCAGCACGGTGTCGAGCTGTTCGGACTGGCGCATGTACTGCTGCAGGATCGCGGCCATGCTCTCCAGCGGCTGGCCATCCACATCGACCAGCGGCACCACGCCCTGGTAGGGTTGCTGGCCGGGTTGCTTGTCCTTGGGGTCCAGCGTGATCGCGCAGCGGCCCTTGCCATGCACATTGACCATGTCGGTCAGGGTCGCGTCAGCTGGCAGATCACCGATCATCGTGACGGTGGAGCGCACGCTCAGGTTGGTCAGCACCTCGGTGACGGCCAGCTTCACCGGGCCATCGCCCGAAATCTGGAACACCAGCGCGCCATTGAATTTGATATTGGACTGCATCAGCACGCCGGCGGCGGTCATCTCGCCGAGCATCTCCTGCACCGGCAGTGGGTACGGGCCGGTACTGGTATTGACTGCGCGGCGCTGCAAGATCTCTTGCCAGGCATCGGTCAGTCGGACAATGGCGCCCCGCACGGGCAGCCCATCAAACAAAAATTTATGCAGTTCAGACACTGTGATTCTTCCCATTCAATACATGCGGGCCGGCAGCGCCCGGGCATGCTGCCCGGCGCAACAGCGCCTCAATCGGGCAATTTTCGCAGACCTGCCTTGAAACGCCGGGCGTTGGCCATATAGCCCTCTGCACTGCGCCGCAGCCCATCGATCTGTTCCGGGCTCAACGTGCGCACCACCTTGGCAGGGCTGCCCACAATCAAGCTGCCTTCCGGAAACTCCTTGTTCTCGGTCACGACCGCACCGGCACCTACGAGGCAGTGGCGCCCGATTTTGGCGCCATTGAGCACAATGGCCCCCATGCCGATCAGCGATTCATCACCGATCGTGCAGCCATGCAGGATGACGTTATGGCCGATGGTCACATGCTTGCCGATGTCCAAGGGCTTGCCCTTGTCGGTGTGCAGCACGCTGCCGTCCTGGATATTGCTGCCCTCGCCGATGCGGATCGGGTCATTGTCCCCGCGCAGGATGGCGCCGAACCACACACTGCTGTCTGCAGCCATCTCCACCCGGCCGATCACCTGCGCGCTGTCTGCAATCCAAGCCGACGCTGCAACCTGCGGCTGCACGCCATCGAGTTCATACTTTGCCATCATGTCTCCATCGGTTTATGGTTCCGGGCCAAGGCCTCACAGGCATCAGAGACGCCCCGCCGGGCAGCACGCCGCCACATGCGTACCAGCCTCATAATTGTAGGGATGGAATTACGTCAATCCGCCTTGCAGGCCCTGTGTGTGGCCGATGCCGAGGAAAAATCCGCGCTCACCCTTGCCATGTATGCGCAAAGAGCCACAATTTCAATAGCACCCCAGGCGCAGTTGGCGGTCCCCCAGGGCGTCACCCTGCCCGGCCACCCGGCCAAGCCCGAGCTCAAGGTCCATACCGCCATGGGCAGGCGCTCGCCCGCCACGGCCGAGGGCCGCGCCATCTTGCTGCACGCCATCGCGCATATCGAATTCAATGCCATCAACCTGGCGCTCGATGCCATCTGGCGCTATGGCGGCATGCCCGAGGCTTTCTACCAGGACTGGTTGCAGGTGGCGGCAGAGGAAGCCAAGCATTTCCGGCTATTGCGCGCCCATTTGCGCAAATGGGGCCACGACTATGGCGACTACCCGGCCCACCAGGGGCTGTGGACCATGTGCGAGAAAACCGCCGATGACATCGTGGCGCGCATGGCCTTGGTGCCCCGCACCTTGGAGGCCCGTGGTTTGGATGCAACTCCCCAGATTCAGGGAAAATTGCAACAAACTTCTGCCGATGATGCGCTGGAGGCCGTGGCCATTCTGGACATCATCCTGCGCGAAGAGGTGGGCCATGTCGCGATCGGCAACCACTGGTACCGGTACCTCTGCGCGCAGCGCAATCTGAATCCGGAACAGCACTACAGCTGGCTTGTCGGGCATTACGAAGCACCACGCCCGCGCCCGCCCATCAATCTGTCTGCGCGGCGCCTGGCCGGCTTCAGCGAGAGCGAACTGGACTGGCTGCAGGGACAACTGTAACAAACTGACGCTTTTTAAACCCCAAAAGCGTGTGCAGTTTGCTACAAAACCTGCAGGTTCACTCTATCCTCAGACGCGTGAAATGCCCGATATGAAGGACAATGCACGTCGATCCCGAGATAACAAAATGCAGACATTGCTTGCGCCAGTTGCTGGTGAGGCACCACTGATGCATGCCATGGTTCAGCCGTACATGCAACAGACGAGCGCGCCCTCCGCAACCCCATCCTCCTTGGCCACGGCCTTGGTGTTTACGTCGCCTGCCCCCCCGATTGCCTGGCAGCCGATCAAAGATGCCGATGACACCGTCATCGGCCACGAGATATTCAACCGCTCCCGCACCGCGTCGGCCCATACGCTGGAATCCGACCTGGCATTGACCCATGCCGTGCTTTCACATATTGAACCCGCCCCGCTGCTCGGCGACGGGTTGCTTTTTCTGAACACGACCTTCGAGAGCCTGCATGGCAGCCACCTTGATCTGCTGCCCGCGCACCAGATCGTGCTGGAAATACCCTCGCTCGGCCACGCCGCATCGTCTGAAGCCATGGCCCGCCGCCCGGCGCTGGAAGCGTTGCGTGCCAGGGGCTTTGCGCTTGCCTTCAACCATTCCGTGCTCGATTCCGCCTACGCACCCTGGCATGACCTGGTCAATTACCTGAAGATTGACTTTTCGGTGCTGTCGGCCGAGCGTGCCGTGCTGATGCTGCAATGGGCCCGGCGCATCTCTGGCGCGACATTGATTGCCGACAAGATCGAGTCCACCGCACAGCTCCAACTGGCCAAGGAGAACAAGGCCCACCTGTTGCAGGGCTATGCGGTCAGCCGGCCCGAGCCGGTGCCTGCCAGGGTGGTGCTGCCCAGCACGGCCGATGTTGCCGCGCTGGCGGCTGTGCTGAGCAGCCAGGCAGACGCCGGCGCACTGGTGGAGCTGATGCAGCGCCGCCCGGCCCTGCTGTTCAATCTGCTGCGCATGGCGCACTCGCAAGCCCTGGATGCGCGCACGCCTTACCAGTCGCTGCTGACCTTGATCCAGGCCTATTCGGCCGAACAGTTGAAGGCTTGGGAGACCCTGCTCCAGGCAGTGGCCACGAAGATTCCCCAGCTGCCGCAAATACAGTACTGCGAGAAAGTTTTCCCGCACCAAAGTGCGGAGCTGGCTGCAAAGGCACAGATGCGATGGCCCGACGCCCCGGCAGGCAGCCTCCAGCTGATGGCCAGCGCCTTGCTGCTCGGCCATATGCTGGGTATGACCGTCGCGCAAACCGCCGACCAGCTGCTGCCCGGTGCACTGGCCCAACCGGTGCGCCTGCTGGCCTCCGAGTGGCAGGCCATGCTGCCTGCGCTGGCCTGACCCCGCCCTTTCCGTCATCGCAAAAAAGCCCGGTGCTTGTGCAGCACCGGGCTTTCTTTTGGGCCATGCGGTTACCAGCACCTGCAGGTGCTGTATGCAGCAGGCTTAACCGATCGAGGCATCCAGGTCGTCGTCGTGCGCACGCTCGCGGATGAAGAAGGAGGCAATCAGGCCCAGTGTGACGCCGAACATCACGTAGAAGGCAGGCGACATCGTCGAGCCCGTCGTCTTGATCAACCAGGTCACGATGAACTGCGCAAAACCACCAAACACCATCACAGCGATGTTGTAGGCCATTGACATGCCGACCGAACGCACATGGGCGGGGAACAGCTCTGCCATCACCGTGCTGAAGACGCCGAAAAACACCGACACAAACAGGCAGACCACGACCTGCACCGTCATCAGCTTCGCAATGGTCGGGCCATCGGTCAGCCAAGCGTAGAGCGGGTACAGCACCACCAGGTAACCGAGCAGCGAGCCGATCATCAAAGGACGACGGCCCACGCGGTCCGACCAGGCGCCCATGAAAGGCATCAGCACCACCATCATGGCGGCACCCGCCATCTGGACCATGAAGGTGTCGTGCAGCGGCAGCTTCAAGGTCACGGTGGAGTAGGTCACCAGGTAGGTGAAGGTGATGTAGATCGACACGGTGGCCGTTACCACCAGGCCCATGCCCACCAGGGTTTCACGCGCATGGGTGCGCAGCATCTCCAGTACACCAACTTGTTTGACGGTACCCGCCTTTTGCGCGGCCTGCATCTTCACAAAAGTCTCAGGCTCTTCGACATGGCGGCGAATGTAGATGGCGACTGGCACGATCAACAGACCTACAGCAAACGGAATGCGCCAGGCCCAGGACATCAGCTGCTCCTGCGTGAAAAAGTCGGTAATCAGCGTACCCACCGCCGCACCAATCAGCAGAGCCGCCATCTGGCCTGTCATCTGCCAGGAGCCGTAAAAGCCGCGCTTGCCCTTGGGTGCCAGCTCGATCAGCAGTGCGGTGGAGGTACCGAACTCACCGCCAGCGGCAAAGCCCTGCAGCAGACGCGCCAGCACTATGAAGATCGGCGCCCAGATACCCACACCCTGGTAGGTGGGCGCAAACGTGATCAGCGCAATGGCCACCGCCATGATGCCGGTGACCATCACCATCGCGGCCTTGCGGCCCTTGCGGTCGCCATACAGTCCCAGCAGGATGCCGCCGACGGGGCGCATAAAGAAGCCTACGCCAAACACGGCCGTGGTCATCAGGATGCGGTTGAGGTCATCACTGGGATCATTGGGATTGGAGGGGAAGAACAGCTTCGCCACGATCGGCGTCATGAAGGCAAAGACCAGAAAGTCATACCATTCAAGCGCGTTGCCAATGACAGCGGCCAGAATATTTCGCTTGGATACAGCAGTAGATTGCACGCAAAAATCCTAAAAAACACGAGGCACAGCCGGCAGCAACACGGCTAGATGCAATAACGTAACGGAAAACGATCTTTGAACGGCTACCACCAGGAAACCGGGCATGCGGCGCAGCAAGGCGAGCAAAGCCAAACCACAGACCGCACCAGGCTGGATTCATGCATGAAATGCATAAATAACCACCGAGATCAGCATTGAATTGTAATGGGTGGAAAACGGCGCGCAGGACGCCAAAGCGGCATTTAGCCTAAGGGTCAGGCGCAGGAAAACCGCTTTTCCCAGCCTGCGGGAAGCCGCGGCGCCAGCGACGGCAACGCTGCGCTCCGCCGCAAGCGTATTGCCTACCGCGTGCGCCGTTCGGTTTCAGCGGCGGTCGGCTAACGCATGGGCAATCGTGCCCAGATCCACATACTCCAACTCGCTGCCAATGGGCACGCCCCGTGCCAGGCGCGTGAAACCAATGCCTTTGCGCTGCAAGGCGTCCCCGATCACATGGGCAGTGGCCTCGCCTTCAGCGGTGAAATTGGTGGCCAGAATCACCTCCTGCACCACGCCATCCGTGGCCCGCTGCAACAGCTGCAGCACCCCAATATCGCGCGGGCCCACGCCATCGAGCGGCGACAGGCGCCCCATCAGCACGTAGTAATAGCCTTTGTAGGCGCCGGTGCGCTCCAGTGCAGCCTGGTCCGCCGGTGTCTCCACCACGCACAGGCGTGCGGCATCCCGCCCTTCATCCAGACAGGTGTCGCAAATGCGGTTTTCGGTAAACGTGTGGCAGCGTTCGCAGTGCTGCACACGGCTGCTGGCCTCGTGCAGTGCACGCGAGAGCAGCTCGGCCCCCTCCCGGTCGTTTTGCAGCAGGTGAAAAGCCATGCGTGATGCCGACTTCACCCCCACCCCTGGCAGGCGGCGCAGCGCCTGCACCAGTGCATCCAAGGTGCCCGTATCAGACATGGACCAGTCCTTCCGGGCAGTGCATGGGGCAGCCAAGCCCGTGACGGCGCGCAGCTGTCAAGGGCTGGAGAACGCTCAGAGCTTGTGGCAAAACGAAGCGCTTAGAACGGGAACTTCATGCCGCCGGGCAGGCCTGGCATGCCAGCGGTGATCTTGCCCATCTTCTCGTTGCTGGTCTCTTCTGCCTTGCGCACGGCAGCGTTGAAAGCGGCAGCCACCAGGTCTTCGAGCATGTCCTTGTCTTCGGCCAGCAGGCTGGGGTCAATGGTCACGCGCTTGACGTCGTGCTTGCAGGTCATCAGCACCTTGACGAGGCCGGCACCGGACTCACCTTCGACCTCGATGTTAGCCAGGTCATCCTGGGCCTTCTTGAGGTTGTCCTGCATGGCCTGGGCTTGCTTCATCAAACCGGCGAGTTGTCCTTTGTTGAACATGGAAAATCCTTTTGTATAAAAACCTGCGGCAGGTGGGAGCTCCCATCGGCCCGCGAACGCCGCATCATAGAGGCTGAATGCTACCGGGCACTATTTTCGCGCCAAATTGCTGTATCAAAGACTGGACATAGGGATCGTTGCGCACCGTCGCTTCGGCCGCACGCTGGCGCGCCTGCACCGCATGGGCCTTGCGGCGTGCGGGGCAGTCCGTCACGGGGCCAACGGACACCTGGATCTTGCCCACCAGACCAGCGGCCACCAAGGCCGTGCGCAGACGCTCGATCGTGCCAGGCTGCGCCAGCGATTCCAGGTCCACGCGCAGCGACCACACCTCGGCCTCGCGCTGGATCAGCTGGGAGCGCAGCGCCAACTGGCGTGCCACAGCGGTGATGGCCTCGGCCTGCACCAGCCCGGTGACGGTGTCGTTCCAGAAACGGCCCTCTTCGGTGTCCTCGAACTCAGGCGGAACCCGTCCCAGGTTTTCGCCAAAGCTGGCAGCGGGCCGGTCCAGCTCGCTGGCCTGCGGCGTTTGCACCGGCAAGGCGATCAGACTTGCGCGCTCTTCAGCCACCACCACCGTCGTCTGCACTGCCACTACGGCATCGGAGCGGCCCGGCAATGCCGGGGGCTCATCATCGGCGTAGGCGTCGATCGGCACTTCGTCGAAATAAGGCGCAGCGGTCTCGTCATCGGCATCGCTGCCCGCGTCCGGCAAGCTATCGTCGTCATGGGCTTGCGGTTGCTCCTCCTCCACCAGTTCTTTCTCTGTCTGGGCCGGTGTCGGCGGGTCGATCGCCGCAGGCGCCGGCGCAGCGGCACGGGCCGGAATCAAATCCTCTGCGCTGCGCACTGGCAGCTTGACAGCCTCCACGATAGGCGCGGCAATGTGACCGGCTCCTGCGGCCGCGCCGGAAGCGGGCTGGGCCATCGAGTTGGCCACCACGGCCGGGGCGGGTGCGGCAGTAGTTACCGGCGCAGCAGGCGCGGCAACCGGCTGGGCTACAGCGAGAGGCGCAGGCGCAGGTGCAGCTATGGGCGCAGCCAACGCACTGGCCAACTGCGGTGGTTGAGAAGCTGCGGCTGGCGATGGCGATGGCGATGGCGATGGCGGTACTTGCGCCGCTACAGGCGGAGCGACAGACGCAACGGCAGCCTGGGCCGCCGCCGTTTTGGGTGCGGCAACCGCGCTATTCAGAGTTTTTTTTTCAGCCGAGCCCGCAGGCTTGAAGGCCAGCAGCCGCAGCAGCGCCATCGTCAACGCGGCATATTCATCAGGCGCCAGTCCCAGCTCGCCCCGGCCATGCAGTGCAATGCTGTAGAGCAGCTGGGTCTCGTCCGCCGGCATTTGCTGGGCCAAGCGCAGCAGTTCCTGCTGCTCCCCGTCGTCTTCGCTGGCAGCGGCTTGCGCCTTGTCGGGCACCGCCTGCAACACGGCCATGCGCTGCAGCTGCACGGCCATGTCTTCCAACGTAGACGCAGCCGACAAGCCCTGGTGGCGCAGCTGGTTGACGGTGTCGACGACCTCGGCACCGTCACCACGTGCCAACGCATCGATCAGGCGGAACACGTGGCTGGAATCGACGGCGCCCAGCATCTGGCGCACGCTGGCCTCTTGCAGCTGGCCACCACCAAAGGCGATCGCCTGGTCGGTCAGCGACAGCGCATCGCGCATCGAGCCACGGGCCGAGCGCGACAGCAGGCGCAGCGCCGGTGGCTCGGAGGAAATCTGCTCCTGCACCAGCACGCGTCCCAGGTGTTCCTGGATGGTCTCTGGCGCCATGGGGCGCAGGTTGAACTGCAGGCAGCGCGACAGCACCGTGACCGGCACCTTCTGCGGGTCGGTCGTTGCCAGCACAAACTTCAGATATTCGGGCGGCTCTTCCAAGGTCTTCAACATGGCGTTGAAGGCGGTGTTGGTGAGCATGTGCACTTCGTCGATCATGAAGACCTTGAAGCGGCCCTGCACCGGCTTGTACACCGCCTGCTCCAGCAGGCCCTGTACTTCGTCGACGCCCCGGTTGGACGCGGCGTCGAGCTCGGTGTAATCGGGAAAGCGCCCGCTGTCGATCTCGGTACAGGCCGGGCACACGCCGCATGGTGCAGCCGTGATGCCGCCATGGCCGTCCACCCCGGTGCAGTTGAGCGACTTGGCCAGAATGCGCGAGACCGTCGTCTTGCCCACACCACGGGTTCCCGTGAACAGATAGGCGTGGTGCAAGCGCTGCTGTACCAGCGCATTGGACAGCGCTTGCACCACATGCTCCTGGCCTACCATTTCAGAGAAATTCCGTGGACGGTATTTGCGAGCGAGAACAAGATAAGACATAGCACCGCATTCTACGGTCAGTCGCAGCCATGCACGGCGCTGGCTCCGCGCTGCATGCAATACTTTTAGGCGCCGCACCCTGCCACCCGGACGATCAGGGACTTTTTGGCCCGCCTGGCCGGAACACATGCATTCTTTAGGTACAATCGGTTCCTGACGGGCCTCCTCGCATGGGGAAGCGGCCAACCGGGTCAGGTGGGGAACCAAGCAGCCCTAACTGTGGATCCAGTGCCGGGGTCAGGCTCGTCACCTTCTTTTGACCAATGCCAGCCTCGTGCTGGCATTTGCTTTTCCAGGCCAGGCGCGGGAATGCACGTAGAATGGCGCCCAAGCCATTCCTGTCACTGCCATGAAATACCTGCTGTGGCTGCTCAAAGCTGTCATCTTCTTCACCCTGTTTGCATTTGCGCTCAATAACCAGCGGGATGTGGTGGTGCACCTGTTCTTCGGCACCCAGTGGCAGGCCCCCCTCGTTCTGGTCGTGCTGCTCGCATTCAGCGCGGGTGTGATTGTCGGCATCATCGGCATGGTGCCGCGCTGGTGGAAGCACCGCAAAGCCGCGCAGCGTGCAGCGGCAGCGCAAACGGCCGCGGCTGAGCCCGCCCTCTCCATCAACGCCCCTGCGGACGAATCCACCCCGCTGCCCCCTCATGGAATTTGACATCTCCTGGATCCTGCTGGGCTTTCCCGCTGCGTTTGTGCTGGGCTGGCTGGCTTCGCGTTTTGACCTGCGCCAGATCCGCCGCGAGAACCGCAGCGCCCCCAAGGCCTACTTCAAGGGGCTGAACTTCCTGCTGAACGAGCAGCAGGACAAGGCCATCGATGCATTTATCGAGGCCGTACAGAACGACCCCGATACCGCCGAGCTGCACTTTGCGCTGGGCAATCTGTTCCGCCGCCGGGGCGAGTACAGCCGCGCGGTGCGGGTGCATGAGCATCTGCTCTCACGCGCCGATATCAGCAAGCCCGAGCGCGAACGTGCCCAGCACGCGCTGGCACTCGATTTTCTCAAGGCGGGCCTGCTGGACCGCGCCGAGGATGCGCTGTCCCGACTGGACGGCACGCCCTATGAGAACGAGGCACGCCTGTCGCGCCTGGCCATCTACGAGCGTGCCCACGACTGGCCCCAGGCGGTGCAGATTGCACGCCTGATGCACAGCCACAACCAGGGCGACTACAGTGTGCGCATTGCCCATTACCTGTGCGAGCAAGCATTGGGCCAGCAGGCCCAGGGCCAGCGCGACGCTGCACTGAGCCTGCTGCAGCAAGCCCAGTCCGAAGCCCCGCATGCACCGCGCCCCCGCATTGAGTTGGCCCATCTGCAGCACAAGAGTGGACATCCTTCGCTGGCGCTGAGTTCGTTGATCGAACTGGCATCGGTGTCGCCCTCCTCGGTGCCGCTGGTCGCCCCGCTGATGCTGGAGCTGGTCAAGACCGATGAGCGCAAGCCGCAGGTGCGTGCGCTGCTGGAGGCGAACTACCAGAACGCGCCGTCGCTGGATGTGATGGAGAGCCTCGTTCAGATGGACGAGCATGCGATGGTGCCGGACGCGGCGGCGCCTGCCGGGCGTGACTGGTACATCGAGCATCTGCGCCATGAGCCTTCGCTGGTGGCTGCGGGTCGCTGGCTGACCCAGGAAACCCTCAGTCATGAGGAACACCACCCGGCTATCCAGCGCGCATTGGACAATGCCGCCAAGCCGCTGACACGCTACCGCTGCGCCGCCTGCGGTTTTGAAGCGCGCCAGCATTTCTGGCAGTGCCCCGGCTGCCAATCCTGGGACAGCTACCCACCCCGCCGGGTGGAAGAGCAATAGGACATCCCGGTCGCTTCTGCTAGGATGCGCTGACGCCCTGCCCTGGGGCGCAGGAGCCCAGACATGCCTCGGCACCGGACCCCATGCACCCAAGCCCAGCCCACCATGGAGCGCGCCTCAGCGGCGCGTCGCACGTGCACGTCGCCGGGTGGCTCGCCGCGACGCACCATTTTCCACCTGATACCCATCCCAGGTGCTGCAGCCCGGCCGCCGTGTTGGCCTATGGCCAAAGGCCTGCCTATTCATGCAAAGCATGCATCGGCCCATGTCCAAAACATCCATCCAGAAACCGCCTTTGCTCGCGCATTTGCAGTCACTAACATAGGGTATTGACTATCGATAAGCCATGACCAATATCCTGAACTTGCTCGGGTTTTAGTAGCAGCTGGGATCGAGCCAGCTTGTAGAATTTACAAAGAAATGGCACTTTCCTACCTGATCCTCCTCCCCTTCATCGGCAGCGCCATCGCGGCGCTGCTGCCTGCCAACGCGCGTAACACCGAGTCCACCTTGGCAGGGGCCATAGCCGTGTTCTGTGTGGTTCAAGTCGCCATGCTTTTCCCGGAAACGCAGAACAATGGCGTGGTGCACCACAACGTGGCCTGGTTGGGCCAGTTGGGCCTGGATCTGCACTTCCGCATGGACGGCTTTGCCTGGATGTTCTCCATTCTGGTGCTGGGCATTGGCAGCCTGGTGGTGCTGTACGCCCGCTACTACATGTCGCAAGCCGATCCGGTGCCACGCTTCTTCTCGTTTTTCCTGGCGTTCATGGGATCGATGATGGGGGTAGTGCTCTCGGGCAACCTGATCCAGCTGGTGTTTTTCTGGGAACTGACCAGCCTCTTCTCCTTCCTGCTGATCGGCTACTGGCACCACCGCAAGGATGCACGCATGGGCGCACGCATGGCGCTGACGGTGACCGGCACCGGCGGCCTGTGCCTGCTGGGGGCGTATTGCTGCTGGGCCATATCGTCGGCAGCTATGAACTGGACAATGTGCTGGCGGCGGGCGACCAGATCCGCAACCACGAGCTCTACCGCGTTACGCTGGTGCTGGTGTTGCTGGGAGCACTGACCAAGAGTGCACAGTTTCCCTTCCATTTCTGGCTGCCGCGCGCCATGGCAGCACCCACCCCCGTGTCGGCCTACCTGCATTCGGCCACCATGGTCAAGGCAGGCGTCTTCTTGCTCGCGCGCCTCTGGCCAGCGCTGAGCGGTACCGAGGAATGGTTCTGGCTCGTCGGGGTGCCGGCGCCATCACCTTGCTGTTGGGCGGCTACATCGCCATGTTCCAGCACGATATGAAGGCGCTGCTGGCCTATTCGACCTTGTCGCACCTGGGCCTGATCACCTTGCTGCTCGGCCTCAACAGCCCCTTGGCTGCCGTCGCTGCCGTGTTCCACATCATGAACCATGCGACCTTCAAGGCCTCGCTGTTCATGGCGGCCGGCATTGTCGACCACGAATCGGGCACGCGTGATATCCGCCGGCTCTCCGGCTTGCAGAAAATGATGCCGATCACCGGCACCCTGGCGATGGTGGCCAGTGCGGCCATGGCCGGTGTGCCGCTGCTCAACGGCTTTTTGTCCAAGGAAATGTTTTTTGCCGAAACGGTGTACATCAACACCACACCGTTTCTGACCACGGCGTTGCCGGTGGCAGCTACCCTGGCCGGTATTTTCAGCGTCGCCTATTCGCTGCGCTTCACCGTCGATGTGTTTTTTGGCCCGCCTGCCACCGATCTGCCGCATGAGCCGCATGAGCCACCGCACTGGATGCGGGTGCCCGTCGAGCTGCTGGTGCTGATCTGTCTGCTGGTGGGAATCTTTCCGGCCTGGGCGGTCGGCCAGTACCTCGATGCGGCCGCCTCGCCGGTGGTGGGCGGCAGCTTGCCGGAGTTCAGCCTGGCGCTGTGGCATGGCATCAATGCGCCGCTGGTGATGAGCATCATCGCCATGCTCGCTGGCATTCTGCTCTATCTGCTGCTGCGTCTGCTGCGCGCCAAGCAATACCTCGATGATGCACCGCTGGTCGGGCGCATCAATGGCCAATGGGTGTTCCAGGCGGTGATGGCGATCATCACCAACGGTGCGCGCCATCTGCGCCGCTGGCTGGGCACGCGCCGCTGGCAATGGCAGGCGCTGTGGCTGGTGCTGGCGGCATTGCTGACGGCTACGCTTCCGCTGCTGATCCATGGCCTGGAGCTGGGCAACCGCGGCCTGCAACCGCTGTCCCCCGCCTTTGGCATTCTGTGGCTGATCGGCATCAGCTGCTCGCTGGCAGCAGCCTTCCTCGTCAAGTACCACCGCCTGGCGGCGCTGGTCACCTTGGGCGGCGCCGGGCTGGCAACCTGCCTGACCTTCCTGTGGTTCTCCGCGCCTGATCTCGCGCTGACCCAGCTGGTGGTTGAAGTAGTCACCACGGTGCTGCTGCTGCTGGGTCTGCGCTGGCTGCCCAAGCGCGACAAGAAGCTCAAGAAAGTCTCCCAGCAAGGCGCACTGGTCACGCTGCGCCGCTGGCGTGACTTGTTGATCACGTTGCTGGCCGGTGGCGGCATGGCCTGGCTGTCGTTTGCGATGATGAGCCGGCCCTTCCCCGAAAGCACCTCGACCTTCTTCCTGGAGCGTGCGCAAACGGAAGGCGGTGGCACCAACGTTGTCAACGTGATGCTCGTCGATTTCCGTGGGTTTGATACCTTTGGCGAAATCGTCGTGCTCGGCATTGTTGCGCTGACCGTGTATGCGCTGCTGCGGCGCTTCCGCCCGGCACCCGAGGCGATGGACGTGCCCGAGCAGCAGCGCTTTTTGCCAGCTGACTTACAGACCGACCTGCTCAACCCGCGCAGCGCCACCGATACCGCTGTGGGCTACCTGATGGTGCCCGCTGTGCTGGTGCGCCTCTTGCTGCCGTTTGCCGCCATTGTTGCAATGTACCTGTTCATGCGTGGCCACAATGAGCCCGGCGGGGGATTTGTCGCCGGCCTGACCTTGGCCATCGGTCTGCTGCTGCAGTACATCATCTCCGGTACGCACTGGGTCGAATCGCATTTGCCCATCTACCCGCGCCGCTGGATTGCCGCCGGTCTGCTGTTTGCACTGGGCACCGGTGTGGGCAGCTGGTACTTCGGCTATCCGTTCCTGACCAGCCACACCGCACACCTGACCCTGCCGGTCGTAGGCGAGATCCATATCGCCAGCGCACTGTTCTTCGATATCGGCGTGTTCTCGCTGGTCGTGGGCTCCACGATGCTGATGCTCACCAGCATTGCCCACCAATCCGTCCGGGGCTTCCGCTACCACGAACGCCAGCAAGGCGAGCGCAGCGACTCGGCATCTCAATCCTAAGGACAATACCAAATGGAAATCGTACTGGCCATTGCCATTGGCGTATTGACCGGCTCCGGCGTCTGGCTGTTGCTGCGCCCACGGACGTTCCAGATCATCATGGGTCTGCTGTTGCTGTCGTATGCGGTCAATCTGTTTATCTTCAGCATGGGCCGCGTAGGCCTGGCAATCGACCGCGAACCGATACTGCAGCCGGGTGTACCGACTGATCTGATGCACTATGCCGACCCCATGCCACAAGCGCTGGTGCTGACGGCGATCGTCATCGGTTTTGCGATGACCGCGCTCTTTCTGGTGGTGCTGCTCGCCTCGCGCGGCATGACGGGCACCGACCACGTGGACGGGTCCCTGTCCAATGACGTGCAGGAGGCGCCTTGATGTCGCTGATGACGCTGACTGAGCGCCTGATGCCGCACCTGCTGCTGGCACCGATTTTGCTGCCCATGCTGACCGCAGCCTTGATGCTGACCCTGGGCGAGAAGTACCAACGCACCAAACTGCTGATGAACATCAGCTCCTGCCTGATCGGCCTGGTCATTGCGATGGCGCTGGTCAAATGGAGCAACCAGGATGGCATGGCCACCTCGATGAATGTCTACCTGTCGGGCAACTGGGCCGCGCCGTTTGGCATTGTGCTGGTGCTCGACCGGCTCTCGGCGCTGATGCTGCTGACCACCAGCGTGGTTGCGCTGTGTGCAGTGGTGTATTCGGGCGCGCGCTGGCACCGGGTAGGCGTGCATTTTCACCCGCTGTTCCAGTTCCAGATGATGGGCCTGGCCGGTGCCTTTCTCACGGGCGACCTGTTCAACCTGTTCGTGTTCTTCGAGATCATGCTCGCTGCCTCCTATGGCCTGCTGCTGCATGGCTCAGGCAAGTCCCGGGTTCAGCATGGCCTGCACTACATCGCCATCAACCTGGCAGCGTCGTCACTGTTTCTGATTGGCGTGTCGATGCTCTATGGCATCACCGGCACCTTGAACATGGCCGACCTGGCGCGCATCATTCCGAGCGTCAGCAGCGCGGACCGGGGCTTGCTGCATACCGCCGCCGGCATTCTGGCCACCGCCTTCCTGATCAAGGCAGCGGTCTGGCCGCTGAACTTCTGGCTGGTGCCCGCCTATGGCTCGGCCACGGCCCCGGTCGGCGCCATTTTTGCGCTGATGACCAAGGTGGGCATCTACACGATTGTGCGGCTGTGGACCTTGATGTTCAGCAGCGAGGCCGGGCCATCGGCCCATTTTGGCAGCGCCTGGCTGATCCTGGGTGGCCTGGCCACGATGCTGTATGCGGCCATTTCCATGCTTGGCACGCAGCGCCTGGGCTATGTGGCGGGCTATGCCGCCATCCTGTCCGCAGGCACGTTGCTGGCTGCCGCCGGCTTTGGCCAGAACCTGATGACGAGCGCCTTGCTGTACTACATGCCGAGCTCGACGCTTGCGGTGGCGGCGCTGTTCCTGATCACCGACCTGATCGAGCGATGGCGCACGACCGACGGTGCCAGCGTACGCTTCGAGGATGAGGAGGCGCCGTTCCTGACCGCCGAACTGCTGCCGCGCGATGGTTTCAACCTCGACGAAGACGAGGAAGTGCTGATCGGCCGGGCCATTCCGGCAGCGATGGCATTTCTGGGGCTGTCGTTCATGCTCTGCACCTTGGTGATATCGGGCCTGCCGCCGCTGTCCGGCTTCATCGGCAAGTTCGCCATGCTCTCGGCGCTGCTCAATCCCCTGGGACTGGGCTCTTCGGCAGGTACGCAGATCGGCTGGTTGGGCTGGCTTTTCATGGGCTTGCTGATCGCCACGGGGCTGATGGCGTTGACCGCCCTGGTGCGGATCGGGATTCGGGAGTTCTGGTCCAGCATCAGCCGCAATACCCCTGAGCTGAAGGTCATCGAGGGCCTGCCGCTAGCGATCTTGCTCGGTTGCTGCATCCTCATGGTGACCCATGGTGCCAGCGTGATGCGCTTTACCCAGCGGGCTGCCGACAACCTCCACGCGCCCGGCAATTACATCCGCGCCGTGCTGGAGACCCATCCCAAGCCCTCCCCCACGGCCAAGCCCGTGGTCGCTCCCGAGATCCCGACCGTGCTCCCTGAGACGGGGTTTGGGCTTGCGCCGCAAGCTCCTGCAGGAGGTACCGAGCCATGAAGCGCCTTTTCCCTGCGCCCCTGCTGTCCGTGCTGCTGTGCCTGGTGTGGCTGCTGCTCAACCGCAGCCTCAGCCCCGGGCAGATCATTCTCGGTGTGCTGCTGGGCTGGCTGATTCCAATGCTCACCCAGGGGCTGCGCCCACGCTCGGTCAGCATCAAAAAACCCTGGACCATCATCCGGCTGGGCTTTCGTGTGGCTGCGGATTCGCTGCAATCCAATGTGGCCGTGCTGCGACTGCTGCTGATGCCGGGCAGCCGAAAAAAGCCGGCAGGGTTTGTTCATGTGCCTTTGCAGCTGCGCGACCCCAACGGCCTGGCCGTGCTGGCAATGATCGTCTGTATCACCCCCGGTACCGCGTGGGCCGAGATATCGCGCGACCGCTCCATCCTGCTGCTGCATGTGCTGGAGGCAGACGACCCGCAAGGCGTTATCGACCACATCAAGGCCTTCTATGAACGGCCCCTCATGGAGATTTTCGAATGAACATCATTCTTGCCTGGACCATGCCGGCAGCCCTTTTCATCTTGCTGCTGGCCATGCTGTTCGCGATGATCCGCCTGCTCAAGGGCCCACAGGCCCAAGACCGCGTTCTGGCGCTGGACTGCATGTATCTGATCGGGATGCTCGCGATGCTGGTGCTGGGCATCCACTATGCGTCCGTCAATTACTTTGAGGCCGCGCTGCTCATCGCGTTGTTCGGTTTTGTCAGCTCGACAGCGATGGCCAAATTCCTGCTGCGCGGGGAGGTGATCGAATGACCGAAGTCGACCTGCCCATCTGGGTACAGATCCTCGTGTCGGTGTTGGTGCTTGGCGGCACCTTGATCACGCTGATCGGGGCACTGAGCCTGTTTCGACTGCCCAGCTACTACGAGCGCGTGCATACACCTTCCATCATCGCGTGCGCCGGCTGCTGGCTCATTGTCTGGAGCTCGGTCTTCTTTTTCAGCCTGCAGTCGCACAAGCCCAGTTTCCACACCTTGCTGATTGCCGTGCTGCTGTCGGTCGCGGTGCCGATCACCAATATCTTCCTGATGCGTGCGGCACTGTTCCGCGATCGGCGCATGGGCAAGGACGTGCCACCCAGCCTGAGCCGCATCGTGTCTGCCAACCCGGAAGGCAACGACGCCTGAGGGCCAGATGGCGATAGCCGGCTAAATAAAACCATGTGGGATGGAGTGTCAGCGGGAATAAGCGCCGGCGTGCAGCAAGAACAGCGTGCTTGTTCTATGCTGGTGGATCACAAGCATCTACACCGCAGGCCACACCATGACGCTCCTCCTCTCCAGCACCCTAGACCGTACGCTCACCCAGTGGGTGGCAGAGCGCCTGGCCCATCCCCAGCCCGAGTGGTCCTGGCAGCTGTGGTGTTTCGAAGGCGTTGAAGCGCGCCGTGCGGCCGAGGAGATGCTGAGCAAGCAGGGCATCCACGCCCGCATCCGCAGCGCCTACAAGCCCTTGGTGCATGCGGTATTGGAAGACCTCGATACCACCGGGCTGCAAAGCCTGCATCTGCACTACCCGCTCCATGCGGATGCCGCGCCCAATCGTTTCATGCTGGAAGCCTACCCCCTGGCCGCCATGCTGCCGCCGGGGGTGGACCTGCAGATGCAGGCCGGTCAGCACACCGACAGCTACACGCTGGCGCTACGCTACCACGACGGGCACACGAAGAACCTGCAGGTATTCGCACCCAACCGGTCTTTCCACACCGCACACGGCAGCAGCGGCATCACCCCCTGCGGCTGGCAGCAGGCGCAGGATGCGCAGGGGCGCACCGTGCACGATGCCGCCTTGCAAACCGACTACGAAGCTGCTTACGCCCAGGCCCTGCATGCGATCGAGCACCATGCCTGGCCGCAGACCGAGCCCTTTTTCGGCCGCCTGCACATTGCGATGCAGTTGACCGGTTTTGAGCAGGAGATTGCCGGCACTGGTGAGACCATGAGTACACCGGAAGCCATGCATGAGGACCTGTATTTCTCGCTGCTCGAGCACTTCCAGAAGCTGTCCGGGCGTGCAGCAGGCGACCGCCGGCTGCAACCGGGCCAGATCGTGCCCGACATCCGGATCGCCGCACAATCCCATCCGCTTGAACAGACCTCCGTCGGCTTGCAAATACACGCACTGGCGCTGTCAGAGCCGTTGCCCACCGCGCCTGAGGGCCTGCCGCCAGCGTTCTTCCGCCCCAACAGCATCGAAGACGCTGCTTTCCATGCGGCGCAGCTGCAGCGTGCCCCCAGCCTGGCCCAGATGGATGCGCTGGTCCAGCCGCTGTTCGCCGCCTATGGCAGCGCCTGCCAGGGCCAAAGCGTACAAGGCCGCCCTATTGCCGCCACCTATAAAAAAGGCAGCGAACACGCGGTGGTGCTGAGCGGCGGCCAGCATGCCAACGAGATCTCTGGCGTCACCGGCGCTCTGCGCGGGGCGCTGGCGCTGGCGCAGCAGGCCGACAGCCACTTCGCCTACATCCCCATTGAAAACCCGGACGGCTATGACCTGCACCAGTGGTACTGCGACTACGCACCGCAGCAGATGCACCATGCAGCGCGCTACACCGCGCTGGGCGACGACCTGGCCTACCGCGACCACGCCCCCTGGTACGAGAGCGCACTGCGGCGTGATGCAATTGCCGCCAGTGGTGCGCAGTTGCACCTGAGCCTGCATGGCTACCCCGCACACGAATGGACCCGCCCCCTGTCGGGCTACGTGCCCCAGGGCTTTGACCTCTGGACCATTCCCAAGGGCTTTTTCCTGATTCTGCGCTACCGGAAAGACTGGCAGGCGCAAGCCGAGGCCCTGGCCGAACGGGTGGCGCAGGCGCTGCTGAAGGTGGAAGGTTTGCCGGAATACAACCGCCGCCAGTTGGCGCTGTACCAAAGCCATTCCGGCCGCCAGCCGTTTGAGTTGCGGCACGGTACCCCTTGCTCGATGCAAGTGGATGACAACGGCCTCACGCCGGTAAGCCTGATCACCGAGTTCCCGGACCAGACCGTGGTGGGCGATGCGCTGGTGTTCGCGCATACCGCACAACGCGCAGCCGTGCTGGCCGCCTATGCCGCCTGGCAGGACATCGTGCAGGCGCGCTGACGCATCAAGCGGAGCCTTTCTGCGCTGGATTTCTCCCCAACACAGCGGGGCCCTGCTAAGCTCGCGGGCATGTGGAACGTTCTTGGCATATCGATTGGCGCCTGCCTGGGCGCGCTGGCACGCTGGCAGTTGGGCCGCTGGCTCAACCAGCCCCATGCCCTGCTGCCGTGGGGCACCCTGGCGGCCAACCTGGTCGGCGGCTACGCCATTGGTTTGCTGGTGGCCCTGTTCCAGAACTCCCCCGGCATCGACCCGGTCTGGCGCCTGGTGCTGATCACCGGATTTCTGGGTGCACTCACGACTTTTTCCAGCTTCTCCGCCGAGACGGTGTCCATGCTGCAGGCGCAGCGCTATGGTCTGGCGCTGCTGCAGTGCAGCCTGCATCTGCTCGGTTCGCTGGCGTTGACGGCCCTGGGGCTGGCCACCGGCCAAGCCCTCTGGGGTGGGCGCTGAACGACTTTTTTCAACGCATTGCCCCAAGCGCATGCCCAAAACGCTCTATATTCAGTAGCAGCACAGGCCCCGCTTGTGCTGCTCGTGTTTTTTGTGACCGCTGGTGCCTGCCCCGGCGCCGGCATTGTGAAAGCTGGAGAAGACCATGGACGCCAACACCCAACTCGACGAACAAGTCATGGCGCATGACTGGAACCTGTTCGGCGCCGACATGCCGCCCGAGCAAGCCGCCAAACGCGATTCATACCGCCTGGCCTTTGCCGATCCGGAGTTTCTGAGCCGCCGCGAAACCCGCTCGATCCGCTTTCAGCTGGAGATGCTCAAACCCGACCTGGAGCTCACCGCCCAGGGCATCAACAACACCGTGGTGGTGTTTGGCAGTGCGCGTTTCGTAGCCCCCGAAGAGGCGGAGGTACTGCTGGCCGCTGCCCAGGCCCAGGGCGATGCGCAGGCGATAGCTGTGGCGCAGCGCGCCATGGCGACCAGCCGCTACTACGATGCGGCGCGCCGTTTTGCACGCCTGGTCGCCAAGTTCAGCGAAACCCAGAAGCTCGAGGACCGCCTCTACATCTGCACCGGCGGCGGCCCCGGCATCATGGAAGCCGCCAACCGGGGCGCCTCCGAAGAGCATGCACCCAATGTCGGCATGAACATCACGTTGCCCCACGAGCAGTCGGGCAACCGCTACATCACGCCGGCGCTGTGCTTCAAGTTCCACTACTTTGCGCTGCGCAAGATGCACCTGATGATGCGTGCACGCGCCCTGGTGGTGTTCCCAGGCGGCTTTGGCACGATGGATGAACTGTTCGAAGTGCTGACCCTGGTGCAGACCCACAAGGCCAAGGGTGTGCCGATTGTGCTGTTTGGCGTGGACTTCTGGTCGCGCATGCTCAACTTCGACGTGATGATCGAATACGGCACCATCTCACCCGAGAACGTCAAGCTGTTCCACATCACCGACGATGTACATGAGGCCTGCCGCATCATCCAGGCCTACTACCAGCGCTAAGGCAGCGTTCGGCCCCTTAAAAAAACCGCCCCTGGCCATGCAGCCAGGAGCGGTTTTGCTTTGTGCAGCGGCAGCCTCTGCCGCCGCACCCATCAGCCGCCCAGGTACGCCTTGCGGATGTCCTGGTTGCGCAGCAGGTTGACCCCGGTGTCTTCCAAGGTGACCTTGCCGGTCTCCAGCACATAGCCACGGTCGGCGATCTGCAGCGCCTGGTTGGCATTTTGCTCCACCAGGAACACAGTCACGCCCTGCTCGCGCACGGCCTTGATGATCTCGAAGATCTGCGCAATGATCAGCGGCGCCAGGCCCAACGTGGGCTCATCGAGCAGCAGCAGGCGCGGCTTGCTCATCAGCGCCCGGCCAATGGCCAGCATCTGCTGCTCCCCCCCGGACATCGTGCCGGCACGCTGGTCGGCACGCTCCTTGAGGCGGGGAAACAGACCATAGACATAGTCGATGCCGTGGGCGATCTCCTGCTTGTTCAAGAAGAACGCGCCCATCTGCAGGTTCTCCATGACCGTCAGATCCTTGAACACACGGCGGCCTTCGGGCGATATCGCAATGCCCTTGCGCATGATCAGGTGAGACGACTGCCCCACCAGCTCTTCGCCCTCGAACCTGATCGAGCCGGTGGTCGCGCAGGGATTGCCGCAGACGCTCATCAACAACGTGGTCTTGCCCGCGCCATTGCTGCCGATCAGCGAGACGATCTCTCCCTCATTGACATGCAGACTCACATCATTGACTGCACAGATCGCACCGTAATGCGTGCTGATATTCTTGATTTCCAACATCGGCTGCATCAGGACTCTCCCAGGTACGCCTTGATCACGCGTTCGTCATTGCGAATGACCTCCGGCACCCCCAGTGCGATCGGCTTGCCATACTCCATCACCAGGATGCGCTCGGACACCCCCATCACCAGGCTCATGTCGTGCTCGATCAGCAACACGGTCACACCGTACTCCTTGCGCAAGCGGTCGATGAGGTGCTGGAGCTCCACTTTCTCCTGCGGGTTGAGGCCGGCGGCCGGCTCATCGAGCATCAGCAGCTTGGGCTTGGTGATCATGCAACGCGCGATCTCCAGCCGGCGCTGGTGGCCATAGGCCAGGTTGCCCGCTTCGCGGTTGGTGAAGGCACGCAGGCCCATCACATCCAGCCAGTGCGCAGCTTGCTGCTTGGCGTTCTCTTCCGCTTCGCGGTAGGCCTTGGTCTTGAACAGACCCGACAGCAGGTTGCGCTTGATCTGCTGGTGCTGCGCAACCAGCAGGTTTTCCAGCACCGTCATGCCTTTGAACAGGCGCACGTTCTGGAACGTACGCACCACGCCATGGTTGGCGACCTCATGGCTGGCCAGGCCGGCAATCGATTGCCCGCCCAGCGAGACCGTACCGGCCGTCGGCTTGTAGAAGCCGCTGATGCAGTTGAACACCGTGGTCTTTCCCGCACCATTGGGGCCGATGATGGCGAACACCTCCTGCGGCTTGACATCGAGTGCGACCTGGTCGACTGCGAGCAAGCCACCAAAGCGCATGCACAGGCCTTCCACCTTCAAGATGCTTTGACTCATAAACACTTCTCCCTGTTTGCGTTTTCCGTGTTTACGGTCATTGCTTCAACTCTTCGTGGTAGCGCTTCATCGGGAACAAGCCCTGCGGACGCCAGACCATCATCAAGATCATCACCAGGCCGAAAATCAGCATGCGGTATTCCGAGAACTCACGTGCGAGCTCCGGCAGCACCGTGATCAGGATCGCAGCCACGACCACGCCAATCTGCGAGCCCATGCCGCCCAGCACCACGATGGCCAAGATCAGGGCCGACTCGATGAAACTGAACGACTCGGGGCTGACAATGCCTTGCCGCGCTGCAAAAAATGCACCGCCAAAGCCTGCAAACATGGCACCCAAGGTAAAAGCGGAGAGCTTGATCTTGGTGGGGTTCATGCCCAGCGAACGGCAAGCCACTTCGTCCTCACGCAGTGCTTCCCAGGCGCGGCCGATCGGCATGCGAATCAAGCGGTTGCTGATCCACAAGGTGACCAGCGCCAGGCACAGCGCCAGCAGGTAGAGGAAGATCACCATGTGCATGGTGTTGAACTCGATACCCATCAGTTGCTGCAAGGTCTGCGCACCCTCTTGCGAGGCGGTACGCGTCAGCTCAAAGCCGAACAACGTCGGTTTGGGAATGCCCGAGATACCGTCCGGCCCGCCGGTGACATCCACCAGGTTGACCAGCAGCAGGCGAATGATTTCGCCAAAGCCCAAGGTCACGATTGCCAGGTAATCGCCACGCAGACGGAGCACCGGAAAGCCCAGCAAGAAGCCGAACAACGCGGCGGCGGCGCCGGACAGCGGCAACGCTTCCCAGAACGACCAGCCGGCCCAGTGGAACAGCAAGGCATAGGTGTAGGCACCCACCGCGTAGAAGCCGACAAAGCCCAGGTCAAGCAGACCGGCAAAGCCCACCACGATGTTCAGGCCCAGGCCGAGCATCACGTAGATCAGCGCCAAGGTGGCAATGTCCACCGCATTGCGGCCACTGAAAAACGGCCAGGCAATGGCCGCGACAATCACCAGCCACAGCAGGGTCATCCGCATGCGGGCGCTGACCTCGGGCAGGCGCGGCGCCTGCACCCGGGCCATATGCTTGCCCAGCAGCGGCTTGATCAGCTGCAGCACCAGCACAATCACAAAGCCCCAGATCACCAGATTCCAGTGCGGCTCAATGTAGTTCTGGCCGCCCTTGCGCTCCAAGTGCAGGCCGAAGATGGGAACCACCACCAAAGCGGCCAGCACGGCCGAGATGATGGCGTTCTTGAAGTTCGCTTTCATCATCAGACCTTCTCCACCTCAGGCTTGCCCAGCAGACCGGTGGGGCGGAACAGCAAAATCAGCACCAGCAGACCAAAAGCAACGATGTCCTTGTATTCCGAAGAGATATAGGCTGCGGCCATGGTCTCGGCCACACCCAGCAGCACGCCGCCCAGCATCGCCCCCGGAATGCTGCCGATACCGCCAAGCACCGCAGCGGTGAAGGCCTTGATACCGGCGACAAAGCCGATGTAGGGGTTGAGCTTGCCGATCGCCAGCGCAATCAGCACACCGCCTACAGCCGCCAGCACCGCCCCCAGGATGAAGGTGAATGACACGACCTTGTTGGTGTCGATGCCCAACAGGTTGGCCATTTGCATGTCTTGCGAGCAGGCGCGCGATGCGCGGCCCATGCGCGAGTGGCGGATGTAGAAGGTCAGCGCGGCCATCAGCACCACCGCCACCACAATGATCAAGATGCGGGTGTAAGGCACAAAGACCTCGAAATCACCCATGTGAAAGTTGAATGCACCGGGCAGCAGCGAGGGCACGGCCATATCGCGTGCGCCCTGCCCCAGGGCTACCCAGTTCTGCAAGAAGATGGACATGCCGATGGCCGAGATCAGCGCCACCAGGCGCGGGCTGCTGCGCAAGGGCTTGTACGCCACCTGTTCCACCACATAGCCGTAAACACCGGTGAGCACCACTGCAACGAGCAGCATCGCACCGATCACCACAAACACCGGCAACCCGCTTTGCGTGCCGATGGCCGACAAGGTCACGAGGCCGATATAGGCCGCAATCATATAAATCTCGCCGTGGGCGAAATTAATCATTCCGATAATTCCATACACCATCGTGTAGCCAATGGCCACGAGCGCGTAGATCGCGCCCAGGGACAGACCATTGAACAACTGCTGTATGAATTGGGGCAAAAAATCGTTCATACCGTACCAACCCAATTCCTTTGGCGCTTGTGGCCGCCAAAATAAAAAAGCATGGCTCTATGTTTTAGAGCCATGCTTTTGTCAAACACTTACTTAGACGCTGGCGACTTGCTGCCATCCTTGTGCCAGTTGAAGACCTGGAAGTCGTAGGACTTCAGGTCGCCCTTGGCATCCCAGGCGAGCTTGCCCAGCGGGGTGTCGAACGTAGCGGTATGCAGGTGCTTGGCCACCTTGGTGCCATCGTTGCCCACGGCCTTGATCGAGTCAGCGATGACCTGCACGGCGGTGTACGAGCCCATCTGGAACGAACCGGAAGGATCGCGCTTCTTGTCCTTGAAGGCCTTGACGATGGCCGCGTTCTTCGGGTTGCCAGCAAAGTCGGCGGGCAGGGTCACCAGCATGCCTTCAACGGCGGGGCCGGCGATCGCATTGATTTCGGGATTGCCCACGCCTTCAGGGCCCATGATGCGGACCTTCAGGCCCTGCTCTGCCGATTGGCGCAGCAGCAGCCCCATTTCTGGGTGGTAGCCGCCGTAGTAGACAAAGTCCACACCGGCGCTCTTGAGCTTGGTGATCACGGCCGAGTAGTCGCTGTCACCGGCGTTGATACCTTCAAACAGCGCAACATTGATGCCGTCAGCCTTGAGCGTATCGCGCACGGCCGTGGCAATGCCCTGGCCGTAGGATTGCTTGTCATGCAGCACCGCAACCTTCTTGGGCTTGACGGTCTGGGCAATGAACTTGGCAGCAAACGGGCCTTGCTGGTCGTCGCGGCCAATGGTGCGGAAGACCGACGTGAAGTTCTTGCCTTCGGTCAGCGCAGGCGAGGTGGCCGAAGGGGTCACGACGACCACACCTTCATTGTTGTAGATCGGTGCTGCAGCGATGGCTGCGCCCGAGCATACAGGTCCCACCACGTAATGGATCTTCGCATTGACGACGCGGTTGGCGGCCACAGGGCCCTGCTTGGGTTCGCAGGCATCATCAACGATCACTGCTTCAAGCTTGTTGCCATTGATGCCGCCGGCAGCATTGATCTGCTCGAGCGCCGTATCCACACCCTCCTTGACCATGTCACCGTACTGGGTCAGCGGACCCGTCGCAGGAATGACCACGCCGATCTTGATATTTTGAGCCTGGGCTGCGCCAGCGAGCATGCTGCCGGCCAGACCAAATGCAACCACCATCGAGTTGAGGCGAAACGGTACCTTCATATCGGAATCCTTTTTAATCAAGCTATGGATCGCAGACATTGACAATAGAGCAACTATCAAGTGCGATGCGGAGACAGCATATAGGTCTAATAAACTCTCGCAACAGGGATGCCTAGGATTGCCAAATATGTCACTTATGTGCTAGCAAAAAGTGATTTTTGCACCTAATCAGGGCATTAACGGGCATTCATGCACCAATAATGTGCAAAACACCTTTAAAGCCACCGCGCAAGGCGCTCAGACCCTATACATTTTGATGCATTTAGTAGCATCAATCTGAAATGCCCCAAGCGCCTCCTCGGCATCGGTGCCGTCCCGGCTCCCTTGTCTCGCACTGAGCCCAGCGGCCACCGCAAATTTCAGAACCCGGGCAGCTTCGCCGCGAGAGGCAGCATTGTGCGCGAAAAAGATCCCGCCACGCACAAAACCAGGGCTGTGGAAACCCTGATCTGTAGCCAAGACGCGCGCGCCCGTCCATGCACCTCGCCCGCCTCTGTTACATCTAGCCATGGATCACGCTCGGGAGCTGGTGGGGCCGATAGGCATGCCCATCGAAGACCACCGTAAAGCGTTTGATGTCTAAAGGCTTATTGAATGCTCGACCTACGCACCATCAGAATGTGCTCATTCATTGGTTCTTTAACCATTGCTAACTCAAGCAAAAACCACTTGCACAATATCAATCAGGGATGGAGAATTGTTCAACATGAAAGAAATTAGGTTGATCAATTCCAAGGGCACCGGCGCAGACAACGCCGCTGCTGCCTCTGCCTGGCTGCCCGATGATGTCCACCATCGCCAGCAATTCCTGCAACTGCTGGAGCAGGCCATTGCCGATGGTGGTCCAGGCACCTACCTGCTGCAGACCCGTGGCCAGCATGTGCTGACCGATATTCTCTATCCCAACCGGGCGTTCTGCGCGCCGGTCTGAGCGCTGGGGGTTGGGTCGCGCGCCTCCGGCTCTCGGGCAAGGCATGCGGCATGCCCTCGTCGCCGCTCAGCCTCATCGGCTGGGCAGGCTGATACTTAGCCGCGATTGCTGGTAGCGCTCAATCACCCAGCACTACGCCCAGGGCGGCCAGCTTCGATGCCATGACATCGCGCCGGCGCTCGGCTTTCTCAGCAGTGGCCATCGCGGCACGCATGGCCTGAGGGCCTTTGAGCGATGCAACACGCACCAGATCAGTTTTCTTGTTGACCTCGGCCACCAGCTTTTGGTAGCTGGCAATCAGGTCCGCATGTTCAGGGGAAGGGCTCACAACAGTTCCTTGTTTTCTACAGCCGCTATTGTCCGGCGAAATGCCGGACTGCCCGTGTTGCTGCGCCATCGGTCATTCCCCGTCCACGGCTGGCCCAGCACCTTCTGTAAGACCATCTCCACGGACCATGTTGCGTGGCGGCCAATTTGCCTGAGCGCCCCCAGGAACCGGTTACAGTGGGGCATAACACCAGGAGGATCCCATGGCCCACAACGCGCAACGCCATCGCTGCCCAGGCCTGCAAGCACATGGAGACCCGCCGCAGGCAGCCCCCTCTCCTTGGCGTTCTCAGCCGACTTAAGCCCCCGCTCCCACTTCGCCGAGATTTCCCTTTGATTGCCGCTGGCAGCTGACCCTGGTCACGTTGTCATGCCCACCGCTTGACTGCTATGAAAACCATCGACGAAATGCTGAGTCTGGATCTGCTCACCCATGACCAACATGGTGAGATCAGCGCATGGATCGACCAGTCCACCACCCCGGAAGAAATTCTGCAAATGCCCCCGCAGCTTTGGCAAGCCATTGAGCGCGCCAGCCTGGCGATGGGCGTCAACGATGATCTCTTACGTCCGCCATCGCTCGATGCGGGAAGCTTGCTGGTGAGCTGAGCTTATCGTAGCGCCTCTCGCGGGCAAGGAAGGCGCTTTCTCAGCGGAGTGAGGCCCCTCGTTGGGCAGGCCTGGGCTGGGTAGGCACCAAGCCCTCTGTCCTGGTTCGCCTCGCTGCATAGCGAGGCGATAGGGGCGCAGTCAAGCTACGTGGAGAGTTCCCACGCCCTCCATATCAATGGGCCCACACCCTACCCCGCCGCCTTGGCAGTTGATATTTAGAGATGCTCAAGCAGGCAACCGGTATAGCTGATGGTTGGCTGAACATGGGCGCGTACTTGAGACCAACTGGCGCCATTCACCGGTGGAGAGCCTGCAGATCCCAGGCTGTCCTTGGTTCAGACCTAGGGAATACCCTTCAAGAATCGATTTGCATAAATCTATAGAATATATCTAATGATTTGCCGGGTTCATGCACCATCCTCCCTCCCTCTCTAGATTTGCATGAACATCCTGAGCGATCAGGAACGGCTTTTCTTCAGCGCCTCAGGCCACCTTCGGGTGGCCTTTTTTTGGCTCGGGAGGTAGCCATTTAGTGAAGATCCCGCCTGTCGCATGTTCATTCGTCGATTACCCGCCCATCGGGCAGCTTGCAGATGCTTCGTTCCCCGATCGCTGAAGACTGGAGATGTGACGTGCCTACATGCTGTGCGCCATATACAGATCAAGGATAGCCATGCCCAGCAGTGGAACAGACGCTGCCGGACGCTTAGCACCGCCGGTCAGCGGCATGAAGGTTGAATTCATATGGATGCGCAAAAACACGCACGCAGAAAGGGCAGCGAACTTCTGCTGAAAATGTCGGGTGGCGACACCAAACACGAACCACTGCTCGACTGGCCGCTAAACTGCCTCCATCCCAAGCACACAAGGCGTTTTCTATGTTGTCCCGCTTCAAGGTTTCACTCACCTGTATTTTTTTGGTATACGCAGGTCTGGCACACGCCAGCCCTGCATCGCAAGAAGCCTCTGCATACGAGACCTTGAAAATCAAGGCCATGATCTGCAAGGAGGAATATATGATTGGACTGTTGAAGGCTGGCCAGGGCGAAACGACTCTGCAGCAGGCTTACAGCGATTTTCTGAGCTGCAGAGGCCCTGTGTCGAAAGCATCCAAGGAGGTCTATAAAAAGGTGCTCGGCAAAGCCAAGGGAAGCGATGCCAAAAAGGTCCTCAAGGACTACCAGGTGGCCTTCATGACTTTTCTGGACGGCATAGATGCCAAGTCGGGAGAGACAAAATACGACTACTCGCTACGCTTTTCCGCATTGGAAGACAACCTGAGCATGGCCAAGCGGCGCCTGGATCTGGAATTGGAATAAGCGATAGGCATGCCCGCGCTACTGGCAAGCTGGCCTATCCGCACCAGTTGCGCACATCTTCAGATGCGTTTGGCTGGATACTCTCACTGCCGCCATCAGCTTGGCAAAGACGGCATTGAATGAAGTGGAACTACTCCGGAACCTTGTTCCCCGCGCACCGGCCCCATGGGCAGGGTGCTTGCACCTGATAGCTGCATATCGTGTCTGGCCTTAATTCGGAGGCTCTTTGCTCTTGGATCCAGAATATTGCAGCCTCGCGTTGTACGGTGTAAACGCTGACAGAATCACTATTTTCAGTGATACCAATTGTTACTTAGCCTCTCTATGCTTATAACTCAGCAGCTCCTCGCTTAACCGCCCAACCGGGGTTGCTGAGTTTCAATTCCACCTTGTTGGATGGCTAGAGATGAATACCAGCACTGCACACCCATTGTTCGATGCGGCCCCTACCCTGCAAGGCTTGCTGCCTCCGCATCTGTGGAGGGTACTGGCAAGAAATGGCATTACGACCATTGAACAGGCAGCCCAGAGTTACCCAGAAAAGCTGCTGCTGATGCCCAGCGTGGGCCCTAGAACCTTTAGAAAAATTGAAGAAAGCCTGTTTCCCGGTAAGCACTATGCGCCGCCCCAGCAGGAAGGTGCCGTGCAGCCTGGTCTGGACCAGACATCCAGGGCCCTCCCCTTTTTCCGTCGCACTCAGAATGCGCTGAGGCGGCACGACCTCAAGTAAGGACAGCGGGCTGTTGAATGACCGGGAAGCCCAGCCGCCCGGGTCCAGCCGCCCATTCAATTGGGGCCCCTCCCCAGCGTTCGTGCCAACGGATTCTCTGCCGCGTGGACATACCCGCGGGGCAGACCGCCGCGCCCACCATCACTCCTCTGCGGCTTTCAGCGCATCGCCCAGCCACAACCGGGGACCAGCACCCCGTTTGCCAATATAGTCCGCCTGGTTGAACACGTGGCAGACCTTCATCGACAGGCAGCCACAGCCGATGCAGTTCTCAAGACTTTTGCGCAGATGCGTCAGTTCCTGAATGCGCTCATCCACCCGCGCCATCCAGGTCTTCGACAGGCCACGCCATTCCTCCCCAGAGGGCGCATGGTGCTTGGGCAGGCCCTCCAATTGCGACGCGATCTCCTCGAGCTGAAATCCCAGCCGCTGCGCGAACACGATATAGGCCACCCGGCGCAGTGCTGAACGCCGGTAACGGCGATGCCCCGAAGCGCTTCGCACCGATTCGATCAAGCCCAGTGACTCGTAGTAACGCAGCGCCGACGCGTTGACGCCGCTGCGCTTTGCGATATTTCCGATGGGCAGCAGTTCATCATCCCCAGGAGTCATGGTGCTTCTTCCTTTTCGCTTGACTTAAAGTTAACTTTAACTTGAAGAATCCGCTCCGGCAATGACGAGGGAAATTTTTTCTCGCAAGTCATTGAGCCCTTCTGCGTCCCCGTCGCTTGCCGCTCAGGACGGTAGACGCCCGAGTCTTCAAGAAAAGGAATTCCAATATGAGATCAGAGATCTGCCCGCAGGCGACTGCTGCTGGCACAGGTCCTGCGATGGCATCTGCCGTGCGCGTGATCACGCTATCCCTTGCATTGTCCGCCGCACTCATAGCCTGTGGACCCCCAAAGCCACCAGAGGACAGCAGTGCGCCGGGCGAACCAACGCCAGCCGCCGTCACGACTGCCACGGTACGCGCTGAGCCGGTACAGCTGTGGAACCAGTTCAACGGCCGGATTGCTGCGCAGGAAACCGTGGAAATCCGCTCCCGCGTGGCAGGCTACATCGAACATGTCCATTTCCGCGAGGGGCAGCCCGTGCGCAAAGGCCAGTTGCTGTTCAGCATCGATGCCCGCCCCTACCGGGCCTCGTTGGCGAGCGCACAAGCACAACTGCAGCGTGCCAAAGCAGCGACGGAATTGGCTGCCACGCAGGACCGGCGTGCACGCGACTTGGTGGCGGACCGCGCCATCGCTGCTGAAGAAGCCGATAACCGCGCTGGAACGCTGGCCCAAGCCCGAGCCCAGGTAGCGGCTGCCGAAGCTGCGGTGGCAGCCGCCCAACTGGATCTGGGCTTCACCGAAGTCCGTGCCCCCATTGCTGGCATAGCCGGACGCGCGCTGCTGACCACCGGCAACCTTGCGCGCGCGGACGACAGTGTCCTGGTGACCGTGGTTTCTCAAAATCCGGTGTATGTGCATTTCGATGCCGATGAGCAAAGCCTGCTGCGTGGCATGCAAAACAGCAGCGCGGCCCCGAGCGATGCGATGGTGCGTGTCGGCCTGGTCAGCGATGAAGGCTTTCCGCACACGGGCCGCGTGGGCTTCACCGACAACCGGCTGGATCCGCAGACGGGCACGTTGGCACTGCGCGCCACGTTGAACAACGACCAAGGGCTGTTCAAGCCGGGCATGTTTGCGCGGGTGCAAATGCAGGAGCGCAGCACGGTCACCGCCGTACTGATTGACGACAAGGCAGTGCTCACCGACCAGAGCCGCAAATACGTCTATGTCGTGGACGCTGCCCAGCGTGCACAAAGGCGCGATCTGCAGTTGGGGAGGATGGTGGACGGCAAACGCATCGTCGAGTCCGGGCTTGCGCCCGGCGAGCAATTGGTGGTGGCAGGCATGCAGCGCATTTTTTACCCCGGCATGCCATTGGCGCCCCAGCGGTTGGACAGCCAAGCTGCGGGCGCCGCACTGCCGGAAACGCAGAAACCTGCCCAGAAAGCGCAGCCATGAGCAAAGGACACATGGACTTCTCCAAATTCTTCATCGACCGGCCCATCTTCGCGATCGTGCTGTCGGTCATCATGTTCGCCGTTGGACTGATTGCGATTCCTCAGCTGCCGTCTGGCGAATACCCCGAAGTCGTTCCCCCCAGCGTGGTGGTGCGTGCGACCTACCCCGGCGCCAACCCCAAGGAAATCGCCGAATCAGTGGCAGTACCCCTGGAAGAGGCCATCAATGGCGTCGAAGGGCTGATGTACATGAAGTCCGTCGCGGCCTCGGACGGAAGCCTGCAGGTGGTGTCCACCTTCCGCCCGGGCACCGACCCCGACGCCGCTGCGGTGCGGGTGCAAAACCGGGTGAGCCAGGCCCAAAGCCGCCTACCCGAAGAGGTGCGCCAGTACGGAATCACCACGCAAAAGCAATCGGCCACGCCACTGATGTATGTCGGCCTCGTCTCCACGACTGGCAGCCTCGACACGCTGTATCTGCGCAATTACGTCACCTTGCGCGTCAAGGATGAACTCGCGCGCCTCCCCGGCATCGGCGACGTGGGCGTCTACGGCGCTGGTGACTATGCGATGCGCATATGGCTGGACCCGGACAAGGTCGCAGCCCGCCAGCTGACCACCGACCAGGTCATTGCCGCCGTGCGCGAACAGAACGTCCAGGTATCAGCGGGCCAGCTCGGCGCCGAGCCCAGTGGCCGCGCCACGGACACCTTGCTGTCCATCAACGTGCAAGGCCGTCTGCAGAGCGAAGAGGAGTTCGGCAGCATTGTGCTGAAGACAGGCGCCGATGGGCAACTGGTGCGCCTGTCCGATGTGGCCCGGCTGGAGCTGGGTGCCAGCGACTACACACTGCGAGCCTCTCTGGATAACAAACCCATGGCAGCCATCGGCATCTTTCTGACACCGGGCGCCAATGCGCTGGGCGTGGCCCAAGAGGTGTACAAGACGCTGGACCGCCTGTCCGGCGACCTGCCGCCCGGCACCGCGTTCAAGTACCTGTGGGACCCGACCGTCTTTGTGCGGGATTCGATCAAGGCGGTACAGCACACGTTGATCGAAGCCGTGGTCCTGGTCGTCCTGGTGGTCATTGTCTTTCTGCAGACCTGGCGCGCCTCCATCATCCCGCTGCTCGCGGTGCCGGTATCGATTGTCGGCACCTTTGCCTGGCTGTACCTGCTGGGCTACTCGATCAATACCCTGACCTTGTTCGGACTGGTGCTGGCGATCGGGATCGTTGTCGACGACGCGATCGTCGTGGTCGAGAATGTGGAACGCTTCATCGAAAAAGGCCACAGCCCGCGCGATGCCGCGCACCTGGCCATGCAGGAGGTGTCAGGCCCCATCATGGCCATTGCGCTGGTGCTGTGCGCCGTGTTTGTGCCCATGGCGTTTCTCGATGGCATCACTGGCCAGTTCTACAAGCAGTTCGCGGTGACGATTGCCATCTCGACCGTCATCTCGGCCATCAATTCGCTCACCTTGTCGCCCGCCCTTGCGGCCAAGCTGTTGCAGGGCCACGGCGCGCGCAAAGACTGGCTGGCGCGAAGCATGGACACGGGGCTGGGCTGGTTCTTCAGGCGCTTCAACCGCCTGTTCGACCGCAGCGCGCAGCGCTATGAACATGCGGTGGCGCGCTCATTCCAGGGGCGCGGGCTGGTGTTTGCCATCTACCTGGCGCTGCTGGGTGCCACCGCCCTGCTGTTCAACCAGGTGCCCGGTGGCTTTATCCCGATGCAGGACAAGCTTTACCTGTTTGCCGGCGCCAAATTACCCGAGGGCGCATCGCTGCAACGCACCGATGCAGTGACGCAAGAGCTCACGCGCCACGCCCTGGCCATCGACGGGGTGGAATCGGTGCCGGCCTTTGCCGGAATGAATGCGCTGCAGGGAACCAATACACCCAATCTCACCAGCGCCTATGTGATCCTCAAGCCTTTTGCGGAGCGCCAGCGCAGCGCGACGGAGATCAGCAATGCGCTCAACCAAAAGCTCGCGGGCATGGAGGGCGGCTATGGCTATGCGCTGATGCCGCCGCCGATCCAGGGTTTGGGCAATGGATCGGGCTATTCGCTGTTTCTGAAAGACCGCGCCGGCCTGGGCTACGCTGCCCTGCAGCAAGCGCTGGGAGCGTTTCAGGCAGAGATTGCCAAGACCCCGGGCATGCACTACCCCGTCAGCGCCTACCAGTCCAATATTCCGCAGCTCGACGTGAAGGTGGATCGCACCAAGGCGAAAGCCCAGGGCGTCGCCTTGAACGATCTATTCCAGACCCTGCAGGCCTACCTGGGTTCGGTCTACGTGAATGACTTCAATGCGCTGGGCCGCGTCTACCGCGTCGTGCTGCAGGCCGACGCCAGCCACCGCCAGACGGCAGAGGACATCGGAAAACTGCAGACGCGCAACAACCGGGGCGATATGGTGCCGCTGGCCTCCATGGTGTCCCTCGTGCCCAGCTACGGGCCCGATCCGGTTTTGCGCTACAACGGCTTTCCGGCTGCCGACCTCATCGGTGATGCCGATCCTGCCGTTCTGTCGTCGTCAGAGACACTGCTGAAGCTGCGTGACATTGCGGACAAGACCTTGCCACCGGGCATTGAACTGGCTTGGACGGACATGAGCTACCAGCAAGTCGAGCAAAGCCATGCCGCAGCCGTCGTATTCACCCTGGCAGTGATGCTGGTGTTCCTGGTGCTCGCCGCGCTGTACGAGAGCTGGACCATGCCGTTGGCCGTGATTCTGATCGTACCCGTCTGCATTTGTGCGGCGCTGTTTGGCGTCTGGCTGTCAGGCGGCGATAACAATGTCTTTGTCCAGGTGGGCCTGGTGGTGCTGATGGGCCTGGCCTGCAAGAACGCCATCCTCATTGTGGAATTCGCCCGCGAACGCGAGATGCAAGGCGCCAGCACCTGGGATGCCGCACGCGAAGCATGCAGGCTCCGTCTGCGCCCTATCGTCATGACATCCATTGCCTTCATTGCCGGCGCCGTGCCGCTGCTGATCGGCCAGGGCGCTGGCGCGGAAGTACGTGCTGCTACTGGCATTACTGTCTTCTCCGGCATGCTGGGTGTCACGCTCTTTGGGCTGTTCCTCACGCCGGTGTTCTATGTGACTTTGCGCAAGCTCAGTGGCACCCAGCTGCATACATCCGACACTGCAGAGGCATTGAAGCCCGGCCGTGCAGCACCTGCAATCGCCAAGGAGCCGGCACATGACTAAATACCTCCATCTGCGAAGCATCGCTGCCGCCTGTTGCATCAGCTTGTCAGGCTGCAGCGCAGTAGGGCCCGATTTTCATTCGCCGCTTGCTGAAGACAGCCTGCCCACCCGGTTTGCGCAGCAGCAAAGGTCTGCGCAGGCAGATGCGCCGCCATTGCCTTCCACCGATATCCACGATGCCCCATTCTGGAACCAGTTCGGCGACCCGCTACTCACCCAGCTGGTACAGCAAGCGCTGCAGAACAACAACGACCTGGGTGCGGCGCTGGCAAGGCTCCAGTCGGCGGAGGCGCTTTTCAGGCAATCAGGAATGGATCGCTTCCCCACGGTCACGATGAACGCCGAGGGCCGGCAGCAAAAGCGCAGTGCTGCGCAAAACAGCCCGGGGCAGCCACGGTCGGCTCGCCTCTACAGCAGTGCCATCACCGCGCAATGGGAGCTGGATTTTCTGGGGCGCATCTCGCGGTCGGTGGAGGCAGCGCAGGCCAGCATGCAAGCGACGCAAGCCGATGTCGCGGGACTGCAAATCATCATCGCAGCACAGGTGGCAGACGCCTACACCCAATTGCGCGGCGCCCAGCTGCGCCTGCAGATTGCACGGGCTGCTGAGAAAAACCAGCGCAGCACCCTGCGGCTGGTCGAGCGGCGCTTGCAGGCAGGACGCAGCACCGATCTGGACGCCGCCCGTGCGAGGGCTCAGTGGCTGAACACGCAGGCGCGGGTTCCCGGATGGCAGACGCAGATGGCGGTTCAACAGCATCGCCTGGCGGTGCTGCTGGGTCTTTCGCCGGATCGCTTGTCAGCCCAGCTCTCCAACACAGCTGCGTTGCCAGCCATGCCATCCGCGCTGGACCCGGGGGCGCCCGCTCATCTGCTGCGGCGCAGGCCTGACGTCGCCGCAGCAGAATTGCGCCTCCATGCCGCCACAGCACGCATTGGTGTCGCGACAGCGGACCTGTTCCCCCGCCTCTCGCTGGGCGCTGTGCTGGGCAGCACCACGCTGGCCGGCCGCCATCTTTTTGCGGGTGACACCCTGCAAAGCAGTGCCTTTCTCGGCATCGACTGGTCGTTCCTGGATGTGGGCCGCGTGCGCGCCCGCATTGCAGCGAGCCAGGCAGATGCCGCCGAGGCCCTGTCGCTGTACCAGCAAAGTGTGCTGCTGGCGTTGGAAGAAACCGAGAACGCGTTGGCAACGGTGCATCGCAACCGCGACGAGCTCAGCGCTTTGAAGGAAGCGCAGGCCGAAAGGGACCAGGCTGAGCAGCTGGCCCAGCGCATGTACCGAGGCGGCTCCATCAGCTTGTACGAAGTGCTGGAAGCCCAGCATGAGCAGCTGGCAGCGCAGGATGCCCGAGCCCAAAGCCAGATCGCTGGCGTACGTTCGAGCATTGCGCTGTACAAGGCACTGGCAGGTGGGTGGACTGGGCTGCCGCAGCCAGCAGAGACACTCGCCGCTAAGTGACGGTGAGACGGGGCATATGGACGCTGGGATCCCGCAGCACAGTGCCTTGTCTCCGCCAAGACCGGCCATGGAAACATGCGGATGACATGGCGCGGTTACGCTCGAACGGAATCCATGAAACACGCGGCAGCAGAAATACCCGTTGCAAAAGCTCAAGCCACTAGGCCGGAAGCGATGAACTCGGGCCAACGGTTTAGTTTCAAAGAGTTACATACAGCTTCACAGGAGAGACAAACTCCCACCCAGATGCTTGCTTACGATCGTCGCAAGTCATTGGCATTGCTGACGAATCAGCCCTTTGCAGAGATCCCTCCCGCCCGTACCCTGCGGGCATTTAAGCCATCCTAGCCGGTGGCTTTTTTTTCTGTCTGAGTGCGTGCGCAGCTGCAAAGCCAACCGACAGATTGCGGAATATTCCCTGAGATCACGGACAAACAGACAAGAAAAAAGCCCCTGCGCGATTTGCGCAAGGGCTTGATTCAAATAACCAATGTTTGGTGGGTCCTGCGAGATTCGAACTCGCGACCAACGGATTAAAAGTCCGCTGCTCTACCGACTGAGCTAAAGACCCGCCGCGTTTGCTTGACAAATTCCTAAGAAGAGGTCTTGCTCACAACAGACTTAGATTATAGCGTAGGTTTTTTGTCATTTTTGGGAATGCGCCAATTTTTCCAGAATCCAGCTCGCAGCGCACATGCCAAAGGTTGCGGTCACCGCCACTGACGACCCATAGCCGTGGCAGTTCAGCGAACCATCACCATCGACCGCGCAGGAAGGATCAGGGCCAGCGACGGCTTCCTGGCTGTAGATGCAGGCCACGTTCATCTTCTTGCCATCCTTGGGGGCACCATATTCTTTGCGCAAACGGTAGCGCACCTGGGCAAGCAAAGGGTCGTGCGTCGTCTGCGACAGGTCGGCCTGCTCCACCTTCCATGCCAGGCGCTTGCCGCCCGCCGCACCGATGCAGACGAAAGGCCGCTGGTTGCGCCGCCCCCAGCTGGCCATCGCAGCCTTGGCACGCACCTGGTCGCAGGCATCGACAAAGCCGTCGACGCCGTCAAGCAGTGCAGCGCAGTTCTCGGCGGTGAGGAAATCTTCGACCACCTCGACGACACAATGGGGGTTGATCTGGCGGATACGGTCGCGCATCGCATCGACCTTGGCCATGCCAATCGTGTCGGTCAATGCATGGATCTGCCGGTTGATGTTGGACTCGGCCACATTGTCCAGGTCGATCAGCCGAAGGCGGGCAACGCCACTTCGGGCCAGCGCTTCGGCCGTCCAGGAACCTACGCCCCCGATGCCGATGACGGCGATGCAGCTTGCGCGCATTTGCGCGGCCGGCTCGACACCAAACAGGCGGTCCAAGCCGCCAAAGCGCCTTTGCGTGTCAACGTCCACTTCGGCGTCCTGCCGATCGGGCGCCGATGGAGACGGTGCACTCATATCACTTCAGTTTGGAGAGGCGCTCTTTGGCCGCTGTGGCCGCATCGCTTTGCGGGTAGGCGGCGATCAGGTCTTCCAAGGTCTTGCGGGCAGCCTTGGTGTCCTTGAGCTCGATCTGGCAATTGGCAATCGACAGTGCCGAATCAGGCGCACGCATGTGCTCGGGCGCCTGGGCCAGGATCAGCTTGAAATTATCGATAGCAGGCTTGTAGTCGCGGGTAGCGTAATACGCATTGCCCAGCCAAAAGCGTGCCGAGGGCACGTAGCCACTCTTGGGATAACGCTGGATGAAGCTGCTGAACACGCCCGCGGCATCGGCAAACTTGCCGGTGCGAAACACGCCCAGGGCGGCTTCAAAATCTCGCTTTTCAGCAGGGTCGGCTTTGAACTCCTGCCCATCTACGGTGACCGAAACGGGTTCAAACTGCTGGAGCCGGGCTTCAACACCCTTGGCCAAATCAGTCTGACCGCGCTTCAGATCGGCAACCTCACGTCGCAGAGTTTCGTTTTCGCCACGCAGCTTGTTCATCTCGCCACGCATGGATTCAATCTGCGATTGAAAGTCCAGCAGGCTGCGACGCACTTGCGAGGTGTCCTCACCATTTTGGTTGTTGCCTTGCGTCAGCTGATCAACGCGCTGACGCAGCTCAAGGATGGCGCGGCGTGCGTCGCCATCTTCGAACAAAGCGGCCTGGGAGGTACTTGCACAGGCCATCAATGCGGCCAGTGCAATCCAACGGGGAGTACTGCGAGTGAGGTTCATGGAGCCTTATTAACGGTAGTTCAGTTCAACGCGGCGGTTTTGGGCGTGCGCATCTTCCGAGTTACCTTCAGCAGCCAGCTTTTCCTTGCCGAACGACACGGCTTCGAGTTGGCTGTCGCTCACGCCCAGCACGGTCAGCGAACGGCGCACGGCCTCAGCACGCTTTTGGCCCAGGGCCAGGTTGTACTCACGGCCACCGCGGTTGTCGGTGTTGCCTTCCAGCATGACCTTGCGCGACGGGTTGGCCTTCAGGAAGCGTGCGTGTGCATCCAGCATCGATTGTGCATCTGGCTTGACCGAGTAGCTGTCGAAGTCAAAGTAAACAATGCGTGCAACGCCGACGGGGCCTTGGCCGTTGGCTGCGCTGCTGTTCAGGTCCACGCCTGGCACCGTGCTTTGGCCTGCACCACCGGTGCCAGCGCCTTGACCAGCGGTAACGCCACCCTTGTCTTCGACAGGTGCGTTATCCAGAGGAGGTGCAGAGCTGCAACCAGCCAACACGGCAGCGGCCACCAGGGCCAACGAAGCTTTCTTCAATGACAACATGTATAACTCTCCGAAACGATTTTCTCGTATAAAAATAATTGACTCGCCAAAACCAATCTTAGGGCTGGTATGGGCCCCAATCGGGCTCCCGTATGTCTCCGCTCTGCCCTGCCAGTCGTGCTTTGATCTTGCCGTCCAGCGTCGTAGTCATGAGGGCTTCACGACCGCCTTCGCGGGTTGCATAGACGATGAGTCGGCTGTTCGGAGCAAAACTGGGGCTTTCATCACTTGTGGTGTCTGTGACCGACACTGGAGTTCCGGAAGCCAGATCCATGACCTGCAATTTATATCCACCACCGGCGCGCGTGATGTAAGCAAGTGTCTTGCCATCAGGACTGATGGAAGGAGAAATGTTGTAGGACCCGCTAAACGTGACGCGCTCAGCATTACCACCTTGGGCGCCTACGCGGTAGATCTGCGGCGCACCGCCACGGTCGCTGACGAAGTAGATATAGCGGCCGTCCTTCGAATAGGTGGGCTCGGTGTCAATGCCGCTGCTTTGCATCAGACGGCGAGGCTCACCACCGCTCGAAGGGATGGTATAGAGCTGCGAGCCGCCATCGCGGCTCAGGGTGACCGCCAAGGTGCTGCCATCGGGCGACCAGGCCGGTGCGCTGTTGGAGCCCCGGAAGTTGGCGATCAGGCGGCGGCGGCCGGACGAGACCTCGTGCACATAGACCACGGGCTTGCGCGACTCGAAGGACACATAGGCCAGCTGCGTGCCGGCGGGCGACCAGGTGGGCGAGATGATGGGCTCTGGGCTGGCCAGTGCCGACTGTGCATTCTCACCGTCAGAGTCTGCCACCCACAGCGTGTAGCGGGGGCCGGCCTTGGTCACGTAGGCGATGCGGGTCGAGAACACGCCTTTTTCGCCGGTGATCTTTTCGTAGATGTAGTCCGAAATCTTGTGCGCCACCAAGCGCAGATCGGCTTGCGGCACGCTGTAGCTCTGACCGCCCATGTCGGCGCCCTTGACGGCATCCCACAGACGAAAACGCACATCAAACCCATTGGCGCCCCGGGTCACGCTACCGACCGACAGGTACTCGGCGCCTGCGGCCGACCACTTGGCGACATCGGGACGCGAGCTCTCATCGAGTTGTTCGCCTGAAGCATCGACTGGCTTGAACAGACCGCTGCGGATCAGATCGGCCTGCACGATGGCAGAGATCTTTTGCGGCGACGCATCTTCGCCCCGGAACTTGGGCAAGGCGATGGGGATTTGCTTGATGCCAACGCCACTGATCTCAACCCGGAACTGCGCCAGGGCGGGAACTGCAGGGGCTGCGAGTGCAGCACCTAGAACGTGACGACGATGGAATAGCGGCTTGGCCGCCTCCGAGAGAAGAGATGGGAAGCGAGTTTTAGTCATTACCGACCATCATAAATGCGCTATGCATGACAAGCCCTGAAGGCTGCAGGATGTTACACACCCCACAAATTCTTTATTATCGTTCAACGTCGACAGCCGTGCATTTTAGAATCACCTCTACATGTCCACAACTGAAAAACCATCTTCTGCACGTGCATCTGACGCGCCAGCGGGCGCTGAAGGCCACAATCCGGCCGCTAGCGTTGCGCAGATGCCACTGCGCGCACGCTTGTCGCGCCTGGCGCCCTACTTTGGCTACCAACGCTGGACCTGGGTACTGGCGATCCTGGCGACGATCGTGGTAGCAGGCACCGAGCCGGCTATTCCCGCACTGCTCAAGCCTTTGCTGGACCAGGGCTTCACCGGTGGCACCTTGCCGCTGTGGGCAGTGCCGGTCACCATCGTCGGCGTCTTTTTCATCCGAGGTCTGGCGCAGTTCATCAACCAATACGCACTCGCACGCATTGCCAATGACGGCATGATGCGCCTGCGCGAGAACCTCTTCGGCCGGGTGCTCGATGCACACCTGGGCCTTTTTACCAAGCAATCGGCCAGTGCGCTGTCCAACACCGTGGTGTACGAGGTGCAAAACGGCTCCACACTCATCGTGCAGGCCTTGCTGATGCTCTCGCGCGATGGCTTCACGGTCATTGCACTGTTGATGTATTTGCTCTACCTGAACTGGCAGCTGACCTTGATCGTCGCCGTGCTGCTGCCCAGCGTGTCGTGGATCATGAAGAAGCTCTCCAAGCGCCTCTACCACATCACCAAGGCCAGTCAGCAGGCCACCGATGAGCTGGCCTATGTGGTCGAAGAAAACGTGCTGGCACACCGCATGGTGCGCATCCACGCCGCCCAGGCCAGCCAGTCGGGCCGCTTCCAGATTCTGAGCCGCAAGCTGCGCCAGCTGGCCATCAAGGCCACCATCGCATCGGCAGCGATGACGCCTCTCACCCAGCTGCTGGCGGCCGTCGCACTGTCTGCGGTGATCTGCATTGCGCTGTGGCAAAGCCGCACCACCGGCATCAATGCCAAGGATGTGACCGTCGGCGGCTTTGTGGCCTTTATCTCCGCGATGCTGATGCTGATTGCGCCTATCCGCCGCCTGGCCGATGTGGCCAACCCGTTGACCCGGGGCGTAGCTGCGTTGGAACGCGGACTGGGCTTGCTCGAAGAAATCCCGCCCGAACAAGGCGGTGGCTACAAGACGGAACAAGCACGTGGTGCCATTGCGCTGCAGGATGTGAGCGTGGGGTTTGGCGAAGACAAGGCCCCGGCGCTGCGCCACCTGAGCCTGACCATCCACCCGGGCGAAGTGGTGGCGCTGGTCGGCCCGTCGGGCGCCGGCAAAACCACGCTGGTCAACCTGCTGCCGCGCTTTGTGGAGCCCAGCGAGGGCCAGATCAGCATTGATGGCGTGGCGCTGGGCGACTGGGACCTGCACAGCCTGCGCAGCCAGTTTGCGATGGTGAGCCAGGACGTGGTGATGTTCAACGACACCATCGCCGCCAATGTGGCGCTGGGCCAGGATGTGGACGAAAAACGCCTGCTCGAATGCCTGGCTGCCGCCAATCTGCAGGACTTTGTCGAACGCCAGCCGCAGGGCATCTACAGCCTGGTCGGCCACAATGCCAACCAGTTGTCGGGCGGCCAGCGCCAGCGCCTGGCCATTGCCCGCGCGCTGTACAAGAATGCGCCGATCCTGATCCTCGACGAAGCCACGTCGGCCCTCGATACCGAGTCCGAACGTCTCGTGCAAGAAGCCCTCTCGCGCCTGATGCAGGGCCGCACCACCCTGGTCATCGCCCACCGCTTGTCCACGATCGAACATGCCGACCGTGTGGTGGTGATGGAGCGCGGCCAGGTCGTGGAGCAAGGTACGCACCAGCAACTGATCGACTTGGGCGGCCTGTACGCACGCCTGCAGTCGCGCCCCCACTGAACCCACGGGGCCTCAGCAGGAGGCCCCAACATCTGCTTACCGCGCAGAACCACAGCGGCGGGTGACAGCCTTGCGCTATCGCCGCTAGCATGCAGATAGACGACCATCCCGGTCGCTATTTGGAGGGGGCTGCATGCGTAGTTATTTCTTACCCAGTTGGCGCCAGCTCTGGCTGGCCGCCCTGCTCTGCTGTTGGGCAGCACTGGCCCAGGCCAGCAACAAGCCAGCCTTGTGGCTTGCGCAAAAATACCCCGGTGGCTTGGATCTGCAGCAGTACTGGGTGAGTGAGAAATACGACGGAGTGCGCGGCTACTGGGATGGCCAAGCCCTGTGGACCCGCCAAGGCACAGCCATTACTGCCCCGGCCTGGTACACCGCTGGCTGGCCAGCCACGCCGATGGAGGGTGAGCTATGGGCCGGGCGCGGCCAGTTTGCACGCGCCCAGTCCATCACCAGCAAAGCCACGCCGGCGGATGCCGACTGGCAAGCCCTGCGCTTCATGGTGTTTGATGCGCCTGCCACGCCCGGCAGTTTTACCGAGCGCCTGCAGGCCATTGCGCAGTTTGTAGACGCTGTGCAGCAGCCCTGGGTAAAGGCCACGCCGCAATGGCGGGAGAGCGAGGAAGCCCGCCTGATGGCGCAGATGCAGCGCATCGTGCGCGAAGGTGGCGAAGGGCTGATGCTGCACAAGGCCAGCGCCGCCTACCGCAGTGGACGCAGCGGCGATGTGCTCAAGCTCAAACCGCATGAGGATGCCGAAGCCCAGGTGGTGGGCCATGCACCGGGACGCGGCAAATACGAAGGGATGACTGGCGCCTTGCTGGTCCGCACTGCCGATGGTATTGACTTCAAACTGGGCAGCGGTTTGAGCGATGCGCAGCGCCGCGATCCACCCGCCCTCGGCAGCTGGGTCACCTACCGCTACCGTGGCCTGCACGACAGCGGCAAGCCGCGCTTTGCCAGCTTTTGGCGCGTGCGTGAAGAAGGCATGCCACCCTCCCCGGCAAGCGACCTGGCAAGCACGCCATGAGTGACGAACAGGCATAAAAAAAGCAGCGCATTGCGCTGCTTTTGAGGTGAGGCGAGCGTGACACAGGAGTCTCAAAATCCCCCGCAGTTACGCCCCTGCCCGATCAGACCTTGGGCGTGCGTGGCTTGGCCACACGGCGCGGCTTGGGCGCGGCTTGCGGCGTCTTGGCCACGGGCGACACCACACCCTCGCTGGCATCACCCAAGGGCTTTTCAGCGTTGAGCGACTTCTTCATCGCAGCGGTGCTGCGCTTTTTGGCCGACGATGCGGGCGCCTTGCCTTCCAGCATGGGGCTGCGCTTCTTCGACGATGCCACTGGGGCGGAAACCACCTGGGTCTGCATTGCCTGGTCGCTGGCGTCCATCGCGACGCAGTCGGCGTAGTAACGCACTTCGCCACTTTCTTCGTCCACCAGTTCGACCAGGCCGTGGATATCGGTCTCAAAACCTGGGCAGAGCTTGGAGAACTCACGTGCAAAGATGAGGTAGTCCACGATCTTCTTGTTGAAGACTTCACCAGGAATCAGCAACGGAATGCCGGGTGGGTAAGGCGTGACCAGACCCACGGTAACGCGGCCTTCCAGATGGTCGATCTCTACACGCTCGGTCTTGCGGCGCGCGATGTGCGCAAACGCGTCCGACGGCTTCATAGCAGGCGTCAGGTCCGACAGGTACATCTCCGTGGTCAGACGGGCGATGTCGTACTTGGCATAGAGCTGGTGCACGTGCTGGCACAGATCCTTCAGACCCATGCGCTCATAGCGCTTGTGCTGCTGGCAGAACTCGGGAAGGATGCGCCACATCGGCTGGTTCTTCTCGTAGTCGTCCTTGAACTGCTGCAGCGCGGTCAGCATCGTGTTCCAGCGGCCCTTGGTGATGCCAATGGTGAACATGATGAAGAACGAGTACAAACCGGTCTTCTCGACCACCACGCCGTGCTCGGCCAGGTACTTGGTGACGATGGACGCGGGGATGCCGGTCTCGTCGAAGTCGCCGTCCAGGTCCAGACCGGGCGTCACGATGGTGGACTTGATCGGGTCCAGCATGTTGAAGCCATCGGCCAGATCGCCAAAGCCGTGCCAGTTGTCGAACTCCTTGCCGTTCTTGCCCTTGGTCTTGCGCGATGCATCCGGGCCACGAATGATCCAGTCCTGGGCCGAGCCCACGCCTTCATCGGCCAGGGCTTCGGGGCCCCAGACCTGGAACCACCAGTCGTCCTCGCCAAATTCCTCGTCCACCTTGCGCATCGCACGGCGGAAGTCCAGCGCCTCCAGGATCGACTCCTCCACCAGCGCGGTGCCGCCGGGCGGCTCCATCATCGCAGCGGCCACATCGCAGCTGGCGATGATGCTGTACTGCGGGCTGGTCGAGGTGTGCATCAGGTACGCCTCGTTGAACAGGTTGAAGTCCAGCTTTTGGGTCTGGCTGTCCTGCACCAGCACGTGCGATGCCTGGCTGATACCGGCCAGCAACTTGTGGATGGACTGGGTGGCATACACCACCGAGTGTTTCGGGCGCGCGCGCTTCTTGCCCATGGCGTGGTAGCTGCCATAGAAGGGGTGGAAGGCCGCATGTGGCAACCAGGCTTCGTCAAAGTGCAGGTTGTCGACATAGCCATCGAGCTTTTGCTTGATGGTCTCGGTGTTGTAGAGCACGCCGTCGTAGGTCGATTGCGTCAGGGTCAGCACACGGGGCTTGACCGTTTTTGGATCGACTCCCTTGAGCAGCGGGTTCGCAGCAATCTTGGCCTCGATGGTCTTGGGCGAGAACTCGCTCTCATGGATCGGGCCGATGATGCCGAAGTGGTTGCGCGTGGGCTTCAGGAACACCGGAATCGCACCCGTCATGATGATGGAATGCAGGATGGACTTGTGGCAGTTGCGGTCCACCACCACCACATCGCCGGGCGCTACCGTGTGGTGCCAAACCATCTTGTTCGAGGTCGAGGTACCGTTAGTCACAAAGAAGCAGTGGTCGGCATTGAAGATGCGCGCCGCATTGCGCTCGCTCTCACCAATCGCGCCGTTGTGGTCCAGCAGCTGGCCCAGCTCTTCCACAGCGTTGCAGACGTCGGAGCGCAGCATGTTCTCGCCATAGAACTGGTGGTACATCTGGCCAATCGGGCTCTTCAAGAAAGCCACACCGCCGCCGTGACCGGGGCAGTGCCAGCTGTAGGAGCCGTCTTCGGCGTAATCCAGCAGCGCCTTGAAGAACGGTGGCTGGATGCCTTCGAGGTAGTTCTTGGCTTCGCGCAGGATGTGCTTGGCCACGAACTCGGGCGTGTCCTCGAACATGTGGATGAAGCCGTGCAGCTCACGCAGGATGTCGTTGGGCAGGTGGCGGCTGGTCTTGGTTTCGCCGTAGATGTAGATCGGCACATCGGGATTCTTGCGTCGCACTTCGGTGATGAAGTCACGCAGGTTGTGCACGATCTGGTCATCACCGCCGCCCAGTTGGAACTCCTCGTCATCGATCGACAGGATGAAGGCACTGGCGCGGCTTTGCTGCTGCGCAAACTGGCTCAGGTCACCGTAGCTGGTCACGCCCAGCACCTCAAAGCCCTCCTCCTCGATGGCATGCGCCAGATCGCGGATGCTCAGGCCGGAAGTGTTTTCCGAGCGAAAGTCCTCGTCAATGATGACGATGGGAAAGCGAAACTTCATGGGCGTTCCCGCAGCCGCGGGCCTCAGTAAAACAATCGAAACAGCCGCGAAGTGTACGGAATTTGCACGCCCTTTTTATGTATCCTGCATCAATTGCCGCAAAATTGGTCGGCATATCGCACAATCGGCCTACAAACCTATTCCAACGAGGGGGACTTATGGAGATTTCAACCGTGTGGTGGCTGCTGACCGGCCTGGCCGTTGTCGCCGAGCTGCTCACCGGCACCCTGTATTTGCTGATGGTCGCGATCGGCATGGCCGCCGCTGCCATCGCTGCGCACCTGGGTGCCAGCGAAGTGGCGCAGATCCTCATCGCGGCCATCGTGGGCGCGGCCACCGTACTGGCCTGCTATATGCGGCAAAAGCGCCGTGGTTCGCTGCTGTCGGGCGAGCGCGATCAGGACATGCACCTGGACATTGGCGAACAGGTCCATATCGACCATTGGGATGCCGACCGCACCGCCCAGGTGCGCTACCGGGGCGCGCCCTGGTCGGCCAGCTTGCTCGGCCAGCACCCAGCGCTGCCCGGCGCCTACCGCGTGGTGCGGCTGGACGGCAACCGCTTGCTGGTGGAACCTGCCGACCCGGCCGCACACTAAGAACCGCGTGCAATCACTGGGGCATACAACATAAATAACAGGCGCTGCCAAACCCATGCCCCGCCCCCCCCGCTTGGCCGTCACACCTGCATGGTGTAATGGCCAGGCCCTTTGAGCCAGGGGCCCGCCCCCAGCCCATCACCGCTAAAACCGGCGCATGCCCCAACGCCTGCGCCCACACGAGGAGAGCCCATGGAAGTCGCCATCATCATATTTGTCATCGCCATCATCTTCATCGCGATGTCCGTCAAGATCGTGCCCCAGCAGCACGCCTGGATCAAAGAGCGCCTGGGCCGCTATGCCGGCACCCTGGCCCCCGGCCCGCGCTTCATCATCCCCTTCGTCGACAAAGTGGCCTACAAGCACAGCCTGAAGGAAATCCCGCTGGATGTGCCCAGCCAGATCTGTATTACCCGCGACAACACGCAGCTGCAGGTGGACGGCATCCTGTACTTCCAGGTGACCGACCCGATGCGCGCCAGCTACGGCTCGTCCAACTACATCATGGCCGTCACCCAGCTGGCCCAGACCTCGCTGCGCAGCGTGATCGGCAAGCTGGAGCTGGACAAGACCTTTGAAGAGCGCGACATGATCAACGCCCAGATCGTCTCGGCCATCGACGAGGCCGCGCTGAACTGGGGCGTCAAGGTGCTGCGCTATGAAATCAAGGATCTGACGCCACCGGCAGAAATCCTGCGCTCCATGCAAGCCCAGATCACCGCCGAGCGTGAAAAGCGCGCACTGATCGCCGCCTCCGAAGGCCGCCGCCAAGAACAAATCAACATCGCCACCGGCGAACGCGAAGCCTTCATCGCCCGCTCCGAAGGTGAGAAGCAAGCCGCCATCAACAAGGCACAAGGCGAGGCCGCATCGATCACCGCCGTGGCCGATGCAACCGCACAAGCGCTGGAGCGCATCGCCTCCGCCATCCGCCAGCCAGGCGGCGAGCAAGCCGTGCAGCTGAAGGTGGCCGAGCAAGCCGTCGATGCCTACGGCAAGCTGGCCAGCGACGCCACCACCACCTTGGTCGTCCCCAGCAACATGACCGAGGTCTCCAGCCTGATCACCTCGGCCATGCGCATGATCCAGACCGGCAAGGGCCAGTAAAGAACCTGGCCAGCGTGCATGCAGCGCCAACCCTTCCGGAGGCGCTGCATTTTTTCCAAACAACCACCCTCTTTGCCGGAAGCCGCCAAATTTCAGGCTAGAATACACGCTTCACCGACTGGAGAGGTGGATGAGTGGTTTAAGTCGCACGCCTGGAAAGCGTGTGTGGGTTAATAGCCCACCGCGGGTTCGAATCCCGCCCTCTCCGCCAGTCAACAGGTGAAATTGTCAGCCAAGCTGTCCACGCTTGGCTTTTTATTTCCTGGCCACCACAGGACGTAAAACGTACAAAACATGCGGAGAGGTGGATGAGTGGTTTAAGTCGCACGCCTGGAAAGCGTGTGTGGGTTAATAGCCCACCGCGGGTTCGAATCCCGCCTTCTCCGCCACAGATGACCGGTTCAAACGCTGCAAGGGCTTTTGAATCTGGCGCTACCAGATAGCGCACAAAGCAAAGGCTGCAAATTTCGGTTTGCAGCCTTTCTTGTTTCGGGCGTGATGCGTTTTGGCGGGTCTAACGCAAATAAAACCTAAACCGCGTCCCCACATCCCCCGCCCCACTCAACAGCTCAATCGAGCTGTCATGCAGCTGCAAAATGCGGTGCACGATCATCAAGCCCAAGCCACCAGACCGCCCATCGCTGCGGCTGTGCATGCGGCTCAACGTGGGGCGCTCGAACAGGCTGTCGCGCAGCGCCGGGGGATGCCTGGGCCGTTGTCCTGCACCGTTACGCTGATAAGGCCATGCTCTGCGGCACGCAGCTCCACCTGAATATCGCCGCCTTGCGGCGTGGCGCGGATGGCGTTGTCGATCAGGTTGACGAGGACCCGTTCGAGCATGCCGAGATCGGCGGTGACGGGGGGCAGATCCGGGTCGATCACCGCGTGCAGGCGCTGCGCCTTGGCCTCGGCGGCAAGCTCAAACTTCTGGAACACGTCCTGCAGCAGGTCGGGCAGAAAAAAGCGCTCGGGCTCGGGCTTGACCACGCCGTATTCCAGGCGCGCCAGCTCAAACAGTTTTTGCGCCAGGTCGCCGACCTTGCGGCTTTGGTCCAGTGCAATGCCCAGGTAGCGGCGGCGCTCGTCGGGCGACAGCACATCCGCCTTCAGTTGCAAGGTTTCCAGATAGCCATGCAAGGAGGTCAAAGGTGTGCGCAGGTCATGGGAGATATTGGCGAAGAGCTCGCGCCGCTGCTGGTCTTGGGTGCGCAGCTTTTGCCACTGCTCCCAGGTGCGTTGCGCCAGCTGTGCAAAGGCCTGGCTGAGTACGGCGATATCGGCACCTCCGTGCGCGGCCTGCTGCAGCTTGGCCTGGGCTTGGGGCAGATCGGCCAGGCCGTCGGTTTGCAGCTCTTGCACGGCTGCCGTCAGGCGCCGCAGCGGCCGGGTGATCATGCCAAAGGCCACGGCTGCTGCGACTGCGCCCAGCACCACGACGACCAGCAGCGACCAGAGCAGTGTGCGCAGCGCGCCATCGCTGCTGACGCGGGCGGCCAGGCTGTCACGGCCCTGGCCTTGCAGGATCACATAGACATAGCCCGACCGCTGGCCGCCCTGCATCAACGGCGCTGCACTGAACACCTTGCGCTCCGTCATGCTGCGCGGGTCATCACCCAATACCGGCAACGCCGCGCCGCTGAACAAACGCTGCAAGGGCTCCAGATCGACCTTTTGGCGCAGTATCCGTTCTTGCGGCGCATCGTAGGCCTGGATGGCGCCACTGTCATCGAGCAGGTAGACCTCCACGCTCGGATTGACCTGCATCAGCTTGCCAAACAGCTCGCGGCTGGCTCCGGCGTTCAGGCCATCGGCACGCATCAACTCCGGGTAGCGCGCGATGCGCGCGGCCAGATCCTGCGACAGGCGCTGCACCACCTCTTGCTCGCGTTGGTCGGATACCCGCATCTGCAGCCAGACTGTGGCCGCACTGCAGGCCAACAGCAGCAGCACAAAGACCACGCTCAGGCGCTGGGCCAACGTGGTGGATGCGAGCTTCATGGCGTCTCCTCCGCCCATTTGTAGCCATGGCCCCATACCGTCAAGATGCGCTTGGGGCTGCCAGGATCGGCTTCGATCTTGGTCCGGAGGCGATTGATATGGGTGTTGACCGTGTGCTCATAGCCATCATGGCGGTAGCCCCAAACCTGGTTGAGCAGGTCAAACCGGGAGAACACCTTGCCGGGGTTGCGCACAAAAAAATGCAGCACGTCAAACTCTCGCGGGGTCAGTTCTACCTGGGCGCCGTCCACCTTTACCTCGCGCGATATCGGGTCGATCTCGAGATTGCCGAGCACCAGCACTCCTGCATCCAGCCGGGCGTTTTGCGCCAGGGCCTGGCTGCGGCGCAGCAGCGCGCGTACTCGCGCCACCAGCTCCAGCACCGAGAACGGCTTGGCCAGGTAATCGTCCGCGCCCAGTTCCAGCCCCAGGATGCGGTGCATCTCGCTGGAGCGGGCACTGGTGATGATGATCGGCACGTAATAGGCCATCGCGCGGGCGCGCCGGCAGATCTCCAGGCCATCCACTCCGGGCAGCATCAAATCCAGCACCAGCGCATCCCAACCGCCCCGCTCCAAGGCCTGCATGCCCGCATCGCCGTCGGCCATGTGCACCACTTCATAGCCTTCGTCGCGCAGATGCAATTGCAGCAGCTCGGCGATGGGGGCATCGTCTTCCACGATCAAGATACGTTTGCTGGGATTCATGCTGTCATTGTGCGGTACAGGCGATGGTCTGCTGGAATCGGCAGCCAGCTGCAAACAGCCCATCGAGCCTGCAGGCAGCGGCTGCGAAAAAAGTGTGAAGCGGACTGTCGCTGGTCAGGCCCGGGCCGCCTTGGCGGCCGCCTGCATCTGCTTGCGCTTCTGGAACACCCAGCGCGCCGCCAGCAAGCCGGCAAGGATGAGCCCGTACAACCACACCTCGGCAAAGTTGTTCTTGCCGGCGCGCATCCACCAGAAGTGCAGCACTGCCAACGCAGCCGCGCCATACACGGCGCGGTGCAGCATCTGCCAGCGCTTGCCGCCCATGCGCCGGATGATTCTGGGCACCGAAGTGACGGCCAGCGCGAGCAGGATCAGCCAGGCCAGGGTGCCTATCAGTATGAACGGACGCTTGACCAGATCGTCGACGATCGCGGACCAGTCCACGCCCATGTCAAACACCACATACGCCAGCCAGTGCAGGCTCGCATAGAAGAAGGCATACAGGCCCAGCATGCGGCGATAGGCTGCCAGCGCGTTCCAGCGCAGCCACTGGCGCAAGGGGGTGACCGCCAGCGCAAAGCAGATAAAGCGGATGGCCCAGTCGCCCAGCGAACGCAGCAGCGCCTCGGCTGGATTGGCGCCCAGGCCATCAGTGGCAGCCAGGTAAAACAGCCAGGCGGCGGGCACCAGGCACAACAGGTGCAGCAGCAGCCGCTGTACGGACTTGGCCGTGAAACGCGAGGTGTTGGGCATGGGCAGGTATCAGTAGTCTTTGCGCAGATCCATACCAGCGTAGAGCTGCCCCACCTGGGCCTCGTAGCCGTTGAACAGCAAGGTCTTGTGGCGCTTGGCAAACAGGCCGCCTTCACCGATGCGGCGCTCGGTTGCCTGGCTCCAGCGCGGGTGCGGCACATCGGGGTTCACGTTGGAGTAAAAGCCGTACTCATTGCGCGCTGCCTTGTTCCAGGCGGTGCCGGGCTGCTTCTCGACCACGCGGATGGTCACGATGCTCTTGGCGCTTTTGAAACCGTATTTCCAGGGCAGCACCAGGCGCACCGGCGCGCCGTTTTGCGGGGTCAAGGTCTTGCCGTACATGCCAAAGGCCAGCAGGCTCAGCGGGTGCATGGCCTCGTCCATGCGCAGGCCCTCGGTGTAGGGCCAGTCAAGCACGCCGCTGTTCAGGCCGGGCATCATCTTGCGGTCGGCCAAGGTGACAAACTCCACATACTTGGCGCTGCCTTGTGGCTCCACCTGCGCCAGCAACTTGGACAACGAATAGCCCACCCAGGGGATCACCATCGACCAGCCTTCAACACAGCGCAGCCGGTAAATGCGTTCTTCCTGGGCGCTGAGCTTGAGCAGCTCTTCAATATCAAAGGTCTTGGGTTTGTTGACCAGGCCTTCGACCCGCACCGTCCAGGGCCTGGTCTGCAAGGTGTGGGCGTAACGCGCCGGGTCGCTTTTATCCAGGCCGAACTCGTAGTAGTTGTTGTAGGTGCTGGCATCCTGGAAGGAGGTGGGCGTCTCCATCGATATCGCACCAGGCACCGTTGAGCGAACCGTGCTGATCGGCTGCGTGCCATCGGACTTGGCCGCTTGCGCCCAGGCCCCTCCTGTGGCCAGCGCTGTACCGCCTGCCGCGCCGAATTTGAGCAGGTCGCGGCGGCTCACATACAGATGCTGAGGCGTGATGTCGCTGCTGCTGCCGTGGTCAAAGCCCGAATTGTTGGTACGTATCAGCATGGGTATCGCTCCTGAAGTGGGTGGATGCAGATGAGGCAGGCCGCGGGCCTGCCTCGGTTACCTCTAATAGACACCATCTGCAGCGCAAAGATTTCAAGCGCTGCTCAGTATTTGTTAAACAAAAAGTTATAAATGGCCAGCGAGGGGGCCATCTGTGGGCAGCGCTTCGGAGCGCAGCCGACAAACAAGGCCAGCGCAAGCGGAGCTCACCGCACGGCAAAAGGCCATCCCATTCTGAGAGGGCTGCAGCGGCCTTCGCTATCGGACAAGCGCTACAAGATACACAACCCGGTTAGGCACGTCTAGGACCTGATGCAAAAGCTGCTTGGTGCAAGCTGCGGGGGCATTCCCGTCCGTTGATAGCGATGCAAGACCAATCAAAGCGATCTTCTGGAAGCGGTGTAGCCAATGACAAGCCTGCCGCATAGCCGGGACTGAATCGATCCGCCCTGGCCGTCAATTCCTCATACGTGATGGCTACGGACGGTCGATCCCTGTGAAGGTCTGGATCGGCACAGGACCGCATCTGCGGATCAAAGATGGGAGGCGCCACATGGGGCGGGATGTCCGGGGCTGCGTTGTAATAGCGTGTCACTGCTGGGTGCTCCCAGTCCGTCAGCGGGCTGGCATGGAACCCCTCCTTGAACGGATCAGCCTCGAGGTTCACGAACAACAGAGGCTGCGAAGCGCTGAACTGCGGCAATACCTCGGGGTTATGAGAAAACTCAAGACCATTGTGAGTGCTTTTTTCCAACGCAGTGAATGGGAAGGATGCGGGTGACTGCTGCGCATTCGGGCTTGGTTCGGCTGAGCGAAACCGCATGCCTGTGTCGACCGTGTCGTTGCGCAACGAGAAGTCCGTCATAGGGGCCACTGCGTGTGCATGGGCGGCAGCGCTTGCCAACAGAATGGCAGTCGTAGTGATGGATCGGATAAACACAGATATGCTCCTGTATAACCAAGACATTTAAAAAAATACCCTGATGCTTATCATCAACGGCATTTTAATAATAGGCGATCCATCCTCATCGAACACACAGCATTTGTTGAAAATTGAAATGCGCTCAAACTGTTACCCATTCAGTCTATAAGCTGCCATTGATCAAAGCCGCAGACTATCTAATAATGCTACAAAAGCTCTCTATAATATAATAATTTCCAACATCCCACCAGGCGCCTATCGCTTGAATTGTCTTTCAATTCAACGTGACAACCTTTGCGCAGCCCTCATCACCGCAGCTATTTTTCACAACGGTAAATTCGACGACCAGTAAAATATAAATAGCTTGGTTACTTATATTTTTTGCATTAGACACCTCCAACAAAGTGGCTAACAACAACTACAAGGGCTATCCAGCCCCCACGCCAATACACCCAACAATGGGCAGCCATCGATGCCAATGCGCCTTTTAGAGGGCGAAACCATATTCCCAGGCGCAAGCCGGGGCTTGGCGCTGGACCAAGCCCGAGTCGATGCTAAACGCCTATAAAAAGGCCGCTCAGAAGTCGTAACGCACACTCGCCGTCACACTTCGCGGTGCGCCCCAGGTGTACTGCACCCGGCCAAAATCGCGCATGCCGGCAAAGTAGCTTTTGTCCAGCGCATTGCGAATGTTCAAGTTGACGCTGAGCTTCTGGTTGACCTGGTAGCGCGCCATCAGATCCAGCACCCAGAAGGCGGGCTGCAGCAAGGGGCCGGCAGAGGTCTTGCTTTGCCAGCGGGTGGCCGCACCGATGGTGAGGCCGCCCAGCGCTCCGCCCATGCGGTAGGTGCTGCCCAGCTTGAGCTGGTTGCGGGGCAGATAGTTGCTGTTGCTCAGGCTGGTGCTGTTGAGCACATAGCTGCCCTGGGCCTGCCAGCCGGGGGCCAGTTCGCCCGACAGTTCCAGCTCATAGCCGCGCTTGCTGACACCAGAGACCGAGCGGTAGATGGCCGTGCCATCGGGCATGGTTTCGCCCGTGGCGTCGGCCACGTTGTCGGTCTTCATCCAGAAGTAGGCCAGGCTGGCGTTCAGACGCTTGTCCAGAAACTCGCCCTTGGCGCCAATCTCATAGGTTTGGCCCTCTTCTGGGTCCAAGGTCTTGCCACTGGCATCCAGGGCGCTTTGCGGCTTGAAGATGCTGGCATAGCTGCCGTAGAGCGAGACCTGCTCATGCACATCCACCACCAGCCCCAGGTAAGGGGTGACGACATTGTTCTTCTTGAAGTCGTAGTTCGAGTAGGCGTACGGCGTCAGATCGTACTGCTCGTAGTTGGTGATGCGGGCGCCACCAATCACTTTGACCGGGTCGGCCACATTCAGGCGCACCGCGCCGTAGACCGAGCTGCGCTTGGAGCTGAAATAGCTGTGGTTGTCGACGGGATAGTTCACGATGTCATCGGGCCGCACAATCGCGCTGCCGCCATCGCTGTAGTCCAGGCCCAGATTGGTGAAGCGCTTGTTGGCCGAGTAGGTGTCCGAGCTGGTGCGGGCGGTATCGGCGCCCAGCATCAGCTCATGGCTGCGGCCCAGCAGCTCGAAGGGGCCACGCAGATCGGCGGCCATGCTGCGGTTGCGGTTGGCATGGTCCTCGGCGCGACTCAGGTCCACCACCTGGGGGGACGCGGTAAACCAGGAGCCGGTTTCGCCGTACGGCATCTTGGTTTTTTCGGTACTGGCACGCAGCTTGGCCGTCCAGCCGTTGTCAAAACGGTGCTCCAGGCTGGCAAACAAGGTGTCGGTGTCCTGCTCATAGCCCGACCAGGGCGCGCCGATGTTGAAGGAGCGCGGCTGCAGGCCCAGGAAGTCGCCATTGGCGGCATAGGCCTGGATCATGCTCGTGCTGCCCGCGCCATAGTACTCGCGGTGGCGGTGCACAAAGCCGATGTTGAGCAAGGTATCGCGGCTCAGGTCCAGGTCCAGGGTGCCGTACAAGGTCTGGTTGCTGCGCTTGACGTTGTCACGGAAATCATGGCCATCCGATGCAGCGGCCACCAGGCGGCCGCGCAGGCTGCCACGGTCATTGAGCGGGCCACCGACATCGACATCGGCGCGGTAGTTGTCCCAGCTGCCTACGCCTGCGCCCACACTGGCGCGGAACTCCTGCGTCGGACGCTTGCGGATCATGTTCACTGTTGCGCCATACTTGCCATCGCCATTGGTGAGGCCGGACGAGCCCTTGAGCACCTCGATGCGGTCGATCTCGGCCATGTCGTCCATGGTGTAGAGCATCTGGGTATTGGCATACCAGCCGCTGGCCATCTGGCGCAGGCCATCGATCTGCAGGTTGACGTTGTCGCCCCGCACCATGATGTTGTTGCCATCGCCCTGGCGGTCCACCGTCACACCGGGGGTCTGCTCCATCACATCGGTCAAGGTCTGCAGCTTGAAGTCATCCATGCGCTGGCGTGTCATCACGCTGACCGACTGCGGCGTCTGGCGCAAGGTCAATGCCAGGCCGGTGGCTGTGGCGCTCGGCCCGCGCTGCGTGTAGCTGCCGGTGTCTTCTGTGCGGCCATCCTGCAGCGCATCGGCAGTCACGGTCACGGTCTCCAGGGTCATCGACTGGGGCGCTGTGGGCATGCGCTGCAACGTAAAGCTGCCCGGCTGCGTGCTCACTGCCGTCAAGCCCGTCCCTGTCAGCATGCGCGCCAGCGCCTCTGGCGGGGTCAGATTTCCGCTGACGGCCGCTGCCCGCAAGCTCTGCACCAGCGCATCGTCAAACAGCACCTGCTGCTGGGTTTGCCGGCCAAAGGCCTTGAGCCCCTCAATCAGCGGCTGGGCCGGCAGATTGAAACTCTGGCGCGCCGCCTGCGCAGCGGCTTGCGCCTGGGCAGCGGCGGGCAGCACACTGACACCCGCCATCGCAGCCGCTACCAATATGGCCAGCCATCGTGGCCGCAGCACCGGGGCCTGCGCGTTCCCGCGCACCACCTTCTTCAACGGGCATCCGCCCTCTTCCCCCATCAACATCTCGCATCCCATGGCTCTCGCACTCCTGTGTATTCCTGCATCAATGACAACGGCCCTGCCCGGGCAGCTTTCCCGCTCCAGGCCCGAGTGGACAGGCTGGGAGCGGGCGCTTGCACCAGGCGCCGCTGTGGTTTGCGGCCATTGGCTGGGAATAACAAAGCGGAAGGCTCGGATCCGTGGCTGGCAGCCCGTGTGGCGCTCAGATCTTTGGCGCGCACCTTATGAAGAAGCACAAAAGGCCTAAAACATGGAACCCGCGCAAATGAAACAAAATGTTTTTTATTGCCGGCGAATGCGCCAGCCACCTTTGGGCAAGCGCTGCACCCGCACATCGGCCACGCTCGGCAAGGCGAGCAAGAAACGCTCCGGGTCTGCCAAGGCCAGCAGGCCCGAGATAGGGATCGCGCGGATCGCCGGATCAGCCACCTCGACGGGGGCATCGAGGTAACGGGCCAGCTCCTGGGCCACCTGCGCCAGCGGCCGGCGCTGAAAATACACCTGGCCTGTGCGCCATTCGGCCACCTCGTCAGCTTTCACCGCCAACTGCCGGTAGTGGCCGCGGGCCGGCTCCAGCGCCATGGCCATCCCCGCCGTCAGCGTCACCGGCTGCGGACTGCCCGGCAGCGTGGAGCGCAGCGCCACCCGCCCCTCTTGCACCTGCACCACCACCTCCGGCGGCGCAGCCCGCACATTGAAGGCCGTGCCCACCACGCGGACCTCGCTGTGCCCGCTGGTCACTGTAAAGGGCTTGTTCGTATCGGGCGCCACTTTGAAAAAGGCCTCGCCCTTGTCCAGCACCGTCTCGCGCCGGTAGGGGTAGTAATGCACCTGCAGGCGGCTGTTGGCGTTCAGCGCCACCTGGCTGCCATCGGGCAAGGCCAGATCGCGCAGCTCGCCGGTGCCGGTCGCTGCCTCCAGGCTGTAGTAAGCCGTGTTGCACCAGTGCTGCCAGCCCATGCCGGCGATCACCAGCAGCAGCAACGACGCCAGCAAGGCCTGGGCCGGCCAGCCCCAGCGCCAGCCCAGGCTGACGCCCTGCGCAGTGGCTTGCCGTGGAGGACGCACGGACGCAGCCGGCTTGGCCCTTACATCCGGCGCCGCAGTCTGGCCTGCGGAATAAGAAGCTGGAAACATCTGCTGCAGCGCCTGCGCATCCTGCCAGGTCTGTGCGATGCGCGCCAAGGCCTGCGCATGCAGCGCATCCTCGGCCAGCCAGGCATTCAAGGCCCTTTCATCGGCGCCGGTCCAGTCAGGCAGCAGGCGGCGCACATGCCAGTCGCCGGCGGCATGGTTCAGCGCCAGCAGCTGTGCAGGCGTCAGGCTCTGCAACGATCGGGGCGTCTGCGTTGCGCTCATAGGGGTGGCTCCTCATCGGCAGCGCTCAGCGCCAGTTGCTGGGCTTGCAGCTGCTGCATCTGCTGCGCACTGGCAAATTGCACGCGGGTTTCGCAATAGGCGACGGCACGCGCCAGGTGTTTGACCACCATGCGCATCGAGATGCCCATCTGCTCGGCCGTCTGCTGCACGGTATGGCCTTCGACCCGGTGCAGCACAAAGGCCTGGCGCTGTCGTTCAGGCAGCTCCTGGATGGCTTGGTGCAAACGGTGCAGCCGCTGCTGCTGGGCCGCCTGCTGGTTCACCTCCTCGGCACTGCTGTGCAGTTGGGCCTCCATCGCCTGCGGGTGTTCGTCTCCCGATACCAGCTCCAGCCCCCGGGCCTGCGCGCTCTGCTGCCAATCGCGCGCGGCCACGCTTTGCAAGGTCTTGCGCAAATAGGGCTGCTCTTCGTCGGGCTGCAGCACCTTGCCGGTGGCGGCCACCCGGGCAAACACTTCCTGGGTGGCATCCTCCACATCGGCTGCATTGCCAAAATGGCGCCGCAGCATGCGCATCACCGGTGTGCGCCAGCGCTGGTACAGGCTCGCCAGGTGCCCGCCAGCGGGCTCCGGCGCACCCGCCTCGCCATGGGGCAACAGATCAGGCCGCATGGGGCACAAGGCCAGTCCACGCACAGCCGCCCGCACAGCTGCCGCATTCAGCAAACAAATCGCAGATCAAAGAACGGTGCATGGCAGGCAAGAACACAGTCAGCGGACAGGCCAGCAGCGCCAGACCATGGCCCAGCGCGCAGCCAGTTGGAAAAGCAAGGGCAGGCGCACCCTTTCAAGTCCGCCTGCTGAAACGCGCGATGCCGTGGCAAAGCGCGGATGCATTGTACTGAGAAGAATTCTCATTCCCATCCAAATGCGCGCTTTTCAATGGCGCTCAGGCCGCGCCTGCCAAGCCCTCCCCTCCTTTATGCCCACCAGTGTTTAGAACTCGTAGCGTGCAGAGAGCGGCGGCGCAGCCAGCCATGGTGCTCCACATACAGCGTGGCCACATCCGGCATGGCCGCTGCTGGGCTGAGGGGCAAGGGACTGGTCACGGTCATGGTTGCACACCACAGTCAGGCATTCAGCGCTTAGAAATCCACACTGGCGCTGACCGTGAAGGTGCGCGGGTTGGACAGCACCAGGTAGCCGGTGGAACCGACCGAAGCCCAGAAGTTGCGGTTGGCCGCGTTTTCCACGCGGGCACGCAGGGTCACCAGGCGGCCGTCGATTTCGGTCAGGTAGCGCGCACCCAGGTCAAAGCGGGTCCAGCCTGCCACCCGCAAGGTATTGGTGGCGTTGGCATAGCTGCTGCCGGTGGCCACGGCGCGGCCATCCAGGGTCAGGCCACGGACGCCCGGCACATCCCACTCCAGGCCCAGATTGCCTTGCTGGCGGGGCACGCCAATCACGCGCTTGCCGGCATTGGGGTTGTGGCCATCGGCCAGTTGCTTGGCATCCAGCCAGGTGACACCGCCCAGCACACGCAGGCCGCGTGTGACCTGGCCAAACACATTCAGCTCCAGACCACGGTGGCGGTCCATGCCTTCAGGGCCATAAACGCCTGAGATGGAATTGCGGAACACGCGCGGCTTGTCGGTGGTGAACCAGGCCAGGCCGGCGCCAATATCGCCACCGTCCCACTTCAGGCCCACTTCCTTTTGCTTGGAGACATAAGGCGCCAGCGCCGCGCCTGCATTGGCCACGGGCAGGCCCGAAGACAGCGCCGGTGCGATCTCGCCCGGGGTCAGGCCTTCGATGTAGTTGGCATAGAGCGAGACCCTCTCTGCCGGCTTGAACACGACCGCAGCCATCGGGCTGGTGCGGCTCTTGTCCACCTTGGGCGCGGCAATGCCGGTGTTGTAGGCAAAGGTCTGCGTCTCGATGGTCTGGTGGCGCAGGCCCAGGGTGAGCAGCAGGCGCTCGTCGAACATCGACAGCGTGTCCGACAGCGCCAGGCTCGACAGCTTGATGCGGGCCTGCACGGCCGGGTCGTCCAGATCGTTCGAGCTGGCGCCCAAAGGCGGGGCCGCACCGTAGACGGGATCGTACAGGTTGGTGGCCAGTGCGCCAGCTGCGGGCTGCGAGTAGAAAGCGTTCTTGCGCTTGTCCGAGAAGGCTGAGGCGGCCAGCACCAGGCTGTGGCCGATGCTGCCCGTCGTCAGCTTGCCGCGCAGGCCCACTTCGCCGGTGAAGATGTCATCGGCGCGGGTATTGTCAAAGCGCCCTTGGGTGCCGCTGCCGGTGCTGCCGTTGTTCAAGGTCAGGCTGGCGAGCGAATTGCGTTCGCGACCAAAGCGTGCACCGCCGGCCACCCAGGCTGTGAGACGGCTGTTGATGTCGTACTCGGCGCGCACCGAGCCAAAGCTGTCGCGCTCGTTCGAATAGGTCCAGGGCTGGGCAAAGTTGCGGCTGTTGTCAGGAGCGCTGGGCACCTGGGTCACCGCGGCGCCCAGGGTCACATTGGGGCGTGGCGTGGTCAGCTTGTGGCTTTGGTAGCCCACGTCGGCCGACAGGCGCAATTGGCTGGAGCGCCAGTCCATACCCAGGGACACCACGCTCAGATCGACGCCTTCGTCGTCGATCGGTGTGTCGCCCTTGCGCTTGGCCACGTTCAGGCGCAGGCCGGTGGCCTGGTCGGGGCCAAAGCGGCGGCTGATGTCGGCCGCGGCATAGCCTTGCGCGCCGCTGGATCCGCCCACGCTGACCCGCGTCAGCGGCTCGTTCGACGCACGCTTGGGCAGCAGGTTCAAGGCGCCGCCAATGCTGTCACCGGCAGGCGAGGCGCCATTCAAGAAGCCGCTGGCACCGCGCAGCAGCTCCACGCGCTCAAACAGCTCGGCCGACACGTACTGGCGTGGCAGCAGGCCGTAGAGACCGTTGTAGGCAATGCTGTCCGAGCCCAGCACAAAGCCGCGCACAAAATACGATTCCTGGAAATTGCCAAAGCCGCGCGAGACACGCACGGAGGCATCGTTTTGCAGCACATCGCCCACGCTGCGGGCCTGCTGGTCACGGATCAGATCCTGCGTGTAGGCCGTCGTCGAGAACGGCGTGTTCATGATGTCTTCGGTGCCCAGAATGCCGACACGCCCGCCGCGCGCCACCTGGCCGCCGGCATAGGCCTTGGACAGGCCCTGCGCCGAGGCATCGGCACTGGCGTTGACGGTGACCGTCGGCAAGACGGTATCTCCGCTGGCAGTTGGGGCCGCTGCGGCGGTGGCGGGGTCTGTGTCAGCAGCGCCCTCCTGGGTTTGGGCCAAAGCGGGGGCGCCAGCAAAAGACACCAGCAGGACAACTGCGCCAGCCACCGGGTGGAGCGCAAAACGGGAAGCAAAAAACATACAGACAACCAGCCAAGAAGCAAATGAGACTGATTATCAATCATCCATCTAAGCGCCCCGGCAAACTGGCGCAAATCAGGGGCTTTGCCAGAGGCAAGTGTTGCCTGCAGGTGACAGCTTGGCGAGGTTGCGCTGCCCTCCCCCAAATGCAAAAGGCCGGATGCGGTGCAGTGCACCATCCGGCCTTTGTCTGATCGTGTTTGCCGGCAACCAGGCCGGGCAACCGCTATCAGGCGAAATTGCTTTCAGCAAACTTCCAGTTCACCAGCTTGTCGAAGAAGGTTTCGACAAACTTGGGGCGGGCATTGCGGTAGTCGATGTAGTAAGCGTGTTCCCAGACGTCGACGGTCAGCAGGGCCTTGTCGTCGGTGGTCAGCGGGGTGCCAGCGGCGCCGGTGTTGACGATGTCCACCGAGCCATCAGGCTTCTTGACCAGCCAGGTCCAGCCCGAACCGAAGTTGCCCACGGCCGACGCCTGGAAGGCCTTCTTGAACTCGGCGTAGCTGCCCCACTTCTTGTTGATGGCATCGGCCAGCGCGCCGCTGGGCTCAGCGCCGCCGCCGGGGGTCATGCAGTTCCAGAAGAAGGTGTGGTTCCAGATTTGGGCAGCCTGGTTGTAGATACCACCGGTGGCCTTCTTGATCACGGCTTCCAGTTCCAGGTTCTCGAACTCGGTGCCCTTTTGCAGTTCATTGAGCTTGTCCACGTAGGCCTTGTGGTGCTTGCCGTGGTGGTATTCCAGCGTTTCCTGGCTGTAAGCAGGGGCCAGCGCATCAATCGCGTAGGGCAGTGGTGGCAGAGTGCGTTCCATCGTGGTTTCCTCGTGGTTGGTATAGGTTGCAAAGCCGTCCCGGACGGTGCTGTCAGGCAATACGCCCGGCGGGAGTCGCAGTGGTCGATTGTAAAAAGGAAAATCGACCCGTTCATGAATACGGGTTCAGCCAGATTACTATGACGACGATAGCATGCGAGCCAAGCCCCACGGCGTCAGAATCCACCGCCAATCGGCTCGGGCCGCGTTGCAAGGCAGCCGCTGCCTCCACCGAGAAGCGCCAGACCCGGCTTAGACCAACAAGCGCTGCGTCGCCACCACGTCCACGCTGCCATCGGCCAGCTCGGCATGCATGGCCTTGCCCGGTGTCGCCTGCGTTACCGAGCTCACCACCTGGCCTTGCATGTCCGTCAGCAAGGCGTAACCCCGTGACAGCACCTGGCGCGGGTTGAGCAGCTCCAGCCGCGCATGCAGCTGCGCCAGGCGCTGCTCGCTGCGCTCCAGATGGCGCGAGGCTGCTGCCGGAAACACGCTGGCCAGATGCTGCACCCGCTTGTCCTGCCCATGCAACTGGGCTTGGGCAGCGCCGTGCAGGCGGCGGCCCAGGCGGTCGAGCATCTGCTGCTGGCCGTGCACCAGTGACGAAGGCCTGCCAATCTGGCGCGCCGCCATGTCCAGGCGCTGCTGCTGGCGGTCCAGGTGGCGCTCGACGCCATCGGCCAGGCGCTGCTCCGCAAGTTGCAACGCGCCCAGCCAGACATCGCGCGGCTGGCAGACCAGCTCGGCAGCGGCCGTTGGCGTTGGCGCGCGCAGGTCGGCGCAGAAATCGGCGATCGTGAAGTCGGTCTCATGCCCCACACCGCTCACCAACGGCACCGGGCTTTGCACCACGGTACGGGCCAGCTGTTCATCGTTGAAGGCCCAGAGGTCCTCCAGCGAGCCACCACCGCGCACCAGCAAGATGGTGTCGATGGCGACGGCCGGAGCGTCAATGCGCAGGCGCGCGTCATAGGCGATCTGGGCCTCGGCCAGGCGGTAGAGCTTGTGCAGCGCCGCCACCATCGACGGCGCGGCCTGCTCGCCCTGCACCAGTGCCGGCACCAACACCACCGGCAGCTGCGGCACGCGGCGGCGCAACGCGGTCACCACATCATGCAGCGCCGCCGCGCCCAGCGAGGTGACGATGCCGATACCACGCGGCATCAAAGGCAGCGGCCGCTTGCGCTCGCTGTCAAACAGGCCTTCGGACTCAAGTTGCGCCTTGAGGCGCAGGAACTGCTCGAACAAGGCCCCCTGCCCGGCCCGGCGCATGCCTTCGACAATCAGCTGCAGATCGCCGCGCTGTTCATAGACCCCCAGCTTGCCCACCACCTCGACCAGCTCGCCATCGCGGGGGTTGAAGTCCAGCGCCTGCGCGGCGCGGCGAAACATCGCACAGCGCACCTGGCCATTGGCATCCTTGAGGTTGAAGTAGCAGTGGCCGCTGGCCGCCCGCGAAAATCCACTGAGCTCCCCACGCACCTCCACCGGGTTGAAGCGCGCAGCCAAGGTGTCAGCCACCGCTCGGCACAGCGCGCCCACATCCCAGATACGGGGGCTGGGGGCGGCGTTGGCAGCGGAGCTGGGCGGGTAGTGTGTGGTGTCCATGAAAGTGGCCGGCTGGGCGGCAGGCCCGGCTCGGCGGAAATAACGATGGGTAGGTCTGGGTTGCACCGCAGCGCAGCGGGTAAGCAGCAGACATGGTAGCGGCTGGGCGGTCCGCCATGGGTGCAGCGGGCCGGCCCTTCTCGATCGGATGCCGCCTTTCAGCTATCGAGCGGGCTGCCAATTAGCTGCCAAGACAACCGTTGACCGGGGCATTTTTTCCCGTCACAGCAACGACATAGACGCCTTGGCAGCGCCCCAAAATCGCCTTTTCCCACACCTCTGGCGGGCAGTAGTCCACAAGAAGGCAGCTCTGTGACAGCGTCATGCATACGTCATACTCTGTAGCACAAAATATTGAACCTACGTACAAGCTTTTGATTTTTCAATATTTTTATCAGCTTATTTTTTAAGCAATCTAAGAAAAACCCCGTAAATTGGGCCATTTTTCCGGCTGATGACACATTACCCACAAAGTTATCCACATTTTTTGTGGATGACTCGGCCTTTCCGGCATCCAAGCACTGTGGGTTGGACGCAGCGCCTGGCCCGATTTTAGGCGGACCGGCAGTGGCCTTGGGCCATAATGGCCGCTGAAAAAAGAAAGAGCGGAGAGAGAATCTTGTTTTCCATCATCCAAGCAGCAGGCTGGCCGATCTGGCCCTTGATTGCCTGCTCCATCCTGGCGCTGGCATTGATCGTTGAGCGCTTCGTGGCCCTGAAAGCGGCCAAAGTTGCACCGGCCAACCTGCTCCAGGAGGCCATTTCCGTCTCCGCCCATGGTGTGCCCAGCGCCGAAGTCGTGAACCAGCTCGGCCAGAACTCCTCGCTGGGTGAGGTGCTGGCCAGCGGCCTGCGCACCATCACCCTGGAGCCCCGCATCTCTGAAGCCGATCTGCGCGCCACGTTGGAGAGCACCGGCCGCCGGGAAGCCCAAAAGCTCGAGAAATACCTCACCGCGCTCGCCACCATTGCATCGGCTGCGCCCCTGTTGGGCCTGCTGGGCACCGTGATCGGCATGATCGAGATCTTCGGCTCGCAAAGCGGTGGCGGCAACAACCCCAGCATGCTCGCCCACGGTATCTCGATCGCGCTGTACAACACCGCCTTCGGTCTGATGGTGGCCATCCCTGCGCTGATCTTCTGGCGCTACTTCCGCAGCCGCGTCGATGGCTATCTGCTGACACTGGAGCTGTCGGCCGAGCAGTTCCTGCGCCACCTGAACAAGCTGCGCCGCAGCTGACCGCCGGGCAGGAGCCAGCATGAACTTTCGCCCCCGCACCACGACAGAGCCCGAGATCAACCTGATCCCGTTCATTGATGTGCTGCTGGTCGTGCTCATCTTCCTGATGCTCTCGACCACCTACAGCAAATTCACCGAGCTGCAGCTGACCTTGCCCACCGCCAATGCCGAGCAGCTGCGCGACCGGCCCAAGGAAATCATCGTCTCCGTGGCGGCCGACGGGCGCTACGCCGTCGGCAAGGTGGCGCTGGAAGGCAAGACCGTGACCGACATGGCCGAGGCGCTGCGCAATGCCGCCACTGCCGGCAAGGACAGCGTGATCATCATCAGCGCCGATGCACTGGCACCGCACCAGTCCGTGGTCTCGGTGATGGAAGCAGCCCGCCGTGTGGGCCTGCAGCAGATCACCTTCGCCACACAGACGGCCGCACAGTAAACCCCAGGCCCCGCGCCTGGGCAGTGCTAGCATGCAGCCTGCATGACCGTCCCGCCCCCTCCCCATCCCGCGCCCTCAGCTGCTGTCACGCGCCCTGGCTCGGCACGCATCACCGACGCATGGCAGCGCAAAGGCCCGCTGGCCATTGCGCTGCTGCCGCTGTCGTGGTGCTATGCCGCGTTGGGCGCGCTGCGCCGCACCCTCTACCGCAGCGGCCTTTGCAAGGCCTACCGCGCGCCGGTGCCGGTGGTGGTGGTGGGCAATGTGATTGCCGGTGGCGCCGGCAAGACGCCCGTCACCCTGCACCTGGTGCAGGCCTTGCAAGCCCAGGGCTGGCGGCCCGCCGTCATCTCGCGCGGCTATGGGCGCGACACCCGCAACGATCCCAACGCCATTGCCGTCCTCCCGGGCAGCAACCCGCGTCAGGTCGGCGACGAGCCTCTGCTGATCGCCCAGCGCAGCGGCGTACCGGTGTATGTGGCTGCACTGCGCGCTGCGGCCGCCCGGGCCGCCTTGCAGGCCCACCCTGAGGTGGATGTGCTGGTCTGCGACGATGGCCTGCAGCACCTGGCACTGGCCCGCGATGTGGAGATTGCCGTCTTCAACGCCCAAGGCGTGGGCAATGGCTGGCAGCTGCCGGCCGGGCCGCTGCGCGAACCCTGGCCCAGGCGGCTGGACGTTGCGCTCTACGCCGGCCCGCCGCCCCCGCATCTGGCGGCCTCCGGCGCAGCGGCCTGGCCGCTGCAGCGCAGCCTGGCCTGCCATGCCGTGGGCCAGGATGGCCGTCGCCATCGTCTGGCCGATTTGCGTGGCCGCCCGGTGCATGCACTGGCAGCCATTGCCTATCCGCAGGAATTTTTTGCGATGCTGCAAGCCCAGGGCCTGCAGCTGGTACGCAGCGATGCGCTGCCCGACCATGCGCCGCTGGACGACCCGGCATGGCTGGCCAGGCTGGGGTTGGTGGCGGACAGCGCCCCTACAATAGACGCACCGGATGCCCCCGTGCTGCTGTGCACCGAAAAGGATGCGCACAAGCTCTGGTGCATTGCCCCGCATGCGCTGGCCGTTCCTCTGGAGGTCACCATCGACCCCGCCTTTGGCCAGCATGTCGATGCCCTGCTGCGCCCATGCCAGACCGCATCGCCCCCTGTAAAGAAAGACTGATTGCCGCTATGGACCCGAAACTGCTCGAACTGCTGGTATGCCCTGTCACCAAAGGCCCTTTGCGCTATGACCGTGAACGCCAGGAGCTCGTCTCGCGCAGCGCACGCCTGGCCTACCCTGTGCGCGATGGCATACCGATCATGCTGGAGAACGAAGCGCGAACCCTCAGTGATGAGGAAATTGAGGCCTTGTCTGCCGCAGATTAAACATCGATGACATTGCGGCCCCATTCCGCGCCGAATCCTGGGCCGCACAGGCAAACCCCAATAGCCGCTTTGTAAAAAACAGACACAATTTGCTGAATTTTTAGGCATCCGCCTTGGAGACCCCGCAGCACAGGCCTGCAGGGTCTGCCTGCCGGACTGCATCCGCCCCATTCAGCAAATTGCCATGCATACCCTCATCCTCAAGAAAACCGACAAAGGCATGGAGGCGCTGCGCGCCCGGGATCCTGTCTTGCCCCACCGCATGCGTCCGGCCTTCATCATGTTCGATGGACACAAGAGCATTGAGCAGGTGATAGCGCTGTCGCCTTCTGCAGGCGGACAGATGCAGGTGCTGGAGGACATCAAACAGCTGCTGCAGCATGGCCTGCTGGAACTGCTGCGCCCCGGTGATGCGGGCCAGCCGCCGTCCAACCCCAGCGACATCATCGACAGCCTGGCTGGACCCGCACCCACGCCACCGCCGGCTGCCGCTGCCGCACCGGTTGCCGCCAGCCATGCAGCCGCTGGCATCAACAACCACAGCGAACGCTATATCAAGGCCTATGCAGCGGCCAGCCAGTTGGTCAGTGGCCTGGGCCTCAAGGGCTTCCGTCTGCAACTGCAGCTGGAAAAAGCCCAGGGCTATGATGGCCTGGTCGCCATCCTGCCCAAGCTGCGCGAGGTGATCGACGCGAAGAAACTGCGCCCCATCGAGGCGATTCTGTTCGGCAGCAACGAAGCCCCTACACCGGTCAAACCGGCGCCCTGAGCCCTGGCACCCTGCCGCCGCAGCCGCACCCACCCAGATCGCCTGCGCCCGGCCCGCCATGCGGGCTCGCTACAATTCCAGCCGGCTCCACTCTTCTTTCTTTCGCACCATGGCATCCGCACCCGCGCCGTTCACCGTCCTGATTCCTTCGCGCATGGCGTCCTCGCGCCTGCCCAACAAGCCGCTGGTGGACATCGCCGGTCTGCCGATGGTGGTGCGCGTGGCCAAGCGCGCGCAGGAAAGCGCCGCCCAGCGCGTGGTGGTGGCTGCCGATGACGAGCGCATCATCGATGCCTGCAAAAAGCATGGCATCCAAGCGGTGATGACCTCGCCCAGCCACCCCAGCGGCAGCGACCGCCTGGCCGAGGCCTGCAGCTTGCTGAAGCTCGCCGGTAACGACATCGTGGTCAACGTGCAAGGGGATGAGCCCTTGATCGCGCCAGCGCTGATCGATGCGGTCGCCGCCCTGCTCAGCGAGCGGCCCGAGGCCAGCATGGGCACCGTCGCCCATCCGATGGCCGATCTGGAGTCGCTGCTCAGCCCGAATGTGGTCAAGGTGGTCCTCGATGCCCAAGGCCTGGCCAGCTATTTCAGCCGCGCGCCCATCCCCTGGGGCCGTGATTTTGTCAATATGGCCTGGTGGAAGAACCCCGGCACCACCGGCACGCCCGGTTTTGCGCCGCTGCACCATATGGGCATCTACAGCTACCGCGCCCAGTTTTTGCATACCTTCCCCACGCTCAGCCAGGCGCCTACCGAGCAGATCGAGATGCTGGAGCAGTTGCGCGCAATCTGGCATGGCTACCGCATCGCCGTGCATGTGACGCGGCAGATCCCCGGCTCCGGCGTGGACACCCCCGAGGACCTGGTGCGTGTGCGACAGCTGCTTGGCGCCGTGATGTAACCCGCGTGCCAGCCATGCGCCACCATCGCCCCTGCTGCAAGCACACCGTAAGCAAAAAGGCGCAGCATGCCTGTCTTGCGCAGCCGAGACACGGTATTGGTGCCCAGTTCGCTGACAATCCCCTGATGCGTGATATGCTCAAGCCCAGTTTTTTTGCGTAAAAAGCGGGCTTCAGTGCCCGCTTTTTGCCGTGCAAGTTTTTTATTCTCCAAGGACCGCCATGAAATTAATTCTTTTGGGAGCACCCGGCGCCGGCAAAGGTACGCAAGCTGCCTTCATCTGCCAAAAATACGGTATTCCCCAGATTTCCACCGGCGACATGCTGCGCGCAGCGGTCAAGGCGGGCACGCCACTGGGCCTGCAGGCCAAGGCCGTGATGGATGCCGGTCAGCTGGTCAGTGACGATCTGATCATCAACCTGGTCAAGGAACGTATCGCCCAGGCCGATTGCGCCAATGGCTTCCTGTTTGACGGTTTTCCCCCGCACGATCCCGCAGGCCGACGCGATGAAGGCCGCTGGCGTCAAGCTCGACTACGTGCTGGAAATCGATGTGCCGTTTGAAGCCATCATCGAGCGCATGAGCGGCCGCCGCAGCCATCCCGCATCGGGCCGTACCTACCATGTCAAGTTCAACCCGCCCAAGACCGAAGGCCTGGACGATGTGACTGGCGAGCCCCTGGTGCAGCGCGAAGACGACAAGGAAGAAACCGTCAAGAAGCGCCTGGACGTTTACAGCAGCCAGACCCGCCCCTTGGTCGACTACTACAGCAGCTGGGCTGCACAAGACCCGGCCGCCGCCCCCAAGTACCGCGCGATCAGCGGCATGGGCTCGGTCGAAGAAATCACGCAGCGCGCGATTGCCGCCCTGCAGGCCTGATAAGCAACTCTGCCTCATCTACCAAGCCACTGTCGTGCGACAGTGGCTTTTTTTATGCCCGTCTATTTATCGGTAAATAAACCGGTATCTGCCGTTGGCTCCGATGCCCGTACTTAGATTTTGGATCGGGCCTGCACCAGCGCCAGCTGCAGGCTGACCCGGCATTTGTAGGGCGTCAAGGCCACGGCCAGGTCGTTGCCTAGATCGGCCATCCTGGGCAATACTGCATCGCTGATCACGCCATCGCTGCAGCGGCTGCTGCGCCACACCGGCAAACCTTGCTGGCGTGCGCGCGCCATCGCATCCAGCAGCACCTCATGCACCGTGCCATTGCCGGTGGTTGCCACCACCAGGCCCTCCACACCCTGGGCCTGTAGCGCCTTCAACAGCCCCGGGCGCAGGCCAGCATGGCTGGTGACGATCTCCACCCACGGCCAGGGCGTACTGGCCGGCGCGGGCAAGGCAGCCAGCCATGCGCTGCCGGTGTAGCCGCCCTCCGTATCTGCTGCCTGCGGTGCATAGCCCTGGCGCAGGCGCACGTTCGTGCCATCCACCCAGCCCAGCGGCCCCTGTTCGCCCGATGAAAAGGCCAGCAAGCGGTGCGGGTGCACCTTTTGCAGCCAGCGCGCGCTGTGCAGCTCGCCCCCGCCGGTCACCGCGACCACCTCGCGCAACAGCGGATGGCCGTCCGCATCCAGCGCCGCAGCGGCGGCCACGGCATCCTTCAGATTCTGCGGGCCATCGGGCATCAAGGCATTGGCCGGGCGCATCGCACAGGTCAGCACCACCGGCTTGGCCAGGCGCCCTAAAACGCAATGCAGGAACCAGGCGGTCTCCTCCAAGGTATCCGTTCCGTGGGTGATAACAACACCGCGTACCGCCTCGTCGCGCATTGCTGCATCGCAAGCCTGGAGCAGCGCATGCCAGACTTCGTCGCTCATGTCCTTGCTATCAATTTGCGCGATCTGCATTGCATCCAGCGGGCCCGCCGCAGCGGTCTCGATTCCGCTCACCCCCGCCAGCAGGGCCGCGACCGACAGCTGCGCCGCACGGTACTGGCCGGGATTCTCGGCATCATCGGCCATGCCGGCAATGGTGCCGCCGGTGCCGATGATCAAAAATTTTTGGCTGCAAAGCTTGCCTCCTGCAAAAAACTGGTTAAAAATACAGGTACTGGATTGATATACAGGTGTTGGAGTGCACGGCAGTTTGGCTGCCACCCGGCACCACAGATCACACGGAGATCTTATGCGAGACCATCCCAAACTCACCGCGCGCCAACAAGAAATTCTGGACCTGATCCAGACGGCCATCTCGCGCACCGGCGCCCCGCCAACGCGCGCCGAAATCGCCAGCAAGCTGGGCTTCAAATCGGCCAATTCGGCAGAAGACCACCTCAAGGCGCTGGCACGCAAGGGTGTGATCGAGCTGGTCAGCGGTACCTCCCGGGGGATTCGCCTGCAAAGTGATACCGTGCGCTCCATCAATGCGGCGCGCGGCACGCGTTTTTTCGTCGCCGCTGGCAGGCGTGTCCAACGCCACCGCCGGCCTGGGCCGCGTGGTGCAAGAGCTCGCCCAGCTGGCCCTGCCGCTGATTGGCCGCGTGTCAGCGGGCTCGCCCATCCTGGCGCAAGAGCATGTCGACCAGACCTATACCGTTGAAGGTGGCCTGTTCCAGCAGCAGCCCGATTACCTGCTGAAGGTACGCGGCATGTCGATGCGCGATGTCGGCATCATCGATGGCGATCTGCTGGCCGTCAAAGCCACCCGTGAGGCCCGCAATGGCCAGATCATCGTCGCGCGCCTGGGCGACGACGTCACCGTCAAGCGCCTGCAGCGCACCAAGGATGGCATTGAGCTACTGGCCGAAAACCCGGATTACCTGCCCATCATCGTGCAGCCCGGCGAGCCCTTCGAGATCGAAGGCATCGCTGTCGGCCTCATCCGCAACACGATGCTGAACTAGGCCTAGCGGCCCTTCCGGCCACTTTGGCCCTTCCCTTTCTGCGCAACCCCAGGTAGCGGGCGTTGTGGGCACCCGGCCCACAACCCTGGGGAATGCGCTCGCCTTGCGCAATCCTGCTGTCAGCCGTACACCAAGGAGTCTCCCATGCTCGTAGCAGATGCATTGCGCGCGCTTGCGCCTTTTTCCCTCGTCGCTGGCCTGCCCTGGTTCCAGTCCATCCAACGCGCCATCGTCCGCAGCAGCCGCCGTCGCCCAGGTCACGGTGCCGCCAATGATGGCCAGCTTGCCGCCCAGGTGCACTGCTTTGCCACCGCGTCCAGCGCTGCCGCCCAGCGCGGTGCCGTGCAGCAACTGAGCCTGCTCGATGGCCCCAGCGCTCAGCCTGGCGCGGACAGCCCTGCCGATGAGGCCCCCGCACAGCGCCCCATCGACCGCATCCGTCTGCCGCGCAAACCCGCCGCGCGCCGCCGCCTCTCGGTGGGTGCACAGTCCCACACGCGCCCCTTCCTCTCCGTACAGCGCTGCAGCGCCCAGGCCGCCAATGATGCCCCCATCAAGATGTACTGGGCGCAACCGGCCAGCCTGCACCGCCAAAAGGGTATGCGCTGGGCCATGTCCGGCAGCATGGCCGATATCTGTGCCGAGCTCGAACGCCTGGAGCGGCTGGAACATCTGCACGCGGTGTAAGCCGGTGCAAGCCCGGGCTGGTGCGTAGCGGCCAGCTTGCTGGTAGCTGCAGGGCGGCCGTCGATGGCATCAAAAATTGGGACAGCAAGATGGGCATGCTGCGGTGAGGCAGGCGCTGAGCGCATCGGTCATTACGGGCATGCTGGGCAGGCGCCAGGTTGGCGCCTGCCGTGCTTAGCCTTCAGCCCCAAGCTCTCAGCCACACATCCCCGGCTGCCGCCTCAATGCTGGCGGCTTTTTCTTGCCAGCCATTCGCTCAACGCGCGGCAGCGGCCTCCAGCGCCTGCTGTTTTGAAAGGCGCCAGCTGCTCACGCAGCGCATCCCTCGCGCCATCCACGGCAGCAGCCACCGCATCGGGCCCAAACACCAGCCCTTGCAACAACACAAAATGCACATTGCGGATGCCGATGGAGGCCAGCGCATAGCGCAGGTAAGGCGTCAAAAAGTCCTCCTGACGCGCCCGGGGACCTGCATGGAAGCCGCCGGAGCTCACCAACACCAAGGTGGGCCGATCCTTCATCAATCCGATCTTGCCTTCGGGCGTCGATGCAAAGCTGCGGTGGATACGGATCACCTGGTCGAGCCAGAGCTTGAGCGTGGCCGGCACCGCAAAGTTGTGCATGGGGGTCAGAATCATCAGTAGATCGCTGTCTTCCAGCTCTTTAATCAGCGTTTCCGACCAGGCCAGCGCGGGCGCATCGGCGCTGGCATTCGAGGTGATTGCCAACGCATAGTCACGGCTGATGGGCGGTATGGGGGCCGCCACCAGATCGCGCTCCAGTAGCGGCTGCTGCGCAAGGCCCAGCTCCGCCAGCATGTCGGTCGCCAGTTGGTAGCCATGGCTGGCCTGGCCATGTGGGCCACAGTTCAAGAGCAAGGTACGGGTCATGGTTTGTCCAATCGTTTGAAAAATTAGGCCAAGGTGGGCAGATTCCGCAAAGTTCTACGGCATCAAACCGCCCGGGATTTGCAGACCCAGGCGGCGAGTGTGGTCCGCCCCAGGCGTGCGGGCCCCACGGGGACCAGGCAGTCATCGTCCAGCAGCGCGCCCCGGTAAGGCACATCGGCATCGCCTAGCACGGTGCGAGGATCGCCTTGCAAGCGCAGGTACTGCTGCACCCAGTCGGCCATCGCCATCTTCTGCGGGCCGGCCACGTCCATGCAGCCCTGTAAAGGCCGCGCCAAAGCGGCATCGGCCGTCTGCATCGCCAAGTCCTCTGCCGCCATCGGCTGCACCTGGGCCACGGGTATCGTTAGCTCGGCAGCTGCTGCGCCCTTGTGTGCCAGCTGCGCCAGGCTTTCGTACAGAGGTGCCGCACGCAGCACCGTATAAGGCGTGCTGCCTGCCTGGATCAGCTGCTCTCGCAACGCGATGGCATGGTAGTAATTGCTGCTCTGCAAGCGCTGCACACCCAAGGCCGACAGCGCAATATGGTGCGCCACAGCCGCAGCGGCAATGGCGGCATTCAGCTGGCGGCATGCGCGCGCCCAGTCCTGCAGCGCATCGGCCGTTTCCATCACAGGCGGCTCGCGCACATCGATCAGCACTTCAATGCCATGCAGCGCTGCTGGCAGCCTGGGGTCTGCATCGGCGACCACCGGGTAACCCAGTTGCCGCAGATTGCTGACCACCCTCGTGCCCAGCGGCTTGCAGCCGCCCAGAACCAGGATTTTCATAGGCCGCCTTGCGCCGTGCCGGGAGCTTGCGTCTTAAACGGGCATCTTGCGGAAGGCGATCGCAAAGCGGTTCCAGCTGTTGATCGAGGTGATCACGGCGGTCAGCTCCATCAGTTCGGCATCCGTGAAGTGGGGGCGCACGGCTTCCCAGACAGCATCGGGCACATGGTCGTGCGAGACAAGGGTCAGCGCCTCGGTCCACGCCAGCGCAGCGCGCTCACGGTCGCTGAAGAACGGGGTTTCGCGCCAGGCGGCGACAGTGGCCAGACGGCGGCTGGATTCACCGGCCTTCATCGCATCGGTCACATGCATGTCCAGGCAGAAGGCACAGCCATTGATCTGCGAGGCGCGCAGGCGCACCAGTTCCTTGAGCAGAATGTCCAGGCTGCCTTTGGCAATCTGGTTTTCCACGCCCAGCAGCGCTTTCATGATGGCGGGGTCAGCGGTGTAGAAGTCGAGTCGGGTTTGCATATCTATCTCCATCCAGGGTTGCGTCGGTGAATTCCGTTGCTGGCAGCCAGTATGCGATGGTCTTGGCCAAGCCAAAAGAGCCAAGAAATGCAAAAATGACTAGGCCAAGATAGGAGTGCCTGCATGTCCGACCCCACCCTCCCCGTAAACGCGCTGCAGCTGCAGGTAGACCGCAGCCTGCAGCTGCCCATGTACCTGCAGATCTGCCAGCGCTTCAAGACCGCCATTGCGCAAGGCCATCTGCGCGCGGGCGACCGGGTGCCGGCGTCGCGGGCGTTGGCGGCCGAGCTGAACCTGTCGCGCGGCACCGTCGATCTGGCCTACCGCATCCTGGCCGATGAAGGCTATTTCCAGGTACGCGGGGCGGCGGGCACGGTCATATCACCGGGCCTGCCCCCCGCCGCGTCCGCAATGGCGCCGCAAGCCATTGCCCAGCCACCGGCCACCCACATCGTCGACTACGATGGCCTGCAGCCCCGGCCGCTGCAGCTGGGGCTGCCGGCGATCGATGCCTTTCCGCGCAAGGTCTGGAACCGGCTGGTCACCCACCGCCTGCGCAGCAGCGAGCCCTACCGCCTGGCCTACCCCAACCCGCAAGGCGATGAGGAACTGCGCCAGCGCATTGCGGCCTACCTGGCGGTCTCGCGTGGCGTGACCTGCGTGCCCGAGCAGGTATTTGTCACCACTGGCCTGCGCAATACCTTGGAGCTGAGCCTGCGCAGCCTCGCCAGCCCCGGCGATGCGTTCTGGTTTGAGGACCCGGGCTATATCCTGGCCCGTCCGTTTTTACAGAATGCCTCAGTGCAGATCGTGCCGGTGCCGGTCGATACCCAGGGCATGCAGGTGGAACTTGGCCGGCAGCGGAGCCCCTATGCCCGGTTTGCGATGGTCACGCCATCCCACCAAAGCCCGCTGGGCGTGACCCTGTCGCTGGAGCGGCGCATGGCGCTGCTGGACTGGGCGCATGAGGCCGGCAGCTGGATCATCGAAGACGACTACGACAGCGAATTCCGCTACCAGGGCCGGCCCCTGCCCGCCCTTAAAAGCCTGGACCAGCAGGACCGCGTGATCTACGCCGGCACCTTCAGCAAGGTGATGTTTCCGGGCCTGCGCCTGGCCTACGCCGTAGTGCCGCTGGAGGTGGTGCCACGCTTTCAGGCTGTCAGCTCCAACCTCAATGCCGGCTGCCCCTATCTGCTGCAGGCCAGCGTGGCCGATTTCATGGCCCAGGGACACTTTGCGCGCCACCTCAAGAAGATGCGGCTGCTGTACGCCGAGCGCCGCGAGGTGGCACAGCGCAGTTTTCAGCAGGTGCTGGGCGATCGCCTGCGCATTGACTTGCAGCCCGGCGGTCTGCATTTGCTCGGGCAGATTCGGGACAGCGACAACGACAGCCTGGTGGCCCAGCGCGCCCGCGCGCAAGGCCTGGCCACGCATCCGCTATCGCGCTGGTATATCGATGCCGCGCCCCGCCAAGGCCTGCTGATGGGCTTTGCCAATATCACCAGCGAGGCGCAGGCCTTGCAGCTGGCCGGGCAGATCCAACAAGCCTTCGGCTAGCGGACGAACGGCGCGTTAGCCCTTGAACTCCGGCGTACGCTTGTCGAGGAAGGCGCTCACGGCCTCACGGTGGTCGGCCGTCTGGTGCGCCAGCGCCTGGTAGGCAGCCGACAGTTCCAGCAAGGAAGCCAGGCTCTGGTGCATGCCTTCGCGCATCAGTTTCTTGGTCATGCGGGTGACCTGGGGCGGGTTGGCGGCAATCTCGCTGGCCAGTGCGTTGGCGGCGTTCAGCAGTTCCTCGGGCGGCACCACCTGCGACACCAGACCCCACTGCAACGCGGTGGCAGCGTCGATCATGCGGCCGGTCAGCGACAGCTCGGCCGCGCGCGCCATGCCAATCACCCGGGGCAGCAGCCAGGCACCGCCATCGCCGGGGATGATGCCCATCTTGACAAAGCTCTCGGCAAACCTGGCCTTGTCCGAGGCCACACGCAGATCGCACATGCACGCCAGGTCCAGGCCCGCACCGACGGCCGCGCCATTGATGGCGGCGATGGTGGGTACTTCCAGGTTGAACAGCGCCAGCGGCAGGCGCTGGATGCCACCGCGGTAGTCATCGCGGATGCGCATGCCATCGACATCGCCAAAGGACTGCTGCTGCATGGTCTTGATGTCGCCGCCCGACGAGAACGCGGGGCCCTCGCCCGTCAGGATCACCGCGCGCACACTGCTGTCGGCCGCAATCCGCTCGCAGGCGGCCAGGATCTCGGCCACCGCCGTGTTGCCGGTCAGCGGGTTGCGGCGCTCGGGCTGGCACATCGTCAGGGTGACGACATGGCCTTGCTGTTCGTAGTTCAAAAATGCAGTCATGGAAAGGGCTCCTGGTTCCGGTAGGTCTCGATGCAGTCAGCGCTGTGCGCCTCACGGGCCAGCATACGGGTAAAGGCCACATGCGACTGCATATCAGCTGAGTGCAATTTGGTATTGGACGCTGCCCAAAAACGGCCCTAGCCTGCATGGATGCTGGGGCAGGCAGCCCCCCACATGCCCATAACTAGATGCTGCCTAGGAGACAGTTGATGCCCGTATCCCGACGCCAGTTCCACCACCGTCTTGTGCAATGGGGCGCGGCCGCCAGCCTGGCCAGCCCCTGGCTGGCGCGCGGGGCCGATGCCCCCTTGCGCTGGGTCGTGCCCTACCCCGCAGGCGGTGCAGCCGACCAGATCACGCGCATCGTCGCCCAGGATGTGGGCCAGAGCAGCGGGCAACCCATCGTCATCGAGAACAAGGCCGGCGCCGCCGGCATGATTGCCGCCGAGACCGCACTGCGCGCACCCGCCGACGGGCTCACCTTCTTCGTCGGATCCAATGCGCCGCTGGTCATCAACAGCGCCATCTACGCCAAGATGAGCTACGACCCGGTCAAGGATTTTGTGCCCGTCGCAGGCCTGGGCAAGGCGCCTTTGCTGCTGGTCACCCGCAAGGACCTGGGCGCCAGCGATCTGCGCGCACTGATCGCGCTGGCCCAGCAGGCACAGCGCCAGGGCAAGACGCTCAGCATGGGGTCGGCCGGCAGCGGCAACATCACCCATCTGGCGGGCGAATACGCCAGCGAGCGCATGGGTTTCCAGGTCACCCATGTGCCGTTCTCCGGCAGTGCGCCGGCCATCACCAGCATGATGGGCGGCAATGTGGACATCATGTTCGACGCGCTGCCCTCGTGCATGCAGCAGGCGATGGGCGGGCGCATCGTGCCGCTGGCGCTGCTGGACAAGCAGCGTTTTGCAGCGCTGCCCCAGGTGCCCACGCTGGCCGAGCTGGGCTTTGGCGATACCGAGGCCAGCGCCTGGTTTGGCGTGGTGGCCCGCAGCGGCACACCGGCCGACGCGGTGGCGCGCATGGCACGCGCCATCCACCAGTCCCTCGCCAAGCCTGAGGTGCAGGAGCGCCTGCGTCGCATAGGTGCGCAGCCGATGGCGGGCAGCACCGCAGAATGGGGGCAGTTTGTAGCCTCGGAGCGCGAACGCTGGATACCGGTGGCCCAGAAACTGGGCATTCGTGCCGAATAACCCCCGCTCCCGCTGCTGGCCCGCCTTACCGCTTTATTTTGAAAACCGACTGATATGACCGCCCTGACCCTGAGCATGCATGGCACCACCGCCGTGCTGACGATGAACCGCCCCCAGGCCCGCAACGCGCTCGACGAGCAGATGCGCGAAGATTTCACCCGCCTCATCCCCCAGGTGCGCGATGACCGCGCCATCAAGGCGGTGGTGCTGACGGGTGCCGGTGGCCATTTCTGCGCCGGTGGCGACATCAAGAGCATGCAGGCCACTGTCGCCGGCAAGCAGGATGTGTTTGACAGCCGCAACCGCATGCTGGGCCTGCACCGCTGGTTTGATGCGCTGCTGGACATGGAAAAGCCCGTCATCACCGCCGTGCAAGGCAGCGCCTTTGGCGCCGGCCTGTCGCTGGCGCTGGCGGGTGATTTTGTGCTGGCTGCGCCCTCTGCCAAGTTCTGCTGCGTGTTTGCCAAGATCGGCTTTGTGCCTGACCTGGCCGGCATGTACTTGCTGCCGCGCCTGGTGGGTCTGCAGGCAGCCAAGGAGCTGGCCTTTACCGCCCGCGTCGTGGCCGCCCCGGAGGCCCAGCAGATGGGCATGGTCTACAAGATCGGTAGCGAAGACGTGCTGGCTGACGCACTGGCCTTTGCCGAGCGCTTTGCCAGCGCACCGACCGAGGCCATGGGCTACACCAAACGCGTGATGAACCGCGCGTTTGAGACCCAGCGCGACGAGATCTACCAGCAAGAAGCACTGGCCCAGACGCTGTGCCGCGAAAGCGCCTTCCACCAGGAGGCCATTGCCCGCTTTGTCGGCAAGCAGCCGCCGCTGTTCCAGTGGCAGGATTGAGCGCAGCCTGAGGCCGCACCAGCAAGCCGCCCCAACGTGGCTGGCTGGTAAGCCGCCTCAGTACTTCACATTGACAATCGTCGCCTGCAGCAGCGCCACCACCTTGGGCGCCGCTGCAGCATCTGCGCCATAGGCCAGCACCTCGCCGCTGCACACCGTCAGCAGCTTGCCGGCATTCACCACCTTGCCGATGGCGACAAAGCGCTCGCCAATCGCCGGGCGCATCAGGTTGATCTTGAACTCGGCCGTGACCACCTCATAGCCCTCGGCAGCCACCGTCAGCGCCGCATAGCCCGCTGCGCTGTCCACCACACTGCTGACGGCGCCAGCATGCAAAAAACCATGCTGCTGCGACAGCGCCTTTTGGTAGGGCAGCGCAATCTGCACCTCCCCCGGCTGCACGGACACCAGGCTCGCGCCCAGGGTCTGCATCAGCCCTTGGGCATGGAAGCTGGTGGAGATGCGTTCAAACAGTGCGTTCATGGTGGTATGCCTTGCGCCCAGGACAGGCTGGTGATCAGCCAATCTAGCATGCAGCGCAGCCCGTGGCATGGCCCCGCGTCCTGCACATGACAGCTGCCTTTGCCACTATGCTTGTGGCCATGGACAGCGCCCAACTCCTGATCGTTTACCACAGCCACACGGACGGCAGCCGCCAGATGGCCGAAGCCGCCCGCGCCGCCGCTGCCAGCCAGGCAGGAGTGGAAGTGCGCCTGCTCTGCGCACCCGATGCCGGGCCTGATGATGTGTTGGCCGCCAGCGGCTACCTGTTTGCCTGCCCCGAGAACCTGGCCGCGATGAGCGGGCTGATGAAGGACTTTTTTGACCGCTGCTACTACCCGGCGCTCGACCGCATCCAGGGCCGCCCCTATGCATGCTTGATTTGCGCTGGTAGCGATGGCAGCAACGCGGCAAGGCAGATCGCCCGCATCGCCACAGGCTGGCGGCTCAAGCCCATCGCGGAGCCGCTGGTGGTGTGCACCCATGCCCAAACGCCCGAGGCCATTGCAGCGGCCAAACAGATTGGCGCAGACGATCTGCAGCGCTGCCGCGAGCTGGGCGAGGCCATGGCCGCAGGCATCAGCATGGGTATTTTTTAAAGCTGCCCCGCATCGCCAGCCAGGGCGGCTTGGCGCGTACCATAGCGCATCCCCACACCTCAATATGCCGCCCCCGATGCTCTACATCATTCTCAAAACCGTGCACCTGCTGTCCATCATCGTCTGGCTGGGCGGCATGGCCTTTGCGCATTTCTTTCTGCGCCCCGCCCTGCAACAGCTGGAGCCGCCCCAGCGCCTGGTGCTGATGCGCGATGTGCTCCAACGCTTTTTTGCCGTGGTGCTGGTCATCATCGCGGCCGTGCTGCTGTCAGGCATCGGCATGATGGGCCTGGTTCATAAGATGGCCGCGCAGGCCGGTGCCAAGTTCAGCATGCCCGTCTCCTGGATGGTGATGGCCGTGCTGGGCCTGGCAATGATGGCCGTCTTTGGCCACATCCGGTTTGCGCTGTTCAAGCGGCTGGACCAGGCCGTCAACGCCAAGGACTGGCCGGCAGGCGGCAAGGCGCTGGGCCAGATTCGCCAGCTCGTCGCGCTGAACCTGGCGCTGGGCGTTGTGATTGTGCTTTTCTTGCGCGTACCGCTGTAACTGGTACAAAGCCGCGCGCCGCCACCAGCACCTAGCTGGCAGCGGCGCAGGCCTGCATCAGAACTTGAAGTCGCCCCGCAGCCACAGAGTGCGCCCCGGCTCGTTGATACGCACGCCGCCGGGGAAGCCAAAGCCCGCATTGCCAGCCAGGTTCAGGTGCTCGGCATAGGTCTTGCCAAAGACATTGTCGATACCGGCATTCAGGCGCAGCTGCTCGCTGAGCTTGTAGCCGGCATGGAGCGATAGCACCCCGAAACCGGCACTGGGCCCCAGATCCTGGCCGACGACATTGCCCTGGCCGCTGGCATAGCGGTGCTGTGCGGCAACCAGGCGCCACAGCGCGCCAGCGCTCCAGGGGCCTTGCCGGTAGTCCAGGCCCAGCTTGGCCTCCAGCGGCGGCACCTGCGGCAGCGGCTTGCCATCGCTGCGGTTGCGGGCCCAGCTGTAGGCCATCGTAGCCTGGGCGGTCAAGCCGGGGGTCAGCTGGTAGCTGCCACCCAGCTCGGCACCAGCGGTGCGCGCCTGCACATTGCGCACGTTGGAGGCCATGCCCACATAGTCAAACAGCAGATAGTCCTGCACCTGGCCGACATAGGCGGAGGTCCAGAGCTGCCAGCCCGCACCCTTCCAGCTTGCGCCCACATCGATCTGCGTGGTTTTCTCCGGCCGCAGGTGGTTGAAGGCATCACCCTGGTCTGCGGCGCTGTTGCTGGGCGATATCAGCTCCCAGTAATCCGGAAAGCGCTGCACATGGCCAATACCGGCATACAGCGTGCTGCCATCGGCGCGGGCGCGCTCCCAGCGCAAAAAGCCGCTGGGCATGGCGCTGCGTTCGCGGTGGTTGCTGGCCGTGGCGGGCATACGGCCATCCATGCCGGCCACGGCCTGCATGCCCCCCATACCGCCCATATCGCCCATGCCATCCATGCCGCCCATACCACTGTCGCTGGGGTAGCGCCAGGCCTGTGCCCGGTCCAGCCGCAGGCCGGCCACCAGTTTGTCCTCGCTGCCCAGGTGCTGCGTGGCCTGCGCAAACATGCCCTGGTTGCTGAACTTGGCATCCCGCGCCCAGGGCTTGTTGCGGTAGGACTGCATCTCCGTGCCCGACCGGCTGTCGTGCGGGCTGCCCATCGCATCGACGCCCAGCACCGCTTCGGTGTGCGGCCCCAGTTGCCAGGTGGTCGCCACCCGCATGCCGGTGGTGGTGCGCCGCACATTGGCCGCCATCGGCATCGACATGCCCCCCTCCGGCACAAAGGGCCGCAGGCTGAAGTTGTCCATCACATGGTCGGCGCGGTGGTAGTACAGCTGCGCTTCCAGCTTGGTCAATCGCTCGCTCAGGTTCTTTTTCTCCAGCCGCAGGCCATAGCTTTCGCGCTTGAACTGGGTGCCATCCATGCCCCGGCCGCCATAGCGCGCCTCGCCATCGCCTTGGCCTGCGCTCAGCTCCAGCCAGGTGTTGGCATCGGGCGTCCAGCCTATCGCCACATCGGTGTTCCATTTGTCCCAGTGCGAAGGCACGCGCTGGCCATCGCCATCGCGGTAGTCCTTGCTTTGCGAATGGTTGGCGGTGAGGCGAACGTAGTACTCGGCATTGCCGGCCAGCAGGTCGATGTTCTGGTCGCTGCGCGCGGCCGTGCCACCTTGCAGGCTGGCAGACAGGCGCACCTGGCCGCTGTCCAACGCCGGCCTTTCGCGGTCAAAGCGCACCACTCCGGCCGATGCACCGGGCCCCCAGATCACCGTCTGCGGGCCCTTGACCACCGTCAGCACATCGTAGGTCTCCGGCGAAATATAGGAGCTGGGCGAATCCATGCGTGCCGGGCATGCGCCCAGCAAGGTCTGCCCATTGGTCAGAATCGGCAGGCGCGAGCCAAACTGGCCCCGGAACACCGGGTCGCTGTTGGAGCCCCCACTGCGGATCGCCGAAAAGCCCGGAATGCTCTTGAGGTAGTCGGCCGCATCACTGGCCGGCACCGGTTGGCGCGGCTGCTTGGGATCGGCCACCACCTGCAGCGGGGAGTGCTCGTGCACCGCTGTCACCACGGTCTCCTGCAGGCTGATTTCAGGCGCGCTGGCCGCAGCAAGCACCGGGGCATCGGCCGTATCCGGCGCCTGCGCCCAGGCAGCACTGCTGGCCAACATCAGCACGGATAGCGTCATCTGCGGTCGCTGCAAACGGGCGCGCGGTGGGGCAGGCAGGCGCAGATTGGGCGCTGCCTCTAAAAAGTAGGAAGTCATCAATGTCTCTCGCAGCAAGCGCTGCAGGGCGCAGCGGCTTGCATCAATGGGGGGTGCGGGCGCTCGCAGCCATGCCCAGGCCCAGCCGGCCGCAGCCAAGGCGGCCCAAGCAGGCATCACAAGCAGGACGACGAGGCCCATGGGCCGCAGAGGCTGCAGGACGGCCCTCCGCACGCAAAGTGCAGAGGTGGCAGCGGCAGCATCACTGCGGCATCAACACTTAGACGAGGACGGGTGGTGGTCCACGCGCGGGCAGTGGCGCGCCCGGCGCAGGGAGGCTGTGCGCTGTCTGGGCCTGCCACTGGTGGTGGAAGGCAGGGGCCGCTGGCCGGTGCACATCGGCGGCAAAGGCCTGCGGCAGCGCCATGGCGATACAGAGCACGCAATCGGCGCCGTGTGCACTGTGCGCGCTGTGGTCGGCATGGTTTATGCCGCTATCGGGCAGAAGATCATCGGAGGTCTGGTGATCGGCATGGGCCAGTGCCAGATCCAGCGCCGGTGCATTGACGCTGCAGACATCGGCCGCCAGCGCCGCGGCCATTGGCTGTGCCAGCACACGCACCTGCACACCCGCCACCGATGCCACCAGCAGCAGCAACGCAAAAACCGCCGTGATCACGGCGGAAAAGCGAGGGCGGCTGCGCAGGCGTTGGAGCATGGTCAGGCAGCAGTGTAGGTGAGATCCAAAGTTGAACTTTCAGAATTTATTAAATTATCAATTCAATCAAATAGGGGCCAGGTTGGGCAAAGCTGGCCTGCATCAGCCTGGCGCACTCTTCCATGCTGGTGGCCCGTGCCGCTTCCACACCCATGCCTTCGGCCAGTTTCACCCAGCCGATCGATGGGTTGCCCAGGTCCAGCATCTGCATGGCGGTGGCGCCAGGCGTGGCGCCCACGCCCTTGTATTCACCAATCAGGATGTTGTAGCGGCTGTTGTTCAGCACGATGGTGGTGACAGGCAACTGCTCGCGCGCCTGCGTCCACAGCGATTGCAGCGAATACATCGCCGAGCCATCGGCCTGCAGATTGATCACCCGGCGCTGTTTGCCCGCGCCGATCGCCGCGCCCGTCGCGACCGGCATGCCATCCCCAATCGCGCCGCCCGCCAGGTGCAGCCAGTCATGCGCTGGCGCGGCATGGGTGTGCGGGTAAAAGCCCCGGCCGTAGGAGATGCTCTCGTCCGAGACGATGGCACCCTCGGGCATCAGCGCTGCCACGGTGCGGGCCAGGCCCTCAGGCGTGGGCGCGCCGGTGGCCGCTTCGGGCCGGGGGCCCGCATCGGGTATGGCGGCCTGCGGCGCCTGCAGCGCATCGGCCAGGGCCTGCAGTGCGGCCAGCGGCTCCTGCTCGGGGCGCGTCAACACATGCAGCTGGGCGCTGTCTGGGTACTGGGTGGACGGCAGGCCGGGGTAGGCAAAAAAGCCCACCGGCGGCTTGGCCCCCACCAGGATGATGTGCTCAAACCGGGCCAGGGTCTTGATGGCAGCCTCCATGCCATAGGGCACACGCTCCAGCGCCATACGGCCTTGGCCGCGCTGCAGGTGCGATGCGCCGTACTCGGCCAGCACCGCAGCGCCGCTGGCCTGCGCCAGCCGCCACACCAGCGCCTGGGCCGGCGCAAACACCGCCGCGCCCGATAGCAAAATCAAGGCCTTGCCGCCGGCCTGGCGCAGCACCTTGGCCACGTTATCAATCGCATGGCCATCCACCGCTGGCGGCGTGGGCACCGCAAGCGGCTGCGCCACCACACCGCCCTCATCCCACGAGACATTGGCCGGCAGGACCAGGCTGGCGATCTGGCCGGGGAAAGTCGAGGCGGCACGCACCGCCATCGCCGCGTCCTGACCCAGGTCCGCACTGTGGGTGCTGGTATGCACCCAGCCCGATACCGCGCGGGCCAGGCCATCGGTGTCGGCCGTCAGCGGCGCATCAAAAGGCCGGTGGTAGGTGGCCTGGTCGCCGACGATATTGACGATGCCGCTGCGCGCGCGCCGGGCGTTGTGCAGGTTGGCCAGGCCATTGGCCAGGCCCGGGCCGCAGTGCAGCAACGTGCAAGCGGGCTTGCGCGCGATGCGGTAATAGCCATCGGCCATGCCGGTGACCACGTTTTCCTGCAGGCCCAGCACGCAGCGCATGCCGGGTATCTGGTCCAAAGCTGCTACAAAGTGCATCTCGCTGGTGCCAGGATTTGCAAAGCAGGTGTCCACACCTGCCGCCAGCAAGGTCTTGACCAGACTGTGTGCGCCATTCATCTCGATGTCCTTCGGGGTTGCCTATCACTGCGCGACACCTTAGCCGCAATGGTGCGAAAACCGGGTCACCAAGATGAAAGCGCGCAGCGCCGGCAACGCGGCAGCGCGCGGCAATAGCGCGCTGGCACAGGCACCGCACAGGGTTTTGCATTCAGGTTTTATGTAGGCCAATTCTCAAACGCTGTTACGGCATTGGATGGCGGCGTAGGCCCTGGCTGCGCTGCACAGTGGTGCCTTCACAGGAATGGGCCGCGCAGTCCGGACTGCGCTGGCCGATTCCGGGCTGCACGATGGCGTTCCGAAACGCCATCAGCCCCTCATCCGCTATGCCGCATCTGAATACCAAGTGTTACCACTAGCGCGCCCGCAGCGCCTAGGATGGCCCGATGCACAACCACACCAAGGAAACCCGCATGCAACGTATGTCCCGCCACGCCCTGCTGTCCACCGCCCTGGCCTGCGCCGCTTTTGTGGCCCAGGCCCAGAGCACGCCCGAGGCGTCCAGCGCACCTGCGCCTTCTGCCGCAGCCAGCAGCGATGCTGCACCGCAGGCCCCTGCGCCCAACCCGGCAGCAGAGAAGGCCCTGGCCCAGCGTTTCCAGGCGCTGTTGGCGGCCTTTGAAGGCAAGGCCGCGCTGCCCGATGCCAAAACCTTTACCGACGACTTCAACAAGCAGGTCAATGGCGATCAGATGAAGCAGGTGTTCAATGACGTGCACCAGAGCGTGGGCAGCTGCAAGGTGGCCGCGCAGATGACCAGCCCCACCCCCTACATCACCAGTTACCTGCTGCAATGCGACAAGGCGTATGTGCCGATGGACATCGGCATCGAGGAAAAGGCCCCCTACCGGGTGCACAGCCTGCTGATCCGCCCCGGTTACTGGAAGAAGTAAGCGCAGACGTTTCGACAAAATAGACGATCAGAACGACCATCACAACAGTTACTTATCAGTGTTTCCCTGGATAGGGCGTAAAAATTGACGCTTCAACGTCGATTTTTACGCTTAATGGGCAATTAGGCTGGTGATAATGCGCACAAGCTCGCCGCTTCGGCCAAAAGCACGGCGCAGGGCTGTCGCCGGGTCGCCACACGCTGATGGAGACCCCGACGAAGGGCTGCAAAAGCACTAGCATGCTAGCCACCTCATCAACATTAGGATCCGAGGATTCACTATGCGTAAAACCTTGATCGCACTGGCAGTGGCCGCTATCGCAGCCCCCGCATTTGCTGCAGACCTGAAAGTAGCTGTCGACCCGACCTACGAACCGTTCACCTTCAAGACGCCCCAAGGCGACGTCACCGGCTTCGATGTCGACATCGCCAAGGCGGTGTGCGAGCAGATCAAGCGCAAATGCGTGTTTGTCGAACAGGTCTGGGACAGCATGATTCCCGGCCTGCAAGCCAAGAAATATGACGTGATCGTCAGCTCCATGTCGATGACCGATGAGCGCCGCCGCGTCGTGGATTTCAGCGACCGCTACTACAAGACCCCCAGCGCGGTGGTGCTAAAGAAAAGCGTGGAATACAAGGGCCCGGCATCGGCCAAGGGTCTGAAGATCGGCGTGCTCAAGGGCTCCACCCAGGAAAAGTGGGCCAACGGCGAGCTCAAGCCTGCAGGTGCGACCATCGTGCCTTATGAAGCACAGGACCAGGTTTACCTGGACATCAAGTCCGGCCGCTTGGATGGCACCGTGGCCGACAAGGTCGAGGTCAATGGCGGCTTCCTGCGCAAGCCCGAAGGCGCCGACTACGGCTACAAGGGCCCGGACCAGTACGAGACCAAGTACTACGGCGACGGCATCGGCATCGCGATGCGCAAGAACCAGGGCGATCTGAAAAAGCAGATCAACGAGGCGATCAAGACCATCCGCAGCAATGGCACCTATGCCACGATTGCGAAGAAGTACTTCGATTTCGACCCCTACGGCAACTGATCCGTGCAGAGCCTTGCTGCACTCCCGGTGCGGTCAGGCTTTGGATCAGGGCTAACACCAAGCGGCGCGGTGCTCCAGAGTCTTCATACTGGAACGCGCCGCAATTCCATGGTGCCCTGCCCCTTTTGCAAGCGCCTTCAGAGGCAACCACCAGGCCATTCACCAGCGCTATTGCACACCGCAATACCGCCGCCTAAGGCCAGAAACTATGAGTGATTACTTTCAATCGATCCTGATGGGCTCGCTGCTCACCGTGGCGGTCTCGCTGGCGTCGGCTGCCATCGCCACCGTGCTGGGGCTGCTGGGCGCCAGTGCCAAGCTCTCAGGCCGCCGCCCGCTGGTGGTGCTGGCCACGTTCTACACCTCCATCGTGCGCGGCATCCCCGAGCTGGTGATGATGCTGCTGATCTTCTACGGCGGCGCCATCGGCCTCAATACCTTGCTCGAGAAGATGGGCAGCGAAAGCTCCGTCGACCTCAACCCCTTTGTCGCCGGCGCGTTCACGATCGGCTTCATCTACGGCGCCTACATGACTGAAACCTTCCGGGGCGCGATCCTGGCCATCCCCAAAGGCCAGATGGAGGCGGCCTGGGCCTTCGGCATGAGCCCGGTCAAGACCTTCTTCCGCATCACCTTGCCGCAGATGGTGCGATACGCACTGCCCGGCTTTACCAACAACTGGCTGGTGCTGATCAAGGCCACCGCGCTGGTCAGCCTGATCGGCCTGCAAGACATGACCTACCTGGCCAAGCAGGCCAGCGCCGCTGCGCGCGAGCCCTTCATCTTCTTCCTGTTCACTGCTGCGCTGTACCTGATCTACACCTCGGTATCGCTGTGGGCGCTGGGCCGCCTCAATGCGCGCTACAGCCTGGGAACCGAAAAGGTGCAGCTATGAACTGGGAAGTCATTTTTCAGCCGGACACCCTTGCGCTGTATGGCGAGGGCCTGGTCACCACGCTCAAGCTGCTGCTCTCCAGCCTGGCGATTGGTGCGGTGCTGGCGTTATTGGGCGCGCTCGCCCTGGTCAGCCGTTCCTGGCTGCTGCGCAAGACCGTGGGCGCCTTTACCTACTTCATGCGCGGCACGCCGCTGCTGATCCAGGTCTACCTGATCTACTACGGCTTCTCGCAGCTCGAATGGGTGCAGGCACGCTGGGATGCGGTCTGGCCCTGGACCTATTTCAAGGAGCCGTTCTTCTGCGCCTTCCTGGCCTTCACCTTGAACACGGCCGCCTACACGGCCGAGATGCTGGCCGGCTCGATCCGCGAAACCTACAAGGGCGAAGTGGAAGCGGCCCGGGCGATGGGCATGGGCCGCTGGCAGCTGATGCGCCGCATCGTGCTGCCCAGCGCCATCCGCCGCACCCTGCCCGCCTACAGCAACGAGGTGGTGATGATGCTGCACTCGACCAGCCTGGCCTCGACCGTGCCGTCGCTGGTGGACCTGACCGGCGCCGCCAGCCGGGTGTATTCGGATTACTACCTGCCGTTTGAAGCCTATATCGCCGCAGCGGTGATCTACCTGTGCATCACCTTCATCCTGATTGGCATCTTCCGCGTGGCGGAGCGCCGCTTCCTGGGCTACCTGGCTCCGCGCAAGGCCTAAGATATTCGAGCATCGAGATATGAACGCATCCAACTACAAACTGCAGGCGCTGGACATCCACAAGAGCTATGGCAGCAACCAGGTGCTCAAGGGCGTCTCGCTCAATGCCTGTGCTGGCGACGTGATCAGCATCATCGGCAGCTCCGGCTCGGGCAAGAGCACCTTTTTGCGCTGCATCAACCTGCTGGAGCAACCGCAGCAGGGCCAGATCATCGTCGCCGGCGAAGCACTGCAGCTGCGCACCGGCCGCAATGGCGCGCTGGACGCCGTCGACCCCAAGCAGCTCCAGCGCCTGCGCAGCAAGCTGGCCATGGTGTTCCAGCACTTCAACCTCTGGGCCCATATGACGGTGCTGCAGAACATCATCGAAGTGCCGGTGCATGTGCTGGGCATCAGCAAGGACGAGGCCGTGGCCCGTGCCCGCAAGTACCTCCAGCTCGTGGGCCTGGAGAACAAGGAAGACAGCTACCCCAACCACATGAGCGGCGGCCAGCAGCAGCGCGTGGCCATTGCCCGCGCGCTGGCGGTGGAGCCCGAGGTGATGCTGTTTGACGAGCCCACCTCTGCCCTCGACCCCGAGCTGGTCGGTGAAGTGCTGCGGGTCATGCAGGTGCTGGCCCAGGAAGGCCGCACCATGCTGGTCGTCACCCATGAAATGGGCTTTGCCCGCGAGGTCTCCAACCATGTGATCTTCCTGCACCAGGGCCTGATCGAGGAACAAGGCCCGCCGCGCGAGGTGCTGGCCAACCCCAAGAGTGAGCGCCTGGCGCGCTTCCTCTCGGGCAGCCTGAAGTAAACCGCGCAGGCCAAGTTCTGCCCGCGACAGGACCTGCGCCATCCGAGCGCCGGGCAGGCGCAAAATAGCGCCCGGTGCTGCCGAGAACCTTGAGGAGGTTTTCAGCAGCACCCATCACTCCCGGCCCTTCAGCGCAGATCCGATACCCCATCACCCAACATGGGCACGCCCAGCTCCCCGCCTCCCCCAACCGATCCGGTCGCAGACAGCGGCGCAGAGTTTTCGCTGCGCCGCATCGCGGTGGCCGCCTTTGGCCCCTCGCTGCTGTTTGGCATTGGCGAGGGTGCGGTGCTGCCGGTCATCGTGCTGATGGCGCGCGATCTGGGCGCCTCGGTTCCCATCGCAGCGCTGGTGGTGGGGCTGGTCAGCATTGGCTCCTTGCTCAGCAATATCCCGGCCTCGCTGATCACAGCCCGCTGGGGCGAGCGCTGGGCGATTGTGGCCGCAGGCCTGTGGAGCGCGCTGGGCATGGCCCTGTGCCTGGCCACCCAGCAGCTCTGGCTGTTTGCGCTGGGCTGCTTGATGGTGGGCATGTCGCAGGCGGTCTACAACCTGGCGCGGCAAAGCTATCTGACTGAGGCGGTGCCGGTGTCGTTCCGCGCCCGTGCGCTGTCCACCCTGGGCGGCGTAATGCGCATCGGCATGTTCATCGGGCCTTTCATCGGCGCCTGGGCCATGCATGCCTGGGGGCTGCATGCCGCCTTTGCGGTGGGTATTGTGGGTGTGCTCTGCGCCGCAGCCATTGGTCTGCGTGTACCCGATCTGGCGGCCCCCAGCGCGCTGCCAGGCCAGCCGCTGCCCACCGAGGCGCCGTCCATCGCCGGCATTCTGCGCGATCACCACCGGCTTTTTCTCACCTTGGGCATGGGCGTGCTGCTGGTCAGCGCCGTGCGCGCCTCGCGCCAGGTGGTCATTCCGCTGTGGGCCGACCATCTGGCCCTGGCGCCTGCAGCCGCATCGCTGGTGTACGGGCTGGCGGGCGCCATCGACATGCTGGTCTTCTACCCCGCCGGCAAGTTGATGGACCTGAAAGGCCGGCGCTGGGTGGCCGTGCCATCGATGCTGGTGATGGGCACCGCCATGCTGCTGATGCCGCTGACCGGCACCGTGACGACCTTGCTGCTGGCCGCGATGGCGCTGGGCTTTGGCAACGGCATTGGCTCAGGCCTGATCATGACCTTGGGCGCCGACCACGCACCGCGCCATGCCCGGGCGCATTTTCTGGGGATATGGCGCCTGGCGGCCGATCTGGGCTCATCGCTCGGGCCAGCGCTGCTGTCGTTTCTGGCCGGCAGCCTGTCGCTGGCCAGCGGCATTGCCTGCATTGGCCTGCTGGCCTGGGGTGCGGCCGCTGCACTGGCGCGCTGGATACCGCCTGCCAAGCGCTGATCTGCGCCCACCAGTGGGTGCAAAGGGGCGTTAGCGCCTACCAGACGACCGGTTCCGGCTCCAGCTGGATACCAAAGCGCTCATAGACGCTGGTCTGGATCGCGCGCGCCAAGGTGACCACCTCACCGCCGGTAACGCTGCCCTCCCCTGCGCCCAGGTTGACGAGCACCAGCGCCTGGCGGTCATACACACCGGCCTTGCCAATGCTTTTGCCGCGCCAGCCGCAGGCATCGATCATCCAGCCCGCAGCCAGCTTGATGCTGCCATCGAGCATCGGGTAGTGCACGATTTTGGGCTCGCGCGCGATGATGTCCTCGCACTGGTCGGCCGTTACCTGGGGGTTCTTGAAAAAGCTGCCGGCATTGCCGATCTGCGCCGGATCGGGCAGCTTGGCGCGGCGGATCTCCACCACCCAGTCAAAAATATCCTGGGCCGTGGGCTGCGCAATGCCTTTTTCGGCCTGCTTGCGGGCCAGGTCCAGGTAGCCCAGCTCGGGCTTCCAATCTTTGGCCAGGCGCAGGCGCACGTGGGTGATCACCGCGCGGCCCGCCAGCCCCATGCCCCGGGGCTCGGCGACGCCGGTGGCGCGGGCGATCATCGTCAGCGGCATGGTTTCAGCCGGCGCATGCTTGAACACCGAATCCCGGTAGCCAAACGCGCACTGCGCCGCCTGCAGGCTGAAGTGTTCGCCATTGCTCAGGTCGATCGCATCGAGCGAGTCAAAACGGTCTTGCAGCTCCACGCCATAGGCGCCAATGTTCTGCACCGGCGCCGCACCCGCGGTGCCGGGGATCAGCGCCAGGTTCTCCAGCCCAGGGTAGCCCTGGGCCAGGCTCCAGGCAACCACCTCGTGCCAGACTTCACCGGCACCGACCTCGATGATGTAGTGCTTGTCGGTCTCTTCGACCAGACGCTTGCCCATGATTTCCATCTTGAAGACGGTGGGCTCGACATCGCCGGTGATAACGATATTGCTGCCGCCCCCCAGCACCACCACCTGGCGGCTGGCGCCCAACGGGGGCTGGGCCAGAAAATCACGGATATCCTGCGGGGTCTGCACGCGCACCAGGTTCATGGCCCGCGCCATGATGCCAAAGGTGTTGTATTGCTGCAGCGGGGCATTTTTCTCGACTAACATCGGTAGATTGTCGCACTTGTCGCGACCCACTCAGGCGCTCAGCCTGGCCTGCAAGGAGAGTATTTATGCCATCGTTTGACACGGTTTGCGAAGCCGACTTCGTCGAGGTGAAGAACGCTGTTGAGAATTCCGCCAAGGAAATTGGCACCCGTTTCGACTTCAAGGGAACGTCGGCCGGTATCGAGCTCAAGGACAAAGAGATCATCATGTACGGCGATGCCGACTTCCAGCTCGTGCAGGTCGAAGACATCCTGCGCAACAAGCTGACCAAGCGCAATGTCGATGTGCGCTTTCTGGACAAGGGCGATGTGCAAAAGGTCGGCGGCGACAAGGTCAAGCAAGTGATCAAGGTGCGCAACGGCATCGAGCAGGAGCTGGCCAAGAAGATCCAGAAGCTCATCAAGGACAGCAAGATGAAGGTGCAGGCTGCCATCCAGGGCGATGCCGTGCGCATCACCGGCGCCAAGCGCGACGATCTGCAAGCGGCAATGGCGCTGCTGAAGAAAGACGTGACCGACGTGCCGCTGTCGTTCAACAACTTCCGCGACTGATCCGCCATCGGTCAAATACCAACAGGCCGCGCTGCATGGTTTGCAGCGCGGCCTGTTGGTATGGCGCCTACCTTTTAGAACTGGTAGTTCGCGCTCAGCAAAGCACCACGCGGCGTGCCGGGCATGCTGCTGCTGCGCCAGTATTCCTTGTTGGTCAGGTTGGACACCGCCAGGGTGACGGTCCAGGGCGCGGCGCGCCAGCCTACCAGGCCATCCCATCGGGTGTAGCCGGGCACGCGGCTGGTGTTGGCGTCGTTGGTGTAGCGCGCGCTGGTGTGGGTCACGCCCAGCTCGGCGTACCAGTTGCCGGCAGGCGCATAGCGCAGAAAGACATTGCCATTGCGGCGCGCGGTGTTGGCCAGGTAGTTGCCCTCCAGCGCCGGGTTGGCCTTGTTCTCGGTGACCTTGGCCGCCATGATGCCGACGCCGCCACGCACATACCAGAACGGTGCCACACGGCCGGCCGCGCTGAACTCGATACCGCGCGAGCGCTCCTTGCCACGCACCGCCCAGGTGAAGGGGTCGTTGTCCGGATCGGGGCGGTAGCGGATGTTGTAGTGCTCCAGCTGGTAGACGGCCAGCTGTGTGGACAGCGCGCCATCGAGCCAATCGCTCTTCACCCCCACCTCGAACTGCTGCGAATGCTGGGGCTCATCGTCCAGCACCGCGCCGGCGCCGGTATCGACCGACAAGATGCCGCGGCCGCCATAGGGTGAGAAGCTGCGGCTCCAGGACGCATACAGGCTGTGCTCGCGCACCGGCTGCCAGACCAGGCCGGCGCGGGGGCTGACCGAGTGGCCGTCGGTACTGCGGCTGGCGTTGTTCAGCTGGTTGGTGCTGTTGAAATCAAAGTTGTCATAGCGCGCACCCAGCAGCAGCTTCCACTGGTCGCTCAGGCTGATCAGATCCTGCACATACAGCGCGCGGGCCGTGCCTTTGTGCAGGTTGTGCTGCGAAGGCGCACCTTGGGGCGGGCGCACGGCATCGAACACCGGGTTGTTCGGGTCGATATAGCCATTGCTGCTGGCGGTGCTGAAGAGGCGCGGCGCGCGCTCTTCCTCGCTGTGCTCCACGCCCAGCAACAGCTCATGGCGCATGCCGGCCAGGTCCAGCTTGCCGGTCACATCGACGGTGTGGGTGGTGGTGCGGTTCTCGGTTTGCTGCCAGGCATAGCTTTGGCGCAGCAGGCCGGGGTTGGCGCACTTGGCGCCCGCCGGGGTCAGGCCCTGGGGGTTGCAGTAGGTGCCGGCAAAGTAGTGGTCAAAGTCCTGGCTGGCTTCACGCTTGCTGGCCACCCAGCGCACGCTCCAGGCGTTGTTGAACTCATAGGACAGGTCCGAGCGCAGCACGCGCAGGCGGTCTTCGACAAAGTCGCCTGGCTGGGCAAAGCCCTGGCGCAGCGACATGCCCGGCGGCATCTGGTCGTAGGCAGGGCCCCGGTCCGGCACGCGCCAGACGTTGTCATAGGTGTACTGGCCGGTCCAGCGCAGGCCCGTGCGCGTATCGACCAGGATGCTGGGCGAGACCATCTCGTTGCGGTTGCGGATGCCGCTGCGAAAGCTGTGCGCCTGCTCGCGGTCGGCCGTCAGGCGCATGACCACATTGGGGCTTATCACCCGGTTGATGTCGATGGTGCCGCCCACGTTCTCCCAGGAGCCACCGCGCAGCGTGACGCTGCTGACGCCATCAAAGCGCGCCTGCTTGCTGACCATGTTGACGACGCCGCCGCCAGCGCCACGGCCGTACAGCACCGAGGCGGGGCCTTTCAGAATCTCGATGCGCTCCACATTGGCGGTGCTGCGGCGCACCTGGCCGGATTCGCGCACGCCATCGCGGTATATGTCGCCGCTGTCGGCATTGAAGCCGCGGATCATCACCCCCTCGCCGCGCATGTCGTAGCTGGTATTGACCCCCGGCACGCCATCAAGCATGACCGACAGGTCATTGATGCCGTAGCTCTTGAACTTGTTGACTTCCAAGGTGTCGATGGTCTGCGGGATGTCCTTGGGCGCCATATAGGTCTTGGTCGCCGTGGTCACGCCTTCGGGCCGCACATCGTCGGGATCGAACTGGTCGGCCGACACCTGGACCGTTGGCAAGGTGTGCTCTTGCGCCATGGCCGGCAGCGCTGCCAGCATCAACAGCGCGGCGACCGACAGGCCGGCGCGCTCGCCTCTTGTACGCGCGAGCGTCTCGCTGCGAAGGGCTTGGATCATTGAAAACTCCTGAAACAATAATTCCGCTTGGTTAACGGCTTGTAAATTTGAGTCAGGAATGCTAATGATAACAATTATCAATAGCAATGTATTAACCTTCAACTGGCAGTTACTTTTCCAAAAAACAACGGGCTAGCCCTTGGGTCAAACAATAAATCCCGGGTCCTGGCGCATGCCGCTTCGTTTACGATGTAAAGCGATCCGCCCACCGATGGCCGCCATGAAACTTGGCACTGCCCGAGCGCCTGCATCCATACCCCTGCCTCGCCACCTATGAAGCCTTTGTTCTCCCCAGCCCGCCCCGCGCCCGCCCGCCTGCACCGCTGGCTGCTGGTATGGGCCCTGTGTGGCAGCGCGGGCTGGGCAGCCCATGCCCAAGATGCGGCCGAAGGCCCCCGCTCGGTGGCGCTCGCCGGCATTCTGGGCGACAAGGCCTTGCTCGTCATCGATGGCCGGGCACCCAAGGCCGTGGCTGCCGGCAGCAGCTACCAGCAGGTACAGGTCCTCAGTGTCAAGGATGGGCAGGCGCAGGTCAGGATTGCCGGCGTAGCGCACAGCCTGCGCATGGGCGAGTCGCCGGTCAGCGTGGCCGATGCCGCGCTGCCCGTCAGCAACACCGGCCGCATTGTGTTGGCGGCCGATGCCAGCGGCCATTTCATGACCGCCGGCATGATCAACGGCAAGGCCACGCGCTTTCTGGTCGATACCGGCGCCACGACGGTCAGCCTGGGGATGAGCGAAGCGCTCAAGCTGGGCATTGACTACCGCAAGGGCCGTGCGGTGCGCATGGGCACTGCCAATGGCGTCAGCAACGGCTGGTATCTGCAGCTGAGCAGCGTGCGCATCTCCGATGTGGAACTGCGCAATGTGGATGCCGTGGTGACCTCCGCCAACATGCCCTATGTGCTGCTGGGCAACAGTTTTCTGAATGCCTTTGAGATGAAACGCGCCGGCCCGCAGATGACCTTGGACCGGATCAAATAGCGCCCGGCCGCGGCGCTGAATCTCGGCAAAACAAAAGGGCTGAACCCGCGATGGTGTTCAGCCCTACTGCCGCCTGCCCGGGGGCAGCGCGTTGCATCACTTGGTTTTCTTCTGGCCCAGCTTGGATTCCTTGCCTTCCACCAGGCGCTGGATGTTGAGCTTGTGGCGGTAGACCAGCAAGGCCGACATCGCCAGAATCGCGACAAAGATCTCGGCATGAGAATCCCAGAGCTCGCCACCGATGAGGATGTAGAACACGGGCGCCAGCACCGCCGCCACCAGCGACGACAGCGACGAATAACGCCAGATGGCGGCCACAGCCACCCAGGCCAGCAGGGTCAGCAAACCCAGCCAGCCACTGAAGCCCAGCAGCACGCCCAGCGCCGTTGCCACGCCCTTGCCGCCTTCAAACTTGAAGAACACCGGCCAGAGATGGCCCAAGAATGCCGCAATGCCCACCAGCGCGATGCTGCCCTCTTCCAGGCCATACGGCTTGCCAAACCAGGCCACCAGCGCCACCGGCAGCCAACCCTTGGCGGCATCCAGCAGCAAGGTCACGATGGCGGCCGCCTTGCTGCCCGAACGCAGCACATTGGTGGCGCCCGGGTTTTTGCTGCCATAGGTGCGCGGGTCACTCAGACCCATGCTGCGGCTGACGATCACCGCGAACGACAACGACCCGATGAGGTAGGCCAGGATGGTGGCCAGGATGGAATAAACGGTACTCAAATTGCTCCCCTTGCTCGCGCGCGCCGGTGGCGGGCGCCAAGCTGGTTGATGTCACTGAAATGCAGGCGTCATTCTGCCAGCGCGCATTGCACCGGCTGGGCGCCGAGCACTTCAACGCATGCTTTGGGGTCGATCTGCACCAAAAAACCACGCCGCCCGCCGTTGATGGCGATGCGCGGCAACTCCAGAATCGTCTCTTGAATGTATACCGGCATCGCCTTGCGCAGCCCGAACGGCGAGGTACCGCCCACCAGGTAGCCGCTGTGGCGGCTGGCCACTTCGGGTGTGCAGGGCTCAATGCTCTTGGCGCCAATCTGGCGCGCCAGGCTCTTGGTCGACACCTTGCAGTCGCCATGCATCAGCACGATGAGCGGCTTGGCATCCTGGTTCTGCATCACCAAGGTCTTGACGACGACATGCTCATCGAGCCCCAGCTGGCGGGCCGACTCGGACGTGCCGCCATGCTCCACATACTCGTAAGGATGCTCGGTAAACGCCACCTTGTGCGCCTTCAAAAACTGGGTGGCCGGCGTTTCGCTGATATGGTTTTTTTTGCTCATAACTCACTGGATGGCGGCAGGCGCCATGCAAAATCTGCCCCTATTGTCTCGAAAAAAATGGGTGGGGCGCCGCCAAGCATAGCGGCCTTTGCAATGCCAAAGGCTCTGGTTTGCACCAGGGCCTGCGAGTCACTGCCGTCACCAGTCCGTCAATCGCCCGATGACGGACGGTGAAGCTTATTGCGCCGGATCGCCCAGCGCCCAGCGCAGCGCGTCGATTTCTTGCAGCAAGGCCTCGGACAGTTGCGTGCCCCAGACATTGAGGTCTTCGTCCAGCTGCTCCATCGTGCGTACGCCAATGATGGTGCTGGCCACCTGCCATTTGCTGTAGCAAAACGCCAGCGCCAACGCGGTGGGGGTCAGGCCATGGTCGCGCGCCAACTGGTTGTAGCGCCTGGCCGCGTCCAGCGCCTCAGGGCGGCCCCAGCGCTGCTTGCGCACCGATTCATAGCTGGCAATGCGTGCGCCCTGCGGCGCCTGCGGGCCGGTGATGCCGCTGTCGTCGTATTTGCCAGTCAGCAGGCCAAAGGCCAGCGGCGAATAGGCCAGCAGCGACACGCCCAGGCGGTCGCAGGTCTCATCCAGGCCGTTTTCCCAGCTGCGGTTGATCAGGCAGTACGGGTTTTGCACGCTGGCCACGCGCGGCAGGCCATGCTGCTCGGCCAGGCGCACAAACTCGTGCACGCCGTAAGGCGTCTCATTGGACAGGCCAATGTGGCGGATCTTGCCTGCCTTGACCAGCCCGGCCAGCGCCTGCAGCTGCTCGCCAATCGTCGTCTCGCTGGTTTCCTTTTTCGGGTCGTAGTACAGATTGCCGAAGGCCGGCACATGGCGCTCGGGCCAGTGGATCTGGTAGAGGTCGATCACATCGGTCTGCAGGCGGCGCAGGCTGGCGTCGCACGAGGCCACGATATCGGCCGCCGTCATGCCCTTGCCCTCACGCACCCAAGGCATGCCGCGCGACGGGCCGGCCACCTTGCTGGCCAGCACCACCTTGTCACGCAGGCCCGGGTTGGCCTTGAACCAGTTGCCGATGATGGTCTCGGTGGCGCCATAGGTTTCGGCGCGGGCGGGCACCGCGTACATCTCTGCGGTGTCCCAGAAATACACGCCGCGCTCCAGCGAATGACTGAGCATCGCATGGGCATCGGCTTCGCTGACTTGCTCGCCAAACGTCATCGTGCCCAGGCAAATGGGCGAAACCTTCAAATCACTGCGGCCAAGGAGGATGTCTTGCATAAGAAAAATTCGGCGAAGTCGGTCAAAAAACCAAGTGTAAAAGCATTTTTTGACACCTTGCTGGCCATGGCCACCATCTGAGACTGCCCTTGGGCCCGCGACCGCTGACGACACCCACACCATGCAGCGCCTTGCAACCGCCCCTACGGCTGTCAAGTGCCATTCAGCCGTCTTTTGATCTACATCAGTCGCCAAACGCCCGTAAGTTCCATCGAAGCTTCATCTTTTACTATTTATAAAAAACTATCGAAACCATTGCTTCGTTCAATACAGATACTGAGACAGCCCCATGATGTTCCAGCCGCCCAATCACCACAGCCACCCTCCGCCATTCCCCCGCCCGGACAAGCCGCGCGAGCCTAGGCCCCAAATCGGCAAGACCCTGCCCACGCGGTGCACCGAAGTCCACTGCTCGCAGTGCGCTGACCATGGCAGGCAAGCACGGGCCTTCAGCGGCATGGGGCCGGGGCACCACGGCAAAGATCCACTCACTGCGCAACCTTCCCTTCAGGGCATCGTTCATTGCATGCTCTGCGATACCAGCGGACACGCCCATGGCACCGTCCGGCTCATTTTCGAACCGCAAGGCCCCCTCCACTTCCGGCCAGGCCAGACACTGCGGGTGCTGCTGCCGGGGGGGTGTGGCCCCGAGATTCTGATTACCTCACTTCCCAGCAATGCCAGCGTCCTGCACGGCAAGCTACTGCTGGCAACGGGCGAACCGCTGCCGGCACAATTTGGCCCTGATGCAGCTTTTGGGTGGATGTTCCAGGTCTGCCTGCGTCACAAGAGCCGCTCCAATTGATGCGGCCAAACCCGCCGCCACGGTCACTGTCTCGCCGGCGCCCACTGCCCGGCCGGGCCGCTTCTACAATGCAGCAGCCCTATGACCGACGCCATACCTCTGAGCGACGCACTGCGATCGCGCATCCACCACAGCCTGCAGCATTTTGAGGTGCAGCGCATGGGCGGTGGCGGCCAGGCGCAGGCAGCGGTCGCGCTGGTGCTGCTGGACGAAGGCCCAGGCGCCGGGCTCGAAGGTATGCAGCGGCCCGCCCAGTGGAGCAATGAGGCCGCGCTGCTGCTGACCCGCCGCGCCTTGCACTTGCGCAACCACCCCGGCCAATGGGCCCTGCCCGGTGGCCGCATCGAGGCAGGCGAGACGGCCGCGCAAGCCGCGTTGCGCGAGTTGCATGAAGAAGCAGGCCTGCTGCTGCCGCCCAGCCAGGTGCTTGGGTGCCTCGATGATTACGCAACGCGTTCGGGCTTTGTCATTACCCCGGTGGTGGTGTGGGCCGGCGCCACCGCCCAGCTGCAGCCCAACCCCGATGAAGTGGCCAGTGTGCACCGCATCCCGCTGGCCGAGCTGCTGCGCAGCGATGCGCCCATGCTGGAGCCTACCGATGCCTCGCCGCACCCGGTATTGCGCATGCCGATGGGCAAGAGCTGGGTGGCTGCGCCCACGGCCGCATTCTTGTACCAGTTTCGCGAGGTGTGCCTGCGCGGCCAGCCCACCCGGGTGGCGCATTTTGACCAGCCCCGGTTTGCCTGGAAGTGAGCCCCGCCACGACCGCCGCCGCAAACGCCGCGCAGCGGGAGCAAAAACATTATTTATCAAGCATATGCCCTAAAGCACCACTGGCCGGCCAAGCCCTGCCAGCATGCGACAATAGCAGGCTAGACCGCAATAATAGGACACAGTGACATGGAAGCAGAACGCATCAACCAAATCGGCAACACCCTCGAAGACCTGTCCAGCCGGACAGAAGAGCTTCGGAGGTATCTTTGACTACGATGCAAAGTACGAACGACTGCGCACGGTAAACGCCTCGCTGGAAGACCCCAGCGTCTGGAACGATCCCAAGAAGGCCCAGGAGCTGGGCAAGGAAAAGAAGGCCCTCGACTCCGTCGTGCTGACCTTGCAGAAGCTGACCAGCGAGCTGGCGGACAACACCGAGCTCTTCGAGATGAGCAAGGAAGAAGGCGATGACGCCGGGCTGGAAACCATCGAAGCCGAGGCTGCCAAGCTGCGCCCGCTGATCGAGGAGCTCGAGTTCCGCCGCATGTTCCGCAACGAGGCCGACCCACTCAACTGCTTTATCGACATCCAGGCCGGCGCCGGTGGCACCGAGGCTTGCGACTGGGCCAGCATGCTGCTGCGCCAGTACCTCAAGTACGCCGAGCGCAAGGGCTTCAAGGCCACCGTCGAAGAAGAAACCCCGGGCGATGTCGCCGGCATCAAGAGCGCCACGATCAAGGTCGAGGGCGAGTACGCCTTTGGCCTGCTGCGCACCGAAACCGGTGTGCACCGCCTGGTGCGCAAGAGCCCGTTTGACTCGTCGGGCGGCCGCCACACCAGCTTCTCGTCGCTGTTTGTCTACCCCGAGATTGATGACTCCATCGAGATCAACATCAACCCCTCGGATGTGCGCACCGACACCTACCGTGCCTCCGGCGCGGGTGGCCAGCACATCAACAAGACCGACTCGGCCGTGCGCCTGACCCACATCCCGACCGGCATTGTCGTGCAGTGCCAGGATGGCCGTAGCCAGCACAGCAACCGCGATGTGGCCTGGCAGCGCCTGCGCTCCAAGCTCTATGACTTTGAAATGCGCAAGCGCATGGAAGAGCAGCAAAAGCTGGAAGACACCAAGACCGATGTGGGCTGGGGCCACCAGATCCGCAGCTACGTGCTGGACAACAGCCGTATCAAGGACCTGCGCACCAACGTCGAAGTCTCCGCCACCCAAAAGGTGCTGGACGGCGACCTGGACGTGTTCATCGAAGCCTCGCTCAAGCAAGGCGTTTAAAAAACCTGTGGCCCACCCTATGCAGCGCGCCCTCCCTGCTGCGCATGCGGTGCGCCACAGCCCCTCTATCGATTGGCTGGGACTCCCAGCCGATACGGACCTGAAGACAAGCCCAATGCCCGCGATCGAAGCGCTGATTTTTGACATGGACGGCACCATGGTCCACTCGATGCCCTGGCATACCCAGGCCTGGGTGGAGTACGCGCGCCGCCACGCCATGGATCTGGATGTGCCCGCCTTCATGGCGCAGACCACTGGCAAGAACGCCTTTGAATGCGCCTGCGCGCTGATGGGCCGCACGGTGAGCGCCGAAGAGAGCGAGCGCATCACCGCAGAGAAGGAAGGCATTTACCGCGAGCTGTTTGCCGCCCACTTCTGCGCGGTCGATGGCTTTGCGCGCTTTCATGCCCAGGCACGAGACATGGGCCTCAAAGTGGCCATTGGCACCGCAGGCGACCAGGACAATGTACGCTTTGTGCTGGACAACCTGCAGATGCAGCCCCCGGCCCAGGCGATTGCGCGTGGCGACGAGGGCCTGCCCGGCAAGCCCCACCCCGATATTTTTCTGAAGGCGGCCGAACGCCTGGCGATAGACCCGGCCGCCTGCATCGTGTTTGAAGATGCGCCGCACGGCATTGAAGCGGCGCGGCGCGCCGGCATGCGTGCGGTGGGCATTGGCACCACGCACGATGCACAGCAACTCAGCGGCCCCCATGTATTGGCATGGGCGCCCGATTTCTCGACCCTGCTCAACAACCAATTTTTGGAGAAGCTCCATGATGCGTGAAGGACAAGCACACACCGTGTACCGCGCCGACTACCAGGCCCCGGCATGGTGGATTGATACGGTCGATCTGACTTTTGACCTGGACCCGGCCAAGACGCGCGTGCTCAACAAGATGCGCATTCGCCGCAACCCCGATGTGCCAGCGCAGCCGCTGCACCTCAATGGCGACGAGCTGAACCTGGCCCGCGTGATGGTCAATGGCGCCGCCTCCTCGTTCAAGATGGACGGCTCGGACCTGGTGCTGGAGAACCTGCCCGAGGGCAGCGACCCGGTGGACCTGGAGATCTTCACCACCTGCATGCCCGAGAAGAACACCAAGCTGATGGGCTTGTACACCAGCAATGGCTCGTTCTTCACGCAGTGCGAGGCCGAAGGCTTTCGCCGCATCACCTATTTTCTGGACCGTCCCGATGTGATGGCCATGTACACCGTGACCTTGCGCGCCAACAAGGCCCAGTTCCCGGTGCTGCTGTCCAACGGCAATCTGGTCGAGCAAGGCGATCTGCCCGACGGCCGCCACTTTGCCAAGTGGGTCGATCCGCACAAAAAGCCCTGCTACCTGTTTGCGCTGGTGGCCGGCAACCTGGTCGCCCGCGAGCAGAAGATCAAGAGCCGCGCCGGCAACGAACACCTGCTGCAGGTCTTTGTGCGCCCCGGCGACCTGGAGAAGACCGAGCACGCGATGAACTCGCTGATGGCCTCGATCGCCTGGGACGAAGCCCGCTTTGGCCTGAGCCTGGATCTGGACCGCTTCATGATCGTCGCCACCAGCGACTTCAACATGGGCGCGATGGAGAACAAGGGCCTGAACATCTTCAACACCAAGTACGTGCTGGCCAGCCAGGCCACCGCGACCGATGCCGACTACGCCAATATCGAGTCGGTGGTGGGCCACGAGTACTTCCACAACTGGACGGGTGACCGCGTCACCTGCCGCGACTGGTTCCAGCTCTCGCTCAAGGAAGGCCTGACCGTCTTCCGCGACCAGGAATTCAGCATGGACATGGCCGGCAGCGCCTCGGCCCGCGCCGTCAAGCGCATTGACGATGTACGCGTGCTGCGCACCGTGCAGTTCCCCGAGGACGCCGGTCCCATGGCCCACCCCGTGCGCCCGGACAGCTACCTTGAAATCAACAACTTCTACACCGTCACCATTTACGAGAAGGGCTCGGAAGTGGTGCGCATGCAGTCCACCCTGGTGGGCCGCGAAGGCTTTGCCAAGGGCATGAAGCTCTACTTTGAGCGCCATGACGGCCAGGCCGTGACCTGCGACGACTTCGCCCAGGCCATTGCCGATGCCAACCCCGGCTCGCCGCTGGCCCAGCACCTGCCGCAGTTCAAACGCTGGTACAGCCAGTCGGGCACGCCCCGCGTGGCCGCGCAAGGTGTGTACGACGCAGAAGCGCAGACCTACACCCTGACGCTGACCCAGTCCTGCCCGCCCACCCCGGGCCAGCCTGGCAAGGAGCCGTTCGTGATCCCCGTCACGCTGGGCCTGCTGGCAGCCGATGGCCGCAGCCTGCCGCTGAACATCCGCCCCAGCCAGGCGCTCAGCAGCATCGCCCACAGCGCCACCAACCACACCGTGGTGCTGACCGAGGAATCGCACACCATCGTCTTTGACGGTGTCGAGCAAGCCCCTGCCCCATCGCTGCTGCGCAACTTCAGCGCCCCGGTGGTGCTGCAGATCGAAGAGAGCGATGACGCGCTCCTGCACCTGCTGGCCCACGACGAAGACGCCTTCAACCGCTGGGAAGCCGGCCAACGCCTGGGCCTGCGCTTTGCGCTGCAAGCCATTGCTGCGCGCAGCGCCGCTGGTGCCGATGCCGCTGCGCCGCAAGCCAAGCTGCTGCCCGCATCGTTTGTGCAGGCCATGCGCGACGTGCTGCGCGATCCGCAGCTCGACGCCGCCTTCAAGGACCTGGCGCTGACCCTGCCATCCGAAGGCTATATCACCGAGCAGCTCGACCAGGTCGACCCGCAAACCGTGCACGCGGTGCGCGAAGCCATGCGCCAGCAACTGGCCACCGAGCTGGCTGCCGACTGGGCCTGGGCCTACGACGAATGCAGCCACACCGGCGCCTATGTGCCCGATGCAGTGAGCGCCGGCAAGCGCGCACTGGCCGGCCACGCGCTGCTGATGCTCTGCGTGGCCGCCCGCGAATCGGGCGACAAGGTCTGGCCTGGCAAGACCCTGCAGCGCTACAAGGACGCGGGCAACATGACCGACCGCTACAACGCCTTGAGCGCGCTGGTGGTGAGCGGCAGCCCGCTGGCTGAGTCGGCGATCCAGAGCTTCCACCAGATGTTCAAGAACGACGAGCTGGTGCTGGACAAGTGGTTTGCGCTGCAAGCGAGCGCACCGGACCTGAACGGCAGCGCCCTGCCCGCCGTGCGCGCGCTGATGAAGCAGCCCGACTTCAACATCAAGAACCCCAACCGCGCCCGCAGCGTGATCTTCAGCTACTGCAATGGCAACCCCGGTGGCTTCCACCGCGCCGATGGTGCTGGCTACGCCTTCTGGGCCGAGCAGGTGGTGGCGCTGGACGCCTTCAACCCGCAAGTGGCTGCCCGCCTGGCCCGCGCGCTGGACCGCTGGAAGAAGCTGCCCGAGCCCTACCGCAGCGCAGCAGGCGACGCGATTGCCAAGGTCGCCGCCAAGCCCAAGCTCAGCAACGATGTGCGCGAAGTGATCACGCGCGCAATGGCGGACTGATGCGCCAAGGCATGCGCCAACAGCTGCTGGCCCAGGGCATCGCTGCCCTGGCCAGCCTGGCTGCAGCCATGCCCTTGCTGGCCACCGCACAAACCGGCGGCAACGCCAATGCGGTAGCCACATCCCCGGCCGAAGCTGCGCTGCCCACCACGGGCAACAACAATTTTGAAAAGCGCTTTGCACCGCTCTATGCAGCGGTGTTTACCGAAGGCGGGCGCTTTAGCGGCAGTGCGATGAGCGCTGACCTGCAAGCGCTTGAACCCATACTCAAGCGCACCAAAGCGCCGGCGCTGGATTTTTTCCGGCTGTACTACACCCAGGCCACCCTCTTCAACCGCCGAGGCATGCCGTCTGAGGCGGGCCTGGCAGCGCAGAAGGCCATCACGGCCATGCCCAAGCCCAGCGATCCGCAATGGGCCTACCCGCATCTGGAGCTGAGCATTGCCAGCGTCCGCTGGTTGGCAGAAGGCGGGCACTACGAGGCGGCGCTGAAACAGGTGCAGACCCTGGCCGTGCGCTACCCGCTGCAACAGGTGGCCCAGCTGCCCACGCAGATGCGCTGGGACAACAGCACCCCCACCCCGCAGCCGGCCGACTTCCCCACGCAGCTGCAGGTGCTGGGCATCTACGAAGACCTGGGCTATGTGCTGCACGAGCAAGGCCAGTACCGCCAGGCGCTGCAAGCCAACCAGCGGTTGCTGCCCGTGGCGCGCGAGCGCCTGCAAGCGATGGGCGAGACCCCGCGCCTGCGCGGCCTGCTGGCCAACCTGGCGCAGAACAGCTACATGCTCGGCCAGGTGGATGCCGCCCGCAACTACCTGCAAGAGCGCCTGCAGATCGCCCTTGGCGCGGGCGACCACGCCACCGTGTACGACAGCTACTTTCAGCTGATGGTGCTGGCCCACGAACAAAATGACCCGCAGCAAGCGCGGCAGTGGCTCAGCACCTATGAGCAATATGCCCGCGCCCAGGGGCACAGCGACCAACTGGCCCGCGCCCAACAGCTGCGCGACGAGCTGAACGGCCGCGAAGCAGCGCCCCCGCCGCAACAGCCGGCCCAACCGCCAGCCCCACAGCCAGCGCGCCAGCCCAAGCGCTGAGCCCACCCCGATTGACCAAGTTTGAAGGAGTTCCACCCATGAAGAAAAACATCACCCTCAGCCGCTACCTTGTCGAGCAGCAACGCGTAGACGGCCTCATCCCCGCCCAGCTGCGCCTGCTGATCGAAGTGGTGGCCCGCGCCTGCAAGCGCATCAGCCACAGCGTCAACAAAGGCGCGCTGGGCGATGTGCTGGGCACCGCCGGCAGCGAGAACGTGCAAGGCGAAGTGCAGAAGAAGCTGGACATCATCGCCAACGAAGTGCTGATCGAAGCCAATGAATGGGGTGGCCACCTGGCCGCCATGGCCTCCGAAGAGATGGACAGCATCTACCTGGTGCCCAACCGCTACCCGCAAGGCGAATACCTGCTGATGTTTGACCCGCTCGACGGCTCGTCCAACATCGATGTGAACGTGTCCATCGGCACCATCTTCAGCGTGCTCAAAAAGCCCGAAGGCCACCCTGGCGTGACCGAAGACGACTTCCTGCAGGCAGGCGCCCAGCAAGTGGCCGCCGGCTACTGCGTCTATGGCCCGCAAACCACGCTGGTGCTGACCTTTGGTGACGGCGTCGCCATGTTCACGCTGGACCGCGAGCAAGGCAGCTTTGTGCTGACCCAGGAAAACGTGCGCATCCCCGAAGACACCAAGGAATTCGCGATCAACATGAGCAACATGCGCCACTGGGATGCCCCCGTCAAGCGCTATGTGGACGAATGCCTGGCCGGTGTGGAAGGACCCCGCAACAAGGACTTCAACATGCGCTGGATCGCCTCGATGGTCGCCGACGTACACCGCATCCTCACCCGTGGCGGCGTCTTCATGTACCCCTGGGACAAGCGCGAACCCAACAAGCCCGGCAAGCTGCGCCTGATGTACGAAGCCAACCCCATGAGCTGGCTGGTAGAACAAGCCGGCGGCGCCGCCACCAACGGCCGCGAACGCATCCTCGACATCAAGCCCACCAAGCTGCACGAGCGCGTCAGCGTGGTCCTGGGCTCGAAGAACGAGGTCGAGCGCATCACCCGCTACCACACGGAAGCATAAATTCCGCAATTTGGTCTGAGAGCCAAAATTTCACGCTATAATTTCTCTCTAACGCCGGTGTAGCTCAGTCGGTAGAGCAGCTCATTCGTAATGAGAAGGTCGGGTGTTCGATTCATCTCTCCGGCACCAAAATTCCGAAATAAGAAACCGCCCTAGTCTTCACAGACTAGGGCGGTTTTTCTATTGAATTCAATGCTTGTCAGAGAGCATATGGGAAGCTTCATTCCAGCTTTATACCCGCCTCGGCAACTTCCCCAACGTCAGTCTCCCATTGTTAAGCGTCCAACTATCAACGTTTCTCAGGAAATTCTGCTACCCAAGGTATAACGCAGAGCACAGAGCCTAGCCAGTACAAGCACAGGTTGCACTTACACCGTACAACCAGCAACGTGAAACGCCAGTCCTTTTGAGTGGCTTTCTGAAAAGCCAGCAATGCGTGTAAAGTGCAAAGATGGCGCGCACCACATTGATTGACCAAGGCGAACCAGTAATACTGTTTTCTAGCGTCTGTCGGGAGATAGCGAAGCTGCAAGAACTGTAGCTGGATGTGGCTCTGGGCGAGGCACTACTGGCGCGAGGCATAGTCTGTGAAATCAATCGCACCGACAAAATAACTACGGCTTTTGGATTACTAGCGAGCCTCCAGGATGGCAAGCTCAATCTTGGTGTTGGCTCTACTGCCAACGACGTCTAAGCGCGATCATCCGTCCCGCATGTGCGGCGCCGCATTAGTATGCAGCACGTGATCAATTCCGCGATTGCGAACCAACCACTGCCCATCCTAGACGTGTAACTCCTCTCTTTAAAAATATGCGATACTTACACCCAGTTCTCCCGCTAGTGTGTTCACGTGGCGGTTGCAGAACGACGAACCTCGGCGCGAATGTTCTCAACGCTGCGAAGCGGCGAGCACATACACCGGACAAAGCACAGTGCAACTGCGTGTACGCGCAGAAGTGGTGCTCGGTGGCCTGATCGAGGTGCAGCTCGTGGCCCCTGAAGCTACGCGGGCTGATAGAAGTCGTTATGCAACAGGCCGAGGCGTGGATGCGGTGGACGGAACTGACCCGTCAGAGGCGCGCGAAACGCCGCAGATGGGTGCCGTGGCGAAATTTCGCGCCCGCATCCTGCATATTCAATACACTTGGAGTGTCGTGATGAAGGTACGAATGAGTTTGATTTGCATTTTCGCCGCATGCGTGAGCGCTAGTGTGTTCACGTGGCGGTTGCAGAACGACGAACCTCGGCGACAATGTTCTCAACGCTGCGAAGCGGCGAGCACATTCACCGGACAAAGCACAGTGCAACTGCGTGTACGCGCAGAAGTGGTGCTCGGTGGCCTGTCTTAAATCTGGCAATCTCAGGGGCATTTTTTAGCCGATTGCGATCAGAGAATTGACTTACTTATCCGAAATTTCCCACGTAGATGGCCTGCGGCAAGCTTTTAGCCATATTTCCAAAGGCCGACTTGGTCGCCCCTCTGGACTAGTTCAAGGCGTAGACGGAGTATCAATAAATTCATTCGCAGAAAATATTGACTCCAAGCTTTTGTCTCTTTCCAAGAGATTGAAAAGCGATTCTTTTCAATTCTCTCAGCTAAAACCAATTATTCTTCACGACCCGATAAAAAATAAGAGACGAATTATCTGCGTCCCGACTATCGCCGATCGCATTGTTCAAAGAGCAATCTTGGATAGAATTGCCAAATCGCAAGCCTGGCTATTCAATGAGATTAGTTATGGTTTTATACCAAGAACAGATGAACAAAAAGGGGTAGTTTCCGCTGTAAAAAAAGCAAAAGAGCTTAGAGAATCCTCCCCCTGGGTTTTCAAGACCGATATCCAAAAATTCTTTGACCGGGTAAAGCGTCCGCTCCTAGAAGAAGAGGTGCGAAAAAAAATAAGGCAGCGCTCAATTCACAACCTCTTGCAGCAGGCCATGCATTGCGAAATCAAGCTGGGCCCTAGATCGGAATCGATTCAAATAAAGCAAGCAGGCATTAAATTTGGAGAAGGTGTTAGGCAAGGGATGCCTCTCTCGCCATTTTTCGCTAATTTAATGCTATCCGACTTTGACAAATACTGCATAAAATCTCATATAAAAGCCATTCGCTATGCAGATGATTTAATATTTTTCTGTCAGAGCAAAGATCAAGCCATTGCCATTCACCAAGAATGCAAGGAGCGGCTAGCTAAGTTAGAGCTTAGCATTCCAGATATAGAAGAAAGCAGCAAGAGTGTAATTGCAGGCCCAGATGATTCGGTTTCTTTTCTAGGAGTCGAGCTTTCTCCAGATGGGAAAGGAAATTACTCTCTTCTGGTTGGGAAGAAGCAATTTCTAGACATCAAAGGAAGCTTCTATAATCTATGCGGCATTTCAGAGTTGAAATCAAAGAACCTTACGCTCGGAAAATTACAAGCCGTATTAGATTCAAAAAAGAATGCTTATAGCGCCTGTTACGATTACTGCGATAATATTCAAGAATTAGAAAATCAGATGAGCCACTGGACAAATGGGGTTATTAAAAAAGTTCTGAATAATGTTGGCATTTCTGCCGCTACTCTCAGTATAGACGCGCAATGGCTGCTAGGTCTTAGATAAATCAGCATTGAGCAATGTATTGAGCCAATAGAAAAAGCGAGTTGACATGCACCTAGGCGTAGCGCAGGTATGACATTGAATATAAATCGGAAGTGTCAATGTCGCGACGAAAGCACGGTTAGCTTGATTGGACCGTTGGTGCAATATCTGCAGCCATGCCCATCAATAAAGCCGCATGAAGTTTACTCCTGAGCAACATATGAAGGCGCTTGAGGTGCGGATTAAGAGGGTCAGCAACAGGCGCAGCTGATTTAATCTGTGATCAACATGCTTCGCAGAGACTATTTAGCGCATGGCGCCAAACGCATTTTGACAAGTCTTGCAAGAGCAACTGTTCCAAGAACCATCAGTGAGAAGTCCCATGACCAACCAACAACTGAATGAAATATTTCTGCGTGCAATTCCATTTTTTGAAAGCTTAAAGGGTGTCCGGGGCATTCCCTTCATTAGCACTTACCCTGTAAACAGCTGTGAGTCAACCAGTGCAATGCTTGCGGCCATCCTTCAAAAACTGGATCATCAATTAGATGTTTTAGTTGTTAAAGGGACACAAGCGTCTGGTTACGGAATGCATTTTTGGGTTGAAGCAAATGGCTGTGTTCTCGACCCTACTGCACATCAGTTTCCCGAATACAATGCCCCTATTTTTGCAATGCACCCAAGTCCATTGGAAAAGGTTTTTTCACATACAGAGCTATTTACACCGGAACAAGCTTTGACACAGTGTGATGAAGAAATGGGTTTTCCGAGAGACTTAGCAAATCGTCTCGTCAGTAAATTCCTTACGCATGCTTATTCGTAACAGCCGCAGGGTCGCCCAAGATTTCGAAGCTCAACTTAGCGGTTAAACATCGGATCAAACGCGTTATCTGCCCACTCGTTAGTGTCTGCTCGTTAAACCTAGGCGCACTACATCAGCATCCATCGCCTCGGCCGGTCAATAGCAGATACAGCGGCGAGAGAGATGTTTATACGCGATGGCGTCCATCTCAAGTGAGGTCGACAATGCAGCCTATTAGCGCTCAGGGTCCTCATAAGCAGGGAAAGTGTTGTAATCTCACCCTGCACGACCCTTCTGCCCCTCGGCAGCCTTCTCATTTGCCCGATGCAGCACCGCCTGTGCATCCTCGGTCAGCGCATACAAAGCACTGTGCAGACCGCCTTACAGCCACTTGCTCAGTTTATACGACCCATCGTCATCCGCACCAATCAGCAGCGCCTATATAGCACTTAAGCCATACAAGCGCGTGTTGATCGCTTGGGCTTCCCGCTCCGTCAGCGCCAGGTCGTCCCTAAAGCCGCAGGCCCTACGTTGCCTGCAAATGTCGTGAATGTCTAAAGGTCGGTCGTCTTGGCCCACGATGGACTGGAAGGCATCAACATGCGCGGTATCCGGGCTGGATGCATCCAAGCTGGTGGGATCGCGCCAGTAGATGGGTGGCCAGTTGGTGTAGGCCAGTGGGCCCGATAGATGGGTTGGCGCCAGTGCCATTCCACTCGTTGGCGATGCAGAAGGTCTGCGCTTGGACGTCATAGGAGATGTCCCGCGTTTCCAGGCATTCGGCAGCAGGCGGTTGCAAAGGCTGTGAAAAAAACTGCTGACAGTGCCAGTCCCCATTGCATGAACCGACGCGCTGCATCCACCAGCGAACAAAGGGAAGAAGGGCTGTGCAAAGGCCCTTCGAAAAACATCAGAACACAGATAAATAACCTTATCATCTGTTCAAAACGAACATGTTGCCCTCTCACGCAGAAGAAGCACTTTAGTGCTGCAGGCAGCATCGTTCGGATGCCCGAATCCCGAGATCAGTTTGAACCCCAAGCTGAGACCAAAGGTATGACCCGTGGAAAAAACTCTTGTTAACGTTGATGGCGCCGCTCAAGCATTGAGGCAATTTGCTGAAGAGCGAGATTGGCATAAATTTCACTCGCCCAAAAATCTGGTCATGGCGCTCTCCGGAGAAGTGGGCGAACTCACCGAAATATTCCAGTGGATGTCGGAAGCGGATTCGCTCAGTGCTGCGACCTCACCAAAAACATCCCAAGCAGTGCGCGATGAGCTCGCGGACGTCGCGCTTTACCTTGTGCGACTTGCCGACGTGCTTGGGGTTGACCTGAATGCCGCAGTGAGCAGCAAACTCGCTTCCAACGCTGCCAAGTACCCCATCGAACTCTCCAAAGGAGTGAGTACCAAGTACGACCAGTTGCCAAAGCCATGATCGTCTATCAAGCTGACAAGAAGGAATTCTTGGTTGACTACAACGATCGTGACATCGAGGACGTCATTTACGAAAAGTACCGCGCTGCCACAGACCGAAGAGTCGCGCAGGCAGAGATCCGATCCTGGCGAGAGTCCCTGGGCTATGTGGCACGTGTCCTGAGTGACCCGGAAATTGCCGACGATGTTGGGGTGGCGGTGGAATTTATCCTTCCGCAATCTGCCAAACGCATCGACGTCATTCTTGCTGGACATGCTGACGATGGTTCGCGACGTCTGATTGTTGTGGAGCTAAAGCGGTGGTCCTCAGTAAACGCTACAGACCGCGATGCCATTGTGTTGCTACGCCATGGCGGTCGCTCAGACCAAATGCGTGTGCATCCCAGCTACCAAGCATGGTCCTACACCGCATTTTTGGAAGGCTTCAACGAGGCTGTCTACGATGGCGGTTTGCAAGTACGCCCTTGCGCCTACCTGCACAATTACGCAGCGGATGGGATCATCGATGCGGCTCACTATCAACCCTATATTGATCGTGCGCCACTGTTCCTGAAAGGTGATGATGATCGCAAGCGACTCAGAGAATTCATAAAACAGCATCTTCGCCATGGACGAGGTCGTCAGGTGCTGTTCGATCTGGACCAAGGCCGTCTTCGCCCTTCCAAAGCGCTTGCTGACGTCGTCGGGAAGCTTCTCAAAGGCAACGAAGAATTCGCGCTGATCGATGATCAGAAAGAGATTTTTGAAGCTGCAAAGTCTGCATGCCGTCAAGCGAGCGCTTCCAACCAACCTCGTGTGGTGATCATTGAAGGCGGTCCAGGAACCGGCAAATCGGTCGTAGCAGTAAACCTGCTGGCAGCCTTGCGAGAAGGGCTGACTGTTAAATACATCTCCAAGAATGCGGCACCGCGTGCGGTGTATAGCGAAAAGCTCATCCAGACCAGAGAGAACGCGCATCTGGTCAATCTGTTTGGTGGCTCGGGCTCGTTCACTGAAACAAGCAAGGATGCCTTTGACGTGCTGGTTGTTGACGAGGCGCACCGCCTGACCGAGAAAAGCGGCTTCTACGGGAACCTGGGTACGCACCAAGTAAAGGAGCTTATCAACTCAGCCAAGTGCAGCATTTTCTTTATTGATGAAGACCAGCGTGTAACGCTCAAGGATGTGGGCACCAAGGCAGCCATCCGTGCGTTTGCGGCCGCTCGCGGAGCGGTGGTTGAAGAATACGCTCTTACCTCGCAGTTTCGCTGTTCAGGTTCAGATGGTTACCTTGCCTGGGTGGATGATGTCTTGCAAATCAAAGCGACTGCGAACGGCAGCCTTGAGGACATTCCGTTTGACTTTCAAGTATTCGATGATCCCGAGGAAATGCACGCAGCAATCGAGGCAAAAAACGGCGCCAATCGAGCGCGCGTGGTCGCCGGATATTGCTGGCCCTGGAACAGCAAGAAGGACTCCAAGCAGATGGATGTGGTGATCGGTGATTACCAGCGTCAATGGAATCTCGACCAAGACGGCAGTCTTTGGATTACGGCCCCCCATTCAGTGCAGCAAGTGGGCTGCATCCACACCTGCCAAGGCCTGGAAGTGGACTACATCGGCGTGATCATCGGTCCGGATCTGGTGATGGACGGAGAGCAACTTGCCACTCGACCCAGAGCACGCGATCGGCACGATAAAACCATGAAAGGCTTCGTGAAGATGTCCAAGGAACAGCCTGCTGAAGCTGCACGGCAGGCGGACATGATCATCAAGAATACGTACCGCACGCTAATGACGCGTGGAATGAAGGGGTGCTATGTCTATGCGACTGACGCAAAGCTGGCCGCCTATCTCAGGTCCCGTGGCAAGCAAACGCAGTCCGCTTAGCCTGCACACCGCATTGAGACTTCAGTTCTGGCAGCGCAAAAGAGTTCGTCGCTCCCATGGGTATGCGACAACCGAGCTCTTACTCCCCCTGCAAATTGATGAATTGTGAATGTGGCGCGCGCGGTTTGCAGTCCCACCCAACCCCACACGTGTCGGCATCCACGAATGCCGACTGTTGGCGCTCTGCTCGCTCTTAAGCAAGGCAAGCGCTGCGATTCACGCTGCGCCACCCTTCTGCCCCTCAGCAGCCTTCTCATTAGCCCGATGCAACACCGCCTGCGCATCCTCCGTCAGCGCATACAAAGCACTGTGCAAACCGCCTTGAAGCCACTTGCTCAGCTTGAACGACCCGCCATCATCCGCACCGATCAGCAGAGTCGATATAGCACTCAAGCCATACAAGCGCGTGTTGATCGCCTGGGCTTCCCACTCCGTCAGCGCCAGGTCGTCCGTAAAGCCGCCAGCCCTGCGGAGCCTGCAAATGTCATGAATGTCTAAAGGCTGATCGCCATGGCCAGCGAGGGCCTGGATGGCATCGGCATAAGCGGTATCTAGGCTGGACGATGTATCTGAGCTGGAATCCACAGATGCAGCGGTTTTTGCTGTCGCGCGGGCAGCTTGGGGCTTGCTGTTCATGATGACGCCTCCTGACTCCGGGACAGGTTGCGGAGTAGAGGCCGTGCCTGTACGGCCATGTGCAGCGCGTTATGCGCGTCAGGATGCAGTTGGATAAGGGCGACTTCGCCCAGGCAGGAAGTGGGCGCAGAGATGCGCGCGAGGGAGGACTGAGCCATGGTGGACTCCAGGTGGTGCAGTTTGCTAAAACCACCCCCTCCCACGCCAATAGAAGGCGGTAGCTCGAACAGGTTGGCGTACCGGGCACCTCCTGCGAGAACCGGCGGAGCTTTCGCTCCCCCATCCGAGCCACCATAAACCGGGGCACAGACAAGAGAGCCGCAGACTCTGCGAAATAGAGACCACGGCTTACGTCGTGGAGATGCTCCGGGACGCCAATCCCGACTGCGCTTTACTGGCGCAGCGGCGTAACTGTAGCACGGCAGGAATGGGAGTGTTGAGGTGTGGCGCATTATTTGCCCCCTCTTCTGCCCGAGCCTCTCGGTCCTCCTCAATGAAGCGGTACCGGCCCTGCCGGATCGGTAAGCCGTTACGGTCTATGGCATTGATGCGCTCCAACCCACTGGCGATGCTTAGGGTGAGCGCTTGGGCGTTAAAGGAAATAACCTCAGCGCACCCAGGCTGGCGTTAGAGGATTTTTTCGAGCTTGGTATTGCTTCGTAACGTGCAGACGCTTCAACAAGTACTCACAAACGCATTCCCAACCAGATGACGGTTTGTGTCGATGCAGTCACCACCGGAGTCAACACTTTGGGCCAGAACTGGCCAGGCGCCAGATGCATCACCGACTGCTCCAGATGCTGCTCTTCATCGGCCACGATTTTTGCAATGGCCGCGACCGCAGCATCATCCTGACCGTCCAGCAAGTGGATCTGATGCTTCAAGTGGCCCAGCACTCCGCGCTCTACAGCAGCGGTCGTTGCAGCAATCGCCTGCAATCCAAAAAGTGCCGTTATCAAGCCCAGTGCAAATCCACCCAGTCCGCACAACCAATAGCTGCGGCAACGGCTGGTACCTCTGCGCAGAAGGTCGTCCCAGAAGATGGTGCGATGCGATTCTTCATGCGCCTTGAATGCCTGGAGCGTTGGAACGATAGATGGCGCAGTCCATCGCGCGACCAGGATCTGAGCGGCATAGATATTGACAGCGCCATGCTCCCCTGCATGGTTCACCTTAAGTACACGCCCGGCAAAGTTTTTCGCCTTCATAGATCAATCAGTTGCGTCATACCCGGTGTGACATTTGAGATTCGTGAGGTCCAGCGCCTTCCGGCCACTCCCAAATGGTTAGGCAAATCCTAGGGATTGATCGGCTGCGCAACCAGGCGAACACCGAGCGCTGCACACACACGCCAAATGGTTTCAAAGCGCGGATGGCTACCCGGACGCAGCGCCTTGTACAGCGCCTCTCGGGTCAGGCCGCTGGCACTTGCTATGTCGCCCATGCCACGCGCGCGCGCAATCACACCCAGGGCATGCGCAAGCTCGGAAGGATCTTCTTCCTCCATCACCAAGGTCAAATAGGCGGCCACCTCTTCATCCGTTTTCAAATGCTCTGCCATGTCAAAGTTGGGCAGGTCTGCAATCTTGACCATCATCTACTCCTTCTCGCCCTCTTCCGGCTCCAAAGTGGCAGCCAGCGCCTGGGCAGCAGCGATATCCGCTTGTTGGCTGGACTTGTCACCACCGCCCAGCATGACTACCACCACATCTCCACGCTGCACGTAGTACATACGCCAGCCTGGGCCAAAGTCTTCTCGCATTTCGTAAACGCCTGCGCCAACGGATTTACAGTCGCCCATCAAACCACGTGTGACCTTGTCCAAACGCTTGGCCAGGCGAATACGCGTCATCGTGTCACGCAGACCATGGAGCCAGGCATCGAATTCAACAGTGCGCTTGACGGTGAACATTTCAGGATTGTAATCGTTCGTTCACACCAACGCCAGTTTTTTCATTAGCGGCAGCACACACTCCAGACACCATGCCATCGCTCACAAGGCATGACGCGATGCGCTTGAACAAAGACTTTTGTATAGTTTTGTACACTGCCTCTCCCAGCGCTACATTCGGTCAGAAAACCCCTTTGCCAAAGCGCCGTGGGCTTGAACAATCGCTCCGTCAGTTTGACAAAACAACACCTCCCAAAGGATTTGACCATGAGCGCTGCACAAGACAAGGTTCTCTACACCGGCCGCACAACCACCACCGGCGGCCGCTCCGGCGCATCGCGCAGCGATGACGGGCATCTGGATATTCGCCTGACCCAGTTTGGCACGGCAGGCACGGGTACCAACCCCGAGCAGCTGTTTGCGGCGGGCTGGTCGGCCTGCTTTATGGGGGCGATGGTGCGGGCCGCGCAGCCGCTGGGCGTGAAGCTGCCGGCGGACCTGGCGGTCGATGCCGAGGTGGACCTGGTGCAAAACGCCGAGGGCTTTGCGCTGGCGGCGCGGCTCAACGTCAAAGTGCCGGGCGTGGCACAGGACCAGGCGCTGGCCGTGGTGCAGGCGGCGCACCAGATCTGCCCGTACTCCAAGGCGACACGCGGCAATATCCAGGTCGATCTTTCCGTGGCCTGATCGGCCCATTGGCTTCCCACCCGGCCTGACCTCCCATGCGCAGCATTCTTCAACGGCTTGTCCCTTCCACCCTGCTGGCGCGCGTCGCCTTGCTGGTGGTGCTGGGCATGGGGGTGGCGCAGCTGCTTACCTATATGGCCATTCGCCATGAGCGTGAGCAGGCGCTGATGCGGCTGATGATCAGCGGGGTTGAGCGCGATATCGCCAGCTCGGTCGCGCTGATCGACCGGCTGCCGGCCAATGAGCGCCAGGACTGGTTCCCCAAGCTTGAGCGGCCCAACTACAGCTTTTCTCTGGAGGGCGCAGTCAGCAATGCCGCGCCCTCCGACCCGGCCCTGGCCCGCTTTGCGCAGGTGGTAACCGATGCCTTGCAGCCTTTTCCGGTGCTGGCGATGGGCCAGCTGGGCGACCGCGCCGATGCCGTGCGCATGCAGCTGCGGCTGAGCGACGGCGCACCGCTGTACATCGTGGCGCGCCGTGTGCCGATGCCGGTATCGGGCTGGGTTACCTGGTTGCTGCTGGGCCAGCTGCTGGTGCTGGCCGGCCTGGCCTGGCTGGCGGTGCGCCTGGTCACCCGGCCTTTGGAGAGGCTGGCCACAGCGGCCGACCAACTGGGCCCGGACCTGCAGCCCACCGTGGTGGCCGAGGCCGGCCCCGCCGAGGTGGTGCGCGCCGCACGCGCCTTCAACGCCATGCAGCGGCGCATTGCGGGCTACCTGAACGAGCGCATGCAAATCCTCGCCGCCATCTCGCACGATCTGCAGACCCCCATCACGCGCATGCGTCTGCGGGTGGACCTGATGGACGATATGCCTGATGCCGACAAGTTTCGCCAGGACCTGGAGGCCATGCGCAGCCTGGTGCACGAAGGCCTGAACTATGCCAAGACCCTGCAAGGCTCCGACGAGAAAGTGCGGCGCCTGGACATGGATGCGCTGCTGCGCAGCATCGTCAACGACTATGCCGACACCGGCAGCCCGGTGACGATGGACGGCGCTGCGGGCCAGCCCATCCGCACCCGCCCCAATGCGATGCGCCGCATTCTGGGCAACCTGATCGACAACGCCTTGAAATACGGCCAGCGCGCCGATGTGCATCTGCGCCTAGAAGCCGGCCATCTGACCATCGACGTCTGCGATGCCGGCCCGGGCATCCCCGAGGAGCAGCTCGCAGCCGTGCTGCAGCCCTTTTACCGGGTTGAGGCCTCCCGCAACCGCGACACCGGCGGCTCCGGCCTGGGCCTGGCCATTGCCCACCAGCTGAGCCTGTCGCTGGGCGGAACCTTGAGCCTGCACAACCGCCCCGAAGGCGGCCTGCGCGCCAGCCTGCAGCTGCCGGCCACCCACTGACACCCACTGACACCACCCCAACCTTCTGCCATGACAAGCACCTCCGCTGCCAGCGACCACATCCTTTTGGTGGATGACGACCGGGATATCCGCGACCTGGTCAGCGCCTACCTGCAAAAAAATGGCCTTCGTGTGACCACCGCACCCACAGGCCGGCATATGCGGCAGCTGCTGGAGACGGCCGGCTCGTTTGACCTGGTCGTCCTGGATCTGATGCTGCCCGGCGAAGACGGGCTGACCCTGTGCCGCGACCTGCGCGCCGGCAAGTTCAAGACCACGCCCATCATCATGCTGACGGCACGCGGCGATGAGACCGACCGGGTGCTGGGCCTGGAGATGGGCGCCGATGACTACATGCCCAAGCCTTTTGCCGCGCGCGAGCTGCTGGCACGCATCAAGTCGGTACTGCGGCGCACGCGCATGCTGCCGCCCAATATGCGCAGCAGTGAAGAAGCGCGCTTTCTGGCCTTTGGCGACTGGCGGCTCGATACCGTCGAGCGCGTACTGCTGGACCACGATGGCGTGATGGTGTCGCTGAGCGGCGCCGAATACCGGCTGCTGCGCGTGCTGGTGGACCACCCGCAAAAGGTGCTCAGCCGCGACCAGATCCTGTCCATCACCCAGGGGCGCGAGGCCGAGCTGTTTGAGCGCTCGATCGACCTGATGATCAGCCGCCTGCGCAAATGCCTGAACGATGATGCCCGCGAGCCGCGCTATATCAAGACGGTGCGCAGCGAAGGTTATGTGTTTGCCAGCCAGGTGGAGGCCCAGGATGTTTAGTGTTCGCAAATGGCTGTATGCCTGCATGTTCTTGCTGGGTTGTGCGGCCGCTGAGATCGCCTCGCCCGCAGGCCGGCCCTGCCCCTTGGCCAGCAGCTCGACCCCGCTGCGCAAACGCGGGCCTCGTGCTTAGGACCGCCAAGTAGGCCCTATCACACCCCACACCGCCACCTTTCAGGTGGCGGTGGCGTTTCCGGGGTCGGCCATAACCGGCTTTGTATAGCTGTGTATCTGCCCGCGCCACTTGCTACACGGCCATGCATTTGGGGGGTACGCATGACACATGCCACATACATGGCGGCGGTCTACTAGCTAACAGCCAAGACAAACGAGTTTCGGCACCGAGCACCCCAACCACCTTCACCCAGCAAAGGCCCTCCATGAACCCGATCACCACCTCCTCCCGCCGCAGCTTCTTGGGCCATGCCGCCCTGGGCCTGGCCCTGGCGCCCATCGGCAGCTTGCTGGCCAGCAGCGCGCGCGCCGCCAGCCCGGCAGGCGCCACCAGCTTTGGCCCGCTCAAGCAGATCGATGCCGGCGACCTGCGGGTCGAATACGCCGAAGCGGGCCCCGCCAACGGCCCCGTCGCCATCCTGCTGCACGGCTGGCCTTATGACATCCATGCCTTTGTCGATGTGGCGCCGCGCCTGGCGGCAGCGGGTTACCGCGTCATCGTGCCCTACCTGCGCGGCTACGGCGGCACGCGTTTTCTGTCGGCCAGCACAGTACGCAATGGCCAGCAAGGCGCAGTTGCGCAGGACATCATTGCGCTGATGGATGCGCTGGGCGTGCGCCAGGCGGTGCTGGGCGCCTTTGACTGGGGCGCGCGCACCGCCTGCATTATCGCGGCGATCTGGCCCGAGCGGGTCAGCGGCCTGGTGTCGGTGAGCGGCTACCTGATCGGCAACCCCCAGGCCAATGCCAAGCCCCAGGCGCCTGCTGCCGAATACGCCTGGTGGTACCAGTCCTACCTGGCCACCGACCGGGGCCGCGACGGCTATGCTGCCAACCCCGCCGCGTTCAACCGTTTTATCTGGCAGCAGGCCTCGCCCCAATGGCAGTTTGACGATGCCACCTACCAGCGCAGCGCCCAGGCCTTTGACAACCCCGACCATGCCGCCATCGTGGTGCACAACTACCGCTGGCGCATTGCGCTGGCACAGGGCGAATCGCGCTTTGATGCGCTGGAGGCCCGGCTGGCCAGCGCGCCGCGCATTGCCGTGCCCAGCATCACGATGGAGGGGGATGCCAACGGCGCGCCGCACCCCGCGCCTGCTGCCTATGCCGCCAAGTTCAGCGGCCCCTACCAGCACCGCAACCTGGAGGGCGGCATTGGCCACAACCTGCCCCAAGAGGCGCCTGCCGCCTTTGCCCAGGCGGTGATTGACGTCACCCGCATATAAGCCCTTAACTAGCCACAAAAGGAGCTGCCATGGCCCTGTACCTTGTTGCCTTTGCCGCCGGGGTGCTCAGCGTGCTGAGCCCCTGCATCCTGCCCGTTCTGCCCTTTGTCTTTGCACGCCAGGGCCAACCCAGCCGCCACGGCAGCCTGCCGCTCTTGATCGGCATGGCGCTGGCCTTTGCGGCCGCCGCATCGCTGGCCGCTGCCGCCGGCGCCTGGGCGGTGCAGCTGAGCCAGTGGGGCCGAGGCCTGGCACTGCTGGGCCTGGGCGTTTTCGCAGCCTCCCTGCTGTTCCCTGGGCTGGCCGTCTGGTGGAGCCGGCCACTGGTGCAGATCGGAGAAAAGCTGGCCGCCCAGAACCCCAAGCAGCGCTGGCTGCATTCCGCGCTGCTGGGCGTTGCCACCGGCCTGATCTGGTCGCCCTGCGCCGGCCCGGTACTGGGCCTGCTGCTGTCGGGTGCCGCATTGGCGGGGCCCGGCACCGCCACCAGCCTGCTGCTGCTGAGCTATGCGGCCGGCGCCAGCCTGGCCCTGTGGGCCGCGTTGCGCATCAGCGCCGGCACCATGGCACGCCTGCGGGCCCATTGGCTACCGGGCGAGCGCGGCCGGCGAGCAGCTGGCGCCGCGATGCTGGCCGCCGTGCTGGCCGTGGCCACCGGGCTGGACAGCCGCCTGCTCGCACAATCGGGCGCATTGAACGGTTTGGGCAGCAATGGGCTGGAGAGCAGCCTGCTGCAAGCAGCGATGCCCTCGGCCCAAGCGGCGGAGCGGGCAGGCAATACCGCAGCACAGTTGGGCAACGGCGCCCTTTACACCAGCTCCCTGCCGGGGGAATCGACCCGCCCCAGCCTGGACGGCGGCACGCAATGGCTGAATGCCGAGCCGCAGTCCATCCCCGCGCTGCGCGGCAAGGTGGTGCTGGTCAATTTCTGGACCTACTCCTGCGTCAATTGCCTGCGCACCCTGCCCTATGTCAATGCCTGGGCGCAAAAGTATGCCGATCGCGGCCTGGTGGTGGTGGGGGTGCATGCGCCTGAGTTCGCCTTCGAGAAGGACCGCAGCAATGTCGAGAAGGCCTTGCAGCAGCTCAAGATCAGCTACCCCGTCGTGCAGGACAACGGGTTTCGCATCTGGCGCGCCTTCAACAACCAATACTGGCCGGCTCTCTACCTGGTCGACGCGCAAGGGCGGGTGCGCCACCACCAGTTTGGCGAAGGCGGCTACGCGGCCACCGAGCGCGCGCTGAACGAGCTGCTGCGCGAAGCCCAGGCGCCATCAGCGGCAACGGCGCCTGCGTCTACTGCGAACACGGTCCCCGACACCCAGGGCCTGGGCATGGCCGCCGACACCGCCAGCCTGCGCAGCCCGGAGCTGTACCTGGGCTACGACAAAGGCGGCAGCCTGCGCCTGGCAGGCCGCCCTGCCCCCGACAAGCCAGCCGACTACCAGCCAGCGGCGCTGCGGCTCAACACCTGGACCTTGCAGGGCAATTGGACCTTGACGCCCGAGTGGGTACAAGCCAACAACGCGGGCAGCCGCCTGGCGCTGCGCTTTGAGGCCCGCGATGCCAACGTGGTGCTGGGCGCTGCAGGCTCAGGCCCGCTGCGCTTTCGCCTGACCATCGACGGCCAGCCCCCAGGCATTCACCACGGCAGCGATGTCGATGCCCAGGGCTACGGCCAGGTCGATGCCACGCGGCTGTACCAGCTGGTACGCCAGCAGGGCCCGGTGAAGGAGCGCACGGTGGAGATCGAGTTTCTGGATACGGGGGCGCAGGGCTACGCGTTTACGTTTGGCTAATAGGTCGTGCACCGAGCGGCTGCTAGGATGCCTGCTTCCTCTTGCGGGCATCCCGCACCAGCCACACCACAAGCATGGACCCCACCCTGACCCAGCAGCTTTCCCAACTGGAAGCCCAGCTCCACCTTCCGGATATCCGCCACCAGCCCGAGCGCGTGTCGCAACTGCTGCACCCGGCCTTTGAGGAGACGGGCCGATCCGGCCAGCGCTATACGCGAGACGTGGTGGTGGAAGCGCTGCGCGCCGAATCGAATGCCGCTGAGATCGTGGCGGACGGCTATGCCGCCACCGCGCTGGCGCCCGGCGTGGTGCTGCTGACCTACCGCAGCGCCCTGCGCGATGTGCAAGGCGCTCGCAGCAAACACACTTTGCGCTCGTCGATCTGGTTGCTGACAGATGGCCGTTGGCAGCTGCGCTACCACCAGGGCACACCGGCACTCGATAGCTGGTAACGGATGGCGGGTCCGGTCCGCTCAGGCGCGCTACCGGCAGCGGCCAGCTGCGATCCGCCTTACCATGCACCGTGGCCGTGCCAGCTAGGCAGCGCCACCGCCTCTGATACCCCGCCAACAGGAGCCCCCATGCCCATCGAACTCTGGTTAGCCTTTGTCGCCGCATCCGCCGTGCTGCTCATCATCCCGGGGCCAACGATTCTCACGGTGATCAGCTATTCGATGGCGCAAGGGCGGCGCGCCAATGTGCCGCTGGTCGCAGCGGTGGCGCTGGGCGATTCGACGGCGCTGGTCGTGTCTTTGCTGGGGCTGGGTGCGTTGCTGGCCGCATCGGCCTTCTGGTTCAGCGCCGTCAAATGGGCAGGCGGCCTGTACCTCATCTATCTGGGCATCAAGCTGCTGCGCGCGGGTATTTCGCCATCCGCGCTGGCTGCCGCGCCTGTCTCCAGCTCGCGCTGGAAACTGTTTGCCAATACCTACCTGGTCACCGCACTCAACCCCAAGGGCATCGTCTTTTTTGTGGCCTTCCTGCCGCAGTTCATCAGCGCAGGCGCGCCCGCTCACCAGCAGCTCTGGATTCTGACCCTCACCTTTGTCGCGATGGCCACCCTGAATGCCACGCTGTATGCCGTCTTTGCGTCGTCTGCGCGCAAGCTGCTGTCCTCGCCAACAGCTTTGCGCCGGTTCCATATTGCCGGTGGCAGTTTGCTGTCGGCAGCAGGAGTGTGGGCACTGTTGGCCCGGCGGCCGGGGTAAGCGAAGGCGCCAGGTTGGGGACTGGAATCCGCACCAAGGCCCAGGCCCCCTAAGCGGCTGAAAACACCCCCACCATATGCCGCAGCAGTTGCGACGCCACCGGCGACAACGGCCGGCCGCTGCGGGTGACCACATGCAGCTGGCTGTGGTTGAGCACCGGGCTGGCCAGCGGCAGCGACACCAAGGTATCCAGCGCCACGCCCTGCAGCGGGATGGAGCGCGGCGTCATGATGTAGCCCAGCCCCATCACCGCAAAATCCCACAGCACCTTGAAGGAGTTGGTGGTCAGCATGGGTTGCAGGCGGATGTTCTCCTCCAGCTCGGCGGCCTGGATGTGCTTGCGCACGCCAAAGGATTCCTCGAGCGCCGCCCCCGGGTAAGGCGCCAGATCGGCCAGGCTCAACGGCCCGCTGTGGCTGGCCAGAGGATGGCCCTTGCGCACATGCACCCGCACGGACGCCAGCCGGGCATGGTGGGAGCGCAGGCGCGCATCGGCCGGCGGCTGGAACACGATGCCGATATGGGCACGGTCCTCCAGAATGCACTGCACGGCCTCCTCGGTGCCGGCGACCTTGACGTGGTAGCGCACATCGCCATGGGCTTTGACAAAATCCTGCAGCACCGGCGCCATCACCATGTCCAGGGTGCCCTCGCCCAGCACCAGGTCCAGATGGCCTGATTGCGCGTTCTTGAGGCTGTTGACCTCGGCGACAAAGGTGTCGTGCAGGTCCTGCTGGCGGCGGGCAAACAGCGCCAGCATGCGGCCGGCATCGGTGACCACCACGCCCCGGCCACGGCGCTCCAGCAGCACCAGGCCGGTGTCCTGCTCCAGCCGGGCCACCGTGCGGCTGACCATCGACGGGTCCACCTCCAGCACGTCAGCGGCGCCGCGCACCGAGCCGGTTTCCATGATCTGCAGCAGGCACAGCGCCCGCTTGCGGTCCAGCACATCGTCCATACCCAGGTTCAACATTGCTCGCCTCCGCCCATTGTTGCGATTCTTGCAACGTTTGATTGCTTGCGTTGTCATGGACGCGACGGATAGCGCTTTCGATAATGGTTTGACTTTTTTGTGACGGCCCCACCATGAACGCACCTCTCAACCCTGCCTTGCTATCTGCCGTACAGGCCCTTGCGCCTGAGTTTGTCGGCATCCGCCACCAGATCCATGCTTTCCCGGAGCTGGCTTTTGAAGAGCTGCGCACCAGCGACCTGGTGGCCGAGCGCCTGCAGTCCTGGGGCTACGAAGTGCACCGGGGCCTGGGCAGCACCGGCGTCGTGGGCCGCCTCAAAAAAGGCCAGGGCAGCCGCAGCATCGGCATTCGCGCCGACATGGATGCGCTGCCGATCCAGGAGAAAACCGGCCTGCCCTATGCCAGCACCCTGAGCGGCAAGATGCACGCCTGCGGCCACGATGGCCACACCGCCATCCTGCTGTGCGCGGCGCGCTACCTGGCCGAATCGGTGGACTACAACGGCACCTTGAACCTGATTTTTCAGCCAGCGGAAGAGAACGAAGGGGGCGCCTTGCGCATGGTCGATGACGGCCTGTTCGAGCAGTTTCCCTGCGATGAAATCTATGCGCTGCACAACACACCGGGCCTGCCGGTGGGCCAAATCGGCATGATCACCGGGCCCGCAATGGCCTCGTTCGACCGTGCTACCGTCACCTTGACCGGCCGCTCCGCCCATGGCGCCATGCCCCACCACGGCATCGATGTGATGCAGGCCGCCGCCAGCATCGTGCTGGGCCTGCAGTCGCTGGTCAGCCGCGAGGTCGATGCGCTCAAGTCGGCCGTCATCACCGTCGGCTCCATCCAGGCCGGTGCCACCTACAACATCGTGCCCGAAAGCGCGACGATCAAGATCGGTATCCGCGCGCTCAACCCCGAGGTGCGCAACCAGATCGAAACCCGGCTGCGCGACTTTGTCGGCGCCCAGGCCCAGAGCTACCAGCTCCAGGCCGATCTGCTGTACGAGCGCAAGTACCCGGTGCTGGTCAACCACGCCGCGCAAACCGAGCGCGCCCGCGCCGTGGCTGCGCAGCTGCTGGGCGCCGACAACGTGGTGACCCGGGGCCCGGTGATGGGCAGCGAAGACTTTGCCTACATGCTGGAGCACCGCCCCGGGGCCTATGTGCGGCTGGGCAATGGCCTGGGGCAGGACGGCGGCTGCATGGTGCACAACCCGCTGTATGACTTCAACGACAAGGCCCTGCCCATTGGCGCGGCCTTCTGGGCCAGCCTGGCACAGAGCTATCTGCAATAAACCCACCGAGCGAGAGCACCATGACCGCCACCCATCGCCGCCAGTTTCTCCAATACGCCAGCCTGCTGGCGGGTGCCCCGTGGCTTGCCACGCCACAGGCCTGGGCCGCCGACACCTACCCAGCCAAGCCGCTATCGCTGGTCGTGCCCTACCCCGCCGGCGGCGCCAGCGATACTGCCGCCCGCATCTTTGGTGAATCGATCGGCAAGAGCCTCAAGCAGCAAGTCGTGGTGGAGAACTACGGCGGCGGCACCGGCCTGATTGGCGCCAACAAGGTGCTGAGCGCGCAGGCCGATGGCTATACCTTCTTCCATGGTTCGATCAACGAGGTGTTTCTGGCGCCGATGCTCAACCCCTCGGCCCGCTATACGCCTAAGGATTTCAGCCTGGTCGCACCGATCAGCGAAGCGCATATCGTGCTGCTGGCCCGCAATGGCCTGCAGGCCGATTCGCTGGACAAGGTGATTGCGCTGGCCAAGCAAAGCAGCGCCAAGCCCCTCACCTATGCCACCGTGGGCATTGATTCCATCTACCACCTGATGGGCGAGGCGCTGGCCGCACGCGTGGGTGCAAGCTTGCTGCATGTGCCCTACAAGGGTGGTGCTCCGGCGCTGCAGGGCGTCGCCGGGGGCGAGGTGGACCTGGCCATCCTCCCCTACCAGACCAGCTTTGATGCGATGCAGGCGCAGGGCCGGCTCAAGATCGTGACCAGCTTTTCCAAAGAGCTGCCCGCCCCGCTGGCCCATATCCCACTGATCAGCCAAAGCCAGCAGCTGCCTGACTTTGCCTACACCATCAGCGGCGGCTACTTCGTCAAGCAAGGCTGCCCGGCCGAGCGCGTCACCTTGTTGCGCAACGCCATTGGTGCGGCCCTGCTCAACCCCGAGATCCGCGCCCGCCTGGAGGCCGAAGGCCGCACCGTGGCCCAGCCCACCAGCAACCAGGCGGCGGCCAACCAGGCTTTTGACCAATACCTGCTGCGCGTGGGCGAGCTGATCCGCACGGTAGGCCGCAAACCGGTCGCCTGAACCCATGCTGCAGCGTCCTGGCCCGTTGGGCTGGGCGCGGATTGGGATGACCGGCAGGATTGCCGGGATGGACCACCCGGCGGATCGCCCAAGACCCCTTCAGGCCATCGCAGGGAGTTGTGCGGAGGCCTAAAAGCACAAAACCGGCCCAGCGCCCCGTCTTGATCGCCAGCCCTTACACAGAGGTCTGGCCTTCTCCCAAGCCTCACGCTTTTCATGGCCGAATCCCCAAGCACTATCGCTTACCCTGAGTCGCTTATACGCCCGGCCGTGTGCCCGTGAGCACCGTCAAAATTAGTACATAATATTGCACTGCCAACAATCAGTTGCGCAGTGTGCGTGCTAGCAATCTCCACACCCAGTAACTATTGACACGAATGACCTGGCTGCCTTCTTGATGTGCGCAGCGGCAACGGGTGTATTCAAACCAGGTACCTCAAGGAATATTGAAATACTCGCGTCATGTATAGGCTGATAGCATTTTGCATAATGCGATGGGATTTCTTCTAGAAATCCATAAGCTTTCGAAAAGCTGACATTTGTTGAATTTATGACAAACAAGCCATCATAGTTTCGGCATATGATCTCGGTTCCTCTGGAGGGAGGTAGAAGTACAAGAAAAGGAAAACAACCTTGGAGCCCGCACCATGCGGGCTCTTTTTTTGTCAATTGCTGACTATTGCGCATCGCGTTTAACAGGCAAATACCGGTGGCCGCCCTAGAATTTGAGCATCGGTTTCGCCGAGTTCATGCGTACCCTCCCTCCCTCTCTTGACTTGCATGAACATCCTGATTTTCAGGATCGGCTTTCTTCTTGAATGCAATGCCGCCCCAACAGGGGCGGCATTTTTTTGGTTGAGTGCAGACGCTGCGTAAATCACAAAGCTCTGTGCCCTATCAAGCAAGCAGTCGTCCCTGGAGACGCGACTCGTAACTGCTGGTAGCACTCAGCGCAGGGACTGAACACTGAGGCTTGGGGGCATGGAAACCAGCCCACAACGCCCTGCCACCGTGCAAACCCAGGCCCGCACTGCAGCTTTCACTCACCTATCAGTGCTGACCATGCTTGCGGCGCACCACCACCAAGCCCAGCGCTACCAGCAGACCGCTCAGCAGCCATTGGCCCCATTGCGACAGCGATGGCACGGGGATGGCGGCGCCAGGTTCTGGGACGGGTTCGGGCTCAGGAACCGGCTGTGGCGCTGGCTCAGGTACAGGTGTCGGAACAGGGTCTGGCGTTGGCGCGGCGATGGTCACATCGGCAGCCGCCGTGCTGCTGCCACCGGTGCCCTGTACCGGGAAAACGCTCTCCTGCGTGGCGGTACCGCTGACCTGGCAGACAACAGTCTGACCTTCAGGAATCGTAGCGGGAGACGTCCAGGCGGCACCGTTGCTCGAACATGCGGCGATCTGCACACCCGCAGGCAGGCCGGTGACGGTGCAGACGGCATTGGCCATCGCTGCTGTGCCGCTGTTTGTGCATTGGAAACTGCCGCTGTAGGCATCACCCTGCTTGCCGGAAGCAGGCAGGCCAGCCAGGTCGATGCGCACATCGGCAGCGGTGGTGAACAGCAACGTGGACGTGTTGTTCGCCGTCACCGTCTCGCCGTTCACGACAGGGTTGACAAACGCCGTGCCCGTGGCCGGCGCAGCACCGGTGGCACGTACCACATCGATGCTGTAGCTGATCTGCCCTGTCAATGCCGCCAGTGGCGGGACCGTGCATGCAAACCCATTTTGCGGCGCCGCCAGGCTGGTGCAGCCGTTTGGCAATGGCTGGGCGGTGTAGCCCACGGGTAGCGTCACGGTGGCCATCGCCTGCGCGGTGCTGGCGGTGTTGCCCAAGTTCTTCACTTGCAACGTATAGGTCTGGGGCGTGGCGGCCAGCGCAGCAGGGCCGGTGAAGCTGACAGCCAGATCCACATCGGGCACCGCCTGATTGCAAGCACCATCTTCATCCAATGCCGCCTTGGCGAACGCACTGATGATCTCGTTGGAGCGGGCCTGGGTGGTGTTGCTATCGGTACCAAAAGGCGAGGCATCTGCAGTCAGGAAGGTGCAGCTCCCCCCGTTCATCGCCGATTTCGGCACAAAGAAACCATAGGCGGAGGTACGCGCTGCAGCCACCGGAACGGCAGTGCCTTGCGGCAGGTACAGCGCGTTAGGGGTCGGCACATTGCTGATGGTCAGATACGCCGCGCCCTGCAAGGGGTTCAGGCTGCTGAAGCTGGCCTGGTACGGAGAGGCAGTATTGAGGGGTGCCGCGACCTTGCCGCCCACCTGTGTCGCAGGGAGGCTGATACCCCATTGGGTGGCATCGTTGAGGATTTTCACGATCGGCGTCAGATTGCCACTGACCGCGCAGCACCCATCGGAGAAGATGACAAACGCGGTTTCGGGGCGTGTTGTCATCGCCGTTTTCAGCACTTCAATCTGGTTGACGTTCAGCGGCTCAAATACCGTCGTTACCACCACCAGCTTCTTGCCGTCAAAGATAGTGGGATTCAACGGGGCCTCCTGTGACAGCCAACCCCGGCCATCCACCCAACCTTCGCCAGGCTCGCCGAAGCGGTTGGTCAAACCTCCAGCGGTAAAGGTCAGGATGTTGAAGTTATCCGGAGTGGCTTTATCCGGTGTCAGGTAAAGCACCTCTTGCGCCAATGCGATGCCCGGTAACGCCGCAAGCAGTGCGAACATGGCTGCCGCGATAGCGCGTTTGGCAGCAGCCCATCGCTTAAACAACTCTTCAAATAAGTTCATGGATTTCCAAAGGGTAAGATTTGCGCAAGAATTGTCACAGAATTAACAATTCACTTACCCTTGGATACCTAAAATGTGTCTCCTATGTCGATGGGAGTTGTTTATTTCATACAAATGGGTGACCAGACTCGCGCCATCCGGAGCAAAAACGCTTGTGAGCGCGTGGAACCTGGACGCCCAGTGTTGAAATTCGCTCCCTTTTTGATGCTGACTGGCGCTCAGGCCCTACTGCGTGAAGTAGCCGCTGTCAATGAGCCTCGGCTTACATATCAACACGCACGGGCCCGCAGTGGGCTTGAGCACCGACTGAGTGGCGCGTGTCTGCAAGGCATCACACCTGCGCAGTCGACAAACCCTGAGTGGTATGCACCGGCATCTGCCACTGCGCGCCGTCCTGCTCGGCCACCACCTCGATGCGCGGCGGCTCGCTGGTGACGCCGCCAAAGATCGTTGCAAACGCAGCGTCGGCTGCGTCGCGCCCGGTGGCCAGCCGCATCATGCCCATCGGGATGGCCGTGCCCGAGGGGTCAAACAGGTACCAGCGGCCACCCAGGTAGACCTCGACATAGGCATGAAAATCCGGAGGCCCCAGCTTCGGATCGGCGCCATAGTCGGTACCGGTCACAAAACGGGCTGGCAGGTTGATGGCACGGCACAGCGCGATCATCAGGTGGGCAAAATCGCGGCAGACGCCCACACAATCGACCAGTGTGTCCATCGCCGAGGTCGTGCCGCATGAGCTGTTGGAGCGGAACTTCACATGCCGCTGCACCCAGTCACACACGGCTTGGGCCCGCGCATAGCCGGGAGCCAGATTCCCGAACAGGTCGTAGGCAAAGCCCGCAAGCCGGTCAGATTGGCAGTATCGGCTGGGGTAGATGTAGTGCAACACCTCCAGCGGCAACTGGTAGACAGGGACCTCGGCAATCTGCGCAGGGTCATCGCTGTAGTGGCGCATCTCCACCGTTGCTTCGTAGTTGACTTGAAGCGGACCGGTCTGGGCCTGCAGCCGCATGCTGCGCTGGCCGGCGGCGTCCTGCTGCAGCGCCCAGGTGGCACCGCTTTGGTTGACGGTCAGCCGTTCATGCGCCACGGTCTGGTGCGCGGTGAAGGCGGGATGAAAGTTGAAGAAGAAGTCGGCGCTCGGAGTCAGTACCGTGTAGGCAAGCTCCAAAGAGAACTGCAATCGGATCATGGCATCGGTTTCTGGGTCATCATTGAGGAAGATTTGTGGCAGTGCGTGCATGCCGGTGCGCATGCAAAGTGCACGCCGCTGCGCTAACTCCAGTGTGCGCAGCGCCGCCATTTCCGTCTGTCAGGCAAACGCCCTGCGCTGCTGTGGTCCCAGGCGACAGCCTGCAAGGCAGCGTTGACAGGGCTGCGCAGGTCCGTCGTACTGGTGCTGCTGCGCTTGTCCTACGGTGTGCGCCAGGGCTGCGTTGCACCATGGAGTGGCGAGGACGGACACCAGCCGAACATGCGGGATCCGCCCAATCAATCGGAATATCCACTCAGGAGCACGACATGACCCATCCCCAGGACCCCAACAACAACCTCAACCCGGACCCAATCACCGATGAGCCAGGTGCGCATCCGATTGGCACGGGCATCGGTGCCGCTGGTGGCGCCGTTACCGGCGCAGCAGCCGGCTCGGTCGCAGGGCCAATTGGCACCGCTGTCGGCGGTGTGGTCGGCGCCGTGATTGGCGGCTTGGCGGGCAAGGGTGCTGCAGAAGCGGTGAACCCTACCGCAGAAGACGCCTACTGGGCCGATGCCTATCAGCGCGAGCCCTATTTTGCGCAGGGCTATACCTACGATGACTATGCCCCCGCCTACCGCGCGGGCTACCAATCGGTGCGCGACGGCATTGTCGATTGGAACGATGCTCGCAGCGATTGGGAACGCCGCTGGGAAGCCGAGCGCGCGGAGAGCCGCCTGGGTTGGACTCAGGCAGAGCCTGCCGTGAAGGCAGCCTGGGAGCGTGCCAACCGGTCTTACAAACAGACCAATCAGGGCTGAAGCGCTACGCGCTGATGCATACGCCGCGTCAGGCATGCCTGGCGCGGCGTTGCTGCGTGGAAAATCAGACCATTGCAGGGGCCTGCAGACCAAAGCTGTCTGCGGTGATCATGAGGACTTGGCATGTTTTGGCACAGAAGCCGAGGTGCAACCTGGTTCTACCAGCCCGGCCCGCGCCCTGCGCGCACCGGTTTAGAAGTGCATCAAGCCCGAGCGCGCCGGCGTTGCAGCAGCAAGCCCAGCGCTGCCAGCAGTGCAAAACCTGCACCACAGACAAAGGTGCCCCGGTAGCCGAGGGTATCCCAGAGAAGGCCGGCGATCACGCTGGCCAGCAGCAGCGCCACACCGGTGAGCAAATGGAAAATGCCAAAGGCGGTGCCCCGCAGTTCAGCGGGCGCGCTGTCGGCCACCATCGCGTTGAGCAAGCCCTGGCTGAACCCCATATGCAGGCCCCACAGCGCCACGCCCAGCCCCAGACCCAAAAGTCCCGGTACAAAAGCCAGCACCAGATCGGCAGCCATCAACAGCCCCAGGCCCGCGAGCAGCACATCCTGCCGGGGACGGCGGTCCGACAACACCCCCGCTGGATACGCGGACAGCGCATAGGCGATGCCCATCACGACGAGCACCGCAGGCGCCCACATCGGCGGCAGACCTGCCGACTGTGCACGCAAGATCAGAAATGCCTCGCTGAAGCGTGCCAGCGTGAACACCAGACCCAGTCCCACCACCATCCAATAGGCACTGGGCAGGCGCAGCAGTTCGCGCTTGCACAGCGGCCACTGGCGGGGTCTGGGAGCGACCGGCGCGGCAGGCTCCTTCACAAAAAATACGAGCACGGCCACCGCCGCAAATGCGGGTAACACTGCCAGCCAGAACACCTGCTGGTAGTTGTCAGCCGTCCACCACATCAGGCCAATGGCCAGCAAGGGACCGGTGAAGGCGCCGATGGTGTCCAGGGTCTGGCGCAGACCGTAAGCGGTGCCACGCAGATGCGGCGGCGTCACATCGGCCACCAGCGCATCGCGTGGCGCGCCGCGTATGCCTTTGCCCACGCGATCCACAAAGCGCGCGCCCACCAGCCATTCCAGGCCGCCGGCCAGCGGAAACACCGGCTTGGTCAGCGCGCCCAGGCCATAGCCCAGCACGGCCAGCAGCTTGCGCTTGCCAAAGCGGTCACTGATGGCGCCGGAGAACACCTTGACGATCGAGGCCGTCGCCTCGGCGATGCCTTCAATCAGCCCCACCGCCAGCACCGAGGTGCCCAGCACGGCCACCATGTAGATGGGCAGCAGCGCGTGGACCATTTCCGACGAGATATCCATCAGCATCGAGACAAAGCCCAGCGCCCAGACGCTGCGCGGCACCGCTCGCGCCCCGCGCGGCAATGCGCTGCCGTCTGCGGGCTTGGGGGTTTCAACGGTTTTCGTCATGCGCGTCATACACCCGTTGGGCGTAGGCCTCCAGCAAGGCTTCACAGTGCTGCAGCCGCTCGGCCGCTGTCACGGCCAACGGTGCATCGTAGAAATCCAGCTTGCGGATCTTCTCGTACCAGGCCTGCAGTTTCTTCAGATCGGTCTCTTCTTCGTCCAGCTCGGCATAGGTGAACTTCTCGATCGCGATTTCCTTGGCGATCTCGGCCTCGAAATCCTGGCAACGGCCCAGCAGCTCGCGGTACTGGTCATCCCGGTCGGCCTTGAAGCGGGTGATGACCTTGTCCTCCTGCAAGCGGTCCAGCGCCACCGTTTCCAGCAGCACACAGTCCCCATCCATGGCCGCAATGTCATTCTCCAGCACCTTGAGGCGGCGCACATGGTCGTCGGTCTTGGGCAACAGACATACGCCGTTTTGCAGGTATACCGCGCCGAGCGCCTTGAGGCGCCGCCATAGCGCCATCCGCTTGGCGGTGGGTTCGGCCGGGACTTTATAAGTCAGCAGCAACCATTTGATGGAATCCATTGCGCATCAAAATTTGTGACGACCGTTTCATTGTATGTTTATCAACAGATACTCTCCACGGTGCCTGATAAAGGTATAGGGCTGTTGCAGTGCGCGCGTAGCTGCGAAAGCGTTAAAAAAAGCCCCGCATGTGGTGCGGGGCTGGCAGGGCATCGGAGGCTAGTCAGGTATCGGATTCCGGCGCCAGATGGCCGGGCCCGACCGAGAGGCAGTCTTCTTCGAATGCGGCGACCGCGTCATCGAGCGCCTGCGTAATCCGGGCTGCCGCCTCGTCGCTGGCTGCCAGCGCGCTGTCTACGTTGAAGATGGCCGCAGCATCGGTGATGCCCGCCAGATACGCCATCCTGAACAGCTTGCTCTGGTCAGGTGTGACGACGGTGATCTGCAGTTCCGACAAAGACTTTGCACGGGATCTCATACAGCCTCCTCTTCGGGCGCATCGCCATGACAATCAGGTCTGTGCCTCCGGCCCTCCGTCCGGCCGTTTGCAGTCATCCTGAAACTAGTGGAAACATAACATAGCTAGAGCAGCTTGTTTCACATGGCACGGCTGGGGACAGTCACTCGCGGCAACCGCCGACATTTTTTGCCCTGCGGGCCACGCAACATCAAGGCCATCGACGGAGATAACCATGCCATCCCCCACCACCCCACCGATGCTGACGATGCCCACGCGCCCCCTGGTCGCACTGGGAGGCGCCAAACCCAAACGCTATGTGCCTGCAGCATCCACCGACGTCAGCAGGACCTTCGATAAATACCGCAGGCTGATCGCGCTGCAGAACGCCAGGAAGTAGCGCGGATCGCCCGAGGCCGCGTTCAGCCCACGGCAGGGAGTTTTGCAGAGGGTCCCTAGGGAGCAACTAGCACGACAGTGACTAACGGGTGGTTGCTGAAGACCAGTGCCACGCCGCTGATCACATCAGCCTAAGTACGCCCCCTGGCCATGGCCAGCGTCGAGCGCCCGCCAAAACCAGCCCCGGGGTCCTCGCCCAACTGAATCGGGCTCTGCAAGAAGCGCTCAACGATGCCGATGCCAAGGGGCGCCTGACCACGCTAGGCGTGCGCAGCAAGGACGAGCTGGACCGCTATGGCGCGATGTTCAGCGCGATTGGTTTGAAGATTGATTGATTTTTTGAGGGGTCTTGCACGGAGCCAGTCGTGATGACCCCATGCAAATGCTGAGCGGCGCGCAGGATGCGGCTCGGCAGCTCCGCATTCTGGGTCCACAGCACTTCAGGACAGAACTACAATGCCAGGCCGTCCGACCTCTCCCCCAGAGAGCACGGTGTGCATCTGGAGCCCCTGTATGTTGATCCGCCCTGCCCGCCTCAGAGACGCTGCAGATTTGCCAGCCATTGAAAAGTCTGCCGCACAGCTGTATGACAATGCCGCCGGCCTGGCCTGGCTGGCAGATGGCCCCCTGATCGCGCAGGCTGAGCATGAAAGCCGCATCCTCCAGCAATCGGTATGGGTGGCCGAGGCCGATAACGGCATTCTGACCGGCTTCATCAGCACCGAGATCTTCGGCACCGAGCTTCACCTCTGGGAGCTATCCGTCCACGCGGACTGGCAGCGCAAAGGCATTGCCACCCTGCTCATCGACAGTGCTTACCGGCATGCGATCACGCAGGGTTTGAGCGCGCTGACGTTGACGACCTTCTCAGACCTCGCGTGGTGTGCGCCTGCCTATGCCAAACGGGGCTTTGAGCAGCTGCCGCAGCCGGGGCCACGCCTGCAAGACACGCTGGACGCGGAGGCCTTGCATGGGCTGCCGCCGGAGCGGCGCATCGCGATGCGGCTTCCGGTAGCCAGGGTCACTGCGCCGCGCTGATCAAGAGACGGCGCGGGCCTGCGCGTTAGCGCAGTTGCAGCCAGGCTGCTCCGTCAATCCGGATTCTTCATGAAGTGAAACCGCATCAAGGTCCGCTCGCGTGCCCGGCCGTGGTCCACCACCGGTTGCGGGTAGTCGCGCCCCAGTTGCAGACCGCAGGCCTGCTGCTCCAGCGGCTTCATCGCCGCAGGGAAGTGGATGTACCGGTCCGGCACCTTAGCCAGCTCGGGCAGGTAGCGGCGGATGAACTTGCCATCCGGGTCGAAGCGCTCCGACTGGGTGATGGGATTGAAGATGCGGAACCAGGGCTGGGCATCGCAGCCGGTCGAGGCCGCCCACTGCCAGCCGCCGTTGTTCGATGCCAGGTCATAGTCATTGAGGTGCTGGGCAAAAAAGCGCTCGCCCGCGCGCCAGTCAATGCCCAGGTCCTTGGTCAAAAAGCTGGCCACCACCATGCGCAGGCGGTTGTGCATGTAGCCGGTCTGCAGCAGCTGGCGCATCGCGGCGTCCACCAGCGGGTAGCCGGTGCGCGCCTCGCACCAGGCCTGCCACAGCTCGGGTGCATCGTCCCACTGCACCTTGTCATAGATGGGACGAAACGACTGGGTCACCACCTGCGGGTGGTGCCAAAGAATCATCGCGTAGAAGTCACGCCAGGCCAGCTCCGACAGCCAGGTCTGCGCGCCCTCGCAGCCCGTACGCGCCTGCGCCACGGCCAGCGCGGCCAGTTGGCGAATCGACACGGTGCCAAAGCGCAGATGCACCGACAGGTAGGACACGCCCTTGACCGCCGGAAAATCCCGGGCCTCCTGGTAGGCCGCCATGCGCGGCAAAAAATCCTGCAGCAGCTGCTGCGCGCCCCGGCTGCCGGTAGGTATCTTGAGCGATGCCAGATTGCTGGGCGCAAAACCCAGATCGGCGAGCGACGGTATCCCTTCGCCCTGGGGCAGCGCCGCCAGATGCCCGGCATAGCGCGCAACCGGGTAGGCCTGGCACTGGAAGGCATCGAGCTTATGCAGCCAGGCGCGCTTATAGGGGGTGAACACGCTGTAGGGATGGCCTTGCTGGGTCAGCACCTCATCGCGGTCCAGCAGCACCTGGTCCTTGTAATCGCTGAACGCAATGCCGGCGGCCTGCAGATCACCGGCCACGCGCGCATCGCGGGCGATGGCCTCGGGTTCGTAGTCGCGGTTGGTCAGCACCTCTTGCACGCCCAGGGCCTGCGCCAGCTGCACCACCTCTTGCGCAGCCGAGCCATGCCGCACCAGCAAGCCCGCGCCAGGCGTACCGCTGCCCGCTGCCAGCTGGCGCAGGTCCTCATCCAGCGCCAGCACGCTGGCATGGATAAAGTCCACCCGCCTGTCCTCGCGCGTCGGCAGCAGGTCCAGGATGTCGGTGTCAAAGACGAAGACGCAATACACCTGCTCGAAGCGGCGCAAGGCATGGTAGAGAGCGGCATGGTCGTCGCAGCGCAAATCGCGGCGCATCCATACCAGGGCGCGGCTGGCCATGGTGATCGGTTTCCTGTTCTGGCTATCTATCCGGTGATGGGGATACGGCAGCCTGCTGCTTGCCCTGCGGCTGCTCAGGCATGTGCATGGTAGTAAGCCAGGCAATCGTCCACCGTGCCCCGGTACTCTATTGTGCCCTGCCGCAGCACCAGCGCATGCGAGCAAAAGGACTTGAGCAGCTGCTCGTTATGGCTGGCCACCACGAGAATGCTCACCCGCGACATCAGTGCATGCAGGCGCTTTTGCGCCCGCTCCTGGAACTTGGCATCCCCGGCACCCACGACCTCGTCCATCAGCAAAATATCGGGCGTGATCGCCGTGGCCACCGCAAAGGCGAGTTTGAGCAGCATGCCTGCAGAATAGGTACGCACGGGCATGTGCAGCCGCTCGCTCAGCTCGGTAAAGGCGCCAATCTCTTCTACCCAGTCAGCCGCCTGCCGTTTCGACAGTCCCATCACAATGCCGCGGGTAATGATGAAATCGAGGCCCGAGGCCTCCGGGTCCATGCCCAGCATGATGTCAGTCAGTGCCGAGACGCTGCCGTGCTGGCACACCTCACCCCGGACCGGCTCATACACCCCGGATAGCACCCGCAGCAACGTGGACTTGCCCGCTCCGTTGTGGCCGATGAGGCCAATGCGGTCGCCCGACTGCAGAGACAGGTTGATGCCATGCAGGGCCTGCACGGAGCGCATCGGCGCCGGCCCCGCAACACGCCTGCCACGCAGGCCGCCGAACCGCACCAGCGTATTGATGAGGCCCAGGCTTTGCGCATCAAACACAGGGAACGCAATGTCGACATCGCGGAGCTGGATGAAGGGTTGCATACTGCCTCCTCGGGGTGTCTTGCAGGGCTTAGAGCCAGTAATTGATACGCCGGCGCGCAATTAGATAGGTGAAGCTGCACACCACCAGCAGAAGTCCCAACACCAGCCCGGACGCCAGCCAAGTACTGGTCGGGGGCGCAGCTCCCAGCAGCGGTTGGCGCATCAGATCCAGCCAAACGGCCAGCGGATTGAGGGCGGTCAGCAACTGCGCGCGTTCGCTGCTCAGTTGGCTGGCATGCCACATCACTGGGGTCACAAAAAAGGCGATTTGCAGCACGCTGGCCACCACCATGGGCACATCACGGTAGCGCGTGGCCAGTGCCGCCAACACGGCTAACACCAATGTGGCGCTGAGCACGGTCAGGGCCAGCCCTGCCAACCAAAGCAGCCACAGCGCGCCACCCAGGTTACCGCCATACCAGAGCACCACCACGATCAGCGGCAGCTGATGCAGCAACATCAGCAGGCTGCGCCACATCACTCGGAACACAAAGCTGAACTTGGGGTAAGCGGCCTGCTTGAGGAAGGCCGCTGCATCGACATAGGTGCGACAGCCCTCATTGAACATCGTCGTCAGAAAGCCGAAAAACACATTGCCCAGGCAGAAGTAAGGCACATAGGTCTTGGGGTTTTGGTTGAAGAGCTGTGAGCCGATCCAGCCAAAGGCAGCGGTAAATATCGCCATATTGATGGCAATCCAGGCTGGTCCGAATACAGACCGACGGTACTGCCGCAGCAAATCTTGCCAGCCCAGATGTGTCCACAGCGACCACTGCCGCAGCGACTGCGACAGGTCCTGCAGCAGCAACTGAGCCTGGTGCTGCCAGCGGCTTTCCGGAGCCTGTCGCTCTGTGGGGGGAATGCTACGTGGGGCCATCAGCGTTTCGTGCGCAGCACCAGGAGCTCATACAAGTGGCGCAGTGGCGCGGTGATGCGCCATGAAGCCGATTGGTGCAGCGCCTCGACGCTCGCATGCAAATCGACCACCTGCTGGCGCAAGCGCGCCATTTCGTGCCCGTCTCCAACGCCCTGCTCATACGCGGTTTTGAGGGCATGGTTCAATTCCAGAATCTCGTCACGCATCTGCGCCACCGCAGCGCTGGCACGCCGTACGTCTTGCGCAGCGTTGCCACCTTGCTGACAACGCGCCAGCTCGGCCTCGAGGCTGCGCGCATATTGCGTGGCCTCATCGATCATCGCTTGGCGCTCGTCATTGGTCGCCAGCAGGTCCTGGGCATAGCGCTCTGCATTGTCGAATCGCTCAGTCTGCGCGGCCAAGTCCGCCTGCAGCTGTTGCACGTAGGCATCGGGCGCACTGACTTGCGAGCCATACACCACCGGAAAATGCGTCCCGGTCAGCAGGTTGCGCGTGCGCGCATCCATGCAGCACATCGTGAAGGCGCGCCGGGGCGTGCGCGACGTATTGAGGCCCGAGCGGTGGATCAGCCAGTTGTGCATCAGCAGCGCATGCCCGGCTTTCACCTCCAGCGGCACTGTCAATTCGGGTGGGCAATGCGCGCGCACCGCGTCTTCGGTCAAGGTGCTGCCCTGCGTGCTGAGCAAGCCCAGCCGGTGCGATCCCCGGACCGCATCCATGCAACCATTGGAGGTATTGGCATCGTCCAGCGCGACCCAGATGGTGACCAAGGGGTCACGGTCCAGCTGCCAGACGGCGCCGCCATCCTGGTGCCAGGGCAGCAATGTGCCATGGCCGGCAGGCTTGTTCATCACCATCGCCCGGAAGATCGATACCGCCGCATGCGCGCCATACATGCCTGCGCAGATGGTCCTGAAGACCGGCTGCTCGATCAGCTTTGCGTACAGCGGGTCATGCTCCAGCCCCTGGATCTTGCGGTAACGAAGTGTGCCTTCGTCAAAGCGTTCGACGGCCCCGGGCAGCTCCTCGTAGGCCCCACCGGTATCGAGCTGCATCTGCACCCCCGGGTTGTACACCTCTCCCAGCGCCAGCGCATCGGCACGCTGCCGCAATGCCTCCAGCGCCTCGGGCGCAAGCACCTGGCCCAGGTGCAGATAACCGTCTTGGGCGAATTGTTGCCAGTCTGCCTCGGTAAGCATCGGAGACCTCCTGTGGAAAGCGTCGGGAGAAAGAGGCGGTGCGCTGGCCGGCGTGTCATCCACCGCAGCGGTGGACTTGCCGACAGCGATGGAAGGAATGGGCGTTTCTAGCCTCTGGCCGGTCACCAGCAAGGTCGCCAGCGCCTGTTGCCTGCGCGCTTCGTCTTCGGCCAGCAACCGGCCTTGCGCGGCCAGGTGGGCCTGCCAGGCTTGGCGGCCCTGCCACAACGCGGCAAGGCGGCGGATCAGCAAGCCTTCATCCAGCTCTTGCACATTGCAGGCGGCATGGGCGCTGCCGTGATGCTCCAAGGCGCCTCGCAGTTTGGTGCGGGTGTACTGGTCGCTCCAGACACCCAGACAAGGCTTGGCAGCCGCCAGGCCAAACACCAGCGGGTGGTAGCGCGAGCTGATCACCAGATGGGCCTGTGCGGTGAGCCATGCCACCTGCTCCGGCAACATCACAGGCAGCAGAAGCATGGGGGTATGACGCATGCGCTCCGCCAGCGCCCGACCCATATCCTCATCGGACCAGGGCGCGCCATGGGCTGCATCTGCCCTTGCATGGGGGATGAACACCGGGCTACAGCCGGTCAACCGCGCCGCCTGCTCCAGCTGCTGGGCGAGGCTGTCGAGTAAGCGATCGTTGCGGCTCAGATCGCAAAGTGGATGAAAACTCAGCGCCATCCAGGGCCGGTCCAACGCAAAGGGCTGCGGCAGATAGCCATCGCGAATGGGCTGCTGCCAAAGTCCATGGGCATCATCCAGCTGCAGAGACAGCCGGCTGGCATCCACGCCCAGCGCCAGCGCCAATTGGTAGCTGGGCTGCTCTCGCACCCCGACCCACGTAGCCATCGCCAGCAGCTCGGCCAGCATGGCGCGGTGGCGGTCGGTCAGCTCCGGGCCGAGGGTCTGGCCCAGGACCACGACGGGCGCACCAAGGCGCTGTGCATGGCGCGCCAAGGCCAGGCGTTCGTACAAAAAAGCCGGCCAGGTGCTGCGCAGGTTGCCACCACCGGAGATGAGCAGGCCATCCTGCGCATTACGCAAAGCTTCCATCGCGGCGGGCCTGCGCTGCGTCCAATGGGCATGCGAAGCTGCGCAGAGCTGCGCCAGCAAGGCTTCGCGCTCGGCCTCATCCGCGCAATCGGCAAAGCCCAGGCGCGGCACGGCAGCGATGCCATAGGTGGCCGCCGTGAATGCCGGATCCCGGGAGACGGCTATGCGCTGCGCTTGCGGGCACAGGCGCTGCAGGAGTTGCAGATTGGCTGCAAACATGGCCTCGTCACCAACATGGAACTGCGCCGCGCCGCCGATATCACCAACGACGAGCCAGCGCCGCATCATGGTCGCTGCTGGGGTGCTGGCCGGTTTGGTCATGCCGCATCTCCCAAGCGCTCGCCACCGGCCAGCAACGCTGCAAGCCGGCGGCGCAGCCGCTGTGCAGTGGCATCGGCGCCAAATTCCGCCTCCAGCCGCGCACGCGCATGGCTGGCACGGCGCGCGGCCTCGGCCCGGTGCAGGTAGACCTGCCGCATTTGCCAGGCAGCATGCTCCACATCCGGCTCGGCCCACACCTGCCCTTCGTGGTAGGGATAAGCACCTTCCGGCACAGGGCACAGCTTGCAGGCCACCGGCCATCCGGTGGAGGGAGAAACAAGCTCGGTAGTGGCCGAATAGTCAGTCGCCACCACAGGCAGCCCCAGCTGCATGGCCTCAGCCACCAGCAAGCCCAGCCCCTCACTGCGATGCAGCGATACTACGGCGTCGCAGCAGGCCATCAACTGCAGGCTCTGCGCACGGCTTAGCAGTTGGTCGACCAATACCACGCCGGGATCGCGCTGCAGCGTCTCCAACAAGGCCTGGCTGTGCGCGCCGGCCTGGTGGCCGTTCAGCGTCTTGATGACCAGGCAAACCTCTGCGGCTCCCTGGGACGGAAAGGCATCGCGGAACGCACGCAACAAGGCCTGTGGATTTTTGCGTTCGACATAAGACAGAAAATCAAATGCAAAGAAGAACACAAAGGCCTGCTCAGGCACGCCCCACTGCGCTCGCGGTGCCGGCGGCGGCGGCACAAAGCTCAGTTGCGGCGGCATATACAGCACCGGCTTGTTCAAGCGGTTGACCAGCATTTTCTGCACATAGCGTGTCGGGGCCCACACCTCATCCACCAGGTCGAAGGCTGGCATCCAGTCATCCGGAAAATGCTCCAGCTCCCAAAATGGCACCACCGACCGCCAGCTGTTGCGCGGCAAGCGGTCCGCCAGGTCGCGGATGACCGTGGGCAACTGGTCGGCATTCACATTGAAGATCTGCACTTGGGCGGCTTGGGCCTCGGTGATCCAGGGCGCCTGCTCCACGTCGACTGCCTCAGGCAAGGAAGGTGGCCGGATCGCCAGGCCCTGCGCGCGAAAACCCGCATGCATCGCGGCCCTCAGCGTCTGCCGCCCAGCCTCCCCAACGCCCGATGCCACCTGCAGGTAGCCCACCACAGTCAACTGTGCCTCGCCAAGCGAGGCCGGCACTGGCATGCGCACTGGCGGCAGCGCAACGGACACGCGCGCCGCTCGCAGCTGCACCGGCTCCACCAAGCGTGCATCGCCCAGTTGGGTGCGGGCATGCAGACAGAACCAGTCAATATAGGCAGCGACCCCTTGCGTGGAACGCAGGTCAAAGGTCTGCTGCAACCAGGCCTCGCGCGCATGCAACCCTGCCATCATCCGCGTAACATAACCTTTGCCACACAGGGGACTGTGGGGGCTGGGCAGTTGCAGGTAGGCCTCATAGGTCTCAAAAGGATCGCCGCCCGACCAGCAGCGGTGCCCATCCCGGAACATGCGGCGCACGGCATCGGGAATCAGCGTGCCCGAGGCAAACCGTCCATAAACATAGCTGGCCGCTGGCACGCGGCCATGGCCATTCGCCAGCACCTGCCGAGCATAGCGCTGCATCAGGGCCGCCAATGCAGGGGAGATGGCGCCGGGGCCAAAGGCCGTGGTGTATTTGGAGAGCTGCCGCAGGTCTGCAGGGTCAATGCCGCTGAAATGGAAAAACCGCAGCGGCTCACCATCGACCGTCCAGCCATTGCCGTGCTTTTGAAGGTTGCGCTGGTGCAGGTTCCAGTACGCCAGGTTGTAGCCTGGCTCGCGCAGAATGCGAGCATCCGCGGCAAAGCCCGGTACCAGGTCCATGAACTTCTGGTCGACAAAGAGGCCGCGCTCGGGCTCGTTAACACATTGGTACTGCAGCCGTCCGCCCCACCAGGCCATGATGCGTTCGGCCTCCGGGCATGCACTCACCGCCAGAAAACCCAGGTTGAAAACCCCCGCGCGCATGATGCCCACATCGTCCGGAAACGCGTCCCGCTCCGCGGGCCGGGTCAGGTGCGGGGTCAGCACCAGGGAAGCGCCATCGTCCAGCAAGGCAAAGACATGGACCAGCGGCGCCATCACCTCAATATCCGGGTCGAGGTAGACCATCTGGTTATAGCCCTGCGCCATCAGGTAGCGGAACATGAACGGCTTCACCGCCGTGTTGAATTCCATGATCCCGTAGCGAAACGCAAACTCCCTGAAATCCGGAATGCCCAGCGCCTCGGCGGTGACCACCTCAAAGTCGCCCGCATAGAAGTCCGGCTCTTCCAACAGCGCATCGGCTAGGCAAAGATAGATATCTGCTTCGGGATGCTGCTGGCCCGCACTTTGGAGCAACACCCTGGCCATGGGCAGGTAGTTGTTCGAGCAGATGGTAAAAATAGTGCGCCGGCTGTTCGGAATCATGGATATGCCAGGGGATGCCTTGGCAAACACACCCCAGACCTGCACTGGAGCGTCTGTAGGGAAATCAGATGTTTACCAGATTCACTTTGTGAAACATCGTGAATTATCGTATAGGACGGCTCGATCGTGGGGCGGCGACGGCCATTAGACAGTGCTAACGAACAACAGTGAGCGTCCCCAATCTAGACAAGTGGTTCGGCCTCACTTGGCCGTTCCTCCGTGTTGCTCAGCTTAGTAAATCAAGGCTCGGCGTTAGAGAAAGGCTGGAGGTCACACAGATCACGCTGCTGGGACCGAGGGTCAGAGCCCCGGCCGTTGCTAGCCCCCACGTATCCATCTATTGCTTTAATCATATTATTCAATTCACTTCTCTCCTTCGAATAAGATCGAAAGAAAAGCAGGTGAGAAGTAATGCATAGCGTTGCGTTAAAAGTGATGGGCTTACAGCCCTTTTGGACCCATAAAAACTCTGCAGAAATGCAAGAGCGAGGCGCGCTGATCAGGTCAGAGATCCCTCTATGGCTGCGCAGACACCGTGCCGAGCTGGTGCAAGCCTTAGGCAGGCCTGAACCAGATTTTGTCGTTGAAGGCAGGGATGGCACGGGGAGAAAGACTGAAATTCCTTGGGTTCGATTTTGCTCAAAATCGCACTCTCCCAGCGCCACAGAGGGCTGGTACTGCGTGTATCTCTTCGAAGCCAAAGGCAATGCTCTTTACCTCTGTTTGATGCATGCAGCCACCCGCTTCCGAGATGGAGAGTTCAAACCCAGAAGTGCTGAAGAACTGGAGGGTCTGGTATCCTGGGCTCGGGGGTTATTGCAGAAATCTGCGCTCGACCATCCTCGAATCATCAGTTCAATCTCCCTCAATGGGCGTACCAAACTAGGACCGTCATACGAGAGAAGTACAGCTCTCGCGATCCGGTACAGCCTCGATGCACTTCCGTTGGCAGACCAACTGCTGGACGATGCCAAGTTATTTTCTCAATTGCTCGCAACGGTTTATGACGCCCAGGACACCGGGAATGCTCCCGAGGCGCCCGCCCCGGATATCGCTGCAGCGATACAGTCCATCGACAAAATTGCCAACCCACTTCAAACTCAAAAAAGAACTGGCCAAGGATTTGGTCTGACTGCCCCAGAGCGCCGCGCCGTTGAGCAGCGGGCTATGTCCCAAGCCACCTGTTACTTGGAACAGCTCGGCTACACCACTAAAGACGTATCCGCTTCGGAGTCCTATGACATTTTGGCTACCGACGCGGCAGGCCAGGAATACACCGTTGAAGTAAAGGGCACGACGTCCGGACCGGCGGAAGTCTTCCTTACCACCAATGAAGTCCAGCTCAGTCAGGCGCGGTACCCTTACACCTTTTTGATTGTTGTCCATGGCGTGCACCTGAACCGTTGCCATCACCAACCCACCGCCACTGGAGGAGAGCTATTGGCCGTACACCCATGGAGGGTGGAGAGCGAACGCCTTACGGCGTTATCGTTCCGCTATCAAGTGCCGGTTGATTAGGCTACCAGCCCGCACCCAGCCCTCGCTCCCACAGTACCGCCCCCAGGATCAACATACCTGTCAGCGCATACATGGCTCGGTAGCACTTTTGCAGACGCAGCAGGCTCAGGTAACTCAGTTGCTGCCGGTAGGCCTGCCAGGTCGCCCAGACATGCAGGGGGTAGAGGCAGACCGCCAGCAGCAGCGCGGTGGGCAGCAGTTGGCGCAGGCACAGCACGGCGAGCAGCAGGTAGGCGGCGCTGAACAGCACAAACGCGGCTACAAAACAGCGCTTGGCGCCAAAGCGAACGGCATTGGTCTGGATGCCATTGAGACAGTCACCCTGCACACCTCGGGCCTCATGCACCAGGTGGCCGGCCGCAAACACCAGACCAAAAAATGCGCTGATCGCAAGACTGGGGCCATGGATGGGCGCAAATGCCACCCAGCCCAGCAGAAAGTGCAGGCTGCCTCCCAGCAAATGCATTAGCGAGCTCCACAGTGGCCGGCCCTTCAGTTGCCAAGGAGGCAGCGAATACAGCGCGCTGGCGGCGCAGAGCGCCAGCCCCAGGAGCAGCGCCTGGAAGCCCAGAGGCAGCAGCGCCAGAAGGGCGCCCACAAACAGCACCACGCCCAGCCAACCAAACAGGCGCCGCCCTACGCCCTGATTCACGAAAGTAAGGCCCTGGCGCTGGGGGTCGCGCAGATCCGCATCAATGCCGGCCCAATCGTTGGCGACAAACACATGCGCCACAAACAAGAGGTTGGCAGTCACCAGCCACAGGCCTTGCCAGACTATGGTCCACCCATGCCATGGCGCAAGGTTGCCCAGTGCCAAGATGGCACCCATCAGCGGGGTGCCTTGCAACACCAGCACCTCGCCGAGCCGGATACTGGCCAACAGGCGAAGCCATTGCGGCTGGAGGAACTGGCGGGCGCCAGCAGTGGGCTGGCGGGCCTCAGCCATGGCGTCCACCCGGGTCTTGTCGGCCAGAAGGCGGTGCATCTCCCTGCGCCTGGCCCAGATGCTCGTAATAAAGCCGTAGCCACAGCGCATAGGCCATCTCTTGCGACCAGTAATAGCGGCTAACCGTGGCAGTCAGGTCGTTGTGGTAGAAGAGCAGCGGCTCCTGCCGCAGTGCCGCAAAGCCGTCGGCTGCCAGGCTCGCCAGCATCTCCGCGTCGGCGGCTCGCTCCGCTGGCGTGGGTTGCGAGCGCTGTGGTGCGCCCAGGCGGTGGATGCGGTCAATAAGATCCAGCCAGCGCTGCTGGCCAGGCACCGAGGTGCTCAGCAGTCCCTCAGGCAACGACAGCGTGCAGCCAGCACGCTGCAAGCCATCACGCGACCAGCGCACCACCGCCGGTGCCCGTTGGTAGTAGACCCACAAGTTCGTATCTCCTGCCCGCTGCTGCAGTGCCTGGCACAAGGCTTGGGCGGCGGGCGGCTGCACTTCGTACAGCCAGCGCAACACATTGATCTGGATGCCGATATCGACCGGATTGGGGTCTCTGCCTGGATCTATGCATTCGTAATCTTCGCGCCGGGCCAACCAAGTCCGGTAAAGGCCATCGCTGTTGCGGAACCGCTGCAGTGTCGCCAGCGCTCTGTCCTGCAGCGCGGTATCGGCCAATGGCGCCAGACGCCAAACCAGGGCTGTGTCATCGGCATCCGGTGTGATCTTGCAGCTCAGGCTGCCGTGGGTCGGCAGCGCGGGGTTGCCGTGGTAGCGCACTAGGCCGGTGCTTTCGATCTGCTGCTGCAGAAATTGGCGCGTACGCGCCACCATCGGCTGCACCTCAGCAGCCGCCGCCACGGGAGTCAGAATGTCCACGATCTGCGCATTGGCAAAGATATTCAGCTCTGGCGCGGGCTGGCGGAACATGGCAGTCTGGGTGTGCTCGGTCAGCCAGTAACCGCCTTCTTGCTGCCGGTAGGCCAACATCTGGGCCGCGTAGCGCGCCGCTTCGGACAGCGGGCTGCCCTGGGATGGCATTACGGGTGCTGGCCGAGTGACCTCAAATTCGGCACTGGCCGCCAAGTAGACAGGCGCGCCCGACACCGGCGTCACCAGCACACGCAGCCGGTGCTTGCCAGCCGCCAAAGTGCCGACCGGAAAACGCAGCCGCCAGCCTGCTGCATTCGCGATGCCCAGCGACTGCACCACGTCCGGGCGCGTGAAAAACGCCTTGCTGCTGGCCAGCACCTGGCCGCCGTCCAGCAATACCGCGACCCCGGCAGGGGTCTGCCCATCGACCAGGGCCCAGCCGGCCACATCGACGGCGTCACCAGCGGTTACCTGGGCCGTGTCGATCGATCCATGCGCTCCGGGCAAGCGGCCAGAGGCCTGCGGTGCAGCGGCTACGCGGTGCATGGTGACGGGCAGCAACCGGGGCTGGGTATCGGCACTTGCCCGCACCAGAGCGCTGAACGCATGCTCACCCACGGCCAAATTGCCACGCGCAAAGGTCAGCGCCCAGCCGCTCGCTGGTGCCTGGCCTGCCCCCGCCCCTTGCCCCTTGCGGGGCGCAAACTGGGCCGTGGCGGCAGGCCATGGCTGGCCATCGACAAGCAGGTGCAAGTCATACGGTGTACGGCCCCCCGCCAGCGCCCAGCCCTCCACAACCACCTGGTCGTCATTGCTGAGACTGACCTGTTCCACCCCACCGTGCAGCAGCCAGCCCAGGTCATGCAGCCACCTCGGATGGCTGAGTAACGGCGAGTTCTGCAACTGCCAGGCCGCACGCTTTTGCGCGGCAAAACGCTCGGCCACTGTGGCTGCGCCCTGGCGCTCAATATAGGCCGCATGGGCTTGCCCAGTGTAGCCAAAGGCCCCAATGGCTTCTGCAACCACCGCCGCCAGCACAGCCAGCGTGAATGCCCCTCTACCCCAAGCAGACAGACCCAGCAACGCGGGCGGCAGCAACCAGACCAGAATGGGCAGCATGTCGGTCAAAAAACGGCTTCCCCAGCTGATGCCCTGGATCCAGTGCGCAGCCGCATAGAACAGAATCTGGAGCACCACCGCCGCCACCATCACCATGGCCAGTAAGCGCCAGCGGCTAAGGCGCCAGATGGCGGACCCACGCAGCGGCAGCAGCAGCAAGAATGGCGAGAACACCAACAACCCATACACGGGGCTGAACAGCAAGGCGGCGACCCCTTCGGGCAGGCCCAGCCAGGAGGCATCGGTGCTGTGGTTCAGCACAAAAACGTAGTAGCCGCCCATGTATGAGCCCACCCACCACAGGTTGTAGGCCAGGGTCAGCAGCGCCGGTGGCAAGGCGCCGGCCAGAAACAGCCGGTAGTGCCCCCGTGCCCAGACCAGCGCGTAGGCGGCAAAGCCCAGTGCCAGCCACGTGTCGGGCTGGCGGTTACAGGCAATCAGACTGCATACCAGGCCATAGGCCCAGGCCCGCCTGGGAGTGCAGCGCTCACTGGTAGCAATCCATAGCGCGCAAGTCACCAGCAATTGGGCCACACCATGCATCCACAGCGCCTGGCTGCTGATCACCCAGGTGCTGGTGCCAAAGGCATAGGCCAGCGCCAGCCCCATTGCCATGCGGCCACTGCATTGGCGCAGCAGCAAGAGGTATATCAGCATCACCGAAGCCGATGCGACGAGCGAGGCCACGAGCTTTTCCATGATGCGGGCCACCGAATCCACATGCGCAGGGGCCCAGTCCCAGTACGACAGATACAGCGCAGCGGGAAGGTACAGCGGCGCTACCAGCAAGGGGGTGACAATGGGATAGAGCGAGAACAGGCGTCCGTCCGTGCCGCGCACCACCCAGCCAGCTTTGCCAATCTCGCCAGGCTTGCTGGGCAGCCTGTGCCCTTGTGCCACCAGGTCAGCAACGGGGTCCAGGCTCAGGGTGGTGTATTTCCACAGCGACAGTGGCAGGTAGCGCGCTGGATAGTTGTCGCCCGCGCCTATAGAGCGCATATTCGCGTTGTACACAGCAAAGCTGACCACGCCCAGCAGCAGACAGGCCGCGAGATGCCTTATACGGAAGGGCTGGGGTCGATGGCTCAGCACCGGTATCTGCGTCAGTGCTCTCAGAGCCTTCTCCCAAACCCTGCGAACCAAGTGAAAACGCATACACGGCGGTTATTTAAATGTTGCTACACGTTACTTTTTGCAAGCATAATTCTACGTTTGTCGGGCAGTATGCGCCCACTGCCGCATGTAAATATCTGGGAAAGATAGCTTGATACTGCACAATGCGATGCAAGCCATTGTGACAATTGAGATTAGTAATTTATTTACCAATTGATCGAATTTATTTTCTAATCCATCCGCTGCGCAGAGCCCTATGACAGTCACACCATCTCCCAAGTGCATTCTGGTCACCGGAGGTGCGGGTTTTCTGGGCTCCCACCTGTGCGAACGCCTGCTGACCGAAGGCCACCAGGTGGTCTGCCTGGACAATTTCTCCAGCGGCTCGCCGGGCAACATCACCGCACTGCTCGACCACCCCGCGTTCAGTCTGCTGCAGCAGGATGTGGTGGATCCCATTGGGCTGCTGCAAGTCGACCAGATCTACAACCTGGCCAGCATTGCCTCACCGCAGCTGTACCAGCGCAACCCGGTACAGACCCTCAAGACCAATGTGCTGGGCGCCATGCAGGTGCTCGATCTGGCCCTGCGCTGCGGAGCCAGGGTGCTCCAGGCGTCCACCAGCGAGGTCTATGGCGATCCGCTGGTGCACCCGCAGCCTGAGAGCTATCTTGGCAATGTGAACCCCATTGGCCCACGCGCCTGCTATGACGAGGGCAAGCGCTGCGCGGAAACCCTGTTTGCCGACTACCAGCGCCAGCACGGCCTGTCCATCAAGATCGTGCGCATCTTCAACACCTATGGGCCGCGTATGCTGCCCAGTGATGGCCGGGTCATCAGCAGCTTTTTCAGCCATGCACTACAAGGCAGTGGCATGCCCATTCATGGTGATGGCCACCAGACCCGCAGTTTTTGCTATGTGAGCGACATGGTAGAGGGCCTGATGCGCATGATGAACAGCGATGCCGCCATCACCGGCCCGCTGAACCTGGGCAACCCCGAAGAGATCGACGTGCTCGGCCTGGCCAGAAAGATTGCTGCACTGACAGGGAGCGCCGCTGCCCCGGTATTTCTCCCCGGCCAGCCGGACGATCCTCGGCAGCGCAAGCCCGATATTTCCCAGGCGCGGCAGATGCTGGGCTGGGCTCCCCAGGTTTCGCTTGACAATGGACTCTCCCACACCCATGCCCAGCTGCAACGTGCTGCCGCCTTTGCTACCGCCCACAGCCAAGACCCTGTTGCTGATGCCTTACTACGAGGACATCCAGGCCTGTCAGCTTTTGCTGCAAGCGCTGCACGCACAGCTCGGACCTGACTGCTTTGTGCTCTTCGTCGACGACTGCTCGCCCCAGCAGTCCCTGACGGCGAGCGCACTCTCCAACGCAGGACTGCCCGGGCGCATTCTGCGCTTGCGCCGCAATGCCGGCCACCAGCAGGCGCTGGCCCTGGGCCTGCAGTACCTGGCCCCACATCTGCATTCCCAGCAGCAACTGGTGCTCATGGATTCCGATGGCGAAGATGCGCCCGAGGCCGTCCCCGGCCTGCTGGCCAAGCTCAGCCAATCTGCCGGCGCCATCGATGCCATCGTCGCAGCCCGGGGCAAGCGCCGTGAGCGCTGGACCTTTGTCGCCTGCTACCGCGCCTACCAGTTGCTCTTTCGCCTCAGCACAGGGCGGGTGCTGGATTTTGGCAATTTCATGGTGCTGTCTGCGCCCGCCGCGCAGGCGCTCGCCGCCTACCCCAGCTTGCCCGTCCATATTGCCGCCAGCCTGCTGGCCAGCGACTTGCGCCTGGGCCGCCATACAGTGGACCGGGCCAAGCGCTATGCCGGGGTCTCCAAGATGAACCTGCCTGCACTGGTGGGCCATGGGCTGCGCGCCATCCGGGTATTCAAGGCCCGCGTACTGCAGCGTCTGCGCCACGCCGCGCTGCTGCTGGCGGGTTTGGCGGCCGTGCTGGCCTGGCTCAGCACTGGACAGAGGGGCGCAGGCCTGGCGCTGTTCGGGTTCTGGGGCTGCACGGCGCTGGCCTTGCTGTACGCGCTGGTGTACGGGCTGCTGGCCTGGAAGCTGGGAGACAGCTATCCTCAGCCCGACATGGCCATGGTCGCCGCGACCATTGATGTGCCAGCACCTGAGCGCAAGGCACCGGAGGCCTGAATGAAAAAGCTGCGGTTCGCGCTTCTGTCCTGGCTGGCTTACCCCGTGCTGGCGGCCCTCAGCTACCTGCTCTATATTCGGCTGCTCACGGTCGATGTAGTGCTCTACGCTGCCTTGGCCGCTGCAGCGCTTGCGCTGGTGCTGCAGGCACTGCTGCTGTGCTGCCTGTCAACCTGGCGGGCCTTCAGCATCCTGGAGAAATGCCAGCATCTGTTGGTCTGCGCGCTGACGGGTTACGCGCTGGCCCTGAGCGTGCCCACGGTGATTGACCGTTCGCTGTCGTTCTACATTCTGGAGAAGCTGCAGCAACGGGGCGGCGGCATTGCGCGCAGCAAGATGGACCAGGTCTTCAAAGACGAATACATGCACGAGCACCGCCTGATCGACATCCGGCTCACCGAACAGCTGGTATCGGGCACCATCCGCATCGATGACCAAGGCTGCGTGCTGTTGACGCCCCGGGGCGAGCGTCTGGCGCATTTCAGCCGGTGGTTCCGCCACTATGGCCTGCCACACCAGCGCCTGATTGGCGACAGCTACTCGGCCGATCTGGTTGACCCTTTTGCCCACAGCCAGTCAGCGCCCGACTACCGCTGCCATTGAACAGCTTGCGTGGCCTGGGCTTCCTGTGGCCCATCAGCGCATCACCAAGCCCCCATCTACCAGCAACACCTGCCCCGTCATGAACCGGCTCAGGTCCGATGCCAGGAAAAGCACCGGCCCGGCCACATCCTCGGGGCTGGCCAGGCGGCGCAGCGGGGTGGCGGCCATCAGCGATTCGCGGAAGGATTCGCGGGTTTGCGCGCTGCCCTGGGTGGGGTAGACGAGGCCCGGGGCGACACAATTGACGCGTATCCCAAAGGGCCCCAGCTCGCTGGCGAGGTTGCGGCTGAAGCCCACCAGCGAGGCCTTGGCCGTGCTGTAGTCGTGGTAAGCGACAACAGGGTGCTCCACCAGATTGCTGGTGATATTGACGATGCTGCCCCGGGCGCGCTGGCGCATTTGCGGCAGCACCGCGCGGCAGACATGGAAGGCGCCGCCCACGGCGGCATCGAACTGCGCCTGGTAGTCGCTCCAGGCCAGGGCATCGAGCGGCTGGCGGCGCTCCGGGTCAAAGGCATAGGGGCGCAAGGCATTGTTCACGACGACATCGATGGGCCCGGCCTCCTGCGCAATCGCCTGGGCCATCGCGTCCACTGCCGCCGGGTTGCCCACATCGGCCTGCACGGCCCAGGCGTCGCCACCAGCGGCCTGGCAGGCGGCCACGGTCTGGGCCGCTGCCGCCTCATTGGCCAGGTAGTTCACCGCCACGGTGGCGCCTTCGCGCGCAAAGGCCTGGGCAATGGCCGCGCCAATGCCCCGGCTGGCACCTGTTACCAGCACCACCTTGCCGCGCAGGTTCAACGCACTGCTGTCCAGCATCTCAGGCCCCCGGCAGCCAACGGCTGTCCACCACATCGGCCACCTTGATGGGCTGCTGCACCATACCCAGCGCATGGTAGGCATCGGCACCCTTTTGCAGCGCATCCAGGTCAAAGCTGCCCAGCGGCGCGGCCTTGCCCTGCACCCGCAAGCTAGGCTGGGCCGATGCATTGCGCAGCCCGATCACATCGAGGTTGATGTCGCGCTGGGTGCCATCGATCGCGCGTTTGGTGGCCAGAGTGGCGGCCTCTTCAGGCTGGGCGATCATCCAGGCCGCACTGTCGCGGTAGCCGCGCAAGAAAGCCTGCAGCAACGCCGGCTGCTGCTCCAGCGTCTGCCGGCGCACCACAAACATGTCGCTCGACATATTGAGGTAGTCGCGCACGGGCATCACATGCACCTCGCCCATGCCCTTGCGCAGGCCCACGGCCAGGCCGGTGTCAGTGGCGGCCGTCGCATCGACCTGGCCTTGCATCAGCGGCGCAAAGTTCAAGAGGCCGGTGACGACAATGCGCACATCCGATTCCTTGAGCCCCGCCTGGTGCAGCATCACCAGCAGGTTCTGGCGCGTGCCGCTGGCCAGGCTGTAGACGCCAATGGTCTTGCCCTTCAGATCCGCCGGTGTACGGATGCCGCTGGAGCGCAGCGACACGACATTGAACACGTTTTGCGGGTAGATGTCGTAGATGGCGACCAGCTTCTCGCCCTTGTCCAGCGCCATGAAGAACGAGCCCGGGTCGGTAAAGGCCACATCGCCCTGGCCGCTCAGGATATTGCGGATCGCATCGCCGCCACCGGCACCGGGCAGGTAGGTCAGGTCCACCCCCTGGGCCTTGAAAAAGCCCTTGTCCGGTTCGGCCAGGATGTTGGTGATTTCGCTGATCGGCTTGCTCCAGCCGGCCAGGCGGATCTTGCCGCTGACCGGGGTTGCAGCGCCCGCTGTGATGCCCGTGCCCGCCAGGCCCAGGCCCAAGAGGCCAGCAGAGGCGCCCAGCCAGCGGCGGCGCGAGAGGGAGGAGGTCAGAAAAAGTGCAGACATAAACGGTCCATCCAGAAGCAATCGGGCAAAAATCAAAAATCAACGGCCTGCGCCAGCGACCGCATGGCGACGCAGCAATCTGCGCTCCAGCAGCAAACAGGCCTGGTACAGCAGCAGGCCCAGTGCTGCGATCAGCAGCAGTGCGGCAAACATCAACGTGGTGTCCATCATTCCCTGGGCGGCAATCACCACCGCGCCCAGCCCCTGGCTGGCGCCCATGAACTCTGCCACCACCGCACCCACCAGCGCCAGCACCACAGCCACGCGCAGGCCCGCCAGAATGGCCGGCAAGCCTGTGGGCAGCTTGAGCCGCAATAACGTCTGCAGCCGGCTGGCCCCCAGCATGCGAAACAGCTGCAGGCGCTGCAGATCGACCTGGCGCAGGCCCGTCAAGGTGTTTTCCATCAGCGGAAAAAAGCAAACCAGGGCCGTGATCAGCACCGTCGGCAGCATGCCAAAACCAAACCACAGCACAAACAGCGGCGCCAGTGCCAGCTTGGGCACCACCTGGCTGACCACCACATAGGGCCGGAGCACGCGCTCCAGCAACACCGACTCGGCCAAGGCCATGCCGGCCAGCAAGCCAAAAGACGCGCCCGCCGCCAGGCCCAGCAGCACCGCCTGCACGGTGGCGGCAATGTGCGGCCAGAAATAGCCCGACGCGAGCCCCGTCCACAAGGCCTGCAGCACCGCCGACGGCACCGGCAGCACCAGCGCCGAGATACCTCCCAGGCGCCCTGCGCCCTCCCACACTGCCAGCAGCAGCACCAGCAGCGCAGCGGCCCACAGCCGGGCTTTCAACAGGGGGGTCATGCGCTGGCCCCGTCCATCGCAGCGCGCACCTGGGCCGCATAGACGTTGAAGGCCGGGCCATGGCGCATGGCCTGGGTGCGCGGCGCCGGCAGATCAATGGCGATATCGGCGACGAGGCGCCCGCCGTGCATCAACGCCACCCGGTCCCCCAGGTACACGGCCTCGTTGATGTCATGGGTGACAAAGAGCACCGTGGTGCCCCGCGCGCGGCAGCTGCGCAGCAGCTCATCCTGCAGCTCGGCGCGGGTGATGGCGTCGAGGGCGGCAAAGGGCTCGTCGAGCAGCAGCAAGGCGGGCTCACGCATCAAGGCCCGCGCCAGCGCCACCCGGCTTTGCTGCCCGCCGGACAGTTGGCCGGGTTGCTGCCGGGCCAGCGCTGCCAGGCCCAGTTGGGCCAGCAGCTGCTCGGCCGCGTGACGGTCCTGCGCCGTGGGCTTGCGCTGCAGCGACAGCGGCAGCAGCACATTGTCCAGCACCGTCAACCAGTCCAGCAACGTGGGCGACTGGAACATTACGCCCAACTGCGGGCCGGGTGCGGCCAGGCTGCCGCCGGCGCGCACAATGCGGCCCGCCTGGGGCTGCAGCAGGCCAGCAACCAGCTGCAGCAAGCTGGTCTTGCCGCAGCCGCTGCGGCCCAGCAGGCAGTGGAAGGCGCCTTGCGCCATCTGCCAGCTCACGCCATCCACAACCGGGGCCTGGCCCGGGTAGGCAAAGTGCAGGCGTTCAATATCAATCCATGCCATTGCGCCACTCTCAGTCTGCATAGCGCGCCAGCGGCTGGGCGGCGGCCTCGGCAGCGGCATCAATCTCGGTCATCCGCACCAGGTCGAGCAGGCTGAAGCGCCCATCATGGTGCCAACCGGCCTCGGGCACGCCCATGGCGCCCAAGGCGCTGATGCGGGTGACTCCGGCAGCGCCCAGAAGGCTGGCGAGGCGGTACAAATCCTCGGGGCCCACAGCCAGGCCTGCGGTTTGCAGGTAGTCGCGCTGGGCTGCCACCAGCGGCAGCGCCTGCTCCAGGCGGTCCACCCCCACCACCACAATGCTGCGGTACAGCGCGGTGGGCGCGAGCGGCTCTAGGCTGTCGCTATAGGCGACGCTCCAGGGCGCATCGGCCGGGCCAATCAGCTGCGGGACGGTGCCGTCATCGGCGGGCGCGCGCCATTCCAGCGACTGCTGCCAGCGGGCCATGCCAGCGCCCTCTTCCAAATCCAGCGGCCGGCGTGCAAAGCGCTGCTGCAGATTGGCGAGCTCGGCCGCCAGGTAATCGGCAAAGGCGCGGGGCGCGACCGTAGCGCCCCGCTCTACATAGAACACATGGGGCGAGTAGCAGCCCTGCTGGTCGTAGCGCATGACATCCCAGGCAGCCAGCCGCGCATTGGCCGGCGCCTTGACGGCATCCAGCGCCGCCTTACCCACCATGCCAAACCCCAGCTTGTGGCCATGGGGCAAAAATCGCGTCGTCACCGGCAACTGCTGGCGCAGCGCGGCCAGGGTCTGGTTGCTGCCATAGGCCATCACGGTATCGGCCTGGGCGTAGAGCACTTGCGCACCGTCGGCGCTGTCGCCCGTCTGCGCGCCGCCGGGCCACCAGACCACCGCCAGGCAGTCGGCCAGGGGTGGATGCACTTCGGCCAGCAAACGCGCAAACCAGCCGGCAAACAGCGGCTCGGCACTGGCCAGCTTGCCAATGCTGGGCGCTTTGACGAGCAGGCCGCACACCAGGCTCCACAGCGACAGCGCCGGCACATTGCCGGCCCAGCTGTGCAGCAGCAGGCCCGGGCCATAGGCGCGCACGGCCCCGCCTTTGACGGCAGGCACAAAGCCATCGAGCACAGCAGGGTTGGCAAAATCCTCGCCGGCAAAGCGCCACAGCTGGGGCGCCCGAAAGGTCTTGAACAGGCCGTTGAGCCCCAGGCGCACCATTGCCGCGTCATATCCGCAGACCAGCGGCAGGCAGGCATCGATCTGGCGGCGATAGGGGTCGGCCGGGTCCAGCAGGCGGGCCATCGCGCGGTCAATGGCGGCGACGATCTCGGCCAGCGGCATGGGCTGCAGCTGGCGCTGCGCGGCCGCTCGCACCCGCGCCGTCAGCGCCTGCATCTGTGCGCCACTGAGCACCGGCACCTCGACCTCCAGGTGGGCGCCCGCGCGCTCGAACACCAGCACCTGCCAGCGCACCTGGTTGTCATCCAGGCCGGGCAGGTAGCCGGCCCGCATGCGCTCGGCCCCGCGTTCAGGCGCTTGCGGCGCCCTCATGCGCGCGCCGCTTGCACAAACTCGTCAACCGCCAGCGAGCAGCCCTTGGCGGCAGCCCCTTCGGCCCGGCCCAGCAGCAAAAAGCCGCCCTCGGCCCACTGGCCCACATCCTCGGTCAGGATGGTGCTGACCGCGTTGTAGTTGGCCAGGTCGCAGTGCACCAGAATGCCGCGCTCACCCGGCGCCACACTGCGGCCGCTGACGGGCTCGACCAGGCGCGAGCGAATCCAGTGCGGTCCGGACTTTACCGAAGGCAAGCGGGCATTGCCGTTGTCATAGAACTGGGTGCTCAGCTCGGTCATGCCATACATGTTGATGCAGAGCTCGGGCGGCACGCCCAGCAGTTCGGTCAGGCCGGCATAAAAATCGGCCAACGGCAAATCGCGCGACTGGCCCTTGTAGCCGCCGGTGTCCAAAATACGGCTGCCCGCCGGCAGCTGAAAGCGGCGGCCCTGGGCGCGCAGCGCATCCATCACATGCACGAGGCTGAAGCTCGCGCCCAGCAGCGCATAGGGCTGGCCGGTGCGCTCGGCCGCTTCCAGCACCGCGCAGAGCCCGTCCATATCCAGGCCCTCCGGCCCCAGAAAATAGCGGCTCTCCGGCGTACCAAAGCTCGACTTGGCCAGCGCCAGGTAATGCGCCAGCGAGGAGTTGGGCATGGCCACTTCATCGGGGAACAGGATGCCCATCGGCATGCGCGCCGTGCCCTGCATGAAGCGGGTGGCGAAGTGCCGCTGCATCGACAGGTCATACACCTGCAAGCCCGGATGAAAATGCCGGCCCCGTGCGGCGCGGCCGGTGGTGCCGCTGGTCATGAAGACGCGTTCGGCCTGCGACGGCGGCTCGCTCCGCAGCTCCAGCGCCTTGAAGGCATCGATGGGCACGGCCGGGATGTCGCTCCAGGTCTTGACCGTGCGCGGGCTGGCGCCACGGCGCTGGCAAAAGCTGCGGAACGGCGTATTCGATGCGTATTGGTAGGCAAAAAGGCGCAGCGCGAGCTGGTCAAACTGGTCATCGGTGCAGCCATCCATTGCGATGAATGCAAGCAGGTCTGCGACCAGCGTATCGGCCTTGTCCATGGAATTCCTTCGAGAGCGGTGACATCATGCTCCGAAGGCTCCCCCCATGCGCGCAACGCGGCCCATGGCAGGGAACTGGCTCTTCTTCCGCCGGAATGACCCGGTTCAAGTTCTCGGGTGTAGATCTCAGCACTGGCGTGCACCCCGGAGCAGGCGCCATCTTAACCGAGCACCACCGGCACGAGGCCGAGCGGGCTTCAAGCCATGGTCTGCGCCACGGTCAATCCCACGACCTCCGCCAAGCCCAAACCAGGGAAAACACCAGAGCCACCGCGATGGTGCATGCGCGTCCTTCCACCAGTCGCACATGCACCAGGCCAAGGCATTTCCTGCCCATTCTTGCACCATATCCAGGCGGCCCGGTATCCACGTAACCCATTGTGGTGCCTTGCAAATTTTCTGCGGCAGATCAAAGCAGCCATGCTGGAAATCACCTAGTCCGGCACCCTTTTCTTCTGCGATTCAGTCTGTTAACTTATGTCCTGTCGACAGACGACTGTCGCTAGACGACATAAATTCAACGAGGACAACAATGCTTGCAATGGCTGATGCCGACGTCCAATCCGGCTACGACAAATCGCATACCGAGAGCGAACAGCGGGTTCGCGAAGACCTGGCCGCCGCCTACCGCCTGATGGCCCATTTCGGGATGGACGACAGCATCTACACGCACATCTCGGCGCGGGTGCCGGGCCGTACTGACCAGTTCCTCATCAACCCCTTTGGCACCCTGTTCAAGGACATCACGGCCAGCTCGCTGGTCAAGATCGACGCCGAGGGCCGCATCGTCGAGGACACGCCCTACCAGGTGAACCCGGCCGGCTTTGTGATCCACAGCGCCGTGCATGCCGCGCGGCACGACGCCGCCTGCGTCGTGCACTCCCACACCGAAGCGGGCGTGGCGGTGTCGTCGCTGCAATGCGGGCTGCAGCCCAGCAACCAATGGGCACTGCAGTTCTACAACCGCGTTGTCTACCACACCTTCGAAGGCATCGCGCTGGATCTGCATGAGCGCGAGCGCCTGGTCGCCGACCTGGGCAGCACGGCCAAGGCCATGGTGCTGCGCAACCACGGCCTGCTCACCTTGGGCAACAGCGTCGCCGAAGCCTTCATCCTGATGCTGAACCTGGACCGCGCCTGCCGTGTGCAGCTGGCCATCCAGTCCAGCGGCCAGGCCATCAACCCCGTGCCGCCCGAGGTGTGCGAGCTGACCGCGCGCCAGTACGAAAGCGGCGACACCGATGTGATGCCCGGCCAGCCCAAGCGCGCCGACCCGCATGAGCGCGAATGGCAGGGCCTGCTGGGCTTTTTGCAGCCGCCCGGCCGCAGCCACTACCGCGACTGACCAGCGCGACGGACCTGCGACTGACGCCCCCGACCCTTGCATGCCGCCGCCTTTGCGGCCCCTCCGCCGCAACCCCAACGGGCCAGGCACCCCTCGATACCAAGACAGGAAGCAACCATGATCAATCGGCGTGAACTCATCTCCTACAGCCTGGCAGGAGCCGGCCTCAGCATCGCGGGCGTGCCCATGGCGGCCCTGGCACAGCAGACCAAGGGAACGATCAACGTGATGGTGCAGCCCGAGCCCTCGGGCCTGATGCTGGGCATCGTGCAAAACGGCCCGACCCAGCTGGTATCGGGCTATATCTACGAGGGCCTGCTGCGCTACGACGACAAGCTGGAGCCACATGGCCTGCTGGCGACGGCCTGGAGCCGCTCCGACGACGGCCTGACCTACACCTTCAAGCTCAAGTCCGGCGTCAAGTGGCATGACGGCAAGCCCTTCTCTGCCGATGACGTGGTGTTCTCGGTCGACAAGTTTCTGCGCAAGACCCATGCCCGCCTGCGCGCATCGCTGGAGCCGCTCGAGAGCGTGCGCGCCATCGATGCGCAGACGGTGGAATTCAAGCTCAAGTACCCGTTTGGCCCCTTCATCAGCCTGTTCGACACCGGCTCGATGCCGATGATCCCCAAGCACATCTACGACAACACCGACTACGCCACCAACCCGGCCAATGCCAAGCCGATTGGCACGGGCCCCTTCAAGTACAAGGAATGGGTGCGGGGCTCCTACATCCAGCTGGTGGCCAATGAGCTCTACCACACCAAGGGCGAGCCGATGGTGGAGAACCTCTACTTCCACATCATTCCCGATGCAGCCTCGCGCGCTGCGGCGTTTGAATCGGGCAAGGTCGATGTGGTGCCAGGGGGCGCGGTCGAGTTCTTTGACGTGGCGCGCCTGGCCAAGCTGCCTGGAGCTGCCGTCACCACCAAGGGCTGGGAGTTCTACTCGCCCCATTCCTGGCTGGTGCTGAACAACCGCAAGGCGCCGTTTGACAACCCCAAGTTCCGCCAGGCCGTCATGTATGCGATGGACCGCGAGGCCATGGTCAAGGTCGCCTGGCAGGGCTTTGCCAAGACGGCGGCCGGCCCCTTCAACCAGCATGTGAAGTTCGCCTCCGACGACGTCACCAAGTACCCGCGTGATCTGAACAAGGCCAAGGCCTTGCTCAAGGAAGCCGGCTACAAGGGCGAGTCCGTGCGCCTGCTGCCGCTGCCCTATGGCGAATCCTGGCAGCGCCTGGCCGAGATGATCCGCCAGAACCTGATCCAGGCCGGCATCAAGGTGGAGACCACCGGCACCGATGTGGCCGGCTGGAACCAGCGCACCGCCGAATGGGATTTCGACATGGCCATCATCTATGTCTACCAGTACCCCGATCCGGCGCTGGGCGTGGCCCGTACCTACACCAGCCACACGATCGCCAAGGGCTCGCCTTTCAACAACATCGAAGGCTATGTCAACCCCAAGGTGGATGCGCTGTTTGACGCCGGCGCCAAGGCGCTGACCGATGCCGACCGCGCCAAGGCTTATGCCGAGGTGCAGAAGATCCTGACCGAGGAGGTGCCGGTGGCGTGGTTACATGAGATCAACTTCCCCACGCTCTACCGCACCAAGATCAAGAACCCGATCAGCTCCGGCGTGGGGCTGAATGACAGCCTGAGCCGAGCCTCGATAGGCTAAGCACCGGTTGTGGCCCCCGGCCACAGCGCATCTCTTCTTGCTGAACTCTGCACGCTGCCAGCCCCACTGGCGCGTGCGGGATGGCTACGCTTTTGTCTCGCTCCAAGGTCTCCCCGCTATGAACCGCCTCCGCTACATGTCCGTCCGGGTGCTCCAGGGTCTGCTGGTACTCATGTGCATAGCCACCGTCAACTTCATGCTGATACGGGCTGCGCCCGGCGACCCGGTCGCGGTGATCGCCGGTGAAGCCGGCGCCTCGGACCCGCAGTTCGTCGCCCAGCTGCGCGAGCAGTTTGGCCTGGACAAGCCCGTCACCACCCAGCTGGCCAACTACCTGGGCCACATCACGCAGCTGGACCTGGGCTTTTCCTACCGGCAGCAGCGCCCGGTGCTGGAGCTGATTGCCGAGCGCCTGCCCGCCACCTTGCTGCTCACCGGCAGTGCCTTTGTGATGTCGCTGATCTTTGGCGTGGCCTTGGGCGCCACGGCCAGCCGCCATGCCGGCAAATGGGTGGACAGCGCCATTACCTTTGTGGCGCTGGTGTTCTATGCCACGCCGCTGTACTGGCTGGCGATGATGGCGGTGCTGGTGTTCTCGGTGCAGCTGAGCTGGCTGCCCGGTTTTGGCTACTTCACCGTCGGCAGCGATGCCACCGGCCTGGCCCGCGCCTGGGACATTGCCCAGCACCTGGTGCTGCCCTCGCTCACGTTGGCGCTTTTCTATATGGCGGTCTATGCCCGCATGACCCGGGCCTCGATGCTCGAAGTCGCGCAGATGGACTTTGTCAAAACCGCCCGCGCCAAGGGCGTGCGCATGGGCCGCATCCAGCGCCAGCACATTCTGCGCAATGCCCTGCTGCCCATCGTCACCCTGGCGGGCATCCAGGCTGGCGGCCTCATTGGCGGGGCGGTGCTGACCGAGACCGTGTTTGCCTGGCCCGGCATTGGCCGCCTGATGTTCGATGCCCTGCTGCAGCGCGACTACAACCTGCTGCTGGGCTGCTTCCTGGTCGCAGCCGCCGTGGCGGTGCTGTTCAACCTGATCACTGATTTTGTCTACACCCTGGTCGATCCCCGGATCGAGCTGGGCTGAAACGGAGCCTTGCGATGACTGCCCTCTCTGAACCGGCCCTGGCGGCCGACACGCCCCCCGCCAAGAACAAGCACCGGTCCACCTTCTGGCGCCGCTTTTGCCGCAACCGTGGCGCCCTGCTGGGCCTGGCCATCTTGCTGCTGGTGGCGCTGCTGGTCTGCTTTGGCCCGCTGCTGGCCGCGCACAACCCCTGGGACATGGTGGAGCAACCATTTTTGCCGCCGATGGAGCGCGAAGGCTTTGCGATGGGCACCGACACCATGGGCCGCGACATTCTCTCGGGCCTGGTCCTGGGCGCCCGCATCTCGCTGCTGATTGCGGTGATCTCCACCTTGGTGTCGCTGCTGATCGGTGTGGGCATGGGTGCCATCTCGGGCTACTTTGGCGGCTGGGTCGATGCCAGCCTGATGCGCTTTACCGAAATGTTCCAGTCCGTGCCCAGCTTTGCGCTGGCCCTGGTGCTGGTGGCCATTTTTGAGCCCTCGGTCAACTCCATCATCGTGGCCATTGCGCTGGTCTCCTGGCCGCCGGTGGCGCGCCTGGTGCGCGGCGAATTTTTGACCTTGCGCCAGCGTGATTTTGTGGCCGCCGCCCAGCTGGCCGGCCAAAGCACGCCGCGCATCATCCTGGCGCAGATCCTGCCCAATGCGGCCTCGTCCATCGTGGTGATGGCCTCGCTGATGGTGGCCACCGCCATCCTGCTGGAATCGAGCCTGAGCTTCATGGGCCTGGGTGACCCCAACCTGATGAGCTGGGGCTACATGATTGGCTCGGCCCGCACCGTGCTGCGCCAGGCCTGGTGGATGGCCGTGTTCCCCGGCGTCGCCATTCTGCTCACCGTGCTGGCCTTCAACCTGGTGGGCGAAGGGCTGAACGACGGACTCAATGCGCGCCAGGACGGGAAGACGAAATGAACGCCTACTCACACGAAGCCCTGCATATGCTTGCACACATGCCTGACCAGCCCAACACCCCGGAGCCGGTGCTGACCGTGCGCGGCCTGGACATCCGCCTGCCGCGGGGCGCCGACCGCGCGTTGGCCGTCACCCAGGCCAACCTGCAGATCCTGCCCGGCCAGACCCTCTGCGTGGTCGGCGAATCGGGCTCGGGCAAGTCGATGATCGCCAACGCCATCATGGGCCTGCTGCCCCGCCCCAAGGTGGAGCCGGTGGCCGGCGAGATCCTGTTTGATGGCCAGGACCTGCTGCGCCTGAGCGAAGACCAGCTGCGCGAGCTGCGGGGCAGCCGCATGGCCATGGTGTTCCAGGAGCCGATGACGGCGCTGAACCCGGTGATGCGCATTGGCGACCAGATGGCCGAGGCACTGGATGCCCACTTGCAGCTGCCCGCTGCCGACAAGCGCCGCCGCATCATCGCCGCGCTGACCGATGTGGGCCTGCCCGAGCCCGAGCGCCTGATCGATGCCTACCCGTTTCGGCTGTCGGGCGGCCAGCGCCAGCGCGTGATGATCGCCATCGCGATGCTGCTGGAGCCCAGCCTGCTGATTGCCGACGAGCCCACCACCGCGCTGGATGTGACGACGCAGGCGCAGATCCTGCAGCTGATGCGTGCTCTGCAGAAAAAGCGCGGCATGGCCATTCTCTTTATCACCCATGACTTTGGCGTGGTGGCCGAGATTGCCGACCATGTGGTGGTGATGCAGACCGGCGTCGTGGTCGAAGCCGGCCCGGCCCGCCAGGTGCTGCGCAATCCCCAACATGCCTATACGAAGAAGCTGCTGGCCGCCATTCCGCATGGCAATGTGCGCGAGACCCAGGCCAGCACGGCGCAGCCGGTGCTGCAGGTCAAGGACCTGTGCAAGGTCTACCGCACGGGCGGCGGCTTTTTGCGGCCCGCCCGTGAGGTGGTGGCCGCCGAGCGCATCAGCTTTGACCTGGGGCGCGCCCAGACCCTGGGCGTCGTCGGCGAGTCGGGCTCGGGCAAGTCGTCGCTCGGCCGCTGCATTGTGGGCCTGGCACCGTTTGACAGCGGCGATATCCTCTTCAACGGCCAGCGCCTGAGCTCGGGCGCCGCACTGCGCCGCCAGGCCAAGGGCAAGATCCAGATGGTCTTCCAGGACCCGTACGCATCGCTCAACCCGCGCCACAAGATTGGCGCGGCCATTGCCAGCGGCCCCATTGCCCAGGGTGTCCCCAAGGCCGAGGCCATGCGCCGCACGATGGAGCTGCTGGAGCTGGTCGGCCTGGGCCCAGAGGCGGCCGAGCGCTACCCGCATGAGTTCTCCGGCGGCCAGCGCCAGCGCATCGGCATTGCCCGCGCACTGGCGATGGAGCCTTCGTTGCTGGTGGCCGATGAGCCGGTTTCCGCGCTCGATGTGTCCGTGCAGGCCCAGGTGCTCAAGCTGTTTGCCGAGGTGCGCGAGCGCTTTCAGCTCAGCATGGTCTTCATCACCCATGACCTGCGCGTGGCCGGCCAGATGTGCGACCACCTGGCCGTCATGCAGCGGGGCCGCATTGTGGAATACGGCCCCACCGCCCAGGTGTTGGGTAACCCGCAGCACGCTTATACGCAAACCTTGATCGACGCCATCCCCTCGCTGGAGCACCGCAGCGATGAAGCGCCCATCGCAGAACAGCGGAGCCGCGCATGACCGCCATGCCCAGCACCGATGCCCCCACGGCCGCACCCCGCAGCATTGCCTTTTTGAGCAAGAGCATTGCGATGGACTTTTTGCTGCCCGCCTACCAGGCGCAGTTCCCCGGCAGCCGGCTGCTGCTGGGTGCCGAGCTGCAGGCGCTGCTCGATGCTGGCCAGCACAGCGATATCGAGGTGGCAGTCTGCTGGCACCCGCCCGCTGCCCAACTCGCGCAGCTGACCCAGTCCGCTGGCCTGCAGCTGGTGCAATCGATTGCCGCCGGCATTGACCATATCGACACCCAGGCGCTGCCTGCGAGCACGCCCGTGTGCCGCATTGTGGACAGCACCATGGGCTATGGCATGACAGCGTTTGTCAGCTGGGCGGTGATCCACCGCCAGCGCCATATGGACCGCTATGTGGCCCATGCAGCGCAGCGCCAGTGGCGCGAGGAGCCCATCGCCGCCCCCAGCCAGCACCGGGTGGGCATTGCCGGCCTGGGCACCCTGGGCCAGGGCTGCGCGAAAGCGCTGCTGGCCATGGGCTACCAGGTGCGCGGTTGGAGCCGGTCGGCCAAGCAGGGTCTGCCCGCTGGACTGGAGGGATTGCAGACCTTCCACGGCCAGGCGCAGAAGGCAGAGTTTTTGAGCGGATGCGACACCCTCGTGTGCCTGCTGCCGCTGACCGATGAGACCCATGGCTTTCTCGATCTGGCCTTGATGCGCCAGCTGCCGCGCGGCGCGCACCTGGTCAATGTGGGCCGGGGCGCCCACCTGGTCGAGGCCGATCTGCTGACCGCGCTGGCCGAAGGCCAGATTGGCGCCGCCACCCTGGACACCTTCAGCACCGAGCCGCTGCCAGCGGACCACCCGTTCTGGCAGGACCCGCGCATTCTGGTGACCCCGCATATCGCCACCCGCACCGATCCGCGCGTCATCGCCCGGCAGACCGCCCACAACTTCAGCCGCATCCGTGCAGGCCAGGCCGCCGAGGTGGCCGTGGACCTGGGACGCGGTTACTGACGCCCCCGCAAGCCCGTTAGAGAGTAAGCACCACCCAGCCCCCAGGAGATTTGGACATGAACGCAGCAGACAACACCCCCAAACGCAGCGCGCTGGACGCACAGGACATTGGCGCCCACCTGCACCCCTACACCAACCTGGCAGCGCATGAGGACGTGGGCCCGCTGATGATCACGCGGGGCGATGGCATCCATGTGATCGACGAACAAGGCCGCAAGTACATCGAGGGCATGTCGGCGCTGTGGTGCAGTTCGCTGGGCTTTAGCCACCCGCGCCTGGTGCAGGCCGGCACCGATGCGCTGCAAACGCTGCCCTACTACCACACCTTCAACCACCGCTCCAACCCGGCGATTGCCCAGTTGGCGGACCGGCTGATCCAGCTGGCCCCGGCACCGATGGCCAAGGTCTTCTTTGCCAATTCGGGCTCGGAAGCCAATGACACGGCCATCAAGATCATCTGGTACTACCACAACGCCATTGGCAAACCCGCCAAGAAAAAGATCCTGGCGCGCCAGCGGGGCTACCACGGCGTGACGGTGGCAGCCGCCAGCCTGACCGGCCTGCCCGCCAACCACCAGGATTTTGACCTGCCGATTGCGCGCATCGGCCATGTGGAATGCCCGCACCACTACCGCTTTGCCCAGCCCGGCGAAAGCGAGGCCGACTTTGCGACCCGCCTGGCCGATGCGCTGGAGCAGCGCATCCTGCAGGAGGGGCCCGATACCGTCGCCGCCTTCATTGCCGAGCCGGTGATGGGCGCTGGCGGCGTCATCGTGCCGCCCGAGACCTATTTTGAAAAAATTCAGGCCGTGCTGCGCAAGTACGAGGTGCTGATGGTGGCCGACGAGGTCATCTGCGGCTTTGGCCGCACCGGCCAGATGTTTGGCTCGCAGACCTTCGGCATCCAGCCCGACATCCTGACCTGCGCCAAGGCGCTGTCCTCCGGCTATGTGCCGATATCGGCCGTCATGGTCTCGCCCAGGATCTACGAGGCCATGGCCGCCAACAGCGGCAAGATCGGCACCTTTGGCCATGGCTATACGTATTCTGGCCACCCTGTGGCGGCGGCGGTGGCGCTGGAGACGCTCAAGGTCTACGAGGACGAGCAGATCCTCGCCCATGTCCACCGGCTCAGCCCCATCTTCCAAGGCCGCCTGCGCGGCTACCTGGAGCGCGCCCATGTCGGCGAGGCGCGGGGCGTGGGCATGATCGGTGCCCTCGAGCTGGTGGCCGACAAGGCCACGCGCCAGCCTTTTGACCCGGCGCTGAAGCTGGGCTACCGCCTGGCCCAGTACGCACAGGAAGAAGGCCTGATCGTGCGCGCCATGGGCGACGCGGTGGCACTGTGTCCGCCGCTGATCATCACCGAAGCCGAGATGGCCGAGATGTTTGCGCGCCTGGACCGGGCGCTGGACAAGCTGCAGGCCACCCTGCCATGAGCGCCGCCATGCAAGCCTTCTACAGCCCTGACCAAGCGCTGCACCACCCCAGCCAGTTCATGCGCCTGGGCAAGCTGGTGCCCGCGCCCGATCTGCCCAGCCGCGCCGAAACCCTGGCCGATGCCTTGCAGCAGGCGGGCCTGGCCGTCAGCACCCCGCCCGACATGGGCCGCGCGCCGCTGGAGGCCGTGCACGCCCCGCACTACCTGGACTATCTGCAAACCGCCTGGCCGCGCTGGCAAGCCATGCTGGCCAGCGGCGCCAATGCCGGCCCCGAGGTGATGGCCAACCTCGCGCCCTACGCCGGCGTGCCTGCCGGCCAGCGCCGCCCGCGCTGCCCATCGCCGGCGCTGATACCGCAAACAGGCTACTACCTGGGTGACCTGTCCTGCCCGCTGGGGCCGGACAGCTGGCAGTCCATCCTGCGCTCGGCCCACAGTGCCGTGGCCGCTGCCGATGCGGTGATTGCCGGCGACCGCATGGCCTATGCGCTGTGCCGTCCCTCGGGCCACCATGCGCACTGGGACCGGGCCAGCGGCTTTTGCTATGTCAACAACAACGCCTGCGCCACCGCGCGCCTGGCCGGGCATTTTGGGCGGGTGGCCGTGCTCGATGTCGACGCCCACCATGGCGATGGCACGCAGAGCATCTTCTATGCCCGGGACGATGTGCTGACGGTCTCTACCCATGCGGAGACGAGCAGCTACTTTCCGTTCTACACCGGCTACGCCGATGAGCGCGGCGCCGGCGCGGGCGAGGGCTGCAACCTGAACCTGCCGCTGGCCCATGGCAGCGGCAATGCGGAGTTTTTGGCTGCGGTGGACACCGGCTTGGAAGCAGTGCGTGCCTTTGCCCCGCAGGCCGTGGTGCTGGCCCTGGGCTTTGACACCTTCAAGGACGACCCGATCAGCGTGCTGAAGGTGGACTTTGAGGCCTACCGCGCCGTCGGCCAAAAGCTGCGCGCACTCGGCCTGCCTCTGGTGGTCGTGCAGGAAGGCGGCTACCTGGTGGAAGCCATCGGCCCGGGCCTGCAGGCCTTTTTGGAGGGCCTCCATGGCTGAGCAGGCTGCGCAGCACCACAGCCAGATCGGCAGCCCAGCGCCCTTGCCAGCGCAGCGCGAGGCCGATGCCGCGCGCCGGCTGCGCCAGGGGCTGGGCCTGTTTCTGGCAGCGCTGCTGTGCTTTGCCTGTTATGACGCCTTTGCCAAGCACATGCTGGCCCGCTACCCGGCCACGGTGATGAACCTCTCGCGCTACACCGCTATCGGCGTGCTGGCCTTGTGGGTGATGCACCGGCATGGCGACTGGTCGGCACTGCGCTGGGGACGCCTGCGCAGCGGCAAGTTGCTGCTGCTGCGCAGCCTGATGCTGGCCATTGTGGCCACCTGCTTCATGACGGCGCTGGCCACCATGCCGCTGGCCGAGGCCACCGCCATCTATTTCACCGCGCCGCTCATCATGGTGGCGCTTTCGCCCTGGCTGCTGGGCGAGCGGGTCGGCCGCGTGCAATGGGTGGCGGTGCTGCTGGGCTTTGCCGGCATGCTGCTCATCGTCCGCCCGGGCAATGCCCTGCCACTTGCCGGCACCGTGCTGATGGCCGTCTCGGCGGTCTGCTATGCGCTGTTCCAGGTGCTCACGCGCAAGCTCTCGGGGGTGGTGCCGACGGCGGTGCAGTTTGCCTATATGGCGCTGTTTTGCCTGGTCATCACCAACCTGCCGGCCCTCTTCCACCCGATCACCGAATGGCCCGATGCGCCACAGCTGGCCTTGCTGCTGGCCGGTGGTTTTGTCAGCGGTGGCGCGCAGTTGCTGCTGCTGCAGGCCTTCCAGCGCGCCTCGGCCTCGACCCTGGCGCCGATGAACTATGTACAACTGTTGCTGGCGGTGCTGATCAGCACCTTCTGGTTCCAACGACCGCCAGACAGCCTGGCCCTTTATGGCATGCTGATGATCAGCGCTGCCGGCGTCTACCTTGCATGGCCCCGGCGGCAAAAGCACACCGCTCACCAGGCATCCTGACATGACATCTGAGACCCTTCGCAAAAACATCGCCTTGCACGGCGAGGAGACAGACAACCCCGGCTTTTCGTCGATCCGCGTGCCCGATCTGGTGGAGCTGGTGGAGCGCCAGCTGCTGCAGGCCATTTTTGAAGGCCGGCTGCCACCGGGCTCGCGCATTGTCGAGGCCGAGCTGTCGCGCCAGATGGGCGTGAGCCGCGCCCCGCTGCGCGAAGCGGCCCGGCGGCTCGAGAGCCAGGGCGTCATCGTCTCGACGCCACGCAAAGGCTTTACCGTGCGCACCTTCAGCCCCAAGGAGATCCAGGACCTGTTCCAGGTGCGCCTGGGCCTGGAAGTGATGGCCGCACGCCTGGCCTGCGAGGTGGCCACCGATGCGCAGCTGGCATCGCTCAAGGCCTATGCCGATGACATGCTCGAGCGCGCACCGACCCTGAGCAATATCGAGCGCGTCACGATGGACCTGGGCATGCACACCGCCATCTCGCGCCTGTCGGGCAACGAATACCTGCAGCGCATCTTTGCCAATATGCAGGCCGAGATCCGCATCTGCCAGGGCTTTATCGAGCGCCAGTACCGCGACCCGGTGTTCATCGCGCAATCGCACTTCCCGGTGGTCGATGCCATCCTGCGCCGCGATGCCGATGCCGCAGAAAAAGCGCTGCGCGTGCACTTGGTGGACGCGCAGGACAAGGCCCATGCCCAGGTGCTGCACGGCGACCAGGCGCCGGATGCCCGCCCCAGCGCCATGCCCTCATCCGCACCGGTACCCGCCACCCAGGCCAAGCCCAAGGCCGGCGCCACCGCATCTCCCGTTTCTTCCTCCCGACGAAAACCGCCCAGACCATGAAATTCATCTACAGCCACGCGCACCGCAGCCACGACCCGCAGCAATTCATGGTGCGCGGCCAACTCAAGCGCAGCAATGAGCAACCCGAACGCGCCGAGATCCTGCTGCGCTCCGCGCAAAAGGCGGGCCACCAGCCGATGCTGGCCGAAGATTTTGGCCCCGGCCCGCGCGCAGCCGTCCACACCCCCGAGTACCTGCACTTTCTGCAAACCGCCTGGCAACGCTGGCAGGCGCTGCCCGATGCCTCGCTCGAAGTGCTGCCCAATGTCTTCCCCTTCCCCGGCCAGCCCTTTACCTACCCGGACCACCTGGTCGGCCAGGCCGGCTACCACATGGGTGACTGCGCCTGCAGCATGGGCGAGCACACCTGGCACGCGGCGATCCACTCCGCCCACTGCGCCACCCATGCCGCCGAGCTGGTGCTGCAAGGCGAACAAGCCGCCTACGCGCTGTGCCGCCCACCGGGCCACCACGCCTATGTGGACCGCGCCAACGGCTTTTGCTACCTGAACAACGCCGCCATTGCCGCCCAGCACCTGCGCAGCAAGCATGCCCGCGTGGCCGTGCTCGACATCGACGTGCACCACGGCAACGGCACCCAGGGCATCTTCTGGCGCCGCAACGATGTGCTGACCGTATCGATCCATGCCGATCCGCATTTCTGCACCCCCTTCTTCACCGGCCATGCGCATGAGCGCGGCGAAGGCGAAGGCCTGGGCTACAACCTGAACCTGCCCCAGCCCAAGGGCACCACCACCGACCAGTACCTGCGCGCGCTGGAAACCGCCCTCACCACCATCCGCCAGTACGCGCCCGGCGCCCTGGTGCTGGCGCTGGGCCTGGACGCCCACGAACACGACCCCTACCAGGCCCTGGCCATCGACACCCCCGGCTTCGCCCGCATCACCGAAAAAATCGCGCAGCTGGGGCTGCCCACGGTGATCGTGCAGGAAGGCGGGTATCTGAGTGAGGATTTGGGCTTGAACCTGGAGAGTGCGCTGCGCGGGTTCGAAACGGGAGCAGGCTACAGGTAGGCTAGAATTCTGCGACCGGGATAGCAGCCTCCCGGCCCGCAAGGGTAGACGGTGTCCCGTCCAAGTGCTGGGTATTCTCTATGGAGTTTTTTATGGACACCGGTTTGCCCAGATCAACGGACCCCGTTGCACCTACGTCTCTGTCACTGTCTGACGCTTTACGCTTCTGGCTGAAGCTGGGGTTCATCAGCTTTGGCGGCCCTGCCGGTCAAATCGCCCTCATGCATGAGGAGCTGGTTGACCGCCGCCGGTGGATCTCCGAAAAGCGCTTTCTGCACGCCCTCAACTATTGCATGCTGCTGCCCGGGCCGGAAGCGCAGCAGCTGGCCACCTATCTGGGCTGGCTGCTGCACCGGACCTGGGGCGGTGTGCTGGCCGGCGTTCTTTTTGTTCTGCCGTCCCTCTTTCTCATCATTGCGCTGGCGTGGCTGTATATGGCCCATGGTGACATGCCCGTCATTGCAGGTTTCTTCTATGGCATAAAGCCGGCTGTCACGGCGCTGGTGGCACAGGCCGCCTACCGCGTGGGGTCCCGCTCCCTCAAGAACCGCTGGCATTGGGGCATTGCGGCCGCTGCGTTCATGGCCATCTTTGCGCTGAATGTTCCGTTTCCGCTCATTGTGGTGGTGGCTGCTGCGGTCGGTTACCTCGGCGGCAAGCTGCAGCCAGACGCCTTTGGTGGCGCCAGCCATGGCCAAGGCACCGCAGTGCGGCAGGGGGAACATGCACTGATAGACGACGACACCCCCACGCCGCCGCATGCCCGGTTTTCCTGGCGGAGATTCTGGTCCGTGGCGCTGGTATGCCTGGCACTGTGGGCCGGTGCCATGGCCCTGCTTGCGGCGCTGTTTGGGCTGGATTCCGTGTTGGTACAAATGGGCTGGTTCTTTACCAAGGCAGCGCTGATGACCTTTGGAGGCGCCTATGCAGTGCTGCCTTACGTCTACCAAGGGGCCGTGGAGAACTTCCAGTGGTTGACCGCCCCCCAAATGATGGACGGGTTGGCCTTGGGTGAGACCACCCCTGGCCCGCTCATCATGGTGGTGTCCTTCGTGGCTTTTGTCGGGGGTTGGACCAAGGCCGTCTTCGGTGCGGATTCACTGCTGCTGGCGGGCGTGGTGTCGGCCGTGGTGGTCACGTTCTTCACCTTTCTGCCTTCGTTCCTTTTCATATTGCTGGGCGGCCCGTTCATCGAGTCCACCCACGGCAACCTGAAGTTCACCGCGCCATTGGTGGGCATCACCGCAGCCGTTGTCGGTGTCATCGTGAATCTGGCTGTCTTCTTTGCCTACCATGTGCTGTGGCCCCAGGGCTTCGCGGGAAGCCTGGATGGGGCATCGATGGCCATCGGGCTGGCGGCGGCCATTGCCTTGCTCCGCTACCGGGTCAATGTGGTGTATGTGATTGTGGCTGCGGGCTTTGCCGGCCTGTTGGTGCGGCTGTTGCTCTGACTGCCCGCAGCGCATGCAGGGCCAGACGCAGCAGCAGAAGTGCGAGCCGCAACGGACAACACCGCATAGCGATGGCTCTAGCGCGCCTGCGGCAACGCACCAGCGGCCTTTGACTCCAGGCCCGGTAGCAGGGCATCGACCGCAACGGCCTCGGCCATGGCTCTATGGCCTGCATCGCCGGGGTGCAAATGGTCTCCCGAGTCGAATCGCGCGGCGATGCGTGCCGGATTCGCTGGATCGCGCAGCGCCGCGTCAAAATCGATGACGGCGTCGAAGGCTCCGCTGTGGCGGATCCAGTCGTTCACCTGTGCGCGCAGCGCGTCCTTGCCGGGTTGGTAGTAGTCGGCCAGCGGCGTGCCGGGCAATGCGCCCTCGAATGGCGTCAGGGTGGCACCGAGAACGCGAATGCCCCGGCTGTGCGCTTGTGCTATCAATTGGCGGTAGCCCGCGGTCAGGGATGCCAGGGTGGGCGGCTCTGCATGCTTTGCAAATGCGGTACCGGGCCAGGATATGTCGTTGATACCCAGCAGCACGATGACGCTTCGCACCCCCGGTTGCGCCAGCACATCACGCTCCAGCCGCGCCAGCGCATTGGCGCCCATGCCATCGGACAACAACCTTGCCCCTGAGATCCCCGCATTGACCACCGCCACGCCATGCGGCGCCAGCCGGGCAGCCAGAAAGTCCGGCCAGCGGCTGTCCTTGTCCAGGCTGGCTGTGGCGCCATCGGTGATGGAATCACCCAGCACCGCCACAGCGCGCGCGGCCGGCCCGGTCTCCACCGCAATCCCGGTCAGCAATGGGCGGGCCGTGGTGCTTTGCCTGTCGGGATCGGTGATCTGCAGGCTCGGCACCTGGGTTTGATCGCCAGGCACGATCCAGCCCGTCTGGCGGCCATCCCAGTGGAACGTGCTGATCGGTGTGGCCTGGGGCAGGTACAGGCTCACCGCCACCTGAGACAGCGCCGGCACCGGGAGTGCCACCGGATCGCTGATCCATGAGGCCCCCGGCGGGATCGTCACGCCCTCCTGACCACCAAAACTGACGGCCCGCAGGCTGCCATCGGTGACCGCGCCAGCGGCGCTGGCCTCCCGAAAACGGGCCACTGTCGCCTTGCCCACGAAGAGCGGTTGCTTGCCGTAGGCGTTGGACAGCAAGATGCGCAATCGCTCGCCCCCCAGGCTGATGCGCGCCACCTGGCGCACGGTTTGCGCATGCAACGCGGCCGGGAGGTGGGTCGGAAACAGAAAATCCGTGCCCCACACAGGCTGCGGGCTGGCCTGCCAGGTGGCCACCCAGCGGTTGCCGGGAGCAGCATCCGCTGCCCGTGCGGGCACGACGGTCACGGCGCCCAGCGTGAGGGTCAACGCCAGCATCGCGGCGGCTTCGGCGCTTGCGAGCGGCACAGTCAGTCTTGTCATATCAGTGAATTCGAAGTCCTTAGAAGAACGGATGATGAATTCAAAGACCAGATTGGCATAGACTGGCCGCAAGAACATCATTTGTGAATTGATCTCATCAAGGAGGCCCGCATGGCGCGTCTGGAAGTCAATCGGTCCGGCGAACTGGAGGTATTTGTGCGCGTGATCGAATCGGGGGGCTTCTCCGCCGCTGCGCGCGCCTTTGGCATGACGCCTTCTGCGGTCAGCAAGTTGGTAGCGCGCCTGGAACAGCGGCTGGGCACCAGGCTGGTGAACCGGTCGACCCGGCAGCTCCAGCTCACGCCCGAAGGCTGCGTTTTCTACGAGCGCGGGGTGCGTATCCTGGCCGATCTGGAAGAGGCAGAGCATTGCGCCAGTACACACACTGCGCCGCGCGGCCGGCTGCGCGTCAATGCCAACGTCCCCTTCGGCCACCATTTTTTGCTGCCGCTCGCGCCTGCCTTTCTGGCGTCCCATCCCGACGTGACCCTGGATATCGTATTGACCGATGCGGTGATCGACATCCTGGAGCAGCGTACCGATGTGGCCGTGCGTGCCGGGCCGATGAAGGATTCCAGCCTGGTGGCGCGAAAGTTGGGCGGCACACGCATGCTGATAGTGGGGGCGCCCAGCTACCTGGCCCGCCATGGCATGCCCGCCACGCCGCAGGAACTGCAGCACCACAACCGCCTGGGTGCAAACTATGCCCGGGCGCAACCGGGCTGGCCGCTGCGGCACGCTGGTGAAGATACCGTCCTTCCCATCAATGGCAATACGCAGGCCAGTGACGGCGAAGCCTTGCGCCAGTTGGCGCTGGCGGGGCTGGGCCTGGCGCGTCTGGCCGCTTTCCAGGTACGCGAGGACGTGGCCGCAGGCCGCCTGCTACCAGTTCTTGAAGACTGCAATCCGGGCGATATCGAAGAGGTACACGCCGTCTATGTCGGCCAAGGCGGCTATCTGCCGCTGCGCGTGCGCGCTTTTCTTGATTTTCTGGTGCAGACGGTCGATCTCAGCAAGCATTGAGGCAGACAAAGGTACTAAGACGGGTTAGGAAATTCCTAACAGCGGTCATCCATCGGCTCGTTGGGTACCCCGTCCAGAACTGCAACAATGTGCACTTGTCGTTCAGCCCGGCATTGGTCAGTTCCAGCACAGGCAAGCGCAGCCGATGGCTCCTGGATGCCGTCCAGGCCATTGTTGGTGTCACAGCCTTCTAGACCCAGCAATCCAAAAATTGGTAATCCCCCATTCCTCCCGACGAGTTGGAAAGAAGCGGCGAATTGTAAAGATGCCAACATTGGTGAATCCACCTTGCCACCTGCTGCGTACACCGCAAGTAGCAAGAGTCGACATCCTCCGTCTCCACTGACAAGGATTTGGTGCTGAGCTGCTTCTTGCTGCACCGTGTGCCCTCCGCGTGACGGCGCATTCCTGTGTAGGTAGGCGCGTTTAGCGCAACTCGAAAGGAAATCACATGTCTGACGAATCAGTGTTGATAGGTGTATTGCAACAGCGGGCCAGAAAACTGGAAGACCGGCGTCAATTCTTCCGCAAGACCGGAGGCGTGGCAGCGGGTATGGCAGGCGGTGCCATCCTGACGGCTTGCGGGGGTGGTGGCAGTGATGCCAATGCGCAGAACAACGGCCCGACCGATGTGGAGATCCTGAACTTTGCGCTGAACCTGGAATACCTGGAGTCGCAGTTCTACCATTACGCCGTGTTTGGCACCGGGCTGCCCGCCAATATGCAATCGGGCACTGGCACGCAAGGCAGTATCACCGGCGGGCGGGCGGTGGCGTTCAAGGACCCGCTGGTCGCGCAGTACGCCAAGGAGATTGCCCAGGATGAGGTGGCCCATGTGGCCTTTTTGCGCAAGGCGCTGGGCTCTGCAGCGGTCGCGCAGCCACAGATCGATATCGGCGGCACCGACCCGAACGGGGCCTTCTCGGTGGCCGCACGCGCAGCCGGTCTGGTAGGTGCGGGCGTGGCCTTCGATCCCTATGCCAGTGACGAGAACTTCCTGCTCGGCGCGTTTATCTTCGAGGACGTGGGGGTGACCGCCTACAAGGGCGCCTCGCCGCTGATCACCAACAAGACCTACCTGGAAGCTGCTGCAGGCATTCTGTCTGCCGAGGCCTACCACGCAGGTCTGGTGCGCACGGTACTCTACGCCAAGGGCCTCGCCACGCCTGCGCTGCGCTCGGCAGCCGGCGCCATCTCGGATGCGCGCGACAGCCTCGACGGCTCCTCCGATGTGGACCAGGGCATCACCGGGGACGACAGCACCTCCAACATCGTGCCGCTGGATGCCGACGGCATTGCCTACAGCCGCTCACCCGGCGACGTGCTGAACATCGTCTACCTGACCAAGGACTCTGCCACCAAGGGCGGCTTCTTCCCGGCAGGCGTCAATGGTGCGCTGGTGATGAGCACGGCCTACGCTTGACGCGGTCGTTCAACCTGCCCCTTTCCGGGGCAGGAATGCGCAAGACGGACCCGAGACCGGTGTTTCTCTGCCAAGGAGTTGCGATGAAGTCCATATTGTCTCCATCCTCGCAAGCAACGGCCCCCAGCAAGACGCGGCGGCTGAAACCCGCCACGTTGCTGCGCCGTTGTGTAGGGAGCTTGATCGTGCTGGCAGGGCTTGCCATCGTCACCTCGGATGTGCTGGCACTGTTAAACGGCGGCGCCATCACTGCGGGACCAGCTGCAACACCCGCTTCCGCTGCGCTGCACCTGGCACCGGCCTCCAGATAAGGAGCGACCATGCCGCCACCTGCCTTCACCACCTGCAGCCCCCTCCACAACGAAGGGGGCATGCCAAAGCCACAGGCCTCAGGCAAAGCGGATCCGGACAGCGTGAAGTCAGGCATGCCCAGCCTGCCCCAGGTTCACCGCAGCATTGCGGTGCCGGGCGGCACCAGCCGCTCGGCCAACGCAAGGCGCATGCTGGCATTTGCCGGGCCCGGTTATCTGGTGGCGGTCGGGTACATGGACCCCGGCAACTGGGCCACCTCGATTGCAGGCGGATCTCAGTTTGGCTATTCGTTGCTGGCGGTGATTTTTGCGTCCAACCTGATGGCCATGCTGTTCCAGGCAGCTGCAGTGCGGCTGGGTCTGGCCAGCGGGCGCGACCTGGCCCAGGCCTGCCGCGAACAGTTTCCGCCGCGCATCAACCTGATGCTCTGGTTCTTTTGCGAGATTGCCATCGTGGCCTGCAACCTGGCCGAGGTGCTGGGCATGGCCATCGGCCTGAACCTGCTGTTTGGCCTGCCACTGATCGTGGGCGTATGCATCACGATGGTCGATGTGATGCTGATTCTTGCGCTGCAAAGTAGAGGGTTTCGTGCGCTGGAGGCAGTCGTCATCGGGCTGGTGGCCTTGATCGGCATTTGCTTTGGCGCCCAACTGCTGTGGCTGCACCCGCCGCTCGCGACGGTGCTGTCCGGCTTCATTCCGCGCTCGGAGATCGTGGCCAACCCGGAGATGCTCTACCTGGCCGTCGGCATCGTCGGCGCGACGGTCATGCCACACAACCTGTATCTGCATTCGGCCATCGTGCAGACGCGTGAACACAGCCGGACCCTGGAGGGCACACGCCAGGCGATCCGCTTCGCTACGATCGACTCCACCGTGGCGCTGGGTTTGGCGCTGTTCGTCAATGCCGCGATCCTGGTCGTGGCAGCGGGTGCTTTTAACCGCCCGGGAACACCCCCCGTCACCGAGCTGTCAGACGCCTACCATTTGCTGTCGCCTATCCTGGGAGTCGGCATCGCCAGCGCAGTGTTTGGCACCGCCCTGCTCGCCTCGGGCCTCAGCGCTTCGGTAACGGGCACCTTGGCGGGCCAGATCGTGATGGAAGGCTTTCTGCAAATTCGGCTATCGCCGGCGATGCGGGCGCTGCTGACCCGGCTTATCGCCATCGTGCCCGCCGTCATCGCCACCGCCTGGTACGGCAACGAGGGCGCCAGCGCGCTGCTGGTGTTCAGCCAGGTGGTCCTCAGCATGCAGCTGCCGTTTGCGATCGTGCCGCTGCTGATGTTCACGACCCGCCGCAATGCACTGGGCGCGCTGACCTTTGGCCGGCCCATGTCGATACTGTTGTGGAGCGGTGCAGCCCTCGTCGTGTCGCTGAACCTGTGGATGCTGCAAAGGCTTTTAACGCTGTGAGGCAGCTCCGTTGGCGCCCTTTGCAGAATGGCGCCCTGATGCGGAACGCGCCCATGGACAGTTCATCGTCACCCGGTGGGGCAAGCGGTATGCAAAGGCTTGTCAGCGCCGCAGAACACGCACGGCCCTGCGCCGGGCACCCAAGCCCACGCCGCCAAGCACCAGCAACGACGCCAGCAGCGTGCTGAGCAGGCTCCAGGCGGGTATGGGAGCCGCTGCTGCGGCAGGCGAACCGGGCACCGTGACCGGTGGGCTGCTTGGCCCGCTGCCGACGCTGGTCTGCGCTGCCACCGTACAGGTGTACGCCACGCCTGGCACCAAGCCCGACACCGCGATGGGTGACTGCGTGCCGGTGGCCGTGATGGTGTCACCTCCGCCCGCGGGCACGCACTGCGCCTGGTAGCCCGTGACGGTCTCGGTGGGGGTGGATGCGACGGGAGGGAAAGTCAGGGTGACGGTATTGCCTTGCCTGTCTGCGCCAACACTCGCCGGAGGCGTGACATCGGAGGAGATGACGCTGACCGCGTCCACCCCGAAGAACAGGCTCTGGCGATTGTCCACCTCGGCGAGCCGCAGACGAATCGTGCGCCCTGCATAGGCGGTCACATCGCGCTGAATGCTCTGGTAACCGCCAGAGGTTGCGCCGCCAGACCATTGAAAGACATTGGCCAGGACACCTGCTCCCACATCGTTCCAGGCCGCTGCCGGATCCATGATGTCGATACGTGCCTGCTGGTTGGGCACCGTCAGAAAGTCGAGGGTCGCGGGTGCTACCGAAGGAGCAGCGGCATTTTGCAGATAGACCTGCACGCTCAGCGTAGCGCTCTTGCCTGACGGAATGGCGATGTCCTGGTACAGCGCATGCGCGCCAGGGCCGGGCTGATCGGACATCGCCGCAAACACCCCTTGGGGCGGCGCGGCGACGGCGACAGGCGTCAGCGCACTTTGGCTGCCCTGCTGGGCATAGAAGCCGCCCTGCGATCCTGGCTGTGACATCGCCTGCCAGCCGCTAAAGCCCATGGAACCTGCGCCGGCGTTTTGCTCAAAGCCGCCATTGACCACCAGCTCTGCAGCGTGCGCAGCAGGGGTGAGGATGCCGGCCAGCAAGACCAGCGCCGTGCCGCTGCCAAGCCGGTAGTGTCGAGGACATGCCATGACGATCCCCTGCTGCTCAGCGCTCGTACAGCGTTGCGGTGGGCGTGCTGGGGCTGGTATTGCCCTCCAGACGATTATTGTTATAGGTCGTCACATTGCCTGCGCTGATGCTGAACGCGGTAGCGTTGCCAAACAACGAGGAGTCGGAGAGATAGAGTTTGCTATTGGCATCGCTCAATGAAATGCCTGCGGTGCTGTTGTTCACGATGTCAGCGCGTTGCACCAGCAACTGCGCATTGGCGCCGCTCTGCACTTCAACGCCCGTCTGAAAGCCTTGAATCTGGGTGTGCTCAATGACCACCTTGGACGCGCGGCGGACCTGAACCCCGGACTGGCCCGAGCCCGCTCCTTCGACATTCAGATTTCTCAGAACCACAGTGCCATTGGCGTGCACTGCCGGGTCGATATTGATGATGATGGCGTTCGTTCCAGCGGCCAGCACGCCTGCGGTGCCAGAAGCGGCTCCATCCAGGGAGATAGGTTTGGTAATGGTGACTGCACCAAACCCACCGGGATCGAGGCTGTTGATCAGCCCCCCGGTGGCAGTTTTGGAGATGGCTCCGGCAAAAGTCTTGCAGGGCGCCGTTCTGCTACAGGGATTGGCGTCGTCCCCGACCCCGGACACCCAGGTTCGCGTAGCCTGGGCAAAGGCGGACGGCGCCGCCATGGCGCCTGCAAGGGCCACCAGCGATGCCGCCAGCAGCGGAACCCCGCGAGAATGGATCCGGCTCAGATGGATGCGCATGGCTGCCTCGTTCGCAAATGTGGATTAGTTATCGAAATGTAGCTCTACCCCTTTGTTTCCACCCTCGTGTTTACCCTGGATCGTGCCAGTGAGGCGCTTTACCACGCCGGCACCGGGCAACTGCTGACCCGCCTAAAAGTGATGCAGGTGATAGGCACATCATCAAAATAATTGCACGCACGAAACCGATGCGCCTTTCGGGTAAAGTTTGTTCTTTCAGCGCATCTGCGGTGCTTGCGACGCGCACGGATGGTGGCTGCTGATTGATCGAGACTGGAAAGTAGACAAGCATGTCCTTATTTGACCTCCATACCATCGCCGATGGTCTGCCCGCTGCGTGGCGTTCCACTGTGTTGGGCAAAGTAGGCGCGTCCAACGTCAAGTTGCTGCGCATGGACCAGATGCCCTATGGCGAAGAGGTGCACGACTACGACGAGGCGTTGCTGGTCGTCAGTGGCCAGATGATGCTGGAAGTGGCCGGCCAGGCCCTGTGTGTGGAAGCGGGTCAGATGTACATGGCCGAGGCTGGCGTTCCTCATGCTGTTCTATCCGGCAGCCAGGGCATTCTGGTGATTGTGGACCTCTGACCTGCCGAACCTGGGGTGATGGGCTCGACTGCAAAGCCTGGGCCATCCCTAGCTTTGACCGACGTATCAACGCCACTGCGACGGCGTTTCTAAAAAAGGATGCGCATGAAAGTAGCAGGCCGATGCCTATGTGGCGCCATTGAATTTGAGGCAGAGGTGCAACCAGGCAGCATGACGGTCTGCCATTGCCTCGATTGCCAAACGCACTCGGGCTCAGCCTTCCGAGCCAATATCTCTGCCCCGGCGGCCGGTTTCAAACTGACCAAGGGCGTGCCGCGCACCTTCGTCAAGACGACTGCCAGCGGTACCAAGCGCAATCTGGCGTTCTGCGAGACCTGTGGCAGCCCGCTGTATGCCTGCGCCGTGGAGAATCCGCAGGCCTACTCGCTGCGCACTGGCGTCCTCCAGCAACGCGATGCGCTGGGAACCCCGCAGCGGGAGATCTGGACGAAACGGCGCCGGCCCTGGGTGGCCCTTGCAGGGGTGAGCGAGACACACGACGGTCAACCCTGATGCGATGGATTTTTGGCAGCCTGGCAGTGGGACGCCTGTGTGCCGGCCAGATCAGCGGCTTTTGCGGCGGGCAGCCTGCACGGGGGGCCGGCTGAAGGCCAGTCCCTGCGAAACCCCGCGTCTGTGGATCCGTCCTGAGCACCTATGAATTTCACCATTCGTCAAGCGCCGCGTTCGATGCAGAAGCGGCCAGCCACCTTGTCACCGGCTTGGCACATTACTTCCTCGCTGATCCGGCTTCTGCGCAGGCCGCTCCTTTCATGGCAGGACTGAGCCCCTCGGCCTACGCTGAGCGGCTCAGTTCCTCGCCATTCAAGCATTACGTTGCAGAGGACGCAGCCGGATTGTGTGGCATTGTGGCATTGCGCGACGGCTCGCATGTCTACCATCTGTTTGTGCGGGCGGATGCCCAAGGCCGGGGAATCGCTCGCGCCCTTTGGCTGCATGCCAAGCAGCAGTCAAGCCACGCCACGTTCACGGTCAACGCCTCCCTGCATGCAGTCCCGGTCTATGAACGCTTGGGCTTTGTTGCCGTGGCTGGTCCGCAGCAGTCCCGGGGCGTGGTCTTTGTACCGATGGTGTATTCGCAGGCATAGGCGATGGGCCGTGTGGCGCTGCGTACAGGATGTGCACCGGCGGGAGGTCTCCGGCCATCAGCGCTCGAGAGGTGGTTCTTGAAGAGCCCGCTGCGCGGTAAGCCTGTTGGCCCCAAAGCGTTCATAGGCGTCCCCCGCAGGGATCCAGGTGGACGATGGATGGTGCCCGGAAACAGCCGCCGCCTTGCGCAGCGGTCTCGCCTGTCATCCCGAGCGCAGCCCTCAGCCCTCAGCTCTCAACCGTCACCCCCCGAGACCCTGATACACGGCATCCCGCAGCTCCACCACAAACCGACCCGACATCCCCTCGTACAAGGTATTCGTCAGCGCCACCACCGTGAGGCCTCGGGGCCGGTCCACCCACCACGCGTGGCCGTAAGCGCCGCCCCAGCGCCAGGTGCCTGGCGATTCAGGAGACTGTGCCAGCGCGGGATCGCGCAGCACCGAAAAGCCCAGGCCAAACCCCAGACCCGGGCCGGCAGCCAGTGCCTGCCCGTGGGTCTGGTCGCGGGCCATCTCAGCGACCAGATGCCCGGGCATCCAGCCATTATGGCCAGTGCGTAGCGCCTCCAGCAGCCGCAGCACATAATCGGCCGTACCGGCCATGCCGGCGCCGCCAGAGGGAAAGGCGCCCGCATCCAAGGCACGGGATGGGCTGTAGATGATGCCCACCGTTCCATCGAACGGGGCCACCACCTCGCCCTCCTGCAGGCGATGGGGCACCGGGCCGCCATTGACATAGGGCGTTGCCAGGCGCGCCGCATCCCGGCAGACAAAGCCGGCATCGGCCATGCCCAAGGGGCGCGTCACCAACGCTTCTACCGTCTGCGGCAAGCGGGTGTTGCATACCGCCTCGATCAGCGCACCGAGCACATCCACCGCCAACGAGTAACCCCAACTGGTGCCCGGCGCGTACAGCAGCGGCACCTTGGCGATGCGGCGCAGGTTCTCCTGCAGGTCGATGCCGCTGGCATCCATGCCGTCGGATACCCCCGCTTTGGCATAAGGCCCTTGGTCGTCTGCCTCAAAAAAGCGGTAGCCCAGCCCGGCGGTATGGCTCAGCAACTGGCGCACGGAGATGCGCGCTTCGCGCCCGTCCGGCAAGCGGGGGCGAAAGGTCGGCAGCCACGTGGTGATGGGCTCGTCCAAGTCCACTCGCCCATCGGCTACCAGCCGCATGACCGCCGCACTGACAACGGGCTTGCTGACGGAGGCCCAGCGAAACACCGTATCCTCGGCCATCGCGATGCGGGCCTCCCGGTCCGCCCAGCCAGCTGCGATGCGGCATAGCGCCAGCCCATGCTGGTAGACAAGCACCACGGCCCCCACCAGGCGCTGCTCGGCCAGGGACGTATTCAACACCTGGGCGACCGGTGCCCATTGCGCCGCCATGCCAGAAACACCCGGCTGCACACGGCTGTCGTGCATGTCTGAAACTGAAAAATCCATCGCATCGCTACCTTGGTTGGAACACAGGCATCAGCTTAGGCAGTCAGCGATCCCAGAAAAACTAGGATAGAGTTCCGCACTTTCAGGACTGCAATGTCCGCAATCATGGGCCGTGATACCGGTCCAGAAACGCAGGTGAAAACGCATGGATAGCCTCAACGCATTTACGGTGTTTGTGCAGGTGGCCGAAACCCGCAGCTTTACAGCGGCTGGCCGGCTGCTGGGCATTTCTGCATCCGCCGTGGGCAAGAGCGTGGCGCGGCTGGAAGAAAAGCTCGGTGTGCGCCTGTTCCACCGCAGCACCCGCAGCATCACCCCGACGGCCGAAGGCCTGCTGCTGCTGGAGCGCAGCAGGCGCATCCTGGCAGAGATCGAGGCGGCACAGACGGAGCTGTCACAAGCCTCGTCGGCACCCCGGGGGCGGCTGCGGGTGAGCCTGCCCTTGGTCAGTACCTTGGTGCTGCCAGTGTTGGCCGATTTCATGCGCGACTACCCGGACATCCAGCTGGACCTGGATTTTTCCGACCGCCTGGTGGATGTGGTGGAAGAAGGCTTTGACGCTGTGGTGCGCACCGGCGAGCCGGCCGATTCGCGCCTGGTGGCCCGCAAGCTCGGCCATTTCAAGATGCTGCTGGTGGCGTCGCCGGACTACATCGCCGCCCATGGCATGCCCCGGCAGGTGCAAGACCTGCAAGCCCACCAATGCATGCATTTCCGCTGGCCCCACAGCGGCAAGCTGGAGGCCTGGCCGCTACCGCCGCCCGACAGCGGCGAGCCCGTCAACCTGCCCGTCTCGATGGTCTGCAACAACATCGAAACCCGCGCCTGCTTTGCGCTGCGGGGACGCGGCATCGCCTGCCTGCCCGACTTTGCGATCCGCGATGCGCTGGCCGAGGGCAGGCTGGTGCAGGTCATGCCGGGGCTGGCGGAGCGCACTGGGGTGTTCCACATTCTGTGGCCTGCAGGCCGGCATGCAGCGCCCAAAGTCAGGGCACTGGTGGATTATCTTTGTGCGCGGATGTTTGCTGACCATTGATCGCATTGACAGCCATCTCTCTTGAGAGGACAACGTGGCATGCAGGCAACCCAACGGTCAAAACAGGCTGCTGAAGACCCAGAATGTTGTCGATCCCCACAAGGCATCGGCATTCCACAGTGTGTGATGAAGGCCATGCGGTCCCGAAAGCAACAACGTTACAGATAGAGATGCTCTTCAACATTGACCTCAAAGCGATCCTGGTCGCGTTTGCCGTGAGCTATGGTGCGATCGCACTCGTACTGCAGAAAATCACGTTTGCGCTGCTAACCGCCTTATTGCCCGATACCCCCTTCTACGGATTTGCGCCCGCTTTTCTGATCCTGTTGTTCCTGTTGTTTCCGCCTGGGCTCTCAGGCTATGTGGTAGCCAAAATGGCGCGTAACCGTCCGCAGCTCCATGTTTTGCTGAGCGCTTTACTGGGTGCAGCGCTTTACGCGATCGTCAGCAAGTCAAACGCGCTCATCTGGTCACTGATCCCCCTGGTCTTGACCTGGCTTGGCTTTGCTGTCTTGGTGTGGCAGAACAAGCGACGCTAGCCCCTGACAATCAGACGGTTTTAGCGGATGCCCGGCGTTCCGCATACCCAATAGCCACCCCCATCACCACCACCCCGACCATCTGCCACGCCCCCAGCCGGTGCCCAAAGTACTGCCAATCCACAAGGATGGCGATGGCCGGGTAGACAAACTGCAATACCGCAATGCGCCCCGTGGGCAGCCTGGCCATGCCGGTGTAGATCAACGCATAGGCGGTAGCGGTATGCACCAGGCCCAAGGCAGCCAACCAGCCCCAAGTAGCGCCCCAGGCCGGCCAGCCCTGCGTGGCGGGTGCCATCCACAGCATGGCGGTGCCGATGGCGCATTGCCACCAGGCCAGCACGCCGGCAGGCAGTGCGCGCAGGCGGCGCGCCATGACGGTGACAGCCGCGGTCAAGAACGCGCCCAGCAAGCACATGCCCACGCCCCACCAGTACTGCGGCTGTGCGGCATGCGGCGATGCGGCTTGCTGCAAGACACCGGTGGCCAGCACCAGCCCGAGCATGGCCACCGCCACGGCAACTACCCGTTGGCGGCCTGGCCGCTCCCCCAGGCAGAGGGCACCGAGCACCAGCACCCACATAGGCTGCATATGGAACAGCACCACGGCCACCCCGGCAGAGATGCGTTCCATCGCCGCAAAGAACAGCACCCAGCCCAGCACCATCAGGCCACTGGCCAGCAGCGCCCATCCCGCGCTGCCCCGGCCCAGACGCAAAAAGCGCAGTTGCCCGCGCCACAGCAGCCAGGCCGTCAAGCCCAGCAGCCCGAATGCGCAGCGGAACCAGGTTGCCGTCAGCGCACCGGCCTGGGCCATATGCACAAAAATGCCAATGCTGCCCAGCAATGCACTGCCTGCCACGAAGGGCAGCACGCCACCGAGCGCATCGCCCGCAGTGCGGGGCACCGGGTCGGTGGAGTGCTGAATGCTTGCAGCGGCCATCTGCGCTGGGTCTGGGTATCTGGTCATGGATGCCAGTGTGCTGCGTGGAGCACCCACCGAAAAGCGCATAATTCTCGCATCAGCTATTCGCTTTTCGAAAACCCATGCCTGACACCTCGCAAGACCTTCAGATGGATTGGCTCAAGTGCTTTGTCGCAGTGGTCGACACCGGATCGCTGTCGGGCGCGGCGGGCGAGGTGCACCGCTCCCAATCCGCCGTCAGCATGCAGCTCAAAAAGCTTGAGGCGGCAGTCGGCCATCGCCTGCTGGAGCGCGACAGCCGCAGCCAGCAAATCACGCCAGAGGGCCAGCGCCTGCTGGGCTACGCCCGGCGCATTCTGGATCTGCACAGTGAAGCGCAGTGGGCGCTGCACGGCGAGGAACTCAAGGGCAGCGTGCGCCTGGGCGTCCCCGATGACTATGCCGCCAAGTACCTCACCCCCGTTCTCAGGCGCTTTGCGCCTCGCCATAGCGGTGTGGAGATCATCCTCAGCTGCGAGCAATCGACCGCACTGATTCCGCGCGTAGCGGCAGGTGAGCTGGATCTGGCCCTTATCTCGCGCGACCACGCCCGGCGCGGTAGTCTGCTGTTCCACGAGCCGATGGTCTGGGTGGGCTCGGAGCATTTTGAACTCTGGCGGCGCGATCCGCTGCCGATTGCCGTGTACGAAGAGGCCAGCCTGGCCCGGCGCGGCGCGCTGCATGCGCTGGCCCAGCAAGGGCGCCAGCACCGCGTGGTCTACAACAGCTCCAGCCTGGCGGGCCAGATTGCCGCCGTTGAGAGCGGTCTGGCGGTAGCGGCATTGACCCAGTGCAGTGCCCCGCCGCATTTGCAGGTGCTGGGCAGCAAGCACGGCCTGGGTCCTTTGGCGCCGATGGAGGTGGCCGTGTACCGCAGCAAGGAATCGCGGCGCTCCAAAGCGGTCGATGGTTTGTACAAGCTGCTGGTGAATACCTTGCGCGAGGGACTTGGGACAGCAGCTGGCTAAAGGCCATCGCTACCGCCATAAGACACCAGATTTCATATTCATATAAAATTCTTGATCTATTCAGCACTTACCTCATGTCTGCCCCCCTTCGATCTCCGATGACCGATCTTCACCAGGCCATTCAACGCGCACTGGCCGGTGGACCGCGCTCGGGCCAGCAGTTGCTGGAGTCGCTGGGCGTCAGCCAGCCGACTCTATCTCGAACTATTCGCGAACTATCCGCTGCGGTCAGCATGTTTCGCGAACCGGGGCAGCGCACACCCCAATACGCGTGGTTGCGCAAACTGCCGCTGGGGCTCAACCCGCGCCAGCGTGTCTATCGCTTTCTGTCGACCGGCCACATCGTTCCATACGCGGATCTGGAATTTCTCGCCGGCGGAGGGACCCTGGAGCGCCAGGAGGCAGGCGCCATTCGCCTCTACGAGGGCCTGCCGCCCTACATGCTGTTCGCGGCTCCCTCGGGTTTTCTGGGCCGCCAACTGGCCCAGACCGCTGCGCGCAACCAGCCTTTTCCGGCCAGCCTCAACGACTGGAGCGACGACCACCGCATCGCCTTTTTGTTTACCCAGGGGCTGAACCTGCCGGGCAACCTGATCTTTGGCGACCAGCCTCTGCAACGCGAGCTGGATCTGCTGCGCCAGCCACGCCAGCAGCCGCAGGACAAGCTCGGCATCTATGTGGGGCTCGCACAGCAACTCAAGCATGAATCCTATGGGTCGAGCGCCGGCGGCGAGCAGCCCAAGTTCCTCTGGGTGGCCGAGGATTCGGGCTCGGTCATCGTCAAATTCGCACGGCTGGGCAGCCGCATGGCCGAGCTGCTGCCACTGGAGCATTTGGCACTGTCGGCACTGGCCGATGTCGGGGTGCCCGCCGCCAAGACCCAGATTCTCATGGCAGACGAATATGTCTTTCTGGAGGTGCAGCGCTTTGACCGCGTGGGCCAACAAGGACGCTTGGGCATGCTTTCGGCAGGCGCCGTGGATGACGAGTTCTTTGGTGCGCGCGATACGTGGCCGGAGTTCGCTGCACGCTGCGTGCACGCGGACTACTTCAGCGCACAGCACGCCCAGCGTGTGGCCGTGATGGCTGCGTTCAGCGAGTTGATCGGCAATACCGACCGCCATTTTGAAAACATCTCGCTGCTGATCGGCGACGATGGTGAATACCTGGGCATCGCACCGGCCTATGACATTCTGCCGATGCGCTACGCGCCCATTGGCGGAGGACTGGATCCGGCGCTGGTGCCGATCGAGCCCCAGGTCAGCACCATCGGCGCCGTGCCCCAGGTCTGGAGCCTGGCGGCCCGCGCCGCCGATGCGTTTTGGCAGGCTGCCAGCCATGCCCAGCTGGCGGCGCCTATCTCAGAGGCGATGCGCGAGCTGGCGGCGCGCAACCGCGAGGTGGCGCGGGCGTTTGCGGCGCCGCTGCTGCCCGCGCAGTAAGCCAGCTCAACGGTTGGGTGTTATGGCCCGCAGGGCTTACCTGCCCGCCTCCGCCTGCCCAAACCGCTCGTAAATCGACTGCCCACCAGACAGCAAATCCGTCTGAATCGCCACCCGCGCAGCATGCGGATCGTTGCGGCGCAGGGCCTCGACGACAGGGTAATGGTGGTCGATCATGCTGCGGCCGCCTTCGCTGTAGCTCTGTGCTATCAGCGGCCCCATCTTGAGCCACAGCCCGTAGAGGATTTCGGACAGCAACGGCATGCGCGCCAGCTGGCACAGCGTAAAGTGAAAATCCTGGTTCAGCGCAATGGCCTGGGCGATGTCGCCGCGCCGCACGGCCTCTTCGTTGTGCTGCACCTGCTCGGCCAGGCGCTGCACTTCGTCGGCGGTGGCACGCAGGGCCGCCTGGCTGGCGGCCATGCCTTCGAGCTCGACGCGGATATTGCGGATCTCCAGGTACTCGTCCAGCGTCAGGCGCCGCACCCGTATGTCGCGGGGGCTGAGCATCACCAATACCCCATGCTGCACCAGCCGCAGGATGGCATCGCGCACCGGCGTCACGCTGGTGCCCATTTGCGCGGCCAGCTCGCGTATCTTCAGGCGTTCGCCCGGCAGCAGCTGCCCTTTGACCAGCGCCTGCGCCAGCTGGGCGTAGATCTGCTCGCCCTTGCTCTCGGTGTTGACACTCTCAAATCGCTCTGCCATCTGCCATTGCTCCCGCTGGTGTTCTTGTAGGCACTGCAGTCGGCAAAAACGATGCACACCTTGCGCCGACCCACACTGCAAGATGCATCATAAGCAAAAATGCGCGCACTCAGGTTTACCCGGATGCCTACCTTCATGGTTGCTGTTCCAATCAACCCATCCCATTTATGATGCATCAAACATCAAATTAGAACCTTGCCGCTTTGACCCGGCCGCAAGCCATCCGCACCCTCTTTGCCAAAGCCTCCCGCCTCGCACCACCTGCCGCCGCCATGAAACGCCCCCCGCCAGCTACTAATTCCGTCCCGCCTGATGAACCCGATGCATTGGCACAAGCCAGCCAAGCCTTCCTGACGGCGGTGCCCCAAGTCAGCGCAGAACAGGCGACGGCCCTGGCCCATGAGGCCTATGGCATTCAAGGCAAAGCACAAGCCCTGTCCGGTGAGCGGGACCGCAACTTTGTGATCCGCTCGGACAATGGCAGCGCCGTCACCCTCAAATTCATCAGCACGGCCGAATCACTGGCGGAGACGGAGATGCAGATCGCAGTGCTCAAGCACCTGGCAGGCCGCTGCGCCGTGCCGGTGCCCTTGCACTATCCGCTGCGACGCACTGCCACTGCCAGCAGCATCGCCAGCACCGATTGGCTGGACTGGTGCAGCCCCACCGGTGAACTGTTGCGGGTGCGCTGCTACAGCTTTCTCGATGGCAAGGCGGGCAGCGATCTGCAGCGCCATACCAGCGCCTGGCAGGCCTGCGGCAGGGCGATTGCCCAGTTGCATGGAGCCATGGCAGACTTTGCCCACCCTGCTACCGAGCGCCCTTTTTTATGGGATGCACGCCGCGCGCCGCTGCTGCGCCCCTGGCTGGAGGTAGTGGACGATGCACAGCTGCGCGCGCAGATTGCCGCGTTCTGGACGGCCTTTGAGCAGCGGATGGCGCAGCAGGGACCTGCGCTGCCGGTGCAGACCATCCACAACGATCTCTCCCCCAGCAACCTGCTGAGCAGCGACGATGGCCTGGGCATTGCCGGCGTGCTGGATTTTGGCGACATGCTGCTGGCCCCGCGCGTGGCCGATCTGGCCATTGCCGCCTCGTACCAAATGCCGCTGACGGACAGGCCCGAAGCTGCGCTGGCGGCGATGCGGACCGGTTATGAAAGCCTGCTGCCGCTGACGGCTGCCGAGCAAGCGCTGCTGCCCGATCTGATCCTGGCCCGGCTCACACAGCGCATGGTGATCACCGCCTGGCGCGCCCGCCTTTACCCGGACAACCGCGTCTATATCCTGCGCAGCCAGGCCACCGCCACGGCCTTGTTCAGCCACATGATTGGCGACTGGCTGCAGCGCCATGCCGCCCCTGCCGCTGAGCGCGCAGCCAGCAGCGCAACCACCCCGGCCACTGCCTGACCCGACTTTTGGAGCACCACGCCATGCCAACCCTTTCCGCAGACGACCAGCGCCTGCTGGCGCGCCGCCAAAGCGCGCTCGGCCCCTCTTACCGCCTGTTCTACGACGAGCCCCTGCACCCGGTGCGCGGCGAAGGCGTCTGGCTGTTCGATGCTGGGGGCCGCCGCTACCTGGATGCCTACAACAACGTGCCAGTGGTCGGCCATGCCAACGCAGCGGTCAACGCGGCGCTCATCGCCCAAAGCCAGCTGCTCAACACGCATACCCGCTACCTGCATGACAACGTGGTGCAGCTGGCCGAGCGCCTGCGGGCGCTGTTTCCGGCCGAGCTGGACACCAGCGTCTTCACCTGCACCGGCAGCGAAGCCAATGACCTGGCCTTGCGCGTGGCGCAGGAATATACCGGCCGCCAGGGCCTGGTCATCACCCGCCATGCCTACCACGGCGTGACCATGGCGCTGGCGCAGTGCTCGCCGTCGCTGTGCCCGCCGGCAGCGCATGTGGAAGTCATCGACCCGCCCGCCTTCCAGGGCATGGATGCGCAGGCCGCTGCCGCTGCCTTTGCCCAGCGCGTGGATGCTGCCGCCGACGCGCTGCAGGCGCGGGGCACGCCGGTCAGCGCCTTGCTGCTCGACACCGTGTTTGCCAGCGATGGCGTGCATATCGATGCCGCGCCCATCCTGCAAGCCGCTGCCCAGGCGGTGCGCAAGCGCGGCGGTCTTTTCATTGCCGATGAGGTGCAAGGCGGCTTTGCCCGCACAGGCCGCTGGTGGGCCTTTGGCCGCGAATCGGTGGTGCCCGATATGGTGACCATGGGCAAACCGATGGGCAATGGCCACCCGATCGCCGCGCTGGTATTGAAGACACCGCTGATGGAGGTATTTGGCAAGCGCTGCCGCTACTTCAACACCTTTGGCGGCAACACGGTATCGGCCGCAGTAGCGATGGCCGTGCTTGACGAGCTGGAGCGCATGGATGCCCCCGCCCATGTGCGCCGCGTGGGCGGCCATCTGCAGCAGGCACTGCAGTCGCTGGCGGCGCAGCACGCCAGCATTACGCAGATACGTGGCGAAGGCCTGTACTGGGGCGTGCAGCTGCAAAGCGGCAGCCTGGCCAGCGCCGTCGTCAACCACCTGCGCCAGGCCGGCGTGCTGATCAGCACCAGCGGCCCGTTGGGAGATACCCTCAAGATCCGCCCGCCACTGCCCTTTGAGACCGAGCATGCCGATCTGCTGACCTCGGCGCTCGACGAGGCCTTGCGTGTACGGGCCTGAGGGCTGCCCGCTGGAGCGGCCGAGCGGCGGCACCGCCGTCCGGCCACGCTTTGCCCGCACGGCTGGCACCGCTGGCGTGCAGCTTGCGCTACACTCAGCCGCTGTGGAACTTTCCGAACCCTGCGCTGTCTGACCCCACCATGCGTGCCTGTTTGTCCCTGTTGCTGATGCTGATGCTGGCCTTGCGCGGCCTCATGGGCGACGCCATGGCCATGGGCATCGTCGCACCGGTCATGCCTGTGGCGCTGGCCGAACACCACGCCAGCTGCATGCTGGACCATGCCGAGCATGGCACAGCAGATGCCCTCCAAACCCCCAGCCACTGCGCTACCGGGATCGAGGCCACGGGCCATGGTGACCACAACAGCCATGGCCAACACAGCGAGCATGACCCGGCCCAGCATGGCGCCAGCTGCTCGGCCTGTGGCATCTGCCACTCGGCGGTGGACCTGTTCAACGAAGCGGGCTTTGCTGCCCTTCCCGCCTCTTTGCTGGCCCGTGCCAGCGGCAGCGCGCCCTTTGCCAGCGCGCTGCTCGCCCAAGTCTCCAAACCACCCATTTCCTGATCGCTGACACCCGAGGTGCGTCCGCATGGCAGCTGCCGTGCAGGCGTCTGCTTTGACCACGCTTTCAGGAGAACCCTATGCGCACTGCGCATGTCTTGCGCTGGCTTGCCGGCGCGGGCGGGCTGGCTGTCACCAGCTGGCTATCTGCCCAAACGGTGGCTCCGGCCCCCGCCGACCCCAACGCGCCCACATCGGCGCTCCAGCACCGGCCGCTCGCCAGCAGCGGCAGCATCGTCAATGCGCCCAGTGATTGGCGCCAGGCCAATGCAGCCGTAGGCGCGTTTGCGCGCGGCCATGCCGATGTTGTCGCCTGGGAAAAATCCCAGGCCACCCCGGGCGCCGCCCAGGCCATACCGGCCGGCTCAACGGCGCTGCCCGGCCATGGCGCGCATGGCGAACACAGCGCCCATGGCCAGCACGGCGAAGGAGGCCCGCGATGAAGCGTCTGAGCCTTCGCCTTTCCACCCTCGCCGCCGCGCTGCTGCTGGCCGGCTGCGCCAGCGTCTCGCCCGATGGGCTGCGCAGCGATGTTGCCCAGCGGCTGCAAGGGCGCCTGCCCGACCAGGCCCAACTGCCCGCCCCCGATGCACAGGGCCAGCAATCGGCGCAGATGCAGATCGACGCCTGGCTGCAGCAACCGGTCGATGCGGACACCGCCGTGCGCATCGCGCTGCTGAACAATCCCGGTCTGCAGGCACAGCTGGCGCAACTGGGCATTGCCGATGCCCAGCGCGTGCAGGCCATCACCCTGCCCAACCCCAGTCTGACCTTGGGCTGGTTTCGCAATGGCCATGAGCGGGAGCTTGAACGCAAGCTGGGCTTTGGCCTGGTCGATCTGCTGACCCTGCCCTGGCGCAGCCGCTGGCAAGGCTGGCAGATGGAGCAGGCCACGTTGGAAGCGGCGCAGCAAACCTTGCTGCTTGCGGCCGACACGCGCCGCGCCTGGCTCAACGCCGTGGCCGCCGAGCAAGCTCTGGCTGCCCATACCCGCATGCACGAGGCAGCCGCACTGGGCGGCGAGCTGGCCCGGCGCATGGCGGCGGTGGGCAATTTCAGCAAACTGGACCAGGCACGCGAGCTGGCCCAGCAGCAGCAAGCCGCTGCGCAACTGGCGCGGGCCGCGCTGGCCGCGCAACAGGCGCGTGAGCAACTGGCCCAGCGCATGGGCCTGTGGGGCCAGCAGCTGGATTTTGTGCTGCCCCAGGCGCTGCCACCATTGCCCAAAGCGGCCAGCGAGCTGCGCAGCGGTGACGATGCCGAGGCCACGGCGCTGCGCGAGCGCCTGGACCTGGGCGCGCTGCGCCGCAACCTGGAGGTCAGCGCCGACCGCCAGGGCTGGGCCACCCTCGGCGCGGTGTTTGGCGATATTGGCGCCACCTACAGCCGCACTACCAGCACCGAGCGGGACAGCGGCCACCAGGACCGCACGCGGGGCTGGGAGCTGGATGTGCCGTTGCCGCTGTTCGACTGGGGGTCAGCGGCCAGCAGCATGGCGCGCCACCAGGTGCAGGCCAATGCGGCGCAGCTGCGTGAAAGCGCCATCCGGGCGCGCAGCGAGGCCCGCAGCAGCTGGCGCGCCTACCGTACTGCCTGGGATCTGGCCCACCAGCAGCAGACCGAAGTGCTGCCCCTGGCCCAGCTGGTGCAGGAAGAAACCATCTACCGCTACAACGGCATGTTTGTCAGCGTCTGGCAGCTGCTGGCCCAGGCCCGCAGCACCACGCAGGCGGTGCTGACGGCGACCGAGGCGCAGCGCGACTTCTGGCTCGCCGAGACCGATCTGCAACTGGCGCTCAGCGGCACATCGCCGCAAGCGGCAGGCGCCAATGCGCGCGCTGCCCGCAACACTGCAGCACCTGCCGCTCCCGCAACCGAACCCCAAGGCCACTGATATGCAACGCCGTCAATTCTTCTCCGGCGCCGCCTCGGCCGTGGCGGCTGCCGCCGTCAGCCCGGTAGCCATGGCTGCCCTGCCCGAGCCCGTCATCCAGACCAGCGCTGATACCGCCGCGCCGCTGGCGCCGCCCAATGGCCGGCCTTATCAGCCGGTGGTCACCCTCAACGGCTGGACGCTGCCCTGGCGCATGAACGCTGGTGTCAAGGAGTTCCACCTGGTGGCCGAGGCCGTGGTGCGCGAGGTGGCACCGGGCTTTTTTGTCAACATGTGGGGCTACAACGGCCAGTCACCCGGCCCCACGATCGAGGTGGTCGAAGGTGACCGGGTGCGCATCTTCGTCACCAACCGCCTGCCCGAAGCCACGACCGTGCACTGGCATGGCCAGCGCCTGCCCAATGGCATGGACGGCGTGGGCGGGCTCAACCAGCCCCACATCCCGCCTGGCAAGACCTTTGTCTATGAGTTCGATGCGCGCCGCCCCGGCACCTTCATGTACCACCCGCATTCGGACGAGATGGTGCAGATGGCCATGGGCATGATGGGCCTGTGGATCACCCACCCCAAGGGCCGCCACCCGCAGATTGCCGATGTGGCGCGCGACTACGCCTTCCTGCTCAGCGCCTATGCGGTGGAGCCCGGCGCGATGACACCCCGCGTGGCCGAGATGACGGACTTCAACATCTGGACCTTCAACAGCCGCGCCTTTCCCGCCATCACGCCACTGGTGGCCGGCCTGGGCGAGCGCGTGCGCATCCGCGTGGGCAACCTCACGATGACCAACCACCCGATCCATATCCATGGCCATGAGTTTGAGGTGACCGGCACCGATGGCGGCCCGGTGCCGCGCAGCGCGCGCTGGCCCGAGGTGACCACCGATGTGGCCGTGGGCCAGATGCGCCAGATCGAGCTGATCGCCGACGAGCCCGGCGACTGGGCCTTTCACTGCCACAAGAGCCACCACACCATGGGTGCGATGGGCCACGATGTGCCAACCATGATCGGCGTGGAGCACCAAGGCCTGGTCGGCAAGATCCAGAAGATCGTGCCCGACTACATGCTGATGGGCGAGCGCGGCATGGGCGATATGGGTGCCATGCAGATGCCGCTGCCCGACAACACCTTCCCGATGATGACCGGCAAGGGCCCCTTCGGCAATATCGAGATGGGCGGCATGTTCACCAGCTTCAAGGTGCGCAAAGGGCTGGCCGCGCAGGACTACCGCGACCCGGGCTGGTATGCGCAGCCTCCAGGCACCGTGGCCTATGAATGGCAAGGCGCGCCGCTGGACGCGCAGGCGCCACGCCAGACCCTGCCCGGCACGGCGCCCGGTGCGCCCAGCGTCCACAAGCCCGCCGCTGGCAGCGGCCATGCCAACCACTGAACCCCGGAGTGACCCTATGAAAACTATTTCACACCTGCTGGCATGCACCCTGCTGGCCAGCGCCAGCAACGCCTTTGCACACGGCAATGAAAGCCACGCCACTGCACCCACAGAGGCAGCATCCCACACCGCACCCCCGGTACAAAAGGACTGGGGCATTGCCGGCGATGCCAGGCAGGCCAGCCGCAGCATCGATCTGAACATGGGTGATGACATGCGCTTCTCGCCCGCGCACTTCAGCGTCAAAAAGGGCGAAACCCTGCGCCTACGCGTCATCAACAAGGGCCAGGTGATGCACGAAGTGGTGCTGGGCACCAAGGCCTCGCTCGCGCAGCACGCGCAAATGATGCTGAAGTACCCCGGCATGGAGCATGCCGAGCCCTACATGGCCCATGTGGCGCCGCAAAAAAGCGAGGACCTGGTCTGGCACTTCAACCGCGCCGGCAGTTTTGACTTTGCCTGCCTGATCCCCGGCCACTACCAGGCGGGGATGACGGGCACCTTCACGGTAACGGAATGACGATGAACCACAGCCAGGAGCCCACGATGCGCAACCCCCATGCCTATAACCGCCGCCGCACCCTGCAGATGCTGGCAGCCGGTCTGGCCACTGCCGCAGCCACCGGCCAAGCCGCGCTGGCGGCCCAGCCAGCACCCACCCCCATCGAAGTCTGGAAAGACCCGAACTGCGGCTGCTGCAAGGACTGGATCGCGCTGATGGAACAAGCCGGCTTTAGCGCCAAGGTCCACGACAGCGGCAACAACGCCGTGCGCGCCCAGCTGGGCCTGCCTGCACGCCTGGGCTCCTGCCACACCGCGCTGGTAGGCGGTTACCTGGTGGAAGGCCATGTACCACCTGCCGATGTGCGCAAGCTGCTGCAGCAAAAGCCCAAGGCGCTGGGCATTGCGGTGCCCGGCATGCCCATCGGCAGCCCCGGCATGGACGGCCCCGCCTACGGCGGCCGCAAAGACCCGTTCGATGTGCTGCTGGTCACCAGGACTGGCGCGGGCAGCGACGTCACCACCCGCGTTTTCAGCGCCTACCGCGACTGAGCGCGCGGATCTTTTTGCATTGACATTTGGAGCATCACATGAACCACACCACCACCACCCTGGCCGCGTTGACCCTGGCTTGCAGCCTGCTGAGCCCGGCTCTGGCCCAGAACCACGCCGACCACGCCAGCCATGGCGGGGCTGCACCGGCTGCGGCCGCAGCACCGGCATCCTCACCCATGGCAGCCACAGCCGCCGATGCGGTGATGACCGCAGGCGAGATCACCCGCGTGGACAAGCGCGGCAGCAAGCTGACCATTCGCCATGCAGAGATCAAGAACCTGGACATGCCGCCGATGACCATGGTGTTCGGGCTCAAGGACGCCACGCAAATAGCGCAGTTCAACGCGGGCGACAAGGTGCGCTTTCATGTGCAGGATGAAGGCGGCAGCCTGACCATCACCCGCATTGAGCGAACCCAGTAATCGCCGCACACCCCAAATCAAGCCAGATCTGGGGCCGGCATGCGCTGCCAGCACCTACACTGTGCAGCCATGCAAAGCCTACAAGCCCTTCAAGAGCAGCTGCACAGCGGTGCGCTGCGCGGAGCCCGCCAGATCACGCTGACTGCGGATCTGCGCGAGTTTCCACGCGAGCTTTTTGCGCTCGCAGACACCCTCGAAATGCTCGACCTCAGCGGCAACCAGCTCTCCAGCCTGCCCGATGACCTGACCCGTTTTAGCCAGTTGCGGGTGCTGTTTGCGTCGAACAACCCGTTCACCGAACTGCCGCGCGTGCTGGGCCGCATGCCCCGGCTGGAGATGGTGGGCTTCAAGGCCTGCCAGATCCGCACGGTGACGGCCGACAGCCTGCCGCCGCAGTTGCGCTGGCTGATCCTGACCGACAACCAGATCACGGAGTTGCCCGATACCCTGGGCGAGCGCCCCCGCCTGCAAAAGCTGATGCTGGCCTGCAACCAGCTGCAGAGCCTGCCAAGCGGCCTGGCCCACAGCCCCCGGCTGGAGCTGCTGCGGCTGGCCGGCAACCGCTTTGCCGCACTGCCGCCCGAAGTGCTGGCCATGCCAGCGCTGGCCTGGCTGGCGATGGCCGGCAACCCGATGACCTTGCACAGTGAGCAGCAGGTGCTGCAGGCCAACGCGGCAGCGGCTTGGCGCGGTGACGATCTACAACGGCAGGAGCTGCTGGGCCAGGGCGCCAGCGGCCACATCTACCGCGCCAGCGCTGTGGATGGTGGGCCCGATGTAGCGCTTAAAGTGTTCAAGGCGGGGCAGACCAGCGACGGCACGCCCCAATCAGAAATGGCGGCGGGTCTGGCAGCGGGACAGCACCCACATTTGCTGACACCGCTGGCGATTTTGCAGGCGGATGTGCATGCCAGCTCACAAGAACTGGCGATGGTATTGCCATTGCTGCCGCCCGGCCTGCAACCGCTGGCGGGCCCCCCCAGCCTGGCCAGCTGCACACGTGATGTCTATGCCGATGGTGCCCGGTTTTCTGCGGCTGCCGCGCAGCGCATGCTGGCGCAAGTGCGCAGCGCCGTCGCGCATCTGCATGGCCACGGCATGTTGCATGGTGACCTGTATGCCCACAATATCTTGTGGAACCCAGCCACCGGCGATGCGGTGCTGAGCGACCTGGGGGCGGCATCGATGCTGGGCGAGCTGCCGGCGGCGCAGCGCCTGCAGCTGCAGCAGATGGAGCTGCGCGCGCTGCAGCATCTGGAAGCCGAGGTGCAGGCGCGGACGCACTGACTGCGCCCGGCGCGCCGGGCGCAACGGGCGCAATGCTTTACTTCAGGAAAGCAGGCTTGGCGTAGCCGGCGAACTGGCTGTCCACCACGGCCTTGAACTCAGGCGAGCGGTAGGCGGCAGCCAGGTCCTGGGCCCAAGCGCTCTTTTCGTTGCCGGTCTTGACGGCGACCACGTTCAGGTACTGGTCGGGCGTATTCTCCAGCACCACGGCCTCACTCAGCTTCAGGCCCGAGGAGACGGCAAAGTTGCCGTTGACGACCACGTAATCGGCGTCTTCCAGCACACGCGGCAATTGGGCCGCATCCAGCGCCAAAAACTTGAGCTTGTGCGGGTTCGCGGCCAGGTCCAGCTCAGAGATACGGGCAGGGTTCACACCCTCCTTCACCTTGACCAGGCCTGCCTGCTGCAGCACCAGCAGTGCACGCGCCAGGTTGCTCGGGTCATTGGGCAAGGCCACCTTGGCACCGTTCTGGATATCGGCCAGAGTCTTGTGCTTTTTGCTGTACACGCCCATCGGTGCCACCGGGCCTTGCACGATGGCCGTCAGCGCCAGTTTGCGGTCGGTGGTGAACTGGTCAAAGTAGGCGCGGTGCTGGAAGAAGTTTGCGTCCAGCGAGCCATCGGACAGCGCTAGGTTGGGCTGCACATAGTCGTTGAACTCGATGAGCTTGATCTGGTAGCCCTTTTTCTCCAGCTGCGGCAGGATGCCTTTTTGCAGCAGGTCGTAGTTGGAGCCGGCGGTAGCGCCAATCTTCAGGCTCTTCTTGGCCGCATCCTGGGCCATGGCAGGCAGAGACACAGCAGCGATCAGAGCAAGGGCAGCGCCAGCCATCACGGCACGGCGCCCAGCGGCGAAGGAAAAACGAGCGGACATCAGAAACTCCGAGCAATCAGAAAACAGCTGCTGACCCGACAAAACATTTCAACGTTTTCTCGGTACCGCAGCAAAGCAGCGAGTATGAACCTGCATACTACCTTTCACTCAGAAATTATCGAAATCAGCTCATTCCAAACGCATATATAGAGCTAATGTCTCAGAAGCATCCAGCAAAAAGCCGCCTGTCGCGAAAACAGGCGGCTCGTCATGAAACGGCCGGTGCCATCAGGCATCGACCGGAGCGCTTAAGAATTCAGGGGCGGTCCCAGACCTGGATCATGCCTTGCAGCATATGCGCCAGAGAGTCTGCGGCCGCCGCCGTGGTGACGGGCCAGATCGTCAACATGAATGCCAGCAATACGGCCAGCACCAAGGCAATAAAAGAGGCTGCATCTAACCAATGGCTGTGGTGGTGAAACATGGTGAACCTCCTTTCCACCGAGACGGGTACTGCTGAACAGAGGCCTCTGCCACCCCGACATGAGATGGGAACTGTGGAATGTCTCTATTGCACCATGGGGATTCCCCGGTGTCTGTCAGAAAAGTTCTGTGCTTGTACAGCGATTTCTTGAACACGGCGCCTCGGAAACGGGCTGATAACCCCACAAGCAGCTTGGCACTTTTTGGGAGTCGATCTGCGCTTCAGAAGGCAGATCTACACAAGCCCTTAGTCCATCTCATCCGGTGCTATCTTTTTTGATATCAGGCGTCTGCCTGTCGGCATGCGTGGTGGTCGCCAGAGCCAGCATGTTGCCGCATGGTTAGGCGAACTTGCCGACATCTGTGCCTCAACATCTGGCAACCACGTGCAAAACACGGTCCCAAACCACGGCAGCGGTCACCGGCTGCGCCCCTCTGCCCCCCTGCACCGGGCCTGCGCTTGGTGCGACAATACGGCACCGCTCTGCAGGACGCCCGCAAGCCGCGTCCGTATGGGCTTTGCTACCCGTGACAGGCAGACCTGCCCACCCGCCGCGCGGCCACCACCGGCACAGGCGATGGGGTACTAAACCTGCCACCCTATCGCCCCTTGCGAAGGCGAGCACGTGTATTTTTTGAAACCAGCGGCAGCGGCTTGCGCCCTGCCTTGCAATGCTGACATGACACCCTCCTTGGCCCACACCGTTTCCGTGGCAGACATCCGCCTGAGCGATGTGCACCTCAAGCGCGGTGCACAGACGGTGTTTCAGGGCCTCAACCTGCAGGTGACCGAGCGGCGCATCGGGCTGATCGGTGACAACGGTGCTGGCAAGACCAGCCTGTTCCGGCTGCTGTGCGGGCTGGAGCATGCCTACCAGGGCAGCGTGCAGGTCGCAGGATGCGATGTGCAACGCCAGCGCGAGCAACTGCCCGGCGTTGTCGGCCTGATGTTCCAGAACCCCGATGACCAGATCATCTTCCCGACCGTGGAGGAGGAGCTGGGCCTGAGCCTGCAATACCGGGGCGTATCCCGCAAGGCAGCCATCGTGCAGGCACGGGATTTTTTGGCGGCGCGGGGCCTGGCAGACTGGGCGCCGCGCGCCGTCAGTGGCCTGAGCCAGGGCCAGCGCCAGCAGGTTTGTTTTTTGGCCATGCTGATGGCGGCTCCGCAGGTGATGCTGCTCGACGAGCCTTTTGCCAGCCTGGATCTGCCTGGCCAGGCACGCCTGTCGCGTGAGCTGGATGCTGCACCCGCCCAGGTCATCATCTCCACCCATGTGCTGGACCATGTGCGCCACTTTGAGCGCGTGCTGTGGCTGGACCATGGCCAAGTGCGTGGCGATGGCCCGGGGGCCGATGTTTGCGCGGCTTATGAGGCCGACGTGCAGGCACGCATGGGCCAGCCCCTGGATGCAGCAGCGGCAACAGCAGACGCTGCCCACAACCGACCAGGGGCGCAGTGATGGGCACCCTCTACAGCGACATCCCCAGCTGGATGCACCGGCTGCCTGCCGGGCTCAAGCTCCTGCTGCTGGCCTTGAGCAGTATCGCCCTGTTGGCGCTCAGTGATCTGCGCCTGCAAGCGCTGGCCTTTGCGGCGATTGTCTTGTTGTACGCCAGCCTGGGCGCAGCCTCCCGCCCCACGCGCCGGCTGGTAGTGGTGGCCGTTATGGCGTCTGCGCTGGTAGGCGGCCTGCATGCGGCGACCGGCCAGCCCTGGCTGGGCCTGGCCAGCGGCCTGCGCCTGGTCAGCACGACGATGCTGGGCGCGATGCTGACGGCGACCACCCGTTTTGGCGATCTGCTGGGTGTGGCCGAATGGCTGCTGTCGCCGCTCGCCCGCCTGGGCGTGCCGGTGGAGCGCCTGGCCTTGCAACTGGGGCTGATGCTGCGCTTTGCCGAGCAGTTTTTTGTGCAGTGGCAGCGCCTGGCCGATGCCTACCGGGTGCGCACCGGCCGCGCAGGCGGCTGGCGTTTGCTGGCACCTCTCACCATTCATATGCTCATCACCGCCCGCAAGGTGGCCGATGCGCTGGCCATTCGTCTCAAGCTCTAGCAGCGCTGCGCCCTCATCCCCTTTTTTGAAAGACACGGACATGCCTATGACCTCCGAGCACCGCCCCGAAACCCGCGCTCAGCGCATAGCCCTGGTGGCGCTGTTTGCCGCGCTGATGGCCGCTTTTGGCCTGATTCCCAAAATCGATCTGCCGTTGGGCGTGCCGATTACCGCGCAGACGATGGGCGTGATGCTGGCCGGCTGCATGCTGGGAGCCGCGATGGGCTTCCAGGCCCTTTTGCTGTTTCTCGCGGCGGTCGCGCTGGGCCTGCCGTTGCTGTCGGGCGGCCGGGGTGGCATGGGCGTGTTTTTCCTGCCTTCCGCAGGCTATCTCCTCTCCTACCCGCTGGCCGCTGCGGTTGCCGGGCTGGTCATGCGCAGCTTGGCCGGCACCGGCCCGTCATCGCCCATGCGGCTGGCCACTTGTGCCTTTGTGGCCTCGGTGCTGGGCGGAATCGTGGTCGTCCATGTGTTTGGGGTGCTGGGCCTGATGCTGCTGGCCAAGCTGAGCTTTGTGCAGGCGGCATTAGGCACCCTGGTGTTTGTGCCGGGGGATCTGGTCAAGTGCGTGCTGGTGGCACTGATGGTGCACACGGTGGCGCGCGGCCTGCCCGACTGGCGCTTTGGCGGGCGCCGCCTGTGAGCGGCTCGCAAGCGCCATCGGCCCCGCTGGCCGGCTGGCAACGCCTGGTGCATGGCCCGCTGGCCCATTGGGCCCAGCAGCGGCCCGATGCCATTGCCATCGATGACGGCCAGCAACGCATCCGCTTTGCTCATCTGCATGCCGCCGTGCAGCAACACGCCCAGGCCCTGGAGGCCCAGAATGCCCCCCACACCCGCTTGCTGGATGCCAGCCAGCCGCCGGCAGCGCTGATCACCGATTTTTTGGCCACCAATGCCAGCGGCCGCTGCGCGGCGCTGGGCGACAGGGCCTGGTCACCCGCACAGCAAGCGCAGGCGCAGCAATGGATTGATGCGCTGGCCGCCACGCCACGCAGCGATGATCATGGCGATGCCGCACTGCAACCTTTCTACATTGGCTTTACCTCGGGCAGCACGGGCCTGCCCAAGGGCTTCAGGCGCCACCACCAGTCCTGGAGCGAGAGCTTTCGCGTCTGCGTGGACAGCTTTGGCCAGGCCGCGAACAGCTGCGTGATGGCGCCAGGCAGCCTGTCGCATTCGCTGTTTTTGTTTGGTGCGGTGCAAGGCATCTGGACGGGTGGCGGCACGCAGCTGCAACCGCGCTTTTCTGCCAGCCAGTGCCTGGCCACGTTGCGCCAGCAGGCGACGCCCTGCCTCGTCGCCGTGCCCAGCCAGTTGCTTGTGATGCTGCAGCTGGCCGAGCGCCGCGCGCTGGCGCCGATCACCTCGCTGGCGCTGCTGATGATCAGCGGTGCGCGCTGGATGCGCCAGCACACGCCGGCGCTGCAGGCGCTGTTCCCGAACGCCCGGATTGTGGAGTTCTATGGCGCTTCCGAGGCGAGCTTTATCGCCTGGATGGACGCCCACGCGGACACCGCACCGCAAGTGGTGGGCCGGCCCTTCAGCAATGTGCAGTTGCAGATCCGCGATGCCAGGCTGCAGCCGCTGCCCCACGGCGAGGTGGGCACCATCTGGCTGCGCAGCCCCATGCTGTTTACCGACTATGTGGGCGCGCAGGCGGATGCGACGGCTGCACTGCGCGATGGCGAATGGCTCAGCGTACGCGACATGGGCAGCCTCGATGCGCAAGGCATGCTGACCCTGGTGGGGCGCGAGAAGCGCATGATCGTCACCCAGGGAAAGAACCTGTTCCCCGAAGAGGTGGAGGCGGTGCTCTGCGAGCACCCGCGCGTGGCTGCGGCATCGGTGCATGGCGTCGACGATGCGCTGCGCGGCAAGCAGGTCTGGGTGGCGCTGCAATTGCGTGACGATACTCCCACATTGCCTGCGCAGGCGCCATTGCAGCCGCTGGCCGATGCCGCGCTGGCCCGCGAGCTGGCCGAGTGGTGCCGCAGCCGGCTGGAAGCACACAAGTGCCCACGCCGCTGGTTCAGCGCCGCGCCCTGGCCCCAGACGGCCAGCGGCAAGACGGACCACCCCAGGCTCGCACAATGGCTGGCAGCAGCACTGCCCAGTGCCGACAAAACCGCTTGATCGCGCGCGCTACCATGCCCAACCCACCCGTCTTTATCGCCAGCCATGCGCGCAGCGCCGTGGTGCCGGTGGGCGGCGCGTTCAAGCATCTGCACACGCATGAGATTGCCGCGCCTGTGCTGCAAGGCCTGCTGCAACGCGCCGGGCTGACGGCAGATGCTGTGGATGCCGTCGTGCTGGGCAACGCCTTGGGTGCTGGTGGCAACCCGGCACGCATGCTGGCGCTGGCGGGCCAGCTGCCGCTGCACTGCGCCGCCTACTCGGTCGATACACAGTGCTGCGCCGGGCTCGACGCCATCGCGCTGGGCGCCAGCCTGGTCGCCAGCGGCCAGGCCGAGGTGGTGGTGGCCGGCGGTGCTGAGGCCTGGAGCCGTGCCCCCATCCGCGCGGCCCGCCCCTTGCAAGCCGGGGACAGCGCCGTGCCGTATGAGCGCCCGCCGTTTGCCCCTCCACCGCATGAGGACCCGGATCTGCTGCTGGCCGCCGCCCGCTATGCCGCCAGTGCGGGTTACAGCCGCGCCGTACAAGACGGCTATGCGGCCGCCAGCCATGCACGTGCGCTGGCAAGCGCTGCGGTGATGGCGCAAGAGATCATTCCCGTGGCGGGTGTCGTGCAAGACCCCTTTCCGCGCGCCTTGAGCCAGCGCCAGCTGGACCGCATGCCGGTGGTAGCGCAGACCGATGCCAGCCTTGCCGATGAGGCGCGCCGCGCGCATGCCGTCAGCACGGTCGCCATCTCCCCCAAGGCCGACGCAGCGGCGCTGGTGCTGCTGGTCAGCGAAGCGGCCTGCCGCCGCTGGCGCGTGCAGCCCAGCGCGCAATGGCTGGGCCACCGGTCGCAGGGCGGCTCCCCTGCGATGCCCTTGGTGCTGGCTTTTGACGCTGCGCAGGCCTTGCTGCAGCGCCAGGGAGTGTCCTGGCCGCAGCTGGCTGCCATCGAGTTGCATGACGCCTTTGCGGTACAAGGCCTGCAATGGCAGGCGCTGCTGCAAGACCAGGATGCGGATGCCAGCCTCCTGAACCGCCATGGCAGCGGCATTGCACGCGGCCACCCGATTGGGGCATCGGCCGCTGTCGCGTTGGTCCGCGTATTGGCTGATTTGCAGGCAACGGCGGGCACATCTGCCGCCCTCGGGCTTGCTGCCGCCGCCGGTGCCGGTGGCCTGGGCAGCGCGGCCCTGGTGCGCCAGGCGCCGCTGCTATATTGACCGGATGCTCAGCACCTTAGCCATTGCCAACTACCGCTCCTTGCGCCAACTGCTGGTGCCCCTGGGGCAGATTACCGTCATCACCGGGCCCAACGGCAGCGGCAAAAGCAGCGTCTACAAGGCCCTGCGCCTGCTGGCCGATATCGCCCATGGCGGCGTGGTGCGCTCGCTGGTGCGCGAGGGCGGGCTGGCGTCGACACTGTGGGCCGGGCCGGAAGAAATCACCGCACGCATGCGCCGTGGCGACGTACCGGTGCAAGGCACGGTGCGGCGCAAACCGGTGCAGCTGCAGTTGGGTTTCGCGTCGGATGAAGACGGCTTCGGCTACGCGATCGATATTGGCATGCCCACGCCCTCGACGATTCTCAAAGCATTTGCACATGACCCGGAGATCAAGCACGAAGCGCTCTGGGCTGGGCCGCTGTGGCGCCCGAGCGCCACCTTGGTGGAACGCCAGGCCGCACAACTGCGGTTGCGCGGAGGTGGCCGCAGTGCAGCGAGCTGGTTGCCGGTGGAGCGCCCTGTCCCGCGCTGGGCCAGCATGCTGACCGAGTTTGTCGATCCGGTTGCCGCGCCGGAGATGCTGACGGTGCGCGAGCAACTGCGCTCCTGGCGTTTTTACGACCATTTCCGCAGCGATGTGGATGCCCCTGCCCGCCAGCCGCAGCTGGGCACCTACACGCCGGTGCTCAGCAACGATGGCGCGGACTTGGCCGCCGCATGGGAAACCATCACCGCCATTGGCGACCATGAGGCGCTGATGGCGGCCGTGGACGATGCCTTTGCCGGCGCCAAGATCTCCGTGCACCAGGATGGCAGCCGCCTGGCGCTGCTGATGCACCAGCCCGGCCTGCTGCGCCCGCTGCAAACCAATGAGCTGTCGGACGGCACCTTGCGCTATCTGCTATGGATTGCCGCGCTGCTGACGCCGCGCCCGCCACAGATGCTGGTACTCAACGAGCCGGAAACCAGCCTGCACCCCGATCTGCTGCCCGCGCTGGGCCGCCTGGTCGCCCTGGCTGCGCGCCAGACCCAGGTGATCGTCGTCACACACGCCAACCGCCTGCTGGCCGCGCTGGAAGATGCCGCCGCCGAGCTGGACTACCAGGCCATCCATTTGGAAAAGAACCTGGGCGAGACCCATATCGCCAATATCCCGGCCAGCGAGCTACCGCGCTGGCAATGGCATGAGCGCTAGCCAGACGCTCGGCCTCAGTCCAGCCGTTGGAAGTACGCGTCGAGCTCGGCACGGGCCGTCAATGTCCGGTTCACTGCGGCAGCGGTATCCTCGTAGCCCAGCGCCATGCCGCAGACCACGGTTTGCGTGGCGGGTAGCGCCAGCGCATCGCGGATCAGGCCCGGGTAGGAGGCCATGGCCCCAATGGCACAGGTCGCCAAGCCGCGTGACTGGGCCGCCAGCATCAGGCCGTAGATGGCCATGCCCAGATCCATATAGCCGCCCGGCCCAAAGCCGCTGTCGATGGTGATGATGAGGGCCACCGGTGCATCAAAAAAGCGAAAGTTGCGCCCGAACTGCGCGCCCCGCCCCGCTGCATCGCCCCGCTCCACCCCCAGCGCACCATACAAAGCCTGGGCGGCTGCGACCTGGCGCTTGCGCAGCGACAGCGGCAGTGGGTTGGGGAAATAACCGTAATCCTCCGCCTCTTGGGCGCCCGCCTCATAGGCCTGCTGCAGACGGCTGGTGAGCTGTTCGCGCCGCGCGCCGCACACCTGCCAGAAGTAGCCAGGCTGCAAATTGGCGCCACTGGGCGCGCGCCGCGCTTCCTGCAGGCAATCGCGCAGCAACGCATCGGCCACCGGCTGCGAGGTAAAACCGCGCACCGAACGGCGCAGCTGTGCGCTGTGGGGTGATGCTGATGCGGTTCGGATAAGAGATGGAGACAGGGGCTTGTTCATGGCAGTGGCCGCCATTGTAGTGAATGGGCTCCTGAATTTGCCATCCAGCCGCGTTGAGGCGCGCAGGCAGCACCGACTTGCAGCACAATCCATCCACTTCTCCGCCGTGCCGGAGTGTTTTTCCTCGGCGACCGCTATGACGACCTCCTCTCCCTCTTCTGACTCGCCGCAAGACGCCCCCAGCGGCAATATGCTGCTCTGGATTTTGTTGGCGCTGGCGATAGGTTTCGCCGCCTGGCAGCCGCGCAGCCCGCAGGCGACCATGGCGCTGGTCGATTGGCAGACCATTGGCGCGTTGGCGGGCCTGTTGGCGATCACCCAGGCCGTCGAGCGCAGCGGCATGCTGCAAGCCACCGCGCAGCGGCTGCTGACACGGGTATCGACCTTGCGCGGCCTGGCGCTGCTGCTCACCGCAACGGCTGCCCTGCTCTCGGCCTTGGTGACCAACGATGTCAGCCTCTTCCTGCTGGTGCCGCTGACGGCGGTGCTGGCCGCCCAGGCCCATTTGCCATTGGCGCGGCTGGTGGTGCTGCAGGCCTTGGCGGTGAATGCCGGCTCCGCCCTCACCCCCATCGGCAACCCGCAAAACCTCTACCTCTGGCACCGCTCTGGCGAGAGCTTTCTGGGCTTTATGGCGATGATGGGCCCGACCGTGGCCATCATGCTGGCCTGGGTCTTTGTGGCAGTGTGGTGGCTGGTGCCACGCACGGCCATCACCCTCAAGCCAGCGGCAGCACCCACCGCTGTGCAGCCCCGTTTGCTGACCATGGCGGTGCTGCTGTTTGTGGTCTTTGTCATCGCGCTGGAGCGCCACTGGACCCTGGCCGGCCTGGGCCTGGTGTTTGGCGTGTTTGCACTGGCAGCACCGCGGGTGCTGCGCGGCGTGGACTGGGCCTTGCTGGCCACCATTGCGCTGATGTTTGTGGTGCTGCGCCAGGTAGCAGAGTTGCCCGCCATGCAAACGCTGCTGCTGCAGTGGCCGATTGCCGAGGGCTGGCGCGCCTACCTGGCCGCCATTGTGGCCTCACAAGTCATCAGCAATGTGCCGGCCACCATCTTGCTGGACGGCACCGTACGCGACCTGCCCGCCCTGGCCGCTGGCGTGAGCGTCGGCGGCTTTGGCTGCGTGCTGGGCTCGCTGGCCAACCTAATCGCGCTGCGCCTGGCCCGGCTGCCCAATGGTTTGTGGGAGTTTCATCGCATCAGCATTCCGTTTTTGCTGGTGTGCGCGGCCTCGGCGGCGTTGTTGCGCTTGGGGTGATAAAGCGTTTAACCTTTATACCGAGTCATTCAGAAAGCGTCGCAATTCGCGATTGCTGGGCTTTCGCCTTTGCGGAGCTCATGCGGCCGCCTGCGGGTTTGGTGACGCGAAGACCTGTCTCAACTTCGCAAGCCTTTAGGACAGTAAAGTGCGTAAATCTCTTGCTCCGTTCTATCGGAATAACGAGCTGCTTTGTTGACCAAACGACCGGCCCGAACATGCGGCTTTCTGGGCCCTTGCTGAGTTAACTCGTCTAGCTTCTTGATGCCCTTATCGAGAACTGAGGTCTCTATCGAGATTCCGACTGCTGATACATCGGTGATATGGCGTACCGAATAAAAAAGGCCCACAAATATGCGTGAGCACATGCAAAAGGCCCGCCGAAGCGAGCCTCGAGACAATGAATAAGAATTAAAGAATCACAGAATTGCTCGTCAGATTCCACGTTTCCATCGACATGTTATGGCGAACCGTAGATTTCGACTTCATACAAGGCGAACCATGACACTTGGTTATTAACCTCAAATCTTATCGAGTTCGTCCGCACATGATTAGTAAAAGCCATAAAAATTGGAGTGTTATCATACTGATTAACAATCGTTTGATTGCCAATTAAGTTATTGTTAGCATCATAAGCTACAATAGTTATCGGAGCCACCTCCTTAGGACCAGCTGAGGTCCCGAGTGAAATCCTTACCCCCCTTACTATTGGCGAACCACTCGCCATATTAACCCGCATACTACCCACTTTAGCCATAAAATTATAGGCCTGACCATCAAAATACTTCCCATTCCGCAAATATGGAATATCTCCTGGAGATGCAATATTCTCCACCTTTGAAAGCGGCAAATGATGCATGAGGATCGAGTTTGTTCCTATTTTGGCGAGAGGCCCAGCCAGACCGGAAACAACGTTCTGATAGATGTAATCTTCTCGGGTTATGGGTCGAATTTGAGAACCTCCGGCTCTCGAGGCAATGGCGCCCACAATGGGAGAAGCATAAGAGGTGCCAGAAGAAACACGCGTACCGCCGGTATAATAGTCAAGTGAAGTTATTTGATATCCAGGGGCCCAAGCCTCAACGCACGACCCATAATTAGAACCCTTAACCCCCGAGAGTGCTGGGTTATATTGGGGATCTACAGGCGTTGGATTTGTACCGCCATCTGCCGTTAACATCCGAGATCCATTTTGTTTAACTGCCCCCACAACCATAACTCCATCGTAGGCCTGCGGATTATTATAGGAATATTGACAGGCATTTGCTTCGTAATTCCCTGCAGACTCTGTCACAAACAGGCGATTGCTTGCATACCTAATACCAAGACCCACATCATCGTTCGCCCCGAAGGAATTTACCTCCGCGTCTCCGTCGTAGTTAGAAGACAAATTCAGCGTGGAAAAGATATTTTCAGCCTCGGCGTCTCTCGCAGCCCTTTCTAAGGCCTCCCTTATATTTGGGCCATCACCCATAACAGAGCGATAATATTTAATAGGCTGACCCGGATTCACCCCTCGGATGTTAAGATTATTATCCTTCGCCCCCACAATGCCGGCAATATGGCCGAAATGATAGTTATATTGTATTCCCTCACCGGTGCAGCCGGCACAGGGGTGACCATGAATAATTAAATTTAGGTCAAGATTAATATTAGGATGCATTTGGGGGTTGGTATAATATGTTTCATACCCCTCCACCAAATACATTGGATTTGTAGCAGTTCCCGACTGAGCATTAACAAAATCTACCAGCCACGGTTTAACCTGAGACCCAACAACAACATCACCAGAAACTTTTGAGTAAATTTGCTTGGGAGTAAATTCTTTTTTATGCAACTCTTTGATGTAAGTAACTCTTTCATCCGACGACAAGCTATTAGCCTGAGCCTCATTTAGAAAAGCATTAACAACAGCGCGATATTCACTTTTATGTTCAACACCGACGATCTTATAGTCAGAAATTAACTCAGATACTGCGATGTCGTAGATCTCAGGCACCAACAATCCGTCAAAATCAATTGTGCGATCCTTCGACAGAGGGTTGGCATCCGAAATATGGCGTACAAAAAAGGGATTTAACTCTACTTGATGCAACTTGAGATTTTTATTTTCACCTCTTGATACAATATTAGTGTAGTATATCGGATTATCAGCTTTTTCGATTGAAATTGGAGTAAACCCCTCTGGCTTATAAAGCCCGGCGTAGGTCAAAGATGTCAAAGTTAATGCAGCGAATGCAATAGCCGTTTTTTTCAATTTATCTCTCCAAGAAGATAGTAATGATTGCTGAGAATAATAAACAGCCCATCCTTTTTACCGCCGAATACTTACGTGAAATTTACGTCAGCGACGTACTTTGTAGTTATGTGTAAGTCTGCAAATATTTACTATGCTTTTCATAGCTTAAATTACTCTGACTTGGGACGAATACAAAAACAGGTTGGGTGATTGTTTACTTTATGGAGCAAATTCGCGGGGGTTCGTGGGTGCGCAGCGTCGATGAACATAAGATACTGATAAGTTCGTTCCAAACCTCACCAGTGGCCTTCCGACCGATTAGTAGGCAGCCGATTAGTAGACAGTCACCTCTCTGCACTCCGAGCGGCGCCCCACTCGTCGCTGTGAAGATCGATCGTGTGCCCATCACCAGCGCGATATCCAGCGCCGCCTCATTGTTGGCCAGACTTCGACGATCTCGGAGTGTGGGCAGTCTTCTAGCTCAAGCTCTGCTGCTTGAGCCTCAGCGTTCGTGGCAGGAGGCTCAAGCGGTGATCGGGCTATCCGCTTGAGTTTCCCAGTTGGGGAGTGAGTAGGGCTGCCTGGTACTTGCCTAGCACTTTTGTCAGCGAGCCCTTCCAGCTCGACCAGGCTGTCCACATTGAATCCATCCTTTCAGATTCCAGCCGGTCACGAGGTCGGCCGCTTGGCGCATGCCGTTCTTCACCAGATCTTCGAAAGAGAATTCAACTTTCTCCGCAGGGTGCTCGATCATCAGCATTCCTACGATGTGCGTCATGAATCGGCGCCCTCCCGCTCCTTTTCAGAGTCTATGCTGTGAACGCCACGTGGAATCCATTGCGATCAAGGTCCTGCACGTTCACCCGGAAGGACGGCGACCAGCCATCATCTTCAGGTTGGTCATGGGGATAGTAATTGCCTTGCTATAGGTCGATAAAGAGCTAGCAAAACCACCGCCGACCGGATCGACAAGCATCCGAACGCCAGCATGCAGCAAAATGGAGCCTAGCAAGAATTCCGATGGTGCGAAGGACCAGCAGCGGGGATGGTAGCCAGAGTTTTTCAGCGGCCCCAACGCTCCTGCACATCATTGATTAATAGAAAGAAATTGTTATGCGCATAGCCACCTGGAACGTCAACTCCCTCTCCGTCCGTCTGCCGCAGGTGCTGGAATGGCTGGCCGCCAACCCCGTCGATGTGCTGGGCCTGCAGGAACTCAAGCTCACCGACGACAAGTTTCCGCATGAGGCGCTGGCGGAGGCTGGCTACCAGGCGGTGGCGTTTGGCCAGAAGACTTACAACGGAGTGGCGCTGCTCAGCCGGGGCGAGCTCAAGGATGTGGTGCGCGCCAACCCGCAGTTTGCCGATGAGCAGTCGCGCATCATTGCCGGCACGGTGGCCAGCCCGGCCGGCGATATCCGCGTGATCAACTGCTATTTCGTCAACGGCCAGGAGCCGGGCTCGGACAAGTTTGCCTACAAGCTGCGCTGGCTCACAGGACTGGAAGCCTATGTGAAGGCCGAGATGGCCTTGCACCCGCGCCTGGTGCTGGTGGGCGACTTCAACGTCGCGCCGGAAGACCGCGACAGCTACGACCCCGATGGTCTGCGCGACACCATCCACCACACCAAGGAAGAGCGCGATGCCTTCCAGGGACTGTTGGCGCTGGGTCTGACCGACGCCTACCGCCTGTTCGAGCAGCCCGAGAAAAGCTACAGCTGGTGGGACTACCGCATGCTGGGCTTTCAGAAGAACCGGGGCCTGCGCATTGACCATATCCTGGTGAGCGAAGCACTCAAGGGCTCGGTGAGCGCCTGCACGATCGACCGCGCACCGCGCAAGAACAAGCAGCCCAGCGACCATGCACCGGTGGTGGTGACCCTGGGCTGATCCGGCTTTCAACCCATGCAAAAAACGGGCCGCAGCCCAATGCCAGTCAGTTAAGCCCTGACTGGCATTTTCTTTGGTGGGTACTTGCCGCGTGTAGAGCGCTTGACTTCACGAGGAAAGCTGCGGCCGTGCCTGCGTGGCGGCAGCACGAAGTGCCGGGCCTCGTCCATCAGCCATTGCAGGTGTTGAGGGACCACACCCACACGGGCTAGGTGCACGCTGCGCAGTGCGCCCACGATGGCGTGGCGCGCCGTGTGAAAGCTGATGCGCACGGGCTCCACTTGCACATGCTGGGCCATCAGCCGCATGCACCGGCGCAGCAACGTGTGGGCGATCAAGACGCCCCAGACCTCCTGCATGACCAACTCGGGCTGGCGGCTGCGCAGCACGCTATGGCCTTGCTGCAGTGATTGCTTGATCTCCCGAAACCCCAGCTCGATCTCCCAGCGCTGGCGGTACAACTGCGCCAACTGTGGTGCTGCGAACCTTTGGGCATCGAGCATGGAGGTGATGAAACGCCTGGGCTTGCCATCGACCTGCGTCTGGATCATCCGGGCCTGCCAGTGGCTAGGCAGTTCCGCGCGCAGTTGCCTGGCCCGCTGCGAGACGGGCATGCGGATCAGCCAGTCGTCCTCTCCCAGCGTCTGCACCACCTCATGGCGCAGGTTGTCCCGCGCGCGCATGAGCCAATGGCGCTCTGCGCCGCCTTGCTGCCAGTCCAGCAGAAAAGCCGAGGAGAAGTAGGCCCGGTCGAACAGCGTGATCGAGTGGTCCAGCCCGCGCAAACCTGCAGCCAGCGTCAGCTCGCCACAACTGTAATCGCCCAGCTTGGCGTCGAGCAGCTCGTGGCTGTCGGTGTCCAGCAAGCACACGGCTCGCACCATGGGCCAGGGCTGCGGGCCGTACTGCGTCTGGCCACTGCCCAGCACCTGGCGGTTGTCCGTGCTGTCCGGGGCTGACCAGACCACGCCATCGACTGCCAACACCCGCAACGTCTCCTCGTGCACCGGGTGGACCCGTCCCCAGGCCTGGGTGAGCAGTCCGAACAGATGCTCCAGCGGCTCAGCACCCAGTCTCTGACGGGCCTGCACACTGGCGCTGGGGACGGGCAGCTCTTTGCCCTCCAGCGTCAGTGCCATCTCCTGCACAACTTGCCACAGAGGCATCTGACGGAACAGGGCCAGCCCGATCACCAGCCACACCGCGTGTTCGGCCGGCAGCTTGCGACGCCGGATGGACGCTTTACCGGTGGCACATAGAGCTTGTTCGATCCAGGCTGGATCAATCAACGCGCTCAACTCGGACACGCCGCCAGCAGGCAGGTCGGCCAAGGTCTCATTCAGGGTGGTTTGCAGCAGGCCGGCCAAAAGAAAAAGGGAACGCGTTGAACACGTTCCCTTTGTAGCCGCTATTAGCCTCGCCTGAGCTTAACTGATTGGCATTGGGCCGCAGCCCGTTTTTTTGTGTCTGTACTACGCTGAGCGCAGCATCCAGATCAAGCCTTGCTGTCGGTCTCCGGCAGCGCATGCATCGCCAGCGCAGCCTCGGCATCGAGCTTGCGGCTCAGCGCTTCGGCGTCTTCTTCAGACAGCAGTTCGCCCTCCCACTTCGCAACCACGGCAGAGGCCAGCGAGTTGCCGACGGCATTGGTCGCAGAGCGGCCCATGTCCAGGAAGGTGTCGATGCCCAGGATCAGCAGCAGGCCGGCTTCAGGGATGTTGAAGTGGCTCAAGGTGGCAGCAATCACCACCAGCGACGCGCGCGGCACGCCGGCAATGCCTTTGGAGGTGAGCATCAGCACCAGCAGCATGGTGATCTGCGTGCCCAAGGACAGCTCGATGCCATAGGCCTGTGCGATGAACAAGGTCGCAAAGGTGCAGTACATCATCGAGCCATCAAGGTTGAAGGAGTAGCCCATGGGCATGACAAAGCTCGAGATCTTGCGCTTGACGCCAAAGCGGTCGAGCGCGTCGAGGATCTTGGGATAGGCGGCCTCGGAGCTGGCGGTGGCAAAGGAGACCATGAAGGCTTCCTTGATCAAGGTCAGCAGCTTGAACACGCGCTTGCCCAGGAAGGCCATACCTGCCAGCACCAGCAGCGACCACAGGATGAACAGGCCCAGGTAGAACTCACCCATGAACACGGCGAACTTCAGCAGAATGCCCAGGCCATTGATGGCGACGGTCGAAGCCATGGCCGACAGCACTGCCAGTGGCGCGAGCTTCATCACATAGCCGGTGATCTTGAGCATCACATGCGAGAGCTCATCGATGGCGGCCAGCAAGGTCTTGGCCTTGTCGCCCAGCGCAGCCATGGCCACGCCGAAGAACATCGAGAACACGACAATCTGCAGAATCTCGTTGTTTGCCATGGCTTCGGCAAACGATTTGGGTACCGTGTGGTTGATGAACTCGCGCAACGTGAACTTGCCGGTGGCGAGGTTGGTGGCCGCGCTCACGTCCGGCAGCGGCAGGCCGAGGTTGGCGCCGGGCTGCAGCACATTGGCCAGCACCATGCCCAACAGCAGCGACACCAAGGATGCGGTGAGGAACCACATCATCGCCTTGAAAAACACCCGGCCCACCGATGCGGCATCGCCCATGTGCGCAATGCCCACGACCAGGGTCGAGAACACCAGCGGCCCGATCAGCATCTTGATCAGCCGCAGGAACACATCGGAGACGATGGAGATGTAGCCAGCAATATCCTTGGCGGCGGCTGCATCACCGGCGCTTGCGTTGACTGCGTAGCCCAGCGCAATGCCAGCCAGCATCGCCGCCAAAATCCACAGCGCGGACGAAGAGCCCTTTTTGCCCGTGAGAGCCATAACCAATACCTTTGATGTGTGTGATTTATGGTGCTGTCCAGGGCGCTGCGGGCCTCTTGTGCGGCACACCAGCACGGGGGCCATGCTGGAGGGAGTGCGCCATGACCAGCCCGGGCAGGCTGGCTGCCGGGTGAAGGTGGTAAATCCGCTGCACAAGGAAAGAGCGATGAGGCTGCCTTGGACGGCAGGATTGCAGGTTCTGCGGGCCCGATTGTAGCCGCAAGTTTTTGCGGCTGAGCGCGCCTAACCCGAGAAAGTGGGCGCCTACATGGAGTTTTTTTCCCAATTCACGGGAATTTTGCGCGGCTACCCAGTAAGTTTCATCGGGCCGCAGGCGGGTGCGTTGCCGACCTTCTCCACTGTGGATCGACGCTTTGTACGAGCCTATTGAGAGACAACCGTGCTAGCGGGCGCGGGCGTCCTGCATGTGCTGCAGCTCATCGGTATAGCGGCGCAGCTGCTGCGCCTGCGCTTGCAGCAGGGGACGCACCTCCAGTGGCAAGGCCGATTCCAGCACGCGCTGGTAGCGCTCGGCCACCAGCACCAGGCACAGATTGCATTCGGCGATCAGGTCACGGTCGCTGTGGAGGTTGGCCCGCTGCTTGAATTCGGTCCAGCGGCGGTGCATGCGGCCTGCCGCGCTGAGCCCGGGCCGCTCCACCAGCGGGCTGGGCTCGGCCAGTTGCAACTGCACATCCTGCAGCTGCCAGTCCATCGCACGGAAGTGCTCGGCCAGCGCATACAAGTGGCTGCGCAACGCAATGGCTCGCGCTTGCTCGCTGCCTGCTACCAGACACTCCTCACAATCAGCCAGGCCTTGCTGCAGCACGCGTACCGCATGCTGCACCTCCGCGCCAGACAACTGCTCCCCCTCCAGACCGCTGATCGCATGCTCATAGGCGGCGCGGGCGATGGCGCTCGCCTCGGGCCAATCCATGGGGTTGCTGCCGCGTACGTGCTGCCACTGCACTTCGAGCTGGTTGACCAACGCGTCAAAGCCTGAAGGGTTGCGCTGTGCTGCATACCAGCCCAGTGCCAGCGCCGGGCGGTAGGCCTCGAAGGGCTGACCCGCCACATAAAAATCCATGCTCTGGTAGTGGCTGCGCCAGTAGCTGTCTTCCCGCGCCGGATTGCCCCACAAGGCCTTGGCCTTGGGTGGCAGGCCACCAGCCATTGCGCCGTGCAGTGCATCGCCCGCCAGATGGGCCATGCCACTGGCGGTGGACGCTGCCAGCCGCAAGGTATTGAACAGCGCCGAGCGCTGGCGGCCAATGCGCTCAGGCGAATTGCGGTACGCCTGGGCCGAAAACACCGAAGTCATCTTTTGCATGGAGAGCACCACCGGGCAGACAGGGAATCACCCATTGTGGCACGGTTCAAACCGCAGCCGTGGCAGGTGTCTGTAAGCCAAACCGCCGCCTGGGGAGGCGGCGGTTTATCGGGGGATCCCAGGTTGCGCTGCCTCAATCGTCACTGGCCGACAACCCAAGCTCCTGGATCTTGCGGGTGATGGTGTTGCGGCCAATGCCCAGACGCTGGGCTGCCTCCATGCGCCGGCCATGGGTTGCGGCCAGCGCGCTTTTGATCAGCTGCGATTCGAAGCGGCGGCTGAGCACATCCCAGACCTCGGTACTGCCGGACTGCAGCAGCGCATCGGCCTCGCGCGCCAGATCGCCCTCCCAATCACCGCCCGCAGCTGCGCCGTGGATGGCACCGCTCGCGCTGCCGTGGACGGGCATGGACAGGGCTGCGGGCTGGGCAGGCGGCTCAACGGCGGCGGGCCGGTAGCTGTATTCCTGTGCGGGTGCCTGCACCGCAGGTGCCAGGCCAGGCATGCCCGCAGAGGCCAGCGGCGCCGCCGGTGTGGCCTGCAGCACTTCCGGCGGCAGATCCTGTGCGGAGACCCACTGCGCGGGCGCCATCACGGTGATCCAGTGGCAGATGTTCTCCAGCTGCCGCACATTGCCCGGAAAGGCGAACTGGGCCAACTGGGTCAGTGCAGCTTCGGACAGCTGCTTGGGCTCTACCCCCAGTTGCTTGGCGCTGGCCGCCAGAAAGTGGCGCGCCAGCATTGGAATGTCCTCCTTGCGCTCACGCAGAGGCGGCAGGCGCAAGCGGATGACATTGAGGCGGTGGAACAAGTCTTCGCGGAACACGCCCTTGTGCACCCGGTCTTCCAGATTCTGGTGGGTCGCGGCAATCACGCGCACGTGGGACTTGACAGGCACATGGCCCCCCACGCGGTAGAAATGCCCATCAGACAGCACGCGCAGCAGGCGGGTCTGCAGGTCAAACGGCATGTCACCGATTTCATCGAGGAACAGGGTGCCGCCCTCGGCCTGCTCAAAGCGGCCTCGGCGCTGGGTCTGGGCGCCAGTGAAGGCGCCACGCTCATGGCCAAACAGCTCGCTCTCGAGCAAATCCTTGGGGATGGCGGCCGTGTTGATGGCCACAAACGGACCGCCCGCCACCGGCGAATGCTTGTGCAGCGCGCGTGCGACCAGCTCCTTGCCCGAGCCCGATTCGCCGGTCACCATGACCGTGACATTGCTTTGCGACAGCCGGCCGATGGCACGAAACACATCCTGCATCGCCGGGGCCTGGCCCAGCATCTCACCGTTGCCGGCGGACTGCGACAGCTCTGGCGCCTGGCTCTCGCTTTGCTGCACGGCACGCTTGATCAGCTCCACCGCCTTGGGCAGGTCAAAGGGCTTGGGCAGGTATTCAAATGCGCCGCGCTGGAAGGCCGAGACGGCGCTGTCCAGATCCGAGTAGGCGGTCATGATGATGACCGGCAGCTGCGGGTGGTCCTCATGCACTTGTTCCAGCAGTTGCAGGCCATTGCCGCCTGGCATGCGGATGTCGCTGACCAACACTGACGGGGCCAGTGCCTGGTCGCTCACGCTTTCAAAGGCTTCCAGTACTTCCTTGGGATGCACAAAGCTGCGTGTGGGCAGCTGCTCGCGGGCGAGTGCCTTTTCCAGTACGAATCGGATCGACGGGTCATCATCCACTATCCAGATTGGTTTCATTGTCGCTATCACCCTACCCTTACAGTTCTACATACCGTGGTCCTGCAGCAAGGGATGCGATCTGCACCCTAGTCTGTCAACGGCAGCATGATGCGGAAATCCGTGCGCCCAGGCTCGCTCTCGCATTCGATAAGGCCTTCGTGCCGCTGCACAAAGGTCTGCGCCAAAGGCAAACCCAGGCCTGTGCCGCCATCACGTCCGGTCACCAAGGGGTAGAAGATCCGCTCCTTGATGTCCGGCTCGATGCCAGGACCGTTGTCAATGACATGCAATTCCAGTGCCAACTTGTGCCGCTTGCGACCCAGGGTCAACTGCCGGGCAATGCGTGTACGCAACGTGATGCGTGCATTGTCCTGCGCAATCTGCGGCACCAGCACCTGTGCTGCATTCTGCACAATGTTCAGCAATGCCTGAATCAACTGCTCGCGATCACCGCGGATTTCGGGCAGCGAGGTGTCGTAATCACGCTCAATGCGCAGGCCTTGCGGGTACTCCAGCAACACCAGCTGGCAGACGCGCTCGCAGACCTCGTGGATATTGACATCGCCGACCGTGTGCGGATGGCGGTGTGGCGCAAGCAAACGGTCGACCAGCGCCTGCAGGCGGTCGGCCTCATGGATGATGACGTCGGTGTATTCCTTGAGCTGGGCATCGGGCAGCTCCAGCTCCAGCAGCTGGGCAGCACCGCGTATGCCACCCAGCGGATTCTTGATCTCATGGGCAAGGTTGCGTATCAACTCCTTGTTGGCCAACGCCTGCTCGCGCACGCGCTCCTCGCGGTCCTGGCGCACCTGCTGCTCCAGCGGCCACAGCTCCACCAGAATGCTCTCCTCCTCTTCCCACCACGAGAGGTTGGCATGCACCGGAAAGGAGTCCTGCAAGCTGCGCCGCAACTGCGCCTCGAAGCGCAGCGACGAGAAGCGCTGCGCCCGCGCATCGACCAGGGCCTTGTGGACCAGTTCGTCATCCTGAAAAAAACCGCCGAAGTAATGCCCCAGGATGCTTTTGCGCGAGACGCCCAGCGCGTTCTCCAGGGCTGCATTGACCCGTTCAGCGGCGCCGTCGAGACGAATCACGGCGACCAGGGTGGCGATATGTTCCAGCGCCTGCCATTCACGATCGATGGCACGGAGGTCAGACATGGGGTGTGCCCAGAAAGGTAGAAGCCCTGATTATGGGGCCGGCAAGCGCTGGAGCTCGCGCTGAATGCCAGCGATATCGCTGTCGTTGCGCGCGATTTCCTGCTTCAGATCTTCCACGCGCTTGGTGTAGAAGGCGGGGTTGCGCATCTCCAAGGCGTTTTTCTCAGGCTCGCCATTGTTGTACTCGCGCGCCAACGCGGTCTTCTTGTCCTGGGCTTTTTTCAGCTCGGTCTCCAGGATGAGGCGCGCGTCGGAATCGCGGGCGCGGCCCTCGGCCGTGGTAGAGCGTGGCGCGGGTGTGGCGGCAGCGGGTGCACGCGCGGGGCGTGGCGCAGCGGCCGGGGCATTTGGTGCGGGTGCCGGGCTGGCAGCGGGCGTATGCGGGCGTGTGCCTTGCACGACGGTGACGTTGGCGCCTTCCACCACGGCACAGCCTTTTTGCCGTGCCTTGGCCACATCGTTGGTGTATTCATTGCCACAGCGGTAAATGCGATCCTGCGCCACCGCGCCTTGCGCACATGCCACTGCCACCATCAAAAACAACAACTTTGTATGCATAACCCCGTTTCGCCCGTTCGCTCCACTTTGCCTTTAAACCCGTGACAGCCTTTAGCGACTTTGCACGATGACCCCTCTGCAACCCGCAGTGTAGCTACAAAGGAGGTCGATCACGCCGAACAGTTCCTGCTGTTACAGATTCGCCGCAAGCCGCCAACGCCAGCGCGGCGGACCCCTGATAAAAAACGACCTGCCACCTTGGAAGGTTGACAGGTCGCTTTGTCCAGCGGGGCTAGGCCGAAAAGCCTGGCGGGAACGGCTTTACAGCGAGTAGTACATATCGTATTCGACAGGGTGCACCGCTTGGCGGAAGCGGGTCACTTCGCCCATCTTCAGCTCAATGTAGGCATCCAGCATGCTGTCGCTGAACACACCGCCCTTGGTCAGGAAGGCGCGGTCGGCATCCAGTGCTTCCAGGGCCTGGTCCAGGCTGTGGCACACGGTGGGGACCAGCTTGTCTTCTTCCGGAGGCAGATGGTACAGGTCCTTGGTGGCAGCTTCGCCTGGATGGATCTTGTTTTCCACGCCGTCCAGACCGGCCATCAGCAACGCTGCGAAGCCCAGGTAGGGGTTCATCAGTGGATCGGGGAAACGTGCTTCCACGCGGCGGCCCTTGGGGTTGCTCACGTAAGGAATACGGATCGATGCCGAGCGGTTCTTGGCCGAGTAAGCCAGCTTCACAGGGGCTTCGAAACCAGGAACCAGGCGCTTGTAGCTGTTGGTGCCAGGGTTGGTGATGGCGTTCAGTGCACGGGCGTGCTTGATGATGCCGCCGATGTAGTACAGCGCGAAATCGGACAGACCGGCATAGCCGTCACCGGCGAACAGGTTCTTGCCGTCTTTCCACACAGACTGGTGCACGTGCATGCCCGAGCCGTTGTCGCCCGAATAGGGCTTGGGCATGAACGTTGCGGTCTTGCCGTAGGTGTCCGCCACGTTCCAGATCACGTACTTCTGCACCTGGGTCCAGTCTGCACGCTCCACCAGCGTGGAGAAGCGGGTGCCCAGTTCGTTCTGGCCAGCGCCGGCCACTTCGTGGTGGAACACTTCGACGGGGATGCCCAGCGACTCGAGCAGCAGGGACATTTCAGCGCGCATGTCCTGGGTGCTGTCCACGGGAGGCACGGGGAAGTAGCCGCCTTTGACGCGTGGACGGTGACCACGGTTGCCATTGTCGAACTTGGCGCCGCTGTTCCAGGGTGCTTCGTATTCTTCGATGTCGAAGAACGGGTTGTTAGGTTCGGTGCTCCAACGCACGCCGTCGAAGATGAAGAATTCTGGCTCTGGACCGAAATAGGCGGTATCGCCCAGGCCCGATGCCTTCAGGTAGGCTTCAGCGCGCTTGGCCACCGAACGTGGATCGCGGTCATAGGCCTTGCCGTCACCGGGCTCGATCACGTCGCACTGCAGGAACATCGTGGTTTCGTCAAAGAACGGATCGATGTTGGCCGTGTTGGGATCGGGCATCAGCAGCATGTCGGAGGCTTCAATACCCTTCCAGCCAGCGATGGAGGAGCCATCAAACGCGTGGCCCGAGGTGAACTTGTCTTCGTCAAAGTGCGAGATAGGCACCGTGACGTGCTGTTCCTTGCCACGGGTGTCGGTGAAACGCAGATCAACGAACTTGACCTCGTTCTCGTCCAACATGCTCATCACATCTGCAACGCTCTTGGCCATCTAATGCTCCAAAGAAAATCGTGAATAAAAAGGGCTGTGCCAAGACTAAAGCAGTTTACGTGCCAGTTTTGTGACATGCCCATACCGACCGGAAAACGCGGGCTTGGCGAATGCCCCTGCATTCGTACTGTGCCCAAAGCCAGACTGTACCGCGCTTTTGGCCTACCCCCAGAGGGGCGCTGAGGATTTTGCAGCCGGCGGCCCAGATCCGTGCAGCGCGAGGGCTAGGATACGGCATTGGCACCAAAATGGTGCAAATCGGGGGTGACGCAACTTGAGAAGCGTTAGTGCACCAAAATGGGTATTAGCGCACTGCATTGGTGCGCTGCCTGCAGGAATAGGCTGTGAGCCTGCAACCTCCGCGCCCTGCCCCGCCCAGACCCCTACATCGCATCTCCGGAGTCTGGCACTCGCACACCATCGGTTTTGCCGCGCAGCGCGGGCTCCGTCACCGGCAGCTGTGCGCCCGGATCTCCATCGGCAATCCGCAGCTGCTGCAGCGCAGCCAGGCAGAAATGGATGAACCATAGCGAGGAAAACGCAAAGGTGATCGCATAGATCCATACGGCGATCGGAATCAGCACCACAAAGCCAATCGTGAAGACCATGCCCGAAGCCCAGACGATGCTGGGCGCGATGCCGATATAGCCGGAGATGATGCCCATCAGCAGCAGCGGCCAGCGGTGGCGCTGCAGGAGGGTGTCGCGTTCGGCCTTGCTGGCATGGTCGGCCAGCGCATCCACACTCATCACGCGGTAGGTGAGCCAGCCCCAGATGACGGGAGGCACAATCAGCACCAAAGGGGGGATCAGCCACAGCGGCATCGTCACGACAAAGGCCACGACAGCCACTGCCGAGGTGCTCAGGGCCCAGAGCACACTGGTCACCAGGCCCATGCCTTTTTTCTTCTCCAAAAGGGGGAAGCGCTGCTCGGTCACCATATTGACCAGCGCGGGCGTCATCAGCAGTGCAATCACCAGCAGCGCAACCACCGCTGCCACGGGCGTGATCAGGATCAGCACCACAAAGGGCGCGATGCCCGCTGCAAAACCCTCGGTGCCGCTGCTGCCAAACCAGCTGAACACCGTGCGCAGCCAGCCAATGGTCTCCACCCAGTGCTGCATGGTCGCGACCGTGCCCGACCAGAAGAAATAGCTCCAGCCCCCCAGAGCCACCAACATCACCACCAGCGGCAAAATGGACAGCAGCATCACACGCGGACGGAAGCAATAGGCGGCAGCGCGCCAGAAAGCATCAAACATCAGGCTGGAGCCGGCAGACGCTGAGGGCATGGGTGAACTCCTTGTAGGTTTCAGCGGCACCGCAGGACAGGGAATTGCCCTCTGCGGAAGCGGATGGCAGGCATGGACTTCGCTTCAGGCACGGCCCAGCAACCGCAACAGACCACGCCACTGCTGGCTCCAAAAACCGCGCCCGTAATCGCGCAACTGCCCGTGGCGGTTGGGCTGCACCTGGTCACGGATACCGGTGGGGTCATAGCGTAGCTCAAAGTTGGCAGTGCCAAAAAGCATATCCCACCATGGCAGCAGTACACCAAAATTACAGCCCCCCAATCGCGTACGGGGCACGGCCTCTCCGGCCTTGACGGCAGGGCTGGGCGCCGCAGAAGACGTGGGTGACTCGTGGCCAATGCCGATGGCATGGTGGCGGCGGTGAAAGCGCGGGCTGATCCACAGGCGCTCGCCCAGGCGGCCAAACCACAGGCGCAGATTGGCGTGCTGCAGGCTTTCGCTCAATTGGGTGATGGCGACAATCGCGACGAACTGGCTGGGCGCCACACCGATCAAGACGGCGATGAACACCAAAATACTGTCATGCACCAGGTCATCGAGCAGGTGGTTGCGGTTGTCGCTCCACATCGTCATCTGCCGCTGGGAATGGTGCAAGGCATGCAGCCGCCACCACCAGACAAACTGGTGCTGGCCCCGGTGGATCCAGTACGCGACGAAGTCGAACACCACCAGGTAGATCAGCAGGCTTACCCAGCCCAGGTCCGTGACACCAGGCCAGAGTGCATCCAGATGCCAGGTCTCAAAACCGCGCACGCGCAGCGCGCCCACCACCATGTCCCACAGCGGATCGATGGTGAAGAACAAGGCCAGACGGAACAGACCCAGGCGATGGATAAAGGTGTAGAGCATGTCCACACGGATCGCATGCCGGTCGGTCACCGCCTCGACGGGCCGCCAGCGCTGCAGCGGCGCGATGACCAGGACCATAATGACGATCTGCAGGCAACCGACCAAGAACCAGCCCGCTGCCGTGTAGCCATCTTCCAGGTAGCTGGCAAGGCCCAGGTTGAACAGCAGCGGCTGCAGCAGCTGCTCGAACAGCCACTGCTGCGCGTTATCAAAAAGCGTGCTGAGAAATTCCATGGCAAACCATTAGTGCGAATCGGGCTTCCAGCGCTGCAGCCAGTGTGCGCTACTGCGCGCGCTTTCAGCCACCATGCTGACGAATCCAATCCTTGTATTGCGGATGCTCACGCAAGGTGGCAAAACAAAATCCCTTGGCCTGCAGGCCTTCGATCAGCGGCTGCAGTACGGCCGGCGCCCAAGGGTCCTTGCGGTCCCAGATGCCCAGGTGGGCCAGCAAGATATCGCCGGGGCGGATGTCCCGGAGCGCCTTGTTCAGCAACTGCTGGTTGGGGTATTGGTCACTGGGCAGTTCATCGCCCAAAAAACCCGCCGGCGACCAACCGACATGCGCATAGCCGCAGCCCTTGGCGGCGGCTATCAGGCTGGGCGAGGTCTTGCCACCCGGCGCGCGAAACAGCGGCAAGGGCTTGACGCCGGTGATCTTGGCGAGACGGTCCTCGGATTGTTGAATCTGCGCGCAGTACTGCGCGGCCGTCCATTCAAAGCGTTGCCCGGCCTGCGGGCCTTGTGACGGCTGCACTTTGAACCGGGGCGCAGCGCCTGCCGGCACTTTGACATCGCCACGCCAGTAGGTGTGGTCCCAGGTGTGGGAGGCAAAGGCATGGCCTTCTGCGGCGCGCGCACGCCACCAGGGCGCCCAGTGGTCACCCAGGCTGCCATCGCCCTCCTTGGTGCGTTCATTGGCCGCAAAGAAGGTGACCTTGACCTGCGTCTTGTGCAGAACCTCGGCGATCTGGTTGGCCACCCCCATGTGGCCAGTGTCCAAGGTCAGATAGACGGGCTTGCTGCAACTCGCTCCCGCAGCGGCCGCTGCGGCAGGCGCTGAAGCAGCAGGCTGGGCAAAGGCAACGGCGCTGCCCAAATGGGCGGCCAGAAGCCAGAAAAATGTGCTGCGCATGGCGTGGCTATCCCCTCTGCGGCTGACTCAACGATGCACTAGCGCGGTGCGTGGTCCAGCACCCAGATGCCGTGCGGCGATTTGCCGACCTTGACCTGGTTGACCACCTTGCGCTCAACCGTGTCGATCACACTCATCTTGCCTGCCCAACGCGAACTGAGGTAGATGTAGCGGCCGTCCGGGCTCACATCCATGCAATCGGGGCCGCTCGGTCCAGGGTAGCGGTCGACCACCTTCTGGCTCACCATGTCGAGCTTGCTGATGGTATTGGCCACCCGGTTGCTGACGAAAAGATGGCGGCCATCGCCGGTCGCGCGGAAGGCGTGCGCACCCTTGTCGGTCTTGATCGTATTGACCAGCCGGGGCTCGGCGCCACTGACGTCGAACACCTGAACGCCGTCACTGCCGGTGAGCGCAATGAACACGAATTTATCGTCCGGGCTCCCATACAGATCGGCCGGCATCTGCCCCGTCTTGGTGCGCCACTTGAGGGTCTGTGTGGCTATGTCGATCGCCACCAGCTCGTCGCTGTCCTGCATCGTCGAGTAGATCGTTGTGCTCTTGCTGTCGATCCACAGGTGGCTCGGAGTTTTGCCTGTCGCTATGCGCTTGGCCAGCTTGGGTTCCTGCCCATCCCAACGATAGATGTCGATATGGTTGAGACGATTGGCGGCGGTAACGAACCACTTCATGTCCGGCGAAAAACGCAGGTGGTAGGGATCGGAAATACCCTGGATCACGCGCTGCACCTCCGCTGTCTTGGGATCGACAAAGGTCAGCGAATCGCCGGTGGCATTGGCCACGATCACCGACTTGCTGTCCGGCGTCAGGTACAGGTGATGCGGCTCCTTGCCGGTGGGAATGCGCTTGACCTCTTTCCAGGTTGCCGGATCGATGACGCTGATGCTGGCATCGAGGGAATTGAGCACAAGGATCGGGTTGGCAGCATGCACCGCAGTGGCTGCAAGGGCCATCACCGCGACCAGAGAACGGACAAAAACGAGGGGCTTCACAAGCGATTCCTACTAGTAACGCAGCGAGTGTAGCTGCCTGCGATAAATGGCAGCACCGCTTGGGGGCGATTGGTGATGTAAATAATCGTTGAACTTGCGCCAAAGCCACACAAGGTCAAAAACCGTCAGGGCTTGAGCAGTGCCAGCTCTTCGGCAGTGAGCCAGCGCCACTGACCCGGCTTGAGCTCTTCCGTCAGAACCAGACCGCCAATCTGGGCCCGGTGCAGCCCTTCCACACGGTTGCCCACCGCCGCCAACATGCGTTTGACCTGGTGGTACTTGCCTTCGGTCAGGGTCAGATCCAAGGTATTGTCGCCCGTCTTCACGCAGGCAGCAGCCTTCACGGGCTTGGGGTCGTCATCGAGCACCACGCCTGCCAACAGACGCTCGACCTGCTGCTCGGTGACCGCATGCTTGGCCGTCACCTGGTAGCGCTTGGGAACATGCTTTTTGGGCGAGCTCATGCGATGGATAAACTGGCCATCATCGCTGAGCAGCAGCATGCCGGTGGTGTCCTGGTCCAACCGCCCCACCGCCTGCAGACCCTGAATGGCATTCTTGTTGGGCCTGGTGCGCAATGGCACCGGCAGCAGGCTGTAGATACTGGGGTAGGCCGACGGCTTTTGCGAGCATTCGGTACCCGCAGGCTTGTTCAGCAGCACATAGCCCAGTGCATGGTATTCCCACTCCACGCCCTGGACCTTGAAGCGCAGGCCATCCGGATCCACCTCGGCGGTCGAGTCGGTGACGGACAGCCATTCATTCGCCTGTGCATCCCACAACTGCACCCAGCCTTGCTGCACCAAGCCGGAACACACGCGGCGTACACCAAAACCCTGCGAATACAACATATCCTGCAACTGCATCACAACCTCTACAAGCGAGCTGCAGACCGCTGCTGCAGCGAGATAAAAAGAAAAACCCCTCTACTCGGTAGAGCAGAGGGGTTGATCAGTATAAAAGCCTGACGATGACCTACTTTCACACGGGAATCCGCACTATCATCGGCGCGAAGTCGTTTCACTGTCCTGTTCGGGATGGGAAGGAGTGGTACCAACTTGCTATGGTCATCAGGCATAACTTTTTGCTTTGCTGCCAGGTTTGTTAGGCAGCGCAGCGAATTCATAGAGTCGGCATCAAGCTTTGGGCTTGGTGCTATCAGCGTTTAATTTGATTGCGCCGACCTGAGCCAATGATTGTAACACGCTGTGGTGTTCATCTGATCTCAAGTCTTTGGCATAACTGCAGTTGCAGTGTTTCTTTGCTTGGGCCCCCATCTAAGGGAGGGGCCGATCAAAGTTATAGGGTCAAGCCGCACGAGCAATTAGTATTGGTTAGCTTAACGCATTGCTGCGCTTCCACACCCAACCTATCAACGTCCTGGTCTAGAACGACTCTTCAGGGGGGTCAAGCCCCCGGCAGATCTCATCTTGGAACGAGTTTCCCGCTTAGATGCTTTCAGCGGTTATCTCTTCCACACATAGCTACTCGGCAATGCCACTGGCGTGACAACCGATACACCAGAGGTGTGTCCACTCCGGTCCTCTCGTACTAGGAGCAGGCTTCCTCAAATCTGCAGCGCCCACGGAAGATAGGGACCAAACTGTCTCACGACGTTTTAAACCCAGCTCACGTACCTCTTTAAATGGCGAACAGCCATACCCTTGGGACCGACTACAGCCCCAGGATGAGATGAGCCGACATCGAGGTGCCAAACACCGCCGTCGATATGAACTCTTGGGCGGTATCAGCCTGTTATCCCCAGAGTACCTTTTATCCGTTGAGCGATGGCCCTTCCATACAGAACCACCGGATCACTATGTCCTGCTTTCGCATCTGCTCGACTTGTCAGTCTCGCAGTTAAGCACGCTTATGCCATTGCACTATCGTCACGATGTCCGACCGTAACTAGCGTACCTTCGAACTCCTCCGTTACGCTTTGGGAGGAGACCGCCCCAGTCAAACTGCCTACCATGCACTGTCCCCGATCCAGATCATGGACCAAGGTTAGAACCTCAAACACACCAGGGTGGTATTTCAACGTTGGCTCCATGAGAACTAGCATCCTCACTTCAAAGCCTCCCACCTATCCTACACAGATCTGTTCAAAGTCCAATACAAAGCTACAGTAAAGGTTCATGGGGTCTTTCCGTCTTTCCGCGGGGAGATTGCATCATCACAAACATTTCAACTTCGCTGAGTCTCAGGAGGAGACAGTGTGGCCATCGTTACGCCATTCGTGCAGGTCGGAACTTACCCGACAAGGAATTTCGCTACCTTAGGACCGTTATAGTTACGGCCGCCGTTTACTGGGACTTCAATCAAGAGCTTGCACCCCATCATTTAATCTTCCAGCACCGGGCAGGCGTCACACCCTATACGTCCACTTTCGTGTTTGCAGAGTGCTGTGTTTTTATTAAACAGTCGCAGCCACCTATTCTTTGCAACCCCGTTTAGCTCCATTTGTTCAACTTCACTTACTTGGGGCACACCTTCTCCCGAAGTTACGGTGTCAATTTGCCGAGTTCCTTCTCCTGAGTTCTCTCAAGCGCCTTAGAATACTCATCTCGCGCACCAGTGTCGGTTTGCGGTACGGTCGTGTGTAGCTGAAGCTTAGTGGCTTTTCCTGGAAGCTGGGTATCACTCACTTCGTCTGCAAGCAGACCCGTTATCACCCCTCATCTTAGCCCGGCGGATTTGCCTACCGAGCACGACTACAGGCTTGAACCAACATATCCAACAGTTGGCTGAGCTAACCTTCTTCGTCCCCACATCGCACTACACATCGGTACGGGAATATTGACCCGTTTCCCATCAGTTACGCATCTCTGCCTCACCTTAGGGGCCGACTTACTCTACGCCGATGAACGTTGCGTAGAAAACCTTGCGCTTACGGCGAGCGGGCTTTTCACCCGCTTTAACGCTACTCATGTCAGCATTCGCACTTCTGATACCTCCAGCATCCGTTACCAGACACCTTCACAGGCTTACAGAACGCTCTCCTACCACGCACAGTAAAACTGTGCATCCGCAGCTTCGGTAACTGGCTTAGCCCCGTTACATCTTCCGCGCAGGACGACTCGATCAGTGAGCTATTACGCTTTCTTTAAATGATGGCTGCTTCTAAGCCAACATCCTGACTGTTTTAGCCTTCCCACTTCGTTTCCCACTTAGCCCGTTTTAGGGACCTTAGCTGGCGGTCTGGGTTGTTTCCCTCTTGAGTCCGGACGTTAGCACCCGGTGCTCTGTCTCCCAAGCTGTACTCTGCGGTATTCGGAGTTTGCATAGGTTTGGTAAGTCGCCATGACCCCCTAGCCTAAACAGTGCTCTACCCCGCAGGTAATACTTGAGGCACTACCTAAATAGTTTTCGGAGAGAACCAGCTATTTCCAAGTTTGTTTAGCCTTTCACCCCTATCCACAGCTCATCCCCTAGTTTTGCAACACTAGTGGGTTCGGACCTCCAGTACCTGTTACGGCACCTTCATCCTGGCCATGGATAGATCACTTGGTTTCGGGTCTACACCCAGCGACTTGTCGCCCTATTCGGACTCGATTTCTCTGCGCCTTCCCTATTCGGTTAAGCTTGCCACTGAATGTAAGTCGCTGACCCATTATACAAAAGGTACGCCGTCACCCCTAAGGGCTCCGACTTTTTGTAAGCATGCGGTTTCAGGATCTATTTCACTCCCCTCCCGGGGTTCTTTTCGCCTTTCCCTCACGGTACTTGTTCACTATCGGTCGATGATGAGTATTTAGCCTTGGAGGATGGTCCCCCCATATTCAGACAGGGTTTCTCGTGCCCCGCCCTACTTATCTGCAGCCTAGTACCACCAATGCGTTTTCACATACGGGGCTATCACCCACTATGGCCGGACTTTCCATTCCGTTTTGTTAACACACTGACTATCACTGCAAGGCTCTTCCGAATTCGCTCGCCACTACTATCGGAATCTCGGTTGATGTCTTTTCCTCTGGGTACTTAGATGTTTCAGTTCTCCAGGTTCGCTTCACTGCGCTATGTATTCACTCAGTGATACCTATTGCTAGGTGGGTTCCCCCATTCAGAAATCTCCGGATCAAAGTTTATTTGCCAACTCCCCGAAGCTTATCGCAGGCTATCACGTCTTTCGTCGCCTATCATCGCCAAGGCATCCACCACATGCTCTTAGTCACTTGACCCTATAACTTTGATATCTATCGCTAGATCTCAAGCACAAGAACCCAAGCAACTGCTTATGCGAGGTCTCTCACCTCGCGCGTTATGCCGTAATGTGAATATCTTTGCTGTAAACCCAGTTTCCCAGATTCACATTCTTGAAGAATATTCGTCATTACTGAATAAAAATTGCTCTCGCAAAGTTTCATTCGTTTTGACGCAATCAAATTGTTGCTGGCGGCACGGTCTGCACTAAACCTTCTACGTTTGTGCAGTTTCCACCAGCAACGCTGATTTTCGACTCTATGAATTTTTAAAGAACAGCCGTGTTGTGCGATCTATATCGCTCAACAACAAAACAGTCTGTCGCCAAACTGCTTTGGTGTTGATGACCATTAAGGTCAATCTTGATAAGTTTTTATCGTGGTATTGGTGGAGGATGACGGGATCGAACCGACGACCCCCTGCTTGCAAAGCAGGTGCTCTCCCAGCTGAGCTAATCCCCCTGATTGCCTATAGCCGGCGCATTGCTTCGTTGCCTGCTGCTCACACACGCTAGTGTGCTTCGCATCAGACGCCTCGCACTGCTTGGCTCTAGTCAATCAGCATTTAGCCAATCAACCAAAGCGGCATAAGCTCAACCTCTAAATCCGTTGGAAGTATTTGGTGGGTCTAGTTGGGCTCGAACCAACGACCCCTGCGTTATCAACACAGTGCTCTAACCAGCTGAGCTACAGACCCATTCCATGCAACTGGCTCTTTTTAGTGAGCTAGCTGCTTGGCTTGTGTTCCAACAACCGATAAGTGTGGGCGTTCAATCTTGATTGCTTTTTTGGCTCCTGCCGTGCCGATGGCACTTAACTTTGTTTGCACAAAGTTAGCATCCACCGAAACAGCGAAGCTGTTTTCCAGAAAGGAGGTGATCCAGCCGCACCTTCCGATACGGCTACCTTGTTACGACTTCACCCCAGTCACGAACCCCGCCGTGGTAAGCGCCCTCCTTACGGTTAGGCTACCTACTTCTGGCGAGACCCGCTCCCATGGTGTGACGGGCGGTGTGTACAAGACCCGGGAACGTATTCACCGTGACATTCTGATCCACGATTACTAGCGATTCCGACTTCACGCAGTCGAGTTGCAGACTGCGATCCGGACTACGACTGGCTTTATGGGATTAGCTCCCCCTCGCGGGTTGGCAACCCTTTGTACCAGCCATTGTATGACGTGTGTAGCCCCACCTATAAGGGCCATGAGGACTTGACGTCATCCCCACCTTCCTCCGGTTTGTCACCGGCAGTCCCATTAGAGTGCCCTTTCGTAGCAACTAATGGCAAGGGTTGCGCTCGTTGCGGGACTTAACCCAACATCTCACGACACGAGCTGACGACAGCCATGCAGCACCTGTGTTACGGTTCTCTTTCGAGCACATGTCCATCTCTGGTCACTTCCGTACATGTCAAAGGTGGGTAAGGTTTTTCGCGTTGCATCGAATTAAACCACATCATCCACCGCTTGTGCGGGTCCCCGTCAATTCCTTTGAGTTTCAACCTTGCGGCCGTACTCCCCAGGCGGTCAACTTCACGCGTTAGCTTCGTTACTGAGAAAGTTAATTCCCAACAACCAGTTGACATCGTTTAGGGCGTGGACTACCAGGGTATCTAATCCTGTTTGCTCCCCACGCTTTCGTGCATGAGCGTCAGTGCAGGCCCAGGGGATTGCCTTCGCCATCGGTGTTCCTCCGCATATCTACGCATTTCACTGCTACACGCGGAATTCCATCCCCCTCTGCCGCACTCTAGCCATGCAGTCACAAAGGCCGTTCCCAGGTTGAGCCCGGGGATTTCACCTCTGTCTTACATAACCGCCTGCGCACGCTTTACGCCCAGTAATTCCGATTAACGCTCGCACCCTACGTATTACCGCGGCTGCTGGCACGTAGTTAGCCGGTGCTTATTCTTACGGTACCGTCATCAACCCTCTTTATTAGAAAAGGTCTTTTCGTTCCGTACAAAAGCAGTTTACAACCCGAGGGCCTTCATCCTGCACGCGGCATTGCTGGATCAGGCTTTCGCCCATTGTCCAAAATTCCCCACTGCTGCCTCCCGTAGGAGTCTGGGCCGTGTCTCAGTCCCAGTGTGGCTGGTCGTCCTCTCAGACCAGCTACAGATCGTCGGCTTGGTAAGCTTTTATCCCACCAACTACCTAATCTGCCATCAGCCGCTCTAGTAGCGCAAGGCCCGAAGGTCCCCTGCTTTCATCCTTAGATCTCATGCGGTATTAGCTACTCTTTCGAGTAGTTATCCCCCACTACTAGGCACGTTCCGATGTGTTACTCACCCGTTCGCCACTCGTCAGCGTCCGAAGACCTGTTACCGTTCGACTTGCATGTGTAAAGCATGCCGCCAGCGTTCAATCTGAGCCAGGATCAAACTCTATAGTTCGATCTTGAATTTAAAGTCTCTCGACTACTCACTCACTTGACGGAATCAAGAAGATTAAAAATCTTCCTCATTACTGTTTAAAGTGAGCGCTTGTTTTGCTCCGAAGAACATATGGCAATCGCCACCAAACGCCCACGCTTATCGGCTGTTAATTTTTAAAGACCTGACCCAAGAGCCTTGACCCTCAGATTCCCCTCGCCGCGATCAGCGAAGCCTTGTATTGTAGCACAGTTTTTTGAACTGTTTGACAAAGTTTTCAGCGTCTCCGCCAGCCCCTTGTCAGCACCTCAAAAAAACAAACCTTGCGAACCGCCCTCTTTCGAGTCTGGCAGCTTTGCAAGGCATCATGCTGTCGATAGACGCTATTGTATAGGCGTTTTCCGACAGCACTTCACGAAATTGCAATTTTTTTCAACTGCAGAGGCGGCTCAGACCTTCCACTTCTCCAGCAGCTTCTCCGGGCGCAACGTGTCGTAGCCTTCGAATGGCTGGTGGATCCAGGGGTTGGTTGCCAGGAAATCCACCGAGTAATCCGGGGTGAAGGTGGAGACACCCTTGGTCCAGATCACCGCACTGCGCAGCTCGGTGATGGGCGCGTAGTTGTTCTTGAGCATGTTGATCACGGCCTTGAGCGTGTGGCCCGAGTCCGCCAGGTCATCCACCAGCAACACGCGCCCTGCAATCTCGCCCTTGGGCGTGGTGATGAAGCGCGCTATGTCCAGATGGCCCTGCTGCGTGCCGGCCTCGGCGCGGTAGGAACTGGTCGACATGATGGCCAGGGGCTTGTCAAAAATACGGCTCAGGATGTCGCCAGGACGCATGCCTCCACGCGCCAGGCACAGGATGGTATCGAATTCCCAGCCGGATTGGTGAATCTTGATGGCCAGTTTTTCAATCAGGCCATGGTATTCGTCGTAGCTGACATACAGGTGCTTGCCGTCTTCAGTAAGCATGGGTTTCCTCAATCAAAAGTAGCAACCAGGGCTCAGGCCTGGTAGGGGTTGTGCATCAGGATCGTGTGGTCGCGATCTGGGCTGGTCGAGACAACGGCGATCGGCACGCCGGTGACTTCGGCAATGCGGTCCAGATAACGGCGCGCATTGACAGGCAGCTTGTCGTATTCGGTGACGCCCACGGTCGTGTCGGTCCAGCCGGGGATGGCTTCATAGATGGGTTTGCAACGCTCGATGTCGTCTGCACCCAGTGGCAGCAGGTCGATGCGTTCGCCGTCGAGCTCATAGCCCACGCACAGTTGCAGCTCTTCGATGCCATCAAGCACATCCAGCTTGGTGATGCACAGACCGGACAGGCCGTTGATTTGGGCGGAGCGCTTGAGCAACGCTGCATCAAACCAGCCGCAGCGGCGATAGCGACCGGTGGTGACGCCCTTCTCCGCGCCCACGGTGCTCATCACCCAGCCTGGCGTACCTTCCTTTTGCCATTCCAGCTCAGTCGGGAAGGGACCGCCGCCGACACGGGTGCAGTACGCCTTGGTGATGCCCAGCACATAGTGCAGCAGGCCCGGGCCGACGCCCGCACCGGCGGCGGCATTGCCAGCCACGCAGTTGGACGAGGTCACATAGGGGTAGGTGCCATGGTCCACATCCAGCAGGGAGCCTTGCGCGCCCTCGAACAGCAGGTTGCTGCCTTCGGCGTGCAGTTGGTTCAGCTCGGACGACACATCGGCAATCATCGGCTTGATCAGCTCGGCGTGTTGCATCGCTTCGTTGTAGACGGCATCGAACTGGATCTCGCCATTCTTCATGTACGGAGCCAGTTGCGGACCGAAGTCAAACTTCTGCGAACCCAGCACGCTCACCAGAATATGGTTGTGCAGATTCAGCAGTTCGCGCAGCTTGGTGGCAAAACGCTCTGGGTGCTTGAGGTCCTGCACACGCAGTGCACGGCGGGCAATCTTGTCTTCGTAGGCGGGGCCAATGCCCTTGCCGGTAGTGCCAATCTTTTGCACACCGCCTTGTTCACGGGCTGCCTCACGGGCCACATCCAGCGCTTGGTGGAAAGGCAGGATCAGCGGGCAGGCTTCGGACACACGCAGACGATCACGGACCTGAACGCCGGCCTTCTCCAGGCCTTCGATTTCTTCAAATAGCTTGCCCACCGACAACACCACACCGTTGCCAATGAAGCACTTGACGCCGGGGCGCATGATGCCGCTGGGGATCAGATGCAGTGCCGTCTTCACGCCATTGATGACGAGGGTGTGGCCCGCATTGTGGCCGCCCTGGAAGCGCACCACACCTTGTGCGCTCTCCGTCAGCCAATCGACCAACTTACCCTTGCCTTCGTCACCCCATTGAGTGCCAACCACAACAACGTTGCGACCTTTGGAGATAGCCATGTCTTTTCCCATCCAAGAACAAAATACGGTTAAATGCTGCGCACGATCCACTGGCCATCCACTTCGGCCAGTTCGCGGTCGCAATTGAATTCGTCGACTTCATCGTCATGCCCCGGCAACGCGCAGACCACGGTTTCGCCGGTCTGGCGCAGGCGGGCGATGACCTCACGCATGTCGTGGCGGTCCACCCAGGGCGCACGGATTGCGGCCTTCAGCGGACGCGGCTCGACCACCGGCACCAGCTGCTTGATATCGAGACTGAAACCGACAGCGGGACGGCTACGGCCAAAAGCAGCGCCCACTTCGTCATAGCGGCCACCACGCACCAGCGCGTCGGTCACCCCTTGCGCATAGATCGCAAAGCGCATGCCGCTGTAGTACGAGTAGCCACGCAGATCAGCCAGGTCAAACGTGACGGCCGGGCTGTCGATGCGGCTGGCCAACTGGCGCAGGTCGGCCAGAATGGGTGCTACACCCGGGATGGCCGCCAGCGCCTTTTCAGCCTCGGCCAGCACCTCCACATCGCCGTACAGGTGGAGCAAGGCGCGCAAACCGTCACGCTGTGCCTGCGGGAAATCGCGGGTCAGCGAGGCAAGCTCGGACGCATCCTTGACCGCGAGCGCCGCATGCACGCGGCGCAGGGTCGGCAGATCCACCAACAGGCCGGCGAGCAGACGCTGAACAATGCGCACATCGGCCAGATCCACGGAGAAGTCATGCAGCTGGGCGACGCGCAGCGACTGGGTCGCCAGCGCAATCACCTCGACATCCGCCTCCACCCCTGCATGGCCGTAGATTTCGGCACCGAACTGCAAAGGCTCGCGGGTGGCATGGGGGCGGTCGGGCTTGGCATGCAGCACCGGCCCGCAGTAGCACAGACGCGTAACACCCTTGCGGTTGAGCAAATGGGCATCGATGCGCGCGACTTGTTGGGTGGTGTCAGGGCGAATGCCCAGGGTGCGGCCCGATAGCTGGTCCACGAGCTTGAACGTCAGCAGATCCAGCGCTTCGCCGGATCCGGATAACAGAGAGTCCAGATGCTCCAGCAGCGGAGGCATCACCAGTTCGTAGCCGTAAGCACAAGCCGTGTCGAGCAGGCCACGCCGAAGCTCTTCGATGTGTCGCGCTTCAGAAGGCAGCACATCGGCAATGTGATCCGGAAGGATCCAAGCAGACATGGGGAATTGGGAGGGCTGTTAAAAACGTGATTCTACAGGGATGACAGCAGGCGATCCGCATTTCCTGCTCTCGGCACTGCGCCTTTGCGGCCATTACCCGGCTGAGCTCCTCGGGGTGCTATAAGAAACCCCAATGAAAAAAGCCACTTTGCGAATGCAAAGTGGCTTGATGAAGGCGCTATGCCGTGCTTACTTGGAGCCTGACGAGCGATAGCCCTTGAAGAAGTCCGAAGACGATGGATCGACCACGATCACGTCCGACTTCTTGTTGAAGCTGGACTTGTAGGCCTCCAGGCTGCGGTAGAACTGCGCGAACTGCGGGTCTTTGCCAAACGCGTCGGCATAGACCTTGGCCGCTTCGGCATCGCCCTCGCCCTTCAGGGCCTGGGCATCCCGGTAGGCATTGGCCACGGTCACTTCGCGCTGGCGATCGGCATCGGCGCGGATCTTTTCACCCACGGCGCCACCGGTAGAGCGCAGCTCATTGGCCACGCGCTTGCGCTCGGCTTCCATACGGCTGTAGACCGATTCGGTAATGGCCTCCACATAGTCGACACGCGTGATACGCACGTCGACAATGTCGATACCCCAGGGCTTGCTGCCCTTGACGGCTTCGAGCACTTCACGCTTGACGTCAGCCATCGTCTGCTCGCGCTTGCCCGAGATCATGTCCTGCACGGTACGGCGGTTGACTTCCTCCTGGAAAGCATTGCGCACCACACGGTTGAGCTGGATCGCGCCCTGGCCTTCGGTCGTACCCACATTGCGGATATAGGCCGATGGGTCGGTGATGCGCCAGCGCACATACCAGTCGATCACCACACGCTGCTTTTCAGCAGTCAGCATCGATTCGGTGTCCGTACTGTCCAAGGTCAGCAGGCGCTTGTCCAGGTAGGTCACGTTCTGCAGCGGCGGCGGCAGCTTGAAGTTCAAGCCCGGCTCCGTGATGACTTCCTTGATCTGGCCGAGTGCATACTTGATGCCGAACTGCCGCTGATCGACCACAAACACGGTGGAGCTGAGCAACGCCAGCACCACCAGGACGGTTGAAGCTAAAAATCCCATTCGATTCACAAATCACTCCTAGCGCGACTCGCGGTCACGGGTACGGCTGGTATCACGGGCACGGGCATCGGGCACCGATGGTGCGGGCGCAGGTGCGCTGGTCGTGGACGCGTTCGAGCTGGCAGCAGCATCACCTGCAGCAGCCCCGCCCTGGGTCTGTTGCATGATCTTGTCCAGCGGCAGGTACAGCAGGTTGGAGCCTTGCTTGGAATCGACCACCACCTTGGTCACATTGCTGTAGACCTGTTGCATGGTCTCCAGGTACAGACGGTCACGCGTGACCACCGGCGCCTTCTGGTACTCGGCATAGATCGACGAGAAACGCTGGGCATCACCCTGCGCCTGTGCCACGATCCGCGCCTTGTACGCCGCAGCCTCTTCCATCAGACGCGAAGCCGTACCGGTGGCACGGGGCACCACATCGTTGGCATAGGCTTCGGCCTGGTTCTTGGTGCGCTCACGCTCCTGACCGGCCTTAAGCACATCATCGAATGCCGCCTGCACCTGCTCCGGCGGACGCACGCCGCCTTGCTGCAGATTGACGCCGACGACTTCGACACCGATCTTGTAGCGATCCAGAATCACCTGCATCAGCTCGCGCACACGGGGCGCAATCTGGTCGCGCTCTTCCGCTAGTGCGGCGTCCATCTTCATCTTGCCGACCACCTCACGCACAGCGGTTTCAGCCACCTGGATGACGGTGTCTGCAGGCGCCTTGCTCTCGAACAGCCAGGCTCGGGCGTCGCTCAGGCGGTATTGCACGGCAAACTTGATCTCGACGATGTTCTCGTCTTCGGTCAGCATCGCCGATTCGCGCAGGCCGGTGGTCTTGATGATGCTGTCGCGGCCCACATCGGCAGAGCGGATCTGCGAGACATAGACCAGCTCATGGCGCTGAACCGGGTACGGCAGGCGCCAGTTGATACCGGCATTGACGGTCTTGTGGTACTTGCCGAACTGCGTGATGACAGCCTGCTGGCCTTCCTGCACGATGAAAAAGCCGGTGCCCAGCCAGATCAGCGCAGCGACACCCACGATCAAGCCCAGGCCGACACCGGCGCCCTTGAACTCCGGCGGCTGGCTGGCATTGCCTCGACCCGAGCCACCGCCTTTGCCACCGCCGAACAGACCACCGAGCTTCTTGTTCAGGTCCTGCCACAGCTCGTCCAGATCCGGCGCACCATTGGTGCTGGGTCGCTGGGCGTTGGGCCGGTTGTTTTGCTCGGGTGGGTTGTAGGGCGGACGGGAAGGCTCTTGACCTGCATTGCTGCTGTCGTCCTTGCCATCATCACCCCGCCCCCAGCGAGGATCGTTCAGGTTGAACATTCCGCGCAGGCCTTGCGGCAGCAAGGCCAGGCGCGGAAAACGTGAATGAAGTTTCATTAGCGATGTCTCTATGAATCAGCGTTACAAGCGCATGCAAGCAACCATTGTGGCACCCTAAGGAGCATTTCCCAGCAATTCGTCATCGGCATCTGGGGCTATCTCCCAGTTGCCGGCTGCATCAAGCGATGCCTGCCGCGCCAGCAAAGCCTGGGCCAGGTGCTCACGCACGGCCTCCAGCCCCTGCCCCTTGGCGGCACTGACAAAGAATCGTGGAACCTGCACCCCATCGAGCTCATAGCTGTCTGCAAGCGCTGGTGGCCGCCGGTCTGGCTCAATGGCATCCAGTTTATTGAATACCAGAACCTGCGGCACGTTTTCTGCCCCAATTTCCCGAAGAACCTTTTGGACTTGTTGTATTTGTTCCGGGTGGGCAGGGTTGGAGGCATCGACCACATGCAGCAGCAGATCTGCATCTACCGCCTCTTGCAGCGTTGCCTCGAAAGCATTGACCAGCCCGTGGGGCAGGTCCCGAATGAAACCGACCGTGTCGGAGATGGAGATGGAGCGCTGTGCCGACTCCAGGTACATCTGCCGCGTCGTCGTATCCAAGGTCGCAAACAACTGGTCAGCGGCATAGGCGCGTGCCTTGACCACGGCATTGAAGAAGGTCGATTTACCCGCATTGGTATAGCCGACCAGCGACACATTGAAGGTGTCATTGCGCTGCCGCTGGCGGCGCTGGGTACTGCGCTGCTTCTTGACCTTGACGAGCCGGTCCTTCGTCCGCTTGATCGCATCGTTGATCATGCGGCGGTCCAGCTCGATCTGCGTCTCACCCGGGCCGCCGCGCGTGCCAATGCCACCGCGCTGCCGCTCCAAGTGCGACCAGCGGCGCACCAGGCGGGTGCTGAGGTACTGCAGCTTGGCCAGCTCGACCTGGAGCTTGCCCTCATGGCTGCGCGCGCGCTGGGCAAAGATCTCCAGGATCAGCAAGGTACGGTCATTGACCGGCATCTGCAAATGGCGCTCCAGATTGCGCTGCTGGGCCGGGCTGAGCGCCTGGTCGAACAGAATCTCGGTCGCGCCATAGGTCTGCGCCACCATGCGGATCTCATCGGCTTTGCCACTGCCCACAAACAGTGCGGCATCGGGCACTTTGCGCTTGCACACCAGGCGCGCCACCGGGTTCAAGCCGGCCGTTTGCGCCAGCAGACCCAGCTCTTCGAGCTCGGAATCGAAGTGCGGAAAACCAAAATCCACCCCGACCAGCATGACCGGGGTGGATTTATTGTCGTTGGAATTTTGTTGATTACTCAATGATGTAGAGCTTTCACCCGCGATTGGCGCGAGTGTGTTGCTATCAAAAGCGTTAGGCTGCAGCTTCGTTGTCTTGCGAGTCAGGTGCCGAGAAATTCACAGCACGACCGGGGACAATGGTCGAGATCGCATGCTTGTACACCATCTGGGTAACGGTGTTGCGCAGCAGCACAACGTACTGGTCAAAGGATTCGATCTGGCCTTGGAGCTTGATGCCGTTGACCAAGTAAATGGACACAGGCACATGCTCGCGGCGCAGAGCGTTGAGGAAGGGGTCTTGCAGAAGTTGGCCTTTGTTGCTCACGATATTCTCCGTGTTCGGACAGTGTTGTTGTAAAACGCCACCTTACCACAGTGGCAACCTAACTGAACGATAAATGGTTGTTTCATGTGATGGGTCTGTGGATCAGACCTCATCTCACTTGTACGCTATCAATCTTTGTCAGCGTAAGGGTTATGTGAGGTCTTGAATTCAATCCGCAAGGGGGTACCGATCAAATTAAATTCCTTGCGGAAACGCCCTTCCAGGAAGCGCTTGTAGGCATCGGTGATGTGTTCGAGCGAGTTGCCGTGGATCACGATCACCGGCGGGTTCATGCCCCCTTGGTGTGCGTAGCGCAGCTTGGGGCGGTATGGCCCGATCTTCTTGGGCGTCTGGTACTGCACCGACTCCAGCAGCACACGCGTGAGCACCGGCGTGGGCATCTTGCAGAGGGCCGACTTGTGCGCCTGGGTCATCGAGGTCCACAACGGGCCCAGACCCTGGCGCTTCTTGGCCGAGATGAAATGCAGCGGGGCAAACTTGAGGAAGGACAGGCGCAGCTCGATCGAGCGCTCCAGCATCTGGCGGCCATAGTCGTCGAGCGCATCCCATTTGTTGACGGCCAGCACCACGGCGCGGCCGCTTTCCAGAATGTAGCCGGCGATGTGGGCATCCTGGTCGGTCACGCCTTGGGTGGCATCGAGCAGCAGCAACACGACGTTGGCGCCTTCAATGGCCTGCAAGGTCTTGACCACCGAGAACTTCTCGATCGCCTCGAACACGCGGCCCTTGCGGCGCAAGCCAGCGGTGTCGATCAGCTGGAACTTCTGGCCATTCTTCTCGAACGGCACCGCGATCGCATCCCGCGTGGTTCCAGCCATGTCGAAGGCCACCAGACGCTCTTCGCCCAGCCAGGTGTTGATCAATGTGGACTTGCCCACATTGGGGCGCCCGGCCACGGCCAGCTTGATGACCTGTTCGTCTTCTTCGGCTTCGGCATCCTCGTCCTGGTTGAGCCAGGGCAACTGCTCGAGCGCCATGTCGATCATCGTCCGGATGCCTTGGCCATGCGCAGCCGAGACCGGAAACACCTCGCCCAGACCCAGCTCGTAGAACTCGGCCAGCTGGCCGCCATCCTTCATGCCTTCGGCCTTGTTGCCCACCAGCATGGCGGGCTTGCCCAGGCGGCGCAGGTAGCCGGCAATTTCATGGTCCTGGGCCGAGAGGCCCAGACGTACATCGACGACGAACAGCACCACATCCGCCTCGGCCACGGCCTGGCGGGTCTGCTTGGCCATTTCCTTGAAAATGCCACTGGTCGCATCGGGCTCGAAACCACCGGTATCGATCACGATGTATTCGTGCTTGCCCTGACGGCCTTGGCCGTAGTGGCGGTCACGCGTCAAACCGGCAAAGTCGGCAACAATGGCGTCGCGCGACTTTGTCATCCGGTTGAACAAGGTGGATTTGCCCACATTGGGGCGCCCCACCAAAGCAATAACTGGCTTCATTCCTGACTACTTTTTCTTTTCTTACTCGGGCCGAAAGCCATACACCGCGCCATCATTCGTCTGCACCACCATGGTGTTGCCCGCCACGACCGGCGCCACGGAAATACCAGAGCTGTTGGTCGAGAAGCGGTTCAGTGGCGAGCCGTCTTTCTTGGACAGCATATGCACCGTACCCGAACTATCACCAAAAATCACAGAGCGGCCCAATACCAGCGGCTGGCTCAGCTTGCGGTAGCGCAGGCGATTGCTCGTCCACACCACGCTGCCGCCATCGTGCGCCCAGGCCGTGATCACGCCATTGCCATCGGCACCAGCCACCACATCGGCATCACCGGAGATGCCATTGATACCGTCGGCACGCACGGTCCAGCGCAGCTGCGCCGTGGATGCGTCAATACAGCCCACCGCCATCTGGTAGGCACGGGTGCACAGCACCGAGCCCTGGCGCGCAACGCCGCCCACCAGCTCCACCAGACGCTCGACGTCATTGGTGCCACGGGGGCTGGCGATCGGCACTTCCCAGCGCAATGCACCGCTGTTGGGGTCGATACCGACAAAACGGCCCGACACGCCAGCGACCAGCGTGTCCTGGTAGGCGGTCAGCACCCCGCTTTGGCGCAGCACCAGCGCTTCCGTGGTCTTGGCCTGGCTCCACAGCGCCTGGCCGGAGGCCGCATCAAAGGCCTGCACCGAGCGGTCCGCGCTTTGCACAAAGATGCGCTCGCCCGCCACCAGCGGCGCGGTATAGACACGCGCTGTCAGGCGCTTGCGCCACATTTCCTTGCCCTGGCTCAGCGCGACGAGGTTGCCGTCTTCGGTCACCACCGCAGCCCATTTGCCATCGCTGCCTACGCCGGCCGAGAGCTTCTGGCCCACATTGACGCGCCACAGATCAGCACCCGTGTCCGCATTGACGGCGGCCACCTGGCCATCGGCAGAGGCCAAGGTCACCACATTGCCGCTGACATTCATCACCAGGGTGGGATTGCTCTTGCCCATACGCTGCGTCCACACCTGCTGCACCGACAGCAGTGCGACATTGGGCTCAAGCTCGGCAGGCTTGCGCTTGTCCGACGAGAACAAAGAGCAGCCCGCAATGGCCAGGGCCACTGCCGATACCGTCAAAACCTTGGCTGCAGCAGCCGCTGCAGCATATGCCTGTTGTTGTTTCATGCGCACTGCCTTCTGCCATCCATCACTTCAGATCTTCGCCCAGCGCATTGAGCTTGACGGAGATCACGTTGCGGTATTCCACGCCCGGTTCGGTCTTTTGCAAAGCCGCCTTGTACGACTCAATGGCTTGCGCCTTGTCGCCCTTGGCCAGATAAACATCACCCTTGTGGTCTGCCACCACGGCATCGAACTCGGTCGGCATCTTGGTGCCCAGCACCTTGAGCGCCTCATCGTAGGCCTGGCTGTTGAGCAGCACCGCAGCCAAACGCACGCGGGCAGTGGCCTTGAGGCCCTCATCCGAAGCATTTTCTGCCACCCAGGTGAGCGCGGCCTTGGCATCGTCCATCTGGCCCTTGTCACCCGCAGCCTTGGCCACCAGCAGGCCGGCATGTGCCGCTTGCATGGTGCTGCCATAGTTGCTGCGCAGGTCGCCAAAGGCCTGGTCGATGCGGGTCTTGTCACCGGAGTTGACCGCAGCCTCGACCGCAGACGACAGCGCGCTGGCTTGCGAGGCCTGGCGGTTCTGCCAGTACTGGTAGCCGTTCCAGGCGGCAAAGCCACCCAGCATAATCACCAGCACCGTGGTGATCAAGGTGCCCCACTTGTTCCAGAAGTGCTTGAGCTGGTCTATCTGTTCCTGTTCTTCCAGATCTAAATGCGTAGCCATATTGTTCTAAGGGAGTTGGTTCAAAAAATTGCTTGCAGCCGAGGCTGCACTTATGCGCGCAGTTGCGCTGCCCAGTGGGCCACGGCGTCGATCGCATGTTCGGCCTGGGCCCCCTCGCCATCGCGCAGTTGCTTGACGGTCACCATGCCGCGCTGCATCTCGTCGCTGCCAAAGATCAGTGCGCACGCGGCGCCGCTGGCATCGGCCTTCTTGAACTGCGACTTCATGCTGCCCAGGCTTCCTGCCACGGCCGAGCCATGCATCTGCACCCGCACCCCTGCTTGTCGCAAGGTCTGGATCACACGCATGGCTTGCGGCAGCAATACTGCGTCCGGCAGGATAGCGTAGGCGTCAATAGACGGGCGATCCCACTGGATATTCAGCTCCTTGATCAGCTCCAGAACGCGCTCGATGCCCATGCCCCAGCCCACGGCTGGTGCGGGCTTGCCGCCGATCTGCTCGATCAGGTAGTCATAACGGCCGCCGCCACAGATCGTGCCTTGCGAGCCGAGTTTGTCGGTGATGAACTCGAACACCGTCAGGTTGTAGTAGTCCATGCCGCGCACCAGGCGCGGGTTGACCGACCAGGCCACACCATTGGCGTCCAGAATGTCCTGCACGGCCTTCAAGTGGGCCTTGGAATCCTCACCCAGAAAGTCCAGCAGTTGGGGCGCAGCATTGACCATCGCCTGCATCGCCGGGTTCTTGGTATCGAGCACGCGCAGCGGATTGCTGTACATGCGGCGCTTGCCTTCTTCGTCCATCACATCGGTGTGCTGCTCAAAATAGGCCACCAATGCCTCGCGGTGGGCGCGGCGCTCCTCGGGCTGGCCCAGGCTGTTGAGCTCCAGGCGCACGCCTTCAATGCCCAGGTCCTTCCACAGCTGCGCCGCCAGCAGGATGACTTCGGCATCGAGCTCGGCGCCGCCAAAGCCCATGGCTTCAACGCCGACCTGGTGGAACTGGCGGTAGCGGCCTCGCTGCGGCTTCTCACGGCGGAACATGGCGCCGATGTAGAACAGGCGCTTGCCGCCGTCATAGAGCATGTTGTTCTCGACCACGGCGCGCACCACACCGGCGGTGCCTTCGGGGCGCAGGGTCAGGTGCTCGGCTTGGCCATGCTTGTCAGCCCGGTCTTCGAAGGAATACATTTCCTTCTCGACAATGTCGGTGACCTCGCCCAGACCGCGCACAAACAGCGCCGTGTGTTCTGCCAGCGGCGTGCGGATGTTGCGGTACGCGAAGCGCCCCATCAAGTCGCGCACCTTGCCTTCAAACCATTCCCACATGGCCGAATCGGGCGGCAGGATATCGTTCATGCCTTTGATGGCGGCCAGCTTTTCATTCATGCCCATGGGCTTCAATCTCTCTGTTCAGTATGCTTGCAAACACTTGCCAGGCCAGCAAGTGCAGCTATCAATTATCTACCTTGGCAGCACCGTAGCGGCGTTCCACATAGGCCTGCACGATCTCGTGGAACTCCTGCGCAATCCGGTCACCGCGCAAGGTCATGGCCTTTTCGCCGTCAATGAAGACGGGCGCTGCGGGCGATTCGCCATTGCCCGGCAGGCTGATGCCGATATCGGCATGCTTGCTTTCACCAGGGCCATTGACGATGCAGCCCATCACGGCCACCTTCATCTTCTCGACGCCGGGGTACTTCACACGCCATACCGGCATTTGCGAGCGCAGGTGCTGGTCGATGTCGCGCGCCAGCTCCTGGAAGGTGGTGCTGGTGGTGCGGCCACAGCCCGGACAGGCGGTGACGCTGGGCACAAAGCTGCGCATGCCCATCGCTTGCAGAATCTCGCTGGCGACCACCACCTCCTGCGTGCGGGCCTCGCCCGGCTGCGGGGTCAGCGACACGCGAATGGTGTCGCCAATGCCATCTTGCAGCAGGATCGACAGCGCAGCGGCTGAGGCCACCGTGCCCTTGGTACCCATGCCCGCCTCGGTCAAACCCAGGTGCAGGGCATAGTCGCAGCGGGCGGACAGGCCGCGGTAGACCGCCACCAGATCCTGCACGCCACTGACCTTGCAGGACAGAATGATCTGGTCGCCGTTCAGCCCCATTTCCTCGGCACGCTGCGCTGAGGAAATGGCCGAGGTGATCAGCGCCTCATACATCACCTGGCGCCCATCCCAGGGTACGGCGCGGCGGTTGTTCTCGTCCATCAGCTCGGCCAGCAGCTCCTGGTCCAGGCTGCCCCAGTTCACGCCAATGCGCACGGCCTTGTCGTACTGCATGGCCGCCTCGATCATCTGGCCGAACTGCTTGTCCTTCTTGTCGCCCTTGCCTACATTGCCGGGGTTGATCCGGTACTTGGACAGCGCCTTGGCGCAGTCAGGAAACTCGGTCAGCAGGCGGTGGCCGTTGTAGTGGAAGTCGCCCACCAGCGGCACGTTCTCACCCATGCGGTCGAGCTGCTCGCGCACATAGGGCACCGCAGCTGCGGCCTCTGGCGTGTTGACGGTGATGCGCACCATCTCCGAGCCCGCCTGCGCCAGCTCCTTGACCTGGATGGCCGTCTCGATCACATCCACGGTGTCGGTATTCGTCATCGACTGTATGCGCACGGGCGCATCGCCCCCCACCGTCACCACACGGTCACCCCAGACCACACGGGCCTGGCGACTTTTGCGGGCGGCCGGCGCCACCATGGGCACGGGCAACAGGATGTTCTCTTCTTGCACTTAATTCACCTCAAAACGGGCGGTGCTGCCCTTGGTCACTTTTTTCAGATCAAAAACCGACCCGCGCAGCTGCATCTCCACACCCACCGCATTGCCCACGATGAGCTTGAGGGGCGGCGTGGCCGCGATATCTTCGGTCGCGCCGGCACGGATGGTCTTCTCAAACACCACCTTGCCACTGGCTTCCTTGACCTGCACCCAGCTGTCCTGGCTAGCCTTGAAATGCAACAATGGCGCGCCTTCTGCAGGAGCAGCCGCCACCGGGGCTGTAGCGGCTGGGCTAACCGGGCCTGCCAGCGCAGCAGTGCCACCCACTTCGGCGGGGCCATTGGCCGGCGCCTCGGGCACCGGATCGGTCGAGCTACCACCCAGCGCGACCGACTCGGACTGGTCAGCCACGCCGGCGACGTTGTTGGAGCGCACAGGCGCGGGGGCAGAAGCGGCGGCCCGGCTCTTCCAGTAGTCTGCCAACTGCGGATAGAACAGCACCCCGACGGTCGCCACGATCAGCAGCACGACCACCCCCATCCAGGGGAAGGGCTTGCTGCTGGGGAAGTCATTTTTCTTGCTCTGCGCCGGGCCCACGGCCACGCGGGTCTTGACGCTTTCCACGCCTGGGCTCAGGTCCTTGCCAGGCGGCTTGGGCAGCTGGGCCAGCACGGGCGCGGGATCGATCTTGAGCACACGGCACACGGCAGAGGCCAGCGCGCGCACAAAGACCACATCCGGGAAGGCGCTCCAGTCGCCCGCTTCCAGCGCTTCGAGCTTGTGGACGGACACCTTCAGGTGCGCTGCCACGGCGGGCAGGTGGTAGCCCAGCTCCTCGCGCGCATGGCGCAGCATCTCGCCCGCGCTGAGGGGTGCACCCGTGGCTGCATGGTTTGCGTTGGTTGCTTCTTGGATATCAGACTCGATCACAGCACGCCTCCACCAGCAATACGTGCCGCCTCTTTGGAGTCGGGGAAACGCTTTTGCAATTGGGCTGCCAGCGAACGCGCGCTCGCTCCATCACCCAGGGCTTTTTCAATTTGAATACCGAGGAACAAGGACTCGGAATTGGCCAGCTCGCCATTGTTGAGGCGGCGGATATAGAACTGGGCGCGGCGCGGGTCGCCACGCTGGTTCATCAGCTTGGCCAAATTGAAGCTGACTACCGGGTTGCCCGCATCGTACTCATAGGCCTTGAGCAAGCTCGCCTCGGCCTCGGCAGGCTTGCCGGCGGCCTCGTGGCACAGGCCCTGCGCCATCAAGGTCTTGGCTTGTTGAAAATACTGGCGCTGCACCAGAGCCTGGTTGAAGTAGCGGTCTGCCGCGTCGTATTTTTTCTCTTGGCAGAGCAACCAGCCATGGTTGTGCATGATGTTCGCATCAGTGGGCTTGAGCGACTGTGCCTTGCTGAAGCTCTCGTCGGCAATGTCCGGCTCGCCCAACTGCATGTAGATGAGCCCGCGCATGTTGTAGGCATCGCCATTGGAAGGATCCAGCGCCAGCACCTGCTTGATCTCGTCGAGCGCGATCGTGGCGCGGCCGGTCTGGAAATAGCTCGCTGCCAGTTCCAGCCGGATGCGTGCGCGCCGGTGGATCTCGCTCTCATCGGATTGCGTGACATAGGCGGCATCCTCGCGGGCCGTGTTACTGGCGGTACCGCAGCCCGACAAACCACCTATCAGGGCCAAGCCTAAAAAGGTGGCAGCCGTGAGGCGATGCACCCTCGGTTGCCCTGTTGTCACAGCCTCTTGCATGCACACCCTCCTCAAACTGATTGGACTATTTCTAGACTTGTGCCAGCGGTATGACCCGGTTCTTGGCCATGCGCTCCGCCGCTTTGGTGCGGTCTTTCACATCGCCAGCGAGCTGGCCACAGGCCGCATCGATGTCATCGCCCCGGGTCTTGCGCACGGTGGTCACCACACCGGCATCCGAGAGCATCTTGGCAAATTCGGTCACCCGGTTGGCAGGTGATCGTAACAGACCCGATGCCGGAAAAGGGTTGAATGGAATCAAATTGAACTTGCACCATGCCCCGCCGTTGCCCGCATACTCTCGCACCAGTGCTATCAATTGCTGGGCATGCTCGGGTTGGTCGTTGACGCCATCGAGCATGCAGTACTCAAAGGTAATGAAGTCACGCGGCGCAAACTCCAGGTAGCGGCGGCAGGACTGCATCAGCTCGTCGAGCGGGTATTTCTTGTTCAGCGGCACCAGGGCATCGCGCAGGGGATCGTTGGGTGCATGCAGCGAGACCGCCAGAGCCACCGCACAGTCCTGCGACAGGCGATCCATCATCGGCACCACACCTGAGGTGGAAACGGTGACGCGGCGGCGCGACAGGCCATAGCCATGGTCATCGAGCATGGTGCGCAGCGCGGGCACCAGGGCCGTGTAATTTTGCAGGGGCTCGCCCATGCCCATCATCACCACATTGGAGATGATGCGCTCATCGCGCCCCAGGCGCTTGCGCAGCGCGTGTTCGGCAAACCACAGCTGCGCCATGATCTCGCCGGTGGTCAGGTTGCGGCTGAAGCCCTGGTGCCCCGTCGAGCAAAAGCGGCATCCCACCGCGCAACCTGCCTGCGAAGAGACGCACAAGGTGCCACGGTCATCTTCGGGAATGAATACGGATTCGACGGCATTGCCGTCACCCACGTCGAACAGCCACTTGACCGTTCCGTCGGAGGACACATGCTCGGTGATCACGGGCAAGGCCGTGACATGGGCCGTGCCCTTGAGTTTTTCGCGCAGGGACTTGGCCAGATCGGTCATCTGGTCGAAATCGGCTGCACCGCGCTGGTGGATCCAGCGAAAAAGCTGCGTGGCCCGGAAGCGCTTCTCTCCCAGCCCTTCGCAAAAGGCGGTCAAACCAGCCAAATCAAAATCAAGCAAATTGGTGGTCATGGATATACGCTCGGGCCACTTACCTATGCCACGCGGCCTGAAGGCCGCGCACAAGTCAATTAACGGGAGTAAACGTTCATGCCGGGGAAGAAGAACGCCACTTCCACAGCAGCGGTCTCAGCGGCGTCGGAGCCGTGCACGGCGTTGGCGTCGATGCTGTCAGCGAAGTCAGCGCGGATCGTGCCCTTGTCGGCCTTCTTGGGGTCGGTAGCGCCCATCAGCTCACGGTTCTTCAGGATGGCGTTTTCGCCTTCCAGAGCCTGGATCATCACAGGACCGGAGATCATGAAGTCCACCAGATCCTTGAAGAAAGGACGGGCAGCGTGCACAGCATAGAACTGCTCAGCGTCTTGACGCGACAGTTGCACCAGCTTGGCGGCCACGATCTTCAGGCCAGCAGCTTCAAAGCGTGCGTAGATTTGACCGATAACATTCTTAGCCACTGCATCGGGCTTGATGATCGAGAGGGTACGTTCGATTGCCATAATAAATTTCCTGTTGATGGTTTTTTTGCTCTGAAAGCAAACCTTTGATTGTACGGTGTCCTGGAAGTCAGCGGCGTGACTACGACCTTCCACCGCGCTTGAATCCGCCACCGCTCTTGCGTTGGCCCTGGCGCTGACGCGTCAGGCTGTCATGACCGATGTAGCCCAGCGAGGTCTTCATCGGATCGGGCTGGGTATTGCGCTTCTCGGGTGCCTTGCGCAAGCCGCCACCGCGGGTGTTCTTGGCCGGGCCGACCGATGGGCGCGGGCCGTTGTGCTGGGGACGGTTGTCACTGCGCCCTCCCCGGCCAGCCGCATTCTGCTCACGGGGCTTGCGCTCGACCACACCGCCGGCAGCCACCGTCAGCGCCTGGATGTCGCGCTGATCGAGCTCCACCCAGGAGCCCCGGCGCAAGCCGCGCGGCAGCACCATGGCACCGTAGCGGATACGGATCAGGCGGCTGACCGCGTGACCGACCGACTCGAACATGCGGCGCACTTCGCGGTTGCGGCCTTCGGAGATGGTGACCCGGTACCAGCAGTTGGCGCCCTCGCCACCGCCATCGTCGATGGAGCCGAAGCTGGCCACGCCGTCTTCCAGGTTCACACCAGCCAGCAGCAAGGCCTTTTCTTCATTGGTCAGCGCGCCCAGCACGCGCACCGCGTACTCACGCTCCAGACCGAAGCGCGGGTGCATCAGGTTGTTGGCCAGCTCACCGGAGTTGGTGAACAGCAGCAGACCTTCGGTATTCAGATCAAGACGGCCAATGGACTGCCACTTGCCGTGCGAGACGCGCGGCAGCTTGCGGAACACCGTTGGGCGGTTCTGCGGATCGTCATGCGTTACCACCTCGCCCACTGGCTTGTGGTAGGCCAGCACGCGCGCTGGCGGCTGCTCGATGCGGAACGTGATCAGCTTGCCGTTCACACGGATCTTGTCACTGTGCAAAATGCGCTGACCCACGTGGGCCGGCTCATTGTTGACGGAGATGCGGCCTTCCAGAATCAGGCGCTCCATCTCCAGGCGCGAGCCCATGCCGGCCTGCGCCAGCAGCTTGTGCAGCTTGGGCGCTTCCACATGGGGCTGGAGCACGCGCTTGACCGGAGCCGGTGCATCCGAGTCTTCCGCCGCCTCCAGCGCGCCAGCCACCACGTCCTCGAATGCATAGCCTTCCGGCTCGGCATGGCGTTGCGGACGGCCCGCCGGACCGCGGCCACGGGCGGCAGGCGCATCGCCTTCTGCGCCCTGCGCATCACGCGGCTGTCCATCACGCTCACGGAAACGGCGAGCCCGGGCCGGGTAACGGCTCACGCGCTGCTCGCCATCACGGCGTGTACGAGGCTCGGCAGCCGGCTGCGCCGACCCTTCACCCTCGCCTTCGTGGGCCGCTGCCGCGTCGGCCGTATCTGCCGGCACGGCTTGCGCCGGCGCGGCACGCTTGCGCGGTGCACGGCGCTTTTCAGACGGCGCAGCACCTTCTTGCAAGACCTTATCTCCGTCCTGGGGCGCATTCATATCGCTGGTATCACTCATCATCTTTTTGCTTTTCTACCCCGCCTGCTGCGGAATTATGTGCATCGTCATCACGGACCAAAGGATCCGCATCTTTGTCTTCAACCCCGGCAGTGGCGGCATCCGCATCACCACCTGCCTGCGGGGACTCTGCCGCCGTCACGGCGGCCGCATCTTCATCATCAGCAGACCCAGCCTCAGGCAAAGTCTGCGCATCCTCTGCGTCTTCCAACGCCTCGCCATCGGCAACCGGCGCCGCCATGGCCATCGACTCGCCCACCAGCTCGAATGCCTCGGCATCCGCTGGCCCTGCGTCCTGCTGCTCGGCCTCGCCTTGCGGCGCCTCCAGCGGCAGGCTGTCAAACATCGCCTGCGTCTGGTTGCTGCTGTCCAGCTCGGGCAACTGGTCCAGCGACTGCAGGCCCAGATCATCCAAAAACTGCCGGGTGGTTGCCAGCAGCGCAGGCCGCCCGATGGTCTCCCGGTAGCCAATCACTTCCACCCAACCCCGGTCTTCCAGCTGCTTGATGATCAAGCTGTTGACCGTCACACCCCGGATATCTTCGATATCGCCACGGGTCACCGGCTGCCGATAGGCAATGATGGCCAAGGTTTCCAGAGTCGCACGCGAGTACTTGGGCGGTTTTTCCGGGTGCAGGCGATCGAGGTATTCGCGCATCTCCGGCCGGCTCTGAAAGCGCCAGCCCGATGCCACCTGCACCAGTTCCACCCCCCGGTGCGCCCAGTCCAGTTGCAGCTCCTGCAACAGCACCTTGAGCGTGTCCGTTCCCAGATCATCCGCAAACAATCCCCGCAGCTCACGCACGGTGATGGGCTGGGGCGCGCAGATCAGCGCAGTCTCCAGCACCCGTTTTGCTTCCAAAGTATGCATGCGATAAATCCCTGTTTTCACGCCAGCGCGCAGCTGCGTGTTGAGACAAAGGAATGCGTATCAAGAGGGCCGCGTTTGCATGGCCAAGATCACGGCGCAGGCATAAGCGCCCATAGCCGCCGGCACTGGGCGCCACCGATGCAGTGTGCAAACCGGGTGTTTGCGCTGGCTGAAAAACCAGACCTGCAGGGGCAGCGCTTAGGCCAATTCCGCCAAATTATACCGAAGATCCCAATTTTCCATCGCCGAGGTGATATCGGCGGGCGGCATCGCGAACCAGGACATGCTCTGGCCCGTGACCGGATGGACAAAGGCCAGCCGCAGCGCATGCAGGGCCTGGCGCTCCATGCCAGCCGCAGGCGTGCCGCCATAGAGCGTGTCGGCCAGCAGTGGGTGCTGGAGCGAAGCCATATGCACGCGGATCTGGTGGGTGCGCCCGGTATGCAGGCTGCAGAACACCGCGCAACCTTGCTGGCCATTGACCAGCAGGCGGATATCGGTACGCGCCGGTTTGCCTGGGTGCTGGGCCAGATCGACCGCCGCCATGCGCAGGCGGTTGCGCGGATCGCGGCCAATGGGCAGGCTGACCGAGGTCTGCGCCGCGCCCTGCCAGGGCTTGTGGCCCAGCGCCAGGTAGTTGCGGCGCACATCGCGTGCAGCGATCAGCTTGACCAGCGCGTCCATCGTCTGGCGCTCGCGCGCGACCACCATCAGGCCGCTGGTGTCCTTGTCCAGCCGGTGCACGATGCCTGCGCGCGGCAGCTGGGCCGCCTTCGCGTCGTGGGCCAGCAGCGCATTGAGCAAGGTACCACTCCAGTTGCCCGGCGCCGGGTGCACCACCATGCCGGCAGGCTTGTTGATGATGAGCAGGTGCTCATCCTGGTAGACCACGTCCAGCGGAATATCCTGCGGCAAGAACGCCTGGCTTTGCTGTGTGGGGCGCAGCTCGACCACCGCCTGGTCACCGGCCTTGACCTTGGCACTGGGCTTGAGACCGGATTTGCCATTGACCAGCACTGCGCCTTGCAGCAGCAAGGCCTGCAGATAGCTGCGCGAGAACTCCGGCACCCACAGCGCCAGCGCCTTGTCCAGGCGCATGCCGTGCGCATCCACGCCAGCGGTGACCGTCCGGCTTTCCCAGCTCTGCGACTCGACCTCCGCCGGCTCTTCATCCCCTTCTTGCGGCGCCAGCGCAGCGTCGTCCAAATGGGAAAAGCCGACATCGTCGGCGGGCGGCGATGTCGGCTTCAATGAAGGACCTGGCATCAGCGGGAAGGCAGGTAGCGCGATGGATCGACCGGCTTGCCCTGGCGGCGCACCTCGAAGTGCAGCTTCACGCGGTCGGCGTCGGAGCTGCCCATCTCGGCAATCTTCTGGCCCTTCTTGACGACCTGGTCGTCCTTGACCAGCAAGGTTTGGTTATGGGCGTAGGCGGTCAGGTAGGTGTTGTTGTGCTTGATCAGAATCAGGTTGCCGTAGCCGCGCAGGCCGGCCCCCGAGTAGATCACGCGGCCATCGGCGGCTGCCACGACGGGGTCACCCGCCTTGCCACCGATGTCCAGACCCTTGTTGCGCGCGTCGTCAAAGCCCGCAATCACGGCGCCCGACGAGGGCCAGATAAAGCCCAGGTTGCCATCGGCTGCAGCGGGTGCAGACGCTGCAGCAGCAGGCGCCGGGGCCGGTGCAGGCGTCGCCGCTGGCGTGTTGGCGCCGGTTACTGCAGGTGCGGTAGCTGCCGGGGCAGCGGTGGCGGTGGCCGTGACCGGTGGCACCACGCGCAGCACCTGACCCACTTCGATGACATTCGGATTTTCCAAATTGCTCCAGCGCGCGATGTCACGCCAGTTCTGGCCGTTGTCGGCGGCAATGCGCATCAAGGTCTCGCCCGGCTTGACGGTGTAGTAACCAGGCTTGCCCGCGTTTTCGGCACCCGGCAGGGTTGCTGGATCAATGCGGTTCGGGGTGGCCGTGGTCGACGTCGGTGCGCGACCTGCCGACAAGCCCCGATCTTCCACGGGCGCTTGGTTCAGCGATGTACTACCGCATCCTGCCAGCACCATGGCTGCCACCACACTGGCACCCCACGTCAAAACACCACGTGAATCCAACATACCTATCCTTCTTAACCAAGCCCCGATTTTAGGGGCACGAAATGAACATGCTCCAGAACCGTGCGCTGAAACCCATCAGCACTGCGGTCCACGACGAGCAAAACCTGTTGCTGGCCCGGTCCCATCACCGGGGCCACGAGCCGGCCGCCTTCCGCCAGCTGGTCGCACCATGCCTGCGGGACGGAATCCCCACCAGCCGCTGCGATGATCCCGGCGTAAGGCGCACCCTTCTCAAAACCCAGCATGCCATCGCCCAGGATCAGGTGCACATTGGCCAGCCGCAAAGGCCGCAGGTTGACCCGCGCCTTTTCATGCAACGCACGCAGCCGCTCAATGGTATACACCTCCTTGGCCATCAGGCTCAAAACCGCCGCCTGGTAGCCGCAGCCGGTGCCAATCTCCAAAATGCGCCCCAGCCCCATTTTGCCTGCCGGAGATTGCAGCAGCAGCTCGCACATCCGTGCCACCACGCTGGGCTTGGAGATGGTCTGCCCTAATCCTATAGGCAAACTGGTGTCTTCATAGGCTTGAACGGCCAGTGCACTGTCAACAAACTGGTGGCGCAGCACCGAATTCATCACCTTCAGCACCCGGGTGTGCTCCACCCCCGATGCGGCCAGGCGCTGCACCATGCGCAAGCGCGCCGATGTGAAATCCACGCTTTCGGGGCCGAGCGATTCACGCACGGCCATCGGCACCGGTGACAGCTCCGCCGGCAGCCTGGCCCATTGCCGGTGCACGCTGCTCGCCTGGGGCTTGGTGCTCACAGGCAGGGCACCACGGGCAGGAAAGCCGGGCTTGCGCAAGGTCACCCTGGCACCTCCAGGTCGTTGCTGCGCAAACTGGTGGCCGTCTGCGCCCAATAGGCCAGGCTCTCATGGTCGGTCAAATCCACCTTCAGCGGTGTCACCGCCATATGGCCTGCCGCCGTCGCATGGAAGTCGGTGCCCTCTGCATCATCCATGGCCAGGCCGGCATTGCCGATCCAGTACATGGTCTCGCCCCGGGGGCTGGTCTGGGTGATGACTTTCTCTGCCGCATGCCTGCGCCCCAGGCGGCACAGCTTGAGGGGCTTGATCTGCGCAAACGGCAGATTGGGAATATTGATATTGAGCAGCCAGGGCTTGAGCGTGACGAGCTTGGAGGCCTCGAACTGCTGCACCAGCTCGCAGGCCTTTTTGGCGGCTGACTCCAGCTCGCCCCAACCCTTGTCGATCTGGGAGAAGGCCATCGCCGGGATGCCGAACAGATAGCCTTCCATCGCAGCGCCCACGGTGCCCGAGTAGATGGTGTCATCGCCCATATTGGCACCGTTATTGATGCCGGAGATGACCAGATCAGGCCTATAACCCAATAGCCCCGTCAGCGCGATATGCACGCAGTCCGCCGGCGTACCATTGACGTAGCGGAAGCCATTGGCGGCACGCTGCACGTACAACGGCGAATGCAAGGTCAGCGCATTGGATTTGGCACTGTTGTTGTGTTCTGGTGCGACCACCTCGACATCGGCCACTGCCTGCAATGCATCATGCAACGCCACGATGCCGGGCGCTTGATAACCATCATCGTTACAAAGCAGTATCTTCATGTCATTGAACCAGTTGCACTGCATTGTAGGGGTGCCAACACAGAACCCGAGCGGAGTGTGGCAGCAAAGCGACCTGCAGGCCCTTCGGCGCCCGCAGCCCATGGCGCGCAAGGGCGCCTTGTCAAGCCTCCGCATTGTAGTGAGCGCGGCGGCACTGACTCCGTGCAGCAGTGCATTTGCTACACAAATTTACGATGAAGCGCCTAGGCCAGCGGCTCACCTGCAGCATTCGCAGCCAGTTCGGCCTTTTTGCACACCTGGGTGGCCAGCTCATGCAGCACAGCAGCTGTGCAGCGCAGCAACGGTGTGGCCTTGCGCTTGGCCGATTGGGCCATGAACAGAGGGATCATCACCGCAGGCGTCTCGATCGGTGCCACGACGAGTTGGTCACCCACTTCATGCCCGTCAAGGGCGCTGCGCGTCAACGCAGCATACCCATAGCCGCCGCGCACCAGGTCCAAAATGGCAGGAACACTGGACACCTCCCAGACAACATTGAGTTTGACCTGGGAGAGCCTGGCCTGTGCTTCCATCAGCTTGCGGAAGATTTGGCCGTACTGGGGCATGATCAGCGGAAACGCAGACAGTCCCTCAAAGCCCAGCGTCCCCAGCCCTCCCAGCGCGGAGGCGGGGCCCACCAAACACAGCCGCTCCTGAAGCACTGGCGTGGTTTCAATATGGGGATGGGGTTCGGGTGCATAGACCAGACCCAGATCCATGCGCCCGGAGGCCAGCCATTCGGCCATCTGCACCGAGAAGCCTTCGACGATGGCGATGCGCGCCTTGGGCATCGTGCAGCTGAAGGCATCGATCAGTGGCAAGGTCAAACGCCGGGCCAGGCTCGGGGGCAGGCCCACGACGATGCGGCCTACCGGTTCATTGCGCTCGCAACCCAGATCCTCCTTGGCTTGGGCCACATGCTGCAAGATCGCATGGCTATGTTCGAGCAACCGGCGCCCTGCCTCCGTCAAGGTCACACCCCGCCCGGTACGGATCAGCAGCGTCTCGCGCAGTTCCATCTCGAGCGCCCGCACCTGACGGCTCAGTGCCGGCTGCGCTGAATCGGACAACATCGCCGCTTTGCTGAAACTGCCGGTCTCGGCAACAGCGACAAAAGTTTCGATTTGCTGCAAATTCATAGCCACCCTCTTTAGTGCATTGAATATTAATAATTTTTAGCTATTATTATGCCATTTTGCTATAGCTGCTAGCTATACGGGCACCTAGGTCGTTGGGGACATCTTCCACAGAATGAAGTTTCACATCCCCCACACATAGAGCCAAGGAGACCCTGCATGCCGTTCCCCCCCACCACCGCCTGGCCAGGCATTGCGTCTCCGCGCTGTCTCAGTCGGAGTTGGACGCGCAAACCTGACAGACACCCCTCCCCCAGACAGTGACGGCAGCGTCTTCGGCTGCCCTGCCCCCCGCTCTCCGGTGACCTTCATCAGTCCGGGCTGCATCCGCTTGGCGCCATCGCCAGCCTTGCCCTCTTTCCATTTCCTATTCCGCTATTCAAGGAGCACAACCATGGTCGAAAAAGCCAGCAGCGAGTTTTGGCAAAGCCTCAGCCCCATCGCCAACCCCTTCATGCCCGATGCACTGCCAGAGGTGTACACCCCCAACGCCGTGCCCGAAGACGAACGCCTGTATGTGCCGTTCACCGACACCGTGTTCTCGCGGCCTCTCTGGATCTCGCCATCCCAGAACAAGTGGTGCGACATCCTGATGGCCAAGCAAGCCGGCCTGGTCAACCGCCACTACCACCCCCATGAAGTCTTTGCCTACACGATCTCCGGCAAATGGGGCTATCTGGAGCATGACTGGACAGCGACCAAGGGCGACTTCGTCTACGAGACGCCCGGAGAAGGCCATACCTTGGTGGCGTTCGACCATCCCGAACCCATGCGGGCCTTCTTCATCGTCAAGGGTCCGCTGATCTGGCTGGACGAGCAGGGCAAACCGGACGGCTACTTTGATGTCCATTCCTACATCGCCATGTGCAAGGCCCATTACGAAAAAGTGGGTCTGGGCGCCGAAGCCGTGGAAAAGCTCTTCCGCTAACGGCCACCGACTCTGGAGAACACCATGCACCCAACCCCCTCTCGCTCCTTGTGGACCTACGAGAATCGGCTGTTGCTGATCCTCTTCCTGACCTTTGGCTTTGTCTTCTTTGACCGCCTGGCCCTGTCGTTTCTGTTCCCGTTCATGCAGGATGAGCTCGACCTGAGCCAAACCCAGCTGGGCATGATCTCATCGGCCCTGGCGCTGACTTGGGCCATCTCCGGGGCCATCGCAGGTGCCTGGTCCGATTCGCGCTCCAAGCGCAAGGCGCTGCTGGTGGTGTCCGTGCTGGGGTTTTCCATCTGCTCGGCCATGTCCGGGCTGGTGGGCGGCTTCGTCAGCTTGCTGGTGTTCCGCGCGCTGATGGGCCTGGCTGAAGGGCCGGTGCTGCCCATTGCCCAGTCTTTGATGATCCAAAGCTCCACCCCAGCGCGGCGCGGCCTGAACATGGGCCTGCTGCAGGGCTCGTCTGCGGGCCTGATTGGCGCAATGATTGGCCCGCCCGTGGTCATTGGTCTGGCCACGAATTTCGGCTGGCGCGTCGCCTTCTATGTCACTGTCATTCCTGGCATTTTGATCGCCCTGTCCATCTGGCGCTGGGTCCATGAGCATCCAGGCCAAGCCCCAGCGGCCACCCAGGCCAAGGCGCCTGCCATCAACCGCTGGGCGCTGCTGCGGGAGCGCAATGTATTGCTGTGCATGCTGATCAGCTGCTTCTTCCTCACCTGGTTCATCATCATCATCTCGTTTGCACCCACCTTCCTCGTCAAGTACCGCGAGTTCTCGGCCGCTGACATGGGCTTTGTGATGAGCTGCCTGGGCGCCGCCTGGGTATTCTGGGGCTTTGCGGTGCCAGCCATCTCCGACCGCATCGGACGCAAACCCACCCTGGTCATCTTTGCGCCGATTGCGGCACTGTGCCCCATCGCCTTGATCTACGGTGACTCCGTCCTCGCACTGGGTATGGTGGTGTTCTTCACCTATACCGGCCTGGGCTGTTTCACGCTCTTCATGGCCACCGTCCCCGCAGAAACCGTTCCGCCCCAAGTGCTGACGGGCGCGCTCGGTCTCATCATGGGCGCGGGCGAACTGGTAGGCGGCTTCCTCGCCCCCACGATTGCGGGCTTTGCGGCAGACCATTACGGCCTGCCCGTCGCAATGTGGATGTCGGCAGGCGGCGCATTGATCGCCGGTGCGCTTGCGCTGGGTTTGAAGGAAACCGCACCGCTGGTGCTGCAACGCCGTGCGGCGGCAGGAGCAACGCCATGATGCGCGCACTGCGCTGGCACAGCGCCCAGGACCTGCGCGTGGAGCAGATCCCGACCCCGAAGCCCGGACCTCAGGAAGTACGCATCGCCGTGCAATACTGCGGCATCTGCGGCAGCGATCTGCACGAATTCGAATCGGGGCCGCATGCTATCCCCGTTGGCACCCCCCACGCAGTCTCGGGCCGTACCGCGCCACTGACCTTGGGCCACGAGTTCTGCGGCACGGTGGTCGAGCTGGGGAGCGCGGTCAGCAGCCTGCAGGTGGGCGACCGCGTCGCGGTGGAACCCGAATACCGCTGCAGCCACTGCGCCTACTGCCGCAGCGGCGCCTACAACCTCTGCGCCGATATGGGCTTCGCCGGGCTGATGGGCGATGGCGGCATGGCCGACTTTGCCGTGGTGCCCAGTTATATGCTGCACCGCCTGCCCGAAGGGGTAAGCCTGGAGCAGGCTGCCGTGATGGAGCCCGCCGCCGTCGCACTGCATGCGCTGCGCCGCAGCCAGCTGCCGGCTGGCGGCAGCTGCGCCATCTTTGGGCTGGGCCCCATCGGATTGCTGCTGGTCCAGCTCGCCAAACTGCAGGGAGCAGGCACCATCATTGCGGTGGATGTATCGCCGCAGCGCCTTGAAATGGCACGACAGGCTGGTGCCAGCCTGGTCATCGACGGCAAGGGCCTCACTCCTCGCGCCTTGCGGCACACCATTGCCTCGGCCACCGACGGCTTGGGCGTGGACACCAGCTTTGAGGCCGCAGGTCTGCAAGCCACCTTTGAAGGGGCGTTGCGCGCACTGCGCAAAGGCGGAAACATGGTCATGGTCGGCCTGATGTCCGAGGCCCGCCTCGACGCATTCGACGCCGTCAACCGCGAGTTGAGCCTGGTCGCCAGCGTCGGTTACCGCGATGTCTACCAAGAGCTGATGGGCCTCATCGAAGCGGGCCGCTTCGACCCCACCTCGATCATCACGAAGACGGTTCCGCTGGAGCACGCAGTCAGCGAAGGCTTTGCAGCACTGGTGCAGGACCGTTCGCAGATCAAGATTCTGGTCAGCCCGCCGATGGGCCGCAACCACAAGCGTTAGGACACCGCAATGAACAACTCCCAGGAACAAAGAACCATCCTCGTAACTGGAGGCACTTCCGGCATCGGTGCAAGCACGGCGCTGCATTTTGCCGAGGCCGGCGCCTCCGTGCTTGCGCTGGGGCTGGATGCGCACGGGCGGCATGCCCCGCGCCATCCCCGCATCCGGTGCATCGAGCTGGATGTCTGCGACAGCGGCCAACTGCAGCAGACCATCGCCGCGCTACCCCGACTCGATGCGCTGATCAACGCAGCAGGCATCAGCCGGCATGCGCAGGAGTACGAACCGGAGGCCTTCCTGCAAGTGCTGCACACCAACCTCACTGCGGTCATGCGGGCATCGATGGCCGCAGCCCCACGCCTGTTGCAAAGCAGCGGCTGCATTGTCAACGTGGCCTCGATGTACAGCTATTTCGGCAGCAAGGACCGCCCCGCTTACAGCGCCAGCAAGGGTGGCATCATGCAACTGACGCGCTCCCTTGCACAAACCTGGGCGCATGAAGGCGTGCGCGTCAATGCGGTAGCGCCCGGCTGGATCGCTACGCCGCTGAGCGAGGGGCTGATGGCCGACCCAGCCGCCTCGGCAACGATTCTGTCCCGCACCCCGCTGCAGCGCTGGGGCCAGGCCGCCGAAGTGGCGGCAGTCATCGGGTTTCTGTGCTCGCCAGCGGCATCTTTTGTCAACGGTGCCGTCATCCCCGTCGATGGTGGTTATCTGACCGTGTAACAGCAGTCCAGGATGGGCTACAGGCAGCCAAAGATGGCAGAGCCTGCAGGCAGCGTGATCTGCCTCAGGCTCTGCGTACGCTACCAGCCGTCTATCAGCCTGGCATCAGCGCTGCTCAAACGCATATTTCTCGGTATCCACCTCGCGCTGCGAGGCCAGCGCATAGCGGTCACCACGGATCGCCTCGGGTGCAAACAGCGCGTCAAGCTCGGCCAGCAACGCAGCATCCAAGGCCACCTGGCCACCGCGCAGATTTTCATGCAGGTGATCGATACGGGTGGTGCCTGGCAATGCCACCACATGCTCGCCCTGGTGCAGCACCCAGGCAATGGCCAGTTCGGCCAGGCTGCAGTCCGCGCGCTTCGCAATGGCTTGCATGGGGGCCAGCAGCCGCAGATTCGCTGCATAGGCCTCGGGCTGAAAGCGTGGCATGCCGGCACGGATGTCTCCTGGCACCCAGGTGGTGTCAGCGGGCAATTTGCCCGACAGAAAAGCCCGGCCCATCGGACTGAAGGCCACATAGGCAATGCCCAGTTCGCGGCTGGCCTGCAAGGTGCCCAGCTCGGCATTGCGCGACCACAGCGAATACTCGCTCTGCAAGGCTGCAATCGGGTAAGTGGCATGGGCACGGCGCAAGGTGTCGACACCGACTTCTGACACACCCAGCGCCCGCACCTTGCCCTCCTCCACCAGGCGCGACATTTCACCGACCGACTCTTCGATCGGCACCCGGGGATCCCAGCGGTGCAGGTAATACAGGTCGATGACATCGGTCCCCAGGCGCTTCAGGCTGTCTTCGCAGTTGCGGCGCAATGTTCTGGGATGGCCATCGATCACACGGCGCATGGCGCCATCGTCCCCTCGCTCGCCAGCCATGCCGCCCTTGCTGGCCAGCGTGATCCGGCTGCGGTGGGGCCTGAGGATCGGCCCCACCAACGACTCATTGGCGCCAAAGCCATACAGCGCTGCGGTATCGAACAGGTCGACGCCAGCATCCAGCGCTGCATGCAGCAGCGCCTGGGATTGCTCGGCCGTGGCCGGGTGGCCATAGGCATGGCTCAGGTTCATGCATCCCAGCGCGACGGGACCAACCTGGAAGGGGCCTATAGAACGCTCACTCATCATCTCTCCTCAAAAACCAAACCGCCCGCTGAAACTTGTGCGGGCGGTCAGCGGCGGCTTGGGTGGATATTACTGCAGCTGCTGCTCCAATGCATGCAGAACCTGGTAGCAAGGCAGTACCTGGGAGATGCTCGAGCGCGGTTGGCGGCCCTCCCGGATCGCCGCAAAAAACTCACGGTCCTGCAGTTCAATGCCATTCATCGATACATCCACCCCGGATACATCGATGGCCTCATCCTTGCCATTGACCAGCCCATCGTAGCGGGCCACATAGGTCCCTGTATCGCCGATATAGCGAAAGAAGGTTCCCAAAGGACCATCGTTGTTGAACGACAGGCTCAACGTGCAGATGGCGCCGTTGGCGGCTTTGAGCACGATGCCCATGTCCATCGCAATGCCCAGCTCCGGGTGCAGCGGCCCCTGCACCGCATTGGCCTGGACAATGGGGCTGGCTGCCTGGTGGGCGAACAGATCCACGGTGTGGGCCGCATGGTGCCAAAGCAGATGGTCCGTCCAGCTGCGCGGCTGGCCCAACGCATTCATATTGCTGCGCCGGAAGAAGTAGGTCTGCACATCCAATTGCTGGAGTTTGAACCTGCCCGCCTGCACCCGTTGCTGAACCCACTGGTGGCTGGGGTTGAAGCGGCGGGTGTGCCCGCACATGGCCACCAATCCACTGGATTTTTGCAGGGCCACCACGGCCAGCGCATCCTCGAGCCGGTCGGCCAGCGGAATTTCGACCTGCACATGCTTGCCGGCCAGCAGACACTGGCGGGCCTGGCTGGCGTGCATCTGCGTGGGCGTGCACAGAATGACCGCATCCACCTCCGGTCGCGCCAGGCTGTCCTGCAGATTGGTGGCCACATGCCCAATCCCATACTGCTCGGCCAGCTCGCGCGCCTTGGACAGATCCGGGTCGACAAGGGAGACGACTTCCGCCCCGGGGATCTGGCGGATGCCCTCAAGGTGTTTGAGGCCGAAGGCGCCCGCTCCTGCGAGCGCCACTTTGAGCTTGCGAAGTGTCATGACATCCTCCAGAAAGTCTGGGTGCCCCAGAGAGCGCCGGGGCGATACATACCGAAAATCAGCGGCATAAGTGTTTTTCAACCGTTCTCTAGAATCAGGTGACCCACAGCGGTGTTGGAGGCCGGCACGTGGTAGAAGCGGTGTTTGACCGTCGGCGTTCTCGCCGGGTCATCGACATCCGCCATGGCACCCCGCGCAATCAGCCACATGACCAGCTCGATGCCTTCCGAGCCTGCTTCACGTACATAGTCGATATGGGGTACCTTGGCCAAGGTCGCAGGGTGATGGACGAGCTGGTCCAGAAAGCAGTTGTCCCATTCCTGGTTGATCAGCCCCGCGCGTGCACCTTGCAGTTGGTGGCTCATGCCTCCCGTCCCCCAGATCTGAACATTGAGGTCCTCGTCAAAGCTCTCCACGGCTTTGCGGATCGAACGGCCCAGGTTGAAGCAGCGTTGGCCCGAAGGCACCGGGTACTGCACCACATTCACCGCAAAGGGAATCACCGGACAAGGCCAGGCTCCGTCCACCGGCTGCTCTCCGCACATCAAAGACAGCGGAACCGTCAGCCCATGGTCCACGTCCAGTTGGTTGACGATGGTCAGGTCAAAGTCCTGCTGGATCACCGACTGCGCAATATGGGATGCCAACTGGGGATGCCCCACCACCTTGGGCACGCGGCGCGGCCCCCAGCCTTCATCGGCGGGGAAGTACTCGGCCCCGGTCCCTATCGCGAAGGTGGGAATGAGATCCAGGCTGAAAGCCGTGGCGTGGTCGTTGTAAATCAGAAAAATGACATCGGGCCGGTTATCGCGCATCCACTGGCGCGAGTATTCATAGCCTTTGAAAAGCGGCTGCCAATAAGCCTCCTGGGTCTTGCCCTGGTCGATGGCCACGCCAATGGCGGGCACGTGCGACGTAAATACCGATGCGCTGATGCGTGCCATGTCAGACACCCTCCTTGCCGGCGCCTGCGCCTGTGGTCTGGGCGGGTGTGCCCGCTGCCTCATGCATGAACCGGTTCCCCTCCACCGACCGACCACCGGCCACCATCATCGCGCGGTAGGCCTCCTCGCTCATCCCCGTCATGGATCCGGCCATCTGCTGAAAGCTCTTGCCGTCGGTGGCGCCAATCTTGGCGAGGAAATAGATATTGCCCCCGGTGCGTATGCACCAGTTCAGGTCCCGGGCCATCACCGCCTGCCTTTGCTCCTCGCTCATCTCCCATTCTTCCAGATAGGCGCGCTCGTCTGCTTTGAAACGCGCGCGGTTTTCAGGCTTCATCAAAGACATGCAAAACTGGTTGAGCCAGTACCCTTTGCGTGACTGGTCGGCATCAAAAATAACGGTGCCGGGCACATCGAGATAGGGTTTTTCCAATGCCATATTTATCTTTCCAAGTTTGTTATTGATTCCTGGCCTGCACGGAGGCAGCCAACCCAAGACAAGTGCATCTCTGGATTTACGCGTCCTCGGGCCAATACAAGCGCAGCGGGTTGTCCACCAGCAACTGCTGCCGCAGGGCGGGCGTGGGGGCGATCTGGCTGATGAAATCCACCAGCAGACCGTCATCGGGCATGTGGTCCTTCAGATTGGGATGGGGCCAGTCCGTGCCCCAAAGCACGCGGGTGGGAAAGGCCTCGACCACCCGGCGCGCAAAAGGCACGACATCCTGGTAGGCGCGCTGTTCACCCTGCAGCGCCTGCGGGCCCGTCAGCGACAGCCGCTCCGGGCAGCTGACCTTGCACCAGACGTTGTCATGCGCCTGCATCAGTTGCAGAAACAGACCGAACTCGGGCCCATGCGCGGGCTTGCTGACATCGGGCCGCCCCATGTGGTCGACCACTACAGGGGTGGGCAGGCGGCTGAAGAAGTGCCACAAATCTGGCAGGTCTTCCGCTTCAAAATAGACCACCACATGCCAGCCCAGGTCAGCGATGCGCTCGGCAATCTCCTGCAACTCATCTTGCGGCGTCACGTCCACCAGCCTTTTGACAAAATTGAAGCGCACGCCCCGCACGCCGGCCAGGTGCAGCGCTTCCAGCTCCCGGTCGCTGACGTCGCGCCTGACCGTGGCCACGTCCCGGGCCCTGCCTTCCGAGGCCTTGCAGGCATCGACCATCGCCCGGTTGTCCGCACCATGGCAGGTGGCTTGCACGATCACATTGCGCGAGAAGCCCAGATGGTCGCGCAACGCAAAAAGCTGCTGCTTGCTCGCGTCGCAAGGGGTGTACTTGCGCTCTGCGGCAAAGGGGAACTCTGCCGCCGGGCCAAACACATGGCAATGCGCATCCACCGCACTTGGCGGCAATACCAAGCGCGGCTTCGCGGGCTTGGGATGCCAGTCCAGCCAGCCGGGGGTTTTAGGGGGGAGTGACTGCATGCTGCGCTCCTCAGTCGATGTAGCGCAAGCCGGAGCCGGCCAGCGGGCCGCGCATCTGGTACAGGTCCAGACCCAGTACCCCGGCAGCGAGCTGGGCCCGTTTGCTGCGCTCGAGCCGCTCACGCTCCAAGCCGGTCTCCAACGTGGTAACGGCCCTGTCCGCAGGGACGCAGACCACCCCATCGTCATCGGCCACGATCACATCCCCAGGGGTCACCCACATGCCGGCACACACAATCGGGATATTGACGGAGCCTAACGTCGCCTTGATCGTGCCCTTGGACGACACGGTGCGGCTCCAAACAGGAAAGCCCATGTCCTGCAAGGTCTTGGTATCGCGCACACCCGCGTCAATGACCAGGCCCCGCGCGCCGCGCGCCTGGAAGCTGGTGGCCAGCAGATCGCCAAAATAGCCATCGCTGCATGGGGAGGTCACCGCCGCTACGACGATGTCGCCAGGCTGGATTTGCTCGGCGGCGACATGCAGCATCCAGTTGTCGCCCGGCTGCAGCAACACGGTGACGGCCGTCCCGGAAACTTGCTGACCCGTTGCGATGGGGCGCAGCGCTGGCTGCAGCAGCCCCACCCGCCCCAAGGCCTCGTGCACGGTAGCCGATCCCAAGCAGGCCAGCCCGTCGGCAGCCGCACGATCCGCACGCTGGATATGGCGGTACACAACGCCGAGTTCATACATAAGCATTTCCTTGTCTGTGGGCGGGCGCTTTACCGCCCTTGGTTGCGAAGTACGGCATCCAGACGCGGAAACACGCGGCGCGCGTTGCCCTCGTACACCTGGCGACGGTCTTCCTCACTGAGGTAAGGCGTGGCCTCGATATAGCGTTTGGTGTCGTCGAAGTGGTGGCCGGTCAGCGGATCCATGCCGCGCACCGCGCCGACCATCTCGCTGGCAAACAAAATGTTCTTCGTCGGAATGACACGGGTCAGCAGGTCAATGCCGGCCTGGTGGTAAACGCAGGTATCGAAAAACAGGTTGTTCAGCAGATGGGTCTCCAGCGGTGGCGTGTTCAGCGCCTGCGCCAAACCCCGAAACCGCCCCCAGTGGTAGGGCACGGCCCCGCCGCCGTGGGGAATCACGAACCGCAGCGTCGGAAAGTCCTGGAACAATGCGCTGTTCAGGCACTGCATGAAAGCCGTGGTGTCGGCATTCAGGTAATGGGCGCCAGTGGTGTGAAAGCAGGCGTTGCAACTGGTGGAGACATGCACCATCGCGGGAATGTCGTACTCCACCATCTTTTCGTAGATCGGGTACCAGAAGCGGTCGGACAGCGGCGGGGCCGTCCAGTGCCCGCCGGAGGGATCAGGGTTCAGGTTGATCGCCACATTGCCGTAGTGCTCGACGCAGCGGACCAGCTCGGTGATGCAGCTGCGGGGATCGACGCCGGGGGACTGCGGCAGCATCGCTGCAGGCACGAAGTGCTCGGGGAACAGTTCGCTGACGCGAAAGCACAGCTCATTGCAGACCTCGGCCCAGGCACTTGAAGTGTCGAAATCCCCGATGTGGTGGGCCATGAAGCTGGCACGTGGACTGAAAACGGTCAGGTCCAGCCCCCGCTCCCGCATCAGCCTGAGCTGGTTGTTCTCGATCGTCTCGCGGATTTCGTCGTCGCTGATGCGCAGATCGGTGGCGGCAGGTGCCTTGCGCGGGTCCCGCAGGCCGGCCATCTGCAGATCGCGCCACTGGCCCAAGGCTGCCGGTGCAGTGGTGTAATGGCCATGTACATCAATGATCATGCGGAATGTCTCCTTGCGTGTAGGGGGGTGTAGGCGCGGGCCGTTCGGCGGCGCCCGGTGCGAGCCGCCTCATGCGGGCCCTTTCCAGACGGTGCTGGGCACCATCACCTCGCCGCGCATCAGCACGCGGGCCGTGCGCAGCAGGGCCACCTTCGGCAACGCGGGGTTCTGCGCCGCTGCATCGCTGAGGTTCATCGCCAGCGCCCCGGAGGGATGCTCGATCGACAGCCGCTCGGTGCCAGGACCTGGACAGCGCACCGCCAGTCCGTCGCAGACCGTACCGGGCAAGGTGATGGCCGTGGCAACGGTAACGGCGGCCAATACGCCAATGCTCTCGTGGCAGACATGGGGAATGAAGCTGCGGGTGGTCAGCGCGCCACCATGGCGGGGCGGCGCGATCATCGTCATCTTGGGATAGCTCTTGGCGCTCACATCGCCCAGGCCCATCGCGACGGCGGCCTGCAGGCGCAGCGCTTCCACCCGGCGGCGCAGATCCATGTGGGCATCCAGCTCGGCAACCGTCTCATAGCCGGTCGCGCCGACATGGGCAGCCTCGAAGATGACCAGTGGCATGCCGTTGTCGATACAGGTCGCATCGAGAATGAACGGCGCAAACCCCGCACCCCGGACGTTGAAGCGGTCGCGCGGATTGCCGGTCGGCAGCAAGCGCTTGCAGACCGAGCCGGCCGTCTCCAGAAAACGGACCTCGATCGGTGCTGCGCTGCCGGGCACGCCATCGATATGCGCATCACCAAGCTCGGCGAGCTGGCCCTTGTCCAGCGGAACCGTGATCTCTGTACGCATGCCGGTATTGCGGCTCAGCACGCAGTAGGTGGCGCGATCGCCGCGGGGCTGCAGCATGCCGGTCTCCAGCGCAAATGGCACCGCTGCGGCCAGCATATTGCCGCAATTGGGGCGGGTATCGACGGCATCCCGGTCGGGCTGCACCTGGGCAAACAGAAATTCCAGGTCCACCCCGGGCTGCGTCGACAGGCTGACGATGCCGATCTTGCTGCTCAGCGGATGCGCCCCGCCCAGGCCATCGATCTGCCTGCGGTCGGGCGAGCCCAGCGCGGCCAGCAGCACCCGGTCGCGGGTGGCCACATCGTCGGGCAGATGGGCGGCGTTGAAGAACGGCCCCTTGGAGGTGCCGCCTCGCATCAGCAGACATGGAATGGCCGTTGGCATGCATTTCTCCCGGTGTGGTCTCGTGCCATCCATTCTGGAGAGAGACATGCCAAAGAGCCACGTACGCGCCCGCCTAGCAGCTATAACCTCTGAGCATATCTAAGCCAAGCCCCGGGGCCGCGCCAGAACACGCTGCCATCGGCGCCGGCAGGTGCTTTGCGGGTCCCGGCTGCGGCGCGGCCATGAATACTGTCCCGTCCTACGGGCGCTGCAAGCGAGCACCTTCAATGCGGTGCAGGCCGCGCCGATAGCATCGGAACCATGTTTATCCACCGTTTGAACACCGCCATTTTCCTGAGGGCCGGCACCATGGCGATCACGGCCGCAGCACTGACCACGGCCACCAGCGTCTCGGCGATGAGCGCCGAAGAGGCACGTGCAGAAACCCAGCGCATCGCGTTGCAGTATGAGCAGACGATGGCGCACTGCCGCACGCTGCAGGGCAATATGCGTGAGATATGCGAAGAGGATGCCAAAGGCAGCCGGCGCGTGGCGCAGGCCGAGCGCGATCTGAAGCTGCAAGGGGGCGCCGAGCACGAATACCAGGTGAGGCTCGCCCGGGCCCAGGCGGACTACCGCGTCGCCCATGAACGCTGCAACGACATGCGCGGAGAGGCGGTGAAGGTTTGCAAGCGAGACGCGGAACAGGCCTACCTGCGCGCGCAGCAGGATGCACGCATTCGCCAGGTGGAAGCGCCTCCTGCGGTCTCGACCGACTCCACGTTGGCACCCCTGCAGACACCTCCGCAGGCGCCGCTGGACAGCGCAGCACCGCTGCCGCCGCCCGCACGCTGATGCAGCGGCCGCGCGGCTGCGATGGTATGGGCGCGATGGATCAGATGACGATGTGAAAGAAAACCAAAAGCCCCTGGCTGATGCACCCCTTGAAGAGGGCATCGGCCAGAGGCCTTTGTTCTACACGCAGGGAAGCGCAATGGCCTCCGTCCGATCACTGCCTACCGATCTAGCGCCGGCAGACTGCATAGCCCAGCACCACCCCGATGGCCAGGGCTGCGCCCGCAAACCGCCAGGGCTCATCATGCGCATATTTGTCCGTGCAGGCAGCAGTGTGTTTGGTCTGGGCAATCGCGCGGGCGGCCGAATCCTTGGCGATCCCCATCCCTTCGTCCATGCGCTCACGGATGCGCTTGATTTCCGGGATGGCGTCGAGCTCCTTGACCGACAGCAGCGACCGCACATCGTCCACCAGCTTGTCGACATCGCCCTTTACATCCGACAGGCTGACCTGGTGCTTTTTGAAGAACATGCTTTTTCCTTTCTTGTGCGCACGTCCACAACGTGCTTCGGTCATTACCTTATCCAAAGCCATGCACCGGCCATGTAGGAATGCGGCCCGCCTGCATGTGCTGACCGCAGCACAACGCAGCGCCAGATACAGTTGCCGCATTGCCGTACATGGACTGAGATAGGTTTTCCTACAGGGGCAGGAAGGCTGATGGGCGACGATGGTGGCACAGCGGCCCCGCTGTTGGAGGACCTATGAAAGACAAAGAACTGAAGAACCCCCCGCCCAGTGAAGAAACCCAGATCAACACCACCCGCAAGCAGCATCCCCAGGATCCGGGCGTCCACGCCAAGATGCCCCATGAACGGGACCAGTCTGTCGGAGAGGTGAATCCCGAGCCTTCCCCGCCGATTGAACAGGCGCACCAGGACCTGAAAGACGGTTTGGTGGACACCGATGAGCGGGCTGCTGACGGGCGTCCCAAGGGCAGCAAAAAACCCACTGCCTAGAGCTTCAGAGGAGAGAATGAAGCTCCAAAGAGGCACTGCCCTGCGATCAAGCGCATGCGAAAACAGGCATCAAGCGGTAACAATATAGATTTATTGCCAAACCCTATAGGACAATTCCTGCATAACGGTTACCCTGACCATGTTAGTGCCCATGTACGTGGCGCTGACAGGAAGGTATGCCGTGTTGCAACGAAAGCAAGAGGATGCCGCCAGAGACGAGTACCTAGACCAGCTCAAAGCTGAGGGCGCCAGTCTCTTGATGCGCAATCCACAGGAAGGTACGCCCGAGCACGCCAAGATGATGCTGATTGATGCCAAGATTGACCAACTCACCAGCCCCATAACGGTCCCCCACTGGAAGGACACAGGCTCCTGAGACGCCGCCCGCTTCAAGCGGGCTTTTTATTGGCCCGAGCCATCGCAACGCACAGGCACCGCGCTGCACAGCCAGCCCGCAGACCGGGCATGATGGGGCGCCCTCCCGGTCTACGTCCCTGCCGCCCGGCCTGGCGATGAGAGATCCAGCGCAGGCGCCCGGCCGTTTATGCGCCGGTCTGCAGCGTCTCTTGCTGTTCCTGGGCGCTCGGCAGAGTCACCCAGCGGGCCAGCTTGGGCCGCAGCCAGTTCTCGAAATCATCCATCACCGCGTAGACCACCGGCACCAGCACCAGTGACAGCGCCGTGGACGACACCAGCCCGCCGATGACGGCGACGGCGAGCGGCTGGCGGAACTCCGAACCGCTGCTCACGCCCAGCGCCGTCGGCAGCATGCCCATGGCCATCGCAATCGTCGTCATGATGATCGGCCGGGTCCGCTCATGCGCGGCTTCCAGCAAGGCCTCCGTCTGGCTCTTACCCATGCGCTCGGCCTCCACCGCATGCTCCACCAGCAGGATTGAGTTCTTGGCCGCCAGGCCCATCAGCATCAGCAAGCCAATCAGCACCGGCAGGTTCAGCTCCCCACCCGTCGCCAGCAAGGCCAAAAAGGCGCCCGCCAGTGACAGCGGCAGCGCCGCCAGGATCACCACTGGCTTGACGAAGCTGCGGAACAGCAGGATCAGCACGCCAAAGATCAGCCCCACCCCCGCCATGATGGCCAGGCCAAAGCTGGCAAACAGCTCCTGCATGCCCTCGGCATCGCCGTACAGCGGGCGCGATACCCCTGCGGGCAGGTTCTTCAGGAACGGCAGCGCATCCACGGCCGCCTTGGCCTGGCCCAGCGACACGCCATTGACCTCCGCCTCCAAGGTGATGCGGCGCTCGCGGTCAAAGCGGTCGATGTGCGATTCGCCCACCTGGAAATGCATGTCCGCCACCGCCGACAGGGGCACCGTGCCGCCCTGCCCCGTGGGTACGCGCAGCGCGCCAATACCGTCCAGATCGCGCAAGGCATCCTGCGGCAGCCGCACCCGCACCGACAGGCGCTGGCGTCCGGTGTTGAACTTGGAGGCCGTGGCATCCAGATCGCCCAGGCTGGCCATGCGTGCCACCTCGGCCACCACATCGGGGGTCACGCCCAGGCGTGCGGCGGCATCGGGCTTGAGCCGTATTACCAACTCGGGGCCCGGGTTGGGCGCCACCTGGTGCACATTGGCCAGCATCGGCAGGCTGCGCAGCTCGCGCTCGGCATCTGCGGCCGTGCGCCGCAGCAGCTCGCCATCATGGCCGCCCAGGATCACCTGCAGGTTCTGCGTGCCGCCGCCTTCGCTTTCACTGTAGCTCAGCCGCACATCCGGCACCTGCAGCAGCAAGGGCCGCATATGGTCCTGGAAGGCCTTGGTCGTCATCGAGCGCGGCGACTTCAGCTGCACAATCACCGAGCCCTTGCGCGGATCGCCATCGCGCTGGCTGCTGCCCACGCTGACGAACACATCCTGCACATCAACCTGCTGGCGCAGCAAGCGGGTCAGGCTGGCGGCCGAGGAGCGCATGTCCTCGGTGGTGGCGCCCGGCGGGCCTTGCAGGCTGATCTGCACCGTGCCGCCATCCCCTTTGGGCGCAAAGCCGGTGGGCAACAGCGAGGCCAGCATCAGCGAGCCGACAAAGATCAGCACACCGGCCGTCAGCGACAGCCAGCGGTGCGCCAGCGCCCATTCCAGCAGCCGGCGGTAGCGGCCCACAAAGGGCTTGTGCGGATGGGGCTGCGCCGAGGGCTTGAGCAGATAGGCGCACATCAGCGGCGACAAGAGGCGCGCCACCAGCAGCGAGAACATCACCGACACGGCCACCGTCACCCCAAACTCGCGGAAGTACGGCCCGGCATAGCCGCCCATGAATGCCACCGGCAAAAACACCACGGCAATCGCCAACGTGGTGGCCACCACCGCCAGACCAATGGCGTCCGCCCCTTCCATGGCGGCACGCCAGGGCGATGCCCCCGCCTGCACCCGTTTCTGGATGTTCTCCACCTCGACGATGGCGTCATCGACCAGCACGCCGATCACCAGGGTCAGCGCCAGCAAGGACAGCATGTTGAGCGAATAGCCCAGCCAGTGGTTCACCGCAAATGTCGGGATCAGCGAGATCGGCATGGCCACGGCGGCAATCACTGTCGCGCGCCAGTCGCGCAAGAACATGAAGACGACCACCGCCGCCAGCAGCATGCCTTCGAGCAAGGTCGCCACCGTGGCATCAAAGCTATCGCGGGTGTTCTTGGCGCCCGACGACACCAGCTGGAAGGAGACACCCGGCTGCTCCTTGGCCAGGGCCGCCACCGCCTTGGCCACCGCCCTCTCCACATCCACATCCGATGCGGCCTTGGTCTTCATCACCTGAAAACCCACCACCGCCTCGCCATTCAAGGCCGCAAAGCCGCGCCGGTCGCTGGCGCCGCTGGCCACCGTGGCCACATCGCCCAGCCGCAGATGGCGGCCATCGCGCGTGGCAATCACCAGCTGCTCGAGCTCCTGCACCGAGGGGGCAGCAGCGAGGATACGCACCTGCTGCTCCTGCGCGCCAATCTGCGTGCGGCCACCCGATGCATCCAGGTTGTGGGCGCGCAGCGCATCGTTCACGGCCACGGCCGTCAGGCCCAGCGCCTGCAAGCGGGCGGGGTCCAGGGTCACCGTGATATCACGCGCCACACCGCCCACCTGGGTGACCTGGCCCACCCCTGGCTGGGCCACCAGCTTGCGCGCCACCACATCCTCGATGAACCAGTTCAGTTCCACATCGTCCATGCCCGGCGCTGCGACCGCATAGGTCAGCAACGGCAGCGCATCAAAATCCAGCCGCTCCACAATCGGCGGCTCGATGCTGGCTGGCAGGTTGGCACGCACCCGGTCAATGGCGGCCCGCACCTCGTCCACAGCCCGCTGCGGGTCCAGCCCGATCTCGAACTCCACCACGGTCAGGGACATGCCCTGGGTGACGGTAGAGATCACATGCTTGACCCGGGCCACATTGGCCACGCCGTCTTCCACGACCCGGGTGACCTGGGTTTCCACCTCGGTGGCCGCCGCGCTGGGCAAGGCGACGGCCACCTGCACAATCGGAAAGGACACATCCGGGTAGAGCTTGATCGGCATGACCCGGTAGGCCATCAGGCCGGCCACCATGATGGCGATGAACAGCACCACCACGGGGATCGGGTTCTGGATGGACCAGGCGGAGATACGCAGCTTCATGGCTGGCCTCCGGCCGCTGCAGCACTGTCTGCCGCCTTAGCGGGCTCTACCGCCGGTTTGGCTGCTGTGCTGACCTGTACCCGGTCGCCATCCAGCACAAAGGCGCCGCCGCCCAAGGCCAGGCGGGTGCCCACCGGTGGGCCATCGCGCAAGGCCACCCAGCCCTGGGCGCGGGCGCCCAGGCTCACCGGCAGCTTGCGGATGCGGCTGTCCGCATCAATGGTGGCCAGTTGCGGGCCACCGGCTTCAAAGTGGATGGCTTTTTCCGGCACCGCCGCCACCGGGGCCGCGGCTTGGGCAAAACGCGCCTGCGCAAAGCCGCCCGGGCGCAGATCGGCCCGCACCGGCAGCACCACGCGCACCTGGGCCAGCTTGGTCTTGTCGTCCACGCGGCGCGACAGCAGGCGCACCTTCCCTTCCAGCTCCACGCCTGATGCCAGCGCCACGTCCACCTTGTCGCCGGGCTGGATGCGGTCCACCTGGTCCTCGGGCACCTCGGCAGCCAGCTCCACCATGCCGTCCCGCGCCAGGCGGAACATCGCTTCGCCGCCGGGGCTGGCCACATCGCCACGGCGCACATTGCGCTGCAGCACCACACCGGCCACCGGCGCGCGCAGCACCATGCGCTCGGCCTCCACGCGCAGCCCGGCCAGGTTGGCTGCGGCCACATCGGCATTCGCAGTGGCACTGGCTGCGGCCGTGCGGCGCTGCTGGATCTGCTCGTCCGACAGCACGCCCTGGCCGTCCAGCCCTTCGACCCGCGCCGATTCGGCCTGGGCCTGCTTGGCCTGCGCCCGGGCCTGCACCAGGCTGGCCTGCGCCTGGGCGATCTTGGCCTGCAGCAGGCCATCGTCCAGCCGCGCCAGCGCTTGGCCGGCGCGCACCGTATCGCCCTCATCGGCCAGCAATGCCGCCACGCGGTAGCCACCCAGCTCCGGGCCAATGGCGATCTCTTCGCGCGCCACCAAGAGGCCCGATGCCTGCTGCACCCCGCCCATGGGCCGCAGCTCCACCTGCGCCACGCTCACCGTGCGCACCACCTCGGCCACCGGCTTGGGGGCTTTGTTTGCACTGCCGTCGGAGCAGGCCACCAGCCCCAGCAGCGCGACCGACCCCAGGCCCAGCCCCACACCCACACGCCATCCGCTTTTCATTGATTGCCGCATTGCATCCCTCTCAATTCGTCTTCTTTGTATCGGCGCCCAGCGCATCCCGGGGCCAACCGCCGCCCAGCGCCTGGAACACCTGCACCGCATGCGCCAGCGCCTCGGCGCGCGCCTGGGTCAGGCCACCGCGTGAGTCGCGGTAGACCTGCTCGGCATCGAGCACCACGACCAGGTCAAAAAAACCGGCCTCATAGCCTTTGCGTGCCGCTTCATACGCGGTCTGCGCGCGTGCCTCAGCCTGCGCCAGCACCTGCAGCCTTTGCCGATCGGGCGCCATGCGCAGCAGCGCCTGGTCCGTTTCGGAGAACGCGCGCTGCACCACCTGCTCATAGGCGATCACCGCCTGCTCGGCGCGGGCGCCCTGGGCGCGGGCATTGGCCAGCAAACGCGGCCGGTCCAGCACCGGCATGGCCACATTGCCAGCCAGCGACCACAGCCCGGTGCTGAGTGACGCGCCCTGCTTTTGCCAGTTCAGCCCCAGCCCGGGGGTCAAAGTGATGCTGGGCAGCAGCGCCAGGCGCGACAGCTCCAGCCCGCCAGCGGCCGCATCCATCTGGGCCTGGGCCTGCAGCACATCGGGGCGCCGTGCCAGCAAATCCGCCGGCAAGGCCTGCGGCAGCGCCGGCGCGCGGGTCTGGCTGTCATCGAGCACCAGCGCGGACAAGGGCTGGTCGCCCTGCCCCACCAGCACCAGCAACGCGCGGCGCGCGGCATCCAGCTGCGACTGCAGCACCAGTGCATTGGCCTGGGCCGCCAGCAAGCTGGCATCGACCCGCGCCACATCGGCCAGCGCCACCAGGCCACGCTCGAGCTTGCGCGCCAGCACCTGCTGCAGCCGCGTCTGGATGGTGATCGTCGCCTGCGCATCGGCGAGCGCGGCGGTCAGGCGCTGCGCCTCAAACAGGCTGCGCGCCACTTCGGCGACCAAGGTGGCGCGCTCGCCATAGGCGCCATAGAGCGCCGCGCCGTAGTCGCCATCGGCCTGGCGCGCCAGCGCATCGCCCCGGCCCAGCACATCGAGCTCCCAGGACACCTGAAAGTCCAGCCCGGCGCTGCTTTGCCGGCCCAGGCCGGCGCCGCCCGCCGCGGCACCGCCCAGGCGCTGCACGTTGCGGTGGTCGCCACTGGCACGCAGCCCCCCTTGGGGCTGGTACTGCGTCAGTGCGGCCTCGCGCAGCGCACGGGCCTCGCGCACCCGCGCCAGGCCCATGCGCACCTCGGTGCTGGCGGCCAAGGCCTGGTCCACCAGGCGATTGAGCAGCGGCTGCTCGAACAAGGTCCACCAGGTATCGAGTTGCGGCGCGGCCTGCACAGCCTGGGGACCGGCCGCAGAAGGCGCGACCGAAAACTGGGCGGCCACCACCGGGGCCGGCGCGCGCGCATCGGGCACCGAGGAGCAGCCCGACAAAGCCGCCAGGCACAGCGGCGCTGCCGCCCATAGAACGTGTTTCATTGCAGGGCCTCAGTCTTTGGTGGTGCGGCGGGCTGCAGTGCTGCGCGCTTTGCGCGCTTTCGGTGCAGAGGCAGGGGCCGAGGCAGGAGCACCTGCCTTGCGCTTGGCCGGCACCGCTCGGGTGGCCGTCTGCGTTTGCCGATCGGCCAGTTTGCCCAGCAGCTCCTGCAAGGTCTGGGCCGTCACAGCGTGAAAATCCTGCGCCTGCTGCAGGCGCGCGGTGGCCTCGGCGGGCAGCGGGCTGGCTGCCAGCAACTCGTCCACATAGGTTGTAAAGCGCTGGCAATCGGCAATGCTCTGCTCCAGCACAATCAAGAAGGGGTTGGCGCGCAGACTGAAAAAATCCTGCCGCTCACCGCGCATCGCCACCCGCTCAATGATGCCCATGCGCTCCAGCAGACGGGTATTGGTGCTCACGCTGGCCCGGCTGGCCTGCATGCGCTCGGCCAGTTCGGCAAAGCTAATGGGCCCGCCATCGAGCAAAAAAATGCCGATCAGGCGCCCCGCGATCCGGGGCAGACCGCTGGTCTCCGCCTGGATCGCATTGCGCTCGATGAACAGCTCGCGCGCCTCCAACGCCGCTTTCGCCTTGTCCTGCTGGGTCACAGCCACCATCCTTCATTCATATTGTTCAGTCACCGCTGAACAATATAAACGAATTCGGGTTGACCCTGGTTTTCAAAAGTAACGCTAAATTGGAAAAAGAGGCCGAGGTATACAGCCCTTCCGTTCGGAGAGTCAGGACTGGCGCAAAGCCAGCCGCGCGGTCAGCAGGGTGCGTCCCGGCTCGGAATCGATCTCCAGCACACCGCCGACGCGGCCCATACGCACGGCCATCGAGCGCATGCCAATGCCCAGACCCGAGGCATCCACCGCCGCCACATCAAAGCCTACGCCATCGTCCTCGATCTCCAGCACCAGGTCGTCAGCCTCGGGCTGCAGGAAGGACAGGCGCACATGGCGCGCCTGGCTGTGCTTGATCACATTGGTGAGCGCTTCCTCGACCAGGCGCGTCATCGCCAGGTACTGCAGCGCATCGGGCGGCGTGCGCCAGGCGGGCGCGTACTGCCAGTCGCAGCGGATGTCGAGTGCATCGAACAGGTTGGCAAAGCGGTGGCGCAGAGGTGCCAGCCATTCCTGCGGAGAGCCAGGCACGCGCACCTGGGCCGAAGAATTGCTGTCGATGGTCTGGCGCAGGTCATCGCGGATGTGCTTGAGCATGGACAGCACCTGCGGCCGGGTTAGGCCGCCATCGCCGCCCTGCTCCACGGCGGCAATCATGTGTACCAAGGAGCCGCCCAGTCCGTCATGCAGGTCATGGGTCAGGTTCAGGCGCTCCTGCAGGCGCGCATTCGACAGCTTCTGCGCATCCAGCTCGGCACGCAGTTGCTCGGCCTTCTTCTGCTCGCTGATGTCAAAGGTGAAACCGATCAGCCCCGTGGTCTCGCCCTGCGCATCGCAAAGCACATGCACCACCTCGCGCACCCAGACAAAGTTGCCATCGCTGGTCAATGCCCGGTACTCGGCTTCATGGTCAACCCCTGCCAGACACAGTTCCACGCAGCGGTTGACCGTCGTGTCGCGCTCGTCGGGGTGGATGCGCTCGGCCCAGTCGTTCACCGTCTGCCAGCTGTCCGGGGTCCAGCCCAGCAGCGCCTCGATCTGCGGCCCCACATAGGTGTACTTTTTGCTCGCCCAATCGATGCGGAACGGAATCGCCAAGGTGGACTCCAGCAGCGTCTGGTAGAGACCGTTGTGGGTGTCTGGCTCCAGGGTGCGTAGACGGGGCTGCGTATCGAGCATAGAGGTGTCAGCGTTACTTCAACAAAGGGTGAACCGTCGGCAATGCATTCCAGAACCAGTAGAAGTAGCCACTGTCCTTGGGCAGCAAGGTCAGGGTCTGCACGCTGGTTTGCGTGCCACCCCGCCAACAGGCCAGCGCGGAATTGCGATTGCCGTGCAGATCGATATAGGCCGCATGGGGATTTTTGGGCCTGGGCGGAATGTACAGGGCCATGCCTTGCGGCACCCAAAGATCGGCGAGAAAGATTTTAGCCCGCTGCGGCCAATAGCGCCCGACCGAAATCACCAGCGGAAGCTGGGGATCCACCGAAGAGAACACATGCGGAAAATCATGGTGCTCCAGATCGGTACACACCGTGGGCTGCAGCTGGTTGCGGTGCGCCTCGTCCAGATAGGGGCACTGCTGACCGGCAAACATGCCGTACTCGAACGGGGTGTTCTCCAGATGGCGGATCGGGCTTTGCATGCGCAGCCCCTGCCCCGGCTCGATCAATGTGATGCCAAAGGCAGCTGCTGCGTCCCGCGTGGCCCACAGCGGCTCGTACACCACCTCGGTGGCGAGGAACTCCAGCTTGGTCTCCTCACCAAATTTTGTCGGCGGCTGGCTATGCGTGCCACTGACCTGGTAACCGCGCCCCCAGGAAGGCTCAAGCGTCCCGGCCACCGGGGTGCCGGCCACCGGACTGCCGGCCACAGGCTGCAGCTCCTTGACGCCTGCAGGAAGTGCTTCGTTGAATTGGGGCATGCCATCGATGTTGCAGACATAAGGCGTCGTCTGCGTATCGACCCATGTGCCCATGCCGTCTCGAATCAGCAAAGGCGGATCAAAATAAGTGTGGGGCACGGTCAGTCACTCCAGATCGGATGGGCGGGCGATTACGGGGACAGCGAGACAGGGCTGCGCGCTGCGCGGCTCAATCCACCAGGCGGCGCCGGCGCGCTTCCTGCGCCGCCTGGGTGCGCGAGGACACCGACAGCTTGCGGTAGACATTCTTGATGTGCGACTCCACCGTGTAGCGCGACAAAAATAGCCGCTCGGCAATCTCGCGGTTGCTCAGGCCTTCGACCACCAGGTGCAGGATGGTGTGCTCACGGGCGCTCAAGCCGGGGTCATCTGCCGCCTGCACGGCAGGCGGGGCCTGTAGCGGCAGCTCCTCAATGATGCGCCGCGCAATAAAGGGGTCGATGGGCGCGCCGCCGCGCAGCACGCTGCGCAAGGCCATGGCCATTTCCATGTCATCGCGCTCCTTGAGCACATAACCCACGGCGCCAGCGCGCAACGCAGCCCAGATCATCTCCTGCGTGCTCCAGGCCGATACCACCAGCATCGGCAGGTTGGGCGCCTGGGCATGCAGCTCTTCGATCAGCTCCACACCACTGCCATCGGGCAGGCCCAGGTCCACCAGCACCAGCGATACCGTGTGCGCCTCGCCCGCCAGGTAAGCGCGCGCTTCGGCCAGCGATCCGGTCATCACCAGCGCATCGCTGCTGTAGCCCAGCTGCTGCAGCAGGCCCTGGAGCCGGTTGCGCACCAGCGGGTTGTCCTCCACCACCAGTACCGGTGCGGGCAGTGCGAGATCGGCGGTGAGCATCTGGGTGGGCATGGGGTCCGTTTATATTCCAAGTGCTGCAATTATTCCGCAAGCCCAGGCCCTTGCCCCTCACTGAAAATGGTGAATTTCAGCGCCATGACAGTTTCACGACCACCGCATGGCAGCGGGCAGCATGGAGCTATCAGGTAAAGCGCTTCTCCAGCGCATCCCAGCCGGGCTTGCCCACCAGGCGCTGGCGCTCGGCAAAGGTCGCCACCCAACCGCTGGACTCCTGCACCGCCTTCTGGTCGCGCAGCACGGTCAAGGTGTTCTGCATGCCGGCCACAGCGCCCTGCAGCGCCGCATTGGCATAGAGCACGATGCCGTAGCCCAGTTCGCCCAGCTGCTCCGCATCAAAAATGGGGGTCTTGCCGCCAATCACCATGTTCATCAGCTGCGGGGTAGCCAGCCGGGCCGGCAGTGCGCGGATCTCTTCGGCCGTGGTGACGGCCTCCACAAACAGAATATCGGCCCCGGCTTCGGCAAAGCGCTGGGCACGCTCCACGGCCGCCTCAAAACCATGGGTGGCCGCCGCATCGGTGCGCGCCATGACCAGCAGGTTCGGATCGCGCCGGGCATCAACGGCGGCCTTGATCTTGCTCACCGCCTCGTCGGTGGAGACCACCTCCTTGCCGTTGAAATGCCCGCAGCGCTTGGGCGCCACCTGGTCCTCCAGCTGGATGCAATCCGCACCGGCGCGCTCCAGGGTGCGCACCGTGTGGTAGACATTGAGCGCATTGCCAAAGCCGGTATCGGCATCCACCAGCAAGGGCAGGCTGACCGTATCGCGGATGCGCGCCGTGTGGTCGGCAATCTCCGCCAGCCCCATAAAGCCCTGGTCCGGCAGGCCAAACCACATGTTGGTCACGCCCGCGCCGGTCACATAGATGGCCTCAAAGCCCAGGTCCTCGATCACCTTGGCCGACAGCGCATTGAAGGCCCCCGGCACCAGCACGCCCCGGCGTGCTGCCACCATGTCTTTCAGCAGTTTCTTGGTATCCATTCCACAGTCCCCTGTTCAAAAACAATCGCCCGGCACGCGCACGGCGCCTTCCATCAGAATGCGTGCGCTGCGGCTCATCAGCGCCTTGGCCACCACCCACTGGCCATCCTGCAAGCGTGCCTCGGCCCCCACCCGCAAGCTGCCCGAGGGGTGGCCAAAGCGCACCGCGTTGCGCTCGCCCCCGCCGGCGGCCAGGTTGACCAGAGTGCCCGGCACCGCCGCTGCGGTGCCAATCGCCACCGCTGCCGTGCCCATCATCGCGTGGTGCAACTGGCCCATCGACAGCGCCCGCACCAGCAGGTCCACATCCTGCGCCTCCACCGCCTTGCCGCTGGATGCCGTGTAGCTGGCCGGCGGCGCCACAAAGGCAAGCTTGGGCGTGTGCTGGCGGCTGGCGGCCTCGCTCAGGTCCTGGATCAGGCCCATCTTCAGCGCGCCATGGGCACGAATGGTCTCCAGCCGCGCCAAGGCCTGGGCATCGCCATTGATGTCGCCTTGCAGCTCCCGGCCGCTGTAGCCCAGGTCTTGTGCGTTCAGAAAGATCGTCGGGATGCCCGCATTGATCAAGGTGGCGGCAAAACTGCCTACCCCGGGCACATCGAGCCGGTCCACCAACTGGCCAGTGGGGAACATCGCACCACCATCCTCGCCCTCGTCGGCAGGGTCCATAAAGGCCAGCTGCACCTCGGCGGCCGGAAAGCTCACGCCGTCCAACTCGAAGTCGCCAGTCTCCTGCACCTGTCCGTTACTGATAGGCACCTGGGCAATGATGGTCTTGCCGATATTGGCTTGCCAGATGCGCACGGTGCAAACGCCGTCCTGCGGGATGCGGGCCGGATCGATCAGGCCCATCGCGATGGCGCAAGGGCCCACCGCTGCCGACAGGTTGCCGCAGTTGCCAGTCCAGTCCACAAAGGGCTTGTCGATAGCGACCTGGCCAAAGAGGTAGTCCACATCATGGTCCGGCTGCGTGCTCCTGGCCAGCAGCACCGCCTTGCTGGTGCTCGACGACGCATTGCCCATGCCATCGATCTGCTTGCCATAGGGATCGGGGCTGCCCAGGGTGCGCAGCAGGATGGCGTCGCGCGCCGCGCCGGGCTGCTGCGCGGGCAGCGGCAAATCCGGCACGTGGAAAAACACCCCCTTGCTGGTGCCACCGCGCATATAGATGGCGGGGATCTTGATCTGGGGAGGATGGGCGGTCAGGGTTGTCATGGTCGTTCAGAAAAAAACTGTGCATTCACACCGGGGCGGCTTGCGCAGCGCGGGATGCCAGAAAATCCTGCGCAAAGCGCTGCAGCACTCCGCCTGCCTCGTAGACAGACAGCTCCTCGCCGGTATCCAGGCGGCAGGTCACCGGCACGCGGTCAATCTGGCCATTGCGGCGCCGGACCACCAGGCTCAGCGTGGCCAGCGGTGTGCGTTCACCTTCCACATCATAGGTCTCCGTGCCATCCAGTTGCAGCGTCTTGCGCGTGGTGCCGGGCCTGAACTCCAATGGCAGCACGCCCATGCCGATCAGGTTGGTGCGGTGGATGCGCTCAAAGCCCTCGGCCACCACCGTCTCCACCCCGGCCAGGCGCACGCCCTTGGCGGCCCAGTCGCGGCTGGAGCCCTGGCCGTAGTCGGCGCCGGCAATGATGATCAGCGGCTGGCGGCGCGCCAGATAGGTCTCCATCGCCTCCCACATGCGCACCACCCGGCCCTCGGGCTCGATGCGGGCCAGCGAACCCTTTTGCACCTGGCCATCAACCACGGCCATCTCGTTGACAAGCTGGGGGTTGGCAAAGGTGGCGCGCATCGCCGTCAGGTGGTCGCCCCGGTGGGTGGCGTAGGAGTTGAAGTCCTCCTCGGGCAGGCCCATCTTGGCCAGGTACTCCCCGGCGGCCGAGCTGGCCAGAATGGCATTGGAGGGCGACAGGTGGTCAGTGGTGATGTTGTCCGGCAGCAGCGCCAGCGGCCGCATGCCCTGCAGGCTGCGCGGGTGCGCGGCCAGCGCGCCCACGCCTTCGGTGTCCCAATACGGCGGCCGGCGGATATAGGTGGACTGGGGGCGCCAGGCATACTGCGCCTCGGCCTGCTCGCCATCGTCCACGCGCAGCGCAAACATGGGCTCATACACGGCGCGGTACTGCGCTGGCTTCACGGCCTGGGCCACCACGGCATCGATCTCTGCGTCGCTGGGCCAGAGGTCTTGCAGACGGATCTCCCGCCCATCGACGACGCCCAGCACATCCTTCTCGATATCAAAGCGCACCGTGCCCGCAATCGCATAGGCCACCACCAGCGGGGGCGAGGCCAGAAACGCCTGCTTGGCATAGGGGTGGATGCGGCCATCGAAATTGCGGTTGCCCGAGAGCACGGCCGTGGCATACAGGTCGCGATCGATGATCTCCTGCTGAATCCGGGGATCGAGCGCGCCACTCATGCCATTGCAGGTGGTGCAGGCAAAGGCGACGATGCCAAAACCCAGCGCCTTCAGGTCCTCCAGCAGCCCAGCCTCTTGCAGATACAGCTCCACCGCCTTGGAGCCGGGCGCGAGCGAGGTCTTCACCCAGGGCTTGCGCACGAGGCCCAGGCACCGGGCATTGCGCGCCAGCAGCGCTGCAGCCATCACATTGCGCGGGTTGCTGGTGTTGGTGCAGCTGGTGATGGCGGCGATGATGACGGCGCCATCGGGCAGCAGGCCCTGCGCCTCTTGGGCGCGCGCCAGCGCCAGGGGCTCGGCGCCGGCAATGCCGCGCTCGGCCAGCTGCGAAGTCGGCAGGCGGCGGTGCGGGTTGGAGGGGCCGGCCATATTGCGCACCACGGTCGACAGGTCAAACTGCAGCACCCGTTCATAGCTCACCTGGGCCAGGCTGTCGGCCCAGAAGCCCGCGGTCTTGGCATAGGTCTCGACCAGCTGCACCTGCTTTTCATCGCGGCCCGTCAGCCGCAGGTAGGCCAAGGTCTGCTCATCCACCGCAAACAGCGCGGCAGTGGCGCCGTACTCCGGGCACATATTGGCGATGGTGGCGCGGTCGCCAATCGAGAGGCTGCGCGCGCCCTCGCCATAAAACTCCACATAGGCGCCCACCACCTTTTGCTGGCGCAAAAACTCCGTCAGCGCCAGCACGATGTCGGTCGCGGTGATGCCAGGCTCGGGCCGGCCGCTCAGGGCCACGCCGACAATGTCGGGCAGCCGCATCCACGAGGCCCGGCCCAGCATCACGTTCTCGGCCTCCAGGCCGCCCACGCCCACCGCAATCACGCCCAGCGCATCCACATGCGGGGTATGGCTGTCCGTGCCCACGCAGGTATCAGGAAAGGCCACACCATGCTGCACATAGACGACGGGCGACATCTTCTCCAGATTGATCTGGTGCATGATGCCGTTGCCCGCCGGGATCACGTCCACGTTCGCAAAGGCCTTCTTGCTCCATTCGATGAAATGGAAGCGGTCCTCGTTTCGGCGGTCTTCGATCGCACGGTTCTTCTCAAAGGCCTCGGGGTCAAACCCGCCGCATTCCACGGCCAGCGAATGGTCCACGATCAGCTGCACCGGCACCACCGGGTTGACGGCGGCCGGGTCACCGCCCGCCTGGGCAATCGCATCGCGCAGGCCCGCCAGGTCCACCAAGGCGGTCTGGCCCAGGATGTCATGGCAGACCACGCGCACGGGGAACCAGGGAAAGTCGATATCGCGCCTGCGCTCGATCAGCTGGCGCAGGTAGTCCGGCAACTGGGCCGGGTCGGCGCGGCGCACCAGGTTTTCGGCATGCACCCGCGCCGTGTACGGCAGGCGGGCCCAGGCGCCGGGCGCCAGCGCATCGACTGCCGCCTGCGCATCAAAATAATCCAGGCCGGTGCCGGCCAGTGCTTGTCTGTAATCGGTGTTCATGGGGCAGTGCAAACCGGCGGGCAGGCCACCCGCACGGTGTCGCTATATCTATAGGGATCGGGAGAAGTCGGATCAGCCGGCAGTTGATCATCCGCGCTGGTCGATGGGCTGGAACACCTGGTCTTCCGGCCCCGTGTAATGCGCGCTGGGGCGGATGATCTTGTTGTCCACGCGCTGCTCGATCACATGCGCAGCCCAGCCGCTGGTGCGCGCAATCACAAACAGCGGCGTGAACATCGCAGTGGGCACGCCCATCATGTGGTAGCTCACAGCGCTGAACCAGTCGAGGTTGGGGAACATCTTCTTGACCTCCCACATCACCGTCTCCAGGCGCTCGGCAATGTCGTACATCTTCGTGGATCCGGCCTCCAGCGACAGCTCCTTGGCGACGCCCTTGATGACGACGTTGCGCGGGTCGCTGACGGTGTAGACGGGGTGGCCAAAGCCGATCACCACCTCCTTGTTCTCCACCCGGCGGCGGATATCGGCCTCGGCAGCATCGGCGCTGTCGTAGCGCTTCTGGATCTCGAAGGCCACCTCGTTGGCGCCGCCGTGCTTGGGGCCGCGCAGCGCGCCAATCGCGCCGGTGATCGACGAATACATGTCGCTGCCGGTACCGGCCACCACACGCGCGGTGAAAGTCGAGGCGTTGAACTCATGCTCGGCATACAGATTGAGCGAGGTGTGCATGGCCCGCTCCCACAGCGCGCTGGGCTTTTTGCCATGCAGCAGGTGCAGAAAATGCGCGCCGATGGAGTCGTCATCGGTCTCCACATCAATGCATTTGCCCGAGGTGCTGAAGTGGTACCAGTACAGCAGCATCGAGCCCAGCGAGGCCATCAGGCGGTCGGCAATGTCGCGGGCGCCGGGCAGGTTGTGGTCGTCCTTCTCGGGCAGGGTGCAGCCCAGCACCGATACGCCCGTGCGCATCACATCCATCGGGTGGCTGGCCGCCGGCAGCTGCTCCAGCGCCTGCTTGACGCTGGCGGGCAGGCCGCGCAGTGCCTTGAGCTTGTCCTTGTAGGCCCGCAGTTCCGCCCGGTTGGGCAGCTTGCCGTGTACCAGCAGGTGGGCAATTTCCTCAAACTCACAGACCTGGGCCATGTCCAGAATGTCATAGCCCCGGTAGTGCAGGTCATTGCCGCTGCGGCCCACGGTGCACAAGGCGGTGTTGCCCGCCGTCACGCCTGAGAGCGCAACCGATTTCTTGGGTTTGAAGGTCGAAGGCGTGCTGGGCGCTGCGGCCTCGGTGGTCGTGGTGGTCATAGCGGGGTTTCCTGGTTCAAATACGCGCAATCAAGGGAGACTGGCCGGCCTTTGGCATCGACGGCCACCATTTCAAACAAACCTTTGAGAACTTCTTCGGGTGGGATGCCCGGCAGATCGGCCAGGCCGGTGACGCAGACGGTCATCGAGCTGCGCCCCACCCGGCTGACCCAGGCACGCAGGGTCAGCCCATGGCCTACCGGTGCCGGTGCCACAAAGTCCACACGGCTGACTGCCGCCATCACCACCTCACGTTGCGCGAGGCTGCGGGCCGCCAGAAACGCGGCCTTGGCCATCAACTGCAGACCCTGGCCCGCAAACAGCGTGCCGTGGTGGTTGGCCAGCGCCGGCAGTACCAGTTCCTGCAGTTCAACAATGCCGATGGGTTGTGTCATGCTTCGCAATTTACGCAAAATGCCATGCCGTGGATAGCACTGAAATGGCGAATTTCTGCGAATGAAAATAGCCATTTTGCGAATTTTGCGAATTGATAGAATCCGCAAAATTGGCAAACCCTCGCCGCGACTACTACCCCGGATGAAACAAGAGATCTGGCTATGAAAAAAACCTTTATGGGCGTGAAGCTGCGCAAGCTGCGTGCCGAGCGCAACCTGTCGCAGATTGCGCTGGCCCACGCGCTGGGCCTGTCGCCCAGCTACCTCAACCAGCTGGAGCAAAACCAGCGGCCCTTGACGGTGTCGGTGCTGCTCAAGCTGCACCGCAGCCTGGGGGTGGACATCCAGCAGTTTTCCGAAGACGAGGAGGCACGCCTGGTTGCGGGGCTGCGCGAAGCCCTGGCCGATGCACCCGAGGCCATCGCCCTGCCCGAGCTGCAAGAAGTGGCCGCGCAAATGCCGGCGCTGGGCGCGGCGGTGGTGGCGCTGTACCGCCGCCATCTGGACACCATGGAGCGGCTCGAAGCGCTGTCGCTGCAGTTGGGTGACGACCGCAGCGATGAACGTGCCCATGCCAAAGGGCCGGCCGCGATGCCATTCGAGGTGGTGCGCGATTTCTTCTTCTCGCACCAGAACTATTTCGATGCGGTGGACCGCGCAGCCGAAGACCTGGCGATGCAGGCGCAGGCCCAGGGCGGTCCCCTGGTGGACTGGCTGGTGCAGCGCCTGGAGCGCGAGCACCAGGTTCAGGTGCAGCAGGTGCAAAGCGCAGGCGCCAGCAAGCGGCAGTTTGACCCGGCCTCGCGCCTGCTGCAGCTGTCACCCACGCTGGCGCCGGCGCAGCAAGCCTTTCAGTTGGCCACGCAGCTGGCGCTGCTGGAGATCGGCCCCCAACTCGACAGCCTCATCCGCGTGCCCGCGCTGGCCGACGACCCTTCCGCGCAGCGGCTGGCGCGCCTGGGCCTGGCCAACTACTTTGCCGGTGCGCTGCTGCTGCCCTATGACCCGTTTTTGCAGGCCGCCCAGGCGCTGCGCTACGACATCGACCTGCTGGGCCAGCGCTTTGCCGTCGGCTTTGAAACCGTCTGCCACCGGCTCAGCACCTTGCAGCGGCCCGACAACCCCGGCGTGCCCTTTTTCTTTGTGCGCGTGGACCGGGCCGGCAATATCTCCAAGCGCCAGTCGGCCACGCATTTCCATTTCAGCCGCACCGGTGGCACCTGCCCGCTGTGGAATGTCTACGAGGCCTTTGGCCAGCCCGGCCAGGTACTCGCGCAGCTGGCTGCCATGCCCGATGGCCGGCGCTATCTGTGGATCGCCCGCAGCGTCTCCGGCGGGCAGCGCGGCTATGGCGCCCCCCGCAAAACCTTTTCCATCGGCCTGGGCTGCGACCTGCGCCATGCACCGCAGCTGGTCTATGCCAACGGCATCGCGCTGGAAGACCCGGAAGCCGCCACCCCCATCGGCATGGGCTGCAAGGTCTGCGAGCGCACGCAGTGCCCGCAGCGGGCTTTTCCGTATCTGGGCGCCAAGCTGGCAGTCGATGAAAACACCAGCTACTCCACGCCCTACGGCGCGCACTAAATAGCCGCCAACAACTGGCCAAAGCGGGCTTCCACATACTTCGCTGTCGGGCTGCGTTGCGCGCCCTGGCGCCAGAGCATGCGCACCGACAGCCGGGGCAGCGCCAGCGCCGGGCAAGGCACTTCACGCAGCGCCTGGCGGTTGCCCTCGTAGTGCGCAATATTGACCGGCAGCACCGCCCAGCCCAGGTTGTCGGCCACCATGTCAGCGATGTTGTAGAAGCTGTCCGAGCGCCAGACGCGCGGGCTATAGGCGCGCTCATGCACGTCCTCGGTGTGCATCAGCAGCTGCCGGTGCTGGGCCAGCGCCTGCAGGCTCACGGCCTGGCCATCGGCCAGTGGGTGGTCGGCGGCCACAAACACGCCCTGGGGCACGGTGCCCAGGTGGCGCTGCTCAAAATGGTGCAGCACGGGCCCCCGGTCGATGTGGATGGCGATGCCGGCGCGCCCCTGGGCCACATAGTCGGCCACCTCGGTGGCGGTGCCGTTGAGCAGCAGCAATTCCAGGCTCGGAAACCGCTGCGCCATCTCGCGCAGCATGGTCGCCACGGCGGTATAGGGCAGCGCCTCGTCAATGGCCAGTGCCAGCTCGGCATCGGCCCCGCCGCTGAGCGCCTGCGCGCGCTGGTCCAGCTGCTCGGCCTGGCGCAGCAGCTCGCGCGCCTCCAGCAGCAGCACCCGGCCCGCATCGGTCAGTTGGGCATTGCGGTGCGAGCGGTCAAACAGCACCACGCCCAGGTCTACCTCCAGCATGCCCACCGCGGTGCTGACAGCAGATTGCGCCTTGCCCAGGCTGCGTGCAGCGGCTGAGAAAGAGCCGCTGTCGGCGGTGGCCACAAACTGCCGCAATTGTTCAATGGTCCATTCCATAGCCTGGCACTGTAACGCATCCATCTGTTTTACTGATGGATTCCAACTTTATCGATCTATTTTTATGGCGCAATATCCAGGCTATGCAATCGATCAACAAACAAGCACCCGCCCTGACGATGGCCTGGTGCCACGACCCCGCACAGTCGCCAGCGATCCTGGCGCTGTTCATGGGCCAGCTCAGTCCCCATTACATCTCCCATGGCGAGCTGCAGTCTCCGCGCGCCATCGCACCGGGCCAATGGAGCCCCCAGCTAGCCGACAACATGGCCCGACAAATTGAGGCCACCTTGGCCGCGCCCAAAGCAAACGCGATGCAGCGCATCGCCACCGCCCACCAGGGCGATGCGCTGGTCGGCATCGCCTTTGTCTCGCTCGACGAGGAGCAGCGCGCGCCCACCCCGTTTGCCACCCTGGATGACCTCGTGGTCAGCCCCGCCGCACGCGGCCAGGGCCTGGGCCAGGCGCTGTTTGGCTGGGTCTGCGCGCAGTTGCAGGCCCAAGGGCTGCAACGCCTGTTTCTGGAAAGCGGCATCGGCAACCAGGGCGCGCACCGGCTGTTCGAGCGCCTGGGCTGCCAGCCCGTGTCCGTCACGATGATGAAAGAACTGGGAGTCTGACCATGGCACTGCATTCCAGAAGATGGCTGGTGCTGGCCATCGTATCCATGGCCCTGCTGCTGATCGTCGTCGACATGACGGTGCTCTACACCGCGCTGCCGACGCTCACCCATGACCTGGCCGCGTCCACCTCGATGAAGCTGTGGATCGTCAACGCCTATGCGCTGGTCGTCGCCGGCCTGCTGCTGAGCACCGGCGCTTTAGGCGACCGCCTGGGCTACCGGCGCATGTTCATGCTCGGCCTGGTGGTCTTTGGCACCGCCTCGCTGGCGGCTGCCTATTCCCCCAATGCAGGCATGTTGATTGCCGCCCGCGCGCTGCTGGGCGTGGGCGCGGCCATCATGATGCCCGCGACCCTGGCCATCATCCGCATGAGTTTTCCCGACCAGCGCGAGCGCTCGGTGGCCATCGGCATCTGGGCCTCGGTCGCCTCGGGCGGCGCGGCGCTGGGCCCTGTCGTCGGCGGCGTGCTGCTGGAGTACTTCTGGTGGGGCTCGGTGTTTTTGGTCAATGTGCCCATCGTGGCACTGGCGCTGGTGCTGACCGTGTGGCTGATTCCCGCAGACCGCCTCCAGCACAAGGCCAGCCTGGCTGGCTGGGACTACACCAGCTCGCTGCAGGCCATGGTGGCCATGGTCAGTCTGGTGCTGAGCATCAAGGAGCTGGCCAAGCCTGCGCCATCACTGGGCTTTGCCGCGCTGATGGGCGTGCTCAGCGCGGTGGTGCTGGCGGTCTTTATCCGCCGCCAGCTCAGCCGTCCCCAGCCGCTGATCGAGCTGCGCCTGTTCCGCATTCCGACGTTCTCGGGCGGTGTGATTGCGGCCGTGGTGGCAGCCGTCGCGTTGGTGGGCGTGGAGCTGGTGTTCAGCCAGCGCCTGCAGCTGGTGCTGGGGCTGAGCCCGCTGCAAGCGGGGCTGGCGATCTTGCCGATCCCGGTGGCGGCCTTTGTGGCCGGCCCCATTGCTGGCTGGGCGCTGTCGCGCTTTGGCACGCAGCGGCTGATTCTGGCGGGCCTGGTGGTCAGCGCAGTGGCACTGTGTGCATTGACGATGAGCCTCAACACGGGCGCCCACAGCCTGCAGAAAATCGCCGTGCTGGCCGTCCTGGGCCTGGGCGTGGGCGCCACCATCACCGCCGCCTCCAATGCGGTGATGAACAGCGCGCCGCCCGAGCACGCGGGCATGGCCGCCTCGGTCGAAGAGGTCTCCTACGAGTTTGGCGGCGTGCTGGGCGTGGCGCTACTGGGCAGCGTGCTGTCCTGGCGCTATACCAGCAGCCTGGTGCTGCCGGCCAACCTGCAGGCCACCGGCGCCAGCGATGGCATCGACGCCGCGTTGCTGGCTGCAGAAAAGTTGCCGCCCGAGGCAGCGGCCCAGCTGCTGGGCCTGGCCCACGCGGCGTTTGACCAGGGCTTTATGGCGGTGATGGCCACTGCCGTGGTGCTGGTGTTGGCCGCAGCGCTGGCGGTGGCGCTGCTGCGCAGCCGTGGTCAGCAACAGGCCACCGTGGGGCACCGCAGCGGCGCGGTGGCCAGCGAAGGGCACTGACTTAGAAAAAGTCCTTGTCGGGCAGCGGCTCGCCATGCACGGCCAGCTTGCCCAGCGCCAGCGCCTTGTACAGCGCCGGGTTGTGCGATGCCACGGTGCGGGCATTGCGCCAGTGGCGGTCCAGGTTCTGCGTGCGCAACGTGGAGGAGGCGCCGCCCAGGTCAAACACTGCCGTGCCGGCCTGCAGCACCAGGCCATCGACGATGAGCTTGGCCTTGGCAGCCAGCACGGCGGCATGGTGGGCAGTGTCTTTCAGCGCGGGGTCGCCCTCCGCCGTGGCCAGCGAGGCATCCTGCGCATGGCTGGCCGCAGCCACCACTGCCTCAGCGGCAAACAGCTGGGCCGACAGATCGCCGACGATCTTCAGCAGCAACGGGTCTTCTGCCGGGGTATCGGCAGCGGCAAAGAAAAAGCCCTTGCGCGACCGCTTGTGCAGCATCGCCGACGCATCACGCACAATGGCCCGCAAGATGCCGGTGTTCACCGCCGTCAGGAACAGCTGGGGCAAGGTGCTTTTGTAGGGCCGGCTGTAGCCGGTGCCGGCGCTGTCCACGATGATCTCCTCGGGCTCCACCCGCACGCTGTCGAACAAGGTGGTGCCGCTGCCGGTCATGCGCTGGCCCATGGCATCCCAGTCATCGACCAGGTTCACGCCTTCGCGCCGCGTGGGGATGATGGCAGTGACATCGCGCTCCTGCGCGTCGCGTGCCCGCACGATGACGAAATCCGCATACAGGCTGCCAGTGCTGTAGAACTTGGCGCCGGTCATGCGAAAGTGGGCGCCGTCGGGCACCAGGCGTGTGAAGGTCTTTTCGCCGCTTCTGGCCTGCGCCAGCTCGGTGTTGGCGAGGCCGAAGATCGCCCCCTGGGCCACCTGATCGCGCCAGAAATGCGCCTGCGCACTGACCGGGTTGCGCGCAAAGCGCTCCACAAAGACAAAGTGGTTGCGCAAGATATGCGCAACGTTGGAATCGGCTGCGCCCAGCGCTATCACCTGCTCCATCAGCCCCGCCATGCTGGCCCCCGTGCCGCCATCGGCCACCGGCAGGCGGTAGGCGCCAAAGCGGCGGTCCTTCAAGGCTTGGATCTGCGCAAACGGCAGAATGCGCTTTTCCTCGCGCTCGGCCGAGCCGGCGGCGATCTCGTCAAACAGCGCTTGCCAGTCGGTGCGGGCGGTTCCGCTGGCCGCGCTCTGTGCTGCGGGGGTCAGGGTCTGGGGAGGGTCGATTTTCATAAACGGTTCTGCAAAAAGCGCGGGCCGGGCCCGGCGGGGGTGTTGTAAGAGGGGCTCAGGCCGCAGCCAGCCCCAGGTTGCCGCGCAAGGTGCTGGCGTTATAGCTGTCGCGGTAGACCCCTGCCTTGCGCAGCAGCGGCACCACCTGGTCGACAAAGTCCTCCAGCCCCGAGGGCAGCACGTCATGCATCAGGTTGAAGCCATCGATGGCGCCACTGCGGAACCAGGTCAGCATGTAGTCGGCCACCTGCTCTGGCGTGCCGACGATGGTGTTGTGGTTGCTGCCGCCGCCGTTTTGCGCGCGGATCAGCTCGCGCACCGTCCAGCCATGGCTGCGCGCCTTGTCCAGCACATTCTTCGCAAAGGTGGTCATGCCGTTGCCTGGCAGTTGCAGGTCAGCGGGCAGCGGCTGGTCCAGGTCGGCATGGCCAAAGCGGGTCTGCAGCAGGTCGGACAGGTAGTTGAGCCCCTGCTCGATGGGCACCAGGTCGGCCAGCGCCTGGGCGCGCTGCTGCGCAGCCTGTTCGGTGCCGCCCAGCACGGTGACCAGGCCGGGGAACACCTTGACGGCGCTGGTGGCACGGCCGAGCGCCTTCAGCCGGGTATCCAACGCCTGGCGGTAGCCTTGCGCCTGCGCCAGCGACGGCGCCAACGTAAACACCGCATCGGCATGCTGGGCGGCCAGGTCCAGGCCGGCATCCGAGCCGCCGGCCTGCACCACCAGCGGCCGGCCTTGCGGGCTGGGCGGCACGTTGATGGGCCCTTCGACCGAGAAGAACTCGCCGTGGTGCGCGATCGGATGGATCTGCGCCGGGTCAAAGTACTGGCCCGTTGCGCGGTCGGCCACAATGCCGCCGGGGCCCCAGCTGGCCCACAGGTCCTTGAGCACCTGGCTGAACTCCGCCGCGCGCCGGTAGCGGTCGGCATGCGCCAGCGGCGCGCTGCGGCCAAAGTTGCGCGCAGCCTCGACATCGGCCGAGGTGACGATGTTCACCCCCGAGCGCCCGCCACTGACCAGATCCAGCGATGCAAAGCGCCGCGCAATGTTGAAGGGCTCGTTGTACGACGAAGACACCGTCGCCAACAGGCCGATGTGCTGGGTCTTCGCGGCGATGAGGGTCAGCAGGATGCTGGGCTCGATGGCCGGAAACGGGCGGTGCAGACTGTTGCCGGGGAAGGCCGCGCGGTCCGAGAAGAACACCGCGTCAAAGCCGCCCCGCTCTGCCGTCTGGGCCAGGCGGACAAAATAGTCGGGCGTTACCGGCCACAGCGGGTCGTTCTGCGGCCACAGCCAGGCAGCGGCATGGGCGCCTGCACCATAGATATTGAGGTTGAGATGAAGTTGGGTGGGCAGGCTCATCGTGTTCTACACACTGTGGGAATCAAAAAGAAATCAGCGCAAGCACGGCGCGGCATCAGGCCACCCGGGCCAGCGCGGCGCCGGCCGGCGCAGCCGGGCGGGTCTTGAAGCGGCTGCGCGCCGGGTCGATGTCGAGCATCGCATCGAGCAGGCTGCGGGTGTAGGCGTGGCGCGGCGCGCCAAAGATCTGGTCACGCGGGCCGGCTTCCACCACCCGGCCCTTTTCCAGCACCACGATGTCGTCCGAGATCGCGTAGACGCTCTCCAGCCCATGGGCGATGAACACCATGCTCAGCTGCAGCTCCTTCTTGAGCCGCTGCAGCAGCGCCAGGATTTCGGCCTGCACCGAGACATCGAGTGCGGAGACGGGCTCGTCGCAGACCAGCAACTGGGGCTTCACGCTCAGCGCCCGCGCAATGCAGACGCGCTGGCGCTGACCGCCCGACAGCTCATGGGCAAAGCGGTCCAGGGCCGAGGCCGGCAGGCCCACCATCTCCAGCAACCGGGCCGCTTGCGCCCGCAGTTGCGCTGCGGTCCAGCCCGGTTGCTCGGCCAGCGGCTCGGTGATCAACTGGCCAATGCGCATGCGCGGGTTCAGCGATGCATACGGGTCCTGGAACACCATCTGGATACTGGCGCCTGCGCGCACTGCCGGGTCGCTCAGATCGGCGCCCTCAAAGCGCAGTTGCCCGCCATCGGCCTGCGCCAGGCCGGCAATGATGCGTGCCAGCGATGACTTGCCGCTACCCGACTCGCCCACCAGGCCCAGGGTGCGGCCGCGTTGCAGAGAGAATGACACGCTATCGAGCGCCAGGTGCTTCTGGGCTTTGAAATGCCAGGCGCGGGGCTGTTGGTAGTACTTGCTCACGGCATCAAGTTGCAGAATCGCTGGCGCTTGCTGCGCAGCCTGCGGCGCTGGCAAGCCGGCTGCCGCCAGCGGCTGGCGCGCCACCGCAGGAATGCGCGGCGCCAGCGCCAGCAACTGGCGCGTATAGGCGGCCTGCGGCCGGGCAAACAGCTGCTGCACCGGCGCAGACTCGACCATCTCGCCGTGGCGCATCACATGCACCTGGTCGGCTACCTGGGCGACGACCGACAGGTCATGGGTGATCAGCAGCACCCCCACATCGGACTGCTCGGCGGTGCGCACCATCAGCTCCAGCACCTGGGCCTGGACGGTGTTGTCCAGCGCGGTGGTGGGCTCGTCGGCAATCAGCAAGGCTGGCTCGCCCGCCATCGCAATGGCCAGCATCACACGCTGGCGCATGCCGCCCGAGAGCTGGAACGGGTAATCCTGCAGCAGCTGCGCCGGTCGGGGCAGGCCCATGCGGGCCAGCAGGTCAATGGCCTCGGCCCGGCGCTGGCGGCGCGTGAGCTGGCGCTTGTAGTACAGCACCTCTTCGATCTGGTCGCCAATGGTCAGCACCGGGTTCAGTGACGACAGCGGCTCCTGGAACACCATGCCCACGTCGGCCCCGCGCAGGCGGCGCCAATCGGCCTTGCCCAGCTGGCGCAGATCACGGCCATTGAGCAGGGCCTCATCCGCACTGAAGCGGGCATTGCCCGGCAGCAGGCCCAGCACGCTCAAGGCCGTCAAGGTCTTGCCAGAGCCGCTCTCGCCCACCAGTGCCACCACCTGGCTGCGTTGAACTTCCAGGTCCACGCCACGCACCAGGCGCAGCGGCTCGCCGCCATCGTGGGGTTGCAGCGTGACACCGGCATTGCGGTAGCGCAGAACCGTATCTGCCCGGCGGGTCTGCAGCACGGCGAGGCTGGGGGCGTTGGCCGCAGGGGCGAGGCTTGGGGCAGCAGTCATGGCAGGCGGGGGTCCAGGTAGTCTCTGAGCCAATCGCCCAGCAAGATGATGCTAAAGACGGTGGCCGTCAGCGCCACACCGGGAAAGGTGCTGATCCACCAGCTGGTCGCCAGCTGCTGGCGTCCGTCGGCCAGCATCTGGCCCCAGGAGATATCGGGCGGCTGGATGCCAAAGCCCAGAAAGCTCAGCGAGGACTCCGTCAGGATGACGGTGCCGATGTTCAAGGTGGCCACGACGACCAGCGCCGGCAGGATATTGGGCAAGATGTGGCGCAGCAGCAGGCGTGAGCTGCGCACACGGCTGACCCGCGCCGCCGCCACGAACTCCAGCTCCTTGACGCGCAGCACCTCGGCCCGCGCAATGCGGGTGTAGATCACCCAGTTGGTGAGCGCTATCACCACAATCAGCGGTGCCAGGCCCGCGCCGGCCACCAGGGCAACCACCAGCATGAACAGCATGGCCGGAATCGCCAGGATCGCATCGACCACACGCATCAGCACCTGGTCCAGCCAGCCGCCGCGCAGCCCTGCCAGCACGCCGATGGCCACCCCGATGGCGCCCGAGAGCGCGACCGCCGCCAGCCCCACCACCACCGAGCTGCGCGCGCCATAGATGATGCGCGCCAGCATGTCGCGGCCCTGGCCATCGGTGCCCAGCGGATAGGCCCACTGGCCCTTGTCCAGCCAGACGGGCGGCAGGTAGCGCAGCGACAGATGGCGTTTGACCGGGTCGGCCAGCGGCAGCAGATCGGCGCCCAAGGTGGCCAGCAGGATCAGCAGCAGCAAGATGGCGCCAAAGCGGCCACTGCGGCTGCGCCACAGCGCGCGCAAAAAGTGCCGCAGGCGCGATGGCTGGGCCGCCACTGCGGGCGCATCGGCCTGCAGGGCCGTGCCGGTGTTCAGAACCACGCCGCTCATAGTTTCATCCTCGGATCAATCAGGCGGTAGACCACATCGGTAAGAAAGTTCACCAGCAAGGTCATCGCGGTGATCACCAGCACACTGATCTGGATCACCGCCATGTCCTTGGTGTTGATCGCCTGCACGATCAACTGGCCCAGGCCCGGCCAGGCAAAAATGGTCTCGGTCACCAGCGCCCCGCCCAGCAGCGCCACGACGTGCAGCGAGGTCATCGTCACCGTCGGAATCGCGGCATTGCGCAGCGCGTGCTTGCCGATCACCAGCCAGTCGGGGATGCCTTTGGCATAGGCGGTGCGCATGTAGTCCTGGCTCAAGGTCTCAAGCATGCTGGCCCGCACCAGCTTGGCCAGGTCCCCGGCAAAGGCGGTGCCCAGGGTCAATGCCGGCATCACCAGGTGCGCCCAGGTACCGCTGCCCGATACCGGCAGCCAGCGCAGGCTGACGCCAAACACCAGGATCAGCATGATGGCGACCCAGAAATTGGGCATGGCCTTGCCCAGCACGGCCACGCCGGAGACCGCATGGTCGACCCAGCTGCCGCGACGCAAGGCCGCTGCCATGCCGGCAGGCACCGCGATCAGCACGGCCACCAGCATCGATGCAGCGGCCAGCAGCAACGTGGCGGGCAGGCGTTCGAGCACGATGGGCAGCGCCGAACTGCCATAGCGGTAGGAGGTCCCAAAATCGCCATGCAGCAGGTTGCGCATGTAGTTGAAGTACTGCATGTGCACCGGCTGGTCCAGCCCCCAGGCGGCCACCATGGCCAGGCGGTCCGCCTCCGAGGCCTGGTCCGGGATCATCATCACGGTCGGGTCGCCGGCCAGAAACACCAGCGCAAACACGATCAGGGTGACCGTGAACAGCACCGGCACTGCCTGGAGCAGCAAGCGCCACAAGGCCGAGAAAATCATGCGCGCCGCACTTGTTCAGCCGGGATCATCTCGTCAAAGCGGCCGGCAAACTGCACCCGCTTGTTGACGCTGTAGATCGCCTTGGGGTAGAGCACGCCGATGCGGGCGCGGTCCTGCGTGATGATCTCCTGCGCACGCCAGATGATGGCCTGGCGCTCCTTCTCGCCCGTAGTGGCGGGCAGCTCGGCTGCCAAGCGCTCGAACTCGGCATTCTTCCAGTGCGGGTTGAAGCGCTTGAGCGAGCCCATGTTCAGGATGAAGGAGGCATCGGTGTAGGAGCCCATGCCCCAGAAGTAGATCTCGCCATGCGAGTCACTGCCCACACGCGCGTTGTAGATGCTCCACTCCTGCACTTCGAGCTGCGCATTGAGCCCCACATCCTGCAGGTAGCCGACAATGGCCTCGGAGACCTCGCGGTCCTTGATGTAGCGGCCACTGGGCGAGCCAAAGCGGATCTTCGCCCCCTTGGCGCCGGCCGCCTGGATCAGCTGGCGGGCCTTGTCGGGGTTGAAGGAGTTGGTTGCCGTCAGGCGGGTGTTGGCATTGGGAATCTCGGGCGGGAACAGGCCGCGCGTGGCGGTGGCGTAGCCATCGGCCACGACGTCGGCCAGTTCCTGCCGGTTGATCGCCAGGTCGATCGCCTCACGCACCCGCGCATCGTGGGTGACCACACCGGGCTCGGTACGCAGGTGCAAACCAAAGTTGCGCGCAATATTGAAGGCGACGATGCCGGTATCGGCATTGGACTTGAGACGGCCGATATCCTCGGGCGGAATGTTCACCGCCAGGTCCACCCCGCCGGACAGCGCCTCGGCCACCCGCGTCGCCGTCTCCGGGATCGCACGGATCACGACCCGTTCCCAATGCGGCGCCCCACCCCACCACTGCGGATTGCGCGCCAGCACCAGGCGGTCGGCCTTTTTCCACTCGACAAACCGGTAGGGCCCGGTGCCGATGGGCTTGGCAAAAAAGGCCTCTTCGCTGCCTGCGGCCTGGAAGGCATGCTGGGGCAGGATCGAGCCGCCATTGCCGACAAAGTTGTGCAGGAACAGCGGATCGGGCTTGCTGGTAACCAGGCGCACCCGGTGCGGTCCCAGCACCTCGACCTTCTCGACCGAGCGGAACTTCTCCACCGCGCTGAGCAGCTTGGGGTTGCCCTTCATGCGCTCGACGGTGAACTTCACATCGTCGGCGGTGAACGGTTTGCCGTCATGCCAGCGCACATCGCTGCGCAGCTCAAACACCCAGGTGCGCGGGTCTTCCTGCTTCCAGGACTGGGCCAGTGCTGGCGTGAACACCATCTTGCCGTTCGGAAACTCCTTGTTGACCAGGTATTCGTAGAGGTTGACCAGCGCCGACTGCGTGCTGTTGTTCTCGTGGTTGGCGGGGTCGAGCGACAGGATGTCGTTGCTCTGTGCAATGGTCAACGTCGTGGACCCTGCGGCAAAGGCGATCTGCGGCAGCGCAAAGGGCAGCGCGGCTACGCTGGCGGAGGCGGCGGCGTTTTTCAAAAAGATACGGCGGCTGGTAGGCATGGAGTGTTCGAATCAAAAAGAGAGGGAGAAAGAGGCTGCCAAGGGCCGCGCTACGGCCCCTGGCGAATGCAGGCAATGGAAGGCGCGGATCAGCGCAAACAGAACAGCGCCCGTTCCTGCGCATCGATCTGCGCGAGCAGGCCGGTTTCCCATTCCAGGTAGGCCTGTGCGGCCGCCTTGTTGCCGCTGTGGCGGTCATGCACAAAAAACAGGTAGTCGATGCGCTCGGCGTCGCTGGGCACATCGGCGCTGGCCACCACCTCCAGACCCGCATGCCGCCACTGCGCGGGCCCCTCGGTCAGCACCAGCGCGTTGCCGCCCACATCGCGTGCCGCGGCGGCCGCCAGCGCTGGCTCCGCCGTGATGAACACGGTGGGACGGGCACCATCGTTGCGCTGCAGCAGCGGCCGGATGGACCAGCGCGCGCCCGCAATATGGCCAGCGCGGTAGCTGGCGCTGTCGCGCAAATCGACCAGGTCATAGGCGCCAAGGTCTGCAGCCAGATCGGCACTGCGGATGCGGGGCAACGCCGCTGCGGCCGGCTGCACTGCGGGGATGGCAGGCAGCGCATCGGGCGTGGCCAGATAGGCCTCATGCCCCAGGCGGCGCAGCCAGACCGCCGTCATCGGCGCGCGCAGGCCGTCGGTATCCACCAGCACCAGGCGCGCATTGCGCGTTCCCAGGTACTGGTCGGTGGCCTGCACCAGCTGGCCGCCGGGCGCATGGGCCACCCCGGCGATCGGGCTGGCAGCAAATTCTTCGGGCGAGCGCACATCCAGCAGATAGGTGGTGCGTTCCGGATCGGCCAGCCAGGCAGCCAGGCCAGCCGCGCCGATCCGCTCCACCCCATGCTCGGCGCTCAGCTGGGCAAGACGGGCCGCTACCTCGGGTGCCGGTGCACGGCGGTGTTCGGGGTAGCTGCGGCTTTGGCCATGGTCGAGCGGCAGGTCGTTCAGATACCAGCCCTGGGTGCCGTTTTCCAGCGCATAGATGGGGTTGGGCAGGCCCAGATCGCGCAGGGTCTGCGCGCCCACAATGGAGCGGGTGCGGCCTGCGCAGTTGACCACCACCGTGGTTTGCGCATCGGGTATCAGGTCTGCATGGCGCAGCGCCAGCTCCCCATTGGGACAGCTGATCGCGCCGGGAATGCTCATCTTGTTGAACTCAGCCAGCGGCCTGCCATCCAGTACCACCAGCGGGTGGCCAGATGCCTGCCATTGCTGCAGCTGCCGCGCGCTGATATGGGGCGTGCCCAGCGCGGCCTCGGCCAGCTCACCAAAGGTTTTGGAAGGCAGGTTGACCCCCTTGAACAGCACCAGGCCAGCGGCCTGCCAGGCAGCCACCCCGCCCTCGGTGATGGACAGATCGCTGTAACCCCATGCGGCCAGGGCCTCTGCAGCGCGGCGGGCAACGCCGTTGCCGCCATCGATCAGGATGATGCGGGTGGACCGCCTGGGCACGAGGCGGTCGATATCGGCTTCCAGCCGGCTATAGGCCAGCGGAATCGCCAGGAACGGATGCCCCTCCCCAAACTCACCAGCTTCGCGCACATCCAGAAACGCGAACTCTTTGCCGTCCGCCAACAGGGCTTTCACGGACAGGGGACTCAGTGCTTGCATAAAAACCATCATCTCTCGGACACAGCCCCGGACGCAAAGGCGCCCGGGGGAGAGCTGCGATTGTGCGCAGGGGCCCACGCCGCGAAAACGAATTAAATCTACTTAGCATATTTGCTCAGTGACTATGGAGGTATTGCCAGCGTGTCCGGGTGCCGTCAAGAGGCTGCGTGCATAGTTGCCACGCCGCGTGATGCTTAACAACTTTCTGACACTTGGTTTTTGACACTGCACACACCGTTTATTCCCAGGAACCTGTGCGTGCCAAGACCTTTTACCTCCATACGATTGAACCCGGTGCAGCTCAGCTGGGTCGCCGCTCTTTTCTTTACCACGTTGGGAAACCTGGTGCTGTGGCAAACCTTGTTCGCGAAGGTGGAAGTCAACAGCCTGCACAGCCTGCTGTTCTTCCTCAGCCTGCCTGTTTTCCTTTTCTGCTTTTTGAATCTATTGCTCTCGCCTGTGCTGGCGCTGCCCTATGTGCGCAAGCCCATCCTGGTGTGCTTGGTGGTGGTCAGCGCAAGCTGTAGTTACTTCATGTACCACTACCAGGTGCTCATCGACCGCAGCATGGTTCAGAACTTCTTTGAGACCAACCAGGCGGAGTTCAGCTCCTATTTCTCCATTTCCCTGCTGCTCACCATCGTTGTACTCGGCGTACTGCCCGCAGCACTGATGGTGTCGATCCCGAGCAAAAGCCTGCCCAGCTGCTGGCACACTGCCTTTTGGTGGCTGGGCAATGTGGTGGTGGCAGCCACCATGCTGGCAACGCTGGCCATGCTGTTCTACAAAGACTACGCATCACTGCTTCGCAACAACCAGGAAATCCGAAGCCAGGTCCTCTTCTTCAACTTCGTCCACAACACCAACAGCTACCTCAAGCGCAAGCACCAGGCACGCTCCCAACCGATCCGGACCGTGGCAGAGGATGCACGGCGCACACAAAGCGCCGCCGACAGCCGACCCAAGCTCGTCATTGCCGTCATCGGCGAGACAGCGCGCGCGCAGAACTTCCAGCTCAACGGCTACCCGCGCGCGACAAACCCTGAGCTCTCTCAAAGAGATGACATCATCAGCTTCAAAAATGTGTCTTCCTGCGGCACGTCCACCGCCGTGTCGCTGCCTTGCATGTTTTCGCGCCTGAGCCGGCAGCAGTTCGACCAGGTCCGCGCAGCGACCGAAGAGAACCTGCTCGATGTGCTGCAACGCACCGGCGTGGACGTTTTATGGCGCAACAACAACAACGGTGGTTGCAAAGGGGTCTGCGCGCGCGTGCCCACCGACAACATGCCCAAAGTGAAGGTGGCCGGGCTTTGCGTCAACAAGGATGGCACCTGCTATGACGATGTGCTGCTGCACGAGCTGGACGCCCGCATCCAAGCGCTGCAAGGAGATGCGCTGATCGTGCTGCACCAGCTGGGCAGCCATGGCCCGACGTATTTTGAGCGCTTCCCTGCAGAAACCGCCAGCTTTCATCCTGTCTGCAATAGCAATCAGATTCAGAATTGCAGCAACGAAGCGCTTACCAACACCTACGACAACACACTGGTCTACACCGACCGCAAACTGAGCAAGGCGATTGCACTGCTGCAACGGCATGCGATGGTGCGCGATGTGGCGATGGTCTACCTCTCGGACCATGGTGAATCACTGGGAGAAAAGGGCATGTATTTGCACGGCACTCCTTACATCATTGCCCCTAAAGAGCAGACCCATGTGCCGCTGGTGATGTGGCTCTCACCAGAATTCGCCAAGAGCAGCCAAGTGGATGTCTCCTGCCTGCGCCAGAATGCGGACAGCGCGCACTACAGCCACGACCATTTCTACCACTCCATGCTGGGGCTCTTCAACATCGAAACCAGTGTCTACCAGCCGCATCTCGACCTGTTCTCGCCTTGCCGTGTGGCTGCCAACGCTCCCGGCTTTTGAGGGATGTGAGCCCAAGCACGCCCTCTACCACTCCAGACCAAAGCGACAACCTCGGCTGCTGCTGTGCACCACCATACGCCAGCCCAGGTGGGCCACCATGCGTTGCGCGATCGACAGACCCAGTCCTTGCCCACGGGCGCTTGCGCTGGGCGCAAAACGCTCAAAATGATGCGTGTCCATACCTGCAGGCAAGCCTGGCCCGGTGTCGGAGACCACCAGGCTGCGCGCACTGAGGGTAATACGCACTTCTCCACAGCTGGTGTATTGGCAAGCATTGCGCACCAAATTCCAGACCACGCTGCGCACCAATTCAGCGTTGGCGCTGGTTCGCGCCTCCGCCAATACATCCAGTACCAGCAAGAGAGGTTTATCGGCCACCCAGGGCTGGCAGCGGTCTACGCAATCTTGCACTAAGGGAAGCAGAGGGAGGACAGTGCGCGACAGCTTTTGCGGCTCCCGAGATAGCAGCAAATAGCTCTCCAGCTGCAACTCCATCTCTTGCGCCGTGCGCACAATGCGCGCAGCGCTGGCAGTCAGGGCACTGTCCTGAGGCAGTTGGTACACGAGTGTCTCCGCTGCACAAGCAACAATCGCCAGCGACGTGCGCAACTCATGGCTGGCATCACTCACAAAGCACTGCTCACGCTGTAGAAACTGTTCGGCCTCCTGCTGGCGTTGTGCAATGGCGCGCGCCAGCACCCCAATTTCATGGGTTTCATGGAGAAATGGAAACGACTTTTGCTTGCGCTGCAGGGCATAAACCAGATCGCTGATGGGCGCCACGGCTCGCTTGGATACCCAATGGCCTGCCCACGCTGCGCCCAGCAGGCACAGCACGATAGCCAGCAAGGCATATCCTGCAATAACGCGTTCAAAATAGCTGCGCCGAGCATCGGTATGAACGAGGAAGTACGGCTGCCCCTGGATGTCAAATACCAACAGGTGCCAGCGGCTTCCGTCAACTTTGTGGTAACCCACGCCATAGTGCCTGAATGACTCTGCCACGTTGCGCATGTCATAGAGCTGGTAGTCATCGGCCATGACGGGAGACTTGCCCTGCTGCATCGCACGCTGGATACGGTCCTTCTCCTGGTGCAAATGCTCCGAGATGATGCATTCTTTCCGCGCCTCTGCATCCAGCCACTCCGCAGCGGCGATCAGGGCCAGTGCCGCCAACATCAACAGGACAATGCCGCATGTGATGCGCACTTTTAGCGTCATCTGGTTGGCAAAACGCATCATGCTGACCACCTCCTCGGCAATCGATCAGGGCTATGCCGCGTCCTGGCCCCGGTCCAGGCTCCAGCCGATGCCGTGCACGGTTTTGATAAGAGCCGATGAGAAGTTCCTGCCAATCTGCTGGCGCAGATCATGGATATGGGTGCGCAAGGCATCACTTGCGGGGGGCTCATCACCCCAAAGCAGGTAGACCATCTCCTGCTTTCGGACCACAGCCGGTGCCGTGCGCATCAGGCAGAGCAGCAGCTTATGGGTCGTTGGCGTCAGGCTGATGTGCTGGCCCTGCCGCCAGGCTTGCGGCAATTGGGTGTCCACCGTCAAATCCTCCCAGACCAAGCTGCCTTGCACCAGCCGGCACTGGGCGCGGCGCACTATGGCCTGGATACGGGCATGCAGCTCTTGCAAAGAGAAGGGTTTGACGAGGTAGTCATCGGCCCCTTGTGCCAAGCCGCGCACGCGGTCATCGACGCTGGCCTGCGCCGTGAGCATCAGCACCGGAACCGGGTTTTGGAACTCTTGGCGCAACCTTCGGCACAGCGCGAGACCGTCGAGTTGCGGCAGCGTCACATCCAGCAAGACAGCGTCGTAGTCATTCTGGGTCGCCGTCCTGAGCCCTGTCAGCCCATCGCGGGCATCGTCCAGCACATAGCCCAGCGGCTCCAAAAAGGCATACAGACAGCCCACCAGCTCGGGGTTGTCTTCCACAATCAGCACTCGGGTCATAGTCAATAGGCATTTGAAATTCTTGAATGATCTAGTCCCGGCAGACTGGGGAAGATGATTGAAGCTATTAAATCAATAGCAGCACAGAGGGTCTCGGTTACGTTTTAAAAAGAATCTGAAGTTATAGAGAATCCCGAAACTAGCGGCATTGCGCTGCAAGGCATGACTCTAATCTTTATTTATCGTTAATTTCTATTCGTTTTTGATTATTGATAAATTTAATGAAATTAGTTCAACTTGGGCTCACTGGGCTCTGCGTTGGTAGAGGCCTTGCTTGTTGACTCTGCACCACGCCGGGCCATCGCCGGGCCCAGGATCAGCAACAGCGCCAATGCAGCCCAAGCCGTTGCCAGCCAATGATTGGCCTGCAGACCCCCGCCATGCACCACCTGCCCTCGCAATGCCGGTGTTGAGCATCCCGACATACAGCGCTGCCGCGGCCTCCATCATCCAGCTCATCTAGTCCACGCCCCCCAACGATGATGGACGTCGCCAGCCCACCGCCGCTGCTAGCACCAAGTGCGTCGCCAATCCACCCGCTACCGCCAGCTCCCCATGCACAAACCCAGCAGGACGTGGGCGGACAGCATCCAATCCTAGCTTGTTACCAAGGCCGATGAAACGCAGCCCTGCTGTCTGACCAGACAGTCAAACCGCCGGGCGCTGCGTTGACGGCAGCGCACCGCCGGCCACTACAACCTTGCAAGCAACCCGACTACAGTCCCCAGGGCCTGGCAGCCTTAACCTGACAGGGCAGCGAAACAGATGCTGTGATTCCACTTTCAGGAGACCCCGAATGACCTACCAGCAGCAACCCAACCAGAACCCCAATGGCCAGCAACCTGCAGAAAAGCAGCAGGACCAGCAAAACCAGCAACGCCCTGCGCAGCAGCAGCAACAAGGCCGCGAACAGAACCAGCGCCAGCAAGAGCAGTCGCAGCAGCAATAACGCCTGTGCGGCAGCCTGTCTCAGGCACGCATGAAAAAGCCCGCAAATGCGGGCTTTATGTCGTGTCGCTTAGCGGCGAAATTGCGCTTGGTAATGCTTCAGTGCCAATTCCACATCCTGCAGACGATCATATTGCGGCGAGCCCAACAGGGGCTCCAGGTCCCGCAAACCAATCACTTCCAGTTCCAAACGCTCGTACTGCGCCTGTGTAGTCACAAGCAGGTCCTGTGCTTGTCGCATCAGACCCCCTTTCCACCCGAGCATAAACGATGCAAAAGTGTTTATATATTCAGGTTATTTACCTTAACGCTTTTCAAGCAGATTGCAAAGTTCTTTTACATATACCCACGCTGGCCACCGGTGCCTGGCACCGGTGCCCGGCTCACTCGTCGGGCAGCTTCCAGCTGCCGGCGGTAATCGGCCGGGTCAGCTGCTCGATTTTGGCGTCGATCAGCGACAGGCGGGCGTGTTCAATCGTACCTTCGGCCGGCAACTCAGCCAGCAGCTCCGCACCCTGGGCTTTCAGGGTGTCCAGATAGGCATCTTTTTCCTGGTCGTTTCCGGTTTGCGTAGACATCTCTGGCCTCCAATGCTTTATGGTGCAGAAACTGTAACAAAACTACCAAGAATTTCTAGTCAGAAAACACTAAATTACAGAGAGAACCCATAAATTCCTACAGGCCCATCGGAAAGCGCTGCGCAGTTATTTGACTGACGGATAGCCATTTCAATATCCATTCAACAGCCGAAAGACCGGCTGCTCGGCGCGCGCTGGCATCGTTAGCGCTGGGCTGCGGAATGCTCGGCCGAATAGCCGAGCTGCTTCATCGCTGCGGTGATCGACACGGCTGCGGCGCTGTAGCCATCCCAGGGTGCATTGCCCTTGCGAAAACGCTCTTCCACCGAGGTGATGGACCAGTGCGCGCCGCTCGAGACCCGATCCAGCTCAGCCCATTCGATAGGTACCGACACCCCCATCCCGGGCCGCGCCCGTGCCGACCAGGCGCTGACCGTGGTCGCGCCCCAGCCATTGCGCAGGTAGTCAACAAAGATCTTGCCTTTGCGGTTGCTGGGCCCGCTTTTCGCGACAAAGCGCTGCGCGATGGTCTCGCCCAGATGCTGCACGATCGCCTTGGAGAAACCCTTGACGGTGTCCCAGTCATGGCGCCGCTGGATCGGAACCACCACATGCAGGCCCTTGCCGCCGCTGGTCTTCAAGAAAGCAGACAGCCCCAGCTCCTGCAGCAGCACCCGCACCAGTTCTGCGCCCTCCTGCACCGCAGACCAGGGCACGCCCTCGCCGGGGTCCAGATCAAAGGTCATGCGGTCAGGCCGCAAGATCTTGTCGCGCTGGGCATTCCAGGTGTGAAACTCGACCACATTGAACTGTGCCGCCTGCAGCAGGCCCTGGATGCTGGCAATGCTCAGCAGCGGCGGATGCTCCGGATCCAGCGACTGGGGCAGCTGAACGATTCCCTCCATCTCGCGCGTCTGCAGATGCTTTTGGAAGAAATGCTCGCCCGCCACGCCGTCGGGCGTGCGCATCAGCGACGTGGGCCGGCCTTTGAGGTGCGGCATCATCAGCGGGCCGACCCGCTCGTAATAGCGCACCAGGTCCAGCTTGGTCACACCGGTGGAGGCGTCCATCACGCGCTCCGGGTGGCTGACCTCGATCGCTGCAGCGGGCGCAGGCTTTGCTTTTTGCGTTGGGGGCATCGTCGCACTATCCTCCCTGGTGATCTGGCGCGCAGGCTTGTCCTGCCGCAATCCATGGAAAACTGCCTGGCGCACCCGGCCTTGTGCCGTCCACCCGGCAAACGCGACTTCGGCGACCAGCATGGGCTTGACCCACTGCGCCTGGTAGTCAATGCGCTCAGGATCTGCAAAGGGGCAGATGCGCACCTGGATGCGCTCGAGCTGCCGGGTCAGCTCGCGCAGGCTGGCCTCATTGAAGCCGGTGCCGACATTGCCGGCATAGACCAGCCGCCCTTGGCCATCATGCACACCCAGCAACAGCGAGCCCAGCCCGGTGCGCGATCCCTTGGGAATGGTGTAGCCGCCAATGACGAACTCCTGCCGCTTCTGGCATTTGAGCTTGATCCAGTCGGCCGTGCGTCCCGCGTGGTAGGCGGCATCCTTGCGTTTGCCGATGATGCCCTCCATGCCCAACGCGCAGGACGAGGCCAGCAGCTGCGCCGCATCCCCTGCGAAAGCCTCACTGAGGCGAATCGCGTCGCCCAGTTGCTCGCTGGACTGCAGCGCCGCCTGCAAGGTCTCGCGCCGCGCCTGCCAGGGCTGTCCGCGCAAATCCTGGCCATCGGCAAAGGCCAGGTCAAACAGGTAGTAGACCAGCGGGGTCTGGGCGCTGCCATCGAACGCATTTTGCAGCAGCTGAAAATCGGGCAGCCCCTGGGCATTGAGTGCCACCACTTCCCCATCCAGCCAGGCATCGGCAAGCGGCAGCCGGCCCAGCGCTTGCGCCAGGCCGGGCATCTTCGCCGTCCAGTCCTTGCCATTGCGCGTCCACAGCTGAACCTGCGCACCCTTTTTCCGCGCCACCATGCGGTAGCCGTCAAACTTGAGTTCCCAGGCCCAATGCTCGGCGTCGGCAGGCGGGGCATCAACCAGCACGGCCAGCTGGGGCTCCAAGGTCTTGGGCAGCGGCGATGTCTTGGTCCTGGTACTCGCCGTCGCCTTCACCTTCACCTTCGCCTTGGCCTTGGGCTTTGCCGGAACAGCGGGCGTTGCACGCCCTGGGGCCTGGGCAGGCGGCAGCGGCGGCGCCAGGCCTGCCACGCTGTCGGGCTGGGCCTCGACCACCTCAAACTCCTCGGCACTGCGGGCAAAGTCGTCCGCCTCCTTGATCAGCAGCCAGGGCGGCTGCCGGTCGCTCTCCTTGCCCTTCATGCGCACGAGGGTCCAGCGGCCTTGCAGCTTGTGGCCTTGCAACTCAAAGTGCAGCTTGCCTTTGCGGTAGCCCTCCATCGGGTCGGCCAGCGGCGTCCACAGGCCCTTGTCCCAGACGATGACCTTGCCTGCGCCATAGTTGCCTGCGGGAATCTGGCCTTCAAAACGGTTGTAGGAAATGGGGTGGTCTTCCACCTGTACAGCCATACGCTTGTGGCTGGGGTCGAGGCTTGGCCCCTTGGGCACCGCCCAGCTTTTCATCACGCCGTCGAGCTCCAGCCGCAGGTCGTAGTGCAGATGGCTGGCCCAGTGTTTCTGGATGACGAACTGCAGCTGGCCGGCGACCGGTTCACCGCCCTCGGCCGGCTCGGGCGTGACCGCGAAATTGCGCTTGCTCTGGTATTTGGACAAGGAGCTGGGCATGCTGAAATCCTCCTACCAGCAGCTCAGGCGCTGCGGCGCCTTGGCGCAGCCTTGGCCGTCTTGGAAGTCTTGGATGCCTTCGCAGTGCCGGCCCGGCCCTTGCTTGCAGCGCGGGCAGACTGGGTGGCCGTGGCTGCCTTCTTCTTTGCCGGCGCCGCCTTGGGTTTGGACGCCGCCGGCGCAGGCTTGGAATCCCCGCCGGTTTTGGCGCCCGCTCCACCGGCCAGGCTGCGCTTGAGCAAGGCCGTCAGGTCCAGAATCTCGGCGCCTGCCGACAGCTCGGGCTTCTGCTCCACCTTGGCGACCTCTTCGACATCGCCCGATTTGACCTTGGCGTCGATCAGCTTGTGGATCTCCTCCGAGAACGAGTTGCGGAAGTCATCGGCATTCCAGGCCTGGGCCTTGTCCTCGATCAACGCGACCGCCATGTCCATCTCGGTGCTGGAAATGCCCGCCGCCTTGGCGGTCATCGGCGGCAGATCGAGCTGTTCGAACGAGCGGATATCGCCGCCCCAGCGCAGCAGGTTCAGCACCAGCGCCCGCCCGCAGGGCACCAGCACCGCCAGGTGCTGCTTGGTCTGGATCACCACCTTGGCCACGCCCACCTTGTTGGTCTTGCGCAGCGCTTCGCGCAACAGCGCGTAGACCTTCTCGCCGCGCTTGAGCGGCGCCGTGTAATAGGGCCGCTCCAGATAAATAAGCGGAATCTCGTCGGCATCGACAAAGGCCTCGATCTCGATGGTCTGCGTCGTCTTCGGAAACGCCGCGCTGATCTCCTCAGCACTCAGGATCACATAGCGTCCGTCCTCATACTCGACGCCCTTGACGATGTCGCTGCTCGCGATCTCCTTGCCGGTTCGCTTGTTGATGCGTTTGTAGCCCACCGGCTCCATCGAGCGCTTGTCGAGCCAGTCAAAGTCAATGCCCGAGTCGCGCGTGGCCGTGTACAGGCCGATCGGCACATGCACCAGCCCAAAGCTGATGGCGCCTTTCCAGATGGTGCGTGTCGATGTTGGAGCGTTCCCTTGCTGGTCTTTCATGCCTGCCTCCTGTGGTTCGCTCCAGTGTGAACGTCTGGCCCCGAACCCCGTGAGAGGAAATGACAACTTGCGCAGCAGACGCGGGACGACGGGCCTGCCGGAGAGGTCCCACAAGCCTGGCGAGGCCATCACAGCCACCACGCTGCACGGCGCAGTAACGCGCCCGCAGGACTCCAAGCGCGGGCGCACAAATCCTACAGACCTGCGGCGCTGGCCGGGTCAATCTACAGGACATGCGGTCCCCGCCCGTGGCGGCGCTGACCGTTGGACCATCCACCATTGATTTGAGGAGCGCACCATGGCCACTGCCCAACCCACCGGCGAACCCCGGAATTTCCCCGAAGACGAATCGATGGACCCGGTCGGCGAACCGTATCCCGAGCAGGAGCCGCTGACGCCCGAGCCCGGCGATGACCCGCCCCACCCGCCCTTCTCCCCGGACAACGAGCCCGACATTCCGCAGGACCCTGAAGCGGAGCGGGTCGTGAGCCCCGAGCCATTAGATCCCTGATATCCCCTCGCGCCGTTCCTGAACCTGTTGCAAAAGGCTGTGATGCCCACTGACCCGCTGATGCCGCCCTATCCGCAGCCGGATATGGCGCTTTTCCTTGACTTCGATGGCACCTTGGTGCCGCTGGCTGCAACGCCCGACAGCATCGTCGTGCCGCCGGGTCTGGTGCCGCTGCTGGAGCAGTTGCAGACCGTGCTGGGCGGCGCTGTGGCGATCATCTCCGGCCGCGAGATTGCCGCCGTTGACCGGTATGTCCATCCGCTGCGCCTGCCCTGCGCAGGCAGCCATGGTGCCGAGCGCAGGCGGGCAAATGGGCAGCAAAGCCAACTATTGGGCGATGGTCTGGAGCACATCGCTACTGCCTGTTGGCAACTGGCCGCGCGCCACCCTGCGTTGTTGGTGGAGCCCAAACCCAGCGGTGTGGCGCTGCACTACCGCCGCGATCCCACCCTCGAGCAGCAATGCCTGCGTGTGCTGGAGGCAGCCGTCGCAGGCCGCCCCGACTGGGTGCTGGTGCGTGGCAAATGCGTGATCGAGGCCCTGCCGGCAGGCATCAACAAAGGCGCCGCCATTGCGGCGTTCATGCAAGAGGCACCATTTGCAGGCCGCACGGCCTGCTTTGCAGGAGATGATGTGACGGATGAAACCGGTTTTTCAGTGGTCCAGCAGCAGCAAGGGGTGGCCATCAAGGTCGGGCCCGGCGCCAGCTGCGCCCGCTATCGGCTCGGCCGCGTACCCCAGGTCCATGCCTGGCTGCATACCGCCAGTGCGCAGCTCACTGCGCGGCACAGCCTGGAGGCGCGCGTATGAGCCGCCTGGTCATTGTCTCCAACCGCGTCGCAGACCCGCATGACACTGCGCCGGGCGGGCTCGCGGTGGCGCTGGAAGAGGCGCTGCAGCGCCAGGGCGGCCTCTGGTTTGGGTGGAGCGGTGCCGTCACCGACAGCGACACGCCGCAGATGCACTGCGAACAGTGGCATGACGTGACCCGGGTCACCACCGAGCTGCGCCGCCAGGACCATGACAGCCACTACGCCGGTTACTGCAACAACATGCTCTGGCCGGTGTTCCACAACCGGCTCGATCTGGCGGCCTTCGACGCGGGCTACTGGGATGGCTACCGCCGCGTCAACCAGCAGTTCGCCCGGCAGCTGCTGCCGCTGCTGCAGGAGGACGACGTGGTCTGGGTGCATGACTACCACCTGATCGGCCTGGCAGCGGAGTTGCGGGCGCTGGGCTGCCGCCAGCGGATCGGCTTCTTTTTGCACATCCCGTTTCCGCCACCGGTCATCTTCATGGCGCTGCCGCAGCACGAGGCACTGATGCAGTCCCTGATGACCTATGACCTGGTGGGGCTGCAGAGCAAACAGGACCTGCGGCATTTCAGCAGCTATGTGGTTGACCAGGCGCGCGGCCAGGCACGGCCTGGCGGCCACTTCCAGGCTTTTGGCAAACGCACCCGGTGCGAGTCGTTCCCGATCGGCATCGATGCCCAGGCCTTTGCGTCGCTGACCACGACCAGCGAGGCGCTGCAGGTCCATGCGACGATGCAACGCGAATACAGCCAGCGCCGGCTGGTGCTCGGCATCGACCGGCTCGACTACTCCAAGGGCCTGCCCGAGCGCATCTGCGCCTTCCGCGATCTGCTGGCCCGCCATCCGCAGCACCGGCGCAGTGCCACGCTGGTGCAGATCGGCTCGCCCACCCGCGAAAGCGTGCAGGCCTATGCGGAGATACGGGCACGGCTCGAGACCTTGTGCGGGGCCATCAATGGCGACTTCGGTGAGCTCGACTGGATGCCGGTACGCTACATCCACCAGGTGCTGACCCGCGCCCACCTGGCGGGTCTGTGCCGCGCCGCCGCTGTCGGCCTGGTCACCCCGTTGCGCGACGGCATGAACCTGGTCGCCAAGGAGTTTGTTGCCGCCCAGGATCCGGACGACCCCGGTGTGCTGGTGCTGTCCCGCTTTGCCGGGGCGGCTGAGCAGCTGCAGGAAGCGCTGCTCGTCAACCCCTACGACATTCATACGACGGCCAACACCATCGACCAGGCGCTGCAGATGCCGCTGGACGAACGCCTTGACCGCCACCGGCGGCTGCTGGCGCGCATCCAGGCCCAGGATGTGCATTGGTGGTGCAAGCGTTTCTTGGCAGCGCTTGCGCGGCCCACGACGTTCGGCATGCCGCCTCCCGCGCGCTACGCCTTCGAGCGCCATGCCACCGCGGTCAGCCGGCACTGACAAGGAGTCGGTGGGCCGTCCTTCCACGTCCACGCGGTATGCCATGCAGGATACATGGATGTGCATGTTTCCAGCCCCCGCCCCCGCTGTGCGGCCCCTGTCCGGTGCCGCAACGGGGCGGCCTCACAATGATTGATTCCGACGATATATCCGACCTCTTGGACCGCATGCCCCAGGCGGAACCCATGGCCCAGCTGCGTGCGCTGATCGACCAGCAGCTGGACCAGTTGCCGCTGCCCGGCCATGGCCAGACACTGAGCCGCTGGCAAGCGCTGGCGAGCGTAGCCGCCTGCAATTTGAGCCTGGCTAAACTCTATGAAGGCCATACCGATGCGCTGGCGATTCTCGCCGAACTGGGCGCCACGGCCCTGGCGGGCAACCAGACCTGGGCCGTATGGGGCGCAGAGCCGCCCGGCAACCAGGTGCAGGCAACGCCGCTGAACACCGTCCATCGCCTCGATCCCGGAAGCCCGGTCCAGTTGTCGGGCACCAAGGCCTGGTGCTCCGGCGCACGCAGTGTGGACCATGCGCTGATCACCGCCTGGCTTCCCGGCGCGAAACGCTGCCTGGTGGCGGTCGCACTGGACCAGCCAGGTGTCGAGGTTACCGGCGATGGCTGGGAAGCCGTCGGCATGGCCGCCAGCGCCAGCGTCGATGTGCGCTTGAAGAACGCATCGGGCACGCTGGTCGGCAAGCCCGGCGACTACCTGGCCCGCCCCGGTTTCACCCATGGGGGCGCCGGCGTTGCGGCCTGCTGGTATGGCGCCAGCACCCGCATCGCCGACTACCTGCTTGCCAGCGCCTGCACCAGCGAAGACCCGCATGCGCTGGCACACCTCGGTGCGGTCGATGTCGCACTCAGCAGTACCGCTGCGCTGCTGCGCGCCACTGCCGCCCGCATCGACACCCGTCCTGACCAGGGCTGGCACCTGGAGGTCAATCGCACCCGTCTGGCGGCCGAGTCGGCGGCGCAGCAGGTGTTGCGGCGTGTGCCGCGCGCGCTGGGCCCGGGGCCGCTGTGCAAGGACCGCCAGCTGGCGCTGCTGCTTGCCGATCTGCCGATCTTCATCCGCCAAAGCCATGCCGAGCGCGATCTGGCAGCGCTGGGCCAATCCATTACCGAACAGAAAGACACCCTTCCATGGAAGCTCTGATATCCCGTGAGATTTTCGGCGAAGGCACACCTGAACTGCAGTGGCAGCCCTGGCTGGCCCAGGCACCGCTGGCCGACGATCCCTTGTCCGGTCTGCTGCAAGGCTGCCAGCGGGTGGTCATCGTCTCCCCCCATCCCGATGATGAAATCCTGGCGACCGCCGGCATCATGCAGCACTGTGCCGATAGCGGATTGCCCTGCACGGTGATCGCCGTCACCTCCGGCGAGGCCAGCCACCCTGGTTCGCGCCTGTGGACGCCCGACCAGCTGGCCCAGGCCCGCGAGCGGGAAAGCGCGCAGGCACTGGCGCTGCTATGCCCCGGCAGCCAGATCATCCACCTGCGCATTCCCGACGGCCAGGTGCAGGACCACCAGCCCCAGCTGGAGTCGCGCCTGCAGCAACTGCTGCGGCCGACCGATGCGGTGTTCTGCCCCTGGCGCTACGACGGCCACCCTGACCACGAGGCGACCGGCGAGGCCTGCGCTGCGGCGGCCCAGGAAGTCGGCAGCCGCCGGTTCGAGGTGCCGATCTGGACCTGGCACTGGGCCAGCCCGGGCGATGTGCGGGTTCCCTGGCAGCAGGCCGTGCGCATTCCGCTCAGCGCTGAGCAGCTGGACCGCAAATGCCTGGCCGTGTCCTGCTTCCGCACCCAGCTTCTGCCCGATCCGTCGACCGGCCGGCCTGCCATCCTGCCCCGCTGGGCCACGGCGCGCCTGCTGCGCAACTTCGAGGTGGTACTGCGATGAGCCAGCGCCAGCATTTTGAGTCTTTGTACCAGGCCTGTGCGGATCCCTGGAACGTGCAAACCGCGTGGTACGAGCGGCGCAAACGGCAGTTGCTGCTGGCTGCGCTTCCGCGCGAGCGCTACCGCCACGCGTTCGAGCCAGGCTGCGGCAATGGTGAAATGACGATAGCGCTGCTGGACCGCTGCGACCAGCTGGTCGCCGCCGACTTCTCCGAGTCCGCGATCCTGCTGTGCAATGCGCGCATCCAGCGCGAAAGCCGGCGGGACCTGCATCTGCAAAAGCTGGAGGTGCCCCGGCAGTGGCCGCAGGTGCCCGAAGGCGGCTTTGACCTGCTGGTGGTGTCCGAACTGGCTTATTACCTCAGCGACTCGGAGCTGGGGCTTTTCAGCGAGCGCTGCCTGCAATCGCTGGCGCCCGGCGGCCATTGGCTGATGTGCCACTGGCGCCACGAGGCCGCTGACCTGTTACAGGCCGCAGACACGCTGCATGCGCAGATGGGCGCCAATACCGCGCTGCGCAGCCTGGTTGAGCACCGCGAACCCGATTTCTTGCTGGACGTCTGGGAAAAACTCTAGAGGGCACACCATGATTGGCATCTGTATACCTGCACATGACGAAGAGGACCTGGTGGAGGCCTGCCTGCACAGCGTCCTGACGGCGGCCGCGCACCCCGACCTGGGCGGCGAAGCTGTCAAGGTAGTGGTCGTGCTCGACAGTTGCACGGACGGCACCGCTGCGTTGGTGGCGAAATGGCCGGTCATCGCCTTGTCAGTGGACGCACACAACGTCGGCCGTGCCCGGGCCGCAGGCGCCCGCCATCTGCTGCACCACCAGGCCCGCTGGCTGGCCTTCACCGACGCGGACACCTGTGTCGCACCCGACTGGCTCGCAGCGCAACTTTCGCTGGGCGCCGATGTCGTCTGCGGCACGGTCGAGGTCGACAGCTGGGCCGCCCATGGGCTGCAGGCCCAGGCCGCGCGCAGCCGCTTCGAAGCCAGTTACCAGGACCGCGAAGGGCACCGGCATGTGCACGGCGCCAATCTCGCGCTGTCTGCCAGCTGTTACCTGCAGGCCGGGGGTTTTGATGCCCGCGAATGCGGCGAAGACCAGGCGCTGGTGGACAGGCTGGAAGCACTGGGCGCCCATATCGCCTGGACGGCACGGCCGCGCGTTCTGACGAGCGGCCGTCCTTTCTCGCGCGTCGAACATGGCTTTGCCGGTGCCATCCGGCTCCATCCGGCGCAGGCGCTGCGCTGAACGCGCCAGCCTGCCCTTTTGAACCTGCCGCCCCAGGCACCAGCGACGCGCTGAAAACAAGAAGCAGACATCAACAGGCCACCTCTACGGTGGCCTGCTGTTTTTTAGCTCTTTCCGTCTTCTGGCGGGACTGGCGCCCAGTGCCAGGCCAGGCGCCAGGCCCAACAATATCAGCGCCGCCTGGCTCGGGCAGGCAGTTGGGTCCAGCCCCCTGCCAGCAAAAGCAGCGCCAGCAGCACCAGGACCGCGTCTGAACCCAGAGGCACCGGGATCACCTCACCAGAGACGATGGCATCGCTGTCGGTGGCCGTACAGGGGGCATCCACCGTGCAGCGGCCACCCTCCAGCACGGCACTGTTGGCGGCAGTGCCACCGGCGGCGCCGTTGACCTTGGCGCGCACGGTATAGCTCACCTGGCCACCGGCAGCCACGCTGATGGCACTGCAGGTCAGGCCCGTGCAGGCGCCCGGGTCGGAGCCCTTGTCATCACCCGTTTGCCCAGTGACCGCCACATCGCTCAGTCCGCTGCCCGGGGTGTCCGACCAGCGCAATCCACTGACCGCCACACTGCCGGGGTTCGAAATACTGACGGTATAGGTCACCGTGCTGCCCGCGGTCACGCTGCTCGCGTTGTTGGTCTTGCGCAGCACCAGCCCCGGCTGGGCGCTGACGGCTGTCGTGGCGCTGGCGCAGTTCGCTCCCGCGCAGCCAGGACCCGGCACGGCCGGCGTGCCGCCAGCAGGGTCCACCGAGGCGTAGTTGGTCAGATTGCCTTCCACATCGGGCGCAGTGGCAGTCAGCACTATCGCTGCGGTGCCACCGTTGGCCGGCACCGGGCTGCCCACGGCGCAGCTGAGCAACGCACCGGCGCTGCCCAATGGCGTGCAGACGCCGCCGGTGGCCGCCGTAGCCACCATGCCCGCTGGCAGCTGGTCATAGACCAGCACGCCTGCAGCAGCGTCGGTCTGGCCACTGTTGGTCACCGTCAAGGTGTAGCTGAGGCTTTCACCACCGACCACCGACCCGGCACTGGTCTTGCTCAGTGCCAACGCAGGCGGTGTCAGGCTGACGTTCACCCCCGTGGAGGCGGTATTGTTGCTGCTGTCGGGGTCATAGCTGTTGCTCCGGCCAGCGGTGGTGATGCTCACCACGCCCGGACTTGCCGGCGTGAAGGTGGTCGTGCAGCTGATGGCCGCGCCACTTGCCAGATTGGCCACCGGGGGGGTCACTGGCGTGCCGTCGACCGTGCATACCGTGCTCACATTGGTGGCATCAGCGGGCACGCCAGAGACCACGCAGTCCGCATTGCGCGCCGCCGCAGGGCCTTGGTTGGTACAGCCGCTGACAACGGTGACAGGGCTGCCCACGGCCACAGTGACCGGCGGCTGCGTCGCTACCACCACATTGGCAGAGGCCGCGGAGGTGCTCACCGTGCAGTCCGCCCCGCAAGCGCCTGGCAGATTGCTGGTAATGGCATTGCTGATCGCCGCCTGCGCCAGTGGCGTATCCACCAGTACCGTGAAGCCCACCACGGCACTCGATGCGGCTGCCACCTGGACCGTTTGCGTGCAGCTGGTGCCTGCGGTCGTGCATTCGCCCGCGCTCCAGCCTTCTGCCGTACCGGCATAGCTGGTGCCCGCCGAGACCGTCTCCGTCAATGTGACCTGCCCCGGCGTACCGCCACTGTTGGTCACGGTGATGGTGTAGGTCAGGGTATCGCCGGGCTGCGCCTGGTAGCCGGCGGGCGATGCTGCGCCATTGACCTGGGTCAGCGCCTTCGCGATGCTGAGCGCTGCAGCGGTGCTGACGGAAGTAAGCTTGCTGGTGCAATGCGATGCATCCCTGCAGGCGGCACCCGGCTGCGGTACCACACCGCCGTTGTAGGGATCACCACCACCTGCGGCCGAGGCATGGTTGGTGACATTGCCGCTACACCGCTGGCTCCTGCCGTCACAGCGACAGGCAGGTTGATCGTATCGCTGGCGCCGCCGGCAATGCTGGCCGCGCTGTTGCAGCCCACCTCCTGGCCGCTGACGGTGCAAACCCAGTTGCCGTAGGTGCCCGCTGCCGGGGTGATGCCAGCTGGCATGCTGTCACGCACGGTGATGGGGCCCACCGTGGCCACGCTGGCGTTGGTGTTGGCAACGGTCAACGTGTACTGGGCGCCTGCCTGGCCAACCACCCAGGGGCCATTGTCGGTCTTGCTCAGCTGCAGGCTGGGCGCATCGACGGCCGTGGTGTTGGTGACCTTGCAGTTGTCCGTCGTGGGGCAAGTGGGGTCACCACCGCCTTGCACGCTCGCTGAGTTGCTCACGCTCGGTGCTGCGCTCGCCTGGGGGGTGACGGGCAGCACAAAGCTGATGCTCGATCCGGCCGCCAGGCTCGCGGCGCTCACGCAGTTCACTTGCTGGCCGGCGGCGGTGCAGCCTGCGGGCAAGGTGCCCAGGGTCATGCTCGATGGCACCAGGTCGGTCACCGTGATGGGCGCGTTGGTGGGCGCCGTACCGGTGTTGGTCACCGTCAAGGTGTAGCTCGAAGGGACACCGACCGACAGGCTACCGGCCGTTTTGGCCAGCGTGAGCTGGGGCGCATCCACTGCGGTGGTGGACTGGGGCTTGCAGCGTGCGGGCAGGTCAGCCGTGGCCGTGCCTGCTGCGCACAGCGGATCGCCACCGCCGGTAGCGGTCGCCTGGTTGCTGACCGATTGGCCGTTGACTGCGATTTGCGCCGTCACACCGATGGTGAAGCTGGTGCTGGCACCACTGGCCAAGCCGGCCGCTGCCGTGCAGACCAGCGTCTGGCTGCCCGCTGGCGCTTGCGTGCACGCGGCAGGAAGGTTGGCCGTATCGATGGTCAGGCCCGCCGGCATGGTGTCGGTCACCACCGCTGCCTCGGTGGTGGCAGCCGTGCCGGTGTTGCTCAAGGTCAGCACGTACTGGGCAGGCACACCGACGGTGAAGGCACCGACGGAGCTTTGCTTGGTCAAGCTCAGCTGCGGGGCGGTGACGGGGTTGTCGGTGGTGCCGCTGCAGTGCGCCTCAGCCGGGCAGCTGGGGTCGCCGGTGTTGGCATCGGCCTGCGCGGTGTTGACCAGGCTTTGGCCAATGGCACTGGGCTGGGGCGTCACGGGAATCGTGAAGCTGACCGCGCCGCCGGTGGCAATGCCAGCAGGGACCTGGCAAGTCACGGTCTGGCCTGCGGCCGTGCAGGCTGCAGGCAGGTTGCCGATGGCCAAGCCGGCCGGGATATCGTCGGTGATGGTGCCGGCCAAGGTGGGTGCCTGGCCGTTGTTGGTGGCCGTGATCACATACTGGCTGGCAACGCCCACGACAAACGGGCTGCTGAGGGTTTTGACGACATCCAGTCGGGGCGTGTTGACGCTGGTATTGACCGTGCTTTGGCAACCAGTCGTACAACTGGCGCCACCGCCGGAGACCGTCGCAGAATTGCTGACCAAAGCAGATGTGCCATTGGCCACGCTGACCGGTGCATTGATGACCGGGGCGTTGGAGCCCGGCAGCAACACCGCATTGGTGGTACAGGCCAATTGGCTGGACGAGCTGGCACTGCAATCCCAGCCCGTTGCGGTAACAGGCAGGTTGATGCTTACACCGGCGGGCATCGTGTCATTGACGGTGATGGGGCCCACCGTGCTGCTGGTGCCGCTATTGCCCACCAGAATCGAGTAGGTGCCGGGCTGGCCGACCGCAAAGGCCGCAGGGGTCGCCGATTTCTGGATACGTAGCGCTGGCGCGCCGCTGTTGGTGTTGGTGGTGGTGCTCGTCTTCGCGCAAGGCAGCACGCTGCAGCCCACCCCGGCCGGGGGCGTGACCGAGGCGCTATTGACGATGTCACCGGTGGCGCTCAGTTGCGCCACGCCGCTGACATTCACCGTCACGCTCTGGCCGCTCGCCAGGTTGACGCCGGTCAGGCTGATGGCGTTGCCGGTGCCGCTGCTGCTGGCCCCGCAGTTGGCCACCGGCGTGCAGCTCCAGCTGCTGACTGCCACATTGGCCGGCACATTGTCGGTCACCGTGACGCCATTGGCATCGCTGGGGCCGGCGTTGCTGACGACGATCTGGTAGTTGAGGGCTTGCCCGGGCAGATAGCTGCCACTGGGACTGGCCGATTTGGTGATGCCCAGATCGGCCTGCACGGCCACTGCCGTACTGGTGCTGGCGCAGCGTGGATCGCCGGCGCTGCAACTGCCGGGTTCCGGCGCATTGCCGCCGTTGGCCGGGTCTCCGCCGCCGCCCACGGTGGCACTGTTGGCCACACCGGGCACCGCGGCGGCGCCCACCGTCACCGGCAGGGCAATCGCAGAGACAGCGCCAACCGCAATCGGCGCGCTGCTGGTGCAGCTGACCGCCTGGCCGCTGACCGCACAGTTCCAGCCGCCGTAGGTGCCCGCAGTCGCAGAAATACCTGCTGGCAGGCTGTCACGCACGGTCACCAGACCCGAGGTGGGCGCCGTTCCGGTGTTGCTGACGCTCAATGTATAAAGCGCCCCGCTCTGCTGCACCGCCCAGGGCCCGTTGCTGGATTTCGCCAGGCCCAGCCGGGGCGCCGGTGTCACCGTGATGATGATATTGGCATTCGCCGTCAGTCCGGCTGCATCGGTGATTTGGTACGGTACGGTGACGACCCCAGTGAAGCCAGCTGCTGGTACAAAGCCGTAGTCGCCCGCCGCGCTGACCGAGAGCGTTCCGCCCGCCAGATTGCGCACACAGGGAAAGGCGGTGCAGGCAGCGCCGTTCAGACCGACCAAGGCCACATTGGTCCCGGTATCGTTGGCGAAGATCGAAGCCGTCCCGTTGACTGGCACATCCATCAAGGTGGTCTGGGTGTCGTCCGCTGCGAGCAGCAGCGAATTGGTCATCTGGCAACTGATGTTGGCAGCGGGATGGAGCACGCTGGCTGGCAGGGAAATGGTATTGCCTGTGCGGCTGCCCAACAGGCCGGTGTTGCCGGTGATGGCGCTGTTGGCATCGGTGCAGGAAGCCGTTGCCAGGCGCCAACCCGGTGGAGACGCCGGCAGCGTTTCCGCGATGCTGACCGGCAATGTGGGATTGGGAACGTAAGCGGGGGCGCTGGTAACGGGCGTGTTGACAGCCGTGGTCGTCAGCGACGCTGTGGGCGATGAAAGGTTGGTATGGGCAAACGCAAAATTGCCGGTTGCCCCGTAGCTCACTTTGCTTGTCGTGACGCAGGTCGGTATCGAGGCCAATCCATAACCTACCAGATCACCGTTGGCCAGGCCGGACGTCGTCAGTGTCAGGCTGGAGACGAGACTGCTGGAGTTACCGACAACGGCACCCGATTCTCTGACGGTCGGCGACGGGTTGCCTCGCGAGATCACACCCGTTGCGGGGTTGTAATTGAAGACATCATACGGCGCAGCACCACCGGCCGACATCGTCGACAAGGAGAAATGGCTGGGGCTGGCCCCGCCGGTCACGGCCAGAGTCATGCTCGGCGTATAAGTGGGTGTCGAGGCAATGCCGATGTCAAAAATGAACAGCGCTATGCGATTGGCAGGCACCGGAGGGGAAAACGTATAGCTGAGCACCGTGTTGCCGGTGGCTCGCAAAAAGGCCGGTGTCGTGACCGATCTCTCCAGGCCCTGGACATTTTGAAATGTCACGGTGCCGCCGTTGTTGAACGTGGAGGCGGTGCTCATCGTCACCGAAGCAGTGCTGTTATAGCCCACCAGTGGAAACGTCTGCCCCGAGGCAGCGCTGTTGCCGCCCAGGTCACAGGTCTGCGCCCGTGCAGACCATGCACAAACCAGCAATACCCATAGCACCAGCCATCTCGACCCTGAATGCACATTAAAAACACCAATGGTTCTTTTCATCGGAAACCTCAAATGGTTAGAAGTCACTCACCGAAAAATCAAATGGCAGCGTGCCTCTGCACGCACATGCGGCATCAATTATTTAAAACATCTATCAATTTAAGTACTTTAATAATTAATGGGCATTATTAATATTCTAACCAGCCTGGCTCCAAATACAATTCATTTAATGGTCTTGTAGCAGGAATACTGCAAATGCTATGGAAAAATAGGTGTAAACCATGGGATCGGCCGCAGGCCTCACGGCATTTCGCGGCTGAAACTTGAAAAAGGTATTGACAAAATATACAAACGTATAGGTCGCGCGCAGCGCACTGAAAATACCTGCGCGGTATTCGGGCGCAGGCCAGGCATTAACGCCAGGCATTCACCATCGCTGTGCCCACTTTGCGCAGTATCGCCAGTTACAGGGCGTTGGCACCGGGTACCAAGCATCCTTGTCCACGGCTGCTTCTGTTGAGCGATGAGAGAACCGCATTTGTTGCCAGAACAAAAATCCACACCCGTCGGCAGGCATTTGGCGACGAACCGCAGGTAACCACCAACACCCGCTCCGTACGGTCCCATACGCCTTCATTGAAACGCCAGCTGGATCGCGGTTCGCTCTAGGGAGCGCTGCCGAAACAGCGCAAGCTTCGATAGTTCGCCATTAAATCGTATCTAGAAGTAAATTTATTGAATAAAGGGCGCCGTCGTTCAATTCCCAAACGCACCCTCACCAGTAATGAGCGTTGGTAGGCCTTCTCCGCCCCTCGAACGCCTACGACTACACAAGACATGCCCTACAAACCGGGATGGTCAGGAGCCATAAATTGGAATGACCGACCGAGCGGTCGACAACAGGAGCACACCGATGAGCACCAGGTATTTTGACAAGCAGGGACATGGCCGGGATGACCCCCATGGAGGATCTGACATGAGGCACTCGGACGGTGATAGTGGATATGCGGATCCCAGCCAGGTCCGACATGGCACCGCGACAAACGATAGCGGCGACGCCGAGCGCGGCAGCTCTGGGCCTTATAGGTCCAGCCGGGCACAGGACCGCAGCTACCGGGAGCAAGGCTGGGGCGACAACCGGGGCTGGAATGCCGAGTATGAAAGGCGGGAGAACGGGGGGCGATTCTCAGCCTCGCCAGACTGGCGCCGCGGGGCCGCTGATCCTTCCATCGCGCAGCCCGACGATGTCTATCCCCAATATGGCATGCGCCGCAGCTCCGGCGCGGGCAGCAGCGACGAAGGCAGCTTTTCCGGGAGCCGCCATCCATCTGGGGCCCACTCGGCCTACGGCCCAGGCCAGGACGCGCCAGGCCGGCAGTATTCCCAGCATGACCAGGATTATCACCAGTGGCGCCAGGAGCAGATCGCGAATCTGGACAGCGATTATGAAGCCTGGCGTGGTGAGCGTTATCAGACATTTTCCGATGACTTCAACCGCTGGCGCGGCAGCCGCAACCGCAGCAGCACCACCACCACAGACGCCACTGCTGTTTCCGACAATAAAAGCAAGCCCTCCCAGTAAATGACCTATCGCCGGCCCCGACAGCGCCGGCTTTTTTGAGCCACTGCCGACAGCGCCTGGGCTATGGCCATCCGAGCCCGCTCGCTACAAAATTCTCCGTGGTTATTTAAAAAATAAAACATGCTATTAACCCGCCGATTCAAATAAGGTACCGCAACGCCGGCCGGACCTTTTCGGGACCCGCCTCTTCAGGCGGCTTTATGCACTGGAATCGGCCTATCGCGCCTACTCCCTTCGCCATGCGCCAGGGAGTCTGCAAAATCCTCGCCCCCATGCGAAGGACGCAGGCCGGCATGGCAGGCAACGCGTCTCTTGCAGTTCATAGCCGGTCATTGACAACAGAGACCACCTGGCGATTACCTGAGGCCGCGCGGCCCGGGCAGGGAAATATGCAGAGGGTCCCTCGATGGCCATCGCCTGCCAACGGCTTATAGGGGCTGCGCATCTGACGTTATTGCAGATCGCCGATAAGGCGCACGCCGTGCGCGCCATGGCAAGGCATCCATTGCCGGCCATTTCCCCGCGCCTGCGTTACACGTGCCTCCACCCCGCTTTTCACAGCGTTGGGAACTGCGCTACCATTTCCTCCGCACTAATTACAGGGCCTATCACCTTATTCATCCAACCACTGCTATGAGCTTGTACGACACGATTGAATCGGCTTTCCTTCAGGTGTTGAAAAGCGGGCGCACTCCTCACCGGCTCCATCTCACCGAGGCAGGTCTTCAAACGCTGATCAACGACCCAACGTTGGGAGCTTCCTGGACACCCAGCATCCCGGATTTCTGGGAACAACGGGTATTGGGGATGCCATTGCAAAAATCCTTGGCGCATAACGCCATCGAAGTGGACGGCGAACTCGTGCTGCTGGACAGGCAGCCTCCTTCTCCTAGCGCAAAGTGACTGAAGGCGGCTGTGCGGACAGCCCGTCCCGCATGCCCGCAGGGAGTTGAGGAAGTTGAGGCAGTTGCGGCGCATTCGCCGCACTACGACCATGCGAGAACAGCGACTACACCGCGCAAGCCCCTTCGCGCCTAAGCTGGTCTTGCAGCCTTGACAGCTGCGTGTACCGATGAGGAGATAGCGATGACGAACCGACAGCAAGGATTCCAAAGTCCCAATGGCGAAAAGCCCGAGGATGAAGCCAAGATGCAGGACCAACTGAGGCTCCCCCCTGAACACCAGGAGCGCGAGCACCAGGACGGGGGCGATGCTGAACGCGAGCGCCTGCGCCAGCAGTCGCAGCAGTGATGGCTCGGCATTCCTCTTACTGTACGCCCGCTCATGCGGGCGTTTTTTTGCTCACCGTAGACCAGACACTGGCGGTAACCGGGACAGCTGCGATGGCTGCAATGGCAAAAGCACTACAGGCAGTCAGCTAAAACCTTTTGACATTCCTCAGACGATGCCTACACTGCACCCCCGCTTGAGCGCAGATGATGGAGCCATCGAAGAAAGGAGTTCGTCATGCAACACCAGCCATCATTTCCGATGCTGACCATGCCAACCCGACCCTTAGTCGCGCAGCGTGGTGAGAAGCAAAACCGCTATGTTCCCGCCGTGTCCACGGACATCAGCAAGACCTTCGAAAAATACCGCCGTCTCGCCGCCCTCCAAAACGCCAAGCAGTTGGCAACGTAGACGCGTTCGTAGACCTGCGCACTGCGCGATGCAGATAAAGCATTGTCAATGCGCAGTTGTCTGGAGCGCACGACCGTGAGATGTCCGTGCGCAGAACGTCTGCGTGAGGTTCTCCAACCTCCCATTCCGTTTCCTGCCGAGTTCATGCATTTCCCCTCCATCCGGTTCAAGTTGGCATGAACGGCTTCTCGCAAGCATCGGCTTTCTTATCGCAATGACCTGACGGCCCTCTGCGTTGTCCGAAGCCCACTGGCCCTGCCAGCGGGCTTTCGCATTCCACTCGGTGCTCTACTCCTTTCACCGGACGATGTCCAGCCCGGGAGCCGCCTAGGTGACTCCTACGCCGTATAGAGGCACCTGCTGACTCACAATTGTTCATATTGTGCGGACAATGGGTGACCGTCCTTACTGCCGCCATGGCCTGCGGAATTAGCACTCCCTGTTCTCCATGCCTTTGTAGCGATTTCCTCGTACGGCCTCGCTGTACCTATTTGGAGAGCCCCTTGGATTCACCATTTCAACTGGCCCAGCAGATGGCGCAGCTCGACCTGGAGCAAAGGCAGGCGCTGCTGATGATCGCCTCAGGCGCACCAATGGCCACGTGCCTGGATGCGCTGACCGAGGCCGTGGGGCGCCTGGCTCCGGGCACACGGGCCTGTGTGCTGCTGACCAACCATGACCGCAGCGAGATGGCCGGTGGCTATTCCTCGCATTTTCCGCCGTCTTTTTCGGAGTCGGTCCGGGGTCTGCCCATCGGCGAGGCCCTGATCGGCACCTGTGGCACCGCGATCTACGCCGGCGAGCCGGTCACCTGCGCCGACGTAGAGAATTCGTCGCAATGGTCCCCCGCTTGGCGGCGGCTGTGCCTGGAAAACGGAATTCGCGCGTGCCACTCCCACCCGGCCCAAGGCCATGGCTCCAGGGCTGTCGGCTCTTTCTTTCTGTGTCTGAGCGAGGCACGCGAGCCCAATGCCTGGGAGCGCCGCGTGGCCGAATTCGGTGCGTTGGCGACCGTCATCGTCGTGGAGCGCGAACGCGCTGCGGCGCATCTGCGCAAGGAGCTCGATTCGCTGGCCCGCCTGCAGGCGCTGAGCGCCGAGCTGGTCGGGCCGGGCCAGTTCGAGCTGCTGCTGAAAAAGATTCTGGCGGCGGCGGCCGATATCTCGGGCACCGATAAGGGCAATATCCAGATATGGGATCCAGACAAACGCAGCCTGCGTATCGTCGTGCACCAGGGCTTGGGCGAGCGCCTCGTCGCACACTTTCTTGAAGATGGCTGGGATGCCAGTTGCGGTGAGGCAGCGCGGAATATACAGCGCCTGGTCGTTCCCGATGTGCTGGAACTCGAAGCGCTGCGCGGCACCGTCGGGCTGGAGATCGTCGTCGAGGATGACATCCGCGCTATCCAGTGCACCCCTTTGCTGAGCCGCGATGGGCGGCTGCTGGGCATGCTCAACAACCATTACCGCCAGCCCGGGGGGCCCTCCCCCGATGCGCTGCGCTACATCGATCTGCTGGCGCGTCAGGCGGCCGAACTCATTGAGCGGCACCAAAGCGAATCGGAGTTGGCGAAGGAGCGCCAGCACAAGGACGAATTCTTGGCGATGCTGGCCCATGAGCTGCGCAACCCGCTGGCACCGATGCGCAACATGCTGGAGGTGCAGAGACGCTCGCGCGGCAACTGGCAGCAGGTGATGGAAGCCAATGAAGTCATGGAGCGCCAGCTCCAGCAGCTGGTGCGCCTGGTGGATGACCTGCTCGATGTCAACCGCATCAACCGCGGCAAGCTGGAGCTGCGCATGGAGAACGTCGCGGTGGAAGACGCCGTTCGGCAAGCCGTTGAAATGTGCCGCCCCGCGCTGGACGCACGGGGCCACCAACTGCAATTGACACTGCCCTCGCAACCCGTGGCGGTCAATGGCGACTCTGCCCGGTTGACGCAGATCCTAGGCAATTTGCTGACCAATGCAGCCAAATACACGGCCCCGGGCGGGCTCATCCAGTTGCAGGTGGAGAGCAGTGGTCCTCGCGTTCTGATCGCCGTCCAGGACAACGGCTCGGGCATCCCCCAGGACCAACTCGACCATATCTTTGAAATGTTCAGCCAGGTGGACCGCAGCCTGGAGCGTTCACAGGGTGGGCTGGGCATAGGCCTGATGCTCGTCAAGCGGCTGGTGGAGATGCACGGAGGAAGCGTCCAGGCGCACAGTGAAGGCCTGGGCAGGGGAAGCCGCTTCTGCGTCGCTTTGCCGCAGGCTGAGCTGGAAACCCCGCCGCTGCCGCTGCCACTCGCTCCACGCAACAGCATCCCGCGCCGCGTGCTGATTGCCGACGACAATGCCGACGCAGCGATGTCGCTGGCCACGATACTCAAAATGGAAGGTCACCATGTGCAAACCGCCTGCAGTGGTGCCCACGCGCTGAGCCAGGGCCAGGTCCTGCAGCCTGAAGTGGTGCTGCTGGACATTGGTATGCCCGACATGAATGGCCTGGAAGTCTGCCGCCGCATGCGCCAGCTGCCCTGGGGCCGGGCCATCACCATCATCGCGTTGACCGGTCTGGGCCAGCAAGAAGACAGGCGCCAGTCCGAGGAAGCAGGCTTTGACGCCCACCTGGTCAAGCCCGTCAACATCAAGCTGCTGACCGACATGCTCAGCACGTTGCCAATGCAAAAGCTGATGGCATCGTTTGGCACCGGCATGTGAGCCCCGTGTCAGCCCGTCCGGCAAAGCGGGCAGCAGACCTGCGCTGCTGCAATGCCGGACGCGGGGCAGTTGCCACAGCCTGGGCCGGCACTGCCTATTGTCCCTGGTTCTTTTTCATGCCCAGCGCATGTGTGCGGTGGGCCTGGAGGGCCGGCAAGGTCTTGGCGGCAAAGGCCCGCACCTGGGCATCATCAGCGGACCTGCTGGCCTTCTCGAAAAGCCCGATGTCGTGCGCATGGTCGTTCAACCCCACCTCATCGATAAAGGTCTGGTCGAAGTTTTTCGCTTGCGCCACATTGGCCAGGCGCTGGGTTTTGTCATTCGGCAGCGTTGTCGGTAAACGCACGCCCTTGCTGCTGGCGAGCGCCTTGAGTTCCGCGTTGGCCGCCGTGTGGTCCTTGACCAGCGTCGAGCCGAACGACTGGACCGCCGAGCTGGTGCCCTTTTGCTGCGCCAGATGGCCTGCCTGGACCTCGTACAGCCCCCCGGCAGCGGCCTGCTGCAGGAAGGCCTCGTCCTGCTTGCTGACGTCGGCTTGCGCCGAGGCCGCCCATGCCAGACCGCAGAGAATCGCTGAAAAACGGGTGATGGTTGTCATGGCTGCTCCTTTGAAATACACGGAAAGGGGAACGTCGGTTGCCTGGGATGGAATGGCCTGTGCGGGCTCAGTGGCCGCCACCACCGGCAGGCGCACTGGGGGTGGAGCCGTCGGGCACCGCACCGCTGCCCCCGGGCGCAGCCCCACCGGAGGCTGCGTTGTCGCTCGGCGCAGCGCTGCTTGCAGGCGGCGCGCTGGCGCCTCCAGCGCCGGAATCGGGCGCTTTCGGCGTCACGCCCAGGTCCGGGTCCTTGCCGGTGATCGTGGCGCCATGGCCCTGGGCATCCACCCGCGCGGCATTGCTGCCTCTTTCCGGGCTGCCGGCACCCGGGTAGGTCGCGCCCGGTCCGCCAGGCTCTGCAGGCGGTGGCGGCACCTTGGGGACGGGAAACGCGGAGTCTGCCTTGTCGCGGTCACAGGCGCTCAGCACCAGCATGCTGGCCAGGGCTAACGCCAGCCCCGGCAATACCCGCCGGGCCCGGCTGGGCGATTTGTCTGCATTCATCTCGGTCTCCTGGTTGCTGGGCTGTTGGCGGCTGCGGACACAAGGTCACCGCCGCTCAGCCCTCGATTGAAAAAGCGCATCCCGGTCATGCCTTTGGCAGCGAATCGGCCATCCAGGCCCGCATGCGCTCGAGCAGATCGACCCGGTGCGACGGCTTGCCGGACACCGCGAACGAATGGCTGCCTCCCGGATACAGCACCATCTCGGTTCTGGCCTGACCCAGGTAGGCCAGCTTCACATACAGCTCTTCGGTCTGCGAACGCGGGCAACGCTGGTCTTCCAGCCCCTGAATGAACAAGGTCGGTGCCGTCGCATGTTCGATCGAAAAGGTCGGCGACAGGCGGTAGACTGTGCGGCGGAAATCTTCCTGCGGCACGTCCATCGAATAGGTATCCGAGTAGTACCCGCTGTCCGACGTGCCGAAATGGGATTCGATATTCGCGACAGGCGCACTGACAACGGCGGCTTTCAAGCTGCTCTCATGCGCGATGCTGTAGGCCGTCATGAATCCGCCATAGGAGTTGCCAGTCACTGCCACATGCGCGTCCACCAGGTCCTCCGCTTGGAGCTGACGGACAATATCCAGGTGCTGGGGCAGGTCCAGCTCGCCCCATTTGCCGCGCAGGCGGCCACAAAACGCTCTGCCGTAGCTGCTCGATCCCACCGCGTTCGCCGACACCACCGTCCAGCCCTGGGATGCCAGCATCTGCCAGTAAGCGTGCGATGCAAATGTCAGGTCCACATAGCTGGCAGGGCCGCCGTGAAAATCGAGCAGCAAGGGCCTGGTGGACGGAGCAAAACACCCCGATGCCTTGTCCGGACGCAATATCCAGGCATCCACAGACTCCTTGCCTCCGTTGCCATCGGGCACCTGAAAACGGCGGTATTCGGCCACCAGCGCGTGCCGGTCATTCCGCCAGTCGTTGAAATGGCTGATGGCGCGTTCCTGCGCATCGCCGGGCCCTTGGAAATAGACTTCCTGCGGATGCACCAGGTCTTCCCGCGTGTACGCCAGGCCATCGGCCTGAACCAGCGCGCCGACATGGAAATCTCCGCCCCGCAATATCCGGACCTCGCCCGCAGGTATGGCTATCGAGGCGGCGCACTGCAGACCGTTTTTGACCTGCACAAAGCCCAGTGACCGCGAATCCTTGGACCAGCACAGATCGCCGGCCAGCACCTCCAGCGATGCGGACCCGAGGCCGCTGACCTTCTTGCTGTGCAGATCGATCAGCCACAGCCGGTTCTGGGCATCGCCGGCCTGCTCGGCCCCCATGAAGACGATCCAGCGGCCATCGGGTGACCAGCTCGGCGAGGCGCTGTTGCTTTGCGCCACACTGAGGCGCTCGGACTGCGCAACCTGGCCGTCCTGCAAGTGCAGCAACCAGATATCGGTGCAGTGGTATTCGTTGTCTGCCTCACGCGTCCTGGCAATGCAGATGCTGTTGCCGTCCGGGCTCCAGGCGGCCGCGCGCACATCGTAGTCACCTGCGGTCAGCTGCGTGGTCTGGCCGCCGGGCACCGCCACCAAAAACAGGTGGTTGCGGGTATGCAGCGTGTAGTCCCTGCCATCCATCTTGTACGGCAGCCGCCAGCAGCGCTGCGGCGCATTCAGATCCGGGGCTGCCCGGTGGGCGCCGTCGCGTTGGCGCGCACCTTCGCGGCCCGCGTCGGGGTCCACGGTGACATTGCCCAGCGCCAGCAGTGCCTGGCCATCGGGGCGCCAGCGGATATCGTTGGCGCCACGGGCCAGGTTGGTGATCTGCCGGGCCTCACCGCCCTCACCCGGCATCAGGTACAGCTGCGCGGTGCCATCACGCCGGTCCGACAGAGACGCGATCTGCCGGCCGTCCGGAGACCAGCGCGCCGCTGTATTCTTGGACTGCTCAGCCGTCAACTTCCGCGGTGCTGCCCCCGGTTCGGTGGGAAGCAGCCATATATCGGAGAGATAATCATCTTTGTCCTTGTCCGCATATTGGACTGTGCACAGCACCTGGTTATCTTGGGACATATCCAAGCCGGAGATAACCTGGTCAAGAAAAACATCATCGGGCGTGAAAGCATCGGGCATGGGATAGAACCTGGAAGCGATGAGGTCATCAAAAAGCGGCTTGGTAATGGCTACCAAGCCGCAGGCCGCTTAGCGCTGCTGACTGCCTTTGTTGGCGTCGTTCCTGCTGCCTTCGCTCTTGTTGCCTTGCTGGTCTTGCTTGCGCTGGCTGCTGTCCTGGTTCTGCTGCTGCGCGCCGCCGCGTTGCTGCTCGGACTTGGCGTTGTTGTCCTGCTTCTGGTTCGTATCATTGCGATGTTGCTGGGTCATGATTCTCTCCTGGAGGAATTACCGAAAAGAGCTTCGGCACACCGATTAATGCAGGATCCATGCCATGGGAACACGTCGAGGGAAACGCCGTTGTGCCGGGCTTTACTCCCGCAGCGGAGAGAAAGATTTGCAGAAACAATTGCAGGCTTGCGCATGAAACCACCATGCCCCGGCAGTGCCTGCCCGCATCAGGGCGTCAATATCACCTTGCGGCAATGGTCCTGCTGCTTGTCGAAAATCTCATAGCCCTTGACGATATCGGCCAAGGCCATGCGGTGGGAAATGATCACCTCGGGATGCATCGCGCCGCTGAGAATATGGCCCAGCAGCTCCGGCAGGTACTTTTGCACATGGGTCTGGCCCATCTCGAAACACAGCCCCTTTTCAAACGCATCGCCGAACAGGAAGCCGTGGATGAACCCGGCATAGACCCCGGGAACGCTGACCACGCCGCCCCGGCGCGTGGCGGCAATGCACTGGCGCAGCGCCTTGCCGCTGGAGCCTTCGATCCTCAGGTTCGTCAGCAAGGTCTCGACCGCGCTGCCCTTGGCCTCAAAGCCCACGGCGTCGATCGTCGCGTCCACCCCCCGGCCCTTCGTCACTTCGAGGATGAAGTCGGCCGGATCGTCGATCTTGTCGAAATTGATCGGCGTGACACCGTAGGTCTGCCGCGCGAAATCGAGGCGCTCATCGTTGTCGTCGACCATGAAGATCCGCTCCGCACCGAGAAAACGGGCACACAGCGCCGCCATCAGGCCCACCGGCCCGGCGCCAAAAATGGCCAGCGATGAGCCCGGGCTCACACGCGCGTTCAGCGCCGCCTGGTAACCGGTCGGCAAAATATCGGACAGAAACAGCACCTGCTCATCGCTGAGGGCCGCCGGTATCACGATGGGCCCGGTATTGGCCTTGGGCACCCGCGCATATTCCGCCTGGCCGCCGGAATAGCCGCCGTAGAGGTGGCTGTAGCCGAACATGCCCGCGCCCGGCCGGAGTTTTTTCTTGTTGAGAATCGCCCCCCGCCCGGGGTTGGTCTCTTCGCAGGCGGCAAACAAGGCCTTGTCACAGAAAAAGCACTCCCCACAGGCGATGACAAACGGCACCACCACGCGGTCGCCTCTCTGGACATGGCGCACTGCGGGCCCGACCTCCTGCACCACGCCCATGAATTCGTGGCCCAGGATGTCCCCGGACTCCATGTCCGGAATCTTGCCCCGGTAGATATGCAGGTCCGAGCCGCAGATCGCCGTGGCGGTGACCTGGATGATGATGTCCTCATCGTCGCGAAGAACGGGGTCGGGCATCGATTCGTAGCGCACATCCTTGGCAGCGTGGTAGGTCAAGGCTTTCATAGGGGGTTTCCTTCGGTGTCGAGGTTCTTGGGGGCCGGGGTTCAGCGGACGGGGGCAGGTACAGGGGTCCGTCCGGGAGCGGGTCGGTCAGGCGGTGCGCCGGGGGCACCGTTGGCCGCAGGGGCAGCAGGTGCCGTGGACGCATCCGGAATGCCATCGCGGTCGGGCTGCGGCACAGCCAGGCGCCCAGATGCGTCGTGGTCCGGGCGCGTGTCATGCCGCCTGTCGGCATCGGGAAGCGTCTGGCGGCTGCCATCGGGTTCCGGATCGGTGCTGCGGGGGGCCGGAACAGCGGGGCGCTCCGGCACCCGGCGCTCGGGCGTCCGGTCGATGATCGCGCCATGCGACGCATCCGCGTCGGGGGCCGCAGCAGCCGCTTGGGCATACCCCAGCGGTGGCAGCAGCGCCGCCGCCAGTCCCAGCACGGCAGCGAGGAAGGGTGCACGGTCATAAGAAGGGGTCATAGGGCTCTCCTGGGTGATGCAGGGCATAGATCCTCGACATGCCACCGGCAATTGGCGTGCCTGGCCGCGAGGAGATGGGTTCTGCCTTGGTTTCTGCCGCCGCAGGCCCGCAGGCACGGCATTTGCCCTGTGTGGGGAGCCGTCCGTTGCCGCAAGCCTCTTGTGGCATGCGGTACAGGCAGATGCCTAACAGGCCGAAGGCGCCGTCGCGCTCTGTGACCCGCTCGCGGGCCTGCTCTTCCCTCCCCCATGAAAAGGTGTTCCATGCCCAAAACCACTGATTCCGTGTCCAGCCCCAGCACCCAAGCCGCACCTGCGCGCAATACGGACAGCGGGCCGGCTGCCAGCGGGGCGGCCGATCTGCTGTCGCTCAAAGCAGCGCAAACCGAGGAACTGGCCGCAGCCCGCCCCTACAACCCCAACAAGGCGGGCGAGCATGGCTTCGACAGCGGCCTCAGCCCGGCGCCCGGCGCACATGCCGATGCGCCATCCCGGCTTCCCACCGCCAGCACGCTGTCGGAGCTGGAAACCTCGGCCAAGACCGGCAGCATCGCGCCCGCTGGCACGAACGCGACCATCGGCACGCTCGACCGGGTGCGCGTGGACTCCGAGGGCCAGGTCCTGACCACCAACCAGGGGGTGCCGGTTGCCGACAACCAGAACTCGCTCAAATATGGCGAGCGAGGTCCAGCGCTGCTGGAGGACTTCATCCTGCGCGAGAAGATCACGCACTTCGACCATGAGCGCATTCCTGAGCGCATCGTCCATGCCCGAGGCTCTGGGGCCCATGGCTATTTCGAGTGCTACGAGCCGCTGACCGACCTGACGCGTGCGGCGCCTTTTCAGAAGGCCGGCAAGGTCACCCCGGTCTTCGTGCGCTTTTCAACGGTGCAGGGAGAACGCGGCTCCAAGGACACGGCCCGCGATGTGCGAGGCTTTGCCGTCAAGTTCTATACCAACGAAGGCAACTGGGACCTGGTCGGCAACAACATGCCGGTGTTCTTCATCCAGGATGCGATGAAGTTTCCCGACCTGGTCCATGCCGTCAAGCCCGAGCCCCACCACCAGATGCCCCAGGCCGCCAGTGCGCACGACACGTTCTGGGACTTTGTGTCGCTGATGCCCGAGTCCACCCACATGCTGATGTGGCTGATGTCGGACCGGGCAATACCGCGCAGCTATGCGACGATGCAGGGCTTCGGGGTGCACACCTTCCGTCTGGTCAATGCCGAAGGGCAGTCGGTGTTTGTCAAATTCCACTGGACGCCGATGGCCGGCACGCATTCCCTGGTGTGGGACGAAGCACTGAAGATCTCCGGCGCCGATCCCGACTACCACCGCCGCGATCTGTGGGAGCGCATCGAGGCCGGCGCCTACCCCGAGTACGAACTCGGCGTGCAGGTCTTCACCGAGGAAGAAGCCGATGGCTTCAGCTTCGACATCCTGGATGCCACCAAGATCATCCCGGAAGAGCTGGTGCCTGTGCGCCCCGTCGGGCGCATGGTGCTCAACCGCAACCCGGACAACTTCTTTGCCGAGACCGAACAGGTCGCGTTCTGCGCCGCCCATGTGATCCCGGGCATCGACTTCTCCAACGACCCGCTGTTGGCCGGCCGCATCCACTCCTATGTGGACACCCAGATATCTCGGCTGGGCGGCCCCAATTTCCATGAAATCCCGATCAATGCACCGGTCGTGCAGGTGCACAACAACCAGCGCGATGGCATGCACCGGCAGGCCATTGCGCGGGGCAAGGTCGCCTATGAGCCCAATTCGCTGGCCGGTGGCTGCCCGTTCCAGGCGGGCGCCGCGCAGGGCTTTGTCTCGGTGCCGGCGCGCATGCAGGCGCAGGAGGCCCAAGGCAAGGTGCGCGCCAAACCGGAGAAGTTTGCCGACCACTACACGCAGGCCAAGCTGTTCTTCGATAGCCAAAGCCCGGTCGAGCAGGCCCATATTGCTGCCGCCTTCCGTTTCGAGCTGAGCAAGGTGACGGTGCCCGCCATCCGCGAGCGCATGGTCTCGTCGCTGCGCAATGTCTCCGACGCGCTGGCCATGCAGGTCGCCCAGGGGTTGGGCATCGCGGCGCTGCCCGAGGCCATGCCGCTGGCGCTGGTGCAACCTGCCACGCCCGAGGTGTTGCAGTCGCCCGCGCTGTCGCTGGTCTCGCGCCCCGGCGAGATGCATATCCAGGGCCGCAAGGTCGCCATCCTGGTGGCGGACGGCTCCGATGGAGAGAGCGCCGTCGCATTGCACCAGGCGCTGTTTGCGCAGGGCGCGGTGCCCCGCTTTGTCGCGCCGCGCATCGGCCCGGTGGCAACCGCTGACGGCGTCGCGATCGATGCCGATGCATCGCTGGAAAACGAGCCGAGCTTTCTGTTCGACGCGCTGGCGCTGGCCAATGGGGATGCAGGGGTGCAGGCGCTGGCCGCCAATGGCTATACCGCCGAGTACATCCTGAACCAGTACCGCCATTGCAAGCCCATCCTGGTGATGCCCGATGCCTCGGCGCTGATGCAGATGGCCAAGATTCCGACGTCGCTGCCCAGCGGCGAGCAGGACCCTGGGGTGGTGATGGGTGCGACGGCCTCCGATTTCGAGGACTTCGTCAGCGCGATCACCCAGCATCGCCATTTCGAACGCGAGAGCGATCCACCGCGTGTGTAAGCGCCGGGCAGGCTGGCCGGCGGACCCGGCCGGCCTGCGCCCTGCGCTGGCGCACGCCCGCCACAGAACCGGATATTCCGCTTCGACAGGCATTTTTGCAGGAGCACATGATGACTTATCTCCCTCTTGATGGCTATCCATCCGGCTTCCTGCCGTCCCGCGCGGCGCAGCCCGTACTCGTCGTGGGCGATGGCATGCTTGACCGCTACTGGGACGGCCAGGTGGACCGCATCTCCCCAGAGGCGCCGGTGCCGGTCCTGTCGATGCACCATGAGTGGCAACGCGCAGGGGGCGCGGCGAATGTGGCTGCCAATCTGGCGTCGCTCGGCAGTGTCTCCACCCTGGTCACCTGGCTGGGTGGCGATGCAGCGGGTGACCAGTTGAGCGGTCTCATTGAGGCGGCCGGTGTGACCCTGAAGGCCGTACGCAGCCCGCAGGCGACGACGACCCAGAAGATCCGGGCCGTCTGCAGCCACCACCAGCTGCTGCGCGTCGACATTGAGCAGCCCATTCCGCCGGACGCGCTGCAGGCGCTGTGCGCGCTGGTGGCCGAGCTGCTGCCGCAACACCCCTGGGTGGTGCTGAGCGATTACCACAAAGGCGTGCTGGCCCAGTGCGACCAGCTGCTGCAACAGGCCCGGCAACAGGGCTGCCAGGTGCTGGTGGACCCCAAGGGCAGCTGCTTTGACCAGTATGCCGGTGCCTGGCTGCTCAAACCCAATGAAAAGGAAGCGGCTGCCGTCACCGGCAGCTGGAGCGATGACACCGAGTTCGCCTCTCTGATGGAAGCGCTGCGGGCGCGGCTGCGCCTGGAGCATCTGCTCGTGACCCGGGGGAGCCGGGGCATGTCACTGTTCAGCGCCGGCCAGCCTGCGGTGCACATCGCGTCGGCAGCGCATGAGGTGTTCGATGTCAGCGGCGCGGGCGACACGGTGCTGGCCGCGCTGGCGGCCTGCCTGGCGGCAGGCGAGCCGTTGCACGATGCGGTGCGGGGCGCCAATGCCGCTGCTGGCCTCGCGGTAGCCAAGTTCGGTACCGCCGTAGTGACAGAAGCGGAGCTGCTGCAGGCGCGGGCCCAAACTGCCCGCAAGGCGCGGTTGCCGGCGCACTGACACCCCCCTACCGCCCGCGCAGCGCATGCCGTGGGCACCTGACAGTTGGATGGCATGGCATTCACGACGCGCAATGGCGCCGTGCCCACCCGACAGCAGCCACACTATCGGTCCGCTGCCTATGTAGCTATAAACAATCGTTATAGATTTTACGAATAAAAATACCTAGCGCCACCGCAGCCGCCTGCCCCAGGGTCTTCGCCTGCCAGCACACCATGCGATAGCGCCTCCTGTAGCCAGCGTCAGTTGCGGGACAGGATTCTCCAGATTTCTCCTACAAGGCAAATAGCATCTTCACCTAAATTGACACTTTTTCACACAGTCTGTCGCCGCCTTCGGTGCCATCATGACAGTGTTGATTTGTCTGTGGGGGTCGTGGAGGAACGAGGGTTATGAAGCATGTATTGATCGTCGATGACGATACCGACTCGGCAGCCAGTATGCGGGCCTTGATCGCCGACGATGATTTTTCGGTCGCCGTGGCGCACAGCTTGCGCGACGCGCGGCGCCAGATGGCGCTGCAGCAACCGGCGCTGGTATTGCTGGACATCCAGCTGCCTGACGGCAGTGGTATGGACCTGCTCAAGGACGCCGACGTCGTCGGTGATGCGTTGGTGGTGCTGGTCACCGGCCATGCCAGCCTGGACACCTCGATCGCGGCCCTGCGCCATGGCGCTACCGATTACCTGGTCAAGCCGGTGCAGTTTCCCCGGTTGAAAAAAATTCTGGCGCAGCTGACCGCGTTGTCACCCGCGTCCCGCCCGCTGAGCGCCGAAGCGCGCGATGCGGCACTGGCGCCCACGATGACCGCGCAGGGCCAGTTTGGGCGGCTGTGGGGCCGCGCGCCTGTGATGCAGCGCATCTATGCGCAGATTGCCCGCGTGGCTCCCACGTCCATCACGGTCTTCATCACCGGAGAGAGTGGGACCGGCAAGGAGATGGCGGCGCAGACCCTGCATGACAGGAGTGCCCGCAGCGCCAAGCCGTTTGTCGCCGTCAATTGCGGCGCGATTTCTCCGAACCTGATGGAGAGTGAATTCTTCGGCCACGAAAAAGGCAGTTTCACCGGCGCCGACCGCCAGCACCAGGGCTTTTTTGAGCGCGCCGCCGGCGGCACCCTGTTTTTGGACGAAGTGACCGAAATGCCGCTGGACCTGCAGGTCAAGCTGCTGCGGGTGCTGGAGACCAGCACTTTCCATCGCGTCGGCTCGGCCCAGAGCCTGCAGGCCGATGTCCGTATCATTGCCGCCTCCAACCGCTGCCCTTTCGAAGCGGTCAAGGAAGGCCGGCTGCGCGAGGACCTGCTCTACCGCCTCAATGTGTTTCCGCTGCAGATGCCGCCGTTGCGCGAGCGGCTCAGCGATGTGCCCCTGCTTGCCGAGCATTTTCTGCGTGCCATCTCGGCCCAGGAAGGCGAGCCCAAGAAGCTCGGCGCAGCCGCCATCGCGCAGATCACCAGCTACCGCTGGCCGGGCAATGTGCGCGAGTTGCGCAATGCCATCCAGCGGGCCTATGTCATGGCCGAGGGCGGCGTCATTGACGAGGAATGGTTGCCCAAGACCGGAACCGGCGCGCCGCTGGCGGTGATGGACGTCCAGGAGCCGGCACAGATCCGCCCGCTGGCGGCAACCGCCGCCGCCGGGGACCCCGACACGCCGCAGCCGCCGGCAGCCGAGGCCACCTTGCAGCTTCCGGTAGGTATCTCGATGGCGACCGCCGAGCGCCAGCTGATCGAGGCGACGCTGAAGGAATGCCTCTACCAGAAGGAGCGCACGGCCGCCGTGCTGGGCATCAGTCTCAAGACCCTGTACAACCGCCTCAAGGGCTACACCAGCCCACAGTGAGCGCGCTGCACAGGGCGGGTGGCCTGTCCGCGTGGCCGGGTAACCGCCCCCTGGTCATGCGGTCACTTCCTCCAGCACCCGGCTCCAGTCGCTGGCAAAGCGTTCGATCGCAAAGCGCTCGCGCGCCAGCCGGCGGCCCTGGCTGCCCCACTCCGCCGCCAGGCCACGGTCAAGCAGCAGGAGCTGCATGGTCTCGACCAGGCGGTCGATCCGGTTGTCGATAAAGCCGTTCTTGCCACTGGTGATGACCGTGGCCAGCTCGGTGGTCGCCAGCCCGACGACCGGCAAGCCCATCATCATCGCCTCGATGACGGCCAAGCCCAGGCTGGTGTAGCGCACGGGATGGAAGAAGAAGCGGTGGCGCGCCATCAGCTCGGGCAAGGCCTGCTGCGCCACCTCGCCAGCGCCTCCCACGTCCTTGCTGCCTATGCCCACCAGACACAACGGCACCTGCGCTGCAGCCTGCTGCCATACATCCAGCCCCAACCGCCTGCCGCGCCGCCCGATGTTGTTGACCACCACCAGCCCCTGGGCCAGCTCGCCGCTCCAGACATGCTCGGCCAGCGGCTTGACGCCGTGCTCCACCACCCGGAAAGGCGTGACGCCGTTGTCCCACATCAGCGCATTGAAATGGGTCACATGGACCAGCAAAGCCTGCGGGTCCTGGCACCAGTGCAGCGTGTTGGTAGGGCTGTCCTGCGGCGGGTCATGCTCCAGCACGATGCGGGGCAGGCGCTGCTGCGCCGCGCTCAGCAGATGGCGGTCCGTCTCCCAGGCCTGTCTGGACTGGTACAGCACCACGTCGAACTCCATCGACTGGATCTGCGCCAGCGGCGCTTCATGGACATCCGGCCCCCAGGGCAAGCTGCCACTGCGGCCACTGTGGTGGGTGCTGCGCGCCGTATCGGTGACGAGCCAGAACGCGTGCGGCACCTGCGTCAGGTTGTAGAGATAGTTGCCGTGGACGTGCCAGGTCAGCACCCGCAGTTTTCTGCGCGGCTGCAGCAGTACGGGCACGGTCCGCTCAGCGGAGAGTTGCATGCTCATGGTGTTCCTTGTAAGGCCAGGCGGGCACTTGCGGTGCGCCTGACGAGGGGCCGGTGTGCCACCGGCCGGTGGTGAGCAGCTCCAGAGCGGCCTGCGCCACCGTATCGGCCGACAGCCCCCAGGCACAGGGATGGCCGATGGGACAGACCCGGTGCGCACAGGGCCGGCACTCAAGCGCATGGGCCAGCACCCGATGGCGGGAACGGTCCAGCGGCGCCCAGCGGCCGGTGTCACTGCCGCAGGCCGCCACGACGCTGGGCGTCTGCAGTGCAGCGGCGATATGGGAGACGCCGGTGTCATTGCAGACCAGCAGCGCGGCGCTGTCGATCAACACGCCCAGGGTCCACAGATCGGTCTGGCCGCAGAGGTTGGTGCACGGCGCACGCATCAGCGAGGCCACCGAGGCGACCAGCTCGCGCTCGGCCGCAGTGCCAGTCAGTACCACCGGCCAGCCCGCCTCGGCCAGGCGGTCGGCCACCTCGGCAAAATAGCCGGCCGGCCAGCGGCGCGACGGCAGTTGCGAGCCCACATGCACGATCACGTAGCGGCGGTTGCGCGGCACCAGCGCATGGGCGCGCTGGTAGTCTGCCGCGTGCAGCGGGAAATCCAGGTCGCTGCTGGTGGCGGGCAGGCCCAGGTGCCGGGTCAGCGCCAGCAGGCGCTGCAGCTCATGGCCCTGGACCGGCCAGCGCAAAAAAAGGGCTGCATCCGGGGCATCCGGCGCATCCCGCCCGCCCGGGCAGGCCCCCTCTTCGCAGAACCCGGCCAAGCGGCCGGCCTGCCACTGGGCCAGCATCGCATTGACGATGCCGCCCGAGCCGTGCAGTTGCAGCACCAGGTCAAAATGGCGCGCGCGCATGCGCTGCAGAAACCGCTCGCGCTGCTGCCGCGTGGGCTCAGCCACTTCGGGCAGACCGGGCCAACCGGCAAAGGGCTCAAAACGATCGATGCTGTCCAGCCGGTCGGCCAGCGCCTCGGCCCAGGGCAGCCCCACCAGGGTGATTTCCGCCTGCGGCCAAGCCGCGCGGACAGCACGCAATGCAGGGGTCGCCACCAGCATGTCCCCCAGCATCAGCGCCCGGAACACCGCCACCCGGCGTGGCGCCAGTGCGCCAGAGGCCGAGGTCATGCGGGCTCCAGAATGATGCGGACGACCTCTTCCCACGCCGTGCAGCGCGCCGAAGGCGCGCGCCCGGGTCCTGGCTTCCAGACGGTCTCCCCGCCGGAGTCGTAAAGGATGGTGCGGCAACCGGCGCCGCTGCCCGCTTCGACATCGTCCAAGGTATCTCCGATCATCCAGGAACGCGCCAGGTCGATGTCGTAGAGATCACCGGCCTCCTCGATCATGCCGGGCAGAGGTTTGCGGCACACACAGACCGGCGCCCCATCCGGGCTGGCCTGGTGGGGGCAGAACTGGAAACCACGCAGCTGCACACCGGCTTCCTCGCGCAGACGCCGGGCCAGCGCATCGCGCAGCACGAGCAGCTCTGCTTCCGAGAAATAGCCGCGGGCCACGCCGCTCTGGTTGGTCACCACCACCAGCTCATAGCCCTGCTGCGCCAAGTCGGCCATGGCCTGCAATGCCCCCGGGCGGAACTCCAGCAGCTCAGGGTTGACGTTGTAAGGCACGTTTTCGACCAGGGTGCCGTCCTTGTCGACAAAAATCGCGGGCTTGCGGCCGGTCATCGCTGCCACCCCGCATAGCCCCCCTGCCCCAGCGCGGGAGTTTGCCAGGGCGGCGCAGACAGCGCGTTCCAGGGGCCCGGCGATGCCGGGGCTGCAGCCCCCAGGCGCCCGCCGGCGGACGACAGGCGCTGGAACACAGCAGCGAGGTCGCGTGCAATCTGGCCCCAGGTGAAATGCTTGTGCACGCGCTGCATCCCGGCCAGCCCCATCGCCCGGGCCAGGCGCGGCTGCGCATGGAGCTTCTGCAGAGCCTGCGCCAGCGCCTGCGGTTGCTTGGGCTCGACGAGGTAGCCCGTCACCCCATCACAGACGGTATAGGCAATGCCGCCCACCTTGCTGCCGATCACCGGGGTGCCGCATGCCATCGCCTCCAGCGGCGTGATGCCGAACGGCTCGTACCAGGGCGTGGTGACGAATACATCGGCCGCCAGGTACCAGTCACGCAGCTCCTCACGATCGCGGCGGCCGGCAAAGCTCACCCGTTCGCTGATACCCAGCGAATGCGACAGGCCCATCAACCGGTGCAGCTCAGGGCAGGTCTCGGGGTCCGGAATGCGCTGCTCGCCACCGACCACCACCAGCCGGGCGGGCACTGTGCGCGGCAACAGCGCCAGTGCGCGGATCACGTTGTCAATGCCCTTGCGTGGCACCATGCGCCCCAGCTGCAGCACGATGAATTCATCCTGCACCAGTCCGAGCCGCGCCCTCGCCTCGCTGCGCGAGCCGGGACGGAACAGCTGGGTGTCGACCCCGCAGGCCACCGTGTCGATATGCGACGGCATTGCGCCATAGAGCCGGATCAGGTCGCTGCGGTCCTGCGGGCATTCGGCAATCAGCCGGTCCGAGCCATGGACCAGCGCCCGCTCGATGGTCTCGCGCTCATTCGGAAACCCGTCGGCCGCGCCCTGGTGTTCGCGCCGGACCAGCCCCAGCGCATGGAAGGTCGTCACCAACGGCGCACGCAGCGCACTGCGCAGGGCCATGCCCACCCAACCGGACATGAAAAAGTTCGCATGGATCGCGTCATAACGGCGGCGGGGCTCCAGCAAGCTGCGCGCTTGCTGCGCAAAATCAGGCATCCACTGCAGCAATTTTTCCTTGGGAATGTGGTGGGCAGGGCCTGCATCGATATGCAGCACCCGCACGCCAGGCGCCATCTCAACCTCGGCCGGCAGATGGGGGTCGTCGCGGCGCGTCAGCACATCCACCTGGTGGCCCATCTCCCCCAGGCAGCGGGCGACGCTGTCCACATAGACATTTTGGCCCCCGGCATCGGTGCTGCCGGTCAACGCAAGGGGCGAGGCATGCTCGCTGATCATTGCAATGTTCAAACGCTTGTCGTCATCCATCACTCGCTCCTTGCTGTTGGATCGCTGTACCGGTTCAAGACTTCACTGCCAGTACCCCGGCAATTTCCATACCCGTGGAGCGGTCCAGCGCAATCGCACGCAAGTGGGCCGCCACCATCAGCGAGCAGGCCTCGTCCCAGCTGGACAGGGCGCCACTGGCCGCGACCACCAGGCCGTCCAGCCAGACGCCGCCCCAGAGCAGGGAGTCGTCATGGGCCAAACGGTGGGGCTCCATCAGGATCAGCTGGCGGCCCCCCATGCGGTGGCGCCAGCACAGCCGCGCCTTGTCGCGCGCAAACTGGGCGTAGTCGGCATCCCAGTGCGCGCGCGGACCCACCGAATGCTCGTAGAGCACCGCTTCATCAAACGGGCAGCTGCCATGGGGGCGGCCGGGGTCGAGCACCACCAGATGCAGCACATGGCAGGCGCTGACGCCGGGGCACTGCAGCAGTTTCTCGATGGACGGCAGCGCCAGCGCAACGGCCGCGCGGGCCGCATCGTGGTCTACAAAATGGCTATGGGGTTTCATGGCCGGTCTCGGGCAATCGGCATTCCTGCGGGCCACGCGCGGCGGCATCGGCACAGCATTTGCCCTGCCAGCGCCACCCCCCAGCGAAGGAATTCGTATGCAACCACCGCCACAGCGGCGAACCGCCGGCTCTCTGCGCTGCAGTGCAGCGCGGGCGCTGATGCCCGTTCTGGTACTGCTGGTGCCCACCAGCCAAGCGCAGGTGGCGCAGCCCTCAGCCGAGGCGGCCAGCATGCAGCACTGGATTGTGCGGACCGGCGACCACCGCGCGCGCCCGTTCGTGATCGTCGACAAGCGCGAGGCCCGGCTGTGGATCTACGATGCGCGCGGCCAGTTGGTTGAGAGCACGGCGGTGCTGCTGGGAAGTGCCAGAGGTGATGCCTCAGTGCCCGGCATCGGCCAGCGCCCGCTCGGCCAGATTCGCGCTGATGAACGCACGACACCTGCCGGGCGCTTCTGGCTGGAGCCGGGACGCAATCTGGCGGGGGAAGACATCTTGTGGCTGGACTATGGTGCGGCCGTCTCGCTGCACCGGGTACGGCCCGGCGGACCGCAGGATCGGCGGCTGCCGCGGCTGATGACCCGCTCGGCCGCCGACAACCGTATCTCCTACGGCTGCATCAACGTGCCGATCGCCGTTTACAACCGCAGCCTACACGCTGCATTTTCCAGCGGCGGTGGCTACGCCTATGTGCTCCCGGAGGTGCAAAGCTTGCGGCAGGCCTTTCCGTTCGTGCAGCCCTTGGCAGCGCGGGCTGCGGCTGCCAGGGCGCAGGGGGGCGTGGGGGGCGCTCAGCCCCGGTCGGCGCGTGCAGGACGCGTGTTGCCCATGGCGCCATTGCCGCTGCTGCTGCCACCGGTGGCACCGCTGGCGTTGCCATTGGTGCCGCCGGTGCCGCCCGTGCCCGCGCCTCCGGTGGACTGACGGTCCGTTGCGGTACTGCCTGCACCGCTCGTGCCGCCTGCATTGGCGGGCGAACTCGGAGCGCCCGGACGGTTGGAGTAATCCCCTACCGGTGGCGTCGCTGTGCCGCTGCTGCCGGTGGCGCCGCTCGTGCTGCCGCTGGCGTTGCTGCCACCTTGGCCAGTGGCGTTGGCGCCGGATGACGCGGGCTGGGTCTGCTGGGCGTCGGCATTGCCGGACATGCCCGTCGAGGGCGTTTGCGCATGGCTGGCGGCCAGAGGCATGAGGATGCAGGCGGAGATGGCTACCAGGGCCGAGGTATGGAACGAGTGCATGGTGTGCTCCTGTGACTGTGGTGACGGTCAAAGGCGACCGCCTCCCGGTCCGGCAAGGTCCATGCCCAGCGGCCGTGGGACAAGGGCTTAAGTGGCTGCCCGCAGCGGGCTCAGCGCCTGGGGCAGCAGTACCCACAGCGCCACCCGTCCACCGGGCTCCTCGCGCAGCCGCGCATGCCCCCCTTCGAGCGTCACCACCTGGCCGAGCAACTGCATGCCGGCGTCGTCCGCTTGCTGGGCAGGGACCCATTGCGCATCAGGCCGGGGCCCCTCGCCCACCGCGCCGGGCGGCACCACACAGAGCATTTGCAAATGCAGGCCCACATAGGCGCCGGGCGGGATCGGCCAGCCTTCTGCAGTCTCCAGTTGGTGCACGCTCAGGCCGACACGGCTGCCAGGTTCCAGCTTGGGCCCGATGCCGGACAGCAGGCTCGCCATCGCCAGCTCCAGCGCATCTGGATCGATGCAGATCTGCAGGCCTGCAGGCGCGGCATGCAGGTCGAGGCTGGCACGTTTGCCCAACGCCAGCGCCATCACATCCTGCAGGCTGGGCAGCCAATGGCTGATGTCCATGGTCTGCCCCGGCCTGCCCTGGCTGCTGCTGAGCCGGTACAGGTGAAAGCCCAGCTTGCTCGCACAGTCGGCCGCCCGCAGCATGGCCTGCACCGGCATGTCCAGCCGGGGGTCCTGCGAGCGCCGCTCGATCAGGTAGGCGCTGTTGCTCATGATGCCCAGCTGGTTGTTCAGCTCATGGGAAAAGCGGTCGGCGACCTGGCGGTAAGCGGCTGCCCGCAATCCGGGGTCTACTGCCGTGGGCCGGCTGGCAGTTGCCGCCGCCCGCCAGCGCCAGCCCAGCAGCACGCCCAACGCCACGGCCAGCCACAGTGCCAGCCAGCCGGCCGCAGCGCGGCTGGATGTGCCTGCACCCCAGCGGTCCACCAGGGCCATCGCCGCCGCCGCACCGGCAGCGGCGGCGACGACCAGCAGACAGACGAGCCCCGGTTTCAATGTGCTGTCCATGCTGTGTCCTGCCCGCTTTTGCCGCCGCAGTGGGTACCGCTGCGGCTATCGCCCGTTCTTGCCGGGCCTGGCCCGCTGCTGTTGTGCATGTCTGTACCTCTTCCTAGCTTTGCCGCGCTGGCAGAAATTGCCGATGGAACCGCCATCAGACGGAAAGATTTTCTGCAAATACGGGCATCCGGATCTGCGCTGCGGGCCGTTTTCGCCGCAACCACCGCGCCGGTCCCCACTGCCTCTGCAGTTTGCGCTCCCGGCGGCATGCAGGCCCGCCCCCACTGCGCCACTGGGCATGATCATTGCATTGACGGCTGTGTTTAGCTTCACCACAAGGAATGCACATGGGCTCCATGCTATTGCGCGCCGACACGCACCAGTCCCAGACCCTGTCACCACGGCTGCAGCGGGCGGTGCAGATGCTGCAGATGTCGTCGCTCGAATTTTCGGCGCTGCTGCGGCACAAGATCGACGAAAACCCGTTTCTCGAAGAGCCCGATGACAGCGAGGAACAGGAGCCCAGTGTGGTGCTGCATGATGCGGCGGCCGACGACCGGCTGATGTGGACCGCTGAGCCGGGCCTGGGCGCCCAGGTCAGTGCCGGGCTCGAGCCGTCGGCGATGGACCTGGCCGCCAGCCCGGTCAGCCTGGCCATGCACCTGCACAGCCAGCTCAACGTGATGCCGTTGAATCCCAGAGACCTGTGTGCGGCGCGCGCCATTGTCGAGTCGCTGGACGATGACGGCTATCTTCGCACGCCGCTCGAGGACCTGTTGGCGCTGCTGCCCGCCAGCCCTGCACTCGAGATGGACGAGCTGCTGGTGGCACTGCGCCTGGTGCAATCGCTGGAGCCCGCCGGCACGGCCGCCCGCAATGTTGGCGAATGCCTGGCGCTGCAGTGCGAGACGATTGCCGATCCGGAAGTACGCGCGCTGGCGCTGGCGATGGTGCAGGACCATCTGCGCGCGCTGGCGTCCCATGATGTGGCCAAACTGTCCCGGCAGCTGAAAAAAGGCCGCTGTGACATCGAGCGGGCGATGGATGCCATCAAGCGCTTCAACCCGCACCCCGGCTGGGCCTATGGCGCCCAGCAGGTGGACTACATCGTGCCGGATGTGATCGTGCAGCGCAGCGGTGCGCACTGGCATGTGCAGCTCAACCCCGCAGCGATGCCCCGGGTGCGGATGAACCGGGTCTATGAAAGCCTGTTCCAGCGCCACCGGCAACGCGGCCATGCCGATCTGGGCGAGCATCTGCAGGATGCCCGCTGGACCTTGCGCAACGTCGAGCAGCGCTGCGCGACGATCCTGGATGTTGCGCAGGCGCTGGTGCGGCGCCAGCACCGCTTTCTGGAGTTTGGCGCGATGGCGATGAAGCCGCTGATGCTGCGCGAAATTGCGCAGGAGCTGGGCATCCATGAATCCACCGTCTCGCGTGTCACCAACAACAAGTACATCGCCACGCCCCAGGGCGTGTTCGAGCTCAAGCATTTTTTCTCTCGCCCGTTGCTGAGCGCCAGTGGCAAGACCTGTTCGGCCACCGCGATCCGCGAGGTGATTGCCGAGTTGATCGCTGCAGAAAACCCGTTGCAGCCGCTGTCGGATGCCGACATCACCCGCCAATTGGCCGCGCAAGGCCTGGTCGTGGCCCGCCGTACGGTGACCAAGTACCGGCAGCTGCTGCGGCTGGAGCCGGTGGAAAAGCGCCGGCGCCACAGCTGAAGCGGCAATAGGAATGGCAATGCCCCCGCCCATCACAGGCGGGGGCAGCGTTCAGACCGCGAAGCCGGGTTTACTTGCTGGTCTTGCCGCCGGACGCCGAGCCGCTCTGGCCGGTCGACAAGGTACCGCTGTCCTTGCCACTGCTCGTGCTGCCACCGGCACTGCTGCCGGCGCCGGAGTCCGCACTGCCACTGGTGCCCGCGCTGGAGCCGCCACCGGTGCTGGCGCTGGTGTTGCCGGCGGTGCTGCCGCTGCCGGTACTGCCACCCCGTTGGCCGCCCTGGCCTGCGCGCTGGCTGCGCCACTGGGAGAACTCATCGGAGAACTTCTTGTAGCGGTCGTTGCGCCAGGAGCGGTAATCCTCGTCGAGCGCGTGGAGTTGCTCATCGCGCCACTGGTGGTAGTCGGGGTCGTAGTGCTCTTGCTGGTGGCGCCCACCTTGCTGTCCCTGGCGGGAGTAGGTCTGCCCGCCCTGACCCTGGCTGTCGTAGCTGCGGCCAAAGTCCTGCGGGCCGCCGCCGGGAAAACCGCCCTGGTAGCTGCCCTGCGAGCCCCCTTGGTAGCCGCCCTGCGAGCCCTGGTAGTTCCCCTGGTAGCCACCCTGGCCACCCTGGCGTCCGCCGCGTGAGAAGTCCTGGTCGTCATAGAAGCCACGCTGGCCGGAGCTGGAGCCATAGCCTTGCGAATAGCCACCGCCGCCCGTACTGCCCTGGTAGCCCCCGCCCCAGGCCTCGCCGCCTTGACCGCGCCCTGGCTGGCCGCGCCCCTGCGAACCGCGTCCATAGCCACGGTCATAGTCGTCCTGGTAGCCGCCTGAAGCGCCGCGTCCATAGCCGCCCTCACCGCCGTAGCTGCCGCCTTGCTGCTCGCCCCGGTAGCCGCCTTGCTGTTCGCCCCGGTAGCCGCCTTGCTGCTCGTTCTGGTAGCCGCCTTGCTGTTGCTCGGACCGCCAGTCACCCTGGCCGCTGCCACCGGATGGGCGGCGGTAGTCTTCCTGGCTGCGCCCACCGCCTTGCTGCCGGTCTTCCATGTCCTGCTGCATCTGGCGGCGTGCACTTTGGCGGCCGTTGTCGTCATGCTGTGTCATTGCTGAGTCCTTTCATGTGACATCAGGCCTCGGAGCGGGCCTGCCTGGTTCATCGGGCAATCCGCGTGCCTGCGCGGTCCCGGTGAGCTGGGCCAGCATCGGCACCAGCGCAGTAGGCAGCGCCGCCTTGGGCAGATGCGTCTGAAAGCCGGACATCAGCGCCACCAGCCGTTCGCTGGGCAGGTCGGCGCCGGTCAGGGCCACGGCGAACATGCGCTGCTCCAACGGCAGGCCGCGCTCCTCCTCCAACGCCCGAATTTGCCGCAATACCTGCCGTCCATCCTCCTCGCCCAGCGATATATCGCAGAGCAGTGCCTGCGGCCAAGGCGCGCCATTCGCCCCACCCCGGCTTTGCAGCCAGCCGAGCGCTTGCGCACCGTCGGCAAACAACGCGGCCTCCGCGCCCTCCTGGCCGAGCAGCTGCGCCAGTGATGCGCGGGCACTGCCGCTGTCATCGACGACCATCACCTGCAGCGCCGCCAGGCGCTGGCCGGGCTGCTGCTGCGCCTGGGGCGCGGCATCGGGGGATTCCTCCGGCGCCCGCAGCGGCAGCTCGACCAGGTAACGCGCGCCACGCAGCGCCGTGGGCAGCTGTATCTCGAAGCGCCCGCCCTGGCGCTCAAGGGCCGAGGCCAGCACCAGCGGGTCCAGCCTGGCCGCCCCGGGGGGCGGGGCCTGGGACGGCGCTGGCGCGCGGTGGCTGCTGTCGCTCAACAGGATGCGCGCACGCTGCTGCACACGCTCCAGCCGGATTTCGATACGCCCGCCCGGCGGGCTCGCCTGGATGGCATGCAGCGCAATGTCGGTCAGCGCCTGCGACAGCACTGCCGGGTCGCCACTGACATACAGCGGCTCGGACGCCAGATGGGTGTACAGCTGCACCCCGCGGGCGTCGAGCGGAGCGCGAATGCCATCGACGACATTGGCCAGCAGCACCGCCAACTGGAGCGACTGGCGCAACAGGCGCCGCTCAGCCCGGTCGAACTCCTGCTTTTGCAGCTGCAGCTCCCACAGCTGCGCATACAGGCCGCGCTGCGCCAGCAGCTCGTCGTGGCGCCCCTGCTCGACGATGCGGCCCTTGTCCAGCACCAGGATCTGGTCGGCATCGACGATGGTCGAGAGCCGGTGCGCGATCACCAGCGTGGTGCGCTGCGCCGAGAGCCGGTCCAGCTGCACCTGGATGGCCTTTTCCGAGCGGGTGTCGAGCGCCGAGGTTGCCTCGTCCAGGATCATGACCGGCGCATTTTTCAGGAACGCCCGCGCAATCGCGATGCGCTGCTTTTCGCCGCCCGAGAGTTTCATGCCCCGCTCGCCTACCGGCGTGTCGTACTGCTGCGGCAGCGTGCGGATCAGCGCATCGATCTGGGCCGCCTGTGCGGCCTGGACGATATCGGCCATGCCCGCGCCCGGGCGGCCATAGGCGATGTTGTAGGCCACGCTGTCGTTGAACAGGCTGCTGTCCTGCGGAACAATGCCGACGGCCTGGCGCAGACTGGCCAAGGTGGCCGTGCGGATATCGGTGCCATCGACCAGCACCCTGCCCTGCTGCGGATCGTAGACACGTAGCAGCAGCCGTGCCAGCGTGGATTTGCCCGAGCCGCTGCCGCCGACCACCGCCAAGGTCTGCCCTGCAGCGATGCGAAAGCTCACATCCCAGAGCACCTGCCGGCCGGGTTCATAGGAGAAATCCACATGCTCAAACACCACCTCGCCATGCGAGACCGGCAGTGGCTGCGCCTGGGGACCGTCCTGCACCTCGGGCGGCCAGGCCAGCAATTGCCGCAAGGTCTCCAGATGGGTCTGCGCGTCTCTCGCCTCGCGGAACAGAAAGCCCAGCGCATTGAGCGGCAGGCAGATCTGGATCACATAGGCATTGAGCAGCACCAGATCGCCTACCGTGATGTGCCCCTGCAGCGCCTGCAGCCCGGCAAACACCATGACCGCGCCGACACCGGCGGCGATGATCGCGCCCTGGCCCAGGTGCAGGGCCGACAGCGCCTTCTGGCTCTCGACGCTTTGCGCCACCCACTGCAGCCGCGCGCTCCCGTAGCGTGCCACTTCCTGCGCTTCATGCGCATGGTTGCGCACGGCCTCCTGGTTCACCAGGCTGTCCAGCAGCAGGCCGCTGGCCCGGGAGTCCATCGCATTGACCTGGCGCTGGCGCGCCACGCGGCGCCGCGTCATGACTGCGGTGTAGGCCGCATAGGCGACAAAGGTGGCGCCAATGATGGCGGTGAACCAGGCGCTGTAGGCCATCGCCAGAATCGCCACCACCGCAGCGATCTCCACCACCGTAGGCAGCAAGGTGAACAGCGCCGCCGCCAGCAAGAAACCGGCCGCTGCCGTGCCCCGCTCCACATCGCGGATCAGCGCACCGGTCTGCATCTGCAGGTGAAAGCGCGGCCCCATGCGGTGCAGATGCGCCAGCGCGCGCTGCGCAAAATCGGCCACCGTCACCAGCGTCACCCGCGCAAAGCACAGGTCACGCAGCTCGGTGAACAAGGTGCTGCAAAAGCGCAGCAGCGCGTAGCCGGCCAGCAGCAGCAATGGCAGCACCAGCACATGGCCGCCGCCGGGCAACAGCGGCGAGGTGCCGGGCACCACGTCGCTGACCAGGCTGCCCGGGGTGCTGAACAGGTCGATGATCTTCTTGAACACCAGCGGCACCGCCACGCTGGCGAGCTTGGCCAGCACCAGCAGCAGCACGGCCAGCACGGTACGCCCCCGAAAACGCCAGGCGGCCTGCCACAGCTGCGCCGCCAGCGCCCAGCGCTGCGGCGGCGGCGCCTCAGCGGCAGCAGCCGGGCCTGGCGTTGCGGCCTCAACCATGTGCTGCCTCGAGGCGCGGCACGTGCTCGGCGAAAGCCGCCGCCAGCTCACTGGACAGCTGCTCGCGGCTGGTCGATTCGGGCCAGTACCAGGCGGTCAGCTCCCACTGCGGGCTGCCGCCCGGGTTGCGCAGCAGCAGCGCGGGCGCAGGCTCGGCCAGCACCTTTGCATGGGCGCTTGCCACCTGGCGCCACAGTTGCAGCAGTGCAGCCCGGTCCGTGGCCGGCGGCACACCGGCAGTCAGCCGCAGGCGTACCGGCTCGCCCAGGTACGCGGCATTGCTGACATTCTCGACAATGAAGCGCTGGTTCGGTATCAGCACCGCGATGTTGTCCGCCGTGACAATCGTCGTGCGCCGGGCCGATATCTCGCGCACCACGCCCTCGACGGCGCCCACTTCGACCCGGTCGCCGACCTTGATCGGACGCTCCAGCATCACGATCAGCCCGCTGATGAAGTTGCTGACGATGTTCTGCAGACCAAAACCCACGCCGACACCCACGGCCCCGGCGACAACACCCAGCGCCGACAACTTGATGCCGACATTCTGCAGGATCAGCACCATGCCCAGCACCAGCACCAGGTAGCGCAGCACCGACGCAATCGCGATGCGGGTGCCCTCGTCCACATGCCAGCGCTGCGGCATATGGCGCACCAGCCAGCGCTGCATCGCGCCGGCAAACCATACCAGCAGGGTGACCAGCAGCAGCAGTTTGGCAAGGGTGCCGACGGTGACCCGGAGGTCGCCCATCTGCACCAGCACAAAGCCGAAGATCCTGGAAAGCCAGGCCGATTGGGAAGTCAGGGTGTCCAAGAGCATGCCAACCGGGGGCAAGCGGCGTACCTGCCAGCCACGCCGCGCCGGGGGTGCTGGACGATGCTGCGGCAGCATTTACCGATGGCATGGCAGCGTTGCGGCATCGCTTACCCGCAGCCCAGCCGGCGCTGCGGCAGCGGTGGGCAGCGTGCGGGCATGGCGATTGCCCAGGGATGGGAAGACTATCAATGGGAACCCAACATGCATGCTTTGCACAACAAGATTGCGCTGGTCACCGGAGCGGCCAGCGGCCTGGGCGCTGCCATCGCCAAGCAGCTGGTGGGCGCTGGTGCCCGCGTTGCGCTGGCCGACCTGCCCTCGGGCCAGGGCGGCAAAGTCGGCAAGGTGGCGCTGTGCTCCGACGGCTGGGGCACCGCAACGATGTCCTTGCACTTTGATGTCAGCAAGCCCGCCGAAGTGGCCGAGGCCATGGCCGCGTTGCAGGCGCAATGGGGCGGCCTCGATATCCTGGTGAACAACGCCGGCACCGACCATACGGCATCGATTGACGAGATCGGCGAGCAGGAATGGCGCCGCGTGGTGGACACCAACCTCTATGGGCCGTTTTTGCTGACCAAGGCGGCGCTGCCGCTGCTGCGCCAATCGGACGCGGGCCGGGGCGGGCACATCGTCAACGTCGCGTCGACAGCCTCCTTGCGGGCTTGGCCCAATGCCAGTGCCTACCACGCCAGCAAATGGGGCCTGCGGGGCCTGAGTGAAGCGATGCATACCGAGCTGCGCGCGCTGGGCATCCGGGTGACCACGCTGTTTGCTGGCGGCATGCGCACCCCTTTTCTGCTGGAGCGCTTTCCGGATATCGACCAGACGCTGCTGCAGGACCCGGACAACGTGGCCAGCATGGTGCAGTTTCTGCTGGGCATGCCGCGCGGCTCGGTCGTGGCCGAAGTGATGGTGCTGCCCGACCAGGAGACCTCATGGCCATGAACAGCCGCTGGGCCCAGGCCCGCAACATCCTGGCGGTGCGCCTGGACAACATGGGCGATGTGCTGATGACCTCGCCGGCACTGCGTGCGCTGCACAGCGGCCACCCCCAGGCACGCGTCACCTTGCTGACCTCGGCCGCCGGCGCGCAGGCGGCCCGCCGCATCAAGGCGGTCGACCGGACCCTCATCTATGACGCGCCCTGGTCTGGCGGTCCTGGCAGCCAAAGCCGCTCGGCGCAGACCGATCTGCGCCTGATCGAGACCTTGGCCCGGCACCAGTTCGATGCGGCCGTGGTGTTCACGGTCTGTACGCAAAGCGCGCTGCCGGCCGCGCTGACCTGCAGGCTGGCGGGCATTCCGCTGCGGCTGGCCCATGCGCGTGAGAACCCCTATGCGCTGCTGAGCGACTGGGTGCCGGAGACCGACACCGCGATCGCCGTGGCACGCCATGAGGTGCAACGGCAGCTGGACCTGGTGTGCCATGTGGGCTTCGAGACCCGCGACGAGCGCCTGCAGCTGCAGTACAGTGCGCAGGATGTGCAGCGCATGCGCGAGACGATGGCCGCCTTTGGCGGCGATGCCAGCCGCCCCTATCTGGTGGTGCACCCCGGTGCCAGCGCCGCATCCCGGCGCTATCCGGCGGCGGCCTTTGGGCGTGCAGCTGCGCAGTTGCAGGCACACACGGGCATGCAGATCATCTTCAGCGGCGCGCGTGATGAGATCGGCCTGGCCATCGAGGCCACGGCCCAGATGCCGCAGATGCCGGTCAACCTGATGGGCCATCTGAGCCTGGGTGAGCTGGCCGCGCTGATTGCCGGTGCGCGCGCCCTGGTCTGCAACAACACCGGGCCGGCGCACATCGCAGCGGCGCTGCAGACGCCGGTGGTCGTGCTGTATGCGTTGACCAACCCGCAGCACACGCCATGGCAGTCTCCCTCGCGGGTGCTGAGCCACGACGTGCCTTGCAGGAACTGCCTCAAGAGCCTGTGCCCGCAGCTGCACCACCACTGCCTGGCGCTGATCGAGCCGGAACGCGTGGTGCACGCCGTACTCGACCTGCTGGGACTGCCGGTGCCAGCGCCATCGCCTTCAGTGGCACAGCCGTTGCCCTCGCGCGCCCATGCACCCCTGATCACCACCCCGATGCCAGCGCTGCTGCGCGGCATTCCCTGACCACCACAGGCCTCCCATCCTATGTACACCGACAAAATCTGCCCCCGCCCCGATATGCCGCAGCGTGCCCGGGCGCTGCCCCGCCCGCTGGTGTTCACCAATGGCGTGTTCGACCTGCTGCACCTGGGCCATGTCGAATGCCTGGAAGCGGCGCAGCAGCAGGGCGCGTCGCTGGTGGTCGGCATCAATACCGACCGTTCGGTCCAGATGCTGGCCAAGGGCCCCGGCCGGCCGCTGAACCCGGAAGCCGAGCGTGCCGCACTGATTGCCGCGCTGGAGTGCGTGTCCCTGGTGGTGCTGTTCGACGAAAAAACCCCGCTGGCCCTGATCGAAGCGCTGCGGCCAGACATCTACGTCAAGGGCGGCGACTACCACGAAAGCACCTTGCAGGAAGCGCGCCTGATGGAGCAATGGGGCGGCATCACCGCCATCCTCGACTACCTGCCCGGCCACTCGACCACCGCGCTGATACGCCGCGCCCACCATATCCAAACCATGGGGATTTCCACATGAGAGCCTTCAAGAACCTGCCCCTCCCGCCGCTTCCGCTCAGCGCCGAAGAGCCGCGCTCCTATGCCGTGGCACTGCGCGAGCACCTGAGCCTGTTTGACACCTTGGACAGCCTGCAGGCGGACGTGCAGAACGCCGCCGCGATGGTGGTGCGCACCCTGAGCAGCGGCGGCAAGCTGATGCTCTGCGGCAATGGCGGATCGGCCGCCGACAGCCAGCACATTGCCGCCGAGCTGACCGGCCGCTTTGTGCAGGACCGCCGTCCCCTGGCGGCCATCGCGCTAACCACCGACAGCTCGGCGCTGACCTGTATTGGCAACGACTACGATTTCAGCGAGGTGTTCTCCCGCCAGGTCATCGGCCTGGGGCGCCCCGGTGACTGCCTGTTGGCCATCTCCACCTCGGGTACTTCGGCGAATGTCGTCAAGGCGGTCGAGGCCGCCCAGCGCCTGCAGATCAGCACGGTCGCACTGTCCGGCCGCGACGGCGGGCGCCTGCGCAGCCTGTGTGATGCGGCGATCGTCGTGCCTTCTGCGACCACGGCCCGCATCCAGGAAGCGCATATCTTTGTCGGCCACGCGCTGTGCGCGCTCATTGAAGAGGGCCTGTACAAAAACGGCCAACTTAGCACCACCGCGCCGCTGCACTGAGCCGGGGCACCGGGCGGCGCCTTACCGGCAAGCGCCCAGCGGGCTCCCGCAATGCCGCTCGGTGTAGCCGTCGGGGTTGTCGCGCTGCCAGCGCCAGCTGTCCACACACATGTCGTGCAGGCTGCGGGTGGCACGCCAGCCCAGCAACTGCCTGGCGCGCGTTGCGTCGGCAAAGTAGGCCGGCACATCGCCCGGCCGCCGCGCCTCGATCCGGAACGGAATGCGCAGGCCGTTGGCGGCTTCAAAGGCGCGCACCATCTCCAGCACCGAATAGCCCCGGCCGGTGCCCAGGTTGACGGTGACCATCCCCCCTTGGCGCTGGCCACGCAGGTACTGCAACGCAGCCATATGGCCCTCCACCAGGTCCATCACATGGAGATAGTCGCGCACACAGGTGCCATCGGCCGTGGGGTAATCCGCCCCAAAGATGGACAGGTGGGCGCGGCGCCCACTGGCGACCTGGCTGATGAACGGCATCAGGTTGTTGGGAACGCCGATCGGGTGCTCCCCCAGCCGCCCGCTGGCATGCGCGCCGAACGGGTTGAAATAGCGCAGGCAGGCGATACGCCAGTCCGGCGACGCCGCCTGCAGATCGGCCAGGCAGCGCTCCACCATCCATTTGCTGCTCGCATAGGGGTTCTGCGTGTTGCCGCAGGGGGCCGATTCGGTCAGCGGCAGGTGCTGGGGCAGCGGCGCGCCGTAGACGGTGGCCGACGACGAAAACACCAGGGTCTGCACGCCCTGGGCCTGCATCGCTTCCAGCAGCTGCAAGCTCCCGGCGACATTGCTGGCGTAATAGTGGACCGGCAGCGCCACCGAGGCGCCTGCGGCCTTCAGTCCGGCAAAATGCAGCACCGCATCCACCTTGTGTGGGCCCGTCAACGCCTGCTGCAGTGCGCTGCCATCACGCACGTCGCCGACCACCAGGCGCAATTTGCGCCCTGCCATCTGCTGCACGCGGCGCAGCGCCTCTGGGGCGCTGTTGCAGAGGTTGTCGATGACCGTGACGTCATCGCCGTGTTCGAGCAGGCGCAGGCACATATGCGATCCGATATAGCCTGCGCCGCCAGTCACCAGCAGGTGCATGCGCGCTCTCCGTGGGCCTCGCTCCCCGGGATGGAGGTCAGCGCACCCGCAGCACGGCAGGTGCCCCTGACATGGAGCGATACCAGCCCCGGCGGCAATCGCCATGCCTGCATGGGCATGGCGGGGCGGTGTGGCGTGGGCGCAGTGTCTTGCACCGCAGCCGCGCCCGGGTCCGCGCGGCCGCGTCAGCGGTTGCTGCGTCAGCGTTCGGTGCGCGCGGACGGGATTTTTTGCACCGTGATCTGGCCATCAGCCTCCAGAAACATCGACTGCACCTGGTCCATCTCGCAGTCGCATGCCCGCAAGGCGGTGTTGATCTCGTTGCGGGAGATGCGGTGGCGCTTTCTGACGGCGTCGAACAGCACCCCGTCGCGGCCCAGCAGCACCGCCTCTCCCTCCAAAATGCGCTCGGCCGCGCCGAAGTGGGTCGTCACCAAGGCCACCAGGGCATTGACCAGCAGCAGCACTGCGCAGACGATCAGCCCGCCCCACAGCGACTGGTCCTTGCCGACCATCGAGGGCCCCGCCGCCTCGCTCAGCAGCATCACCACCAGCAGATCAAACGGCGTGAACTGGCCGACCGTACGCTTGCCGCTCATCCGCATCAGCAGCAGCAACACGACATAGACCACCGCCCCTCTGGCGATGAGCTCCCACACATCCAGATCCATTTCGAACATGAACACCTCTTGGGACGTTTCAGCGGCCTTTGGCCGTGGAGCAGCCAAACGCGGTTTTCAGCTGCGCGAGTGCCGCGCACTTGCGCTCGGCCGTCACGCTGGCAGTGCAATCCGACGGCACCGCCACCTGGTAGCCCAGCATGCAGGCATCGGTCGCCGTCGTGAACACGCACATATCGGTGATGAAGCCGACGACGACGACCTTCTTGACCCCCATCTTGGACAGCAGATGCTGCAAAGGGGTGGAATGGAAGCCCGAATGCTGGGGTTTGAGAACGCGCAGGTCCTGCGCGTGCGGTGCCAGCATTTGTGCAACATCGCCGCGCAGCCCCGGCAACGCTTGGCAGTTGCCCAGCACATCGCTGAACTCACTGTGCCAGGTGCCGTAATTGTCGTTGGCATAGACGGCGATGGCCCCGCGCTGGCGCATGCGGCGCTTGAGCTGCGCGATGGCACGTGCTGCCTCCAGAATGTCCGGCAGCATGCGGTCGGCCCCCGGAAACTGGAACGGGTTGATCACATCCACCAACAGCATCGCCACCTGGCTGCGAGGCAGCCGCGTGGGCTGCAAGGACGGCTGGGCAGGCATGGGCAGACGCCCCTCCTCAGAGCATGCGCTCGCGCTGCTGCTCGGCCCGGGAGGCACCAATCGCCGTCTCGACGTTCTTCACTTCTTCAGGCGGCGGCAGCACCGCTGGCATGCCCATGCGCGCGATCGACAGCTCACGGCACCAGCCCTGGGTGTGGTAGAGGTGGTGGTCCTCGTCCTTCTCCACCTGGCTGTGTGCCTCCTTCAATGCCTTGGCCGTATCCCCCTTGGCCACGTCTGCCACCTTGCCAAGCAGCTCCCAGTTCGCATGGTCCTTGGTTTCGGCATGGACCACGCATTCGCAGGCGACCACTTCGGCTGCCTGGGGATCGCCGCCGGCCTGGGCCAGCTGCATCGCCTTGACCAGCGACAGGCCAATGTGCTTGACGACCTGGCGCGACGGGGCCGCCTCATCGGCGTTGATGCCCAGCCTTTCACAGGTGGCGCGCACGATTTTCTGGTGGGTCAGGGTTTCGTCCAGGTATTCCTGCCATTCCTTCTTGAGGTCTTCGTTGACCGCGCAGTCCAGTGCAGCGCGGTAGACCTGCTCACCCCCGAGTTCAGTCTCCATCATCTGCAGCAGCAGGTCTTTCAAGGCGGCTTCGTCATAGCGTGGTTTGGTCATCGTGGACTCCTGTGGGTGGAAAAGATGCCCTTGATGGTGGCCTTCCTCCTCGCAGGTTCCAAGTAGGAGTTGGCGTATAGCGCTGTAGCCGCCGATCCAAAAAACCAAAATTGAACTTTTTTACATGGATTCATGGGCTTGAAGGGCGTGCCAGGCACGCTGTTTGCCATGCCCTCCTCCGGTGCGCGGACACATATTCTGGCGGCTGGCCTGGGGCCGGGCGCGATCTCATCGGGAGAAGCGCAAACGCCTGTCGGGCAGGGGGTCCGATCCCCCACAGCCCTGTCCGTTGTGTAGGCCAAGGCGCCGACATGCAGGCAGAACCCTGCTGACGGGGCCAGCCGCAGTGGCGCTGCACCATAATTCTTACAGGTGTAAACATATTGACGTTCACAAAGGGGTTGCCGTGCGCACTCATCAGCAGTTATTGGTCGGGTTGTTGGAGCGCGAGAAATCCGCGCTGGTCGATTCTTGGATGCTGGCTGCTAGCGGTCCGCAGGCCCCGGAAAAAGCGCGAACCGAGGCCGCAGAAATCCTGACGGCCTTGCTGCCCGCGGTGGCCTCCGGTGATCTGCAGAACTCCGGCTCTGCCGCATGGCAGCCGGTCAAAGCAGCGTTGGAGCGCCTGTCCGCCTCGCGCGCGGCGCAGGGCAGCACGGCAGGCAGCACCAGTGCCTTTGTGCTGGCGCTCAAGCAACCGATCTTCGAAGCCTTGCAGCGGGAGCTGGCCACCGACTCGCATACGCTGGTCGAGGCGATTGCACAGGTGACGCGGTACGTCGATGCACTGGCGCAATGGACGATGGACGCTTACCAGCGCACACGCGAGCAACTCATCTCCCGCCAGCAGGAGGAACTGCTGGAGCTGTCCACCCCGGTCATCAAGCTGTGGGAGGGTGTGCTGGCGGTACCGATGATCGGCACACTCGATTCGAGCCGGACGCAGCTGGTGATGGAGTCGCTCCTCCAGCGCATCGTGGAGACCGAGTCGGCCTTGGCCATCATTGACATCACCGGCGTGCCTACGGTGGACACCCTGGTGGCCCAGCACCTGCTCAAGACCGTGACCGCCATCCGCCTGATGGGCGCCGATTGCATTATTTGCGGCATCCGTCCGCAAATTGCACAAACCATCGTGCATCTGGGCATCGACCTGCAGTCGGTGACGACCAAGGCGACCTTGGCCGATGCACTGGCGCTGGCGCTCAAGCGCAACGGCTATACCTTCACAAAGACCAAGTAGGCCACGCACCATGTACCGCATTCCTATTTTGCGCATGGGGCAGACCTTGCTGGTCACCATCCAGATCGATATGGAAGACCAGACTGCCATGGCGCTGCAGGATGACCTGGCCGAGCAGATCTCGAAGACGGGCGCCAGCGGCGTGCTGATCGACATCTCCGCCCTGGAAATCGTCGATTCCTTCGTGGGCCGCATGCTGGCGGCGATATCGGGCATTGGCCAGATTCTGGATGCCACCACGGTGGTTGTCGGCATGCAGCCGGCGGTCGCCATCACGCTGGTAGAGCTGGGCATGTCGCTCGACGGTGTCAAAACCGCACTGAATGTGAGCCGCGGGATGGCGCTTTTGCAAGCCCGCGCTGATGGAGATGACTTTGTCGCATGAAACCCAGGGCTCCGTACCCTTGCGCAGTGAGGCTGACATCGTCGCCAGCCGCCAGATGGTGCGCAAGCTGGCCGTTCAGCTGAAGTTCTCGCTGGTCGACCAGACCAAGATGATCACGGCTGCCAGCGAGTTGTCGCGCAATACGGTGGTCTACGGCGGGGGCGGTGACATGGAATGGGAGCTGCTGGCCGATGGCCTGCGCCAGGGGCTTCGCCTGCGCTTTCGGGACCAGGGGCCGGGTATCCCGGACCTGGGCCTGGCCCTCAAAGATGGCTGGACCTCGGGCAAGGGCATGGGGCTGGGACTGTCGGGCAGCAAGCGGCTGGTCCATGACTTCGAGCTGGAATCAACGGTGGGGGTTGGCACCTGCGTCAGCGTGACCCGATGGAAATAATTCAGGGCACGACCCACCGCGCCTTTTCCGTCTCCGACCCCAGTTGCGTGGGCGAAGCCAGGCGCCATGTCGCCCACTTGTCGCGCACGCTGGGCTTTGACGATGTGCTGGCTGGCCAGGCGGCGATTGTCGTCAACGAGCTGGGCAACAACCTTTGCCGGCATGCGCAGCAGGGGCAGCTGTGGATCGCCACCCGCAGTGGCGACGCGCCCGAGCTGGAGATCCTGTCGGTCGATGAGGGGCCCGGCATTGCCGATCTGCCGCAGGCGATGCGCGACGGGTACTCGACGGGAGGCACGCCAGGCACAGGCCTGGGCGCCGTGGAGCGCCTGTCGGCGGATTTCGACATCCACTCCGAGCCTGGCAAGGGCACCGTGGTGCTGGCGCGCTTTCGGCCCGCGACCACGCAAGCCGCGCAGCAGCGGGCATTTCGCGTGTCGGTGATGGCCGTGCCGGCGCCGGGCGAAACCGTCTGCGGCGATGCCTGGGCCCTGGCACTGGATGGCCCGCGCGCTGCGCTCCTCGTGGCCGATGGCTTGGGCCATGGTGTGCGCGCGGCCGAAGCCTCACAGGCGGCAGTCGAGGTTTTTTTGAAGCAGCCGTTTGGCGATATCAAGGCTGGCCTTGAAGATGCCCATGCCGCTTTGCGGATGACACGCGGCGCTGCGGTGACCTGCGTGCAGCTCGATGGCGAGGCGGGCACACTGCTGGCTGCCGGTGCCGGCAATGTCGCCATACGGCTGGTGAGCGGCGTGTACAACCGGTCGGTCTTGGTGCAACACGGCACCGTCGGGGTACAGATGCGCCAGGTGCAGGACATTTGCATGGACTGGCCCGCGCATGCGATGGTGGTGTGCCACAGCGACGGCCTGCAATCGCGCTGGCCCCCAGAGGCGGTGACCGCGCTGCTCGGCCGTGACCCGGGCCTGGCCGTTGCGGTACTGGTACGTGACTACGGGCGCGGGCGCGACGATGTGACCGTGCTCATCGTGCGCCGCACAGAATGAAAGACACCATGAACCACGTGACCCCACCGCCTAGCGGCGCAGCGGGCCCGGCGGCTCCCGCTCCGATGCCCGCGGACGAGATGGCCCGGACGCTGGCCGCCACCCAGGCCGAGCTGGAGGCCCTGCGTGCCGAGCTCGACGAGACCAACCGCGGCGTGTTGGCGCTCTACGCCGAACTCGATGCCCAGGCCGAGAACCTGCGCCAGGCGACCGAGTTGAAAAGCCGTTTTCTGGCCTATATGAGCCACGAATTCCGCACACCGATCGGCGCGATACAGAGCATTGCGCGCATTCTGCAGGACCGGGTGGACGGCCCGCTCACCGACGAGCAGGAAAAGCAGGTGCGTTTCATCCAGACCACATCGGCCGAGTTTGCCGACATGGTCAACGACCTGCTGGACCTGGCCAAGGTGGAGGCCGGCCGCATCGAGGTGTCGCCGGGCTGGTTCGAGATGGTCGATGTGTTCTCCGCGCTGCGCGGCATGTTCAAACCGGTGATCACCAATCCCGACGTGGTGCTGATCTTTGAAGAGCCGCATGGCGTGCCCAAGCTGTTCTCGGACGACCGCAAGCTCGCACAGATCCTGCGCAATTTCATCAGCAACGCGTTGAAATTCACCCAGCACGGCGAGATCCGCGTCAGCGCGAAGCGGGTGTCGGACCAGGCCGTGCAGTTTGCCGTGGCCGACACGGGCATCGGGATTGCCCCGGAGTTCCACCACGCGATCTTCCAGGACTATTCCCAGATCGACTCCCCGATCCAGAAACGGCTGCGCGGCACAGGTCTGGGCCTGTCGCTGAGCAAGCGGCTTGCCGAACTGCTGGGCGGCGAAGTAGCATTGGAGAGCGAAGCGCACAAGGGCTCGACTTTCTATGTCACGATCCCGATCAGCGTGGCGCCTGCGTCCGCGCATGTTTTTGATGAAAGCTCACCCTCCTAAGCGCCATGCCCTCTGTCTCAGCCCGGCTCAATGTCAGCATCGACCGCTCGAAGCACACGGTGCTGGTGGTCGATGACAACCCTGCGACTTGCTATGCCACTGCCCGCGCCCTGCGGGCGGCCGGCTTCAAGACGGTCGAAGCAGGCACCGGACAGGAAGCCCTGGATCTGTCGCTCGGTGATATCTCCGCCGTCGTGCTGGATGTCCACCTGCCTGACATCGGCGGTTTCGAAGTCTGCGCGATGATGCGGGATCGGGAGCAGACCATGTCGCTGCCGATCGTGCATCTGTCTGCGGCCTTTGTCGCGGACACCGACAAGGTCGCAGGCCTGAACGCCGGCGCCGATGCCTACCTGACCCACCCGGCCGAGCCGGCGATGCTGGTGGCGACCATCCAGGCACTGGTACGTGCCAGAATGGCCGAAGTGCGGGTGCACCGCAGCGAAGCCAAGTTCCGCTCGATCTACGAGCAGGCCCAGAGCGGCATTGCGTTGATCGACGACGACGGGTGCTTTGTGGATGCCAACCCGGCCATGCTGGAGATGCTGGGCCGCAGCGCCGCAGAGGTGTTGGGCCGTCCGGTATCGGCCTTTGCCGCACCCAGTCATCAGGCCCGCATCGAGGCGATGTGCGCCCCCCAAAGCAGCCAGGCCCTGTGGCGCGAGGAAGTGGTGCTGCTGGACGCCACCGGCCAAGCGCTGCATGTGGAGTGGAGCATGGCCGCTCGCGTCAACGGCGAGCTGCGCGTGGCCGCCGTGGCCAACGTCTCCAACCGCATCCAGCTGGAGCTCGAGCGCAAACAGCTGCTCGAGCGTGAGCAGGCGGCGCGCGCCACCGCGGAGCGCTACAGCCGCTCCAAGGATGACTTTGTCGCCGTGCTGTCGCATGAGCTGCGCAACCCGCTGAGCGCCATCATGATGAATGTGCACCAGGTGCTGCGCAAATCACCGCCGCCTGAGTTCGCGAAAAACCTGGACGCGATCAAGCGCAATGCCAGCACGCAGGCGCGCATCATCAGCGATATCCTCGACGTCTCGCGCATCAATTCCGGCAAACTGACGTTGGAGCGGGAATGGGTGGATCCGGCGGCACTGATCACCTCCTCGCTTGACTCGCTGAAGGCGGCGATCGATGCCAAGAAGCTGGTGCTGCATGTGGCGATGGACACCCAGGGCCGCAAGGCACTGGTCGATCCGGCGCGGTTCCAGCAGGTGTTCTGGAACATCCTGAGCAATGCCGTGAAGTTCTCGCAGGATGCAGGCCTGCTCGAGGTGGCGCTGGCCGTGCAGGACACGCAGCTGGTACTCAGCGTGCGCGACCATGGCAAGGGCATCGAAGCGGCCTTTCTGGAGCGCATATTCGAAAAATTCACCCAGGCTGCCAGCCCCGGCAGCCGCCCTGCCAGCGGCCTGGGCCTGGGCATGCCCATCGTCAAGCACCTGGTCGATCTGCATGCCGGCACCATCACGGTGGCCAGCGAAGGCCTGGGTCTGGGTACCTTGGTGACGGTGACGCTGCCGCTGGGCCATGGCGCCCCGAAGGAGCTGCCCAAGCACGAATCTGCGGGCTCTGCCCAGGATGGCGGGCAGGATGAACTGGGCGGCATCCGCATCCTCGTCGTTGAAGACGATGCGGAAGTCGCCAATCTGCTGGTGCTGATCCTGCAGGAGCGTGGCGCCAGCGTTGCGCTCGCAGGAGACTTTGACAGCGCGCTGGCGTCGCTGCAATCGTCGCAAGCCGACATCGTGGTCAGTGACATCGGCCTGCCCGGCAAGGACGGTTATGCGCTGATGCGCCATATACGCGCTGCGCAAGACCGCTTTTCCCGCGTTCCGGCGATTGCGTTGACGGCCTTTGGCCGCGAAGAGGACCGGCAGGCTGCGCTTGCCGCGGGCTTTGATGTCCATATGGCCAAGCCGCTGCAGCCTCAGAAACTGGTGGCGCTGATCAAGTCATTGAGCGACAACCCGCGCGCCTGACTGCGGAGGACACGCGTGGGCGGTCCGTTAGCACCTATTGGCGCTGGGCGGCCAGCAGCGTCTCGATGTTCGTCAACATCGCTTCCAGGTCCTCGGGCTCGCAGCTTTTGAGCAGGGCCCGCACGTTGGTGCCGATATTGGTCAGACCCTGCTTGAACTCATAGCCGGATATCAGCAGCACATGGCGTTGGCTGTCATTTACCAGCCACTGCCGGGCCAGATCGCTGCCTGACATACCCGGCAGGCTCACATCGGTCACCAGCACATCAAAGCGTTCGTGGCCATCGAGCGCGAGTGCAGCTTCCGCATCGGCCACGCCAACGATCTTGCGGTGCGGCGCTTCCATGACGGCCATAAAGCCTTCGCGGATGTCTTCGTCATCCTCTACATACAGATAGGTGATCATGGCTTCCATCGTTACAGCATGCTCCGCCGCCGTTGCGGCTGGGAAAAAGCATCTTTAGCTATTCTGCGATCCACAGCCCGCTGTCTCTGCCGGAGCGGTCTGCTTGCAGTGTGGGACAGCGGCCACACCGGCCAGCCATTGGCGCGCGCGTCAGCCTGGGAGTTGAAGGCGTCTGCCAGCTGGCATAGCCCGCCTGGCCTCAGAAGAAGGGCCTCGCAGCAAGCTCCAGTCCCAATACGACCAGGAAAAGAAGGAAGCACTGCCGAAAACGTCTGGGGCTGATACGCGCTCTTATGCGGGTGCCCAGCCACATCCCCGCCAACGCAGGCAGCACGCTCAGCGCCGACAGGCCCAGCTGGTGGACGCGAAACACGTCATTCAGCAGCAAGCCTGCCGCAAGGGCCAGGGTCGACACGGTAAACGACAGCCCTAGTGCTTGCACCAGCTCGTTCTTTGGCAGTCCCAGCGCGCCCAGGTACGGGACGGCAGGCACCACAAAGACACCGGTGGCGCCCGTCACCAGCCCTGTGACAAGCCCCACGGCCGGGGACAGCCATGGTTCGGTTCCGCGCGGCACGGACAGCGCCGGTGCCCACAATGCATACAGCGCGTAGACGACCAACGCCGAACCGAGCGCCAGGCCTGACCAGGCGGGGTCGATGTACACCAGCAGCGCGGAGCCACCCACGGTACCGAACACAATGGCCACCAGCATCGGCCATAGGCGCCGCACGAGCCCTCCCACAGCGCCGCCGGAAAAGAGCTGCCAGACATTGGTCACCAGCGAAGGCATGACCAACAGCGACGCCGCCATCGCCGGGGGCATGACCATGCCCAGCAGCCCCATGGCCACCGTAGGCAGCCCCATGCCGGTGACGCCCTTGACGATTCCGGCAACAACGAAGGTAGCGGTCAGCAACCCGTGGAAAAGCAGATCATTCATTCCAAACCTTGAGGCAGCCCTTTGCACAGCCCTCACTACAGGGGCCGCACACCGGTCCGTGGTACACCAGGCGTGTCGTGCAGCGGGGCCCATGGCAGCAAGACAACGCGGCAGCCCCCCGGCGGTCGCCACCCAGCCAGCGGGCTTGCAGCGCAACGCCATAGGGTGCTATTGGACGGGTTTGCACACCGCAGCACAATTCGGAATTTGCGGTCCTTGCTTCGGCCCATCCTGAGGATGGCCGCCACCGCGCCCGCAATGGCAGCGGATGCGCAACGCCACCGTCGTCGCACGGGCGGTATGGCTGGCTGTCAGCGGTCCGGACTGCTTCGCCGCAAAGCAATGGCGAAACAATGATTTACCGCCACACGGAGCCAACCTTATAAACTCAACCTCTGATCACTTCAGGTAGTTCTATGAAAAAGCTTTTCTCACTCGCTGCGCTGGCCTGGATGCTCAGCGGTTGTGCGGTCTACAGCGACGGCTACTATGACGACGCCGGCAAAAAACCGCATCCCCATGGTTGTCCGCCCGGCCAGGCCAAAAAGGGGAACTGCTGATGGGCAAGCCGTGCGCCGCTCACGGCAGGCGCGGGCAGCGACAGGCGCATTCAGCGTGGAAATACAGGGCCTGGAGCGGGCTGCCAGCGACGGGCTTCTGCGATGCAGTGCTGGGGATCGCCCCCCGAACCCGCCCTCTCCGGCTGCGACAACGGAACGGAGACCAGGATCAGTTACGCGTCCTGGGCTCGGCCGGCGTCAGCACCTGAAAAGCGCCCTCTACCTCCTGCATGGCCGTTCTCCCGAATCCGGACAATTGTTTCAGGCGCTCGGGGTAGGCCGCCCGCAGCTGCCGCACGGTATCGATTCCGTTTCTTCTGAGCGTGCGCAGCACCCGCGCGGAGACCAATCCGTCGAGCGAGCCATCTTCCAGCACCCGCCGCTCGGGGGACTCCGGTGCCGCGGGCTCATAGTGCTTGCCCGGGAACAGATACTGCTCCAGTTGCCGGAAGCTGATTTTCCCGACATAGTGCATTCTCCATAGTTTCTCTGGATAGAGGGATTCCAGCTGCTCCAGCGTAGTAATGTCGTGGCGGGCGAGCATACGCCACAGATGCAAAGGCAATATATCTTTGAGCGGCCTATCCGCCACCCAGATTCTGGTATTCATAGATACTGTTTATTGATTATTCAGCACAGCACAAATCACGAACACCAGGGCCCTCTGTGGCAGGCTTTCCTTGATGGCAAGCGCCTTGTCAGCGCAGTCCGGAACGCGCTCTGCAAGGGCAGCAGCCATTGCTGGACCGGACACCCCGCCTGCCACACGCCATCGGCCCAACCAGGCGCTGGCCACCGACCAGTTCCTGGTTAATAATTTCTATAGATCTGGCTGAAACCAAGAAGCAATGACAAATCTAGCAGATCATTTGCATATTATTGTTTGCTTAAATTTAAAATAATTTGATTAAGCTGCAAAAACCTATTTTTCTATCGTCTCTCTCAGCCGCATCCATCCGGTAAATGCCAACCCGCATTCCCACACCGCCCGCTTTGATAATCTGCCGTGCATCGCCGGCCACGTCTGCTGCGCTGACGGGCCGGCCGCACCAGGCGGGGCGGGATCTGCGTGTTCGCTGCAGCGCTGCGCTGGAGCCAGGGCCGCGAAGCAATGGGGCGGCCGGCCCCAGGCCGACCGCCCTACCTGACCGCAGCTGTCACTCCTTGGGGTCTGGTGATGCCAGGTGCATCGCCCACCTGGCACCGGACCCAGTCACTCCTGCTCGCGGCCGGGCGAGAAACTGCCGCGTTGCGGGCGCAGGGACCGGTCCCGGAACGTGGAGAAGACCACCACATCCTGCCGGCTGCCGCCGACCACGCATTCCTGGCGCAGCACGGCCTCCAGCAGGAACGTGTAGTTGTGCGCCAGGGTCAGCAGCATCCTTCGGTTGGAGACCAGCACGTTGCCGGTGATCTTCTCTATCGCGAAGCGCTGAAAATAGCTGTCCGTCAGCGGGGTGATGGTGTCCACCATGGTGTGCGAGGCTGCCGCTTGCGCAGGATGGATTCCGAGCGCGAGATGGGCGTGCCGCGCAGCCTCGTTGACCGACACCGTGTAGAAACCGATGAGTTCTGCCGTTTCCTGCCGGAAGATGCCAATGAACTGGTGCAGGTGGCGGTCAAAGCTGGCGAGCAGCGCACGGGCGCTTGCCAGCGTGAAGCGAAAGCGCGGCAGGTTCATGCTGGCGGCAAGCTCTGGGGCATTGAGAAACTCCACCAGCCGGTCATTGACATCCTTGGCACCCAGGGTGCGCAACTGGTAAGGCGGAGTGTCGATCAGCGTGCTGCCGCGCGCCGTCGATTCGGCCAGCGGTGCGCTGGGGGGCAACGCAGCCCAACGGCCAAAAAAGCGCTGCCCCGACGCTCTGGCAGGCTCGCTCAACCACAAGCTGCCGCGTTGCGGCCGCATGTCGGCTTGTGCAAGCGCCGAGAGGATGAACAGATCTTCATACCGTTGCAGGCCGGGCTGCCATTGCTGGCGCAGCCGCCCCTCCAGAAAGAACCGCGTATTGCGCCGCAGCAACGGCCACAGCCGCCTGCATGCGCTGGCCAACAACTGAACCGTCACTTTCTCGCTACCGCCCGACAGCAGTTGGTCGGTCAGCTGCGCAAAGCTGCGCTCCAGCAGCGCCAGCCCGGCAGCGCCCGGCAGTGCAGCCCAGGCCACGCGCGTCACCCGGTGCTGGACGTTGTCGGCGCACAGGTAGACGCCCTGCCATTGACCGGCCACCTCGACCGCCCAGGCTTGTACATTCGCACGGGCCAGGATGGCGGGCATCTGCTCGCCCCCGGTGAGCGGGATCACCGTACCCAGACTGGCGCGGGCCTCAGGGCCGAGCCAGGACCAGTCTCGGGGTGGGTCCGTGCGCTGCAGACGGACAAGCCGGGGCAGCAGCCCGGCAGGCGCAGCGGAGGTGGCAGAGGAAGAAGCGCGATCAGTCATGGGCTCTCGCCAATTGGTCAATGGTGCTGCGCCTGGCCACCTTTCCCGAGGTGGTCAGCTTCACCGTGCGGGGCGGCACCAGACGGACGTCCGCTGCATTGCCGCAGGCAATGAACACGGCCTTGCGGGCGATGGACCGGCACTGCTCGCGCATCGCCTCGTCCTGCAGCGCACACTCGACCAGCACTGTCAGCCCCGAGGCCGACGAAGCCGATGAGGCAGCCGTGGCATCCTGGAACGCCATCACCGTGCCATGGGGCAGTTGCAACGCAGCGCCGACTGCGGTCTCGATGGCCTCGGCCTGCACATTGCGTCCGCGCAGCACCAGCAGTGACTGCTGCCTGCCGGTCACCACCAACGCGCCAGAGCGCGCCAGATAGCCCAGGTCATCGGTCTGGAACCAGTCACCTGGCGCCACCGGCTGCCGCTGGCCGCCCTGCCAGTAACCGGTCATCAAGGCATTGCCCTGTATCTGAATACGCCCGGTCTGCAACGCGGGCACGCTGGCGCCGCTGTCATCGACAACCCGGACCTGCCAGCCCGGCAAAGGCCGGCCGCACGCAAGGCGGCCTTCCTCATCGACATGCACCGGCCCCATGCACACGGCCAGCGTGGCCTCTGCCAGGCCATACGAAGGCTGAAATTGCCCGGGCGCAAAGCCGCTGGCGGCAAATCGCGCGGCAAAGCGGTTCAGGTCATCGGTCCGCACAACATCGCCGCCGACGCCTGCGACCCGCAGACGCAGCTGCAGCTCAGCGGCTTCGTGGGGCGTGGTTCTGTCGGCGGCGAGCCGCCAGGCAAAGCTGGGCGCAAAGCAGACCGTGCTTTGCAGCTGCGCCATGAGCCTGGGCCACAGTTGGGGCCGGCGTGCAAAGGCCTGCGCAGGCAGCAGGTCCAGCGGAACGCCGCCCATGACCGGCGCCAGAAAGAAGCCAACCAGTCCCATGTCATGGTAGAGCGGCAGCCAGGAAAAGGCGCGATCGCCCGCTTGGATGCGCAGGCCGCCATGCAGAATGCTGTTCAGGTTGTTGCATATCGCCCGTTGCGAAATCTCTATGCCTTTGGGAGCGCTGGTGGTCCCCGACGAAAACTGGATATAGGCGCCTTCATCGGGTTGGAGCGGCTGCAACGCGGCGGTCTCATCGGCAGGTGGCAGCGCGCAGACCGGCACCACGGGCAGTTCGGTGGTTTCTGGCGTCTCCAGCGCGCTGAAATGGCTCTGCAACGGGCTGTGCAGGTCATCGAGCAACAAAGCGCTGGCCTGAACAGCGGCCAGCATGGCGCGGATGCGCCGGGCATAGGGACCGATCCCCTGACCCACTGACGGCGGGGGCAGCGGGCACGGCAACATGCCCGCCCACTGGCAGGCCATGAAGTTCACCAGAAACGGCCAGTGCGTCTGCGCAATCAAGCCCACCACGGTGGGGACCGGGCCCCTTCTGGCCAGGCCGCGCAGTTGCGTGGCCCGCGCACGCGCTTGCAGCAGCAGCTCGCGGTAGCTGGCCTGCGTCTCCAGCTCGCCCTGCCCGTTGAAGATCCGCAGCCCCTGCGTGCCCGCCGCAGCGTGCGCAAGCGCCTGGGCCAGGCTGGAAGCTGGCGGGGCGGCTGCGCCCGGGTCAATCGGCGGCATGGGATGCGCAGGCGGACGCGGCGATGCGCGCGTGTTGCCTCTCGAACAGCTGGACCCAGCGCTGCAGACTAGCCAGATGCAGTGCGATGGCATCGGTCCAGCCCCGGCGAAACCACCGGTCCAGCTCCGCCGTGGGCAACTGGCGGAACTTGGAGCCATCGACGCTCCGAAAGCTCCGGGTCCGGTGGCTCGTCCCGTCGGGCGCGCGGATGTCGGCATGCATCTGCACCAACAGGCCCCTCTGCTGCAGCGCCTTCCCCAGCGCAGCGGCCTCCTTCAACGCGGATGCATGGGCCGAGAGCCGTTGGGTGATCGACGCCAGCGTGGGCGATGGCTGGCCGTCAAAGGTGAACAGGGGCTGCGCCTCCTCATCTTCTTCCAGCGGCACAAGCCGCTTGTCCTGCACATCGACCAGCACGACAGCGCGCTGGCTGTCTGATGCATTCAGCGCCAAGGAGAACGGATGGAGCTTGAGCACGGTCGCGGGCTGCAGGTACGCAGGCCAGTGGCCGCAGCAGTCCAGATAGTCATTGCTCCCCTGCTGCGCTCCCAGCACTGCCATCGGCACCGGCACGCTCCCTGCGGAAAAAACGATGGGATGCCAGCCCGCCAGGTCGGCAAACTCCGGCAGCGCAATCGGTACGGCATCCAGCGTCCTGCAAAACGCCCAGTCCGCCGAGGAACGCAGGCCGAGACCCAGATGCTGGTCTGCAGAAAGAGGCTGAAGGTGAGGAGCCATAAAGAATTACCAAGCTTGTATACGAAGACGGTGTCCACCACGCCGAACCATCAGGGAACACCATTGCATATCGAGCGGCTGGTCGGGCGGCTCGTGGGCGATGGGCTGCAAGCGCGCGCTCAGCAGCAGCTCCTGCACCAGCGTGCGCATTTCAGTGATGGCAAAGAGCCTGCCTCCGCAGACGCGCTCACCGAGGCCGAATGCGGTGCCAAAGCTCCGCTCGGTCCTCTCAGCGGATCGAGAGGTTGACAGTGCAAGCTGCCAGGGCCTCTGGCCGGTGCCTGCCTGCGTCTGCAGCCCCACCAATGACACGAGCGCCACATCACCGGGCAGCACTGCTCCTGCGCTCAGCCTGTCCTCGCCCAGCGCGTACCGTGCCAGGATCGGGTTCGCAGGAAACAGGCGCATGGTTTCGCTGAGGAATGCGTCAAGCAAGGCCGATCCCGCCGCTGGCCGGCTTGCTTCATCGCGCAGCTGTTCCTGCACTTGCGGATGCTGGGCCAGCAAGTGGCAGGCCCAGCCGAAGGTGCTGGCGCTGGTCTCCGAGCCCGCTGCCAGCAGCGTGATCAGCTCCTGCTCCAGGACGAAGCGATCGGGCAGGTGGCGGCTTGCGGCCTCGGCAGCGAGCATCTCCCGGATCACCGGCTTGGATGCGTATTCGGCGCTGCGGAAAATCCGCAAGTCCTGCATGAGCTGCGCCTTGGCCGCATTCAGCAGGCGCAGGTGCCGGCGCCGCGTGTCGCCTGCAAGATCACCGGCAGGTACGAACGCATATTGCGCGCTCAGCTCCAAAAGCTCAAACAGATGCTGCGGGTCCACACCGGTCTGGCGAAAGTCGATGTCAAAAAGCACTTCCGACAGCACCTGCAGCGTCATCGTACGCAGCAGCGCATCAGGCAAGGGGCCGCTGGCCGTGTGCGCAATCAATGCAGGCAGCGTCTGCCTGAGCGCGCGGCGCGCGGCATCGGCGGTTTTTTCCGCGTCGTAGTGGTTGAAATGCGGCTGCGTCAATGAGCGCCGCACCATCCAGCCTCTGCCGTTTTCCGACATGCGCGATGGCCCCAGCGTCTGGCGCATCCAGGCCATGTGCTTGGGCCAGTTACCCGCATGGGCTTTGAGAATCCACTGGGCGTCTTGCTGGTTCTGCACGACCCATATCCTGCGGCCGCTGTGGTGGTCCAGCAAAGTCTCGCCTGGCTGCGTACGCGCGAGGCGGTAAAGCTCATTGCAGATATCGGATGGATTCATCAGGCCCCGCGCAGCGCTCAGCCCGGCAGGCTCAGGGATTGCCCATCCAAAAGCTTGGCGACGTCGCGCACGGTTCGCAGCTGCAACAGGTCCATCACATCCACCTCGGTGCCGATGGTGTTTTCAATCTCGATCACGATGCCCTCGAACATGAGGCTGTCGACATCGCGCAAATCGCCCACCTCTGCGTCGTCTTCGATGTGGTCTACAGGAATCAGCAAACAATGCGAAAGCAGTGTCTTGGCGCGCAGCAGGCTGGTGGTCATGGTCAGAGGGTGAAAAAGCGGCATGCGGTCGCCTGCCGCTGGTGAACGTCATGCTGATGGCAAGCTCAACGCCTGCGCACTGCACGGCTGCGTAGAGCGGCGGCGCCTGCCATCAACAGCCCCAGCAGACCCAGGCCCGCTGCATTCAGCGCCGGCACCGGGGTGGCAGGTTTGGGCTCAGGATCGGGCGGTTGGACCACCGGCTTGTCCAGTACCACCTTGAAATCAACGGCGTTGGTCGCAGAGGTCTGGGTATAGACACCGGCAGTACCCGGGGGCACCAGATTGACCAAGGTTGAAGGGTCCATTGACGTGGCGACGGGCAGTGGCGTGGTCTTGATGAGCACCGGGCTGTTCACGATATTGAAACCATCATGGCTCACCGGAGTCACGGTGACCTGCGAGCCCGGCAAGATATCGGGAATCGGCACTTGAACCGAGGTGGCACCCGCAGGAATCGTCACCGTGATCGTCTTGGGCGTCGTGTATGCGGGCTGTTGATAACCCAGCGCCTCCGGATCATAGACCGTGTCATACGACTGCGGATCGGCTTGCACCGTGAACGTGATGGTGGTGTCCGTCGGTTGCGGCTGCGTCAGCGCGTACTCGACCGTCGCAGACGTGGTCTTGCCATTCATGAACAGGTTCGTCGTTACCGGCGCACTGTCGGTGATCGGGCCCGATTCCAGCCCGGTTCCAATGCCGTTGCCGGTATACGGGTCGTTCAAGAAGATGGTGTTGGAGCCGAAATTAGTGCCCGCCGAATAAGCCAGCTGCCAGCCGGCTGGATCCTCATTCGCAAAGATCCCAGACACCCAGCCATCACGGATGCTGGCATTGACGTCGTACGCAGGCCCTTCTCCCGAGCCGGGATTAAAGCTTGTCGGGATCGGCGACAGCGCGCAGTTGGCGGTTCCGCCGGGCGTATCCGGTGTGACGGTCACTGCTGCGCTCGAAGGCGACGCGTAGATCTGGCTGAATTGAACAAACGCACGGCGGTAAGGCGCGGCTTCCAGGCCATAGACACTCGAGCTCGGCGTGATGGTGCCATCGGTGCATTCCACCGTGGTGCCAAATAAGGTGGCGCTGTCTGGCGGTGTCCAACTGAACACCGGCTGGGAAGGTGTGCCGGTGGTTTGCTTGGGCGTGAAGTTGATATTCCAGGTGGCCGCCCAGGCACTTTGGGCACCCAACAGCCCTACGAGCACCAGTGACTGCACCAGAGGACTGCGGATCCTGAGCGGCGATGGGAGCGAGCGATCCAAAAATGCGTTCATGGCGTGATTCAAAGTTAACCGATGCGCCGAAGTTTAAATACCGAAGCAGCGATATGCAATCATTTAATACGATTATAGAAATACAAAATGACTGTTTAAAACTCGCTAGTTTTTTATTAATTTTTTGCTATTTATTAAATATCTTTGTTTTTTCACTGACACCCCTCTCCAACCCACTCGATAACCCTTAAAGCTGGATTTTAAATACCGAGACTTTGTGGTGAAACCACCACGAAGAAAGCATTTACACGGCGGGTGCGGATAATATTTCCGAGCGCATACCATGGTTTGCGTTTTGCCTGGTCCGTTCCGTTCACATCTGATGTAGGTACACCGATGATTTCTCGTTCAATCGCCGTACAGCGCGGCAGCCACAAAGCCAGGAAAATGATCTTGGCGCTTGGTTTGATAGCGCCCGCCTTCGCCATGGCGCAGTCCGCTTGTGATGGAAAACTGTTTCTGTCCCAGGGCTCCCCCACCAAGCTCAATGGCGTGTCAACCGAGGCCAATCCGCTGGTCTTTACCGACATTGGCACGACCGCCGCAGAGGGATACAACGCATTGGGTTATTCGGCGAGCAACGGCACGCTCTACGCGATGCGCACGGACAGCAACGGCAACCACCTGCTGGCCATCAATCAGACAACCGGCGTGGTCACGGATACCGGGGCCGTCACCGGCCTGCCTGCAACGCCGGTTTATAACTCGGGTACCGTGGGCAGCAATGGGGTTTACTACGTGAAACCCCTGGGCAATACCCAAGTGGTATATGCCATCGACACGGCGGCAAATACCGCCACCGCCATCAACCTCAGCCTCGCATTCACCACGTCCGACCTGGCGTGGGTGGGCGGCGCCTCGGGCGGGCTGTATTCGGTGTCGGATACCGGGCAGCTCTACGCCATTAACGTGGGGGACGGCACGGTAACGGCCTTGGGCACCGCTGATAATACCGGTGGCGTACTCGGGGCACAGTTCGGCGCAACCAATGGGATGTTTGGCTCTGCCAACAACGGCAGCGGCTTTTACCAGATCAATCTGCTGACCGGCGCCAAGACCCTGATTTCAGGTTCGCCCGGCTCTGGAAGCAATGACGGTGCCAATTGCCCCGACGCTCCGATTCGTTTCCCGGCCGATCTGGCCATCACCAAAACCAACAACCAGACCACCTACAGGCCGGGAACCAATGTGGTGTATACGATCACGGTGACCAACAATGGCCCCTTCACCGCGACCGGTGCCCAGGTGACCGATGCGCTGCCAGCGGGCGTCACTGCAGCCACCTGGTCATGCACCGCCTCGTCCGGCGGCAGCTGTACCGCAAGCGGCAGCGGCGGCATTGCAGACACCATCACGCTGCCCAAGGACGCCACCGCCACCTACACCTTGACGCTGTCGGTACCCGCCAGTTTCAGCGGCGATCTCGTCAATACCGCCACGGTGCAGGCCGATGGCACCAGCGCCAGCGCCATCAATACCAACCCCGATCCCGATCCTTCCAATGATTCGGCGACGGATACCGACACCCCAGCCACGGTGCCGCCCGTGGCAGCACCAACGCCTGTGCCTGCCACCAGCCTCCTGGGCCTGCTGGCACTGTCCTCGTTGATGGGCTTGGCGGGTGTGGGCAGCTTCTTCAGGCGCCGCAGCTGACGGTGTCAGTACCGCCCCTGGACATGGTCGCGGATGAAGACCGGCAGATCGTTCGACGGTGGCATGAACGGCACCTGGTACATCATGTCGCCGACAAAGCCACGGTGGTAGGTGCCGTGGTTGACGACATGCAGAACGATCTGTTCGCGGGTCATCGCGCCTTGTCCACCGCCGACGAACTCAAAACGGACGACCTTCGCCAGATCGTCATTCGACCAGCTGTCGACCAGATCGATATACCAGGCATCCATCTCCTGGACAGACGCCCATAAAGCGTCCACGGCGGGCGTGCCATCGGTATTGCGCGACGTGTAGCCGTGCTTTTTTCCCAGCAGATGGTGGCGGAAGATATCGTCGACGACATAGACATGGTTCAAGGTGTGCACCATGTTGCCAAAGCGCGTGGGCCGCTGGCGCAAAGCCTCCCCTTCAGGGAGCTCGCGCACACTGTCGAATGTCAGCCCATTGGCCCAACGCTTGTAGCGCACCAGCATCCTCAAGGTGCTGATCGCCGAAGCCGGGCTGCCCGGGCCATCACCGGGCGGGGTGGGAACGGATGCATTCTGCAAGCTGGTTGTCATGACCGAGATCCTTCTATGCTGTCAATGGCCGCGCAACGCGCCCGCCACATGGGTGCGTGTTTCTCCGCCGACCCACACCTGCTGGGCATCGTCGCGGGCCAGGTAAATGCGGCCTTGCCGGCCCAGGCAGGCGCCCTGGGTGGCCACATAGTCGTCACCGATGAGACCGGTACCGAACAGCCATTGCGCAAATGCGCCGTTGAGGCTTCCTGTCACGGGGTCTTCAACGATGGCGCCGAGATGGTCGGTAAAAAAGGCACGGACTTCAAAACCGGAGCCGCTTGCGCCGTGGTGCGGGCCGATGACGCCGATGTCCATGCGGGTCGGCCATCGCCTGGCGGGATCGATCGACCGCACTTTCTCCGCCGACGCCAGCCTGAGCCCCAGCCAGCCGGGGCCGTTGTCGATCCAGGCGGCATCCAGAATGTCGCTGTCGTCCAAACCTAGTAATTGCCGCGCCTGGTCGCGCTCTGCCGGCGTCGGTGGGCCAAAGCGGGCCAGCGGCGGCGCTGCGAATGCCAGCCGCTCGCCGTCGCGGCGAATCCTCACCAGCCCTGCGCCGCATTCCTGCACGATCTGCGCCTGCTGCGCGCGCTCGGGGTGGGCCGCCAGCCACATGTGGCAGCTGCCAAGCGTCGGGTGGCCTGCAAACGGCATCTCTCTGTCCAGCGTGAAAATTCTGACCCGGTAGTCGGCCTGCGCATCGGTAGGCGCAAACACGAAGGCAGTCTCGGAAAAGTGGAGCCAGCGCGTCAAGCGCAGCATCTCAGCCCTGTCCAACCCCTCGGCGCCGGAGACAACGGCCAGAGGATTGCCCGAGCAGGGGCCGGCGCCGAAAACGTCGACGATATGGATAGCCAAAGCCATGGAGAGGTCCCTTCTGATGAAATGGTCGGCGCTGAGGCTGGCGGCGCTTCATCCGCCGCGCATGGCCAGCAGCCTCAGGCCGGCCACCGCAAACACCAGCGAGAGAACGCCCTCGATCCCTCGGCGCAAACGTGCATACAGCGCCACCATTGCCGGGGTCGAGAAGAGGATGGCATAGCCACCGAACACCAGAATGCCCAGGAGTACACAGCCGCCCACCACCATCAGCGGCCCCTGGGCAGGGGACTGCTCGCGCAGGCCCAGCGACATGATGGCCACCCAGGACAAAATGGCCTTGGGGTTGCCGATGTGCATCAGCACGCCCTGCCGGTAGAGGGACCGATAGCGTGGCTGCTCGTCCGCAAGGGCCATCCCACCGGCATCGTGGCCCCGCTTCATCGCGGACTTGGCTGCGCGAGAGGCCAGCCACAGCAGATAGAGGCCGCCCGCGATCTTGAGCGCCACCAGCGCCTGTGCATAGGCGGTCAGCACCGCCGAAACGCCGGTCGCCGCCAGGATCGCCCAAAAGAGCGAGCCGGTGACGACCCCTGCGGCCAGGACCAGCGCAGGCCGCCGTCCGCTGCGCATGGCCCTGGCCATGATGGCCATGTTGCTGGGCCCAGGGCTGGCGGTGGCGATCAGGTAGGTGCCATAGACCAGGGCGATCTGGCTTGCGGTCATGGCAGCGAGTCCTTGGCGGGCGTGCGCTCCATGCGCCGGGGCAGCAGGTCGGCGCGATGGACGATATGCAGCTTGTTGCCGTCCGGATCGCGCAGGTAGGCGCCGTAATAGCCCGCGCCATAGCGGGGGCGCGGCCCGGGGGCACCGTCATCCCCGCCGCCGTGCTGCAGGCCCCCGGCATAGGCGGCATGCACCGCCTCGATGGACGGTGCAAGAAAGGCCACCATGCTGCCGTTGCCAGCGCTTGCCAATGCGCCATTGAAGGGGCGGTAGACGTAAAAGCGCGGCAAGCTGGCATCTGCCGCGGCCCAGCACAGCGCGGCAGGCCCGCCATCGGGCGTGACCATTCTGCGCGCCAGCCCCAACGGGGTGAGCAACGCGTCATAGAAGCGGCCACTTCGCTCCAGCTCCCGTGCACCGACCGTAATGTGACTGAACATACCGCCCTCCAGGCCTTCCCGGCACCAGCGCCGGGGCGCTTTTCACAACGACAACTGCTCTCTGCAAGCACCAACCTGCACGTTACACTATTGGATAAATTAAATAGTGTAACGTGACACTAATATTTTTCTGGAGGCGATCCCGTGCTGCTTGCATCCCCCTGGATTCCCCATCTGGCCAGCAAAGGGGCCACCGTGGCCGAACAACTGGCGCTGGCTTTGGCCGATGACATTGTTGAAGGGCGGCTGGCCGCAGGCGATCGGCTGCCAGCCCACCGGGACCTCGCCAGGACCCTGCAGATCGGCTTGGGGAGCGTGACCAAGGCCTACGCACTGCTGGAGCGACGCGGCCTGACGCGCAGCGTTCAGGGACGGGGCACCTTCGTGGCGATCCAGCAGGCCCATGGCCATCGGCATATCGATCTGTCCAGCAACGCGCCGCCGGCAGCGCTGGGCGCGCGCCTTCTGGCGCGCACGTTGGTGGCAATTGCGCGCAGGATCGACGCAGACCACATCAATCTGTATGCACCGGCGGGCGGCCATGATGAACACCGCCGCGTACTCGCCCACTGGCTGAGCCTGCTGGGTCTGAACGTGGAACCCGCGCATCTGTTTCTGACCAGCGGCGCCCGCCAGGCATTGGCGCTCGCTTTCGACCTGGTGTGTGACCGGCAGGGCCTGGTCCTGACCGAAAGGATCACCTACCCCGGTGCCATCGCGCTGATGCGGCGCAAGGGATACCGGGCGCAAGGGGTGGAGATCGATGCCGAGGGGATGGTGCCCGAGGCACTTGCTCAAGCACTTGCAAGGCGCAAGCGCCATCCCCAGCCCGTGGTGTACGTGACGCCGACGCTCCACAATCCGACCACCGCCTCGATGGGGATCGGGCGGCGGCAGGCCATTGCCGATATCTGCCGCGAGGCAGGGGCCTGGATCATTGAAGACGGCGTGTACGCGGCCTCGTCTCCTGGCTTGCCGCCCATCGCGGCCCTGGCGCCCGACATCTGCCTGCATGTGAACGGGCTCTCCAAATCGCTGGGCCCGGGGCTGCAGATCGGCATGCTGGCCTTGCCCGCAAGCCACTGCCCCGCCGCGCAGGCGCTGCTGGCCGAGATGCCGATGGCGCCATCCGCGCTGTCCTGTGCCGTGGTCGATGACTGGCTGGCCTCTGGCGCCGTGGCGTCGATCCAGCAAGACTTGCGCCATGAGGCGCAGCGCCGCACCCAGCTGGCCGTCTCACTGCTGGGTTCGAGCGGCCTGGTCGCGCACCCGGATGCCTACAACGTCTGGCTGCCGATGCCACGCGACGCTGCCCAGGCCCTGGTGGCGGCAGCAGCGGCAAGGGGCGTGCAACTGACACCGCCCGACAGCATGGTGCTCAGACCCAGTGACAGTGCGAGCGGCTTGCGCATCTGCCTGGGTGCCGCCAGTTGGGACGATCTGAATGCCGCGTTGGCATTGCTGGCAGCCCTGCTGAGCGCAAGCGCGGCGTGAAGGGACATGCCAGCGCGCCGAGGGAAAGCGGCAGACCTGCGCCCCGGCCACCATCGGGATGTGCCGCTTGCAGTGGCCGGAGGGCGGCAAGCTCCCCGCCGGGGCGTTGTACGGTGCCTGCCGCTTTTCAAAGACGCATTGCCGCGCAGCCCGGCCCGCATCCACCCTCATGAGCGACGGCTGTATGGGGATTTCTAGCCGGCACAGCCTGGAGGCATCCGATCGTGCGCTGCAGGCTGGATGCCACCGCGCGGCAGCCGCTGCGTCACCTCGGCGATCTCGGCGTCGATCCAGGCCAGACGTGCATGGTCGCTGCTGCCGGGCACCGGCCTGCGAGCCAGCAACTCGGCGCCCTCTTCTCTCAATGCCGTCAGCCTCACCCCCGGGTCCTTCTGGTCATCCGCATGCGTTGACATTTGGTTTTCCTTGTTTTTCTTTGGAAAATTGAATATTCATATTTATGGGGCAAAAACTATCAGCCAGGGCGTGGACTACAAGAACGACAGTCCTGCGCTTACACACCCGTGCATCCGGCCTGTGGCGCTTGCACCGCATGCGGCCTGGCTGCAGCGCTGCACCGGCAGGCCCAGCGCCCGGCTCCGTCCGAAACACAAATGCGAGCAAACGACCCGCCGTCGCAAGCTGCGCTCTGACAGCGCCGCGCATCGGCGCCCGCTAATCTCAGCGCATCACCCCCACCGCGAAGGCACAAAGGCATACCCATGGTCAAACTCCCCAGGCCGCTGGCCTATGTGACGGACGCAACTCCGGGGTGGCAGCGCATCCCGCAGGGGGATGGCTTTGTCTACAAGAACCAGCGTGGTCAGGTGATTCGCAACGCCGGTCACCTCGATCGCATCCGCAAGCTGGTGATACCGCCCGCCTACACCGATGTCTGGATCTGTCCGGATCCGCAAGGCCATCTGCAGGCCACCGGCCGCGATGCACGGGGGCGCAAGCAGTACCGCTACCACCCGCTGTGGCAAGAGCAACGCAAGCAGACCAAGTTCGACCGCATGGCGGCCTTTGCGGCCAAGCTGGGGCTGATCCGCCGGCGCATTCAGCGCGACCTGAAAGCCGGAGATACCACGCAGACCTCGGTGTCGGCCGCCGTGGTCCGGCTGCTGGACACCACCGCACTGCGTATTGGCAACGACAGCTATGCGCGCGAGAACGGATCGTTTGGGCTGACGACCCTGCGCAACCGCCATGTGAAGATGCGGTCATCGCGCATACAGCTGGCCTTCAAAGGCAAGAGCGGCGTGGAGCAGCGCGTGGAGCTCGAAGACCCCCGCGTGGCCCGCATCGTGCGGCGCTGCCAGGACTTGCCGGGCCAGCGCCTGTTCCAGTACCTCGATGACGACGGCCAGCGCAAGCAGCTGCGCTCCGAGCATGTCAACGCCTACCTGCACGAGATTGCAGGGGAAGATTTCAGCGCCAAGGACTTTCGCACCTGGCATGCCAGCGTGCTGGCACTGTCGCTGGCCTTGCAGTCGCGCAGCAGTGATACGCCGCTGACCGCGCCCGACATCGTCAAGCAGGTGGCCCAGCACCTGGGCAACACGGTCTCCGTCTGCCGCAAGTTCTACATCCACCCGCTGGTGATGGAGGTGTGCGAAGGCCCCGAAGCGGGGGCCCGTTGCGACGCGTACGCCGGCAAGCTGCGGGGCAGCTCGGGATTGCATGCGGCCGAACGTGCGCTGATGGCTTTTTTGGCCCGCAGTAAGAGAGGCGCCAAGCAACGCCCGTGATCGCGGCAGCCATGGCGCTGCCGCAGGCCCGGCAACGGATGCCCACCAAGTTCAAGGGCTTCCCCCTCCCCAGCGTGCACAGCACTTGGGCTAGAGTAGTTACACTCACTAACACTCAACGAAGGGGAGACCGTGTTCAGGCCCGTCATCTGTCTGCTGATTGCATTGGCCGCATGGGCGGTGTACAGCCGCTATGCGCATCAGCAGGCGGCGTCGCTGCAGGGCGATTCCGAGCCTGTGCTCTCCGAGCCGGATACCCCGCGCCCCAGCGCTGCCCACCCGCTGTTCAAGTGCGACGGCCGCACCCGGTGCTCGCAAATGACCTCCTGCCAGGAGGCCACCTTTTTCCTGCAGAACTGCCCTGATACCCAGATGGACGGCGACAACGACGGCGTGCCTTGCGAGCGTCAGCTGTGCACCGTCAACAAACGGCCGTAGCGGGCGTCGGCTGGCCCTCTCCGTCTGCTCTGGCAATACCATGCAGCGGCAACCCGCCCATTTACCGTAAATGCGTGATGGCAGACCATCCGCTTTGCGTCAAAATGTAGCGATGGCTGTTTCCCCCCTCCCCGTACTGCTGGTTGATGACGATCCGGACATGCTGGCCCGGCTGGGCGAAGTGCTGGGCTCGGTGGGCGTGGGGCGCGAGCAGCTGCTCGGGGCCGGCTCGCTGGCCGAATGCCAGCGATGGGTGACCGCGCCTGACGGCGGCCTGCAGCCGCTGGTGATGGCGCTGATCGACCTGGGCCTGCCCGATGGCAATGGCATCGACCTGATTGGCTGGCTGCGTGCGCGCAACCCCCAGCTGCCGATTCTGGTGGTGTCGGCCTGGAGCACCGAGGAAATGATCCTGGGCGCGCTGCGCGCAGGCGCCAACGGCTATGTGCTCAAGGAGCGCGACGACCTGGAGATTGCGCTGTCGGTGCGCAATGTGCTCAAGGGCGGTGCGCCCATCGACCCCTTCATTGCCCGGCGCATTCTCGACCTGGTGGGCCGCCCGGCTGGCCGCCCCGCCACCCCGTCGCAGCCACCCGACCCCGCGCTGCGCGAGGCCCTGACCGAGCGCGAGCGGCAGATCCTGGACCATGTCGCCGCCGGCATGAGCAACCGCGAAATCGCCGAATGCCTGCACCTATCCCGATGGACCATAGACACCCATATCCGGCATATCTACGACAAATTGGCGGTGAGCTCGCGCACGCAGGCCTTGCGGCGTGCGCGCGAGCATGGCTTGCTGCACTGATCTGCCTGGCGGCGCTGTGCCTGGCGCTGCCCGCGCAGGCCCAGGCCCAACCCTGGCCGGGCACGGCCGAGGCTGCGCGCTCGGACTGGGATGCCCAGCAGCCACCCGCTACCGGCTGGGTGCCGGTGAAGGTGCCCAACGACTGGAACCAGCAATGGCCTGGCTACAGCGGTGTCGTCTGGTACCGGCTGCGCTGGGACATTGCCGGCGAGCCGCAGACCCAGGGCCTTTACATCCACTACCTGATGCAAGCCGGGGTCATTGCGGTCAACGGCGTCGAGTTGCAGCGCGACCCGCAGCTCACCGAGCCGATGACCCGCGCCTGGAACACACCACGCTACCTGGTGCTGCCGGCGCCCCTGCTGCACAGCGGCAGCAATGAGCTGCTGATCCGCGTGAGCGGCTACTACGCCTACCAGCCTGCGCTGGGCCCGGTCGAGATCGGCCCACCGGAGCTGCTGCGCACGGCGCAGCAGCACAGCTACCTGGTACGGCACAACCTCAACTGGCTGCACCTGGGCGTGGGGGCAACCTTGGGCTGCTTCTTCCTGGTGCTGTGGCTGATGCGCCGGCAAGAGGCCGCCTATGGCTGGTATGCCGCACGCCAGGCCGCCTGGGTGGGCTTTACCGTGAACTTTGTCAGCGCTACGCCCTGGCCCTTCCACAACCTCAACACCTATGCGGCCATGGTGTCGGTTGCCTATGTGCTCTACCACGGCTGCAATGCCATGTTTGTGCTGCGCTTCATGGGCCGCCGCTGGCCCAGGCGCGAAGCGGGCATGTGGCTGGCCATCGCCGTGCTGTCGGCCGCCACCTTGCTGGTGCCCGAGGCGCAGCTTCGAGACATGCGCAACGTGATGGCCTGGGCCTCGTCGGCCCTGCTGTTCACCACCGCTGGCGTATTTGTCGGCCTGGCCTGGCGCAACGGCAACCAGGCGCAGCGCCTGCTGTCGCTCACGGCACTGGCCAGCGCCCTGGCGATGGCGCATGACCTGCTTGTCTTCACCCGCATCGTGGACGACAACTTTTACCTGGCCACCTACACGGAGCCCCTGGCCACGGTGGGCATTGCGCTGACCCTGGCCTGGACCTTTGTCCAGAACACCCGGCGCGTCGAGAGCTTCAACGACGAGATGCAGCACCATGTGGCCGAGGCCCGCGCCGAGCTGACCGAATCGCTGGCTGGCCGCCATGAGCTGGAGCTGCTGCAGGCCCGGCTGGGCGAGCGGGTCAACATCGCCCATGACTTGCACGATGGCCTGGGCGGCATGCTGATCGGCAATATCACCACCTTGGAACGCACACGCGGGCCGCTACCGCCCGACCAGGTGCTGGGCATGCTCCGAGGCATGCGCGATGACCTGCGGCTGATCATCGACCTGGCCTCTGCCCAGCACTATGGCGAGCTGTCGCTGGGCGAGCTGCTCGCCCCCATGCGCCACCGCATGAGCCAGCTCTTCGAGGTGCATGGTATCGAGGTGCACTGGCAGCTGAGCCATATCGAGCAACTGCACCTGCCCACCAGCGCCAGCCTGGAGGTGCTGCGGATTCTGCAGGAGGCCCTGACCAACGCCTTCAAACACAGCCAGGCCAGACGCGTGGACGTGGTGCTGGCCCGTGAGGCCGGCCAGCTGCTGCTGCAGGTGCAAGACAACGGCGTAGGTCTGCCTGCGGCCCAGGCAGCCAACACCCCCACGCACGGCACCGGCCTGCGCAGCATGCAGGCCCGGGCGCAGCGCCTGGGCGCGCAACTGTCGGTGGGGTCGCGAGGGGGGCGGACGATGGTGGAGTTGCGGGTGCCGCTGCCGGCTGAGGCAGAAGTGCGGGATATAACTGAAGCCTGACTCACTTGCAGGCCGATGTGACCGCAGGATGGAAATGGCTTCCCTACGATACTGCGCTAGCAAAAAAGACGCTGGATCAACTCATCAGCCGCCGTGGAGATGTGGTTCATCGCTCGAAACCAGTAACAGTTGGGACACCCGCGCCTCATTTGGTCAAGCGTGATGACTTGGAAAAAGCCATCCGTTTTTTAACTGGCCTTGTCACTGCCAGGGAACATGCTCTTGAGGGCGAGTGATGGTACAAGCGTCGAAAAGGCAAACCGCTTACCTAGCCGCCGCTGCCAAGCCAGCCCTGCTCTAGGGTCTCGTCACCCTGCCCTCCTGCACTACCTCCTCCTCTGCTTATCCAAAAATCTCGGCACAAGGCCCCTGCAATGCAGAATGGCCCGGCGCCGCTGCACCTCGCGCGCGACCAAGCCCATCCCGCCTAGCAGCGTCGCCAACATGCCTGCACCCAGCCAGACAGCAATTGTTCCGCGATCGGATTGCTGCCGCCGCTACCAGGAGGCGCGGTGACCACCACTCGCAACTGGGTCAAGGTCACAGCGCCAGCGTCGTTAACGTCACCGCCACCGACGGGCGCGTCCTCTCTCACTAATTTACGTGATTCGCAGAATCGTTTATTTCCGTAGCATCACCGCGCAACCACTCAGAACCTGCGTCTGGCCTCCAGCGCTGCGGCAGTGAAGCCGCCCCTGGTGGTGCAAGTGGGGGCAGTTGGGAATGGCGCTGTCGCGCCTGGCTGCCATGTTGAGGGTGCAGCAGCAGAGAAGGCGTGACGAAGAAAAAGCTCCGACCACGCCGGGCCCCATTCCATTTTTATAAGCGGGGGGAGTAGATGTTGAACAGCATGTCAAATGGCTTGGACGCCAGCAATGGCGAAGCGCCAGATACCAAGGTCCTCCATAAGCCGCAGCTTTTGCTAAAGCTGCGCAGCTTTGGCATTGCTACCGGCTTGAATACCCTCTTACGCCCGTGCTTCATCTTGCGCCATGCACAGCGCGCTGACCTTGTGGCAACCGCAGCCGATGCCGGAGGTCCCCCGATGAAAAACTCTGTTCTGCTTCGTTTCATCACCGCGCTCGCTGCGCGGCTGACTGTGTTGTGCGCGGGGCTGGCATGTGCCGTGGCACAGGCTGCCGGACCGTTTGTTTTTGACCCGCAAAATCCGGCATTGGTTTCCGATGGAAGCACGGGTCTGATGTGGCAACGCTGCATCGAAGGTCTGACCTGGGACGCGCAGGCCAATACCTGTACCGGCACCGTGCGCGACTTGAGTCTTGGCGAGGCCTTTGATGCCGTGCGCGCCGCCAACGCGCAAAACGCAGGAGCCGGGCGTGATGGCTTCAACGACTGGCGTTTGCCGGGCCGTGATGAGCTCTATGCACTGGCCACTGGCGAGCCGGATACATCGGGAGCGGCGTTTCCCACCGTGCCCTGGCTCAACTCGCAGCGTCGTGTGTGGTCGAGTTTGCTCTCAGACGGCGACAACACCTGGCTGGTGGATTTTCGCAGCGACGATGCAGGTTTTATGGCGCCAGCCCGCTTTTCAGGCATGGTGCTGCTGGTACGTTCGCCTGACCCCTCCCGGGTGGCGCATATCAATGCTGTTGTCACGGGTCCTGGGGGCGCAGCGGTGCCGTCGCGCTTGCCTGTAGCCTTTGGCGGTGAAGGCAGTGGTGCCCGGTTCGATATTGAGCCGGAGCTCGGCTATCAACTCGACACTGCCACGACCACCTGCCCGCTGCGCCGGATCGACGGCAACCGGATCTATGTGATGGGCATGCCCAACGCCGACTGCGACTTGAACATCAGTTTCAAGGCCTTGATGATCACTCTCAATGCCGTTGCCGAGCCGGGCAACGGCGGGGTCGTGGCCTGTTCGCCTAACCCGCTGCGCCAAGGCACGTCCACCACTTGCGCCGCCACGGCAGCACCGGGCTACCGGCTTTACCGTTGGGGCGGCATCTGTGCGGGCACCGATACCACCACGGCCTGCAAGCTCGATACAGTCATGGGCTCGGGCACCGTGTTGGCCAACTTCGAGCCGGTGGCACAGGCGCAGCTTGGAACGATTACCGTCACCAGCGTGGGCGACATCGGCCCCGGTGATGATCTGGGACGCGCGCAGTGCAGTGCCGACAGTGGCGATCGCCGCTGCAGCACCTTGCGCGATGCCATCAACAGCGCTCGCCACGGCGAGAAGATCGTTTTTGCGGCCGAACTCGACGGACAGACCATCTCGCTCACGCGCCATACCAATTGCCTGAAGCTCAATCAGGAGGCTGGAGCCACTTGCCTGCCGCCTTCCCAGTGGCCGCTGGTGCCAGGATCGTTCACGCAGCGGCATGTCACGCAGTTCGGACCGAGTGCATTCTTCATCAGTGGGAAATCGATCACTATCGACGCCACGGCGGGACTTACCCAAGGCGTAGTGCTGTCGGCAACCGCAGCCAATGCCGGTTGCTCGGCGGGTTCATGCTTTCGCCTCTTTGACATTGATGCCTCCGTGGGCAGCGGCCTGACCTTGCGGGGCGTCACCCTCACAGGCGGTGTGGCCTGGGGCGGTGGGGGCTTTGCGGGTGGCGGTGCACTGGGGGCGGGTGGCGCCATCTTCAACCGTGGCGTGCTGGTGGCAGAGCGCAGCAGTTTCATCGCAAACCAGGCCACAGGCGGGTACAGCGGGAGCTTCAGCTATGCCGTTGGCTCCGCAGGCGGAGGCGTTGGCGCATCTGCCAGCGCAGATGCAGCGACGGGCGAGCACTTCAGCGGCGGCCCCAACAGCGGTGCCTCGGCGGAGGTGTCCTGTTATGTGGGGCCAGACGGAAAGCCCGTTTGCATGTCCAACGGCGCCGGCGCCTCAGGGGGATATGGTGGCGGCGGTGGTTACGGCACGGGAAGCAACTGGGGCGGATTTGGAGGCGGGGGTGCGACATCGGTCCCCCGCGGCTTTGGTGGAGCAGCCGGCGGCGGCGGTTTCGGTGCTGGTGGCGGCGGCTATGGAATCGTCAAGGTGGGTGATACAGAACCAAAACCGACCTACCCCCGGGGAGAGGCCGGTGGTTTTGGTGGAGGGGTTGGAGGCAAGGAGGGAGGAGCCGGCGCCGGCATGGGCGGTGCGGTTTTCAACGATGCTGGCACGGTGACACTGGTCAACGTGAGCCTGCATGCCAACCAGGCAGCCGGGGGACAAAGCTTTAGCTACGGCGCTGGGGGTGCCGGCTATGGTGGTGCGCTGTTCAACTACGCAGGCACACTGCGGCTGGACCATGTCACGCTGTCGGACAACGCGGTTGTCGCTGGCGCCGCTCCTGCAGACAACGGAGCCAACCTGCCATTTGGACGCAGCTCGGATCCGCAGCGCCCTGCACCGGGCGATGCCGACGGCGCCGCCGTCTACAGCCTGGGCGATGCCCAGTGCACCGCTGGCACCAACCCCTGTGCAACAGGCGGCGTAGCGGCGTTGGAGATCCATCGTTCTGCTGCAGTGGGCGCGGTAAGCGGCACGGCGCAGGTGGTAGTGGACGCCATTCGAGACGGAAGCAGTACAAGCCAAGGCACGGGCAATCTGATGAGCAGCCAGCGAGGTTTTGCCGGAGGCAGCACGTCGGTCGCGGCTGCGCGGCTCGCATCTCAGCCGTCCGTGTTGCACGGCGGCCTGGCCGATGTGCTGGTGCCCGAACCGGATAGCCCCTTGCTCGACGGTGTCAGCTGCGAACCTGGCATGACCATGGACCAGCGCGGCGTATCGCGGCCACAGGGCACGCGCTGTGATGTGGGTGCGGTGGAGCGGCGTGTCGGTTTGCGCACGCTGGTCGTCAACGTGTCGGGCGCTGGTGTGGTGACCGGTGTGCCGGTTAGCCCCCATCTGCCGGGCTCGGGTTCATTGGCCGAGTGCACACCCGACCACCCATGCAGCGCTGAATTTCAGAGCGAAAGCGATCCCGTCAACGTGACGCTCACGGCCCATTCTGATGATGCCCATGTCTTCGTTGGGTGGGATGGGGCTTGTTCCACGGCGGGTGCATCGCCGGTCTGTGTGTTCGAGCCGCAAGGGCAGCAAACGGTCACAGCCCGCTTTGAGGCCAAGATCTATCCCATTTCCGTGGTGGCCCAACCAACGGCGGGTGGCACCGTCACTTGTAGCCCCAACCCGGTGCCCCATGGCGCTGACGCCCATTGCATGGCCAGCCCAGCCATTGGCTTTACGTTGGCGGGGTTTGCGCAGGATTGCAGCGGTTCTGATTGCAACCTGCTGAATGTTCAAGCCCCGCAGAAGGTCACCGCGAAGTTCGTTCCGGTCACCACCTTTAGCGGCATTACCATTTCGCCGGATGCCGCCGGTGGCGAGGCCACGGCGCATTTCACCGGTGGCGGTGATACCTGCCGGGTCGATGCCGCCAACACCGCATTCATTGCAGCGCCCGTTGCTCCGCCTGCCGGCCAGCTGTTGCCCATGGGCATGTTCAAATTTCAACTGATGGGCTGTGACACCACCCCCGTCACGGTCAGCATCGACTGGCCGCAACCCGTCGGCGGACTGACCAAGTGGGGGCAGGAAAGCGCTGGAGCACCGCCCAGCTATTTCGCACCGAGCAACCTGAGCGTGAGCGGCAACACCACGACATTCACCGTGATCGACGGGCAGAAAGGCGACGACGACTGGCAGGAGAACGGCACCATTGTCGACCCGGTAGCGCCGACCGCCGTTCAACCGGCCGCAGTACCGGTACCGGTTCCGATGCTGGGGCAGTGGGCGAAGCTGGTATGGATGTTGATGACCATTGGCATCGGGTTCGCAGCTTGGCGGCAGCGAAACGCCTAGGGAATGCTGTTGAAGGTGTCTGCGCGCCTTCAGCCGCGCCGATTGCCAGCAGTGGTCAGACAAGCACGCCGATCCGGTGCTGCCACTGGTCCATGGCGCAATGGCAGGCTCAAAAAACACCCTGCGCCAGATGGGCCGCACGGCGCGCATCGCCCCATTTGCGGTGCAGCCTAGCACGCGGCCAGCGTTGAATTTGCAATCTGGAGGGTGGACCAGGCTTTGGGTGCCGTGCCTGGCGGCGCCGATCAGCCCAACGCCGAGGTCAGCGGGCGGTTGATCACCACATCCTTCATGACCAAGGTCGATGTCATGCGCTGCATCCCCGGCAAGGCCGTCAGCTTCTCGTCGTAGAGCTTCTGAAAAGCAGGCAAGTCCCTGACAACGATCTGCAGCAGATAGTCTGGGTCACCAAAGAGCCGCTGGGCCTGGATCACGTTGTCCAGCTCGGCGACCGCTTTTTCAAAGTCGCGCACGATCTTGCTGCTGTTGAGCGTGACAAACACGATGGCTGCAAATTCCAAACCCAGTGCCGCAGGTGCCAGATCGGCACGGTAGCCGCGAATGGCCCCCGCCTCCTCCAAGGTGCGCACCCGCCGGTGGCAGGAGGACAAACTCAGCCCCACCTGAGCGGCCAGGTCGGTGAGGCTCAAGCGCCCATCCAGCTCCAGCGCTGCAAGAATTTTCCGGTCCAGTGCATTCATTCTGTAATAGCTTCCACTTTTCTGTCATTTATCGGAATTTATTGAGAGCACATTCTGCTACATGTTGCCTATCCTTCTCTCCTTTGCTTGACGAGAGAAGTACTGTGCCTTTGACCGCTGTAGCCGCCTTCTGGGCGGTGTCGTTTGCGTTGGTGATCACCCCGGGTGCCGATTGGGCCTATGTCATTTCTGCAGGCCTGCGGGGTCGCCGCCTGGCTTGCGCAGCGGTCGTCGGTCTGGCCTGTGGTGCCTTGCTGGCCACTGCGGCCGTGGCCGCAGGCGTTGGCGCGCTGGTCGCCCGCCACCCTGTGGTCTTGACGGTGCTCACGGTGGCCGGCTCTGCCTATCTACTCTGGATGGGCGTGGCCATGTTGCGCAGCCCTGCAGCCGCAGTCAGTGCGCAATCCGCGCTGGTGGGAGGCGGATGGAAATGGGCATGCAAAGGCGCAGGCATCAGCGGCTTCAATCCCAAGCTGATTCTCTTGCTCCTGGCGTTGCTGCCCCAGTTTGTGCACGCCGAAAGTGCATGGCCCATCGCACTGCAGATCATGGTGCTCGGTGCCGTGCATGCGCTGAGCTGCTGCGGCGTGTATCTAACGGTTGGTTTTACAGCGCAGCGCGTGCTGGGCACGCGTCCAGGCGCGGCACTGGTGGTATCCCGTGTGTCAGGGGCGCTGATGGTCGGTATCGCGTTGTTGCTGCTGGCTGAGCGGGCGATGCATTGATGGAGGTAGCGGCAGTGGATTAGCAGCTGCGGCACCACCCAACCCACCCAAACTTGGCATTCAGGTCCAAACCAAGAGGAAACACCAGCCCGTCATCCCGCAAATTCACTTGTTTCAGGGATAGGCAACTGCCAAAATTGTGCATATTCTTACTAAAATTAGATTTATATTTCGTATGGTTACATATTAAACGCTGACTGTGGAATCGATTGAGGAAGCCCAAAGAGAGACCTTCCGCGAGCCTATGTCCGGCTCTTTTCAGTTTTGCCCACCGTCGTGCGTCTGATTGCTTTTGCCTGCGATGCAATTCGTGGTTTTCTACATTTGACGGGGGCATCATGGATGCAATCAAGAAACTTGGTGTGCTGAGTCTTCAGCGGCTGCATAGGGGAATGCTCAACAAAACAGTGCGGAGCGCTGCTATGCCCATGTTGCTCGGCTTGCTGGGAATGGTGCTTTATGTTCCCGTGACCCACTCGGCTGTGGGAGCCACTTGCCTTGCCGATACCACCCAATCGGATTTCCTGGCTGGCGTGCCAACAAACGTTGATCTCAACACCAGCCCCGGAGACGCAACACTGACGCACGCGCTGGTTATCGACCAACAGAACACTGAAGGAACCACGACTGGCACAGGTTTTGGGGCATCCAACTGGACTGGCCAAACCTTCATCTCAGGGATGACTGGCCGGCTCACCCAAGCCGAGGTTCAACTCTTCTGCAATGGTTGCGGAGCCTCTCCTCCCGACCTCATGCTTTCCGTGCGTGCCACAAGTGCCGGACTCCCGACAGGTGCAGACCTCGCAAACACAACCATCCCTGGCACCACATTCGCCAGTGGTACGACAGCCAGTTTTACTGCGACCTTTGGCACTCCCCTCACGCTGACATCCGGAGCGCAGTATGCATTGGTTCTGCGTCCCGTATCGGCACCCACTGGGAGCGGCTATTTCTGGATCCGGTCTTCTCCCAGCACCTACTCCAGCGGCTCGCGCGTAGTTGCGACCAACAGTGGTACGTCTTGGAGCACTGACACCACCAGGGATTACAACTTCAAGATTTACATTGACCAAGGCTACTCGTCGGGCAACCTTGTCTCGAGCCTGAAAGACGCTGGCGCAGCCACCGATTGGGACGCGCTGACATGGACATCCATCACCCCGGCCAACACTTCGGTAGGGTTCCAAGCGGCGGGCTCCAGCAACCCTGCGGGCCCCTTTAATTTTGTCGGGCCCGATGGCACTGCTGATACGTATTTCCAGACTTCCGGTTCATCGTTGTCGCAGTTCAACGGGCTTCGATATCTGAAGTACAAGGCTTATCTGGCCTCGGCAGACACCGCGCTGACACCCACGCTCAATGATGCGACAGTCTGCTTTGTGCCGCTGGCGGACCTCAGTGTCACCCAAACTGAGGGTGTGACGACGGCGATCGCGGGTGGCAGCGTGACCTACACCATCACAGCCAGCAATGCAGGCCCAAGCGATGCCATCGGCGCGACCGTGGCGGACACTTTCCCCGCAAGCCTGACGGCAACGTGGACCTGCGCCGGATCCGGTGGAGGCACCTGCACAGCATCGGGCAGCGGCAACATCCACGATACGGTAAACCTTCCGGCCGGAGGCAGCGTCACTTACACGGCCAGCGCGGTGTTATCTGCCGCTGCGACAGGTTCTCTCAGCAATACCGCTACGGTAGCGGCACCCGCAGGCGTTACAGACCCGAATCCCGGGAACAACAGTGCGACCGATACTGACACCATCGTCCGCAGTGCAGATTTGTCGATCACCAACACCGACGGCGTGACCGTAGTGGCGGCGGGTGGCAGTGTGAACTACACCATCACAGCCAGCAACATGGGCCCGAGCAATGTCGCTGGCGCAACAGTGGCAGACACTCTTCCCGCAAGCCTGACCGCTCATTGGACCTGTGTCGGAGCGGGTGGAGGAACCTGTACCGCAGCGGGCAGTGGCAACATCAACGATACGGTGAACCTTCCCGCCGGGGGCAGCGTCACTTACACGGCCAGTGCGGTGTTGTCTGCCGCTGCGACAGGCACTCTTAGCAATACCGCAACGGTGGCAGCTCCCGCAGGCGTGACAGACCCGAATCCCGGGAACAACAGTGCAACCGATACAGACTCGATTTCCGCCTTGCCCCGTTCAGTCGGTGGCAACGTGTCTGGCCTGGCAACCGGCAAATCGGTGGTCTTGCAAAACAATGGCGGTGACAACCTGACTGTGTTTGCCAATGGTGTGTTCACCTTTGCTACCCAAGTCACCAACGGCAATGCTTATGTGGTGACTGTGTTGAGCCAGCCCGCAGAGCAGACTTGCACTGTGAGTCAAGGCAGCGGCACGATGGGGGTCAGCAATGTGAGTGATGTGGCGGTGAGTTGCGTTTCTAGTTTGGCCATCACGACGACGGGGTTCGGCAGTTTGCAAGTCGGGCAAGCGCTCTCGGACCTGCAGTTGAGCGCATCTGGTGGCAGCGGAAGCTACCTATGGTCTGCAGCCGATGCTGCACAGCCATTGCCTGCGGGATTGAGTCTGTCAGCATCTGGTTTACTGACAGGAACACCCACGTCTGCGGGTAGTTACAGCACCTTGATAACCGTTGCAGATGGCGGTGGAACATCCCAGCGGATGTCCGTCACCACCAAGGCCGCCGCTACTGCCAGCCAAGTGTTTACCGGCATGGTGGCTGCGGCTACGCCAACTGCGGCTACACCGGTCCCTTCCATTGGAGCTTGGGGTGTCGCGCTGCTGAATCTGATTGCCGTGCTGAGCGTTTTGGGCTTCCGTTGGAGAAACAGGTCTGCCCGTGCTTGAACGCCTGCACCTCAAAGCATCGCCGGGCCAAGTTCGGGTGGCTTGGCTTTTGATGAGACAAAGCTTGCGATGAATGGCTGCTTTGCGAAAGCGTGAGCGTCGGTCTTGGGTCGCTAACCGCCATCCAATTCATCAACGCCCCGTCTCTACGATCATCGCAATAATCTGAGAACAGACAAAGCGCTCACTCGCCCCACCCGCAACTGAGACTCCAAGAGCTCAGCAAGCCCCTCACCGCTTCCCGGCAAGCCCATAGCTATCCCCCGCCGGAAACGCATTCGTCTCAAAATCCAGCCAGGGCGGGTTCTGCGCGTACATCTCGGCCGTCAGCTCCTTGATCGCCGCGATGTACCAGGAGTCGTCATTGACCCGGTGGCTCAGGATGATCGGTGAGGTGGCGCGCTCGTCGTCGATCAGGCGGTAGACCAGGTCCGAGCGCAGCCGTGCCGCTGCAGGCACGATGCAGACGCCCATCTCGGCGGCGACCAGGCCCAGGCCGGCCTGCAGTTCGCGCACCTCATGCACCTCGGCGGGTTGTATGCCCTGGTCATGCAACAGGCCCAGCACATGGTCGGCAAAGCTGGGGCGGGGGTCCTTGGGGTAGACGATGAGGCGCTGGCCTGCCAGCGCGGGCAGGCGGATGCGGCCGGTGTCGGTGGCCAGCGGGGTGCCCGGCGCAATGGCCAGCACCAGCTTTTCTTCGCGCAGCACGGTGCGCGCGACCGAGGTGTCATTGGTGCGGATGCGGCCAAATCCCAGGTCGATGCGGCCCGAGCGCAGCTCCTGGATCTGCTGGATCGAGCCCATGTCCACCAGGTGCACGTCGGTATCCGGGTAGCGCTTGCGGAACATGCGCACCAGCATCGGCAGGCCGCCGTACAAGGTAGAGGCCACATAGGCGATCGAGATCGATTGGCGCTGGTTCAGCCCCACCTGGCGGGCCGCGCTTTTCATCTGCTCCACCCGCTGCAGCACCTGCAGCGATTGCTCATAAAACAGGCGCCCTGCTTCGGTCAGGCGCACCGGGCGGCTGTTGCGCTGGATCAGTTGCACGCCCAGCTCGTCCTCCAGCTGCTGGATCTGGCGGCTGAATGGCGGCTGCGCGATATGCATTTGCTCAGCCGCGCGGGTGAAGTTGCGGGTAGTGGCCACGGCCACGAAATACCGGATATGGCGCAGATCCATCAGGGAAAACCATAGATATGGGAATGCAGCGATTTTAAGTCATTGTTATTTAATAATCAAACCACACACCATACCTGTAAGGTATGAAACAAGACAAATTTGGTGTTGGATCAAGTGTGGGCCTGCGTCGTTCAATAGCACCTATGCAAAACACACACCCGCACCAAGACAGCGCCCGACCTGCGGCATCTACGGCAGCAGGCTCCGTTGTCGTCGAACAGGTGGAGACCTTGCTGGTCGATCTGCCCACCATCCGCCCCCACAAGCTGTCGATGGCCACGATGAACGGCCAGACCCTGATGCTGGTGCGCGTGCGCTGCTCCGATGGCACGGTGGGCATCGGCGAGGGCACGACCATTGGCGGGCTTGCCTATGGCGCGGAATCGCCCGAGGGCATGAAGCTGGCCATCGATACCTATTTTGTGCCGCAGATGGTGGGCGCCAACGCCAACCGTGTGCCAGCGCTGATGGCGCGGCTGAATCAGGCCATCCGCGACAACCGCTTTGCCAAGTGCGCGGTCGAGACGGCGCTGTTCGATGCGCTGGGCCAGCGCACCGGCCTGCCGGTGTCCGAGCTGCTGGGCGGCCGCCTGCGTGACCGCCTGCCCGTCGCCTGGACGCTGGCCTCGGGCGACACCGGCCGCGACATCGAAGAAGCGCAGCGCATGCTGGAGACGCGCCGCCACCAGATCTTCAAGCTCAAGATCGGCCGCAAGGCAGTGCGCGATGATGTGGCCCACGTAGCGGCCATCAAGAAGGCGCTGGGCGATCTGGCCTCGGTGCGGGTTGATGTGAACATGGCCTGGAGCGAGCTGGAGGCGCACCACGGCCTGGCCGGCCTGGTGGATGCGGGCTGCGAGCTGGCCGAGCAGCCGGTGGCCAGCGCCGATGTGCTGGCCCGCCTCAAAGGCCGCTACCCGATTGCCATCATGGCCGATGAATCGCTGACCGGCCCGGCCTCCGCCTTGGCACTGGCACGCGTGGCCGGCGCCGATGTGTTTGCGATCAAGACAGAGCAATCGGGCGGGCTGCAGGCGGCGCAACAGGTGGCGGCCATTGCCGATGCAGCCGGCATCGAGCTGTACGGCGGCACCATGCTCGAAGGCGGCGTGGGCACCATCGCGTCGGCCCATGCGTTTTCCACGTTCCGCGCGCTGCAATGGGGCACCGAGCTGTTCGGCTCGCTGCTGCTGACCGAAGAGATTCTGGCCACGCCGCTGGAGTACAAGGATTTCCACCTGACGGTGCCCACGGCACCGGGCCTGGGCATCACACTGGATGAAGAACGCGTGCGGCACTTCCGCAGGGACCGCAGCAGCATCACCGTGCCGGTCGCCGCGCCAGCCGCCGCCTGACGCCGCCCATAGACGGACAGACGGATTCACCCCAAGAATTCATGACAAGGAGACTACGATGAGCGCCCCTATCTTCCACACCCCCGATGTGCAGGATTTTCTGCGTCTGGCCAGCGGCCTCAACCAGGACGGTGGCAACCCGCGCACCAAGCAGATCATCCACCGCATCCTGTCCGACCTGTTCAAGGCCATCGAGGACCTGGATATCACACCCGACGAATACTGGGCCGGCGTGGCCTACCTGAACCAGCTCGGTGCGCGCGGCGAGGCCGGTCTGCTGTCGCCCGGCCTGGGGCTGGACCGCTACTTCGACATGCGCATGGATGCCGAAGACGCCGCGCTGGGCGTGGCCAACGGCACGCCACGCACGATTGAAGGCCCGCTCTACGTGGCAGGCGCCCCCGTGGTGCAAGGCCATGGCCGCCTCGATGACGGCAGCGACACCGCTGGCCACACCCTCATCATGCACGGCACCGTCTACGGCGCCGATGGCCAGCCGCTGCCCGGGGCGCAGGTCGAGGTCTGGCATGCCAACACCAAGGGCTTTTACTCGCACTTCGATCCCACCGGCGAGCAAAAGCCGTTCAATATGCGCCGCACCATCATTGCCGATGAGCAAGGCCGCTACAAATTCCAGAGCATCGTGCCCATGGGCTACGGCTGCCCGCCCGATGGCCCCACGCAGGCCCTGCTCAACCAGTTGGGCCGCCACGGCAACCGCCCGGCGCACATCCACCTCTTCGTCACGGCCGATGGCCACCGCAAGCTCACCACGCAGATCAACATCGATGGCGACCCGCTGGTGTTCGACGACTTTGCCTACGCCACCCGCGAAGGTCTGGTGCCGCCGCTGACCGAGCGCAGCGACGAGGCCAGCATCCGCGCCCACGGTCTGAGCGGCCCGTTTGCAGAAATCGTTTTCGACATCCGGCTCAGCGCGCTGGTGGACGGTGTCGACAACCAGATCGTGGTCCGCCCGCGCTTGGCGGCCTGATCGCCTGACGCCACACGGCCGGGGTACTGCCGAGCAGGCAGTGCCCCAGCGCCGAGACCCATCCTCCCGCCCCTTGCCTGTCGCGCCGCACTCTGCGTAGCGAGGCGGAGCTGTACCCCCAGGAGACCTCACCATGACCACGATTGCCTCTGCCGACCGCTTCGGCGCCGTCGAACAGCTGCTCGAGACGGCACTGCAAGACGACAAGGACGCCGGCATCTTCCGCTGCCGACGCGACATCTTCACCAACCCCGAGCTGTTCGAGCTGGAGATGAAGTACCTGTTCGAGTCGAACTGGGTCTACCTGGCGCATGAGAGCCAGATCCCCGACAACAACGACTACTACACCACGTCGATCGGCCGCCAGCCCATCATCATCACCCGTGACAAGCAGGGCGAGCTGCATGCGGTGATCAACGCCTGCGCACACAAGGGCGCGATGCTGTGCCGCAAAAAGCATGGCAACAAGGGCAGCTTCACCTGCCCGTTCCACGGCTGGACCTTCAGCAACGCCGGCAAGCTGCTCAAGGTCAAGGACGAGAAGACCACCGAGTACCCCATCACTTTCAACAAGAACGGCTCGCACGACCTGACCCGGGTGGCGCGCTTCCAGAACTACCGGGGCTTTCTGTTTGGCAGCCTGAACGCCGATGTGCAGCCGCTGGAGGACTACCTGGGCGAGACCCGGGTCATCATCGACCAGATCGTGGACCAGGCCCCCGAAGGCCTGGAAGTGCTGCGCGGCAACTCCAGCTACATCTATGACGGCAACTGGAAGATGCAGATGGAAAACGGCTGCGATGGCTACCACGTCAGCTCCGTGCACTGGAACTATGCCGCCACGATGAGCCGCCGCAATGCCGAAGGCACCAAGGCCACCGATGCCAACAACTGGAGCAAGTCGGTCGCCGGCGTCTATGGCTTCGAGAACGGCCACATCCTGCTGTGGACCAACACCTTGAACCCCGAGGTGCGCCCGATCTGGAACCAGCGCGAGGAACTCGCCCAGCGCGTGGGCCAGGAGCGCGCGGATTTCATCGTGCGCCAGACCCGCAACCTCTGCCTCTACCCCAATGTGTTCCTGATGGACCAGTTCGGCACCCAGATCCGCGTGGCCCGCCCGTTGAACGTGAACCAGACGGAGATCAGCATCTTCTGCTTTGGCCCCAAGGGCGAAAGCGCGCAAGACCGCGCCACCCGCATCCGCCAGTACGAGGATTTCTTCAATGTCTCGGGCATGGGCACGGCCGATGACCTGGAAGAGTTCCGCGCCTGCCAGGCAGGTTACGCCGGCAGCGCAGTGCGCTGGAACGACATGAGCCGGGGCGCGCCGCTGTGGATCGAGGGCCCCGACGAGAACGCGAAGAAGATGGGCATGCGCCCCTTGCTCAGCGGCGAGCGCAGCGAGGACGAGGGCCTGTTTGTCTGCCAGCATGATTACTGGGCCAAGACCATGCGCAAGGCCGTGCAGCAAGAGCGCGCAGGAGCCCAGCCATGAGCACGGGCAGCTACAGCAACACGGCAGACCACCGCGCCATCTGCGCCTTTCTGTACCGCGAGGCCCGCTACCTGGACGACCGCGAATGGGAGCCCTGGCTCGCGCTCTACGCGCCCGATGCCGAGTACTGGATGCCCGCCTGGGACGACGATGACCAGCTCACCGACGACCCGCACAGCCAGATCTCGCTGATCTACTACCCCAACCGCAATGGGCTGGAGGACCGGGTCTTCCGCATCAAGACCGAGCGCTCCAGCGCCTCGATGCCCGAGCCGCGCACCAACCACATGATCACCAATGTGGAAGTGCTGGCCGAGCACGCCGATACGGTGGAGCTGCGCTACAACTTTCACACGCTGAGCCACCGCTACAAGCAGACCGATCATTTCTTCGGAACGGTCTTTCTGACCCTGCGCAAAGTGGCTGACAGCTTTCTGATCGCCCGCAAGAAGATCGTTCTCAAGAACGACTACATCCGCCAGGTCATTGATGTCTACCACATCTGACACGCCAGGAGACCAGCATGAACAGCTATCGCATTGCCCTGAATTTTGAGGACGGGGTTACCCGCTTTGTGGACTGCGGCGCCCATGAGAAGGTGCTCGATGCCGCTTTCCGCAACCGCATCAACCTGCCGATGGACTGCTCGGACGGCGTCTGCGGCACCTGCAAGTGCAAGGCCGAAAGCGGCACCTACGACCTGGGCGACGACTACATCGATGACGCGCTGACCGAGGATGAGGCCGGCCAGGGCCTGGTGCTGACCTGCCAGATGGTGCCGCAGTCCGACTGCGTGATCGCGGTGCCGGTGCCCTCCACCGCCTGCAAGACCGGCACGGGCCAGTTCAGCGCCACGGTGAGCGCCGTGCAGCCCCTTGGCGATGCCGCCTATGAACTGGTGCTGGATGTGGCAGACGCCGCACCCGCGTTTCTGCCCGGGCAGTACATCAATATCGGCGTGCCGGGCAGCAGCCTGCACCGGTCCTACTCGTTCAGTTCCGCGCCCGGCAATGGCCGCATGAGCTTCCTGATCAAGCAGGTGCCGGGCGGCCTGATGAGCAGCTGGCTCCAGGGCGCCAGCCAGGGCGAGCCGCTGCAGATGACCGGGCCGCTGGGCAGCTTCTACCTGCGCGCAGTCACACGGCCGCTGCTGTTCTTGGCCGGCGGCACGGGCCTGGCGCCCTTCCTGTCGATGCTGGAAGTGCTGGCCCGCAACGGAGCAACCCAGCCCATACACATGGTCTATGGCGTCACCCGCGATGCAGACCTGGTGCTGGTCGAGCGCCTGCAGGCCTATGCGCTGCAGATCCCGGGCTTCACCTTCAGCACCTGCGTGGCCGATCCGCAAACCGTGCACGCGCGCCAAGGCTATGTGACCCAGCATCTGCCCGCCCAGGCGCTGCATGGCGGCAATGTCGATGTCTACCTCTGCGGCCCGCCGCCCATGGTCGATGCCGTGCAGCAGCACTTCAAGGCCGAAGGCATAGTGCCCGCCCACTTCCATTACGAGAAGTTCACGCCCACCCAACCGCTGGCCGCCGTGGCGGAGGCTCTGGCATGACCGCGCCCCTGCACCCCGCAAGCTACCAGCGCTTTGCCGGCAAGGTGATGGTGGTCACCGGCGCGGCCCAGGGCATTGGCCGGGGCGTGGCGCTGCGCGCCGTGGCCGAAGGCGCCCAGGTGCTGTTGGTGGACCGGGCCGACTTTATCGCCGAGGTGGCGGCCGAGGCGGGCAGCGCCAATGCCGCTGGCCTGGTGGCCGACCTGGAAACCTACGAAGGCGCGCAGGCCGCCATGGCGCGGGCGAGCCAGCTGTTTGGCGGCATCGACATCCTCGTCAACGGCGTGGGCGGCGCGATCCGCATGCGCCCTTTTGCCGAGTTCGAGCCCGCGCAGATCGACGCAGAAATCCGCCGCTCGCTGATGCCAACGCTGTACGCCTGCCATGCCGTGCTGCCGCATCTGCTGGCACGCGGCGGCGGCACCATCGTCAATGTGTCGTCCAACGCCACGCGCGGCATTCGCCGGGTGCCGTACTCGGCGGCCAAGGGCGGCGTCAATGCCTTGACGCAGTCGCTGGCGATGGAATACGCACCGCAGAACATCCGCGTCGTCGCCTCGGCCCCCGGCGGCACCCATGCGCCGCCCCGGCGTGTGCCGCGCAATGCCGCAGGCGACAGCCCTGAGGAGCAGGCCTGGATGCGCGAGGCCGTGCAGCAGGTGACCGAGTCCAACTACTTCAAGCGCTACGGCAGCCTCGATGACCAGGTCGGCCCGATCCTGTTTCTGGCCTCCGACGAGGCGGCCTACATCACCGGTGCGGTGCTGCCTGTAGCCGGTGGCGACAACGGCTGAGCTGCTGACCCGCCGCCGACCGCCCTACCCACGCTAAAAAAGAAAAAACCGCGCCCGCGCAGCACTGCAAGGCTGCAGCAATGCGCGGGCCCAGGAGACACCATGACTGATCGCCAAGCCATTGTTCCGCCCGGCATGGAGGCGGTGTACGAGCAGATCGGCTATGCCCCGGCCATCCGGGTCGGGCAGACCGTCTATGTATCCGGCCAGATCGGCCGCACGCCCGGCTTGGAGCTGGTCGAAGACCGCGAAGCCCAGATCACGCAGGCCTTTGCCAACCTGCAGCGGGTGCTGGAGGCCGCAGGCGCCAGCCTGGCCGATGTGGTCGATCTGACCAGCTTCCACACCGATATGCGCGACCTGCCTTTGTTCATGCAGGTGCGCAACCGTTTCTTGCGCAGTGACCCGCTTCCCGCCTGGACGGCGGTGGGGCGCGCACATGCTGGGCGGCGCGCCCGGCTACATCGTGGAGATCAAGGCCATTGCAGTGATACCGGCCCATGAAGCCCAACCGGGCTGAACCCCCCAGCCCCTATAAAAGGAGACAGAGATGACAACCTTGGACGTCAACCAAGTCATAGACAACGCCCGCTTTACGCGCTTCCACTGGATGGTCACCCTGCTATGCGGCTTGCTGCTGGTGTTTGATGGCTATGACCTGTTCATCTACGGCGCCGTGCTGCCGGTGCTGATGAAGGAGTGGAGCCTCTCGCCGGTGCAGGCCGGCGCCCTGGGCAGCTATGCGCTGTTCGGCATGATGTTTGGCGCCTTCATCTTTGGTCCGCTGGCCGACCGCATCGGCCGCAAAAAAGGGCGTGGCGATCAGCTTTGTGCTGTTCAGCATCTCCACCTTCATGAGCGGCTTTGCCACCTCGCCGACCGAGTTTGGCATCTTCCGCTTTATCGCCGGTCTGGGCTGCGGCGGACTGATGCCCAATGCCGTGGCCTTGATCAATGAATACGCGCCCAAGCGCGCCCGCAGCACCCTGGTGGCGCTGATGTTCAGCGGCTACTCGCTGGGCGGCGTGCTCTGCGCGGGCCTGGGCATCTACATGCTGCCGCGCTTTGGCTGGCAGTCCATGTTCTTGGCCGCCGCCCTGCCGCTGGTGCTGCTGCCGCTGATCTTGTGGAAGCTGCCCGAGTCCGTGGGCTTTTTGCTGCGCCAGGGCCAGCAGGCCAAGGCGCGGCAGATGCTGTCGCAGGTAGCACCCGGTGTAGCCCTGGGCAGCGATGTGCATTTGCTGCAGACCGATGCCAAGGGCGCAGGCGTGCCCATGCTTGATTTGTTCCTCAAGGGCCGCGCCATGGGCACCTTCATGATCTGGCTGTCCTTCTTCTGCTGCCTGCTGATGGTCTATGCACTGGGCTCCTGGTTGCCCAAGCTGATGGCGACGGCCGGCTACAGCCTGGGGTCTAGCCTGTCGTTCCTGCTGATGCTGAACTTTGGCGGCGTCGTCGGCGCCATTGCCGGCGGCTGGCTGGGGGACCGCTTCAGCCTGCCCAAGGTGGTGCTGGCCTTCTTTGCGCTGGGCACCGTGGCCATCGCGCTGCTGGGCTTCAACAGCCCCATGCCGGTGCTGTACTTGCTGATCGCGATAGCCGGCGCCACCACCATCGGCACGCAGATACTGCTGTATGCCAACACCGCCCAGTTCTACCCACAGGCCATCCGCTCCACCGGGCTGGGCTGGGCCTCGGGTGTCGGGCGCACCGGCGCCATTGTGGGCCCGCTGCTGGGCGGCTGGCTGATGGCCGCAGCGCTGCCGCTGCAGATGAACTTCCTGGTATTTGCCGTACCGGGCCTGGTGGCGGCGCTCGCGATCGGCTTCTTCATCCTTTACTACCGTGGCAAGCAAGAGGCGCCCCAGGTCGTCGTTGCTGCCGTGCGCCCCGCCGTTTGATCGCTCCTTAGGAAAAAAACCCATGCTCTATCTCGTTCATATGGTCGTCAACATCCCCGCCAGCGTGCCCGCCGAAGAGGCCGCGCGCATCAAGGCTGCGGAAAAAAGCCTATTCGCAGCAGCTGCAGGAATCCGGACAATGGCCGCACCTGTGGCGTGTGGTGGGCGAGTATGCGAACTACAGCGTCTTCGATGTAGCCAGCAACGACGAGCTGCACAGCACGCTGAGCCAGCTGCCGCTGTTCCCCTACATGCAGATAACAGTGACGCCTTTGGCCAAGCACCCCTCCTCCATCCGATAAGCAGACAGGCATATGCAGATGACAATGCAACGCAGAACCCTGGCCCTGCTGCTGGCAGCGCTGGCGCTGCCAGGCGCGGCAATGGCACAACCCGATGCCGCCTGGCCGGCCAAGCCCATCAAATGGGTGGTGCCCTTTTCCGCCGGGTGGCGCGATGGATGTGATTGCCCGAACTTCAGGTGATAGAGCCGCACGCGAGCTGGGCCAGCCCTTTGTGGTCGAGAACCGGCCCGGCGCCGGTGGCAATATCGGCGCCGACTATGTCGCCAAGCAGCCTGCCGATGGCTACACGATCATGATCACCTCGATCGGCATGGCTACCAACCCGGCGCTGTACGCCAAGCTGGCCTATGACCCGGTCAAGGACTTTGCGCCCATCAGCCTGCTGGCGGTGGTGCCCAATGTGCTGGTGGTCAATGCCGCCCGCAGCCCCGACACATCGGTGCAGGATGTGCTGGCCCATGCGCGCCGCAACCCCGGCAAGCTCAGCTATGCCTCCGCTGGCAACGGCACCTCCATCCATTTGGCCGGTGAGGTGTTTTGCCTCCACCGCCGGGGTGGCGCTGATGCATGTGCCCTACAAAGGCAGCGGCCCGGCCATTACCGACATGCTGGGCGGCCAGGTCGATCTGATGTTTGACAGCATCACCTCGGCGCGGCCCCATATCCAGTCGGGCAAGCTGCGCGCGCTGGGTGTGACGACTGCCAAGCGCTCCTCCGCGCTGCCCGACGTGCCCACGATTGCCGAAGCCGGCCTGCCCGGCTACGAGGTATCACCCTGGTTTGCGGTGTTTGCGCCCGCCGGCACGCCGCCCCAGGTGGTGGCCCGGCTCAACCAGGTGCTCAACGGCGCGATGCAGCAGCCCGATACTCTCAAAAAGCTCGAAAGCGTGGGCGCCGAGCCCATTGGCAGCACGCCCCAGGCACTGGCCACGCACCTGCAGCAGGAGCTGGCGCGCTGGGGCAAGCTGATCAAAGAGCGCGGCATCCGCCTGGATTGACGCCGCAGCCTGGCCTGGAAGAAAACGTCCAAGGCGCCATCGACACTGAACTGCTGCCCCAGCTGCAGCAGCTGCAACTGGCCTTGGCCCAGGAGCAGGAGCGCCTGCAGCAAAGCAAGGCAGCCATGCTGCGCGCCACTTGGCGCCAGACCATCCCAGCGCTGCCGGCGTTGCTGGAGCGGTATGCGGACCAGTGGCCGCTGTTGTCTGCCGAGCTACCTGGAACCAGCGCTTGCAAGGGGTGTGCCGCTCGTCACCGCCTCGGCGGTCTGGCTTTGCAAATAGTCCAGCATGGCCCGCAATTTAGGGGGTACATGGGGGCCTGGTGCATGCAAGGCATAGGCGGTCCGAGGGGCATAGCTTCCCACCAACTGCCAACCGGGCAGCACCTCCACCAGGCTGCCCTGGGCGAGATGGTTGCAGGCCACGAATTCGGCCATGAGCGCAATGCCAGCGACGGCATTGGATTGCAGCGCGTTGAGCAAACCATGGCTGCTGGCAATCGTGATGGGCGTGTTCAGCCGCAGCTTGACGGGGGGCGCAGCAGGGCTCGCAACGCAAGCGAGTTCCACCACGTTCTGAAACGGCCCATAACCCAGGCTCATGCAGCGATGGGCCATCAGATCCTGGGGTTCGGTGATGGGCGGCCGGGTCTGCAGGTAGGCTGGGTGCGCGACCAGCAGATAACGAATGCGCTTGAGCGGCCGAGCCACCATCGCGGGCGGCAGCGCATCGGCCCCGCTGATGCGGATCGCCAGGTCCAGCCCTTCGGCGGTCAGGTCGAGCAGTTCATCGCGCATGGTCAGCTGGACTTGAACTTCGGGAAAAAGCGCGCAGAAACCGGGCAGCAGCGGGGCCAGCCACCAATCGCCAAAGACCAAGGGGGCACTCATGCGCAACACGCCCTGCGGCTGTTGGCGGTGGGCAGTGGCACGCGACACCGCAAGCTCGGCGCTTTGCAGCATCAGCACACAATCGGCGTGCACGGCCGCACCCACCTCCGTCAACGACAAGGACCGGGTCGTGCGGTTGAGCAGCTTCACCCCCAGCTCGGACTCCAGGCGGCCAACGCTACGGCTCACGGCACTGGTGGTGAGGCGCAGGTGGCGCGCCGCACCCGCAAAACTATGCTGGGCCACCACCTGGACAAATACCTGCATGTCGGCGAGCGGAAGAGAGTCGGTATTCATGGGCATAGATCGTTGCATCACAGGCAACAATTAATTGATTTCAAGCCATATTGTCAATTCTATCGAAAGGCCTGACCATCGCACTCCTCTTATCTCCTCGATGAAATCATGAACTCCTCAAGCGTAGCGGGCATCCCTCCAGTCAAGGCCAGTGCATTCACTGCAGTGCAAGGCGGCGGCACCTGGCGCATGGTGGCCGCGATGGCTCTGTCAGGGACGATCGGGCTGGTCGTCATCGAAAGTGGTTTGCCGGTAGAGCATGTCGTCCTGCTGCGCTGCCTGCTTGGCGCGCTGGGATTGGGCCTGTGGATCTTGTGGCAACGAGCCTGGGTGCCGCCGAGCAGGTCGGGCTGGCTCTCCATGGTGCTCGGTGGCGCGGCTCTGGTCGCCAACTGGGTGGCGCTGTTCCATGCCTATGCCTACGTGGGAATCGCCGTTGCCACCGTGGTCTACCATGTGCAGCCTTTCATGCTGGTACTGGCGGCAGCGTTGGGCGGCGAGGCGATCGGTTGGCGCAAGCTGCTATGGATGCTGCCGGCACTGTGCGGCGTGGTACTGAGCAGCGGACTGGGCACGGATGCCGTGGCCAGTTTGGCCCCGTCCACGAGCGCGCCGGTATGGGGAATAGCGCTGGCGCTGCTGGCTGCCGCGCTTTACACCGCCACCGTCATCAGCACCCGGCGGGTCAAGAACATCGTGCCAGCGCAGATTGCGATGGTGCAGATGCTGGCAGGCGGCGCCGCATTGGCATGCTGGTCCGCCCCTGCGCTGTTGCAGGCCATGCGCCACAGCACCGGTCTTCCCGGTGCCAGCACCGTGGTCTGCGTGCTGATTCTGGGGCTGCTGCACACCGCTTGGATGTATGGACTGATGTACGGTGCGTTTCAGCGGCTCAGCGCCCCGGCAGTGGCGATGCTGAGCTTTATCTACCCGGCAGTTGCGTTGGCGGTGGATCTTCTCTGGTTTGGCACCCACCCCACCGTGCCTCAGTGGTTGGGCATGGGCACCATCGTGTTGGCGGTGCTGGGCTATCGTTGGCAGGATCTGCGCCCGCAGGCTGCTTGATTGCGCGCTGGCAAGAGGGCGCCATGCGCGGCATGGAGCGCGGCCTCCTGCCTATCCACCTCGCGCCTCCAGGGGCACACCGGCAAGGCCTGAGGCCGGATGCGCTTCCCGGGAAAGTGGGCGCATGGCTGCACCGCGGGTTAAATGGCACGCGTTTATCGCAGCTAACACCGCGGAGCTTGCATTTTCAGCGCCACAGGCATTCAAACCCTCCCATTATCCGAGCGAGAGCGCGCCCAGTATTTTTGATTTCATTCAAAACTCTTTGTTTATTTCTACGTGATTGTCCGAATGGAGTAAAAGCCAATCATGCGTCAAAGTTATCCGGCACCAGCATGAGGTGTTTTGCAGCCATCCGATATCCATATCATGGAATATTGCCGCCATAGTCATACCCTCAATCACCCAACAGACCCGCATCAAGCATATATATTATTTTTTTGTGATGCCGGCCATTCACCCCCTTGACTCAATAAGCACTGCCTCTTTATAGGCGCCTAGCCATCCGATGACCAGTCCAATGAATGGCTCTGCTTGCCTTGGATATTGACCTCTCAGCGTGCAGCTGGATGACGGTACCCATACCAAACCAATGATTACCAACCCCTCATAACAGGTCTATGGGGTTCAGGAGTATTTCCCATGTGGTTCAAGCGTTTTATTGGCTCGTCTTCTGCCAGGCGAAGCCTGGTCATCACCGGCTTGCTCGCCATTACTGGTATCGCACAGGCCCAGACCATCTCGACAGTGGCGGGCACCGGCACCACCATTACTCCTATTAGCAGTTGCGGCAGTGGGGCCGCGACCCAGGTCAATTTGGAGTACGGCGGCAACGATATCGCAGTGGACAGCCAAGGCAATTTATACATAGCCGAAAGCAATGTCATATGCAAGTTGGATACCAATGGAAGCATCACCACGTTTGCGGGCAATGGGAGTGCGGGAAACAGTGGGGACGGTGGCCCTGCCACCAGCGCCTCCTTCAACGAGATCACCGGGCTCGCGTTCGACAACGCTGGCAACCTGTATGTGGGCTCGATGGCGGGAGGGATTCGCAAGATCGATGCCAGCGGCACGGTGACCTTGTTCTCTGATTTGAATGGCCGCAGTCCATTCGGAATAGCGGTGGACAGCAGCGGCAACCTCTATACGTCGCTGGCGTTTCAACACCTCGTTGTCAAAGTAGATGGCGGCGGCGCCATCACCACGGTTTCGGGAGTGGGCTCTGCGGGCTACAGCGGCGATGGAGGAGCCGCCACCAGCGCGGCCCTGAACTTCCCCACCGGACTTGCCTTTGACGCAGCGGGCCATCTGCACATGGCCGATGTACAGAACCGGGTCGTGCGCAAGATCGATGCCGGTGGAATCATCAGCACGGTGCCAGGAGCAAACTTCAGCAATGACATGGGAACCAGCCGCTACTCCTCGGGCCTCGCTTTTGACCGTGTCGGCAATCTCTATATTTCCAACGGGCAGGATAACGACGTCCTCAAAGTGGACGCCAATGGCGTCAACACGGTGGTGGCCGGAACCGGTGCTGCCGGCTATTCGGGCGATGGGGGTCCTGCTACCAGTGCACAACTGAGAGGCGCTTCGGCAGTCGCGTTCAACAGCGCAGGCGCCCTGTTTATCAGTGACGCCTATAACGGGGTGGTCCGCAAGGTGGTGTTTTCCGACTTGGTGATGGCAGTCGCCCTGCCTGGCAACGCTACGGTCGGCATGCCGTACAGCGGCACGGTCACCATCACCAACAACGGCTCGGGACCGGCAGATGCCGCTGCCTCGGTGTCCATCACAGGCCTGCCCAATGGACTCACGCTGGGCAGCTGCAACGTGGCCCATCTGGCCGCCGGCGCCAGCGTCACCTGCAGCGTGAACGGCACCGCTAACACAGCAGGCAGCTTCGCTGTGACGGCGGCTGCCACGGACACGGCCGATCTCGACCCCCGCAACAACAGCGCCATCGCCACCATTGCCGTGGGTGCTTTTCCAGACCTGGCCGTGAGCACCAACCTCCCCGCAGGCACGGTTGGATCGGCTTACAGCGGCAGTATCACCATCACCAACAGTGGTACGGCGCCTGCCAGTGCAAGCGCTGCCGCTTCGGTGACCGGCCTGCCCGCAGGCCTGGTGTTAGGCGCCTGCGATATCGCCAATCTCGCAGTCGGCGGCAGTGTCACCTGTGCCATCACCGGCACGCCCACAGCGGCAGGCAGCTTTGCTGCCACAGCGGCTGTGACCGATAGCACAGACAGCAATACCGCCAACAACACGGCGCTGGCAACGCTGACCATCGTTGGCGGCGTCCCCGTCAACGCGGTAGCCACCCCGGTGCCTACGCTGGGCCAATGGGGCTCGATACTGCTGGTATCTTTGATGCTGATGGCCGGTGGCTGGCGAACACGCCGGCCTGGGCAGCGCGTGCCTGTGCCACCAGCGTCTTGATGGCGCAAAGCCGTGCAAGGCGCAACGGCAGTGGATGGCCATAGCAAAGCCTGTCCTGCGCTGGAACGCTGTCGATGGGCAGACGCCCATCAGCGGCTGAGGCCCCCATGGGTTGAATGCGGGTGCCTATCCACCCAGGGCGCCGTTCGGCGCGCCCACCCTGGACCATTGCCGCATGGTCCAAGGCGGCTCATCAGCAGGGCGCCCCGGTCTTCTAGCGCTTACTTTTGAATGAACGCAAGCAGATCTGCGTTGATGGCATCCGCGTTTTCGGTATGCATGCCGTGCGAATAGCCCTTGTAGATTTTCAACTCGCTGTTGGCCAGCAGCTGGTCTTGCAGCACCGCCGCGTTTTTATAGGGCACCACCTGGTCGTCATCGCCTTGCAGCACCAAGGTAGGCACGGTGATGGCTTTCAGGTCGGCCGTCTGGTCCGTTTCTGAAAATGCCTTGATGCCTTCATAGTGCGCTTGGGCGCTGCCCATCATGCCTTGGCGCCACCAGTTCTGGATGGTGCCCTGCACCGGTTTGGCCCCAGCGCGGTTATAGCCGTAGAAGGGGCCAGTGGGCACGTCGATGTAGAACTGCGCACGGTTGGCGGCCAGCGCGGCGCGAAAACCGTCAAAAACTTCCATCGGTGTGCCTTCGGGGTTGGCCGGGGTCTTGACCATCAATGGTGGCACGGCGCTGATGAGGACGGCCTTCGCCACCCGTCCCTGGGGCTGACCGTACTGGGCCACATAGCGCGCCACCTGACCACCGCCGGTGGAGTGGCCCACATGGATGGCCCGCTGCAGATCCAGATGCTCGGCTACCGCCGCAGCGTCCGCCGCGTAATGGTCCATGTCATGGCCTTCGCTGACCTGGCTGGAGCGGCCATGGCCACGGCGGTCATGCGCAACCACGCGAAAGCCCTGGGCAAGAAAGAACAGCATTTGGTTGTCCCAGTCATCAGCGCTCAGCGGCCAACCATGGTGAAAGACGATCGGCTGTGCGTCCTTGGGCCCCCAGTCTTTGTAAAAAATCTGGACGCCGTCTTTGGTAGTGACAAAGGACATGAAAAACTCCTAGCGGTTGACGAAAAAGAAGGGTGCCAAGCCTGTGAACGTTAAAATAAGGCTGTTGCACCGCTGTGTAAGACGTTGTCAGGGGGCCGCGTGCGGCAATGGCCCGGTTGCGTCCGCTGGCATGGCGGGTGGAGGGCGCGCACCACCAACCGCCTCTGCAGCACTGGCCTTGCCAGCGCAGTAAGCTTCAACGTGCAGGGACGTTCAATGCACCACGAGAATGACGTATGAATATTGGTGAACTGAGCAAACGCACAGGTCTGTCCACATCGCGCATCCGCTTCTACGAGCAAAGCGGCCTGCTGCCAGCGGCGCAGCGGGGCTTGAACGGCTACCGCAGCTACCCGCCGGAGATGGTGCAGATGCTGGAGTTGGTGGTCATGGCGCAAAAGGTGGGTTTCAGCCTGGAGGACATTCGCGCATTGCTGCCACGCGGCCTGCAAGGCTGGGACCATGACGGAGTCGTGGCCACCTTGCGCCAGAAACTGGCCGACATCAAGGCCATGGAAAAACAACTGCAAACCAGCAAAAGGCAGGTGCAGGCCTTGTTGGCCGACATAGAGGCGCGGCCAGATGACATGGATTGCCAGGACAACGCGCGCCGCGTGCTCACCCATGTGCTGGCACAGCAGTCTGCATCGCTGCCCTCTGCATCCGCTGCCGAAGAGAAGATGGGCCGGCTGATGCGTGCCGGGCGCAAGCAGCGGGCCAACGGCGCCAAGACCTGAACAGGTGCCCAAGTCGCGTTGCGCGGCAAACACCTCCCGGGCCGGTCCGGCTCAACTCTGGCAGCCACCGCGCCCTGGCGTGCACAGGGTGGCCGCCATCCTCGCGCTGGGCGGCGCCCTGCAGGGAACGCTGTGTGCTCAGGAAGACGCTTGCGCGATGTGCCTCAATCCCTGTTCGTAGCTGGTGACCACAAAGTGCGGAAAACGACGCCGGAACTTGGACGAATCAAAAACAAGGTCGTGCGCGTAGCGTGGTAGCAGTTCGCGCAGCTCGCGCACCGGCTTGGACACCCAGCTCGCAGCCACCAGCGCCCAATGGCTCAGCACGCGGTAGCGTGGCGCCACCCCGAAAGTGGTGGCGGCCACGTGCACAAAGGCTTGGTAAGTCAGGCGCTCGTCCCAGCAAGGCAGGTGCCAGGTCTGGCCGTATGCATCCTCCGTATTGCCAATGATCGCCATCGCGCGGCTGGCATCGGGCGTCCAGATCAGCGTACGCAGCGTGTCATCCCGTACCGGTACCTTGGCCTTTCGGCCAGCCTTGAGCGGCTCAATCACCAGCGTGTTGGTGACGCTCTGGGTCTTGCCAGGGCCATAGAACTCTGGCGCACGGGCAATGGCAACGGGGATATCGCCGCGTTGCATCTCGGCCAGCACCATCTCTGCCATCAAGGCCCGCACGCGGCCCTTGCGCCCTGTCGGGGCAAAAACGGTTTCCTCGGTTTGCCGCTGCGCGCTTTGCGGATACATATAGGTGTTGTCAAAGTAGACAAACTTGGCCCCCGCTGCCCGGCTGGCATCGATTGCGTTACGCAGCATGGCCGGAAATTGCGTTTCCCATAATGCGCTGTCCGGAGGCAGGCCAGCGGTGAAATACACGACCTCACTGCCACGCACTGCGTCCAGGGTCTGTATGGCATCGAGCAGGTCGGCGCGGACCAGTGCGTCGGTATCGTTGACCTTGCGCGGCTGGCGGCTGACCAGGCGCAGGTTCTGCGTGTAGTGGCGCTTCAACGCACGCGCCAACTCGGTCGCGATTTGGCCATTGGCCCCCAAGATGGTTTGCATGTCTACCCTTGCAGCATCGGATGTGGTGAGAAGACAGCGAGCTTAAGCTTCAAGTTAAGTTGAATGTCAAGCGCTCACGGCACCCGTCCGGCTTCGGGCAGAAGACCAGACCGCAGGCTTTGCGCGCCAAAGGGGCATCGCCCACCTGCCGAAGGCCGTACACAGGCCCGCCGCCGCTGGTTGGCACGGTTACTGCGCTGAGGGCGGCCGCCCGCTGCGCTGGGTGGTGTTGCGCAAACCGATGCCGAGAGACGGCGAGCTGCTGGCAATGCCCAGCGCGGCTCCCCTGCCGCACCATCGTCAAACCCCTTGCCAGTGCATTACTGCGCCATGTGCGCCGGTATCAGTCCCTGGGCGCGTAGCGGGGGCGCCTCGTAGACGGAATCCTCGGCCGGGTAGCGCAGACCCGGTATCCCCGCCGCCTTGGCGCTGGCCCAGAGGATGCTCTCGCCTGCTGGCAAGGTATCGATCTGCTCGGTATAGATCGGGTCATCGAAGGCGCTCCTGGCCGTGGTGAAACTCCACCCGCGCTCCCGGAATGCCCGGATCAATTCATCGAGCGCGGCAGCATTGATCCTGTTGGTGTGCAGCAGCATCACATGGGCTGGACTGCGGCCCAGGACCTGCCGGGCCAGGCCGTCGTAGTAGGCCGCGCGGTCCAGCAGATGCGCGATGTACGCGGCCTTCACCTGGTCGGCCTTGGCGGCATTTGCGTCGTTCAGCCAGGCCACATACACCTGGTTGTAGTACCAGTCGCTCGCGTCGATCGACACCGGAGCCGCCCTGTAGCCTGCGGCCTGCATCCACAGGCGCATGCCGTCCCGCTTGGCCAGCGTGTTGCCTTCCTTGAGGTACGGAAAGCGCAGCATCTTCGTCCAACCAGGTACCCGGCTCAGCACGGCGCCGGCCTCCTTGACATCGCCAATAAAGTCCGCAAGCGGCACTTGAGGCGACCCCAGGCTGCGGTGCCGGGACGTGTGGTTGCCCACGGCGTGGCCTGCACGCCCCCAGTCCCCAATGAGGTCCAACCCCTCACCCCGGCCGGTACGCACCAGTGACGGAAACACCATGGACGAGATGCCCGCATCGCGGAGCGATTTCAGGATCTGCCGGTTCCACGATGCAGCCGCAGGCTCGGTTGAAGGGTCCAAGCCGTCATCAAACGTCAGTGCCAAGGTCTGGGCCGGAACACAGGATGCGCTGAAAAGCAAAAGAACGGCGGCAAGCGCGCGACGCAGCACGACCATGGCGATGCCCTTCTTACTGGTCAGTGGTGGGCAAAAGCCCAAGGAGCTCTTGGCGCGCACGCAGCCCCGCGTTGGGCTTGAGGGCTTGCGCATCCTGGATCAGGCGCACAAACGCCAGCCTGCGCGCGCCCCTGGTCGCCCAGCCGACGTACCAGCCATACGCGTGGTTCGCGTCATAGCGGTGGTCGCTGCCCGGCGACCCGGTGCCCGTCTTGCCATGCACAGTCCAGCCGTTGACCTCGGTGCCGTAGTTCGAAATGCCGGCGGTCATGTCATAGGCATGTGCACTCACCGGCAGTTGGCGGCGCACGATCTTGCGCATGAACGCGAGCTGTTCCTCAGCGGAGATACGCAGCGAACTCATCACCCAGACCCCGTTCTGCCCCGGTTCATCGACCGGTACCGCAGAGACATCGGCATTGCCATATTCGAATGCCTTCACGTAGTGCGCGAGGCGCTCCTGCCCTAGCCGCTTGACCACCTGCTGCGAGTACCAGAAGACCGAATCCCGCATCCAGGTGGTCGGCGTGATGTCCCGCCGCCAGGCATCGCCCGCCCAATCCGGATAGCCCGTCTGGTACGGCAAGGCAGGCTCTGCAGCATCCTTGAGCACTCCCGCGTCGTAGCCCATGAGGCTGATGGCGAGCTTGAAAGTCGAGGCAGGTGTCACGCGCTCGGAGCAGGCCGGGCCTTGCTGCACCAGCAGCTGGCCGGAATCGGCGTCTGCCATCAGCGTGCATAGCGTACGCGCGGTGGCGATGGGCGCTGAAAGAACGAAGACCACTGCGGCGGCAGTGGCCTGGAGAGCGCGTTTGCACATGTAAAAGGTTTCCAAAAGAAAGGAGAGGACTACAGCGCCGGGCATGCCGGTGGAGCGTCCTGCGGGTCCTGTCACCCCAAGAACCCGACGATGCCGGCCCAGTGTGGGGGTAGTGTCGCAGTGTTCTGGCCTCGCGCGTGGCGTATTTCACAAAATGGTTTCGGCGCCAGCGCGCCAGGCCCCCCCCAGGCACCGCCGTAGCGGGCTTCAGCCGCCACTCAAAGACTGCCCGACGCCACCTCCACAAATAGCCCCTCTCCCGGCATCACTGAAATACTGGCCCCCGCCCAGGCCTGCCAACAGCGCAAACCGGCCGAGGTGCTGCTGCACCACCAGGAAGAAAACGTACTAGGCGCCATCGACACCGAGTTGCTGCCCCAGCTGCAGCAGTTGCAACTGGCTTTGGCCCAGGAGCAAAGCGGCTGCAGCACTGCAAGGCGGCCATGCGGCGCGCCGCTTGGCGCAAGACCATCCCAGCGCTGCCTGGGTTGCTGGAGTTGTACGCGGGTCCGCTGTCTGTGTGGTCTGCTGAGGTTGCTGCGCGGGTTGAGGTAGAGATCCGCGAGCCACTGCGAGGGCATTTGGGGGGCTATGGGTTGCCGGTGCTGCCAACGGAAGCCGCTGCCGTGGTGCTGCCAGCGGGTGTTACTGGCCCTGATGCGCTTTACGCGGCTTTGCAAAATGCTGTGTGCGTGCAGATGGTGGCTGCGTTTGCTGCTGCGGTGGATGCTTGCAGCCATGCGCTGGAGCCGATGCTGGTGCAAACCGAGAAGATGCAGGCGCACCTGCGACGGTGCGTGCAGGATCTGCAGGATTTAGGCATGTCGCTGCGTGGCTGACTGCAAACGGCCTCAACTCTCCCATATATCTCCTGACCTGCCACATAGAGTCACTGCTTGAAACCCCATTCGGGCTTCGGGCAACAACATGCCCATTTTTTTCAAAGGTGTGGACGATGCTCAAGAGCCGTATGGTTGGGTGTTTGCTGGTCGTATTTCTCAACGGCATGGCCACTGCGCAAACGGTCTCGACCTTTCCGCCCGGCAGCCCCCTCTATGAAGCCGTCAAGGAGAACCTTCTTCAAAACGGCAACAAGGATCTGAGCCCGGGGACCGTCAACCAGCACATCCAGGCATCTGCCGTTATCGCCCAACTCAACGAGGAACTGGTGGCCTACTTTTCTGACCGCCACATGCAATCCGAGATCGACAATACCCGGGCGGGCTACCCATCGCTGAAGGTATATGTCAAGAACCTCCGCCCCCAGGACAGAAAGTACATCGCCTCCCAGCCGCAATATGCGCTAGTGACGCTGGTCAACAGCCAGCTCAACAAAACCGAGGCAGCGCAGATCAACCAGACCATTGGCGAAACGCTGGCCAAGGATGCAAATCTGCTGGAACTCGTATACAGCGGCCACTACGATCCCGCAACTGATCGCTTCATCGTGAAAACCTTGACCGATGACACTAGGGAATTGGAAGCTGCACTTCAATCACTGAAAGAGCGTTTCAAGACCAGGATCGCGTACTTGAAAGTTGAGGGGGCCTCGGCAGTGCGGCCTCGTTTGCTCAGAGCGGATTGATTTTGCTTAGCGGTAGCCTGTGACCGTAGGCTCAATTGAAGAGTCAGTGGTACCAGATCCTTGCTCTCGTAATTCAAGCCGTCCTTTGAATGGCAACGCCTGTATTGCTTCACTGCTCATCTCAATCTGCTGCTTGCGCCATTGGCAAACTACCGCACCTTGCCATGCGCTATGCCGGGCTATTATGAAGCTATGTAGCTCTTTAGCCCGGTCAAAAGCGCATCAAACGTCACCTTGCAACTCGGGTTGTTGCGCAGATCTTCGTGCATGGTGATCCAAGTCTCCAGGCTCAACGGTATGCTTCCCGGCAATATGTTCACCAGATTGGGCTCGCGCGCTGCCAGATTCACTTGGCACACGCCAATACCGTAGCCTGCTCGGATCAGCGCCATCTGCGCCATATCGTTATCGGTGCGCAGCGCAAAGTTCTCCCGGCTCCAGATTGGGAATGCTTTGCGCGCGGCACGAACAAACGGCGTCTCTTCATCAAAGCCAATCAGCGCGTGCTGCGTCAGATCGGCCAGCGAGGCAGGGGTGCCATGCTTTTCCAGATAACGCTTATGCGCATGCAGGCCAAGTGGTATCACCCCCACGCGCCGGGCAATCAATTGCTCTTGGCGGGGTTGTGTCATACGTACAGCGATGTCGGCCTCACGCTGCAGCAAGTCCTGCACACGGCTGGTCAGCACCAGTTCCACCGTCAGGTCGGGGTAGGTGTCCTGCAGTTGTGCCAGGAGCGGTGGCAACACCTCTTGACCTATCACTTCACTGGCCGTCACCCGCACCGTACCCTGGATGCCCGATCCTTGACTTTTGGCCGCACGTTGTAACGCAGTGGCCGCCCGTTGCATGGCCTGAGCCAAGGGCTGCAGGGCCAGCGCCGCCTCGGTGGGCAGCAGCCCCGTTTGCGAACGGGTAAATAGCGTCACGCCCAGCGCCTTTTCCAGCGAGACCACGTGCCGTCCCACAGTTGGCTGGGCAATTCCCATGGCGCGCGCCGCACCGGACAGTGAACCCGCGTCCAGCACGCCCAAGAAAGAGCGGTACAGCTCCCAGCCAATCTCGGTGGTGTTGTCGATAGTCATACAAAAATGTATAACGACTATCATATATTGGTCAATTGCTTAATAGCATGGCTCGCCCGAAACTCCCAACATCGCAACAGATTCAGGAGTATTGAAATGGCAAGCAACATGGCCTTGGTTCTAGGCGCCACTGGCGGTATCGGTGGTGAAGTAGCCCGACAACTACGCGATGCAGGCTGGACAGTGCGTGCATTGCGCCGCAGCGGTGAGCACCACATTGAGCAGCGCGACGGCATGGTCTGGGTACGCGGCGATGCGATGAGCTTGGACAACGTCCTGGCCGCTGCCAAAGGCTGCTCCGTCATTGTCCATGCCGTCAACCCTCCCGGCTACCTTCGCTGGGGTGAGTTGGTACTGCCCATGCTGGACAACACCATCGCTGCCGCGCAGGCAAACTGCGCCACCATCGTGCTGCCCGGCACCGTCTACAACTATGGCCCCAGCGCCTTTCCCACCTTAGGTGAGGATTCACCGCAACAGCCCGTCACCCGGAAGGGGGCCATCCGTGTCGAGATGGAGCGGCGCCTGCAGCAGGCCAGCAGTGGAAGTTGCAAAGTGGTTGTGGTGCGCGCGGGGGATTTTTTCGGACCTAAGCCAGGCAATAGCTGGTTCTCACAGGGCATGCTAAAGCCGGGCCGCCCCGTCAAGGCCATCAGCGTTCCCAACGCACCCGGCGTGGGACATCAATGGTCTTACCTCCCTGACGTTGCCCGCACGATGGTGGAGCTGGCGGAACGGCGCGACACGCTGGCACCCTTTGCTAGCTTCCACATGGCCGGCCATTGGGATGCCGACGGCACCCAGCTGGCCGAAGCAATCTGCCGCGTAGTCGTCAAGCGCGGCGGAGTCCGGCCTAAAGTCAGAGCCTTCCCTTGGCGGCTTACCGCGCTTGCCGCTACCTTTGTACCGACACTGCATGAGCTGCGTGAGATGCGCTATTTGTGGACCACCCGGGTAGAGATGAAGAACGCCAAGCTGGTCGCAACGCTTGGGCATGAACCGCATACGCCGCTGGATGACGCTGTGGAGGCTGCCTTGGAAGGTATGGGTTGCCTGCCGGCAATGGCTGTTGGCAAGTGACGCCCCGTCAAATAGTCTTCATCGCAGCGGTGCCTACCGCATGCGCTTGAGCGATATCCACGTTGGAATGTTGTGACTGACCTGCTCTGAAATGAGAAGTGCCCGAGCAAATGCTATGGGACTTCGATGTGGCACACCAAGCTATGCATTACGAGAAGCTAGGGCATTAGAGATAGCCATAAAAGTAGCTATCATAAAGCTTCCTTCATTCGAATCCGCCTCATGAAACTCGCCATCCAATATACGCACTAGCAATCCACTCGAAGCAAAACCATCTAATGATCCATTAATTTCGAAGCACCTTTTAACTGCATTAAATACGGACGCTTTGAAAATATCGGGGATTTGCTCTTGAGACACCTGCCAGCTAAATGCAAGATCTCCAAGCGAGTTCTCGATTGACAGCATGACTTCTCCATACCGATGGATTCCACCAGCCTGGCGCACAAATCTTCCCCTCCCGATAAAAGCTGAAGAAATAATTAATTTTTTCATGACTTCACATGGCCATTTATTGCATAATTTTCTCAGACTCGAGCGGCTTTCATAGCCATCTGCAGTATTGCATCAATTGAGACAGCCTCCCTACGCAATAGTCCACCCAGTGCATCTTGACGCGAATGTCTGCAGGTAGTGCGCCTATTACGTCCATCACATAGATGTCGGCAAGCCGCTTAATGGGTGTCTCCTGTTACCGCTCCATGTCTGTATCGCTCATTTCCCCAACTTCCGCTGCTGGCCGACTAAAGCCGTTCGATTGATCTAGCCAGAATCTCAGCAGGAAATGCCGAGAAATGGCCGCACCCTCCAAGCTTCTCATTAGGACCAAGCAAGGTCCCGAGCACGATGACTCGTTTGCCATGCCATCGCCGGAGCTGTTTTTCGTTGAACTGCAATGCGCCCGTCCCAATACTCAGCCAGATGCTAGATGGCATTACCGGCCCCCCATCTGGCACATTGCGACGTTCTGCCTTGGGGAAATGGTCCAAGGCAGTTCCTTCGAATTCAAAGCAAAGGATACCCTGCACTGCGACGTCGCCACCGACTAAAGTGGCAAGCTGATCAAGCGCGGCATGGACGCAAAGCGGATGTTTCATCGAATTTAGACACAAGATCAAATATCCATTTGGGGCTATTCAACCTCCAGCACCCTGGTGCGGAGCCAAGCGTTGAAGTCCTTCGCCACTGGCGAAGGACGATGGGTGTTGAGTTGGGAACAGACGACTGCCATCTCTCCTGACGAGTTGGTAGATGCCAAATCAATGCAGTGTGGAGCATCATCCGGCTGAATGACCAGAAGCGAGAGAGGCAAACCGAAGTCCATCCGAGAGCGCATGGTCTCCCCATACGCCGATCCACCCGAGAGGTCGAGAGGATTCCCGTCGATGATTCCGGCGACTTCGACTCCGTCTAAGTTCAGCGCCCGTGGAACTAAGAAACTCCCGATAACATGGCGGCAACTTCAGCTGCAATGCGCGTTCCAGCGCTTGGATTTGCGCCTCATTCGCACCACCAGCAGTCCATATATCTCTCCCGTTTGCTGACGCGGCTATGAGCCTCTCACGCACAGTTTTCATGGATTCCTCAAAAAGATAGTCCACTGCAGCTGACTCTGACGCGATCTTCCGTTTGCCACGGGCTCGGGGGACAGGTCTGGTCGAAAATGATCAGTAAAGGCTTTAAACAAGCGAGTCCTTGAGCAAGCGATAGCCGGATGCTGGCCGTTCACAGAATGCGTATGTCATGGTTGCAAAGTCATAGATCAGCGGCGAGGCAAGAAAGATCGCTTTCGGTCGCAAGCTGCATCCTAGCGCAGCTTGGCAGCTGCACCCGGCAGTCGCTGCGGACGTACTCTCCATCGGATATCCTGACGGCATGCACCCATCCTGTCCCCAATGCCATGGAAAAATAACATTCAGCGAAGCTGGTGGACTCTTCGAGATTCATTGTCTGAGCTGTGATTGGACGGTCGAGGGGACCGTCAGCTACAACTGGCCAGACATGCGGCCTTCGGAGCGCATGCCCATCATGGCGGCAAAGGTTACAGGGCCAGCGTCAGCGGCAGCACTCAAATGCGTGCGAGACGTCTTCGCTGAGGCAAGACAGCTCCCCTTGGGCGTGCTTGCGGCACAACTGTCATCGTCCGACGGACTGCTGGTTGGCACATTACAGACTTATCGCCTGACGGACGTGGAGTTGCGGCTATCCGGGTCTGGTGTGTATTTGGAGCGGCTGCCTCATGAGGACGATGAGCGTTAGCAGCTCAACAGTCTGGTTGCAGCAAACGGGCGATCACTCCCATTAGCTATCTGTCGCCGCGCCTGCAACCAAAGGAACCATGTCCAAATCGGCTCGATCAACGCTGCTCTCAGCGTTGCGCGCTGAGGTAGCACGCGCTTCTCCAGCGCAGATGGTGGTCGCTGTAATAGGTATCGCTGCCGTTGCCAAGACAGATGCAATAGTAAGTTCCGTCCGATATCTCCATGTCGCCCTGATGCAAGACCAGTTCGCAAAGCTACCGACGGGTCGTGTCCGCGCCGATTTCTCGAAGAAACCTTGAGACCGCTGAACGGGCTTCAGCCTCATCCATGGAAAACTTGCGCTGCAAGATGGAAGTGCAGGATTGAATGCAATTCTCGACCATGACCCCATAAGGAGGCTCATCGAAGAACTCCGCGCCCCACTCCTTGACCAAGAGGCTGCCTAGTTGATCTGCGAGTGCCTTTAGGTTGCTGTGTGTCATGACCACATCGCCAGAATCCTCGAGTTGAACGAGTCCGGCAAGCAGGCAGGTAGAAATTTGCGCTTGGTTCATGCAGCGTTGTCAGTGAAGTAAAGCCAGGCACCGCTATTCGGTTTGCAATTGCTGGCGATGGAGAGTCCGCAGGTTGGCGGATTCTGCCCTGAAACGGCGACGCGGCGGAGCATCCAACACAAGCCCCGACCTGGCCATTTCACACCCCTCCGCTCAAAAACCGCTCCCCTCCACCTCCAAAAACAACCCCTCCCCCGCCATCACCGGCGCCAGCCAGGCCTGCACCAGCGGCAACTCATACGCGTAAAAATAGCGCGCGCAATCGAGCTTGCCTTGCAAGAAGGCCTGCTGCCCAGCATCGGCCGCCGCCATGCCCGCATGCGCTTTGACAGCGATATCCAGCCACAGCCAGGCCAGCGTGACATGGCCGAAGGCGGTCATGTAGGCGGTGGCGTTGGCGAGGGCCAGTTGGGCGTTGCCGCTGGACCAGGCGGCATCGGTGGCGGCTTGTAGGGCTTGGGTGGCGGTGGCCAGGCTGTCGGCCCAGGGGGTGCATGCGGGGACCGTTCTGGCAGCGGCGACGGTTTGTGCGATCTCAGCCTGCAGCAAGGCCCAGGCGGCGCCGCCGTCCATGCGCATTTTGCGGCCCAGCAGGTCGAGGGCCTGGATGCCGTGGGTGCCTTCATGGATCATGTTGAGCCGGTTGTCGCGCCAGTGCTGCTCTACCGCATAGTCGCGCGTGTAGCCATAGCGGCCCAGCACCTGGATGGCGAGGCTGTTGCCCTCCTGGCACCACTGGCTGGGCCAGCTCTTGGCGATGGGGGTGAGCACCTGCAGCAGCAACTGGGCGGCATCGCCCTGCTGCGGCGCGCCGGCGCGCTGGGTATCGACCAGCCTGGCGCAGTACAGCTGCAGCGCGAGCGCGCCTTCGGCATAGCTTTTTTGCGCCAGCAGCATGCGTTTGACGTCGGCATGCTCGGCAATGGGTACCTGGGGCTGCTGCGCGTTCTTCACCACCTTCTGGCCGGCAGCGACCGGGCGGCCCTGGGGCCGCTGGCGGGCATAGTCGCGCGATTGCAGGTAGCCGGCATAGCCCAGCATCGTGGCGCCCAGGCCCACCTGGATGCGGGCCTCGTTCATCATGTGGAACATGCACTGCAGGCCCGCGCCCAGCGCGCCCACGCGGTAGCCAATGGCCCCGCCCCGCTCGCCATAGTGCAGCAAGGTGTTGACGGTGCCCCGGTAGCCCAGCTTGTGGTTCAGCCCGGCCAGTGCAATATCGTTGCGCTCGCCGGTCACCCGGCCTTCGGTATCGACCAAGTATTTGGGCACGATGAACAGCGAGATGCCACCCACGCCTGCGGGCAGTTGGCCGCTGTCGTCGGGCACCTTGGCCAGCACCAGGTGGACGATGTTCTCGCCCATCGCATGCTCGCCGCCAGAGATCCACATCTTGCGGCCCGTCAGCCGGTAGCGCGGGCCCAGCGGGTCGTCGGCAAAGCCGGCGCCATCGGGCACGGCACGCGTCGTGATGTCCGACAGGCTGGAGCCGGCCTGCGGCTCGCTGAGGTTCATCGTGCCAAAAAAGCGGCCTTGCAGCTGGGGCAGCGCAAAGGCCTTTTGCTGCGCGGGCGTGCCATGGGCCATCAGCAGGCCGGCATTGGCCGCCGTCAGCATTGAATAGGCCTTCAGGGCAATGCTGGCCGCCGAAACCATGCTGTTGGCCGCCATCTCCAGCACGCAGGGCAGCTGCATCCCCCCCACCTCGTAGTCGTGCGATGCCGCCAGCATGCCCGATTCGGCATAGGCGGCGCATGCCGCCGGTGTGCAGTCGGGCAGGTGCAGCTGCTGCCCGTCAAAATGCGGCTCCTGCTGGTCGACCAGGCGGTTGAAGGGCTCGAACTTGTCGGCGGCCAGCCGCTCGCACAGGTCCAGCACCGCGCCATAGGTCTGGCGGTCGTGCCCGGCATAGCGCGCATGGCGGCCGAGCGTTTCTACCTCTAGCCAGTCGTAGAGCAAAAAATCCAGGGTCTGGCGGATGCTGGCGTAGTCGAGTTGCATGTTAGAACGTGTTGAGGATCTCTACGCAGCTGCGTTGGAGAGCCATCGGGATGAGTTCGAAGGGATGGAACGCAGCTTGCACCGGGGTGCAAGCAAGGGCCAGCGCGAAGAAATCGCCCGATTTCGCTCCAACCCGTAGGGACACTGTCGCGGCGCGAGGAGATCGTCAGCACGTTCTTACCCCACCTCAAACAGCGCAGCGGCCCCCATGCCCCCGCCCACGCACATGGTGGCCACCACATAGCGCACGCCCCGGCGCTGGCCTTCCAGCAACGCGTGGCAGGCGATGCGGGCGCCCGTCATGCCATAGGGGTGGCCGATGGAGATGCCGCCGCCGTTGACATTGAAGCGCTCGGGATCGATGCCCAGCTGGTCGCGGCAGTACAGCGCCTGGCAGGCAAAGGCCTCGTTCAGCTCCCACAGGCCGATGTCCTGCACGCCCAGCCCGTGCTGGGCCAGCAGTTTGGGGATCGCATAGATGGGGCCGATGCCCATCTCTTCCGGCGCGCATCCTGCTACCGCCATGCCCCGGTAAATGCCCAGCACCTCCAGGCCCCGGCGCTCGGCCAATACCGAATCCATGACCACGCAGGCCGAGGCGCCATCCGACAGCTGGCTGGCATTGCCGGCGGTAATGACGCCGCCCTCGATCACCGGTTTGAGGGCGGCCAGCCCTGCCAGGCTGGTGTCAGGGCGGTTGCCTTCGTCGCGGGCCAGGGTCACGGCCTGCAGGCTGACTTCCTTGGTTTGCTTGTCGGTCACCTCCATCTGGGTGCTGAAGGGCACGATCTCGCGGTCGAACAGGCCAGCGGCCTGGGCGCGTGCGGTGCGCAGTTGGGACTCCAGCGCATAGGCATCCTGCGCCTCGCGGCTGATGCGGTACTGGCGCGCCACATGCTCGGCCGTTTGCAGCATCGGCATATAGGCATGGGCGGCATGGGCGATGACGGCCGGATCGCGCTCGCGGCTGGCCCATTCCATATAAGGCGTTTGCACGGCGGTGATGTTCTCGCAGCCGCCTGCCACCACCACCTGCATGCCATCGACCAGCACCTGCTTGGCTGCGCTGGCAATCGCCATCAGGCCGGAGGCGCATTGCCGGTCTACCGTCTGGCCCGCCACGCTCATCGGCAGGCCTGCGGCCAGCAAGGCATTGCGTGCCAGGTTCATGCCGGCGGTGCCTCCGGTCAGCACGCAGCCGACGATCACATCGTCCACCTCCGCCGGGTCCACCCCGGCGCGCGCCACCGCGTGCTCGATGGTGTGGCCCATCAGGTGGGGCGAGCGGGTGTGGTTGAGTGAGCCTCTGTAGGCCCGGCCGATGCCCGTGCGGGCGGTGGAAACAATGACGGCGTCTTTCATGGCGGTGCTCCTGGATGGTGATGGGGTTGCGGCGCTGAGGCGCTGAGGCTCTGGTGCTCAGGCCCTCAGGCGGCTTGCAGGCTGTCAAATCCCTGGCGCTCAGCGGCCAGCCGCTGCAGCAGCGGCGATACGTTCCAGTAGCCATAGCGGTTGCCGCGCGTTGTGGCCTGGTGCTCGAGCCGCTCCACGATCTGCGCCAGGCCGATCTGCTCGGCCATGAACATCGGCCCGCCCCGAAAATCCGGAAAGCCATAGCCGGCCGCCCAGACCACATCGATATCGCTGGCGCGGTAGGCAATGCCCTCGTCCAGAATCTTGCAGCCTTCGTTGACCATGCTGTAGAGCAGGCGCTCGACAATCTCCTGCGCCGCAATATCGCTGCGCTGGGCAATGCCATGCGCCTGGGCAAGTTCTGCAGCAATGCGGCCCGTCTCGGGGTCGGGCAGCGCCTGGCGGCCCTCGTAGCGGTAGTAGCCCAGGCCGCTTTTTTGGCCAAAGCGGCCCAGTTCAAACATCTTGCGCACCACTGCGCGGTAGCTGGCATCGGGCGGCAGGCCGCCGGCCTTGCCGCATTCGATGACGGTCTTGGCGCCCACATCGAGCCCGGCCATATCCAGCATGCGGCAAGGGCCCATCGCCAGGCCCAGCGCCTGCACGGCCTCATCAATCTGCGCGGGGCTTGCGCCTTCCATCAGCAAAAATTCGGCCTCGCGCAGGTAAACCTCGGCCATGCGGTTGCCAATAAAGCCAAAGCAGACGCCCGATACCACCGGCGTCTTGCCGATCTTGCCGGCCAGGTCGATGACGGTCTTGAGCACCTGCGGGGCGGTGTGCGCGCCGCGCACCACCTCCAGCAAGCGCATGATGTTGGCCGGGCTGAAGAAGTGCATGCCGACCACATCGGCAGGCCGCCCGGTGGCCTGGGCCAGCGCATCCACATCCAGGGTCGAGGTATTGCTGGCGATGATGGCGCCGGGTTTGCAGACCTCGCCCAGGCGGCGGCAGACCTGCAGCTTCAGCGCCATGTCCTCAAACACCGCTTCGATCACCAGATCGCAGGGCGCCAGCGCCTGGTCGTCCAGTGAGGTGGTCAGCAAAGCCAGGCGCGCACTGGCCTGGTCGGCACCCATGCGGCCCTTGGCCACCTGGGCCTCGTAGGTCGAGCGGATCAGCTGCAGCCCGCGCTCCAGCCCCGCAGGCGCGGCATCCACCAGCACGGTGCGGATGCCGGCGTTCAAAAAGCACATTGCAATGCCGCTGCCCATGGTGCCTGCTCCCAAAATGCCGACCTGCTCGATGTTGCCGGCCGGCACCTGCCGCTCCAGACCGGGAATCTGCCGGCTGCGGCGCTGTGCAAAAAACAAATGGCGCAGTGCGCGCGACTGTGCCGATGGCAGCAAGCGGTTGAAGGCCTCGGCCTCGGCGCGGGCGCCGCTGGCAAAGTCCCCATTCAGTGCCTGCTGCACGCACAGCACGATGGCCTCTTTGGCGGGGTACTGCGGGCTCTTGCGCGCAGCGTCCAGCGCCGCTGCAATGGCCTGGCTGTGCTCGCCGGGCGGGGCAGTTTGCGCGCTCAGGCGGCGCGGCTGGGCGCCGCTGGCCAGCAACTGGCGGCCAAAGGCCAGGCCGAATGCCAGCGGGTCGCCCTTTTCCACCGCATCGACGATGCCGCTGGCCAGCGCCTCTTGCGCGGGCACCGGGCGGCCGCTCAGCATCATGTCCAGCGCCAGCGTTGCGCCCACCAGGCGCGGCAAGCGCTGGGTGCCGCCTGCGCCGGGCAGAATGCCCAGCTTCACCTCGGGCAGGCCCAGTCTGGTGCCCTGTTGCGCCACACGGTAGTGGCAGGCCAAGGCCAGCTCCATGCCGGCGCCGAGCACCGTGCCATGCACGGCCACCACCACCGGACGCGTCTGCGCCTCGATGCGGTTCAGCAGCGCATTGATGGCCTCGGCAGAAAAGGCCGGGTTGTCGAACTCGGCAATGTCCGCGCCCGCGACAAAGGACGGGCCCTCGCAGTAGATCAGCAGCAGCGGCAGCGAGGCATCGGCCTCAAACTGCGCCAGCGCGGCGCTCAGCCCCGTCAGCAGGCGGTGCGAGAACAGGTTCAACGGCGGGTGGGAGATGCAGATACGGCCTATCCCGTCTGCGCTGTGAAAGGTGACGTTGCTCATGGCTGGCAGCTCTTGGTGGAAGACAACAATGCCCCCTGCAGGGTGCAGGCAGGCACAGCGCCTGGATGGCCGCAGGGCCATCCAAAGGTTCGGGGACTGAGGTTATCAGTGCGTGGCGTTTTCCACTGTTGCGCTGGCGTCTGCCGCGCGCTCGCGTTCGCGCTTTTGCGCAAAGTGGTAGCCGCTGAAGCCCTTGTGGATAGCAGCCAGGCAGTGCTCGCGGTACTTCTGGAAGCCGCCGGTAAACATCGTCAGGCCCGGGGCCTTGCCCTGCACGTTAGCGCCCACGTACCAGGTCTTGGCCTTGGACAGCAGGGTGCGCGGCGCCAGCGAATGGACCAGGTCCATCCAGGCCTGCTCCTCTTGCGCGCTCGGCTCGATGCTGCTCAAGCCATGGGCCTGCAGGTGGCGGATGGCAGCAGCCGTCCAGTCCACATCGTTCTCGCTGGTGCGCACCACATTGGCCAGGGCCGAAGGGCCGTTGGGCCCGGTGGTCATGAACAGGTTGGGGAAGCCATGCATCATGATGCCCAGGCACGAGGTCGCGCCCTCCTTCCACTTCTGCTGCACCGTCAGGCCGTCGCGCCCTTCCACCTCAAAGGCCAGCAGCGCGCCGGTCAGGCCGTCGTAGCCGGTGGCAAAGATCAGCACATCCAGTTCCACCTCGCCCGATTGCGTGCGCACGCCCTTCTCGGTGATGGACACGATCGGGTCCGTGATGCAGTCGCGCAGATGCACATGGGGCTGGTTGTAGGTTTCGTAGTAGCCGGTGTCCAGGCAGGGGCGGCGCGCAAAGATGGGGTAGCCGCGCGGCTTCAGCGCCTCGGCGGTGGCCGGGTCATCCACCGCCTCGCCAATCTTGCCGCGCACAAACTCGGCCACTTCCTCGTTGGCCTGCTCGTTTTGCATCAGGTCGGCAAAGGTGCCCAGCATCGCCAGGCCGCCTTGCAGCCAGGCATCTTCCAGCAGCGCCCGGCGCTGCGCTGGCGTCACGCTGAAAAACGGGCGGCTCGACTGCGGCCGCACGCCGCCCACATTGCTGTTGCGCGCCAGCTCGCGGATGCCGGCATAGTGGCGCTTGACTTCGGCCACGTACGTGGGCTCCAGCGGCACATTGCGCATCGGCATCGTAAAGCTCGGCGTGCGCTGAAACACGAACAGCTCGCCCGCCTGCTTGCCCACTTCCTGCACGATCTGGATGCCGGTCGATCCGGTGCCGATCACGCCCACGCGCTTGCCGCTGAAATCCACCGGCTCATGGGGCCAGCGCGCTGCACGCAGAATCTGCCCGCCAAAGCGCGCAATGCCTTCAATCTCGGGCTCCTTGGGCACCGACAGCGGGCCGGTCGCCATGATGCAGTAGCGCGCCTCATAGCACTCGCCCCGGTTGGTGCGTACTACCCAGAGCTGGCGGGCATCGTCCCAGCGGGCGCTGTCGACGCGGGTGTTGAACTGGTAGTGCTTGCGCAGGTCCAGCCGCTCGGCGACAAAATTGAAGTAGCGCATCAGCTCGGGCTGCGCTGCAAACTGCTCCGACCAGGTCCATTCCTGCTCGATCTCGGGCGAGAAGGAGAAGCTGTAGTCGATGCTGGGCAGGTCCACCCGCGCGCCGGGGTAGCGGTTCCAGTACCAGACGCCGCCCACATCGCCGCCGGCCTCGAAGGCCTGGATCTTCAGCCCCATCTCCCGGAACTTGTGCACTGCGCACAGACCGCCAAAACCGGCGCCCACGATGACCGCATCCACCTGGTGGATTGTGTGATTGTCCATTGCTCTTTGTCTCCTGCTGGCTGGTGCCGGCCGCCCCGCCACACCGCAGCGGGGCACCGGCTCGATAGGGGATGGCAGGCCGCCTCCGCCTTGTTCTCGCTGCATCATGCCTACTTGCCGACCGGTAAACAACAGGGTTTCCCCGCAAGCGTTTTGGAGGGGACAGGTCCAGGGTAATCCCGGGCTTGCAGCGCTGCTGCGGCTGCTAAACTTTTTACCTGCCGACAGGTATATAAAACAAAACAAGGAGCAACATGCAAGGGTTAATGCAGCAGCGCGCGCTGCGGATTTCCGGCTTGCTGGAACATGCAGCACGCTTTCATCCCCAGGTGGAAGTCGTCTCCCGCACGCCGGATGGCGCGCTCACGCGCTCGAACTGGCTGACCGTGTCCCAGCGCTCGCGGCGCCTGGCCGCCGCCCTGCTGCGCCAGGGCATGGCCAGCGGTGCACGCGTGGCTACTCTGGCCTGGAACACGCACCGCCACCTGGAGCTGTACTACGCCGTGTCGGGCGCGGGCGCCGTGCTGCACACTGTCAACCCGCGCCTGTTTGCCGACCAGATCCGCTACATCCTCAACCACGCGGCCGATGATTATGTGTTCTTTGACCTGAGCTTTGCCGGCCTGGTGGCCGAACTGGCGCCCAGCCTCACAACCGTGAAGGCCTATGTGGCGCTGTGCCAGCCCGGCCAGCTGCCCGCCATGGACCTGCCCGCCCCGCTGCTGTGCTACGAAGACCTGGTGGCCCAGGACGCCGGCGATTTTGACTGGCCCGAGTTGGCCGAAGACAGCGCCTCATCGCTGTGCTACACCTCGGGCACCACCGGCAACCCCAAGGGCGTGCTCTACAGCCACCGCTCTACCGTGCTGCATTCCTGGGTGGTCTGCGCTGCCGATGGCCTGGCCTTGCGCGCCCGCGATTGCGTGCTGCTCACCGTGCCGATGTTCCATGTCAACGCCTGGGGCCTGCCCTATGCCAGCGCCATGTGCGGCGCCAAGCTGGTGCTGCCCGGGCCGGACTTGAGTGGCAAGGCGCTGTACCAGCTGATGCGCGATGAGGGCTGCACCTTCTCGCTGGGCGTTCCCACCGTCTGGATGGGCTTTTTGCAATATGTAGAGAGCCTGCCCGCCGGCGACAAGGAGGCCTTAAAGCTCGAACGCATCATGATGGGCGGCTCTGCCGCGCCCCGCGCAATGATCGACCAGTTCGACAGCCTGCTGGGTGTGACCGCCAACCAGGCCTGGGGCATGACCGAGACCAGCCCCGTCGCCACCGTCAGCACCCTGCTGCCCCAGCATGAGGCACTGGCCCGCGACGCGCGCATCGATGTGCGCGCCCGCCAGGGCCGGCCCATGTATGGCGTGGATGTGGCCATCTTCAATGACGAGGGTCAGCAGCTGCCGCCCGGCGACCCGGCCCCTGGCGAGCTGCGCGTGCGCGGCCCCTGGGTCATCTCCGCCTATTACGGGCAAGAGGCCGGCTCGGCGCTGGATGCGCAAGGCTGGTTCAGCACCGGCGATGTGGCACGGATGGATGAAGAAGGCTTTGTGCAGATCACCGACCGCGCCAAGGATGTCATCAAGTCCGGCGGCGAATGGATCTCGTCGATCGACATCGAGAACCTGGCGCTGGCCCACCCCGCTGTCAAGGAAGCCGCCGTCATCGGCGTGCACCACGAACGCTGGCAGGAACGCCCGCTGCTGGTCATCGTGCGCAAACCCGGCACCGATGTGAGCGGCCAGGACGTGCTGGACTTTATGAAGGACCGGCTGGCGCGCTGGTGGCTGCCCGATGCGGTGGAGTTTGTCGATGAGCTGCCCCACACGGCTACCGGCAAGCTGCTCAAGACCCGGCTGCGCGAGCAGTTCAAAGGCTACCAGCTGCCGGCCGCAACAGCTGCCCACTAACTAAAACACCCGCCCGGTACGCGCACGGCCCCACCAGAAAAGGCCGGCGCAGCCGCAGCAGCCGGGCCCCGTTGGCTGCCGCACCAGGAGACAAGACATGAACGCCCTCACCGCGCCGGCGCTGGCCGCGCGCATCCATCCTCTGCTGCCCCAGCGCGATCTGCTGGGCGAATGCCCGCTGTGGGATGTGGCCACGCAATCGCTGTACTGGATTGATGGCCGCGCCCAGTTGGTACACCGCTACTGGCCGGCAGATGGCCGGCAGCAGCAGTGGGCGCTGCATGCCCATATCGGCTCGATCGCGCTGTGCCGCAGCGGGCGCCTGCTGCTGGCGCTGGAAGATGACTTCCATTTTCTGGACCCGGACAGCGGCCAGACCACGCCGATGCGCGTGCAGGTACAGCACAGCGCCGAGCGCATGCGCCTGAACGACGGGCGCTGCGACCGGGGCGGCCGCTTTGTGGTCGGCTCGATGAGCATGACGCCGCAGTCCCCCACCGGCAAGCTCTACCAGCTGAGCGGCGATGGCCGCTTGCGCGAGCTGGACCAAGGCTTTCAGGTCGCGAACGCCACCTGTTTTAGCCCCAACGGCCGCTGGCTCTACTTTGCCGACAGCCCGGCACGCCAGATCTGGCGCTATGCCTATGACCCGGCCACCGGTGCCTGCGGTGCGCGTGAGGCTTTTATTGATACCGCTGCACTGGGCCTGGCGCCCGATGGCGCCACCGTCGATGCCCAGGGCTACCTCTGGGTGGCCATGGTGCTCAACGGCCAGCTGGCCCGCTTTACGCCCAGTGGCGAGCTGGCGGCCACGGTGGACTTTCCCGCCGATGCCTTCATCACCTGCCCGGCCTTTGGTGGCCCCGCGCTGCAGACCATCTACCTCACCTCGATCAGCAACAGCGGCAACCTGCTGCGCTCCAGCCACCCGGATGCGGGGGCCGTCTTCGTCATCGACGGCCTGGCCCTGCCGGGGCTGGAAGAAGCGCGTTTTGACGACAGCCAGAGCCCCCGCTGAGACCGGCGCGGCGAACCCCATTTTTATTGATACCAGGAGACAAACACCATGACACAACGCTTTGCAGGCAAGGTCGCACTCGTGACCGGCGGCGCACAGGGCATCGGCCGCGCCATCGTCCAGGCCATCGCTGATGAGGGCGGCAGCGTCGGCATTCTGGACCGCGCCGAGGACAAGGCCGCCGAGGTGGCCGCAGCCATCGTGGCCCAGGGCGGCCGCGCCCATGCCTATGGCGGCAATGTGGCCGACCGCGACAGCTTTAGCAGCGCGATTGCCGATCTGAAGCAGCGCTACGGCCGCTTCGACATCATGGTCAACAACGCCATCTGGGTGCGCTACGGCCCGATTGCCGACATCACGCCAGAGGCGCTGCAGCGCATGGTGGGCACCGGCTTCAACTCCATCGTCTGGGGCATCCAGACAGCAGCAGAAGCCATGGACGACGGCGGCAGCATCGTCAACATCGCCTCGGCGGCCGCCTTTATCGGCATGCCCCAGGGCATGGTGTACTGCGGCGTCAAGGCCGGGGCGCTGGGCCTGTCGCGCGCAGCAGCGGCAGAGCTGGGGCCACGCGGCATCCGCGTCAACTCGGTCTGCCCCGGCTCCATCCCGACCGAAGGCGTGGGCATCAATGTCGATGCAGAAAAAGTACGCCTGCGCATCGCCAAGACGCCGATGGGGCGCCTGGGCACGGTGCAGGACATTGCCCGCGCCGCCTGCTTTTTCGCGTCTGACGACAGCCGCTTTGTCACCGGCGAATCGATGCTGGTCGACGGCGGCGCCACCCAGTCCTTCATCTGATCGGAGGCGCCGCGATGACTGCTCCCCCCGAGGCCGATGCCCCCATCCTGGAGGCGCGCCAGCTCTGCCGCCAGTTCAGCGGCTTCTATGCCGTCAAGGATGTGAACCTCCAGGTCAAGCGCCATTCGGTGCATGCGCTGATCGGCCCCAATGGTGCCGGCAAGACCACCTGCTTCAACCTGCTGACCACCTTTTTGCGCCCCAGCTCGGGCCAGGTGCTGTTCAACGGGCGTGATATCTCGCGCAGCGACCCGGCCAGCGTGTCGGCGCTGGGTCTGGTGCGCTCGTTCCAGATTGCGGCTGTCTTCAGCCACATGACGGTGCTGGAGAACGTGCGCATTGCGCTGCAGCGCAAGACCGGCGGCACGTTCACCTTCTGGCGCTCAGTCAAGGTGCTGAGCGCGCTGGACGAGCGCGCGATGGACCTGCTCGATAGCGTGGGCCTGACGCGCTGGAAAAACGTCAAGGCTTGCGACCTGCCCTATGGCCGCAAGCGCGTGCTGGAGCTGGTCACCACGATCGCGATGGAGCCCGAAATGATCCTGCTGGACGAGCCCATGGCGGGCCTGGGCCATGAGGACATCTGGCCGGTGGTGGAGCTGATCGGCAAGGTGGCGCAGGGGCGCACCGTGCTGATGGTGGAGCACAACATGAAGGTGATATCGCAGCTGTGCGAGACCGTCACCGTGCTGCAGGCCGGCCAGGTGCTGGCCGAAGGCAGCTATGACGAGGTATCGCGCGACCCGAGGGTCATTGAAGCCTATGTCGGAGGGGCCGCCCATGCCTGAGAACAACCAAAACGCCCACGCCAACAACGGCAGCAACACCGCACCGCGCCAGATGCTGCAGGTGCAGAACCTGCGCGCCTGGTATGGCGAAACGCTGGCGCTCGACGGCATCGACCTGCATGTCGGCGAAGGCGAGGTCGTCTGCCTGCTGGGCCGCAATGGCGCCGGTAAGACAACCACCTTGCGCGCCATCATGGGCCTGCTCAAAAAGCGTGAGGGCCAGATCAGCATCCAGGGCAAGCCCACCGAAGGCCTGCCGCCCGAGGCCATTGCCCACCTGGGCGTGGCCTATTGCCCGGAGGAGCGCGGCATTTTTGCCAGCCTCAGCACCGAAGAGAACCTGATGCTGCCGCCCCTGCTGCACCCCGGCGGGCTGACGGTGGAGGAGATCTACCAGGTCTTCCCCAACCTGCATGCGCGCCGCAAAAGCCCGGGCACCCGCCTGTCGGGCGGTGAGCAGCAGATGCTGGCCATTGCCCGCATTCTGCGCACCGGCGCGCGCCTGCTGCTGCTCGATGAGGCCACCGAAGGGCTGGCACCGGTCATCGTGCAGAAGATCGGCCAGACGCTGGAGATGATCCGCGCGCGCGGCTACACGGTGCTGATGGTGGAGCAGAACTTCCGCTTTGCCGCATCGGTGGCGGACCGCTTCTACGTGATCGAGGAAGGGCGCCTGGCCAGCCACTTCCACCGCGCCGAGCTGGAAACGCGGCGCGACGAGATCGAAGCGCTGCTGGGACTGTGACAGGCGGAGACAATACGATGGATACTCTTTTCGGAATCCCGACAGCCGCGCTGATCGGCCAGCTCGTGGTGGGCCTGATCAATGGCTCGTTCTACGCGCTGATGAGCCTGGGCCTGTCGATCATCTTCGGCCTGCTGCATGTGGTGAACTTTGCCCACGGCGCACAGTACATGCTGGGCGCCTTTGTGGCCTGGGGCCTGCTGCACTACCTGGGGCTGAGCTACTGGTGGGCGCTGATCCTGGCGCCGCTGGTGGTGGCGGCCTTTGGCATCCTGCTGGAGCGCACGATGCTGCGCCACTTGTACGCGGTGGACCATGTCTACGCGCTGCTGCTCACCTTCGGCATCTCCATCCTGATGGAGGGCGCCTTCCGGCTGTGGTTTGGCGTCAGCGGCCAGCCCTACCCCAACCCGCTGCAAGGCGGCATCGATGTGGGCCTGAGCTTTTTGCCGATGTACCGCGTCTGGGTGATCCTGGCGGGCCTGGCCGTCTGCCTGGTGACCTGGTACTTTATCGAAAAAACCAAGCTGGGCGCCTACCTGCGCGCCGCCAACGAGAACACGCCGCTGGTGCGCACTTTCGGCATCAATGTGCCGCGCATGCTGACCCTGACCTATGCGCTGGGCGTGGGCCTGGCCGGCTTCAGCGGCGTGATGGCCGCGCCCATCTACCAGGTCAGCCCGCTGATGGGTTCGAACCTGATGATCATCGTCTTTGCCGTGGTCGTCATCGGCGGCATGGGCTCGATCATGGGATCGATCATCACCGGCTTTGCGCTGGGCGCCATCGAAGGCCTGACCCGCGTCATCTACCCCGAAGGCGCCGGCGTGGTCATCTTCATCGTGATGATCATCGTGCTGGCCGTGCGCCCCAACGGCCTGTTTGGTAGAGCGCACTGATGCGCCCGCGCCGCCCTGCACCCTGGGTCTCCACCCAAGCTCTTGTCTTTCCCAAGGATTGAACATGCATTTCTTCTCACAACGCACCAACACCATCTTGCTGGTGCTGGCGCTGGTGGCCCTGCTGCTGGCGCCGCTGGTGGCCTACCCGGTCTTTCTGATCAAGCTGATGTGCTACGCGCTGCTGGCCGCATCGGTCAACCTGCTGATGGGTTACGCCGGCCTGCTGTCCTTTGGCCACGCCATGTTCTTTGGCACGGCCGGCTACGCCGCCGCGCATGCCATCAAGGTCTGGGGCTGGGACGGCTCGGCCGCCATCCTGCTGGCCATGCTCTGCGCGATGGCCGTGGCCGTGGTCACCGGGCTGCTGGCCATCCGCCGCCATGGCATCTACTTCTCGATGATCACCTTGGCCTTCTCCCAGGTCATCTACTTCTTCGCGTTGCGCCTGCCCTTTACCGGTGGTGAGGACGGCATCCAGAACGTGCCCCGGCCGGAGGTGTTTGGCTTTATCTCGCTGGCCGACAACACCACGCTGTACTACTTTGCCGCCACCCTGGTCGCCGCCGCCTTCTGGCTCATCTACCGCATCGTCTATTCGCCCTTCGGCCAGGTGCTGCGCGCCATCCGCGACAGCGAGGCGCGCGCCCAGTCGCTGGGCTACCAGGTGCTGCGCTACAAGCTGGTGATCTTTGTGCTGTCGGCCGCGCTCGCCGGCCTGGCCGGTGCGCTCAAGGTCATCACCTTCCAGCTGGCCACCCTCAACGATGTGAACTGGACCACCTCGGGCGAGGCGCTGCTCATCTGCATCGTCGGCGGCCTGCAGACCTTGCTGGGCCCTGTCATCGGCGCGGCCATCATCGTCAGCATGCAGAACTACCTGGTCGCCATGGCCGAGTGGGTGCTGATCATCCAGGGCCTCGTCTTTGTCGTCGTCGTGATGCTGTTCCGCAAGGGCATCATCGGCCAGCTCTACGCCTGGCTGGAAACCCGCCAGGCACGCCAGGCGGCACCACAGTTGGAGGCCCACAACCAAGCCGAGCGCCAGAGCCGCAGCCAAACTGGACAAGGAGCATGAGCATGAGCGACCCAACATCCGTACCCGCGCAAGCCGCTGTCCAGCCCCAAGCCCCCAGCCATTTCCCCGAAACGCCCGGCTTGCTGCAAGGCCGCCTGGCCCTCATCACCGGCGCAGCCAGCGGCATCGGCCAGGCCATAGCCATCAGCTTTGCCAAGGCCGGCGCCCGCGTCATCGTGACCGACCTGGACACTGCACGCTGCGCCGACACCCTGGCCCAGGTAAAAGCCGCAGGCACAGACGGCTGGGCCTTTGCGCTCGACGTCACCGATCTGGAGGCCTGCCAAACACTGGCCGCCCGCATCGGCAGCGACATCGGCCCGGTGGACACCCTCGTCAACAACGCCGGCCTGCTGATCCGCGAAGGCATCGACCACCCCCAGGCATCGCGCCACCTGCGCCAGGTCATCGATGTGAACGTGTTTGGCCTCTACAACATGGTGCAGTCCTGGCTGCCTGCGCTGCGCGCCACGCGCGGCTGCATCCTCAACATCGCCTCCGGCGCGGCCTTTATCGCCCAAGGCAACGCCATGGGCTACTCCGCCTCCAAAGGTGCCGTAAAAATGGCCACCCAGACCTTGGCCCTGGACCTGGGCCGCGACGGCATCCGCGTCAACGCCCTCGCCCCCGGCGTCATCCACACCCCCATGACCGAAGCCACCCGCAACAACCCGCAGCGCCTACAAGGCTTTATCCAGCGCACGCCTGCTGGGCGGATTGGCGTGCCGCAAGAGCTGGCCGGGCCGGCGGTGTTTTTGGTGTCGGGGCTGGCTAGTTATGTGAATGGGGTGACGTTGCCGGTGGATGGAGGGACGGTGGCGGTTTAGGGCGGGTGTTTGTTAAGCGCCGTCGATCATCTCTAACAATGATCGAAGACAACCGTCTATGTACTGGCTAAGGCGTACGTGCAAATGATGACGCTGCGCGATAAGGGCATCATTCTTAATCGCCCCTTTAGCTACTTCAGCAAGATCTAGCTAGGCACCGACCCTACTTGATCTAGTAGCAAGAGCGACGGTAGAAGACCTTAAGAAGCTTACACGTATGGCGCTGACGTGCGCGTGTGGACAGGGGCCGACTACGCGACGCATGCCATCTAGAGCGAACGGATGGATGCGTATCTTCCCCCAATACGCTCACCATCCGACAGCATTTGTACGACGCAATTTGTTGAAGAGTCAACTAAGACACCGTCTAGCATCTCACCAAACTTCGGTTTTGAATATGACAGGTCTGGCCCCAGGTCTGCCAGTGTCCCAGCGAGATAATCAGCCAGACGGATAAGCGCGTCGAACCTATTCTCACCTGCCTTCTCTGGCAATTCAAACCAGATTTTCGGCAGCTCCAATATTAGTCTACCTTGTGCACCAACCTCTTGCGACCGAGCCTGAGAAGACATCATCAGCACAAAATAGACATACGCCAAGTCATAAACCACAGTGTCGTTATGCTCAATTAGCTTATCCCTGTCTGAAATCCACCTCATATCCCCCGCGCGAGTAGAATGCGCAACAAGATAGAACATGGTCGCTGCGAATGCAGACGCGAGGTGAATCTGCCTAGCCAGCTTGGCATTCGGCTGCTTCCTTGCCAAATCTTTCGCAAAAATTCGCAGCCGCTGAGTCACTTCCTTAAAATACATCGAATCGACTGCATCGCTAGCAGGCGAATTAATGCCCATCGATTCAATAAAATCACAGACGTCGGGTATGAAATTTAACATGTCTTCGATACGCAAATAGTCTCGTAGCAGAGCAGACTTTCTTTCTATGACGAAAGATACGCTAAACGTTACCGGCTCTGGACACGTCAGGTACTGCATCAACCCTATTGGCACTCGTTGAACTTTTTTTATATCCTGCGGTGCAACCGCTGAGAGGTACTCCATGATTTCCGCTGTCTTGTCGTGGTGCGCGATGACCACAAACGAGAAAACATCGTTCTTCTTTTCTTTATCGTCGATGCAGTAATCTGAAACGATTGTCCATGGCATACCTGCAGGGTAGCCTGAAAACCATTGCCTCATCGATTTTCTGATATTTTTCGTAGTTGTTTCAAGCACTGGCAGCAGATCAATCATCACTCTCTTCCTTCTATGGCGCCCATTACTTCAATATATTTCCTCACCCGTGACGCGCGATTCATTATATTTAAACTGGAAAATTCCTACTGAGAATCAAGCGCTAGCACCAAAGATATATTAATGGCATTCTCAATGCATGAACCAAACTAGGCCCTATGGCAATATCGATCGGAATTTATTTTTAACGATTCAAAGATTTGAATAGATTTTCAAGACCAGGCAACCCCAAGAAATCCGAAGGACTGGCATTTTTAGTTTCACCACTTGCATTAATTCGCTTACTAGTGTGAACTAAGAAACATGCGTTTTTTGCTCTAGTGATCCCAACATAATGCAGGTTGAGATCTTGTTCCCAATCCGGGAAAACACGATCACTGTAGCTCTTACCAGGCACGCGCTTGGGAAAGACCCAGTCAACCAAATCTAAATGAATTACGACATCAAACTCTAAACCCTTCGATTTGTGAAGTGTCATACACTGAACTTGATCTTGGGTCGCTGGAAGATAATAATTTAGTGCCTCACGATCGTTGATAATCCGACGAAGTACATCCTGTTCGTAGGCTGTAGGCAGCTTGTCGAGCAGAACTGTAGAAGCAGCAACTAAGCACTCCTCCAACTCATCTACAGCAACGCTCCGTACTTTTTTAATGCTGTCACGGAGTGATCTAATTCGACCTCTATTACCATCTGATACTGAGCTATATGCGTTTACGATATCATCAGCCAGCAACTCATTATTAAATTTGTATTCGAGAAGCAACACCCAAAGCTGAGAGATCTTGGACTCTATCTTCGTAAGATCATCGTCGAAGAAAATTTTACAGGGTATGGAGAGTTTCTCCCGAAGCCGTTTAAGACCTGAATTATACCTTGTAAGAATCCCAATATTTGAGTTGCTTTTCACTGCAAATTTTTTAGCAATTTGGGGAACTATTTTGTTTATTTTTTCGGCAGCATCAAGCTCAGTGCCATCCATTAAAATTTGATACACTCGCAAATCATCACATTCAGAAATACTAACACTCGATGAGAAAAGTCGATTCGCGTAATTAGAAATTGATATATGACAGCGGTGATTCATGGAGATAGCAATATGATGAAAGCTTGAAAGTGCTACAAGCTGCTTGAGAAATTCTGGACTACTTTTTCTCCAGCCATATATTGATTGCTGTACATCTCCCACGCAAACTCCACGAATATTAATCTTCAGCAACTGCAAAAATAACTGATGTTGGGCAGCCGAAGTATCCTGATATTCATCTATATAAACGGTAGAATATCTTGCCTTAATATAACGACGACACGCCTCAGATTTACTAAGAATATGATTTGCAAGAAATGGTATATATGGAAAATATAAGCACCCAATTTTGTAAAGCTCTTCTATCGTAGCTAAATAGCTCTCGAAGTTTTCAGAAGTCATTTCCCCAATTTGCTGCTCAATCTCATCAATGGCCTCCTTCTCTTGACTTGATAGCTCATCTGGAAATTTTGGTTCTTGCTTAGATGTGCAATTAAAAATAAATTTAGAAAAGGGGAGGATTATTTCCGATATACAGAATGCATCTATAGTGCCAAAAAAGCTAGCCTTAACATCTTTCCCCTGGCGCTTACACCTCTCTGAGAGCTCCATGCTAGCTTTTCGCGTGAATGTAATAGCAACAATACCTTGATGCCGTTTTAGAGAATCAACTTCGTTTCTAATTTTTTCAGAAATAACAGTCGTTTTCCCACTCCCTGGACATGCAGTGATAACTAAATTTCCAGGATATTTGATAGCATCTATCTGGCCGTCGGTGAAATCTATCATTTTATCCTCTTGCTTGATTAATGCAGTGGAATAAAGCGCGAGCTATTTCTCCATCTCTGATTTTAGACAAATTGGAAGATTGGCTACTTAGAAACTCCCGCATCCTTATAGCCTTCTTAGCTTGAAGGTATGTGATAGCCGATGAAATATCTGCTTTTGACGTATATTCCAAAATTTCACTCTGCATTTCTATTGCCAAATCATGCTCCAAGTCAATTTTGGAAAGAAAAATTCCCTTCTTGTTAACTTTTCTAGAGCATTCCTGCCAAAGTCCATTAGAAATTAAGTCATCATGAGTAGTTTTTTCACTCATATGATTTTGCTTCTTAAAACCTGCTATTGTTAAACATCGATTAATTCCAGCTAAATTTTTATATAACCTTTTCTTTTTTGTGACATCAGATAAATCATTATCGGTTCTTATTGTCCAAGGGATTTCCATCGCATTTAATATATTGACATAGACTTGAAACTGCACACCATCAACACCAAGAATAGAAATATTATAAAAATCAAGATCTATATCAAGACATTTTGCTAATTCCGTGTAAAATAGCTGTTCTGACGGGCCCTCGACGAGAAACACGCTTTTCGCAAAAAATGCTTCTGCTGGAAGAATACTCATTCTATACCCTAGCTCATCCCAGGCATCGTCGATACATTTTGCACAACCTCCACTTGCAGCATGACTTTTACCGCCCTTCAACTTTATATGCACAATAGATTCAGGAGAAAATCTAGCTGTTATTTGAGGGGAGTGCGTAGTAATAAATGTTTGCCCGGGAAGCTCGCTTATTAGGTAGTCAGCCAGCTTTCTTTGCTGATGCGGATGAAGGTGTGCCTCAGGCTCCTCGATACAATAGAATACAACTTCACTATCAGGGTCGAATTCCCTTTCGCTTTTTGCTTTCCAAAGTGAAAGCAGAATTTGATTATTTCTACCATCTCCGCCAAGTGAAATACGAGCACCAGCAGTGCTTGCTCCCAATTTCAAACTGTCAATGAACTGCTGTGTCTCTATCGCCCCTGAGTCCAAATGCACAGAATAAGAAGAAAGGTCATGAGAGAGCTTTGACAATTCAGCATTTACCGCCTCGGTTGCTCCTTTTACGTAGTGCAACTCTTGAACACGTTTATTGATGGAACTTAACCCCTTCTCAATCGTCGTAAGCTTAACTTTATCTTCCTCTATTTGTTTTTCACAACGATTCTCTTGCGAAATTTTCAGAAGTTGGCGCTTTTCAGCGTTGATATATTTTTCCAAGTCTCTTTGGGATTTAACATATCTCAAATTCAAATATTTTAAATAATATCTCCCGGCAACCTCTTCAAGATCATTCAACGCAGGACCACACCACAATGTATAGCTTAGACTATCCCGTTTTGCGGCATACCGTAGGATACATTTACCATCATCTCCAACTTTTCCTTTGAGTATTGAAAGAACTGCATCCTCTGTAACTTCTTTAAAATACAGATCGATGCATATGTCATCACTTTGTTTGCCATTGAGTTCAAAGTGAAAATCTGCCTCGGATGGTTCAAGTTCACTTTCCGCCAAGCTTTTATCAAGCAAGAGGCGCATCGCATATATTAGATTGGTCTTCCCGCTATCGTTGGCCCCTATCACCAAAGTGCTTTTATTGAAATTAATTTCAGCATTTAGATAGTTTCGAAAACCTGCTATTGAAATCTTCTCTATTTCCATTTCTCTTCCTTTTTACAAGTCTTAGAAAGCAGCTCACCCGCCTCAGAAGTCAAACCTATCCATGATGAAAGGCTAATTTTCGGTAAGTTCAGATACGTCTCCCCTTATCCTAACCGTGAATGTCTCCAGGCCTCCGCAGCTAACTGAAGTCAATAGATGACTTCCACTGGGTACAACGGCCCATGCATATCCCATGTACTTTCAACGCCCACACGAGAAGTCCCCCGCCCCAGTAGCGCCATATCCGAGCCAAGCTTTTCATCCCCCCAATCACCTGAGCGACACCCCCACCCCCTCCCCGTACCAACCCGCTTGAGCCCTCCGCCGTTATTCGCTAATATTTACTTGCCGACCGGTAAATTACTAGTATTCAACCAGGAGACCCTGCATGGCCTACAACACGCTCATCGTCGACATCAAGGACAAGATTGCCGTTGTCACCCTCAACCGCCCGCCCGTCAACGCGCAGAACAAGGAGTTTCGCAACGAGATCATGGAGCTGTTTGACGAGCTGTCTGACCGCGACGATGTGGCCTGCATCGTGCTCACGGGCACGGGCAAGGTGTTCTCGGCCGGTGCCGACATTCGCGAGCGCCCCAACCTGGCGGGTGAGCCCGGTGCCTATGGCCGCCACAACCGCCTGGTGCGCGAGTCGAACAACGCGATCATGGAATGCTCCAAGCCCATCATTGCGGCGATCAACGGCCCGGCGCTGGGGGCTGGGTTTGGGCTGGTGATGGCTTCGGACATCTGGGTGGCCTCGGAAGATGCCTATTTCTCGATGCCTGAAATCAATGTGGGCCTGGCGGGGGGCGTGACCTTCTTGCAGCGCTATTTCAGCCAATCGCGCGCGCGCCGCATGTTCTTTACCGGCATGAAGGTGTCGGCGCAAGAGATGTACCGCCTGGGCCTGATCGAGGCCTGCCTGCCCGCCGACCAGCTGATGCCCTATGCGATGGAGATGGCGCGCGAGATTGCCTCCAAGAGCCCCATCGCCTTGCGCCTGGCCAAGGAAGCTGCGCGCATGACCTTGCTGATGCCCACGCGTGATGCCTACCGCTACGAGCAAGGCAACACCGTGGCGCTGTCCAAGACGGAAGACACGCGCGAGGCGCAGCAGGCGTTTTTGGAAAAGCGCGAGCCGGTCTACAAGGGCCGCTGAGACTAGCCGGGTACCGCTAAGAGCCGCTGACACAGGCCTTGATAGGTTGTTGCCTCGCCGGTCGCGCCCTGTCCTGCCGGGGGCGAGCCTCAACTGCAAACCATCGGTTTGCTGGGCCTTGTTAGCGGCCCCCCTTCCCACGTGCCGAGAATCATCGATCGCTGCCGCCCCTGGGCTACAACCCTGGGGCAACGCAGCCTTTGCGCCCCCCCGACAGCGTCGGGCTGGGCCCGATGGATGGATGATTTTCGTTGAACTATGATGGTGCCACCGCCCAGAAGCCACAAGCCGCCGGGTGCGGATCGACCGTCTCCCGGGCGATATCAGGGCAAATAAATTTTGGTGACTATGCAAAAAAACACGACGAAAACCTCCGACGCCCCCGAAGAAGGCAGCATCACGCGCATGCGTGTGGAAGACCGGAAAGAGCAACTGATAGAAATAGCGATGCGGCTGTTTGCCACCAAGGGCTTTGACGGCACCTCGCTGCGCGACATTGCCGAAGAGGCCCAGATCACCAAGGCCGCGCTGTACTACCACTTCCCCAACAAGGATGCGCTCTACGAAAGCATCCTGGTCGATGGCATGCGCACCCTCGTCAACTACGTGTCTGCAGCCATGGGCAAGGTGACCAGCCCCGAGGCCAAGGTGCGCGAGTTCATGCTGTCCTCGGCAGACTATATGGAGCGCAACCGCGACTCCTGGATCGCCGGCTCCAACATGTTCTGGTTTGGCGACAATGCCAAGCCCCGTACCGAGAATCTGGCCCTGCGCGACCAGTATGAAAAACTGCTGCGCGACGCGATCCAGCAAGCTGTGGACAGCCAGGTGTTCCAGAAGGTGGACCCCACCATTGCCAGCCGCATGCTGCTGGCCGTGCTGAACCAGCTGCCCCGCTGGCACTCGCCCACCGGGCGGCTCAGCACCCGCCAGGTGGTGCAGCAGTACATTGACATGATTTTCCAGGGGCTGCTGGCTAGCAATCCAACACGCTAAAGCTACTCCCCATAAAAAGGGCCCAGGCGCTGCAAACGCCTGGGCCTTGTTGCTTTCGCCTGCCGTTAGAAGCTGTGGATGATGCCCACCCGGTAGGCATTGCTGTTGCCGTTGTTGGTAAAGCCGGCCGCAGTCACCGCGCCGGTCAAGGTGTAGCCAGCACCGTTCTTGTTCTTCACATAGCCATAGTCGGTGTACAAGGTAGTGCGCTTGGACATGGGGTACAGGTAGGCCACGCCGTACTGGCGTGCATCGCGGTTCAGCGGGCCGGTGTCGTTCAGGTCGATGGCGTTGAGCAGCAAGGTGCCAGGGCCCAGCTTGACGGAGGCGCCGATCGAGAAGCTGCGGTCGTCCTGGCCTTCGTAGTAGCCGACCGAGGGGAAGCCGGCGAGCTGGCCGCTGTTGTCCAGGCCGGTGTTCACGGTCGGTGTGATGGCCGCGCCGGGGTTCTTGAAGGTGGCAAACGAGCCAAACAGCTTGAAGGCCTTGAAGTCATAGGCCAGCGCCGAGTTGAAATAGCGCGTTGCCGATCCATCGGTGGGGTTGGTCATGCGCGTGGCCGATACGGCTGCGCTCCAGGCATCGTTCTTGTAGAACAGCGCCAGGGTGTACTGGTGGGCGCGGTGCTCGATGTCGATGTTCTGGCGCGTGTACTCGCTGATCGTGTAGGCGGCCTTGCCGATAAAGCCACCGATCGACGGGCTCTGGTAGAGGATGTTGTTGTTCTGCCGGCCGGGCGATGGCTGGATGCCCTGCAGGTTGCCGCCGCCGCCCAGGCCAAAGGGGTCACCCACCGCCTGCACCTCGGTCGGCAGCGATGCCAGGGTACGGCCCATGCGCAGCTCGCCAAAGTTGCCGGTCAGGCTGATCAGCGAGCCCCGGCCAAAGGCCTTGGCGCCAAAGCCCTGGTTTTGTTGCTGCGCGCCGTTGGAGGTGTTGATGCCCATCTCCAGCTGGAAGTTGGCCCGCAGGCCGCCGCCCAGGTCCTCGCTCCCCTTGAAGCCCAGGCGCGAGCCCATCATGTGGCCGCTCTCCAGCTTGGTGGCCCGTTGGCCTTGCATCGATACGCTGGCCACGCTGCTGTCGATCAGACCATAGACCTGTACCGAGCTGCTGCTGCCCAGTGCCAGCCCCCCGGCTGGCGAGGTAATCTGCTTGAGCTCCTGGGTCTGCGCGGTTTGCGCCGCTGCGCCCCCGGCCGCCGCGGTAGCGATGAGTGCTGCGAGCAGCGGATGAAGTCTGGGCTTGTTGGCTTTCATGGTTTGTCTCCTGTAGTACTTTTGGAAAGACGTGGTCGGGCCTGGCCCCATGCACGACCACGGTGAAAACGCTTTGCTGTTTTGTTAGACCGAGCAGATCCGCACCGCGCTAGGTAGCGCAGTGAGAAAGGAAGTCCCTGGCATCAGGCGCAGGGGCAGAAGGGGCGGATGCGATCCGCCTGAGTAGGGGTGCGCTTAGGGACTGGCAGGCATGGCCACCTCGCGCATCAACGCGTACCAGGGGTCGTCAGGCGCCCTGGCGCCAATCGGTAGGCGCCGGCCAAAGCGCGTGGCTTCGTCCTGCGTGGGCGCGGACCAGATGTCCTGCCAGTCATAAACCACCACGCGCCTGGCCACCCGCCATTCACGCTCTGCGGTGGCCGTGGCGCGGCAGGTGAACAGATCGACATAGCGGCCACACAAGAAGGTGGCGCGCGGCGCGCCAGCGGCATCGGTGTCCGTCTGGTAGGCCAGAAAATACGCCTCCACCGCAGCGGCATCGCCGTTCAGGTGGATGGACAGGTTGGCAATGTTGTGGATGTAGCGCCCCTTGGCCAGCTGGGGCAGCGCTGCCTGGATAAAGCCTTCCGCACTGCCCTGGTAGGCGCCATGGCGGTCGGTGGCATCCGGCCAGTAGGCGGCGCGCAGGGCGGCTTCGTCGCCCCGGTCAATACCCCGGCAGTAGGAGTAGAGGGCTTCGCGGATCGCCTCGCGGTCGCTCAGCGCCTGGAGCCGCGCCTCCAGCTGGGCCAGCCTGGCTTCGCTGCTCATGCTCATGGCTGTTCCTCCTGCGCGCGCAGCTCGATCACCGCATCCAGGCACATGGCGCCCCGGGTGCGCACCATCAGCGGGTTGATGTCCACGCTCTGGATGCTGTCGGCATGCTGCATCGCAAACTCCGACAGCCGGCACAACGCCTGCACCAGTGCGGCCTCGTCGTAGTGCGGCCCACCGCGCCAGCCGCGCAGCAGCTGGCTGGAGCGCACCGCATCGACCAGCGCCTGGGCGCGGTCTGCCGTGAGCGGTGCCGATGCCAGCGCCACATCCTGGAACAGCTCCACCGCCGTGCCGCCGCTGCCATACATCACCATCTGGCCAAAGGTCGGGTCGCGGTGCAGGCCCAGGATCACCTCCACACCGCCACTGAGCATCGGGGCGATCAGCACGCCCTCCAGGCGGGCACCGGGCCGCGCTGTGCGGGCGCGGTCCATCAAGGTACCAAAGGCGCGTTCGACGGCAGCAGCATCCTGCAGGTTGAGCAGTACACCGCCGACCTCGGTCTTGTGCGCGATGTCGGGCGAGACAATCTTGGCCACGACCGGGAAACCGACTTCTGCCGCTGCTGCGGCCGCCTGGGCGGCGGTGCTGCACAGGTACTCCGGCGGCACCGGCAGGCCGGCAGCCGACAGCGCGCGCTTGGCGCCGCTTTCGGTATGCACATCGTCCAGCGCCAACGCGGGCGCGGCAGGCGGTTCGCCGCCGGGCAGCTGGTACAGCGCCTGCCAGCGCTGGCGGATCTTGGCCAGGCCGGCTACGGCGCGCACGGCGCGGGTCGGGTCCTCAAACACGGCCACGCCCTGCTGCTCCAGCGCGCTGCGCACCTGGGGCAAGGCCAGCATCACCAGGATGGTCAGGCGCTCGCGGTGCTGCGCGGCCAGTTCCGCAATCTCTTGCTGGGTGCTGGCAAAGCGCTCGGGCGACAGGCCCACATGGGCCAGGTAGCCCAGCACCGCGCCATAGCGCGTGTGCTCCAGCATCACACCCAGGGTGCGCGCGGTGCCACTGGCCACCGAGGTGACCTGGGCCGTCATGTCCAGCGGGTTGGCGGCCACCGCAAAAGGCAGCAGCGCCAGGGTCGCCTCGCGGGCGGGGGCGGGCAACGGTGGCAGCTCCATGCCCTGGGCGCCCGCCTCGTCGGCCATCAGCACGCCAATGCCGCCCGAGCCGGTGAACACGCCCAACTCGTCATTGGCCGGCAGCACGCCGCTGACGGTGTAGAGGTAGGCGATGTCCAGCATCTCCTCGATGGACTCGGGCCGCAGGGCGCCGCATTCGCGGAACACCGTGTCGTAGACCTTGTCATTGCCGGCCAGCGAGCCGGTATGGGTGGAGGCAGCGGCGGCACCCAGCTCGGTGCGCCCTACCTTCATGATCAGCACTGGCTTGCCGGCGCGGGCCGCCTTGAGCAGGGCGCGGCGCAGGCGGTTGCCGTCGCGGCAAGATTCGACCGCCGCGCAGATGATGCGGGTGTCCGGGTCGTCGGCCAGGTAGTCGATGCTCTCGGCCACATCGACATCGGCCTCGTTGCCGGTGGCGATGATCTTGCTGAAACCCAGGCCGCGCAAGGTGGCCATGCCGTAGGCGGCCGAGCCAAAGGCGCCGCTTTGCGTGGCCAGCGAGATGGCGCCCGGCCGGGGCTGGGCGCCATTGAGAAAGGTGGAGAAGGTCGAGAAAAAGCGCGCCGGCACATTGAGCAGGCCCAGCGAGTTGGGGCCGAGCATGCGCACATCGGCAGCGCGGCACAGGCCCACCATGCGGTCCTGCAGCGCGCGGCCGGCCGCATCAATCTCGGCAAAGCCGGCCGTCATCACCTGGATGGCCTTGACGCCCTTGGCAATGGCATCGCGCACGGCCTCTTCCACCCCGGCCACCGGCACGCAGATGATGGCCTGGTCGACCGGGAAAGGGATATCGGACACCTTTTGGTAGGACTGCAGGCCCTGGATCAGCGCGCCGCTGCGGTTGACCGGGTAGATGGGCGCGGCAAAGCCGGCTTCGAGCATGAAGCGCAGCGGGCGGCCGCCAATGCGCTCGGGATCGGACGAGGCGCCCACCAGCGCTACCGAACGGGGGTGGAACAAGGCGTCGAGGGACGAAGATGCGTGGCTCATGGCGGCTCCTCTCAGGCGCGGGCGGCGGTGGGTGCCGATTCTGCGGCGACTTCAGCCGCAATCTCGGCGGCCATGTCGGCTGCCAGGCTGTCGAGCTGCTCGTAGCGGTCGCCCCACTGCAGGCTGCAGCCTATCGCATGCATGGCCAGGCGGGCCGCAGGCAGCTCGCGCGACATGCCAATGCCGCCATGCAGCTGGATCGCCGACTCGCCCACCTGGCGGGCCGCGATCGACAGGTAGTGCTTGAGCAGCGCCACTGCATGCGCGTCACTATCCCCCAGGTCAAAGGCCACGACGCGCTCGCGCACCATGCCGCGCACGCTCTCATAGGCCACATACATCTCTACCGTGCGGTGGCGCAGCGCCTGGAAGGTGGAGAGCTGCACGCCAAACTGCTGGCGCGTGTTCAGGTACTCGATGGTCTGCTCCACCATCGCGCCAATGGCGCCGACGATCTGCGCGCAGCAGACCAGCGCGCCCACGGTATTGGCGCGCTCGGCAGCGGCCACGGCCGCCCGGCCCCGTTGCAGCACGGCACTGGCGGGCAGGCGTGTGGCCTTCAGGCTCAAGTCGGCGGTCAACCGGCCGTCATGGCCAGCCCAGCTTTGCAGGCTGCCGCCCAGCTGGTCGCGGCTGGCCAGCAGCAGCAAGGCTTCGCCAGCAGCGCTGCGGGCCAGAAAGAGCAGATGGCTGGCCGGCTCGCTCAAGTCGATGCCGCGCAGGCTGCCCTGCAGTTGCACGCCTTCGGCATCGACCATCGCCGTCAGGCTGCAGCTGCCGTCATGCGCAAACACGGGGGCGATGGAGACTTCGCCCGCGGCCAGCAGGCCCAGCATCTGGGCCACATCGTCGCGGCCGGGGATGGCGCCCAGCACCGCTGGCACCACGGCGCAGCGTGCGACCAGCGGCGTGGTCAGGCCATAGCGGCCAGCGGCCTCTGCGATGGAGGCCACATCGGCAAAGGTCGAGCCCGCGCCGCCACTGGCCTCGGGCACCAGCACGGCTTGCCAGCCGAGTTCCAGAAACTGCTGCCAGCTGTCACTGGCCTGGTCGGAGGGCTCGGCTTCGGTCAGCGTGGCATTCACCGCCTGGGCATTGGCCGCCACCCGCAGCGTTGTGTCATACAGGTCGCCCGGAAACATGGGAGAGGCTTGAAAAGGCATGGGTCAGGCTCCAAAGATATCGCGTGCAATCACGTTTTTTTGTACTTCGCTGGTACCGCCGGCCAGGGTGCGTGAGCGGTAGAAGAGATAGGTGTGGATCAGCTCGCGCTTGAGCTCCACATCGGCGGGGCTGCCCTCGGGCAGGCTCGGAATCAGGCGCGCCGCGTAGTCGGGGCTCATGTCGAAGGCGATACCGATGATCTGCTGGGCCAGGTCGGAGCAGAACAGCTTGAGCGCCGAGGATTTGGACGAGGCCAGGGTGCCCTGCATCTCTTCGTCGATGGCGCTGATCAGCATCTCCTTGGCGCCAGCCACGGCTGCCTGGGCCAGGAACAGACGCTCCAGCAGCATGTGCTGGCTGGCGCCCTGTTGCGTGCGGCCGCGCTCGCGCAGCGGCTGCTCGATCTGCTCCAACAGGCGCACCAGGCGCGGCACGGTGGCGGGCGACAGGCGCTCGCGGTCGAGCAGGAACTTGGCGCAAGCCCAGCCGCCGCCCTCTTCGCCAATCAGGTTGGCCACGGGCACGCGCACATCGCGCAGGAACACCTCGTTGACATGGTGCCAGTGGTCAATCGTCGGGATGGGGCGCACCTCGATGCCGGGCGTGTCCATCGGCACCAGCAGCAAGGAGATGCCGGCCTGCTTCTTGCCCTCTTTGGAAGTACGCACCAGGGTGTACATCATGTCCGCCTCCTGCGCATGGGAGGTCCAGATCTTCTGGCCGTTGATGACATAGTCATCGCCATCGCGCACTGCTGCGGTGCGCAGCGAGGCCAGGTCGGAGCCGGCACCGGGCTCGGAGTAGCCCTGGCACCACCATTCGCTGCCGTCCACAATGCGCGGCAGGTAGCGCTCCTTTTGCACGGGCGTGCCAAAGTGCATGATCACCGGGCCGATATGGCCGATGCCATGGTGGTAGAGCGGCGGGCAGTCTTCCTGCGCCATCACCTCCTCAAACAGGTAGCGCTGCTGCATGTCCCAGCCGGTGCCGCCCCACTCGATCGGCCAGTTGGGGGCGCTCCAGCCCTTGCGTTGCAGGATCTTGGCCCACGCGCTCATCTCGGCGCGGCCCAGCTTCTCGTTGGCGCGGACCTTGGCTTTCAGCGCGGGCGGGCAGTGCTGCTGCGCAAAGTCGCGCAGGGTTTGTCGAAAGTCGGCATAGGGATCGGTGGTTGCTGTCATGTTTCCGGGTTCAAGGTCAAATCAAACGACAAGGGGTTGGCAGGGGCTGAGGGCCCCCTGCCCTCATTCCTGGGTAATGTGCTTTTCTCGGATCACGGCGGCCCAGCGCGGGCGCTGGGCATCCAGGTAGGCCGTGAAGTCTTCGGGGCCGAGCAGATGCAGCTCGCCACCGGGACGGGTCACGCCCTCTGCTACGGTTGGCACTTCCACCACGGCGCGCAGATCGCGGTAGATGCGCTGCTGCAGTGCGGCGGGCACCTTGGCCGGCATGAAAAAGCCAAAGAAGCTGCTGCAGCTGTAGCGCTTGAGCTCAGGCGCGGACGACTGGGAGAACGGGGTCAGCGGCAGCGCGCTGCGCACCGGTTTGTCACTGGCAACGCCCAGCACCTTCATGCGACCTGCCTGTACGTAGCTGACCGAGCTGGGCGCATCCAGCAACGCAGCCACCTCGCCAGCCATCAAGGCATTCAACGCCGGGGCATTGCCCCGGTACGGTGCGTGGATGATGTGCGCGCCCACGGCCGAGGCCAGCATCTCGGCACAGATATGCGGGCTGGATCCGACGCCCGACGAGGCGAAGGCTACCTTGCCATCGTTGGCGCGCATATAGCTGGCGAACTCGGCCAGGTTGCTGGCGGGCACCTGCTTGCCCACATAGAGCACGCTGGGTGATTCGGACACCATCATCAGCGGCTTGAGGTCCTGCGGGTCATAGGGCAGCCGGGCCATCATCAGCGGGTTGGTCAGGTAACCCAGGCTGCTCAGCAGCAGGGTATGGCCATCGGCCGGGGCCCGGGCGACCAGGGCCGTGCCAATCGTGGTGCCGCCGCCGGGGCGGTTGTCGATCACCACCGGCTTGCCCCATTTCTCGGCCAGCACCGGTGCCATGGCGCGGGCCACCTGGTCGGTAAAGCCGCCGGCCGCATAGGGCACGACGATGGTGACCTGCTTGTCAGGGAACTCCGCCGCCTGCACCACCGCCCCGGCCCAGGCACCGATGAGCACGCCCCAGCTGGCGGCCCGCTTGAATTTTTGAGAGATAGACACGGCAGGTCTCCATCACACAGTACGTTGTTGCTATGGGCTGGCCAACTGCGGCCTAGCCAGCGGCAGCGGCCTGGGGCACGCGGCGCTGCGCCGCCTGGTCCTGCCAGGCCTGTTGGGGCAGCGAGGCCATCATGGTGTGGGCCAGCCCGCCATCGACCACCAGCTCGGCGCCGTTGATGTAGGCAGCCGCATCGCTCAGCAAGAAGCTGACGGCGCCCGCTATATCACCCGGCCCGCCAATGCGGCGCAGCGGCACGCGCTGCTCGCGGTGGGCCTTGGCGGCCGGGTCGGCATAGGCCAGCGCAGTACCCGGCGTGGCAATCAAACCGGGCGACAGCGCATTGGTGCGTACACCCAGCGGCCCCCACTCGGTCGCCAGCTGGCGCACCAGCATCAGCGCGGCTGCCTTGCTGGCACTGTAGGCGCCCAGCGGCGGCGTGGCATGGCTGGCCGATACCGAGGTGATGACCACGATGCTGCCGCCACTGGCACGCAGCGGCGCCAGCGCCGCCTGGGCCAGCAGCAACGGCGCACGTGCATTGAGCGCGAAGGTCCGGTCCCAGTCGGCGACTGGGTAATCGCTCAGCGCACCGGGAAAGGCCGCGCCCGCATTGCTGACCAGCCCATCGAGCCCGCCCCAGTGCTGCACGGCAGCGGCCAGGGCCTGGGCGGCAAAGTCCAGCCCCGACAGATCACCCGCCAGCACCTGGACCTGGGCGCCCAGCGCTTGCAGCTCGGCGGCCAGCGCATCCAGCTCGGCGGCATGCTGGTCCAGCAGGGTCAGCTGCGCCCTACCGCCCTGGTCCTGGGCATCCTGGGCCAGGCGCAGCGCAATGGCGCGGCCAATGCCGCGTGCGGCACCGGTGACGAGGGTGCGGCCCATCACTGCCCCTTGAGCAGGTCGCAGACGCTTTCGGAGGCGGGGCGCCAGGCGTCTTCCGGCGCGATGGTGCCGATGATCTTGTAGTAGTCGAACTTGGCCTTGGACTCCGCCGGCGTCTTGACCTGCACCGCATAGAGCGGCCGCAGCACCTGGCCGTCGGCCCGCACCTTGACCTGCTTGGAGAAGAAGTCGTTGACCGGCAGCTCGCGGATCTTGGCCGCCACGGCCTTGCCCTCGTCGGTACCGGCAGCCTGCACCGCCTGCAGGTAGTGCGTGGTGGCGCTGTAGGCACCGGCCATCAGGTAGGTGGGTGCGCCATTGTTATAGCGCGCCATGAAGCGCTTGGACCAGGCCCGGGTCTCGTCGTTCTGGTCCCAGTAGAAGGGCAGCGCCAGCTGCAGGCCCTGGGCCACATCCAGGCCCATGGCGGTGACGCTGTTGATCGTCATGCCAAACACGGCGACCTTCTGTCCACCCCGCGCAATGCGGTATTCAGCCGCTTGCTTGAGTGCGTTGGACAGATCCAGCCCCGCGTTGATGATGACAATCGCCTCGGCACCGCTGGCCTGCGCCTGCAGCAGGTAGGACGAGAAATCGGCCGTGCCCAGCGGATGGCGCGTGACCCCGGCGACCTTGCCGCCGCCCTCTTTGATAAAGCGGGTGGCCTCGTCCAGGTAGGCCTGGCCAAAGGCGTAGTCGACCGCGATGAAGTAGAAGCTCTTGACGCCCTGCTTCAGCAGCGCCTTCACCCCTGCCTTGGGCATCGCGTAGGAGTCGGCGACAAAGTTGAAATTCATCGGCGAGCAGGCCTTGTTGGTCAGGTCGGCCGTCGTGGTGCCTGCGATCAGGTAGGGCTTGCTGCGCTCCTTCATCAGCTGGGCCACCGTCAGCGCGATCGACGAGGCGGAGTTGCCGACGATCGTGTCGAACTTCTCCACATCCAGCCAGCGGCGGGTGATGCTCAGGCCAATGTCGGGCTTGTTCTGGTCATCCGCTACCACCACCTCGATGGGCTTGCCCAGCACCTTGCCACCAAAGTCCTCGACCGCCATCTTGACGGCCAGCGCATGGCCGGGCCCGCCGTTGCCCGAATAAGGCCCCGTCTGGTCCCCCATCACACCAATGCGGACCACGTCATCACTGACCTGGGCCCAGGACGCGGACGGCGCGGCCATGGCCGCCGATAACGACAAAAGCAATGCATGCGGGCGTACAGATTTCACGTTGTCTCCTTGATCAGCTCTTTTTTTGCGATGAACCGTGTCTTTGGCCGGCCGTCCAGATCTTGGCGTTGGACTACATACCTGCCGACAGGTAAATAGTACAAACAAAAGCCTGAATGGCTTTCAGTGCTAACCCTTGGTCGCTCGGAGCTGTGTGTTTTTGCCGCTGCTGGATGGGGCTGGGGAGGCTGATGCACGGGTAGTGCTGGCGGGAACCAAAGGCCTGAGAAACTGCCGAAGGCGCCCTGCTCTGGGCGGCCGTTGCGCATGCCCCAGCAGGCAGGGGCCAACAAGAAAACCCCTCGGCTTTGGATAAGCAGAGGCGCGAAGGCGCATAGAAGGCGCCGCTGGGGGAGGCCGTAGCAAGCGTCGCCTGGCGCGAGCACTTGCCGATTCTCAAATTAATTGCCGCAAGCGCCCTGTTCCCAAGCGCTTGTGGCCGGACACGATCAAGACGCCAGGGCCCGCATCTCCGCGATCAGATCGGACTTGCCTTCAAAGCCAATGCCCGGCAGCGCTGGCAGGGTGACATAGCCGTTGTCCACCTTCACGCCATCGGGGAAGCCGCCATAGGGCTGGAACAGGTCCGGGTAGCTTTCGTTGCCACCCAGGCCCAGGCCTGCGGCGATGGCCAGCGACATCTGGTGGCCGCCGTGGGGAATGCAGCGGCTGGGCGACCAGCCGTATTCCTTGAGCATGTCCAAGGTGCGCAGGTACTCCACCAGGCCATAGCTCAGCGCGCAGTCAAACTGCAGCCAGTCGCGGTCCTTGTGCATGCCGCCGTGGCGGATCAGGTTGCGGGCATCCTGCATGGAGAACAGGTTCTCCCCGGTGGCCATGGGGCCCTTGTAGACCTCACCCAGTTTGGCCTGCAGTTCAAAATCCAGCGGGTCACCGGCCTCTTCGTACCAGAACAGCGGGTACTGCGACAGCGCCTTGCCATAGTCGATAGCAGTATGCAGGTCAAAGCGGCCATTGGCATCCACCGCCAGCTGCTGGCCAGGGCCCAGGATCTTCAGCACCGATTCAATGCGCTCGCAGTCCTCGGCCAGGGTGGCGCCGCCGATCTTCATCTTGACCACCGAGTAGCCGCGCGCCAGGTAGCTTTCCATTTCCTTCTTCAACCCATCCAGGCCCTTGCCGGGGTAGTAGTAGCCGCCAGCTGCATAGACAAACACGCGCGGGTTGGGCGTGCCATTGCCATAGCGTTCGGCCAGCAGCTGGAACAAGGGCTTGCCGGCGATCTTGGCGGTGGCATCCCAGACAGCCATGTCGATGGTGCCGACAGCCACCGAGCGTTCACCATGGCCGCCGGGCTTTTCATTGATCATCATGCGCGCCCAGACCTTGTGCGGGTACAGGTTCTCGCCGGTCTCGTCCAGCAGGCTGCCAGGCTCGGCCTCCAGAACGCGGGGGATAAAGCGGTCGCGCATCAGCGCGCCCTGCCCGTAGCGGCCGTTGGAGTTGAAGCCATAGCCAATGACGGGCTTGCCATCGCGGATCACATCGGTGACCACGGCGACCAGGCTCAAGGTCATCTTGGAGAAGTCGATGTAGGCGTTGCGGATGTCCGACTTGATGGGACGGGTGGATTCGAGGATGTTGACGATCTTCATGGTGGTCATCGGTTGTGAAAATAGTGGATGAAATATCAGCGGGCCAGGGACGAGCCACCGCAGATGGCAATGTCCTGCCCGGTAATGGCTGCCGCCGCCGGAGACAGAAGAAAGCCCACCAGGGCGGCGATCTCGGCCGGCTCGATCAAGCGGCCAATGGGTGGCAGGCGCGGCGCACTGCCGGCGCGGGCCGGGTCGTTCAACATGCCCGTTGCCGTGGCTGCGGGCGAGACCACATTTACTGTCACGCCCTGCGCAGCCACCTCGGCCGCCCAGCTGCGCGCCAGCGCGATTAAGGCCGCCTTGGTGGCCGCATACTGGCCGCGCCCTGCCATGCCCTGCGCCACCCGGCTGCCAATAAACACCACCCGGCCCTGGCCGCGCTGCGCCATGCCAGGCACGATGGCATCGGCCAGGCGCGTGGCGGCATCCACATGCAGGCGCCACATCAGCGTGCCGCCATCATGGTCAAGCTGGCCCAGCGCACCCACGCGCAGCACGCCGGCAGCATGCACTAGCGCATCCACGGCGGGCAGGTCGGCAGCGGTACGTGCGATGGCAGCGCCGTCCGTCAGATCGACCGCCACATGCGCATAGCTGCCATGCACGATGGCGGCCGGCGCCAGGTCCAGCCCCGTGACGCGCCAGCCCGCCGCCAGCAGCGCCTGGGCAATGGCCCGGCCAATGCCACTGCTGGCACCGGTCACGACGGCATGGCGGGCGTCATTCGGCACGGATGTTCCCTTCGCTCACGATCTTTTGCGCGCGCTCGATCTCGCTGCGCTGGAATTGGGCAAAGTCCTCCACGCTGCCCGGGGTGGACAGCAGGCCCTGCTCCTTGAGCTTGGGGCCCATCTCGGCCAGGGCCTTGTTGACCTCGGCGTTCAGCCGCTGCACCAGTGCGGGCGGGGTCTTGGCCGGTGCCCAGAGGCCATACCAGCTGTAGAACTCATAGCCTGGAATGGTCTCTGCTACCGTGGGTACATCTGGCAAGTTGGGTACGCGCTGGGCCGAGGTAACGGCCACCACGCGCAGCATGCCGCCCTTGTGGTACTGGAGCGAGCCAAGGATGGGGTCGATAAAACCGTCGATCTGCCCGCCGATCAAATCCTGGAACGCGGGCGCCGTGCCCTTGTAGGGAACGATCAGGTAATCCAGCCCGCCCGCGCGCTTGAGCAGCTCGGTCGACAAATGCCCGGCCGAGCCTAGCGAACCCACGGCAAAGGTCATCTTGCCGGGGTTGGCCTTGCCATAGGCGATGAGCGACTTGATATCGGTCACCGGCAAGTTCTTGTTGATGGCCACCGACAGCGGGGCCTTGGCCACCAGCGCAAGCGGCGCAAAATCCTGCGTCACGTTGTAGGGCACGGACTTGAGGGTGAGTGGCGCTGTCACATGCGTAGAAGCACTGAACAGCAGGGTGTAGCCATCGGCCGGCGCGCGGGCCACCGTCTCGCCGCCGATCACGCCGCTGGCGCCGGGCTTGTTCTCGATAACAAAGGGCTGGCCCAGTTGGTCGGCCAGCTTTTGCCCCAGCATGCGGCCCACCGCATCGAGGGTGCCGCCTGGTGGAAAGGGGATCACTACACGGATCGCCTTGTTCGGGTAGGTCTGCGCAAAGCCGCTGGCGGCCATGGCCAAGGCGGCAGCGCCAATGGCGGTACGTAGCGCGGTGCGGATGAATTGTTGGCGTTGCATGGTGTCTTGTCTCCTGTCGATTTTTTTCTAGAACGTGTTGACGATCTCTACGCAGCCGCGTTGGCGTGCAATCGGGATGAGTTCGAAGCGGTGGTTCGCAGCTTGCACCGAGGTGCAAGCAAGAGCCAACGCGAAGAAATCGCCCGATTTCACGTCAACCCGTAGGGACAGTGACTTTGCGGACACCCCGTCTTGAGGTGCACGCATCACTTCATTCCGCAAGGGCACTGTCGAGGCGCGAGGAAATCGTCAACACGTTCTTCGGGACCCCAGGAGCAGAGGACTCATAATCCCCTGCCCCGCTTCAACAGCAGGCTTAGCGCTTGAGCAGCCCGGCTTGCTTGACGGCGGCGCGCAGTGCCTCCACTTCCTTGGCATTGGGCGCTTCGGTCGGTGGGCGCACGGTGGCGTCGTCGATCACGCCGGCCAGGTACATGCCGCCCTTCATGCGGGCATGGGCCTCGCCGGTGGGCTCGCCCCCGCCGTACACGGCATCCTTGAGCGGGGTGATGATGGCCTGCACGTCCATCGCCTTCTTCAGGTCGCCTGCCTTCACCGCGTTCCACAGGTCGATGATCAGCTGCGGAATAAACGTCGCAAAGCCCACCAGCGCGCCGTCCACGCCCTGCACCATCGAGGCGAGCAGGTACTCGTCATGGCAGGTCAGGATGGCCTTGGAGGCATCGGCCTCGCGGATCGCCTGGATGTCTCGGGCGTACTTGTTCATGTCGCGCTGGCCCACCTTGAAGGCCTGCAGGTATGGCAGCTTGGCCAGGTCGGCCAGCAGTTGCGACGAGTAGGAAGCACGCGTCCACGCCGGGTAGACATGGCAGACCAGGTCGGCATTGGGGGCGGCTTTGTGGATGGCTTCGAAATACTGCAGCGCATGGCCGGAGGTGAAGCCAAAGCGCAGCCAGTGGTGCGGGGGCATCACATCCAGCGCCACGGCACCGGCTTCCACCGCAGCGCGGGCATGTTCGGCCGCATCGGCCAGGCCTTCGCAAACGATGGACGAGATCACCGGCATGCGGCCCTTGAGCTCGTCGGCCACAATGCGTGTCACCTCAGCGCGCTCGGCCGGAGTCAGCGAGAACACCTCGCCGGTATGGCCGTTGGTCATGATCGCCACCACGCCATCGTGGCCGGCTAGCCAGGATGCGAGCTTGCGCAGTGCGGGTTCGTCAATGCGGTGGTCCGGGGTGAAAGGGCAAGAGATGGCAGGAATAATTCCACGATAATTCGCGATGGCAGGCATGTTTTTGTCTCCGTGAGGGGTGCTGGTGGTCAACGGTGTTCATCATTTCGCACGCTGCCCCTGCTGTCCAATACCCGAAACGCATACATGTATCTATGAGCCAGGAAGGCTCCAAGGAAACCCATGGGACCCGGCAACCGCCCGCTCGATCTGGAGTGGCTCGAAGACTTCATGGCACTGGCCGACACCGGCAACTTCTCGCGCGCAGCCGAGGCCCGCGCCATTGCACAGCCGGCCTTCAGCCGCCATATCCGATCGCTGGAAGACTGGGTCGGCGTGGAGCTGTTTGACCGCAGCGCCCACCCTGCGGCGCTCACCCCTGCCGGCCAGCGCTTTCTGCCGCTGCTGCAGAACGTGCTGGCCAACCTGGAGGCCGCCCGCATCAAGGCCCGCGCCGCGCATGATGCGGCGGCCGCCAGCCTGCGCTTTGCTGCCACCCATGTGCTGTCGCTCACTTTCTTTCCGCGCTGGCTGGTGGGCATGGAAGCGCAGCTGCGCATGGGCCCGATCCAGACGATGAGCGACAGCTCCCTCGCCTGTGAAGACCTGATGCTGCAGCGGCGCGTGCAGTTTGTGCTGTGCCACGGCCATGCCGCCGTGCCCGGCCGCCTGGACGAAGGCCAGTACCCCATGCTCCGCCTGTCCGATGATTTGCTGTGCCCCGTCAGCGCCGCCGCACCCGATGCCCCCGGCCAGCCGCTGCACCGCATCGGCCAGCACAGCGCCGTCCCGGTCCTCGCCTACAGCGAAGCCTCGGGCCTGGGCCGCATCATGCGATCGCGCATGCGCGGCATGTTTGCCGACGGCGCCGACGCCGTGCACGCCGCCCAGCCCGGCATCGAGCATGGCGTCGCCGTCGTGTTCACCGCCCACCACGCTGCCTTACTCAAAACCATGGCGCTGGAAGGCCGAGGCATCGCCTGGCTGCCCCACAGCCTCATCGCCGAAGAACTGCGCAGCGGCAGCTTGGTGCCCGCTGGCGACGACCGCTGGAACGTACCGGTGGAGATCCGCCTGTACCGCCAACGGTCGGAGATGGCGCCGGCGGCGGAGGCTTTGTGGGCGCTGGTGCAGGGGCAGCAGGCTGAGAGTACGGATAAGAAGCAAGCCGGCTGATGAGCCATAGAGCTGCAGTCAAGCAGCGAATATCGCGCTGGATGACCTGTTCATGTGGAGCGGCGCTCCACCCAGTGCGTTCTACCAAGCACTCAAACGGCGCTTTGGCCAAAGCGCCGAAGCCAGCTATTCAGGGACGCGGGCAACACACTCTGGTTCGCATCTACGATTGTGCATTTATCAACCTTCCTCAGCTTGACGCCATTGGCGGTGGCGCCTGTGATTTTCTCCAGCTGCGCCTCTAGCTTGTAGCTGACGCAATAGTCGCCAGGCAATGCTCTTTCGCCTGCGGCTAGTTGGCCCACCATGGCTTCAATGAGCCGATTCATCGCCAGCTCCGCGATTTTCATGGCAGCGGCTTGCGATTCCGGAGGCAGCTCGGCCAGCGCGGCAAAGGGCTCGCTGTTTACTTTTCCAAATTTCTCGCGGTAATCCTCGTCCTCGACCAGCGCAGCCAGCGTGGAGAGAATGTCGTTGCGCGATTGGAATAGCGCACAGCCAAAAATATCGCCCTGGTTTTGGAGCCGATTTTCTGCATCGGCCACCAGTTGATCGCCCGAGACTGGATAGCTGGGGATTCGACCCATGCGAAAAGGCTTTATCGTGCGATTTGGAAAGCTTTGGTCCATGTGGGTATTCCAATTTTTCTAACGGGTGTGCGCCATCAAAACGGCGTTTAAGTGCCGGACGCCTGGATACTACATGCTCCGCTGAATAAACCCATTCGATCATTTTGTGGGCGTCGTACACTGCCAGCCTCTGCCTTTTAACAAGCCTTGTGCAAGCCAATGACAATGCCCGTGTTCCCTGACAGTGTCGACACCCCCATTCCAACACCCCGCCTGAGCTTGCGCCTAGCCGGCCCCGGCGATGGCCAAGCCGTTTACGCTGCCGTCGTAGAAAGCCTGGACAGCCTGCGCGCCTGGCCCACCTCGCTGCCCTGGGCACTGTATGAGCCATCGGCATCCGCCTCCGAAGACTTCTGCCTGGCGAGCATGCGTGACCGCGAAAACGGCACGGGCCTGGCATTTCTGGTGTGGGACCACCAGCAGCGATTGGTCGGCAGCGTGGGCCTGCACACGATCCGCTGGGACATTCCCAGCATGGAGATGGGTTTTTGGATGCGCACTGGCATGCACCGAAACGGATTTGCGAAAGAAGCGGTCACCGCAGTGCTGCACTTGGCGTTCACGCAATTGAAGGCGCGGCGGGTGTTTGCGCGCACCGATGAAGACAACGCGGGCAGCCGCGCGACCTGCGCCAGCGCGGGGATGCTGCTGGAGGGCGTGATGAAAAATGAGCGCATCACCCCGTCGGGGCAGTTGAAGAACGGCTGCGTCTATGCCTCTACACGGTAGCCGGCGAGTGCCGTAATGGGACGGCGGCGGGCTGGGCAGATGGGCTGCTGTGGGCTGTCAGCCTCGCCTCGGTGCCATGCGCCCATGGCCATCTCTGCAGCAGACCGAGGGTCTTCCACGCCTCCCCACAACCCGGCTGCAATTACTCGGGCTTGCCTTTCATCCCCAACAATTCGCTCGCGCCGATGATGGCCTGGGCGATCTCTTCGACGGATACGCGCTTTTTCATGGCCTGCTCGCGCAGCATTTCGTAGGCGCGGTCTTCACTGACCTGGTGGGTGGCGATGAGGATGGCTTTGGCGTCGGTCACACGGCGTTGGCCCAGCAGCTTGTTTTGCAGTTTGTGCACGTGCTGCTGCATCTGCCGGTGCTCCTTGTGGATCTGCCGCGCAACGACCAGGGTGGAGAGCAGGCCAAAGGAGCGTATCGGCGAAGGCAGGACGGCCTGGGCCTTGAGCTCCAGCACGGCAGACACGATGGTGGGGTTTTCATAGTTCACCACCGCGACCAGGGCGGGCGCCTGCTCGCCGCTCGCCCACGGCATGAGCAGGTGTAAAAAATCAGGGCGTACCGCCAACAGCACGATATCCGGGTCGCCCGGCAACTGCTGCACCGGTGGCCAGACGCTGCGCACCTGGCAGCCGATACGCTGGAGCTGCTGGGCCAGCAGCAAGCCATCGGCATCATCGGGGTGCATCAGGATGATGTTGAGTTGCCGCAGCTCTTTGAGGTGCTGCGAGGTGGCGCGGGGCTGCTGCTGGTTCACGCTCAGACCTCGATCTTCGCCGTCCAGTCGCCCAGGGAATGGGTGACCAGATAAGGGTCAGGCGATACGGCGCGTTTGGCCTCGCGCAGAATGCTGAACGCTCCTTGCGCATTGGCCCGGCCAATACGGGGGTAGACCCAGGTGTGGTGGTTGCCGGGATCGATGCGCACACGCCCCTGCGGGGCATCAAACTCGCTGCCCAGCAGATGAGGCAGCAACTCGCTGATGGTGTCGCTGCCCGAGCGGCGAAAGGCGTTGGCAAACATATGCATCTGGAAATAGGACGCTTCCCAGCACAGATTGGGGCGGCAGTCATCGCCGAACAGCCGTTTGAGGTGGGCCAGGCAGCGCTGGTTGGCAGCAGACTGGATCGACTGGAAATAAGGCGCCGAGGTGATGTGGCCGGCTGCGATGTCAAAACCCATTTGTCCGATCTCGGCCTCCGACGTCGTGAGGCTGCAAATGGGCATTTCCTTGGTGTCGAACCCGGCATCGGCATAGGCGCGGTACAGCCGGGCGGTGGAGTCGCCGACCACCGTGGAAAAGATGAAGTCAGGGCGCTTCTGGCGTACATCCTCCATGACGATTTGGTAGTCCTGCTCGGTGGCCGCCAGCGGCAGGTAGCGCTCGCCGAGGATTTCTCCCTCGGGGTGCTGCAGAACCAATTCGCGCAGTATGCGGTTGGATTCGTACGGGTAGATGTAGTCCGAGCCGATGAGGTACACACGCGCACCAAAGCTGCTGGTCATGAAATCGGCCAACTGCACGCTGTTCTGGTTGGGGGCGGCGCCGGTGTAGATGATGTTCGCCGAGAACTCGAAGCCTTCGTAGAGCGTGGGGTAGAACAAGAGCTTGTTCCATTTCTCGACCACGGGCAGCACGGCCTTGCGGCTGCTGGACATATAGCAGCCAAAGATGGTGTTGACGCGGTCGTGCATGATCAACTGCTCGGCCAGGCGCGCGTACTCGGCAGGGTTGGAAGCCGGGTCGTAGCGCACGGCCACCAGCTCCCGCCCAAGCACGCCGCCGGCGTTGTTGATTTCGTCGATGGCCAGCAGGCTGCCCTGCAGCTGCGATTGACCGATGGTGGACGTGGTGCCAGTTTCCGAAAAAAGAATGCCGACGCGCAAGGGATCGTTGTTTGCCAAAACCTGTCTCCTGGTCTGTCCCGCACCCCTGCGCTGTGCAGTGGAGCGGGCACGGTGAAATGGCTGCAAGCCAGCCAGCTTAGCGCAACTGCGGGCGCTGGCTTGCCTGTTCTGTGCCAGGCTGGACAGCGCCCTGCGCATCTAGCTCCCAGCCGCCAGGCGCGCGCTCATCCTGGTCAGGCGCGGCACCAGTTGCGCGGCGTCGTCCGCGATGTCGTAACCCCGCCAGCCGAAGATGTGGCGCACATAGGCATCGGCCTGGGCATCGACGGCCAGACAGCAAACGCGCACACCGGCACGCTTGGCCTCTTGAACAGCATGCCGTGCGTCTTCGATCAGGTAGCGCTTGTCGTGTACATCGATATCGTGGGGCGCGCCATCGGTGACCACCAACAGGCTGCGCTGCCCTTCGGGTTCATGGCGCAGCAAGCTGCTGGCGTGGCGCAGCGCCGCGCCCATGCGGGTGGAAAAGCGCCCGCGCACCGCCTGGATCATCGCGGCCGTGGCGCGGCTGTGCCCTTGGCCAAAATCCAGCAGGCGGTAGTAGTTGACTTCGGCACGGGTGTTGGACGAGAACGCATGGATGGCCAGGCGCTCAGCGCTGCGCGAGCTGGCCTGCGCCAGCAACAATGCGGCCTGCTTTTCCAAAGCCAGCAGGCTCTGGCCCTGTGGCCCTAGGTCGTTGACCGATTCGGAAATGTCCAGCAGCACCAACATGCTGCCAGGGCGTGGGCCCTTGCCGGCGCGCATGAAAAGGCGCGGGTCGGGGCGCAGCTGCATACGCATGTCCACCTGCACCTCGATGGCTGCATTGAGGTCCAGCGCATCGCCCTCCCACTGGCGGCGGAGCCGGTGGTGCCGGTCGAGGATGTGGGGATGGCGCAGCGCCAGACGGTCGACACGGGTGGTACTGGAGGGGCGCGGGCCGCCGATCTCGCTCAGCCCCTGCCACGCAGGGAGCTTTTCGATCACCTGGCACCAGTCGTGCTTCATCTGCTCGCGCTGGCAGTCCCATTCCGGGTAGTGAAAGCGGGCGATCTCGAACTCTTCAGCCGCCTGGGGCGTTTGCGACGGCTCGGGTGGCTGTTGCGCGTCTCTAGGGCGCGCCGCCTGCGGTTGCGCGGCGGCCTGGGGCAGATGCAAGGCCTCGTCCTGGTTGTCTTCGGATTCGGGATGTGCCCAGAGGTAGCTGTTGTCATCCCGGTAGAGCGTGGGCCCGGCGTAGTGCTGTGGATCCATCCGCACGCGCATCTGGCCAAGGTCATTGGCGAGGATGGAGGAAATGGCACGGAATGCCGCATAGTCTTCCAGTCCATGCCGGTGCACCGTGTCTTCAAAAAGCTGCTGCGCCTTGTGCACCCAGTGGTTGGCGCTGTCGCTGTCCACCTGCAACAAGATCCGGTCCAGCCGCGCGATGAAAGCGGTGAAACCCAGGTCTTCCGCTTCGGGCTCGGGCGCGATCTGCGCCTGGAACCAGGGGCGTGCGCCGGGGTAGTCGCGCAGCAACAGGCGCTCGGCGCGGGCGTCTTCTATCGCCGAGACGACCGCCTGGCCCATGGGCTTCAAGGCCTGGCTCGGTTGGCGCGCGGGTGAATGCAGCAGATGCGCCGCAGCATGCGCCACCATCGCGGTGTGCCGGTGGATACGTTCAGCGTCGGGCACACCGTGCAGCGGTGGCAGCACCAAGCGCACTGCGCTTGAAGACGCCCCCTCGTCTGCAGCCAGCACAATGGCGCGCTGCGCAGAGGCAGGTGGGGCCGCTGCGCCACCCAGCAGTCCGCCCGCCTGCTGACGCGGGCTGGCAGCCTGCAACGGATGGACTTGCACCTGCATCAACGCCAGACCGGATGCCAGCCTGGCCAGGCGCTCGAAAGCGGGTGTGCCGTCGTCGATCCAGCGTGTCGCTGAGCGCTCGCTGTACAGAGGCGCGGATGGTGGGGCCATGGCGGTGTGCTTCCTAGCTACCAAATTTGGCATGCACGAGTTTCTTCAGCGCCTCGGTGGTATCGGGGTCATCCGTCAAGGCCTGGGTGATGGTCATGTCGCAGCTGTCGGCGGGCGATACACCATCGCGCATCAGCAAGCCGGCATAGATGAGCATGCGGGTGGAGGCGCCTTCATCCAGGCCATGGTGTTTGAGCGCGCGCGTGCTGTGGGCCAGCGCGACCAAGCGCTCGGCCTGCGCATGGTCTATGCCCGCTTCGTGCGCGACGATGTCGGCCTCGGTGGCAAGGTCGGGGTAGTCAAACTCCAGCGCGGCAAATCGCTGCCGTGTCGAGGGCTTCATGTCCTTGGCGCTGCTCTGGTAGCCGGGGTTGTAGGAGACCACCAGCTGAAAATCCGGATGGGCGTGCACGACCTCCCCTTTCTTGTCGAGCGGAAGCACACGGCGCGCGTCGGTCAGCGGATGGATGACGACCGTCGTGTCCTGCCGTGCCTCCACCACCTCATCGAGGTAGCAGATGGCACCGTAACGCACCGCCATGGTGAGCGGCCCGTCGTGCCAGGCCGTGCCACCGGCATCGAGCAAGTAGCGGCCGACCAGGTCAGAGGCGGTCATGTCTTCGTTGCAGGCCAGCGTGATGAGCGGGCGCCGAAGCGCCCAGGCCATGCGCTCGACAAAGCGCGTCTTTCCGCATCCGGTCGGCCCTTTCAGAATCAGCGGCATACGGTGCCGGTAGGCCTGTTCGTACAGCGCGATCTCATTGCGCGCGGGCCGGTAAAACGGCTCTTGGGCCAGGCGGTACCCGGCCAGCGGGTCATCGCCGCGAGCGGCTAGCAGAGGGTCTTTTGCGTTCATCATGTTCACCATTTCCCCGTCAACAACATCAAACCTGGAATCCAGCAGGTCACAATGCCCACCAGCACCGTGTAGGCCGCCAGAAAGCGCAGTTGCTTGCCCAACCCCAGCGCAAGAAAGAAGAAAAACCACAGACTCGACCAGACCAGCCACATGGCGATGACGCGGACATCACCCGCAGTGGCGGCAAAGGCCAGCGCGCTGACCGCTACAAACAGACAGTACCAACCCAGGCCCACGCCTTTGAGGGCCCACCACTGCACCACCGCCAGATACAGGTAGGTGAAAGCAAAAAGCAGGCCGCCTGCGGCAGCGAAAAAATCGGGGTCGGTGTCTGCACGCAGAATGCCTACGGCATTGAGGAACAAAGCCAGCAAACCCACGAGCAGATTGACCGGCGCAGAGTCCCGCGCATCCATGCGGCCGCTCAGCCCCACACCGTTGACGATCAGCACGACGCCAATGAAAAAAAGCGCAATACCCAGCATGCTTGTCTCCTTGTTTTTTATTGGATGGCATGGCTGCGCGCTACCGGGCGGCCATGCCCACTGGGGTGCAGGCTTTAGCGGTGCTGGGGCGCTTCGTGCGGAATCCCTTCTATGGGGCATTCAGGGGTGCCCACTGTCGTGCGCGTGAACGACTCGACCATCTCCCGCGTTCCCTCGGGATCGTTGACCCACTGGCTGTAGAAGCTGTAGGGGCAGGCGGCAACGCCCTTGTCGCCGTCGCCCGAGTTGATGGTGCCGGTGTAGCCCCGGTGCACCAATTTGAAGAGGTGGTTCTGCGACTGGCCGTTCTTGCGGGCGTCGCGAATCAGCGATTTGGACAGCTCGGCATACTGGATGCCCATTTCCTCTTCACCCGTCTCGCCCAGGGTGCGGCCGTCAAAACCGATGATGGCGGAGTGCCCGAAATAGGAGTAGACCCCGTCAAAGCCTGCCGCATTGGCCACGGCCACGTAGGTGTTGTTCATGAACGCCATGGCCTTGGACACCATGATCTGCTGCTCTTTGGCCGGGTACATATAGCCTTGGCAGCGGACGATCAGCTCGGCGCCGCGCATCGCACAATCGCGCCAGATCTCGGGGTAGTTGCCATCGTCGCAGATGATCAGGCTGATCTTCATGCCCTTGGGGCCTTCGCTGACATAGGTGCAGTCGCCGGGATACCAGCCTTCGATAGGCACCCAGGGCATGATCTTGCGGTATTTCTGCACGATCTCGCCCTGGTTGTTCATGAGGATCAAGGTGTTGTAGGGCGCCTTGTTGGGGTGCTCTTCATGGCGTTCTCCGGTGAGCGAGAAAATGCCCCAGACATTGGCCTTGCGGCAGGCATCGGCAAAGATGGCCGTCTCTTCACCGGGAATGGCCGAAGCGGTCTCGTACATCTCCTTGGCGTCGTACATGATGCCGTGCGTCGAATACTCGGGGAACACCACCAGGTCCATGCCCGGCAGCCCTCGCTTCATGCCCACCACCATGTCTGCGATCTTGCGGCAGTTGTCCAGCACCTCGGCCTTGGTGTGCAGGCGTGGCATCTTGTAGTTGACGACGGCAACCCCTACGCAATCATTGCTGCTCGAAATATCTCCATGTCTCATGGCTGTGCTCCAAGTTGGTGAGAAAAAGTGCGACTGGTCCGGCGGGCAGCAGCGCAGAGGCTTCAGAGCAGCGTAGGCAAAGCTCCGCCTGCGAACCCATGCAGGGTTCGGAAAACGGGAATGCAAAAGCGGACAAAAAAAAGCCCGAATCGACTCTGGAATGAATCGATTCGGGCTTTATTGCCGGACATCTGCGCTGGCAACCTTGGCAGCTGATGTCAAAAATCTGCAACGAAATCTGCGTGGCGTTGGTCCGCCGCCAGGCCATGTTAAAGCGATTGTGGCGATGGCCGCCTAGAACATCTACCGGTTGCAGCTGTTGAGCGATGGTGGTATTTGGCAAGCCGCGCCTGGCCCTCTGCAGGAACCGGACCGATGCGCGCCAGGCACAGCACTTAGGGGCACAGCGGTGCAAGGCTGGCAGTGCAGCGCCCCCGCGCGCCGGTCCAGTGCCCACCAAAACCACCTGCCGCCGTGGCCGCCTGCGCAGACAGCGCGGTGCCCAGCTTGACCTGCTTGAGCCGGGTGGCTCCGGTTTCCTGTTTTTCGGCTACATTCGCGATCGGGATCAGCGCGATGGACCCAGCCATCTGCTGAAGACCCCAACCACTGCAACGAAAGCCGTTCCACCATGAGTCTCGTCACCGATCTTCTCGCCGGGGTCGCGGCATTCTTTGCCGATGTATGGGTGTTCAGGCGCCAGCGCCAGAAACGGGGCCATGCCAGTCGCGGCATCGCCGATGACGCCATCGCGGTGGCCCGTTTTGACTTCGTCACCGCCGTGTGGATCGCGCTGGTCAGCATCGGCCTGACCCTGCTGCTGGTGTTGGGCTTCGGTGTCCCCGTAGCCTGGGGAGTCGGTATCGGGGTCGTCGTCGCAGCGGTATGGGGCTACCGAAAATACGCGCAGCTGCTCCGGGAGCCGCAGTGATGCCGGTCAACGGCACCGGGCTGATCGGGCACGCGACCGGGGACTGGTAGCAGCCTGGGCAGCGCGCATGAGGACCATGGCGCAGTGCCTAGGGGTGCAAAAGCCGGATCAGCGCCTGCTGCAGGTCCGCCGTGGATACCGGTTTGTGCAGCAGCAGGGCCGCCGTGGACTGCGCATCACGCAGGCGTTGCGGCGAGGTGTCTCCGGTGACGATGATGGCGGGCACGGGATGCTGCCCATGCTCCCGCAGCAGCTGCAGCGCTTCCTTGCCGGTCTCGCCGTTGCGCAGACGGAAGTCGGTGATGATCGCATCCGGAAGCTGCTTTGTGGCGCTGAGTTGCTGCAATGCATCCGGTCCCGACTCTGCGCAGGTGCAGTGGCAATGCCAACTCTCCAGCAGCGATTGCATCGCGCGCCGTGCCGCCTCGTCGTCATCGATCACGACGATGTGCAGCCCGGCTAGGCGGTCTTCGGATGCCGCAGGGGCTGCAAGCGGGTCCGGCACGCTCTGCAGCGCACCCGACCACAGCGGCAAACACAGGCGGAACACCGAGCCACGCCCGGGCAGCGAGCGCACGTCGATGCGGGTATGCAGTTGCAAGGCCAGGCGTTGTGCGATGGCCAGACCCAGTCCCAGGCCCTTGCGGCGGTCGCGCTCGGGGTTGCCCAGCTGGTGGAACTCTTCAAAGATGGACTGCAGGTGTTCGGGCGCAATGCCGCAGCCGGTGTCCCACACCTCCAGCGCCAGTTGCTGGCCCCGGCGCCGGCAGGCCACCAGAACGCCACCGGTCTGCGTATAGCGCAGCGCGTTGGACAGCAGGTTGCGCATCACCAGGTCCACCAATGCTTTGTCCGCCAATGCCGCTGCCGTGGTTTCGCGCGAGCGGTAGACCAAGCCTGCGTCATCGGCCTGCGCACCGAACTCCCGCTCCAGCGCGCTCAACAGCGGCTGGATGGCAAAGGGTGCCTCCTGCGTGCGCACCACCCCCGCTTCAACGCGCGAGTAGTCCAGCAGCGTCGTGAGCATTTCAGACGCGGCGACCGAGGCGGCGCGCGCATGCCCCAACACCTCTGCCTGCCGCTCCGACAGGGCGCTGCGCTGCAGCGAGTCCAGAAACAGTCCCAGCGCGTGCAGCGGCTGGCGCAGGTCGTGGCTGGCGGCGGCCAGAAATTTCGATTTGGCCAGGTTGGCGGTTTCTGCGCGGTCGCGCTCTTTTTTCAACTGATCGACCAGCGCGGCATTCTCGAAGCGCAGGCGCACGCTGTCCACCAGCGTGCGGTAGGAGACCCGGGTATAGAACAGGTTGGCGCCATACAGACACAGCGCGAACACCCCGTAGACGAGCGGCAGCCCATGCCCCTGGCCCAGATTGCGCACCGCAAAGGGCAGGATCAGCAGCGTTTGCGCTGCCACGGCTGCTGGAGGAAACGCGGCGAAGGAGGTGATGGAGCCGCAGGACATGCCCGCGATGACAAAGGCCAGGAACGCCAGCAACTGCGGCTGGTCTGAAAGGTAGAACGCCCAGCCCATGGCGCCCCACAGCGCGCTGGACAGCCCGCAGGCCACGGCAAAGCGCCAGGCCCAGACCCGGCTGGCGTCGCCCCTGGCAGCCATTGCGGGGTTCTGCGTATGGCGGCTCCAGCCACGTGCCAGCGCAATGCGTGCAAGCGTTACCAACATGATCGATGCACCCCAGGCCAGCAGTAGCGCGTGCGGCAGATGGGACCAGAAGACGGCGACCGCTGGAATGGGGATCACGAAATTGATGAACAGCATCGCGTGCGACTGCCGGTAGAGCAGATCCACCAGCGCCGTCTGCTCAGCGGCACAAAGAGGGGCAAGGCTTGCGTCGTTGGGCATACCAGACCTTCAAGCCGCGGACGCAGGCCCGGCATAGGCAGGCAATACATCCACCAGGCCCAGGTGCTGCGCGCGCAGCAAGGCGGCGCTGCGGTTGTCGACGCCCAGTTGCGCAAAGATCGCTGTCACATGCCCACGCACTGTGCTTTCGCTCAAGTCGAGCTGCCGTGCAATGACCTTGTTGGGCTTGCCGGCACTCAGCAGGCGCAACACGTCACGCTGACGCGGCGTAAGCGCAACCCCGTCCGGCAGCGGGCCGGAGGACGCTGGCACCGCAAAGCACGGCTGCCCCGCCAGCACCGCACCGATGGCCTGCAGAATGTCATTGCCGCTGGCGGATTTGGACAGAAAGCCATCGGCGCCCCGTGCGCGCGCCTCGCGCACGCCATCAGGCGCCACGCTGGCCGACACAAACACGATGCGCGCCTGCGGAAATGCCTTGCGCAACGAGGGCATGCCATCGAACCCGTTCATACCGGGCAGCATGATATCGAGCAACACCAGGTCAACCGCCCCACCCCCACCCGATGCTGGGGCACGCTGCGCGAGCGCACAGGCCTCGGCGATGGAGCCGGCCTCGGAAATGGCACCCACCTCCGGATGCTCCTGCACGATCAGGCGCAGACCTGTCCGAAACAAGGCGTGGTCTCAATCAACAGCAGATGGGCGGGACGGGAAGACATATGCACAGTATGACGCTGGCCGCGTGCAGGCAACCCCAGCTATTTGTCCTATAGACGGATGGCAGTGCCGCTGCTGATGCCGGCCGACTGCTGCGGCGGCCAGGCGCTCCAGGGGATCGTCTGCAGAACCCGTGCCCCATCGGATGGACGCGGACCAGATAAGACGCGAGGCGTCTTCTGCAGTCAATTGCAAGGTTATAGACAAGAAAGACAACGCCGCAAATCGCCCGGGCCTGCATTCTGACCACGGCAGGGAGTTTTGCAGAGAATCCCTAGCACAGCCAGATATTCAAATCCTTTTATTAATTTGAAGTATCTTTGGTTTTCTTGGAAAACTCATTAAAAAAGCATTTTATAAGCCATTAATAGGGATAGGAAAAACACGCATACAGAAAATAATAAATCACCAAAATAATGGTGCTGCACTGGAATAACTTCAGCTAGATATTCTCAAACGAGAGGCGGCGCCATGATAAATTTCAAATCCTGTTTTGGCAGAGCACGACAGCGCATGATGTGCAGCTTGCTGCTTGTGCTTGGCGGGCTGACGCAGGCGCAAGCGCAGGATTTATCGTTGCTGGTGTGTCCCGCTGGCCAAATCTACATGTCCACGCTCCAAGCCTGTCAGATAGTGTCGGATGCGACCTATCTCAGCGCGTCACCAGACTCAGGGAGTACGCCTTCCGGCGCAGACACGATCGCCATTGCCAATGTGCTGGCGAATGACACGGTGTTTTGGAGTACGGATGATACCTTTGAGCCGGACAGGGTGGAGCCAGCCAGCATCCACTATTTTCAACTGGCCGTGGTCACCCCGGCGTCCCATCCGGGAGTGACGCTGAATACATCGACGGGTGCAGTGAAAGCAGCCGCTTCGGTGCCCCCGGGCACGTATTCAATGGAATACCAGGTGTGCTTCCCGGGGGGATTCCGAATGAATAATTCCACCGGCGAGATGACCGCAGAAACCTTGTCGGAAAAATGCGCTCCACCGACCGCCATATCCATCACGGTCACCGACCAGGTCGTGAACACCTGCGACATATCCTTGGGCTATACGCCGGTGGTCACGGTGCCTGTGGGACCTACCACGCCAGTTCCCAGCCTGGGCATTTTTGCCGTGGCAGCATTGGCGGCATTCATTGCAGTGCTTGCCTGGCGCAGCCGCCGCGATGGCTACAAAGCGCGCATGCTGGCCATCGCAGGCATGGCAGCGGCGGTCAGTCTGTTGTCGCTGGGGGGTGGATCATGGATCGAATCAGTGCGCGCAGCGGGCCCTTATGAACTTGTCAATCCAGCGGGCGGCACGCTGGCAGACAGCAGTGTGCCCTACGCCGATCCTGCGCCGCTGCTGACGGTCACCAATACCAGTGGCGTACGCATGCGCATTACCGCGAACGGCAATTCCGCAGAGACGGGAAGCTGTGTAGTGAATTCAGAAATCGCACCAGGCGCCAGTTGCACCACGCAAGCCTATTCATGCACACCGCCCGCGCCGCTTCTGCCCATCAGCGTCACCGCTGCGCCTACCAACACCTGCACGACGGACATCATTGCAAGCTACCCCTACAACTCGGCCGAGCCACTGGATGGACTGCTCTATGCGTATGCACCGCGTCTCGTGAACGAGCCCACCTTCAATGAGACGGGCGTGACGACCGTCAGCAGCTATGTCCGCAATGCCACCGAGGCCACCTACGACAGCAACAATTTCGTGTCGAACCCGGAAGCGCTGACCTCGGGGTTCACCATCGTCACCTCCACCGCGCCGGACGGCTATGTGTTTGTACCCGGCAACACCAAGACAATGACCTGGACACTGCCGTACGCCTGCTGGAACGAGCCGGCTTAAATCTGGCAACTGCCAATGATGGAGGCGTGATCAGCGGCCATGCGCAGCGGATCAGGCCTCCACAGTCTGATGGGCACTGGCCGTGAGGGCCGGTGGCGGCGGCAGGCAGGCCCGTTTGGCGGTCCGGCCGCTCCGGCACCGCCTGATCTAAGGCCGAACGATGAGATCCGCCCACAACGGGCGGATGCGCTCTTCCAGGTAATAGCCGCCGTATTCGGTGTACCGGAGAAACGCCCCCGAACAGCGGGCGCAGCGCCACAAGGTACTGCGGGTGTAGGGGTGCCAGCCAGGCGCTATCGGGGCATCGGGGGACCAGAAGTTGGTGCCCGCTGGATGAAACTCTTCCAGCTGCTCCCACGACGCTTCGCTGCCCAGCGCGCCCAGCAACGCCAGGTGGTCGGTACCCGCTGCGGCAGACATCGACTCCCAACCCCGCCGCCACAACGGCGCGCAGTCAGCACAACGGGGTTGGGCTGCCGCCTCGGCCGCAAAGGCCTGCAGTTCGGCATCGGTTATCTGGTGCTGGGTCGTCACGGGTGGGTTATAGCGCAATGGAGGGATGCGGGGGAGTGTATGCCAATCCCGGCTCCAGGTGGGCCGGCAGAGGTGCGGGCAAGCAGCGCCAACGCCACGGCACCCCCGGTGCTCGCCCCCTATGGATCCAGCGGCTGCTGCGCCTTGCCGCTGGCCAGATCCTGGAAGTAGATGAGCTCAGGGTCACCCGGGTCGAGATTCTCGACGATGCCGCTTCGCATGAAACCCGCGCGGACAAACAGGCTCTGCGCCGGTGCATTGGAAGCATTCGTACTGGTAAACAGCTTGGGGGTGACGCAGCGATACGCCAGCTCGATGAGCAAAGCAAGCGCAACCCCTTTGCCGCGGTGTGCGGGAGCGACGCACACCAGCGGTATGAAACCGCATCCGAAGAAGTGGTATTCCAGCACCGCAAACCCCAGCGGCAGGCCGCCCTCGACGGCCACGATACAGGAGGATTGCTCGACCATGCGCCTGAGCTCGGACCGTCTGCTTCCATGCTCCTGTGCATACGGATCACAGGCATAGAGCTGCGGCAGATCAGCGTCCAGCGCTGGGCGGAATACGAGGTCGGGGACAGCGGGCATGGGCAATGGATCCCTTTAAACTGGTTGGCTGGCAGGATCATGCCTCATCGCGAGGCGATGCAGCAGGCTTTGCAGCGCAGGAAGAGCGCCTTTCGCCGCAGCACGCTGTCGTCCCCCGGGCCAGGACAAGCATCGCAACGGCTGCGTTGCGCTGGCCTCCACTGCGGTGACCCCTTTCACGCAGCTACAGGCCGCCGCTGTACAAGGCGCCCCGACGCGCTGAGAACCAATTTTTTAAAGTGGGCCGCACCCACCATTCAGATGAAAACACCACCCATCGACACCGTCATCTTCGATCTTGGCAACGTTTTGATCCAGTGGGATCCCAGACATCTGTACCGGAAAATCTTTGTGGGCGATGAGGCGGGCATGGAAGCCTTTCTGGCGGAGGTGTGTACCGCCGAGTGGAACGACCAGCAGGATCGGGGCCGGCCGTGGAAGCAAGGCATTGCCGAGGCCATTGAACGGCATCCGGCGCAGGAGGCTGCCATTCGCGCCTACTTCGACCGCTGGCCGGAGATGGTGCCTGGAGCAATCGACGATGCCGTTGCCATCCTCAAGGAGCTGCGGCAACAGCCGCTGCGTTTGCTCGCTTTGACCAACTGGTCCGCCGAAACCTTTCCGATTGCGCAGGCGCGCTTTGATTTTCTCGCCTGGTTCGACGGCATCGTGGTGTCCGGCCATGAACGCCTTGCCAAGCCCCAAGCAGAAATTTTCGAGCTGGTCATCGCCCGTTTCAACCTGAATCCTGCATCGGCGGTATTCATTGACGACAGCCTGCGCAATGTCGAGGCAGCGATGCGCCAGGGAATGCAAGCGATCCATTTTGCGGGTGCTGAGGATCTTCGGGCGAGATTGCGGGCACTGGGGATGGAGATCAGCGAACGGGCTCAGTAGTTCCTATGCAGCAATGGCGGCACCAGGCGCGGATCACGCAGCTTGTCCACCCACCACTGCAGCGCCGGCCCTGCGCGGTGCGAATGCCATCCGACAAACAGCAGGTTGGGGTCACGCGAGTCCTGCGTGGCCAGCGCCACCAGGCTGCCGTGGGCCAGGTGATCGCGCACCTTCTCCAGCGGTAGCCAGCCAACGCCCAGTCCTGCTACCTGGGCGGCGATCTTGGCGCGCATGCTGGGCAGCGCCAGGCGCTCCTGGTGCGTCTGCACACCGTAGCTGCGGGCGACCGCCAGGCGCGAGGTATCGGCCACGACGACCGAGCGGTGCGCGGCGATGGCCTCCACCGATAGCGGTTGCCCGTCTTGTGCCTCGCGTGCCAGCGGGTGGTGCGGTGCCACGGCAAACACCCATTCCAGCTGCGCCAGCTCAAACCATTGCAGATGCGCCATCGCCGGCGGCTCGTTTGTGGCGGCTACCACCAGGTCGGCGCGCTGGTCCAGCAAGGCCTCCCAGGTGCCGCCCAGCACCTCATGGGCCATGCGCAGCCGCACGCCACTCTTGAGCGCATCAAAGTCGGCGATCAAGGGCAGCAGCGCCTCGGTATTGGCCAGTTCGTCGGTCACGATGCGCAGCTCGGACTCCCAGCCCCGCGCCACCTGCTTGACCCGCTCCGTCAGCCGCCGCGCCTGGGCGTGCAGTTGCGCGCCCTGCTCCACCAGCAGCAAGCCGGCAGGCGTGAGCGCGATGCGGTAGCCCGCACGGTCAAACAGCAGGGCATCGAGCCGCTCCTCCAGCTGGCGCGCCGCATAGGACACGGTGGATGCGGCCTTGCCCAGCCGCTCGGCCGCGCGCGACAGGCTACCGGTGGCGCGCACCGCTTCGAGCAGCTGGAGATCTTCGAGACTCAACATGTTCGGTATTTTTGCACGAGTTCATCGAAATCCTGGTGTCTGTAGCGCGATCCATCGGCAGATACTTCATCCATCAGCCCTGCATTGGGGCTGATAACCCAGCAACACATCAACGAAACAAACGAAAGAAAAATCATGAACCGCTTTGAAGGAAAGAATATTTTGGTCACCGGTGGCAGCAGCGGCATCGGCGCTGCAGCCGCCATCGCCTTTGCCCGTGAAGGCGCCCGGGTAGCGATCACCGGCCGCGATACCGACAGCCTGGCCCGCGTCAAGGCCGCGTTGGGCCCTGACGCGCTGGCCCTGGTCAGCGAAGCCGGTGACGTCTCCGCCCAAGCCGCGCTGGTCGCCGCGTTGCAAACGCAGATGGGCGTGATCGATGGTGTGTTCATCAACGCCGGCGTGGCCAAGTTTGGCCCGCTGCCGCAGATCGACGAGGCGCTGTGGGACAGCAGCTTTGACACCAATGTCAAAGGCCCCTACTTCCTGATCCAACGCCTCGCTGCGCTGATGACGCGAGGCGGCTCCATCGTGCTGAACGGCTCGATCAACGCCCACATCGGCATGGCCAACTCCAGCGTCTACGCGGCCAGCAAGGCCGCACTGATCTCCCTGGCCAAGACCTTGTCGGCCGAGCTGCTGCCCCAAGGCGTGCGTGTGAATGTCGTGAGCCCCGGCCCCGTCAGCACCCCGCTCTACGGCAAGCTGGGCCTGGCACCCGACCAGGCCCAGGCCATGGCCGCCGGCATCCAGACGCAGATTCCACTGGGCCGCTTTGGCACGCCAGAAGAAATCGCTGCGACGGTGTTGCATATGGTGTCCAAGGAGTCTGGGTTTATTGTGGGGACGGAGATTATTGCGGATGGGGGGATGAGCCAGATGTGAGGGGGTGGGCGCACGTTCTGCCGCAAACGCCCCCCGCATGGGCCAGGCGGTGGGGTACAGCGAGTGGAAGCAACTGAGAAGACCGCAGCGATGGGATCGTCAAGCCAACGCCTGCCTGGCCAGTTGTGCAACAGCCAACTCCTCATCGGCCTCGGTTCTGCATCCGTCTTCCAAAAACCAGGCCGCTGACAACGCGGCATGGGCCATCACCCACCGGAGCAGGCGCTGACGCTCCAGGCCTGCCACATCGACCACCACGGCCAACTGCCGCGCAAAGCGCTCCGGGTCGGTACAGGTTTTCAGGTCCGGGTTGCACAGCACATTCACGTAGTCGTAATACCGCTCACCGGTGACGCGCTTGGGGTCTATCGCGAGCCATCCGCGCTGTTCAAAATCGAGGATATTGCTATGGTGTGCATCCCCGTGCAGGACGACCTGCTCACGCTGATCCTGCAGCAGCTCTTGCGCCACCATTGCGCATTCAGCCATCAGGCCGCCCTGCTGCGCGGCCATCGGCGCCAGCGATCGAAAGAAATCCGCCAAAGGCAGCAGGTTTTCAGGCGGCGGCGCAGAAGGCCGGTGGGAATGCAGTTGATGAAGGCTGAGGCAGATACAGGTCGTCGCTGCGTCATCTTCTCCCTCTAAAGCCATGCGCAGCAAATGCCTGGAGCCCGTGGCCCGCTCCATCAGCAGCGCGCCTGACGGCGGGTCAGAAGCATAAACGCGAGCCGCACCGGCGCCATCCCACCATTGCAACACTTGTCCGCCGATGCGCTCGTCCAAGTCTCGGCTGATTTTGATCATCGCCGGGAGGCCATTCCACTTCCCCGTCAGGCTGACAGGCAGAAGATCGCTGGTAGACGTGGCCAAAGGCCTGCCTGCGGGCTGCGCGCCCCAGCGCTGGAGATGGGCTTGGAAGAGATGGAGGTCGAGGTCTGGCATCCACCAGATTGTCGTGGAAGTTCCCAGGCATCCAGCGGCAAGCCCGTTGATAAACATAGGTGCAGGTGCCGCCTGCGCCCGCTCCAGACTGCTGCAGATGATCGAAGACCTGGTGCGCAGCATCGATATACAACTGCGCACCCAGCCATCACATCGCTTCGGCCTCAAGGCGTCACAAGACGAGCACCGCGCCATCGTGGCAGCCTGCCGTCCAAGGAATCTGGGTTTATTGTGGGGACAGAGATTATTGCGGATGGGGGGATGAGCCAGATGTGAGGTGGGGGCAGCAGGTGCCGGCGCATGGGCTTAGACCGCTGCGCCGCAGTTACTGCCTGGGTCTTGAAGCTGCAGTTGACGCATTTGCTGCCAGTGACAGCTTTAGGCTGTGGATGCCAGCGATCGACGCAACTACGCGGCCTGGATCTTTGATGTCAGCCGCTTTGAACACCGGGCTTGCTGACGACCTTCTGAAGCCGACACCGTTAAGATAAGACCCAAGCACGCAAGACTGTATGAATATACAGTAAAATTCTGCCCTTGATAGTTTTCACAAAGGCCCAAAAATGTCTGAAGAGCTCCAACAAGAAGCTGCCTCCGTCTTCGAAGACTGCCTTTGGCATCACAACGGCTGGGAGGCCCGCGTCATCAAGAATGAAGACGACGATGGCTGGGCGGTTGCCATGACCCAGGACGGCCAGGCCGAGCCCAGCCTGGTGGGGCCATGGACGATGGGCCGCGACAAGAAAAATCCCAAGCCGCTTGACGTTTCTGCCTTCAACACCCTCGTCAAGACTGCCCACGAAGTCATGCGGCGGCATGAGCAGCACCTGGCGGCCCAGTTGCACAAGGACATCCAGATCGTGGTGAATGGATCGCGCGTGACCGTCTCTCTCGATATTGAGCCCGACGAGGACAATCCCTCCGCGACCCTCACCGCCACCGCAGAGGATGGCAGCGCGTTGGCCAAGGCCCGCGTCAGGCCGGACCATAGCCTTAGCCGAGCGTCTGCGCAACGTTGGGCCGAAGCAGGCTATCCGCGTCCCGGCGAGGACTGAGCTTCAGGCCGCGCTGGCCCAATTTGGCACGCCGGAAGAAATCGCTGCGACGTTGCTGCGCCTGGCGGCCATGGAGTCCGGGTTCATTGTGGGGACGGCGTTTTTTGCGGATGGGGGATGGGCCAGATGTGAAGCTGGGCCGATGGCGGCGGCAAGTCTACTAGTTCCCGGCGACTCTTGCCTGCTTTGGCACAGCTTCGTCTCCACCGCATGGTTTGTGTCGGACAGCTTCCCTAGAGCCGCCCAGCATTTCGTCATCACCCACAGGCCAGGTCAGCAGCCCAAGCCACGAGGAGCCGCCTGTGCCCAGCTTGCAACTGCGTTGCTGATCTCAGCGCGCCCGCTCCAGCAACATGCCGATGGCGGTCACCAGCACCTGGATCGTGATAGGCTTTTTCAGGTGAAGGTCGAACCCCGCCTGCAGCGACAGTTGCTCATCTTCCGGCCGCCCGAAGCCGCTGACCGCGATGGCCGCTGCATTGGCCGTGCCCGGCAAGTGTTTGAGCTCCCTGAGCATATGGCGCCCGTCCATGACGGGCATCGCAATATCGGAAACGATCACGTCAAAATCGGACTGCTGGGCATGCGCAATGGCTTGGCTGGCATCTCCCGCCTTGGTTACCGCAAAACCACTGTCTTCCAGCAGCAGTGATGTCAGCTCCAGCGCATCTTCGTCATCATCGACCAGCAGCACGCGCACGCCCTGCGACGGCAGCCCACCGGGCTTTCCGGGCTGCGGGCTGCCCCTGGAGCCGACCAGCAAGGGCAGACGCAGGGTAAAACAGGCACCTTGGTCAAGCCCGGAGGAAGTCACACCCACCTCACCGCCATGCAGCTCTACAAGACTCTTGACGAGCGCAAGCCCAATCCCCAGCCCTTCGGACTTGCGGGTGTAGGCGCTGCCATCTTCCTGCATGAACATGTCAAAGACATACGGGAGAAACTGCGGCGCAATGCCCTTGCCGCTGTCCGCCACCGAGATGGAAGCCCAGCCATCGCTCTCGCCCACCGCCACCTTGACCGTGCCTCCAGGCGGCGTGAACTTGACTGCGTTGCTCACCAGGTTCCAGATGACTTGCTCTATGCGAATAGGGTCGGCTTCGATGGTGACATCGTCTCCGCTGCAGCTCACCGAAATCTGCTTGGTGCGTGCATGGACCTGGATCGCTTCAATGATGCGATCAATCAATGGCCGAACGGCGAAGGTGCTTGGCTGCAATGCCAGTTTTCCGGTGTTCAGGCGCGACAGGTCGAGCAGGTCATCAATGATGCGTGCCTGCGAGCGCACCGTGCGCTTGATGTTTTCAGCGGCCCGGATCAGCGGAGCAGCGGACTGGATCTGCTCGGCGCGGCTGAGCACCTCGGCGTTCAAGAGCATCAGGTTCAGCGGCCCCTTGAGCTCATGGGACATCACCGCCAGAAACTCGCTGCCCGCCGCGGTAGCGGATTCCAGGCGCTTGCGCACCTGCTGCTCGGCACGCAGCAGATCGGCCTGCTGCTTCTCCAAGCGTTGCCGCTCAGTCAGATCGCGCGCAATCTTTGCGAACGCATGGGTGGTGCCTTCAAAAAAGCAGCTGGTGATTCCGCTGCAGTAAAAACGCGAACCATCCTTGCGCAGATGCCAACGCTCATCCAGAGCGCGGCCCTCTGCAAGGGCCTGGCGCAGCTCTTCTTCGGGTTGACCGGCCTGGCGGTCTTCAGGTGAAAACAGCATGCGGAAATGCTGGTCCAGCACTTCCAGCTCGGTGTAGCCGAACATCAGCTCGGCGCCTCGGTTCCAGCCCGTGATGGCGCCTGCACTGTCCATGGTGACCATCGCATAGTCACGCGTGGTCTCTGCCACCATGCGCAGGCGCTCGTCCCGAACGCGTACGGCCTCCTGCGCCTGGCGGCGCTCGGTTACGTCAATGAAGTTGAGCACGGCGCCATTGATACGGTTTTCGCTGGTGCGGTAGACCGAGACACGCATCAGGTACCAGCGGCCATCTGCCGAAGCCAGCTCGCGCTCGATCGGGCTCAGGGTGGCGATCACATGCTGCACATCTTCGCTCAGCCCCTCATGCTTGAGGCGGTGGGTGAGGTCCAGCAAGGACCGCCCGACATCCGACGACAGAACGCTGAACACCGAGCTTGCCAGCGGTGTGAATCCTTTGATGCGGAGATCGCGGTCTACGAACAGCGTGGCGATGTTCATCGACGCGATCAGATTGCTCAGATCGTCATTGACCCGGTCCGCCTCCTCCACCTTGTGCTTGAGCTCAAAGTTGACGGTAGACAGTTCCTCATTGACCGACTGAAGTTCTTCCTTGCTGGTTTCCAGCTCTTCCGTCGTTGAACGCATTTCCTCGTTCATCGACTGCAGCTCCTCATTCGAGGCGCGCAATGCCTCGTCCGAATAGACCGATTCACCCAATGTCCCCTGCAGCTGCTGTCCCAGCCGCTGCAGCTCCCTCTCCAGGATATCCACGGCGGGATCGACGCCTTCACTGCCCATACCCAGGTCCTGATGCACCTCTTCGAACCTGATCAGCAGCTGGCCGCTGGCAGCCATTAGCGAGCCGCCATACACAGACATGCGCACCACAATCGGGCCCACTTCTCCATCGATGGTGACCGGCCGAGCAGCTGCGCTGCCGCCCTCGCGGGCCACCAGCAACAGCGCTGGACGCAGCGATGGCACGAGCTTGGGAAGCAGGGATTCCATCAGCCCTTGCGAGGGCTGGCCCTCGGCATAGCGCAAATAATGGCTCGCACCCTTGCTGGTGTGCAGTATCTTGAATTGCGCATCGACAAAAATGCTGACGCCAGCATGGACTTGCAAAAAACGCTGGTGCAGATCAGCAATCGGAGATGACTGCGATTCCAGCTCAGGCACGGGTGCGGTAGGGATCGAGACCGTGCGCAGCGGCAGCAACTCGCGGCGCTGAGCCGCCAATGGGGTGGCGCGGTAGATGCGGTGCTTCTTGTCCACCACCGCAAAGTGGTTGGGCATGGCGTCTGCCGTTTCCGCCGAGCCCAAGATGAGCAGCCCGCCCGGATTCAATGCAAAGTGGAAGACCTTGAGCACCTCAATCTGGATGGAACGGTCCAGGTAGATCAGCAGATTGCGGCATGAAATGATGTCGACCCGCGAGAAAGGCGCATCGCGCAACACGTTGTGGCGGGTGAACAGGATCTGCTCGCGCAGTGCCTTCTTGACACGCAGGCCGTTGTCAGTGGGCTCCAGATACCGACGCAAACGTGTCGCAGAGATATCGTGGGCGGCGCCCGATGGATAGTGGCCCGTACGCGCGCGGGCCAAGGCCCGCTCGTCGATGTCCGATGCGAATATCTGTGCACTCACGCTCTTCATCTCGGCCACGTGGTCGTTGAGCATCATGGCCACCGAGTAAGCCTCCTCACCGGTCGCGCAACCTACCACCCAAGCTCTGGCTTGCTCCGGACGCTGCTTGGCAAGCAACTGCCCGTAGAGCTGGTCGAGCATGTCAAAGGCTTCGCGGTCGCGAAAGAAGCTGGTCACGCTGATCAGCATGTCCTGCAGCAGCGGGCTGGTTTCTTGCGGATGGCTGACCAGGTATTCGCGGTAATGCTGCAGACTGGGCTGACGGGTGATCTGCATCCTTCGCTGCAGCCGTCGCAGTACCGTCCCCAGCTTGTAGTGGTGAAAATCATTCTGCGTACGTTGCAACAGAATATCGAGAACGTCGCGGATGGCTCTCTGCGCCATCTCGTCCTCGATCTCTGCAGAAGACGATGCCTCAGGCTGCGGCTCCGGTACCTGGGGCAGCAGCATGGTGCGGGCGTTTTGCCACAAGTCCACCAGCTTCTGGCCCATCTCGTGCACCGGCAGTATGAAGTCGGCCAGGCCCGTTTCCACAGCCGCATTGGGCATGCTGGAGTGCTCTGCGTCCGAAGGCTTCTGCACCATCGTGACGCCACCTTCCTGCTTGATCTCGGCAAGGCCCACGGAGCCGTCACTGCCGCCACCCGACAGCACCAGCGCAATCGCCCGCTCACGATGCGCGATGGCGAGCGTGCGGAAAAACACATCGATGGTCACCAGGGCACCGCGGGGACGCTGGCCCGGCTCGACGACCAGGTGGCTGTCATCCATCTGCAGCTGAGAGCCCGGTGCTATCACATAGACATGGTCCGCTTCGATGGCAGTCGTCTCTCTGACCTGGACGACCTTCATCGGCGTTGCGTGCTGAAATATCTTCGGCGCGTGGCTCTCGTGGCTGGACGACAGGTGCAGCACCACCACAAAAGCCATGCCACTGTCGCGCGGTACATGCTCAAGCAGGCGAATGACGGCCGAAATGCCCCCCGCCGAAGCGCCAATGCCCACCACGGGAAATGGCAGTGTTGACAACTGGATGGTTTTACCCTGCGGGCTGGTCTTGTGTTCGCTCATGATGCGTCCCTCTGAAGCCCGCCCAGGACCGACCTGGTAGTGAGTCCAACGCTAAGCGAGATATTGTTGCCCGAATCGGCGAAGGAACATTATGGGCGATATACCGTTACAGCCCGCCTGAGATTGCGCCTGAATTGCGTACCTTTCTTGTGCCAAAGCGTCAAGACAGAGGCTTTCGCCATAGTGTCAGGATCGTGCTAGTCACCTACAGCGCGGCCTGTTTGGCGTGTGCATGGTCGGCAACCACCCCGCCCTGGCCCCTTCGCGCCGATTCACCGTGCATTCAGGCAAAATTCAGCCGATCGAGGCAGCCTGGGCTCAGGTCTGCCGGTATGCCCACCTTGAAGAATGGAACAACACCAATGGCACTGACGAAAAAGGGCGATTTCATGTACGGGACGACGTCCGGCGACACCCAGGCCGAGCTGCGCAGCTACAGCGTTGCGAATGGCTATGAGGCCACCCGGTTTGCCTCGTCCAAATGCGATTGCGGCTGCCGTACTTTTGCGCTGCAGACCGATGAAGAAGCCGGCGTGGCCATCCGCACCTGCAGCGACTGCGGGCAGGAACACCTGATGGGCGACAGCGCGGACTACCTGGAAGAAGCCACCCCCGAGGGGCATGCCTGCGTGTGTGAGAACGAGGTGTTCGAGCTAGTGTCCGGCGTCTCCGTGTACAAGGGCACACATGACGTGCGCTGGTACTACATCGCTTGCCACTGCGTGGAATGCAATCTGGTGGGCGTCTTCGCGGACTGGAAGTGCGAAGCGGGTGACGCGGCGGCCTTTCTCGCCAAGGTATAAGCGCGCGCCAGGTGGTGGCGGCAGCGTGCGCGCCACCAAAAACAGGCGCTCCAGCGCAGCAAGACGGGCACCGGTGATGCGCGCTACCTCCACCCAGAGAGCCAGGCGCCCCATTGCGGTGGAACGCCTGGCTTGCTACTCAAAAAAGCCCTTGCAGCGCGCTGGCACCCAACCTCAGCCCACCGCCCCCTGGCTGGGCTGCCCATCCACCAACCGCCACAGCCCCAGCGCATTGCCATTCTGCAAAGCCACGGGCCGCAGCGCATCGGGCAGGTCCTGGTAGCAGACCGGGCGCAGGAAGCGGTCGATCGCACTCGCGCCGACGGAGGTGTACATGGCGTTGGAGGTGGCGGGGAACGGGCCGCCGTGGACCATCGCGTGGCTCACTTCGACGCCGGTGGGGAAGCCATTGACGAGGATGCGGCCACACTTGCGCTCCAGCACCGGCAGCAGCGCGCGGGCGCCGTCGTGGTCGCCCTGCTCCAGGTGCAAGGTGGCGGTGAGCTGGCCTTCCAGGTGCTGGGCGACCTGCAGCAACTCCTCCACGCTGCTGGCTTTGACGACGATGGAAGCCGGGCCAAACATTTCTGACTGCAAGGCCTCGTTCGCCAACCAGGTCTGGGCGCTGGTCACATACAGCGCGGCCTGGGCTGCGTTGGCATGGTCAGCGGCCACGCCAGCGGCCAGCTGCTCCACGCCAGCGGCGGCTTGCAGCTGCGCACGGCCGGCCTCATAGGCCTGGTGGATGCCGGCGGTCAGCATGGTTTGTGCGCCCTTGGCGCGGATAGCGGTGGCTGCCGCGCTGATAAAGGTGCTGAGCGCAGGGCTGTCGATGGCCAGCACCAGGCCGGGGTTGGTGCAGAACTGCCCTGCCCCCATCGCCAGCGAATCGGCAAAGCCCTGGGCCAGCGCCTCGGGCCGCGCAGCCAGCGCCTGGGGCAGCAAGAAGACGGGGTTGATGCTGCTCATCTCGGCATAGACGGGGATGGGCTCCGCACGGTGGTTGGCAATGCGCAATAGCGCCAGGCCACCTTGCCGCGAGCCGGTAAAGCCAACGGCCTTGATCTCCGGGTGGGCCACCAGCGCCTCGCCCAGCCCACGGCCTGCGCCCACCAGCAGCGAGAATACGCCTTCGGGCATGCCTTGGCGCTGCGCGGCCTTTTGCACGGCCCGCGCCACCATTTCAGAGGTGCCCAGATGCGCGCTGTGCGCCTTCACAATCACCGGCGCGCCAGCGGCCAGTGCCGATGCGGTGTCACCCCCAGCCACCGAGAATGCCAGCGGAAAATTGCTGGCACCAAACACTGCCACCGGGCCCAGCGGGATCTTGGCCAGGCGCAGATCGGCACGCGGCAGCGGCTGGCGATCGGGCTGGGCGGTGTCGATGGTGGCGCGCAGAAAATGCCCGTCGCGCACCACCTGGGCAAACAGGCGCAACTGGCCCACGGTGCGGCCGCGCTCGCCCGTCAGCCGGGCAATCGGCAGACCGCTTTCCGCATGGGCGCGCTCGATCAGCGCATCGCCCAGTTGCAGGATTTCTTCGGCAATCGCCTCCAAAAAGGCCGCGCGCTGCGCCAGCGGCAGATGGCGATACGGGTCGAAGGCAGCAGCGGCCAGGCGGGCCGCCCGCTCGACCTCGTGGTCGCCACCCAGGCCAAACTCGGGCTCGGCAATGGGGGCGTTCAGTGTGGGGTTGAAGGCGCGTTGGCTGCCGCTGGTGCCGCGCACTGTGCGGTAGCCAATGACCATGTCTCCAGTGATCTGCATGGAGGATTTCCTCAAGAAGTTGCGTTGGGGGAAAAGATGAAGGGGACGCGCGAAGGCCGCCAGGAAGGGCAAGACCTGCCGCAGGCCAGCAGCGCTGCGGCAGGTCCGGCCGCTCAGGCCAGCATTCCGGCCATCACTCGTCCAGCGGCAGGCCGCTGCGGTCGCGGGCAATGCCGACGGCGACGATGGAGACCAGCGCACAGAGCACCAGGAAGACCACCACCGGCACATAACTGCCGCTGTAGTAGGCGATCAGCGCGGTGGCGATCAGTGGCATCGGGCCGCCCACCAGGGCTGCACCAATCTGGTAGCCCAGCGACATGCCGGTGTAGCGGATGTCCGGCGGGAAGGCCTCGGCCAGCAGGGTGCCGATCATCGCGCCATAGCTGGACCAGATGATGCCCAGACCCACGCCGACGGCCAGCGCCGCTGCCCCGACGGATTTCTGGTCGAGCAGCCAGAAGTACGGGAAGATCCAGAGCATGAACGCGATGCTGCCGCCAATGAAGACCTTCTTGCGGCCGATCTTGTCCGACAGGTGCCCGAAGCACAGCATGCAGGGGAAGGCGACCAGCGCGCAGACCAGCACGATATTGAGAATCGTCGCGCGGGCAAAGCCGTGGTCCATCATGTACGAGATGGTGAAGGTGGCGTAGAGGAAGAAGGTCGAGGTCTCCACCACCTTGGCGCCGATGGCGATCAGCACTTCCCGCCAGTGGAACTGCAGGGTCTGCTTGATCGGAATCGGCGCGCTGCTGCGGCTGGCCTGGATTTTCTTGAACGAGGGCGTCTCACCCACCGCATTGCGGATCCACATGCCGACCATCACCAGCACAATGGAGCCGACAAAAGGAATGCGCCAGCCCCAGGAGAGGAAGGCCTCTTCGCTCATGCTTGCGCTCAGCAGCGAGGTGATGATGTTGCCCAGCGCCAGGCCCAGCACCGCGCCGGTCTGCGGCACGGCGCCGTAGAAACCGCGCTTCTTGCGGGGCGAATACTCGACCGCCAGCAGCACGCCGCCGCCCCACTCGCCGCCCAGCGCCAGGCCTTGCAGCAGGCGCAATACCGTCAGCAGGATGGGCGCCAGTATCCCAATCTGCGCGTAATTGGGCAGCAGGCCCATCAGCACGGTCGACAGGCCCATCATCGACAGGGTCATCGCCAAGGTCTTCTTGCGGCCAATGCGGTCGCCGATGTGCGAGAAGATCACGCCGCCAATCGGGCGGATCAGGAAGGCCAGCGCAAACGTGGCCAGCGACAGCATCTGGCTGACCAGCGCGTTGTCGCTGGGGAAAAACTGCTTGGCAAAAATGATGGACGACATGGTTCCGTAGAGGAAGTAGTCGTACCACTCGATGGTGCTGCCCACGGCGCTGCCAATCAGCGCGCGCTTGCGTTCCGCATCCGGAACCATGGTTTCCTTGTCGGCCATCGTGGCCGTGTGATTCAGAGAGCTGCTGCTCATGTCTCCACCTCGGGTTGTTGATTTATGAATGTCTGCCTGTGCGCAAGCCTGCGGCCTGCCAGCCGTCGCGGCGGCGGCCGGGCTTGCGTCTGTTTTGTAGAAGGTGCCGGATTACATCGACTGGCGCAGCATCTCGACGTAGTCGTCTGCGCTGGCCTCGCGCGGGTTGGTGCGGTGGCTGTGGTCGGCCAGCGCGCCCTTCACAATGCGCTCAAACAGGTCTTCGCTCACGCCCAGCTCGGCCAGGCCCGTGGGCAGCTGCAGTGCGCGGGATTTGGTGACCAGGGCTTCCTCCACCGAAACGCCCTCGGGCAGACCCATGGCCTGCGCCAGGCGCGCGATCTTGTCGTCGCGCACCACCGACTCTGCGCCCCGGTTGAAGCGGATCACCGCCGGCAGCAGGATGGCGTTGAGCGTGCCGTGGTGCAGCTTGGGGTTGATGCCGCCCAGCGAATGGCTGAGGCTGTGCACGCAGCCCAGGCCCTTCTGGAAGGCGAGCGCACCTTGCAGCGAGGCACTCATCATGTTGCTGCGCGCCTCCACATCGGCGGGATCGCGGAAGGCCACCTCGATATGGCGCCAGGCGCGCCACAGGCCATCGAGCGCAATGCCATCGGCCGGCGGGTTGAAGGCAGGCGCCAGAAAGGTCTCGATGCAGTGCGCAATCGCATCCATGCCGGTGGCGGCTGTCAGGCCCGCCGGCAGGCCCAGGGTCAGGTTGGGGTCGCAGATGGCGACCTTGGGAATCACATGGGGCGAGAGGATGCCGACCTTGCGGCCATCGTCCAGGATGATGATGGCGCCACGCCCTACTTCGCTGCCGGTGCCCGCCGTGGTGGGCACGGCGATGAGGGGCAAGGTGGCGGCGGTGATCTTCAGCGCACCGCCCTCGATCAGCGCAAACTGGCGCAGCGGGCCTTCATGGCGGGCCGATACTGCCACCGCCTTGGCCAGGTCAATCGACGAGCCGCCACCCACGGCGATGATGCCGTCGCAGTCGCTGCCATTCAGCGCCTCGACGCCGGCGCGCACGGCCGTCTCCGACGGATTGGGCGGTGTGCCGTTGAACAGGCTGAACCGGGCAGCGCCCAGCGCCTGCTTGACCTGGTCGATGATGCCAGCGGCCTCCACCCCTTTGTCGGTCACGATCAAAGGATTGGTAATACCCAGCTTCTCGCACACTTCCTTCAGTTCCGCCAGCACACCGGCGCCAAAGCGCACTTCGGTCACATAGTTGATCAGAGCCATAACGTTTTACCAGTTATATCCATTGCTATCAGAAGGCCCGAAGTCTAGGCAGCACGGCCCATTCGGTACACTGACGACTTCCCATACCGATATAACTTTTATTCATGGCCAGCGGCATCCCCAGCCTCAATTCCGTCATGTCGCGTCTGCATGCCAAGCAGCTGCGCCTGCTCATCGCCATCGAGGAAAGCGGCTCCCTGCTTGGCGCCGCGGACAAAGTCGGCCTCACGCAGCCGGGCGCCAGCAAGGCGCTGCGCGAGCTGGAGTCGACGTTGCAGGTGGACCTGTTCGAACGCACAAACCGAGGGTTAATCCCGACGGAGGCCGGGCACTGCGCGCTGCGTTTCGCCCGCCTGATCCAGTCGGACATCAACCAGCTGCGCTTTGAGCTCGATGCCATCGCCAGCGGCGTCGGCGGCCACCTGGCCATCGGCACCATCATGGGCGCGGTGCCGCTGCTGTCCGATGCGCTGTCGAACGTGCTGGCGCGCCAGCCGCATATGTCGGTGGAGATCATCGAGGACACCAGCGAGACCTTGCTGGGCATGATCGAGCGCGGCCAGATCCATGCGGCGATCTGCCGCTCCTCGGTCAGCCGCACGCCCGAGGTCTATGACTCCCTGTTCATCAAGCAGGAGTCGCTGTCGGTGATTGCCAGCGTGCGCCACCCTGCCATGGGCGCCAAGGCCGTGCAATTGCAAGACCTGCAGGACAGCCGCTGGCTGGTGTACCGCGCCCGCATGCCGATGCGCCGTTTGCTGGAGCGCGAGTTCCAGGAAGCGGGACTCCATTTCCCCTCGCACCTGATCGAGACCACTTCGGCGCTGGCCACCGTCACGATGCTCGGGCGCAACAACGACCTGGTGGCCCTGGTCTCCGACGACATCGCGACCTACTTCTCGCGCAACGGCCTGGTCGGCATCATCGATCTGACCCTCCAATCGCGCAGCGAGCCCTATGAGCTGGTGCTGCGCAAGGGCGCGCCCCGCAGCGCTGCACTGGGGCTGCTGGTGGATGCGCTGTGCGGGGGCACGCCAGCAATGTGAAGAGCGGAGCGCGTTTGGGCTGAACAAGGCCGCCAAGCGATCACGCCACTGTCCATCTGGTCTGACAGACACTGCCTCGGTTCGGGACATCACCGGCTGATGAGCACTTCATACACTTATTAGCTTCACAAATGAGTTCCCGCGATCGCTTCCATCAGAATCGAGCGGGAGAACCACCTGGGGCACAGCATGGATCGTGTGCCCTCCGCACGAAAGTTTTGCCTGTGCTCCAGCCACCATTCAACGCCCAGCCCCACACCGGCAGGCAGCCGGTCAGCCTGCCGCCTGTGCAAGGCAACAATTCCGAGGTCTAGCCAGATGTTGCAAGCTTTCAGCCCTACCGTCCTGGTCCTGGCCGCGGGCCACGGCCGGCGCTTTGCGCGCTCGGGCGGTACAACCTACAAGCTCGACGCGATGCTGGGAGATGGGACGGTGCTGGCGCAGGTGCTGCGCAGCGTTATGGCATCCGGTCTGCCCTGCCATGTGGTTCGCCGTGCCGAGGGTGTTTCATCCTCCGGGATGGACGGTATGGGCTATTCGATTGCCCGGGGCGTGGCGGCGACGGCAGACGCCGATGGCTGGCTTGTCCTGCCTGGCGACCTGCCGTTGGTGCGCTGGCAGAGCCTGACAGCGGTAGCGCAAAGCCTGGCCACGCATGCGGTGGTGGTGCCGCAATGTGGCGATCAACAGGGCCACCCGGTGGGTTTTGGCAGAACTTGCCGTGAGGCATTGCTGCAGCTGCAGGGCGACACAGGGGCCAGCGCCATTGTGCGTGCCCATCGGCAAGCGGGAACGGCCCACAGCTTGCTGCTGGACGATCCTGGCATCGCCATCGATATCGACACCTGCGATGACCTGGCGCGGGCACAGGCGCTGCTGGCCAGCGGAGCTTTTGCACAGGGGGCCAGCGATGGAAAACGTTGATGCGCGGGTGCTGCGCTGCGCGCGCGGCTGGCTGGCCAGCGGCTACCGCGTCATGCTGGTGACCGTCGTCAAGACCTGGGGATCGTCCCCCCGCCCCATCGGCTCGATGATGGCGCTGCGCGAAGACGGTCCCTGCATCGGCTCGGTGTCCGGCGGTTGCATTGAGGACGACCTGGTGCACCGCTACACCAGCGCCTATGGCGCCAGTCCCCTGCCGCAGTCCACACCGGAGCTGGTGCGTTATGGCATCACCGCCGACGAGGCCCACCGCTTTGGCCTGCCCTGTGGCGGCACCTTGGAATTGCTGCTGGAGTTTGCGCCGGCGCCAGCGGTGATGGATGAGCTGGTGCAGCGCCTGGAGGCAGGTCAGCTGGTGCAGCGCACGGTCGATTGCCAATCCGGGCGTGTCAGCCTGGCAGATGCCTCGGCACCTGAGGCGGTGCAATTTGATGGTGCCAGGCTCTCAGTCACCCTGGGGCCCCAGTACCGCATGCTGCTGATCGGCGCGGGCGCACTGGCAGAGTATGTGGCCGTGATGGCGCTGTTCAACCACTTCGAGGTGACTGTCTGCGATCCGCGCATGGAGCACCGCGACACCTGGTCGGTGGCAGGCGCCCAGCTCAGCACCGAGATGCCGGACGACGCCGTGCGCCGCATGAAGCCGGACGCGCGCAGCTGCATCCTGGCGTTGAGCCATGACCCCAAGCTCGATGACCTGGCGCTGCTGGAAGCACTGCACAGCCCGGCTTTCTTTGTCGGTGCAATAGGATCGCGGCGCAACGCCGACAGCCGCAAGCAACGCTTTATCGAGCACTTTGACGAGACGGAGCAATCGCTGCAGCGGCTGCATTCGCCAGTGGGCCTGCCTATTGGCAGCAAGACCCCGGCCGAGATCGCGGTGAGCGCGATGGCCGAAGTGCTGGCCGTGAAGAACAGCATTCTGCAACCCCGCCGCTGACCGTATCCGGCGGCGAGCGGATGGACTGCAGCGGACCGGTGCGCGGCCCGCTGCCTTACACGTTGCACTTACAGCAGCTTGTCCGGGGTGATCGGAAGACTGCGGATGCGCTTGCCGGTGGCATGGTAGACGGCATTGGCGATGGCCGCCGGAATGCCGACCATGCCCAGCTCGCCCATGCCCTTGACCCCCAGCGGATTGACGATGGTGTCGTCCTCCTCGACAAACACGGTCTCGATCGCATGGATATCGGCATTGACCGGCACATGGTAGTGCTGCAAATTGGCATTCATGAAACGCCCGGTGCGGTGGTCCACCTCGGTGCCCTCTTCGAGCGCCATCCCGATGCCCCACACCACTCCCCCAATCTCCTGGCTGTGCGAGGCGAGCGGATTGAGGATCTTGCCGCAGGCAGTGATCTCGATCACGCGGGTGACCTGGACCGTCCCCAGATCGGGGTCTACCTTGACCTCGACAAACTGTGCGCCATGGGCGAGCGAGGCATATTTGTCACGCTCGGGCGATGGGGTTGATTGGTAGACCTCGGTGATCTCGTCCGTGCCGGTGCTGCGCATGAGCCCGGCAATATCCACCCCGCGCGCCGTATCGCTCTTGCGCTGCAAGCGGCCATCGAGCATCTCCACATCGTCAGCACTGGCGCCTTGCAATGGCGAGTGGGCATCGCGCTGGGCCAGCGCCAGCAGCTTGGCGGTGATGGCCAGGGCCGCGCCGCGCACCGCCGAGCCGACGCTGGAGGTGGTCCAGGACCCGCCTTGCGCAGGCGCCTTCGGCTGGCGCGTGTCGCCCAGCTCAAAGCTCACCTGGTCCAGCTGCAGGCCCAGAAACTCGGCCGCAATCATCGTCATCACGGTGTAGGTGCCCGGGCCAATGTCGCTGGTGGCACTCGAGACGGTCGCCGTCCCATCCGGCCGGAACGTGATCTTGGCGCTTGCAGGCATCTGCATGGCTCCCCACACGCTCGATGCCATGCCCCAGCCCACCAGCAGCTTGCCGTCGCGCATCGACCGCGGCTCAGGCTTGCGGTTTTTCCAGCCGAACTTCTCGGCCCCCAGTCGGTAGCACTCGCGCAGCGCCTTGCTGGAGAAAGGCTTGCCACTCTCGGGATCCACCTCGGCATAGTTGACCAGGCGCAGCTCCATCGGATCCATCTTCAGCGCATAGGCCAGCTCGTCCATCGCGCTCTCCAGCGCAAACATACCGCTCACTGCGCCGGGTGCACGCATCCAGGTGGGGGTGGCCAGGTCGGTGGCGGCCACCTTCAGCGGCATGTTCAGGTTCTCGCAGGCATAAACCTGCTTGAGAAATCCGGTCGTGTTGTCCGAGAAGGTCTCGAACGACGAGGTGTTGTGGAAAGCCTCCTGCACCATCGCCTGCAGCTTGCCATGGGCGTCTGCGCCCAGCCTGACCTTCTGGATCGTCTGCGGCCGGTAGCCATGCGCGGTGAACATCTGCGCGCGCGTCAGCACCAGCTTGACCGGACGCTTGAGCTCGCGGGCGGCCATCGCCGTCAGCGAGGGATAGTAGTTGGGCTTGAGCGAGGAGCCAAAGGCGCCGCCGACAAAGGGCGACACCACACGGATGTTCTCCGCCGGCACGCCCAGGCCTTCGGCCAGGTGCTTTTGCACGCCATAGACCTCCTGGGTCTTGTCAAAGACCGTGAGCTTGTCGCCCTCCCACAGTGCGATCGCGGCATGCGGCTCGATCGGGTTGTGGTGGTTGATGGGGATGTGGTACTCGGCGTCCACCTTGACGGCCGCTGCTTGCAGTGCCTTGTCAGGGTCACCGCGTGGGGGCGTGTTGTCAGACGAGGGCTTGGCCTTGTCCAGCACCGCCTCCAACGCCGTGGTATGGGCCTCGCTCTGGTAGCTGGCCTTGACCAGACGCGCCGCATGGCGCGCCTGCTCGTAGCTTTCCGCGACCACCAACGCTATCGGCTGGCCGTTGAAAAACACCCGGTCCGATTGCAGCGGCCAGGCCCATTGCGGCTCTGCGTCGGCAGCCGGCGCTTTGCCCAGCCGCCCGGCATTGAGATGGGTGAACACGCGCACCACGCCGGCCGCCTGCTCGGCCTCGCGGGTGTCGATGGCCGTGATGCGCCCTTTGGCCACCGTGCTCAGCACGACAAAGCCATAGGCGACATGCGGCACCCGGAATTCAGCCGTGTACTTGGCCTTGCCAGTGACCTTGGCCACCCCGTCCACGCGGGTGGTCCCTTTACCTAGATAACGTGCCATGGTGATCCTCCTTCGCCGTCAAACCCATTGGGCGGCACGCATCAGCGCCCGTACCACGGAACGTTGGCCCAGCTCCACCTTGTAGCCGTTATGGGCCAGCGGCCTGGCACCGCTCAGCGCCGCTTGGGCGGCCTTGGCGAAAACTGCCTCGTCGGCACGCTGGCCCACCAGGGCCGCCTCGGCCTCGGCACTGCGCCAGGGCTTGTGGGCAACACCGCCCAGTACCACGCGCGCCTGGCGGATGGTGCCCCCTTCCAGTTGCAGCGCTGCTGCCACGGACACCATCGCAAAGGCGTAGGAGCTGCGGTCGCGCACTTTCAAATAGTGGCAATGCCTGGCAAATTCCGCAGACGCAACGGGCAGCTCGATGGCCACGATGAGGTCGCCATGCGCCAGGTTGGTATCGCGCTGCGGCGTATCGCCGGGCAAACGGTGGAGATCGGCAATCGGAACCAGCCGCTCGCGCCCGTCCGTGGCCCGCACGCGCACGCTGGCATCGAGGGCATACAGCGCGTTGGCCATATCGCCCGGGTAGGTGGCGACGCAGGCATCGCTCCAGCCGAACACCGCATGGATCTTGTTCAGCCCTTCGCGCGCACCGCAGCCGGTGCCGGGCTCGCGCTTGTTGCAGGGCGAGGCAGTGTCATAAAAATAATTGCAGCGCGTGCGCTGCAGCAAATTGCCGCCATTGGTCGCCATGTTGCGCAACTGCCCCGAGGCGCCTGCGACGATGGCCTGGGTCAGCAGCGGATAGTTCTCGCGCACCAGGGGATGGTTGGCGGTCTCGGTGTTGGTGGCCAACGCGCCCAGCGACAGTCCCGCGCGGCTGCGCTGGATCTGCCGCAGCGGCAGTTGGCGGATGTCGACCAGGCGCGTGGGCCGCTCGATATCCTCCTTCATCAGATCGACAAGGTTGGAGCCGCCAGCGAGAAACTGGGCGCCTGGCACGCCACCGATGGCCGAGGCGGCAGATGCGGCATCGGACACCCGGAGATATTCAAATGGTCGCATGGCCATCCTCCTTGCGGTCGGACGCGATCTGCGTCTGGGTGGCGTAGCCCCAGGTCTGGGCCGCTTGCCGCCCTGAATGGACATCCTGCACGGCCGCCACCATGCCCGGGTAGGCACCGCAGCGGCAGATGTTGCCACTCATGCGTTCCTTGATTTCTTCGTCCGTCAGGCGAGTGGTAGTTTTGCGCACGTCGCCCGTGACATGGCTGACATGGCCGCGCTGGGCCTCGTCGAGCATACCGATGGCCGAGCAGATCTGTCCCGGGGTGCAGTAGCCACACTGAAAGCCGTCGTGCTTGATAAAGGCCGCTTGCACCGGGTGCAGCTGCTCGCCCTGGGCCAGGCCCTCGATGGTGGTCACCTCGCGCCCTTCCAGCGTCGCCGCCAGGGTCAGGCAGGACAGCACGCGCTGGCCGTCCACCAGTACCGTGCAGGCGCCGCACTGCCCCTGGTCGCAGCCCTTCTTGGAGCCCGTCAACGCCAGATGCTCACGCAACGCGTCCAGCAACACCACGCGCGAGTCGAGCTCAAGCGTCTGCGCTGTGCCGTTGACCTGGAAAGCCACCTTCACCACGTTCTGCGCATTGGTGGGCGCCACCGCCGCACCGTGGGGCAGCGGCATCTGCGCCAGCGCCGCCTCCTGCGCCAGCAGATCAGCGGCAAACAGGCCCACACTGCCGGCAGCCGAGTGGATCATGAAGCTGCGCCGTGCCTGGCCTACGCCCTGGAGTTGCGGCATTGCTTGGAGCAAGGCCGCCTCGTCAGCGCTCAGCCTTGCCGGAAAATCAGCATCGTCGGAATGTGTCATCGTGGGTTCCTTGGTGGCGCGCCGGAAAAAGGCGCATGCAATGGGACAGCGCTGACCAGGCCAGGCCGTTCGAGGCGACGCATGGGGCTTGGCATGCAACGGAGCAGTGGGTCGCGGAGGCCATAGCGGCGCTCTCCAGCTTTCCAGCATGTCCCGCCTGGCGCTGCGCGGTGCCGTGGCCCGGCCCGGGACCTGTTGCACCGCACGCCAGTACATCCTAGTGCCGGTAGCGGAAAACGCAGGTGGGACTGCAACCCCGTTTGTCCGAAGGGCTGGTCGTACAAACTGCGGGCGACACGAACGAGGATGGGCGAGGCGGCCGGAGCCTAAGCGCAAGCATGCCGGGGTTCACACCCGGCCGCATCTGGCCGGCCCCTTCAGCGCTGGCGGCAAGACTGTGCTGGGCTAGGGCGCTGCAGGCGCCGCGCCCGCCCCCGGATGCGCATCCAGTGGACATGGCAGCACGGCGGCAGAGGGCCTGCCTGCGCTGTTGTCACCACCAACCAGGCGGTGACGGCGCAATGTATGGCGGCTGCGCCATCGTGGGAGGAAAGTTGAGCGGATCGCTGATCGGGGGATCAGGATGCACCGGGACAGCAGCACCGAGGGTGCCATCGCTGCTGCTGTCAACGGGTTACAAACGGTCCAATTCCGCCACGGCGGACGTAAACAGGTCCAGCGCCGCATCCCCATCAATGGTGGCCATCAGGTCGATGTCCAGCTCTTCCAGGCTGACATCGCTGTAACCCATCGACCATGTCGCATAGCGGCGCTCTTCCAGTGCGCTGCCTGCATTCAGTTGCAGAAAGTCCGTATGCCGGCGGTCCCGGACAAGATTGCGTACGAGTGCATCGATTTCGCTACCGGGCCCTTCGATGTACTGGGTGAATCGCTCACCATCGAACACCAGGATGCCGGTGATGCCGTGCAGCGCATTGAATTCCCGCGCTACCTTCACAATGGCGCCCACTTCGGTGGGATCGCAATCGGGAGCCAGCCGACTTGAATAGAGGAAGTAACCCAACAGTGTCGACATGGTGGCGCCTTTCAAGAATATTGACCCACTGTAAACCCTTATTCAATAGACCTTTGCTTTTTTGCAGCTTATTTGGTGAAGTAGCGCAATGACTGCCCACAAAATCCGGGCCGGCAGACAGTAGTCGTGCGGGGGTTCGGCAGTGCAGCAGCTACGGGACGCCCTGGGCCGCGTGCCACCGGCCTGGTTCGGCCGACGGCCACTGTCCGCCTCATGCCATCAGAACGGATTGCGCGCAGCGGCGGCCCAAGAACGGTGCCAGGATCACGCCAGGATGCGCCACCAATGCAAACAGCCCGTCGATCCCCTCCACATAGCCGCACAGCGGCCGGTCGTCGAACGTCATCGGGCGCTGGGCAGCGCCTTCGGACCGCAGAGGTGGTGCCTTCGCGAGCCCCAACAGCTGAGCGACCTGGTGGCCCGTGCGGGCGGCAAGCGCGGGCAAGCCGGCTTCACCCGCGCGCGGATAGTCCGCGGCCGAACCAGGCCGGAGGCAAGCGGCTGCGGGCTGTGCTTTGCGGTCAGCGATACCGGAACAGGCATTGACCTGGACCGGGGCATTGGTATTTTTTGGCGCCTTCCAGCAAATGCAGAAGGAAAACGGCAGCACCGGTTTGGGGCTGTTCATTGCACAACGCATTGTCTCGGCGATCGGGGCTCCCTGAGAGTCACGAGCACCGCGGGCGCAGGAACGACGTTTTCGTTCAGCTTTCTTGCACCGCTAACCGAGGGCCCCTGGGCAGAGTGGCCCGTTCTGGCACGAACACCGATGCAGCCTGCCAAGCAGACGGGAGATGCTGCACCAACCCTGAACGCCATGCCGGCAGACCAGGCTTTGGAGGAACTCACCCATCTGGCGCTTCAGGGCCGCCTGACCGATATGGAGCGCTGGATCGACGTCCAAAGCGCCTCGGGCGATAGCGCACCCTTCTTCGCTGCGCTCCGCGATCTGCTGGAACGGTTTGATTTTTCTGCCATCCAGCAGCTGACATCCCACCGGGCTGCTGGCAGCGCCGTGAATGGCCAGGGTGTGGGCTGATCCGACGAGGCTGCGAGGCGGCGCTCCAAGCCGTCTGAATGGGCGGCAGCAACTGCCGGGAAACCGGCTTGGGGCAGCAACCCGCTTGAGTCTGCCAACGCCACGGGTCCATGCAACACCTCGCCGATTACCCCGCTTCATGCCGAGCGGGAGAGAGTGAAGACAGTGACGGCCGACCCAAATTCCGCATACCAATATTAAGAAATCTTCGTAGACGCACATCAGCGCTGCATGCGAACCTTGCCCCCTTTCAAGCAAGCAAGGAACCTTTGATGTCACTGCCTTCCGTGACCGGGCTGGTCCATTCCATTGTCCGCGTCAACGATCTGCAAGCCGCCACCGCGTCGTACCAGAAGCTGGGTTTTTCACTTGCGCCCCAGGGGCGCCACCACACCGGAACCACCAACCAAACGCTGATCCTCGATGCCAACTACATCGAGCTGCTGAACTTTGCGCCCGGCCAGCGTGCCACGTCGCTTTTCAACGATTTCGCCGACACCGATGAAGGCCCGGTGGCGGTGGCGCTGCAAACCACTGGTATCGCGGCCGGCAGCTTGCAAGCCTTCGGGCAGGAGAAACAAATATGAGCACCGCGTCTACGGTAGAGGCTCCAGTGCCCGACACCATTCCGGAATACTGGCAGGCTTTCTCGCGCGACTACGCCGATGCGCGCCTGCGCTTCATCACGCAAGCCCAATCGGTCGGCGCGTCGGTACACAGCTACACGCACCCCGACAAGACGACGCCCGATGGCCAGCCGCTGCGCATCGATGTCGCCCGGCTCGGCCCTGCGGATGCAACGCGCACCTTGCTGCTCATCAGCGGCACGCACGGCCTCGAAGGTGCTGCGGGTTCGGCCGCGCAGATCGGCTGGCTGGCCACCGGCAGCGCCCGCGCGTTGCCGGCGGACACCAACGTGGTGCTGATCCACGCGATCAATCCCTACGGCTGGTCGCACCAGACACGCACAACGGAAAACAACGTCGACCTGAACCGCAACTTTGTCGACCACAGCAAGCCGTATCCGCCCAACGATGCCTACGATCTTCTGCACCCGCACCTGGTGCCGGCGCAGTGGACGCAGGCCGGGCTGGCAGCCGCAACAGCAGCGGTCGATGCCTTCCGCAAGGAGCACGGTGCAGACGCCACCTTCAACGCCACTGCCAGCGGTCAATACAAGTATCCGCAAGGGCTGGTCTATGGCGGAGAGCAGCGTGAGTGGTCGAACCTGACACTGGAAACCATCCTGCGCGAGCACCTGGCGCAGTCGCAAAAAGTGGCGCTGATCGACTGGCACACCGGCATTGGTGAATACGGCGAGCCTTTCTTCCTGTGCTTCAACGAAGAAGGCAGCGAAGAGCAGCAACAAGCCGCCAGCTGGTGGGGCAAGGAGCGCGTGCTCGACCAGCGTCCGCACGGCTTGGCGCGCCCCAACTACCAAGGCCTGGTATTCCGTGGTGTCGAGCAGTTCCTGCCGGGCCGCCAGGTGGCCGGCGCCGTCGTCGAATTCGGCACACGCGGCCGCCAGGTCGGCGAAGCGCTGCGGCTGGACCAATGGCTGCGCTTCAAGAGCAGCCAGGCAGCGGACGCCACCCGCGACGACATCCTTCGCCATGACCTGATCGACGCATTCGTTCCTTATGCCAGCGGCTGGCGCCAGTCGGTGCTGAGCCACGGCATTCACATCACGGAGCAGGCCTTGCAAGGTCTGGCCTCCTGGTAATTTTTTGATGCGAGTTTCCCCATGAAAGCCATTGTTTTGCACGAACACGGCGGCAACGACAAGTTGACGCTGGACACCCAATTCCCCGATCCGGCACCCGGCCCTGATGACGTCGTCGTCCGCGTCAAGGCATCGTCGCTGAACTACCACGATGTGTTCACGCGCCGTGGCATGCCGGGCATCCGCCTGGATTTCCCGATCATCATCGGCCTGGACGTGGCCGGTGAAATAGCGGAAGTCGGCGCCAACGTCAGCGACTGGAAAGTCGGCGACCGCGTGCTGGTGGATCCGATCGACCGTGTCAACGGAGGCCTGGTCGGCGAGACCATCCACGGCGGCCTGGCCGAGTTGTGCCGCGTCGGCGCGCACCAGTTGATCAAGCTGCCGGAAGACGTCAGCTTTGCTGAAGCCGCCGCCTTGCCGGTGGCCTATGGCACCGCGCTGCGCATGATGGAAACCATTGGCCAGGTGAAAGCCGGAGAGAAGGTCTTGATCCTCGGCGCCAGCGGCGGCGTTGGCGTCTGCGCCGTGCAGCTGGCCAAGCTGGCCGGCGCCACCGTCATCGCTGCTGCCGGCTCCAAAGAAAAGGCCGACCGTCTGCGTGAATTGGGGGCGGACGACGTGATCCTGTATACCGAAGAGGATTTCGTCAAAGCCATCTACGCACGCTACGGCAAGCCCGGACGCCGCCGCAACGGTCCGCAAGGCGGTGTCGATGTCGTGGTCAACTTCACCGGCGGCGATACCTGGACCCAATCGCTTCGCGTGCTGCGTGTGGGAGGCCGCGTGCTGACCTGCGGCGCCACCGCCGGCTACGATCCGAAGGAAGACCTGCGCTTCATCTGGACCTTCGAGCTGCAGATCCTTGGCTCGAACGGTTGGGAGCGCCAGGACCTGCACCGCCTGCTGGAGCTGGTGCAAACCAAGAAGCTCAAAGTGCTTGTCAACAAGCAATGGCCGCTGGAGCAAGGCGCGCAGGCACTCGCCAGCCTGGAAGACCGCAACGTCTTCGGCAAGGTACTGGTGGGCGCATGAGCATCCCCTCTCCCCAAAAACTCGGCGCCGCCGATATCCAGGCCATCTTCGAGAACTCCCCCTTCATCGCATCGCTGAAGCTGGATGTGAAGGAAGTCGACCATGACAAGGGCGTGCTGACGGTGGCCGCTCCTTTTCTGCCGGCCTTCGAGCGCGGTGCGAACACCGGCCAATGGCATGGCGGTCCGCTGGCCGCCATCATCGACACGGTGGGCGACTTCGCTGTCGGCATGCAGATCGGCCGTGGCCTGCCGACCATCAACTTCCGCGTCGACTACCTGCGCCCGGCCATCAACACCAACTTGCTGGCCGTTGCCACCGTGCGCCGCGCCGGCAAGTCGGTCGGCGTCGCCGATGTCGACCTGTACAACGACCAAGGCGTGCTGCTGGCCATCGGTCGCGCCAGCTACTCCACCCTGCCCTGAACCAAGGAACCACCTATGAGCACGTCCGGCCTGTCACGCCGTCAATTCAATTTCCGCAGCATCTCTGGCGTAGCACTAGCGGCCTCTGGCGGTTGGGCGCTTCCGTCCTTCGCGCAAACCGCCACGCCCAAACGCGGCGGTACCTTGGTCGCCACCTGGGGCGGCCTGGAGCCGCAAGCGCTGTTCGTGCCGGGCGGCGGAGGTTCAAGCCCGTTCCAGACTTCGACCAAAATCCTGGAGCGCCTGCTCAAGCTGGACGAAAAACTGGAGTTCCAACCGGTGCTGGCAGAAACCATCACGCCATCTGCCGACTTCAAGCAATACACCATCACCTTGCGCAAAGGCGTGAAGTGGCATGACGGTGCAGAGTTCGACGCCAAAGACGTGGTCTATAACTTCCTGCAGCACTGGAAGCCGATTTCGGCCGGCATCGCGCTCAAGGCCCTGAGCAAGGTCACCGCCCCCGACAGCCACACCGTGGTGCTGACCTTCGACCAGCCGACCCCTGAGTTCTTCCTGAAGTCCATCCTGGCGGGCCAATACCAATTGGTGGTACCGCGCCATCTGTACGAAGGCAAGGACCTGCTGACCAACCCGCTGAACAACACGCCGGTCGGCACCGGCCCGTGGAAATACGGCCAGTGGGTGCGCGGCAGCCATGTGCTGTATGCGCGCAATGCCAATTACTGGAGCGCCAACCGCCCCTATCTCGACAAACTGATCATCCGCTGGTGGGGCGACCCGGCTTCGCGCGCGGCGGCGCTGGAGACCGGCGAGCTGTCGGTGGCCTATTCGAATCCGGTGCCTGCACGCGATATCGACCGTCTGGTGAAAACCGGCAAGGTCGTCGTCGACACGCGTGGCTACGAGAACTCGGCATGGACCGTGACTGCCGAATTCAACCAGCGCCGTGAGCATGTGAAGCGCAAGGAGGTGCGCCAGGCGCTGCTGCATGCAATCAACCGCCAGTTCATCGTCGATACGATCTATTTCGGCCGGGGCAAGCCCGCCATCTCGCCGATCTTCAGCAGCAACAAGCAGTTCTATACCGACGATGTGCCGCGCTATGCGTTCGATCCCAAGAAGGCGGGCGCGCTGCTGGACGCCGCCGGCCTGCCGCTGAAAGACGGCAAGCGCTTTTCCGTCAATGTGGTGGCTGCTGCATGGTTTGAAGAGAATGCCAAGCTTGGTCAGTACATCAAGCAGGCGCTCGAAGATGTGGGCGTGGAGGTCAAGCTGGACTCGGTCGATCGCGCTACCGCGCTCAAGCGCATCTATGGCGACTACGACTACGACATTGCCATCTCCAACTTCACCGCGCCGCTGGAGCTGGTGCCGACGGTGACGCAGTTTTTCACGACCGATGGCATCGTCAAGGGTGCAGCCTTCCGCAATGCAACCGGGTACTCCAGCAAGGACATGGATGCGCTGGTGTCACAGCTGATGACGGAAACCAATCCAAAGGCACGCCAGAAACTGGCTGCAGACTTTGCCAAGCTGGCCTCGACCGATGTGCCGATCGTACCGCTGGTGGAAATGGAGTCCTTCACGCTGGCCGGCAAGAAGGTACGCAATGTCACGCGTGGTGCCAACGTCCAGGGCGAGTCGCTCGATGACGCCTGGATCGACAGCTAAAAAGGTGGGTTGAAATGCTTGCTCTTCTGCTGCGCCGGCTCCTGCAGGCCGTGCCCCTGCTGCTTGGCGTGATTGTCCTCAACTTTACGTTGATCCAGATGGTGCCCGGCACCTTCCTGGACGTCATGACGGCCGAGCAGCAGGTGACCGACCAGGCCATGATCGATCGCTTGCGCGTGACCTACGGGGTGGACCAGCCACCGGCCATTCAGCTGGCGAAGTACATCGGCTCGGTCGCCAAGCTGGACCTGGGCTATTCGTACCGCCACAACCTGCCGGTGATCGACGTGCTGTGGGCGCACCTGCCGGCGACCTTGCTGCTGATGTTTGCAGCCTTGCTGATCGCGGTGCTGGTGGGGTCGGCTGCGGGCATCGTCTCTGCGCTCAAGGTGAACACCTGGTGGGACACGGCGGTGTCGGTGTTTGCCGTGCTGTGCTTTGCCGCGCCAAGCTTCTGGCTCGGCATCATGCTGATCATCCTGTTCTGCGTGAAGCTGGGCTGGTTCCCGGTGGGCGGCATGGTCACCATCGGCCTCGACGGGGGCTGGTGGACGCAAGCGGTGGATATCTTGCATCACCTGTTCCTGCCCGCGCTGACCCTCGGGCTGTTCTACAGCGCCAACTATGCCCGCGTGATGCGCGCCTCGATGCTGGAAGTCAGCCGCATGGACCACGTGCGTACCGCCCACGCCAAAGGCCTGAAACACAGTGCCGTGGTGCTGCGGCACATGGCGCGCAACGCCATGCTGCCAGTGGTCACGCTGTTTGGTCTGCAACTTGGCGCGGTGCTGGGCGGCAGCATCGTGGTCGAGGCCGTTTTCAGCTGGCCGGGTATCGGCGGGGTGCTGTTCGACAGCGTGATGAGCCGCAACTATCCGGTGGTGCTCGGCATTCTGGTGCTGAGTTCCGTGGTGGTCATTCTGGCCAACATCCTGATCGATCTTCTCTACGCCCGGCTCGATCCGCGCATCAAGGCCCACTGACATGACAACGCCCTTAACGCTCGCGCCGGCGCCCACCGTTCGCGCCAAGCGCAGCGACCAACTCATCGCCCGTTTTGCCCGCCATCGCGGCGCAGTGGTCGGTGCCTTGTTGCTCGCGCTAGTAGTGCTGATGGCAATGACGGCAGACCTGCTGTACCCCGGCAATCCGCTGCGCATCGTCGCCGCGCCGGAGATCTGGCCCTTCACCGACCGCGCCTACCCGCTCGGCACCGATGCATTGGGCCGCGACATCACCGCCATGATCGTGCATGGCGCGCGCGCCACCTTGCTGATCGGCCTGGTGGCGGCTGCGGCGGCCACCGCCATTGGCGTTACCGTCGGCGCGCTGGCGACCTGGTACGGCGGCTGGGTGGAAGAGATTTTGATGCGCCTGACCGAGCTGTTCCAGATCATCCCGAACGTGGTCTTCGTGCTCACGGTGGTGTCTGTGCTGGGACCGAAGATCGGCAACATCACGATCGCCGTGGGCTTGGTGTCATGGCCGCCGATTGCACGACTCACCCGTGCTGAATTCCTGTCGCTGAAGGAGCGTGAGTTCGTACAGGCCTGCCGTGCCGTGGCGCTCAGTCCGGGGCGCATCATCTTCCGCGAGATTCTGCCCAACGCGCTGCCGCCGGTCATCGTGATGGCGTCGCTGGTGGTGGCCGGCGCCATCCTGTACGAATCGGTGGTGTCCTTCCTGGGCCTCGGTGACCCGAACATCGCCAGCTGGGGCCGCATGGTCGGCGAGGGCCGCACCTTGATCCGATCGTCATGGTTCCTGAGTGCCGTGCCCGGCGTGGCGATTATGTTGATCGTGCTCGCCCTGAACCTGGTCGGCGACGGTCTGAACGACGCCCTGAATCCCAAACTGCGCAAACGCTGACCGCCCGCGCTGCAATCCTTTCCTTACGCCAACGCACCATGACTGACTTTCGCTACAACCTCGGCGATCTGAACGATCCCGCCCTTCCCCTTGACCTTCCGGCCATCGTCGACCTGCGTGACTTTGACCAGCCCCGTGAATACAGCCATGCGGATATCCGGGGGCTGGCCGGCGGCGTCGCTCGCTGGTTGCAGGCGCAAGGCCTGCCGCGTGGTTCGCGCATCGCCATCGCCTCGCTCAACCGGGCTGAGTTTCTGATCAGCTATTTCGGCATCATGCGCGCCGGCTACGTCGCCGTGCCGATCAACATCAAGCAACCCGAGCAAACCATTGCCTACGTGCTCCAGGACGCCCATATCGTGCTGGCGTTTGTCGATGGTGCACGACGCAATACCTTTTCTGCCTATGTGCGCGTGGTCGACTTCGACGATGCCGGCCCCGAGGGCTTTGCTGCACAGATCACACCGGCCGAGTTCGAGAGCATTCGCCCGCAAGCGGATGAAGAAGGCCAGATGCTGTACACCTCCGGATCGACCGGCATACCCAAGGGTGTGCCGCTGACCCATAGCGGGCAATTGTGGGCGCTCCAAGTCACCACGCCGCCGCCGGCGGAGCCGCAACGCCTGCTGCTGGCGCAACCGCTGTTCCACATGAATGGCCTGTTCATGGCCAAACGCGCCTTTGCGTTGCATTCGCAGCTGGTGATCCTGCCGGGCTTCGATGTGGACCATTACCTGACCGCGTTGGAACGCTACCGCATCAACACGGTGACCGCTGTGCCGACCATGTTCGCCCGCTTGATCCGTGATCCGGCACGTCTGCAAGGCCGCGATTTCTCGTCCCTCAAGCGCGTGGCATTGGCATCCGCTCCGATGACACTGGACCTTCTCGGCCGCCTCAAGGCCCTCTTTCCCGCGACCCAGTTTGCCCATGGCTATGGCACGACCGAAGCCGGGCCGGCGGTGTTTGGCCCCCATCCGGACGGCATCCCCTTGCCGGACCTGGCGGTCGGCCATCCGATCCATGTGGACCATGTGCGGCTGGTCGATGGCCCCAATGAGAACGAAGGCGTGCTGCTGATGCGCAACCCCGCCGTGCTGGCCGGCTACCACAACCTGCCCGAGAAGAGCGCACAGGTGCTCCATGACGGCTGGTACACCAGCGGCGATGTGATGCGGCGCGACGAGCAAGGCTTTTACTACTTCATCGGCCGCGCCGACGACATGTTTGTCTGCTCGGGTGAAAACATCTATCCGGTGGAAGTGGAAAAACTGCTGGAGCGCCATCCCGATGTCATCCAGGTCAGCGTGGTGCCATTGCCGGATGAAGAACGCGCGCATGTGCCGGTGGCCTTTGTGGTGCGCCGCCCGGGCAGCACGCTCGATGCCGACACGCTCAAGCGCTTTGCGCTGGACAACGGCCCCGCCTACCAGCATCCGCGCCGTGTGCGCTTTGTCGCGGAGTTGCCATGGGCCGGCACCAACAAGGTGGACCGCCATGTGCTGATCCAGTTGGCACGCCAGCTTGAAGCCGGGCAAGGCTGGCTGCACGCCGATGACGAGGTGGTCGCATGAGCCAGCACAACCGCTTTGATCTGACCGGAAAAATCGCGCTGGTGACCGGCGCCAGCCGCGGTATCGGCCGTGCCATCGCCGTGGCCTTGGCGGAACAAGGTGCGCGCATCATCGTGCATTACCACCAGGCCGGCGATGCCGCTGACGGATTGGCATCCGAGATCCGCGCACAAGGCGGCGAGGCCTGGACCGTGGCCGCAGACCTGTCTGCCGCCGATGGTGCAAGCGTGCTGGCCCATGCGGTCAAGGCCATCGTCAGGGACGCGTCCGCAGGAGGCCTGGACATCCTGGTCAACAACGCCGGTGTTGGCTTACGCGCACGCATTGCCGATGTGCGCGAAGAAGACTTTGACCGCGTGCTGCAGGTGAACCTGAAGACGCCGTTCTTCCTGATCCAGCAATTGCTGCCGGTGCTGCGCGACGGCGGCCGCATCATCAACGTGTCGTCGATGGGCACACGGGCGGCCTATCCGGAAATGAGCGTGTATGCCCCGGCCAAGGGCGGGCTGGAAGCGCTGACCTTGCTGCTGGCAGCGGAACTCGGCCCGCGCAACATCACGGTGAATGCCGTGCTGCCCGGCGCGACGGCAACCGACCTCAACCAGCGCGCCCGCGATCCTGAAACCGCCAAGGTCATTGCCCAGACGGTCGCATTGGGCCGCGTCGGCCAGCCCGATGACATCGCCGACATCGTCACCTTTCTGGCCAGCAACGCGGGCCGCTGGGTGACCGGCCAGAACATCGATGCCACCGGTGGCCAACGCCTCTGAAACCGCATTGGACCGGTCCACACCAAGATCGCCAAGATTGATTTATGACTGCCCTGCTTTCACTCCAGAACCTCACCGTCGCGCTGCCGCCCGGTGCTGACCGTCCCCATGCGCTCTCCGGCGTCAACCTGGACATACATCCCGGCGAAGTGCTGTGCGTGGTCGGTGAAAGCGGGTCGGGAAAATCGCTGACGGCAGCGGCCGTGCTGGGCCTGCTGCCCGAGGGTGTGTCTGTCACCGGCGGCCGCATCGCCTGGAACGGCGAAGACCTGCGCTGCGCGAGCCCCGAGCGCCTGCGCCAGCTGCGCGGCAAGGAAGTGGGCACGATCTTCCAGGAGCCGATGACGGCACTCAATCCGCTGCGAACCATTGGCGACCAGATTGCCGAGTTGTTCCGCACCCACACCCCACTCCGCCGCAAGGAGATCGAAGCGCGCACGGTGGCGTTGCTGGAGTCGGTGCATATTCCGAACCCGGCTGCTGCCGCAAAGGCGTACCCGCACGAGCTGTCCGGCGGCCAGCGCCAGCGCGCCATGATTGCCATGGCGTTGGCATTGGAACCCCAGCTTCTGATCGCCGATGAGCCCACCACGGCGCTGGATGTGACCACGCAGGCGCAGATCCTGAAGCTGATCCATGAGCTGCAACGCCGCAAAGGCACCGCCGTGCTGTTCATTACCCACGACTTCGGCGTGGTGGCCGACATTGCCGACCGCGTGGCAGTGATCCAGAAAGGCAAGCTGGTAGAAAGCGGCCCGGCCGAGCAAGTGCTCAACCATCCGCAGGACCGCTATACGCGTGCCTTGATTGCGGCCGTGCCGCCGCTGGAGCCAGCGCTGCGCGCGCGTGCCGAAGGACGGCCGGTGGCGTTGTCTGTCAGCCATTTATCCAAGACCTATGGCAAGAAGCGCTGGTTCAAGCGCAATGCGCGCATCACGCATGCGGTGAGCGACGTCTCGATCGAACTGGCCGCCGGCAGCACGCTGGGCATCGTGGGTGAAAGTGGATCGGGCAAATCCACATTGGCGCGCAATGTGCTGGGCCTGCTGGTGCCCGAAGCCGGTGAGATGAAGGTGTTCGGCGAAGCGGTGGACCTGCGCACGCCCTCCGGACGCCGGCACCACGCGTCACTGGTGCAGATGGTGTTTCAGGATCCATATGCATCGCTGAACCCGCGCCGCCGCGTGGGCGATATCGTCACCCAAGGGCCCATCGCCCACGGCAAGACGCATGATGGTGCATGGCGGCATGCGCGCGAATTGTTCGATCTGGTCGGCTTGGCGCCGGATGCGCTGGAGCGTTATCCCCATGAGTTCTCCGGCGGGCAGCGCCAGCGCGTCGGCCTGGCACGCGCACTGGCGATGGATCCCAAGATTCTGGTGGCCGATGAACCTGTCTCTGCACTCGATGTATCTGTGCAGGCACAGGTGCTGGAGCTGCTTGCACGGCTGCAGGACCAGTTGCATCTGTCCATTCTCTTTATCACCCACGATTTGCGCGTTGCTGCGCAGGTCTGCGACCGCATCGCAGTGATGAAGTCGGGCCAGATCGTGGAACAGGGTGAGAGCACCCATGTCTTCGGCAAGCCGTCCCATCCCTATACGCAGGCCTTGCTGGCGGCAGTGCCGGGCCGGCACTGGCATCCCGAGGCAGCCGTCCAGACGAAGATGGCCGAGGTCGCCTGAGCGCCTCGTCCCCCGGGCCGCCTGCCTGCTTGGCCGCGAAAACCATGCCCCTGCTGCGCCGCAAAAGGATTATTCATGGCGTGTGCAACGCCTGCGGCGACTGCGCCGCCAAATGGCTCAACAACGCCTTGGCCGCCGACGACAGCAAGGCCGCATCCCGGTAGCTGATCGCAAACTGCCGCTGCGCCCAGCCGTCCGCCAGCGGAATCACCCGAACATCCGTGTTGGCGGCAAAGCTCAGTGCCACTTCGCGCGGCACCACGCTGATCGCCAGGTTGGCCTGAACCACGCGCAGCGCGGCATCGAAGTTGGAGACGTGCACGCGGTGGCGCAGCGCCTTTCCTTCTTGCGCGGCAGCGCGGGTGAGCAAGATTTGCACTGCGCTCAACGCCGGCATGCTGACATGTTCGTAGTCCAGTACGTCGGAGAAGTGCACTGCTGCGCTTTGCGCCATGCGTGCGATGGGGTGGCTTTTGTGCGCCGCAATGGCCAGGTGGTCGCTGCCATAGGGCTGGGTCTGCAGGCCGCTCAAATCGGCTGCGTCCCAGCAAATCCCCATGGCCGCGCGCCCTTCGCGCACGCCGCGCACCACATCCGGGCTCACGCACTCCTCCAAAGTCACACGGATACTGGCGTGCGCAGGTTGCTGCAAAAAACTTGCGACATGGTCAGCCAAGGATTCGGCCATCACCGACGCCGTGACCAGCACCCGTACCTGCCCCTGTACGCCCTTGCTATAGGCCGCCATCTCCTGCTGCATGTGGTTGGCGGCGGCCAGCATGGTGCGCGCATGTTCCAGCAAAGTCTCACCCGCCGCCGTGGGGCGCAGGCCGCGCCGTTCGCGGATGAACAAGGGCGCGCCCATCTGGTGCTCAAGCTGGGCCAGCCGCTTGCTGATGGCCGATGCCACCAGCGCCTCGGCCTGCGCCACACGGGCAATGCTGCGCTGCTCACAGACCTGCACAAACAGCCGCAGGTTCAGCAGACTCAGGTCATACATGATTTTCCTTTTTGGAACGAAACCGGTTCCGTATTCGATTATTGCTGATACTTTGGAAAATCTAAAATCAAAACCAACGACAAAAGCCTGGAGACACGATGACCGCCACCTCAACCCTTGCGACACAGCGCGCCAGCATCCGCGAAGTTGGCCTGCGCGATGGCCTGCAAAGCCTGGCCAGCATCGTCAGCACCGCCGACAAATGCGCCTGGATTGACGCCGCCTACGACGCCGGCATGCGCGAGATGGAGGTGGGATCGATGGTGCCAGCACACCTGCTGCCCCAGCTGGCCGATACCGAAGCCGTGCTCGCCCATGCCTGCAGCAAACCGGGCTTGCTCGCGTCCGTGCTAGTGCCCAACCTCAAAGGCGCCGAGCGCGCCTTGGCAGCGGGCGCGCAGTCCATGGTCGTGCCGCTGTCGGCCAGCCACGCGCACAGCCTGGCCAACCTGCGCAAAACCCCGGACGAAGTCGTGGCAGAAGTCGCCCGCATCCGCGCAGTGCGCGACGCAGCGGGGAGCCACACCCAAATTGAGGGCGGCGTGGGCACGGCCTTTGGCTGCACCCTGCAAGGCGATGTGGCCGAAAGCGAGGTGCTGCGCCTGATGCAGGCCTTGCTGGACGCCGGCGCCGACCATGTGAGCCTGGCCGATACCGTGGGCTATGCCGACCCCGACAGTGTGCGCCGTTTGTTTGAAAAAGCCCGGCGCCTGGTGGACGGCCGGCTGCGTACCGCCCATTTTCACGACACCCGCGGCATGGGTCTGGCCAACGCCTATGCGGCCTGGCAAACCGGCATCACCCACTTTGACGCCTGCCTGGGCGGCATTGGCGGCTGCCCGCATGCACCGGGTGCCAGCGGCAATGTCACCACCGAAGACCTGGCCTATATGCTGCAGCGCATGGGCGTTGATACGGGTCTGGATGTTCCCGCCCTTTTGCAGTTGCGCCAGCGCATGCACGCCTGGCTGCCCAACGAGAAACTGCACGGCAGCCTGTGGCAAGCCGGTGTGATTGCAGCCCCCCAGGCTTGTGCCGCCATTTGCACTTAATTCTTAAACCCAATCAACCGCTGGTGCCACACCATGCGCGCTAGTAGCTACCCAAATATGAGTAACCCCTCTCCCACCCCATCGCTCCCCCTCGCCGGTATCCGCGTGGTCGAATTCACCCACATGGTCATGGGCCCCACCTGCGGCATGGTGCTGGCCGACCTGGGCGCCGAAGTCATCAAGGTTGAACCTGTCGAGGGCGACCGCACGCGCCACTTGCTGGGTGCGGGTGCCGGCTTCTTCCCCATGTTCAATCGCAACAAAAAAAGCATTGCGCTGGACCTGCGCCAGCCCCAGGGACTGGAAGCCGCCATTCGCCTGGCCAGCACGGCCGATGTGGTGGCGCAAAACTTCAAGCCCGGCGTGATGACCAAGTACGGCCTGGACTATGCCGCGCTGTCCAAGCTCAACGAGCGCCTGATCTATGTGAACCATACCGGCTTTTTGCCCGGGCCTTATGAGCACCGCACGGCGCTGGACGAGGTCGTGCAGATGATGGGGGGCCTGGCCTACATGACAGGCCGCCCCGGCGACCCGCTGCGCGCGGGCACCAGCGTGAACGACATCATGGGCGGCATGTTTGGCGCAATCGGCGCCATGGCAGCGCTGATGCAGCGCGCACAGACCGGCAAGGGGCAAGAGATTGACTCGGCGCTGTTCGAGAACAACGTCTTTCTCGTCGGCCAGCACATGATGCAGTACGCCGTGACGGGCGAGGCGGCCGATCCCATGCCCAACCGCATCTCGGCCTGGTCGGTGTACGACGTGTTCACCGTCCAGGACGGCGAGCAGATCTTTCTGGCGGCCGTGAGCGATGCCCAGTGGCGCGCCATGTGCCAGGCCTTTGGCTGGGCCGATCTGCTGGCCAACCCGCACTACACCACCAACAACGAACGCGTACGCGCGCGCCCGGCCCTGCTCGCCGATCTGCGCGCGCGCCTGGCCCGCATGGATGTCGAACAGGTCGCCAAAATCTTTGAAGACAACGGCCTGCCCTACGCCCCCATCAGCAAGCCAGAACAACTGCTGGATGACCCGCACCTGCTGGCCACCGGCGGCTTGGCCGAGGTAACGCTGACCGACGGCGAACGCGCCGGCCAAACCGCACAGACCACCTTGCTGCCGCTGCGCATGGCGGGCGAGCGCCTGGCCGTACGCCAAAACCCGCCGCGCCTGGGCGAGCACACCGCCGAGTTGCTGGCCAGCCTGGGTTACGACGCCGCGCAGATCAGCGCCATGCAGGCTACCCAGGCAGCGACGTAACGCTACCAATATAAGAGCAAACCATCCTTTACAGACAGGCGAAAAGCCGCAATCAGGAGACAAACATGCACCCCACCCGCCCAATCCCCCGCCGCACCGCACTGGCGATGGTTCTGGCCAGCCTCGCCAGTGGCGCCTTGCCCGCGCTGGCGCAAACCAAGGCTGCAGGGCACGACAAAGCGCTGCGCGTCATCTTGCCGCTATCGGCGGGCTCGGGGGCCGACGGCGCCATCCGCGCCATCAGCACGCCCATCAGCAAAGCCCTGGGCCAGCCCCTGGTGATTGAGAACCTGCCCGGCGCAGGCGGCATCACCGGCACGGCGCAGATTGTGCGGGCGCCCAAAGATGGGGACACCATCGGCATCGTCAGCAACAACCATGTCGTCAACCCCAGCCTGTACAAAAACATTCCCTTTGATTCAATCAAGGACATCGCGCCCATCACCATCATCGGCACCACGCCCTTTGTGCTGGTCGCCAACCCCAAGGTGCCCGCACGTACCGTGCAGGAGCTGATTGCCCACGCCAAGGCCCATCCCGGCACGCTCAATTACGGCTCATCGGGCAATGGCACCATCCTGCACTTGGGCGCCGCCATGTTTGTCGAGCAGGCCCAGATCGATGTGCCCCACATCCCCTACAAAGGCATGGGCCAGCTGATGAATGACTTGCTCAGCGGCCAGGTGCAGCTGGGCGTGGTGGCGGTCGCACCCGCCATGGCCCACATCAAGGCCGGGAGCCTGCGCGCCATCGGCATCACCAGCGCCAAACGCAGCGCCAGCCTGCCCGATGTGCCCACCATTGCCGAACAAGGCCTGCCGCAGTACGAGCTGGACGGCTGGATCGCCGCCATTGCCCCAGCGGGTGTACCCAAGGCCGAGATGGACCGCCTCTACCAAGGCTTTGTGCAAGGCATTGCCTCCCCAGAAGCCCGCGAAGCGCTCATCGCCCAAGGCTACGAGATCCAGCTCACCCCGCCGGAAGTGGCAGCCCGTTTTATGGCGAGCGAAAAGCAGCGCATGCAGGCGGCGGTGAAAGCCGCCCAAGTCAAAATGGATTGAGCCCGCGGATGGGTCAAGCTCCTCCAATGAACTCCCACACCGGACGCTGAATGGCGGCAGCTGCGGCATCGCAACCGGGCAGCACGGCTGAGCACGCATGCCGCCACTTCCCCGCTCTGCGACAGCGTCATTCCCGCCGAGTGTGTTAGCACGCTACACTGGCCCACTGCCCTGCAAGCGGACGATTTATGGGCGGGCGACTTGTTCCCTGGCGGCCTCGGGGCGGTTGCCATGCGGGGACCGTTCTTGGGCAGGTAGCACCCCGGCAAACCTGCCGAGCCTTCTAGTACTTATGAACGACAATCTCAGCCAGGCACTGGCAGACCAGTTGCAGAGCTCGACGAAAAACGTCGATGTGTTCCTGGCGCTGGAAGCGCTGTCTCATGCAGACCCGGCAGTGGCCTTCGAGGCCACCACGGCCTTTTTACGGTCCGCGCCGGAAAATCGGGCGCCGCTGGCCCGAAGTGCGCTGCACGCATTGGCGGATCGTGCGCCCGCGCTTTTGCTCAAAGCCACGCTGGACGAAGACGCCAAGGTGGCAGACGCGGCCAAGCAGGCCTTGTTGGCCCGCCCCTCCAATGATGCGTTGCCCCTGTACCTGCGCATGGCCAAATCCAAGAGCGTTGACGAAGCCTGCTCGGGTTGCATGTTCCTGGGCCGTATCTCCTCGCCGCAGGCGCGTGCGCCCTTGTTCAAGGCCCTGGGCCACCGCAGCGCGGCGGTGCGCGCGTATGCCGCGACATCCATCCACAGCCATGCCGACGAGCACTGGATTGCCGAACTGCTGGAGGCCATCCGCACGCTGCGGCGCGAAGAGGCCGACAAAAAGAAGGACTTCGACGAGGTGATCAACACGCTGTGCAGCACGGTGGTCCAGAAATCCACGCGCTCCAACCTCGAACTGCTGATCGAAGGACTCGGCGACGCGGACGCGAGAGTCCGCCGGACCTGCATCAGCGCACTAGGGCGCCTGGGCGACGCGGCAGCGGTGGTCCCGCTTATCGAGACGTTGGAACACCCGCGCCGGGGGATGCCTCTGCAGCTGCGGATGGAACTGGTCAAGGTGCTTGGCGAGTTGGGCGACGCGCGTGCGATCGCGCCGCTGCTGCGTGCCGGGGTGGCGGTTGCCGGCCCGGCGCTGGGCCTGCTGAAGGCGCAAGAAGCCGTGCCCGAACTGATGGCCCTGCTGGAGCAGGCCAGGACACCGCGCGATGCCAGCGAATGGGCCGAAGTTTTGGCGCAGTTGGAAGGGCCCGGCGAGCAGCAGTGGCCCCGCGCCGGGTTGCAGTCGGCGTCGTTGCAGGTGCGCCGGGCCGCTGCGCTGCAACTGGCGCGCACGGCGCCCGAGGACGCGGCAGAGCATCTGCGCGCCCTGCTGCCCCAGCTCTCCAGCGGCGACGCTGTGCGCGTGGCCGAGGCGCTGGTCTCCATGGGCTGTGGGGAGGGTTTCGAAGGCTTCGCGCGGGCATTGGAAGACGATCCCCATCACTGGAACGCCAGCGCCGTCGCATACGCCTGCAAGAATCTTCGCGGCCCCCAGGTGCAGGCCCTGCTCTTGGGCCTGCTGCCCGGCATCCGCAACGAGTATGTCCATAACGTCTGCGCAGCGCTGGCTGCGCAAGGGGCTGAGGTGTTGCCTGCGCTGATCGGCGCAGCCCAGGAGGCCGGCGACGGCTTGCGGTACCGCTACAGTGCGGCGCTTGCCGAGTTCCGCGACCCGCAAGGCGCCAGCTTGTTGGCACCGCTCATGGTCCGCCGCAACCCCTTGCGGGACGCGGCCACGCTGTCGCTGTCGGCCACGCCCAGCGCCGAGACCCATGCAGCGCTGGCTGCTGCATTGCCGCTGGCGGCGTCGCCTGCCGATGCGCGGCTGATCACCGAAGCGCTGGCGCAAGCAGCCACGCGCGAGGCGATCCCCGATTTGATACGGGCGCTGCAGACCGATGCCGCCACCGAGGCGGTATTGGAGGCCTTGGGCCGCCTGGGCGATCGAGCGGCCGTGCCTGCACTGGTCGACCAACTCAGCAGCCCCCATGCGCGCCGCCGCCAGGGTGCTGCCATGGCGCTGGGCCAGATCGCAGACCCTGCAGCAGGGGCGCCGCTGGTCAAGCTGCTGCTGACCGAGCTTGATCTGGCGGTGGCACAGGCTGCAATGCATGCCTGGCTGGCCAGCGGAGCGGTAGACGGTGGCGCACTCGACGGGCAGGATGTGCCGGGCACGCGCGCATTCCTGTTGGCCCATGCCCGGCAGCGGTGCAAGCAACGCTAGCACGCAGGTCCGGCGGCGCCGGCGCAGTGCCTTTGTCAGCGGATTGCCGGATGGGGTGAGCGGGGCTGGCAGGCACCTCCTGCCCCCATTGCGGCGCACGCGGTACATCCCGATCCCGCAGGCATTCTCTCGATCTGCAGTGCCGGTGCGGATGGAGACATACACAGTCCACCCGCTGGAGACGCGCAGGCTGGAGCAGTGCAGGACGTGACGCCGTTCATGGTGATTTCTGCACCCCATCTGCATTCAGCAATGCAGGGATCTCTGCCACCAGCGCATCGATGGCCACGCGGAGCTTGCAACGCAATTGCCGCGTCTGGGGCCAGATAGCATGGATCTCATAGGAACGGACCCGGTATGCGGGCAGGATGTGTACCAGCTCACCACGTTGGACATAGCTGCTCAGCAGCCAGCAAGGTACCCAGGCAATGCCATAGCCGGCGACGGCAGCAGCAGCCAGGGCCTGGATATCGTCCATGCTGATTTGAGAGCGCAGTTGCGGGCGATGGCTTGCTGGCGCGCTGCCCCCTGTGGCTGGCAGGGCATTCCACGGCGCAAGCACACCCGATCTCGAATAGCCCAGGACGGTGTGGCCATCGAGCGCCTCCAGATTCCGGGGTGTTCCATGGCGGGCCAAATAGGCCGGAGACGCACCGATGCTGATGTGCTGCGTGCCCAGCAGGCGCGCAGACAACGTGCCACTGTCATGCAGCGGGCCTATGCGTATGGCCAGATCAAAGCCCTCTTCGATCAGATCGACGGCCCGGTCACTGAATGACAGATCCATGCTCAATCGCGGGTACAACCGCGTCAGATTCAGCAGGATGGGTGTCACGCACAACTGACCGAAGCCTTCGGGCACACTCACCCGCAGGCGGCCGCTGGGCTGCATTCGTCCGCTGTCCAGATCCGACTCGGCCGCCTCCAGCTCCTTCAGGGCGCGAATACAGCGCTCGTAATAGATCTGCCCTTCCTCGGTGAGGGTCTGCCTGCGCGTGTTGCGCTGCAAAAGCCGTGTTCCCAGGCGCGCCTCCAGCTTGGCCACGGCCTTGCCGACCGCCGAACGCGTCACACCCATACGCGCAGCAGCCGAGGTGAAGCCACCGGCGTCCACCACATGCACAAATGTGGATACACCGTCGAGAGGGTCCTGTACTGCCATCTTTATTGGTTCCCAAAAGGCGTCATAAGCGGGAATTTATTGCGCTAATCCGGGAATTATATTCCCGCAAACTCGCATGGAGTGTTCTGCACCAGAACGCCGCTTTCCTGTTTTTGGAGCGTTTAACCATGTCCTTGAGAGATACCCATGGATCAACCACAGACCGCCTGCCTCTGACCATGGCCCGCCGCAATCGCCTCGCGCTGCTTTCTGTCTGTCTGGCAGCGCTGATGTTCAGCCTCGAGATCTCCAGCGTGCCGGTGATCTTGCCAACGCTGGAGTCCGTGCTCCACAGCGACTTCAAGGACATTCAGTGGATCATGAATGCCTACACCATTGCATGCGTCTCGGTGCTCATGGCGACCGGATCGTTGGCCGATCGTTTTGGCCGCAAGAGGGTCTTTCTGATCTCTACCGTGCTGTTCGCAGTCGCATCGCTGTTGTGCGGCATGGCATGGAACACGCCGCTATTGATTGCCAGCCGCGCCTTCCAGGGAGCCAGCGGCGGCGCCATGCTGATCTGCCTGGTGTCCGTCCTCTCTCACCAGTTTCCCCAAGGCGCCGAGCGCAGCCGCGCATTCAGCATCTGGGGCATCATTTTGGGTATCGGTCTGGGTTTTGGCCCGCTGATAGGCGGCCTGATCGTCGCCCTGGCAGACTGGCGCTGGGTGTTCTGGGTACATGTATTCCTGGCCGCATTCACGCTGATTCCGGCCGCGATGGCCGTGCAGGAATCCCATGATCCGGACGCCGGCACGCTGGATATCGCGGGCATCGTGACGCTGTCTCTCGCGGTGTTCGGTCTGGCTTTCTTTGTGACGCAGGGCGCATACACCGGTTTTGCCAGCGTGCCCGCGCTGGCCGCCATCACTGTTGGCCTGCTGAGTTTTGCTGCGTTTGTGTGGGTGGAGTTGCATGCCCCGCATCCCATGTTCGACTTCTCCGTCTTTCGGGTGCGCCATTTCTCGGGTGCGCTGATGGGCTCCATGGGCATGAACTTCAGCTTTTGGGCATTTATCATCTACCTGCCCATTTATTTTCAGAGCGCGCTGGGCCAGGATGTCGCGGCTGCCAGTGTTTCCCTGCTGGCCTACACGCTTCCAACGCTGGTGTTTCCAGTGGTTGGCGAGCGCATCGCGATGCGCTATGGCCCGCATATTGCGATTCCGCTGGGGTTGTTTGTCATTGGACTGGGTTTCGTGCTGATGCTGATAGGCAGCCAGCTTGTCCATCTCCACTGGCTGTACGTGCTGCCAGGCTGCCTGATGGCTGGTGCCGGGCTGGGGCTTACCAACACCCCGGTCACCAACACCACCACGGGCTCGGTCGCCCACAACCGCGCCGGCATGGCCTCCGGCATTGACATGAGTGCGCGCATGATCACGCTGTCGATCAACATCTCGTTGATGGGCTTTTTGCTGGTCCATGGCGTGCAGCAGCACCTGCAGGCTGCATTGCCTGGCGCTGTGGATGCCGAGTCACTGCGCAAGATGGCCAATGGGGTTGCGTCCGGCAACTTGCACGCGCTGCAGGCGAGCGCCGACGCCGGCACGTCCACGCCGTCTCTGACCGGCATTGCCCGCGAGGCACTGGCCCATGGCTTCAGCGACTTGATGCTGTATGCAGCGATTGCGGTATGGCTGCTGGCGCTGGGAAGCGCTGTGATATTTTTCGGTGGCAGGCCCAGGCGGTGACCGCCCCATCGCCGAAGGCATCGATGAGGGACGTACAAACGCCGGGGCGCGTCCGCCCAAGCCGCTTGCCGGTATCGCGCAAGCTACCGCTGGCTATTCAGGGAGCACCCGGCAGCGCATACACTGGCTCCTGGTTTTCAGGGCGCTCACGGGCGCCTTGCTGCTTCGCGAGTCCGCACCACCCGTCTGGGCGGGCATGCTGCTGATCCTCAGCAGCTTCGCCTTGGCAAGCCTGCGTATGCCGCCATTGTCAGCACGCCAAATCCCCGCCAACGAACCGCGCCCATCGGGCCCATGATCTGCCATGCCACTCCACATTGAAACCCCTCTCGTCCGATCGCAACCGCTCAGCCTGCTGAGCGCCAAAGACGTCTGGCTGAAGTTGGACGCGTTGCAACCCTCGGGCTCTTTCAAGCTTCGCGGTGTAGGTGCCCTTTGCGAAGCCCATGTGCGCCAGGGCAAGAAGCGATTCATCTCCTCGTCCGGCGGCAATGCCGGAATTGCGGTCGCCTATAGCGGTCGTCAGCTTGGCATCCCGGTGACGGTCTACGTGCCGGAAACCACGACCGCACGCGCCAAGCAACTGATTGAACAGGAAGGTGCCGCAGTTGTCGTGCATGGCGCCTCCTGGCAGGAGGCCAATACGCTCGCGCTGGCGCAACTCGATGACGACACCGCATTCGTGCATCCGTTCGACAACGAGACCATGTGGCAAGGCCACGCGACGATGGTCGATGAGGCGGTGCGCGCCGGGGTCGAGTTCGACTGCGTTGTGCTGTCCGTGGGCGGCGGCGGCTTGCTCTCCGGTGTCGTGGCAGGCCTGGACCGCAATGGGCTGAGCAAGATGCCCGTGGTAGCGATCGAGACGGCAGGTGCTGATTCGCTGTCGCAGTCTGTCCAGCATAGTGCCCGCATCGAGCTGCCTGCCATCACCAGCATCGCCACGTCGCTCGGCGCAAAGCAGGTGTGCGAGAACGCTTTCAACCTGACCCGCACGCATGACATTCGCACGCACGTCGTCACTGACCTGGAAGCACTCGACGCCTGCGAACGCTTCCTTTTCGACCATCGCATTCTCGTTGAGCCAGCATGTGGCGCTTCGCTCGCCCCGCTCTACAGTGCCCAGCCTCCCGCTCTCGACGGGTTGAAAGCGCCGTTGGTCATCGTTTGTGGTGGCGCTACGGCGACTGTCGAACAGCTGCGCCTATGGCGGCAGCAGCTGGGTGCTGCCGCCTGACAGAGACCGCAGCGGCGGCGCCATCCACCCGCGCCCGGGTGGAGGTCGCGGGCTCCCGCATCGCCAGAGATGCGCAGAGGCTGTTGGGCGCAGGGGCCGCCAGCTGCTGTGCAGCCTTACTCTTTTGGTGCCGCGCTGCGCTATCCGGTCACTGCCCGGTGAACTCTCCTGCTGCATCTGCCGTTGAAGGCAAATCGCAACACCCACACCTTGCGGGCGCCATCGCCCCTCAGCAAAAGCCACGGGACAATGCCTAGCGCAGGCGCTCCCGCCTTCGGCACCGGGGCTTGCACAGCCTCCATGTCACTGCGAGCCTTGGCATGCTGCCTTTCCAAAAGCCTGTAAGCCATGGCGCAGGCCATGCATACGATGGGGTCGCTGGGCCACGCCTGGATGAATCTGGCTGCCGAGAGGTCGATAGCGGGATTTCTCCCCGGCAATCCGGCCGAAAAGACCGCATTGGCGGGTTTTGCGGTATGGAGGGCCCCGAAAACCAAAAACCCCTGAGTGCGAACACTCAGGGGTTGGTACTTGGCGGAAACGGAGGGATTCGAACCCTAGAGAGTGAGTTTTACAGCGTATCCAAGCGGCTTTTCCAGAGGTGAGCTATCCGCCTGGATACGCTGGAATTGGCTCATTTTGGGGCAGATTTAGGGATGGCGGATGCTGGACCAGGGGCAGCCCGCTGGGTCTGCGCCGCATGCAGGCGGCTCCAGAGCCAGGCACCATCCACCCCACCCAGCCGCCCGCAGACGCGGGCTTTTTTGCGCGCTTTTACTGACGGCTCCGGGTTTTCACTATCACTAATTTCAGGGATAGACATTTCGTGACAATACGTTCACATTCATACATTTACTGAAAACTGCAGAGCGATTCCTTTTTTTGCTCAAGTGTGTTCGCTTTAACGGCGTGATTAATCCCGCAACAACGACATTGAAGAAGCATCCAAAGTTTTTACAGCTCAATTATGAGGAGAAAACATGAAAATTACGACCCTATTAGCTACAGCCGGATTATTTTTTTCTGCCCAGTCCTGGGCAATTGACACCACTGGCTGGACATGCAGCAATCTTATTGGGTGTGGCACATCAACGGCCAACGGTGTTGTAACTGACGCTCCTGTTGCGGGAACCACTGGATATGCATGGGTAAGCACACAACAGAGCAGCGCCACACCTCCTAATTTTCCCCTTTCCGGTCTCCCCACTGGAGTTCCGACAGCTCAAATTAGTAACGGCGCAACCTACACTTCTCCCACATTTGCCGTCCCTGCGGCTAATTCACCTATTAGTTTTCAATTTAACTATGTAACCAGCGACGGCGGAATCTACTCAGATTTTGCATGGGCGAGACTCTTGGATAGTTCAGGGAATGAAGTGGCGCTTCTTTTTACGGCGCGTACAGATCCAGTGGAATCCGTAGTGCCTGGTAACGGAATGCCACCGCATCAAGCAACACTCACTCCGCCAAGTGTGCCAATCATTGCGGGCGCTCCCAGTTGGACACCATTGGGGACTGTTAACTACGGCACGAATACATGCTTCAATGCAGGCTGCGGCTATTCTGGTTGGGTTCAAGCTACATACAATGTTCCTTCTGCAGGGTCCTACCGTCTTGAAATTGGAGTAGTTAACTGGTCTGACACCGGTTATCAGTCCGGACTCGCCGTCGATGGACTACTTGTGGCAGGACAACTGCCTTCAAGTTTGGCTCTTACGAATCCCGGAACATTACCAGCCATGACCCAGCCTTTGTACTCTGGTTCAGTCGCAAACCCCGGCTCATCCACAACGGTGGACCTAGTGATCACTGGTCCTAATGGATACACCGAAAACATTCAAGTTACGCTGAATCCGGACAATACCTATAGTACGCAAGGTGCAGGTTTGCCTGCCGGTCAGTACTCTGTGACCGCAACTCTCACGGGTTCGACTAGCACTCAAACGCAAGACTTTACGGTTACAGCACTTCCTGTAACGCCCCCCGTCATCAACGATGCAAGCTTCAGCACTCAAGCAAGTAACGCAGTTATTGGGAATGCAGGCAATGGCGGACAAGTCCCTCCTGACTCTGTCTTCGAGGTATTGACACCACCCGCTCAAGGGCAGTTGTCCATCGATCCATCAACTGGCGCGTTTACATACTCACCCACTCCCAATTTCTCGGGTACGACTACGGCTACAGTTCGTGTATGCTTGCCGACACCAAACAGCACGGTGTGTGACGATGCAGTACTCACATTTAATGTGCAAGGCAATGGAAACGGGTCTTCTCCAACCCCAGTACCCGCCGTGGGCGGCGTTGGCCTGCTTCTGCTCTCGGGGCTGTTTGCTGGATCCATGGGCATCATCCGCCGACGCAAGTCGAACTGATCGGCAGCCCTCTTCGGAGGGCTTTTTCACGTCTCAACCTGGCCCTATTCCATAGGACATAGCTCGCCTATGATGTTCAGCATGTCGGAAGAATCAGGAACCGAAACCCCATTGAGCAGTTTGCTACCCAAGTACGTGACACGGGTTCTAGCGCGGAACGAGATCACCAACGTGGAGGGAGTGCGTAAGGCCTATCCGTATGAGCTGCTCAACTTATGGGGCTTGGGACTTCTTCGCTTCAGGCAAATTGAGACTGTCCTGTTCCCAGGTCAGTTTTACATTCCAGAGCGAAGCTACCGCCCGATAAAACGGGTCAAGAGCTCGTCTCTTAACGGCGTCCTATCACCAGCTACTGTCCAAGCCCTCGCTCGTGGGGGACTCTTTACGGCTGAACAGCTTGTTGAATTTGAGCCAAAAGATCTGCTGAAGATCGAAGGCTTTGGACCTGCGAAGCTCAGGGAGATCGAGAAGATCTTCTATCCCAGCAAACGCTAAGAGCTGCCTCGCGGTTGGAGGAAGTGGACGACGTTGCCTGAGTTGTGAATGTATGGTGCCTGTAGTCCGCCACTTAGAACAGCCCCACAAACAGAAAAAGAGCCTCCCCAGTGCCGTAGTGGCGCCGGGGAGGCTATGTCTATTTCAGCGCTGGTCGGGTGTAGTTGGTAAGCACGCCACATGCAGCAGCTCGAACACATCAGCACCAGAAGCTAGCTGTTCGACGGGCCTTGTAGGATTCTCCAGAGAATAGGCTCCTCGCTCCCCTTACGCACCGCGTGTGATTTTCTGGACTTCGAAAACACCAGGGACAGCAGCGCACCCTTGAGTCCGCTCCAGGCAGTTTTGAAAACCCTTTCTTTCTGTTAGAGCGGCGCGGCTAATTACCGAATCGCGTTGTATTTTTTCAAGATCTTGACAGTCTCGTCGATTGGCAGGGCGTCGACCACATGACCATCTACGCCCTTGGTCGTGGTAGCACGCAGCAGTGAGTTGTAGATAGCCTCCTCGGTTGCTTCAACCGTTGCCAAAAAAAGTGGCGAGACTGAGCCATTACCCAGCACCGGCGTAGTGCGCAGCGCTTCTGAGGCCTTCACACGCACCTGCGTGGCCGTGCTGAAGGCAATCACGTAGTCTCCACTGCCATTGGTGGCGGGTGACCCCGTCCGCGCCAAACCCATCATGGCGCGCTTGGCCAAGCGCTCTAGATTTCGCGCACCCAATGGCGCGTCCGTGGCCACCACCATCATGATGGAGCCATCAGCCTTGTCGCTAACCTTGTCCAAATCAATCACATTAGCCGCCACTTGAACTGGACCACCGGTCGCGCTGGACTGCTTGTTGGCTTTTTCACGCTCAAGCTCCTCTTTCAGGAAGTAGCGGCCTAACTCTTGTCCCACGGGCGCGCCGTTCATCGTTAGCACTCCTCCAAAGTTGGTTTGCACCAGCACGCCTACGGTATAGCCGCCCGCACTTTGTGGCACCACACGCGATGCGGTTCCAATTCCACCCTTGAAACCAAAAGCCTGCGTACCGACACCCGCGCCCACGACACCCTCCTGCACCGGGCCTTCATTTGCACTCTTCAATGCAGCGAACACCTCTGCCTTACCGACATGGCGACCGCGAATATCGTTGAGGTAACCGTCATTGGTCTCGCCCACCACCATATTGATCGAGCGCACCTGTTCGTTGCCTGGCAGGCCCAGCATCCAGTCCATTCCCGCATCGGCCACGCGCGGCACATTCAGCGTCCCTGTTAGCAAAATGGGGGATTCAATCTCACCCAACTCTTTGATCTGCGTGACGCCCATCAGCTTGCCAAAACCGTTGCCAACGTAGACCGCAGCGGGCACCTTCTCTTGAAACAAGTTTCCACCGTGCGGCAAGATGGCTGTCACGCCAGTGCGAACACCCTCATTCTGGATAAGCGTGGTCTGGCCTACACGCACGCCCGCCACATCGGTAATGGCATTGAGCTTGCCCGTCGGCAATACGCCGTTGACTAGACCAATATCACGGGCACGCGGGCGCTGCGCGACGTTGTCGGCATTTTGCGCATAAGTGGAGGTGAGCGATGCAGCGATCAATGCACTGGCTAAAATCGAGCGTGTAAAACGCATGGTGTGCTTTCTAGTGAAGTTGGAGTTGCATTACCCTCAGGGGCGCATTTGCACCGCAAGGCGCCTAGATCGGGTAGCGGCGTATTTTCAAGCAACAACCATGCCATGCTCGGTCGCCAAGCAGACAACATGGACTTTGATAGGCTTGACCTCTCTGATGGCCATGTTTGGCATTAGTAGACTCCGTAGGCGTCAAGACTAAATTCCAAACCTCCTCCGGGCGGTTTTTTATTGCGCTGTGCAGGCCTGGTCGCTGTCGTCGCCGTTCAGCCGGCGCTCGATGTTCACCTGGTTGCATAGCGCGGCTACTTCGGCGTCTCGTCGCCTAAGGTCGCCTCCGAGGCTTGCGACCACGCCGAGGCCTTCTGCAAGCTGTCGGTCGAGGGCTGCCGCTTTATCTGCAAGATCGCTGTGGGCAGCGGCGTCGGCCTGGGCTTGCGCACGATAAGTGGCGGCTCGGCTGTCGGTGTCGCGGTGCAGGCGCTCAGCGCGGGCAAGCTCAGCGCGCACATCCACATCAATGCCAGTCTTGAGGTTCGCCAGTCGATCGGCGTTGTAGATCGTTTCTTGGGCATGCTTGCTTTCCTTGATCGCGGTTTGGGTTTCGTCGGTGCGGGCGGCTTTGGCGCGGGTGGCCTGGCCCTGGGATTGCTCGGCGCGCAGCTCGGCGATGGTCTTGCTGGCCTGCCAGCCTTTGACAACCCAGCCGGCGGAGAAGGCCAGCGCGGTGATGACGGCGGCGAGAGTGGATTTGACCTGCCAGGTCATGATTGCTCCCCGAGGCACTTGGCCTGTCGCTCCAGCTGCCGGGTCCATACCCCTTTGCAGCCTTTCGGGCCCCAGTTCTGAGGCAGTGAGCAATCCCGGCCCGCTTGCTTGCGCCAAGCAGGCAGAGCATTGCAGGCCTGCAGGTACTCACCATTGAGGAGGTGCCGGCGCATGGAACTGGCCCGCCAGTTGGTGATGCCAAACTGGTAGGTGAAGTCCATGTACAGGTCATACTCGCCCTGTGTGAGTTTCACCCCTGGCAGGCTGGCCCGGAACATGGCTTCGTCCTTGCTCTTGTGGTCACGCACGATTTGCAGGGCCCTTTCCTTGCTGATGGGCGGGTCTGCCAGAGTCACGCGGGTGCCGTCTTCGTAGACCGTAGAGCCGTAGCCAATGGTCGGCACATCGCCCTGTGTGGGGATGTAGGGTGCAGAGCGGAAGCCCTCCGCGCCGAACAAGCTCAGGATCGCCGCGGCAGAAACAGTAAGGGCCGCCACTGCGACCCGTTGCTTGTTGCTCATGATAGGTCCGCCCTCTGCGTCTCGCTCATCTGGCGGTACTCGTCCAGCGTGATGATGCGCGGGCCCAGTCGTGGCTTGACCCAGCCCCAGCGCTCAAACGCCGGCCGCCATAGCTTCTTCCAGAACCACTCGCAGATGAGCAGCACCGTATAGAGCGCCGCCACGATAGAGGCAATGGTCCCCCACGGGATGGAGTTCACCCAGAACCAAGTCTCAAAGCTGGAATTGACCGTCGCCGCCTGGGCGATCTTGTCTGCCACATCGGCTTGCGCGGCCGTGGCCAATGTCACCGCACTGGTTGCCTTTGCGATCGGCATGCTGATATCTGTGCTCTGCATTGAGACACTCCCTCAGAAATAAGAAAACCCGCCGAAGCGGGTTGTGTTGTGTGTTGTGGCGAGGGCTACAGGGTCTCGGCGTACCCGAACAGCTCGTGCAAATCGGCCTCGGTCAGGTTCAGGCCTGCCGCCAGCTTAAGCACGGTGGGACTGTCCGATTCGATGGCCGCCGATCCCTGCCAGTCCACCAGGGCCCGGTAGCGGTCGAACTCATCGGGGATCAGGTTGATCTGTGCCTCAATGTCCTCGTTCTTGATGCCCTTCATATCGAACAGCGCAAGCAATGCCTGGCGCTTGGTCACGGTCACCCGTGCAGCGTCTCGTGCCGCTTGTTCTGCTGCTAGCCGATCGGCTTCCAGTTGAGCCAGCTCATCAGCGCTCAGCGGCACGACTTCCCACTGCTGCAGATAGCCTTCCTCTGTCTCCAGTGGGGCCAGCTCCACTGCTTTGTGGGTGGTCTGAACGAACGCGGGCGGGCTTGCCGGCTCTACCAGGGCATACTGCTCTGGCGCCTCAAACGGCACGGGAAAAGACATGTTGTGGGCGTGCCTGGAGATGATGTCAGCCTGGCTCAGCGGGTAGTCGCCTGTTTCTTTGTCGATGTACATGCTGGTCCTTTAGATTGCGTTGCCCAGGCGCGTGCCCGTAGCTAGCCAGTTGATATAGGCGTTGCCGTCCACATAGTTGCCTGCGGCCTGCCCTGCACCTGGTGGGAAGACTTGAATCAGGTTGTAGTTGCCAGATGCAGTACCGGACTCGCCACTTGCGCCAGGCTGGCCAATGGCCCCTCCATTGCCCCCGCGTCCGCCTGTTGAGACGCCAATGCCACCGACCGAGGATCCTCCAAGCGTCTCGGATTGCCCAGAATCGCCGTTGCCCGCAGGCTGCAAAGTCAGTGTGCTGGTGGTAGTGAAGCCCGCACCTGCCCCTCCAGCTCCGCCATTACCTGCGGCGTAGTACGAAGGTGAGTTAGGGTTTTGAATGCGCAAGGATCCGCCGGTCCCGCCTGCGCCACCGGCGCCGAAGATCGTGCCGCCCGCATTGTCGATATTGATCAAGGTTCGGGTGTAGAGTCCAAAGGCGCCGCCAACCATTGCGCCAATTCGCCCGCGATTGATGATGGTGAGCAACCCGCTTGGGATATTTGCAATGCTGAGCGCCGCTACATCCACTCCCGCGTTGATGGTGCAGTAAAGAGGCTCGTAGCCAACCCAACCCGCAGAAATAGCAAGAGCCCGGATATCCGGGCTCCTGACGCTGGCTGTAATGGTGATGTACACCGGGCCTTTTAGAAGGAATGGTCTATGAGCCATTTCAATAGTTCCCCTGATAGGACCCGAGCCATTGATCGGTTCCAGTGGATTGGGGCCGCCTGAACTGGAAAAGATGAATCTTCGCAGTCTGGAGATTTTGAGGAAGCCCACCACCCCATACCCATCTCACATTTGCAGGCCAGGTCATTGTTCCAGAAACCAGATTTGCCTCCACTTCAAACATCATGCAGTCGGCCGGTCTGTTCACAAATGAGAAAACAATTGCACCTGATACTGTGTCAGCAAAGTAGGTCCTCTTAGACAGATCACAAACTCCGCCTGTAAAGGGCGCTGCAAGGGTTGTTTGAGCAAGTTGTGCCGCATTAGCCATGTCATCCCCTAATCAAAACCAATTGCCTTTTGCAAGGCACGATATGTAATAGTTGGTCGCAGCACGAGACGCGCCAGAGGACACAAAGCAATTCCCCCAACTTGTAGTCGTCTGTGGTGTCGAGCCGCTAGTAATAAATGCACCGGCGCCGCCTGAGACAGTCAAAGTTACAGACGGGGCCTGTGGCGAGAAAGCCCTGGCGAAAGAGCCAAGATTAACCGCAGGACTGTACAGAACACCACCTCCGTCACTATTGGAAATCGCGGTATTTACAGTTTGGATTTTTGAGCAAAATTGCGTTCCATCTGCATACCTCACATATTCCCCATCCGAGTTACTACCTCTCTCCACAATCGGGATGCTGTTCATATTCAGCCCGCCAGTAAAGTTTTGGGAGGCTGTCCAGATATTGGAGGTTCCGATAGCGGGCTGCGCGGCTGTAAATGCCGTCAGGCCAGAAACCCGCATCCAATCTCCGGATATGGAGTCGTACTGCAACACGATCTGGAAACCCAGAACATTCATCGTGAAGTTCTCAGCATCACCGCAGATGGTTTTGCCGTTGCGCGAGATCACAGGCGTCAACGTGCCAGAGACATTGGCCGCCGCCACGACCATCCCGTGCCAAGGCGCAGCAGGAAGCAGCAGCACCGAAGTGCTGGAAGTCATCCGATACAAGCCACGGTCCGCCGCATTTGTCGTCCCAGCAGGACAAGGCAGTACCGTGAAATCGTTGCGGCTCACCTCACCCCAGTAGGTGGAACCCAGAGCCGGGGCCTGTGTGGTCACGTTGGCCAGGTTCAGCTTGAGATACCACAGGCGCCCAAGGTGGGTAACCGTGGCCGGCACGTTCAAAGATCCGGTGAGAGTGGACCACTCCCCTTTGTAGTTCGCTGCAGCAAAGGCGCCATTTGCTGCCGTTTGCACATCGACCAGGCGTGCGGCTGCCGCCTCCGCAGATCCTTCAGCTGCCAGGGCCTTCAGCCTTGCTTCCTCAGCATTGTTATAAACATTTTGGCCAATTACCGCGATTCGATTTCCGAAGCCAGGCATGGCCGAGCCCCAATCAAATGCCATATCGTCATATGCCGATTCGGGCGTGTTAGGCCCTGGGAACGGTGGCAATTGGGGGTCAATAGGAGGTACTGGAGTTGCCATTTAGACAATCCCTTTCACAAAGATGTTGGCCTTGGTAATGGCCTGGTTCTCAGGCGACAGATCCGAAGTCACAAAACCGACCGAGCTGAGATAGCGAAACTTTTCCTGCCGGCTCGCAAACACTGAAACGGGCGTGTCCTTGAGCTGCACCAGCGCTGACCAGATGCGGTTTGCGTCCTCGGGATTGATTGCAACGGGAAGCGTCAGATTCGTGGCACTGCCGCGCGGGACCTGCCGGTATCGCCCATCCACCCCTTCTGTCCTGGTGGTGTAGTTCACGACTTCTGCCCGCGCCGTGTACAGAACACCAGGCCGCCCCGTGAACAGGCCCATAGTCACCCATGAACCAATCGAGAAGAAACCCACGCCTACATCGTCTGTCGCACCGCCAGTCACCTCCAGCGTCACCAGCACTCGGGGGCGAAGTGTGATCCCATCCACCCGAAAGCTGGTTACTGGCGTTTTGGGACCATAGAGGTAGTTCCAGAGCGAAGGCCTTGAGGCGCGCAGCGAGCGGTCGATGGGCGGGCTCAAGTCCTCCCCAGTGTCCGCATCCTTGACGGTCAAGGTGAGCCGGTTGCCAATAGGGTTGTGCACAGCTATTCCAGAGACAAAACGCATGAACAGCACATATTTGGCCGACCCCTTGCGCCCTACCCCTGCGGTCTGTACTTCGTTATCAAAAGGCGCCCAGCGATTACTGGGTCGCATATCCTCCCAGGCGCGCTGGTCGATGTTTGGCGGCACGGTCGCGTCAGCGGGAACCACTGCACACTTCCACACTCGCCGCTGATAAACGCGCTCTGTACCCACTGCCACAACCTGACCCGATGTCCATGCCACCTCACCAGCTGTAGCGTCCACCTCAGGCACGGAGCCCGGGCGAAACGCTGCATCGGTGATGGGGATGGGGACTAAGACAATTGCCATGCCCCTTCCTTTCTATTGTTGAACGCGAATACGGTTCACAACCTCAGCGGTTATGACCGATCCGCCATTGGTCACGCGATCCAGGTTGTCGGACAGCTTGCGGGCATGCTCATTGACCGAAACCACCACAGCTTCCACGCGCAAGAGAATGGCCTCTACACGCGCAGCCCCTGCAGCCGTATCTGGACCACGAGACTGGCCGTGAACTGCTTCCATCAGCGCGCGGTTTTCGGCCGCTGGAATGATCCGCTCGCCCTTGTGGATGTTCGCCGTCATGTCGTAGGGCACATAGTTCGTACCCACGGCAAATGACTTGCGCTTGACCCACAGGCCTTGCTTCGCATCCCAGTCCCAGCCGCTGCCGTAGACGTTCTGGCCGGCTTGCATGGCTGCCCACTGCTCGGCGGTCAAGTTGCCTGACCCGATCATCAAATGGCCGTCGTACTCGGACTGCCCTGCGGCATACTTTTCGACAGTGCCATCCGACCACATGGCTCGACCGTCTGCCGTGAAGCCGATTACTCTGCGCCCCACCGTGCCGGAGACCGTTCCACCGAGTGCCGCGCCTGAGCCTCCACCCGAGCCGCTCCCGGTTGGTGTGACTGCGCCGCCCAGCCCAGCCTTTGCAGCCTCCTCCTTCTTAATCCGCTCCTGTTCCTTGGGGTCCAAGAGCTTATAGAGGGCATTGACGGCATCTGTAACGCTGAGCGTCGCATCCACCTGGTCTTCACCAAAGGTCTGCCAGAAGGTCTGGATATCGTCCAGGCGCTTAAGCTGCGAGGTTGCCAAGTCGATTTGCTTCTGCGCATCGGTCTTGGCCAACTCCGCGAACTCGCCCAACTCGTCCAACTGGCCAGCAAGAACCTTCTTGTCATAGTCCAGCTCCGCCTGGGTGGCGTAGTTGTCCATGACGAGGCCGCCAGTGGCTGCATTGATCGCGCTTTGCGTCTGGTCGTAGTCTCCAAAGCCAAGGCCTCGGCGCGCATTCTCGAGCGCTTGCTCGATGTACACCATGCCGGCCGCAGCCTGCGAGTTCGCCATGTCGTCCACGCTCGCCCGCAGAGACTTGGCACTGCCCTTGAACAGGTCCACATAGCTGGACGCCTTTGTGAAGGCATCCTTTGCGTCCGCTGCAAACTGGTTCCAGTACTCCTTTTCACGGGAGATGGCGGCTTGCAGGTTCTGCTGGGCCAGCGTCTTGGCGGCCTCATCGGCCTTGGCCTTGTCCTCGGTGTCCCAGATCTCAACCTGCAGTTTCACCAGCTCTGGATCGTTGAACTTCTCCAGCTCCTTAATCTGCTTGGCGCGCTCCAGGCGGGTTGCTTCCGCATCGTTGCCCTTGGCACGCAGCAGCTGAATCTGCAGATCGCCCTTGAGCGAGGCAATGTTCTCGGCAGAGGTGTAGATCATGTCGAACACATCCACGAGCCCCAGCAGGCTGGCAAAGAGCTTTTGGCCCTCTTCCGTGCTCTTGTCGATCCCGTTGATGTATTCCTTGAACGCCTCGCGGCTTGCCGGCATGGTCTCAATGCCCAGCTTTTTGAGCTGGTCGTTGAGCAGTCGCGTCTGGTTCTTCACCTTCTCTTGGTCGGTGTAGAACTTGTCGTAGTAGTTGCCGGTAGCTGCAGAGAACTTATCAGCGCCCCCAAAGGCATCGATGATGTCCGAGGCCATATCAGCACCGGCCAGCGACGTATCCATGAGGGTGAGCCCAAGCATGTCGAAGACGGAGTTCACGCTAAAGAGCGAGTCAGAGAGGCGGGTAAGTGCCTGCACAGCCGTTTCACCTGCACGCACGTACTCGCTCATAACGAATACTTGCTCGGTGATCGTCTCTGTCACCTCGCGGCCAACCATGCCGTATTGCTGGGTGTCGCCATCGGATGGCAGTTCGACCCTATCCCACTGCATGCGGGCCACTTCGCGGGTTTGCTCCTCCCATTTGCCAAGAACCGAGCGCGCCAATTCCTCATTGGCCTCCGCCAGCGCTTGCTGCACCTTTGCCGATGCCTCCTCTTGCGAAAGCCCCGTCAGGTTCAGCCCCTTGCCGCCGGTGTCCGGGTGGATTTCGTCCAGCCCCAGGGTCACCTTCATGGCCCGAATCGCGTCGCCGTCAAGGCCCAAGCTATCGGCCCGAGAGGCTGTGTCCTCACGCATGCCCTTGAAGGCATCCTGCAGAACCTTGATGGGTCCCTTAGAGCCTTCAATGGCTCCGTCGTACTGTGAGAGCATGTCCAAGCGGCTGTACTGCTGCTGGATTTGGCGCTCACGGTAAGCGTTTCGGGCATCGTTCGGGTTATCGGCGATCTCCTTTTTGAGGCGCTCGATCTCTGCCTTGGACTTCTCGATCTCCTTCTCTGCCACCAGGTAGCGGTACTTCGGACCGCCAAACAGGCTGCCGCTTTCTCGCATTAATTGGTAGCCGTAGAGGTCGCCACCCAACTCGCCAGTAATGCCACTCCCGACTTGCTTTTCCTCCTTGAACATGCCACCCAGATAGGCTGCGATCAGCGGCACAGCCATGACCCAGCCGCCAGCCGCCACCCATTCGGATGCACTGGAAGCCCAGGACGCCTCTGGAATTGCCGCTCCACCCGCACCTTCTGCAAAGCCGGCCCCTGCTGGTGCTGCGTAACCCGCTGCAGGCGCAGCTTCGGTGCCCCACCCCGCCAAGTTGGCCAAGTAGCGCGACCCCTGTCCCACAAGACCTTGGCCGGAGTACAGGCTGTAGCCAGTCGATCCAGCACTGATGAGGTTCCCAACATTGCCGCCGGCAGAACCTTCAGATCCGCCGCCAAACAAGCTTGCAAGGAAGCCTGCACCAGCACCTATCAAACCCGTGACGTTCGCGGCGATATTCATCACGAACTTCTGCGCGAATGCCTGGTAAAGGGCGTCGGACGCAGAAGTCAAGATGGTGGTCTTGAGCGACTTGCCAAAGGCCTTGAGGCCATCAGCGCCGTTGTTCACGAAGTCAGCGAAGCCTTGACGGAAGATGTCGTTGTATTTCTCGGCGTTCTGCAGCGCATACTCTTCTTGTATCTTGCCGATAGCAATCTGGGTGTCCACCTCGGACTTCTCCCAGATCAGCTTGCGCCGCGCCGCCTTCTCGCGCTCGTTGTCATCGCTGTTGTCGCTGTATTTGGTCTTTTCCACTTCAGCGATCTGCTTGGCAACCTCCAGATCGATCTTGCGAACGGCCAGAATCTTGCGGCGGGCCACTTCATCCATCCCCAAAAGAGAAATTCCCTCCTGTTGAAGAGCCAACTCTTCTTTGGCGGCGTCCAGCGACTTGCCCATGGTCTCGCTGAATTTCTTGAAGTCCAGCTTCTCCAGGCCTGCAATCACAGCCTGTTGACTCGCAATCTGTTTGTCCAACGCGGCCATGTACTCAGGATTGGCGATCAAGCCCATGTCGGCTTTCTGCTGCTGCAGCTTAGCCAACGTCATGCGCTCGATCTCTACCCGGGCCTTGCCATAGACGCTCAACGATGCCTCCAAGCGAGCGGCTTCTTCTGAGGTCGCGTCAGCGCTCTTGTACATGCCCTTGATCAGAGCATCCTTGGCCTTCATCGACTCTTCGGAGGTCTCATTACTTCGCAGCTGCGCTCCCAGCTCGTCTGCAATCGCCTTGGCGTTTTTAAGCTTGGCGACGGTTTTCGCATCGGTCGCTTTCTCCATCTCGGCGGAGATCTTCAGCGACTCGCGCTCGCCAGCATTCAGGTCCTTTGCCGCGAGACCCAGCTCCTGCAGCTGCTTGCCGTACTGGCGGGCCGCTTCTAGCTGAGCTTCAAGCCCAGACAGACGGGTGTCGCTCATGCTGACGCCGCCAGTCTTGCTCGGGCCTTTCTCCTTGTACTGGTCGCGCAGGCTGGCCTCGACCTTGGCGAGCTGTTGCGCCAATTCGCTGCGCTTCTTGAGGTCATCCTGAGGGACGAATGACAGCTTATTGTTGTACTCCTCCCGAGCGGCAGCCAGAGCCCGAGTCAGCTTTTCCGACTTAGTCAGATGCTGGTCGAGCGTTTCCTGCCACTTGATCGAAGCCTGGGTGGCTTTGGCGGATACCTCTTGCGCTGCGGCGTTCATCTGCTCAGCCGCGGCATTATTCTCAAGCTGCCACTCTTCAGCGCGCAGTGCCTCGATCCGCTCCTGCACGCGGCGCTTAGTCTCCGCAGTCACGCGACCGGTTGCAGCTCCGCCCCCAGTCTCGCCCCAGCCCTGCTGATCGATCAGCGAGTTCAGCTCCTTGCGCACAGCACCCAGTCGATCATTGATCGTATTGGGGCGGCCCACATTCAGCATTGCATCCCATGCGTCAGCAGCAGCGCCCTTGATGGCGTTCCACGCACGCTCTAGGTATCCCAGGCTTTCCTTGATGGTCTTGCTGCGATCGCGCATAGCGCTGTCCAGCGCATCCATCGCCACCGCTGAGGCCTGGGCAGACTTGCCTTGATCGTTGAGGGCCTTGATCTGCTCGTACACATCAGCTGTGAGGAAATTCATCCCCTCATTGAGCTTGACGACAGCACTTAATGGGTCTTTCTGCAGGTCCGCAAATTGCTTTGCCGTGTCACCCACTGCCTGGCCGGTGGCCTTTTCCCATTCGATAGCGGTCTGCGCATACTTTCGCAGCTGGTCCGCACCGGTCACACCAGCCTGTGTGAAGGCCACAAGCGCTGCAGTCGCCTGCGCTTGAGTACCCACAATGGCGTCAATCTGGCGCGCATATTCCGTCAGTTGTGTGGTGGTCACGCCTGCCGCATTGCCCGACAGGGTGAGTGCCTTCACGAAGGCAATCTGCTCTTGGTGACCTTGATAGTACGCAAGGCCTAGGGTCGCAGCAGCAGCCGCTGCTACAGTGAAAGGATTCATCAGGCCCAACACATAGCCGCCCAATGCCTTTGCTGCAGCGCCAGCGCCGCCAAACATGTCCTTGAGCTGGCCACCCTGCTGCAGCAACACGGTAAGCGGCGCCTGGCCGGCCTGCAAGCTCACAACAATATCGGTGAACTGGGCGGGCACGTTGCGCAGCGCGGCATTCATGGCAGCCGCACTCATTCCAACCTTCCCCACTCCGCTCTCAGCCTCACGCAGCTTTGCAATCATTGGCGCTGCTTGGGTAGCAACACCCAGTTGCGCTGCCTGCAGCTCCAGAAGATCGGCACGGGTCTTGCCGATGGCGCTCGACTGCTCGCGTAACGAGTTGAGAAAAGCGCTCTCACTGGCCGCACGCTTTTCAGCGGCCGACATGCGGTCCAACTCCTGATTCCAGAAGCGCACGTAATCTGCCGACTTCGCAAGCTGCTGTGCTTGGCGGTGCTTCTCAGCAAATACGTTCTGGCGGCCCACCTCCGCCTCAGCAGCCTTGAAAACCGACAGCTCACTCTCTGCATCGCGCAGAGCCTTGATGTAAGGCTGCAGGCGCGAGGCATCCATGCCCCGCATATCCATCTTGAGCTCGAAGCTGCCCGAGAGGCTCTTGGCAGCCTGAGCGGCCTGTAAAGTCTCCTCGGTGGCCTTGCGCATGGCAGAAGCGATGCGGCTCTCGGCGCGGGTGAGCTTTTCCGCTGCATTCTCAGCACCGTCGCCAATGGCGCCCACGCCCTCGGCGGCCTTCTGACCGGCTTGGTTGACCTTGGCGGCCATCTTGTCGGCGTCATTGCCAATCTGCTGGAAGGTCTGCGAGGCCTCGTTCTCAGCAGCAACAGTGAAGCCGAATTTTTGGTTTTCAGTTGACATGCTGCGCCACCAATAGAAAAGGCCCGCCAAAAGGCGAGCCCAAAATGAAAAGACGCCTTGATGGCGTCACACCTAATCGCGAGAAGCCTAGGCCTTGGCCCGCTTCTTCTCTTCAGCCTCACGCTCTTCCATCCAGATGGACAGAACTTCAGCCTCGATCACCCGGATGCCGTCAAACAGGTCTTGATGCTCGTCTGGCGGCAAGCCCATGCGGTCGAGTCGGTAGAACAGCACGTTGTAGTCCAGAGCATAGGCACCGACTGCGCCAGCACGCCACTGGTTGCGGATTTGCTCCCAGAGGCTCCAAACTGGCTCAGTCTCCGGCCAGAGCAGCACGATGTCTTTCGCATAGTCTGACCGTTTCATGCCGAAGGCCGCCATCTCTGCATCGCTGGGCGGCGCTTCGTACTTCGCCCGGGCTACGCTTCGGAGTTTCCCAGGTAGCCCTCGGTGCAAGCTGCACGGTAGGCGCCCCACAGCGCGGCGCCGGCGGCTGGCTCTTCGTTGAAAAGCTGCGCCAGGTTGTCCTGGGTCAGCTCGATGTCCTCCAGATTCCAGCCTTTGAGGAATTCCAGTGCCCGGGCAGCATTGGATGCCATGCCCTTGACGGCCAGGCTCTCAAAGGTGATCTTCTCGCCGTCCGTGCCGACTTCTGGCTTGGCCTCGGCGTTCTCATCCAGGAACTTGGCAAACTCCTGGCGGGTGCGGTATTTGAACTGGCAAGAGACCTTGGCCTTCTCGCCGCTCATCAGCGGGATGTCAACGAATGCGGTGATGGTTTCGGGGCGCTTGCCCAGTACGATTTTTGCCATGATGTGTTCTTTTCAGTGGAGAGGAAAGATAAAGCCCGTGCCCAGCCGCCCGCCCCACTGAAAGGAGCGAAGCGGCTGGGTCGGTGCAGAGGGTTGATGCCGCTTAGTAGCGGACTGGGCGACCGTTCAGGGAGAAAGTCGCAGTCACCTGCATCACTTGGCCCTTGGACAGGGTTGGGGTCTCGTTGAACGAAACGTAGCCGTTGTAGAGGATCGCCGATCCATCGGGCAGAGTTACTTTCAGCGCGCGAATGTCGCGGCGTTCACCTGCGAGCTTGAGCGCCTGGTAACCGGCCAGGGTTGGGTCATCACCAATGCCCAGGGTGATGGACTGGGCGCTGGTCACAGTCGGCAACTGGCGCTCGAAGTCGTCTTCCAGGAATGAGCCCGTCCAGAACTGCTGATCACCGCCAGAGGTCTGGAAGTCCAGAATCTGGGAGATCTGCGTCCAGGCCGTGATCTCGCGCAATGTGCTGCCGGTGGGGCCTGCAGGGAAGCGGTTCAGATCGGTAGTGTCAGCACCAACCATTTCGAGCGAATTGGCCGCGACATTGCCCGCCTTCCAGATACGCTCACTGACCTTTTGCCAAGGCGTCTTGAACTCGAAAAACGAGTTGTTGGGCACTCCGTGCGCCGCCGAGGTCAGCACCGCAGGGTTTGCGTTGGAGATGGCCGTCACGGACTTGACGGCGCCGTAAGCGGTAGCGATTGCGACGGTCGAGCCGTCAGGGAGACGAATAGCCATAATTGGGCCTTTCAAGAACGAAAAATCCCGCTCGGCCATTGCTTTGCGGGTGGGATCAGCCCATGACGGGCACAAAAAACCGGCCTAAGCCGGAGTCTGGGTGGGTTGCTATCGCTTCCCGGTTATGGAGTAAGACTGCAGGTAGCCTGCAACGTCGTCCGCATCATCAAGCGCGGTAATGGGCTCGGACAATGGACTGGCGGCAAACTTGTCGGTCGCTGCCAGCACGGCGGCCTGAGCGGCCTGCAGGAGCCGCAGCGCATCCAGGCCGGTGCTGTCATAGGCATTGATCTGGATCTGCGCATTGCGCTTGTCTCCCTGGTTGTTGTCCAAGAAGATGATCGGATCGCCGCCGAGGTGCTGCCAGGTGATGTATTGCCCCTTGGTGCCCGATGGCGCAACGCGCATGAACACCTGGGGGCAAACCGTCTTCAAGACGGCCTGCAGATCAATTTCAAGCACTTTTTACCCCTTCCTGATGCGTGCGATAAGCGTCTCTTGCGCCGCAGCCAAGGCCGCCGGCATGGCGCTCGATGCGCTGCGCATGAACGCGGTCGCAGGATGCTGCTTAGGGCCGCCTGGCCGCAGAACGTAATAGGCATCCTTCTCTGCAAGCGATGCCCGGCGTTTGGGTTTGGGCGTGCCAACCTTTTCAGGTCGAACAAGCGTCACCCATTGCCCTCGCTTGTTTGTGATGGCGACATACCGCTGCGTCCAGCCGTACTCAAGCAGGTGGCCATGCGGCGCCTTCTTGTGGTTCCAGCTGATGTGATATTCGGCGCGATGGCCAGTCTTGGACTTCTCCGGGCTGAAGGCCTGGTAGATAGACCGGTCCAGATTGCCAGTCACCTTACCGATGCCCTGCACGTTGAGCTTCACACGGTCGTACACCACCTGGGCCGCCGCTTGCGCAGCTGGCCGAATGGCTTCCTTCACCCCATCATCGAGCTGCTGCAAATATTGCTTTAGCCCGGAGGTGTCCAAATCCATGGAGAAGGTGTTGCGCCCGCCAAGTTTGCGCTGACCGTTGCGGCTGAGCGTTGTATCGCTACGGCGCACCATGTCACACCACCAGTTTGCATGACAGATCAGTGAACTTGCGATCCAGGCCTGGCAACACCGCCTCAATGTCGTAGTTCTGGCCCAGGTGGACCATACGCATGCCAGCGTTGACATCGGTTCGCCAGCGGATGCGCGCCGAGGCCTTGACCACCGAGGTGTCAGCGCCTGAGCGAATGGACTCAACGCCGGACGGGTGCCGCACATAAGCCCAGAGGGTGGCGAAGTCCTCCCATGCCTCAGGCAAGGGCTCACCCACCTCGTTAGCACCGCCAGTGCGGCGCTGGATCGTAACGCGGTCGCGAAGTTGGCCAATGGTTGTCATCGATTCCTCACGCAATAGTGGGTTTTCGCAACGAATACAGCAAGGCCGTAGCACCTCGGGGAAGTGGGTATCCATGGCCGGTTTTCACCGCCTGCTCCATCGATCCGTCTCGGTCCTCATAGAACCATCCCACAGTGAGCAAAATGGCCTGCTGCACCCGGCGAGCGCCGCGAACAACCTGGCCATCCTCTCCCGTTTTAGGCTCTCCATCCGCATCAAACAGATCACTCGCAGGAACGCTGATGTAATCCAACACCGCATCCGTGGCCGCATCAATCTTCATATGCAGGTCAGCATCATCATCGTTTGTGTCGCTGCGCAAATGCTCTCGAGCCTGGGTTATCGTTATGATTTCCATCGTCAACCTCCCAGCTTGACTGGTGCTGATTTGTCGACTCCATCTCGCCCGTCTCGGCCATCACGCCCCTTCTTGACAGCCAGCGCCCATGCATCCTCATCGGTGCCGGGCTTGGCGGTCACTGCATCGTGCTTGGCGTGCCAGAGGCTGCCGCCGAAAGTCACACAGTCGCCTTTGTCGTAGCTCTTGGCCTCGGAGTAAATCCCCTGATAGACCATGTGCGAGAGCTTGACGGCATGGGTGTACTTCCATGCATCGCCTTCGCGCTGGAACAGAATCTTGAGAGTCCGGCCATCGGCCTGCATCTCAAATGCCGCGTCTTCTAGCTGGAAGGCATCCAGTCCATCAGCGCCATTCTTGCCATCCGCACCATCGCGCCCGTCGCGTCCATCCTTGGGTATAGGCATCTTGGCAATGGCTGCATCCAGCTTGTCGGCTGCTCGGCGCTCGAAATCCAGTTCCCACCGGGCCATCTTCTCGCTCAGCAGCGCGTCGGCGTCCTCGATGGTGAAGCTCCTGCCATCCACCCCATCCTTTCCGGGCTGGCCATCCTTACCATCTAGGCCGTCACGCCCATCTGTACCGGGTTCACCGTCCTTGCCGTCACGCCCGTCAGCTCCATCCTTGCCATCTCGGCCAGGTTGGCCAGGCTCTGCAGCCTTGGTGCGCAGCTCCTCCAGCGCTTTGAGGCGTTGAAGCACAGGCGCAAGGGACTCGGCTACCACCAGGGAGACCACCTCCGCGATTGAATCAAGTTGTTTTGTGTTCATGGGCGTTTGCCTTGCGAATGCGGTCAGCCAAGTAGGCGACCTGTTCAGGGGTTAGCCCCTTGTCCTCTTGAGGTGGTGGCGCCACAGGTGGCAGAGGCGCTGGAGTTGTCGTACCCTGGTCGATCCGGTTCAAACGCACCTGCTCCAGCGGATAGTCCTGCTGCTGCATGTACACCGTGTCGCCACCCTTCAATGGAGGCAAGTTCACGCGCTTGCGGGCGTTGTTCGGCGCCAGGATCCGGCCCTTCACACCTTCAGAGAGCGTTTCCATCAGGGTCTTGGAGTCCATCCGCATCAGGCCATCAATATCGACCTCGATACCCTGCTTGATGCCGTCAAACCCCATGCCGTCATCCATTACTGCCTCAAACTCCTCAATAGGCGACTGCAGGCAATCCGAGTAATAGGCCCGATCCAGCGCTTCAATGTTGTTGTAGGCGGGCGTCTCCCCAACCCCGACCTTGTACCCAGGAACATGGAATACTGAGCAGATTCGCTCATCCGTCCAGCGCAGGGTTTCGATCAACTGAGAATCGCTTGCCGTCTGGGCCATGGGCTCAAACTTCATGCCTTCACCCAGCACCGCCACCTTGCCAGCGTTCGCGCCCGAATAGCCCGACTGCCATTGTTCCTTGATGGAAGCTGCGTTTTCCGGCGAAATCGTCCCGGGCGCAATCAGAATCCCGCTGGGCGTTGCGCTGTTGGCGAAGAACTGCATAGTGTTGTTTTGGATCTTCACCCCAATGCCCGCAGCGATTGCCGCTGCATACAGGGGCGCGACACCCACCAGCGGGTGATACAGGCAATTCATGCGGTCGTGGATGATCGCCTCTGCCGGCGCAATCACCCCCTGCTGCAGGCCCGCCAAATTGTCTTGGCCAAGCTGGTAGAAAACCGTGCCGTCATCGGACACCAAAGGCGTCACCATGTCGGGGTTGAGTATGTAGATACTCTCAATCTCCCCCTTGGCATTGAGCTGCTTGAGGCCATAGGCGTTGCCCTTGGTCAGCTTGGAGGTCTGCCACCACTGCTTGAATTGCACCTGGTTCTGGTAGCGGTTCGGGCGGCGCAGCAGGCGATTGATCGCGTTGGCCGACTGATCTTCTGTCCAGATGCCATCTTTGTCACACACCACCTTGCGTGCGCGCAGCTTGCCGAAGTCGTTGGAAATCCGGGTCACACAGGCATACACGATGGGGGAAGAAAGCACATCCTCTTGGCTCAGCGCCTGATTGCGTTGCCAGGCGCCAGCAAACGATTCTTTGATGATCGAGCGCCATCCACCACTACCGCTATGCACAGGCGCTGCCGATGGACTCGCCGCCTTCGTGATTGCTGACGCCAGTGTTTTAGCCATCACTCATCCCCTTCAACACGACAGCGCTGTAAAGCACCGCCAAAACACCGCCAGCAGCGCAGCCCAGGCCTACGCCGAACTGCATGCCCACGCCCACCGCGATCAGCGCGGCGCCGCCCACCGAGAACACCAGCAGCCAAAAGAATGCTGATACCAGGAGGGAGCCTAGGAAATTGGCCAACTTGGCGATGCTCTGCTTCATGGGCCTCCTCAGTTGGCCAGAGCTGCATCGCGCAGTGCCGCGCGCACCTTGTCAGCCCCGGCGTTGTGGTGGACTTTGACACCGCGCTCCTTTGCCAAGGCATGCAGCGCTGCGGCATCCAGGCCGTCCAGCTCATCCATAGGGACAGAGGGTGGGGCCGCAGGGGCAGTGCCGTCCGGAGCCAGTGCGGGCTCTTGCGCAACAGGTGCAGTGGCTGCGGAAGGTGCAGGCGCTGGGGATGGAGCAGAGACGGCTTGCGCCTCATAGCGACCATGGCCCAGGAGCTGCAGCACTTCAGCTTCAGCGCGCGTCATGCGGCGCTCGCGGCCACTGTTGTAGGTGAATATCACATTCATTGCGGATCCTCTTGTCTTGAAAAAGGGGGCTCCCATTAAGAAACCCCCTATTGCCTGACCCCTGAGTTATGGCGCCTTATGGCGTTTCAGGCTGGCCCCACTTCACGCCGGTCAGCACCTGCACAGCGCCTGGGCGGCGCTTGGACCAGTTCAGCTCACGCTCTGCGCGGAATGCAACAGAGTTGGTCTGGAACATGGACACCAGTTCAGCAGGCGTTGGGGTCGTGCTGTCATGCGCTGGGTCGGTCTTCATCTCCAGCGATGCCTCGGTGGACATATCGACTTGGAAGCCGCCTTCGTCCGCGAAATACACGTCCTGGGCGTTGATCAGCGCCACCACACCCACAGGGGCGTAGTCGGAGACGATGGCAGGGAGGCCCTCGAAAATGCCACCGGTCATGGTCATGTCGGGGAATTCGCGGCCACCCAGCGCATTGCGCATCAGCGTCAGCGCCATGGCCGTCTCGCTACGCATCACCCACACACCAGCCGAAGGCACGTTGCCATCAGCCAGGAAGGCCGCAAAGACCTTCTGCACATCGGTGCGCACATCGGCAGCATCGTTGCCGCTGGAGGCAATGCCCGTCACGCCATTGGTGACAGAGGCAGGCGACACGCCAGCAACTGCACCCTTGGTAGGCAGCAGGAAGTCGGTATCCATGCGCGATGCCAGGGCTGCAACCAGTTGATCGCGGATCATGGTGTCGGCTGGCAGACTGGCGCGCTTGAGCAGTTGATCGGTGATCACTGCGATGTTCGCCACCTTCAGGCGGGTCAGGGTTGCCGAACCGTAGCTGAACTTGGTCAGCGGCTTGGCCTTGCCCTCACCCACCCAGTAGCCCTCACCGCCAGAGGTCTGGCCGATCAGGGGCACATCGAATGGAACAGTTCGCAGGGCAGGAATGCCACCCGTGCCGAACTTGCCCAGCACGGTTGCAGGGCGCAAGAATTCCACGAAGTCACCGATCACACCACCTGGGGCAATCAGGTTGCCGCCCCACTCGGGAACACCGGTGCTGGCAGCCGGTACAGCCGCTTTCACCAGGTCGATCACGCGGGGGTCGATGGCACCCTTCTGGCCTTCTGCAAGCTGCAGCGCGTAATGGGGGATGCCCTTGGACTGGTGCAGGATACGGATGTACTGCGCCATGGCCAGTCCCTTTTCGGCATGGTTGTGCTTCACAGTGATGTGAGGCTGGCCAGCACCAGGGGTGCGCGAAGCTGCTGCATCAGCAGTATTGCCACCGGCGACAGGCTTGGCGCTCTTGGCCAGGTCCTTGGCCATCACCTGCAGATCTTCCAGCTCGGTATCGATCGCCGAAATCTCCGCATTCAGCGTGGTAAAGCGCTCGCGCTCGTCGGCGTCCTTGGTGCGGCCTTCGTCTGCGGCCTTGGTCTGGATAGACAGGCGCTCTGCTGCCAGTTCTTTGCGCTTGTCTTCCAGCGCCTTGATTTGATCTTGTACGTTCACGTTGTTGCCTCTCTGTGTTTGGGCGTAAAAAAACCCGCTTGGTGCGGGCTGCTTCTGGGTTCCCGAAACGCCGGGAGGTGCTTTGAACTTGTCAGGCGGTGTGCCAGACGCGGCGCGCTGTGACAGGTCCAGAGATTTGATGGCGGTAATGGTCGCCTCGGAGTTGGCCGGGATCGTGACGGCTGACAGCTCATGCCAATCCCAGCGCGTAAAGTGGATGCCGCCCGAGTCAAGGAAGGCATATTCCAGCGCGCGAAAGCCGATGGACAGGCCCCGCACCAGGCCGGACTTGATCGAGGCCCAGGCCTCATTCAAGCGCGCAACCATCTGGCTGGGCATGTCCGCAGTGGGCAGCGCCAGCTTGGCCTTGATCTCAATCCCCTCTGCCGTCACTTTGGCCGTCACGACTTGGCCAATAGGCTGGCTGCTGTCGTGCTGCCACAGCAGCGGGATCGGTAGCTTGAACTGCGCTCCCTGGGGGTCAACAATGTCCCCGTCCCGGTCGCTGCCAATGGTCGAGGCAATGCCCGTGATTTCCCGGGCATCCTCATCCACCGACTTGACGCGCATGACGCCATAAATACGATCTGGCTGATTCATAAACATTCCTCAGATGAAAAAGACTCCGTAGTTCTTTTCCGGTTCAGGCGGTAGGAGGATGCGCCCCACGCCCATGATCAGGGACACTGCCCCGTCAATCTTGTTGTCATTGCCCTGCTTGATGGGTCTCACAATGTCGTCATTGCCAGGCAGGTACTTACCAATGACGTTTGAGATGCACCAGGTCAGGATCGGATTGCCGTCATGGTGGAACCGCCCAGACGCAATAGCCGCCTCGATTTCCTTCATCGGGTCGGACATATTCATGTAGTTCTGGGTGATGGTGATGGGCGTGAGCCCTTCGTCATCCAGGTGGTGCCCCAAGTTGGTCGCTCCATGCGGATCCAGCGGAGCGCACTGCACGGGGTTGAGGCGGTTGGCCTCCTTGGCCTCCTCCAGAATCTCCCGGTAGTCGATCTCTGCACCATCGGTAGGGATCATCAATCCTGCATTCATCCACTTTTGATAGCGCTCGGCCATACGCCGGTTGTCCATGTTGGCAATCGTGTCCTCGGGAACCCAGAACTTGGGAGCGACCGAGTAGTAATGCCGCTTGCCTGCAATGTCCCGCCAGAAAAGCCGCGCCATGCTGTTCATGTCCAGCTTGCGCGCCAGGTCGAATGCCAGCACACAAGACTGACCCTCGAACTGCTCCAGGGTCAGGGAGGTGTCTTTCGCCGCCTCCCACTGGGCCATATTGAAGAAACCCGCCTTTGCCGTCACCCACACGCCCAGATGCTTGGTCTTGAAGGTGTTGGTAAAGCGGGCCTGCTGTATGCCCCGGCGCTGCTGGCTCTCCAGGTACTCCTGATAGACCGACACGCCCATGTTCGGGTTGGCCTTGGCCAGCACCAGGGGAGATTTCCAATCGTCGCCTTCGTCAATGGTGAAGATCCACCCGAACAATTCATCATTCGGGACGGTTCCCTCCAGCATTTCGATCACTTCGCGGCGCTTGTCGTAGCACGGGCCCTCAATGTCGTAGCCTGCTGTCGTGATCATGAACATCAGCGGCTGTTTGCGCGCCCCCATGCCGGTCAGCATTGTGGTGTACAGCGCGTCAGAATCGTGTTCATGGTACTCATCCACGATGGCGCATGATGGGCTCGCACCGTCGCCAGGATCGCCAATGATCGGCTCGAACCGGCTGCCGTCGGCTGGCTTGTTCAGATTTGAAGCGTTTACCTCGATTCCCGCAGCCTCGACCAGCATCGGAGAGCGCTTGACCATCAGCCGGGCAGGCCGGAACACTTCCCAGGCCTGCTTTTCCGTGGTGGCACCTGAGTAGACCTCTGCGCCGAATTCGCCATCAGCGGCAAACATAGACAGGCCCACGCCAGCAGCAATCACGCTCTTGCCGTTCTTGCGGTTGACCTCCCAATAGCTCTCTCGGAAGCGGCGCATGCCGTCCTTCTTGCGCCTCCAGCCGAAGGTGCAAGCTATGCCGAACTTCTGCCAGGGCTCCAGGGTCACAAGCTGCCGCTTGAATGCCCATTCCCCCTTGGTGTGGGGAAGCAACTCGATAAAGGCGATTTTCTTGGCCGCTTCCTTCTCATCGAAGTAGTACGGGTAATCATCGCCCTTGCTGGCTTCCAGGTTGTCGAAATGTCGCTGGCAGGCCTGAACCACATAGCGGCAGGCCGGAAACTTCCCGGCGATAACGTCCTTGGCCCACTTGTGCGCCAGCTCAATTGCGGGTTGTTTAGCCATTGATCAACTCGGCAAACGGGTTGCCGCCTCCCTCTGGTGGCTTGCCGATCAGGCGTTGACGGCTGGAAGGGTCCAGGCCCAGCATGCTGCCGTAGGTGGCCATCATTGCCGCCGCTTCCTTCAAAACCGTAGCTGCCGGGTTCTTGACCACCCCGCCAGTCGCTCCAGCGACCGTCACTCCGTTGTTCTTGATCTCTTCCTGCGCCATGCGGAATTGGTCATAGGCGTTGCAGTAGACCTCCAGGTTCTGAATGTCAGTTGCCGCAAGCACACGCTCACGGCACAGCAGCGGGCAGACCGTGTCCCATAGCGCCCGACCGTTGTCGCCCATCCAGAACGGGCATTCCACTGTCACGACCAGACCGAAATCAGGCTCATTGGTGTTCAATGCACGCTTGCCGGGGTTTCCCGCAAGCTGTTTCTTGGCCGTTGGTTTTGGGCGCCGGCCTGACCGCGTTGTTCCAGGCATAGCCCCTCCCCGGTTAAATCTCATATTTCGCGGGCGTAGAAATGTGACGAACAGGTCGGTTTACGGTCGGATCGCCCCCGACCTGACCTACTCCCCCCCCCCGTGTATGTCTGCCGGCTCACTTCGTTGAAGATGGCGCGTCACGCCTTTCACAGCCTCCACACGCGAACGAATGCATCCGGTCCATACCAAGGTAGCCACAGCCCTCTCTAACCTCTCCTGCCCCGCTTGATCGCTCTAAGCCGCTCCGCCTTGCTCTTCGCCTCATGGCATGAGAGGCATAACCCTTGAACATTGCTTTCAATGTCTTCTCCCCCTTCCGAGAGAGGGATGATGTGATCGCGCTCAGTGGCCTCTGCCACACTCCCTTGCCGGGAGCACTCGGCACACAGTGGCTCGGCGCTAAACAATCTTTCCCTCAGTCGTTGGAGTGTTCTGCCGGTGATCCGCTTTGTCGCATCTGACCTCTTCTCCCATTTGGGCTTCGGGTGTGCCGGGCATCTACCGCTACCATCAACCGAGAGCGCTTTGCATCCGGGCTGGGTGCAAGGCTTAGGCAGCTTCCTTGGCATCTCATCTCCTCAATCCTGCAGGTCCCATCCCTCTTGGGTCCGAGCAACTGCATCTACCTGGCGCAGCTGCCGAAACAGCCGGTTGCGCACACAGTAGGTGCAGACCATTGCGGGTGCGCAGCCGCCGCCGTGCGGCCTACACGTCTTGTCATACCGGCCCGGCTTGCCTCGCTCTGCATATCCCTTGCGGTGTTCTTTACCGGAGGCGATTGCTTTGTCCAGGCTCATGTCCGCCTCCTGTCAGCGCGCCCCATAGCAGGTCAGCAGCGCTAAATCAAAGGTGTGCTTGCCTGTAGTACCGTCGCCAGCATCCCACCAGCACGTCACCTGATCCCCTGCTACATCCATCACGGTCATCTCCGGTCCACCGGATGCGAGCTGCACGCGGTTTCCAGGCCAGACCTTGGCCAACATAGGTGGGCGCTGCAACTTCACAAGGTCAGAAGCGAGGAATGCTCCGCTGCTCAGGCCCGTGCGACCATTGCTTGGGGCTGTCAAGGCTTACCCCCAAGGAACACAGCAGAGAGTGCAGCGAGCACTAAGCTCAGGCCACCGAGTACGGTCCGCTGGGAAGGCGTAATGTTGTGGGCTACACAGATCATCGTGATCAAGCCGAAATACTGAACTGCGCTCATGGCTCTCTCCAAAATGAATGAGGCCAGCGCAATGGCTGGCTCCTGAATAGTTCGCCTCATCGGACTACCCGGACGGGCTGAGGATTGCCGCTCGCTCTTCAAGCACCCCTTGAGCTTGGCTCGGGTCCTTGTCGAAATCCAGACCACCATTGGTCAGCGCAACGATGTGGTCCAGCTGAGTCGCCAGGCTTACTCGCCCCTCGCGCTCACACATCACACACAAAGGGTTGGCCGCGAAGTGGCGATCCCTGAAGCGCAGCAGCCATCGGCCGCGTTTTCGCTCTGGCACAAGATGATTTGCCATATAGAATTTCCAGAACTACCACCCCCAGGAGCCAGCTTGTTCCGCTACATCGCGCTTTCTCTAGCCCTCTTAATTCAAGGGCCTGCGCTCGCCAACCGAGCGTCCATCCCCTTCTCAGGCTATGAACTAGCAGAGGCTTTAGCTGAACTTCAAAAGGTAAATAAGGGGGTCGCGGCAGATCAATTTCAAGCTGGAGCAGCTTTCGGATACATGAGAGCAATGGCCGATGAACTTACAGCCCATGGCAGGATCTGCGTTCCAAAATCACGCACTTTGCTAGATCTTGCTGACGTTGTTTCCCGAGATCTGCGCTCTCGGCCGCAAGACCACTCCAAGAGTCTTTCTGCAAATGTTTTTGTTCTTCTAGCGCTGCATAAAGAATTCCCATGTGACGCTAAAGGACAGCCGGCCACAAAGCGGAATTGACGGCACCCCGATACATTTCAATTTGTGCGAGTGCGAGCCTTCTGTACTGGAGTCTGAGTCTTGAGGGTTGCCAGTCTGCTACTGGTGTGAGTCTGTAGCCTGGGCTTGAGTGTCTTCAATCCCATTCTGCTCGCCTCGTCGCTGCGCCTTGGTATCCCAGCAGCTTGCGGTCGAACATCACAACCCAAGCAGCGCGCCTGGCTCCCACTGGACGCCGGTACAGCCATCTGCATGCTGTCAAGACGAAGGCGCTGAATCGAGCAGCCAACACCGTGCGCTCATGCAGATACTGCTGGTCGGTCATCGCTCTCTCCTATCGGGTCGCAGGGGCTAGGCTCCAAGTGTGTAGGTCGCGTGTGCGGAGAGCCTGCCCTGCGGTAACTGGTTAGCGCTTGATCTCGGCCCCGATCTGGATTGCAAAGTGAGGCTCATCACCTCGAATGCTCTGCATGAAACCCATGATCCAATGGCCAAGTGAAATGAAATGCCCCATAGGGCCCCACTTCGTGGCAACCATCGGACCCATTGAGTCCACGTCACCAATCCAACAAGGCACGCCATACATAGCGCCCTCATTGGTGAACCCTTGAGCGAGCGCCTCGCGCGCCGTCATGTAGTCGATCAGCCTTGCAATTCGCTCTTTCATTCGCTTGCTCCAAAAGAAAAGCCAGCACTTGGCTGGCCTTGGAATAGTTGCTGTGCCCGGACTCGAACCGGGGAAGCACACACGCATTGGCTCCATTCGCCCCGTGCATCCTCTTGATATGGTCACCCTTCCACTCGGGCACACAGCGTAAATGTCACCACATCAGACAACCCTCATGGGCTGGGGTTGCTGTTTGCTTCTTCAAGCACTGGGAAACTCTCAGTAGGAGATGCCGCACCTTCATACCGCTCGGGTGCGGGCCGCGCTTGCTGCAGCTGACATGAAAAAGCCCCGCACTTGGCGAGGCTGGGTAGATGTTGGCTACAGCGCGGGATCTATGCCTGCGGAAAAAATCCTCGGTAAATCCATCGCACAACGTACTTAAAAATGAGTGGCCCCAAGACTGAGGAAACTAACACCAAGAGAAATTTTGACCACTCAGGACTCTCCTCAAAACTGTATGCGTCACTAATAGCAAAACCAATCAGTACCAGCAATGAAAGAATGCCAAAGACCCATACCACATGGTAAAGGCGCCACACTCCGAGTTCAAAGTTCTGTCTTGTCATGCAGCAAATGTAACACCTTGTCGCACACCGGTGCCGCGTAAATGGATGCTCAGGCAGAAACAAAAAGCGCCCCTGTTGGAGCGCTCAATCACTGAGCTTTAAAGACACCGCCGCCTCCTTCCAGGGATGCCGCGATTCTTGTGCGTCTGCGCTCAATCGATGGGTAGGACGATACCACATCCATAGTGGGTAAACAAGCCCCCGCGAACTATTTTTGCAGCGACCTGCACAATGGCTTCATTTCTTGATGCGCAGACCTCAGATTGCAGCCGCTCACCGGCCCGTTGCGCAATGCACCGAAAGCGCACTCCGTCTCGCTGGAAGTGCATGACGGTCCAACCCTGAGCTGACAACCTGCGCACCACATGATTGGCGTTGATGGGGTTGTGCGCCGGCCGGATCTGGTTGCGGCGCCACTCGTTGCTGACTTCCTCACGGCTGGGCCTACCCTTGAGATAGATCATCTTTTGGCAAATCGGGCACACGCTGTAGAGCAGTGACTCATCCCGGCAAATCTTGAAGCCGGGGTGCATGCACTGTTCGAGGATGTGCTCATTCACCAGCATCTCTTCAATGGATGGGTAAGGCCCTTGCATTTCACACCCCCTTGGTCAGCAGCATGTTGCGGCTGTCGGTGAGCAGTCGGCCCAGCTCCACCAGACTTGTCCCGATGACCTGGCACGCCTTCTTCGGTGTCATCCAGGGCTTCACATAAACCCAGTTCAGAACGCCGCGATGCTGCAGAGGCAGATGGATCACAGCAGCATGAATCTTGGCGGCGTCCAGGTGGTCAATCCGCTCGCCAGTCTCGATGCGCGCCTGTGCGCTGTCCTTCGGCTCTGGGGGCACCATGCGGAACATCGGCGAGACCTGGCGAGCCACGGAGCCATGGCACCAGCGCCCCCAGTTGACCAGGCGAGCATCGATTTGCCGGTGTTCCGCTGGCACCGCGTTGAAGTCCACATAGCCCCGGGCGCTGCGGCGCGCTGGGGTGGATAGTGCTGCTGTCTCTGCAAAGTTCATTGTTTGGCCTTCCATCTGATCAAAATTCGTTTCGGTTCAAAAATGAGCCGTTGTGCCCATCGCCGCGGCGCAAATTGCTTAATTGCCTCTCCTATCTTTTAGAAGTGGCTCCAGCCAATAGCCCCCCTACCCCCAAGGGGCGGGAGACTCTCCAGCATGTATCCGTTCTTTCCATGGGTATCGGCTCTCTTTCCCCACAGTCCCCAGGTAGAACGGCCCCGAAGGTCAGCCAGCACCTGCCGAGAGTCTGGAATTGCACCTAAGACCTCGGTAGCGGTTTTTTGAAGGGGTCGCTGCCCTTGTCTTTCTTGTCCTGCTGGCCGATACAAGCCCAATACATTTGCGCGGGACCCACGCTTGCACTCACGGCACTGCTGAGGGCTGTTTACGTGCGGGTTCGGTCCCGGCATTGAGCAGGCACATCTGACACAAGGAGCGGCCCATAGGCGTAGGCGAAGTAATCCAGCCCGGGCGGCTTTGTTTAATCCCGCCAGTGCTCCAGAGGCGGCATGTGGTGTCCGAGCCGAACCACAGGTGGGCCATCGACTTCGACTTGCGTTCGTTGAACAGGTAGATCATTTGCGGCGCACCTCCATCAGCAGCTGTGCCACGGCAAACAAGCCAGCGCGCAGATGCAAGTCGTTGGCGTCCTCGCCAAGAACAGGGCTCATGCAGTACGGCAGGCCGGTATGAACCGCCGCCAGTTCACCAGGGCCTCGGGCCTCGAAGGGCTCGCCGCGGTCGCGCTTCTCGCGCTCGGGCTTGGTGGTTTCATCGTGATCGGCGAACACGAATGCCCTACCCTTCATCAGGCGTGCAACGTGCTCCAGGTTGTGGGCGCTGAAACAGACGATCACTGCGGCAGACAGGCCCACGGAGCGCGCTGCGCTCGCAATCGAGAGGCCGGTGGCGTAGCCTTCGCAGAGGATCGACTCGCGGCCTGTGCCAATGCGGAACACGGCGCCCTTGGCGCGCATCCCGGGCTGCATCTTCTTTTCAAACTTGCGCTCGTCTTCCAACCAGCGGATGGTCTGGACCCCGCTCACGTTGCCAGTCTGGAAGTCACGCATGGGCACCAATAACGCACCGTCCTCAGCGATCAAGCCTTTTGCCTCTGGGAAGCCTTTGCGATGCAAGTACGCGTGCTGATCTGGCTTAGTCGCCTTCATCAGCTCCTGTGCGCGTATCGAGGCCTTCGCATAGTTCTGCTCCTGGGAGGCCTGCGCGGCATTCTTGCGCTGGCGCCATGCGGCCTTCTCTTCCTCCGTCCATGGCTTCGCGTTGGAATCGCTGTACCACTGCACCCGCGCTTCTGCGGACCAGTTGAACACCCAGCCCCGCTCACCATCCCAGAAGTAGGCGCCGTTGCTTGATTTGGGCTTGTCCACAGTTCCGCAGCGCTGCACCTTGTCTCGGGCACAGAACTTTGTCGGGTTGATGTCCACTCCATGGGCCCGGGCGAATGTGATGAAGTCGCTCATGATTTGCGCGCCTTCACGAATGCCAGGTCCATGCTTTTGATCTTGTTGCGCACGTTTGCGGTGACCTCAGCGCTGGGCGTGCTGTCAAAGTCCCATGTGCTGGGTGGCTGCTGGCCCGTGATCTTCTGGAACAGGTGCCAGGCGCGGCCGCGCTGTTTGCTGGGCAGGCTGTGAGCGCGAGCGTAGGCACACAACTGCGCCCACAAGTGGCGCTGATCGTCTGCCAGCTTCTTCTTGCCCAGCATCACCACTTCTTCCATGACCCCTGCTACAGCTTCCTGCAGCACCGGCTCATTTCTCTCAAATCCGCAGGACATGCAGCGCTTGTGGAAGGGCTTGTAGCCACACGAGGGGCAGCCTTTGGCCTCTCGATCTTCGTCGTCGTGACGGACCTTCTTATCCAGTTTTTCGCCCATATCCAGAGCTTCCAGGCCGTGGAAATAGACCTCTGAAAAGTCTTCTGCAAAGCGCGTGATGTTGCCGCTGTGGTCAAGCAGGATGCAATCCTTTTTGCCTGTCTCCGGCGATGCGCGCAAGCCGCGCCCCCACATCTGGATTGCCGTGGATAGAGATTTACGCAGCGGTCGGCAGTCCACCACGCAGCCCACATCGCGCACGTCAAAGCCCTTGGCCAACGCTTCCACGCTGATCAAAACTCGTAGCGTTGCGTCTGGCTTCTTGAATTCAGCCCGCAGCATCTCCCGCTCAACCTCTGTTGTCTCGCTGGTGAAAACTGCGGCCATCACTCCGGCGTCAACAAATTGCCTGGCCAATTCCTTGCAGTGGTTGATAGTGGCGCCAAAGACGATGGTCTTGCGATGCTGGCCGTGGGCAATCCACTCTTTGACTACATCGCCGACGATCTGCATGCCCCGCTCTTCCGCGGCAGAATCGGTCCACTCGCCCCCTGAGGTAGCGGCGCCATTCATATCAGCACGCTTGCAAGAGAGCACGCGCATAGGCACCAGTACGCCCGACTGCGTGAGGTCGTGCATAGTGGTAGCGTTGATCAAGTTCGTGAAGAGCTTGCCCAGGCCGGGTGAGAACGGCGTTGCGGACAGGCCAATGCAAGCCGCCTTGGTTTGGTTCACGAATTCCGTCCAGACCTTCAGCTGCGTGTGCGCCTCATCGATGATGATTACATCCGCTTCGGGCCAGTAGCCACGTTTGGCGATGGTCTGCGCGCTGGCGATCTGGTAAGGCATATCGACCGCTCGGCGCCAGTGATTTGCCTGGACAACTCCGTGCGCGGACAGCCCATACTCGTCTGCTGCTTCGCTGGTCTGATTGATCAAAGTGGTGCGATCACAGACGAACACAACCTTCTTGTGCTTCACCAGTGCCTCATGGGCAATGCGGTGGCCCAGGTAGGTTTTACCTGCACCGGTGGGAGCCATGATCAACTGGTTCTTGTGGCCTTCGCGGAAGCCCTGGCGGAGGGCATCGTGAGCTGCCTGCTGGAACGGGCGCGGTGGTGGGAATGAGGTGTTAGCGTACCGTGGGGCATCGTCAAACAGTCGCTGCATCATTGCGTAAGCGGTCATGCTGCCCCCTTCTTCAAGCGATCGACCTGCCGCTGCAAGCTCTTGCAAAGCTTGATGGCTTCGTTCTTTTCGTTCATCAACCCCTGCAGACGACTCTCTAGGACAGAGTTGATGCCGTTGAGGCGCTTGACCTCTGCATATGCCGCTGCAAGCTTGTCGTCCGCCAGGAGCAAGGCATTGAACGCAGCTTGGTCTGCCGCCTCCTGCATCTGAGCGGCTCGGATTTCCTCGTCGCTGGGGCCGTCGTATTCGGGAATGTCTTGTGCCAAGGTGCGGTCCACGGCTGCCTTGGCCTGAATCAATTCCGCCTTGGACATCTCAGCCAGCGAGGGGCCGGCAGCCTTGCGTGCTGCCTCGACTTTTTCCTGGGGTGAGGCCTTCGACTTGATTTCAGACAGGGGCTTGTCAATTGCGGCAGCCTGCTCTGCCTCGGGCAATTGCGCGATTGCCGCAGCCTTGGGCAGGCCGATCGCACCCGACTTCACCGCCTCCACCACTGCAGGGGATCCCTTGGCTTGCACTGCCTGGGCCTGCACAATCGTGTTGCGATGCACTCCAGCAATGCCCGCCATTTCGCTGGCTGTCTTAACTGCACATTCAGTGTGCAGTTTGGGTTTTCCTGCAGGCGCCCATGCATAAACCGCTGTAGTGGCCATAGCCAATTGCGCCTGCGTCACATGCCTGCGGGCTTTGTTCTGCGCCAGCACGAAGTCCCGAGGGTCAACACTATCTGCCAGCTCGACGCTTGGGCAAGACATGACTGCCTCATGCGCTGCGCGGTAGCGGTTCCACCCATCCAGGACCATCCCCTCAAACAAGGTGATAGGGTTTTGGACGCCGATCTCCTCGATGCTGGCCTTTAAGGTCTGAAACTCCTCATCGCTCATTGCTGGAAATGCGGCGGAGAGGGGATGCTGCTGGTACTGATTCATGCCTGTGCTTCGGTATATTCCTTGATCCATTTCGCGTGCTCCAGCTGCTCACGCAGCCCGGCAGCGATGCGCTCTGCCTCAGCCAACTCAGCTTCGAGTTGCTCGACAGTCTTCGCGGGAGTGGTCATGCCGACTCCATCCCTGCAGCGCGGCAGATATTGCGGCGCAAGCGCAGCAGCAGCTCGACCTCGGCCATGATCTGGGCCGACATTTCCTCGGCTTCGCGGGGGCTGATCGACAGGTCATCAGTGACCTTCATCCCCAGCGCTGTGAGCGATCCGCCCTCCACGTTCAGCTGCAGCAGCTTTTGCCTGATGGCGCTGACCTCGCAGGCCCAGCCACCCTCTGGAGCTGGCGGCAGCTCCATGGAGACCATGCCAAAGCGGTGACTCAGGGCCTTGAGCCAGTCCAAAGGTTTGGATCCGGTCTTCTCCTGCATCCACTCGGTCAGCAGCTCCAGCATTTCGAGGTTGATAAATTCCGAATCGATGCCGCGCAGCCGAGCGCGCAAAGTCTCTGGATGTATCGAACGACCGCGGCGCTCGGTAAGGAAGCGGGCTGCATCCACAACGCCGCCTGAGGTGCTGCGGACCGTGTTGTAGACAACATCGCGCCAGTCGGTTTGAGAGAGGTGGCAAGTCATTTTTCTATCCCTTGAAAGTGAGTTCATTTCAGGCTGGCGGGCCTGGCTTTGATTTCAGATACTGGCTGCATGAAAATGCAAAACACCTCCGCCACCGCCCGCCGCCAACCCTTGCTTGGTAAGCAGGTACACAGCAGCACCCAAACCCGATTCGCCCAAAACGTCGATGCATCCGGCCACTCCACCCGCACTCTGCAAACTTCTTGCTTGGAGTTGAACTGGGTGAGCGGTGAGCTTCTGATCCGGTTTTCGGGCTCGACCATAGAGTTGGCGAAGGTTGGGGCCTAAGCGGTGGCTCGCTGGCTTGCCGCAGGCTTCGAGCGGCGCGCGACATGAGTGCGCCAAAGTGCGGCCTGTACCCGGTCAACCAACCTTGGCGTCAGCACCTCGGGCCATTGAGAAATCGCCTGAGACTTAATGCCCATGGCCTTGGCGGCGGAACTAACTGAACCGCCGAGGAGTTGGATTGCGTCATGCTTGTTCATATGCGACCGCATGTTAGCACTCTTACTAGCACTCGGCAAGCACGCTAACCAAAACAACAAGTAAGCTAACGTTATGAGCACGCTTCAAGAACGCATCGCGGAAATCATGGCGACCGCCGGCCTATCGGTTGGGGACATTGCAGACATCGCAGGGGTGTCTTCGTCGGCTGTCACTCAATGGAAGGAGGGCCCGACTAAGACGATCAAGACTGCACCAGCGACACGTTTGTCCGAAAAGACTGGCTACCGAGCCATGTGGATCGCAACTGGGGACGGTCCCAAGAAAATGCAGGATGATGGGCTGACTTCTCTCACGCCTATTGATTTAGAGAACAATCCCGATTACCCGGCGATTCAGCGTGTGCGATTCAAGCTGTCTGCGGGCGCCTCTGGCTTCAGTGTTGAATACGACAAGGGTCGGGGTGCTCCAATCGTGTTCCAGCGCGAATGGTTTGAGCGCAATGGCTACAGGCCTAACAAACTCTTTGCGACTGATGTGGCGAATGGCAGTATGGAACCTGGCCTTTATGACGGGGACACTGTGATCGTGAATACAGAGCAATCCGAGCCTAAGGATGGGCGGGTTTTTGCCGTGAACTACGAGGGGGAACTTGTCATTAAGCGCCTGATTCGAGATGAGGGGCAATGGTGGCTGTCTTCAGACAATCCTGACCAGCGTCGCTATCCGCGCAAAGCGTGTCATGCGGACGTTCACCTCATCGGAGAAATCATCCATAAACAGAGTGAGAGACTCTGAGATCAATCCACGCATCCAGCCCGCCCTTAGGCGGGTTTTTTTCGCCCGAATGCAGCATGCTTACTTCAAGATGTAAGTATGCTTGACAATTTAAGTTAGCACACTTACATTACATTCCATCGTAGCAACGAAGCGATCCAGCCACCCCGAAGCGATTGGTATGCGTAGGGGCCTAAGCCGGTGAATCACCGCCGGCAGCTGGAGGCCAGGCCCAACACACCGGGATGGCCACGCAGCAGTTGCACCAGGCGATGGGTGCCAGTGATCGAGCGAGCCCCCTCCAGGTCTTTAAAAAGTCAGCAGCCGATGTTGCCTGCCCCGCCAGTGGGGCATTCGTCCGGCCAATTGCACCAGCGGGCACGGCCGCTGCTCTGCGCGGTGCCCAGCCGTAGCCCTGCAAGGCTCAACTGGTGAGGTGAATGCGACCAAGAACAGGAACGGCAACGCTGGTTGGAATGCCAGCGCGCCTACCCGGAGCGTATCCGGGCGGGAAACCCAAGCCTTGTGACAGAGGGCTTAGGTTTCCGCTTTATAACGGAAGAATTTGCCAAGCTGAACCGATTCCAAAGGCAGCTTTGCATTTCGGGCATGACTCGGAAATCACCGGGATGACGCTCCCGCAGTTTGGACAGGATCCTTTAGGGGCACTATCGAGAAGCGCTTGGTCACTGGCCTCTTTGAGGGCCTTTAAATCCCGCATCTCAAGAACGGGGTCCTTCCAATCAGAGGCAACGCTCAATCTGCGCATAGCAGCTACGTACGATTCTCGATCTATTACACCAGCTGCGCATTGCTGATCCAGGACGCTTGTTCTCTGAGCAATCCAGGCAGGGTCCAAACGTCGTAACTTTACGAAGACGGGAGCCAACGCGATGCGGAGAGCACTTGGCTCCATGCCCGAATAGTGAAGATGAATCTCTCCAAAGTTGGTGATGAGAGTCAAAAAGGTGTGGATTTTGGTACGTGTAGATATCAGATTGAGTACCGTCGCAATTGCCATTCCTTGAAGCGCTCCTTCAACCCCAAAGCCACCCCCAACAAAGCCACCCCCCGTGGTCACAGATCCAGGACCGGAAATATCTAGCTCGGCAAGCTCGGCATAGCTGAATGATGCCGTTCTACCTGGCCCGATGAAATTGACAGATTTCTCTTCAAACTGCACGCTCAACGTGCCTCCAGCTGCAAACGGAAATCCGTTCGCGCCCAGCACAGTACACCCCTCCAAGCGAAGCTGACCCTCAGCAGACATTGACATTCGTAACCTCCTGTATCTGGAGATTATTAATCGGTTTTCGCCGGTCCATGCGCGTCCTCCTCCGCGTTTGGTTCGCCCTTTGGGGCCCGGCACCCTTCAACCCAGCCCGCCACCTGAGCGGGCGCTTTCTTTTCTGGAGCCCAACATGGCTGAAAACAACTCTTCCGCTCCCTTCCGCTGCGGCAGCTGCGGTGCTCCCGTTGAACGCGAACCACAGCCAGGCGAAGGCCTGCCCTGCGGCCACTGATAACCCCGCCCACTTGGGCACTGACAACGGAGCCGCTATGGCCGAACAAATCACCCTCGCCTATCGCCTCTTCAACATGCGCCGCTGGGCCGGCGCCAGCTGGTTCAAAGCTGCTGCCTGGGCCCTCGGCCTGGTGTGGCGCAACGCGCGCACCGAATTGCGCGCACGCCTTTAACCCGTCACCACTTAACCGAGAAGGAGCCGATACATGGCACAGACTAAGACCCTGGAAGAGATTGGATTGATTGCCGTCGAGTTGCACCAATGCACCAAGCGCCGGAAGGAGGCCAGCGACAACCTCAAAGCGGCTTATGTGCGCTGGGCCCACGGCACGGGTACTTTTCATCGCATAGAACGAGACAGCGATGAATGGGACCGGATGATGGTTGCGACCGATCCGGAGTACCAGCTGCAGGAAGCCGCAAAGCGCAAGGAGCGCAACGCGCTGCGCCGGCTGCACAGCGCAATTGCGAGAGGGGTGCAGCTTTGAAAGCGCTGGAAATAACGGGCGAAGAGACAGCCGCCGATCTGGTCAAACAATTGGTGGCGCTGCGCATGCTGGCCCGGCAAAACGTGCGAACCCGCAGGCAATCCGGTGAGCTGCTGGCGGGATACAGGGCAAAACTGGCGCTCACAGCCGTAGGGTCTGATGACTGGACCCTAACAAACCACTTGATCGCGGCAATCGAAGAAAACCGTCTCGCCTGCGAATTCCATGAAATTGAAATTGGCAAGTACTTGATGTTCCTTTGCCATGAAATGGATCAGAAGGTGCCCCGGGCGCTGATTTTTGACGCCATCAACACCAGCCATGCAGACCGAGACACCGAGGATGTGCGCAAGTATGGCGATAAATCTCACCACTTGATCTGCATCCTGGACCTTGAAAACTCCGCGACCCAAGATGATGACATCGAGATCCGGCCGCTGAAGTGGTGCCACACGATGGCATTTATGAACGCCATGCAGACCAACGGGAAGCTGAGCAAGGCTGTGCACGACATAGCCAATGAAACCTTTGGTGGCGCGTTTGGCGAGTTTCGGGAAACGCCGCTTATGGATCGTCTGGCAGGAACATCTGTTCAATGACGCTGCTAAAAACAGAAAACGGCACCTCACCGTTTTTGACTACGCCGTCGTAGAGAGATCAGTTCTTTTTACTACTGACGCGACCCTTCGCCTTTCGGCCGTAGCTAGTTATAGCGGAGTCGATGAATTGCTCCATGAATGAAAGCTGCTTGGCCCGCTCGTCATCAGTAGCGCCGTCGGAAATCTTGGTTAACCCCAGGGCCACTTGCGGTTTAGCCTTCTCAACTTCTTCCTTGAGGCTTTGAATCAATGCTTTTTCATCAGGCTTCAATTCGCCAATCAAAGCCGCCGCCTCCGCCATAGCCATGAGGTTGAAAGCTAGTTGTCGGCGCAAATCGTAAATCTGCTTCGCTTGATCAACGATTAAGTCCGGTGAGGCGCCGGCCTCAAAGCTACCTTGAAGTCGATCAACAACTTCAGCATTGAGCGTTCGAGTGCTTGCCGTGGCAGCAGCTTCAATGCGCGCCTTCAACTCAGCGGGCAAGCGGATCTTCATCTGTGGGTCTTCACGGCTCATGACGCAATCATAGACCACGGTGGTGCAAAGACCACATCATCAAGCAAGGAATTATAGAAATGGACCACGGTGGTGTACATTTAGTTAACGGACCACGGTGGTCCAAAGAAGGAGCAGCAAATGCTTAAGAACGCAGACACCGGACAGTTCAAAGTGCGGCTGCCTCTAGAGCTTAAGCAATGGCTCCAAGGGCAAGCCGAAGCCCAACGCCGAAGCCTCACCGCTGAAGTGATTATTAGGCTTGAATCAACCCGCCCCCAAGCGCCAGACGCGCAGAAAGGAACCCCGCCATGAGCACCATCCTTCTCCACCGACTGGAGAACATCACCGTTCGCACAGTCCAGATCGACGGCAAGACCTACTTTGTCGGCAAGGACGCAGCCGCATCGTTGGGCTACGCAAATGAATCGGACGCGCTGAACACGCATTGCCGTGGGGTCGCCAAACGCTACCCCATCCCCGATGCGCTCGGCCGGCTGCAGGACACTCGAATCATTGACGAGCCGGATCTGATGCGCCTCATCGTTAACAGCACCCTACCCACCGCCGAACGGGTTGAGCGCTGGGTGTTTGAGGAGGTGCTGCCAAGCATCCGCCAGACCGGCGGCTACCAAGCTGCCCCGCGCACCCCCGGCGAGATGCTGCTGGCCAGCGCGCAGGCCCTGCTGGCTGTTGAGCAAAAGCAGGCCGAGATTAAAGCTGATGTTGCGCGCCTGGAGGGGCAAGTGCAGGACCTGGCCGAATCCCGAGTTTGGGACCACTGCCCGCAAAACTGCGAGCCCATCAGCAAGATCGTGGACAGGATGAACAAGCGCTATGCCCTGCCGGATTGGGTTATCCACCGGGTCATGCGCGAGCTGCCAACGAGCCCCAAGCCGCATGCCATGGTGCGCAACCACCGCGAAGAGGCGCGGGGCTCCCAGTATGTGGTTTACGCCGTGGCTGACATCACCCGGCTCTTTGCCCAGTTCGTGAAGGACTGCGTGCAGGAGACGCCTACCCTCTGGTCGCACCGCGACATTGAGAAGCGCTTTCAGCTCATGCCTGACGGCCGCAAGCCAAAGCCCCTCAAGGCACACGCCAAAGCCGAGATGGCTGCAGCGTGACCCACCAAAGCGAAACCCCTGAGCGCTCTGACCTGCTCAAGGGTTTCTAGATCCGAAACCATTCCAAGGAAACGAACCATGTCCGAGATTATCCCTCGTTCGACGGAAAACGCCACTGAGGCGCGTGCCAACCCCAAGCAAGGCCGCAACCCTCGCCCTCAGCCTCCGATGCGCTGCAATGCGCCAGCGCTACCAGAGCCACTGGACGCCGAAGACTTGCGCACTCGAGCACATGAGATTGGGATTCACTGGTGGTCGATCATCGATAGCATCTTGATGACCCATCGGAATCACGATCGCATCTACCCAGAGCCACTTGAGCCGTTGCCACAGTGGGCGGTTGAGCGACTGCAGGACCAGGGGCGGCACCGCAGCAGCGAAGAGGAGTTCTCTCGCACCGGCCGCCTGTTGAAAGAATGGCTGCGTTTGACCTCGGGGGAAGGCTCAGAGCATTTCTTTGAAATCTGGACCAGCAATGGCGCCAGGCTGTCTGTTCGCCACGAGTCTTGGGTAAAAGCGGCAGATGTTCTGATCGAGCTTAAAAAGGAGCACCCCACGGCCTTCATAGCGCGCGTCCACAAGCTTTCTGGGCCACCACGCGGACAAATCCTGCAGCCGGAGCTGCTGGACACCCTCATAGGCGCTGTCGATCACATCGGAACTGGTTTCGCGGATGACGAGGAAGAGTACACCGTTCAGGATGAAACTGGCCGGCAGGTGTCCGTCTTGGCTACCACTCTGCGCCAGCACCCCATCTACGAGCGCCTCAACACTCGCGGCAAGGAATCGCTGGACCATTACCTGAATGAAGACAAACCCCGCAAGGACGCTATCCGCAAGGCGGCAGCTGAGCGCGATGCCGGGGCAGCGCCATGACCGCGGTTGCAGCCTTCAAAACCACGGCCACGCCTGAGCGCACGGTTCCCAGAGGGGTCGAGGCAACCGCCGTGACACCGATGGGCGCCCGGGAGCAGCTGACCCAGTGCAGAGGGCTCCACCTCCTGCAGACGCACTGTCAGTTGTTCGGCGACTTCATCTGCGCCCACGATGTGATCGAGGTGGATTTCGACCAGCGCCGCATCAAAGGGGATGCCGGATACATGATCGCCTTTCGCCATTCAGACGACTACAGCTGGTACGGGGTACGGCGCTTTCAGTCCCTCCCCAATTGCGAACTCTGGATGGCTGATCCCACCATCCACGGTGATGGGCAAGCCTGGCGCATGGTCACCCCCGAGCTGATGGCGAATATCGAAGTTCTCGGCATGGTGCGCGAGGTCTACAAGCCGCGCAGCAAGTTGCTGAGGAGGTAATCCATGGATGCAGTAATCACAAGGCCGCGTAAAGCGGTCAAAGCGACAGCGCGCCCAGTTGAACCCATCCCGCAGGACGAAGCGAGAGCAGCGCCTGGCGGCCATGCCAGTGGCATCCACCTGGTGAAGGACTCGGAGCGTCTGGCCTGGCCGTATGCGGATCGAGACGATGTGCTGGAAATTGATTTCGATGTGCGTGAGTACCGTGGTGAAGGGCTCTATCTGATCCATCGCCGTGCGCCGGTAGGCGAAGTTGTTGGGCCACCCGGTCGCTTCCCATTCACCTCGGCCTTTACCGGCGTGCGCAATCTGCACCGCCACAACGGCCAGTTGGAGGCGCTCACAACTACTGCAGAAGGCCGCGAGTGGAAGCCGATACCTCCTGACGAATGGGCGCGCACCACCGTGCATGGCTACGTGAAGAACATTTACCGGCGCCACGTTGTCGGCTGTGCTGAAGGCCTGTTTCTGGTGGGCCAGTTGGCGGCCGTCGGTGAGCAAGAGGACGGGAGCGCCTTTGCGCAGTTCCGCCACTCCAAGGACCGGACCATTACCGTCTCCGGCTTCACGCCCGAGGAGGCCCGCGCCCTGACGCCGCATTTCTTGAACGCCATGCGCCTGGAGCTGAAGCCATGAATGCCACCCTGGACACAAAGACGATCCCCAAAAGCCTGATCGCACCCACCTTGGCCAAGCTGGTCGAAGATTCAGTGGCAGAGGGCTGGGCACCGATCACCAAGCCTGTGTTGCGCAAGCAGCCTCCCGCTAAGTCCAAAAAGACCGCGCCAGCACGCAAGGCCGGCAAACAGATCCTGGCCCTTGTGGAAGCCGCCTCGCTCACAACGCACCTTGCGGCAGCCGAAGCGAATGAGGACTATGCATATGGCGCCCATCACCTCACCGATTGGCTGTACGAAAAGTGCGCCAGGGAGGTGGCCGCGATCAAGGATGACCTCTCTGAAGCGGTCAGTCTCATGGCGATCATTCAGGCTGACATCGTGTCTGTAGCGGATGTCCTGGAAAAGCTGCCGGAGCCATTAGCGGCGCCAGTGTTCAAGGTGATAGTGGCCGCCCTCCGGCATGCAATGGAGATTGCGCTTGCTGTGGAAGATCCGCCAGTTGTACCAGTGAAGGCACGGAGGCTTAAATGACGCGCCACTACAGCCCACCACCCCCACCACGGCCGCAGCGCACCGGCTCGCCCTTTGACATCCTTAAAGAGATTGCGGAGCGCCGGGCCCGCGCCGCCCAGCCGCCCACCATCCAGACCCAACCACAGAAGGATGGGAACACGAAGGAAAAACTATGACCAAGACGATGATCTTGACCGGGGACAACAACATTCCCGCCCTACCGATGACCGAGGCCCAGGTAAACCACCTGCGCCGGCTGCTGGCCTGGCTGCGCTGCGAGTACATGCTGGATGGAGACATGCAGCGCGGATTTATCAATGCCGTGGTCAAGTGCCACGAAACGGGCATCGCTACAGGCCGAAATGCTCAAGACCTTCTGCAGGAGAAGGCGGAGCAGATCAACCAGGTGCCCGCATACGTGCGCCAGGCCCACAAGATGCTCAGCAAGGCCCTGCTGGAGCATGACAAGCGATCCGGCGTTGTCGAAGGCTGCAGGTCAGACGAAAACCTGCAGGCCATGCCGGTGAGCGAGAAACCTGCAGGTGCATTGATTTCGATCAGAACCAGAAAGGAGCCATGATGGCCGCACGATTTGTACGCATTGTCAAATTCTGCGCAGAGACTGGATACTCGGATCGCGCAGTTGAGACGAAGATTCACCGGGGAGTTTGGATTGAAGGCAAGGAATACGTCCGCGCCCCGGACAATAATATTTTGATCGATATGGAAGGTTACAACCAATGGGCCGCAAAGCAACGACAGGAGGTGTTAGACCGCGAGGCGACCGCATAGAGGTTCGTTTCACCTGGAATGGAAAACAGGTCTCCCCTACGCTTGATCTTCGCCCCACTGCCGCAAACCTCAAACATGCGGCTCGGGTGCGAGCCACCATAGTCGAAGAAATAAAGCATGGCACCTTCAGCTTTGCAGCACATTTCCCCGACTACAAGCACCTGCAGCAACACCAGCCAGAGAGCGAGGCTGGCATGCGAACCTTTCTAGAGTGGTCGAAGGTATGGGTTACCCTCTCCGCTCGGAGCTTGGAGCATTCCACGCATGCCATTTATGTCCGTCATCTAAATGCATATTGGGTGCCTGCATTCGGAAACCTACGGCCAGAGAAAATAAGCCATGAAATGGTATTAACTCACTTGGCAACATTGAGCAAAGACCGAATGGACTTGGAAACCGGGCGCAAAATGAAAGGACTATCGCGGAAAACTCAGAATAATATTCTGATCCCACTGCGTGGAGTTTTCGACCTGATATGCAAACCACCAAGCCGAGTTAGCAACCCAGTTGAAGGAATAGATAATCAGAAGATCCAAAAAGCCAACCCTGACCCTTTTGCACCTGATGAGGTCGAATTGATCCTAAAGGAGATGCAAAAGCGTTTTGGGGAGGTAATGACAGATTATTTTGAATTCTCATTCTTTGCTGGGTTACGGGCAAGCGAGCATATCGCGCTGAGGTGGGAGGATGTGGACTTACGGAAGTCCACTGTGCTGGTTCGCCGCTCCAAGGTGATGACTATGGAAAAAGACCGCACCAAAACCAACGTTGAACGCACGGTGGAGCTTAACCAGCGCGCCGCCAGTGTGATCCAGCGCCAGCGCGCAAGGACTGCAGCAATGAATGCGGAGGTGTTCTATAACCCGAACACGGGAGCGCCCTATCACGACGAGCAGTCGCAGCGCAGAGCCTGGCGCATCACCTTGCGCGCCATCGGCGTGCGATACAGGGCGCCCAAGGAATGCCGGGACACCAGCGTAACCCTGGCGCTCATGGCCGGCGCGAATCCCATGTGGGTGGCCATGCAGCACGGGCACTCTGTGCAGGTGATGATGCGCGACTATGCAAAGTGGATTCCGTCAGCAGATCGAGGCGCCAACCTCGCAGCGGTCAATGCTGCGATCACCAACCAGGCCACACCCCGAAAAGAAGCGATTTAGGGATGGATTAGGGATGACTTGAGAGCGCACCACCCATGCATAGAAAAAGCCCCAAGTGAATCAATCACTTGGGGCTTATCTTTTTGGCGGAAACGGAGGGATTCGAACCCTCGATGAGGCTCTACACCCCATACTCCCTTAGCAGGGGAGCACCTTCGGCCACTCGGTCACGTTTCCAATACAGCTATTCTAACCTGAAAAATCAGGCCGATTTGGAAACTTCTGCAGAATCCAGACCAAAAGCGGTGTGCAGCGCGCGAACGGCCAGTTCCAGGTACTTCTCATCGATCACGACCGAGGTCTTGATTTCGGAGGTGGAAATCATCTGGATGTTGATGCCCTCTTCGGCCAGTGCGCGGAACATCGTCGATGCGACGCCCACGTGGCTGCGCATGCCGATGCCGACAATGCTCACCTTGCAGATGTTGGGGTTGCCGATGACTTCGTCAGCGCCGAGCTTGGGCACCACTTCGTCGCGCAGCAGCTCAACGGTGCGGTTGAAGTCGCCCTGGTTCACGGTGAAGCTGAAGTCGGTCTTGCCGTCCTTGCCGATGTTTTGCAGGATCACATCCACATCGATGTTGGCGTCTGCCACCGGACCCAGGATCTGGTAGGCGATGCCGGGGGTGTCAGGCACGCCACGGACAGAGATTTTGGCTTCGCTACGGTTGAAAGCGATACCGGATACGACGGCCTTTTCCATCTTTTCGTCTTCCTCAAATGTGATCAGAGTGCCCGATTTGGCCTCTTCATCCAATGCAATATCCCAGGGCGTGAAGCTCGACAGCACACGCATTGGCACTTTGTACTTGCCGGCAAATTCCACCGAGCGGATCTGCAGCACCTTGGAGCCCAGGCTCGCCATCTCCAGCATTTCCTCAAAGCTCACGGTCTTGAGGCGCTGTGCGGCCGACACCACACGCGGGTCGGTGGTGTAGACACCATCAACATCGGTATAAATCAGGCACTCGGCAGCCTTGAGGGCGGCTGCCACGGCGACGGCCGAGGTGTCCGAGCCGCCACGGCCCAGGGTCGTGATGTTGCCGTTCGGGTCAATGCCCTGGAAACCGGTGACGATCACCACGCGGCCGGCGTCCAGATCGGCCCGCACGCGCTGGTCATCGATCGATTCAATACGCGCCTTGGTGTAGCTGTCGTCGGTGCGCACCGGCACCTGCCAGCCGGTGTAGCTGACCGAAGGAACGCCCTCGGCCTGCAGCGCAATGGCCAGCAGGGCCGACGAGGCCTGCTCGCCAGTGGCGGCCAGCATGTCCAGCTCACGGTAATAGGACTTGTCTGCGCGGCTGGGTGCCAGCTCACTGGCCAGACCCAACAGACGGTTGGTTTCGCCACTCATGGCGCTGGGCACCACCACCATCTGGTGGCCAGCCCTTGCCCACTTGGCGACGCGTTTGGCGACATTGCGGATGCGCTCGGAAGAGCCCATCGACGTGCCGCCGTACTTATGAACGATCAGTGCCATTGAATATCACGATGACGAAACACGAAGCTCGGCGTTGATGCAAAGTGTTTTGGCACGCCGTCGGAATCGTACATTAGTCAGACCAAAACTGGCGGATTGTACCAATCGATGACATCTCTGTGGCGCTGTATATACCCATGGCCCACTTTTATATGGATTTGGTGGCCCCGCGTGGTGCAGCACTGCAGCTGCAGCAGCAGTTGCGCCAACTGCGCGGCACTGGGCGTTTGGCCATGGGCTGTGCGCAACCAGTAGCGCAAGACATTGGCCATGCGGGCCTCGGTCAGCGCCTGCAGCGCGCGGATGCGCGGTGGCGAGCCAGTGGCCTGCAGATCGATCTGCGCCAGGTCATCGAGCAGTTCGGCCGCCTGCGCCGCATGGGCGCTGCTGCGTGCCACCGTCTGCGCGATCTGCGGAAAGGCCTGCACCAGTGCGGGCATGACCTGCTGGCGGATGCGGTTGCGTGTGTAGCGCGTGTTGGTGTTGCTGGGGTCTTCCACCCAGGCAATGCCCAACGCAGCCAGATCAGCGCGGATCTGCGCACTGCCCAGCGCCAGATAGGGCCGCGCCCACTGCAGGCCTGCGCGCTGCCACTGCGGGCGCATGCCTGCCAGCCCGGCCACCCCGGCACCGCGCGACAGTGCCAGCACCACGGTCTCGACCTGGTCATCGGCATGCTGGGCCAGCGCAATGGTCTGGATGGCGCCCTGCCCTGCATCAGCGGCAGCCAGCACGGCCTCGGTCAACGCCCGGTAGCGCGCAATGCGTGCCGCATCCTCCGGGCTTTGGCCAGGTTGCGCATGCGCGTTCACCGCCGCCACCTGCAAAGGCACTGCCCAGGCAGTGCATTGGGCACGGCAATGGGCCTCAAACACAGCCGCCGCCGCCTGCAGCCCGTGGTTGATGTGGATGGCATGCACCTGGCCGGGAAAGCGCTGCAGGCAAGCCCAGAGCAACGCCGTGGAATCCGCCCCGCCGCTGTAGGCTACCGCCAATGGCAGTACGGGCTGCCAGCCGTTCAGCGCAGCAACAATGGCGGGCTCAGCCATGGCACGCACTCCACAGCAAAAAGCCTCCGCAACGGGAGGCTTGGCAGCAGCAGCGGCGCAGCATCAGCAGCGGCCGGCAGCGGGCATCAATGTTCTGCCTTGGTGTCCGAGAAACGGCCATAGCTTTGCAGGCGCTCATAGCGGCGGTCCAGCAGCTCGGCGGGCTTGAGGTCAGCCAGCTGGCGGAAGGCATCGCTCAGGCCGCGCTTGAGCAGTGCCGCCATTTGCTTGTGGTCACGGTGGGCACCGCCTACAGGCTCGTGGATGATCTTGTCGATCAGACCCAAGGCCTTGAGGCGGTGCGCGGTGATGCCCATCGCATCGGCCGCTTCCTGGGCCTTGTCGCTGGTCTTCCACAGGATGGAGGCGCAGCCTTCGGGGCTGATGGTCGAGTACACCGAGTACTGCAGCATCAGCACCTGGTCGGCCACCGAGATACCCAGCGCGCCGCCGGAGCCGCCTTCACCGATGATGGTGGAGATGATCGGCACTTCCAGCTGCGCCATTTCATAGATGTTGCGGCCAATGGCTTCGGACTGGCCGCGCTCTTCGGCATCAATGCCGGGGTAGGCGCCAGGCGTGTCGACAAAGGTGAACACCGGCAGCTTGAATTTCTCGGCGGTCTTCATCAGGCGCAGCGCCTTGCGGTAGCCCTCGGGCTTGCTCATGCCGAAGTTGCGCAGGGTGCGCTCCTTGGTGTCGCGCCCCTTTTGGTGGCCCACCACCATGCAGGGGTTGCCATTGAAGCGTGCCAGGCCGCCTACGATGGACAGGTCGTCGGCAAAGTGGCGGTCACCATGCATTTCAACGAAATCGGTGAAGATCTCGTTCACATAGTCCAGGGTGTAGGGGCGCTCGGGATGGCGTGCGATCTTGGTGATCTGCCAGGGGAGAGCTCGCTGTAGATGTCCTTGGTCAGCTGCTGGCTTTTCTTGCTGAGCTGATCGATCTCTTCAGAGATATCGACTGCGCTTTCGCTTTGCACATAGCGCAGTTCATCAATTTTGGTTTCCAGCTCCGCAATCGGTTGCTCGAAATCCAGGAATGTTCTTTTCGCCAAAATGATTCTCCTCGAGAAAAGCCGCAGGCAGCCTTCTCATAACGACCGACAGTGTAACCGCATGCGGCCAAACCAGATCAATCTGCATCCTGCCCCAGTGGCATGGCATTCTGGGATCGCCAGATCAGCCAGGCCGCCACACTGGCCCAGGGTTGCCAGGCCTGGGCCACCTCGCGCGCATCGCTGCGGCTGACGGCCTCGCCCGAAAAATAATGGTCGCTGATGCCCTGCAGCAGCGCTGCGTCGTCGATGGCCAGCACATTGGGCCGCCCCAGATGGAACAGCAGAAACATCTCCGCGCCCCAGCGTGCGATGCCGCGCTGCGCCAGCAGCTGATCAATGACGGCATCATCGTCGACATGCACCCAGGACAGCGCATCCTTGGGCTCCTGCACAAACCACTGGGCGAGATCGCGCAGATAGCCCAGCTTGCGCTGCGGCAGGCGGATGGCCTTGGCGGCCTCGTCCGTCAGCGCCAGCATGGCCTTGGGCGTGGCTGCGCCCAGCGCTGCCACCAGCCGCTTCCACAGCTGGCGCGCCGAATTGTCCGAGAGTTGCTGCCAGACCACCGAGCGCATCAGCAGCGCAAAGCCGTCCGCCTCGCGGCGCAGCATCTCACCGGCATACAGCGGCGCGAGCCGGCGCATCACCCGGTCCTTGCGGGCCAGGTGTTTGCAGGCGGCAGCCCAGTCTTCCGCTGACAGCGGTTTATTGCTGATACCAGGCATAGGGCTAGACGGACCGCGTCAACGCCAGGGACAAAGTCAGACTACCCACAGCGCGCATCAGGCCCCTGCCTGCACGACCGTCCAGGTCGTGCCTTGGGCGGAGTCCTTGAGCTCCACCCCTTGGGCCAGCAGCTCGGCGCGGATGCGGTCAGATTCCGCATAGTTCTTGGCCGCCTTGGCTGCAGCTCGCAGTGCAATCTGCGCCTCTACATAAGCGGCATCCACGCTAGCACCCGCCTGCAGGTAGGCGGCAGGGTCGGCCTGCAGCAAACCCAAGGTAGCGGCCAAGGCCTTGAGCAGCCCCGCCACCGCAGGCGATTTGCTGCGGTTGACTTCGGCAGCTAGCTCAAACAGCACCGCCACCGCCTCGGGTGTGCCAAAGTCCTCGTCCATCGCCGCCTTGAAGCGCGCTGCGCTCGGCTGGCTCCAGTCGATGGTCACAGGCTCTGCCGGCACCAGGCTCAGCGCGGTGTAGAGGCGCTTCAGGGCATTGCGGGCATCGTCCAGATGCACATCGCTGTAATTGAGCGGGCTGCGGTAATGGGTGCGCACCACAAAGAAGCGGATGGTTTCTGCATCGTAGCGCTTGAGCACATCGCGGATCGTGAAGAAATTGCCCAGGGACTTGGACATCTTCTCGTTGTCGACGTTGATGAAGCCGTTGTGCATCCACATCCTGGCCAGCGGCTGGCCGTGTGCGCCTTCGCTCTGCGCAATTTCGTTTTCGTGGTGGGGGAACTGCAGGTCAGCGCCGCCGCCATGGATGTCGAAAGTCTCGCCCAGCAGGGCGCAGCTCATCGCCGAGCACTCGATGTGCCAGCCCGGCCGGCCCGTGCCATAGCTGCTTTGCCATTTGGCCTCGTCCGGCTCGGTGGGTTTGGCGCTCTTCCACAGCACAAAATCCAGTGGGTCATCCTTGCCGTCCTGCACGGCCACGCGTTCACCGGCATTGAGCTCATCGAGCGACTTGCCCGACAGCTTGCCGTAGCCCGGGAACTTGCGCACGGCGTAGTTCACATCGCCGCCCTCGGTGCGGTAGGCCAGGCCTTTTTCCTCCAGCTGCGAGATGATGGACAGCATCTGCGGCACGTACTCGGTCGCACGGGGCTCATGGGTGGGGCGCTCGATGCCCAGTGCATCGGCGTCCTGGTGCAGGGCCTCGATCATGCGGTCGGTCAGGCTGCGGATGGTCTCGCCGTTCTCCACAGCGCGGCGGATGATCTTGTCCTCGATGTCGGTGACATTGCGCACATAGGTCACCTTGAGGCCGCTGACACGCAACCAGCGCTGCACCACATCGAACGCCAGCATCGAGCGCGCATGTCCCAGATGACAGAGGTCATAGACCGTCATGCCGCATACATACATGCGGACATGGCCCTGCTCGATCGGAACAAATGACTCCAGCGCACGCGAAAGCGTGTTGTAGATGCGCAAACTCATGAAAAATTAGCGTGGTTGTGGTTGAGAGGGAAGGACGCCTGGCGCCCCACGCCGGTCCGCACCCACCCTCTGCAAAGAGACTGGTGTGCGGGTTGTGCAGAGCCTGCTTGGGGCAGAGCCGCCCGGCAGGAACCGCCGAACCATGTATGGTAGCTGATGCCGACACCATGCCCTGCAAACCATGGCCGCCCGCCGTTCCGGGGCGCCAGCCCCCTCAGCTACAATGCGCTGCAGTATAAGCCTGCAGGCCACTTGCACGCGCCCAGCGTGCCCGAACCCTATGAAGTTAGTCAGTTGCCTTTTCTCCCCCCTGATGCCTCGTGCTGCCTTGCTGGCGCTCGCACTGAGCTGCGGTGCCGCCTATGCGGACGATTACGCAGCCGTGGAAAAGCTGATTCAGTCCGGCCAGACCGCATTGGCCCTGGAGCAGCTGGAGCCCAAGATCCAGCAAGCGCCGCGTGACCCGCAATGGCGCTTTTTGCAAGGCGTGGCCCAGATGAATGCCGGCCAGCGCGATGAAGCCACGGCCACCTTCGAAAAGCTGGTGCAGGAATACCCCGAGCTGCCCGAGCCCTACAACAACCTGGCCGTGCTCTACGCCCAGAACAACCAGCTGGAAAAAGCCAGCCGTGCGCTGCAGGATGCCGTGCGGGCCAACCCCGGCTATGCCACCGCTTATGAGAACCTGGGCGACATCTATATCCGCCTGGCCGAGCAATCGCTGAGCAAGGCCAGCAGCCTGGCGCCCGCCCAGCAGGCGCGGCTGCAGCCCAAGATCAGCAGCCTGCGTCTGCTGGTGACGCGGGCCCAGCCTTCAGCAGCCGCAGCGCCAGCCACTGCCGCACCGGCGGCACCGGCAGCGGCGCCTGACGCAAAAAAGTAAAGGCCTTGCCTTGAATCTTGCACCGTTGGCCCTCAACTCGGTGCAACGCCCACGCTGCAACGCCGATGACTTGCGCGCAGCGCAGCATGCATTGCGGACAGCGCAGTGCCCTGTGCTGGCCATCTACCGTAATTGACCACAGAGGAAACCGATGCCTACCAAACGACACACTCTTTCCATTCTGGGCGGCCTGGCACTGGCCGGCGGCATGTTGCTGACCAGCGCTGCACAGGCGGCTGACCAGCCCCGCGTGAAACTGGCCACCTCGATGGGCGACATCGTTGTGGAACTCAACCCAGAAAAAGCGCCCAAGACGGTGGCCAACTTCCTGCAGTACGTGAACGACAAGTTCTACGACGGCACGATCTTCCACCGCGTGATCGGCAACTTCATGATCCAGGGCGGTGGCTTTACCCCCGACATGCAGCAAAAGCCTGCGCGCTCGCCCATCCCGCTGGAGGCCAACAACGGCCTCAAGAACAACACCTACACCATTGCAATGGCCCGCACGGCTGTGCCCGATTCGGCCACCGCGCAGTTCTTCATCAATGTGCAGAACAACGATTCGCTGAACGCCCCCAATCCCGATGGCCACGGCTACGCAGTGTTTGGCAAGGTGGTCAGCGGCAATGATGTGGTCGACAAGATCAAGGCGGTGCAAACCGGCAATGCCGGCCCGCACCAGAACGTGCCCAAGACCCCGGTCATCATCAAGTCGGCTACCGTCGTCAAGTAAATGGCTATGCCGCCTGCCTCAACCCGGCCAGCGGCGCCCTTCCCACCTTTCTCAACAGGAAACACACCATGAGCAATCCACAAGTTGAACTGCATATCAAAGACTACGGCGTGATCACGCTGGAACTCGACGCAGACAAAGCCCCCAAGTCCACCGAGAACTTCCTGAGCTACGTCAAGAGCGGCCACTATGACGGCACGATCTTCCACCGCGTGATCAACAGCTTCATGATCCAGGGCGGCGGCTTTGCTTCGGGCATGGACCAGAAGTCCACCCAGACCCCCATCCAGAACGAAGCCCAGAACGGCCTGAAGAACGACCAGTACACCGTGGCCATGGCCCGCACCAGCGATCCGCACTCGGCCACCGCCCAGTTCTTCATCAACGTCGCCAAGAACGACTTCCTGAACCACACCTCGCCCACCCCCAGCGGCTGGGGCTATGCCGTGTTCGGCAAGGTGGTCAAGGGCAACGATGTGGTCGACAAGATCAAGGCCGTCAAGACCGGCTCCAAGGGCATGCACCAAGACGTGCCCAAGGAAGAAGTGCTGATCGAAAAGGCTGTGGCGCTGTAACAGGCCGCCACCATCTGCATGGACAGCCCGACCGACACCCGAGCCGCAGACCCCGATGAGGCGCTGCGCGCCCAGTTGGCCACCACGGCAGTCCATGCCTTCGCTGCGCCCCCCGCCTGGCGCAGCATCGAATTCATCTCCGATCTGCATCTGCAACCCCAGCTGCCTCTGACCTGGCGCAGCTGGCAGCGGTACCTGCAAGCCAGTACGGCCGATGCGATCTTCATGCTGGGCGACCTGTTCGAAGCCTGGGTCGGCGACGATGCGCTCGACGAGGCAGACAGCTTTGAAGCGGCCTGCGCCCAGACCCTGCGCGAGGCCAGTGGCCAGCGCGCCCTTTTCTTCATGCACGGCAACCGCGACTTTCTGATTGGCGCGCAGTTTGCCCAACGCAGCGGCATGCAATTGCTGCCCGATCCCAGTTGCCTGGCGTTTCTGGGCCAGCGCTGGCTGCTCAGCCATGGCGATGCGCTGTGCGTCGAAGACAGCGAGTACCAGCGTTTTCGTGCGGTGGCACGCAGCCCCGCCTGGCAGCAGCAAATTCTGGCCCAGCCGCTGGCCCAGCGCCGCCAGCTGGCAGGCGCCATGCGCAGCCAGAGCGAGGCGCGCCGCATGCGTGAGGTCATCACCGCCGATGTGGATACGAAGGCCGCCCTGGCCTGGTTGCAGCAGGCCCAGGCGCCCACGCTGATCCACGGCCACACCCACCGCCCTGCCAGCCACCCCTTGGATGCAGACCACCAGCGCGTGGTACTGACCGATTGGGACACCGACCTGGAGCCGGCACGCGCCGAAGTGCTGCGCATCGATGCCGCAGGCCTGCAGCGCATCGCGCTGGACGACTACCTGGCCCGGCCGCCACAGCCGGGCGCGCGCTGATCCCATGGCCTGGCTGCACCGCACCTGGTCACGCCTGCGCGCACTGGCGCGCCCCGTGCCCGAGATACCTGCCACCCTGTGGCTGCAGGTGCTGCAAAAATACCCTTTTCTGCAAGCGCTGTCGCTCGAAGAAAAAGCCAAGCTGCGCGCCCTCAGCGCGCTGTTTCTGCGCCAAAAGCAGTTCTCGGGTGCGCATGGTCTGGTGGTGAGCGATGCGATGGCGCTGACCATTGCCGCACAGGCCTGCGTGCCGCTGCTGCACCGGGGCGAGGCGCAGCAGGCCATTGCGCTCTACGATGATTTTGTCGGCATCGTTGTACACCCTGGCACCATGGTGGCTGCGCGCGACATGCATGACGAGGCGGGCCTTATCTCGCACCGGCGCATGATGCTCGAAGGCGAAGCCATGCAGCATGGGCCCGTCACCTTGAGCTGGGCGGCCATTGCGCAAGACCCGCTGCAGCAAAACGAGCGCGGCACCAGCGTCGTCATCCACGAGTTCTGCCACAAGATCGATATGCGCAACGGCGGAGCCGATGGCTACCCGTCGCTGCCCGGCCATTTTCTGGGCCTGGCCAGCGCGGCCGAAGCACGCCAGACCTGGGAGCGCACCTGGGCATCGGCCTTTGATGCCTTTCGCCATGCGATTGCCAAATCCCAGCGCTTTGGCGAGCCCGCACCCTGGCTGGACAGCTATGGCGCCACCGCCCCGGCCGAATTTTTTGCGGTCGCCTGCGAGGCCTTTTTTGTCAACCGCCGCCACTTTGCCGAGGAATGGCCGCAGCTCGACCGCATGCTCGCCGGGCTGTTCCGCCCGGATGCCGGCTAAACATTCAAGACGTTAAACGCGCTGCGCCCCGGTCAGTGCCTGCAGCCAGGCGATGCTGTCCTGCAGCTCTTGCGGGTGCAGCTCATGGCGGCAGGGGTACTCGTGGTAGCTCAGATCCACAGGCGTGGCCTGCAGGGCCGCGCGAATCGCATGGGCCTGCGCCAGCGGAATCACATTGTCGGCCGTGCCATGGCTGATCCAGGCTTTGCGGCCGGCCAGCTGACCGGGAGCCACCTGCTCGGCGGCCATCTCGGGCAAGAGGCGGCTGTGCCACACCAGGATGGCCTGCAGCAGCTGCGGCTCGGTCAGCAGCGCCGACAGCGCCATGATGCCGCCCTGGCTGAAGCCGCCCACCACCACCCGCTCGGCAGGAATCTGCAAGGCCTGGGCCGCCTGGGCACAGGTCTGGGCGACGAGCGCACGGCTGGCTTTCTCCTGCGCAGTATCGATGGTGCGGCTGCCGTCGGGGTTCACCCCAAACTGGAACCAGGCATAGCTGCCGGGGCCCAAGGTATAAGGCGCGCGCAGGCTCAGCACATGGAACGCCGGTGGCACCATGCCCGCCAGGCCAAACAGATCCTGCTCGTTGCTGCCCACGCCATGCATCAGCACCAGCAACCAGGGTGCGCGGGTATCCGGCGCAGCGGCACGGTACAGGTGGTCAAGGGGAAGTTTCAACATGGCAGCCCTGGTCAAAAAATTGGCTGCATCGTACCGCAGCCTTGGCAACCATGGCGGGAAGCACAGCAAAACGCCTTGCGGCGGCTGAGGCCGGTGCACCGCCGCTGGCACCCCAGCCCGCCACAGATGGCTTATTTCTTCTGGTGCACAGCCACCCAGGCCAGAAAGCGCTCCATGTAGTTGCGCAAGAACTTTTCGCTGGCCTCGGCCACCTTGCCATCGGCGCTGACCAGGCCATCGGTCCAGCGGATAAAGCCTTCAGGCTGCGCCATCGCAGGCATGTCCAGAAACACCAGAATGTTGCGCAGGTGCTGCTGAGCCATCGACGTGGCCGGACCACCCGTCGAGGTGCCGATGATGCCGGCGGGAATGCCGTTCCACGCGCCACTGCCATAAGGGCGGCTGGCGCCGTCGAGTGCATTTTTCAAATAAGCCGGCACCGAGCGGTTGTGCTCGGGCGTCACGAACAGGATGCCGTTCTTGCTGCGCACCTTGTCTTTGAAAGCGGTAAACGCTGCCGGGTAGGCGTCGGCGTCGTCGTCGCGGTTGTAGAACGGCAGCGCGCTCAGGTCGAGGAACTCGAAGTCCGCCTGGTCCTGCACCAGGTTCACCAGGCCATGCGCCAGTTGCTTGTTGATCGAGGTCTTGCTGTTGCTGCCAACGATGATGCCAATTTGGGGTTTTGCCACAGTCATTCTCACTTTCAGGACATGCAGAGGATGAAAGCCTCTGGTTATACCCCTGGTTTGTGACCGCCGATGTAGGCCAACGCGAACTGCGCTGCCCTACCGGCGCTGTGAATCACTGCGCCGTGCCCCTGCCGCAGGCCTGGCCCGCCTGCAGCTGCCAGACCTGGGTGCTGCCCAGGTGCAGTGCTGGTGCAGCCGACGCCAACGGCGGCATCTGGCGTTGGGCCGCCTCGGTGCTGCCCACGACCCACAGGCGCTGCTGCGGATGCGCGCAGGCGTACGCCTGCAAGGCCTGCGCATCCAGCAGCAGGCTATTGCCCCGCTGCGGCGCAAACTGCGCTGCATCGCTCAGCTCCTTCGTCCAGTTGTCGGCCTGCTGGCCCTCGGTGGTCCAGTCATCCACGACCAGCGGAGCTGCCATCGCAGGCAGGTAAAAAGGCACTTCGTAGTACAGGTGCTCCAGCATCACCAAGCGGTCGGCCGGCTGCACCGGCAGGCTGCGCAGTGCGCGCCACTGGGCCTTGGCAGGCACGGCCACCGTGCCCAGCACCACGGCCAAGGCCACACACAACAGCGCGGCCAGCGCGGCCGCGTGCCGGCCCCAGCGCTGCCAGCCAGCGGCCTGCACCAGGCGCACCACCGCATAAGCCAGTGGCGGCAGCGCGGGCAGCACATAGCCTACGATCTTGCTGTGCGGCACCGAGAAGAACAGCACGATGACGGCAAACCAGACCAGCATCAGCCGGTCCAGGCTCTGCACCAAGGGCTGCGCGGCGGGCCGTGCCGCCTGCGGTGGCTGCGATCCGGCAACGGCCTTGCGCCGCCCACTGCGCCAGCCAGCGGCCAGCGCCCAGCCCGTCCAGGGCAACGCGGCCAGCGCGATCACGGCAACATAGAACCACCTGGGCTGGGGGTTGTTGAAGCTGCTGCCGGTGTAGCGCTGAAAGTGCTGGGTCACAAAAAAGTAGTGGAAAAAGCCGCTGTGCCGTGCCTGCGCCATCCAGACCCAGGGGCCGGCAATCAGCAGCACCGGCAGCCATGCCGCTGCATGCAAAGGCAGCCACCATTGGCGCCAGCGCCGCTCCCACACCAGCCAGAGGGCCCAGACCATGCCGGGCAGCACCAGCGCAATCAAGCCCTTGGCCAGAAAACCCAGCCCGGCCCAGACGCCGGCCGCAGCCAGCCAGCCCATCCAGGCCATGCCGCGGATGCGGCCCGTGGCCGGGCGCGCCTCCAGGGTCGCCATCGCGGCGCTGCAAATGCAGGCGGTCAGGCAGCCGGCCAACAGCATGTCCATATTGGCGTACTGCGCGGCCATATAGGTATAGGGCATCGTCACCAGCACCACCGCCGCAGCGACAGCCACCGACAGGCTGGCATAGCGCTTGAGCAACACCAACAAGGACATGGCCGCCAGCCATGCGCCCAGCAGCGATGGCAGGCGCGCCACCCATTCATGCACACCCGCAACCTGGAAGCCGGTGGCCGCCAGCCAGTAGTACAGCGGCGGCTTGTGGAAAAACGGCAGGCCGTTGAGTGCCGGCGTCACCCAGTCGCCACTGCGCAGCATCTGCAGCGCGGCAACGGCGTACCGCCCCTCATCCGGATCGCTGAGCGGCCGCAGCCAGGCCAGCGCCAGCAGCCACACTGCCACCAGGACCGCCATGCTGGCCTCGGTCGTCCAGGCAAAGCGGGCAGGCACCGCGCGTGCAGAAGCAAGACTGTGCATGGCTTACTCCACCGGTGCGGGCTGCGGCGATGGGCGGGGCGCTGCGGCGTCTGGCAGCGCCAGCGCAGCAGGCTCTTGCACCACCGGACCGGCATGCCGCCACAGCCAGCCATACAACAGCGCGATCACCCCGCCCAGCGCTGCGCCGGCAGTGATATCGAATGGAAAGTGCACACCGCAGTAGACACGGCCCCAGCTCACTGCCAGCGCCACCGCCACCACTGCCACGCCACCCAGGCGCAGCTGGCGCAGCCACAGCAGGCAAAAACCCAAGGTAAACAGTGCGCTGGCATGCGCGCTCGGGAGTGAGCCCCGGGCGGCATGTTCAATATAGGCGGGGCTCAGCCCCATCACGAAGGGGCGCGGATGCCCCACCCAGATGGCGAGCTGGTGCGCCAGCAGCACCGCAGCGGCGCAGCACAGCATGCTGCCCAGCAGGTACAGGCGGTCCGCCGGCCGCTTCCACCACAGCCACAGCAGCGCCGCGCCTGCCAGCGCAACGCCGTCCATGCCCAGCCAACGGGCCAGCTCCAGCACCCAAGCCGTCGGTGCAAAGCCCCCGGCCATCCATGCAAACCACTGCAGATTCCATGCATCCATCGCAAACCCCTCACACAGAAGGCCGCTCTGGATAGGTGTTCACCCGGCAACCGCGCATTCTGTAGGTTGGCACTGTGGCGGGCGGAACTTACCGATGTCTTAAGGATCCTCTGCAAAACTCCCTGCCGTGGTCTGAACGCGGGCTCGGGCGATCCGCTGCGTTGTCTTCCTTGTCAATAGCTACGGCTATTGACTGCAAAAGACGCCTTGCGCCTCATCCCGATCCGCGTCCATCCCGCTTGGCGAGGGTTTTGCAGAGGATCCTAAATGCATGGAAAAAGCGATAACGAATTTAAATTCGGCTGTCCTGCACGACCGCGCCGGCGGCAATCGTGATTACGCGCTGGCACTGGGCGGCAATGGCCCGGTCGTGCGTGACCATGACCAAGGTCGTGCCCGCCTCGCGGTTCAGGTCCATCACCAGCTGCATCACCGCCTCGCCGGTGGCAAAGTCCAGGCTGCCGGTGGGCTCGTCGGCCAGCAGCACGGCAGGCTGCACCACAAAGGCGCGCGCCAATGCCACGCGTTGCTGCTCGCCACCCGACAGCAGCTTGGGATAGTGCGACAGGCGCTGGCCCAGGCCCACGCGCTCGAGCATCGCAGTCGCCTGCTTGCGGGCATCGCGCTGTCCGGCCAGCTCCAGGGGCAGCATCACGTTCTCCAGCGCTGTCAAATTGCCCATCAATTGAAAGTTCTGAAACACAAAGCCCATCGTGCGCGCACGCAGCGCGGCCCGGTCATCTTCGCTCAGCGCAAACAGGTCCTGCCCAGCAATGCGCACCGTGCCCACGCTGGGCGTATCCAGGCCCGCCAGGATCGACAGCAAGGTGCTTTTGCCCGAGCCCGATGCACCGACAATCGCTACGGTTTCCCCTTGGGCGATGCTAAAGTCCACATCACGCAGAATGGTCAGACTGCCGGTCGAATCCGAGACCGATTTGCCCAGGCCCTGGGCCACCAACACCGCTTCAGGCGCCTGCGATTGAGAAAGCACTGCATCTGTCATGACAACCAATCTTTCCTCCAATGGTCGAGCACCCGTCACACGACGCCGGTGTCTGCGCAGCATCGTAACGGGGGCAATGATGACCTCCATCGCTATAGGTTTTACAGCACAGGCGGCTGCACCACAGGCGCCTGCCACAATTTTGGTCGTGGGCGACTCGATCAGCGCCGAATACGGCATCGCACGCGGAACGGGCTGGGTGGCGCTGCTGCAGGACAAGCTGGAAAAAAGCAAAACCGCCAACGCCTACCAGGTGCACAACGCCAGCATCAGCGGCGACACCACCGCCGGCGGCCGGGCCCGTTTTGGCCAGCTGCTGACGCAGCACAAGCCCGGCATCGTCGTGCTGGAGCTGGGCGCCAACGATGCGCTGCGCGGCCTGCCGCTGGCCAGCACCCAGGCCAACCTGGCAGCGATGGTGGACAGCGCGCAAAAGGCCGGCGCCCAGGTGCTGCTGCTGGGCATGCAGGTGCCCCCCAACTACGGCACCAAGTACACCACGGACTTTGCCCAGGTCTTCACCACCTTGGCGCGCGAGAAGAAAACCGCTGTCGTGCCCTTCTTGCTGCACGGCGTGGCCGATGTGCCCAACGCCGAGAAGAACTTCCAGGCCGACCGCATCCACCCGCTGGCCTGCGCCCACCCGCAGCTGCTCGCCAATGTCTGGCCCGAGCTGCAAAAGCTGATGAAATAAAAAATGCCGCCAGCGCGATGCGGGCGGCATTCATGGGTTTGGCTCCAGGGATCCTCTGCATGACCCTCGCCAAGCGGGATGGACGCGGATCGCCCGAGACCGCGTTCAGACCACGGCAGGGCGTTCTGCAGAGGGTCCCTTGCGTTCAGCCAAAGGCTTTTTGCAGCGCCTGGGCCAAATCCTGCTGCAGGTCATTGGCATCCTCCAGCCCGATCGCAAAGCGCACCACCATACCGGGCTGCAACTGCGACTCACCGAGCGCGCGCATGCTGCCGATCTTGTAGGGCACGACCAGGCTCACCGGGCCGCCCCAGCTGTAGGCCAGCTTGAACAGACGCAGGCTTTCGCAGAACAGGTCGATCTGCTTCTGGCCGTAGCGCGGATCGATCACCACGCTGAAAAGACCGGCTGCCGTGCCCTGCTTGCCGGCCACCGCACCAGCGCCGCACAGCTGCTGCCAATGCGCGTGGCCGGGCGATCCAGCAAACGCCGGGTGCAGCAGTTGCACGACGGCGGGATGCTCGGCCATGAAGGCGGCCAGCTGCCGGGCAGCGGCATCTTGCGCGTGGTAGCGCAGCGCGATGCTGGGCAGGCTGCGCAGCACGGTTTCGATATCGTTCACCCCCACGCCCAGGCCCAGGTGCATATGCGTGGCCTGCACCTTGCGGTGCACGGCGGCATCACGGGTCACGATGGAGCCCATCAGCACATCGCCACCGCCGCTGGGGTACTTGGTGAGCGCATGCGCCGAGACATCCACGCCCAGGCGGTAGCTGCCATCGCCATCCAGGTCAAAGCAGTTGAAGGCCAGGCCCGCGCCCCAGGTGTTGTCCAGCGCCGTGGCAATGCCTTTTTGCCGGCACAGGCGCACGAGGCCCACCAGATCGGGGAACTCCATGCTGACCGAGCCGGCCGCTTCCAGCCACACCAGCCGCGTGTTGTCCTGGATCAGGCTGGCGCAGTGGTCCACACGCATCGGGTCGTAGTAGCCGACACTGACGCCATAGCGCTGCAGCTCGCTCTCGGCAAAGCCCTTGCTTGGGCCGTAGACGTTGTCTGGCAGCAGCACATGGTCACCGCTCTTGAGCAGCGCCAACCCGATCACCGAGACCGATGCCAGGCCACTGGGCACCAGCACGCAGTGGGTGCCGCCTTCCAACGTGGCAATGCGCTCTTCCAGGATATAGGTGGTGGGCGTGCCGTGCAGGCCATAGGTGAAGGCGCTCTTGTCCTTCCATTCCCAGTTGCGCATCGCCGCCACGTTCGGGAAGAACACGCTCGAAGCCTTGAACACGCCGGGCTGCGGCGCGGCAAAGGGTGCATCGACCGTGTAGGGGTGGTGGATGATGCCGGTGATCGGCGCCTGGTTTTTGGGGGTGGAGCTCATAGCAAAAAATGTCGGTCAGAAAACGGAACAGCTGCGGGCTATTGTGCAGCAGATAGGCTCAGCGCAAAGCCGCTGCCGCCAAGCCCAGTGCTGCGGGCTGCGCACCGGCGTCAAAGAAGCGGCTGGCCTGCAGCAGTGCGGTGCTGTTTTGCAAGGGCAGCCAGTCGCCGCCAGCGCAACGCCGCCAGGCCAGCGGCCCGGTGCCGCCCGCTTTGGTAGCAACATCCGCCAGCCAGGCACCCAGTCCATCCACCGGTGCAGGCCACCAGCGGGCTTGCTCGCCCAGGCTGACCAGCACAGGCAGCGCTTGCACTGATGCGGCCGGCGCCATAGCCGGGGCATCCAGGGCGGCCAACGCATCACGCGCCCAGGCACGCAGGCCGGCGCGGTAGCCCTTGTCAGGAAACTGCGCCGCCCATTGCTGGCGGTCCGCATCCATCTCGGCACCGATAGCGCTGCTGCCCAGCGCGGCGGCCATATCCAGCGCCGGCTTGCGCGCCAGCTGCTCCAGCCAGAGCCGGTAGTCCGCACTCGGCACTGCGGCATTGGGCGGGTTGACCAGCCACAGCCCTTGTACCGGCCGGCCCAGTGCCGCCAGCTGCGCCACCAGGGCCTGGGCCAGGCGCGCGGCATCGCCATGGGCGACGACGACCAGCCCCTGCTCGCCATCCAGATGCAAATGCTCGATGAGGTCCTGCAGCATCGCCAGCTGCTGCGCATCGCCCAGGCGCTGGTCCTTTTTGGGCTTGTCGCTGCGTCCCAGGCCCAGCCAATCCGGGGCCACGACGCGATCTCCCCGCGCGGCCAGGCCTGCCGCCAATTCACGAAAAAGCCCTTGATGGGCCGGCATGCCGGGCAACAGCAGCCATTGCCGGGCTGCGGCGGCTGGCAGGGGGTTCTGGCCCGCGCTGTCTTTGACATGCAGGCGCAGACCCGCCAATGCGGGCCAATCGCTGTAGAAGCAGCTGGGGCAGCCACAATCCAGCGCCGCTGCAAACAGCGTGTCGGAGGTGCGCAGTGCGTCGTCGCGCAGCGGGTGGCTGGCCAGCGCCTGCTGCCTTTGCTGCACGCGGCGTTTGCCAAAAAATGCGGTCAGCAGCGCTGCGGCCTCGTCCGCCAACACCCCCGGGGTCACCGCGGTGTGGTGGTTCAGCGCGGCCTGCGCAAACAGGTCCAGCACCGATCCGCCGGCACCGGTGCGCGGCTCGGCAGCGCCCCAGACCACGCGGTCCAGGCGCGCGTGCAGGATGGCGCCTGCACACATGGCGCAGGGCTCCAGGGTCACATACAAGGTGCAGCCCTCAAGCCGGTAATTGCCCAGGCGCTGGGCCGCATCGCGCAGGGCCTCGATCTCGGCATGGGCACTGGGGTCATGGGCGCCAATCGGGTGGTTGAAGCCCCGGCCTACGATCTGGCCATCACGCACCACCACGGCCCCCACCGGCACTTCACCCGCCTCAGCCGCAGCGCGCGCCTGCTCCAGCGCAGCGCGCATCCAGTGCGCATCGCCAGGCTGGTGGGCCAGCTGGCTGCCGGTGGCGGTGGGGACGATGCTGCCGGCCATTGCGGTCATTCTTCGGCCTGTTTCAGACGCTGGGCATCCTGCTGCAGCGCCTGGTTCAGCTGGTCCTGCACCTGCTGCTGGATCTGCCGGCTTTGTGCATTCACATCCTTGCTGGTGTCGATCTGCGGCACGGGTACGCCTTCCACGGCAGCGGGCGCGGGCGCCTTGGTCACGCCCATGTTCTGTTTCATCAACAGCGCGACAATCGCCATCACCACCAGCAACCCTGCCAAACCCAATACAGCCCGCATAGCATCCTCCCTCAGTTCCGCATGCGGGTCTGATTATCGCGCGGCATCGCAGCCCGTGGCCGGCAGGCCCTGGTTGGCCTGCCACAGCTGCCCAGCCAGCGCCCGGATGTCATCGGCCAGGTGCAGGCGCTGCAACCAGTGGCTTGGTATGCCCTGCTCGCCCCAGAAGGCGCCCGCTATCTGCCCGGTGATGGCCGCCGTGGTGTCGGCGTCATCGCCCAGATTTGCGGCCTCCAGCACGGCATCCTCAAAGCAGCCATGCCGGGCAAAGCACCACAGCGCCGCCTCCAGGCTGCGCACCACATAGCCCGAACCGCTGATGTCCTCCCGGCTTTTGGCCAGGTAATGGCCCTGCGCAATTTGCTGCAGTTGGGGGCTGGCCAGCCGCAGATCCGCCAGCGCCAGCACCTCGTGTTTGGAGCTGCCCTGCAGCGCGCGGGCAATCGCCACGGCCAATAGGCGGCAGGCATCCAGGCACTCCGCGGCGCCGTGGGTGGTTTGCGAGCTGAGTGCCGCCTGGTCCTGCAATCGCTGCGCATCACCGCAAAAGCGCAGCGCCACAGGTGCCAGCCGCATGATCGAGCCATTGCCAGCGCTGTGCGGGTCGGAGCTGCCCGCCAGCGGATTGCCGGTGAGCAAGAACCGCTGCAAAGCTTCACGCGTGGCCATGCCAATGTCAAAGCAATGGCCGGTGGAACTCCAGTAGCCCCACTGGTACCAGTTCGCATAGCGCGCCATCTGGTCTGCCGGGTCGCAGCCGCCCTTGGTGACCAGGCTCTCGGCCAGGCACAGCGCCATCGAGGTGTCGTCGGTCCACTGCCCCGCCCGCAGCGAGAACGGGCCCCCGCCCACCATGTCGGTCAGCGGCACAAAGCTGCCGCGCGGCTGAAACTCGACCGTGGTGCCCACCGCATCGCCACAGGCCAGGCCCAGCAATGCGCCTTGAAAGCGGTCCAGACTGGGCGGCATCACTGGCCTCCGGCGCGCAGCTGCGCGCGCGCCGCCATCAGCGCAAAGCCCAGCCGGATGCTATGGGCTTCATGAATTTCTTGCATGGTTTCAGCCTTTCAAAGGCTCATAGACACGCTCACGCGGCGTGAGCAGCGCCAGCGAGTCATCCTGCGCATGGAGGCGCTGTTCGGCCACCAACGAGCGCATATCGATCACTTCCAGCAACTCCTCGGTTGCAAAGGCATCCAGGGTCTGGCCACGTAAACCCAGTTGCACGGCTCTGCGCTCACACCGGGCACCGCTGGGGGCATGGTCCGGATCCCACTGCAGACGTACGTCGGAGCTTTCCACCGCCGCCTGCCAATCCTCCATCGAGCCAAACTGCGAGGCCCCGAAGCTCGAAGGCACCGCGTCACGCAGCAGCGCGTCAAAAAAGCTGCGTCGCACGCGCAGGCCCAGTACATACTCCTGCCCGGGCTGGGTACCCCAGCCGCTGCGGTACATCATCCATAGAAAATTCGGCTTGATCCAGCTCATGCGGGAAAAGCTGAAATCCGTTCCGCCCAGACGGCCGTGCTCCAGCGCATAACGCCCTATCGAGGCACGGTAGGCCTGGTAGACCACAATGCTGTGCTCGTCGTAATTGGCGAGTATGTGTTGGCCCGCCGCAGGCCATTGCTGTAGCTGCTGGCTATATCGTTCGGTTTCTAAAGTCATCATTCATCCTTCTTGTTGTTATGAATCGCTCCAAGCGCAGGTATAGACCCGCGACACCTGCGACATATAAGTTGTATTAGGCAACTTATATGAGTTGTACAATACAACTAGCTTTTCCATCCGTCAAGGTTTTTCTATGGCTTCCAGCGCTGCCAGCCTCCAACCCGTTGATTTTGAACGCCCCTACACCACGGTGGATGTGGTGATCTTCAGCGTGGTGGACGGGGCCTTGAAGGTTTTGCTGGTGCAGCGTCCGGCGTCCGGCTCGGAGCCGTTCCCGGGGCTGTGGGCGCTGCCCGGTGGCTTCGTCGATGTGGCGCAGGACAGCGATCTGCAGGCCTGCGCCCACCGCAAGCTGCGCGAGAAGACCAATGTCGCCAGCCCCTACCTGGAGCAGCTGGGCAGCTGGGGCGGCCGCAGCCGGGACCCGCGTGGCTGGTCGGCCACCCATGTCTACTTTGCGTTGGTTGCTGCGCAGCCGCTGACTCTGGCCAAGGGCGCCAATGCGGCCGATGTGGCCTGGTTCGAGGTCGATGCGCTCGGCGGCGAGCCGGCACTCGCCTTTGACCACAGCGAGATCCTGCGCGCTGCGGTCGAACGCCTGCGCGGCAAGGTGGAGTACACCTCGCTGCCTGCCTTTTTGCTGCCCGAGCCCTTTACGCTGCCCCAGCTGCAGCAGGTGTACGAGACGGTGCTGGGCCGGCCGGTGGACAAGAGCGGCTTTCGCACCCGCATGCTGGCGGCACAGTTTCTGCATGAGGCCGGGCATGTTGCGGGCCCCTCCAACCGCCCGGCGATGGGCTACCGCCTGGCCGACCGCAGTGCGCCGGTGGTGTTTCCGCGCACCTTCAGCCCGCGCGGATGAACGGGGGCCTGGTGCTTGGGCTGGCGCGGCAGTCAGCTTATCTCCCAGTGCAGCGGCCGTGCTGCAGCGACCTGAGATAATCCGGCCCCTATGTCCCTCCTGCCACACCAGCTCGAACTGCTCTCCCCGGCCCGTGATGCCGATATCGGTATGGAAGCCATCAACCATGGCGCCGATGCCGTCTATATCGGAGGTCCGGCCTTTGGCGCACGCGCCACGGCGGGCAATGACATCCGCGACCTGGAGCGCCTGATCAACCACGCGCACCGCTTTGGCAGCCGCATCTTCATCACGCTCAACACCATCCTGCGCGATGATGAGCTCGAAGGCGCGCGCCAGATGGCCTGGCAGGTGTATGAGGCCGGCGCCGATGCGCTGATCATCCAGGACATGGGCCTGCTGGAGCTGGACCTGCCCCCGATCCAGCTGCATGCCTCCACCCAGAGCGATATCCGCACGCCCGAGAAAGCCCGCTTTCTGCAGGATGCCGGCCTGTCGCAGCTCGTGGTGGCGCGTGAGCTGGATCTGAAACAGATTGCCGCCGTGCGTGCCGCGACCGACCCGGCGCGCACGACGATAGAATTCTTTGTCCATGGCGCCTTGTGCGTGGCCTATTCGGGCCAGTGCTACATCACCCACGCCCACACGGGCCGCAGCGCCAACCGGGGCGATTGCAACCAGGCCTGCCGCCTGCCCTATGAGGTGCTGGACGCCCAGGGCCGCATCATTGCGCATGAAAAGCATGTGCTGTCGATGAAGGACAACAACCAGAGCGACAACCTGCGCGCGCTGATCGATGCCGGTGTGCGCAGCTTCAAGATCGAGGGGCGCTACAAGGACATGGGCTATGTGAAGAACATCACCGCCCACTACCGCAAGCTGCTCGACGAGATCATCGAAGAGCGCGAATTCTCGGATGCGCCACTGGCGCGCTCGTCTTCGGGGCGCACCAGCTTCAGCTTCACGCCCGACCCGGACCAGAACTTCAACCGCGAGTTCACCGACTACTTCGTCAATGGCCGCAAGGACGATATCGGCGCCTTTGACACCCCCAAGACGCCGGGCCGTGCGATCGGCTGGGTCACCAAGGTGGGCGAGAACTTTGTTGAGCTCGAAGCCTCCAGCCGCGACACCGTGCTGCACAACGGCGATGGCCTGTGCTACTACGACCTGCAAAAAGAGCTGGTCGGCATGCAGATCAACCGCGCCGAATCGGTGGATGCGAAGAAATCGCTGTGGCGCGTATTCCCCAAGGACCCGATCGCCGGCTTCAAGGACCTGCGCAAGGGCCTGGAAGTGAACCGCAACCGCGACATGGCCTGGGTGCGCACGCTGGACAAGAAATCCAGCGAGCGCCGCATTGGCCTGTGGGCCCAGCTCAACCAGACCCCGGACGGCTTTGCACTGACCCTGACCGACGAGGACGGCTTTGTCGGCAGCGCCAGCCTGGTGCAGCCGCACCAGCCCGCCACCGACAGCGAACGGGCCGAGGCGACCTTGCGCGACCAGCTCGGCCGTTTTGGCGCAACGATCTTCTCGGTGCATGACATCAGCCTGCAGCTGGACCAGCCCTGGTTCATTCCGGCTTCGGCGCTGAACCAGCTGCGCCGCGATGCGGTGGCCGCGCTGGAAGCGGCCCGCGAGGCCGGCTTTGTGCGCCTGCCGCGCGCGCTGCCGGTGGAGCCACCGGTACCCTTCCCGGAAGACACCTTGACCTACCTGTCCAACGTGTTCAACCAGAAGGCGCATGACTTCTATGTGAAGCATGGCGTCAAGGTGATCGACGCGGCCTACGAGAGCAAGGAAGAGGAAGGCGAAGTCTCGCTGATGATCACCAAGCACTGCGTGCGCTTCTCAATGAGCCTCTGCCCCAAGCAGGCCAAGGGTGTCATCGGCGTCAAGGGCACCATCAAGGCCGAGCCGCTGCAGCTGATCAATGGCAAGGAAAAGCTGACCCTGCGCTTTGACTGCAAGCCCTGCGAGATGCATGTGGTGGGCAAGATGAAGCGCTCGGTGATCAACCAGCATGCCAAGGAGATGCAGGAGTTTCCGATGCAGTTCTACCGCACCCGGCCTGCGGTGGTGCGCAGCTGATCGCTGCTGCTGGCCCGCGCCCATAAAAAAAGCTGCAAGAGCTTCGCTCTGCAGCTTTATTTTCACCAAGGTCCAGGCACCGAGGTCAATCCTTGGCCTGGCTACCCGCAATGGGCAGTCCCTTGATAAAACCGGTCACGCGCCGGACTCGGCGCTCTCGCGCGACTCCAGCGCGCGATTGATCCCCAGCGCAGCCAACGTACAGATGGCACCCGACAGCAGGTACAGGCAGACGGCGATCAGGCCGAACTTGGCCGACAGCCCCAGCGCCACCAGCGGTGCAAACGCAGCACCCACCAGCCAGGCCATGTCGGTGGACAGCGCGGCCCCGGTGTAGCGGTAACGGGCGGAGAAATTGGCAGTGACCGTGCCCGAGGACTGGCCGTAGGACAGGCCCAGCAGCACAAAGCCGACAATGATGAAGATGTTGTTACCGGTGACGCCGCTGGACAGCAGCTTCGGTGTGGCCAGGCTGAACAGCGCAATCAACACGGCCATCGCACCCAAGGTATTGCGCCTGCCAAAGCGGTCTGCCAGCGTGCCCGAGGCCACAATCGCCAGTGCCGCACAGAAGGCGCCCAGTATCTGCACGCCCAGCACATGCGTGATGGGCTGCTGGGAGTACAGCGAAATCCAGGACAGCGGAAACACCGTGACCAGATGGAACAGCGCAAAGCTGGCCAGCGCGGCAAACGCACCGATGGCCACGTGGCTGCCTTCCTCATCGATCAGGCGGGTGACGCTGACAGGCTCCAGCTCCCGCTCCTGCATGGCCTGGGTGTAGGTCTGGCCCAGCACCAGCTGCAGCCGCGCAAACAAGGCCACCACGTTCACCGCAAAGGCGACATAGAACGGATAGCGCCAGCCGAAGCTGAGGAACTCGGCCTTCGACAGCGCGCTGTACAGGTAGGCAAACAGACCGGCCGCCAGCACAAAGCCCAGCGGCGCACCCAGCTGCCCAATCATCGCGTACCAGCCGCGGCGGTTGCTGGGGGCATTCATCGCCAGCAGCGATGGCAGCCCGTCCCAGGAGCCGCCCAGCGCCAGCCCCTGGGCAAAGCGAAACAGCGCCAGCAGCCAGATGGCCGTACGGCCCAGCACGTCATACCCGGGTAAAAAGGCGATGCCGACCGTGGAGACACCGAGCAGGAACAAAGCCACGGTCATTTTGGCGGCCCGGCCCCAGCGGCGCTGGATAGCCATCGAAATCGCAGTGCCCACCGGTCGGGCAATGAAGGCGATTGCAAAGACCGCAAACGACAGCAAAGTGCCGTTCAGCTGAGAGAAATTGGGGAAGAAAACGCTTGGAAAGACCAAGACGGCCGCTATACCAAATACGAAAAAGTCAAAGTACTCCGACGAACGGCCGATAATAACGCCGACCGCGATCTCGCCAGGTGTTACATCTTCGTCAGAATGGGCACGGGAATGGGGATCAGCACCGGGGGTGCCGCCGACAGGAGATGCTGTGTAACCGAGACTACTCATACAAAAGCTCCTTCCTCAAGCTGTTACCGGCCTGCTGAGACCGTACCTTCACCAGGAGCCTAGCTGGGTACTTTCTGAGAGGGCGTAGGACAAAATGTCCAATCGACAGGCCTGCCTCTAGCATTTACATTTGGGGGGATTTTGCAATCCATGTTTATACCTAAGCGCGCTTGCCGTGCCCTTTCGCATGCCTGATCTCAAAAAACTTCGCGGGCCTTCACGGCTCGTTGCGGCGTTACTGGTTGCCGCCAGCCTTGCAGGCTGTAATACCGTTGTCCTCAACCCTGCGGGAGACGTGGCGGCGCAGTCCGGCAATCTGGTGATCATCGCCACGTTGCTGATGCTGATCATCATCGTTCCGGTGATCGTGCTGATCCTGCTCTTCGCGTTCAAGTACCGCGAAAGCAATGAGCCGGCGGACTACGATCCCGAATGGCACCACTCCACGGTGCTGGAGCTGGTGATCTGGTCGGTACCGCTGTTGATCATCATCGCGCTGGGCGCGCTCACCTGGATCTACACCCACAAGCTCGATCCCTACCGCCCCCTGGACCGCATTGACGCCAACCGCCCTCTGGCCGCTGACGTCAAGCCGCTCGAAGTGGAAGTGGTGGCGATGGACTGGAAGTGGCTCTTCATCTACCCTGAGCAAGGCATTGCGACCGTCAACGAGCTGGCTGCACCTGTCGACCGCCCCATCCGCTTCAAGCTGACGGCGACCACGACGATGAATGCTTTCTACGTCCCTGACCTGGCAGGCATGATTTATGCCATGCCTTCGATGCAGACGCAGCTGAACGCCGTGATCAACAAGCCCGGTGTGTACAAGGGCATGAGCTCGCACTACAGCGGCTCGGGTTTTGCCGGTATGACCTTCAAGTTCCATGGCCTGAGCAATGGCGATTTCGACGCCTGGGTGCAAAAGGCCAAGACCGAAGGCGCTACCTTGGACCGCGCCGAATACGTGAAGCTGGAAAAGCCCAGCGAGCGCGATCCGGTCCGTTTGTTCGGCACCGTTGACAACACCCTGTACCACGCCGTGCTCAACCGCTGCGTTGAAGCCGGCAAGATGTGCATGGACGAGATCATGGCCAAGGATGCCATGGCCAACATCAAGGCCCGTGCAGCTGCAGGCAAGAGTGTTTCGCTGATCCCTGAAGACGACGTGTGCACGGTGGCCAACGCCCCTGCGGTGGTCGCCTCCCTGGGCGAGCAGGCGCCTGGCACCCCCGTGGCGCAGTAACCCCATCGAGAATTTTCAAAGAGACTCAATATGTCCGTAGCTACAAACGTAAGCCATGACCCGCTCCTCGGGCGGCTGACATGGAATGACATACCGATGGTGCATGAGCCCATCGTGTTGTGGACCTTCATTGCCGTGGTCCTGGGCGGCCTCGTCGTCTTCGCCGGTATCACCAAGTTCAAGCTTTGGGGTCCGCTGTGGAAGAACTGGATCTGCTCCATCGACCACAAGAACATCGGGATCATGTACATGATCCTCGGCCTGGTCATGTTCCTGCGCGGCTTTGCCGATGCGATCATGATGCGTGGCCAGCAGGCGCTGGCTGCCGGTGAATCGATGGGCTACCTGCCTCCGCACCACTACGACCAGATCTTCACCGCCCACGGCGTGATCATGATCTTCTTCGTGGCCATGCCTTTTGTGACCGGCCTGATGAACTACCTGGTGCCGCTGCAAATCGGTGCGCGTGACGTGGCCTTCCCGTTCCTGAACAACTTCAGCTTCTGGATGACCACCTCCGGTGCCGTACTGGTGATGGCCTCGCTGTTCGTCGGTGAGTTCTCCACCCTGGGCTGGCTGGCACTGTCGGGTCTGGGCGAGTACCACCCGGGCGTCGGTCTGGATTACTACATCTGGGCGCTGCAGATTGCCGGTGTCGGGACGACCTTGTCCGGTATCAACCTGATCGTGACCATCATCAAGATGCGCGCACCTGGCATGAACCTGATGAAGATGCCTATCTTCACCTGGACCTCGCTGTGCACCAACGCGCTGATCGTGGCCTCGTTCCCGATCCTGACCGCCGTGCTGGTGCTGATGACCCTGGACCGCTACGTCGGCACCAACTTCTTCACCAACGAGCTGGGCGGCAACCCCATGCTGTACGTGAACCTGATCTGGATCTGGGGCCACCCTGAGGTCTACATCCTGATCCTGCCTGCGTTCGGCGTGTTCTCCGAAATCGTCGCCACCTTCTCGCGCAAGCGCCTGTTCGGCTACACCTCGATGGTGTATGCGACCGTCTGTATCACCATCCTGTCCTGGCTGGTGTGGCTGCACCACTTCTTCACGATGGGGTCCGGTGCCAGCGTGAACTCGTTCTTCGGCATCACGACGATGATCATTTCGATCCCGACCGGCGCCAAGATCTTCAACTGGCTGTTCACGATGTACCGTGGCCGCATCAAGTTCACCGTGCCCATGCTGTGGACCGTGGGCTTCATGCTGACCTTCACCATCGGTGGTATGACTGGTGTGCTGCTGGCCGTGCCGCCTGCTGACTTCGTGCTGCACAACTCGCTGTTCCTGATCGCCCACTTCCACAACGTGATCATTGGTGGCGTGGTGTTTGCCGTGTTTGCCGGTATCAACTACTGGTACCCCAAGGCCTTTGGCTACCGCCTCGACGAGTTCTGGGGCAAGGCCTCGTTCTGGTTCTGGTTCGTCGGTTTCTGGGTGGCCTTCACCCCGCTGTACGTGCTGGGCCTGATGGGTGTGACCCGCCGCGTCAACCACTACGAAGACACCTCGCTGCAGATCTGGTTCATCATCGCTGCGTTCGGCGCCGTGCTGATCGCTCTGGGTATCGCCTGCTTCTTCATCCAGTTGTTCGTCAGCTACCTCAAGCGCGACCAGCTGCGTGACGTGACCGGTGACTGCTGGAACGGCCGTACGCTGGAATGGGCGACCTCTTCGCCTCCTCCTCAGTACAACTTCGCCTTCACGCCAGCGGTGCATGACAGCGACGCCTGGTGGGACATGAAGAAGCACGGCTTCAAGCGTAAGCTCGACGGTTTCGTGGAAATCCACATGCCCAAGAACACCGGCGCCGGCTTCGTGATCTCGATGATCGCCCTGGTCTTCGGCTTTGCCATGATCTGGCACATGTGGTGGCTGGCGGGTCTGAGCTTTGCCGGCATCGTGTTGGCCTCGATCATCCACACCTTCAACTACAAGCGTGACTACTACATCCCTGCAACGCAGGTAGCAGCCACCGAAGAAGAACGTACCCAACTGTTGGCCCGCCATGTCTAATCACAACACACTCGCCGGGGCGCCCGGCGCCCTGAACCGCGACTACTTCCTCAAGGAAGAGCCGCATGTTGAAAATGGCACCGCTCTGGGCTTCTGGCTCTACCTGATGAGCGACTGCCTGATCTTTGCAGCCCTCTTCGCCACCTACGGCGCGCTGGGCCGCAACTATGCCGGCGGCGCCGGTGGTGCCGAGCTGTTCGACCTGAGCCTGGTGGCCATCAACACGGCATTGCTGCTGTTCTCGTCCATCACCTTCGGCTTTGCGATGCTGGCCAAGCAAAAGGGCTCGGTCAAGGGCACCGTTGTCTGGCTGATCATCACTGGCCTGTTCGGTGCGGGCTTCCTGGGCGTGGAACTGTATGAGTTCCACCACCTGATCCATGAGGGCGCTGGCCCGCAAAGCAGCGCTGCGATGTCGGCCTTCTTTGCACTGGTGGGCACCCACGGTCTGCACGTGACCTTCGGTCTGGTGTGGCTGGTGGTGCTGCTGCTGCAAATTGGCAAGCACGGCCTGACCCGTGAGAACAACCGCCGCCTGATGTGCCTGTCGATGTTCTGGCACTTCTTGGACGTGGTCTGGATCGGCGTCTTCTCCTTCGTTTATCTGATCGGAGTGCTGTAAATGAGCGCACAACACCACCACGCTGCACACGGCCATGACGACCACCACGGTCATGACGACGGCCCGCACAGCACCTTCTCGGGCTACATGATCGGCTTTTTCCTGTCGATCATCCTGACGGCCATCCCCTTTGCCGTGGTCATGGGCGATGTGTTTGAGAACCGCACCACCACCGTAGTCGTGATCGCCTTCTTCGCAGTCGTGCAGATCATCGTGCACATGATCTATTTCCTGCACATGAACGGCAAGGTCGAAGGCGGCTGGACCCTGATGTCCACGATCTTCACCATCGTGTTCGTGGCCGTGACCCTGGCTGGTACCTTGTGGGTCATGTACCACATGAACACCAACATGATGCCGGGCCACAACCACAGCCCCACGGTCGTGAACCCGCAGCAACCTGCCGGCGAAGGCCACACCAACCACTAAGCTGTTTTGACCAACGAAACGCAACGGAATGCACCGGGTCTGCCCCGGCATTCCGCACTTTTTCAGGCGATGCTCGCGACCGTGGGCATCGCCTTGTTCTTGGGCTTTATCGCCTTGGGCACCTGGCAGGTCTACCGCCTGCAGTGGAAGCTGGACCTGATCGAACGGGTCGAGCGCCGGGTGCACAGCGCGCCCCAAGCGCTGCCCGCCCCGGCCAGCTGGTCCCAGCTCGATGCCAAGGCGGTGGAATACCAGCCCAGCAGCCTGCAAGGCCAGTGGCTGACCGACAAGACCGTGCTGACCCAGGCCGCCACCGCGCTGGGCTCGGGCTTTTGGGTGCTGACCCCTTTGCAGCAGGCCGATGGCAGCCAGGTGCTGGTCAACCGGGGCTTTGTGCCCGATACCTTGCGCCGTGACTGGGCAGGCGGCCCGCAGCTGGCAGCTGCTACGCCAACGGGCGAGGTCCGCGTGACGGGCCTGCTGCGCGCCACCGAGCCCAAGGGCGGCTTTCTGCGTGACAACGACCCGCAATCCCAGCGCTGGTTCTCCCGCGATGTGCAGGCCATCGCACAGGCCCAGGGCCTGACGCAGGTGGCCCCCTTCTTCATCGACGAAGGCCTGCCCGATGGCAGCGCCGAGCTGGTGGGCGAGCAAAAGCGCAGCAGCGCCAGCGACCTGCAAAGCCAGCAATGGCCACGCGCCGGTCTCACGCAGGTGCGCTTTGTCAACAACCACCTGGTCTATGCGCTGACCTGGTACGGCCTGGCGCTGATGGTGGCAGGCGCGACCTGGCTGGTGCTGCGCAAACGCAAGCGCGCGCGTTAATCACCCTCAGACTTACCGGCGCCTGGCGGCGCTGGTAACACTGGCAGGCGCAAGGCCTGCCGACTGCGGCACAATCGCACGGTGCCACTGTCCATCCCCTCCCCTTTTCAGGTCACCCACACCACCGACCGCCAGAACATGCAGCTGCTGATCCAGCTGCGCTGGCTGGCCGTGGTGGGGCAGGTGGTCACCATCTCGCTGGTCCGCTGGGGCTTTGACATCTACCTGCCGCTGTACGAGATGCTGGCCGTGCTGGCCGGGCTGGTCATCACCAACCTGATCTGCATCTGGTGGCTGCGCTGGCGCCAGCACGATATCTCGTCGAGCGATCTGTTCGTGGCACTGCTCGCCGATGTCGGTGCGCTGAGCCTGCAGCTCTACCTCAGCGGCGGCGCCAACAACCCCTTCATCACGTTGTTCCTGCTGCAGGTCACGCTGGGGGCGGTACTGCTCAAGCCCTTCTATGCCTGGGGCATTGTGGTGGTCACCGGCTGCTGCGCGGTGGCGCTGGCCTTTTTCTACCAGCCGCTGCAGATCATGAGCCACCGCAGCGGCGCGATGCATTCGCTGTACCTGCTGGGGCTGCTGATCAGCTTCGGGCTCAATGCGATCTTGCTGGTCTCGTTCATCAACCGCATCATGTCCAACCTGCAGCTGCGCGATACGCGCCTGGCGGACCTGCGCCAGCGCGCCGCCGAGGAAGAGCACATCGTGCGCATGGGCCTGCTGGCCAGCGGCGCAGCCCATGAGCTGGGCACGCCGCTGTCGACCCTGGCGGTGATTCTGGGCGACTGGCAGCGCATGCCCTCGATCGCGCAAGACGGCGAGCTGATGGAGGACCTGCACGAGATGGAGCACCAAGTGCAGCGCTGCAAATCCATCGTCACCGGCGTGCTGCTGTCGGCCGGCGAGACGCGCGGCGACGCGCCCGAGACCACCACCCTGGTCACCTTCATGGACCGCGTGGTGGCGCAGTGGCAAAGCCACCGCCAGCCCGGCAATTTTGTCTACCGCAAGCAGGTGGCACGCGACGTTCCCATCATCTCGGATACCTCGTTGCAACAGATGATTTTCAATGTGCTGGACAATGCACTGGAGGCCTCGTCCGACTTTGTCCAGCTGGTGGTGGAATGCCCCGCGCAGGACGACGCCCAGCTGGTGCTGCAGGTGACCGACAGCGGCCCGGGTTTCAAGAGCGAGATCCTGGCCCATCTGGGCAAGCCCTACCAGTCGACCAAACAACGCCCTGGCGGTGGCCTGGGCCTCTTTCTGGTGATGAATGTGGCCCGCTCGCTGGGCGGCCATGTCGAGGCCCGCAACCGCGAGCAGCACCTGGGCGGCGGTGCAGCTGTACGCATCAGCCTGCCGCTGGCCTCCATTGCCCTGGATGATGAACCACACCATGACCTCCACCCAAGAACGCCTGCTACTCCTGGTTGAAGACGATGCCGCTTTTGCCCGCACGCTGCGCCGCTCCTTTGAGCGCCGGGGCTACCGCGTGCTGCATGCCAGCAGCGCTGACGAGGTGGCCCAACTGCTGCAGACCGAGCGCCCGCAGTACGCGGTGATGGACCTGAAGCTGGCCGGCCATGCCTCGGGCCTGTCCTGCGTGCAGCTGCTGCATGCGCAAAACCCCGATGCGCTGATCGTCGTGCTGACCGGCTACGCCAGCATTGCCACCGCGGTCGAAGCCATCAAGCTCGGCGCCTGCCACTACCTGGCCAAACCGTCCAACACCGATGACATCGAAGCGGCCTTCAGCCGGGTCGAAGGCAGCACCGAGGTCGACCTGACCGCCGCCACGACCTCGATCAAGACACTGGAGTGGGAGAAGATCCACGAGACCCTGGCCGAGACCGGCTTCAACATCTCCGAAACCGCACGCCGCCTGGGCATGCACCGCCGCACCCTGGCCCGCAAGCTGGAAAAGCACCACGTCCGTTGAACAGCGCTCAGGCAGCGTCCTCACAGGCCTGCACCAGCGCCTGCAATACCGGTGAGCGCTGCTTGCCCTGGCGCTGCAACAGCGAGAACTGCCGCCGCATCGGCGGCAACAGGCTGTGCAACACGGCCAGCTCGCCCCGGTCGATCCAGGGCTGGGCAATCACCCGCGACAGGCAACTGATGCCCGCCCCCCGCGCAACGGCGGTGCAGATCGCCTCCGAGCTGCCCAGCACCGCCGCAATCGGCCATTCCCGCAACTGGGAGAGCACGCTGAACTCCACCGCCTCGCGCGTGCCCGACCCCTCCTCACGCAACAACCAGCGGCAGGCGCCCAGCTGCTGCGCGCTGACAGGGCCGTGGCCTGCTGCCGCCACCAGCGCATGGCCAGGCGCGGCAATCAGCACCAGCTCATCCTCGCGCCAGGGCTGGACCTCCAGTGCCGGCCAGTGGCTCACCCCTTCGATAAAGCCCAGGTCCACACTGGCCTCGCTGACCGCCTCGGCCACCTCGCGGGTATTGCCGATCACCACCTCAAACTGCACCTGGGCATAGCGCTGCATGAAGTCCGCCAGGATAGCCGGCAGCACATGGTTGGCAATGGTGGTGCTGGCCGCCAGCCGCAGCACCACGGGCGCCATGGGCTCGCTGTGCTGGGTGGCCTGCTCCAGCTGCAAGGCCAGCTCCAGCAAGGCCTGTGCTTGCAGCCACAGGCTGCGGCCCAGGTCGTTGAGCACCAGGCGCTTGCCGCTACGCGCAAACAGCTGCGCGCCCAGGCCTGCCTCCAGCTGCTGCAGGGCGGCGCTGACCGCCGACTGCGACAGGCCAATGGTCCGCGCCGCAGCGACGGTACTGCCGCTATGGGCAATGGCGCAGAAAACCTCCCACTGGCGCAGGCTGAGATGGAGCATGGTGATGGCACCCAAGGTGCTTGGGTTGATGGAACAATATCTACCTATTTTATCGATAGAACTTAATCAAACAATCCGTTATACAGATATAAGAATAATTTCTATAGTGACCCCATACCGCCCAGCAGCCTGCCGCTTCCGGCCCTGCCAGGGCCTCTGGAACCGCCCATGTCACTCGCCCACCTCCCCCTCCCCCGGCTGCGCCACGGCCACGGGCTCGATACCGCCAGACGCCTGGCGCCCGGCCTGCTGCTGTGCGCGGCCATCGCCTGGCTGGCCAGCGGGCTGGCGGCACTGCCCTGGTTTAGCAGCCATGGGCTGAGCGCGCTCACGGTGGCCATCGTCATCGGCATGCTGGTGGGCAATACCGTCTATGGCGCGGTACAGGCGCCGGCGGCAGCGGGGGTCGGGCTGTCCAAGCAGCAGCTGCTGCGCCTGGGCATCATCCTCTATGGCCTGCGCCTGACTTTCCAGGACATCGCCGCCGTGGGCCTGGCCGGAGTGCTGATCGATGCGCTGATGCTCATCAGCACCTTTGTGCTGGCGCAATGGCTGGGCCGGCGCTGGCTGGGGCTGGATGCACGCACCAGCATGCTGGTGGGCGCAGGCAGCGCCATCTGCGGCGCAGCGGCCGTGCTGGCCACGGCTCCGGTGGCCAAGGCACGTGCCGATGATGTGGCGGTCGCGATTGCCACCGTGGTGGTCTTTGGCACGGTGGGCACCTTTCTGTACCCCGTGCTCTACCAATGGCTCGCACCCAGTCTGCAGATGACCGAGGCCGGCTATGGCCTCTGGGTCGGCTCGACGGTGCACGAGGTCGCCCAGGTCGTGGCGGCTGGCGGCGCCGTCAGCAGCAGCGCGGCCGATACTGCCGTGGTCGCCAAGATGGTGCGGGTGATGATGCTGGCCCCGTTTCTGATCGCGCTGTCGCTGTGGCTGGCCAGGCGCCCTGGCAGCGCTGCAGCGGTCCGGCAGCCGGCAGCCGGTGGCGCCGTGCAGGCCCGCCAGATCACCATTCCCTGGTTTGCGTTGGGCTTTGTCGCAGTCGCGGGCATCCATTCGCTGGGCGTCATCCCTGCGCAGGCGCTCGCCATCGGTGTGCAGTGGGACAACGCCTTGCTGACGATGGCGATGGCCGGCCTGGGGCTCACCACCCATGTGCGCGCCGTGCGGGCTGCGGGCATCAAGCCCTTGCTGCTGGGGCTGGTGCTGTTTGTCTGGCTGGTGCTGGGCGGGCTGGCGGTCAATACCTGGCTCTGAGCGTGTTGATGGCGCTGAGCGCTCATAAGCTCATACCCAAAAAATCGTTGGTCTGCCGCACAAAACTGCTACAACCGGGAGGCATATTTCTGCCCACAAAAAGGATTCCAACACCATGCGCATCGAGACATTGGCCGTTCACGCAGGCTATTCGCCCGACCCGACCACCAAGGCTGCGGCCGTGCCCATCTACCAAACGGTGGCCTACGCCTTTGACAGCGCGCAGCATGGCGCCGACCTGTTTGACCTGAAGGTGCCGGGCAATATCTACACCCGCATCATGAACCCGACCACCGATGTGCTGGAAAAGCGCGTGGCGGCGCTCGAAGGCGGCATTGCCGCGCTGGCACTGGCCTCGGGCATGGCAGCGATCACCGCAGCCATCCAGACCTTGGCCGAAGCGGGCGACAACATCGTCTCGGCCAGCACCTTGTATGGCGGCACCTACAACCTGTTTGCCCACACCTTTCCGCAGCAAGGCATCGAGGTGCGCTTTGCCGATCCGCGCGACCCGGCCAGCTTTGGCGCACTGATCGACGACAAGACCAAGGCCGTGTTCATCGAGTCCATCGGCAACCCGCTGGGCAATGTCACCGACATCCGCGCGCTGGCCGATGTGGCCCACCGCCATGGCGTGCCGCTGATCGTCGACAACACCGTGCCATCGCCCTACCTGCTGCGCCCCATCGAGCATGGCGCTGACATCGTCGTGCACTCGCTCACCAAATACCTCGGCGGCCATGGCACCAGCGTCGGCGGCGCCATCGTCGACAGCGGCACCTTCCCCTGGGCGGAGCACAAGGCGCGCTTCAAGCGCCTCAACGAACCCGATGTGAGCTACCACGGCGTGGTCTATACCGAAGCGCTGGGCCCTGCGGCCTACATCGGCCGCGCGCGCGTGGTGCCGCTGCGCAATATGGGCGCGGCCATCTCGCCGCAGAACGCGTTTCAGATCCTGCAAGGCATCGAAACCTTGGCGCTGCGCATGGACCGCATTTGCCAGAACACCCAGAAGATTGCCGAGACCCTGCAAAAGCACCCCAAGGTCGCCTGGGTGCGCTATGCGGGCCTGCCAGACCACCCGGACCATGCCATTCTGCAAAAGCAGTCGGGCGGCCGCGCCTCGGGTATTTTGTCGTTCAGCCTCCAGGCCGCCGACGGCGAAGGCCGTGCCGCAGGCGCCCGCTTTCTGGATGCTTTGCAGCTGTTCACGCGCCTGGTCAATATTGGCGATGCCAAATCACTGGCCACGCACCCGGCCTCGACCACCCACCGCCAGCTCGACAGTGGCGAGCTGGAGAAGGCCGGCGTCAGCGAAGGCATGGTGCGTCTGTCCGTCGGCATCGAGCATGTCGATGACCTGCTGGCCGATCTGGAGCAGGCGCTGGCCAAGGTCTGAGGGGCCGTCGCACGCAAAAAAAGAGCCGCTTGCAACAAGCGGCTCAATCACAGTGCTCTTTGATCCGTCGACGGCTTCAGAACCTGTTTAGAAGCGGTAGCCCACACCGACACCCAGCAGCCAAGGATCGACCTTGAAGGTCCCCACCTTGGTGCCCGCCGAGCGCACATCGGTCTTGATGTAGACCTTCTTCACATCCACGTTGATCGACCAGTTCTTGTCGAGCATGTAGTCAAAGCCGATCTGCAGTGCGGCGCCAAAGCTGTTCTTCTTGATCGATGGATCGAGCGCGGCCTCAACCGCCGGTGCAAAGTTCACGTTCGAGAAGCGCGTGTAGTTCACACCAGCGCCCAGATAGGGCTTGAACGCGCCCATGTTGGTGAAGTGGTACTGCGCCAGCAGGCTGGGCGGCAGGTGCTTGAGCGTGCCGATCTTGGCGCCGTCAGAGCGCAGGTCGTGCTTTTGCGGGTAGGTCAGCACCAGCTCGGCCGCGATATTGGGCGTGAAGAAGTAGGTCACATCCACTTCGGGAATGGTCTTGTCATTGATCGACAGACCCAGGCCGGTGGAGTCCTTGTTGGCGCTGTCCAGGTGCACCGCACGCAAACGCACTTGCCAGGGGCTTTGCGCCTCCTGCGCCATCGCGGCGCCCGACGCCATTGCACATACAGCCGCCGCTGCCAACATCATTTTTTTCATCATCATTGCCCTCGCTGCGATCTTGCTCGCATGGATTGAAAAGTAGCTGAAACGAGCCAGCATCTGCATGCCCGGCCAGCGCCAAGCGCCGGATAGGTGGGTGGCAGATCTGCCTGCTGTCCATGCCCTGCATCTTCTTCCTCTGCGCGCCAGGCGGCCCTGACCCAGATCAACGAGACAAAACAAGCCATGAAAAAAGGCGGCCCGCTGTTGCGATGCCGCCTTGAGGTCTTTACTGCAGCCGCATCCCAACGATGTGGCGCTGCTGCTGATCAGTGCCTGCGCAACTTGTGCCAGGCCTCCACCGCCAGCACCACCAGGCCACCAATGGCCGCGCCGACGGCCACGTGCACCAGCGTCGGTGCCAGCAGGGCCACCACACCGCCCATCGGGGTCACGGTGCTCTGCAGCCAGTGCTCGATCGGGCCGATGCCATGCACCAGCAAGCTGCCGCCCACCATGAACATCGCAGCCGTACCCACAATCGACAAGCCGCGCATCAGCCAGGGCGTAAAAGCGATCAGGCCCCGGCCAAACGCCTTTGCGGCGGCACTGGTCTTGCGCATCAGCCACATGCCCACATCGTCCATGCGCACAATACCGGCCACCAGGCCGTAGACAAACACGGTGATCGCCAGCGCCACAGCGACCAACACCACCAACTGCTCGGCAATCGGCTTGCTGGCGACGGTGCCCAGCGCAATCGCCATGATCTCGGCCGACAGAATGAAATCGGTCCGGACGGCACCCGCCACCTTGGCCTTTTCATAGGCCACCGGGTCCATGTTCTTCTCGTTGGCGGCTTTGACCGACGAAGGGGCTACACCCATTTGTGCAGCCTGCTCTGACTCCTTGACGGCGTCATGGGTGTGCTTGGGCTTGTGGAACAGGCTGAGCACCTTCTCCACCCCCTCAAAACACAGGAAAGCGCCGCCAATCATCAACAGCGGCGTGATCAGCCAGGGCGCAAAAGCGCTGATCAGCAACGCTGCCGGCACCAGAATGGCCTTGTTCTTCAGTGAGCCTTTGGCCACCGCCCAGACCACCGGCAACTCCCGGTTGGCCCTGACGCCGGTCACCTGCTCGGCGTTCAGCGCCAGATCATCGCCCAGCACCCCCGCCGTCTTTTGCACCGCCACCTTGGTCTGCGTGGCCACATCGTCCAGGATGGCCGTGCTCTTGCCCGCAGCCGTCTTGGTCATCAGCGCCACATCGTCAAGCAAGGTCGCAATATCATCGAGCAACATCAATAAACCAGCACCAGCCATTACGCACTCCCTATCCAAATTCGGTGGCAAATCATAGCGATTTCACAATGCAATGCCGTCTCAAGCCCCGTAAAACGGTGATTTCTACGTTTTGTTGGAGGTTGTTCACAAAACTTTATGCAGGCCTTGTCAACCACTTCAGCGCGCGGCCCGTTGTACACGCATCTACACCAGAAAGGTGAAAGGACTGAAATGACTGAAGTGTTTGCTATTTGGCCTGAAGACGAACGTGACCGTAAGCGTGCTCCTGCCCGCTTCTGATACCAGCGAAGCTTGCCAGCGGTTGAGCCAGAACTGAAAACCCGGCACCCGCAGCGATTGCAGGCTCACTGATCTCTCTCACTTTAGCCCCGCTCTGCGGGGCTTTGTTTTGTCTGGCGCCGTCCTCCTACAGGGCCGCACACCAAAGCCCTCTGCCGTGGCAACCGCAGAGGGCCTGCTTTTATACCGCCACCAGGTGCTCGTACAGAATCAGCGAGCCAATCGCGATCAGCACCACGCCACCCACCGCCTCTGCCCAGCGGCCGGTGATATGGCCCAGCACACGGCCCACCATCACCCCCAAGGTCACCATCGCAAAGGTCGCAAAGCCGATGCTCAGCGCGACCACGGTGATGTTCACATCCAGGAAAGCCAGGCCCACGCCTACCGCCATCGCATCAATGCTGGTGGCAAAGCCGGTGGCGACCAGCAGCCAGAAGCCATGGCGCGCCGGGCGGCCCATCCCGGGTTCATCGGCACTTTTGAAAGCGCCCAGCACCATGCGGCCACCCAGCACCAGCAGCAGCACAAAGGCAATCCAGTGGTCCCAGGCCTTCACATAATCGGCGGCGGCATAGCCCAGCGCCCAGCCTACCAGCGGGGTGATGGCTTCGATGACACCAAAGATCAGGCCGGTGCGCAGTGCCTCGGACCAACGGGGTTTGACAAGGGCAGAGCCTTTGCCAATTGCGGCGGCAAAGGCATCGGTAGACATGGCAAGCGCCAACAGGGAAATGGAAGCAGCATTCATCGGAGGTTCTTCTGGGACAGTCGGGCATGAGCACAACGGCATGCCACCACTGCCCGACCGAGGTCGTGCTGGCATGCCGATGGTCTCGCCAACCGAAGAACGGATGTCTGCGCCACAGCATGGGTCATGCCGAGTATGTTGACGCAGACGCTTCCAGCGCGGAAGCAGGCTACTCCCCAAGGGAGCCCGCAGTCTAAACCTTGCGCAGCGCGTTGCAGCGCATGGCCCCAGAGGCGCCAGGCTCTTTAGAAATGGATCGCATTTCTGCCTGGTGCCTAAGCGTTGGTGCAGCGAAACGGCCGATAGCTACAGGCCGAAACAAGAGCAACCTCATGTACTCGCGCTGCGCCGATGCGCTCTCTGGCAGCGCCGGTAAACGCGTCTCCCAGGCAACAGCAACGGCGCCCTTTCAGGGTTGGCCCTAGTTCATTTTTGGACGCTTTGTATACACTTAATGTATGCATATGTGCACACAAAGCATAGCCATTGAGGCCCCGCTTCTCTGCTGCACATGCCATGCATGGACCCGCGCACATGACGAGACAAATCAGGCCGCCAGGCCGTTACTAAGGCGCACCTGGATGCGCCCGATCCAAGGATGTCAATGACCGATCTTGCAGCAGACCAGAACGCAGGCTTTGCCTTCAACCCCGCCCAGCAGCGGCCCGCAGCCACCACCGATTTGCCCGCCGGTGTATGCCCCTCGCTCTACAACAAGGACCTGGCACCCACCCGGAAAGACAGCCGGTCCTGGGGCGCTTACAGCCTGTTCACGCTGTGGGCCAATGATGTGCACAGCCTGGGCAACTATGCCTTTGCCATCGGCCTGTTTGCGCTGGGCCTGGGCGGCTGGCAGATTCTGACGGCGCTGATGATGGGCGCCGCACTGCTGTTTGTGCTGCTGACCTTGTCGGGCTTCATGGGCCCCAAGACGGGCGTGCCCTTTCCAGTGATGAGCCGCATCAGCTTTGGCACGCGGGGCGCGCAGATCCCGGCGCTGATCCGGGGCGGCGTTGCGATTGCCTGGTTCGGCATCCAGACCTACCTGGCCTCCAAGGTGCTCGATGTGCTGCTGATCACCCTCTTCCCCAGCCTACAGGCGCTGCTGGCGCACCAGGTGCTGGGCCTGCCGGTGCTGGGCTGGATCAGCTTCAGCCTGCTGTGGGTGGTGCAGACGATGATTGCCTGCTGGGGCATGGAGAGCATCCGCAAGTACGAGGCCTTTGCCGGCCCGGTGATTCTGGTGACCTTCATCGCGCTGGCCGGCTGGGTGCTGTACAGCTCGGGCGGCAGGATCCAGTGGACGGCGCCCCAGCCCAGCACCGGTGGGGCGATGTGGGTGCAGATCATGGGTGCGGCCTCGCTGTGGGTCGCCATCTACGGCACCTTTGTGCTCAATTTCTGTGACTTCACCCGGGGCGCCACCTCGCGCAGCGCCGTGGTCAAGGGCAACTTCTGGGGCATCCCCATCAACATGCTGATCTTCGGCCTGATCGTCGTCGTGCTGACCGGCGGCCAACTGGCCATCGACGGCACCCTGATCCTCAGCCCCACCGACATCGTCGAGAAGATCCCCAACAAGCCGCTGCTGATCCTGGCCAGCCTGTCGCTGCTGATCCTGACCATCGCCGTGAACCTGATGGCCAACTTTGTCGCCCCTGCGCTGGCGCTGGCCAACCTGCTGCCGCGCCAGCTCAACTTCCGCCGCGCGGCGCTGGTCAGCGCCATCCTGGGCTTTGTGATCCTGCCGTGGAACCTCTACGATTCGCCGCTGGTGATCCTGTATTTCCTCGGTGGCCTGGGCTCCTTCCTGGGCCCGCTGTTCGGTATCGTGATGGCCGACTACTGGCTGATCCGCAAGGAGCGCGTGCATGTGCCTGCACTGTACAGCGATGACCACCGTGGCCCTTACCATTACCACAACGGCGTCAACCGCCGCGCCATCCAGGCCCTGGTGCCCTCGGCGCTGATTGCGCTGCTGTTCGCCTTTCTGCCGGCGCTGGAGTCGGTGTCCCATTTCTCCTGGTTCATTGCAGCCGGGCTCGGCGGCCTGTTCTACTGGCTGCTGACCCCCAAGGGCCAGCACTACGAAGACCAGGACGGCGAGGCCATTGCCGTGAACCATGCCCAACATTGAGACGGAGTTTTTTGCATGCGCATTCTGATCGTGAACGTCAACACCACCGAGAGCATGACCGAGGCCATTGGCGCCCAGGCGCGCCGGGCAGCGGCCCCGGGCACCGAGATCGTCGCCCTCACCCCGCGTTTTGGCGCCGAGTCGGTGGAGGGCAATTTTGAGAGCTACCTCTGCGCTGTCGGGGTGATGGATGCGGTCATGCGCTATGACCAGCCCTTTGATGCCGTCATCCAGGCCGGCTACGGCGAGCATGGCCGCGAAGGCCTGCAAGAGCTGCTGGAAGTGCCGGTGGTGGACATCACCGAGGCAGCGGCATCGACGGCGATGTTCCTGGGCCACAAATACGCCGTGGTCACCACCCTGGACCGGGCCGTGCCGCTGATCGAAGACCGGCTCAAGCTGGCCGGTCTGGATGCGCGCTGCGCCTCGGTGCGCGCCAGCGGCATGGCCGTGCTGGAGCTGGAGAGCCAGCCCGAGCGCGCGGTTGATGCCATCGTGCAGCAGGCGGCCAAGGCTGTTGAAGAAGACCATGCCGAGGTGATCTGCCTGGGCTGCGGCGGCATGGCCGAGCTCGAAGACAAGGTGCGCAGCCGCACCGGCGTGCCCGTGGTCGATGGCGTGGCTGCAGCGGTGACGATTGCCGAATCGCTGGTGCGCCTGGGCCTCAAGACCTCCAAGGTGCGCACCTATGCACCGCCGCGCGCCAAGCGGATTACCGGCTTTCCGCTGCCCGATTCGCTGGGCCGTTGAAGGTCTTCAACCACCCATCCCTGTTTACTCCAACCGCCCTGCTCCGCAGGGCTTTTTTCTGGCCGCTGTTGGCCGTTATTGGCTGGTCTTGAAGCCCTGGGTCGCCGCCCAGGCGGCCACATCATCGCGGCGGATCGCAGCGGCCATCAGCTGCGGGAAGGCGTCCGGCGTGCAGGCAAAGGAAGGCACGCCCAAGGCGGCCAGCTTGGCCGCCAGTGCGGCATCGTAAGCGGGGGCACCTTCGTCGCTCAGCGCCAGCAAGGTGACGAACTGCACGCCCGACTCCACCAGCTCATGGGCGCGGCGCAGCAGGCCTGACTCCACGCCCCCCTCGTACAGGTCCGAGATCAGCACCAGGATGGTGTTGCGCGGCTCGCTGATCAGGCTCTGGCAATAACCCACGGCGCCATTGATGTCAGTGCCGCCGCCCAGCTGCACGCCAAACAGCACATCGACCGGGTCGTCGAGCTTCTCGGTCAGGTCCACGACGGCCGTGTCAAACACCACCAGCTTGGTGGCGACCGCAGGCAGGCTGGCCATCACCGCACCAAAGATGCTGGAATAGACCACCGAGTTGGCCATGGAGCCGCTTTGGTCGATGCACAGAATCACCTCGCGCTGCGGGCGGCGCGCCTTGCGGCCATAGCCGATCAAGGTCTCGGGAACGATGGTCTTGTACTCGGGCTGCCAATGGCGCAGGTTGGCGCGTATCGTGCGGTTCCAGTCGATCTCGGCATGGCGCGGGCGGCGGTTGCGCTGGCTGCGGTCCAGCGCGCCGGCCACGGCACTGCGCATCGGCTCTTCGAGCTTTTTCATCAGCTCGTCCACGACCTTGCGCACCACCAGGCGCGCGGTGGCCTTGGTGTTTTGCGGGATGACCGAGCCCAGCGACATCAGGTTGGCCACCAGGTGCACATCGGGTTGCACGTTCTCCAGCATCTCGGGTTGCAGCAGCAACTCGCGCAGTTGCAGGCGCTCCATCGCGTCGCGCTGCATCACCTGCACCACCTGGCTGGGGAAGTACTTGCGGATATCGCCCAGCCAGCGCGACACCGACGGCGAAGAATTGCCCCGACCACCCTTGCGTGAGCCCAGCTGGCTGTCGCCTTCGTAGAGCGCGGCCAGCGCCTGGTCCATCTCCTGCAGGCGCCCGCCCACGGTCCCGCAGCTGGCATCGGCCGGGCTGCCCAGCACCATGCGCCAGCGTTGCAAGCGGGTGGTTGGCTGCAGCGCCTCTGCCGCGTCGGCGGCCAGGGTTTGGCTATCGTTTTGCGCCGGGCCTGGCGCGGAATGGGTGGCATTCGTCATCGTCATCACTCCAGCGCTGGGGCGTCGTTGCGGGGGGCCGAGGCAGCGGCGATCTGCGCCAGCAACTCGGGCGGCAGCCCCAGCCCCAGCAGGGTGTTGAGCAGTGGCAAGGCCAGCACGGCGCGCGCCTCGCCCCAGGGCGAATCGTCATCGCCGGCAGCCAACGCAGCGGCAGGCGCGGCAGCACCGGCCACCGGCGCGCGCCGGGCCTTGTCGCCCAGGCTCTGGCGCTCATGCTTGCTGAAGTGGGCAAAACTGCGCCGCACCAGCGGCAAGATCTGTGCAAACTGCACTTCGCCCAGCCCGGCCAGCCAGGCATCGACGGCGCCCCAGATCGCTTCGTCGTGCAGCAGCACCAGCGCCTGCTGGTTCAAAAAGCCATCCAGCCAGGCGGCCACATCCAGCGGCGCCGCGCCCAGCGACAGGTTGCGGTTGAACTGCAGCACCACCTCGGCGCTGTCCAGCAGATGCTCGTCCAGCAGCAGCCGGCAGGCCATGCCGCGCAGCAAGGCCGCAGCGGCATCGCCCATCGCCAGGCTGCGCAGCGCAGCGCGCCAGGCGTCCACGGCGGCCTGGGCATCGGTGCCGCGCAGGCGCAGTGCCTCGTGCGCGGCCAGCACCTTGCCCTTCATCGCCGCAGCAGCCTCTTCGTCCATCGCCATGCAGGCCACTGGCAAGCCAATGGCTGCGCGCAGCACCAGCGAATCGATGACCGTGGCCAGCAGGGCGGTATCGGTCTGGCGCACGCTGCCGTAGCGGTACACATTGGCCAGTGGCGGCAGGGTCTGCAGCAGCTGGGCGACATCACCGGTGGTGGCCGCGCGCTCAGCCAACGTGGCAATCAGCGACTCGACCAGCTGCGGCAGGTTCGCCAGCAGCGCGTCGTCAATCGCCTGTGCAATCTCGGGCAAGGGGGTATCGGGCGAGAGGCTGGCGCGCAGGCGCGCGGTGGCGGCCTGCGCCACGGTGGCGCCATGCACGCTGGCCTCGATGATGCGCACGGCCAGCTCCGGCTCCCACTGCATCTGCCAGCTCTCGCGGAAGGTGCCGCGGTTGCGCTGCGCATCGGCGGCACGGGTGCCCCAGCCAATGCCCAACAAGCGCAGGCGGTGCAGAAAATGGCTGCGCGCCAGGTCGGTCTCCTTGCGCAGATCCAGCGCCAGCAGCTTGCTGGCTGCTTCGGGCTTCATGCGCAGCGATTTCTGCTGCTGCTCGATATCGCGCTGCAACGGCACCTGCGGCACATCGGCGGGCACCGTGCCCAGCACATGGCCGACGGTGAGCTCGTCGTCGATCAGGTTCAGCGGCGCGGTCTCGCCCATGCAGACCACCGTGACGATGGCCTCGTTGATCTCCTGCAATCCCGGTATCGGCTGGCCGCGCATGGCAGCCAGGCCTTCGGCCAAGCGGGTGGCCTCGATGATGTGGGCGCTGGAGCAGTCCAGGTCCTTGTCGCGCAGCAGCCGTGCCACGCGGGTCAGCCAGCCTGCGGTGCGCAACGTGGCGGCATCGCGGGCGCTGCGTTCAGGCACGGACTGGCCTTCTGCCGCTTGCTGTGCCAAGGCCGCATCGGCCCGGTAGCACTGCCACAGGTGCTCGTACCAGCCCGGCGAGGTGACGCCTGCGCCATAGCCGCTGCGGCTGGCCAGGTTGCGGTAGGTCCAGGGCGCCCAGGTCGCCAGCACCTTGGCCTTGGGCAGGCCCTTGAGCACGGCGCTGTCGGCCTTGGCAGTGGTGCTTTGCTGCAGCGCCGGCACATGCCAGGCGCCGCAGACCACCGCAATGCGCTGGTAGCCCGCCTTGACCGCCTCACGGATGCACTGGCGCATATGCGCCTCCCGCTGGGCCTCGCGCAGCACATGGTGGGGGCCGCGCCAGGCCTCGCCCTCCTCGCCCAGTTCGCTGCGCACCGCCGTCATGGCCTCGTTGATGCTGGTAAACAGCGCTTCGCTGTTGCCGCGCTCTTCCACCAGGCGGTTCCACCAGCTCTCGCCATCCTCAAAGCCGGCCGCATGGGCGAGCCAGTCGAGCGGGTCGCGCATCGGCGCTTGCGGGGGCGCAGTGGTATCCGCTGCATCGCTGTCCACATCCGCGGCGGGGGCCGTGTCGGCGCTGGCCTCGGCGGCATCACCTGGCGCCTCGTCCGCTGCCTCCACCGCATCGTCCTCGCCCTCTTCGCCATCCACGTCCTGCGCAGGCTCCGGCTTTTTCAGCGCCTGGCGCCGTGCCCAGTCCTGGGCCATCGCATGGGTCTGGGGCAGGTCGATAAAGCGCGTGGCCACCCCCTGCGCGCTCGCCCACTGCAGCGCCTGCCACTCGGGCGAAAACTCGGCAAAGGGGTAGAACGCCGCCTGGCTGGGCTCGTCCTGCATGTACACCAGCATGGCCACCGGCGGCCGCAGCTCGGCACTGCGCAGCATCGGCAGCAGGGCCTCGCCCTCGGGCGGGCCTTCCACCAGCAGGCAGTCGGGCTGCAGTTGCGCCAGCGCTTGCACCAGGCTGCGCGCACAGCCCGGCCCGTGGTGGCGAATGCCAAAGAAATGGACGTTGTCAGCAGAAGTGGCCATGGGCTCGGTCAGCGTTGTCGGGGGCAGAAGAAGAACGGTGTCAGCGGCTTAGATTTGCTCGCGGCAGGCGCGGTAGAGATCCTTCCACTCCGCGCGCTCCTTCACCACCGTCTCCAGGTATTCCTTCCAGACCACGCTGTCCTGCACCGGGTCCTTGATGACGGCGCCCAGCAGGCCGGAGGCCACATCGTGCGCACGCAGCACGCCATCGCCAAAATGGCCGGCCAGCGCCATGCCGCTGTTGATCACCGAGATCGCTTCGGCGGTCGACAAGGTGGAGCTGGGCGACTTGATGCGCACGGTCTTGCCGTCTTCGGTCTGGCCATGGCGCAGCTCGCGGAAGATCTGCACGACGCGGCGCACTTCTTCCAGCGCAGGTGCCTCGGCAGGCAGCTGCAGCGCGCGGCTTTGCTCGCCCACGCGCTTGGTGACGATCTGCACCTCCTCGTCCTGCGACGCAGGCACGGGCAGCACGACGGTGTTGAAGCGGCGCTTCAACGCGCTGGAGAGTTCGTTGACACCCTTGTCACGGTTGTTGGCCGTGGCGATCACCGAGAAGCCGGCGACGGCCTGGAACTCGGTCGAGAGCTCGGGCACCGGCAAGGTCTTTTCGGACAGCACGGTGATCAGGGTGTCCTGCACATCGGCAGGGATGCGGGTCAGCTCTTCGATGCGGGCGATCTTGCCCAGCTTCATCGCATGCACCAGCGGGCTGGGGATCAGCGCCTTTTCCGACGGGCCGTGGGCCAGCAGCTGGGCATAGTTCCAGCCATAGCGCAGCTGCTCTTCGCTGGTGCCGGCCGTGCCCTGGATCAGCATGGTCGAGTCGCCACTCACCGCCGCCGACAGATGCTCGGACACCCAGGACTTGGCGGTGCCGGGCACCCCGTACAGCAGCAGTGCGCGGTCGGTGGCCAGGGTCGAGACGGCAATCTCCATCAGGCGCGGACTGCCGATGTACTTGGCGCTGACTTCAAAACCATTGCTCAGCGTGCCGCCCATCAGGTACTGCAGCACGGCCCAGGGCGAGAGCTTCCAGTTCGGTGGACGCGGACGGTCATCGGCCTTTTGCAAGGCATCCAGTTCTTCGGCAAATTGCTGCTCGGCGTGCTGGCGGAGTACTTGGCTCATGGTGTGCTTCCGGTAGAGATCAAAAGGTTCGTGGTGGGCGCGATCAGGCGATTCGGGCCGCTTGCAGCGCCAGGCGCAGATCGACAATGCGGTTGAGTTGGGCGAGCACCTGCTCGTCATCCCAGGGGCGCAGGCGTGAGCGCTCCAGGCGCGCCTGCTGCTCCTGTTGGAGCTTGGCGATGTCGGCCTCGCTGCTGCCTTCGGGCACCACCAGTGCGCTAGCGTCGTCGGACGCCACGGGCTCGGCGGGCGCTGCCGCAGGTGGCGCACGCCACAGCTGCGCAAAGCGCTCCAAGTCGCCCACCTGCAGGCGGCGTGCGCAGGCAAGAATCGCATGGTCTGCCTGCCAGCTGTGCCAGTTGCCCGCAGGCTGGCGCGACTGCAAGGTGCCGAGCAAGGCCTCGAGCAACCAGCGGGACATCGCAGGCGACAGCAACTCGGTGCGGCCCATGCCCTCGTCGATGCGGTGGATGGCCTCGATGAACGCGCTCTTGCCCAGCTTGGCCTGCAGCTGTGCCAGCCACTGGGTTTCGCGTTCTTCGGCGCTCAGCTCGGCCATCAGCAGCGGCAGCACATCGCTGCTGCGCGAGTCGCTCTCCATGCTCTGGATCAGCGGCAGCCAGCGCACATCGCGCTGGGCGCGCAACGCCGCGATCCAGCCCTGGCGCAGCGCGCTTTTCCAGTCGCTGCGCCGGCTCCATTCCCACAGCTGCTCGGGCGTCTTGTTCAGTTGCTGGTGCCAGAAATCGAGGGGCGTGAGCTCCACCAGCTGCTGCAGCCACCAGGCGCGATGGCCCTTGATATAGGCGGGCGGCTGCAAAGTGACGCCGTCGCGCTCCCAGTCCTTGTGGCCTTCCTGCGGTGGCTCGATCTGCCACTCGCCCTGGGCATCCTGGCTCAGCATGGCCTGCAGCGCGGCGCCCATGCGCTGGCTGTGCGGGCTGTGCGGCAGGCGCGCGAGCAGGCTGGCGGCCGATTCGCGCACCTCCTTGCTGCGGTTACAGAGCAGCTTTTCCAACAAGGCCTCGTCGTCTGCCGACAGGCCGCGCGCCAGGCTCTGCACCATTGGTGCGCGTTCGCGGGCACCCAGCTCCTTGAGGCTGGCTTCCAGCCGCGCGCGGGCGCCTGCCGGGTCCGTGGCACGCTGCTGCAGCAGCAAGGCCACGCGCTGCTCCAGCGAGCCTTCCTGCCAGATCTGCTCGGCATCGGCTGTCTCTTGCACGCCATGCGCATAGGCCCACTGCGGGTTCTGGGCGGCCAGCCAGCGGCCGCGCTCGCCCAGCACCGGGGTCAGCCACTGGCGCAGCTCGACCGATTGGCGGCCTTGGTGCAGCGCATCCACCAACAGCGCATAAGGCAGGCGCTGGCCGGCTTCATCAAGGCTGACCAAGGCCAGCGCGAGCAGCTCGGGCGCATTGCCCTGCAGCACCTCGCCCAGCAGCCGCAACAGCGGCTCGCCCTGCGGCGCCGGGCGCGATTCAGCGGCCGGTGGTGGCAAAGCGGCAGCTACCACCGTCGCAGCGGGTTGCGCGGGGCGCCAACCGGCCCGCTCCAGCACCGCTGCCACCGCGGTGGCGCGCAGCAACTGCTGCGCCTTGCTGTCTGCCGGTTGCAGCAAAGCCGCCTGCAGCGCCTGCTGGCTGGCGGGCGCCGTGCGGTCGATGCCCTGGGTAAAGATGGCTGGCAGCGCCAGCCGCTCGGCGCCGACGAGCGCAGATTGCTGCAACGCAGCCCAAAGATTTGCATGGCTCACAGCACTTCACCCCGGTTCTGCCAGATGTTGGTCCACGGCGCCTGGCCATCGCCGGCCTGCCAGGCACTGAGCAGGCGCCAGCGCCCTGATGGCTGGCCGCCCTCCCATTCGCCAAACAGCGCCATCGGCGCGCCTCCACCGAGCGCCTGCAGCTGCCAGACATGGTCATCGCCCACGGCCAGCGGCACCAGCGCCGCGGCCGCGTCCCCTTGCGGCCACAGCGCATACCACTGGCCCGCGCTGACCTGCAGACGCGCCTGGCCGCACCACAGCGGCTGCACCGGCTGCAAGGGGTTGGCGGCAATGCGCTGGCTCAGCTGCGCCAACGCATCGCGCCATGCGCCCTCGCCCAACGGGGCGCCGGCGCCGGGCGCCAGCAGTTCGATATCAGCCCCCGCGATGGCGCGCAGCGGTGCCTGGCCGGGGTAGAAATGCAGGCTGCCCCGGTAGCTTTGCGCCGGCACCCAGGCGGTCTCAAAACCACGGCCGCCCTGGGCGTAATCCAGCAACCAGGCGATGCGCCCGCTGTGCTGGCCTTGCAGCCAGACGCGGCGCTCCAGCAGGCGGCCCTCGCGTTCGATCTGGCGCAGGCCCACGACCAACCAGTCGTCGGCCAGCGCCTCGCCCCGTGCCTGCACCTCGGCCTTGTCCATGGGCCAGCCCAGCGCGGCCATCACATCGGCACGGGTATCGGCGCTCAGCGCATCGCGGCGTGCCACCGCATCGGCCAGCAGTTGCCAGTGGCCCAGCTGCACCAGCAGGTCACGCGACCATTGGGGGTGGCTGTCCACCAGCTCCCAGGCGTCCTTGATGCGGGCGGCCATGCCGCTGGCCTGCGCATCGACCATGCGCGCGGCCATGGTGTTCCAGTGCTGGCGCGCCTGCTGGTCGCCCGAGAGGTTGGCCAGGCCGTTGCGCAGCATGTCCTGCATCCACAGTTGCAGCTCCTGCATGCCGGCGGCTACCTTGTCCCAGCGCTTGTCGTCACGTTTGGCTTGCTGCTTGGCCAGCAGCGCGGGATCGGCCGGGGGCGCTGCGGCAATGGCAGCGGCCTTGGCTTCTTTTTTCTCGGCTTTTTCAGCGCGGCTGTCCAGCCAGGCGCTGACCCAGGCGGGTGGCTCGGCGTTGTCGGCCACCTGGCCGGCAGCGCGCAGCAGCATCAGCGCCAGGCCATGTTTGCAGGGGAACTTGCGGCTCGGGCAAGAGCACTTGAACGACGGCCCGCTCAGGTCGACCTGGGTCTGGTAGGGCTTGGAGCCGCTGCCCTGGCATTCGCCCCAGGCTGCCGTTTCGTTGCAGCCCAGGCTGGGCCATTTGCTGGGGTTCTTCAACCCTTGTGCCGCCTTGGTGGAAGAGGCATCCGGGGACAGCGCCACCACCTCGGCTTCGGTTGCTAAGACACGTGACAAACCGCCTCCCCTTCCGTTCAATCTGTTAGTTACCCGCTATATGTGTTTATTAATCGCGGCAACGGAGATTGTAGGCAGGGTCGAAGACGAAATGATGCAAGACGGGCCCCCGGCCCGCCTGGCGTGTCACTTTTTTACAGATTTGCGGCGTTCCCAGGCCACCATTGTGAGAAGGACAATCGCGGCGCTGAGCGAGATATGGCCGCACCAGGTGACCAGGCCGAGCGACCAGCCCTTGAGCCCGACGGCGATGGCCAGCGAGGCGAGCAGCGCCAGCCAGCCGGCCATGCGCAGGCCCCGGGTGGGGCCGGGTGGCAGCTCACGGCCCAACAGGTCGAGCTGGTGGCGGTCCATCGCCAGTGCCAGCAGTGCAAACGCCGGCAGTGACACCAGCTGAATGGCAAGGTGGTTCATGGCCGGGCCTCCTGCAGATCGGGCGCCATGGCCGCGCTGGCAGCCGTCGCGCCGGACTCCACATCCCGGGCGGCAGGCGCCGGGGAGTTGGCAGCCGGGCGCGGTGCCGCCTGGCGCTGCGGCTTGCGCTTGGGTTGGTGGCGCCAGGTGCGGATCGCCAGCCAGCCATGCAGCGCGGCCAGCGCCAGCAAGGTCAGCTCCAGCCCGGTGAACACCCAGTCACCGTCGATGGCGCTGCGCCACAGCGGCCGGTCGGTGGTCAGCACATTGACGACCGGCAGCAAGGCCAGCGCTGCGCAACCGGCCCAGAGCAGTTCCACCCAGGCGCGCTTGGCAGGCCGCAGCATGGCCCAGACCAGGCTGGCCCCCCAGAGGATGAAGAACCAGTGGATCTCCCAGTCGCTGCGCTTTTCCATGCCCAGCGGCAGCAGGCGGTTGGCCCAGAGCATGGCGGCCATGCCGATGCTCAGGCCGGCAATTGCAGCGATGTTGAGCCGCTCCACCAGCCAGAAGCCAAAGTACGGCTTGTCCGGATGGGGCAGCTTGGTGCGGCGCTTGACGGTCCACATCACCAGGCCCGTGCCCACCATGGCTGTGCCCGCCAGGCTGGTGAGGAAGTAGAGCCAGCGCACGGTGGTATCGCCAAAGCGGCCCAGGTGCAGGGCATAGAGCACGCCCCGCGTCTCGGCTGCCGCGCCCACCTGTTCCTTGACCTCCAGCAGCTTGCCGGTGCTGCCCTCGAACAGCATGTACTTGGGGCTGATCGACACGCGCTCGAAATCGCCATAGGTGACAATCACGCGTGCTGAGGCGTCGCCGGCGTTGTTGACGGTGACGCGGCCAATGCGGTCCGCGCCCCAGCGCTCTTGGGCCTGGCGCACCATATCGCCCAACGGGGCGAGCGGCACAGCCTGGCCGCTGGGCTTGCCGGCAGGAACGAAGGCGCTGATCTCGCTTTGCATGGCCTGGCGTTCGGCCTGGGTCTTGAAGGCGGCACTGCTGGCCCAGGGCATGGTCATCGCCATCAGCGTGACCAGGCCGGTATAGGTGATCATCGCGTGGAAAGGCAGGCCGAAGACCGACAGCGCATTGTGCGCATCCAGCCAGGAGCGCTGGCCCTTGCCCCAGCGGAAGGTGAAGAAGTCGACAAAGATCTTCTTGTGCGTGATCACGCCGCTAACAATGGCCACCAGCATGAACATCGCGCAGAAACTGGCCAGCCAGCGGGCCCAGAGCACCGGCATGTAATGGAACTGGAAGTGGAAGCGGTAGAAGAACTCGCCGCCCACAGTCTCACGGCTGCTGACCTTCTGGCCGGTTTGCGGATCGAACACCGCGCTGCCAAAGCCGCGCTCGCCCTTCGCGGGCTTGGCAATGCGCCAGAACGCACTCACGACATTGTTGCGCGCATCGGCCATGCCCAGGCTCCATTGCGAGCTGCCGGGCACCATCTGCTGCAGCTCCTCGGCGATGCGGGGGACCACTTCAGCGGCATCGGGCACGGCGGCCTGGTGGGCCACCTCGGGCCGCATCCACTGCGAAATCTCTTCCTTGAAATAGCTCACCGTACCGGTGAGAAACATCGCATACAGAATCCAGCCCACCAGCAGGCCGGCCCAGATGTGCAGGTCGGACATGGTCTGGCGAATGCCGCGTGCGGCGGGCTTGGCGGGTTTGCTATGTTTTTTATCGTTGGCAGTCATGCCGGAGTCACTCCATTCCATACCGGCCAGGCGGCCAGCAGCAGCGGTATCGCTGCCAGCAGCAGCCCCAGCCAGGCGCGGGTGGCCGAGCGCACGGCGAACACCCAGACCACCGCGCCGGTGTAGACCAGAAAGCTGGCCATCGTGCCAGCCAGCACGGCCTGGGGCTTGTCCATCGGCAGGGCCAGCGCGGCAACACTGGCCACCGCCGCCAGCGCATAGCCGCCGCCGATGGCGGCGACGATGCGCGAGAGCAGCGGCCCGACCTGGCAAGCCTTGGCCAGCGCGGCGCGCAACGCGCCGCTCAGCGCTGGGCTGGTCATTTGGCCGGATTAGGCGTGGCAACCGGTCCGGCCGCCAGCGGGGCCAGGCCTTGTGGCTTCACATAGGTGACCGACGTCACATAGCTCACGCCGTCGTACTTTTCGCCAGCGCGTTCGCCGGGCGTGCGGTCGTTGTGCTTGATCTCGGCCACGTACTGGCCTTGCCAGGGCAGGTCGAACTGCACCAGGCCTTGCGCGTCAGTGTGGCCTTCCTTCATCCAGCCCGATTGGGTGACCAGCGCGACCTGGGTCTTGGCCAGCGGCTGGCCCTTGAAGGTCGCCTTGAACTCGCCGTCCTTGCCGGTCGGGGTCAGGTCCAGCGCCAGCTTGGGCTTTTGCGCGGCAAAGCCGGTGACCAGGCGTGCAGCAGGGTGGTACCAGTTGGTGACATCCTTGCCATCGCGCTTGAACTTGGACAGCGGGTAGTTGGCATCTTCAGCGACGATGGAGACCCCATCCTGGATGCTGAACGGCAAGGTGAAGCCATGGGCGGTCTTGTTGCCGGCAGCGGCCTTTTCTTCGCCGTTGGCGCCGATCAGCACGCCCTGGGGCTTGCCAAAGTGGTCCAGCAGGCCAGGAGACGCTTCGCGCAGGTTGTCGCCAAACTCACCAAAGCGCAGCACCACGGCCTGGTCGGCACCGGCAGGCTCCAGCCAGACCTGGTGGGCCTGGGCGGACAGGGCCAGCACGGCCAGACTCAGCGCAGACAGGGATTTCTTCAACATATGCTCTCTCTCCTTTTTTGATAAACATGCTGCCGGCGCCTTGCGCGCTCCCGCAGCCCACTCCCCAGAACCGGTGGGCGGTCTCTACGCAACTGCGCGGAGACCACCCGCAGGTTCTCAAAAATCAACCGTCGCCGACAGCACCACGGTACGCGGCGCGCTCAGGGTCAGGTAGTTGTTGCCACTGATCAACCAGACGTTCTTGCCCGTCAGGTTTTCGACATTGGCGCGCAGCACCACCGCCTTGCCGCTGACCTGGGTGCGGTAGCGCGCGCCCACATCCAAGCGGGTCCATCCCGAGAGCTTGAGGGTGTTGGCATTGCTGGCCCAGGCCGAGCCGGTGCGGATCACCCGGCCGTTGACGGACAGGCCCTGCACGCCGGGCACATCCCAGTCGGCGCCCAGGTTGGCATTGATCTTGGGCACGCCGTAGGCATCGTTGCCCTGGTACTGCGCCGCCTTGGTGACCTTGGCACGGTTGAAGGTGAGGCCCCCCATCCAACGCAGACCGCGCTGCAGCTCACCATAGGCGGTCAGCTCCAGGCCCCGGTTGCGCTGCTCACCATCAAAGCTGTAGATGTTGGTGGCCGGGTCGGTCATGCTGCTGGGGCGGCTGATCTGGAACAGGCTGGCCGTCGTCATGACGCTGCCCCAATCCACCTTCACACCTGCTTCGTACTGCTTGGACTTGAATGGCGGAAACACCTCGCCGGCATTGACGGCCGTGTTGGGCGCGGTGCCACCACGCGAGAGACCGGCCGTGTAGTTGCCGTAGACGGAGACCTGGTCATTGGCCTTGACCACCAGGCCGACCAGCGGCGTGGTCGCGCTCTTGGCGTAGCTGCTGGTCTGCGCGCCGGTAGCGGTGCTGAAGTTGCGCAGGTCCACGGTCTGGCGGCGCAGGCCCAGGGTCAGCAGCAGGCGGTCATCGGCCAGGGCGAGGGTGTCCGTCACCGCAATGCCGTAGTTGTGCGCCTTGGAGGCCTTGTTGGGCGCGGTGCGCGCACCTTCCACCGGTGGCAGTGGCGCGGGGTGGTAGATGTTCGATGGCGACGTGGTCAGGCCGGCCACATAGGCATTGCCGGATTCCTGGCGCAAATCGGAAGCGCTGACCACCAGCGAGTGCTTGACACCGCCGGTCGCGAACTTGGCCCGCAGCCCCGCATCGGCGCTGCTGGTCTCGGTGTACGAATCGTAGAAGCTGCTGCGCACCGTGAAGTCGCCGGCCGCATTCATCGACGTCGTCGTGGTCGGGAAAATCTGCTGGGCCTTGCCCTTGCGGTAGCCAATGCCCGCAAACGCCGTGACCTGGTCGTTCAGATCCACTTCCAGGCGCGAGGCGATGACCTTGTCGTCCAGCGACAGATCGGTATCGGGAAACCAGTTGCTGCGCGCGTTGGGCGGCTTGGGCAACGACGTCAGCGCCGGGTTGAAGCCGATCTGCGGGCGGAAATCTTCCATCTCTTCGCGCTGCGCATAGGCGTCGAGCGACCAGCGCAGATTGCTGCCCCGGTAGTCCACCGCGATCGCGCCCACGCCCAGCTTCTGGTCGCCACCGCGGATGCTGGCCTCGCCACCGCGCGCTGCGCCATTGACGCGCACGCCCCATTCCTTGTTCTCGCCAAAGCGGCGCGAGATATCGACACTGGTGCCGAACTGCGCACGGCCCAGGTACTGCAGGCCGACGCGGTTCAGCGGCGCATCGCCCGCACGCTTGGTCTGCACATTGATCGCGCCGCCAATGCTGCCGCCCGGCGGCATGCCGCCCACCATCGCGCCCGGGCCCTTGAGCAGCTCGGCACGTTCCAGAATCTCGGCCGGCACCCGGCTGGCAGAGGTCAGGCCATAGAGGCCATTGAGGCCCACATCGCCACCGCTGATGCCAAAGCCGCGCACCTGGATGTCTTCGCTGAAGCCCTGCGAGGCGGTGGTCAGGCGCACCGACGCGTCATTGGCCAGCACCTCACCCAAGGTGCGTGCCTGCTGGTCGGCCACCGCTTCTGCGGTATAGGCCACGGTGGAAAACGGCGTGTCCATCACATCCTGGTCGCCCAGCATGCCAATGCGGCTGCCGCGCGCCTGCTTGCCACCGGCATAGGCTTCGGGGCGGTCGCCGGCGCGGGTCGCCGGGGCCGTCACCACCACCGGGTTCAGTGCCACTTCACCGGCGGTCTGGCCGTTGTCGATGACCAAAGTCGTGCCCTCGATGCGCGCCACCAGGTTGGTGTTGCGCAGCAGCTGGCGTACGGCGTCCTGCGCGCTCATGCTGCCCTTGACGGCGGCGCCGGGGCGGCCCTGCACCAGTGCAGGAGGTGCCATCAACTGCAGCCCGGCCTGGCGGGCCAGCTGGGCCAGCGCGCTGTCGAGCGGCTGGGCAGAAATATCAAAATCAGCGGCCGAGGCCGCGCCGGCCAAGGCGGCCATCGCCAGGGCCATCAGGTGGCGTTTGCAGGGATGCGACATAGCAGTGGGTACTTTCCTCATGTGGTTCACACGAGGTAATACGAACGAGACGCAGTTTTCCCTCAGCGCTTGCGCAAGTATTTTTGAATGGCCGTTCAGCGGCCCATAGTGCTTGCACGCCATCGCTCAACTCTGCGCTCTGCGCCGTGCAATCGTGATGCGCCGCGCAGCGCCCTGGCCTTCTTCGCGCACCACGACCGGCACGCTGCGCGGCAGCAGCTGCAGCCAGGCGCGGGCATCGGCAATGCGCACCCGGCCAAAAATCGCCATATGTTCGGCATCGGGCGCCACCTGCAGGGGCACGTCGCAATAACGGGCCAGGCGCTGCACCGCCAGGCCCAGCGGCTCGTGGCGGAAGTCCAGCCAGCCATTGCGCCAGGCCGCCACCTCGCCCGCGCTGGTATCGCGCCGGGGCGGTTGTCCTGGCTGCCAGTCCAGGGTCTGGCTGCCCGTCAGCTCCCAGCCATCACCCGCATCGGCCAGATCACCATCGCTGCCCCGCTGCTGCACGCGCACCCGGCCCTCTTCAACCGCCACGCGCAGCCCGCCCTGGGCATCGACTGCGACTTCAAACCGGGTGCCCAGCACGGTGATACGGGCCGGGCCAGCATCGACGATGAAAGGCGCATCGGCCTGGCGTGCCACCTGGAAGAAGGCCACGCCTTCGTGCAGCTGCACATGGCGGCGGTTGCCGTAGTAGCGCACCTCCAGCCGGGTCTGCGCATCCAGCGCAATGCTGCTGCCATCGGGCAGGGCCTGGTTGAGCTGGCGGCCGGTGGCCGTGGCCAGCTGGATCTGCCATGTCACCACCTGGCTTTGGTAGATGCACCAGGCCAGGCTGCCGCTGGCACCCAACCCTGCGACGCCGAGCAAGGCCGACAGCGCACGGCGCCGCCCCTTGCGCGGCAGCGCCGGCACAACGCCATCACCACGCCATGCGTGCAAAGCGGCCTCGATCGCATCCATGGCGCGCATGATCTCGCGCTCCACCGTCTTGACCGAGACGCCGTGCGCTGCGGCAATCGACGCCTGCGATTCGCCGTCGAGCCGGTCGGCCAGCAACATGCTGCGGCAGCGCTCGGGCAAGGCGGCAATCGCGGCATCGACGGCTGCCAGCGCTTCGCGCCGCAGGCTGGCCTCAGCCACATCCTGGCCCAGCGCCTGCACACCGGCGCTGCCGTCATCGAAGCGGCTGTCAAAGCGCTCGGAGGTGCGCGCGGCCCGGCGCAGGTGGTCAATCACCAGATGCTCGGCCACCGTGTACAGGTAGGCGCGCGGCGCCGGGTGCGGGCTCTGCGCCAGGGGCCCCGCTTCCACCACGCGCAGCCAGGCGTCATGCACGATGTCCTGCGCCGATTGGCGGCTGCCGGTACGGCGTGCGACAAAGGCAATCAGCTCGCGATAGCTATCGCGAAAGGCTTCCAACGGGAGGGCGGACATGGCGGAACGGGCGGGCAGTAAAAATGACGAGGCGCGCCAGTATATTACGAATGAGAATAAATCTCATTTGTTATATAAATTTTCTTTTAAAACAGGGGCTTAAATCGCCCGCCCGGGAAGGCGGGTACTGGTGCCTGTACAACTGTTTTTCCGCTGTGGAATAAGCGCTAAAACGCCCTGCAGCGCCAGCCGCAGGGCGTGGGGGCGGGCAAAACCGCTTACAGATCGCGCTTGATCAAAGCCCCGCTGAACAAGACCGGCCCGGTGGGCCCCGTCTCGCTGGGCACGCCGCCCTTGGGCTCCAGGCTGACCGCCAGTGCCGGGACCGCCTGCACCTGGGCCAGTTGCGCCTGCAGTTGCTCCAGCCGCCCCTCCCCCACGACGCCGAGCGACTGCGGCGCGCCCTGCGCCGGCAAGGCCCACAGCTGCAGTGACCGGTCGGCCGCCTCCTGGTAGCCACCGACGCGCTGCAGCACCAGCCGGCCCTGGCGGGCATCGAAGGTCACCAGCATCGAGGCCTGGGCCTTGCCATCGGCCAGTACGGCCACGTACTGGACCTGAGGGGCGGCCTGCAATGCGGTCTGGGTCTTTTGCAGCTCGGTTTGCAAGGCGGCCAGCTGCTGGCCGGTGTTGCGTTGCAGGCTTTGCTGCGCATACAGGCCAATGGCCACCGCAGCGACGGTGGCCACGGCCCCCGTCAGCGCCAGCGAACGCCACCAGGCCAGCGCCTTGGGGCTGCGGGCGTTGGCAGCACTGCGCTGCTGCTCAAGGGCCAAGCCAGCTTTGTCGGCATCGACCATGTTCTGGATACGGGTCCAGACGGCGGCATCGGGCTGCACCGGCGACTGCAGCTCGGACAGCGCCGACCAGCGGCCCTGCCACAGCAGTGCGGCCGAGCGCACCTGCGGATGCGCGCGGGCCATCTGCTCAAAGCGGCGGCGGGCGCCTGCGCGCAAGGTGCCCAGCGCATAGGCGGCGGCCAGACGGTCGAGCAGTTCGGGGTGTTGTACCAGGTTCATCAGAGCGCTCCTTTGCGCCTACACGTGGCGGTCCATGCACTTGCGCAGTTGCTCCAGACTGCGGCGCATCCAGGTTTTGACGGTGCCCAGCGGCAGCTGGAAATGGCTGGCCAGCTCGCTGTGGCTCAAATCTCGCAAATAGGCCAGGCTCACCACCTGGCGCTGGGCCTGCTGCAGGCGCTCCATGCACTGCTGCAAGACCGTCGCCTGCTCACTCGCTTCCACCGACTGCATCGGGCTTTGTGCGTCGTCGCCCTGCGGCAGGTCATCCATGTCGTCCACCACCGCATGCTGGTCGAGCCGCTCGGCCTTGCGCCGGCGCAGAAAATCCAGCGCCCGGCTGCGCACCAGCAGACCCATCCAGGCCAGCGGCGGGCTGAGCGAATCGCGGTAACTGCCGGCATGGCGCCAGATGGCGACAAAACTGTCCTGCAGCACGTCTTCAGCCCAGGCCTTGTTGCCCAGAATGCGCAGCGCCAGGCCATACAGCCGCGAGGCGGTATCGTCGTACAACAGCCGCAGCGCTTTTTCGTCGCGGGCGGCAATGCGGTCTAACAAGAGCATCAGTTCAGTGTCAGTGGTAGGTGTGCGCATGCAAGCATTGTGGGGCGAAGGCCGGGTGGCCGGTGCATCCGTTGTATTGCTGCCAAGCAACAAGCGGCGCAGCCCGATCAGCAATCGCCCACAGGTAAGTACTCGCACACCCCCAAAACTTTCAGGTATCTGGCCGCTATACGCAGCAAACGGCCCACTGGATGCAAAAACGATGCAAAAAAATAATCGGCAGCCCTGAATCCAAACCAGCTGCTGATGCGTAGTGAAGAACGTAGACCTTGCCCAGACAGGGTCGGAAAACGGAGCACCCTATGAAAACAGCCACCACCGCAGTTGCCATACCCTCGGGCCCCTGCGCGCCCGCCCGGAGGCCACCATGCCGCTGAACACCCCCATCGAGCGCTGGTACGGCTTGCGTGTCTGGCTGATCGGCGCCAGCTCGGGCATCGGCCTGGCTCTGGCAGAGCAACTGCATGCCGCAGGGGCCCGCATTATCGTGTCGGCGCGCCGGCAGGAGGTGCTGGACGCCTTCGCCGAGCAGCACCCCGGCTGTCTGCCCCTGCCGCTGGATGTCAGCGACCGCGATGCCGTCGTCAGCGCCGTACACCAGCTGCTGGAGGACGGGCCTCTGGACATGGTGTGCTACTGCGCAGGCCAGCGGCAGACGATGAGGGCCGATGATCTGGACCTCAACCGCATGCTGCACCGGGAGGTCAATCTGACTGGCGCGCTGCATGTGATCACGGCCGTCACCCCCCACCTGCTGGCAGCGGCACGCGACGGGCGACAACCCCATCTCAGCCTGGTGGCCAGCGTCGCCGGTCTGCGTGGCCTGCAGGGCAACCTGGCCTATGGACCCAGCCAGGCGGCACTCATCAACCTGGCCCAGACCTTGCAGCTGGAGTTGCCGGCGCAAGGTGTGGGCGTCAGCCTGGCCGTCGTCAAGCCCGCGCTGACCGCGACCTCGTTGACCGAACCCCATCCTGCCAGCCTGCCGGTCTGGCAGCACCCGGCACAGGCGGCCGAGGCCATGCTCAAAGGCTGGGCCCACGGCCACTTTTTGCTGGGTGCGCCGTGGCGCTCCAGGCTGAGCTGGCGCCCAGGGTTCACCTCCCCGGCATCCGGCCTGTTCGCCTGGGTGCGCCGCTTGCAGAGGAACTGAACCATGCTGACGCTGCACCATCTGGAAACCTCGCGCTCGCAGCGCGTGCTGTGGCTGCTCGAAGAGCTGAACCTGCCCTATGCACTGCAAACCTACCCGCGCGATGCCAAGACCCGCCTGGCGCCGCCGGCGCTCAAACGCATCCACCCGCTGGGCCTGTCGCCCATCCTCTGCGACCGGGGGCTGGTGATCGCCGAATCCGGCGCCATCATCGAGTACCTGGCCGAGCGCTATGGCGCCTGGGCGCCCCCGGACATGGCCTACCTGGAGCCCCCGCGCGGCAGTCCCGAGCATCTGCAGTGCCGCTACTGGATGCACTTTGCCGAGGGCTCGCTGATGAACTGGCTGCTGCTGCAGCTGGTGTTCGACAGCATCGCGGCCAAGCCTTTGCCGCTGCTGGTGCGCCCCGTTGTGGGACCGGTGCTGCGCACCCTGCGCCAGCAGGTGCACAAACAGCTGATCAGCCCCCACATGGAAGCAGCGATGGCCTATATCAACAACCACCTGGCCCACCAGCCCTGGTTTGCCGGGGAACACCTGACGATGGCCGACTTCCAGATGGGCTTTGCGGTGGAGGCGGCATTGGCCCGCTGCGCCAATGCAGCCGATTGGCCCCATCTGCATGCCTACCGCCAGCGCATGCAGGCCCGCGAGGCCTACCAGCGGGCCATTGCCAAAGGCGGGCCGGTGGTGATGAAGCTCTGAGCGCTCGACACCTGCCCTGTAAAAAGGCCCTGCAGTGCAGGGCCTTCGTCATGGGTGGTTGCGCAGATCAGCCCAGCCAGTGGCGGGCATTGCGCCAGACGCGCATCCAGGGGCTGAGGGCCGAGCGGTCGCCGTCGGTCCAGCTCATCTGCACGTTGCGGAACACGCGCTCGGGGTGCGGCATCATCGCGGTGAAGCGGCCATCGGCCGTGGTCACAGCCGTCAGACCGCCGGCCGAGCCGTTCGGGTTGAACGGGTACTGCTCGGTGGCCTGGCCGTGGTTGTCCACATAGCGCATCGCGGCGATCACCGTCTCGGCATTGCCGCGGAAGCGGAAGTTGGCATAGCCCTCACCGTGCGCCACGGCGATCGGCAGGCGCGAGCCAGCCATGCCTTGCAGGAACAGGCTGGGCGACTCCAGCACCTCGACCATCGACAGACGCGCCTCGAAGCGGTTGCTCTGGTTTTGCGTGAAGCGCGGCCAGTCTTGCGCACCGGGGATGATGTCGGCCAGCTCGGCAAACATCTGGCAGCCATTGCAGACGCCCAGGCCGAAAGTGTCCTTGCGGCTGAAGAAGGCCTGGAACTGCTCGGACAGCGGCTCGTTGAAGGTGATCGAGCGGGCCCAGCCAATGCCGGCGCCCAGCGTGTCACCGTAGCTGAAGCCGCCGCAGGCGACGATACCGGCAAAGTCACGCAGCTGGGCACGGCCCGTCTGCAGGTCGGTCATGTGCACGTCCACCGCTTCAAAGCCGGCTTCGCCAAAGGCATAGGCCATTTCTACGTGGGAGTTCACGCCCTGCTCGCGCAGCACCGCCACGCGGGGCTTGGTCGCCACATTGACGAAAGGCGCAGACAGCGCTTCCTGCGGATCGAAGGTCAGGTGCACATGCATGCCGGGGTCGGACGGCACACCGACCGAGGCGTGCTCGCTGTCGGCGCAGGCGGGGTTGTCACGCTGCTGGGCAATCTTCCAGCTCACGGCATCCCAGACCTGGTGCAGATCGCTCAGGCTGGCGCCAAACACCTTCTTGGCATCGCGCCAGACTTGCAGCTCGCCCTTGCCCATGTCCATGCTGGACGAGGCCGGACGGGTCTTGCCCACGATGTGGCTGCAGGTGGACAGGCCATGCGCGCGCAGGATCTCCAGCACCTCGGCGCTGTCGCTGGTCTTGACTTGCAGCACGACGCCCAGCTCTTCGTTGAACAGCGCACGCAAGGTCAGGTCCTCGCGGCGGCCCGATACCTGGGCGCCCCAGTTCTTGCCTTCGCCGCTGTCCATGCGGCTGTCGGAGATGCCATCACCTTCGGTGATCAGCATGTCCACATTCAGTGCCACGCCGACATGGCCGGCAAAGGCCATTTCTGCCACGGTGGCCAGCAGGCCGCCGTCGCCCTTGTCGTGGTAGGCGAGGATCTTGCCCTGGGCGCGCAGCACGTTGACGGCATCGACCAGTGCGATCAGGTCCTTAGCCTCGTCGAGGTCTGGCGTTTCATTGCCGCTTTGGCCCAGCACCTGGCCCAGGATGGAGCCGCCCATGCGCATCTTGCCGCGCGAGAGATCGACCAGCACCAAGGTGGTGTCAGGCTCGCTGGCATCCAGCTGGGGCGTGAGCGTGCCGCGCACATCATCGATCGAGGCAAAGCCGGTGATGATCAGGCTGACCGGCGAGGTGACCTTCTTGGTCTCGCCGCCTTCGCTCCACTGCGTGCGCATCGACAGGCTGTCCTTGCCCACGGGGATGGAGATGTTCAGCTGCGGGCACAGCTCCATGCCGACGGCCTTGACGGTGGCGTACAGATCCGCGTCTTCACCGGGCTCGCCGCAAGCGGCCATCCAGTTGGCCGACATCTTCACCTTGGACAGCGCAATCGGCGCGGCCAGCATATTGGTGATGGCTTCGGCAACCGCCATGCGGCCCGAGGCGGGTGCATTGATCGCTGCCAGCGGGGTGCGCTCGCCCATGGCCATCGCTTCACCCTTGAAGCCCTGGAAATCGGCCAGGGTCACGGCCACGTCGGCCACCGGCACCTGCCAGGGGCCCACCATCTGGTCGCGGTGGGTCAGGCCGCCCACAGCGCGGTCACCAATGGTGACCAGGAAGCGCTTGGAGGCCACCGTTGGGTGGGCCAGCACGTCGATCACGGCCTTTTCCAGCGGCACGCCGGTCAGGTCGATGGCGGGCAGGCTGCGCGCCACGGTCTGCACATCCTTGTGCATCTTGGGCGGTTTGCCCAGCAGCACGTCCATCGGCATATCGACCGGGAATTTCTGGTCGTCAGCGGTCGCAGCCGGGTCTTCGAGCACCAGCTGGCGCTCTTCGGTGGCCGTGCCGATGACGGCAAACGGGCAGCGCTCGCGCTCGCAAAAGGCGGTGAACTGTGCCAGCGACTCGGGCGCAATCGCCATCACATAGCGTTCCTGGCTTTCGTTGGACCAGATTTCCTTGGGCGCCAGGCCCGATTCTTCGAGGTTGACCTTGCGCAGGTCAAAGCGGGCGCCACGGCCGGCGTCATTGGTCAGCTCGGGGAAGGCGTTGGACAGGCCACCGGCGCCCACATCGTGGATCGCCAGGATGGGGTTGGCCGCGCCCTGCTGCCAGCAGTGGTTGATGACTTCCTGCGCACGGCGCTCGATCTCGGGGTTGCCGCGCTGCACCGAGTCAAAGTCCAGCTCGGCTGCATTGGTGCCACTGGCCATCGAGCTGGCCGCACCGCCGCCCATGCCGATGCGCATGCCCGGGCCGCCCAGCTGGATCAGCAAGGTGCCGGCGGGGAACAGGATCTTCCGGGTCTGCTCGGCATCGATCACGCCCAGGCCACCGGCGATCATGATGGGCTTGTGGTAGCCGCGGGTGATATCACCGACTTGCTGCTCGTACTCGCGGAAGTAGCCGGTCAGGTTGGGACGGCCGAATTCGTTGTTGAACGCGGCGCCGCCCAGCGGGCCTTCGATCATGATCTGCAGCGGGCTGGCGATGTGCTCGGGCTTGCCAACCTCGCTGCCCCAGAGCTTGGAGACGGTGAAACCGGTCAGGCCGGCCTTGGGCTTGGAGCCCCGGCCGGTTGCGCCTTCGTCACGGATCTCACCGCCCGCGCCGGTGGAGGCACCGGGGAAAGGCGAGATGGCCGTCGGGTGGTTGTGGGTCTCGACCTTCATCAGCACATGGCTGGTGGCCGCCTGCTTCTGGTAGCTGGGCGCCGTCACGGCATCGGCCTGGGTGTTGAACGGCGCCACAAAGCGCTCGACCTGGTGGCCTTCCATGATGGAGGCATTGTCCGAGTACGCCACCACGGTGTGCTGGGGCGATACCGCCTCGGTGTGGCGGATCATGCCGAACAGGCTCTTGTCCTGGGCCACCCCGTCGATGGTGAAGTGGGCGTTGAAGATCTTGTGGCGGCAGTGCTCGGAGTTCGCCTGGGCAAACATCATCAGCTCGACATCGCTGGGGTTGCGCGCCAGGCCCTTGAAGGCGTTTTCCAGGTACTCGATCTCGTCCTCGGCCAGTGCCAGGCCCCATTGCTTGTTGGCTTTTTCCAGCGCGCTGCGGCCACCGCCCAGCACATCGACAAACTCCATCGGCTGGGCTTGCAGTGCGGAGAACAGCTGCTCGGCCTCGGCGCGGGTGCCAAACACCGACTCGGTCATGCGGTCGTGCAGCAGCGCAGCGATCTGCGCGGTCTGCTCGGCGCTCAGCTCAGGCTTGCCGCCCAGCAGGCCAGCCTTGAGCTCGATGCGGTACTCGGTCAGGCGCTCGATGCGGAACACCGCCAGGCCGCAGTTGCGGGCGATGTCGGTGGCCTTGGAGGCCCAGGGCGAGATCGTGCCCATGCGCGGCGTGACGATGAAGGCCTGGCCGTCGCTGCCGCCTTCATAGGGGTCGCCATAGGTCAGCAGGGCTGCGACGCGCTCGGCCTGCGCGCCGGCCAGCGGCTGCTCGGTGGCGACCAGATGCACAAAACGGGCAGCAATGCCCGTTATCTTTGGATGGATCGCCGTCAATGCGGTCTGCAGTTGTTGGGCGCGGAAGGAGCTGAGGGCGTTGCCGCCTGGTAGCTGAGTCAGGTGCAGTGTCACGTGGCAGCCTATGTGGACTAGGAGGATGGGAAGAAAGCACGCATGCGCCTTGCCCACTGCGACGGGTGGACCGTGGCAGCACCATGACAAGGGCGGGATAACCCGGGATTCTACTGTGCCCCGCCAGGACACGTAGCCGCATGGACAACAGGCCAATGGCGGCGGTGGGATAATCATGGGCTATGACCATCAAAATCAATACCGAAGAAGATATTGCGCAGATGCGGATCGCAGGCCGTCTGGCCTCGGAGGTCCTGGACTACATCACCCCCCACATCCAACCGGGCATCACGACCAAGCAGATCGATCTGCTGTGCGCCGAGGCGATGGAAAAGCAAGGCACCAAATCGGCCTGCCTGGGCTACCAGCCTCCGGGCATGACGCCCTACCCGGCCTATGTCTGCACCTCGGTCAACCACGTGGTCTGCCACGGCATTCCCAATGACAAGCCGCTCAAGAAGGGCGATGTCGTCAATGTGGACGTGACCATCATCACGCCCGAAGGCTACTTCGGCGACAACAGCCGCATGTTCGTGATCGGCGAAGGCACGATTGCCGGCAAGCGCCTGTGCCAGCTGACCTTTGAAGCGATGTGGCATGGCATCGTGCAGGTCAAGAATGGCGCCCATCTGGGCGATATCGGCCATGCGATCCAGAAGTTCGCCGAAGGCCATGGCCTGTCGGTCGTGCGCGAGTACTGCGGCCACGGCATCGGCAAGGTGTTCCACGACGAGCCCCAGGTGCTGCACTATGGCCGCCCGGGCACCGGGGTGGAACTCAAGACCGGCATGATCTTCACGATCGAGCCGATGCTCAACCTGGGTAAGAAGGACATCAAGGACCTGGGCAATGACGGCTGGACCGTCATCACCAAGGACCACAGCCTGTCGGCCCAATGGGAAGTCGAAGTGCTGGTGACCGACACCGGCTATGAAGTGCTGACCTGGTCGGAAGGCTCGCCCACGCCGCCAAGCTTTGTGACCACGATCAAGTGCTGATGGCGCGCTGATCCGGCCCACCCCTCTGCACCGGGCCGGCGGCGGTCGGCGGTCCCGGTACCCAAGGCGGCATCGCGACAAGCGTGCCGCCTTTGTCGTTTCGGGTGGCCGATCCCCGCCACGCCCTCATTTGGTGCGCCGTGGCATGGAATGTGCTTATTCGCATCCGCTGTTGAATGCTATGGCACACTGCCAGCGACAGCAGAATAGAGCACCATGAACGATCCTCGCATTCCGCAGCTGCGCGAGCAGTACCAGGCCCAACGCAGCGCCCTGTTTGACGACATCATGGCCGGGGGCAGCAGCACCCGGGGCATACAGACGCAATTGCGCAAGCTGTCGCAGCTGGCCGATGGTTTGCTGCGTGAGCTGTGGCATCTGGCCGGCCTGCCCGGCCGCCTGAACCTGGTAGGGGTGGGCGGTTTTGGCCGGGGCAAGCTCTTCCCGTATTCCGATATCGATGTGCTGCTGCTGCTGCCCGAGGGCACGGACCCCGAGCAGGACAGCGAATTGCGCAGCGCGATCGAGCAGTTCATCGGCTCCTGCTGGGATGCGGGGCTGGAGATCGGCTCGAGCGTGCGCACCCTCAGCCAGTGCATCAGCGAGGCCCAGGCCGATGTGACGGTGCAGACGGCGCTGCTGGAGTCGCGCCGCATCATCGGCTCGCCACGCCTCTACCACCTGTTCCAGGCAGCGCTGGCCCAGTCCATCCAGCCCGATGCCTTTGTCGTGGCCAAGGTGCTGGAGATGCAGCAGCGCCACAACAAATACGAAAACACCGTCTATGCGCTGGAGCCCAATTGCAAGGAATCGCCCGGCGGCCTGCGCGATCTGCAGCTGATCCTGTGGCTGGGCCGCGCCACGGGCCTGGGCAGCCGCTGGAAGGAGCTGGCCGACAAGGGCCTGGCGACCGTCTACGAGGTGCGCAACCTGCAGCGCAACGAGGACCTGATTTGCCTCATCCGCGCGCGGTTGCACATTGTGGCGCGGCGCCGCGAGGACCGGCTGGTCTTCGACCTGCAAACGCCGGTGGCCGAGTCCTTTGGTTTCAAGACGGTGACCCCTGCCGGCCAACGCTTTCCCAAGCGCGCCAGCGAGGAGCTGATGAAGCGCTACTACTGGGCCGCCAAGGCCGTGGCCCAGCTCACACAGATCCTGATGCTGAACATGGACGAGCGCCTGCACCCGGGCAACCACACCCTGCGCCGCATCGATGACGAGTTCTACGACAAGGCCGGCCTCATCGAGGTGGCCGACGACGAGGTCTACCAGCGCAACCCGCATGCGATCTTGCGCACCTTCCTGCTCTACGAGACCGAGCCGGGCCTGAAGGACCTGTCGGCCCGCACCTTCCGCGCGCTCTACCATGCACGCCAGCTGATGGATGCGCAGTTCCGGCGCGACCCGGTCAACCGCGCCACCTTCATGCAGATCCTGCAGCAGCCCCATGGCATCACCCATGCGATGCGGCTGCTCAACCAGACCTCGGTGCTCGGCCGCTACCTCTGGCCGTTCCGCCGCATCGTCGGCCAGATGCAGCATGACCTGTTCCACGTCTACACGGTGGACCAGCACATCCTGATGGTGCTGCGCAATGTGCGGCGCTTCTTCATGGCCGAGCATGCGCACGAGTACCCGTTCTGCTCGCAGCTGGCCGCAGGCTGGGACAAGCCCTGGATTCTGTACCTCGCCGCCCTCTTCCACGATATCGGCAAGGGCCGGGGCGGTGACCATTCGGAGATCGGTGCGCTGGAGGTCAAGCGCTTTTGCCGCGACCACCAGATTGCCAAGGACGACCGGCAGCTGGTCGAGTTTCTGGTGCGTGAGCACCTGACGATGAGCCAGGTCGCGCAAAAGCAGGACACATCGGACCCCGAGGTGATCACCGCCTTTGCCCAGCGCATGGGCAATGAGCGCAGGCTCACCGCCCTCTACCTGCTCACGGTGGCGGATATCCGCGGCACCAGCCCCAAGGTCTGGAATGCCTGGAAAGGCAAGCTGCTCGAAGACCTGTACCGCGCCACCCTGCGCGTGCTGGGCGGACGGGCCCCCGATGTGGCTGCCCAGGTGGAAATCCGCAAGCGCGAGGCCTTGGTGCTGCTGGCGCTGTCGGCCCAGCCCCATGAATCGCAAAAAGCGCTGTGGGACACCTTGGGCCTGGACTATTTTCTGCGCCACGAGGCCGCCGACATTGCCTGGCACACGCGCCACCTGTCCCGTTCGGTGGGCAGCAAGGCCACGTTGGTGCGCGCCCGCCAGTCGCTGGCCGGCGAGGGCCTGCAGGTGATGGTGTACGCGCCCGACCAGCCCGATCTGTTTGCCCGCATCTGCAGCTATTTTGACCAGGCGGGTTTCTCGATCCTGGACGCGAGGGTGCATACCGCCCTCAACCGCTATGCGCTCGATACCTTCCAGGTGGTGGCCACCGATGCACCGCAAAGCTACCGCGAGTTGATCAACCTGGTCGAGAGCGAGCTGACGCGCGTGCTGGTGGCCGCCCAGCCACTGCCCGAGCCGGCGCAGCGCCGGGTATCGCGCCGGGTCAAGAGCTTTCCGGTGGCGCCGCGCGTGCTGCTGCGCCCCGATGACAAGGGCCAGCGCTGGCTGCTGTCCATTTCAGCGGCAGACCGCGCAGGCCTGCTCTACACGGTAGCGCGCATCCTTGCCCGCCACCAGCTGAGCGTGGAGCTGGCCAAGATCAGCACCTTGGGCGAGCGGGTGGAAGACAGCTTTTTGCTGCAGGGCCCGGAGCTGCAGAACAATGTGAGCCAGATCGCGATCGAGACCGAGCTGCTGTGGGCGCTGGCCGCGACCGGCAGCGGCGCCGCCGGTTGATTCGGGGGCCGGCTCAGTCGTCCTCAGCCGCGCTGATGCCGGGGAACAGCACTTCGGTGAAGCCGAACTGGCTGAAATCGCGCACCCGCATCGGGTAGAGCTTGCCCCAGAGGTGGTCGCATTCATGCTGTACCACCCGGGCATGGAAGCCTTCGGCCACGCGGTCGATCGGATCGCCATACTGGTCGAAACCGGTGTAGCGAATCTTGCGCCAGCGCGGCACCATGCCGCGCAGGCCCGGCACCGACAGACAACCTTCCCAGTCATCCTCTTCCTCGTCCGACAACGGCGTGATCACCGGGTTGACCAGCACCGTGGGCGGCACCAGCGGACGATCCGGGTAGCGCGGGTTGCGATCGGGCGAGCCGAAGAACACCACCTGCAGATCCACGCCGATCTGCGGCGCCGCCAAGCCCGCGCCATGGGCATCGCGCATGGTGTCGAGCAGGTCCTGCACCAGCTGGTGCAGCGTATCGGTGTCAAACTCGGTCACGGGCTGCGCAGTGCGCAGCAAACGGGCATCGCCCATTTTCAGGATTGGATAGATCGCCATACCGGGATGGTAGCGCAGCAGGGCATGCGGTCTGGCGCCTTTTGCCACCCAAAGCAGCGCGATTCAGAATGCCTGGCTTGCCCAGCATCAAGACACTGTTATGCGGCGCGATGCACAATGCATGACCATGAACGAGCCCGGAGCCTCCTCCACTGCGCTGCAGGAAGTGCAGACACCGGCCTACTGCCCCATCCGCAGCCCGGTGCTGCGCTGGCTGCTGCTGCTGGCGGCCGTGGCCTGCCTCGCAATGGGCATCATCGGCATCTTTGTGCCGGGCCTGCCCACGACGGTCTTCATCCTGATGGCCGGGGCCTGCGCCGCGCGCAGCTCGGCGCGGCTGCATGGCTGGCTGTGGCGCCACCGCCTGTTTGGCGGCATGCTGCGCAACTGGGCGGCAGGCGGCTTTGTCAGCCGCAAGGCCAAGTGGAGCGCCAGCATCACGATGGCGGTGTGTGCAGTCATCATGCTGCTGGTGCCAGCGCCCGGCTGGGCCAAGCTGTTGTCGATCAGCTGCATGGCCTGCGTGCTGGCCTGGCTATGGTGCCGGCCCGAACCGCCCGCACCCCGCTGAGCGTTCCGCCTGGCGGACAGCCTCGCGTACGGCCCCCGGCGGCAAAAAATGACCTGGTCCGTTTTTCGGGTCAAAAATTCGTTCTATAATCGCAGTCTTGTTCCTCAATAGCTCAGTTGGTAGAGCGCCGGACTGTTAATCCGTAGGTCCCTGGTTCGAGCCCAGGTTGAGGAGCCACAGAATTTTTTGGCTTTGCAATCGAACAAAGCCTGTTGACCGATATTCCTCAATAGCTCAGTCGGTAGAGCGCCGGACTGTTAATCCGTAGGTCCCTGGTTCGAGCCCAGGTTGAGGAGCCATCACTTATCTGCCCTGCAATCGTTCAGGGCATTGACCAAAATTTGTTCCTCAATAGCTCAGTTGGTAGAGCGCCGGACTGTTAATCCGTAGGTCCCTGGTTCGAGCCCAGGTTGAGGAGCCAAAGCTTTTTGGGCTTTGCAATCGCACAGAGCCTGTTCACCGTTTATTCCTCAATAGCTCAGTTGGTAGAGCGCCGGACTGTTAATCCGTAGGTCCCTGGTTCGAGCCCAGGTTGAGGAGCCACTTCAAAAGCCTGCACACATGTGCAGGCTTTTTTGTTTTTGCAGGCCCAGCCCCGCAGCAGCGGCAGAACTGCAGTATTTATCACCCCCGCGCCGCCTTGGGGGCCGGCAGCCTGCCATTTGGCCGCTACCATGGCAACAGACACCATGAGCGCCAACCACCACACCCCTCCGCTTGCCTGGCTGCAGCCCGATGACGACTTTCCGCCGGTCGACCGGGCCTGGGGACCCGACACGCCCCACCCCGGCCTGCTCGCCGCCGGCGGCGTGCTCGACAGCGCCCATCTGCAGCAGGCCTACCGCCAGGGCATCTTCCCGTGGTTCAGCGAAGGCTCGCCGATCCTGTGGTGGTCCACCGATCCGCGCATGGTGCTGCAACCGGCCGATTTCAGGCTCCACCGCTCGCTCAAGCAGGCGATCCGCAAGTTTGAACAGGACCCGCACAGCGAGCTGCGCATCGACAGCGACTTTGCCGCCGTGATTGCAGCCTGCAGCCAGCAGGCCCGCCCGGGGCAGGATGGCACCTGGATCGTCGACGATATCCAGGCCGCCTACACGCAGCTGCACCGCGATGGCTTTGCCCACAGTGTGGAGCTGTGGCAGCGCGGCCGGTTGGTGGCCGGGCTGTACTGTGTGGCCATCGGCCGCGCGGTGTTTGGTGAATCGATGTTCACCACGGTCCCCAATGGCTCCAAGATTGCGCTGGCCGCACTGGTGCAGATCTGCCGCCGTGAGCAGGCGCCGATGATCGATTGCCAGCAAAACACCGGGCATCTGGCCTTCATGGGTGCAGCAGAGATACCGCGCAGCCGGTTTGTGGCCCATGTGCGCACGCAAATAGCGCTGCCCCCGATGCGTTGGGAGTTTGCATCTCGCGATTGGACTGACATAATCCCACTATCTGAAATGACATCTCCGCATCCGGATGAGTAGGCTGAACGAACTACCGCTGCACAGCTTGCAGTTTTATGCGACAGCGCCCTACCCATGCAGCTATCTTGAAGCGCGCATGGCGCGCTCTCAGGTAGCCACGCCCAGCCACGCCATACAGAACGATGTCTATTCCGAGCTGATCCAGCAGGGATTTCGCCGCAGCGGCCTGTTCACCTACCGCCCCTATTGCGATGGCTGCCAGGCCTGCGTGCCCCTGCGCGTGCATGTGCAGGACTTCAAACCCAAGCGCCACCAGCGCCGCGCGCGCAAACAGCATGAAGCCCTGGAAGTGCGCGTGCTGCCGCTGGGCTTTCTGCGCGAGCACTACGCGCTCTACCTGCGCTACCAATCTGCCCGCCACACCGGCGGCGGCATGGATGAGGACAGTGTCGAGCAGTATTCGCAGTTCATGCTGCAAAGCCGGGTCAACAGCCGCCTGGTGGAGTTCCGCGAACCGGCACAGGGCACACAGCCCGGCGCCTTGAAGATGGTCTCGATCATCGATATCCTCAACGACGGCCTGTCCGCCGTCTACACCTTTTACGAGCCCGAGGCCCACACCAGCTACGGCACCTACAACGTGCTCTGGCAGATTGAGCAGTGCCGTGCGATGGGCCTACCCTACCTGTACCTGGGCTACTGGATTGCCGCCAGCCCCAAGATGCAGTACAAGGCCGACTACCAGCCCTATGAGGTCTACATCGACCAGCGCTGGCAGCCGGGCCAGCTCGCCAACCATTGCGCCGACTGATCGCTGCGATCAAGCGGCCACCCCTATCTTTGTTATCTGAGCGCCAGTCTACGCATGACCAAAACAACACATGACACCGTCACCAAGCCCAGCGTACAAGTGCTAGAGCGCATGTTCACGCTGCTGGACGTCCTGGCCACGCGCGAGGAAGCGGTGTCACTGAAAGAGCTCAGCGAAATCACGGGCCTGCACCCGTCGACGACGCACCGCATCTTGAATGACCTGACCATCGGCCGCTTCGTGGACCGCCCCGAATCGGGCAGCTACCGCCTGGGCATGCGCCTGCTGGAGCTGGGCAACCTGGTCAAGGCACGCATCAATGTGCGCGAAGTGGCGTTGCTGCCGATGCGCCGCCTGCACCTGGCGACCCAGCAGGCCATCAATCTGAGCATGCGCCAGGGCGACGAGATCGTCTACGTGGAGCGCAGCTTCAGCGAACGTTCGGGCATGCAGGTGGTGCGTGCGATCGGCGGGCATGCGCCCTTGCATCTGACCTCCACCGGCAAGCTCTTCCTGGCCGATGATGAACCCGAGCGCGTGCGCGCCTACGCTATGCGCACGGGCCTGGCCGGCAATACCAAGAACAGCATCACCAACCTGGCGGTGCTCGAGCGCGAGCTGTCCAAGACACGCCAGTACGGCGTGGCACGCGACAATGAAGAGCTGGAGCTGGGCGTGCGCTGCATGGCCGCAGGCATCTATGACGACCAGGGGCGCCTGGTGGCAGGGCTGTCCGTCTCCGCCCCCGCTGACCGGCTGGAGGACGCCTGGACCACGCGCCTGCAGGCCACGGCGAGCGAGATCTCATCGGCGCTGGGATTTGACGAACACCGCCAGCCCAACGCACGCTGACGCCAGTCCGCCCTGCACACTCGCAGACGCAAAAAAACCTGCCGAGGCAGGTTTTTTGTTGGGTGCCTGGCGTCAGTGTTTGGCCAGCAGGTGCGTAGCGGAGCCTTCCACCCAATGGCGCACCCGTTCGGCGTCTGCCAGACGGCCAAACTTGCCAGCCGAATCCAGGAACACCATGATCAGCTTGCGGCCCGCGACCTGGGTCTGCATCACCAGGCAGCGCCCGGCTTCGGAGATATAGCCGGTCTTTTGCAGGCCGATGTTCCACTCCGGGTTGTGCACCAGGCGGTTGGTGTTGTTGAACTGGACGGTACGCTCACCCACTTCCACCTGGTAGGACGGCGAGGTGGTCAGATCGCGCATCAGCGGATCGGAGTGCGCCACGTTGACCAAGGTCGCCAGGTCGAAGGCGCTGGACTGGTTGGAGCTCGACAGGCCGGTGGGCTCGACATAGCGGGTATCGGCCATGCCCAGCATCTTGGCTTTCATGTTCATCAGGCCGACAAAGGTCTGCATGCCACCCGGATAGGTGCGGCCCAGCGCATGCGCTGCGCGGTTTTCGCTGGACATCAGCGCCAGGTGCAGCAACTCGCCACGCATCAATGTGGTGCCGACACGCAGACGCGAGCTGCTGTGCTTTTCGGTGTCCACATCGTCCTGGGTGATGGTTATCATCTCGTCCATCGGCAGCTGGGCCTGCGAGATGATGAGGCCGGTCATCAGCTTGGTGAGCGAGGCGATGGGCAGCACCGCATGGTCATTCTTGGACAGCAGCACCTCATGCGTGTCCTGGTCCAGCACCAGCGCCACGCTGGACTTGAGGGCCAGCGGATCGGTCACATCATGCAGACCGGCGAGCTGGCCGAAGGATTGGCGCTCGGGAATGATTACGGCCGAGGCGACCGCAGCACGACCGGCATGGCGGCCCACCTTGGCGACGGTGGTCTTGCCCTTCGCAGCCTTGCCTGCGAGCTTTTTGGACGCGGGCGCTGCAGCTGCCTGCTTCTGGCGCCCGTTGCGCTCACCCTTGGAGGCCACGGCCGCCTGCTTCTTGCCTGCCTTGGCCTGCACATGGGCCTTCGCAGCGGGCTTGTTCTTGGCGCTGGCATGGGCGGCAGGCGCCGCCAAACCAAAGGCCAACGTACAAATTGCAAACAAATGTGAAAAACGACGCAAAACACTGCGATGACGTAGCGCCATTATTCTGCTCCCTACAAATACGATAGCTGACAGCGGAAATTTGGATTCAAAAAATCGCGCAAATTCATGAACTTACGCGATTCTTCAATTATTTAAGTGAAATTATATTCCGAAGTCTCAACCTTGTGCAGCTACTCGCTCCGTAGGATTTTGTAACTTGTTCAGTGCAGCGATGTAAGCCTTCGCTGACGCCACGACGATATCGGGGTCTGCACCTACACCGTTGACGATGCGGCCACCTTGCTGCAAGCGTACGGTCACCTCACCCTGGCTCTCGGTGGAGCCGCTGATCGCATTGACCGCATACAGCACCATCTCGGCGCCGCTGCGCGCCTGGGATTCGATGGCCTTCATCGATGCATCGACAGGCCCGTTGCCGGTGGACTCGCCGCGCACTTCCTGGCCGTGGGCAATCAGCACCACACTGGCCTTGGGCTGCTCGCCCGTTTCGCTGGCTTGCGACAGCGACACGAAGCGGTAGGTCTCAGCCTGGGCTTCCGCGCCTTCCATGTGCACCAATGCCAGGATGTCCTCGTCAAAGATTTCACTCTTGCGGTCAGCCAGGTCCTTGAAACGGGCGAAGGCGGCATTGATGTCGCTTTCGCTGTCCATCACCACACCCAGCTCCTGCAGGCGCTGCTTGAAGGCGTTGCGGCCCGAGAGCTTGCCCAGCACGATCTTGTTGGCGCTCCAGCCCACATCCTCGGCCCGCATGATCTCGTAGGTGTCGCGGGCCTTGAGCACGCCATCCTGGTGGATGCCCGAGGCATGGGCAAACGCATTGGCGCCCACCACGGCCTTGTTGGGCTGCACCACAAAGCCGGTGGTCTGGCTGACCAGGCGGCTGGCGGCCACAATGTGCTGGGCGTCGATGTTGACATCGAGGCCAAAGTAATCGCGGCGCGTCTTGACGGCCATGACGACTTCCTCCAGTGAGCAGTTACCCGCGCGCTCACCCAGGCCGTTGATCGTGCACTCCACCTGGCGCGCACCACCGATCTTGACGCCGGCCAGCGAGTTGGCGACGGCCATGCCCAGGTCGTTGTGGCAATGCACCGACCAGATGGCCTTGTCACTGTTGGGAATGCGCTCGCGCAGGTTCAGAATGAACTGGCCATAGAGCTCGGGGATCGCGTAGCCGACGGTGTCGGGCACATTGATGGTGGTGGCGCCTTCGGCGATCACCGCCTCGATCACGCGGCAGAGAAAATCCGGGTCGCTGCGGTAGCCGTCTTCGGGACTGAATTCGATATCGCCCACCAGATTGCGGGCAAAACGCACCGACATCTTGGCCTGCTCGAACACCTCATCGGGCGACATGCGGAGTTTTTTCTCCATGTGCAGCGGGCTGGTCGCAATGAAGGTGTGAATGCGTGCCCGGTTGGCAGGCTTCAAGGCTTCGGCAGCGCGGGCAATGTCACGGTCATTGGCGCGTGCCAGCGAACAGATGGTCGAGTCCTTGATGATGGAGGCGATGCTCTGCACACAATCGAAATCTCCGTTGGAGCTGGCGGCAAAGCCAGCCTCGATGACGTCCACCTTGAGGCGCTCGAGCTGGCGCGCAATGCGCAGCTTCTCGTCCTTGGTCATCGACGCGCCGGGCGACTGTTCGCCATCGCGCAAGGTGGTATCAAAAATAATCAGTTGGTCGCTCATCGTGTGTTCTCCATGGCATGGGTCATGCGCTGCCGCCGTGCTGCCACTGTGGGTAAGTGGAATCTCTACAACAGGCTGCAGGAAAGCGGTCTGCCCGCTCTCCTGCAGCCTGCGTCAACCGCGCTACAGTTTACGTGCTTTGCTTCGTCTGTGGTTAGACGACAGCCGCCTGTGGCACTGCTTGTGGCACTGCCGTTTGCACGCTGGCGACAGCACCGCTACGTGCCACCGCGCTCATCACCGCGCGGAAAGCCGCCTGGGTGCTGTTGCTGTCCATGCCCACGCCGTACAGGCTCTGGCTGTCGCCGACGCGCAGCTCGATGTAGGCGGCTGCTGTGGCATTGGCGCCCTTGTCGCCGCGCGCATCGCTGGCGGCAACGGCATGCTCGCTGTAGTCGAGCAGGCGCACAGGAATACCAATGGCACTGCTGACCGCCTGCACAAAGGCATCGATCGGGCCATTGCCCTGGCCGGCAATGCTGACAGCCTGACCGGCCCATTGCAGCTTGCCGCTGATGCGCACATCATCGCTGTCGCCCGATTCCACGCGGTACTGGGCCAGTGCATGGTTGGCGCTGAGTTGGTACTCGCGCTCGAAAATTTTCCACAAATCCTTGGCGGTGAACTCGGTGCCCGCGGTGTCCATCGCGCGCTGCACCACTTGGCTGAACTCGATCTGCAAGCGGCGTGGCATCGCCAGGCCATAGGCTTCTTCGAGCAGGTAGGAGATACCGCCCTTGCCCGACTGGCTGTTGACGCGGATCACCGCTTCGTAGCTGCGGCCCAGGTCCTTGGGGTCGATCGGCAGGTAGGGAATCTCCCAGATATCGGCATCCTGGCGGGCCGCAAAGGCCTTCTTGATGGCGTCCTGGTGCGAGCCAGAAAACGAGGTGTAGACGAGGTCGCCGGCATAGGGGTGGCGGGCAGGCACCGGCAACTGGTTGCAGTACTCGACTTCGGCACGGATGGCATCGATGTCCGAGAAATCCAGTTGGGGCGATACGCCCTGCACATACATGTTCAAGGCCACATTGACGATGTCGAGGTTGCCAGTGCGCTCGCCATTGCCGAACAGGCAGCCTTCGACGCGGTGGGCGCCGGCCATCAAGGCCAGCTCGGCGCTGGCCGTGCCGGTACCGCGGTCGTTGTGCGGGTGCACCGACACGACCACTTCAGGGCGGCCAGCGAACTTGCGCACCATCCACTCAATCTGGTCGGCAAACACGTTCGGGGTGGCGTTTTCCACCGTGGTGGGCAGGTTCAGAATGATGTCACGGCCAGCGCCCCAGGCGGCAATCGCGGTCTCGCAAGCCTGCAAGGACACATCGAGCTCGGCCAGCGAGAAGGTTTCGGGCGAATACTGCAACACCCACTCGGTGCCCGGCTGGGCATCGGTCAAGGCCTTGAGGTGGGTGACCTGGTCTTTGACCAAGGCCATCACTTCGGGCACGCTCATGCCGAACACGACCTTGCGCCAGACAGGGGCCACCGCGTTGTAGATGTGGACGATGGCGCGCGGCGCGCCTTGCAGGGCCTCGACCGTGCGCGTGATCAGCTCTGGGCGGGCGGGGGTCATCACCTGGATGGTGACGTCGGCAGGGATGCGCTTTTCCTCGATCAACTGGCGCACAAAGTCGAATTCGATCTGCGAGGAAGCGGGAAAACCGACTTCGATTTCCTTGAAGCCAATCTTGACCAGCATGTCGAACATACGCAGCTTGCGCGCCAGGTCCATCGGCTCGATCAGCGCCTGGTTGCCGTCGCGCAGATCGGTCGACAGCCAGATGGGTGCCTGGGTGATCTGGGCATCAGGCCAGGTGCGGTCACGCAACGCAATGGCTGGAAAAGCGCGGTACTTGCTGGAAGGTTGGGTCAACATGGTTGGCTGGTCTTTCTCATCGGAACAAAAAGTTCGGGGTTGGAAACCAGCAACCTGCTAAAACAGAATCGGCCCGTTGCTGGTGCAAACGGGCCGAGGTGTAGGGGTGAAAAACTGCGCGCTACTCTACCTGCCCGTTGGACATGCTAGTAGTAGAGCTAGGGACAGGTTTTGCATGGCGTTCACTCTAACACAGGTTTTGACGAAAGTCCGCAAAAAATTCAATCGTGGTGCAAGCCGCGCTCTTCGGGCTCGTCGGTCGAGGTCGCCACGATCGACACATGCTGGCCCTTGAAGCGGCGCCAGGCATAGATCACATAGCCCGAGAGCAAATAGGCCACAAAAATGAGGAACAGCATCGTGGCCGGCTCAATGCTCACCACCGCCAGCAGCAGCACCACGACCACCAGCGAGAAGAAAGGCACGCTCTTGGCAGCCCCTGCATCCTTGAAGCTGTAGTAGGGAATGTTGGTGACCATCGTCAGGCCTGCCAGCAAGGTGATGGAGAACATGATCCACGACAGGTCATCGCGGCTGGCCGGATAGCCGCCGAACAGCGCAATCACCTGGCCAAAAATCGGTACATCACGGTGCGATACCAGGAGTGCGCTGGTCAGCCAGATAAAACCCGCCACCAGAGCTGCAGCAGCGGGAGACGGCATGCCCTGGAAATAGCGCTTGTCGACCACGCCGGTGTTCACGTTGAACCGCGCCAGGCGCAGCGCCGCACAGGAGCAGTAGACGAAGGCGGCAATCCAGCCCCAGCGGCCCAATGGGCGCAACGCCCATTCATAGGCAATCAGCGCCGGAGCAGCGCCAAACGACACCATGTCCGACAGCGAGTCCATCTGCTCGCCAAAGGCGCTTTGCGTGTTGGTCATGCGGGCCACACGCCCGTCCAGGCTGTCGAGCACCATCGCGCAGAACACGCCCACGGCGGCAGCCTCGAAACGGCCGTTCATGGCCATCACGATCGAGTAAAAGCCGCCAAACAAGGCGGCCAACGTAAACGAGTTGGGCAGTACATAAATGCCCTTGCGCCATTTGCGCTGCGCAGGCACCAGCGCAGGCGCTGCAGCCTTGGGCTTGGTTTCGTTATCGTCCAGCATTCAATCCACTCCAGCGCCAGCCATATCTGCGCAATCAGCTACATATTTTATAGTTTCCGGCGGGCTCGGGCCCGGCCGGGCATGGCCTACAGTGTAGCTTTTGCCACTATGGGCCCACCGGGGATGCCCATGAAAAAAGGACTGCCTCGGCAGTCCTTTGCGAATCAGCACGGCGCCGCTGCAGGCAGCGGCGGCCAATGTGATTTAGTTGCGGGTCTGGTCGACCAGCTTGTTCTTGGCGATCCAGGGCATCATGGCGCGCAGCTGACCACCCACTTGCTCGATCTGGTGATCGGCCGTATTGCGGCGGCGGGCGGTCATCGATGGGTAGCTCAGACGGCCTTCCTGGATGAACATCTTCGCGTAGTCGCCGTTCTGGATGCGCTTGAGCGCATTGCGCATGGCCTTGCGCGACTCTTCGTTGATCACCTCAGGGCCGGTCACGTACTCGCCGTATTCGGCATTGTTCGAGATCGAGTAGTTCATGTTGGCAATGCCGCCTTCGTAGATCAGGTCCACGATCAGCTTGAGCTCGTGCAGGCACTCGAAATAGGCCATTTCAGGTGCGTAGCCGGCTTCCACCAGGGTCTCGAAGCCCATCTTGATCAGCTCGACAGCGCCGCCGCACAGAACGGCTTGCTCGCCGAACAGGTCGGTCTCGGTTTCTTCCTTGAAGTTGGTCTCGATGATGCCAGCCTTGCCGCCACCATTGGCCATCGCGTACGACAGGGCCAGGTCACGGGCCTTGCCGGACTTGTCCTGGTGCACAGCGATCAGGTGGGGCACGCCGCCGCCTTGGCTGTAGGTGTTGCGCACGGTGTGGCCAGGGGCCTTGGGCGCAACCATCCACACGTCCAGATCGGCGCGGGGCACGACCTGGTTGTAGTGCACGTTGAAGCCGTGTGCGAACACCAGCGAAGCGCCTTGCTTGATGTTGTCCTTGACGTTGTCGTTGTACACCTTGGCGATGTCTTCGTCAGGCAACAGGATCATGACCACGTCGGCGGCCTTCACGGCGTCGTTGACTTCCATCACGGTCAGACCAGCCTTCTCGGCCTTGGGCCAGGAAGCGCCCGACTTGCGCAGACCGACAATGACCTTCACGCCACTGTCGTTCAGGTTTTGCGCGTGCGCATGGCCTTGCGAGCCGTAGCCGATGATGGCGACGGTCTTGCCTTTGATGAGGGACAGATCACAGTCCTTGTCGTAAAAAACTTTCATGCTTCGCTCCGTTGGTATCAGTCAAAAATGCAAACAAACACTTGTTCAAGAATCTGTATCGTCAGGGGGCCTTGCGGTGTTTCCTGACGCCAGCAAATAAGCCCCCGCTACAAAAGCGCCCAATCCTACTATGAGGGACAACCACAACTGGGAGCCAGGGGTAGCAAAGGCATCGGCCTGTGAAAGCAGTGGATCGCATTGGCGAATCTGGGTCCAGCCGTCCTGTTCCCAGGAGCATTCCGGATCATCTTGCTGTAGCGAGGACTCCACCAGCACAAGCCCCACCAGCAGCAGCACCACCCCCACCGCCTGGCGGGCATGGCGTCGCAGCCGGTGACACCAGCGCATTACACGCGCAAGATTCGTTCACCGCGACCGATGCCACTGGCACCGGTACGCACGGTCTCGAGGATGGCCGAACGATCGATCGCACTGAGGAACGCATCGTTCTTGGCCTGGTCGCCGGTCACCTCGATGGTGTAGCTCTTCTCGGTCACATCGATGATGCGGCCACGGAAGATGTCGGCCATGCGCTTCATCTCCTCGCGCTCCTTGCCGACCGCCCGCACCTTGATCATCATCAGCTCGCGCTCGGTGTAGGCGCCCTCGGTCAGATCCACCACCTTGACCACTTCAATGAGGCGGTTGAGGTGCTTGGTGATCTGCTCGATGACGTCGTCCGAGCCGGTGGTGGTGATGGTCATGCGCGACAGCGAGGCATCCTCGGTGGGCGCCACGGTGAGCGACTCGATGTTGTAGCCACGGGCCGAGAACAGGCCCACCACGCGCGACAATGCGCCTGGTTCGTTCTCCAGGAGAACCGCAATGATGTGTTTCATAAGAACAGATTCCTCTTTTCGCTACCCTCCCCCAACGCCGGTAAGCGCTGGGCTCGGTAGACAATAGATTCGTCAGAAAGGGAAAAGCCGAAGAAAGAGGTGGACGCGTGCCTGCAGCAGGACGCGCCTACCGGGGATGGCGTTTACAGATCGTCCGCGCCCAGCAGCATCTCGGTGATGCCCTTGCCGGCCTGGACCATCGGGAAGACGTTCTCGGTCGGGTCGGTGCGGAAGTCGAGGAACACGCTCTTGCGCTCTTCGCGGGCAATGCGCCGCGCTTCGCGCAGCGCCGGCTCCACGTCCTCGGGCTTCTCGATCAGAATGCCCGCATGGCCATAGGCTTCGGCCAGCTTGACGAAGTCAGGCAGCGAATCCATGTAGCTGTGGCTGTAGCGGCCCGAGTATTCGATCTCCTGCCACTGGCGCACCATGCCCAGGAAGCGGTTGTTGAGCGCGCAGATGATGATCGGCGTCTCGTACTGGCGGCAGGTGGCCAGCTCCTGGATGTTCATCTGCACCGAACCTTCGCCGGTGATGCAGAACACCTCGGCATCGGGCTTGGCCAGCTTGATGCCCATCGCATACGGAATGCCGACACCCATCGTGCCCAGGCCGCCCGAGTTGATCCAGCGGCGCGATTCCTCAAAGCGGTAGTACTGCGCAGCCCACATCTGGTGCTGGCCCACGTCCGAGGTCACATAGCAGTCCGCATCGCGGGTCATCTGCCACAGGGTCTCGACGACAAACTGCGGCTTGATGACTTCCTTGTTCTCGCGGTCGTAGCGCAGGCAGTCGCGGCTGCGCCAGCCTTCGATGGTCTTCCACCAGTTCTGCAGCGCATCGGCATCCGGGCTGGCCACGCTCTCGCGGACCATCGCAATCAGCTCGGAAAGCACTTCCTTGCAGTCGCCAACGATGGGCACATCCACCTTGACGCGCTTGGAAATTGACGAAGGGTCGATGTCGACATGGATGATCTTGCGGTCCACCGACATGAAGTGCTTGGGGTTGCCAATCACCCGGTCGTCAAAGCGCGCGCCCACGGCCAGCAGCACATCGCAGTTCTGCATCGCGTTGTTGGCCTCGATCGTGCCGTGCATGCCGAGCATGCCCAGGTACTTGGGATTGCTCGCCGGGTAGGCGCCCAGGCCCAGCAGGGTGTGGGTCACCGGGTAGCCCAGCAGGTCCACCAGGGTGCGCAACTCTTGCTCTGCACCGCTCAGCAGTACACCGCCGCCGGTATAGATATAGGGGCGCTTGGCCGCCAGCAGCAGCTGCAGCGCCTTGCGGATCTGGCCGCTGTGGCCCTTCTTGACCGGGTTGTAGGAGCGCATTTCCACGGTCGAGGGATAGCCGGTGTAGGCCACCTTCTTGAAGGAAACGTCCTTGGGAATATCGATCACGACGGGGCCGGGACGGCCGGTGCGTGCGATATGGAAAGCCTTTTTCATCGTCAGCGCCAGATCGCGCACATCCTTGACGAGGAAGTTGTGCTTGACGATGGGGCGCGTGATACCGACGGTATCGCATTCCTGGAAGGCATCCGAGCCAATGGCGGTCGTCGAGGTCTGACCGGAGATCACGACGATGGGGATGCTGTCCGTGTAAGCAGTGGCAATACCGGTGACTGCATTGGTCAGGCCCGGACCCGAGGTGACCAATGCCACGCCCACCTCACCGGTGGCGCGGGCAAAGCCGTCTGCTGCATGCACTGCTGCCTGTTCATGGCGAACCAGCACATGGTTGATGGTGTCTTGTTTGTAGAGCGCGTCGTAGATGTAGAGAACTGCGCCGCCGGGGTAGCCCCACAGCTGCTTGACGCCTTCGGCCTGCAGTGCCTTGACCAGCACTTCAGCGCCCATGAGTTCTTGGGATTTCTGCGCGGACTGATGCGCCGCTTGTGCCGAGTTCTGCTCGGCCTTGGACATTTCCATGATCAACCTTTGTGAATTTCTCTAACGAAAAACCTCTGGTGCTCCTCGCCCAGCTCTTGTGGAGCCTGCTTGGAACTTGAGGCCAACGGACATGGGCGAGATGCTTGCGACGCCGGACCGTGACCCTTTTGCTTTTTGATGCTTATACATTATCGCACTGCAGCATTGCTTTGCGACAAGCTACGGATTTTTTTTCGATAGGATGCGATAATCAGAGGCTTGATGCGGTGTTTTTTGCCACACTTGGTTGTTATACCCGGGTGAAAAGCGAGAAATCTCTGATTAACCACGGTGTTGGGTACGATTTGGCCACAGAACGAGAACTGTCCGACTTTCTGAAAAGCGTTGAAAAGCGAGCTTTCAAGCGCTCGCTTTTTCATGTGCGCGACCAGGAAGCCGCGCTCGACATCGTCCAGGACAGCATGATGAAGCTGGCCGAGCACTATGGCGACAAGCCTGCGCAGGAGCTGCCCATGCTGTTCCAGCGCATCCTGTCCAACAGCACGCTCGACTGGTTCCGCAGGCAGAAGACGCGCAATGCGCTCTTCACGACGATGAGCGACTTCGAAGGCCCGGATGACGAGGGGGAATTCAACCTTCTGGACATCTACAACGCCGACAATGGAGATGCCGAGCAGAGCGCCGAGGACCATACGGACCGCAAACAAACCCTTGCATTAATAGAAAAAGAGATACAACAGTTGCCAGCGCGTCAACGCGAAGCGTTTCTGATGCGTTATTGGGAAGAGATGGACATTGCAGAGACTGCAGCAGCCATGGGTTGCTCAGAGGGAAGTGTAAAAACCCACTGCTTTCGCGCCATCCAAACCTTGAGTAAAGTGCTTAAGGCCAAAGGAATCGTGCTATGAACCGCCCAAACACCGCCCAAACCGTTGTCCATGCTGAAATTTTTGCCCGCCGCGTCACCGCTCGGCTGAGCGAAGCCGAGGCTGATCTCGACTACGACATCAGCGAACGTTTGCGAGCGGCCAGGGAGCGCGCCCTGTCGCGCCGCAAGGTGGTGGCGGTGCCCGCCATCGCGCGTCAGCCCCAGCAAGAGGCGGCTGCGCCCTCCGGCAAACGCAACTGGTGGCGCGCCGTGGTGTCGGCTGTGCCGCTGAGCGCAATGGTTGCCGGTCTGGCGTTCTTCAACGGCGTGCAGGCAGACGAAGGCGCCAGCGAAATGGCTGAGTACGATGCCACCTTGCTGGCTGACGAGTTGCCGCCAAGCGCCTATACTGATCCTGGATTTACCCAGTTTCTGAAGACTGCTGCGCAAAAGCAGCCCACTGACAAGCGTTGAGACACGATTACGACAACGACGAGGTAGCCGGCAGCACGCCCGCCCGTTCGACCCTTTCTGCGATAGCAGCCAGTATTTTGCTGGCTGCTTTTGCTGTTGTAGGCATCTATGCCGGCAACCAGGCCGCCAACATCTATGGCAGCGCCGCCAGCGACCTGGTGAGCGCCAACAGCGTCACCCGCTCCACAAGCCCGCGCAACGAGGGCCCCAACTGGGATGCACTCGATGACGACCAGCGCACGGTGCTGGCCCCGCTCGAAGAGCAGTGGAACTGGCTGACCACGCAGCAGAAAACCCGCTGGACGATGATCGCCGACAGCTTCGATGATTTTTCGCCGCAGGAGCAGTTGCGCATTGCCGAACACATGAAGGAATGGGCCAAGTTCAGCCTGTCCGACCAAAGCCAGGCGCGCCTCAACTATTCCAACATCAGCAACCTGTCCGCCGAGGAAAAGCGCAAGCTCTGGGAAGATTACCAAGCGCTCAGCGCCCGCGAGCGCAAGCGCCTCGCCCAGGGCGGTGTGCTCTACCACGGTGGTGTGGCGCTGGCGCCGCGCCCCTCTGCACGCAGTACCGGCCGGCTGGTCAAGGTGCCGGCGGCGGCTATCAACCCCAACCGCGCCAATCCGCCCAAGATCCTGCCACCGCCCGAGATCCGCGTGCAATCGCGCGGCATGGTGACCCCGGTGGAGGTCGGCCCGCTGAGCAGCCCGGCACCGGCTCCCGGCAACACGCCTGCGGCGCCTGCGCTGCCGCCCGCCCCCGCTGCGGTGCCACTTCCGCCTGCGGTAGAGACTGCGCCGGTGCAAATGCCTGCCACGGTAACCCCTTCACCGCTGCCGCCGCTTGACAACCAGACCCGCCCCCGCGCGGGCGAATCACAATCGCGCAGCAGCGACAGCCCTGTGCACCCGCCGACCTGATACTGGCAGCATGCAGCCCTCCACCCGCACAACAGCGCCAGACCCTGGCTTGCCCGCCACCCCTTCGCTGTTGCGCGCGCCACGCCTGGCGCGGCGCATGGCCTGCTGGTTGTACGAAGGCATGCTGATGTTCGGCGTCGTGTTCATCGCAGGTTACCTCTACAGTGCGCTCAGCCAGACCCGCCATGGGCTGGACAATCGCCATGGTCTGCAGCTGTTCCTGTTCATCGTCTTTGGCATCTACTTCACCTGGTTCTGGCACAAGGGCCAGACGCTGGCGATGAAGACCTGGCATATCCGCATCGTCAGCCGCAGCGGTCAGCCGCTGTCGCAAGGCCGTGCGCTGCTGCGCTATGTCTGCAGCTGGTTGTGGTTCTTGCCGCCCCTGGTGGTCAGCATGCCCTTTGGGCTGCCGGTGTCTGAAACCCTGGTACTGCTGACCGGCTGGATCGCCGTCTGGGGACTGGCCAGCCGCTTGCACCCGCAGGGCCAGTTCTGGCACGATGCGCTGGCGGGTACCTGTCTGGTCGGTGCCGATCGCACAGCCTCGGCCCTGCCCGCTCCGGGCCCGTCGGTATAGACGGCTGCCCCAGGGGCACTGCGATTGGCCGCGATGCACCATCAGGATCGCAGGCGATGCCCGCATTCAAATGCTGCAGTGCAATAATAAGCGTGACCGTGCGCCATCTGTTGTAGCGCCTGGACCTGATCCGATGAACCTGCCCGAACCCCGCCCCCCTGCAGAACCTGCCCAGCCGCCGTACAGCCTGGCCGACACCCATGCAGCCAACCCGCAAAAAAGCCGCACGGGCCTGCGCCGCGTCTGGCATGCCGCCGGTTACTCGCTGCAAGGACTGCGCGCGGGCTGGGGAGAAAAAGCGTTCCGGCTGGAGGCGATACTGGCCCTGGTGCTGCTGCCCGTGTCCGTTTGGCTGGCGCGGGACTGGCGCGATTGGGCCTTGCTGATCACTCCGGTTTTTTTGGTGCTGATCGCCGAGCTGCTCAACACCGGCATTGAAATGGCGATGGACCGCTTTGGCCCTGAGTGGCATGTGCTGGCCAAGAAGGCCAAGGACATGGGCAGTGCCGCCGTGTTCCTGGCCCTGGTGCTGTGCGCGGCGGTGTGGCTGCCTGCGTTGTATGAAAGATTGTTGAAATGACCCACTCCCCTTCCTTTTCGATGTGCGTTTACTGCGGCTCGCGCCCCGGCAAGCTCGAAGCCTTTGGCGAGGCTGCCCAGGCGGTCGGCCACTGGATTGGCAGCCATGGCGGCCAGCTGGTTTACGGCGGCGGCAAATCCGGCCTGATGGGCACGGTGGCCCGCGCGACGCGCGAGGCCGGCGGCCGGGTGGTGGGCGTGATCCCCAAGGCCTTGGTCGACCGCGAACTGGCCAATGAGCTCTGCGACGAGCTGCATGTGGTCACCACCATGCATGAACGCAAGGCCATGATGGCCGAGCGCAGCAATGCCTTCATCGCCATCCCCGGCGGCATCGGCACCTTTGAAGAACTCTACGAGATCTGGACCTGGCGCCAGCTGGGCTACCACGACAAGCCCATCGGCATCCTCAACGCCCACGGCTATTACGACGGCATGCTGCAGTTCCTGCAGCAGTGTGTGGGCCAGGGTTTCATGGACGAGTGGCAGATGGGCCTGATCAAGAGCGGCGACAACCATGCCGCACTGCTGGCCGAGCTGGTCGAAGAAGCCGGCCTGGCGCAGCAAAGCGATGCGCTGCGCGAAGTGATCTAAGCAGCGCCCAGCAGACACAAAAGCAATCGGCCCGTGGAGCGGGCCGATTGCTTTTACGGGGCAGCGCCACCGCTGTGGAATGGAGCGGCAGCAGTGCTTGTCGCGCAGCGCTTAGTCGTTGTCTGCCACCGTCTTCGCAAACGCGATACCGATCAGCGAGATCACCGCCGTGCCGACGATGTACCAGGCCACCGGCACCCAGGAGCCGTTGTAGGTATTGAGCAGCCAGGTGGCCAGCAAGGGCGCAGTGCCGCCAGCCAGCGCCGCGCCAATCTGGTAGCCCAGGGTGATGCCGGTGTAGCGCACGCGGGTCGAGAAAATCTCCGAGAACAAGGTGCCCAGCACGGCGGTAATGGGTGCCCAGACGAGCCCCAGGCCGACGACGGTGGCGATGACCAGGCTGGTCATCGTGCGCTGCTCGAGCAGCATGAAGTACGGAAAGGTGAAGGCGGCCATCACCAGGGTGCCGGCCACAAACATGCGCTTGCGGCCCATGCTGTCCGACAGGCGACCCATCAGCGGAATCATCAGCGTCGTGACCAAGGTCGCGATGGTCACCGCATTGAGCACGGAGATCCGCTCAAAGCCCAAGGTGGCCGTCGCGTAGCTGACGATGAAGGTCGAGAAGATATAGAACGGCGCCGTCTCCACGAACTTGATGGCGACGGCCACCAGCACCGCGCGCCAGTGGTAGCGCAGGGTTTCGACCAGCGGGATCTTGGCCACATTGCCGCTGGCCTTGGCCTGCTTGAACGCGGGGGTCTCATCAATGCCCTTGCGGATCCACAGACCCAGGAACACCAGGATCGCGCTCAACAGGAAAGGCACGCGCCAACCCCAGGCCAGGAACTGGTCATCGGGCAAGGTGCTCATCACGGTAATGGCCAGGGTCGCCAGCACCATGCCAATGGTCACGCCCATCTGCGGCACGCTGCCAAACAGGCCCTTGCGGTTCTTGGGTGCGTACTCGTAGGCCAGCAGCAGCGCGCCGCCCCACTCGCCACCAATGCCCAGGCCTTGCACCAGGCGCAACACGATCAGCAGAATCGGCGCCCATATCCCAATCTGTTCATAGCCCGGCAGCAGGCCGATCAGCACGGTGGCGCCACCCATCAGAGACAAGGTGATCACCAAGGTCTTCTTGCGCCCGATGCGGTCTCCGATGTGCGAGAAGATAAAGCCGCCCAGCGGCCGGATGAAAAAGGTCAACGAGAAGGTCAGATACGACAGCATCAGTCCCACGACCGGGTCCGAGGTCGGGAAGAACACCTTCCCGAACACCAGCGCCGCCGTGGTCGCATAGAGAAAATAGTCGAACCACTCGATGGAGCTTCCCATCAGACTGGCAATCAGTACTCGCTTGTTGGTGGCCGCAGACGCCGCGGGCCCGGTCGAAGATGTGCGCATGGAAGGAATGAATCAGATAGCAAAAAAATGAAGGGCAGCCCGGCCCGCACAGGGCCCGGGCCAGGGTATCAAGCGGCTGCGGCGCTAAAGGCGTCAAAGGCCAGCGATGCGGCAGCCAGGTCCTCCAGGGCCGTGCCCACCGCCTTGAACAGGGTGATCTCATCGGCGCTGCGGCGGCCCGCATGCTGGCCACGGCACAACTGCTCCAACGTAGCGGCCAGGCGGCCCGGCTCCCAGGCGCCGCTGGCAATCGGATCGAGGATGTCCCCGGCTTTCATCAGCGCTTCCGGGGTATCGACAAAGACCGTGGCGCGGGCAAAGCAGGCGTCATCGCTCTCGCGCATCGCCGGTGTAAAGCTGCCGATCAGGTCCAGATGGGCACCGGGCTGCAGCCATTCGCCGCGCACCAGCGGTGCCGTGGACAACGTGGCGCAGCTGATGATGTCGGCCTGGCGCGCCGCCTGCTCCAGGTCGGTGGCGACCGAGGCCTGCAGGCCCTGCCCCTGCAGGCGTTCCACCATCGCTTGCGCAGCCTCGGGGCGGATGTCCCAGACCTGCACTTCCTGGATATCGCGCACGCAGCGGTAGGCATCGGGCAACAGGCTGGCCACGCGGCCGGCGCCTGCCACCAGCAAGCGGCGGGCATCAGGGCGGCTGAGCCAGCGCGCCGCCAGCGCCGATGCCGCAGCGGTGCGGCGCGAGGTGATGGCATCGCCATCCAGCACCGCCAGCGGGGCACCGGTGGCTGCGTCATAGAGGATGAAGACCGAGTGCAGACCGGGCAGGCCGCGCGCCTGGTTGCCGGGGAAGATCGATACCGTCTTGACCCCAATGCGCTTGCCGGTCTGCCACGCCGGCATCAGCAGCATGATGCCGTCTTCCGTACGGGTCTCGCCCGCGATGGCGTGGTTGTGGCGCAGTGGCACTTCGCAGCCCGCGATGAACATCTGTTCGAGACTGTCGATCAAGGCTGCCATCGGCAAATGCTGGGTGGTGTGGCTGAAGTCAAGGATTTGCATGCGGCGCGATAAATTTACTAAAGAGGATTAATTTTCGTATACGAAATTTAATGCAGTTTGAGACAATAAATTTCTTGAAATAGCTCTTTTCATCTAGGGTTTACCCGAGAATTGGGCCTAAAACGCGGCCGCCACGGCTGCGCTGCCCCACGGGCCAGCGCACGCACCCCTACACTGGCGAGCACCACAAGAGCCTGCCATGCCCCACGCCCCCCTGTCCCACCACAACGCCGGCACCGATGCCACCACCGATGTGCTGGCCACCAAATTGCGCCTGCTGCGGCGCAACGCCGATCTGACCTTGCAGCAGCTGAGCCAGCGCTGCGGCATCTCGGCCTCGGCACTGTCCAAGATCGAGCACGGCCAGCTCTCCCCCACCTATGAAAAGATTGCGGCGCTCGCGCGCGGGCTGGATGTCGATGTGGGCGAGCTGTTCAGCCCGCTGCAACAAACGGGCCTGCGCGCCCGGCGCAGCGTCACCCGCAGCGGCGCAGGCCTGGTGCATGCCACGCCGCAGTACGTCTACGAGCTGCTGCACGCCGACCTGGCCGACAAGCGCTTTATTCCGTTGCTGACCACGATCAAGGCCCATGAGCGCAGCGCCTTTCCCCAGTTGCTGAGCCACGATGGCGAAGAGATGCTCTACGTGATGCGCGGCACGGTCGTCGTGCATACCGACAGCTATGCGCCGCTGGAGCTGGCCGCTGGTGACTCCTGCTATTTCGACAGCGTCATGGGCCATGCCTGCATCTCGGGCGGCGATGAGGATGCGCAGGTGCTGTGGATCTGCTCGCACATCACGATCAAGCCTTGAACCCGCTGCCCAGCGGCCGGCAGCAGACATGAAAAAAGCGCCTGGGTGGCCCAAGGCGCTTTTGCGAATGCAGGTGCTGTTGGGATCAGACCGCCGCTTCGTCCAGATCACCGGTACGGATACGGATCACACGCTCGATCTCAGTGACGAAAATCTTGCCGTCACCGATCTTGCCGGTACGGGCCGCATTGACGATCGCGTCCACACAGCGGTCCACGTCCTCGTCCTTCACGGCGACTTCGATCTTCACCTTGGGCAGAAAGTCCACGACATATTCGGCGCCCCGGTACAGCTCGGTGTGGCCCTTCTGGCGGCCAAAGCCCTTGACTTCGCTGACCGTCAGACCGGTCACGCCCACATCCGCCAGAGCTTCACGCACCTCGTCCATCTTGAAAGGTTTGATAACGGCGGTAATCATTTTCATAAGGCTCTCCTGGGATGGGCATATACACGCTGCGCTGGCAACGCGCGCAGCAACTGGGGCTATTGTGCGTCAAGATTCCGCCGCCGGCACCTCCAGGGCCAAATCTCCGGCAGCAGTCGCATGGCGCGCTGGCTATGCCCCGTCCAGGCGCAGATCCAGCCGGGCAGCCAGCGCCTGGCTCTGGGGATTGAGGCCCGTCACCTGCACCACGCTGCCATGCTTGCGCAGCCGCGCGCATACCTTGCTGAGCGCCTGCACTGCGGTGATGTCCCAGAGATGCGCCTGGACCATGTCGATGCGCACCGGCCGGGCCTCGATCTCGCGCACATCAAAGGCATCGACGAGCAGATCGGCCGATGCAAAGAACACCTGGCCGCGCACGGCATAGACCAGTCCGGCCTCGCCGCTGCGCTGCACCTGCAGCAGCCCGGACACCTTGAACATGAAGAACACCCCGCTGAGCAGCACGCCCACGGCCACACCGGCAGCCAGGTTGTGGGTGGCAATGGTGACCACCACGGTGGCCAGCATGACGAGGCTCGACAGCTTGGGATGCCTCAGCAGCGCGCGGGCCGATCCCCAGTCCAGGGTCGAGGCTGACACCATGACCATGACCGCGACCAGCGCCACCACCGGCACCTGCGCCACCCAGGGCTTGAGCAGCACCATCAAACCCAGCAGAAAGGCACCGGCAAACAAGGTGGACAGCCGGCCACGCCCGCCATAGCGCACATTGCTCACGCTCTGGCCGATCATGCCGCAGCCCGCAATGCCGCCAAAGCAGCTGGCCGCCACGTTGGCCAGGCCCAGCCCGCTGCATTCGCGGTTCTTGGCGCTGGGCGTGTCGGTCTGCTCATCGACCACGCTGGCCGTCATCAAGGATTCGAGCAGGCCCACCATTGCGATGGCCAGCGCCGGCAGCGCAATCAGCTGCAGGGTCTGCCAGGACAGCGGCACATCGGGCAGCGCCCAGCGGGGCAAGGTATCGGGCAAGTGGCCCAGGTCCGCCACGGTCTTGAGCGGCAGGTCCAGCGCATGGGCCACGCCCGTCAGCACCAGGATGCAGATCAGCGGCGACGGAATGGCCGTGCTGATGCGCGGCAGGCCATAGATGACGGCCAGGCCCAGCGCCAGCATGGCCCAGGTGGCGCCATTCGCACCCACCAGATGCGGCAGCTGGGCCGCAAAAATAAGAATGGCCATTGCATTGACAAAGCCGGTGCGCACCGAGCCCGAGACAAAGCGCAGCAGCACCCCCAGGCGCAGCCAGCCAAACAGCATCTGCATGGCACCGGCCAACAGGCCGGCGGCAAACAGGTACTGCACGCCATGGGCCTGCACCAGCGGTGCGGCCACCAGGGCCACCGAGCCCGCAGCCGCCGACACCATCGCCGGCCGTCCACCCGCAAAGGCAATCACGATGCTGATGACAAAGGAAGCAAACAGCCCCACCGACGGATCGACACCGGCGACAAAGGAAAAGGCGATGACCTCGGGGATCAGCGCAAACGTGGCGACTGCGCCGGCCATCAGCTCGCGCGGCACACTCGGCGCCCACTGGGCGCGGAAATAATGAAGAAAAGGGGACATGGCAACGCGCGCACCCGGCAGCGCCGGGTACCGCTCCAAAAAAGACGGAGGAATGGCGGCAGCACAGGCAGGCTGCGCAATGCCGCGATCAACGAAAGCGAAGGATGGCGCGCCGCGCTATGGCGGATGGCGCCGCGAGAAGCCCGACTGGCGCGTGGCCACCAGGCGTGCGATGCGCGCGCGCACAAAGCTCTGAAAGCGCGCAGCCCCCAGCTGCCCCGCAGCAAGCGCAAGGGCTGGGCAGGCACAGCGCATCAAGGGCATGGGCGAGGCGTGGGACGCAGCCTGGCCGCTCAGCCCCGGAAACCGTTGGTGATGGGGTAGCGCCAGTCGCGGCCAAAACCCCGGGCCGACAGGCGCGGGCCCACGGCGGCCTGGCGGCGCTTGTATTCGTTGATGCGGATCAGGCGCACCACCCGCTCCACATCGGCGCGGGGGTAGCCGGCGGCCACGATGCTGTCGATATCGGCATCCTGCTCCATGTAGCGCTCGATGATCGCATCGAGCACCTCATAGGGCGGCAGGCTGTCCTGGTCCTTCTGGTCCGGGCGCAGCTCGGCACTGGGCGGGCGGGTGATGATGCGCTCGGGGATGGGGTTGCGGCCGGTGCCATAGGGGTCATGGGCATTGCGCCAGCGCGCCAGCTCGAACACACGGGTCTTGGGCACATCGCGCAGCACCGCAAAGCCGCCCGCCATGTCGCCGTACAAGGTGCAGTAGCCGGTGGCCATCTCGCTCTTGTTGCCGGTGGTCAGCACGATGGAGCCAAACTTGTTCGACAGCGCCATCAGCAAGGTGCCACGGATGCGGGCCTGCAGGTTTTCCTCGGTGGTGTCTTCGGCACAGCCGGCAAAATCATGCGCCAATGCGGCCTTGAAGGCCTCGAACTGCGGCGCAATCGAAATCTCCTCATAAGCCACCGACAGGCGCTCGGCCATCTCGCGCGCATCGATCCAGCTGATGTCGGCCGTGTACGGCGACGGCATCATCACGGTGCGGACCTTGTCGGCCCCCAGCGCATCGACCGCAATCGCCAGCACCAGCGCTGAATCGATACCGCCGGACAGGCCCAGCACCGCACCGGGGAAGCCGGTCTTGCCCAGGTAGTCGCGCACCGCCACCACCAAGGCTTGCCACAGCTGCTGGTTGGTATCACCAGGCGCGGCGACGGGGCCGGACAGTTGCAGACCGGTGGCCGTGGCCTGCACCTGCACCGACAGCAGATGTTCGTCAAAACCCGGCGCGCGGGCAGCCACCTGCCCATCGGCATTCAGCGCGAAGGAATGGCCATCGAACACCAGCTCGTCCTGCCCGCCCACCAGGTGGGCATAGACCAGCGGCAAGCCGGTTTCGCGGCAGCGCTCGGCCAGCAAGGCCTCGCGGTGGCCGGGCTTGTCCATCTGGAACGGCGAGGCATTGATGACAGCCAGCAACTGCGCGCCCGCCGCCTTGGCCGCACGCGCGGGCTGGCTGGCCCAGGCGTCTTCGCAGATCAGCAGGCCAATGCGATGGTCTGCGACCTCGAAGACGCAGGTCTGCGAGCCTTCGACAAAGTAGCGCGTCTCGTCAAATTCCCGGTAGTTGGGCAGCAGCTGCTTGCGGTAGCTGGCGACCACCTGGCCGGCACGCACGACGCTGGCGGCGTTGTAGCAGCGGCCGTGGGCCGCATGCTGCGCTGCCTGCGGGTGGCCCAGCACCACCGTCAGATCCGGCCATTGCGTGCTGGCCTGCACCACCTGGGCCACCGCCGCATCGCAGGCCGCCAGGAACGAGGGGCGCTGGAACAGGTCTTCGGCGGCATAGCCGCAAATGCCCAGCTCGGGCGTCAGCAACAGCTGCACCCCCTGGGCGGCAGCCTGGGCCGCTGCATCAATGATCTTGCGGGCATTGCCCGGCATATCACCCACAACAAAGTTCAGCTGGGCGCTTGCGATGGAAAAATGGGACATGGATGACTCGATGGCAAGGGGGCAGCGCACCAGAGCCACAACGAGAGTGGGCAAGGCCCGCGCCTGGTGCAGCCAAAGAGTCTAGCCTACAAACCACAAGGCCTGCGCAGCGGCGCGCAAAACCCGCCAATCCGGCACCGCTGTCCCGGAGTTTGCGGGCAGAATCAGGCTTTTGCACCACTACCTGCAGCGTCCCATGAACTTTGGCAGCGACAACCAAGCCGGCGTCTCCCCCCGCATCCTGCACACCCTGGTCGAGGCCGCCAGCGGCATCCAGTCCGCCTACGGCAACGACGAGTGGAGCCAGCGCGCCGAGCACATGCTGGGCGAGGCCTTTGGCACCCCGGTGAAAGTGTTCTTCGTCACCACCGGCACAGCGGCCAACTGCCTGGCGCTGTCCACCATTGCCCAGCCCTGGAACGCCGTGGTCTGCCACCACATGGCCCATATCGCGGTCGACGAGAACAGCGCCCCCGCCCTGTTCACCGGCGGCGCCAGCCTGCTGCCGATGGCCACGGACAACGGCAAGATCAGCGCCGAAGACCTGGCCGCCTTTGTGGCGCGCACCCCCCATGACGCCCCCCATAACATGGTGATCAGCGCGCTGAGCATCTCCCAGGTGACCGAGAACGGCCTCGTCTACCAGCCGCAGGAGATGGCCGCGCTGGCCACCCAGGCGCATGCCCTTGGCCTGCGCGTGCACATGGATGGCGCGCGCCTGGCCAATGCCGTCGCTGCGCTCCAGTGCCACCCCGGCGATATCACCTGGCGCGCCGGAGTCGATGTGCTGAGCCTGGGTGCCTCCAAGAATGGCGCGCTGATGGCCGAGGCGGTCGTGTTCTTCGACCAGGCGCTGGCCCAGAACTTCTCGCTGCGCATCAAGCGCAGTGGCCAGCTGGTCTCCAAGAGCCGCACCATCGGCGCGCAGTTCTGCGCCTGGCTGGAAGGCGGCCACTGGCTGGAGCTGGCCCGCCACGCCAATGCGATGGCGTCCAAACTGTCTGCCGCGCTGGCCGCAACGCCCGGCGTGCGCCTGAGCTGGCCCACCCAGGCCAACGAAGTGTTTGTGCTGATGCCCATCGCGCTGTATGAACAGCTGCGCGCCCAGGGCGTGCGCTGCACCGACTGGTACGCCAGCAGCGTGCCGGCAGGTACCCAGCTGCAGGCGGGTGAGGTGGTGGTGCGCTTTGTCAGCGCCTGGTCCAGCACCGACGAGGAGATCGCCGCGCTGATGGACCTGGTGCACAGCCACCAGCGCCAAGCCGCATAACCTGCGCTGTGCAGTGGCGCGGCAGGCAGACCACAATCGGACCATGACCTCGCTGCCCGCTGACCCCACGCCCGCACCCCACCCCAGCCTGGAGCTGCGCATTCTGCCCAGCATGGCAGATTTCAATGCCTCCGCCTGGGATGGGCTGCTGGCCATGCAGCAGCGCCCCACCCCGTTCATGCGCCACGCCTATCTGCAGGCGCTGGAGGTCAGCGGCAGCGCTACTGCAGAGAGTGGCTGGCAGCCTTGCCACCTGAGCCTGTGGCAGGGCGGCGCGCTGGTGGGCGCCTGCCCGATGTACCTCAAAAGCCATTCCTACGGCGAGTATGTGTTTGACTTTGCCTGGGCGCGGGCCTATGCCGAACATGGCCTGGACTACTTTCCCAAGGCGGTCATCGCGGTGCCCTTCACACCTGTGCCCGGCAGCCGCCTGCTGGTGGCCGATGACAGCTTGCGCGCCCCGCTGCTGCATGCCGCCACCCAGTTTTGCGGGGAGCAGGAGATCTCGTCGGTGCACCTGCTGTTTGGCGCTGCGACCGATCTGCAGGCGGCGCAGGACATTGCGCTGATGCAGCGCGAGAACGTGCAGTTCCACTGGCACAACCGCGATGTCCAGGCCGGCGATGCCGGGCCCTACGCCGACTTCGATGATTTTCTGGCCGGGCTGCAGCAGGACAAGCGCAAGAAGATTCGCCAGGAGCGGCGCAAGGTGCAGGCGGCCGGCGTGACGTTTCGCCATGCCTGCGGCACGCAGATCCGCGAAGCGGATTGGGACTTCTTCTACCAGTGCTATGAGCGCACCTATCTGGAGCATGGCAACGCGCCCTACCTGACCCCGGCTTTTTTCGCCGCAATGCGCACGCAGATGCCCGAGAACTGGCTGCTCTTCATCGCCGAGCGCGAGGGCCGCCCCATCGCTGCCAGCCTGATCGCCATCGACGCGCCAGGCACGGGGCCGCGCCACGCCTATGGCCGCTACTGGGGAGCCATCGAGCGGGTGGACTGCCTGCACTTTGAAGCCTGCTACTACCAGCCGATTGAATGGTGCATACGCCAGGGCCTGCAATGCTTTGAAGGCGGCGCGCAAGGCGAGCACAAGATGGCCCGTGCGCTAATGCCGGTACGCACCCCCAGCGCCCACTGGCTGGCCCATGCCGGTTTTGCCCAGGCGGTCGAGCGCTACCTGGCGCGCGAATCACAGGGCATGGCGGAATACCAGCGCGCGCTGCAGGAGCACAGCCCGCTCAAGCATCCGCAATAAGGCCGGCCCCGGCGCCATTGGACCCTGCCCAAGTTGTAATTAATTTTGTCGCCCGTCAGCTGTGCGTTGCGGTTGTCGGCGATACCGCACAGCAAGCACAAGGCTGCACTGACAAGGCCTGGCACAGCGGCTGCGCACAATGGCTACACCTCAACCAAGCAAGGAGTGACACCATGAACAAGGACCAAGTCGTAGGCAAGATCAAGGACCTCGCAGGCGAAGCACAAGCGGGTGTCGGCAAGGCCATCAACAGCCCCAGTCAGATTGCCAAGGGCAAGGCACTGGAAGCAGAAGGCGAAATCCAGAAGAAAGCCGGTGATGTGAAGGAGACTTTGAAGGATGCCGCGGACGCGGCCAAGAAGCGCCTCTGAGCCTCATCGCGCATCGGGGTGTAACAACGGCCTTGATGAACGTCACTAACTCATACAAATTACCGACATCGGGGCGTCCAAATTAAGGCAATATAAGCCTATTGATTCAACCGAACCCCTCCTTGGCCAGCATTCATTGCTGGCATTTTTTTTGCCTGCAGCACAAGTGCAGGCAGCGCAAACAGCGCCCGCGCCTGCCCCTGAGGCATGCCGGGCATCAACGCAAAAAAAGGGGGTCTGGCAGCGACGAATCAGGCCGAATGCGCCTGCACCGGCGCCAGGGCCGCCAGCGCGCCCAGCAAGGCCCAGCCCAGTGGCCATTCGCCATGGCCGGACTCCACATTGATATGGCCGGCCGAGGGCACGCGGACAAAGGTACTGCCCCAGCTCTTGGCATAGGCGCTGGCCATGCGGATCGGGCAATAAGGGTCGTTGCTGCTGGCAGCCACAATGCTGGCGAAGGGCAGCGGGTTGGCCGGCACGGGTGTGAAGTCCTCAAACAGCGCACGGCGCTCCGGATCGGCCGGCGCCACAAACAAGGCACCGGCAATGCTCCCTGCCGGCTTGCTGCGCAGTTGCTCCACCGCATGCACGCTGGCAATACAGCCGAGCGAATGGGCCACCAGGATGACCGGGTGCGGCGCGGCCGCAATGGCCTCCTCCACACTGGCAACCCAGGGGCTGCGATGGGGTTGCAGCCAGTCCTCCTGCTCCACTCGGACGGCGCCCGCAATGCGCGCGGCCCATAGGCTTTGCCAGTGGCCCGGGCCGGAGTTGCGCCAACCCGGCACGATCACCACCGAGACGGGAGCCCCCGTCTCTGCTTCGCCGCGCCAGCCTGGCTGCACAAGGTGCTGGCCATTGAGGTGGGCGGCCGCAATGGCCGCATGGCGGGGCGGAGTGGAGGGGTTGAGCGTGACAAGACAGGCACCAGACATGGATGCATTGTCAAAGCAGCACCTTAGATCAACAACGACTATTTTTGAGTATTGTTATTTCAAAAAATCATATCCAACCCGCCTCCGCCGGAAGGCGATGGACCGACCCCAGCGCAGCAGACGTATTGCAGCCGTCGCCGAACGGGTTCAGCCCACGGCAGGACGTGCCGAACCCGCGCCCTCAGGTGCCATCGACCTGGCCAATGCGCTGCAGTGGCAGGTTCTCGCCCATGAAGTCCAGAAACGCGCGCTGCGCTGGCGCCATATTGCGGCGCGAGACGAAGGCCGCATGCAGAATGCCTTCGGGGATGCTCCAGCCCGCAAGCAATTCGACCAGGTCGCCATTGGCTACCTCATCGCGCACCATCGCTGCGGGCATCCAGCAGGCGCCGATGCCGTCGAGCACCGCGTACTTCAAGGTCACCAGGTCATCGGCCACATAGCGCGCCTGGTGGTGGATGGTCACATGCTCGCCTTCGGGGCCTACCAGCTGCAAGGTGCTGTTGCCATCGGCACTGGTCAGCGACATGGTCGGGATCTTGCTGCCCAGGTCCTGCGGGGTTTGCGGCACACCGTGCACGGCCAGCAGCTCGGGGCTGGCCACCAGGCGCTGGCGCGTCATGCCCAGGCGCTTGACCACCAGGCTGCCGCTGTCGTTGAGGTTGGCGCGCACCCGCAGCGCCACATCGATGCCCTCCTCGATCAGGTTGATGGTGCGGTTGGTCACCAGCATCTCGATGCGCACCTTGGCATAGGTGCGCAAAAACGCCGGCAGCAGTTTGCCCACCGCGCCCTGGGCCAGGGTCACCGGGCAGGACACCCGCACCGTGCCCGAGGGCTCGCGCTGGGTCTGTTCCATCTCGGCCTGGGCATTCTGCGCCGCCTCCCGGGCGGTCTGGGCATGGCGCAAAAAGGTCTCTCCCGCATCGGTCAAGGACAGCCGGCGCGTCGTGCGCTGCAGCAGCCGCACGCCCAGCTGTGCCTCCAGATCGGCAATGCGGCGCGACAGCCGCGACTTGGGCACCCCCAGCGCGCGGCCAGCCGCAGCAAAGCCGCCGCGCTCGACCACTTCGGCAAAGTAGTACATGTCGTTGAGGTCGTATTTCATCGTGAGAGGCAGCGTGAGCGCGGTCTGCGCAGGCGGATAGACGGCAAAAAAGTTCGCCCATCATAGTTCTAAAAATAGAACAATCCAACCCACTTCCGCCCCTTAATCCGGCCCGCGCAGAGTGACAGAATTCATCCACTGGCAAAAATGCTGCGAGTGCAGCAAAAGCCATGACCTGCTTGAAGGACCGACCATGAAACTGCTGCATATCGATTCGTCCATCCTGGGCGCCAACTCCGTCTCCCGCCAGCTGAGCGCCGAAGCCGTCAAGGCCTGGGTGGCCGTGCATCCCAACACCCAGGTTCAATACCTGGACCTGGCCGTCAACACACCACCCCATTTGAGCGGCGATGCGCTGGGCTTTCGCACCGGCCAGGAGGCCAAGACCGAAGCAGAGCGTGCGCAAAATGCCATCTCCGAAACCCTGGTGAGCCAGTTGCTCGAAGCGGATGTGCTGGTCATTGGCGCGCCTTTCTACAACTTCAGCATCCCCACCCAGCTGCGCAGCTGGATCGACCGTGTGCTGCAAGGCGGCCGCACCTTCCGCTACACCGCCAACGGCCCTGAAGGCCTGGCCGGCGGCAAGAAGGTGATCGTGGTCGAATCGCGCGGCGGCATCTACTCCACCAGCGAAGGCGGCCGCGCGATGGAGCACCAGGAAAGCTACCTGCAAACCATCTTCGGCTTCATCGGCATCACCGATGTGCATTTCGCCCGCGCCGAAGGCCTGGCCATGGGCCCTGAAGCCCGCGCCGCTGCCATCAGCAAGGCCCAGGCAGAGATTGCCCAGGCCGTGGCCACGCCGCTGCAGCAGACCGTAGCGGCCTGAGTGCCTGGCGCTTGAACAGCCGGAGGCTGGGCGCCCAGCGCGCCCGTTCTCCGACTGGGGCCCGGCACCTGCCACCCAGTGTCACGGGCCCAGGGATCCTTTGCAGAACCCTCGCCAAGCGGGATGGACGCGGATCGCCGAGACCGCGCTTAGACCACAGCAGAGCGTTTTGCAGAGGGATCCCTATTGCCGATCTGAAGAAGCCTTCCGATCGGCTTTTTTTGCGCCTGCATGACAAGCTAGGCCGCTGAATCAGCCTATTGATGCGGTGACAGAAAAATTGTCAACCCGTGGTTACAATCGGCCGCCTCTGCTGCGCTAAAACTGCCTTTTCATGAGCCAACTCGGTATCGTCCTGCACGTGTGCGGGCTGTGGATTCTCTCCAGCCTCGATGCCAGCGGCAAGCTGCTGGTCGTCGCGGGCGTGCCGGTGCTGATGGTGGCCTGGTTCCGCTATGTCGGCCATGTGGTGCTGATGGGTGTGCTGGTGCTGCCCAGGCGCGGCATGGGTCTGTTCCGCACGCAGTCGCTCTCGCGCCAGATCCAGCGCTCGGTGCTGATGATTGCCACCACCTTGCTGTTTTTCCATGTGCTGGGCATGGTGCCGCTGGCCGAGGGCACGGCGATGAATTTCATGGCGCCGCTGTTGGTGATGGCCTTGGCGCCCTGGCTGCTGGGCGAGCGCCCTGGCTGGCACCGCTGGGCGGGCGTGGTGCTGGGCTTTGTCGGCATGCTGGTGGTCATCCGCCCGGGCGGGCAGTTGTCCACCGAGGGCGCGATCTGGGGCGTGGTGACGGCCAGCACCTTTGCGCTGTTCCAGATCAGCACACGCCGCGTCGCTGCGGACGACCCGCTGACCAGCAATCTCTACGGCGGGCTGTTTGGCGCGTTGGTGCTCAGTGCCTTGCTGCCCTTTTTCTGGCAGCAGCTGGATCTGACGGTCTGGCAATGGCTGCTGCTGGCCTCCACCGGGCTGTCCGGCTTCGTCGGCCACTGGTTGCAGATCACTGCATACAGCAAGACCAGCGCCACCTTGCTGGCACCGTTCAACTACCTACAGATCGTCTCTGCCACCACGCTGGGCTGGTTGATTTTTGGCCAGTTGCCCGACGCGGCAACCGCTGCCGGCATGGCATTGATCTGCTGCGCGGGCCTGGGCGTGGTGCTGGTCGAAGTCTGGCAACAGCGCTTGCGCAAGCGCCTCTCTGCCTGAGCACACAAGAGGGAAAGCGCTGAAGCGCCGCCCAATACCCCAGCGTTTAAGACCAGCTTCACCATTGAAGAAGTACCCCTTCGCCAATCGCGCACACCGGGGAAACCCAAATATCAAATTGATAGCTATATACGCAAACCCAATGGACGGATCAGGCCCATTCGTTGCAGACGCACAGGTTGCAAAACCGGTCAACTTGGATTGCCGTGCCGCTGAGAGGCCGGGGTGACAATTAACAATTTGGCGGCGATGCTATACATTCGGTGATGACCGTCGCACAAGCGACAAAATTCATAATTCCAGTCACCGAGACGACATGCCATGGACGACCCCATCCTGACCCCCGAAGAGCGCGAAGCCATCAACACAGGGCGCTGGTTCAGCACCCTCTCGCCGACTTTGCGCCACGACATTCTGCGCTGCGCTTATGTCAAGCGCTTCAAGGACGGCGGATTGATCTTCTCGCGCGGCGATGAGCCCGAAGAGTGGGTCTCCGTGGCCCGGGGCTCGGCCCGCGTCAGCTCGGCGTCGCTCACCGGCAAACAGATCACGTTGACCTATGTCGAGCCAGGCACCTGGTTTGGCGACGTGGGCCTGTTCGATGACGACAGCCGCACCCATGACGTCTACGCCCATGGCGAGACCACGCTGGTCTGCGTCAGCAAGGCAGATTTTCAACGCATCCTGCAGACCCATGTGGAGTTCTACCAGGCGCTGGCGCGCATGCATGCGCGCCGCATCCGCAGCCTCTACGGCATGGTGGAAGACCTCAACACGCTGCCGCTGCGCGCACGCCTGGCCAAGCAGCTGCTGCACCTCTCGCGCAGCTATGGCGTGCCCGGCAAGGAAAGCAGCGAAACCCGTATCGGCCTGCAACTGGCCCAGGAAGAGCTGGCCCAGCTGCTGGGCGCCTCGCGCCAGCGGGTGAACCAGGAGCTCAAGTCGATGGAACGCGAGTCTTCGATCCGCATCGAGCCCTCGGGCCTGACGGTGCGTGACAGCAATGCGCTGCGCCGCATTGCGGCGTCGGAATAAGTTCGCGCCAGCTACTCGGCACTCCGGCCCACCCGCTTCGCATCGCGGTGGGCCCGTGCCGAACGGCGTGTCTAGAAGACGCCGTAGCGGTAGGCCACATACAATGCGGCCAGCACACCGACAACGGCCAGAATGCGCATGATGCGTCCCATCGCTCGCTCTCCCCTATTTGTATTGCTAAAAGGGCTCAGCCCCGGCCCAGCGCCATCGCGACACCCCGGTTGGCCAGCGCATCGGCCCGCTCATTGCCCGGGTCACCCGCGTGGCCCTTGACCCAATGCCAGGTGATGCGGTGCTCGCCGCCATGCACCAACGCATCGAGGCGCTGCCAGAGGTCCACATTCTTGACGGGCTCCTTGCTCGCCGTGCGCCAGCCCTTGGCCTTCCAGCCGGTGATCCATTCGGTGATGCCTTTGCGAACGTACTGGCTGTCCAGGTACAGCTGCACGTCGCAGGGGCGCTTCAAGGCTTCGAGCGCCTGGATCACCGCCATCAGCTCCATGCGGTTGTTGGTGGTGCCCAATTCACCCCCGAACAGCTCCTTCTGCGCTGTGCCAGCGCTCAGCAAAGCGCCCCAGCCGCCTGGGCCAGGGTTGCCCTTGCAGGCACCGTCCGTATAAATCACCACTTGGTTCACACCCACTCCTTGGCACACAGCCACGATTACAGGGGGCCACTATAAGCGCATTTGCAACCCCTCTGCAGCCTGTTTGCAGGGCTGTGGCAGCCCCCGTTCAAACCGTGGGCGTACCCGCCGGGGGGTCGTGCGCGGGCGCTCCATCGCCGCGGCGATGGGTTTCCGTGAGCCCTTCGCGCACGGCCACCGCTGGCCGGGCTGCCGGGCTGGGGACCGCAGGCTTCCAAGGCACTGGCAGCTTGCGCACACCCGCGACCTTTTTGACCGCTTCGACAAAATACACGCCGCCAAGTATCGGCCAAGCCGCTGGCCCCAGACGGTCCATCCATTCCCAACGCGCCAGCCAGGCATCGCTGCGCATCGCCGGCCGGAAACAGCCAAAGCTGGCGCTTTGCAGCTCCAGATCCAACAGCTTGAGCCAGTCACGCAAGCGGCCATAACCGATCAGGTTGTGGTCATCGGGCATCGGCGGCAGCTTCTGCAAACCGGGAATGCGGCGGCTCCAGGTGTGCATGCCCCAGAGACTGGCCGGGTTGATGCCGCTGATCAGCACGCGGCCCTCGGGCACCATCACACGGGCCACCTCGCGCAACACCGCATGCGGGTCGGCACTGAGCTCGAGCGTATGGGGCAGCAGCACCAGGTCCAAGGTATCGGCGCCAAACGGCAGCGCATGGGCGTCACACAGCAAGCCGGCCGTCACGGCCTCAGCGGGCGTTGCAGGCAGGCCCACATCACTTTGTAAAGGCGGCGCAAAGCGCTTTACATCTGCCAGTCTGCTCTGCTGCCACTGCGCCATCTGTTCGTTCGACTCCAGCGCGAGCCAGCGGTGGGGCGTGCGATTGTTGCGCAGCCCCTGCAGCGGGAAAAGTCCCATCTGCAGGCTATGGAAGCCAAAAATATCGGCCACCGCATCGTCGTAACATGTTTGCTCCCAGGACAGCATGTAGCTGCCCAGCGGCGTCTGCCACCAATTTTGCGTGCCTATAATTTGGTCATTCATGCATCTGTTACCTCTGCCCGCTTTCAACGACAACTACATCTGGCTGCTGCACAACGGACAGCACGCGCTGGTCGTCGACCCAGGCCAGGCTGCGCCCGCGCTTGCGGCGCTGCGCCGCCTTGATCTGCAGCTGCAAGCCATTGTAGTGACCCACCACCACGGCGACCACACCGGCGGCGTGGCCGAGCTGCGCGAGGCCACCGGCGCCCGGGTCTACGGCCCCGCCACCGAGGACATCCCCCAGCCCTGCGAGCCCCTGCGGGGCGGCGATGGGCTGGTGCTGCTGGGTCTGCAGTGGCAGGTGATCGATGTGCCCGGCCATACCGCCGGGCATATTGCCTATTACTGCGCCGATGTGGCAGGACAACCGGTGCTGTTCTGTGGCGATACCTTGTTCTCAGGCGGCTGCGGCCGCCTGTTTGAAGGCACGCCTGCGCAGATGCATGCCTCGCTGTCGGCACTGGCTGCGCTGCCCGCAGATACGCAGGTCTGCGCTGCCCATGAGTACACACTCTCCAACCTGCGCTTTGCGCAGGCGGTTGAGCCCGACAACCAGGACGTCGCCCGCTATCTGGCGCACTGCGAGCAGTTGCGTGAACGCGGCGAGCCGACCCTGCCGGCGCAGCTTGGCAACGAGCTGCGCATCAACCCATTCCTGCGCAGCAGCCTGGCCCCTGTGGCCCGCGCTGCCCAGCAGTTCGATCCCTCCACCCCTAGCAGCGACCCGGTCGCCGTTTTTGCCGCGCTGCGTCGCTGGAAGAACCAATTTTGATGAAGCATCTGTACCTGTGGAGCCTGAGCGCCCTACTCGCCCTGACCGGCTGCGCCACCACCGAGACCGGCGGCCCGAATACCCCGGCAGCAGGTGACACCCCGAAGACCAGTTCGGCGCCGCACACCCCCAGCTACCCCAGCGGCCCCCTCAGCCCCATCAGTGCGGCCAACCTCCAAGGCAATGGCGCCGTCACCAGCCTGGCGGTGCCAGAAGATCTCTGGGATCGCATCCGGCGCGGCTTTGCGATGCCCGATCTGGAAAACGACCTGGTCAGCAACCAGGAGCAGTGGTACGCCAGCCGCCCCGATTACATCCAGCGCATGACCGCGCGCTCGTCCAAGTACATGTTCCACATCGTCGAGGAACTGGAACGCCGGGGCATGCCGACCGAGCTGGCACTGCTGCCCTACATCGAGAGTGCCTACAACCCGCAGGCAGTCTCCAGTGCGAAGGCGGCCGGCATGTGGCAGTTCATGCCCGCCACCGGCACCTATTTCGATCTGAAGCAGAACATGTTCCGCGACGACCGGCGCGATGTGCTGGCCTCGACCCGCGCAGCGCTGGACTACCTGCAAAAGCTCTACAACATGTTTGGCGACTGGCACCTGGCACTGGCAGCCTACAACTGGGGGGAAGGCAGCGTGGGCCGCGCGCTAGCGCGCAACCAGAAGCAAGGGCTGGGAGGTACCTACACCGACCTGAGCATGCCCGACGAGACACGCAACTACGTCCCCAAGCTGCAGGCGGTCAAGAACATCATCGCCCATCCCGAGCGCTTCCAGGCTGAGTTGCCGCTGATCGAGAACCACCCCTACTTCCAGGCCGTGACCCTGGACCGCGACATCGACACCGCCCAGGTGGCCGAGATGGCCGGCGTCACGATGGATGAGCTCAAGTCGCTCAACCCCTCGTTCAACCGCCCCGTGATCTTCAAGGCCGGCACACCGCAGGTGCTGCTGCCCTGGGACAATGCGAATGTCTTCCGCCGCAACCTGCAGGCGCATGAAAAAGGCCAGTACGCGAGCTGGACCGTCTGGACCGTGCCCAGTACGATGACGGTGGCCACTGCCGCCGGCATGGTCGGCATGAGCGAGAACGACCTGCGCGCGGTCAACAACATTCCGCCACGCATGATGGTCAAGGGCGGCTCGGCGCTGATGGTGCCGCGCTCGGCCGCCGTCAAGCAGGATGTCTCCAGCCACCTCGCCGACAACGCCCACATCGCGCTGACCCCGGAAGTCGTCACCCGCCGCACGACTGTCAAGGCGCGCAAGGGCGATACCGTCGCCCGCGTGGCCCAGCGCTACCGGGTCACCGCCGCACAGGTCGCCGATTGGAATGATGTCGGCGTCAAGAGCGCCTTCAAGGTGGGCCACCAGGTCGTGCTGTACATGCCCGTGCGCGTAGGTGCTGCACCGGCAGCACGCGGCAGCCAGGCTGCGCGCGGCAGCCGCAGCAGCACGGCCAAACGGCCGGCGGTGCGCCAGACAGCGACCCAGAAGGCCCCCTCCAAGCGCAGCACCAGCACCACGAAGAAAAAGCGCTGAGCAAGCCCCTAAATCCCCACCACAAGACGCTCCCTGGAGCGTCTTTTTTATGCGCACAGACTCTGCGGACAAAGGCCTCGCACTATGCTGGGCGCAACACCGAGGAGACCGCATGCGCGAAGGATTGGAAAAACTGCTGGCCAAGGGACAGGACAGCGCTGTTCTGCGCTTTGGCCTGGGCCAGGCCTGCTTGAAGGAAGAGGACTATGCGGCCGCAGCGCTGCACCTGGCGCAGGCCGTCAAGCAGAATCCGCAGTACTCCGCCGCCTGGAAGCTGCTGGGCAAGGCCCAGCTGGAGTCGGGTGCAGCGGATGCCCGCACGCAAGCCCAGGCCAGCTGGCAGCAAGGCCTGCAGGTGGCAGAGCAGCACGGGGACACGCAGACGGTCAAGGAGATCACGGTGTTCCTCAAACGCCTGCACAAAGCCGCTGGCGGAGCTGCTTGAGCGGCGCTGATCGCCGATAAAAAAAGGCAAGGCCCGGAAGGCGCTTGCCGTTTCTGGATGGCAGCTGGCCAGCAACTGCCAGCTGCCGATGATCAGTTGTCCAGCTTGGGGTCCAGCGCGTCGCGCAGGCCGTCGCCCAGCAGGTTGAAGGCCAGCACCGTCACAAAGATCGCCAGGCTCGGGAACAGGGCCACATGCGGGGCATTGAGCATGTCACTGCGCGCCTCGTTCAGCATGGCGCCCCACTCCGGCGTCGGCGGCTGCGCGCCCATGCCCAGAAAGGACAGGCTGGCAGCGGTGATGATCGAGGTGCCGATACGCATCGTCAGGTAGACCACCACGGACGACACGGTGCCCGGCAGCAGGTGGCGCAGCATGATGACCCGGTCGGGCGCGCCAATGGAGCGCACCGCCTCGATGTAGGTCTGCTGCTTGAGTGCCAGTACATTGCCGCGCACCAGGCGGGCAAAGGCCGGCACGCTGAACACGGCCACCGCCATGATCACATTGATCATGCCGTTGCCCAGAATGGCGACGATGCCGATGGCCAGCAAGATGCCAGGGAAGGCAAACAGCACATCGGACATGCGCATCACGCAGCGGTCCCACCAGCCCTCGTAGTAGCCTGCCAGCAGGCCCAGGATCGCACCGATCACCGCGCCAATGGCCACCGACACAAAGCCGGCTGCCAGCGAGATGCGCGCACCCACGAGGATGCGGCTGAAGATGTCACGGCCCAGCGAATCGACGCCAAACCAGTGCTTGGCGGTGGGGGGTGAGTTCAGCGCGTCGTAGTCAAAAAAGTTCTCGGCATCATAGGGCACGATCCAGGGCGCCAGGATGGCCACCAGCACCAGTGCGATGATGAAGACGCCAGCGAACAAGGCCAGCTTCTGGCGCTTGAACTTGCGCCAGAACTCGGCCATCGGCGTGCGCATGCGCGTCGATGCGGCCAGGTTGGCAGGCAGAGACGGCGTGGCGACGCTGGTGGCAGGTACGGTGGTGGCCGCCGCCACGGCGCGGTCGGCAGATTCAGGAGCGTTCGGAGTATTCATGGCCAAAGCACCTGCTTAGCGGTAACGGATGGTGGGGTTGATCCAGGCATAGAGCAGATCGACCACCAGATTGATCAGGATGAATTCCAGCGAGAACAGCAGCACGAGGGCCTGGATGATCGGGTAGTCGCGCATTTCGACCGCATCGACCAGCAAGCGGCCCATGCCCGGCCAGTTGAATACCACCTCGACAACGATGGAGCCGCCCAGCAAGAAGCCAAACTGCAGGCCCATCATCGTCACCACCGGAATCATCGCATTGCGCAGGCCATGCTTGATAACAACCACGGTCTCCTTCAAGCCCTTGGCGCGCGCGGTGCGCACATAGTCCTCTTTGAGGATGTCGATGAAGGAGCTGCGGGTAAAGCGCGCCATCACCGCGGCCACAGCCGCGCCCAGGGTCAGCGACGGCAACACATAGTGCTTCCAGCTGTCGGCGCCCACGGTGGGCAGCCAGCCGAGCTTGACCGAGAAATACTGCATCAGCAGCATGCCCAGCGCAAACGACGGGAACGAGATGCCCGACACCGCCAGGGTCATGCCCAGGCGATCGGGCCACTGGTTGCGCCAGACGGCCGAGACAATGCCCAGGAACATGCCCAGCACCACCGACCAGGCCATCGCCACGACGGTGAGCCAGAAGGTCGGGCCAAAGCGCTCGGCAATCTCTTGCGAGACCGGGCGCTTGGTCCGGATGGATTTTCCAAAATCGCCCTGCAACGCATTGCTGAAGAAACGGACGAACTGCTGGTGCAGGGGCAGGTCCAGCCCCAGGTCCTTGCGGACCAGTTCGATCGTCTCCGGGCCGGCTTCGGGGCCAGCCGCCAGGCGCGCGGGGTCACCGGGCAGCATGTGCACAAAACCAAAGACCAGCACCGCCACGATGAGCAGTGTCGGTATCAGCCCCAGCAAGCGTTTGAGCAGGTAGCGATACATGGATTACTTCAGGTCGACATCGGTGAAATTGAAGTTGCCGTCCGGGATCACGTAAAAGCCCGACAGCTTCTTGGACTTGGCAGACACCAATTGCTCGGTGTTCAGGAAAATCCAGGGCGCGTCCTTCCAGATCTTTTGCTGTGCATCGGCATAGATCTTGCCGCGCTCGGCCGCATCGGTGGTCACCAGCGCCTTGGCAATGCCGGCATTGACTTCGGCGTTGTTGTAGTACGCAGTGTTGAAGCCGCGTGGAGGCTGGCTCTCACCGGCCAGCAGTGGGCGCATCGCCCAGTCGGCTTCGCCGGTGGACGAGGACCAGCCCACGTAGTACATGCGCACGGCGGCCTTGCTCGCGTCCTGCACCGATTCCACTTCCGCCACGCGCTGGCCTGCTTCCAATGCGCGCACGGTCACCTTCACTCCCACCTGGGCCAGTTGCTGCTGCGCAAACTGGATGACCTTTTGGGCCGTCGAGTGGTTGTAGGCCGACCACAGCGTGCTCTCAAAGCCATTGGGGTAACCGGCTTCCTTCAGCAAGGCCTTGGCCTTGGCAGGATCGTAGGGCCAGGGGCCCAGCTTGGTGGCAAATTCCACACCCTTGGGCAGCACGCCTTCGGACGGGATGGCATAGCCGGCAAACGCCACCTTGGCCAGTGCTTCCTTGTTGATCGCGTAGTTCAGCGCCTCACGCACCTTGGGGTTGTCGAAAGGCTTTTGCGTGGTGTTCAGCGAGATGTAGCGCGCAATGATCGAAGGCGCCACGACGATGTCAAGGTTGGCATTTTTCTTGAGGTTTTCAACTGCTTCGGGCGGCACGCTGAAAGCGAACTGCGCCTCACCGGTCTGCATCATCGACGAGCGGGTGTTGTTGTCCACCACGGGGCGCCAGGTGATCGAATCCACCTTGGGCAGGCCGGACTGCCAGTAGCCATCAAACTTGCTGACCTTGACATAGTCCGAGGGCTTCCACTCGACGAACTTGAAGGGGCCGGTGCCCACGGGATGCTGCGCAATGTCCTTGCCATACTGCTTGAGCGCAGCGGGCGAGATGATCACGCCCGAGGGATGGGCGAGCGAGTTGACGAAAGGTGCGAACTGTTCCTTGAGCGTGAACTTGACCGTGTGCTCGTCCACCGCCTCGGTCTTGGCAATGTTCTTGTACAGGTTGTAGCGCTTGAGCTTGTTGTCCGGGTTGGTCACGCGGTCAAAGTTGGCCTTCACCGCTTCGGCGTTGAAAGGGGTGCCGTCATGGAACTTCACGCCGCTGCGCAGCTTGAAGGTGTAGACCAGACCGTCCTTGCTCACGTCGTAGCCGGTGGCCAGCACCGGGATCATCTTCATGTCCTTGTCGAAGCTGTACAAGCCTTCGTAGAAGGACTTGGCCATCGCTTGCGACAGGGTGTCATTGGCGTCATAGGGGTCCGTCGTCGTGAAAGACGAGTACACCGCCACCGTCACATCCTTGGCGGCAAACGCCGGCAAAGCCGAGCCCGCCAGCAGCATGGCTGCGGCGATCGAAGTCAAACGTCGTTGCATATCAACTCTCCTCTTCAGGTTTTGCATCGGCTGGCCCACCACGGCGGCGACCAGACCCACTACATTCTTGGCATTACGCACCTTGGCACACTGCGCAGGCTCATGCCGGCTGCAGATCCTGCACTTCGCCCGCTGGCACCGCAGGCTGGGGCATCTCCTGCGCCACCCAGTGGCCCGGGCCCACCTCGCGCATCGGCAACACGCGTGGCGGGTCATCCACGCCACGCACGGGGCTGGGGATCTCGGCCACATTCAAGGTGTGCTTGCGGCGCTGCGTCGGGTCGGCAATCGGCACAGCCGCCATCAGGCGCTTGGTATAGGGGTGCTGCGGGTTCTCGAACACCGCGCGGCGCGGGCCGATCTCGACGATCTGGCCCAGGTACATGACGGCCACGCGGTGGCTGACACGCTCCACCACGGCCATGTCATGCGAGATGAACAGAAAGGCAATGCCGAACTCCTGCTGCAGGTCCATCATCAGGTTGATGATCTGCGCGCGGATCGACACATCAAGGGCCGAGACCGCCTCGTCGGCAATCACCACCTTGGGGTTCAGCGCCAGTGCACGGGCAATGGCAATGCGCTGGCGCTGGCCACCCGAGAACTCATGCGGGTAGCGGTTGGCGGCAGCCGGCGGCAGGCCCACCTTCTCCAGCAGCCACTCCACCTTTTTCTCGGCCTGCTCGCGCGGCAGCAGCTGGTGGATCAGCATGGGCTCCAGAATGCTGTAGCCCACGGTCAGCCGAGGGTCGAGCGAGGCAAACGGGTCCTGGAAAATGAACTGGATATCGCGGCGCAGCGCCTGCAGCTGCGCGCCCTGCAGCTTGGCAATATCGCGCCCGGCCACCTGCACATCGCCGGACTGGAAATCGATCAAACGGGCCAGCGCACGGCCCGTGGTGGACTTGCCGCAACCGGATTCGCCGACCACCGCCAGGGTCTCGCCCGGCTGCAGGCTCAGGCTCACCTGCTCGACTGCATAGACCTGGCGCTTGACGCCGCCAAACAGGCCTTCCTTGATCGGGAAGCGCGTGACCAGCTTGTTGACCTTCAGCACCGGCTCGCCCGCCTGCACGGTCGATGGCTGGGCTGCGGGCGCCTCGGCTTGCGTGCTCTGGCCCAGCAGGCTGAAGCGCTCGGGCAGATCCTTGCCGCGCATGGCGCCCAGCTGCGGCACGGCGGCCAGCAGGTTGCGGGTGTAGGTCTGCTGCGGGTTGGCAAACAACTGCACGCAGTCCTGCTCTTCCACCTTGTCGCCGCGGTACATCACCAGCACGCGGTCGGCTACCTCGGCCACCACGCCCATGTCGTGGGTGATGAAGATCACGCCCATCGACATCTCGCGCTGCAGCTCCTGCACCAGCGCCAGAATCTGGGCCTGGATGGTCACATCCAGCGCCGTCGTCGGTTCATCGGCAATCAGCAGCGAGGGCTTGCACGACAGCGCCATCGCAATCATCACGCGCTGGCGCATGCCGCCCGACAGCTGGTGAGGGTGGCGCGTGAGCACATTGCGCGCCTCCGGAATGCGCACCAGCTCCATCATGCGCAGCGCCTCGGCCATTGCGGCGCTGTTGGACTTGCCCTGGTGCAAACGAATCGATTCGGCAATCTGCTCACCGACGGTGAACACCGGGTTCAGCGAGGTCATCGGTTCCTGGAACACCATCGCCATATCGGCCCCGCGCACCTGGCGCATCTGCGCTGGCGTGGCCTTGGCCAGGTCGATCGTGCCGGCATGGCGGCCGCGCAGCAGCATCGAGCCGCTGTCGATCTGGCCGCCACCGGTTTCCACCAGCCGCATTAGCGCCAGCGATGTGACCGACTTGCCCGAGCCCGATTCGCCCACCACCGCGAGGGTCTGGCCGGCATAGACATCGAGGTTCAGGTTCTTGACCACCTGCACCCGCCCCTGCTCGGTCTTGAAGCTCACGGACAGATCCCGCACCTGCAAAACGGGCGGCGTCAGGTCATCGTGCACGGGAGTAGAACTGGGGTTGGACATAGGTAGAAGGGGCAGTGCGGGACTTCGGAAAGAAGGCACGAGCCGTAATGCAGGACAGGCACCCGGGTTGGGACAAATCCTTGAGAAAAATCCCCGTGATAGCAAGAACACTGGGGCTTACACATTCACCTGGGTGACAGTGCTAGCAATTGTAGAAAGCCGGGGATGGGGTTTGGATGCAAAACCTCCTATGGTTTTCACCTACGCAATATCCGCAGTAGTGCGCACCACCGCATTGCGTGGCTTGCCCGTTGCAGGCAAGCCACTTCACCGGGGCGGGGGTCGGGTATAGCTGCTGCCCCCTGGCTCAGCGATGCGCCATCAGGCCGGCGCCAACGCGTCGTTGGCATAAATGGCCACCAGCGCCTCGCCGTCGATGCCGATCTGCCCCCGGTACATACCTTCGGAGTTGAAGCACAGCGAGACCTCCCCGTCGGCGCCCACCGCAATCAGGCCGCCATCGCCACCCAGCGGGGGCAGCACGCGGTGGATGACCTCGGCCGTCGCCTTGGCCACCGACTCACCCAGCAGTTCGATGCGCGCCGCCACCGTGTGGGCGGCCGAGCCCCGGATGAAGGCCTCGCCCACGCCCGTGCAGGAGACGGCCACGACGCCATGCTTGGCATAGGTGCCCGCGCCCACCACGGGCGAGTCGCCGACACGGCCGGGCTTCTTGTTGGTCAGACCGCCGGTCGAGGTGGCAGCGGCCAGTTGGCCCTGCACATCCAGCACCACCGCGCCGACGGTGCCCATCTTCTTGCGCTCATCCAGCGGCGCGGCCTGGGTCTGGCTTTGGGCGGTGTGGTCCAGCGCCACCTGCTCGCGGCCCGATGCCAGCGCCGCCGCCTGCACGGTACGCAGCTGGGTCAGGCGCTGCTCGGTCGAGAACCAGTCGCGCGCCACCATCTCGCAGCCCTGGGCCTGGGCAAAGCGCTCGGCGGCCTCGCCAATCATGAACACTGGACCGCCCGCCTCCATCAACGCCAAGGCCGCACGCACCGGGTTGCGCACGGTGCTGACACCGGCCAGCGATCCGCAGGCCAGATCGCGCCCGCGCATGACACAGGCATCCATCTCATGCGTGGCATCGGCCGTGAACACGGCGCCGCGCCCGGCGTTGAACAGGGGGCATTCCTCGAGCAGGCGCACGGCCTCCACGGCCACTTCTTCGGCAGGCGCACCGGCCGCCAGTTTTTGCTGCGCGCCTTGCAGCACATCGCACAAGGCGTCGCGGTAGGCCTGCTGTTGCGCAGGGGTGATGGAGGCACGGGTGATGGTGCCGGCGCCGCCATGGATGGCGATCACGGGACGGAAGGTGGTGGAGGTCGTCATAGTTGTAGGGCCGGTCGCCTCTTGCGCTGCCAGCCGGTTCCAGGTGAATCAATCAGGAAGAAAGCAGCGGCAGCAGTGCCGCCATGAAAGCCTCGGGCTGCTCGTACTGCACCCAATGGCCGCTGTCCGGCAACCGCACAAAGGCCTGCAGATGGGGGGTGACCGCACGGTATTGGTGCTCCAGCGCGGGCATATAGCTTTTGTACAGGGCGTCATAAGCGCCATAGATCGCAGCGACCGGGCAGGCGATCTGCGGCAGCGACTGCGCCAGGATATCGGTGTTGGCCAGGCGCCGGCGCGGCAGGCGATCGCGCAGCACATTGCGCTGGTGCAAGGCCAGCGCCTGGTCGTCGATCTTCGCAGCATCCCAGAGCATCAGCGCGCCCAAGTTGTAGCGGTGCATCTCCAGCTGCTCGGCCGGGTCGCTCAGATGGCGCCAGCCCTTGAGGCTGAACTGCTTCTCCGGCACGACACCCATCGCCGGAGCACCGACCAGCACCAGGCGCTCGGCCGCCTGCGGGTAGGCGGCGGTCAGCATGGCCGCCGTCATGCCGCCAAACGAGAAACCCATCAACTGGCAAGGCAGCAGATCCAGCTGCGCCATGCCGGCATGCAAAGGCGCCAGCATCGCATCGGCATCGGCGCCCAGCGCTGGCGGGTCGGAATCGCCAAAACCCGGCAGATCGGGCAGCCAGAGCTCGTAGCCTTGGGCGAGCAGCGCATCGATATTGCGGATCCAGTGGGTCCAGCTGCCGCTGCCGCCATGCAGAATCACCAGGGGCAGCCTGCCAGGGCGGCGCCCGCCCCAGGTATGCCAGACCAGGGTCCGGCCTTCAAAAATCGTGGTGTGCCGTGTGGCCTGGGCCAGCAAACGCTGGTACAGCGCCGGCAAGGGCAGCAAGCCCGCCGCGCCGGTGTCTGGAACATCCGACATCGCAACCTTCAGGCCGCAGGCGACAGCAGCACCTGCGCTACCGCATCGATCGCAATGCTGTAGCCCTGCACGCCCAGGCCACAGATGACTGCCTTGGCGACGGGGGCGATATAGGAATGGTGGCGGAAGGACTCGCGGGCATGCACATTGCTGATGTGCAGCTCGATCACCGGCAGCGCCGCCCCCTTGATCGCATCCATCAGGGCCACGCTGGTATGGGTATAGGCGGCGGCATTGAGCACCACGCCGGCCAGTTGGCCTTCACGCTGCAGCTGGCCCGCTTCGTGCAGCCAGTCGATCAGCGCGCCCTCATGGTTGCTCTGGTGAAAACGCAAGGCCAGCTGGTTGCGCGCGGCCGCCTGGGCGCAGAGCTGCTCGACGTCGGCCAAGGTGTGGGCACCATAGATGGCGGGCTCGCGCAGACCCAGCAGGTTCAGGTTTGGGCCGTTCAGTACAAAAACAGTTTTCATCTCAGCTTCCACAACGGACAACAGCTGTGGATTATCCGAGCATTCCAACCGTTGCTGCATCAGCCAAGCGACAGCCGAGCGGCTGGCGCGCTGCCAGGCGCCCATAAAAAAAGCCCTGGCGGGCCAGGGCGTGGGCTGCTTGGGCAGGGCTGCTGCCTCAATAGCGGTAGTAATCGCGGTCGTGGCGATGGTGGCGGTGGTAGCGGCCGGGAGGTGGGCCGTAATACACCGGCGCCGGGCGGTAGACCGGTGCGGGGCGGTAGACCACGGCGGGAGGTGGAGGTGCCACATAGACCGGCTGGGGCGCATACACAGGGGGCGGTGCCACATACACCGGCTGCGGTGCATACACCGGCGCAGGAGCGACATACACCGGGGCTGGCACATTGATACCCACCGACCAGGACACCCGGCTGGCATGGGCGCCAGCGCTCATCAGCGCCAAGCCAGTCAGCACAGCGGCAGCGGCCCAGCGAGAGCCTTGTTTCAGCATCGAGTTGCGCATATTGATCTCCTTGCGAGAATCCCTGAAAAATGTCATTGAACTTTCAACGCGGCAAGCAGGCAGAAAGATACCAAACGCTCTGCAAATTATGGTTTCAAGAACAGCTATCCTGTTGCAAAGCGTAAATGACATGCCTTATGCAGGGTCAGAGCCCCATAAACCGCAATCCGTTCCAGCCATCAGGGTACTCCCTTAGAATACACCTCTATGAATGCACCTGCCCCGAGCGCTTCGCACAACGGTAGTGACGAAGTGGTCAAACCCACCAATTTCCTGCGACAAATCATCGAGGCCGACCTCGACAAAGGCAGCTATGCCCAGCGCCACTGGGGTGGCTCGCCTGGCGATGCCCAGCACCACCAGCAAGGCCCCGTCGACCAGGCCAAGATCCGCACCCGCTTCCCGCCCGAGCCCAACGGCTACCTGCATGTGGGCCATGCCAAGGCCATTTGCCTGAACTTTGGTCTCGCGCGCGACTTCGGCGGCGTCTGCCACCTGCGCTTTGACGACACCAACCCGGAAAAGGAAGACCAGGAGTATGTGGACGGCATCATCGATGCCGTGCGCTGGCTGGGCTTTGACTGGAAGGACCCGAGCGGCGAGCAGAACCTGTACTACGCCAGCAACTACTTCGACTTCATGCACCGCTGCGCTGTCTACCTGATCGAGCAGGGACTGGCCTATGTGGACGAGCAGTCTGCCGAAGAGATGAAGGCCAACCGGGGCGACTTCACGCGCCCGGGCGTCAACAGCCCGTTCCGCGACCGCAGCGTGGCCGAGAACCTGCAGCGCTTTGCCGACATGAAGGAGGGCAAGCTGCCCGATGGCGCTGCCGTGCTGCGCGCCAAGATCGACATGACGGCGCCCAACATCAACCTGCGCGATCCTGCGATCTACCGGGTGCGCCATGCCGAGCACCACAACACCGGCAACCAATGGTGCATCTACCCGATGTACACCTTTGCGCACCCGATCGAGGATGCCTACGAGCACATCACCCATTCGATCTGCACGTTGGAGTTCGAGGACCAGCGCCCCTTCTATGACTGGTTGCTGGACCACCTGCGTGCCGGTGGCCTGATCGATGCGCCCCAGCCGCGCCAGTACGAGTTCTCGCGCCTGAACCTGACCTATGTGATCACCAGCAAGCGCAAGCTCAAGCACCTGGTGGACAACCAACTGGTCAGCGGCTGGGACGACCCACGCATGCCCACCGTCGTCGGCCTGCGCCGCCGTGGCTACACCCCCGCGTCCATCCGCAATTTCTGCGAGCGCATCGGTGTCACCAAGGACTACGCCTGGATCGACTACGCCACGTTGGACGGCTGCCTGCGCGAAGACCTGGAAAACCAGGCCCACCGCGCGATGGTGGTGCTGGACCCGGTCAAGCTGGAGCTGAGCAACTGGGCCGAGGTGTTCGGCAGTGCCGACCACCTGGAAGCCTGCAGCCTGCCCGCCCTGCCCCACCCGGCAGAAGGCCAGGTCGCCCCCGAGCGCCACTTCACGCTGGGCCGCGAGGTCTGGATCGAGCGCGAAGACTTTGCCGAAGTGCCTCCCAAGGGCTACAAGCGCCTGTTCCCCGGTAACAAGGTTCGCCTCAAGGGCGGCTATGTGATCGAGTGCACGGGCTGCGAGAAGGATGCCGATGGCGTGATCACCAAGGTGCTGGCCACCGTGGTGCCCGACACCAAGAGCGGCACGCCTGGTGCGGACAGCGTCAAGGTCAAGGCCGCTATCACCTGGGTGGGCGTGGCCGATGGCGTGCAAGCCGAAGTGCGGCTCTACGACCGTTTGTTCACCGATCCGCAGCCCGATGCCGGCGGCAAGGACTTCCTGGCCCTGCTCAACCCCGAAAGCCTCAAGGTCGTGACCGCCTATGTCGAGCCATCGCTGAAGACGGCGCAGCCCGATGACAAGTTCCAGTTCGAGCGCTTTGGCTACTTTGTGGCCGACCGCCACGACCACCGCAGCGACAAGCCGGTGTTCAACAAGATCACCGGCCTGAAGGATTCCTGGGGCAAGTAAAGGTCAGTTCCCAGCGAGCCGATCCCAACCCGCCCAGCTTGCTGCGGCGGGTTTTTTCATGCGCATCAACTGTCTATGGCATCCGCAGACCCCGCCTGCTTGCGCAGCTCGAACTTCTGGATCTTGCCGGTGCTGGTCTTGGGCAGCTCGCCAAACACCACTGCACGCGGAATCTTGAAGCCAGCCAGGTGCTTTTTGCAGTGGGCCATGATGTCCTCCGCGCTTACCTGCGCCCCTGGCTTGAGCTCGACAAAGGCGCAGGGCGTCTCGCCCCAGCGGGCATCGGGCTTGGCCACCACGGCCGCTGCAAGCACGGCGGGGTGGCGGTAGAGCACGTCCTCAACCTCGATCGACGAGATGTTCTCCCCGCCCGAGATGATGATGTCCTTGCTGCGGTCCTTGATCTTGATATAGCCATCCGGGTCCTGCACCGCCAGGTCACCGGTGTGGAACCAGCCACCGCGAAACGCCTCCTGCGTCGCCTCGGGATTTTTCAGGTAGCCCTTCATCGCGATATTGCCCCGCAGCATGATCTCGCCCATGGTCTGGCCGTCCCAGGGCACTGGCGCCAGGGTCTCCGGATCGCGCACCTGCGCATCGCGCTGCAGGTGGTAGCGCACGCCCTGGCGGGCATTGAGGCGGGCGCGCTCGCCCACGTCCATGGTCTGCCAGTCGGCCTGCTGCGCGCAGACCATCACCGGGCCATAGACCTCGGTCAGCCCATAGACATGGGTCAGGTCAAAGCCCAGTTGCTCCATGCCCTCGATCATCGCTGCCGGCGGCGCAGCACCGGCCACCATGCATTTGACGCCGGCAGGCACGCCCTCCTTCAACGCCGCAGGCGCGTTGACCAGCAGGCTGTGCACAATCGGCGCGCCGCAGTAGTGGCTGACGCCATGCTGCTTGATCGCCGCAAAAATGGCCTGCGCATCGACCCGGCGCAGGCAAACATTGACGCCGGCGCGCAGCGCCACCGTCCAGGGAAAGCACCAGCCGTTGCAGTGGAACATCGGCAAGGTCCACAGGTACACCGCGAACTTGGGCATGTCCCATTCCAGCACGTTGCTGATGGCATTCACGGCCGCGCCCCGGTGGTGGTAGACAACGCCCTTGGGGTTGCCGGTGGTGCCGCTGGTGTAGTTCAGCGCAATCGCATCCCATTCATCGCCAGGCAGCTGCCAGTCAAAACCGGCATCGCCCTGGGCCAGCAAGGCCTCGTAGCTCAGGCTGCCCAGCCGTTCGCTGGCCTCGCCGTAGAGCGCGTCTTCCACATCCACCAGCAGGATGGGCGTCTGCGATTGGCGCAGCGCTAAGGCCTTGGCCACGACGCTGGCGTATTCCGGGTCCACGATCAGCGCCTTGGCCTCGCCATGGTCCAGCATGAAGGCAATGGTCTGTGGATCGAGCCGGGTGTTGAGCGTATTGAGCACCGCGCCCGCCATCGGCACGCCAAAATGCGCCTCCACCATCGGCGGGGTGTTGGGCAGCATCACCGCCACCGTGTCGTTCTTGCCAATGCCATGCTGCTGCAAGGCGCTGGCCAGTTGCCGGCAGCGCGCGTAGGTCTGCGCCCAGGTCTGGCGCAGCTCGCCGTGGATGATGGCCAGCCGCTCCGGGTAGACCTCGGCGGTGCGGGCGATAAAGCCCAGCGGTGTCATCGGCGTATGGTTGGCCCCATTGCGGGCGAGCCCGGTGTCAAAAATGCTGCTCATGGCGGTTGGTCTCCTGGGCAGCACTGTGCCACAGGCTGCTGACGCGAAGATTGCGCGCTGTCACGCTTTCGATAGCCGGCAATGGCCACCGACCACGGGCGGATTGGGGTGGCGGCGCGGCAGCGCAGCCCGGCATGCGCGACAATAGCCGGGTGTCCATTCCCCAGTCATTTATCCAGGAGCTGCTGTCCCGCGTCGACGTGGTCGACGTGGTCGGCCGCTATGTGCAGCTGAAAAAAGGCGGCGCCAACCTCATGGGGCTGTGCCCCTTCCATGGCGAGAAATCGCCCTCCTTCAGCGTCAGCCCCTCCAAGCAGTTCTACCACTGCTTTGGCTGCGGCAAAAACGGCAATGCCATTGGTTTTCTGATGGACCATACCGGCATGGGCTTTCGCGAAGCGGTGACCGACCTGGCCCAGAGCGTGGGCCTGCCGGTGCCCGAGGACGATGTATCGCCCCAGCAGCGCGAGCGCGCCGCGCAGGCGCGCGAAAAACAGGCCTCGCTCACCGATCTGCTCGAAAAAGCCGGAGACGCCTACCGCAAGCAGCTGTCGCAATCGCCCAAGGCCATTGCCTACCTCAAGGGCCGGGGCGTCAGCGGCATCACCGCCAAGCGCTTTGGCCTGGGCTATGCGCCCGAGGGCTGGCGCAGCCTGGCCAGCATCTTCCCTGCCTATGACGATGCCAAGCTGGTCGAATGCGGCCTGGTGATCGAATCGGACGACGGCGAAGGCAAACGCTACGACCGATTTCGGGACCGGGTGATGTTCCCCATCCGCAACGTCAAGGGCGAGTGCATCGGCTTTGGCGGCCGGGTGTTTGGCGATGAAAAGCCCAAATACCTGAACTCGCCGGAAACCCCGGTCTTTCACAAGGGGCGCGAACTCTATGGGCTGTTCGAGGCCCGCACGGCCATTCGCGAGCATGGCTATGTGCTGGTGACCGAAGGCTACATGGATGTGGTGGCGCTGGCCCAACTGGGCTTTCCGAATGCGGTCGCCACCTTGGGCACCGCCTGCACACCTGACCATGTGCACAAGCTGTTCCGCTTTACCGATACCGTGGTCTTCAGCTTTGACGGCGATGCCGCCGGCCGCCGCGCCGCGCGCAAGGCACTGGACGGCGCACTGCCCTATGCCAGCGACACGCGCAGCATCAAGTTTCTGTTTCTACCGGCCGAGCACGACCCGGACAGCTTTGTGCGCGAGTACGGCGCGGACGCCTTTGCCCGCCATGTGCATGACGCCACGCCGCTGTCACGCTTCTTGCTCGAAGTGGCCAGCGAAATGTGTGACCTGGGCCAGGCCGAAGGCCGCGCGCGCATGTCCAGCAACGCGCGCCCGCTGTGGAACCTGCTGCCCGATGGCGCGCTCAAGCGCCAATTGCTGGGCGAGATAGCCGACAAGGCCCAGCTGCCCGCTGCCGAGCTGGAAAATCTGTGGCAAAAGACCACCGCACAAGAGCTGGCACGCCAAAGCGGCGGCAGCCAGGTGGCCGCCAGCAGCGGCCCGCGCCATGCCTCCGCCTGGGATGCCCCGCAAACGGGTGCCGACAGCATGCCTGCCTATGGCGATGCGCCCCCCTGGGGCAGCGACACCACGATGGACCGCTACCCCGGCCAGCGCAACGAGCACTACGGAGAGCCACGCAGCCCCCATGGCGGCGGCAACGGCTACACCAAGCGCAGTGGCGAGTGGCGCCCCGGTCAGGGGGGCCGCAAAGGGGGTTGGCAGCCCCGGCCCGAACCACAGCCGCCGATGCCCAGCGTGGCGGTCACCCGCGAGGACCAGGCCGCCCGTCTGCTGCTGTCGCACATGGCGTTTCTGGAGAACTTCTCACCCGAAGACGCCGCCACCTTGGCCCAGCTGCCGAGTCCCCATGGCCCGCTCTTTGCCTGGGTGGAGCAGCAGTTTCTCGCCCATGGCGCCCAATCCTGGGCGGTACTGCGCGAGCATATGCGCGGTCACCCGGTCGAGGCCTTCGCAACGGTGCTGATGCAAGGCCAGCATGCGCAGATTGACGGCCCGCTCGACGAGATCCGCGCCGAGTTGCGCGACTCCCTCAGCCGCATCGTGCTGGACCAGCTCGAAGAGCAAAACCGCCATCTGGTCACCCAGGCTTCCGATCCGCAGGCGCTGCGCCGCTACCAGAGCAACTTCCACCGCATCGGCCTGCTCAAGCGCCAGGTCAACAAGTAAGCCCGGCCCTCACCGGGAGGGCCTGCAAAAATATTTGGCCCGATGGCCGTACAGGCCCTTGACATTGGGCAAAAAGGTATAATATTTGACACATCGGCAAGAGCGACAGCAGCACCTCCGGACCGGGCCCGCATGAAGGATCATGCGATTTGCCACCAGCGCAAGTGCCCAAAATACCGCAAGGACTGCATTCCAAATGATCGCCCCCACATCTTGCCTTGAGGCTTAGCGCCTCGTGCAGCCGCGTTGTTCGCCGCACTTGTTGCGATTGACCGCTGCAGTTCCCATGCGCCGGTGATGGCGCTTGCCAGTTTTCTTTGTGTGTTCTCTTTGCTCTGAGGGTGTCCATGCCAGCTACAAAGTCCGCGAAGTCGTCCGTCAAGTCGTCCACCAACACCAGCGCGGCCAAAAGTGCCAAAGCTACAGCAGCCAGCCCTGCCGCCAAACCGGCGGCCAAGCGTGCTACTGCTGCAGCAGGCAAAACCGTAAAAGCCAGTGCTGCGCCCACCCCAGCCAAGGCAGCGACGAAGAAGGTTAGCTCCGTGTCCGAAAAACAACGCCTGTCCCAGGCCGAACTGCTCAAGGCAGCCGATGCCCTGCTCAACGCAGGTGCCCCCAAAAAGCGCGCCGCCAAGAAAAGCGAAGCCGCCGATGAAGAGACCCCGGTGAAGGCCAAGGCCGCCACCAAGACTGCAGCCAAGGCCAAGACGGCCAAGGCCGAAGACGACAAGCCCAAGGCGCCTCGCAAGACGGCTGCCGCCAAGACCAAGGCCAAAGCCAAGGACAAGGGCGATGAAGATATCGACGATACCGACTTCTCGGACATCGAAGAAGACATCGCCGGCGACAGCGAAGAGGTGGTAGAGGCCTCGACCTCCTCCCCTGATGCGCCGACCGAGAAGGTCAAGCCGCTGCGCATGAAGGTCTCCAAGGCCAAGGAACGCGCGTTGATGAAGGAGTTCGGCCTCGACGAAGCCGTGCTGACCGAAGAGGAAATGTCCACCCGCCGTCAGCGCCTGAAGGCCCTGATCAAGCTGGGCAAGACCCGCGGCTACCTGACCAATGCCGAAATCTCCGACCACCTGCCCGACAAGCTGGTCGATGCCGAGACGCTGGAAGTGGTGATCTCCATGTTGAACGACATGGGGGTGGCCGTCTACGAGCAGACGCCCGACGCAGAAACCCTGCTGCTGAACAACACCGGCCAGTCCGCGACCACCGAAGAAGAAGCCGAAGAAGAAGCCGAAGCAGCTTTGTCAACGGTGGATTCCGAGTTCGGCCGCACCACCGACCCGGTCCGCATGTACATGCGTGAAATGGGTACTGTCGAGCTGCTGACCCGCGAAGGCGAAATTGAAATCGCCAAGCGCATCGAAGGCGGCCTGCAGGACATGATGCTGGCCATCAGCGCATCGCCCGCGACCATTGCCGAGATTCTGGCGATGGGCGAAGAGATCCGCGAAGGCAAGGTCGTCATCTCCACCGTGGTGGACGGCTTCTCCGACGCCGACGAAAACGACGACTACGTCGCTGAAGAAGACTTCGACGAGTACGACGAGGAAGACGACGACGACGGCAAGGGCGGCTCCAAGGCGCTGACCAAGAAGCTCGAAGAGCTGAAGAACGAAGCGCTGTCGCGCTTTGCCAAGCTGCAGTCGCTGTTCGAGCAATTGCACGCCGCCTATGACAAGAGCGGCTACGGCTCGCCGCAGTACACCAAGGTGCAGGACCAGTTGTCGGCCGAGCTGATGACCATCCGCTTTACCGCCAAGACCATTGAAAAGCTCTGCGACATGCTGCGCGAGCAAGTCGACAGCGTGCGCCAGAAAGAGCGAGCACTGCGCAAGATCATTGTCGAGAAATGCGGTCTGCCCCAAGAAAAGTTCATCCAGCTGTTCCCGGCCAACCTGCTCAACCTGCAATGGATCGAGAAGGAAGCGCAAGCGGGCAACAGCTGGAGCGCCATCATGGGCCGCAATATCCCGCCGGTGCAGGAGCTGCAGCAGAACCTGATCGACCTGCAAGCCCGCGTCGTCGTGCCGCTCGATGAGCTCAAGCTCATCAACAAGCGCATGAACGATGGTGAGCGCGCCTCGCGCAATGCCAAGAAGGAAATGATCGAGGCCAACTTGCGCCTGGTGATCTCGATTGCCAAGAAGTACACGAACCGTGGTCTGCAGTTCCTCGATCTGATCCAGGAAGGCAACATCGGCCTGATGAAGGCCGTGGACAAGTTCGAATACCGCCGCGGCTACAAGTTCTCGACCTATGCAACCTGGTGGATTCGCCAGGCGATCACGCGCTCCATTGCGGACCAGGCTCGTACCATCCGCATTCCGGTGCACATGATCGAGACCATCAACAAGATGAACCGCATCAGCCGCCAGCACTTGCAGGAGTTCGGCTTCGAGCCGGATGCCTCCATCCTGGCCGAGAAGATGGAGATCCCGGAAGACAAGATCCGCAAGATCATGAAGATCGCCAAAGAGCCGATCTCGATGGAAACGCCGATCGGTGACGATGACGACAGCCACCTGGGTGACTTCATCGAAGACAGCGCCAACACTGCGCCGGTCGATGCCGCGATGCAGGCCGGCCTGCGCGATGTGGTCAAGGACATCCTCGATGGCCTGACCCCCCGCGAAGCCAAGGTGCTGCGCATGCGCTTCGGTATTGAAATGTCCACCGACCACACGTTGGAAGAAGTGGGCAAGCAGTTTGATGTGACGCGCGAGCGCATCCGCCAGATCGAAGCGAAGGCGCTGCGCAAGCTCAAGCACCCCAGCCGCTCGGACAAGCTGCGCAGCTTCATCTGAACGTCCTCAAGACCGATCCCGGTCTTGTCCGCAAACCCCGCCTCGGCGGGGTTTGCTTTTTTGCACGCCTGCCCACGGCCCGAGTGCCGGCATTCGCTTTGCGTCACAATCAGCGCCATGTCTTCCGATCTGCCCCGCGCCGTCCAGCAACTGCCCGCCACCGTGATCACGCCTGAGGCATCGGTCTCGCGCCTGGATGCGGTTGCGGCCGAAGTGCCGGTGGCCCTGGTGTTCAACGGCATCTCGCATGCGGTGATGATGTGCAGCCCCCAGGACCTGGAGGTGTTTGCACTGGGCTTTGCGCTGTCCGAAGGCATCATCGACCAGGTGGCCGACTGCTATGGCATCGAGGTGCAGCCGCTGGCGCCTTGCGGCACGGACCCGGAAGCACCGGGCATCAGCGTGGAGATGCAGATCGCCAGCCGCTGCTTTATGCGCCTGAAGGAGCGGCGCCGCGCCCTCACCGGCCGCACCGGCTGCGGCATCTGCGGCATTGATTCGATGGACGCGCTGGACCTGGTGCCCGAGCCTCTGCCAGCGCTGGCGGATTGGGCCAGCCAGCTGGACCTGGCTGCGTTGCAGACGGCATTTTCTCAGCTGCCCGGGCTGCAGCAGCTCAACCAGCAGGCCGGCGCCGTTCATGCGGCTGGCTGGGCCACCCCCGATGGCCAATTGCAGGCCGCACTGGAGGATGTGGGCCGCCACAATGCGTTGGACAAGCTGCTGGGCCACATGGCGCAGCAACAGATGCTGGCCCAACCCGGCTTTGTGGTGATGACCAGCCGTGCCAGCTATGAGCTGGTGCGCAAATGCGCCCGCATGGGTCTGCCGGTGCTGGCCACCATCTCCGCCCCCACCAGCCTCGCCATCCAGGTAGCCAACCAGGCCGGCATGCGCCTGTTTGGCCTGTGCCGGGGTCCGCGCATGGTGCGCTACAGCGCCCATTGACCGGCTCGCTCCCCCCTGCAGACCAGGGCACGGGCCCGGGCGTGCGAGAGGGCCACTTCTGCGCTGCAGCGCCTTCTGGGCGGCCTTTGCACACTCAAAAACCGTAGCAATTGAACAACACTTAGGATGCCGCCTAGGCCCATTCGGCAGCTGCGCCTATACACCGCCGATGAAGAGCTATTAAACTTGTAGCAGATGTTGCCGCGACGCCGATCGCACCCTCTCAGTGGATTTGCATGCGAAGGCCTGGACCTCGCTCCTCAACACAGCGCAAGGAGACCCTTACATGAGCGCCAAGGAAAACACCGCCATCAACCAGCTCTTCGAGCGGTTGGAATGCCGCTACGCTTTGCGTGTGCTCTGGGCCTTGCGTGACGGGCATCCCCAGACCTTCCGCTTGCTGCAGGACAGTGTGGGCGGCATTACGCCCAACACGCTCAACACCCGCATCAAGGAGTTGCGCGAGGCCGGTTTCCTCGACCACAACAGCGATGGCTACACCGTCACCCCCTCCGGCCAGGACCTGCTCAAGCGCCTGTCCGATGTGCAGGCCTTCGCGACACGCTGGGTGGCAGCCCAGACCAAGAAGTAAATTCCCGCGCACCGAGGCCATTTTTGTCCTGCAGAGCCCGCCTTGTGCGGGCTCTGCGTTTGTGGGCGGGTATGATCGCAGCTGGTAGCAAAGCACTCACAAAGGAATCACATGACCACCGTCACCACCCCATCCGGCCTGCAGTACGAAGATACGGAAGTTGGCACCGGCGCCGAAGCGGCCAAGGGCAAGCAAGTCACCGTGCACTACACCGGCTGGCTCTACAACAATGGTGAGCAAGGCGCCAAGTTCGACTCCAGCAAGGACCGCAACGACCCCTTCGTGTTCCCGCTGGGCGCCGGCATGGTCATCAAGGGCTGGGACGAAGGCGTGCAAGGCATGAAGGTGGGCGGCAAGCGCACCCTGATCATCCCTGCGGAGCTGGGCTATGGTGCACGCGGCGCAGGCGGCGTGATTCCTCCAAACGCCACACTCAAGTTCGACGTGGAACTTCTGAAGGTCTAAGACCCACATGCCTGCGGGCCTCTGAACCACCCCCATAAGAGCTGCACATGGCGCCCAGCCTGTGCAGTTTTTTTATGTCCGGGCCAGCCTGGCCTGCGCTATGGGGCGCGGGGCAAGGACTGCCGGGTGCAGCAGCTGACCGCCCAGGTCACGAAGATGCCCAGCGGCACACCAAACACCGCTGCCAATGTGGGCTGAATGCCCCACCACAGATGCGCAGAGGCCTGGGCGCCGGGCACGAGGCTGGTGATCGGCATGTTGACGACCATGTAGTACAGCGTAATTCCCAGGCCGGCCGCCATGCCGCACACGGCCCCGCGCCGCGTGGCACCGCGCCAGTACAGGCCCAGCAGCATGGCCGGCACAAAGGCGGCAGCGGCAATCGAGAATGAAGCGGACACCAGCACCAGAATGCCCGAGCTGCGCACCGACGCCACTGCGGCCGCAGCGAGCGCCACCATCAGCAATGTGAACTTGGACAGAATCACGCGCTGCTGCGGCGTGACCGACTTGCCGCGCTCGACCAGGTAGAGGTCACGCACCAGCGCGTTGCTGATGGTCAGCAGCAGGCCATCGGCGGTGGACAGCGCAGCGGCCAGCCCACCGGCCGCCACGAGGCCCGAGACCACAAAGGGCAGCCCCCCCAACTCCGGCGTGGCCAGCATGATCAGGTCCGCACCAAGGTGGATTTCGCCCCATTGCACGATGCCATCGCCATTCGCATCCTCGATCGACAGCAAGGCATTGTCCATCCGCGTCCACTGCGCGATCCAGGCCGGCAACGCATCGAAATGGCTACCGACCAGGCTTTGCATCACCTCCAGCTTGACCAGCGCAGCGAGCGCCGGCGCACTGGTGTAGAGCAGCACCACGAAGAACAAGGTCCAGACCACCGAGCTGCGCGCAGCCGCCGGACTGGGCAGGGTGTAGAAGCGGGTGAGCAGATGCGGCAGACCGGCCGTGCCCAGCATCAGGCAGAACATCAGCGCCATGAAGTTACGGCGCGACAGGCTCTCCTGCTCCTGCGCGCTTTGTTCGGTGCCCAGCATCGGCGCATAGGGCAAGGTGTGCTGCGGCATGCCGCCCAGCGGCTGGGCACGGGCATAGTTCTCGCGCATGGCTGCCGTCCACAGCTCACGGGCGCTGGCCACGTCCTGCGGCAAGGCGGCCAGCTCGCGTCCTGCGGCCAGCACCTGGCTCAGGTCCGCATTGCTGATGCGCAACTGCTGCACTTTCTCGTGCAGGCGCGTGCGCTCCGCCTCCAGCGCAGCGGGGATGTTGCGCAGCCGCGATTCATACAGCATGCCCTTTTGCAGATAGACCAGTTCCACATCGCGCTCGGCCGGGTCGCTCAGCAGCTGCTTTTCCAGGTCGGCGATCTTGCCCAGGTCCTGGGTGTAGGCTACGGCGGCGACCGGGTTGCCCAGGCGCTGGTAGGCCAGCCACGACACCGGGATGAGGAAGGCCAGCAGGATCATCACGTACTGCGCGACCTGGGTCCAGGTGATGGCCCGCATGCCGCCCAGAAAGGAGCACACCAGCACACCGCCCAAGCCCAGCATGATGCCGATCTCGAACTGCACGCCGGTGAGCCGCGAGGCGATCAGGCCCACCGCATAGATCTGCGCCACCACATAGGAAAACGAGCACATCACCGCTGCCACCGCAGCAATCACGCGCGGCCAGCGCCCGCCATAGCGCAGCTGAAAGAAATCGGGCAAGGTGTAGAGATTGAGCGCCCGCAGCTGCGGCGCAATCAGCAGCGCCACCAATACAAAGCCGCCACTCCAGCCCAGCAGATAGGCCAGGCCCCCCGCTTGCTGGCTGGTGCCGGCAAAGCCCTGCAGGTACAGCGCGCCCGACAGCGACAAGAAGGAGGCCGCGCTCATCCAGTCGGCCGCCGTGGCCATGCCGTTGTAGACCGGCGGTATGCGGCGCCCGGCCACGTAGTACTCCTCCGAATCGGCCGTGCGCCCCCAGACGCCAATGGCCGCATACATCATCACCGGGACAAACAGGAACAGCGGACCAATCCACTGGCGCGACAGACCGGCGCGCTCGGCCCAGGCGACCAGGCCGATGAAGCAGCCCAGGCCCAGCAGGTACAGCACAAAGAACTTATGGTTTCGTGCCATGGTCATTGCGGGCAACCTGCACATCCTTCTCCGGGTGGCGGTGCATGTACAAGGCGTAGCCGCCAACCAGCAGCACATACAGCACCGGCAGCACCGATGCGCCGTACAGATAGGCGGTGCCATTGCCCCAGAGGGCATCGATCTCCGGCGCCCAGTACAGGCCGCCAAAAGTGCTGAGCACCAGCACCAGCAAGACCAGCAGCTTCATCGCGTTGAGCGGCATGGTCTCAAAGGGGGCGGGGTGGGTGTGCGAGGGATCCATCGGGGCCTTTCAAGCCATATGACTGAGACAGCAGCAGGGTGCAGCCAGCATTCTTGCATTTTGTCGCAGATGGGACTGGTTTGCCCAGCGTCCTAGGGGAAGCACCGTAATGGGCTGCCGCAACGCTTTTGATAATTCCTGCGAAGGCCGGTGGTCACGCTGCAGCCAGGCCAGGACCCGCCGGTGACGACAACAACAGACAGGAGATAAGCAATGACCCTTCGCACATCCACCGCTGCTGCCAGCTTGCTGGCATGCGCCACCCTGGCCGTCCAGGCCGCCGGCATCTCCGATGACAAGGTCAAGATCGGTGTGCTCAGCGACATGTCGGGCCAGTACGCAGACTCGGGCGGCAAGGGCTCGGTAGAAGCGGCCAAGATGGCAGTCGAAGACTTTGGCGCCAAGGTGCTGGGCAAGCCGGTGGAAGTGGTGTTTGCCGACCACCAGAACAAGGCCGATATCGGCGGCACCAAGGCGCGCCAGTGGTGGGATGCCGAAGGGGTGGACATGATCGTCGACATCAACAACTCGGCCATTGCCGGTGCGGTGTTCACGATGGCCAAGGAGCGTGGCAAGGTCGCCATCAGCACGGGCGCGCTGTCCACCGGGCTGACCAATGAGTTCTGCGGCCCGACATCGATCCACTACACGGTGGATTCGTACTCGCTGGGCAAGTCTGCGGTACAGAGTATCCTGGCCCAGGGCAAGAAGGACTGGTACATCGTGGCCGTCGATTACGCCTATGGCAAGGTGACGGCCGCCACCGTCACCGACTTCGTCAAGGAAGGCGGCGGCAAGGTGCTGGGCACCGTCTACCACCCCTTCAATGCCAGCGATTTCTCGTCCTTCATGATGCAGGCCCAGGCCAGCAAGGCCCAGGTGATCGCACTGGCCAACGCCACGCAGGACACCGTCAACTCCATCAAGACGGCGCGCGAGTTCGGCATGACCAAGAACCTGACCTTTGTGCCCCAGCTCATCTACATCAACGATGCCCATGCGATGGGGCTGGAGCTGGGCCAGGGCCTGACCTTTGCGACCGCGTTCTATTGGGACCGCAACGATGCCTCGCGCGAGTGGTCCAAAAAATACCAAGCCCGCATGAAGAAAATGCCCTCGATGAACCAGGCCAGCGTCTACTCGGCCGTCACCCAGTATCTCAAGGCCATCGAGGCGGCTGGCACCGACGATGGCCTGGCGGTGACCAAGCAGCTCAAGACCATGAAGATCAGCGACATGTTCTCGCAAAACGGCTATGTGCGCGAAGACGGCCGCATGGTGCATGACATGTTCCTGGTGCAGATGAAGACACCCAAGGAATCCAAGGGCCCCTGGGACTACTACAAGATCCTGGACACCATCCCGGGCGAGCAGGCTTTCCAGCCACTGTCCAAGAGCACCTGCTCGCTGGTGACGCAGAAGTAAGCGCGGCTTTCGGGCAGGCCCGCTGCAACGGCCTGCCCGCGAGGCTTACAAATAAATACGATTGGGTGCAGCGCCCTTTAACCCCTTGCGGGCGGATGGCGCGATTCAGGGCAGACCACCACTTCTGCAAAGCCCTGCCATGCACGCCCCCTCTGCCCCGGTTTCTGCGTTCTTCTCCGCTTGCCTACACCAGCGCCTCGGCATCAAAGCCCTGGCGTCACTCGCCCTGCTTGCTGGCAGCCTGGTGGGCGGCCTGCCCGCGCAGGCCAGCCAGCTGGCCGATGTGCAGATCATCGACCGCAGCAGTGGCCAACGCCTGCCTCTGTACTACCACCAGGGCGAGTACTGGGTGGCAGGCCAGCCGGGCAGCAGCTATGCCGTCGATATCAAGAACCGCAGCCGAGGCCGCATCCTCGCAGTGCTCAGCATTGACGGCATCAACGCCATCAGCGGCCAGGCAGCGGCTGCCGTGCCCGACGATGGCTATGTGCTGGGCGGCCGCCAGCAGTGGGCCATCTCCGGCTGGCGCAAGAGCGACCAGCAGGTCGCCGCCTTCTACTTCTCGCACAGCGACGATTCTTATGCCGCACGCACCGGCCGGCCCCGCGACATCGGGGTGATCGGGGTCGCGGTGTTCCGCGAGCGCGAACCCCAGCCCCAGCCACCCATCCTGCGCAACCGCGAGGCGCAAAAAAGCTCGGCACCGGCCGCCGAGGCCAGCAGCGCCGACAGCGCAGTGCCAGCGATGCCGCCACCCGCCAGCCCCGCCGCCTCCGCCGCGCCCAGTGCCCCGGTCGCTGCAGAATCCCGCCAGGCCACCGCACCCGCTGCCCCGGCACCGGTGGCGCCGCGCCTGGGCACCGGCCATGGTGCACTGGAGCGCTCTGTGACGCGGACCACCGAGTTCCACAGCGCCAGCAGCAGCCCGGCGCAAATCATCCACATCCGCTATGACAGCCATGCCAACCTGGTGGCCCAGGGCATCATCCGCGCGCCGCAGTCCGCTGCGCAGCCGGCGCCCCGCCCTTTTCCGGCATCGCCGTCGGGCTATGTACCTGATCCGCCTGCCTATTGACGGCCTGCATGCGCGGGCAAGGCCGTGCGGCGGCGTGCGATTTTCTCCACAGTCTCCACCCGCAAGCACAGGCTTTTGCATAATCTGCCGCATGCAAGCCGAGATGCCAGACGACCAAGCGCTGATGCTGGCCTACGCCAGCGGTCAGGTGGCGGCGTTCGAGCAGCTCTACCAGCGCCACAGCCAGCGCTTGTGGCGTTATTTTTTCCGCAATACCGGCAATGCCGCGCTGGCCGATGACCTGGCGCAGGAGACCTGGTTTGCCGTGGTCGATGGCGCCGCCCGCTACCAGCCGCAGGCACAGTTCACTACCTGGGCCTTCACCTTGGCCCACCACAAGCTGGTGGACCACTGGCGCCGCCACAAGGCCCACCGCAGCCTGGATGAAGAGGACAGCGAAGGCATGCGCCTGGCCGAGACCTTGTTTGCCAACTCCGGCTTTGACCCCGAGCGGCTGCAGGGCCGCAAGGACCTGGCGCGCGCGCTGCTCGACGCCCTGGCCCAGTTGCCCCCCGAACAGCGCGAGACATTTTTGTTGCAGGCCGAGGCCGATATGTCCTTGGCCGAGATCGCGGCGGCCACACAGGTGACCCAGGAAACGGCCAAAAGCCGCTTGCGCTATGCCCGCGCCAAACTGCGCCAGGCCATCGAGGTGACCGCATGAACGCCCCGCAAGATCCTAAGCGGCCCGATACGCTGGTCGACCTCTACCGTGAGGCCAGCGCGCAGGATGCCGGCCCCAGCGATGCCAGCACCGCGCGCATCCTGGCCCATGCGCGTGCGAAAGCAGCACAGAACCCCGCCGCTGCGCCTGGCGATCTGGACGGCGCCGGCCAACAAGGCCAGCACTTCGGTGGCGAGGCCGCCAACGACCGCCGCTGGTGGCTGCAGGCACTGGGCAGCCTGGCCGCCATTGGCCTGGTCAGCTGGCTGGCGCTGCAGCAGCTGCATGAACCCGGCGCGCCGCAGTTGGAAGCCCCCCAGATGGACAGCGCGCCCAGCGCAGCATCGGCACCGCCTCCGCCACCTGGCGCGCCCCCGGCACCTGCCGCCGCAGACAGCGCAGCGGCGCCCGCGCCCGCGCCTGCGCCCGCCTCTGCCGCTAACGCAGGCGCGGGCAGCGCCAACACCAGCCCCGCGCCTGCCCGCGCACCCGCGCCGCAGGCAGAGCGCCGCACGCTCCCGGCACCTGCATCCACACCTGCGCCTGTTGCCCCGCCCCTGCCCGCACCTGTTGCACCTGCCTCACCCGCTACAGCCGCCGTGGCACCCGCATACCCTGCGGCCCCACCCGCTGCCAGAAAGCAGGCAGCCGAAGCAAGTCGCGCAGCCGAGCGGCCAGCCCCCCCCATGGCCGCTGCACCGGCAGCCTCAGAAGCCAGCGCCCCACTTGCCGCGGCACCCACCCTGCCCTCATGCGGTCCCGATCTGGATGCCAAGGCGCTGGCCGAACAGCGCCGCCGCATCCAGGTCTATGACCAGGCATTGGCCGCTGGCCTGCCCGTGCCTGAGCCGGCGCCATTGTGCCGCCCAGCGCCCGCCCATGAGGCAGCGCCTGCACAGCCGGTTGACAGCCGCTGAGGCGCCGCCCAACGGCGCGTGTGCATAAAAAACAGGCCTGCATAGGGCAGGCCTGTTGGCGTTGTACCAGCGAAGAAGCAGCGCAGGGTTGACGCCGCACTACGCCACCAGGTCGTAGAGCCCATAGCCAAAACCGGCAACACCGATGGCCAGCAGCAGGCAGGAGGACACCAGCAAGATGCGCTTTTCGCGGGCGGGAGAAATCAAGCGGCGTACCAGCAGCGCAATCAGCCCGAGCATGCTGAAATCCAGCACCACCCAGATGACGGTGAGCACCGCCAGGCTGTGGTCAGGCGCAGGCAGCACGCCGATGAACTGGGGCAGAAATGACGCAAAGAAAATGATGTCCTTGGGGTTGGAGACACCGAGGATAAAGCCCTGGCTGAAGCCGCCCTGCTTGCTGCCCGTGGCAGGTTCTGCAGACATGGCAGTGCCAGTTTGGGCATCCATGGCCCAGGCATCGCCGACCATGCCCCAGGCGATCCAGACGATGTAGAGGCAGCCCGCCAGGCGCACCAGCTTGAACGCGGATTCATCGATGACCAGCAAGCCCTTGATCAACAGCGCCGACAGGAAAATCAGCACCAGCGAGGCCAGGTTGGTGCCGCAAATAGTGGCAAACGCCCGGCGCATGCCACCCACCAGCCCGGCACGGGCCACCAGCAAGGTCACCGGGCCCGGGGTGACCAGCAAGGTAATGACCGACAGCGCGAACAGAAAAACCAGCGATAGATTGAGATCAGACATGGGCTGCGAACTGGGGAGATAGTGCGTGCCTGCGGCGCAGGCCAAAGCGAACGATTGTGCCGCCAAGCCCCGCGTCAATCAATGCACGGCAGCTGTGGTGAACGCTATTGCGACCGTCCCGACCGCCCCGACCGCTGAAGCCCGGCGAAGCGGCACCACGCGCGCACGTGATTACCAGCAGGTGGCCCCTAAGCGTTCTGCCGCGTGCCGTGCGCCTACAGCGCAATGCCCAAGTCGTCCCAATCGGCCAGCTTGCCGCCGGCGGCGCTGAACTTTTGGTAGGCACTTTGGCGCTCGGCATCAATGTCGGTATTGCTTGCGCCGCGCTTCCAGTATCCGGCGATGGACACATCCGCCTTGTCCATGCCGAGCTCGGTTTGAAAATACTTGCGGATAGCGCGCATTTCGTCGCGCTCGCCCGCACCCCAAATCAGATGCTGCGCAGGGGACTGCAACTGGCGCGCCTGTTGCAGCAACAGGTCGGTGCCATGCGCTGGCAGCCGCTGCAACTGCAGGCCAGGCACTGTCGGCAATTCCCCGATCCCATGAACATCATCACTGGCGATCCAGCCCACGCCTTGAACCCCTGCGGGCCAGCGGCGCAGGATCGCGTAGAGCGCAGGCAGTCCCGAGTCATCACAGAACAACGCCACCGGGCGTCCTTCGCCCCGGGGCAGCACGATATTGCCACGGGGGCCTGTCAGCCGCACTTGCTGGCCAATGGCCGCCTGTGCGGCCCAGCGCATCATCGGGCTGTCACCTCCATGCATCACCACATCGAACTCCGCGCAGCGCGTATGCGGTGCAAAGCTTCTGACGGTGTAGACACGCGAGATGGCAGGCCATTGCGGATCAGGATAGACCCGGAAGGCGACGTTCACGCCGTCCCACACCGGGTCGTTGCCGACGTCACCCAGATGCATGCCGACCCGCAAGGTATGCGGTGACGGGCGCTTGAGCGAAATGATCGTGGCATCGAGCAGATGCAGTCCGCGTTGGTGCTCGGTGTCACGGCGCACATCGGGGGCCGCTTGGCTGCTAGAGGGCTGGGAAGGGTGGGAAGCATGGGACATCGACATACAGACCGCGCGGGCCATCGATAGCGTGGAAAAGAGCTTGGCTGGCTGGCAAGCCCTTGAGGCCGACCGGTGGCTAGCAAAAACGACCTTGGAGACGCTGAGGTCCCGGGTCGCCCCACGATGAAACAGATGCCGAGAGCTGCGCTGTAGCTGCATCTCTCGATGGGCTGATGATAAATCAGTTGAGAATGAATATCATTTAATACCCATGCCGCGCACGCAGCCTTTGTCCCGCTTTCAAGCCGCCTTGGAGCTTTCCACCATTTCCAGCGCGGCGCCATGCGGCACGCGCACCAGGCGGCTCGCATCGACGCCGTTGCTCACGGCAATCGCTACCAAACGCGTATAGGCGGCGTCATCGATGCTGGGCGTACGCGAGAGAATCCATGCGTATTTCGCCCCGTCGCCCACCACCACCGCATGGCCTGCATCGTGATCGACGTAGACCACATGGTAGCCCGCATAAAAAGGACGAAAGAAAGAAACTTTCAACGAGCCAACTTCCGGCCCTGCCAGCAGCTTGGCGACCGCTGTTGCGGATTTCCACCGCCCGTTCGCCGGATCGAATCCGCGATTGGTCACCTGTACCGTGCCGTCGCTTTGCAACACATAGTCGGCGGTGCAGGAGGTCAGACCCCTCTCAAACACATAGTCGATTCGGGCCAGCTCATACCAGTGGCCCATGTACTGCTCCGCATCAAAGTCCTGCACGGGGCGCACGTTCTGAGGCACCCGTACCCGCTGGCCGGCATACCACAGCGCCGAGACGGCGGCTGTCAACACCATGGCCAGCGGAAATGACGAGGTTTTGGCGGTGGCCGCCGCCCGAGGGGTACTGCGCATTGGGGCTCCTTTGAACAAAACCCTTTTGTACCGCGCATGCCGTGGCAGCGGCGTAGGCCCGGCCAATGCGAGGGTCTAGGTGGATTCTGACAATGCCGCGCCGGAAGCAGGACGCGGCCCGCCCTCACTCGGGCTGGCGCTGCTCCGCCGGAGAGCCATCCTTGCGCGGCACCACATTCTTGGGTAGCACCATCAACACGAACAGCGCAAACAAGGCGCAGAGAATGGCAGCTGCCTCCTCCCCTGCGCCCACAGCCATGCCGATCGCCGCAGTGAACCAGATCCCCGCAGCGGTCGTCAAGCCTTTCACATCCTCGGTGCTCTCCTTGGCCGGCTTCAGAATTGCACCGGCGCCCAGAAAGCCGACACCGGCCACCAGCCCCTGGATCACGCGGCTCGAATCCATAGGCGTCATGCCCATCAGCTGCGCCACCGCAAGGAAAGTGGCAGAACCCATCGCCACCAGCATATGGGTGCGCAAACCTGCGGCCTTGCCGCTGGCTTCTCGTTCATAGCCCAGCATGCCGCCCAGCAATGCGGCCAGCAACAACTTGAAAATAATGCGTGTGGCCTGGGCCAGATCCGTGAGGTCGGACAGTTCACCAGCCACGGTATTGACAATGGTCTGGAAAGCAGAGTCAGAAGAATTCATCGCACAAGCCTTGGTGCATCACGCAGCAAAGCGGCCATGCATTCAGGGCCGCTCGCCAACACATTAAAAACCTCCCCGGTGTGAACCGGAGAGGCCGCCTTGATTACCAGCGGTAGTTGTTCTTGGTTTCCCAGTCCTTCACCTGCTGCTCGGCTGCATCCTTGGCAATGCCTTCGCGCTCCTGGATGCGCCCCACCAACTGTTCACGCTGGCCATCGACAACATCCAGATCATCATTGGTCAATTTGCCCCATTGCTCCTGCACCTTGCCTTTGAACTGCTTCCAGTTGCCCTTGATCGTGTCTTCGTTCATCAGTCACTCCTTGATGGTTTGAGGGTTAAAAGATTGGCGTGCAACCAGTGTCACACCATCACCAGTCCGGTATTGCAGTCGTGCAAGCTGCATGGCCGTAAGGGCTCTCCCACAGCCATCGCAGAACGGACGATTTGTGCCTAAGTCACGTCAGACCAAAGCTTTTTCTATGGGAATTCGATACCCAGTACATGCGCCGCAGCGCATACTGGCGGTGGCGACGAGGAGCGGCCTCGCATAGAACCGGCATTCCAGCGATATTCAAGGAGTTGAAAGCCATGACATATGCATCCAAACCCCTTCCGGCTCAGGCACTGAGCCAGGAAGAGATTCAAGCCCGTTATGAAAGGGACCGAATTTCCTATCCCGATGGTGTTCCCGACTCCCGTATTACCTGGATAGAAAGGCCAGAATACAAAGGCAATGAACTCAGCTACCGCGGCCAGAAGCCCAAGACCATCGTGACCCTGGGCAGTAGCGCGAGCCCCAGCACCCCCTCCTGAGTGCCTCCAAGTGTGCAAGCAAGCATGGCCCTCCATGGGTGCTGGCAGATGCATCCATTTCTCTGTCCAACAGCCCTCTGCAGAGGGCTTTTTCATGCGCGCAGGGGGCAGGCGCCGCATCTCGCACTGCGCCCCTGGGTTGTAAGCTTGTATTAGGACTCGGGTGCTAGCATCAAGGCTCGCAACATAACCCTGTCTCTATCTGATGTCTCCGCTGAACGATGCGCCATTTGCGCACGCCACCCCGCTTGCAGGAAAGCTCTCCAACCGCGCATTCAACGCCCTGGCCCGCCACAACATCACGACCGTGGAAGCAGTCATTGCGGCCTACCCCGAGCGGCTGCTCAAACTGGCCGGTTTTGGCCTGCAGTCGCTGCGAGAGGTCGAAGCGGTGTTCTTCCCCGGCCAGTGCTATCTGGCTGACCTCAAAGATGGCCAACGCCCCTCGAAGAAAATGCATATTGCAGCGCCTGCAGGATTAGGACTGGCTTCAACCGCCTGAATACAGGCTCAACCGCCACGCAAGACAAACCGGTACGCGCCGGTCCCCCCGCCCACCTTGGTGCGCTCCCGTACAGCGAGCGCCTCGATGCGAAGACCGTGCAAAACGCGATGATTCCCGTCACCCATCCACACTGTTTGCGGCAGATGAAGGCAGCATGCTTTTGGGCTCTATAAGATACTGCGAAGAGCATGCATGAATGGAGCTACAGATGGCAGTAACGCAGTGGTTGAAACGCGCACCGGGCCTGGGCGCAGCATCGCTTTTGCTGGTCTGCCATATGGCTGCAGCGCAAGCGGTGCGCGCATCTGCATACCCCGATGCCGCAGACAGCGATCCCGTCAAACTGGGCTGGATGGTCGGATCGCCGCCGCCTGCGAACCGCATTCTGCGGTTTGAAGACGGCTCCTATTTCCAATTTCCCGCGATGCGCTGGAGTGTGGCGCACTTTCGCGAGTTGATGCCGACGGTGAATGTTTCACGCGGCCTGCGGCCTCCCGCCCCATTGCTGAGGGCTTTGCGTGACGATATCGACGGCTTGGAATTCAAGCGCCTGGATACCGGAGAAACCATGCGTTGGCGTGACGCGCTGGCCGCCAACTACACCGACGGCATTGTCGTGCTGCACCAAGGCCGCATCGTTTACGAACGCTATGCCGGCGCACTCCAGCCCGATGGCCAGCATGCAGCGATGTCGGTCACCAAGTCCTTTATCGGTACCTTGGCAGCGATGCTGGTCGCGGAAGGAAAGCTCGACCCTGAGCGCAAGGTGGCGGACTATGTGCCGGAACTCTCCAAATCAGCCTTTGGCAGCGCCACCGTGCGCCAGGTGATGGACATGACCACCGGCATCCGGTTCAGCGAAGACTACGCCGATCCCAACGCAGAGGTCTGGGCCCATGCGGCCGCAGGCAATCCCTTGCCCAAACCCAAAGACTTCAACGGCCCCCGCAGCTACTACGAGTTTCTGCAGACCGTACAACCACAAGGCCAGCACGGCGAGGCCTTTGGCTACCGCACCGCCAATACCGATGCGCTCGGTTGGATCATCGCGCGGGTCAGCGGCCAGTCCGTCGCGCAGCTCTTGTCCAGCCGGATCTGGAGCCGCCTGGGCGCCGAGCAGGATGCGTATATGTCGGTAGACGCAACCGGCACCCCGTTTGCCGGCGGGGGCCTGAACACAGGCCTGCGAGACCTTGCGCGCTTTGGCGAAATGGTCCGCAACAACGGCTTTTTCAACGGACAGCAGATCATTCCCGCTGCAGCCATCGCAGATATCCGCCAAGGCGGCAAGCCAGCCGATTTCGCCAAAGCCGGCTACACCCTCTTGCCCGGCTGGAGCTACCGCAATATGTGGTGGATCACGCACAACGACCACGGTGCCTTTGCCGCACGCGGCGTGCATGGCCAGGCGCTCTATATCGATCCGAAAGCGGAAATGGTCATTGCCCGCTATGGATCGCACCCGGTGGCTGGGAATGCGGCAAATGACCCAACCTCATTGCCGGCGTTTGAGGCGCTGGCGCGGTATTTGATGCGGGCTCGGCGCTGATGCAGGCCAGCGAAAACATCGCCAGCCAAGTGCCTACGCAGGTTTTTTCGATGGCCGTTAAAAGGATGAAAGAACCCTGTACTTGATGGAGCTTCCCGGCAACTCAAGCACTTGGATACGTGCCGTCCGGAATTGGATCTCCATGGGGAGTGCCTCGACGTCGTAGGCCACATCCTGAGAAAACGCCGGGCGTACAAAGTCACCGGCGTACTCGCGGTACAGCAGCCTCAGTGTCTTGCCCGCAGAACCCAAAAATACCAACTCATTGCGAAAGGCCTCAGGCCGAAGAATGGACTCTTCTACCGCTCTAATCGCAATGGGGCGAGGCAAGTCTTTGTGCCACCATACGGAGTCCGCCGGTACCATGACCTCCGTCACATGGCCATCCGCCGTGAGACCAGAAAAGCATGTGGGTTTGATGGCCACACCGAGCAGATTGCGCATTGTCATACGCTCTGTGCAGTAGGCCTCTTTCGAGTCTGCTACTGCCTTGACCAAATAGTCAGTCTGGGAGACGTCTACGGGAGCGCCCCCAATCCTTCCAGAATACGGTTCGGCAAGCTGCATGCCGGATTTCTTCCAGACTTTGTATTGCGACAGCACGGCAGAGCCAACAGTGGCAGTGGAGGTACTTCCGATACTCGGATCTGTGCCGATGGTTGGCTCAACACTTGGCGCCTTCTGTACTTGGATGGTGGTACAAGCAGACAGTGAAAAAAGCAAAGCGGGAATCAGGACGTAACGCATAGAAGCCAATTTCTGAAGTCGATTCCTTGAGCATAGCAGCGATGCCGCAATGTGGTGCTCAGTTTATCTACAGCATCCCCGCGATCCGGAGATCGATGGTCGTGCGTTGTTCCCTGCCACGCTCGGCACTGTAAGATCCCGCTCATTTGCTTAGGAGATTGAATTGATTCGCCATCTGATTTCCGCGCTCTGCCTCGTAGCTGCCGCCAACGCAAACGCATACTCCGGCAACGACCTTCTTAACGACCTCACAAGTACCAAGCGCAATGGTCTTACACCTGGCAACGCATTGCACGACGGGGTTGGAATGGGATATATCATGGGTGCGAGTGACATGCTGATCCAATCTGAGGCCGTATGCTATCCCAAGAACATAAAAAATGGACAAATTAGCACAGCGGTGCAGAAGTATTTGGAAGGAAACCCCGAAAAGAGAGATGCGCAGGCGGCGCTTCTCGTTTATATAGCCCTTACAGTGAACTTTCCTTGCAAGAAGTAGTCTTTTAGAATTCACATTTCTGCATTTATTAATCCGAATGGTATCACCACAACCGAGATTACCCTCGCGTTAAGACCGCCAGCTTTGGGCCTGGCGCTCTAGTTCAAAGCATTATGACAGATAATAAATTTTAGAAATAAAACGCATAATATCTTCTTCCTCATACCGAATGAAAATTTTTATTTTGGATTTCTATCACCCGCAGCGCTTCCAGATGGACGTGCACTTCATTCTTTCCAGCATACAACGATAGAGCTGCCGATACTTCAAGAAGACCTTCTTGAGAATTGAACTTTCTCAAAGCAAGTTTTAACTACATCAACCCCAAAACTGCCGGTGCAACAGTTTCACCCGCAACGCCAGGATTTCTGGATCATGCGACATATGCAGGACGGGCGTGGTGCCCATGCGCACATACTCATACCAGGCGTGGAAGGCGAAGGACTTGGGCAACGCCTGGGCCGTATCCCTGATCGCGTCACGGGTGAAAATCAGGGCTTCAGAATGCGCATTCTTGAACCGGGCCAGTACCGACCGGGTGCACATTTCTCAATGTGCAGGCTCTAACGCATGAGTCACTCTGGATGGAATCAACGAAGCCTACTCTCTCAGCCCGTCCCGCTGGATGTGGGCCGACGTCCCTTCATCCAAGCCAGCGCCGAGAGCACGCTCAGCGCAAAAATCCGGCATTGCTCGGCATTCCAAGAAGCGCAGAGCCAGCACCACTGGCCAAGCATGCATAAGATGCATGCACGCCTGGCGCATGAAGCTTTCAGCCCTGCGATAGCCTAGCCGCAGCTGTGCCGCGCACTGCGATGGCAACCCGATCTAATCACAAGGCCTTCTGCAAATACTGCACATAACGCAAGGACGCATTGCATGGGTAGCAGACGCGGCACACCTACGCGACCAACGCCCTGCGCGCCGGCGTGAACCTGACCTGCATCGCCAGGCAGATGGGACACAAGAACGCAACAAAGATGCTTTCACCGGCCGCCCCAATGGGATTGACGGCTCAGATCGGGCGCAGGATAAGCCAAAGCTTGAAAAGCAGCGCAGAAATGAAAAAACCGCCCAGAAGGCGGTTTGTTCAAAATAGAAACCTTGGAGAGGTTTCTTACCAAATCCCTGTTGTCCTGAAGTCTGGTTCTCTTCAGAGGGACAATTTGGTAGGCGCGATTGGACTCGAACCAACGACCCCCACCATGTCAAGGTGGTGCTCTAACCAGCTGAGCTACGCGCCTGTCGTTGAAGACTCAAATTATAGCCAGAAAAAACGGCCCAAATGGAAAGTTGCGGCTTTTTTTGAAAATAGTGCTTTTCGACCCTATTTCCGGCGCACCGAACGGACGCCCGATACCGTCGCCACAGAGGCCAGCACCTTGGCCAGCTTGCCCGAATCCGAGACCTCCACGGTGAACGTCATCCAGGCCGTGCCCTTGACGGACTGGGTCTGCACACCGATCACATTGGTCTTGTCCCGCGCGAACAACTCGGAGATATCACGCAGCAGGCCCTGGCGGTCGTGGGCCTCCACCGCCACATCCACCGGGTAGACCGCTTCGGCCGAGCGTTGGCCGCTGGTGGGCTGTCCCCATTCCACATCGATACTGCGCTCGGGGTTGCGCGCGCACATCTCGCGGAAGTTGCTGCAATCGTGGCGGTGCACGCTGACCCCTTTGCCGCGCGTGACGAAGCCGCCGATGCGATCGGGCGGCGCAGGCTTGCAGCACTTGGCCAGCTGGGTCATCAGCGAATCGACGCCCACGACCAGCACCCCACCCTTGCCCGAGCCTTCCGTCGCCTTGCGCGGGCGGCTCAGCACCAGGTCATCATCGGCCTGCACCGGCTCGGGGGGACGCAGAATGTTCTCAATAGTGCGCAGCGACAGCTCATCCTTGCCCACCACCTCGAACAGCGCCTCTGCCGTCTTGAAGCCCAGCTGGTCTGCCAGGTCGTCGTGCTTGAGAGCCGTCTTGCCTTCGCGCTGCAGCAGCTTCTCGACCAGCTCACGGCCACGGCTCACTGTCTCGTGCATCACCTGGGCATTGAACCAGGCACGCACCTTGGCCTTGGCGCGGGAGCTGACCAGGTAGCCCAGCTCGGCATTGAGCCAGTCGCGCGATGGCCGCCCTTCCTTGACGGAAACGATCTCCACCGTCTGCCCGTTTTGCAGTGGCGTGTTGAGCGGCACCATCTGGCCATCGACCTTGGCACCCCGGCAGCGGTGGCCCAGATCGGTGTGGACCGAATAGGCAAAGTCCACCGGGGTGGCGCCCTGGGGCAGCTCGATCACTGCAGCGTTGGGCGTCAGCACATAGATATGGTCGTCAAACAGGCCACTGTCCTGGGTCTGCCCGACCATGTCCTTGCGCCAGGCCAGCAGCTGGCGCAGCACCGCAATCTTGGCGTCATAGTCACTGGTAGCAGATACACCGGCATAACCCTTGGTGCCCGCTTCTTTATAGGCCCAATGGGCGGCCACACCGTTTTCCGCATGGTCGTGCATGGCCTGGGTGCGGATCTGAATCTCGATGGCCTTGCCATGCTCGTCCCGCACTACCGTGTGCAGCGATTGGTAGCCATTGGGTTTGGGCTTGGCAATGTAGTCGTCAAACTCCGACTCCACCGGGCTGAAGGCCTCGTGCACAAAGGACAGCGCCGCATAGCAGTCCTTGACCGTGGGCACGACGACGCGCAGCGCGCGGATATCGAAAAGCTGGTCAAAGCCCAGCGACTTGCCGCGCATCTTCTTGATGATGCTGTAGATATGCTTGGGGCGGCCGGCCACGGTAGCGCTGATGCTGTGCGCGCGCAGGTCGGATTCGAGCCGCTCGCGTAGGCCCACCATATAGAGCTCGCGCTCCACCCGCGTCTCGTCCAGCAGCTTGGCGATCTTCTTGTAGGTGTCAGGCTCCAGAAAGCGGAAAGCCAGGTCCTCCAGCTCCCACTTGATCTGCCAGATACCCAGGCGGTTGGCCAGCGGCGCAAAGACCTGCAGGCTCTCGCGCGCCACTGCAGGCGACACTGGCCCCTTGGTGGCCGCATACCAGCGCAAGGTCTGCAGGCGGGATGTCAGGCGCAGCATTACCACACGCAAGTCGCGCGAGAATGCCAGCAGCATCTTGCGGATGTTCTCGGTCTGCGTGGCCGGATCATCGACCAGATGGCCGGCATCGGCCTGGCGCGCCTGGGCCTGCACCTTCATCAGCGCCACGGTTTCTACGGCCAGCACCGCATAGCTTTCACCAAAAGCCTTGCCGATGACTTCGCGCGGCTTGTTGAGCTGCTCGCTGGTGTGCACCAGGTAGGCAGCGGCCTGCATGGCTTCGGAGCCGCCAATATGTTTGAGGATGGCAGCCACGGCATCGGCGTGCTGCAGCGCGTTCTCGCCCGTGTCCAGCGTCTCTTCTGCAATCAGCGGAACAGAGAAGGCCCGGGCCCGCGCCAGAACGTTGTCTTGCATCGGCAGGGCGTTGGCAGTGGCCGCCACCAATGGCGAGACGGGTTCTGGGGGGAGATGTTCCGCGCCGGGCGCGGGCTGAGCGACTGCTGTAAGACTTTTCATGTTGTCACCACCATCACGCCCTGACAGGGACGTGCGCTACGCACCGCATAAAAAAGCCAGCACTGCAGCCGTTTGATCAAAAGATACCAAGGTGGGAGCATGGCCGACACCGGCAAACTCCACCACCCGTGCCCGGGGGCCACGTTGCGCCATAGATTGGGCCGTTTGGGCAGAAAGCAAGTCGGAATCTGCGCCACGCAGCACCAGGGTGACGGCATCGATCTGCTCGTACAAACGCCACAGCAGCTGCTCGCCGGCGGCAGCCATCTCCGGCGTCATCGCCTGCATGGGCTGTGCAATGGCCGGGTCGTAATGCAGCCGTACCGCGCCTGCGCCTTCGGGCCGAAGCATCGGGCGCGACAACGCCAGCCACTCCTCATCGCTGTGCGGGCCAAAACCTTTGGACAGCTGGCCCATGGCCGCCACGGCTTCCTGCTCGGAGGCATACAGCATATGCTGGCCCACATAGCTGCCAATGCGCGCCAGTGCCGAGGGCTCGATGGTCGGCCCGACATCATTCAGTACCAGGCGGCGGATGGGTGCAGGCATCAGCAGCCGGATGCTCGGCTCGCCCGCCAGGCCGATGCCGATGAGGCCCCCCATGCTGGTGCCGACCCAATCGAGCTTGCCAATGGGTGCCGCGCGGTGCACCTGCTGCAGCATCGCCAGCATGTCGGCCACATACAAGGGCACCTGGTAGCCGGCAGGGTCCTCCAGCCAATCGCTGTAGCCCCGGCCCACGACATCCGGGCAGATCACCCGCGCCTGCAGCGCCAGTTGCCGCGCCAGCACATCAAAATCACGCCCCTGCCGGGTCAGGCCATGGGCGCAGATGATCACATGCGGGTGGTTCAGATCCCCGGTGTCGTTCCACTCCCAATAGGCCATGCGGTGCGTGGCACTCTGGCGACCCGTGTCCGTATTCCCCGCCACCGCACAGGTGACATACTGCAAGCGTGGATCTTGGTACATGGTCCCTCTTATATGGATGAACGCAGCGCTACCAGGCAAACCGTGGCTGGGGTTTGCCTTAGGATGGATGCAAGCGTTTGCATGAATACTAACCGAGTAACTGGAGATATTGGATGTTGAAAGCAAAAACAGCGCTCGTCACCGGATCGACGAGCGGTATCGGACTGGGGATTGCCAAGGCGTTGGCGCGCCAGGGTGCCAACATCATCTTGAATGGCTTTGGGGATTCAGAAGGCCCCATCCAGGAAGTACAAGACGTCATCGCCAGCAGCGGCTCGGGCGCGCGGGTCGGCTACCACGGCGCTGACATGAGCAAGGCCGCCGACATCGAGGCCATGTTCGCCTACGCCACCGAGGCCTTCGGCCAGGTGGATATCCTCGTCAACAACGCCGGCATCCAGCATGTGGCGAATGTGCAGGATTTCCCGGTCGAGCGCTGGGATGCCATCATCGCCATCAACCTCACCAGCGCCTTCCACACGAGCCGGTTGGCGCTGCCCACGATGCAGAAGTCGGGCTGGGGCCGCATCATCAATATCGCCTCGGTTCATGGCCTCGTGGGCTCGGCCGGCAAATCGGCCTATGTGGCCGCCAAGCATGGCATTGTCGGGCTCACCAAGGTCACCGCTTTGGAGAATGCCGCCAGCGGCATCACCTGCAACGCCATCTGCCCGGGCTGGGTACTCACGCCGCTGGTGCAAAAGCAGGTCGATGCCAAGGCTGCCCAGATGGGTGTCAGCAATGAAGAGGCCAAAAAGCTGCTGCTCGGAGAAAAAGAACCGTCGATGCAGTTCACCACACCTGAAGAACTCGGGGAGCTGGCTGTGTTCTTCTGCTCGCCCGCTGCCAACAATGTGCGCGGCGTGGCCTGGAACATGGATGGAGGCTGGGTCGCGCAATAAAGCAGGATCCGGTCGGGGCGCGAGCCCCCTCACCCAGGCGCGAAGGCGCCTTTTTTCTGGTCTAGCGCCATCCATGCACCAAACGCATAGTTATGAAACATTTTTGAAATCTGTCGTACCCGGTTCTTTAAAATCAGCAAATTCCTTAAAAAATGCAGGAAAAAGTCGATTTATTGCGTAAGAATGCATCTCCCAGACTGCATATGTAACGCAAATTTTGTAACTTTGGGTCAAAAAAACGTGCTGGATTGCGCACTTTTCACAAAAACCGGTCAAAATGTAAATATTACATATCAACCGGAGGACTCCGCCCATGGTTACTGCCACCAATCGCGTCGACAAAATCTTGGTCGTTGATGACGACGCACGTATCCGCGATCTGCTGCGCCGCTACCTGTCGCACGAAGGCTTTGAAGTCATGATTGCCGAAGATGGCAAAGGCCTGCAACGCATCTTGCTGCGCGAGACGGTGGATCTGATCGTGCTCGATTTGATGATGCCTGGAGAAGACGGCCTGTCCATCTGCCGCCGCCTGCGCGCCAGCAATGACCGCACCCCGATCATCATGCTGACCGCCAAGGGTGAGGATGTCGACCGCATCGTGGGTCTGGAAGTCGGCGCCGATGACTACATCGGCAAGCCCTTCAACCCGCGTGAATTGCTGGCCCGTATCCATGCGGTGCTGCGCCGCCGCCCACCGCAGGAAGCGCCTGGCGCCCCCTCGGGCGAAAACGAAGTGGTGAACTTTGGCCCCTTCACGTTCGACATGAGCACCCGCGTGCTGACCAAGGACGGCGAAGAGCTGCCGCTGACCACCGGCGAGTTCGCGATGCTCAAGACCCTGGTGCGCCACCCGCGCCAGCCGCTGTCGCGTGAAAAGCTCGCGTTGCTGGCGCGTGGCCGTGAGTTCGAGCCCTTTGACCGCAGCCTGGACGTACAGGTATCGCGTCTGCGCAAGCTGGTCGAGGTCGACCCCGCCGCACCGCGCTATATCCAGACCGTCTGGGGCGTGGGCTATGTCTTCGTACCCGATGGCGCCAACTGATTCTTGACCGTCACCCCCCAAAAACCGCCCCAGCCTGGCTGAGAGGCGGTTTTTTTTGGGAGATACCCCCACGCTCGGGCACGGCATGGTGCCCCACCCGCTTTACAGCGAAAATACCAGGCAATCCCGGTCTTTATTGATCCGACTCTTCTACACGCACACGGCCCATGGCTCCTACCCCCGTCAACGATCCCGACCAATCCGGCCTGGCCCCGCTGGAAGGCAGCACCACAGCGGCCGCGCACAGCAACAAGCGCACCCGCGTCGGCCTCAATCTCTTCTGGCGCACCTTCTTTCTGCTCGCCATCCTGCTGACGGGCAGCATCCTGGCCTGGGTGCAGACCCTGCGCTCGCTGGAGACGGAACCGCGCGCCATCCAGACAGCCCAGCAGATCGCCTCGCTGGTCAACCTCAGCCGTGCCGCACTGATGCACTCCGATGCCATCGCCCGCGTCTCCCTGGTCAAGACCATGGCGGACCAGGAAGGGGTGCGCATCGTCCCGCGTGAGCCCAAGGACGTATATGAATCCATCGACAACTCCACCCCGCTGGGCGCGCGCCTGACGCAGGAAGTCACCAAGCGCCTGGGCCCCAGCACCATCGTGGCCAGCAGCGTCAACGGCGAAGAAGGCCTGTGGGTGGGCTTCACCATCGATGGCGACCAAAACTGGTTTCTGATCGAGCCTTCGCGCTTCAACCCGGCCGGCGGCAAGACCTGGCTGGTGTGGGTGCTGACCGCTGCGGCGCTGTCGTTGGCTGGAGCCGCGGTGATTGCCGGCCTCATCAACCGGCCGCTCAAGCAGCTCTCCAGCGCCACCAACCGGCTGCGCGAAGGCGATTTTGCAGCGCAGCTCGATGAAGACGCGGTCACCAGCGAGATCCGCGAGGTGAACATCGGCTTCAACCGCATGAGTGAGCGCCTGTCCAAGCTGGAACAAGACCGCGCGGTGATGCTCGCCGGCATCTCGCACGACCTGCGCACCCCGCTGGCCCGGCTGCGGCTGGAGACCGAGATGAGCGTGTTCGACCAGGTCGCGCGCGAGCACATGGTGGCCGACATCGTGCAGCTCGATGCCACCATCGACAAGTTCCTCGACTACGCCCGCCCCGACCACGCTGCCAAGCTCGCCCCCGTCAATGTCTATGGCGTCGTGTCCTCTTGCGTCTACGCGGTGCAGGACCACCAGGAGCTGCAGGTGCACATGAAGGTGCCCGAAGAGCTGATGGTCAACGCCGATGAGATCGAGCTCTCGCGTGTGCTCTCCAACGTCCTGGAAAACGCACGCCGCTATGGCAAGACACCGGGTGCCTCGCACACCCGGGTGGACATCACCGTCAAGTTCAGCGAAAGCACGGTCACCATCCGCATGCGGGACCATGGCCCGGGCGTCTCCAAGGACCAGTTGAGCAGCCTGACCAAGCCGTTTTACCGCGGCGACACCGCGCGCACCGCGGCGGCAGGCGCAGGGCTGGGCCTGTCGATCGTCGAGAAAACCGTGCAACGCATGGGCGGACGCTTGAGCATGGTCAATGCCTCGGACGGCAGCACGGGCCTGGTCACCAGCATCTACCTGCGCCGCGCGCCCGACCAGGCGATCGGTAAGGAGCCCAAGCGCCGCCTGCTGCGCCCGCAGATCAAGCGGCATCTGCCAGGCGCGCCGACCAATCTGGCAGATCTGCAGTAAGAAGCGCCCGCCGGCATGGCTTCGCATGCCGGCGGGCACGCAGCGCTGGCACAAAGCGATGTCTGTGCATAGAATGCTGGCACCTCAATGCCTGCCCAAGGAGTTGACATGCAAGCCCAGTGCCTTTGCGGTGCAGTCCATGTGACCGCACCGACCGTACAAGATGTCCATGTATGCCATTGCAGCATGTGCAGACGCTGGGGTGAGGGCCCCGCCTTTACGCTGCATGGCGGCACCGAGGTGGAGCTGACCGGTCCCGTTGCCCGCTATGCCTCGTCTCCCTGGGCCGAGCGTGCCTTTTGCAGCCATTGCGGCACGCACCTGTTCTACCGCCTGCTGGCCACCAACGAACATTTTCTGTCGGCCGGCCTGTTCCAGGATGAGGAAGGCCTGCAGCTGTCGGCGCAGATTTTCATCGACGAAAAACCGGCCTATTACGACCTGGCCAACGACACGCCCAAGCTCACCGGGGCGCAAGTCCTGGCGCAGTACGAAGAGAGCTGAGAAGGCGCCTTCACAGCGGCCACGATGACCGCCTCTGGCAGGCCGTTCATCCCTTCAAGACAGCCGTTTGCTCAGCCCTGCTCGCCAGCCGCACGCACCAGCAGCACCACCGCACGTGCCTCCATGGCCGCGCCCTGGCCCACCGGGCCCATCTTTTCGGCCGTCTTGGCTTTCACATTGACCTGGGACTCATCAATACCCAAGGTCTTCGCAATATTGGCGCGCATCGCCGGTATGTGCGGCGCCAGCTTGGGCGCCTGGGCGATCACGGTGCTGTCGACATTGTTGACCTGCCAGCCCTTGGCGGCCACGCGGCGCATGGCCTCAGCCAGCAGCACGGCCGAATCGGCACCCCGGAAAGCGGCATCGGTATCGGGAAAATGCGATCCGATATCCCCCATGCCAGCGGCTCCCACCAAGGCATCGGTGATCGCATGCAGCAGCACATCGGCATCCGAGTGGCCCAGCAGGCCCGTGGTGTGCGGCACCTTGATGCCACCCAAAACTAAGTCACGCCCGGGCACCAGCGCATGAATATCCCAACCCTCACCAATGCGCATTTGCAGCATTTGCATCCCTTATCTCGTCCATCTACATCACCCCGCGGTGCAAGCCACTGCCAAACCCTCACGCGGGGTTTGGCAACGCATCACCGGGGAATCACTCAAACAGTGCGGCCACCTGGCTGTCCCCGCTGGCCATGCGCTGCAGCAGCAAGGCTTCGGCCAGCGCAAAGTCATCCGGAAAGGTGACCTTGAAGTTGAAACTGCTGCCCGGCACCAGGCGGGGCTGCAAGCCCAGCGCCTCGATGGCACTGGCCTCATCGGTCACATCGTTGCAACGCTCCAGCGCTTCGAGCAGCGTACCGATGCGGAACATCTGCGGCGTCTGCGCCAGCCATTTGTCCACCCGTGGCAAGGTGCTGCTGACCCGGCTTTGGCCATGGACATCGGTGGCCGCTGCCTTGAGTGTATCGGGCAATGGCAGTGCCAGCAGGCCACCCACCTCATCGGCCGCACATTCCTGCATCAGCTGTTCGATCTGGCCGGGCTTGATCAGGCAGCGCGCCGCATCATGCACCAGCACCCAGTCATGGGGCTGGGCACCCAGGCCCGAGTCACCCAGCAAGCTGCGCAGGCCGCCGGCTACCGTATCGGCCCGGCTGGGGCCACCGCAGGGGCTGATCGCAAAGCCTGGCCGCTGGTAACGCTGCAAAAAGTCATCGCCGGGGCTGACACCCACCAGCACGCCCGACAGCGGCTTGGCCGCAATGAAGGCGGCCAGGGTGTGCAACACCAGCGGCCAACCTGCCACCTCCTGGTATTGCTTGGGCACATGGGCCGGTCGGTTGGCATCCACCGCCCGGGCACCCACGCCGGCACAGGGCAAAAAGGCCCAGAACCTGGCCACCACCTCCTGCCGCATCTGGCCCAGCGCCTGGGTCTGGGCGCCCGGGTCGGCAGGCGGCACCGTTGCGGGCACCGTCAGCGGCGCAGCCACGTCGGGTGCGGCCCTGGGTACAGCAGGGATCAATTCGTTGCGGACGGTCTGGTTCATGGGGGTATTTTAGAATGCAGAGGTCGCATGGGGCTGTCAGCCAGACCCGTGATGGAGGGTTCCGCTGCAAAAGAGGCCTTGCGCCTCCACCCGGTCCGCACCCCTGGTTTGGGGCGTGGATTCAGCAGCAGAACCCTGGAAATTTTTAGAACTTGGTGTGGTCAGGTGCGCCCATTGGGCGCGCTTGGCTTTGATAGGCCCAGGCGCGGCATGCCGCCCTGGGCTGTAGTCCGTCTATGGACTGGTTGTAGACCCCCTATGGAACTCCCCAAACTCACCGCCGGAAAACGTTTTCAGCTGCCCATGCCCCCCGGCAGCGCCGATGCCTTGCTGCTCGCCACCTTGGCCACGCGGGAGGCGGCCGGCCAGCGCGTCACCGCGATCATCACCGCCGATGCGGGCGATGCCCACCGTCTGCAGGACGAACTGGCTTTTTTCGCACCTGAGCTGCGCGTCGCACTCTTTCCCGACTGGGAAACCCTGCCCTATGACACCTTCTCGCCGCACCAGGACCTGATCAGCGAGCGGCTGGCGGCACTGTGGCGCATCAGCCAGGGCGAGGCCGATGTGGTGCTGATCCCCGCCACCACGGCGCTGTACCGCCTCGCCCCCCCGTCCTTCCTGGCGGGCTACACCTTTGCGTTCAAGGCCGGGCAAAAGTTGGACGAGGCACGCCTCAAGGCCCAGCTCACGCTGGCGGGCTACAACCATGTCTCCCAGGTGGTGAGCCATGGCGAATACTCGGTGCGCGGCGGCCTGATCGATCTCTACCCGATGGGCTCGCTCGTGCCCTACCGGGTTGATCTGTTCGATGACGAGATCGACTCGATCCGCACCTTTGACCCCGACACCCAGCGCAGCCTCTACCCGGTCAAGGATGTGCGCCTGCTGCCCGGGCGTGAGTTCCCGATGGACGACGAGGCCCGCGCGCGCTTTCGCAACAAGTGGCGCGAGATGCTCGAAGGCGACCCCACCAAGAGCCGCATCTACAAAGACATGGGCAACGGCGTGGCCACGGCCGGCATCGAGTACTACCTGCCGCTGTTCTTTGACGAGACCGCGACCGTGTTCGACTACCTGGGCAGCCAGGCCACCGTGGTGCTGCATGGCGATATCGAGCCGGCCTTCCAGCGCTTTTGGCAAGATACGCGCGACCGCTACCGCCTGGTGCAGGGCGACCCGGAGCGCCCGGTGCTGCCGCCCGACAGCCTGTTCCTGAGCCCCGACCAGTTCTACGCCACCGCCAAGCAGATGGCCCAGCTGTCGCTGCGCCCGCAATTGGAAGATGTGGAGCACAGCGCCATCTTCCAGAAGCTGGGCGATCTGGCCGTGGTGCGCGGCGCCGAAGACCCGCTGGCCAAGCTGCAGCAGCACATTGCCCAGCGCCAGGCCCGTACCTTGCTGCTGGCCGAAAGCGATGGCCGGCGCGAGAGCCTGCTCGACTTCTTCCGTGCCAGCGGCCTCAACCCGCCGGCCTTTGACTCGCTGGCCGAGTTCCAGCAGACCACCGACGAGCCCGTCGGCATCGCCACTGCGGCGCTGGCCAAGGGCTTTCGCTGGGCCGAGCAAGGCATTGACTTTGTCACCGAGACCGAGCTGTTTGCCGCCACCGGCGGTGCCCGCCGCAAGCGCCGCCAAGAGCAGGCCAGCGATGTCGAGGCACTGATCAAGGACTTGTCCGAGCTGAAGGTGGGCGACCCGGTCGTCCATGCCCAGCACGGCATCGGCCGCTACCATGGCCTGATCAACATGGATGTGGGCCAGAAGAACCCCGATGGCACACCGGCGCTGCAGGAGTTCCTGCACCTGGAATATGCCGACAAGGCCGTGCTCTATGTGCCGGTCAGCCAGCTCGCACAGATCAGCCGCTACACCGGCGTATCGGCCGAAGAGGCCCCGCTGCACAAGCTGGGCAGCGGCCAGTGGGAAAAAGCGCGCCGCAAGGCCGCCGAGCAGGTACGCGACACTGCTGCCGAGCTGCTCAACATCTACGCGCGCCGCGCGGCCCGCGAAGGCCATGCCTTCCGCTACAGCCCGCAGGACTATGAACAGTTCGCCAATGACTTCGGCTTTGAGGAAACCGCCGACCAGCGCGCCGCCATCCATGCGGTGATCCAGGACATGATCTCGCCCCAGCCCATGGACCGCCTGGTCTGCGGCGATGTGGGCTTTGGCAAGACCGAAGTCGCCTTGCGGGCCGCCTTTGTGGCGGTCACCGGTGGCAAGCAGGTGGCCCTGCTCGCCCCCACCACCTTGCTGGCCGAGCAGCACTACCAGACCCTGGCCGACCGCTTCTCCAAGTGGCCGATCAAGGTGGCGCTGGTGTCGCGCTTTCGCTCGGGCAAGGAGGTCAGCACGACCATCAAGGGCCTGGACGACGGCACCGTCGACATCGTCGTCGGCACCCACAAGCTGCTGTCTGAAAAAACCCAGTTCAAGAACCTGGGCCTGCTGATCATCGATGAAGAGCACCGCTTTGGCGTGCGCCACAAAGAGGCGATGAAGGCCATGCGTGCCGAGGTCGATGTGCTTACGCTCACGGCCACCCCGATCCCGCGCACCATGGGCATGGCGCTCGATGGCCTGCGCGATCTGTCGGTGATCGCCACCGCGCCGCAGCGCCGCCTTGCGATCAAGACCTTTGTGCGCAGCGAAGGCACCGGCGTGATCCGCGAAGCCGTGCTGCGCGAGCTCAAGCGGGGCGGCCAGTGCTACTTTCTGCACAACGAGGTCGAGACCATCGAGAACCGCCGCCAGAAGCTCGAAGAGATCCTGCCCGAGGCCCGCATTGCCGTCGCCCACGGCCAGATGCCCGAGCGTGAGCTCGAACGCGTGATGCGCGACTTTGTGGCCCAGCGCTACAACATCCTGCTGTGCTCGACCATCATCGAGACCGGCATCGACGTGCCCAGCGCCAACACCATCATCATCAGCCGCGCCGACAAGTTTGGTCTGGCGCAGCTGCACCAGCTGCGCGGCCGCGTGGGCCGCAGCTACCACCAGGCCTATGCCTATCTGATGGTGCCCGACCTGGACGGCCTGACCAAGCAGGCCGCGCAACGCCTCGAAGCCATCCAGCAGATGGAGGAGCTGGGCAGCGGCTTTTACCTGGCCATGCATGACCTGGAAATCCGGGGCGCCGGCGAAGTGCTGGGCGACAACCAGAGCGGCAACATGATGGAGATCGGCTACCAGCTCTACAACGAGATGCTGTCCGAGGCCGTGCGCAGCCTGAAGGAAGGCAAGGAGCCCGACCTGCTCAGCCCCCTGTCTGCCGCCACCGACATCAACCTGCACGCCCCCGCGCTGCTGCCCAACGACTACTGCGGCGATGTGCACCTGCGCCTGTCGTTCTACAAAAAGCTGGCCACCGCCAAGACCAGCGACCAGATCGACAACCTGCTCGAAGAGATCGTGGACCGCTTCGGCAAGCTGCCGCCGCAGGCCCAGACCTTGGTCGATGTGCACCGCCTGCGCGTGCTCTGCGAGCCCTTTGGTGTGCAGAAGGTCGATGCCGCGCCCGGCGTGATCAATATCACCTTCTACCCTAACCCGCCGATCGAGCCGATGACCATCATCAGCCTGATCCAGAAGAACAAGGCCATCAAGCTGGCCGGCAACGACAAGCTGCGCATCGAGCGCGCCCTGCCCGAGGTCAAGGACCGCGTGCAGATGGTGCGCGATGTGGTGCGCAGCCTGGGCAAGCCGGTGGCGGCAGCCGCTGCGGCTACGGCCTGAGCGGCCTGTCTGAACCCGCCCGTTTATCATTCCCCCTACTCTCACCCCTGTAAAGCTCCCATGAGTGCCTCCACCGAATTCGCCCCCGGCCTGACCCTCCAGAACCTGGCCACGCCGCAAAAGCTGTCTGACTACAAGCTGATCGCGTTCGACATGGACTCGACCCTGATCACCATCGAGTGCATTGACGAGATCGCCGACATCACCGGCAAGAAGGCCGAGGTCGCGGCGATCACCGAAGCGGCGATGCGCGGCGAGATCACCGACTACAAGGACAGCCTGCGCCAGCGCATGGCCTTGCTGCAGGGCGTGCCCATGGCCTCGATCGAGCGGGTGCTGCAAGAGCGCCTGACCCTGACTCCCGGCGCCAAGACCCTGGTCGATGCGGCGCATGCTGCCGGCCTCAAGGTGCTGCTGGTCTCGGGCGGCTTCACCTTCTTTGCCGACCATGTCAAAAGCCTGCTGGGCATCGACTTTGTGCGTGCCAACCGCTTCGAGGTCAAGGACGGCCAGCTGACCGGCAGCCTCATCGACCAGAGCTGGGGCGATATCTGCGACGGCGAGGAAAAGCGCAACACCGTGCTGGGCCTGGCGTCGCTGATGGGCATCGAGCCCGAGCAGGTGATTGCCGTGGGCGATGGCAGCAATGACCTGCCGATGATGCGTGCCGTGGGCCTGTCGGTCGCGTTCCACGCCAAGCCGCGCGTGCGCGCCGAGGCCAAGGTGGCGATCAACACCGGCGGGCTGGACCGCCTGCTCGAAGTGCTGGGCTGATGGCCTTCCGAGCCACCGGGATCACAACGGGAGCCAGATGCTCCCGTTTTTCTTTCCGCCCCAGCCACTGGGCCAACCCACCTAAAACCCCAACACCCAACCCCAGCTTAGGCAGCGCGCGCTGCCGCGAAGGCGCAAGCGCCCTACACTCGGTCCCTTGCATGTAACACCAAGTGAAGCGCTATGAACACCCGCTCCTGGCTGGAAAAGCTGGTCGCATTCGACACCACCAGCCGCAACTCCAACCTCGCCCTTATCGAAACCGTGCGTGATGCACTGGCCCACCAGGGTCTGAAGGTCGAGCTGATCCACTCCCCCGAGGGCGACAAGGCCAACCTGTTCGCCACCCTGCCGGCCGATGACGGCAGCACCCAGGGGGGCATCGTGCTGTCGGGCCACACCGATGTGGTGCCGGTCGATGGCCAGAACTGGGACAGCGATCCGTTCACGCTGACTGAAAAAGAAGGCCGTCTGTACGGCCGTGGCAGTGCCGACATGAAGGGCTATATCGCCGCATCGATCGCGCTGGTGCCCGAGTTCATCGCGATGCCGCGCAAGAAGCCGATCCACCTGGCCTTGTCCTATGACGAGGAAGTGGGCTGCGCCGGCGCCCCGGTGATGCTGCGCGCCTTGAAGGCACGCGGCCAGCAGGCCGATGGCTGCGTGGTGGGCGAGCCCACCAGCATGCAGGTGGTGGTCGCGCACAAGGGCATCAACCTGTACCGCTGCAAGGTGCACGGCAAGGCAGCGCATTCGTCGCTGACCCCCAAGGGCTGCAATGCCATTGAATACGCCGCGCGCCTGATCTGCCACATCCGCGATGTGGCCGACCAGTTCAAGGCCAATGGCCCCTACGACGAGTTCTACGATGTGCCGTTCACGACCATGACGACCAACCAGATCTCGGGCGGTATCGCGGTCAACACCATCCCCGAGCTGTGCGAGTTCAACTACGAGTTCCGCAACCTGCCCGGCATGACGGCCGAGAGCATCCAGGCCAAGGTGCAAAGCTATGTCACCGGCGAGCTGCTGCCACGCATGCGCCGCGAGTTTGCCGATGCCCGCATCGACATCGAAACCGGCCCTGCCGCCCCGGCGCTGGAAGCCAGCGAGCAAGCTGCCATCACCGCGCTGGTGCGTGCGCTGACTGCCGACCAGGCCACGCGCAAGGTGGCCTATGGCACCGAAGCCGGCCTGTTCCAGAACCTGGGCATCCCCACCGTGGTCTGCGGCCCGGGCAATATCGAGCAGGCCCACAAGCCCAATGAGTTTGTCGAGATCAGCCAGCTCGAGGCCTGCGAGCGCTTTCTGCGCAAGCTGGGCCAGTCGCTCTGATTTAAAATACGCACTGCGGCCGCAAGGCCTGCCACCGAGCCCACCCTGCCCCAGGGTGGGCTTTTTATCTTCTGCCAGAAACCGGCGCCAGCGGGCACCGCTGCAGCCTTCACGTACCATTGCGCCCATGAGCACCCAATACGAAGCCCTCAAAGCCCCCGAGCTGTACCTCAGCGCCTTCCAGGTGGAGCCGCCTGCAGAGATGGGCGAGCGCAAGATGACGCCGCGCCGGCCCGGCTTCTTCATCACCAACAGCCTGACGGGCGCCACCGATGCCGAGAACGCGGCGCGCAAGGCGGCAGTGGCCGAGCAGGCCGCTGCAGAGGCAGCAGCGGGCGGCGCCCTCGCTGCTACCGAGCCCGCACCCGCCGCTGCGCCGGCGGCCACAGCCCGCCTGCTGGTGCCCGCGCAATGGGGCCTGGTGCCGCACTGGGTCAAGTCCGCCTCCGATGGCCAGCTGCGCGCCACCAAACTGGTGAACGTGAAATCCGACAATGCATCGACCAGCACCGCCTTTCGCGATGCCTGGCTGAACAACCAGCGCTGCATCGTGCCGATGATGGCGTTTGTCACCGACGACTACCGCACCGGCAAGGCCAAGCCCACGCGCATTGCCCGGGTCGATGGCCTGCCGATGGGCGTCGCCGGCATCTGGTCCCGCTGGACCGATGACGACGGCACCGAGCTGCTGAGCTATGCGATCATCACCGTCAACGCCAATGCCCATGCGCTGATGAACCGCTACCAGCAGCCCGGCAACGACAAGACCATGCCCGCCATCCTGAACGAAGGCGCCTATGACGCCTGGCTGCGTTCATCGGCCTACAAGGCCAAGGAATTTCTGCGCGCCTACCCCGCGCAAAAGCTGCTGGCCAACCCGGTCGAGAAGGGCCGCAAGAACCCGCTGGGCATCTGATTGCCGCTGCCCGCCGCGCTAGCCACGCGGATGGTGCTGGCTGTGCAGCACCTTGAGGCGCTCGCGCGCCACATGGGTGTAGATGGTGGTGGTGGAGATATCGGCATGGCCCAGCAGCAGCTGCACCACCCGCAAATCGGCGCCATGGTTGAGCAAATGCGTGGCAAAGGCGTGGCGCAAGGTGTGGGGTGACAGCGGCGCGGTGATGCCGGCGCGCTGCGCATATTTCTTCACGATCATCCAGAAGGCGACCCGCGTCATGCCGCTGCCGCGCTGGGTCACAAACAGGTCCGCGCTTTGCCGCCCGGCCAGAATGGCAGGCCGGCTCTCGGCCAGGTACTGCTCCAGCCACTGCTGGGCCACCTGGCCAAAGGGCACCAGCCGCTCCTTGCTGCCTTTGCCCACCACGCGCACGATGCCATCGGCCAGGCTCAGCTGCACGCTTTGCAGCTCGACCAATTCGGACACGCGCAGGCCGCTGGCATACATCAGCTCCAGCATCGCGCGGTCGCGCAGGCCCAGCGGGTTGCCGGCGTCGGGCGCTTCCAGCAGGGCATCGACCATGGCCGAGGTCATCGTCTTGGGCACCCGCAGCGGCTGGCGCGCCGCCAGCATGCGCAGGGTGGGATCGGCGCTGATCAGCGACTCGCGCAGCGCCCAATGGAAGAAGCGCCGCAGCACCGTCAGGCGCCGGTTGGCCGTGCTGGACTTGTCACCCATGCGGGTGGCAAAAAAGGCCTGCAGCTGGGCCTCATCGCTGCGCTCCAGCGCCTGGCCTGGGTGCTCCTGCGCGAGCCACTGGCCGTACAGCACCAGGTCGCGCCGGTAGGCCGCCAAGGTGTTGCGCGCCAGGCCGTCTTCCAGCCACACCGCATCGATGAAGCGGTCGATCACCGGCTGCGCCGCAGCGGCGCCGCCGGGCGTGGCAGAGGGGGTGGATGCAGAGCGGGGAGAGCGAGCCATGCCCGGCATCATGGCATGAAAAAAGCCGCCGGCTTGCGCGGGCGGCTGGGGACTTGGGAAGCGGCGGTCAGTCCAGCTTCAGGTCCTGCTTCTTCACGACGTCCTTGTAGACGTCGAACTCGGCCTTGATCTGCTCGGCGAACTGCTCGGGCGTGTTGCCCACCACCAGCGAGCCGGTGTCCTCGATGCGCTTTTTCACCGCAGGGTCAGCCAGCACCTTCTTGGTGGCGGCATTGATGCGGTCCACCACATCCTTGGAGACGCCCTTGGGCGCGAGGATGCCGTAGAAAGCCATGCGGTTCACCGGCTCCAGGCCCACTTCCTTGAAGGTCGGCACATTGGGCAGTACGGCCAGGCGCTCAGGCGCGGCGACGACGATGGGCACCAGGCGGTTGTCCTTGACGAAAGGCAGGGTCGAGGGCAGGTTATCCAGGATCATGTTGACCTGGCCGGCCACCGTGTCATTGAGCGCAGGGCCCGCACCACGGTAGGCGATGTGGGTCATCTGGATGCCGGTAAGGCTCTTGTACAGCTCCATCAGCATGTGCTGGATGCCGCCGGTGCCCGAGGACGAGTAGGCGTACTTGTTGGGGTTCTTCTTGAGTTCGGCCTCGAACTCCTTGTAGTCCTTGGCCGGGAACTTCGGGTTCACCGCAATGATGTTGGGCGTGGCCGCCACATTGATGATGGGCGTGAAGTCCTTGATCGGGTCGTAGGAGATCTTGGGGTTGATCGCGGGGTTGGTTGCCACCGTCGAGACGGTGGCAATGCCCAGCGTGTAGCCATCGGCCGCAGCGCGCACCGTTTCCACCGCGCCGATGGTGCCGCCAGCACCACCCTTGTTGTCCACCACCACGGGCTGGCCCAGCTCCTTGCCCAGGGGGTCGGCGATCACGCGCGCAATGATATCGGTGGTGCCGCCAGCTGCAAAAGGAACGATCAGGCGAATGGGCTTGTTAGGGTATTTTGTATCGGCCAGAGCGCCAGTGCTCAAGGTGGCTGCGGCAGCAGCGATCAAGGTCAGGCCCACGAGAGAGCGACGTTGCATGATGAATCTCCTCATTAGAAATGGTGTGGCCGTGGTTCGCCTGCCGGGGTCACCCGCATGGCGCACGGCCACTGAATGCTTTTTCAGCACAGCGCGTTTATACCGGATTAATACGGCCGCCACCGTGCTGCAACCGCACAAAAGGCGCGTGATTTCCCTAGTGAGAACACGCGCCTTGAGGCAGAACAGACCAGGAATGGCGGATCAATCCAGCTGGATGCCCTGCTTGTCCACCACTGCCTTGTAGGCGGCGTATTCGTCTTTCATCTGCTGGGCAAACACTTCAGGCGTGGTGCCCAGGATGTCCGAGCCAGTCTCTGCGATGCGCTTTTGCACGTTCGGGTCTTCCAGCGCCTTTTTGGTGGCCGCGTTGACCTTGTCCACAATCTCCTTGGGCAGGTTCTTGGGGCCGACGATGCCGTAATAGGCACTGCGGTTGACGACAGGCGCGCCCACTTCAGTAAACGTGGGGATGGATTCCAGGCCCGCTACGCGTTTGGGCGCCGCCACGACGATGGCGCGCAGGCGCTTGTCGCGGATAAAGGGGTAGGCCGAGGGCAGGTTGTCAAAAATCATGTTGACCTGGCCGGCGACCGTGTCGTTCAAGGCCGGGCCGCCGCCCCGGTAGGGAATGTGCACCACATTCACACCGGTTTCGGACTTGAGCATTTCCATCAGCAAATGGGCAATGCTGCCCGTGCCGGGGGTGGCATACGAGTACTTGCCGGGGTTCTTCTTGAGCTCGGCAATGAACTCCTGGTAGTTGGTGGCCGGAAAGCTGGGGTGCACGGCAATCACATTGGGCGTGGCCGCCACATTGATGATGGGCGTGAAATCGCGCTGCACGTTGTAGGGCATCTTGGGGTTGACGGCCGGGTTGGTGGCTGTCGTCGATACCGTCGCAATGCTCAGGGTGTAACCGTCGGGCTGGGCACGTGCGGCTTCGGCTGCGCCCACGGTGCCACCACCACCGCTCTTGTTGTCCACCACCACCGGCTGGCCCAGCGCCTTGGACAGCGGCTCGGAGATGACCCGCGCCACGATATCGGTGGTGCCACCTGCGGCAAAGGGCACGATCAGGCGGATGGGCTTGTTCGGATAGGGGTCAGCGGCCAGGGCAGCGCTGCTGCCCAGTGCCAGTGCCAGGGCCAGGCACAGTCGGCGGTTCATCATCGTGGAGCTCTCCTCGGATCTAATGTGTGTGTGCAGGCCAGGAACGCCCACAGCGACGGCATGTATGTAGCCTCCATGCTAGCGGTGTTGGCCGGCTGTTCTGCCCCAAAGCGCGCGGCCGATGGCCCGTGTTTTCCCGCATCGGGGCCGCAGATAGCGCAATCGGCAACTGCTTTGGCAGGGCTTGCACCCCGGCATGCGCAGGACCTTCTCACGGTGGCGACAGCCACAGCGCCGCCGCGCTCGCCCTTCCGCTATGCTTGCGCCGGTGAACTACGCCCAACTGCTTTTCCCCGATTTCTCGCTGATCCTGATTGGCTACCTGGTCTGCCGCTACACGGCACTGAACCGGGCCATCTGGCAGCCGGTGGAAAGCCTGGTGTACTACTTCCTCTTCCCCACCTTGCTGTTCTATTCGATCATCCGCAGCCCGATCGACTGGCAAGGCACCTCCAGCCTGATGCTGGCCGGCGTGGCCACCGGCCTGGTTGCCATCGCGATGACCTACACCCTGCCGCACTGGCCCTGGCTGGGCAAGCGGGTGGACCACCGCGATGCCGCCGCCAGCGCGCAGATCGCCTTTCGCTTCAACTCCTTCATCGGCCTGGCGCTGGCCGACCGGCTGGCCGGCCCCCCAGGTCTGCAGCTGATCTCGGTGCTGATCGGCGTCTGTGTGCCCATGTTCAATATTGCCGCCGTCTACCCGATGGCCCGGGGCTCCCAGCATGGCTTCATGCGCGAGCTGCTGCGCAACCCGCTGATCGTTGCCACGCTCACCGCACTGGTCTGCAATCTGCTGGGTCTGCGCCTGCCCGCCATCGTCGAGCCCACGGTGGCCCGCATCGGCCAGGCTTCGATCGTGCTGGGCCTGATGTCGGCAGGCGCCGGCATGCAGCTGGGGCTGCTGGCGCGCGGCAAGCTGCTCAGCGCCTCGGTGCTGGCCATCCGCCACTTTGTCACGCCGCTGATGGCGCTGTGCATGGCGCACTGGCTGGCGCTGTCGGCCCAGCAGGCCGCCATCTTGCTGGTCTTCTCGGCGCTGCCCACCGCATCCACCTGCTATGTGCTGGCCGCCCGCATGGGCTACAACGGCGCCTATGTGGCCGGACTCGTCACCCTGTCGACCCTCTGCGGCGTGGCCAGTCTGCCGTTTGCGCTCAGCCTGCTGGATGCCTGGCCGGTTTAACAACGCGTTCAGCGAGGGCCATCGGTTAAGCTCGGCGGCTATGCAGAAAACCTGTGACACCGCCCGCCGCCATAGCCTCCGGCGCCTGGCCCTCCTCCCCCTTTGGGGCCTGACCACTGCCGGGCTGGCCGCCTGCAGCAAGAAAGCCCCGCTCGCTACCGCGCTGCCCGCCGGAGCCACCGTGCTGGCGCTGGGCGATTCGCTGACCCAGGGCGTGGGCGCCAGCGCCGCCCAGTCCTATCCGCAGTTGCTGGCCGAGCGTACCGGCTGGAATGTCATCAATGCCGGCATCTCCGGCGAGACCAGCAGCCAGATTGCGCAGCGCCTGCCGCAGTTGCTGCGGGCCCACCAACCGGCGCTGGTGATTGTTTGCGCCGGCGGCAATGACTGGCTGCGCCGCCAAAGCGCGCAAGCGGCCCAGGCACAGATCGCCAGCATGCTGCAGCAGTGCAAGGCGCAGAACATTCCGGTGTTGCTGGTCGCCGTGCCCGAGTTCAACATGGCCGCAGCATTGACGGGCCGCGTGCAGGACCACCCCATTTATGAAGCGCTGGCCAAGGAGGAGCAGGTGCCGCTGCTCGCCAAGGCCTGGAGCGAGGTGCTGGCCAATGACGCCATGCGCGCCGACCAGGTGCATGCCAATGCCGCAGGCTATGCGCGCTTTACCGAATTGCTGGTCGCGCAGCTCAAGGCTTCGGGCTTTTTCAACGGCTGATCATGGAGCCCGCCCTCAGGCGTTACGCTGGCCCAGCCCCCAGGCCACATGTTCGCGCACCACGGCGCTGTCGTGGTCCGCACGGCTGTGCAGCGCCTGGGCGTAGCGCGCATCGCCGGTCTCGCGCCAGGCATTGCCCAGGGCCACGGCGATATTGCGCAGCCAGCGCTCATGGCCGATACGGCGTATGGGGCTGCCTTCGGTGATGCGCAGGAACGTGGCCTCGTCCCACGCAAACAGATGGGGCAGCTGCTGGTCCATCAGCGCGCCGCGCGCATCAAAATCGGGCAGCACCGCACGCTGGGCAAACTTGTTCCAGGGGCAGGCCAACTGGCAGTCGTCGCAGCCATAGATGCGGTTGCCCATGGGCGCGCGGAACGCCTCCGGAATGGCGCCATCGAGCTCGATCGTCAGGTAAGAGATACAGCGCCGCGCGTCGATGGAGTGCGGGGCAATGATGGCCGCCGTCGGGCAGGCATCGATGCAGGACGTGCACTGGCCGCAGTGCGCCGTCACCGGTGCGGTGGCGGGCAAGGCGATGTTGACAAAGATCTCGCCGAGAAAAAACATCGAACCGGCATCGCGGCTCAGCACCAACGTGTGCTTGCCGCGCCAGCCCTGGCCGCTGCGGCTGGCCAGCTCGGCCTCCAGTACGGGGGCTGAATCGGTGAACGCGCGGTGCGCCAGCTGGTGCCCGCCCAGCGCCGCATCAATACGCTCGGCCAGCTTTTGCAGCCGGTTGCGCAGCACCTTGTGGTAATCGCGCCCCCGGGCATAGATGCTGACCAGGCCCTCGCCAGGCCTGGCATGGCGCTCCCACTCCAGCCGCTGCCAGTCGGCAGGGGTGTTTTGCGGCAGATAATCCATGCGTGCTGTAATCACGCTGAGCGTGCCGGGCACCAGCTCCGCCGGCCGGGCACGCTTGAGGCCATGGGCCTGCATGTAATGCATCTCGCCATGGAAACCTTTTTCCAGCCACTGCATCAATCCAGTTTCCGCCGTCGACAGATCCACGCCTGCCACGCCGATCTGGGAAAATCCCAGCTCCAGCGCCCAGTCGTTGATCTGTTGGATAAAGGTGGGATCAGCGGCGTCCATGTACTGCCATTGTAAAAAACCTGAGGGCCCGCGCGGCCCGGGAACGACATTTTGAACGCTACTGCCAGCCCCTCCTATCCTTCGCTCCAAGGTGTCTGGAAAGACGAGCGCGATACGGAAGCCTTTGCCGCTCGCCTGGCTGCGCAGCCAGCACTGTCCAATGTTTACCTAACTTTGCATGGCGATCTGGGCGCGGGAAAAACCACCCTGGTGCGTCACCTGCTGCGCGCCCTGGGCGTGCAGGGCCGCATCAAGAGCCCCACCTACGCGGTGGTCGAACCGCATGAGGGACGCGATTTCCCCATCTGGCACTTTGACTTCTACCGTTTCGATGATCCGCGCGAGTGGGAAGACGCCGGCTTCCGGGATATTTTTGCCAGCCCCGGCCTGAAAGTGGCAGAATGGCCGCAGAAGGCTGCAGCGGTAACACCTATTGCCGATGTAGCTATCAGTATTGAAGCAATCAACGAATCAGAACGCCAGGTGCATCTGCAGGCCTTCACCCCGGCAGGTGCCTCCATCGTCCAAGGGTTTTCAGCGTGAGCGACACCCCGAAATATCTCCCCGCCTCTGCCCCCTTCACCCCTGCTGACGGCGCGTCCGCCAGCCACCCCGGTCTGTCGCGCCGCGATGTGCTGCGCGGTGGCAGTCTGGTGCTGCTGCTGGGCAGCAGCCATCTGGCCTTTGGTGCCAGCATCGTCGCAGTTCGCCTCTGGCCCTCGAAGGACTACACCCGCGTCACGATCGAGTCGGACACGCCGCTCAAGACCGAGCAGCGCTTTGTGCCCGAGCCGCCGCGCCTGGCCGTCGATATCGAGGGCATCGACCTCAACCCGGCCCTGCGCGAGCTGGTGGCCAAGGTCCGCTCGGACGATCCCAATATCGCCGGCATCCGCGTCGGCCAGAACTCGCCCAATGTCGTGCGGCTGGTGATCGACCTCAAGCAGGAAGCCAAGCCCCAGGTCTTTACGTTGAAGCCGGTCGCCCCCTACCAGCACCGCCTGGTGCTTGACCTCTACCCCGCCCGGCCCACCGATCCGCTCGAGAGCCTGATCACCGAGCGCATGATGGAAAACAGCCACAGCGCCGTGGCCGCCGCACCGGCACCGGTGCCCCCACCGGCTGCCGGCAGCAGCCTGCCGCCCTCGGTGGCCGCTGCGATTGCCGGCGACCCGCCGGCACCCGCCGCGCTGGGCACCGTGGTGGCGGCCGCCCCATCGGTAGCCGCCACGGCCCAGACCGCCGACCCCCTGGCCGAGCTGATTGCCAAGAGCGGCAACCGCCCCGTCGCCCCACCCGCCCCGGTCGCGCCGCCGCCCACGGTCGTGGCTGCTGCTCCGCCTCCACCGCCCCCTGCACCGCCGCCACCCAGTCCACCGCCGGCACGCGGCCGGCCCGCCTCGCGAACCGACCGCCTGATCATCGTGGCGCTCGATCCCGGCCACGGTGGTGAAGACCCGGGCGCTACCGGCCCCAGCGGCACCCGCGAAAAAGACATCGTGCTCAAGATTGGGCACATGCTGCGCGAGCGCATCAACAACAGCAGCGTCGGCGGCAACCCGATGCGTGCGTTCATGACGCGCGACGCCGACTTTTTTGTGCCCCTCAACACCCGGGTCGAAAAGGCCCGCCGCGTGCAGGCCGATCTGTTCATCAGCATCCATGCCGATGCGTTTACCAAGCCGTCGGCCAATGGTGCGAGCGTGTTTGCACTGAGCGAGCGCGGCGCCACCAGCTCGGCCGCGCGCTGGCTGGCCAACAAGGAAAACCAGGCCGACATGGTCGGTGGCCTGAACGTGGCCGGTGTGGGCAACAGCGATGCCCATGTGCAGCGCGCGCTGCTCGACATGAGCACCACCGCCCAGATCAACGACAGCCTCAAGCTCGGCACCCATGTGCTGGGCCAGCTGGGCCAGTTTGCGCGCTTGCACAAGCCCCGTGTGGAGCAAGCCGGTTTTGCGGTATTGAAGGCGCCTGACATCCCCAGCGTGCTGGTCGAGACCGCCTTCATCAGCAACCCCGAGGAAGAAGCCAAGCTGCGCAGCACCGCCTACCAAAACCAGCTGGCCGATGCCATCATGCGCGGCATCCAGGCGTACTTCGCGAAGAACCCGCCGCTGGCGCGCAACCGCACGGTCTGACCGTCGCTCCCGCTTTTCCAGCACAAAAAAAGGGACCGCCTCGGCGGTCCCTTCGTCATTGTGCAATCGCGGATCAAACGGGGCCGGCAGCCTTCTCGTTCTTGCCGGCGCGCCAGGCGCCAAAGATGGCCAGCAGGCCGGGCACGAGGATCAGGCCCCAGATGATCTTTTCCAGGTTGGCCTTGACCCACGGCAGGTTGCCAAAGAAATAGCCTGCAGCACAAATGCCAAACACCCAGATCGCCGCGCCCACCAGGTTGTAGATGACGAACTTGGTGCGGTTCATGTTCGCGACCCCGGCCACAAACGGCGCAAAGGTGCGGATGAAAGGCATGAAGCGCGCCAGGATGATGGTGATGCCGCCGTAACGCTCGTAAAACGCATGGGCCTTGTCAAAGGCCTTGCGGTTGAACCAGCGCGAGTTCTCCCACTTGAAGACCTTGGGCCCTAAATGGTGGCCGATCTGGTAATTGCACTGGTCGCCGAGGAAGGCCGCCGCAAACAGCAGCGCAGTCGCCAGCGGAAAGCTCATCAAGCCGGCACCGCACATCGCGCCGACGATGAACAGCAGCGAATCGCCAGGCAGAAAGGGCATCACCACGACACCCGTCTCGACAAAGACGATCAGAAACAGCAGCGCATAGACCCACATGCCATAGGTCGTCACAAAGGCTTCCAGGTACTTGTCGACATGCAGGATGAAGTCGATCAGATGCATGCCTGCATCGATGAACCAGCTGAAAAATTCCAAAACACAACCTCTCTACAGAAAAACCGCAGCGGCCTGGAGACCCTGCGGCAAACCATGTTGTTGCCACCTGCGCTGTGCTGGGCACTGCAGTCCCCAAGTGGCCATTGAACACTTTACCCCGAATGCCAGGCGGCTTTGCCTAAAATCCCTGCATGACCGCAGATACCGCACCCGCCACCCTTGACCCGGCAGACGCCACCGACGACGCTTTGACGCCTGCAGCCCACAGTGCAGAACGGGCCGCGCCTGCGCGCCGTCCCATCCAGGATCTGCCCGATGAACTGGTCAGCCAGATTGCGGCCGGCGAGGTGGTGGAACGGCCCGCCTCCGTGGTGCGTGAGCTGGTTGACAACGCGCTCGATGCCGGGGCGACCAGCATCACGGTGCGCCTGCTCGCCGGTGGCGTGCGGCTGATTACCGTCGAAGACGATGGCTGCGGCATTCCGCGCGAGGAGCTGCCCATTGCGCTGCGCCGCCATGCCACCAGCAAGATCCGCAACCTGCATGACCTGGAGTCGGTAGCGACGATGGGATTCCGGGGCGAGGCGCTGGCGGCCATTGCGTCGGTGTCGGAGATGAGCGTGCTCTCGCGCCCCGCCCAGCAGGAGAGCGCCTACCTGCTCGATGCCCGCAGTGGCGAGCTGCGCCCCGCCGCCCGCAACCCCGGCACCACAATGGAGGTCAAGGAACTGTTCTTCAGCACGCCTGCGCGGCGCAAGTTCTTGAAGACCGATGCCACCGAGCTGGCCCATTGTGTGGAAGCCGTGCGCCGCCATGCGCTCACCCGCCCGGGCGTGGGCTTTGCGATATGGCATGAGGGCAAGCTGGTGGAGCAGTGGCGCGCCACCCTGCCGCCCCGCAGCGATGAAGACCAGCACGACGAAGCCGCCTGGCAGCAGTTGGAGCAGCGGGCGATGGACAAGCGCCTGGCCGATGTGCTGGGCCCCGATTTTCTCGAACAGTCGATTGTCGTGAACTACCAGGCCGGCCATGTGCAGGTGCGCGGCCGCGCCGGCCTGCCCGATGCGGCGCGCTCGCGTGCCGACCAGCAGTTCTGCTACGTCAACGGCCGCTTTGTGCGCGACAAGGTGCTCACCCACGCGGCGCGCGCCGCCTATGAAGACGTGCTGCACGGCCACCGCCAGCCCGTCTATGCGCTCTACATCAGCCTCGATCCGATGCGGGTCGATGTGAACGTGCACCCGACCAAGATCGAGGTGCGCTTTCGCGATAGCCGCGAGGTGCACCAGGCGGTGCTGCATGGCGTGGAGAACGCGCTCGCCGCGCCACGCGCGCAGCAGCTGCTGGATGCTGCAGCCGCCACACCCACACCCACACCCACACCCACAGCCGCTGCTGCAGGCCAGCCGACCGCGTTGCCCGGCCAGGCCTATGCGCCCGCACCCCAGGCGCAGACTGCCATGCGCTTTGAGGCCCCACCCCGTGTCAACGGCCTGCAGGCGTTGCAGCAAACGGCTGCACTCTGGGGCCAGGCTGGCGGCACGGCAGCAGCGGATAATGCATTGGCCGGCAGCACAGCGACCAGCACGCCCACCAGCATCGATGCCACGCCCTGGCAGGTGCAGGAAGCCAGCCCACGCTGGAACCCGCAACCGGCCGCTGGCGCGATGGCCGCCGGCGCCCCGCTGGTGCCCACCCTGCCTCCGGAGTCTGCCGACAACCCCTGGCCGCTGGGCCGCGCCGTGGCGCAAATCCATGGCGTCTACATCCTGGCGGAAAACGCCCAGGGCATGGTCATTGTCGACATGCATGCAGCGCATGAGCGCATCGTCTATGAACGCCTCAAAAGCCAGTTGGACGATGGCGATGCCAGCAGCGCCATTGCCAGCCAGCCGCTGCTGATTCCCGCGACCTTCTCGGCCACGCCGGAAGAGGTCGCCACGGCCGAAGACCACAGCGAAACGCTGGCCCAGTTGGGCCTGGAGGTGGTGCCCTTCTCGCCCAAGACCCTGGCCGTGCGCGCGACGCCCACCACATTGGCCCAGGGCAACCCGGTGGAGCTGGCGCGCAGCGTGCTGGCCGAGCTCGCGCAGCACGATGCCAGCACCGTGGTACAGCGCGCCCGCAACGAGATCCTGGGGACGATGGCCTGCCACGGCGCCGTGCGCGCCAACCGGCAACTGACCATCGACGAGATGAACGCATTGCTGCGCGATATGGAACACACCGAACGCTCCGACCAGTGCAACCATGGCCGCCCCACGTGGCGGCAGCTCAGCATGAAGGAGCTGGACGCGTTGTTCTTGCGCGGCCGATAAACCATACCGCAGCGCTGCAAACGACAAAAAGGAAGCCGAGGCTTCCTTTTTTTATGGATGCAGCGGTGTCAGATCAGTGCGCCGCCGATGCCGCCTCCGATCCGCCACCGCCCTGGCCCTTCTTGGGGCCCTTGGCCAGCCAGACCAGCGGGATCAGCAGCAGGAACAGCATCGACGAGGCCCAGAAAATATCATTGGCCGCCAGCATGAAGGCCTGCTGGTTGACCAGCTGGTCGACCCGGGCCAACGCCTGCTGCAAAGTCAGCCCCGAAGCCTGCAGGCCTTGCACCACCTGCGCAGTGGGGCCGTCGCCCAGGCTGATGTGCTCGACCAGTTGCGCATGGTGCAAGGTCGCGCGGCGCTCCCACAAGGTGGTGGCGACCGAGGTACCCACCGCACCGGCGGTGATCCGCACAAAGTTCGACAGGCCCGACGCGCTGGGCATTTTCTCGGGCGGGATGTCGCTCAAGGTGATGGTCATCAGCGGGATGAAAAAGCCAGCCATGGCCGCGCCCTGCACGATGGTCGGGATCATGATCGTCGTCAGGTCCACCTGGGTGTTGAAGCGCGAGCGCATCCACATCACCAGACCGAACACGATGAACGAGGCCGTCGCATAGCGCCGGGGATCGACCTTGTGGATGGTCTTGCCCACCACCGGCGAGAGCACCAGCGCCAGCAAACCCACCGGCGCCAGCACCAGACCGGCATCGGTGGCGGTATAGCCCATGAACTGCTGCAGCCACAACGGCAGCAGCACCACGTTGCCAAAGAACAGGCCATAGCCCACCGAGATGGCCAGGGTGCCGGCCCAGAAATTGCGGTTCTTGAACAGGCGCAGGTCCACCACCGGGTGCTTGTCGCCCAGCTCCCAGATCAGGAAGTACAAGAGGCCGACGACCGCAATCACCGCACAGGCGACCACCATCGGCGACTGGAACCAGTCATGCTCCTTGCCGATGTCCAGCATGATCTGCATCGCCGAGACCCAGACCACCAGCAGCCCCAGCCCAATCGCATCGATAGGCAAGGCCTTGCGGGCCGAATCCCGGTTGCGGAAGATCGCCCAGGTGGCGCCCACGGACAGCATGCCGACGGGCACATTGATGTAGAAGATCCACGGCCAGGACATGTTGTCGGTGATCCAGCCGCCGAGCAACGGGCCCATCACCGGCGCGATCAAGGTCGTCATCGACCAGAAGGCCATCGCCGTGCCCGCCATCGCGCGCGGGTAACTGGCCAGCAGCAACGACTGCGACAGCGGAATCATCGGCCCGGCGACAAAGCCCTGCAGGATGCGGAAGGCGATCAAGGTTGTCATGTTCGGCGCCAGGCCGCAGAGCCACGACGAGATCACGAACAAGGTCACGCTGAGCATGAACAGCCGCACCTGGCCAAAGCGCATCGACAGCCAGCCGGTCAGCGGCACCGAGATCGCATTGGCCACGGCAAAGCTGGTGATCACCCAGGTGCCCTGGTTGGCGCTGACGCCCAGGTCACCGGCAATGGCCGGCAGCGACACGTTCGCGATCGACGTGTCCAGCACATTCATGAACACCGCAGCCGAGAGCGCCAGGGTGCCGATGAGGCGCGCCGATCCTTCGAGCGGCGGGTGGGGTAACGGAGGATTGGAAGTTGCCATAACGCATCCTTGGGCCGCCCGGTGGGCAGGCCCTGGTCAAAACAAGGGGCGCTTACAGCTTCTTGCCGGCATTGCTGGCGATCACTTGTGCAATCACTGCATCGGCGCCTTCGTCCTGCACGTCATACACATTGGTTTGCACCAGCGGCTCCTTGCGCGGCACATCGGCCAGCAGCTTGCCGTCCTGGTTCTGGATGTCCACATCCACCAGCATCGACAGGCCTACGCGCAGCGGATGCGCTTGCACCTGCTGGGGATCGAGCGCTATGCGCACCGGCACGCGCTGCACCACCTTGATCCAGTTGCCGGTGGCGTTTTGCGCGGGCAGCAGCGAGAAAGCCGAGCCCGTACCCACACCCAGCCCTTCGACGGTGCCGCTGTACTCGATCTTCTTGCCGTAGAGGTCGGCCGTCATCTTGACGGGCTGGCCCAGGCGCAGGTTGCGCAGCTGGTTTTCCTTGAAGTTGGCCTCCACCCAGAGCTGGTTCATCGGCACCACGGTCATCAGCGGCGTGCCGGGAGCCACGCGCTGGCCGACCTGCACCGAGCGCTTGCCCACCACGCCCGAGACGGGCGAGACCAGCTCATTGCGCTGCATGGCCAGGTAGGCCTCGCGCACCTTGGCTGCAGCGGCCTGCACATTGGGGTGGTCGTTCACGCTGATGCCTTCGGTCAGCGACTGGTTGCTGGCCAGCTGCTCGCGGGCCGTGTTGACGGCGGCCTGCGCAGCGTTGACGGCCGCCTGCGCGGCATCCACCTGGCTTTGCGCATGGCTCAGCTCTTCCTTCGATACTGCGCCATTGCCGGTCAGTGCCTGGCGGCGCTTGAAGTCGCTTTGCGCACGGACCAGGTCATTCTTGGCCTTGGCCACTTCGGCCTGGCGCTGCGCGATCTGTGCAGTGTAGGAGCCATTGTTCACATACAAGGTGCGCACCTGGCGCACGGCCTGGGCCAGGTTCGCCTTGGCCTGTTCGAAAGCCACCTTGGCGTCGGCGGGATCGAGGCGCACCAGCGCCTGGCCTTCCTTCACATAGTCGGTGTCATCGGCCAGGATGGACTGCACGGTGCCGGCGGTCTGCGGCGCGATCTGCACCAGATTGCCCTGCACATAGGCGTTGTCGGTTTCTTCGAAGTGGCTGTTGACCATCCAGTCGTAGATGCCATAGGCGGCGCCCAGCACGACGACGAGGCCGGTCAGGCGCAGCAGCCATTTTTTGCGGGGCTGGGCAGCGGGCGCCTCAGGGGCAGCAGGCGCAGCGGAGGGAGAAACGGAGGTGTTGTTGTTCGACATGGTGTTGCGTAGCGAGTTATATGACGAGAGGCCTGGCCTTCAAGGTCTTGCTTATGTGTGTTGCACGCGAGGTGGGCAGGTCAGCTCTTGGCGCTGTCCATCGGGGTGTTGGTCTGGGTGGAGGCGTTGCTGTCCGGGATGGCGAGGCTGTCGCTGCTGTCACTGCTGTGGGTCTGCTCCTGGTAGCCGCCACCCAAAGCCTGGGCCAGGGCGGCATTGCTCGACAGAATGCGGGCCTCGACATCCACCATCTGCTGGCGCTGGGTCAGCACATTGGTCTCGGCCGCCAGCACATTCAGGTAGGTGCCCAGGCCTGCGGCATAGCGCTGGTTGGCAATATCGAGCGCGCTTTGTGCGGCATCGGCGGCGCGGCGCTGCTCGGGCAGCTGTGCATGGGCAGAGCGGGCACTGGCGACCTGGTCGGCCACGTCATGCACCGCCGTGATCACCGCCTGGTTGTAGGCCTGCACGGCCAGCTCATAGTCGGCCGATTTGCCGCTCAGGTTCGCACGCAGACGGCCCGAATCAAAGATCGGCAGGCTCAGCGCCGGGCCCACGCCCCATTCGCGCGCACTGCCCTTGGCAAAGTTGTTGAAGCCGATGCTCGACAGACCCAGGAAGGCAGTCAGGTCGATATCGGGATAGAACTCGGCCTTGGCCTGGCGAATGCCTTGCTCGGCGGCCTCGACCCGCCAGCGCGCGGCCACGATATCGGCCCGGCGCCCCAGCAGGTTGGACGACAGCTGCACCGGAAAGCGCGGCAGGCTCAGCTGCGCAATGGGAGACGCCACCAGTTCCTGGGCCCGTGCCGGCTGGCCCATCAGCGCAGCCAGCGCGTTCTGCGCCAGCTGCTTTTGCTCACGCACTTGCAGCAGCTGCACCTTGGCCTGGGGCACACCGCTCTCGCTTTGGCGCACCTCCAACGTGGTGTCCAGGCCCGCGTCATAGCGGTCACGCACCAGTTGCAAGGTGTGGGCGCGCTGGTCGATGGCGCGCACGGCCACCTCTTCCTGCGCCTGCAGGCGTGACAGCTGCACATAGGCCAGCACCATGTTGCTGGTCAGCAGCACGCGGGCGGCGTCCATGTCGGCCTGGGCGGCACGGGCCGAGCCCACGGCAGCATCCAGCGCTGCGCGGTGCTTGCCAAACAGGTCCAGCGACCAGCTGCTGTTGATGCGCGCCTCGGCCGTGCTGTAGTTGTTGCCCGCCAGCGGCGGCGGAACCAAGCCGTTGGCCGGCGCATGGTTGCGCGTGGCACTGGCCTGGCCGTTGACCTGCGGGCCCAGGGCCGATTCACTGACCTGCGCCAGCGACCAGGCCTTGCGGATGCGCGCCTGCGCTGATTGCAGGTTGGGGCTGTCCGCCAGCGCAGTGTCGATCAGCGCGTTGAGCTGGGCGTCGCCCAGGCCCTTCCACCACTGCGCATCGACCGGGGCCACGGCCGCGGCCTGGTCCGCCGCTGACGGCTCGGTGAGCAGGCCTACGGACTGCGGCGAGCGCAGCTGCGCATGGGTATCGATGCCGCGCATATCGGCGCATCCGGCGATGAACGTGGTGGCAGCCAGCGCAATGGCTGACAGGGCCAGCCGACGATCGGCGCCCACAAATGAAAAACTGCTGGTCATAGTGCCCTCTCCTTGCCGGGCTGGAGTGCGGAGTTGTCGGAGTTGTCGGAGTGGTCTGTGGGGTCACCGGCGCAGCCATCCGGGGGCAGGCACATGTCCACCGACAAGGTGTTGGGCATGGCCTCGTAGATGCGGCGCAGGTAACCGTGGAACTGGGTCAATTCATCGGGCGACAAGGGGCTGAGCGCGGCGCTGTTAACGCCCTTGACGATGTCGGGCACCTGCCTCGCTGCGGCCAGGCCCTCTTCGGTCAGGCGCAGGCTGACCACGCGGCGGTCGTCGGTGGAGCGCTCGCGCTCGATGATGCCCTTGTCGACCAGGCGGTCGACCAGGCGCGTCATTGCGCCCGGGGTCTGCAGGGTACGGCGGGCCAGGTCCGCCGAGGTATGGGCCTTGCCGCTGGCCAGATGCAACACCGGAATCCACTGCGCCTGCGTCAGGCCCAGCGGCTCCATGCGGCGGTCCACCTCGGCACGGACCACGGTGGAGATGATGCGCATCAACCAGCAGGGGAAATCCACCGGCCGAATGGCTTCAATCTCAGGATATCCGCCTGCCAGCGCTTCTCGGTCCTCGCCAGCAGACGCGGTGTTTTCCTGGTGCGAATCGGTCATGCCGCAGGGCCTCTCTGAAATTGTTTACAAGGCAATGATTATCCAATCATTCATTGCCTAGGCAATTGTTGAAAAGGAAAAGACCACAACCGGCACACAGATTTGTTGCACTGCAGTGCTCTGGGTGACAGCAGGCCCGCTCCGCTGCACAGCCCCATTTCAGGGCATTGCAGCAGGTCCGCAGCCCCGTCAGCAGCTTCCCAAAGCACCAAAGCAGTGCAATGGACTGGCTTATCAGGATCATCCCATGTGGGTTTTATGCATTAACGCATGCAGATTCGGCATAATGTCGGTTTTCGGCGCGATGGCGCACCATCGCTGTGCACACCGGAGCCTGCGCACAACTTCTGTGCAAGCCGGCCCTAGACCTTGAAAGTTTGTCCATGCAACACCAATCCCTGGCCCAGTTTCTCGCTTATGTCGAACAGCGCAACCCCGGCCAGCCCGAGTTCTTGCAGGCCGTGACCGAAGTCATGGAAAGCCTCTGGCCCTTCATCGAGAAGAACCCCCGCTACGCCCAGCACAGCCTGCTCGAACGCCTGGTGGAGCCCGAGCGCGTGGTGAGCTTCCGCGTCAGCTGGGTGGATGACAAGGGCGTGGTCCAGGTCAACCGTGGCTACCGCATCCAGCACAGCATGGCCATCGGCCCTTACAAGGGCGGTCTGCGCTTCCACCCGTCGGTCAACCTGTCGGTGCTCAAGTTCCTCGCGTTTGAGCAGACCTTCAAGAACGCGCTGACCACGTTGCCGATGGGCGGCGGCAAGGGCGGCTCGGACTTCGACCCCAAGGGCAAGAGCGATGCAGAAGTAATGCGCTTCTGCCAGGCCTTCATCTCCGAACTGTTCCGCCATGTGGGCTCGGACACCGACGTGCCAGCCGGCGATATCGGCGTGGGCGGCCGGGAAGTGGCCTTCATGGCCGGCATGTACAAGAAGCTGGCCAACCGCGCCGATTGCGTGTTCACCGGCAAGGGCCTGGCCTTTGGCGGCTCGCTGATCCGCCCCGAAGCCACCGGCTTTGGCACCGTCTACTTCGCGCAGGAAATGCTCAAGACCCGTGGCAAGAGCTTCGATGGCCTGACGGTCTCGGTCTCGGGTTCGGGCAACGTGGCGCAGTTCGCCATCGACAAGGCCATGGCGCTGGGCGCCAAGGTGGTGTCGGCCTCCGACTCCTCGGGCACCATCTACGACGCTGCCGGTTTTGACGGCGACAAGCTGGTCAAGCTGATGGACATCAAGAACAAGCAATACGGCCGCGTCAGCGACTACGCCAAGCAAGTGCCCGGCGTGGAGTACTACGAAGGCAAGACCCCGTGGTTCATCAAGGCCGATGTGGCGCTGCCCTGCGCGACCCAGAACGAGCTGGAACTGTCCGACGCCCAGACCCTGATCGCCAACGGCGTGCTCTGCGTGGCCGAAGGTGCCAACATGCCTTGCACCATCGAAGCGGCCAAGGCCTTTGAAAAGGCCGGTGTGCTCTACGCACCCGGCAAGGCATCGAACGCCGGCGGCGTCGCTACCTCGGGCCTGGAGATGAGCCAGAACGCGCTGCGCCTGAGCTGGCCTGCTGCCGAAGTTGACCAGCGCCTGTTCGAGATCATGGAAGGCATCCACTCGGCCTGCGTCAAGTACGGCCAGCGCGACGACGGCACGGTGAGCTACATCGATGGCGCCAACATCGCCGGCTTTGTGAAGGTGGCCGACGCCATGCTGGCCCAAGGTGTGCTGTAATCGGCCTGCGCCTGATTGCCCCACCCCAAGGAGCCGCAAGGCTCCTTTTTTCATGGGTCCGCAGGCGCGCGCCTCTCCCCCGTTCCGCCGCAGCAGCCGCCGTTTGGTGCCGGCTGCCGCTGCCCTGACAAGCTTCCCGACGTGCACGCTGTTGATACCCCTCTCTGCCTGGGCCTGGCAGGCCCCACCGCCTCCGGCAAGACCGGCGCTGCCATTGCGCTGGCGCAGCAACTGAGCGCGGTGCGGCCGGTTGAGATCATCAGCGTGGATTCGGCCCTGATCTACCGCGGCATGGACATTGGTTCGGCCAAGCCCAGCCTGCAGGAGCAGGCCGGCATAGCGCACCATCTGCTCGATATCCGCGACCCCTTGGACGCCTACAGCGCAGCAGAGTTTGTGCACGACGCGCTGGCGCTGGTGGCGCAAATCCATGCGCGGGGCGGCATCAGCTTGCTGGTGGGCGGCACCATGCTGTATTTCAAGGCGCTGATGGATGGCATTGACGACATGCCTGCCGCCGACCCGGCGGTGCGCGCCCAGCTCGATGCCGAGGCGGCCGTCCATGGCTGGCCGCATATGCATGGGCTGCTGGCGCAGGTTGATCCGGTCACTGCGCAGCGCCTGGCGCCCGGCGACAGCCAGCGGGTGCAGCGTGCGCTGGAGGTCTGGCGGCTCAGCGGCCAGCCGCTGTCGTATTTCCATGCGCAGCCAAAGCGCCCGTCGCCATTGCTGCAGCTGGCACCCGGTTTTCAGCTTTTCAGCCTGGAGCCCAGCGACCGTGCCTGGCTGCATGCGCGCATTGCACTGCGCTACGACCAGATGCTGGCCCAGGGCTTTTTGGCCGAGGTGCTGCAGTTGCGTGCGCGCGGCGATCTGGATCTGAACCTGCCATCGATGCGCTGCGTGGGCTACCGCCAGATGTGGGAGATGCTCGACAGCTGTGCCCAGCAAGGCATTGCCGTGCAGACCGAAAGCGATGTACCGCCCGCGTTGTGGGCAGAGATGCGCGACAAGGGCATTGCCGCTACCCGCCAGCTGGCCAAGCGCCAGATCACCTGGCTGCGCAGCATGCCTGCCCGCCAGGCCATTGCCTGCGATGCGCCCGGTGCGCTGGACCAATGGCTGCAGGCCGCCGGCGCACGCCTGGCCGCGGCCCACTGATTAGCGCTCATCCACACCATGCCAAGTCAACCGCAAGAGACCCCTCCGCCTGCGGGCAGCCGCATCGCCCAACGCCTGGCCGGCGCGCATTTTCAGGATGCCTGGTGCATCCACACTGCGCAGACCGGCGCGCCCGCGCTGGCCTATTTTCTGGCCGCCGTCGCGCGCACGCCGCGCTGGATTGAGTGGTGCATGCAGGCCCGCAACCGGGTCGGTCACATCGTCGGGCTCAAGGACCTGGGCACCCTCTCCCAGATCGACCCGCAGCGCCCCGCCAGCGCCTACCAGCCAGGCGAGCGCGTGGGCGTATTTACCGTGCTGGAGAACCGCGCCGATGAAGCGCTGATCGGCGACAGCGACAAGCATCTGAACGTGGTGCTCAGCGTCCACCGCGCGCCTGTGGCCGGCCGCGAGGACCAGGTCGCCATCACCGTCACGACGGTGGTGCATGTCCACAACCTGCTCGGCCATTTGTACATGCTGCCAGTGGCGCCTATGCACCGGCGCATTGCGCCTGCGGTGCTGGCCACCCTGGGGCGCGCACAGCCTGCACGCGCCTGAACGACGGAAGCAGCCATTGCGCTTGCCACGGCAGTGCAGGCAGCTCTGCCTGGATAGCCATTTTTTGTCATGGCGTCATAATCCATAGCCATGCAGCTCCACGACACCCCCACCACCAGCGCGCACGAGGTCAACAACCACCACGGATGGCGTGACCAGGCCATTGCCAAGATCGACGCTGATTACCAGCGCAGTGCCGACACCCACCTGATTCCGCTGAACCTGCCCTGCTATGCGCAGGCGGGGATTGATCTCTACCTCAAGGACGAATCCACCCACCCCACCGGCAGCCTCAAGCACCGGCTGGCGCGTTCGCTGTTTCTCTACGCGCTGTGCAATGGCTGGGTGCATGAGGGCACAACGATTGTCGAGGCCTCCAGCGGCTCCACGGCCGTGAGCGAGGCCTATTTTGCGCGCCTGCTGAGCCTGCCCTTTGTCGCGGTGATGCCGCAGTCCACCTCGCCCGAGAAGGTTGCGCAGATTGAATTTCTCGGCGGGCGCTGCCACTTTGTCGGCCATGCCGGCGAAGTCTATGATGCCGCCCGTGCGCTGGCCCAGCGCACCGGCGGCCACTACATGGACCAGTTCACCTATGCCGAACGCGCCACCGACTGGCGCGGCAACAACAACATCGCGCAGAGCATGTTCCAGCAGATGCGCATGGAGCGCCACCCCGTTCCGCGCTGGATCGTGGTGGGCGCAGGCACCGGGGGCACCAGCGCCACCATTGGCCGCTTTGTGCGCTACATGCGCTACAACAGCCAGGTCTGCGTGGCGGACCCGGAAGGCAGCGTGTTCCATGCCTACTGGCGCAGCGGCGACGCCAGCCTGACAGCGCCTGGCTCGCGCATCGAGGGCATCGGCCGCCCGCGCGTGGAGCCCAGCTTCATCCGTGGCGTGGTGGACCATATGGAGGTCGTCAGCAACCGCGAATCGGTCACGGCCATGGCGCTGCTGGGCGATGTGCTCGGCCGCAAGGTGGGGCCTTCTACCGGCACCAACATGGTGGCCATGCTGCGCCTGGCCGATGGCATGCGCCAGCGGGGCGAAACCGGCTCGCTGCTCAGCCTGCTGTGCGACGCTGGCGAGCGCTACCTGCCCACTTACTACCACCGCGAATGGGTCAGCACCCATTTTGGCGACTGCGATGCCACGCAGCAGGCACTGCAGACTTTGCTGCACGGCCGGCACTGAGCCCCATCAGGTAACCACGCATCCAGTTGCGGCTCGCCCGGCAAAACAGCAGCGCGGTGCCGCTGGCGACCGAGCCCGGCTTACTTGCCAACCAGGTCGCTCAGCTTCTGGGCTTCAAACTCGGCTTCGCGCTGCGCATCGCAAGGCACGCAATCGCCCACCTTGCTCTGCACCGACAGCTTCTCGATGGCCGCCCAGAGCATGGTGATCTGCTGCTCGTGGCCGGCAGCGCTGTCGATGATGCCGCGCATGGCCTTGGACAGCGGGTCGTCCTCTTGCGTCACGCCGTAGGCGGCAAACTTCTGCTCTGCCGGGGCTTCGGTCACATCGGCACTGGCACCCTGGCGCGAGGCAATGATGCGGGCCGGAATGCCCACGGCCGTGGCACCGGCAGGCACGGGCTTGATGACCACCGCATTGCTACCGATCTTGGCGCCATCACCCACCTCAAAACCGCCGAGCACCTTGGCGCCCGCTGCCACCACCACGTTCCTGCCCAAAGTGGGATGGCGCTTGGCGCCCTTGTAGAGCGTGGTGCCACCGAGCGTGACGCCGTGGTAGATGGTGCAGCCGTCGCCGACGACAGCCGTCTCACCGATCACGACACCCATGCCGTGGTCGATGAAGACATTGCGGCCAATCTGCGCGCCGGGGTGGATCTCGATGCCGGTCAGCCAGCGGGCCATGTGCGAGATGAAACGGCCCGTCCATTTGAATCCATGGTTCCAGCACCAGTGCGCAGGGCGCTGCATCCAGATCGCATGCAGACCGGGATAACAGGTGACAACCTCCCAACGGCTGCGGGCAGCGGGGTCGCGGTCCAGGATGCACTGAATATCGGAGCGCAGGCGGTCAAACATGGAAACAATGGTTATATAAATATTCGAGGGTCCGCCAGTCTATCGTTTTGCGGCCTCGGCCGTGCGCAGCATAGCCTTGGCAACACCTCTCAGTATGTGGATTTCCTCCTGGGTCAGTTGCGCGCGGTTGAACATCTGGTTGAGCCGGGGCATCAGCTTCTTGGGGGCCTCGAGATCCAGAAAGCCGATCTCGGACAGCGCCTGCTGCCAGTGCGCCAGCATGCCTGCCACCTGCTGCGCATCGGCGCGCTCGCCCCGGGCTGCGGCATCGCTCACGCCATAACCGCCCAGCGCCTGGCGCCAGTCATAGGCCACCACCTGCACCGCCGAGGCCAGGTTCAGCGAGCCAAAATCCGGATTGGTCGGAATCGACAGCGCCACATGGCAGCGGTACACATCCTCATTGGCCATGCCATAGCGCTCGCAGCCAAACAAGAAGGCCACGCCGGTCTCGCCGCTGGGGTGGGCGGCTGTGGCGTCGCTGGCTGCGGGGGTGGCTGCAGGGCTGGTGTCTTCATTCAGCGGAACCGGCCCAGGCTGTGCCGCCAGCGCGCCCTGCAGCAGCAGCGCAAAGTGCTCGCGCGGCGTGCGGGCGGGCGGGCCAAAATCACGCGGGGTCATCGCGGTGGCGCACAGGTGGCTTATACCATCCAGGGCCTCGTCCACCGACTGCACAATGCGGCAGTTGGCCAGCACATCGAGTGCGCCGCTGGCACGTTGGATGGTTTCTTCCTTGCGCAGCACATTGCTCCAGCGCGGGCGCACCAGCACCAGGTCATCGAAACCCATGGTCTTGATGGCACGGGCGGCGGCGCCCACATTGCCGGCATGGCTGGTTTCGATCAGAACAAAACGGGTTTTCATAGACAGGTCGGGCAAAAAGGGGCATGTACCAGCGAAAAAAATCGAGCGCAGGTACAATCTAGCCCCTATTGTCGCTGCCGCATCGCCGGCCGCGATCTAACAGCCGCTCTTGCCCCAGCGTTTCGCAGCGTTTTTGCTGCCCCACTTACGCCCACACAATTTATGTCGTCCTCCTCCCTGCACCCCATGCTCAACATGGCCATTAAGGCCGCTCGCGCTGCTGGCGCCATCATCAACCGTGCCGCGCTTGACGTGGAATCGGTGCGGGTTTCGACCAAACAGGTGAACGACTTTGTGACCGAAGTGGACCAGGCCTCCGAGCAAGCGATCATCGAGACCCTGCTGACCGCCTACCCTGACCACGGCATCCTCGCCGAAGAATCGGGCAACGAATACGGCAACCCCCGCTCCAACCACATCTGGATCATCGATCCGCTGGACGGCACTACCAACTTCATCCACGGCTTCCCCGTCTACTGCGTCAGCATCGCGCTGGCCGTGAACGGCCGCATCGAGCAAGCCGTCGTCTACGACCCCACCCGCAACGACCTGTTCACCGCCACCCGTGGCCGTGGCGCGTTCCTGAACGAGCGCCGCATCCGCGTGTCCAAGCGCACCCTGCTGCGCGACACCCTGATCACCACCGGCTTCCCCTTCCGTCCGGGCGACAACTTCAAGCAGTACATGGCCATGCTGGGCGATGTGATGCAGCGCACCAGCGGCGTGCGCCGCCCTGGCGCAGCGGCACTGGACCTGGCCTATGTGGCCGCCGGTTTCAGCGATGGTTTCTTTGAAACGGGTCTGAGCATCTGGGACGTGGCAGCCGGCTCGCTGCTGGTGACCGAGGCCGGTGGCCTGGTCGGCAACTTCACCGGTGAAGCTGATTTCCTGGAACAACGCGAAGTGCTGGCCGGCACGCCCCGCATCTACGGCCAGCTGGTGCCCATCCTTGCCAAGTACAGCAAGTTCGCCAGCGCTGGTGACAAGGCCGGCGTGCGCCAGGCGCTGAACGACGACGGCGCCGTGCCCGCTGCAGACACCCCGGCGGAGCCGGACGCCGGGCAAGCCGAGTAAACCTCCGCGCGCATACACAACAAAGCCCACACGCCATGCCTGTGGGCTTTGTCTTTGGCCGATCAGCAGATCGCCTGGCTGTCAGTTGCCAAACACGATCTGGGCAATCACGCCGGAGGCAATGGCCACTAGCAGGTAGTCACCGCCATTCTGGATCCAGTGGTAGCCGCGTGGCGGTGCGCTCAAGCGGTGGCCACGCCAGTCGTTGACGACATAGCCGTGCGCCCGGTACTGCGGCGGCACGCGCGAGCCCTTGACCCAGCGGTGGTCCGGGCCCGCACCCCGGTGGTTGCGCGCATCGGGCCGGTGCGAATCATGGCGGCGATCGGGCTGCGCATGGCCCCGGTTGTCGTAGCGGTGGGAGTCCTGCGCAGGGCGCGGCTGGGCTTGCACGCTGACGGCACCCGCACCCAAGGTCGCGACCAGCGCGGCAGCGGCTGCGCGGTTCATCCAAGTTGTCATTGCGTTTTTCATCGGGACCTCCTGTACTTGACGCAAGGCACCGTCGCCTCGCTTGCAGTCCATGATGGCGCAAGCAGCACCGCAAATAGGTAGGAATCTGCCAGCTTTACCGGAATTTTCGAGGCCGTGCAGCGGGCTTTACATTCGCATCGGGGTGTTAAACCTCTTCAAAAAGGGGGCGGGTAGGCCGGCGGTTTACGCCTGGGCGGATAAGGCCTGTGCCTCGCGTGAACGCCTGGGAAATCCGCGCTCCATCAGCGAGTGGATGCCAACTTGCTCCCGCCGATACGGTAATATGCACACCCCGCTCGGCCCCTGGGCCTCCGGCCAGCCTTGTATGATGCGCATTGCGGCCACAGGCAGACCGGCGCAGGCGCCCCGCCCCCGGGTGCGCTGCTGGTCAAGCCGCCTCGACAAGGCCCCTACCGACCCTCTTTACCCCTGCCATCCCGGGCTGGCTTCTTCCCCACCCGACCAACCATAGATGAGTTCAAACCCCATGGAAAATCCAACGCTTACCAAAGCCGATTTTTCATCGCATACCCCCATGATGCAGCGGGGTGTTTCTATAGCTAATCAGGCGACAGAACATTAAATACTACGCCTTTTGCTACGCCTGGATGAGCCACATTTTTAACTGCTATGTTTGGCCGCCACATCCAGCATCGGCGCAATTATTCTTGCATCCCTTCCCCGGTCCGCGCATTTCATTTGCACTCTTGCGGCTGCCCCTTACCTCGGCCGGTCATTCGCATAGGGCGGCCGCTTGACCTTCGCGTACTCCCTATCCAGCCAGGCCGACATACCGCGCAGTGCTGCAGCTACTGCAGATGGATTGCGCCCACATATCCAAGTCTGCGGCCAACGGCTGAACTCCCCCTCATCCCACTGCTCCCCCCGCAGCAGCATGGTTCCGTCCTCTCGCTTCTTCCAAACCTCGACTTGCTCCAGTGGGTAGGTCATGAGCTTCATGGGCTCGGCACGCCGGTAAATCCCGGTCTGGTTGCCGTTGAATGGCGTAGTCGATGAGATGACCATGCCCAATATTGGCGCCCTGCCGGCCAGAAAAGGAGAGCACAAGTACGCGCCGCAAAACTGCAGTTGCAGCACGTACAGATCCACGCCGACCCGTTGACGCGCCTCAAGATCGAAGCAGCTGCCAGGGCTGACAGCGCTCATGTACCAGCCCGGCAGGTCCTCCGGCTCAAATTTCCTGACTGCTTCCATTGCTCGCTCCATTTACTGTATAAATATACAGTCTTTTGGAGGTGTCTATGTTTCAATCAAGATACTGGCGGTGGCACATCAAGGATGGTGATGATTGGTCCGAGACCAAGGAACATGAGCGCTGGGATGGCATCAAGCTGGATCGGCCGGAGGCGATGCCGGTCCTGGGCACTATGGTGCTGCACACCGTCACGGTTGCGGTGGACAAGGATCTGTACGACAGCCTCGCCCCCGATATTCCGTTTTAGGCTGGCCCGGCCGCGAACACTTCGACCGGTGCCAGCCTCAGCAGCGCCTGAGCGTCCTTGATCGACCCTTCCAGCCATTGGTCCACGTCGGCCAGCTCAATGGGGATCACACTTCGCTTGTCCTGCTTGTCAGCTGCGAGCTTCGGGTCCGGCTTGTGCATGCGGTTCATCAGCGGGTGCGCATCTGCGTTGAGCGTGAGCATGGTGTAGCTCTCGATCAGCTCGCCTGTCGCTGGATCCTTCCAGGCGTTCCACAGCCCCGCCAGGCCCCACAGGTCGCCGTCGGCCCGGGCAAACCTCCACCACACGTTCTTCCCGCTCTCCCAGTTGGGCTCATCAAAAGTCGTCGCCGGGATGATGCAGCGCTGGCCGCGCTTCCACGGGTCTTTGAAGCTGGCCTTGTCCGCGATCTCCTCGGCCCGGGCATTGTTGGTGCTGTACTTGATGTCCGGCGTCTTGCTGAACCAGGGGATCAGGCCCCATCGTCCCACGGCCAGCTCCTTGCTGTAGCCAGGATCATCCACGGCGCGCCGGATGAACCCGCCAGGCGAGCGCGGGAATACGTCGCGGGCACCCAGCCCCAATTGCCGGGGGTTCAGCCGCCAGTACTGCTGGATGTAGCCTTCATCAGGGGAGTGGTAGCGATTGCACATTGGAGCCTCCTGGCGCCAAGGTACAGGGGCACGCATCCGGATGGTGTCATCCGAAACCCTATCTGAAACGAAAAAACAGCCTCCCCAGTGCCGTAGTGGCGCCGGGGAGGCTCTTTCTATTTCTGGCTGCAGGCCTGATCGCTGTCGTCACCGCTCAGCCGGCGCTCGATGTTCACCTGGTCGCATAGCGCTGCTACTTCGGCATCCCGTCGTCTAAGATCTCCGCCGAGGCTTGCGACCACGCCGATGCCTTGTGCAAGCTGGCGGTCGAGGGCTGCGGCCTTATCTGCAAGATCGCGGCGGGCAGCGGCGTCGGCCTGGGCTTGCGCACGATAAGTGGCGGCTCGGCTGTCTGTGTCGCGGTGCAGGCGCTCAGCGCGGGCAAGCTCAGTGCGCACATCCACATCAATGCCAGTCTTGAGGTTCGCCAGTCGATCGGCGTTGTAGATCGTGTCTTCGGCATGCTTGCTCTCCCTGATTGCGGTTTGGGTTTCAACGGTTCTGGCAGCTTCGGCGCGGGTGGCTTTGTCCCGGGCCTGCCCGGTGCGCAGCTCGGCGATGGTCTTGCTGGCCTGCCAGCCTTTGACCACCCATCCTGTGGAGAAGGCCAGTGCAGCGATGACGGCGGCCAGGATGAGTTTGATCTGCAGGGTCATAAGCCTGCCTCGCAGATCTCGCCGTTGGCATCGCCCCGGGCCTGCAGGCCTGGCAGCACCACAGATACGCCGTTGACCGTGCCCCGGTTCCAGCGCGGGTTCTCTCGGCATGCACCCACCACATCACCCGCATTGGCCTTGCGCAGTAGGGTCGAGGCGTACAGCGCACCCTCGCCCTTGTTGTGGATGAAGTCGATGAACACTGCTTGCTGCAGCGGGGTGTAGGTGGTCCAGAGCCGGAACATGCCCATGGCCGTGCGCTCGGCAGCTAGGTATCGGCTGCGCTCCAGTGCGTAGCAGTCGGACGGCGTGTAGTACCGTCCGGCCACCACGGCTCGGCCCGTGATGCCGTTGCAGACCGTCAGCGGTTGGCCTTTGCCCAGCTTGTCCACGTAGGGTGTTCCGATGTGGCGGTAGCTGCTCTCGTAGTAGCTGCCCATCACCATGGCGATCTTGACTGCCTGGGATGTGCCAGGGTCAGCGGCCACGGCCTGGATGTACTGACTCTGCTCGGCCATGGCCTGGGCTGCGGCCTGCTCGCGCTCGGAGACCATGTAGCCGCCGGCGCCGGCCGTCAGGATGGCCAGGGCCATCAAGCCAGAACGCAGCGCGTCTGGGATCTTGCTCATTGCTCCGCCTCCAACTTCCCGAGGTCGGTATCTTGGTGGTAGATCGGCCGACCAGATGCGCGCATCAAAGACATGCGCAGTTCTCGCTCTGCCTTTCTCTCGATCACTTCGGCGCGCTGTCGCTCATCCCGGCGCCAAGCCCAATACTGGCCGAAGATCAGACCCAATAGGCCCACAACGGCGCCGACCACAATACCCATTTCAGACAGAGACATTCCGCTGGCAACTGCAGTAGCTGCCCCTCCATAAACTGCTGTTTTCCCGGCGACGATTCCTGCGCTTTCCATTGAATTGCTCATCCTCTGGCCCCTTAAATAAGAAAACCCGCCTAAGCGGGTTGTGTTGTGTGTTGTGGCGAGGGCTACAGGGTCTCGGCGTACCCGAACAGCTCGTGCAAATCGGCCTCGGTCAGGTTCAGGCCTGCCGCCAGCTTAAGCATGGTGGGACTGTCCGACTCGATGGCCGCCGAGCCCTGCCAGTCCACTAGGGCCCGGTATCGGTCGAACTCATCAGGAATCAGATTGATCTGCCCCTCGATGTCCTCGTTCTTGATGCCCTTCATGTCGAACAGCGCAAGCAACGCCTGGCGCTTGGTCACGGTCACCCGTGCAGCATCCCGGGCGGCCTGCTCGGCTGCCAAGCGCTCGGCTTCCCGTTGTGCCAGTTCCTCAGCGCTCAGTGGCACGACTTCCCACTGCTGCAGATAGCCTTCCTCTGTCTCCAGTGGGGCCAGCTCCACTGCTTTGTGGGTGGTCTGAACGAACGCGGGCGGGCTTGCCGGCGCTACCAGGGCATACTGCTCCGGCGCCTCAAAGGGCACGGGAAAAGACATGTTGTGGGCGTGCCTGGAGATGATGTCCGCCGGGCTCAGCGGGTAGTCGCCTGTTTCTTTATCGATGTACATGTTGACCCTTTAGATTGCATTGCCCAGGCGCGTGCCCGTAGCTAGCCAGTTGATATAGGCGTTGCCATCCACATAGTTGCCTGCGGGCTGCCCTGCACCTGGTGAGAAGACTTGAATCAGGTTGTAGTTGCCAGATGCAGTACCGGATTCGCCACTTGCGCCAGACTGGCCAATGGGCCCGCCATTGCCGCCCCGCCCCCCAGTTGAGACGCCAATGCCCCCGACCGAAGACCCCCCAAGCGTCTCGGATCGACCAGGATCGCCGTTGCTCGCAGGCTGCAAAGTCAGTGTGCTAATGGTGCTAAAGCCAGCGCCTGCACCACCGGCACCCCCGTCACCTGCGGCGTAAAACGATGGTGAATTAGGATTTTGAATGCGCAATGATCCGCCGGCCCCACCTGTGCCACCCGCGCCGAAGATCGTGCCGCCCGCATTGTCGATATTGATCAAGGTTCGGGTGTAGAGCCCAAAGGCGCCACCCACCATTGCGCCAATTCGCCCGCGATTGATGATGGTGAGCAGGCCGCTTGGGATATTTGCAATGCTGAGCGCCGCTACATCCACTCCCGCGTTGATGGTGCAATACAGCGGTTCGTAGCCAACCCAACCCGCAGAAATAGCAAGAGCTCGGATGTCCGGGCTCCTGACGCTGGCTGTAATGGTGATGTACACCGGGCCTTTTAGAAGGAATGGTCTATGAGCCATTTCAATAGTTCCCCTGATAGGACCCGAGCCATTGATCGGTTCCAGTGGATTGGGGCCGCCTGAACTGGAAAAGATGAATCTTCCCAGTCTGGAGATTTTGAGGAAGCCCACCACCCCATACCCATCTCACATTTGCAGGCCAGGTCATTGTTCCAGAAACCAGATTTGCCTCCACTTCAAACATCATGCAGTCGGCCGGTCTGTTCACAAATGAGAAAACAATTGCACCTGATACTGTGTCAGCAAAGTAGGTCCTCTTAGACAGATCACAAACTCCGCCTGTAAAAGGCGCTGCAAGGGTTGTTTGAGCAAGTTGTGCCGCATTAGCCATGTCATCCCCTAATCAAAACCAATTGCCTTTTGCAAGGCACGATATGTAATAGTTGGTCGCAGCACGAGACGCGCCAGAGGACACAAAGCAATTTCCCCAACTTGTAGTCGTCTGAGGCATCGAGCCGCTAGTTATAAAAGCTCCAGCGCCGCCAGAGACGGTCAAATTTACGGACGGGGCTTGTGGCGAGAAAGTTTTGGGGAAAGCGCCAAGATTAACGGCGGGGCTGTAGAGGACCCCACCTCCATCGCTGTTGGAAATTGCTGTATTTATGGTCAGGATTTTCGAGCAGAATTGCGTTCCGTCTGCATACCTCACATACTCACCATCCGTATTACTTCCCCTCTCGACAATCGGGATGCCATTCATATTCAGCCCGCCCGTAAAGTTTTGGGAGGCTGTCCAGATATTGGAGGTTCCGATAGCGGGCTGCGCGGCTGTAAATGCCGTCAGGCCAGAAACCCGCATCCAATCTCCGGATATGGAGTCGTACTGCAACACGATCTGGAAACCCAGAACATTCATCGTGAAGTTTTCAGCATCACCGCAGATGGTTTTGCCATTGCGCGAGATCACCGGCGTCAACGTTCCAGAGACATTCGCGGCCGCCACAACCATCCCGTGCCAAGGCGCAGCAGGAAGCAGCAGCACCGAAGTGCTGGAAGTCATCCGATACAAGCCACGGTCCGCCGCATTTGTCGTCCCAGCAGGGCAAGGCAGCACCGTGAAATCGTTGCGGCTCACCTCGCCCCAATAGGTGGACCCCAGGGCCGGGGCCTGTGTGGTCACGTTGGCCAGGTTCAGCTTGAGATACCACAGGCGCCCCTGGTGGGTGACTGTGGCTGGCACGTTCAGCGCTCCCGAGAGAGTGGACCACTCCCCTTTGTAGTTCGCTGCTGCAAAGGCGCCATTTGCTGCCGTTTGCACATCGACCAGGCGTGCGGCTGCCGCCTCCGCAGATGTGTTGGAGTCGTTCGCGCGCTGGTTGGAGTACTCTGCGTTGGTCTTGGCCGACTCAGCCACCGCTTTCACATCAGCCCCCCATGGAGGCATGTTCGTTGTGAAGGTCTCGGCGGTCACGTTGAACGTAGCCTCGTCCATGTTGTTGTTCGGGACGGTGCCAAGGTCCCGGATTGGTGGTACTGGAACGATTGGCATTAGACAACCCCCTTAACATTCACGTTTATTGATGTGCTGACCGTGGTGTGCGGCTGCCAGCCGATGCTGATAAAGCCCACTGTTGCGAGATAGCGGTACTTGCCAATGGAGCTGGCATACACCGATACCGGCGTGTCCTTGAGCCGCTCAATGAGCGAGAACAGCCGGTTGGCATCCTCTGCATCGATGATCACGGGCAGGGTCAGATTCACCGCCGAGCCTCGGGGTACAACACGGAAGGTGCCGTCCTCAAAGTCCTTGCGGTAGCTGTAGTTCTGGATCTCGGCATTCGCCCCATACTGGGTGCCCGAAGGCATCCCGACACGGGTCATACCGAAAGCCGTCCAGGTGCCGATCGACATCCAGCCGATCCCAACCGGTTGGCTCGGGTCGGCCGACACCGTCACCGTTATGACGGTGGACGACTTGCTGGGGATGCTCTCGATGCGGAACGACTTGATGGCCGTCCGTTCACCGAAGAAGTAGTTCCACCAGCCGACACGCGGAAGGTTCAGCCCGGTATCGACGGGAGTGATCAGATCCGCCCCGCCTACCCCATCCGTCACCCTGATCTGCAGCCGTTTGCCGGTAAGTCCGTGAAGGGCCATACCGGTGATGAATGGCACCTTCATCACATACGTGAGCGAGCCCAGGCGATTGACCTGGGTTGTCTGCACGTATGGGTCGAAGGGCGCCCACCGGTTTGACGGGCGCATGTCATTCCAGCTATTGGTGTCTTGGTCCGGTGGGATATTGAGATTGGGCGGGACAACTGCGCATTTGTATACGCGCTGCCCGTAAACCCGCTCTGCATCTTTGGCGACAGCTGCGCCTGCCGTCCAGGCCACCTCCCCGGCTGCCGTATCGACAGCGGGGATGGACCCGGCCAGCATCGAGCTGTCCCCAATCTGCTTGGGGACTAACACGTACATAGATTTCCCTTTTAACCAGGGTTGACGACACGCAGGCCGTTGCCACCCTCAGACACTTGGTCGATGTTCGCGTCCAGGCGCCGGTTGGTAACAGCGACATCGGCCGTGTTGTGGTCGATGGATGCCAGACGTTCCTCAAGCTTCTTGACCGCCGTGATCAGCTCTGCATTGCCACCCCCTTGGGTGTTCAAAGCAGCCATCAACGCCCGGTTGTCGGCCGCAGGAATGATTCGCTCACCCTGGTGTATGTTCGCCGTCATGTCGTAAGGCACATAGTTCGTGCCCACGGCAAATGACTTGCGCTTCATCCACAGGCCTTGCTTCTCATCAAAGTACCAGCCGCTTCCATAAACGCTTTGGCCGGCCTGCATTGCTGCCCACTGGTCGGCGGTCAGGTTGCCCGATCCAACCAACAGGTGGCCGTCGTACTGGTACTGCCCTGCGGCGTACTTTTCGACAGTGCCATCCGACCACTTGGCGCGGCCGTCAGCCGTGAAGCCGACGACGTAACGCCCCGCAGTGCCGGACACCGTGCCGCCAAGGGTTGCGCCGCTGCCGGCCTTGCCAGTTGTGGCAGGGGTGCTACCACCGCCCAATCCAGCCTTGGCCGCTTCTTCCTTCTTGATCCGCTCCTGCTCCTTGGGGTCCAGCAGCTTGAACAGTGCGTTCACAGCATCGGTAACGCTCAGCGTTGCATCGATCTGATCCTGGCCGTAGTCCTTCCAGTAGGAAAGCGTGTCGTCTAGGCGCTTGATCTGGTCGTTGGCCAGGTCGATCTGCTTTTGAGCATCCGACTTGGCCACGCCGGCGAACTCGCCAAGCTCCTCCAGCTGGGCCGCGAGCACCTTCTTGTCATAGTCAAGTTCCGCCTGGGTGGCGTAGTTGCTCATGACAAGGCCGCTGCTCGCGGCTTCAACTGCAGTTTTTGCCTGGTCATAGTCGCCGAGGCCCAGGCCTCTACGAGCGTTGGCCAGCGCCTGCTCGATGTACACCATGCCAGCAGCTGCTTGGTAGGTGGCCACATCCTCAACACTGCCGCGTAGGCTCTTGGCTGCGCCCGTGAACATGTCGAAGTAGCTGGCGGCCTGCGTGAGCTTCTCCTGGGCCGTCTTTGCAAACGTGTTCCAGTGCTCCTTCTCCCGTCCGATCGCCGCCTGCAGATTGTTCATTGCCAGCGACTTCGCGGACTCCAGCGCCTGCTTTGCCTCTTCTTCTGCCTTCTTCTTGTCCTCGGCCGCCCACACTTCACGCTGCATGCGCACAAGTTCCGGATCGTTGTACTTCTCCAGCTCCTTGATCTGCTTCTCGCGCTCCAGGCGCTGCGCTTCCGCATCGTTGCCTTGGGCGCGCAGCAGCTGCAGATTCAGGTCCTGCTTGAGGCTGGCGATGTTCTCGGCAGAGGTGTAGATCATGTCGAACACATCCACGAGCCCCAGCAGGCTGGCAAAGAGCTTTTGGCCCTCTTCCGTGCTCTTGTCGATCCCGTTGATGTATTCCTTGAGCGCCTCGCGGCTTGCCGGCATGGTCTCAATGCCCAGCTTTTTGAGCTGGTCGTTGAGCAGTCGCGTCTGGTTCTTCACCTTCTCTTGGTCGGTGTAGAACTTGTCGTAGTAGTTGCCGGTCGCTGCAGAGAACTTATCCGCGCCCCCAAAGGCATCGATGATGTCCGAGGCCATATCAGCACCGGCCAGCGACGTATCCATGAGGGTGAGCCCAAGCATGTCGAAGACGGAGTTCACGCTAAAGAGCGAGTCAGATAGGCGAGTAAGCGCCTGTACAGCCGTTTCACCTGCACGCACGTACTCGCTCATAACGAATACCTGCTCGGTGATCGTCTCTGTCACCTCGCGTCCCACCATGCCGTATTGCTGGGTGTCGCCGTCAGAAGGCAGCTCCACGTTGTCCCACACCATGCGGGTGACTTCGCGGGTCTGCTCCTGCCAAGTGCCCAGTACAGAGCGAGCCATTTCCTCATTGGCTTGCGCCAACGCAGCCTGGATCTTCGCTGCTGCCTCTTCTTGGCTCAGTCCAGTCAGCTCCAACCCTTTGCCGCCTGTGTCTGGGTGGATCTCATCAATGCCCAATGTCACTTTCATGGCGCGGATTGAATCACCATCCAGCTTCAAGCTATCCGCCCGGGCTGCTGTGTCCTCACGCATGGCCGTAAAAGCATCCTGCAGGATCTTGATGGGGCCCTTGGAAGCCTCGATAGCGCCGTCGTACTGCGAGAGCATCTCCAGGCGGCTGTACTGCTGCTGGAGCTGCCGTTCACGGTAGCCGTTGCGAGCGTCATTGGGGTTGTCAGCAATCTCCTTCTTCAAGCGCTCGATCTCGGCGTTGGACTTCTCGATCTCCTTCTCCGCCACCAAGTAACGGTACTTCGGCCCACCGAAAAGGCTGCCGCTTTCGCGCATCAGCTGGTAGCCATAGAGGTCGCCGCCCAGCTCGCCCGTGATACCGGCACCAACCTGCCTTTCCTCCTTGAACATGCCTCCCAGGTAGGCGGCAATCAGGGGGATCATCATGACGCCAGCTGCTGCATAGCCGCCATTGAGACCCATGAAGCTGGTGCTACCAGGTGCCGCCCCACCTAAGCCCCCGGTCACTGGCATGGTCACTGCTCCAGAGGCTTGAGCCCCGGCAGCCTGCCATGGCGCTGCTCCCCCGAAGCCGAACATGTTGGCCACGTAGCGAGATCCTTGACCCAGCAACCCTTCGCCAGAGTAAAGGCTGTATGCGCTCGATCCATTGCTGAGCAGACCCATGACGCCACCACCACCGCCTGAGCCTCCGCCAAGCAAGCCACCCAGCAGGCCGCCAGCGCCGCCGGTCATCCCGAGCAGCGAACCAACCAGCTGAACAACGATAGGTCGCGCAAACATCTGGTAGATCTGGTCCGCAACTTGGGTCTTGAACGTCGTGGTCAGGCTCTTGGTGAAGCTCTTCCAGCTACCTTCATTTCCGTTGAGCATGTCTGCGAAGCCCTGCGAGAAGATTTGGTCGTACTTCTGCACTTGCTCGTTGACATACTGGTTCTGGATCTGCCCCAGTTCAACTTGCAGCTCTTCTTCAGCCTGGACTCTTGCTTTGCGCTCCAGATCAGTGCGTTGCTTGACTGAAGTCTCATCGGTCCGCCCCATGTAGGTCTTTTCGATCTCGGCAAGTTCACGCGCCAATTTGATCTCCGACCTTCGCACGGCAATCATCTTGTTGCGCTTCAGCTCCTGCTCACCCAGCAGCGACATGCTGTACTGCTGAATTTGAAGCTCGTCCCGAGCCGCGCGGATGCCATCGTCATACTTGCGGTCAGCGGCTATGTATTCGCCCTTTCGCAGAGATTCCACGTAGCGTTCATGCTGATCGGTCAACGCCTTCAGTGCGGCAATATGCTCTGGCGTCCAGGGCCCCATGTCCTTGGCATTGAGAAGCACCAACTTGGCCTGCTCAGCTGCCATTTCGGCGATAGCGACCTTCGATTTTCCGAAGGATGCGTTCGCAGCGTCCTGTTGCTCGGTCAGATTGCCAATAGCTTCGGCAGACTTGTAGATGCCATCCAGAAACTTACGATAGCCCTCCTCAGCCTCAGCTTGAGCCTTCTTTTGTTTCAGCAGCTTTTCGCCATCCTCTAGCTCTTTCAAGCGAGCCTCTGCTAGCGACTTATGCCCATCTGTCAGCTTCTTTGTTCCCTGCTCAGAAATGAGGAAGCGTAGCTTTTCTGCCTCGCTCAGCTTGTGCCCGTATTGCAACTCCTCAGCGTTCTCGGCGATTTTCAACTGAATGGCGCTGATGAGCTTCTCGTACTCCGATTGCTCCTTCTTGATCGCTGCTGCGCCAGAGGTATCGCGGCCCTTCTTAGCCATGGAAGCCAATTGCTCATTGACACCTTTGATGCGCTCTTCCAGGTCTTTCGCCTCTTTGGAATTGCCTAACTGGGCGTTTTGGAGGCTCTTGAGCTCTCCCGCCAGCTTCTTGCCAGCATCCTGAACTTCGCGCATCCTTTCAGCCTGAGACTTGTAGCTCTTTGCCGCATCAAGTGCCGCCCTAGCCCGCTGCAAGAACACGTTGTTTTCCGCAGATACGAGGGGAACGGTTGTGCTTTGAGCTTCAGCTGCGCCACGTGCTGCAGATTGAAGTTCACGCAGGGCAGCCGCCATATTCAACCACTCTTGAACGCGGCCTTGAGGCAGATATCCCGCGCTTACAGCGTTCTGCAGCACTGGTGCGAGATTCCCGCCCTCCTTAGATGCCTCTTTAAGCGCATCAATCATGAGATCGAACTGGTCAGCCGGCATGCGAATGTTTGCAGCACCCGCAATCGACTGAATCAAGTCATCGGTGAGTTTCTGCGCTTGCTTGACTGACCTTTGCTGCTCATCTTGGATCGCCATCTTGATGACGATCTGTTTTTCCGGCGGCAACGCGTCCAGCTTCTTCTTCAGCTCGTCTAGAGGCTGGTTCAAGCCACCGATGCTCTTGACCAGGCTTTCAGAGCTATCCCGGAATGTATAGAACGCAGCCGTGGCGGCTCCTGCGACGGTCAGGATCACGCCCAGAGGCCCGCCCAGAAACGCCATAGCTGCGGATGCCCCACGTGCTGCCCCACCCATAGCGATAAGCCCAGTGGCTGCAGTTGTGCTCACGCCGGCCATGCTGGCCAAGGTCAGCTGATAGCGCGCCGCCTGAATAGTGGAAGCGGCAAATGCAACCCCGGTGGATGCAATTGACGCGGTGAAGCGAGCGCCCAGAACCAAAGCCACTGCACCGCCCACCGTGGCCAGAACGTCCAGGTTGTTGGCCAGCAGGCTGATACCGTTGGCAAAGCCCTTGGTAGCGCCACTGGCAGTAGCCTGTGCGCCGACCATCAGCATGATGTTGTTCTTCAAGACCGTGAAGGCGCCGGAGATGGTCTGCACCGACTCTGCTTCTTCGCGGAGTTTGCCCAGCGCCTTTGGAAGCGACTCGGCCAGGACGGCAGAGGTGAGCTGCCCAGCCTCAGCCATCTTACGCAGAGCGCCTACTGGTACGCCCAAGCCATCAGCCAAGGCCTTCATCAGTCGTGGCGCGGCCTCGTTCACCGAGTTGAATTCTTCGCCACGCAGCACGCCGGAAGCGAATGCTTGCGACAACTGCAACATAGCCGACGATGCCTCAGACGCGGTAGCGCCGGACACCTTGAGGGACAGAGCGACCGTCTCAGTGATGTCCGAAAGTTTCTGCTGGCTCAGGTTGAGCGACGCAGTACCGTTCGCAATACGCGCATACAGCGTCCCCAACTCGCCAATACCTTGTTGAGCATCGGTAGAGATACGTTGAACAGATGCCATCGCAGCCGAATAGTCGGACGCACCCTTTGTCGCCAGCTTCAATTGCGCCGTGAATTTGGTGTATCCATCGATCTGAGTGATGATTTCGCGGGCACCAAACCCAACGCCGATGATGGACAGCGCTGCGCTCACAGCGTTCGCCGCAGTGTTCAGCGCGCGGAACGACTTTTCAGCCGCACTGCTGGACGCAGAAGCGCGCAGCATGTCTTTCGCGTACTTATCGGCCTCGCGGGAAGCTTGCGCCAGTTCTCTCTGCTCGGCCTTCAATGCATCAATGCGATTACCGATGGCCCGCGCTGTCTCCTGCGCACCAATGCTCATGCCTTGCTGGGCTGCCTGGTAGGCAGCAAAATCACCGCGAGTAAGCTTGATAGCAGCGGCTTGATCACGCAGCGATTTGAGAAAATTCTCTTCGGCGGCAGTGAGCCCATTCATTGCTCTAGCAAGGCTCGCGCTATCAGTAACGGCCTCGCGCGTGGCATTACTGGCCTGCTTCAAGCCTTCGGCAGTCTGCTTCGCCGCCTCTCCAGCCCGCCTCAGTCCGCCGCTTGCTCCGCCACCAGAGCCCAGGTCCGCCAGAGATTTCGCAACCTTCTTGCTCTCCGCAGAGATGCCGGCCATCGATTGCTCGACCTTGGGCCCTTGCTTGGACAAATCATCAAGTTTTTTGATGCCGCGCTCGATGTCATCCGTTGCCATCTTCACGCCGATTGCAGTGACTTCTTCCATGCGTAGGCCTCAAACAAAAAAGCCCATGCAAAGCATGGGCTCATAAAAAAGACCTCCCGTATAACCGAGAGGTCTTAGCTACGAAGCATCTGTGTTGACTGCTTCAAATATTCTTGTGGCGATGGTCAAAAAACGGCCGCCTGTAGTTTTGTAAATGTTTTAGCGTCTGTGGTTGCAAGAAATTTCTTCCCATCATGCGTTTTGGCCACAAACGTGACCTCTTTGCCTCGTCCCCCAGCCAGGAGCCCGGCTAGCAACCCCACCGGGCCTAACACCGCCGCCCCCACCACACCCCATCCGACCGTACCACCAATCTTTTTAACCGACTCTTCGCTTGCCATCGCGACCTCCGCCAATTCTGTAAGTTGAATCGACTTCCCAAGAAATCCATCGCCGGGCGTCCACGGGAAAGTTAGGGTTGAAAACATGAGCTTTGCGTTTCCCGTTGGAAAATCGCCAGCATGTATCTTTACGTCTGCCATGTGCCCTCCAGAATGAAGAGTACATGTTAGCAAAGGTCAACGCATCAACTTCTCCCTGAGCTTGTCAGAGTGCGCATACGTGAAACCTTCGCCTGCGCCATGCTTGATTACCATGGTTATGACAAGCCACTTATCGCTCAGCGTACTGAGGCTATCGATAGGTATGAGAACAGTGGAAGGCGGCAACTGCCTGCTCTCGCCACGCCGGATCACGTGTGCACTAGAAACCAAACCAGACGATCTAACTGGCTCCCATTGCCCTTTCTCGTTACGTCCAGCCACAGAAACTTTGAAGCCAATAACGTCCGTTGGCTCAACGTGCTTATCGCCCTGCCACATCACATGTCGATCAAGGCGTACTGTGAGAAACGGGCCCGTCCTTGAGACCGTTCCAGTTGCGGTGGAATTGAGTTTGAAGGCGTCACCAGGTGAAGTGAATGTCACCGGTTGCTGTGCAGATGCGCTTATCGCAGTTGCCGCGATAACCACCCCACCGAGAAATCTCCACATACTGCCCCTCGTCTGAAAGATTTATGGTGAGTACCAATTTATTGTCTCATGCCTGTCAAGCCCTCTAAGCGGGCAGAATCGCTTTCTGTGATCCGCTTGAATCAGTCAATCACCTCCAAGCACTACTTGCCAAAAGCATCGACAAGCAACCTCTATCGAAGACGCTTGCCGCCGTTTTCGGCCCATACCGTGCCTTAGCCCACCTTGCCTTGCCATTGCATAGCTCAGCGCACCAAACGATGCTGATCGCATCGGAAAACACTCTCTACTGAAAATGCTTCCCGCTGTTGACAGCCCATACCGTACCTGGCCATGTCATACCTGAGCTCAGCTCGCCAGAGCGCACCTCACCAGACCTCGCCGAAGGTAACGATGCTTTCGCATCCGCAAGCCCACTTTGTAATAGGCTTGCAGCCACGTTAGCGGAGCTGCTTTCTGACTGTTCCCCGTAGCAACGAAAGCTTTGCCTGAGCATCCATGTTGACGCGACGCTCGTCGTAAGTCAGCTCTGTATGTCGAACGTTTTTTAGGCGGGACCCAGCATGTCTGAACAATCTCCCGGCATCACGTTCAAACTCCTGCAGTGTTGCTTGAGTTTGATCGGCGGGCGGGCACCAGCGATAGCCCTCGCCCCGCACCGACTGCAGAAGTACCTGATGGTCATGGAGCAAAGCCGCCTTAAACCCTTCAATGCTGGCGAGCCATGCGAACTGCCTTGCCTGGAATGCAACTGCCGACATGTGCTCATCCGGTACAGGCAACCCAAACCGCTCGACCAACCAACTATGAGGGACGATGTCGCCGTACTTGAATTCAGCCAGGAAGTCATGGACTGCCTGCCGCCAACTGGGGCTGACCTTGACTTCAGACATAGCGAACCTCAAACCGGCCAAAGCGCGGGCGGTACTCGCAAGTTCCGATGAGTGCGCCTCCATCTTCAATGGCCTTGCGCGCCTCTTGCATGTCGAGCACATCAACATTGATTGCGACGGTCAGCTCAGCGGCCCAACTCATGAATACAGGCCGATATCTCATGATCTTCGAACTACCGACCTTCACTCCCCTGCAGTCCACGTTGCTTGGACTCTCCCATAGCGCATCCGGCGTTACAGGACCGTCATGCAATAGCTTCACATGGTTCTCCAGCACCAAGGCGCCACGCTTCCAATGCACGCCCAATTTCTGCAGCTTTGCGCCACCAAGGAACGTCGCATCGAGGTTCGCGCCGGGAACGTAGAAACCACTTTCAGGACTCCAGTAGCAACCACTGATGAACTCGCTCTTCGCTATGGCTAGATGGTCATCCTCAGTTTTCTTTCGCTTCCCCGTCATCTCTTTGTGAAGCTTCGTAGCGGGGTTTAATGGGTTGGCCAGCGTGTCCGCATGCATCATCAACGGCGAAGTGCCGGTGATGCGGATTCTGAGTTGTTCCATCATTGATCCCCTCTCGCGCCTTCGTCAACCTGCTCAGCCAACTCCAATGCCTCAAGAACTTCAGTGAAGCCTGTTTCAGCTGCATGCAGGTTGCGCCATGCAGCAGTGTCTTTATCCGGAAAGGCAGCAGCAACAAGCGCGATAGTTGACTGGATGCGGGCGTGCATGAACGAAAATTCATCGAAATCCAACGGCAGCGCGGCCTTAAGCCGTTGCACACCCTCCCTGACGAGATCAGCGGCGTTCACATGCGCTTGCCATTCGTCTCTCCAGATGCCTGGCTCACATGCGTGTTGTATTGCGCTCTCCAATCGATCCTCAAGCATCTTGCAAGCCAAGAATTGAATCTGACTTGGAGAAGGCAAGCTGAGAGGTTTAGACGTAGGGGTAGTTCTGCGCTTTGCGCTCATGCCACACCTACTTCCGCATGGTGCAAGATGTCAGGCACTTGCTGAAAAAATTGAGCGGCATCTTGCAGGGTGCGCCCATACCAGCTGGAGGGGCGGCTAAATGACGCCATCGACAGATTGACCACAGAAGAAATCTTGTACCACTCGCTGGAGAAAGCGTCAGCACTTGGGAACATCTTCCCTGACATAGCCCGAACGCGCTCCGAGACCAATTCGATGGCCATATCGACACTCACATCCGCATCAACCCATTCTGTATCCTTATTACGAATGCTCTCCAACGACTCCAGCTTCTTCGCCGCTACCGCTAGGAACATGGTCGCCACTTGATCTAAGGTGGGCCTGGCTTGCGCCGCGTTGGTGGTTGCTGTAACATTCATAGCGAGTCCTTCGATCCCTTTGATTGATTCACCAGAAAGCCCTTGCGAGTTCGAGTCGCCGGGGCTTTCGCCTTTGCGGGGGTCATTGCGAGGCCTTCCGAGGCGCCTTCACAAACAATGCGGCATGACGTTCTGCGAAGCGACGCAGGAATTCCAGGCCCTTGCCTGTCACTCGGGCAACGCGGCTCATCTGATCGCCTCGGGTCTTGGTCTTGTACGTATGCAGGGATTCTTTAAAGTAGCCTTTGCTCACGTACTCAGCAGCTGGAGCGTTGTTCGACAGGATCACACCCTTATCTCGCAAAGCACTTTCCAGCTTGCGCACTGGCACACCCAGCGTCTTAGCCGCGTCGCGAACTAGAACAGTGCCCTCAGCGTTCAGCATGGTGTCTGCATAAACCACTTTCGGCTTCGCCTGTTCAAGTGCCAACTGTTGACGCTCGATCTCTTCTTGCTGCTCGGCTGCCAGGCGCAGAGCTTGTGCGAAGGTCTGAGGTAGCGCCTGCGTTGCTTTGCCTTCAAGCTCGGTCATCCGGTCGAACACCTTGGCCTGCAGGTCATAGCTGTAGCTCATGGCCATAAGGCAGGCTTCGCGCTTCGGTAGTGTGAGCATGCTGTAAATCTGCCCGTTTTGTGGGTGACGGTAGGGTGTGCGAAATTTTTCGCATACCTCCTGGCCCAGTACTTTTGGCGCTTTTGTCATGAAGTCACGATGCTGGAGTTCCGCTTCACCTTCCTGACGCTGGCTGTTGATGAAGTCCACCATTTCAAGGCTGGTCATGGAGATGGCGCCATGGTTGGCTGTAGCCACGATGCTGTTCATGTTGATGCTCCCCGCGCCTGAATTTGTTGGCCAAGCTTGATGAGATAGATCAGCTCCGCATTCATGCTTCGCTCATTGAGAGCCGCACTTGCTTTGATGCCCTTTCGCATTCCTTGTGGTAGCCGCAGAACAAACTGATCTTTTCGATCCTGGTCCTTGGCTGGCTCGATGTGTGTCATTCCCGACTCCGTTAAAATAGCGACTTGCTATAGGCATAAATATAGCGACTCGATAGCAATGCCGCAATAGACTTGCTAGCGATTCGATATATTCTTTTTTCATAGTTGCGTCTGGAGTCATAACCAAATGGAAGATAAGCCTGTCTATCCCTCCGATGTCGCCGACAAGGTCCTAGTGAGGATGCCTGACGGCATGAGAGATCGACTCAAAGAGCTTGGAAAGGTCAACAAGCGCACTCTCAACGCGGAGATCATTGCGCGCCTTGAAGCCAGCCTGTCCCAGCAGCCTCAGGTGCAGACCGGCCTGCTGCCTCAATTCCAGATGGTGAATTCAGGGGTGCAGTTGGCAGACACGGCCGCCAAACTGGTTCTTATCGAAAAGCCAGACGTAAAGAGTGCTGACTCGTTCGAGTTGCTTATCAAGACGCTTGAGGCAACTCTTAAGGTCGGCCAAGTTGCCCCTGGCGCCGACCCCACTGAAGCACATGGTGAACTGGATGGCGTGGCAGAAGCGCTCATCAAATTTACGGAGAGGTGGATCGAGTGGGTTGATCCAGAAAAGGTCCGGCCTGAGTACCGTGAGCTTTTAGAGCGCTTCGCGGGTGACCCGGGGAAATCCAAGAAGTAGCCAACTCAGCCCTCTTCGGAGGGCTTTTTCATGAGCATCTGTCACATCTTCTTTCCAATTCTGTTGCGAAAGCAACTAAAAACATCGATTTGTAAGTGTTCGTCAGTTCTGATTTGTATGATCTTATTCATGAATTGGATGACCGACGAAACACACGATCAAGAATGCGTATCGCTGAAGGAAATTTTGCCTCCAAGACTTTGGAGGGCCCTTGCAAGAAACGGGCTGAAGACCATGGAAGAGGTACGACGGATATACCCAGAGGAGCTGCTCCAAATGCCCGATATAGGCCCCCGTGCGTTCAGGAAGATTGAAGCCCTTCTTTTCCCTGGCCAGTACTATGTGCCTGACTTCCGGGACGATCTGAAGAGCGATACCCTTGATGGGAAATCTAAGTACCGACCGGCTCTATGGCGCTTGCTCATGGAACTCCAGAGGGCAGATAGGGAGTCTGCACAAGCTGGGTACAGGAGCTAGGATGACTCCGCGTTCAAATTTATGATGCGTGCAATATGCAAGAACATCAGCAATCCGAAACCCCGTTGGGCGAGTTGCTGCCCGCCTACGTGACTCACGTCCTCGCGAAGAACGGCATTCACACCGTGGAAGCAGTGCGCAGAGCCTACCCACACGAGCTTTTGAAGCTGCGGGGCATGGGAATGCTCAGGTTCAAGCAAATTGAGAAAGCGTTTTTCCCTGGCAAGTCGTTCGAGCCAGTGCTGGCCCGCAGGCCCATACGTCACATCAAAGGCTCTTCTCTTAACGGCCTCCTCACCCCTGAAACCGTACAGGCCTTGGCTCGAGACGGGATCATGACTGCAGAACAACTCTGCGCGATGGAGCCGAAGGATCTACTGAAGATCAGAGGCCTTGGACTTGTGAAGCTCAGGGAGATTGAGCGGCTCTTCTTCCCTGGCCAACAGTACGAGATCCCGCGCGTCAGGAAGCAGGCGGCAGTGGACGACGTTGCCTGAATTGTGAATGGGGTTTGGGCAGGCTAAATGAGGGCGATGGCGTATCCGACGAGCGGGTCCAGTCGCCTCAGTCCTCTCGACTCACTTTGAGCGTGGAGCGCGGGCGAGCTGTCGTGCAATCGATTGCAAAGTGACTTCTGCGGAGTGATGTTGCTGTGCAACGCTTCATAGGGCACTGTTGAGGAGTGTCGTAGTGACCTCCGTATGACAACGTAGTCCTACGTAGACGACTATCGAACATCTGTCAAATTCTTGTTGACGGTACAGGCAATAAGACGTATTGTTTGTTCAACAGAAGCCGAAACATTTGCAGAAAATTTAGCTCTTGACAAAGCAATAATTTCTCTGTTAAAATACAAAGCTTTGCAAAATTTTTAGGCATTCAGATTCACTTTGGAAGGAGGTTTGCAATGTCCAATTTCATCTCCTTTGTCGTAGATCAGAGCAAAAAACCTCAGAAATCCGAAGAAGCAACTAGTGCAGCAAAGAGAGTTGAGGGGCCCGTATTCATTGACCGTGATCGGATGGATCGTGCACTTGCAGGGCCATTCTTTACGTTGCCCGAAGGTCTCACGCCGGCTGAAATCGTTGCGCATTTCCGTAAGATGTCTCGCCTGCATAAATGAGCTATACGGTCAAGTACTCAATTCAATTTCTAAAGGACTTCGATCATTTCCCAGAAGATCAAGTTCTAAAAATTGCTAAATTCGCCTCTGTTTTTCAGCAGCACGGACTGGCTGATCAGACAAAGTTCGAAGGAAGGGTGTCCCCTTCATGGATGAACCTCCCCACCAATCATCCAGACTACCAATACACGCTTTCGAGACACCTGTGGCACTACCACATTGGAATTCCGCAATATTCTGGAATGCAACAATGGAATAGAACTTCTGATTGGGTGCTCCATTTCCAATGGCCGCAGCGTGGGCCCACTGTCTGGTTGGTAGACGTATATGCCCACCACACCAGCAGCGGAGCGTTTTATCTTCCTCCGCCAACTGCGCTTGCAGATCAAGAAGAAACAGATCCCAGCTAACCCTCAAGCCACCTCCGGGTGGCTTTTCTTTTGCCTTGTAGCTAGCGAACTCCTGCAACACCTCATAAGTTAGCAGCTCCTGCAGCGAAGGCTAGCTAAGCCGAAGTTGGCCAAACCCCACAACACCTTACGCGTCCATAAGCGCAGACTGAAGGCTCCTGAACTATGGAGATCGACATGAGCTTTCGCACGCGATTTTTGATACAACGCATCGACACGCTGTTCCTGGAGGGCCGCTTGGCTGAGCCGATTGAGCTGGGCACATGTGAAGGGCAAGTACGCCAGTGGGAATTTGAGAAGATGAAGAATTTGGCCTGGCAACGCTATCCTCATCTGGCGCCCCTCTTCACACGCCCTCCTTTGACGCCATGGGCCTAAACCCCTCCCCCAACCGCCTCCGGGCGGTTTTTTTGCCTAGGCCTGATACCACGCCTTCCAGTCGAAGGCGAAGTGCAGCAGCGGCTACGCCTTTCAACATTGGCTAGTTTGGCCTGCGCCAAGCAATGCCTACGGCTGCTACATCGGTCATATGGCGTGCCCAATAAAAAAGGCCCACGCCAATGCGTGAGCCCATGAAAAAGGCCCGCCGAAGCGAGCCTGTGCGTTTAAAAGCTGAACAAAAATCAGACGCTGCGCACTGTGTAAATTACCAGCTTGTCACAATATGTATCACCGCCTAGGATGAACGATTTCAACAGGAGAGCATGTGGCACATTTCATCGTGACATTTAGGATTGAGAGCAACTCTAGCTATCAAAGCCGCTACGAGTCGTTTATGAAAAAGGCATATGAACTAGCTGGAGGCTCTCCAAAGACCTGGGAAGAGACTACTTCGTTTTTGTCTTTTCAAGCTACTGGCTCAGCTGACTCGATACGAGACAGTCTCTACCTAGGGAGCGAATTCAATGCGATCTGGGACATGATGGTGGTGATTGATCTTGATGCCCGAAAGAAAGCAACAAAGGGAGACGTTAAGTATTTGAGCACTCTGACCAGCAATTTAGGCTTCTGAGAGACCTGCGCGACGCTCAATCTCAGAAATTTGGCATTCAACGCTTCTGATTGCATCTTCATTAAAGGCAATACATTGATTGATGCTCGCGAGATTTTTTTCAGCCTCCGCTTTGCGCAATGCCAACTCTCGCAACTTGCCCTCATGAGAGAGCACCGTTTCTACTAGGACACGGTATTCATTTCGCATTTGTACACCTAAGGTAAAAAATGATTGGCGCAGTCATTGCTGTCATCGTTCTTCTTCTCATAGTCGGGGCTAGTCTGTACGACAAAGAGGAGCTGAAGCGCTTACAGGTCCTAAAGAACAGGAGGCGCTTCGGCGGCAAGAGACTACCGCCAGCGGAACTGCAAGAACTCGACAAACTGCAGCGGAAGTATTGGTGGTATTAACTAGCTTCTGCGCGCAGTTTCCTTCGGTGCGAACTCACGCAGTGTCGCTAGTGCCTCGGCCTCGATGACCATCAAGTACTCGTGCAGTTCATCCCAGGCCTCCCCAGTGGCCTTGCGGTCCATCAGTGGATAGATGGCCTCCCATCGAACACCCAGTGGCACCCCGCCCATAGCTGGGTAGACCCATCGGGTGCCAATCATCATTGCGATGTCCAGCGCGGCTTCGTTGTCGGGCCAGACTTCGATGATCTCGGGCTCTGGGTAGTCCTCTAGCTCGAACCCTGCAGCTTGAGCCTCTGCCTCTGTGACAGGAGGCTCAAACAGGGATCGAGCTATCTGCTTTAGTTTCCCAGTTGGCCGGTGAACAGAGCTGCGTCGTACTTACCCAGCACCTTGGCCAGCGAACCGCCGCACTGGTCTTCCAGCACGATCAGGCTGTCAACGCTGAACTCGTCTTCTAGGTTCCAGCCCGCAACGGCGCCGGCCACGATCTCGGCCGCTTGCCGCATGCCGTCCTTCACCAAGTCCTCGAACGAGAATTCAGCCTTCTCGGCCGGCTGCTCGACGCCGTCTGCGGTCTTGCGGTGTGCATCACGGATTGCGGCCCACTCGCTCTTTTTCTGAGCCTTGGCAGTGAACACCACATCGAACTCGTCGCCATCGAGGTTCTTCACGGTCACGGTCAGTGGGAAGGTCGGCGACTTGCCGGCCATCAGTTTCAGGCTGGTCACAGGTACAGTTTTTTGCTTTGCCATAGTCTTGTCTTTCAGCGGGAGAAGTTAAGCCCGTGCGCAACCGCCCGCCCCGCTGAAGGAGCGAAGCGGCTGCGTCGGTGCAATGGTTGTGGACGGAATGCCCGGATTACGCTGGGTAGCGCGTGGACTTGTTCTGAGCGTTGAAGGTGCCCTTGACCACGACGGCTTGGCCTTCGGTCAGGGTTTCTTCTTCGTTGAACGACACCTTGGCGGGGATCAGTGACAGAGCGCCGGTCTTTGCACGCTGACGCACCACGGTGTCAGCGTTGGTGTCGGACAGCATGCGCAGCGCTTCGTAAGCAGGCGAGCCGATCATGTCGGCGTCCATGTCAAAGGTACGCTGCACCGCGTTGAAGCCGTCGTTCAGAACGATTTCGTTGTCCGACTCGATGAACTTCACGTTCACGGTCTTGGCATCGCCGCCGCTGGTGGCGTGGTTCATGGTGCGGTCCAGGTCCACCCAGGTGCTGACCTTGCGCGCCGAGCCTGCGCCCTGACCAGGCGTGAAGAATTCGGTGTTCGTGGTGTCGCAGCGTTCCAGAGTGTAGCTGTCAGCCGTCACACCCTTGACGCGGAAAGCACGGAAGTTCATGCGACCCCAGGCCGAGAGGATCAGCGCGATGTCGCCATTGGCAAAGCCGTGGCCGACAGAGCTGACAACAGCTTCTGCTGCGTTGGAGATGCCGCTGATCGTTTTCGAGGTGGAGAGCGCGGTGGCAACGGAGGTAATAGTACCTGTGGGAGTACGGGCCATTTTGAGCCTTTCAGAAATGAAAAAAGCCGCTCGGCACATGCTTTGCGGCTAGGTTTCGCCCTCATCGGGCACAAAAAAACCACCTCACGGTGGCATTAGGTTTTGGCGAAGCGCCCTATGACGGGTACGCCTCCCAGAAGATGGAAACAGGGACGGTCCAGCGGCCCTCATCGGGCGTTCCGGAGGAAACGGTAGGCGTCTTGTTCAGTTCGATGCGAAAGCCCGGGCCCTGAATGATCTGAGCAGGCTTGAAGTGCTGCTTGAGCTGGTCGGCCATAGCATCAGTCACCTGTCGGCCCTTCCCTTCCGGGTAGCGCAGCGTGATCTGCAAGATGCCTCGCTCTTCCGTCAGCGTCCCCTCTATGCCCAGGTCCACCGGACTATTCACCAGGTGATAGCAGGCTTGGTATGGGCCTTCAGGCGGCTTAAATGGCACGTTCTCGAAGGCCGTAGGCAGCACGCCCGGCATGGCGAGCAGCTTTCCTTCAAGCAGTGCTTTGATTTGTGAGAGGGTCATTTGACAGATTCCACTGCGCGCTTCACTGCTTTGGCGAAGTCTTGAACGGTCAGACGCACCATGCCACCGGGCGCTTGTTTAGAGTGCCCGTACTCCAATTTCTTGGCATACGGCAAATTGTTCGTAAGAAAGATCGTCTGCCCAGGCTTGAAGCCTTCCAGCACGACCTTTGCACGGCCCAATGCATCGCTACGAGGCTCGCTGTCCACGGACTCATTCATTGAACCCAGCCCGACCTGCCAGTTGGACTTGAAACGCCCACCTGTGTAGTTCTGCCCTGCCTTGAGCTTGTAGTTCTCTTTGAGCTTCTTTTTACCCATGCGCGCGACCTTCTTTTCACCTTTTGCAAGATCGGCATTGATTGCGCCAACCCACAGGTTGTGCGTCTCACGCGCATACATGACGCTCTTGTTGGCCTTCCACAGGTCAGGATTGCCAACAGGAGACTTCTCAATCATGTTTGACTGCAACTCGATAGCGGTTCGGCGAGCAACTTCCTCGCACTTTTCGCCGGCCTGCAGACAGACCTTCGCAAGATCATCAGAAAAACTCATGAGGCCCTCACTATGCAGTCGTGCAGGACGATGACGCCGGCTGGCTTCAGCGGCCTATTTCGGACCACCTGCACGACTTCTGAGGCCACAGTCAGCACATCACCCGCATCAGGTTCAAACGCGGCATCTGGAGCGATCAAGGCACGGCGGTCGCCGATCCTGACCAACTCCCCGTCGATCTGCCGGTTGTCGAACTCCAGCAGCGCGACCGTGCATGGTGACTGCAGCTCCACAGGATCGGTCGGGCCCGTTTCTGGGTCATAGCCACCAGGCGTAGAGCGAGAGATCGCCCCTGCTTGGCCGAAGCGATCCAACAGCCGCTTGGCAGTCGCAGCTGGGCGGGTGTAGTCAAACTTGGCCATATCAGTACCCTTGATAAATCCCACAGTTGGCGCACATATGGCCGTCAGGCGTCAGGTAGAAAAGCTGGTTGCCACAGTTGCACTCCCTCACCATCTGGCCTTCGGCTGGCGAAAACTCAAACTTCCACCGACCTTTGTGCGCCTTGCAGGAGGGACACTCCAGTTGAGTTGTGCCCGTTGGAGCGACTGCTGTCCACTCGTGGCCACAGCCTAAGCAAAAGGCCTGCCCTGCGCCGTGCTGAACGGCAGGTATGGGGCGGTTGAATGGAATGACAGCCATCTAGGCCCTCACAAACTTGACCTGCCCCACTCCACCAGTCGTCATGCCGCGCATCAAGGCATCAATCACGCCGAAGCGCTTCTGACCGCCGTTTGCAGGCTGTGCGTACTTGGTAGTGATCGGCCCCACCGATTCTTCGGTGACAGCCTGGGCGTCCACATCGGAGAACAGCGAGCCATCAGCTGCCCGTAGCGCGGCTTCACATGTGGCGTGCTTTACGGTATCGGCAACGGGGTCCAGGAACTCAGGCCGGATGCTGTACATGCTCACGACATACTGCGTGCCGCGACGCAGAGCAATCTCTTGCTTGGCCTCATCAGCCGGCCAGTCGTAGCCCATGCGCTCCATGTAGCTCTTCGCTTCTGCCAGGGACACTAGGCTGTCATAGCCTGCCAAAGGAGCGGTAATCATCGGCATAAAGTAAGCTCCGATCTAAGGAGAAAATATGTGCGACATTGCAAAAATCCATCGCGGCGTTGTCAGCCTAGCGCTAACAGCAGCCGGCATGGCATCCCTCGCGTTCGGAAGCTATTGGTTGTTCGAAGCGAATACAAGCGCTGGATTAGCCGGTCTAGGCGCAGGACTGGTGCTTCTGTTCGGTGCGACGATTGATCAGTTTGAGATGCTCAAGGGCCTTGGCGTGGAAGCGAAGACTCGAATAGATCAAAAGGTTAATGAAGCGGAAAAGATCCTCGCTCAGATGAAGAGTCTCGCGGCATCCACTGCTAGCAGTCTCATAGAGTTCATGTTGCTGAAAGCAACCGACCTACCGGAGGAGGTGCTCAGTACAGAGTTGCGAGCGCGTACGATAAAGTGCAAAGAACAAAAGAAATGATGGCTGCGACTGGAAGTAGCCAAGATGCTATGCGCACAGCAATGACTCCTTGGCTCATCAATACAGCACACGCCCTATATGGGCACTTAGCGAACCCAATTCATGCAGCGCTCCGTATCCGCTGCGTAGAATTGAAAAATGCAGCAGGGTCAAAAGAATCGATTGAAGCAAGAATTAACAGCATCAATGATTTTCTCCATGGAGACAGGAAAACTTTGCGAGAGCAAACTTTTTCAGATCTCACCCTGCTTATCGAAGGCCTGAGCAACGCGCCAGAACTTGATGAAAAAAGCCGAGTCAACGTCGCCAAGTTAGTCAAGGTTTCGCTTAGTGAACTCGCCTATCTCAACGAAGAGCTGGCATTCAAGAATAGGTATTACTGGGAAAATCTCCCGCAGCTGACTGTGGAATTGGACAGCTAACGACTCGTCACTCCTGCGCCGGGGCAGGCTTTCGGCCACGCTTTGCAGCGGATTGCTCGCCCTCAGCCTCGGTGGATTGTTCCTGCGCCGGAGCAGGCTTGAACTGAGCGTCGATGATCTTGAAGCCCTGAGCGCGCAGTTCGGCCTTGCGTTCAGGCGACACAGGATGCTTCTCGTATGCGATCTTTTCGGTCATGGTTTCTCCAAAGAGAAAGGGGCCGAAGCCCCCTTCAATTACTTGGCTGCGTCGCCAATGGTGATAACACCAGCGGTGTGCTTGTTGCTCGTGGCACTCTTGACCCAGTTAGCACCTGTGCCGATCTCAGCGTCGCTCGGAGATTTGCCACCGTTCACCTCATCCCAGGTGTAGCCCTTGAGGCCCAGGCCAAACGTGTAGTCAACCTGCATGGTGGTCTCGATGCGCTCCTTGCCGTTGCTTGTCTCGATGTTCGAGATCAGGTCGCCGCCATCTGAGACCGTCGCAGCACCCTCGGTGAGCGAGAGCACGTTCAGTTTGGCAGGAGCCGGTGATGCAGCAGCAACAGAAAGTGCCGGAGCATCAGTCACCACCACCGCCTTGCCCAGAATGTCCACCACGCGCACGTTCTGCGACTGGAACAGCTGCTGCGTGTTGGTCAGGTTGGCACCAATCAGCTTGTGATAGGTGACGCCGTTCATGATCTGAGCAACCAGGTTGCCGCTGTGATCACCGAACTTGCCATGGGCCTCGTTGATCGCGACATAGCTGATGCCAGCCGTTGCAGAGACATCGTTCCTCACCGCAGTGTTGTTGCTGATCGCGGCTACCAGAGCAGCGATGGCGGTATTGAGCTGGTCTGCCATCAGTGCCTCAGCGAAGTTGCGCGAGGCCACCTCGATTCCCTCCGCTGTTGGCTTATTGAGCCAGGTCAGCTGCGAAGGCTCGAAGCGGATAGGACCGAAGCCACCAGCCACCTTCACCGAGCTGTGCTTGAGCTGGGTCAGATCGGTAGGAGTTGCGTTGCCGTTGGTGGCATAGCGGTCAACGCGGCGTTGCGCGCTGTGGATAGCTGCGAAGAAGGACTCCTGCAGGAAGTCGCCATCGAAACCTTCAGTGGTCAGGCGAATAGAACCGGCGCTGGCCTGGTTGAATTGCTGGACCATCTGAGCGAGAGTTTCGATGGTGGCAGGCATGATGTATTGGTTAAACACCTGCATTTGGGAGAGAGACATATTTAGCCTTTCGAGAGTTCAGGGAAACGGTTGGCAATAGCGGCTGCCCGCTCTGTGCGAGATCCGCCGAAATTGCCCTTTGCTTGGTTTTGTCCGCCAGCGTTGTTACTGCTACCTGCTCCGCCGCCAGATGCACCTGTGCCCTTGAGGATTTGCTCCTTGTATGGGTACTGGTCCACCAGGGCCTCAAGCGCTTCGTCAAACTCTGCGAGTTCTCCCGGCCGAGAGCGGCTGAAGATCTTGTTACCGGCTTGGTCGTAGGCAACGATCTTTCCTTCCTCAACCTTGAAGGCTTGGCCAAACCGGGCTTGCACCAGGTCAGCGGGAATTGCGAAGCGCTCAGAGATGAGCTTGGAGCGGTTGAAACTACCGCCGATCTTTTCTGCGTAGAGGTCGCCTGTGATCTTGTCGAGCGATTGCTTGGTGCGAGCCAATTCCTCGGCGTGCGCCTTGCTTGCAGCTGCGACCTGCTCCTGGGCAGCTTTCTGAGCAGCGGACTTGATCTCTTCGACCTTGCCTGCTGCCATCAGTTTGCCCTCATCAATGTTCTTGATGGTCTCCAGAGCTTTGCGCGCTGCTTCGCCGTCCTCGATGCCCTCGAACGCCTTCAGCTTGCCCTCCGCAGCCTCCTTGGCCTCGCGATGGGTTTTCGCCTCAGCGTTGAGTGAAGTGATCTTGCTCACTGCAGCCGGCGCATCGAATGCGACCTCCTTGCCATCGTCATGCAGATAAACGGGCTTGCCGTCTTGCACAACTACATTGCCTTGATCGTTCAGTTTCAGTTTCATTTTTGCTGTTTCCTTGGCTTTCCAGCCTCAGTACGGTTGCCGATTCCTCGGCTGGACGCCCTACTCCACTTCCTTGTTTTGGGCATGAAAAAGCCGCATTGGATTGCTCCATGGCGGCTGAATAAAAGTGATCGACCTATTTGGTCCGAATGGTGACTAAAGGATCCAGATGGGTCGCAACTAGAATGCTGGACTTCAAGTTTTTCCGGGAGTAACTATGTCGTCCACATTGACGCCTTGCCCCAAATGCAAGTCAGAGTTTGTCTACGCTGATGGCGCTTTGTTGAACTGCCCAGATTGCGCCCATGAGTGGTCATCCGAGGGCAATGAAGAAGCAGAAGAATCCGCTATTGTTATTAAGGACGCTGTCGGCAATGTGTTGCAAGACGGAGACTCCGTAACAGTCGTCAAAGACGTGAAAATCAAGGGCTCCTCGCAGGTCGTCAAGGTTGGAACCAAAGTTCGCAACATCAAACTGATCGGAGGCGATCATGATATTGACTGCCGCATAGACGGCATCAGCAGCATGCAGCTCAAATCCGCGTTCGTGAAGAAGGCTTGACCCTCAACTGAGCCTTGGTAAGCTAAGTTACTTCGCGTGGACCGCCTTCGGTTTCGGCGTTCTCGGCTTCCGCTCCTTCACTATACGCGGCTCATCAGGCAACATGAAGGAGTGAATACCCTGCATATGGCATTGGTAGCAAACCCGGTCATGCCAAACAGTCCCGCGCTTATAGTGGCCTTTCTCATCCAACTTTGCGCCTACGGTGGTCGTCATCATGGTCGTCCCGCCGCATTTCTTGCACTGGAGCACACCATCAGGTAGCGGCAAGCTTTTAACCACTTGCTGTAGCTTCTCTGCCGGCGTCTGCTCTCGGGGTGGAACGATGGATAGTTTGGTCACCGGCCAAGTCTACTCAAAGACCAGCCAATTCAAAAGCCCGCTTGTCCCGCTGCCGAAGCTCGTCCAGGGTTAGAAACACGCCCTTGTGAGAGTACATGTCCGCAAGATCAAGTTTTCCGTCACGCATAAGTCGCGCTCTCGTTTGGCCTAGCACCTCATCCTGGCGAGCGGCTGACTGCTTCTTGAGCCAGTCCCCATAGCTCGTGTCAGGTGGCACCTGGCCATCCATACTCGCCCTACTCTTGTTGCGCATCTCCAGGTCCGGCAGGTCAATCCCCAACTCCTTGTTGGATTTCACCACAGGGATGGACGCTGAGCGGCAGCGCCAGTGCAACCTTCCAGGCCCAGCGCCCCAGGGGATCTCGTGCCCAATCGGCTTGTGCGTCTCGGGCGTGTAGAGCTTGCCGTCGCGGATTCGGCATTCCGGCGTTGTCCGCAGGTCCAGGGTGGCAGACCATTTCAAGCCCTTGAGCACATCGGAGTTCTTGGCGTAGAAAGCGTCGTGGGCATTCCCAGCTACATGGCCAAGCGCCGTTCTCACAACAGCCTCGACATCGCGCCGTGACTTCTGCAACAAGCCATCAGCGTAACCCTTCGCCTTGGTGCCGCGCAACTCGCGAATGATCTGGTCTGTCGTCTTGCCTTCAAGAAAGCCCTGAGCAATCGATTGCCGAACCTGCTTGAAGGTCTGCGCTGCCAGGTCCTTCCACACTTCCCTTAGCAGCACGCCTTGGAATGGTCGGGACATCGCGGCCGAGTAGACCGCGGCCGTGGACACGGATGCAATGTGGACCGATGCCGGCGTAAAGCTGAGCAGCATCTGATTCAGATACGCCGTCTCGTAGTCAACGAACACCTTCAATTCGTTCAGCAACTTTTCGCCCATTTCAGCGTTGCCGCCAGCGATCATCGATCGCACGCTAGCAAGCATCGAAGTCAAGCGCTCAGCCTGGAGGTTCGGTCCATCAACGCCCGTCAGGATCTCAGCGAGTTCAGCAGCCATCCGCGCATTTGAGCGATTCAGAATCGCCATGATCCGAGCAACGACGTTGTTAGAGTATCCATCCAACGCAGTCGCATGCCGGATCATCTCGTCGCGAATCAGTTCATTTACCGTCGCCATTCATGTTCCCCAGGCTTGGCCCTTCAGCCTCGACCGCAGCGATCTCCGCTTCTGGATCCAGGTTTGGCGACACAACGCCAATGCGTTGGGCCTCCAACAGAGCCTGCCGCTTCGTAATGAGTCCACCTTGCTGGAAGCTCAAGATGAGCTGAGCAGTGGCTTCAGACAGTGAGCCGGCTGCAAAGTCCTTGAACAGTGACACATGACCCCCTTGTGGGAGGCCGAGCCATTCAGCAGTGAACTGCAAGGCTTGGTCTAATGAGTCCTCAAACGATTCAACTATGCGCTGGAGGTCACTCTTGTTTGCCTCGGCATCATTTGCAGCTTCAGTCGCAGTGCGCTGGCCAGGCTTTGCTGTTAGGAGTTCGGCCCCAGTTTGAACCATCTGCGATTCAAGTGAGTCGAGCTCTGAGCGTCCAACCGTCACCGATTCGGCAGAGCCTTGAATCACCTCAGCCTTTGCCTCCGGATTTTCAAAGCGCAGTGCGTAAGCAGATCCGGCTGACGGAGAGGCAAGCTCACCGTCGTTGACTCCCGTAAACACCAACATGCGCTTTCGGGCAAACCGTGCAGAGTCGTCTTGATCAGACTGTTGTTGCCAGTGTTTGACGTTTAGGTGCGCCAGGTCCAGTAGCGGCGGAGTGCCCCACATGAAGCCCTTGCGGATGCCATAGATCGGCACGAAAGGAATGCGCTTGATTGTCGTTGTACCCTGTTCGAGCAGCGCCCAACCACCCGTGTCTTCCTGCCAGATCTCCCAGCGCCCTGGCGTCAACACACGGACACGGTTTACAACCTTCACTTCATAAGGGCCGTCATCAACTTCAGCGGTTTCCAGAATTCGAAGCTGAAGCAGTCCAGGCTTCCCGTCCACCACACCGGTTTTCCAGCCCAGAAGCTGGTGATGCTTCACGTGCACCCAATACGGCCGAGCGCCGAGCGCCTTTTCATCTGCTTGTGTGCGTGCTTGTCCCTCTGTACGGGTGTAGTCAACGAGAATGCCGCCAAACCCAAATGCCACCGCTTCACTCATCAAGTCAGAGCTGAATGCATGCAGGCTGCGCCCCTCGCCATCTATGTCCTGAGACAAGTCTTTGATGCGCTGAGGAACATCCTCGCCAAGAGTCAATTCCTTCGCAAACGGCTTGCCGGTCATCACGCCTACTGTGCGCCCCAACGCAGGAAACAATGTGGACGTTTTCAGCCGGTACTCGTAGTCTTCGTCATCTTCCCGGGGCTGCTGCGGCAGCAGGGTCTTGCCTGCCTTCCGCATAGCCTGAGTGCCCCCCATAAGAGGATCAATCACCGCCCATGCTTCAGCCATCCGCTTGACCGTTTCGTTTTGTTGGTTGATAGCTGTCATGTTTTCCTTACCAGCGGAATGTCTCTACCTTGGCGGTGCGCTTCACAATCGGCCACTTGTTGGCTATCACATACCCAGCTGCATCGATAACGTGGTCCACGCCACTTGATTTGTCTGGCACGCCGTTCTTGTCATAGGCCTGCTGCTCCAGCGCATCGGTCAGCTTCGGGCATCGGTCTGTGTTGACCAGGTAGCGCCGCTCACCCTCTCCGTTCAGGATCAGGGCATTCACGGCATTCACGCGGTCCGCAACAGCCGGATTGGTTGAGTTCACACGCACTGTCAGGTCATGCGCCTTCAGGATGCTCAGGTCTGACTCGGTCGCGTTCTTGCTGCTCGCGTTTTGCCCAGAGGCATCCGGGAACACCTGCACCGCATGGCCCTTGGCCTTGTAGCGCTCGTTAAACAGCTTCGCCATATACGGCGTATCGCGGCCGTCCGTGATCTCATCCACCGCCACCGGCCAGCCATCGCGCAACACATAGACCACCGCAGCCATCGCCAGGCGGTTGAAGTCCATCCCGATCATGACAGGCTCACCGGCTTGCAGTGATGCATCGGAGTGGTTCAGCCGGCGGTCAAAGTCTGGATAGACACTGCCCGCCGTCAGGTTCGTGAACTGACCGCGCAGATAGGCGTCGATCAGTTGCTTGGGATAGCTCTCATAGAGAGACTGGATGTAGTCATCAGGAAGGTTGGCCGCGTTGTCGAATGTGCTGGCCTGAACCATCCCATACAGCTTGCCCAGCGCAGCGCGCTCTTGTGGCTGCTTGTGGAACCGCTGATAGACGAACTTGAAGCCCTCAGGCGTCGTCGTCACATCGATCCCGTTTTTCAGCCCGTCCACCTTATAGCGCATCCGGGCAATGATCTTGTTCCAGGCCTGCTCCGCTTTGACCGCCTGCATCACGTCCAGCTCATCAACCAGTGCATGCCCGATCTTGAAGCCCACGATGTTAGAAGGCTTCTCCATTGACCGGCAGATGATCGTCGTGCGGTACTGCGAGCCGCTGAACAGGTGAACTTCCTTGTTCGCCTCTTTGATGTCAGCCTTCAGGCCCCAGTCAAACGCAACCTCGTCAATCGTGGGGAAGAAGATGTCCCGGATCTGCGGATAGGTCGGCGCAAAGTAGCCCTGGTTGACTTTGGGCCACTCCCAGGCATTGCGGCACGTTGATGCGCAGCCGGCCCAGGTCTTGCCCGAACCGAACCCGGCGACGTATGCGCGGTATTTATGAGGCAGCTCCAGGAACCGAGCCTGCGGAATGTTCAGGCTCGGCATGCTTTCTTGCGTCCTTTACTGTCACTTCGATCTTGACTGGCACGGGTTGGGCGTTCTCGCCCTCTCCGCCCTCGTCTGGCTTGTCGCCGTAGACCTTGGGCCTGAGCTTCCCGGCCATCCATTTGCGGGCGTCAATCCGAAGCCGGTTGCGCTGCACTGCGACGTTGTCAAACACCACCTCTGTGTTGCCTTCGCCGTCATCGTCTCGACTGCCATGCTTATCGGCTCGAACCATCGTGCAATCCTCATCTGCGATGTCGAGGATTTCATCGAATAGCGCGTCGGCCTGGGCCTCTCGCGCACGCACGTATTGGTCTCGGAACTTCTCGTGGCTTCTCAGCCACCGAAACACTGTCGCCTTGCCTGGCATCTTGTCGCCGAGACAGATGCTCCTGAGGCTCTCCCCATCTGCAAGCCGTTCACATATCTGGTCAGCTAGGACAAGGGTGAATTTTGTTGGCCTCGCCATTCGCCCCTCCTTATAAGGCTCCCGCAAGCTTTTCGCCATTTACGCCAAGCTACGGAACTAGCCCTACCTGATACTTGGCTAAGCCGAGGATTCCACTTTGAGCGTCTCCACTGAAACCCTCAGGTCACATTCGTTCATATATACGCCGGCAGCCTGGTTGAAGCGGAAATCCCTCTCCCAAGCGGCCCGAACAGACATCTCAAAGCCCGTCACCCGATTGAACTCCAGCATTGCAGCTCGGATTGCCTGGGCTGCCTTCTCAGCTTCAGCTTGAACTTGATCTTTCAGCATTGAGTTCTCCCAAGGTCAAACAAAGCTCTTGGCCACCCAGCCGAACAACAGCGAAACACCACTGACCAAAGGCGCCGCCATAAAGGCTCTCCCCAGCAACGTGCCGAAGCTATCAGCGTTCTTATCAGTCCGCGTGTCCCATCCCTTGGCGGTACGGACTACCAGGGCGATGCCATATGCCTGAGCTACAGACAGAGCTGGCAAGCTGAACACCGGGACCACAAACCAGCCCCAGAGTACAGAAAGTGTGAAGCCTGACCAGGCGGCCGCCCAGACAAAACCGAGGATTGTTGCGGCGACTACGCCCAGAGCAGCTGATGCCGCTACGCCAGTTGTCATTGCTTTGCGTGTCATGCCATTCCTTCCATTGGGCAGCCCAAACCATGCCGAGCTGCACCTTCAATAAAAAAAGCCGCCACAAGGACGGCAACCACGAAAGGACAGTGTGGTAATTCAGTTCAACAGGAGTCCTGGCTGAATCTCAGATTCGAGCCGGTGGATCTCGCTTTGCAAGATCGGCTTGTCCTTCTTCCGATCCAACATTAGGCGTGAGCCAAACGAAGCACGGACAGCAGAGTCCACCTCCTGCGCAATCGCTACCTGGAGCTGACGCCACAAGGTCATGTCACGCTGACCGAGCGCGTCGCGCATACGGAAGAACTCGCGAATCAACTTCACCTTGAAGGAAACCACTTCCTTCCTATTGCGCATCAGCGAAATCAACAACGCTGACTGCTGCTCATTGAGCATGGCGTACTCAGTGTCGCTGCCCTGAGGGTTAAGTCGGATTTCAAATCTGACTTCGCCAAATGTCTGCAGTTGCTTCAGATGCTTTCGCAAGAGCTTCATGGTGCTGGCGTGCTGCGCCTTCATGCCGGTGCAAATTGTCTCAGTGTTGGTCAGCAATTCGCCATCAACGACGACAACCAGATCTTCGGAATCGTGCATAACTGTCCTTTCATGATGCACAAATGAAAAAACCGCCTCGATGGGCGGTTTGCTTGTTGGCTACTGAGTAGCTCTGTTGTTGTCGGGTCGCAGGGGCTAGGCTCCAAGTGTGTAGGTCGCGTGTGCGGAGAGCCTGCCCTGCGGTAAAAGAAACCCTCTTGGCTTACGATGGGAGTTCTCACACAACCATCACCAAGAGGGTGCTTATGAAATTTGAATCACTTGAAGAGGTGGCGAAGTTCTGTGCGCACATAGAGCGCGAGAAAGACATGTTGCTGTGCTTGGCCCAGGTCCATGAGCTACTAATTGCAGCTCTAGTTTCATCTCACCCAGATCACGGCCAGTTTCAGTTGATGACGACTTCCCTCTTGGAGCGGTCCATGAACACCACATTCAAGGATCTCCCTGAGGACCAGAAGCAACTAATTCGCAACAGGGTTGAGAACATGCAGCTGATCCCCAAAACGAACTTACCAAACCCAGTCGCCCACTTATCAGGGACTAGTCAAAGGCCACCAGAATAGTTTGGCGGGCTCTTTGCGAACTCTTCGGCGCTGGGTCGGTAGCCTGCTACGACCATGCAAGCCTTGTTGCCTGCGGCCGGGATGATCCGCTCGCCTTTATGAATGGCTGGGTGCATCTGCTGCATCTTGAGCAACTGAGTGCGGAGCCCTCCAATGGTGCAGACCTCATCGCCTACAGGTGTACCGGCGTTGATCGGCTCGCCACCAAGAACCGTTGCGCGAAGGCTCTTGAGCACCTGCGCGACCTCTGGAAACGCGCCAAGCCAACGCTGGTAGTCTTCGCTGTAGACGCGGAACCTCCACGACTCATTGGTCTCATGCCACAGCTCAGGGCACAGCCACAGGGCTATCTTTCGTCTTAGGCTCATGGGCGCCTCCCGTAGCAATGGAACAAGCATGGCTTGATACCGCCACCATAGATAGGGTGGATTGAATCAAAGTGGATCGTCTCCCGGTCTACCTTGCCCTTGTGGTTCAGTCGCAGAGGAAGCTTGGCCACCACGACTGAGCCCGTTCCAGTGTTGACCAAGAGCGGCATTTCAAACTTCTCGTTACGGTCCACGTCATAAACCGCTGCTCGGTCAACGTTAGCTGGGCTGTAGATCATGGCTTGCTCCAAAAGAAAAGCCAGCACTTGGCTGGCCTTGGTATTCGTACCCCATCAGACAACCCTCATGGGCTGGGGTTGCTGTTCGCTTCTTCAAGCACTGGGAAGCTCTCAGTAGGAGATGCCGCACCTTCATACCGCTCGGGTGCGGGCCGCGCTTGCTGCAGCTGGAATTGATGGCAAACTCATCCTCTTTTTATGGGGGTAGAAGATGACAGATGGAATTGCTACAGTCGCAGCAGCTGCTTTAGCGGGCTTGATTTCATTGCTGGTGGTTGTAATCACCAAAGAACAAAAAGTTTCTGAGTTCCGACAGCAATGGATCGATGCATTGCGCGCCGACGTGTCTGCCCTGTTGGCGGCGTATTCAGTTGCTCATCAGATGGTCATCGCTTGGAAGAAGGACAACAGGTCTGAGTCTGAACTATGGGAAAAACACAAAGATCTTGTAACCCAAGCGGACACACTTATGAGTCAAATCAAGCTAAGACTAAACCCGAACGAGCACCTACACCAAACACTCGAAAAGCATCTGGATCAGCTAGATGAGCAATTTGCTTCAGATAAGCCCTGCGAAGAGGTCAACACTGAGACTTTAGATAAAAGAATTCTTGAGACCACAAGAAAAATACTCAAGGAAGAATGGAACCGAGTTCGGCGGGGAGAAGCAACTCACAGATGGGCTTTGCGCATAGCCACAGCGATTTTTGCCATATGCGCCGCGATATTGGCATTTTTAGTCTACGAGTCAATTGCAGACAATTTTGAGCAAGATGCGACAGCGCAACCACAGACTAGCCAGATAACGCTGGAACCTACAGCGACTAAGAGCAAGAAGGCGGGCGCCACAAATTGAACCCTTGCGACACCTCGCTACCAATTACGAATTGCACAAGCGAGAATCCTGTTAACTAGCGCCCAGCCCCGCACTTGGCGTGATTGGGAGCTGGTTATCTTCTAAGCGTGCAGGGCTCGACACCTGCTCAGCTATTGCACGCTTCGGGACGCATTGCCCTCTGCCGCCGTCCTGCGATGCGTGTCCTTCCACGCCGCCGCTTAGAAGATGACCAAATTCTGGGGCAGATGAATGGAGTAGAACTAGTTCCCCAATCGACATCACAAAACGCCAAACTTGTGGTGCTCGCGCTTCGCATTGACATAAGCAATGTGCGATTCGTCTATCGAATCAAAATACCCAAGATGACGAATGCGGCCATCTATACGAATCTGTGAGCGCCACTTTTTTTTGGTTTTGCTCCAGTACACACCCAGGACCCCGCTAGATTTATTGCTTAGCCGCGCCTTCTGAATATTCTGCTGATTCTCAGAACCGCTACACAAGCGGAGGTTTGACCATCGATTGTCATCGCGATTCAGGTTGATGTGATCAACCATCTCGGGAGGCTCTCTCCCAGTCATAAGGATAAAAGCAAGCCTGTGAGCGTAGTAACCCACCTTATTGACTTGCACATATCTGTAGCCGCAATTCGTCAAGCAGCCAGCCTGGCGGCCTGCCACTTTAGCAGGTGCATTTCGTGTCCAGGTTAGATGACCGGTATCGGGGTCATAAGCTATGACCGCGCGCAACTTATCCAAATCGATCACGAAGACTCCTTAGCTCATGAATGATCGCCAGCCTACATAGCTCCGCCATCTAAGGCCTGCCATGGAATCCATGGGATGGTTTATCTGAATCATGGGAGGCCTAAGCACAGCCCAAACTGATTCATCATCAAACTAACGCAGTCCGAACGTTATCACAATTCTCGCTGCGTTACAAGATTTATTTGAGCAGGCTGAACATTCTTCCGCCGTGGGCTGCGCGGCAGGTGCGTACGTGGTCGATCAGCATCTGGGCTGCGCGGCTTGCCGGCTCCTTGCGGTATTTCTCGCCCTTGCACTTGGGGCAGACGTGCTCCTTGTCACCCTTGGTCACCACACCAGCCGCATGGCAGACCTTGCAACGCGGATCAACCAGCCACTCGATGGCCGCCACGATTGCCTCTGTCCCGCCTTCCAACTTCTTCTCTTGCGTGTACTGCAGGAGCGCGGCGTAGAACCGGGTCATGTCCTCCTTGGTGGGCTTGGAGATCAGGCGCAGGTAATGGGCAGCCATGTTTCGAGGGCTCATGCCGCTGGCCTTGATGACATCGACCTGGCCAATCTTGTGAGGCTCGTCTGTCAGGCAAGAGGCCAGGGATGCGGATAGGTAGCGTTCTTCAATCATCAGGCTCTCTCTTTCTTCAATTCGTTGGTCTTTGCTCTGTACTCAGCCTTGATGGCCCTCAACTCGTCTTTTGTCCATTTGTGGACTTCGTTGTTGGCTTCGAGCTGGAGTAGCCGTTCTTCGCCAATACGCCCCAAAAGGCCGATTCGGTAATCTGCGACCCGACCTGATAACCAACGATTGCAGTGCTTGCACTGGCCGTGAGCGTTATCAGGATGGAAGCGAAGGTGCTTGGCGGCACCAGTGCTGCGGTAATGCCCGCAATCAAACCCACCACCAACCCCACCACTGTCCAGCGCTTGGCCGCACGAAATGCAAGGTTGTCGCTCGTCTCGAACGCGGATGTATGCATTGAATTCCTTCTGAGCCTCTCTGGTCAGCTCGTTGATTGACTTGGTCGCCTCCTTGCGACGCTTGGTTTCGGCTCGCTCTACCTTTGCCGCGGCCCGGACGCGCTTGGCTTCCTCTCGTTCCTTCTTGGCGGCTTGAGCCTCTGCCCATGGCTCGATGCAGTCGGGGTGGATTCGCTGGCCTGCCTCAAGCTTGGCCTTGCAGTGTGGGCAGCGGGTACGGCGGAAGGTCATCGGCCCTCCAGGTCGTAGAAGGTCACCCCGAGCTCGGTAGCGGCATATGCCTCCACCTTGGTGCAGAATTCGCTGAACTCGGCCGTGGTCAGCTTGGTAGAGCTCTTGCCGATCAACTCCCCATTGGGCAGCTCATCCACGCCAATGAACATGCGCTTGAACATCTCGTGCCAGGTCTCAGCGCTGAACTGCTTCCCGTTGACCACCGCTTGGGCTGCAACCTGGGCGAGAACGCCCTGCCCCCAATAGCGACGGTTCTGCGGCTGGGTGCGCTTGCGGCGGGTGACGGTCAGCACCCAGCGGCCACCGCCCTGCAGCACATTGGCCAGGAATGGGAACAACTGGCCCTTGAGGGCCAACTTAGCCTGCATGGGGTTGTGGAGTTCGAACTCGAGGCGCTCAGTCACGGCCAGCCCCCATGTCGATAACGGGCAGCTTGAGCAGGTCCGTCTTGCCGCCCTCTTGGGCCACCAATCGCTGACCAAAGAAGACCACCTTCTCGGCGTCGTACAGCCCATCCTTGTAACCGGCCTTTGCCTTACCCATGCGAGCAGCTGCCCGGCGCCACAAAGCCTTGAACGCATTGCCCTCGGCGTAGTTCATGCCAAGCGCCTCGATGATGTCGTTGCACTCAGCCGCGTATGCGCTGCCGCCAGAAGTGGGGCTCTCCACCTCAACGGTGTAGTAGCTCACGCTGCCGCCTGTGTATTCGTTGTTGCTCATGCTGCCTCCTTCGCGATTGGCTCTTTCTGACGGGCTGCTTCAACCAGGAAGTAGCCAATGGCCAAGATGGCGCCCAGCCAGAGGTGCCCCACCCACACGATCAGGCACACCACCACTAGATCAGTGACTGCGTGGTAAACGCCGAAGCCCGTCGGCCGTATCTCCTTGAACATAGTTTTGTTCCCCAACAAGCCAACCAAGATGCGCATCACTGCTGTGAACCACAGGAAAAAGAGGGCCACGCGGCCGGCGCCGTCCATACCTGCCACCAGCCACGCATACAGCGCCAATGCCAGCAGGCTGTCGAATGCGATTGCTTTGATCCAATAGTTCATCCCCTCACCCCTTCCTGTTGAGCCAGGCATCCCTGGCCTTGATCACATTTACCGGTGCAGCCTGGTGGCTGTTGCATGTTTGGTGTGGTGGCAGGAACCGCCACGATGGGCCAAACTCGCATGGCGCCATGTGGTGCTTTGCCATCGGTGTTGTTTGGCCGGACGAGTCCTTTAGCTGCCAGTGTTTGCAGGTTGCACATGTCACTGGGCCTCCTTAAGCGATCTGCGGCTGGGTGCCGGTGTTGGCCAGCAAGCGCATGGCTTCGGCCGGCAGAGTCGTGATCCGGGTTTTGCTTCCCACGTTGCCGTTCTGGAGTACCGCAATGGCCTTCTCCTTGACCCCGACCAATGCGGGGCGCGGCAGCGGGATTCCCCGGCTGGTGTATTCATGGTCTGGCGAGCGGTCGCCGGGCAGGCGGCGCATGTACTCAAACTGACCGCGCTCGGTATAGGCCCGATGCGCTTCTTGAAACCGGTGCTGCAGGTAAGACAGCTCGGCAATCTCCATGCGGCAAATCTTTGGCCAGCCGCCCAGGTCCTCGATGACCGCATGGATTGCTGGGTCGTCGAACACGACATCGGTGTAAGCGCCGACCGAAGACATCGCCCCATGCACCTTGCCCCAGGCAATTGCTGCGCGGTCTGTGCTGGTCCCCTGCAGGACGCGGACGATGTCAGCCACCTTTGGAGCAAACTGACCACGCTCAGGGTCGGTTGCGTGACGCTGCAGCGCCTTGGAAACCTGCTCAAAATCGAAGTTCTGGCATGCGCCCCACCACACGGTCAGAGTGAAGCTGCTGCAGTCTTTGCCGTAGTACGCCATCACGTCCGTCAGCAAGGTGCGGAAGTCGCCCATTTGATCCAATTTCATGCTGGTACTCCCTTCATTTGCGCCCGCATCTGGGCTTCCCATTGCTCGCCGACAGCTCGGTTACGCGCCTCCAACGCCTCTTGCTTGTTGAGTTGTTGGGCCGGAACAGACTTGCCCGCAGTGGGCGTCCAGTCCGATGAGTAGTGCTGCCCTGGGCCAAAAAACGTCGATGGCTGCTTGATGTAAGCCGGCTCCGTTCGACATGCTTGGCAGTACGCGGCATACCGTTGAGTGCCAGCGATCAAGTCCTCAGGTGAGACCCCCTCCTTCAATCTCGCTTTCCAAGCTTTGAAGGCGTCTGCTTTCGAAGCACCGGGGCGCGCTGGATACTCGCTCCACGCTTGCTCAAACTCAGCTGAGTAGTTCGAGCTCACGTTCTTGGCAGCCATCACATCCACGGCGCCGGAAGGCGCGGAATCAGAGTTAAGGGAATCAGGAATCAGAGAATCAGAGTTAAGGGAATCAGCGCGAGTGCTTCCGATCAATTCGGGAGCTGCTCCGATTTCCTCGGTATCTGCACTTCCAGCCTCGGGGCCAGGTATTTCCGAGGCGGACTCGTTCTTATGTGGGTTCTGATGTTTTACGAACTCACATACAACGATGTACCGCTTGCCTCTCACTGAGTAGCGCTGGATGAAGCCATTCGACTGCAGCCAGTTGAGCATCTCATCCATGTTCAGGCCATCCCTGTATGGGAAGACTTCAGCTTTGATGCGCAGGGGGCGATCCTCCATGCGACCCTCTCTGTCTGCCAATACCCACAATCCTTCAAACAGGAGCGTGTACAGAGGGTCAGCAACTCCCAGGACCTCGTTCTTGAAGAGCCCAGGCTTAACATTGCGTGCTCTAGCCATACATTGCCCTTTCGCAGTCAGACAGCCAGTCGAGGTACGAAGTCCAGTTCTTCGTGTACTTCGCTTCTTCAACCATTTCGTCAACCGGGATGCCTGCCTTTACCCAAACCTCTAGTTGCCGTACCACGTCATAGGGGACATAACTCAGTCGCTTACGCAAAATGCCTTTGACGTAATGCAGTCGCTGGATCTCAACTGGCATCGCCCCCACTCGCAGGATGCCGCCCACCTTGGGCCAAGCAACGCTGACACTCTCTTGGGTCGCTTTCCCGTCTTCCCCATGGCTGATGTAGACAGCTGCGGCCTTGTCGATTGCTTCCAAAACAGTTTGCAGACCAAACTTCTTTAAGTAGGTTTTTGCCTCTTTCTGGCCTTTCTCGTTGAGCCTCCAACCAGGCGCAACTTCATTCCAGGCGTCCATGACGGCAGCACATTGAACGTCGTCAATTTCCTTCAAGCCATCACGCCACTGGAGCATCATTTCCAACTGCTCGCGGCGCATCTGCAGATCATCCAACTGCGTCTTTTGCTTCGACACCGCTGTGTTGTCGGAAAGAAGCCGATCACTTTTCCCTGCATTGCACGCCTTGCAAGCTGTGATGAAGTTCATCAGATCATTCGAGCCGGACTTGCTAACTGGCTGGATGTGATCGACCTCCAACACGGCTTCTGGCGCAGAAGCGCCGCAGTACTGACATTTGAATGAGTCGCGCTTGAAGACTTCGAACCGAGTCTTCTTGCTGATTGATTTGCGTTTGGTAGTTGCCATGGAATCACTCTTGTGCGTTGACGAGCACTCTGTTAAAGTCTCGCCAACGACCTTTTTGAAGAAGTTGTTAAACAGTCAAACCCGCTCGGTTGCCGCCGATGCGGGTTTTCTCTTTGGGGCTCATACAGCCTCCCAAACTCGGTATCCATTGCGCAGCAGGTCCTCGCCTTCGAACTGAACAACTTGCACCTGGCCGCGGGCCTGCAGCTCAGGCAGACGGCGGCAGACCTGCTCTACCGACATCCCCGTGGCCCGGGCCATCTCGCCAGCCGTCATGCCGCCCCAGACGGGCGGGTTCAGATCATCGGCCAGCGCGGCCAGGATGCGGTCGTAGTGATTGCCAGCAAACAGGGCTGCGCGCTCGCCTGCGATGACGCTGGTAATTGGGTCGCTTGCTCGGGCGTTGTTCATCGCAGGGCTCCTTTCAGAATTCGTTGGGTCTTGAGGGTTGATGCCTGGGCCTGAGCCCCGCTTTCGATGTAGTAGCCGTGGTAGCGAGGGTTGCGGTCTACTGTCTTGAGGATTCGGGGCTTGGTGAGCTGGGTTGCGAGGGATTCGTTACGCTTGGAGAAGGCATTCATATCGAATCCGTTACGCAAAAGTGTTTGGGAGGGTGCGCCGCTTCGGGAACGGCACAACGGGAGCAGCAGACAGCTTGGGGATCAGGTATCTGCGCTGGATCTCTGCTGAGATCAGTTCGGTTACTAGCTCGTCAACAGTGACGCCCTGTTCAACTGCTTCGGCTTCTAGTGCGGAGAGGTCATTGCCTGCAAATGTGGTGTCATGGGTTGGTTGCACTGGTGAGTTCCTGAACGGTTACGCATAAGCGTGTCGCTTTTCCTCGGCACCAGTTGCAGACTTGGAGCCATGCAAATGCTTCAAAGCCTCCATGGCCAATTCACGGATGAAGACGGACGGCTGTACGCCGTGCAGCTCAGCCATCGCTTCCACAACACGCATCTCCGTGCTGTTCAGCGACAGGTTCACGCGCTTGGAACGAATGTGGACAGGGTCTGCATACATGGTGTGTTCTTCCTCTCTCTACAAAAACACGGGGTTGGAAATCAGTTAGGCAGCAAGAGCGATAGCCGCCCTGCGCATGGAATGGATCGACTCGTCGGGCAATGCCAGATACAGGCAGCGGTGGACGAAGTTCACGAAGACGCGCATATCGCCCTCGGCAGCCTTGCCGCTCATCAGGTCTGCGCCATAGAGGCGGTCGAATTCAGTGATGAGCACGGGGGTGTCCAGGGCCACTGCGATGCAGGCATCAAATGCAGGGTCTGCGTATGCCATCGGCAGTGGGAGGTGTGATGCAGTCATGCAGCCTCCTTTTTGCTCTTGATGAGTTCTGGCCAAATGGCGCCCCACTCACTTGGGTACAGGTCTTTGCGAGTGACCTGCCCGCCAGTTGCTTGCTCGATCGCTACTGCGTAGGCAGGACTTGGCCGGCGGTTTTGATAGCCATCCCGCCATTGGCGAACCTGGGCATCACTCTTCGCACTAATGCGCGCACGCAACTCCCCAACGCTGAGGGCGTTTGGCTTCAAGAAATACTCGGATAGCTTCATGAGAACAAAGTCTATAGCATTTGCTACAGCTTCGCAAGAAGCTTTTGCTACTGAAGCATCTGCTACTGTCTGGCTCATGGATGAACATGAGCTTCAGGAGTGGCGCATTAAGCGTTTGGCAGACCTTGCCCAGCGGGAAGGTGGCAACGCTGCGCTTGGGCGTCGGCTTGGGTACAAAGACGGCGCGTACGTAGGTCAGATGTTGCGCGGGGAGCGCGTCATCAGTGAAAAGACTGTGATGGCGGTCCACAACATCCCAGGCTATACGGGATGGTTCGACACCGAAGATGACGCCGTTAGACCAACTTTGATAGCGCTAGAAAACAACCCAGATTTCCCTGCAATCCGGCGAGTGGTATTCAAGCTGTCGGCCGGCGCCTCGGGTTTTAGCGTGTCATACCTGGATGACTCCGCACCGCCCATCGTCTTCCAGCGCAGTTGGTACGAGAGCAAAGGTTACAGGCCTGAAAAGCTTTTTGCGACAACTGTCGTGAATGGAAGCATGGAACCAGGCCTTTATGACGGTGACACCGTGGTAGTGAATACTGCGCAGACGGAGCCCATTGATGGCACCGTCTTCGCTGTTAACTACGAAGGAGAACTTGTCATCAAACGACTAGTGCGCGATGAGGGGAAGTGGTGGCTTTCTTCCGATAACCCAGATAAAAGACTGTATCCGCGAAAGGCATGCCATGAGGGCGTGTTCTTGCTGGGGGAAATAGTTCACAAGCAAAGCGAGCGAATATGAAAAGGTGCGCCTGTCTACTTTGAGCTGCTCGCTTCTCAAATCCGTTTCCATGCGTAAATCCAAAGATTTCTCTTAGAACATTTTTCTGACGTCCTACTGATTGCATAGCTACTTTGTAGCAGGAGTTTGTTATGGCTAAGTTTGACCCCCTCAAGCGACCACCTACCTACCAGGAAAGCATGGAGTTGCTGCGCCGTGCGGATAAGCAGGTGCAGGATAAGGAAGACCGAAAAGCTCTTTTCGAAATCTTGATCGGCTTACTTGGAATTGTCGGCTTAATTGGGGGAGTGCTTTTCTTTGCCGTCAGCTTCTTCAGCCACTAAATTTGCTGAGAGTATGTAGCACCAGCTCTGGGAAACCTTGCTGATTGACTTCGCCATAGCACATTCGACGCGATTGAGCAGTCCCGGGACGCAACGATTATTTAGAGAGTTACGATCACATGTCATCCTCATTTTTCGATACCCCGCCTGAATCTGGAGCGGAGAAACAGGTTCGCGAGTGTCGTTATGGACACGGACCCCTGACATTGATTGATAAGTTCGGCGGGAAGCCAGTAGTCTTTTCGATGTTTTTCAGCGTACCTGATCAATCACCGATGGCTACTAACCAGTTTGGCCCCTTCCACTACTATGTTTGTTCACATTGCGGCTATACAGAATTCGTAGATACGACGCCCTCGGTGAGTATTCAACATCGGGAACACGAATAAATGGCTGACGTATACCAACTACAGGGAAGTGGCCGCTCTCCGGCGCCTGACAAATCTTCCGAACCACCCGATAATGGAGGCATGGAAGCTCGACTCGCGGCACTTGAGGCAGCCATCAAAGATCTACCCACCAAGGTGGACATTGCTGAGCTGCGTGCGGACATCGCGAAGGGACAATCCGACATGCACAAGGCGATTGCAGACAACCACCGGTGGACGCATGGTGCGTTGATCGGGATTGCGACTGTAGGAATCATTGGCATCATTGGGGTCATCGGCGCCATCTGGAATGCTAGCAAGCCGACATCTGCTCCGACATCTACACCCGCTGTTGTTCAGCCCGCACCACAGCTCCCGCCCATCATCATTAACGTCCCCGCAGCCTCCTCTCCCACACAAACGAATTAGATCCCACCTGCCAGTCAAACCGCCTTCGGGCGGTTTTTTATTGGCTACGTATAGCCGCGTGATGTCTCAGACTGACCGGTTGACGTGCTATTGCTACAGGCGAAAATAAAAAAAAAGGATCAAGTAGCAATTGCTACTTGCAATCAACAGTAGCATTTGCTACATTACACCCATCGCAGCAACGAACGCGAAACGACCGAAGGGGTAGCGATCCGGCCCCTGAACCGACTCGATGCAAGAGGAAGGTCTAGCTCCAGTGGAGCGCAGCTAGTTGCAGAACGCGATGGGTGTGAAGTGATCGAGCTAACTCCCCTTCTTTAAAAAACGAGGGCTACAGAGAGATGCGGCGGCGTGGAAAGCAGACACGCAGCTTTGATTCCTGGGGATGGTGTTCTGGCGAGGATGCACCCTTCGGGCAAGGCTTACGCACAGCAGGAGTCGCGCCCTGCCCGCATCACTCTGTAGCTCTCCTGGTGTGATTTGGAGAGGCGGTGAGAGGTAGCTCTTGGCGACGTGCGCTGGCAGGTGGAAAGCAAGCTTCGGCAACCCATAGCCGCAGGGAAACACAGGCCCTGCCCGCCTCTCCCAATCACATCAGACCGAAGGATGAACAGTCGAAAGACCTGCCCCTGTGATCTGTCGGCAGAAGCGAATAGCGAAAAGACAGCGAGCGCACGAACCAACACCTGCGCCCCAAGGCCCTGCTGGGCTAGATCAAAAAAGCATCACTCGCAGCCTGAGCGGTCAATCAGGAAAGCTGGACAGATGCCAGCAGCAGCACACGCCCGCAGTAGTGACGCGGGTTGTACATAGCCAAGGACGTGCTGCAGGCCCTTCGCGAGAGGGGCAAAACCAAAGCCGAGTGACAGTCAGTTTTGGTTTTTCTGGTAAGTCTTTGTGCGATCCGGTTTTAGGGGATTAAAGAGAGTAGTGTGGGTCTAGGTGGTCTATCTCGATCCACCGCACTAGACCGGAGGTCTATATGCTACTGCACCCACTTCCAACATCCAAGCATTCCTTCTGGCAAATGTTGAAGTCACTATTCACACCTAAAAAGCCAGAACTCACCCCGGACAAAGATCAAGGTCAAAAAATACCCAAAACCGTCAACGATGGAGATCGTAGGACTACAGTATTTCCAGGTTCCGGCGATTTTTAACTAACACATGGAGGTCTATATGACTTTCACTGACAAAACAGTTTTCAATATACGCTTGCGGAATCCACCGCTCGCGAAAGACATCGATAGCCGAAACGTATGGGAAGACGACTATGTCTTTCATGAGCCCTTTGGCACTGATGCCGAGGGTAAAGAACCATTGGAAGGTTCTATTGTGATCAAGAAAATTGCACGCCTCATGCGTCAAGCTGCGCTTCAAAATCTTCCCGTACGGGAAAAATAGACTGGAGTCTTTATGTTTTCACTTCTTATGTACAGAAGGAAAATGGAATTTTGGAGCGACATGAGAGCCATCTTTTTAACTCCCGTTGAGCCATTACTCCAACCCGCGACCAATGTTCGAAGCCCTCAAAAGCAGCAACCTAAGGATGATCGATCCCGCAGTAAAAAGCGGAAAACAGAATGGTAGCTAACTATAGAGAGCGCTATTGAGGCGCTTTTCGTAACCGAGCAATCGGCGCACGCCCTTGAGCGAGATCAGGGGCAAAACCAAAGCGCTCCATCGGGAGCGTTTCGTTTTTCTAAGGAGTAGCAATGCTAGATCACGGAGTACTGAATGTTCCGCTGTCCAAGCGCGGGAACATCGACAACCAGATTGACCGCTACAAGCGTGAGCAGGCAATCGCAAAGCGCAATGAGCTCGACGCTCGGAAGGCTGAATTCGATGCCAAAAAGACCAAGGCTTTGGCCCTGATTGCCGAGCTATCCGATGAGCGCGCCAAGGAGCTAATGGCGAAGCACAAGCTGACCCGCAAGCAGCTTGATGAGGTACTTAAGTCCATCGCCAGAACCAAACCTGATGCATTCCTGTGGCGCGGCATCTAACGCCATCGGCGCTCCCCTCTGGGCGACATCAGAGGGAAAAACAAAGCCCTCCCATCGGAGGGTTTCGTTTTTCAACAGGAGTGAGCATGAAATTTCAGAAGGGCTTTACCTCAGTTAAAGGCGCCGTAACCCTGGTGCTATCCACCCTGGCCATTGCTGGTGTGGTGGGCTGGATTTGGAACATCGTGAAGATCATCAACACCGGCTTTGATGTGTTCACCGGCTTGCTCATCGCTCGGGTGGTCGGTGTGTTCTTGGCGCCTCTGGGTGCAGTCCTGGGCTATCTCTAACCCCCAAGCGCCCTACTCAGGGCGTTTTCAATTTATGCGCACAGGCGCGGAAGGATGATGATGGAAGCGAAAGAAACGAAGATCGGTGCGCTGCGCGTCTGGCACATTCCCCAAATTCCTGGGGAGCCATTCCATGTGCAAGTTGAGAGCCCAGAGGAAGCAAAGCGTGTGCTTGATCTTCTGGCCAACTATGACCTCTTCCAGTTTGAGAACAACATCAAGCCGGACTACTGCAATGCGCAGGGGCTGGAGGTCTACGAGGCTGACGGTGGCGAGCCGGACTGGTGCGAATGGTGCGACGAGGACACCGGCGACGACATCAACGATTGGGTCAAGCCCTGAACCAATTCATAAGCACCCCAAGAGCATCAGATCAGATGATTTGATGCGTTGGGTAATCCTCGAAAGAGGGCCATCAAGAGCAGAGATTGGCGCGTGACTGGTTTGCACGCCTGGCTAAAAAGAAGCCCGATACCGGTGCAACGGTGCCGGGGGACTGGAGGGTATGAAGCCCCTCTCGCCAGTCTCTGCCCTCGATGGTGGACTTGCTAAGCGTCCGGGGATAAGCATGTCGCGCCCGGCCACCATCCCCTATTCAAAGGAATGCACATGGTCCCCATGAGAAAAAGCAAGGAGCGGGACAAAGAAAGCAGGCTCAAAGAGTTGACTGGTTTCGGCGTCGAATACTCAACAAAGGATGGTGTCAGCTTCCTCACCACCAACGTGCCCACACCGTTTGAATTCTGGCCAACCACTGGCGCCTGGCTCAATCGGGCTACGCGGGAGAGAGGCAAGGACTTTGCAGATTTGAAGTCGCAACTCCTCAGCGGAGACGGCCCGTCGGTGACGGATAACAGATGCTACGCCCCGCCTGCTCCAGTTGAGCGAACCCAGAAAAACAAGGGCGATCGCTGCATAAAAGTCAACGTCAGCATTGATGGAAGATTCTTCTCAGTAAGCAGCAAGCGATTTGCAGTGACCGATGCAAGCCAGATGCAGGGTGCACGCGAGCAACTTATGCGAGACATTGCAGCTGCCATAGATGCAGAGCAGCAGTAGAAGACTGCCCCTATTCATAGATGTAGCCAACCCTGGCCAATCTATTCACAAACACCGCGTCATTAGCTCAACTGGATAGAGCAGCTGAATTCTAGTCAGTAGGTTGAGGGTTCAAATCCTTCATGACGCACCACAAACACACTCCAGCACTACCACGCTGGATTTGCCGCCTTCGGGCGGTTTTTTATTTGGGAGACGCCATGACTGACTTGTCCAACTATCACGCGCTGGCCCGTGGGCAAGCGGCATGGGACAGCAGAGTACCAGACTTCGACCCGCCAGCACGCATGCAGAGCCAGCTGGAGTTGCAAGACGAAAACTTCACGCTGCGCGATCAGCTGACCCAGCTTTTGGAAGAAGCCCGCGACCTGGCCGAAACCGCGAACCGAATCCGCTGCTGCACCGGGGATCGCATGCTGCGCCTTTGCAACAAGATCGAGGGGATTGAAGATGACGAGTGAGAAGCTGAAACCTACGCCCGGGCCCTGGACGGTTCACAGCGAGATGCGTGACTGCGTCACATTTGAAGGCCGGCACGGCACCGAGAATCTGTTTCTCCAAAATCTGGATGGCTACTTTGCTTGCCAGAACGAAGTTGATGCCACCCTCATCGCCGAAGCTGGAACCGTTTTCCACGAATGCGGCCTGAGCCCTCGGGAGCTGCTGGAGGCGGTGCGGGAGTTGCACGAGGCCCTCGCAACCATCTACGACCAGTGTGGAGGCTATGTGCCTGACACCTACAAATCCGCGTGGAGCCAAGCATTCGCCGCTCTCGCCAAACATAAGGAGGTGTGAGATGTTCATCTACAAGCTAGGCTCCGTTGTGAGCCTCCCTTTTCCCTCTCGCCAAGCCGCAACTGATGCGGCTTTTTCTTTGTTCTCTGGACCCGTGGGCGGGATTGTGGTGAGGCCAGCATGAACGAAGTCGCCATCCGCCGAGCGTTTTTAGTGCAGGCAGACCAGCTTGTTAAGCAGCACGCTAGCGCGTTCAGCATTTACGCAACCGTGGCCGCGCTAGAGGCTGCCATCAACACCATGGTTGATGAGCCAATGCGCTTGCTGCTGGTTACAGCAGATGAGGCGGCTGAAATCAAGGAAAAGGCAGGGATTGATCCATGACCACCACCCCCATGCTGACCATGCCAACCCGAGCACTGTGCCCCGAGCGAGGCCAGAAGAAGAGCCGCTACGTGCCGGCGCTCGAAACCGACATCCGCAAGACCTTTACTAAGTACCGGCGCCTACGGGCGATGCAGGAGAAGAAATAGTGCCACCCATCAAGTACATCCACCACGCCCCCAAGCCGCTCTTTGTAGCGGCTTTTCTTTTGCTCGCGCTCTGCCTGGGCGCTGTGGCTAGCTGAGGAGGCATATGAGCAACATCGTCGTAAGCAACGCCCAGACCCTGGCGCAAGCGCTGAGCATTCAAGGTGACCCGCAAGAGCTGGTAGCCACCCTCAAGGCAACAGCCTTTAAAGGCCAAGTATCTGACGCGCAGATGGCTGCCCTCTTGGTGGTAGCCAACCAGTACGGCCTAAATCCCTGGACCAAGGAAATCTACGCCTTCCCGGACCGAAACAACGGCATCGTCCCAGTGGTCGGCGTGGACGGCTGGAGCCGGATCATCAATAGCAACCCGCAGTTTGATGGGATGGACTTTGCGCAGGATGATGAATCCTGCACTTGCATCATCTACCGCAAGGACCGCTCCCACCCCATCAAGGTCACTGAGTGGCTGAGCGAGTGCAAGCGTTCCGGCCAAGGCCCGTGGCAATCACATCCGAAGCGCATGCTGCGCCACAAGGCGATGATCCAGTGCGCCCGCCTGGCCTTTGGCTACACAGGCATCTATGACCAGGACGAGGCTGAGCGCATCAATGAAGTGCCAGCGCCCACTACCCCGGCCCCGGAGGCCCCGCAGCATTTGCTGGACCAGGCAGAAGAAGCGGCGAATGCTGGAACTGAAGCCTACAAGGTCTACTGGCAATCCACAGCAACGCCCGATGAGCGCAAGCTTTTGGCCAAGCACCACGCGGCGTACAAGAAGATTGCTGAGTCAGTGGACCGTGAGCGCACGGTGACCGATGTGCAAGCCAAGGAGGTGACCGATGCTGACGATAACAGCGGCACAGAAAACGCCTGAATGGTACGAGGCCCGGCTTGGCAAAGCCACCGGCAGCCGATTTGCTGATGTCCTGGCCGGGGGCAAGGGCCTGACCAGAAAGTCCTACGCCACCCAGCTAGCACTAGAAATCATCTCAGGGAAGGCGACCGAGACGTACACCAGCCAGGACATGGAGATCGGCACTGAGCGCGAGCCCATCGCCCGCGCCGAGTACGAGGCCCTGACAGGCAACTTCGTGGAGGAAGTGGGCTTCTGCCTGCACGACACCCTCCCCGCCGGCGTCTCGCCTGATGGCTTGATTGACGAGGACGGCGGTGTGGAGATCAAGTGCCCGAAAGCCAAGACCCACGCCGAGTACCTAGAGCTGACCCGCGAGCCCTCAGCCTACACAGCCCAGATTCAGGGGTGCATGTGGGTCACGGGTCGCCAATGGTGGGACTTTGTCAGCTACCACCCCGATTTCCCAGAGAACGCACGGTTGATTGTTCGACGCATCCCAAGGGATGAAGCGTTCATTGAGAAGCTTCAACGCGCCATTGAGGAATTTTCCCAAGAGGTGCATCGAACAGTCGACCTGATCCGCAACTACAAGAACGCGGCATAACCAACACCCTCCGGGAAGGCCGGAGGGACGAAAGGCAACTATGGCATCCGTCAACAAAGTCATCATCGTCGGCAACCTTGGCCGCGACCCTGAAATCCGCACCTTCCCCTCGGGCGACCAGGTAGCCAACGTCACCATCGCCACCACTGACCGCTGGCGAGACAAGAACAGCGGCGAGAACAAGGAAGCCACTGAGTGGCACCGCATCGTGTTCAACGGCCGTCTGGCTGAAATCGTCGGCCAGTACCTGCGCAAGGGCAGCCAGGTCTATGTGGAAGGCAGCCTGCGCACCCGCAAGTGGACCGACCAGGCCAGCGGCCAGGAGCGCTATGCCACTGAGATTCGCGCCGACAGCATGCAGATGCTGGGCCAGCGCGGCGAATCGGGGCAAACCGGCGACGAGGGCTATGGTCAATCAAACCATCAAGCCGCACCACCGCCGGCACCGCGACAGGCCCAGCGCCCCACCCAAGCTCCGCGGCAACAGTTCGAGCACGACGGCAAGAACTCGCCACATGAAGGGACTCGCGCCCGGGCCCCTGGAGGTTTTGACGATCTCGATGACTCGATCCCATTCTAGGAGGGCCCATGCTCTGCAAAACCTGCCTCACCGATAAGCCAGTTGATGGCTTCTACAAGGGACAGAAAAGCAAATGTAAAGAGTGCACAAAGGCCTATGTCCGGGCGCATCGCCTTGCCAACATTGAGCACTACCGCGCATTCGATAAGGCCCGTGCTTCCATGCCTCATCGAGTTGCTGCTAGGGAAGCCTATCGGACGACCGCTGCATATGCGGAGAGCCACAAGGCAGCAGCCAAGCGATGGGCAGAGAAACACCCAGAGCGCCGCCGGGCAAACACCATGCTAGATAACGCAGTGCGAGATGGCCGTGTCATCCCTTGGCCTGTTTGCGCCGTGCCTGAATGCTGCGGAAAGCCAGAGGGCCACCACCCAGACTACAGCAGGCCACTAGATGTGGTCTGGCTATGCGACAAGCACCACAAAGCAGCCCACGCCATAGCGCGGGAAGCAGCCAACCAACCCAGGACCGCCCAAGAGGCGGTTTTTTAACGCCATGAACAAAGCAAGCCCATTCCCCCAAGTTGTGCGCAAGAAGCACGCCACGATGAAGCACATCGACCCCGATCTGATCGAGATTTGCAACGACCCATACGTTGGCGTGCGCTCCAGCCCCAAGGGGAAGTACGATGAAAAGTTTTCCTCGCTCAGACCAGGCCAGTGCCTCAAATGCGAGCCGCACGAATCTGCGCCATTGGCTACTGCCCTGCGCAAATGGCTGCAGAACAACGGTAAGGATACTGAGCTGGAAGTACGGGCGATGACCCGCTTCTCCAAGGACGGCCGTGGCCGCGTCTGGCTGCTCGCCAAGGAGCAGAAGCTCAAACGGGCAGCCTGATGCCTGCTGACGACACCCTAACCCAGGCGCCCAGCCCGAAGCATGGCAACGGGGGCGCGCCCTACCCATGCAGCCGGGCCAAGCAAGCGCCTGGTGCGGCCTGGGCTATCAATTACGGGTACTGCCGGCATTCCCTGGACCAGCTCGCTGGCAGGAATGACAAGCGGTGCCCAACGGACTGCCAGCACAAGGCGCCCGGTCCGGTCGCTGAGAAATTCATTGAGGTCTACCGCGCTGAGGGAAACGCTGCAGCTGCGGCCTATAGCTGGAGGGCAAGACAAAATGCCAATGCCACAAACGAAGCGAGCGCAGATTCTGGCGCACATCCAATCCCTGGGTGAGGATGAGTTTGACGGGCCAAGCCTAGCCAATTTGCTGGACATCAAGCTGGTGACGGTCAACGAGTACCTAGGCGTCTTGCACCAAAGAAAGCAGGTGCACATCACCGGTTGGCTGCCTAGTGGCAGAACCACCCAGCTAAGCACGCGGGTCTATCGCATGGGGCCGGGGGAGGATACACCCCGGCCAAAGCAGAGCCCAGTGGATCGAAAGGCCTCCAACGCGGCGCATTACCAGAGGTGGCTGCAACGGCAGAAGGAAGAGCCGAAGAGCCAATACAACGGCTCTCCGACATCGGTCTTCGACTTAGCGCGTCACCTCTAGCCCAGCGGCACCCGAGTCCCATCCTTAGCGACCAGCGCGTTTGTATCGCCTGGCACCAGTTTCACCCCCAACAGCGTCTGCACCGCCTCAGTCGATGGCGGGCTACCCAGCCCTTTGCGCACGATCTTGCGCGTCTCTATGAAGTCTTTCAGGGACGTGGCATCAAGCTCGATGCACTGAGGGTAGGCGTTGTCATGTTGGGACCAGTGCGCGCGGATGGCACTGACCATGGTGTCGTAAAGCGTCATAGGGCCAAGTCTACCGCCCCCAGTGGGCCCCTATTCACAGCCCGCCTTGAGCGGGCATTTCCATTTCTGGAGCCCAACATGGCTGAAAACAACTCTTCCGCTCCCCTCAAGACTGCCGAGGGGATGGCGCTTGGCGATCTGTCCCAGCGCGTCATCTTGGATGCTATTCGTAGCGCATACGACACTGGCTATAACGACTCTCGCCTTGCTAAGAGCGTTCCCGGAGACAGCGCTCCCGGATATGAAGGCCGCAACATTGAAGCCGATCACGGCGGCGCTTTAATCGCTCGCTTAAATCAGCTGCTTGCAGCACCCCAGGCCCAGCCCGCTTTCCAGCAGCGCGTGCAGCCCTGGATGATGGAATGCTTCGGCGCCGAGATTGCGGCCGACCGCATCGAGCGCAATCACCGCTTTCTAGAAGAGGCGCTGGAACTGGTGCAAGCCACCGGCTGCACGCAGAGCGAAGCGCATCAGCTGGTGGACTATGTGTTTGGCCGCCCAGTGGGTGAGCCAGCGCAGGAGGTGGGCGGAGTGATGGTCACTTTGGCCGCGCTGTGCCTGGCCAATGGCCTGGACATGCACCAGGCGGGCGAAACGGAGCTGGCCCGCGTGTGGACAAAGGTGGAAGCCATCCGTGCGAAGCAGGCAGCAAAGCCTAAGCACTCCCCGTTGCCCCAGGCCCAGGCCCAGCCCGCTGATGCGCTGGATGCGTCGAGATTCGCATGGCTTGCCAAAAGCAGTTGGTATGTTGGCCCATCAAGCTTTTATGCGGACGAAGCTGGCGGTCTGCAGGACTACGACGATATGAACCTATCGCCTAAAGAGTTGCGTGCATCTATCGACGCCGCCATGGCTGCAGCCCAGGAAGGCGGCAATGCCGCAGCCGGAAAGGATGGTGCAGCATGAGCACCCAGACCAAAGAGCAAGCAATCCTTGACTTCGACCCTTTCGAGGGTGATTTCGGGGAGCCCGGTGATTCCATCCTAGCCAACAAGATGGTGACCGCCCGGAAGCCTGGGCCGTGCTCTCACTGTGAGCAGGAGATACAGAAGGGCGAGCGCGTGCGCAGCATGGCTGCCAAGTTCGGGGACTTCATGCGCTACCGCTGGTGCGCGGCCTGCTGCGATGCCATGGTTGCAGCCGACGACGATTCTGACGATTCGGCGGATCCGTGGGAGGCATGGGAAGCGCGTGCCGCCCTCCGCAACGACCAACGCGCCCAACAGAGGGAGGGCTAGTGATGGCAGGTCAATACCTTGAAATTGGCGATGCCGTGAAGGACAGCCCGCAAGGCGCCGGCACAGTGACCGACATCACCGACGCCGGATTCCCGCGCGTCAACCATGAGGCCGTGGCCTGGCTGGAGCGAGACGACGGAGCGATCTTCGACCCGCGCGGCGTGCGAGAGAAGCACCTTGCCCAGCGCGCCCAGCAGAGGGAGAGCCAGTGATGCGAGCCCTAATCCTCATCGCTATCGCAGGCGCGGCATACAGCCAGCCAATCACCATGCAGAAGTTTTACCACTTCACTGGCCGCGTCGTACCTGGCGCAGTCGCTGCGAGGTGCGAACAGGCTGGGGGCTGCTATGTGCTCACACACAAGGAACTGATGGACGGCCTTCAATCTGCGCATCGCGCGGGGCAAAGATCGGCCCAGGCCCAACCACAGAAGGACAGCAACCAATGACAGCTGCAGTTTTAGACCCATGCTGCGGTGGCCGCATGATGTGGTTCGATAAAGCGGACCAGCGCTGCCTTTTTGGCGATCAGCGCAGCGAAACCATCGTCGTCACTGATCGCAGCCACCGAGAAGACGGCACAAGAACTCTGGTGATCGAGCCGGACATGCTCATGGACTTCCGCGCCCTACCGTTTCCGGAGGCCTCGTTCTGGCATGTGGCTTTCGATCCTCCTCATTTGCAGAGGGCTGGCCCTCGGAGCTGGCTGGCAGCCAAGTACGGCAAGCTGGGCGCCGATTGGCGCGACGACATGCGCCTTGGATTCACTGAATGCTTTCGCGTCCTCAAGCCCAACGGCACGCTGATTTTCAAGTGGAACGAAACGCACATCAAGGTCAAAGAGGTGTTGGCCTGCACCCCGCACAAGCCCCTTTACGGCCAAGTGTCCGGGCGAACCGGAATGACGCACTGGTTGGCATTCATCAAGCCCGCCCCCAAGGAAGCACCATGACCCAAGTAAACGACATTGTTCAAGTCAATCCCGACCGCGAGACATTCGGCGCCTGCATGGTTGTAGTCACCGAGGTTAAGTCTTGGGGCATCCAGGGATACGTCCAATCGGCCGGCGTTGATGGCCAGCAATACATTCGCCTCAAATCTGGCGACTTCGAGCCAACTGGAGGAAAAGCAGTATGGGTAGCACCATGACCGACAAGACAGAAGCACAGCCCGAAGCGCTGCGGCTGGCCGCCGAGTTCGAGGATTGCATTCGAATAGACGCTATACCGTCAATCAACGACGTGAAGAAATCAGCCGCCGAACTGCGCCGCCAGCACGCCGAGATACAGCAGCTCAAGGCCCAGCTATCAGCGCGGCAGGCTGCGCCGGATGAACGTCTGCGTACGGCGCTGGAGCGAATTATTGGGTGGAACCGCGACCATGCCAACGAGCTATGCGGCGATCCTGACAGGGCGGAAGGATGGGCTTGTGTTCGTGAAGCACGCGCCGCCCTCTCAGCCGCCCTCTCCACACCTGAGCGGGAGCCGCTGACGGATGAGCAGATCGAAGCTGCCTACAAAAATCTGCAAGTGCGGCGCAATAAGGACCAGGACGAAGCCTTTCAGGCAGGCATCGGCAAGAGCTGCATGCACTGCAGTGAGGGCCACTATCAAGCCGACTGGAATGGCTATTCCACCTTCCACCGCTGCAACAAATGCCGCCATGTGCCGTTTGACCTGTCCGGGCTGGTCAAGAAGTCAGCCACATCCTGCTGGTGTGAAACCTGCCGGCCCAACACGCTATCCGACATGCGGATGGTTCTTTGCCCCGATTGCGGCAACAAGCGATGCCCCAAAGCCACCCACCACGACAACGCCTGCACCAACAGCAACGCGCCAGGGCAGCCTGGTTCGAGCTGGGAGCATGTGAAACCTCATGGAGCCACCAATGACAACCCCTGACCCAAGCCGTGAGGCTTTCTACGCATGGTTGCGAACCCACGAGGACGAGGTGGGTGCTCTTGATGACACCAGCGCTCTGGCGGGATGGCTAGCTGGCACCCGAGATCTGCGAGAAGAACTGCAACGCGCCCACGAGGCTCGGCGTCAAGCCCAGACGGAAGTGGCCGCCCTCCAGGAGAAGTGCAACCGCATCGGCCTGGACATCGACCGGGCGCTGCGCGGCGAAGTCAACGAGCAGTCGCCCATCGCTGGCCGGCTCAAGCTAATCGCCCAAAAGGCAGGGCAATGGAAACCCTGGCCAATGGGGTGACAAACGAGCACCCCTCCCCGAACAAGACGAACCCGAGCCCCGCCAATGAGCGGGGTTCTTTTTTGGAGAACTGATAAATGATCGCAACAGCACCCGCCCTGCTGCGTCGTCAAGATGCAGCGGAGTTCCTCGCCATCGGCAAGGACACCTTTGATGACCTGCTCAAACAGGACAAGACTTTCCCCAAGGCCCGGGAAATTTCAGCCCGTCGCGTCGGCTGGCTTGTCTCCGAACTGGCCAGCTGGGCAGCAGCGCGCCCCCAAGCGGACATGCTGCCGCCACCCAACACTGCCCACAAAAATCGCGCTAGGGGGCCGCGCTCGCAGCCAGAGCCTCATAGTGAGCACTGATGACGGCAAGCCACTCCCGGCGCTCCTTGTCGTAGGAGTGCCGGTCATACACCCCGACGATGCCCGAAGGCATGTGGCCGATTACCGCCTCGGCCACATCCCGCGGGCAACCCAGTTTCGAAAGCTGTGTCCGCGTTGTCCGGCGCAGATCATGAGGCGCCCATTCAGTCACAGGAAGTTTTGCCCTGTGCAACTCACTGGGATGATTGGCATAGGGCTGCTTAGTCCAAACTTGGGTTGCAATCGACTTTTGAGGCATGGGCAAATGGCGCTCCGCTTTACGAACTCTTGGGAAAAGCCATCCGTCGCCCTTCTCATCCTTGCGGCGCAGCACAATCTCTAGCGCCCGACCTATCAGAGGCACGCGATGATCGTATGCGGCATCGTGCCCCTCGATCTTGATCATCTCAACTGGCACAGTCACCCACCACCCATCTGCCTCCTCGACCACCCATTCCCCACGCAACGCGCAGATCTCGGAGCCGCGCATGGCCGTCCATAAATAGAGCTGCAGCACGTCAGCCACTTGCCGCGAGAAGTTGGGCAACCAGCGGAGTAATTTGCCTACTTCTTCGTCGCTCAGAACACGCTTGGCCGTGACTTGCTTGCCCTGCCGCACCTTTCCCTTGCTGCGCAGCCGACCTTTGAAGATTTGACGCCAGTGATTAGGCGTCTCTTCCGGCACCCGCCCAGACTCGATAGCGAGATCCCAGGCCGCCCCCAGCTCCTGTTTCAGCATGCGTGCCTGCACTGGGGTCTCTTCCAGCACGCTGATCAAGTCATAGGCATCTGCTCGCTTCACATCGGACACACGCATAGCCCCAAATTTTGGTGTTACGTGGTTCCTGAACAGCCGCTTCATTTCCTCTTGGCCCTTAGGCTTGCGGCGCTTTTCCACATGCTCTGTGATGTACATCTGCACAATGTCGGCCACGGTATCGCCTCGCCCGGGAGCCTGCGGCCGCGCCGCCTTCGCCTTGACCTTGACGGGCGAAACAACGGCTTGTCCATCTCCACGCTGATCCCGTAATACCTCCCAGGCCGCTACAGCTGCTGCATACGACATGGCTGGCCACTGGCCCACTGCGACCTGCTTCATCAAGCCGGTCTGCGGGGACTTGAATCTGTAGATCCAAGATCGGCGCGTTTTACCCGCAGTCAAGCGCAATCCCGGCGCATCGGTTACGGTAATATGCTCACCCGGTTTCAGCAGCTTCGCTGCGCGTGCATCAAATGTCATGGCGTACCATTGGCTATTGGCAGCCAGGCGTAGGAATTTTCAAGCTCCAGCAGCCGTGGCGTAGGAAGGTTTTAGGAAGTGCATTTTTCCTACGCCATTCTACCCAGTGCAGACCCTCGCAGACCAGATGCAAACCCTTTCAATGAAGACGGCAAAGATTGGATTTTGTCCAATCAAAACAAATAGATGAGATCACAAGACATGGGAAATCAAGCACTTAAAGACGCTGATTTTTCATCGCATACCCCCATGATGCAGCAGTACCACGCTGCCAAAGTGGATCACCCCAACACCCTGCTGTTCTACCGCATGGGGGACTTTTACGAGCTGTTTTATGGCGATGCCGAGAAGGCCGCGCAGCTGCTCAATATCACCTTGACCCAACGCGGCCAGTCGGCCGGCCAGCCGATTCCAATGGCGGGCGTGCCCTTCCATGCGCTGGAGAACTACCTGGGCCGTTTGCTCAAGCTCGGCGAATCGGTAGCGATCTGCGAGCAGGTGGGCGAAGTGGGGGCCAGCAAGGGGCCGGTGGAGCGCAAGGTGGTGCGCGTCGTCACGCCGGGCACGGTGACCGACAGCGAGCTGATGAGCGACAAGGCCGAGGCCATGCTGCTGGTGGTGCACCAGGCCCAGCGCGCCCGCTGCGGCCTGGCCTGGCTGAGCGTGACCCAGGGCAAGATTTTCCTGGCCGAGTGCACCCATGAAGAGCTGCCCGCCTGGATTGCCCGCATCGCGCCCAGCGAAGTGGCCTACAGCGCCGGTGCCTCGCAGCGCTTTGAACAATCGCTGTACCAGCTGCGCAGCAGCGGCGTGCTGACCTGCCCGCTGGCGCTGCGCCCCGACTGGCAGTTCGACGAAAAGCTGGGCGAGCGCAAGCTGCTGGAGCAGCTGGGCGCCGCCAGCCTGCAGGCCTGGAATGCGCAGACCCTGTATGCCGCCCATGCGGCCGCTGGCGCGCTGCTCACCTATGCCGAGCACACCCAGGGCCGCAACCTGCCCCATGTGCAGACCATCTATGTCGTGCGCGACGATGCACTGATCGACCTGCCAGCGACCACGCGCCGCAACCTGGAGCTGGTCAAGACCTTGCGCGGTGAAGACAGCCCCACCTTGTTCTCGCTGATCGATACCTGCCAGACCGGCATGGGCAGCCGCCTGCTCAAGAGCTGGTTGCTCGAACCCAGCCGCGACCGAAGCGATGCGCGCGCGCGCCTGGGCGCCATCGGCGTGCTGCGCGGCGACAGCGACACGCTGTCTGCCGCACCGTGGCAGATCCTGCGCACCGAGCTCAAGGGCGTCTCCGATGTGGAGCGCATCACCGCCCGCATCGCGCTGCGCCAGGTGCGCCCGCGCGAGCTGGTGGCGCTGGGCCTGACCTTGCAAAAGGCGCAGCAGCTGGCGCGCAATGCCGCCGCACCTGCGCCTTTGCTGGGCGAGATTTTTGAAGCGCTGCAGCCGCCTTTGGATGCGATGGAACTGCTGATCCGCGCGATCGCGCCCGAGCCCGCGGCGCTGGTGCGCGATGGCGGCGTGATTGCCGAAGGCTTTGATGCCGAGCTGGACGAGCTGCGCGCGATCCAGACCAACTGCGATGCCTTTTTGCTGGACCTGGAGACGCGCGAGAAAGCGCGCACCGGCATCAGCAACCTGCGCGTGCAGTTCAACAAGGTGCATGGCTTCTATATCGAAGTCACCAGCAGCCACAAGGACAAGGTGCCCGACGACTACCGCCGCCGCCAGACCTTGAAGAACGCCGAGCGGTTCATCACCCCCGAGCTGAAAACCTTCGAGGACAAGGCGCTGTCGGCCCAGGAGCGCGCCCTGCAGCGCGAGAAATGGCTGTACGAGCAGGTGCTGGACCAGCTGCAGCCGCAGGTGACGGCGCTGTGCCGCGTCGGCCAAGCGATTGCATCGCTGGATGCGCTGTGCGCACTCGCCGAGCGCTCGCTGACCTTGAACTGGTGCGCCCCCCAGTTTGTGCCCGAACCCTGCATCGACATCGATGCGGGCCGCCACCCGGTCGTGGAAGCACGCCTGGCCGAGACCTCCAACGCCTCGTTCATCGCCAACAACACACGGCTGTCGAGCCTGCAGCGCCTGCAGATCATCACCGGCCCCAACATGGGCGGTAAATCGACCTATATGCGCCAGGTGGCGCTGATTGCGCTGCTGGCCAGCATGGGCAGCTATGTGCCTGCCACACGCTGCCTGCTCGGGCCGATCGACGCGATCCACACCCGCATCGGCGCGGCCGATGACCTGGCGAACGCCCAGTCCACCTTCATGCTGGAGATGACCGAGGCCGCGCAAATTCTGCACAGCGCCACGCCCTTCAGCCTGGTGCTGATGGACGAGATTGGCCGGGGCACCAGCACCTTTGACGGGCTGGCGCTGGCCAGCGGCATTGCGACGCACCTGCATGACAAGACCAAGGCGCTGGCCTTGTTCGCCACCCATTACTTTGAGCTGACCGAGCTGCCGGCCAAGGCCAAGCATGCGATCAACATGCATGTGGCCGCGACCGAGGCGGGCAGCGACATCGTGTTTTTGCACGAGCTGCAACCGGGCCCGGCCAGCCGCAGCTATGGCGTGCAGGTGGCCAAGCTCGCCGGCATGCCGGCGCCCGTGCTCAGCCATGCCCGCCATGCGCTGGCCGCGCTCGAATCGCGCCAGCAGGCAGGCGACTCCCAGGTGGACCTGTTTGCCCAACCGGCTTCGGCCGAGACCCCGACCCCCAGCGCCGTCGAGGCGCAACTGCGCGAGCTGCAACCGGACACGTTGACACCGCGCGACGCACTCGATCTACTGTATTCACTCAAGCGACTCGCTGACAAGTCATGACCTATTGTGTAGCCATCAAGCTGAACGCCGGCCTGGTGTTCCTCTCCGACTCCCGTACCAATGCGGGCCTGGACCATATCAGCACCTTCCGCAAGATGATGGTGTATGAGAAGCGCGGCGAGCGCTTCATGGTGCTGCTGTCTGCCGGCAATCTGTCGATCTCGCAATCGGTGCGCGAGATTTTGCAGACCCAGCAGCTCGAAGACGAGAACGGCGGCCCGCCCATCACCATCTGGAACGCCAAGAGCATGTTCGACGCCACCCGCGTGCTCGGTGCCGCCGTGCGCCATATCCAGGAGCGCGACGGCAAGGCGCTGGAGCGCGCCGGCGTGGACTTCAACTGCAGCCTCGTGTTTGGCGGCCAGATCGCCGGCGAGAGCCCGCGCCTGTTCCAGGTCTACTCGGCTGGCAACTTCATCGAGGCCACGGCCGAGACCCCCTACTTCCAGATCGGCGAAGCCAAGTACGGCAAGCCCGTGCTGGACCGCGTGCTGACCCCTACGACGCCGCTCAACGAAGCAGCCAAGTGTGCACTGGTCTCCATGGACAGCACGCTCAAATCCAACCTGTCGGTGGGTCTGCCGCTGGACCTGGTGGTTTATGAAACCGACGCGCTCGCCTGCGACAACATCGCCTGCATCGACGAGTTCAACCAGTACTTCCGCATGGTGCGTAACACCTGGGGCGACAAGCTGCGTCAGGCCTTTGACAGCATCGAAGACCCGCACTGGGACAGTGGCGACAATGCAGCGTCCATCCAGCCGGACAGCAGCGCGATTCGGCCGGTAAAGAAGATCACCAACTCCAACGTGATGCTCTAAATGGATGTGGTAGCGCGGGGCTCGCAAGGCCCCAGCGCTGGCACTCAGCCATGCACCAGGTTCGGGTTCTGCGCCAGCTGCAGGGCAATCGCGCGGCAGGTGCGCAGCAGCGGCTGGATGTAGGCAGCCTGCACATCCTCACGCTGGCGGAACAGCAAGGTGCTGACGCTGATGGCGGCCACGGGGCTGCCGTCCGGCCCCAAGACGGCGGCGCCAAAGCAGTAAATGCCCTCCTCATTCTCCTGCGCATCGGTGGACCAGCCGCGCTCGCGCACCTCGTCCACCTGCTGCTGCAGCGCCTTGGCATCGCCCACGGTCTGCGCGGTCAGCGGCGCATAGCTCAGCGCTGCCATCAATGCGCTGGCCTCGGGCTGCGGCAATGCGGCCAGATAGGCCTTGCCGACGGCGGTGGAGTACAGGTTCACGCTGGTGCCAATGCGCGATGACATCTGCACAGCGCTGTCGCTTTCGAGCTTTTCGATATAGACCATGCTGTGGCCCGACGGCACGGCGAAATGGATGGTCTCCTGTGTCGCATCGCGCAAATCACGCAGCGCCGGTGTAGCGGCCAGACGCAGGCCCGAGCGGCTCCAGCTGCGGCTGGCCAGTTGCACCAGGCGCGGGCCCAGGGTCCAGCAGCGCGTCGACCCGGCCTCCACCAGCATGCGCTCGGCCTGCAGCGCCGCCACGATGCGGTGCACTGTGGGCCGCGGAAAGCCCGTCGCCTTGGCTATTTCTGCAATGCCCAGGGGCTCGCTGCTGTCGGCCACCAGTTGCAGCACACGCATGAACTTGGAAAATGCTGCCGTGCCGGCAACACTGCTTTCAGAAGACGAAGTAACCATGTTTGGATCCCATACTGCGCAGAGCATACCCCAGCGCAGGCCAGGTCACGGCCGCCAGCCGCAGGCGATGCACGGTTTGCGCAGGGCGGCATGCCTGCGGCCGTCGCAGCCCTGCGCTGGCCGAAGCCTTCATTTTTTCCATAGGCATGCGGAGCAGCACCTTTTGCAGCAATGCACTCCGAACAGTGACTCCGGAAAATCCGTATCCACGATGGCGGCGGCCCGTTACGATGTCGCATCCCCACGCTCCGCTGCCCTCGTCCGCCATGCGCTTTGACCTGCAAGACCTGCGCCTTTTTGTCCATACGCTGGAGTCCGGCACCATCACCCAGGGGGCCGAGCGCTGCCATATCACGTTGGCATCGGCCAGCGAGCGCATCCGGGGCATGGAGACGGTGCTTGGCGCGCCGCTGCTCCACCGCAGCAAGCGCGGTGTAACAGCCACCGAAGCGGGGGCCGTGCTGCTGCCCCATGCACGCCGCATGCTGCTGCAGATGGAGCAGCTGGCCGGCGACATGCAGGCCTTTGGCCAGGGCCTTGGCACGCGCATCGAGCTGCTGGCCAACACCTCGGCGATCAGCGAACACCTGATTGCGCCGCTGGGCGCCTTCATGCAGGCCAACCCGCAGCTGCGGCTGGAGCTGCGCGAATGCACCAGCGATGCAATTGCCCGTGCGCTGGTGGCCGGTGAAGCCGACATGGGCGTGCTCTCCAACGCCGTGCCTGCGGGCAGCCTGCACACCCAGGTCTGGCGCGATGACCCACTGGTGCTGCTGGGGACGACGCGCCTGTTGAGCGCCCTGCCCCAGGACGTGCAGCTGAACCACCTCAAGGACATTGCGCTGCTGGGCCTGCTGCCCCAGCATGCGCTGCACCAGCTGATGGCCGCGCAGGCGCTGCAGGCGGGTGTGGCCCTGCGCTACCGCGCCCTGGCCCCGCACCTGGAAGCGCTGTGCGACTGGGTCGCGATGGGCCTGGGCGCCGCACTGGTGCCACGCACTGCTGCAGAATGCGCCACCCTGCGCTGGCCCCAGGCGCGGCTGCGCCTGCGGCCGCTGAGCGCCGACTGGGCCGCGCGCCAGCTGGTGCTGGCCTGCCGCGACCCGGCGCAACTGCCGCCCCAGGCGCTGCGGCTGTGGACGTTTTTGCAAGAGGCCGCCCACTAGCCAGCCGCAACGGGTACCCGCAGGCGCCCCCGCCAAGCCCCGCATAGCCGACGGCCTGCCCGGCCTTTGCGCCGGGCGCCCCGATCTTGTGCAACACTTGCGCGCTTATGTTTTCTCGCCTCTCTGTTTACCTGGCGCCCATGCTGCTGTGCGCCGCCGCCCCTGCCCTGGCTGCAGGCTTTGATGACTGTCCCCAGTTCTTTGCGGGCAAGCCGCCCAGTACCAGCGCCTACGGCCAGTTGCGCCCGCTGTGTTTTGAAGAGTTCGCAGTGCTGCACTCGGGCCAGACCAAGACACCCATCTTTGTGGCCCAGCGCCTGAACGCCCGCATGCTGGAGCAGGCCAAGGACTTGAAGCGCAGCGACAAGTTCTACCCCGAAGCGCGGCTGCCCGAGCGCGAACGCGCCCAGCTGTCGGACTACCGGCGCTCCGGCCTCAGCCGTGGCCATATGGCTGCCGCTGGTGACATGAGCACCAAGTACGGCAAGGCCCAAAGCTACTCGCTGGCCAATATGGTGCCGCAGGACCCGACCCAGAACGGCAAGCCCTGGTCGCAGATCGAGCAGGACACGCGCCGCTATATCCGCCGCGCCCAGGGCGATGTGTTTGTCATCACCGGCCCGGTGTTTGGCAAGCAGCGGCGCACCATTGGCGAAGGCCAGGTCTGGGTGCCCGACGCCGTGTTCAAGATGGTCTACGACCCGGCCACCGGCCAGCGCTGGGTGCATCTGCAGGACAACCAGCCATCGGCCAAGGCCGGCAAGCCCCTGAGCTACGAAGAGTTTGTGCAGCGCACGGGCATTCGCCTGCTGGACTGAGCACCGCCCTCACACCCACAAAAGGGCCCATGCTGCAGTGCGCAGGCATGGGCCTTTTTTGCGGGTTGACGGTGCAGATCAGTGGTCGTTGGCGGCATCCAGGAACGCCGTACCCTCGGTCAGCGGCGCAAAGCGGTAGGACGCGGGCGTGCGGCTCAGCTTGACCGGAGCGCCCAGGCCGGTGTAGTCGCCCATCTTCACAACCATCTCGCGGTGCGCGGTGTGCGGGGCTTGCAAGGCCTGCTCCACATTCAGCACCGGCGCGGCGGGCACGCCGATGGCCATCAGGTCTTCGGCGAGTTGCACGCCGTCATGTGTGGCAAACGCTTGTTCCAGCAGCGGCTTGAGCGCATCGCGGTGGACCGAGCGCTGGCCGGCGGTGGCAAAGCGCGGGTCGTCGGCCAGGGCTTCCTGCCCCAGGTGCTGGCACATCAGGCGGAACTGGCGGTCGTTGCCCACGGCCAGAAAAATCGGCGCCTTGCCGGTGTTCACAACATCGTAGGGGTAGATGTTGGGATGGGCATTGCCGGAGCGGCCAGGGATCTTGCCGTTCATGAACCAGTTGGCAGCATGCGGGTGCAGCAGCGAGATGCCGGCGTCGTACAGCGAGGCATCGACCAATTGGCCCAGGCCGCTGCGGCCGCGCTCATGCAGCGCCAGCAGCACGCCGATGACGGCATTGAGGCCGGTGACCATGTCGACCACCGGCAGGCCCACGCGCAGCGGGTCGCGGTCGGCCTCGCCGTTGATGCTCATCAGCCCGGCCATGGCCTGGATGGCGGCGTCATAACCGGGCAGGCTGCCCAGCGGGCCATCGGCACCAAAGCCGGTGACACGGCACCAAACCAGGTGCGGAAACGCATGCTGCATCTGCTCGTAGCCAATGCCCCATTTCTCCATCGTGCCGGTCTTGAAGTTCTCGACCACCACATCGGCCTGTGCCATCAGGGCGCGCACCTGGGCCTGGCCTTCGGCACTGGCCAGGTCCATGAACTGCACGCGCTTGTTGCGGTTCAGCCCCAGGTAATACGAGGCCACGCCATCGCGGAACGGCGGGCCCCAGCTGCGCGTGTCGTCGCCTTGCGGAGGCTCGACCTTGAGCACATCGGCACCATGGTCACCCAGGATCTGGCCGCACAGCGGCCCGCCCAGAATACGCGAGAGATCGAGCACCTTGATGCCCTGCAAAGCGCCACCATGGGCCGCCTGTGTTGTTGTCATCTCCGTTTTCCGTTGGGTCAGTCCAGCGTCACACCCGACTGCTGAACCACTGCCTGCCATTTGTCCACTTCGGTGGCGATGAAGCGCCCCAGGTAGGCAGGCGAGCGATCGGGTGATGCCTCCAGGCCCTGCGCGGCAAAGGCCTTTTTCACACTGTCCGAATCCAGCGCCCTGGAGAAGGCCTGGTTGAGCACCTGCACACGCTCGGGCGGCGTGCCCTTGGGAGCCACAACACCGAAGAAGACACTCACGTCATACCCGGCCATGCCCTGCTCGGCCACGGTGGGAATGTCGGGCAAGGCGCTGGAGCGGCGCGCGGTGGCGACGCCCAGCGGCTTGACCTTGCCTGCCTTGATATAGGGCATGGCCGTGAGGATATCCGTAAAGCTCATGTCGACCTGTCCCGCCAGCAAATCATTGAGCGCCGGGCCCGTGCCCTTGTAAGGGATGTGCTGCAGCTTGGTGCCGGCCAGGTTGTTGAACAGGACCCCGGCCAGGTGCGACGAAGCGCCATTGCCCGACGACGCGAAATTGAGCTTGCCCGGATGGGCCTTGTCCAGCGCGATCAGGCCCTGCACGTTGTCGGCCGGCAGGCTCGCCTTGACAACCAGGATATTGGGCAGGTAGCCCACATAGATGATGGGCGCGTAGCTGGTGCGCGGGTCGTAGCTGATCGACTTGTACAGGCTCTTGTTGATCGCCAGCGGGCCCGAGGTGCCGAACATGATGGTGTAGCCATCGGGCTTGGCGCGCGCCACATACTCGGCGCCGATATTGCCACCCGCGCCCGCGCGGTTTTCCACCACCACGCTCTGGCCCAGCTCGCGCGTCAGCTCCGTCGCCAGAATGCGGGCCATCGCATCGGTGGGGCCACCGGGCGGGAAAGGCACGGTGAACATGATCGGGCGGTCGGGAAACTTGTCAGCGGCCTGCGCCGATGCCATACCCAAGCCACCCGGGCCACCCAGGCAAGCGAGGGCGAGCGCGGCCGCGTTCAACGAAAATTTTTGCATTTTGTCTCCATGGATTCAGGAATGCAGGTCTGGTGCCTGCGTGTTGATCTCGGCATCTGCGCCGGTCTGCGGATAGGCGAATCAGGCCAGCCACTCTTGCGGAATGGACTCGCTGGCCAGCGGGTCGCGCGGCAGCACCCGGTGCAGCAGCACCAGTTGCGACAGGCGCAGGCGCTCGGCCGATGCGATCTGGCCGGCTTCCCAGGCCATCGCAATGGCGGTGGTGCAGTTGTACAGACCGGTGGCGGCCTGGCGGGCCAGCACCGCGCCGCCGTCTTGCGCGGCACGCTCGGCCAGCGCACTGGCGCGGGCCAGTGCGGCATCCAGCGCCTGGCGGTAGCCGGCACTGAGGCGGCAGTCCGCCAGCAGGCCTTGCAGGTAGGCCTGCAGCACCGGCAGCGAGCCTTCACGCTGGATGGCGCGCACGACATCGAGCGCAACGATATTGCTGGTGCCTTCCCAGATGGAGCCCAGGTGCGCATCGCGCACCAGACGGGGATCCGTCCATTCCTCGATGTAGCCGCAGCCGCCGCGCACTTCCATCGCGTCACCCGTCACCTTGCGCGCATCGCGGCACGCGCGGAACTTGATCATCGGCGTCAGGATGCGCAGCAGCGCATAGGCCTCCTTGTCGCCCGCGTCCGAGCGCATCAGGGTCTGCGCGGTCTGGAACACCATCGACCGCGCCTGCTCGGCGGGCACGCGCAGCTTGTCCAGCTGGCGCTGCATCAGCGGCATGTCCTGCAGGCGCTTGCCAAAGGCCACGCGCTCGCTGGCCACAAACTCGGCTTCGGCGACAGCGCGGCGCATCATGCCGGCCGAGCGCACGCCGTTGGACAGGCGCGAGTTGTTGACCATGTCGGCCATCTGCACAAAGCCCCGGCCCTGCTCGCCAATCAGGTAGGCCATCGCGCCTTCCATGCGGATCTCGCCGCTGGCCATTGACTTGGTGCCCAGCTTGTCCTTGAGGCGGATGATGCGGTAGTGGTTCTGGCTGCCGTCATCGAGCTGGCGGGGCAGCAGGAACAGCGAAATGCCCTTCATGCCAGCGGGTGCGCCGTCGACACGGGCCAGCACCATCGCAAACTCGGCATCGGGGTTGGAGCAGAACCACTTGTCGCCCGTCACCCGCCAGCTGCCGTCGGCCTGCGGTTGCGCCAGGGTCTGGGTATTGGAGATGTCGGAGCCAGCGGCCTGCTCGGTCATGAACATGGCGCCCTGGGCCTGGCTGTCCCAGTCCAGCGACAGCAGCTGCGGCAGGTACTTGGCGACCAGCTCCGGCGCACCGAATTTCTTCAACGTGCGGGTCAGCGAGTCGGTCATCGACAAGGGGCAGCACAGGCCAAACTCGGACTGCACGAACAGGTAGGTCAGCGCATATTTGACGATGGGCGGCATCTTGCCCTGCCAGCCCAGCATGTCGTCGCGGTGCGAGATCGCCTGCAGCCCGAATTCGCCATAGGCGATGCGCTCCAGCTCTTCATAAGCCGGGTGCTTGATGATGCGCTGGCGGTCTTGCCCGGCGCGGCTGCGGTGCTCCAGGGTGGGCGGGTTCTTGTCGGCAATGCTGGCCAGCTCGTCGATGCGGCCGCCGGCCAGCGCGCCCATGCGCTGCAGATAGGGCTGCAGATGGGCCACCAGATCGGCGGGCAGGTAGAGCTGCAGCAGCTGCTGCAAAGCCGGGTCGGTGCTGTAGAAATTGCTGCCGTGGCGATCGGGCACGGGGTGGTCATGGGCGTGTGCCACCTGCGCGATGGCGCTGCGCTGGGATGGGTCCGGTGCGGACATGCGGGTCTCCTGATGGCAGGACTGGCGGCGCTGCGCTCGACGGAGTGCGCTGCCGGTCCGCGTGGTTACGCGTGTTTTATGCGAGGGTTCGCGCTCTGGTCGCGGGGTTTTGCGCCATTTCAGCAGCCGCTGCTATTCGCGTCAAATATTATTAAAATCTTTATCGATATGTATTAAATATAGTTAGGAGCACCCCATGGAGCTGCGGCTGCTGAACTACTTCGCAACCCTGGCCGAAGAGCTGCACTTCAGCCGTGCAGCCCAGCGCCTGTCCATCTCGCAGCCGCCGCTGTCGGTCGCGATCCGCCAGCTGGAGGAAGAAATTGGCGCCGCGCTGTTCGAGCGCAGCAGCAAGGGCGTGCGCCTGACCGCTGCCGGCGCCCACCTGCTGCCACGCGCACGCCAGCTGCTGGCGCTGGCCGGGCAGGCGGTGCAGGAGACGCGGGATGTGGGCCAGGGCGTAAGCGGCCATCTGCGCCTGGGCTTTGTGGGCTCGGCGCTGTACCGGGGCGTGCCCCAGGCGCTGGCCCATTTTCAGAATGCGCATCCACAGGTGCGCATTGACATGCGCGAGCTCAACAGCGCCGAGCAGCTGCTGGGCCTGCAGCAGGCCGAGCTGGACATGGGCCTGGTGCATTCGGTGATGCTGCCCGAAGGCCTGCACAGCCAGTTGCTGATGCAAGAGCCCTTTGTGGCCTGCCTGCCGCGCCAGCATCCGCTGGCCGGCCATGCGGTGCTGGATTTGGCACAGCTCAGGCATGAGCGCCTGGTGCTGTTTTCCAGCGCCGTCTCTCCGCTCTACCACCAGCGCATCTACCAGATGTGCATGGCCCATGGCTTTGCGCCCGAGGTGCGGCATGAGGTGCGGCACTGGCTGTCGGTGCTGTCGCTGGTGTCGCTGGGCCAGGGCTCGGCCATTGTGCCGGCCGCGCTGCAGCGTGTGGGCATGCCCGATGTGGTGTTCATCCCGCTGATGGGCGAGCAGCCGCAATCCGAGCTGCTGGCCGTCTGGCGCAGCCAGCCCGACAACCCTTTGGTGCACAAGCTGCTGCTCAGCCTGCAATCGGCCGTGCAGGCAGTGGCGCAAGGCGCTTGATCAGCCCGTGTGGCCGCTGAGCACGGTGCGCAGCAGCAAGTCATCAAGCGGCGCAAAGTCCACGCTCGGCGTCTGCGGCGCCGGGGCGGCTTCCAGCTGCGCCAACGTGGTCTCGATAAAGGCATTGAGCACCGGCATTGCGGGGCCATGCTCGGACTCCTTGGCCGCACGCTTGACCACCAGCAGCGCCGCAATCGCGTCGCGCACCGCCGGATCGGCGACCGTGCCATCGACCAGATCCTGAAAGCGCATCGGCGCCACACCCCGGCCTTCGGACACCCACAGGCAGGCCAGCAGCGGGCGCAGCACATACAGGTACTTTTTGAGCCGCACCGTCTCGCCCTGCAGGTATTCGCGGTAGTTCTTGCGCGCCATGTGCAGGTAGTGGTAATGCGTGCGCTCAGGCAGGTGCACGCGTTCGATGGCGGCACGCATGTCGGCGACAAACAGCGGATCGGCCTGGTAGACCACCGGCGAATCAAACCATTCGATCAAGGTGGCATTGCCCTTTTTGAGCAGGCCCAGCGCCTTGCGCAGCTCCCAGCCGTTGACATCGAACACATCGGAGATCGGCAGCTCGATCACATCGCGCTGCTCGCTGACGCTCAGGTACCAGGGCAGGCGCGGCGCGTAGATGAAGCGCACATCGTAGTCACTGTCGGGCGAGGCAAAACCCCAGCCCCGGCTGCCGGACTCGCAGGCAAACAGGATGCGCACCTGGTGCTCGATCTCGATCTGCGCCAGTTTGGCCTCGATGCTGGCGCGCACCGCCGGGTCGATGGGGTGGACCTGCGCTTGCCAGGCGTCGGATGGGTTCATGCTCGCTCCCTTCAAAACCCCTGATCTTGCCAGAACCGCTGCGTCCCAGCCCCGGGCATCGTCCGCGCAGGCGGCACAGGCAATGCGAATGCATCTGCTTACGGCCCGCATCCAGAGCGGTGGTGCATGGGCATTTGGCTGCTGTCGCAACCAAGGCCACACAGACACGCGATACTGCAGGCTTCGCAAACTTTAACCGAGAACAAGAACATGCAAGGCCATCCCGACGTCGTCGATTACCTCAAGGACCTGCTGCGTGGCGAGTTGGCCGCACGCGACCAGTACTTTGCCCACTCGCGCATTTACGAAGACCAGGGCTTCACCAAGCTGTTCACCCGCCTGGACCATGAGATGCAGGAAGAAACCCAGCACGCCGATGCGCTGCTGCGCCGCATCCTGATGCTGGGTGGCCGTCCCGATATGCGCCCCAAGGAATTCACGCCCGGCGCCACCGTGCCCGAGATGCTGCAAAAGGACCTGGACACCGAATACGAAGTGCGCGCCGGCCTGCGCCAGGGCATGGAACTGTGCGAGAAGCACAGCGACTATGTGAGCCGCGACATTCTGCTGGCCCAACTGCGCGATACCGAAGAGGACCATGCCTACTGGCTGGAAAAGCAGCTCGGCCTGATCAACATGATGGGCCTGCCCAACTACCTGCAAAGCCAGACCTGAAGCTACGCCGCGCCCATGCAAAAAGGCCGCCAGATTTGATTCTGGCGGCCTTTTTTATTGCAGCATATCGCCCAGAGCCCCCTCAGGCGCTGGCACCTGCCAAAGACATTCAGGATGCCGCAGCAGGCGCCGTCGGCATGCGCATCGAGCGCACCAGCGCGGCCAGCACCACGCCATAGGCGGGCACAAACAGCAGCAGGCTCACGGCCAGCTTGATGACATAGTCCACCAGCGCGATCTCCACCCAGTTGGCGGCCATGAAGGGATCGGCACTGCGCCAGAAGGCGATGGAGAAAAAGGCAGCGGTATCGAGCGCCTGGCCAAACACCGAGGCGGCAGCGGGCGCCATCCACCAGGCATGGCTCTTTTGGCGGATGCGGTCAAACACCTGGATGTCTAGCAGCTGGCCCAGCACATAGGCGGCAAAGCTGGCCAGCGCAATGCGGAACACAAAGCTGTTGAAGGTCTGCAGGGCCTCCCAGCCGTTGAAGCGCCCTTCATGGAAGATGACGCCGACGATATAGGACACCAGCAACGCAGGCAGCATGGCCCGGGTGATGACGCGGCGCGCCTCGGCCTTGCCAATCAGACGCACGGTCAGATCGGTTGCCAGAAAGATGAAGGGAAAGCTGAAGGCCCCCCAGGTGCTGTGAAAACCAAACAGCGAGATGGGCAGCTGCACCAGGTAGTTGCTGGCGATGACGATGGCGATATGGAAGGCCACCAGCAAGGACAGATAGAAGGGCACGCGAGATGCAGGGGTCTGCACGGCATGAGCGGAGTTCATGACATTCCTTTTTGGTCAATGGGGGCGAGGGAACCCATGGCTACGAAAAAATGGCCCGAGAACCACGCAGGTTCCTGGACTCAGGGGGGCGTATTGTATCCGTGCTGTGCAAAACCGGCTTCGGCGAGGGTGCAATCCCAGACCGCGAGTGCATGCGCGCGTCCGTCCCCGGCCACACCCATGCAGAGGCCGATGATAAAAACCTGTACAAATAAACAGTTAGCAGAGATACTAAGCACTGTTTATTTAAACAGTCATCTAATCTATGGAAGTCTCTACCCCGATCGCCATCAGCCTGCAGGATTGCCACGGCATTGATCCCGCCCTCAAGCACCGCGCCGAAGCGCGCTTTGCCAGAGAGATCGGCAAGTTTTTCCCCGATGAGCAAGACATGCTGGAAGCGCTGAGTGCCTACACCGATGCTGCCGAAGGCGGCGAGATCTCTGCCCGCCAAGAGGTGCTGGCACGCGCCTGGCTCAAGGCCTTCGACAAGGCACGGCAGGCAGGCTTTCAGGGGATTGGCGTCGAAGAGGCGTACTTCGACGTGCGCCTGGGCTAGAAACCCCCTGCAAGGCGTCAGTGAATGGATCCCCACCTGGGCTGGGCGCTGATGCGCCCTGCCCGCCGCGCCATGTCAGCGCGCGCAGCTGAGCGATTCGCGCCAGCTGGGCTCGCTCACCATGCGTTTTTGCGACTGCAAGGTGTCGCGGCAGAGGTTTTCCAGCGTACTGCGGTTGCCCGGGTCATTCCAGTCCCAGGGACTGGTGCCGGCCAAGGCCAGCGCTTGTTGCGCACGCGGGCTCTGGCTGCGCACATCCTGCTCGATGCCCTGGTGCGCGGCCAGAAAATCGGCGCTGCTCTGGGCGGTTTCATCGGCCCGCAAAAAGCCTGCGCTTTCGCAGCGCTGCACCTGGTACCAGTTGTCCAGTGCATACATCACGGCGCCCTCACAGGGCGTCGCCTGCGCGCTGGTGACCTCGGCAGAGGCGGCGCTGTCCGTGGCGCCACCCTGCACTTGCGCCAGGCTGGCACTGGCCATCACTCCAGGCACCAGCAGCGCCACCACATATTTCCACATCTTCATCGGACTCATTTCTCCCGTCGGGCATGTCTACAAATGGGGCAAGCAAGCCTGGCCATGGCCAGGCCCTCCGGCGCACAGGCACGGCCTGCGGCCAGCGAACATTGTGCATACCTCCGTTTTTTTTGCACGGGGCCGCACGCAAAACCTAGATACATGGCATAAAAAAACCCGCCGAAGCGGGTTGGAAGGGCAGAGGCTGCAAACCCCTGCACTTGGGCCAAAAGGCTTAGATCTTCTCGGCCACCTCGGCGTATTCCGAGATTTCGTTGAAGTTCATGTAGCGGTAGACGGAAGCCTTGTCGGCATCGATCACGCCCATTTCCTTCAGGTACTCTTCCTTGGTCGGCAGCTTGCCGATGCGCGATGCGATCGCGGCCAGCTCGGCCGAGCCCAGGAACACATTGGTGTTCTTGCCCAGACGGTTGGGGAAGTTGCGGGTCGAGGTCGAGATCACCGTGGCGCCTTCACGCACCTGGGCCTGGTTGCCCATGCACAGCGAGCAGCCGGGCATTTCGGTACGGGCACCCGCGGTACCAAAGGCGGCGTAGTGGCCTTCCTTGATCAGTTCGCTCTGGTCCATCTTGGTGGGCGGTGCCACCCACAGCTTGACGGGGATGTCACGCTGGCCGCCCAGCAGCTTGGCTGCAGCGCGGAAGTGGCCGATGTTGGTCATGCACGAACCGATGAAGGCCTCATCGATCTTGGTGCCGGCCACCTCGGACAGGAACTTGGCGTCGTCCGGATCGTTGGGGCAGCAGACGATAGGCTCCTTGATGTCGGCCAGATCGATCTCGATGATGTGCGCGTACTCGGCGTCCTTGTCGGCTTCGAGCAGATCGGGCTTGGCCAGCCAGGCTTCCACTTTCTCGATACGGCGCTGCAGGGTCTTGGCATCGGCATAACCGTCGGCGATCATGTTCTTCATCAGAACGATGTTCGAAGTCAGGTATTCCTTGATCGGCTCGGGGTTGAGCTTGATCGTGCAGCCAGCGGCAGAGCGCTCGGCCGACGCGTCGGACAGCTCGAACGCTTGCTCGACCTTCAGGTTGGGCAGGCCTTCGATTTCCAGGATGCGGCCGGAGAACTCATTGATCTTGCCGGCCTTGGCGACGGTCAGCAGACCGGCCTTGATCGCGTACAGCGGAATCGCGTGCACCAGATCGCGCAGGGTCACGCCCGGCTGCATTTCGCCCTTGAAGCGCACCAGCACCGATTCAGGCATGTCCAGCGGCATCACGCCGGTCGCGGCACCGAAGGCCACCAGGCCCGAGCCTGCGGGGAACGAGATACCGATAGGGAAACGGGTGTGCGAGTCACCGCCGGTGCCGACGGTGTCGGGCAGCAGCAGGCGGTTGAGCCAGCTGTGGATCACGCCGTCACCAGGGCGCAGGGCCACGCCGCCGCGGTTGCTGATGAAGTTGGGCAGTTCGCGGTGGGTCTTGACGTCCACCGGCTTGGGATAGGCCGCCGTGTGGCAGAAGGACTGCATCACCATGTCGGCGGAGAAGCCCAGGCAGGCCAGGTCCTTCAGCTCGTCACGGGTCATCGGGCCGGTGGTGTCTTGCGAGCCCACGGTGGTCATGCGCGGTTCGCAGTAGGTACCAGGGCGCACGCCCTGGCCTTCCGGCAGACCGACCGCACGGCCGACCATCTTTTGCGCCAGGGTGAAGCCGGCCTTGGATTCGGCAGGCGCCTGGGGCAGACGGAACACGGTGGACGCGGGCAGGCCCAGCGCTTCACGCGCCTTGGCCGTCAGCGAGCGGCCGATGATCAGGTTGATACGGCCGCCGGCACGCACTTCGTCGAGCAGTACATCGCTCTTGAGCGAGAACTCGGCGATGGTCTCGCCGTTCTTGACGATCTTGCCGTCGTAGGGCAGCACATCGATGACATCGCCCATCTCCAGCTTGGAGACGTCCACTTCGATCGGCAGCGCGCCGGAGTCTTCCTGTGTGTTGAAGAAGATCGGAGCGATCTTGCCACCCAGGGTCACGCCACCAAAGCGCTTGTTGGGCACAAAGGGAATGTCCACACCCGTGCCCCAGATGATGGAGTTGGTAGCGGACTTGCGCGAAGAACCGGTGCCGACCACGTCGCCGACGTAGGCAACCAGGTTGCCCTTCTTCTTGAGCTCTTCGATGAACTGCATCGGGCCGCGCTTGCCATCTTCCTCGGGCTTGAAGGCCGCGTCAGGGCGCGTGTTCTTCAGCATCGCCAGATAGTGCAGCGGGATGTCGGGACGGCTCCAGGCATCCGGTGCGGGCGACAGGTCGTCGGTGTTGGTCTCACCGGGCACCTTGAACACGGTGACGGTGATCTTCTTCTCGACTTCGGGGCGCGACGTGAACCACTCGGCATCGGCCCAGCTTTGCATCACTTCCTTGGCCTTGGCATTGCCGGCCTTGGCCTTGTCGGCGACATCATTGAAGAAGTCGAACATCAGCAGCGTCTTCTTGAGCGCATCGGCAGCCACGGCTGCCACGTCTGCGTCATCGAGCAGCTCGATCAGCGGATGAACGTTGTAACCACCTACCATCGTGCCCAGCAGCTCGGTGGCCTTGGCCTTGGAGATCAGCGCCACTTTCAGGTCGCCGTGTGCCACGGCAGCCAGGAAGGAAGCCTTGACCTTGGCGGCATCGTCCACGCCTGGCGGCACGCGGTGGGTCAGCAGATCGAGCAGAAATGCTTCTTCACCGGCAGGCGGGTTCTTGATCAGCTCGATCAAGTCAGCGACCTGCTTGGCATCCAGCGGCAGTGGGGGGATGCCCAGAGCGGCACGCTCAGTCACATGGTCGCGGTAGGCTTTCAACATACGTTCTCCGGTTCTCTATTTCAATGGTGGGGCGCTCGCAAGGCGTCGGGCATCCGCGCCGCTGTTCTTATCAGCGGCCGTTGCCTTCAAACAGTGCGGCAGGTGGGTTTTTCTTGATGGCTTCGGCAACCTGGTTCTGCTCGGGGCTCATGCACTCGTCGGCCAGACGCTGACCGAGCTTGCGGTTGATCAGCATGGACTTGTTGGCCACCTGCAGCCACATGGCGCCTGCGTGCTGGTCTTCCAGGCGGATGGTGCCGGTGGAGGTGGACACCGGTGCCATGTGGTACTTGAAGCCCTTGCCTTCAACGAAGAAGTAGCCGGGGTTGACCGAGTCCTTGGCGATATTGATCGAGGCGCCCAGCTCGCAGTTGATGCGGCCCTGGTAGACCTGCTCGGCGATGGCCAGTTCGGCAGGGGTCAGGGTCTGCTGGGCGGGAATGGCGGCGGCCGCAGTGGCGGCGCCGGCGCCCGCGGCGACCGCAGCACCCTTTTTGGCAGTGGCGGCACGCTTGGCAGGGGCCTTTTTGGCCGGTGCCTTCTTGGCCGCAGTGGTTTTGGCAGCCGCTGGCTTGGCAGCCTTTTTCTCTTGCGCCTGCACACTGCCCATGGCCAGAGTCAATGCAGGAACCAAGACCAACAAAGAAATCACGCGATTTTTCATAACAACTCCCGCGATACAACGCAAGAAACAGGAAAAGGGCTGGACCCGGATGGTTACAGCCACTCCCGCACTGTACCCGGCAACGGACAACCCGTCTGCGCAGCACGCTCCAAAATTTGCCAAAAGTAACGATAACTTGCACGGTCATGCAAGACCCCATCGACGCTGATCGGCGCCCATTGCGCGTCTGCCGCCGCCCGCACGATGCGGGCCGCTTCATCGACCTGGCTCTGCGTCGGCGCGAAGGCCTGCAGGATGGGCCGGATCTGCGCGGGGTGGATGCTCCATATGCGGGTGTAGCCCAGCTCGCCATAGGCGCGGCGGGCTGCCTGCTCCATCGCATCGGGATTCTTGAACTCGGTCACCACGCAGTGCGACGGCACCTTGCCGTAGGCGTGGCAGGCGGCGGCGATCTCCAGCTTGGCCCGCAGCACCAGCGGATGCGTGAACTGGCCTTGCACACCCATCGCGCTCGAAGGGATGGCGCCGCCATGGGCAGAGACAAAATCCATCAGGCCAAAGCTGATGCTCTGCACGCGGGGGTGGGCCGCAATCTCGAAAGCGCGGTGCACCGCCTGGGGCGACTCGATCAGTGCATGCAGCGGCACCGGGGTGCTGGTGGCCGCCTGCAGCAAGCGGTCGACCTTGTCGATGTCATCGGCCGACTCGACCTTGGGAACCATGATGTGGCACAGCTGCTCGCCTGCCTCACCGGCGATGGTGGCGATGTCCTCGGCCAGCGCCGCGTGGTCAGCCGCATGCACGCGGGCCGCGACACGGGCGCCGGGTGCGGCGTTCCTGGCGAGCGAGGCGACCAGCCGGGCATGGGCCTTTTCCTGGCCAACGGCCGCGCCGTCTTCACAATCCAGGGTCACATCGAACACGCAGCGGCCAAACTCTTCCATCATCTGCGCCTGCAAGGCCAGGCTCTTGCGCATGCGGTCTTCAACACCGCTGTAGTGGTCGCAGACCGGCAATGCCAGGGCCCCGGACTGGGCGCCGAGCAGTACCTGTGCAGGATGGATGGCGGAAACACTCATGGCTACTGATCGTCAGATGGGGCGGCGGGCCACCAAAAACAAGCGGGGAAAGGCCAGCAGGCGCCGGCCATCGCTGCGCAGGCTGTAGGCAGCATCGATGCGGCGCGTGTATTCGGCCACAAAGCTGGTTTGCAGCTCGGCACGCAGAGGCTGGAGAAACGGCCGCAGACCGGTGCCACGAACCCATTGGACAATCGCCTCCGCACTGTCCATTGGGTGCTGGTACGCCGTACGCCAGGCATCCACCTGCGCAACACGGGCCAACACATCGTAGTAATCATTCAAAGACAGCAAATCCGTGCGCAACGCATGCGGATCGCCGATCTCTGCAGCCCAGGGCTGCAGCGCTGCCACCTCACGCATCAGGCGGTGGGTGGGCTCATCGCGGTTGTCCGGCATCTGCACGGCCAGTACGCCACCGGGCGCCAGCATGCCCATCAAGCGGGGCAGCAGCTGCGCGTGGTCCGGCACCCATTGCAGGGCCGCATTGGCAAAAATCAGGTCGGGCAAACGCCCGTTGTGCAGTGGAGCCTGCCAATGGGCGATGTCACCCTGCTCAAAATGCACATGCGCAAGACGCTGGCGCGCAGCGGCCAGCATGTCTTGCGACTGGTCGACACCCAGCACCCGTGCATGCACGAAGCGCTGGGCCAGCAGCTCGGTGGAATTGCCCGGCCCGCAGCCCAGATCCACCACATAGGCGGCATCGTCGGGCAGCGCCACGCGCGCCAGCAGCTCGGCGGCCGGGCGCGTGCGCTCGTCCTCGAACCGGCTGTAGAGCTGGGCATTCCATGCAAGCATGCGGGTCGGCCTTGGATTACAGCAGGTGCTTGACGCCGTCCTGCTCGCCTTGCAGCTCAGCCAGGGTCTTGTCGATGCATTCTTGCGAGAATGCGTCGATTTCCAGGCCTTCGACGATCTTGTATTCGCCGTTTTCGGTGGTCACGGGGAAGCCGAAGATGATGCCGGCAGGGATGCCGTATTCGCCATTCGAAGGCACGCCCATGGTCACCCATTCGCCCGCCGAGCCCAGGGCCCAGTCACGCATGTGGTCGATGGCGGCGTTGGCAGCCGATGCTGCCGACGACAGGCCACGAGCGGCAATGATGGCGGCGCCACGCTTGCCCACGGTGGGCAGGAACACGTCCTTGTTCCAGGTCTGGTCGTTGATCGCTTCCTTGACCGACTTGCCGTCCACGGTGGCGAAACGGTAGTCGGCGTACATCGTTGGCGAGTGGTTGCCCCAGACGGTCAGCTTGCGGATGTCGCCCACCTTGAAGCCGCCCTTGGCAGCCAGCTGGGAAGCAGCGCGGTTGTGGTCCAGGCGCAGCATGGCGGTGAAGTTCTTCGCGGGCAGGTCCGGAGCCGACTTCATCGCGATGTAGGCATTGGTGTTGGCAGGGTTGCCCACCACCAGCACCTTGACGTTGCGCGAAGCGACAGCGTTCAGGGCCTTGCCTTGGGCGGTGAAGATCTGGGCATTGGCAGCCAGCAGGTCAGCGCGCTCCATGCCTGGGCCGCGAGGACGGGCGCCCACGAGCAGTGCGTAGTCGGTGTCCTTGAAGGCTTGCAGCGGATCGCTGTGGGCTTCGATACCGGCCAGCAGAGGGAAAGCGCAGTCTTCCAGCTCCATGATCACGCCCTTGAGCGCGTTCTGTGCCTTTTCGTCAGGAATTTCCAGCAGTTGCAGGATGACAGGCTGGTCCTTGCCCAGCATTTCGCCCGACGCGATGCGGAACAACAGGGCATAACCGATTTGACCAGCGGCACCGGTAACGGCGACACGTACGGGCTTCTTGCTCATGGGAAAACTCCAGAAAATAGAAATGAGGTGTCCAAGCAGGCCAGCATCGGAGAACGTGTCAAACGACTGGAATCAGCGATCGGGAGGCCCCGATGGCAGGTCTGTAAACAGCGCGTAAGTGTACTCTTGAACAGATCACTCAGTCAATTTGTCTTATGTCTTATATAAGATATGATTGACCTCTGATGCGCTATACAATGCGCGCTGTAATTTTGAACCGTTGGATGTCACATCCACTGTGACACCCGAGAGATTGAATCTCTCCCAAGACAAGCGCATGACATCTTCCACCCCCAATGCAAACGACACCGGCATCCCGTCCGCTGGCGACAGCGTGGGTGGTGCGACCCCTGCTTTCAGCCCGCTCTACCAGCAGATCAAGGGCCTGATCCTGCAAAGCCTGGAGGCTGGTGCCTGGAAACCCGGCGAGATGATCCCCAGCGAGATGGAGCTGGCAGCCCGCTACCGCGTCAGCCAGGGCACCGTGCGCAAGGCCATCGACGAGCTGGCCGCCGAGAACCTGCTGCTGCGCCGCCAGGGCAAGGGCACCTTTGTGGCCACCCATGCCGAGCGCAATGTGCAGTACCGTTTCCTGCGGCTCCTGCCCGACAGTGGCGACCTCAATGAGGAAGGCCCTGCCCAGCGCAACATCATCTCCTGCCGCAGCATCAAGGGTCCCAGCGAGATCTGCAAGCTGCTGCAGGTGCCCACCGGTGAATCGCTGATCCATGTGCGGCGCGTGCTCGTGTTCGCAGGCATTCCGACGATTGTCGAAGACATCTGGCTGCCCAGCAGCAGCTTCAAGGGCCTGTCGGCCGAGCAGATGCGCGACTACCCCGGCGCCACCTATGCCATGTTCGAGGTGGAGTACGGCGTGCGCATGGTACGCGCCCAGGAAAAGCTGCGCGCCGTGCTGCCCGATGCCGCCCAGGCCCAACTGCTCGATGTCGATGCGCACACTCCATTGCTCAGCGTGGAGCGCGTTGCTTACACCTATAACGATGTTCCCATGGAATTACGACGAGGTCTTTATCGGACGGACACCCACCATTACAGCAATACCCTGAGCTAATGCACCGGTCAAGTCAGAGTAGTCACCACGGGGTTAAAGAGAAACCCTTAGACCTGCGCGCTGCATTGCAATAAAATTTTGCAGGTTTGCGCCTAGCGATTACATAGCAGTTACATCCACGAAAGTTTTCACACCATGACAGATACCACGAAGAAGCGGCCCGAGTTTCGCAATATCAACCCTTTGTCGGACCTCACCACCTACCGCTTGCCGCTGGCCGGCAAGCTGTCGATCCTGCACCGCGTCAGTGGTCTGGTCATGTTCTTCCTGCTGCCTTTCGTGATCTGGCTGCTCGACACCTCGATCTCCTCCGAGTTCTCCTACGCCCGCTTCACCGCCGCCTTCAACACCGGCGCTGGCATCTTCCCGGGCTGGTTCATCAAGCTGGCCGTGCTGGCGCTGATCTGGTCCTACCTGCACCACTTCTGCGCCGGCCTGCGCCACATCTGGATGGACGTCTCGCACAAGGCGGTCAACAAGGAATTCGGCAAGAACTCGGCGCTCGCCTGCTTTGTCGTCAGCCTGGCGCTGACGGCCATCCTGGGCGCCAAGCTGTTTGGCCTGTACTGATCGCCCACGACTGCATTCACTGATAAATAGAAAGGATTCCCCATGTCCGTCAATTACGGCTCCAAACGTGTCGTGACAGGTGCCCACTACGGTTTGCGCGACTGGCTGGCCCAGCGCGTGACCGGTCTGCTGATGGCCCTGTTCACCGTGGCCCTGCTGGTGCAGGTGCTGATGATCAAAGGCCCCATCGGCTACGAACAGTGGGCAGGCATCTTCGCCCACCAGTGGATGAAGTTCATCACCGTGGGCACGCTCGTCGCGCTGGCCTACCACGCCTGGGTCGGCATGCGTGAAATCTTCATGGACTACATCCAACCCGTCGGCCTGCGCCTGGTGATGCAGATTTTCGTGCTGGTCTGGCTGGTCGGCTGCCTCGGCTGGGGCCTCCAGGTTCTGTGGCGTCTGTGATACCCGCGATTGAAAGAGAACAATGAGCTATACAAAAGAGAACATCACCAAGCGCAAGTTTGATGTCGTCATCATCGGCGCTGGCGGATCGGGCCTGCGCGCTGCGCTGGAACTGTCCAAGGCCGGCCTGTCCGTGGCCGCCTTGTCCAAGGTTTTCCCCACCCGCTCGCACACCGTGGCAGCGCAAGGTGGCGTGTCTGCCTCGCTGGGCAACATGTCGCCCGACAACTGGGAATGGCACTTCTACGACACCATCAAGGGCTCGGACTGGCTCGGTGACCAGGATGCGATCGAGTTCATGTGCCGCGAAGCACCCAAGGTGGTGTACGAGCTGGAACATTTCGGCATGCCTTTCGACCGCAACCCCGACGGCACCATCTACCAGCGCCCGTTTGGCGGCCACACCGCCAACCACGGCGAAAAGCCGGTGCAACGCGCCTGCGCTGCCGCTGACCGTACCGGCCACGCGATGCTGCACACGCTGTACCAGCAGAACGTCAAGTCCAAGACCAACTTCTTCGTCGAGTGGATGGCACTGGACCTGATCCGTGACGAATCCGGTGACGTCATTGGCGTGACCGCGCTGGAGCTGGAAACCGGCGATCTGTATGAGCTGCACGCCAAGGCAGTGCTGCTGGCCACCGGCGGTGCAGGCCGCATCTTCCAGGCATCGACCAACGCTTTCATCAACACCGGCGATGGCCTGGGCATGGCGGCACGTGCAGGCATCCCGCTGCAGGACATGGAGTTCTGGCAGTTCCACCCCACCGGCGTGGCCGGCGCGGGCGTGCTGCTGACCGAAGGCTGCCGTGGTGAAGGCGCCATTTTGCGCAACAGCGACGGCGAGCGTTTCATGGAGCGCTATGCGCCCACCTTGAAGGACCTGGCCCCGCGCGACTTCGTCTCGCGCTCGATGGACCAGGAAATCAAGGAAGGCCGTGGCTGCGGTCCGAACAAGGACTACATCTTGCTGGACATGACCCACCTGGGTGCAGAAACCATCCGCAAGCGCCTGCCGTCGGTGGAAGAGATCGGCCACAACTTCGCCAACGTGGACATCACCAAGGAACCGATTCCTGTGGTGCCTACGATCCACTACCAGATGGGTGGCATCCCCACGAACATCAACGGCCAGGTCGTTGTCTGGGACGGTCAGGAAAACAAGGTTGTCAACGGCCTGTACGCGGTGGGTGAATGCTCCTGCGTGTCGGTGCACGGCGCCAACCGCCTGGGCACGAACTCGCTGCTGGACCTGCTGGTCTTTGGCAAGTCGGCCGGCAAGCACATCGTCAACTACGTCAACGGCTATGGCGAATTCAAGCCCATGCCTGAGAACGCATCGGACTTCTCGCTGTCGCGCCTGAACAAGCTCGACGAGTCGAGCAGCGGTGAATACGCGCAGGACGTGGCCAATGACATCCGCGCCTGCATGCAACTGCACGCCGGCGTGTTCCGTACACAAAAGAGCATGGACGAAGGGGTCAAGAAGATTGCCGACATCCGCGCCCGCGTTGGTGGCGTAACCTTGAAGGACAAGTCCAAGGTCTGGAACACCGCCCGCATGGAAGCACTGGAAGTGGCCAACCTGATCGAAGTGGCACAAGCGACGATGGTCTCGGCCGCCGCCCGCAAGGAATGCCGTGGCGCCCACACCGTGGACGACTACGAACACCCTGCCGATGATCCCAAGTACCCACTGGGCCGCAATGACATCGACTGGCTCAAGCACACGCTGTGGTACAGCGCCGCCAACAGCCTCGAGTACAAGCCCGTGCAACTCAAGCCGCTGACCGTGCCGTCGGTACCGCCCAAGGTTCGTACCTTCTAAATCCACGCAGCCCACGAAAGAACATCCCAAAATGAAGCGTACTTTCAAAATCTATCGCTACGATCCCGATAAAGATGCCAAGCCCTACATGCAGTCCGTGGAGGTGGAACTCGACGGTCACGAGCGCATGCTGCTGGACGCACTGGTCAAGCTCAAGGAACTCGATCCGTCGATCTCCTTCCGCCGCTCCTGCCGCGAAGGCGTCTGCGGTTCGGACGCGATGAACATCAACGGCAAGAACGGCCTGGCGTGCCTGACGAACATGAACACCCTCAAGGGTGACATCGTCTTGAAGCCTCTGCCCGGTCTGCCGGTCATCCGCGACTTGATCGTGGACATGACCCAGTTCTTCAAGCAATACCACTCGATCAAGCCCTACCTGATGGCCGACAGCTTTGTCGCCAACGAGAAGGAGCGCCTGCAGTCGCCCGAAGAGCGCGAAGAGCTCAACGGCCTGTACGAGTGCATTCTGTGCGCCAGCTGCTCGACCAGCTGCCCATCGTTCTGGTGGAACCCCGACAAGTTCGTGGGCCCTGCCGGTCTGCTGCAGGCCTACCGCTTCATCGCCGACAGCCGCGATGACCATACCGGTGAGCGCCTGGACAACCTGGAAGACCCCTACCGTCTGTTCCGCTGCCACACCATCATGAACTGCGTGGACGTGTGCCCCAAGCACCTCAACCCCACGAAGGCGATTGGCAAGATCAAGGAACTGATGGTTCGCCGTGCGGTGTAAGAACCAGATTGAGCAATGATGGAAAACGAACTGCTGGATGAACGTGAACGCGACCTGCTGCGCTGGCGCAGCCGCCGAGGGCTGGTGGAGAACGACATCTTCGTCGAGCAGTTCTTCCGCACATACGGAGCAAGCCTGAATGTCCGCCAGGCGCAAGGGCTGACCACTTTGATGAACCTGTCGGACAACGACCTGCTGGACTTGCTGCTCAAGCGCAAGGAACCAACAGGCGACCTCGACACGCCAGATGTTCATGAAGTGCTGGAGATGCTGCGCAGCCGAAAACCACGCGCATCTCTTGCGGACTAACTCGAGAAGGAACCAGTTTTATGAAACTAGCAGACAACAAAGCCACGCTATCGTTTAGCAACGGCGCAGCAAGCGTAGACCTTCCCGTCTACCAGGGCTCGATCGGCCCGGATGTCATCGACATCCGCAAGCTGTACGCGCAGACCGGCATGTTCACGTACGACCCCGGTTTCCTCTCGACGGCTGCCTGCCAGTCGGCCATCACCTATATCGATGGTGACAAGGGCGAGCTGCTGTACCGCGGCTACCCGATCGAGCAGCTGGCCAAGAACTGCAACTACCTCGAAACCTGCTACCTGCTGCTGTACGGCGAACTGCCCAATGCAACGCAGAAGGCCGAGTTCGAAGACACGGTGACCAAGCATACGATGGTCAACGAGCAGATGCAGTTCTTCTTGCGTGGCTTCCGCCGCGATGCGCACCCCATGGCCGTTCTGACGGGCCTGGTGGGCGGCATGTCGGCCTTCTACCATGACAGCACCGACATCACCAACCCTGAGCACCGCAACATCGCTGCGATCCGCCTGATCGCCAAGCTGCCCACGCTGGTGGCCATGGCCTACAAGTACGGCACGGGCCAGCCATACATGTACCCGAAGAACGACCTGTCCTATGCAGGCAACTTCATGCGCATGATGTTTGGCAACCCTTGCGAAGACTATGTGGTGAACCCTGTGGTGGAGCGCGCGCTCGACCGCATCTTCATCCTGCACGCAGACCACGAGCAGAACGCGTCGACTTCGACCGTGCGCCTGTGCGGCTCCTCGGGCACCAACCCGTTTGCCGCCATCTCCGCTGGTGTTGCCTGCCTGTGGGGCCCTGCCCACGGCGGCGCCAACGAAGCCTGTCTGAACATGCTCGAAAGCATCCAGGCCAATGGCGGCATCGCCAAGGTCGGTGAGTTCATGGAGCAGGTCAAGGACAAGTCCAGCGGCGTCAAGCTGATGGGCTTTGGCCACCGCGTCTACAAGAACTACGACCCACGTGCCAAGCTGATGCAGGAAACCTGCAACGAGATCCTGGCCGAGCTGGGCCTGGAAAACGATCCGCTGTTCGCACTGGCCAAGCAGGTCGAGAAGATCGCGCTGGAAGACGACTACTTCGTCTCGCGCAAGCTGTACCCGAACGTCGACTTCTACTCGGGCATCGTGCAGCGCGCCATCGGCATCCCCGTCAAGCTGTTCACCGGCATCTTCGCACTGGCCCGTACCGTCGGCTGGATCGCCCAGCTCAACGAGCAGATGGCCGATCCCGAGTACAAGATTGGCCGTCCACGCCAGCTGTACACCGGCTCGGTGGTGCGCGACGTCAAGCCTATCGCCCAGCGTTGATGGGACGCAGCCAGGCAGCCCATGCGCCGCCTGGCACTGCGCCGCAACTCTTTGAAAACCCGCTACGGCGGGTTTTTTTACGCCAGCTGCGCATTAATCGCTTGTTAAGCTGGCGCGCCGACGATGGCGGGATGAATTTCTTTGCCCGGTTTATCACTTCCACAGGCAAGGCCGCCGGCACGGCGGCATTCCCGCCCCATCCGGCCGACCTGCCCTTCAGCGCTGACCTGGCCACCACCACCCCCCACCAGCCGCCGCGGCCCGTGTGGCTGTGGAGCCTGGTCGTCAGCCTGTGGCTGGCCAGCGTAGGCAACCTGGCTTTGTGGAAGGCGATATCGCAGGCCGAAGGCCTGAGCAGCGCCCAGCAGTGGGTATTGGGAACGAGTCTGGGCCTGGCCATTGCATGCGCCTGCTGGGCGTTGCTGACCCTGGTCAGCTGGGGCCGTGCGGCCAAGCCGGTGATGGCCACGCTGTGCTGGATCTCCGCCTTTGCGGCCTGCTTCATGCTGAACTATGGCATCGCCATTGATGCATCGATGCTCACCAATGTGCTGCAGACCGACGTCAAGGAAGCGGCGGACCTGCTGCACTGGAGCCTGTTTGTGACCGTCGGCGCCATCGCCATTCCCCCCACCTGGTGGATCTGGCGCCAGACCCTGCCCCGGCACCATGGCTGGCGCCCGGTGCTCCAGCAGCTGGGCATGGTGCTGCTGGCCGTGCTGGCGATGGTCGTCGTCGTGATGGCAGGCTTCAGACCCATCTCGTCGGCCATGCGCAACCACACCAATCTGCGCTACATGATGAACCCGCTGTCGACCGTCTATGCCGCAGGCAACCTGGTGGCCCAGCAAATCCACCACCGCGACACGACCCTCTACCCGATTGGCGAAGACGCCAAGCTCGGCGCCAGCTATGCGGGCCAGACCGCGTTTCCGATCTATGCACTGGTGGTCGGCGAGACAGGGCGCGCGGGCAATTTTGCCGTCAATGGCTATGACCGGCCCACCACGCCTTTGCTGTCTGCGCGCGACGATCTGGCAGTCGCCACCAATGCCTGGTCCTGTGGCACCAGCACCGCCGTGTCGGTGCCCTGCATGTTCTCCCACCTGGGGCGCAGCAGCCAGAACAGCGACAAGTCCTATGAAAACCTGCTCGATGTCTTGCAGCGCGCCGGCCTGGCCGTGCTGTGGGTGGAGAACCAATCGGGCTGCAAGGGCGTCTGCACCCGCGTGCACAACGCCAACACCGAGACCGACCTGCCTGCCGCCGCCCGCAAGGCGCTCTGCCAGGACGGCGAGTGCGTGGACATGGCCTTGCTAGAAGGACTGGACGAGCGCATCAATGCGCTGCCCGCCGAGCAACGCGCCAAGGGCGTCGTCCTGGTGCTGCACCAGATGGGCAGCCATGGCCCAGCCTACTTCAAGCGCTCGCTGGGCGAGGACAAGCGCTTCAGCCCCGAGTGCAATAACGTCAATCTGCAGTCCTGCGACCGCGCATCGCTGGTCAACGCCTATGACAACAGCGTCGTCGCCACCGACCGCATGCTGGGCAGCCTGATCGGCTGGCTCGCCAGCAAGGGCCAGCGCCAGCCCACCGCGATGATGTATGTGGCCGACCATGGCGAATCGCTGGGCGAGAACAACCTCTATCTGCATGGCCTGCCCTACTCTGTCGCGCCCGATGTGCAAAAGCATGTGCCATGGATCACCTGGCTGTCGCCCGCGATGCAGCAGCGCATGGGCATGCGCACCAGCTGCCTGCAGCAAGCGGTGGCCACCGCCCGCATCAGCCACGACAACCTGTTCCACTCGATGCTGGGCCTGACCGATGTGCAGACCGCGCTGCACCAGCCCGATCTGGACATTTTTGCCAGCTGCAAGGGCTCTGCGCCGCCCGCGACCCTCGCGCACCTGGCGTCAGCCTCTGCGCCTGCAAGCTTTGCGACAGCGCAGCCAGTCCATGTCGCTGCTGCACGAAAGCGCGGCTAAAACAGGTTTCCCTGCCCCGGGTGTGGTGCCTGCGCGGCGCCCGCTTGCCGGGGCACCAGCAACTGCCGGGCCCGCCAGGCCTCAAAACCGCGCCAATCCATCTCCAGCCGCTCGCGCCCATAGCCCAGCTGCACGCAGGCACGCACAAAGCGCTGCCGCACCAGGTCGGCCCACAGGCCCTGGCCCTTCAAGCGGCTGAACGACTGGCTGTCATAGCTCTTGCCGCGCAGCCGGTCGGCCTCGCTGATCTGGTGCAGGTCGCGCACCCGCTGCATCACCCGGGCGGCGCGCTGCGGGTAGTGGGCCTGCAGCCACTGCTGGAAAACGCCATTGAGCTCCCAGGGCAGGCGCAGCACGGTGTAGAAGGCGGTGCTGGCACCGGCCTCGCGCGCCGCTGCCAGCACCTCCTCCATGTCCTCGGTCAAAAACGGAATGTGCGGCGCCACACTCACGCCCACCGGGATGCCCGCCTCGGTCAGCCGGCGTATCGTGCGCAGCCGCCGGTGGGGGGCCGCTGCCCGTGGCTCGAGCAGGCGGGTGAGCTGCGGATCCAGGCTGGTGATGGTGATGTAGACCGCCGCCGCGTTCTTGCGCGCCGCTGCAGCAATCAGGTCGATATCACGCTCCACGGCGCTGCTCTTGGTGATCAGCGAGAACGGATGCTCGGCCTCGCTGAGCACCTCGATCAGCTGCCGCGTCAGCCCCAGCTCCCGCTCGATCGGCTGGTAGCAGTCGGTGGCAGAGCCGATATTGAGCGAGGCAGGCTGGTAGCTCGGGCGGCTGATCTCAGCCTTCAGCACCTGGGCAATATTGGTCTTGGCAAACAACTGGGTTTCAAAATCCAGCCCGGGCGAGAGATTCAGGTAGCTGTGGTACGGCCGGGCATAGCAGTAGATGCAGCCATGCTCGCAGCCTCGGTAGGGATTGACCGAGTGATCAAAGAAGATATCGGGCGAGTCATTTTTCTGGATCGCGCTGCGGGCCCGCTCCTCATGCACCTGGGTCGGCAGGCTTTCCGCGTCCTGCTGCCACCAGGCGCCTTCTTCCAGATGCTGGTCTGCATCGCCTGCAACAGGCGCCGCAGCGGTGGCAGGGGTCCAGCCATCGTCGGCCCATTCCCGCACATCGCTGGCAAAGCGGTGGCGGGGGGCGCCTACTGCGCCCCGCCCCTTGCGGGCCACCGGCAGCGGCACGCGCACTGGCACAGGCCCATCCAGCTCGTCCGCGCAGCGCTGCAGCACCTGCGGGTCTTCCCGCGCGGCAGCGTTCAAGGTATTGGTGGAGGGATGGCGGGCAGGCATGAAAACTGTTTTTATATACAGTATTTCCATGCATTGTGCGCGATCCGGAGCGGCCGTGCAAGCGCCGAGAAAACCAGGGCTATTCGCACCGTTTTGGTGCGAAATGGGGCATGGCCTACATTCGGGGATTACATACTCCGGAGGAAGTTTTCATGTCTCGCAAACCCCAACTCATCCTGTCATCCCTGGATGTGGACCGCTTGGAAGCACTGCTGGAAGCGATGCCAGCCAGTGCCTTCCCTGGCAAGGCGGATCTGGAGGCCGAGATTGCCCGTGCCGATATCGTGGAGCCGGCCGATATCCCACCGGATGTGGTGACGATGAACTCCACGGTGAACTTCGATATTGCCGAATCGGGCAAGCAGTTCCAGCTGACCCTGGTCTACCCCAAGGACCTGGACGACACCAGCAGCAAGATTTCGGTATTTGCACCGGTGGGCAGTGCACTGCTGGGCCTGTCGATTGGCAATGAACTGGCCTGGCCATCGGTGGGCGGAAAAACCATGACGGTGCGCGTGACCGGCATCAGCTACCAGCCCGAGCGGGCTGGAGATCTGCACCGCTAGCAATCCCTACATCGACAAGCGCGCGCCGACCAGACTGACCAGCAGGCCGGCACCGACCAGACCCAGCTCCCAGCGGGCCACCGAACGCAGGCTGGGCGTGCGCGCCTCGACACCCAGGTAGAGCGCGCGCCCGGCCAGCAGCGACAGCGCAAAGGCCAGGCCCATGCCCAGCCAGTTCAGCCAGGGCTGGCTCGGCCAGACATGCGAGACCACCGCGTTGCACAGCACCACGATCGAAAAGTGCACCAGAAACACCGAGTAACCCATTTGGCCCAGCGACTGCAGCCAGCGCACCGGCGCCTGGCGGCCCAGCCAATCGACCAGGCGGCTGTCCGAAGGCACACGCATCAACCACAGCAGTGCCACGGCGCCACACAGGGCCACCGCGATGCGCAGGCGGAAATCCACCTCCAATGACAGCAGGCCCAGTGCCAGCAATGCGGCCGTCCAGGACCAGGGCTTGGCACTTTGGCTGCCCCAGAAAGCCAGCATGCCCATGCCATAGGCGCCGATAAAGTAGACAAACCACATGTCCAGCTCACTGTGGCGGTTGAGCACCAGCAGCGACAGCGCCGTCATCGCCAGAACCACCCACTGACCCAGTTGCAGGCCCAGCCACTGGCGCGGCCAGCGGCGGCTGAATGCGAACAGCAGCGTCACCGCAGCAAACAGCTGGAAGTCGATGGCAACATACCAGACGCCTGCCGACAGCGCGTCTTCACCGCTGATGTCCTGCAGCATCAGCGCATTGGCGATCAACTGCTGCCAAGTCGGCTCGGCGGGTACGGATTCATGGGCAAACCAGGGCCGCACCAGCGCTGCGATAAGCACCGCCAGCAACAGCGCGACGGAATAAGGCGCCAGCAGCCGCAGCGCGCGCTGGCCGATCTTGGCCAGCGGGCTGCCAAAGCGGGCCACGCCTTGGGGTGCCAGGCTGGCGGCCGACAGAAAGCCACCCATGACCAGGAAAATCTGCACGGCGATGCGCGCATATTCCGCCAGCCACTCGATGATGCCGGGGGTGACTTGTGCTGCAACATCCGACATCGGGCCATAGAAAGCCAGGTGGTGCCAGACGATGGCAGCACAGCAAGCCCCTTTGGTCATGTCCAGCCACAGATTTCGTTTGTTATGGGTTGTGGTGGTAGGCAAGATAGTCTCTGGCCAGCTGATCCGCCATGGGCATGCCATCGCGGCGCAGTCCGGCAATGTTCTGACAAAGGTGTGGCACCGCGCGCGCAGTGCCACTCCATGTGTAACGCCGTTGTATCCGCTGCCGTTGACGGGGCGGCCCTGCTCATAGACCGAAAACTGCCGTCTTTACAAAGCGGCTATAGCAAGCGCCGGGCCATGGCGGCCTGGCGTTTCAGCTTTTCCAGAAAAAACCGATAATCAGCGCCATGAAACAAGCCCCAACGCCGCTGCCCGAGCTCACCCGCCAATTCGTGTCACATTTTGGCGAAATGGGCAGCCGCTGGGGCATCAACCGCACGGTAGGACAGATCTACGCGCTGATCTTTCTGTCGCCCCAGCCCATCAATGCCGACGAGATTGCCGAGGGCCTGTCGTTCTCGCGCTCCAATGTCAGCATGGGCTTGAAGGAGCTGCAATCCTGGCGCCTGGTACACATGCGCCACCAGCCGGGTGACCGGCGCGAGTACTTTGAAGCGCCAGCCGATGTCTGGGAAATCTTCCGCACCCTGGCCGAGGAGCGCCGCCGCCGCGAGATCGAACCCACCCAGTCGATGCTGCGCTCCGCGCTGCTGCAGGAAACCCATTCCGCCGACGAGCAATACGCCCAGCAGCGCATGCAGGAGATGTACGACCTGATCGACAAGCTGATGACCTGGTTTGACGATGTGCAGCGCCTCAACCCCGACACCGCCTTGCAGCTGATGGGCATGGGCAGCGCCGTCACCCGGGTGCTGACCATCAAGGACCGCCTGACCGGCAAATCGCCCGCCCGCAAGGAAGGCAACGACTGAGATGCTGGCGCTGCAAACCCCGGCCGCCATTGCCGAGCGGCTCTGGCCCGGCACGAGCTGGCCTGCGCTGATGCCCGGCCATGGCCTGCCCCGCGCCGAGATTGCCGGTGATTTCTTGCTGCTGGACCACCTCGAAGCCGCCGAAGAAACCTGGGGGCGCGATGCCCCGTTGGCGAACCTGGGCCAGGATTGGTGGGTGTTTGCCTGTTCTGGCACCGGCGACGCCTGGCTGTTGAGCCGTGACCAGCAGCAGACCGTCGCCTTCCTGGACCACGATGCCGGGCCTGATGCCCTGCCCCGGCTGCTCGGCATCGATGCCGGGCAATGGCTGCAACTGGCCGATCTGATGGCCCAGCTGGAAGCGGCGCAAGACCAAGGGCTGGAGCTGGCGCCGCAAGCCTTGGCGCTGATGGAGCAACTGGCGCCAGGCTTATCCGCCCACTACCCCTATTCCCTGGTTTAACGCGTAGGCGCCGCCGTAGCCGTCTTGGGCGCCAGCACAATGCGCAGGCCTTGCTCCTGCACCTCCATGCGCTCGACCGTATAGCCCAGGCCTTGCAGCAGCATGCGCTGGCTGGCCGGGAGTTCATAGACCAGCAGGCCTTGCAGCACCTGCTCGGCCAGGCGGGGGGCATAGGTCTGGAACATGCCCTGGTAGGCGGCAGGCACGCCCTGCATCTGCAACTGCTGCACGCGCACATTGTGCAGACGGATGCTGGCATCGGCATCATGGAAGGCCAGGCCAAAGTCCAGGGTCATCTGGCCGGGGTATTCATTGCCCATCAGTTTTTCGGTCACCCAGATATCGAAGGCGGCACGCAGGCTGTTGCTCTGCGCCAGCAGCTCCACCTTGGGCTTTTGCAGCTGGATGACGACCATGCCCTGCCAGGAGCGGGCCAGCGGAAACTTGGCCGCGACCGCCTGCTGCAGCTGCGCCTGGCTGATGCGAATGCTGCGCGCACCGGCGGGCAGTGGGGCATCGGCCGCCTGCGCCACGCTGGCCGCAAGGCCGGTCCCTACGACCATGGCCGCTGCAGCCCATACCAGGCAATGGCGGCGCGGCAGCAGCGAGGCAGGCCCTGGGGCAAAAAACAGATTCACCATCGCATCACACCGTAGCTGTCAAACGCGGTTCGACAGCGCCGCAGGGCCAAAGTTCAGCCCCGGCGGCCGGTGTTGGTATCTGCGCGTTACGCCGCTTGCGCAGCGGCAGGTACGCGGCTTGGGCCGCCAGCCAGCAGCGCATCGCGGGCTTCGAAGTACTCGCGCTTGAGCCGGGCCACCAGCTCGGCGGCAGGCACCACCTGCTTGACAGCGCCAATGCCCTGGCCACTGCCCCAGATGTCTTTCCAGGCCTTGCGGTCCTTGCCAAAGCTCATCGAGCTGGGGTCGGAGACCGGCAGGTTGTCCGGGTCCATGCCGGCCGCACGGATCGACGGGCTCAGGTAGTTGCCATGCACGCCGGTAAAAAGGTTGCTGTAGACGATGTCGTCCGAGTTGGAGCTGACGATCATCTGCTTGTACTCTTCCACCGCACGCGCCTCGTCAGTGGCGATGAAAGCCGAGCCGATGTAGGCAAAGTCGGCGCCCATGGCCTGGGCAGCCAGCACGGCGCGCCCATGCGCAATGCTGCCCGACAGCGCCAGCGGGCCGTCAAACCATTCACGGATTTCCTGCACCAGCGCAAACGGGCTCTTGATGCCCGCATGGCCACCGGCACCAGCGGCCACGGCGATCAGGCCATCGGCGCCCTTGTCGATGGCCTTGTGTGCAAAGCTGTTGTTGATGATGTCGTGCATCACCACGCCGCCCCAGGAATGGGCCGCCTGGAACACGTCCTCGCGCGCGCCCAGCGAGGTGATCAAAATGGGCACCTTGTACTTTTCGCACAGCGCCATGTCATGCTCCAGGCGCTCATTGGTCCGGTGCACGATCTGGTTGATCGCAAACGGTGCGGCGGGCTGGTCAGGGTGGGCGCGGTTGTGAGCAGCCAGGGTTTCGGTGATTTCGGCCAGCCAGTCATCGAGCTGCTCGGCCGGGCGGGCATTGAGCGCGGGCATGGAGCCGACAATACCGGCCTTGCACTGGGCGATCAGCAACTGCGGGTTGCTGACGATGAACAGCGGCGAGCCGATGACCGGAAAAGGCACGTTCTGCAACGCGCCGGGAAGCTTGGACATACAAGGTCTCCTTCAAATGGCTAAAGCCTTCTGCGCGGTCAGGGCGGCGCAGACCCCCGGCGCCTTGGCCAAGGCGCCGGGGCACTTCAGATGGGGGGCATGGCGCTCAGAAACTGTCCTGCGGCAGCGCCATCACCGGGGCCGCACCGTGCAGCACTTCTTCGCGCAATGCGGAGGTTTTTACCAAAATATGCGTGGCATAGAAATGCGCGGTTGTCACCTTGGCTTCGAGGAAAGCCTGGTCGCCCGCGCCCTGGCTGAGCTGCTGCTCGGCCGCCAGCAAGGCCCGGCCCATTTGCCAGCCGGCCACCAGATTGCCCGCCAGCATCAGGTACGGCACGCTGGCCGCAAACACATCGTTGGGCGCAGTCTTGCTGCCGGCGACCACGTAATCGACGACTGCCAAAAAGTCCTGCCGCGCCTGCGCCAGCGCACGTGCAAAGGCCTGGGCTGCGGCCGAGCTGCCCGCCTTCAGCGCCTGCTCGGTCTGCTCGATCTGGCTGGCGATGCCCCGCGCGGCCTGACCGCCATCGCGGGCCGTTTTGCGGCCCACCAGGTCATTGGCCTGGATGGCCGTAGTGCCTTCATAGATGGTCAAAATCTTGGCGTCGCGGTAGTGCTGGGCCGCACCCGTCTCCTCGATAAAACCCATGCCGCCGTGCACCTGCACGCCCAGGCTGGTGACCTCCTGGCTCATCTCGGTGCTGTAGCCCTTGATCAGCGGCACCATGAACTCATAGAAAGCCTGGTTGTCCTGGCGCACCTGCGCATCGGGATGGGCATGGGCAGCATCAAAGGCCGCAGCGGCCGTCAACGCCATCGCGCGGCAGCCTTCGGTATAGGCGCGCATCGTCATCAGCATGCGGCGCACATCGGGGTGGTGGATGATGGTGGCACTGCCGGCCACGCTGCCATCGACCGGGCGGCTTTGCACACGATCCTTGGCAAAGGCGGCGGCCTGCTGGTAGGCCCGCTCGGCAATGGCCACGCCCTGCAGACCGACCGCATAGCGGGCCGCGTTCATCATGATGAACATGTACTCCAGGCCCCGGTTTTCCTCGCCCACCAAAAAGCCGGTGGCCCCCCCGTGGTCGCCATACTGCAGCACACAGGTGGGCGATGCCTTGATGCCCAGCTTGTGCTCGATGCTGACGCAGTGCACATCGTTGCGCGCACCGAGTGTGCCATCGGCATTGACGAGGAACTTGGGCACCACGAACAGGCTGATGCCCTTGACGCCTTCGGGCGCACCGGCCACCCGGGCCAGCACCAGGTGCACGATGTTCTCGGCCATGTCGTGCTCACCATAGGTGATGAAGATCTTGGTGCCAAAGACCTTGTAGCTGCCATCGCCCTGCCGCTCGGCGCGCGTGCGCACCAGCGCCAGGTCCGAGCCGGCCTGGGGCTCGGTCAGATTCATCGTGCCGGTCCACTGGCCGGAGACCAGCTTGTCCAGGTAGGTCGTTTTCAGCGCATCGCTGCCAGCCGTCAGCAAGGCCTCGATCGCGCCATCGGTCAGCAAGGGGCAGAGCGCAAAGCTCATGTTGGCGCTGTTGAGCATCTCGACACAGGCCGCGCCAATCGTCTTGGGCAAGCCTTGGCCGCCGGCATCGACCGGGTGCTGCAGACCCTGCCAGCCGCCTTGCACATACTGCGCAAAGGCCTCCTTGAATCCCGCCGTGGTGCTGACCTGGCCATCCTTCCAGGTCGAGGGCTGCAGGTCACCCACCACATTCAGCGGCGCTACCACCTCTTCGTTGAAGCGTGCACATTCCTCCAGCACGGCCTGTGCCGTCTCCAGCCCCGCTTCTTCAAAACCGGGAATCTGTGCCACCTGGTCGATACGGGCCAGGTGCTCCATTGCAAACAGCATGTCCTTGACTGGTGCCTTGTAGCTCATCGTTGTCTCCTCGTCTTATCGTTGCTTGTGGTTTAGGGGTGCGCTGCGCAGACAAAAAAAGGCATCCCGCCAGGGGATGCCTTCTTCAGATGCTGCTGTCTGCCACCACGCTGCCCACCACATCCAAGCTCAGCAGGATGCTGTTGCAGTGTGGTGTGGTGGCAGGCACGTTATTTACAGCTTGCTGGCCATCTCGGGCACGGCGTCGAACAGGTCAGCCACCAGGCCGTAGTCCGCCACGCTGAAGATCGGCGCTTCTTCGTCCTTGTTGATCGCCACGATCACCTTGGAGTCCTTCATGCCCGCCAAGTGCTGGATGGCGCCCGAGATGCCCGCTGCCACATACAGCTGGGGCGCGACGATCTTGCCGGTCTGGCCCACTTGCAGGTCGTTGGGCGCGTAGCCCGCATCCACCGCGGCGCGGCTGGCACCAATGGCCGCGCCCAGCTTGTCGGCCAGCGGCGTCATCACTTCGCTGAACTTCTCGGCGCTGCCCAGCGCGCGGCCACCGGAGACGATGATCTTGGCGGCCGTCAGCTCCGGGCGGTCGTTCTTGGTCACTTCGCGGCCCACAAAGCTGCTCTTGCCGCTGCCCTCAACCGCTGCGGCGTTCTCGACCGTGGCCGAGCCACCGGTGGCCGCGGCGGCATCAAAGCCGGTGCCGCGCACGGTGATGACCTTGGTGGCATCGATCGATTGCACGGTGGCAATGGCGTTGCCCGCGTAGATGGGGCGCTCGAACGTGTCGGCGCTCACCACCTTGGTGATGTCGCTGATCTGGGCGACGTCGAGCTTGGCGGCCACGCGCGGGGCGACGTTCTTGCCCGAGGCGGTGGCGGGCGCCAGGATGTGGCTGTAGTTGCCGGCAAGGGCCAGCACTTGCGCGGCCAGGTTTTCAGCCAGGCCATCCTTGAGCGCCGGGCCTTCGGCCAGGATGACTTTGGCTACGCCTGCGATCTGCGCAGCAGCTTGGGCTGCAGCTGCTGCGCCTTCGCCAGCGACGAGCACATGCACATCGCCGCCGCAAGCCAGCGCTGCGGTGACGGTGTTGAGCGTGGCGGTCTTGATCGTTTGGTTGTCGTGTTCTGCAATAACGAGAGCGGTCATTTGTAGGTTTCCTTTTGAGCGGCAGGCTTAGATTACTTTTGCTTCGTTCTTGAGCTTGTCGATCAAGGTGGCCACATCGGGCACCTTCACACCGGCGCCGCGCTTGGCGGGTTCTTGCACCTTCAGGGTCTTCAGGCGCGGGCTCACGTCCACACCCAGCTCTTCTGGCTTGACGGTGTCGAGCTGCTTTTTCTTGGCCTTCATGATGTTGGGCAAGGTGACGTAGCGCGGCTCGTTCAGGCGCAGGTCGGTGGTGATGACGGCGGGCAGCGACAGCGACAGGGTCTCCAGGCCCCCGTCCACTTCGCGCGTCACGCTCACCTTGTCGCCAGCGAGTTCGATCTTGGAGGCGAAGGTGGCCTGGGGCAGGTCGCCCAGCGCGGCCAGCATCTGGCCGGTCTGGTTGGCGTCGTCGTCAATGGCTTGCTTGCCGCAGATCACGAGGCCGGGCTGCTCCTTGTCGACCAGCGCCTTCAGCAGCTTGGCCACGGCCAGCGGCTGCAGCTCTTCGGCGGTTTCGACCAGGATCGCGCGGTCGGCTCCAATGGCCATCGCCGTGCGCAGGGTCTCCTGGCACTGGGTGACACCGCAGCTGACGGCGATGATCTCGGTCACGACGCCCTTTTCCTTCAATCGCACGGCCTCTTCCACCGCGATTTCATCAAAGGGGTTCATCGACATCTTCACGTTCGCAATGTCCACACCCGAGCCATCGCTCTTGACGCGCACCTTGACGTTGTAGTCCACCACGCGTTTGACGGGTACCAGTACTTTCATAAACCTCGACTCCTGAGTTGTTCAATAGGTTTGCGCCAGTGGCAGCGCTTGGGCGCTGCCACGCAGCCATGGGCATGGATCAGGCCATCATCGCACAAAAATGCACGACCGTGCTTTTTTGTAGCCAAGCGGCTCATAACGGCCAATTATCGGCGCATCGCTGCGCACCAGCCTCCATTTTCCGCACAAGTTGGCGGTTCATCAGCCCTGGCTGGCAGGTATTGCACCGCCGCTATTGTTCTGGATATGCAAAACACGTTGCGGGAACGGAATCTCGATCTTCGCCGCACGCAGGCCCTCGAGCACGGCGATATTGACCGCTGACTTCACATTGGCCTGCCCGTTCATCGGATCGTTGATGAAAAAGCTCAGGCTGAACTCCAGTCCGTCAGGGGCGAAATTCACCAGGAACACCGAGGGCTCGGGCTTGGCCAGCACCCGCGCTTGGGCCAGGGCCGCGCGCGTCAGCACTTCGCGCACCTGCGCGACATCACTGTCGGCGCCGACGACGATCTGGGTGGTCAGGTTGAACTTCTGGTCGGCGTCGGTGAGGTTTTCCACGCGCTGTGTGATCAAGGTCTCATTGGGGACAATCGACTCGCGCCCGTTGGAGGCGCGGATGACGGTGTAGCGGGTGCGGATGTCGGTGATGCGGCCTTCGAAGCCATCGACGCGCACGTTGTCGCCAATGCGCAAGGCCCGCTCGATCAGCACCAAAAAACCGCTGACATAGTTGGAGGCAATTTTCTGCATGCCAAAACCCAGGCCGACACCGAAAGCACCGCCCAGCACCGACAGCGCCGTCAGATCGACGCCAACGAGGGACAGCGCCACCAGCAGGCCAATGGTGATCAGCAGCATGCGTGTGAGATTGACGGCCATCTTGCGCATCGACAGGTCCTTGACCATGTCGTCGATCACGCGTTGCTCGAAGGTGGTCGAAATCCACAGTACCACCAGCATCACCATGCCCACCGATATCGCCCCCTGGAACAGCTCCAGTACCGAGATCGACGTCTTGCCAAAGGCGAACTGCACCGCATCGAGTTGCGCCATCACCTGCGGCAGCACACCCAGAATCCCCAGCACCGCCACGCCCCAGGCCAGCCACGAGAAGATCCGCTCAATCAGGCGCACCACGGTGGAGTTGGGAAAGGTCTTGGCCAGCACCCGGGCGACCAGGCGGATGACCGCCAGCGACAGCAGAATCTGCACCGCCAGCCGCAGCAGAAACACCGGTTGGTAGTGCTCCACCAGCATGCGCGCGGCAGCGGTCAGCAGCAGTGCCAGCAGCGGGAACAGCGCCCCGCCCCAGGCCGTTTTGCCAAACCATACCGAGGGCTTGCCCACCTCACGGTGGCGGTAAAAGCTGCGGCTGAGGAGCCAGGCCAGGCCCAGGCAAATCACCAAAACCGCCAGCTCCTGCCAGGTGCTGGACTGCTCAAAGTCCACTCTCAAACGATCAAAGATATCCATGCGCCAGCCTTATCGGGTCCAAAAGAAAAAGCATACGCGCAAGCATATGCTGGTTCCGTACCGTATCACCGATGGTGCAGTGCCGTTTGTAGGAGCGGCAGACGTCCACAGACGCGCGGCTGGGTGTGGCCTGGGGCTAGGACCAGACCGGCTTGCGCTTTTGCGCAAAGGCCTGCGCGCCTTCCTGAGCGTTGCCGTCCATCATGTTGGCGGCCATGCACTGGCTGGCCACCTGGTAGGCGGCCTCCATACCCAGCTCCCGCTGCTGGTAGACCAGGGCCTTGCCCATGCGCACGGCGGCAGCGGGCTTGCTGACGATGGCAGCGACGAGCGTTTCCAGCTCCGCATCGAGCTGCTCGGGCGCGGCCACCCGGTTGACCAGGCCCTGGGCCAGCGCCTGCTCGGCGCTGATGAATTCACCGGTCAGCAGCATTTCCATCGCCTGCTTGATGGGCATGTTGCGCACCAAGGGCACGCTGGGCGTGGCGCAGAACAGGCCGTACTGGATGCCGCTGGTGGCAAAGCTGGCCTCGCTGCTGGCAACGGCCAGATCACATTGCGCCACCAGTTGGCAGCCGGCGGCCGTCGCCATGCCCTGCACCCGCGCAATGACGGGTACCGGCAGCTTCTGGATCGCCATCATCACCTGGCTGCAGCGGTTGAACAAGTCCTGGTACCAGGCGCGGTCGGGGTGGGCGGCCATGTCCTTGAGATTGTGGCCGGCGCAAAAGGCCCGGCCCTGCGCGGCCAGCACCACCACGCGCACCGATGCATCCTGCGCAATGGCGGCCAGGGCTGCGCGCAACGCAGCGAGCATCTCATCACCCAGCGCATTGAAGCGCGCCCCATCGTTCATGCTCAAGGTCACCACGCCGCGCGCATCGCGGGTCTGCACAAGCAAGTTGCTGTCCGTCATTGCCAGGTCCTCAGAAGGTGTTTACAGATCGGCGAGCACGCGGATATGGGCTTCCACGCTGGCTGCGAGCGGCGCCATCACATAGCCGCCCTCCAGGCAGGAGACGATGCGGCCCTTGCTGAAGCGCCGCGCAATGTCTTTCACGCGGTGGGTGATCCAGGCATAGTCGGCCTCGACCATGCCCAGCTGGCCCATGTCGTCTTCGCGGTGGGCGTCAAAGCCTGCGCTGATGAAGACCATCTCCGGCTTGAATTCCTCAAGACGTGGAATCCAGTAGGTCTCCACAATCTCGCGGATGTCCATGCCCTTGGTATAGGCCGGCACCGGCACATTGAGCATATTGGCCGCCGGGTCCTTGTCGCCCGAATGCGGGTAGAACGGGTGCTGAAAAATGCCCACCATCAGAATGTGCGGGTCGCCCGCGCAGATGTCTTCGGTGCCATTGCCATGGTGCACATCAAAATCGACTATCGCTACGCGCTTGAGCTGGTGGCGCATCAGCGCGTATTTGGCCGCCACCGCGACGTTGTTGAAAAAACAAAAGCCCATGGCCTGCTTGCGCGTGGCATGGTGACCCGGGGGACGCACGGCGCAGAAGGCGTTTTCCATCTCGCCGCTGATCACGGCATCGGTGGCCGCCAGCGCAGCGCCACAGGCCCGCAGCGCGGCATTCCAGGTGGCGCCATTGACGGCGGTGTCGGTGTCCAGCATCAGGGTTTCCGGGCCACCAATGGCCTGGTTGTCCGCCGCCATTTCAGACAAACCGCGTATCGATGCGATATGCAGGCGCTCATGGCCCAGCTCCAGATCGGACATGCTGGCCTTGGGCGCATCGCGCCGCTCCAATGCGTCCCCCACACCGGTAATCAGCAGGCGGTCTTCAATCGCATCCAGGCGCGCAGCGCATTCCGGGTGGGCAGGCCCCATGTCGTGCAGCCAACAGTCACGGTGGCTGAAATAACCTGTCTTGGACACAGTTTTCGTCTCCTTAACTGCCTTTGTCGTTTATTGTGATGGGATGCAGACACAGCACACCATACAAAAATTATTGACTCAGCTTAACACGGTGATTGTGGGGAAACCGGCGCAGGTTCAGCATTGCCTGACTTGTTTGCTGGCGGGAGGACATCTGCTGATTGAAGACGTGCCCGGCGTGGGTAAGACCACACTTTCGCATGCGCTGGCCCGCACCTTGGGCCTGCAGTTTGCACGGGTGCAATTCACCGCAGACCTGATGCCCAGCGACTTGACCGGCGTGTCGGTCTATGAGCGCGAGCAGCAGGCTTTTGTGTTTCATCCCGGCCCCGTGTTCACCCAGGTTTTGCTGGCCGATGAGATCAACCGCGCCAGCCCCAAGACGCAAAGCGCGTTGCTGGAGGCGATGGAGGAAAAGCAGGTGACGGTCGAGGGCGCGACGCGCCCGCTGCCCCAGCCTTTCTTCGTCATCGCCACCCAGAACCCGCTCGACCAGCTGGGCACCTATGCCCTGCCCGAGAGCCAGCTCGACCGCTTCCTGATGCGCATCTCGCTGGGCTACCCCGACCAGGCGGCCGAGTTCCAGCTGCTGGCCGGCCAAGGCCACCGCGATATCGCCAACCAGTTGCCAGCGCTCACCTCTGCGGTGGAGCTGAAGTTCCTGCAGCAGGAAGTGACCAGCGTGCGCGCCAGCGACGCGCTGATCCACTACGTGCAGGCGCTGATCGCCGCCACACGCTCGGGCAAATGGTTTGTGCAGGGCCTGTCACCGCGCGCGGGGATTGGCCTCATCCGGGCGGCCAAGGCGCAAGCGCTGATCCAGGGCCGTGACTATGTGGCGCCCGATGATGTGCAAGCCATCCTGCCGCAGACGACGGCGCACCGGCTGGTGCCCATCAGCACATCGGGGCGCAGTGCCGTCGAGCAGGTGCGCGCGATGATGGACAGCGTGGCGCTGCAGTAGCGTGAACCCGCCTTCTGCGGCCTCAGGGCAGCCCCGCAACAGCCCTCTTCAGCGGCTGCGCCAGCGCATGCGCCAGTGGTGGCTGGCCCATTTGCCCAGCGCCAGCAGCCATGCGGTCAGCCGCCGCAACCTCTACCTGCTGCCCACCCGCGCTGGCTGGATGCTGGCGCTCACCTTGCTGGTGCTGCTGGTGACCAGCATCAATTTCCAGCTCAATCTGGGATTTTTGCTGACCTTCATGCTGACCGGCGCCGCACTGGTGTCCGTGGGCATTGGCTACCGCAATCTGCTGGGGCTGCAGCTGGAGCTGCACGCGCCCGAGGCACAGTTTGCCGGACAGGCGCTGCGCCTGGACCTTCGGCTGCACAACCCCAGCCGCCGCGCCCGCTATGCGCTGGGCATACGCCAGTACCAGGGCCTGGAACTGAGCCTGAGCGATGCTCCGGCGCAGGCAACCACCCCGATGCAACTGAGCACGCCCGCCGAGCGGCGCGGCTACCACAGCCTGCCTGCGGTGCTGGTCGAGACCCGTTTTCCGCTCGGTGTCTTTCGCATGTGGACCGTTTTCCGCACCACCGAAAAAGCCCTGGTCTACCCCTGCCCCGAGACCAACCCACCCCCGCTGCCGCTGGGCCTGGCCGATGCCGGCGCCGGCAGCAGCGCCAGCCTGCGGGCCAGCAGTGGCGAGTTCGACGGGGTGCGCAGCTACCGCCGCGGCGACCCGCTCAAGCTGGTGGTCTGGAAGAAGGCGGCCACATCGCTGGCCACCGGCAGCGGCCATTTTGTCGTGCGCGACAACCAGCACCAGGCGCAGCAGGATGTGTGGCTGGATGCCCAGCAATGCGGCCTGGCGGAGCGGGAAGCCCAGCTTTCGCGGCTGACGGCCTGGGTAGTGATGGCCGACCAGCAAGGGCTGCGCTACGGGTTGCGCCTGGGCAGCGGCCACGCAGATCAGGCGGCCGACAGCGGGGCCGAGCACCGCCAGGCCTGCCTGCGCGCACTGGCACTGGCCTAGGAACAACACGATGCCTTCTGCTTTCCACCCTGCCCCGTCTGCAGGCGCCAGCCGCTGGTCCCGCCTGCCACGCGAGGCACGCGATACCTTGTTTTTGCTGGCCGTCGTCGGCTGGATACTGCTGCCGCTCACCGCCACCTTGCCACTGTGGGCCTACGCTCTGGCTTACGCGCTGCTCGCCTGGCGCGGCCGCATTGCGCTGCTGCAAAAGCCCATGCCGGGCCGCTGGCAGCTGCTGGCCTTGCTGGTGCTGGTGGTCGGGCTGACCCTGCTCAGCTACCGCACCATCCTGGGGGCCGATGCCGGCGTCACCCTGGTCAGCATGCTGCTGACGCTCAAGACCATGGAGCTGCGCGCCAAGCGCGATGCGATGGTCATCTTCTTTCTGGGTTTTTTTGCGCTGATCGCCAACTTTCTGCATTCGCAGTCGCTGCTGACCGCGCTGGCCATTGCGATCGGTCTGGTGGGCTTGCTCACCGCGCTGGTCCATGCGCATATGCCGGTGGGGCAGCCCTCGCTGAAGTTCGCCGCCGGCCTGTCGCTGAAGATGGTGGCCATTGGCGCGCCGCTGACCTTGGCGCTGTTTGTCTTCTTTCCCCGCATGGCGCCGCTGTGGGGCGTGCCGCAGAACCCGGCAGCCAAGACCGGTCTGTCCGATGAGATGACGGTCGGCTCGGTGGCATCGCTGGCCCAGGACGAAGGCATCGCGTTCCGCGTCAAGTTCGACACGCCGCAAAACCGGCCGCCCCCCGCCAACCAGCTCTACTGGCGCGGGCCGGTGCTGTCCGACTTCGACGGCAGCACCTGGCGCGCCACACCCAGCTTTCGCACGCCGGACGACCGGATGTTTGCCGACATCCGCACCGAGGGCGAGGCGCTGCGCTACGAGCTGACCCTGGAGCCCCACCACAAGCCATGGTTGCTGACTTTGGACCTGACCGGCAGCGCGCCGGTGCTGCCACGCGGCCGCGCCTACAGCACCGGCGATCTGCAATGGCTCAGCAACCGTCCCATTACCGAGGTGACCCGCATTGCGGTCGAAAGCCACACGCGCTACCGGTTTGGCATGCAGGCCGGCAACCGCGAGCTGGCCTTCAACCGCCGGCTGCCGGCCAACAGCAACCCGCGCACCCAGGCCTGGGTGGCGCAGCTGGTGGCCGAGATCGGCGAGCGCCCGGACCGCAGCGCGCAACTGGTGCAGCGCCTGCAGCAGCAGCTGCGCAGTGGCGGCTATACCTACACCTTGGATCCCGGCGTCTACACCGGCCAGGCAGCTGACGAGTTCTGGTTTGACCGCAAACAAGGCTTTTGCGAGCATATTTCGGCCGCCTTTGTGATTGCGCTGCGCAGTGCCGGCGTGCCGGCGCGCATTGTGACCGGCTACCAGGGGGGCGAAGCCAACAGCGTGGACGGCTACTGGACGGTGCGCCAGGCCGATGCCCATGCCTGGGCGGAGGTGTGGCTGGGCGAGGAACAAGGCTGGGTGCGCTTTGACCCGACGGGCTCGGTCAGCCCCGGCCGCATCGGCGCCGCACAACGCCTGAACACGCCCAACTTCATGGGCATCAGCGTCAGCAATGCCGCCACCATCAATGGGTTGCAGCGCATGCGCGCGGTCTGGGAAGCCGTCAACAACAGCTGGAACCAGTGGGTGCTGAACTACACCCAGCGCGAGCAGATGGACATGCTCAGCAAGCTGGGCCTGTCCAGCCCCAACTGGATGGACCTGGTGCGCATTCTGGGTGGCCTGGTACTGGCGGCGGCGATGGTCGTGGTGCTGGCCCTGCAGTACCAGCGCCGGCGCGTGGACCCCTGGCTTGCGCTGCTGGGCGAGGCGCGCAAACGCCTGCGCCAGGCCGGGGTGCCAGAGGCCGCACAAGGCAGCGCCGCTACGCCCCGCGCGCTGGCACGCTTGGTGCACGCCCAGGCGCCCGAGCTGGCCCCTGCGTTTGGCCAATGGCTTAAGGCCATGGAGCGGCAGCGCTATGCACATGCGACCGGCCAGCCTGCACCCAAGGCCGAGCTGGCGGCGCTTCGCAAACAATTACGACTTCTGCCCTGGTCCCGCCTGCGGGCCCGGGCAAACAAGGTATAAAACCCCATGCACCGAATTCTTCAGACCACCGTGGCCGTGCTGTGCGCCGGCCTGTGCGCAACGGGCGCCTACGCGCAAAAAAACACCAGCAACAAGGCCCGCAGCGCTGATTCCACCCCCGCCGCATCCAGCTATGGCAACCGGCCCGAGGCCGAGGCTTTTGTCCGCGAGGTGGCCGAGCGCCGCCATATCGATGAGGCCTGGCTGCGTGCCAGCATCCAGCAAGCCCGCTTCAACGCCACGGTGCAGCGCCTGATGACGCCGCGCACCGGGCCAGCCGGTGTCAAGAACTGGCGCGGCTACCGCAGCCGCTTTGTCGAGCCGATCCGCATCCGCGCGGGCCTGCGCTTCTGGAACGAGAACGCAGCGACCCTGGCCCGCGCCGAGCAGACCTATGGCGTGCCGGCCGAGTACATCGTCGGCATCATCGGGGTCGAGACCATTTACGGCCAGCAAATGGGCAACTTCACCGTGGTCGATGCGCTGGCCACCTTGGCTTTCGACTATCCCGCAAGCCACCCGCGCGCGGCCGACCGCGCCAAGTATTTCCGGGGTGAGCTCGAGCAGTTCCTGGCCACCGCGTACCTGACGGACAGCAACCCCTTCGACACGGTCGGCAGCTACGCCGGCGCGATGGGCATGCCCCAGTTCATGCCGACCAGCTGGTCCAACTACGCAGTCGATTTCGATGGCGATGGCAAGATCAACCTGTTTGGCAGCACCGCCGATGCGATCGGCTCGGTAGCCAACTACTTCGTCGCCCATGGCTGGCAGCGCGGCATGCCGGCCTACTACGATGTGCAGGTGAACAGCACGCCGGCACAGCTGGAGACCTTGCTGGCCCCGGACATCAAGCCCAGCTTCAGCGCCGCCGAGATGGCCGCACTGGGCCTGCGCATCCAGGCACCGGGTGACCAGCACAATGGCCCGCTCGCACTGATCGAGCTGCCCAATGCCAGCGCCGCCACCCAGTACGTCGTGGGTACGCCCAACTTCTACACCATCACCCGCTACAACCTCTCGAGCTTCTATGCGATGTCCGTGGTGGAGCTGGGCCAGGCCATTGCGCGTGCACGCAACGGCACGCCGGCTGCGGCGGATGCCGAGCCCAGCGCGCCTGAACCCAGCAGCGAACCGAGCAACTCCCCCACGGCCGAAGCCGCCGCCAAGGCCTATCTGCGCAGCAAGGCGCGCCAGCAGCGCACGCCCGATCCGGCCAACTTCAGCGCGCCGTGATCCCCAGCTTGGCCAGCCCAGGCAGGGCAACACATATGGACGTGATCTGCAGGCTTTCAAGGCCTTAGCTGCAAAAATAAAAGGCAGCGATTTTCTCTTGAAATTGCCGCATCTTCATCCAACTATCAGTCATCGAGCAGCAACCCCGCTGCCCTGTTCTACAAGGATTGAAGATGATCATGACCCCTCTGATGCACCGCTCGGCCTACGCTGTCTCCCCTTCCGCGATGGATGCCGCGCTGCAGCGCTTCCTCCAGGCCACCACCAATGCGCAAGATCGCGTGCAGCAAGATGGCCAGGTGTTCAGCATCAGCGTGGATGTGCCCGGTCTGTCCCGCGACCAGCTGCGCATCGAGCTGCAAGACAAGACCGTGCGCCTGTCCAGCATTGAAGGTGCGCCGCGCAGTGTGCAACGTGCCTGGAAGCTGCCTGCCAGCATCGATGCCGCAGCCTCCAAAGCCAGCCTGGAAAACGGCGTGCTGACCCTGGTGCTGAGCACCAACCAGCCCAGCACCCAGACCCTGGCGATTGCATAAACGCCAACACCGCACCATGCAGAAGGGGCCCTGACAGGCCCCTTTTGCTCGTTGTGCCGCTGCATCACCAGCGGGTCACCCTCTAGACCGCAGCGGCAGCCGCAGGTGGCTGCTGCACGATCGCATCCAGCGGCCAGCGCGGCTTGACGTCGAATGCATAGACCTTTTCAGCCTGCTGCTGCCCCGCTTCGATGCGCATCGCAGCCGCCATTGCAATCATCGCGCCGTTGTCGGTGCACAGATGCAGCTCGGGATAGTGCACCCGGATGCCGCGCTTGCGGCAGGCATCGTTGAGCTGCTCGCGCAGCAGCCGGTTGGCACCCACACCGCCAGCGACCACCACGCGCTTCATGCCGGTTTCTTTCAGTGCATTCAAGGTCTTTTTCACCAGCACATCGACAATGGCCGCCTGCGTGGATGCGGCCAGGTCCGCCTTGCGCGCCTCCAGGCCATCGCCCAGCTTCTTGGCCTGGGTCAGCACCGCCGTCTTCAGGCCGGCAAAGGAGAAATCCAGATCGCCACTGTGCAGCAGCGGGCGCGGCAGCTTGAACGCCTCGGGATCGCCGCCCTGCGCCAGACGGGACAGCTCCGGCCCGCCCGGGTACGGCAGTCCCAGCAGCTTGGCGGATTTGTCAAAGGCCTCGCCTGCCGCGTCGTCAATGGTCTCGCCCAGAATCTGGTACTGGCCCACACCATCCACCCGCATCAGCTGCGTATGGCCCCCAGAAACCAGCAAGGCCACGAAGGGGAATTCGGGCGGGTCTTCGCTCAGGAAAGGGGACAGCAGATGGCCTTCGAGGTGGTGCACGCCCAGCACGGGCTTGTCCAGCGCGGCGGCCATCGCGCAGGCCACCCCGGATCCGACCAGCAGCGCACCGGCCAGCCCCGGGCCCCGGGTAAAGGCAATCGCATCGATCTGCGCGAGCGTACAGCCCGCGTCATCGAGCACTTTTTGCGTCAGCGGCAATACCCGGCGGATATGGTCGCGGCTGGCCAGCTCGGGCACTACACCACCATAGGCACGGTGCATCTCGATCTGGCTGTAGAGCGCATGGCTCAGCAGCTCGGGCACGGTGCCGGCGCCACGGGTGCGCACCAGGGCCACGCCGGTTTCATCACAGGAGGATTCGATCCCCAAAATCAACTCACTCATGGGGCCAAAGTGTAGGCGCTCCCGGCCGGTTGTGCCCCCGGGGACCGGTCTACCCTGGCGGGCTGCCAGGGTTTGGCGCGGGGACAGATGGCTCAGCGCTTGCCGCCCAGCAGCGAGCCACCGATTTTCATCAGGTCGCTGACATCGAGCTTGCCGTCGCCATTCTGGTCCAGCAGCGAGCCCAGCAGGCCGCCGCCCAGGCCACCCTGCTGCTGCACCTGGTCTTTTTCCTGGCCGAGCGCATTGCCCAGTTGCGACGAGTTGAGGCCGCCCGACATCACGCGCTGCGCCAGGAAGGACATCACCAGCGGGGCCAGCATTTTGAGCAGGTTGCCGGCATTGGCGCCCAGGCCTGTGGCCTGGCCCAGGCTGGCCGATGCCTGGTCTTGCTGGTCGCCAAAGATATGGCCCAGAATGCTGGCGCCGTCCATCGCTGCAGGCGATGCGGCACCCGCACCGGCAGGTGCTCCGCCGCCGAGCGCGCCGCCCAGAACGCTGCCGAGCATGCCGCCCAGACCACCGCTCTGCGCGCCGCCGCCACCGCCCAACAGCGATCCGAGCAGCCCTCCCAGATCAGGGCCCGCGCCTGCGCCGCCGGCCGCGCCGTGGTCGCGCTGCAGCGCTTCAAACAAGGCGCTCGCACCACCTGCGCTTTGCGCGTTGTTGCCCAGGGCGCCCAGCATCATCGGTACGGCCGCCTTCACGGCCTGCTCGGTCTGGGCCTCGCTCTGACCCAGGCTTTGGGCCATCTGCTGGATGGGAGCCCCTTGCAGTTGCGCGAGGAGCTCATCGACCATCGAGGGAGTTGCGGACATGTTCTTTCCTTTCATAAGCCCAGGCGGGCGTGGCACAGACTGCAGATGGTAGACGTTCAGCATGGCAGTGCAATACGCAGTGGCGCAAATCTTCGTTAACCAAGGCCGCTTCACCGCTGCCGGCCTGCATACCCGAGATGCCGGATGGGCTGATTTTCCTTATTACTTACGTATATATAAAACCTAAAATAATGGGCACACGTATTTTTCAATGCCATGGCCATACAGCACTACATCAAGGAAATCGGGCGCGGCGCACGCGGCGCCAAGGCCCTCAGCCGTCTCGAAGCCAGCGATGCGATGGCGCAGATACTCGATGGCCGGGTCAGCGATTACGAAATCGGCGCCTTTTGCATTGCGATGCGCATCAAAGGCGAAACCGCCGAGGAGATGTGCGGCCTCTGGGATGCCGTGCATGCACGTATTGCCCGCTTCCACAGCAGCGCAGCGCTGCCCACCGTGGTAGTGCCCAGCTATAACGGTGCGCGCCGCTTGCCCACGTTGACTCCGCTGCTGGCCCTGCTGCTGGCACGCGAAGGCCTGCCCGTGCTGGTTCACGGCATGCAGACCGAGGCGAGCCGCATCACGGCCTTTGCGGTGTTCGAGCGGCTGGGGCTGACAGTCCGCGATGGGGCCGGGGCGATCGCCCCATCCGAAGTGGCCTTGGTGCATACGGGCACCTTGCTGCCCGCGCTCGCCAAACTGCTGGCGGTGCGCCAGATCATTGGCCTGCGCAACCCCGGCCACAGCATTGCGAAGCTGCTGCAGCCCCTGCAGAGCCCTGCGGTTTTGCTGGGCAGCTATACCCACCCCGAATACCTGCCGATGCTGCAAGCCACGCTGGCCGAGCTGCAGACCCATGCGCTGCTCTCGCGCGGACTGGAAGGCGAAGTCTGCGCCGACCCGCGCCGCACCCCGCAGTACGATGGCTTTGTCGCCGGCCAGCACCAGCTGCTGCAAGCGCGCAGCAGTGGCACCGATGGCCAGGTGCCGGGGCTGCCCAGCGAGCGCGATGCGGACACCACCGCCCGCTACACCGAGGCCGTTCTGGCCGGCCAGTTGCCGGTGCCCGCCGCCCTGGCCCAGCAAGTGGAACATGTGCTGGCCATCGCCCAACAAACACTACCCGCGTCCCAAGGTCCCCGCCATGACTGACAGCAGCCTGCCCACTCCTACTGCGCGCCCCCCCGCCGATGCCCCAACGCCCGGTCAGGGCCAGTGCACCCTGGTCGGTGCCGGCCCGGGTGACCCGGACCTGCTGACCATTGCTGCCGCCAAAGCGCTGCAACGTGCCACCGTGCTGCTGGTGGACGACCTCGTCAACGAAGCCGTGCTGCAATGGGCTCCCGAGAGCGCACGCATCGTTCACGTAGGCAAGCGGGGCGGCTGCCAAAGTACGCCCCAGGCATTTATCCAGCGCCTGATGCTGCAAGAGGTGCAGGCTGGCGAGAACGTGGTGCGTCTCAAAGGGGGTGACCCGTTCATCTTTGGCCGGGGCGGTGAAGAAGTGGAGTTCTTGCGCGCCCATGGCATCGAGCCGCGCATCATCAACGGCGTGACGGCCGGGCTTGCAGCGCTGACCAGCCTGGGCGCACCGCTGACCCACCGTGACCATGCACGGGGCGTGGTGTTCATCACCGGCCATGCCAAGCCGGGCGGACAAGGCCCCGATTGGGCGCAACTGGCCCGCACCGCACATGATGCGCGCCTGACCCTGGTGATCTACATGGGTGTGGCCAGTGCCGAGGCCATCAGCCAGGGCCTGGGCAGTGGCTTGCCTGCCGATACGCCCGTCGCCATCGTGCAGCACGCCAGCCTGCCCCAGCAGCGCCATGCGATCACCGACCTAGCCCATTTACCCGCCACCATGGCCCGCGAAAAACTGGCCAGCCCCAGCATCATCGTCGTCGGCGATGTGGTGCAATGCGTGGCTTTGGCAGCGCAGGCAATCCGTAACAACGAGGCGATAGCCAGCCGAGATTTCTCCGAGATTTGCGGATACGATAGCCAGGCAACCGTGGAAGACCAAGCATCCATAGCGTAGAGTAATCAATCTTTACATATGCACAGATTGTTTCTCCAGGTTCAATCCATAAAACGAGGAGCACTGACGATATGCAAAGACAACGCACCTGGCGCCTGTGCGCCGCTGCACTGGCCATTACCGCACTGACCGCCTGCAAGACTGAGCTGGGCCCGGGCGATGGCGATGGTGGCACCAACCCCAATCCCAAACCCTACCCCACGCTCGACGGCAAAGCACCGCAAAGCTTTTCGCTCAGCAGCATCGATGGCAAGGCCGCCAATACGGCCGAGAGCTTTGATGCCGCCATCGCGCAGGATGCCAACTTCATCGCTGTGGATCTGGTCATGAGCAAGGATGGCGAGCTGGTCGCGCTGGCCTCGCCGGACATCACCGACATCACCGACGTCTCCAGCCGCAGCGTCTACGCGAGCCGCAAAACCTTGCGAATGATCGATGGACAGCGCCACGAAGGTTGGTTTGCCTCTGACTTCACGTTGGTGGAACTGCAAAGCCTGCGCGCCAAGCTGACTGGCTCTAGCACGCCGCCGGTCAATGCCACCACCGGCCGCATTCTGTCGCTCAATGATGTGATCGCCTATGTCAAGCGCCAGCGCAAGACCGTCGGCCTGTATCTGCAGACCCTGAACCCGACCTACCACAGCCAGCAGGGCCTGGCGATGGAAGACAAGCTGCTGGCCGCCTTCACCGCAGCGGGCTACACCCAGGAAACGGCGCCAGTGATGGTGCGCTCTTTGGAGGTGGCCCACCTGAAAGCCCTGCGCGCCAAAACCCAGGTTCGCCTGGTACAGATGATCAATGGCCATCCGGAGCTCGCATCTGATGGCAGCATCACCCTGTCGCCACCCTATGCCCAACCCTATGACTTCACGCTGGCCGGCACCTCTACCACCTATGCCCAGATGGTGACCGCCGACGGCCTGGCGCAGATCAAGACCTATGCCAATGGCATTTCGCCGTGGAAGCCTTACGTCATCTCCGCACGCTACCTGGACAAGAATGGTGACAAGCAGCCCGACGACCTGAACAACGACGGCAAGTGGGACTACCGTGACCGCGAGATGATGCCGCCGACCAACCTGGTCACCCTCGCCCATGCGGCCAAGCTCTTTGTCCACCCCTGGGAATACCGCAACGATGTGACCTTGCTGGCCAGCGACTTCAAGGGCAAGGTGGCGGCAGAGTACAAGCTGTTCTACGAAGTGGGTGTGGATGGCGTGTTCAGCGACAGCCCCAGCGATGCCAACAAGGCACGCTAATCAGGCAACCAACGCCAAGATCAGCTAGGTGCCGACGCTAGGGCACCACCTACGAAGAAAGGCAAGGTGAAGACCTTGCCTTTTTCTATGGGCCTGAATCTTGCTGCGCCATGCAGCAAAATCAGGCAACGCAAATCGCTACCCAGCCACACTCAGCTGGTCTGCCGCGTCGTCTGCGCAAAGCGGCGCGCCAACTCCTTGCGCAGTTCCTTGCGCGTCAACGCCGCTTCCCAGCGGCGTTTTTCATCCGCCGTCTCCGGCTGCAACGGCGGCACCGGCACTGGCTTGCGCTGGTCGTCCACCGCCACCATCGTGAAAAAGCAGCTGTTGACATGGCGCACGCTGCGTTCGCGGATGTTCTCCGCCACCACCTTGATGCCGATCTCCATCGACGAGGTTCCGGTGTAGTTGACGCTGGCGTAGAACGACACCAGCTCACCCACATGGATGGGCTCCAGGAACATCACCTGGTCCACACTCAGGGTCACCACGTAGCGCCCGGCATAGCGGCTCGCACAGGAGTAAGCCACATTGTCCAGCTCGCGCAAAATGGCGCCGCCATGCACATTGCCAGAAAAATTAGCCATGTCCGGAGACATCAGCACCGTCATCGTGAGTTGGTGGTGGGGTAAACGCATGGAGCCGATTGTAGGCATCGCGCTAGACGGCGGGGAGCCGCCCGGGCAAGCCCCTGGTTCCGCTCGGACATGCCGCATTCCCGGCTGCGACGGCCTAGCGGGACAGGCTTGGGCCCGCCGGCTTGTGCGCTGGCCATAGCCCTTCACCCATCCATCCCTCACCCGGCAAAGGCATTGCGGGGCTGTTCCGAGCCATGTTTGATAAAGACCTTGTAGCAGCCTACGAGCACATAGTCCCCCGTGTAGAGCACCTTGCGGCGCGTCCGCATGCCATTGACGAAGATGCCGTTCGTGCTGTGGTGGTCGACGACGGACAGAACACCGGCACGGTAGTGGAAAGCGCCGTGATCCCGGCTGACAGCCGGGTTATCCAGGCAAATGGCGTTGCCGGCACCTCGGCCAAATGTGGTGTACCCGCTCTCCAGGATCAGCGAATGAAGCACGACCCTGTGCGTGATGAAGATCAGGACTTCCGGCAGCATATTCCACCTCCTTCGCCCGACCGGTGCCCGGTCAGTACTGCAATCTATCGCTGCAGCATCAACAAATTATCAATCGGTTTATTAAAATAGATTGATAATAAATTACAACTTGGATTGATAGAAAGAAAACCTAGGGAATACACGGAGCATCAATTTTATCTATTGGTGGAAGACGCCCGCTCTCCCAACGGATGCGGGCAGGCAGGCTTGCTGGCTGGTCAGGACAATGCCGGCCAGTAGGACACACTGACTGACATAAAACACGCTTTGTTGGAGGGAAGCAACTGCGGCAACCCATCATGCGTCGGCAGCACTCGGGAGCGTGTCTCAAGCACCTGGAGCTGAAAAACACAAGGCCATGCTGTGCACCCCGCTGGGCACCATGCCATCTGCCCCGTTGCTGCTTGGGCAGGCGTATCGCTCGCCAAACATCGGACACACCAGCAAGACGCGCCAGGGAAAAACGCAGTCTAGGGCGCGGTCCGCTGCGTTGTATTCCTTGTCAAATAGCTGCAGCCTGACTGCAAAGAACGCTTTGCTTCTCATCCCGCTCCAAGCAGGCTCCATGGGCGAAGGTTTTGCAAAGGATTTCAAGCGCTTGTCTCTATGTGGGGAGTGGCGTGAACTGCAGCGGTTCATGCAAGACGGTGGCAATCACTCTCTCCAGCCGGTGCTGGACTGTGCATGACTCCTATCCTGCAGGCCTTTCAGCCCGTTCAGCGCAATAGCAGCAAACATTCTGAGGGCTGCTTGCAGCATCGCTCAGCCCCTGGCCTTCCAAGTCTTCCTGCACATCGGGGAAGACCAGTTTGTTCTAACCTACAAAAGCAGGTGACGACCAGAAATTGAAAAACCCTTGCAGGTTGTTCACTTGCAAGGGTTTCAATTTGGGGTGGCTGATGGGGCTCGAACCCACGACAACAGGAATCACAATCCTGGACTCTACCAACTGAGCTACAGCCACCGTGTTGGGGAAGACATGATTATAGCCAGAAATTTGGCCCCTCTCATGAATTCTCCGTTTTTATGAAATTTTTGTTTCTGCGGGGCGTGGGACCTTGATCTGCGCCTTGAAACGCTCCTTGAGCATTTCGTAATACGCCAAGGTTTCAGCATTGGCCTGGTAACGCTCGAACTCCTGCTTTTGGCGCAGGCGCATCTCGGCAGAGTCTTCGCTACGCGGCACGACCTTGTTCACGCGCACGATGGTGTAACCATCGTTGCCCAGGTCCACACCCACCCAGGAGGCAGCCTCGCCGACCTTCGCATGCATGGCAGCATTGAGCACCGCAGGCACCTGGCCCTTGGCATCCTGGCGCGACACGACAATCGGTGCTGCCAGCTTGGCGCCTGCAGCGTCGGCCTTCCAGGCTTCCAGCTTGGCTTGCGCGTCCTGGCGGGCGAGTTCTGCAGCCTTCTGCGCTACGTACAGGTCATGGGCCTTGGCCTTGACTTCCTCGAACGGCAGAATGCGTGCATCGAAGTGCTCCACCACACGACCCGAGGCCAGGGTGCTGGGCGCCACTTCAATGGCTTCGGTGTTGCGCTTGTTCTGCAAAGCGTCGCTGGAGAACAGCGCTTCCAGGAAGGTTGCGTTGGCCAGGGCGCCCGTCGCTCCAGGGGCGGCCGTGCGGGTGACATGCTCGGCCTTCTGGATCTTCAGACCCAGCTTCTCAGCCACAGGCTGCAGGCTATCGGACTGCTCGAACACCATGTTGGAGAAGGTCTCGGCGACTTCGGCGTACTTGCGCTGCACCTGCTGGGCCAGCACCTCGGTCTCGATCTTCGCGCGCAGCTCTTCAAAGCTGGGGGTACGCGGGGTCTTGATCTCACCCATCTTGATGATGTGGAAGCCGTACTCCGTGCTGACCAGGTCGCTGATCTCACCAGTCTTCATTGCAAAGGCGGCGTCCTCAAAAGGCTTGACCATGTCGCCCTGCTTGACCAGACCCAGATCACCGCCGCTGTCGCGCGAGCCGGTGTCTTGCGAATTCTTCTTGGCCAGCTCGGCGAATTGGGCTGGGTTGGCCTTGGCTTCGGCCAACAGCTGCTCGGCACGCTGCTTGGCTTTTTCACGGTCTGCTGCCGACATGGAGGCTGGCGCGTCAATCAGGATGTGGCTGATGCGGCGCTGTTCCTTGTCCATGAAGCGGCTCAGATTTTCCTTGTAGTAGGTACGCAGATCGTCTTCGCTGGGCTTGATCATGCTCTTGACCGCTTCGGCGTTCAGCACCACATACTCGATCGTGGACTGCTCCTTCTGGCGGAACAGCTCCTGGTTGCTCTTGTAGAACGCTTCCACATCGGCATCGGTGGTCTTGACCTGGGACGCATAGTCCTTGGCTGCGAACTGCGCCAGCTGGATCTCACGCTGCTGGTAGAGCGCGTCGACCGCCAGCTGGGTCTGTGCATCGGTCGCAAAGGCCGTGTTGGACACACCGCCGAGTACCTGGCGCGACGCAATGTCGCGGCGCATGCCTGCTTCAAAGCCTTCGGGCGTCATGCCCTGGGCACCCACCAGCGCGCGGTAGGCATCGACGTCCAGCGAGCCATCGGGTTTTTTCAGCGCAGCAATCTGCGGAATTTCCTGCAGCGCGCGGACCAGTGCGGCATTGTCCACCCTCAGGTGCATTTTTTGCACCGCGGCGTCAATCACCTGGTCACGCACCATGCGCTCCAACGTCAGATAGCGGGCATCCGGGCCGTCCATCCACTTGGCGTCCATGTTGGGGTCTTGCTGGCGCATGCGATCCGAGGCAACGCGGTGCGCATTGTCCCAGTCCATCTGCGTAATGTCTTTGCCATTGACTTTGGCGACCACCGGGCTCTTTTCGGTGAAGTAGTTCTGGTTCACTCCCACCAAAACAAAAGACAGAATGATCAGCAAGAACAGCGGATACATCAGCACCTTGGAGTACTTGCGGATGGTTTCAAACATCGTCTAACTTTCCTGAGGACAAAAAAAAAGGCGAACCCTCATTCGCCTTTATTCGGTTTTCAGCAAGGGATGCGGCGGCAGACGGTCAGACGTAGGCATCTGCTGCTTGCAACGGCGGTTTTCCCATTGCATATCAATCAGATACAACGTCAACTGACATCTGCTCCCCACCCCCTGTCAAATAGGGCGTGCAACATGCGTCTTGGCAACGCATGAACGTCGAAACAGCAAGTGTACCGCGAAAGAGTTTTTCCTCCCTATGAGGGCAAGGGGCGCGTTAGGGAATACAGGATTTTTGCCCGCACCTGGGACCGCGAGGCGGCGGATGCGCAGCACCTCCCCCCTCTTTTAAGAGGCAGCACTAAGGAGAAAAGCACTGGAGGCGTCCCAGGCCGGGCTGGACCCAACCGCCCGTCTGACAGGTTGCAGACTGCAACGACGCGCATGCCAAGGTGGCGCGGCAGACGCCCCATCTGGCCATTGAAGCTCGGGAACAAAGGGAGGAAAGGAGATACCGGGTTCTAGGGCGCAGGCACTGGAGCGGCTTTGGCGGATGGCCGGGCGCATGCGTACCAACGCTGCAGACTGCGCCATGGCGGCCATGCGGCGGGACGGCGATAACGAGCCGCCCCGCCCTGGCTGATGGCCGAGACTCTACGCCCAGGCAAGTGGGTAAGCAATAAACTCGGCCGGTATGGGCTGATTCGAGCTGACCCTGCAGAGGGTGAACAGACAAAGAAAAAACCCCTTAGATCACTCTAAGGGGTTTATTTTCTTGGTTAATGTGGTGGGTGCTGACGGGGTCGAACCGCCGACCTACGCCTTGTAAGGGCGCCGCTCTACCAACTGAGCTAAGCACCCCACCTGATAACCGAAATTAGTTCAACGCATCTTTCAATGCCTTGCCTGGACGGAACTTAGGCACCTTGGCTGCCTTGATCTTGATCGCAGCGCCGGTACGTGGGTTACGGCCGGTACGCGCAGCGCGCTTACCAACGGCAAAGGTACCAAAACCTACCAGAGAGACTGTACCACCTTTTTTCAAGGTTTTCTTCACTGCATCAATGGTGGACTCCAGCGCACGAGCCGCAGCAGCCTTGGAGATATCAGCATTGTTAGCAATGTGCTCAATGAGTTCAGTTTTATTCACAAGCAGCCTCTATTCATCAAGAGAGTTAAGGAAGTGTATGTTTCATCCCATTATGAGCAGTTTGCACACGGTGCAACTGTCACAGATTCAAAAACAACACCACTGGCACGAAATTTTCACCTCGACCCCAGTGCCTCTGGAATGAGGTGAATTCTAGACGGAATTTCTGGGTACTCAGGCAAAAAATCACTTTTTTTCGCTGACCAGCGCCCGGTTTGCCTTGCGAAAGCCAGGCATCACGGGCTCTGTAGCCTGAATTCCTTGTACAGGCGAGGTGGAGTCTACGCCCAAACCTGTGACGGCCAACTAAGAATCAACCCTAGCCCGGATCTCTGGCAATGCCTTTTGCAAGTAATAAATCATCGACCAGACGGTCAATACCGCCGCCCCCCAGATCAGCCAGGTACCCCAGACACCGGTATCGATCCCGGCCACCTTGCCGTCGTAGAGCAAAAACGGAATGGCCACCATCTGCACGGTGGTCTTGAGCTTGCCCACCATGTGCACAGCCACGCTCTTGCTCGCACCAATGCGCGCCATCCATTCACGCAGCGCCGAGATCGCAATCTCGCGGCCGATGATGATCAGCGCGACAAAGACATCGGCACGCTGCAGGTAGACCAGGATCAGCAGCGACGCGCAGACCAGGAACTTGTCGGCCACCGGATCGAGGAAGGCGCCAAAGGATGAGGTCTGGTTGAGCTTGCGTGCCAGAAAGCCATCGAGCCAGTCGGTGAAGGCGAACACCACAAACATGACGGTGGCCCACAGGTTCTTGGTGGCCATATCAAGAGGCGAGTAATACACGCCGATGATGAGCGGGATCGCGACAATGCGCGTCCAGGTCATGATGGTGGGGATCGTGAAGAACATGCGGCTATTGTGGCACGCTGCGGTGCAAATTCAGTGAACGACATGCTCTGTGAACGACATGCGTTCAGAACCCTTGCCAAAGCTTGCGGCCTGGAACGGAGCGCGGGCTGACGCGACCGGCGTCCATTCCACAGGGCGAGGGTTCTGCATGGGCACCATGACGCGCCCGCCTGCGCGACCTGTTGCAAGGCCGCACAGGCCTCACGTCAATGCAAGGCTCTGTAGATATCCTGCGCCAGCGCTGGCGATATGCCATCGACCGTCATCAGGTCATCGACCCCGGCCTCCTCCACACCGCGTACGCCGCCAAAGCGTTGCAGCAGGCGCGCCCGCTTCTTGGGCCCGACCCCGGGAATGTCTTCCAGCCGGCTGCCACCTACCCGCACCTTGGCACGCGCAGCGCGCATGCCGGTGATCGCAAAGCGGTGCGCCTCATCGCGAATCTGCGCCACCAGCATCAGCGCAGCCGAGTCGCGGCCCAGATAGACCTTGTCGCGCCCATCGCAGAACACCAGCTCTTCGAGACCGACCTTGCGGCCCTCGCCTTTCTCGACACCGACGATGCGTGACAGATCCAGACCCAGCTCGGTAAAGACCTCGCGTGCGACACCAACCTGGCCCTTGCCGCCATCGATAAGCACGATGTCGGGCAAACGGGCAGCATTCTTGCCAAGCTCGGCGCCACCGGCATCGCGCTGGGCCTCGGCCACCTTGCTGTAGCGGCGCGTCAGCACCTGGCGCATGGCGGCATAGTCGTCGCCGCCGGTGATGCCTTCGATCTTGTAGCGCCGGTACTCGCTGCTTTGCATCTTGTGGTGGTGAAACACCACGCAGGAGGCCTGGGTGTTCTCACCCGAGGTGTGCGAGATGTCAAAGCACTCGATGGTCAGCTGGTCAATATCGTCCTGGGGCAAATCCAGCGCCTCGACCAGCGCACGCGTGCGTGCCTGTTGCGAGCCTTCTTCCGCCAGCAGGCGGGCCAGCTGCAACTGGGCATTCTTTTGCGCCATCTCGAGCCAGACGCGGCGCTCCTCGCGCGGCTGCGACACCGCAGCAATGCGCGTGCCGGTCTGCTGTGACAAGGCCTCCAGCAATGCGGGCTCCAGCGCAACGCTGACCACCAGCACCGGCGGCGGCGCCACCTGCAGATAGTGCTGCGCCACAAACGCTTCCAGCACCCGCTGCTCCACCGTCTTGGCAGCCACGGTGGTGCCGGGCGTGCCCAACGCCTGGTCCTCGGCGTCTTCGGCCTCTTCCAGACTGGCGATGGCAGCACTGTCCTCGACATGCACCGGGAAGTAGGCGCGGTCCCCCAGGTGCCGCCCGCCACGCACCATCGCCAGATTCACGCAGGCCTTGCCGCCTTGCACCTGCACGGCCAGTATGTCCACATCGCGGTCATCACTGGTCTCGATGCTTTGCTGGTGCAGCATACTGGCCAGTGCCTTGATCTGGTTGCGGATGTCGGCCGCCTGCTCAAACTCCAGCTGGTCCGAGTGCGCCATCATGCGCGCCTCCAGCGTCTTGAGCAGCGTGTCGGTCTCGCCACGCAGCATGGCTTCGGCATGGGCCACATCGGCGGCGTAATCCTCCGGACTGATGTGGTCGACACAGGGGCCGCTGCAGCGCTTGATCTGGTACAGCAAACAAGGCCGGGTGCGGTTGCTGAAGATGCTGTCCTCGCAGGTGCGCAGGCGGAACACCTTTTGCAGCAACTGGATGGTTTCCTTGACCGCCCAGGCATTCGGATACGGGCCGAAATAGCGCTGGCGCTTGTCGGTGGCACCCCGGTAGTAGGCCACGCGCGGGTAGCACTGGCTGGGGGGCGCGCGCATGTCACCATCGTGGATCGCCATGCCGGTGATCTTCAGGTACGGATAGCTCTTGTCATCCCGAAAAAGAATGTTGTATTTCGGATGCTGGGTCTTGATGAGGTTGTTTTCCAGCAGCAGCGCTTCGGCTTCGGAGCGCACCACCGTGGTCTCCATGCGCACGATCTTGCCCACCATGTGGCCGATGCGCGTGCCGCCATGGTCCTTCTGGAAATAGCTCGATACCCGGCGCTTGAGGTTGATGGCCTTGCCCACATACAGCAAGGCATCGCTGGCGTCGAAATAGCGGTAGACCCCGGGCATGGCGGGCAAACCAGCCACCTGGGCAAGAAGTTCGGGAGAGTGCACGTGAATGGGCATGGCGCTATTGTCTTATGCGTTCGCGCTGCCCGCAGCAAACCGGTCCATCACCCATGCAGGCTCACTGCACAATGCCGCGCTCCCGCAGCGTTGCAATCTGCGCTGCGCTCAGGCCCAGGCCCTGCAGTACGGCGTCGGTGTCGTCACCCAGGTGGGGGGCACTGCTGCGGATCGTGCCCGGCGTGACAGACAGCTTGGGCACGATGCCCGGCACCTCGAGTGTGTGGCCATCGCGCGTGGTCTGCGGCACGATCATCTGGCGCGCACGGTAGTGCGGGTCTTCGCTGATGTCCTTGGCGGTGTAGACCTTGCCGGCCGGCACCCTTGCAGCGGCAAGCGCATCCATCACCTGTGCAATCGCGCGCGGCTGTGTCCAGGCGCTGATGGCCGCGTCGATCTCCTCTATACGTGCCACCCGTCCCGCATTGCTGGCCAGGTCGGGCGCCTGGCCCAGGTCAGGCCGGCCAATGGTGTCCATCAGCCGCTTGAAGATACTGTCGCCATTGCCGGCCACCAGCACCCAGCCATCCTGGCAGGCATAGGCGTTGGACGGCGCAATGCCCGGCAAGGCGCTGCCCGCCGCCTCGCGCACCACGCCAAAGGCGCTGTACTCGGGGATCAGGCTTTCCATCACATTGAAGACCGCCTCATGCAAGGCCACATCGATCACCTGGCCACTGCCGCCGTTGACCTTGCGGTGGTAGAGCGCCATCATCACGCCGATGACGCCATGCAGCGCCGCCAAGGTGTCGCCGATCGACACCCCCACCCGCACAGGCACCCGCCCGGGCTCGGCCGTCAGGTGGCGCAGGCCGCCCATGGCCTCGCCAATCACGCCAAAGCCTGGCAGGTCGCGGTAGGGGCCGGTTTGCCCGTAGCCGGAGATGCGCAGCATCACCAGGCCCGGGTTGAGGGCATGCAGCTCCTCGGGCGACATGCCCCAGCCCTCCAGGGTGCCGGGGCGGAAGTTCTCCACCAGCACATCGGCCTCGGCAATCAGCTGGCGGGCAATGTCCTGCGCCTCTTTCTGGCGCAAATCCAGTGCCAGCGACTGCTTGTTGCGCGACTGCACCTGCCACCAGACGGAGGTGCCATCCTGCAGCAGGCGCCAGTTGCGCAGCGGGTCGCCCGCGCCGGTGGCCTCGATCTTCACCACGTCGGCACCAAACTCGCCCAAGGTCTTGCCGCAGAATGGCCCGGCAATCAGCTGGCCCATCTCGACCACCTTGACGCCTTGCAAAGCCATCGGCCCAGGGGTTGCAGTGTGGGGGTTCATGTCTGTCTCCATGCTTGATCAACTGGGGCTTATTGTGGCCCAGGCGGCAGGGCCTGGGATCCTCTGCATAACCCTCGTCAAGTGGAATGGGCGCGGATCGGGATGAGCCGCAAGGCGTACTTTGCAGTCAATAGCCCGCTATTGACAAGAAAGACAACGCAGCGGATCGCCCGAGCCCGCGTTCAGACCACGACAGGGAGTTGTGCAGCGGATTCCACAACAGTGACGCCCGGGACTGCACTATCATCGCCCCGTCATGCCCAACGCTCCCGCCCCGCCCTCCGCCACCCCCATCCCACCCCCTCAGGTCTGGGATATCTTTTGCCAGGTGATCGACAACTTTGGCGACATCGGCGTGTGTTGGCGCCTGGCCGCCGACCTGGCCCGGCGCGGCTGCCAGGTGCGCCTGTGGGTGGACGATGGCAGCGCGCTGGCCTGGATGGCGCCGCAGGGCGCGCCCGGCGTGACCGTGCACCCGTGGCCCGGTGCGGTGCCGGCCAGCGGCATTGCCGATGTGGTGGTGGAAGCCTTTGGCTGCGAGATCCCCCCCGCCTTCCAACAGGCACTGGCCGCGCGGGCGCAATCGCCAGCACAGCAGCCCAGCGTCTGGATCAACCTGGAATACCTGTCCGCCGAAGACTATGTGGAGCGCTGCCACCGCCTGCCTTCACGCTTGATGAGCGGCCCGGCCAGCGGCCTCACGCGCTGGTTCTTCTACCCCGGCTTCAGCACCGGCACCGGCGGCCTGCTGCGCGAGGCCGATCTGCCCCAGCGCCAGGCGGAGTTTGACCGCAGCGCCTGGCGGGCGCGGCATGGCCTGCATGACGGCGACCCGGTGTTTTCGCTGTTCTGCTATGAACCGCCCGCTTTTTTGCAGGCCTTTGCCAGCGCCGGCACGGCCACGCAATGGCTGGTCACCCCGGGCCGCGCGGCGGCACTGGTACAGCGGCAACTGCCGCAGCCCCTGCCCCGTCAGGTGCAGTTGCTGCAGCCCTGCAGCCAGCCGGAATTCGACGACATGCTCTGGTCCTGCGACCTCAACTTTGTGCGCGGCGAAGACTCGCTGGTGCGGGCACTATGGGCTGGCCAGCCCTTTGTCTGGCAGATCTACCCCCAAGACGACAACGCGCACCATGCCAAGCTGGAGGCCTTTCTGGACTGGCTGCATGCGCCAGACAGCCTGCGCCAGGCCCATGCGGCCTGGAATGGCATCCCCGGCGCCAATGGCTCCCCCCCGGCCTGGCCCGGCACTACCGCCGCAGTGCTGTCCCAATGGGCGCAGTGCGTGCAGGCGGCACGCAACAGTCTGCAGATGCAGCCCAGCCTTGCCGAGCAGCTGATGGCATTTGCAGACGAAAAATGTTAGAATCGGAGTCTTTGCGCTTATCCCCGCACCCAGCGCCGCCAGGCAACAGGGTTTGACGGATGCGCACAACGCCGCGGAACATGCTACGGCGCAGCACAGCCCGTCCAACGACACTTGCGCGCCGCCCGTAGAAGTTTGAGCGGCCCAACACAGGCACCTATTGCTATGAAAATCGCTCAAGAAATCCGCGCTGGTAACGTGATCATGTTCGGCAAGGACCCGATGATCGTTCTGAAGACCGAATACGCACGTGGCGGCCGTGGCGCTGCCACCGTGCGCATGAAGCTCAAGAGCCTGATCGGCAACTTCGGCACGGAAAACGTGTTCAAGGCCGACGACAAGATCGACAACGTGATCCTGGAGAAGAAGGACTGCACGTACTCCTACTTCGCAGACCCCATGTACGTCTGGATGGACCCCGAGTTCAACCAGTACGAAGTGGAAGCCGAAAACATGGCTGATGCACTGAACTACCTCGAAGACGGCATGACCGCTGAAGTGGTTTTCTACGACGGCAAGGCCATCTCCGTCGAACTGCCGACCACCATCGTGCGCGAAATCACCTGGACCGAGCCAGCCGTCAAGGGCGATACTTCGGGCAAGGTGCTCAAGCCCGCCAAGATCGCTACCGGTTTTGAAATCGCTGTGCCCCTGTTCGTGAGCCAGGAAGACAAGATCGAAATCGACACCCGCACTGCCGAATACCGCAAGCGCGTGTAATGCCTGGGCCGCAAGCCCCAGCCAGAACAACCTCCATGCCCCGCGCTGGAGGTTTTTTTTCGCCCAGGCATCGCAGACCTTTCCAAGAGGAGACAGCCGCAAGCGGGCCATTGCAGCAATGCACATGCAGATACATATTTTTACCCATTAAAAATAGCCAAATATTTTTGCCCCGGTAAAATAGAGCGCATATCCCCAAAAATAGAAAGAACAAGTGGCCATGACTACCGAGACATTGACCGGCCGGTTGACAATTTTCCAGGGCCACCAGCGCCTGCTGCAAGCCGACCGCCTCACCGTGCTGCGCTATCTGCAAAACCATGACGAACTGCACCCTGGCGGCAGCCCTACCCCTTTGTGGGTGTTTGACGACCTCTCCGGCTTGCGGCTGGACCTGAACTGGCGCTCGGAACTTGCGCCCACCATCCCTCCCACCCCGTTGGATAGTGCAGAACCTGCGCCCGTTACCCCGGCGGCCGCACCGATGGAGCCGGCCAGCCACGGCCGTGCCGCGCGGGCCGTGGGACGCCCCAAACTGGGTGTGGTCTCGCGCGAAGTCACTTTGCTGCCCCGCCACTGGGAGTGGCTCAACCGCCAGCCGGGCGGCGCCTCCGCCGCGTTGCGCCGGTTGATCGACGATGCCCGCAATGCCCACGCGGAGAAGGATTCCCAGCGCGCCGCGACCGAGGCCACCTACCAGTTCATGCAGGCGATGGCAGGCGATCTGCCCGGTTTTGACGAAGCCTGCCGCGCGCTGTTTGCCCACAAGCAATCGGCATTCTTGCTGCAGACCCAGGCATGGCCTGATGATGTACAAGCTTATCTGCACCAGCTCAGCCGTCCCATCTGGCCGGTGTAAGCGCTACAGTCCCGTTCCCCCGACTACACACGCCCCCATGTCTTCGCCCCTTCCCCTCACGCAGGCTGTGCCGCCCGCCCCGCCTGTACGCCCCCTGTGGCAAGTGTTCATGGTGTTTCTGGGCCCCATGCTGCTGTCCAACATCCTCCAGTCTCTCTCGGGCACGCTCAACAGCATGTTTCTCGGTCAGATGATGGGGGTCAAGGCGCTGGCTGCGGTCGCGGCCTTCTTCCCGGTCATGTTTGTCTTTATTGCGTTTGTCATCGGCCTGGGCGCTGGCGCCTCGGTGCTGATTGGCCAGGCCTGGGGCGCAGGGCAGCCCGACAAGGTGCGCGCCATTGCCGGCACCACCTTGCTGACCGGGCTGGCCATGGGGGCGGCGGTGGCGCTATTTGGCGGCCTGTTCACCCAGCCCATCATGCGGCTGCTGGGTACCCCAGCCGATATCCTCGAGCAGGCCACGGTGTATTCGCGCATCGTCTTGCTGGGCATGCCCGGGCTGTTCATCTTCCTGCTATTCACCTCGCTGCTGCGCGGCGTCGGCGACACACTCACGCCCATGTGGTCGCTGATCGTGTCCACCGGCATCGGCCTGGTCAGCACCCCGGCGCTGATTGCCGGCTGGGGCGGCCTGCCGCGCCTGGGCGTGGCCAGCGCCGGGGTGTCGATGATCCTGGGCTTCAGCATCGCCCTGGTCTGGCTGACGGTGCAGCTGCGCCGCAAGCGCAGCGTGCTGGCACCCAACAGGGCGCTGTTGCGCGCTATGCGCCCGGATTGGGGCTTGCTGCGCGGCGTGCTGCGTGTGGGCATCCCCACCGGCGTGCTGATGATCGCCACCTCGCTGGCCGGCCTGGTCGTCCTGTCGCAGATCAACGGATTTGGATCCAACGCCACCGCCGCCTACGGCGCCGTGAACCAGATCAATGCGTTCGCGCAGTTTCCGCTGATCTCGATCGCCATCACCGCCTCCATTCTGGCCGCCCAGTCGATCGGCGCCGGCCGCAGCGAACGCCTGCCCGCCATTGCGCGCACTGCGATGCAGATCAACCTGGCCATAGGGGGCGCCACCGCGTTGCTCGGCACCCTCTTCGCCAGGCCTTTGCTGTCGATCTTCATCACCGATCAGGAGGTGCTGCATGTGGCCGTGGAACTGCTGCGCATTGTGCTGTGGAGCGGTCTGCTGTTTGGCGCCTTCGCGTCCCTGGCAGCGCTGATGCGTGCCAGCGGTGATGTGCTGATCCCCACGTTGATCACCATCGGCGTGATTGCTACGCTGGAGCTGCCGCTGGCCTGGCTGTTCAGCCGCCACTTTGGCCTGGTAGGCATCTGGATGGCCTTCCCGGTCTCCTACGGCATCACATTGGCGCTGCAAACCTGGTACTACCAGGCCATCTGGAAAAAGCGCCCGATCCGCAAGATGGTCTGAGCGCGGCACGCCCAGGCGCTGCGCCCACGAGCCCAGGTGACAAGCGCCGTAAAAACTGAAATCATGGCCAGCTGCAGCAGCCTGCCTGCCTTCAACGATCTGCCTTTATGCCCAAGCTTGATAACTACCGCGTGCCCGTCAACGGCCCCGTCCATCTGGCCGACTACGACCCGGCCGCCACACCGTTTGCACACGGCACTGTCAAGGCCCAGGAAAAGGACCTGAAGGCGCTCAACAAGCAGCTGGCGCAGCTGATGCGCCCGCTGCAGGGCGAGAACAAGCGCTCGGTACTGTTGGTGCTGCAAGGAACGGACACCAGCGGCAAGGACGGCACCGTGCGCGGCGTGTTCAAAACCACGGGACCGCAGGGCCTGCGCATGGCCACCTTCAAAAGCCCGAGCAAGGAAGAGCTCTCGCACGACTACCTGTGGCGCTGCCATGCGGTGGTGCCCGCCAAGGGCGAGATCGGCATCTGGAACCGCAGCCATTATGAAGACGTGCTGGTGCCGCTGGTCAACGGCTGGATCACGCCGCAGGTCGCCAAGCAGCGCTATGCGCAGATCAATGACTTCGAGCGCCTGCTGGCCGAGAACGGCACCACCGTCCTCAAATGCATGCTGCATATCAGCAAGGACGAACAGCGCGTTCGGCTGCAGGAGCGCATCGATGTGCCGGAAAAACGCTGGAAGTTCAGCCTCGATGACCTCGCGGTGCGCAAGCAGTGGGACGCCTACCAACAGGCCTACGAGGACCTGCTGGAAGCCACTTCCACCGCGCATGCGCCCTGGTATGTGGTGCCGGCCGACAACAAGCTGCACCGCAACCTGATGGTCAACACCTTGCTCAACCACTGCCTGCTCGACATGCAGCCGCAGTACCCGGTCGATTTCCCCGAGCTGGTCGGCCTGCAGGTCGAATAAGCGCGCCCGGCAAAAGCGCACCGACCACAGAAAAGGGGCCTGCTGCAACAGCAAGGCCCCTTTGCTTTGTCTACGATCCAGTGTCTAAACCGGCACACCCACCAGGTCATGGCCCTGGCTGCGCACAATGCGCACCTTGATCAGCTCGCCGACCTTGTAGGTCTTGCTGAGCTTCTCGGGCGGCAGCAGGTGCACGACACCGTCGATCTCGGGCGCATCGGCATAGGTACGGGCGATGCCACCCTTCTTGCCCAGGCCGATGGCCTTGTCGACCAGCACCTGCATGGTCTGGCCCACACGTCGCTCCAGGCGCTTGGCGGACACCTCTTCGGCCACTTCCATGAAACGGGCGCGGCGCGCTTCGCGCACCTCAGCGGGCAGCATGCCGGGCAGCTCGTTGGCGGTAGCGCCTTCCACCGGGCTATAGGCAAAGCAGCCTGCGCGGTCAATCTCGGCCTCACGGATAAAGTCCAGCAGGTGCTCGAACTCTTCTTCGGTCTCGCCGGGGAAGCCGGCAATAAAGGTCGAGCGGATCACCAGCTCGGGGCAGATCGCACGCCACTCACGGATGCGTTCCAGATTGCGCTCGCCGCTGGCCGGGCGCTTCATGCGCTTGAGTACATCGGGGTGGCTGTGCTGCAGCGGCACATCCAGGTAAGGCAGCACCAGGCCTTGGGCCATCAGCGGCAAGATCGCGTCCACCGTAGGATACGGGTACACATAGTGCAGGCGCACCCATGCCCCATACGGCTTGGCCAGTTCGCCCAGCGCTTCCACCAGCTCCAGCATGCGGGTCTTCACCGGCTTGCCGTCCCAGAAACCGGTGCGGTACTTCACATCGACACCGTAGGCGGAGGTGTCCTGGCTGATCACCAGCAGCTCCTTGACGCCACCGGCAAACAGCGCCTTGGCTTCCTTGAGCACATCGCCAATCGGGCGGCTGACCAGATCACCGCGCATCGAGGGGATGATGCAGAAGGTGCAGCGGTGGTTGCAGCCTTCGGAAATCTTCAGGTAGGCATAGTGCTTGGGCGTGAGCTTGATGCCCGCCTCGCCAAAGCTGCCGGGCACCAGGTCGATGAAGGGGTCATGCGGCTTGGGCAGGTTGGTGTGGACCGCGTCCATCACCTCTTGCGTGGCATGGGGGCCCGTTACCGCCAGCACGCTGGGGTGCATCTGCTTGACCAGGTTGCCGCCGCCGTCGCCCATCTTGGCGCCCAGGCAACCGGTCACGATCACCTTGCCGTTCTCGGCCAGCGCCTCGCCAATCGTGTCCAGGCTTTCGCGCACGGCGTCGTCAATGAAGCCGCAGGTGTTGACGATCACCAGATCGGCGCCTTCAAAGGTCTTGGAGGTCTGGTACCCCTCGGCGCTCAACTGCGTCAGGATCAGCTCGCTGTCGGTAAGGGCTTTGGGGCAGCCCAAACTGACGAACCCCACCTTGGGGGTTCGGTTGGCGTCGAGCGTCGCAGTGGCAGCGTGGGTATCGGTATTCATTTTTCTTGCAGGGGAACCTGGCAACTAATCTGGGCGGTATTTTAAAGCAGGCGCCCTGACAGGCTCCGCCCCTGGGGTATAGACCCGCAGGCGGGGGCCTGGAGAACGTGCATTCAGGTGGGAGATAGGCGGACAAGCGCGGGGAAGGCTGCAGCGCCAGCGCAGAAAACAACACAAGCTGGCCACACCGGGCCTGCTTGTGTTGCGGAGACTGCCAAGGCCGCCAACGCGCCTCCTTCGCCTCAGGGCTGTTCAATGCGCAGCGCATGGGCTTCCGTCTCGGTGGGCAGCTCCCAGCGGTTCAGCAGCGATTGCAGCGCCTTGTTGGACAGGGTCGAGTCTCGGCGGCTGTTACGGCGCAGCAGCTCGGCACGGGACTGCTCCAGATACACCAGCTCCACTTCGGCACCGTAGGCATAGAGCAGATCGAGCGTGCGCGTTCGCATCTGCAGGCTCAGGTGCGTGGCGCTCCAGACGAAAGGCGCCTTCTTGCGGAGCAGCTCCCGGGCCTTGTCATGCGCAAAGTGCGCAGCAGCGCCTTCGTTTTCGCCGTGCTTCAGGTCCAGTGCGTCTCTCGCATCATCGAAGGACACCACAGGCAGGCCGCGCCGGTGCTGCGCCAGCCAGCTGTCCTTTCCCGATGCCGGCAGGCCACACATCACAGTCACGCGCGATCCAGGTTCCTGAAAGAGCGCATAGTCCGGGTGTACGTCCGCCCCCCGGAAGTAACTCAGCCTGGTGTGGGCATCGGCAAACCGCCGAGGGCTCCCATAGCATCCTTCTTCGCGCGCTAGTTCCCGAAAGAGTTCGATGTTGTCCAGCACCGCCTGCTGGTCCATGCACACACGCCCGCGCATATCCGCCTCGGCCAGAGCGGCCAGGTGGACGAGATTCACTTGCCAGGACGTCTCCCGCACCATGCGCTCGGGCGTCTTGCCAGAACGAGACCCCGCCAACGCGAAAAATGGCAGCTGATGCACCGCAATCAGGCGGCAGACCGCCTCCCGCAGCTCCAACGGCGCGTCCGCATCCCAGAGCAGCACGCGGGCCTCCACCGCTCCCTTGCGGGAATGGCCGGGCTGGCCAATGGTCCCGGTCTGCGGGTCGATGACCGTCGTGCGGTATTTGGCCACATCGTGCAGCAAGGCCGCCAGAAACAAGACCGCACGGTCATGCGGACTCGCCTGCAGGTAGTCCGGCAGCGCCAGCAGCTCGTGCACCACCATTTGGGTGTGCGTCCAGACATCCCCTTCGGCATGGTAACGGGGGTCCTGCACCGTCGTCTTGGCCCGCTCCAGTACCGGGAAGGCCGCCAGACAGGCGGCAAAATCCGGGGCAGTTCCCGGCGCAGGCACCAGGCCTGCAATCGTTGACCAGTTCATACCCCCTCCTTTGCGGGAAAACTCTTTCCCGATGCTCGGCCGGCACCATCCGGCCTGCCTGCCCGGTCGCCCCGGGCCATCGCTTTCAATGCCTCCAGCGAGCGAACGGTGTGCAGGGACAGGTCTTCCCAGCGCACCGAAGGCTGTGGCGCATAGAGGTCGACCCCTTGTGCCAGGCCATTGGCAATCATCGGCCGCTGGCTGTGGTGCGAGCCGCTGTCCAGAATCGTCTGGAGAAAGTCCTGCCGCACGAGCTTGTAGCGCGCCACCACCTGCCCGCCCTCCTCCACCTTCAGGTACAGGCCTTCTGCCAGGTCCGAGTTATTCGTCTGCTGCCAGCACAGCGGGGCCGGTAGGCCCTCTCGCTGGACGGCGAGGTCAAACGACTGGCGCCAGGCGCGGCTCTTGGCCAGCGAGGGCCGCACCAGTGCCCACAGCAAGGCAGGGTCTGTCGGCATCGGACCTTCGTAGAGCACCGGGACGGACAACACCGGTGATCCCTGCAGGAGGACATGGCGTCGCGGGGTGGATAGGAATTGACCCGTTTCGCGGTCAAAAATGTCGAACTCGTGGAAGTGGTGCGGCAACTGGTCATAGAAGACCGAGTGCTTGGCATGGGTCCACTCACCGTAGACGACGAAGCGGTCTTCCAGGCGCTCAAGCAACGCAGCTTCATGGGCTGCGGCCCAGACTTTGAAGAGGTTGAACTGCCGCTCGCTGCCGCCGCCCACCAGGTAGTGGCCCCGGGATTGCAGCAGCTGCTCGCCAGCGCCGGTAAAGGAAATGCCGGCGTTGGCGCCGTCGAGTTTTTCCTCGATGACGACGTGTTGGCCGGCCAGGGCTTTGAGGGGCACCTGGTCATGGGCATCGTCGCCCGCTTGCAAGCGCGATCCTTCCAGGTGGGGCGTGCGCGGGTATTTGAATATCGAAAGAGAGTGGGGATTCATGTTCGTTGCAGCGAGAAGCGTCTCGCTGTCCAGCAGGACAGGGAAAGCCAACGAACGTGAGGCGCAGGTCGACCGCTCTTGCCCCAAAAGGAAAGAGGTCGTCGCGCAGGGGAAGCGGGGGATTCAGCGCTCCCGCAGCCTCATGGCAGGCGTTGGGAGCTCGGAGCCAGTACCGCAGCCAGCTGTGGCGCAGACTTGCGCCGCACGAGGCTGCAAATGCAGTCGTCGGCGATTAGCAGGTGACGAACAGGCGGGACATGTCGGGCTCCGAAAAGGGCAAGAGGTTTGAAAGGTCTGATGTTATAGCACGTGCAGTCCCTGTGTTCAACGAATGGGCCAACACTGCGTTGAACGCCCTGGTCTGCGCCAGCTGCATGTGGCTGCTACGCCACCCGGCAACGGATGCGCAAGATGGCTGGACCCCTGCAGCAGCGCCCAGTCAACCCCGGCATCAGGGCCGCTTGATCCCGAAGGCCGTCAGCATCTGCTCGGTCTGCTTTTGCATCTGCTCCTGCATCTGCTGGAAGAACTGCTGCGACTGGGCCTGGTAGTTGCTCGCATCGGGCATGCCTGGCACGCCGGGCATCGGCATGCCCAAAAAGTTGCGCCACATCTCGGGCGTGGCGCCCTTCATCTGGTCGGCAAAGCGGCCTTGCATCTCCGTGAACAGCTGCACATTACGCTCCAGGTAGGAGCCCATGAAGCCCTGCATCGCATGGCCGTAGAAGCGGATGATGTTGACCAGCATGGCCTCGGTGAACATCGGCGCGCCGCCGGCTTCCTCATCGAGAATGATCTGCAGCAGAATGCTGCGCGTCAGGTCCTCGCCGGTCTTGGCGTCCTTGACGACGATGGGCTCGTTCTGCATGACCAGCGCCTTGACCTCGGCCAAGGTGATGTAGGCAGAGGTCTGGGTGTCGTACAGACGGCGGTTGGGGTATTTCTTGACGACGCGCTCGGACGCGGCAGCTGTTCCTGGGGTGTTTTCCGGCACGCGGATCTCCTGTGTCTCTCGCCAACGGCGGGCTTTATGGGAATACCGACCATCCTAGTCTCTGGGACGGCGGTTTTTACCTCTAAGGCAATTTTTAGATTGTAGTGACGGCGGAGGCCTGTTGCGCTGCAGCACTTACCCTAAGAACCTGTTCTAAGATGCGCCCGCCCGGCCCTTGAGCCAGTTGCCAAAGGCCTGCAGCGCAGGCTGGGCGGGCATGGGCTCGGTCGCCAGCGGGGTCATCCAGTAGTAGGCGCGGCTGCCTTTCAACGGCTGCTCGCAGGCAACCACCAGCTCGCCCCGGGCCAGCTCATCCTCGATCAGCATCGGCGGAATCAGCGCCACCCCCATGCCCGCTGCTGCGGCCACGGCCAACATCGAGAACAGCTCATAGCGCGGGCCATCGAGCGCATGGGGGGCAGGCACACCGGCAGCATCAAACCACTTGCGCCAACCATCGGGCCGGGTGCTTTGCTGCAGCAGCGGCAATTGCGCCAGCACCTGGGGCGATACGGTCAGGTAGGCTCGGCCGCGCCCGCGCTGGGTGGCGCCTTCCAACAGGCGCGGGCTGCAGACCGGCACGATCACCTCGTCCATCAACCAGGTCGCCTGTGTACCCGGCCATTGGCGCGCCTGCTCGGCAGTACCGGCATAGATGGCGGCATCGACCAGGCGCTCGGCAAACGCAAAGGGCCGGGTCTGCACATCGATATGCACGACCACGCCGGGATGCAGCTGCAAAAACTGCGGCAGGCGCGGCAGCAGCCAGCGGGTCGCAAAGGTGGGCACGGCCGCAATGCTGATCGCGCCGCCTGCGCCCTGGTGGGCCATGATGTCCAGCGTGCCGCGCTCAATGCCCTGCAGCCACTGCGCCACCTGATGGCTGTACTGGTGGCCCGCAGGCGTCAGCACCATGCCGTGGCGCGAGCGCTTGAACAGCTGCACGCCCAGTTGCTCTTCCAGCGCAATGATCTGGCGCGAGACGGCGCTTTGCGTCAGCGCCAGCTCCTGGGCGGCGCGGGTGTAGCTCTCGTGGCGGGCGGCGGCCTCAAAACAGGCCAGTGCCTGGGTCGAGGGAATCATTCGGCGCATATCTTGTCTCCGATGTGACGCATGGCATCACTGCATCTTTCTCTGGCATTACCCAGTGCATGCGTTTTTATAAATGCGTAGGTCGCATATCTGGATGATAAACAATCGTTTGCCCCGCTGCTATCGCGGGTCTACCATGGCGGCTGTTTTGGCAGGGCAGCGCATTGGCGTCCGGCCCCGCCTTCCAATAAGCGAATACCGATCCAAGGAGCAGACATGGCGCAATTCACCTGGGAAGATCCCTTCCACCTCGACGAACAACTGACCGAAGACGAGCGCATGATCCGCGACGCGGCCCGTGCCTATTGCCGCGACAAGCTGGCACCACGCGTGCAGGAAATGTTCCGCAAGGAATCGGTGGACACCAGCATCTTCCGTGAGATGGGCGAGCTGGGCCTGCTGGGCCCCACGATCCCGACCGAGTACGGTGGCGCCGGCCTCAACTACGTGAGCTACGGCCTGGTGGCGCGCGAGATCGAGTACATCGACTCGGGCTACCGCTCGATGGCCTCGGTCCAGTCCTCGCTGGTGATGGTGCCGATCAACGAGTTCGGCACCGAAGCGCAAAAGCAGAAGTACCTGCCCAAGCTGGCATCGGGCGAGTTCATCGGCTGCTTTGGCCTGACCGAGCCTGACCACGGCTCCGACCCTGGCAGCATGGCCACCCGCGCCTACAAGGTGGATGGCGGCTACAAGCTCAAGGGCAGCAAGATGTGGATCACCAACAGCCCCATCGCCGATGTGTTCGTGGTCTGGGCCAAGGAAGTCTCCGAAGGCGGCGCCGTCGGCCAGATCCGTGGCTTTGTGCTGGAAAAGGGCATGAAGGGCCTGTCGGCTCCTGCGATCCACGGCAAGGTGGGCCTGCGTGCCTCGATCACCGGCGAAATCGTCATGGACGATGTGTTTGTGCCGGAAGAAAACGCCTTCCCCGAAGTGCGTGGTTTGAAGGGCCCCTTCACTTGCCTCAACAGCGCCCGCTTTGGCATTGCCTGGGGCGCGATGGGTGCGGCCGAGTTCTGCTGGCACACCGCGCGCCAGTACACGATGGACCGCAAGCAGTTTGGCCGCCCGCTGGCTGCCAACCAGCTGATCCAGAAAAAGCTGGCCGACATGCAGACCGAAATCACGCTGGGCCTGCAAGCGGCGCTGCGCGTGGGCCGCATGAAGGACGAGCACCAGAACGTCATCGAGATCACTTCGCTGATCAAGCGCAACAACTGCGGCAAGTCGCTGGACATTGCCCGCCTGGCCCGCGACATGATGGGCGGCAACGGCATCAGCGACGAGTTCGGTGTGGCGCGCCACCTGGTCAACCTGGAAGTGGTGAACACCTACGAAGGCACGCATGATGTGCACGCGCTGATCCTGGGTCGGGCCCAGACCGGCATCGCCGCGTTCGCCAACTAGGAACGACCCGAGCCCCATCGCATGCAGCGCCCGCTGCATGCCTGCCCACAACCCACTTCACCGCAGGCGCTGCGTGGGTGGGTTGTGGTGTTTTGTGATCGCTTAACCACCCCCTTGCCGGATGCGAATGGCGCCGCCCTGAGGCGGCACGTACCATCGGCAAGTTTTGCAGAAATTTCTTGCTGCAGCGCCTGTTGCATATGCATGGGCAGCTATCGAATTTGGAGACACCATGACCGCAAGCATCGCGCCGCTGGACGGCATCAAAGTTCTGGATCTGTCGCGGGTGCTGGCCGGCCCCTGGTGCGCGCAGATGCTCGGTGACCTGGGCGCTGAGGTGATCAAGGTCGAGCGGCCCGAGGCCGGTGACGACACGCGCCACTGGGGCCCTCCCTACCTGCACACCGATGACGGCACCAAGACCGAGCAGGCCAGCTACTACACCTGCTGCAACCGCAACAAGCGCAGCATCACCATCGACATGGCCTCGCCCCAGGGCCAGGCGCTGATCGTCGAGCTGGCCAAGGATGCCGACATCCTCGTCGAGAATTTCAAGGTCGGTGGCCTCAAGGCCTATGGCCTGGACTATGAAAGCCTGCGCAAGATCAACCCGCGCCTGATCTACTGCTCGGTCACCGGCTTTGGCCAGACGGGCCCCTACGCCCCGCGCGCCGGCTACGACCTGATGGTGCAGGCGATGAGCGGCATGATGAGCATCACCGGCCACCCTGATGGCGAGCCCGGTGGCGGCCCGCTCAAGGTGGGCGTCGCAGTCACCGATGTGTTCACCGGTATTTACTCCTGCTGCTCGATCCTGGCCGCGCTGCAGGCACGCCACCGGACCGGCGAAGGCCAGCACATCGACATGGCGCTGCTGGATGTGGGCATGGCCGTGCTGGCCAACCAGGCCGTGGGCTACCTGAATGCGGACGATATTCCGCAGCGCGCAGGCAATATCCACCCCAGCGTGGGCCCCTACCAGGACTTCCCCAGCAAGGACGGCAATGTGCTGCTGGCCATTGGCAACGACGGCCAGTTCGCGCGCTTTTGCGCCGCCACCGGCAACGAGGCCTGGGCACAGGACCCGCGCTTTACCCGCAACTCGGGCCGCATCATCCACCGCAAGGATTTGCAGGAACTGATGTACCCGTTGATGAAGACCCGCACCACCGCCGAATGGATTGCGCTGCTCGAAGACAAGGCCGTCCCCTGCGGCCCCATCAACAACATCGCCCAGGCCTTTGACGATGCGCAGGTGATTGCACGCGGCCTGCATGTGCAGATCCCGCGCGATGCCGGCGACCAGATCGGTACGATCAGCACCGTCGCCAGCCCCATGCGGCTGACCGCTACGCCGCCTGTGGTGCGCCGCCCGCCGCCCGCAATGGGCCAGCACACCGACGAGATTCTGGCCGAGCTGGGCCGCTCGCCCGCGCAGATTGCGCAGCTGCACAGCGAAGGTGTGGTCTAAGAACCTGTTCAAAGGGCTGGGGGCTATTGCTTCCATACACCAAGGGCCGCAACGCGGCCCTTTTTTCATCCCTAGAGAGGCTCAGTCAAACAGACCCAGGCTGATGCCGTCGCCCAGCGCTGCACCCTCCCACTCCAGCAGCTGCAGCTTGGTGCGCGTGCCGCCATTGGCCGAGAAGCCGCCGCGCGCGCCATGCGCCGCCAAGATGCGGTGGCAGGGCACCACGGGTGCAAAGGGGTTGGCCCCCAGCGCCTGGCCTACCGCACGGGCCATCCCCTTGCCACCCAAGTCGTCGGCAAGCTCACCATAGCTGCGCGTCTGCCCCGGCTCAATGGCCAGTGCCAGCTGGTAGACCGCACGCGAAAAATCCGGCACCCCATGCCAGTCGAGCACCACATCATCGAGCAGCGGCAAACCGCTGTGCGCGGACCAGCGGTTCAGGGTCAGCAGGCTGCGCAGGTCGCCCAGCACGGGGGCAGGTGCATCCGGCCAGCGCGCGCTGCCCTCCGGTTCACCGGTCTCCTGGCGCCCGGCCAGCAGCCACTGCACGCCGGCCACCGCCTGCAAAGCCTGGGCACTCAGATCACCGGGCGCCTGGGCCTGTGGCCACAAGCCCTCGCGGCGCTGGCGGGCATGCTCCAGCAGGCGCATCTGTGTAGCCTCCAGGCTGGGCTCGGGCAGCCGCAGCGCGACAACGGCTTGCGCACCCCAGGCAATGCCACAAACACCCAGGCGGGTGCGGAACAAGGCATGGCCCGTTTGCGCAGCATCCCAGGCATCGCCGGGCAGGGAGCGGGAAGAAAGCGGCTCAGTGTTCATGCCCCGCATCTTGCCCCCACCATGCCAACCCCGCAAGCCGCAGTGCCACTGTCAGCCTTTGCCGCCCAAGCCGCGCTGCCCCCCGGGCTGACAGGACAATCAAGCCCGTGTTCCCCGATAAGAAGAGCCCCATGACCAACACCCTGCCAGCCCAGCACGCCGCCATCATGCGCGAGGTGCTGGACAGCGCCCACCGCAACCGCCATCTGCACAAAGGCCGCCCCTTTGCCGCAGCGATTGCCGATGATGCGGGCCGCATTCTGGGCCGGGGCGTCAACACCATCAGCCAGACGCAGGACATGACCGGCCACGCCGAGATGGAAGCCATCCGCGACTGCTGCCGCCAGCGCCAGCTGCCGCATCTGCAGGGGCTGACGGTCTATGCCTCCGGCCACCCCTGCCCCATGTGCCTGGCAGCAATAGTGGCGGGCCGGGCCAAGCAGGTGTTTTTTGCGTTTGACAATGCCGATGCGGCGCCTTTCGGGCTGTCGAGCGAAGGCGTCTACCAGCGCCTGGGCTTGCAGCTGCAACCGCCGCCACTGCCCATCCACCGGCTGAATCTGGGCATCAGCGCAGCGCAGCTCTATGGCGATGCGCCCTGGCCCAGCGCGGGCTGACAAGCGCCTTACCTGGCCTTCGCGCTTTGCGCTGGCTTTACGTCTGCCCCTTATGATCGGGCAGCTATTTTTGGCGGCCATGCCGCCCTTCCCTCCGCTTGCATGACCCCGCCTTCTGCCCCGCCCCCTGCCGTTGACCGCCAAGCACTGCGCTGGATTGCTGCGCTGTTTGTACTGGTCATGGCCAGCCGCCTGCTGGCCTCGCACGGCGTGTCCTGGGACCAGAACGAGCAGCTGGTCTGGTCCCAGCAACTGGCGCTGGGCTATGGGCCCCAGCCGCCGCTCTACACCTGGCTGCAATGGGGCCTGGTGGGGGTGCTGGGCCCGAGCACCCTGGCCGTGGTGCTGCTGAAAAACAGCCTGATCGCGCTGAGCTTTGTCTTTATGCTGCTGGCCGCACGCCAGGTGCTGCCCGCGCGCCAGGCCTGGCTGGCCGCTGCCGGCATGACCTGGCTGCCCGGCATTGCCTGGCAGTTGCTGCGCGACCAGACCCATACGGTGATGCTGACCTGCGCCATCTGCGCCACCTGGTGGCTGCTGCTGCGCCAGTTGCGCCAGCCGCGCCCGCTGGGCTTTGTCTACCTGGGCCTCGTCGTCGCCTGGGGCATGCTGTCCAAGTACAGCTACCTGCTGGTCGCCGTCACCCTGCTGGCGGCCTGCCTGAGCATGGCCAGCACGCGCCGCGCACTGTTGTCGCGCGGCTGGTGGCTCACGCCGCTGATCAGCATCGCGCTGGTCGCCCCCCATGCCTGGTGGGTGCTGGAGCACTGGCAAGCGGCCAGCGGCGCCACCCTGGACAAGCTGCATCCAGCAGAGACCAGCTCCTACCTCAGCGGCCTGGCCCACGGCCTGCGGGATCTGCTGGCCTTTTTGCTGCTGGCGGTGCTGCCCTTGCTGCTGATGGCGCGCTGGACCAGTGGGCGCTTTTGGCAACAGCGCGCTGCTGCCACCGGCGCTGTCAATCACAGCCCCACGCCTGACTGGCTGGTGCCGCTGCTGCGCCGCTATATGGCGCTGGTGGCGGGCGCGTTGGTGCTGATGGCGCTGGCGGGTGCGGCCAAGTTCGATGGCCGCTGGATCCAGCCGCTGCTGCTCATTTTTCCTCTCTACATGCTGGCCCGCTGGCCGGCGCTCGCGCAGTCGGACATAAGCCGCCGGCGCTATCTGCTGGCCTGTCTGGGCATGCTGGTGCTGGTCTGGTCGCTGGCGTTGCTGGCGCCGCTGCGCGATGCCAAGCGCGGCAAGGGCGACCGCCTCAACTGGCAGCTGGACCTGATTGCCAACACCTTGCGCCAGGCCGGCTACCAAGGCCAGGGCATGGTGCTGGCTGAGCACCACACCACCGGCGGCGTGATGCGCATTCTGTTCCCCCAGGCCAAGATCGTGGTCTGCGATGCAGACGAGCCGGGCTTCCATAAGGACTGCGCCTGGCAGGCCGCTGAAAGCGCCCGCCGCCAGCACCTGCCCTGGCTGCAGGTCTCCACCGAGGACCCGGCGCCCGATGCCTGGTGGTGGGCCGCCTGGCCCGTCGATGCGATGCTGCAGGTGCAAGAGGCCGAGCTGCCCTACCGCTGGACCGATCCGGCACGTGCGCAGATGCAGATGAACTTTGTGGTGTCTCCGGCGGGCAGATAAACAGCGCACGGCGCCACTAAGATCTGGCCATTTCCCTCGCCGCCCAGACCATGACCGACACCGCCGCCATCGCCCAAGAGCACTGGATCGGCCTGCCCCCACAGGGCCGGCTGTATGCCAAAACCTGGACCCCGGGCACCACGCACAAAGCGCCACTGGTGCTGCTGCATGACTCGCTGGGTTCAGTCGCGCTGTGGCGCGATTTTCCGGCGCAGCTGGCCCAGGCCACGGGACGGCAGGTGATCGCCTATGACCGCCTTGGCTTTGGCCAATCGGATGCGCGCAGCGGCACGCTGTCGGCGCAGTTTGTGGCTGAAGAGGCGGAGCTTTACTTCCCCATTGTGCGCCAGCATCTGGGCCTGGATCGCTTTGCGTTGCTGGGCCATAGCGTGGGTGGCGGCATGGGCATTGCGATAGCCGCCGGCGCGGGCCAGGCCTGCACGGCGCTGGTGACCATCGCCGCCCAGGCCTTTGTCGAAGACCGCACGCGTGCGGGCATTGCCGAGGCCCGCGCGCTGTTCCAGGACGCTGCGCAATTGGAGCGCCTGGCCAAATACCACGGCAGCAAGGCACGCTGGGTCGTGGATGCCTGGACGGAGACCTGGCTCAGCCCCGCGTTTAGCGATTGGAACGTGGACGCCTGGCTGCCCCGCCTGCAATGCCCCCTGCTCGCCATCCATGGTGAGCTGGATGAATACGGCAGCACCGCGCATCCCGAGCGCATTGCCCGCCAAGCCGGCGGCAGTGGCCAGACCGAGATCATCGCCGGCGCCCACCATGTGCCGCACCGCGAAATGGCCGAGCAGGTGCTCGGCCGGGTGCGTGCTTTTCTGGCGCAGGCCGGCTAGACCTGCGTTTGGCTTTTGATTAATAAGCGACCGTGAAGCGGGCCTTGCTGTGCAGATGCTGCTCCAGCGCATCGACCAGGGCCACCGCCAAATCCGCCGCCGAGATATCGCCAGGGCTGCCATCGGCTTGCCACAGCGGCTCGTCCTTGCCGGTGCGGTACTGGCCAGTGCGGCCCTGGCTTTGCGCGGCTGATCCGCCATGGAAGCCGACTGGCGGGCTCAGCACGGTCCAGTCCAGCGCGGTCTCTTTTTGCAGCGCGCTGTACATGTCGCGGGCCGCACTGGCTCCGGGCTTGATGGCGGCTGGGAACTCGGGCGAATCCACCAGCTGCTGGCCGTTCACATACAGGCTGCCTGCGCCGCCCACCACCAGGTAGCGGGCCACACCGGCCGCGCGGGTGCCAGCCTCGATGGCCTGCGAGCCCTTGAGGAAGTCCTCGTAGATATTCGGGTTGGTCCAGCCTGCGTTGTAGGCCGATAGCACGGCATCGCTGCCGGTGGCCGCCTTTTGCACCACGGCCGCATCCATCACATCCCCCTGCAGCACTTGCAGATGCGGGCGGGGCTTGAGCTTGGCGGGGTCGCGCACCAGGGCCACCACCTCGTGGCCGCGCTGCAGCAGTTCATCAAGCAGTGCAGCGCCTACAAAACCGGTCGATCCAATCAGTGTGACTTTCATCGTATTTCCTTTGCATGGACAAAGGCGGGCAGCCTCTGCGCCACGCCATGACCACACTGTATGGCGAAGAAGTGGCATTGATAATCCCTCCCATCCAAGCATTTCTTTGAAGCTGTGCTTCATAATCTGGCGATGGAAGACCTCAAGCGCATGGCTATTTTTGCGACCGTGGTCGAGCAAGGCTCGATGACGGCCGCCGCACGCCTGCTGGGCATGAGCGCCTCGGCGGTGAGCCAGCAGGTGCGCCACCTGGAAGCCCAGGCGGGCCTGCCGCTGATGCATCGCACCACGCGCAGACTGAGCCTGTCCGATGCCGGGCAGCGCTTTTATGCACAGTGCGCAGTGATGCTGCAGGCCGCACGCCAGGCCCGCGCCGAGCTCGATGCCGAGCGCGACGAGCCAGTGGGCGAGCTGCGCATTGCCGCCGTGCTGGGCCTGGCCGCACCACTGGGCCGGGCGCTGGCACCGTTGCTGCATGCCCACCCGCAGCTGCGGCTGCAACTGCTGCTCGATGAATCGCACAGCGACCTGGTAGCAGAGCGGGTGGACATCGCCATCCGCCTGGGCGAGCTGCCCGACTCCCACTGGGTGGCCCGCCCGCTGGGCACCTTGCCCTGGTGGATATGCGCCGCCCCCGCGCTGGCGCAAGGCAGGCCGGTGCCGCAACACCCGCAGGCCTTGCAGGCCTGGCCCTGGATGGCGCGCAACATCGGCAAGACCACCAGCGCCAGCATGCAGCTGCAGCACCGCCACAGCGGCGAGGTGGTCATGCTGCACACGGCGCCACGCATCATCAGCAACCAGCAGTACGCGCTGCAACAGCTGTGCAGCGAGGGGCTGGGCCTGGCGCGGCTGTTTTCGCTCGAAGTGGCTGACCAGGTGCGCAGCGGCCAGCTGCTGCGCCTGCTGCCCGACTGGGACTGCGGCAGCCTGCGCATCTCCGCCCTCACCCCCGAGCGCCAGGCGCTGCCTGCACGGGTGCGGCTGGCGCTGGCCACCTTGCAGGCCCACTTTGCGCCGCTGGCGCTGTCCTGAAGCGCGTTGCCTGGCCGCCCTGAGCGGGCGCTTGCACCTTCGCTGTTGCCTAAAAAGAACGTGAGGGGCAGCGGTGGTTTTGGCAAATACGCAAGAATCCTCCCTTGGTGGTCGGTGTACTGCCTGGATCCCTATCGCTGCGCGTACCCCGCGCGGCCTATTAAACCGCCGTGTATCCGGACGGCGGTGGCTTAACGAACGGAAGCTTTATGACCCACTCTACCGCTCGCCGCTCGGCGCTGCGTGGCCTGTCGCTGGCCGCGCTCACCCTCTCCAGCCTGGCAAGCTTCAGTGCCCATGCAGACACCCCAGCGGTGCTGCGCGTATCTGCCATCCCCGACGAGGCACCCACGGAGCTGCAGCGCAAGTTCAAGCCGCTGGGCGAGTACCTGTCGCAGGCGACGGGCATGAAGGTGGTGTTCACGCCGGTGTCCGACTATGCGGCGGTGGTTGAATCCCTGGCCACCAGGAAGCTGGACCTGGCCTGGCTGGGCGGCTTTACCTATGTGCAGGCAAAGATCCGCACCAATGGCACGGCCATCCCGATCGTGCAGCGCGCCGAAGACGCGGTGTTCACCAGCAAGTTCATCACGGCCGACCCCAGCATCCAGACCCTGGCCGACCTCAAGGGCAAGACCTTCGCGTTTGGCGCGCCTTCGTCCACCTCGGGCAGCCTGATGCCTCGCTACTTTCTGCTGCAGGACGGCCTGAACCCGGAAAAGGACTTCAAGACCGTGGCCTACTCGGGCGCGCATGACGCCACCGTGGCCTTTGTGGCGGCCGGCAAGGCCGAGGCCGGCGTGCTCAATACGTCGGTATGGGACAAGCTGGTCGAGACCAAGAAGGTGGACACCAGCAAGGTGCGCGTGTTCGCCACCACCCCCACCTACTTTGACTACAACTGGACCGTGCGCGGCGACCTGGACCCGGCCATCATCAAGAAGCTGACCGATGCCTTCCTGGCGCTGGACCCTGCCAAGCCCGAGCACAAGGCCATCATGGATTTGCAGCGCGCCTCCAAGTTCATCCCGACCAAGCCCGAGAACTATGCCGGCACCGAAGCGGCTGCCAAGTCTGCCGGCCTGCTCAAGTAAGGGGCCGCCGGGCATGGGCACTGCTGCAGGGCCCATGCCGCCTGCCTCTGCTGCACTTTTCCAGCATTTGATCCATGAGCTTTGTGCTTGACGATGTGGGCCTGACCCACACCAATGGTTTTGTCGCACTCGCGGGCATTCGCCTGTCGGCGGCCCAGGGCGAGAGCATTGCGCTGATCGGCCCCTCCGGCGCGGGCAAGACCTCGCTGCTGACGGCCATCGGCACCGCCCACCTGCCCAGCAGCGGCCGCATGCAGGTGCTCGGCCAGGCCTTGCCGGCGGCGCCTGCCACCCCCTCCGTGCGCGAGCTCAAAGCGCTGCGCAGCCTGATTGGCACCGTGCACCAGAGCGCGCCCATTGCGCTGCGCCAGCGTGTGGTCACCGCCGTGCTGGCCGGCCGCCTGGGCCAGTGGCCGCTGTGGAAGGCGCTGGCATCGCTGGCCTACCCGCAAGACATCGCCGGCGCCCGCGAGGCCCTGGAGCGTGTGCAGATGGAGGACAAGCTCTTTGCGCGCTGCGACCAGCTCTCCGGCGGCCAGTTGCAGCGCGTGGGCATTGCCCGGGTGCTCTACCAGCAGGCCCGGCTGATTTTGGCCGATGAGCCGGTCTCCGCACTCGACCCGGCGCTGTCGCTGGCCACCGTGCAGCTGCTGGTGCAGGAAGCGGCTGCGCGCCAGGCCACCTTGGTGGCCAGCCTGCATGCGGTGGACCTGGCCCTCCGCTGCTTTGCACGCATTGTCGGCATCCGCGGTGGCCGGATTGCCTTTGACCTGCCCGCTGCACAGGTGAGCCAGGCACAGCTCCAGGCCCTGTATGCCCATGCCGATGGCAGTGCGGCCGCATTGCCCACGCTGGGCAGCATGGGCAGCGCCACGCCGCAAGTGCTGTCCAGCCCGGCAGCTGAAGTGATCACATGCCGCTGATGCCTGCCGCTGCCGCGCACACGCATCGCCGCGATCCCGCTGCCCGTGGCCGGCTCATCGCGCTGCTGCTGGCGGCCGTAGTGCTATGGCCGATACTGCAGACCTCGGGCTTCTCGCTGGCGCCGTTTTTTGACAGCAACAATCTCAAAGTGGTCGGCGGCTTTCTGGCCCAGTTTCTGCCGCCCGAGAGCAGCCAGGAGTTTCTGGGCTACCTGGGCCAGGCCAGCCTGGAGACCCTGGCCATTGCCACCGCCGGCATGGCGCTGGCACTGCTGCTGGCGCTGCCGCTGTCCTACCTGGCGAGCGGCGCTGCGCGCGAGAAAGTCAGCCTCAACCCCCTTACCCGCGGCGTGCTGACCATTCTGCGCGGCGTGCCCGAGCTGGTCTGGGCGCTGGTGTTTGTGCGGGTGTTTGGCCTGGGCCCCGCCGCTGGCGTGCTGGCCCTGGGCCTGACCTATGGCGGCATGCTAGCCAAGGTGTATGCCGAGATTCTGGAATCCACCGACCCGGCCCCCGCCCGCGCCCTGCGCGCCAGTGGCGCAGGTCGCCTGCAGGCCCTGCTCTACGGCAGCCTGCCGCAAGCTGCGCGTGAGCTGACCTCGTACACCGTCTACCGCTGGGAATGCGCGATCCGCGCCTCGGTGGTGATGGGCTTTGTGGGCGCGGGTGGCCTGGGCCAGCTGATGGACCAGGCGATGAAGATGCTCAATGGCGGCGAGGTCGCCAGCATCTTGCTGGCCTTCATGCTGCTCGTGGCGCTGGCCGATCTGCTGTCCTGGTGGCTGCGCCGCGCGCTCGATACGCCGCCAGCGGCCCGTGCGCTGCCTTTTGGCTGGCGCAGCGCGGCCATGCTGCTGCTCGGCGGCATCGGCCTGTGGGCCAGCTTCTGGCTGCTCGGCATCGACTGGTCCGCGCTGTTCAGCCGCGATGCGCTGCAATCGATGGGCAGCTTCGTGGCCGGTTTTTTCTCGCCCGACCTGAGCGCCGCCTGGCTGCGCAAGGTGGCCCAAGGGTTGTGGGAGACCCTGGCCATCTCCGTTATCGGCAGCCTGCTGGCGGCCATGGCCGGGCTGCTGCTGGCCTTGCCGCGCTGGCGCGCACCCTGGAACGCGCTGCTCAACCTGCTGCGCTCGGTGCCCGAGCTGGTCTGGGCGACGATCACCGTGCTGGCGGTGGGCCTGGGCCCGTTTGCCGGCGCGCTGGCGCTGGCCTTGCACACGGCCGGGGTGCTGGGCCGGCTCTATGCCGAGGCCTTGCAGAATACGCCTACCGCTCCCGCCCGGGCGCTGCGCCTGGCCGGCAGCAGCCGCCTGCTGGCCTTTTGCTACGGCACGCTGCCAGCGGCCGCGCCGCAGTTGCTGGCCTACACCCTGTACCGCTGGGAGATGAACATCCGCATGGCGGCCATCCTCGGCTTTGTCGGCGCTGGTGGCCTGGGCCAGCTGCTGTATGTCGAACTCTCGCTGTTCCACTACGCGCAGGCCAGCACCGTCATCATTGCCATGCTGCTGCTGAGCATGGTGGTGGACTGGAGCAGTGCCGCGCTGCGCCGCGCGATGCGCTGAACCCCCATCCCTGATGTCTCCCTCCTCCCGCAAAACCTGGCAGCTGCTGATCCGCAGGCTGCATCTGTACATCGGCCTGCTGGTCGCGCCGTTCATCGTGGTGGCTGCCGCTACCGGCCTGCTGTATGCGCTGACGCCCCAGCTGGAAAACCAGCTCTACCGCAGCGCGCTGCAGGCCGAATCGGCGCCAGGCGCCCCGGCGCAGCCGCTGTCGGCCCAGGTGCAGGCCGCCTTGCAGGCCTTGCCGGCATCGGCTGCGGTGCTGGCCGTGCGCCCGGCGCCCGATGCCCGCAGCACCACCCGCGTCATGGTGGCCGATGCGGCGCTGGGCCCCTCGGAGTACCGCAGCCTCTTTGTGAACCCCTACAGCCTGGCGCTGCAGGGCGACCTGACGGTCTATGGCACCAGCGGCGTGCTGCCGCTGCGCAAGCAGCTTGATCTGCTGCACCGCCAGTTGCTGATGGGTGAATGGGGCCGCACTTACAGCGAACTGGCGGCCTCCTGGCTGTGGGTGGCTGCGCTGGGCGGTGTGGCCCTGTGGTGGCTGTCGCGCCCGCAGCGGGCTGGCGCCCCTGTGAACCATACTCCGCTGCGCCGCTGGCACCATGGCTTGGGGCTGTGGCTGCTGGTGGGCCTGCTGTTTCTGTCGGCCACGGGCCTGACCTGGTCGCGCTGGGCCGGCGGCCATTTTGGCCAGGCGCTGCAGCAGATGGGCTGGCAAACGCCGCGTTTGAACACCAGCCTGGGCACGGACGCCAGCAGCGCCCATGCCCACCACCAGCCCGCAGACCCGCATGCGGACCATGCAGAGCACCAGGCCGCGCCCATGGCCATGGCTGGTATGGCCGGTATGGGCCCCATGCCGCAGGACTTTGACACCGCCCTGGCACTCGCCCGACAACATGGCCTGGCATCCAGCAAGCTGGAGATCCGGCCCCCCGCCGCCGCAGGCAAGGCCTGGACGGTGACGGAGATCAACCGATCGTGGCCGACCGAAGTCGATGCGCTGGCCATGGACCTGGCCAATGGCCAAGTGTTGCACCACAACCGCTTCAGCGACTACCCGCTGGCCTCCAAGCTGACGCGCTGGGGCATTGACCTGCACATGGGCAGCTGGGGTGTGCTGAACCAGGCCTTGCTGGTGCTGCTGGGCGCCGGCATGGTGGCGATGGCGCTGACCGGCTGGCTGCAATGGCGCAAGCGCCCGGGCCGCGGCCGCGAATGGCTGCATGGCCAGCTGACCCTGGTCCACCAATGGCGCCAGTTGCCGCGTACTGCTGCGCTGGCCCTGTTGCTGGTGGCAGCCGCCTTGGGCTGGCTGCTGCCGGTGCTGGGCTGCAGCCTGTTGGCACTGCTGGCGCTGGATGCCTGGATCTACCTGCGCCGATCGCACCCAGCTGCGCAACACTAGGGACCCTCTGCCAAACTCCCTGCCGTGGTCTGAACGCGGACTCGGGCGATCCGCTGCGTTGTCTTCCTTGTCAATAGCTACGGCTCGACTGCAAAAGACGCCTTGCGTCTCATCCCGATCCGCGTCCATCCCGCTTGGCGAGGGTTTTGCAGAGGATCCCTAGACCAAAAAAAGCCCGGCACAGAGCCGGTGCCGGGCAAGTGGACGGGGTTGGTTCGCAGCAGGTCAGTGCGGCACGATGCGCGCCGCCGTCCCCGTGGGCGCAAAGCTGCTGCGCCACTTCCAGCCCGCATAGGCACACCACAGCACACCCAGCACGGCAATGCTGCCGCCAACGGGGCCCAGGTAGTGCAGGCCGGCATGCATGCCCACCTGGCTGCCCAGCAACGCGCCTGCGCCAATGCCGATATTGAAGATGCCCGAGAACAGCGACATGCCCACATCGGTGGCATCGGAGGCCAGGCGCAGCACCTTGGCCTGCAGCGGCAGCACCATGCACAGCATGACCACGCCCCACACGGCACAGACCAGGTACAGCGCAGGCGGCCAGCGCGTGCTGGGCAGCAGCAGCCACAGGCAGGCGGTCAGCACCACCATCGCGCCCAGCAAAAAGCCGCGCGGCCAGCGCATGCCAAAGCTGCTGAACAAAATGCTGCCGACAATGCCCATGCCGCCGTACAGCAGCAGCACCCAGGTGGTCACCTGGTTGTTCAGCCCGGCCTCGCGCTGGATCAGCGGCTCGATATAGCTGTAGACGGTGAACTGGGCCGTCACCATCAGGATCAGCAGGGCATAGGTGGCCGACAGCGCCGGGCGCTTGAACAGCACCGGAATGCTGCGCAGCGAGCCGGCATTCTCGCTGGGCAGCAAGGGCAGCATGCGCCACAGCACCAGCATGACGAGCAGCGCCAGCACGCCGATGATGCCAAAGGTCGTGCGCCAGCCCAGCGCCTCGCCCACCATGCGCCCCAGCGGCACGCCCAGCACCATGGCCAACGTGGTGCCGGTGGCCAGCAGGCCCAGCGCCTGCGGGCGCTTGTCCTGCGGCGCAATGCGCACCGCCAGCGAGGCGGTGATCGACCAGAACACCGCATGTGCCAGCGCAATGCCCATGCGGCTGATCAGCAAGGTGGCATAGTTCCAGGCGATGGCCGACAAACCATGGCTCACGATGAATAGCGCGAACACGCCCATCAGCAGCTTGCGGCGTTCGACATTCTTGGTCATCAGCATGCAGGGCAGCGAGGTGAGCGCGACGATCCAGGCATAGATGGTCAGCATCAGGCCCACCTGCTCGGTGGTCATGCCAAAGCTGCCGCCAATGTCACTGAGCAGGCCCACCGGCACGAACTCGGTGGTGTTGAAAACAAAGGCGCCCATAGCCAGGGCGAGCACGCCGAGCCAGGCCTGGCGGCGGGTCAAAGATGCGGAGTCAGTCATGGCAATAAAAAAGCCGCAGCCCCAAAGCGGAGAGCGGCTCGCCAGTGTGCCAAAAAACGCTTACCTGCCCAGAATGGCCAGGGAAAACCCTTTGGTCCCGGTTGTTGGCAGCTGTCAGGCTGCCAGGGTTTGCGGCTGCAGTTGCTGCAATTGCTGCGCTTCCAACGTGCGGTGCAGCTGTACCGTGGCCGCGCAGGCGCGGGCCAACTCGGCGCCCTTCTTCACAAAATGCTGGTGGAAGAAATCGTGGTGCTCCTGCGATTCATGGAAGTCGCGTGGCGTCAGCACGGCCGAGAACACCGGCACGCCGGTGTCCAGCTGCACCCGCATCAGGCCATCGATCACGGCGGTGGTGACAAACTCATGGCGGTAGATGCCGCCGTTGACCACCAGGCCGCAGGCCATCAGACCCGCATATTGGCCGCTTTGGGCCAGGCGCTTGAGCAGCAAGGGGATCTCGAAGGCGCCGGGCACATCGTAGAGGTCGATCTGGTCGGCGCGCCAGCCGTGTTGTGCCAACTCGGCGAGGGCGGCATCGCGGGCCTGGTGCACGATGTCCGAATGCCATTGCGCGCAGACAATCGCCAGGCGTGCAGCCTTGTTGATGGAGTAAGAAATGCTGGAATGCTGATTCATGGTTTTGCTGTCCTTCAATGACCTGAATCAGGGCGCGCGCAAGCCCATCGCAGCACCCCACGTACAGACGCAGGGCGACACAAGGTTTGCGCGATTCTCTTTCATCCGGACTGTGACCGTCGGCTCTGGCATCGCACCAGATCTGCTGACCTTGCGCAGCCGTAGGCCTTGCAAGCGCTCGCGGGCTCCTGGCTCCTCAAAGCCAGATACCGCCGGTGGGGAATTGCGCCCCGCCCTGAGAATAACGCTGAGCCGCTGCCGGCAAGGCCCTGGAGGGCCCAAGCCTGCTGCAGCTCGCCGGCCGATTGTAGAGGGGCTGCGATACAAACACCGTCACCCAGGTTTTTGGTGCGCAGGAAACTTGTTATGGATCTAGTTGTGCAGCTTTAGCCCGCCTATCTCCATTACCGCGCCAGCGCTCTACACTGCGGTAGCTAAGCGCTCCATCCATCCCCCGTCCCCACCATGGCCCTGCTGAACTTCATGCTCTCCCGCCTCCCCAGCCCGCAAGGGGGCATCCTGCTGCTGTGCGACGCGCAGCAGCGCCTGCGCGCACTGGACTGGCAGGGCTATGAAGCGCGCATGGCCTTGCTGATGCGCCGCCAGTACCCGCGCGATGCCGTCCAGATGCACAGCAGCGCGGCCGTGCCCGCGCCGGTGGCCGATGCCCTGGCCGCGTATTTTGATGGCGAGCTGCAGGCGCTTGATCGCCTGGAACTGGCACTGGGTGGCACCGATTTTCAGCGCCAGGTCTGGACGGCATTGCGCGCCATCCCTGCAGGCAGCACGCGCAGCTATGCCAGCCTGGCCGCGCAGATCGGGCGGCCGGCAGCAGTGCGTGCGCTGGGCATGGCCAATGGCGCCAACCCCATCAGCATCGTGCTGCCCTGCCACCGGGTGATCGGCAGCGATGCATCGCTCACCGGCTATGCCGGCGGCCTGGCGCGCAAGCAGTGGCTGCTGGCGCATGAAGCGCGGCACAGCAAAAAGCCCGCCTAGGGCGGGCTCGGGGAGGCTATCAGCACCGGTTTGGCAGCTTATTCGCCGATCGGGGTCTTCTTGCCGTCGATGTAGTGGCTCAGCGTGTACAGAGGCACCTTCAGCTCGCCGTTTTCCTGGAACGCAATCTTCGCGGTCACACCGTTGTACTCGGACTTGCGCAGCTCGGGCAGGTACTTCTTCGGATCGGTGGAATCGGCACGCTTCATCGCGTCGACGATCAGCATGGTCGCGTCATAGAAGTAAGGGCTGTAGACCTGGAACACGCCAGGGTTCTTGGCATCGTAGCGCTTCTTCCATTCGGTGCCGCCAGGCATCTTGGCCAGCGATGCACCGCCGTCGGCGCAGACCACATTGCCCAAGGTCTTGGTGCCGGTGGCCAGCTTGGCCAGCTCGGCCGTGCAGATGCCGTCGCCGCCGAAGAACTTCACATTGGTCATGCCCAGTTGCACCATCTGGCGCAGCATGGGGCCGGCTTGCGCATCCATGCCGCCGTAGAAGATCGCATCGGGCTTCTTGGCCTTGATGGAAGTCAGGATGGCCATGAAGTCGGTGGCCTTGTCGTTGGTGAACTCGGACGCCACGATGTTCACGCCCTTGGCGCCCGCGTCCTTCTTGAACACATTGGCCAGGCCTTGGCCGTAGGCGGTGCGGTCGTCGATCACGGCCACGTTCTTCAGCTTCAGGGTGTCGGCCGCGTAGCCTGCCAGCGCAGCGCCCAGCGCGTTGTCGTTGGCGATGATGCGGAAGACGCCGGGGTAGCCAGGGCGGGTCAGTTCGGGGTTGGTGGCCGCGCCGGTGATGAAGGGCACACCGCAGTCGTTGAAGATCTTGGATGAGGGGATCGCGACGCCCGAGTTCAGAATACCGGCAACCGCCGCCACCTTGTCATCGCAGAGCTTTTGCGCAGCAGCCGTGCCTTGCTTGGGGTCGGCCGCATCGTCTTCGGCCACCACCTCGAACTTGATCTTCTTGCCACCGATGGTCACGCCCTGGGTGTTGAGGTCTTCCACCGCAAAGCGCACGCCGGTGACGTTGTCCTTGCCATAGTGCGCCTGAGGACCGGACAGCGGGCTCATCGTACCGATCTTCACCACCTCTTGTGCGCTTGCAGCCACGGCCATACCGGCCACCACCAGGGCCACTGCAGCCTTGATACTTTTATCCATTGCGTCGTACTCCATCAAAAGCGTCTGTTAAGCGCCACCGGTACCGGCATCTGCCGCCTTGCCACTTGTAATGGAGGCCGCACATTCGGTACATCATCGAACTCGATAGCGTGAGTGAGATTTTTTATCTACCCGGGCCTACGACGGTATTAGGACAAGTCCTGTAAAAATAGCGACACAGTGGGTTTGAAATCGCATATAAGCGCCAGCACGCAATGCATTCCGGCGATTGCTGCATTGCATCAATGAGAACGGAAACAGCCGTTGTCGGTCTAACTTCTCAACACGAAGAATACGGATATTGACATCCCACAACAGGCATGTCTCCTGCATACCACGCAGGGATTGTCTGTAAAGATTGGCAAAACATGGCATGGCTGTGGCATCGCCGTCAACCCCCAAGGCCGGAAAAACGTCTTTACATACATGGGCCCATGTCTCCGGTTTTGAGGGTGTAACGGTTAGCATTGGGAATCGCGATTGCTGGCCCTATGGCATCACGCAAGTCCTGCCACCACACAACCAGAAAGGCTCGAATATGAATCATCGTCATCTGCTCAGCATTGCCACCATCGCGTTCAGCGCGCTGGCCACGACCGGCTGCGTTGCCACCGGCAGCGACGGCTACTACAGCGATTCGGGCTACGGCAGCTATGGCGGCGGTTATGGCTATGGTTACCAGCAGCCTTCGCAAACCATTTATGTGCAGGACCGCTACAACGACGACCGCTATTACCGCGACCGTGAACGTGACCGGGACCGCGCAGCCCGCGAGCGCGAAGCCCGTGAACGCGAGCGTGACCGTGACCGCGATCGCCAGGCCCGTGAACGCGACCGCGACCAGCGCGCCCGTGACGAAGACCGCCGCCGCGCACTGGAGCGCCAGGCGCAAGACCGTGAACGCCAAAACCGCGAGCGCGACCGCAACCGCTTTGGCGAAAGCCGTCACCAGCAGGAATGCGCGGCCGCTGCCCGCCAGAATGCCGCTGGCAGCGACAATGTGCTGACCCCCAGCCGCCCCTGCCGCTAACCCGCTGACCCGCCCGCGTGCCGAGCGCGCGGGCTTATTCCTCAAGGAGTTTTCACCATGCGTACCATTCGTCTCGGAACGATGGCCATCGCTGCGGCCAGCGCCCTGCTCTTGGGCGGCTGCGTGGTCGCACCCGCAGACGGCGTGTACTACGGCGATGCCTATTCGACCTACTCCACCCCCAGCTATGGCTACGGTTATGGGGGCTACGGGTATGGCTATAACAGCTACCCCTACTACGGCAGCAGCTCGCTGGTCATCCAGAGCTCTCCGACTTACGTGTATGGCGGCGGGCGCCCCTATTACCGCCCGGGTGGCGGTTACTACCGCCCCGGCGGTGGCTATGACCGCCCCGGCCATGGCGGCAGCAGCCGGCCACCACCATCGCGACCCCAGCAGTTGGCACCCGGCACGGGCTCCAACTTTGGCCGCCCTTATGGTTCGGGCCCGCGCCCGGCAGCGCCCGCGTCGCGCCCCAACGGCGGCCGGTTTGGTGGACAGTTCGAGCGCTAACCTTCGGTCACCACCATGCGCCTCATGCCACGCCCCCCTCTGCCCAGCCTTCGCTATGCCGCATGGCTGGGTTTTTGGTGTGCTTGCGCATTGGCGGCGCCGTTGGCGCAGGCCCAGGTCACCCGCTGCGTGGACCCGGGCACGGGCAAGGTGACCTACACCGATGGCGCCTGCGCCAGCGGTGCCAGCGCGACCGAGATAGAGCGCCGCAAATCCGATGAGGAGCTGGCCCAGGACCGCGCCCGCGAGCAGGAAGCCCTGCAAGCCAAGGCCGAGCGGCGCCAGCAGGAGCTGGCCCAGCGCCGGCTGCAGGCCGATGAACGCGCCGAGGATTTGGCGCAACGGGCCGCCAACCGCCCCGCTCGCGCCAACCCCGCGCAGTCAGCCGCCTGCCAGCAATCGCGTGAGCGCTACAGCGCCGCATCCGAAGAGGCTGCCGACAAGACCATGGGCAGCCATGCCCGGCTCGATGCGGCCAAGCGCCAGATGGAGCTCGACTGCATGGGCCCCGAGGCCTATAGCCGGCTGGAGGCCAGCCGCCCCGCCCCGACGGCGGTACTGCCCGCTGATCCCTATTGGGACGGATACCCATACCGCCCCCATCGCCCCCGCCCACCGGCACCACCCCCCGCCCCTGCACCCAGCATCAGCCGCTGCGATGTGTTCAAGTGCTTGGATACGCAGGGCTATTCGCACCCCCGGGGCCAGATTGGCGAAACCGCACGGCCACCGAGCCCCGGCGCCAACCCGCGCAGCTGCCGCAGCCAGGGCGGCTCGGCACCCTGCTAGCCCAGGCGAGGCTCAAGCACCAGGGCCCGCCGCAGTGCCCGCCCCCACCAGGTACACAGCGGCCTGCAAGCCGTGGTGCACCGTCTGGTAGCGCAGTACCAGGCCCAGCTCCTGCCGCATACGCGTATTGCTCAGGCGCCGCGACTCGCGCATGAAACTCAGCAAGGTGGGGCTCAGTTGCTGCTCGGCCTCGGCCAGGCTGATGCGCATCGGGTGCGGCAGGCGCCACAGGTCAGCGGCCAGGTCAAAATAATCGCCCATCAGCATCGCAGAGTCATCGGCCACATTGGTGATGCGCTGTGGCATGCCGCGCCATAGCGCCCGCACCACCGCGCGCGCCAGGTCATCGGCATGGATGTGGCTGGTGTAAACATCGTCCTCGCGCCGCAACAGCGGCGTGCCGCGCTGCAGCCGCCCCAATGGGGTGCCGCCCTCGCGGTCGCCTGCGTAGATGCCGGGGATGCGCAGTACATGCACGGCAGCGCCGCTGGCCACCAAGCGCCGCGCCCAGGCCCGCAATTGGCGTTCGGCATCGACCCGGCGCAGCGCCCGGGCGGTGCTGGCGCGCAGCGGATGGGTCTCCGTGACCCAGGCACCGTCCCAGTTGCCATAGACACCGCTGGTGGAGCCGTACACCAGCTGCGGCGCCTGGCCCGCGCGGCAAACCAGTGCTTGCAGCAGGTGGCGTGTGCGCAGATCGCGCGAGGCCAGCGTGGACGGCGTTCCCGCAGCGGGCTGCGCCGGTGGCGCCAGATGCACCACACGCTGGGCCAGCCCCGCCAGCCGGCGCAGGCTGCGCGGCTCGTCCAGATTGCCCAGCAACGGCGTAGCACCCAGGGCACGCAGGCTGTCAAAGCGCTGCGGCGATGAACTGAGCGCCCGCACCAGCGGGCCGCGCGCCGCATGCGCATGCTGGCCTGGCCGCTGCCACAGCCGCAGCACCCGCTGGCCGACATCGCCGCAGCCCACGATCAGCACCCGCTGGCGCCGAAAACGCGCCGGCAAGGCCTGGCCAGCTGCCATGGCGCAGCGCTGTCGGGGCCCGCTTCGCGGGCTTTGGTTTAAAGGCACAATAAGCTTTCTTGGTTCAGATGGCAGCCATCACACTGCAGTCTAGCGTCTGAACCTGCTTGCAAATGCCAGCGCTCACCCCATTTATGCAACCCCAGGCGCCGATGAGCGCCGTTGTTTTGTGTCGATAAGGAATTTTGGTGCAATGAGCTCTTCGTCCAGCGCGTTTCAAATTTCGGTCCTGCCCAGCGGACGCGCATTTGCCACCCAGGCCTCGGAAGCGATCCTGACGGCTGCGATCCGCAGCGGCGTAGGTCTGCCGTATGGTTGCAAGGATGGCGCCTGCAGCTCCTGCAAATGCAAGAAGCTCAGCGGCACCGTCGTGCATGGTCCCCACAGCGAACGTGCGCTGAGCCCGCAGGAAGAGGCCGACGGCATGATCCTGCCGTGCTGCGCCGTGCCCACCAGCGATGTGGTGATCGAGTCGCGCCATGTCACCGATGAAAGCGCCTTTCCGATCAAGAAAATGCCGGTGCGCGTGCAGACCATCGAGCGCTTGTCGCCCGATGTCGTCAAGCTGCGCCTGCAGCTGCCTGCCGCAGACAGCTTTCGCTACCACGCCGGTCAGTACATCGAGTTTTTGCTTGCCGGTGGCACGCGCCGTGCCTATTCGATGGCGATTGCGCCGCACCACCAGGACAGCGCGCCTGGCTTGGAGTTGCATATCCGCCACACACCCGGCGGTCTTTTTACCGACCACGTGTTTGGCGCGATGAAGGAGCGCGAGATCCTGCGCATCGAAGGCCCGTTCGGCAGCTTCTTCCTGCATGACGGCGACAAACCGATGGTCTTTCTGGCCTCGGGCACCGGCTTTGCGCCGATCAAGGCGCTCATCGAACATCTGCAGCACCACGACATCCAGCGCCCGGTGGTGGTGTACTGGGGCGGCAGGCGCCCGCAAGACCTGTATATGCACGACTGGATGCTGGCACGCAGCGCCGAGATGCCCCAGCTGCGCTATGTGCCGGTGGTGTCCGACGCGCTGGCAGAAGACGCCTGGCAAGGCCGCAGCGGCTTTGTGCACCAGGCCGTGCTCGATGATTTTGCCGACTTGTCGGGCTACGAGGTCTATGCCTGTGGCGCGCCAATTGTCGTGGATTCTGCCCGCGCCAGCTTTACCAGCCAGCGCGGCTTGCCGGAGGACGCCTTCTTTGCCGATGCCTTCGTGACCGAGGCCGACAAGCAGAACCAGATCGTATGAACGGCTGAGACACGGGGTCTGACAGGGCGCAATCGCGGCCCTGTCCCACTTCCGCGTCACGGCATGTACATGCCCCAGCCGCTACACTAGAAAGTTTAGAGCCGCTCACACAGTCCTCCCTGCGTTACCGTCCCGCCTTGTCGTGCGTTTGTCATGCTGCAGGCTGGGCCCCTCGTCTGCAACGCCAAGCTTTGGCTGGCGGGGCTGTGCTGGCGGCACTCAGGGGTAGTGCCTGCTCGTATCAGGCGCTTCGTCGTTATTCACTCTCGTCAAGAAGACACCAAACCATGCAACGCAGAAATATCCTGTTATCCACCGTCCTGGCCGCCGCCGCTTTCGCTGCACCTGCCGCTTTTGCGGCCGATCCGGTGATTCGCCTGGTCGTGCCTTACGCTCCGGGAGGTCCACTGGATGTCACCTCGCGCATCCTGGCTGAACGTGTCCGCGACCAACTGGGTACCGTGGTGATCGACAACAAGGCGGGCGCCGGCGGCAACATCGGTGCCGACATCGTGGCCAAGGCCGCACCGGACGGCCTGACCATCGGCCTGTCGGCGACGGCCACGCATGCCGTCAATCCCTGGCTGTACACCAAGATGCCTTTCAACGCCGCCAAGGACTTCACCGCCATCACCCAGATGGTGCGCGTGCCCAATGTGCTGGTGATGAACACTGAGCGCGCCAAGGCGCTGCAGATCAGCAATGTGCAGGACCTCATTGCCTACGCCAAGAAGAACCCGGGCAAGCTCAATTTCGGCAGCGGCGGCAATGGCAGCTCCGGCCACCTGGCCGGCGAGATGATGAAGCGCCAGGCCGGCATCTTTGCCGTGCACGTGCCCTACCGCGGCGCCAACCCTGCGCAGCTGGCGCTGCTGTCGGGCGAGGTGGATTTCAACATCGACAATCTGGCGGCCGCGTCGGCCAACATCCACAGCGGCAAGCTCACCGCGCTGGCGGTCACCAGCCTGCACGCCAGCCCGATGCTGCCTGGCGTGCCACCACTGGCTGACACCCTCAAGGGCTTCGAGATCGACACCTGGTGGGGCCTGGTGGCACCGGCCAACACGCCGCCTGATGTGATCAACCGCCTCAACAAGGCCTTTACCGATGCGCTGAAGGATCCGGCCACCAAGACCCGTTTTGCCAGCCTGATGGCCGAGCCCGTGCCCACTACGCCGGCCGAGTTTGACAAGTTCATGGCCTCCGAGCGCAACAAGTACGAATCGGTGGTCAAGCTCTCTGGCGCCAAGGTCGACTAAGCGCCGCGCTGCGAATCCGTAGCGCCCAGCAAGAAGCCCCGCCAGCGTGCAGCTGCGGGGCTTTGTTCTTGTGGGGCGGTATCTCTCTCGCCGGCTCAGCGCCACCAGTCCGGCCCTTGGCTGCGCTGCACACCCTGTGGCAAAAGCGGCTGCAGCTGTGCCTCGCTGACCCAGGCCGGCGCCAGCTCCTGCAGCGGTGCCAGCACAAAGGCACGCTGCCACATGCGCGGATGGGGCACCTGCAGGTCGGGCATCGCGATCGACGTGTCGATATCCGCATAGAGCAGCACATCCAGGTCCAGCGTGCGCGGGGCATTGCGGTAGGGGCGCTCGCGGCCGGCGGCCAGCTCCAGTTGCTGCAACAGGTGCAAAAGCTGCTGTGCCGACAGCGATGTGCGCAGCTCGGCCACGGCATTGAGGTAGTCGGGCCCGCTGGAATCCACCGGCCGGCTGCCGTACAACGACGAGACCGCCTGCACGGCCACACCCGCGCTGCCCGCCAATTGCCGCAAGGCCTGCGCCATTGCAGCACCCCGGTCGCCCAAATTGGCACCCAGGCCTATCCAGGCGCGCAAGCTCTGCCCGGCGGGCGGTGCGGCATCACCATTGGCCAGGCGCTGCGCCTGGCCCAGCGCTTCAGTCGCCATGGGCGGCTGCATCACCACCATTGCCGCCACCTGCTGCTCCGCCAGCATCACCCGCACCGGGTTTGCGGCGGCGGCGGCGGCGCTTCTTCGCGGGCGCATCGCCAGCGGCGGCGCTCTCGCTGTCCATCGCCTGCTGGGCCACCTGGTCCAGGCTGGAGCCTTCCTGCGCCTCTGTGGCGGCTGCCGGCTTTCTCGGGGCGCGCTTGGGCTTGGCAGCGCCTGCCTTTGGCTTGGCACGCTGCTCTTCACGCACCTGGGCGATCAGGTCTTCGCGGCGGGCCTCATCGGCCTGCTGGAACTCCTGCCACCAGTTGGCCAGCGCTTCGTCCACCTCGCCCACATCGGCGCGCAGACGCAGAAAATCGAAGCCGGCACGGAAGCGCGCCTGTGCGATCATGCCGAACGGCGTGCTGCCGGTGCGCTTTTCAAAGCGCGGCTGCATCACCCAGATTTCGCGCATGTCGGCGGCGAGCTTGCCCCGGCCGGAGACATCGCCGATGCGGTGGTTGAAGACATCGTCGATCGCATCCTGCAGCGCCGGGTGCGGGTGCTCGCCTTTGAGCATGCGCTTGTCCCAGCCCGCTTTCACGTCCTGCCACAGCACGCAGGCGAGCAAGAAGCTTGGCGCCACGCTCTTGCCTTCGGCTACGCGGCGGTCGGTGTCCATCAGCGCAGCCTGCACAAACGGCAGGTCGGCGCGGTCCACCACCACATCCAGCAGCGGGTAGATGCCCTTGGCCAGGCCCAGCAGGCGCAGTTGCTCGATCGAGGCCAGCGAATGCCCTGTCTGCAAAAGCTTGAGCATTTCGTCAAACATGCGGCTTTGCGGCACTTCCTGCAGCAGCTGGGCACATTCGACCAGCGGTTTGGCGGTCTTGGGGTCGAGCGTGAAGCCCTTCTTGCTGAGCTTGGCGGCAAAGCGCACGGCGCGGATGATGCGCACCGGGTCTTCGCGGTAGCGGGTGGCCGGATCACCAATCATGCGCAGCACATGCTTTTGCGAGTCGCGGATGCCCTTGTGGTAGTCCACGACGATCTGGGTCTGCGGGTCGTAGTACATGGCGTTGACGGTGAAGTCGCGCCGCGCCGCATCTTCGTTCTGGGGACCCCAGACGTTGTCGCGCAGCACACGGCCGCTTTCGTCCACCGCCAGCTTCATGCCGGCCAGTGCGGCCTTGCTGGTTTTCTCGTTGCCCTGCACCTGTTCGGCCTTGGAGCTGTCCAGAAAGGCCCGGAAGGTGGTGACTTCGATGACCTCGTTCTCGCGGCCACGGCCATAGACCACGTGCACGATGCGAAAACGCCGGCCAATGATGAAGGCGCGGCGGAACAGGCTCTTGACCTGCTCGGGCGTGGCGTTGGTGGCCACGTCGAAGTCTTTGGGGCGCAGGCCCAGCAGCAGGTCGCGCACGGCCCCGCCGACGATATAGGCCTCAAACCCCGCTTCCTTCAACGTGCTGCAGACATCCAGCGCGCGGCGGTCCACCAGCTTGGGATCGATGTTGTGCACATCAACGCCGACTTCCTCGCGCTTGCCAAAGGGGTTCTTGGTCTTGCTGGCCGCCGTGGCTTTGCCGAGCAATTTATCGATGATGGTCTTGATCATGCGTGAGGCTCCAGCAGGTCCAGAATGCGCCAGCCGCGTTCTGTCGCCAATTGGCGCAGGCGGTCGTCAGGGTTGGTGGCCACCGGCGTATTGACTTTCTCCAGCAGCGGCACGTCGTTCATCGAATCGCTGTAGAAGATGCTGTCCACGCTGTCCCAGCTCAGGCCGCGCTCGGACATCCAGGCTTCCATGCGGGTGACCTTGCCGGCACGCATCGTCGGCACGCCATCGATCTCGCCGGTGATCCAGCCCGAGGCATCACGCGCCAGGTTGACGGCCAGCAGGTGGTCCACACCCAAGGCCTTGGCGATGGGGCGGGTCACGAATTCATTGGTGGCGGTGACGATCACGATGGTGTCACCCGCGTCCCGGTGCTGCTGCAGCAGCGCCAGCGCCGCCGGCTGGATATGCGGCTCGATGACCTCCTGCATGAACGCGAGATGGGCGTCGTCGGCGGCCTGTGGCCCCAGTTTGCGAATGGCCTCGGTGGCAAAACGCACATAGGCATGGATATCGAGCGTGCCTTTTTGGTAATCGGCAAAAAAGGCCGCGTTGCGGCTGCCGAACTCCTGCTTGTCGCACCAGCCCTTGCGCAACGTGAACTCCCCCCATTCGTAGTCCGAATCGAGCGGCAGCAAAGTATGGTCCAGGTCAAAAAGCGCAAGCCTAGTGCTTGTGCCAGCAGAGTTATTCATTCAAAAAATCTCGGTTGTTGCTGGAAGAACGTGTTTGTGATCCAAGACCATTTACTCCGTCTCCAGCATGTCCTTGAGCAAGGGGATCGTCAGGCCCCTCTTATTGCGCAAGGCAAAATTGTCCAGGTGGTCCAACAGCTGCATCAGACTGCCCAAATCGCGTGAGAAGCGCTTGAGCATGTAATCCATCACATCGTCGGTCAATACCAGGCCACGTCGTTTGGCTTCATCCTTGAGCACGTCCCTGCGCTGTGCTTCGCTGAGCAGATGCAGCTGGTAGATCTCGCCCCAGCCCAGCCGGGTGCGCAAGTCGTCACGCAGTTTCAGGTCCGAGGGCGGCACATCGCCCGCCGCCAGCACCCAGCGCCGCGCGCCGGTTGCCGGGCTGGTGGCGTTGACGAACCAGTTGAAGGCCGCCGCCTGCTGCACCGGGTTGTAGAACTGCACCTCATCCAGAATCACCGCTGACCAGCGCTCATTGAAAGCACTGGGAAAGCGCGTGCTCGCATCGAGCCAGCCCACCGGTGAGCCCTGCTCGCGCAAGGCCTCCGCGACCGCACGCAGCACATAGGTCTTGCCACAGCCCATCTCACCCCACAGGTAGGTCGGCACGGTCGAGCGCGGCGTGTCCCAGGCCTCATTGACCTGGGCATGCAGATGCGCGAGTGCTGCCTGGTTCGAGCCCGCAAAAAACCGGTTCAGGCTTGGCGCTGGCGCCAAGCCCAGATCCAAAGCCATTTGCTTCATGCGTCAACTCCTATCCGCACCCGTGCCCGCCGTGCGTGGGGCACTGCGTTGGTGGGGTTCGGATAAAAGGAAATCTCACGCATGGCTGCGTTCAATACAAGAAAGCGTTCAGTGTGGTTGGGCGCAACGCGCGCCAACTGGGGGCTCCCCTGCTCGGGGCATATGTACTGGCCAGAGGCGTACATGCAAACCCGTTGATTTTAGTCGGTAGTCACGACCGTGTGACACAAAAGGCCGAAGTGCCGCATTTATGCAGGAAATCGGCCACACCGCGCCCTGCAAATGGCTGCACAGCCGTTAACAGTGCACACCGGACGGGCATTCTGGCCCCTCAGGTATGGCTTGCGGCATAAAATCGACGTTTCTGGCCCCCGTTGGGTCAGCTTGTCAGCCTTATTGCCTTTGTAGTCCTCATGAGCTCTTCCCATTCCTCCACCCCCCTTTCGTACAAAGACGCTGGCGTTGATATTGACGCAGGCGACGCGCTGGTCGAGCGCATCAAGCCCCTGGCCAAGAAAACCATGCGCGAAGGCGTGATGGCGGGTATCGGTGGTTTTGGCGCGCTGTTTGAAGTGCCCAAGCGCTACAAAGAGCCGGTGCTGGTCTCGGGCACCGACGGCGTTGGCACCAAGCTGCGCCTGGCTTTTGAGTGGAACATGCATGACACCGTGGGCATCGACCTGGTGGCCATGAGCGTCAACGACGTGCTGGTGCAAGGCGCCGAGCCGCTGTTCTTCCTCGACTACTTTGCCTGCGGCAAGCTGGATGTGGACACGGCAGCAGCTGTGGTGGGCGGCATCGCCAAGGGCTGCGAGCTGTCGGGCTGCGCACTGATCGGTGGTGAGACTGCCGAGATGCCCGGTATGTACCCGGACGGCGAATACGACCTGGCCGGCTTTGCCGTCGGCGCTGTCGAGAAAAGCAAGATCCTGACCGGCCAGAACGTGCAGGCCGGCGACGTGGTACTGGGCCTGGCCTCGCACGGCGTGCACTCCAATGGCTTCTCGCTGGTGCGCAAGTGCATCGAGCGCGCACAAAGCCAGGGCGGCCTGCCCGACACCCTGGACGGCAAGCCTTTCAAGAACGCCATCATGGAGCCCACGCGCCTCTATGTGCTCAACGTGCTGAAGGTGCTGGCAGCGCAGCCCATCAAGGCGCTGGCCCACATCACCGGTGGCGGCCTGCTGGAGAACATCCCCCGCGTGCTGCCGGAAGGCCTGGGCGCGCACCTGGTCAAGGGCAGCTGGCCCCAGACCGAGCTGTTCGCCTGGCTGCAAAAGACGGCGGGCATCGATGACATCGAGATGAACCGCACGTTCAACAATGGCATCGGCATGGTGGTGGTCGTTCCCGCCGACAGCGAACAGGCGGTCAAGGACGCCTTCTCTGCGCTTGGTGAACAAGTGTGGACGATTGGCAGCATCGGCCCCCGCGGCGCGGATGCTGCGGTCACGGTGCGCTAAGCTTCCCCGACAGGGCGGGCGCATTGAGCCGCCTGCCCCGTGCGCAGCACGGGCCAGTTCCTGGCCCTCCGACTCGCTCAGATGGATGGCCTACGATGCAACCGGATTCTGCAAAGCCCACGTCCAACAGCCCCGGCCAACTGGCCAGTGGCGCTGCGGACCTGCCGCATGTTTGGCGGCCGCCTCCTGCACACTGGGGCGTCAGGGTGGCCTCCTATGTGCTGATGGCCGCTGCCTTGCTGCTGATCATGCTCAATGGCCTGCTGGTGGGCCTGCTGGCCGCATGCGCCGGCTACACCTTCACGCTGTTTCTGGTGCACAAGATCCGCGAGCTCAGCCGCGTGCCGGCATCGCTGAACACCCCTCCCCCGCTGTGGATGGAATACCTGTCCGTGACCATCGTGCTGGTGGTGCCCGTGGTGCTCGTGACCATCGGCCTGATCCACTCGCAGGGCTATCTGCTGAACGCGCCGCAGCAGTACCGCGAGATGCTGGTGTCGATGGCCAAGACCCTGCTCGACCTGCGCAGCAAGCTGCCGCCCGAGTTGGCCAATGTGCTGCCCGACGGCGTGCAGGACCTGCAGCAAAGGGCTGCCGAGTACCTGGGCACCAAGGCAGGCGCCATCGCCAACATGGGCCGGCTCTGGCTCACCGGCCTGCTCTATGTGTTTGTGGGTCTCTTGATTGGCGCACTGGCCGCCGTGCGCCACAGCCGCCACTCCCATGCGCCGCTGGCCTACCAGCTGCAGCTGCGCGTGCAGCGCTTTGGCGATGCTTTCCGGCAGATTGTCGCGGCCCAGTTCTGGATCGCGCTGTTCAACACAGTGCTGACCGCCATCTTCCTGCTCGGCATCCTGCCGCTGATCAACATGCGCCTGCCCTATAGCGGGGCGCTGATCATGCTGACGTTTTTTGGCGGCCTGATCCCCATTGTCGGCAACCTGGTCTGCAATGCCGTCATCACCACCGTGGGCCTGTCGGTCTCTCCGCTGACCGCCGTGGCCTGCCTGGCCTTTTTGGTGCTGATCCACAAGGCCGAGTACCTGATCAATGCCAAGGTCGTCGGCGCCAAAACGCATATGGGCGTCTGGGAACTGCTGTCGGTGATGTTTGTCGCGGAAGCCATCTTTGGCCCTGCCGGGCTGGTCGCAGCGCCGCTCTTTTACGCCTATCTGAAAAAAGAGTTGTTTGCGGCGCGGCTGATCTAGCATCCGTCTCCACGGGCATGGCACCCCAGGCAGGTGCAGATGCCCCGCCCCCGGTCGCTCCAGGTACAGAGCGCCAGGCATCCATCACAGCGCCCCGCCTGCACGGGCTGAGCCCAGGCCCATGCCTCTGCGTCTTGCGGTACCGCAGTCTGTCAGCCCCCGATCAGCGCGAACCGCACAGAGGGATGCCCAGGCCATGCCTTCCATGCACCATCGGCACCGCACAGGCGCAAAAAAACCCCGGTGATCAAACCGGGGTTCTGTGTACGAAATGCGCTGGGCCGTTGATCAATAGACTTCCGGAACATACATGGATGCGGGCACCGGCAGGCGCGTGTAATCCGGATGGCGCACCCGATCGGGCAGCACGACATTCTCGTGGTCCACATCGGTGTAGGGCACCTGCGAGAGGAAATGCGCGATGCAGTTCAAGCGCGCCTTTTTCTTGTCATCGGCATGCACCAGCCACCACGGCGCTTCGGGGATGTGGGTGCGCTCCAGCATCACCTCCTTGGCCTTGGTGTACTCCTCCCAGCGCACGCGGCTTTGCAGATCCATTGGCGACAGCTTCCACTGCTTGAGCGGATCATGGATACGCCCGAGGAAGCGCAGATGCTGCTCTTCGTCGCTGATCGAAAACCAGTATTTGACCAGGCGGATACCCGAGCGCACCAGCATTTTTTCAAACTCGGGCACGGTGCGGAAAAACTCTTCGTACTGGTCGTTGGTGCAAAAGCCCATGACCTTCTCGACGCCAGCGCGGTTGTACCAGCTGCGGTCAAACAGCACGATCTCGCCGGCTGCAGGCAGGTGCGCCACATAGCGCTGGAAGTACCACTGCGTGCGTTCGCGGTCATTGGGGGCCGGCAAGGCCGCCACGCGCACCACGCGAGGGTTGAGGCGCTGGGTGATGCGCTTGATGACACCGCCCTTGCCTGCGGCGTCGCGCCCCTCGAACAGCACCACCACCTTTTGACCGGTGTGCTGCACCCAATCCTGCAGCTTGACGAGCTCGCCCTGCAGCCTGAGCAGCTCGCGAAAGTACTGGTAGTCATGCTCTGTCATCCCGGCGGCAAACGGCGTGCCCAGCATGCCATCTTCCATCTCGAGCTCCAGAGACTCGTCATAGTCATCCATCACGTCACGCGCAATCTTGTGCATGACGTCTTCTGGTGATATTCCCAATCGGTCTTTCATAATGGCGCATCCCTAGTGCTGCCATCTTGCCGAAGTTGTGTGACGACACAATGACAAAGAAATGTCAGAACCACGTCAAACGTTACATTCGTTGCAAATCTAACAAAGCCGCACGGATATACGCCGCATCCTCCGGATTGCCGGTGTGGTTCAGGTAGGCCTGCAGGTCTTCGCGCGCGCGGTCATGCACGCCCAGTTCTGCATAGGCCAGGCCCCGGTCGCGCAGCTCCGTCCAGGCATCGGGCAGCAGCACCAGCAGGCGGTTTTGCACCTCGATCAGCTTGGCCCAGTTCTTGTCACTGCGGTAGACCTCCTTCATATTGGAGAGCATGCGCGCAATGATGTCGCGCGGAGTGGCCGCCTGCAGGTACAGGCCCAGCGGCACATCGTCTTCGTCGACGCGGTGAAACGCCTTTTGCATCGGCTCGAGCATCTCGGCAAGCATATTGCTGGAAAACGACTGGCCCGACAGCGGGTCAAGCACGATCTGCCCTTCGGCCACACTCACCTTGAGCAGAAAATGGCCGGGAAAGCAGATGCCATGGGCGGGCAGCTGCAATGCCGATGCGAGCTCCAGCCATATGACAGCCAACGATACGGGGATGCCGCGCCTGCGGTGCAACACGGCATTGAGGCAACTGTTGTCCAGTGCGTAGAAGTCATTGGGATTGCCCTGAAACCCCCAGTCGGCATAAAACCGGTGGTTGAGCGCCTTGAGCCGGGTCAGCGCGCTGCGGCTGCTGGCATCGCGGCTTTCCATCAGTTGACCCAGCAGTTGATCGACCTCGTTCAACACCTGCTGGGTATCGAGTTGCGGGTATTCGATGCAGGCCACGGCAGCAGCCGCTTCCAGCAGCGGAAAACCCTCATCGCTGCTGACCAACGATTCGAAATGCTCCAACGGTGTGGGGATAGAAAAGCGGAAGTCCATACACATCCCAACTGCAGCGCCGCCGCATACATCGCTGGCACATTCGGGCGCTGCCTGTGCCATGACACCATGTATAGCACGAGACAGCCCCGAATGCAGGCCGTGTAGGACACAATTGTGCAAAAGCTGCGTAAATATGCAGGCTATCCCCCAGGAATGCCCTTAGGAACCAATGCCGGGCAGATGCCACCACTGCGCCTGCAGTGAGCGCAAGGCGCTCAGCGGCGCAGCAAGCTGCGCAGCTTCATGCCTGACAAGGCCAGCACGCCAAAGTACAGCAGCGCGGCGCCGGCCATCCACAGCGCCAGCAGGCCCACGCGCTCCAGACGGTGCGCGCCCATCGCCACCCAGTCGGTCATCTGTGCGCCCCAGGCCAGAAAGATGCCCAGCAGTGCCACCGCCAGCGAGACCCGGGCCAGAAAGATCCACCAGCCCGGCCTGGGCTGGAAGCTGCCGCGCCGGATCAGGCCCACCAGCAGCCACAGCGCATTGATGACGGCACCCAGACCAATCGACAAGGCCAGGCCGGTATGGGCCATTGTCGGCACCAGCACCAGATTCAACAGCTGCGTCAGCACCAGCACACAGATGGCAATCTTCACCGGTGTGCGGATGTCCTGGCTCGCATAAAAGCCAGGGGCCAGCACCTTGATGGCCACCATCGCCAACAGGCCCACGCCGTAGCCTTGCAGCGCCAGCGCAATCTGGCCCACATCCGAGCCCTTGAGCGCACCGTAGTGGAACAGCACTGCCACCAAGGGCTTGGCAAACAGCAGCAGGCCAGCCGCACAGGGGGCGGCCAGCAGCACCACGACGCGCAGACCCCAGTCCAGCATCGCGCCATAGCGCTCGTCATCGCCCGCTGCCTTGGCCGAGGACAGCTGCGGCGTCAGCACCACGCCCAGCGCCACGCCCAGCAAGGCGGTGGGAAATTCCATCAGCCGGTCGGCGTAGAACAACCAGGTCACACTGCCAGGGGCCAGGTAGGAGGCGATCTGGGTATTGATCATCAGCGAGATCTGGGCCACGCCCACACCCAGCAACGCGGGCGCCATCAGCGACAGGATGCGGCGCACACCGGCATCGGCCCAGGCCTGCCTGATGGCCGAAGGCCGGCACGAGATGCGCGGCAGCATGCCGATGCGGCGCAGCGCCGGAAACTGCACCACCAGCTGCAGCACGCCTCCGGCCATCACGCCGATGGCCATGCCGTAGATGGGCTCCAGCCCATGGCTGCGCATCCAGGGCGTCAGCGCCAAGGCAGCCACAATCATGCTGACATTGAGCAGCACCGGCGTGAAAGCCGGCACGATAAAACGCTTCCAGGTATTGAGCACCCCGGCAGCCAATGCCACCAGCGACATGAAACCAATATAAGGAAACATCCAGCGCGTCATCAGCACGGCCGCGTCATAGCTGTGCGGGTTTTGCCGCAGGCCACTGGCCAGCAGCCAGACCAGCACGGGCGCTGCGACCACGCCCACCACACAGGTCAGCGCCAGAATCCAGAACAGCACCGTGGCCACACTGTGCACCAGGGTGCGCGTGCGCTCCTCGCCTTCCTTGGTCAGGGTGGTGGCAAGCACCGGCACAAAGGCCTGGCTGAATGCCCCTTCTGCAAACAAGCGCCGGAACAGGTTGGGAATGCGGAACGCTACATTGAATGCGTCGGTCAACGCGCTGGCACCAAACATGGTGGCCATCAGCAGGTCGCGGGCAAGCCCTGTGATACGCGAGAGCAGCGTAAACAGGGAGACGGTGGAGGCAGCTTTGAACAGTGACACCCGGGCAGTGTAGCTGCGCCGCTGGCAGGAAATTGCCGGATATCTGGATTTCTGAGTAAAGAGCGGCTATAATGCCCGATTCACTGAAAACATCCGCAGACTCAAAGGACACTCATCATGGCATCTAAGCCAGTCAAGAAAAACCCCCGTTTGGCATCCGGCCGCAAGCGCGCCCGCCAAACCATCAAGCTGAACGCCGCCAACACCTCGCTGCGTTCCAAGTACCGTACCGCCATCAAGAACGTGGAAAAGGCTGTTGCCGCTGGCGACAAGACCAAGGCCACCGAACTGTTTGCCAAGGCGCAATCCGTGCTGGACACGATTGCCGACAAGGGCATCTTCCACAAGAACAAGGCTGCTCGCGATAAGAGCCGCATTGCTGCCAAGGTCAAGGCCCTGGCACTGGCCGCCTAAGCCCATTAGGCAATCGCACGGGCAGGATCCCCTGCCCGCCGTTTGTAACGGGTGCGCTCTCAGTGAACTAAAAAGCCGTCGCAAGACGGCTTTTTTCGTTGTGTGGGCCTCTTTTGGCCACCGCCTGATCTGCATCGGCCTGCCGCCGCGCGTCCCGGATAGCGAGCCAGCCGGACGGGCTCGGCCAGCTCACGGGCCCGCCACCGGCTGAGCCCCAGCGCAACCGCGTTGACCGCCCATGGCCCAGACGCAAAAAAGGCCTGAAACTCAGGCCTTGGTCGTATCGCTGGAAGTGTTGGCTCCGGGCTTGCCGGGATCCACTGCCGCCTCGGGAATCAGGCAGGCGTCGGTGGTCTGCAGTCCGTTGTCGCGCGCAAAGTTCATCACGAAATCCCAGGCCATCGGCTCATGGACCTGCAGTTCCCGCTTGACGATGACGCATTTGGCGCCGTTCATCGTTGTAGGGACGCACCAGGGCGAATAGCCCAGATGGCCACCACGGCGCATACCGCCCGGACGAAACTGGCTCATCACTCCCGCGAGACGCTCCGCCCAGTCGCTGGGGCGAAAGGTCTTCCCATTCTGGGTCAGGCCCAGAATGAAAACTTCTTGAGATGTTGGAGAAACCATGGGGTGGAAGCCTCTGATAGACGCCTGAGCACAGGATCACTGCCTCAGGCCAAACCCGTATTTTAACTCTTATATAAGAGATACGCACGCGCAAGGCATAAGTTCAAAACATCAAGAAATGCAAGAAACGCATAACCCTGCAGCGCATGCAGGAGCCGCCGGAACAGCCCAGCCCGGGTTTTTGCGCTCTGCAGTCTAGCCTGCGCAGAAAGAGCCGCGCAGGCAGTCAGGCAGCACCGCGATTCTGTGATGCGCATTCTTCACTAGTCTGCCGCAATGCAGCCCCTAGAATGGGACTTCCGCTGGTGCCATGCCATAGGGGTATGGGGCCCAAGCGGATTTTTTGATTCTGATCCTTTTTCCGGAGATTTCCATGCAAGACACTGTCAAGCCTTCTGAGCCCCATGTGATGACTACCTATGGCCGCGTGCCGGTCGCACTGGAGCGAGGCCAGGGCGTGCGTGTGTGGGATGTCAACGGCAAGGAATACCTCGACGCGCTGGGCGGCATTGCGGTCAACACGCTGGGCCACAACCACGGCAAGCTGGTCGCTGCGCTGCACGACCAGATGACCAAGCTGATCCACACCAGCAACTACTACTATGTGCCCGGCCAGGAAAAGCTGGCGGCCCTGCTGGTCGAGCGTTCGAAGATGACCAATGTCTTCTTCTGCTCCACCGGTCTGGAGGCGAACGAGGCGTCGATCAAGATCGCGCGCAAGTACGGTGTGGACAAGGGCATCGAAAAGCCGGTGATCGTCGTGTTCGACCATGCCTTCCATGGCCGCTCGATCGCCACGATGAGCGCCACCGCCAACCCCAAGGTGCGCAACGGCTTCGGCCCCCTGCTCGACGGCTTTTTGCGTGTGCCGGCCAATGACTTCGTCGCGCTGCAGGAAGCGACCGAAGGCAACCCCAACATCGTGGGCGTGATGATGGAGCCCATCCAGGGCGAAGGCGGCCTGCACCCGATGCGCGCGGAGTTCATGAAGCAGGTGCGCGAGCTGTGCGATGCCAAGGACTGGCTGTTCATCGTTGATGAAATCCAGGCCGGTATGGGCCGCACCGGCAAGTGGTTTGCCCACCAATGGGCCGGCATCGTGCCGGATGTGATGTCCCTGGCCAAGGGCCTGGGATCGGGCGTGCCGGTGGGCGCCGTCGTTGCCGGCCCCAAGGCAGCCAAGGTGCTGCAGCCAGGCAACCACGGCACCACCTTTGGTGGCAACCCGCTGGCCATGCGTGCCGGCGTGGAAACCATTGCGATCATGGAAGAAGAAGGCCTGCTGGCCAACGCCACCCAGGTCGGCGATCACCTGAAGGCAGCGCTGAACCAGGCGCTCGCCGACACGCCCGGCTTTGTCGAAGTGCGCGGCCAGGGCCTGATGATCGGCGTGGAGCTGAACAAGCCCTGCGGCGAGCTGATCACGCGCGGCGTGCAGGAAGCCGGCCTGCTGTTCAGCGTGACCGCCGACACGGTAATCCGCATCGTGCCGCCGCTGATCCTCACCAAGGCCGAGGCCGATGAAATCGTCGCCAAGCTGGTACCGCTGGTCAAATCCTTCCTGGCAGGCCAATAAGGCCGGAAAAAGAACGCAATGAAACACTATCTGCAATTCCAGGACTTCAGCGCCGACGAATACGAATACCTGCTCAAGCGCGCTGCGCTGATCAAGCAGAAGTTCAAGGGTTATGTGACCCACCACACCCTGGCCGACCGCACCCTGGCCATGATCTTCGAGAAAGCCAGCACCCGCACGCGCGTGAGCTTTGAAGCCGGCATGTACCAGCTGGGCGGCTCGGTGGTCCACCTGACCACCGGCGACAGCCAGCTGGGCCGTGCCGAGCCGATCGAGGACAGCGCCCGCGTGATCAGCCGCATGACCGACCTGGTGATGATCCGCACGTTCGGGCAGGACAAGATCGAGCGCTTTGCGGCACATTCGCGCGTGCCGGTCATCAATGGTCTGACCAACGAGTTCCACCCCTGCCAGATCCTGGCCGACATCTTCACCTTCATCGAGCACCGTGGCTCCATCCAGGGCAAGACGGTTGCCTGGGTGGGTGATGGCAACAACATGGCCAACACCTGGCTGCAGGCGGCTAACCTGCTGGGCTTCAAGGTCCATGTCAGCACGCCCAGCGGCTATGGCATCGATGAACAACTGGCGTTCAGCGGCCGCGCCTACGACAAGGGCTGCTACCAGCTGTTCAGCGATCCTCAGGAGGCCTGCAAGGGCGCCGACCTGGTCACCACCGACGTGTGGACCAGCATGGGCTATGAAGAGGAAAACGAAAAGCGCAAGAAGGCCTTTGCCGACTGGTGCGTGGACCTCGACATGATGGCCGTCGCCAAGAAGGACGCGCTCTTCATGCACTGCCTGCCCGCCCACCGCGGCGAAGAGGTGCAGGCCGAGGTCATCGACGGCCCGCAGTCCGTGGTCTGGGACGAGGCCGAGAACCGCATGCATGTGCAAAAGGCCTTGATGGAGTACCTGCTCATCGGCAAGCAAGGCTAGGCGGCGCTAACACAACCCTTGATACTTCGTTGCCGCGTCTTGTCGTACTAAAGTACTGCCTGCGACTCGGCGCCTCGTCTCAAGGGCCGTGTTAACGCCTTTCGGTGCCACCAATCCAGCGGCTGTTCATCGGCTGGCTGAGCCACCCCGGACCCTCCAGATGCAGCAATGCCCCGAACCTTCCGGTATCGGGGCATTGTTATTTCAGCGCCTACCAGTCAAATCAGGCAGATCAGGCAGCGGGTGCCGTCGTGCGGATCAGGTGGTCAAACGCGCTCAGCGCGGCAGTCGCACCGGCACCTGCGGCGATGACGATTTGCTTGTACGGCACATTCGTGCAGTCACCGGCAGCGAACACGCCGGGCAGGTTGGTGTGGCCCTTCGCATCGATCTCGATCTCGCCAAACGGGGTCAGTTGCACGGTGCCCTTGAGCCAGCCGGTGTTGGGCAGCAGACCGATCTGCACAAAGATACCTTCCAGCGCGACGGTCTTGGTCTCGTCGTTCGTGCGGTCCTTGTAGGTGAGGCCCGTCACCTTCTTGCCGTCACCGTTCACTTCGGTGGTCTGCGCATTCAGGATGACCGTCACATTGGGCAGGCTGCGCAGCTTGCGCTGCAGCACGGCGTCGGCCTTCAGCTCGGAGGCAAACTCCAGCAAGGTCACATGCTTGACCACGCCAGCCAGGTCAATGGCCGCCTCGACACCCGAGTTGCCACCACCGATCACCGCGACGGGCTTGCCCTTGAAGAGCGGGCCATCGCAGTGCGGGCAGTAGGTCACGCCCTTGGTGCGGTAGGTGTCTTCGCCGGGCACATTCATGTTGCGCCAGCGCGCGCCGGTCGACAGGATCACCGTGCGGGCCTTGAGCTTGGCACCCGATTCGGTCTCGATCTCGATCAGGCCACCCGCTTGCGCCGCTGGCGTCAAGGACTTGGCGGTCTGCAGGTTCATGATGTCGACCTCGTAGTCGCGGATATGGCTCTCCATCGCCGCTGCAAACTTGGGGCCATCGGTCTTGCTGACGGAGACGAAGTTCTCGATATCGACGGTATCGAGCACCTGGCCGCCCAGGCGCTCGGCCGCAATGCCGGTGCGTATGCCCTTGCGCGCCGCATAGATCGCAGCGGCTGCGCCAGCAGGGCCCCCGCCGACGATCAGCACATCAAAGGCCTCCTTGGCCGAAATCTTTTGCGCTTCGCGGGCTGCGGCGCCGGTATCCACCTTGGCGACAATCTCGGCCAGCTCCATGCGGCCCTGGCCAAAACGCTGGCCATTGACGAACACGGTAGGCACACCCATGATTTCGCGTTCTTGCACTTCCTTCTGGAACAGACCACCGTCGATCGCGGTGTGCGTGATCTTGGGGTTGAGCACGGACATCAGGTTCAGCGCCTGCACGACGTCCGGGCAGTTGTGGCAGGACAGCGAGTAGAAGGTCTCGAAGTGCAGCGGCGTGTCGATGTTTTTGACCTGCTCGAGCAGCTCTGCCGATTCCTTCGACGGGTGCCCACCCACCTGCAGCAGCGCCAGCACCAGCGAGGTGAATTCATGGCCCAGCGGCACGCCAGCGAAACGCACGCCGACATCGGTGCCGGGGTTGGTGATCAGGAACGAGGGCTTGCGCACATCGGCCGCGTTGTCCTCGACCACCGAAATCTTGTCATTCAGCGCCTTGATATCGGCCAGCAGCTGGCGCACTTCATTCGACTTTTCACCGTCGTCCAGGGTCGCCACCAGCTCGACGGGCTTGGTCAAGCGCTCCAGGTAGGCTTTCAGTTGGGCTTTCATGGTGTTGTCGAGCATGGGACTTCCTTCAAACTTCTTGTGCCCAGCCTCGTTGGCTTGCAGCACTTTTCAAAAAAACAAAGCCCGGGCGCCAGGCACCCGGGCGTCTACTACGTTGGAATGGCAGCAGTTAAGAAAGGCTGATGCTGGGCTTAGATCTTGCCGACCAGGTCCAGCGAAGGAGCCAGGGTCTTTTCGCCTTCTTGCCACTTGGCAGGGCAGACTTCACCGGGGTGCGAAGCCACGTACTGGGCAGCCTTGATCTTGCGCAGCAGGTCTTCTGCATTGCGGCCAATGCCTTCAGCGGTGATTTCCATCGCCTGGATCACGCCTTCTGGATCCACGATGAAGGTGGCACGGTCTGCCAGGCCCTGGCCTTCGCGCAGGCAGTCAAAGTTCTGGCTGATCTGCCAGGTAGGGTCACCCAGCATGGTGTACTTGATCTTGGCGATGGTGTCCGAGGTGTCGTGCCATGCCTTGTGCACGAAGTGGGTGTCGGTCGACACGGAATAGACTTCCACGCCCAGCTTTTGCAGTTCTGCGTAGTGGTCAGCCACGTCGCCCAGTTCGGTCGGGCACACGAAGGTGAAGTCAGCAGGGTAGAAGAAGAACACAGCCCACTTGCCCAGGACGTCTTTTTCGGTCACTTCGATGAACTTGCCATCCTTGAAGGCTTGCGTCGTGAAAGGCTTGATCTTGCTGTTGAGTACGGACATGGTTGTTTCCTTCTGTTGAGTAAAAACGATTGACAGGAGTCAGTGTAGAAACTTCTTAATAATTGATCAACTCAATTAAAATAATCATTTCAATTTAAACAAACTATTATCTAAATGCTGACCCAAGGCAGATGGTTATATGCGGGCTGAATCAGATATTGCAAGTCTGAGCCCGCCCTGCGCCTTTATTGCTGCAAACTTATCACAGCGCCATGACAGCGCAGTTGCGCTGCAGCAAGCCGCATCATGCAAGCAAGGGCGCTGCGGCGTCAAATGAGAACACGACTCAGCCTTACACGCAGCCAGAGCAAAAGCACGGGGGATAAGCGCTGCCCGGTTTGGTTGCTTGACCTTTCGCAAGGACAATAGTCCCAATCCCCGTCATTCACACAAGAGAAGGAGCCCACCATGAAAGGCGATCCCAAGGCCATCGGTTTTCTGCAGGCGCAGCTGAAGAACGAACTCACCGCCATCAACCAGTACTTTCTGCACTACCGCATGTACAAGCACTGGGGCCTGGACAAGCTGGCCAAGAAGGAATACGAGGAATCCATTGGTGAGATGAAGCATGCGGACTGGCTGATGGACCGCATCTTCATGCTCGATGGACTGCCCAACCTGCAGGATCTGGGCAAGCTGCAGATCGGTGAAGACGTGCCCGAAGCGCTGGCCTGCGACCTGCGTCTGGAGCAAGCAGCACAGGCGACCATCAAGGACGGCATCGCCCATTGCGAAAGCGTGCGCGACTATGTTTCGCGCGATCTGCTGCAAAAGATCCTGGACGACACCGAAGAGCACATCGATTTTCTGGAAACGCAGCTGGACCTGGTGGACAAGGTCGGCATCCAGAACTACCTGCAGTCCATCATGGGCGAGGTCGAATAAACGACGACGCCAGCAACTCGCTCTCAAAAAGGACCTTCGGGTCCTTTTTTTGTTGTATCCGCCGCACAAACCTGCCTCGATAGAAGGTTAAACAATAATCATTCACAACTTCAATTACACTGCGCCTTCATCTTTCTTCGCACGCCAGCATCGTTTGTTCACCGGTGCCAGCCAGCGCTCCGGGTCACCCCCTCACTGCCATGCTGCGTGCCTGCCCATCCCTTCGCCTTGCGGTCCACCAGGCCGCAGCGGCTTGCGTTGGATGCCCTTGCATCTACCGCGCAGCCTACCCGCATCACAGTGGTCGGACCCGGTCAAGCCCTCGTGCCGTCCTCGTCGGCGCCCCTGTTTTTCCGCGTTCAACACCCGCTCACCATGTCTGACACCCTGATCTCCGCAGCCGCGCCGCGTGCGCTGCATACCGCATTGCACACGGCCCTGTGGGCCGCCCTGGCCTGCTGGGGCAGCAACGCGCTGGCGCAAACTGACCAGCCCGCGCCGGCAGCCGCTGCGGAAACCACGTTGGCGCCCATTACCGTGCAGGGCGCCACAGAGGCCGAAACAGCCACCGGCCCGGTCAAGGGCTTTGTTGCCAAACGTGCCATCTCCGCCACCAAGACCGATACCCCGCTGATCGAGACCCCGCAGGCCATCAGCGTCGTGACCCGCGACCAGATCGACGCCCAGGGTGTGACAACGCTGCGCGAAACCACGCGCTACGCGGCGGGCATCAACTCCAGCTATTTCGACAACCGGGTCGACAGCTTCAAGGCCCGGGGCGGCGATGTCAGCCAGTACCAGGATGGGCTGCTGCGCACTTACGGCACCTACAACAACATCAAGGTCGAGCCCTACACCTTGGAGCGGGTTGAGTTTCTGCGTGGCCCCTCATCGGTGCTCTATGGCCAGGGCAGCGTGGGCGGCGTGCTCAACCTGACCAGCAAGCGTCCGCTGGACCAGCCCCAGCGCGAAGTGCAGCTGCAGCTGGGCAGCCATAGCCGCAAGCAGATTGCCAGCGACATCACCGGCCCCATCGACGAAGACGGCCGCTGGCTCTACCGCCTGGTGGCCGTGGGCCGGGACAGCAACACCCAGGTCGACCATGTCAAGGACGACCGCCTGGTGATTGCACCGTCCCTGACTTTCAAGCCCTTTGCCGGTACCTCGCTGACCCTGCAGGCCCTGTACCACAAGGACAAGAGCGGCTCCATCACGCAGTTCTTCCCCTGGCAGGGCACGCGCCTGCCCGGCCCCTACGGCCAGATTCCCACCAACACCTTCATCAGCGAGCCGAACTTTGACAAGTACGACTCCGAGAACAAGTCCTTCGGCTACCTGTTCAGCCACCAGCTGAACGACCACTGGACCTTGCGCCAGAACCTGCGCCGCACCACCAGCGAGGTGGACTACCGCACGCTCTACACCAGCTTTGCCGCCAACGCCGCCACCGGCCGCCCGGCCCGCCCGGTGTTCGATGCCGATGGCCGCACGGTGCAGCGCGATGCCGTCTGGCAGATCAACGGCGGCCGCATGCTGCTGGTCGATACCCAGCTGGAAGGCAAGCTGCAGACTGGCGATGTGCAGCACACCGTGCTGGCCGGCATGGACTGGCAGCGCAATACCACAAGCCAGGCGAGCTGGCGCGCGCTGGGCACACCGCTCGATGTCTACAACCCCGTTTACGGCTCGTTCACGCCGCCCACGGCATCGCAGTTGGTGCAGGCGCCCAATGTCTCGCAGCGCCAGCTCGGTTTTTACCTGCAGGACCAGCTGCGCTGGGGCGACTGGACGGCCACGGCCGGCCTGCGCCGCGACCATGCCAAGACAGAGACCGAAGGCCGGCCCGCAGCCGCTGCCGATGATTCGGCCTGGACCAAGCGCGTCGGCCTGACCTACCAGGCCGGTGGCGGCTGGGCACCTTACGTCAGCTATACCGAATCCTTCCAGCCGCTGGGCGGCGTGGACTTTTACGGCACGCCCTACAAGCCGCAGCGTGGCAAGCAGGTGGAGGCTGGTGTGAAATGGATCCCCGAAGGCAAGGGCATCTCCGGCTATGCGGCCGTCTACAGCCTGCGTGAGCAAAACCGCAAGACCAATGACCCGGCCAACCCGCTCAACAGCCTGCAGCTGGGCGAGGTCAAAACCCAGGGCTTTGAAGCCGAGATGACCGCCAGCCTGGCCAAAAGCTGGGACTGGACCGTCGCCTATGCGTATACCGACGCCAAGATCAGCCGCAGCAATGCGGGCGACCAGGGCCAGCGCGTGGCCGCCGTCTCTCGCCATATGGCATCGAGCTGGCTGATGCACCGCTTTGCCAGCCAGGGGCGCGGCGGCTGGAGCGTCGGCACCGGCATGCGCTACACCGGCTCGCAGTGGTCGGGCACCAGCGCCATCGACACGCCCTCGTCGCTGCTGACCGATGCCATGGTGGCCTACGACAGCGGTGACTGGCGTCTGGCCTTCCATGCCAACAACCTCACCGACAAGGTCGTGATCACGCAGTGCCTGTCACGCGGGGATTGCTTCTACGGCGAGCGCCGCAACTTTCTGCTGACCGCGACCTACCGCTACTGATCGCCACCGGTCAGCTCGGATCGCGGGCTGCGGAATGCCCGCCAGAGAGCGGAAAAAAAGGCTGCGGTGACAACCGCAGCCTTTTGCCTTGTGGGCCCGCCGAAAAATCAGGCAGCCACCGGCTCCGTGGTCGCCAGAAAATCCTGCCCGATACGGCCACCCAGCGCATGCACCCGCTCCAGAAAGCGCACCAGGAAGGCATGCAGGCCGGTGGCCAGCAGCTCATCGATGCGGCCGTATTGCAGCTCGGCCAGCAGCAGCCCGGCCTGGCGCTGGGTTTCGGCCGAATGGTCATTGGCAACGGCCTCCAGAATCTGCACCACCTCGTACATGCTGGCATGCAGCGAGCGCGGCATGTCGCGCCGCAGGATCAGCATCTCGGCCACGCGCTCGGGCGTGATCACATTGCGGTAGACCTTGCGGTAGACCTCAAAGGCCGAGACGCTGCGCAAGATCGCGCTCCAGTGGTAGAAGTCCGACGGCTGGCTGCCTTTGCCCGGCTGGTAGGAGCCATGGTAGTCATTCTTGACCGCATGGAAGCGCACATCCAGCAGGCGGGCGGTGTTGTCGGCCCGCTCGATGAAGGTGCCCAGGCGCAGGAACAGAAACGCATCGTCCTGCAGCATCGTGCCCGACACGACGCCGCGCGACAGGTGCGAGCGCAGCTTCACCCATTCGAAAAACTTGGCCGGGTCGTTCTCGAACTTCTTGGCCTTGAACAAGCGGTTCACATCGAGCCAGGTCGCGTTCAGGGTCTCCCAGGCTTCGGTGGTCAGCGCGCCGCGCACGGCTCGCGCATTCTCGCGCGCGGCCAGCAGGCAGCTGTAGATCGACGAGGTGTTGGTCTCGTCGCGCACCATGAAGTGCAGCACCCCATCGAGGGTGATCTCGTCATGGCGCTCATAGTAGGCAGGCAGCAGCTCGCTGATGGACAGCACGCTTTGCCAGGCCTTGGTCGCCGCAGAGACGGTCTGCGGCAGCATCGAGGTCTCGTAGCTCACATTGAGCATGCGGGCAGTGTTTTCCGCCCGCTCGGTGTAGCGGGACATCCAGTAGAGGTGGTCGGCGGTTCGGCTCAACATAGTGACATTCTTTCGCTAGGCAGATGGAGGGTTTTCAATCAGGAAGCTCCGGGAGCTCACTGCTGCATCCCATCCCATTCGCTGTAATCGTCCTCCGGGCCACGCAGAACCCAGGTGTCCTTGGTGCCACCGCCTTGCGAGGAGTTGACCACCAGCGAGCCATCCTTGAGCGCCACGCGCGTGAGGCCGCCGGGCACCATCTGCACATCCTTGCCACTGAGCACAAAGGGCCGCAGATCGATATGGCGCGGCGCGATGCCGCTTTCGACATAGGTGGGGCTGCTCGACAGGCTCAAGGTCGGCTGGGCAATATAGCCATTGGGCTTGGCCTTGAGCACGGCGCGGAAGGCCTCGATCTCGGCGCGGGTGGAGGCGGGGCCGATCAGCATGCCGTAGCCGCCGGCGCCATGCACTTCCTTGACCACCAGCTCGTCGAGGTGGTCCAGCACATAGGCCAGGTCATCGGGCTTGCGGCACATCCAGGTCGGCACGTTCTTCAGGATCGCTTCTTCTCCGAGATAGAAGCGGATCATCGCCGGCACATAGGGGTAGACCGATTTGTCATCGGCCACGCCAGTGCCCACCGCATTGCAGATGGCCACATTGCCCTTGCGGTAGGCGCGCATCAGGCCGGCACAACCCAGGGTGGAATTGGGGCGGAAGACCTGCGGATCGAGAAAGTCGTCATCGACCCGGCGGTAGATCACATCCACGCGCTGCAGGCCCTGTGTGGTGCGCATGTACACGATGTCATCGCGCACCAGCAGGTCCTGGCCTTCGACCAGCTCCACGCCCATCTGCTGGGCGAGGAAGGCATGCTCAAAATAGGCGCTGTTGTACATGCCCGGTGTCAGCACTACCACGGTCGGGTTGTTGGCCGCTTGGTTGGGGGCGCTGGCACGCAAGGTGTCCAGCAGCAGATCCGGGTAATGGGCCACCGGGGCCACTGCATGGCTGCTGAACAGGCCGGGGAAGAGGCGCATCATCATGCGGCGGTTTTCCAGCATGTATGACACGCCGGACGGCACACGCAGGTTGTCTTCGAGCACATAGTAGGTGCCGCTGCCGTCGGCCTCGGCCGCACGCACGATATCGATGCCTGCGATGTGCGCATAGGTGTCGAGCGGCACATGCACGCCCCGCATCTCGGGCCGGTACTGGCTGTTCTCCAGCACCAGATCGCGCGGAATGATGCCGGCTTTCAGAATTTCCTGGTCATGGTAGACATCATGGATGAAGCGGTTGAGGGCGGCAACGCGCTGCACCAGGCCCTTTTGCATCTGTGACCACTCGTGCGAGGGGATGATGCGCGGGATCAGGTCAAACGGAATCAAGCGTTCGGTGCCCGAGCCATCTTCGTCCTTTTCTCCGTAGACCGCGAAGGTGATCCCCACGCGGCGGAATATCAGCTCGGCCTCCTCCCGCAAGGCCTGCATCTTCTCAAAAGGCTGCTGCTGCAGCCATTTGGCATAGCTTTGGTAGTGCGCTCTTTCGGCACCTGCTGCATAAGGCAGGCCCTGGTACATCTCGTCGAACTTTTGCATCGCAGAATCCCTTTCTGGCACCAGCAGCTTAGCAAGTTTCAGGCCACCCAAAGATAAGTACTAACCTTCATCAAGAATTAGGGGCTGATTTGTTTTGTTTATATCCAATGTCCTACGCGTTGGGCCCAGCTCGGCAGCCTCGTGGCGCCAATAGCGGGGCCGTTTTTGCCGCTCGCATACCAGTGTCTCCGGCTGGTCCGAACGCCAGTATGCGGCACCGCAATGCACGGTGTTGCGCAGCACTATCTGCATCTGCTGGTAACGCTGCCGCACCGCGGCCGCCGGGTGCCTGAAGCGGTTGCGGTAGCCCGTCTGCGCCACCACCCAGCGCGGCCGCACCGCTGCCAACAGCGGCTGCGTGGACGAGGTATTGCTGCCATGGTGCGGTGCCAGCATCAGGTCGGCCCGCAAAGCGGCTGGCGCATCGGCATGGCGCTGTACCAGCGCCCATTCCTGGGCACGCTCGATATCGCCGGGCAACAAGGCGGCAGCGGCATGGCCGCCACGCGGCGCCGCCTCGATGCGCAACACACAGCTCAAGGGATTGCCCGAGCTCTGCCTGGGGGCGGGGCTGGCGGCAGCACCCGGCGCTTCCTCACCCGGAAACAACACGCTGAAATGCACACCATCCCAGATCCATGCCTGGCCGGCCATGCAGTCCTGCCAGGGCGCGGCGGCTATGCCCAGGCGCTGGCGCTCATGGGGCAGCAGCGAGCCCAGCACGCCGGCAGGCCGGAGTTGCTCGACCACCGCCTCGGCGCCGCCGGTATGGTCCACATGCCCATGGCTCAGCACCAGCAGATCGAGCCTGCCGCTGTCCAGCCCGCGCACGTCCATCGCCCGCATGGCCGGCACCACCACCCGGTCACCGGCATTGCTGCCCGGGCCATACAGCGGGCCGGCGTCGTACAGCAGGCTATGTCTGGCCGTCTGCACCACCACCGCCTGCCCCTGGCCCACATCGAGCGCCCACAGTTCAAATTGGCCATGCGCCGGCCGCAGCGGTTGCCAGAACAGGGCCGGCAGCAGACAAGGCAGGCCGAGCAACCGCAGCCGCCAAGGCCAGGGCAGCACCAGCCACACCCCGCCCAGCACCGCAGCCAGCGCCGCCCAGCCAGGTGCCGCCGCCAGCCACAGCGCCGCATGGGGCCAGCTGGCCAGCCACTGCAAGACCAGCATCAAGGGCTGCAGCGCCCAGGCCGCCGCCGTCCACAAGGCGGGCAGCACCGCGCCCAGCAAGGCCAGCGGCGTGACCACCCAGGTCACCCACGGAATGGCCAGCAGATTGGCCAGAAAGCCCACCACCGACACCTGGCCAAACAGCAGCAGGGACAAGGGCGTGATTGCCAAGGTCACCACCCACTGCTCGCGCAGCAACTGGGCCGTGGCGGCCAACGCGCCGCGCAGGCCGCGCTGTGCCGCGCCCAGGGCGGGCGCTGCGGCCGCGCGGTTGCCGGGCCCTCGGTCGGATGCAAACAGGATACCGACCGCCAGAAAGCTGAGCCAGAACCCCGCCTGCAACAAGGCCATCGGCTGGGCCAGCACCACGCAGACGCAGGCCAGCAACCAGCGCATGTACCAGGGCCACTGCCGGCCGCTAGATACCAGCGCAGCCACGACGACCAGCATCAGCACCGTGCGCTGTGCCGGAATGCCCCAGCCGCTGAACACCGCATACAGCCCTGCGCACAGCACGCCGCCCCACAGCGCGACATGGGGTGCCGGCAGCCGCAGGCACAGCGCCGGGCTGCGCCGCCAGGCGATGCGGATCATCGCCGCCGATACCCAGGCAAACAAGGTGATGTGCAGGCCCGAGATCGCCATCAGATGGGCCACTCCAGTGATGCGGAATACGCGCCAGTCCTCGCGGTCAATGGCGCGCTGCTCGCCCGTCACCAGCGCCACCAGCACACCGGCAATGCGTGCCCGCTCTGCCGCCTGCGGCTCGCCTGGCGGCGCCAGCTGCTGCACCATGCCATCGCGCACCGCCTGCCGCAAGCGCTCCACCGCATGGCCTTGCCGTGATGCCAGCAGCTGTGGCTCCAGCGCCTGCCCGTGCCGCACATAGCCCGTCGCCTGCACCCCTTGCTCCCACATCCACATCTCGTAGTCAAAGCCATGCGGGTTCAGGCTGCCATGGGGAGCGCGCAGACGCACCGGCAACCGCCAGCGCTGCCCCGCCTGCAGCAGCGGCAAGGCGCCCTCTGCCGATGCAGGCTGCTCCATCGGCACGCGCGCAAAGGCGCGGTGGTCTGCGCGGTACCAGGACAGGTCGACCAGCGGCGGCACTGCTACCAGTGCCCCCTCCAGCCAGGCCTGCTCGGTCTTCAGCCGAAAGCGCTGGCCGCCGCTGACCGGCAAAGGCATCGCCACGATAACGCCCTCCAGCTGCAGATCGATACCTTCCAGCGCTGGCTGCAACTGCGTTTGTGCTTGGTGGACGGCGCGCATGCCCGCCAGGCCAAACGCCAGCGCGGCGGCTGCCAGGCAGCACAGAGCCCGATCCGGCCACGGCAGCGGCCTGCGCCAGCGGCTCAGCAGCAGACTGGCCACGGCCCCCAGCAGTGCCGATGTGGCGTAGTGCCAGCCCAACCCCAGGCTGGCCTGCTGCAGTTGCACTGCCGTACCGGCCAGGATGCCCCACAGCCAGGCGGCCGGCCGCCAGTAGCAGCGCCTGCCCGGCCCTCCCCTGCGCGGGTCCGCCGGCTGGGCGGAAGAAGTCTCCATCATCCCCACATGCTAGGCAGCGCTGCCCATCAGCCCGATCCGGACTTGCCCTAAAGTGGGTCGTTGCCCCTCTCAGGCGACACGGGCAACGACGCTCAAGCAGGGCATTTGTGCCACACTGGCGCTTTGCCCCGCCTCCATTGTTGAAAGGATTCCATGAGCGTTTACGACAAACTCCAGGCCCTCGGCATCAGCCTGCCGCCGCTGGCGGTGCCCGCTGCCGCCTACCTGCCCTATGTGCAGACCGGCAACATGGTGTTTTTGAGTGGCCACATTGCCCGCAAGGATGGCAAGCCCTGGGTGGCGCAGTTTGGCCGCAACATCAACACCGAGGAAGGCAAGCTGGCAGCGCGCGCCGTGGCCATCGACCTGCTGGGCACCTTGCAGCATGCCGCCGGCGGCGATCTGAACCGGGTCAAACGCGTGGTCAAGCTGATGAGCCTGGTCAACAGCACCGGTGACTTCACCGAGCAGCACCTGGTCACCAACGGCGCCAGCGAGTTGTTCGCTGAAGTGTTTGGCCCTGACAAAGGCGCCCATGCCCGCAGCGCCTTTGGCGTCGCCCAGATTCCGATGGGTGCCTGCGTCGAGATCGAGCTGATCGCCGAACTGGCCTGAGCCGCACACCACGCCATGCGGCGCCCATGCCCTGCGGGTATGGCGCCGCATTGTTTTTGCATGTGTGCTGGGCCGGCGCTGGCTCTAAGATGCCTCTCTTCCTCACCCCAGCAAGGACCAGACCGGCATGTGCATCTACGACCAACTCCAAGCCCTGAACATTGAACTGCCGCCGGTGCGCACGCCCGCTGCGGCTTACGCACCCTATGCGCAGACAGGCCAGCTCGTGTTTATCAGCGGTCACACGGCCAGCAAGAACGGCCAACCCTGGACCGGCAAGCTCGGCAAGTCCATGGACACTGCCGAAGGCCAGCAGGCAGCACGCGCGGTCGCCATCGACCTGATGGGTACCTTGCAGGCAGCGGTGGGCGGTGACTTGAACAAGGTCAAGCGCATTGTCAAGCTGATGAGCCTGGTCAACAGCACAGAAGACTTCACCGAGCAACATCTGGTCACCAACGGCGCCAGCGAACTGCTGGCCCAGGTGTTTGGGCCGGACAAGGGAGCCCATGCCCGCAGCGCGTTTGGCGTGGCCCAGGTGCCCCGGGGCGCCTGTGTGGAGATTGAACTCATCGCCGAAGTGGAATAAATCTGTAGATTAATCAATAGATTTTTCGCTAAATCCCTACAACAGCCGCAGCCATGCGGCTTTCTTGTGGGCGCCGTATCATGGCAGTCGCTTAACGCCCCACCCTGCCCGATTGATATTAGCCATGCAAGAGCCCCGCCCCGCCTCCTCCTCCAACAACACCACCCGTGGCAACGGCGGCTTTCAACGGCTGCGCAGCGGATGGCTCGTGGCAACGGCCTGCTCTCTGGTGGCCTGTGCCTCGACCCCGGACGAGGACAGCCAACGCCGCTACCAGGCATCGCCCCAGTATTCCTCCGCTGAAAAGCGCTTTCAAAACCCGCCCAATCCTGCCGCCAAGCCCCATGCCGGCGGCTTCCAGATCTGGTCGCGCTTTCTGTTCGGTGACAAGAGCGGCACCACGCCGCTGGACAGCATTCCCGTCCACACCGTCACCCCGGCGCAGCTGCAGGCGCTGCCCGCGGATGCCAACCATGTGATCCGGCTGGGCCACTCGTCGCACCTGCTCAAGCTCCAGGGCAACTACTGGCTGATCGACCCGGTGTTTGGCGAGCGGGTATCGCCGTTCAGCTTTATTGGCCCCAAGCGTTTCCACCCCACACCGCTGCCGTTGCAAGACCTGCCGCCCATTGCCGGCCTGATCCTGTCGCACGACCACTACGACCACCTGGACGAGCCGACGATCAAGTTCCTGCTGGGCAAGGTGGAGCGCTACTTTGTGCCGCTGGCCGTAGGCGCACGCCTGCGCGGTATGGGGGTTGAGCCTGATCGCATTGTCGAGCTGGACTGGTGGCAGCAACAGCAGCACGCCGGTGTGCAAGTGACCGCCACGCCCAGCCAGCATTTCTCAGGCCGCACGTTGAGCGACCGCAACAGCACGCTCTGGGCGTCCTGGGTGCTGCAAACCGGTGGCCAGCGTATCTACTACAGCGGCGATACCGGCTACTTCCCCGGCTTCAAGGCGATTGGCGAGAAGTTCGGCCCCATGGACCTCGCGCTGATGGAAAACGGCGCCTACGACGCCTACTGGCCCTCCGTCCACATGACGCCGGAAGAAACCATCCAGGCCTTTAGCGATGTGCGCGGCCAGGTGCTGTACAGCGTGCACAACAGCACCTTTTCGCTGGCCATGCACGGCTGGCGTGAACCCATGGACCGGCTCGCAGCACTGGCACAGCAGCAAGGCATCCAACTGGCCACGCCCGAGATCGGTGAGGTGCTGACCGTGGGCCAGCCGCGCAGCAACAAGCGGTGGTGGGAAGCACTGCGCTAAGCGCTTTCTTCGACTTCAGCACCGCCCGCCCAGAACTTACTCCACCTCGATCTGGGCGCGCTGCGCCACATCGCGCATCAGCGGCAGCTCGCGCTCCACGCGCGCCTTCAGCGCACTGCCATTGCCCCAGGCAGGGGTCAGGCCAATGTTCTCCAGCTTCTGCTGCGTGGCGGGCTGGGCCATCACATCGGCCAAGGCGGCCTCGAGCTTGGCACGCACCGGCTCGGGCAGGCCGGCAGGCGCCAAAAAGGCAAACCAGGTGCTCATGTCAAAACCGGGAAAGCCGCTTTCCGCCACCGTGGGTACGTCGGGCAGCAAGGCCAGGCGCTGGGCGCCCAGTGCGGCAATCGGCTTGATCTTGCCGGCCTTGATCAGCGGCGTGGTCGCCACCACCGTGTCCACCGCCAGTTGCACCTGGCCACCCATCAGCGCCGTCAGGCTCGGTGTGCTGCCGTTGAAAGGCACATGCAGCATGCGGATGCCGGTCGCGCTCTTGAGCATCTCGCCGCCAAAATGCACCGAGGAGGCCGGGCCAAAGGAGCCGTAGGAAAAGCGGTCCGGCGCCGCCTTCGATTGCGCCACCAGATCCTGCAGCGACGTGGCCTTGACGGCCGGGTTCGCCACCAGCACCAGGCCCATGTCTGCGACCAGACCCAGCATGCTGAAGCTGCGCACCGGGTCATAGGGCAGCGCCTTGCGCACCACCGGGTTCATCGCCAGCGTGGAGCTAGCGCCCAAGAACAAGGTATAGCCATCGGGCGCCGATTTGGCGACCTGCCCGCCCGCCACGGCCGTGCCTGCCCCCGGGCGATTCTCCACAAACACCGACTGGCCCAGCTTCTCGCTGAGCTGCGATGCCAGCAGCCGGCCCAGAATGTCCGTGGCCCCGCCGGGCGCAAAGGGCACCACCAGCTTGATCGCACGGTCAGGGTAGCCTTGGGCCCACGCAGGGCGCAAGGCCAGGCTGGCAGCGCCTGCGGCCAGGCAGGTCAAAAAGCGGTGACGGGATATCGGCATGGACATGGGATCTACCTTTTTTTGTCGACGAACGGGTGCAGGACCCTCGCAGGCCAGCGCTGCAGCAGCGCTGGCTCTGTGGCGGTCTGCGCAGGGGAAATGCGGTGGACCAGCAGGGGCGGAGCGCGCGGTTCGCCTAGCCCAGCAAAGGGCTGCGCCGGCGCGCGTGGCCGCTGGCCTGGTCATAGGCATGGCCGATTTGCAGCAGCGCCCGGTCAGCCTGCGTGGGCCCGATGATCTGCAGGCCAGCGGGCAGCCCGTTGGGGCCAAATCCGGCGGGGACGGACAGGGCCGGCAAGCCGGCCATCGTGGCACCCACCACCGTCTGCATCCAGCGGTGGTAGGTGTCCATGCTGCGGCCGCCCACGGCATGGGGCCAGTCCAGTTCGGCCTCGAACGGGAACACCTGCGCAGCGGGCAGCACGACGAAGTCATAGCGCTCGAACAGGCGGCGCAGCACCTCGTACCAGCTGCTGCGCACCTTGGCCGCGGCATAGATGTCCATGGCTGACAGCGCGCGGCCCCGCTCCATTTCCCACAAGGCCTCGGGCTTGAGCAGCGCGCGCTTTTGCGGGTCGTCGTACAGCGCCGCATTGGCACCGGCAACGCTGAAGCTGCGCAGATCGATCCAGGCGCGCCAGAGCTGCTCCAGGTCAAAGTCGGGCAGCACCTCATCCACTGTGCAACCGATGTCGGCAAAAGCGCCCAGCGCCGCGCGGCAGGTGTCGAGCAGGCCCGGCTCGGTGGGCAGGTGCCCGCCCAGGTCACCCAGCCAGGCGATCTTGCGGCCCCGGAAGTCGCGCTCCAGTCCTTGGCCCCAGTCCTGCGCGCCATCGCTGCGGTGGGTCAAGGGCAGGCGCGCATCAAAACCTGCCTGCACCGACAGCAGCAAGGCCAGATCGGGAATATCGCGCGCCATCGGCCCGGCCACGCTGAACTGCTGGAAAAACACTTCATCGCCCGGGCCATGCGGCACGCAGCCCACCGAGGTGCGCAGGCCGTACACATTGTTGAAGGCAGCTGGCGTGCGCAGCGAGCCCATCATGTCCGAGCCATCTGCTACCGGCAGCATGCGCAGCGCCACGGCCACCGCAGCGCCGCCGCTGCTGCCGCCAGCCGAGCGGCTCGGGTCAAAGGCATTGCGCGTGGTGCCGTAGACCGGGTTGTAGGTATGGCCGCCCAGGCCAAACTCGGGCGAATTGCTGCGCGCCACAAAGAGCGCACCGCCTGCGCGCATGCGCTCGAAAATCACCGCATCGCTGCTGCTGACCTGGCCCTGGAAGATCGGCGAGCCCTTCGTTGTCACCATGCCGGCGGCGGGTGAAATATCCTTGGGTGCCTGCGGAAAGCCGTGCAGCGGCCCCCGGCTTTTGCCCTGGGCCAGTTCGGCATCGAGCTGCGCGGCCTGGGCCAGCAGCGGCTCGCGCGGCATCGGCGCGACCAGCGCGTTCACCGCAGGGTTGAGCCGGTCGATCTGGCCCCAGAAGGCCTGCAGCACCTCGGTGCAGGACAGCGCGCGCCGCTGGATGGCCGCCGACAGCGCCACGGCGCTCAACTCGACGATGCTGTGGTCGGCAGGAACAGGCTGGGATGGCATGAGAGGTATGTCTCTTGGATGTCGTAAAAATCCAGCATAGGCAATGCTGCCCATTTCGACAATCACAATTTTTTGCGGTTATCGTTGCGTTTTTTGCAAAGCAGACCATGACTCCCTCGCAACACCTCCAGGACACCGCCATCCGCTATTTTCTGGAAGTCGTGCGCAGCGGCTCGGTCAGCGAGGCCGCGCTGCGCCTGAATGTCTCGGCGTCCGCCGTCAGCCGCCAGATCGCATCGCTGGAGGAAGTGCTGCAGGTGCCGCTGTTCGAGCGCCGCCCGCGCGGCATGGTGGCCAGCGCTGCCGGTGAGTTGCTGGCCACCCATGCCAAGCGCCATGCGCTGGAGGCCGAGCGCGTCGTCGCCGATATCGAGGCGCTGCAAGGCCTGCGCCGAGGCCAGGTGCGGGTCTGCGCATCGGCCGGCTTTGCGTTCGAGTTTCTGCCGTTGGCCATGGCCACGTTCCGGGAGCAGCACCCGGGCATGCAGTTCCAGCTGGTGTCCGCCTCGCCCGCCCAGGTCACGCAGGCCGTCCGCAACGGCGAGGCCGACATCGGTCTGACCTACAGCCGTGCTGCCGTGCGCGATATCGATGTGCAGCACCGCCAGAACTCACCGGTCATCCTGATCATGCCGCCCGGCCATCCGCTGGCCCGCTTTGCCAGCGTAAGCCTGGCGCAAATGCAGCCCTACCCGCTGGCCTTGCTGGACGATGGCAATACCGCGCGCCAGCTGTTTGACATTGCCAGCGGTCAGCGTGGCCTGGTGTTTGACCCCGTGCTGGAGAGCGGGCAGTTCGATGCGCTGGTGCGCTTTGTGCTGCATGGCGGCGGGCTCACCCTGGGCGGCGAAGTCACCGTGCGCGAGTATGTGCGCCAGGGCCTGCTGCACACCGTGCCCATCCGCGAGCGCGGCATGCATGCGCGCTCGATCGAACTGCAAACGCTGACGGGCCGTAACCTGCCCCGGGGCGTGCGCGCCTTTGTCGACCATTTGCGGGCGCTGTTGCCAGCGCAGCGTTGATCGGCGCTGCAACGACGGGACATGAAAAAGCCCCGCCGGGCGATACCGGGCAGGGCTTGGGAGTGATGGGCAGTGCGCTTTATTCAACGCGGAACACGGCGTTGGGCTTGAAGCCCAGATCGGCGAGCTTGCCTTTTTTGGCGCGCCCGGCCTTGGCATTGTTGAGGCTGCGAATCTCCAGGGTTTCCTCACGGGCCTTGCCGCCGCGCCCGATCCCTTCGATGCGGATGCTGCGCGTGTAGACGGCGACACCGGCGAGGCGGTCCTTGTCCTCCAGGTCGATGAGCTTGAGCCCCTTGCCGCCCTTGGCCATGTGGTTGAGCTCGGCGACCTCGAAGGTCAGGATGCGGCCACCGACCGAGGCGCAGGCCACATGGCTGGCATCGGCCAATGGCAGGCTGCCGCTGCTGCCCGAGATATGCGAGGGGGCGCACAGCGTATCGCCATCATCCAGGCTGACAAAGGCCTTGCCACCCTTCTGGCGCGAAACCATGTTCTCCACCAGCGCGGTGAAGCCATAACCTGCGCTGCTGGCCAGCAGCAGGCGTGCGGACAGCGGACCGGCAAAGTAGTACTGGATCTGGGTGCCCGCTTCGAGCTCCATCAAGGTGGTGACCGGCTGGCCATCACCCCGGCCGCCCGGCAGGTTGGCGACCGCGACCGAGTAGACCCGGCCGTTGCTGCCAAAGACCAGCAACTGGTCGACCGTGCGGCATTCAAAGGTGCCATACAGGCTGTCGCCCGACTTGAAGCTGAAGCTGTCGGCCGCGTGGCCGTGGCCGGTGCGGGCCCGCACCCAGCCTTTTTCCGACACCACCACGGTGACCGGCTCATCGACCACCTTGACTTCGGCGACGGCCTTCTTCTCTTCCTGGATCAGGGTGCGGCGGGCATCGGCAAACTGCTTGGCATCGGCTTCGATCTCCTTGACCATCAGGCGCTTGAGCGACGCCGGGTTGGCCAGAATGTCTTCGAGCTTGCCCTGCTCTGCGCGCAGCTCGCTCAGCTCCTGCTCGATCTTGATCGCTTCGAGGCGGGCGAGCTGGCGCAGGCGGATTTCCAGGATGTCGTCGGCCTGGCGCTCGCTCAGGTCAAAGCGCGCCATCAGCGCGGCCTTGGGCTCGTCGCTGGCGCGGATGATCGCGATCACCTCGTCGATATTGAGCAGAATGGTCTGCCGGCCTTCCAGGATATGGATGCGGTCCATCACCTTGGCCAGGCGGTGCTCGGAGCGGCGCGTGATCGTCGTCTGGCGGAACTGGATCCACTCTTCCAGCATCAGGCGCAGCGACTTCTGCGTGGGCTTGCCGTCGATGCCGATCATCGTCAGGTTGACCGACGAGGAGCTCTCCAGGCTGGTATGCGCCAGCAGGCAGGTGATCAGCTCGGACTGCGCAATCTTGCCGGTCTTGGGCTCGAACACCAAACGTACCGCCGCATCCTTGCTCGACTCGTCGCGCACGCCATCGAGCAGGGACAGCACGGTGGCCTTGAGCTGGCTTTGCTCCTGCGTCAGGGTTTTCTTGCCGGTCTTGATCTTGGGGTTGGTCAGGTCCTCGATCTCCTCGAGCACCTTTTGCGAGGACACGCCGGGCGGCAGCTCGTTGACGACCAGCTGCCACTGGCCGCGCGCGAGCTCTTCGATGGTCCAGCGCGCACGCACCTTGATCGAGCCGCGACCCGTGCGGTAGGCATCGGCAATGTCCTTGTCGCTGCTGATGATCTGGCCGCCACCCGGGTAGTCCGGGCCGGGAATGATCTGCTGCAGGTCGAAGTCCGTCATCGCCGGCTTCTTGATCAGTGCCACACAGGCATCGGCCACTTCGCGCAGGTTGTGGCTGGGGATTTCGGTGGCCAGGCCCACCGCTATGCCGCTGGCGCCGTTGAGCAGCGAGAACGGCAGGCGCGCCGGCAGCTGGCTGGGCTCCTCGGTGGAGCCGTCGTAGTTGGGCACAAAATCCACCGTGCCCATGTCGATCTCGTCGAGCAGCAGGCTGGTGATCTTGGACAGGCGCGCCTCGGTGTAACGCATCGCCGCAGCGCCATCACCATCGCGGCTGCCAAAGTTGCCTTGGCCATCGATCAGCGGGTAGCGCTGGGCAAAGTCCTGGGCCATGCGCACCAGCGCGTCATAGGCAGACTGGTCGCCATGCGGGTGAAAGCGGCCCAGCACATCGCCGACGACACGGGCGCTTTTGACGGGCTTGGCCGCCGTGGCGCGGTTGGGGCCGCTGTAGCCCAGGCCCATGCGGTCCATCGCAAACAGGATGCGGCGCTGCACGGGCTTCAGACCATCGCAGACATCGGGCAGCGCACGGCCCTTGACCACCGACAGCGCGTATTCCAGATAGGCGCGCTGCGCGTAGTTGCCCAGGTCCAGGCTGTCGCCGTCGTCGGGCTCGGGGTTGGATAGCAAATCCAGACCGGTTTGTTCACTCATGGTTGTTCAGCTTTCTTTGCTTGTGGCACGGCTGCACGCGGCTGTGGTTGGTGTTGTCATTCAGCGGCATGGGCAGCGGGACATTCGATGGCTCCGTCAGGCAGGATGCGAAGCCCAGACGCAGACAGGGCTGCGGCCAGGCAAGGCAAAAGCGGCAAAGCCATCGATGCTGGAGACATGCAATCAGATATCGATTTCTACTTCGTGGCCATGGAGTTCCATCAGGTCGCGGCGGGCCGCAGCCTCGCCCTTGCCCATCAGCTGGGTCATGACCTCACGGGTGGCCAGCAGGTCGGTGCGGCTCAGGCGCACCGGCAGCAGGCGGCGGGTGTCCGGGTTCAACGTGGTCTCCCAGAGCTGCTCGGCATTCATCTCGCCCAGGCCCTTGAAGCGGCTGACCTGGCATTTCTCCCGGGGTACGCCATCCTTGGCGGCCTTGTCGAAGATGGCATGCATCTCCGCCTCGTCCAGCGCATAGACCTTGGCCGCGGGCTTTTTGCCCCGGGCAGGAATATCGACGCGGAACAGCGGCGGCCGCGCCACGCAGACATGGCCTCTCTCGATCAGCTGCGGGAAGTGCTTGAAGAACAGGGTCAGCAGCAGCACCTGGATGTGCGAGCCGTCCACGTCCGCATCGCTGAGGATGCAGATCTTGCCGTAGCGCAGACCGCTCAGGTCCACCTCGTCATCGGGGCCATGGGGATCGACGCCGATGGCCACCGAGATGTCATGGATTTCGGTATTGGCAAACAGGCGGTCACGGTCCACCTCCCAGGTGTTGAGCACCTTGCCGCGCAGCGGCAGGATGGCCTGGGTTTCCTTGTCGCGCCCCATCTTGGCGCTGCCGCCGGCCGAATCGCCCTCGACCAGAAACACCTCGTTGTAGGCCAGGTCGCGGCTTTCGCAATCGGTCAGCTTGCCGGGCAACACGGCCACGCCGCTGCCCTTGCGCTTTTCCACCTTCTGGCCGGCGCGCTGGCGCGTCTGTGCCGCCTTGATCGCGATCTCGGCGAGCTTCTTGCCATATTCGACGTTCTGGTTCAGCCACAGCTCCAGCGCAGGCCGCACCATGCCCGAGACCAGGCGCACTGCATCGCGCGAGTTCAGGCGCTCCTTGATCTGGCCCTGGAACTGGGGATCGAGCACCTTGGCCGACAGCACATAGCTGGCACGGGCAAACACGTCCTCAGGCATCAGCTTGACGCCCTTGGGCAGCAGCGAGTGCAGTTCGATAAAGCTCTTGACCGCCTGGAACAGGCCGTCGCGCAGGCCGCTTTCATGCGTGCCGCCGGCGGTGGTGGGGATCAGGTTGACATAGCTCTCGCGCACCGGCTGGCCTTCGTCGGTGAAGGCCACGCACCAGGACGCCCCTTCGCCCTCGGCAAAATGGTCGTCGCTGCGGCCGGCAAAGCCCTCGCCTTCGAACACCGGAATGAGCGGGTCCACCGGCAGCGTCTGCAGCAGGTAGTCCTTGAGGCCACCCTTGTACTGCCAGGTCTGCGTCTCGCGGCTCTTGTCCTGCGTCAGCTGCACGCTGACGCCGGGCATCAGCACCGCCTTGCTGCGCAGCAGGTGCACCAGCTCGCCCATTGGCAAATGGCTGGATTCGAAATACTTGGCATCGGGCCACACACGCACCGTCGTGCCCTGCTTGCGGTCACCGCTGACCATCGGCCGCACCTTCAGCGGCTCGACCACATCGCCACCGGCAAAGGCCATCGTGGCAACGGAGCCGTCGCGGTGCACGGTCACTTCCATGCGGGTGGCCAACGCATTGGTCACCGACACCCCCACGCCGTGCAGACCGCCGGAGAAGCTGTAGGCGCCGCCCTGGCCCTTGTCGAACTTCCCGCCCGCATGCAGGCGGGTAAACACCAGCTCCACCACCGGCGCATGTTCTTCGGGGTGCATGCCAAAGGGAATGCCCCGGCCGTCGTCCTCCACACTGATCGACGCATCGGTGTGCAGATAGACGCGGATCTTCTTGCCAAAGCCGGCGAGTGCCTCGTCAGCGGCGTTGTCGATCACCTCCTGGATGATGTGCAGCGGGTTGTCAGTACGGGTATACATACCCGGGCGCTGCTTGACCGGTTCGAGCCCCTTGAGGACCCGGATCGAGCCTTCTGCGTATTCACTGGTAGACGTGTTTTTGCTTGCCATAACTTTCCATTCTAGCGGCTGCCATTGTAAATAGCTGTATAGATAAACAGGTGGATTTGTTGACGATTCACGACGCTTGGTCGCAACAGCCTGCAATGGGCTTGGCTGGCCACTGGGCAATATGCGAGAGACAGCCGGTTTTGGGGGTTGGAGTAACAATCCGTGCATAACGAGACAAGCTAGGACTATGCAAAACAACGCACAACAATTGACGATGGCCCGCGTGCTGCTGTGCGGCGGCGCCGTGGTGACGCTGTCGATGGGCATCCGCCACGGATTTGGCCTGTGGCTGCAGCCGATCACGCAGGAGATGGGCTGGACGCGCGAATCCTTTGCGCTGGCGCTGGCGGTGCAAAACCTCAGCTGGGGCCTGATTGGCATCTTCACCGGCATGCTGGCCGACCGTTTTGGCGCCAGCAAGGTGCTGGTCTGCGGCGCGCTGCTCTATGCGCTGGGCCTGGCCGGCATGGCCTGGGCGCCCAATACGCTGGTGTTCGCGCTCACGGCCGGACTTCTGATCGGCATGGCGCAGACGGGCACCACCTATGCGGTGATCTATGGCGTCATCGGGCGCCAACTGCCTGCTGAGAAACGCTCCTGGGCCATGGGGGTGGCTGCAGCGGCCGGCTCCTTTGGCCAGTTCTTCATGGTGCCGGTCGAGGGCCAGCTGATCGCCCACCTGGGCTGGCAGAACGCGCTGCTGGTCTGTGCGGTATTGGTGCTGACCATCGTGCCGCTGGCCATCGCGCTGCGCGAGCCCAATTTCCACGCACTCAAGCGCCACGCGGCCGCAGGCCAGCAGCAAACCATCGCCCAGGCCGTGGGCGAAGCCTTCCGCAATCCCAGCTTCTTGCTGCTGACGGCGGGTTACTTCGTTTGCGGCTTCCAGGTGATGTTCATTGGCGTGCACATGCCCAGCTACCTGAAAGACTTCGGGCTGCCGCCGCATGTGGCCAGCTATTCGCTCGCGCTCATCGGCCTGTTCAACATCTTTGGCACCTACCTGGCAGGCTCGCTGGGCCAGCGCATGGCCAAGCGCTACCTGCTCTCGGGCATCTATTTCATCCGCGCGATCGCGATCGTGGTGTTTCTGCTGGTCCCGCTGTCGCCCTGGTCGGTCTATGTGTTTGCCGCCGTGATGGGCTTTTTGTGGCTGTCCACCGTGCCGCTGACCAATGGCGCCATTGCGCAGATCTTCGGCGTGCAGCATTTGTCCATGCTCAGCGGCTTTGTGTTCTTCAGCCACCAGATCGGCAGCTTCCTGGGCATCTGGCTGGGCGGCTACCTGTATGACCACACCGGCAGCTATGATGTCGTCTGGTACGTGGCCATTGGGCTGGGCGTGTTCGCCGGCCTGGTCAATCTGCCCGTCAAGGAAGAGCCTGTGCGGCGCCAGCCACTGGCGGCCTGACGACTGAACTCTCATGCAACAGCCTGCACCACCAACACCCTCCAACGCGGACGCCGCGCCGCTGCGCGGCTGGCAGCGCGCTGCCATCTGGCTGCTGGTGGCGGTGCTGCTGGCGCTGGTCTTCATGCTCTATACGCAACCGGAATTCATGGTGCGCATGGCCGACCATGTCTGGGCCTGCTTCTGAGAACGTGTCTACGTTCTCCCCGCGCCGCGATGCAGCGATCGCAAACACCATCCAGCCGATGACCCACACCCACACCCACACCCCCGCCCCCTCGCCCTGGATCACCCGCTTTTCTGCGCTGATCCCGGCTGGCCGCCAGGTGCTGGATCTGGCCTGCGGCCAGGGCCGCCATGCGCGCTATCTTCAGGCCCAGGGTTTGCAGGTGACGGGCGTGGACCGCGACGGTGCGGCCCTGCAATCGCTGCAGTCGGACACGGCAGGCGAATGGCTGCAGGCCGATATCGAAAACGGTGCCTGGCCGCTGGAAGGCCGGCTCTTCGATGCAGTGGTCGTGACGAACTATCTGTGGCGCCCGCTGTGGCCGCGCATTCTGGCCAGTGTGGCCCCTGGCGGGCTGTTGTTGTACGAGACCTTTGCGCAGGGCAACGAAGCCTACGGCAAGCCCTCCCGGCCCGATTTTTTGCTGCAACCGGGCGAGCTGCTGCAAGTCTGCGCCGGCTGGTCGGTCATCGCCTATGAGGCAGGGCTGCTGCGCAGCCCGGAGCGGGTGGTACAGCGCATTGCGGCGCGCCGCCCGCACGGCGCAAGCCCCCTGCCAGCCACGCCGCTGCCCTGAAGCGACCTCCGCTTTGCATAACTTTGCGGCCTTGCGCGCGCGGCCGGATACCGCCGAAACCCAATAGGCATGCGGTTTTCGCTTTGTCACACCTTGCACAAAGCCGGCCCAACTTCCTCCACATTTGGCTTCTATAGTTCAACCATAGGCTCTGCGGAGAGGCGTAAACACACTCCAGTTTCTCTGTTTCACCGCTTCTTTCTGTTCCACACCAGATCGCGGCCTGGCCGCAGAGCCTCTTTTTATACAAGGAATGCCATGAGTTCTCAACCACTTCGCCATCGTCTGCTGTGCAGCACCGCCGTGACTGCAGCCCTCTGGATCGCCGCCGCACAGGCCCAGGCCGCCAGCCCCGCCCAACCCGCCCCGTCCAAGCAAGCCATTGAGGCTTGCCAGGGCAAGAAGGCCGGCGACGCCGTCCAACTGACACTGGACAATGGCACCACCGCCAAGGCCACCTGCCGCCAGGTGGGCAAGCAACTGGTCGCCAAGCGTGGCGCATCCATCGGACCCTGAAGTCCGCTGGTAACGCCCCGATCAAGCAACACTTTTACACACCCACGCACTGTGTAAGAGAATAGCCGGGCAGGCATTGCGCCTGCCCGTTTTTGCCGTTTGCGCTCCTCCATCCAACGCCCCAGCTGCTTTCTGTGACCACTTCCCGCTTCCAACAGTTGCGTTTCACCCGCTTGCAGACACGGGTGCTGCTGGCCATGGTGCTGCTGCTGCTGGGGCTGCTGCTGGGGTTTTTTGGCTTTTCGTACTGGAGCCTGCAGCGCGGGCTGGGCGGCTACGTGGCACAGATCGAGCTGGGGCGGCTGGAGTATCTCGAAAGCCAGCTGCGGCGCGAATATGCGAAGGACCCGCATTGGGCTTCGCTGACGCCGGAGCGCTGGAATGCACTGACCCGCTTTGGCAGCCAGGCGGCCGTGCCCGTCTCGCCCCCTGCCGAGACAGTGGCACCGCGCCGGGCCACACTCGGGCCTGCACTGACCCAGCAATTGCGCCCCATCGAGCGCCACCCGCTGTCCCAGCGCCTGGGTCTGCTCGACAACGAGGGCAAGCTGATTGCCGGTGTGCCGCCCACGCCCGGCAGCGCCAAAAACCCGCTGTTCGATGGCCAGCACATGCTGATTGGCACCCTGACCTTGAACCAGCCCGAAGACCTGAAAAACCAGATCGACAATGCCTTTTTGAAGGAGCATCTGGTGTTTCTGGCGATTACCGGTCTGCTGGGGCTGCTGTTGGCCGGTGCCCTGTCCTGGTGGCTGAGCCGCCGCTGGATTCGGCCCATCGAGGCGCTGAGCGAAGGGGCGAAGGCCTTTGCCAGCGGACAGCTGGACTACCGCATTGCCGTGGCCGGCCATGATGAGCTGGTGCAGCTGGCCGACCGCTACAACCACATGGCCGAACAGCTCTCGCAAGCCCAGGCACAGCAGCATGAATGGCTCACGCAGGTGGCCCATGAGTTGCGCACCCCGCTGGCAGCCGTGCGGGCCGAGATTGAAGCCGTACAGGATGGCATCCGCAGCTTTGATGCGCAGACGGCCGCGCGCCTGCACCGCCAGATCCTGCGCCTGACCCAGCTGGTCAGCGACATGCGCGCCACCATCCCGACCGCACTGGTAGTGCACGCACCCGAGGCCGCCCCTGCGCTGCAGCTGACCGCCCACCTGCCCGCGGCTGCGCGCCCGCTGGACATGCGGGCCCTGACCATCGAGGCGGTGGAAGCCGTGCAGATTCGCTTCAGCCAAGCGGGCATCAGCCTGCCCACGGCCCAGGAGCTGCTCACCGCCCTGCCGCCTGCCTGGGTGCAGGGCAATGCGCAGCAGTTGCACCAGGTGCTGAGCAATATCCTGGAAAACAGCCTGCGCTACACCGATGCGCCGGGCCGTGTCAGCATCAGCGCCAGCCTGCATGGGCCAGCACCTGGTTCGGGCCAGCGCTGGCTGGAGCTGCACCTCGATGACAGCAGCCCCTCGGTGCCGCCAGCCGAACTGCCCCGTATTTTTGAACGCTTCTACCGCGTAGAGACCTCGCGCAGCCGCGCCAGCGGCGGCTCGGGCCTGGGGCTTGCGATCTGCAAAAGCATTGTGCAAGCCCATGGAGGACAATTGCAGGCCTCCATCTCGTCCTTGGGCGGTCTGCGCCTTACCTTGATCCTGCCCTTGATAGACCCTGTTGCATGAACACCGCCAAACCCCGCATTCTGTATGCCGAAGACGAGGCCGATATCGCCTCGGTTGTCATTGACTACCTGCACCACGCCGGCTACGAGGTCGAGCATTTTGCCGATGGCAGCAAGGCCATGGCGGCGCTGCGCGCCCGCGCGCCGCAGCTGGCCATTCTCGATCTGATGCTGCCCGGCACCGACGGCCTGAGCATTCTGCGCGAGTGCCGCGCGCGCCAGATCTGCCCCGTCATCTGCCTGACCGCCAAGGTCGAGGAAGTGGACCGGCTGGTCGGCCTCGAGATGGGCGCCGACGACTATATCTGCAAGCCCTTTTCGCCGCGCGAGCTGATTGCCCGCGTCAAGGTGATCCTGCGCCGCCATGCACCACCTGCTCCCGGTGCGGCAGCCAGCCAGGCCGCCAGCGACTGGCAGCTGGATGAGACCACCAGCCAGGCCAGCTGGCGCGGCCAGGATCTGGGGCTGACGCGGCGTGAGTTTGCGTTGCTGCACATCCTGCAGCGCCATCCCGGCAAGATCTACCCCCGCAGCCAGTTGCTGGACCTGGCCTATGCCGATGCGCTGGAAGTGAGCGACCGCGCGATCGACAGCCATATCAAGAACCTGCGCAAGAAACTGCGCACGGTGATGGGAGACGACGCCGATTGCATTCGCTCGATCTATGGCGTCGGCTTCGCATTTGAAGGCTAGCGCTGCAGTTCAGTCCCGCGTGCTGGGGCTCCAGAACGCCTGGCGCACCCCGGGCTTGGCCGCCAGCTGCTGCACCATCGCATCGAGCTCCTCTCCCTCCACCGACTGGGCGGCCAAGGTCGCTTCAATAACCACCTCGGCATCGCCAAATGGCTGGATGTCGATGTCGCCGGGCGGGTAGCCGCCACGCTCTAGCACATCCTGCAGCATCGCCAGCGCCAGCCGCTGGTGCAGGCGCTCGGCCACGACAAACACGGCATTGGTCATTTCGGTGGAAGCCACATCCAGCGGCTTGCGGTTGATGGCATTGACGAGCGGGCGCAGCAAGGTATTGGCCGCCAGCACCAGCACGGTGCCCAGGGCCGCCTGCACGATCAGGTCAGCCCCCGCTGCGGCGCCCACGGCGGCAGAGCCCCACAGGGTGGCGGCGGTGTTCAGGCCACGCACATTGCCCTCCTCGCGCATGATGACGCCAGCGCCCAGAAAGCCGATCCCCGAGACCACATAGGCCATCACGCGCACGGCCCCGTCAGGGCCTGCAATGGTGTTGGCACTGTCGACAAAGATGGCCGCACCCACGGCCACCAGCACATTGGTGCGCAAGCCGGCGGTGCGCTGGCGGTATTGGCGCTCCAGGCCGATGACGGCGCCCAGAACAAAGGCGGTCACCAGGCTGATGGCCGTGTTGATCAGTGAGTTCAGTTGTGTGTAGTTCAGCGCTTCGAGCATGCCGCCCTCCTTGGCAAACGGTTATTCTTCATGGCGCTTATTGCCAGCCGTAGCGACGGATGTACCACTTTTTCATGACCTGCGTAAGACCCATATAGGCCAGCAAGACCGCCACAAGGAATACAAAGTACATGCCGGGCAGCGGCACCAGCTTGAAATAAGGTGCCAACGCGCCCATAGGCAGGTAAATGCCGATGGCCACGACCACCAGGGTCATCAGGGCCACCGGCCAGGCAGCGCGGCTCTGGAGGAACGGAATGCGCATCGTGCGGATCATGTGCACGATCAGCGACTGGGTGAGCAGGCCCACAACAAACCAGCCGGACTGGAACAGCGCCTGGCGCTCCGGCGTGTTGGCGCCAAACACCTTCCACATCACGACAAAGGTGGTGATGTCGAAGACCGAGCTGATGGGGCCGAAGAACAGCATGAAACGGCCCACATCGGCAGGGTTCCAGCGCTGGGGCTGGGTCAGCAGCTCGGGGTCCACATGGTCAAACGGAATCGCCGACTGCGAGAAGTCATACACCAGGTTCTGCACCAGCAGCTGCATCGGCAGCATGGGCAGAAAGGGGATGAAGGCACTGGCAATCAACACCGAGAACACATTGCCGAAGTTCGAGCTCGCCGTCATCTTGATGTACTTGAGCATGTTGGCAAAGGTGCGGCGCCCTTCCTGCACGCCCTGGTCCAGCACCATCAGGCTCTTGTCCAGCAAGATGATGTCGGCCGCTTCCTTGGCCACATCAACGGCCGTGTCCACCGAGATGCCGATATCGGCGGTGCGCAGCGCTGCCGCATCGTTGATGCCGTCGCCCATGAAGCCCACCACATGGCCATTGGCCTTGAGCATGCGCACGATGCGCTCCTTGTGCGCAGGGCTCAGCTTGGCAAAGATGTTGCCTTCCTCGACCACCTGGGCCAGGCGCTGGTCGTCCATCTGCTCGATATCGCCACCCAGCACGATGTGCTGCTCGGTGATGCCCACCTGCTGGCAGACTTTGGCGGTGACGGCGGCATTGTCGCCGGTCAGCACCTTGGTCTGCACGCCATGGCGTGCGAGCGCCTGTATCGCAGGCGCAGCGCTCTCCTTGGGCGGGTCGACAAAGGCCAGAAAGCCGCAGAGCACCATGCCGGCCTCATCGGCCACCCCGAAGTTGCTCTGGCCAGGCTCGGTATCCCGAGTCGCCACCGCCACCACGCGCAGCCCCTGGGCGTTGAGCGCCTCGGCCGTCGCCACGATGCGCTGGCGCAAGCCCGCGTCGAGCGCCAGCACGCCACCGGCGGCCTGCACCGAGCCGCTCACCTGCAGGATTTCCTCGACCGCGCCCTTGGTGATGATCTTGCCGGCGCCGCCACTGTCACGCACCACCACCGACATGCGCCGGCGCACAAAGTCAAATGGCACTTCATCGACCTTGGTATGGCTGTCGACCAGCGGCGCGCGCTCGCCATGGGCCAGCACGGCCACATCGAGCAGGCTCTTGAGACCCGTCTGGTAGTAGCTGTTCAGGTAGGCCATGTCCAGCACATGCTGCGATACATCGCCCCAGGCATCGAGGTGGCGCTCGACCGAGATCCGGTCCTCGGTCAGGGTGCCCGTTTTGTCGGTGCACAGCACATCCATCGCGCCAAAGTTCTGGATGGCATCCAGGTGCTTGACGATCACTTGCTTGCGCGACAGAAACACCGCCCCCTTGGCGAGCGTGGCGGTCACGATCATCGGCAGCATCTCGGGGGTCAGGCCCACGGCCACCGACAGCGCAAACAGCAGCGCCTCGGTCCAGTCGCCCTTGGTCAGGCCATTGATCAGCAGCACCAGCGGCACCATCACCAGCATGAACCGGATCAGCACCCAGCTGACCTTGTTGACCCCCATCTGGAAAGCGGTGGGGCCACGCTCCATGGCCGAGACCTTGCCGGCCAGCGCGCCGAGGTAGCTCTGGTTGCCAGTGCTCAGCACCACCGCCAGACCCGCACCCGAGACCACGTTGGTGCCCATGAACACCAGGTTGCGCAATTCCACCGGGTTGGATTGGGCGCCATCGGGCTCCTGGGCAAATTTCTCCACCGGCATGGATTCACCGGTCATCGCCGATTGCGCCAAAAACAAGTCCTTGGCGGCCAGCAGGCGGCAGTCGGCCGGCACCATATCGCCGGCCGCCAGCTGGATGATGTCGCCTGGCACCAGCTCGCGCACCGGCAGCTCGCGCACGGCCTGCAGCGCAGACAGGCGCGATGGCAGCGCATCCAGCGCTTGCCCCTGCTCATCTTGAGCGCCGCGGCGCAGCACAGCTGCGGTGTTCGATACCAGGGCCTGCAGGCCAGCCGCAGCCTGGTTGGCGCGGCCTTCCTGCCAAAAGCGCAGGCCGGTCGCCAGCGCCACCATGCTGCCAATCACCACCGTGGCCTTGGTGTCGCCCGTCAGCCACGACACGGCGGCCAGCACCGTCAGCAGCAGGTTGAAAGGCGTGCGAAAGCACAGCCACAGGTGCTCGGCACGAGACATGGGCCGGTCCTGCGAGATGGTGTTCCATCCGGCCTGTGCACGCGCCTCCTGCACCTGTGCGTCGTCCAGGCCCTGGCGGCTGGTGTTCAGGCTTTGCAGCAATGCTTGTTCCGGCGCATGGGCGGCGTCGCGCAGCCGCTCGCCCATGGCCGTGGAAATGCTGGCATCCACCGGCGTGCTGGCCCATTGCTCAAACATCGGCAAGCGGCGGAAATGCACGCCCCAGTGGCGCGAGCGCAGAAAGTTAACGAATCCATTTTTCAGCAGGTTCAACATGACCCATCTCCCCGCCATGGGCACGGCCCAGCCGCGCCGCATGGCATCTTCAATCCATACAGGCGTGCCCATGCGCGCCGCTGCCAGGCGGCCGCAAAGATGCACCTCAAACACAAGAGAGGTCAGCGACTGAAAGGGTCCAATGCCGCCGAAGCCGAGCAGGACTGCACGGCACCCTTGCCCATGGGGGCGCGGTGGCGCAGCATGGTCGCGAGCTGGCGCTGCATGCAGCGGGGCGCGCCCAAGCCGCAGCATGGCGTGATGGCCCATGGCACAGCCCTGCGTCGCGGTGCGCGCAAAGAGGCCAGCGAAGACATACGCAGTGGCATGAAAGGCTCCCACACCCGGTGTGATGGCGCGCAGCAAAGGCGCTCGCCACTGGGCAAGACTGGAAGATCAAAATGGGATGCAGCAGGGGCGCAGGTCTGTCTGACAGAAACTACGGCACCTCACAGCTGCCCGCCTGGTTCGGCAAGGCAGCGCGCAAAGCTGGGGCGTTTGCGATTACCTTGCCTGTGGTCGGTTGGCCGCTGGCCAACAACTCGGTAAGTCCACAGGGTTACTCCTGATAAAAAAGCTGGCCGGATTGTAGATCAAGGCCCTCAAAACCACCAGCGGTTTAGAAGGCACAACGCGCTCTTTACCTGCACTTTTCAGAAAGCTCAGTCCAGCACCAGCCGGCGCTGCTGCACCAGCTGCTCGATCTGGGCGCGGGTATCGCTGATCAGCGCTGCAAACTGCTGCGGGCTGCCGCCCATCGGCACCACACCGAGCTGCTCCAGACGCGCCTGCACCGCAGGTTGCTGCAGCGCTTGGCGGGCTGCGTGGTGGAGGGTGTCGATGACCGCTGGCGGCGTGCCGGCCGGCGCCACCAGCCCAAACCAGGTGATGGCCAGGCGGTTGAGCGCCGGGTAGCCCGCCTCTGCCAACGTAGGCACCTGCGGCAGCGCCGGCAACCGCTGGGGCGCGGCCACCGCAAAGGGCACCAGGCGCCCCGACTGCACCAGGCTGCTGGACGACGGGTACTGGTCACTCAGCACCTGGGTCTCGCCCGACAGCGCACTGTTGACCACCGGGCCTTGGCCTTTGTACGGAATATGGCGCAGGCGCACGCCCAGCGCTTCGTTCATCGCCTCGGCAATCAGGTGGCCGATGGAGCCCACGCCGGCCGATCCGATCGTGTAGTGGTCGGGCTGGGCGCGCAAGATGGCGACCAGGCTCTGCAGATCGGCTGCCCCCAGGCTGGGGTGGGTGGAGAATACCGATGGAATCTGCGCCAACGCGATCACCGGTGCCAGCGCTTCGGGCGGGTCGCGGCGCAGCGATTTCAGCATCACCGCATTGACGGCCAAGGTGCTGATCGTTCCCACGCCGATGGTGTAGCCATCGGGCCGCGCACGGGCCACCGCCTCGGCCCCGATGAGACCTGCGGCGCCAGCCTTGTTCTCCACCACCACCGGCTGGCCCAGCGGCTCGCGCATGGCATCGGCAACCAGGCGGGCCACGATATCGGTCGAGCCCCCCGGTGCAAAGGGCACCACCAGCTTGATGGGCTGGCGGGGGTAGGCACGCCGCTCTTGTGCTTGCGCGTGCGCATGTCCGGCCCATGCCAGGCCCAGGCAGACCAAGGCAGGCAGCAGCGCCACCGGGCGCAGGATGGGAAAGCGGGAGATCATGGCAGGCGGGCACTGAAAATCAGAGACGGGAATTATCCTCCCGAGCGGGAAACTGGCACTAGGCAGCGCAGCTGGCCTGTACGTCCTGGCCCTCTTGCTGCAGACCCTGGCTCTGCGCATAGTCCATGCCCCAGTCGCGCATGGCCGTCAGCACCGGCTGCAGGCTGCGGCCCAGGTCGGTCAATGCATAGTCCACGCGCGGGGGGACCTCGGCATAGACCGTGCGCGCAACAATGCCGGCCTCTTCGAGCTCGCGCAGCTGCAAGGTCAGCATGCGCTGGGTGACGTTCGGAATGGCGCGCGCCAACGCACTGAAACGTTTGGTGCCATGGAGCAGATGGAAAAGCACAATGGGCTTCCAGGTGCCGCCCATGACGGACAAGGTGACCTCCACTGCGCAGCCGCTTTTGCTGTTCAAACGCTTCATACCCCTTGCTCCCTGGAAAACGACAAACGCCCTATCCTAGTGCCAAGCCAATATCCATGCATTGCTTACATTTTTAATACTAGACCACAAATATGTCGGTTCTAGCGTTCCACACCCAGCGCTTGCATGATGGCCGGGTGGCTGCAGCCTGCAGCCTCTGTGATGCCAACCAAGGAAAGACATACGCCATGAAAGCCATTCAACTTGCCGCTCCCGGTGGCCTGGACCGCCTGCAACTGGTGGACTTGCCAGCGCCCGCAGCACCAGGCGCCGGAGAGATCCAGGTGCGCCTGCATGCCAGCTCGCTCAACTACCACGACCTGGCCATTGCCGCCGGGCGCTCGGCCACGGCCGATGGCCGTATCCCGATGGCCGATGGCGCCGGTGTGGTGACGGCAGTGGGGGACGGCGTGACCGAGTTCGCCGTGGGTGACGCTGTGGTTTCCTGCTTTTTCCCGCTGTGGCTATCGGGCAAGCAAGTGCCCTCCACCTTCACCACCGTGCCCGGCGATGGCATCGATGGTTTTGCGCGCGAGCAGGTCACGATGGCCGCCACGGCCTTTACCCATGCACCCAAGGGCTATACGCATGAAGAAGCCGCCACCTTGACCACGGCGGGCCTGACCGCCTGGCGCGCCCTGGTCGTCGATGGCCGCATCCAAGCGGGGCAAACCGTGCTGGTGCTGGGCACCGGCGGCGTCTCCATCTTTGCGTTGCAGCTGGCCCATGCGATGGGCGCCAAGGTGATTGCGACGACCTCCAGCGCTGCCAAGGCCGAGCGCCTGCGCGCCCTGGGTGCCGACACGGTGATCAACTACCGCGACCAGCCCGAATGGGGCGATGCGGTGCTGCAAGCCACCGGCGGCCGTGGTGCCGACATCGTCGTGGAAGTCGGCGGCCCCGGCACCTTGCCGCAGTCCATCCGCGCCTGTGCGCCCGGGGGCCATATCGCATTGATCGGTGTGCTGACCGGCTTTGCCGGCGATGTACCGACGGTGGAGCTGATGCGCAAGCAGCAAACGCTCAAGGGCCTGATCGTTGGCAGCCGCGAGCAGCAGCAAGACCTGGTGCGCGCGCTCGACCAGTTGCCACTGCGCCCGGTGATCGACAGCAGCTACCCGCTGGAGAAAATCGCCGATGCCTTTGCGCACCAGATCAGCGCGCAGCACTTTGGCAAGATCTGCCTGAGCTGGTAAGTGGCCACGGCAGCGCAAGCGCTCTGCCGTCTGCGCTACCGCGATGAAAAAACCGCCCCGGGCTTGCGCCTGGGGCGGTTGTGCATTGGGCGAGACACGGTCAGTCCAGCAGCGAGATATCGCGCACCGCACCCTTGTCGGCCGAGGTCACCAGCTTGGCATAGGCCTTCAGCGCGGTGGACACCTTGCGCGGACGGGGCTTGGCAGGCTTCCAGCCCAGCGCATTCTGTGCTTCACGGCGCTTGGCAAATTCCTCATCGCTGACCAGCGCATTGATGGTGCGGTTGGGGATGTCGATCAGGATGCGGTCGCCGTTCCGCACCAGGCCAATCGCGCCGCCAGCGGCCGCCTCTGGCGAACAGTGGCCGATGGACAGGCCCGAGGTACCGCCCGAGAAGCGGCCATCGGTCAGCAGTGCGCAGGACTTGCCCAGGCCCTTGGACTTGATGTAGCTGGTCGGGTAGAGCATTTCCTGCATGCCGGGGCCGCCTTTGGGGCCTTCGTAACGCACGATCACGACATCACCGGCCTTGACCTTGTCGCTCAGGATGTTTTCCACGGCCTCGTCCTGCGACTCCACCACATGGGCCGAGCCTTCGAACACCAGGATCGAGTCATCGACACCGGCGGTCTTGACCACGCAGCCGTCCAGCGCGATGTTGCCGCGCAGCACCGCCAGCCCCCCTTCTTTGGAGAAGGCATGGTCGTACGAGCGGATGCAGCCTTCGGCGCGGTCCAGATCCAAGCTGGGCCAGCGCGTGCTTTGGCTGAAGGCCACCTGGGTAGGGATGCCGGCAGGGCCTGCCATGTAGAAGGTGCGCACCGCCTCGTCCTGCGTGCGCACGATGTCCCACTGGTCCAGCGCGTCCTTCATGGTCTTGGCATGCACGGTGGGCACATCGGTGTGCAGCTTGCCGGCACGGTCCAGCTCACCGAGGATGGCCATGATGCCGCCGGCGCGGTGCACATCTTCGATGTGGTACTTGTTGGTATTGGGGGCCACCTTGCACAGCTGGGGCACGGTGCGCGACATGCGGTCGATGTCGGTCATCGTGAAATCGATCTCCGCCTCTTGCGCGATCGCCAGCAAGTGCAGGATGGTGTTGGTCGATCCGCCCATCGCGATATCCAGGGTCATCGCGTTCTCGAAGGCCTTGAGGCCGACGGCGCGTGGCAGCAGCGTGGCTTCGTCCTGCTCGTAGTAGCGCTTGGCCAGCTCCACGATCAGGCGGCCTGCGCGCTTGAACAGCTGCTCGCGGTCCGAATGGGTGGCCACCACGGTGCCATTGCCTGGCAGGGCCAGGCCCAGCGCCTCGGCCAGGCAGTTCATCGAGTTGGCGGTGAACATGCCCGAGCAGGAGCCACAGGTCGGGCAGGCCGAGCGCTCGACTTCGGCCACATCGGCATCGCTGACATTGCTGTCCGCGGCCATCACCATCGCATCGACCAGATCGAGCTTCTTGATCTGGATCGTCTTGCTGCCATCAGCGGCAGGCACGGCCAGGCGCACCTTGCCCGCTTCCATCGGGCCGCCCGAGACAAACACCACGGGGATATTGAGGCGCATCGCGGCCATCAGCATGCCAGGGGTGATCTTGTCGCAGTTGGAGATGCAGACCATGGCATCGGCGCAGTGCGCGTTGACCATGTATTCCACCGAATCGGCAATCACTTCGCGGCTGGGCAGCGAGTACAGCATGCCGTCGTGGCCCATCGCAATGCCGTCGTCGACCGCAATGGTGTTGAACTCCTTGGCAACACCGCCTGCAGCCTCGATCTCGCGGGCGACGAGCTGGCCCAGGTCCTTCAGGTGCACATGGCCTGGAACGAACTGGGTAAAGGAGTTCACCACCGCAATGATGGGCTTGGAGAAATCGTCGTCTTTCATGCCGGTGGCGCGCCACAAGGAGCGGGCACCAGCCATGTTGCGACCGGCGGTTGAGGTTTTGGAACGGTATGCGGGCATCGTGGTGTACGAATCAGTAAACAATAAGAATGCGGCCTGTCTTGCATAGTGCGGGCCTGGATATACGCCAGGGCCAGCGGGCAAGTTGGCGAGAACCTCTTGAGTGCACGCCGATGTGAGCGCTGATTATGGCGCAGCTGGGCAAATGACGGAGACACTCGGGTTCCAGCCAGCGACAGCGGTAGGGACAGCAGAAAGGCGGAAAAAACCGCCTGCCGGCGGTTTCTGCGCTGCAGCGGCTGCGTCAGCGGCGCCGGCGGGCGGTCTGGCCCAGCGCGTCCCTGGATTTTTGCAGGCGGCGCTCCTTTTTCAGCCCTTCCTTTTCCATCGCCTTGCGCTTGGTGTAGCCCGACCAGTCGGCCCAGGCCCACCACAGCGCTGCCAGGCCAAACGGCGCCAGCACGGTGACCCAGGACCAGGCCGCGACCGGGCCGATTTCCAGGTACTTCAACAACAGCAGAATGATCCCCAGGATCAGAAAATACATGGTTTCTCCCTCTTGTTGCTCGCTGGGCCGCTTGGGTATCGGGCTCGTAAAGTGTTCTGACTTGCGGAACATCCTGGCGTTGGCGCAGTCCTAAGCAGCGAGCCATTAGAATTAATGTACCTCATGCGCTAAGGAGAAGACACGATGAACCGTATTCTGATTGCCACGGCACTGGCCCTGTCGGCCAGCGCACCTGCGTGGGCTGATCAGGCATTGGCCCAATCCAAGAACTGCATGGCTTGCCATTCGGTCGACAAGAAAGTGGTGGGCCCCGCATTCAAAGACATTGGCGCCAAGTTTGCAGGCCAGCCCGGTGCATCCAACATGCTGGCCCAGAAGATCATCAAGGGCAGTGCAGGCGTCTGGGGACCTGTGCCCATGCCCGCCAACACCCAGGTCAGTGAAGCCGATGCCAAGAAATTGGCCGACTGGGTGCTGACGCTCAAGTAAACAACCCATCGCATGCAGGTTGGGCGCTACCGGCCCAAGCAAAAAAACCACCTTGCAAGGTGGTTTTTTTGTGGCGTGCGGCAGCGGTTTAGAAGCTGTTGCGCGGCGGCTCGACCTGGCGCATGCGGTCCTCGATCTGGCCCAGGTAGGCGGCGTTGCTGTTGTCCGACTCCTGGGCGCGGGCCACCAGGTGCGACTCCAGCTCTGCCAACCGCGCCATCAGTGCGGACTGCCCGGCCACATGCTGGCTCTCCAGCACCTGGCGCAGTTCGGTAAAGCGGGAGGCCTCGGCCTTGTCGGCCAGCTCCCGCTGGGCCGTCATCTCCTTGTTGTGGCGGCGTGCCTCCAGCATGACGGAGCCCTGCAGGGACAGCACATAGGCGATGAAGATCACGCAAAGCAGGACGGTGAGCGCCAACATCAACACACCCAGCGGTGCATGGATGGTGGTCAGGCCCAGGTTGACTTCCGACGGGGTGGACAGCACCTCCCAGTTGAGGGCTGCCAGACCGCCGATGAGCACGGCGATGATGAGAAGAAGAATGCTGCGCATAGTGGAATTTGATGGCATGGATAGAACGCATAGACCATAGCATGATCCAGACGTCCCGGCTTGTCAGCCAATGCTGGCAAATTTCCACCCGTTCTTCAGCGTTAACAACGCGTTGGCGCGCCGGGGAGTACCGGCGCGCCACATTGTTGACATTGGGCGTTCAGTGCGTATCGGACAGCTGATCGAGGATCGCCGGGTTCTCCAAGGTGGAGGTGTCCTGCGTGATCGCCTCGCCCTTGGCGATCGAGCGCAGCAGGCGGCGCATGATCTTGCCCGAACGGGTCTTGGGCAGGTTGTCGCCAAAACGGATGTCCTTGGGCTTGGCAATCGGGCCGATCTCCTTGGCCACCCAGTCGCGCAGCTCCTTGGCAATCTGCTTGGCTTCGTCGCCGGTGGGGCGCGAGCGCTTGAGCACGACAAAGGCGCAGATCGCCTCGCCGGTCATGTCGTCGGGCCGGCCCACCACGGCCGCCTCGGCCACGAGGTCGGTCTTGGCGACCAGTGCCGATTCGATTTCCATCGTGCCCATGCGGTGGCCCGAAACGTTCAGCACATCGTCGATGCGGCCAGTGATGCGGAAGTAGCCGGTCTTGGCATCGCGCACCGCGCCGTCACCGGCCAGGTAGATGCTGCCGCCCATTTCTTCGGGGAAATAGGCTTTCTTGAAGCGCTCGGGGTCGTTCCAGATCGTGCGGATCATCGACGGCCAGGGCTTGCTGATCACGAGAATACCGCCGGTGCCGTTGGGCAGTTCCTTGCCGGTTTCGTCCACGATCTGGGCCATGATGCCCGGCAGCGGCAGGGTGCAGGAGCCAGGCACCAGCGGCGTGGCGCCCGGCAGCGGCGTGATCACATGGCCGCCATTCTCCGTTTGCCAGAAGGTATCGACAATCGGGCAGCGCTCGCCGCCGATGTTCCGGTAGTACCACATCCAGGCTTCGGGGTTGATCGGCTCGCCGACCGAGCCCAGAATGCGCAGGCTGCCCAGGTTCCAGTTGCGCGGGTGCACCTTGTCGTCCGAATCTGCCGCCTTGATCAGCGAGCGGATGGCTGTGGGCGCGGTGTAGAAGATGGAGACGCCATGGCGCTCGATCATCTGCCAGAAGCGGCCAGCATTGGGGAAGGTGGGCACGCCTTCGAACACGACCTGGGTCGCGCCAGCGGCCAGCGGGCCGTAGGCAATGTAGGTGTGGCCGGTGATCCAGCCGATATCGGCCGTGCACCAGAACACGTCGCTGGGCTGCAGGTCGAAGGTCCACTCCATCGTCATCTTGGCCCAGAGGATGTAGCCGCCGCTGGCATGCTGCACGCCCTTGGGTTTTCCGGTGGAGCCGCTGGTGTACAGAATGAACAGCGGGTGCTCGGCATTCACCGGCACCGGCGCGCATTCCTTGCTCTGGCCGGCCAGCGCCTCGCCAAAGCTCACATCCCGGCCTTCGACCTTGTTCCAGGCCGTGGCGGTGCGTTCAAACACCAGCACTTTCCTGACGGTATCGCAGCCACCCATGGCCAGCGCATCGTCGACAATCGCCTTGAGCGGCAGCTCCTTGCCGCCGCGCATCTGGTAGTTGGCCGTAATGATCAGCACTGCACCGGCATCGATGACGCGCTCATTGACCGCCTTGGCCGAGAAACCGCCGAACACCACCGAATGGGTGGCACCAATGCGCGCGCAGGCCTGCATCGCCACAATGCCCTCGACGGTCATCGGCATGTAGATCAGTACCCGGTCGCCCTTTTGCACGCCCTGGGCCTTGAGCGCATTGGCAAAGGTGCTGACCTTGTCCAGCAGTTCGCGGTAGGTGATCTTGGTCACCTGGCCATCGTCGGCTTCAAAGATGATGGCCGTCTTGTTCTCCACCGGCGTGCCGATGTGCTTGTCCAGGCAGTTGGCGCTGACGTTCAGCTCGCCATCCTGGAACCACTTGAAGAATGGCGGCGTGCTCTGGTCCAGCACTTCGGTGAAAGGCCGGGTCCACTGCACATGCGCGCGGGCGCGTTGGGCCCAGAAGCCTTCGAAGTCGGCCTCGGCCTCGGCGCACAGCGCCTGGTAGGCCTCCATGCTGCCGACGCGGGCCGTGGCAGACAGGCTGGCAGGTGGGGGGAAAACACGGTTCTCGACCAGAACGGATTCAATCGTTCCTTGGGCTGGGGCTGTCATGGGTGGGTCTCCTTTGCAAACATTGTAGGTATGAAAATCGTTGCTACTGTGGACCGGCGCACTTACATACGTCTGACAGCAGCCTGCGCGCCCGGCGTCGTCGCAGAGCAATTCATAGTCAAAATCAATCAGCCTATCGAATTGACGAATTTTGCCAATCGCGCTGCGCAAGACCCAGGCGGCTCGCTACAATCCGCGTCGCTCTTTTGGCTGCATCTGCGCCATCGGTGAGCCAGCACGCAGGTAGACAGGCTGGTATCCGTTTCACCGATGGAAGATCCAACAACGCATTCCAACGCACCGCAGTCCAGCAGCGCCATCTCCACTTCCTCCTCCATCATGTCTCTGCCTCAAAATGCTCCTTTGCGCCCCTTGCCGGCGCTGATTTTTGCCAGCCGCTGGCTGCAGCTGCCGCTTTACCTGGGGCTGATCGTTGCCCAGCTGGTGTATGTCTGGCATTTCCTGGTCGAGCTGCTGCACCTGGTTGAAGCTGCCTTTGGCAGCGATACCGCGCTGCGCATCCTCGTCACCTCGGTGGGCTATTCGCCCGATGTCCAGATCACCGCCCTCAACGAGACCATCATCATGCTGGTGGTGCTCGGCCTCATCGATGTGGTGATGATCTCCAACCTGCTGATCATGGTGATCGTCGGCGGCTACGAGACCTTTGTCAGCCGCATGCACCTCAACCGCCATCCGGACCAGCCCGAGTGGCTGGGCCATGTGAATGCCTCGGTGCTCAAGGTCAAGCTGGGCCTGTCCATCATCGGCATCAGCTCCATTCACCTGCTCAAAACCTTTATCAATGCGCCCAATTACAGCGAGAAGGTGCTGATGTGGCAGACCATCATCCACGTGGTGTTCCTGCTGTCCGCCCTGGCCATTGCCTGGACTGACCGCATCCTGCACCCCGCTGGCCCTGGTCACAAGGATAGCCACTGATCCAGCAGCCGCTGCACGCATCCCTCCAGCCCCGCCCCTGCGGGGCTTTTTCATGGGCGCCTGGGAGATCCGGATTGGCGAAATATTCCTACACAGCAGCCGCATGGTTTCGGATATCGGTAGTTATTTACCCTTAAAAGACAGCATTCACAGCACAAGCAACGTGATCGGTACGCAATTGCCAGAATCAGGGTCTTTCACAGACAGATCTTGCATAAAATTGAAACTAAATGTGTTTTGCATCGTCGAAACCCCGACCGCTTGATCCGACCATATTTGGTTTTTTGCTGCTATTAAAAAAGGAGCATCGCAGAAATCAGATGCTGCAAATAGGCGCTTGGCAATGCCCAATTCGCCCGGATGAAACCCGCTTTTTTTGACTTCTATATTTCCAATACGTATACTTAAGGAATGTTTTACAACCTGCAACGCAGGTAATCCGTGCCTTTCTGACAGGTGCGGATCGTCTCCGTCGGGTCTTTGGCGCCACGCCAAAGTCCGTCAACAGGCCGGAATATTCCCGGCCCTGATGCCCCGGCGTGGTGGCCTTTTTACAGTGTCCGCCGCGCTCGCGTGATTGAAACGATCGGGTTTCAATGCGCACGAGAGACCCTGTACCTGGCTCGACCCTGGAGCCCGTCGCTCCTGGCATGCATGCCCGGTACAGGCAGAAATTGTTGGTCACATTGTGTGTCCTGCCCACGAGGGCTTGCCATGGCGGTCGCTTTGACTGCCAGGCGCAGCTATCGGCATCAGGGTTGAGAGATTGACGGTCCCGTGCTGGACGACGCCCCTTTGTGGGCGTTTTCAGCGTTGTAGCCACTACAACTTAGGGAGGAGCCACGCATGGCCAAACAAATCCGTATCGAGAACGTCTTCAAGGTGTTCGGAGATTCCCCCAAAGCCGCACTGGAGCTGGTGCGCAAAGGCGCCACCAAGCAAGAAGTCATGGAGAAGACCGGCAACTCCATCGGTGTGTTTGACGCCAACTTCACCATTGAAGCCGGTGAAATCTTTGTCGTCATGGGCCTGTCGGGCTCGGGCAAATCCACCCTGGTGCGCATGCTCAACCGCCTGATCGAGCCCACCAGCGGCGCCATCGTCGTCGATGGCCAGGACATCAACCAGTTGTCGGACAGCAAGCTGCGCGCGCTGCGCCGCAAGGACATCTCGATGGTGTTCCAGTCCTTTGCGCTGATGCCCCACCTGACCGTGGTCGAGAACACCGCGTTTGGCCTGGAGCTGGCCGGTGTCAAGCGTGAAGAACGCTTGGCTGCGGCTGAGCAGGCGCTGGAGCAGGTGGGCCTGGCCGGCTGGGGCGCGAGCTACCCCGACGAGCTGTCTGGCGGCATGCAGCAGCGTGTGGGCCTGGCCCGTGCGCTGGCATCCGATCCTTCGATCCTGCTGATGGACGAGGCCTTCTCGGCACTGGACCCCATCATCCGCACCGAGATGCAGTCCGAGCTGATGCGCCTGCAGGAAATCAAGCGCCGCACCATTGTCTTCATCTCGCACGATCTGGACGAAGCCATGCGCATCGGCGACCGCATCGCCATCATGAAGGACGGCATGGTCCAGCAGGTCGGCACCCCCGACGACATTCTGCGCAACCCCGCCAACGAGTATGTGCGCGCCTTTATCCAGGGCGTGGATGCGGCAGCGGTGTTCAAGGCCGCCGATATCGCCCGCCGTGGCATCACCATCGTCAAGGAAAGCGACCAGCGCGGCGCCCGCGCCGCAATGCAACTGCTGCAGGACGAGGACCGGGATTTTGCCTATGTGGTCTCGCCCCGCAAGCAGTACCTGGGCACGGTCTCGACCGAGTCCTTGCGCAATGCCTTGAAGGGCCATGTGGGCCCATTGGGTCTGCAGCATGCCTACCTGGACAAGGTCGAGCCGATTGCCGAAGACGCGCTGGTGGCCGATCTGTTTGGCCAGGTGGCACAGGCGCCCTGCCCGCTGCCGGTGCTGCGCGCCGATGGCCGCTTTGTCGGCGCGATCAGCAAGAACACGCTGCTGCGCTTCCTGGACCGCGACACGCCCCCTGTGCCGCCCACCGACCCCGCCGTGATCGCCATGCAAGCGGCCACCGAGGCCGCTGCCGCTGAAGCCGCCAATACCGACAACAACGACAACAGGAGTGCCGCATGAGTACCGACAACACGATGACCATCGCCCAGAACACTGCCGCCGCCGACCCTTGGGCCGATACCGCATCGGCCAGCTCGAGCGCGGCCACCGCCTGGACGGGCAGCGACGCCGCCAGCACCCCGGCAGCCGCTGCCGTGAGCGATGACCCCTGGCAGGCGGTTGGCAATGTCTCGGGCAATACCGACTGGCTGGGCGGCCCTGACGCCGTGGGCCAAACCGCCAATGCCGCCCAGGCTGCAGCGCAGCATGCGCAAGCCGCCCACGACAGCGGTTTTCATCTGAGCCAGCTCTGGGACGGCAGCCTGCCGGTTCAGGACTGGATCAACACCGGCCTGACCTGGGTCGTGGCCAATTTCCGGCCCTTCTTCCAGACCGTGCGCGCGCCGATTGACGGCACGCTCACGGGCGTGGAGCATTTTCTGACCGCCATCCCCATGCTCGCGATGGTGGCCATTCTGGCACTGATCGCCTGGCAATTTGCCGGTGGCGCCCTGGCCATTGGGGCCGTGGTGTCGCTGCTGGTCATCGGCATGCTGGGTATCTGGCACGAGGCCATGGTCACCCTGTCGCTGGTGCTGACTTCGCTGGCGTTCTGCATCATCATCGGCCTGCCGCTGGGCATTTTGCTGGCCAGCAGCGACCGTGCGCAGAAGTTCTTCCGACCGGTGCTCGATGCCATGCAGACCACCCCGGCCTTCGTCTACCTGGTGCCGGTGGTGATGCTGTTCGGCATTGGCAATGTGCCTGGCGTGGTGGTGACCATTGTGTTTGCGCTGCCACCGCTGGTGCGGCTGACCAACCTGGGTATCCGCCAGGTGCGCCCTGACCTGATCGAAGCCAGCCGTGCCTATGGCGCCTCGCCGCTGCAACTGCTGTGGAAGGTGCAGCTGCCGCTGTCGATGCCCTCGATCATGGCCGGCATCAACCAGTCGCTGATGCTGTCGCTGTCGATGGTGGTGATTGCCTCGATGATCGCCGTGGGCGGTCTGGGCCAGATGGTGCTGCGCGGTATCGGCCGCCTGGACATGGGCCTGGCCACCGTCGGCGGCCTGGGCATTGTGCTGCTGGCCATTCTGCTGGACCGCATCACCCAGGCGATGGGCCAACCCCGCCGTGGCGTGCGCCACTGGTGGCAAACCGGCCCGGCCGGCATCATCGCCCGCGCCCTGCACAAGCCAGAAGCCAGCCCTGCACCCAAGCCCCTGCCTCAGCCAGCGGCCCAAAAGCAGGCGCAGACGCAGCCCGGCCAGGACGCCGTGCCTGCCGCCTAAGCCCAGCCAGGGCAGCCGCCACCGCTGGCTGCCCTGCCCGCCCGCTGGCCGCATTTGCGCATTGATCGGCGGCGCGCACTGCGCCAGCGCCGAACCCATAACAAGGAGCATCCATGACATTCACCACCCATTCCTGGCAGGCCTTCGCAGCCCCGACCCGCATGGTCAAAAGCCTGCTGGCCACCAGCCTGCTGGCCGCTGGCCTGGCTGCCGCCGGCCATGCGATGGCCCAGGATCTGCCCGGCAAGGGCATCAAGGTCCAGCCACTGCAAAGCTCGATCGCCGAAGAAACCTTCCAGACGCTGCTGGTCAACAAGGCCATGGAAAAGCTCGGCTATGAGGTGCTGCCCATCCGCGAGGTGGAATACGCCACCGCCCACGTCGCCATCGGCAACGGCGACGCCACCTACATGGCCGACCACTGGGATCCGCTGCAGGCCGACTTCTACAAGAACGCCGGCGGCGCCAACAAGCTCTACCGCGAGGGCGAGTACTCGACCAGCGCCGTGCAAGGCTATCTGATCGACAAGAAGACGGCCGACGAGCACAAGATCACCAATATCGAGCAGCTCAAGGACCCGAAGATCGCCAAGCTGTTTGACACCGACGGCGACGGCAAGGCCGATCTGACCGGCTGCACCCCCGGCTGGGGCTGCGAAGGCGCGATCGAGCACCAGCTGACCGCCTACCAGCTGCGCGATACCGTCACCCATGTGCAAGGCACCTATGCCGCACTGATGGCCGACACCATCGCCCGCTACAAGTCCGGCAAGCCCATCCTGTACTACACCTGGACGCCCTACTGGGTCAGCGCCGAGCTGCGCCCCGGCCGCGATGTCGTCTGGCTGCAGGTACCGTTTACCGCACTGCCGGGCAACCAGGCCGATCTGAAGACTGCGCTGCCCAACGGCAAGAACTACGGCTTCCCGCTGAACACCCAGAAGATCGTTGCCAACAAGCAATTTGCCGAAGCCAATCCTGCGGCTGCCAAGCTGTTTGCGATCATGAAACTGCCGGTTTCCGACATCAACGCCCAGAACCTGGCGATGAAGGAAGGCCAGAACAAGCCTGCCGACATCGAGCGCCATGCCGATGGCTGGATCAAGGCCCACCAGGCAGAGTTTGACGGCTGGATCAAGACGGCGCTGGACGCCGCCAAGGCCCAGTAAGTCTGCAGCACCGATCGCCCGGCAGCTTCTGGCCGGGCCGGTGCCTCCCCCCGGGGCATGTCGCCATGCCCACCGGTGCAGCGCCAGCGCTGCCCAGCCTCCAAGCCCCCCGCAAGCTGCACCTGGACCACCCGCCACCACCGGCCGGGCCTGGCGCCGTCTTGCCCCAGGGCTGCCCATGTTCCCTCTCGGTGCGCGCCTTGCGCATCGCGTTTCAATCCAAGGAGAAGACCATGACTGATAAAAACCGCCTCAATCGCCCGATCCACCTGGCCTGCGCCGCCGCCATCGCGTTGATGGCCTGGGGCCCCGCCGCCCAGGCGCAAGACCTGCCCGGCAAGGGCAAGGATGTGCTGCCCCTGCTGGGCACCGTCGATGAAGAGCTGTTCCAGACCCTGATCGTGTCGCGCGCGCTGGAAAAGCTCGGCTACACCGTGAAGGACCCCAAGGGCCTCGAGAACGGCACCGAGCACGTTGTCGTCGGCCAGGGCGATGCCACCTTCATGGCCAACCACTGGATTCCGCTGCACCAGGAGTTTTATGAGCGCAATGGCGGCGCCAAGGTCTTCTACCGCGAAGGCATGTTCTCGACCAATGCCGCCCAGGGCTACCTGATCGACAAGAAAACGGCCGAGAAGTACAAGATCACCGACATCATGCAGCTCAAGGATCCCAAGATCGCCAAGCTGTTTGACACCGATGGCGATGGCAAGGCCGATCTGACCGGTTGCAACCCTGGCTGGGGCTGCGAGCTGGCGATCAACAAGCACCTCAAGGGCCTGGGTCTGGAAGGCAGCGTGACCCACCGCCAGGGCAACTATGCCGCGCTGATTGCCGACACCATCGCGCGCTACCAATCCGGCAAGCCGGTGCTCTACTATGTCTGGACCCCCTACTGGGTCAACGGCGTGCTCAAGCCTGGCCAGGATGTTGTCTGGCTGCAGGTGCCCAATGTTCCCAATGCCAAGGGCGATGAAGACACCCGCCTGCCCAATGGCAAGAACTATGGCTTCAAGGTGAACAACCAGTACATCCTCGCGAACAAAAAATGGACGGATGCCAACCCGGCCGCCGCCAAGCTGTTTGCGCTGATGCAGGTGCCCATTGAGGACATCACCGCGCAGAACCTGCTGATGCGCAACGGCGAAAACAAGACTGCCGACATCCAGCGCCATGCCGACGCCTGGATCAAGAACCACCAGGCCAAGTTTGACGGCTGGATCAAGGAAGCGCTGGCCGCCAAGTAAGCCTGGCGCCTGCCGCCCCCCCGAGCCCGCTGACCAGCGGGTTTTTTTGTGGCGCTTGGCGGCGCAAAACTACAATACCGGCCAAACAACGCCCAGCGCCCACGCCCGATGACCCACCCCTGCCTCAGTTGCGGCGCCTGCTGCGCCAGCTTTCGCGTTGATTTTTCAGTCCATGAATGCGACAGCAACGGCGGCCGCGTGCCATCGGGGCTGGCTGAAGAGGTGAACGAGAGCACCTGCCGCATGCGCGGTACCGACTATGCGCGCCCGCGCTGTGCGGCCTTGACCGGCACCATTGGCCAGCAAGCCGCCTGCGGCATTTATGAATGGCGCCCCTCCCCCTGCCGGGAGTTTGCAGCAGGCAGCGAGGCCTGCAACAAGGCGCGCGTACGCCATGGCATGCAGGCACTGGAAGGCGGGCTGTACTAGCCCGCCCGCCAACGCCCACATGCACGGCGCTACAGCGGCGCGATGCGCACCACCGGCGCACTGGCCGTTTCGATCGACATGCGCAGCGGCAAGAACTGCGCAATCACCGCCATATTGCTGTGCAGGTGCTCGGTCGCCTCGCTGCAGCTGAAGGCTGCCGGCTGGCCGCTTTGCCATACCGCCAGCGCCTGCAGCAGCAACAGCTGGTCGGCCAGGTAGGCGCAGACAGCGGCATCGGGCTTCTTCTGGTAATCGCGCAGGTCCTGGCAGAGCTTGCGCGCCACCGCTTCGGACGACACCCCGTGCGCACCCAGGCCCCAGAACAGCTCGGTGACATGGTCATAGCGCAACGTGGCCTGCAGCAGATTGCCCGGGCCCTCTTCCTGGCTCACCGGCAGCAGCTCCATCGCACGCCGGTCCCAGCCCGTCAGCCGCGCCAGCTCGTCGAACTCGCGCATGGCCACGCCACGCGGCACGGCCGCGCAGACCGCCTCCACAGACACATGCTGCAGCATGCCGCGCGCCAGCAGATCAAAAGGCTGCAGTCCCTGCGCTGCCGGGCTGATGCAGGCGAGCGCCTCGCCACCGCCCGCCGGGTAAAAGCCATAGCGGCGCAGCCGCAGGTCCAGCCCCGCACCCATGCGTGCCACCAAGGGCGCATAGGCGCGATCAATGAAGTGGAAGTTGGGCGCCAGCGGGTTGTGCGTGCCACCCGACAACTGCACCGTGCTGGCAGCATCGGCCATCAGCAAGGCTGGCAGCACCGTCTGCAACACCAGCATCGCACTGCCCGCGCCCGAGATCGGGAAGCGGTAGTCCCCCGCCTTGAGCGCCGCCGGCGCGAACTGCAGCGCCGTCACCCCTGCGCCGATGGGCGACAGCTGGGCGTCACTGATGGTCTGCGCTGCCTGCACACAGGCCAGGTGCTGGCGCATCAGCCCTGGCTTGGAGCGCTTGGCCCGGATGCTGTGCATCGCCAGCGGTCTTTGCGTGATGACCGACAGCGCCAGCGCTGTGCGCAGAATCTGGCCGCCCCCCTCGCCTTGCGAGCCGTCGATCTCGACCAGGCCCTTTTCTATCGATTGGCTTGCGATTTGCATTGGAATCGTTTCCCTCTCTCTGTGTTCTTCTTTTGATGTACTTGGATGGGCTCAGTGGCCGGGCAGCGCAGCACCCATGGTGACGCGCGGATAGCTTACTACCCGGCAGACGCGATGCACACCGGGGCGCAGCTCGAGCTCGCGCCGCAAGATGCGGTCGATGCGCGGTGCCCAGCTGCGCTCCAGGCTCAGCGCCTCGAGCTGCGCATGCGCTGGCTGATCGCCAAACTGCACCCACCACCAGGCAAGGGCCTGCGCTGCCAGGCAACGCAGATCCGGAGCCTTGGCCTGCAAGGCTGCATTCACGCGGGCTCGTGCAGCGGCATCGGGGCGGGCACGCCACAGCGCACGCAAAGCCGCCATCTCGGCCGCATCGCAATGGCTTTGGCGCCAGGCGCGGTGCCGGGCACGGCAGTCCTTGCAGCGGCTGGCACCGGCATACAAGTTGCCTTGCACTTGCTCGCGCCACCACTTCTGGTCCTGGGCGGTCCAGACACAGGCATTACCGCAATCGCAACAGCGATAGCGGATATCGACGTAGAAGTCCGGGAGCCAGAAGGGCTCGCCATGGATCAGTGCGAGAAGCTGCACATCGGCAGCCAAGGCGCCATGCGGCATGGCCGGCAGCAGGGCCGCCTTGCGCTGCTGCTCCATACGGGCCCAACGGCGCTGCTTGATCTCTGCCCTGCGTTGCTTATTGCTTTTCATCACCCTTCTCCTCAGGGTTGCAGCCCTCTGGCCGCCCCTTTTTCTACCCCTTCACACACACCACCTGCTTGAGCGTGTACACCACCTCCACCAGGTCGCTCTGCGCCGCCATCACCGCGTCGATGTCCTTGTAAGCCATGGGGATCTCATCGATCACCTCGGCGTCCTTGCGGCATTCCACCCCTTCGGTGGCGCGCTTCTGGTCCTCGACGGTGAACAGCTTCTTGGCCTTGGTCCGGCTCATCGTGCGACCAGCACCGTGGCTGCAGCTGTTGAAGCTCTCGGGGTTGCCCTTACCGCGCACGATAAAGCTCTTGGCCCCCATGCTTCCCGGGATGATCCCCAGCTCGCCCTGGCGTGCGCTCACAGCGCCCTTGCGGGTCACAAACACCTCCTGGCCAAAGTGCGTCTCGCGTTGCACATAGTTGTGGTGGCAGTTCACCGCCTCCAGGTGCGTCTCGAACGGTTTGGTGATCACCTTTTTCAGCGCGTGGATCACACGGACCATCATCACCTCGCGGTTGGCACGTGCAAACTTCTGCGCCCAACCCACCGCTTTGACATAGTCCCCGAAGTAGGCAGCGCCTTCTTCAAAATAGGCCAGGTCCTTATCGGGCAGGTTGCGCTGGTGCAGCTCGGCATCCTTCTTGGCCAGCTCGATGAAGTGGGTGCCAATGGCGTTCCCCACCCCGCGCGAGCCCGAGTGCAGCATGATCCACACCGCCTGGTTTTCGTCCAGGCAGACTTCGATGAAGTGGTTACCGGTTCCCAGGGTTCCCAGGTGCTTGTAGTTGTTGGTGTTCTTGATGCGTGGGTGCGCTTCGCAGATCTCCTCGAACTCCTTCACCAGGCCCATCCAGGCGGCATCGGTTTCCTCAGGCGGGGTCTCCCAGCTTCCCTTGTCGCGGCCATAGCGCTTGGGCGTCATGCCCACCGGCACAGCCCGCTCGATCGCAGCGCGGATCGGCGCCAGGTTGTCGGGCAGATCGCTGGCCGTCAATGTGGTCTTGCAGGCCATCATTCCGCAACCCAGGTCCACCCCCACCGCGGCCGGGATGATGGCCTTGAGCGTAGGCACCACCGAGCCGATGGTGGCACCGATCCCCAAGTGCACATCAGGCATCACCGCCACGTGCTTGAACACCACCGGCAGACGCGAGATATTGGCCAGCTGGTTCTGCGCTTCGGCCTCGACCGGCACGCCATTGGTCCACATCTTGATCGGCACGCCATTGGGTACTTGTCGTTGTTCGTAGGTCATGTTGTTCCCTGTTCTTTCTTCTGTGTCTGTGTGGGCTTGCGCAGTTGCGTCCTGGCCCCGTCCGGTGGGAAAGCAGGATCCTCGCCCTGCTTTCCCCGACTCACGCCACATGGCGCTTGCCATCTTATTTGCCAGAAGCGTGCCAACTCTGTTCCATTGCTGAAATTTTTCATCAAACCATTGAATTAAATGGAATTTTTTAAGATGTTCGCTCTCAACCTACAGTAACTATTTTTAGAAAAATAGCTACATAGCTAGAGATATTAGAATTAAAGCTAGTTCATTCCAACCGATCCTATGAAACCCATCACCGTCATCGGCTTTCTAGGCACCCAGCTCGACAGCGGGCGCGGCGCGGGCCGCTGGAGCAAATGGCGGCCCTCGGTCGCCATCACCCAGCATGAAGACATGGTGGTGGCCCGCATGGAGCTGCTCTACACGCGCTCGCATGTCGACCTGGCCCGGCTGGTGCAAAAGGACATTGCCGCCGTCAGCCCCGAGACCGAAGTGAACCTGGTGGAGCTGCCGATCCGCGACCCCTGGGACTTTGAAGAGGTCTACGGCGCGCTCTACGACTGGACCAGCAGCTACCCCTTCGACAGCGACCAAGCCCAGTACTGGCTCAACATCACCACGGGCACCCATGTGGCGCAGATCTGCCTGTTCCTGCTGGCGGAATCGCGCGCGATACCCGGCGTGATCCTGCAGGCCTCACCGCCCAAGCGACAGATCGATGGCGCGGCGGGCAACTATGCGCTGATCGATCTGGACCTGTCGCGCTACGACGCGCTGGCCACCCGCCATGCCCAGGCCCAGCAGGATGCAGTGGCCTTTCTCAAAAGCCATATCCCCACCCGCAACCCGCGCTTCAACCAGCTGATCGCCGAGATCGAACAAGTGGCAGGCCGCTCGCAGGCCCCTATGCTGCTGGTGGGCCCGACGGGCGCGGGCAAGTCCTTTCTGGCGCGCCGCATGTACGAGCTGAAAAAGGCCCGCCACCAGATTAGCGGCGCCTTTGTCGAGGTGAACTGCGCCACCTTGCGCGGCGACAGCGCCGCCAGCACCTTGTTCGGCCACAAGAAAGGGGCGTTCACCGGCGCCGCCACCGAGCGCGCCGGCCTGCTGCGCACCGCAGACCAGGGCCTGCTCTTCCTCGACGAAATCGGCGAGCTGGGGGCCGACGAGCAGGCCATGCTGCTGATGGCGATCGAGGAAAAGCGCTTCTACCCGATGGGCTCGGACAAGGAGGTGAGCAGCGACTTCCAGCTGATAGCCGGCACCAACCGCGACCTGCGCGTGGAGGTAGCAGCCGGCCGCTTTCGCGAAGACCTGTTCGCCCGCATCAACCTCTGGACCTACAACCTCCCCGGCCTGGCCCAGCGCAGCGAAGACATCGAGCCCAACATCGACCACCTGCTGGTGCAGCACGCCCAGCAAACCCACCGCACCGAGCGCTTCAACGCCGAGGCGCGCAAGCGCTACCTGCAGTTCGCCCAGAGCCCACAAGCCCTGTGGAGCGGCAACTTCCGCGATCTGCATGCGAGCGTGACGCGGCTGGCTACGCTGTCTACCAGTGGCCGCATCACCGAGGACCAGGTGGAGGCGGAGATTGGTCGGCTGCAATGGCTGTGGCAGCGGCCGGAGGCTGTGGATTCGTCTGCCGATGCTTCTGCTGACGTGGCGCTGGAGGCCTTGTTGCCTGGTGAGGCTATTGAGGCGATGGATTTGTTTGACCGGATGCAGTTGGCGTCGGTGGTGCGGGTGTGTCGTGCTTCTAGCAGTTTGTCGGAGGCGGGGAGGCAGCTGTTTCAGGCTTCGCGGGCGCAGCGGGCGGTGGTGAATGATGCGGATCGGTTGCGCAAGTATTTGCAGAAGTTTGGGTTGAGTTGGGATGTGGTTTGTTCTGCTCGTTGAGCTGGCTGCTCCGCTTTATTGACACCTTTTAGCGACTGCTGTTTGGTTGAGTTTTGCTGGACGGATTTCGCTCGGCGGGCGATTTCTGCGCTCTGCCTTGCTACTGGCCAAGTGCAGTTCTTGCTTATGCATATGCCTGCGGCGCTGCTTGGTTTTGCTGGCCGGATTTCGCCCGGCGGGCGAGGTACTTTTCTTGGCGACCAAGAAAAGTACCCAAAAGAAGGTCGCCCTGCTGCTTGCGACCCTTCGCGTTGCGAAGGGCAACCTGTGTCGTGGCGTTTGTGGGGTGTGCCGCGAAACTCTCTACGCGCCGTAGGCGCTCCGTTCGAACAGACGCGGCAAGCTAGTTCACGAAGCGCTGGCACTCTGCGGTGCCAGCGCCACCCCACAAACGCCACGCCCCAGGCGCATGCAAAAGGGGAATGCGAACAACCCAACAGCCAAATACCAGTAGGCCATCGCTGCGCTCGGCCAGTTTTGGGTGCCGAGCGCAGCGATGGCCCATGTCTGCTCAACCCCTTCTGAATGCGCCGAGGAGCACAGGGTATGGGCTGGGCAGTTGCACCGCAGAGTGCAACTGCTTCGTGAACTAACTCACCGCGTCTGTTTGAACGGAGCGCCTGTGGCGCGTAGTGAGTTTCGCGGTGCAGCCCATACCCGAGCACCGCAGGTTGCCCGCAGCGAAGCGAAGGGACGCAGTCAGCAGGGGCAGCCTTCTTTTGGGTACTTTTCTTGGCTGCGCAAGAAAAGTACCTCGCCCGCCGGGGCGAGACCCGGCCAACAAAACCAAGCAGCGCCGCAGACATACGCAAAAGCAAGAACTTCAGGTGCCGAGCGCAGCGATGGCCTGCGTCTGCGAATCTCCCCTTCTGCATGCGCCGAGGAGCACAGGGTATGGGCTGGGCAGTTGCACCGCAGAGTGCAACTGCTTCGTGAACTGATTCACCGCGTCTGTTTGAACGGAGCGCCTCTGGCGCGTAGTGAGTTTCGCGGTGCAGCCCATATCCGAAGCACCACAGGTTGCCCGCAGCGCAGCGAAGGGACGCAGTCAGCGGGGCGGCCTTCTTTTGGGTACTTTTCTTCGGCCGGCGATCCGGGGCCGCGCAAGAAAAGTACCTCGCCCGCCGGGGCGAGACCCGGCCAGCAGCTGCTAGCTAAGCAAACAAACAAGCAAACAAACAAACAAGAAGATAAAAGCAAAACAAGAAAAACAAACAACATGGATTTCCCACAAATCCTAAAATCCCCACCTTCTCCGCGCACCAGCGGCCCGCAAAGCCACCCCAGCGCCACCCCAGGCATAACAGGCAAAAAACCCGTGTCCCCTTTTGAATCGATTGCCCGCCGCGAACGCGGGCTGCTGCAGCAACTCACTGCAGCCCAAATGACGATGATCGCCATTGGCGGCGCCATCGGCACCGGCCTCTTCATGGGCAGCGCATTTGCCATCGGCTTTGCCGGGCCCAGCGTGCTCATCAGCTACGCCATCGGGGCGCTCATCGGCCTGCTGCTGATGGGCTGCCTGGCCGAGATGACGGTCGCGCACCCCACCAGCGGATCGTTTGGCGCCTATGCCGAGCACTACCTCAGCCCGCTCGCCGGCTTTGTGGTGCGCTACGCCTACTGGGCGGCCGTGGTGCTGGCGGTGGGGATGGAAGTCACCGCGGTGGGCAAGTACATGAAGTACTGGTTCCCCGAGGTGGAGCAGTGGGTCTGGGTGGCCCTGTTCTCGGTCATTCTGGCCGCCGTCAATGCCACCAGCGTCAAGGCCTTTGGGCAGATGGAGTATGTGTTCTCCATGGTCAAGGTCGTGGCCATCGTCGCCTTTATCCTGATTGGCGCCTATGTGGTGTTCGGCTCGCAGCCCGAGGGGGTGGGTTTTTCCAATTACACCGCAGACCGGGGCTTTTTCCCCAACGGCTGGTGGGGCACCTGGGTGGGGGTGATCGTGGCCATCTTCAGCTACCTCAGCCTGGAGTCGATCGCGATTGCCGCCGGAGAGGCGCAGAACCCGCGCCAGGCGGTCACCTCGGCGTTCAAGACCACGGTGCTGCGCCTGGTGCTGTTCTACCTGCTGTCGCTGGCCTTGATGCTGGCCATCGTGCCCTGGAGCCATGCCAGCACCGACAAGAGCCCCTTCGTCAAGGTGATGGAGATCGTCGGCATTCCCGGCGCGGCCAGTGTGCTCAATTTTGTGGTGCTGGTCGCCAGCCTCTCGGCGATGAATGCGCAGCTCTATGTCACCTCGCGCATGATGTTCAGCCTCTCGCGTGGCGGCTATGCGCCGGCAGCGCTGGGCAAGGTCAACAGCCGGGGCGTGCCGATGGGTGCGATTGCCATCTCCTGCCTGGGCATGGCCGTGGCCATGGTGCTCAACGTGCTCAAGCCCGAGGAATCACTCACGCTGATGATGTCGATCTCGATGTTCGGCGCCATGTTTGCCTGGTTCATGGTGTTTGTCACCCATTTGTTCTTCCGCCGCCGCTGGCAGCGCGAGCATCCGGGCGAACGCCTGCAGTTCCGCATGTGGGGCTTTCCGGTGCTGACCCTGCTGGGCGCCGTGCTGATGCTGGCCGTCATCATCACCACCTATTTCACCGACGTGTTCCACATGACCACCCTGATCGGCGTGCCCATGCTGCTGGTGATGACCGCCGTCTACCTGATCTGGTACCGCAAGCGCTGATACATTGCACAGCTATGCCAAACACGCCTCACTCTGCGCCAAGCCTCTGGGACATCTCGCCGCCCGTCTATGTGGGCATGCCGGTGTTCCCCGGCGACACGCCCTACCAGCAGCAATGGGTGGCCAGCATCGGGCCGGGTTGCCCGGTCAATGTGGCCAGCATCACCAGCACACCGCATGCCGGCGCCCATGCCGATGCGCCGCTGCACTATGCGCCCGATGGCGCCACCATCGGCCAGGTCGATCTGGCGCCCTACCTGGGCCGCTGCCGTGTGGTCCATGCCATCGGCTGCGGCCCGCTGATCGAATGGCAGCACATCGAACATGCGATCAGCGACGACCTGCCCGAGCGCGTGCTGGTGCGCACCTACCAGCAGATGCCGCAGACCCAGTGGGATGCCGGCCTGACCGGCTACGCGGCCGAGACCGTCGAGCGCCTGGCCGCGCTGGGCGTGCGCCTGATAGGCATCGATACCGCCAGCATCGACCCGGCTGACAGCAAGGCCCTGCCCAGCCACCAGACCATTCGCCGCCACGACATGCGCGTGCTGGAGAACCTGGTGCTGGACGCCGTGCCCGAGGGCGACTACGAGCTGATCGCGCTGCCGCTCAAGCTTGTGCAGGCCGATGCATCGCCGGTGCGTGCCGTGCTGCGCGCGCTGCCCGGCACCTACAATCAGGCCACCGCCTGAACCCCCTCCTCCCTTGCGGCAGGCGCCTGGCCCACCAGCGCCTGCCCGCCACCATTGACAAAGAGACCTAGCCATGACCACCTTGGAAGCCTGCCGCGACGTTGACCAGCATGAGCCGCTGGCACCGTTGCGCCACCTGTTCGACCTGCCCGAAGGCGTGATCTACCTGGACGGCAACTCGCTGGGCGCGCTACCCAAGGCCACGGCGGCGCGCGTTGCCGATGTAGTGCAGCGTGAATGGGGCCAGGGCCTCATCCGCAGCTGGAACGATGCCGGCTGGATCGACCTGCCCCAGCGCCTGGGCGACCAGTTTGCACCCTGGATTGGCGCCAAGCCCGGCGAGGTCGTGTTCACCGACACCACCTCGGTCAACCTCTACAAGGTGCTGAGCGCAGCCATCCGCCTGTCGCAGCAAGAGTTCTCCGACCCGGCACCGCGCACCAAGGTCATCAGCGAGCGCAGCAATTTCCCTACCGATCTGTACATCGCCGAATCGCTGTGCAAGCAGCACAACCTGGAGCTGGTGCTGATCGAGCCCGAGGAGCTGCCCGCCTGCCTGACCACCGATGTGGCCGTGCTGCTGCTCAGCCACGTGAACTACCGCACCGGCCACATGCACGACATGACCCAGGTCACGCGCGACGCGCATGCGCAGGGCGTGTTGACCGTCTGGGACCTGGCCCATGCCGCCGGCGCCGTGCCGGTGGACCTGAATGCCGCCAACGCCGACTACGCCGTGGGCTGCAGCTACAAGTACCTCAACGGCGGCCCTGGCGCCCCGGCCTTTGTCTGGGTGCATGCGCGCCATACCGACAAGTTCTGGCAGCCGCTGTCGGGCTGGTTCGGCCATGCCGAGCAGTTTGCCTTCAACAGCGACTACCAGCCTGCGCCCGGCATCCGCCGCTACATGTGCGGCACCCAGCCGATGATTGCGCTGTCTGCACTGCAGTGCGGGCTGGACATCTTCAGCGAAGCCGAAAAGTACGGCGGCATGGCGGCACTGCGCCGCAAGTCCATCGCGCTGACCGACCTGTTCATCGAGCTGGTCGAGACCCGCTGCGCCGGCTACGGCCTGGGCCTGGCCACGCCGCGTGATATCTTTGCGCGCGGCTCCCAGGTCTGCCTGACCCGCGACGACGGCGCGGGCGTGGACGGCCAGGGCAGCGGCGCCTACGCCATCGTGCAGGCGCTGATCGCCCGGGGCGTGATTGGCGACTTCCGCAAGGGCGATGGCGGCAATGGCCCGCACAAGGACATTCTGCGTTTTGGCTTCACCCCCCTCTACACCCGTTTTGAAGACGTGTGGAACGCGGTCGAGCACCTGCGCCAGGTACTGGAATCGGGCGAATGGCAGAAGCCCGAGTTCAACCGCATCAATGCGGTGACCTGATTGCACAGTCCGTCCAGCACCCGCTCCGCCATGTCCGAACGCATCGCCATTCTCGACTTTGAAACCACCGGCATGAGCCCGGCGCATGGCGCGCGGGCGGCCGAGGTGGGCATCGTCATGGTCGAGAACGGCCGCATCGTGGACCGCTACCAGAACCTGATGAATGCCGGCCAGCGCATGCCCGGCTTCATCACCCAGCTCACCGGCATCACCACCGCGATGCTGCAGGCGGCGGCGCCTGCAGAGCAGGTGATGCGCGAGGCGGCAGCATTTGTCGGCACGGCGCCGCTGGTGGCACACAACGCATCGTTTGACAGCAAGTTCTGGCTGGATGAGCTGGAACGCGCAGGCTGTGCGGCCAGCCCGGCCGCAGCGCCTGCCGGCAAGCTGTTTGCCTGCACCGTGTTGCTGTCGCGCCGCCTCTACCCCGAGGCACCCAGCCACTCGCTGGGCAAGATCGTGCGCCACCTGCAACTGCCGCCGGCCGACAAGGCCCACCGGGCACTGGCCGATGCCGAGATGACCGCCCACCTGCTGCTGCGCATGCAGGCCGATCTGCGCAGCCGCTGGCACATCCCCGAGCCCAGCCATGCGCTACTGAGCGAATTGCAGGTCTGCCAGCGCAAGCACCTGGGCCGCTGGCTCAGCAGCACCTCCGCGCGCCAGACCCAGCCGCAGCTGCCTGAGCTGGCCAACACGGTGATGCCTACGGCTGCGCCAGCAACACGCTGAGCAGCACATTCAGCGCCGCCATCAGCAGCACGGCCAGCCCGGTCACCAGCAGCACCCTGGACTGTACCCAGGCGCGCTCGGCCTGCGCAGCACCGGTGACCAGCTGGCAGGCCATCTCCACCTTGCCGGGGGAGGCCATCAGCAGCAGTGCCGCGCTGACATTGTGGACCGCCATAAACGGCAGCACCGCCACGCCCAGGGCCTGCGCAATCTCGGCCTGGGTGGCCGCAAACATCGCATTGGCGCCCGTGTTGGAGCCGGTCACAAAACCTCCCAGTGCGCCGACAAAAGGCGCAGCAAACACATAGGCACTGCCGCCCTGTGCCAACGCATGGGCCAGCTGCGCAGCCATGCCAGATACCGCCATCACAACACCCAGCACGATGAACAGCCCCGTGACCGGCGCCACCTGGCGCCAGGACTGCCAGACCCGCTGCAGGCTGCTGGCTGCGGGCAGGCCGCGCGCAAACCAGGCCGCCGCCACAAACAGCCACAGCGCAGGTGATGCCAGCAAATGCCAGGCACCCGCGCCCTGCAAGGTGCGCAGCACAGCGCCCGCCACCAGCACGCCCAGCAGCAGCAAGCCATAGGCGGCCAGCGCGCGCCAGCCCAAGGGGCCCAGCGGCGCAGCGGCCTCACTCGCAACAACGCCTGTGCCCCGCCGGCCCAGCCACAGCCAGAGCACCGTCATCAGCAAGGCGCCCAGCGCGCCAGCGGCCGAGGTGCCGGCCACCGCATTGCTCAGCCCAATGGCCAGCGCCAGCACCAGGCCCGACAGGGCACCCTGCAGCATGGCACCCGCACGCCGGCCCGGCGCACTGGCCAGCCCCGCTGCCGCCACACCGACAACCACCATCGGAATCACACTCACCATCGCCGATGCCACACCCAGCGCATCAAAGCCGATCCCGGCCATCGTGGCCGCAATCAAGGTGCCCGGGCCCATGGAGCCCCAGGGCACGGCGCAGAGGCCCAGCAAGCCAATCAGCGCCATCTTGCGCGCCGGCAAACCGCTGTGCGCCAGCAGCGGAATGCCGATGGTGATGCCAATGCCAAAGCCGGTCAGTGATTCGGCAAAGGGCGTGACCCCGTGCACCACCAGCAGCACAGCGCCCACGCCTTCGCCGGTGCGGCCCATCACCCATTGCGCCAGCGCCTTTTGTGCACCGGCAGCGCGCAGCACTTCGGACAGCAGCAGGCCGCCGCCCACGATCAGCAGCACCTCCACGAGGACCGGCATCCAGCTGGCCAGCGCCTGCTGCACCGCAGCTGCGCTGAGCGGAAAAGCCAGCAGGCAGCCGGCCAGTGCCAGCACCACACCGGTCAGCGCCGCATACAGCGAACGCAGCCCCAGCAACAGCCCCGCGATGACGGCCAGGACCGGGGACGCACTCAAGAACAGGTACATTGGGAGAGCGCTTGTTGAAATTGCATATAGGCAAATAATATTTCCTACACGAAATATAGTCAATCCATGTCGACTGAAAATTCCCCACCCAGCACCGATTCCGACCTGCAGTTCGGCCTGGCCGTGCGCGCCCGCCGCGCGCAGCTGGCCATCACCCTGGACCAATTGGCCCAGGCCAGCGGCGTCACGTCCGGAGCGCTGTCCAGGGTGGAACGGGGCCTGCTCAGCGTGAGTCTGCGCAATGCCATGGCGATTGCCCGCGGCCTGGGCTGCGAGCTGAGCGACCTGGTGCAAAGCCCTGCGCCCGCACAGATCACGCGGGCCGGCGCGCATGCGCGCTTTGTCCATGAGGACACCGGCATTGTGCGCCTGGCGTTGGCCCGCCCGCTGCCGGGGCTGGAGTTGCTGCACTACACCGTGCCGCCGGGCCAGGCCTCCAGCCACTTCGCGCCGCACCGGCCGGGCACGCGCGAGGTGTTCTATGTCGAAAGCGGCAGTCTGCGCGTCTTCACCGGGGCCGATTCCGTGCTGCTGCAAGCCGGCGACAGCGCCCAGCTGGCGATGGACACCGAGCACCACTTTGCCAACGAGGGCCGTGGCGTGGCGCATTTCATCCTGCTGGTGGCCGCGCCCACGCATGGGGGCTGATGGCCCCTTGCAGTGCCGTCATCACGAAGATGGCTGGAACAGCCGCTCGGCCACAAAGTCCACAAACACACGCAGGCGCGGCGACATCAACCGGCCCGAGGGCCAGAGGATGCTGAACTGGCCGGTATAGGTCAGACAGTCGTCCAGCACCGTCTGCAGGCTGCCATCGGCCAGCGCGTCGCGCGCCAGAAAATCGGGCATATAGGCAATGCCCAGGCCCCCGATCGCCGCACCGCGCAAGGCCTCCATGTTGTTGCAGGTCAGCGCTGGCGGGTGGGCGGCGGCATCCTGCGCGGCGTCGGCGCTATCGCCGCCCATCTGCCAGGGCTGCAGTTTGCCCGAGGTGGGAAAGCGAAAACGCAGGCAGTCATGCGCTGCCAGGTCTTCGGGCCGCTGGGGCCGACCGCGCTGTGCCAGATAGGCCGGGGATGCGCAGAGCACAAAGCGGAACAGGCCCAGACGCCGGGCGCTGAGGCTGGAGTCGGCCAGCACGCCGCTGCGGATCACCGCATCCAGGCGCGCCTCGACCACATCAACCAGCCGGTCGTTGAAGTCCAGGTCCAGCTCGATATCCGGGTAGTGCGCGCGGAAGGCTGGAATCACCGGCAGCAAGAAGCGGTAGCCAATGGTGGGCAGGCCAATGCGCAACAGACCCCGGGGACTGCTCTGCGTGCTTGACAGCAGCGCCTGCGCATCCTGCAGGTCATCCAGTATGCGGCGCCAGTGCGTGTACATCAGCTCGCCCTCATGCGACAGCGACACCCGCCGCGTGGTGCGCACCAGCAGCTGCGTGCCCAGTTGTGCCTCCAGCTTGGCCACGCTTTTGCCGACGGCCGATGCCGAGATGCCCAGGGCGCGGGCAGCGGCCACAAAACTGCGGCGCTCGGCCGCCTGTACAAAGGCGGCGATGTGGTTCAGGTTGTCCATCCGCGCATATTACGGAAATTTGGTTGTTAATCAAACAACGACTGGCCTGTTTATTAGCCATCCATTCCTCATTAAGCTCCACAGCGTGTTTTTGCAGGAGTTGGCTATGCGTCAAGTTTTACCCGCCGCCTGGCGCGGGCCCTGGATGGTTCTGGCATCCGTTTGTCTGGCAGCGCTGGTGCTGCCGCTGAGTTTTTCTGGCGGGGCCGTGGCCACGCCTGCGATTGGCCGCGCACTGGGCGGCAGCGCCACCAGCCTGGGCTGGATCACCAATGCCTTCATGCTGGGCTTTGGCAGCTGCCTGATGGCCGCCGGCGCGCTGGCTGACCAGTGGGGGCGCAAGCGGCTGTTTTTGCTGGGTCTGTCGACCTTTTGCCTCGCGGGCCTGGGGCTGGTGCTGGCACGCAGCGTGTGGCAGATTGACCTGCTGCGCGCGTTGCAAGGCGTGGCCGCTGCCGCTGCCCTGGCCGGTGGTACAGCCGCGCTGGCGCAGGAGTTTGCAGCGGCGCAGCGCGCCCAGGCCTTCAGCCTGCTGGGCACCACCTTTGGCACCGGCCTGGCCTTTGGCCCGCTGCTGACCGGCTGGTTGATGGAGCGCGCCGGCTGGCAGGCCGGTTTTGCACTCTGCACCGGCCTGGGGCTGCTGGCCTTGCTGGTGGGCATCGCCGCGATGCGCGAGTCGCGCGATCCGCAGGCCCAGGGCCTGGACTGGCCCGGTGCGCTGCTGTTCACCAGCGCGCTGGCCTTGCTGACCTTGACGATGGTGGAGGCGGCTGCTCGGGGCTGGCACAGCCCGCTTGTCATCGCATTGCTGCTGGCATCCGCTGCCGCGCTGCTGCTCTTCGTCGCCGTGGAGCGGCGGGTGGCGCGCCCGATGCTGGACCTGAGCCTGTTCCGCTACCCGCGCTTCGTCGGTGTGCAGGTGCTGCCGATCGCCACCTGCTACTGCTATGTGGTGCTGCTGGTGCTGCTGCCGCTGCAGCTGATCGGCATTGGCGGCTACAGCGAGGTGGCGGCCGGCTGGTGGATGCTGGCGCTGTCCGCGCCGATGCTGGTGGTACCACTGGCCGCAGCCTGGCTGACGCGCTGGTTCGGCCCCGGTCCCATTTCGGCAGCGGGCCTGCTGCTCGCCGCCGTCGGCCTGCTGTGGCTGGCGCAGATTCCCGTGGAGGCCGGTGGCATGGCGCGTGTGCTGCCGCTGTTGCTGATCGGCAGCGGCGCGGGCCTGCCCTGGGGCCTGATGGATGGGCTGTCGGTCAGCATGGTGCCCAAGGAGCGCGCGGGCATGGCCACCGGTATTTTCAGCACCGTGCGGGTGGCCGGTGAAGGCATTGCGCTGGCAATGGTGACCGCGCTGCTGGCCGGCTTTATCACCCCGCACCTGCCGGCATCTCTGGAGGTGGCCAGCCTGCAGACTGCCGCCCAGCAACTGGCGATGGGCGAGCTGCGCCAGGCGCTGGCCTTGCTGCCCGCCCAGCACTATGCGGCAGCTGCGCCTGGCTTGCAAAAGGCCTATGGCCAGGCCTTTGCACAGCTGCTGCAGGTGCTGGCGGCGATAGCCACGGTCTCGGCCCTGGTGGTGCTGGCCCTGCTGCGCCCTGCCCGTGGCGATGCACTGCTAGCAGCCGCTGCCACCCCTCAGTAGCTTTTGGCCGACAGGCTGGCCCAGAGATGGGCCGCCACCAGCGCCCGCCAGGGCGCGAACGCACCCAGCCACTGCTCGGCCTCGCGCTGCGAGACGCTGGGCACATCCAGCAAACGGGCCAGCGCATTGCGCACCGCCACATCGCCATGCAGGCTGCCGTCCAGCCAGCCAAAGCCGCGCAGCAGTGCGTAGTGCACCGTCCAGGGGCCAATGCCCTTGATGGCCAGCAGCGCATCCTCAATCGCCTGGGCGTCTTGCGCCTGCAAGGGCTGCGTGGCCCAGGCATCGAGCGGCAGGCTGCCGTCCAGCACGGCAGCGCAAACGCGCTCCAGCGTCGCGATCTTGCTGACCGAAAAGCCTGCGGCGCGCAGTTGCTCGGGCGTCAATGCCGCCAACGCAGCGGCATCAGGGTGGCAGAGCATGCCGCTGCTGTGCTGCAGCGCCGTGGCCGCAATCAGCCGCCGGCGCAGTGCAATGGCTGCCGCCACGCTGATCTGCTGGCCGGTGATCGCCCATACCAGGGCCTCGAACGGGCTGCTGCTGGCGGGCACACGCAGACCCATCTGGCTCAGCAGCAACGGGCCCAGCACCGGGTGCTTGCCATGCTGCAGCGCCAGCTGGTCCGCCCCCTCGCCCAGACCCAGCATGCGCGCCACCATCGCATCCAGTGCGGCTGGGCCGTCTCCGGTAGCGCCGGTGTCGGCCGGCCCATCGACCGCCAAGCTGGCAACGGCCTGGGTGGCGCCCTCCACCAGCTCCAGCTCCAGCAGCGCAGGCCGGCCTTGCCAGGTCAAGCCCTTGCTGACCCGCAGCCCCTCGACCTTCTCGGAAGCTTGCAGGGCATCCCGGGCATGCAGGGCCAGCATGTCCTGCGGGCGGTAGTTGGCAGGCAGGGCGACTTGGGTGCTCAGGACCAGGGGCATGGGAGGGCGTGCGGAAGGCGGCGGCGGGCGCGGTTCCCCACTATAGGGGATGGAGGGCGGGCGATGCAGTCACAGCTGTTTCCATGCGCTACGGCTATTCCGCGTCGTGGAACACGATGCCCAGCGTGTGGCGCTGCCCGCGCAGCACTGTGGACACCCCGTGCCGGTGCTGCACCCGGTAGCTGCCGCGCGTGCCCTGCACCGGCCGCTCGCGCACCGCGATGATGGCCGCATCGCCACGCTGCAGCGGCAGCACCTGCGCGCGCGACTGCATGCGCGGGCGTTGCTCGGTCAGCACCAGCTCGCCACCGTCAAAATCCTCGCCTGGCTGCGACAGCAGCACGATCACCTGCAGCGGAAACACCAGCGCGCCATACAGGTCCTGGTGCAGGCAGTTGTAATCCTCGGCGCCATAACGCAGCAGCAGCGGTGTGGGCCGACATTGGCCCGCTGCATGGCACTGGGCGAGCAAGGCCGCATGCTGCGCAGGCCAGGGCGGTGTGGCCGATGCGAGCTGCTGGCGCCAGTGCTCCGCCACGGGCTGCAGCCGCGCGTAGAGCGCCGTGCGCAAGGCCTGCAGCAGCGCTGGCAGCGGGTAGGCAAAGTACTGGTACTCACCTCTGCCAAAGGCATGGCGCTGCATCTGGATGCGGCTGCGAAAATGCGCCGCCTCGTCGTACATCGCGGCCATCTGCTGGCACTGCGCCGCATCCAGCAAACCCGGCAGCAGGCCCCAGCCTTGGCGGTCCAACTGGCGGCCCACCGCAGTCCAGTCATAGCGCTGCAGGACAGCCTCGGCCAGTACATCTGCGCCATCGGCACCGGCTGGTGCCGAGCCGGCCTGCAACAGCGGCGCAGGCCCCGCTTCATCCAGCGGCAACGCGGCCTGCGCGGCACAGGCCAGGCGCTTAACCATGGCGGGCCACCCGGGGGGCCTGGGGCGCCAGCTCGGCCTCGTGCTGCAGCAGCGCGCGCTTGCGCTCCACGCCCCAGCGGTAGCCGGAGATGCCGCCATCGTTGCGCACCACCCGGTGGCAGGGGATGGCAACGGCCAGCGCATTGGCCGCGCAGGCGCCAGCGACGGCGCGGCTGGCCTGGGGCATGCCCAGCTTGCGCGCCAGCTCGCTGTAGCTGACGGTGCTGCCCACCGGAATCAGCCGCAGCGCCTGCCAGACCTGCTGCTGAAAGGCAGTGCCGCGCACATCCAGCGGCAGTGCCAGGCCGCGCGTGGGCTCATCGACAAAGCCGATGACCTGCGCCATCCAGCGCTCAAAGTCGGCATCGCCACCGGCCAGCTGGGCCTTGGGAAAACGCTGCTGCAGGTCCTGCACCAGCGCATCGGCATCGTCGCCCAGCAAGATGGCGCAAATGCCCTGCGCAGTGGCAGCCACCAGAATCGGGCCCAGGCTGCATTCGGCCACGCCAAAGCGAATCTGCTGCGCCACGCCGCCGGTGCGGTACTGGCGCGGCGTCATGCCCAGCACCGCCTGGCTGTCGCGGTACAGCTGCGCGGTGCTGGCAAAGCCGGCATCAAAGATTGCATCGATGACGCGGGGCGCCTCCTGCGCATCGCCCAGCGCGGTTTGCAGGCGCTGCCGGCGCTGTGCCTTGGCATAGGCCTTGGGCGATACGCCGACCGCCGCCTTGAAGACACGCTGCAGATGGAAGGGGCTCATGCCGGCGCGCTCGGCCAGCTCGGCCAGGCTGGGCTCTTCTTCGGCGGTGGCGATCCAGCCGCAAAGCTCGGCCACCAGCGCGGCATGGCTGGGCTTGGCGGGGTTATCGGGCTGGCAGCGCTTGCAGGCGCGGTAGCCAGCGGCCTGGGCCTGCGCGGCGGTGTCGAAAAAGCGGACGTTCTCGGGCTTGGCCAGGCGCGAGCTGCACGAGGGCCGGCAAAAAATGCCGGTGCTGCGCACCGCATAGACAAAGCGGCCGTCGGCAGCGGCGTGGCGGCCCTGCACATCGGCCCAGCGCGGATCGGCCAGGGTTTGCTGCGCGCGGTTGGCGGCCAGCGCAGCGGCGTTGGACGTGCTGGCAGCCGATGTGGAACGTGGTGTGGATGGGGCAGACTGTTTCATGCGGATCACCTCAGTACAATCGATGCAGCCACTTTAGGCCTTGCGGCCCCGTTGCGCAGTGCCATTCTTGCGCTGCAATTGAAGCCGCTTCCACTGCCCCACACACCATGCGAGACACCAACAGCAAGCCCGAATCCATTGTGCATGAAGAGCGCGCCCAGCTCGATTTCAGCAAAGACATGAGCTATGGCGACTACCTGCACCTGGACGAGATCCTGAACGCCCAGCACCCGCTGTCGCCCGCGCACGACGAGATGCTGTTCATCGTGCAGCACCAGACCAGCGAGCTGTGGATGAAGCTGATGCTGCACGAGCTGCGCGCGGCCATGCAGGCGATTGCCAACCCCGAGGCCAACACCAAGCCCGAGGCCTTCAAGATGCTCGCGCGCGTCTCGCGCATCATGGAGCAGCTGGTCAATGCCTGGACCGTGCTGTCGACGATGACGCCGCCCGAGTACTCGGCGATGCGGCCCTACCTGGCCAACTCCAGCGGCTTTCAGAGCGCGCAGTACCGCTGCATCGAGTTCTCGCTGGGCAACAAGAATGCCGCCATGCTCAAGCCCCATGCCCACCGGGCCGACCTGCTGGCCCAGGTGCAGGCGGCTTACGAATCGCCGTCGCTGTACGACATTGCGTTGCAGCTGCTGGCCCGCGAAGGCATTGCCGTGCCGGCCGAGGCGCTGCAGCGCGACTGGACCCAGCCCTATGTGGAGAGCGAAGGCGTCAAACAGGCCTGGATCACCGTCTACCGCGATCCGCACCAGTACTGGGACCTGTACCAGCTCGGCGAGAAGCTGGCCGACATCGAGGATGCCTTCCGCCTCTGGCGCTTCCGCCACCTGACCACCGTCGAGCGCGTGATCGGCTTCAAGCGCGGCACCGGCGGCACCGGTGGCGTCAGCTACCTCAAGAAAATGCTCGATGTGGTGCTCTTCCCTGAGATCTGGACCCTGCGCACCAACCTCTAAGCACCTGTTCCAAACCACAGCAACCCGCCAAGGGGTTGCTCCAAGTGACAGCGCGCCGTGCAGAGGGGGCCAGAGTCCTCTATAGTGGCAAGCGCATGTAACAAGCCGCGCCCGCCCCTGCAGGCCGATCGCGCATACACCATGGGCCGGCCCCCCCTCAGGCCCTGGCTTGTTGCCCGCACTCTCAGCCATGCCGGTCCCACCTACACCCTCCCCCACCGGGCGCCCTGCGGCGCCCTCGTCCACGTTGCTCTGGGCCATGCTGCTGACCTTGCTGTCGGCCTTCTCGCTGAGCCAGGCCTTCCGCACGGTCACCTCCATCATTGCCGACGGGCTGCGCACCGATTTCGGGCTGTCTGCCGAGTCGCTGGGCGCGTTTGCCGGGCTGTTTGGCCTGTCGTTCGGGGTGACGCAGCTGTTCATGGGCGTGGGCATGGACCTGTATGGCCTGCGCAAGACCGTGCTGACGGCCTTTCCGCTGGCGATTGCCGGCTCGCTGATCTCGGCGCTGGCCCCCAGTTACCACGGCCTGATGCTGGGCCAGTTGCTGATCGGCATCGGCTGTTCGCCCGCCTTTCTGGCCTGCACCATGTTCATCGCGCGCCATTTCCCCAGCGACCGCTTTGCCTTCATGTCCGGCGTCGGCATGGGCGTCGGCGGTCTGGGCCTGCTCTTTACCGGCACGCCGCTGGCCTGGCTGGTGCAGCACTATGGCTGGCGCTGGGGCTTTGGCCTGCTGGCGGTGCTCTGCGCGCTGTCCTGGATCGCCATCTTTGTGCGCGTGCATGAGCCGCACCTGCCCAGCGATGACCTGCCCAAGCCCAGCTGGCTCACAGCCGTCAAGGGGTTTGGCGGCCTGCTGCTGGTGCCGCACACCTGGGCCATCGCCATCATGGGCATGGTCGGCTACGCCTCATTTCTGACGGTGCGGGGCCTCTGGCTCAGCCCGATGCTGATCGACCGCTATGGCTTCTCGCTGGTGGCGACCGGCAATGTGGCCCTGGTCGTCTCGATGATCTCGCTGTTCACGCCGTCGGTCTTTGGCCGGCTCGATCCGGGCCCAGCCCGCCGCCGGCGCCGCATCATCGCCGGTGCCGCAGTGATGGCCAGTACTTTCTGCGCGCTGGCCTTTGTCCACCATCCCGCAGCCACCGTGGCGCTGATCATGTTCATGGGGCTGGCCTCGGGCTACTCGGTGCTGCAGTACGCCGATGTGCGCTCCTCCTACCCCAAGGAAACCACGGGCCGCGCGCTGTCGGTCTACACGATGGCGATGTTCCTGGGCGTCGCGCTGATGCAGTGGCTCTCGGGCATCGTCGCGTCTTATGCGCAGCGGCATGGCGGCGAGATCTACCAGTATGTGATGCTGTTTGTCGCGGGCATGCTGCTGATCGGCTGCCTGGCCTTCCGTTTTCTGCCACAGTCGCCGCTGCTGGCCCCAAAGAGCCCCGCCAGCCCTTAACCAGCCAAGGGCTACAGCACCGAAGCCGAGGACCCATCGCCCCGGTACAGCCAGGGCACATCCATCAGCTTGGCGCCCAGCGCGCGCAATGCGGTATCGCGCCCCAATGCGACAAGGCCCCGCGCATGGAAAATCTCGCCATTGCGGATCGCACGCGCCTGCACCCGGGCATTGCGCTGCCAGCGGTTGAGCGCATAGCGCCGCAGGCGCAGCGGCATCTCCAGGTCGTGCATGGTCAACGCGCGCTGCAGCTCGGCGGCATCTTCAATCGCCATGCCGGCACCCTGGGCCAGGTAGGGCCGCATCGGGTGGGCGGCGTCGCCCAGCAATGCGACCAGGCCCTGCGCCATCTCATGGGGGCCGGTGACCGGTGCCCGGTCAGCCAGCGGCCATAGCCGCCAGGCAGCGCCTGCGGCATGCACGGCCTTCACCAGATTGAGCAGCTGGCGGTGGGCACCGGCCAGACAGCGCTGCAGATCGGCGCCATTGGCGGCATGGTCCCAGTGCTCCAGGTCATCGGGTGCCGGGCCTTCGACAATGAAGACCAGGTTCTGCAGCTCGCCACCGCGCACGGGGTACTGCACCGCATGGAAGCGCGGCCCCATCCAGGCAGTGACTACCTCGGTGCGCAAGGCCGCCGGCAGGTCTGCCTGGCGCACCAGTGCCCGGTAAGCCAGGTGGCCGGTCACGCGCGGTGGCGCATCATGGAGCAGGCGCAGCCGCGTGCGGCTCCAGATGCCGTCGGCACCCACCAGCGCATCGCCTTCGATCTGCTTGCCCTGCTTGGTGGTGATGGTGACGACCCGGCCATTGTCCTCATGGTAGTCCACCGCATGGTCCAGGTTGAGGTGCAGATCTGCATGGGGCTGCACCGCATCGAGCAGCAGCTGGTGCAGATCAGCCCGGTGAACGGTGGCATAGGCTGCGCCATAGCGCGCCACTGCCTGCGCGCCCAGATCCAGCCGGGCCAGCTCCTGCCCACTGATCGCATTGCGCGAGACCAAGGCCTGCGGAAACGCCGCCACCGCTTGCAGGGGCCGTTGCAGGCCCCAGGCCTGCAGGCGCCGCACCACATTGGGACCCAGCTGCACGCCGGCACCCACTTCGCTGAACTGCGCAGCGCGCTCAAACATCCGCACCTCGGTGCCCGCGCGGACAGCGGCCAGCGCAGCGGCCATGCCGCCAATGCCGCCGCCGGCGATCAAAATCTGTTCATGCATACCGCCATTGTGCCCAGATTGCAGGGGCCGGCTTGTGCGCTAGCGCAACAGCCCAGTGCCTGGCTGCAGCACCCGGCGATGGTGTGGCTCAAGCCGGACGGCAGCTGGGGAAGCTGTGCAGGCGCTCGAACTCGCCAATCGGCACCGGGCGGCCAAAGTGAAAGCCCTGGAAGCGCTTGCAGCCATTGCTGACGAGGAAATCCACCTGCTCGGAGTTCTCGACGCCTTCGGCCACCACTTCGAGCTCCAGGCTCTGGGCCAGCGCCAGAATGGTACGCACGATCACCGCGTCGCTGACATCGCTCAGCACATCGCTGACAAAGCTGCGGTCGATCTTCAGCTGGTCCAGCGGCAGGCGCTTGAGATAGGCCAAAGATGAGTAACCCACGCCAAAGTCATCGAGCGAGAAGCCCACGCCGTGCTCCTTGAGCTGGCGCATGCGGTTCACCGTTTCATTGACGTCGCCGAGCAGCAGGTTCTCGGTCAGCTCCAGCTTCAGCCGCCGGGCGTTGGCCCCCGTCTGCGCCACGATGCCCAGCACCTCGTCGACAAAACCCTGGTTGTGGAACTGCCGGGGACTCACATTGACCGACATCGTCAGCCCCTGTGTGGAGGCACTCGCGGCCCACAGCGCCAGTTGCTGGCAGGCGGTGCGCATCACGAAGTTGCCGAGCTCGACGATCAGGCCGGTCTGCTCGGCCAGGTCGATGAACTCGATCGGCATGACCAGACCACGCGCCGGGTGGCGCCAGCGCACAAGGGCTTCGGCGCCCACCAGGCTGCCGCTGCCGTTCATCACCGGCTGGTAGTACACCTGCAGCTCGCCGTCATGGATGGCCTGGCGCAGGTCATTTTCCAGATTGGCACGCGCATTGACAATGGCCTGCATCTGCGGGTCAAAGAAACGCTGGGTGTTGCGGCCGGCCGACTTGGCCTCGTACATGGCCAGGTCGGCGCGCTTGAGCAATTCCTGCACCGTCAGCGATTCATGGTCGCCAAACACGGTCACGCCAATGCTGGGCGTGCTGTGGTGGGACTGGCCATCCAGCGCAAACGGCTGTTTGAAGCGGGTGATCACATGTTCGACCACAGCGCGCACATGGGCCTCGGCCTGCGCGCGCTCGGCGCCCAGGTTCTCGACCAGCACCACGAACTCGTCGCCACCAAAGCGCGCGACCACATCGCCGCTGCGCACGCTGGCAATCAGGCGCTTGCCCACCTCGCACAGCAGCCGGTCACCCTTTTGGTGGCCCAGCGAATCGTTGAGGTCCTTGAAATTGTCCAGATCGATGAACAGCAGCGCTGCATAGGTGCCGCGCTGCTGGCAGGCAATGATGGACCATTCCAGCCGGTCCATCAGCATACGGCGGTTGGGCAGACCCGTGAGCACGTCGAAGAACTCAAGGCGCTCGATTTCCTTGCGGGCGCGGCTGCGTTCGGCCAGATCGCGCGAAATGCACAGCAGGCCGGTGACCTCGCCATTGGCAGCCCGGATGGCCGATTTGGTGATTTCGAAACGGCCCTGGTAGCCGTTGTCGGCAAACTGCAGGGTTTCCTCATAGACCACCGGGGTGTTCGCATTGCGCGCGCGCAGGTCCGTCTCCCAGTCCGATGGCATGCGCGCCTGCAGCCCCAGATCGGACGTGGTGCGGCCAATGATTTGCGCATGGGTCAGCCCCACCAGACGCTCGAAAGCCTGGTTGCAGTGCAGAAAGCGCCCATCCGCCCCCTTGAGCACGACCAGGTCGGGGATGGCACTGACCAGTGACACCAGCTGCGACTGCTGCTCCTGCACGCGGCCCACCATCAGCTTTTGCATCGACACATCGTGCGACAGCAGCATGAAGGCATGGGCATCGCGGCCTTGCGGGGCGACCAGAATATCGGTCTGGAAGTGGCGCAGACCCTGGGGCGTTTCAATGCTTTGCTCGAACGCGAGCGATTGGCCTGCGCGCAGGCGCGCAAGCCAGTCAGGTGCCTGGCCGCGCAGGCTGGGTGCCAGTGCCTCGGTCCAGGGCTGGTCCACCAGGCTGGGCACGCCCAGCCAGTCCAGCTGGGTGCGGTTGGCATGCACGATGGCGCCTGTGCCATCGACCCGCACCACGCCAATGGGGGCCTGCTCCAGCCATTCTTCGCCCTGCAGGCGTGCGGGATGGCTGGAAGCCCAGTCGACCAGGCTATGGCGCAACGACGCCATGATCAGCACCAGTGCCAGCACGGACAGCGCATAGCTCCAGGCCGCCTGCTCCACCAGCAGCGCCCAGCGGGTGCCGGCGCCCAGCAGCATGGCTATCGCGCCCACAGCCAGCGCTGCGGAGATTCTCAGCACCGTCCAGCGGCCGGACTGCCCCGCAAAATGGCGGCTCTGCATCGCAACCCAGGCACAGCAGACCAGCATGGCCAGCGGAACGAGGAAGCGGCGCACGCCTTCGAGGTCGACCAGCCCCTGCGCCACCACGGCCGCTCCAAGCGCCAGTGCCGCCAGCGCCGTCAGCACGGCGCGATGGCTTTGCAGTCGCAGCCAAGGGCTGGCGCCTGGCGCCGTGCCAGGACGGTGGCGCCGCGAAGATGAAGACAGTTCTATGGAGACTATCAATAGGCTTATTGATAGAAGAATATTGACTGCCAGCTCCAGCCACAGGGCTGGGAGGCTGCCAGGTTCCGACCAGCGCAGCGGCAGCGCCAGCACCACCGCAAAGCCGCCCAGCACCACGGCACTGCATACCCACAGCGGGCAGCCCAGGAAGGCACTGGCGGCCGAGCCCTGCAGCAGCAAGCGCCCGCCCCAGCCCAATGTGGCAAGTGCTGCCAGCAGCAGCAGCACCTGCACCCAGGTCTGCAGCGCCTGGACAAAGCCCACCCCCTGCGCATCCGTGGCCACCAATCCGGCCAACACCACGCCACCTGCCAGCAGGCACCAGACGATCCGGGTGTGGATCTCATGGATGCGCCGGCCAAGCGACAACGGTGTGTAAGGGAGGGCCATATGGGGCTAAATGTAATAAAAAGTAAACCAACGTCCATCTATTTGACCAGTAACGGTCAACAAATGCAAACGGGCCTCGTATCAACAAGGCCCGTTTCGGTCGCATGTAGGTCAACTCTTACAGAAGCTGGCGCAAAACGAAGGGCAGTATACCGCCATCCCTGTAGTAAGCGACCTCGATAGGCGTGTCAATACGCAACACCAGTTCCGCCTCGGTAACGCTTCCATCGGCACGCTGGATCACCAGCTTGGCCTTGCTGCGCGGTGCCAGCGACGGATGCGGCACGATGTCGATCAACTCATCGCCGCGCAGCTTCAATGTCTCCCAGCTTTCGCCCTGCTTGAACTGCAGCGGCAGCACCCCCATGCCCACCAGGTTGGCGCGGTGGATACGCTCAAAACTACGGGCCACGACGGCCTTGATACCCAGCAACTGGGTGCCTTTAGCCGCCCAATCGCGGCTGGAGCCGGTGCCATATTCTTCGCCGGCGAACACCACGGTCGGTGTACCCGCTGCCATGTAACGCATGGCGGCATCGTAAATCGACAGCTGGGCGCCCTGCTCCTCGCCCGGGTTCTGGTACAGCGTCAGGCCACCCTCTTCCCGGGAGCCATCCGGCTTTGCGGCCAGCATCAGGTTCTTGATGCGGACGTTCGCAAACGTGCCCCGCATCATCACCTCATGGTTGCCACGGCGCGAGCCATAGCTGTTGAAGTCGCTCTTCTTGACGCCATGGGCCAGCAGCCACTGGCCCGCTGGCGAGGTTTCCTTGATCGACCCGGCCGGCGAGATATGGTCCGTGGTGATCGAATCGCCAAATAAGGCCATCACTCTTGCCTTGCGGACCGCGTTGTCCCGCAGCTCCGCATCCGGCTCGGGGGCGGCGAGCGAAAAATCCTTGAAGAACGGTGGCTCGGCGATATACGTACTCTCCGGCCAGGTATAGGTCGCACCGGTTACCCCCTGGATCTTTTCCCAGAGCTTGCCCGGCTCGCTGCTGACCTTCTCGTAGTTGGCTCGGAAGGCCTTGCCGTTCATCGCGAACTTCATCAGGGCCTGCACCTCGTCTGTCGACGGCCAGATATCGCCCAGATAGACATCGCGGCCGTTCTTGCCCTGGCCGACAGGCTCGGTCATCAGATCCTTGCGTACATTGCCGGCAATGGCATAGGCAACGACCAGCGGCGGGCTGGCCAGGAAGTTGGCGCGGATATTGGGATGGATGCGCGCCTCGAAATTGCGGTTACCGGACAGCACGGCCGCACAGACCAGGTCCTCGCGCTGGATGGCGCTGTTGAATTCCGGCAGCAGATCTCCGGCGTTGCCGATGCAGGTGGTGCAGCCATAACCGGCAATGCTGAAGCCCAATTGCTCCAGGTACGGCAGCAGGCCAGATTCCGTCAGATACAGCGTGACCAGGCGCGATCCCGGGGCCAGCGAGGTCTTGATATGCGACTGCACGCGCAGGCCTGCCTTGACCGCTTTCTTGGCCAGCAGGCCTGCGGCCAGCATCACGCTGGGGTTGGAGGTATTGGTGCAGCTGGTGATGGCGGCGATCAGCACATCCCCATTGTGCAGATCGACATCGCGGCCCTCGATGCGCTCGGCATGGGCATCGGCGGTCTGCACGCGCGCCTCTTCGTCAACGACTGCCGGCTTGTTCTCCACCATTTCCAGCGCATGCCGTGGCGAGCCTGCGGGCAAGGGCTGTGTCGCGGGCGCAGCGGTCTCGCCGGTGCCGTTGATATGCACCTTCACCGGTCTGTCGAGCTGCTGGGCCGGCAGGTTGAAACCGTTCTGGGTGACCGGCGCGCTGAACAGCGCATCGAAGGTGCTGGCCACATGGCCAATCTCGATACGGTCCTGGGGGCGCTTGGGCCCTGCCAGGCTGGGCGCGACGCTGCCCAGGTCCAGCCGCACGACCTGGGAATAGTCGATGTCACCGGCCCGGGGAACGCCAAACAGGCCCTGGGCCTTGAAGTAAGCCTCGAACGCGGCAATCTCTGCCTTGCTGCGGCCCGTTCCCTGGAAGTAGTCGATGGTCTTGTCGTCGACGGGGAAAAAACCCATCGTCGCGCCATACTCCGGGGCCATATTGCCGATAGTGGCGCGGTCCGGAACCGAGAGGCTGCGGGTGCCTTCGCCAAAGAACTCGACAAACTTGCCCACCACCTTCTCGCGGCGCAGCATCTCGGTGACCGTGAGGACCAGGTCGGTCGCGGTCACGCCTTCACGCAGCGTCCCAGAGAGCTCGAAACCGACGACATCGGGCGTCAGAAAGTACACAGGCTGGCCCAGCATCGCCGCCTCCGCCTCGATACCGCCAACACCCCAGGCGACCACGCCGACGCCATTGATCATCGTCGTGTGGCTGTCGGTGCCGACCAGTGAATCGGGGTAGTAAACATCGCGCTGGTCCTTGTGGACGCCCCGCGCCAGGTATTCCAGGTTGACCTGGTGGACGATGCCAAAGCCGGGTGGCACCACGCCAAAGGTGTCAAAAGCCTGCATGCCCCATTTCATGAACTGGTAGCGCTCGTTGTTGCGCTCGAACTCCAGTTTCATGTTCAGGTCCAGCGCATTCTTGCTGCCGTAATAGTCGACCATGATCGAGTGGTCCACCACCAGGTCGACGGGCACCAGCGGCTCGATGGCGCTGGCATTCTTGCCCATGCGCTCGGCCGTGCTGCGCATCGCTGCCAGGTCGGCCAGCAGCGGCACGCCAGTGAAATCCTGCAGCACCACGCGCGCGACGACAAAGGGAATCTCTTCGGTGCGCTCCGACTGGGGCTTCCAGTTGGCCAGTTGCTCGACATGCTCGGGCAGGACGCGCTGGCCATCGCAATTGCGCAGAACCGACTCCAGCACGATGCGCAGGGACATCGGCAGGCGCTGGACATTGGGGAACTGTTTGCTCAGCTCCGGCAGCGAATAGAACTTGGCCTTGCTGGGCTTGCCGGACTTCTTGGACGAGGCGATCGAGAAGGATTTGAAGGTCGAGGCGAACGCATGCTGCGCTGGCTCATGAACACCTGATTTCATCGTGGCTCCTGATTGGCGGGGTATTAGACTGAACGCTGCGAACAGTCTACTCCTGGGTCAGGTCCTACATATGTCATCCAATCGCTAAGCCCTGCGATCGTGTGTGCGATCCGGGTTGCGCGGCCGTTTCCCATTAATCTCCGCGCCGCATGCGGACCGATGCATGGGAACCGGCAGCTGCCAATTCGCTGCCAAGGCTGCACACGGAATCTACAAAATCGTTCGGAAAATTTATAAGCCTATAGATTAACAAATACAATTATAGCAAGGCACTATTGGCAACTGATTACATTTAGCAGCGCACCAGACTTACCGGCAGCTTAACAGATAGTCGATGACAATCCTTCTCCACAAAAATAGGAGAAATTAAGAAGATATGTAGGAATTTCTATAAACCGGATTGACTAGTCGACCCCGCAACGAAAAAAACCTGCCGAAGCAGGTTTTCTTTGAAGGACGCCCGGCTCAAATCGCGAACTTATCACGGTCTTGGCCTTCAATCCACTTGGGCGCCTTGCCGCGGCCCGTCCAGGTTGCACCGGTCGCAGGATCGCGGTACTTGGGAGCGACTTTGGAGCCAGCGGAAGCCGAACGGCCACGGGCAGGAGGGAATACATCCTGTTCGGTCAGGCCATAATCAGACACCAGCTTGCGCACCTGGTCGACGGCGGTCTTCAGTTCGTTGCGACGAACTTCTTCACGCTGTTGTTGCAGGGCTGCCAGTTGGGCATCGATTTCCTTCAAAGTAGGCATGTTTAATATCCATTCAAATCAGTTAACGTTTGCAGTATACCTAAAAACGCAATAACCGAGTGCGCCTCGACATTTTTCTATTTAAAGGAATGGTAAACCTCGTGCCAAAAACTTGTAACGACTAGTAATCAATGCTCGTGAGATCCGGCCGGGCGATTACCTTGTCGACCCGTTTGCCCTCCAGAGCCAGCACTTCGAATACCCAGCCTGCGCAATAAATCTTTTCGCCCAGTGGCGGCAGATGGCCCGATTCCGCCATCAGCATCCCGGCCAGGGTGTTATAGCGGCCCTTGTCCTCATCGGGCAGCTCCTTGATTTCCAGACGCGCCTTCAATTCCGACACCGGCATCAGCCCATCCAGGTACCAGGAACCATCGTCGTTCTGCACCGCCCAGGCCTCGCTGGCAGCGCCCGGCTTGAGCTCGCCGGTAATCGCTTCGAGCAGGTCGCGCGGCGTGATGATGCCCTGCACGACACCGTATTCGTCGACCACGAAAATCATGCGGCCGGCGCGCGCGCGGAATTGCTCCAGCAGCTCAAAGCCGCTCAGGGTTTCCGGCACATAGCTGGCTGCCACGGCCACCTTGGCGATCGAGGTGTTCTGGGGGTCGGCGACGTCCAGCAGATGTGCCACGCTGACCAGACCGACCACGTTGTCCAGCGACTCACGGCACACCGGATACCACGAGTGCGCGCCCTTGCCACTGGAGGCGCGCACCTCGTGCAAGGCCTGGGTCACGGTCAGATTGGCATCGAGCCATTCCACATCGCCCCTGGGCACCATCATCGAAATCAGCGGACGGTCATCGAGGTGGAACACGTTCTGCACCATCTGGTGCTCATGGCGTTCGATCACGCCGGCGTCCCGTCCCTCGTCGAGACTGGCGACGATTTCTTCTTCGGTCACGGCGCGGTCCGACTCATCCTTGATGCGCAGCAGCTTGAGCACGCCTTGCGCAGAGATGGCCAGCAGCCACACAAAGGGTTTGGCAATTTTCGACACCCAGGTGAGCGGCAGCGCGATGATGCGCGACGATGCCTCAGGGTACATCTGGCCAATGCGCTTGGGCACCAGTTCGCCAAAAACAATGGTCATGAAGGTGATGACGATGATCACCGTGGTCGTGGCCACCACCGATGCCACCGAGGCCGGCATGCCCCAGGTGACCAACGACTGTGCCAGCCCGTCGCTGAAGGCCGCCTCACCAAAAATACCGTTGAGCATGCCGATCGACGTGATGCCGACCTGAATCGAGGAAAGAAATTGGGTAGGATTGCTGAGCAGATCCAGCGCCGCCTTGGCGCCCTTGTCGCCACTTTCGGCCATGGCCAGCAAACGGGACTTGCGGCTGCTGGCGAGCGCCAGCTCGGACATGGCGAAGACCCCATTCAACAAGGTCAAAAGCGCGATCAAGAGTACGTCTAACAAAATAGTTCACAGGTAGTTCAACAAGCATGTCACTTTACTGTATCGGCGATATCCAAGGCTGCGATAGCGCTTTGGGCCGTCTGCTGACCAAAATCGATTTCTCTCCCAGCCGCGATACCGTGTATCTGCTGGGCGACCTGGTCAACCGGGGCCCGGAATCGGCCCAGACGCTGCGGCGCTGCATCGCGGCGGACGGTAGCATCCAGGCCATTCTCGGCAACCATGACCTGCACCTGCTGGCGGCTGCCGATGGCCGGCGCAAGTTCTCCCGGCGCGATACCTTGCTAGACGTGCTGCAGGCGCCGGATGCTGCGCAGTTGTTGGAATGGGTGCGCCAGCAGCCGTTGGCCCGCACGCATACGCTGGGCGGCGAACAGCTGCTGATGGTGCATGCCGGCGTTCACCAGCAATGGGATCTGGACGCCACCCTGCGACATGCCGCCGAGGTCGAAGCGGTGCTGCGCAGCGACGGCTTGAGCCTTTTTTTGCAAGCCATGTACGGCAACACCCCGGCGCAATGGGATCCGCAACTGAGCGGCATGGAGCGCCTGCGGATGATTACCAACGTGCTCACCCGCATGCGCTTTTGCCACGCCGATGGCAGCCTGGACTTCGACAGCACCGAAAGCCTGGCAGAAGCACCCGAGGGCCTGACCGCCTGGTTTGACCTGCCCGGCCGCGCCACCGCCGGCACCACCATCGCCTTTGGCCACTGGTCCACCTTGGGTGATCTGCAGCGTCCCCACCTGCTGGCGCTCGATACCGGCTGCGTCTGGGGGGGCTGCCTGAGCGCAGTGCGCTTTGGCAACACCCTGGCTGAGCGCGAGCTGATCCACGTGGATTGCGAGCAGGCCCAGCAACCGGGCTGAGAACCTGAAGCCGGACTCCTCGCGCCGCGACAGGGTCTTTGCGCGATGGGATGCGAGGGGGCGCCCCGCTGCGCACTCCCACGCGGCTGCGCGGCGATGGCCAACAAGGTTCAAAAAAAGGCCTCAGCGGTCAGCTGAGGCCTTGGTCCATCGACGTTATCGCGATTATTCAGAAGCAGGCGAGGGCTTGAACAGCGCAGCCACCTTGCGGCGCGGTTTGATGCCGGGGCCGCGTGCCGGCGCTGGCTTGGCGTTTGCATCCCAGGCCGCAGGCTCGGCCGCCTTGGGCTCGTAAGGCTTGTCAAAGAAGGGGTCGCGCGAGACCGGTGCCGGGCGGTAGCGCTCGCGGCGGTCCTGGACTTCGTCCTCACGGGGCGCACGGCGGTCGCGGCTGCGGGAGCTGTCGCGCTCTCGGCCTGCTTCACGCTCACGGCGCTCGCGGTTGCCATCGTTGAAACGCTCGCGCTGAGGCTGCTCGCCCAGCGCGAAGTTCTCCACGTCGATCTTCTTCTTGATCAGCTTTTCGATATCCGACACATGCCGGGCATCCGCGTGGGAGACCAAGGTGACGGCCAGACCCGATGCGCCTGCACGGCCGGTACGGCCAATCCGGTGCACATAGTCTTCCGCATTGAAGGGCACATCAAAGTTGAAGACGGCAGGCACATCCTTGATGTCCAGACCCCGCGCGGCCACATCGGTACAGACCAGCAGATCCACTTCACCCTGCTTGAAGGCCTCCAGGGCCTTGAGGCGCTCGTCCTGGCTCTTGTCGCCGTGCAGCGCAGCCGCCCGCAGACCTTCACGCTCCAAGGTGCGGGCCAGGCGCGAGCAGCCCAGCTTGCTGTTGACGAACACAAAGGCCTGGCGGATCTGGCGATCGCGCAGCACCTTGGTCAGCACGCGGCGCTTGTCGTCATCGGAGGCGGCGTAGAAACGCTGCTCGACGGTAGAGGCGGTTTCGTTGGGACGCGCCACCTCGATCGTGATCGGGTCTTGCAGGTAGCTGCCGGCCAGGCGCTTGATCTCGGGCGAGAACGTGGCCGAGAACAGCAAGGTGGTGCGTTTCTTGGGCAGGTAGGACAGGATGCGCTGCAGATCGGGCAGAAAACCGATATCGAGCATGCGGTCGGCTTCGTCCAATACCACATATTCGACCTGGTTGAGCACCGCGTTCTTGGCCTCGATATGGTCCAGAAGACGCCCGGGCGTTGCCACCAGAATTTCGACGCCCTTTTTCAGCTCCAGCGTCTGGGGCTTCATGTCCATGCCACCGAACACCACGGTGCTGCGCAGCTTGGTGTGCTTGGCGAACTGGGCAATCTGCTGGGCGACCTGGTCGGCCAGCTCACGGGTGGGCAGCAGCACCAGCGCACGCACCGGGTGGCGCGCGGGCGATGCCGAGCTGTTTTCGTGCACCATCATCCGCTGCAGCAGCGGCAGGGAGAAAGCAGCTGTCTTGCCCGTGCCAGTTTGCGCGGCACCCATGACGTCTTTGCCGGTCAGGACCACAGGGATGGCCTGTGCCTGAATGGGCGTCATGGATGCGTAGCCCATCTCGGAGATGGCTTTGGCCAGGGGCTCGGCCAGATGAAGGTTGGAGAAAGAATTTGTCATGTAAGCCCCCTATTGTCGCACTGCAGACAAATCGGCGCTTGGTTTAACCCTGTCATGGCTTACGGATTCGCTCAGCCGCAGTGCAAAGCCTGGCAGACCAGCGTAAGTGCGGGCGCCAGGCAAGGCATTTCCGGGTATCGCGGTGCAAGGGCCGAGCCCGGTTTTTGCGGGCTGGGCCAGGCGCATCAGAGGCTACCGGCCTGGAAGGTATCGCAGGACTGGACGCTGCCGGTCTTGTAGCCCTGGGTGAACCAGCGCACGCGCTGGGCGCTGGAGCCGTGGGTGAAGCTGTCAGGGCGCACGGTGCCGGTGGCCTCGCGCTGCAGCTTGTCGTCACCGATTTGCTGGGCAGCATTCACCGCCGACTCGATATCGCCCTGCTCCAGCCAGCTCTTGGCCTGCTGCGAATGGTTGGCCCAGATGCCGGCATAGCAGTCGGCCTGCAGCTCCAGGCGCACCGACAGCGCGTTCTGCTCACGCTCGCTGACGCGCCCGCGCATCGCATCGACCTTGCCCGAGATGCCGAGCAGGTTCTGCACATGGTGGCCGACCTCATGCGCCACCACATAGGCGCGCGCAAACTCACCGGGCGCGCCCAGCTGGCGGCTCATGGTGTTGAAGAAATCCATGTCCAGGTAGACCTTCTGGTCGCCGGGGCAGTAGAACGGCCCCATCGCCGATTGGCCGGTGCCGCAGGCGGTGCGCGTGACACCCGTGAACAACACCAGACGGGGCGCACGGTACTGGGCGCCCCCCTTGGTGAAGATGTCGCTCCAGACATCTTCGGTCGATGCGAGCACCGTGGAGACGAACTTGGCACCCTGGTCATTGGCAGGTGGTGCCTTGGCCGGGCCTTGCTGCGTCGGGGCGGGCGAGCCGCCCCCGGAGAGCACGCCAATGGTGGTGAGCGGGTTGATGCCGAACACGCCCCAGCCGATCAGCGCCAGCACGACGGTGCCGATACCAATGCTGCGCCCGCCCAGGCCAAACCCTCCGCCCCCACCGCCACTGCCGCGCTGGTCTTCCACATTGCTCGATTCGCGGTTGCCTTCCCATTTCATGGTCGCTCTCCTCGCAGTGCCCTGGCACTGACGCTGTTATTGATCCGCCTACAGTAGCGCATTTGGCGGGGTGCCGTCCGTAAGACCGGCCCCCAATCTGGCAGAAAATCCCGGACCGGCACTGCCATTGAAGAAAATTTGCAAAGCCCTGGCCCGCACTGCAGCGCCCGCGTAAAAAAGCCACTCCGGATGGGGAGTGGCTTCTGGGCATGGGCGCGCGTCATCAGGCCCTGGGAAGGGTGACGCCGTGCTGGCCCTGGTACTTGCCATTGCGGTCCTTGTAGCTCACCTCGCAAGGCTCGTCCCCTCGCAGGAACAGCACCTGCGCGCAGCCCTCTCCCGCGTAGATCTTGGCCGGCAGCGGCGTGGTGTTGGAGAACTCCAAGGTCACATAACCTTCCCACTCGGGCTCGAAGGGCGTCACATTGACGATGATGCCGCAGCGCGCATAGGTGCTCTTGCCCAGGCAGACGGTCAGCACATCGCGTGGAATGCGGAAGTACTCGACGGTCCGGGCCAGCGCAAAACTGTTGGGCGGGATGATGCAGTGGTCGCCTTCAAAATCGACAAAGCTCTTTTCATCGAAGTTCTTCGGGTCGACCACGGTGCTGTGGATGTTCGTGAAGACCTTGAACTCTCGGGCGCAGCGGATGTCGTAGCCGTAGCTGGAGGTGCCATAGCTGATGATCTTCTTGCCATCGACCTGGCGCACCTGGCCGGGCTCGAACGGCTCGATCATGCCGTGCTGTTCCGCCATGCGGCGAATCCACTTGTCGCTTTGAATGCTCATGTCTGAATAACTCCTAGGCGGCATTGTAGCGAAAGGCATGGCCCCAGCGGGCGGCATGTGCAGCTGCCCTGGGGCCTGTCTCTCCACCAATGCGGCACCAGGATCAGCCGGCTTTCTGCGCAATATGGCTGCGCTCGATCAGGCGGTCGTCGCCCAGCACGATCAGGCTGAACAGCAGCTCCTCCAGGTTGCCGGCTTGCGCCATCTTGCGGGCAATCAACGGCGTGGCCTGCGGGTTGAGCACGACAAAGTCTGCCTCGCAGCCGGGCTGCAGGTTGCCGACCACGCCCGGCAGGCCCAGCGCCTTGGCAGCACCGGCCGTGTGCTGCCACCACAGATGGCTGGGGGCCAGCGACAGGCCCTGCTTGTCGCGCCCCTCGCGGCCGACAAAATAGGCAGCCAGCATGGTGCGGAAGGGGCTGAAGCTCGTGCCGCCGCCGACATCGCTGGCCAGCCCGTACAGCATCTGCGCCGCGTCGGCCTTGGCATAGTCAAAAAAGCCGCTGGCCAGAAACAGGTTGCTGGTCGGGCTGACCGCAGCGGCTGTACCGGTCTCGTGCATCAGCGCGCGGTCGCGGTCATCGAGGTGGATGCAATGCGCATAGACGGCGCGCTCGCGCATCAGGCCCCGGTCCGCATAGACCTGCAGGTAGCTGCGGCTGTCGGGGAAGAGCTCGCGCACCCAGGCCATCTCGTCCAGGTTCTCCGCCACATGGGATTGGATCCAGACATCGCTGTAGCGCGCCGCCAGCTCGCCGGCACCGCGCAGCTGGGCATCGGTGCTCGTGGGTGCAAAGCGCGGCGTGATCGCATAACCCAGGCGGTCCACGCCATGCCAGCGGCGGATCAGCGCCTCGGTGTCGATCAGGCTTTGCGCGGTCTCATCGCGTACGCCGTCGGGCGAATGGCGGTCCTGCAGCACCTTGCCGGTGATCAGACGCATCTGGCGCTTTTGCGCTTCGGCAAACAGTGCATCGGCCGATGCCGGGTGCGAGGTGGCAAAGGTCAGCGCGGTGGTCACGCCGTTGCGCAGCAGCTCATCGACAAAGAAATGCGCGACTTCGCCCGCATAACCGGCATCGACAAAGCGCGACTCATGCGGAAAGGTGTAGTCGTTCAGCCAAGGCAGCAGGCCGCTGGCGGGCGAGCCGATCACATCGGTCTGCGGGTAGTGGATGTGCATGTCCACAAAACCCGGCGCGATGATGCGGCCCGGCAGCTGCTCCACCACGGCCTCGGCACCGGCCTGGGCCAGCAGCGGGGCAGACAGCGCCTGCCAGCTGCCTGCGGCCAGCACGCGCTCGCGGCCATCGGCGCCCGGCGCCACGGCCAGCAGGCCATCTTCTTCATACAGCGCCTGGCCATCATCGGCAAAGCGCAACAGGGCGGATCGGTAAATATGCATGGCGCCAAGCTTAGCGGCTGCCAAGGCTTGCCGTTATATAAGCTCAGCAATAGTTTCTATGCGCGGATGCAGGGCTGTTGGCCGCGCCAGCTACGGGCGGCGTGCAACACGGGCATTGCGCTGACAGCAGGCATATCGTTAACCAGGGAAAACCCCAGTCTCAGACCGCTACGCAGGTCATCCCTGCGGTCTATAGTATTTGTTTTACCTGTTGGTTAAAACAGTCTGGGGCGCTGCCAAGACAGCGCCCGCTGCACCATTGCAAGGAGGAAGCCCGTCCCATGCCGCATTTTGTTGATCCGTCCCCTGCCGGTGTCTGCATTTTCTGCCGAATCGTGCAAGGAGAAATTCCCTCGGCCAAGGTGTATGAAGACGCCTTGACGATTGCCTTCATGGACCTGGGCCAGGTCAACCCCGGCCATGTGCTGGTGGCCACCAAGCGCCATGCGGCCAATATCTTCGAGATCACCGACGAGGAATCGGCCGCTGTGATGCAGACCGCGCGCAAGGTGGCGCTGGCTGCCAAGATCGCTTTCGAGCCCGCAGGCCTCACGTTGCTGCAGGCCAACGGTGTGGAAGGCGGCCAGACCGTTGCCCACTTCCACCTGCATGTGGTGCCCCGCCATGCCGACGATGGCGTGAGCTTCAGCTGGCCGCGCAAGGAGCCCGGTGGCGCGGTGCTGGAAGGCTATGCGCTGCAGCTGCGCAATGCGATGCTGTCGGAATCGGTGCCCGTGGCAGCCTAAAGCCACCCCCCACCCAAGAACAAGGGCGCCTTATGGCGCCCTTGCTGCGTTTAGCGCTGGCGGGCGGCCTCGGCAAAGGCCATCTGCAGCTGGCCCAGCCAGGCCTGCTTGCGGGTGGCTGGCACAAAGCTGGCCTCAAAGCTGTTGGCGGCCAGCTGGTAGGCTTCGTCCGAACCCATGCCGGTAGCGGCAAACAGCTGCACGAAGTTCTCGTTGATATAGCCGCCAAAATAGGCGGGGTCGTCCGAATTGACGGTAGCCACCAGGCCGGCAGCCAGCAGCTGCGGCATGTTGTGGTCGGCCAGGTCGGGGAAGACCTGCAGCTTCTGGTTGGACAGCGGGCAGACGGTCAGCGGAATGCGCGCATCGCGCAGGCGCTGCATCAGTGCGGCATCGTGCACTGCCTGCACGCCATGGTCCACCCGCTCGGCATGCAGCAGGTCCAGCGCACCCCAGATGTAGGCAGGTGGCCCCTCCTCACCGGCATGGGCCACGCGGCGCAGGCCCAGGTCCTTGCAGCGGCTGAACACGCGGGCAAACTTCTCGGGCGGGTTGCCGACCTCGCTGCTGTCCAGACCCACACCGCTGAAGTGGGCGCGGTAAGGCAGCGCCTCTTCCAGCGTTTGCAGCGCTTCTTCTTCGCTCAGGTGGCGCAGAAAGTTCAGGATCAGCTGCGAGCTGATGCCCCAGCGTTTTTCCGCATCCACACAGGCCCTGTGCAGGCCCTGGATCACATCGGCCATCGCCACGCCACGGGCGGTGTGCGTCTGCGGGTCAAAGAAGATCTCGGTGTGCACGACGTTGTCGGCTACCGCGCGCTCCAGGTAGGCCATGGCCATGTCGTAGAAGTCCTGCTCGGTCAGCAAGACACTGGCGCCCGCGTAGTAGATGTCGAGAAAGCTCTGCAGGTTGGTGAAGGCGTACGCTGCGCGCAGGCTTTCGACATCGGCATACGGCAAGGCCACGCCGTTGCGCTGGGCCAGCGCAAAAATCAGCTCAGGCTCGAGCGAGCCTTCGATGTGCATGTGCAGTTCTGCCTTGGGCATGGCGCGCAACAGGCCAGGCAGGCGCGCGGCCTCGATTTGTGGGACGGTGTACATCTCAACACACTCCAAAAGTGACGCCACTGGCCTTGAGGTAGCGGCGGTAGGCCACCGACATGCGGTCGGCCGGTGAGTTCAGCTCGGCCTTGGCATCGAGTGGCAGCGGCTTGGGCATCTGGGACTCCAGCACAGGCTGGTCCTGGGTAAAGATCGTATGCTGAAACTGCTGCAGCTGTGCATCGGTGCTGTCGAAATCAGCCACCGCCAGGCGGAACCAGACGCGGCTGCGCTCCGGCGTGACCGGGCAGACAAACAGGCCAATCGCCTCGCGCCAGCCCTGCTTGCTCGATCCGCTCTCGGGCACCTTGGTCAGCAACGCCGTATAGGGTGCGGTCACCTCGTAGGTGTAGTCCACTTCGGCGGGCTTGGTCGAATGCAGGTTCGACTGGGGCTGGATGGCCTTGCAGCCGGTGGCCTTGACGCCCCGCTCCGTGGCTTCCACCTCGTAGTGCGACATCTCGGTCGCATCGCGGCTGCCCAGCCAGCCCTCATGCACAAACCCGAAGTGCGACATGTCCAGAAAGTTCTCAATGATGCGGGGCGCGCTGGCCTCCACATCGTAGGGCCCGCAGTTGAGCTTGCGCAGGCGGTCATCGGCCTCGGCCTCGAACACCGGCAACGGCGTCGCGGGCTGGCCGTCCGCATCGGGCGCCAGCTGCACCCACACCAGGCCATGGGCCTCTTGCACGCCGTAGGAGGCGACGCAGTGCTTGGCGGGCGGCACAAAGGCAGGCACTGCCGGCACCTTCACGCACTGGCCGCCGCTGGCAAATTGCCAGCCATGGTAGGGGCACTCCAGCTGGCCATCCTGCACGCGGCCCAGCGACAGGCGGGCGCCACGGTGCGGGCAGCGGTCAACAAAGGCCTGCACCTGGCCTTGCGCATCGCGCCACAGCACCAGCTCCTGGTCCAGCAGGCGCACAGGCAGCGGTGCGCTCACCACCGCATCAGACAGGGCAACGGGGTGCCATTGTTGGGCTTCGATCATCGGGGAATCTCTTTGTATAAATGACAAGGCTGCCCTGGGGCAGCCTTGGGTCACGATGTTAGCACTGGCATAAAAAACACCTGTGCCACTCGCGTTTAGATCGGGCGTCGAACGTCGGGCGCAGTGCCCGCGCATCACTTGCCAGGAACCTGGCCTTCCACACCCTTGATGTAGAAGCTGATGCCCTTGAGGAATTCGTCATCGGCAACCTTGTCGGCAGCCAGGATTTCCTTGCCATCCTGGCCCAGGATGGGGCCCTTCCAGATGCTGAACGTACCGTCCTTCAGACCCTTCTTGACCTCTTCGACCTTGGCCTTGGCTTCGGCGGGCACGTCTTCGGCGATGGACACCAGGTCGATCGTGCCTTCCTTCACACCCCACCAGGTCTGGCGGCTGGTCCACTTGCCTTCAAGGGCGCTGCGGGTGGTGTCGATGTAGTAAGGCGTCCAGTTGATGATGGACGAGCCCAGGTGGGCCTTGGGGCCGTAGGCCGTCATGTCCGAATCCCAGCCGAAGGCGCGCTTGCCCTTTTCTTCGGCCGTCTTGAGCACGGCAGGCGAGTCGGTGTTCTGGAACAGAATGTCCGCACCGCCATTGATCAGGCTGGTGGCCGCTTCGGTTTCCTTCGGAGGGCTGAACCATTCATTGACCCAGACCACCTTGGTGCTGATCTTGGGGTTGACGCTTTGCGCACCCAGCGTGAAGCTGTTGATGTTGCGGATCACCTCGGGGATCGGCACCGAGCCCACCACGCCCAGGGTGTTGCTCTTGGTCATCGAGCCGGCGATGATGCCCGCCAGATAGGCACCTTCGTAGGTGCGGCTGTCATAGGTGCTGACATTGCCGGCCACCTTGTAGCCGGTGGCATGCTCCCATTTCACATCGGCAAACTCGGGGGCCAGCTTCTGGATCACATCCATGTAGCCAAAGGTGGTGCCGAACACCAGCTTGTTGCCCTGGCTGGCCATGTCGCGCAACACGCGCTCGGCGTCCGCACCTTCGGGCACACTTTCGACAAAGCTGGTCTGGATCTTGTCGCCAAACTCCTTCTCCAGCGCCTTGCGCGCCTGGTCATGCGCATAGGTCCAGCCGCCGTCGCCCACCGGGCCGACGTAGGCAAAGGAAATCTTCAAGGGCTCGGCAGCAGGCGCAGCGGCCGCTGGGGCAGCAGCAGGCGCCGGCGCGGGCGCCTCCTCCTTCTTGCTGCAACCCACCACGGCGGCAGCGGCCAGCGCGGAGAGCGCGGCGACCTTGATCAGCGAACGCTTACGGAAATCAGTCATCTGTGTGTCCTCGAATGTTGTTGGAATGTCGAGCTGTACAGGCCACCGGGCCGGCCTGCAGCGGGTAGAACATCGCCCGGCCAATATATGCATAAATCGGGCCAGGTTCCAGCAGCAGCCACCCGCCGCGCTGCACTGTTGTTGGTTGGCCAGCAGGCCCGGCGCAGCACGCCAGCCCATGCTGGCGTGACCGGGCACCGCAGCCCCGCTTATTTGGCGCCAGGCACGGCCCCTTCGATGCCCTTGACATAGAAGTTGATGCCGCGCAGGAACGCATCATCGCCCACCACGCCACTGGCCAGCACTTCCTGGCCCTTGTTGTCCAAGATCGGGCCGGTCCAGACAGCGAAGCTGCCGTCCTTCAGGCCTTGCTTGGCCTTCTCGACCTTGTCCTTGGCTTCCTGCGGCACCTGGTCGGCGATCTTGACCAGGTCCATCGCGCCTTCCTTCACGCCCCACCAGAAGTTGCCGGATTGCCATTTGCCAGCCAGGGTGTCCTCGACCACCTTGCTGTAGTAAGGCGTCCAGTCGATCACGGCCGAGCCCAGGTGGGCCTTGGGTGCGAAGGCGCTCATGTCGCCGTCCTTGCCAAAAGCGTAGACGCCGCGCTCTTCGGCGGTCTTGAGGACGGCCGGCGAGTTGGTGTTCTGGTACATCACGTCCACGCCGCCGTTGATCAGGCTGGTGGCCGCTTCCGACTCCTTGGGCGGTGCGAACCATTCGTTCACCCAGACCACCTTGGCCTGGATGCTGGGGTCCACGCTCTGCGCGCCCAGCACAAAACTGTTGATGTTGCGCACCACTTCCGGAATCGGCACCGATGCGACCACACCGACAGTCTTGGTCTTTGTCATCGAGCCGGCCACGATACCGGCCAGATAGGCGCCTTCGAAGGTCTTGCTGTCATAGACCGCCACGTTGTCGGCCTGCTTGTAGCCGGTGGCGTGCTCAAACTTAACATTGGGCAGATCGGCGGCGGCCTTCTGCACAAACTCCTGGTAGCCGAAGCTGGTCGCAAAAATGAGCTTGTTGCCCTGGCCTGCCATGTCGCGCAGCACGCGCTCGGCATCGGCCGATTCGGGCACGCTCTCGACCATCGAGGTCTCGATCTTGTCGCCGAACTTCTGCGCAATCGCCTTGCGCGCCAACTCGTGCTGGAAGGTCCAGCCGCCGTCGCCAATCGGGCTCACATACATGAAGCTGACCTTGAGCTTGTCGCCAGCGGGAGCGGCGGCCGCCGGCGCGGGCGCCGCAGGGGCCGCGGGCTCTTCCTTCTTGCCACAGGCAGTCAGCGCTGCCACAGAGAGGGCCGACAGGCCGATCAGCTTGATCACGGAGCGCTTGCGCACGGTTTGCATGGATGAATCCTTGGTTTTTATGAAAATGAACGAAAGCCGGGCCGTTGTTATCGTTATGGGCGCGTGGTGACACGCGCTTATGAACCCGGGTAGAAAGGCTTGCCCAAAGAGGCAGGCATATTGGCGCGAATCCAGGTCGGATTGCGCGAGATCAGCACCAGCACCACGATGGTGGCCAGGTAAGGCAGCATCGACAGCAGCTGGCTGGCCAGTTGCACGCCGCTGGCCTGCAGGTGGAACTGCAACATGGTCACACCACCGAACAGGTAGGCGCCCAGTAGCACCCGTGCGGGGCGCCAGGTGGCAAAGGTGGTCAGCGCCAGCGCAATCCAGCCCCGGCCCGAGACCATGCCTTCGACCCACAGGGGGGTGTAGACCGTCGAGATGTAGGCACCAGCCAGGCCACACATCGCGCCGCCGAACACCACCGCCATCAGGCGGATGCGGCGCACCGGGTAGCCCAGCGCATGGGCGGATGTGGGCGATTCACCGACGGCACGCAGCACCAGACCGGCGCGGGTGCGGTAGAGGAACCACATCATCACCAGCACCAGCGCCATCGCGCCATACACCAGCGGATGCAGCGTGAACAGCGCCGGGCCCAGCAGCGGGATATCGGCCAGGCCAGGAATCGCGTACTTGGGCAGGCTGGGCAGCTTGGCCTGCACGTAGGACAGGCCCACAAAGGCCGAGAAGCCCGCGCCAAACAGCGACAGTGCCAGACCGGTGGCGTACTGGTTGGTATTGAGCCAGATCACCAGCACGCCAAAGATGGCGGCCAGCACAGCGCCCGCGAGCATGCCCGCGCCAAAGCCCAGCCAGGTGCTGCCGGTGTGGACCACGGTGGCAAAACCGGCGATGGCCGCGCACAGCATCATGCCCTCGGCACCCAGGTTGACGATGCCGGCCTTCTCATTGATCAGCAGGCCCAGCGCGGCCAGCGCCAACACGGTGCCGGCACTCAAGGTGGCGCCCAAAAGCAGTGCATAGGATTCCATCACAGGCCTCCCTTCACTGCGGCGCGCGATGCCACCCAACGCAGGCGGTAGACGACCAGGGTGTCACAGGCCAGCAACGTGAACAGCAGCAGCCCCTGGAAAACGCCGGTCAGGGCCTTGGGCAGACCCAGGCGCGACTGCGCCAGCTCGCCGCCGATATAGAACATGCTCATAAGAATCGCGGAGAAAACCATGCCCACCGGATGCAGGCGGCCGACAAAGGCGACGATGATGGCGGCAAAGCCGTAGCCAGCGGGCACATAGGGGGTGAGCTGGCCCAACGGGCCGGCCACTTCCAGCGCGCCAGCCAGACCTGCGGTGGCGCCCGAGATCATCAGCGCCGTCCACAGGGCCTTGCGCGACGAGAAGCCGGCATAGCGGGCCGCCGATGGTGCCAGGCCCCCCACCTGCTGCGCCAGCCCGGCACGGGTGCGGAACAGGTAGACCCACAGCAGCGCCGCACCGGCCAACGCGATCAGCACGCCGATGTTCATGCGCATGCCTTGCACCAGTTTGGGGATTTGGGTGATCTTCTCGAAGCTCTTGGTCTGCGGGAAGTTGTAGCCCATCGGGTCCTTCCAGGGCCCGTAGACCAGGTAGCCCAGCACCAGGGTCGCGACATAGACCAGCATCAGGCTGACCAGAATCTCGTTGGCATTGAAGCGGTCGCGCAGCCAGGCAACGATGCCGGCCCAGACCATGCCGCCGAGCATGCCGGCCAGCAGGATGACGGGCACGATCCAGGGGCCGGTGTTCTTGTCGGCCAGCAAGGCCATGCCGCCCGCAGCCACGGCGCCGATGACGAACTGGCCTTCGGCACCAATGTTCCACACATTGGAGCGGAAGCAGACGGCCAGACCCAGCGCAATCAGCAACAGCGGCGTGGCCTTCATCGTCAATTCGCCCAGCGCATAGCCGGACTTGATCGGTTCCCAGAAAAAGGCCTGCAGGCCCTTGACGGGGTCCTTGCCCAGCAGCACGAACAGGCCCACACCGATCAGCACCGTGATCAGCAAGGCCAGCACCGGTGAGCCAAAGGTCCAGAAGCGCGAGGCCTGCGGGCGTTGCTCCAGCTTAAGCATGGTGGCGGCCCTCCTCGGCAGCAACCGCAGCAGCGGCAGCCGGGGCAGCACTGCGGCCATCCCAGAGTCCACTCATCCATTCGCCGATCAGCTGCACCGAGGCATCGGCCCGCGCCACCGATGGCGACAGGCGGCCCTTGGCGATCACATGCAGGCGGTCACTGATTTCAAACAATTCTTCCAACTCCTCACTGAGCACCAGCACGGCGCAGCCTGCATCGCGCAGCGCCAGGATTTCGCCCCGGATCTGCGCGGCCGCACCCACATCGACCCCCCAGGTAGGCTGGGAGACGATCAGCAGGCGGGGCTTGGCATCGATCTCCCGGCCCACGATGAACTTTTGCAGGTTGCCGCCCGAGAGCGACTGCGCACTTGCATGCGGCCCACCGGCCTTGACGCCAAAGCGCGCAATGATGCCGCGTGCCATCTGGTCGAGCTGGCCCATGCGCAGCCAGCCGCCGGCCCCCAGCATTTCGTTGCGCGTCAGCACCAGGTTGTGCGCCAGGCTCATGCTGGGCACGGCGCCCCGCCCCAGGCGTTCTTCGGGCACAAAATGCAGGCCCAGTGCACGGCGCTGGCCCGGGCCCATGCGCCCCATCGGCGTGGCATCCATCAACACGGCCTGCGGCTCGGCGCGCATGTCTTCGCCCGAGAGCGCATACATCAGCTCCTTCTGGCCATTGCCGGAGACGCCGGCAATCCCGACCACCTCGCCGGCGCGCACCTGCAGCGAAATGCCGTCGAGATCCACGCCAAAAGGGTCCTGCCGGGCCAGGCGCAGCTGCTGCACCGCCAACACGGTTGCGCCCGCCTGGCTGGGGCGCAGCTCCAGCATCGGCGGCTCGGCGCCAATCATCAGCCGCGACAGTGAGGCATTGCTTTGCGCGCGTGGATCACATTCGCCGGTCACCTCGCCGCCGCGCATCACCGTACAGGCGGTGCACAGCGCGCGGATTTCATGGAGCTTGTGGCTGATATAGAGAATGCTGCAGCCCTCGGCGGCCAGCTTGCGCAGCACGATGAACAGCTTCTCGACCGCCTGCGGCGTGAGCACCGAGGTCGGCTCGTCAAGGATCAGCAGCCGGGGCCGGGTCAGCAGCCCCCGGATGATCTCCACCCGCTGCATCTCACCCACCGACAGGCTGTGCACCGGGCGCACAGGGTCGATGTCCAGGCCATATTCACTGGCCACCTCGGTGATGCGAGCAGTCACTTCCGCCAGCGACATGCGCTTGTCCTGGCCCAGCCAGACATTCTCGGCGACGGTCAAGGTATCGAACAGGCTGAAATGCTGGAACACCATGCTGATGCCCAGCTGGCGCGCCTCCTGCGGGTTGCGGACCAGTACCGGCTGGCCATCGACCAGGATCTGGCCCTCGTCGGGCTTGACCGAGCCGTAGATGATCTTCATCAACGTGGACTTGCCAGCGCCGTTCTCGCCCAGCACGGCGTGGATTTCCCCGGCCCGTACTTTCAACGATACTTTGTTATTGGCTACAACCGCTGGGTAGCGCTTGGTGATGCCGATCAGCTGTAACCGGGGTGCGGCCGCACCATCGGTTGTCGGTGTCGGGGTCTGTTCTGTCATGGGCGGCAATTGTCCCTCAAATTGTTACCCGAGCGCGGGATAAAACGCGAAGATGCACTCACTCACGGCGAATAGGCCACCGGGCTTCGCAGCGCCAGAGCGGTTTTTTTCAGGCAGCTGCGCAGCCAGATGGCCGCCTCGGAGGCATGGCTGCGCGCATGCCAGAGCAGGTAGTAGTCGAGCGGCGGCAGCGCCAGTGGGCATTCCAGGATCGCCAGCGCATGCTTGTCGGCAAAGCGCTCGCAGAACTGGCGTCCCGTGGTCAGCACAAGCAAGCTCGATGCCACCATCGCCGGTATCGCACTGAAATGGGCGCAGCGCGCCATGATGCGCCGCTCCAGGCCCAGCGCATCCAGCCGGGCGTCGATGATGCCGCGCGCGCCGGGGTGGGTCGCCGTCGGTGCAATGTGCTCAGCCTGCAGCCAGGCCTGCACATCCCAGCCGCGCCGCACTGCTGGATGGCGGCGGCTCACGAGGCTCACCACCTCGTCGCTCATCAGGCTGGTCATGTGCAGGTCTCCGGTAGGCTGCAACCAGTTGCCCACCACCACGTCGATGTCGCCATTGGCGAGCTGGGCGTGGTAGTGCGTCTCGGGCGACAGCGGGTAGATCTCCACCACGCACAGCGGCGCTTCTGCCTTGATGCGCGCCACCAGCGCCGGCAGAAACAGCGGATCGAAGTAATCACTCGCTGCAATGCGAAAAGTGCGGGTCGCCGTCTGCGGGTCAAAATCACGTGCATCACTGAACAGGCCTTCGGCCGCGCGCAGGATCGCAGCAGCGGGCTCGACCATGCGCTGGCCCTTGTCGGTGGGCATCATCGCCGCGCCCGAGCGCACCAGCAACGGATCGCCGGCCAGATCGCGCAGCCGCTTGAGCGCGGCCGATACCGCCGGCTGGTACATGCCCAGCCGCAAGGCCGCCCGCGAGACGCTGCGCTCGGTCAGCACCGTGTGCAGCACCCGGATCAGGTGCAGGTCAATCTTGTCAAACAGGGCTTGGTCGCGCATGCGGGTGTGGGGAACGTGTGCAGGATCTCTACACTGCCGTGTGGCGAGATCATCGATACATTCTCGAAATGTGGACATTCAAGCTTATCAGCCGAGGCCGGCCAGCCATCCCGGTTGTTACCCCAAGCTGTGGCAACAGCCCCTCAGTGTCCCGCCCACGCAGTGCTTCCCTTCAGGCTGCCTTGGCCTCGCGCCAGCAGGCGCGGTTGCCGCCCTGGCGTTTGGCGCTGTAGCTGGCCATGTCGGCCGCGCGCACCGCCTGCAGCGCATCGGCAAACGAGGCATCGATCTGCAGCAGCCCGATGCTGACGGTGACGACAAAGTGCTTGCTGCGCAGCTGGGGCTCCCAGTTCTGCAAGGTGTCGCACAGCTGGGCAGCCAGCTCATGCGCCTTTTCGCGGCTGCACTGGCGCAGCACCAGTGCGAACTTGTCGCCTGCCACGCGTGCCGCATAGCCCTGGAAGGGTTGCAGCAGCTGCAGCTGGCGTGCCACATGCTGGAGCACCAGGTCGCCCTGGGCATGGCCGGCCAGGGTATTGATGGCCGACATGTTATCGACATTCACATAGAACAGCACCGGCGCGCTCGGCGACGACTCATCGAGTCCCTGGCGCCGCGCCTGCAGCAGGGCCGTCAGGTGCAGCAGCAAGGCATCGTAGTTGGGCAGCAGGGTCAGCTTGTCCATGCGGCTGGGCGACTGCGCGGCCACCCGGGCCTGGCCGGCGCGCACAAAACACCAGCGCAATTCCGGTCCTGCCTCGGCAATGTTCACCAGATGCAGGCTGACCATGACCGGCGCCCCTGACTGGTGGCGCAGCACCACGCTGGTCTCGGCACTGCCCAGACGCTCTAGATCCGGTGCGAGCTGCTCCCAGGCCAGGTCAAAGTCCTGGTCGGCCATCGCCAGCATGCGCACCGGCTGGCCTTGCAGATCCTGGCGGCTGTAGCCCAGCAGATGGGCCAGCGCCTGCGACACCTGCTGGATCTGGTCTCCCTGCAGCAGCAAAAAGGAAAATCGCGCATATGCGAGCACGCTCTCGGCCAGCTGCTGCTGCTGGCGCAACTGCTCGGACAGCGAGTCGCGCTGCTGGCCCAGCTCATGCAGGTGCATGCCCATGCGGTCAATCTCGTCCGGCAGCGGACCGCTTGCCGAGTCCGAAGCATCCACGGGCCCGGAGGCGAGCGCCAGTACCGGCGCAGGCGCCACGGGCAGCGGCGTCTGGGCGACCAGCTGCTTGAAGCGCCGGCTATGTCCCCACAGCCACAGCCAGGTCAGTGCCGCCAGCGCCACCGGCAGCAGCAGCAACCACCACCAGCTGCGCCACTGCCGCCCCCAGCTTTGCAGACTCTGGTCATGCGGCATCACGCGCACCACCAGCCAGCGGGCCGCAGGCATCTGCGCCACGCTGACGACATGCGGCGCCAGCCACCAGGAATGGGCGGTCAGTGCGCCCCCGTTGGCCGTGCGCTCGCGCCACAGCTGCAGCGCTTGCGCCAGCATACTGTCGCTGTCGGCCGGGCCCAGTACGCGGGTTGGGTCCGGGTGGGAGATGAGCACACCGCTGGCCGTCATCAGCACCAGCTGTCCGCTGTCGGGCGGTGTGATCGCCAGCGACACCGGCAGCAGGCTTTGAGACTGCAGGCGCAGCACGCCGGCCATCGCCCCCTGCACGGCGCCCTGCTTGTCGCGCAGCGGAATGCCCAGCGCAATGCTGGGCCCGCCGGAGGCACTTCTGAAGGGCTCGGACACGAGGGGCTTGCCATCGACGATGACCCGGCGCAGCACGTCGCGCTCTGCAGGCTCCACAGCCTCGTCGCCCTGGCCCGCGTCGCGCACCTGGCGCCTGACCACTTCGGCGCCGCGCGCAAACACCAGACTGTCGAAGTAGCGGGTGGCCGTGCCGCCCTGGTCCAGCAGCGGCGGCGGCTGGGACGCCGGGCCCTGCACCCAGGGTGCGGCAGCTTCGGCGAGGGTGCCGAGCACCTTCTGGCTTTGCTCGAGCTTGCTGCCCATCAGCCTGGCGAGCATCTCGGTCTCATCGGCCTGCTGGGCCGAGAGCTGGGTAATGACGGTCTGCTGGCTCGCGTGGATCGCCAGCCACTGCACCAGCGCCGTGCCCAGCAGCACCATCAACGGCACCACCACCCAGAGCCGCCACAGCCAGGGTCCGGCCGTCTCGCGCAGGCCTTCTGCCGCAGGGGGAGGATCGGGCTGCCAATGCACCTGCCGGCCATCCATGCCGCGCTACCTGGCCACCACGATGGCGGAAACCAGAACCCGGCAATGGCAAATAACAGACTCTGGCATGTGGCGCCTCCTTTCAGCTGCGCACATGTTCGCTGTTTAGCGCCAGCGCCGGTATCGGGAAAAGACCGGACGGAGGAAACCCGGGTTACACAGGGAGCGGGTGAAGCGCCGCTGCCACGGCCGGAACCGGCGAGGCTAGCGGTGGAGACGGGGCACCCCAGGCAGCACAGGCCTGCGACAAGGCTGGGCGCGGCCGGCCTGCCAATGCGGTGCCAGCGTTGGGGAGATGGCTTGAACTAGGCCTTGGCCAGCTGGCGCAGCGACTCGGGCTGCGGCAGCCACAGATTCTTGCCCAGGCCGTCGAGCAGGCCCTGGTCGCGCAGCTGGCGCAACACGCGCGAGAGCGTCTCGGGCGCAATGCCCAGGTGTGCAGCGATCTGGCGCTTGGACTGCCCCAGTTGCACCCGCAAGCCCTTGTCGGCGGGCTCGGCATGCAGCAGCAGCCACTCGGCGCAGCGCGCCACCGCATCCTGCGCCACCCGGCTGACCGCCAGCGCCGCCTGCTGGCAGTAGCCTTGGGCCATGCTGGCCACCAGGCCCTGGGCCTCTGCCGGCCATTGCAGCAGGGAGCCGCGCAGTTGTGTCACCGGCACCGCCCGCCATTGCACGGCGGTCTGCGCCACCATGTCCACCGCGCAGGGCTGGCCCGCCAATGCAGGGGCGGCGTCCAGCCAGCAGGGGCCCTCCATCACGCCCAGCAGGTGGCGCATGCGCCCCTCTTCCTGCACACCAAAGGCGACCGAGCCTTGCTCCAGGTACAGCACATCCACCAATTGCTGGTGGCGCTGACGCAGCAAGGCACCCGCGCCGGCGCTGATCGGGGCAAATTCATCCAGGCAGAGTAAGTCAGGCATGGCCCGCACTTTGCCGCGAATGGCGCAGCCGCACATTGAGCTACATCAATGCTCTTCCCACGCGGCCCCAGAAAAACCCGCCCTCCGCCGCTCGCCATCGCACTAACCAACGACCGGGCGGCACTACCTATTCGAAAACCATATAGGCCCGATATGCGGCGTGCACGCCACACCTCGGGTCTTTACCAGCGCTTTTTTCCGCCATTGGCACACATATTGCTCAGGGAGGTCGGCACTGACTTCACAATTCACCGCTATCACAAATTCACACGCTTGTAACAAAGGACTGCCATGAACAACAAACTGCTCGCCCTGGCCGTGATGGCCGTCTGCGCCTCCGCGGCGCAGGCCCAATCGTCGGTGACCGCCACCGGCCTGGTCGATATGTATATCGGCTCGATGAAAGCTCCCGGCGATGACGGCCGCACCTCTACCTTGGGCAGCGGTGGCATGACCACCTCCTGGTTCGGCTTCAAGGGCACCGAAGACCTGGGCGGCGGCCTCAAGGCCAGCTTCCTGCTGACCAGCTTCATGCGCGCCGACACCGGCACGCCCGGCCGCTTCAACGGCGACGTCTTCTGGTCGCGCGATGCGCTGGTGTCGCTGTCCGGCGATTTTGGTGCCGTGACCCTGGGCCGCACCGTGGCGCCCAACTTCGTGCCATCGATCTCGATGAACCCCTTTGGTGATTCCTTCACCTTCTCGCCGCTGGTGCTGCACCAAAACGTGTCGCTGTTCAACAAGAGCGGCTGGCAGAGCAGCAACCCCTCGGACACCGGCTGGAGCAACCAGGTGATCTACAGCACGCCCAAGGTCGGCGGCTTCAGCGGCAACCTGCACTACCAGTTTGGTGAACAGGCCGGCCAGGGCGGCAAAAACAACATTGGTGTGAATGCCACCTATGCCAACGGTCCTTTTGCCATCACCGGCTTCTATGAAGACGTGGACATGAGCAACCCCGTGCCCGCCGTGCTGGCCGAGAACCACCGCAACTGGATGCTGGGCAGCAGCTATGACGCCGGTTTTGTGAAGGCCTATGCGACCTATGGCCAGACGACCGGCAAGGACACCGACTTCAAGATCAAGACCGCCAGCCTGGGTGCCACCGTACCGCTGGGCGCCACCAGCCGCATCCTCGCCGGTTGGGCGCACAGCAAGCTGCAAGACAGCAATGCCAAGCGTGACACCGTCTCCGTCGGCTACAACTACGACTTCTCCAAGCGCACCGACGGCTACGCCATCGTGATGTACGACAAGGTCAAGGACTTTGGCAACGGCACCAGCTTTGGCGTCGGCATTCGCCACCGCTTCTAAGCGGCTCGTGTAGCGAGCCGTGGTGCCTTGGGGCCCACAACGCAAAACGCCAAGCATCTGTGCATGCTTGGCGTTTTTTCTTGCCGCTTGGGCAGACCCAGCGCATCAGCGCCGGAGCGGACAATGGCTTACTTCTTCAGGCACTCGCTCATAAAGGCCTTGCGCTCATCGCCCTTCTTGCCGGTAGCGTCCACATTGCAGGTCTTCATGCGTTCCTGCTGGCGCTTGCGGCCGTCAGACAGGCAGCTGGACATGAACGCCTTGCGTTGATCGCCCTTGAGCTCCTTGGTCTTGGCCTCGGTGTTGCAGGTGCCCATCAGCTGCTGCTGGGCCGTGGGGGTCTTGTCGGCTGCCAGCGCAAACTGGGATGCCAGCGCGATGCTGGCGAGGACGATGAGTTTTTTCATGGTATGGGCTCTTATCTAAACTGCGCCGACGACCAGCGCAAGCGAATTTCGGCATATCTGGCCCGGCGTGTCAATGGGCAGATGATGAAGAAGCGCAAACTGCCTACGACCGTCTCACAAGCGCCCATAAAAAAACGGCCTGCGCGGCCGTTCCAGGAGCGTTGGCACAGACTGTGATCAGTCCACCAGGCCCACGTAGATGTTCTGCACATCGTCGTCATTTTCCAGGCCGGCCAGGAAGGCTTGCACCTCTTCCTGCGCTTCGGCGGGCAGGCTGCCCATGCTGACGGGGTTCTTGGCCTTGTAGCCCAGCTTGGCCGACAGCACCTTGATGCCCTGCTCGGGCAAGGCCTTGCTGACGGTGTCCAGGTCCGAGGGCTCGGTGATGAACAGGGTCACACCCTCTTCTTCGGCCGGCTCGAAATCCTGCGCACCCGCTTCAATGGCAGCCAGTTCCACATCGGCGCCGTTCTCAGCTTCGCCTTCCACCATGCCCACATGGTCGAAGTCCCAGGCCACGGCGGTCAGTTGGCCCTTGCGGAAGCACACGCGCATATTGGGTGCCGTGCGGTTGGGGTTGTCGGTCAGGCACTCGACCATCACCGGCACGCGGTGCGGCGCATAGCCCTCGAACAACACGGTCGAGTAGTTGACCGCATCGGCGCCTGCGCCCGAGCCCTTCTTGATTGCACGCTCCAACGTGTCCTTGGGCATCGATGCCTTGCGGGCTGCTTCCACGGCCATGCGCAGACGCGAGTTGCTGGCCGGGTCACCCCCGCCCAAACGTGCCGCGACCGTGATTTCCTTGACCAGTTTGCCAAAGAGTTTTCCCTTGGCATCAGCGACCAGCGCCTTGCCCTTTGCTTTCCATTGCGCGCCCATGGCTGCGTTTTCCTAGTTGTTGGTTGGGCAGCAGCGGTCGCTGCTGGCAACAATGCCGGGCAAAGCCCAGATTGACAGGGCAAATTTATACACCGCCGCCCAAGGCTGTGCTGGCCATAAGGGGAAATTCCTGCCAAAAAACCTGGGGCATCGATGCGGTCAAACGACGCCAGGGCGCGGGCTGCCAAGCTGCGGCAACCGTTCATGGGCACAATGCCGAGATGTCTTATTTGCAGCTTTTTTGGCGATGGACCCAGGCCCAGCGCACGCCCCTGCTGTGGAGCCTGGGCGGCCTTGTGCTGTCCTTTGCCACGCTGGGGCTGCCGGGCTTTGCCAGCTATGCGCCTGCCGAGCAGCTCTTTGTCTGGGCCGGCGATGGCGCGCTGCTCGATGCCATCCAGGGCGACAGCCTCTGGCCCATCCTCATCTCGGCGAGCTTTTTGCAGGCCTTGCTGATCACGCCCGCGCATTGCCTGCTGCAGCGCTGGCGGCCGGGCCTGCCGCGCTGGCCCCATGTGCTGGGCGTGGCCTTGGGCGTCTGGCTCACCAGTATTGTCTGCACCTGCATGATGCTGCTGGCGGCGGCCGGTGCATAAAAGCTGCAGCCTGCCTACAATCACGGCGCCCGCTTCTTTTTCCATAGCCCTCACCGTGCACGCCTCCATGCCCAGCCCCCTCTCCCCCATTGGTGTTTTTGACAGCGGTATCGGCGGCCTGAGCGTGCTGCGTGCGCTGCGCGACGTGCTGCCCGATGAGCAGTTCGTCTATGTGGCCGACAGTGGCAATGCCCCTTACGGCGAGCGAGGTGACGCCTTTGTGCAGCAGCGCTGCGCCCACATCACGCAGCAGATGCGCGAGCGCCATGGCATCAAGGCGCTGGTGATTGCCTGCAACACGGCGACCGCAGCGGCCATCGAGGGCCTGCGCGAGCAGCACCCTGGCCTGCCGATCATCGGTGTGGAGCCCGCCCTCAAACCCGCCGCTCAGTACAGCCAGACCCATGTGGTGGGCGTGATCGCCACCCAGGGCACCGTCACCAGCAGCCGCTTTGCCACCCTGCAGGCTGCGCATGCCACGCAAACCCGCTTTGTGGTGCAGGCCTGCAACGGACTGGCGCGTGCGATTGAAGACAGCACCCGGCCCGGGCGCGATGCGGCGGCCGATGCCGCGCATATCCAGCGTCTGTGCCAGACCTACCTGGCCGCCATGGGCGCCTTTGGCACCCAGCCTGGCCAGATCGACACCCTGGTGCTGGGCTGCACCCACTACCTATTTGCTGCCGATACCCTGCGTGCGCTGGTGGGCGACCAGGTGCAGCTGATGGACACGGCCACGCCGGTGGCCCGCCGCACCTATAGCCTGCTGCATGCCACCGGCATGCTGCGCAAGCCGGCGCAGGCACCTGGTGCCGATGAGGCCTTCAGCCTGGTGACCACCGGAGAGCTGGCCGCCTTGCAGTATGCCGCCGCCCAGTGGCTGGGGCTGCCCCCTCAGGTGTGCCGGGCCGCTGACTGATCAGCGGGCACCGTCCGCCGCATCAGCCGCCACTTGCCACAGCCGGTGGCCGCCCTGGTCCAGCCAGGTCAGGTACAGCCGCACCTCCAGTTCCAGCTGGTGGTAGGACGGCTCCATGTACTCGCACAGCTGGTAGAAGGCCTTGTTGTGGTCGGACTCGCGCAGGTGCGCAAGCTCATGCACGGCGATCATCCGCAAAAAGGCCTCGGGCGCATGCTTGAACAGGCTGCCAATGCGGATCTCATGGCGCGACTGGGTCTTGCCGCCATGGTTTTTGCCGGTACGCACATGGATGCCCAGCGCCTGGTAGACCAGTTGCAGCTTGCTGTCATAGACCACCTTGGCCAGCGCCGCACTGTTGCGCATGTGCTCGCCCTTGAGGCCCATCACATAGGCATGCAAGGCCTTGTCCGAGCGCATCTGGTGCGGCTGCGGATGGCGCTGCAGCAGCCACTGGCCCAGCTTGCCCGATTGCACCAGGCTGCCCGCCTGCTGCTGCAAGCTGGCGGGATAGGACTGCAGATAGGGAAGCAGGACAGGGCTGGACATGAGGGGCAAGGCCAATAACAAAGGCAGCACAGCGGCTGCCTTGGGGGGAAACACGGAAAGCGCTGCGCTGGGGGCAGCGCAGCCGATGGTCAGTGCAGGTGGCGCGGGCGGCGTCCGCCGCCGCCATGGCCGCCGCCGGGGCCACCGGTACCACGGGGTGGCTTGCCAATCTCCAGCGAATCGACCAGCGCATCAAAGCGCTGGCTGAACAGCTTGTCGATCTCGCCCACCACACCGACGAGCTCGCCGGCATCGAAGTGGCGCTCCATCGTGCTGACCACGTCCTGCACCAGCATGTCGCGCTGCACCTGCATGATGGCCGCCGGTGTCGGACCGACAAACAGCATCATGAAGTCATCGCGCGACTCGGCGCTGCGGTCCTGCTCCTCGTCATCGAACTCGGCGTCGTAGAAGGTGACCTCGATCGCTGCGCCCTGGTCGGCCAGTTCGTTGAGGTTCATGCACATGTCGTCCAGCGACTGGCGGAAATCATCGTCACCACGCACGGTCCAGCACATCTGCAGCACATGGTCCTTGGGCTCGAACAGAATGCCGGGCTCTTCCTCGTAAGCGCTCTCCGCGCCATCGACCAGCGACTTGGCGCCCGCGTAGCCCCACAGCGGTTTCAAGGCCTCTTGCAGCTGGTCAAAGCCGACATCGGCACGCAGCAGCACTTGTCCGTGGACATGGATCTCAAAGGGTGGGTTGTAACTGGGCATGTTCTGTACCTTCCTAAATGGGGGCTGTCCGCTTGCGCTGGCCAACCCCACGCCTGATGACACGGCACGCCGCATCGCTCTGCACAAGCCGCCAGCCCCCCACCTGCAGCGGGCCGGGCTGGCAACTCTCCATGCGCCACCCACCCGAGCGGCGCAATATCCACAATATCGGACATTGTGCCCGGTTTGTCGATCTCAGACGAAGAAAAAGCCAGCAGGATGCCTGCTGGCTGGCGCCCGATCCCCGCGCCACCAAAAGCGGGGGATGCGAAACGGTCTCCTTCGCTGCCGACATGCTTCGCATTGCCAGGCCAGCGTCTGGGGCATAGGCAATAAAAAACAACGGTTTGCAGGATATTTCTGCGAAACCGTTGCTCTGTGGTGCCTTGCGCTCAGGCATTTTACCAGTTCCGGCCTGGGACCAGGTGCTGCAGGGTCGGAAGCCACCGCTGTGCCTTGCCAGGCCTGCGGTGGCGCCCTCGGCCTCAGTCGCCCGCCTGCACCATCTCGCCGTTGGTGTCGGTCACCCGCACCACGGTGATAACCGGTGCATCCTCCGCGTCTCCCACAATGCCGGTGCTGGCGCCGTAAAAGCCGGCCACAAAGCGGAAGGCCGGTGCGCCCGCAGGGCCAGTGCAGCGGAAGTTGTACTGGCGCAGCACTTCGGCGACACAGACATAGCCCGAGTCCGTATCGATCACCGAGTTGGCGTCACGGGTCTGGAAGCGGAAGATGCGGCTGGGTATCGCCGTACCGGCCGACAGCAGCACCCACGAGCCGCGCAGCGACTGGGCCGAGCCCTTGTTGACGCCGTAGTAGAAGCGCTCGATCTGCACAGGTTGCTCACCGGGGAAGGCCACGGTGCCCAACGATGGCGCGCTGAAATGGATCGACTTGGTCAGTCCCGCATCCGCCTTGAAGCGCGCCACCGCTGCCGGGCCGCCAAAGTAGCGCCCGCCCTGGTACTGCACGGTCGGCAGATCAGGCGTATTGGGCTCCGGTGTGGTGGAGGCATCGTGCGCGCCCAGCAGGCTGTGGAAGGTCGCCTGGCCATCGCTCTCGTAGTTGTACACTGACATGAACAGCATATGGTCCTCAGCGTTCGTGGGCTTTTGCAGCTCGATCGAAATACCGCGCCCAGGCAGACCGCGCAACTCGCTGCTGACGACCCAGGTGCCCGATTCTGGGGCATAGCCCGGCGCGTAGTAGCTGGTGCGCACATTCTGGTTGTTCTGCCGGGTGTAGGCGGCGCGCGCCACACGGAAACCCACCAGGCGCCGCGCCTCGTCGCCACCTTCGCGCACGGTGCCGCTCAGCTGGTCGACACCACGCTGCAAGGTCAGCGCCACGGTGCCACCACTGCCTGCGCCTCCTGCGCGATTGCCTGCGCAGTTGAAGACCAGCCCCGAGCCACCATAGCTGCACTGTGCCAGCACATGGCCGCTCAAGGTCCCGCCAAAGCCGTGCACGGTGGTTGCGGCGGTTGGCGGATAGGGCCAGGTGATCGCGGCAGTGGTCAGCGCTTCGCTCATCGCGACCTGCTCGCTGCTGCCAATGTCAGCCCACCAGCTGCGCACCGGCTGGTTGTTGCTGTTGAACTCGACCATGGCCCAGCGATCGACAAAGGCTGGGTCGGAGAAGACGCCGGCTGGCGTGCCCTCATAGTCGTAGCGCTGCATGGCCTTGACCGGCTCGCCGGGGAACTGGATCGTGCCCCTGCTGCGGCTGGTGAACGTGATCACCACATTACCCGGGCTGCCCGCTTCATGGCCATCGCGTTGCTCGCTGCCAAAGAAGCGCCCGCCTTCATAGAAGTACAGCGGCGCGGTCACCGTGTTGTCGTGCAAGGTGCCCAGTGCGGTGTGGAAGGTCGGCGCACCTGATTGGCGGTAGTTGTAGACCTGCATGAACAGCACGCCATCCTGGATGTCGATGCCCATGCCACGCCCGGGCTCGCCATTGAGTTCATCGCTGATGATCCAGGTGCCACTCTGCGCGGCAATCAGCGTGGTGGGCAACTCGCCGCTGGGGTCCGAGGTCTTGTTCACTTCGCGCGTGCTGCTACCGGTATTGCCAGCATCATCGGTCTGCGAAGCGGTGACCGTGACAGACCCCTTGGGCAAGGCACCCACCTGCATGCCCGGTGCCGTCCATGTCCCGTTGACACAGGCCACGGTCACCTTGATTACCCCGACACTCACGGTGACCAGGCCATCACCGGTGGTGCAGGTACCCGAAGGGCTGTAAGCGTTCTGGTTCGAGGTGTCGATGGTCGGCGCGGTGCTGATCGAGACCGCCGGTGCCGTCGTGTCCTTGACCGTATTGAGCGAGCCGGAGATGACGGTGCCAGCGACGGTCTGCGAGGCTTTCACGACCACCGTGCCCTCTGGCAGGCTGCGCACGTCCACACCGCTCGTCACCCAAGTGCCGGCGTTGCAGGCAGCCGTGCTGTTGACACTGCCGATCGCCACGGTCACCGCACCGCCAGAGGCGCTGCAGGCACCGGAGACACCGCCATAACTGGCCTGGTTGCCACTGTTGATGCGGGGCGCGACCACCACGGTCACTACAGCGGCCGTGCTCTCCTTGCTGGTCGCGCGGCTGGCACTGCCGGTATTGCCTGCGGCATCGGTTTGCATCGCAGTCACGGTGACAGAGCCCGCAGGCAGACCACTGACATCCATGCCCGAGGCGGACCAGATACCGCTGTTGCAAACGGGCTGCGGCACAGCGGCCACGCTGCCCACACGCACGGTCACCGCTACGCCGTTTTCAGAGCAACTGCCGGCCACGCCATAGGCCGATTGGTTGGCGGCATTGATCACCGGAGCCGAAGTGATGGCCACCGCCGGTGCGGTCGCGTCCTTGCCCGTCACCAACGTACCCGATCCGGTCTGGCCGCCGACGGTCTGCGAGGCCGTCACCGTGACGACGCCATCGGGCAGGCCGCTGACATTGATGCCTGAAGCCGACCATACGCCTGCGCCGCACACGGCAGTGGCCGGCACCGAGCCGACCGTTACCGCCACGGCTTCACCATTGGCAGAGCAGGTGCCCGAGACGGTGTACGAAGCCTGGTTGGACGCGGTGATCTGCGGAGCCGCGACGACGGACACCACCGGCAGTGGTGGCACCGAACCCGTGGATTTGGTGGTCGACTGGCTCGCGGTACCGGGTGGCTGTCCGGCGACCGTCTGCGTCGCCGTGATCGTCACCGTGCCATCGGGCAGGCCTTGTGCATTCACCGAGCCAGCGTACGTGCCGCCCGCTGAACAGGGCAGCGACTGGTTGACGCCTGCAGGATTGGAGCTGATGGCCACATTGCCGCTGCCAGCGCTGCAGCTGCCACTGATGGGCACGGAGGTCTGGTTGCCCGCATTGATCGGCGGCAGCGGATTCAAGGTCACCGTGGGCTTGCAATCGGGCATCGACGCGGTGGAGTTGCCGACGATCACCGACGCGTTGAGCAAAGGCAGGGTCAAGGCCTTGGCCACCAACTCAATGCGCAGCGCGGTCACGCTCATGGAGGTGCCGCTTTGGCTTTGCTCATTGGTGTAGAGCTTGACGCCGACCTCCGTGCCAATGGTTGGCACGCCGACTGTCAGATTTACCAGACCATTGACGGCGGCGCTGACGCCGCTGAGCGCACCGGTTCCGCCGAGGATCTGGGCATCGCCCGAGCCTTGCGGCACGCCGTTGACGCAGGCCATGCGCGCCTGCGAGCTGATGGTGTTGGCGCCCAGAGACAGTCCCGCCAGCGTCAGGTTCAAGCCGTCCACGGAGCTGTTGGACACCACGCTGTTCTGCGCCAGATTGCTTTGGGTGGAGGAGTTGATGACGCCCGTCCCCACACTCAAAAGGTTGACCCCTGCGGTCACGCTCACATTCGCTACGGAAATGGGGGTGTTGAAATCCGGTGGTGCACTCTTCTGGCCGGTATCGGCAAACGGAATACCGAGTCCCCCGCCAAGCACATCGGCGGTGACCTGCAGGCCATAGGCCCGCCCGGATCCTGACGATGCCGCCAGGGCGGAAGTGCTGCAGACGAGGGCCAGGCTGGCAAGCCCCCCGTACAGCAGACGTCGGATCGTTCTCTGTGCACCAATCGGGTTCATAGCGTCTCCTTCTGCACCGCCAGAACGCCAGATGGGTGTGATCCACTCAGACCCCACCAAACGACGGCCGAGGACAGGTGCTGCTGATTGCTCATACAAACACAACTACTCACAAGCGCAAAGGTACAGCGAATCTTTGGTAAACGGCAAATTATTTTATTTAAGTCGCTTATAAGCACGCGAGTGCTCCGGCCCAGAACCGGTTACCGCAGTCTTGGCGCTTTACGGGCCGCACGGCAGAGGGAACTGGCCTGTACAGGCTGCCCGCTTCAGTCGCACTCCCCGCTATTCCAACGCGGTTTTCAGAGGAGAAATCCCGCATAAATGCTGCTTTTTGTAATGCAATCGCAGCCAGCAAAAAGCCCACCATCACGGTGGGCACGCGGTACGGGGAGAGGGAAAACAGGCGCTGGAGCCGTCTCCAGCCTGCGGCGCCTGACATGCCTGACAGCGCCTTCCACCGTCAAATCAAGGCGCCGGCTTACAGCAGCGGTTACATACTGGCATAGATTCAATGCCGATTTTGCAACAGCGCATCAGCCAGTCGCCCCCGCACACCATCGCCATTACCGCGACCGCCACCCGGCTCGGAAGCCACCGCTGCGCCTTGCCAGGCCAGCGGTGGCCTCTGCGCTCAGTCGCCCGCCTGCACCATCTCACCATTGGTGTCGGTCACCCGCACCACCGTGATGGCGGGGGCATCTTCGTCGTCACCCACGATCCCGGTACTGGCGCCGTAGAAGCCGGCGACAAAGCGGAAGGCGGGTGATCCCGACGGACCCGTGCAGTGGAAGTTGTACTGGCGCAGCACTTCTGCAACACAGACATAGCCCGAGTCGGTATCGATCACCGAGTGCTCATCGCGCTTTTGGAAGCGGAAGATACGGCTTGGCATCGCGTCGGTCGCAGACATCACCGACCAGGACCCGCGCAGCGACTGGGCCGATCCCTTGTTCAGGCCGTAGTAGAAGCGCTCGATCTGCACCGGCTCTTCACCCGGGAAGGCCAGCGTTCCCACCGACGGCGCGCTGAAGTGGATCGACTGGGTCAGTCCCGCATCCGCCTTGAAGCCTGCGATCGCAGCCGGGCCACCAAAGTAGCGCCCGCCCTGGTACTGCACTGTGGGCAGATCGGGGGTGTGGGGCTCGGGCGTGGTCGATGGATCATGCGCGCCAAGCACACTGTGGAAGGTGGCCTTGCCGTCGCTCTGGTAGTCGTACACCGACATGAACAACAGATGGTCTTCCTGGTGCAGCGGCTTTTGCAGCTCGATGGAGATACCGCGGCCAGGCAGGCCCCGCAACTCGCTGCTGACGACCCAGGTCCCCGACTCGGGCAGGTAGCCCGGCGCATAGTAGCTGGTGCGCACGCGCTGGTTGTCCTGCCAGGCGTAGGCAGCGCGCGCCACGCGGAAGCCCACCAGGCGCCGGGTCTCGCCACCGCCCTCCTTCACTGTGCCGCTGAGCTGGTCTACACCACGCTTCATCGTCATCGCGATCGCCGGCGCACCGTTAGCCTCCGCACGGTTGCCCGCGCAGTTGAACACCAGACCCCGGCCGCCATAGCTGCATTGCGCCACCACATGGCCCGACAAGGTGCCGCCAAAGCCATGGACCGCCGTTGCCACGGCAGGTGGGTATGGCCAGCCCATCGCTGCAGCCACCCAGTCCTCGCTCATCGAGACCTGTTCGCTGCTGCCGATATCGGCCCACCAGCTGCGCACCGGCTGGTTGCTGCTGTTGAGCTCGACCATGGCCCAGCGGTCGACAAAGGCCGGATCGGAGAAGACACCAGCAGGCGTGCTCTCGTAGTCAAAGCGGTGCATGGCCTTCACCGGCTCGCCGGGGAACTGGATCGTACCGGTGCTGCGGCTGGTGAAGGTGATCACCACATTGCCGGGGCTGCCGGCCGCATGGCCATCGCGTTGCTCGCTGCCAAAGAAGCGCCCGCCTTCGTAGAAGTACAGCGGAGCGGTCACCTTGTTGTCGCGCAAGGTGCCCAGCGCCGTGTGGAAGGTCGGCTCGCCCGATTGGCGGTAGTTGTAGACCTGCATGAACAGCACGCCGTCCTGGATGTCGATACCCATGCCACGGCCTGGCTCGCCATTGAGCTCATCGCTGATGATCCAGGTACCGTTCTGGGGCGCAATCCGGGCCACCGGAGGCTCGGGCGGCTCGCCGCCAGAGCCCGTCGACTTGGAGACTTCGCGGGTTATGCTGCCCGTGTTGCCGGCCTGGTCCGTCTGCGATGCGGTCACTGCAACCGCGCCATCCGGCAGGCCACGGACATCCATGCCCGGTGCCGTCCAGCTGCCGTTGACGCAGGCCGCTGCAGCCTGGACGGTACCGACCTTCACCGTCATGGCGCCGTCACCCGAGGTGCAGCTGCCCGCGGGGCGGTAGGCGCTCTGGTTGGAGGTATCGATGCTCGGCGCCGTGCCGATCGCGACTGCGGGCGCCACGGTGTCCTTGACCGGGTTCTGGGAAACAGAGACCACTGCACCAGCCACCGTCTGCGAAGCCGTCACCGTGACCGCACCATCAGGCAAGCCACGGACATCCAGCGCTGGCGTGGACCAGGTTCCGCCACTGCACGGCACCGACACAGACAGGGAGCCGACCACGACGGTCACATTGCTGCCGCTGGCCGCGCAAGTGCCCGAGACGGTGTAGGACGCCTGGTTGGACAAGGCAATCGCTGGTGCCGAAGTGATGGCCAGCACCGGCGTGCCCCCACTGGAGTTCTTGCTAGTCACAAAACCCCCCGACCCCGTCTGGCCGCCCGCTGTCTGCGCCACCTGTACCGCGACCGCACCATCGGGCAAGCCGCTGACATCGATGCCTGCGGTGGACCAGGCTCCGCCGCTGCACAGGGCCGTCGCAGAGATGGTGCCGACCAGCACGGTGACATTGGCGCCATCGACCGAGCAGGTGCCCGATACGGTATAGGCAGTCTGGTTGGCCGCCGTGATCGCAGGCGCCGAGGTCACGGCCACGGCAGGCACTACGCCAGCCGCATCCTTGCTCGTCACGATACTGCCGGTGCCCGTCTGGCCTCCCGCCGTCTGCGCCACTGTCACCGTCACCGGTCCGTTGGGCAGGCCGCTGACGTCCAGGCCCGCGATGGACCAGGCGCCAGCGCTGCACACGGCCGTCGCCGAGATGCTGCCGACCAGCACCGTCACATTGGCACCATCGGCCGAGCAGGTGCCCGATACGCCATAGGCCGACTGGTTGTTTGCCGTGATCGCAGGCGCCGAGGTAATGGCCACCACCGGTGCGGCGCCGGCCGCGTTCTTGGTGATCACCAGGCTACCCGATCCCGTTTGGCCACCAGCGGTTTGCGAGGCCATGACGGTGACCGCGCCATCGGGCAGGCCGCTGACATCCACCCCCGCGCTCGTCCAGATGCCGGCGTTGCACTGCGCCGATGCCGGGACAGATCCAATCAGCACCGTGACAGCGGCGCCATTTGCCGAGCAGGTGCCCGAGACGCTATAGGCGGACTGGTTGGCCGCCGTGATCGCAGGTGCCAAGCCAATGGCGACCACCGGCACCACGCCTGCCGAATCCTTGCTGGTCGTCCAACCGCTGGAGCCGATCTGGCCACCCACCGTCTGCGACGCGGACACGGAGACCGGTCCATCGGCCAAGCCGCTGACATCGATGGCCGCAGTCGCCCAGATGCCGCTGTTGCACACCGCCGACGCGGTGAGGCCGCCTATCAGCACATCCACATTGGCGCCATCCGCCGAGCAGGTACCCGAGACCGTATAGGCCGACTGGTTGGCTGCCGTGATCACAGGCGCCGAGGTGATCGCCACCACCGGTGCCACGCCTGCGGTGTCCTTGCTGGTGGCGAAGCTGCCCGTGCCCGTCTGGCCACCAGCCACTTGGGTCGCCGTCACCGCAACCGGCCCATCCGCCAGACCGCTGACGTCCATGCCCGCGGTCGCCCAGAGGCCACCATTGCACGGTGCCGTTGCAGACACCGAGCCGACCTGCACCTGCACATTGCTGCCGTTGACCGAGCAAGTGCCCGAGACGGAGTACGCCGATGCATTGGCTGCGGTGATGACAGGTGCCGACGTAATGGTCACCACGGGTGTGGCTACGCCAGTGCTCTTGTTGACCTGCACATTGGCCGACCCCACCAGCGCGCCCACCGTTTGCTGAGCGGTCACGGTGACCGTGCCGTCCTGCAAGCCACTGACATTCAACGCTGCGGTCATCCAACTGCCGCTGGTGCAGGGCACCGATGCGGACACCGAACCGACCAGCACCTCCACATTGGTGCCGTTGACCGAACAACTGCCCGAGACGCTATAGGCCGACTGGTTGGCCGCCGTGATGTCCGCAGCCACGGTAATGGTCACCACGGGTGGGACGCCGCCTGTGTTCTTGGTGGTCACCAGGCTGCCCGATCCCTGCAGCGCGCCAACCGTCTGCGCGGCGGTCACCGTGACCGGTCCATCCGGCAGACCACTGACATCCACGGCTGGGATGGTCCAGAAGTTCCCGGCGCATGGCGCCGATGACGACACCGAGCCGATCTGTACAGCCACCGCCGCACTGTTGACCGAGCAGCTGCCAGAGACCACATACGAGGCCTGGTTGGCTGCCGTGATGGCGGGAGCCGAGGTAACGGTTACCACCGGCACGGCGCCAGCCGTGTCCTTGAAGGTGACCAGGCTCCCCGATCCCAGCACACTGCCGACGGTCTGTGCCGCAGTCACGGTGACCGCTCCATCGGGCAGAACCGTGACATTGAGGCCTGCGGCGGACCAGGTGCTAGCCGCGCATGGGGCGCTTGCAGCCACCGAACCGACCTGCACCGCGACCGGCGTGCCGTCGGCCGAGCAGGTGCCCGAGACAGTGTACGACGCCTGGTTGGCTGCGGTGATCGCAGGTGCCGCGCTGACGGTCACCACCGGGGCGGTGCCTGCCGTTTCCTTGGTCGTCACCAAGCTGCCCGATCCCGTTTGGCCATTGGCAGTCTGCGAGGCCATGACGGTGACGGCTCCATCGGGCAACGCAGTGACATCCGCAGCCGCTGAGGACCAGATGCCGGCATTGCACTGTGCCGATGCCGATACCGAGCCGACCAGGACTGCCACGCTGCTGCCATCCACCGAGCAGGTGCCCGAGACGCTATAGGCGGCCTGGTTCGCCAATGTGATCGCAGGTGCCGACGTCACGCGCACCACGGGTACGTTGCCGGCCGCGTCCTTGGTGGTCACCAGGCTGCCCGTGCCGGTTTGGGCGCCCAGCGTCTGCGAGGCCTTCACCGTGACCGGGCCATCGGGCAAGGCACTGACATCCACAGCCAGGCTCGTCCACAGGCCGGCGTTGCACTGCGCCGAGGCGGGAACCGTGCCGATCTCGACAGCCACCGCCTCGCCGGTGGCCGAGCAGGTACCCGAGACGGTGTAGGCCGACTGGTTCGCTGCAGTGATCGCCGGTGCCGACGTCACGCTCACGGCGGGCGCAACACCGGCCGTGTCCTTGCTGATCACCAAACTGACCGTTCCCGTCTGGCCACCGGCAGTTTGCGACGCCTCTACCGTGATCTGACCATCGGCCAGGCCACCGGCATCGACGGGACCGGCGGCCCACAGGCCATCATTGCACTGCGCCGTGGCAGCTACCGAGCCGACCAGCACAGCCACTGCCTGGCCATTGACCGAGCAGGTACCAGAGACGGTGTAGGCCGCCACGTTGACGGCGGTGATCGCCGGTGCCGATGTAATGACCACGACCGGAGCCACCACTGCGGTGGCCTTGCTGGTCTCGACGCTGCCCGACCCGGTCAGGCCACCCAGCGTTTGGGTAGCCGTCACGATGACAGCTCCATCCGCCAATCCGCTGACATCCAGGCCGGCAGCAGACCAGCTTCCACCGTCACACATCGCAGTGGCAGGCACATTGCCCACCTGGACGGCCACATTCGTGCCATTGGCCGAACAGCTGCCCGCCACGGTATAGGACGCCTGGTTGGCCAGCGTGATGATGGGGGCCGAGGTAATGGTCACCACGGGAGCCGCGCCGCCCGTGCTCTTGCCAATCACCACGCTCGCCGCCCCCGTACCACCGCCCACCGTCTGCGACGCGGTCACGGTGACCAAGCCATCGGGCAAGCCACTGACATCCAGACTGGCGGTGGTCCAACCGTTGCTGCCGCACGTTGCCGTGGCTGACAGGGCGCCCACCTGGACCACCACGGCCGTACCGTTGACCGAGCAGGTGCCCGAGACGGTATAGGCCGACTGGTTGGCCGCGGTGATCTCGGGAGCGGCGCTGATGCTCACCACGGGTGCGGTCCCTCCGGATTCCTTGTTGATCACCAGGCTGGCGGATCCCGTTTGGCCGGCGACCGTTTGTGAGACCAGCACGGTCACCGATCCAGTGGGCAAGCCACTGACATCCAGCGCGGCGGTCGTCCAGGCGCCGTTGCTGCATGGTGCCGTCGCAGCGACCTGGCCCACCAGAACCGACACATCGGCGCCATTGGCAGAACAGCTGCCCGATACGACATAGGCCGACTGGTTGGCAGCGGTGATGGCAGGCGCCGAGCCAATCGCCACCGCAGGTGCAGCACCAGCCAAATCCTTGCTGGTGACCAAACTGCCTGATCCCGTCAGGCCGCCCGCTGTCTGCGAGGCCGTCACGGTCACCGACCCATCGGGCAGGCTACTGACATCCAGCGCAGCGGTAGACCAGGCGCCACTGGTGCAAGGCGCCGATGCCGATACCGCGCCGACCAGCACGGCCACGTTGGTTCCATTCACCGAGCAGGTGCCTGCTGCGACATAGGCAGACTGGTTGGCAGCCGTGATGGCGGGTGCCGAGGTCACGGTCACCACGGGAGCGATACCGGCCGTATCCTTGGCCGTCACCAGGCTGCCCGATCCCGTTTGGCCGTTCACGGTCTGCGAAGCCGTCACCAGGACCGCTTCATCCGGCAAGCCGCTGACATCCATCGCTGCGGTGGACCAGATCCCACTATTGCACACCGGCAACGGCACGGCTGCCACCTCACCGACATGCACCGTCACCAGCGCGCCGTATGCCGAGCAGGTGCCGGAGACGGTGTAGGCAGTCTGGTTCGCGGCGGTGATCGCGGGGGCCGAGGTAATGGTGACCACGGGGGCAATGCCCACCGAGTCCTTGCCAATCACCAGGCTGCCCGAGCCGGTCAGCCCACCCAAGGTCTGCGAAGCAACCACCGAGACGGATCCATTGGGCAAGCCACTGACATTGAGGCCTGCGGTGACCCAGAGGCCGCTGTTGCACTGCGCCGAGGCGGATATGGACCCGATGCCAACGTCAACGCCCGTGCCATTGGCCGTGCAGGTGCCCGAGACGGTATAGGACAACTCATTCGCAGCCGTGATTGCAGGGGCCGAGGTGATGGTCACCACGGGGGCGATCCCCGCCGCGCTCTTGCTGGTCACTGCACTGCCCGATCCCGTCTGGGTACCGGCGGTCTGGGAGGCCATGATCGTGACAGGTCCATCGGGCAAGCTGCTGACATCCAGGCCTGCAGTGGCCCAGGCACCGCCGCTGCACAGGGGCAATGCGGCGATGGAACCCACCAGAACGTTCACCGTGCTGTCGTTGACCGAGCAGGTGCCCGAAACGATATAGGACGCCTGGTTGGCGATCGTGATGGGGGGAGCCGAGGTAACCGCAACGGTAGGTGCGACGCCGGCCGTGTCCTTGCTGATCACCAGCGTGCCCGATCCGGTCAGGCCATTGTCGGTCTGCGACGCCGTCACCGTGACCGCGCCATCCGGCAGCGTCCCCACATCCACCGCCGAGGTGGTCCAAAGCCCAGCATTGCACAACGCCGATGCAGGGATGGAGCCAATCAGTACCGCCACATTCGAGCCGGGGGGCGAACCCGTGACCGAGCAGGTGCCCGAGACGGTATAGGCGGATTGGTTGGTTGCCGTGATGGCAGGCGCCGAGCTGATGGACACCACGGGGGCAATACCCGCCGTGTCCTTGGCGGTCACGAGGCTGCCTGATCCGGTTTGGCCATCGGCGGTCTGCGAGGCCGTGACCAACACCGGTCCATCCGCCAAGCCGCTGACATCGATGCCCGAACTGGACCAGATGCTGCCGGTGCAGGCTGCCGAGGCCGCCACGGAACCGACCAGGACTGCGACAGGCGTGTCATTGGCCGAGCAGGTGCCCGAGACGGTATAGGACGCCTCATTCAGTGCGGTGATGGCGGGTGCCGAAACAATGGTCACCACGGGAGCCTCCACCACGGTGTTCTTGGTGGTCAAGAGGCTGCCCGACCCTGTCTGGTTGCCTACCGTCTGTGAGGCTGTCACCGTGACCGATCCATCCAGCAAGCTGCTGACATCGACGCCTGCCGACGACCAGAGGCCTCCATTGCAGGTCGCCGTGGCAGCGAGGGAGCCGATCAGAACGGCGACGCCGATGCTGTTGGCCGAACAGCTGCCCGAGACGGCGTAGGACGCCTGATTCGCCGGGGTGATCGTGGGAGCCGAGGTAACGGCGACGACAGGCACAGCACCCGTCACATCCTTGCTCGTGACCAGGGTCGCGGATCCGGTTTGCGCGCCCACGGTCTGCGAAGCCATGACCGTGACCGCACCATTGGGCAAGGCACTGACATCCAGGCCTGCAGTCGACCAGCTGCCGTTGGTGCACAGCGCAGAGGCAGAGACAGCGCCTACCAGCACCGCCACGCTGTTGCCATTGACCGAGCAGGTCCCCGAGACCGTATAGCCAGTCTGGTTGGCCTGCGTGATGGCCGGTGCCAAGCCGATGGTCACCACCGGGATGGCGCCGGCCGAATCCTTGGTCGTTCCCAGACTGCCGGAACCCGTCAGCAGGTTGGCCGTTTGGGAGGCCGTGACCGTGACTGGCCCATTGGGCAACCCACTGACATCCAGGCCTGCGGCAGCCCAGATATTGCCGGTACAGAGCGCGGTGGCAGTGACGGTGTCGATCAGGACCGTGACGTTGCTGTCGTTCACCGAGCAGCTGCCCGATACGGTGTAGGAGGCCTGGTTCGCCGCGGTGATGGCCGGTGCCGACGTAACGACCACCACGGGCAGCACACCGGTGACGTCCTTGCTGGTGGCGAAACTGCCCGAGCCGAGCAAACCACTGACTGTTTGCGAAGCCGTGACGGTGACCGGCCCATTCGGCACGGCTGTGACATTGAGGCCGGTGGCCGACCAAAGGCCGCCGTTGCACGTTGCCGATGCGGGCACTGCGCCCACCAGGATGGCGACCGCCGCACCGTTGGCCGAGCAGGTGCCCGAGACGCCATACGACGCCTGGTTGACCAAGGTGATGGGTGGCGCAGAGACGACCGTCACGACGGGCGGCTGCACCACCGGGGCCGTGTTCTTGGTGGTGGATTGGGTGGCGGCGCTGCCCGGCCCTGCGGGGGACTGGGATGCCGTCAGCGTTACGGGGCCATCGGCCAGCCCGGTGGTGTTCACCGAACCGGAATAGCTGCCCGTGGCCGAGCAAGGCAGCGACTGATTGGCACCTGTGGGCGTGGACGTGATGGCCACATTGCCACTGCCGGCGCTGCAGCTTCCGCTGACGGCGACCGAGGACTGGTTGCTGGTGGTGATCAGCGGCAATGGAGCCAAGGTGACGGTCGGCGCGCAGTCGGCCATCGTGGCCGTGGAGTTGCCGACCACGACGGATGCGCCAAGCAAATGCGCGCCCAGCGCGGTGGCGACCAGCTCGACGCGCAGCGCATTGACGCTCAGCGTCCGCCCCTGGTTGCTGAGTGTTTGCTCATTGGTGTGGAGAACCACGCCCACCATGGTCCCGAGGGTTGGCACGCCGATGGTCAGATTGACCGAGGTGTTGACCCCCACACCGACACCCACCAGCGAGCCCGAGGCGCCAAGTATCTGCGCACTCCCCTCTGGTTTGAGGACGCCGTTTTCGCAGGACATCTTCGCTTGCGAGCTGACGGTATCGGCCCCGAGCGCCAGCCCGGCGAGCTTGAGGGCCAGGCCATTGACGGACGCCGAGGACACGACACTGTTTTGCGCCAGCTTGCTCTGCGTGGCGGCGTTGAGAACACCCGTGCGCACGGTCAGCAAATTGCCCAGGCCTGCAGCAACCGATGCACTGAGGACCGAGGTGGGCGCATTGAAATCCGGTGGTGCGGTTCGCGGCCCCGTGTCGGCAATCGGAACGCCGAGCCCCACGCCGGCCGCATCGGCGGTCACCTGCAGGCCATAGGCCCGGCCAGCTCCTGTAGAGGCCGCCAAAGCGTTAAAACTGCAGACGAGGGCCAGGCTCGCGAGCCCCCCATACAACAGACGGCGAAGTGTCCTCTGCGCACCAATCGGGTTCATAGCGTCTCCTAGTACACCGCGCCAAGACGCCGGAACAGGCTGAGTTCCACTCAGGCCTTATCCACCGAGGGTCGAGGACAGGTGCCGATGATTGCTGATACAAACACAACTATTCACAAGGACAACCGTACTTTGAATCTTTGGTAAACAGTAAATTAATTTATTGAAAGAACATATAACCGCGACTAGTTCCGGTCTATAGGCAAATTCAACTCTGCTTGACTGTCCCACCGGCTGAGAAAATTGCCAAAATCCCTGGGCAAACCTCCTGCCATGCAATGCGCTTTTGGGTTGTTTTCATACTCCTTCAGAGGAGAAATGGGGGATAAACGCTGGATTTTGTAAGACATGCCACAGCGCATTTTTGAAACAAAAAAACCCGCCTATGCAGGCGGGTTCAGCATAAATCAGTCAAAAAACCAAATACAGAAATCAATATAGTCCGACAATATCGACGGTATCGTCCTGCATAAATTCCAGGTTTTGACCTACAGGAGCAGTTACATTCAGATATATTCCTACTGACCGCCGCGCACCATCGACAGGATCTTGGCGGTGGTCAAGCCGCTGGCGGTCTGCTGCATTTGCGCCTGGTAACGCGGCTGGAGCTGGCGCCCATCCTGCATCACATGCGCGTAGGCGTTCTTCAGCATTTCGGTGGACAGCTGGCGCCCGCCGGCGTAGTACTGGTTGGCGACATGGCCGAGCGCATAAGTAGACGCAAAGCTCATGCCGCTGCTGACCGCCTGCTTGCCCAGGCCACCCAGCAGGCCCTTGCCGGCCTTGCCCAGCAAACCGCCGAGCAGCTTGCGCCCGGCCTGCTCCAGGTACTGCGATGTCAGGCCGACGCCCAGCGCACCGAGCAGGTCCTTGATATGCCCCTTGTCCAGCTCGTAGCCATAGTTCTGCCCGATCTGGTAGACCAGGCGCATCTGCAGCGGAATGATCGCCAAGGTCGAGAGGTTCTCGGGCAACAGCTCGATCGCGCCATTGAGAATCGAGGCCTTGAGTATCTTCTGGTCCATGGCCTCCACCGGCAACGCAGAGGGCCGGCGCTCGGCCTGTGCCGCCAGCAGCGGGTCAGCCGCTACGGGGTGGGGTGCTGGCTCGGTCAGCGCGAGCGGGGCTTCAGGCAAGGCAGCATTCAACGGCGCATCGACCAGGCTACCGGCCAGCGCTGCTTCGCGGGGTGTGCTCAGCGCAGCGGCAGCCGCCATCCCCGTGGCTGCCGCAACCGCAGGCGTTGGCGCAGCGGGCGGCGCGGTGGATGGCGCCGGCTGCGCCGTGCCAAAGGCCTCACGCAGCTGCGCCAAAAAGGCGGCTTCCTTGGGGCTGGTGCTGCCATCGGCCTCGCACACGCACAGCGCCATCTCATAGGCAAGCTGGCGCGACTCCACCGTCTGCAGCTGCGCCAGCACATCGCCCAGCTGCACGCGGCGCAGCAGCACATCCTGGTAGAGGTGGGGCAGGTTGATCTGCTGGTCGGCCGCCAGGCCCTCGGCCACCTGGCGGATCTGCTCGCGCTCACGCTCGTGCTTTTCGCCATCGGCGAACGAGGCCAGCAGGCACAAGGTCAAGGTGGCACGCATTTCTTCAGTCGTCATGGATCAGGGCTCCGCATTCAAAGTGCACAAAAGAACGCAATTTGAGCCCAGGGCGCGGCCCAGGTTCCGCACCCAGGGCTGCCAGCGGCCACTCTGCGCTACCGTCCTACGCGATCGCCTGCACCGCCGCCCACCTGCGCAATGCCGGCCTGGGCCAGTTCGTCGCGCAGCACCTGCAGCGCCTGCGCCTGGTGTGCGGCATCCATCTGCGCATCATGGTTGGCCACGCTGATGGCGGCGATATGCGCGCTGTGGTCGGTCTGGAACTCGATCGCCAGCCCCACGCCAGTGGCACCCGAGGTCAGCAGGTTGACGCTGAGCGAATGGCCGCGTTTGCGTGTCTGGCGCACCATGTCCATCAGCCGCTCCTGGCTGATGCCGGCGGCCTCGTAGTCGAGCCGGCGGCGCTGGAAGATCTGCTCCAGCTCGGCATCGCGCAGGCTGGCGGCCAGCGCCAGGCTGGCCGTTCCCTGGCCCAGCAGGCGGATCTGCCCGGTCATCAGGCTGTGCGCAGGCAGCACCGTGCTGCCCGGCTGCACATGCAGGCAATGGGCAAAGTCGCCGACGCGGATGATCAGAAACACCGTATCGCCGGTGCGTCTGGCTACGCTCACCATCACCGGGTGGCAGACCCCGAAGATCGGCGGCTTGGCCATCGCGGCCAGCCCCGTCAGCATCGCTTCCACCCCCAGGCGGTAGCGGCCCGTGTCCGCATCCTTGGCCGCATAGCCGGACTGCACCAGCACCATCAGCAGCCGCCGCGCGGTCGAACGGTCCAGCCCCGACAGCGCCGTCAGATCGGCAATCGACAGGCCTTGCACATGGTGGCGCGTCAACAAGCGCAGCACCTTGACCAGGCGCGCAGGGCTCTGCGCCCCGGGAAAACCTGAGTTCATATCGTGAACATCCGTGCTGCCAGCTTTTGCCATCCCAGCGCTTCCCGTTTCATAGTTGGTCGTCACCCCGCAAGGCCCGCACAAGCTAATGCAGATGGCTGCCGGCGCCTGTCTCCCCCGTTATCTGGAAAACCCTATGAACGCCTACCGCCCTGTACATGCCCCGCACCCCGCTCCTGTTGTCGGCAGCGCTGGCTCGCCCCGCTGGACCCAGCGCCCCGCGCAATCGAATTGGGGCGATTTTGGCCCCGACGACCAGCTCGGCCGCCTGAACTACCTGACGGCGGACAAGGTGAAGGAAGCGGCGCGGGAGATACAGACCGGCGAGCGCTTCTGCCTGAGCCTGCCGTTGGACAAGCCCGGCGGCAATGCGCTCAACCCGCGCCGCCACCCGCCGATCATCAAGCCCTCGCGCCGTCCGCTGGGCCCGGGCCTGAACTTTGCGCTGTCGCGCGAGAACCCGCTCTACACCGACGTGGTCAGCGACGACTATGCCGAGATCTACCTGCAGTACTCGACGCAATGGGATGCGCTGTCGCATGTGGGCAGCCATTTCGACATCAATGGCGATGGCGTGGACGAACTGGTCTACTACAACGGCTTCCAGGCCGGCATCGACATCCTCGCACCCGACGACCTGCCGGACATGGGCGGCCAATCCCGCGCCAAGGCGCTGGGCGTGGAGCGCCTGGCCGAGCAGGCGATCCAGGGCCGGGGTGTGCTGGTCAACCTGCGCCGCCACTTTGGCGACGGCCACACCCTGGTGTCGGGCAAGATGCTCAAGGAGGTGCTGCAGGCCGACGGCATCGAGGTGACCCAGGGCGACATCGTGGCGCTCTACACCGGCTTCAGCGAACTGCTGCTTGCCTGCGATGGCCCCCCCAAGCCGGACATGCCCGAGACCGTTGGCGCGGTGCTCGATGGGCGCGACCCCGAGCTGCAGCAGTGGATCATCGACAGCCACATCACCACCTTGGTGGCCGACAACTACGGCATCGAATCGGTGCCCGGCCGGCCGGTGGATGGCAGCTGCGCCTTTCTGCCGCTGCACGAGCTGTGCCTGTTCAAGCTCGGCATGCCGTTTGGCGAACTCTGGTACCTGCACCCACTGGCGCAGTGGCTGCAGGCCCATGGCCGCTACCGCTTCATGCTCACCGCACCGGCACTGCGCCTGCCCGGTGCCGTGGGCTCACCCGTGACTCCGGTCGCCACCGTCTGAAGGCCGCCTATGACCTCCCAACCCATGGCCAGCGCGCCCAGCAGCGCGCGGGCCAACGATGTGCGCAGCCTGTTGGCACTGGGCGCGGGCGACGCGCCCGCGCTGCAGTTTGGCGCCCTGACCCACAGCTATGCGCAGCTGCGCAGCCAGGTGCAGCAATGTGCCCAGGGCCTGCGCCAGCAAGGCCTCGCGGCCGGCGATGTGCTGGGCCTGTGGCTGCCCAATACCCCCCACTGGCTGCTGCTGCACCTGGCCTGCGCCGAGCTGGGCATCACCACCTTGAGCCTCAACCTCAAGCTCGGCGTCAAGGAAATCAGCAGCTTTATCGACCGCTCGGGTTGCAAGGCACTGGCCTTTGACCGCGCCACCGCCAATGCGCTGGCGGTCATGAATGGCGCTGCCGCCAGTGCGGGCAGCCTGCTGCCGGGCAACAGCCTGGCGCAAATCCTGGCGCAGCACGGCGGCAGCCTGCAGTGCCTGATCGATGCCAGCCTGGGCCCTGCCGATATACCAGCGGTCCCGCTGCAAGGGTCTGGCACGGCGCTGCAGATCCAGCCCTGGCAGGCGCTGATGGCAGCGCGCGCCGCACCGGGGCACCCCACAGTGTGCCAAGGCGATCGGACCTGCATCATCCTGTCCTCGTCGGGCACCACCAGCCAGCCCAAGCTCATCGTGCACCGCCAGTCCAGCGTGGCCCAGCATGCGCAGGATGTGGCGCCCGGCTTTGGCATCGACAGCGGCTGCCGCAGCCTGCTGGCGCTGCCACTGTGCGGCGCCTTTGGCTACACCGCCGCAATGGCCACCCTGGCCGCAGGCGCCTGCCTGGTGCTGCATGAGGTGTTTGATACGGCACGCACTGCGGCCTGCCTGCACAGCGAGCCCATCACCCACATGTTTGGCACCAATGACATGGTCGACAAGCTCATTACGGATCTGCCCGCAGGCTGGCAGCCGCAGGCGCTGCGCTTTTTTGGCCATGCCAACTTTGTGCCAGGTCTCGACGCGCTGCCGGCCCTTGCGCAGCAGTTCGGCATCCCGATGGTCGGCTGCTTTGGCATGAGCGAGACCTTTGCGCTGTTTGCCCACCAGGACCCGGCCGCGCCCCTGCCCCGGCGCGCACAATCGGGCGGCTTTCCGGTCTGCCCGCAGGCGCGGGTGCGCGTGCGCAACCTGGAGACCGGCGCCCTCGCCAGCGCACAGGAGCCCGGCGAGCTGGAGTTCTACAGCCCCACGTTGATGCAACAGTACCTGCACGATGCACAGGCCACGCAGCAGGCCTTCACCGATGACGGCTATTTGCGCTCCGGCGATCTGGGCTACCTCAATGGCGACGGCGGCTTTACCCATATCTCGCGCCTGGGCGATGTGCTGCGCATCGGCGGCTTTCTGGTCAACCCCGCCGAGATCGAGGAGTCGGTGATAGCGCTCAGCGGCGCCAGCGCCTGCCAGGTGGTGGCCGTGAACGCCTCGGGCAGCTCGCGCCCGGTGGCCTTTGTGCTGGAGCCCAGCGACAGCACCAGCAGCCGTTGGGACGAAGCGGCGCTCAAGGCCCAGCTGCAGCAGCAGATTGCCCGCTACAAGGTACCCATCCGCATCTTCCGGGTCGACACCTTTCCCTACACGATGGGGCCCAACGGCAAGAAGGTCAAACGCAATGAGCTGCGCGACCTGGCCCAGCGCCTGCTCGCCCAGGAGGCCACCGCATGAAGCAGCCATGGACCCTGGCCGACACGCCCTTTTTTGACGCGCAGCATGAAGAGGTCATCGCCCGGCTCAACCGCTGGATCAGCGACAACCGCGCGCGCCTGGCCGATGAAACGCCGCAGGACCTGCAGGCCGAATGCCGCCACTGGCTGCAAAGCCTCGCCGGGCATGGCCTGCTGGAGTATGCCGCGCCGGCGATGGCCGATGGCATCGCGCCAGCGGTGGACCTGCGCGCCATCTGCCTGGTGCGTGAATGCCTGGGCTACTACGCGCCGCTGGCAGACTTTGTCTTCAGCATGCAGGGCATCGGCAGCGCCGCGCTGTGGCAAAAAGGCGATCCCCGTTTGGTGGCGCCCTATGTGCAGGCCTGCAGCCAGGGCGAAAAAGTCGCAGCCTTTGCGCTGACCGAGCCCGATGGCGGATCGGACGTGGCGGCCACCAAGACCCGTGCCGTGCTGCAAGGTGACCACTATCTGCTCGATGGCGCCAAGTCCTATATCTCCAACGGCGGCATCGCCGACTTCTACGTCGTCATTGCGCGCACCGAAGAGGCCAAGGGTGCCAGCGGACTGTCGGCCCTGCTCGTCGATGCCGACACCCCGGGCCTGCGCATCCACCGCACCATCGACATCATCGCGCCTCATCCGCTCGCGGAGATCCATTTCGCGCAGTGCCGGGTGCCCGCCAACCGCCTGCTGGGCCAGCCCGGCGAAGGCTTCAAGGTGGCGATGGGCGTACTCGATATCTTCCGCAGCTCGGTCGGCGCCGCCGCGCTGGGCATGGGCCAGCGTGCGCTCGATGAAACCCTGGCACGAGTCAGCCAGCGCCAGCTCTATGGCCAGGCGATGGCCGAGATGCAGACCGTGCAGCACAAGCTGGCCGACATGGCCACGCAGTTGGAGGCCGCGCGCCTGCTGGTGCACAAGGCCGCCTGGTGCCGCGATGTGCGCCAGCGCCGCATCAGCACCGAGGCGGCGATGGCCAAGATGCAGGGCACCGAGGCGGCGTTCCAGGTGGTCGATGCGGCCGTGCAGCTCTGGGGCGGTATGGGCATCACCTGCGGCAGCGTGGTCGAGCGCCTCTACCGCGAAGTCCGCCCGATGCGCATCTACGAAGGCGCCACCGAAGTGCAAAAGACCATCATCGGTCGGCAGATTTTGAAAGGCCTGGCATGACAGACAGCAACCGCAAACCCCGCGTCCTGGTTACCGGCGCCAGCCGGGGCATTGGCCGCGCCACGATGCGCTACCTGGCCGACAAGGGCTACCAGACCATTGGCCTGGCCCGCAGCATCCCTGCCGACGCCCGCTCCGATGAGCAGTTCATCGCCTGCGACCTGATGGACCTGGATGGCACGCGCCAGCAGGTCGAGCATCTGGCCGCGCAAGCGCCGTTCTACGGCCTGGTCAACAACGCCGCGCTGGCCCACACCACCGACCTGGCGCACACCAGCGTAGCCGACATGAACGAGGCGATGGCGCTGAACGTGAACGCCTGCCTGGTGTGCATGCAGGCGCTGCTGCCGGGCATGCGCCAGGCGCGCGCTGGCCGGGTCGTCAACATCTCGTCGCGCGCCGCGCTGGGCAAGCCCAACCGCACCGCCTACAGCGCCACCAAGGCCGCCGTCATCGGCATGAGCCGCACCTGGGCGCTGGAGCTGGCCACGGACCAGATAACGGTCAATGTGATCGCCCCGGGCCCCGTGGCCACCGAACTGTTCAAGACCGCCAGCCCGCCCGGCGCGCCGCAGACCCAGGCGCTGCTCGCCGCCGTGCCGCTGCAGCGGGTGTCCGAGCCGGTGGAGATCGCCCATGCGATCGACTTTCTGCTGCATCCGCTGGCCGGCTACATCACCGGCCAGACATTGCATATCGATGGAGGACTGACGATCAGCGCCACGCGGCTATAGCGATCTCAGAGGGGCCTCTGGACACGGCAACACCACAAAAAGGAACGGAGACAATGCCATGAAGGACCAACTTCCCCCAGCCCAAGCACCTGCCAACCAGGACCGACGACGGTGGTTGCTGCGCAACGCCGCCTGGGGTGCAGCCAGCCTGCTGGCCAGCCACCCGGCCTGGGCGCAAAGCCCCTACCCGTCGCGCCCGGTGCGGCTGGTGGTGCCGTTTGCGGCAGGGGGCGCCACCGATGTGCTGGGCCGCTTGCTGGCCAAGGCGCTGGAGCCGGGCCTGGGCCAGCCGGTGGTCGTCGACAACAAGGTCGGCGCGGCCGGCGCCATCGGTGCCACCCAGGTGGCCCATGCCGAGCCCGATGGCTACAACGTGCTGATGGGCGGCGTGGGCACCAATATCGTGCTCGAGCACACGATGCCCGACCTGGGCTACCGGCCCCAGCGCGACTTTGCCGCCGTCGCCTCGATCTGCAATGTGGACTATGTGCTGGTGGTGGCGCAGGACAGCCCCTACCAGACCTTGGGCGAGCTGCTCGCCGATGCGAAGAAGACACCGGACAAGCTGCGCTACATGTCCACCGGGCCGCTGGGCCCGCTGCATGTAGCCATGGAGTACCTGGGCAAGCTCAGCGGCGCGCAGATGATCCATGCGCCCTACAAGGGAGAGGCTCCCGCGCTGCCGGACCTGCTGCAGCAGCGGGTGGACATGGGCATGATGACGGCGCTCTTCACCCGGCCGCAGGTGCAGTCGGGCAAGCTGCGCGTGCTGGCCACGTTGAGCGCGCAGCGCATGGCTTCCTGGCCCGAGATCGCCACGGTGGCCGAGCTGGGCTACACCGGTTTTGCCGCGCCGATCTGGAACGGCTTTTTTGTGCCACGCAAGACCGGCGCCGAGGTGGTGGACCGCCTGGGCAAGGTCACCGTGGCCCAGCTGCAGGCGCCCGAGCTGAAGAACCTGCTCGAAAAACAAGGGGTCTCCGTCACCGCCCAGGGCCCGGACGCCTACGAGAAATTCCTGCAGGCCGAGCGCCTGCGCTGGCAACAGATGATCCGCGAATCCCAGGTACTGACAAAAAGCTGAACAGGAGACAAGACATGGCCATCTCTCACATCCGCGCGCTGCGCGCCCCCCTCCCACCGCTGGGCCTGGCCGCAGCACTGCTGTGCCTGCCGCTGGGCGCCATGGCGCAATCGGGCCCGCCGGTGCGCATCGGCCTGATCGTCGACCAGTCGGGCGTCTACTCGGCCATCACCGGCAAGGGCAGCATCACGGCTGCCCAGATGGCGCTGGACGAGGCCGGAGGACAGGTGCTGGGCCGCAAGGTCGAGCTGCTGACCTTTGACCACCAGAGCAAGGCCGACTCGGCAGCGGCCAAGGCGCGCGAATGGTACGACAACGGCGTGGACGCGATCCAGGACGTGGGCGGCTCGGCCGCCGCGCTGGCGGTGCTGAACATCGCCAAGGAAAAAGGCAAGGTGCTGGTGATGAGCGGCCCGGCCAGCGACCGCATCACTGGCGACATGTGCGACCCGACCGTGGCCCACTGGGCCTACAACTCCTATTCGCTGGCCAATGCCGTGGGCAAGGCTGCAGCCGAGAAGTTCGGCAAGCAGTGGTATTTTCTGACCGCCGACTACTCCGGCGGTTATGACATCGTCAAGGCCACCACCCAGGCGATCAGCACGGTCGGCGGCAAGGTGATCGGCGAGACACGGCACCCGCTCAATGGCTCGGATTTCTCGTCCGCCGTGGTGCAGGCCCAGGCCAGCAAGGCCGATGTGATCGGCCTGGCCAACTTTGGCAATGATCTGGTCAACTCGATCAAGGCCGCGCGCGAATTCGGCATCACCCCCGAGAGCAGGCAAAAGCTCGCCTCGCTGCTGATGTACATCAACGATGTGCATTCGGTAGGCCTGCGCACCGCGCAGGGCATGCTGCTGTCCGAGGCCTTTTACTGGGACATGAATGACGAGACGCGCGCGTTCTCGAAGAAGTACTTCGCCAAGGTCAATGCGATGCCCAATATGAGCCAGATGGGCGCCTACTCCTCCGTCAAGCACTACCTGAAGGCGGTGGAGGCCGCGGGCAGCACCGATGCCAAGGCGGTGATGGCCAAGATGCGCGAGATGCCGATCAACGATGTGTTCACCAGGAACGGGCGCCTGCGCGAAGACGGCATGATGGTGCACGACATGTACCTGTTCCAGGTCAAGTCACCGCAGGAGTCCAAGGCCCCGTGGGACTACTACAAGGTCATCAGCACGGTGCCGGCCGACAAGGCCTTCCTGCCGCTGTCCGAATCGGCCTGCCCGCTGGTCAAGAAGTAGGCCGCCGCACCATGGCCCACCGCGATACCCAGAACCAGCTTTTCAGCCCGCTGCAGCTGCGCGATGTCGTGCTCAAGAACCGCATCGCGGCCGCCCCGATGTGGCAGTACCAGGGCCGCCATGGCCGGGTGCAGGATTGGCATCTGATGCACCTGGGGCGCCTGGCCGCAGGCGGCAGCGGCCTGGTGCTCCAGGAAGGCACCGGCGTGGAGCGGCGTGGCGCCGGCACCTTGGGCGATATCGGCCTGTGGCAGGACGACATGGTCGCGCCCCTGCAGCGCATCGTGCAGCTGATGCGCGACTGCGGCACCACGCCCGGCATCCAGCTGATGCATGCCGGCCGCAAGGCCCGGCAGCTGACACCGGCCCAGGGCCGTGGCCCCCTGCCCTGCCAGCCCGATATCGCCGACTGGGATGCCTGGACGCCGATGGGCCCCAGTGCGATCCCGGCGGGCAAGGGACTGGAGACGCCGCTGCCCATGTCGCTGCAGCACATCCAGCAGGTGGTGGAGGCCTTTGCCGCTGCCGCCGGCCGCGCCGCGCGCGCGGGCTACCAGGTGCTGGAGCTGCATGCCGGCCATGGCTATCTGCTGCACAGCTTTTTGTCACCGCTGGCCAACCAGCGCGGCGATGCCTGGGGTGGCAGCTTTGACAACCGCTGCCGGCTGCTGCTCAGCGTCGTCGAAGCGGTGCGCGCCGTGTGGCCAGCGGGCCTGCCGCTGCTGGTGCGGCTGTCTTGCACCGACGGGGCGCCGGGCGGCTGGACCTTGGAAGACAGCATCGCGCTGGTCAAGCGCCTGCTGCCGCTGGGGGTGGATGCGATCGACTGCTCGTCGGGCGGCATTGCCGGCTCGCCATTGCGCGGCGGCGCGCTGGCCACCTATGGCTACCAGGTGGAACTGGCGTCGGCCATCAAGGCCGCCACCGGCGCCCGCACGATGGCTGTGGGCCTGATCGTGCATGCGCAACAGGCCGAGGCCATTTTGCGCAGCGGCGACGCGGACCTGGTGGCACTGGCGCGCGAGCTGATCTACAACCCCAACTGGCCGATGGATGCGGCGCAAAAGCTGCAGGATGCGCAGGACTTCCAGATGCTGACCAGGAACGAGGCGTTCTGGCTGGAGCGGCGCAAGGCCACCACACCGGATTTGCAGCCGTCCACCTTTGTGCGCTGATGGCGTTGACGGCACCGGGCCGGGCAATGCCACAATGCGTCGATGCGCCTGTCCTCCATCGCCCTTCCCCTGGCATTGCTTGTACTGCTGGCCAGCGCCGGCTGCAAGCAAATCCCCTATTCGCCGTTGCCGGCACCGCCGACCGGCATCCGCTACGAGCCTGGCGCCAACAGCGCGGGCATCGCCCGCATGTCAGAGACTGAGCTGCTGCGCCAAAAGCGCCTGGCCCAGGGGGGCGACAAACGTGCGGCCTTCAACGTCTACCAGCATCTGCGCTCGGTAGAGAACGATGATGCCCAGGCGCGCGACTGGCTGATCCTGGCGGCCGACCTGGGCCATGCGCCGGCGCAGTACAACCTGGCCCAGATCGGCATTTATGAAAAGGACAGCGCCAGCGCGCTGTACTGGGCAAAACGGGCCAGGGCCTCGGGCTACGCGCATGCGGCCGAGCTGGTGCAGTCGCTGGAGAACCCCGAATAGACGCGAAGCGATCAGCGGGCCGGTGGCAGGCGCGCCAGTTCGGCGGTCAACGCGCGCACATCGGCCAGCGCGCGGGTCTGGTCGGCCGGTGCCGCGCTGGCGGCCGATCCTCCCAGGGCCTGGGAGAAGCCCTGCAGCACCTGCTGGGCCTTTTTCAGCTCGGTCTCCAGGATCAGGCGGCGCTCGTCCTGGCCAAAATCTGCGCGCTCAGGCGGGCGCGGGCTTGGCGACCGGGTGTGGGTTGGGGCAGGTGCGGATGCGGCCGTGCGCAGCGTGCGGCGCGCGGGCGTTGCAACTGCGGCCTTGCAACCGGGTCCGGCGGCGGCGGCACCGCCAAGGATGTATTCCACGCCCTCATCCTTGCACACCGTCTGCGCACCGGCTGGCAAAGCGCCCAGCGCGGCAAACAGCAGCAGCACGGCCGCTGCCGTCAGTGCCCCGTCAACGTGCCGCATCGAATGGATTGGGAACATTCTCCACCCCCATCGGATTTGTCCAGATTGCAGGGCAGAAGGCGTTGCGCAGGCCGACCACGTCCTGGAGGCCATCAAGCGCTGCATTGCCCACATGCGCGGTCACCCACTGCGCCCCGTTGCGGATATTGCCGACCAGGTCGGGCACCAGGGTCGCATAGTCGCCCAGGCCGCTGTTGCCGTCGGCCACATCCCATTTGAAGCTGGCATTGAGGTCCGAGGTATCGCGCGCCGGCCCAAAGGAATAGAAGGGATGCCAGTACAGGGACGACTGCATGCCGACCGAGGCCTCCTGCGTCAGCGGAAAGCGGTCGTTCGACAAAAAGAACGCATCGATGGCCGAGAAACCGGTGGCATCGGCACCGGGCACGTCGTCGCCGGTCGTCAGCACCGAGCCGATGTGCCTGGAGACATAGCGGTAGCCCTGCATCGCCTTGATGATGATGGGCCCCGCAATCGGCACGCTGAGCTTGTAGCCGTAGTGCACCCGCAGGTGCAGGATATTGGTCTCGCCCAAGGTCTTGTTGGAGACCGCACCGCGCAGCCGCGCATCTTCCAGATTCGGGGTGTCGCCGTTGTAGGTGTCGGTCGCGCCGGTACGCGCATCGCGCTCATAGGGCAGCGGCTTGCGGTAGCGCAGGCTGTCGTTGGGGATGCGAACGATGCCCCGCGATTCGCCATAGTTCTCCACCATCGCCCAGTCCAGAAAAGTGTTCTGCGTCGGGTTGACATACTCGATGCAGCTGCCCTGGATCAAATCGGTGTTGGTGTTGACCCAGCCCTTGAGCAGGCCCAAGACACTGGCGTCCGACACATACAGCGGCATCATGCCGCGCACAAAACCTTGCCAGACGCTGCCCTTGGTCAGTGCGGACTTGACGTTGCCCAGGCTCACGTCGGCCAGCATGCCCTTCTTGGCCAGCGGAATGCGCAGGTCATAGGGCAGCGGCAGCGCATTGTTGAGCGAGCCCACACGCGCAGCCTCGTTGGCGGCGTACTGCAAGGTCAGCCTGGCGCGGTAGATCAGCGCAAACTGGACCAGCGACAGCGTGAACACCAGCACCACCGGCAGCGCGATCAAGGTCTCCGTCATCGACACGCCGCGCTGCCGGGCGCGGCTTGCAGGCTTGAGCGTCATGCGCATGTCAACCCCTTTCAACACAGTTGCAGCCGCTGGCCCGGTGCCAGCCCCAGGCGCGCAGCCTCGCCGCTGCGCAGCTCCAGCACACCTTGCGCGCCCCGGCACCAGGCCATGCGCCAAGGCGCCAGGCCGGCGCTGATGCGCAGCACCTGCTGCTGCGCATCGACAAACACCACATCGATCGCGTAGCGCATGAAGCAGGTATGCACGGCCGCGCAGCGCTCGAACACCAGCGCCTCGCCACTGCCGGGCGGCGGACGAAAGATCAGGCCAAAGGCGCGTTCGGAAAAGCGCTCGGCCACCTGTGCTTTGAGTGCTGGCATGCCGGGCACCTTCATTTCAAGGTCTGGTACATCTGCACCGCGAGTGGAAAAAAGATCACCATGAAGGTGACCGGAAAGATAAAGATCACCAGCGGACCGAGCATCTTCACGGGCGCTTCCATCGCCAGTTTCTCGGCGTGCTGGAAGCGCTCGGTACGGCGCTGCTCGGAGATGGCGACCAGGGTGTCGGTCACGCTGGCACCCAGCGATTCGGCCTGCGTCAGGTTGGAGACCAGGCCGCGCACATGCTTGTTGTCCATGCGCTCGGCCATCGCGTTGAAGGCCTCGGTACGGCTCATGCCCGTGCGCATTTCGCGCAGCAGGCGCTCGAGCTCTTCGTGCATGGCGCCGCTGGGTCCCTTCTGCACCGCCTGCGAGATCGCCGCTGTCAAGCCCAGACCGGCCTGGCAGCACAAGGTGATCAGATCGAGGTAGCCGGGCAAGGTGCGCAGCACTTCCTTGTCGCGGCGCTTCTTGCGGTCGTTGACCCAGATGGCCGGCAGCATCCAGCCCAACAGCAGGCCTGCCAGGCAGGCCAGGCGCACCCACTGCCCATCGATCTTCAGTGCCATCGCCGCGCCGGTGAAGGCCAGCGCCACCGCCGTCATCGCGATCACGCGCACGGCGATGATCTCCTCGGCCTTGAGCACATACTCCAAACCGGCCAGTTGCAGCTTGCGCTTCCAGCGCAGCAGGCTGGAGGTGGGCGCGATCTCCGAGACATGAAACTGCAGCACGTTGACCGCCGGCCAGATGAGCCGGATGCCCCAGGGCAGCGGGTCCATGTGCTCGCGCACCGACGGCCGGGCCTTGCGCACGATGGCCACGAAGTACAGCAGGATGATGGCCGCCATCACAGCGGACAGAAAGATGGCGGCGAGCAGAATGGCGTTTTTCATGGCTCAGATGTCGATGGCGACAATTTTCTTGATGGACATATAGCCCAGGGTGAGCATCACGATCATCACGGCCAGTACCCCCCAGCCGATAGGGGTGACAAACAGCAGGTGCATGGTCGGCTGCATCAGGTACAGAATGCCGCCCAGCACCACGGGGAACATGGTCATCACCAGGCCCTGGATGCGGCCTTGTGCCGTCAGCGCCTTGATGCGCCCTTCCAGCATGGCTTTCTTGCGCAGGGTCTCGGCCAGCAGCTGCAGCGGCTCGGACAGGTTGCCCCCCACTTCCTTGGCCACCCGCAAGGCCACCACCACCAACATGAAATCCGGAATCTGGATGCGCCGCGCCATGTTCTGCACCGCGTCGTCAAATGACAGGCCAATGCGCTGCTCCTTGAGCACAATCGCGAACTCATCGCCCAGCGGGCCTTTCTGGTCACGCACCAGAATCTGCAGCGCCACCGACAGCGCACTGCCGGCGCGCAATGCGCTGGCAATGAAGAGCAAGGCATCGGGCAGCTCGGCCTCGATGCGTTCGCGCCGCTTCTTGCGCTGCCAGGCAAAGTAGCGCGCCGGCAGAAAGTACACGGCGCCGCAGACCACCACCACCAGCAACCCGTTGCGTGCCACCAGGTAGGCAAGGATGCCGGCCACCGCCACCATGGCCACATGGCCGGTGGCCAGGGTCAGCGCCTTTTGCGCATGGAACTCCGAGATGCCCAGGATCCGGAGGCCGCGGCCGCGCAGGTAGATGTTGGACCGGTTGCGCCACTCGCCCAGGCGGCTGTAGACCAGCCAGCCCGAGAGCACCACAAAGCCGGCGGCTGCCAGCAGAAAGCCGAGGAACTGCCAATTCTTCATACCGGCTCTCCCTGGAAGAACAACTCCTCCATGTTCACCGGTACTCCGTGCTCCACCAGCCTGGAGACAAAGTCCGGGATCACCCCGGTGGCCTCGAACCGGCCCTGGGTGCGGAATTCGGCATCCAGCCCGGTCTTGCGGAACACAAAGATGTCCTGCATCTGGATCACGCCATCGGTGCAGTGCAGCACCTCGGTGATCTGGGTCACCTTGCGGCTGCCGCAGGGAAAGCGGGTGAGCTGCACCATCAGGTGGATCGCCGATGCGATCTGCTCGCGGATGGCGGTGACGGGAATGTTCATGCCCGCCATCGTCACCAGCACTTCCATGCGGGCTGCGGCATCGCGCGGCGAGTTCGCATGCAAGGTGGTGAGCGAGCCGTCGTGGCCGGTGTTCATGGCCTGCAGCATGTCCAGCGCCTCGCCGCTGCGGCACTCGCCGACGACGATGCGGTCCGGGCGCATCCGCAGCGAGTTCTTGACCAGGTCCCGGATCGACACGGCGCCCTTGCCTTCGACGTTGGCCGGGCGTGCCTCCAGCGACACCAGGTTGGGCTGGTTCAGCGAGAGCTCGGCCGCATCCTCCACCGTCAAGATGCGTTCGTCGTTGGGGATGAAGTTGGACATCATGTTCAGCAACGTGGTCTTGCCGGTGCCGGTGCCGCCCGAGACCACGATGTTGAGCTTGTTCTCCACCGCCAGCTGCAGAAAGTCGACCATGGCCTGCGAGATCGACTGGTACTGCACCATGCCCTCAGCACCCATGCGCTTCTTCGGAAACTTGCGGATGGTGATGCTGGGGCCGCGAATCGCCAGCGGCGGGATGATGGCGTTCACGCGCGAGCCGTCTTTGAGGCGCGCATCGACCATCGGCGAGCTCTCGTCGATCCGCCGGCCCAGCGGCGTCACGATGCGCTCGATCGCACCGTTGACCGCCAGGTCGCTGGTGAAGGACACATCGGTGCGCTCGAGGCGGCCGCGCCGCTCGATCCAGATCTCGTCAAAGCGGTTGACCATCACCTCGGTCACCGAGTCGTCCTGCAGCAGCACCTCCAGCGGGCCCAGGCCAATCGCCTCGTCCAGCAGCTGCTGGCTCAGCTCGGTGCGGTCAATGGTCTCGGGCAGGTTGGGCGTGTCGCGGATGATCTCGGCAATCAGCGCGCGCACGTTGGAGCGCAGCTCGTCGTCCTTCATCTTGATGGTGTCGATGCGGCGCGCTTCCAGCTGCTCGAGCAGCTGGCGGTGCAGCAGGCGGCGCCACTGCAGCAGGGGGTCTTCCTGGCGCGGCTGGCTGCGCGCGGGACGCGGGTGCTCCAGCGCAGGCGGTGCGCCCGGGTCCGGTGCCTGGGATTCTTCGCGGGGTCCCGCGAGCTTCTCATCGAGCAGCACGATGATGGAGTGCCCGCCGACGACCACCTCCTCCCCCCCTCGGCAGGGGCCATAGCGGGTCACGCGCTCGTTGTTGACCCAGGTGCCAAACAGGCTGCCCCGGTCTTCGATGAAGACCTCGCCGTCATGCAGCATCACCACCGCATGGTCGCGGGCCACGTTCCAGCCCGTCAGGTGCAGGGAGCGGTCTGCGGATTTGCCGATGGTGAAGGTCTCGGCGCCGAGTTCGAACTCCTGCGCCTTCTGGCGGGGCGAATGGACTAGTAACTTATGCACGGTCTTCTCCGGAATCAGCGGCCGCAGCCGTCAGTTGTGCGAATAGCTGTCGGGGTCCAGACCCCGCTCGGGCATCGGCGGCTCGGCCTTCCTGGAGTTGCGGTAGAGGTCTTCTGTCAGGTCGGTAAAGCCGTTGGAGATCTGCTCCTCCATCTGCTGGCTGCGCTCCAGGCGGGGGCGCGAATCGCGCGCGGTGACCACACGCGGGGTGATGAACACCACGGTCTCGATCTGGGTGTCGCTGTCGTTGTTGTTCTTGAAGGCCCAGCCCAGCACCGGCACATGGCGCAGGCCCGGCAGGCCATCGGTGGCGCGCGAGGACTGGCGGCTCAGCAGGCCCGAGAGGATGATGGTGTCACCGTCGTCGACATTGAACTCGCTCTCGGTGCGGCGCGTCAGCAGCCCCGGGATGCCATCGACCGAGACCGACTGGTCGATGTTGTTGACCTCGGCCAGGATTGAGCCGGAGATATTGCCTGCGCCATCGGCCATCGGCTTGACATGCAGGCGCAGGCCATAGGGCTTATAGTTGACCGAGCCGGTACCCAGCGCGCTCATCGCGGGCAACGGGATTTCACCGCCCGAGAGGAAGCGCGCCTCGCCGCCGCTGCGGGTGGTGAGCTTGGGCGAGGCCAGCAGCATCGCATTGCCGCGCTGCACCTGCAGGTTGATCGCCGAGGTCAGCGCCGTGCTCAGGCCAAAGTAGTAGCGCGCCTTGCGCCGGCGCTGGTCCAGAAAGCCCTGGCCGTAGCCGCTGTCCAAGTTCAGGAAGGGCGAGTTCTCCGGCAGGATGCGGTAGCCGCCGTTGGAGGCGATATCGGAGAACAGGCCAAAGTTGAAACCACCACCGGTCGTATCCCACTTCATGCCCAGATCGTCCAGCGCCGAACGCGAGAACTCCACAATGCGCACATCCATCTCGATCATGCGGTCCACACGCAGGCGCTCCGAGGTGGCGAAGGACACGACGGCCGGTCCGTACATGCGCGCAATCTCCCGCAGCCGCGATACCGCAGCGGGGTCAAGGTTGGCGCCGTCGAGGATGATCTTTTCGCCGACACGGGAGACGCTCACCCCGCTGATGCCGGCGGTCAGCATCGAGATTTCGCCTTCGATGCGGTCCAGGTCGACCACATTGACGCGCGCCTTGAGGCTGCTGACCTGGCCGTCCTTGCGCCAGATATGGACCGTGCTTTCGCCGGCGTCCAGCGCTGTCAACAGCAGGCTCTTCTGGTCCACGACACGCGCTTCCATGATCTTGCCATTGCCGACGGCCACGCGCACGACGTCGCGCAGCTCTATCAAGGTCATCTGCCCCACATAGAGCGACAGCGATGCCGGCAGGTGCCTGATCACCAGAGGCTGCACGCCACCGATGCTGGTTGCATCTGCGGCAGCCTGGGTGTTGACGCTGACCGTGGGCAAGGTGCGAAAGCCAGGCGATGTGAGAGGCGCCATCTGGCCCTCGGTATCGCGGGCGAAATCGCCCCCCTCGCCCCCTTGGCTGCGCTGCTCGGCTTCCGCCTGCAGCGAGGCAGATTGCGCAGCGCGCAGCAAATCACCGAGTGCACCGGTGGCTGCCGGCTGCGTGGTGCCGCCCGATGGCTGTGCGGCCAACAACGGCGCCGTAGGCAGGGCCAGCGCGAGCGCGGTGCAAGCCGTCGCACCCCAGTTCTGAAGGGCCGGACGGGGACGGGACATACGGATCATCAAGGAATTCATGGTCTACCAACTCTAGGGAGCGAACGGCACAGCAAGGCCAGGGAATAGATCAGCACGCAGCGGGGATCAGTAGGAGCCGGCCACGGCGGGCGCCTGGGGCGCCGGCGCGCTGGCGCCAGGAACGGCCGCAGCGCCCAGCAAGGCCGCCAGCGGCGTCTGCATCTGGGTCTTAACCCCGCTGCCGCCGACGATGTACTCGACCATTGCCGGTGTGCGGTTGGGCACGGTCCGTACCGGGGGGCGCTGGGGGCGGAAGCTGTCGATGTAACTGGCCAGCTGCTGGGCGTTGGTGCCGGTGTCGAGCTTCTGGCGGTCATCGGCATTGCGCAGTGCCGCAACGATCTTGCCCAGCTTTTGCGCGAGGATCAGGCGCTGCGCATCGACCGGCGGCAGGCCCACAGTCACCGTGGTGTAGCTGCGCTGGCGGTAGGGATCGACGGTGTTGGCGATGTCGGGGCGCTTGCGCAGCTCGGAGAACTGCTCCGAGGTGATCTGGCCGGTGGCACGCACGACCACGTCCTGCAACAGCGGCACGACGATGGCGTCCTCGGCCTGGGTGCCGCCATCCTTGTCGGCGATGAACAGGAAGTCGATATGGTCGCCCGCGCGCAGCATGCCCGATATCGTGCTGACCTCGTCGACCGGAATGGTCACCGCACGCACGCCGGCTTCGAGCTCCTCGGAGAACAGCTTGCGCGGCGTCACAAAAAAGTTGGCCAGCAGCGGCTTGCCGGCGCTGATGTCCACCGACAGCTGGCGGCCCAGAAAGGCGTCGATCATGTCCGGCGTCAGCACATCGGCATGCACATAGGCCGAAGGCACGCTGCGCTTGGCCACCATCTCGGGCAGCAGCGCGGTGCCGGCGGGAATGTTCTGGACCGGCACCACCACATCGGTGCGCAGGCGTTCGGCTTCCGATTCCAGGTTGGCCTGGATCTCGCGCTCGGAGGTCTTCAGGTAGTACCAGCCCAGGCCGGCTGCGATGACCCCGAGCGTGATGGCGGCGATCAGCGGAGCGGCGCGGCGCGAACCATTGGCCAGCCGGGAGAAACGGTTCGGTTTGGGAGAGTTTGGGGTCACCATGGCAAAGAGATCGTGTAGGAATAGGAAGCCCAGGCTGCGCGGAAGGCATCGATCAGCAGCTGAAACAATGACTTGTCGGCCCCCGGCATGGGCGCGAAGAACACCGCCGCCAGCACCCCCGCGACGATCACGTACTCGGTCATGATCTGCCCCGACTGCCGGCGGCTGCGGATAACAGGGAGGGGGAGGTTCGGTGTCGGCATGCGGGAAACGGCTAGGCCTGGGGCAAGGTGTTGCTGATGACGATGGAGCAACCCACGCCGTTGTGGGCCAGAGCGATCACCGCCTCCTGGCCGCCGCGCCGCAGCACCACCTGGGCGCGCGTTCCGCCTTGGATGGTCTTGCGGCTGAGCACGGTCCATCCGGCCACCAGCGCCTGTTCGCGGATGTAGAGCTCATTGGCCTCGACGCTCAAGGTATTGCCCCAGACGGTGGTGCGGTTGACCCGGTCAGCATCGAACGAAAAGGTGTCGGAAAACTCATCGGTGCCCATCGGCACGGCCAGGTAGCTGCGGCGCTGCAGCTGCTCGCTGACCAGTTGCGGCACCGCGCCATGCAGCCAGGCCGACGAGATGCGCACCTGCTGCTTGCCGCTGGGCAGCGGCCGGAACTCGACCGTGATGCGGAAATGGCCATCGCGCGCGCCGAGGATCGGAATGCCTTCGAGCGTGGTTTCCGAGAAATCGGATTTGCCCCCCAGCCATTCCTGGTAGAAGCGCCGGGCCTGGCGGGTGTCGCCGTCGACATCAAAGGCCTGGATCTGCATCGGTATCTTGTTCTGCACGATCAACTCGGCCACCCAGTACGGCGACAGATGCTTGTCTGGAAACAGGATGACCGGCCAGGCAATGGCGCTGCCGGGTGCGGCGCGGGCTGCCAGCGGCACGGCGGCGGCCAGCGCGGCCAGCAGCAGCCAGGCCAGCGGCAACCACAGCCCTGCTGGCCGGCGCACAGCACGCACGCCACGCCTGGGCCTGTGCAACAGCATCATGGTCATGGCAAGGTGTTGACGACCGGCGGCGGCGGGAACGCGCGGTAGAAGCGGAAGCAGTCCTTGCCGTCGGGCTTCTCCAGCGGTCCGCACTCGTGCTCGCCCGGGTTGTCGTTGTAGTGCTCATTGGCAGGCACCTTCTGCAGCCACTCATAGCGGTCGAGCGGTACCGACTTCTCCTGCGCATCGCCAGGCGTCAGACCCATCGTGAGCTTGTTGTGGTCAAAGGTGGGCCAGAGCCACTTGAGCGTGCTGCCCAGTTGCCCCAGCGGCGCGCGGAAATCCTGGTACTCCGGGCGGTCCAGCAGCTTCATCGGCACCAGCCCCTGGATCTTGGATTCCTCGCGGTTCGTGCCGCCGGCGCTCCAGGGCTCGGACAGCATGGTCACATGGTCCTTGATCTGCAACTTGAGCGGCAGCGGCGTGTCGTTCTTGTGCAAGGCCGACTCCACCTTGCCAAATTCGGTTGGGAAGCGCGCAGCGGCAAAACCGGCACCCCGCTCCAGTGCCACCTCGGTGCGCATATAGCCCTGGGTGACAAAGCGGAACTTGGCGATCGACTCGCCCTTGGCCAGGTTCTGCACCTCACCGACCTTGGAGAAGATGGTATCCATGAAGGCGGCGACCGAGGGCAGTGGCGCAGCGGTGGTCTTGGCGCTGAGCGACTCGTTGAAGTCGGGCATGCGGGCCTGGCCCGACGTGAACTCGGACACCGCCTCGCCATGCACAGCCGTGTTGGTGTCCTGCGTGGGATCGCGGAACACATGGCGGCGCAGGTCGTTGCTCAGCTCGGCATCGGACTTGCGGATGGCGCCGCTGGCGCCCTTGTACTGGTCGGCCGACATGACCTCGGTTTCCGTCGCCGCGGGAAACCAGACCGCGCGCTGCCAGGCATTGAGCTTGGCCGCCGCCGTGACCTGCATGCGCGCCTGGCCGTAGTCGGCAATCAATGGTACGGCCGCCATCAGCAGTGCCGCAAAACCGCTGATCAACGTGACCTCGACCAGCGCGCTGCCCTGCTGCGCGCGGTGCCGGGCACGGCACTGCAGCGCCTTCATCGGAGGAGTCTGGAGCATCATTGCGCGGCATCCTGGTTGTCGGGCTCGCCGCCGCCAAACAGGCCATCCGACCCGCCCAGGGTGGAGCCGGCCACGGCCACGCCACGCGCCCAGATGGAGGGCTCGACATGGTGGACCTGCCAGTAAGGGGAGAACAGGTTCTTGTGCTCGATATAGCCGCCGGTGAAGCCGACCTTGATCGTGCGGCCGGCGATCTGCAGCGACTTGTACTGGTCCTTGGTCATGTCGCGGCGCTGCCAGCGGTCCTGCGGCCGCTTGAAATACAGCTGGGCCGAAGACAGCACGCTCATGTCGCCACCCAGCATGCGGTCCCGCAGGCCGATGCTGTAGTCGTCCTTGGCATAGCCAAAGCCGGCTTGTTCGCCAGTGCGCACATCGCTGCCCCGGCGCGCCACCATCACCGAGATCGTGGGCCCCTTGTCGGTCAGGCTGCCCCACTTACGGGGGTTGATGCTGGTCATCGACAGGTCGCCATACCACTTGTCCTGGTCCCGGCCCTTGAGCGTGCGCAGCTGGCGCACATCCCAGTAGCGGGGCAGCGAGAAATTCCTGGTGGCCAGCCCAATGTCGGTGCGCGGCTTGTACTTGTAGGCCGAGTTGAACTGCAGCACCGCATAAGGCACCAGCAAATTGTTGCCATCCCGGTCGCGCCCCGCCGCATAGATGGCGCTGTCGGACAGGCCGTCTGCGGTCAGCTTGCCGTAGTTGCGCTTCTCATCGCTTTGGTACTCGGGATCGGCATTGCGCGGCTTGAAGTTCTTGTCGTAGGAGCGCAAGGCCAGACGGTGGCCGGACCAGCCCTTGTCGGCATAGCCGGAGCCACCCGTGGCAGCGGCTGCGCCCAGCCCGAAATCGCCGACAAAGCGCTCGCCCAGCAGCACCCCGGCGCCGAAGATATTCACCGAATCGGCTGATTGCCAGCGGATGCGGCCCCGCTCGTCGGCCAGGTCCGAGCCCCGGGTGGCGACCAGCTCGGTGCCGCCCTTCCACGACACCGTGCCTTTGAGCAGCTCCTGCATGGCCGTGGCAATCGGGCCGCTGGAGAGGTCAAAACTGGAGCCCTCGTTTTGCATGCCGCTGATGCCCTGACCGATCAGGCCCGGGAAAATGCGCCGGTCCTTGCTGAAGTCATCGCGTGTCGCCTGGGCCGCATGGGCAAAACGCATCGCATCAAAAAAATCGTCCTCGTCGTTGCGGCGGTCCGACGTGGTGCTGTAGAGCTTGATGAAGTTGAGAAACTCCAGCGACGAGCTGGCAATCAGCGGTGCATTGGCCGCTACCGGCAAATAGGCCTTGTCGTCGTTGTCGCTGAGCACATCCTTGGCGACGACGATCGCCTCGGGAATGCTGGCGCCGGTTGTCGCCGCCTGGGCCAGAGAGATGGCGGTGTTGAGCACCCGCAGCGCGTCCACCATGATCTGGAATGGCCGGGCCGACGGCTCGATGGCCTTGGCGATGTTGTTGGCCTGGCGCTGGTACTTGGCGGCCGCCTGCACATTGCCACCCCACTTGACCAGGTAATTGATGGCGCTGATGAAGTCATAGCGCGCAGCAGCGGCTGCTGCCTGGGCCAGGTTCCACACGCCCTTCTGCCCTTCGATCTCCACCCGCGCCACCTGGATATTGGCCGCCGTGCTGACCACCATGCCCACCGACGTTTGAAAGCTCGCCAGCATCGCGACGCCCGCTTCATTCGCGGCCATGGCCCGATTGGTATAGGCCAGAAAATTCAATTGCCGCGCAAATACCGTTGAAGCGCTATACGTCATCGCATCGGCATTGTTTTGCAGCTTCATTTTGTCTCGCGTCACAATGGCCGTGTTATAGACCAGGAATATGCCGAGACAGACCACCGGAACCATGGCCAACAAATAGACAATCACCTGCCCTTTTTGTACGCGATCCCCGAATCGATACGAAGATGGTTTATGCATGATGGCCACTATTATGTAATTCGTCGGATTCCGGAGGCCCTCCCTCCCGTCGATAGCCCAAAGCCATTATCCCAACCCGGCCCACCCAAGGGTTTGCACTGAATACCAGCCGCCTACCGCAGGCAGTACCTGCTTACGCTGGGGCCAGCCGCCTGCAGCTTCGCAGCAGCGCAACCGGGTTGCGACAGCGGTTGTTATTTGGCACCGTCGTTACCACCCTCGGTATAGGTCGACATATTCATGTTCTTCTGGGCATTGGTCAGCGCCTTGCCCGATGCTGCCTGTGCCGCAGTAATGCCTTCCTTGCCCGATTCACCACCCACTTCCTTGGCCATACCCGCAACCTGGCTGCGCACCGTCTGGCCGAAAAAGCTGAAGGCGGCAATCGCGGCAATCGCAATCAAGCCCAAGATAATGATGTATTCCGTCATGCCCTGGCCGCGCGATTTGCGCTTGGTCACCGGCAGGGAAAGTCTTGCGACAGCGGATGGGGTGTGATTTGTGATATTCAAGGCGAGCTCCTCATTCATGGATCATTCGGACGAAAATGCAGTCATTTCAGAAACCATGCCATGCGACCGCGCAGCGCAATTACTGAACGGCGCAATGGTATCTATCTGTTTTCGCGATGTACATGCCATTTTTATTAAAATGTTAACAAAGTGTTTCTTTGCCTAAATAGACTGAATGAGCTTATTTGTCAAAATTAATTTGTTGCTAGATGAAATTTTTCAACTGTCATATTGATGACATCCACAGGTTATTGAACAATCCTTTGCAGCCAACGCCAGTCAACACAATAATTCCATAGAAATCATGACCCAAGCCCCTAAACCGAGGGAACGTCCCATAATTACACGACATATATATGCAATCGATATTCGATACCGTCCCAGAATAACTTGCCATAATTAGCGAGTAATCATTTCATCTGTCCAATAAATAAGCAGCATTAATCGCTGCCCCAACACATAGCAAGGGATCTGCTGCCTCCTCCGCTGTCGCGGTCTGAACATGGGCCGGCGCGAGTGCTCAGGTGGAATGTCTTGTCTGCTGCAGGCCGCTGACGCGCGAAGACGCCTTACACCATGAGCCGATCCGCACGCCACGCCTTCGGAACGTACAGCGCAGAAGATCCCCGGACACGGAGAAACAAGCATGGAAAAAGGCAGACCGAAGTCAGGCATCACACTGACCGAACGGGAACGTGAACAGCTCGAAACCATGGCCACCCAGGCAGGCCAGCCCGCCCATCTGGCGGCCCGCGCCCGGATCATCCTGCGCAGCGTGGAAGGCGACAGCAACACCGCGATCGCCCATGGCATGGGACTGACGCAGGCGACGGTGGGCAAGTGGCGGCGCCGCTTTGCCAGCCACCGCGTCGTGGGCCTGTATGACAACATGCGCCCGGGCAAGCCCCGCACGATCAATGACCGGCAGCTGCAAACCATCGCTGCCATCACCACAGCCGAAACAGCCTCTGGCGACGCCGCACCCGACAGCGTGCGCGCGCTGGCAGCGCGCACGGGCATGTCCAAGAGCAGCGTGGCCCGTTATCTGCAGCTGCTGGGTAAAACCAGGTCCCGTCCCCACTTTGCGCTCTTCAGCGATCCGCTGCTGCTGGAGCAGCTGCAGGCCCCCGCTGCGCTCTACCTGAGCGGCAGCGACAGAGCGCTGGTGATCTGCCTGGACACCAAGAGCCCGTTGAGCCTGCCTGCCGCTCCCCGCAAGGCCGGCCCATCCCACGCCCTCACCGACCATGGCAGTTGGCCGCATTCGCTCTCAACGGCGCTGTGCAAGGCACTCAGCAGCCCCTGCACAAGCCCGCCAGCGCAGTGCAAGCCCCGTCTCCGGCACCAGGAGTTTCTGGTCTTCCTGCGTGAAGTCGAAGCCATGCTGCCGCCTCATCTGGATGTGCATTGCATCCTCGACACCAGCGCGCTGAGCCAGCACCCCAGCATCAAGGCCTGGCTGGGCACGCGCCCGCACTGGTGCACGCATGGCTGTGGCGACTACGCCGCCTGGCACCGGGAGCTGGGCCGCTTTCTGAGCCGGCTGGGCACCCAGCGCAGCGCGAACACGCCCAGCCGGGAATGTGCGCAATGGCTGCAGTCTGTCGACGCATTGGCACGCCAACAAGGCGCCCATCACCGCCCCTTTCGCTGGATGGGAGCACTGCATCCGCTGGAGGAGAACGGCACCACCGCAAGCCCGCAGTCGCGGCCATGCGCGGAAAAGCCGGACACGGGCGACTATTGAACCCCAAGGGCATGCCGGGGGCGTCTAAAGCACGCGACCGGGGAATGTAACAAAATGATGTAGCATTCCCACACTACCCAGGGGCAGATGCAGATGAATGGCGCACTACAAAGAGACCAACGCAGATGGCAACGATGCTGACGACCGTCCGCGCGCTTCTGGTTCTGCTCCTCTGCGTGCTGGCCAGCGGGACCGAAGCGGCCAACTACCCCTGCAGCGGCAGCAAAGGCGGCATCGCGCACTGTGCGGGAACGCGCTTTGTCTGCCGCGACGGCTCCATCAGCGGCTCCAAGCGCGTCTGCACGGCCGCCGACGCAGCCACGCCAACCCTGCGTCCGCTGGTCACCAATGCCACACCCTCCCGCACGGACTGCGCCTGCCGCGCCAACCGCTATTGCACGGGTCCACGCGGCGGACGCTATTGCCTGTCCGACAGTGGCAAGAAGAGCTATTTGCGCGACTGAAGGGCCGCAGCAGATGGCGGCCCAGCGCAAGGGGCTGAACATTCCAGCGCGGCGGTCTGCGCGGATGCGCGCGCCTGGCATAACGCACGCCCCCTGCGCCGCTGGTCCGTCTGCGGTGCGACCGCCGTGGTGGAATGGCAAGCCGTTGCGCGTCAGGCCTGCGAGCGCTCGCACCGTCATCAAGAGGCCCGCGCAGTGGGCTGGCACCTGTCACTACCAGCGATGGAAGATCTGTAGGACGTGCGCCGACAGGCACGCTGCGGAAATGAAGGTGGAGATGGAGAGAGAAAGAGTGCTCTTGGAAGCTGGCCGATGACCGCCAGCCTGCCGCAGCATAGATGGTGTTCCGCAAGACCGTGCGGACGATCGTGGGGTGCACGCATCGCCAGCGCACCGGCGTGTCTGCCGCAGCATCGCGCCAACGCCAGTAACGCATCATCCGGGTGGTGCCTCGAGCCGGGATCGAACCGGCACGCCACTTTCGCGGCACGGGATTTTAAGTCCCGGGTGTCTACCAATTTCACCATCGAGGCACGCAGCCTGCCATTCTAGCCGCTCCCGCTGCGCTGTTGGACGAAGACAGCCCGGGAACTCCGTGTGGACACGGTAGCCACAGCATCTGCAGATGCGCGCAGTGCCCATGACAGCGAATGCGCGAGGGGAAAACGAAGACAGGCGTCGTGCCGGTCTGTGCAGCGGCAGCAACATGCGCCAGCGTGCAGAACGCAGACGCCGAAAAGCAAAAAAGAGCCCAAAGGCTCTTTTCGCAATGTGTTGGAGCGGGAAAACGGGTTCGAACCGTCGACCTATACCTTGGCAAGGTATCGCTCTACCAACTGAGCTATTCCCGCAAAAACCAGCATGAACGGATCCACACCAGCTTTGAAACTGGAGCGGGAAAACGGGTTCGAACCGTCGACCTATACCTTGGCAAGGTATCGCTCTACCAACTGAGCTATTCCCGCAAAAACTAGCATGAACGGATCCACACCAGCCTTGAAAACTGGAGCGGGAAAACGGGTTCGAACCGTCGACCTATACCTTGGCAAGGTATCGCTCTACCAACTGAGCTATTCCCGCAAATTTTGTTCGTTTCACCACGAACCCAAAACGTACTGACAAGCATGTTCTGGAGGCGCGAACCAGAGTCGAACTGGTCTAACCGGATTTGCAATCCGGGGCATAACCGCTTTGCTATCGCGCCATGGATTGTTGCCATGCTGAAACCATCAACACAGCCAATTTGGAGCGGGAAAACGGGTTCGAACCGTCGACCTATACCTTGGCAAGGTATCGCTCTACCAACTGAGCTATTCCCGCATATCCGCTTTACCGGAAGTCCGCTATTATATACCGGGCTCCGCGATGGTATGCATTGTAACGCATATTTTTTGGTCTTTTTGGCAAACCAGCCCGTTTTTGATGACGGGCCGGTTTTCCGGTCAGGACCGCAGCCCGTCAGTGCTTGACGGCACGCGAGCGGCGCGCTGGCGCGGCCTTTGCGGCAGTGGCAGCCACCGCAGCGGCCGGCACCACCGGCACGGGTTCTGCAGCCGGCGCATCGCTGTCGCTCAGCGGCGCAGGCGTGGTTTCGAGCGCCACTTCCAGCACCTTGTCGATCCAGCGCACCGGCACGATCTCCAGACCGCTCTTGACGTTGTCGGGGATCTCGGCCAGGTCCTTGACGTTCTCTTCCGGGATCATCACGGTCTTGATGCCGCCACGCAGCGCAGCCAGCAGCTTTTCCTTCAAGCCACCGATGGCCGTCACTTCACCACGCAAGGTGATCTCGCCGGTCATCGCCACATCGGCGCGCACCGGGATCCCGGTCAGCACCGACACCAGCGCGGTCGTCATCGCGGCACCGGCGCTGGGGCCATCCTTGGGGGTGGCGCCGTCGGGCACGTGGATGTGGATGTCGCGCTTTTCGAACACGTCATCGCGGATACCGAGCGAGCGCGCACGGCTGCGCACCACGGTGCGGGCCGCCTCGACCGATTCCTTCATCACATCGCCCAGCGAGCCGGTGCGGTTGATGACGCCCTTGCCAGGCATGGCCGCTGCTTCGATGGTCAGCAGATCGCCGCCCACCTCGGTCCAGGCCAGACCGACGACCTGGCCCACCTGGTTCTTCTGCTCGGCATGGCCATACGTGAACTTGCGCACGCCCAGGTAGTCGGGCAGATTGTCGGCCGTCACCTGCACCGGTGCCTGCGCCTTGCCCAGCTGGATGTTCTTGACCACCTTGCGGCAGATCTTGGACAGTTCACGCTCGAGCGAACGCACACCGGCTTCACGGGTGTAGTAGCGCACGATGTCGCGCACGGCGTCCTCACGCAACTCGAGTTCACCGGCCTTGACGCCGTTGTTCTCGATCTGCTTGGGCAGCAGGTAGCGCATCGCGATGTTGGTCTTCTCGTCTTCGGTGTAACCGGCCAGGCGGATCACTTCCATCCGGTCCAGCAACGCCGGCGGGATGTTCATCGAGTTCGAGGTGGCGACAAACATCACATCGCTGAGGTCGAAGTCGACTTCCACATAGTGGTCGCCAAACTTGCTGTTCTGCTCGGGGTCGAGCACCTCCAGCAAGGCACTGGACGGGTCGCCCCGGAAATCCATGCCCAGCTTGTCGATTTCATCGAGCAGGAACAGCGGATTGCGCGTGCCGACCTTGGACAGGTTCTGCAGCACCTTGCCTGGCATCGCGCCGATGTAGGTGCGGCGGTGACCCCGGATCTCGGCCTCATCGCGCATGCCGCCCAGCGCCATGCGCACATACTTGCGCCCGGTGGCCTTGGCAATCGACTGGCCCAGCGAGGTCTTGCCGACGCCAGGTGGGCCGACCAGGCACAGGATCGGTGCCTTGACCTTGTCGACGCGCTGCTGCACCGCGAGGTATTCGAGGATGCGGTCCTTGACCTTGTCGAGGCCATAGTGGTCTTCGTTGAGCACGTCCTCGGCCACCACCAGGTCCTTCTTGACCTTGGTTTTCTTGCCCCAGGGCAGGTTCACCAGGGTTTCGATGTAGTTGCGCACCACCGAGGCTTCGGCGGACATCGGCGACATCAGCTTGAGCTTCTTGAGCTCGCCTTCGGCCTTCTTGCGCGCATCCTGCGTCATCTTGGCGAGCTTGATCTTCTTCTCAAGGTCTTCCAGATCAGCGCCGTCCTCGCCCTCGCCCAGCTCCTTCTGGATCGCCTTGACCTGCTCGTTCAGGTAGAAGTCGCGCTGGCTCTTTTCCATCTGCTTTTTGACGCGGCCACGGATCTTCTTGTCGACATTGAGGATGTCGACTTCGCGTTCGAGCTGGTCGTACAGGTTTTCCAGGCGGTCCTGCACCTTTTGCAGCTCCAGCACGGCCTGCTTGTTCTCCAGCTTCAGCGGCAGGTGGGCGGCAATGGTGTCGGCCAGACGGCCGGCATCATCGATGCCGGAGATGGAGGTCAGGATCTCGGACGGGATCTTCTTGTTCAGTTTGACGTACTGGTCAAACTGCTGCATCACGGCGCGGCGTAGGGCTTCGATCTCGCTGGCCTTGTCGGCGCTGTCGCCAGCCTCTACCGGTTCGATCCGGGCGGTGAAGTAGTCCTCGCCTTCCGCAATCTCCTGCACCAGCGCGCGCTGCACGCCCTCGACCAGCACCTTGACGGTGCCATCGGGGAGTTTGAGCATCTGCAGGATGGTCGAGACGCAACCAACGTTGAACATGTCGTTGACGGTGGGATCGTCCTTGGCGGCCGTCTTCTGGGCCACCAGCATGATCTTGCGGTCGCCCTCCATCGCGGTCTCCAAGGCCTTGATGCTCTTGGGACGGCCAACGAACAGCGGGATCACCATGTGCGGAAAAACGACCACGTCCCGCAGCGGGAGCATGGGCAATTCCAGGGAATGGGAGGAAGGGGTGTGGTTGTCGGACATGAAAATCCTTTTGAAACTTGTACGAAGATGATTCGTAAAAGTGATTTTTCAACCCTTGGCCATCAAAAACCAGGGGCCGGGGCGGGTGCAGGCCGGCAAATACACCCTCAAGCCCTTTGGATACAACCCGGCAGCGCCAGGCGACCCTCGTAAAACACAGATGGCAGAGTCCCCAGCGGGGCGCTCTGCCATCAGGCCCATCAGGCCTTCTTTGCCGCTTCCCGGTAGACCAGGAGGGGCGGCTTGCCTTCGTTGATCGTCGCCTCTTCGACCACGACCTTGGCCACATTGTCGGTGGTCGGCAGATCGAACATGGTCGTCATCAGCGACTGCTCCAGAATCGAGCGCAGTCCCCGGGCACCGGTCTTGCGGGCCAGTGCCTTCTTCGCAATCGCGGTCAACGCATCGGGGCGCACTTCCAGCTCCACGCCTTCCATGCCCAGCAGCTTGTTGTACTGCTTGACCAGAGCGTTCTTGGGCTGGGTCAGGATCTGGACCAGCGCGTCCTCCGACAGCTCGGCCAGCGCAGTGACCACCGGCAGACGGCCTACCAGCTCGGGGATGATGCCGAACTTGATCAGGTCTTCCGGCTCGATGTCGCGGAACGCCTCGGAGATGGAGCGCTGCTGCTTGCTCTTGACGGTGGCACTGAAACCGATGCCCGATGCTTCGGAACGGTTCTCGATGACTTTCTCGAGCCCGGCAAACGCGCCGCCGCAAATGAACAGGATGTTGGTCGTGTCCACCTGCAGGAAATCCTGGTTCGGGTGCTTGCGCCCGCCTTGGGGCGGGATCGAGGCCATCGTGCCTTCGATCAGCTTGAGCAGCGCCTGCTGCACGCCTTCGCCCGATACATCGCGGGTGATCGAGGGGTTGTCCGCCTTGCGCGTGATCTTGTCGATTTCGTCGATGTAGACGATGCCGCGCTGGGCCCGCTCGACATCGTAGTTGCAGCTTTGCAGCAGCTTTTGCACGATGTTCTCGACGTCCTCGCCAACATAGCCCGCTTCCGTCAACGTGGTGGCGTCGGCCATCACAAAGGGCACGTTCAGCTGGCGGGCCAGCGTCTGGGCCAGCAAGGTCTTGCCCGAGCCGGTGGGGCCGATCAGCAAGATATTGCTCTTGGCCAGCTCCACATCGTCCTTGCCCGCCTTGTCCTTGTGCGCCAGGCGCTTGTAGTGGTTGTACACCGCTACCGCCAATGTGCGCTTGGCAGGATCCTGGCCGATGACATAGTTGTCCAGGGTGGCCTTGATATCGGCCGGTGTCGGCAGATCATTGCCCTTGGCCTTCTCGCCCTCCTTGCCTTCTGCCGCCACTTCGTCGCGCACGATGTCATTGCAGAGGTTGATGCACTCATCGCAGATGAACACCGACGGTCCGGCAATGAGTTTCTTCACCTCGTGCTGACTCTTGCCGCAGAAGGAGCAGTACAGGGTTTTTTCGCTGGATGAGCCTTTTTTCTCGGCCATGGGGGCAATGCCTTCAATCGAATCTATGTGGAAACAATGATAACCAACTACAAAGCGGCCTCAACCGGTAGGGTTGGGGCCGCTTGTCCGGAAAAGCGGGTTTATGGGCGCTTTTCTACCACAGTATCGACCAAACCGTACTCCTGCGCTTCGGGCGCCGTCATGAAGTAGTCACGCTCGGTGTCGGCCTTGACCTTGTCATAGGGCTGGCCGGTGCGGTCTGCCAGGATGCGGTTCATCTGCTCCTTGGTGCGGATGATGTCGCGGGCATGGATTTCGATGTCCGTCGCCTGGCCACGGGCGCCGCCGAGCACCTGGTGGATCATGATCTTGGAGTTGGGCAGCGAGTAGCGCTTGCCCTTCTCGCCAGCGGCCAGCAGGAAAGCACCCATGCTCGCGGCAAAGCCCAGGCACATCGTCGAGACCTGCGGCTTGATGAACTGCATGGTGTCATAAATGGCCATGCCGGCCGTCACACTGCCGCCAGGCGAGTTGATGTAGAGCGAAATCTCCTTGTCGGGGTTTTCACTTTCCAGGAACAGCATCTGGGCGACCACCAGGTTGGCGGTCTGGTCGTTGACTTCACCGACCAGGAAAATCACGCGGTCCTTGAGCAGGCGCGAGTAAATGTCAAACGAGCGCTCACCACGGCCCGATTGCTCGATCACCATCGGGATCAAACCCAAGTTCTGAATATCTTGTGCGCTCATTACATCTCCGTTCAGGATAGGTGGAAGCTAGCGTCAATGCACTGTGACTGCGCTAACTGTACCCCAATAAAATGGGGCCTGCGCCCAAAAGCACAAGCCCCTGTTTTCAGCTGGCCGCCGCGCTGGGGGCCATGGCCGCCCCGCGCGCTTATCAGCCTTGCTGGCCCATCAGTTCGTCGAAGGACACGGTCTTGTTGCTGACCTTGGCCTTGCCCAGCACGAATTCGGTCACGTTGTTTTCGATCACAACGGCTTCGACTTCGGCCAGACGCTGGCGATCACCAAAGTACCAACGCACGACATCTTCCGGCTTCTCGTAGCTCGATGCCAGCTCGTCGATGTGGGCCTTGATCTGCTCAGGCGTGGCTTCCAGCTTGTTGGCCTTGACCAGTTCGGCCACCACCAGGCCCAGACGCACGCGGCGTTCGGCTTGGGGCAGGAACACGTCAGCAGGGATTTCCGCCTTTTCAGCGTCCTTGATGCCGCGTTGCTTCAGCTCTTCACGGGCGCCCTCGAGCAGACGGCCGACTTCGGCGTCGATGCTGGCCTTGGGCAGGTCCAGCTCAGCCTTGGACACCAGGGCTTCCATCACGGCTTGCTTGTTGCGCGACTGCACGCGGAACTTGACTTCACGCTCCAGGTTCTTCTTGATGTCGGCGCGCAGGCCTTCGACGGAGCCGTCAGCAATGCCCAGGGACTTGGCCAGCGCTTCGTTCACTTCGGGCAGGTTGGCGGCTTCCACCTTCTTGACGGTCACCAGGAAGTCGGCGGTCTTGCCAGCCACTTCCTTGCCGTGGTAGTCCTCAGGGAATGCCAGCGGGAAAGTCTTGGATTCGCCGGTCTTCATGCCGCGCACTGCGTCTTCGAATTCCTTGAGCATCTGGCCTTCGCCGATCAGGAACTGGAATGCTTCAGCCTTGCCGCCAGCGAAGGGTTCGCCGTCGATCTTGCCTTCGAAGTCAACGGTCACGCGGTCGCCATCAACGGCAGCCGTATCGGCTGGGCGCTGGGCGAAGGTGCGACGCTGCTTGCGCAGGATGTCAATGGTCTTCTCGATGGCAGCGTCGTCCACGTCGGCAGCCAGCTTCTCGACTTCCGCGGAAGCCAGGTCACCGATCTTGACTTCGGGGAACACTTCGAACACGGCATCAAATGCCAGCTCACCCTCAGGTGCGCCTTCTTTTTCAGTGATCTTGGGCTGACCGGCCACGCGCAGTTCGGCTTCGTTGGCGGCCTTGGCAAACGCCTCGCCGACCTTCTCGTTGAGCACTTCGTACTGAACGGAATAGCCATAGCGCTGTGCCACCACGTTCATCGGCACCTTGCCGGGACGGAAGCCGTCCATCTTCACGGTGCGGGCCAGGCGCTTCAGGCGGCTGTCCACTTCGGTTTGCACGGATGCGAGAGGCAAGCTCAGCGAAATTTTGCGCTCGAGCTTTTCAAGGGTTTCAACATTCACTGCCATGGTTAATCCTAGTTAGGCACGAACCCTTCCGGCCACGGTGTGCAAACGCCATTCAAGCCAGCCTGCAAGCGGCAAAGCTTGCGTCCGATGCGAGGACTGTCCGTGTCACATCGGGGATGGCATCAACGGGGATTGGCACCGTTTTACAACCTGGGGTCCCAGTAGATAGGCGACTGGCCCTAAGCCCAGCACACCCAAAAATCAAACGATGACAGCGCATTCAGTAGCAAGCAACACCTGGCGTGACCCGGCAAAAACCACCGTTGTCACGAAAGCGGTGCAGCGCAAGGCGCCATCGACCGAAACCGAACATTATATATAAAGCCAGCTCTTTTCCTGGATGCCAATACCGCCATGGCGCAGGGTCAGACCCTGATGCCGGCAGCCGCTGGCGCAAAACGCCAAGAAAAAAGCCGAATCTCCTGTTGGAAATTCGGCTCATATGCATTGCAACAGCAGATGGTGCTTGTACCTTCTGCTATTAAATTTTGGTGCGCGGGGCGGGACTCGAACCCGCACACCATTGCTGGCGTCAGGACCTAAACCTGGTGCGTCTACCAATTTCGCCACCCGCGCGGTTACAGCTGCAGCCGGCTTGCCAGCCAACTGCCTGCTTTTAGGTCAATCCACGATTCTAATGCAAGCCATTGCTGCCTTGGGCAAACCTCGGCAAAAACTCGCTAAGGGACCCTCTGCATAACTCCCTGCCGTGGTTTGAACGCGATCTCGGGCGATCTGCTGTGTTGTCTTCCTTGTCAATAGCTCGCTATTGACTGCAAAAGACGCCTTGCATCTCATCCCGATCCGCGTCCATCCCGCTTGGCGAGGGTTATGCCGAGGGTCCCTGGCAAGCCACTCAAACGGCAGCCGACAGTGGCACGTCGCTGTGCTCCTTTTTCACGCGGAACCAGGCCGCATACATCGCCGGCAGCGCCAGCAAGGTCAGCACCGTGGCAACGACCAGGCCGCCCATGATGGCGACGGCCATCGGACCCCAGAAGATGCTGCGCGACAGCGGAATCATCGCCAGCACGGCGGCTGCAGCGGTCAGCGCAATCGGGCGCAAGCGGTGGGTGGCCGCTTCGACAATCGCATCCCAGGTCGACAGGCCGGCGGCATGGTTGGCTTCGATCTGGTCGATCAGGATCACCGAGTTGCGCTGGATCATGCCCATCAGCGCGATGACGCCCAGCAAGGCGACAAAGCCAAAGGGCCGGTTCAGCAGCAGCAGGGCCGCAGTCACGCCTGCAATGCCCAGGAAGCCGGTGATATAGACCAGCACCGAGCGGCTGAAGCTGTGCAGTTGCAGCATCAGCAAGGTGAACACGATGAACACCATGATCGGCATGCCCGCCATGATGGAATCCGAGCCCTTGGCGCTTTCCTCCACCGCACCGGCAATCTCGATGCGGTACTGGTTCAGGCCCTTGTCGGCCCAGCCCTGCTGCAGCTTTTGCAGATCAGGCCAGAGCTTTTGCGTTACCGTCGGGCCTTGCAGGCCGGCGGCCACATCGCCTTGCACGGTGATCGCATACTCCCGCCCCTGGCGCCACAGAATGCCCGGCTCCCAGACAAAGCTGGGCTTGGCAATCTGCGACAGCAGGATGGCCTGGCCGCTGCTCGATGCCACATAGGCATTGCCCACATCGGTGACGGCCTGGCGCTCATCCACCGGCTGGCGCAGCACCATGTCGATCAGCTTGTCGCCTTCGCGGTACTGGCCAATGGTGTTGCCCGACAGCTGGGTGCGTGTGGCCTGGGCAATGCTCTGGTTGCTCACGCCCAGCGCACGGGCCTTGCTCTGGTCCACTTCCAGGCGCAGCACCTTGATGGACTCGTTCCAGTTGTCATTGACGCCCCGCATATCGGACGAGGCCTCCAGCTTGGCACGCACCTCGCTGGCCAGCGCACGCAGCAGCTGGGGGTCCTGGCCCATCACGCGGAACTGCACCGGGTACGGCACCGGCGGGCCGCTGGGCAGCAGCTTGACGCGGGCCCGCACCTCCGGAAACTCCTGCGCCAGCAAGGTCGGCAGGCGCTTCATCAGGCTGTCGCGGTCGGCCAGGCTGTGGGGCAGCAGGATCAGCTGCGACACATTGGACTGCGGGAAGATCTGGTCCAGCGGCAGGTAGAAGCGCGGCACGCCCGAGCCGATCCAGGACGTGACGGACTCGATGCCGTCCTGCGCCTGCATGCGCTGCTCGATGCGCCGCGTCACCTCCTCATTGGCAGCCATGCTCGATCCCTCGGGCAGCCAGACATCCATCAGGATCTCGGTGCGGTTGGAATCGGGGAAGAACTGCTGCTGCACCTTGCCCATGCCAAACAGGCCCAGCGCAAACACCAGCACCGTGGCGCCAATCGTCAGCCAGCGGTGCTCCACGCACCAGGAGACGGTGCGGCGGAAGCGGTTGTAGAAGGGGGTGTCGAACATCGCATGCTCGCCGCCTTCGCTCTCGTGCGGCGCATGCTTGGGCTTCTTCAGGAACACCGTGCCCAGGTAAGGCACAAAGTAGACCGAGGCCACCCAGCTGATGACCAGCGCAATCACGGTCACCGCAAAGATCGCAAAGGTGTACTCACCGGTCGTGGACTTGGCAATGCCGATCGGCATGAAGCCTGCCGCCGTGATCAGGGTGCCCGTCAGCATCGGCTTGGCAGTGATGTCATAGGCGGCGGTGGCCGCGCTCAGCTTGTCATAGCCCTCTTCCATCTTGCGCACCATCATCTCGACGGCAATGATGGCGTCGTCCACCAAGAGGCCCAGCGCAATGATCAGCGAGCCCAGCGATACCTTGTGCAGGCCAATGCCCCAGTACCACATCGCCAGGAACGTGGCGCAGAGCACCAGCGGAATGGTGATGCCCACCACCAGCCCCGGGCGCGGGTCCAAGGTGATGCGGCGCCACAACGGATCCTTGCCTTTGCGGATGTGCATGCCCAGGCTCAAAAAGCTCACGGCCAGCACAATCACCACCGCCTCGATCAGCACACGCACAAACTCGTTGACCGACGTGGACACGGCCTTGGGCTGGTCCTGCACGTTCTCCAGACTCAAGCCGGCGGGCAGAGTGGGCACAATCTTGTCCACCGCCTCATGCAGGTGCTTGCCCAGTGCAATCACATCGCCGCCCTTGCGCATCGAGATACCCAGCGCCACGGTCGGCTGGCCCTGGTAATGCACCTTGGTCTTGGCCGGGTCCAGGTAGCTGCGGTAGATGTCGGCGATATCGCCCAGCTTGAGCTGGTTGCCATTGGGCCCACGGATCGGCATGGCCTTGACGTCGTCGAGCTGGCGGAACTCGCCCGTCACCTCGACCTGCACCCGGTCGGCACCGGCCTGCACCTCGCCCCCGCTTTGCACGGCGTTTTGCTGGCCAAGCTGGGCAATGACCTGGTTCATGTCCAGCCCCAACTGGGCCAGCTTGCTGCGCGAGATCTCGATATAGAGCTTCTCGTCCTGCACACCAAAGAGTTCGACCTTGGCGACATCCTTGACCCGCAGCAGGCTCTGGCGCACGCTGTCGGCATACTCCTTGAGCTCGGCGTAGCTGTACCCTTCGCCCTGCAGCGCATAGATGACGCCATAGACATCGCCGAAGTCATCGTTAAAGAAGGGCCCCAGCACGCCCTGGGGCAAGGTGGCGCGCATATCGCCCACCTTCTTGCGCACCGCCAGCCAGGTCTGCGGCACATCCTGCGGGCGCGTGTCTTCGCGCAGGTTCAGGATGACCAGCATCTCGCCGGGCTTGGAATAGCTGACGATCTTGTCGGCATTGGGCACGTCCTGCAACGTGCGCTCGACCTTGTCGGTGACCTGCTCGGCCATCTGCTGGGCCGTGGCGCCTGGCCATGCGGCCGAGACCACCATCGCACGGAAGGTGAACGGCGGGTCCTCATCCTGGCCCAGCTGAAAATACGCGCCAATGCCCAGCACCAGCAGCATGATGAGCAGATAGCGTGTGAGCGGCACATGCTGCAGCGCCCAGCGCGAGAGGTTGAAGCCCTTGCTGCTGCTGTGCTTCTCGCCATCGGGACCGGGGGCCGGCGAGGACGGACCAGCGCCTTGCGGCGTGTTCTGAGGTGTTTGCATGGCCACCTCTTATTACTTGGGCGCAGCTGCGGCCGCACCTGCCGCAGCAGGCGCATTCACCACCGGTGCATCGGCCTGGTTCTGCGCAGGCGCGGAGGCTGCGTACTTGGACTGGAACACCGTCACCTTCTGGCCGGCATTGAGCACATGCACGCCGGCCACCACCACCTGCTGCCCAGCCTGCAGACCGCTCTGGATGACGGCGTCATTGCCATCCATGCGCGCCACCGCCACCGCCTGGGGGTTGACGGTAGAACTGGCAGGGTCAAACACCCAGACCTGGGTGCTGCCGGCCTTGTCCCAGAGCGCCGACAAAGGCAGCTTGATCGCCTCGGCCGCCTTGTCAGCGCCAGCGGCGCGCTCGGGCGGCAGCACGGTCACCGTGGCGCCCAGCTTGGGCAGCACCTCATTGGGCGCCGCATCCAGCGAGGCCTTGACCTGGTAGGTGCGGGTGGCGGCATCGGCGCTGGCTGCCACTTCGCGGATATGCGCGCCCAGCAACTGCTCCTCAGGCCAGACCTTGACCTGCACCGGCTGGCCGGGCTTGAGCTGCGCAATGCGGTCTTCGGGCACCGCAAACACCGCATCACGCGCACCATCCTTGGCCACACGCAGCACCGGCGTGCCGGCAGACACCACCTGGCCAGGCTCCACATTCACCGCAGTCACCACACCGGCCACCTCGGACACCAGGCGGGTATAGGCCGTCTGGTTGCTTTGGCTGGCCGCGTTGGCCTTGGCCTGGTCCAGCTGTGCCTGGGCCGATTTCAGCGCCGCCGCATGGCGCTCCATCTCGGCCGCGCTGATGAAGTTCTTGTCGCGCAGCTCCTTGAAGCGGCGGTAGTTGGCCGCTTCCAGGTCACGCTGCGTGGTGGCGGCCTGCACTTGCGCCTGCGCCCCCTGGGCCGCCAGCGCGTAGTCAGCACCATCGAGCTGGGCCAGCAGCTGCCCAGGCTTGATGGCCTGGCCCAGCTCCACGTTGCGGCTGAGCACCTTGCCCGCCACCCGGAAACCCAGTTGCGCCTCGGTACGGGCACGGATATCGCCGGCGAATGCCGACTGCGCCTGCAGCGGCGCGGCGCCCACGGTTTGCAGCTTGACCGCACGAATCGGCTCGGGCGGGGACTCCTGGCGTGAACAGGCCGTCAAGCTGGCCAATGCCGCCATCGACAGCAGCAGCACTGCGGCACGCGCGCTGGGCGCTCGAAGAGGTAGGAACATGGTGTGCATGCGGGCGGTGAGAGGCCAAGAAGACCCTGGCCCGGCAGAAGAAAAAGAGGGAAATGCACCAAGGACCCTCTGCCCAACACCCGGACGCGCGCTGTGCAGAGGGCCCTTAATGACCAAACGGTCACTAATTTAGACAGTTCGCTCCCGCCTGTCAATGCTTGGCAGCCACACTGTGCGGGATGCGCTAGCATCGGCGCTGTGAAAGATTCCACGCCCTCCTCTTCTGCGGCTGCCGCCACGCCCGTCACCCACTACGAGAATTTTCCGGTGGCCTCCTGGCTGTGTCCGCCGGCACTGCGCCCTCCCATCGCCGCTATCTACCACTTTGCGCGCACAGCCGATGACATTGCCGACGAGGGCGACGCCGATGCCCCCGCCCGCCTGGCCGAGCTGCAGGCCTACCGCGATGCGCTGGCCCATATTGCTGATGGAAAGCCGCCACAGGCGCGCTGGCAGGCCGTGTTTGCGCCGCTCCAGGCCGCCATCGTGCAGTGGCAGTTGCCGGTCGCCTTGCTGGATGATTTGATCAGCGCCTTCATGCAGGACATCGACAAGACCGCCCGAAGCGCGCGCTATGCCGACCGCGCCGAGCTGCTTGACTACTGCCGCCGCTCGGCCAACCCGGTGGGGCGGTTGCTGCTGCATTTGTATGGCGTGAACGACGCCGCGTCGCTGGCCCAGAGCGATGCGATCTGCAGCGCGCTGCAGCTGATCAACTTCTGGCAGGACCTGGGGGTCGATATTCCGCGTGGCCGCTACTACCTCAATGATGCCGACTGCCAGGCTGCCGGCATCACCGCCGCCGCGATGCAGCAGCGCCAGGACAGCCCGGCGCTGCGCCAGCTGGTGATGGACCAGGCCGCCTGGGCGCGCCGCCTGATGGAAGAAGGCGCGCCGCTGGTGCACCGCGTGCCCGGCCGCGCCGGCTGGGAGCTGCGCCTGGTGGTGCAAGGGGGCTTGCGCATTCTGGACAAGGTCGAGGCGCTGCAAGGCCAGAGCCTGTGGCAGCGCCGCACCATTGGCAAGGGCGATGTGCCGCTGATGCTGTGGCGCGCCTGGCGCATGTAAGCCGCTATCCGCACGCTCTTCGCCCGCTGCCGCCCCCACAAAAAAAGGCCGAATCCTGCGATCCGGCCTAAAGGGGTTATGGGAACCCCCGAGGAGAGTGTTTACGGGCCTTGCGGCCAGGCGGCTCAGGGCTCAGCCATCCCTTGCCCAGCTGGGGAATACGCTTGTCATGGTCTCGCCTTTCTCAGGACCGTTGAATTGGCGCTCAGCCCAGTTGCACCGGAACAAAAATCTTCTGGCCATTGCGCTCGATCAGCAGCGCCACCGACTTGTCGGACTGCGCCACCTGCTTGCGCAGATCCTCAATGCCTTTCACCGCCGCGCCATTGACCGACAGCACCACATCACCAGGCTGCACACCGGCCAGCGCTGCAGGTCCGGCCGCCTGCTCGACGATCAAGCCCTGCTGGCTGCCGCTGGCCTGCTTTTCCTGCGGCGTCAGCTCGCGCAGCGCCAGGCCCAGCTTGCCCTTGCCGACCTTCTCATTGCCTGCCACCTGCTCGCCCTTGCTGACATTGCCGCCCAACGTGGCTTGCAAGCTGGTGGCCTTGCCGCCGCGCCACACCTGCAGCTCGGCCTGGGTGCCGGGCCGCGCCGTGGCAATGGCCGCAGGCAGGTCGTTGGACGAGACAATCGCCTGGCCGTTGTAGCCGGTGATCACATCGCCAGGCTGCAGGCCGGCCTTGTCGGCGGGGCCGCCTTTTTCCACACTGGCCACCAAGGCGCCTTCGGGCTTGGGCAGCTTGAAGGAATCGGCAAAGGCCTGGTTGACCTCCTGGATCACGACGCCGAGGCGGGCATGGTCGACCTTGCCGTGCGAGACGATCTGGTCCTTGATGTTGACCGCCAGGTCGATCGGGATCGCAAAGGACAGGCCTTGGTAGCCGCCGCTCTTGCTGTAGATCTGCGAGTTGATGCCCACCACCTCGCCGCGGGCATTGATCAGCGGGCCACCGGAATTGCCGGGGTTGATCGCCACATCGGTCTGGATGAACGGCACCGAGCTGTCATCGGGCAGCGCACGGCCCTTGGCGCTGACCACACCGGCAGTCACCGAGTTCTCGAAGCCAAACGGCGAGCCAATCGCCAGCACCCATTCGCCTTGCTGGATGGCCTTGGAGTCACCAATCTTGGCAACGGGCAAATCCTTGGCATCGATCTTGATCACCGCGATATCGGTCTTGGGGTCCGAACCCAGTACCTTGGCCTTGAACTCGCGCCGGTCGGTCAGCTTGACCGTCACTGTCTTGGCGCCCTTGACCACGTGGGCATTGGTCAGGATCGTGCCATCGGGGCTGATGATGAAGCCCGAGCCCTCACCGGCCATCGGCACCTCTTGCGGCACCTGGCGGCCAAACCCGCGCGGCATGCCTTGCTGCGGCACGCCAAAGCCGAACTGGCGGAAGAACTGCAGCATCGGGTCGTTGGGGTCGATCTGCTGGCCCCGGTTGGCCGAGGGCGCGGCGTCGGCATCGTCGCCGTCATCCTCATCGTCCGAGACCTTGCGCGTGCCGCGCACACTGATGTTGACCACCGCAGGCCCGGCCTGCTGGGTGATGGTGCTGAAATTGGGCAGGCTGACCATCGGCGCCGCAGCCGGGGCCGCTTGCGCCACCACCGCAGGCGCGCCTTGTGCATGGGCGCTCCACTGCACATGCTGCAGTGCCGAAGCACCCACGCCGCCCAACACACCTGCCGTCAGCAAGGCAGCTACCAGTTTGCGCGAACCGAGTTGAAAAGAAGGAACAGACATTTTTTGTACTCCCAAATACCACTTGCATGGTGTCGATGGGGCTAATGTGCCTGCCCAGACTTAGAAGAAACTTAGACGCAAGGGCCTCAGGATTTTTGGTACGGAAAATAAGGCGGCGCCTCACCGATGGCCAGCATGTCCACTTCCAGAATCGCCAGCCCGGGCGCGCCCGCCAGCTGCGCCACCGCCTCTGCCAGGCCATCGGCCCGGCCGAGCTTGCGGTAGGCCATGCCGGCCGATTGGGCGAGCAGCGCAAAGTCCGGCGGCGCCAGATCGCCGTAGACGCGCCGGCCGCCAAAGTTGGCATCCTGCATGTGCTTGATTACGCCGTAGCCCGCGTCGTTCATGACGATGAGCAGCATGTCCAGCTGCTCCTGCATGGCGGTCCAGAGCTCGCAGACATTCATCATGAAGCCGGCATCGCCGCTCAGCACCACGGTCTTGGCGCCCCTGGCCGCAAAGGCGGCACCTATGCCCAGCGGCAGGCCCTGTCCAATGCCAGCGCCCACCGGGTGCATGGCGTCGCGGGGGCCATAGACCTCGAACAGGCGGTTGCCCCAGGTGGAGTTGGCGACGGTGATATCGCGCGCCCATACCGCATTGCGCGGCAGCTGGCTTCTGAGCTGCTCGGCAAAACCGGCATAGGGGCCCAGGGTGCCGGCAAAGGCCTGGCGGGCGCGCTGCTTCATATTGGCAAACTGCTCGCGGTAGCCAGGCTCGGCCTGGTAGTTGCCCAGCGCCGCCACCAGGCGTTCGAGCACATCGCGGGCATCGCCACAGACAAACTGCGCGCAGTCATAGCTGCGGCCTTCGGCGGCGGGGTCCAGGTCGATCTGCACACGCTGGCTGGGCAAGGCCAGGCTTTGGTCCACGGTCTCCTGGCCTCGCAGCCGCGAGCCCACTACCACCATCAGATCCACACTCTCGTAGAAGGCGATCACCTCGGGCGCGCCGGTGCCGTTGAGGCCGCCCAGGTTGCAGGCATGGTCCTCGGGCACAATGCCGCGCCCGGCCCAGCTCGATGCCATGCCAAAGCCCCTGTCCAGCAGCTGCTGCAAGGGCGCGCCGCAATCGATGGCACCGCGCCCCACCCAAAGCATGGGCCGCCGCGCCGCACGCACGCGTTCGGCCAGCTGCGCGATGTCGGCATCGCTGGCCCGGGGGCGCGCGGGCATGGGCGGCAGCGCCAGGCTTGCGCCCGCATCGCTTTGCGGGATGGGCTGCTTTTGCACATCGATCGGAATCTCGATGCTCACCGGCCCCATCGGCGCCGCCAGCGCCTCGGTGGCCGCCTGCTGCAAGATGCGCAGTGCGTCTTCGGCCCGCTCAATGCGGTAGCTGGCCTTGCAGACCGACTGCAGCATGCCGAGCTGGTCGCGCACATTGTGGGTGGCGCCGGTATCGCGCCCCAGAAACTTGCGCGGCACCTGGCCGGTGATATGCAGCAGCGGCGTGGAGGCAAACGAGGCTTCCAGCAAGCCCGACACTGTATTGGCCGCGCCCGGCCCGGTGCTGGAGACCAGCACGCCCAGCTTGCCGCTGCGCCGGGCATAGCCATCGGCCATGTGCGCTGCGCCCATCTCGCCGCGCGTCATCACCACGCGGATGCCGCCCTGGCGGGCAATGCCATCCATGATCGGGATGTTGTGCACGGAGATGATGCCGAAGACCAGCTCGGTATCGATCGCATGCAGGAACTGGGCGACCAGGTCGCCGATATTGAAAGTGTGTGACATGGTGGTTTACTCGCTGGCCTGAACGTTCGGGGCCAATTGCTTGAAGAAGTGGTAGTCGCTGGCAATGCGTTTTTTCAGATCGGTGGTACTGACCGGGTCGATCGCATAGCCCGAGCGCTCCATGTCGGCAACAAAGCGGGCATCGGCCAGAATTTTCTGGTTGACCTGGGCCAGCGCCTCGACCACCTCGGGTGCGGTCCTGGCCGGCGCCAGCAGGCCGATCCAGCCTTCGAAATTGAAGTCGGGGTAGCCGGACTCCACCATCGTCGGCGCATGGGGAAGCTGCGGGTTGCGCAGCGGCGATGTCAGCGCCAGCGCGCGCACGCTGCCACTTTGCACCTGCGTGACCGCCGTCGTGTTCAGGTCAAACAACATCGACACGCGGTTGGCCATCAGCTCGGCCATGGCCGGTGCATTGCCCTTGAAAGGCACATGCGTCATCATGATGCCCGCGTACTTGGCCAGCAGCACGCCCGAGAGGTGGTTGGACGAGCCATTGCCCGCCGAGGCATAGGTCAGCTGGCCGGGCTGGGCCTTGCCAAAGGCCACCAGCTCCTGCAGCGACTTGAACGGCGACTGCGCGCCCACCAGCAGCACATTGGTGTACTTGACCACCGAGCCGATCGGAGAGAAATCGGCGACCGGGTCAAAGCTGGTGCTCGTCACCGCCGGCGTGATGCTGATCGTGGGACTGGCCACGAAGTACAGCGTGTAGCCATTGGGCGTGGCGTTCTTCACCGCATTGGCGGCCAGAGTACCGCTGGCGCCGGCCTTGTTCTCGACAATCACGCTCTGGCCCAGCAGCTCGGAGAGCTTGTGCCCGTACTGCCGCGCCACGATATCGACCGAGCCGCCCGGTGAATACCCCACCACCAGCTTGATGGGCTGCTGAGGAAAAGCCTTGGGCTGGGCCTGCGCTGCAGCGCCCCACACCCCCAACAGCGCTGCACTGAGCGCGATGGTCCACGGGTTCATGCCGGTCTCCTGAGGTTCTTGTGCGCTCCTTTATCCCTTAGGTACCGACAGCCCCCTCCCCCTGCTAACCCTAGAAGTTCGCAGATTGAATAAGCTGATATTTACAACGAATCAGTTTGCGCCATTTGCGCTCAGAGCCGCTAAGACGACCCAGCAAACCACAGGTTTGCGGTTGAGACTAGACGCAAAGCCGCAGGCAGTACAGTAGTACGGCAAGGCTTTGCAACGACGTATCAAGGGTCGTATTAGTGGCTCTTAGAAGATGACCCGCACGCGCAGGCCGCCCAGCTCCTCCGACGCATCCAGCAGCAGTTGCGCGCCGTGCTGGCGTGCCACTGCACTGACAATCGCCAGTCCCAGCCCGCTGCCATGCGCGCTGGTGCCGGGCACGCGGTAGAAGCGGTCCAGCACCCGCTCGCGCTCCTCGGGGACGATGCCGGGCCCGCTGTCTTCGACGCTGAGCACGCGCTGCCCTTGCGCATCGCGGTACCAACGGCACAGCACCTGGCCACCGGTGGGGGTGTAGCGCAACGCGTTTTCCAGCAGATTGCGCAGCAGCAGGCCCAGCGCATCGGCCTGGCCCTGCACGGGCTCCAAGGTGTCATCCAGCTGGTGCTGCAAGGCCAAGCCCGCCTGCTGGGCCAGCGGTTGCAGCTCATCCACCGCCATCTCGCACAGCGCGGCCACGGCGACCGGCTGCGCAGGCGCTGCCTGCATCTGCCCGGCCTCCTGGCGGGCCAGATGCAGCAATTGTTCGACCATGCGCGTGGCCCGGTCGATGCCCGCCATCACCCGCTCGCTGGCCACACGCCGCGCAGCATCATCGGGCGCGCGGGCAAGCCCCTGCACCTGCAGGCGCAGGGCCGCCAGCGGTGTGCGCAGCTCGTGGGCGGCATCGCCGACAAAGCGCTGCAGCGCATCAAACGCAGCCTGCAAGCGCGCCAGCAGCAGGTTCATCTCCTGCACCAGCGGCTGCACTTCCAGCGGCAGATCGGCATCGGCCAGCGGTGACAAGTCATCGGCCTGGCGCGCCGCCAGCTGCTCGCGCGTGCGCGCCAGCGGCGCCAAGGTATGGGCCACCACCCACCAGACCACCAGCATGATCAGCGGGGCCAGCAGCAGCACCGGCACGATGGAGCGCAAGGCCACCTGGCCAGCCATCTGGCCGCGCGATGCCGCCTCCTGCGCCACCTGGATGACCTGGGTCGGCGTCTGCAGCGCATAGATGCGAAAGGCCACGCCATGGGCGCGCGCATCGCTGAAGCCCAGCACGGCGACCTGGGGCAGCAGGCGCGAGTTGCTGGAGCGGTAGAGCATGATGCCGTCGGAGCGCCAGATCTGCACGATCATGTCCTGCGCCTTGGCCTGCGGATCGGCCAGCGCGTCCGAGGCCACCTCGGAGGCCAGCCCGGCCGACAGCGCCAGCGCAATGCGCTGCATCTGCACATCGAACAGCGCCTCGGTCTCCGCCCGCGCTGTGCGGTAAATGCTGACGGCCTGCAGCCCAGCGGCCACCACCACGACGGCCAGCAGCGCCCAGATCAGCCGCGCACGCAGCGAAAAAGGCCGGCCGGCCCACAGCGCTGCGCTCAAGCGGCCTCCCCACTTGGAGGAGACTCGACCGGCACCAGATAACCCAGACCGCGCACATTCTGGATCAGCTCGGCGCCCAGTTTTTTGCGCACCCCGTGGATATAGACCTCGACCGCATTGCTGCTGATGTCATCGCGCCAGGAGTAGAGCTTTTCCTCCAGCTGCGCGCGGGAAAGCACGCGGCCAGGTCTTGCAATCAGGGGCTCGAGCACCGCCCATTCACGGGCCGACAGCTGCACCGGCTGCCCGGCCACAAAAGCCTCGCGCGAAGCGGGCACCAGCCGCACCTGGCCCCAGCAGTACTCGGGCTCGGCCCGGCCGCTGGCACGGCGCAGCAGCGCACGGATGCGCGCCAGCAGCTCGTCCAGGTCATAGGGTTTGATGATGTAGTCATCAGCGCCGGCATCGAGCCCCGCCACCCGCTCGGCAATGGCATCACGCGCCGTCGCCACGAGTACGGGGATGCGGACCTGGCGCGCACGCATCTCGCGCAGCACCTGCAGCCCGTCCACCTTGGGCAGGCCCAGGTCCAGCAACACCAGGTCATAGCCGGCCGTCGCCAGCGCCGTCTGCGCCATCGCCCCGTCCTTGACCCAATCCACCGCCCAGGATTCGGCACGCAGTGCATCGAGCACCACTTCGCCAATCATCTGATCATCTTCTACCAGGAGTATGCGCATGGCAGCATTATGCAAGCGCCCAATAACGTGATGGGAAGCAGGCCCAGAAGAAACACGGGCTGACCCCCTCAATGGCGATCAGCCCGCGACCCGCATGATGGTTGGCAGAGAAATAAGCGGCACACACTGCGTCAATCGTATTGTGCGCAACCTGCCTTCGCGCATACCGCCTTATCGGTGAACGTCCGGACTTGTAGTTGGCTTTGGTCCTCGCGTCCTGGCGGGATGAACCCCCTAGTGCTCCATGGCGACCGCGATTATATGGACGGGCACATGTCAATAACCAGGCACTATTGCAACAAAAGACTTCCGGCCCCTCGGCAACGCCAGGTCTTCTGGTTCCCGCACCGCCCTACCACGATGAATTCGTTGAAAAAACCTGCATGCCTTGGTATCCGCCAGCGCAGTCCGCGGGCAATGTCAACAAAGCTGTGCAAGCGCTCACCCCGTTGCTGCAGGCAGTTCAGGCTGCAGCGCCCCGCCCGAGGTAGCCGCGCGGCAAGGCGCGGCAACGGCTGGAGCGCTGTCGCCGGGGTAATCGCTTCCCGGGCCTCTGGCCCATGGGACAATACGGCGCTTATGACCACGCCCCAGCAGTATGTTCAAAACAAGGCCGCAGCCTCCGGCAGCAGCTTTTACTATGCCTTCCTCTTTCTGCCCAAGGACAGGCGTGCAGCGATCACCGCCTTTTACGCCTTTTGCAGAGAGGTCGACGATGTCGTCGACGAGGTGAGCGACCCGGGCGTGGCAGCGACCAAGCTGGCCTGGTGGCAGAGCGAGGTCCGCAAGAGCTTTGCCGGCCAGCCCAGCCACCCCGTGATGCAGGCGCTGATGCCGCATGCCAGCGCCTTCTCGATCCAGGCCGAACACCTGCTGGCGGTGATCGAGGGCTGCCAGATGGACCTGGAGCAGACCCGTTATCTGGATTTTCCCGGTCTGCAGCGTTACTGCCACCTGGTGGCCGGCGTCGTCGGCGAAGTGGCAGCCCGCATTTTTGGCCAGACCAGCCCGCAAACCACGCAGTACGCGCACAAGCTGGGGCTGGCGTTCCAGCTCACCAACATCATCCGCGATGTGGGCGAGGACGCGATGCGCGGCCGCATCTACCTGCCCGTCAACGAGCTGCAGCAGTTCGATGTGAAGGCGCACGAGATTCTCAACCGCAAGTACTCGGACCGCTTCGAGGCGCTGATGCGTTTCCAGGCCAAGCGCGCCCACCAGCTCTATGACGAAGCTCTGGCCTTGCTGCCGCAGGCCGATTACCGTGCGCAAAAGCCCGGGTTGATGATGGCCAGCATCTACCGCACCTTGCTGCGCGAGATCGAGCAGGACAAGTTCCAGGTGCTGCACCAGCGCGTGAGCCTGACGCCGCTGCGCAAGCTCTGGCTGGCCTGGCGCATGCAAGCCCTGGGCCGCATGTAAGTGGCCCGCAGCCAACGCATCGCCGTGGTCGGGGGCGGCTGGGCCGGCATGGCCGCCGCCGTCGAGCTCGCCTCGGTCAGCGCCCACCAAGTGACCGTCTGGGAATCCTCCGCCCACTGGGGCGGCCGCGCGCGCGGCCTGGCCTTGGCCTTGCCCAGCGGCGAGGAGATCACCGCCGACAACGGCCAGCATATTCTGATTGGCGCCTACACCGCCTGCCGCGCACTGATGGAGCGGGTAGGCGTCAGCACCGATGCGTCGTTCATCCAACGGCCGCTGGCCATGCGCTACCCCGATGGCCGGGGCATCCGTTTTCCCGACAGCGCACCGCCCTGGGATGCGCTGATCGGCATTGCCACCGCCAAGGGCTGGTCCTTGTTGGAGCGGCTGCATCTGCTGCGCCGGGCCGCTGCCTGGCAACGCCAGGGCTTCCGCTGCGCGCCACAGGCCAGTGTGGCCGATCTCTGTGCCGGTCTGCCCCCGCGCCTGCTGGCCGAGTTTTTTGAGCCGCTGTGCATCTCCGCGCTGAACACCCCCCTGCACCAGGCCAGCGGCCAGGTCTTTCTGCGCGTGCTGCAAGACAGCCTGTTCGCGGTCGACAAAGGCTCGCACTTCTGGCTGCCGCTGGTGGACCTGGGCCAGCTGTTTCCCGTTGCCGCCGCCAGTTGGCTGCAGGCCCGGGGCCATGACTGCCATCTGGGCAGCCGGGTGCCGCAGCTGGTGCAAGCCGGTGCTGGCTGGCAGCTCCAGGGCCAGCACTATGACCAGGTCCTGCTGGCCTGCCCGGCCTGGGAGGCCGCGCGCCTGGTGCAAGCCGCGTTTGCCCATCCAGCCAACGACTATGCCGAGGCCCTGGCCTGGGCCGACGACGCCGGGCGCCTGACGCATACCGCCATTGCCACCGTCTACGCCTGGAACCCGGCCCCCGACCCCCAGGGCCATAGCCTGCATGCGCCTTGGCTGGCGCTGCACAGCAGCCCCAGCCAGCCCGCACAGTTTGTGTTTGACCGTGCCCAGTTGGGCGGCCCTGCCGGCCTCTTGGCCTTTGTCATCAGCACCAGCGAAGGCGACCGCGCCGAGATCGAGCAGCAGGTCATCGCCCAGGCACAAGCCCAACTGGGCCTGGCCTTGCAGCCCCTCAAAACCGTTGTGGAAAAGCGCGCCACCTTTGCCTGCACGCCCGGCATGCAGCGCCCCGGCATGCTGATTGCGCCCGGCCTGCTGGCCTGCGGCGACTACATCGACGGGCCCTACCCCGCTACGTTGGAAGGCGCGGTGCGCAGCGGCATCGCCGCCGCCCACGCGCTGGCCTAAAGCCCCATCAAACAGCGCCCGCAGTCTGGCGCCAAGGCGCACCGTGCGCAAAATGCGCAATCACCCAGTCGCGCCAGGCGCTGGATGCGGCACTGCTCCATTGGCTGGACGGCCGCACCAGGTAGATGCCGGCATCGGCCTGCAGCTGCCACTGCGGCAACACTTCCTGCAAATGGCCCGCGGCCACTTCGGGGCCCAGCAGCCAGTCGCCGCCCGCAATGATGCCCAGGCCCTGGCGTGCGGCCACCAGCAAGGCCTCGTTGTCATTGCTGACCATGCTGGCGCGGATGCTGACCAGGCAGGATTCGGCCCCGCGCGAGAACTGCCACTGCGGATAACTGCGCAGCCCGGTAAAGCCCAGGCAGCGGTGCCGGGCCAGATCCTGCGGCGTATGCGGCCAGCCCTGCTCGGCCAAATAGCCGGGTGCAGCGCAGACCAGGCGCCGGTGGTCGCACAGCCGGGTCGCCACCAGGCTGCTGTCGGCCAGCGACCCGATTCGGATCGCGGCATCAAAATGCTCACCGATGATGTCGACAAAGCGCTCGGCATACTCCACATCCATCACCACCTGCGGATGGGCCTTGGCAAACCCGCCACCATGGGGCTGAGCCAGCGCCGCCCCATGCTGGCCGGCAACGACAGCCGCAGCGACCCGCGCACGACGGCCGCTGCCTCGCTGGCCTGGCGCTGGGCCTGGTCCAGCAAGGCCATGGCCTCGCGCACCTGGGCCACAAAATGCTGGCCTGCGCTGGTAAACCTCAGCTGGCGCGTGGACCGCTCCAGCAAGCGAATCCCCAACCGTGCCTCCAGCGCACTCAGCCGGCGCGACAGCACCGTTGGGTGGCGCTGCAGCTGCGCGGCCGCCGCGACAAAGGACCCGGCATCGAACACCGCCAGCAAGGCGCTGAGTTCATCGGCGTGTTGGCTGTCGAGCAGGGGCATGGTGGTGGGGCGGAGTGGCTGGTGTCCGCACTATAGGCCAAGACACGGTGGACGATGCGGCGATGCCGCCGCCGCAGCGGCTTGGCATCAAGGCAGCAGCACCACCGCCCCCTGGGTCTGCCCCGCCTCCAGATCGGCATGCGCGGCAGCCACTTCCGCCAGCGCATAGCGGCGCCCAATGGCCGGTTGGATGATGCCCTGCTCCATCGCCTGCAGCACGGCGCTGGCGCGCTGCTGGTACTCGGCCGCGGTCGCGGTATGCGCGGCCAGCGAGGGGCGGGTGATGTAGAGCGAGCCCTTGGCGTTGAGCGTGGCCATGTCGATGGCGGGCGGTGCACCGGTGGTCGCGCCAAAGGACACCATCAGGCCGCGGGGTCGCAGGCAGTCCAGCGATGCGGCAAACGACAGCTTGCCCAGGCCGTCATAGACCACATCGGCCATGCGGCCGCCGGTGGCATCGCGCAGCTGCGCGGCCAGGGTCTGGGGATCGAACACCAGTGCCTGGTCGCAACCGGCGGCCAGCGCCCGTGCCTGGCTTTGCGGTTTCGAGACGACGCCAATGACGGTGGCGCCCAAATGCTTGGCCCAGGAAGCCATCAACTGCCCCACTCCGCCCGATGCGCCATAGAGCAGCACGATGGTGCCGGGGCCGACGGCATAGGTGCTCGTCAGCAGGTACTGCGCGGTAATGCCTTTGAACAGCACGGCGGCGGCCTGCTCGGCGCTGATGCCATCGGGCAGCTTGACCAGGCGCTCGGCCGGGTAGAGGCGTTCACTGGCATAGGCGCCCAGCGGGCCGGTGGCATAGGCCACCCGGTCGCCGACGGCAAACTGGCTCACCCCGGCACCCAGGGCCAGCACCTGGCCCGCGCCTTCCAATCCCAGGCCCGAGGGCAGCGGGATGGGCGCAATGCCCTTGCGCTGCAGCACATCGAGCGGGTTCACACCGACTGCCTGCTGCGCCAGCAAGACCTCGCCCGGGCCGGGTGCGGCCATTTCCCACTGCTGCATTTGCATGCATTCCGGGCCACCGGCCGCTGCCAAACGAATCACTTGCGCCATGCATCACTCCTTGCGGTTTTGTCGATGGCGCCAGCTTAGAGCCTGCACGGCTACTGATAAATAGCGCACCATACAGTTGATAGCTGCAGTGGGTGCAGCAATCACCGCCCATGGCGATGCCGCACTGTCAGACAGCGGGCCGCCCCAGCAACTCACACAACTCGGTCAGATTGCGCACCAGCGCCTGGGGCGGGGGCTGCTCAACGGCCAGCGCAAGGCCAGGCCTGCCTCGGTGCGCTGGTGGTGGTCCAGCTCCTGGCGCTGCACCCAGGCGGCCTGCATGCCGCAGGCCAAGGCGCCTTGCACATCCAGCTCGGCGTCATCGCCCACATGCAAGAAGGCGGGCAGATCGATACCGGCGCGCTCGGAAGCGGCTGTAAAAATGCGCGGGTCGGGCTTGGCCACGCCCACCTCACGCGCGCTGGTGCTGGCCACAAACCAGGGCGACAGGCCCACCAGGTCCAGCTGGGCATTGCCGTTGGAGACGGCGACCAGCGGGTAGCGCGAGGACAGCCAGGCCAGCGCGTCTTCGACCTCGGCAAACCAGGTCACCCGGTTGCGGGCGGCAAAGAACTGGGCAAATACGGCCTCGACCAGCGCCTCATCGCCACCGCTTTGCTGCAGCGCGCGGCGGATGAACTGCTGGCGGAAATGCGTCATGTCATGCGACAGGTGCACAAAGTCATCGCGCACCGACTGGCGGATGCGCTGGGCCTCGGCCGCGTCCTGCAGCAAGGCAGCGGTCGCCGGCGCATGGGCCAGCAAAAATGCGTGCTGCGCGGCTTCGGCCGCCTTCAGGGTCGGCAGCACCGGCCAGAGGGTGTCATCCAGATCAAGGCTGATGGCACGGATTCGGGAGAGATCGAGCATGGCGCCAAGCATAGCGGATCGCTGCGGGCCAGCGCGCCCCAGCGGTCCGGTGTCGGACAAAGGCGCGCAGGCCCGCTGCGGCCAGGGGTATGCGCCGGGGCCCGCTGCCAAGCTGCGACAATCCCAGCCATGGTTTCACGCTTCCGACCCGAGCCTCTTGGCCAACCCCTTCCTGACAGAACCGGCATTCTGCTGTGCAACCTGGGCACACCGGATGCGCCCACCACGGCAGCCACGCGCCGCTACCTGGCCGAGTTCCTGAGCGACCAGCGCGTCGTCGAGATCCCGCCGCTGGTCTGGAAGCCGCTGCTGCACGGGGTGATCCTGCGCACCCGCCCGGCCCAGTCGGCCGCCAAGTACCGCAGCGTCTGGATGCCCGAGGGCTCGCCGCTGGCCGTCTGGACGGAGAAGCAGGCCAAGCTGCTGCGCGGCACCCTGGGCGAAGCGGGCCACCAGGTGCTGGTGCGGCCAGCGATGCGCTACGGCAACCCCTCGATCGCGAGCCAGCTCGATGCCTTCAAGGCCGAAGGCGTGCGCCGCGTGCTGGTGCTGCCGCTGTACCCGCAGTACTCGGCCACCACCACCGCCAGCGTGGTCGATGCGGTCAATGCCTGGTGCGCCAGCGCGCGCGACATCCCCGAGATCCGCTTTGTGCGCAGCTACCACCGCGATCCCGGCTATATCCAGGCACTGGCCCAGAGCGTGCGCAAGCAGTGGCAGCTGGACGGCCGCGCGCCCAAGCTGGTGATGAGCTTCCATGGCATCCCCGAGCGCAATGTACGCCTGGGCGACCCCTATCAGCAGCACTCGCAGGAGACGGCCCGCCTGCTGGCCGCCGAGCTGGGCCTGACCGATAGCGAGTACATGCTTACCTTCCAGTCGCGCTTTGGCAAGGCCAAATGGCTGGAGCCCTATACCGAGCCGAGCCTGATCGCGCTGGCCCAGCAAGGACTGCGCCATGTGCAGGTCATGTGCCCGGGCTTTCCCGCCGATTGCCTGGAGACACTCGAAGAGATCAACCAGGAAGTGCGCGAAGCCTTTGTGCATGCAGGCGGCCAGCAGTTCGACTACATTGCCTGTTTGAACGACCAGCCCCGCTGGATCCAGGCGCTGCGCGAGCTGGCCCTGCAGCACCTGCAAGGCTGGGACACCGGCACGGCGCCATCCCAGCCCCGCTGAGCTGCCCCGCACCACGCTGCCAGAGACCGCACCACGATGACCCTCCTCTCCCCTTACCGGCCCGAGCAGCGCGAGCGCGTGCTGGGCCTGTCGCTGCACGAGGCACAGCTGCCCTTTGTCGCCCCGATTGCCCAGACCCTGGCCGAGCTGCACCCCCGGCTGGGCGCCCATCTGATTGGCGATGGCGAGGAGATTGCCGGCTTTTTCCTGATCGACCAGGACTACGCGCAGCACTACCCCTTTGCGTCGGCGGACAGCCTGGGCCTGCGCAGCTTCTTCATCGACCAGCGCTTTCAGGGCAAGGGCCTGGCCAAGCGCAGCCTGCAGGCGCTGCCCGCCTATCTGCGGGCGCAGGGCCTGGCTGCGACATCCGTGTTTCTGACGGTGAACTGCAAGAATGCCGCTGCGATACCGCTGTACCGCCAGTGCGGTTTTGAGGACACCGGCGAGCTCTACCTGGATGGTGGCTACGGCCCGCAGCACATCATGCGGCTGGCGCTCTAGCCCCGCGCTTGCGCTTTGCCCAGACACCCCCATTGACCCACAACAAGGCCCCAGGCGCCCCGCGCCCCTGGGGCTCTCCAGAAAAATATCCCCTTGTCCGACACGCCATTGACCCCTTCCCCACCTGCCAACCCGCTGCTGTGCGCCGAGCTGCTGCAGGCCGACCAACTGCGCCTGCGCATTGACCCGGCCCAACTGGGCTTTGCCAGCACCTCCGAGCTGGTGCACGAGCCCTTCTCCTGGATCGGCCAGCAACGCGCGCAGGCGGCGGCCGAGTTTGGCTTGGCGATGGACCCGCCCGACTACCACCTGTTTGTGCTGGGCGAGGAAGGCAGCGGCCGCACATCGCTGCTGCGCCAGGCCATGCAGGCCGAGGCACAGCGCCGCCCCGCTGCGCAAGATATCGCCTTTGTGCACAACTTCGCCGTGCCCGAGCGCCCCCAGGCGCTGCGCCTGCCCGCCGGCCAGGGCCGCAGCCTGCGCCGCCGCATCGAGGCCATGGTGGACAAGCTGCCCGAGCAGCTCGACAAAGCCGTGCAGCAAGCGCAGCACCGCAGCCAGATCGAGCAGCTGTACAACCAGGCCCGCCAGGCGGAAGAAGCCGCCTTTGGCACGCTGCACGACTGGGCGCAGGGCGCCGGCCTGCGCATTCGCCGCGAGGAAGGCCAGCTGGTGGTGGACAGCCAGGACAACCCGCCTGGCGACCCCACCGGCCCGGACGCCGGCCCGCCTGGGGCGGGTGTGCAGCAAGAGCAGCCGCCTGTGCTGGAAAATGCCACCCCGCCCCAGGCAGATACCGAGGCCGACCCTGCACTGCTGCTGGCGCCCGGCGAAGGCGAGGACGCCGCAGAGGCCCCCGGCACCGCAGTACCCGCCGAAGACCTGGAATACCAGCTGCGCGTGCAGCTGGCACAGTTCCGGGGCCAGGTGCGGCAGGCACAGATGGCGCGCGATGCGGCGCTGAACCTGTTCTACCAATCGCTGGCCACGCCGCTCTGGCAAGCCGCATCGGCGCAGGTGCTCGATGGCCTGACCCCCAGCGCCGAGCATGCAGCCACGTTGCAGCGCTGGCTGTCGCAGATGCAGGCCGAGTGGCTCAAGAATATGGCGCTGTGGGTGCCGGGCAGCATTGCGCAGGATGCCGATGCGCTGCTCGACCAGACCGACAGCATCGAGGGCGAAGGCGAAAGCCAGGATGCGCGCGACGATGCCCGCGCCTTGCTGGAGGCCAAGCGCAAGGCGCTGCGCGCGCTCAGCCAGCTCAACCTGATCGTCGACCACCATGGCGAGGCCCATGCCCCCGTGGTGCTGGAGGACCAGCCCAGCCTGCGCAACCTGTTTGGCACCATCGACCCGCCCGAGGAGGACGAGCGCCGCAGCGATTTCTCCTGCATCCGCGCGGGCAGCGTGCTGCGTGCCGATGGCGGCTTTTTGATGCTGCACCTGCGCGACCTGCTGGGCGACGAGGACAGCTGGCAGGCGCTGCGCCGGGTGCTGCGCACGCGCCAGCTGCGCATCGAGGATGCCCATGCCGCGCAAGGCCCCAGCAGCAGTGGCGCGATGCTGCCCGAGCTGCTGCCGCTGAACTTCAAGCTCGTGCTGGTCGGCTCCGAAGAAGCCTACTACCAGCTGCAGGAGAGCGACCCGGACATGGCGCGGCGTTTTCGGGTCAAGGTCGATTTTGCCGAGCAGTTCAAGGCCTCGGCCGCCACCTACCGCGCCACCGCTGCACTGATGGCGCAGCGCTGCAAGCTCTACCAGATGCCGCATTGCGACGCCGGTGCGGTCGCCCGGCTGCTGGAGCAATCCCACCGCGAGGCCGATGACCAGCAGCGCCAAAGCGGCCGCTTGAACCAGCTCGAAGCCTTGCTGCTGGAGAGCGCGCAGCGCGCCCGGCGCTCAGGGCAGGACCGTCTGGTGCAGGCCGCCGATGTGGAAGCCGCGCTGGCCGCGCAGCGCCTGCGCCACAACGCGATGGAGCAGGACCTGCATGCGGCCATCAGCGACGGCGAGCACCTGATCTCCTTTGCCGGCAGCCAGGTCGGCCAGATCAATGGCATGTCGCAGATCGACACCGGCGACCACCGTTTTGGCCTGCCGGTGCGCATCAGCGCGCGCACCCATGCCGGCCAGGAAGGGGTGATGAACATCGAGCGCGAGGTGGCCATGTCCGGCCCCATCCACGACAAGGGCGTGCTGATTCTGCAAGGCTATCTGACGGCCCTGTTTGGCCATCTGGCGCCGCTGGCGCTCAATGCCTCGGTCGTGTTTGAGCAGGAATACAGTGGTGTCGAAGGTGACTCGGCCAGCTGCGCCGAGCTCTATGCGCTGCTGTCCTCGCTGTCGGGCCTGCCGCTGCGCCAGAGCATCGCCGTCACCGGCGCGCTCAACCAGCACGGCGAGGTACTGCCCGTGGGCGGCCTCAATGAAAAGATCGAAGGCTGGTTTGACCTGTGCGCCGAGCAAGGCCTGGATGGCAGCCACGGCGTGCTGATCCCCGCACGCAACCAGCGCCATCTGATGCTGGCCGAGCGGGTGGTACAGGCGGTGGAGGCCGGGCAGTTCCATGTCTACACGGCCGCGCATGTGGGCCAGGGCCTGGCGCTGTTGATGGACCAGTGCGACCTGCCCGCGAGCGCCCCGCACCCGATGCCCGAGGCACAGCGCCTGCCGCTTGCGCTGGTGCAGGCAGCCGAGGCCAGCCTGCTGCAATACCGCCTGGCCTGCCAGCGTGCCGACGCTGCGCGGCCCCGTGCGCAGCGTTTCCGCCAGCGGCTGCTGCCCAAGCCGGCCAAGCGCCCGCCGCTGGATTAAAGGCGGAGGGCGAAAGGCAGAAATCCTCGATCAGGCCTCGTCGGGGACCGGCAGATCCTGCGACGACGCTGCCGCGAGCTGCAGGCGCAGCTGGGCGTTTTCCAGCTCCAGCTCCTGCACGCGGGCGCGCAGGTCGCTGATCTGCTGCTGGGCCTTGTCCAGCGCGGCATCCACCGCTTCGGCACCATGCGCGGCCGAGGGTGCGCTGGCCGGTTCCTGGGCTTCGGGGGCCTCCTCCTTGGGCTTGCGCTTGGCCTCGCGCACCTGCTTGACCACCTGCTTCAAGCCATCCTTGCCGCCTTGGGCAGCGGCCTGCTGCTCGTCATGCGGCAGGCTGGCCACCACGGCAGCAGCATTGATGGAGATATCACCGGCCTTCAAGGCCTCGACCAGCGCCGGCGCGGCGCTTTTCTGGATCTTCTCGATCTGTGCCACCTGGCTGCTCGACAGCCGGGCCGCCTTGGCGATGGCCTCGCGGGTGGCTACCTTTTCCAGCTCGGCGGCATCGACCGGCGAGAAAGCCTCGTCGGCGTTGCTGACCGCAGGCGCCTCGCCTTCGGCCGGCTGTGCAGCCACCGGGTGGGCCTTCTCCAGCTTGCGGTGCTCCAGAATCTCGCGCTTGCGCAGCGCCAGCACGCCGCGCTGAAAATCCGAGACGCTGCGCCGCCCCAGGTGCTGGTCGATCATCCACAGGTAGACATCCTCCATCGACTGGAACTGGGTGTTCTGCACCGTGTTGAAAGGCAGGCCATGCTTTTGGCAGATGCCGTAGCGGTTGTGGCCGTCGACCAGCACATTGCCCCAGAGCACCAGCGCATCGCGGCAGCCTTCGGCCAGGATGCTGCGCTCCAGCGAGGCATGCTCGTCAGGGGTCAGCGGGTCGATGTAGGCCTTGAGTTCTTCGTTGACAACAATATCCATAATGCAGCGCGGCGGCAGGTGCCGCCGTTGGGTAATCCTTGAAAAAGCTTGCGCCGATTGTAGAAGTGCGCAAAAGTGGCAGCCGCTTGACAAGGATTTGACAGCCATGAACAAGACCGAACTGCAGGCATTGATGGCCCTGCTGCAGGCACGCTTTGAGGCCCATATGCCGCGCCACCCCCTACTGGCATGGGCACAGGTGCTGCAGCGCCTGGACAGGAACACGGCTGCGCACCAAGCGCTGGCCCGGATGGAGGCCACCGGCGGCGAGCCTGATGTCATCTTGCAGGACAGTGCCAGCGGCCGGTTGCTGTTTGCCGACTGCGCTGCCGAAAGCCCCAGCGGCCGGCGCAGCCTCTGCTTTGACGAGCAGGCACTGGCCGCCCGCAAGGAAAACAGGCCCGCCGGCAGCGCGCAGGGCATGGCCGATGCGATGGGTGTGCAATTGCTCGACGAGCTGCAGTACCGCCATCTGCAGACCCTGGGAGCGTTTGACTGCAAGACCTCGAGCTGGCTGGCCACCCCCGAAGCAATGCGCCGTCTTGGGGGCGCGCTGTTTGGCGACCGGCGCTATGAGCGCGTGTTCAGCTACCACAATGGCGTGCAGTCCTACTACGCGGCACGCGGCTTCCGCGCCGGGCTCTGGGTATAGGCAACCCAGGCAGGCAGCGCGGCCTTTATTCCCTCAGGGTATATAACCTTACCGCCATATATTCAATCTGCGCACAACCTGCTCGCAGACCGCAATCGCGGGACAATAGGGCCCATTGAATTGCCTCTACAAGCTATTGCCATGACAACCTTTCGCCATCTGGCTGTGGCCAGCGCCCTGTTGGTCAGCAGCTGGCTCACGGCAGCCCATGCCGCGCAACCGCTCTTGAGCCCGGCCGAGCTGGCCAGCGCCCAGCAAGGCGCTGCTGCGCCTGTCGTCATCGATATCCGCGAGCCCAAGCTCTATGCCGAAGGCCATATCCCCGGCGCGCTCAATGCGCCCTATGGCAAGTGGCGCGGCCCGGCCACCAACCCCGGGGAGCTGCCCGATCTGCCCAAGCTCACGACCTTGGTGCAGTCGCTGGGCCTGACCCCGGCCACGCATGCGGTGGTCGTATCCACTGGCGCCGATGCCACCGATTTTGGCGCGATGGCACGGGTCTACTGGAGCCTGAAGGTGCTGGGTCTGAAGGAGCTGTCCATCGTCAACGGGGGCATGAAGACCTGGGTGGCCGACGGCAAGCCGGTCAGCACCGAGGCGCCCCAGGTGCAGGCCAGCAGCTACCAGCCCGTGCTGGACGAGAGCCTGATCGCCACGCGCGACCAGGTGCGCTCCCATGTGGATTTGAGCAATGCCGCGCTGGTCGATTCCCGCCCCGATGCCTTCTACCAGGGCAAGACCCGGGCGCCAGCGGCCAAGCTCTCGGGCACCCTGCCCGGCGCGCAGCAGCTGGATTTCAACCAGTGGTTTGTCAAGGGCACGGCCCAGTTTGTGGACCCGGCCACCGCCCGGCAGATCGCCGAGAAGGTCAGCCGCAAGGACGGCCAGGACACCGTCGCCTTTTGCAATACCGGCCACTGGGCCGCCACCGACTGGTTTGGCCTGAGCGAGATGGCCGGCCTGCCCAACGTCAAGCTGTACGCCGGCTCGATGGTGGACTGGACCCAGCAGCCCGGTGCCCCGGCGATGGAGAACCAGCCCGGGCGCGCCGAATCGCTGGCCTATGACGCCAAGCAATGGTGGCAGCGCAAGTTCAAGTAAGCCTGACCCGGTGCTTCGGCTGCCAGCACTCCCGCAAAGGTGCTGGCAGCTTTTTGTTGTATTGACTCTCAACGGTGATCGTGATGAAACGACTTCCCCTGTCGATCCTGATGGCGGCCTTTTTTGGCTGGCTGCTGTGGTCGGTATCGCTGCGCCAGGCGGCGCTGTTCCTGGTCGGTATCGGCCTGGGTGCCATCCTGGCCGGCCAGCGCTTTGGCTTTACCACCGGCTGGCGCATGCTGGTCGAGGACAAGGACCCGCGCGGCGTGTTTGGCCAGTTGCTGCTGCTGGCACTGGCCGCCGCCATGGCCATGCCGCTGCTGGGCCACTACCCTGAGCTGACGGCTGCGCTGGGCCCACCGAGCATCAGCCTGCTGGTGGGGGCCTTTGTGTTTGGCCTGTGCATGCAGATTGCCGATGGCTGCGGCAGCGGCACCTTGTACAAGGCGGGCATGGGCATCCCGATGAACACGGCCATCCTGCCGATGTTTGCCATCGGCAGCTTTTTGGGATCGCTGCACCTGGGCTGGTGGCTGGACCTGGGCCGCATGCCGGCCGTGGGCCTGGTCAGCACCTGGGGCTGGTTGCCTGCGCTGCTTGCCACCTTGGCAGCGCTGGCCGTCATCGGGTTTGCGGTCCAGGCCTATTGCGCCAGGGCCCATGCGGCGCAGCAGCGCAGCATGCCCGGCCTGTGGCAGCGCAAATGGGTGATGGGCGCGATCGGCCTGGCCATCTTCGCGACCCTGAACCTAGTGATTGCCGGCCAGCCATGGGGCGTCGTCTATGGCTTTGGCCTCTGGGCCGCCAAGGTCGCCAATGGCACCGGCATCGTGGACCTGGCAGGCAACTGGTTCTGGAGCCAGCCGGGCAATGCCCAGCGTCTGCACGAGACCGTGCTGCTGGACATCACCAGCATCACCAACATCGGCATTCTGGCCGGTGCGCTGTGGATGGCTGCCGGCAAGCCCGCCGCTGCCAAGGCGCTGACCGGCACGCAGTGGCTGGTGGCCCTGGCCGCCGGGCTGGTGCTGGGCTATAGCTCGCGCCTGGCCTTTGGCTGCAATGTCGGCGCGATGCTCTCGGGCATCAGCACCGGCAGCATCCATGGCTGGATCTGGGTGCCACTGGCCTTTGCCGGCACGATCTTCGGGCTGCGCATTCGCCGCCATTTTGGTTTTTAAGCACAGGAGCCGTATATGAACACCACCGTTTTGCGCAGCACGTTCTGGGTGCTGCTGGTCGCCTTCATCGCCTGGGATTATGTCCACAGCCAGCCCGTTGACCTGCGCTACGAGGCCCCGTTGATCGCTGCGGGCTCGGGCCAGCACGCCAGCGGCGGCCACTGCTCGATGCCCGACTGAGTGCGCCCGGGGCGCGTCATGGCTTTGTCATGAAAAATTCACGATAGCGGCCAAAAATACCGGGTTTGGCGAGGGGCAACCGCCCGTCCCCGGAGTGCTATCTTGAACGAACCCCTGCCGCGGGAGCCCGACCCGCTCCCGCTGGTCTCCCCCCACGACAACAGCGGCCTGATCTGGGGCTATGCCTTCGACGGCCATGGTCCCGCCACCGCGCTGAATGCCGAGCAAGCGCAGGCCTGGCTGGCCGCGCCGCCCAACAGCACGGCCTTTATCTGGCTGCATTTCAACCTCTCCCATGCCCACTGCCTGCGCTGGCTGCAGCAGTATGCGGCGCTCGATGAGCAGTACTTCGAGGCGCTGCGCGATGGCCTGGCCTCGACCCGTATCGAGCGCATGGATGATGCGCTGCTCGCCGTCATCAACGACATCGATTTCGACTTCCAGTTCGAGTCCAGCGACATCCACACGATGTGGATCCAGGCCTCGCCCCAATGGGTGATATCGGCGCGCGCCCACCCGCTGCGCTCGGTCGATGCGCTGCGCCAGCAGATTCGCCAGGGTGACACGCCCGGCTCCAGCCCGCAGCTGCTGGAGCGCCTGCTGCGCGCCCAGGCCGATGTGCTGGTGCGCATCGTGCGCGATGTGACCCACCGCGTTGACCAGATCGAGGACACCATGCTGGGCGGGCGCACGCGCATGCAGCCGCGCCAGCTGGGCGCGCTGCGCCGCCTGCTGGTGCGCTTGAAGCGCCTGCTGGCGCCTGAGCCTTCGGCCATGTTCCGCCTGCTGCAGACGCCGCCGCAGTGGATGCTGGATGAAGACCTGCATGCGCTGCGTGCGGCCAGCGAGGAGTTTTCCGTCTTCCTGCGCGATATGCAGTCGCTCGAAGAGCGCATCAAGCTGTTGCAGGAAGAGATTGCCGCCGGCATCAACGAAGACACCAACCGCTCGCTCTACACCTTGACGATGATCACCGTGCTGGCCCTGCCGGTGAACATGATGGCCGGCCTGTTTGGCATGAATGTGGGCGGCATTCCGCTCAGCCAGGATCCGTTGGGCTTCTGGCTGCTGGTCGGGGTGATCGTGCTGTTCTCGTTGATCGCGGCCTGGTGGCTGCGCAGCAAGCGCCGCCACCCGCCGGCCTGAGACCGTGTTGCGCGTCTGCAAAAAGACATTGAAAACCCATAACTGATTATTTTTTTGTAAAATGGAGGGCTTGGGTGTCGTCACATAGGGTGTAGCGGCAGGTTGTGAGCGAAGGTCGGGCCGCCTCGCTGGAACATTGTTGCCTGCACACTTTTGCCTGCGGCCGCTGCCACCCACGTGCACGCCCCGCCGCCTGCAAACGCTTGCATGCTTCGCATCGGAGCACCTTCATGTTTGCGATCGAGCACCTGGCCGCTGGCATCTTTGCCATCGCGCTGGCCCATACCTTTCTTGCCAAACAATTCGAGCGCCTGTCGCACCGCTACCCGCGCCACGCGGGTGTCTTCCATCTGCTGGGCGAGGTCGAGATCGTCTTCGGCTTCTGGGCCATGGTGCTGATCGGTGTCATGGCCTTTGCCAGCGGGCCATCCCAGGCCATTGACTACGCCGAGTCGCGCAATTACACCGAACCCCTGTTCGTCTTTGTCGTCATGGTGATGGCGGCGTCCCGCCCCATCGTGACGACGGTGCAGCGCAGCTTGGCCGCACTGGCCAGCGCCACGCCGCTGCCCACCGCCCTGAGCCTGGCCTGGCTGGGCCTGGCCGCCGTGCCGCTGATGGGCTCGCTGATCACCGAGCCGGCCGCGATGACCATTGCCGCACTGACCCTGGCCCCGCTGGTCTTTACCCCGCGCATGCCCACCCGCCTCAAGTACCTGGCGCTGGGCGTGCTCTTCGTCAACATCTCGATTGGCGGCACGCTCACCTCTTATGCCGCCCCGCCGGTGCTGATGGTGGCGGCCACCTGGGGCTGGGACAGCGCCTTCATGCTGAGCCAGTTTGGCTGGAAAGCGGTGATTGCGGTGCTGGTCAACGCCAGTATTGCTGCCTGGTGCATGCGCGCCCATCTGGCAGCAGCACCGCCCAGCGACGATGCGCAGCCGGCCATGCCGCTGGGTGTGGTGGCCGTGCATGCGGCCCTGCTGGCGGCGGTGGTCGTGCTGGCCCACCACCCGGTGCTGTTCCTGGGCGTGTTTCTGCTGTTTCTGGGCTACACCCATGCCTATGTCAAATACCAAAGCCCGCTGATCCTCAAGGAGGCACTGCTGGTGGGCTTTTTCCTGGCCGGCCTGGTGGTGCTGGGCGGCCTGCAAAGCTGGTGGCTGCAGCCGCTGGTGGCCAGCATGGCACCGCTGGTGCTGTTCTTTGGGGCGCTGGGCCTGACCGCCATCACCGACAACGCGGCACTGACCTACCTGGGCTCGCAGATCGAAGGCATGAGCGACGCGGCCAAGTACATGCTGATGGCCGGTGCCGTCGCCGGTGGTGGCCTGACGGTGATTGCCAATGCCCCCAACCCCGCTGGTGTGGCCTTGCTCAAGCACGGCTTCAGCAACGCCACCATCAGCATTGGCGGCCTGTTGCTGGGCGCCTTGCTGCCCACGGCCATTGCAGCCCTGGCTTTTCTCTGCCTGTAAAACCCGGCCTTGAAAGCTGTCACGCAGATGCGGCGCTGCTGCCCTGCACCTGGTAGCCCGCATCGACCCAGGCATCGATACCACCCAGCAGCGGCCGCACCCGCTGGATGCCGGCACGTCGCAGCAACTGGGCCATGCGGGCAGCCGATACCTCATTGGGGCAGGCGCAGTAGATGATCACCGAGGCCTCGGGGTCGATGGCCGGCAGCCGCGCGCCCTTGTCATGCGGGTCATAGGAATGCGCGCCGGGGATGTGCGATGCCTCGAACGCCGTGCCGGCACGCACATCGAGGATGACGGGCAGATCATCGCCACCGAGCATGTCATTGAGCTCATCGACGGTGAGCCGCTCCATGCGCAGCGAGCGGATCACCTGGCGGCGGCTCCACCAGCGGCGCGCAATGAAGATGGCAAACCCGAGGCCCAGCAGCAGCAAACCCCACTGGCCCAGCTGCGCGAGCACGGCCAACAGGTCCTCGACCGTGGAGCTGAACAGCCCCCCCAGCAGCACTGCCGAGCCCACCCAGAGCAAGGCGCCCAGGCCATCGAACAGCACAAAGCGGCTCGGCGTAGTGCCCACGGCACCGGCCAGCGCGCTGGCAATCGACGCAAAGCCGGGCACAAACTTGGCGATCAGCAGCGACTTGGCGCCCCAGCGGCCGTAGAGCGATTCGGTGTTCTGCACGCAGGAATCGGGCGATAGCGAAATCTTGCAGACCCGCGCCAGCACCCGCCTGCCGTAGCGCCGCCCCATCGCATACCAGACGCCATCTGCGATCAACGCCGCCAACACCGCCACCGCGATCAGCAGCAACTGCTGCGGCAGCGAACCGCCGTGAATGGCACCGGTGACCATCAGCACCGGATATGCGGGAATGGGCGCGCCCAACTGCTCGATCAGCACATTGAGAAAGACGATGCCAACACCGTATTCGCGCACCAGGGCAACAATGAAATCCATGAACGCAGGCCGTTTCCACGCTGCCTTGGCAGCACCAGTTGCTAATCTGCAAATGGTAGGCCATGGCACCGCCACTGCCTAGCCCGCAAATGGGCAATACAGTGTTGCAGCACGGGAACGACACGCATGGCAAAGGCATAAAAAAGGCACCCCGCAGGGTGCCAAGAGAAGGACCGGTGATGTGCCGATGATCACGCCGCCGCGGCTTGCAGCGCCTTGCGGTTGCCGACCCACTTGAGGACGCGGGGCACAATCAGCACCGCCAGCACGATGATGATCAAGGTCAGTGACATCGGGCGCTGCAGGAAGATGGTCCAGCTGCCCTCGCCAATGGCGACCGCGTTGCGCATCTGGGCCTCGGCCAGCGGGCCCAGGATCATGCCCACCACCACAGGGGCAGTGGGGAAGTCAAAGCGCCGCATCACCACGCCCAGCACGCCAATGCCCAGCAGCAGGAACAGATCGAAGGTGCTCTGGCGCATGCCATAGGCGCCGACGGTGGCGAAAATCAGGATGCCGGCATAGAGCTGCGGCTTGGGGATCTTCAGCAGCTTGACCCACATGCCGACCATCGGCAGGTTCAGCACCAGCAGCATGACATTGCCGATGTAGAGCGAGGCAATCAGCGCCCACACCAGCGCTGCCGAGCTGGTGAACAGCTGGGGGCCGGGGTTGATGCCGTAGTTCTGGAACGCACCCAGCAGCACCGCCGTGGTGTTGCTGGTGGGAATGCCCAGGGTCAGCAGCGGGATCAGCGCCGCCGTCACCGTCGCATTGTTGGCCGCTTCCGGGCCGGCCACGCCTTCGATGGCGCCCGAGGTGCCGAACTCGGCCTTGTCATCGCCCTTGGCCAGTTTCTTCTCGGCCGCATAGCTCAGAAAGGTCGGGATCTCGGTGCCGCCCGCAGGGATACAGCCAAACGGCGTGCCGATGATGGTGCCACGGATCCAGGCGGGTACCGAGCGCTTCCAGTCGCGGCGCGTCATGTGCACGCGGCCCATTTTGTTTTGCGTATCGCGGGTCTTGGCTTCGTAGAGCGCAAAATACAACACCTCGGCCACCGCAAACAGGCCCACGGCGACCAGCACGATGTCGATGCCATCGAGCAGCTCGGGCTTGCCCATCGTGTATCGCGCGGCGCCGGTGATCTGGTCCATGCCGATGCAACCCACGGCCAGGCCCAGGAACAAGGCGGTCAATCCGCGCAGGCTGCTCTTGCCCAGCACAGCACTGACGGTGGTAAAGGCCAGCACCATCAGCATGAAGTACTCGGGCGGGCCCAGGCGCACGGCAAACTCGGCCACGGTCGGTGCAAACAAGGTCACCACCACGGTGGCAATCGTGCCGGCCACAAAGGAGCCGATGGCCGAGGTCGCCAGCGCCGCACCAGCACGCCCGCTCTTGGCCATCTTGTTGCCCTCCATCGCCGTCACCATGCTCGCCGTCTCACCGGGGGTGTTGAGCAGGATCGAGGTGGTCGAGCCGCCATACATGGCGCCGTAGTAGATGCCGGCAAAGAAGATCATCGAGGCAGTCACCTCGACCTTGGCCGTGATCGGCAGCAGCATCGCCACCGCCACCGCAGGGCCGATGCCGGGCAGCACACCCACCGCCGTGCCCAACGCGCAGCCCACCAGGGCCCAGAGCAGGTTCACCGGCGTTGCCGCCGTCATGAAGCCTTGGATCAGTGCATTGAAAATATCCATCACAGCCACCCTGTCTCGGTCAGTCCGGGCAGGTTGATTGCCAGGAATTGGGTAAAGGCCCAGAACACGGGCGCAGAAATCAGCAGACCCGTCACCAGGTCCTTGCCCATGGTCTTGAACGAGCCCGCCTGCGTTTGGCCGGTTGCGCGGCGCAGCCCTTGCGTGGCCAGCACATAGCACAGGCTGCAGCTGAGGATGAAGCCCAACGTAGTGATCAGCGCCGCGCTGCTGATCAGCCCTGCGCAGACCCAGGTGAGCGCGCCCCAGTCACCATGCTGGGCGCCATCGGGGGCATCGAGGTGGTGGAAGCCGCCGGTCAGCGCCTCCCAGCACAGCCAGATGCCGCACAGGCCCAGCACGCTGGCAGACAGCCAGGGCAGAAAATCAGGCCCCACGCCGCTGTAGCCCGCTTGCGAGGGGATGTGCAATGCCCCCCAGGACAGCAGGCCGGCAATCACCAGGACCGCTATGCCGACCAGCAGCTGCGAGGTGGTGCGCGGCGTGTGCGCATGCTCGAAAGCCTCCGGCGCAGGCGCGGCGGCGCCGTTGGCGCCGGGCCCCGAAGAATCTGCGGTGTTGCTCATATCGAAACTCCTGAAAAGATGACGGCGCCGCCCCCGCGCCACCGATCAGGCGGCAACGGCCCAGCCGGGCACCGGGCCAGGCCGGTGCCTCAGACAGATGGCAAAGGGGAGCGCAATGCGCAGCGCATGGCCGCCAGCGGCCATGCCGGCTGCGCTTAGACCATGCCAGCGCGGGTCATGGTGTCCTTGAGATTGGCGAACTCGGCGGTGACGAACTGGCTGAAGGCATCACCGGCGAGCCATGCCGAGGTCCAGTCGTTCTTCTTCATCGACTCGGCCCAGCTGGCGCTCTTGGTGGCTTTTTCCAGCATCGCAATCAGCTGCGCGCGCTGGTCAGCCGAGATGCCGGGCGCCCCATAGACGCCGCGCCAGTTGCCGATTTCCACATCAATGCCCTGCTCCTTGAGCGTGGGCACGGTCGAGCCTTCCAGGCGCTGGGCCGAGGTGACGGCGATCGGGCGCATCTTGCCGGTGGCGATGTACTCGGCAAACTCGCTGAAGCCGCTGCCGCCAACGGTGACATTGCCACCCAGCACGGCAGCAATCGCCTCACCGCCGCCCCGGAAGGCGACATAGTTGATCTTGGCCGGGTCCACACCCACGGCACGGGCAATCATCGCCGCAGCAATGTGCTCGGTCGAGCCGCGCGAGCCGCCGCCCCACTTGATCGAGCCAGGGTCCTTCTTGAGCTGGGCGACCACTTCGGCCATGCTCTTGTAGGGCGAGTTGGCGGGCAGCACGAAGACGTTGTATTCGCTGGTCAGGCGCGCCAGCGGCGTGGCCTGGTTCAGGTCCACCGGTGGCTTGCCGGTGATGATGCCGCCCAGCATGACGGCGCCCATGACCATCATCGCGTTCGGATCGCCCTTGCTGCCATTGACGAACTGCGCCAGGCCGATGGCGCCTGCGGCGCCGCCCTTGTTGTCATAGGTCACGGTGCCAGCGACGCCGGCATCCTGCAACGCCTTGCCCAGCGCACGGCCGGTCGTGTCCCAGCCGCCACCGGGGTTGGCGGGCAGCAGCATCTTGACATTGGTGGCAGCAAAGGCCTGCATCGGCAGGCTGCCGGCAGCGGCCAGCGCAAGCATGGATTTGAGGAATGCATCACGGCGCATGGTTGTCTCCTGATCGTGTTGTTAGTGCCTGAATCATCGCGGCCCTAGCTGTCAAATGGCTGTCAGCCAGGCGGTCCAGAGCTAGGGAAAACACCGAGTCTGGAGGCACCGAGGAATTGGTGCACACTCCCGCCATGCACCTCTTGCTGATCGAAGACGACCCCACGATGCAGACCACCTTGCAGCGCACCTTGCGCCGGCGGGGCATGGAGGTCACGCCCATCACCGATGGCGGTGCGGCGCTGCCAGCCTGGCGCAAGCTCGCGCCCGACGTGGTGGTGCTGGACCTGAGCCTGCCGACGATGGACGGGCTGGAGATCATTGCCCAGGCGCGCAGCGAAGGCCTGGCCGCCCCCACCCTGATCCTGACTGCGCGTGGCACCGTCGGCGACCGCATTCTGGGCCTGAACTCGGGCGCCGATGACTACCTGGCCAAGCCCTTTGACCTGGACGAGCTGGAAGCGCGCATCCGCGCGCTGGTGCGGCGCGCGCAACCCTTGGTGGCCGAGCCCGCAGCACCGGCTGTGGCACCCCCCGGCATGGCGCTGCGCTATGACAAGGCGTCCGAATCGTTTTACTGGCGTGGCAAGCTGTTTGAACTGACGCCGCGCGAGGTGGCTTTTCTGCGCGTGCTGAGCCAGCCCATGGGCCAGGCGGTGACCAAGGAGCGTTTGTTCAGCGCCGTCTTTGCGGGCGAGACCGATGTGCAGCTGGAGGCGGTCGAGGTAGTGGCCTACCGCCTGCGCAAAAAGCTGGCGCCGACAAACATGCAGCTGATGACCCTGCGCGGCCTGGGCTACCTGCTCAAGCCCGGTGCCGCCGATGGCGCCTGACAGCAGCAAGGCCCCGGGCCGGTCCCAGCCGCCGCGCATACGCTCGCTGCGCCGCAACCTGCTGCTGGGCATCTTGCTGCCCGTTGTGGTGTTCATCATCTACAACACCAGCAGCCTCTACCGGCAGTCGCTGCAGGCCATCAACACCGCTTACGACCGCAGCCTGCTGGCATCGGCCAAGGTGATTGGCGAGCAACTGACTGTCGCCGGTTACGACGACCTGGCGATTGTCGATTCGGCCGTGCCCTATTCGGCGCTGGAGGCCTTCGAGGCCGACAACCAGTCGCGGCTGTTCTACCGCGTCTCCAACATGAGCGGGGAGCTGATTGGCGGCTTTGCCGAGCTGCCGATCTGGCGCGGGCGCATCGCCCAGCAGCCACCCTACGCCGCGCTCGTTGATTTCTACAATGCCGAGTTTCGGGGCATGCCGGTGCGCATGGCCGCGCTGCTGCAGCCGGTGGCCAGCGCCACGGGCCGGGGCATGGCCTTGATCCAGGTGGCAGAGACCCTGGAGATCCGCGAATCGCTGGCCCGCGACATGCTCTGGGGCACCCTGGTGCAGCAGGCCTTGCTGTTTGGCTGCATTGCCGTTGTCGTGGTGGTGGTGGTGCGGCGCGCCACCTTGCCGATTCTGCAGCTGAGCGACCAGCTCAATGCGCGCAGCGACCATGCATTGCAGCCACTCAAAACCCCGGCCGCCACCCCTTCGGAAGTGCTGCCCCTGGTCGATGCCACCAACCGGGTGATGGCGCGGCTGTCGCACCTGGTGCAGCACCAGAAGCGCTTTGTGCGTGATGCCTCGCACCAGCTGCGCACGCCGCTGGCGGTGCTGAAGGTGCAGGTGCAGTCGGCCCAGCGCGGCGATGTGGAGCCCGAGCAGGCGCTCAGCGAGATCGCCGCCACCGTGGACCGCGCCACCTTGCTCGCCAACCAGATGCTGTCGCTCGCCAAGGTCGAGCAGCTGCACCAGTCCGAACATACCCAGACCGTCGACCTGACGGCCATCGTGCGGGACATGGTAATTGAGCTGTCTCCGCTGCTGGCCGACAAGAACCTGCAGTTCGAGCTGCAAAGCGATGAAGTGCTGCTGGCCGCCCACCCCTGGATGCTGCGCGAGCTGGTGCGCAACCTTTTGCACAATGCCATCCAGCACTCGCCACCCGATGCGCCGCTGCTGCTGCAGCTGACGCAGCAAGGCCCGGCTGCCAGCTTGCGCATCAGCGACTGGGGCCCCGGGGTCAGCGCGGAGATGCAGGCGCGGCTGACCGAGCCCTTTGTCACCGGCAACCTGCGCGACGGCTCGGGCCTGGGCTTGGCGATCTGCCACTCCATTGTGACGGCGCTGGGCGCGCGCCTGTCGTTGCACAACCGCCTGCACCATGGCCATATCCAAGGTTTTGATGCTGTAGTAGAGTTCAAACCGAATGTCCAACCACCTGCCGAAGATGGCCCACACTGAGACCGACCAGACACCCACGATGCGCATCGACAAATGGCTGTGGTGCGCCCGCTTTTACAAGACCCGCGCCATTGCGGTCGAGGCCATCCACAAGGGCCATGTGAAGGTCAATGGCACCGTCGCCAAACCCTCCAAGGAAGTGCGCGCGCAGGACACGGTCGAGCTGCTGCAGGCGCAGACACCGCGCACCGTCGCCGTGCTGGGCATGGCCGCTACGCGCGGCCCCGCCCCGGTAGCCCAGCAGATGTACGAGGAGACTGCCGACAGCATCCGCCAGCGCGAAGTGCTCAGCGAGCAGCGCCGCCTGGCGCCCGAGCCTGCCAACAGCCTGCAGGCCGGCCGCCCCACGAAGAAAGACCGGCGCGACATGCAGGAGCTGCGCAGCTGGAACGACCGCTGGAGCGCACAGTAAGCCTTGCGCATGCCGCCGGGCGGACGTCCGCCCCCGCCCGTCAGCGCCAGCACTCCGCCGTGCTGCTGCCCTGTGCGAGCTGCAGATTGCCCTGGTGGCCATTGTGCGAAAGCGTGTAGTTGCCACAGCGGTCCCGCTGCTGCGCTCCCGGTTTACGAGTTGCCACCAGCGTATAACGGGCAGCGCTGTTGCCTTCGGCAAAACCAATGGTGTAGCGCTTGTCCGGCAGGTCCTGCCAGGTCAGCGCGGCGGGCAGCTCCAGTGGATAGACACCATTGGCAGTGGCAGCGCGCTCCAGCCATTGCGCAGCCTGGAATAGACCCGTTCGTGCGTCGGTGCGGTGCCCCCGGCGCACATATTCGCTGTAGTTGGGCAAGGCCACCGCGCTCAGGATGCCGATGATGGCCACGACAACCATCAGCTCCACCAGGGTCAAGCCCGCGTTGGCCGGGGAGGACCGAATCTGCATGCCGGCCCTTTTCATCGCGCCTGGCGCCAGGTGGGCCGGATCGGCACTTCGGGCAGATCACGCAGCGATTCGCCGTCAAGGCGGATGCGCTGCTGCCCCTCATCATCGCGCACGCGCAGCATCGCATGCGGGCCGGCGCCCAGCGACATGCGCGATGCCCGGCCGTCGGACTGCGCATCAAACACCCCATCGCCATCGGCATCCAGCAGCTGCAAGCGCGGCCGCGAGCCATCGATGGCATTGACCAGGCTGAAATACTGGCGTGCGGCAGTGCCTTCCACCGGCTCGCAACGCTCCGGGCCAGGGTCGCGATCGCGGGCATGCGCGGGCACCTCGCTGATCACTGCCAGCAGGTTGCTGCCGCTGTAAAAACCCAAGGGCTGCAGCAGGCGCTCGCCTGCTTCGGGCAGATCAAGGTACCAGCCTCGGTGCTGGTTCCAATCCAGCGCATCGGCGCCTTCGCTTTCGTCCATCGCCCAGAACTGGCGGCGGTCGCTGCTGCGGGCATTGACGGGGTTGGGATGGATGCGCCGCTGCAGCAGCTGGCTTGGCGCCACCGGGCTGGGCAGATCGGCATCGCTGCCCAGTGCCGACTGGCATTGCGCATCGGCGGCCGAGGCGCAGACCTCGACCCGCTCACCGTGCGCCCCCACCCTCTTGTAGCGGCTGGTATCGAGCACGGCATAGAGGCTTTGCACACTGTCATCCTGCGGGTCCTGGCGGCTGGCATTGCGGCCGGTGCCAAAGGCCACCATCAAGCCGCCGACGGGCACCTGGCGCTGGCCGCCCGCCTGCTGCAGCGTGCGCAGGCGGTCGTTGCTGCGCACCAGGGGCGCCGTGCTGATGGGCTGGGGCCGGCTGCGCTGCCCGGGCGCGCTGCGCGTGCCGCCCCGGGCCTGGTAGAGCGGTACGCCCGCTGTGCCCTGGTTGCTGGTCGTTGCCGCCAGCGCGCCCCACTGCGCCACACCCCAGGCAGCATCGTTGTCGGCGCTGATCAGAAACTTCCAGAGATTGCCCTGGTTGTCACCGGCGTAGACCACATCGGGCCGGCCATCGCCATTGATATCGACCAGCCTGGGCGCGGACAGGCCGTTGTCTTGCACAAAGCGGCACGCCGCCTGCGGCGCGGCCTGCTGCCTGCAGGCCTGCGCCGTGGTGGCCCCGGTCGCCACCAAACGCAGCAGCTCTTGCGCGCCGTCGAGGTACTGGATCAGCAGCACCGGCCTGCCGTTGGTGCTGTTGTAGCCATTGCCCAGCACCAGCGCCCAGCGGCCGTTGTTGAGCGGGGCGATTTGCGTCGTGCGCTGCGGGTCGATGTCGTCGCGGGAGGGGCTGGCAGTGATATGGCCGATATCGGCAAAGGCCTCGGCCAGCTGTGTGCAAGCCTGCGATGCCGCGCCCGTCTCCGCATCGCAGCGCGGTGCGGATTCCGTCGCATGCCAGCTGCGGTCCATCAGCACCAGACCGGCGGCTTGCGCCTCGGCAAACCCGGTCTCGGGCTCGGTGACATCGAGCACAAAGTAGCCCTTGCCTCCCGCACCCAAGGTGCCTGCCAGCAAAGTGCGCCAGCGCGGACTGCTGGTGCTGCCCAGGTTGGCATCGCCAGCCAATGGCGAGCCATCGACCCAATAGCGGTGCTGGCCATCGTAGCCTGGGCTGGTCAAAGCACGCAGACCGGGGATCACGCCCCGGGGCACATAGGCGATCTTTTCTTCGCCGCTGCGGGCCGAGAAGCCGTGCAGCATGCCGTCATTGCCACCGACATAGAGCATCGGCAAGCGGTGCTGGTGGCGCAGCACAAAGTCGAGATAGCCCGCGTCGGTATGGCGCGCAGAAGGCTTGCCCAGGTACCAGATCTGCGAATGCACGATATCGCCTTGGCGCGAATGCCGGTTGCGCAGGCGGCCGCCGTGCTGGGCCTCATGCCGGCGCTCGCCCCGCAGGTAGTTCAGCCGCTGCTCGCCGCTGGCCTGGCCCTGCTCGCCATCGGCGTGACCTTGCAGGGCCAGCTTGTGCGCCGCACTCAAGTAGCGGTCATCCGCAGCCCAGCGAAAAGGCACGCCGCGCTGCTGCACATCGCCCCAAGTCAGCACCAGGCGCTGCTGCCAGGCAATCGCATCGAGCTTGTCAGCCGTTGTCTGCCCGCCCCAGCCGGGTGCCGGCTGCAAGCGGCCATCGCTGGCCATCGCCTGGGCCTGAATGGCGCCAGCCCAGGCACGGCCCGGGTCGTAGCTGGCCGTGAACAACAGGGCATCCTGCGCAATGGCCTGGCTGGCGCTGGCAGCGCCTGTGCTGGCAGCCGCGGCGCGCTGCGCGCCGCCCGTGTTCTGGGCCTGTATCTCTGCGAAGATTCGGCGCAGCGCTGCTGCCACGTCGGGCGCCTCGGTTGCTGCATAAAATCGCCCTCGCCCATTGAGGGCCGCATGCCACAGATCCAGCGCGCGCACGCCCTCGCCTTGCGCATGCATATCGGGCCAGACGGCCTCCCCTTTGGCCAGCGCTGCAAAGCTGCCGTCATAGCCCAATGGCATGTGCTGCGCAGGTGCCAGGATGTGGGGCGCGCCGGGCCAGGTGCTGGCCTCCCGTCCAATGCCAACCGTATAGGTCTGCATATGGGGCCAGCTGGCGGGGTTGTAGCGGGGGTTCCAGTAGCGTTCCAGCTCGGCAGGCGGGCCAAGGCCATCGGCAAAACGCTCGCTGCGCGGCGCATGGCGGTAACCGGCTTCAGGCAACAGGCTGCCGCTCAGGCCTGCGCGCTGCAAAGGGTCGGCCCAGCTGTGGAAAGCCCAGTCCGCCAAGGTGCTGGGCACCGCATCGCTGTAAAGCCGGGTGGCGGCCCTTTGCGCGGCACTGCCACCGCCATAGACCTGGCCATCGGGCAGGACTTTTGCGCGGCTGTGGTCGTCTTGCGCGCCGCCGGTGGCCGGGCCATCCCAGCGGCTGCCGGCCAGCACAATGTGGTAGTTGCGGCGGCAGCCGAGGTAGCTACTGCTGGCAGCAGTGCCAGCGCCCGGTTGGCTGGACCAGGGGCCTTGCGGGCTCAGCGGCCTGCGCAGGTACGCATCGGCCTGGCCGAACAGGTGGTGCAGGTCGCTGCTGTGGCCGGTACGGAGCGAGTCGGCAAAGGCCAGAGCATGCTGGCGATGCCGGCCTTGCAGCGCCTGCATGCCGTTGCTGGCCAGACGCGGGCTGTTGACCGAGCTGGCGCCAGACCGGCGGCGCTGGCCGTGCACCATGCCCGCCGGCCCGCCACCGGGCGCTGCGCCATGGTTCCACATCGCCTGCCAGGCCAGGCGTATCGCGCCATCGGGCAGTTGCTGGTGATCGCCCAATACGTCCTTGAGCGCATGGCGCAGCACGGCGATGCGCTGCGCGCGCGTGTCCCAGATGCCCTCGCCACCGGGGGCGGTGATGCTGGCCAGACCGGGCTCGGTGCTGCCCATGCGGCGCTGCATCGCGGCCGAGTCATCGACGGAGACAATGACATTCGGTGCCACGACGGCGCTGGCGCCACCGGCAGGCTCGGTGGCCAGCTCCAATGACGCGGCCGCAGCCGGTACCAGAGCCGCCCACGCCAGTGCCAGGCTCCGAGCGCTGGTGGAGTTGCGGCGTGAAACCCTGCCGGTGTGCTTGCCATTCATAGCTGCCTCTCAGTCTTTGCGCCGGGGCCGGGCGTAGCTTTGCTCCAGTACCACCAAGCTGTCCGGCTTGCGGCCAAAGGCGGCGGCGGTGATGCGGTAGACCACATGCGGAGACAGGCCCACCAGTTCGAGCTGCTGCGCAGGCGCATTGCTGATCAAACCGGGTTGGCTGTCGATATAGGGGATGACCTCGATCCAGTACCAGCCACCGGCCTGTGCGTCACCCCGCTCAGCCAGAATGGGATGGGCCGGCCGGTCTGCATCGCCCAGCTGCGCGCCGGTGTACTGGCCATAGCGTGCGCCCGTGCCAGCGCGTATCAGCGCAAACAAATCCTGCTCGCCGGCTTGCCGGGCCGGCGTACCTGCGGCAGGCGCATTCCAGATATCCTGGCGCCCGACGCGCTTGGCACAGAGCGCATCGATGCAGCGTTGCGGCTGGGCACTGAGTGTTGCCAAGAAGGCAGGCAGGTCGGCGTTCTCCATCGGTACCTTGGTGGTGCCCCCGCTGCGGCACACACTGGCTGCCGCGCCATGAGGCAGGCCGCCATAGGCGCAAGGCCGGCCATCGGCCCGCTCTCCGCGAATATCGAGTTCGGCGTCCAACAGCAAGGCTTCTGCAGCTTCAAAGGCCCGCTGGTAATCGGCATCGTTGCCGACCACCAGTTCGCCATACCAGGCGGTCCGCGCCGCCCATAAGGCCAGCAGCATCGACAGCATGCTGAAGACCAGCACTGTCAGCAACGCGGCACCCCGTGCGTGCTGCGCAAGGCTGCCAGGATGAAGGTGGTGAGGGCGTCTCATAGGCTGCCCTGGCTGCGCAACTGGAACAGGTTGCGAAAGACGCGGTGCATCCGCTGTTTGCGCGGCCCCGGCAGATCGGCGACGGCCACCCATTCGCCATCGCAACCGGTATAACCGCTGCCTGCCGGCAACGAGGTGGGCCGGCTGCCAAAGAGCACCAGGCACACTTCCACCGCCACCACCTCCGACCAGTCGCGGCCCGCCTGCTGCGCATTCACATACTGGAGCTGCGGCTGCGCCGTGCCCGCTGCCTGCATGCGCAAATAGCGCAGCTCAAAGGCCGCTACGTTGTCGACCAGCGGCTGGGGCGACGCAGCGGTATCGTTGCCGCCACAACGCAGCACATGGCCGCGCAGCCTGAAGTGCGATTCCAGGCGCTGATCGGCACTGGCATCCACCGGCCCGCCCAGGCAGTTGCGCGCTTGCGCAGCCAGGCCGGGCTGGGCAAAGACCGGCTCCTTGTAGCGCCGGTAGCCGGTCACCAGGCTGTTATGGCTGCCGCGCAGCGCATCCATTCGAGGGGCATAGCCACGGGCGCTGCCTGAGGCTGGTGCCGTGGTCTCGAAAGCCGCTGGCGCCAGCGCGGCGCTGACCGATGCACCGGCGCCGGCGGGCAGGTTCAGGTTGAGGTACAAACCGCCCGCCTGGCGCAGTTGCAGCCCGATGATGCGCAACGCATAGCTGGCCTGCTGCTGCAAGTGGCTGGCATCGCTGACGGTCAGCGACAGGCTGCGGGAAGCCAGCATGGCCATGCTGGCAGCGGCGATCACCAGCAAGCCCAGCGCCATGCCCACCATCAGCTCGACCAGACTGAAGCCTTGCTGCCTGCTCTCCGTTAAGCGGCACGGCGCGGAAGTCAGCGCAAAGGCCCCGGCCGGACGGATGTGGCGCGGCATATCAAATCCCCCCGCAGTGGTAGTGCACGTTGCTGCCCATGCGCTCCACCGCACAGCGTGCGTTCAGGGCCAGGTACTGCAAATGGCAGGTGTAGCGCAGATCACCATCGTCATCCTGGCAGACCACCTCGCCGCCGCGTTCCGCTACCGCGTCGGCGCGGGCTCCTTCGCCGACACTTCGGGTACTATCGACCTGGTTGCGGTACGGCGCGGGGTCGGGCGAGCCCGGCATGGCATGCGAGCTCTCGGCCCAGCGGATCATCACGCCCAGTTGGCGCCGGTTGGCGGCCTGGTTTTCGCCCGGTGCCAGAAAAATCCGGGACTGCCCCAGCGGCAGGCTGCGTGCCACCTGCAGCCGCCACTGCGCCAGTTCGTGGTCCGCCAGCTCCGCAGCGCTGCAGGGCCGGGCGCTGCATGCAGAGGCCGGAGGCGCCGCCGCCGCGTCCTGCCAGTCGCTGACGTAGCGGTCCAGCTGGTCCCAGGCATGGGGGTTGGCACGTATGCGTTCACCCAGGTCTTCGATCAAGCGGAGGGCCTGCACGCGCCGGGTACTGGTCTGCGTATCTGCAAGCGTGCGCAACTGCATCCCCAGCATCGCCAACACCCCGAGGACCAGTACCACGATGGCCACCATCGACTCCAGCAAGCTGATGCCGCGCGAGAAGGAGGCTTGGGGATGGGATGGCATGAACATAGGCAGGCGCCCTTTCAGCCCCGTACAGGACAGGGCGGCCTGTCGGCAACCCGCACGCGGCCGCCTCGGCTGGTGCACAGCCCTTTGGCAGCGGCATCCTGCAGGCCTTTGCCCTGGGGGAGCAGCGAAAAGCTGAAACCCGCCACCGGCATGCCCCAGCGGTCAAACCGGATGCCCTCCCCCAAGCTGCTGCGCTGCACCTGCAGACCTGGCGGCACCTCATAACGCTGAAGGACCAGGGCATCCGGCGCACATTGCTGCTGGCCGAGTTCATGCGCACAGACCTGCCAGCCACAGCTCCAATCGTTGGTTCGTGCGCGCGCCTGGCAGTGCGCGCTGGCGGCGATGCGCTGCAACGCGATCCGCCCACTGCGTTTGACCGCCTCGGAGCGCGCAAGATGGATCGCCGAATGCAGGGCCTCCAGAGACTGCTGCACGCGCCAGCGCTGCAGCAGGCCGCTGAAACTGGGCGCGGCCAGCCCCGCGATAATCGCCAACAGGCTGATGACGACCATCAGCTCAACAGCGGTCAGCCCCCGATGCCTGCGCAAACATCGATATCTCCATAAATTAATGAAAACTATTGAATTCATGGTTTTGATTATTTATATTTCATGCCACCGCGTAAAGCCCTCTTTCCATTGAAAAATTAAATTCGCTCGCGTTGAAAATCAGGCCATGCAGCGCTGGCGCGGTCTTGCGCCGATAATCGCCAAGCCGGCCTGCCGTTGACTGCCACGCGTCTAGGTATGGCCCCTATTGCGACAAAGCTCCATGACTGATCAATCGATGCAAACCGCGCTGGACCTGGCTGCCAGCGCCCTGTTCATTACCTCCCCCAATCCCCGCGTCGGTTGCGTGCTGGTGGCTGCCGATGGCCAGGTCATCGGCCAGGGCCACACCCAGCGTGCCGGTGGGCCCCATGCAGAAATCATGGCCTTGCGCGATGCCGCTGCCCGGGGCCACAGCACCGTGGGTGCCACCGCCTATGTCACGTTGGAGCCCTGTGCCCACCATGGCCGCACGGGCCCTTGCTGTGAAGCGCTGGCTGCAGCCGGTATCGCCAAGGTCGTAGGTGCCATCACGGACCCGAACCCGCTGGTCGCCGGCAATGGCTTTGCCCGTTTGCGGGCTGCCGGGGTCGAGGTGGTGGTGTGTGCGCCGCAAGACGGCGGGGAGGCCTCGCGCGAGCTGAACATTGGCTTTTTCAGCCGCATGGTGCGCAGGCAACCCTGGGTGCGGCTCAAGGCGGCGATGTCGCTCGACGGTGCCACCGCATTGCCCAATGGCAGCAGCCAGTGGATTACCGGCGAGGCCGCCCGGGCCGATGGCCACCATTGGCGGGCCAGGGCTTGCGCGATCCTGACCGGCGTCGGCACCGTGCTGGCCGATGACCCGGCGCTGGATGTGCGCTATGTGGACACCCCGCGCCAGCCCCGGCTGGTGGTGCTCGACAGCCAGTTGCGCACGCCTGCGCAGGGCCGCATCTTTGCGGCGCAACGCGAGGTGCTGATCTACACCCGCAGCGACGACAGCGCCCGCCAGGCCGCACTGGAGGCTGCTGGCGCGACCATCGTGCGACTGCCGGGTCAAGCCTCAGCAGATTCCAACGCCCGCATCGACCTGGCGGCCTTGATGCAAGACCTGGGTAAGCGTGAAGTCAACGAACTGCATGTGGAAGCGGGTGGCATCCTGAATGGCGCGCTGCTGCAGGCGGGCCTGGTCGATGAATGCCTGTTCTACCTGGCGCCCAAGCTGGTCGGCCAGGGACTGCCCGCGTTTGCCGGTATGGCACTGCAGCAGCTGGACCAGGCGCCGGCCTTGGATATCCGCTCCATCGAGCCCTTGGGCGCCGACTGGCGCGTGCTGGCCCGTGTACAGGGCCATGGGGCGTTCTGAGTCAGGCCTGCTGCAGCGCCGCTGACTCGGCCCGGCAAACCGAAGGTTGGCGCTTGCCAAACGCCAGGCCGTCCAGGCGTGCGACCAGGCTTGGTAGCGACCTGCCACGGCTGGTGTCAGCGGGTGGTGTCAGCGGCTGGCGTAGCCAAGGCAGGCGCCCGCATTGGGCAGCCCCTTGCATTCGCGCAGCAGGCGGCGGTCGCGCTCGGCCGGGGTTTCTGCACTGCTGCTGCGCTGGCGCTTGACCTTGACTTTGGCCGGCTTCTTGGGCGCCTGCGTTGCCTCGGTCTTGTTGTGGCGCGCTGCCCAGGCAGGGGCGGGTGGCATCGCGATGGCCGCCAGCACCAGGGCGATGGTGTAAAAACGCAGTGATCGGTGCATCAGCAGCCCTCCTCTTGGCTATTGCAAATAAGATCTCGGATGTTTTCTGCAATCCTAGCGAGATGCTTGCAGAAACCACCTGGGCACAAACCCTGCTGGGGATCCACGCACCGGTACCAGCACGTTGCGGCGCCACGACGCCCCAGCCGCCTGCCGCTGTACGACAGCGCCGCCAAAGCACAGCGGCGGCACCCGCAATGGCCGCCGCTCACGCACAATAGCGCCAGCCCACTGATTGAACCCTGCTGCCATGCCGATAGCTCTGCCGACCTCCACCCTGTCCCCGTCAAGTTCTGTCCCGAGTTCATCATGGCGCAAGCTGCGGTCCGGGCTGGTATGGGTGTGCACCAGCTTTTTGCTCAGCGCATGCGCCAGCAAGCTGCCGGCCCAGGTGGATCGGCCCGCGTCATCAGCCCAGCCCCCGGCGGCCAGCAGCCCGCTGGTGCAGATCAGCCAGCAGCGCCAGAAGGCGGAAAGCAAGGCAGGCGCTGGCGCCTCGGGTTTTGAGATTCTGGCCGGTGCGCAAGCGGCCTACGGCGCGCGGCTGGCCTTGGTGCAAGGCGCCAAGTACACGCTGGATGTCCAGTACTACGCGATCCACGCCGACGCCAGCACCGCGCGTTTGCTCGAAGGGGTGGTGAACGCAGCGCGCCGGGGCGTGCGCGTGCGCGTGCTGCTCGATGACTTCCACGGCACCGGGCGCAACGCCCAGGTGATGCGGCTGGCCTTCGAGCCCAATATCGAGATGCGCATGTTCAATCCGCTGCCCGGCGACCGCGACTCGCCGATCAGCCGCATGTGGAATGCGGCCACCGATTTCCAGCGCGCGCAGCAGCGCATGCACAACAAGCTGTTCCTTGCCGACAACACGATGGGCATCATGGGCGGGCGCAATCTCGGCGATGCCTATTTCGACAACGACGAAAGCTCCAATTTCCTCGACACCGATGTCCTCGTCGTGGGACAGGCGGTACAGGACCTGTCCAGCAGTTTCGACACCTACTGGAACAATGAGCGCGCCTACCCGGTGCAGTCGCTCATCAGCAAGCAGGAGCTGGAGGACATGCAGAAGACCTTGTTGGCCCGGCCCAGCAAAGGCGGCGACAACGATGCAGCCGACAGCCCTTCGACGCCGGCAGCGCGCGCGGCGACCGGCGGCGCACTGCCTTCCCCGCCGGATGGCGAACCGCGCCCGGGCGGCGCCATCTCCGAAGAGCAGCGTGAACGTGCCTGGGATATGCAGCCGATGGACCTGCGCAGTGTTCCGCTGGTCTGGGCCCACTCGGTGGTGATGGCGGACGCCCCCAGCAAGATACCGTCAGTCGATTCCGATGGCCAGACCAACCCGCTGAGCGCCGCACCGGGCGTGCTGGAGAACAAGCGCCTGGCACAACTGCGCGTGCTGGCCGAAACCCGCAACCCCGGCCACAGCCCCAGTGCAGACTCGGTGGTGGATGGCCTGGTGCAGTTGCTGGGCTATGCCAAAAAGGATTTGCTGATCGTCTCACCCTACTTCGTGCCCGGTGAAACGATGCGCCAGGCCTTCAAGGATGCCGTGCAGCGCGGCGTGCGGGTGCGCATTCTGACCAACTCGCTGTCCTCCAACGACGCGCCGATTGCGCACATCGGCTATGCCCGCCACCGCGAAAACCTGCTGCGTGATGGTGTCGAGCTGTATGAACTGGTCAGCGACGAGAGTGACCTGCGCGCCGCCTTTGGTCTGGGCAGCGGGCAGAACAGCTTCCGCGAAGGGCGCCGCGTCATGCTGCACAGCAAGGTGCTGGTCCTCGATGGCCAACTGCTGGTCGTCGGATCGATGAACCTGGACCAGCGCTCGAAGTTGCAGAACACCGAGATCGCGGTGCTGGTGCGCAGCCGCAAGCTGTCTGCCCAGGCGGCAGACATGATTGAAAAAGGGCTGGAAAGCGCCGCCTGGCATGTGGTGCTGAAAGATGGCGACCTGGTATGGCAGGCACCGCAAAACAGCCGCCTGAAGGACCAGACCACCGAGCCGGATGCCAGCCTGCCGCTGCGGCTGATGCTCAAGATCATCAGCCCCTTCACGCCTGATTCCTTGCTCTAAGCAGCCACGCCCGTCGAGGCGTGCTGCTGCAAGCCGTTCAGCCAGACGGTGATCGCCGCCTGGTCCGTCATCACCCGCACATGCTGGTAGGCAGCCTCGGCTTCGGGAAAGGCCCGGCGCATCAGATTCAGCCATTGCTTCAAGCGGCCGGCGCGCTGGCGCGGCTCCAGGTCCTCGCAGACCAGGTGCCAAAAGCGCAGCAAGGCGGGCAGCAGGTCCGGCCACTGCACATCGCGCAGACCGGCGGGCAGCGGCTGGCCATCACGCTCGGCAACCGCTTTGCGGATGCGCCAGGCCAGGCCCGGGTCAGCCACAATGCCACGGCCCAGCATCAGGTCCTGGCAACCGGATTCGGCCTGGCAGCGCAACGCGTCCTCCACGGTCCAGATCTCGCCATTGGCGATGACGGGGATGCGCACGGCCTCGCGGATCCGCGCAATCTGGTCCCAGTAGGCAGGCGGGCGGTAGCCATCGAGCTTGGTGCGGCCATGCACGACCAGTTCGCAGGCACCCGCCTCCTGCATCGCCAAGGCGCAGTCCAGCATCAGCGCCCGGTCGTTGAAGCCCAGGCGCATCTTGGCCGAGACCGGCATGGCCGCAGGCACGGCCCCGCGCACGGCGCTGACCACCGCATGGATGGCGGCCGGGTCTTGCAGCAACGCGGCACCGCCACCATGGCGGTTGACCACCTTGGCCGGACAGCCAAAATTCAGGTCAATGCCCTCGGGCGACAGCGCCGCCAGCTGCACGGCATTGGCCGCCATGCTGGCGGCATCACTGCCCAGCAGCTGGGCGCGCACCGGTGTGCCCGCAGCAGTACGGCTGCCGTTGTGCAACTCCGGCATCGTGCGCAGGTAGACCTTGTCAGGCAGCAAGCTGCCGGTAATGCGGATGAACTCCGAGACGCAGCGGTCGGCACCGCCAATGCTGGTGAGCACGTCGCGCAGCACGAAATCGAGCAGGCCCTCCATGGGCGCAAGCAACAAGCGCATGGCTGGCCCCGTTCAGCAAGCGCCCAAGGATGGGGCCACTGGCATCATCCGGCGGATCACCAGGCCACCTGCAGGCGCCACAGCGTGGTCATCTCGGCCGCACGGGCCTGGTGCAGCGGGTTGGCGGCATCCTGGGCCTTGGGGTGGCGGGGGCGGATATGGTTTTTGCCCACCACTTGCAAGCCGGCTTGGGAGATCCAGGTGAGCAGCTCCTCGCGGCTGCGCAGGCCCAGGTGCTCGGCAAAATCGGACAGGATCAGCCAGGCCTCGCCCCCCGGCACCAGGTGTGCCGACACGCCTGCCAGAAAGCCACGCAGCATGCGGCTGCCTTCGTCATAGACCGCACGCTCGACCGGCGCGCTGGGCTTGGCAGGCACCCAAGGCGGGTTGCAGACCACGAGAGCCGCCTTGCCTTCGGGGAACAGATCGGTCTGCGCCAGCTCCACACGCGTGTCCACCCCCAGGCGTTCCAGGTTCTCCTTGGCGCAGGCCAGTGCACGCGGATCGGTATCGGTGGCCAGCACTTTCTGGATGCCACGGCGCGCCAGCACGGCAGCGATCACGCCGGTCCCGGTGCCGATGTCATAGGCCAGCGACTGCTTGGCCAGTGCGGTCGGCAGCGGCGCCTGGGCAATCAGGTCGACATACTCGCCCCGCACCGGCGAGAAGACGCCGTAGTGCGGATGGATGCGGTCATAGGCCTTGGGCGCCAGCTTGGCCAGCGCGGGGATTTCCACCCCCTTCTTGCGCCATTCATGGGCGCCCACCAGCGCCTGCAGTTCGCGCAAGGACACCACCTGGGCCACATCGCCCTCAGGCGCGCCCCAGGCATCAACGCAGGCGGCCTGCACCAGTGGCGCTCGGCGCAGGTGGATGGTGTACTGCGGATCCAGCTCGATCAGCACCATCGACAGCACGCGGGCGCGCTGCGCCTGCAACTGGCGCTGCTGGTGGAAGGGCAATGCCAGCTGCGGCGTGGGCATGCCAGCCACGGCAGGGGCGGCAGGCTTTTTCTTGGCCTTGCGCTCACCGGTCTTGTCCAGCCGGCGCGTCAGCGACTGCAGCAGCATGCGCGCATTTTGAAAGTCACCGCGCCACAACAGCCCCGTGCCTTCGCAGGCCATGCGGTAGGCCACATCGGCGGGCAGGGTGTCATCGGCCAGCACCACGCGGGTGGCAGCGGCAGCGCCCCGCTCGCTGCGCCAGCGCGCGCTGCGGGACTCGCCGCCTTCCTCCCAGTGGATGGTGGGAAAACTCTCTGGCTGGGCAGTGGTCATACAAATGCTTTCTGGGGCAGACCAGCGCGGTGCCGGCTGCCAAGGGGGAAAAAACAAAGAGGCCGTCCAGGACGGCCTCTTGAGAGCGAGGCATCACCGCCCTGCCAACGCAGCGCCGGTGCATGCCTGGCCAGCAAGGATCAGCGGTTCATCAACGAGCGCTGCATGCGCACTTCTTCGATCTTGATGGCACCGACGGTCGCCGTCTTGGCGGTCGACATCTCGCGCTTGAAACCGGCAGACTCATGGAAACGCAGCGCGCGCTCGTTGCGCAGCGGCACCCAGGCGGTCACCGAGGTGCAGCCTTCTTCGGACAGGCCATCACGCGCCGCATCCCACAGCGCCACGCCCACACCCTGGTCCCAGTGGGTGGGGGCTGCATAGATCGCCCAGATCTCACCGGTGGTGGGACGGGTCTTGGCATCGCGCGAACGGTCAAAACCGATGAAACCGACGATCTTGTCGTTTTCAACGGCCACTTGCACCTGTGGCTCGCAGTATTCGATGGCTTCGCGCCAGTAAGCCTGGCGCTTTTCAACGGAAGAGATGGACTTCAGCTGGTCATCGGGCAAAACGCCGCGATAGCTCTCCACCGAAGCGGCGGCATGGATTTGGGCAATGGCTTTGGCATCACGGAGAGTTGCGGGACGAACCTGGATAGTTTCAGACATGGATAACCGAAAACAAAAATCAATGAATTAACCAAAAAGCACGCATATCTCGTCGTACACTGCGACCATCACGCCCGGCCGGGTGTCAAGTGGGGATGGAGCACCCTGAGGCTCAACATCCTCCCACCTGCAACACACCATGGCTCACGCAGCATCAGCAGGCAACAAGGCACTGCTGAGGGCTTTTTTAAGGGCATATGGAAGAGTCAGCGCGTGAACAGCGCGCTGCAGAGATATGGTGCGCGAAAGCCCGCCATTGTCTCACTCCTGACATCATTTGGGTAGCCCCACAACCCGCTTGTAGGTCAATTTGTGCAGGGGTTTGCAAATGGCTGCATTTGCGCTAGGCGTTTACCCGAACCTCAACACCCCATATCCATCAAGGGCTTAGCGCATAAAGCTACGGCTCAGCCAACGCACCAGCAGATCAAAGCGCCTGCCATAAGGCGGGTACAGCCAGGCAGCAGCCGACCAGCCGCCTTGACGCAAGACAGGTTTGGCATGCGAAAAGCGCATGAATCCATGGTAGCCATGCAGTGCACCCCAACCGCTCCTGCCCCATCCGCCAAACGGCAGCCCGCCATGGGCAAACTGCAGCAGGCAGTCGTTCATGCACATGCCAGCGGCGCGCACGCGCTGGGCCACCTCCCGGCCCTGGCGGCGGTCCTGGCCAAACCAGTACAGCGCCAGCGGTATCTCGCCCTGGTTGATCGCGGCCACTGCTTCCTCGCGGTCGTCGTACTGCAGCACCGGCAGCACCGGCCCAAAGATCTCCTCCTGCATCAGCTGCATCTGCGCGCTGACGCCCAGCACCAGTGACGGCACCAGCTGGCGGCTGATGCCATCGCCGATGCGGCTTTGGGAGACCTCTGCCCCGCCACTTTCGAGCCGGATCACCTGGGCACCCGCCTGCTCGGCTTGGGCCAGCATGCCCAACAAGCGGCTCGCATGGGCGGCATGGATGACCGAGGTGTAATCGGGATTGCCTTGCTGCTGCGGGTACATGTGCTGCACCGCCTGGGCATAGGCCTCGACAAAGGCGGCAGCGCTGCCGCGCGGCAGCAACACATAATCTGGCGCAATGCAGGTCTGGCCGGCATTGAGCAGCTTGGCATGGGCAATCTTGCGCGCCGCATCCTGGATATCGCAGCTTTGCTCCAGCAGGCAGGGCGATTTGCCGCCCAACTCCAAGGTCGTGGGCACCAGCTGGTTGGCGGCGGCCAGCGCCACCTTGCGGCCGGTAGCGGCCGAGCCGGTAAACAGCAGGTGGTCCAGCGGCAACGCAGCCAGCTCGGCGGAGGCCCCGGCGTCCCCGGCGAGCAAGGCCACCTCGTCATCGGCAAAATAGCTGGGCACCAGCTCGGCGAGCAGGTGCATGGTCTCCGGGGTGTACTCGCTGGGCTTGAGGATTACGCGGTTGCCGGCGGCCAGCGCGCTCACCAGCGGGCCCAACGACAGCAGCAACGGGTAGTTCCAAGGGGCAATCACCCCCACAACCCCCAGCGGCATGGCCTGCACCCAGGCGCGCGCGGGCCAGAAATGCCAGGGCGTGGCCTCGGGCCGGGGCGCTGCCCAGCGCCGCAGTGCGCCCAGTGCCTGCCGCAACTGGCTGTGCAGCGGCAGCAGCTCCGTCAAAGTGGTCACCCGGGCCGAGCGCTGGCCAAAATCGGCCTGCACACTGGCGCACAGCCTCGCTTCGTTGTCCTGCAACAGCTTTTGCAGGCGCAGCAAGCGCTCGCGCCGCAGCAGCAGCGGCGTATCGGCCTGCGCGCGGCTGGCCGCACGCATGGCCTCAAAACGGCTGTGCAACTCGCTCACATCCATAGCTTGGCCCCATAAAAAAACCCGGTCTGCATCAGGCACAACCGGGCTTTGCACACCAGCAGGCCAACGCCTGCATCGGGTCTGTCAGTGCTGTGAACGGATTTCGCGGGGCTCCACATCCGTGACATCGATCACGGAAGCGCGCATGCCCGCAGGGCTGGCAGCGGGCTCAGCGGCGCGCGCCCCCTTGTTGGCCGACCAGCGCGCCGTGCTGCGGTAGACCGTGGTCCAGCCCGAGGCGGGGTTCATCTTGAACGCGAACGGCACCACAGGCTTGCCGGTGACCTTGGCCCACAGCAGGCGCACGGCCCACAGCATGGCGGCGATTGCGGCCACCACCATCAGACTGGCAAAAAACACCAGACCCGCCAGCACCATCGCAATTCGCAAAGTCCAGCTCACCACAGTTGCCAACAACTCGTTCAACGCACTTCCTTTCATCGCCGTATGACAGCGCATGCTATCCATGTTATGCCGATGCCGGGCTTTTTCAAGCCCGCCGCACTGTCAACAAGCATATCGCAGCGTAAAGATGCTGGGCCATGCATGATTATGCATGGCCCCTCACTCAGCACATTACTGCACTTGCGCCTTGCCAAAATGGAACTCGCCAGGTGCCTGCACCGGATCCACGGTCACCGGGATATTGCTCTTGGGCGGGTAAACCCCCTCGAGCAGCAGCCGGGACAACGGATTCTCGATGCGCTGCTGGATCGCCCGCTTGAGCGGCCGGGCACCAAACACCGGATCGAAGCCCACCTTGGCCAGTTCCGCCATCGCCGCATCGGAGACCTGCAGATGCAGGTCCATCTTCGCCAGGCGATTTTCGAGTTGCTTCAGCTGGATGCGTGCAATCGACTCGATGTGCTGGGCGTCGAGGCCATGGAACACCACGGTCTCATCGATGCGGTTGAGGAATTCGGGACGGAAATGGTTTTTCAGTTCCCCCCAGACCGCGTCTTTTACATCCTCATACGATTCGCCGACCATCGCCTGGATCAGTTGCGAGCCGATATTGCTGGTCATCACGATGACGGTGTTCTTGAAGTCCACCGTGCGGCCCTGGCCATCGGTCAGGCGGCCGTCGTCCAGCACCTGCAGCAGGATATTGAACACATCCGGATGGGCCTTTTCCACCTCGTCGAGCAAGATCACGCTGTAAGGCTTGCGGCGCACGGCCTCGGTCAGGTAACCGCCTTCGTCATAGCCGACATACCCCGGAGGCGCACCGATGAGGCGCGAGACCGAGTGCTTTTCCATGAACTCGCTCATGTCGATGCGGATCAGGTGGTCTTCGCTGTCAAACAGGAAGCCCGCCAGCGCCTTGCACAGCTCGGTCTTGCCCACGCCGGTCGGGCCCAGGAACAGGAAGGAGCCGGTGGGGCGGTTCGGATCGGACAGGCCCGAGCGCGAACGGCGGATCGCGTTGGAGACGGCGGAGATCGCCTCGTCCTGGCCCACCACGCGCTCATGGAGCTTGTCTTCCATGCGCAGCAGCTTGTCACGCTCGCCCTGCATCATCTTCGACACAGGAATCCCCGTGGCGCGGCTGACCACTTCGGCAATCTCTTCGGCACCCACCTGCGTGCGCAGCAGCTTGTGGCCCTTGTCCTTGGCCCCTTCGCTCTTCTCATCGGCCTGTACTTCAGCCAGCTGCTTTTCCAGCGCAGGCAGCTTCCCGTATTGCAACTCGGCGACCTTGTTGAAGTCACCGCTGCGGGTGGCTTCCTGGATCTGGAAGCGCACTTGGTCCAGCTCCTTGCGCAGCTGCTCCGAGCCCATCGCGTCGGCCTTCTCGGCTTTCCAGATCTCTTCCATGTCGGCGTATTCGCGCTCGATCTTGGACAGGTCCTCTTCAATCAGCGACAGGCGCTTTTGCGAGGCCTCGTCCTTTTCCTTCTTCATCGCCTCACGCTCGATCTTGAGCTGGATCATGCGGCGCTCGAGCTTGTCCATGACCTCGGGCTTGGAGTCGATCTCGATCTTGATCTTGGCCGCAGCCTCGTCGATCAGGTCGATCGCCTTGTCGGGCAGGAAGCGGTCGGTGATATAGCGTGCAGACAGCTCGGCCGCCGCCACGATGGCCGGGTCGGTGATGTCCACACCATGGTGGGCCTCGTACTTTTCCTGCAGGCCGCGCAGAATCGCAATGGTGTCTTCCACCGAGGGCTCGTTGACCAGCACCTTCTGGAAGCGCCGCTCCAGCGCCGCATCCTTCTCGATGTATTTGCGGTACTCGTCCAGGGTGGTGGCGCCAATGCAGTGCAGCTCGCCACGCGACAGCGCAGGCTTGAGCATATTGCCCGCATCCATCGCGCCATCGGCCTTGCCGGCGCCCACCATCGTGTGGATCTCGTCGATGAAGAGAATCACCCGGCCCTCTTCCTGCGCGACTTCCTTGAGCACGGATTTGAGGCGCTCTTCGAAATCGCCCCGGTACTTGGCACCGGCCAGCAGGCCGGCCATATCCAGCACCAGCACCTTCTTGTCGCGCAAGGTGTCCGGCACTTCACCGGCCACAATGCGCTGGGCCAGGCCTTCGACGATAGCCGTCTTGCCCACGCCGGGCTCACCGATCAGCACCGGATTGTTCTTGCTGCGGCGCTGCAGCACCTGGATGGTGCGGCGGATCTCGTCATCGCGGCCAATGACCGGGTCAAGCTTGCCCAGCTTGGCGCGCTCGGTCAGGTCCAAGGTGTATTTCTTCAGGGCTTCGCGCTGGCTCTCGCCATCGGCGCTGTCCATGGCCTGGCCGCCGCGCACGGCGTCGATCGCCGCTTCCAGCGCCTTGCGGCTCAGGCCGCCTTCCTTGACGATGCGGCCCGCCTCCCCCTTGTCATCGGTGAGCGCGAGCAAAAACAGCTCGCTGGCATAGAACTGGTCGCCACGCTTGATGGCCTCCTTCTCGGTGGCCTGCAGCACGCGCTGCAGATCGGGACCCACGGTGACCTGGTCCTGGCCTTGCACCTGCGGCAGGCGCTTGATCGCGTTTTCTGCCGCCGTGCTCATCGCCGTGGCATTGGCGCCTGCGCGCGCCAGCAGCGATTTGGGACCATCGGGCTGGCGCAGCATGGCCGCCAGCACATGGACCGGTTCGATATAGGCATTGTCATTGCCCAGGGCCAACGATTGGGCGTCGGCCAGCGCTTCTTGAAATTTGGTTGTCAGTTTGTCGATTCGCATGAATGTTCCCACTCAACAATTGTTACTGGGGAATATTTTGCGCTGGACCTCGAATTTTCAAGAACCTCGCCGCACATATAGGTCGTGCCGGCGCGCATCGCCAGATGCTGTACGCCTGCTCCTACGGCTGCAACGGTGCCCATGGCGGCCCTGCTCCCCGCATCCATTGCAGCAGCAATGTGCCCCCAATTGCTTGCGCCCGGTCAAGACCGGCGCAAACAGGCCGGTCGCTGTCAGCGCTGGGGCCACCCCCAGCGCGCCATCGCGGCCTCATCGCTGACGCGGGCATCGACCCAGCGTGCGCCCTCGGGCGTGTCTTCCTTCTTCCAGAACGGCGCCTCGGTCTTGAGGTAGTCCATCAAGAACTCGCAGGCCTGGAAGCTCTCGCCCCGGTGCGCGGAGGAGACGGCAACCAGCACAATCTGGTCACCTGGCGCCAGCAGCCCCACGCGGTGGATGACGCGGGCGCCAAAGATGTCAAAGCGCTGGCTGGCGGCCTCGACCATCCGGGCAATCGATTTTTCCGTCATGCCGGGGTAGTGCTCCAGCTCCATAGCCGCCACCTGGCTGCCGGCATTGCGGTCGCGCACGGTGCCGACAAAGCTGCAGACCGCGCCGATGCGGCCATCGTCGGCGCGCAGCAGCCGCAGCTCCTCGCTCACATCAAAGTCAGCGGTCTGTACGGCGATATGGGTGTGCAGCATGGCAGCGTCTCGGCAAAAAAGGCAACAGGACCCAAGCCTAGCACGGCCATCCGGCGCCTTGCACAAACCAGCGCAGGCGACGGCCGCTTTGCGATTGCGGCACACTAGTGCTTTTGCACCCGGCAAGGCTTGGACGGATTCCCTGGTCCGCTCCCGGCCCGCCATGGTGCAAGGCCCGTTTTTTATTTGGATGGTTTCCATGCCCAGTCAGACCCTGCAGGCCCACGGCTTCCTGCTCTACCCCAATCCACGCAACCAGCACCGCATCGTGTTCGAGCACCATGTGTTCGTGCCCTACCCTTACGCGATCATCGACATTCCCGCGATGGACCTGGTCGGCAAGACCAGCGTCTATGCCGCCTGCCGAGAGAGCGATCAGAAGATGGGCCAGGTCGTGACCTTCGAACTGCTGGAGGACGTGGCCCGCTTTGAAAAGCGTTTCACGCCCTGAGAACGCGCCGGCGCGCCCACCACCCACCACACGGACACCCATGCAAGACGGCAGCCAGATCTTTGTCCCTGATTCCTTCATCGCCCTGTTCCAGGGCCGCAACCAGCGCCTGCGCCAGCCGCTCGACGAGATCGCCCAGCGCTATGAGCTCTGCGAAGACCTGGCGCAGATGCTGGTCGAGCAGGCGCAGATCCTCTACCACCAAAGCGCGCCGTCGGAGAGCGCCATTTTGCAGACCATCTACAGCGGTCTGCAGACACCGGACGCCGGCATCAGCGCCGAGGAAGCCCGCTGGGTGGTGCTGCGCCTGTCCGAACTGCTGGAATGGAAAGCGCCCGAGTTGCTGCTGCCCAGCCCCGCAGAAGATGGCGCTGCTTAAGGTTTCTTAACCGCCCGTCACCGGCGGAAAAAACGCCACCTCGGCGCCCGCTTCCAGTACCGCGCTTTCGTCGCTGAGCACCTGGTTGACGGCGGTGCGCACGGCGCGCCCCCGGGCCAGGCAGCTGGCATAGGGCTCGCCCCGCGCCAGCAGGGCCTCGCGCAGCTCGGCGACGGTGCTGGCGCCGGTGACAAAGGCCTCGCTGCCGCTGCCAATGGCCTCGCGGATGCTTGCAAAATAGCGCAGCTGTACGGTTTTCATGGTCATCGCGTTCTCCCCGTGGGCAGGCCTGGGATCAGCCCAGCAGCTGGGCAAAGGGCACAAAGCGCACCGTGTCGCCCTGCGCAATCGTCTGGCCGGGCGGGTTGTCGACCAGGCCATCGGCCCAGACGGCCGAGGTCAGCACGCCCGAGCCCTGGTTGGCAAACCGGTCCAGCCCCCCTTGCACATTGATGCGCACCCGCAAGAACTCGCGGCGCTTGTCGGCACGTGGCCAGTCAAAGTCGGCGCGCATATCGATCGCCTGCGGCGCCAGCGCCTGCACACCCTGCAAGCGCAGCAGAAAAGGCCGCACCAGGAGCGCAAAGGTCACCAAGCTGGAGACCGGGTTGCCCGGCAGGCCGATGATATGGGTTTGGCCCACGCGTCCATACGCAAAGGGTTTGCCCGGCTTGATCGCGATCGCCCACAGATCGAGGCTGCCCAGCGCTTGCACGGCCGGCTTGACATGGTCTTCCTCACCAACGGACACGCCCCCGCTGGTCAGCACCAGGTCGCTGTGCTGCGCCGCATCCTGCAGCGCTGCCACCGTCGCCTCGTAGCTGTCGGGCACGATGCCCATGTCTCGCACTTCGCAGCCCAGGCGCTGCAGCATGGCACGCAAGAAGAAGCGGTTGCTGTTGTAGATGCTGCCGGCGGGCAGGTCCTGGGGTTCCACATCGCCGGGCATGACGAGCTCATCACCGGTGGAGAACAGGGTCACGCGCGGGCGGCGCGCCAGCGGCAAGCGGGCACAGCCCATGCTGGCGGCCAGGCCCAGCTCGGCAGGGCCCAGGCGCGTGCCGGCAGTCAGCACCGTGCTGCCCAGTTGCATGTCCTCGCCGCTTTTGCGGATGTTCTGCCCTGCTTTGACCGACGCATGGATCTGCACCCGGCCATCGTCCAGCACGCTGCACTCTTCCTGCATCACCACCGCATCGGCGCCCTCTGGCACGGCCGCCCCGGTAAAGATACGGGCGGCGGTGCCGGCAGCCAGCGGCTGGCCGAGGCTGCCTGCCGCGATGCGCTGGCTGACCGGCAAGGCCTGTTCTGGCCCGCTCAGGTCGGCGGCGCGCAGCGCATAGCCATCCATCGCGCTGTTGTCGAAAGGCGGCACCTGCAGCGCAGCGACCAGGTCCTGCGCCAGCACGCGGCCGTCGGCATCAAAGGTATTCAGCAGCTCATGGCCTTCCAGCGGCTGGGCATGCGCCAGCAGCTCGGCCAGCGCGGCATCGAGCGATTTCAACGGGGGACGGGGCTGGCTGTTCATCTCAATCATTCCTTGGGTTGGCGGCCGCCTTCAGGCAGGCCGAACATCGATACGGCCCGCTCAGCCGGCGCTATTGATCGCAAAGACACAGGGCGGCGTATAGGCAAAGCGGGCGCTGTGTGCCAGCAGCCACTGTGCCACGGCGCCGGGCGCATCGCGGGGCAGCTGCGGCAAGGCCGTGGCGGGCAGCAGTTGCCGGGCCGCCGACAGCACCACGGCCTGCACGGCCGCATCCTGCGGGTAAAGCGGCGCCTTGCCACTGGCTTCCGGCGCATTGGCCAGCACTTCCAGCTTGGGCAGGTCACAGTCCTTGAAGCCTTCCACCAGCACCCAGTCCACCTGGCGGTCGAGCTGGGCGATCAGCGCATGCACATCAGGCTCCTGTGTCCGGGGCAGCTCGCGCATCAGCACCACGCGCTGGTCGGAGGCGGCCAGCACCTCGTAGGCGCCCGCCTGGCGGTGGCGCCAGGTGTCCTTGCCGGGCGTGTCGATGTCAAAGCGATGGTGGGCATGCTTGATGACCGACACCCGCTGTCCCTGCGCGGTCAGCACCGGGATGACCTGCTCGATCAAGGTCGTCTTGCCACTGCCGGAATAGCCCGCAAAACACACCACCTGCATACCGACCCTCCTTGATGATCCCACGGCCCGCCCGGCACCCAGGCACGCGGCGGCAGCAAAAGCGCAGCCTGCTCAGCGGCAGTGGTCCTGGATATAGGTCTTGACCTGGTCCACATCGGCAGGCATCACCACCACGCGCTTGGGCAGCGCTTCGATGCCGTCGAACTTGGCGGGGCGTTCGGGCAGGCGGCCCAGCGCCTCTTCGATGGTGGCGGCGAACTTGATCGGCAACGCAGTTTCCAGCACGATCATCGGCTCGGCCCCCAGGTGCTCACGCGCCACCTTCACGCCGTCGGCGGTGTGGGTGTCAATCATCTGGCCCAGGCGCTGGTAGGTGTCCTGGATGGTGGCCAGGCGGTCGGCATGGCTGCTCTTGCCGCTGACAAAGCCATAGCGGCCCGCCGCATCCTTGAAGGCCGGATCGGCCTGCAGGTCAAAGCGGCCCTCTTGGGCCACGCCCTGCGAGAATAGCTGCTGCAGGCGGGCGCCATCGCGGCCGACCAGGTCGAACACAAAGCGCTCGAAGTTGCTGGCCTTGGAGATGTCCATCGACGGACTGGAGGTCTCGAAGGTGTGGGCAGCGCCCCGCACCTGGTAGACACCGGTGCGGAAGAATTCGTCCAAAACGTCGTTTTCGTTGGTGGCCACCACCAGCTTGGCAATGGGCAGGCCCATCTGGCGCGCCACATGGCCGGCGCAGACATTGCCGAAATTGCCGCTCGGCACCGTGAAGCTCACCTTTTCGCTGTTCTGAGTGGTGACCTGCAGGTAGCCGGCAAAGTAGTAGACCACCTGGGCCAGCAGGCGCGCCCAGTTGATCGAGTTGACGGTGCCGATCTTGTACTGCGCCTTGAAGGCGTGGTCATTGCTGACCGCCTTGACGATGTCCTGGCAGTCGTCAAACACGCCTTCGATGGCGATGTTGTGGATGTTCTCGTCCTGCAGGCTGAACATCTGTGCCTGCTGGAAGGGGCTCATGCGGCCGTGCGGGCTGGTCATGAACACGCGCACGCCCTTTGTGCCGCGCATCGCGTATTCCGCCGCGCTGCCGGTGTCGCCACTGGTGGCACCCAGAATATTGAGCTCTTCGCCACGGCGCGCCAGTTCGTACTCGAACAGGTTGCCCAGCAGCTGCATGGCCATGTCCTTGAAGGCCAAGGTGGGCCCATTGGAGAGCGCCTCGATCATCAGCTGGCCTTCGAGCTGGCGCACCGGCACAATCGCCGCCGTGCCGAACACCGCCTCGGTATAGGTCTTGTTGCACAGCGCGCGCAGGTCCTCGGCCGGGATGTCGTCGATGTACAGCGACAGGATCTCGAACGCCAGCGCGGCATAGCCCTGGTTGCGGAGCGTCTCGCGCAACGCGGTCAGCTTGGCATCGTCAATCTGCGGGTACTGCACCGGCATGTACAGACCGCCATCGGGCGCCAGGCCCTCGAGCAAAATGTCGCAAAAACGTTTTTGTTCGGCATGGCCGCGCGTGGAGAGATACAGCATGGAGGGTGCGAAATAAGTGGACACAGCCCGCTCGCGGGCAAGGAGCAACCACCTATTATCCTGCAGACGCCAGTACCGGCACAGCTTGCGCAGGAATGTGGGCCACTGCAGCGCGGAGCAGCGGCCAGGCTGCGATCCTGATGGCAGCCGCCGGCATAAAAAAACCCCGGACAAGGTCGAGGGCCTGGCTCGGTGGTGGTGCAGCCGTCAGCGATCCGCTGCACAACCCTCGCCCAATGGGATGGACGCGGATCGACCGAGTCCGTTTTCTGACCACGGCGGGGCGTCTTGCAGATGGTTCCTAGACCCGCTCGCCCATGCGCGCCAGCTCCTGGCGGGCGTAGTAGGCGCGCCACTGGTTCACCAGCAGCTCGGCAAAAGCCTGGTTCTTCATCTTCTTGACGCCCTTGAGCATCACCACGACCCGCTGCTTTTTCTTCTGGAACTGGGCGCGGCGCTTGCCCACGCCCATGGCAGGCGGCTGCACACCGGGCTCCAGGGCCATGATGACGGTGAGCATATGGTTGGCCTGGTTGAACTGAAAGTCATCGATCGCCGACCAGGGCAGCAACTGCTGCGCGTTGAAAAGGCGCACACCTGCGGGCTGCAGCACCATCGCCGGGCTCTGGCCATCGCGCCAGAACAGCCGCGCGACCCACAGGCAGACAACACCACCGGCCAGCACCCCGGCACCAATGGCGGCATGCAGGCCCGCGATGAACAAGGCCACCGCCCCGCCAAAGCAGGCCAGGGCCAGAAAGCAGAACAAACCCATCATGAAGACCGAGCGCTCATGGATCACCGTCTCGGGCGTCGCCAGGGCCGCGATCTCGCGCAGCTCCACCAGCTTGGCGCTGCGGTTGGCCGCTGCCGCACTGCTGAGCTCGTTTTGCAACGCGGCATTCATATCAACCACGGCAGCGGGCGCCACCGCGCCGGCCAAGGTGCGGCTGCCAGCCGCAGGCGCGCCCTGCTCCAGCCCAAACTCCTGCAGCAGCGGGCTGCCCTGGGCATCCATCGCGCGGGCCAGCAGTTCGGGACTGACGGGCACTCCCAGCGCCGCCAGGCGCTCGGCCAACTCGGGATGGGTGTCGGTGGGGTGGGCCTGGCGCTGGTCCAGGTGCTCGCTGGGGTCGGTCATACCCTTGGTGGCGACCAGCTGGCGCACATGGCCCAGCACACCGCCTTCGACCGTCTCACCCCGGTCCCAATTGGCCTGCAACGCCTCCTCCACCAGCGGAGCCAGTGCGCTGATGCGCAGCAGCGATGAGGCAACGGCCTGCGGGCTGACCACCTGCGCCCCCACGGCATCGGCGGCCAGCTCGCGCTTGCGGCTCCAGTAGCGCACCGCTTCGTGGAAGCTGTCCAGAAACATCTCGCCAAACAAGGTGGCAGGCCGGCGCAGGATGTCCATCCAGGACTCCTCATAACGCTCGCCGCCACTGATGGCCACCAGGTGGTGGATGGTGGCGCTGTAGATCGGCGAGAAGCGCTGGCTGTAGAGCGTGTCTTCGCCGATGAAGTGGCCCAGTTCGTGGCCGATCACCGCCGCAACTTCGCCGGCATTGAGAAAGGCCAGGTACGGCAACGGCAAATACAACACCCGCCCCTGGGGCAGCAAGGCGCCGCTGGCCAGCTGCACCGGATGCTCGGTCACAAAAAAGCCCTCGTTCAAACCCACCACCAAGGTATCGGGCAGGCCTGCGCCGGTCTTGGCCGCCACGCTGTCGACAAAGGCCCACAGCTCGGGCGCCTGCTGGCGGCTGACGGTCTGGCCCATCACGTCGATGGGCTCGTTCTCCAGCGGCTTGCGCGAAGCTTTCCAGACATCGACGAGCACCTTGCAGCCCGAGTACAGCAGGAACAGCGCCAGGCCGCCGAGGATGAACATCAGCTTCATGTCACCCTTGCTGTAGTTGCGGTGGCGCAGGATAGGCATCATCTCGTAGACCAGCAGCGGGATGGCTGCACCAAACAGCAGCAGCACCATGACCACCATATAGGTGGGCAGGAGCTTGCGACCCTTCTGGAACGTGGCAAGCAGCTGCTCGCGCGACTGCATCGCCTTGGCGCCCATGCCCCGCTGGTAGACCATGCCCAGTGCCGACCACAGCAGCGCCAACACGCTGAACGCGATGGTGCAGCCGGCCAGCACCGGCTGCAAGTTACGGGTAGTGACATTCAAACCCTGGTTTTGCAGGTCCTTGATGGCCATCAGGTAGTCGTTCTTCACCTTCCAGACCGGGTGCTCCTTGCCCTCACTGTCCCGCACCGTTGCGCGGCGCCCCGGTTTTTCAGCCTCGATCGCCTCGAGTTGGCGCACCACCTGCTGGTACTCGGCGATCTGCGCGCCCACATCGGAGACCGGCGTATCCGCCCGCGACCACTGCCAGACGCCGATGGCCAGCATCAGCAACGGAATCCCGAACAACACCCCCCAGCGCTTGGCCAGCGCCATCCATTTCTTGTCGGTCTCCGACATAGTGCAACTTCCTTTTGTTATCGATGGACAGCGTCTGCGGGACCGGACCCGAAGCACTGCATTTGTGAGCGGCAATTATTTATAAAAATAATGATGTAAACAAACCGACAAGTAACAGAATGATGCGCGTCCCGCTACGGCAGCGGGAGGCAGAAAAAAGAGAACCGCCAGGGCCGGAGAGGCCACAGGCGGTTCAGGGAGCGGCAGACGCCAGGCCTTGCGGCCGCAGCGTCGCACTGCAGGTCTAGTTCAACTCTTCCTTGCGGATACGGGTGATCGGCGCCAGCACGGTCGGCAGGCCCTGGATTTGCGCCAGCGCCTTGTCCATGTCGCCTTCGCGCGTCTCGTGCGTCAGGATGATCAGGTCGGTCTGGGTCGAGCCCTCACCCCCGATTTCATCGGCTTCGCGCTGCAGCACGGCATCGATGCTGATGCCCGCACCCGCCAGCAGGCCGGTGACCTTGGCCAGCACGCCCGCCTCATCGGCAACCCGCATGCGCAGGTAGTAGCTGGTGGTGATGTCGGCCATCGGCAGCACCGGCAGCTCCTGGCCCGCTTCGCGCAGGGTGCTGCTCTGGAAGGCCAGCGGCGGCACGCGGTGGGCCACATCGGCGCCTTCCAGGCGGGCGATATCGACCAGGTCGGCAATCACGGCCGAGGCGGTGGGCTCGGAGCCCGCGCCCTTGCCGTAGTACAGGGTCGTGCCCACGGCATCGCCATGCACCACCACCGCATTCATCGCGCCTTCCACGTTGGCGATCAGGCGCTTGGCGGGCACCAGCGACGGATGCACGCGCAGCTCGATACCCTTGTCGGTGCGCTTGGTGATGCCCAGAAGCTTGATGCGGTAGCCCAGCTGCTCGGCGTAGCGGATATCGATCGACGACAGCTTGGTGATGCCCTCGACGTAGGCCTTGTCGAATTGCACGGGCACACCAAAGGCGATGGCGCTCATCAACGTGGCCTTGTGGGCCGCATCGACGCCTTCGATATCGAAGGTCGGGTCGGCCTCGGCATAGCCCAGGCGTTGCGCTTCTTTCAGCACCACGTCAAAGTCCAGGCCCTTGTCGCGCATCTCGGACAGGATGAAGTTGGTGGTGCCGTTGATGATGCCGGCGATCCACTGGATCTGGTTGGCGGTCAGGCCTTCGCGCAGCGCTTTGATGATCGGGATGCCGCCTGCCACGGCCGCTTCGTAGGCGACCATCACGCCCTTGTCGGCAGCAGCCTTGAAAATCTCGGAGCCATGCACCGCCAGCAAGGCCTTGTTGGCCGTCACCACATGCTTGCCAGCGGCAATCGCCTCCAGCACCAGCGTCTTGGCCACGCCGTAGCCGCCGATCAACTCGATGACCACATCGATATCGGGATGGGCGATGACCTCGCGGGCGTCCTTGACCACGGCCACCTGGTCACCCACCACGGCACGGGCACGGGTTTCGTCCAGGTCGGCCACCATGGTCACGGCAATATCGCGGCCCGCGCGGCGGCGAATTTCGTCATGGTTACGTTGCAACACGTTGAACACACCGCTACCGACGGTGCCGATGCCCAACAAGCCTACTTGGATCGGTTTCATAAATTCTCTTGGATACGTTGAATAACCAACAAGGCGCCCAGCAGGACGCCCGTTGTTGTCAGACAGGGAAGGGGCGACTCAGGCGGCGGATTTTTCTGCCTTGGTCTTGACCAGCTTGATATCGGCCTTATGGGCCTGCGCCAGCTGATCGGTTCCATGGCGAAGGCGGTACTTGGCCAGGAACGCGGCCAGGCGGTTGATCGCTTCGCGCAGGTCCGCCTCATGGGGCAGGAACACGATGCGGAAGTGGTCAGGCCGTGGCCAGTTGAAGCCGGTGCCCTGGACCAGCATCACGCGGGTCTCCTTGAGCACCTGCAGGAAAAACTCCTGGTCGTCCTCGATCGGGTAGATCGCAGGGTCGAGCTTGGGGAACATGTACAGCGCGCCCTGGGGCTTGACACAGCTGACACCGGGGATGGCATTGATCAGCTCCCAGGCCAGGTCGCGCTGCTTGCGCAGGCGGCCGCCCTCTTGCACCAGCTCGTCGATGCTCTGGTGCCCGCCCAGCGCGGTCTGCACGGCCCACTGGCCCGGCACATTGGCGCACAGGCGCATGTTCGAGAGCATGTTCAGGCCCTCGATATAGTCGGCAGCGCCACTCTTGTCGCCGGAGATCACCATCCAGCCGGCGCGGTAGCCGCAGCTGCGGTAGGCCTTGGACAGCGAATTGAAGGTGATGGTCAGCACATCCTGCGACAGCGAGGCCATCGGTGTGTGCTTGGCATCTTCGTACAGCACCTTGTCATAGACCTCATCGGCAAAGATGACCAGGCCATGCTCACGCGCGATCTGCACGATGTCGCGCAGCAGTGCATCGGAGTACAGCGCGCCCGTGGGGTTGTTGGGGTTGATGACGACGATGCCCTTGGTGCGGGGCGTGATCTTGGCGCGGATGTCGGCCAGGTTGGGCATCCAGCCGTTTTCTTCGTCGCACATGTAGTGCACCGGCGTGCCGCCGGACAGGCTGGTGGCCGCGGTCCACAGCGGGTAATCAGGGGCCGGCAGCAGCATCTCGTCGCCGGTATCGAGCAAGGCATTGGTGGCCAGGCTGATCAGCTCGGATGCGCCATTGCCCAGGTAGATGTCATCCAGACCCACACCCTTGATGCCCAGGCGCTGGGTTTCGTGCATCACCGCCTTGCGCGCCGCAAAGATGCCCTTGCTGTCCGAGTAGCCTGCCGAATTGGGCAGGTTGCGGATCATGTCCTGCTGCACCTCTTCAGGGGCATCGAAGCCGAACACCGCCAGGTTGCCGATGTTGAGCTTGGTGATCTTCTGTCCTTCGTCCTCCATCCGCTTCGCCGCGTCCATGATCGGCCCTCGAATGTCGTAACACACATTGGCCAGCTTGGCGGATTTTTGAATCGTCTTCATGACAGAAACCACTACCTCTGAAAACAAGGGATTGCAGCCGGTGGGCAACCATGCCAACACCTCGAACCCACAATCCAACTAGGTGAAAACTATAATTTGACCACAGATCCTTGCGTTGATCGCCCTGTAGTGGCTCCCTGTGCCTGCCGCAGCGCGCCCTGCCCGTGTTTGCCCCCTGTTTGCCGAAAGCCCGCGCCATGAAGTTCCAGCCCGACAAATCCGACACCTTGACCATCACAGGCTACGGCCCGGGCTGGCTGGCGGTGGACAAGCAGTCCTACACGCACAGCCTCGTCGTCAGCTCCAGCGGGAGCCTGCAAGCCTGGGACTGCACACGCTTCGAAGACCTGGGGCCTGCCCATTTCGCCCAGCTCGCAGAAGCCGATGTGGAAACGATCATTTTCGGCAGTGGCAATCGGTTACGTTTTCCTTCGCCGGCTTGGCTGGCTCCGCTGATTGCAAAACGTATCGGCTTCGAGACGATGGATACGCCCGCTGCGTGCCGTACCTACAACGTATTGGCGGGTGAAGGACGCAAGGTGTTACTGGCCGCCCTCGTAGAGGCACCTGCGCTATAACCACAATCGATAGCCTGTGTTTATCAGGGGGGCTCGATAAATATTTCGATTCGGGTTAAAATACTCGCTTGCGGCCGCGGGCCTGAATAACAACTAGATGAATACTTTGATTCCTGCGGCCTTTTTGCGATTACTCCGGAGAAAATAGAGAGCTATGGCTGTTGTTGTCAACAAACCCTTGCCAGAATTTGAAGCACAAGCGACCGGAGGCCTGAAGGTCTCCAACACGTCGCATCAGGGGCAAATTCTGGTGCTGTACTTCTACCCCAAGGATAACACCCCCGGTTGCACCACCGAAGCCATGCAATTCCGCGACAAGTACGCGGACTTCGTCAAGGCCGGTGCAGCCGTCTTCGGCGTGTCGCGCGACAACATGAAGTCGCACGACGACTTCAAGGAGAAGCTCGAGCTGCCGTTCGAGCTGATCGCTGATACCGAAGAAAAGCTGTGCCACATGTTCGGCGTCGTCAAGAACAAGATCATGTACGGCAAGAAGGTCAAGGGCATCGAACGCTCGACCTTCCTGGTCGGCCCTGATGGCCTGCTGGTGCAGGAATGGCGCGGTCTGAAGGTACTGGGCCACGTCGAAGAAGTGCTCAAGGCCGTCAAATCGATGAAGGCTGCGCAAAAGAAGGCTGCCTAAGTCCTTCTGCCAGGCAGAACCAGTGCGGCGGCGCGCGATCTGCGGATGCGCGCCGTTGCTGTTTCCGTCTTTCTGGCCAGGTGCCGCTATCGCTGACGGCGATTGCCGGTTCCGAGACGTCCAGAATGTGCATAATGGGCTCCATATGTATGTGAGTCCGGATTGTTCTGTCATCCCCCATGAAAAAGGCTGTCTTGCTTGCGAGATGGCCTTTTTTGCATCCGGGTGGCAGGCGTTCGGAGTGAGTTCGCCCATTAGGCGAGTGTTTAGATAAAGGCCCCGAGCTCCATGCCCTTGCCTCCCGCACCTACCCGCCGTGGCAGCCAGCTTGCCGCTGGTGACTTTTCCGCCAAGACCAACGCCAAATCCCGTGCATCCGCCGCCGCTGCGCGCGATGAACAAGACGACGATCTTTTTGACCTGGACCCGGCGCCCGCCGCCGTGGCCGCTGCGCCCGCACCCCGCCGCGCACAAGCCGCTGCCGCGCCCAAGGCCGGCAGCCGCAGCAAGAAAGGGGCGGCCGCCGCTGCCCCGGTGCACGCCCCTGCGCCGGTGGCCGCAAACGCCAAGGTGCCAGCTGCCGCCAAGCCTGCGCGAGCTGCGCGCAACCCTGCCGTGGCGGAAACCAGCCCGGTGCCGGCCAGCAAGCCTGCCAAGGCCGCCAAGCCGCGCAGCGACAAGGCCAAGCTTTTCGTGCTCGACACCAATGTGCTGCTGCATGACCCCAGCAGCCTGTTCCGCTTTGAAGAGCACGACATCTACCTGCCGATGATCGTGCTCGAAGAGCTCGATGGCCACAAGAAGGGCATGACCGAAGTGGCCCGCAATGGCCGCCAGGCCAGCCGCACGCTCGATGCGCTGGTCGCCAGCCAGGAGGCCCATCTGGCCCAGGGCATTCGCCTCGATGCCACCGGCCAGAAGGGCGCCAGCGGCTGCCTGTTCTTCCAGACCGAGCCGCTGACTTACCAACTGCCCGAGAGCCTGCCCCAGGGCAAGGCAGACAACCAGATCCTCGGCGTCGTGGAGGCACTGCGCCAGCGCCATCCGGACCGCCCTGTGGTGCTCGTCTCCAAGGACATCAACATGCGCGTCAAGGCGCGTGCGCTGGGCCTGGAGGCAGAGGACTACCAGAACGACAAGACCTTGGAAGACGGCGACCTGCTCTACACCGGCATGCTGCAGCTGCCGCTGGATTTCTGGGCCAAGGTCGGCAAGAAGGTCGAGAGCTGGCAATCGGGCGCTTCCACCTGCTACCGCATCAGCGGCGCCATCACCCAGCAGTTGCACATCAACCAGTTCGTCTACTACGAGGCACCCGGCGAGAACAGCCTGTTCGCCCGTGTGATCGAGATCCGCGACAAGACCGCCGTGCTGGAGACCTTGAAGGATTACGGCCACCAGAAGAACAATGTGTGGGGCGTGACCACACGGAACCGCGAGCAGAACTTCGCGATGAACCTGCTGATGGACCCGGATGTGGACTTTGTCACGCTGGCCGGTACGGCGGGTACCGGCAAGACCTTGATGGCCTTGGCCGCAGGTCTGAACCAGGTACTGGACGAGCGCCGCTACACCGAGATCATCATGACCCGTGCCACCGTCAGCGTGGGCGAGGACATCGGCTTTCTGCCAGGCACCGAAGAAGAGAAGATGGGCCCCTGGATGGGCGCGCTGGACGACAACCTGGAGTTCCTGGCCAAGGGCGACGGCGGCAACCCGGGTGAGTGGGGGCGCTCTGCCACCAATGACCTGATCCGCAGCCGCATCAAGATCAAGAGCATGAACTTCATGCGCGGCCGCACGTTCCTGAACAAGTACGTGATCATTGACGAGGCACAGAACCTGACACCCAAGCAGATGAAGACCTTGATCACCCGCGCCGGCCCCGGCACCAAGATCATCTGCATGGGCAATCTGGCGCAGATCGATACGCCCTACCTGACCGAAGGCTCCTCGGGCCTCACCTATGTGGTGGACCGCTTCAAGGGCTGGCCCCACAGCGGCCACATCACCTTGGCACGGGGCGAGCGCTCGCGCCTGGCCGACTTTGCCAGCGATGTGCTGTAAGCCTATCTAAGCTGCAGCGGAGGCGTCACAGTCTCCGCCAACGCCCAGGCCAAAAGCCCAACAAAAAGGCACCGAGTTTTAGCTCGGTGCCTTTTTTTGTGCGTTCGGCCGGCGCTTAAACGCCGGTGCCGCGGATCTGGTTCAGGCTGCGGGCCGGAGTGATGGCCTGCGGATCGAGCTTGCAGTGCAGGATCACCGGCAGCTGGTGCTGTTCAGCCCAGCTGCGCATGGCAGCCAGCGCAGGTGCAAAGTCTTCAGTCTTCTCGACCAGGGCCGCATTGCCGCCAAAGGCCTTGGCATAGGCGACAAAGTCGGGGTTGCGCAGCTCGGTCGCGCTGACCCGGTTCGGATAGTCGCGCTCCTGGTGCATGCGGATGGTGCCGTACATGCCGTTGTCGATCAGCAGCACGATGACGGGTAGCTGGTACTGCACGGCGGTTGCAAACTCCTGGCCATGCATCAGAAAGTCGCCATCGCCGGCAATGCAGACGACACTGCGCTGCTTGTTCAGCCGTTTGGCGCCCACAGCGGCCGGCAGACCATAGCCCATGCTGCCGCTGGTGGGGGCCAGCTGGCTGCCGTAGTGGGTAAACGGCCAGAAGCGGTGCACCCAGGTGGCAAAGTTGCCAGCGCCATTGCACCAGACCGTATCGGCCGGCAGCACCTCGCGCAGATGGGCCATCAGCTGGCCCATCTGCAGCGCGCCGGGCACCTGGATCGGCGCGGGGTTGCTCCAGGCCAGGTAGTCGGCATGGGCCTGCTGCACCAGCGCTTGGCGCTCGGCGCGCGGCGCAGCGGCGGGCTGGCGGGCCAGCGCCGCGCAGAAGGAGTCGGGCGCGGCCACGACCGCCTGGTCGGCCTGGTAGACCCGGCCCAGCTCGTCCGGATCCGGATGCACATGGATGAGCCGCTGGCCGCTGCTGGCCGGAATGCCCAGCAGGCTGTAGCCCTGCGATGGCACCTCGGACATGCGGCCGCCCAGCAGCACTACCAGATCCGCCTGCTTGATGCGCTCGATCAGCTTGGGATTGACGCCCAGGCCCACATCGCCGGCATAGTTGCCGTGCAGCGCGGGAAACAGCATCTGGCGGCGGAACGAGCAGGCCACCGGCACCGCATGGGCCGCGGCAAAGGCGGCGATATCCGCATGGGCCTGCGCACTCCAGCGCGAGCCACCGGCAATGATGATGGGGTTGTGCGCAGCGGCCAGCTGGGCCACCACGGCAGCCACATCGGCATCGGCGGCGTGCGCGGGCGCGGGCTGGTAGCGGCGGGCATCGGGCACCATGACGGCATCGCGCAGCATGTCCTCAGGCAGCGCGATCACCACCGGGCCGGGGCGGCCGCTGGTGGCCACCGCAAACGCGCGCGCAATGGTCTCGGGGATGCGCGCCGCATCATCGATCTCGGTTGCCCACTTGACCATGCTGCCAAACACGGCGCGGTAGTCCAGCTCCTGGAAGGCCTCGCGCCCGCGCGCCGAGCGCTCGATCTGTCCAACGAAGAGGACCATTGGGGTCGAGTCCTGCATCGCGATATGGAGCCCGGCCGAGGCGTTCGTCGCGCCAGGCCCCCGCGTGACCATGCAGATCCCGGGCTGGCCGGTGAGCTTGCCTTGCGCTTCGGCCATCATCGCGGCGCCGCCCTCCTGGCGGCAGATCGTCGTTTCGATGGGCGCGTCATAAAGCGCATCGAGCACCGCCAGAAAGCTCTCGCCCGGCACCGTGAAAATCTGCTGCACGCCGTGGATCAGCAGCTGGTCCACCACCAGCTGGCCACCGGTGCGTGCTTGTTGCTTGTCTGCCATGTCTTGTCTCCTTGGTCTTGTCATCGATGCGCCAGAAGCGAGGGATTGGACCGCATCTGGCCAGGGTACACATTGCGCCAGCGCAGCAAAAGGCTGCGCAGCGCCGCAAAAAACGGCAGCATCTGATGCACCAAGGGCTGGCCTGCAGCAGTGGCAGGCCAGCCCTTGGCGGATGCTGGAGTGGTAGGAGGCAGGAGCGCCGAGCCCCTGTCTGGGCGGGAGGCCGCACCGGGCACAGGCATATCAGTGGCCTGCGCTGGCAGCACATACCCGGCGGCGCAGCGGCCGCCCCGGTTGGGAGCGCTGCCAGCCCGGGCAGCGGGCTGCATGCCCACTGTGCCAGACGGCAGCTGCCCGCCCATCACACGTCAAAGCGTACGCCTTGCGCCAGTGGCAGCGCGCCACTGTAGTTGATGGTGTTGGTGGCACGGCGCATATAGCCCTTCCAGGCGTCCGAGCCGGATTCGCGGCCACCGCCGGTTTCCTTCTCGCCGCCGAAGGCGCCACCGATTTCCGCACCCGAGGTGCCGATATTGACGTTGGCAATGCCGCAGTCACTGCCGGCCGGCGACATGAAGCGCTCGGCGTCGCGCAGGTCGCTGGTAAAGATGGCCGACGACAGGCCCTGGGGCACGGCGTTCTGCACGGCGATCGCATCGTCGGCGCTGCCTTCGTAGGTGACGATGTACAGGATCGGGGCGAAGGTTTCGTGCTCCATCACCTTGGTCTGCGCAGGCATCTTCACCAGCGCGGGACGCACATAGTAGGCGTCCTGGCCCAGGTCTTCGCGCTCGCGCTGGCCGCCGATGACGGTGCCGCCCTCTTCCTTGGCCTGGGCCAGTGCGGCCTGCATGCCGTCGAACGAGGCCTTGTCGATCAGCGGACCCACCAGGGTGCCGTCGGTCAGCGGGTCACCGACGGTGACGCTGCCATAGATCTTTTCCAGGCGGGCCACCAGCTGGTCGGCCACCGATTTGTGCACGATCAGGCGGCGCAATGTGGTGCAACGCTGGCCAGCGGTACCGACCGCGGCAAAGGTGATGGCGCGGGCGGCCAGTTCCAGGTCGGCCGACGGTGTGACGATCATCGCGTTGTTGCCACCCAGCTCCAGGATGGAACGGCCAAAGCGCTCGGCGACCTTGACGCCGACCTGGCGGCCCATGCGGGTCGAACCGGTGGCGCTGACCACGGGCACCAGGGGGCTGTCCACCAGCACCTCGCCCACTTCACGGGCACCAATCAGCAGCTGGGCCAGGCCGGCCGGCACGGCGCCGGGCTGCTCCTGGTTGAAGGCGGCAATGGTCTGCTCCAGCAGGTGCTGGCAGGCCACGGCGGTCAGCGGGGTCTTCTCGGAAGGCTTCCAGACCACCGCGTCGCCGCAGACCAGCGCCAGCGCGCTGTTCCAGCACCAGACGGCCACCGGGAAGTTGAAGGCCGAGATGATGCCCACGACGCCCATCGGGTGCCAGGTTTCCATCATGCGGTGGCCAGGGCGCTCGCTGGCAATCGTCAGGCCATGGAGCTGGCGCGACAGGCCAACGGCAAAGTCGCAGATATCGATCATTTCCTGGACTTCGCCCAGGCCCTCGGAGGTGATCTTGCCCGCCTCGATCGACACCAGCGCGCCCAACGCGGCCTTGTGCTGGCGCAGGGTCTGGCCAAAGCGGCGCACCAGCTCACCACGCACCGGTGCGGGCACGGTGCGCCACTGCAGGTAGGCCTGGTGGGCTGCGGCAATGGCGTCCTGCGCCTGCTGCGCGCTGTGGGCCTTCAACACGGCCAGGGTGGCGCCATCGGCAGGCGAGCGGCTGGTGATGTCCTGGCCTGCCAATGGCTTCAAGTCGAGCGCAAGCGCCTTCAGGATATCGTTCAAACGTTGGGTGGATTGCGTCATCGCTCGTCTTTCCTATTCACTATCACAACAGAAACTGTCCGGTCCACTCGGCGGGCCCGGACCATGATGGGGGCGCTGCCCTGCAGCTTAAGGCGCGGCAGGCACAAACGCAGGCACAGCCCTTGGTACACCCCGCCGGTGACAGGGCTGCACATCGGGACATGCGGCGGTCAGCAGGCACGGCGCGCGGGCTGAAGTGCCGAACTTAAAAATACTATGTGAACTATCAGGAACAACAAAATGAGAAAATGGTGAGACATAGTGCGTTTTTTGAACAAAGTCTCCATCCATGCGCAACGCGATTCCCAATATCGGCCTGTTGATGGCTTTTGAAGCCTCGGCCCGGCACGGCAATTTCTCCCGCGCTGCCAATGAGTTAGCGTTGACGGCCAGTGCCGTCAGCCGCCATGTGGCGGCGCTGGAGGACCGGCTGGGCGTGCCGCTTTTTGTGCGCCACAAACGCCGCGTCATGCTGACGGATGCGGGTAAACGATATGCGCAGCGCGTGCGCGTGCACCTCAATGGCCTGGAGCGCGATACGCAAGAGATCGCCAACAGCCGCGCGCAGGGTTATGCGATCCACCTGGCCGTCGTCTCCAGCTTTGCCACGCAGTGGCTGGTGCCGCGCCTGCCGGCCTTTGCGCAGCAGCACCCGGACATCCACGTCCACCTGTCGGTGCGCTCAGAGCCGTTTGCGTTCGAGGAAAGCGGCTTTGACGGCGCCATCTACTCGGGCGACGGCCTCTGGTCCAAGACCCAGGGCCAGCGCATTGCACGCGATGGTGCCTGCATCCCCATCTGCAGCCCCGCCTTTGCGGCGCAGCATGCGCTGGCCACACAGGAGGACTGGCAGCAGCTGGTGCACATCGGCCTGGAAAGCCGCCCCGCCGCCTGGCGCGACTGGTACAGCGGCCTGGGCTGGGATTACTCGGTACAGGCCTCGCGCGGTCCGCGCTATGAGCTGTTCTCGATGGTCATCATGGCCGCTGCCGCTGGCCTGGGCGTGGGCCTGGTGCCTGAGGTGCTGGTGCAAACCGCGCTGGAAGCCGGCCAGGTGATTCCCGCCCATACCCAGACCTTGCCGGGCACGCAGAGCTACTGGTTCAGCTACCCTACGTACCGCGAGCCTTCGCCGGCGCTGCAGGCCTTCGAGCAGTGGGTGATCCAGCAAAGCCAGGGGCAGCAGGACTGAGCGCTGCGCCAGCCTGCCCGGCCCTGCCCGGCATCAATAGTCGTCGCCGCCCACCGCCAGGTTTTCAAAGCGGGTCTGGTTCTTCTGGAAGAACAGCTTGACCGTGCCGGTCGGGCCGTTACGCTGCTTGCCGATGATGACCTCGGCCACATTGGGCTCGTTGCTCTCTTTGTTGTAGTAGTCATCGCGGTAGATGAACATGATGATGTCCGCGTCCTGTTCGATGGCGCCCGATTCCCGCAAGTCGGACATCATCGGGCGCTTGTCGGTGCGCTGCTCCACCGAGCGGTTGAGCTGTGACAGCGCAATCACCGGGCATTGCAGCTCCTTGGCCAGCATCTTCAAACCCCGCGAGATCTCACCCAGCTCGGTCGCCCGGTTGTCCGAGCTGGCCGCGGAGCCCGAGCCACTCATCAGCTGCAGGTAGTCGACGACGATCAGGCCGAGCTTGCCGCACTGGCGGGCCAGGCGGCGCGAGTTGGCGCGCAGCTCCGATGGTGTCAAGCCCGGCGTCTCGTCGATGTGCAGCGAGACCGTACGCAGCCGCTCGATCGCCTCGGACAGACGCGGCCACTCCTCATCGGTCAGCTTGCCGGTACGCAGATTGCCCTGGTTCACCCGGCCAATCGAGCCCACGATACGCACCGCCAATTGGGCGGCGCCCATTTCCATCGAGAAGATGGCCACCGGCAGGCCTTCGTTGAGCGCCACATGCTCGGCAATGTTCACCGCAAACGAGGTCTTGCCCATCGAAGGGCGCGCGGCCAGCACCACCAGGTCACCGGCCTGCAGGCCACTGGTCATGCGGTCCAGGTCGGCAAAGCCGGTGGGCACACCCGTCACGTCGACCGGGTTGTCCGCCATCTCCTGCACCCGGTCGAGCAAGTCCACGACCAGGTTGTCCAGCGACTGGAAGCCCTGCTTCATGCGCGAGCCTTCTTCGCCGATGGCAAAGATCTTCTGCTCGGCTTCGTCCAGAATGCGGTCCACCGTCTTGCCCTGCTGGTTGAAGGCATTGGTGGCGATCTCGTCGCTGGCAGTGACCAGCTTGCGCAGAATCGAGCGCTCGCGCACGATCTCGCCATAGCGGCGGATATTGGTGGCGCTGGGCACATACTGGGCCAGCTGGTTCAGGTAGGCCAGCCCGCCCACTTCCTCGGCCTTGCCGATGCTTTGCAGGTGCTCATAGACCGTGATCACATCGGCGGGCTTGCCGGCATTGATCATGCTGGCCATCGCCGCAAAGATCAGCTTGTGCTCATGGCGGTAGAAGTTGTCCTCGGCCAGCACATCGCCGACGCGGTCCCAGGCATTGTTGTCCAGCAGCAGGCCACCGAGCACGCTGGACTCCGATTCGATCGAATGCGGCGGTATGCGCAGCTGTGCCACCTGCTTGTCGGGGGTGATGAAGGCAGCGTCATCCAGGGGAGGAAAGGTCTCTGACATGGGGAATCCAAATGAGCAAACGCCAGCTTGGCAGCCAGCAATCCACAAGAATAGCGCAGATGCCGCGCAAGGCTGGCAGCGGTGCGCAAAACCCGCATCCCGGCGAGACGCTGCGGCCGGGAACGAAAAAGCCGCCCGAAGGCGGCTTCCAACGCAAAGCGTGAGAAATTACACGTGTTCGCCGTAGACGGACACGGTCACTTCCACCACCACGTCGGTGTGCAGAGCCACTTCCACAGCGGTCTCGCTCACGGTCTTGATAGGACCGTTAGGCAGACGCACTTGCGACTTGACCACTTGGAAGCCCATCTTGCCCAGTTCATCAGCGATGTCGTGGTTGGTGACGGAGCCGAACAGACGGCCATCGACACCTGCCTTTTGGGTCAGCTTCACGGTCTGGCCGGCCAGCTTCTCGCCTTGGGCTTGTGCAGCAGCCAGCTTCTCAGCAGCAGCCTTTTCCAGCTCAGCGCGCTTGGCTTCGAACTCAGCCTTCGCAGCTTCGGTAGCGCGGCGTGCGCGGCCCGAAGGGATCAGGAAGTTACGTGCGTAGCCGTCCTTGACCTTGACGATTTCACCCAGGTTGCCCAGGTTCACGACCTTGTCGAGCAGAATGATTTGCATGTTCGTGCTCCTTAGATCTTGTGTTGGTCAGAGTAAGGAACCATGGCCAGGAAGCGAGCGCGCTTGATGGCAGTGTTCAACTGACGTTGGTAGATGGCACGGGTGCCGGTCAGACGTGCTGGGATGATCTTGCCGTTTTCAGCAACGAAGTCACGCAGGGTGTCGACATCCTTGTAGTCGATTTCTTCGACGCCAGCCACGGTGAAGCGGCAGAAACGCTTGCGCTTGAACAGCAGCGACTGGGTGTTGCGCTTTGGGCGCTTGTCTTTGTTGAATTTCTTGAACGTGGCCATTTTCGGACCTCTCAATAAGTATCTTGTTGAATATCCTGGATGTGCAGAACCAGCGATTTGCTGTTGCGCGGTGTGGCCAGAAAACCCTGGAATGTCCAGGTGCTCCCTACAGCCTGCCGAGCGATTCGCTCTGCCAGTGCACCAAAGGCAACCGCCTTGAGCACGGCATTGACTTGTCGGGGTTGGGCTGCTTCGGTCTGGATGGAGCGGTGCTCCAGCACAACATCTACAGCAGGTAGCCCGGCCGGCGTGTATCGCAAAATCTTGATTTCAGCGATGACGGCGGTGACAAGTACGCGGTTCTCCACCTCCTGTGTGATTAACGCTCTGCAGCGGCGTGCTCAGCCTGGTTGGCCTTGCGCGCTTCTTCGCGTTCCACGGTCTTCATCATGGCGGAAGGAGCGGTTTCAGCCTTCTTCTTCTGCACAGTCAGTTGGCGCAGCACAGCGTCGTTGAACTTGAACGCGTGTTCCAGTTCAGCCATCACAGCCTGGTCGGCTTCGATATTCAGGCACAGATAGTGGGCCTTGGCCAGCTTGTTGATCATGTAGGCCAGTTGACGGCGGCCCCAGTCTTCAACGCGGTGGATCTTACCGCCGCCGGCGGTAATCATGCCTTTGTAACGCTCCAGCATAGCTGGAACTTGTTCGCTCTGATCGGGGTGGATCAGCAGCACGATCTCATAGTGACGCATGCAAACTCCTTGTGGATTGCGCCACCCGCTAGTGCACCTTTTCGCAAAGAACGCAGCACGGTGTGGCAAGGGAAACCAGAGATTATACAAACCAATTCAAAAACCGTCAAACATGGTTTATAAACACGGGCCCCGGCAGCCACCAAGGCACCGGGGAGCGAGGGCTCCGGCCCGAACCGCAAATAAGCCCCTTGAAAAGCAAGGAAATGCCCCCAGGTGCGGCCACAAGAGTCCTTTTTGTTAACGAAATACGAACAGCACCATGTCAGACAAGCTCCACCCCGAAGGCCAAAATCCCATGTCCGCCGAAGAGCTGGAAGCCGCTGCCGCTGCCAACCAGTCGCAACTGGAAGCAGAGCTGGCGGAGTTGAAGGCCAAGAATGCCGAACTGGCCGACCAGTACCTGCGCGCCAAGGCCGAAGTCGAGAACGCCCGCCGCCGCGCCGATGATGAAGTGGCCAAGGCCCGCAAGTTCGGCGTTGAAAGCTTTGCCGAAAGCCTGTTGCCGGTGATCGACAGCCTGGACGCCGCATTGGCGATCCAGAATGCCAGCCCCGAGCAACTGCGCGAAGGCTCGGATGCCACCTTGCGCCAGCTCGTCTCCGCGCTGGAACGCAACAAGGTGGTTGCCATCAACCCGGCGGCCGGCGACAAGTTCGATCCCCACCACCACCAGGCGATCTCTGCCGTCCCCGCGGCCCAGGATCCCAACACCGTGGTGGCGGTGCTGCAAAAGGGGTATGCCATTGCCGAGCGCGTGCTGCGTCCGGCCCTGGTGACCGTTGCCGCACCACAATAAAACGCACCTCCCGGCTTTTTTGCGTTGCGCACTTGAACAACACCAAAAAAGCCACAAATAACAGTCAATTAGGGCGCAACGCCGCCTCAAGAATACAGGAGTAGAGAAATGGGAAAGATTATCGGTATTGATTTGGGCACGACCAACAGCTGCGTGGCCGTGATGGAAGGCAACACCACCCGTGTGATCGAAAACAGCGAAGGTGCACGCACCACGCCGTCGATCGTTGCATACCAGGAAGACGGTGAAATCCTGGTGGGCGCTTCTGCCAAGCGCCAGGCCGTCACCAACCCCAAGAACACGATTTACGCTGCCAAGCGTCTGATCGGCCGCAAGTTCGACGAGAAGGAAGTGCAAAAGGACATCGACCTGATGCCGTTCCAGATCGTCAAGGCCGACAACGGCGACGCCTGGGTGCAAGTGCGTGACCAGAAGCTGGCCCCGCCACAGATCTCCGCAGAAGTGCTGCGCAAGATGAAGAAGACCGCCGAGGACTTCCTGGGCGAGCCCGTCACCGAAGCCGTGATCACCGTGCCTGCGTACTTCAACGACGCACAGCGCCAGGCCACCAAGGACGCTGGCCGCATCGCCGGTCTGGAAGTCAAGCGCATCATCAACGAGCCTACCGCTGCAGCCCTGGCCTTCGGCCTGGACAAGGGCGGCAAGGGTGACCGCAAGATCGCCGTGTATGACCTGGGCGGCGGTACCTTTGACGTGTCCATCATCGAAATTGCCGATGTGGACGGCGAAAAGCAGTTCGAAGTGCTGTCGACCAATGGCGACACCTTCCTGGGCGGCGAAGACTTCGACCAACGCGTGATCGAATACATCATTGCCGAGTTCAAGAAAGAGCAAGGCGTAGACCTGTCCAAGGACGTGCTGGCCCTGCAGCGCCTGAAGGAAGCGGCTGAAAAGGCCAAGATCGAGCTGTCCAGCTCGGCGGCGACCGACATCAACCTGCCCTACATCACCGCTGACGCGTCGGGTCCCAAGCACCTGAACATCAAGCTCACCCGCGCCAAGCTCGAAAGCCTGGTGGACGAACTGATCGAGCGCACCATCGCCCCTTGCCGCACCGCGATCAAGGACGCTGGCATCGCTGTGTCCGATATCGACGACGTGATCCTGGTGGGCGGCATGAGCCGTATGCCCAAGGTGCAGGAGAAGGTCAAGGAATTCTTCGGCAAGGATCCCCGCAAGGACGTGAACCCTGACGAAGCCGTGGCCGTGGGCGCTGCCGTGCAGGGCCAGGTGCTGGGCGGTGACCGCTCCGACGTGCTGCTGCTGGACGTGACGCCACTGTCCCTGGGTATCGAAACCCTGGGCGGCGTGATGACCAAGATGATCACGAAGAACACGACGATCCCGACCAAGTTCGCGCAGACCTACTCGACCGCCGAGGACAACCAGCCTGCGGTGACCATCAAGGTGTTCCAGGGTGAGCGTGAAATCGCCAGCGCCAACAAGCTGCTGGGTGAGTTCAACCTCGAAGGCATCCCTGCTGCACCCCGTGGCACGCCACAGATCGAGGTGACCTTCGACATCGATGCCAACGGTATCTTGAACGTTTCTGCCAAGGACAAGGGCACCGGCAAGGAAAACAAGATCACCATCAAGGCCAGCTCCGGTCTGTCCGAGGACGAGATCCAGAAGATGGTCAAGGACGCCGAGCTGAACGCGGCCGACGACAAGAAGAAGCTGGAGCTGGTGCAGGCGCGCAACCAGGGCGAAGCCGCCGTGCACAGCGTCAAGAAGAGCCTGGGTGAGCATGGCGACAAGCTCGATGCCGCTGAGAAGTCGGCCATCGACACCGCAGTGCAGGCGCTGGAAGAAGCGCTGAAGACCGAGGACAAGGACGCCATCGAAGCCAAGACCACGGCCTTGATGACCGCCAGCCAGAAGCTGGGCGAGAAGGTGTATGCCGACGCCCAGGCCGCACAGGCGGGCGCCGCCGGTGCAGCAGCGGGTGGCGCAGCCGGTGCAGCGGCAGCCGATGACAACGTCGTCGATGCCGAAGTCAAGGAAGTGAAGAAGGACTAAACGCCTTCCGACGGGCCTGGAGCCAGCCGCTGCCAAGCACCCATGCCGGAGTTCGCATCGCCGCACTCCGGCATGGCTTTTCTGCAGCATCGCTCTTTCCCCGGCCGCCCGCAACCGCGGCCGGGTCAACGCAGACCCCGTCTCTCATTCATGCAAGCATCCAAAGGCACACGATGACATCTACCACAGCACCTGCGACCGACGCACTGCATGTTGCAGAGCTCAGCCGTGTCAACCAGAAGATCACCGATGGCGCGGCAGACCTGCCCGCCGTCACGCTCAAGGACGGCAGCCGGGTGCAGACCGGCACCGTGGCCACGATGCTCTACAACATCGCTCTCTACAATGCCGGCGAGCGCGGTGCCGTCGAAGCAGAGCTGAAGATGGCGATCCCCACGCTGTTCAAGGTGGGGTTGTTTGAGCTATTTCCACCGCAGCAATGGATTGACGGCGACAATCCCGGCCGCAGCTTTGTGGGCACACATGCCCGGGCGTACCTGAACGCCGCTGGTTAATTACCCACAGAATTGAAGAACACCATGTCCAAACGCGATTACTACGAAGTCCTCGGCGTGAGCAAATCCGCCACGGAAGTCGACATCAAGACGGCCTACCGCAAGATGGCCATGAAATACCACCCCGACCGCAACCAGGGCGACAAGGCCAAGGAAGCGGAGGAAAAGTTCAAGGAGTGCAAAGAAGCCTACGAAATGCTCTCCGACAGCCAGAAGCGCAGTGCCTACGACCAGTACGGGCACGCCGGCGTCGACCCCAACATGCGGTCGGGCATGGGCGGCGAGGGCTTTGGTGGTTTTGCCGAATCGTTTGGCGACATCTTTGGCGAAATGTTCGGCGGCGGGCGCCGTGGTGGTGGTGGCCCCCAGGTCTACCGGGGCAACGACCTGTCCTACGCGATGGACATCAGCCTCGAAGAGGCGGCTGCGGGCAAGAACGCGCAAATCAAGATTCCCTCCTGGGACGAGTGCGACACCTGCCACGGCAGCGGCGCCAAGCCCGGCACCCAGGTCAAGACCTGCAGCACCTGCCACGGCAGCGGCCAGGTCCAGATGCGCCAGGGCTTTTTCGCGGTGCAGCAAACCTGCCCGCACTGCCGAGGCACCGGCAAGATCATTCCTGAGCCTTGCACCAGCTGCCACGGCCAGGGCCGCACCAAGTCGCAAAAGACCTTGGAAGTGAGCATCCCCGCCGGTATCGACGACGGCATGCGCATTCGCTCGACCGGCGATGGCGAACCCGGCCAGAATGGCGGCCCGCCCGGCGACCTGTACATCGAGATCCGCGTGCGCAAGCACGAGGTGTTCGAGCGCGATGGTGATGACCTGCACTGCGAGGTGCCCGTCAGCATGGTCACTGCCGCCTTGGGCGGCGAGATTGAAGTGCCCACCTTGAGCGGCAAGGCTGCGATCGACATCCCCGAGGGCACCCAGACCGGCAAGCAGTTCCGCCTGCGCGGCAAGGGCATCAAGGGCGTGCGCGCCAGCTACCCCGGTGACTTGTATGTGCACATCGTCGTCGAGACGCCCGTCAAGCTCACCGAGCACCAGCGCAAGCTGCTCAAGGAGCTCGATGAGTCGCTGAAAAAGGGCGGCGCCAAGCACACGCCCAATAACCAGTCCTGGGCCGACCGCCTCAAGAACCTGTTCACCTGATCAAGCAAAGCGCCGCATCCCTCCGATGCGGCGTCTCTTGTGCCAAGCACCAGCCTCGCTGGTGCTTTTTTCATGGCCGTTGCGCGCCTCAGTCCTGGGTTGCTGCCTGGTTTGCAGCCTGCGCCCGGGCAGCGCTGCGGCGCATCCAGCGCCGGATGGCGAAGCGCAGCGGCAGTAGCACCACCAGGGCCAGCGCCAGCAACCAGGGCAGCGCTTGCGCGGCAGTCAGAATCAGTGACTGCACGCTGCGCGTCAGGCCATCCCAGCTGCGTTGCCAGGTTTGCTGCCAGGGGCTGTAGGTGCCACTGACGATCGCGCGTGCGGGCTGGAACCGCATCTGCACGAACTGCTTGGCAGTATCGCGCTGCAGCAGCGCACGGTGGGTGTTGGCCGCATCGATCTCGGCCTGCACCTGCGAGAGCGTATCGCGGATGGCCATCAGATCCTGCAGGCTGCGTTTGACATTCTTCTCCAGCATCAGCGCGCGCAGGCTGTCGCGGTATTCGGTCCGGTTCTTGATTTGCGCCTCCACGTCCACCACCTCATAGGTCTTGTCCTCGGTCGTGGTCTGGTGGTTGAGCACCCGGGCGCCGGCGCCCAGCGACGAGGTCAGCGCAGCAAAGTCCTGGGGGCTGACCCGCATCGCCAGCATGGCCTCGGCAGCCGACTGCGGGGTTTCGCGCCGCAGCTGCGAGCCCTCGACATAGCAGTCCAGCCGCTCGCAGCGCGCCTTGACCTCTTCCCACAGCCCCGCCAAATCGGCAGCAGGCGTCTCCACCTGGATGCGGTGGCTGATCGCCAAAAAGCGCGCGCTGGGCGCGGCCGCACCGCCCTGCCCCATGGCCATATCGGCGGCGGGCGCCATCTCCATGCTGGCCATCTTGCCCGCGGAGCGCGCCGCCATCGGCGCTGCCGGTGCAGGTGCAGCCGGGGCCGCCAGTTGCACTTCAGCGGGCGGCGCGCTCTGCCCGGCATCTGGCGAGCAGCCGGCCAGCAACGCGGCCACCGCGATGGCAATGGCCGCCAGGCCACCCGAAAGCGCATTGAACAGGCCAGAAGAAGGGGAGCGAGAAAACATCGGTCATTCCGTTTCTAGAGCATCGCTGCTTGCGATGTCTGCTCAATCGCTGTGGGCCTGCCGAATGGGGTCAAACCTTTACAAAAACGAACATCTTCCGCGCCAGCGGGCGAAAAATCCTGGTTGGGGGCCTAGCTACGTTTTCATGCAAATGACACATCAGCCATCGTCATTCGCGATACCAGTTGCGCTATTTGCCTATAAAATGGCTGCTGATTTCTAAAAACACGATACCTCCCCGCCATGAAAAGCTCAGAGCGCAGTTTTGCGCGCCGCATTGACCTGACCTCGCTCCAGCTGTTTGTGGCGGTGTGCGAGCTGGGCAGCATTGGCCGGGCGGCGGAGCGGGAGTTCATTGCAGCGTCGGCTGTCAGCAAGCGGCTGTCGGACCTGGAAACGGCCGTCGACACCCAGCTGCTGTACCGCCACAGCCGGGGCGTCACCTTGACGCCGGCCGGAGAGAGCCTGCTGCACCATGCACGCAATGTGCTGTTCGGGCTGGAGCGCATGCAAGGCGAGCTGAGTGAGTACGCCGATGGCGTGCGCGGCCATGTGCGCATCCATGCCAATATTTCCGCGATTGTGCAGTTTCTGCCAGAGGACCTGGGCCGCTTTGCGCGCGCACACAGCCAGATCAAGATCGACCTGCAGGAGCACCTGAGCGCGCAGGTGATCCAGGCCGTGCACGAAGGCACGGCCGATCTGGGCATCTGCAACCCCGATGCCGTCGCCAACACCGCCGAGCTTGATCTGCAGTCGCGCCCCTACCGCAGCGACCACCTGATGCTGGTCGTACCGCTGGACCATGCGCTGGCCCAGCGCAACACGATCAGCTTTGAAGAAGCGCTGGAGTGGGACATCGTCGGCCTGCAATCGGGCAGCAGCATCAGCCAGGCGATGCGCACGGCATCGGCCCAGCTGCGCCGGCCACTGCGCCAGCGCATCCAGGTCACCAGCTTGGATGCCATGTGCCGCATGATCGACAACGGTCTGGGCATAGGCCTGCTGCCGGACCGCGCCTTTGCATTGATGCACGGCGTGGGCAACCTGCGCGGCATCCGCCTGGCCGACGCCTGGGCGCACCGCGAGCTGCGCCTGATGGCCCGCGATTTTGAGGCGCTGCCGGTGACCGCCCGCCTGCTGGTCGAGCACCTGAGCCCCCGGCCCGCCGATGAGGCCCAGGCCGCAGAGCAGCAGGACGCCGACATGGCCGCACACCTGCAGACCTTTGCCCATCTCTGATATTTCGTATTAGCCCCTTGATGAGACCCTTGACCCAAAGAGAACCACGATGACCGGACGCACCCTCTACGACAAGATTTTTGACGAGCACACCATCCACACCGAAGAGGATGGCACCGCCGTGCTGTATATCGACCGCCATCTGGTGCACGAAGTCACCAGCCCCCAGGCGTTCGAAGGGCTGCGCATGGCGGGCCGCAAGCTCTGGCGTGTCAGCTCCGTGGTCGCCACCGCCGACCACAACACGCCCACCACCGGCTGGGAGCGCGGCTATGACGGCATCGAGGACCCGATCAGCAAGGAGCAGATCGTCACCTTGAACGACAACATCGGCGAATTCGGCGCAGCCGCCTTCTTCCCGTTCATGGACAAGGGCCAGGGCATCGTCCACGTGATGGGGCCTGAGCAAGGCGCCACCCTGCCCGGCATGACCGTCGTCTGCGGCGACAGCCACACCAGCACCCATGGCGCCTTCGGCGCGCTGGCCCACGGCATCGGCACCTCCGAGGTCGAGCACGTGATGGCCACCCAGACCCTGCTGGCCAAAAAGGCCAAGAACATGCTGATCAAGGTCGATGGCAAGGTGGCCCCCGGCGTGACCGCCAAGGACATTGTGCTGGCCATCATCGGCCGCATCGGCACCGCAGGCGGCACCGGCTACACGATCGAGTTCGCCGGCTCGGCCATCCGTGACCTGTCCATCGAAGGCCGCATGACGGTCTGCAACATGGCGATTGAAGCTGGTGCCCGCGCCGGCCTCGTGGCCGTGGACAGCAAGACCATCGACTATGTCAAGGGCCGCCCGCTGGCGCCCACCGGCGTGGAATGGGACCAGGCCGTCAGCTACTGGAAGACCTTGCACTCCGATGTCGATGCCAAGTTCGACACCGTGGTCACCTTGCGCGCCGAAGACATTGTTCCGCAGGTCACCTGGGGCACCAGCCCCGAGATGGTGCTGGGCGTCGATGCGACCGTACCCGATCCAGACAAGGAAAAGGACCCGAACAAGCGCGGCGCCATCGAGCGGGCACTGACCTACATGAACCTGGAGCCAGGCAAGCCGATCAACGACATCTTCGTCGACAAGGTGTTCATCGGCAGCTGCACCAACAGCCGCATCGAGGACATGCGCGAAGCCGCAGCCGTCATCAAGAAGCTGGGCCAGAAAGTGGCCAAGAATGTGAAGCTCGCGATGGTGGTGCCCGGATCGGGCCTGGTCAAGGCCCAGGCCGAGGCCGAAGGCCTGGACCAGATCTTCACCGCCGCCGGTTTTGAGTGGCGCGAGCCCGGTTGCTCGATGTGCCTGGCGATGAACGCCGACCGCCTGGAGCCCGGCGAGCGCTGTGCATCGACCAGCAACCGCAACTTCGAAGGCCGCCAGGGCGCCGGTGGCCGCACCCACCTGGTCAGCCCCGCGATGGCTGCAGCCGCTGCGGTGCACGGCCACTTTGTGGATATCCGCCGTTTTGCATGACCCCAGGAGCCCTGCGATGAAAACCCGTTTTGCCTTCATCACCATCGTGCTCGCCGCGCTGCTGTCGGGCTGCAACACCGTCCACGGCATTGGCCAGGATGTGCAGGGGGCGGGCAACGCCATCTCTCGCGCAGCACGCTAAACCATCACTCATACCGCTGCCCCCGCTCAGTCCATGAATGCGGGCAGCCCAAAGGCTAGAACATGCAGAAATTCACCATCCACACCGGCCTCGTGGCACCCATGGACCGCGAGAACGTCGACACCGACGCCATCATTCCAAGCAGTTTCTCAAGTCGATCAAGAAGACCGGCTTTGGCGTCAATGCGTTTGACGAATGGCGCTATCTGGACCAGCCCGGCCAGCCCGGCGTGCCCGAGTCGGCGCGCAAGCCCAACCCGGACTTCGTGCTCAACCAGCAGCGCTACCAGGGTGCCAGCATCCTGATCGCCCGCAAGAACTTTGGCTGCGGCTCCAGCCGTGAGCACGCCCCCTGGGCGCTGGACCAGTTTGGCTTCCGCGCGATCCTGGCACCCAGCTTTGCCGACATCTTCTTCAACAACTGCTTCAAGAACGGCCTGCTGCCCATCGTGCTGCCCGAGGCCACGATCGACATGCTGTTCAACGAAGTCGCGGTGCACCCCGGCTACAGCCTGACCATCGACCTGGACCAGCAGGTCATCCTGCGTCCCGGCGGCGAAACCATCCCCTTCGATGTGATCGCCTTCCGCAAGTACTGCCTGCTCAACGGCTTTGACGACATTGGCCTGACCCTGCGCCACAAGGACAAGATCCAGGCCTATGAAGCCAACCGCCTGGCGACCAAGCCCTGGCTGGCGCACAGCCTGGTGCAAGCCAAGGCCTGAGTGCCGCGAGAGGCGGCTCACCGCCATCCCCGCTGCGCCCCACCGGGCGCGGCCCTGCCATCCTGACTGAGAAAAAACCATGAAAATCGCTGTATTGCCCGGAGACGGCATTGGTCCAGAAATCGTTGCAGAAGCCGTCAAGGTGCTCGACGCCCTGAAGCTGGACCTGCACCTGCAAAGCGCACCCGTCGGTGGCGCCGCCTATGAAGCCTCCGGCCACCCGCTGCCACCCGCCACGCTGGAGCTGGCCCAGGCATCGGACGCGATCCTGTTTGGCGCCGTGGGCGACTGGAAGTACGACACGCTCGAGCGCGCACAGCGCCCCGAGCAAGCGATTCTGGGCCTGCGCAAGGCGCTGGGCCTGTTTGCCAACTTCCGCCCCGCGATCTGCTACAAGGAGCTGACCCACGCCTCCAGCCTCAAGCCTGAGCTGGTGTCCGGTCTCGATATCCTGATCATCCGCGAGCTGACGGGCGACATCTACTTCGGCCAGCCACGCGGCCGCCGCAGCGCACCGGACGGCCACTTCCCCGGCGCCGAAGAAGCGTTCGACACGATGCGCTACACCCGCCCCGAGATCGAGCGCATCGGCCATGTGGCCTTCCAGGCGGCGCAAAAGCGCAGCAAGCGCGTGACCAGCGTCGACAAGGCCAATGTGCTGGAGACCTTCCAGCTGTGGAAGGACGTGATGACCGAAGTGGGCAAGCAGTACCCCGATGTGCAGCTGGACCACATGTATGTCGACAACGCCGCGATGCAGCTGGTCAAGGAACCCAAGCGTTTCGACGTCGTCGTCACCGGCAATATGTTTGGCGACATCCTGAGCGACGAAGCCTCGATGCTGACCGGCTCGATCGGCATGCTGCCCTCGGCCAGCCTGAACGACAAGAAGCAAGGCCTGTATGAGCCCAGCCACGGCTCGGCACCGGACATCGCCGGCAAGGGCGTCGCCAACCCGCTGGCCACCATCCTGTCGGCCGCGATGATGCTGCGCTTCAGCCTGGGCCAGGAAGCCGCTGCCCAGAAGATCGAGGCCGCTGTGCAAAAGGTGCTGGCCCAGGGCCTGCGCACGCCCGACATCTACAGCGAAGGCACGACCAAGGTCGGCACCCAGCAGATGGGCGATGCCGTGGTGGCCGCGCTATAAGCAGCGGTCTTCAGCTTGCATCTCTGACAGCGACCTGCGGGTCGCTTTTTTGCGCCGGCGCAAGAACGATCCCCATCCACCGCGCAAACCCCGGCCCCGATTCAGCACCAAAACGACGACAGAAGCACGGCTCGCTTTCGACTTTGGTCATTTCGACGAATTAAAAAACCATAAATGGTCGAAAAATAGTTTTTAACGTCATATATGCATGCGCTTCGATGCGCCAGCACTCGAAATTTATAAAATTTCTTGCACAGGTTTTAAAAATTGGCGCTAGAATAGCCTCCTATGTCTGCGCACCGCCCTATTTCTTGGCTGAACACCATCACCCCCATTGAGGCGGGTATGGCTGCGCGCGCATACACATTCACAACCACCACGAAGATTACCGGCTGATCCAGCCTGGTTCGTCGTGCGCCTCCAACTGGCCGACGAGCCAGGCCCTCAGCCCCCGTGGCATTTCCTTTCGTTTAGGTAGACAAGGGCGTTTTATGAGCAAGCAATTGGTAGGTTTGGTGGGCTGGCGCGGCATGGTCGGCTCGGTGTTGATGGACCGCATGCAGGCCGAGGGTGACTTCGCGCTGATCGAGCCGGTGTTTTTCTCGACCTCCAACGCCGGCGGCAAGGCCCCTGCGATGGCCACCGTGCATACCCAGCTCAAGGATGCCAATGACATCGCCGAGCTGTCCAAGTGCGACATCATCATCACCTGCCAAGGCGGCGACTACACCAAGGAAGTCTTCCCCAAGATCCGCGCTGCCGGCTGGAACGGCCACTGGATCGATGCCGCCTCGTCGCTGCGCATGCAAGACGACGCCGTCATCGTGCTGGACCCTGTCAATGACGCACTGATCCAGCGCAAGCTGGCCGCAGGCGGCAAGAACTGGATCGGCGGCAACTGCACCAACTCCATCTTGCTGATGGGCCTGTCGGGCCTGTTCAACGCCGGTCTGGTCGAATGGGTCTCCTCGATGACCTACCAGGCTGCATCCGGCGGCGGTGCCAACCACATGCGTGAACTGCTCAAGGGCATGGGCGTCGTGCATGCCGCCGTGGCCGATGAGCTGGCCACGCCCGCTTCGGCCATTCTGGACATCGACCGCAAGGTCGCGCAGACCATCCGCAGCGATGTGCCCACCGAATTCTTCGGCGCACCCCTGGCCGGCGGCCTGATTCCCTGGATCGACGCCCAGCTCGACAACGGCCAGTCCAAGGAAGAGTGGAAGGGCCAGGCCGAGGTCAACAAGATCCTGGGCACCGACGCCACGATCCCCGTCGATGGCCTGTGCGTGCGCATTGGCGCGATGCGCTGCCACAGCCTGGCGCTGACCCTGAAGCTGAACAAGGACCTGCCGCTCGCCGAGATCGAAGCGCTGATCAAGGGCGGCAACGACTGGGTCAAGTGGGTGCCCAACGAGCGTGCCGTGACGGTCAAGGAGCTGACCCCCGCAGCCGTGACCGGCGGCCTGGAAGTCGCTGTCGGCCGTGTGCGCAAGCTGAACATGGGCCCCGAGTACCTGTCGGCCTTCGTGATCGGCGACCAGCTGCTCTGGGGCGCCGCCGAGCCCCTGCGCCGCATGCTGCGCATCCTGCTCGCCGCTTGATGGCCAGCTGATTCCCCGCCAACCCACACCACACCTTCCGGACCTGCCCGATGCAGCCGGAAGGTGTTTTTTCTGGTGATCGGGCCCAGGGCCGAGGGATCGGGGTGTGCAGGCGCCGCTCTCTGAAAAGTTGCTCCAGCACAACATTCATGCAGGCCGGGGCCAGCCCAGGCTGCCTATCAAAGGGCAAGCCCGCTCCTTAACTTGTCACCCCAAGGCATTACTGTTAAGGTTCTTTTTACTGATAATTACCGATTTCGCGTCTTAGGGGGAGGGCTTTCTCATGGGTACAAAAACAACCCCGCACGCTTCTACTATTCAATCAAATAGCACTATGCATCGCTGGAAAATCACTGCGCTTGCCGCCGCCATGGCAGCCTTTGGCCTGTACACAGGGGAAGCATCAGCACTCGCGCTGGGCAAGATCAATGTGAAATCTGCACTGGGCGAACCGCTGCGCGCGGAAATCGAAGTGCCGCAGATCACGGACGCCGAGGCCGACACCTTGCAGGTCAAGACGGCCTCGTCGGCCGTGTTCCGCACCCAGGGCATGGACTACTCCGGCACCGCCAGCGCCGTGCGCGCCCAGCTGCAGCGCCGCGCCAATGGCACGGCCGTCATCGTGCTGACTACCCAACGCCCCGTCAATGACCCCTTTGTCGACTATGTGATCGACGCCAACTGGAACTCCGGCCAGGTGGTGCGCAGCTACACGATGCTGTTCGATCCACCCAACCTGCGCAAGTCTGAACCAGCCGTCACCGTGGCCCCGCAGCTCAGCGCTGCCGCCGCGCCAGCCGCCCGTCCGCCCGCGCCTCCCGTGCGGGTGATCGAGGAGCCGCTGGCCTCTGCGACGCCAGCAACTGCGCCGGCCGCCCGCTCCGCCGCCGCACCGCGCCCTGCGGCCCCGGCGCGCGCCAATGTTCCTGCCACCGCCAGCAACAATGCCGCCGGCGACTCCGTGCGCACCCAGCGGGGTGACACGCTAGGCCGCATTGCGGCCCAGAACAAGCCCGCCGATATCTCGCTGGACCAGATGCTGATTGCGGTGGTCCAAAGCAACCCTCATGCCTTTGTTGGCGGCAACGTCAACCGCATGAAGGCCGGCGTAACCCTGACGATGCCATCGGCCGAACAGGCCCGCGCCGTCTCGCCACGCCAGGCACGCCAGATGGTGGCCGCACAAAGCCGCGATTTCAACAGCTACCGCAGCCAGCTCGCCGCCAAGGCAGCACCGGCCCAGGTCGCCACCGATACCCGTGCCGCCAGCGGCAAGGTGGAAGCCTCGGTCGACGACAAGAAGCCCCAGAGCGTAGCACCGGACCAGCTCAAGCTCAGCAAGGAAGCTGCCAAGGGCACCAAGTCCGCAGAAGCGAGCGTTGCCAGTGCCCAGCAGGCCAATGCCGCCCAGGAGCGCACCTCCGAGCTGAACAAGAATATCGAGGAGCTCAACAAGCTCAAGCAAGCCGCTGCAGGCTCTGCCGCCGCCGGGGCATCCGCTGCTGCGCCCGCAGACAGCAAGCCCGCCGGTACGGCGACTGTCCCTGCTGCGGGCACGACCGCTGCGGCTGCAGCGCCTGCTGCCACGCCTGCGGCTCCGGCCCCTGCTGCATCCGCGCCTGCACCGGGAGCACCGGCAGCACCTGCCACCCCAGCAGCCACCGCGCCCGCGCCTGCTGCGGCTGCCAGCGACTCTGCAGCGCCTGCACCGGCTCCTGCCCCTGCCCCCAAGCCCGCGCCTGCACCAGCACCTGCGCCCGTCGAAGAGCCCAGCTTTGTCGATGAGCTGCTGGACAACCCGCTGCTGCCAGCAGCGGGCGGCCTGGCCATCCTGGCGCTGCTGGGCGGCCTGTGGTACCGCAACAAAAAGCGCAAGGAAGGGGTCCACGCGGCCACCGATTCCGTGCTCGAGAGCAGCCTGGCCCAGGACTCGTTCTTTGGCGCCAGCGGCGGCCAGCACATCGACACCTCGGTAAGCGCGATGACCACCGGCAACTCCTCGCTCGCCTACACGCCCAGCCAGCTCGACGCTGGCGATGTGGACCCGGTGGCCGAGGCCGATGTCTATCTGGCCTATGGCCGTGATCTGCAGGCCGAGGAAATCCTCAAGGAAGCGCTGCGCACCAGCCCGACCCGCAGCGCCCTGCATGCAAAGCTGGCCGAGATCTATGCCAAGCGCAAGGACCGCCTGGCGCTGGAGAGCATTGCCAAGGATGCCCGCCAGATCACGGGTGGCGCCGGCCCTGACTGGCTGCGCATTGCCGCGCTCGGCCAGGAGCTGGACGCCGCCAACCCGGTCTACCAGAACAACACCGCTGCGGTGCCGTCTGCTACCGAGATCGCCACGCCTGCCGCGCTGGCCGCCGCTGCCGCTGCTGCGCGCGCCGAACCGATCCCGTTCGAGAACACGCTGCCACCCACTGCGATCGCACCGTCCAGCAGCCCTGCCAGCGCATTCAGCCCGTCCACCGGTCTGGATTTCGCGATGAGCAGCCAGTTGACCGAGACCCCGGATGCGGCCTCTCAGTTCCAAGCGGCGGCACCTGCAGCCCCGGTTGCAGCGCCTGCAGCCGATGCCGGTCTGGCCTTCGAGGCATTGGCGCCTGCCGCTGGCAAGCCCGCGCTGTCGATGGAAGACTTTGACCGCCAGCTGGCCGAAGCGCTGAGCATTCCGTCGGAGCTGTCGCCCAGCGCCAGCCACAGCGCCGCCCAGAGTCTGGAGACCCAGCCCGGCGCACTGGACTTCCAGCTGAGCGATTTCGACAGCCAGAGCACCGCGCAGATGCCCATCAGCGACAAGAGCATGCCGACGATGGACTTCGACATGACCTCGCTGTCGCTGGATTTGCCCGGCTCCGGCGAGCCAGACCATACGCATCCGGTCACCTTGGCCGATGACATGGCCGGTCTGGAGATCGATGACAGCGACCCGCTGGCCACCAAGCTGACCCTGGCCCAGGAATTCCTGGCCATCGGTGACAAGGAAGGCGCCCGTTCGCTGGCCGAGGAAGTCATGGCTGAATCGTCCAGCGCCACGGTCAAGGCCCAGGCCCAGCGCCTGCTTGACCAAAGCCGCTGAGCGGCAGGCCCTCTCCGGCAAGCCCCGCTCTGCGGGGCTTTTTCATGGCCGGGTGCGCCAGCCGCTTTATGATGGCGCCATGCGAATCGCCCTGGGCATCACCTATAACGGACAGGCCTACCAGGGCTGGCAAAGCCAGCCCAGCGGCAACACTGTCCAAGACCATCTCGAAGCGGCGCTGAGCCGCTTTGCCGCCTCCCCCATCTCCACCATTTGCGCAGGCCGCACCGATGCCGGTGTGCACGGCCTCATGCAGGTGGTGCATTTCGATGCCCCTGTGGAGCGCACCGAGGCCTCCTGGGTGCGCGGCACCAACACCTTTCTGCCCAAGGACATCGCCGTCCAGTGGGCGCGGACCGTGCCGGACGCGTTTCACAGCCGGGCCTGCGCCACATCGCGTCGCTATGGCTATGCGCTGCTGCAGTCGCCGGTGCGCCCGAGTGTCGAGGCTGGCCGGGTCGGCTGGGTGTTCCAGCCGCTCGACCTGCAGGCCATGGAGCGCGCGGTGCAGTACCTGCTGGGCGAGCATGATTTCTCGTCGTTTCGCGCTGCCGGCTGCCAGGCCAAGTCGCCGGTCAAGACCTTGTACGCGATCCACATTGGCCGCAGCGCCCAACGCCCCAGTGCCTCCCGCGACGGCGTGCCTTCGTGCTACTGGCGCTTTGACTTCCAGGGCAGCGCCTTTCTGCACCACATGATCCGCAACATCATGGGCTGTCTGGTCGTGATTGGCCAGGGCACCAAGCCGCCGCAATGGATGCAGGAGGTGCTGCAGGCCCGCAGCCGCGAGACCGCCGCCCCCACCTTCTCGCCCGACGGCCTGTACTTTCTGGGCCCCCAGTACGATGCGCACTGGGGCCTGCCCACCGAGGCCATTTCTTTTGACTGGTTTGCCTGAACAAGGAGTTCCATTGACTGCGATGCAAGCAACTGCGGGCCGCACCCGCATCAAGATCTGTGGCCTGACGCGTGAACAGGACGTGGACGCGGCCGTGGCCGCCGGGGTGGATGCCATTGGCTTTGTGCTCTACCCCGCCAGCCCCCGGGCCGTGACCGCCGAGCGCGCCGCCGAGCTGGCGCGCCGCCTGCCGGCCTTTGTGACGCCGGTGCTGCTGTTTGTCAATGAAACGCCTGCCCAGGTGATGGCGGCCTGTGGCAAGGTGCCCGGCGCGATCGCGCAGTTCCATGGCGATGAAACCCCAGAGCAATGCCTGGCATCGACCGGCGGCGGCGAGCGCAGCTTTTTGCGTGCCGCACGCATACCCCTTGGCGACGCTGCGGTGCAGTTCGACCTCGTAGAATATGCCCATCGATATTCACACGCCAAGGCCATCCTGCTCGACGCCCATGTCGAGGGGTTCGGCGGTGGCGGCAAAGCATTCAATTGGTCACTGCTTCCAACAAACGTAGCCTCTCATCTCGTTTTGTCTGGTGGACTCACGCCTGCAAACGTGACCGATGGCATTGTGCAAGTCAGACCGCGCTGCCTCTCGCTCGCGGTGGATGTGAGCTCCGGCGTTGAGAGGACCGGTGCCGATGGCAAGGCCATCAAGGGCACCAAGGACGCCGAAAAAATCCAACAGTTTGTCGCAGCCGTGCGTGCCGCTGACACACTACTTGCCAAGAATCCCTTCCATGTTTGAATACCAGCAACCCGATACTGCGGGCCATTTCGGCCCCTATGGCGGCAGCTTTGCCAGCGAAACCCTGACCCACGCCCTGGTCGAGCTGCGCGAGGCCTATGACAAGTACCAGAACGATCCGGAGTTCCTGCGCGAATTCCAGTACGAGCTGGCCCACTATGTCGGCCGCCCCTCGCCCGTCTACCACGCAGCGCGCATGTCGCGCGAGATGGGTGGCGCGCAGATCTACCTCAAGCGCGAGGACCTCAACCACACCGGTGCCCACAAGATCAACAATGTGATCGGCCAGGCCATGCTGGCCAAGCGCATGGGCAAGCCGCGCATCATTGCCGAGACCGGCGCCGGCCAGCACGGTGTGGCCACTGCCACCATCTGCGCCCGCTATGGCCTCGAATGCGTGGTCTACATGGGCAGCGAAGACGTGCGCCGCCAAAGCCCCAACGTCTACCGCATGAAGCTGCTGGGCGCCACCGTGGTGCCGGTCGAGTCGGGCAGCAAGACCTTGAAGGACGCGCTCAACGAGGCCATGCGCGACTGGGTGGCGAATGTGGACAACACCTTTTACATCATCGGCACCGTGGCCGGCCCCCACCCCTACCCGATGATGGTGCGCGATTTCCAGAGCGTGATCGGCAACGAGTGCCTGTCCCAGATGCCGGCGCTGTTCAAGGAGCAGAACATGGCCGCTGAGCAACCCGATGCAGTGATTGCCTGCGTCGGGGGCGGCAGCAATGCCATGGGTATCTTCTACCCCTATATCCCCTATGAGAACACGCGCCTGATCGGCGTCGAAGCGGCTGGCGAAGGCCTGGACAGCGGCAAGCACTCCGCATCGCTGCAGCGCGGCTCTTCCGGTGTGCTGCATGGCAACCGCACCTATATCCTGCAGGACGACAACGGCCAGATCACCGAGACCCATTCCATCAGCGCCGGCCTGGACTACCCCGGCGTCGGCCCCGAGCATGCCTGGTTGCAGGAAATCGGCCGCGCCCAGTATGTCGGCATCACCGACCAGGAGGCGCTCGATGCCTTCCACTACCTGTGCCACACCGAAGGCATCATCCCGGCGCTGGAATCCAGCCACGCCGTGGCCTATGCGATGAAGCTGGCCAAGACCATGCGCCAGGACCAGTCCATCCTCGTGAGCCTGTCGGGCCGGGGCGACAAGGACATTGGCACGGTGGCCGATCTCTCGGGCGTCGACTTTTATGCCCAACCCTCCAGCCGCGGCGTGGCCGTCAAGGGGAGCTATACCAAATGAGCCGCATCGCCGCAACCTTTGACCAGTTGAAGCTGGCTGGCCGCAAGGCCTTGATTCCTTATGTCACCGCCGGCTTCCCCTTTGCCGACATCACGCCGGCGCTGATGCATGGCATGGTCGATGCAGGCGCCAATGTGATCGAGCTGGGCGTGCCCTTCTCGGACCCAATGGCCGACGGCATCGTCATCCAGAAGGCCGGGGAGAAGGCCCTGTCACTAGGCATCGGCATGAAGCAGGTGCTGGCGATGGTGGCCGAGTTCCGCGTGAAGGACAACACCACGCCGGTGGTGCTGATGGGTTATGCCAACCCGGTCGAGCGCTACGAACAGGTACACGGCAAAGGCGCTTTTGTGCGCGATGCCGCTGCCGCCGGAGTCGATGGCCTGCTGGTGGTAGACTACCCGCCCGAAGAATGCGAAGCCTTTGCGGCCGATCTGCGTGCGCATGGCATGGACCTGATCTTCCTGCTGGCGCCCACCTCGACGCCGGAGCGCATGCAGCAAGTGGCGCGCGTGGCCAGCGGCTATGTGTACTACGTCTCGCTCAAGGGCGTTACCGGTGCGGGCACGCTCAATACCGGCGCCGTCGAAGCGATGCTGCCGCAAATCCGCCAGCATGTGCACATCCCTGTGGGCGTAGGCTTTGGCATTCGCGATGCGCAGACGGCCCAGGCCATCGGCAAGGTGGCCGATGCCGTGGTGATCGGCACCCGCATCATCCAGCTGATCGAAAACCAGCCGCATGAGAAAGTCGTGGCGCTGGTCTCCGATTTTTTGCGTGGCATCCGCAAGGCGCTTGACGCATAATGCGCCTCCTGGGCTGCGCCGTGCGCAGCCCGACGAGTGCGAGAGCAAAGGAAAACAACCATGTCCTGGCTAGAGAAACTGTTACCCGCCAAGATCCAGCACACCGACCCGGCCGAGCGTCGCCAGATGCCCGAAGGTCTGTGGATCAAGTGCCCTGCATGCGAAGCCGTGCTGTACAAGGCCGACCTGGAGCACAACTTCAATGTCTGCCCCAAGTGCAGCCACCACCACCGCATGTCGGCGCGCGCGCGTCTGAACCAGTTTCTGGACGCCGAAGGCCGCTACGAGATTGGCCAGGAAGTGCTGCCCGTCGATGCGCTGAAGTTCAAGGACAGCCGCAAGTACCCAGAGCGCCTCAAGGAAGCGCTGGAAAACACCGGCGAGACCGATGCGCTGGTGGTGATGGGGGGCTCGGTCAAGAGCGTCAACCTGGTGGTCGCCTGCTTCGAGTTTGAATTCATGGGCGGCTCGATGGGTTCGGTCGTCGGCGAGCGCTTTGTGCGCGGCGTCGAAACCGCCATCGAGCAAAAGGTGCCGTTTGTGTGCTTCACCGCCACCGGTGGCGCGCGCATGCAGGAAGGCCTGCTCAGCCTGATGCAGATGGCCAAGACCAATGCCGCGCTGACCCGCTTTGCCAAGAAGGGCCTGCCCTACATCAGCGTGCTGACCGACCCCACGATGGGCGGCGTGTCTGCCGGTTTTGCCTTCATGGGCGATATCGTCATGGCCGAACCCAAGGCGCTGATCGGCTTTGCCGGCCCGCGCGTGATCGAGAACACCGTGCGCGTGAAGCTGCCCGAAGGCTTCCAGCGCGCCGAGTTCCTGCAGCAAAAAGGTGGCGTGGACATGATCGTCGACCGCCGCGAGCTGCGTGACCGCATCGCCAGCAGCCTGGCCATGCTGCAGCGCCTGCCAGCGGATGCGGTGGCCTGATCGGCCCCGATACACCAGCGGCCTACTCAGGGCCGCTACCCCCACAAAAAAACCGCCCTAGGCGGTTTTTTCGCGTCCGGGCTTGCGCCCCCAGCATCACATCACACCGCCAGCAGCAGCCGCGACTGCAGGTGGGCTAGCATGATGGAGATGATCTGCAACCCCACCAGCAGCACGATGGGCGACAGGTCCACACCGCCAACCAGCGGGATGATCTTGCGCAGCGGGCGCAGCAGCGGCGCCGTGAGCTGGTAGAACACGGCATTCATCACCGCGTTGCCCGGCGACAGCCAGGACAGCACGACATGCACCAGCGTGACCACCACCATCGTGGAGATGCCGATATTGGCCACGCCAATGGTGGCGACCACCAGCACCGACAGCAGCGATGACAGGCCCCCTGCCGCCAGCCACAGCAGCACAAACTGGACCACCTGCACCAACCAGGCGCCCATGATGCTGGCCCAGTCGCCGCCGGGCAAGCCCTTGGTGATCCTGCGCAACGGCAGCACCAGCCAGCTGGTCAGCGCCAGCACCAGCTGCCCCAGCGGGTTGTTGAAGGAGACGCGCTGGTACTGCATGTACCAGCGCAGCAGGCAGGCACCGGTCAGCAGACCACCTGCAATATTGAGCAGCAGGGACAGGATTTGAAAAAGCATCGGTGTTTCCAGTCGGGAGCGATCCCGAGAATGCGAAATTTGCTATTAAAAACGAAGCTGACAGACCAATGACAAAGGGCTTCAAGCTATTATTCTAGGGCCGCTGCCAGGTCCCGTGTCACCAAATCCCCCAGCGCGCCAGGGACGAAAAGCGGTGCAGCAGTCGGACACTACGGCTTTTGCCGGCACAGGGCACGCTAAAAATCTTAAAATGACAGGTTTTGGCCGTTTACCAGCGCAATGCTGGCCTCTTCATGTCTGAAAACCACACCACTCCCGAGACCGCGCCGGTTGCGCACGACGAAAACCAACTGATTGCCGAGCGCCGCGAAAAACTCAAAGCCCTGCGCGAAGCACAGCGCCAAGGCAAAGGTGTGGCTTTCCCCAACGACTTCAAGCCCGCCGACCGCGCAGACGACCTGATTGCGGCCCACGCCGAGCAGGACGCCGCCGACCTGGACGCTGCCGCGCTGACGGTCAGCGTCGGCGGCCGCATGATGCTCAAGCGCGTGATGGGCAAGGCCAGCTTTGCCACCGTGCAGGATGCCACCGGCCGCATCCAGCTCTACGTCACCCGCGATGCGGTGGGCGAGGAGCTGTACGCCGATTTCAAGAAATGGGATCTGGGCGACATCATCGGTGCCGAAGGCCAGCTGATGAAGACCAAGACCGGCGAACTGTCGATCAAGGTGACCAAGATCCGCATGCTCACCAAGAGCCTGCGCCCCATGCCCGACAAGTTCCACGGCATGGCCGATCTGGAGCAGAAGGTGCGCCAGCGCTATGTCGACCTGATGACCGACGAAGACGCACGCAAGCGCTTTGTGGCCCGCTCCAAGGCGGTCTCCGGCATCCGCGAGTTCATGGTCGAGCACGGCTTCCTCGAAGTCGAAACCCCGATGCTGCACCCGATCCCCGGTGGCGCCAATGCCAAGCCCTTCATCACCCACCACAATGCGCTGGACCAGGAGATGTACCTGCGCATCGCTCCGGAGCTCTACCTCAAGCGCCTGATCGTCGGTGGCTTCGAGCGCGTGTTCGAGATCAACCGCAACTTCCGCAACGAAGGGGTGTCGGTACGCCACAACCCTGAGTTCACGATGATGGAGTTCTACGCGGCCTACTGGAACTACCGCGATGTGATGGACTACACCGAAGCGCTGATCCGCGACGCCGCGATGAAGGCCGTGGGCACCTTGGAGTTGACCTATGGCGGCAAGCCGGTGGACCTGACCCAGCCCTTCGAGCGCCTGACCATCACCGAAGCCATCGTCAAGTACACCGATGCCGGCGAGAACGTGGGCAACCGCGAATGGCTCACCAATGCCTTGAAGAAGCTGGGCATGAAGGAAGAGAAGGACAAGCTGGCAGGCCGCACCCTGGCCAGCCTGCAGGTGCTGTACTTTGAGGAAGTGGTCGAGGACAAGCTCTGGAACCCCACCTTCATCATGGAGCACCCGACCGAGATCAGCCCGCTGGCCCGCGCCAACGATGACCGCCCCGAAGTGACCGAGCGCTTTGAGCTCTACATCACCGGCCGCGAGTTCGGCAACGGCTTCTCCGAGCTGAACGATGCCGAAGACCAGGCCGCGCGCTTCAACGCCCAGGTCGCTGCCAAGGATGGCGGCGATGACGAAGCCATGTACTACGACCACGACTTTGTGCGCGCGCTTGAGTACGGCATGCCACCCACCGGCGGCTGCGGCATCGGTATCGACCGCTTCATGATGCTGCTGACCGACAGCGCCAGCATCCGCGACATCATCCTGTTCCCCGCGCTGCGCCGGGAACAATAATGCGCCCGGCAGGCCCCCTGGCCTGCCCACAGCGCCCAGCGGCACAGGCTCTGCCCAGAGCCTGTGCCGCTTTTTTCTTGGCCTGCCGCCGCCGATATACTGGCCTGCATGCAGATACCCCGTTACTGGGCGCAAGCACGCCTGCGCCATGAAACCAGCCCGCGCCATGGCGCCACCGTGCAGCGCTGGGGCTGGTCCGACCACAGCCCCGAAGCCGCACAAGCCCATGCCCAACAGCGCGCCCAGGCTGCGCTCGACCAGGTGCTCAGCGCCCCGCAACTGCGCCATCTGGATGCCAGCTTTCAGCGCATGGAACGGCTCGGTGAATATGGCCTGAATGGCCAGACCCCCATCCGGGAAGAGATCCTGGGCCAGCGCGGCCAGACCGTGATGACGCGCAACAGCTACGGCGCGCACTGCCTCAACACCCCCGATGTCGCCATCGCCGACATGGACTTCCCGCCGCAACCCCAGCCACCCAGTGCGGCACCGCTGCTGGCCGCAGCTGTCTTGGCGCTGGCGGTGGGCTTCGTCGTCTTTGCACAGGGTGGCGTGCTGCCCGCGATGGCGGTGCTGGCGGGCGGGGCCGTGGTCCTGGTGCTGTGGCTGCGGCGCTGGTTGAACCTGCGCCAAAAACAGGCCGGCAGCGCCGATCCCCGGCAGTTGGCGCTGGAGCGGGTCACCGCCTTCAGCCAGCAGCACCCCGACTGGGGTCTGCGCGTCTACAGCACGCCCAAGGGGCTGCGCATCATCGTCACCCACGAGGCCCTGCGGCCCGGCGACAGCGCGGTGCAGGATCTGTTCTCTGCGTTGCAGGTTGATCCGGTCTACCAGCGCCTGTGCCTGCAGCAGCAGTGCTTTCGCGCCCGCGTGACCGGCAAGCCCTGGCGCATGGGCCTGTCCGGCCCCAGCCCGCAGGTGCGGCGCTGGCCGGTGGCTGCCAGCCAACTGGCAGCACGCGCTGAATGGACGCATGTCTACGACCAGCAGGCAGCGCGGTACAGCGCCTGCCAGTTCATTGCGCAGCTGGGCCAGTCCCGCATGGGCATGGACATCCAGGCCCTGGTCGACTGGCATGACGAAGCCTGCCGCGCCCAGCAAAGCCAGCTGCCGCTGGCCTGAAGCCCGTTCCATCGTCATCGATAATCAGCGCATCCCCCACCACGGGCCCATCTGGCGCCCGTTGCGCGCCCTGCTCCCGCCATGAACCGACTCAAACTCCTGATTCCAGAATGGGCCACCGAATGGGTGGACATCATCGTGCCTGCGATACAGATCACCTTGATCCTGCTGCTGGCCATCACACTCAACTACGTCACCCGCAAGCTCATCACCCGCGTGGCCCAGCACTACCACTGGCCGCTGGAGCTGGCCGTGCCCGTCAAGGGCTTGGTGCGCTGGCTCATCATTGGCGGCACCTGCCTGTTGATTCTGGAGCGCCTGGGGGTCAGCGCCACGGTGCTGTGGACGGCGTTCTCCGGCTTTGCCGCGGTCGGCGCCGTGGCCTTCTTCGCTGCCTGGAGCGTGCTGTCCAACTTCTTCTGCGCGGTGCTGATCTTCACCGTGCGGCCCTACCGGCTGGGCGACTACATCGAGGTGCTGGACGGCCTGGACAAGCCCGGTGCCAAGGGCCGGGTGGTCGATATCAACATGCTCTACACGACACTCGAAGACTTTGTGGCGGACCGCAGCCAAAGCGTGGTGCTGCAAATCCCCAACACCCACATCTTCCAGAAGGTGGTGCGCCGCTGGACCGATGATCCCCCGCCCCAGCAGCCGCCAGAGGCCAGCCCGGCTGCGCCAGCCGATACGCCCGCCGTGCCATGACACCGTGCATTCCAGGCGGCTGTCAGCGCCAGCCTACCGGTACTTGCCTCTTCGGCCCACGGCGCTGATTCGCCCCCCTGCTTAAGATCAACCATCACATGACAACAGGAGGTGTTCGATGCTTAAGTGGGCCATTATTTTTGCGGTGATCTCGTTGCTGGCCGGTGTGTTCGGCTTTACCGGTGTAGCCTCTGGCGCCGCCGGAATCGCGAAGATCCTTTTCTTCATCTTCATCGCCATCACGGTGATTTTCCTGGTGATTGCCCTGCTGGGTGTCGGCGCCGTCGCCTGACCTCCGCATTTACCAGCCATCGCTGACGAATGCCTGCCCCGTGCAGGCATTTTTTTGGTCCGCCGCAGCCGAGTCGCCTTGCGGCGGCCCAGGGCACCGGCTAGCGCCTGACCGTCCCGGGCCGCACCGCACGCTGCGCCGCATCGAGCTGCCAGCGCCCGGTGTGGAAGGCCTGCACGCTGTCCCGGTGGGCGACGGACACCAGCGATCCGCCGCGCGCACGCACCAGCGCTACCAGCGCCGCATAGACCTCGGCCTCGGTCGCCTGGTCCAGCGCGCTGGTGGCCTCGTCGGCAAACACCCAGGCCGGGCGTTGGAGCAGCACCCGCGCAATCGCCAGGCGCTGCTGCTCCCCGCCCGAGAGCACGGCGTTCCAGGCGGCAGTCTCATCCAGCCGCTCCACCAACGGGGCCAGTTGCGCGGCGCGCAAGGCTGCCTGCAGCTGGGCATCGTCATAGTCCGCAGCGGGCTGCGGGTAGGCCAGGGCCTGGCGCAGGCTGCCATCGGGGAAATAAGGGCGCTGCGCAATGAACATGCTGTCCATCGGCCGCTGCACCCGTCCATGCGCAAACGGCCAGATGCCGGCGAGGCTGCGCAGCAACGTGGATTTGCCGCTGCCCGAGCGTCCGCTGATCAGCACGTCCTCGCCGGCCGCCAGCTGCAAGGCCGCATTGTCGATCACCACCCGGCCATCGGGCAGCGCCACCTGCAGCCCCTGGGTTTGCAGATGGTCAGCGGCCTCCAGCGTCGGGCCCTGGGCTTGGGCCTGGGCGCGCAGACCGGCGTCAAAGCTCGCCAGACGCCGCGTGGTGGCCCGCCAGGCCGCAATATCGCTGTAGTTGTTGACGATCCAGCTGAGCGAATCCTGCACCTGGTTGAATGCCGAGGCAATCTGCATCAGCTGGCCCAGCTGGATGGCGCCGCTGAAAAAGCGCGGCGCGGCAATGATGAAGGGAAACACCACGGCGGCCTGGCCAAAGAAATTGGTGAACCAGGCGAGCTTCTTTTGCTGGCGGATCAGCAGCAGGTAGTTGCCCAGCACATCGCCAAAGCGCAGGCGCAGTTGCTCGCCCTCCACCCGCTCGCCGCCGTCCATCGCAATGGCTTCGGCATGCTCGCGCACGCGGATCATGTGGTGGCGGTAGTTGGCCTCCAGGCGCTGTTGCTGGATATTCAGGCCCACCTGCGGCTTGCCCAGCCACAGCGATACCGCACTGCCCACCAGGCAGTACACGACGGCCATCCAGACCATAAAGCCGGGAATATGCAGGCTGCCGCCGCCCAGCATGGCAGGCAGATCCAGGTCCATCGCCGCGCTCAGCCCCCAGAGGATGCCGACAAAGCTGACAAAGGTGACCAGGGCGTTGAGCAGCCCCATGCTGAGCGCCACGGTGTAGCTGCTGAACAGGTTGATGTCTTCCTGGATGCGCTGGTCGGGGTTGTCCGGCATCTGCTGGCTGCCGCTGTAGCGGCCCAGCTCCATGCGGTAGAAGGCCTTGTGGGCCAGCCAGCGGCCTTGCAGGTGCTCGGTCAGCCAGCGGCGCCAGTGCCACTGCAGCAGCTGGGTGAGGTAGAACTTGTAGACTGCAATGACGATGTAGACCAGCGCCAGCCACAGAAAGCGCCAGAGCTGGTGCCAGAACACATCGGCCTGCTTGTTCTGCAGCGCATCGTAGAACACCCGGTTCCAGCTGTTGATCTGCACCAGCATGAACACGGCCGCCAGGTTAAGCGCGACGATGGCTGCCAGCAGGCCCCAGGCGCGGACCTTGTCCTCGGAAACAAAATACGGCCGGGTCAGCGCCAGGGCCTCGCGGCCGGCAAGCGCCACACGGCGCAAAGGGTGGTGAAGGGGCATCGCTCTCTGCCAGCTAGGGGGGACGAGAGCAATCTAGAGGACGGGGCTGAGGCGAGGCTTAAACCCTCGCCTCTGTCAACAAGCGGTTCAGCCCAGCAGGTTCAGCCCAGCAGGTCCAGCGCGTCCTGGTAGGCCGGCTGGCGCATCAGCTCATCCCAGGGCTGGGGCACCGTCTCGGGCAACAGCGCCAGGCGGCGCGATTCCGAATCTTCGTCCGGCTGCCAGCGGCCGCTGCGCAGCGCATCGTCCATGCCGTCGAGCAACTCGTCCACATGGGCGCCCAGGCCCAGGCTCTGGTTGCACAGCAGCACCATGTCGCAGCCGGCAGACAACGCGGCCAGCGCGGCCTCGGTATAGCTGATCACGCTGCCATTGATGCGGCGCGCGCCTTCCATGCTCAGGTCATCGCTGAAGATCGCACCGTCATAGCGCAGGCGCGTGCGCAATACGTCCTTGAGCCATTTCTCGCTGAAGCCGGCCGGGCGCTTGTCCACCTTGGGGTAGATGACATGGGCGGGCATCACCGCCGTCAGCACGCTGCTCAGCCAGGGGTAAGGCGCGGCATCCTCGGCGAGGATGGCGCTCAAGCTGCGCCCATCGATGGGGATGGCAACATGCGAATCGGCCTTGACAAAGCCATGGCCGGGGAAATGCTTGCCGCAGTTGCCCATGCCGGCCTGCAGCAGGCCATGCATCAGGCTCTTGGCCAGCATCGCCACCACGCGCGGGTCGCGGTGAAAGCTGCGGTCACCGATGACCGAGCTTTCGCCGTAGTCCAGATCCAGCACCGGCGTGAAGCTGAAATCCACCGCGCAGGCCCGCAGCTCGGCGCCCAGCACATAGCCGGCAGCGGTGGCGGCATTCATCGCCCGCATCGCACCACTGCCCTCACGTTGGCGGTTGCCCTGGCCGTCGTCCATCCACATCTGGCCGAAATGCCGCATCGATGGCAGGTGTGTGAAGCCATCGGTGCGAAAACGCTGCACGCGCCCGCCCTCGTGGTCCACACAGATCAGCAGGTCGGGCTTGATGGCCTTGATCTGCGCGCACAGCTGCACCAGCGCCGAGCGGCTCTCCCAGTTGCGGGCAAACAAGATGATGCCGCCCACCAGCGGGTGTGCGAGACGGGCGCGGTCGGCATCGGTCAGGGCCGTGCCGGCGATATCAATGATCAGAGGAGCGTGCATGGATGGATGCGAAAGAGTCAGAAACGGGCCCTGGCAGGGCCCGGAGGATCGGAAATCAGAGCTTCTCGACCACGCAAAAGCTGGCGGCGTAGTCGACCTCGTCGGTCACGGTGATATGCGCCGTCAGGCCTTGCGCCTCGAACCAGGCGGCCAGCTCGCCATGCAGCCGGATGCCGGGCTTGCCGCTGGGCAGGTTGATGACCTCGCAGTGGCGCCAGGTCATCGGCATGCGCATGCCCAGGCCCACGGCCTTGCTGAAGGCCTCCTTGGCCGAAAAGCGCGTCGCCATGTAGCGCACGCCCCGGTCGGGCCAGCGCTCGCTGCGGCGGCGCCAGACAGCCAGCTCCCCCTCGGCCAGCACCTTGTGGGCAAAGCGCTCGCCCTGGCGCTCCAGGGTCGCACGGATGCGGCGGATATCACAGATGTCGGTGCCAATACCGTAAATCATGCTGTCACAGACCTGGGCGGGCGGTTACAGCAGCACGCCATCGGCGCGGGCGTCGAGCGAGCGGCGGTAGGCACGCACAGCCTCGGCGTAACCCATCTCCAGCGCATCGGTCACAAAGGCGTGGCCGATCGACACTTCCAGCACCTGGGGCACATGGGTCACAAAGGGGGTCAGGTTGCGCAGGCTCAGGTCATGGCCGGCATTGACGCCCAGGCCCACCGCCTGCGCGGCCTTGGCGGCTGCCACGTAGCGCGCCAGCTGCGTGCTTTGCTCGGGCGTGCCAAAGGCGGCCGCATACGGCTCGGTGTACAGCTCGACCCGGTCGGCGCCCACAGCCTTGGCAGCGGCCATCTGCTCCGGGATCGGGTCCATGAACAGGCTCACGCGCACACCCAAGGCCTTGCACTCGTCAATCAGCGGCTTGAGGCGCTCGGCATCCTGCGGAAAGCTCCAGCCATGGTCGCTGGTGAACTGGTCCTCGCCATCGGGCACAAAGGTGGCCTGGTGCGGACGGTACTTGCGCACATAGTCCATCAGATTCTGGAAGGGATTGCCTTCGATGTTGTACTCGCGCTTGACCGGCCAGGTGGCGATCACGCCCGCGAGCTTTTCCACATCGCCGGGGCGGATGTGGCGCTCGTCCGGCCGGGGGTGCACGGTGATCCCCTGCGCGCCCGCTTCCAGGCACAGCCGTGCCGCACGCGTCACGCTGGGAATCTCCAGGTGGCGGGTGTTACGTACCAGTGCCACCTTGTTGAGGTTGATAGACAGGGCAGTTTTCACGGGGGTAGTCATAGCGATTGGATATCCATCATCAACTGGCGCGTACGCAATACCGGCTGACCACAGTGGTGTTGCAGCAGCGTACGCAACTGAACTTTTAACTCGCCGGCACACAACACGCAAGCCCTCAGAACAGCCGGATAGGGATTTGCCGCCGACAGCGCTTCCTCCAGGGCTTCCCATTGTGCACCGGTCAGGCCTGCCCTGTCCTGTCCATGGGCCTCGCGCAGGCCGGCATCGGGCACCAGCACATAGCGCGTGGCGGGTTGGAGCGGCTGCAGCGACAGCGTCTGCGCCGCCAGCGAGGGCAGCAGCCCCAGCTCGCGCAGCAGCAGCAGCTCGAAGGCGCGCAGCACGGGTTCGAGCACATCGCCATGGTCGGTGGCCAGCACGCGCACCACACCGGCATAGATGTCGAACAGGTTGGCAAAAGGGTCCTCGCGCGCCAGCAGCCGCATCAGCAGCTCATTGAGGTAGAGGCCCGACAGCAGGCCACCGCCCACCGGCATCGTGTGGCCGCCCACCCATTCAGCACTTTTGAGCGTGTGGATGTCCGAGCCGCCCTCGCCCGCGATGCCCCAGGACAGGCGCAGCGGCTGCAAGGCCAGCAGCACCGGACGAAAGTTGGAAGTGGGTTTCTTGACGCCCTTGGCAACCAGCGCCACGCGCCCCCGGTGGCGGGTAAAGCACTCCAGCACCAGGCTGGATTCACTCCAGTCATACCGGTGCAGGATATAGGCCGGTTCCTCGTTGACGCGCTTGACAGCCATGGCTCAGGGGGTTGCATTGCGTGGCCCGCGCGGGGCCACAGAAGAGGTCGGTATCACGCACGGGGCGCGCAACCCGTGCATAGCAGACGGTGCGCCAGGGTTGTGCTTATTCGTAGCCGAAGGACTTGACCCGGGCCTCGTCATCGGCCCAGCCGGACTTGACCTTGACCCAGACCTCCAGGAACACCTTGGCGTCCAGCAGCTTTTCCAGCTCCTGGCGCGCTTCGGTGCTGATGCGCTTGAGCTTTTCACCCTTCTCGCCAATCACCATCGCCTTGTGGCCATCGCGCTCGACGACGATGGTCGCGGCAATGCGCATGAAGCGGCCATGTGTCTTGCTGGGCTCTTCGTCGAACTTGTCGATGACAACGGTCGAGGTGTAGGGCAGCTCATCGCCGGTAAAGCGGAAGAGCTTTTCGCGCACCGTCTCGGACGCCAGGAACTTCTCGCTGCGGTCGGTCAGCTCTTCGGGACCGTAGAACCAAGCCTGCTCGGGCAGGTATTTTTCGCAGATGCCGAACAGGCGCTCGATATCGCCCTTGTTCTTGGCCGACATCGGTACGAACTCGGCAAAGGGGTGGCGCTCCTGCATGTCACGCAGCCAGGGCGCAATCTCGTGGCGGCGGTGCACGGTGTCGAGCTTGTTGGCGATCAGCAAGGTCGGAATGCCGGGCTTGAACAGCGACAGCACCTTGGCATCGGCCAGCGTAAAGCTGCCCGCTTCGACGACGAACAGGATCAGGTCCACATCACCGATGGCACCCATCACCGTCTTGTTGAGCGACTTGTTCAACGCGCGCGAATGGCGGGTCTGGAAGCCGGGCGTATCGACAAACACGAACTGGGTGTTGTCCTGCGTGCGGATACCGGTGATGCGGTGGCGTGTGGTCTGCGCCTTGCGCGAGGTGATCGAGATCTTCTGGCCGACCAGCGCATTCATCAACGTGGACTTGCCCACATTGGGCTTGCCAACGATGGCGATCAGGCCGCAGCGCTGGGGGCCGGTTGGCGCGGCAGGCGCCTCGGCCTGGCCGGCATCGGGGGCGCTGACGCGCGCCACGGTCGCACCGGGCTTGGCGGCGGCCAGCATCGCGTCCAGGTCGGAGAGGGTCTGGCCCGAAGGCAGCAGCTCTGCAGGGGCTTGGCCAGCAGCGCTTGGAGAAGGAGATTTTTTCGAGGTCATAAAAGCTTAGCGATGCTGGGTCTGCAGTTGTTGCAACATGATGGCGGCTGCCGCCTGCTCGGCCGCGCGGCGCGATGCGCCAGCGCCTCCGCTGCGGGCCTGGAAGGCCGGCACCACACAGTCGACATGGAAAGTCTGCGCATGCGCAGCACCGGTGGTGCCGGTCACCACATACTCCGGCACCGATTTCTTGCGTGCCTGCAGCCACTCCTGCAACGCCGTCTTGGCATCCTTGGACGCGGCGGGCATGTGCTGCGAGATCTCGACACGCTCATAGAGATGATGCACGATCGCCTCGGCCTGCGTATAGCCGGCATCCAAGTAAACCGCTCCAATAATCGCCTCGACCGCATCGGCCAGAATCGAAGGACGCTCGCGTCCGCCCGATTTGGACTCGCCCTCCCCCAGACGCAGCACCTTGGCCAGCTGCAGGCGCAGCGCAATCTGGTGCAAGGTGTCCTGCTTGACCAGGTTGGCCCGCATGCGCGAGAGCTCGCCTTCCGGGGTGCCCTTGAGCTTCTGGAACAGCATCGTCGATACCGCCAGGCCCAGCACCGAGTCACCCAGAAACTCCAGGCGCTCATTGTGATCCGCACAAAAACTACGGTGCGTTACCGCTCGCTGCAGCAACGCACCGTTCGCAAAGGAATACTGCAGGCGTTCCTGCAATCGGCTGAGTTCTGATTCCACCTACTTCACACTATCGTTAAAACGGAAGACCAGATAGGCCGGCCCGTACAGCGGGATATCGCGCTCGTAGCTGTACGACACCACAATCTTGCCGTCCGTGTCCTTGGTCACTTCCAGATCATTGGCATTGACCGAGGTCATGTCATCAATGGCCTGCGAGCGCTCATAGATGGCACGCACTTCCTGCACCGTAGTGCCCTGGCGCGCGGCCTTGACCGCGGCCTTCTTGATGTTCATGTTCTCGATCACGATCGGGACGGCCTTGCTGCCCACAATGGCCAAGGCCACGATGATGAAACCCCAGAGCACCACACCGATGAACGACATGCCGCGCTGGCGGTGCCTTGGTGCTTGTTTCATAGTCTGCATAGCCAATCCCTCTTAGAAAACTTTTTTAGTTAAACGGTCCGATACGCTTGATGTTACCGAAATTCATCCAGACAAAGAAGGCCCGGCCCACAATGTTGGCATCCGGCACAAAGCCCCAGTAACGGGAATCGAGCGAGTTGTCGCGGTTGTCGCCCATCATGAAGTAATGGCCTTCAGGCACCTTGCAGGTCACGCCTTCGACGCTGTAGCGGCAGTTGTCCTTGTACTTGAAATCCGTCACGCCCTGGACAAAATTGGGCACATCCGGGTTGATGATGGCGCGGTGCGTCTTGTCACCCAGCTGCTCCTCGATCTGCTTGAAGTAGCGCATCGCATCCTGCTCGAAATAATCGGGCTGGTTGGTCGTCGGCACCACCTTGCCATTGATCGTCAGGCGCTTGTTGATGTAGGCCACCTCGTCACCGGGCACGCCCACCACACGCTTGATGTAGTCCATGCTGGGCTGCGGCGGGTAGCGGAACACCATCACATCACCGCGCTTGGGCGCCGTGCCCTCGGTGATCTTCTTGTTGATCACCGGCAGGCGCACGCCATAGGTGAACTTGTTGACCAGGATCAGGTCGCCCACCTGCAAGGTCGGGATCATCGAGCCCGACGGGATCTTGAACGGCTCGAACAGGAAGGAGCGCAGGATGAAGACCACGGCGATCACCGGGAACAGGCCTGCGGTCCAGTCCAGCCACCAGGGCTGCATCAGCAGGCGCGTCTTACCCTCTTGCACGTCGATGCCATCGACCTTGTCGATCCCCTGGGCATCGAGCTGCCGGCGCCGCTCGGCCGCCGACACTTCCAGCTGCGCGGCAGCCGCCTGGCGCCGGGGGAAGAAGTAAAAGCGCTCCGCCAGCCAGTAGGCGCCGGTGATCACCGTGGCCAAAAACAGCAGCAGTGCAAAATTGCCTTCGATGGCGCCGCTGTACCAGGCGCCCATATAGGCCACAAAGGCGGCCAGAATCAGTGTTGTCAGGAGTTGCATAGCTTTGCTTTTGGCTTCTTCTCTTCTTAATCGTCCACTTGCAGAATCGCCAGGAACGCCTCTTGGGGCACTTCGACCGAGCCGATCTGTTTCATGCGCTTCTTGCCGGCCTTCTGCTTTTCCAGCAGCTTGCGCTTACGCGTGATGTCGCCACCATAGCACTTGGCCAGCACGTTCTTGCGCATCGCCTTGACGGTTTCGCGGGCGATGATGTTGGCACCAATGGCCGCCTGGATCGCCACGTCGAACATCTGGCGGCTGATGATTTCGCGCATCTTGGCCACCACCGCACGGCCCCGGTAGACCGACTGCGAACGGTGCACGATGATGGACAGCGCGTCCACCTTCTCGCCGTTGAGCAGAATGTCGACCTTGACCACGTCGGAGGCCCGGTATTCCTTGAACTCGTAGTCCATCGAGGCATAGCCGCGCGAGACCGATTTGAGCTTGTCAAAGAAGTCCAGCACGATTTCGCCCAGCGGCATTTCGTAGGTGAGCATCACCTGGCGGCCGTGGTAGGCCATGTCCATCTGTACACCGCGCTTCTGGTTGGCCAGGGTCATCACCGGGCCTACATAGTCCTGGGGCATATAGAGGTGCACGGTCACAATCGGTTCCCGCACCTCTTCCAGACGGCCGGCATCGGGCATCTTCGAGGGGTTTTCCACATCGATGAGTTCGCCATCGGCCTTGAGCACCTGGTAGACCACGCTGGGCGCGGTGGTGATCAGGTCCTGGTCGAACTCGCGCTCCAGGCGCTCCTGCACGATTTCCATGTGCAGCAGGCCCAGGAAGCCGCAGCGGAAGCCAAAGCCCAGCGCCTGCGACACCTCGGGCTCGTAATGCAGTGCTGCATCGTTGAGCTGCAGTTTTTCCAGCGCGTCACGCAGCTGGTCGTATTCGGAGGCCTCGGTCGGGTAGAGACCTGCGAACACCTGGGATTTGACTTCCTTGAAACCCGGCAGCGGCGCGCTGGCGGGGCCCAGGTTGTTGGGCAGCTTCTTTTCCAACGTGATGGTGTCACCCACCTTGGCGGCCTTCAGCTCCTTGATGCCGGCAATGATGTAGCCCACCTCTCCGGCCTTGAGCACATCGCGCGGCTCATTGGCGGGCGTGAACACGCCCAGGCTGTTGGCTTCATAGGCCGCGCCGGTGGCCATCATCTTGAAGCGCTCGTTCTTCTTGAGCTGGCCATCGACCACGCGCACCAGCATCACGACGCCCACATAGGGGTCAAACCAGCTGTCCACGATCATCGCGCGCAGGGGCGCTTCGGGCTCGCCCTTGGGTGGCGGCACCTTGGCCACCACGGCTTCCAGAATTTCTTCAATGCCCATGCCGGTCTTGGCCGAGCAGGGAATCGCGTCGCTGGCATCAATGCCGATCACATCTTCGATCTCGGCCTTGGCATTGTCCGGGTCTGCATTGGGCAGATCCATCTTGTTGAGCACCGCGAACACTTCCACGCCCAGGTCCAGCGCGGTGTAGCAATTGGCCACCGTCTGGGCTTCCACGCCTTGCGACGCATCGACTACCAGCAGCGCGCCTTCGCAGGCCGACAGCGAACGCGAGACTTCATAGGAGAAGTCCACGTGGCCGGGGGTGTCGATCAGGTTCAGGTTGTAGACCTGGCCGTCCTTGGCCTTGTAGTGCAGGGCCGCCGTCTGCGCCTTGATGGTGATACCGCGCTCTTTCTCGATGTCCATCGAGTCCAGCACCTGTGCCTCCATGTCGCGCTCGGCCAGGCCTCCGCAATATTGGATCAGGCGGTCCGCCAAGGTCGACTTGCCATGGTCAATATGGGCAATGATGGAAAAATTACGAATGTGCTGCATTAACAAACAACGGAAAAAGGCCTGGAATCGGGCGCGCACGCCAAAGGGGGCTGGAGATTCCAGCCAAAACACGCATTGTAGGCAAAAAGCAATGCACCCCAGCGGGGATAGCCGATCCCGCCGGGGTGCGGTGCTGTGGGCCGTATCAGCCCCTCATCAATGCCACTGCATCTCGCCCTTGGCCACCTTGGCGCTCAGTGCCAGGCCTTCCAGACCGCCCAGGTTGGGAAAGCGCTGCTTCATCGCCGCTTCCAGCGCAGTGCCGTCCTTGGCCTTGGCCGTTTCTTCGTCAAAGGCGCGGATGTAATCGGCGGTAAAGTCCACGGCCGCCGTGCCCGCGGGCATCGTGCCGGCAAAGTGGCCGGGGATCACCACATCGGGGCCCAGCGCCTTGATGCGCGCCAGCGTCGCCAGCCAGTCGCTGTGCGACTGCGGCGTCTGGGTATCGGCCATCCAGACATGCTCACCGGCCATCACCGGGATGCCACCGGCCACCGTCTTGATCGACGGAATCCAGACCACCGTGCGGTCCGGCGTCGGGCCGTCCAGGCCAATCAGCTGCAAGGCCTGGCCATCCACCTGCAGGCTGTCGCCCTGCAGCGGCTGCGGCACCACCAGCTGCTTGGGCGCGTTCTCGCCCAGCTTCGGGCCCCAGACCTTGAGCTTCTCGTCCTTCGTGGCCTCGATATGAGCAATGGTCTGCGGGGTCGCCACAATCCTGGCTTCCGGGAACGCGGCTTGCAAGGTGTCCAGACCAAAGTAGAAGTCCGGGTCGCCATGGCTGATGTAGATGGTCGTCAGGCGCTTGCCGCTGGCCTTGATCTTGTCGGCCAGCTTGCGCGCCTGCTCGGCCGAGAACTGCGCATCGATCAGCACCGCCTCGGTCTTGCCCTGCACCAGCACCGAGGAGACGGCAAAGATCGCTTGTTCGCCAGGATTGAAGACCTCGGTGGTCAGGGTCGCCTGTTGGGTATCGGCCGGCGCGGGGGCCACAGGCGCGCTGGCGGCCGGCGCAGCGGGCGCCGGCTGGGTGCTGCTGCGCTCACAGCCCACCAACAGGGCAGCGGCCATCGCACAGGCGGACAGGGTGTAGTAGCGTTGTTTCATGGTCTGGTTTGCTTTCAAAAAGGGATTCAACAAAGGTAGGCGCAGGCCAGGCTGCAACCCGGTGATTCAGGCTCCGGCAGCAGCGCCGTCTGCCATCGCTTGCGCCAGGGCTGCGTGGAACTGGGCCAGTTCCTGCGCCAGGCTTTCGCGCTGGCGAAAACGCTTGCCGGCGCGCTCGTACCAGTTCTCGGCGTCTTCCAGATCGCCTTCCTGCAAATGCACGATGCCGTGCAACCAGGCGGCCAGCAGGCCGGGAATGCGCTGCACGCCATCGTGGGCGGCATGCCAGTCACCCGCTTGCAACTGGGCCGCCAGCCCCTGCAACTGGTGCAGTTCGTCCGGCGTCTGCATGGCCGTCATGGCTGCATCGCCTGGCGCATCGCAGCGCTGTCCACCACCTGCTCCATGCGGATGATCTGGCCACCGCGCAGCTGGTACAGGTGCGAAAAGCCCGCCTCCATCGCCCGGCCGCTGGCGCGGTGGGTGCCGGTGTAGCGGCCAAAGGCGGCCACCCGGTCGCCATCGGCCAAGTAGCTGTGCACGTGGACGCGGAAGTCCGCCCAGTCGCTGCCCAGCCGCGCAAACACACCCTCCACTATCTGCGCGGCGCCCACATACTCGCCGGCATAGGGCGATCCGGCCGCCTCTATCCAGCGCACATCGGGCGCCAGCGCCGCCATCAAATGGCGGGCGTTGTCCTCGGGGCTGCCTTCATAGGTGGCACGAATGGTGTCCAGGTTGCGGGTGGTCATTGAGAGTCTCCGTACAGATTCAGGCAGCCAGGCACTGCGCCACAAAGGCCTGGGGGTTGGAGAAAGCGGCGCTGGCGTTCAGCAGCTGGCGCTGGCCATCGCGCTCCAGCACAAAGCTGGGCACACCTTGCGCACCCAGCGCACGCATCAGCTGCCGGGCCTGGGCCATTCGGGCGTAGTTGGCGTCCATCAGCGCGGCATCGGGTTGCGCCAGCCGGGCGGCAGCGTCGTTCAGGCCCAGGCAGCGCAGCAGATCGAACAGCACGGGAATGGCCGTGTTGTCCAGCCCATCCACATAGCGCGCATGCTGGATGGCCTTGAGCGCCTCGGCCTCGCGCTCTGGTGCCGTCAGGTGCACGGCCGTCAGCGCCACCGTGGCGGGGCCGCTGTCAAACATCTGTTGCGGCTTCTCGAGCACCTCGCTGCGGTAGCGCTGGCTGAAAGGCTGGCCGGTCAGGCGCTCGATGCGCTGGTCATTGCTCCAGGCATAGGCGGCAAAGGCCTCGTCCATCGGGCGGGCGCCTTCGCCCGAGAAAAGTCCGCTGGGCAGCAATTGCAGCTGCTTGCCGCCTTGCTGCGCCAGGCTTTCCAGCACCGGTCCTGCGCCATAGCACCAGCCGCAAAGAGGATCAAAGAGGTAATAGAGGCGTTTCATATCCATTGCTTATCGAATGCGATGGCGCCATAGTAGTCAATTTGGATTGACAAATAAACCGTAATCAAATAGATAACTCGTATGCAAAAAGCAAACAATCTTGATGATGCGGCGATGGGCCACTTCTCCAACGTCAAGCGCCTGGCCTATTTCAGTGCCGTGGTGGAAACCGGCAGCTTCACCGCCGCCGCCGCGCGCCTGGGCATCACCAAGGCGGTGGTCAGCCAGCAGGTAGCGCGGCTGGAGGCCGACTTCCGCACCAGCCTGCTGACGCGCAGCACCCGCAAGGTGGTGCCCACCGATGCGGGCCAGGCCTTCTACCAGCGCTGCGCGCTGATCCTCAAGGAAGCGGCCGACGCCTTTGACGAGCTGGCCCAGGGGGCCGAGGCGCCCACGGGCACCTTGCGGCTGACGGCACCGCTCGATTACGGCATTGCGGCCATCGTGCCGGCCATCACCGCCTTCTGCCGCCGCTACCCGCAGTGCAAGGTCGACGCCTCGCTCAGCGACCAGTCGCTGGACCTGATGGACGGGCAGGTGGAGCTGGCCATCCGCGTAGGCTGGCTGACCGAGCTGCACCTGCAGGCGCGCCAGATCGGCAGCTTTCGCCAGTTGCTGGTGGCTTCGCCTGCGTGGAAGCCACAGCTGGCCAGCATGGAGGAGCCGCAGCAACTGGCCGCCCTGCCCTTTGTGGCCAATACGGCGCTGCGCGATCCGCTGCACTGGAGCTTTTCGCGCACGGCTCTGGAGCGCCAGAACGTCAGCATGCCGTCGGTGCTGTCGCTCAACGCCACGATGGCCGTGCGCGAGGCGGTGCGCCACGGCGCAGGCCTGTCGGTGCTGCCCGACTATGCCGTCGCCGATGACCTGCACAGCGGCCGGCTGCTGCAGGTGCTGCCGGATTGGAAACTGCCCTCGGGTGGCATCCATGCCGTGTTTCCCGCCGCGCGCTTTCGCCCGGTGAAGGTGCGCGCCTTTGTCGAGCTGCTGCAAGAGCAGCTGGCGCAGCAAGACGCCAAAGCCGGAGGCCCTCCGGCAGCAGCCGGTTGATGCGCTTGTTAGGATGGGCCAACACCCTGGGCGGCATCCAGCCGCCGCGCAACCCCCTCTGACAGGAGATACCCCCAATGGCAGCAGCAGCAGCAGCAGCAGTAGAACGTAGCGATATCGGGCAGTACCGTGGGGTGCGGCTGGAGCTGGTGACGGTCGATGCCACCGGCGCGCAGGTCGATCTGTCCTGCGCCTGCATGTTCACGCATGAAGTGGACCACCAGCCCATGGCAGGCGGCCTGGCCCACCTGGATGCCGCCCTGGGCGGCCAGCTGGCCCAGGCCCGGCGCGATGGCGCGTTCCGCGCCCAACCGTTGGAGACGCTGCTGATCACACCGCCCGCAGGCGCCGCGCAAGCCCCCGCCATTGTGGTGATCGGCATGGGCCACCCCGAGGACTGGAGCCCCGCGACCAGCGCCGCTGCGGTGGCCTGCGCATTGCGGGTCGGTCACCTGCGCGGTGCGCGCAGCGTGGCGATCGCGCCCAGCATTCTGGACACCGGCATCCACTCCGATGAGGACGTCAACGGCCCCATGCTGCATGGCTTCAAAACCCAGCTCGATGCCCTGCACCAGCTCCACAGCCTGGGGCTGGCAGCCGCGCCCGCCATCGAGCACTGGGTGTTCGACACCGGCGCGGCCCATTTCCCGCACAAGCTGCAGCAGTACCGGCAGGCTTTTGCATCCATGATGGGCTGAGGGTCGGGCAGCGGCGGCCCTTGACCGCTGCGCCATGCGGCCTACAATGGGCCGCTTTCTTACCTGTGCGAGGTCTTCTACCCATGCGCTATTGATGCTGCCGTCTTGCTGACGGCCCCACGTCCCGCCCCTTGATCGCAGCGGCTGCCCTATCTCTCACGATGGCCAAAGCTGCAGGCTCACCAGCCATGGCTCGGGGATGTTCGGCATCGATGAATCTCACGGGTGGTATGACAGACACGCATTTGACGCTGCATGGCGTCTCCTATTCGCTGCCGCAAGGCCGGCAGCTTTTCTCCGATCTCCACGCCCGCTTTGACCGCCAGCACACCGCGCTGGTCGGCCGCAATGGCGTGGGCAAAACGGTATTGGCCCAGCTGCTGGCCGGCGCGCTGGAGCCCACCAGCGGCCGCATCAGCCGTGCAGGCCGCATCCATTACCTGGCGCAGAACCTGCTGGTGCAGCACCCCGCGCAAAGCATTGCCGAGCTGGCTGGCCTGGCACCTGCGCTGGCAGCGTTGCAGCGCATCGAGCAAGGCAGCAGCGACCCGCAGGACTTTGCGCTGCTGGCAGAGCGCTGGGATCTGCGCCAGCAGTTCCAGACCCTGCTGCAGGACAGCGGCTTGCCCGCGCTACCCGCCGAGACCCCGGCCCACACCTTGAGCGGCGGCCAGGCGATGCGCGTGGCGCTGTTGGGCGCGCAACTGGCCCAGGCCGATTTTCTGATTCTGGACGAGCCCAGCAACCACCTGGATGCCGCCGGCCGCGCCGCACTGGCGCAGCGCCTGCAACACTGGCCCGGCGGCCTGCTGCTGATCAGCCATGATCGGCGCCTGCTCGCCCAAATGGAAGTGATCGCCGAGCTGAGCAGCCAGGGGCTGAGCATGTACAGCGGCTCCTTCGGCGGCTACCAGCAGGCGCAGCAGCAGCGCGCGCAGCATGCGCTGGATACGCTGGCCCGCAGCAAGCAGGAGCGCAAACGCAGCGAACAAGCGCTGCAGGGCCAGCAGGAGCGCCAGCAACGCAAACAGGCGCGGGGCGACCAACAGGGCAAGCAAGCCAACCAGGCCAAGATCCTGCTGGGCCGCGCCAAGCAGCGTGCCGAGGCCACCTCGGGCAAGCTGGTGGCCCAGCATGCCGCCGTCCGTGAGGCCTTGAACGCCCGCGTCAGCGAAGCCGCCCAGGCCATCGACTGGCAGGCCGGCCCCATCCACTGGCAGCTGCCGCCCGAGGCCTTTGAGCAAGGCCGCAGCAGCGATGCCCTCGTCGCCGAGCTGCAGGACCTGCAGTCCCCCCGCCTGGCGGGCAGGCAGCCGCTGAACCTGCAGCTGCGTGCAGGCCAGCGCCTGGCTATCACCGGGCCCAACGGCTGCGGCAAAAGCAGCCTGCTGCAGATCCTCGCCGGCCAGCTGGCGCCAAATGCAGGCCAGCGCCAGCTGCATGTGCCCTGGGCCATGCTGGACCAGCAGCAAAGCCTGCTCGACCCCGCGCGCAGCCTGCTGGCCCAGCTGCAGCAAGGCAACCAGCAGACGCCGGAAGGCGTACTGCGCATGCGCCTGGCGCAGCTGGGGCTGGATGCGCGCTGCATTCTGCAGCCCAGCGGCGAGCTGAGCGGCGGCGAACGGCTCAAAGCCGCCATGGCCTGCGCGCTGTACCGCGATGCGCCCGCGCAGCTGCTGCTGCTGGACGAGCCCGACAACCACCTGGACCTGCCGGCGCTGCAAGCGCTGGAGCAGATGCTGCGCAGCTACCCTGGCTGCCTGGTCGTCGTCTCGCACGATGAGGCGCTGCTCGATGCGCTGGCCTTGACGCACCGGCTGGCATTCGACGGTGAACGCTGGGAGTTGGCGCCATGGAGAAGCGGTACGCAGTCCTAGCCTCCGCCTGGTGGTACCCGGAAGTTCTCGCTGATGCGGCGCTCGGCGCGCTGGCATAGATTCAGCCAGCCATGCCAGCGCCGGGCCAGCCAGCTGCGCGGCAGCGGGGCCGCTGGCGGTGGCGGATGGGGCAAGGGTTCAGGCAGTGGTCGAGGGTTTTGCATGGCCACCGATGCTCGGCGCCGGCCAGACTTCTGTAAAGTTGAATTTCCTATGCATTCACTTCAGAAAAACTGATGCGCAACCTCAACCTCGACCAGGTGCAGACCCTGGTCGCCATTGCCGACCTGGGCACCTTTGCGGCGGCCGCGCAGGCGCTGCACCTGTCGCCACCGGCCATCAGCCTGCATATCAAGGAGCTGGAAACGCGCATGGACACGGCCTTGCTGGTGCGCGGCCGGCGCCAGGCGGTGCTCACGGCGGCGGGCGAGCTGCTGGTGGCCCATGGCCGCAAGCTGCTCGACGCCAGCGATGAGCTGATCGACCTGGTGCAGCGCCGTGCCAGCGGCCGCGAAGGACTGGTCAAGGTGGGCGTGTCGGCAGGGGTCAGCACCCGCTTGCTGCCGATGATGCTCGAACAGCTGAGCAGCCGCAGCCCGGGGGGTGGAGGTCAAGCTCGAAGCGGTGGGTTCGGCCGATGCGATGCAGCGCCTGCGCACCGGCTCGCTGGATGTGGCCATTGTGGCCAGCCCCCAGCCCAGCAGCGCCGAGATCGTGCTGACACCCTGGCGCAATGACCCAATGGTGGTGCTGCTGCCCGCCGCCTGGAAGGCGCCCAAGCGGGTAACGCCGGACTGGCTGGCCGGCAAGCGCTGGGCCTCGTTTGCACCAGCCACACAAATGCATGGGCTGATCGCCGGCTGGTTCGGGCAGGCCGGCCACCACCCCCGGCCCTTTCTGACCCTGAGCTACCCCGGCGCCCTCAAAAGCCTGGCCGCTGCCAGCCAGAGCGCGGTCATCCTGCCGCTCGAAGAGGTCGAAGACCAGCTGCAGCTGCCCGGCGTGCAGGTGCGCCATCTCTGGCCCCGCCTGATGCGCCCGATGGCCGTGGCCCACCGCCGCGATGGCAGCCACAACCCGGCAGCCGCTGCGGTGCTGGCGGTGCTGGCCGCCTTTGCGCTGCCGGGCTGATGTCCTGTGTTTGACAGGGGCCAGGGCCCCGCGCCTGCCATCATGGATGGATACCAACAAGGAGACATGCATGGCAGACAAGATCGGTTTTATCGGCCTGGGCCGCATGGGCAAGCCCATGGCTGCCAACCTCGTCAAGAAGGGTTTCGCACTGGTCGTCCATGACCTGAACCAGACGGCCGTCAAGGACCTGGTCGCGATGGGCGCGCAAAGTGCCGAGGTGCCCGAACTGGCCCGTGACTGCAGCATCATCGTCACGATGCTGCCGTCCTCGGTGGAGGTGGAGCAAACGGCGCTGGGCGAGGGCGGCATCTTTGCACATGCCCAGCCCGGCAGCATCCTGATGGACATGAGCACCATCGATCCGCTGGCCACCGACCGGCTGGCGCAGCAGGCCGCTGCCAAGGGCCTGTCGATGGTGGATGCGCCGGTGGGCCGGCTGGCCGAACATGCCGACCGGGGCGAATCGCTCTTCATGGTCGGCGCCAGCGATGCCGACCTGGCCCGCGTGCAACCCCTGCTGAACGCGATGGGCACCACCACCCACCACTGCGGCCCTGTGGGCACGGGCGGGCGCACCAAGCTGGTCAACAACTACCTGGCCGTCACCCTTACCCAGGTGAATGCCGAGGCGCTGGCGCTGTCGCAGCGCTTTGGCCTGGACATCGGCAAGACCTTGCAGGTGCTGCTGGGCACCTCGGCCACCAATGGCCAGCTGCGCATGAACTTTGCCAACAAGGTGCTGCTGGGCGACACCACGCCGGGCTTCACGATCGACCTGGCCCACAAGGACATGTCGCTGGTCATCGCCGCCGCCCATGCGAGCAAGGTGCCGATGCCGGTGGCCGCTGCGGTGCATGAGTCGTACAGCCTCGCCCGCGCCAGCCAGCACGGCGGCCTCGATTTCTCCGGCATGGCCGATGTGCTCTGCGGCCTGGCAGGCATCGACAAGCCGCGCGTGCCCAAGGGCTGGACACCCGGTTGAGGGGCTGATCCCGGAGGCTGCGATGTCAGCCCTTGTCCTATGCCCGCCGCAGCGCAAAATGGGTACAAAGACTGCTGTTCCACCCTCTGCCGAGACCCGCCATGTCCACGCCTATCCCTGCCCCTATCGCCACTCTCTGGCGCAATAACGACAAGATCGCCGCGATCAAGCGGCTGCGCGAAGCTACCGGCATGGGCCTGGCGGAGGCCAAGAGCGCATTGGAGACGCAGCTCGATGGTGACGATGGACGGGAGCTGCCCGGCGGTGCAGAGGCATTGCGCCCCGCGATTGAAGCGGCGCTGGCGCGGGGCGACAAGATCGTCGCCATCAAGCTGCTCAAGGATGCCACCGGCATCGGCTTGAAAGAAGCCAAGGACCGCATCGAATCCGGCGACCCCCAGCAGTGGTTGCCGGAGCCCAACGCCGCCACGAGCCCCGGCAGCACGCCGGCCGCACCCGCTGCTGCAGCGTGGATGGCACCGGACCATGAGCCGGGCCGGGTGCGCAGCTCGGGCGCCTGGACGGCGGTTTTCGCCGTGGTACTGGTTCTGCTGCTGGCGGGCTGGTACTTCTGGCGCGCCTGATCGGCAGACCGCCGGGCTGCGCTGCGCGTCAGCGCGCGGCAGTCCGGCCGCCTAAGCGTCAGCGCTCAAAGTCTGCTGCACTGTGCCGCTCGGGCAGCGGTGCATCGCCCCGGATGCGGTTGACCCGCTTGCCGCGTTGCACCGCAGGGCGCTGCGCGATCTCATCGGTCCAGCGGCGCACATGCTGGTAGGACTGGACATCCAGGAACTCGGCCGCGTTGTAGACCTCGTTGTTCAGCAGCGCGCCATACCAGGGCCAGGCAGCCATGTCGGCAATGCTGTAGTCCTGTCCAGCGATAAAGCGGTGCTTGGCGAGCTGGCGGTCGAGCACATCGAGCTGGCGCTTGACTTCCATCGCATAGCGGTTGATCGGGTAGGCCATCTTCTCGGGCGCATAGGCATAGAAGTGGCCAAAGCCGCCGCCCAGAAATGCCGCGCTGCCCACCTGCCAGAACAGCCAGTTCAGCACCTCGGTGCGGGCCGCTGCCTCCTTGGGCAGGAACTGGCCAAACTTCTCGGCCAGGTGCAGCAGGATGGAGCCCGACTCGAACACCCGCACCGGCGTGCTGCCACTGCGGTCCAGCAGCGCGGGGATCTTGGAGTTCGGGTTGACCTCGACAAAGCCGCTGCCAAACTGGTCACCCTCGCCGATATTGATCAGCCAGGCGTCGTACTCGGCCTCGGCAATGCCCAGCTCCAGCAGCTCTTCGAGCATGATCGTCACCTTGACGCCATTGGGCGTTCCCAGCGAATACAGCTGCAAGGGGTGCTCACCCACCGGCAGTACCTTGTCGTGCGTGGCGCCCGCTTCGGGGCGGTTGATATGGGCGAAGGCGCCCCCATTGCCTTTGTCCCAGGTCCAGACCTTGGGCGGTTGGTACGGTTGATCCGACATGCTTTACCTCAGCTTTCTGTACATGGCTGGGGCCCATCGCTGCGGCCCGGCAGGGTGCTGGCGCGTGCTGGGGGCCACCTGCTGCCGATCATAGAGAGGAGCCCGGCGCACTGCAGCGGCGCCGTGAAAGACCACAACGCAGGTTGGCAGCAGCTTGATGCCATCTTGATGGCGGGCCGCACAGTCTAGACATGCGCTCAATGCCGGGCTTTCTACAGTGGGGGCCTCTCCACCCAGGGCTTGAAGCGCAAGCCACCCTCCATGAAACCTGTCGCCATCCTCCAGCATGAAACCTCGCAGGGCCCGGGCGTGCTGCTCGCGCACCTGCAGCAGCAAGGCATCCCCTATGCATTGATCACGCCCTGCGACAAGGGCATCGCGGCCATGCGGGCGCGCGACTACCGGGGCATCGTCGTGCTCGGCAGCAACCACTGTGCCAATGAGCAGTTGCGCTGGATCGAGCAGGAACGCTGCCTGCTGCAAAGCGCCCTGGCGGCGGAGGTGCCCGTGCTCGGCCACTGCTTTGGCGCGCAGATGCTGGCCCGCGCGATGGGGGCCCGCGTATGGCGCAACCCCTGCGCCAACATCGGCTGGAGCCGTGTCTGGATCACCCCCGACGCGCAGGCCTGCATGGACCTGCCCGCCGAGGCCACCCTCTTCAACTGGCACTACGACAGCTTTGAGATTCCGCACGGCGCCCGCCGCAGCATGTACGGCCGCCACTGCCTGAACAAGGGCTTCGTGCATGGGCCGCACTGGGCTTTCCAAGGCCATCTGGAGGTCACCGCTCAGAGCGTGCGCGACTGGTGCGACGAAGGCGCGCCCGAGCTGCGCAGCGCTGCAGGCCCTGCCGTGCAAAGCCGGGCGCAGATCCTGGCGCAATTGCCCAGGCATATCCGCCAGTTGCACCAGATCGCCGCGCGCACCTACAGCGCCTGGACGGCCCAGCTGCCGCGCCCGCGCCTGTTCTACATGCCCGTCTGGGGAGAGGCGCGCCTGGCGCTGGCATGAGCCGGTCCCATCAAAAAAGCCGGTGCATCGCTGCACCGGCTTGGTAGAACGCAGGGTCTGAACGCTTAGACCTTCAGCACGGCCACGCCGCCCAGGTAGGGCTGCAGCGCTTCGGGCACGGTCACCGAGCCGTCGGCATTCTGGTAGTTCTCCAGCACGGCCACCAAGGTGCGGCCCACGGCCAGGCCCGAGCCGTTCAAGGTGTGGACCAGCTCGTTTTTGCCTTGCGCGTTCTTGAAGCGGGCCTGCATGCGCCGGGCCTGGAAGGCTTCGCAGTTGCTGACCGAGCTGATTTCGCGGTAGGTGTTCTGCGCGGGCAGCCAGACTTCGAGGTCATAGGTCTTGGCAGCGCCAAAGCCCATGTCACCGGTCGACAGTGCCAGCACGCGGTATGGCAGGCCCAGGCGCTGCAGCACATCTTCGGCATGGCGCGTCATCTCTTCCAGCGCCTCGTAGCTCTTGTCCGGGTGCACCACCTGCACCATCTCGACCTTGTCGAACTGGTGCTGGCGGATCAGACCGCGCGTGTCGCGGCCGGCCGAGCCCGCTTCCGAGCGGAAGCAGGGGCTGTGCGCCGTCAGCTTGATCGGCAGCTGGTCTTCGCTCAGCACTTCATCGCGCACCAGGTTGGTGAGCGGCACTTCCGAGGTCGGGATCAGGTAGAGCGCTGCGGTGTCGGGCACCGGCTCGGCATCCTGGCCGCCCTTGTTGGCGGCGAACAGGTCCTGCTCAAACTTGGGCAGCTGGCCCGTGCCCTTGAGCGAGTCGCTATTGACGATGTAGGGCACATAGCACTCGGTGTAGCCATGCTGCTCGGTCTGCAGGTCGATCATGAACTGCGCCAGCGCGCGGTGCAGGCGGGCGATCGGGCCCTTCATCACCGTGAAGCGCGAGCCGGTCAGCTTGACACCGGCCTCAAAGTCCAGACCCAGTGGCATGCCCACATCGACATGGTCCTTGATCTCGAAATCAAAGCTGCGGGGCGTGCCCCAGCGGCGCACTTCAACATTGGCCGATTCGTCCTCACCCACCGGCACGCTCTCGTGCGGCAGGTTGGGCACGGCCACCAGCATCGCCTGCAGCTCGGCCTGCAGTTCATCCAGGCGCGTGGCCGACTGCTCCAGCTCGGTCTTCATCGCGGCCACATCGGCCTTGGCGGCTTCGGCAGCGTCCTTCTCGCCCTTGCCCATCAGCATGCCGATTTGCTTGGACAGCTGGTTGCGCTTGGCCTGCAGCTCTTCGGTGCGGGTCTGGATGGTCTTGCGCTCAGCTTCCAGCGCCTTGAAGGCCTCGACATTCAGAAACTGCTGGGGGCTCTTGCGGGTCTGCAAGCGGGCGATGACCGAGTCCAGGTCTTTGCGAAGCAACAAAATATCAAGCATGAATAACCTCTTGGGGTGGGGCAGCGCCGAGGCCTGCCCATGAAAGGGGGTGAGGTGGGCGCCGCCCACCGCGATCAAAGGGAAGTGGACGAGCCGCCAGGCCACCAGGCCTTGTTCAGCGACCCGTCTCCGGAGATCGTGCAGAAATCTCCAGCCCGCCGACATCGATTTTCAGGCCCTTGGGCAGCGGAAACTTCACCGTCTCCTCGATGCCATCCATCTTGCGCACTGATGTGGCACCCAGCACCTTGATGCGCTCGATCACCTGCTTGACCAGCACCTCGGGGGCCGAGGCGCCCGCGGTCAGGCCCACGCGGGCGATGCCGTCAAACCATTCGGGCTTGAGCTCGTCGGCGTTGTCCACCATATAGCCCGGCGTGCCCAGCTTGACGGCCAGCTCGCGCAGGCGGTTGCTGTTGGAGCTGGTGGGGCTGCCCACGACGATGACGAGATCCACCTGGCTGCTCATCACCTTGACGGCATCCTGGCGGTTCTGCGTCGCGTAGCAAATGTCCTGCTGCTTGGGCTCGCGGATCTGCGGAAAGCGCCGCTTGACGGCCGCAGTGATCTCGGCGGCATCGTCCACGCTCAGCGTGGTCTGCGTCACCACCGCCAGTTTGTCGGTCTGGCCGGGGTTGACATGGGCCACATCGCCCACTTCTTCGACCAGGTGGATACCTTCGGACAGCTGGCCCATCGTACCCTCGACCTCGGGATGCCCCTTGTGGCCGATCATGATGAACTCATAACCCTCCTTGGCCAGCTTGGCCACTTCCACATGGACCTTGGTCACCAGCGGGCAGGTGGCATCGAAGATGCTGAAACCGCGGCGCTCGGCCTCCAGCTGCACGGCCTTGCTCACGCCATGGGCCGAGAAGATCAAGGTCGCGCCCGGGGGCACGTCATCGAGCTCTTCGATGAAGATCGCACCCTTGGACTTGAGGTCGTTGACCACATAGGTGTTGTGCACGATCTCGTGGCGCACATAGATGGGCGCGCCAAACTTTTCGATCGCGCGCTCGACGATCTCGATCGCCCGGTCCACACCGGCGCAAAAGCCGCGCGGCTCAGCCAATACGATTTCCTGGGGCCGCAACATGCTCAGAGCACTCCGATCAGCTGGACTTCAAAGGTCACCGGCTGGCTGGCCAGCGGGTGGTTGAAGTCGAATTGCACGGCGCCATCGTCACGCACCTGCATCGCCACACCGGCGTAGGTGCTGGCACCATCAGGCGTGGGGAACTGCACCACATCGCCCAGCGTGTACTGCTCCATCGGATCGCCCAGCTCATTGAGCAGGCGCCGTGCCACCCATTGCACCATCTCGGGGTTGCGCTCGCCAAAGGCCTCGCCAGCGGGCACGTGGAAGGTCGCATGCGTGCCCTCGGGCAGACCCAGCAGCAGGTTTTCGACCGCAGGCGAGAGCTCGCCCATGCCCAGCGACAGGGTCGCGGGCTTGCCTTCAAAGGTGTTGATCACATCGCCCGCCGGGCCAGCCAGGCGGTAGTGCAAGGTCAGAAACGATCCGGGTTGTACCACTGGCGCATCAACAGGCAGCGGCGTCACGGGGGCCATCGGAGTAGTCATGCAAATCCCTATAAACTGGGGTGTATTGTAGGTTGTAGGGTGAAACCCCTGCATGCAACCTATATCAAAAGATGCCCGGCAGAACCCGACCAAATGGGGAGTTTTGCCCGGACAAAAGGCCACCGGCCGACAGCGAACCGCCAGGAGTGCCCGTGAACACCCATCGTTGCTGCCTTGCCCCTGCCTGCGCATGGCATGCCCCACCCCTGCCCCGCCCGTCTGGCACGCCCCCGGGGCCAGGCCAGCCCGATTGAAAGGACTGCATGCCCCTCAAAGACCTCCCCGCCGACTGCCAGCCGCGCGAGAAACTGCTCGCCAAAGGTGCCGGCACGCTCACCGATGCCGAGCTGCTGGCCATCCTGCTGCGCACCGGCATGGCCGGCAAAAGCGTGCTGCAATGGGCGGCCGAGCTGCTGGCACCACGCCAGCCCGATGCCACAGGCAGCTTTGGCAGCATCAATGGCCTGCTGCAGGCCAGCAGCGCCGAGCTCTCCCAGGTCAAGGGCCTGGGACCTGCCAAGCGCGCCGAACTGATCGCGGTGCTGGAGCTGGCCCGCCGCGCGATGGCCCAGCAGTTGCAACAACGCCGGCTGCTGGACAGTGCCGCCACCGTCAAAGCCTATGTGCAGCTGCACCTGGCCCACAAGCAGCATGAGGTGTTTGCCGTGCTGTTTCTCGACAGCCAGCACCAGCTGATTGCGCTGGAGGAATTGTTCCGGGGCACCTTGGGCCAGGCCTGCGTCTACCCCCGCGAAGTGGTCATACGGGCGCTGCACCACCACGCTGGCGCCGTCATATTGGCGCACAATCACCCCAGCGGCCAGGTCACGCCCAGCCAGGCGGACAGGCAACTGACGCAGAGCCTGCGGGCCGCCCTGTCCCTGGTCGATGTGCGTGTGCTGGACCATATCATTGTGGGCCCCGGGGCTGCACTGTCGATGGCCGAGGAAGGTGAGATGTGAGTAAACAGGACAAAGCCCGAGGCGCTTCATCGTTGCGCGAGCTCAAGCAGCTGCGCAAGGCGCTGACGGCCTTGCAGGCCGAGCAGGCAGCCCAGCGCCAGCTGCAGGAGGCCGCCCGCCAGCAGGCGCTGCGCCAGACCGAGCGCGACCGCCAGCTGTTCCGGCAGACTGTGGGCGCCGTGCGCCCGCTGCCCAGCAGCGGCCAGATCCACGCCGAGATGGCGCTGCCCGATCCGCTGCCGCTGCAGCATTGGGCTGATGAAAAACGCGTGCTGCTCGAAGCGATGAGCGACGAGTTCGACGCCAGCACCCTGCTCGATACCGATGACCAGTTGAGCTTCAGACGCAAAGGCATTGGCCGCGATGTGGTCCACAAGCTGCGTGCCGGGCACTGGACCATCCAGCGCCAGATCGATCTGCATGGTCTGCGCACCGATGAGGCGCGCCAGGCGCTGGGTACGTTTATCCGCCAGTCCCAACGCCAGGGGCTGCGCTGCGTGCGCGTGGTGCATGGCAAGGGCCTGGGCTCGCCCGGGCGCATGCCGGTGCTCAAAGGCCGGGTGCACAGCTGGCTGGTGCAGAAAAACGAGGTGCTGGCCTTTGTGCAGGCGCGCCCGGCCGAAGGCGGCGCCGGCGCACTGGTGGTCCTGCTGCGTGCCGCCACGATGACGGCCAGTGCCGTCAACGTGGCCGATGCGCTGCTGGAGATGCAGGCACTGGCCGGGCAGGCCGCCGCCGTGCCCGCCCCTGACCCGGTGGCCCAGCAGGTGGCATCCTGGGCGGCGCAGTACCGCAGCGCCAAGCCCAAGCGCTGACCGCGCGTTTTCAGGATGCCTCGGGCTTGCCCAGCGGCAAAGGGGCCGTGAAGGGGTTGACCCAGCGCTTGTCCGGGTCCTGCAGCGGCAGCGCGTCGCGCGCATCCTCTTCGCCATAGATGCGGGCGATGCGCTCTTCCAGGCGGGGATGGCTGGCCAGCCAGCGCGCGCCGCCCAGGTGCCAGAAGTCGTGCATCTCTTCGGTGCTGTGCACCTCCACGAGCAGCATGTGCTCCACCAGCGGCGCATAGGCGCCGACTGCCCCGCCCCGGGATTGCAGCGCACCGGCCTGCATCGGGTAGTCCTGCTGCCACAGCGCCTTGCGCAGTACGCGGCCCAGGCCATCGGGGTTGCGCGTCCACTGCACGGCCCGGGCATCGGCCAGGTACTCGCGCTGGCGCGATACCGCCGCCTTGAGCGCCTGCGCCGCCAACCAGCCCAGCCAGCCTACGGCCATCAACGGCCTGCCAAACAGCGACACGCCGCGCTCGACCCAATCGCGCCCGTAGTTGAACAGCATCTCCAGCCCGAACACATAGCCGGCCAACTCCATGTTGAGCCGGGTATCGCCCTCGTGCAGATGGGACAGCTCATGCGCCACTACCGCCTGAAGCTCATCGCGGCTGAGGTACTCCAGCGCGCCCATCGACACGACGATCACCGCATCCTCGGCCTCCCAGGCGGCGGCAAAGGCGTTCAGTGACAGGTCACGCGGCAGCACCATGGCCTGGGGACGCCGGGCGCCGGCGGCAATGCAAAGCTCGTCAACGATGTTCTGGTACTGCTGCTCGGCATGCGATACCGAGGGGCGCAGCGCCCGCGCGCCCAGTTGCCTGGCCAGGTGCAGCCCGCCCTGGCGCAGGTTGCTGCGCTTGATCCAGGCGCCGCCCAGCACCATCAACGTGACAATGCCGATATTGGTGGCCAGAAAACCGGCCGGGTAGTGCACCGCCACCTGCTCCAGCCGCAGTGGGCTGAAAGCCACCGCCACCAGCGCAGGCGTCCAGAACACCAGCGCCAGCACCAGGTGCACACCCACGGCAATGCCCAGCACCAGCAGCGCAAAGGCGGCCAGCAGGCCCCAGGTGCGGCGCCTTGCGCTGGTTTGGAAATCCCAGAATTTCATGCGGTGGCGGCTACGGCTTGGCAGCGCACCGGGCCATGGCCCTTAGAACTGCACACGAACGGCTTCGCGTTCCTGGGCGCTTTGCGTCGACTGCAGCATCGGCATCGCATGGAAGCCGAGGATCGAGGCCACGACAATCGCCGGGAAGGCGCGGGAGGCGTTGTTGAATTCCAGCACCTGGTCGTTATAGGCCTGGCGCGCATAGCCGATGCGGTTTTCGGTGCTGCCCAGCTCTTCGCTCAGCGAGCGCATCGTGTCATCGGCCTTCAGATCGGGATAGCTCTCGGTCAGCACCATCAGCCGGCCCAGCGCGCCCCCCAGCGCGCCCTCCGCAGCCACCATCGCCTCGGCCACCTCGGGCTTGCCGGGCGCGGCACGCAGCGCACTGGCCGCTGCCTGGGCCTGGCCGCGCGCGCGGATCACCGCCTCCAAGGTCTGGGACTCGTGCTCCAGGTATTTCTTGGCCACCGCAACCAGGTTGGGCACCAGGTCATAGCGCCGCTTGAGCTGCACATCGATCTGCGCCAGCGCATTGCTGGTGCGGTTGCGCAAGGTCATCAAGCGGTTGTAGACCAGCACGCCCCAGACCAGCACGGCGGCGGCCAGCGCCGAGACCACCATCAAATTGGTATTCATAACCCTCATCCACCCTCATTGTTTTTAGTGGCCTGATTATGGGCCAAAGCGTCGCCGGGCCCCAATAGGGAATGCAAACCAGGGTGGCCGTTGCATTTTGTGAACCTTCTGCATGACAGATGTCAAGAAATCAGGTATTGGGCTGCGGGCTCGCCGCCACAGCGCGGGGATCAGCACCCACCCGCGCAGGCATCGCGGGGGAGCGGGCCTTGTCAGCGGTTGCGCATCCAGTCGGCGGTCTGGAAAAAGCTCTGGCCCAGGCGGCTGCGCAGTTTCTCGTCCACCCCGACATCGCCCATGGCCTGGTCCATGCAGGCCAGCCACTGGTCGCGCTCCAGGATGCCGATCGAGAACGGCATATGGCGCATGCGCAGGCGCGGGTGGCCAAAGCGCTGCTGGTAGTGGTCAGGGCCGCCCAGCCAGCCGCAGAGAAACCAGAACAGCTTGTCGCGCGCATCCTGCAGGCTGCTGCCATGGGCCTGGCGCAGTTCCTGGTAGCCGGGCTCCAGGTCCATCAGGTCATAGAAGCGGTCCACCAGCGCCCGCACTTTTTCCTCGCCACCGATCCATTCGAACGGGGTGTCAAAGGGGGGTTTTTCTTCGATTTGCATAACGGGCTCTCAGGGTACACGGGGGCAGACCATCCGGGGGAGCGGGCGCTGTGCCAGCACAGCGCCCGTGCTACCGGGCCCGCGATATTACCGCTTTTGGACGGCGTCACACGGCCTCGCGCAAGGTCACGACGACCGGGCGGCGCAGCACCTCGCGCAGGCCCCACCAGCCGGCCACCAGCGCCAGCAACGCACCGCTGACACCGCCGGCCAGCGGCACCCACCAGCGTGGCACCCAGACAAAGTCGAACACGAACCGGGCCAGCGCCCAGCCGATGGCCATGGCCACCACGCTGGCCAGCACACCGGCCAGCAGCCCGACGCCGGCCAGCTCGGCCCGTTGCACCTGCTGCAGCAACTGGCTGCGTGCGCCCACGGCCCGCATGATCGCGTACTCACGGGCGCGCTCCTCGCGCGTCGCGGTGATTGCGGCAAACAGCACCACCAGGCCTGCGGCCAGCGTGAATCCGAACAGGAACTCCACCGCGCGGATGACCTGGCCCAGCACCTGCTGGAGCTGGGCCACGGTGGCGCGCAGGTCGACGTTGGTGATGTTGGGAAACTCGCGCACCAGCGCATTGTCAAAGCCCGGGACGTCTGGCGCGCGGTAGGCGGCCAGGTAGGTCACGGCGACATCATCCATCTTCGCGACCGGGTACATCACGAAGAAGTTCGCGCGCATCGATCCCCAGTCCACCTTGCGCAGGCTGGTGATCCTGCTCTCGTGCTGCACGCCGCCCATGTCAAACAGCAGGCGGTCGCCGATTTTCAGGCCCAGCGTTTCGGCAATACCTTCTTCGACACTGACGCCCCCCGCCTCGCCCGGCGTCCACCGGCCCTGCACGATCTGGTTGTGCTCCTGCAGCACATCGCTGTGGGAGATGTTGAACTCGCGGTCGACCAGGCGCTTGGCGCGGTCTTCGCTGTAGTCGCCCGGGCCCACGTCCCTGCCATTGATCTGGATGAGGCGGCCGCGCACCATCGGGTACCAGTCCCATTTGTCGATGCCGGCCTGGCGCAGCCGCTGCTGGAAGGCGTCGGCCTGGTCCGGCAGGATGTTGATGACAAAGCGGTTCATTGCATCGGGCGGCGTCGTCTGCCGCCAGGTCTGGATCAGGTCGGTGCGCAGCAGCACCAGCAGCACCAAGGCCATCAGGCCGACAGCCAGGCTGCTGACCTGGACCACGGCAAACCAGGGCCGGGCGGCCACCTGGCGGGTGGCCAGCAACAGCCAGCGTGGCGCCGTGCGCTCGTTCACCCCACGGCGCAGCAGCGCAATCGCCGCCGCGCTGAGCAGGCCAAACAGGACGATGGCCATCGCAAAACCACCGACCGCAATGCCGCCGAGCTTGGCATCGCCACTGACCAGCAGCAGCAGGGCCGCAAAACCCAGCACCCCCAGCAGCAGCACCGAGGCCGACGCCGGGCGCAGGGCACCCAGGTCACGCCGCAGCACGCGCAGCGGTGGCACCTGGGCCAGCTGCAGCACCGGTGGCAGGCCAAAGGCCAGCAGCAAGGTCATGCCCATGCCCACACCCATCACCAGGGGCCAGCCGCTGGCAGCGGGCAAGGTCACGGCCAGCAAGCCCGCCATCAGCCAGACAAACAGGTAGTGCATCGCATAGCCCAGCGCGACGCCCAGCAGGCTGGCCGCCAGGCCGACAATGACGAACTCGACCACATAGGCGCCGGCAATGGCGCGCTGGCCCAGGCCCAGCACCCGCAGGAGTGCCGCGCCGTTGAGGTGGGCACTGGCAAAGGTGCGCGCCGCCAGCGCCACGGCCACGGCCGACAGCAGCGCGGCCAGCAAGGCCACCAGGTTCAGGAATTTCTGCGCCCGCTCCAGGGTCTGCTCCATCTCGGGCCGGCCGCTTTGCAGCGACTCGATGCGCACGCCATGCGTATGCGGCTGGGCCACTTCGGTCTCGGCCCATTGCAGAAACTGCGCTGCTGCTGCGGGCTCACCGGCCACCGCAAAGCGGTACAGCAAACGGCTGGCGGGTTGTACCAGACCGGTCGCAGCCAGGTCGCTCCAGTCCAGCATCACGCGCGGAGAAAAGCCCAGAAATCCCGCCCCCCGGTCCGGCTCGATCGTCAGCACCCGGCCAATCGTGAAGCGCTTGTCTCCAAGCCACAGCACCGAACCGGTCTTGAGCGCCAGCGCCTCCAGCAAGCTCGGGTCCACCCAGACTTCGCCCGGCGCCGGAAGGTCGCGGGTGGCGCTATCGGGCTGGCCGGCAGCCGCTGCGGTGCGCAGGCTGCCGCGCAACGGGTAGCCGGCCTGCACCGCCTTGAGGCCAACGAGGCGGGATTCACCGCCATCGGCATCGTCCGCGCGGGCCATCGTCGGAAAGGTCACCGTCGTGACGCCCTGCAGCCCCAGCGCCTGGGCCTTGTCGCTGAAAGCCGCTGGTGTGCGGTTGTCGCTGACCACCACGACATCGCCGCCCAGCAGCTGGCTGGCATCGCGCTGCAGCCCTGCCTGCAGGCGGTCGGAGAAAAAGCTCACGGACGTCAGCGCCGCCACGGCCAACGCCACCGCCACCAACAGCAGGCGCAGCTCACCGGCGCGCCAGTCGCGCAGCAATTGGCGCCAGCCCAGCGCAAAAAAGTTGTGTTTCATGCAGCAAACATAACTGATGCGCGTTTACCCCCAGCCCTGGCCGGAATTGCGCGCGGAAACGCGCGCTGGCAGCCAGCCGCCCCCGGGCAACGGAGATTTCGTAGACGGCCTCCAATGGCTCCATTGAAAGAGATGATCCCCAACACGGCGATTGCGAGTTACGATATGAAACAACGTTCTCTCAACGAGCCAACCCTATGCAAGCCTTGATTTCACAATTGGGCCAGACCTTTGCCAAAGCTCGCAGTTTGGAGGAGCTGACGCGCCCCCTGCTGGAGATGCTGCAAAAAGTCACCAGTCTGGAATCCACCTACCTCACCCGCATTGATCTGGGCCAGCGCGTCCAGCAGGTGCTGTTCGCGCGCAATACCCAGAGCCTGCAGATTCCCGAGAACCTGAGCGTGCCCTGGGAAGACACCCTGTGCAAACGTGCCATCGACGAGAACCGCCTCTACACCGATGATGTGGGCACGATCTGGGGCGACTCGCAGGCCGCGCGGGCACTGGGAATCCAGACCTATGCCAACACCCCCGTGCACCTGTCGGACGGTGCGCTGTACGGCACGCTGTGCGGTGCCAGTGCGAAGCGCCAACCGCTGCAGCGCGACACCCAGGACGTCATGCGCCTGTTTGCCCAGTTCCTGGGCCAGCAGGTCGAGCGCGAGCAGCTGCTGGTCCAGATCCAGGTGCAGAACGAAGAGCTGCAACGGCTGGCCCGCACCGATGCGTTGACCGGCCTGCCCAACCGCCGCGCATTGATCGAGCAGCTCGGCCAGCTGCAGGCCATAGCCCGCCGCCAGGAGCGCTATGTGCTCGTCGGCATGATCGACATGGATGGCTTCAAGGCCATCAACGACGGCTACGGCCATGAGGCGGGTGACCGCTTCTTGCAACTGCTGGCCGACCAGATGCGCGAAGCGATGCGCGGCTCGGACCTGGTTGCGCGCCAGGGCGGCGATGAATTCGCCTTTGCCGGTCTGGGCCCGTTTCTGAGCGAGCCCGTCGCACCGGCCCTCAACGAAACGCAGGCGCGCCTGTTTGCCAGCACCCGCGCCGAGGCCCTGTGCCTGGGCCAGGGCGTGAGCCTGAACTACCAGGGTGCCAGTGTGGGCCTGGTGGCGGTGACGCCGGACACCGATGCGGACAGTGCGCTACAGCAAGCCGACCTGGCGATGTACCAGACTAAGCAGGCCCGCAAAGCGCGCAATGCGGTCGTTGCCTGAGTGCTGAGACGGCGCCCAGGCCAGCGGACATAGCGAGACGCTGCTCAAGCCTCGGCGATCTGCGCCGCGGCCACGGCGCCAGCGGCCGTCAAGGCCAGCATCCAGCGCCCTTCCGATGCGTCAGCCACCACCCAAGCGGGTTGCTGGGCTTGCTGCAGGCGCCCGTTGAGCATGGCCAGCTCGCGCAACACGCTGCTGGCAGGGGCATCCAGACATTTGGCGATGCGCACCAGCGCCACCGCCTGCCCGGCGCGGGCCTGCTGCTCCTGCGCCAAGGCCTGCACCATGCGCTGCGCCAGCGGCGAGAGCTCCGGCAGAGCGGTGCGCCACTCCATCACTGCGGCGCGTGGCCACGCTCCAGCACCACCGGAATGGATTTGGACGTCGGCGTGCCCGCATGTGCCGCCACTGCCGACAGCGGCACCAGCGGGTTGGTCTCCGGGTAGTAGGCCGCCAGGTTGCCGCGCGGAATGTCATAGGCCACCAGCTTGAAGCCTTCCACGCAGCGCTGCTGGCCATCGTCCCAGACGGTGCGGATATTGACCCAGTCGCCATCGGCCAGGCCCAGATCGCGGATGTCATCGGCATGGATGAAGACCACCCTGCGCTGGCCAAACACGCCCCGGTAGCGGTCGTCCATGCCATAGATCGTGGTGTTGTACTGGTCGTGCGAGCGGGTGGTCAGCAACGTGAACACGCGCTGGTCATGCAGGCGTGCGCGCGCCCGGTGTGTGGGGGTGGCCACCGGCACCGCATGGGCGTGGAAGCTGGCCTTGCCACTGGCCGTGGCCCAGATGCGCTCGCTGGCGGTGTTGCGAAGCCGAAAGCCACCGGGCACGGCCACACGCTGGTTGAAGTCGGCAAAGTCAGGAAAGACCTTGGCGATCTCGTCGCGGATCAGCGCGTAATCGGCGGCCAGCGCCAGCCAGTCCACCCGGCTGCGCGCGCCCAGGGTGGCATGGGCCAGGCGTGCCACGATCGCCGGCTCCGACAGCAGATGGGCCGAGGCCGGTGAGTTCATGCCCATCGACAGGTGCACCATGCTCATCGAGTCCTCGACCGTCACGCCCTGGGGCTGGCCGTTTTGCAGATCGATCTCGGTGCGGCCCAGGCAGGGCAGCAGCAGCGCCTCGCGGCCATGCACCACATGGCTGCGGTTGAGCTTGGTGGTGACCTGCACCGTCAGCGCGCAGCGCTGCAGGCCTTTCCAGGTCTCATAGGTATCGGGCGTGGCAGCGGCAAAATTGCCTCCCAGCGCAAAAAACACCTGGGCCTGGCCATCGCGCATGCTGGCAATGGCCTCCACCGTATCCATGCCGTGCGCGCGGGGCGGCGCAAAGCCATAGACCTCCTGCAGCCGGTCCAGCAGCGCCGCAGGCGGCTTTTCCCAGATGCCCATGCTGCGGTCGCCCTGCACATTGCTGTGGCCGCGCACCGGACAAGGCCCTGCCCCGGGCCGCCCGATATGGCCGCGCAGCAGCAGCAGGTTCAGAATCATCTGGATCGTGGCAACTGAATGCGCATGCTGGGTGATGCCCATGCCCCAGCAGGCAATCACCTTGTCCGCGCCCAGGTAGACATCGGCCGCCGCCCGCATCTGCGCCTCGCTCAGGCCCGATTCCTGCGCCAGCAGTGACCAGTCTTCCTGGCGCAGGCTCTGCGCCAGCGCGTCGAAGCCGGTGGTGTGTGCGGCGATAAAGCCATGGTCCAGCACACCGCCCCGGGCCGCCTCCTGCTCCAGCACATGCTTGAGCATGCCCCGCAGCGCCGCCAGGTCGCCACCCACGCGCAGCTGAAAATAATGCGTGCTGATGGGTGTGGAGCCCAGGGTCGCCATCTCCAGCTTGTCCTGCGGGTCGGCAAAGCGCTCCAGTCCGCGTTCGCGCAACGGATTGAAGCTGACGATGCGCGCGCCGCGCTTGTGCGCCTCGCGCAGCTCGCCGAGCATGCGCGGGTGGTTGGTGCCCGGGTTCTGGCCAAAGATGAAGATCGCATCGGCCTCTTCAAAATCCGCCAGGGTCACCGTGCCCTTGCCCACACCGATCTGCTCGCGCATCGCCGTGCCGCTGGGCTCGTGGCACATGTTGGAGCAATCGGGGAAATTGTTGGTGCCGTATTCGCGCACAAACAGCTGGTAGAGGAAGGCCGCCTCGTTGCTGGCCCGCCCCGAGGTGTAGAACACCGCCTGGTCCGGGCTGGGCAGCGCGTTCAGATGCCGGGCAATCAGCGCAAAGGCATCGTCCCAGGCGATCGGCAGGTAGTGGTCGCTGGCCGGATCGTAGACCATCGGGTGCGTCAGCCGGCCCTGGTCCTCCAGCCAGAAATCGCTGTGCTCGGCGAGCTCGCGCACGCTGTAGCGGGCAAACAGCTCGGGGCCTGCACGGCGGGCCGTGGCCTCGGCGGCAACGGCCTTGACGCCGTTCTCGCAGAACTCGAAGGTCGAGGCATGGTTGCGGTCGGGCCAGGCGCAGCCCGGGCAGTCAAAGCCGTCGGGCTGGTTGGCCGACAGCAGCGTCTTGGCCCCCTTGACGGCGATATCGTGGTGCAGCAGCGTGTTCTTGACACTGTTCAAAGCACCCCAGCCACCGGCTGGGCCTTTGTAGAAGGCGATTTTTTGTTCTTGCATGGCAGAGGCTCGGTGTAGCCCTGCATTTCAACCCGCTGCCCGCCCCGCGTCAAATTCAATGCCGCAATGCCGGCATTCGCAAAACTATGCTTGGTCTGGCGGGGCCGCTGCCAAGGCGCCGGCATGCTGCAGGCACTGCTGCTGCCATTCGTCCTGCGCCATCAGCGCGCGCGCCGCCTCCATCGCGGGCATGCCCTGCTGCGATTGCTGGTAGAGAAAGGCGACCTCGCTCTCGACCACCGGCTCCACCAGCGGCCAGGCGCGCAGGCCAGGTGTGTGCCGCACGGTGGCCAACACGGCGCCCGGAACGATGCTGGCCACCTGGCCCTCGCCCACCGCCTGTAGCAGGGCCTGGACAGAATTGGTCTCCATGGCAGGCTGCACCAGCACGCCGACGGCCAAAAAGCTGCGCTCGACGATCTGGCGGTTGTGCATGTCGGGCGTCAGCAGGCACAGCGGCTGCTGCGCGGCCTGAGCCCAGCGCAGCGGCTCGGCGGCATGCAGGGTATCGCCCACGCAGGCATGGTGCGGCGCCGCTTGCAACAGGTAGTAGTGTTCCTGGTACTGGGGCGCGCAATGGGTGCGCGGGCGGCGGATGCGGTCGCTGTAGCCCAGCGCCAGGTCCAGGCTCAATTCTTCGAGGCCGCGTTCAATATCGGGGGAACTCATCGCATGCAGCGCCGGCACCAGGCCCGGGTGCTGGCGGCGCAGCAGGCTGGCAAAGCGCAGCAGCATCGGCATGGCCGTGGGCACGGCCGCCATGCGCAGCTGCCCTTGCAACTGCCCTGCCTGGGCGCTCAGGCGCTGGCGCAGGCGCGCCTCACTCTGCAGCATCTCCAGACCGGTCTGCAGCACCTGCTCGCCCTCGGGCGTGAAGCCGGCAAACACCCGGCCCCGGCGCACGATGGCCACGCCAAACTCGGCCTCCAGCGCACGCAGCGCATTGGACAGTGCCGGCTGGGTGATATGGCAGGCCTGGGCTGCCCTTGCGAAATGGCCATGCGCATGGAGCGCGGCCAGATAACGCATGGCAGCGAGCAGGTTCATCAGGTGTTGCTGCTGACGGAGATGGTCGGGAACTTCGACGAGAAGTCCTTGGCCTGCTGCGCGATCTTGACCGCGATGCTGCGGGCCACCTGCTTGTAGATGGCCGCCACTTCGCTGTCAGGCGCCGCCACCACGGTGGGGGTACCGCTGTCCGCCTGCTCGCGGATCTGCATCGACAGCGGCAGCGCACCGAGGTAGTCGAGCTGGTAGTCGGCCGCCATATGCTTGCCGCCATCGGCGCCAAAGATATGTTCCACATGGCCGCAGTTGGTGCAGACATGCATCGCCATGTTCTCGATCACGCCCAGGAGCGGCACACCCACCTTCTCGAACATCTTGATGCCCTTGCGCGCATCGAGCAACGCGATGTCCTGCGGCGTGGTGACGATCACCGCACCGGTCAGCGGCACGCGCTGGCTCAGGGTCAGCTGGATGTCGCCGGTGCCCGGTGGCATGTCGATCAGCAGGTAGTCGAGGCCGGCCCAGTTGGTCTGGCGCAGCATCTGCTCCAGCGCCTGCACGGCCATCGGGCCGCGCCAGATCATCGCCTGGTCCTGGTCGACCAGCAGGCCGATCGACATCACCTGCACGCCATGGTTGAGCTTGGGCTCCATGGTCTTGCCATCGCTGCTCTCGGGCTTGCCGTCCACGCCCATCATCATCGTCTGGCTGGGGCCGTAGATATCGGCATCCAGCACGCCGACGCTTGCGCCCTCGGCCGCCAGCGCCAGCGCCAGGTTGGCGGTGGTGGTGCTCTTGCCCACGCCGCCCTTGCCCGATGCGACGGCAATGATGTTCTTCACACCGGGGATCAGCGGCACACCGCGCTGCACGGCATGCGTGATCACCTTGTTGCTGATGGTCACCGAGACGTTTTCGACGCCCGGCACCGCCTTGGCAGCCGCCACGAACTGGCTGCGCAACTGCGGCACCAGACTTTTGGCGGGGTAGCCCATCTCCACATCAAAGGCGACATCGCCGCCATGGATCTGGAGGTTGCGCACGGCACGCGTGCTGACAAAATCTTTGCCCGTATGCGGGTCTTGAACGCTGGCCAGCGCGGCCAGTAGCGCGGTTTCGGTCACTGTCATCGTGTTTTCTATTCCTGAGACAGCAATAAGTCTAGCGAACCGCGCTTGCCCTTGCGAACCAGCGACAATCTGGGCTTTTCCCCTGCACCTCTTGAAAGACCTGCACCCGTGAAACTGAAAATGGCCGAGAACTCCGTGTTTGCGATCTTGCTGCGCTCGTCGTGGTGGATCAGTGTGGTGGTCGGAGCCATCATCGTGGTGCTGTGCCTGGCGCTGCTGCCCAAGGACATCCGCTTTGTCGGCGCAGCCGGCAGCCTGCCATTCTTCGTGATCGGCGCCTTGGCCGCCAAGCGCCAGTGGAACCAGCCCAGCGCGGCGGCCAGCCAGGCGCTGCTGGCGCAGGCCAGCGCCCTGTCCAGCCGCGACATGCAGGCCTGGCTGAGCCGCGCCTGGCAGGCCGAAGGCTATACCGTCACCCCGGTGCAGCAAGGCGCCGCCGATCTGCAGCTGGCGCGCAACGGCCAGACCACCCTGGTGCAAACCAAGCGCAGCAAGGCCGGCGTACATGGCATCGAGCCCCTGCGCGCGCTGCATGAGACCGCCAGCCAGGCGGGCGCCGCCAGCGTCTATGTGCTGCTGCAAGGCGAGCTCAGTGACAACGCGCGCACGTTTGCCCGTGACCAGAAAATCGTGCTGCTGCAGAACCTGGAACTGGCGACCTTGCTGAAAAAGGCGGCGGCGAAAGCCTGACGATGGGGCATTGCGGATAGCGCAGCGACAGCGCCACTTGGCGCAGCACCCCCGTTTCGGCTATGGTGCTGCCCATGTCTCCCGCTCTGCACTACAGCCCCCATTCCGCTGCCACCGCCATCGTGCTGTCGGGGGGCGGCGCGCGCGCCGCCTACCAGGTAGGGGTGTTGCAGGCGCTGTCGCGCCTGCGCCAGAACGCCGGGGCCGACCATGCGCCCACGCCTTTCCCGATAGCAGTAGGCACCTCGGCAGGCGCGATCAATGCGGCCGGCCTGGCCTGTGGCGCTGAGCATTTCGACCTGGCGGTGCAGCGCCTCTCGCGGGTGTGGCGTAACTTCTCCACCAGCCAGGTCTACCGTGCCGATGCCTTTGGGGTCATGCGCAGCGGGGCGCGCTGGCTCAGCCTGCTGACCCTGGGCTGGGCGCTGACCCGCTGGCACCACAGCAAACCCCGCTCGCTGCTGGACAACGCCCCGCTGCTGGAGCTGCTGCAGGCCGAGCTGCCCCTGGAGAAAATCCCCCATTTGCTGCGCAAAGGCACGCTGTCGGCGTTGGCCATCACCGCATCGAGCTACACCACCGGCGAGCACATCACCTTCTACGAAGCCGGCCCCCATGTCCCCAGCTGGTCGCGCACGCAGCGCCGCGCCATCCAGGACCGCATCAGCCACCAGCACCTGATGGCCTCGTCGTCGATCCCCTTCATCTTCCCGCCCGCCGAGCTGATGCTGCGCGGCCAGTACAACTACCTGGGCGACGGCGCGATGCGCCAGACCGCGCCGCTCGCCCCTGCGGTGCATCTGGGCGCCCAGCGCATTGTGGTGGTCGGTGTGGGCCGCTCGCACGAGGTGCTGAACCTGCCCCAGGGTGAGCACCCGCCGTTCCCGTCGCTGGCCCAGGTGGCCGGCCATGCACTGTCCACGATCTTTCTCGATGCACTGTCGGTCGATGTGGAGCGGGCCCAGCGCATCAACCACACCTTGAGCCTGATCCCCGAGGCCGAGCGTGCCCGCAGCGCACTGCGGCCGCTCGATCTGCTGGTGATCACGCCGTCGCAGTCGCTGGATGCGCTGGCGCTGGCGCACCTGCAGGAGCTGCCCACGCCGGTGCGGGCGCTGCTGGGTGCAATGGGCGTGTCGGTGCACAGCCAGAATGTTGGCAGCGCTGCGCTGGCCAGCTACCTGCTGTTCGAGCCGGGCTACACCCGGGCGCTGATGGCGCTGGGCCGGGCCGACACGATGGCGCGGCGCGACGAGGTCTGCACCTTTTTCGGCTGGGGCAGCCGGCCGGCAGGCCCTGCCAATCCCCTGGTCGCGCCATCTGGCCCGGTAAGCGCCTAGAATTGGCCGGTTCTGGAGCGCCCGCGGGCGCGAGGGCTGGCCATGCCGCCCTCCCTGTGACCAGAATCCGCAACGGCCACCGGCCTGCGTCCTCTCTGTGATTAGAAAGTTCCGCAACCCTATGTCTCAACGAAAGATTTTCGTCACCACCGCCCTGCCGTATGCCAACGGCAACTTCCACATCGGTCACATCATGGAATACATCCAGGCCGATACCTGGGTGCGTGCGCAGCGAATGCAGGGCAATGCGGTCAACTTTGTCGGCGCCGATGACGCCCATGGCGCGCCGATCATGATTGCCGCCGAAAAAGCCGGCAAGACGCCACAGCAGTTTGTCGCCGACATCGCCGCCGGCCGCAAGCAGTACCTCGACGGCTTCCATATCGGTTTTGACAACTGGAGCAATACCGACAGCCCCGAGAACCACGAGCTGTCCAAGCAGATCTACCTGGACCTGAAGGCCGCCGGCTTTATCGAGACGCGCACCATCGAGCAGTTCTTCGACCCTGAGAAGAACATGTTCCTGCCCGACCGTTTCATCAAGGGCGAATGCCCCCGCTGCCACGCCAAGGACCAGTACGGCGACAACTGCGAAGTCTGCAGCTCCGTCTATGCGCCCACCGATCTGGTCAACCCCTACTCGGCGCTGTCCGGCGCCAAGCCGGTGATGAAGAGCTCGGAGCATTTCTTCTTCAAGCTGTCCGACCCGCGCGCGGTCGAGTTCCTGACCCAGTGGACCCAGGACGGCCAGCATGTGCAGCCCGAGGTGGCCGCCAAGATCAAGGAATGGTTCGGCGTGCGCACCAACCCCGATGGCTCGACCAGCGAAGGCCTGGACGACTGGGACATCTCGCGCGATGCGCCCTACTTTGGCATCGAGATCCCGGATGCACCAGGCAAGTACTTCTATGTCTGGCTGGATGCGCCGGTGGGCTACCTGGCCTCGCTGAAGAACCTGCTGGCCCAGCGTGGCGAGGACTACGACGCCTACATGGCCGATCCGGCGCTGGAGCAGTACCACTTCATCGGCAAGGACATCATCACCTTCCACACCCTGTTCTGGCCGGCGATGCTGAAGTTCAGCGGCCGCAAGACCCCCACCAAGATCTGCGTGCATGGCTTCCTGACCGTGAACAACGGCGAGAAGATGAGCAAGAGCCGTGGCACCGGCCTCGATCCGCTCAAGTACCTGGCCCTCAAGATGAACCCCGAGTGGCTGCGCTACTACCTGGGCGCCAAGCTCAACGGCAAGAACGAAGACGTCGACTTCACCGCCGAAGACTTCATGCTGCGCGTCAACTCCGACCTGATCGGCAAGTACGTGAACATCGCCTCGCGCGCCGCCGGCTTTCTCAGCAAGCGCTTTGAAGGCCGCCTGGGCGAGGTGAGCGCCGACGGCCAGGAACTGCTGGCCCTGCTGCGCGCGCAAAAGGAGGCGATTGTGGCCGCCTACGAGGCACGCGACACCGCCCGCGCCGCCCGCGAGATCATGCAGCTGTGCGACAAGGTCAACAGCTATGTCGATGCCAACAAGCCCTGGGAGCTGGCCAAGAAGGACGGCATGGAGCAGCGTCTGCACGATGTCTGCACGGTCTGCATCGAAGCGTTCCGCATCTTGACCATCTACCTCAAGCCGATCCTGCCGGGTGTGGCTGCCGAAGTGGCGAACTTCCTGATCGTGCCGCCCGAGCAATTTGCCGACGTGGACAAGCCGCTGGGCGCTGGCCACCAGATTGGCGTCTACCAGCATCTGATGCAACGGGTGGACCCGCTGCAGCTCGAAGCGCTGTTCGAAACCCCTGCCAGCCAGGAAAAGGCGGCGGCCGCTGCAGCGCCTGCCAAGGCCAAGAAGGCCGAGAAGAAAGCCGAAGCCGTGGTGGACCCGAACGCCCCCGGCGGCGAGCCGCTGGCCGAGACCATCGGCATCGACGACTTTGCCCGCATCGACCTGCGCATTGCCAGGATTGTCGAATGCAAGGCCGTGGAAGGCTCGACCAAGCTGCTGCAGCTGACCCTGGACGTTGGTGAAAAGGGTGAAGACGGCAAGCCCAAGACCCGCAATGTGTTCAGCGGCATCAGCAGCATGTACACGCCGGAGCAGCTGCAAGGCAAGCTCACCGTGCTGGTCGCCAACCTGGCGCCCCGCAAGATGAAGTTCGGCATCTCCGAAGGCATGGTGCTGGCCGCCAGCCATGCCGACGAAAAGGCCCACCCTGGCATCTATGTGCTGGAGCCCTTCCCTGGCGCGCAGCCAGGCATGCGCATCCATTGATCTCGATGGCCGCTGACCGCCGCCTCCCCAAGCCCCTGCGCTCCCTGGCCGCAGGGGCTTTTTACTGCGCCTTGGCCATGCTGCTGGGCGGCTGCAGCGTCGTGGCAGTCGGCGCTGCGGCCGTCAGCGTGACCGCCTCGGCAGTGGGGCTGGCCGCCGATGCGGCGGTGGGCACTGTCAAGGTCGTAGGTAAGGGAGTAGGCAAGGCCTACGACATGGCGACCGGCGAGGAGCAGGACAACAGCGGCATAAGCGTGCGCTACCGGGAGCGCAGACCGGGCGAAACCTTCCCGCCGCAGCAGCCCACCGAGCCGCTAGCAACGCAAACGCCCGCACCTACCCCTCCAATGCCGCCAGCCAGGCCTGCTGCGGGAGCAGAGACCACCATCCCCAACGGGCCCTGAATCAGCCGGTTTTGAGAGCGCTCAGTTACCCGCGTAGCGACCGGGCCGGTGGCTGATCCACAGGAACACGCTCATCACGACGGCAGCCAGCACTGAGTAGGCCACGCGCTCGAATGGCACGACCCACAGCGCCAGCAGCACCACCGTGCAGTCGATGACCATCTGCACTTTGCCGGCGCGGATGCCATAGCGGTCCTGCAGGTAGAGCGACACGATGGTGGCGCCGCCCAGGCTGGAGCGGTGGCGCGCCAAAAAGAGGCAGCCGGTGCCCATCAGCAGGCCACCGGCGATGGCGGCATACAGCGGATTCAGGTAGTCGATATGGATGAAACGCGGGCCGATATCGACCAGCAGCGCCAGCATGGCCACCGAGATAAAGGTCTTGACGGTGAACTCCGGCCCCATGCGCGTCCAGGCAAACCAGTAAAAGGGCAGATTGATCGCGAAGAAAATCGCACCAAACGGCAGCCCCGTGGCGTAGTGCAGCAAAAACGCCAGCCCAGCGGTGCTGCCCGTCAGCAAACCCGCCTGCGCAAACAGGCCCAAGGTGATCGAGACAAACAGCGAGCCGGTGAACAGCGCCTGGGCATCTTCAAAGCGGCCATGGCGCATGGCAGGCCCCGGCAGCGCAGCAGGGGCAACGGCCACGGTGCCGGGCAGGACTGTGGGCGCGGTGGGGCGGGATAGCGGTGAGGACATGTCGGGTGGACAGCAAGTTTCATGCCCGCGCAAGGGTGGTGCGCGGGGCAGCCTGGCAAGGGTAATGCTAGGTATAAACCCGAATTTTAAAGAGTTTCAGCCCGTTACGGTAAAGGATTTTCTGCAAGACCCTCGCCAAGCGGGATGGGCGCGGATCGGGATGAGACGCAAGGCGTCTTTCGCGGTCAATAGCGGTAGCTATTGACAAGGAAGACAACGCAGCGGATCGCCCGAGCCCGCGTTCAGACCACGGCAGGGAGTTTTGCAGAAGGTCCTGAGGCATATCCGCAACAGTTGGGGGCCCATCACGGCGGATGGAGGCCGCGCTCAGCGGCTGGGCAGCACCTGGGTGCTGTTGCTGCGCAGCACCTTGCCCTGGGCGTCGAACACCACGGTGAACAGCATCTTGGTGTTGGGCGGATCGATCCAGCCCCAGTCCCATTCCGCCTCGTTCTTCAGCGGGTAGCTGGTGCGCTTGGCCGGCTGGCCCAGCAGCCGGCGGATCTCCTGCTGGTCCATGCCCGGCTGCACCTTCGCAAAGTAAGCCGGGGCCAGTACCTGGCGCAGCGCGCTCATCTTGCCGTCGGTGCCAATGGTGATCATGTAGTTCTGCGCACCGGCGGGCTGGCGCGTGTACTCCAAGGTGTGCGAGCCATCGGTCTCGTCCCAGATCTGGTTGGGCTCGCCAAAACGGTCGCGCACGTCCTGCTCGGTCGAGACGTGCTCTTCCAGTTCCTTGATGCGCTGCTGGTCGCAGCCCGCCAAAAACACGGAAACGGCCAGCGCGGAAGCGGCGATTGCAAATTTGGTCAGGAAGGACATGGTCAGGTTCGGTAGAATCCAGGCACAAGAGGTAAATATACGCTATGTCTTTCTTCCGCCGCCCCGACTACCAATCCGACACCACCCAGTTCCTGCTGAAGCTCAAGGCCGACAAGCCCGAGCTGGAACAAGGCCAGCGCGAAGGCCGCGCCCTGCTGTGGGACAAGGATCTGGACCGCCAGCAGCAAGCCGAGTACCAGACCGCACGTGTGGCGCAAAAGCCTTACGTATACCAAACCAACCACGATTGATCGCCCTGTCCGCTGCCGGCCGCTTGGCTCCGCAGCGGCTTTCGATCCCGCATAGCCCCCGCGCATGGCAACCCCCGGCAACCTGACCACGGCTGAGGACGACGCACGCCCCGCCGCAGGTGCCGCTGCCATGCCCGAAGTGGTGGACCAGGTGGCGCTCGCCCGCCTGTACGGCGAGCCGCTGTTCGCGATGCCCACCGACCTGTACATCCCGCCCGATGCGCTGGAGGTGTTTCTGGAGGCTTTTGAAGGCCCGCTGGACTTGCTGCTCTACCTGATCCGCAAGCAGAACTTCAACATCCTCGACATTCCGATGCTGAGCGTCACCCGCCAGTACCTGAGCTATGTGGACGAGATCCGCAGCCGCAACCTGGAGCTGGCCGCCGAATACCTGCTGATGGCCGCGATGCTGATCGAGATCAAGTCGCGCATGCTGCTGCCGCCCAAGAAGCAGGCCGAGGGTGAAGAAGCCGAAGACCCCCGCGCCGAGCTGGTGCGCCGCCTGCTGGAGTATGAACAGATGAAGCTGGCCGCCCAGGGGCTGGGCGCCGTGCCGCAGTACGGGCGCGATTTCATCAAGGCCCAGGTCTTCATCGAGCAGGCGCTGCAGCCGCGCTTTCCGGATGTGGAGATGTCCGAGCTGCAGGAGGCCTGGCGCGACATCCTCAAGCGCGCCAAGCTGGTGCAGACCCACAAGATCACCCGCGAAGAGCTCTCGGTGCGGGAGTACATGAGCGCCATCCTCAAGCGCCTGCAAGGCCGGCGCTTTGTCGAGTTCGAGGACATCTTCGAGCCCGAGAAAGGCAGCACCGTGCTGGTGGTGACCTTTATCGCGCTGCTGGAGCTGGCCAAGGAAACCTTGATTGAGATCACCCAGGCCGAAGCCTTTGCGCCCATCTATGTGCGGCTGTCGTACACACCCGTCTGAGCCGCTCCAGGCCTGACCCTGCTACCGCCCAAGCCCCCTTATTACCCTGCCTTTATTCCAACGGAGACCACCATGCCGCATCTCGTCATCGAATACACCAACAACCTCGAGAACTTCCCCGAAGCCCATCTGCTCGATGCCCTCAACGCTGCGGTGATCGCCAGCGGCCAGGTGCAAAACGAGCAGGACCTCAAGAGCCGCGTTGTGCGCACCGAGCAGTTCGTCATTGGCGCCGACCCCACCGCGCTGCGCGGCTTTGTGCATGCCGAGCTGCGCCTGCTGGCCGGCCGCACGCCCGAGGCCAAGCGCGACCTGTCCGACCGCATCGCCGCCGTGCTGCGCGAGTTCACGCCCCACCCCGAGGGCATGCTGGTGCAGCTGAGCGTGGACATTGTCGACATGGACCGGGGCGCTTACTACAAGGGCTCGCTGTAAGCAGCGTTCAGCGGCCGCCGCATTCGCGGCCCCACATACAAGGCCTGCCGACTCTTGCGAGAGGGCAGGCCTTTTTCATTGCGGGCCGAGGCGAAGATGCGGCGCTCAGTGCTCCACAGGCATCTGGCCCTTGTTCTCCCTCTCGATGCGGATCTTGCGCATCACGCCATCGGTGGCCTCGGTGACGGCAAACTGCCAGCCGTCGATCACCACCACATCGCCCTGCCGGGGCAGCGCCCCGTTGAACTCGGTGAGCAGACCGCCCAAGGTGGTGAAGGCATCGGCAGACGAGACCAGCTCATTGGAGCCCAGCAGTTGCTGCACCATGTGCACATCGGCGGCGCCGCTGGCCATCCAGGTGTCGGGCTCGCCCTCCACCGCCTGGATCGTGAAGCTCTCGTCCTCGTCGGGGAACTCGCCGGCAATCGCTTCGAGCACATCGACCGGCGTCACGACGCCGCTCATCACATGGAACTCGTTGATCACGATCACCATATGGCCCTTGGACTGGCGCAGGTCGTTGATCAGCGCGATTACGCCGGCGCCTTCGGGCACCATCAGCGGCTTGCGGATGGTGGCCGGCTGGATGGCGCCATGCTGCATCAGGTCCATCAGCATGTCCTTGGCACGGGCAACACCCTGGAGCTGGTCCACATGGCCCATGCACACCGGCAAGTGGCTGTGCGGGTTGTCGTTGAGCGAACGCTGGATGGCCTCGGCATCGTCGCTCAGGTCCACCCAGTCCACATCCGAGACGGGGGTCATGATCGAGCGCACCTTGCGATCACCCAGCGACAGCACGCCGCTGACCATGATGCGCTCTTCCGGCGCAAAGGTCAGCTCGGCCTCGGCAGCGCCCGGGTCGTTCTGCGCATGCTCGGTCTGGCCCTGGCCGCTGCGGCCTGCCATCAGCGACAGCACTTTCAGCGCCGTGCGCTCGCGCAGCGGCACGCGCTGCTCATGGCGGATCGCGTTGCGCGAGGACACCTGGTTGAAGGTCTCGATCAGGATCGAGAATCCAATGGCGGCATACAGATAACCCTTGGGCACATGGAAGCCCAGGCCTTCGGCCACCAGGCTGAAGCCGATCATCAGCAGGAAGCTCAGGCAGAGAATGACAATGGTCGGGTGCGCATTGACAAAGCGGGTCAGCGGCTTGGAGGCAAACAGCATCACACCGATCGAGATGACGACCGCCGCCATCATCACGCCCAGGTTGTTGACCATGCCGACGGCGGTGATCACCGCATCGAGCGAGAAAACCGCATCGAGCACCACGATCTGCGCGACCACGGCCGAGAAGCTGGCGTAGACCGTGCTGCTCGACTTGCTCAGGCTCACGCCTTCCATGCGCTCATGCAGCTCGGTCGTGGCCTTGAACAGCAGGAACAGACCGCCCAGCAGCAAGATCAGATCGCGCCCGGAGAAACTGAGCGGCCCGACAGAAAACAGCGGTTGCGTGAGGGTCACCAGCCAGGAGATGGCGGTGAGCAGACCCAGGCGCATCACCAGGGCCAGGGACAGGCCGATGACACGTGCCTTGTCCCGCTGGTGCGGCGGCAACTTGTCGGCAAGGATCGCGATAAAGATGAGATTGTCTATGCCCAGAACGATCTCGAGCACCACCAGGGTAATGAGACCAATCCAGATCTGCGGGTCCGAGAGCAGCTCGATCATGCGGCGCTCCCTTCAACGGGCAGAGACACCGTCAGCGGTGTACTGGGGCAAGAACTGAAGGACAGCGACAGCGTGGTCGCACACGGAAGAGGCTCAGGGTCCGGGTTGTCGGGCATACATTCCGAAGGGTTGCTAAACAGCCTCCATCCTAACGTGCAGCACAAAAACCCCTGGCCTCTGGCCCATTCGTCGCGGTAGCCGCATGCCGCCACGCGGCAAGCACGGTCCCCGGCAGACTCAGCGCTCCATCGCTGGCTGCGGCCGGACCGGCACCGCACCCTGCACCTGCGCCGGTATCCAGCCGCGCAGGCTGTTGACAAAAGCCCAGGCTTGCACACGCGGTACATCGCTCAACGTCACCACGCCTTCCTCCAGCTGACCCGCCTCCAGCGCCAGGCGGCGCCCCACGCCGGGCAGCAGGCCGCAGTGCAGCGCCGGCGTGATCCAGCGGCCATCGAGCTGCATGGCGATATTGCCCCGGGTGGTCTCGGTGATCTCGCCGGCCTCGTTCCACAGCAGGGTGTCAAACACGCTGCTGTCCTGCGGCGCCCAGCGCTCGTAGTGCGCGCGGCGGCTGGTCTTGAAGCGCACAAACTCGCCGTGGGCCTCGGCCAGCGGCGCGGCCGCCCATTGCAGCCGGACCTGCGCAGGCGATGGCGGACAGGCAAAGGCCTCAGCCTGGAAAGTGCCCTGGGCATGGAGCAACAGGCGCAGGCGCCACAGGCCATGGGGCTGGGCCTGGGCCACCGCGTCCAATGCCGCTTGCGCGGCCACGCCATCCCAGCGGAAGCCAAAATGCGCGGCCGCAGCGGCCATGCGCTCCAGGTGCAGCGCAGCATGGCGCAGCTGGCCATCGTCCAGCGCCAGGGTTTCGATCAGCGCAAAGGGCATGCTGGCCCGCTCCAGAAAGGCACGCTTGTGCAGCCACTCGCGCCACTCGCCATCAGCGGTGGCATCGGCGGTGATGCCGCTGCCAATGCCGCATTGCAGCTGCGCGCCGCGCAAGGCCACGGTGCGGATGGGGACGTTGAAGGTCGCGCGTATGCCGCCTGCGCCATCGGAGCGCACAACGCCCAAGGCGCCGCAGTACCAGCCGCGCGGCCCAAGCTCCAACTCGGCAATCGCCTGCATCGCCGCCCGCTTGGGCGCGCCGGTGACCGAGCCGCAGGGAAACAAGGCCTGCATCACGTCGGCCAGGCCGGTGCCCTGGGGCAGCTTGGCCCGCACGTCCGAGGTCATCTGCCATACCGTTGGCAGCGCCTGCAGCGCAAACAGCTGCGGCACCTGCACGCTGCCCAGTTGCGCAATGCGCGCCAGGTCATTGCGCAGCAGGTCGACGACCATCACGTTTTCGGCCCGCTCCTTGGCCGATGCGCGCAAGGCCTGGGCCTGGGCCTCGTCCTGCGCGGGGCTGCTCCCCCGTGCGGCCGTGCCCTTCATCGGGCGGGTCAAGATATCGCCCGCGCCGCTGGCCGGTTGGTGCCAGTCAAAAAACAGCTCGGGCGATACCGACAGCAGCTGCTCATCGCCCCGGTCGATATGCAGTGCATAGCCGCCGGGCTGGGCCTGCTGCAACGCGGCAAACAGCGCGGCGCCGTCCACCCCGCCGCCGGGCAAGGCGCTGTGGCCCTGCAGCTGTTGGGTGTAGTTGATCTGGTAGTAGGCGCCGTTGCGGATATCGGCATGGATGCGCGCCATCTGCGCATCGAACTGGGGGCGGCTCAGCGTGCTGCGCCACTGCAGTTGCACGGCAGGCGCTTCGGCCTCGGGCAGCTGCGCCATGTCAGCCGGTGGCGCATCCCACACCGCAAACCAGGCCAGGGGCTCGCCGCTGGGCGCTGCCTGGGTCGGCAAATAGGGGTTCAGCGCCGAGGCGGCTTCATAGCGCAGGCCGCCCACGCAGAAGGCCCCGGCGCGCGCGGCCTGCTCCACGGCATCCAGCAAGGCGCGCAAGGATGGCGCGTCCTGCGCCTCCAGCACCCGGTCCGGGCCGGACAGTGCCAGGCGCAGGCGCTGCTGCTCACCGGCCAGAGGCTGGCCCATATCGATGCGGGCAGAAAAGGACATGTGCGCTGTCATAGGGGCGCCAGCATAGCGGCGGCGCCTTGTCCTTGCAGCACAATAGCCCTCTGTCTGCTCCCTTACAGCTCCCGTGTCCTCTGCCCCGCGCCGCGCCCAATGCCCCCGCTGCCTCCGTCCGCAAACTGCCTGCATCTGTGCGCTGGCGCAGCCGCTGCAGGCTGCTACCCAGGTCCTGGTCCTGCAGCACCCGCTGGAGCTGCAGGAAGCCAAGGGCACCGCGCGCCTGCTGCACCTGTGCCTGCCGGGCAGCCGGCTGGAGGTAGGCGAAGCCTTTGACCCGGCACAGCTGGAGCAATGGCTGTATGGCGCCTGGCCCGGCGCAGAAGCCCCCCAGCAAACGCTGTTGCTCTACCCCCAGACACCCGACCAGCCCGCCGCCTTGGCGGCGCTGACGGACCGCGACACGCCAGTACCCGTCCGGCGCCTGGTGCTGATCGACGGCACCTGGCGCAAAAGCCGCAAGATGCTCTATGCCAACCCGCTGCTGGCCCGGTTGCCCCGCCTGGCGCTGACGGACACCGCGCCAGCCGGCTACCGCATCCGCAAGGCACCCCGCGCAGGCCAGCTCTCGACCCTGGAGGCGGCTGCGCTGGCACTGCAACAGCTGGAGGCCTGGCCCGATGGCGCGCCGCCGCTGCAGGCGCTGCAGCAGTCCTTTGACGGGCTGATCGCGCAGTACGAACGCCTGCGCAGCGCCCACTGAGCGATTGGCGCCCTGGCGACAATGCGCCCGCCTGCGCGCCCGGGGGTGAGCGCGCACTCGGGGATACTCCAGGCCATTGCCTTGAACCTGTTTTCCTTTGACTGACGGAGCCCTTGCATGAAGTTCTCGACCCTCACCCTGCTCAGCGCCGCGCTGTGCGCCGCCGGCCTGGCCCAGGCCGCCGCCCCCTCCGATGCCGCCGTGCAACAAGCCAGCAGCGCCAGCCTGCGTGAATGGATCGAGGTGCTGGCCTTGCCCAATGACTCGAACGTGGCAGCCGACATCGAGAAGAATGCGCAGTGGTTCAAGGCGGCGCTGGACAAGCGCGGCTTCCAGACCCAGCTGCTGCCCAACCAGGGCAAGCCGATGGTGCTGGCCACCCTGCCCCCGGTGCCCGGCGCCACCAAGACGGTGCTGTTCTACGCCCATATGGATGGCCAGGCGGTGACCCCGTCGGAATGGCAGCAGGAAAGCCCCTGGAAGCCGGTGCTGAAGGAACGCCTGGCCGATGGCACCTGGAAAGAGATTGCACTGGATCAGCTCTACGGCGCCCAGCCCAACCCCGAGTGGCGCGTGTTTGGCCGCTCCTCGTCCGATGACAAGGCCCCTATCATCATGCTGATGGCCGCCATCGATGCGCTCCAGCAGCAGGGCCTGGCGCCCAGCACCAATATCAAGATCCTGCTCGACTCCGAAGAGGAAAAGGGCTCCCCATCGCTGGGCGGCGTCATCGACGCCAACCTCGAGGCCCTGAAGGCCGATGCACTGCTGGTGCTCGATGGCCCGATGCATGCCAGCAACCGCCCCACCCTGGTGTTTGGCAACCGGGGCGTGGCCCAGGCCACCCTGACCGTGTACGGCCCCAGCCAGGATCTGCACAGCGGCCACTATGGCAACTACGCCGCCAACCCCGCGTTCACGATGGCGCAGCTGCTCGCCTCGATGAAGGCGCCCGATGGCCGCGTGCTCGTCAAGGGCTACTACGACGGCATCCGCTTTGATGCGCAGACCCAGGCGGTGATGAAGGCCGTGCCCGACGACGAGACCGCGCTGCGCAAGCGCCTGGGCATTGCCCAGACCGAGAAGGTGGGCAACAACTACCAGGAATCGATGCAGTACCCCTCGCTCAATGTGCGCGGGCTGCAAAGTGCGGACGTCGGCGCCAAGGCCCGCACCGTGGTGCCCGCCCAGGCGATCGCCGAGCTGGACCTGCGCACCGTCCCCGAGACCCCGCCCGAGCGCCTGCTGCAGCTGCTCAAGACCCATATCGAAGGCCAGGGTTTCACGCTGATTGACGGCGAGCCCAGCGCCGAGCAGCGCGCCCAGTACCCCAAGATGGCGAGCCTCAAGATGGGCGGCGTGTCGGCCTCGTCCAGCGCCGTGCGCACCGACCTGAACGCCCCCATTGGCGACTGGCTGCGCCAGGGCATGCAGCAGGCCTGGGGCCAGGCACCCGTGCAGATCCGCATGATGGGCGGCACAGTGCCCACCGGCGCTGCGGTGCAGGCGCTGAAGGTGCCGTTTGTGATCGTGCCGATGGTCAATGCCGACAACAACCAGCACAGCAAGAACGAGAACATGCGCCTGGGCAACTACTTCGATGGCGTCAAGAGCCTGGCATCCATCCTGAGCCAGCCCTGGAAATAAGCCCCAAAAAAGGCCCCAAGGGAACCTCTGCAAAACCCTCGCCAAGCGGGATGGACGCGGATCGGGATGAGACGCAAGGCGTCTTTTGCAGTCGAGCCGTAGCTATTGACAAGGAAGACAACGCAGCGGATCGCCCGAGACCGCGTTCAGACCACGGCAGGGAGTTTTGCAGAGGGTCCCAATCGCATGGGGGGCCTGCTGTGCGTAGCGGTTCAGCTCAGCGCTGTGCCGGCACGCCATCCTTCCACTGCGGCCAGTTCTTGACGACCGTGTCGACAAAGACGCCGCCCACGGCTGCCACATTGGCCACCGTTTCGGCAAAGCCGCCTGCGGTTTCGCCGGGCTTGGGGTCCAGGTGGGCCTGGGTCGTTTCCTGCGGGTTGCCCTGGTCAAAATTGACCGAGCCGCGCAGGCTCAGAATCCGGTCCGTCCCATGGCTGCGCTGGAGCACCAGCGCAATGGCGGCGGCCTCCATCTCGGTGGCGACATAGTCGTCCGCGCCGTAGAGCTTGGCGATGTACTGCGCCTCCCTGGACAGGCCCGGGCCGTGGAAGAAGGTATCGCCGGTCATATGCGTGCCCACATGCACGCTGGGCGCCTGGCGGGCGGCGGCATCGGGGTAGCGCATGCGGTAGCGCTGGGCCGATTCGCTGTCCTGCAGCGGCACGGCGCGGGTCATCGCATAGGCGGCCTGGGTCAAGGCCGGATTCAGCGCAAAGCGGCGGTAGTCCTCATAGCCCTTGCGCGGCATGAACACCGGCGCGCCGGCCTGGCCCTCTTCCGGCGCCCAGCGGTGGCCCAGGTCGTAATCGACCAGCCAGCTGCCCCAGGTCACATCGCCAATGGTGCCGCGCGATGGCGGGGTGCCGGCTACGCCGCTGATCACATAGTAGGCCTGGTCAAAATTGAACTGCGGGTTCAGCACGATGGCCTGGATCGAGGCCGAGGCATTGACCTTGCCCATGCCCAGCACGCTGCCGCACACGCCATCGGCGTTGCAGAACACCGGCCCCAGCGCGCCCGGCACCTGGATCGGTTGGGCATCGCGGAAATAGCGCTCATACCAGTGCTGGAACTCGCCGGCCCGGTCGCCGGTATTGGCACCGATCTCGAACATGGCCGCAACAAACACCTTGACCTGGACCGGAGGCGCAGCCTGGGCCACGTCGGCCGTCTTGGGCGGCTGACTGCCGGTGCTGGCACAACCGGACAGCAGCGCCAGCAACAGCGCGCTGGCGCACAGCGGCCGGGCGAGAGAGCGGATCGGGGCACGGGACATGGGGTATTTCTCCTGGTCAGACCACCGGTATCTCAGCGCGATCCGGCGTGCTGCGCATTGTAGGTCGGCAGCTGGGCCGCCGCCTGGCCCAGCGCTGTCACCAAGGCATCGACCTCCGGGACCGCCGCCCGGTGCAGCGGCAGCAGCACCTGGGTGCGGAATGGAATCGAAAAGGCCAGCGGCCGCTGCACCAGGCCCTGGCCCATGCAGGCCTTCGCGGTGAACGGGTTCACGATGGCCAGGCCCAGCCCGTTTTGCACCATCGCGCAGACCGCCACGGCGCTGTGCGTCTCCAGCAGCATCTGCCGGCCCACGCCGGCATCGGCAAACACCTGGTCGATCTGGGTGCGGTAGGGGTCACCCTCGGCCAGGCTGATAAAGGCCTGGCCCGCAAAGTCAGCGGGCTGCAACGCGCGCTTGCGCGCCAGCGGGTGGCCGGCGGGCAGGACTGCGACTTCGTCCAGCGCCGGCAAGGCCACGGCCCGCGTGCCAGCCGGTGCCTCGCCGTGCTCGGTCAGGCCCAGGTCATAGCGCTGGGCGGCCATCCACTGCTGCAACAGCGGGGCCTCCTGCGTGGCGACGCTGACTGCGACCGGCCCCTGCGCCTGCTGCATCTGCGCCAGCGCCGCCGGCAGCAGCGCGTGGCTGAGTGCCGGCATGCTCAGCACGCTGATGCGCGCCGCCTGCGGGCGCGACAGTGCTACTGCCCGGTCGATGACCCGGTCCAGCCCCTGCCAACTGCGCTGCACCTCTTCCCACAGCGCCAACGCGCGTGCATTGGGCCGCAGCCTGCCTTGCACCCTCTCAAACAGCGGGTAGCCGAGCAGCTGCTCCATGCGCGCCAGATCGCGGCTCACCGTGGGCTGGGAGCTGAACAGCAGGCCTGCCGCGCCGGTCACCCCGCCCGCCAGCATGACGGCGCGGAACACCTCGATATGGCGGTGCTGCAGCCGGGTCGCTGATGGGCTGGGCTCCTGGGAGGGATCGGAAGCGGACGGAGCGGGGCTGGGCGAACGGGGCATGGCGAGGCGGCACGACGACAAAGACATATCCATTATGAATGACATGCCGATAAATAAGCATTAGACCAAATACCTCGCCCCGGGCACACTGGGCAGCTGATTTCTCCCATCCCCCTGATTCCCCGTTTCCCTGATTCCACGCCGTCCGGCACACCGACTATGAGCAACCCCTTTACCCCCGATCTGCTGTGGCAGCTGGCCGATGACTTCAACACCCCGCTGTGGGTGTATGACGCGCACACCATCCGCCAGCGCATCGCACAGCTGCAGGCTTTTGATACGGTGCGCTTTGCCCAAAAGGCCTGCTCCAACATCCATGTGCTGCAGCTGATGCGTGCGCAAGGCGTCAAGGTCGATGCGGTCTCGCGCGGCGAAGTGCTGCGCGCGCTGGCGGCCGGCTACCAGGGCGGTTTTGGCGAGCCGTCCGACATCGTGTTCACCGCTGATGTGATGGACGAGGCCACGTTGGCCACCGTGGTCGAGCACAAAATCCCCGTCAATGCCGGCTCCATCGACATGCTGCACCAGCTGGGCCAGGCATCGCCCGGCCATGCGGTCTGGCTGCGCATCAACCCCGGTTTTGGCCATGGCCATAGCAACAAGACCAATACCGGCGGCGAGCACAGCAAGCACGGCATCTGGCACAGCGACCTGACGATGGCGCTGGCAGTCATTGCCGAGCGCGGCCTGCAGCTGGTGGGTCTGCACATGCACATCGGCTCGGGCGTGGACTACGGCCACCTGCAGGAAGTCTGCGGCGCGATGGTGCAGCTGGTGCAGCGCACCCACACGGCCGGCCACCGCCTGCAGGCCATCTCGGCCGGCGGCGGCCTGTCCATCCCCTACAAGGAGGGCGATGCCACCATCGACACCCAGCACTACTTTGGCCTCTGGGATGCGGCGCGCAAGCAGGCCGAGGCGCTGGTGGGCCACCACCTGGGGCTGGAGCTGGAGCCGGGCCGCTACCTGGTGGCCGAATCGGGCGTACTGCTGGGCACGGTGCGCGCCACCAAGGATGCCGGCAGCAACCACTTTGTGCTGGTCGATACCGGCTTCAACGAGCTGATGCGCCCGTCGATGTACGGCAGCTACCACGGCATGCATGTGCAGCGCCGTGGCGTCGGTGTGCTGCCTGCGCAGGGCGAAGCCGTCGTCGCCGGTCCGCTGTGCGAATCCGGTGATGTCTTCACCCAGGGCGAGTCCGGCGTGGTGCTGCCCCGTCCGCTCGGTGATGCGCAGGTGGGCGATCTGCTGGTGATCCACGACACCGGTGCCTACGGCGCCTCGATGTCCAGCAACTACAACAGCCGCCCGCTGGCCGCCGAGGTGCTGGTCGAAGACGGCAAGGCGCGTCTCATCCGCCGCCGCCAGACCGTCGAAGAACTGCTGGCGCTGGAGCTCGGCCTCTGATCAGCGCGGCGCCGCCCGCCATTGCGCCACCGCCGCGTCCAGGCGCGGCGATTGCATGGCGCCAACATTGCAGCGTGACCAGCGCGATACCAGGCTGCTGTCAAGGCTGAACACGCGGCCTGGTGCCATCGTCACCTGCCGGGCCAGCAACTCGCTGGCCAGTTGGGCCGAATCCTCGCAACCGGGGAAGGCCGCCCACAGGTAGAGCGACTGCGCGCTGCGCGCAAACACCTCGCAACCCTGGCGGTCCATCCAGTCCAGCGCCTGCGCCGTGGCCTGGCCCAGGCGCCCGCGCAGGCGCACCAGGTGCCGCTCATACTGGCCCTCGCGCAGCATCACATCGACCATGCGCTCGCAGTACTCCGAGCCGCTCACATGGATGAGGCTGCGCAGATCGGCCAGGTCGCTGGCCAGATCGGGGTGGCAGGCGATGAAGCCCACCCGCAGCGCCGCAGAGAATGACTTGGAAAAGCTCCCGATGTAGATCGTGCGCGCCAGCTGGTCCAGCACCGACAGGCGCGTGGCCGTGGTCGGTTTGAAATCGGCCAGCGGGTCGTTTTCAACGATCAGCATCTGCTGCTGGCCCGCCAGTTGCAGGATGCGGTAGGCCTTGGCGGCACTCAGGTCCGAGCCCGTCGGGTTGTGCGCCAGCGATTGGGTGAAGAACAGCCGCGGGCGCTCGGTCTGCAGCAGGCGCTCGAGCGCCTGCACATCGGGGCCATCGGGCTGGCGCGGCACGCCCAGCACCCGCGCGCCAGCGAGCTTGAGCTTGCCAAACAGCAGGTAGTAGCCGGGGTCGTCCACCAGCACGGTGGTGCCGGGTGTCACCCAGTGGCGGATGACCAGGTCGAGCGCGTCATTGGCGCCCTGGGTCAGCAGCAGCTGCTGGGAGGTCACGCTCAGGCCGAACATGCCCAGCTTGCGCACCAGGCTGTCGCGCAAGGGCGCATAGCCCATGCGGCTGCCGTAGCGGAACAGCGCACCCAGCCCTGTGCGCACCACCTTCTGGTGGTAGCGGTCCAGGCGCATATCGGCCAGCCAGCCGATTGGCGGAAAACCATCGCCCAGCGCCAGCGCGTCGGGCTGGGTCTTGAGTTGCTCGCGCATCAGCCAGACCACATCCATCGCGCGCTGCAGTGGCGCGCTGTCATCGCTTGCAGGCACGGCCACCACCGGCCGCTGGTCCAGCACATAAAAGCCCGAGCCGCGCCGCGCCTCAACCAGGCCGCGCGATACCAGCAACTCAAAGGCCGCCACCACGGTGTTCTTCGCATAGCCATGCAGCTGCGCCAGCGCGCGCAAGGAGGGCAGCTTGTCACCGGCGCGCAGCACGCCGCCCGCAATCTGCCGGCCTAGCATGGCGGCCAGGTTTTCCGCAATTGAGGCCTTGCGGCCAGAGGGGGTGGGCATAGGTGCTCCAACGGAAGAACCGGTCCCGATGCTGCATTGCAGCAGCACTGTCCCGGCAAACTGTACCTGTCTATAGCGGTACAGTTTAGATAGATTGCGGGCTGGACCTATCGCATCCCCCTCAAAAATTACCAGGAGACACCATGGCCACCGATTCACGCCTGCCGCAGTTCCGCGCCCTCAGCCCCGCCCAGCGCTGGGATGTCATCGCCAAGGCCTGCCAGCTGAGCGACGAAGACCGCGCACTGCTGACCCAGCCCGGTGCCCTGCCCTCCAGCGTGGCCGACGGCATGATCGAAAACGTGATCGGCACCTTTGAGCTGCCGCTGGGCGTGGCCGGCAACTTCCAGGTCAATGGCCGCGATGTGCTGGTGCCGCTGGCCGTCGAAGAGCCCTCGATCATCGCCGCAGCCTCGTACATGGCCAAGCTGGCGCGCGAGGACGGGGGGTTTCAGACCTCCAGCACCCAGCCGCTGATGCGCGCCCAGGTGCAGATCGTCGGCATCCAGGACCCCTATGGCGTGCGGCTGGCGCTGTACCAGGCGCGTGCCCGGATCCTGGAGCTGGCCAACAGCCGCGACAAGGTGCTGATCGGCCTGGGCGGCGGCTGCAAGGACATCGAGGTCCATGTGTTCCCCGATTCACCCCGTGGCCCCATGGTGGTCATGCACCTGATCGTCGATGTGCGCGATGCGATGGGCGCCAACACCGTCAACACCATGGCCGAGTCGGTCTCGCCGCTGGTCGAGCAGATCACCGGCGGCTCGGTGCGGCTGCGCATTCTGTCCAACCTGGCCGATCTGCGCCTGGCCCGCGCCCGCGTGCGCCTGACGCCCCAGACCCTGAAGACCGCCGAGCGCAGCGGCGAGGAAATCATCGAAGGCGTGCTCGATGCCTATACCTTTGCCGCCATCGACCCCTACCGCGCCGCGACCCACAACAAGGGCATCATGAACGGCATCGACCCGGTCATCGTTGCCACCGGCAACGACTGGCGTGCGGTGGAGGCCGGCGCCCATGCCTATGCCAGCCGCCACGGGCGCTACACCTCGCTCACCACCTGGGAGAAAGACGGAACCGGCGCGCTGGTCGGCACCATTGAGCTGCCGATGCCGGTGGGCCTGGTCGGTGGCGCCACCAAGACGCATCCGCTGGCCCGCCTGGCGCTGAGGATCATGGACGTCAAATCTGCCCAGGAGCTGGGCGAGATCGCTGCCGCCGTGGGCCTGGCGCAGAATCTGGGCGCCTTGCGCGCGCTGGCCACCGAAGGCATCCAGCGCGGCCACATGGCTTTGCATGCGCGCAATATCGCGCTGGTGGCAGGGGCTGTCGGTGAGGAGGTTGACCAGGTCGCCAAGCGCCTCGCCGCCGAGCACGATGTGCGCACCGACCGTGCGCTGGAAGTGCTGGCCGAGTTGCGCCAGCGCTGAGACGGTGGACCGCGGGGCACCGCTTGCTCCGCGCCGCAATACACAGTCGCTTTCCATGCACACATCTAAATAGTGCGGAAATACATACAGCTTGATGCAAGTTAAGCCGCTGCGGTGAAGCGGGGGAGACAAACGGCTTCGCATGCAGACACAGTGCCTGCCGGCGTGCGGGCAGGGATCAGCGGGTATTCACTTGTATTCCACAACAATCGGCTAGCAACGTTGTAAACATCTTGCGTAGCTGAGCGGTGATTTACATACAAATACAGTTCTTAATATTATTGGTATTTTTTATTGAATCCATTTTTGCAATACAAATAAACTCAAACCCTCCCTTCGACTATAGAAAGAGTTCATATGTTTGCAAGATGGATGGCTACGGCCGCCACGCTGTTGGCCTGCCAATGGGTGAGCGCGCAGCCTGTTCCCTATATTCCGACGTTCAGCTGCCAATCGAGCAATGCCATTCTGAACACCGGTTATGACTTTGAAGCGGGGGCGCTGGTCCCCAACGGCGGCGAGGACCTGCAGTGGTGGGTGTCATCCAGCCAGTCGGATCCGACGGGTGCCCTCGGCCCCAGCCCCACGGCGGTTTGGAAACCCACCACTGTCCCCAACACTGCGGCGATACCTGCCGACTGGGTGTCGGGCAGCGCCCTGGGCGGCCAGACCAACTGGATCTCGCCGCTGGCCAACGCCACGACCCGCCCTCGCCCCTATCCGTTCAACCCGCTGGTCACCAACTACTACCGCATGCAGTTCAACTTGCCTGCCGGCATTCCGCCGAGCGCGCTGAAGCTGAGCATGGACTACTACGCAGATGACGGCATGCTCGGTGTGTCCATCAACGGTGTTTTTCAACCGCTGCCCATCGGGAGCTATGCCCTGGCACCGGCGGGACGGCCCCGCTCAACGGCCAGTGGGTCACCGGTCTCAACACGCTGATCTTCTCCGTGGTCGATGGTGGCTGGGGATCGGGCTTGCTGGCGCACCTGAAGTCAGACAGCCTGATGTGCGAAACCTCATTGACCATTCAGAAGACCATCGACAAGCCCAGCTACACCCCAGGACAGACGGCGAACTACACGATCACCGTGCGCAACCCGGGCCCCTCCGATGCCAGCCTGGTGACGCTCAGCAACGAGATGCCCACGGCCCTGAGCGAAGCAGCCTGGTCCTGCAGCGCCGCCAACGGTGCGGTCTGCCCCGGCGATCTGGGCAATGCGCCTTTCAGCTTTGACCTGCCTCCAGGCGGCGAGTTGGTATTTGGCCTCTCCGGCACGGTGGCCGCATCGGGCAGCCTGGCGAGCGTCGCCACCATCGAGCCCGGCCCGGGTGCGATCTGCGACGCCAGCACGGGCTGCACGGCCACGGCAGAGGCCGAGATCACCACCGAAGTCATCCCGCTGGATCCAGAGCCCCAGCCCACCCCGGAAAAGGTGCCCACCCTTGGCAACTGGGCGATGGCAATCCTGTCGGCGCTGACGATCGCGCTGGTGTGGACCCAGGCCCGCAGGCGCCAGCGGGGCCGCCCACAACGCTGATAGCGGGCCACCCCGCCGCCGCCAGGCCTCGTACTGCCCCGCAGGTGGTACGAGGCTTGTGTCTGTCTGGTCTGGCACAGAGGGACGCGGCAGCCGGTCGCCAAGTTGACTGCGGCCACGCATGCGGCCGCCATGGCCCAAAGGCCTTGCGGTACGCTCGGGACATCGCTTACTTGTGCACATCGCCAGGAGATTTCCATGCCATCGCAAACTGCCCAGCCGGTCGTCGGCCTGATTGGGGTCGGCCTGATGGGCCACGGCATTGCCCGCAACGTCGCGGCCAAAGGCTTTCAACTCTATGTGCTGGAGCACCCCGGCAACCAGCCGCTGACGGAGCTGCTGAGCCTGGGCACCCGCACCTGCCAGACTCCGGCCGAGCTGGCCGGCCACTGCGACGTCGTCATCCTCTGCGTGACCGGCTCGCCCCAGGTCGAAGCCGTGCTGACCGGCGCGCAGGGCCTGCTGTCGGCCTTGCGCCCCGGCACCGTCGTGATCGATTGCTCGACCGCCGTGCCCGCATCGACGGTGCGCATGGCGCAGGCGGTGCAGGCTGCGGGCGGCCAGTTCATCGATGCGCCGATGACCAAGACCTCCAAGCAGGCGCACGACGGCCAGCTCAATCTGCTGGTCGGCGGCGATGCCGCCGTGCTGGCCCAGGTGCAGCCGGTGCTGGCCACCTTCACCAGCCAGGTCACCCATGTGGGTGCGCTGGGCGACGGCCACCGCATGAAGCTGCTGCACAACTTTGTCTCGGTGGGCCAGATGAGCCTGCTGGCCGAGGCCACCGCCTGCGCGCGCAAGCAGGGCATGGACATGCAGGCCTTCCACAGCGTGCTGGCCGCAGGGGGCGGCGCCGGTGTGGCGTTGGACCGTCTGCAGTCCTATATCCTGGCGGACGACCCCTCGGGCATTGCGTTCTCGATCGCCAACGCGGCCAAGGATTTGAGCTACTACGCGACGATGGCCCACGATGCAGAAGCCGCGAGCCTGATTGCCGATGCGGCCGCCACGACATTGCAGAACCAGGTCGAGGCCCGGCATGGCGATGCGATGCTGCCGGCGCTGATCGGACTGTTGGCCAAGTCCTGAAGAGCAGTCCGGGAGTTTTTATTCGGCGCGGGGCTCGCGCCCCATCAGCGCCTGCACCACATCGGGGGCCGACAGGCTGCCATCGAGCAAGGCGACGACGGCGGCCGTGATCGGCATCTCCACGCCCAGCTTCTGGGCGCGCTGCAGCACTGTGCGGGCGCTGTATACCCCTTCGGCCACATGGCCGAGCGACTGCACCGCCTGCTCCAGGCTCTGGCCCTGGGCCAGCAACAGGCCGATCTTGCGGTTGCGCGACAGATCCCCTGTGGCCGTCAGCACCAGATCGCCCAGGCCCGACAGACCCATGAAGGTATCGGTGTGCGCGCCCAGCGCCACGCCCAGGCGCGTCATCTCGGCCAAACCGCGCGTCACCAGGGCGGCGCGGGCATTCAGACCCAAATTCAGGCCATCACAGAGGCCGGTGGCAATCGCCAGCACGTTCTTGACGGCGCCGCCGACTTCGACCCCGCTGATGTCCTCATTGGCATAGACGCGCAGGTTGTCGCCATGGAAGGCCGCGACCAGCGCATCGCGCACATCGGCATGGCGGCTGGCTGCCACCAAGGCCGTGGGCTGGTGCTGGGCCACCTCCTGCGCAAAGCTGGGGCCGCTCAGCACGCCGGCATGCAGCGCGGGTGCCACCTGGGCGCAGACCTCATTGCCCAGCAAGCCATGGCTGCCGGCGGGCGCGCCCGGGGGCACGGCTTCAAAACCCTTGCTGAGCCAGGCCACCGGCACCTGGCAATCGCGCAGCATCGTCAGGCCGCCGCGCAACGCCGCCATCGGCGTGCCCAGCACAATCAGCTCGGCCTGGGCGACCAGAGGCTGCAGATCGCCGCTGGTTACATGCAGCGCATCGGGCAAGCGGATGCCTGGCAAATAGCGCTGGTTCTCGCGGCTGGTTTGCAGCTGGCGGGCCTGCTGAGTGTCGCGGGCCCACAACTGCACGCTGTGGCGTGCGGCCGCATGCATGGCCAACGCCGTTCCCCAGGCACCCGCGCCCATCACCAAGATCTTCATAGCCACCCCCCTCTTACATCAACTCAAATGCTGGCGCTGCCTGCGGCCGGCTCCCCGGCAGATACAACAAAGGCCTTGCAACCTAGACTGCAAGGCCTTGCGTTGTCAACACAGCGGCAATTACTGGGCCAGTGCGGCACCTGCGCCAGCGCCATTGGCCTGGGCTTGTTGCTGCTCGTACATGGCCTGGAAGTTGATTTCCGCCAGATGCACAGGCGGGAAGCCGGCGCGGGTCACGATGTCTGCGACGTTGCCGCGCAGGTAAGGGTAGACGATCTGCGGGCAGGCCACACCGATCACAGCACCCATCTGGTCGTCAGGAATGCCACGGATCTCGAAGATACCGGCTTGCTTGGCTTCCACCAGGAATACGGTCTTGTCTTCGATCTTGGTCTGCACGGTGGCGGTCACGGCCACTTCGAAAATGCCATCGGCCACAGGGGTGGCTTCCACACCCAGCTGGATGTCCACGCTGGGCTGGGTCTGCTCCAGCAGAATGGCTGGCGAGTTGGGCTGCTCCAGCGACGCGTCCTTCAGGTACACGCGTTGAATTTGGAACACGGGATTTTCTTGATCCGCCATGGTTGTCTGTCTTTCGCTAGAAAAAGGAATGGAGTGCAGCTGCGATGCCGCCCGTTGTGTGCGCCCCTCGCATGCAGCCTGCCATTATGCAATGGCAAATTGACAGTGCCGGCAAGCGCCCGCTCCGGCTTGGAGGGGCATGCACGAGGCAGTGAAAGGTCTCAGGATTGCAGCAGTGGCAAGAGACCACCACGCTGGTCCAGTGCTATCAGGTCGTCACAGCCGCCCACGTGGGTGTCGCCAATGAAGATTTGCGGCACGGTGCGCCGGCCGGTGGTCTCCATCATCACCGCACGCTGCGCTGGATCGCTGTCGATCCGGATCTCTTCAATCTGCGCGACCCCCTTGGCTTGCAGCACCTGCTTGGCACGCGTGCAATAAGGGCAGTAGGCGGTGGTGTACATCTTTACAGCTTGCATGAGAGTGTCCTGGAGCCCGCGCCCTGGAGGACGCTGACCCGTCAATGGTGTCTAAAGACCGTAGATGGGGCCAAAATGTGCGAAATCAAGCCTTCTTCAGCGGCATGCTGGCGGCGCGCCAGCCTTTCATGCCACCGGCCAGCGCCTGCACATTGGTGTAGCCCAGCTTCTTGGCCACGGCCACGGCCCGCTGCGAACGTTGGCCCTGTGCGCAGACCAGGATCAGCGGCAAGGCCTTGTTCTTGACGACGGCGGGCAGCTGGGCTTCGAGCTGGTCCAGCGGTACATTCTTGGCATTGCTGATGTGGCCGGCGCTGAATTCCTGCGCATCCGACACGTCGACCACGATGGCCTTCTCACGGTTGATCAGCGCCACCGCGTTGGCAGGGCTGAGCGTGCCGCCGCCCATGTTCTTCATGGCGGGCATCATCAGCATCGCGCCCGAGCCCAGTACCAGCACGATCAGATACCAGTTGTCGATCAGAAAGTTCACACAAGTCCCTTGTCAAAAATGCTCAAACAGCCTCGCATTCTAAAAGCGCGGCCATGCCGCTGCGCGATAAAAGCCTTTGATGCCCTGGAATGTCACCGCCGAAGGCCTGCGCAGATTTCTGGCCGCGCTGAATGCGGCTTCTGGCCATGCGGGGCCGCCAAGCTGTGCAGGCGCCGTGGGATTTAGGCCTGCCTCTACAATCGGCGCCATTGTGAATGCAGCGGGATCCCCAGGCCCTGTAGCGCCACCGGCCCGCGACACGTACCGCTTTTTTGACTATTGCACGAGGATTGCATGTACAAGCTTGTCCTGATTCGCCATGGTGAATCGACCTGGAACCTGGAAAACCGCTTCACCGGCTGGACCGATGTGGACCTGACCGACACCGGCGTGGCGCAAGCCAAGCAAGCCGGCCAGCTGCTCAAGGCAGAAGGCTATGACTTCGATGTGGCCTACACCAGCGTGCTCAAACGCGCGATCCGCACCTTGTGGCACACCCTCGACGAGATGGACCGCACCTGGCTGCCCGTGCAAAAGTGCTGGCAGCTCAATGAGCGCCACTACGGCGCGCTGCAGGGCTTGAACAAGGCGGAAACCGCGAAGAAGTTTGGCGACGAGCAAGTGCTGGTCTGGCGCCGCAGCTATGACACGCCCCCGCCGGCACTGGAATCCGCCGATCCGCGCAGCGAAAAGGCCGACCGCCGCTATGCCGGCGCTGCCGACCAGGTGCCACTGACTGAATGCCTCAAGGACACCGTCGAGCGCGTCGTGCCTTTCTGGAACGAAGCGATTGCACCGGCCATCCAGCGGGGCGAGCGTGTGGTGATTGCCGCCCACGGCAACTCCATCCGCGCGCTGGTCAAGTACCTCGATGGCGTCTCCGACAGCGACATCGTGAACCTGAACATCCCCAACGGCATTCCGCTGGTCTATGAGCTGGATGCCAACCTGAAGCCGCTGCGCCATTACTACCTGGGTGACGCCGAAGCCGCTGCCAAGGCCGCCGCTGCGGTCGCCTCCCAAGGCAAGGCCTGAACGCCGGGCGGCCCGCCGCCCACCTGCGGGCCTGCCGGGCTGCGGGGAACTCTGCGCTGCAAGCGGTAATCCGAGTCAGGCGGCTGCGCACTGGCGATGACAGCGGCCTGCCCCATGGCAAGGCCGCTGCGCCATATCCCTACAGGCTCTTGGGCAGCGTTGAACCGCCCGAAGGCGTACCGCTACTGGCGGTGTCAGCGCCAGCCGCTTGCCGGTGCCAGTAGGCGGCTAGCGAAAGTAAATACTTGTCTTAACACCCGAAAAGCGCTGCTGCGCCGCACCGGCGCAGGCGCTTGGGTGTATATTGGCACGCTATAGAAAGTTGTGAGCATATGGGCCAAAAATTGAAGATTGCCGGCTGGGTTTCACTGGGCGTGGTGGCTGGCGCGCTCACGACCGTCTCCTTGCAGACGGTCGCAAGGGGCGTGATGTCGCCGATGCCGCTGGAAGAGATCCAGCAGCTGTCGGCCGTTTTCGGCCTGATCAAGACCGACTATGTCGAGCCGGCCGATGACAAGAAACTCATCACCGATGCCATCTCCGGCATGGTGTCCGGGCTCGATCCCCACTCGCAGTACTTCGACAAGAAGTCGTTCCGTGAATTTCAGGAAGGCACCAGCGGCAAGTTCGTCGGTGTCGGCATCGAGATCACCCAGGAAGACGGCCTGATCCGCATCGTCTCCCCGATCGAAGGCTCGCCTGCTGACCTGGCCGGCCTCAAGACCAACGACCTGATCACCAAGATCGACGACACGGCAGTCAAGGGACTGTCGCTCAACGATGCGGTCAAACGCATGCGTGGCGAGCCCAACACCAAGGTGGTGCTGACGATTCTGCGCAAGGACGAGAGCCGCAGCTTCCCGGTGACGATCACCCGCACCGAGATCAAGACCCAGTCCGTCAAGGCCAAGATGATCGAGCCGGGCTACGGCTGGGTGCGCGTCTCCCAGTTCCAGGAACGCACCGTCGATGACTTTGTACGCAAGGTCGAAGACCTGTACAAGCAGGACCCGAACCTCAAGGGCCTGGTGCTGGACCTGCGCAATGACCCCGGTGGCCTGCTGGACGCCGCCGTGGCGATCTCGGCAGCCTTCCTGCAGCCGAATGTGACCGTGGTGACCACCGACGGCCAGCTGGCCGAGAGCAAGGCGATCTTCCGCGCCTCGCCCGAGTTCTATGCGCGCCGTGGCAGCGATCCGATCAAGTCGCTGCCTGCGGCGATCAAGAACATTCCGCTGGTGGTGCTGGTCAATGAAGGCTCGGCATCGGCCTCCGAGATCGTCTCGGGCGCGCTGCAGGACCACAAGCGCGCCACGATCATGGGCGCGCAGACCTTTGGCAAGGGCTCGGTGCAGACCGTGCGTCCCCTGGGCCCGGACACCGGCATCAAGCTGACGACGGCGCGCTACTACACCCCGAGTGGCAAGTCGATCCAGGCCAAGGGCATCGTGCCGGACATCATGGTCGACGAGTCGGCAGAAGGCGACCTGTTTGCCGCGCTGCGCACCCGCGAAGCAGATCTGGAAAAGCACCTGTCCAGCGGCCAGGGCCCTGAAGTCAAGGACGAAGCCCGCGAGAAAGCCCGTGAAGCGGCGTTGAAGCGCCTGGACGAAGAGAGCAAGAAGCCCGCCTCCGAGCGCCGCCCGCCCGAGTTCGGCTCGGACAAGGACTTCCAGCTGCAGCAGGCACTGCACCAGCTCAAGGGTGAGCCGGTGAAGGTCAGCCAGACCAAGACCGAGCGCCCCGCCGAGAAAAAGGACGAGGAGAAGACCAGCGCTACCGACAAGCCCGAATCGTCGACCGACGACACGAAGCTGCCGGCAACGGAGCCCAAGAAGTAGAGCCCGTTTTAAGCTGCATCAAAAGGCCGCCAGCAGAGTTCCTGCTGCGGCCTTTGTTTTTTTCAGACAATAGCCCCATGAACGATGAGCAACTCTTGCGCTACTCTCGCCATATTTTTCTGGACGAGATCGGCATTGAAGGCCAGGAGGCCATTCTGGCCGCGCACGCGGTGGTGATCGGCGCAGGCGGCCTGGGCAGCCCGGCGGCCATGTACCTGGCCTCAGCCGGTGTGGGACGCATCACCCTGGTCGATGACGACACCGTCGATCTGACCAATTTGCAGCGCCAGATTGCCCATACCACCGAGCGCGTGGGACAGTCCAAGGTCAGCTCCTGCGCCGCCACGCTGCAGGCGATCAATCCGCATGTCCAGGTCATGGCGCTGCAGGAGCGTGTCGGTGAAGAGCGGCTGCAGGCCCTGGTCGCCAGTGCGACCGTGGTGCTGGACTGCACGGACAACTACCGCACGCGCCAGGCCATCAATGCGGCCTGCGTGGCAAAGGGCAAACCGCTGGTGAGCGGGGCGGCGATCCGCTTTGACGGCCAGATCAGCGTATTTGACAGGCGCCACGAAGGCGCCGCCTGCTACGCCTGCCTGTTCTCCCCGGACGAGCAGTTCGAGGAAGCCAGCTGCTCCACGATGGGGGTGTTTGCGCCGCTGGTGGGCATCATCGGCACGATGCAGGCCGCCGAGGCGCTCAAGCTCGTGGCTGGCGTGGGGCGCAGCCTGAACGGGCGGCTGATGATGCTCGAGCTCAAGGACATGGAATGGAGCAGCATGCAGGTCGCCCGCAACCCCCAGTGCCCGGTCTGCGGCCAGGCGCACCATTGATATCCCGCTTTGTTATTTGTTTTTTATATATTATTATAGATAAATATTAAACCTACGAGGTCTTGTCCTACTTACGCCATCCTTTCAGACCGATGGTTTCACCACGGCTTGTTGCTATCATCGTTACGGTAAGACACACCCGTGTAGCCGTATATGCATCGCCGTTTGAAAACATATCTGGTAGAAGACAACAAGACCATCCGCGACAACCTGATAGCCACACTAGAGGATCTGGCACAGGTGGAGACCGTGGGGCATGCCAGCACCGAAACCGACGCCACGACCTGGCTGACTAACCCGGCCACCGACTGGGATCTGGCCGTGATCGACATTTTTCTGCTGGAAGGCAGCGGCCTGGGTGTGCTCGAAAAGCTCCAGGAGCGGGCGCCACACCAGCACCTGGTGATTCTCAGCAACTATGCGACGCCGAGCATGCGTGAGCGCTGCGCGCAGCTGGGCGCCAACCGGGTGTTCGACAAATCGGAAGATATTGACGCGCTGATCGACTACTGCGTTGAGCGCACATCCCAGCTGCAGTGAGCGCCTGATGTTGCCCTGCTGGCCCTCACAAAAAAGCGGCCTGGGCAGGCCGCTGGTCTTGCGAAAGTGGGCGCATTCAGTCGATCAGACCGTTCTTCAGTGCGTAGTAGGTCAGGTCGCTGTTCGACGCCAGTCCCATCTTCTCCATCAAACGCGTGCGGTAGGTGCTCACCGTCTTGACGCTGAGCGACAGCTGGTCGGCAATATTGCCCGCTGTCTCACCCTTGGCCAGCTTCAAGAACACCTGAAACTCGCGCTCGGACAGCTGCTCATGCGGAGGCGCATCCTCCTTGCGGTGCAGTTGCTGGGCCAGCAAGTCGGCGACGGCCGGCGTCAGATAGCGTTTGCCCAGCGAGATCGTGCGCAGCGCCTCGACAATCTCGGACGGGTCGCATTCCTTGTTCAGGTAGCCACTGGCCCCTTGCCGGATCAGGTTGATCGCATAGTGGGCTTCAGGGTAGCCGCTCAGGATCAGAATGCCCATGTCGGGCGCCTTGGCGCGCAACATCGCCAGCGCATCGATACCGCTTTGCCCGGGCATCGACAGATCCATGATCAGAACGTCGATCTCTTCCTTGCGCACCAGATCGATGGCTTCCCGTCCATTGGCCGCCTCTCCGACGACACGCAGATCGACATGTTCGGCCAAAAATTGCTTGAGGCCCGAGCGCACAATGGCGTGATCATCGACGATACCAACTTTAATCATATTTCCCCTCATGCAGCGCAAACCGCAGCACTTGCCAGTCGCAAGCGCTGCCCGAAGTTTGCTCTATTATCACTCGCATAAACCAAAAACCATCAAAAAAGGAAGCTCCATGCGTTGGTCACGCTTGCGCAAATGGGCGATCAGTCTGCCAGCCGCCTTTTTGGCTGCTGCCGTGCTGATCGGCATCAACGAGGCTGGTTATTACCGGTCCCATGACTCGCTGCAGAACCTCACGGTCACCTACCAGACCCGCACCACCTTGGACAAGCTGATGCAGCAGGTGGTGGATGCGGAAACCCATGCACGCGGTTACCTGCTCAGCGGTGAAGAGAGCAACCTCATGGCCTACCAGCAGGCCTGCACGAACGTCAACAATGCCGTCGATGAATTGCGCGCCATCTACAGCGTGTTCCCCGAAGACCTGCAGACCTCATCGATGCTGGGACGGGAAGTCGCCAAGCGCCTCAGCCAGATGGATACCAGCATCTCGCTGCGCCGTCAGGGGCTTGAAGAGGCCTGGCGCTTTCTGGTCAAAAGCCCGGAAGCCCAGGCCACGATGGACAGCATGCGCAAGCTCAGCAATGAGCTGGTGATCCACAGCAACGAGCGGCGCATGCACAACGAGGCCGAGATCCTGAAATCGCTGACCCTGGCGCGGCTGGGAATCGCGATGGTCAGTGTCGTGGGCCTGCTGGCGTTCTACCTGTACCTGCGCCAATCGAACCGCCTCACCGGTCTGATGCTGCGCGAGCAACGCATGCTCGAAGACGAGCGCGATCAGCTGGAGAAACAGGTGCGCCAGCGCACGGCCACATTGGGCGAACTGGCCACCCACCTGCAGCAGGTGCGTGAAGACGAGCGCGCCCATCTGGCCCGCGAACTGCACGACGAGCTGGGCGCGTTGCTGACCACGGCCAAGCTCGACGTGGCGCGGCTCAAGTCCAAGATCGACATGGCAGCGCCCGATGTGCAGGAACGTATCAAGCACCTGATCGAAACACTCAACAGCGGCATTGCCTTGAAGCGCCGCATCATCGAAAACCTGCGCCCGTCATCGCTGTCCAACCTGGGCTTGACCGCGTCGCTGGAGATTCTGGCCAAGGAGTTCTCCGAAAGCAGCAACGTCGCCGTCGAGCTGAGCCTCGAGCCGATCAATGTGCCCGAAGCGATGCAACTGAGCATCTACCGCCTGATCCAGGAATCGCTCACCAACATTGCCAAATACGCGCAGGCGCGCAACGTGCTCATCAGCCTGCAGAGCCACCCCAAGCATGTGTTCGTGCAAGTGCGCGATGACGGTGTGGGCTTCGACCCCAGCCAGGCCCATCCCAACTCGCACGGTCTGGCCGGCATGCGCCACCGCATCGAAGCCAGCGGCGGGCGGCTGCACATCGCCTCCGCGCCCCAGCAGGGAACCACGATCTCAGCCAACCTGCCGCAGAACTGATGGGGTGGGCAGCCCTTTTGCCCCCTTCCCCGCGGCGCCAGAAGCCGCCTCCACTAAAACACAGTCCACGCAAGGGCCGCCGACAGGCGGCCCTTGCTGCATGCGGCTGCGCAGCTGCTGCGTTGCCGCAGCGGGCACGCGACAGCGGGAACCGTCCTACACCTGTTCTTCGCACCTGCTGGCAAGACGGCCTGCGGGCAGCAGCCAGAATGCAGTCATTGCTCGCACCTTCTTGCACAGCAAACAACATGAGGAGAAAAATATGCTGCATTACGCTGTTGTCTTTCTGGTCATCGCCCTGATCGCCGCTGTGTTCGGCTTCGGTGGTATCGCGGCCAGCGCGGTGGGCATTGCGAAGATTCTGTTTGTGATCTTTATCGTGTTGGCCGTGGCGTCGTTCCTGATGGGATTGTTGAAAAAGTAGCGCTTTGACAACCCTTGAACCTGTGCTCACCACCAGATACATTTAATCGGTACGCGCAGGTCAACGTACACTGCAACATCTTCATTGAACATCATAGAAAGAGGCTATTTCATGGATACCGAAAAAATTGCCAAAGACGCTGTGGACAAAGTAAAAGACACTGCCAATGACGTACTGGACGGCGCTGAAAAGGCTGTCGACAACACCCGTCGTGCGGTCAAGTCCGCTGCCAACAAGGCCGAGCGTGCTGTCGATGAATACGGTCATGAAAAGAGCCACTCGATCGACCATATTGCCTCTCGCGCTCAAGACTGGGCAGAGCGCGGCATTGGCCTGGCGGCTGACTCGTCGCACCGTGCCCGTGAGCAGTTCTACCGTGCACAAGAGCGTGCCAACGAATATGTCTCGGACCAGCCGGGCAAGTCGATGGCCATCGCGATGGCAGCCGGCGCTGCACTGGCCACCCTGGTCATCATGGCGACCCGCCGTCGCGACTGATTTCAAGTATCTGTCGGCATATAACGGATAAGTGCGGTGCAAATGCCGATCGATTTTCAAGCACCCTAACAACACTTTGCGAGGAAACAAAAAATGAAACTCTCCCGTACTATCGCTATCGCTGCTTTCGCTGGTGCAACCCTGGTGATGGCCACTGGCTGCTCCGTGGCTCGCAAGCAGGAAACCGTGGGTGAATACATCGACGGCTCCGCTGTGACCACCGCTGTCAAGGCTAAGCTGGCCGAAGACAAGGAAACCTCCGCCAGCTCGATCAATGTGAAGACCATGGACGGCGGCATCGTGCAACTGTCCGGTTTCGCCAAGTCCCAACTGGAAAAGGACCGCGCTGGCCAGATCGCTCGCGGCGTGAAGGGCGTGACCGAAGTGCGCAACAGCCTGATCGTCAAGCAGTAAGCTTCGCGACCCGACTGCAAAAACCAGCTGGCCCAGGCCCGCTGGTTTTTTTTCGCCTGTGCACGAGCGATCGTCTGACTGGGTGGTCATGGTCAATCGCGCAGCGATGCGTTAAGCTTGACCGATGCGCCTGTTCCATTGCGACCAATGCGGTCAACTGGTTTTTTTCGAGAGCGTGCACTGTGTCAACTGCGGCGCAGCGTTGGCCTATCTGCCTGACTGCGACGATGTGGGGGCCATGGCTGCACTCGACTCCGATACGCCCACGCCCGTGCCGGGCCCTTTGTGGCAACGAATCACCTCAAGAGCGGGCAGCAGCGGCCAGCGCTACCGCATGTGTGCCAACCGGGACCAGTACCAGGCCTGCAATTTTGCGATTCCGGCCGATGCGCCCCATAGCCTGTGCAGCTCCTGCCGGCAAACCCTGGTGCTGCCTGATCTCTCCGTCAGCGGCAACACCTTGCGCTGGCAAAAGCTAGAAAGCGCCAAACGCCGGCTCTACTACACGTTGGCGCGGCTTGGCCTGCATCCCGATGAACCCAGCTGGACCCCCCATTACCAGTTCCTCGCCGATGTGCCGGACCAGCCTGTGGTCACCGGCCATGCGAACGGTCTGATCACCATCAACATTGCCGAGGCCGACGACGACGAACGCGTGCGCCGCCGTGTGGCGCTGCACGAACCCTACCGCACCTTGCTGGGGCACCTGCGCCATGAATCGGGCCATTTCTTCTGGGACAAGCTGGTGCGCGATGGCGGAGAGCTGGACAGCTTCCGCCAGCTGTTTGGCGACGAGCGCCAAAGCTATCCGCAGTCTTTGCAGCACTACTATGCGAACCCACCCAGCTATATGCAGTGGAGCGGCCAGCACGTCAGTGCCTATGCCAGCGCCCACCCTTGGGAAGACTGGGCAGAATCCTGGGCACATTATCTGCATATGGTCGATGTGCTGGAGACCGCAGCGAGCTACCAGACGCGGATGACGATGGCCGAGGGCAGCCCTTCGGTGTCGATGGGGGATCCGTTTGTCCAGCCAGCGCCCAGTTTTGAAGACATGGTGGCGCAGTGGGTGCCGGTCACCCTGCTGCTCAACAGCCTCAACCGCAGCCTGGGCCAGCAGGATGCATATCCGTTCGCGCTGTCCGCAGGCGCTCTGGAAAAACTGCGGTACGTGCATGAGATTGTGCGGCGCCCGCACCCGCTGCACAGTGCGCCGGTGCATGCACTGGCCCAGTCCTCCGAGAGCTGACCAGCGCTGCCGGATCAGGCCTCTTCTGCCCGGCGCTGCGTCACCTTGCGCTGCAGCTCCTGCGCGACATAAGGAGAGACGAACTTGTCAACCTCGCCGCTGAGCATCGCGATTTCGCGCACAAAGGTGCTGCTGATGAACTGGTAGCGGGTGCTGGGGGTCAGGAAGACGGCTTCCACATCGGGCATTAGCGAGCGGTTCATGCCGGCCAACTGGAACTCGTAGTCGAAATCGGTGACCGCACGCAGGCCGCGCACAATCGCATTGCCGCCTTGGGCCACAACAAAATCGCGCAGCAGGCCTGAATAGCTCTCGACCCGTACGCTGGGGTAGTGCTTAACCGCTTCGCGCGCCATGTCCATCCGCTCCTTGAGCGTGAACATGGTCTTCTTGTGGTGGCCCTCGGCCACGGCCACGATCACGTTGCCAAACAGCTGGTAGGCCCTGCGCACCACATCCTCGTGGCCCAGGGTCATCGGGTCGAACGTGCCTGGGTAGATGGCCAATGTCATGTATGTCTCCTGCAAAGCATCATCGTCGTGCCAGCAGCCCTGGCACATTGCAGTGCAGCATAAACCATTCCGCCACGGCCCTGCTACCGCGCAGGCATTCCCGCTCTAGCCCTGCTGCGCCTCGGCTTTCTTCAACAGGTGCGCATGCACGGCGCCTGCCTTCAGGTAGCGATGGCACACCAGCCCGAGCGCGGCCAAGGCCTCCTCGCTCCAGGCCTCTGGCGCCTCCAGGTAGATGTAGCCCTGGGCGGTCACCGCTGCATGCGCCGCCTTGAGCGCCGGCACAAACAGCTGGCCGGAGAACGGGGGGTCGATAAAGACCAGATCCCAGTGCGCCTGGTAGGCCTGCAGCGCTGCCAGTGCGTCGCCCCGGCTCACCTCCACCTGTGTGGCACCCAGCTTTTGCGCCAGCTGCTTGATCTGCGCGGCCAGTTGCACGTCGGACTCGACCATGCGCACCTGGCTGGCGTTACGCGATGCGGCTTCCAGCCCGAGCGCGCCGGTGCCGGCAAAGGCATCCAGGCAGCGCCAGCCGGCCAGGTCCTGGCCCAGCCAGTTGAACAGCGTTTCGCGCACACGGTCCGGCGTTGGCCGCAGATCGGGGCGGGTCAGCACCGCCAGCTTGGTGCGGCGCCATTGGCCGCCGATGATACGGATCTCTCCGGCCGCAGATGCTGCGACGCGGGAAGCATTGCCGGCGTTGCCGCGCTTGCGGGCGGGCGCCGCGTCGGCAGCGGTCTCTGCAGCAGCGGCTGCTTTTTGCACCAGCGCGCGCAGCGCACTCTCGCTTTTGATGGCACTGCGTCCCATTATGGTTTTGCTCCCAACACCACGGTCACTTGCTTGTCGGGCTGCACCATGCGCGCCATGGCCTTGCGCACATCGTCCGCACTGAGCGCCTCGACGCGGTCGGTCCAGTGGTCCAGGTAGTCAAGCGGCAGGCCATTCCAGGCGATATTGGTCACATTGCCCAGCAGCTTGGCATTGCTGTCCACGCGCAGCGCAAAGCCGCCAATCAGGTTGTCCTTGGCATCGCGCAGCTCCTGCTCGGTGGGGCCCTTGGCGATGAACTGGCTCAGCACCTCACGTGTGACCTTGAGCGCCTCGGCGGCCTGGTCTGGCCGCGTCTGCAGACCGATCTGGAAGGCACCGGCATCCAGCCCCGGGTTGAACGTCGAATACACGCCATACACGAGGCCTCGCTTCTCGCGCACCTCCTCCATCAGGCGCGAGGCAAACCCGCCGCCGCCCAGAATATGGTTGCCCACCATGACCGCCAGAAAATCCGGATCGGCGCGGCGGATGCCGGGCTGGCCCAACAGCACCTGGGCCTGGGCGGAGTCAAACGCGATTTTCACGTCATCGGCCTTGGCCAGCGGCTGCACTGCGGGCACCTCGGGCGGTGCAGTGCACTGCGCCTTGGGCGTGGCCGGCATCTGGGCCAGCAGGCGCTTGACCAGCGCATCGGCCTGGGCCTTGTCCAACGCCCCCACCAGGGTCACCTTGGCGCGGCAGGCATCGACCGAGCGCGCCAGGTACTGCTGCATCACCGCCGGGCTGATCTGGGCCAGCGTGTCTTCGGTGGCGCGCAGCCCATAAGGATGGCTGCCAAACACGGCCTTGTTGAAGGCACGGCCGGCGACGACGGCGGGGCGGGTATTGCCCTCCTTGATCGCCGCATTCCAGCGCTCGCGCTCGCGTTGCCAGACAGCATCGTCATAGCTGGGCTGGGCCATCTGGCGCGCCGCCAGGTCGGCAGCACGGTTCAGCAGGCTGCTGTCGGTCAGCGACCGCAGCGAAAAGGTCAGCGCATCGCTGCTGGCACCCGCGCCAAAGCTGGCACCCAGATCGGCCCAGGCCTCGCCGACAGCGTTTTCGTCCAGCGCAGGCGCACTGCCCTGGGCTTTGACACCCTTGGACGCCATCATGGCCGCAGCGCTGGCCAGGCCGGCCTGGTTGGCCGGATCGCGCCGGCTGCCGGCATCAAAGTTCAGCTGCACATCCACCATCGGAATGGTGGGGCTGTTGACCAGCCAGACCTGGGCGCCGCTGTCCTGCGTCCAGTGTTCGATGGGCAGCAAGGCCCAGGCCGAATGGGAGGCCAGCAAGGCTGCCGCGCCGCCGACCAGTGTTTTGCAAAAAGAGGTTCGCATGGGTATCTCTGCTAGCCAGGGCCGCCTGCCATGGGCAGCAGGCCCTGAGAAAAACAATCGGTGGCGGGCGCCTCAAGCACGGCACCCGCCACCGGGTTCCGGTCAGTGCACCGCACCATCCTTGGTCGCCGCGCCGCTGCGCTTCTGGGCGGCCCGGTCCGCATCGGTCAGCGGCTGGGGCACCAGGGTCGCGACCGTCATCTGGTCATCGCCAAAATAGCGCGCTGCCACCGATTGCACCTGCGCAGCCGTCACCGTTTTCATCAGCGCCAGCAGCTTGTCATTGGCATCCAGCGGCAGGCCCAGCACCCAGTTGGAGCCCAGGTCATTGGCCTGGCCAAAGACCGAGTCGCGTTCATAGACGGTCGAGGCCTGCCACTGCGTGCGCACCCGCTCCAGTTCGGCCTCGCCCACCCCTTCGCTGGCAACCCGGGCCACTTCGGCACGCAAGGCCGTCTCTACCTCTTTGGCGGTCTTGCCCTGCGATGGCACACCGCCCAGCAAGAAGGTGGAAGGCCCCCGGTTGACCACGCTGGCACCGCTGAAGGTGGCATCGGCCACACGGTTGGCGCCCTGGGTCAGTTGGCGGTCCAGGCGCGCGCCGTCATAGCCGCTGAGAACGGACCCGAGCATCAACAGCGCCATCGCATCCTTGTCGCTGTCCTTGGGCTCGACCAGGTTGCGCAGGTCAGGCACCTTGAAGCTCATCACCACATAGGCCTGCTCGGCAGGCGCCTTGTAGTCGAGACGGCGCTCGCCCTTTTGCAGCGGCTCGGGCCGGGGCTTGCGCTCGGGTAGCGCACGGCTGGGAATGCTGCCATAGTATTTTTCGGCCAGCGCACGCACCTTGTCCACATCGACATCGCCGGCGACGACGACGACGGCGTTCTCCGGCACATACCAGGCCTTATGGAAAGCACGGGCATCATCGGGGTGCATGGAATCGAGGTCGCCCATCCAGCCAATCACCGGGCGGTGGTAGGGCGAGGCCTGCCAGGTCGCGGCATTGAGCTGCTCCATCAGGCTGGCACGCGGGTTGTCATCGGTGCGCATGCGGCGCTCTTCCTTGATGACCTCGATCTCTTTCTTGAACTCGCTGTCAGGCCACTGGTTGTTGGCAAAGCGGTCCGACTCCAGGCGCATCACGTCTTCGAGCTTGCCGGACGGGATCTGCTGGTAGTAGCCGGTGTAGTCGCGGTTGGTGAAGGCATTGTCCTGCCCGCCCAGCGCCGCGACCTTGCGCGAAAAGTCGCCGGGCGCCACCGTGGCCGTGCCCTTGAACATCATGTGTTCCAGCGCATGGGCCAGGCCCGAGCGGCCATCGACCTCGTCCATCGAGCCCACACGCACCCAGACCATGTGCACGGCCGTCGGCGCGCGCTTGTCTGGCTGCACGATCAGGCCCATGCCGTTGGACAGGGTGAACTGCTGGGCACCGGCAGAATTGGAGGCAATGGCAGCGCTGGAGACCGGCGGCGCGGCCAGCGCTGAAGAAGCCCCAGCGCCCAGGGAGGCCATCAAGGCCAGCAAAATGGTGGAACGTTTCATAAAATAGGCTGATTCTACGTAGCGCACAATGTTCAGTTTTTTCAAGAAAAAATCTCCCGCTGCCGACGCAGCCCCCAGCCCTTCCGCCGCCGAGCCAGTGCCTGCGCCCGCTCCGCTGGCCGGCACCCCGGCGCCCGCACCCCAGGTGCCCAGTGCGCCGGTGGCCCCTGTCCCCCCTGTGGCGGCGGAGCCCGCCAAGACGGGCTGGCTGCGTGGCCTGGGCATGGGCGGCAAGGCCGCAGCCCCGGCACCCACGGCTGCAGAAACGGCAACAAAAACCCCATCTGCACAAGCCCCGCACGCGCCGATAGCTCCTATCACTATAGCACCCGAGGTTCCCAGCAGCCGCGACAGCTGGATGGGCCGCCTGAAGAACGGGCTGCGCAAAACCGGCTCCAGCATTGCGACGGTTTTCACCGGCACCAAGATCGACGAACAGCTGTATGAAGAGCTGGAAGAGGCCCTGCTGATGGCCGATACCGGTGTCAAGGCGACCCAGCACCTGCTGGACGACCTCAGGCAGCGCGTCAAGGACAGCAAGACCACCGACCCGGCCGCCGTCAAGGAACTGCTGGCCAGCGCGCTGGCCGACCTGCTGGCACCGCTGGAAAAGCCGCTGGTCATCGGTGAGCACAGCCCCACGGTCATCATGGTGGCCGGTGTCAATGGCGCCGGCAAGACCACCTCGATCGGCAAACTGACCAAGCACCTGGCCGATGCGGGCCAGAGCGTGCTGCTGGCGGCGGCCGACACCTTCCGCGCTGCGGCGCGCGAGCAGCTCGGTGTCTGGGCCACCCGCAACACGGTCGAGATCATCAGCCAGGAAGGGGGCGACCCCGCTGCTGTCAGCTTTGATGCGGTGACCGCCGGCAAGGCCCGGGGCAAGGATGTCGTGCTGGTGGATACCGCCGGCCGCCTGCCCACCCAGTTGCACCTGATGGAAGAGCTCAAGAAGATCAAGCGCGTCGTCACCAAGGCCGATGGCAGCGCGCCGCACGAAGTGCTGCTGGTCATCGATGGCAACACCGGCCAGAACGCGCTCAACCAGGTGCGGGCCTTTGACGATGCCCTGCAGCTGACGGGCCTCATCGTCACCAAGCTCGATGGCACCGCCAAGGGCGGCGTGCTGGCGGCCATTGCGCAGGAGCGCCCCATCCCCGTGTACTTCATCGGCGTCGGCGAAAAGGTCGAAGACCTGGAGACCTTCAGCGCCAAGGAATTTGCGCAGGCCCTGCTGGCCTGATCGCCACACCGGCCCTCCCCCGTGCAGCCCCGCTCTGCCCAGCGGGGCTTTTTCTGGGCTGAGTCATTGTAGTTTCATGCAATCTTGTTATTTTTTGCACTTCCTGGTGAAGACATGCTTTCACCACATCGGCCTTGAATGCAGGAGGTTTCATGAAAATAGCAAGCGTGCGGCAGCTGTGTGCCGCCGGGCTCTGGGCCATCAGCGGGTTGGCGCTGGCCCAGACGGTGGTGTTCAGCGAGAACTTTGATGCAGCGGGCGCCGATGCGCCTGCCGGCCTGGGCACAGCAGCGCCCGCCGGCTGGACGCTGCGGCTGGAGAATGCCGAGACAGTGGCCACCAGCGGCCGCTCGACCGCGGCCAAACTGCCCTGGCTGGGCTGGAAGTTCGTCACGCCCAGCTACTGGACCACCCAGGTCTCGGGCGGTGAGCGTGCCAAGTGGACCAAGGCCAGCGGCAAGATCGCCGTGGCCGAATCGGATGGCCTGCGGCCCACCAGCGGTCAGTACTTCAGCACCGTGATGGAGAGCCCCGGCATTGCGGTCCAGGGCGGCGGCAGCTACACGCTGGCCTTTCTCAACCATTTCCAGATGGGCTCGACGAAGAAGGAGAGCATCAGGGTCGAGGCGGTCTTTGATGACAGCAGCGTCCAGACCCTGTTGAATGAGACCAGCGCCTCGCGGCTGAACCAGGCCGAGAGCCTGGCCTTCAGCGTCCCGGCCGGTGCCAAGAGTGTCAGCCTGCGCTTCAGCTACCTGAACACCGACAACAATTGGTACTGGGGCCTCGATGATGTGGTGCTGACCCGCACCAGCAGCGAGCCGCCCAAGCCCTTTGACCCAGCCAAGCTGCCCAGCACGGCCACGGCACCGGCACTGACCGTCGGCCCCACGTTGCAAAACCCCGGCCCCGACCACATGGCCGTGATGCTCGAGACCAGCGAATCCGCCCCCACCATCTGGTGGCGGCTGGCCGGCAGCACGGGGCCTTACACCTTGCTGCCCGCCAAGAACCCGGTCGGCGACTTTGCCGACAGCAGCATCTTCTTTGCCGACATCACCGGTCTGCAGTCCAACACACTCTATGAGTACGCGGTGGTGACAGGTACCAGCGCAGCACCCAAGCTGGCAGGCCCTTTCCAGTTCAAGACCTGGCCACGCGAAGGCGATGGCGTCGCCAGCGCCAAGTTCGCCGTGGTCTCGGACACCCAGGATGGCCTGGCCAACCGCCTCAAGAACATCACCCAGGGCATCATCAACAACGACTGCGCAGGCGTGGCCGCCCAATGCGCGCAGAACCTGGCCGGCTTCATGGTGCCGGGTGACCTGGTCGGATCGGGTGGCACACGCAGCAACTGGAAGGACCAGTTCTTCGGACCGCTGGCCGCCATCACCGCTTACGTGCCGCTGATTCCCGCGCCAGGCAACCACGAATATTTTGGTGGAGAACAAGCCAGCGCCGGCGCTGAAAAAAGCTGGGCCAAGACCTACCGCAAGTACTTCAACCGCATGCCTGCCAATGGCTCGGAGAAGTACCCGCTGCACTGGTACCAGCTGGACTACCTGGGCATGCGCATTGTCGGCAGCGACTTCAACCCCGCCTCGGCCATGCACAACACCGGGGGATGGAGCAGCTATGACAACGGCCGCGGGCTCTTCCGCGCCGACTACATGCAGGAGCACCTGAACTGGTTCACCGGCCTGATGGCCCAGACCCGTGTGGACAAGAAGCCTTATATGGTGCTGCTCAACCACCACCCCTGCCTGAGCGAAAAATGGCGCCAGGGCGAGGTAATGGCCACCTGCGATTTCATTGCGCAGATGGAAGACTATGGCCGCACGACCGGGGCCATCACGGTCAACCTGAACGGCCATGTGCACTTCTATGAGCGCGGCAATTCGATGAACAGCCGCCATCTCTGGCTGAACGTGGCCTCTGGCAGTGGCGCGCTCGAAGGCGCCAAGCAAAGCGATGACAGCGATCTGGACGTCATCGCCAACACCAAACTCAGCTTTGGCTATGGCACCCTGGAAGCCAGCTTTGGCAGCGCCACCCCGGCCCTGACCTGGAAGCGCTACGACCTGGGCGCCTCCACCACCAGCAGCACGCCAGACGACAGCATCGCCATCACCAGCCAGGCCTGGTCGCTCAAGCCGGAGCTGGTCCAGGCCAAGCTGGGCAAGGTCGATCCGGCCCGTCTGCAGCTGGCCTACCGGCCAGTGGCCGGGCCAGCGCTCTACGAAGCGCAGTGGCAGGTCTCCAAGGACCCGCAATTTGCCGCCGGCCAGCCGGTCTACGATATCTGGGGCAATGACACCCGCAGCGAAAACTGGACCTACCTGAACGGCGTGCGCACCAATACGCAAAAGGATGCCGACATCACCACCCTGCCGCTGGGCCAGCTGCTGGCCAACCCCCAGCGCCTCTACCCGAATGTGGCGGCCAACACCGCGCGCGGCAAGCTGACGAGCGCGATCATTGCAGGTGGCAACAGCCTGCGTGACCGCTGGAGCTGCGGCTACAAGTGGGACGAAGACGGTGACAGCGGTGCCGAGCGCCAGGGCGGCCGCCAGTGCTATGCGCAGCTGCTGCAGGCCGGTGGCAGCAAGGGCTCGGCCTGGGACCCCTTCCAGGGCCAGCCAGCGCAGGTGCTGCAGCTGGGCCAGGATGAACGCTGGTACTGGCGGGTCCGCGTGCGCGATACCCATCTGAACTGGTCCGGCTGGAGCGCGACCGGCTCTTTCGAGCTGGGCAACCCCGCGCCTGAGCCCGAGCCTCCCGTGCAGGACCTGATCGACACCGGCTTGCCCAGCCCCGGCGGCAACCTGCCCGCGATGAACTTGAACATCCAGGCCGCCACCCGCTGTGACCAGTCCAACGCCAGCGTCAGCGCCGTGCCCGCCGGTCTGCTGCCCGCCGGCCTGCAAGCTGCTACCGGCCTGCTGTCCTTCACGCTCTCGGGCTGCGACCATGCAGGCTTCAGCGCCCAGGTCCGCCTGGAGCTGCCCGCCGGCCTGCCCGCCAACAGCCGGGTCATGAAGGTGCATACCGCGAGCAACGGCCAGCGGACGGTCAGCGAGATCACCGGCGCCAGCATTGCAGGGGGCGCCGTCCGCTACACCGTGACCGACGGTGGCCCGCTGGACGAAGACGGGGTGGTCAACGGCGCCATCGTCGATCCGATGCTGGTCGCGGTGCCCGCCGACATCGTGGTGCCCCCGGTGCCGGCCGCCCAGCCGGTGCCCGCCAACCAGCCTCTGGCATTGCTGCTGGCATCACTGCTGCTGATCGCAATGGCTGTGGCCGCAAGGCGCCACCGCTGAACGAACCACCGGCCCCAGCAAGTATCTGCCGGGGCCGGTGTTGCACAATAGCGCGGGCTGCCCGAGCAGCCTGCCCCCGAAGGAAACGCATCCATGCTGCAAGAAGACCGCTTCGTCCGCATCCAATCGCTGCTCGCCTCGATCGACCGGCTCAGCACCGAAAGACTCATTCAGGACATGCAGGTCTCGCGCGAAACGGTGCGCCAGGACTTGCTGGCGCTCGAATCCATGGGCCTGGTGCGGCGCGTGCATGGCGGCGTTGCCCGCGTCACACAGGAAGAGCCCCCGTTTGTGCAGCGCCAGGCGTTGCGCGTGGCAGAAAAGCGCGCGATTGCGAAGGCGGCGGTCAAGCGCCTGCAGCCGGGCCAGATGGTGTTTATCGATGCGGGCACCACCACCGCCATCCTCGCCGAAGAGCTCCGGCTGATCAGCCGGCTGGTCGTGGTCACCAACTCCATCACCGTCGCCCTGAAGCTGGCAGGCACCCAGGCCCCGTCAGACACAGCCCAGGGCATGCGCGTGGTGCTGCTGGGCGGCGATACCAACCCGGAAATTCCTTGTACCTATGGACCGGTCACCCTCAACGAGATCCGCCGCTACCGCGCCGATGTCACCCTCATCTCGCCCGTGGGCATCAACGCGCACGATGGCGTGACCTTCGGCAATGAGCAGGAAGCCAGTCTGGCCACGGCGATGGCCGAGCAGTCTTCCTCGCTGCTCGTGCTGGCCGACTACAGCAAGATAGGGCTGCGCAGCCGCTACGCTGTGACCCGCCCTCCTGCCCAGCAGACGCTGGTTACCAATATCCATGCGGCCAATGCGCCGGCCTTGGCAGCGCTGAGCGCGCAGGGGTTGGACGTGGTCACCGTTTAAGGCGCCACGGCAAGGCCTCGGTTCTGGCCCTCAGGCCTGCACCGGGGTTCCCACCTCGGCCGCCACCCAGGCTGCATAGGCGGGACTGGCAGGGCCATCCCCCCACAGCCATTGCGGCAGTGCATAGGGATGCAAGGGCACCAGCAAGCGTTGCAGCGCCGGCAGGCTGCGGGGCGTGGTCTTCCAGGTGATCCGCCATTCATCGCCCTGCTGCAACTGACCGTCCCACCAGTAGTGCGAATGGATTTTCTCAACCTGCGCGCAAGCGGCGAGCCTGGCATGGACCCCTTCGCGTGCCAACGCATGCGCAGCCGTTTCGCTGTCTACCGTGGTACTGGCCCAGGCCACCAGGTAGTTGCCGTCGGGGCGGGGGTTCATTGCCAACCTGTCCATTTTCAACTCCATGACTTTCATCGCATATTAGCCGCTCTACGGCTGCCATCCAGCGTAGTGGCGCGCAGCAATGCCCGCCGATTCTTCGGCCATTCCTTGGAACTTATCCACAACCTGGCCACTCCAACCGTCCTGAAAGCGCATACGGGTGTCAGACAGCACCCCGCCCACTGCGGCTGCCGCCGTAAAGAAACTTGAAGATGCTCAAAAACAGGAGCAACGCCTCCTTCACCGGCGCCGTTTTCAGCGTTGCTTAGCTGAAACTTAACCCCCCGCATACTGCACCGCAGCATGGGAACTCCCACAGCATCTAGGGACTCCTACCGGTGTTACTATGTATCGCATAGACGAAAGGACTTCTAGCGTGACAACTCATTCTGGAGCCGCCATCCCCTCTACCGCACTGGCTCCTGCAAACCCATGGTCGTTGGTACCACCCCTGGGCAATCTGGACGCATACATCACTGCGGTCAACCGCATCCCCATGCTGACCCCCGAGGAAGAGCTGGGCTATGCGAAGAAACTCAAGGAAAACGGCGATGTCGAGGCCGCAGGCCGCCTGGTGCTCTCGCACCTGCGCCTGGTGGTATCCATTGCCCGCCAGTACATGGGCTACGGCTTGCCGCACGGCGATCTGATCCAGGAAGGCAATGTCGGCCTGATGAAGGCCGTCAAGCGCTTTGACCCCGATCAGGGCGTGCGCCTGGTCAGCTACGCGATGCACTGGATCAAGGCCGAGATCCACGAATACATCTTGAAGAACTGGCGCATGGTCAAGGTGGCAACCACCAAGAGCCAGCGCAAGCTGTTCTTCAATCTGCGCTCGATGAAGCAGGGCTTCAAGGCGGAAGCTGGCATGGAAGACGGTGCCATGCAGCGCGAGACGCTCTCCGAGAGCGAAATCGACGCGATGGCCGCGCATCTGAATGTCAAGCGCGAAGATGTGATCGAGATGGAAACCCGCCTGTCGGGCGGTGATGTGCTGCTTGACCCCAGCCCTTCCGATGACGGCGAGCAAGCCTACGGCCCCATTGCCTATCTGGCTGATGCATCGCATGAGCCGACCGCGATGATCGAATCGCGCCAGCGCGATTACCTGGCTACCGATGGTATCCAGGAGGCCCTGGCCACCCTGGACGAGCGCAGCCGCCACATTGTGGAAGAGCGCTGGCTCAAGGTGAACGACGATGGCTCGGGCGGCATGACTCTGCACGACCTAGCTGCAGTTTATGGTGTCAGCGCCGAGCGGATTCGCCAGATCGAATCGGCAGCCATGAAGAAAATGCGCAAGGCATTGGCAGAGTATGCCTAAATAGGCAAAGAATATCCCCAAGGATATATTGATATCCAGAGGGCATTAAATACAATAATTAACGCACAGACCTGTCGGTCTATGCGTTTTTTTTATGCTTGCATGCGACTTGGTGAATGTATAAAGTGCCTGCCGCCACGGTTCATGCGAAACTGGAACTCTTATGACATTTAAATTACCTCGCCGTCTGATGGTGGCCACCCTCGCCGCCCTATGGGCCAGCACCGGCGCGCTGGCAGCGGACAACTGGCCGAGCAAACCCCTGCATCTGATCGTCGGCTTTCCAGCCGGGTCGTCGCCTGACCTGACCGCCCGCGCGCTGGCCGAGCCGCTGGAAAAAGCGCTGGGCCAACCGATCATCGTCGAGAACAAGGTCGGGGCCGGTGGCAATATCGCTGCCGAATATGTGGCGCGCGCGACCGACGGCTACACCTTCAGCGTGATGATCAACGGCAATATGACGATTGCCAAGCTGCTCAATCCGTCGATCCGCTATGACCCGCTGACCGATCTGCAGCCTGTAGGCCTGATTGGCGTGGCACCGCTGGTGCTGGTGGCGCCGGCCAAGGCGCCCGAGGGCAAGGCCTTCTTCGACGCCGCCACCCAGGCGGGCAGCAGCTGGAGCTATGGCTCGCCCGGCGTAGGCACCATTGGCCACCTGGGCATGGAGCTGCTCAAAAGCCGCGCGAAGATCAAGCCCGAGCACATCCCCTACCCTGGCTACCCCCAGGTGTTCAATGGCATCCAGGGCGGCGACCTGCAGCTGTCGATGCTGCCCCCGGCGCTGGCGATGAACCAGATCCAGGCCGGCAAGCTGCGCGGCATTGGCGTGACCTCTGCCGCGCGCAGCCCGCTGGCCCCCGGCCTGCCCAGCCTCAAGGAGTTGGGCATTGGCAACTACGACATGGAAATCTGGAACGCCGTGGCAGCGCCCAAGGCCATGCCCAAGGCCCATGTCGACAAGTTGGCCGCTGCCGTGGGCGAGATCGTGCGCAGCCCCGACATGCGCCAGAAGCTGGCGCTGCAGGGCTGGCAGGCGGTCGGCAGCTCCCCCGAAGGCCTGAAGAACCGCATTGATGCCGATGTGAAGGCGCTGGGCGCCATCATCAAAGAGCAGAACATCCGCGCGCAATGACGGCCGCCCAAGTCTTCTCCGATCTCAGCGCCTGGCAGGTGATGGCCTGGGGCCTCGTGTTCTTCAGCGCGCTGTACCTGATCGGAGGACTGGGCATGACGGCGCTCACCCGCTTTCTGCAAAAGCGTGGCATTGGCCGGGTGCTCGATACCCGGCCGCTCAAGCCCGACCAGCTGCGGCGCGAATGGCGCCAATCCTTTCATTCCATCCTGGTGTTTGGCCTGGGCATGGTCGTGCCCTGGGGCTTTGTACAGCTGGGCTGGGCGCATTTCGCCATCGCCCCCAGCGGCTGGCAGATCGCCATCGAGATCTGGGTGCTGCTGATCTGGAACGATGTGCACTTCTGGATCAACCACCGCCTGCTGCACACGCGCTGGTTCAAGCGCTTCCACGGCGACCACCACCGCTCGGTCGTGGTCACGCCGTGGTCGACCTACAGCTTCCACCCGATCGAGGCGATGATGCTGGGCAATGTGATCCTGCTGCCGATGGTGCTGCATGACTTTGCCTTCTGGTCCCTCGCTTCGGTGCCGGTGTTCAGCATCTTCCTCAACGCAGTGGGCCATGCCAATTACGACTTCTTCCCACATGTGGGGCCCCGCCACCCGCTCGCTGCCAGCCGCCGGCACCACCTGCACCATGCCCGGCCTGCCGGCAACTATGGCTTTGCGCTGGCCTTCATGGACCGGCTGATGCGCAGCGAAGCCGACCCGCTGCCGCCACGCCCGGCCCCAGGCCGTCCCGCTGCTTGAACCGGTCCGCATGACCCGCGACGACAGCCTGCCCCAGCCCGCCACCGCCCCCCGCAAGCTGCCCCGGCTGCGCCATTGGCGTGACTGGCAATCGCTGCTCTACATGCTGGCGCTGCCGCTGATCGCCGCCTGGCAGTGGCAGCATGGTCTCGTCTGGTGGCTCTACCTGGTCGCGCTGTTTCTGACTCTGGGCATCGGCGTCATCCACCACAACCACACCCATCTGCGCATGTGGACGGGCCCCCACAGCCGCTGGCCCAACCGTGCCACCGACTATGCGCTGACCCTGCTGCAGGGCCACCCCACCTTTGTGTTCTGGCCCGCCCATGTCGGCAACCACCACCGCTACAAACATGGCGAGCAGGACATCGCCCGCACCTACCGCTTTGGGGGCGACACCAACCACCTCTGGGGTTACCTGGTCCATCCGCTGCAGGCTGCCTGGGTGCTGTACCCGCTGTTCATCCGCTGGCTCCGTGGCCTGCGCCAACGGCATCCGGGCGCGTTTCGCTACTGCATGGGCCAGTACGCGCTGTGGCTGGGCAGCTGGGCGGCTCTGCTGGCGCTGGACTGGAAAAAGGCGCTGCTCTTCGTCATCGTGCCGCAGCTCCATGGCCTGCACTGGCTGCTGGCCACCAACTACCTGCAACATGCCCATGCCGATGGCCGCAAGCCCCCCAAGCCGGAAAACGATACCGGCAGTGGCATGCTGAACTACGCACGCAATTTTGAGGGCATGGTCAACCCGTTGCTCTTTAATATTGGCCTGCACACCGCCCACCATGAATGCCCGCATGCACACTGGTCGGCGTTGACCCGCCTGCATGCCGATGAATACCGACACCGGGTCCACCCGGTGCTCAATGAGGCAGGCCTGTTGCCGTATATGGCGCGGGTCTTTGTAGGAGGGTTGGTGCGCCGATCGGCCCGCAGCCGGTCGCTGATGCCGCCTATGGAGAAAAAGTAGTCATCTATGCCAGTCGCATACTCGCAGGTCTATATCGAATCCGCCGGTCACTTCATGCCCGGTGCCCCCGTCGCCAATGACGGCATGGATGCCTATGTGGCTCCGCTCAACCGGCTGTCCGAACGCATCAAGCGCCGCATTCTCGCGGAAAACGGCATCCAGCAGCGCCACTATGCGATTGCGCCCGATGGCAGCACCACCTACAGCAATGCGCAAATGGCCAAGGGCGCTATTGAAGCAGCATTGGCGCAAGCCGCAAGGCCGCTGGCCGACATCGGCTTTCTGGCCAGCGGTTCATCGGGTGGCGATGCGCTGATGCCCGGCTTTGCCAGCATGATCCAGGGCGAGATGGCCGCCCCGCCGATGGAGCTGCTCAGCGTGCATGGCGTCTGCGCGGCCAGCGTCGGCGCGCTGCAAAGCGCGGCGCTGGCGGTGGAGCATGGCACGCATGGCCATGCGCTGGCGGTGGCCAGCGAGATGCCGTCCCGGCTCTTCAAGCGTTCGCGCTACGCGGGCCAGGACTACAACACCGATTTTGATGCGCACTTTTTGCGCTGGATGCTGAGCGATGGCGCCGGCGCCGTGCTGTTGGGCCAGGGCGCCGCGCTGCCCCAGCGCCCCGACCTGCGCCTGAAGCTGCGCTGGACACACCAGCGCAGCTTTGCCGGCGACTACCCCGTGTGCATGCAGCTGGGCCTGACGCATGACCGCCAGCGCAGCCACCTGGATTTCCCCTCCTGGGCCGACGCCGAGGCCGCGGGCGCGCTGTCGCTGCGCCAGGACATCCGCCTGCTGCCCCACCTCTTTGATGTCTGCATCCACGAGTACGCCCGCATCGCCCACCAGGGCTGGCTGCCCGAGCGCGGCATCGACCACTTTCTGTGCCATTACTCGTCGGAGAAATTCATCCCCGTCGTCGATGAGCTGCTGAACAAGGCCCAGCTGTCCATCCCGCGCGAGCGCTGGTGGAGCAACCTGGCCTGGCGCGGCAACACCGGTGCGGCCTCCATTTTTGTGATGATCGCCGAGTACCTGCAGACCCAGCATGCGCGCCTGAAACCCGGCGACACGATACTCTGCTTTGTGCCAGAGTCCGGCCGCTTTACCGCTGGCTATATGCTGCTGGAGGTGGAGAACCACACGCCCGCCAGCCCGGCAGCAGCCCGTACCAGCACGCCTGCCCAGCGGGCCACCCCCGCCGCCGCCGCTGCACAAAGCGCGCTGATCGCCCCACCCCATGACCCTGCCGCCGCCCCGGCCGGCCTGGCCCCCTTGCTGACCGAGCTGGCCAGCATCTGGCATGACTACCGCTCCCAGGTCTGGCGCACGCCGCTGGTGCACCGCATCCACAGCGGCCAGATCCGGCAGGCCGACTATGTGCGCTGGATGAGCCAGTGGGTGCCCCAGGTGCGCGAAGGCAGCCTGTGGATGCGCGAAGGCGCGTCCTCGCTCACAGGCGCCTATGCCGAGCTGGCCGCGCTGATGGGCGTGCATGCCAGCGAGGAGCAGAACGACTTCAAGATCCTGCACCAGGACTATCTCAACGCCGGCGGCACGCAAACCGACATCCAGCAGCTGCGCCGCAACCCCGGCGGCGAGGCGCTCAACAGCTACCTGCACAGCCTGGCGGCCACCCCCAACCCGATTGGGCTCCTGGGTGCCATCTACATCATTGAAGGCACGGGCCAGCGCATCGTTCCCAGCCTGCTGCCGCTGCTGCGCCAGCACCTGGCACTGGGACCGGACTGCTTCCGTTTTCTGGAATACCACGGCGCCAATGACGAAGACCACCTGGAGCGCTGGCTGATGGCCGTGCAGATGGCCATGGCGCTGGACGAGACTGGCACTGCCGCTGCGGCGATTGCCGCCACCGCACGCCATACCGCGGCGCTCTACCTGATGCAGTTCCAGCACATTCTGGATGCCACGGCCACGGAGCCCGCACGATGACCGACTTCCGCGACATTCCCCACGACGAGCGCGATCCCAACCCCTGGCTGGCGCTCTACCTGGACGACAGCACGCCGCTGCCCGACCATGTCAAGGCAGCCTGGCTCAAGGATTCGAGCAGCCGCTCGCGCCAGTTTCTGCTGCCCTTCATCCGGCCGATTGCACGGCTGAGCATCATCCTGATCCAGATCCTGAAGGTGCTGCTGCCCAAGCGCTGGGCGCATTCCAGGCTGCTGCATCGCACCCTGGCCTTCAGCATGAACCGCTTTGTCTCGCCCGAGGCGAACTGGCTCATCATGCGCCACTTCCACCTGGGCTCGCAGATCCTGAGCTTTATCGGCGCCAATGCCCCCACGCCCGTGCCCACACAGCCACTGGCACCGATGGAGATCGACGACATCAAGGACGAGCTGTTCCTCAAGCACGACCTGAACCTGTTCAACTTTGTCATCCGGCTCAACACCAGCTTGCGCACCCACGGCCAGCACATGGGCCCGGTGGCCGAGCCCAACTTTGGCATGCTCTGCGATCCGCCGCTGGAGCTGGCGGCGATGCCGCAGGGGCGGTTGAACATTCTCGATCTGCAAAGCGCCATCGAAATCTACACGCCGGTCTACCAGCTGCTGCTGACCGACAACGATTTCTGGCGCGCCAGCAATTCGCTGCAGCTCGATGAGACCGTCGCCATCTATGCGGCCAAGATCCTGTCCTCGCCCGAGCATTTGGTGATGCTCAACAACAAGCACCCGCTGGTGCCGCTGTCCACCCTGCGCGCCGGCCACCGCCTGGTGCTCCATGGCCTGTCCACCGAGATGCTGCACTGCCTGCTGATGCGCATGGCCACCGGTGAGACCCCGCTGCCCAGCCGCGAAATCGCCAAGACCCGGCAGGCCGCCGGCCGTTCCCCCCAACCCAGCTGAGCCACCGCCCTCCACCACCTTCCGATGCAGACGCCGCCCCCCGAACACCCCATCCCCGCACGCTGGATCCCTTGCGGCGCCGGCCATGTCGCCGTCTATGGCACCTTGCGCGCCGGCGGCGTCAACGACATCACCCGCCTGGCCGACCAGCTCGCCTGCGTGGGCCGCACCCTGCTGACCGGCACCTTGTATGACCTGGGCTGGTACCCCGGTTTGCAACTGCAGGGCAGCGGCCTGGTGCTGGCCGAGGTCTACCCGTTGAGCGATGCGCTGGAGCAGGCGATGGACCGCATAGAAGGCATCTGGCCTGTCGATATTGGCGAATACACCAAGCGCGTGCTGACCCTGGATGTGGAGCTGGTCAGCGGCGGCCAGCAGCCGCTGGAGGTGCTGGTCTACGAGGCCCTGCCCCCCGCCCTGCACGGACGCACGCAGATCACCGCGCAGGACTGGCTGGAATGGATTGCGCAGCAGGGTCGCGAGCACCCCGATACGGCATTCAGCTTGAACACGCCCCCGGGCTAAGCTGCAAGCGCCCAAGCCAGGGGCTCAGCCCAGCAGCAGACCCTGCTTTTCGATAAAAGCGACCACCTCGTCCAGACCATCCAGCGTCTTCAGGTTGGTCATCACAAAGGGCTTGGTGCCCTTGGGGCCGCTGCGCATGCGCTCGGTGTCGCTGCGCATGACATCCAGATTGGCACCGACATAGGGCGCCAGATCGGTCTTGTTGATCACAAACAGATCGCTCTTGGTGATGCCGGGACCGCCCTTGCGCGGGATCTTCTCGCCGGCCGCCACATCGATCACATAGATCGTCAGGTCCGACAGCTCGGGGCTGAAGGTCGCAGCCAGGTTGTCCCCGCCCGATTCGATAAAGACGATGTCGGCATCGGGAAACTGGCCCAGCATGCGGTCAATCGCTTCGAGGTTGATCGACGCATCCTCGCGGATCGCCGTGTGCGGGCAGCCGCCCGTCTCCACCCCCATGATGCGCTCGGCCGGCAGCGCGCCGCTGACGGTCAGCAGGCGCTGGTCCTCCTTGGTGTAGATGTCGTTGGTGATGGCGATCAGGTCCCATTTGTCGCGCATGGCCTTGCACAGCATCTCGAGGATGGTGGTTTTGCCCGAGCCCACGGGCCCGCCGATGCCGACGCGCAGCGGAGGCAGCTTTTTGCTGCGGTGGGGAATGTGGTGCAGTGCAGTGCTCATGATCGAAAAAGCCGTGAGTATTGGTGTTCATGCCGGGCCGAGAGAATGGCCAGCATCGGAGAAAAAGCCTGGCGCTGGTCATCGCCCAGCGCCAGCGCATGGTCGGCCGCGCCCGGTATCGCCTGCGCCAGCCGCGCCAGAATGCGCTGGCCGGCGCTCTGCCCCAGCGGTACCGATTTGATGGCCGCCTGCACCATGTTCTCGGCCCAGCCAAAGGCATAGGCCAGCAGCGCATCGCGCGCGCCCGCCCCTGCCAGGTGCGCGGCCAGCGCAAAGGCCAGCGGGTAGCTCGCATCCTCGGCCGCCAGCCAGTGCACCAGCGCCAAGGCCTGGGCATCATCGGCATAGCGGTTCTGCAGCCAGGCCACCAGCGAGCGGCCCATCTGCTCGGTCTGCAGGCGCAGCTCACTGCTTTCGCGCGTCTGCAGCACCCAGGCATTGAGGGCAACAATGCGCGCGCGCTCATCGCGCTGCCAAGCCTGCATCGCCTGGGCCAGCACCGCCATATCGCCCCGTGCCTGGCTCAGCTGCAGCTGCTGGTCAATCCAGTCTGCGGCCTGCTCCTCGTTGCCTACCAGCGCGGCATTCACGCCCGCCTCCAAGCCTTCCGAATAGGAGAAGCCACCAATGGGCAAAGCTGGCGAGGCCAGCCATATCAGCTGCAAAAAACTGGCGGGCGAGAGGCTGAGGGGCTGCATGCTCATCCGTGGTGGTGCGGATGGGCATGGCCATGCCCGTGGTCATGGGGGTGGTCATGGCTGTGCACATGACCATGTCCATGGTGGCTGTGGCCATCGTTGGTGACATGCCCGCCATAGGCGCCGCCTTCCGGCTCAAAGGGCAGCTCCGCCTCTACGACGGTCATGTGCATGCTGCGCAGCATGTCGGCCAGCACATGGTCGGGCTCGATCTTGAGGTGGTCGGGCTGCAGCTCGATCGGCACATGGCGGTTGCCCAGGTGGTAGGCGGCACGCATCAGGTCAAAGGCCGAGCCATGCTGCGCGCAGGCGCTGATGTGCAGCACTTTCTGCGGCGCGGCCTGCACGACGACCACCGAGCCGTCTTCGGCGACCAGCACATCACCACCGCGCACGGCCTGGCCGCGTGGCAGAAAAATCGCCAGCGCGCGGCCGCTGCTGTCGGTGGCCGAGAAGCGCGACTTCTGGCGCACATCCCAGTCCAGTTCGACAAAGCTTGCGCGCTTGCGCAGGGCCGGCGCCAGGCCTTGGCCACCGGGCAGACATTTGGAGACCTGCAGCATCGCTTGCGCCGTCATGACAGCTCCAGGCGCATGAAGCAGCTGTTGGGATCGGGCTGGTAGCTGCCAAACGGCGCGCAGTGGGCAAAGCCATTGCGCGCGTAGAAGCGGCGCGCCGGCGCAAAGAAGGTCTCGGTACCCGTCTCCAGGCTGATGCGTGCAGCCCCCATCACCCGGGCTTGGGCCAGTACATGGTCCAGCACCTGCTGGGCTGCGCCCGAGCCGCGCTGCTCGGCGCCCACCCGCATCGATTTGAGCTCCAGATGGCCGGCATCCAGGGTCTTGAGCGCGCAGGTGGCGACCAGCGCCTGGGGCTCTTGCCCGGCCGTCCAGGCGGTCCAGAGGTACATTCCGGGCGCACGCAGCTGCTCCGAGTCCAGCGCATGCACGCTCTCGGGCGGCGAGATACGGCGCATATCGCTCAGGTGCTCTTCCAAAAACGCCAGCACGCGCGGGTCGGTCACCGGGTCGCGCTTGAAAATCAATGGGCTTGCCATGGGTCTCTACCGCTTCAAAACAAAAAATAACGCTGGGCCATCGGCAGGCTGCTGGCCGGCTCGCAGGTCAGCAGCTGGCCATCGGCACGCACCGCATAGGTCTGGGCATCCACCTCCATGTGCGGCGCCAGGTCGTTGTGCACCATGTGCTGCTTTTGCAGGCCGCGTATGCCCTTGACGGCCGACAAGGTCTTGGCCAGCCCAAAGCGCTGGCCAATGCCGGCGGCCAGGCCGGCTTGCGAGACGAAGGTCAGCGAGGTCCTGGCCATCGCCCCGCCAAAGGCGCCAAACATCGGGCGGTAGTGCACCGGCTGCGGCGTCGGGATCGAGGCATTGGGGTCACCCATGGCCGCCATGGCAATAAAGCCGCCCTTGAGAATGCAACTGGGCTTGACGCCAAAGAAGGCCGGCCTCCAGATCACGATATCGGCCCACTTGCCTACTTCCAGGCTGCCCACCTCATGGCTGATGCCATGGGCAATGGCCGGGTTGATCGTGTACTTGGCGATGTAGCGCTTGATGCGAAAGTTGTCATGCCGGTCGCTGTCGCCCGGCAGCGCGCCGCGCTGCAGCTTCATCTTGTGCGCCGTCTGCCAGGTGCGCAAAATGACCTCGCCCACCCGGCCCATGGCCTGGCTGTCGGAGCTGAACATGCTGATCGCGCCGATGTCGTGCAGGATATCCTCGGCCGCAATGGTTTCCTTGCGGATGCGGCTCTCGGCAAAGGCCAGGTCCTCGGCAATGCCGGCATCCAGATGGTGGCAGACCATCAGCATGTCCACATGCTCGTCCAACGTGTTGATCGTGTAGGGCCGCGTCGGGTTGGTGGAGCTGGGCAGCACATTGCTCTCGCCCACCACTTTCAGGATATCGGGCGCATGGCCGCCGCCTGCGCCTTCGGTGTGGAAGGTGTGGATGGTGCGGCCCTTGAACGCGGCCACCGTGTCTTCGACAAAGCCGCTCTCGTTGAGCGTGTCGGTATGGATCGCCACCTGGGTGTCGGTCAGCTCGGCCACATCCAGGCAGTTGTCGATCGCGGCGGGCGTGCTGCCCCAGTCCTCGTGCAGTTTGAGGCCAATCGCGCCGGCGCTGATCTGATCATGCAGTGCCAGCGGCAGGCTGGCATTGCCCTTGCCCAGAAAACCCAGGTTCATCGGAAAGGCATCGGCCGCCTGCAGCATGCGCTCCATGTTCCAGGCGCCGGGCGTGCAGGTCGTCGCAAAGGTGCCGGTGGCCGGGCCGGTGCCACCGCCAATCATCGTGGTCACCCCGCTGGTCAGCGCCTCCTCGATCTGCTGGGGTGCGATAAAGTGGATGTGCGTGTCGATGCCGCCAGCGGTGACAACCATGCCTTCGCAGCTGATGATCTCGGTGCCCGGGCCGATGATGATGTCCACCCCTGGCTGCGTGTCCGGGTTGCCTGCCTTGCCGATCGCGGCAATGCGGCCGCCCTTGAGTCCAATGTCCGCCTTGACGATGCCCCAGTGGTCGATGATCAGCGCATTGGTCAGCACCGTGTCCATCGCGCCCTGCGCACTGCTGCGCTGGCTTTGCGCCATGCCGTCCCGGATGGTCTTGCCGCCGCCAAACTTCACCTCTTCACCGTAGCCGCCTGCGCGCAGGGTGAAGTCCTGCTCCACCTGCACGACCAGCGCGGTATCGGCCAGGCGCAGGCGGTCACCCACCGTAGGCCCATAGGTTTCTGCGTATGCACGTCTGTCCATCGTTGCCATCAGAACCATCCTGTCTTAGAGCGCAGGCTCGCAGGCTGCGTGCTGCGCATCATTCCAGCGCCCCTTGCACCAGGCCGCGAAAGCCGTAGATCTGCCGGTCACCACCGATGTCCACCAGCTCCACCGTGCGCTGCTGGCCGGGCTCAAAGCGCACGGCCATGCCGCTGGCAATATGCAGGCGCATGCCGTGGGCCGCCTGGCGGTCAAACACCAGGCCGGCATTGGTCTCGGCAAAGTGGTAGTGCGAGCCGACCTGGATGGGCCGGTCGCTGGCGTTGTGCACCACCAGGCTGGTGGTGCGGCGCCCCGGGTTCAGCGTATGTTCGCCGGCGTCCAGCAGCAGTTCACCTGGGATCATCGTGCGGCTCCTCGTCAGGCCAGGCGGGTCAGCATGGCTGCGCCCAGGACGGCGGTGGCGCCGCCCGCCAGCCTGGCCAGCCAGCGGTGGCGCTGCATGAACACCTTGCCCAGCACCATGCCGGCAACATGCAGCAGGGCCGAGCCCAGCGCCATGCCCGCCAGCGCGCCGGCAGATGCCAGTGCAGAATCGGCCGCCAGCTCAAAGCCGTGGGCCGCACCATGGAAAAACGCAAACACCCCGGCCAGCGCAGCGGCCAGCACCCAGGGCATCTGCTTTTGCACGGCCACCAGCAGGCCCAGCACCAGCACCGATGCGGCAATCATCGGCTCCACGCCGGGCACCCACAGGCCCGCAAAACCTGCCAGTGCGCCGGCCACCAGCAGGGCCACAAAGGCAGCCGGTGCGCGCCAGGCGGGCGTTACGGTCAGCGCACTCCAGGCACCCACGGCCAGCATGGCCGCCATGTGGTCGGCACCGGTAAAGGGGTGGGCAAAGGCATGGCCAAAGCTGCTCAAAAAGCCATGGTGGCCGCCGCCATCGCTGCCCACATGGGCGAGTGCAGACAGGGGCAAGGCGGCAGCGGCAAGCGCCACACTGGCAGAGAGTTTCTTGAAGTTCATGGTGCTATCTTGCGCAGGGGAAAGAAGGAGTTCAGACAATGGGCTCGTGCACGGTGACGAGCTTGGTGCCATCGGGGAAGGTGGCCTCGATCTGGATATCGGCAATCATCTCGGGGATGCCCTCCATCACATCGGCGCGGGTCAACACTGTGCGGCCGGCGCTCATCAGCTGGGCAACGGTTTGGCCATCGCGCGCACCTTCCATTACGAAGGCGCTGATCAGGGCCACCGCCTCGGGGTAGTTCAGTTTGAGCCCCCGGGCCAGGCGCCGCTCGGCCAGCAAGGCGGCGGTAAAGATCAGCAGCTTGTCTTTTTCGCGAGGTGTCAGTTCCATACAGACTGCAAAGCAAGGCACATGCCAAGGGCCGCAGCGGCAGCGCATGCACGCTTTGCGTGCTGCATCGCCAGCCCTTTGCACCACAAGCATGCAAGCCTGGCGCAGATGCACCAATTCAGCGCAGCCCGCCCCCCAGCGCAGTGCAGTTCCTGGCACGTGGCTTGCAAAAGCCCAGGCATGTCCTGCGCACCCTTCTCGCCTCCGATCCCTGCCCCTGGGCTATGCTGCCCAGCGGCGACTGCGCACCAGCGCCAGCCATGAGCTGGCATGCCCAATTGGCGCTGCAGTACCACCAGCACGCCGGCAAGACCTCGGTGCATTTCAGCCACGATGGCCCGCTGCGCATCCTCAAAAGCCTCTACCCCGAAGGCCCGGGCATTTGCCACAACGTGCTGGTGCACCCGCCCGGTGGTCTGGTGGGCGGTGATGTGCTGGATATCTCGGTGGAGGTAGCGGCAGGCGCGCATGCGCTGGTGACCACACCGGGGGCGACGCGCTTTTACAAGAGCAATGGCCAGCCAGCCTTGCAGCGCACCCGCCTGCGGCTGCAGGCCGGCGCCCGGCTGGAATGGCTGCCGCTGGAGGCCATTGCCTACAACGCCTGCGATGCAGCCAATGAGCTGCAGATGGAGCTGGCACCCGGCGCCGAGCTGCTGAGCTGGGACATCACCGCGCTGGGCCTGCCGCTGGCGGGCCAGCCCTTTGTGCAGGGGGTGTTCTCCCAGCACATCGCCTGGCCGGGGCATTTTCTGGAGCGTGGCCGCATCCGGGCCGATGATGGGCTGCTGCTCAACGGCCAGCTCGGTCTGGCCGGCCAGCGCTGCATGGGCAGCCTGGTCTACGCCAGCGGCTCGCCGATCGCCCGCGCCCAGCGCGAAGCGCTGCTGGAGAGCACCCAGCTGCTGCTGGAGGCCGCGCCTGCAGAGGTGATGGCAGGCGTGACCGCGCCGAACGAGCACATGCTGGTGCTGCGCGGCCTGGCGCCGGTGGTGGAGCCTGCGATGCAGCTGTGGAAGACAGTCTGGGGCCACTGGCGCAGCAGCCTCTGGGGCCTGCCGGCGCAGCGGCCGCGCATATGGTCGATGTAAGAAGCTGTTCTAAGGGGCTGCCTGCCCCACTCGCTTGCGCGATTGCGCGCTCAGGCGCCGTCGATCAGCTGCTCGATGTCTTTGGCCAGGGTGTCGACCGGCGTGCCGTAGCGGCTGTACAGGCGCAGGCGGCCTTCCGGGTCGAAGATGTAGTCGCCCGCGGTGTGGTCCATTGTGTAGCTGCCCGGGGTCTGGCCCTCGACCCGCTTGTAGTAGACCTTGAAGTCCTTGGCCATCTTGGCCGTTTCCTCGTCGCTGCCGCGCAGCGCCAGAAAGCTGGGATCGAAGTTGGCCAGGTAGGCCTGCAGGATCTCGGGCGTATCGCGGGCAGGATCGACCGAGGCAAAGATCACCTGCAGCTTCTCGCCCTTGGCGCCGAGCTTTTGCTTGACCGCTGCCAGGTCACCCAAGGTGGTCGGGCAGACATCGGGGCACTGGGTAAAGCCAAAGAACACCAGCACGACCTTGCCCTTGAAGTCCGCCATGCTGCGGCGCTGGCCATGCTGGTCGGGCATCGAAAAATCCTGGCCGTACTCTTTGCTGCCCGTCAGGTCGATGGCGTTGAAATCGGCCTTGGATTTGCAGGCGGTCAGAAAACCGGCGGTCGAGGCCAGCATGGCCGAGCCCGCCAGCCAGCGAAGGGCATTGCGCTTGTTCATTGCAGATTTACCAGCTCACATAGTGGTCCACCAGCAGCGCCACGAACAGCAGGCTGAGGTAGACCAGTGAAAAACGGAAAGTCTTGCGTGCCAGCGCATCGGAGTAATTGCGCCACAGTGCAAAGGCATAGCCAAAGAACCCGGCACCCAGCACGACGGCCGCCACCAGGTAGATCCAGGAGCTCATCTGGATGATGAAGGGCAGCAGACCAGCGGCGAACAAGACCACGGTGTAGAGCAAGACCTGCACGCGGGTGTAATAGTTCCCATGGGTGACCGGCAGCATCGGCAGGCCGGACTTGCGGTAGTCCTCGACCCGGTACAGCGCCAGCGCCCAGAAGTGCGGAGGCGTCCACAGGAAGATGATCAGGAACAGCAGCAACGCCTGGGGCGAGACATCGCCGGTCATCGCAGCCCAGCCCAGCACCGGCGGCATGGCGCCCGATGCGCCGCCGATCACGATGTTCTGCGGCGTCAGCGGCTTGAGGATCACGGTGTAGATGATGGCGTAACCGACGAAGGTGGCAAAGGTCAGCCACATCGTGATGGCATTGATCCAGACGATCAGGATGGCCGAGCCGGCAATGCACAGCGCTGCAGAAAACATCAGGGTCTGCAGGTTGGACAGCTCACCGCGCGCCGTCGGGCGCCAGGCCGTGCGCTTCATGCGCGCATCGATGCTCTGCTCCACCAGGCAGTTGAAGGCGGCGGCGGCCCCCGCCACCAGCCAGATGCCCGCGCAAGCAACGGCCATGCGCAGCAGCTCGGCGCCGCTCGGCACACCGGGCACGGCCAGCACCATGCCGATCAGTGCGCAAAACACAATCAGCTGCACCACCTTGGGTTTGGTCAAGGCATAGAACTGCGCAAAGCGGTTCGGCATTGGCGTTGCGGCAAGTTCGGTCATCGGGGCACTCAGTCTTTGTTCCATACAGCGTCATCAGCTCGCAGCACTGCGGGCAGGTTCAGGGCCCGCAGTACACCAGATCCAGGTCAGCACCACCATGATGGCAGCAGCGCCCCCGGTGTGCAGAACGGCCGCCAGCATCGGCCAGTCCAGCACCACATTCGACAGTCCCGTGGCAAATTGCAGCAGCGTCAGGCCGATCAGCCAGCGGCGCTGCTGCCGCAGCAGCGGCACCGTGCGCAGCATCCAGCCCAGCCACAACAAGGCGGCAATCACCAGGTAGGCAAACAGCCGGTGCATGTAGTGGATGGCCACCAGCGCTTCGTAGCTGATGTGCGACCCGTCGGCCAGAAAGCCGAGCGGGCGCCAGATCTGGAACCCGTCGAAGTTCATCGCCGGCCACCAGGCGCCATTGCACATGGGAAAGCTGGTGCAGGCCAGCACCGCATAGTTGGTACTGACCCAGCCACCCAGGGTCACCTGCGCAAACACCAGCAGCGCCGTGACCGCCACCAGGCCCCGCAACAGGCGCGGCACTGGGACTAACCCTAGATTATCGGCAAATTGCGTGTGGCGCGTTGCCTGCACGGTTAATAGCATCAAGAGCACGGTGCCACCCAGCAGGTGCAGGGTGACGATGGCGGGGAACAGCTTCATCGTCACGGTGAGCGCGCCAAAGGCCCCCTGGATCAGCACCCAGACCAGCGTGGCGGTCGGCCACCAGGGGCTGATCGGCTGGGATCCACCGCGTTTGCGCTGCAGCCAGGCACTGGCGGTCAGCACAATGATCAGGCCGCCCACGGCGGTGGCCAGGTAGCGGTGGATCATCTCCACCCAGGCCTTGCCATGGGTGACCGGGCCGGTCGGCATGGCCGCTTGCGCGGCCGATATCTCGGCATGCGCGCCAATCGGGCTGGCATTGCCGTAGCAGCCCGGCCAGTCCGGGCAGCCCAGGCCGGAATCGGTCAGCCGCGTAAAGGCGCCAAACATCACCAGGTCGAAGGACAGAAACAGGGTCAGAACGGCGAGCACCTGCAGGCGCTTGAGCGGCGTGGCACCCCGGTGGCGCCACCAGATCCAGACGATGGGGCCCAGCGCAATGATGGCCCCGGTCAGCAACACACGCGCCAGCGGCGCGAAATCATACAAATCCTGCGAAGTCATGCTAGCTATCCACTACCGCCCTTCCTGGTCCCAACTCGACGACGCGCGCAACAAACGCTCCAGATCCTTGCGCGCCTTGGCCGCATCGGAGCGGCTGAGCTGGGCGGGGAAACGCATCATCCAGTGGCCCAGCGGGTCCACCACATACAAATGTTCGCCCAGCTGCTGGCCGGCCGCCGGCTGCAGCCACTGGGCCACCAAGGCCTGGGGGACGCGCAGCACCGTAGCCTGGTCCAGCGCGGCACGCAGGGCCTGCGGCGGCTCGCCGTCATCGGTCACCAGCCAGACCCAGTCCAGCCGGTCCTTCTCGCGGCCCAGACTCTCGCGCAGCTGGCGCTGCAGGTAGAGGTTGTTCTGGCAAACCTCGTCGCAGGCCGCAGCCGAAGCGCTCAGCAGCAGCCACTGGCCTTTAAGGCTTTGCAGGTCAAACGGCCGGCCGTCCAAGGTCTTCACCTGCGCGGCCGGAATCGCCGGCTGCTGGCTGACCAGCTCGCCAAAATTGCGCCGCCCTTCGGGTCGGATCACGTAGTAGGTGAAGTAGGAGGCGATCACCGGCGCCGCACAGACCAGCAGCACCAGCAACATCTTGAGGCGGCCGCTGCGCGAGCGCTCGGCCTGCTCCAGGGCGGCTTCCGCCTGCCCGGCAGGCGGCAGGCCATGCACGGTCAGGCCCAGCAGCGCTTCATCAGCGGGCGGCGGGGCCTGGGTGGCTGCGGCGTCGAAGGACACGTCGGACAATTTGGAACCAGACATAGAGGATCGCAATCAGGCTACACAGACCAAACCATTGAAATGCATAACCATAATGCTTTTCCACGCCGCTGCCTACTACGGGCCAGTCGCGCAGCAGGCCTTCACTGGACTGCCCGGTCTGCACCACGGTGAGTGCTGCCAAGGGCTGGCCGGTTTCCTGCGCGTAACCATCGGTGTCGAGATTCTGCCGGATTCGGGAAACCCCTGGGTTCCCGGCGGACGTCTGCAGCTCGAAAAGCCGCGCCGGCTGGCCCGCCACCCGCCCCTCCAACTGCACCGTGCCGGCAGGCGTTTGCACCTCGGGCAGCGCCAGCCGGTCTTCAAAGTTGCGCGGTACCCAGCCGCGCTGCACCAGCACCGTCTGCGGCTGGCCTGGCGCTACCGGGCCTGCCAGGCGCAGCGGTGTCAGCACATAAAAGCCGGGGCGCGCCTGCATCTGGCGGTTGTCCAGGAAGACCGTGAACTGCGGCAGCCACTCACCCTGCAGCACCACCTGGCGGTGCAGCAGGCTGGCGCGCTCGGCCTCGCCCATGGGCTGCAGCAGGCTGGCCCCGGCCAGCGCCGGAAGGGCCGCACGCGCATCCAACTGGGCCTGGTAGGCCAGCTTCTGGTCGGCGCGGCGCAGCTGCCAGAAGCCGAGCGAGGCGGTCAGCAGCATCGAGGCCGCAGCGGCGGCGGTGATCAGCACCCAACGCAGCTTCGCCCGGCGCTCCGTGCTGGTCGTGGGGATGGAGGAGGAAGCAGAAGGCGCGGGCATACGCTGGTTATACCCGCTGCAGGGCGTCGCAGCCAGCACCGCGTTGGACGTGATGCCGCAGGGTGACCTTATTGGGGTGCGGGCGGATGGCGCGCTGTCTGGCACTGCCGCACAATGGGTGGGCTGCGCCAGCTGCCAGAGAGGCCATCCGGGCGCTACGCGGCGCATTCCAAGAACACCGAGACAACCCTGAGGACAGCCCTATGCACCTGCTCATCGCACTCGCCCTTGTGGTGATCCTGGCCTGCCTGGCTGCGGCCGGTCTGTTCATGCTGCGCGGCAACCAGTCCGACGCAGGCAGCAAGCGCATGGCCTGGGCGCTGACCTTGCGCATTGCGCTGTCGGTACTGGTGTTTGCCGGTATCCTGCTGGCATGGAAGCTGGGCTACCTGCAGCCCCATGGCATACCGCTGGGGGCTTGAGGCCCCGGCAGCGGTCAACCTTCCGCTACATCCAGTACACGAGGATGTAGAGGCCCAGCCAGACCACATCGACAAAGTGCCAGTACCAGGCCGCGCCCTCAAAGCCAAAATGCTTTTTGGCGGTGAAATGGCCCTTCTGCAGCCGCAGCGTGATGACCAGCAGCATCAGCATGCCGATGAACACATGCAGGCCGTGGAAGCCCGTCAGCATGTAGAAGGTGGAGCCGTAGGTGCCCGAATTGAGCTTGAGGTTCAGCTCGGTGTAGAGGTGGAAATACTCATAGCCCTGCACGCAGAGGAAGATGATGCCCAGCACCACCGTCATCCACATGAAGCGGATGCACTTGCTGCGCTGGTCGGCCTGCAATGCATGGTGGGCAATAGTCAGGGTGACGCCCGAGGTCAGCAGCAGCGCGGTATTGATGGTGGGCAGCCAGAAGGGGCCCACGGTCTGGAACGGCTCGACGATGCCCGCAGGCGAGGCAGTCGCGCCCATTTCCACGCTGGGCCACACGGCCTTGAAATCGGGCCAGAGCAGGGCATTGTCCAGGCTGCCCAGCGCTGGCAGCGAGTGGGAGCGTGCCCACCACAGCGCCGTGAAGAAGGCGCCGAAGAACATCACCTCCGAGAAGATGAACCAGCTCATGCTCCAGCGGTAGGACAGGTCGATGCGGTGGCTGTAGAGGCCCTGCTCGCTTTCGCGGATCGCATCACCAAACCACTGGTACAGCACAAACAGCCACCAGGCAATGCCGGCAAAGAGCAGGTACATGCCCCAGGTATGGCCGTTGACCCAGTTGCCGGCGCCGGCAATCACAAAGCCCAGGCCAATGGCCGCCATCACCGGGTGGCGGGACTCGGCCGGGACATAGTAGTACGGTGTGGTGCCATGGGAAGTCGCACTCATCGCTGCTCCTGAAATATCGTTTATTGATTCATTCTTGCGCTATGCCAATCCTGGCATCAAACCAGCCACTGCACCAGGGCCATCAACCCCAGCACAAACAGGAAGATCGCCACCAAACCCACGGCAATCACCTGCAATGGCGTGATCTGCACGCCATCCTCTTGCCATTCCGCGCCCTTGCGCACCCCCAAAAAGGACCAGGCCACGGCCTTGACCGTGCGCCAGAGATTGCCTTTGCGCGGCGGTTGCGGGCCGGGCACGCTCGCCATCAGGAGGCCCCTGCCTGCGCCCCGGCGCCCTGCACCGCAGGCACCAGCACCGCCGTTGACGCAGGCGCTGCCGGGATACGGCCACCGACCTCAAAGAAGGTATAGGACAGCGTGATCGTCGTCACGTCCTTGGACAGCTTGGGGTCGATCACAAAGGCCACTGGCCATTCCTTGCGCTCACCGGGCTCCAGCGTGTACTGGTTGAAGCAGAAGCATTCGAGCTTGTTGAAATACGGCGCGGCCTGCTTGGGCGCATAGCTGGGAATCGCCTGGGCCGACATGCGGTGGTCCTGCTCGTTGCGGAACTCGTACATCACCGTGCTCAGCGCGCCGGGGTGGACCTGCATCGAGCGCACCGCCGGCTTGAAGCTCCAGGGGCCGCGCGCATTCGCATCGAACTCCACAGTGATGGTGCGGCTCTCGTCGACCTGGCTGTTGAGCTTGACGTTCTTGCCCGCGGTGCCGTTGCCCGGCACGTCACGCTCGGTCAGCGCCAGGATGTTGATGCCGGTGACCTCACAGATGCGCTTGTACAGCGGGATCAGCGCGTAGCCGAAGGCAAACATGCCAAAGGCGACCACGGCCAGCTTGCCCACCATCTTCGCGTTGTCTGCATGTCTGCTCACCTGCTGCTCCCCGTGCTGCTAGAGCACCGTCATTTTTACGAGAAATCCGATGAAGAACGCCACGGCGATCGACGCCAGAATCCATGCCAGTCGCCGGTTGGCCTTGCGCTGCGCCGGCGTGATCATCCAATCACCTTGGTGGCGGTCGCATCAAGCTTGGGCGGGGTCTCAAAGGTGTGGAAAGGCGCGGGCGATGGCACCTCCCACTCCAGACCTTCGGCACCTTCCCAGGGCTTTTGCGGGGCCTTCTCGCCACGGTGGCGCATGCCAGGCCAGACGACGAAGGCGAAGAAGTACACCTGCATCAGACCAAAGCCGAAGGCGCCGATCGATGCGATCATGTTGAAATCGGCGAACTGCATCGGGTAGTCGGCATAGCGGCGCGGCATACCGGCCAGGCCCAGGAAGTGCATCGGGAAGAAGGTGATGTTGAAGAAGATCAGCGAGCCCCAGAAGTGGATGCGGCCGCGCGATTCGGAATACATCACGCCCGTCCACTTGGGCGCCCAGTAGTAGTAGCCGGCAAACATCGAGAACAGCGAGCCCGCCACCAGCACATAGTGGAAGTGCGCCACCACATAGTAGGTGTCCTGCAGCTGGATATCGATCGGCGCCATCGACAGGATCAGGCCGGTGAAGCCGCCCATCGTGAACACGAAGATGAAGCCCACCGAGAACAGCATCGGCGTCTCGAAGGTCATCGAGCCGCGCCACATCGTCGCGACCCAGTTGAAGATCTTCACCGCCGTCGGCACCGAGATCAGCATCGTCGCGTACATGAAGAACAGCTGGCCAGTCACCGGCATGCCGGTGGTGAACATGTGGTGTGCCCAGACGATGAAGGACAGGATCGCAATCGCCGCCACCGCATAGACCATCGAGGCATAGCCAAACAGCTTCTTGCGGCTGAAGGCCGGCACGATCTGGCTGATGATGCCAAAGGCCGGCAAGATCATGATGTAGACCTCGGGGTGGCCGAAGAACCAGAAGATATGCTGGTACATCACCGGATCACCACCGCCGGCGGGGTTGAAGAAGCTGGTGCCGAAGTGGCGGTCGGTCAGGGTCATCGTGATGGCGCCGGCGAGCACCGGCATCACGGCGATCAGCAGGTAGGCGGTGATCAGCCAGGTCCAGGCGAACATCGGCATCTTCATCAAGGTCATGCCCGGCGCGCGCATGTTCAGGATCGTGACGATGATGTTGATCGAGCCCATGATCGACGAGGCACCCATGATGTGCATCGCAAAAATGCTGGTGTCCATCGAAGGACCCATTTGCAGGGTCAGTGGCGCATACAAGGTCCAGCCCGCAGCGGGTGCCCCACCAGGCATGAAGAACGAGCCCACCAGCATCAGGCCGGCCGGGATCATCAGCCAGAAGCTGAAATTGTTCATGCGGGCAAAGGCCATGTCGCTCGCGCCAATCTGCAGCGGCAGCATCCAGTTCGCAAAGCCGACAAAGGCCGGCATGATCGCGCCGAACACCATGATCAGCCCGTGCATCGTCGTCAGCTGGTTGAACAGCTCGGGGTTGACCAGCTGCAGCCCGGGCTGGAACAGTTCGGCACGGATCAGCAGGGCCAGCACCCCGCCGACCATCAGCATCGTGAACGAAAACAGCAGGTAGAGGGTGCCGATGTCCTTGTGGTTGGTGGCAAACACCCAGCGGCGCCATCCCGTGGGCGCACCATGGTGGTGGTCGTCATGGGCATGGTCGGCGTGGCCGTGGTCGCTATGGCTGGGGTCTGTGGGGAGAACAGCGCTCATAAATCTTGACTCCGATGGCTCTTCTGGGGCTTGCACGCTTCAGGGTGCAGCAACAATATCGACACGGCGCGCCTGGCTGTCAGCGCCCTCGCCTGCGGTGATGGTCTGCGGCTTGCGCAGTTCGATGCGTGCTTCGGCCACGCCCTGCGCGACCAGCAGCTTGGCCACCGCCTGGGCGCGCTCCTTGGCCAGCAGCGCATTCTGATCGGCATTGCCAGTGCCATCGACAAAACCGGACAACGCTACCTTGCCGCTCTGGCCGGCCAGGGTCGCGGCCGCCTTCTTCACGGCTTCCTGCGCTGCGCCGTCCAGCTCGCTCTTGCCGCTGGCAAACAGCACTTGGGAGATGGGCGCTTCTGCGGCTGCTGCAGCATTGGCACCGGCCGACTCAGCGGCTGCTGGTGCTGCTGGTGGTGCTGGTACAGCCGGTGCTGCTGGGGCCGCAGAGGCTGCCCCTTCCGCTGGCGCTGCGCCCGGTGCAGCAGCAGCGGCTGGCGTGGCCGAACCTCCGCCTTCAGGGAAGGTGCCGCCCCGTGCAGCGACAAACTGGGCGGGTTGCACCATCGTGCCCGTCTTGTTGCTCCAGTGGTTCTTGGTGAAGGTGACCACCGCCGCGAGGTCGGTATCACTCAGTTGCTTCCAGGACGGCATGGCCCCGTTGGCGCGGCCTTCCAGCACCGTGTGCATCATGTCGGCCGTCGGGCCCAGTACCACCGGGCTGCCATCGAGCGCCTTGATCGGGCCGGCGCCCTTGCCGTTGGCCTGGTGGCACGCGGCGCAGTTGGCGGCATAGACCTTTTCGCCGCGGGCCACCAATGCGGCCAGCTCCCAGACCTTGTTGGGATCATCAGCCTGTGCGGCCAGCAGCTTCTTTTGCTCAGCCACCCAGGCGCTGTAATCACTGGCCGACAGCACCTTCACATGGATGGGCATGTAGGCATGCTCCTTGCCGCAGAGCTCGGCGCACTGGCCATAGTAGTCGCCGGTCTTTTCGGCACGGAACCAGGTGTCACGCACAAAGCCCGGAATCGCATCCTGTTTGATGCCGAAGGCCGGCACCATGAAAGAGTGGATCACGTCGGCAGCGGTGGTGATGATGCGCACCTTCTTGTCGACCGGCACGACCAGAGGCTTGTCGACGCGCAGCAGGTAGTCATTGGGCGCCTTGGAGACATCGCCGCTGTTCGACATCGCACGCTGGCCGCTGTCCAGGGTGGAGATAAAGCTCAGGCCTTCGCCTTCGCCGGTCAGGTAGTCATAGCCCCATTTCCACTGGTAACCGGTGACCTTGACCGTCAGATCGGCATTGGTGGTGTCCTTTTGCGCGACCAGCACCTTGGTGGCTGGCAGGGCCATCAGGATCACGATGATGAACGGCAGCACGGTCCAGGTGACCTCGACCGTGACCGATTCATGGAAGGTGGCAGGCACGGCTCCCTTGGATTTGCGGTGCTTCCAGATCGCATAGAACATCACCGCGAACACACCGACAAAGATGATGGTGCAGATCCAGAGCATCATCCAGTGCAGCGTGTGTTGCTCCTGGGCAATACGGGTAACGGGGGGAGCCAGGTTCATCTGCCCTACGGCCGGGCCGCCGGGAAGACTTTGCACCGCATGGGCTGCGGAAGTGAGGCCGGATGCCACCAGCAGCAGCCAAGAAGCCAGCTTATGAGAATCACTTTTCATAGTTGTCACTTACTTCTCATCTTCTCATCGTTATATAGGGCAGGCTGAATGATGTGGGGGACAACATCCAGCCGCGTGGTGCAGACACCGCCGGGCGCATCTCCGCTTGCACCCGTACCACTTGGTCGTTACAGCGAGCATGGCCGCAACCGCGCAAGATTGCAACCCATGCAATCCCGGGATCATAGGAGATTGACAACAGCGGCTGTCCACCACTGGACAGCGCAGGAATGTGTTAAGGCGGCGGCACCGCCTGGGCGCTGCGCGCCAGCAGCCGCAAGCGATGCGGTCAGGCCCCGCCTGGTCGCCCTTGGCGCAGCATCTGTTGCATATCCTGCACGCTGATGCTGCTCTCGCCTTGCACCTTCATGCGCGGCGTGGGCTTGAAGGCATGGCCGTAGATGATCTCGAACGACAGCACCAGACGGCCCTGCTCCTGCGCATCGGCCAACTTGGCCGTCAGCAAGGCGTCGAGCTGGTCGCGCCACTGGCGGCCGCGCAGGCCGCCAAAGCGGGCCGGGTGCAGGTTGCGGCCCAGCTCACGCAGCTCGGCGCGCAATTGCGCGGCGCCTGAATACGACAGGCTGATGCGCTCCATGTCCATCACCGGCTCGGCAAAGCCGGCCTGCACCAGCATATCGCCCCAGTCGTGCATGTCGGTGAACTCATGGCTGGCCGCAGGCCAGCCCTGGCTCGCATAAGCCGCGCGCAGCTCTTTGAGCGTGTCCGGCCCGAAGCAGGAAAACATCACAAAGCCGTTGACCGCCAGGCTCTGGTGCCAGGTCTGCAGCAGCTGCTGGGGGTTGGGGTGCTGGTGCAGCGCCATATTGGCCCAGAGCATATGCACACTTCCCGGCGCAGGCAGGCCCCAGTGCAACTTGGCCTGGCGCCAGCGGCTCAGTGCCCACCAGGGCTTGTCCAGCTGGCTGCGCAGCAGCGCGGCATGGGCCGGACGGCTTTCGACGATGTGGATGTCAGCCGCAGGGTAGCGTTCTGCCACCTGCTGGTGCGCCTCCAGCCCGCCGTAAACTGGCTCCCAACTGCACCAGGATTCCGGTTTTTGCACGATCCACTGCAGGCGCTCCTGCATCCGGCGGCCGACCTCCTCGTGCAGCCAGGGGCTGTGCGCAGGCGCGCGCCGCTGCCAGGCATGGGCGGCTTGGGGGTCGATCGAGGGAGGTGCGGTAAATTCAGCCATGGGGGACACCTGCGCTTTGGCGCGCAGATTATGGATTGGTATAAAAGCAATGACAGCAGCGACACCTGACAAGCACCGGCCCAGCCTGTGGCAGCGGGCGGCCCAGGTGCTGGGCCACCTGCCCAGCCAATGCCTGGTGTGCCGCAGCTGGCCCAGTGACTGGATCTGTGCGTCCTGCGCCCAGGTCTGCTGGCAGCCAGGCCTGCGCCGCTGCAGCCGCTGCGCGCTGCCCTTGCCCGCCAGCACCGACGTCTGCGCCGGCTGCCTGCGCGATACACCGCTGTTGCAGTACTGCCATGCCGCCGTGGACTATAGCCCGCCTTGGGATGGCATGGTGCTGCGGCTCAAATTTCACCAGCAGCTGGCATGGGCAAACCGCATGGCCCAATTGCTGCTGCGCACCCCGGGGGTCCTCGCCAGCCTGCAGCAGGCCAGCGTCATTCTGCCGGTGCCCCTGTCTGCCGGCCGCATGCGCGAGCGCGGCTACAACCAGGCGCTGCTGCTGGCCCAAGCGCTGTGCCGCCAGGCGCCCTCCGGGCTTGTGCGGGCCCAGGTGCAGCCCCACTACCTGCAGCGGCTGCTGGACACCCCCGCCCAGGCCGGCCTGGACCGCGCGGCCCGGCTGCGCAACCTGCGCCATGTCTTTGCGCTGCGGCCGGGGCTGCAGGCGCAGGATCTGGGTGCGTGCCCCCTGCTGGTGGATGATGTGATGACCACCGGCGCCACCTTGGGGGCGGTGGCGCAACTGCTACAGACGCGTGGCGCACCGGCCGTGCAAGCCCTGGTCTTTGCCAGAACGCCGGCGCCGGGCCAATAGCGCAGCAGCCCACCCCTGTTTGGCCGGGCCGCTACACTGGCGCCCTTGTTTTTGCGCATTTGCCATGTTCAACGTCGTCCTGGTCGAACCCGAAATCCCCCCCAACACCGGTAATGTGATCCGTCTGTGTGCCAACACCGGCAGCCGCCTGCACCTGATCGAGCCGCTGGGCTTTTCGATGGAAGACCGCCTGATGCGCCGCGCCGGCCTGGACTACCACGAGTACGCCGCCACCCAGCGCCATGCCAGTTGGGAAGCCTTCCTGGAGCGCATGCAGCCGGCCGCCGACCGCATGTTTGCGATGACCACCCATGGCAGCAGCCCGGCCTTTGATGTGCGCTTTCAGCCCGGCGACTGGCTGGTGTTTGGCTGCGAAACCCGGGGCTTGCCCATCGCCGTGCGCGAAAGCTTTCCCACCAGCCAGCGGGTGCGCCTGCCGATGGTGGCCGGCCAGCGCAGCCTCAACCTCTCAAATGCCGTGGCAGTGACCGTGTTCGAGGCCTGGCGCCAGAACGGCTTTGCGATGCCGGACGGCACGCGGGCGCAGTAATCACCCACCAGCCCCGCCACCCCAGCGGGGCTCTCCGGCTCAAGCCGCGTTTTGCGTGCGCTTGACGAAGAACAGGCCCATGCCCACCAGCATCAGCAAGCCGCCAAACACCTTGTTCTGGATACGCATCGCGCGGCTGTCGCGCAGCAGGCGGCGCAGCACGCTGGCGCTACCGGCGTAGCCATGCATCACCACCGTGTCGACCGCCAACGTGGTGGCAGCCAGAATCAGCAGCTGCAGCCACAGCGGGCGCTCCGTGGTCATGAACTGGGGCAGCACTGCCACCATGAAGATGATGCCTTTGGGATTGGTGGCATTGGTCAAAAAGCCGCTCAGCGCGCGCTTTTGCCAGCTGCCGCTGGCGGGCTGCTCGGCCTCGGTATCGATGATGCCGCCCTTGGCGCGCCACTGTGCAAAGCCGATGTAGATCAGGTAGCAGGCGCCGACGATCTTGACGGCATTGAAGGCCGTCTCCGATGCGATCAGCAGCGAGCCAACACCGGCACCGGCAATCAGCAGAATCAGCAGCAGGCCCAGTTGCAGGCCCAGGATGGTGGCACTGGTCTTGCGCACCCCGTAGGAGAGCCCGTGGCTCATAGACAACACGGCGCCCGATCCGGGAGATACGGCAATGATGCAAGCCGCAACGAGATACGCCATCCAAGTATGCAAGTCCATGGTTCATCCTGGGGCAGCGGAGCCGTCCGCCACCAACACAGCCCCTTTGGGGCAAAGCGAGGATTATCACGCGGCCAGGCCAGGCACGCAGGCGCTGCGGCCATTGCCGCACTCTATTTTTTGATAGCTAGCGCGGCAATACCCACAAGCGCCAACCGCAAAACATTGCAATAAATTACCGTGACCCGGCAAATAAAAGTAATCTGTGCACCGCAACTACAAAACACCGATAACAAACCGCAAGCATGGAACACGCACCCGCCTGGCTTACCTATACCTTTCTCTACCTGGCTGCCGCCGTCATTGCGGTGCCCATCTCCCGGGCGCTGGGCTTGGGCACCATCATCGGCTACCTGGTCGCCGGCATGATCATTGGCCCCAGCGGCCTGCAGCTGGTCAGCAACGTCCAGGACATTCTGCATTTTTCCGAGTTCGGCGTGGTGCTGATGCTGTTCCTGATCGGGCTGGAGCTGCAGCCCAGCCGCTTGTGGAGCATGCGCCGCCCCATCTTCGGTGTCGGCACGGCCCAGGTGCTGCTGTGCACTGCCGGCCTGTTTGCCGCTGGCCTGGTTTTTGGCTATGACTGGCATCTGGCGCTGATTGCGGCGCTGGGCCTGGCGCTGTCATCCACGGCGATCGCGCTGCAAAGCATTGCCGAGCGCAACCTGATGTCCACCACCAGCGGCAAGACCAGTTTTGCGATTTTGCTGTTCCAGGACGTGGCGGCGATCCCGATCCTGGCACTGATTCCGCTGCTGGCCGTGGGCCACCAGGCTGCGCAGAACGACGGCAATGTGCTGATGGAAATCGGCAAGACGCTGGCCATCATCGTGGCCGTCATTCTGGTGGGCCGCTACCTGCTGCGCCCTGTGCTGCGCTGGATTGCCCAAAGCGAGTCGCGCGAGATATCGACCGCCACCGCGCTGCTGCTGGTCGTGGGCATTGCGTTCTTGATGCTGCAGATCGGCCTGTCGATGGCGCTGGGCGCCTTCCTCGCCGGCGTGCTGCTGGCCGACAGCGAATTCCGCGCCGAGCTGGAAGCCGATATCGAGCCTTTCAAGGGGCTGCTGCTCGGTCTGTTTTTCATTGCCGTGGGCATGAGCATCGACTTCTCCGTCATCCTGCAGGCGCCGCTGACGATGCTGGTGCTGGTGCTGCTGTTCCTGCTGATCAAGTCCGTGGTCATCTATGGGCTCGCCAAGCTGCTGCGCATGCCGGTGCAGGAGCGCCCTCTCTTCACCTTGCTGCTGGCCCAGGGCGGTGAGTTCGCCTTTGTGGTGTTCAGCGCCGCCCAGGCGCAGCGCATCTTGACGCCCCAGCAGTCCTCGCTGCTGATCGGCTCGGTGGCCATCTCGATGGTGGCCACACCGCTGATCGTGGCCGCAATGGACCGCTGGCTGATGCCCCGTTTTGCCAACCTGACCAAGGGCGACGATGTGCCACCCGAGCTCAGCGAGCAGCAGGAAGCGACGGTGCTGATCGCCGGTTTCGGCCGCTACGGCCAGATCGTCACCCGCGTGCTGCTGAGCCAGGGCATCAAGGCCGTCATCCTGGACCACAGTGTCGAGATGCTGGAGGTGGCGCAGAACTTTGGCTACCGGGTGTTCTATGGCGACGCTACGCGCCAGGACCTGCTGCGCATTGCCGGCGCGGAAAAAGCCGAGGTGATGGTGATCGCGGTCGATGACGAGCTGCAGACCAACCAGATCGTGCGCCTGGTGCAGCAGCATTTTCCGCACCTCAAGATCGTCGCCCGGGCCAAGGATGTGGCGCATTGGTATGCGCTGCGCGACATGGGCGTGCACCATGTTGACCGCGAGGTGTTCGACTCCAGCCTGCAAACGGCCGAGAAGGCGCTGGAGTTGATGGGCTACAGCGAAGAAGATGCGCAGTATGTGGTGACCGTGTTCCGCGCGCACAACATCGAGCTGTCGGACAAGATGTACGAGCACCACCATGACCGCGAAACCATGCTGGCCGTTGCCAAGCAAGGCCGCGAGCAGCTGGTCGAGCAAATGGCCCGTGAGCGCCAGGAGCGCCAGGAGCAGGTGCAGGAAGCCAAGGACGCACCGAGCAGCCCCTACCCGCCGCCGCCCGAAGACCCGCACAGCCAGATCTGAGAACCTGTTGACAAGCGCCAGGCACCGGCCGCCCTTCCACCGGCTTAACCACAGCCCAGCGTGGCCGCCCAGCGCATGCTACGCTGTGCGCCCTATGTTCAACCCCTCCCAAGCCGATGTCCGGCGCTTTTTTTGCGCCGCCAATGCCAAGCACCAGGCGGGCCAGCCGATGGAAGCCATCGAGACCCTGGCCAGCCTGTGGATCGATGAGCACCCGGAATACCGTGAAGACCTGAGCGACGTGGATGCGGCCATTGCCCGCAACTACGACCTGACGCCGGAAAAGACCAATCCCTTCCTGCACCTGTCGATGCACCTGTCGATCAGCGAGCAGTGCAGCATTGACCAGCCGCGCGGTATTCGCCAGGCCGTGGAGCTGCTGGCCAAGCGCCTGGGCTCGTTGCACGACGCCCACCATGTGGCCATGGAATGCCTGGGAACGATGCTGTGGGAGAGCCAGCGCTCGGGCCGCCCGCCCGACGGCAATGCCTATGTGGCTGCCGTGCAGCGCCAGGCTACCAAGGACTGAGCGGCTGACGACTGCAGTGCCTTAGTTGGCCGCTTGTTTGCTGCGAAAGCGCGACTCGGGCACGATTTGCAGCGGGCCGTCCAGACTGCCGATGTAGTTGGCCAGCGCCTTCATCTCGGCATGGGTGAGTTGCTTGGCCATGCCCACCATGATCGGGTGGTTGCGTCCGATGCGCGCGTTCTTCTCGACGGTATAGGACTTCAGCGCCGCGTACAGATAGTCCGGGTGCTGGCCACCCAGCTTGGCATACGAAGGATCGAGCGGCTTGGAGAAGTTGTCGCCATGGCAGCTGACGCAGGTGCCTTTTTTCAGCAGTTCCGCCACCTCGGCGCTGGGCACCTTCGATGGTTTGTCCGCCAGCTTGGTTTCACCCACCGTGTGCTGCGCATAGTACGCAGCCAGATCGGCAATGTCCTGCTCGCTCAGCGAATCGGCAATCGCGCGCATCGTCGGGTGCTTGCGGTCACCCTTCTTGTAGGCGTGCAGAGCGGCATCGATGTACTTCTCGCTCTGGCCCGAAATCTTGGGCACCTGGTAGACCTCGGGGAAGCTGGCCTTGTAGCCCACAATGCCGTGGCAGCCAATGCACATCGCTACCTTGCCCTCAGCCGCCTTGGCGTTGCCCTTGATCTCCTGCGCGCAGACTGCGCCGGTCGCTGACGCGACAAGCAAGGCAAATATCGTGGTCCATCTTTTATTCATTGTGCGCACAATCGTGTGGTTCAGGCCACCGCAGTGATGCGGAGATCTGGGTTTATAGTCAACGCTGTACCGGCCCCGTCATCACGATTCTGCATCCACTTCCATGAAATTCCAAGGCACACAGAACTACGTCGCGACCAATGACCTCATGCTGGCGGTCAATGCGGCAATTACCCTTCAAAGACCGCTTCTCGTCAAGGGGGAACCAGGGACAGGGAAAACCATGCTGGCGGAGGAGGTTGCACAGGCGTTAGGCATGCCGCTGCTGCAGTGGCACATCAAGTCCACGACCAAGGCGCAGCAGGGTTTGTATGAATACGATGCGGTCAGTCGTCTGCGTGACAGCCAGCTCGCCGACCCCGAGAGCGCAAGCCGCGTCAAGGACATCAACAACTACATCATCAAGGGCGTGCTGTGGCAGGCCTTCACCGCCGACCAGCCGGTGGCACTGCTGATCGACGAGATCGACAAGGCGGATATCGAATTCCCCAATGATCTCTTGCGTGAAATCGATCGGATGGAGTTCTACTGCTACGAGACACGCCAGATGATCCGCGCCAAGCACCGCCCGCTGGTGGTCATCACGTCGAACAACGAAAAAGAGCTGCCCGATGCCTTCCTGCGCCGCTGCTTTTTCCACTACATCCGCTTCCCCGATGCCGAGACCATGCAGCAGATCGTGGCCGTGCACTTCCCCAAGCTCAAGCAAGAGCTGCTGTCGGCCGCAATGAAGGTGTTCTTCGACATCCGCAACCTGCCGGGCCTGAAGAAAAAACCGTCTACCAGCGAGCTGATCGACTGGCTCAAACTGCTGGTGGCCGAAGACATTCCGCCCGAGGTTCTGCAAACGGCCGACCAGAAGATCGCCATCCCGCCGCTGGTGGGTGCGCTGCTGAAAAACGAGCAGGATGTGAGCCTGTTTGAAAAGCTGGTCTTCATGAACCAGCGCAACCGCTGACGCTGCCATGGCCACGCCGCAGCAACTGCTGATCGAAGGGCTGAGCGACGCGGCCGGTTTTCTGGTGGGCGCGCTGCTGGGCTGGGGCATTGCCACGCTGCTGGGCTGGCAGTTGTTCTCCGAAGGCTATGGCGCCGGCAGCATTGCCGCGATTGTGCTGGTCGGCCTGGGCGGTGGCGCGGGCTTGCAATTGGCCCGGCGCTGGCGCAGCCGCCGCCCCTCCAACCCTGAACGCTGAATAGAAAGAGGCATATGGCCTTCGTTGAACCCGTTGAACTGCGCGCCCGTGGCGTGCTGCTGACCCCGCTGACCCTGGCGCATGAGGCGGGCCTGCGTGCTGCCGCGCAGGATGGCGAGCTGTGGAACATCCGCGTGACCTCGGTACCCGAGCCGGAAAACACCCGCGCCTATATCGAGCAGGCCCTGGCGATGCGCGATGCTGGCAGCCGCATGCCCTTTGCGGTGGTGGACGAGGCCAGCGGCCAGTTGCTGGGCACCAGCAGCTACCACGACATCGTGCCCGCATTGAAGCGCGTCGAGATTGGCTACACCTGGTATGCGCGCAGCGTGCAGCGCAGCCATGTCAACACCACCTGCAAGCTGCTGCTGCTGACCCACGCTTTCGAGACACTGGGCGCTGCCGTTGTGGGCTGGCGCACCGACAACTACAACTTCGCCAGCCAGCGAGCGATCGAGCGCCTGGGCGCCAAGAAGGACGGCGTCATCCGCCACCATGCGCCGCGCCGCGATGGCACCGTACGGGACACCGTGCTCTACAGCATGCTGGCCGGCGAATGGCCCGAGGCCAAGGCCCAGCTGCTGTACCTGCTGGACCAGCCGCGCTGAGACTTCAAGAGCTGCCAGCTCAGGCAGTCTGCAGGTTCAACACGCCTAGATACTGCTCCGGCAGAATCTGGCGCAGATGGGTTTTGACGTTGTCGGCATAGCCGGTATTGGTCATCTGCTCCAGAAAGCTGACCATGTCCACCAGGCCCAGCAGCAACTCGGTCTCATCGCTGGCCTGCTGCACCCGTACGGCCAGCGCCATCGCATCGGCACTGCGCTGCATCTGCAAAATCCCCACCGCATACATCTTGCAGCCGGCCAGCGAGCGTTTGCTGCCATGGCTGGCCCGCGTCTGCTCCACATATGCAGCCGCCACCGGTGCGGATGCGGGCCGAGCAGGCGATGGGGGTGCGGGCGTGCCTGGCGGGACCGGAGGCGCGGCAGGTGGTAAGGGCGGAGGCGGTGCTGCGGACTGCTGCGTGGCCAGATAGCCGGACAGGACCAAGGCATCCAGCACACTGCCCGCGCTGTCCCCGACCCAACGCGCAATCTCTTGACGTGAGCGCTGGCCGTCGCACAAGATCAGAATCTGGCGCTCCTGCACGGACAGGCTGCCGCGATCCCGCAAAGCCTGGCGTGCCTTGTCCGTTTTGATCATCACCATGACAGCTAGCCTTCCGAGTACCCGTTAGACTGGAGAGGCTAGCGCCAAACTGTTACGGATTGTTTACAAACCATGTTGATAGACTTTTTCTACACCTTGCGCGCGGCCAAGTTGCCGGTGTCGGTCAAGGAGCTGCTGACGCTGCTTGAAGCACTGGACAAGGGCCTGGCCGGTCCCCGCTCCCAGGATGCCTGGAGCCTGGACGACTTCTATTTCCTGGCGCGGCTTTGCCTGGTCAAGGATGAAAAGCTGTTCGACAAGTTCGACCAGGCCTTTGGCGCCTATTTCAAGGGCATGGAAATGCTCACCGACTGGAAGAAGGAGCTGCCCGAGGACTGGCTCAAGCAGGTGCTGGAAAAAGAGCTGAGTGCCGAAGAAAAGGCCGCCATCGAGGCGATGGGCTGGGATGCGCTGATGGAGACGCTCAAAAAGCGCCTGGAAGAGCAAAAAGGCCGGCACGAGGGCGGCAGCAAATGGATCGGCACCAACGGCACCAGCCCCTTTGGCCATGGTGGCTACAACCCGGCCGGCGTGCGCATTGGCGGCCCGGGCAAGAGCCGCAGCGCCGTCAAGGTCTGGGAGCAGCGGGCCTACCGCGATTACGACGACACCCAGGAGTTGGGCACCCGCAATATCAAGGTGGCACTGCGCCGCCTGCGCCGCTTTGCCCGCGAAGGCAACGACCTGGAGCTGGACCTGCCCGACACCATCCGCGCCACGGCGGCCAATGCCGGCTACCTCGACATCAAGATGGTGCCCGAGCGCCATAACCATGTGAAAGTGCTGCTGCTGATGGACGTGGGCGGCACGATGGACGACCACATCCAGCGGGTCGAGGAGTTGTTCAGCGCTGTCAAAAGCGAGTTCAAGCACCTCGAGTTCTACTACTTCCATAACTGTGTCTACGACTACATGTGGAAGAACAACAAGCGCCGCTACGCCGAGAAATTTCCGACCTGGGACATCATCCGAAAATACAACAAAGATTACAAACTGATCTTTGTCGGCGATGCAACAATGAGTCCATACGAAGTCCTACAAGCAGGAGGCTCTGTTGAGTACAACAATGAGGAACCTGGAGCCGAGTGGCTTAAACGATTGACCCATGCCTTTCCAAAACACGCCTGGATCAATCCGGAGCCGCAAGGCGTGTGGCAATACCGCCAAAGCATCAGCCTGATACAACAACTCGTAGGTGACCGCATGTTTCCCCTGTCGCTCAAAGGGCTGGAGGACACGATGCGTTTGCTGTCAAAGTGACCATGCGCCAACGTCTGACGACGCCGGTCCTGCCGGCGTTTTTTATTCTTACTGCTGCTCTGCTTGCAGGCTGCAGCAGCACCCCCAAGGGCGACGACGCGGAGGATTCCGCGACGCATGCCAGCAGCGAACCCGCGTTTGATATCACCGTCAAGGCCCCCAAGGAGGTGCGCGAGTACCTGGAGCAGCACCTGGAGCTCAAACGCTATCGCAACTTTCCCGGGCTGCAGATGAGCGAGATGACACGCCTGCTGGGCAGTGCCGATGAAGACGTGCGCGAGCTGCTGGGCACCTTGGGTTACTTCAGCCCGGAGATCAAGATCGATGCCTACGACACCGGCACCGCGCCCGCCGACACCGGCATCTCGACAGACAACAGCCAGGCACGCCCCCAGTTGCTGATCGAGGTCGAACCCGGCCCGCAGACCAAGGTGACCGAGGTCGAGCTGGACTACAGCGGTGAAGTCACCCAGGAAAAGAACTTTGCCGCGCGCCGCGCGCGCTTTCAACGCAACTGGGATCTGCAGCCCGGTGAGGGCTTTACCCAAAAAGGCTGGAGCAGCGCCAAGTCCGAAGGCCTGCGCAGCCTGCAGCGCAACCGCTACCCCACCGCCAAGATCAGCAACAGCCAGGCCAACATCGACGGCGATACCAACGAGGCCAAGCTGTCAGTGGGCTATGACAGCGGCCCGCTCTACAAGTTCGGCCCGCTGCGCATCGAGGGGACCGAGCGTTACGACGCTGAAGGCATCGCCCGCATTGCCCGCTTGCCCAGCGGCCAGAACTACAGCGAAACCGACATGCTCGATGCCCAGACCCGGCTGGCCGCCAGCGGCTATTACGATTCGGTCTTTCTGACCTTGGACACCGACACCGCCAATCCCAAGGAAGCGCCGGTCATTGCCCAGGTGCGTGAAGCCAAGCTGCAAAAGGTGGTGTTTGGTATCGGTATGTCGACCGACACCGGGCCGCGTCTGAGCCTGGACCACATCCACAACAAGATGCCCGGGCTGGGATGGCGGGCCGTGAGCAAGTTCTCTTTTGAACGCGACAAGAAGCTGCTGTCCACCGAATGGACCGATCTGCCCAAGGAAAGTGGCTGGGCCTATTTTGGCGCCGGCGAGGTCAAGCGCGAACTCAATGGCGACTTCACCGTCAACTCCATGCAGCTGCGCGGTGGTCACAAGAAAAGCTCGGACCATATCGACCGCAGCGCTTTCCTGCAGTACGACTTCTCCTCGGTGCAGGGCCAGGAAAGAATCCCCTCCAGTAGCGCCTTGAGCGTCAATTACGGCTGGACGGGCCGCTACTTCAACAACAATACCGACCCCACGCGCGGCTACGGCATTGCCGCCGAGCTGGGTGCCGGCTACACCATCACACCAGAGCGCGAGCCCTTTGTGCGCAGCCTGCTGCGCTGGCAGGGCTTTGTGCCGGCAGGCAAGGTCACAGCGCCCAATGGCAGCTCGCGCAGCGCGCGCATTGCGCTGCGGGCCGAAGGCGGCGCCATCATGGCCAAGGATTCGGCCGTGATCCCTGCGACCCAGCTGTTCATCACCGGCGGCGACACCACCGTGCGGGGCTATGGCTACAAGAAGATCGGTACCCGCATTGCGGGCGACCAGGTCTATGGCGGCCGCTACATGTACGTGGGCAGCGTCGAGTACCAGCGCCCCCTCGTACGCAATGGCGAGATCAGCGCCTGGGAATCGGCGGTGTTTGCCGACGTAGGCTCGGTCGCCGACAAGGCCGGTGATCTGACCCCCTTCTGGGGCATTGGCACCGGATTGCGCTGGCGCAGCCCGGTCGGTGCGCTGCAGGCCGATGTGGCCTATGGCCTCAAAGATGAACGCTTCCGCTTGCACTTGCGTCTGGGATACAGCTTCTAAAAATGGCAGATACACACGCTATTGCACCTCCGGCCAGCGCGGCGCCTGCTGCGGCGTCTCCGCCCAGCGGCCCCCGTTCCCCTCAAAAGCGCAGTGGATGGCGGCGCGCCGCACGCTACTTGCTGTGGTTGCTGCTTGCCCTCATCGTGCTGCTGGTGGCCTTGCTGGGCGGCGCCTGGTGGTGGACGGGGCAGAACGATTCGCTGGCCCGCACCATCACCCTGGCCCAGCGCTTTTTGCCGGCCGACATGCAACTGCAGGCGCAGGATGTGCAAGGCAGCCTGCGCGGCGGTGGCAGCATCGGCCAACTGCAATGGAGCAACCCGTCGCTGAGCGTGCAGGTGGACCAGGCCACCATCGGCTGGAGCCTGGACAAGATTCTGGACCGCGAGCTGCGTCTGGCGCCCATTCATATCGCCAAGGTCACCATCACGCCTTCGGGCATCGACAAGCCCAAGGAGCCGACCAAGCCTCTGGAGCAGTTACCGCTGCCGCTGCGTGTGCTGGAGGTGCCTTTTACGGTGGATGAAATCGTCTGGGCCGCGCCGCAGCCCGTCACCGTCACGCAGCTGCAGGGCCACTACCTCTACGCCGCTGACAAGCACCAGCTGCAGATCGACCAGGTCGAAGCCTTCAACAGCCGCCTGCAGCTCAAAGCGGATGTGGATGCACTGGCGCCGATGCAGACCAGCGCCAAGCTGAAAGCACAACTGGACCAGCCTGCCACCGATGCCCTGCCCGCCATCCTGGCAGATGCCGTTGTGCAGGTCACGGGGACCTTGTCGGGCCTGGATGCCGCTTTGCGTGTGCAGGCCCAGGTCAATCCCCAGTTGCCCGCTGCAACGGCCAAGGCGGCGGACACCCCACCCGCGCCAGCCCCCGGCAACAAAAAAACCGCCAACAAGGCACCCTCGGCCCAGGAGAAAGCCGCCAAGGCCCAGGCCGCCCGCTCGGCCCAGGCACTGGCCAGCGCCGCGCCCATGCAGGCCCATGTGAATGCCACCGTCTACCCCTGGCGCCCCTGGCCGCTGGGCCCGGCACAGGCGCAGTTGCAAAGCGTCAACCTGGGCGCCTTCTTGCCCAGCCTGCCCACCACCTTGCTCAACGGCCAGTTGGCGGTGAGCGAGGCAGCGCCCGAGCTGGTCAGCAGCACCCATGCCGCCCATCCCGCACCAGCACTGGTGGATGTGCCGGTGGACCCCACGGCCGGCAAGGCCGATGCCACCACTTCTGCCGATGCCCAGGATGCCGCCCCCGCAACGCCCCCTGCGCTGCTGCCCGTGCCGCTGGATATCCAGGTCGATATCAAGAACGCCCTGCCCGGCCCCATCAACCACCAGCACCTGCCGGTCAGCGCCGTGCAGACCCACGCGTTGTTTGACGGCCAGCGCGTGGATGTCCTTGAAGGCAGCCAGGTGCAACTGGGCAGCGGCAGCCTGACCGCCCAGGGCCACTACCGCCTGGCAGACCACCATGCCGGCATCCAGGCGGCGCTGCGCGCCATCAACCCGGCGCTGGTCGATACCCGCATCGACAGCGCGCCGCTGTCCGGCACCCTGTCGGCCCAGTCGCAGAACGAGGCCATTGTTTTTGACGCCAACATCACCTCCGACCGCCGCACGCCGGCCAAGGCTACGGCGGCCAGCACCAGCTTGCCGATCGACCGCGTGGTCGCCAAGGGCCAGTGGAAAGCACCCGAGCTGCAGCTGCAAAGCGCGCAGATCGATGCATTGGGCGCCCACATCAACGCCAAGCAGTTGACCGCCAATATCGACCAGCGCAGCGGCGCGGGTGAGCTGTCGGTGCAGGCACCCGGTGCCAATCTGGATGCCAAGGCCCAGGCCACGCCTCAGCAAGGCCAGGGCAATGTCTTGCTGCGGCTGAGCAGCGCCGAGCAACTGCTGCAGTGGCTGCGCAAGGTGCCGGGCATGGCCCAGGCGCTGCCCGAGGGCATGCTGGCCCAGGGCAGCCTGGATGCCAGGCTGCGCTTTAGCGGTGGCTATGGTGATGCGCTGCGCCAGCTGCAGCAGGCCGGCCTGCTGGCCCGATTGCCAGAGGGCATTCCCTCTGGTGGCCAGCCCTTTGCACTCGATGCCAGCATCACCACCCCGCAGCTGAGCGTGCGCCCCAGCGCCGATGCCGCCGACTTGTGGCAGCTGCGCGATACCGAGCTGGCCCTGGTCGGCAACCTCAAAAAGGTGCAACTGGACCTGCGCACGCAAGCCCAGCATGGCGAGCAGCAAATGGCCGCCCAGGTCAGCCTGGCGGCCAACAGCACGGCCGCCCAGCGGTGGAGTGGCGCATTGAGCAAACTGCAAGCCCGCGCGACGCTGCCGCCCAACAAGGAGCCCTGGCAGGTACAGCTGCAGCAGCCATTGGACTTCCAACTGCAGCTGCCCGCCGGCAACCAGCCCCTGCGCGCCAGCACCGGCGCCAGCCAGTTACAGCTGACCAGCCCCCAGCCCGGCACGGTCACCTTGCAATGGAACCCCTTGCAGTTCAGCCAGGGGGCGGACAAGGCTGTGCAGTTGCAGAGCACGGGCACCCTGCAAGGCCTGCCTGTGCGCTGGATTCGCGCCTTCCAAAAGCCCGATCCGAGCCAGGCGCAAAAGCACAGCCCGCTTGATTCAGACTTGGTGGTCCAGGGCCGTTGGGAGGTCAACACGCAAAACGGCCTCAATGCCAAGCTCGAGATCGAGCGCGCCAGCGGCGATCTGCAGCTGCACACCCAGGGCAGCGCGCCGAAGAACGTGACCTTCCACTCCAGTGGCAAGGAAGGCGCCATCTCCAAGGCCTTCTCGGCAGAGGGTCAGACCGTCATCGCGCGCATCCGCACTGCCAAGGTGGAAGTGACCGTGCAAGACCGCCAGGTGCGCAGCCGCGTGCAGTGGGATTCGGTCAACGCCGGTCAGCTGACGGCCGATGTGCAAACCGCACTGCAGTACGAAGGCAAGAACTACCTGGGCGCCACCGTGGCGCCCGATGCGCCACTGAGCGGCAGCGTGCAGGCGCAAATGCCCGACCTGGGCATCTGGGCCAGCTTTGCGCCCCCGGGCTGGCGCGTAGCGGGCAGCCTGGCGGCCAATGTGCAGTTGGCGGGCAATCTGCAAGACCCGCGTTGGAGCGGCACCATCACCGCCGACAAGATGCACGTCCAATCGCAGCTGGATGGCGTGGACCTGCGCAACGGCAGCCTGCGTGCGCAGCTCAACGGCAATACATTGGAGCTGCAAAGCCTGCACTTTGACGGCGGCGAAGGCAGCCGTGCCCGCATCGCCGGTTACAGCGGCAATCTGACGGCCGCGCCCACCAGCGGCGGTACCCTGGATGCCACCGGCACCATCAGCTGGACCATGCCGCAAAACGGCGCTGCACCCGATATCCGCATGGACATCCGCACCCAGGCCAAGGCCCTGCAGGTGCTGGTGCGTGCCGACCGCCAGGTCAGCGTCTCCGGCCAGGTGCGCAGCCAGCTGCAGCAAGGCCAGATGAGCATCACCGGGGACCTGACCGTGGACCGCGCCAGCATCATGCTGGCCGATGAATCCTCGCCCAAGCTGGGCAGTGATGTCGTGGTCAGCACCAAGGCCAGCCGCGCAGCCGCTGCCGAGAAGGCCAAGCAGGAAGCGGCCAAGGCCGCCCAGGCCAAGCTCGATGCCCCTGCAGGCCAGGTGACACCCGCCAAGCCGCTGATCCTGAACGTCAAGCTCGACATGGGCCACGACTTCGCGCTGCAAGGCTATGGCATCACCACCCGCCTGACTGGCACGCTCAATGTGCAAAGCAGCGGCGGCGCCGGCATCGGCATGCCGCGTATCACCGGCGTCATCAGCACCGAAGAAGGCCGCTACCGCGCCTGGGGCCAGGTGCTGAATGTGGAAACCGGCCTGATCCGTTTCAATGGCCCGTACAACAACCCCTCGCTCGATATTCTGGCGCTGCGTCCGAACATCGCTGTGCGGGCGGGTGTGCAGGTCAGCGGCTCGGCACAGGCGCCGCGCGTGCGTCTGTACTCCAACCCCGAAATGCCCGATGCGGAGAAGATCTCCTGGGTGGTGATGGGACGCGACCCAGCCGAAGGTGGCGCCAGCAGCGCACTGATGCAGCAAGCAGCGCTGGCCTTGCTCAGCGGCGGCTCGGGCGAGAGCATCACCGGCAATATTGCCAAGGGCCTGGGCCTGGACGAAATCGGCTTTGGCGGTACCGACCGCGACTCCGCCAGCCTGTCCCTGGGCAAACGCATCTCGCAGGACCTGTATGTGACCTACGAAGCCGGCCTGGCCGGCACCCTGGGCGCGCTCTACATCTTCTATGACTTCACCCGCAATCTGCAGCTGCGCGGCTCCGCCGGTACGACCAGCGCGCTGGATCTGATCTACACCTTGCGCTATGACTGATTGAGCCCCTGAGCCACAGATCGGGTGCAGTGCGCAAGGACATGCCTCCGCCCCGTTGCAAAACGGCGGAGGCATGTTTGTCAGCGGGAAGCCGGGGTTGCAGTTGCCGTTTCTCAGGCAATGCAGGCGTCAATCCTGGGCCATGCCAAAGAATCCAGCACCGGACCAGGGCGCCTCAGCCACCGCACTGCGCTGGCTCCGCACCCTTGCGGCCACGCTCGCTGGCAACTGCGCCAGCACCCTGGGGAAAGCTCTGCAATAGGCCGTTTGCACGCCGGCCATCTCGGCCAGCTGCCGATAGCTGATCCAGGCGCCCCCGGGCACCGCGCAGGCCACCTGCTGGACCCTCTGCTGCCACTGGTCGCTGAACGCAGGCGCTATCGCGCGGCATACCGCTATCGCTGCGCCACGGCGGATGGTTCCGCCTCGCAGCACGCGGGCAAGCATGCCTCGGTCTCGGCCGATATTCGCAACGATCCCCGGCGCCCTGCGCTCCAGCAGCCTGCAGGGTTCACAGACAAACGTGATCCAAAGCACCACGTCGCTCCCAATCCGCAGCAGATCACCGGAAGCAAGTCCCCGGACCGGGAAGTCCACCCGCAGATTCTCCCTAAGAGTGCCGTCCGCTAAATCCCAGCGCCGGTAGGCACCGTTGTCCGCGATCAGCAGTTGCCGGGGAGACAGAAGGGACGCATGGCGATCCTCTGCCAGGCCATAGCCGCCGATCGCCTGGGCCTCCGCCACCGATCGCGGCTCAGGCGCCTTGCCGGCTCTGACGTAAAGCGCTTGCAGGGAACCGATGGGTTGCCAGCGGTCATGGAGCGCCGCCAATGGGGGGAGTGGGGTGGAAGGAAAAGGAAACATGCTGTGAAATTTTGCGCTTCCGCGGGAGTTTGCCTGGAGTCGCGACTTTTTACAGCCCAGGCAGCAAGCTGCGCTGAAGGGCATCCTGTGTGCGGATCAACGCATCGGATGCCGTCCCCCGCCAGATTGGCTGCGAGGCTCGGCAAGTCCTCTACAATAGGCCGCTGTCCCTCTCCGTAGTTCAATGGATAGAACGAGTGCCTCCTAAGCGCTAGATACAGGTTCGATTCCTGTCGGGGGGACCACTTTTTCTTAATGAAATCAAGTGGCTCTCTTTTAAAGTCGCCCCCGGGGACATTGCGGGACATCGACAGCCGATTTCACTCTGATTCTTGAGGCTCCTTTTGGGGGCCTTTTTTTGCGTTCCGGAGACCAGTCTTCTGTCGCTTCTTCCAGGCCGCAGCGCGAGGCACCTACAGCCTTAACCCGGCGAACCCCCTACCCTTAACCGGGATGATGCCGCCAGCGGCGCGATGCGAGCTCGCCGGGCCTTCTGCAAGTTGGCGGTCAAGGGATGCGGCGTTATCTGCAAGGTGGCTGCGGGCAGCCGAGTGGACTTGGGCTTGCGCAGCAGGATCGAGGTGTGCAACGCGCCCTCACCTTTGTAGTGGATGAAGCCGATGAATACAGCCTGCTGCAACGGCATAGAGGTGGTCCAAAGGCGAAACATAGCCATGGCGATGCGCTTGGTCGCCAGGTAGCGGCTGCCTTCGAGACCGCAGCAGTCGGTCGGCGACTGGCCCTTCGTAGGCTTGTCCACCTAAGGCGCGCCAGTGGCGCGGTAGCGGCTCTCGTAATAGCTGCCCATCAACATGACGGCTTTGAACGCTTGGAATGTGCCGGTCTCGGCGGCCACAGCCTGGACATACTCGCTGTGCTTTGCAAGCGTATGGGCTGCTGCCTCGCCGCGCTCGGCTACCATGTATCCGTCACGACCACGAGGGGCATCGGGTTTGCGCGTAGTACGCCTGGAATCTTGCGCACGTTAGGTCACCCCTTCGTTTCTCTCATCTCGCGGTACTCGTCAAACATGATGATGCGCGACCTCGTCGTGGTTTGCTCTAGCCCCAGCGGTTAAAAGCCAACCGTAATTGCTTTTCCAAAACTAGCCATAGGCAATGAGTTCCGTATAGACAACGCTACGGTAGAAGCGTTGGGTTCCGGCTTGCGCGGCCATGGCTACTGTCACCGCACTCACTGCCTTTGCAATCGGCTTGCTGATATCTGTGCTCTGCATTGAGAGACTCCTTCAGAAATGAGAAAACCCGCCGAAGCGGGTTGGTATCGAGGCCGGAATCTAAGCCGAATAAAATTTATCAGTTCGTTGGGCAAAGTCCACTAGGGCTGATGACAGCCTGACAGAATCCCAGCAACCTCCGAGAACTGGTGAGTTCCATTTCTTGGCCGCCGATATACCAGAATTCAACATAATGGTTTTTATTGTCTATCAGCGATGGATCCACTTGCCAACTGGCATCAAATCCATGAATGGTTCCGCCACCGCATGCATTGCTAACTGCGGCTTCACGCGCCACATTGATTTGCGCGGTACCCACCCACTGACCATCGTCACGGTACATCATCACTTGCCCTTGGTAGAGCGGAGAGTTTGGGTCGCACGCCCAACCGCGCATATGGTTCATAGAAGCACTTTCGACATTACCGGCCGCCTGAGCACCTTGGGTAACACCAGCCAGTCCGCATGCGATAGCTACGGCCGCAAAAAACTTTTTCATTAAATCTCCCTGTCTATATGCAGCGATTTGCTGCAAAATCATTTTTACCGCTCCGTAAGACATGCGAATCATCGGAAACCCTTGATATAAAAAGTGTGCACACTTACTTATATATTACTAGTTGTTAATAATGCTACACGGAAACCATTGTCGATCCCCCGATGACAGCAGACGAGGAACTGGCGTATGCTGAGTCCTAGGTTTGTTATTGGCGCGCGGATTGGATCCAGAGCAGCACTGCGGAGCGTTCCTTCCGCCACGACATAGTGAGAACCGTACAAAGCCTGCCCAATAATCCCGCCCGCGCTTGGCAAGCGTCCAACCAGTTGCCCGCATGCCCCACTTTCTGCAAAGCTGCATTGACTGGCTATTTTTGCTGCGCCACTTTATATGAATTGACTGGCTCGCCCGTCCATTTTCAGCAACTGCTGGCCACGCAGCAATTGCAGCAATACTGGGAAAAGGGCCTGGGAAAAACACCGAGAAATTTTGACATCCAAGGCCCGCCCGAATCGCTTCAACAAGTGTCTCTGTTTGCCTGTTCTTGCTGCGCCGCGCTACTACACCGACTAGTTCAGCTGAGCCCGCTTGTGTGCCAAGAGAGCACATCTGGGCAGCAAAACTATGAAGGCGCCGGCAGGCGCTTGGAGCGGGTACCCAGCGGCTGCATGCAGCGCACCAGATAACCATCCGGATCCGCGACGATCATTTGCCGCTGCCCCACCTCATGATTCCCCTGCCGGTACCAGCGCTCCTCCATCGGCCAGAAGAGCGCAATGCCCTGCCGGGCGCAGCGGTTGGCGATCTCGTCCACCGATGGCACCGCCAACTGGAAATTGATGCCACGGCCAAAGGGTTGCGCCAGCGCACCATTGACAAAGCTGCGGTCGCCCGGGCAATGCTGCTCCAACATGATCTGCGCCTCCCCCAAGCTAAGGTAGGCAAAGTGTTCTTCCGGGCGGTCATACCACACAGAAAACCCCACAACACCACACCAAAACTGAAGACTGGCGTTGATGTCCGTCACCACCAACTCTGGCACCAATGCAGAAAACCCCATCTGACCTCCCAGGTATGCTGCCACCCAGCGTGCAACGAGGCATCCCGCACCGTCCAAGCCGCAGCGATTGTTCCTCGAGGCGCCCGTCGCTCACTGCTAGCTCAGCAGCATGGCCAGCAAGACCCCGCACAGCAATGCAATATAGACCTTGGCATGGAGGCCATCGGGGATCTTCCCGATCCACCGGGAGGCCAGGTGGATACCGAGCCAGGAGCCGAGCACCAGCACCGCGCAGGCGCGAAGATCGATAAAGCCCAGATGCCAGGCGCCCAGAGACGCGGTGTTCCAGGCCATCAGCGCATAGGTGGCGGTGCCTGCGATCGCCATCGGCAATGACAGCGGGTTGGCTGCCGCTGTCGCCGCTGTCATGCTCGCGCCGCGCCGCCGCATCAGCGGCACCGTCATTACACTGCCGCCCACGCCCAGAAAGGCGGCAATAGCGCCTATCGACAGGCCTGCCGCAGCCGCAGCGGGTTGGGCCATGGCGCGCATCTCGCTGCGATGGCTTTGGGTAAAGCCAGAGCGCAGCAGGCTGTCCAGAATCGTCAAGCCCAGATAGACGATAAAGGCCCAGCGGATCCAGCTGCCGCTCAGCATCAGCGCAGCGATTGCGCCGGGTATCGCGCCTACCGCGACATAGCCCAGCAGCGGCCGCACCTGGCGCCAGGGCAGGGTTCCGGCCTGGTGGTGGCGCCAGCTGGCCATGCCCGCGCCAAAGATCATCACGCAGGTAGAGGTGGCGACCGCGATATGCATCGCAGCGCGCCCCATCTCGCTATCGGCACCGTAGACCCCTAGCAGCACCGCGTACAGCAGCGGCACGACCACAAAGCCTCCGCCAAAACCAAACAGCACGGTGGTCACACCGGCAAGAACACCAAAACACAGCAGCAGCAAATACATGAGAAGCGCAGTTCCAAGGTTGCAAAGCGCCACGATAGAAAAATATGCAGCGGCTGACCTTCAACAAATAGCCAAACATCCTCGCATTTAGGCCAAGATGCCGGGATGCACAACATTGCCCTCGATGCGGTGGACACCGTGCCCCGCCCTCTGCTGGCCATCAGCACCGATTACCGCCCCGGCACCCTGCTGGACACCCACACCCACCGCCGTGCGCAGGTGCTGTACGGCATGAGCGGTTTGATGGAGGTGGAGACCGACGATGGCGCCTGGGTCATTCCGCCGTTCAGCGGGGTGTGGATTCCGGCAGGTAAACGGCACAGGGTGCGCATGCAAGGCGTCAGCACGCGCAGTTTGTATATAGAGCCCGCAGCCGCGCTGCGCGAAGGCGAGCACTGCGAAGCGCTCGTGGTCAGCCCGCTGCTGCACCAGTTGCTGCTGGCATCCATCGCGCTGCCCGCGCTCTACGACGAACAAGGCCGCGACGGCGCGCTGGCGCAATTGCTGCTGCATGAAGTGCGCCTGGCCGAGACCATGCCCTTGTTTGCGCCCATCCCGCAAGACGCGACGCTGGCAGCGTTGTGCAAGGCGTTCCTGAAGGCGCCACAGCTGCAGGACGCGCCGGAGGACTGGGCCGAACAACTGCACAAAAGCCTGCGCAGCTTCAACCGCTTCTTTCGCCAGCAAACCGGCATGAGCTTTGGCGCCTGGCGGCAGCAGGCCTGTTTGCTCGCGGCCCTCCCCAGGCTGTCGGGCGGGCAGTCGGTCACGCAGGTGGCGCTGGACCTGGGTTATGACAGCCCCAGTGCCTTTTCAACCATGTTCCGCAAGCGCTTGGGCAAGGCCCCCAGTGCATTCAGGCAACGGCACGGCGCAAAGAAAATATGAGACCTGACCGGCAATGCCAGAGAAAAGGCTGCAGCCTGCGACAAAATAATGCCGGCCCAAAATACCATAACACCCGATGAAAAAATCCGTCTTCGTCTCGCTCAGTCTTCTACTGCTGGCACACACCCCTTGGTCACAGGCAGAGAACAGCAATGGCAAAAATATCTTTGTGCAGCGCTGCGCCATGTGCCATGGCGCCGATATCAAAGGCACAGGGCCTTTGGCGAACAAAAGCAACCCGCCCACCCCGACCTCACGACCGCCGCGTTCAAGAGGCGCTTGAATGACTACCCGGGCGTCATCGTCTCATCGGTCGTGCTGAGGCCCAATGGCGATTTGATTCCCAGAACCCTGCGCGAGAACGGCGTCAAGCTGCCAGCGTTTAGATGGCGGGTGAAGGATTTGCGCGACCTCAACGAGTACATGACCGCCGAGATCTCGAAAAAGCGCTGACACGCATAGAGCGAGATGGCCAGGTAGTGCCCTGCCTTGTGCCTGGATTGCCCCACCTCCAGAACCAGCGCACGGCGCCTGCTCGCGCGTCGTGGGGCCTTCATTCCTGCCGCAATGTCCGGTCGGCTCACCACAGCCTGTGTAGCGCGGCAGATTCCGTTCTCAACATGGGCCTCCGCTACAAAAGCCTGAGCTTTATGGTCGCGCGCAACGATGGCAATGGCCCATCCCCTCCAAACTGACTAGACTGAATGCCTCACTCCACGAGGGCGCAATGCAGCAAGAACCCGATTTCGTACAGAACCTGAGACAAGAATTCGGGGAGGGATGGCGCTGGGTGGAGCGCGGCATTGTGCTGGCCTATGCCGCCGCTGCGGGTTTGTGCGTCGTGGGTTTCACGATGGTGGCTGAGAAGGCGTTTGACTGGTTCATGCACATCTACCACTGGCAAGGTGGCTGGGCCGTGCTGCTCTGGACCCCCTGCCTGACGGCAGCGATCGTCTGGGCCACACGGCGCTGGGCCCCGGGGGCTGCGGGCTCGGGGATTCCTCAGGTCATGGCTGCACAAGAGACGGCGCTCCATGACCAAGAGCGCAGTCGCTTCGTGTCGCTGTGGTTGTCCGCGTCAAAGATAACGCTGGCAGGCTTCGGGTTTCTGGCCGGGCTGTCCATCGGCCGCGAAGGGCCATCGGTTCAGGTGGCCGCTGGTGTCATGCACCACGCCAAGCGCTGGTTCGGTCCGCGCTCGGGCATCACCGGCCATGCGCTGCTGGTGGCGGGCGGCGCAGCGGGTATTGCGGCGGCCTTCAACGCGCCACTGGCGGGGATCGTGTTTGCAATTGAAGAGCTGTCCCGCAAGCTGGAGGCGCGCGCCAGCGGGTTGATCATTGCGGCGATCGTGCTCGCCGGTCTCATGGGGGTGTCAGCGTTTGGCAACCTGAATTACTTCGGGCGCATCCAGGTGCCGAGCCTGGATTGGCACGCGCTGCTACCTGGCATCTGTGTGGCCTTGAGTTGCGGCGCGCTGGGGGGTCTGTTTGCCAAACTGATGGCCGCATCACTGACAGGAGCACCAGAGCGCCTGAACCGCATCCGCGCGCAATACCCTATCCGCTTTGCAGCAGTGGGGGGTCTGCTGATTGCGGTCATCGGCCTGGTCACCAGCGGCGCCACTTTCGGTGCCGGTTCTGAGGAAGTGAAGCACATGCTCGCTGGCGAAGCGGAAATGCCAACGCTCTACGTGACGCTCAAATTCATCGCGACCTGGCTGTCTGCCTGGGTGGGTGTGCCGGGCGGAATTTTTGCGCCGTCCTTGTCCATTGGCGCGGGTGTCGGTCACAACGTGTCGCTGATGATGGGCAGCGATATCGCACCCGCATTGATCGCGATGGGCATGGCTGCCTTCCTCGCTGCCGTCACGCAAGCGCCTCTCACCGCCTTCATCATCGTGATGGAAATGGTAGATGGGCACTCGATGGTGCTGAGCCTGATGGCGGCCGCGATGCTGGCCAGTCTGGTCTCGCGGATGATCGCCCGACCGCTGTATGAAACCTTGGCGAACTACATGCTGGCACAGGTACGGCCAGCGGAGCCTGCCAGCACGCAAGCGGCAGTGCAGCCACCTGCGTCTTCGCCGTAGATCTGCCCCAATTCGAGGCTGCGGCTACCCCCATGGCTCTGCACCAGTCCGCAGCATGCCCACCGCTCTCCGTGTACGGCTGCACTGCGTGACCTGGGGGCCGAGGCCGCCATCCTGCAAAACTACAATTCAAAATAGCTTTATTTTCTTTTTAAAGCCTGCAATCACTGTTTCAGCCCTCGCCGCAACCTCGCCCAACGCATCACATCATCGTTTCAGAGGTTCAATAATGGTCCCCACGAAGCCTCAACAGCGCCGCGTGAATACCGGAAGACACCATAAAGATATTACCCCGGTCTCCATCCATGGCACTCCAAACATCGATAGCCAGCAATGCATCGATGACACCGCCTTCGGATGGAACCACTGGACAGCCGAGAAAATCAGCCAGCCGCCATCGCCAAAAAGCTTGCGCACCACACTATTTACCAGCGCGCTGCCAAGCGCTGAAATAATCATCAAAAACTAAGGCCATGCGTTGGTAGTTGCTACTGACTATCCATCCGCTACTTTGGTTTTTGCGGCAAATGTCAACAATATAAACACCCGCCTCGATTCTGGAAAATCACCCAGCACATTTGCATAAAAGCAAATATCTTTGCAAAAAACCAAAGTATCGAACATTTAGACACGCTGTATATTTTCTGCATACCTCTCCACCTGCCTGGGTATCACCCGGCTCGCGGCCGTTATCCAGCCCGTCCACCTGTGCCTGTGTTAGCGAGCTTGTCTCGGGACGGCGGTGATCCGCAGATCCACGGCAATGGGAGACGGTTCAGCACTCCAACGGAGGCGGAGCGGTGCCTCAGTACAGCAAATGGAAAATACGATGCGAACACAGATTCTGACCCTTGCCGCCATGCTTGCGATGGCCGTGCCCGGCTTGTCCAGCGCCGCGGCCATATCCGGCCCGGTGACTTACGCCGGAAGCGGAATCTATTCAGGCACCTCTACATCGCTGGCTTATGATCCCGATGGACCACTTTATAGCGATGACGAAGTGCTGCTGATTTGTATTGATCACCGCACGAACCCGCCTTTTACCTACAGCACACCCAAAGCGCAGTTTGAGACGGAAGCAGGGGCGACGGCGATCCGGGGCCCTTCGGGTGCTGCAGGGGAAGCGGCCATCTATTGGCTGCTCGACCAGTATTATCTGACTTTCTACAAAACAGGCACCATTGAGCAGCGGCGCGCACTGCAATATGCCTTGTGGGAAATCGGTAATGATTATGACGGCAGCGCCGCCAGTATCAATACCAGCACAGGTTCCTCGCGCCCCGCGTTGGAAAACGTCATTGACTATGGTGGCACGGACCAGGCGGCATTCGTCACCGCCTACACCACCTTGTACGACGCGATGAAGGCCAACCTGCCCACACTGCGCACGTCCTACCGCTCCACCACCTACACGATGGACCTGTTCCGCAACCTGGATCCTGCCTACCAGCACATGGTGGCCCTCATCGAGCGCGCCCCTCCCAATACCGTGCCGGTGGCCGAGCCCGCCATCACCGGCACGCCCCAGGTCGGCTCCACCGTCACTGGCAGCTATACCTATACCGACAACAATGGCGATATCGAAGACCCCAGCGGCACCGGCACCAGCTATCAGTTTGTCACCAGTCCCAACCCCAGCATCGCAAGCGCCAGCGAAGGCACCGTCGTCGCCAGTGGCACAACCGGTGGTGCGGGCCAGACGGTCAGCTACACCTTGCAAGCCACGGATCTGAACCAGTACGTGTTCTTCTGCGTCAAGCCGGCCGCCCAAACCGGCGCCAGTCCTGGTGCAGAGGTCTGCACCAGCCCGGTGGGACCTGTCACCGCCCGTGTGGTGCAGCAGGCCCCTACGCCGGTGCCAGGTCTGGGGCTGTGGGCGCTGCTCGGACTGACACCGCTGATCGCATGGCTCGGAATCGGGCGCCAGCGCCGCGCCTGACACCCGAGCGCCGTCAACGGGCAAGCCACCGCAGGGTGGCTTTTTTTATGTCTCGGTGCCAGGGCCTCACGGATGCCGATCGCAGGCTGCAGGCCTGCCGGGCATGGACGGAAGCGCAACCACTGCCGCACTGGGTCCGGGCCAGTTCGGCAAAAGCGCCGCAGCTGCGATGGACAGCAACGGCGCTCAGCGTGGAACAGCGGGTGGGGGGCGCGGGCGCCAGGGCTTAGACGGTGGCCTTCGGATAGACAAACTGGGGCAGGCCCTGCAGGGTCTCCTTGCTGGCATCGGGGAGCAGCAGTCCGTATTTGCCGAGCTTGAAGCGGGAAAACTCAATCGCAACATCATAGGTCCCCAGCCCCATGAAGCCGCCGATGCCAACGATGGCAAAGATCAGGTTGTCTTCTCTGCCAACGATCACATCGTCGACCGTGCCAATTTCCTGGCCGTTGGCATCGTGCACCGGCTCGCCGATGAACTCTTTTCTGACACTCCAGCCGGTGGCCAGCACTTCGGCGCCACGCGGAGAGATGGCAAAAGGGGTGTGAATCGTGACTTTGTCTTGGTTATCCATACACTCACCACAAAAAAAATTTGGAGCAAAAGCAAATGTATCAAGATATTTGCCCATTGCAGCGGCTCCGCAATGGCAAGCATCCAAAGAGCGCCGCGTCTGACAGACTACCACCAGAGCAGGAGTGCACCGCAAGCGGCAGCGATTGCGCCAGCGCACCTGGAGATTGGGATACATTTGTTTGCATTCAAACCCCTTTGGAAAATGACGATGAGCAAACTTCTATGTGCAGGCGCCCTTGCCCTGGCCTTTGCTGGCTTTACCTCAGCCTCCCATGCAGCACTGGTGCAATGGACATTGACCGATGTCAGGTTTGAGGATGGCGGCACCGCCAGCGGCTCTTATGTGTTTGACGCGTCCACCGGCAGCTACAGCCGCATCGGCATTGCCACCACGGCGCCGGATGGCTCTGCGGCAGCCAGCTTCAGCAGTACCTGTGATGGCGCCAACTGTGCCGAAGCGTCGCCCGACCCTGCGCAGTTCATTATTTTTGCACCGCCGGACACCAGCGATATGACCGGCAAGCAGGTGCTGCTGATCGACCTGCAAAGCCCGATGACCGATGCGGGCGGCACCATCCCGATCAACCCGATGGCGCAGCCCGTCCTGGCACTGCGCAGCAAGGCATTCTCCACGGTTTGCCCCGATGCACGTTGCACCATCCCGGGCGACCTGCGTCTGATCGAATCGGGAGAGGTCGTGGGCCAAGCCTATGTGCCTCCCGCCGCAACGCCGGTGGCGGTACCCGCGATGGCCCCCGGGGGCCTGGCCCTGCTGTCGTTGCTGCTGGCCCCACTCGCCTGGTTGCCCAAGCGCCGCCAGCGCTGAAAGGCAGCGCCGGCTCGCCGGCCACAGGCGCGCCGGCAACTTCTGTGGCCCACCGCCGCGCGCAGCGGGGTGGGGCTTTGCAAGCGAGCACAGGCGCCGCGGTGCGCACTGCGCCGGGCGCTCCAGCCCTCACCCTGCGTTGCGGCTCGATTCGAACAGGAACCAGGTGCGGCGCTCGGTTTCGTCGATCCAGTTTTCCAGAAGGCTCGACGACGCAATGTCTCGGTGCTCGTCGGTGACGTTGTGGGCCTCGCGCAGCCGGGCGGCCATCTGCTGGTTGTCCTCGCGCAGTTCCGCCAGCATGTCCAGCGGTTCGACATAGTCGGCGTCGTTGTCGCTGATGCGCTGCAGGCGGGCGATATGGCCAATGGAACGCAAGGTCGTGCCACCGACCTTGCGGATACGCTCTGCAATGGCGTCCGTCATCGCATAGAGCTGGTCAGCCTGTTCGTCGAGCAGCAGGTGGTAATCACGGAAGTGCGGTCCGCTCATATGCCAGTGGAAATTCTTAGTCTTGAGGTAGAGCGCAAAGACATCCGCCAGCACGCCGTTGAGGGCCGCGCTGATGTCCTTGGTAGCCGCCGAATCGAGGTCACTGGGGGTGACCAGCGGCGCCTTGCGGCGCGCCTTGATATCCGTTTTGGTGCTGCGGTCAGATTTGGCCATGGAATACCTTTCAAACAAAGCGTCGAAGACAAACGAAGCGAAAGCGGCTGAACCTGCAAGTATCGGGCGCCAGCATGGCAGCCAGATGGCAGCGGTCCATCCGCTCTAACAGACTCTGCTATTCAGAGGCTGTCTAGCTTCATACCAAAGCAGAAATATTGCAAACAAATCCCTGTCAGCCAGTGTTGATGATGTGCGGGAAAGCACCGGATGTTGACGCACCTCAATGATCGCCGGAAGCAACCGCCCACGGACATTCAGGACCCGTCGCGGCGGTAGGGGTTGGCAAAGATCGCCTCCACCGGCAAGCCAAACACCACACTGATGCGGTAGGCCAGATCGAGTGAAGGATCGTGCTTGCCCGTCTCGAGCGCATTGACCGCCTGGCGCGATACGCCCAGGCGCAGGGCCAGATCGGCCTGCGTCCACTGGGCCTTGGCACGCAGGGCGCGCAGATGGTTATCCATCAGCCCCGCACCCGCATCACTGCGCTCACCAGCGCCCACACCAGCCAGAACAGCGGCACCACCAGCCAGGCGGGCAAATGCGGTGCGGCGGCATAGCTCTCGCCAAAGCCCCAGACCGTGCATAGCATCAGCAACAGCCCACAGGCCATCACCACACTGCGGATGGCCTGCGCACGCTGGTATTCGTCGGCCGCCTGGATCCACAGCAGCGATGCGCGCAACTGCGCTGCAATCGGCACCGCGACGGCCAGTGCCAGCAACCAGGCGCTGGGCGTGCCGAGGATGGCGTCGAACCAACCCAGGATGACCCCCAGATGAAGGGCGCAATAAATGCCCATCCATACCGCTGTGCGGATCAGGAAGCGGCGCAGCGAAGCGGACGGCGGATGCGAAGAGAGCGCGTGGTGCACGGTGAAGTTTCCAAAAATGTAAAGTAAACCTGACTTTATCAATGTCAGGTTTACTTGTCAATCGCGGCAGGATTCCTGCTTCCGGAATGCCGGCAGCAAGCATCTTTCCAGCCTGGCCCTCATCGATATCTCTGCCCGTAAAACGATCTCGCCTGCGACGAAGGCGCATGGAAATGTCACAGCTTTGTGGACAATTTTCAACGGCTATAAGTGTTTCGCTGTACTCAACAGATTTTTTCTATTGAATTTGAAATAATGAAAATTCAATTGATTTATTGAATACATCGACCATGTCCCATCGACAAAAACACCCGGTACGCCACTGGGCGGCCAGCGCCCTTCTTGCCGCCAGCTGGGGCGTATGGAGCCTGGCCCAGGCCCAAACCCCCGTCACGATCGATTGCAGCCCCAACTCGCTGGCCCAACTCAATACCGGCCAGCCCAGTACCAGCAACGCACAGGTCGACAGCCGTTGGCGCTTTCAGTACCTGTCTGCCTATGCGGGCAGCGATCCGGCCAACTGGCGCAGCTTTGGGGATGCCACGATCGTCACCAGCCGCGTGTCGAGCTGGACCAGCACACCAGCGGCCAGCAGCACGGCGCAATGGATCGCTGCCAATGCCTGGGGCGGCCAGCCCTATGTCGACGGCGCGAACTTCGGCAATATCGATGCCCTGTTCCAGGTGCAATTCAACATTGACCCGGCAGTCTCGCTGGGCAGCTTTGCGCCTTCAATGACCTACAGCGCCGACAACTCGGTGGTCGATATCTTCATCAACGGCAAATCGCAGCTGGCACGGGGCCTGGGCACCTGGGGCCTGCCGCAGGCAGGCAGCACCAACCAGTTCAACTACAACGGTTTTGGCACCAACCGCTGGCTCACCATCGCCAGCATGGCCTCGCCCGACTGGCAGGCCGGTGCAAACACCATGACCGTCTATGTCAAAAGCGGAAATCCGTACATGGGTTTCGCAGCGGCTATCTCAGGCAGCAATGCCTGCCTGCCCAATGATGCACCGGCCGCCATCCCTGCCGTCAGCGGCCAGCCTGACGTCGGCCAGACCCTGACGGGGACCTATGGCTACGCCGATACCGAATCCGACCCCGAAGACAGCAGCGCCACCGGTACCCGCTACCAATGGGTGCGCAGTGACAATGCCAGCCTGACCCAGGCTGCCCAGGGCACCGTGCTGCAGTCGGGCAACACACTGGGCGCCGCAGGCACGGTGACCTACACCCCCCAAACTGCCGATGACAAAGCCTATCTGTACTACTGTGTCACTCCCGTGGCCGTCCGGGGCACCCTGGTGGGTCCCGAGGTGTGCAGCGCGGCCTTCGGCCCGGTCAAGACGACCACCACACCGCCACAACCTGCGACGCCCCAAGCGGTTCCCGCGCTCGGCGTCTGGGCGTTGCTGGGCCTGTCGGGCCTGGTGGCAGGTTGGGGCCTGGCGCGTTCACGCAAACGGGTCCGGGCCTGATGGCTTCCTGGTCTGGTACAAGCCACCTGCAGGTGGCTTTTTTTGGGGTCTGCTGCGGATCGGCGCTTCACAGTTGGAAGGCGACGCCGCGCACCAGCCCCTCTCCGACATCCCGCCACCACCCCGGTGCACGGTAGGCATAGGTCGTGCTTTCTGCCATCTGCTGCCCGCACCAATGCTGGAGCCAGGCGATCTCCCGGGCGCTGTAGAACGCGGTCATCGCCTCGTAGTTCAAGAACAGGCTGCGCCCGTCGAGGTTCGCCGAACCGCACAGTGCCATGCGGTCATCGACCACCACCACCTTCGCATGCACCATGTGGGGGGAGCAATACACCTGGGCACCGGCAAGCACCAGCGCCCGCAATGCGCGCTCACGGGCCCAGTCGGCCAGGCGGTGGTTGGAGCACTGGGGCACCACCACGCGCAGCTGCACGCCGCGCCGGCAGGCCAGGCACCAGGCCTCCAGCAGCGCGTCATCGGGCACAAAATACGGGCTCACCAAGGTGATCGATGTCTGCGCATGGAAGGCGCTGGCTAGGTAGAGCGCATGCAAGGTGTCATCGGCATGGTCGGGGCCGCTGGGCAGCCACTGGGCCCAGCCCTGGTCGCCCCCCCCCAGCGCCATCGCTGGCGACAGCCACATAGGGCGGCGCCGGCCTCTGGCCGCGCGCCAATCGGCCTCGAACTGCGCGGCCACCACGCCGGCCAGGGCCCCTTGCACGTTGAAGCTCAGGTCGACCCAGGCCGGGTGCCCGGCACTGCTGGGCAGAAAGTACTCATCGGCCAGATTGCGCCCGCCGCTCCAGACATGCACGCCGTCAGCCACCGCGAGCTTGCGGTGGTTGCGCAGATTGCTGCCACCGCGAATCGGCTGGAGCATCGGCACCATGAAGCGGCGCACCAGGACGCCCGAGCGCCGCAACTGGCGCAGCCGCATGGGCAGCAGGCGCCAGCAGCCCACGCCATCGAGCAGCAGCCGCACCTTGACTCCGCGCTGCGCAGCCTGCTGCAGCGCCGTGCCGATCTGACGACCGACGACATCGTCGGCAAACACATAGGTGCAGACATCCAGGCTGCGCTGCGCCTGCTCGATCAACTGCAGCAGCTGCTGCAAGGCCTGCAGGCCATCTTCATGGAACACCACCTCCGCATTGGGCTGGGCCGGATCGAGCTCCATGCTGGCCAGCAACTGGCCTGCCCAGCCGGGCACCTGAGGAGGCACCGTGCTGCGGCGCTGGCCGGTGGGGGGGAGAACGGCATGCGCCGGCGGCCGCACCGCCTTGCGCGGCCCGAACACCAGAAAAAGAGGCAGGAAGAGATAGGGAAAGGTGACCATGCCCAGCACCCAGCCGATGGCGGACGCGGGATGGCGCCGCTGGTGCCCGGCACGCGTGACCAAGGTGTAGACCAGCAGCGCCACCACCACCGCAATCGTGTGGCCCAGGCCCGAGAGGACGGTCACGCGCAGCATGGCCTACTGCCCGTCAGCGTGCGCGGGACGGCGGCTGGGCGCGCAAGCGGCCGGGCCCATCAGAGCAGGTCAAGCACCCGCTCAGGCGGGCGGCACAGGCGTGCGCCCTTGGCGCTCACGACGATGGGCCGGTTGAGCAGCTCGGGATGGGCGGCGATCTGCGCAATCAGTTCGGCATCGCTCAAGCCCGCACGGCCCAGATCCAGCGCCTCATAAATGGCCTCCTTGCTGCGCATCACCTCGCGCACCGGCAGCCCCAGCTGCGCGATCAGCGCCGCGAGCTGCGCGCTGTCCAGCGGCGCACGCAGGTAGTCCACAATCCGGGGCTCGATGCCGCGGGCCTCCATCAGCGCCAGCGCGCCGCGTGAGTTGCTGCAGCGAGCGTTGTGGTAGATGGTGATCGTGTCTTGGGCCATGCCCCCGATCTTATTACAGAGAGGCTTCGAGCTCGGGCATGATGATGCGCGCCTTGGTCAGCGCCATACCCAGGTTGGCGGTGCGCCGGCAGACCAGCACGGCCACATACTCGGGGTTGGCCTTGCCGCGCATGAAGATATGGATCAGGTTGTCGCTGTTGACGATGATTTCCTGGAAGTAGTGGTGGCCATCGTCCTGCAGACCGCGCGACTTCTTGAACATGCGCTCGATCATCGACACATTGGGACCGTTGAAGAGGTCGGCGGTGGCCGCGGCCACCAGGTCGATCACCTCGCGCGGGTGCGAATCGACCGTGCGAATGGCCAGCAGCATGCCGGTAGCCACATCGACATAGCCGGCAGCCAGGCATTCGGGCACAAATGTAGCGACCTTCTGCAAAACGGTATCCATGGACATTGATGTATTCCTTCAAAGTGGGTTGGTAAGGGGCTGGCACCTCGGATGCGATTAGCCCATCTTCTCGAGCAGCATTTCTTCATACGCCAACAGCGAGCGTTCTTGCTGCTCGGACTGCACGTACTGCGGCTCGATCTCGCGCACACGGCGCAGCGCTTCTTCAGCGGTGACGCCTTCAAAAACCAGCCAGGCCGCCAGCACGGTGCCGGTGCGGCCCAGGCCCGCCAGGCAGTGCACCGCCAGCACTTCGCCGGCCAGCAGCAGGCGCTTCATCTTCAGCATCAGCATCTGCAGCTGCGACACCGATGGCGGTTCCCGGTCATGCACCGGCAGATGCACATTGCGCAGGCCATTGCGCGCCAGCGCCGCCTGGTCGATATCGGTCTCGGTCAACGACACCAGCACGGTGATGCCGCAACGCCTCAGCGCCTGCATGTCCACATCGGTGTCATTGACCACACCCGGCAGCGGCGTGCCGGCCAGCTTGCCCGGCACCAGCCAGGCAAAACCGCGCGGCCCGCGCGCGCCGGGCACATAGTGTTCGGCCGCCAGCACCGGGTTGGCCAGCGCCAGATCGGGCAATACCGCACGCTGGCCTTGGCGGGCCGCCTGCGCAGCGGTGCGGGCGGGGGCCTGCAGCGCTGCAGGTGCAGGTTCGGCCTGCATGGCCTCTTGCACCGTCTGCTGCGGCACTACCACGGCACAGCTGCCGCTGCGTACAAACTGCTGGCCTGCCGGGGAATACGGCGCGGAGAAAAAGTGGTCAGCGCGGCTCGTCTCCTGCACCGCACCACCGGCCAGCAGCAGCACATGGTCGGCCACGCGCTGGGCATGGCGCTGGTTGTGGGTCACCAGCAGCACAGCGCGCTCGCGGGCAATGCGTTTGAGCAGTTCCAGCAGCAGATAGGCGTCGTAGTCCTGCAAGTCGGCAGTGGGCTCATCGCACATCAGCAGCAAGGGTTGGGCAGCGGCTTCGCGCAGAATGGCTACCGCACGCTGGTGCATCGCAGACAGCTCCACCGTTGTTTGCGCCAGCAGCGGTTTGATATCGGCAAAGCCCATGCGGTCCAGATAGGCCTCGCACCAGGCACGGCGGTCCAAACCGGAGAGCAGATGGGCCTGCGGCAGCAACTCGCTGAGCGAATCCTGCACGCTTGACTGCATCAGGCGCACATGCTGGCGCACCAGGTGGGGCCGGTGGACGCCCGCCAGCGGCTGGCCGGCATAGCGCAACTGCCCCCATTGCGCAAAGCGCGGGTTTTCGTCATTGAGGCCCGCCAGACTGCGCAACACCGTGGACTTGCCCCCGCCGACCGGCCCCATCAGGACCGTGATGGCGCAAGGGGCGATCTGCAGTTGCAGGCTGGAGAGGATGACCTTGTCGCCATAGGCCACGCCCCAGTTGTCTGTTTCCAGAACGGGAGTTGGTGTTTGCACGCGATGGGAGCCGCTGCGCGGCATTGGGAGGTGGACGGGAAGCCAAGCCTGGCACCACCTCGGCGCGCCAGCCATCCAATCACGCGGACGGCAAGCATCTCGGTGATTCAAAAAATGAAACACCAATAGTCAATTAATGTTTCAAAAATTCAGTTTAAGGGAAAACCCGAGATGGATGTTTGATCCAGATCAAAGGCGATATAGGTCACCTATCGATAGGGCAATAACACCACGGAGATCCAAATTAGGGGGAGCGTGCAGCCGCTGTGGTGATGCAGCTCGCCCGAATGCGCCGATGGAATGTGCGCGGCCAGCCTGCTGAACCGCCAGCCAGGCAAAGAGGATGAGAGGTATCAGCGCGATGCCGAGCTGCGCATCGTGCGGATCAGCAAGATGACCGGCACCAGCCCCACCAGCACCAGCGCCAGCGACGGCAGCGCCGCCTCGCCCAGGCGCTCGTCGCGTGCCAGCTGGTAGGCCACCACGGCCAGGGTGTCACTGTTGAAGGGCCGCAGCACCATCGTGGCGGGCAGCTCCTTCATCACATCCACAAAGACCAGCAACGCGGCGGTCAGGGCCGAGCGCCGCAGCAGCGGGCCATGCACGCGGACCAGAAGGCCGGCGCTGCCCACACCCAGCATGCGTGCCGATTCATCCAGACTCCTGGGAATGCGGGTGTAGCCGCTCTGCAGGGACTGCAGCGCAATGGCAGTGAAGCGCACCAGATAGGCCCAGATGATGCCGGCTGAGGTCGCGGTGATCAGCGCCGGAAAGGCCCATTGCGGAAACGCCTGCTGCACCCAGCCCACTGGCAGCAGCAGGCCCACGACGATCACCGCGCCGGGCACCGCATAGCCCAGGCTGATGAGGCCCACCGTGCTGCGCGTGACCCAGTCCTGGCTGCGGCGGGCCGCATAGGCCGCCAGCAAGGCAATGGCCACGGCCAGCACGGCAGTGATCGCACCAAAGCGGATGCTGTTGCCGGCCCACTGCACAAAGCGGTCCAACGGAATCACCGACCAATCGGCCGCCAAGGGCCGCAGCATGAACATGACGGGCAGCACAAAGCCCAGCAGCACTGGCAGCGCACAGAGCAACCACGCTGCCAGGCAGCGCGCACCCTGCAGGCGATACGGCTGGGCCTCGGCCGATGAGGCGCGCCCCACCCCGCTGGTGACAAAGCGCATGCGCCGCTGCGCGCGCAGCTCCAGCTGCAGCACCACCAGCACCAAAACCAGCAGCATCGTGGCCAGCTGGGCTGCGGCACTGCGGTTCTCCATCGACAGCCAGGCCTTGTAGATACCGGTGGTGAAGGTCTGAATGCCAAAGTAGCTCACTACCCCGAAATCGGCCAGGGTCTCCATCATCACCAGTGCCACACCGGCCACCACCGCTGGCCGGGCCATCGGCAAGGCCACCGCCCAGATCCGGCGCGGCATCGAGGCGCCCAGCAGGCGCGCCGCTTCCATCAGGTGGGCGGCGCGCTCGCTCAGCGCCGTGCGCGCCAGCAGGTAGACATAAGGGTAGAGCGAGACCACAAACACCAGCACGGCGCCGCCGAGCGACCGCACCTCCGGCAGCAGCCGCCCTTGCAGCCCGAAGCTGGCACGCATCCACACCTGCAGCGGCCCGCTGAACTGCAGAAAATCGGTATAGGCATAGGCCGTCACATAGGCGGGCATCGCCAGCGGCAGCAGCAGCAACCATTCCAAGGTTTTGCGGCCGCGAAAGTCGAACAGGGTCACCACCGCCGCGCACAGGGTGCCCACGACCGCCGAGCCCAACGCCACCAACAGCCCCAGCGCCACAGTGGTACGGATGTAGCCCGGCAGCACCGTCGCAAACATTTCGCGCACCACGGCAAACGCACCGAGGTCATTGCCCGCCCCGGGCAACCAGGCGCTAAAGACGGTGAGCACCGGCAACACCAGCACCAGGGCAATGGCTACGAGCAGCAGCTGACGACGGAAGCGGGCGAGATTTTGCAAATGCGAATCACTGACGGGCCAAAAGCTGGCGATTCTACCTGCCAGGCACCTAAGCCCTTTGCCCGGGAGAGCCCTCTACAATGCGGCCATGTTTCTAGAGGTCTCCCAACTGAATGTGCGCTATGCCGGGCGCCCCCGGCCTGCAGTGGCGCAGGTGTCTTTGCAGCTGCAGGCAGGCGATATCGGCGTGCTGATTGGCCCCTCGGGCTGCGGCAAGACCACCTTGCTGCGTGCAGTGGCCGGGCTCGAGCCGATCGCCAGCGGCGAGATCCGCCTGCAAGGCCAGGTCGTCAGCAGCAGCAGCGCTAATCTGCCGCCCGAGAAACGCCGCATCGGCATGGTGTTCCAGGATTACGCCCTTTTTCCGCATTTGACGGTGGGCAAGAATGTGGCCTTCGGCATCCACCAGTTGCCCCGGCCGGAGCAGCAGCAGCGCGTGCAGGAGGTGCTGCGCCTCGTGGGGCTGGAGAACAGCGCTGGGCGCTACCCGCATGAGCTGTCAGGCGGCCAGCAGCAGCGGGTGGCGCTGGCCCGGGCGCTGGCGCCCCGGCCGCAGCTGATGCTGCTGGATGAGCCCTTCTCCAACCTCGATGTGGATCTGCGTGAACGCCTGGCCCATGAGCTGCGCGACATCCTCAAGGCCGCGCAGGCGACCGCGCTGTTCGTCACGCACGACCAGCTGGAGGCCTTTGCGATTGGCGACCAGATTGGCGTGATGGAAAGCGGCCACCTGCACCAATGGGCCGATGCCAGCACCCTGTTCCAGCAACCCGCCAGCCGCTTTGTGGCCAACTTCATCGGCCACGGCAGTCTGCTGCCGGCCACCCCGGTGTCGTCTGCGCAAGGCTGGCAGCTCGACACCCCGCTCGGTGCCATCGCCGCGCCGGAAGCATCACAGGCCTGCGATGTGCTGCTGCGCGCCAGCGAGGTGGTGTTTGACCCTGCCTCGCCGTACCGCGCCACCTTGCTGCGCAAATCCTTCCGGGGATCGCAGTATCTCTACACCTTGCAGCTGCCCAGCCAGCAGCTGGTCTATGCGCAGGTCTCCAGCCAGCTGCAGCACGCCGTGGGCGACAGCATCGGCCTGCGTGCCCAACCCGAGCACCTGGTCTGCTTCGCGCCCGGGCAATGAACCTCAGGCCAGCAGCCCTCGGTCCTCGTCAGCGCTGCACCTGGCGCAGTTGGTCCACCGCCGCCTGCAGATCGGCCGACCAGTCGCGCCGGTTGCGGCCTGCGCTGGCCTGCGGCTGGCCATAGTTCAGCTGCGCCACCAACGGCGGTGCCGTCACGGTGCGCCAGATGGATCCCAACAGGCTCTCGTCGCCTATATAGCTCGGGGCACTGCTCATGCGGCCACTTAGCTTGTCGTAAAAGCACAGCCCCAAGGGCAGCACCGGCGCCTCGGCCGCAATCGCCGATTGCAGCAGGTTGGCATGGAAAGGCAGCAGCTGCCGGCCATCGCCCGTCGTCCCCTCGGGGAAGACCGCAACGATATCCCCGTGGCGCATGGCTTCCTCCATGCGGCTGACGGTGCGCATCGCATCGCGCCGGGAGTTGCGCTCAATGAACAAGGTGCCTGCGGCGCTGGCCAGGCCGCCGATGACGGGCCAGGCCTTGACGTCGGATTTGGAAACAAAGCGGCAGTGCCCCGCCGCATGGATGGCCGGAATGTCAAGCCAGGACAGATGGTTGGCAACGATCAGCAAGGGGCCGTGCGCAGGCACCGCCCCCAGCACCCGCAGCTCGATGCCGCTCAGCCGGAGCAGTTGAGCGGCCCAGCGCTCCACCGCCCGGTTGCGCTCGGCATGGCCCAGGCGGCCAAACGTCAGCCAGATTGTGATGACACCCACCACGATATGCAGACCCATGCGCGCCAGGCGCCACAGGCCAATCAGGGAACGGGTCAGCGCATGCATGGCGGGCCAGCGGGGTTTCAGGCCGTGCTGCCCAGTTCGGGCACATCCAGGCTGCGCATGAACTGCTCGAGAATGATGCAGGCCGAGGCCGCATCGGCATCGCGCGCGCCATTGGCCAGCGCCTCGGTGGTGCTGTAGCGCTCATCCACCTCGAACACCAGCAGTCCAAAGCGCCCCCGCAGCTGGCGCGCAAAGCGCAGCGCCAGCGCGGTATTTTCATGGGCCGCGCCGTCGGGGTGGTAGGGAATGCCGACGACCAGTGCGTCGGGCTGCCACTGGCTGATTAGGCTCTCCATCGGCGTGAAACGGGCCTTGCCTTCGGCATGGATCGTCGGCAGCGGCCGGGCCGTGCCCAGCATCCGGGTGCCAAAGGCAGCGCCGGTACGCTTCATGCCAAAGTCAAAGGCGATGAAGCTCTGCATGCGCGCCGCTTCTGCCAGTAAAGGCTTGGTGGCAGCGTCCGTCATGCGCGGCCAGCAGCGGCAGACAGCGCCCAGGGCTGCACGCCCAGCAGCGCCAGCGCCGTGTTGTAGCGCTCGGCCACCGGTGTATCAAAAATCACGCCCGCATCGGCATGCACGGTCAGCCAGGCGTTTTCGGTGATCTCCGACTCGAGCTGGCCCTCGCCCCAGGTCGAATAGCCCAGCGACACCAGCACCCGGTGCGGGCCGGCGCCAGTGGACAGCGCTTCGAGTACATCGCGCGAAGTGGTCATCTCCAGGCCGCCCGGAATGGTCAAGGTGGCCGAGTACGCGGACTCGTCGGCGGCGCCCGATTCGATGACGATCCGGTCGTGCAGCACAAAGCCGCGCTCGGTATGCACCGGGCCGCCCTGGAACACGGGTTCGAGCTCCAGGTCCTCGCGGCGCAGTGGCAGATCGACCTTGTCAAACAGCTTGCCCATCGTGATGTCCGAGGGCTTGTTGATGATGATGCCCAGCGCGCCTTTTTCGCTGTGCTCGCACACATAGACCACGCTGCGGCCGAACATCTCGTCTTGCATGCCCGGCATCGCAATCAGAAAATGGTGTGTCAGGTTCATGGTCCCGGAAGTGTCGATCTCAGCGCTCATGGGGAACTATTGTACGGGCAGCCCGGCGCCCTTTTGGGTGCACCGCACGCTGCAAGGGCTGCCGGGCGCGCATAAAAAAGGGCTGCCCGCAGGCAGCCCTTGGGACTGGAGCCATCGGCCCGATCAGTGCAGCGGGGCGGCGTCGGCCGCCTTGATCTCATTGTCCAGCACACACTGGCGGACCAGCGACAGCAGCACTTCGTCGGCATAGGGCTTGCCCAGGTAATGGTCCACGCCCAGGCTGGCCGCGTGCTCGCGGTGCTTGTCGGCAATGCGCGAGGTGATCATCACCACCGGCAGGTCCTTCATCGCCGCATCGGCACGGATTTCGCGCACCAGCTCGAAGCCGTCCATGCGCGGCATCTCGATGTCCGACAGCACCATGACCGGGCGCTCCTCGCGCAGACGGTCCAGCGCCTGCAGGCCATCGGCGGCCAGCGCTACGCGGTAGCCTTCGCGCTGCAGCAAACGCTGGGTCACGCGGCGCACGGTGATGGAGTCGTCAACCACCAGCACCAACGGCGTCTGCACCACCTGCTCGGCCAACTCACGCACCGGTGCCTTGGCCACTTCAGGGCGCACCGCCGCTTCGGCAATGCGGTCGGCAATCTGCTGGCCATACACGGTGTACAAGGCCACCGGGTTGTAGATCAGCACAATCGCACCGGATGCCAGCACCGACATGCCGGCCAGACCTGGCAGGCGCGCCAGTTGCGGGCCCAGGTTCTTGACCACGACTTCCTGGTTGCCCAGCACTTCATCGACGTGCACGGCCAGGCGCTTGGTGGCCGAGCGCAGGATCACGACCGCGCTGGTCTTCTCCGGCTCTTCCTGGCTGCGCAGGTGGCCCTGCAGCAGCGCACCGGCAAAGTAATACGGCAGCTCCTGCTCGTTGTCGGTGTAGACACCGTTGGCATGGGCCTGCTCGATCAGCGCCTTGGGCACGCGCCGCACGTATTCCACCAGGTTGGCGGGAACGCCGAACTTGAGATCGCCGGCGCGCATCATCACCACCTGGGTCACCGCCGTGGTCAGCGGCATCACCATCTGGAAGCGGGTGCCCTTGCCGGTCTCCGACGTGGTCACGATGTGGCCACCCAGCGACTGGATCTCGGTACGCACCACGTCCATGCCGATACCGCGCCCCGACAGCTCGGAGACCTCCGTGGCTGTGGAGAAGCCGGGGGCAAAGATCAGCTGCGCCGCCTTGTCCACATCGAGCGGCTCGTCGGCTGTGATCAGACCCGACTGCATGGCCTTGCGGCGAATGGCCTCAAGCTGCAGGCCCGCACCGTCGTCGTGGATGGACACGGCGATATCGTTGCCTTCCTGGCGCACATCGATGGCGATCGTGCCCACCGGCTGCTTGCCTTGCGCCTTGCGCTCCTCCGGCGTTTCGATACCGTGCGCAACGCTGTTGCGCAGCAAGTGCTCGAAGGCCGGGGTGACCCGGTCCAGCACACCCCGGTCGATCTCGATCGAGGCACCGGTGATGTCCAGCTTGACCTGTTTGCCCAGCTCCTTGGAGATCTGGCGCACGATGGCGTAAAGACGCTCGGAGATGGAGTCGAACTCCACCATGCGCGTGCGCAGCAGGTCCCGCTGCAGCTCGCGCGCCTGGCGGCCCTGGGCAATCAGATCGTCTTCGGCGCCTTCGGCGGTGCGCTGCAGATTGCGCTGCACCGTGCCCACGTCGTTGACCGACTCGGCCATCATGCGGGTGAGTTCCTGCACGCGGGTGAAGCGGTCGAACTCCAGCGGATCGAAGCCCGAATCCGAATCCTTGGCCAGCGCCATGCGCGACTGCATCTGCGACTCGGCCTGCATCTCCACATCGCGCAGCAAGGTGCGCAAGCGCTCCAGGTTGCTCGACATGTCCTTGATCGACGAGCGGATGTTGCTCAGGCGCATGTCCAGACGCGAGCGGGCAATCAGCACCTCTCCTGCCTCATTGACCAGGCGGTCGAGCAACTGCGAGCGCACACGCACCGATTGACCAGCAGCGGCACGCACCGGCGCCATGCGCAGCATCAGCGGCTTGTGCTGTACGCCAGCGCTGGCGTCAGCGGCATCGGCTGCTTGCAGCGCCTGCTCTGCACTGGCGCTTTCCTGTGCAGCGGGCGTGCTGGCCGCCACTTCGGCCACCACTTCGCCCATCTCGGTGGCCGCAGGGGCCTGCTGGGGCAAGGCACCCTCTGCCAGCACCTGGTTGCCCCGCTCCTGCAGACCGACAAATTCCTGCTGCAGGCCGTCGTAACGCGCCAGCAGAATCTCGATGTCCTGGCCGGTCAGGTTTTCGGTGCCGATGTCCTCGACCTCGGACTCCATGCGGTGGGACATTTCGCCCAGGCGCATCGCGCCTGCCAGCCGCGCACTGCCCTTGAGCGTGTGCAGATGGCGCAGCACTTCGCCGCGCGGCGGCAGGTACTGCGGGTCGGAAGACCACTCGCGCAGCGCCCCACCCAGCTTGGGCAGCAGCTCCTGCGCTTCTTCTTCGAAAATCAGGAACAGGTCAGGGTCAATGACGTCGACGACTTCGATCGCATCGTCATTGCGCAACTCCAGCAGATCGGGCAACGCAGCGGCCGGCACGGCGGCTGCAGCTGCAAAGGCGCGGGCCGGCTCGGCTGCGCGGGCCGGATGCTCGCGCAACTCGCCCAGGCCAGAGGGCTCGAGGTCGAACTCGGCCATGCCATAAGGCGGATGCAATTGCGAGTTGATTTCCTGGTTCGCAATGTCTTCGAGGTCCTGCACCACGATCTCGCTGGCCGGTTTGACAAAACCGGCTGCCAGCTGGTGCAGCAGCTTGCGGATCTCCGAGCCCGCTGCCTGGCAGGTATTGAGCCAGGACACCTCCGGGTTGGAGAAGTTGTGGATGTGCGAGAGCGCATGCTCCAGCGACCGGGCCAGCTCGGACAACGAGCTGAAACCGACCGTGGACGAGCTGCCTGCCAATGAATGGGCGTAGGCGATCGCATCTTCGGGGAAATTGCGGTTGGGCGCCTGGGCCCAGGCGTACAGCACCTTCTCCAGGTTGTGCGACCAGTTCTCGGCTTCAGCGAGGTAGACATTGAACAGCGCCGGGCTTACGCCCAGCACATTGGCCACCTCGGCCGGCTCCTGAGCATCGGCCGGCGGCTCGGTGTCAGACGGCGCTGGCACGGGAGCCAGCGCCTCTGCTTGCACGTCGGCGGGTGCTTCCGGATGGGCCTGCGTTTCCGCGTGGACGGGTAGCTCGGCCGCTGCCTCAGCCTCTGCGGGAGCGGCGGGCCGCAGCGCGGGTTCGGGCGCCTGCGGCTCGGCAGCCGACACGAACGCCTCGTTCAGGTCCGCTGCCGGGATGTCTGGATGCGGCTGCAGTAGTTCAGTCGGCTCCGTCACTTCCAACGCCTGCGGAACCGCCTCGGGGAACGCCAGATCATCGGGCACCACGAGCAGGGTCTGGGGCTCGGCCACCGGCTCCTCGGGCAGCGCTTCGAGCGCGGGCAGCATGGTGTCCGCGAACTCGATGGCATCGAATCCAGTCGGGGTGGCCGGCTCCAGCGAGGCGGGCACGTCGGTCAGATCCAGCGACGGCAGCTCCAGCGGCAAGCGGGTTGGCGCCGGTTCCAGCTTGGCAGCCTCGAGGTCGGCCACAAATTCCAAACCCGCGTCCATCGATACAAAGTCCAGCGCGCTGTCGTGCGGCTGCAGCGTCTCGGGATCCTGCACAGTGGGTGCCTTGGCCTCGGCACTGGCCATCGCCTGGGCAAACTCCGAGAAATCGACCTCCTCGGCGCTTTCCGGCGCCATCGCCAGCGGCACCAGGCCCGAAGGCGTGGTCAAGGCTGGCTCGGGCTCCAGCGCAGCGGGCGGATCCAGCTCCAGGTCGAGGCCGTCGAGCGGCCAGGCCAGCGCTGGCGCCGGCTCGGCCGGCGCATCCGGTGCGGCAGCAGGCGCTGGCGGAGGCAGCTCCAACGCGGCCCCTTCTTCTGCAGCGTCGGCTGCGGCAGAGGCATCGGCCTCCAGCGCCGAAGACTCGGTACCGTGCGGCCACTGCTCCGTCTGCGGCACCTGGCCAGGCGCGGCAGGCACCACCAAGGGCAGGTGCACGCCATCCAGACGCATGGCATCGGCGGAGATGCGGAAGATCTCCGGGTTCCAGGTGGACTGGCGCTGCGCGCCAATGTCCTCGGCCCAGCGGCCAAAACCGGTCAGTGCCTCGGCGCTCAGCGCCAGCAGCGGCGCATCGGCCGGTTTGTGTTCGGCCAGCCAGCTGTTGAGTACCTGTTCCATCGACCAGGCCGCATCGCCATACTGCACCAGCCCAACCATGCGGGAGCTGCCCTTGAGCGTGTGGAAGGCGCGGCGCAAGGTCGTCAGCGCCTCGGCATCGGCCGCATCGCGGCGCAGGGATTGCAGTGCCTGGCCGCCGGTCTGCACGACCGACTGGGCCTCTTCCAAGAAGATGTCCAGCAGTTCCTGGTCCAGTGCCTCCTCGGAAACCTGCGGCTGTGCCGGGGTTGCCGCCACAGGGGATGGTTCTGGTGCTGGTGCTGGTGCCGATACCGGTGCCGGGGCAGGCGCAAAAAACTGCAGATCCGGGGCGAGCACCGCAGGCGCCTTGGGCGCCGGGGCCGGGCTGGCCTCGAACAGGGGCGCCGGAATGGTCGGCGCGAAGTAGACGGAATCGTCTTCCGGTTCCTCGGGCGCATCGGGCGCTGCGGCCGGCGCGGGTGCCACCGGGGCAGGCGCGACATCGCCGGCCCTTTGGGTGCCCATCACAATGCGCAGCTCGCCACTGGTCGCATCAAACACAAACAGCTTGCGCGCCAGGGTGCGCTGGTAGCCCAGCATGTCGAGCAGAAAGCCCAGCGCGCCGAGGCTGTTGCCCAGCTTCTCAAAAACCACGGGCTTGTCGTCGTCGGCCACCTGGCCGGCGGCCAGCTGATCCACCACCAAACGCAGGTGCTGCGTGGCAGCGACAGCCTGGTCCAGGCCCAGCACCGACAGCACGCCGCGCATCTGCGACAGCGATCCGGTGACGGTGCCCAGCATCGAGACATCCTCGGGGTTGCGGAAATACTGGTCGAGGTGCTTTTCTGCCTCTGCCAGCGTGGAGTGGAGCTCATCGACCACGCTGCCCATGGTCTGGTGGTCGCTGACGCGGCGGTACAGCTCTTCGACCCAGGTCTCCAGAGGCTCGGGCGGCTGGTCGGCCAGCACATGGTCGAGGCGCTGCGCCAGGCGGTCAGCACGCTCGCGCATCAGCGCAGGCTTGACATCCAGCGACTCCAGGTTGGCCTGTAGGTACAGCACGGCAGTGGCGACTTCCATCGCCATCGGGGTCGAAGGCGGCGTGCCGGTGCTCACCAGGCGTTCGGTCACCCGGCCCAGCGCTGCGCCCAGCTCGTCGGCACCAATATGCAGCTTGTGCAGCGATTCGCGGATCAGGTGGAACTGGTCGGCGACCGGCTTGATCTTGTAGCGGTCACCATCGGCCAGCGACGACCACAGCTCGGCAGCTGACTCCAGGCGCTTGCGCGCCTGCGCGAGCACAGCCGGGTCATACAGGCCAAAGCGCTCCTGGCCGTAGTTCACGCCTTGCAGCGCCTCGGTCTGCAGGCTGACGCGCACCGCTTGCAGCACCGCCGCCTTGGCCTCATCCGGGCCCTGGGCAACAGCACAGAAAAAATTCAGCTCATGCTGCAGGCTCTGGTCCACATCGCTGCCACCCTTGGCATGCGCTGCGAACTGCATGATCACCCGCGACGCCGAGCGCTTCACATAGAGGTCGGGGTCGAGCAACTTGTACGCCAGCGCGTCGAAGAAGCCTGCGGCCACCTTCCAGAACAGTTTCAAAGGGGCTTGCGTCTGGCCCTGGGCCAGGCCCAGGCAGACGGCGGTCAAATCCTGCGCTGCACGCGCGTCGGCAGATTTGATGATCTGCAGCATGTCCGCATCGAGGCGCTCACGGGCGCCGCGGTCCAGTGGCAGTGCGGCCACTGGCGGCGTCTTCGGTTCCTGTTGCGCCTGGTCGCCCTGCCAGAGATCGGCCGGGTGGACACGCTCCACACCGGTGAAGGCCTGCATTTCCTTGTACTGCGGAAACAGCGCTACGAAGGAGACGTTGCGCCCCTTGAGCACATGGCTCAGGTACTCCAGCAGCGCAAACGACGTGCGCTCCATCAGCGCGACCGATTTCTCGGTGCACAGGTGGGGCTTGGCCGCAAAGCGCTGCGCCGCCACTTCCATCAGGCCCACCAGCTCGGCCGCCTGGCCCACACCCACCATCTGCAACGCACCCTTGACCTGGTGCAGGTACTGCTTGGCCACGCGGATACCGGTGGTGTCGATCGCCTCCAGGTCCGATACCTTGGCCGCTTCCACATCCCGGCTGTAACGAAGCAATGCCTTGACCGTGGATTCCAGTGACCGGCGAACCTCGTCATTGATCCACGCCAATGGCCCGAGATCCCTCTCTTCTGTTGGCTGTGCGTTTTCCGCTTTATTTTCGATAGCTATAGACATGCAACAGTCCCCGATTGCGGGTCAAAATGAAACAGCAGACATGGGTCAGGCAATCTTGAACCGAGACACCGACTGGCGCAGTTCCTCGGCCATTTGCGACAGCTCACGCACCTGCTGCGCTGTGGTACGGGTGCCATCACTGGTCTGCTCCGTCACCGCAAAGATATGCTGGATATTCTCTGCCACATCGTTGGCCTGAACTGCTTCGTCGGACGCAGAACGGGAAATTTGCTGAATCAGATCTGCCAGCTCACGCGAAACGCGGTCAATTTCCGCCAGTGCCGTACCGGCGCTGTCCGACAGACGGGCCCCTTCCACCACACCCTGGGTCGAGCGCTCCATAGCGGCCACCGCGTCCTGGGTGTCGGTCTGAATCGCCTTCACCAGCACCGAGATCTGGCGCGTTGCATCGGCCGAGCGCTCAGCCAGACGCTGCACTTCCTCGGCCACCACCGAGAAGCCGCGGCCGGCTTCACCGGCGGAGGCCGCCTGAATGGCCGCATTCAATGCCAGCACGTTGGTCTGTTCGGTAATGTCCGAGATCAGGTCGGTAATTTCACCAATCTCCTGCGAGGACTCACCCAGGCGCTTGATGCGCTTGGAGGTGTCCTGGATCTGGTCCCGGATCGAGTTCATACCACCGATCGCGTTTTCCACCGCCTGCAGGCCCGACTCGGCCGCCATCAGCGACTTGCGCGCCACCGAAGCCGATTCCTGCGCCTGTGACGACACGAGGTTAATACGGGTCGCCATGTCGAGAATCGACTTGCCGGTTTCGCGAATCTCACGCAGTTGCTCGGTCGACGCAGCCAGCAGCTCGGTCGACGTGGAGTCCACGGTCGACGTGGTCTGTGCCACGCGGGTCGCCGTGTTCTGCACGCTGCCCACCAGCATGCGCAGCTCTTCCACCGTGTAGTTCACCGAGTCGGCAATCGCGCCGGTGATGTCTTCCGTCACGGTCGCTTCCTGGGTCAGATCCCCTTCAGCGACGGACTGCAACTCGTTCATCAGCCGCAAAATGGCAGCCTGGTTGGCGTCATTGAGACGCTTGGCCTCCTGCTCCTGGCGGGTCGCTTCCTGTTGCAGCGATTCTGCAGCGCGGCGGCGGTTCAAGCTGTCTGCCAGCTGCAGGCGCACCAGGCCCCACACACCCAGGCCCACCAGCAACGCTGCCAGCACGATGCCCACCAGGTACAGCCAGATGCGGTCGGACCAGCTGTTCAGGTCCGCCTGCAGTGCTTCCAGGCCCTTGCGCAGCGGATCGCTGGCCGACTGGATCGAGACTTCGGCCTCACGGGCTTCCGAGATGCCCTTGAGGTTGCTCAGCACCGCCGAGCCATCCTTCAACGTGATGTCGTATTGGGACGAGAGTTCCTGCAGCTTGTCGCGCACGGCGCCATCGCGGGCGGGGCTCAGGCGCAGCTCGGCGCTGCCGTTGAGCAGACCGGCGACGATTTCCTTGAAGGTGTTCAAGTCCTTGCCCAGCAGAAATACCGCCTCGGCATTGGCACCCGAGGCGCTCTGGAAGTCGTTGGCCGACTTGCCGATACGCTGGGTCAGCATCGCCAGCTGGCTGGCTGCGGCGATTTCAGCGGGCGGAGCCGCTTGCTGGAGCTTCAGGCTGACCACCGCCTCGCTCAGCTCGAGCAGGGTCTGCGTGTTCTTGTGAATCGCCTGCAAGTCCTTGTTCATCGCGACCAGCGAGGCTTTCTGCTTGACCACGGCATCGCTCTTGCTCGCGGTGCGGTCCGAGGCTTCCACCAGCGGCGCCAGCACCTCGGCGTAGGAACTGCCCAGCGCCTTGATCGCCGGGTCTTCCGAGCCGGAGTTCAGGCCATCGATGTTCTTCTTCAGAATCGACGAGGCTTCTGCCACTTCGGCAAATGCCTGCTCATTGCCGTTGACCGCCTGACCCACCGATTTGGCCAGACGCTGCGACTGGGTCAAGGCCTGGCCGGTGGCTGCCAGCTGGCCGCCTGTCGTGCGCGACTGCAAGATCGCCCACACCGCCAGCGCAAAGAACACCACCAGACCCACGATGACGATGGTCAGCAGGGTCTTTTGGTGTTTGGCAGCCGGTGCCGCACCCAGCACCGGCAGCGTCACCAGATCGTCGGAGGCGGTCTCGCCCTCGACCAGCTGGGCCATGTAATCGTCCTGCACCGCAGCGCCGGATACATTGGCCGCCGTCTTGGCGGGGGACACGCCGTCACCGGTCGAGCCTTCGGAGAGCATCACCTGGTCACCATCTGGGAAGATGCTGACGCCTGGGTCTGCCACGTCTTCTTTGCGTTTGAATAGTTTGTTGAACATACAAATACCGAAAGGGATGAAGCCGCGGAAGCCCCGCACTAAACCGTGATATCGAGAAAATCGGGCGCATTGGCCAGCAGCTGCAGGTTGAGTTCCTGCCACTGCTCGCCACTGGCGGATGTATAGAGCGCACCAAAAAATTCCGGCGCATCGGCCGGCTTGTCTTTGGAATGCGCGAAGTCATTGCTGCCGCGCAAGCCTTCCAGCTGCTCGACAAACAGGGCGGCATTGACGCCCATCATGGGGTTGAGCGCGACGACCGAAGCCCCGGCAAACACCTGTTCGCTGCGTGCGACAGGCAGGCCCAGCATGCGGGCCAGATCCACCACCGTCAACAAAATACCCCGGATGCTGGTCACACCGAGCATCCAGGGTTTGGTGTAGGGCACAGGCTCCACCCCGCTCCAGCCCAGCACTTCGCCGGACTGGCTCAAAGGCAGCAGAAAGTTCCGGCCACTGATCTTGACTGCCAGCCACGAGGCACCGACCGCCGTCTGGTTGCGTGCCTGGCTCAGACGATCGGCCAGCCGGGTTTGCAGCTCTCGCAAGTCTTCGCGCTGTGCCATGCCTTATCCCAGTGCCTCGATCTTGGCCTTGAGTTCGGCCGGATCCACCGGCTTGGTCACATAGCCACGTGCGCCCTGGCGCATGCCCCAGACCCGGTCGGTTTCCTGGTTCTTGCTGGTGCACATGATGATCGGGATATCCGCATACTCCGGGCTGCGGGTGATCAGGCGGGTCAGCTGAAAGCCGTTCTGCCCTGGCATCACGACGTCCATCAGGATCAGGTCGGGCCGGTCTTCCGCCAGGCGCAGCATCGCCTCGTCCGAATTTTGCGCAGTGCGCACCACCATACCCTGGCGTACAAGCAGATCGCTCAAAAACATCAATTCGGTTTTTGAGTCATCAACGATAAGAACTTTTTGAATAGGCACGACCCCTCCTTAACGTTCGGCAACGAAACGTCCGACGGTTTCCAGTAATTGATCTTTGGTAAATGGCTTGGTGAGGTAGTCTTCACATCCCACCATGCGTCCCCGGGCCTTGTCGAAAACGCCGTCCTTGGACGACAACATGACCACGGGTGTAGATGCGAAAGCATCATTGCGCTTGACGATGGCGCAGGTTTGGTAGCCGTCCAGTTTGGGCATCAGGATGTCGCAAAACACCATGTCCGGCTTGAAATCGTTGATTTTGGAGAGGGCATCGAAGCCGTCTTCAGCGAGCAGCACCTCGTAGCCGCCTTGCTTCAGAAAAATCTCAGCACTTCTGCGAATGGTATTGCTATCGTCAACCACCAATACCTTGAAGTTGTCTGCGGAAACTGTCACCGGCCACCCTCCTCATTGCATGTCATGAAATGCGAATGCACGCGGCAGCCAAGGCTGACATAGCCCCTCCCACCCGTTTGCATTGAACACATACGCCCTATGGCAATTTTTCTTCGACGAATCCGCATGTGCTGGAGGTGCATTTTGCACCACAGCGCGTACACTGCATCCGTCGTCCCTGCTCCTAATTTTGAAAAGCTTACAGAGGCTTTACATAGAATGCAACGATTGTAGCTTTTCAACACAGATTTAACGGTGATTCCTGCATCAATGTGCTTTATCTCGTTGACCTATGACATCCTCCTTGACAAACCAGCCAGAATCCAGCCCGAGTGAAAGCACGTTGGCCGCGACGATTGATACCGCCAGCATCCTCTGCATCAACGCCAATGACCCCAGCGGCGCAGGCGGCACCAATGCCGATGCGCTGGCCGTGGCGTCGATGGGAGGACACCCCTGCACCGTCGTCACGGGTGCGTTGATCCGCGATACGCTCGACACCATCGACTTTTATGCGCTGTCCGATGATGCAGTTCAGCAACAGGCGCAGACCGTATTGCAGGACATTCCCATCCGCGCGATCAAACTGGGCTTTCTGGGATCGATTGAAAATGTACGCGTGTGTGCGGAAGTAACCAATGACTACCCCGATGTACCGGTCGTCGCCTATGTCGCCGGCATGGCCTGGTGGGACAGCGAACTGATCGACGACTACCTCGATGCGTACCAGGAGTTGCTGCTGCCCCAGGTGACGGTGCTGGTCGGTGCCTATGGCTTGCTATGGCGCTGGCTGCTGCCCTACCGCACCTCCGAGCACCGCCCCAGCCCCCGTGACCTGGCCAAGGCCGCCGCCGACCATGGTGTGCCCTTTGTACTGGTGACCGGCATCCCCGCCCATGACCAGCATGTGGAAAACGTGCTCGCCTCGGCCGACACCGTGTACGGCAGCGGCGAGTTCGAGCTTTTCGAGACCGAGTACATCGGCGCAGGCGACACCTTGAGCGCGGCGCTCACGGCCTTGCTGGCCACCGAGGTGCCGCTGAGCGACGCGACCGCCGAGGCGATGACCTACCTCGACAAATGTCTGGAGGGAGGCCTGCGCCCCGGCATGGGTAAGACCGTGCCTGACCGTCTCTTCTGGGTGCATGCCGATGACGAGGACGTAGTAGATGACGGCAGCGCGGATGGGGATGAGAGCGACGCGCTCCACACCCGCCCGCTCTGAGTTCAAAGCCTGCCTGTTCCAGTGCAGTGAATACCGGATTGACAGCCCCAGGCACCCGCTTGGCCGACAATCCAAGGCCAGAGTAGATGTGAGCCCTTATGACGATGGATAAAAACGCCCAATTGTTTGAACGTGCCCGCCAGGTGATCCCCGGCGGCGTGAATTCGCCCGTGCGGGCTTTCAATGCCGTAGGCGGCACGCCGGCCTTCATCGCCCGCGCGCAAGGCGCGCACCTGTTTGATGCCAATGACAAACGCTATGTGGACTACATCGGCTCCTGGGGCCCGATGATCCTGGGCCATGGCCACCCGCAGGTGCTGAGCGCCGTGCAGGCTGCGCTGCTCGAAGGCTTTTCCTTCGGTGCTCCCACCGAGCGCGAGATCGCACTGTCTGAAGCCATCCTGAAGCTCATGCCGTCGATGGACATGGTGCGGCTGGTCAGCTCCGGCACCGAGGCGGGCATGAGCGCGATTCGCCTGGCGCGCGGCTATACCGGCCGCAACAAGATCATCAAGTTCAACGGCTGCTACCACGGCCATGCCGATGCGCTGCTGGTCAAGGCCGGCTCGGGCCTGGCGACCTTTGGCGCCTCGTCTTCGGCAGGGGTGCCCGCCCAGGTGGTGCAGGACACCATCGTTCTGGAATACAACGACATCGGCCAGCTCGAAGAAGCCTTTGCCAAGTACGACGGCCAGATCGCCTGCGTGATCATGGAGCCGATTGCCGGCAACATGAACTTTGTGCGCGCCAGCACCGCCTTTACCCGCCGCATCAGCGAGCTGACCCAGGAACATGGCGCCTTGCTGATCTACGACGAGGTGATGACCGGTTTCCGTGTCGCACTGGGCAGCGCGCAAAGCCTGTATGCGCAGCAGATCCCCGGCTTCAAGCCCGACATCACCGTGCTGGGCAAGGTGATTGGCGGCGGCATGCCGATGGCCGCCTTTGGCGCGCGCCGCGAGATCATGGAAAAGCTGTCGCCGCTGGGCCCGGTCTACCAGGCCGGCACCTTGTCGGGCAACCCGATTGCCACGGCCTGTGGTCTGCAGACCCTGTCGCTGATCAGCCAGCCAGGCTTCCATGAAGCGCTGCATGCGAAGACCGGCCAGCTGATGGCCGGCCTCAAGGCCGAGGCCGATGCCGCAGGCGTTCCCTTCAGCGTGGACCACCAGGGCGGTCTGTTCGGCTTCTTCCTGCTGCCCGAGCTGCCCAGCCACTACGAAGCGGTGATGAAGAGCGACAAGCCGCTGTTCAACAAGTTCTTCCACGGCATGCTCGCGCGCGGCCACTACTTTGCGCCGGCGCTGTACGAAGCGGGCTTTGTCAGCAGCGCCCATACCGATGCCGACATCCAGGCGACGATCGAAGCAGCCCGCGACGTCTTCAAGACCTTGTAAGCGCCCTCCGCTGCCTGGCCACCCGTCCCTGGCGGGCATAAAAAAACCTCGGCGTGCCGAGGTTTTTTGTTGTCTGTCGCAGGCGATCAGTCGTCGCTGCCACCCAGTTGCATGATCAGGCGCAGCACATACCAGAACAGCAGGGCCACCGATGCGAACAGGTGCAGGGCCGCGCCAGCGGGACGGTCTGCCGGGTAGTGGCGCATGATCTGCGAGGTGTCATACAGCACGCAAGCGCCGGCAAACAGCACCATCGCGCCGGAGAACCAGATGCCCAGCTTGAAGCCGAACACGACACCGGCCAGGATGATACCGATGGCCACCAGGCCACCGATCTTCAGGAAGCCGCCCAGGAAGGAGAAGTCCCTCTTGCTGGTGAAGGCCGTGAAGGTCAGGCCCGCCACCAACGCCAGGGTGGCAATCGAGGCCGCCTGGATCGAGCCGGGAGCAATGATGCTGGCCATGGCCAGCATCGGGGCGAAGATCAGCGATTCGGCAAACACAAAGCCGCCCAGCGCCAGGTACTGCACGCCGGTGCTTTCCGAGTTGTCGGCGGCATTGGTCGCCAGCCAGCCGACCACCATGAAAGCGCCCATGACGGCCAGCCAGCCCCACTTGCTTACGCCCAGCATCTTGAGCATCGCAAACGATGCACCGCTGGCGTACAGGCCAAACGACAGCACGGCAAAAGCCAAAATGGCGACGGCCAAATGGCTGTAGGCCGCCTTGATGAATTGGCCTCGGCTGTTCGCCTCGGTCAGGCCACCGCCGTGTCCGGCGTATTCGGGAAAGTTCATGCATCCTCCTTCAGGTCTATGTCGCTGCAGTATCGCAGATTTGCTTTACAAAGCATGGCCTTTCCAGACCCTGTCTACGGACATTGCCGCCGGACGCAAAAAAGCCCGCTGCAGCAGCGGGCTCGTGCGGCTGGTCCGACAGGCGCTCAAGGCGGACTGGCGGCAGGCGCGTTGGCGGGGCGCAGGGCCATCAGCCAGCCGGCCATCAGTTCGGCCTGCTCCTGCGTGACCTGCGGATGGCGTGGCATCACGATACGGCCCCACTCGCCGACGCTTCCCTCGCGGATCTTGCGCGCCAGATAGGGGACGGCGTCGTCACGGTCGGCATAGCGCTTGGCGATGTTGCGAAAACCCGGGCCCACCACATCCAGCTCCATCGTGTGGCAGCGCATGCAGTCGCTGCTGCGGGTGACCAGCTCGCGGCCCTGCTGCAACCGGGGGCTGGCCTCGATCAGGCGGTCAGCGGCCGTCACCTCGGGCTTGGGCCGGATGATGAGCCGCCCGATATTGAACATGCCCAGGCCCACCACCAGCGCAAATGCAACGATCAGCACACCCAGCCAGCGCGAGCGGCGCGGCGGGTCACTGTCCGGATCGGAGGCGGGAGGCGGGTCTTGGTGCTGTGGTTCGCTCATGGTGGAAGGGGCCCGGGGCCCGGCGCAGAAAACAAGCCGGCGAACCCGAAGATGGCCGGCGTATCGGGGCTGCAGACTGGATCGGCCTGCAGCCAGCGGTGGCAGCACCCTGGCGGGTACCGCCTTGCCATCAGTGGCGGAAGTGGCGCACGCCAGTAAATACCATCGCCACGCCGCGCTCGTCGGCGGCAGCGATCACTTCCTGGTCGCGCATCGAGCCACCAGGCTGGGCCACGCAGGTGGCGCCGGCATCGACCACCACATCCAGGCCGTCGCGGAAGGGGAAGAAGGCATCCGACGCCACCACGGTGTTCTGCAGCGACAGCTTGGCCGCTTCCGCCTTGATCGATGCGATACGGGCCGAATCCAGGCGCGACATCTGGCCCGCGCCCACGCCCATGGTCATGCCGTTCTTGCAGAACACGATGGCATTGGACTTGACGAACTTGGCCACCTTCCACGCGAACAGCAGGTCCTGCAGTTCCTGCGGGGTGGGCTGCTTGACGGTCACGACCTTCAGATCCGCCAGTTGCAACTCATGGTTGTCGGCCGATTGCAGCAGGATGCCTGAGCCCACGCGCTTGGACTCAATGGCGTTGCGGCCCTGCTCCCAGTCGCTGTTGCCGCCAGCTGGCAGTGCAATCTTCATCAGGCGCACATTGACCTTGGACTTGAAGATCTCCAGCGCCTCGGCGCTGAAGTCGGGGGCCATCAGCACTTCGACGAACTGCTTGGACACGGCCTCCGCCGCTGCCTTGTCCACGGCGCGGTTGAAGGCGATGATGCCGCCAAAGGCGCTGGTCGGGTCGGTCTGGAAGGCCTTGGAATAGGCTTCCAATGCATCGGCACCCACGGCAACACCGCAGGGGTTGGCGTGCTTGACGATGACGCAGGCCGGCACCTCGAAGCTCTTGACGCATTCCCAGGCGGCATCGGCATCGGCGATGTTGTTGTAGCTCAGCTCCTTGCCTTGCAGCTGCACGCCCGTGGCCAGCGAGCCGGGTGCGGGGTACAGATCGCGGTACCAGGCAGCTTGCTGGTGGCTGTTTTCACCATAGCGCAGGTCCTGGATCTTGATGAACTGGCTGTTGCTCTGGCCGGGGAAGGCGGCACGCTCGGGCACGTATTCCTCGGACAGCTTTTCGTCTTCGAACGTGACCGACGACAGGTAGTTGCTGATCGCGCCATCATACTGGCTGATGCGGTTGAATGCCGCCACCGACAGGGCAAAGCGCAGTTGGTTGGACAGCTTGCCGCCGGCCTTGAGCTCGGCGAGCACGGCGTCGTACTGGTCGGCGGCGGTGATCACACCGACATCCTTCCAGTTCTTGGCGGCGGAGCGCACCATCGCCGGGCCGCCAATGTCGATGTTCTCGATCGCATCGGCCAGCGTGCAGCCGGCCTTGGCCACGGTCGCTTCAAACGGGTAGAGGTTGACCACCAGCAGGTCGATGGTCTCGATGCCGTGTTCCTTCAGTGCAGCCATGTGCTCGGGCAGGTCGCGGCGGGCCAGCAGGCCGCCATGCACCATCGGGTGCAGGGTCTTGACGCGGCCATCCAGCATTTCGGGGAAGCGGGTGACCTCGGCCACCTCGGTCACAGGCAGGCCCTTATCGGCCAGCAGCTTGGCGGTGCCGCCGGTCGACAGCAGCTGCACGCCCAGCGCATGCAGGGCCTGGGCAAATTCGACAATACCGGTTTTGTCGGAAACGGAAATCAGGGCTTTCATGTCAATCACTTCAAGAATGGAAACAGGCTTGTGCCGCTTGCGCAGCGGGCGCAAGCAGCACTGAAATCAGGGCGCGGGTCAGAGCATCTTGTGCTCGACCAGCTTCTTGCGCAGCGTGTTGCGGTTCAGGCCCAGCCACTCGGCGGCCCGTGACTGGTTGTTGTCGGCGTGGTTCATCACCACTTCCAGCATCGGGCGCTCCACCATGCGCACTACCATCTCGTACACGCGGTCCGGCACCTCGCCTTCCAGGTCCTGAAAATAGGTCTGCAGGCTGTCCCGCACGGACTGCTCAATCGTCGTCTTACTCATACAAGGTCATCACTCATTGTTGTTGCTGGGGCCATCGCACTCCCGCTGGCCTCTGGTGCTGCCGCGATGCCAGGCAGCCGGTCCATCTGTTGCCCCAAGGCCCCCAGATAATCGGCTACGGCCTGCCATTGCGCCGCACTGTTTTCAATCACATTCATCTCGCGCCTGAACGCATCGCCCCCCGGCAGATCGCGCACATACCAGGCAATGTGCTTGCGCGCCGAGCGCACGCCGGTGCTCTCGCCGTACAGCGCATAGTGGTCCTGCAGGTGCTCGAGCAGATGGCGGCGCAGCTCGGCCACCAGCGGAGGCGCGAGCAATTCGCCGGTCTGCAGAAAATGCACGATCTCGCGAAAAATCCAGGGGCGGCCCTGGGCCGCCCGCCCCACCATCACCGCATCCGCACAGGTGAAGGCCAGCACATCGCGGGCCTTGGCCGGGCTCGTGATATCGCCATTGGCAACCACTGGAACCGACACCGCCTGCTTGACGGCACGGATCGTGTCGTACTCGGCCAGGCCCCGGTAGCCCTGCTCGCGCGTGCGGCCATGCACGGTGAGCATCTGGATGCCCGCCTGTTCGAACTGGCGCGCCAGCTGCACGGCATTCTTGTGGTCATCGCTCCAGCCGGTGCGCATCTTCAGCGTCACCGGCACGCCATGGGGCGCCGCAGCCTCCACCACCGCAGCGGCAATCTCGACCGCCAGCGGCTCGTTCTGCATCAGCGCCGAGCCTGCCCATTTGTTGCAGACCTTCTTGGCCGGGCAACCCATGTTGATGTCGATGATCTGCGCGCCGCGCTCAATGTTGTAGACCGCCGCCTCGGCCATCATCGGCGCGTCGGTGCCGGCGATCTGCACAGAGATCGGGCCGGGCTCGCCGGCATGGTTGGCGCGGCGGCTGGTCTTGAGGCTGTCCCACAGGTCCTTGCGGCTGGTCACCATCTCGCTGACCGCATACCCCGCCCCCAGCGCCTTGCACAGCTGGCGAAAAGGCCGGTCCGTCACGCCCGCCATGGGCGCCACAAACACATTGTTGGCCAGAGTATAGGGACCGATGCGGACGGACATGGAATGCAAAAAGCGAGCACTTCGCCACCGAAGTGCTGTCTGTTGTGGTGAGGGGAAGGGGCAGATTGTACTGCTTAAAAAAGTAGCAAACATCCAATCTACCCGCTTGACATTTGGGAATGCCCATAAATCGGGCCTGCGGGCGGGCGTTGGCGACGCGCATGGGCACCCCCTGAATGGCCCGGCGGGCCGTCCGACCTTGCCGGCGCCAGGGCTTGTGCAGCAGGTATTTTTCGGCCTCTTGGCTGACACGGCAGCGGCCCGCTGCGCCGCTGGCAGGCCGGCACCAGCCGCTACACTGGCAGCCATGGAAGCGTGGATTCAACAGTTGCTGACATGGCTGGCCCTGCCGCAGTTCGGGCTCAGCACGGTCTTTGTCGTGGCCCTGATCTCGGCCACATTGCTGCCGCTCGGGTCCGAGCCCGCTGTGGCCGGCCTGCTACATCTGAATCCGGACCTGTTCTGGCAGGCCATTCTGGTGGCGACCGCCGGCAACACACTGGGCGGCGCGATCAGCTGGTGGACCGGCGCGCTCGCCCGTACCGCCTGGTACAAGGCCCGCAGACTGCGCCATGCCGGCGATGCGGCCGCGCCGACCAACTCCCTCATCCCCACGGCACCACTCAACAAGCAGAGCCGCCACCAGCGCATGGCCCGCATCTGGCTGCGCAAGTTCGGCGCCAAGGCCTGTTTGCTCAGCTGGTTGCCCATCGTCGGCGATCCGCTGTGCGCCGTGGCCGGCTGGCTGCGCCTGCCGTTCTGGCCCTGCGTGTTCTACATGGCGATCGGCAAGTTTTTGCGCTACCTGGTGATGACGGCCACGATTTTGCATTTCTGGCCCTCCTGAAGGCACGCGCGGTTTTCAGCGCTGCCTAATCCACCCGCAAGCCCAGCTGCTGCGCCACGGCGGCATAGCGGTCGATATCGCTGGCGATCACCTGCCCAAACTCGGCCGCACTTTGCTGCAGCGGCGTATAGCCTTGATCGCGCAGCCACTGCTGCATCGCCGGCTCGGCCAGGATCTGCGCCAGCAGCGCATGCATGCGCTGCACCACCGCATCGCTGGTGGCAGCGGGCGCCAGCAGGCCATGCCACTGCTCGACGCTGAAACCGGCTGCACCTTGCTCGGCCACGGTGGCGACCTGCGGCCACTGCGCCAGGCGCTGAGGGGCCGTGATGGCAATGGCGCGCACGCGGCCGGCCTCGATCAGCGGCGCAGCGCTGCTGGCGGTGACCATGCCCATGGCGACCTGGCCGGCCGCCACGGCGGTGATGGCCGGCCCGCAGCCCTTGTAGGGCACATGCTGCCAATGCAGCTGCGCGGCCTGGGCCAGCATCTCCCCGGCCAGGTGCTGCGGCGTGCCATTGCCGCACGAGGCAAAGGGCAGCGGTTGCAATGGCGCCGAGGCGCGCACATCGGCCAGGCTGTGCAATTCGCTGGCCTGCGGCACCACCAGCACCGAGGCAATCGTGCCCACATTGAACACGGCCTTGAAATCGCGCCGCGGGTCAAAATCCAGCTGGCGGTAAACGGCGGGGTTGATCGCGAACGAGCTGTTCACCATCAGCCAGGTGCTGCCATCGCCTGCCGCCTCCGCCACATGGCGCGCGCCGATATTGCCGCTGGCGCCGGGGCGGTTTTCCACGACCACGGTCTGGCCCGTGTGCTGCTGCAAGGCGGCGCCCAGTTTGCGCGCCAGCAAGTCGGTGCCGCCGCCCGGTGGAAAGGTCACCACGATGGTCATGGGTTTGTCAAAGCGGGCTGCCGCCATGCTGCTGCCGCCCAGCCACAGGCCGGCAGCCATGCAGGCCGCAGCGGCGGCGGCAAGCCACCACCAGGAGAAGCGTTGGAGAACGCGGGGCATCACAGGCCTCCTTCCAGGATATGCAGGGTGCGCGGGTGGTAGAGGGCCGGATCAGGCATCCAGGCCGATGTCCAGCACCTTGGCGCTGTGGGTGAGCCAGCCGACGGCGATCTGGTCCACCCCGGTGGCGGCCACTTGCGGCGCGGTCTCGGGTGTGATGCGGCCCGATGCCTCGGTCACCGCCTTGCCCCGGCACATGGCCACCGCCGTACGCAGGGTCTCGAGGTCCATGTTGTCCAGCAGCACCACATCCACCCCCAGCTGCAATGCGGCATCGAGCTGGGCGAGCGTGTCCACTTCAAGCTCGATCTTGACCATATGGCCGACGCCTGCGCGTGCACGGCCCACGGCGGTGGCCACATCGCCGGCCAGTGCAATGTGGTTGTCCTTGATCAGCACGGCATCGTCCAGCCCAAAGCGGTGGTTGCTGCCACCGCCCACGCGCACCGCATACTTTTGCAGCGCGCGCAGGCCCGGCATGGTCTTGCGTGTGCAGGTCACCCGCGTGCCATAGGGCTGGATGGCCTGCGCGATCGCGTACGTGGCGCTAGCCACGCCGCTCAAATGGCAAAGGTAGTTCAGCGCCGTGCGCTCCGCCGTCAAGATCGCCCGGCTCTTGCCGTGGATGCGGGCGATCTCCATGCCCGGCGCCAGCACCGTGCCATCGCCGCACAGCGGCTCAAACTCCAGACCGCTGTCCAGCAGATGAAAGGCCAGCCGCGCCAGATCCAGCCCCGCCAGCACGCCCGCTTGCCGTGCCACCAGACGCAGGCTGTCTCTGGCATCTGCGGGCACGATGGTGTCGGTCGTCAGGTCCCCGGCGCGGCCCAGGTCTTCCAGCAGGGCCATGCGCACCAGCGGCTCCAGCATCACATCAGGCAGAGGAGGAACCGGCAGCGCCGCAGTTTGATTAATGCTCATTTTGAGTATTTAAAGGGTAAAAAAAAGAGGCGCACCAGCGCTTAACCGGTCACGCGCACATTTATGCTAATTATGAGTATAAATATTGTCAAGTCCTGACGCTGCCATGATGCCGCCTCCGTTGCGGCCTGCAAGAACGGATCAGGACGATCAGCCGCGCGCCAGCGGCAGCTTGTTGCCCGCGAGCGCGCGTTCCACCAGTACATTGCGGCGAAAGCGGAACAGCTTGGCCGGGCGGCCTGCGCCCTGGCTGCTGATCTCGCCGGTCTCTTCCACCAGCGCCTGCTGCTCGATCAGGCGGCGAAAGTTCTGCTTGTGCAGGCTGCGCCCGGCCAGCGCCTCGACAGTCTGCTGCAGCTGCAGCAGCGAGAAGCTGTCGGGCATCAGCTCGAACACCACAGGCCGGTACTTGATCTTGGCGCGCAGCCGCGCCATGCCGGTCGCCAGAATGCGGCGGTGGTCATTGCGCATTGCCGTGCCCAGCAAGGTCTGGCCTGTCGGGGCCGCCCTGCCATCGCGCCAGGCTTCTGCGACCAGGCCCGCTTCAAACAGCAGCTCGTAGCGCTGCAGCACCAGCTCTTCGTTCCAATCGCTGCCCTCGAGGCCAAAGCTCACTCGGGCCCGCTCCCAGCGCGCGCTGGCCGCTGCCTTGCCCGTTGCCTGCGCACTCCAGGCCTGCAACGCTGGCGCAATGCGCTGGTCCAGGATCTCGGGCGCGCCGCTGCGCCAGTCCTCCCAGGGGAAGTAGTGGTACCAGTCCTGCCAGCCCGGCTGGGCCAGGCCGGCATCGTCGAGCTCGCGCGTCAGTGCCAGGTAGCTGATAGAGATCGCGCGCATGCCCAGCTCCTGCGAGCGGTCGCCATCGGCAAAGGTGTAGAGCTGCTCGACAAAGCCCAGCGGGTGGTGGGTCTGCGTCTCGACCCAGGCGCGCAGGCTGGCCTGCAGCGAGCGGTGGTTGGCGGTAAAGGGCCCCGCTGGCAGGGTCTCACCGGCCTGCGTGGTCAGTATGCGCGGCTGCCCGCCCGTCACCGCCACCAGCACCGCGACCAGATCGGCCTGCACCGAATGCTGCTCGCGCTCGGCGGCGCTCGGCGCACGGGGGGCATCCGCAGCAGTGGCTTGTGTGATCGGGGCAGGTGGGGTCACCAAAAGGGGGCTTTCAAGAATCGGTGGACGGGGCTGCACTTGCAGCAACCGCCAACGGAGCCGCTGTCTGGCAAGCAGCGGCTATCTTATAACGGCTGGCCGCCCTGCTCTGCCATCCCGCTGCCATCCCGCTGCCACAGGCGCATGACCGCAACGCCCCACGAAAAAGCCCGCTGACGCGCAGCGGGCTTGGAGGTTCTGACTGCCAGCACGCAGCGAATGCCTGCGGGCAGCGTCGCCGCCGAAATGGTCAGACGTTGAACAGGAAGTTCAGCACATCGCCATCCTTGACGATGTATTCCTTGCCTTCGGCGCGCATCTTGCCCGCTTCCTTGGCGCCTTGCTCACCCTTGTACTGGATGAAGTCGTCAAAGGCGATGGTCTGGGCGCGGATAAAGCCACGCTCGAAGTCGCCGTGGATGACGCCTGCCGCCTGGGGCGCGGTGGCACCCACGGGCACGGTCCAGGCGCGCACTTCCTTCACACCTGCGGTGAAGTAGGTCTGCAGACCCAGCAGCGAGAAGCCGGCGCGGATCAGGCGGTTCAGGCCCGGCTCTTCCAGACCCATTTCCTGCAGGAACATGTCGCGGTCTTCGTCGCCCATCTCGGACATTTCTGCCTCGATCTTGGCGCAGATGGCGACCACGGGCGCGCCTTGGGCTGCGGCATAGGCCTTCAGGCTGTCGAGCAGCGGGTTGTTTTCAAAGCCGTCTTCGCTGACGTTGCCGACAAACATCGCTGGCTTGGCGGTGATCAGGCAGAACTGCTTGAGCAGCGGCGCGTCTTCCTTGGATACGGGCACGATGCGGGCAGGCTTGCCCTGGTCCAGCACGGCCTGGATGGGGGTCAGCAGCGAGACCAGCTTGGCAGCTTCCTTGTCGTTGCCCGACTTCGCCGCCTTGCTGTAGCGGTTGAGCGCCTTCTCCACGGTGGCCAGGTCGGCCAGGCACAGCTCGGTCTGGATGACCTCGATATCAGCAATCGGGTCGACCTTGTTGGCCACGTGGATCACGTTCGGGTCTTCGAAGCAGCGCACCACGTTCACGATGGCGTCGGTTTCGCGGATATGGGCCAGGAACTGGTTGCCCAGGCCTTCACCCTTGGAGGCGCCGGCCACCAGGCCGGCGATGTCCACAAACTCGACGATGGCCGGAACAATGCGCTCGGGCTCTACTATCTTGGACAGCTGGTCCAGACGCGGATCGGGCACTTCCACGACGCCGGTATTGGGTTCGATCGTGCAGAAAGGATAGTTTTCGGCGGCAATACCTGCCTTGGTCAACGCATTAAAAAGGGTGGACTTGCCAACATTGGGCAAACCGACGATGCCGCATTTGAGGCTCATGGCAGTGCTTTCTCTATTCTTTCGGACAAACCCGGCATTTTAAGCCGACTGCATGGCAGTCGCGAATCCAGGCGTATTAACAGGGAGGCTTCGGGCTGCTCACCCGGCCCCGAACACCGCAGGTTGGCAGTTGAGGCTGGGCGCCCCCGACTGGGCGTCCCTGACCAAGCATCGAACCGCAGGCAACACATGCGTGCGGCCAGGCGTGGCGCGGCCGGCGGGGCAACGACGTCTCCAGGGTGCTGTTTGCGCCGCTCAGTCAAACTGCAGCGCGCCGCCGACGGCATCACCCACCCGCAGCACCCCACCGGTGCCCGCAGGCACATAGGCATTCATGCCAAAGGTTACGGCGCCATCCAGGCGGTCGTCGTGGCGGTAGGTCTGCAAGGTGTCGGTCACGCTGGTGCCGCTTGCAGCCGTGGCCGGGTCGATATCGGGGATCGGGCAACGCGCACAGGGCTTGACCAGTGGCAGATCCACCCATTGCTGGCTGCCCGGCCCGCCCTGCTGCACCGACAGGCTCTCGATACGGTCCTCGTCGTGGGACTGGAAGCCCTCGACCACAATATTGGCGCGAAAGCGCTCTGCCACCACAGGCGCTTCGCCTGCCTGGGTCAGGCGCTCATTGAGCTCATGGACCGAGGCCCGGCTGACCACCAGCACCGGAAAGCCATCGGCAAATTGCGTGGGGGCGTCGGCGCCGCCGGTCCATTTCTTGCTGGCCAGCCGCAGCGCCTGGGGCGCCATGCGCACCAAATAGCATTCGGTCTGCAGGAACGCGCTGAACCAGGCATTGATTGCATCGGGCGCCTGCAGGCCCGTCACCCGGTCATCCCAGACGCGCACCGCACGCTCGGGGCCAGCAAAGGCCATGTCTACCGTGATCGGCTCCATGCCCGGGGCGGTCACCGTCATCACGCCCTCGGCAATGGCCGGTTGCACCAGCACCATGCGGGCGATCTCGCGCTGCGAGATGAAGTCGCCTTGCCCATCGACCAGCATGAAGGCCCGGTCATGCTCCAGGCCCGTCGGCAACAGGCGCGCGCTTTGCACGGCGATGCCGGCGCAGGATTTGATGGGAAAAACCCACAATTGGCCGATATGGCCGGTGACATCAAAAAAATCGCTATTTGCCATGCTGCTCTGCGCCTGGGTTGGTTCTGGGCAAACCACACTGTAACGAGTAAAAGGCTGCGTTGCATCTACGCGGCGCCAAACGGTAGCCAGACCCCTGCAGCAAGTCGTACAGGCGCCCGGCGCTGCCACAGTGCCCCACTACAATAGGTCGCTTATGGCTTCTGAATTCGACGTTTGTATCCGTGGCGCGGGCATTGTGGGCCGCAGCTTGGCATTGTTGCTGGCGCGGGAGCGCATGCGCGTGGCGCTGGTGGATACCGCCCCGGCGCCCAGCAACAGCGGCCATGGTGATGTGCGCGCCTATGCCCTCAACCAGCTCTCGCGGGAGGTGCTGCAATCGGTGCGCAGCTGGCCCGAGGCCCAGTACGCCACGCCGGTGACCCGCATGGACGTCTATGGCGACCAGGGCGGCGAGGTGCATTTTGATGCGGCGCAGCAGCGCACCGAGGCACTGAACTGGATCGTCGATGTGCCCGCACTGGAGGCCCAGCTGGCCGCCGCCGTGCGCTACCAGCCGATGGTGGAGACGGTGACCAGCCCGGTCGATGCCCGCCTGACGGTGGTCTGCGAAGGCAAGCATAGCCGCACGCGCGAGGAATTCGGCGTGGAATTCACCACCATCCCCTACCACCAGACCGCCGTCGCTACGCGTCTGCGCTGCGAGCGCCCGCACGGCCAGGCCGCGCGCCAGTGGTTTTCTGCCGCTGGCGATATTCTGGCCTTTCTGCCGCTGGGCGGCCCCGGCGGCCATGAGGTGGCCGTCGTGTGGTCGCTGCCGGTCAGCCAGGTTGAAGGGGTCAAGGCGCTGGACGATGCAGGCCTGGCGATGGCGCTGGAGTCGGCCAGCCAGGGCATGCTGGGCCAGCTGACCGTGTGCGCCGAGCGTGCCGCCTGGCCGCTGCAGCAGTCGGTGGCGCGCCAGTGGTGCGGCCCGATGCCGGGCAGCGCCTTGCAAGATACTGCCCGGGCCCAAAGCTGGGTGCTGGCCGGCGACAGCGCCCACGCCGTGCACCCGCTGGCCGGCCAGGGACTGAACCTGGGCATGGCCGATATCGCCGCACTGGCGCGTTTGCTGACCAGCGAAGATGCGCGCTGGCGCCGCCTGTCGGACCTGCGCCTGCTGCGCCGCTATGAGCGTGAGCGCAAGGCGCGCCTGGCCCCCATCGGCTTGGCGATGGACAGCATTCAACAATTGTTTACCAGGCCCGAGACGCCTTTGCAGAGCCTGAGAAACTGGGGCATGCGCGGCTTTGAAAGCAGCGGTCCGCTGAAATCGTGGGTGACCCGCCAGGCCATGGGAGTGAACTTTTAGCGCCCATCTGGTACAAACCGTCGTTCGGCCAAAAGCCGCTTGCGGTACCAAAATGTTAATAGTTGCGGGGGTTTAGCGTTCAGGCACACTTCCCGCCCAGACGGACATCGGTGCACCGCCAAGCGGCTTTCCCTGCGTTGGGGCCTCTCCCGCGCGCTGGCTTTTTACTATCAAGATCAAAGAAGGTTTCCCCATGCGAATTCTCTCTACCGTACTGGCCAGTGCTGCCATCGCGGCCAGTTTCTCTGCCAGTGCGCAAGAAGACGCGATCCGCAAGGCGCTGGCAGAGCGTATCCCCCAGCTGCAAAAGATTGACGAAATCAGTGCCACCCCGATGCAGGGCCTGTATGAGGTGCGCGTCGGCACCGACCTGTTCTACAGCGATGCCAAGGGCAACTACCTGATCCAGGGCGAGCTGATCGACACCCAGGCGCACCGCAACCTGACCGAAGACCGCATCAACAAGCTGACGGCCGTGGATTTCAACAGCCTCAATCTGAAGGACGCGATCAAGACCGTCAAGGGCAATGGTTCGCGCAAGATCGCCGTGTTCGAAGACCCCAACTGCGGCTACTGCAAGCGCTTCGAGAAAGACCTGCAAAACGTCAAGGACGTGACCGTCTACACCTTCCTCTACCCGATCCTGAGCCCCGATTCGGTCGAGAAGTCGCGCAACATCTGGTGCGCCAAGGACCCGGCCAAGGAATGGGCCAGCCACATGCTCAAGGGCACGGATGCGCCCGCCGCTCCATCGAGCTGCGACGTGACCGCCTTGCAGCGCAATATGGAATTTGGCCGCAAGTACAAGATCACCGGCACGCCCACGATCTTCTTTGCAGACGGCTCGCGCGTGCCGGGCGCCATTGGCTCGGACGACCTGGAAAAGCGCCTCAAGGCAGTCAAGTAAACCAGGCGCGTTGCCCCTCTTTCCTCAGGCCCTTCGGGGCCTTTTTTTGCGCCGGTGAATTCCTGGGTCGGCACGCGCCCATGCAATTGGGGCTACGCTTGCAGGCTATGACCCAAAGCGCACCCGCCCTGGCACCGCACGCCATCCAGTACACCATCACGCCCATCGATCTGCATGCCCACCTCTACCAGGTGGTGCTCAATATCCCCCGGCCCAAGGCGATGCAGACCGTGTCGCTGCCGGTCTGGATCCCCGGCAGCTACCTGGTGCGTGAGTTCTCCAAATCGCTGCAGGGCCTGAGTGCCAGCCAGGGCGGACAGCTGGTCGACGTCCAGCAGCAGAACAAGAACACCTGGGTGGTGGACAGCAGCGCGGCCGAGCCGCTGACCCTGAGCTACCAGATCTGCGCCTACGACAGCTCGGTGCGCACCGTCTGGCTCGACAGCCAGCGCGGCTTTTTCAATGGCACCAGCGTGTTTTTGCGTGTGCATGGCAGCGAGCCGCTGCTGCAGGTGCTGCACATCGAGCCGCCGGCCCAGCAGCCCCATTGGCAGGTGGCCACCGGCCTGATGGCCGCGCAGACCAACCCCCAGGGCTTTGGCCGCTACCACGCCAGCAGCTACGACGAGCTGGTGGACTGCCCGGTCGAGATGGGCGCGTTCTGGAGCGCCGAGTTCAGTGCCCACGGCGTGGCACACCGCTTTGTCGTCGCCGGTGCACCGCCCAGCTTTGATGGCGCGCGCCTGGTGGCCGACACGCAAAAGATCTGCGAGACCGAAATCCGCCTCTGGCATCCCCGGGGCAAGCCGCCCTTCGAGCGCTATGTGTTCATGCTCAACGCCATGGACGACAACTATGGCGGCCTGGAACACAAGAACTCCACCGCCCTGATCTGCAGCCGGCGCGACCTTCCCCGCAAGGGCGAGGCCCAGCCCAGCAGTGGCTACATCACCTTGCTGGGCCTGATCAGCCATGAGTATTTCCACACCTGGAACGTCAAGCGCCTGCGCCCGATGGAGCTGGCCAGCTATGACTACGAACGCGAGAACTACACCGAGCTGCTGTGGTTCTTCGAAGGCTTCACCAGCTACTACGACGACCTGGTCCTGCGCCGCGCGGGCCTGCTGGACAACGCGCAGTACCTCAAGCTGCTCAACAAGACCTTCAACCAGGTCCTGCAGACGCCGGGCCGGCATGTGCAAAGCGTGGCCGAGTCGAGCTTTGACGCCTGGGTAAAGTACTACCGCCAGGACGAGAACACGCCCAACGCGACCGTCAGCTACTACACCAAGGGATCGCTGGTGGCGCTGTGCCTGGACCTGAGCCTGCGCCGTGCAGGCCACAGCGGGCTGGATGCGGTGATGCGGGCGCTGTACCGGCGCTGCAAGGCCGGCCCCATGCGCGAGCAGGACCTGCTCGATGTGCTGCACGAGCTGACCGGCCGCAGCTGGGCCGCCGACATCAGCGCCTGGGTGCACGGCAAGCTGGACCTGCCGGTAGCCGCCCTGCTGCAGGCCCATGGCGTGGACTGCCAGCCCGACAAGCCCCAGATCGCCCAGCAACTGGGCCTGCGGGTGGCCGAGGGCGCAGCGGGTATCAGCATCAAGGTGGTGCTGCGCGGCGGCGCGGCCGAGGCCGCCGGCATGATGGCGGGCGACGAATGGATCGGCATCGAGCCACTGCAGGCCAGCACCGACAGCATCGGCTGGCGCCTGCACAAGCTCGACGACCTGCCGCTGTATGCCGGTGACGCCCAGCAGGTGCTGGCGCTGGTGGCGCGCGACAAGCGCCTGCTGCGCCTGCCACTGGCCTTGCCGGCCCGCGCCGCCAGCGCCCCGGGCAAAGGCCGCAAGAAGGCTCCAAAAACTGCCAGCCAGAGCGATACCGTCACCTTGGCTGTCACCGATGTGAATCTGGTCAACCTTTGGCTGGACGGGCGCTGATCACGGGTGGCGGCACGCCCACCAGCACCCAAAAAGCGCCATCTTGTGCAGGCTGCTGCGCCGCAACAGCCTGCTTGGTGTAGGATGCCTGTCGACCATGCGGGCGCCAGCAGGCCGCTGCTGCCCCACAAACCCAAGGAGACAGACCGTGGCCTATGAAATGATCGAAGTGCGCGTCGAAGCCGAAAAGGTGGGCATCATCACGCTGAACCGCCCCAAGGCGCTGAACGCGCTGAACGACCAGCTGATGAACGAGCTGGGTGAGGCGCTCAAGGCCTTTGATGCCGACAAGAACATTGGCTGCATGATCATCACCGGCAGCGAAAAAGCCTTTGCCGCCGGTGCCGACATTGGCGCGATGGCCAAGTACAGCTTTGCCGACGCCTATGGCGGCGACTACATCACCCGCAACTGGGAGGCGATCCGCAGCATCCGCAAGCCGGTGATTGCCGCCGTCAGTGGCTATGCACTGGGTGGTGGCTGCGAGCTGGCGATGATGTGCGACTTCATCATCGCCGCCGACAACGCCCGCTTTGGCCAGCCCGAGATCAAGCTGGGCGTCATCCCCGGCGCCGGCGGCACGCAGCGCCTGCCGCGCGCCGTGGGCAAGGCCAAGGCCATGGACCTGGCCCTCACCGGCCGCATGATGAACGCCGACGAGGCCGAACGAGCCAGCCTGGTCAGCCGCGTGGTGCCCGTCGACAAGCTGATGGAAGAAGCGCTGGGCGCGGCCATCATCATCAGCGGCTTCTCGCAACTGGCCGTGATGGCCGCCAAGGAATCGGTGAACCGTGCGTTTGAAGGCAGCCTCAACGACGGCGTGATGTTCGAGCGCCGCCTGTTCCATGCGCTGTTCGCCACCAACGACCAGAAGGAAGGCATGGACGCCTTCGTCAACAAGCGCCAGGCCCAGTTCAGCAACAGCTGATCGACGTGACGGTGCCGTGGAGGCCAGACCAACGGGCCTGGGCATGCCCGGCAACGGCCCCGCCCCATCACCCCATTTTGACAAAACCTGGCGACATTGATCGCCAGGCCAAATTTTCGGTATATAATTTCGTTCTGCCGGTCGTATAGCTCAGTTGGTTAGAGCGCAGCATTCATAATGCTGATGTCGTAGGTTCAAGTCCCACTACGACCACCAGGTTACAAGCCGCAGTGATTGCACAATCGCTGCGGCTTTTCTCTTTGCCGCATCTGTTTTGGTGGCTGAAAAACTCGCAGCAGGTGCCCGGCAGGCCGCCCATCCGCCTCTACAATGGAGCCCGTCGGTCGTATAGCTCAGTTGGTTAGAGCGCAGCATTCATAATGCTGATGTCGTAGGTTCAAGTCCCACTACGACCACCACATCCCACCGCAGCGCCTGCCACAGGCGCTGCGGTTTTTTTGGGGGTGCACAGATGCGCCCAGCCCCAGGCCAGCGTCCCGTCCGACTCTGCAGCACAGGTCAGCGGGGCACAATAGGCGGCATGCAAGACCTGTTCAGTCCCCCTGCCGACGAAGGCCAGATGCCTTGGGAGCGCATTGCCATTGGCCACCAGGCCTGCGTGCTGCGCGGCTTTGCACTGCGCTGGGAGAGTGACTTGCTCCGCCAGGTGCAGGAACTCGTGCAGCGGGCCCCGTTTCGGCATTTGCGCACGCCGGGCGGCCGCCAGATGCAGGTGGCGATGACCAACTGCGGCGATTTCGGCTGGTACAGCGACCAGCGCGGCTACCGCTACACTGCCACCGATCCGTTGAGCGGCCAACCCTGGCCGCCGATGCCACCGGCTTTTGCAGCACTGGCTGCGCAGGCGGCAGAAGCTGCCGACCTGCCCCCTTTTGCGCCCAATGCCTGCCTGATCAACCGTTACACCGTCGGCACCCGCCTGACCCTGCACCAGGACGAAGGTGATGCCCGCCACCCCATCGTGTCGGTGTCACTGGGCTTGCCCGCCATCTTTCTGTGGGGCGGCGACCAGCGCGCCGACGCCACGCAAAAGCTGCCGCTGCAGCATGGCGATGTGGTGGTCTGGGGCGGCGTGGACCGCATGCGCTACCACGGGGTGATGCCGGTCAAGGAGGGGGCCAGCCCCGTGGCCCATCCGCTGCTGGACGGGCAAAGAATCAACCTCACTTTCCGCCGCGCCAGCTAGTCGGCTGCGCCGCTGCCCGCACCACCCAACGCCTGCGACAGGCAATCGATAAAGCTGCGTACCTTGGGCGCCAGGTAGCGCCGGCTGGTGTAGATCGCATACAGGGTCACGGTCAGCGCATCCCACTGCGGCAGCACCCGCTGGAGCTGGCCGCTGCGCAGATCGTCCTCCACCAGCCACGAGGGCAGGAAACCCAGGCCCATGCCGGCGCGCACCGCATGCAGGCTGAGGTTGGAATCATCGGACAGCAGGGCCGGTTGCACATGCAGCGGCGCGCTGCGGCCACCGGGCTGGGTCAACTGCAGGGGGCTGAGCGACACATAACTGGGCAGCACCGCAGCATGCTGGGCCAGGTCGGCAGGCTGCTGGGGCAAACCCGCCTGCGCCAGGTAAGCGGGGCTGGCCACCAGGTAGAAAGGCACCTGGCACAGCGGGCGGGCAATCAGATGCGGCGCGGGGTCCGACGAGGCCCGCAAGGCCATGTCGTAGCCGGCAGTGGCCAGGTCAATCTTGTGGTTGTCCAGGTGGATGTCGACCAGCACCTGCGGATAACGGGCGCGGTAGCGCGCCAGGATGCGCGCCATCTGCGGCGTGGCGCACCAGACCGGCGCGCTGATCTTGAGCTGGCCGCTGGGGGCCTGGTTGTGCTGGCCGATCTCCTGGGCGGCGGCATCGAGCATCTCCAAAGCCAGGCGGCTTTGCGCATACCAGCGCTGGCCCGCTTCGGTCAGGCTGACATGGCGGCTGCTGCGGTTGAGCAGGCGCGCACCGAGGCGCTGCTCCAGCTGCGCCACATGCTTGCTCACCATCGGCGCCGAAATGCCCAGCCGCTCGCCGGCCTGGGCAAAGCTGCCGTTGTCCACGACCGCCTGGAACACCTGCATGCTGATGAGCTGGTCCATAGTTTCTCAACAGGAAATCAATCGCTGCATTTTAGCTACTTGGTTTCCTTTTGGGCAGCTACTAAAGTGGAGTCAAGGAGTTTTGCCATGACTACCACGACCACAACCACCAACACCATTCCCGCCAGCATGGGCGGCAGCCGCCTGCCCGTGTACTTTATCTCGCACGGCGGCGGCCCCTGGCCCTGGATGCCCGAGATGCATGACTACTATGCGCAGCTGGCGGCCTCCTTGGCCGATATTCCGCGCCAGATCGGCCGCACACCGCGCGCCATCCTGATGGTGTCCGCCCACTGGGAGGCCGATAGCTTCACCGTGCAGTCCACGCCCCAGCCAGGCATGATCTATGACTACGGCGGCTTTCCGGCCCACACCTACCAGATCCATTACCGTTCACCAGGATCGCCAGCATTGGCCGAGCGGGTGGCGGGGCTGCTGGCCCAGGCCGGCATCGCCGTGGAGCAGGACGCCGAGCGCGGCTATGACCACGGCATGTTCTCGCCGATGGCCGCGATCTACCCCGAGGCCCAGGTGCCGGTGGTGCAGTTGTCGCTGCGCCGGGGCCTGGACCCCGCTGAACACCTGGCTCTGGGCCGCGCGCTGGCTGCCTTGCGCGATGAGGAGGTGCTGATCATCGGCAGCGGCCTGTCGTACCACAACCTGCGCGCCTTTGGACCGCAGGCCAGGGTGCCCTCCAAGGCCTTTGACGACTGGCTGGCCGAGACCATGCTGCAGGTGGACAGCGCCAGCCGCAGCCAGCGCCTGCTGGATTGGGAGGACGCCCCGGCGGCCCGCATTGCCCACCCGCGCGAGGAGCATTTGCTGCCGCTGATGGTCGCCGTCGGTGCCGCCGAGGCCGACCGCGCCGTGCGCATCTACCATGAGGATGCCTTCATGGGTGGGCTGGCCGTGTCCAGCTACCGGCTGGATGCAGCCTAAGCGCTTTAGATGCGGGGTGCGGTAGACACACCCTCCAAAAAAGTTGTACCATACAACCATATGGATGTATATTGCAACCAACTACTGGAGAGCCGCATGACAGCCGACACCCCCCTGGTCAACGACATCCGCAGCGCCTCCCGCACGATGGTGCGGGAGCTGGGTTTTATGGCCAACACCTTGGCGGCCACGCCCTACTCGGCGTCTGCGGTCCATGCGTTGCTGGAAATCGATGCGCATGGCACTGTCACCGCCGCCCAATTGGCGGAGTTTCTGGGGCTGGACAAATCCAGCGTCAGCCGCATGGTGGCCAAGCTCATCGCCAACGGCGAGCTGCAGGAGCAGCCCTGCACTGACGATGCACGCGCCAAGCAATTGCAGCTGTCAGCGCAAGGCCAACGCACGGTAGCGGGCATACACGCCTACGGGCAAATGCAGGTGCGCAGCGCGCTGGCGCAGCTCAACCCCTCGCTGCAGCAGGCGGTGGCGCAGGGCTTGACCGCCTATGCCCAGGCGTTGCAGGCGCACCGGCTGGGCAGTGCGGCAGGCCAGGCCAGCTCCGCCAGCGCAGCCACCCACAGCATCCAGGTCCACAGCGGCTACCGCGCTGGTGCGATCGGCCGCATTGCGGAGATGCATGCGGTTTTCTATGCCCGGCACTGGGGCTTTGGCGCTTTCTTCGAAAGCAAGGTGGCCTCGGGCCTTGCCGAATTCAGCGGCCGCCTGGGCGAGCCCTGCAACCAGATCTGGACCGCCGTGCAGAACGAACGCATCGTCGGCTCGGTCGCCATTGACGGCCAGGACCTGGGCAACAACCAGGCGCATCTGCGCTGGTTCATTCTCGATGACGGCTGCCGCGGCGGCGGCGTAGGCCGCCAGCTGCTGACGCAGGCGCTCGCCTTTTGCGATCAGCGCGGCTTTGCCAGCACCGAACTGTGGACCTTCCAGGGGCTGGACGCGGCGCGCAGGCTCTACGAATCGCTGGGTTTTGTGCTGGTGCATGAAGAAGCCGGCCAGCAATGGGGCTCGACCGTGGTGGAGCAGCAGTTCAGCCGTCGCCTGCACGGCGCCTAGGCGGGCGATGCAGGCCCGCCATCCCGCGCTGTGGGCGGCCGCCACCACGGGCATGCTGGTGGGCGCGGCCATGGTCTCCACCAGCGTGCTATCGCCCGCCGCATCGCCAGCCAGCCTGGCATTCTTGCGCTATGCGATCGGGCTGGCCATTCTCGCCGGCCCGGCGCTGTTCGTCACCTGGCCGCGCTACCGCGCCGGCGATGCGCTGGCCATTGCGTTGCTGGGCGTGGCGCAGTTTGCTGTGCTGATCCTGCTGCTCAACCATGCGCTGGCGCGGCTGCCCGCCTCCACTTGCGCACTGGTGTTTGCGACCATGCCCTTGTTCACCTGGTGCCTGGCAGCGCTGTCAAGGCGCGAGGCCTTCAGCACCCGCAGGCTGGCAGGCCTGGCACTGGCGGTAGGCGGCGTCGTGGTGCTGCTGACGGGGGGCGCGGGCGCAGCGGGCGGCCTGGACCTGCGGGCCGGCTCCGGCATGGCCGCGTTGCTGGCGGCCACCCTGGTCGGCGCGGCCACCAGCATCCTCTACGGCCCCTATATGCGGCGCTACCCGGCGCTGCCCACCAGCAGCCTGGCGATGGCCGCTGCAGTGCTGTTTCTGGCGCTGTACTGCAGCTGGCAGGGACAGCCGCTGTGGCCGGTGTTTTCGGGGCTGCAATGGGGCCATATGCTGTTCATCGGCCTGTCGAGCGGGCTGGGCTATTTTTGCCTGCTGTGGGCGCTGGGCCGCCTGGAGGCATCGCTGGTGATTGCCTTCCAAGCCCTGGGGCCCGTGACTGCCGCGCTGCTGGAGCTGGTCTTGCACCAGCGCCTGCCGTCACCGGCGCTGCTGGCAGCCATCGCGCTGGTGCTGGCCGGCCTCGTCGTCAGCACCCGGGCGCCGGCAGCCTAGCCCACGCCCCCGCTTGCCCCAGTGGCGGACTGTGGCACCGCCGCTGTTTGTAGAATGCGGCCTCCAGCCCCTGGATATACACCATGAACCGCTGCACAACACTCCCCACCACCCACCACCGCCTGCGGCGCTCCACGCGCGCCAGCCTCGCTGCACTCGCGCTGGCACTGGCCGGCATCAGTGCCCAGCCCAGCCTGGCGCAGACCGCCACCTTTGCCCCGTTCCAGGGCCCGGTGCGCGCCTTCCCGCCCCAGGCGCTGCGCGGCTACCTGGTGGTCACCAGCCCGACCGAGGCCACGATCGACAACCAGGCGTTGCTGCTGGCACCGGCCTTCAAGCTCTACACCCCGCAAAACACGACGGTGCGCCCCAACACGGTGCTGGGCCAGAAGCTGACGGTCAACTATGTGATCGAGAAAACCAGCGGCCGCGTGCATGCCGCCTGGATCTTGAACAGCGAAGAAGCCGCCCTCAAACGCGACCGCGCCGACAACGGCTTCTGGAGCGGACTCTTTAAATAAAGCGCCCTGGCGCCGCCGCATGGGCTGACCGCTGCGGTCAAAGCCTGGCGGGGCGGTCCGCGCACCCACCCCCCTGAGCAGCAGGGCGCCCATCTGGCGCCTGGTTTTCTGCCGTATGACGGTATTCCTTCAGGCCTGCAACCGCAGCCCCGGGGGTCCCCACGAGATTTGCACCATGTCCAAAAAAGTATTTATCAAAACCTTCGGCTGCCAGATGAACGAGTACGACTCGGACAAGATGGCGGATGTGCTGGGCGCCGCCCAGGGCTATGAGCCCACGCAGGACATGGACGAGGCCGACCTGATCCTGTTCAATACCTGCTCGGTGCGCGAGAAGGCGCAGGAGAAGGTGTTCTCGGACCTGGGCCGCATCAAGCACCTGAAGGAAAAAGGCGTGCTGATTGGCGTGGGCGGCTGCGTGGCCAGCCAGGAAGGCGCCGAGATCATCAAGCGCGCGCCCTATGTCGATGTGGTGTTTGGCCCCCAGACCCTGCACCGCCTGCCCGAGCTGCTCAATGCCCGCGCGGCCAAGGCCAAGCCGCAGGTCGACATCTCCTTCCCCGAGATCGAGAAGTTCGACCACCTGCCGCCCGCCCGTGTTGAAGGCGCGTCGGCCTTTGTGTCCATCATGGAAGGCTGCTCCAAGTACTGCAGCTACTGCGTGGTGCCCTACACCCGCGGTGAAGAGGTGAGCCGCCCGTTCGAGGACGTGCTGGTCGAGGTCGCGGGCCTGGCTGCGCAAGGCGTCAAGGAAATCACCTTGCTGGGCCAGAACGTGAATGCCTACCTGGGCAAGATGGGTGATACCGCCGAGATTGCCGACTTCGCGCTGCTGCTGGAATACGTGGCCGAGATCCCCGGCATCGAGCGCATCCGCTACACCACCAGCCACCCCAATGAGTTCACGCCGCGCCTGATCGAGGCCTATGCCAAGATCCCCCAGCTCGTCTCGCACCTGCACCTGCCGGTGCAGCACGGCAGCGACAAGATCCTGATGGCGATGAAGCGCGGCTACACCGCCATGGAGTACAAGAGCACGGTGCGCAAGCTGCGCGCCATCCGCCCCGATCTGGCGATGAGCAGCGACTTCATCGTCGGCTTCCCCGGCGAGACGGAGGAAGATTTCCAGAAAATGATGAAGCTCATCGACGATGTGCGCTTTGACAACTCGTTCAGCTTCATCTTCAGCCCCCGCCCTGGCACCCCTGCCGCCAACCTTCCCGATGACACGCCTTATGAGGTCAAGCTGCGCCGCCTGCAGGAGCTCCAGGCCGTCATCAACCACAATATCAAGACCATCAGCGATGAGCGCCTGGGCACCGTGCAGCGCCTGCTGGTGGAAGGCAAATCCAAGCGCGACAACGGCGAGCTGATGGGCCGCACCGAGTGCAACCGCGTGGTCAACTTCCCCGGCCAGGAGCGCCTGATCGGCCAGATGGTCGATGTGCGCATTACCGAGACGATGACCTATACGCTGCGCGGCGAAGTGCTGATCACCGATTGAGGCGCATCGCTGGCCTGCCGGCACCGCGCTGGTCAGCCACACGAAACACGGTGAAAATAGCCCACTTTCCAGCGTTGGTGGCCCGCAAAGGCCACACCGGTGCTGGAGCCCGTTAGCATGCAGGGGCGCATGAGGGATGCGCCAAAACCAGAAAGGCATCATCACCATGGCACCCGTGTCCGACCCGTCCACCGCACTGCGCAGCGAAGCGCTTGATGCCTTTCTGGACCATGTGGATACCTTGTTCAACACCGAGGACGAGACGCAGGAATGGCCTGCCCGCCAGGCGGCAGCGGCCCAGCAGCTCGCATCGCGCGCGCTCGAGCCCGAGGACCTGGACCAGCTGCGCCGCGTCTACCGGCTGTGGAGCATGGCGGGCCAGCCGGCCCAGGCCCTGGCCGCCGTGCAGCAGCACCAGGCCCGCCTGCTGCAGGAGCTGACCGCCGACGCCCAGCGCGACGCAGCGGTCACGATGGCGATGCTGCAAGCCGATGCCGCCGAGGATGTGCCCGGCCTGCCGCGCGAGCAGTACCGCGACGTGATCGCGCAGGCGATGGCGGCCGTGGACCAGGCCGGCGCGCTGGGCGATCCCGACCGCGCCTGGCGCCACCTGGCGCGCCACGCCCACCAGGCCCAGGCACTGGACCTGCAAGAGCAGATCTACCGCAAACAACACCAGTACAAAAGCCAGCAGGCCGACCGCGCCCAGCTGCGCGCCTGGGACGATGCCATGCTGGCCACGCGCCTGGGCCGCATCGAAGCGGCCAAGGGAAACAGCGCGGCGGCCCGCGACCTGGGCCACTATGCGCTGCAAAAACTCCAGCGCGCAGAAGCGGGCCAGGACATCGACACCGATGACTGGCTGCTGCTGGGCGAGGACATCATTGCGCTGGCGCCCGACGCGCTGGTCCAGCACAGCGAACTGACCCTGGCCAGCCTGCCCAGCAACGCATCGCCCGCCGCCTGGCGCGATACCCGGGCCCAGCTCGCACGCCTGGCCGCCGCCAGCCTGCACCAGCAAGGCGCGCTGGATGCCGCGATCAGCAAGGGCCAGGAAGGCCGCTTTGCGCTGGTGCGTGACAGCGATGACAGCACCAGCGCCCGGCTGATCGATTGGCTGGTGCAGGCCGCCCGCCTGCCCGAGGCCGCCCATGTGTGTTTCGAAAGCACCCTGCACAGCCGCCCTGGATCGCGCGAAGCTGCCTGCCGCCAGGCACTGGCCCACCTGGGTGAGCCGGGCGGTGCGCCGTACTGGGCGCTGACCCTGATGGCCGCCGCCCAGGACGAGGACCTGGCCGAATTCCTGCCTGCCGACATGGACGCCGAGCAGGCCTTTGCCCACTACAGCGCGCTGGTACAGCAGCAGTCGCTGAACCACCCGATGTGGCGCCTGCTGCAGGGCAACCATCTGTTTGAACAGCAGGACTATGCGCAGGCCTTGCCGCTGCTGGAGACGCTGGCCGAGCGCCCCCAGTACGCCAATGGCGAGCTCGCCTACCGCCTGTTTGTCTGCCGCGCCCGCGTGGCGGGCCTGGCCAGCGCGCTGCAGTCGCCCTATATCCGCTGCGATGGCGGCAGCTGGTGCTATGCGATGGGCGTGCAACTCGATGACGACGAGGCGCTGGTGCAAGCCATTGGCGGCGAGGGCGAGGAGCTGCCCGCCGACTGGCCTTACGACGAGCTGCTGCGCTGGATCAAGCACTACTACGAGACCGGACAGGCCCGCTTCGAGCACTGGTTTGCCACCGGACAGGGCAGCTACAAGGACGGCAACCTGCATGACTACTCGATGCTGTGCAACAACCTGGCCATCAAGTACCGCTACAACGACGAGAACTACGACGGCGCGCTCGCGCTGCATGCCAAAGGCATTGCCACCAGCCCGTTTGCCGAGCACTACAACGGCATCGTCTCCACCCACATCGACAGCGACAACTACGCGCAGCTCATCCCGGCGGCCGAGCAGCTGTGGCACTACAGCCAGGACAACGGCTACAGCCGCCACAGCCCCTGCGACTATTTCCCCAAGGTGGCCTATGCGCTCTACAAGCAAGACCGCAATGTGGAAAACAGCATCTGGCTGGAGCGCCTGGACGAATGGTGGAGCCAGCTCGACGAGGACGAGCAGCGCAGCGAGCGCTATGACTATCTGCGCAGTCTCCTGAACCAGCTGGACTACTACTCGGCCACGCATGGCGCCGAGGTGCTGCCACGCCTGCAGGCGCTGCTGCCCGAGCTGGCGCAGCGCCAGAATGCCTACCTGCTGCGCCGCGCAGGCGATGCGATGCAGACCTCGGGCACGGACCAGCAAGCGATGCAGATCTACCAGCAGGCGCTGGCCTGCGCGCGGGCCGACGACCCGGCCGAGCGCGAGAAGCTGCAGACCACGATCGACCAGCTCAACGCCCAGCTGATCACCGCTGCACCGGCTGCAGGTGGCGGCAAGCCCTGGTGGAAGTTCTGGTAAGCCCCTCCATGCGTACAAGCACGGTGTACCTGGCGCGCAATGTGGTCAACGCGCCCGAGCTCAAGGCCCGCATCATCGCGCGCAGCCGCGCGCGCAGCGATGCGCCCGACATTGCCGCCTGGCTGCAGAACCATTTCTACCGCTATCTGGTCGGTAACCTCAACGCACCGGCCGATGCGGTACAGGCCCTCACCACCACCGCAGCGTTGCAACAGCGCTATGCCGCCGGCGCGCCGGCCTGGGCACTGGCGCTGCTGGCCCGCAAGACCGGTCCCGAGACAGCGCCAGCGGCAGCCGCGCTGTGGTGGATCGACCCCGACCACGACAGCGTGCTGGCGCTGGAGCGCCAGCTGCTGGAGTTTTTGCAGTCACGCAAGGGCACCTCGCTGGAAGGCAAGCTCGCCCGCATCAACTGCCCGCAGGCGCTGGAACGCTGGACGCAGGAGCACCAGGCTTTCGAGGCACAGCAACTGGCCGGCTGGCGCCAGCACCAGCCCCATGCGGTACAGATGGTGTGGCAAGGCAGCCAGGGAGCCTTTGTCGAACTGCTGCCCAGCAGCGGCGTGCTGCGCGAAGAGATGGCCTACGAGAGCCAGATGATGCGCCACTGCCTGGGCCAGTTTGCCAACCGCCACCAGCTGACGGGCGGCTACGGCGAGCACTATGCCGAAGGCTGCGAGCAAGGCCGCATGCGCATCTTCAGCTACCGCACCGGCCAGGCCCAGCCGCGCATCACCATCAATGCCTGGCTGCAGGCCGATGGCCGCCTGCGCATCGACCAGATCAAGGGCAAACAGAACCGCCCGCCGGTGGACCGCTACCGCGCCGATGTCATCGCCTTTCTGAACCAGCTGAACACCAGCGACGACACGCCCGACGATGCGCTGGGCATGCGCCTGCTGCGTACCAGCGGCGCGCAGCCGGGCTGGCACGCCGTCGAGAACCTGCACAGCGAGGCCGAACAACTGCAGCTGTGGCAGCGCCAGCCCAGGCTGCTGCCCCATCTGCAGCACACCTCCCCGCTGGTGCAATGGCTGGCTGCAGCGCATGACTGCAGCCTGCTGGCCGGCCAGCACCTGCCGCCTGCGCTGGCCTACACGTTGGAACAGGCCGGCAAAGCGCCTCCCAGGATGCAGGCCCACCCCCGGCCGGAGGCGCAGCGATGATCCAGCTCCTGGTGGCTGCCATCGGCCTGTGGCTGGTATGGCAATGCGTGCGCGCCTTTCGCCGGCAATGGGGCGGCCAGGCGCCGGCGCGGTCAGGACCGCTGGGGCATTACCTGCTCACGCCCGAACAGAACTGGGCGTTGGCGCTGGCGCACCCGATGGCCTTCCATGCGCTCAAGGATGGCTTTGCCGACAGCGCGATGCCCTCGCCCACCGCCGGCCTGGCAGCATCGTTGCGGCCCATGGCCCTGCATGCCTTCGGCCTGCGCACCGATCTGGACGATGCGCAGGTGCGCGCGCAATTGCCCGAGCGCATGCGCACGCGCTGGTGGTGCCTGGATGTGGAGCGGCTGCAGGCGGGGGATGACGCGCGTGCCGCGATGGCCTTTGCCTGCGTCCGGACTGCCTTTTTTGTGCGCACCGCAGCCATGCTCGGCTGGCTCAGCGCCGAGCAGCAGTGGCAGCTGCTGCAGCTCAATGCCGCGCGTGCCCGCGATTGCTTTGGCAACTGGCAGGAGCTGGGCAGCGCCTATATCCAGGGCCGCGCACAATGGGTGGCCAAAGGCCGCTCGGACGCACTGGGCCGCAGCCTGGACCCGGAGGAGTTGCAGCACTGGCTGCAGGATGCCTCGCACCCCTGGGGTGCCTATGCCTGGCGCTGACCCCGAATTTGCCGCCGTTTTGGGCGCGCTGCCTCTTGTTTTATTCAGCCGATGAATATTCTCATGCGTCAAAAATCGTGCGTGCCTCGGTGAAGCGGCGTGAGAAATAGGGATTGTCCAGGCTCACCGTCTTGACCACGCCGCCGCTCGACGGCGCATGGACAAACTGGTTGTTGCCGGCATAAATGCCCATGTGCGAGTAGCGCCCGCCCATGGTGTTGAAGAACACAAAATCGCCGCGCTGCAGATCACGCCGGTCGATCTCGGCGCTCACCCCTGCCCACTGGGCCGTGGTACGCGGCAGGCGGCGCGTGGTGATGCCCTGGATCGCATACTGGATCAGGCCGCTGCAGTCAAAGCCGCCTTCAGGCGTGTTGCCGCCATAGGTGTAGGGCGTGTTGACGACGAGCATGACCCGCGCATACAGCGCCTCGCGCAACTCGCCGCTCAGCCCCAGATTGACGGGCACGACACCGGTGTCAACGCGCGGCGAGGTGGCCACCTCCGTGGCGGAGCGCCGGCCCGCCGCTGGCCGCGCGGTGCGCGATGGCGACGAGCCGCAACCCGCCAGCAGCGCCGATGCCGACAGCGCCCAGAGCAAAAAGGGACGGCGCGCCGCCCCGTTGTGGTGGTCCATGGTCTCCCCCTTGGATTCAGGCGGCAAGAAATTCATGAAGCATATTATTCACAATTCCATGCAAGTTTGTGAATTGTATTGGTATTTCTCGCCACAACGGATCGTCCTCGCATTTTTACCAATTTGTCAAACCCGCTGAATACCCGGAAAGCCCAACTATTCTGCTTTCAGAGGGAGAAGACTACAATTTGTGTCGTAAGCATAGAAAACAAGCATCCTTCGTTGAAAGGACACCCCATGGTGCAATTCTCCAGACGCCAGTTCATGAAAGTGACTGGTTCGACTCTGGCGGGTTCCAGCCTGGCGGTGATGGGCTTCTCGCCCGCCACCGCACTTGCCGGAGTTCGTCAGTACAAGCTGGTCGGCAGCACAGTGACACGGCAAACCTGCACGTATTGCTCTGTTGGCTGCGGCATTTTGATGTACTCGCTGGGCGATGGCGGCAAGAACGCCAAGCTCTCTGTGATCCACGTCGAAGGCGACCCCGACCATCCCGTCAACCGTGGCACCTTGTGCCCCAAGGGCGCATCGCTGCTGGACATCGTCCACAGCCCCAACCGCCTGCTCTACCCCGAATACCGCGCGCCCGGCTCCAACGAGTGGAAGCGCCTGTCCTGGGATGAGGCGCTGACCCGCATCACCAAGCTGCTCAAGGACGATCGCGATGCGAACTTCCTCGAGAAGACCGATGATGGCCTGACGGTGAACCGTTGGACCTCGACCGGCATGCTGGCCGCTTCGGCCTCCAGCAACGAAGCCGGTTACATCACCTACAAAGTGGCCCGCTCTTGGGGCATGTTGGCGTTCGACAACCAAGCCCGTGTCTGACACGGCCCGACGGTGGCAGGTCTTGCCCCGACGTTTGGCCGTGGAGCGATGACGAACCATTGGGTCGACATCAAGAACGCGGACGTTATTTTGATCATGGGCGGCAATGCCGCTGAAGCCCACCCTTGCGGCTTCAAATGGGTGACCGAGGCGAAGGAGCACAACAAGGCTCACTTCATGGTGGTCGACCCGCGCTTCAACCGGTCGGCTTCGGTGGCGGATTTCTACGCCCCTATCCGCTCCGGTTCGGACATTGTTTTCCTCGGCGGTGTGATCAATTACCTGCTGACGAACGACAAGATCCACCACGAGTACGTGCGCAACTACACCGACTTCACGTTCATCGTGCGGGAAGACTTTGCGTTCGACGAAGGCATCTTCTCGGGCTACAACCCCGAAAAGCGCACCTACGACAAGGCCAGCTGGGACTACGAGCTGGGCGAGGACGGTTACGTCAAGACTGACCCGAGCCTGCAGCACCCGCGTTGCGTCTATCAATGGCTCAAGCGCCACTACGCCAGCTACACGCCTGAGAAGGTCGAGAGCGTCTGCGGTACGCCCCAGGCCAAGTTCCTGCATGTCTGCGAAAAGCTCGCATCGACGGCACAGGCTGGCCGCGCCGCAACCATCCTCTACGCACTGGGCTGGACCCAGCACTCGATCGGCGCGCAGATCCTGCGTACCGGCGCCATGGTGCAGTTGCTGCTGGGCAATATCGGTGTCGCCGGTGGCGGCATGAACGCGTTGCGCGGACACTCCAACATCCAGGGCCTGACCGACCTGGGCCTGCTGTCCAACGCACTGCCGGGCTACCTGACCCTGGCCAACCAGGGCGAGCAGGACTACCAGAAGTACATCGACGCGCGCACGCAAAAGCCTTTGCGTGCCAATCAGATGAGCTACTGGCAGAACTATCCCAAGTTCCATGTGAGCCTGATGAAGGCTTTCTGGGGACCGGCGGCCACCAAGGACAACAACTGGGCCTATGACTACCTGCCCAAGCTCGACAAGCAGTACGACATGCTGCAGATTTTCGAGCTGATGAACGAAGGCAAGGTCAACGGCTACATCGCGCAGGGCTTCAACCCCCTGGCGGCGTTGTCCAACAAGAGCCGCGTGCGCGACGGTCTGGCCAAGCTCAAGTTCCTGGTCGTGATGGACCCGCTGGCCACCGAGACCTCGGAGTTCTGGAAGAACTACGGCGAGCACAACGACATCGACACCGCATCGGTGCAGACCGAAGTGTTCCGCCTGCCCACCACCTGCTTTGCAGAAGAGGATGGCGCAGTCGTGAGTTCTTCGCGTGTGCTGCAGTGGCACTGGAAGGCCTCCGAGCCGCCGGGTGAAGCCAAGACCGACATTGCGATCATGTCGGCCCTGCACCTGCGCATGAAGGCGGCCTACCAGAAGGACGGCGGCAAGTTCCCGGATCCAATCCAGAACCTGTGGTGGCCCTATGCACAGCCTGCGCACCCCTCGTCCGAGGAAATCGCCAAGGAGTACAACGGCCGGGCATTGACCGACCTGACCGCGCCCGATGGCAAGGTGCTGCGCCCTGCCGGCCAGCAGCTGTCCGGCTTTGGCGAGTTGCGTGACGATGGCTCCACGATGAGTGGCTGCTGGATCTGGACAGGCAGCTGGACCGAGGCGGGCAACCAGATGGGCCGCCGCGACAACAGCGACCCGACGGGCATCGGCAATACGCTGAACTGGGCCTGGGCCTGGCCGGCCAACCGCCGCGTGCTGTACAACCGCGCATCGGCGGACCTGGAAGGCAAACCGTTCAACCCGAACCGCACCTTGGTCAAGTGGAACGGCAAGACCTGGGGCGGCGCTGATGTGCCGGACTACGGCCCGACCATCGCGCCCGAGACCGGCACCGGTCCGTTCATCATGAACCCGGAAGGGGTGGCACGCTTCTTTGCCCGCAAGGGCATGAACGAAGGTCCGTTCCCGACGCACTACGAGGCATTCGACAACCCGCTGGGCTACAACCCGATGTACCCGAAGAACGACAAGGCCGTCAGCAACCCGGCGGCTCGCGTCTTCCCGGCCATCTGGGAGACCTTCGGCAAGGCGGACGAATTCCCGCATGTGGGCACGACCTACCGTTTGACGGAGCACTTTCACTACTGGACCAAGCACGCGTTGCTCAACTCCATCATCCAGCCCGAGCAGTTCGTCGAGATCGGCGAGGCGCTGGCCAAGGAGATCGGCATTGCGACGGGCGCGATGGTGAAGGTCAGCTCCAAGCGTGGCTACATCAAGGCCGCTGCGGTGGTGACCAAGCGCATCAAGCCCATGCAGATCGAAGGCAAGACGGTGCACCACGTGGGTATTCCTATCCACTGGGGCTTCAAGGGCCTGACCAAGCCTGGCTTCCTCGCCAACACCCTCACCCCGTTTGTGGGTGACGGCAACAGCAACACGCCAGAGTTCAAGACCTTCCTCGTGAAGGTTGAGAAGATCTAAGGAGCAGCGATGTCATCTCTTCAATCATTGGATATCAAGCGCCGCTCCGCCACCACCACCCCATCGCCCAGCGTGCGCAGCCCGCATGGCGGCGAGGTGGCCAAGCTGATCGATGTCTCCAAGTGCATCGGCTGCAAGGCCTGCCAGACCGCCTGCATGGAGTGGAACGATCTGCGTGACGATGTAGGCACGGTCGCGGCCGGGGTCTACGACAACCCGACCGACCTGACGGCCAACTCCTGGACGGTGATGCGGTTTTCCGAATACGAAAACGAAGCCACCGGCAACCTGGAATGGCTGATCCGCAAGGACGGCTGCATGCACTGCGAAGACCCGGGCTGCCTCAAGGCCTGCCCCTCTCCCGGTGCGATCTTGCAGTACACCAACGGCATCGTGGATTTCCAGGAGGAAAACTGCGTGGGCTGCGGCTACTGCGTGACCGGCTGCCCGTTCAACATTCCGCGCATCTCCAAAAAGGACCACAAGGCCTACAAGTGCACGCTGTGCTCGGACCGCGTGGCCGTCGGCCAGGAGCCTGCCTGCGTCAAGACCTGCCCGACCGGCGCGATCATGTTTGGCACCAAGACCGCCATGCAAGAGCGCGCCGAGGAGCGCATTGTCGATCTGAAGGAGCGTGGCTTTGACAAGGCCGGCCTCTACGATCCGCAAGGCGTGGGCGGCACCCACGTGATGTATGTGCTGCACCATGGCGACAAGCCCTCGCTCTACCACGGCCTGCCCGATGATCCATCGATCAGCCCGATGGTGAGCCTGTGGAAGGGTGTGGCCAAGCCACTGGCGCTGGCAGCCTTGGGCGTTGCGGCCGTCGGCAGCTTCTTCCACTACATCACCAAGGGCCCGATCGAAGTGCCTGAGGAGCTGGAAGAGGAAGAAGCCGCCAGGGCACGTGCGGAAAAGGGCATTGACCACCACGAGGAGTCTGGACGATGAAAAGCAAGACCCGTGATATTCAACGCTACACCGCTGGCGAACGCGTCAACCACTGGGTGGTCGCGATCAGCTTTGTGCTGCTGGCCCTGTCGGGTCTGGCGTTCTTCCATCCCTCGTTCTTCTTCATGACGAACCTGTTCGGTGGCGGACCCTGGACCCGCATCCTGCACCCCTACATCGGCCTGGTGATGACCGTCGGCTTCGTGCTGATGTTCTTCCGCTTCTGGCAGCTCAACATCATTCGCAAGAACGATGTGGAATGGCTCAAGAACGTGCCGGCGCTGGTCAACGGTGAGCACGAGAAGATGCCGCCGGTGGACAAGTACAACGGCGGCCAGAAGGCGCTGTTCTGGATGCTGGTGCTGTGCATGGCGGGCCTGCTGGTGACCGGCGTGCTGATGTGGCGCGCCTGGTGGAACCTGCCGGTGAATGTGGTGCGCGCTGCGGCGCTGCTGCATGCACTGTCGGCCTTCGGCCTGATCGGTCTGATCATTGCCCACATCTACGCCGCCATCTGGACCAAGGGCACGATCCGCGCGATGACGCGCGGCACGGTGACCCGCGCTTGGGCGCGCTACCACCATCCGCTGTGGTACCGCCGCATGACGGGCGACAGCACGGACATGGACAAGCAGACGAGCCACAAGCGCGGTGCCTGACGCGCTTGCCGGGCATGCCCCGGCAAGCGGCACTGCCCCGGGTCGGCCCCGCCCCGCTCCCCAACGCCGATAGCCCCGCCAGGACTATCGGCGTTGATTTTTGAGAAAATCCCCGTATGCAACGCATTCTTCAGCCCGGTGAGATCGAGTCGCTCGACCACACCAGTTTCCCGCGCGTGCTGCTGCCCAACACCAGCAGTCTGTTCCTTGACCGAGCCCAGCGCATTCGCCAGCTGGCCGACGGCAATCCGATTGCGGACTACCTGCTGTTCATCGCCAAACTGGTGGACGCCCAGCACCAGGCCGCCCAGGGTCTGCAGGTCGCGGCGCCTGAAGCTGCCGCTATCGCGCAGGCCCAGCAGTTCTCGTCGCCGCTGCTGCCTGCCGCTGACCACCTGGACCCCGCCTGGCACCAGGTGCTGGACCGCATGCTGGCGCAGCTGGGCAGTGCCGATGGCCTGCCCCCAGCCCTGCAGCCGCTGATTGCCGAGCTGCAACGCTGCAGCACCGAGGACCGCAATGCGCTGGCCAAACGCCTGCTGACCAAGGAGCTGGCTGCGCGCGATGTGGGCCTGGCACCTTTTGTCATGGCGGCGTTGCAAGTGGTGTTTGCCACCCGGGCCAGCCAGCTCAGGCTGGCCGACATCCCTTTTACCGACCCGGCTACCATCTGCCCGGTCTGCGCCAGCGAGCCTGTTGCCGGCGTGGTGCGCATTGGCGGCAAGATGGCCGGCCACCGTTACATGCACTGCGGCTGCTGCGCGACCGAATGGCATATGGTGCGCGTCAAATGCAGCCACTGCGAATCGACCAAGGGCATCCGCTACCAGGGCCTGGATGGCGGCAAGGATGTCGTGCTGGCGGAAACCTGTACCGAATGCGGCAGCTACCGCAAGCTGGTCAACCAGGAAAAAGACCCGCTGGCCGAGCCGCTGGCCGATGACCTGGCCAGCCTGATGCTGGACCTGCTGATGAGCGAGCAGACCTCGTTCTCGCGCGCGAGCGGCAACCCGCTGCTGTTCGTGGCCGTGGCCGAGCCGCAGGCGGCCGATGCCGATGGCAGCGTGCCCGATCTGCATTAAGGGCGTGCCGGCACCCTGAACATTTTGGCACCATGCCATACTGGACGATGGCGCTGCTGCCGCAGCCCATCGTTTTTTTATTTCTGCCCCTGTTTGAGCTGGTTTGCCCATGAACGCACCGTCCCACCTGCCCTCTGTTGACAAGCTGCTGCAGCACCCGCGCACCGCTGCGCTGCTGGACGGCTACGGCAAGACCCAGTGCACGCAGGCCATCCGCGCAGCGCTGGGCGAGGCCCGCAGCCGCTGGCTGGCACAGACGGGCAGCAGCGCAGACGGTGCCGATGCCTTGCTGGACGCCGCCGAACAAAAGCTCCAACAGCTGTTTGCGCCGCGTCTGAAAGCGGTCTACAACCTGACCGGCACGGTGCTGCACACCAACCTGGGCCGGGCGCTGCTGCCCCAGGAGGCCATCGACGCCGTGGTGCAGGCGCTGGCGACCCCCAGCAATCTGGAGTACGACCTGGCCGACGGCGGCCGCGGCGACCGCGATGACCTGGTCGAAGACCTGGTCTGCCGCCTGACCGGCGCCGAAGCGGCCACCATCGTCAACAACAATGCGGCCGCCGTGCTGCTGGTGCTGTCCACGTTGGCGCGCGACAAGGAGGTGGTGGTCTCGCGCGGCGAGCTGGTCGAGATTGGCGGCGCCTTCCGCATCCCGGATGTGATGACGCGCGCCGGCGCCCGCCTGGTCGAGGTGGGCACCACCAACCGCACCCATGAGAAAGACTACGAAGCGGCGCTGGGCGAGCACAGCGCCGCGCTGATGAAGGTCCACTGCAGCAACTACGCGATCAGCGGCTTCACCAAATCGGTGGCCGAGGCCGATGTCGCGCGCATCGCCCATGCGCGTCAGCTCCCGCTGATCGTGGACCTGGGCAGCGGCACCTTGATCGACATGCGCGGCTGGGGCCTGCCCTATGAGGTGACCGTGCGCGAGACCGTCGAGGCCGGCGCCGACATCGTGACCTTCAGCGGAGACAAGCTGCTGGGCGGCCCGCAGGCCGGCATCATCGTCGGCAGCAAGGCCTTGATCGCCCAGATCAAGAAGAACCCGCTCAAGCGTGCGCTGCGCGTGGGCAAGCTCACCCTGGCCGCGCTCGAACCCACGTTGCGCCTCTACCTGCACCCCGAAAAGCTGGCCGAGCGCCTGACCACGTTGCGCCTCTTCACCCGCCCGGCTGCCGCCATGCAGCAGCAGGCGATTGCGCTGCAGGCACCGCTGCAACGCCTGCTGGGGCCGGATTACCGGGTGGAGCACGCCGCGATGACCAGCCAGATCGGCAGCGGCGCCTTGCCCGTCGAAAGCCTGCCCAGCCATGGGCTGGTGGTGCGCCCCCAAGAGCGCAAACGCGCCGGACGCCTGCTGCAGCAGCTGGAAGCCGCGCTGCGCCAGCTGCCGCGCCCGGTGATCGGCCGGCTGCGCGACGATGCACTCTGGCTGGATCTGCGCTGCCTGGAAGCGGCCGACCAGGCCGCCTTTGCCGCCAACCTGCAGCAGCTGGCCCTGGGCAGCGGCGGCAAGGACGGTCAGGCATGATCATCGGCACCGCAGGCCATATCGACCATGGCAAGACTACCCTGGTGCGCGCGCTCACCGGCGTGGAGACGGACCGCCTGAAGGAAGAAAAGGCGCGCGGCATCTCGATCGAGCTGGGCTACGCCTACACCCCGCTGGCCAATGGCGATGTGCTGGGCATCATCGATGTGCCCGGCCATGAAAAATTTGTGCACACGATGGCCGCAGGGGCCGTGGGCATTGACCATGCCTTGCTGGTGGTGGCCGCCGATGACGGCGTGATGCCCCAGACCCTGGAGCATCTGGAAATATTGCAGCTGCTGGGCATCCGCCAGGGCACGGTGGCGCTGACCAAGGTAGACCGCGTGCCCCGCGCCCGCATCGATGAGGTGCGGGACGAGATCAGCGCCATTCTGGCGCGCAGCAACCTGGCCGATGCGCCCATCTTTGAAACCGCAGCCGCACTGCCCGATGATCCGGGCGTCTGGGCCCTACGCCAGCACCTGCACCAGCAGGCCCAGGCCATGCCCCCACGCACCCAGGGCGGGCTGTTCCGCCTGGCAGTGGACCGGGTCTTCAGCCTGCCCGGCCAAGGCACGGTGGTGACGGGCACGGTCTTCAATGGCCAGGTGGCCGTAGGCGACAGCCTCGTGCATTCGGCCAGCGGCGCGCCCGTGCGCGTGCGCAGCATCCATGCGCAAAACCAGGCCAGCGAGCGGGGGGTGGCCGGCCAGCGCTGCGCGTTGAACCTGGCAGGCATCGCCAAGGAGGCCATCACGCGCGGCGACTGGATCATGGACGCACGCCTGCGCCAGACCACCCAGCGCATCGACGTACGCCTGCATCTGCTCGCCGATGCCGCGCCGCTGGCGCAATGGTCGGCCGTGCACCTGCACCTGGGCACCATGCGCTGCACCGGCCACGTCGCCCTGCTGCAAGATGGCGACCTGACCCCTGGCACCGAAGCGCTGGCCCAGCTGGTGCTGGACGCACCCGCGCTGGTGCTGCCGGGTGACCGCGTCATCGTGCGCAATGCCCAGGCCAGCCGTACCATTGCCGGCGCCATGGTGCTCGATCCCTATGCGCCCGCCCGCAAGCGCCGCAGCGACAGCCGCCTCGCCTACCTGGCCGCGCTGGCGCACTGGATAGCCACGGCCGACACCGCCCCGCTGCTGGCCGAGGCGCCGCTCGGCCTGGCCCGCTCACAGCTGGTGCGGCTGACCGGTACCGCCACCCCGGCCGTTGCAGAGAACAGCACCCAGCTGCCGCTGCCCGACGGCGATGCGCTGCTAGTGGACCGCGCTGCCTGGCAGACGCTGCAGGACCAGCTGCTGCAGGCCCTGCAACGCTTTCATGCACTGGCACCCGATGAACTTGGCATCAACGCGGCCCGCTTGCGCCGCATGGCCTTGCCAGCGCTGCAGCATGGCCCCCATGATGCGCTCTACCACGGCCTGCTCGATGCGCTGATCGCAACCGGGCACATCGCCAGCAGCGGCGCCTGGCTGCATCTGCCCGGTCACACCGTGCAACTGAGCGACGCCGAGCAGGCGTTGGCCCAGCGCCTGCTGCCCGCCATCACCGAAAGCCGCTTTGACCCGCCCTGGGTGCGCGACCTGGCCCGCGACCATGGCGCCGCAGAGGAAGTGGTGCGCCAGCTGCTCAAAAAGCTCTCGCGCCAGGGCCTCGTGTTCCAGGTGGTCAAGGACTTGTTCTATGCCGCGCCGTCGATGGATGCGCTCGCGACACTCACCGCAGAGCTCGCGCAACAGGCCGAACGCGGAGAGGTGCAGGCCCATGTGTTCCGCGACGCTACCGCCCTGGGCCGCAAACGCGCCATCCAGATTCTGGAGTTTTTCGACCGCGTAGGCTACACCCGCCGCGTGCGCGATACGCATGTGCTGCGCCCGGGTGTCCGTTGGCAAGCTGGCACCACCTCGTAAGCCACCCAAGGGTCTGCAACTGCACCAGCCGCAGCCGCCGCGCAGAGCCGCTACAATCGGCGATCTTGCCCAACACGCACGTGTTGCAGGGAAGGCAATCGTGCCCGGTGGTGCGGCCGGGCTTCAAACCCGGTGAGGGGTGTCAGCCACTCCTGGGTTGGTTCGACTCCAGCTGTCTTCCGCCATCTCGGTCACCACATAGGTGATATACACCGAGTGATACAGCTTCCCCATCTTCCTCTGACGATTCAGTGACTCAACACGCTGCGGTCAACCTGCTTCACCCATTACTAGCCACAAAAAGAAATGCGGCTGACCATGATGGTAGCGCGACCTACAGGATTCAGCCGAGCCACCTGAATCTGTCGGCGTTGTCAGTGCCGAACCCTACATAGCAAATTAATATCTCAATGCTTTACCCAGGGGCGGCCTAAGTGGCAGATGCACCCACCCAACGCTTGGCGTTAGCACGGAAAAACATATAAATAGGATGCTCCACCCAGCGGTAATAGAAGGCTGATGCAATTAATAAACAAACCATAGTAGCAAAAGCAGCCAGCAAGCGAGCATTATCTTCAAATTCAGCCCAAGGCAGCAAATTCAACAACATATTAAATGCCAATATATGCAGCAAATATATGGAATACGAATAATCACCAAACCTTACCAATATCAATGAGATAATATTTTTTGGAGCTGGCAATGTCAAAGCCACGCCTACGATGGCCAACGCAGCTCCGCCCACCAAAACTGAGCGCTCCGACCAATAATAAGAATTCGCCAAGCCATATGGGTAATCAGAGAAATTGGGTATTAAATAAACAATCAACCCGATAAAAATTACAGCCACAAGGCTCCATATTTTCCATGATATACGCAAAGTTGGCTGAAGGTAATTATATAAAAAATAACCCATGAAAAACTCAATAACAAGGGGGGATAGAAAAAACATCTTTATCCAGTTTATTTCAGAATCAGGATAGAAACTGGATCGATTAATAAAAATAAAGATATTTACCAGCAGAAGCATTATAAAAATCATGGCAAATATCAAGTCACGCTGATGCCTCGAAAAAAACAATCCAATTGAAAGAATAATGTAAAAGTACAACTCAAACATCAAAGACCAAATAGCAATATTGATCAACCCAGATAAATCTGTATAATAAAGAGTAAACGATGACAGTAAATTAATTGGAGGACCAAGTTGGTGAGTGAATTCAAAAAAAATGATATACAGCAATAATGCAGGCCACCAACCAGTATAAATTCTAGAAAACCTGATAATCAAAAAAGCAGCAGCAGTCTTTAGTCCGTGACCAAGACTCTTTGTGGAGTGAGCCATAATGACTCCGCTGATCACAAAAAATATATCAACGCCTGCATAGCCAAAATTAACAATAAAGCCCACCAATGAAGGCAAGCCCGTAAACACGCCAGCCATCGCACCATGAAAAATAGCAACCCACAATGCTGCTATAAATCGAAGCATTTGTATATTTTTAATCATTATTAATTATAAAAACTGTTTTCTTGAAATCCCAGGGGAGATTCACATCAATGTCACTACCCCGGGATTACATCACCACATCAATAGTTAGTTATGGTGGGTGCCCATAGTCCATACCAAATATTGCTATCATTATTATCTACTTGCTCAAGTGACCACTCAACATGGCTCACAATCAAAGGATCAGGCAAAGTTGCTATCTTGCCCTCTTGTGCCCACGCACCGTTCCTTGCCAAACATGCGATGGTTGAATACAAGTTCATTCTAACATTTTGTATGGCATTCGGATTGTTAGGCCCAAAATTACCATTGACAAAAGACTTGTATGTATTGGCAGCCGGATTCGAGATGACCGGAAGGGGAACATAGTAAGGATCAGTTCCACATATTTGATTGAGATTATAAGACGTATATTGTGCATACACCGCACCTGGATAATATCGCGACTTCTTAATATTCCAATTCCAAAGGTAATTTTTCATTGGAAACTGACTGGAGTTGAAAAAATTACCTGGATTACTCAGATTATGATCAATAGTCGCGAGAAAACCTCCTACATACGAACTTGGCGAATTCATGGTCTGAATTGTCACCATTCTATCGATGCCATCAGACCACCCTGAAGTCTTGAGAACAATCTGCAAGAATGTTATCGAAGCTGGGTTAACAGTCATAACCGCAGATCTAAAATTTAGATATGGATTATAGCTACGGGAAGCAGTTGCTAAGGCAATGGGCGCTTGGTTGCCCTGATTTGCATTTGAGGAAAGTGACATGTATGGTAGATTGCCACCACAGTCATTGGGATCATGATTGAACCCCAGGCTTGCCAAATTATAGTTACCTATAGCAGGGTCCGTCGATGTCGTTAATTGGTTAAACGACAAATTATACCCAGCTTGGCCAAAAGCAGGCCCGATCGCCAGGGGCCTGCTTTGATTAGCTGGACCATAGTTATTAGAGCATCCATTGGTCGGAGTCTCAGTATTAACACCTACCGCCCAATACGGATTTCCATCCAAATAGTTGGCTGAAGCATACCAATTGGATTTTTTTGCCATTGGATAAGGCCCACTTGCTGCACCGTAGCACTCAATACTGGTGCTACTGGCGGTACCCCCACTTGGAGTCGGCCCAGCAGTTAGTATTTTCATTCCATAAAGCGCCGCGTTATTGGACAGGCAATCGCCTGTATAGAAGGATGTTGTGTTTTGAGGCAAATCGGAACGCCATGCCGCTTGCGCGAACAAAGGATCGGAAAATCCATACCCTATTTGACTTGGCGTGGTGAGGATGACGGAATCTATAAACGCGGTGGCATCTTGGGTACTAGTGCCAACAAATGATAGTACTATGTTGCCGCCACCCCAATTGCTTAGACTAGCAGCATATGTAGTGAAATAACCTTCAGGTGGTGTAAAATATTCGCTCGTTAAACCTGCACCATTCACATCCGAACCAAATTTAATAGGCAAAGGTTGACCATTTGCCAACAACCTTATCCTTTGCTTATTTCCATTATTTATTCTTTGCGTCGCACTGAATGTCAAAATTGAGCCAGGCGGAACATATATAGATTGAGATATTGACCCAGTCGTTTGGATAAATGCCACTTGTTTTCCCGCCGGTATTTCTGGAAGACTGGGGTTCCAAAAATCACTGTTTGCTCTTGTAACTCCAGCGCCGGTAAAATTCCAGGATGCTCCTACAGGATTGTATTGGAAAGTAGCATCTGAGAGTTGAGGTGCTTCAAAGCTTCCATTACTGACACCATTGACAAATGCGGAGGCATTTATTGAATAACCACCAAATATCGCAATTAAGGTTAGTCGAAAGCTGTATACAGCTAGCTTTCTGAATAAGTTCAACATGTTATTACTCCACTTAAATATAAATGTTATTAACGCAAAGCGAACACCGAGTAAAGCTCCTTTCTTTGACATTTCAATTCACATAGACCTTTGATAAATCTTTTAGCGAGCAATCAGCAGAATACCAAAGTAACTTCTCAAAACCCTTAATATTAATAGACATACTCACCAAGCAAATGAATGCAGTCAAATATCAATAGTTATTTGAGATATCAGCAACTATTGTATTTGCTTGAGCACGACACTACGACCCATGATTTCATAGTTCTTTGGGACTGACAAGTTCTTGTTGTAGCGATGACATGGAATACGTCGCATCTAGGAAAGTGGTATGCCCTATGAATTCGTGTAGCTCTCAATGCGGCAGCATCGAAAGCCGCGATGCAGAACCATATGCCATAGAGCACGAAACTGATGCACATGAGATCTGAATCATCCTCGCTCGAGTTGATTTGAGTTCCAGGAAATTGAGCGAACCCTGGCGATGAAATATTGACCTCTCAGCACAATTTTCTCAACCCGACTGCTTGCCCCCTCCCAAGGACCACTTTCGGCTCAATGATACATTTAGAAATAAATCGCATACCAGAATATGTGATACATTTTGAAGCGACTTTGTTTGGAACTCCTTATTAAAGCTATCAAACACTGACTTTCCTAAATTTCTGCTTATGTAGAAGTGAAATGTAAACAAATTTGAATGCGAGGATGGCTTTGGACCACGCGTTAGCTGGGCAGTCGGTAGCGATTCAAAAAGCTAGCATCAACCCACGTCCGAGGCAGATACCAGTTCATCGAAAAGGAAATATTCAACGCGTTCGGAACGAGGCTGTCTTCACACAGGCAAATAAAGTCTTGAGAGTGCTAGGGCAATGGCATCGTTGCCGCACCACGGCTAAGTTTGCTATGCAGCGAGAAGTGTTCCGGTTCCAGATCGTCATCAGCCCGCTGAATAAACACCGAAACGAAAACTGAAATCCACAGCCTTGGAAAAATTCTCAGTTTTATAGAAGCCAAACGACGTTCGTTGAACTCCGCGCCCGATCAGGATTTGGCCGAGAGCTCAAATACACAAGCTCTACGAGATGCTTGCCAATTTGGCCTGAAGGAAAGAGTTCAAAAAGTAGTCGCCCTCCGCAGTCCCGTTTGATCTTCTTGCTCCCGGCAAAACAGCACAACCCACGCCCGCCAGCCAACGCGCCGATAATGGTGGGCCGCCATCGGCGGCGGCGCCTTGCCCGCTAGTCTGTAACCCTTGAGGATGTCTGTATGAATGCCCCCACCACGCCCCTGTCCGCCTCGCCGCGCCTGACCTCGCTGTCGCATGGCGGTGGCTGCGGCTGCAAGATCGCACCCGGGGTGCTGGCTGATTTGATGAGCCGTAGCGCGGTACCCAAACAGTTCTATGCACCTTTGCTGGTGGGCACCGAGACGGCAGACGACGCGGCGGTCTACCAGATCAACGACACGCAGGCGATTGTCGCGACCACTGACTTCTTCATGCCCATCGTGGACGACCCCTATGACTTTGGCCGCATTGCCGCGACCAATGCACTGTCGGATATCTACGCGATGGGCGGCACGCCGCTGATGGCGCTGGCCATTGTCGGCATGCCGATCAATGTGCTGCCCCATGAAGTCATCGCCAAGATTCTGGAAGGCGGCGAATCGGTCTGCCGCGATGCCGGCATCCCGCTGGCCGGCGGCCACTCCATCGACTCGGTCGAGCCTATCTATGGCCTGGTGGGCATCGGCATCGTCAACCCCGCGCAGCTCAAGCGCAACCGCGATGCCCAGGCGGGCGACGTGCTGATCCTGGGCAAGGCCATCGGCGTCGGCATCCAATCGGCCGCGCTGAAAAAAGGCCTGCTCAGCGACAGTGCCTACGCCAGCATGGTGCGCACCACCACCCAGCTTAACCGGCCCGGTGCAGCGCTGGCGCAGCTGGCCGATGTGCATGCGCTGACGGACGTCACCGGCTTTGGTTTGCTGGGCCATACGCTGGAGCTGGCACGGGGCGCGCAGCTGACGGCCGTGATCGACAGCCAGGCGCTGCCGCTGCTGCCCGGCGTGCTGGACCTGGCCCGGCAAGGTGTGGTGACCGGCGCATCGGGCCGCAATTGGGCGTCCTACGGCAGCCATGTGGCGCTGGATGCGCAGGTGACCGACGCGATGCGCAGCCTGCTGACCGATCCGCAAACCTCCGGTGGCCTGCTGGTCTCCTGCACCCCGGATGCTGTTGGCCAGGTGCTGGACATCTTCAAAACCCAGGGCTTTGGCGACGCCTGCGTGGTCGGCCATATGCAGGCGGGCGAGGCCCAGGTCGTGGTGTCCTAACTCCGCGCCCGCTGGATACAACAACGCCTGCGGTGCGCAGGCGTTGTTGTAGGAGCAGCGCTGGAAGCCCAGGTGCGCTTAGAACGGCAGCTTGGGCATGCCGCCGCCCATCATGCCTTTCATGCCGCCCATCTTCTTCATCATCTTCATCAGGCCGCCACCCTTCATCTTCTTCATCATCTGCTGCATCTGGCCAAACTCGTTGAGCAGGCGGTTGACCTCCTGCACCTGCACGCCAGCGCCCGCTGCAATGCGCTTCTTGCGCGTGGCCTTGATGAGTTCGGGCTTGGAGCGCTCAAAGGGCGTCATCGAGCAGATGATGCCTTCCTTGCGGCGCACCTCGCGCTCGGCCTTGTCCATGTCGACCTGACCGGCCTTGCCAGCCAGCTCGGAAGGGAGCTTGTCCATCAACGTCGACAGACCGCCCATCTGCTTCATCTGCTGGAGCTGGCCGAGGAAGTCGTTGAGGTCGAAGCCGTCGCCGGACTTGATCTTCTCGGCCATCTTCTGGGCCGCCTGCAGGTCCACACCCTTGGAGACCTGCTCGACCAGCGCGACGATGTCGCCCATGCCCAGCACGCGCTGTGCATGGCGCTCGGCATCGAACACTTCCAGGCCGTCGATCTTCTCGGACACGCCGGCGAACTTGATCGGCGCACCGGTGATCTGGCGCACCGACAGCGCTGCACCGCCGCGCGAGTCACCGTCAAGCTTGGTCAGCACAATGCCGGTCAGCGGCAAGGCTTCCTTGAAGGCCTTGGCGGTATTGATCGCATCCTGGCCCTGCATGGCATCGACGACGAACAAGGTCTCGACCGGCTTCAGGGCGCTGTGCAACTGCTGGATTTCGGTCATCAGCACTTCATCGATCGCCAGCCGGCCGGCCGTATCGACCAGCAGTACATCGAAGTAATGCTTCTTGGCGTAATCCAGCGCAGCGTTGGCAATATCCAACGGCTTTTGGTCGGGGGTGCTGGGGAACCATTCGGCACCGGCTTGCTGGGTCACGGTCTTGAGCTGCTCGATCGCCGCAGGGCGGTACACGTCACCGGAGACGGTGAGCACCTTCTTCTTGCGCCGCTCGATCAGGTGCTTGGCCAGCTTGGCCGTGGTGGTCGTCTTGCCAGCACCTTGCAGGCCGGCCATCAGGATCACCGCAGGCGGCTGGGCCTGCAGGTTGATGTCGGCCACGCCTTCGCCCATTGTGGCGGCGAGCTCCTTGTTGACGATCGACACCAGGGTCTGGCCTGGCTTGAGGCTGCCCAGCACTTCCTGGCCCAGCGCTTTTTCCTTGACACGGGCAATGAAATCGCGCACCACGGGCAAGGCCACATCCGCCTCCAGCAGGGCCATGCGCACTTCGCGCAACATGTCCTGGACGTTGGATTCGGTGATACGGGCCTGGCCACGCATTTCCTTGACGAGGCGCGAGAGTTTATCGGTCAGTGCGGAAGCCATAGGGTGGAGTCTTGAGTAATCGTGGCAAAGGCGGCGCCGCAGTCATGCAGATACCCGGTGGCCGGGCGCAGAGGGCTGGCGCCAGGGGCTGTAACCCACAGCCCTGCAAACCTTTGATTCTACCCGCTTGCCCCCGGCAGGCCCGGTGGCGGGGCTCCCGGGCTGCTGGGCAGCGCAAGAAACTATGACCCGTCCCCGACCATAGTCAAATCTTTGCCCGGGAAGTGCCAAACGAATTTAGGCTCTGAGCTTGCGCCCAGGCCTGCCTGCAGGCACGACAATGTCTGACGAGCCGCCGCTTGCCCACATGGCCGTTGCAGGGTGGCCCGCCATGCCCCATGCCCTGCCCGCCACCCCCAGGTGGCGCTTTCTTTGACCAGGACCACCGATGCCAGATACGCCGTATCGCCACTTGCTAGACCATTTTTCGGACGCCTTCTTCGTGACCGATGTGCAAGGCCGGATCCTGGATGTCAATGCCCAAGCCTACCGGGAGATGGGCTACAGCATGGCCGAGTTGATGGCGATGAACGTGGCCGATTTTGCCCTCGACGCCTCGGCGTCGGAGTTGCAGGCGCGGTGGCAGAAGATGGAGCCAGGCGCACGCAAGGTCGTCACCAACACCCACCAACGCAAGGACGGTTCCTGCTTTCCGGTCGAAGTGCACATTACCTGCCAGCTGGTCGATGGCGAGAAGCGCTTTTTCACGATCGCGCACGACATCACCGAGCGGGTGCGCCGCGACCAGGAAATTCAATTGCTCCATGCCGCGCTGGAGCAGCAGGTCGAAAAAAGCACGCAGCAATGGCGTCAGTCGACAGACCTGCTCGACGCGGTGATGCGGGGCACCTCGGATATCGTCTTTGTCAAGGATCGGCAGGGCCGCTATGTGTTCGCCAATCCGGCCGCCGAAGCTATTGCCCAGGTGCCGCCCGGCGGCCTCATCGGCAAGACCGATGCCGAAATCCTGGGGGGCCGCAACAACTTCGCGGAGGACGATGCCGCGGTGTACCGCACCACCACGCCGTTGGTCTCGGAGTCACATGCGCTGATAGAAGGCCGCAAGCTCAGCTTCCAGTCCATCAAAAGCCAGTACCGCAATGAGCATGGCGAGGTGATCGGGCTGTTGGGCATATCGCGCGACATGACGCAGATGCGCGAGTCCGAAAGCCAGCTGCGCAAGAGCTATGACTCGCTGCGCCGCGCAGAGCGGCTCTCTCGCATCGGCAGCTGGACCCTGGACCTGGCCAGCGGTGAGATTGAAGCCTCGGAGATGATGTACGAGATGAATGGCCTGGACCCGCAGGGGCCCAAGCTGACACAGGACAACATTGCCCAGATGATGCCGCCGCAGGACTATGCCAAGGTCACGGCGGCCATTGCCCAGTGCGCCCAGACCGGCCAGCCGTACCGCCTCGACGTGACGCATTACACCCCCGACGGCGGCCAGTTCCCCGCCAGCATTCTGGGCCAGGCCGACTATGACGGCAGCGGCCGCATCGTCAGCCTCAGCGGCACCTTGCAGGATCTGTCGGAGCGCGAGCAGGCGCGCCAGCGGCTTGAAGCGCTGGCCGACAACCTGCCCAGCGGGGCGATCTACCGGGTCGAGGCAACGTCCGCCAGCCTGCGCATGAGCTATATCAGCGCCGGCATTGAAAAGCTGATCGGCGTCAGCGCTCAGGCGATCATGGCCGACAACGCCGCCTATACCCGGACCATCCACCCGGCCGATCTGGCCATGTACCGGCAGCAGCAGCGCGAGGCGCTGGAGCGCCTGAGCCTGTTTGATTGCAGCTTCCGCATCATCCGGCCCGATGGCGGCCTGCGTTGGTTGCGCTGCCGCTCGGCGCCCAGCCGCCAGGAGTCCGGCACGGTCTGGGACGGCATCATGCTCGACATCACGCGCGAGCGTGAGGCCGAACTGGCGCTGCAAAAAGCCAAGGAGATGGCCGAGGCCGCCGAACGCGCCAAGTCCGAGTTCCTGGCCACGATGAGCCATGAGATCCGCACCCCGATGAACACGGTCATCGGCATGACGCGCCTGATCCAGCAGACCCCGCTGCTGCCCAAGCAGCGCAACTACCTGGAAAAGGTCGAGCTGTCGGCCAATGCGCTGCTGTCGGTCATCAATGACATCCTGGATTTTTCCAAGATCGAAGCGGGCATGCTCACCTTGGAGAATGTGGAGTTTGCGCTCGACGATGTACTGGAGACCGTGTCGGCGGTCACCACATTGCGCGCCGAGGAAAAAGGCATCGAGGTGGTGTATTCGGTCGCTCCCGATGTGCCCCGGCAGCTGAGCGGTGACCCGCTGCGCCTGAGCCAGGTGCTCAACAACCTGGTGAGCAACGCCATCAAATTCACGCACCTGGGCGAGGTGGTGATCAGCATCCGCACCACCGCAGCTGCCGGCAACCGGCCGCTGGCACCGGGCAAGATCGGCCTGGAGGTGACCGTCAAGGACACCGGTATCGGCATGAGCGCCGCGCAGATGAGCCAGCTTTTCCGCCCGTTTTCACAAGCCGACAGCCAGACCACGCGGCGCTATGGCGGATCGGGTCTGGGGCTGGCGATCTGCCAGCGCCTGGTCGGCCAGATGGGCGGCGAGCTCAAGGTCGAGAGCAGCCCGGGTCTGGGCAGCACCTTTTACTTCTCGGTGCAGCTGCAGACCGCACAGGCCCAGCAAGCCCCCAAGCCGGCCCGCTACCATGGCACGCCGGTGGACCGCGTGCTGATCGTTGACGACAATGCCAGCGCACGTGACATCCTGGCCGAGATGGTGCGCGGCTTCGGCATGCGGGCCGATACGGTGGACTCGGGCGAGCAGGCGCTGTCCGATCTGCAGCTCGCCTCTCGCGTCGGCACCCCCTATGGCCTGGTACTGATGGACTGGCGCATGCCGGGCATGGACGGACTGGAGGTCGCCCGCCGCATTCGCGAGGAAGAGCACCTGTCCGCCACCCCTGCGGTGCTGATGGTGACCGCCTACGGCCGCGATGAGGTGATGCGCAAGGCCGAGGCCTTGCGCCTGCAAGGTCTGCTGATCAAGCCCGTCACGCAATCGGTACTGTTCAATGCCATCCTGGAAGCCTTGCAGTCGCAAGGCGGCGGCGTCTCGCGGCGCGCACTGTCCGAGCCGGCGGCCCATCCTCAGAGCCTGCATGCCGACCTTTCCCAGCTGTATCCGGACCTGCGCGGTAAAAACGTGCTGGTCGTGGATGACAATGCGCTGAACCGCGAGGTTGCGGCCGATTTTCTCAGCCTGGTGGGCGTGCAGGTGAGCCTGGCCACCAACGGTGCCGAGGCGCTCAGCATGCTGGAACACCACCGCTACGATGCCGTGCTGATGGACGTTCACATGCCCCAGATGGACGGGCTGGACGCTACGCGCGCACTGCGCCAGCTCCCCCATCTGCAGCAGCTTCCGGTGATTGCGCTGACCGCGCAGGCCCGTGTCGAAGACCGCAGCGCCATCGAAGAGGCGGGCATGAACGCGCACCTGACCAAGCCCATCGATGAGCGCAAGCTGTACGAAACGCTGACCGAATGGATCGCAGGCCCCGGCAGCCAGGGCGGCGACCTGGATGCGCCAGAGTCCGAGTTCCTGCGCGATGAAGCCCGCTTCGTCGCGCCCTCGGGGCTCAACCACGCCAAGATGCTGCAGCGCTTTCAAGGAAATGCCGAGCGGGTAGAACGGGTGCTGGCGGGCTTTTACCGCGATTTTGCGGACGCCCCCCACACCCTGGTGCTGCATGCGCAGCAGTCGGCATGGCAGCCGCTGTCGATGCTGGCCCACTCGCTCAAGGGCGCGCTCGGTTACCTCGATGCAGCAGCACTGGTGCAAGCGGCCGAGTCCATTGAAAACCAGGCCCGGGAGCAGGCACAACAGCCACCCTCCTCTGCCCCACCCGATCCCAGGCTGCACGCCGAGACCACGGAGTTTGCGGCGCAGCTGCAGACCTTGCTGCAGGGCCTGGCCACACGCCACAGCCCAGCCGCCGCGCCTGCGCCGGCGGCGGAGGAGGCCCCAACTCCCCACCCTGCACCGGCCACCACTTTGCGCCAGGATCTCCAGCACCTCAAACGCCTGGTTGCCGATGGGGATTACGCAGCAGTCAGCGAACTCGAGCGCATGCTCGGCGCCAGCCCTGCCGCCCGCTGGACGCCTTTGCTGCAGCAAATCCTGCAGCATGTCGAGGACCTCGATGCCGATGCTGCGCTCGCCGCGATCGAGCGTCTGGAACAGATTTTGCCCTGAGCGCCTTCGTCTGCGCTATTGAGATTGAGTTTTTGGATCACGCACCATGCAAGCCGAGCCCGATAACGACCAACCCACCATCCTGATTGTGGATGACGAGCGCGTCAACCGCTCCATGCTCGCGGAGCTGCTGGGCCAGCAGTACCGCGTACTGCTGGCCAAGGACGGCCCCAGCGCGTTGACGATTGCCGCGCGCGAGTCACACCGCCTGCTGCTGGTGCTGCTGGATGTGAGCATGCCCGGCATGAATGGTTACGAGGTGTTGACGCAGCTGCGCAAACAGGAAGCGACTGCCGGTATCGCCATCATCTTCATCACCGGCCAAAGCGATGCCGCTGCCGAGGAGTACGGACTGCGCCTGGGCGCGGCCGACTACGTCTCCAAGCCGATACGCCCGGCCGTCGTCAGCGTGCGGGTGCGCAACCAGATCGATCTGGCGCTGCAACGCCAGGCGCTGCAGCGCCTGGCCCAGGTCGACGGACTCACCAATCTGGCCAACCGCCGGCATTTTGACGACATGCTGCAGCGCTGCCACCGCATGTGCCTGCGCAGAAACGACCCGCTGGGCCTGGCACTGATCGATATTGATCACTTCAAGCTGTACAACGACCACTACGGCCACGTGCAGGGCGATGAGGCGCTCAAGCAGGTGGCGGGCACCTTGGCACGCCATGCCCGCCGACCCTATGATCTGGCCGCCCGCTTCGGCGGCGAAGAGTTTGCGCTGATCCTGCCCGGCCACGCCGATGCGTTGGAGGTGGTGGAGCGCTTTCGCCAGGAGGTGCAGGCCATGGCCATTGCCCATGCAGCGTCGACGACCGCGCCAGCGCTGACCGTCAGCTGCGGCGTGCTGACCGTGCACTGCGGCCCTGCCGACAGCATGGAAGACTGCCTGCGGCGCGCCGATGAGCTGCTGTACGACGCCAAAACCCATGGCCGCAACCGCGTCTGCGCGACCAGTATCGGCCTCTAGCAGCCCGTGGCGGCACCCACGCGACGCCGGCGGGGAGAACGACGCCGCCGAGATTGTCTGTGGCGCGTGCTGCGCGCGGGCGGCGCCGACCGCGGCCACTCGTGATCGCCAGCCACTGCCTGCCACTGCTTGCAATAGCCGGTGGATTGACAGGCGCTGCCGCAGGCGCAGGCCGCACAGGGTTTCTGCCGCCGCTATGATAGCGGGCATGCTCTCTCCCGCCATTGCCGCAGCCAGCACCAGCCCCATCGGCTGGGCGCTGGCCATTGCAGCAGCCATTGCCTACGCCATTCCCGCACTTGCGGCCCGACGCCTGCAGGAGTCCAGCGCACGGCTGGGCTTGCGCGCGGCCTGGGCGCTGCATCTGGCAGCGATTGCCTGGAGCCTGATGGGCGACACGCCCCACTTCGGCTTTGCGCCGGCCCTGTCGGTGACTGCCTGGCTGGTGCTCACGGTCTACGTGGTCGAGCAGCAGCTCTACCCCCAGTTGCGCTCGCGCTGGCCGCTGTCGGCGATGGGCTGCATCGCCGTGCTGCTGGCCGGCGTGTTCCCCGGCAGCCCCTTGCATGTCAATGCCTCGCCGTGGCTGCCGCTGCACCTGGCACTGGGCATCGCCTCCTATGGCCTGTTTGCTGCCGCCGTGGTCCACGCCGCACTGATGACCCGGGCCGAGCGCCAGATGCGCCAGGATGGCAGCCACGATGGCGGGCTGCCGCTGCTGGCATTGGAGCGGCTGACATTCCGCTTTGTCACGGCGGGTTTCATCCTGCTGTCGGCGACCCTGCTCGCGGGCTGGTGGTTTGGCGAAGCGCTGTACGGCAAGGCCTGGGTATGGAACCACAAGTCGGTGTTTTCGCTGCTGGCCTGGCTGACCTTTGCCGTGCTGCTGGTGGGCCGCAAGCGCTTTGGCTGGCGCGGACAGCGCGCTGTCAACATGCTCTATGTGGGCGCCACCTTGCTGCTGCTGGCCTATGTGGGCTCGCGCTTTGTCCTTGAAGTCATCTTGAAACACTGAGCCACCATGAAATATTTGCTGGTATTGCTGGTGCTGGCCGTGGGCTGGCACATGTGGCGCAGCCAATGGGTCAAGAACATGCCCCCACCGCCCAAGAAAGGGCTGGCCAAGCCCGAACCCATGGTGCACTGCGCCCACTGCGGCGTGCATCTGCCCCAGTCCGATGCGATCAGCTACCAGGGCGCGCATTACTGCTCACAAGCCCATCTTGCCCAGGCCGTGCCGCCTGGCCGGCGCTGAGCGTTGGGCGCTTCCACCATGGCAGCGCTGGAGTTGATGGAAACCCCATTCAAGCGCCTGTGGCGCGGCTATCTGGTGGCCCGCGTATTTGTCGCGCTGCTGCTGGCGCTTGGGGCGATGGCTATCACGCCGGTGCTATCGGGCCCGCTGCTGTCGCAACTGGCGCTGCTGGGTACCTACGGCGTCTCGGCGATGCTGTACGCCGCGCTCAGCCACAAACCACCTCCGCAGCGCCGCGTCTATGCCTGGCTGCCGACGGTGGGCATGGACCTGCTGCTGATCTCGCTGCTCGAAGTGACGAAGACCGGCACCTACACGCTGACGCCGATGTTTGGCCTGGCCGTGCTGTTTGCCGGCACCTTGGGCGGCTGGCTGGTGACCTTGGGCAGCTGCGCCTACATCACGATCTTCCTGATTGTCGAATCCCTGAGCTTCCGCACCTCGGTGTTTGAACTCGATGCGACACAGAACACCGTGCAGGCCGGGCTGGCAGGCGCTGCCTATTTTCTGGTGGGCATTCTTGTGCGTCTGCTCGCCTCGCGGGTGGAGCGCGAAACCTTGCACGGCTTGCGCAATGCCGCTGCGGCCAACCAGCAAGAGCAGATCAATGCACTGATCCTGCAGAATCTGCCCGATGGCGTGCTGGTGGCCGACCAGGCCCTGCAGGTGCGTATTGCCAACCCCGCCGCGATGGCCTTGCTCGGCCATCCCCATCTGCCGCTGGAGCTGGCCCAGTTGCCAGCCTGGCGGGCAGTGGTGGAACAGGTCACCCAGACCTTTGCCGGGCAAAAACCTCTGTCACAGGATCTGGCGCTCACGGCGCCACAGACCGCGCCGATCGGCCTGCATGTGCGCACGTGGTTGACGCACCCGCTGCCGACCTTCGGCAGCATCGGCAGCCATGACAACGACCCCCTGTGCCTGGTGTTTCTGCATGATCTGCGCGAAATTGAAGCGCGTCTGCGGACGGAAAAAATGGCGGCCATGGGCCGCATGTCGGCCGCTGTCGCCCATGAAATCCGCAACCCGCTGACCGCCATCACCCAGGCCAATGCACTGCTGGACGAGGAGCTGACCGACCCGGGCCAGAAACGCCTGACCTACATGGTCGAGCAAAATGCCCAGCGCCTGGGCCGCATTGCCGAAGACATTCTGGACATCGCGCGCGTGCACAACCAGATCCAGCCAGGCGACGGAGAATCCGTCGCCCTCAACGAGACCGTGCTGCAGATCTGCCACGACTGGATGTCGCTGGCCCCTGCTGCGCATACCTTGGCGCTGGCGCTGGACGCCGATGACAGCCTGGTGGCCTTTGATACCGGTCACCTGCGCCAGCTGCTCTACAACCTGCTCAACAACGGCCAGCGCTATCGCAGCGCGCATGCGGGCTCGCTGCGCGTGGGCACCCACAGCAGCCTGACGGGCACCACCACCTTGGTGGTCTGGAGCGATGGCGCGCCGATCGAGCCGACGATCGAGAAACACCTGTTCGAGCCCTTCTTCTCATCCGAGAGCCGCTCCAGCGGCCTGGGCCTCTACATCTGCCGCGAACTGTGCACCCGCCATGGCGCTATGATCCGCTATGAAAGGCAGAGCGCAGCGCTGCCCGAGCTGGCACAGGGCAATGCCTTCATCGTGCAGTTTCGCCGCGCCGCCAGCCCTGCGCACCCCCTGCAGACTGAATTGATCCACCAGGCATGAGTTTTGAAAACACCACTGTTCTGGTCGTGGACGACGAGCCCGACCTCCGAACGCTTTACGAGCTGACCCTGCTGCGTGAAGGCTACCGGGTCTTTACGGCGGGCTCGGTGCAGGAAGCGCGCGCCCAGCTGCAACAGCGCCGCTTCGAGATTCTGATCACCGACATGCGCCTGCCCGACGGCTTGGGCATGGAGCTGCTGCAGGACCTGCGCCGCCAAAGCCGCAGCGAGCGCGCCATCGTGATGACCGCTTACGGCTCGGCCGACAACGCGGTCGCGGCATTGCGCGAGGGGGCATTTGACTACCTGACCAAGCCGGTCGATCTCAAGCAGTTCCGCCAGGTGGTGGCATCGGCCAGCCAGGGCCTGCAGGATGCGCCTGCACAAGCCCCGTCGCAGGCCGCTTTTCAAGCGCCGGCGCAGCCGGGCACGCCCCCATTGCCGCAAGACGCTTCGCAGCGCGAACTGATTGGCCCCTCGCTGGTCATGCAGCAGGTGCGCGAGCGCATTGCCAAGGTGGCCGGCAGCATGGCACCCATTCTGGTGCGCGGCGAGTCGGGCACCGGCAAGGAGCTGGTGGCCCAGTCGCTGCACCGCCGCAGCCAGCGCGCCAGTGGCCCGATGGTGGCGGTCAACTGCGGCGCCATCCCTGAAAACCTGCTCGAAGCCGAATTCTTTGGAGCCCGCAAAGGGGCCTATACGGGCGCCAACCAGGACCGCGACGGCTTTTTCCAGGCCGCCCATGGTGGCACGCTCTTCCTCGACGAAATCGGCGAGCTGCCGCTAGCGATGCAGGCCAAGCTCCTGCGGGCGATCCAGGAGCGCAAGGTGCGGCCGCTGGGTGCCCAGCAGGAGGAAGCCGTCGATGTGCGCATCGTCAGCGCCACCCACCGCGACCTGGCCGCCGATGTGCAGGCAGGGCGGTTCCGCCAGGACCTGTACTACCGCCTCAACGTCATCGATATCTTCATCCCGCCACTGCGCGAGCGCCGCGAGGATCTGCCGGTGCTGTGCGAGGTGCTGCTTGCGCGCATTGCCCACGAAAGCGGCCAGCCGGTGCCCCAGCTCGGCCCGGAGGCCTTGCAAGCGCTTGCCGGCCACGCACTGCCGGGCAACGTGCGCGAACTGGAGAACCTGCTGCTGCGCTCTGTCGCGCTGAGTGACGGGCCGTTTCTGCATATCGAGCCTGCGCGCTCCGGGGGGCCTGCGAACGCTGCAGTTCAGAGCATCGCTGCCGAGCAGACCCCTGCCTACCTGGCGCCCGCCGCGCCACGGGTGGCCGCAGCACCGCCCCTCCCCTCGGCGCTACCGGCCCACGGCGAGCGCTTTCCCCTTCCGCAGGATCTGCCAGCCGATCTGCAGGCCTGGCTCGATGCCATCGAGCGCGATATCCTCGTGCGTGCGCTGCAGGAGTTCGGCTTCAACCGCACAGCCGCCGCCAACCGGCTGGGCATCAGCCTGCGCCAGATCCGCTACCGCATGGAACGGCTGCAGATCCACGATCCCAGCGATGGGATACAGCCCTAGGACTGACGCCATGCCCCAAGACCTGCCCGAGATGCCGCCCGGCGCGGACGCCCGCCCCCCGGCGGCGGCGCATGCCGCGCTCTGGCACCAAGGTTGGCTGCGCACGGCCACGCCGTGCCCCTCGCCCAACTTCGGGCCCCGCCCCGGCGGCGCCTGCACCGATCTGATCGTCGTCCACTCGATCAGCCTGCCACCGGGCATCTACGGCACGGGCGATGTGCAGCGCCTGTTCACCAACCAGCTCGACTGGGATGCGCACCCGTACTTCCAGACCATCCGCGGGCTGCAGGTCTCCTCGCATTTCTTCATCACCCGCGAAGGGGCCGTGTGGCAATTTGTCAGTGCCGACGAACGCGCCTGGCATGCCGGCCAGTCGTTCTGGCGCGGGCGGCCGCGCTGCAATGACGACTCCATCGGCATCGAACTCGAAGGCCTGGAGGGCGAGACCTTCGAGCCGGCGCAGTACCAGAGCCTGGTGCAGCTGTGCCAGCAGATCCGCGCGCAGTATGCGATTGCCTATATCGCCGGCCACGAACACATCGCGCCCGGCCGCAAGAACGATCCCGGCCCCGGCTTTTCCTGGCCCCGCCTGCAGCAGGAACTGGACTGGCCTGCCGCGATGTTTCCACCATCCATCGGGCTGTAGATCTGCCATCGGTGCAGAGGCCCTTTTTCGCCGCGCGTTGGCATTTTTGCAGGCCCAGACGCCTGCGAAATGTGGGATTTTCTCCTGTTTGAAAAATTATTTTTTCTGTGCGCTGGCCCCGTTTTGCGCAGGCTCGCAACGGGGATCGCCCCGCAACACACGCACAGCGGTGGTTTGCATGCCCAAATGACGACGCCATGCGCAGTTGCCGCTGTTTTGCTGCACAGCATGGCGACAGCCCCTGCACACAAAATGCGCAATGCCCCATACACTACAGGTAGTGTCCAGCGCTCAAGAAAACACTACATGTAGTGTGATGCGGTTTCCAGAGGCTTGGTGATACCGGCATACCACAGCGCTGTTTCTCCGGTTTTTTGCACCCACTGAGAGGACATCATGAGCGCTGCTTCGCTTTCCGAGCTACAGGCCGCACCGGCCACCAGCTCGCGCACCCTGGATGGATTCACCGTACTGCCGGACTACCAGATCATGCGGCGCAACGGCGCAGTTGTCCCCTTCGAGCCTGCAAAGATCACCACCGCCATCATGAAGGCCTTCCTGGCCGTCCATGGCAGCCAGGGCTCGGCATCGGCCAGCGTTCGCGAAGTGGTCGAGAACCTGACCCACACGGTGGTACGCGCCCTGATGCGCTCGCGCCCCAGCGGCGGCACTTTTCACATCGAAGATGTGCAGGACCAGGTGGAGCTGGGTCTGATGCGTGGCGGCAACCACGAGGTCGCGCGGGCCTACGTGCTGTACCGCGAGCGCCGCAACCAGGAGCGCGCGCAGTTGCAGGCCCAGCACACACCCGCCCATGCCAGCCTGCATGTGCAGGACCGGGGCCAGCCGGTGCTGCTCGACGTCAAAAAACTTCATGACCGCATTGCGGCCGCATGCCAGGGGCTGGGCCAGGACGTCGACCCAGCACCGATCCTCAGCGAGACCCTGCGCAATCTCTACGACGGCGTTCCGATGGACGAGGTGTTCAAGGCATCGATCCTGGCAGCGCGCACCTTGATTGAAAAAGACCCCGACTACAGCTTTGTCACCGCGCGCCTGCTGCTGCACACCATCACGCGCGAAGTGATCGGCCAGGATGTCAGCAGTGCCGACATGGGCGCGGCCTACCGCAGCTACTTCCCCGGCTTTGTCGCGCAAGGTATCGCGCATGAACTGCTCGCGCCCGAGATGCTGGACTTCGACCTGCCGCGCCTGGCCGCAGCCCTCCAGCCCGCGCGCGATCTGCAGTTTGACTACCTGGGGCTGCAGACCCTGTACGACCGCTATTTCCTGCATGTGCGCAAGCAGCGCATCGAGCTGCCCCAGGCTTTCTTCATGCGCGTGGCCATGGGCCTGGCACTGAAGGAGGACGACCGCAATGCAAGGGCCATTGCGTTCTATGACCTGCTCTCGTCGTTCGACTTCATGTCGTCCACCCCCACCCTGTTCAACAGCGGCACCTTGCGCTCGCAGCTGTCGTCCTGCTATCTGACCACGGTGGCCGATGACCTGGGCGGCATCTACGATGCGATCCGCGAAAACGCGCTGCTGTCCAAGTTTGCCGGGGGCCTGGGCAATGACTGGACCCCCGTGCGTGCGATGGGTGCCCGCATCAAGGGCACCAATGGTGAGTCGCAGGGCGTGGTGCCTTTTCTCAAGGTGGTCAACGACACGGCCGTCGCCGTCAACCAGGGCGGCAAGCGCAAAGGCGCCGTCTGCGCCTACCTGGAGACCTGGCACCTGGACATCGAGGAGTTTCTGGAGCTGCGCAAGAACACCGGTGATGACCGCCGCCGCACCCATGACATGAACACCGCCAACTGGATTCCCGACCTGTTCATGCGACGGGTCATGGAAAAAGGGACCTGGACCCTGTTCTCACCCTCGGACGTTCCTGACCTGCACGACCGCTTTGGCAAGGATTTCGAGCGGGCCTACACCGCTTACGAGGCCCAGGCGGCGACCGGCGAACTGGCGCTGAGCAAGACGCTGCCGGCGGTCGATCTGTGGCGCAAGATGCTGTCCATGCTGTTCGAGACCGGCCACCCCTGGATCACCTTCAAGGATGCCTGCAACCTGCGCTCGCCACAGCAGCATGCGGGCGTCGTGCACTCCTCCAACCTCTGCACCGAGATCACGCTCAACACCAGCGACACGGAAACCGCCGTCTGCAACCTGGGCTCGGTCAACCTGGCGCGCCACCTGAAGGATGACGGGCAAGGCGGCCTGGCACTGGACCATGACAAGCTCAAGCGCACCGTCGCCACGGCCATGCGCATGCTCGACAACGTCATCGACATCAACTACTACGCGGTGGACAAGGCGCGCGACTCCAACCTGCGCCACCGCCCGGTGGGTCTGGGCATCATGGCCTTCCAAGACAGCCTCTACCAATTGCACATCCCCTACGCCAGCGATGCGGCGGTGCAGTTTGCCGACACCTCGATGGAGGCGGTTTGCTACTACGCCTATTGGGCATCGACCGAGCTGGCGCGCGAGCGCGGTGTCTACAGCAGCTACCCTGGCTCGCTGTGGAGCCAGGGCATTCTGCCGCTGGACACGCTGGACCTGCTCGCCCAGGCCCGAGGCCATGCCGACTATGTCCAGGTGGACCGCAGCATGCAGCTGGACTGGGAAGCACTGCGCCGCAAGATCGCGCAGGACGGCATGCGCAATTCCAACTGCGTGGCCATCGCACCCACCGCCACGATCTCCAACATCGTCGGTGTCGATGCCTCCATCGAACCCTCGTTTGGCAACCTGTCGGTCAAGTCCAACCTCTCGGGTGAGTTCACCGTGATAAACCAGTACCTGGTGCGCGACCTCAAGAAGCTGGGCCTGTGGGACGACGTGATGGTGATGGACCTCAAGCATTTTGAGGGCTCGCTGCGCCCCATCGACCGCGTGCCCCATGCGCTCAAGGCTCTGTATGCCACGGCCTTTGAAGTCGATCCCGTCTGGCTGGTGGAAGCGGCCTCGCGGCGGCAGAAATGGATAGACCAGGCGCAGAGCCTCAATATCTATATGGCAGGGGCATCTGGCAAGAAACTCGACGATGCCTACAAGCTCGCCTGGGTGCGCGGCCTCAAGACCACGTACTACCTGCGCACCACCAGCGCCACGCAGGCTGAAAAGTCCACCATCCAAAGCCGCGTACTCAATGCCGTGCCCAGCAGCCATGCCGCGCCCGCAGCCCAAGCGGTGGCAGCCGCCGCCGCTGCCCAGCCCGCCGCGCCCGGCACCGACATCCGCTTTTGCGCCATGGATGACCCCGGCTGCGAAGCCTGCCAGTGACTCCCGCACATCGTCCGAACCTGAACCACCACACCGGCCCCCACTAGGAGCGCACCACCCATGCTGAGCTTTGAAGAAGATTCCATCGACGCGTTGGCGCCGCTCGCAGCCACTGCTGCGCTGCCCGCTGCACCACCACCTGCAGCGATGTTCAAGCGGGTCAACGCCGCCGACAAGCGCATCATCAACGCCAAGACCGATGTCAACCAGCTGGTGCCGTTCAAATACAAATGGGCCTGGGAGAAATACCTGGCTACCTGTGCCAACCACTGGATGCCACAAGAGGTCAACATGACGCGCGACATCGCGCTGTGGAAATCCCCAAATGGCCTGACCGAGGACGAGCGCCGCATCGTCAAGCGCAACCTGGGCTTTTTCGTCACGGCCGATTCGCTGGCCGCCAACAACATCGTGCTGGGCACCTACCGCCATATCACCGCGCCGGAGTGCCGCCAGTTTCTGCTGCGCCAGGCATTCGAGGAAGCCATCCACACCCATGCCTACCAGTACATCGTGGAGTCGCTCGGGCTGGATGAATCCGAGATCTTCAACGCCTACAACGAGGTCCCCTCGATCCGCAACAAGGATGCTTTCCTGATCCCGTTCATCGACGCGATCATGGACCCCAACTTCCAGACCGGCACCTCGCAGACGGACCAGACCTTGCTCAAAAGCCTGATCGTGTTTGCCTGTCTGATGGAGGGCCTGTTCTTCTATGTGGGCTTCACGCAGATCCTGGCGCTGGGCCGGCAGAACAAGATGACCGGCGCGGCCGAGCAGTACCAGTACATCCTGCGCGACGAGTCGATGCACTGCAACTTCGGCATCGACCTGATCAACCAGCTCAAGCTGGAGAACCCCGACCTCTGGACTGCTGCATTCAAGGACGAGATCAAGGCCTTGTTTATTCAAGCAGTCGAACTTGAATATCAATACGCAGAAGACACGATGCCCAGAGGTGTGCTGGGCATGAACGCAGCGATGTTCAAAGGCTACCTGCGCTACATCGCCAACCGCCGCGCAACGCAGATCGGCCTCGATGCGTTGTACCCCAACGAGGACAATCCGTTCCCGTGGATGAGCGAGATGATCGACCTGAAAAAAGAGAGAAATTTCTTTGAGACCCGCGTCATCGAATACCAGTCCGGCGGCGCGCTTTCCTGGGATTGACGCCGACCTTGATGTGCAAACCCCGTCAGAATGTGGTTTTCCTGAGAGAAAACTGTGAAATTTGGCGTCTTTATTGAGGTTTGCACTATGCCAGTTGCTAGCAGCTGATGCACAATTCAGTTTGCTATCAAAACTTCGTGTCGAATTCAATCAGGCATGAAGTCTGCTTTCTAAATTGACCCGAAGGAGAAGAGCATGGCAACGTCCAAAGCAAGCAAGAAAACTGCTGACACCAAGGCAACTGCCAAGAAGGCAGCCGCAACCAAGGCAGCCGCCCCCAAGGCTGCTGCAAAGCCAAAGGCCGCTGCCAAGCCAGCCGCCACCAAGGCAGCTGCAAAGCCTGCTGCCAAGGCCGTTGCCAAAAAGGCAGCTGCTAAGCCAGCCGCCGCAAAGAAGACCGCCGCCAAGCCCGCAACCAAATCCACCGCAGCCGCCAAGACTGCCGTGAAGAAGGCTGCCGCTCCAGCCAAGAAGGCTGCTGCTCCGGCCAAGAAGGCCGCAGCTCCTGCGAAGAAGGCTGCCGCTCCGGCAAAGAAGGCCGCAGCTCCAGCCAAGAAGGCTGCAGCTCCTGCGAAGAAGGCCGCTGCTCCTGCCAAGAAGGCTGCAGCTCCTGCGAAGAAGGCCGCTGCTCCTGCGAAGAAGGCTGCTGCTCCTGCGAAGAAGGCCGCTGCTCCTGCGAAGAAGGCCGCAGCTCCTGCGAAGAAGGCCGCTGCTCCTGCGAAGAAGGCTGCCGCTCCAGCCAAGAAGGCCGCTGCTCCTGCGAAGAAGGCTGCCGCTCCTGCGAAGAAGGCCGCTGCTCCCGCCAAGAAGGCTGCTGCTCCTGCGAAGAAGGCCGCTGCTCCCGCCAAGAAGGCTGCGGCTCCTGCGAAGAAGGCCGCTGCTCCTGCCAAGGCTCCCGCACCCGCCAAGAAGGCTGCTGCTCCTGCCAAGGCTCCAGCACCTGCCAAGAAGGCCGCTCCCGCCAAGAAGGCTGCCGCTCCTGCCAAGGCCCCAGCTGCTGCTGCGCCTGCTGCTGCAGAGCCCGTCAAGACCGTGCTCAGCACCAATGCTGCATGGCCTTTCCCGACCAACAGCCGCCCACAATAAGAAAACCAAGCCGGGCAATATGCCCGGGTGCCGCAAGGCACTGCTTGGTCAGCAAGGCAACGCGATGCGTTGCCTTTTTTCTTGTCTGCGGTGCAGCGCTATTCATGTCTGGCTGCAAGGCCTCCCAAATGCCAGACAATACGGGCTCATGAATGATGCCCTTCCGACACCGCAAGCCCACGCGCAAGTTGCCACTGCAGCGATGGCGCGCAAACCCAGTGCAGCCCGCCTGCGCAAGATTGACATGATCCTGGGCTCGGCAGAGCGGCATTTCGCGTTGCTGGGTTTTGAAGGTGCACCGCTGGAGCAGATCGCACAGGACGCCGGCTTCAGCCGCCACAACCTGCTGTACTACTACCCCAGCAAAGAGGCGCTGTACCAGGCCGTGCTGGTATCGGTGATCGATGACTGGCTGGGCCATATGACGGGCCTGTCCAAGGATGGAGACCCGGCGCAGCAGATCCGCCAGTACATCCGTGAGAAGTTCGAGTTCGCGCGTACCCGCCCTTTCGGCAGCCAGTTGTTCACCAAGGAGATGATTGCCGGTGCGCCATTTGCCGCCTCCGCAGTGCGCGAACGCATCGCACCATTGCTGGCGGCCAATGTGGCGGCGTTCACGCATTGGGCAGGCCTAGGCCTGATTGCGCCGGTCAACTTCCAGCACCTGATGTTCAGCATCTGGGCCATCACCCAAGGCTATGTCGACCAGCAAACCCAGTTTGCATTGCTGCAGGACAAAGCGGCGCTCGATGCTGGTGATTTCGCCCAGGCCGAGACCCTGCTGGTGCAGATGCTGTCGGCCACGCTCAAGATTGACCTGCCCGGCTGAGCCGCTGCTGGCAGCTTGCAGGCTGTGCCACCAAGAGGCTCGGCACCGCGCAGATATCGCGGCCCGGGGGCGCTGCGCTGCATCGGCCCACCGCCTGCACTGCATCCATTTTGATAGCAAGACGCCAAGCATCTATCGCCGCTTGCGTCATTTCCGCAGTGAGGGTTCGTGAACAGGCAACGCGTCCGCCACGAATTTTTCACCCCCGCAGTCTTGAACTGTCATCAAATGACCTTATTATTAGCACTCGAAGGGGTAGAGTGCTAAAACCACCGCTTCTCAAAAATTTTTGCGTATTTGGCGCGGCGGCTGCCGGGCCATCTTTCATCCAACCTGGTATTGAAATTGAAGGAGTTGTTATGAACCTGCGTCCTCTGCACGATCGCGTGATCGTTAAGCGTCTGGAAAACGAAACCAAGACCGCTTCGGGCATCTACATCCCCGACAACGCTGCTGAAAAGCCAGACCAAGGCGAAGTGCTGGCGGTTGGCCCAGGCAAGAAGAACGACAAGGGCGAGTCCATCACGTTGGGCGTGAAGGTCGGCGACCGCGTGCTGTTCGGCAAGTACTCCGGCCAATCGGTCAAGGTGGACGGCAATGAACTGCTGGTCATGAAGGAAGAAGACCTGTTCGCTGTCGTAGAGAAATAAAGCTACTGCGCAGGCGTCATGCGTCGTTGCGCGGTGCTCGCAATCCTCACGTACCCAAGTACGTTCCGGTTGCTGTGCTCCATGCGCCTAGCCTGACACCTGCTCGCTACGCTTTTTCCCGAGCATTCATTCTCATTTCAAGTTTTCAAGTATTTAGGAGCCAAAAATGGCAGCAAAAGACGTAGTATTCGGCGGTGAAGCACGTGCACGCATGGTTGAAGGCGTGAACATTCTGGCTAACGCCGTCAAAGTGACCCTGGGCCCCAAGGGCCGCAACGTGGTGCTCGAGCGTTCGTTCGGCGCCCCTACCGTGACCAAGGACGGTGTGTCCGTGGCCAAGGAAGTGGAACTCAAGGACAAGCTGCAGAACATGGGCGCCCAGCTCGTGAAGGAAGTGGCTTCCAAGACCAACGACATCGCTGGTGACGGCACCACGACCGCTACCGTGCTGGCCCAAGCCATCGTGCGAGAAGGCTCCAAGTACGTGGCCGCCGGCCTGAACCCCATGGACCTCAAGCGCGGTATCGACAAGGCTGTCGCTGCGCTGGTGGAAGAGCTGAAGAAGCAATCCAAGGCCACCACCACCTCCAAGGAAATCGCCCAAGTCGGTTCGATCTCCGCCAACTCCGACGAATCCGTGGGCAAGATCATTGCTGACGCGATGGACAAGGTCGGCAAGGAAGGCGTGATCACCGTCGAAGAAGGCAAGTCGCTGGACAACGAACTCGACGTCGTTGAAGGCATGCAGTTCGACCGTGGCTACCTGTCGCCCTACTTCATCAACAACCCAGAAAAGCAAGCCGCGATCCTGGACAACCCCTTCGTGCTGCTGTTCGACAAGAAGATCAGCAACATCCGTGACCTGCTGCCTACGCTGGAAGCCGTGGCCAAGGCCGGCCGTCCGCTGCTGATCATTGCAGAAGACGTCGAAGGCGAAGCACTGGCAACCCTGGTGGTCAACACCATCCGTGGCATCCTGAAGGTCGTGGCTGTGAAGGCTCCTGGCTTCGGCGACCGCCGCAAGGCCATGCTGGAAGACATCGCCATCCTGACCGGCGGCAAGGTGATCGCTGAAGAAGTGGGCCTGTCGCTGGAAAAGGTGACTCTGGAAGACCTGGGCCAAGCCCAACGCGTCGAAATCGGCAAGGAAAACACCACCATCATCGACGGTGCTGGCCAAGCTGCTGAAATCGAAGCCCGCGTGAAGCAAATCCGCGCTCAGATCGAAGAAGCCACCTCCGACTACGACCGTGAAAAGCTGCAAGAGCGCGTGGCCAAGCTGGCCGGCGGTGTTGCCGTGATCAAGGTGGGCGCTGCCACCGAAGTCGAAATGAAGGAAAAGAAGGCCCGCGTGGAAGACGCGCTGCACGCGACCCGCGCTGCTGTGGAAGAAGGCATCGTGGCCGGCGGTGGCGTGGCGCTGCTGCGCGCCAAGCAAGCGGTGGGCGCTCTGGCTACCGGCAATGCCGAGCAGGACGCCGGTATCAAGCTGGTGCTCAAGGCCATCGAAGCGCCTCTGCGCGAAATCGTGTCCAACGCTGGTGGCGAGCCATCGGTGGTGGTCGATGCCGTGCTCAAGGGCAATGGCAACTTCGGCTTCAACGCTGCCAACGACACCTACGGCGACATGCTGGAAATGGGTATCCTGGACCCCACCAAGGTGACCCGCACCGCGCTGCAAAACGCTGCGTCCGTGGCTTCGCTGCTGCTGACCACCGAGTGCATGATCGCTGAAGCCCCCAAGGCTGAATCCGCTCCTGCGATGCCCGACATGGGCGGCATGGGTGGCATGGGCGGCATGGGCATGTAATTGCCCCGGCTGTCATAGCGCACCGCCAAGCCTGCAAGACCTCTTGCGGGCTGGGTGCCAGACACCCAAAACCCGGCACCGTCAAGGTGGCCGGGTTTTTTATCGTCTAGGGCCAGGATGCCCTTGGACAGCTGCAGCGCCGCGTGAAGGGGCGACTGCAGCTATCGCCTCTGCACCGACTCAGCGGCAGGCGCGCTCCAGCATCGCATGCAGCAGCACATTGCAACCTGCGGTGATGTGCTCGGGCTTGGCGTCTTCGATCTCGTTGTGCGATATGCCATCCTTGCAGGGGATGAAGATCATGCCTGCGGGCGCCAGGCGCGCCATGTAGACGGCATCATGGCCCGCGCCCGAGACGGCATCCATATGGGAATAACCCAGCATCTGCGCGCCGCGCCGCACGGCATCGATGCAATCGGGGTTGAAGGGCTGCGCGGTGTAGCTGGACACCAGATCGATCCTGATCGGCAGTCCGGTCTCCTGGCTGATGCGCTGGGCCACCGCGCGGATGTCCTGGTCCATCGCCTCGCAATCGGCATCGGTGGCATTGCGCAGGTCGATGCTGAATTTCACCTCGCCCGGAATTACGTTGCGGCTGTTGGGGTGCACATGCACCATGCCGACCGTGCCGCGCCCGTGCGGCGGGTGGCGGTGCGCGCAGGCCACCACTTCCTGCATCACCTGGGTGGCGACCTGCAACGCATCCTTGCGCAGCGCCATCGGCGTGGGGCCGGCATGCGCCTCCATGCCGGTGACGGTGCAGTCATACCAGCGGATGCCGAGCACGCCGGTCACGACGCCAATCGTCTTGTCATGGTCCTCCAGCACCGGGCCTTGCTCGATATGGGTTTCAAAGTAGTAGCCAATCGGGTGGTCACCCGGCTCCTGCGGGCCGATGTAGCCGATGCGCTCCAGCTCGTCCTTGACGCTCTTGCCATCGGTATCCTTGGCGGCATAGGCATGCTCCAGGCTGAAGGCCTTGGCAAACACGCCCGAACCCATCATCACCGGCACAAAGCGCGAGCCCTCCTCGTTGGTCCAGAAGGCCACCTCGATGGGCGCCTCGGTCTCGATGCCATGGTCGTTGAGCGTGCGCACCACCTCGATGCCGGCAAGCACACCATAATTGCCATCAAACTTGCCGCCGGTGGGCTGCGTATCGATATGGCTGCCCGTCATGATCGGCGGCAGGCTGTTGTTGCGGCCCGGGCGGCGCATGAAGCCATTGCCGATCTTGTCGATGGTGACGGTCATCCCCGCTTCCTTGGCCCAGCGTGTCACCAGGTCGCGCCCCTGGCGGTCCAGGTCGGTCAAGGCAAGGCGGCACACGCCTCCTTTGGCCGTCGCACCAATCTGGGCCAGCTCCATCAGCGATGCCCAGAGCCGGTTGCCATTGATGCGCAGCTGGCTGGTATCGGTCTTCACTTTCGTGTCCATGCTCGATCTCCTTGTTTCATTGCGCACGCGCCACGGCCGTCGGCGCCGTCTCTTGCGCACGCTTTTGCACCGCCTGGAAGTTGGGGCCAAAAGCCGGGCGCTTGAAATACTGGCCCGCGCCCTTCTCGGCCCGCAGGTCGCCGTTGGCGTACACCACCCGGCCTCGGCTGATGGTGTGGCTGGGCAAGCCCGTCACCTGCCGGCCTTCAAAGATGTTGAAATCGCCCTTGGAATGCTGGGTCTGGGCCGACAAGGTCTTCGTGGCCTTGGGGTCCCAGAGCACCACATCGGCATCGGCGCCCACGCCGATAAAGCCCTTGCGCGGGTAGACGTTGAAGAGCTTGGCCGTATTGGCCGAGGTGACCGCCACAAACTCGCTGGGCGTCAGACGCCCGGTGTTCACCCCCGCATCCCAGACCACGGCCATGCGCTCTTCGACGCCGCCGGTGCCATTGGGCGTCTTGGCAAAATTGTCCCGGCCCACCGCCTTTTGCTCGGCGCAGAAGGTGCAGTGGTCCGTCGCCGTGGTGTGCAGATGCCCGGCCTGCAGGCCACGCCACAGCGCTTCCTGGTGTTCCTTGGGGCGGAACGGCGGGCTCATCACATAGGCGGCGGCAGTGGCGTAGTCGGGATGGCGGTAGACGCTGTCGTCGATCGTCAAATGGCCAGCCAGCACCTCGCCGTAGACGCGCTGGCCGCGCGCGCGGGCGCGGGCAATCGCATCTGCCGCCTCAATGCAGCTCACATGCACCACATAGATGGGCACGCCCAGCACATCGGCAATCGCAATGGCCCGGTTGGCGGCCTCGGCCTCCACCATGGGCGGGCGCGACAGCGGATGGCCTTCCGGGCCGGTGATGCCCATGCGCGCCACCTCCTGCTGCAGCAGGTACACCAGCTCGCCGTTTTCGGCATGCACCGTGGGCATCGCGCCCAGCTCCAGCGCGCGCCGGAAGCTGTTCACCAGCGTTTCGTCGTCACACATGATGGCGTTCTTGTAGGCCATGAAGTGCTTGAAACTGTTGATGCCCTCGTCGCGCACCAGCACGCCCATGTCCTCGCGCACCTGGTCGCTCCACCAGGTCACCGCCACATGGAAGGAGTAGTCGGCCGCCGACTTCTCGGCCCAGCCGCGCCACCTGCGGTAGGCCTCCATCAGCGGCTCCTGGGGCGCGGGAATCACAAAGTCGATGATGCTGGTGGTGCCGCCGGCCAGTCCCGCAGCGGTTCCGGTGAAAAAGTCATCGGCCGTCACCGTGCCCATGAAGGGCAACTGCATATGCGTGTGCGGATCGATGCCGCCAGGCATCACATACTGGCCGCTGGCATCCAGTGTTTCGGTGCCGGCCGGCGCCTGGGCCGCAGCCCCTTCACCGACGGCCGCAATCCTGCCGTTCACCAGCAGCACATCGGCGCGCTCTTCACGATCCGCATTGACGACGGTACCACCTCGGATCAGAAGGGGGTGGCTGGCTGTGCTCATCATGTCTCTCCTTGGTATTCAGGTCACAGAAAGGGCGGCAGCTGCTGCTCAGGCGCGCCGCAGCAGGGCCTGTGAAGCCGCCACATGGCTGGCCATGCCGATGCGGTACACCACGGCGGCGATGAACAGGCCTATGAACCAGGCATAGGCGTACAGGTCTTTGAACAGGGCCCCCACATTGGGGAAGCTGGCAGGAAACGCGGCGTTGAGAAAGCCCGGAATATTGGGCGCCACACCGCAGGCAAAGGCGGCAACGGCCACCCAGTTCCAGCCGCCGGAGTAACTGTATTTACCGCCCTCGCGGTAGAGCTCTTCCACATCCAGCTGGGTGCGGCGGATCAGGAAATAGTCGACCATCAGGATCCCGGCGATCGGGCCCAGCAGCGCGGAGTAGCCGATCAGCCAGGTGAAGATGTAGCCCTGGGTGGATTCCAGAATCTTCCAGGGCATCATCAAAATCGCAATCGCCACGGTGATGTAGCCGCCGGTGCGGTAGCTGATGCGCTTGGGGTTCAGCGCCGAAAAGTCATAGGCAGGCCCCACCAGATTGGCGGCGAGGTTGACACTCACCGTATCCACCAGCAGCACGATGAGGGCGATCAGCACTGCAGCGCCCGTCATGCGCGCGGCCACGTCCACCGGATCCCACAAGGCCTTGCCATAGATGACCACGGTGGCCGACGTGACGATCACCGCCAAGGCCGCGAGCAAACCCATGGGCACCGGCAGGCCAATCGCCTGGCCCACCACCTGGTCCCGCTGCGAACGGGCAAAGCGGGTGAAGTCCGGAATGTTCAGCGCCAACGTGGCCCAGAAGCCAATCATGGCCGTGAGCGACGGCCAGAAGGTGCTCCAGAACTGGCCCGCCTTGGCTTCGCCGGGCGCAAAGGCCGACGGCTTGCTCAGGATCGGGCCAAAGCCGCCCGCCTTGTCATACACCCACCACAGCAGCACAAAGCAGATCACGATCTTGGCAGGCGCGGTATAGGTCTCGAGCTTGCGGATGGACTCGATGCCATGCACCACAAAATAGAACTGGATGGCCCAGAACACCAGAAAGCAGACGAGCTGCGCAATGTTGATGCCCAGCCACGAGATCTTCTCGCTCTCCAGCGGATGGCCCAGGATCACCCCGAGCAAGGTGTAGATCATCAGGCCGCCGAACCAGGTCTGGATGCCATACCAGCCGCAGGCCACCAGCGCGCGCAGCACCGCAGGCAGCTTGGCGCCCTGGGTGCCGAACGAGGCGCGGGCCAGCACCGCATAGGGGATGCCGTACTTGGCGCCCGCATGCCCGATCAGCAGCATCGGCACCAGCACGATCACATTGGCCAGAAACACGGTCATCACCGCCTGGAACGCCGACATGCCGCCCTCTACGAGGCTCGCTGCCAAGGTGTAGGCAGGAATGCACATCACCATGCCGATCCACAACGCCGTGAAGTGGTACCACGTCCACGTTCGCTGCGAAGCTTGCGTGGGTGCGAGGTCGTGGTTCCAAAGGCCGCCGGCATCACTGCCAGTGGCACCCCCTGCTTGCGCGTCATGGGACATTGCTCACTCCTTGAGAGGTGTTATCAATACGTTCTAAGCATCCAAATCCAAAGCCTTGCGTTCCATCCTGCCGCTCCACACCACCATGCAAAAAGCGCGCCACCATTGCTGGCGGTGCGCCTGCCGTTCAAGGTGCCATCTGCGCGGCCACCCGTGCCGGATTGTTGGGGTGGGTGGTCCAGTTGGCGTACTCGCCGGTGACGACCTTGCCGGTGCGCGCATCCACCTCGCCGGGCTGCAGGCTGCGCATCACAATCGTGTCGGGCACCGGGCAGATCGATACGCAGAGGTTGCAGCCCACGCATTCGGCCTCGTTGACCTCAAAGCGGCGCTCGCCGGCATCGCCCTTCTGGTAGAAGATGGCCTGGTGCGAGGTGTCTTCACAGACCACATGGCAGCGCCCGCACTGGATGCAACTGTCCTGGTTGATCACCGCCTTGTCGATATGGTTGAGGTTCAGGTCCTTCCAGTCCTTGACGGTGGGCACGGCACGGCCCTGGAAGTCTTCGATGGTCTTGAAACCATGGGCATCCATGTAGTTCGACAGGCCGTCGCACATGTCCTGCACGATCTTGAAGCCATACACCATCGCGGCGGTGCAGACCTGCACCGTGCCACAGCCCAGCGCCATGTATTCGGCGGCATCCCTCCAGGTGGTGATGCCGCCGATGCCCGAAATCGGCAGGCCCGCAGTCTGCGGATCGCGCGCGATCTCGGCCACCATGTTCTGGGCGATCGGCTTGACCGCCGGCCCGCAGTAACCGCCATGCGAGCCTTGTCCATCGGTGCTGGGGTGCATCACCAGGGTGTCCAGGTTCACGCCCATCACCGAGTTGATCGTGTTGATCAGCGACACCGCATCGGCGCCACCGGCCTTGGCGGCACGCGCCGGAAAGCGCACATCGGTGATGTTGGGCGTGAGCTTGACGATCACCGGCAGGCGGCTGTAGTGCTTGCACCATTCGGTGACCATCTGGATGTACTCGGGCACCTGGCCCACGGCCGCGCCCATGCCGCGCTCGCTCATGCCGTGCGGGCAGCCAAAGTTCAGCTCAATGCCATCGGCGCCGGTGTCTTCCACCATCGGCAGGATGCGCTTCCAGCTCTCCTCCACACAGGGCACCATCAGCGAGGCAATCAGCGCGCGGTCCGGCCAGGCCCGCTTTACGCGGGTCATCTCGTCCAGGTTGATCTGCAGGGGCCGGTCGGTGATCAGCTCGATGTTGTTCAGGCCCATGACGCGCCGGTCCTGCGACATCAAGGTGGAGTAGCGCGGCCCGTTGACATTGACCACATGCGGGTCCTCGCCCAGGGTCTTCCAGACCACACCGCCCCAGCCTGCTTCGAAGGCGCGGGTGACATTGATTTCCTTGTCGGTCGGCGGCGCAGAGGCCAGCCAGAAGGGGTTGGGACTGCGGATGCCCAGAAAATTGCTGCGAATATCGGCCATGGCGATTCCTTGGTTCGGTGGATGGAAGGCTGGGGCTGCGCCGTCAGGCGCTGACGCCCACTTCGCGCATCAACATGCGGTGCATCGCGGCTGCTGCGCGTTTGCCGTGCTCCACGGCTTCCACCGTCAGGTCACGCCCGCCCCAGCGGCAGTCACCGCCCGCCCACACCCGCTCCAGGCTGGTCTGGCCGTCTTCGTCCGTGGCGATCCGCCCCGCCTTGAGGGCGATGCGCGCACCGGCTGGCTCGGCGATGTAGCTCTGACCGATGGCCTTGAGCACCATGTCGGCCGCCAGCACCGTGGTCTCGCCGGTGGTTTGCAGCTTGCCATCCACCTGCTGGGTGCTGGCCAGGCGGATGCCGGTGACCGACCCGTTCTCCACCAGCACCTCCTGCGGCGCCGCCCACAGCCGGATCGTCACACCATGGGTCTGCGCCCACTGCTGCTCCACCGTGGAAGCCGACATCGCATCCTGCCCACGCCGGTACACGATACTGACCTCTTCGGCGCCCAGCAAGCGCGCCTGCACGGCGGCATCGACGGCCGTCATGCCGCCGCCGATCACGACCACGCGCCGGCCGACCGGTACCGTGGATTTGTTGGAAGCCTGGCGGATATCGGCGATGAAATCGACCGCATTGCGCAGGCCCTGGGCGCTGGGCTCGGCGATGCCCAGGTCATTGACTCCGGCCAGGCCCAGCCCCAGAAACACCGCATCATGGCTGGCCAGCAGGCTGTCCAATGTGAAGTCGCGGCCCAGCCGCTGGTTGTTGCGCGGGGCAATGCCACCCACCGACAGCAGCCAGTCGATTTCCTTCTGCGCAAAATCGTCGGTGGTCTTGTAGCTGGCCAGGCCGTACTCGTTCAGACCGCCCAGTTTGGGTTTGGCATCGAGCAGGCTGACATCATGGCCCTGCAAGGCCAGGAGGTGGGCACAGGCCAGCCCGGCCGGGCCTGCACCGACAACTGCCACTTTCTTGCCCGTCGGCTCGGCGCGCTTGAACAGCGGCGCGCCGCCTGCGGCCATGAAGCGGTCGGTGGCATAGCGCTGCAGCGCGCCGATTTCCACCGGCTTGTCCTCGTTGGTGTTGCGCACGCAGGCCTGCTCGCAGAGCACCTCGGTCGGGCACACCCTGGCACACATGCCGCCCAGCGGATTCGATTCGAGAATGGTCCTGGCCGCGCCCCGGATGTTGTCCTGCGCAATGCGGGCAATGAAGCTGGGGACATCGATGCTGGTCGGGCAGGCCGTCGCGCAGGGCGCGTCGTAGCAGTAGTAACAGCGCTCGGCTTCGATCGATGCCTGCGCCCATGTCAGCGGCGGATGCGCATCCGAGAAATTTTCAGCGTATTGGTCCGCGCCAAGCCGTGCTGCGCGCACACCGCATCCCGTGGGTCCATTCATGGCTCATCCTCCTCGACTGGGTTACCAGCGCGAGTGCGGGCGGCTCCATCACCATGCCGCCTGCGACCGCGCCACTGCATCTACAACGGGTCCGGCAAATGGCATTGCTGCGCAACCCATTCACCGCCAAAGCTGCACCAACCAGGGAGGGTTCATCAGGCCCTCATCGTGGGTGTTTTATCTGTCCTGCGCCACTGTGTTCGCAGCGCTTATGAACTATTAAATGCCCGAATAAAATTTTACGCACTGGTAAAAACACTAGGCTATGACAATCAGTGGATAGGCATAACCCTGTGCGAGACGGCGACCCGGCACGCGTCGGAGATGCGGTTTCCGGGCCATCCAAAGGGATGGAGGAAACCGCCCTCGCTGGCGTCGCAGGCCGCATGCGGTGGAGGGGGTGACGAGATTTCGCGCCAGCGGTCACGCACCTGAGATACGTGCCGGCTGGCATCGGCCAGGACGCGACTCGCGCGCGCCGACGCTGATTGCAGGCGCGATGGCATTCAATGCCTGGCCCAGGACGGCGGGCCACAGCATGGACCCATCAACGGCATTGCCCACTGTGGCCGCACAATCAGCGATAATGATAACAATTCCCATTTGCATGTGTAACAGGCTTGCGTTCCCCAATGCAACGACAGCCTCCACCGGTTGCGAAGACCCCCTCTCTCTTTTTGGCTGCCTGGTGTTTGAGCGCTACTACCGCGAACTGCTGAACTTTCTGTCCCGATCCGTGCATGACCGCGATACGGCAGCCGATCTGGCCCAGGAGAGCTATGCCCGCGTGCTGGCGGCCCAGCAGACCGGGCAGGCCGTGCAAGACCCCCGCGCGCTGCTCTACCGCACCGCCCGCAATCTGGTGATCGACCAGCACCGGCGCAGCAGCATTCGGGCGGAGCTGGAGACGGCACCCCCATCGGCAGGCGATGAACCCGCACTGGAGCACCTGCCGGGCCCGCGCAGCCTGGAGCCCGAGACCATCCTGGCCTCCCGCGAAGGCCTGGCGGCGCTGGTTGCGACCATCGACCAATTGCCTCCGCGCTGCCGCGAAGCCTTTATGCTCTACAAGTTCGACGGCCTGAGCTATGCCCAGATCGCAGAGCAGATGGGCATCTCCCCGCGCACGGTCGAGATGCAGTTGCAGATCGCGATGCAGGCCTGCTGGCGTTGCCAGGACCGGCTCGAGGGTGTGGCACCGCCTGCCACGCATCGGCGGCCCCGCAGCAAACGCGCGCTGCCATGAGCGGTCCAGACTGTCCCCCAGAATCCAGCATTGACCACGAGATGAACGCACCGCCCCTGCCTCCAGACGACACCGCCGGCCTGCGCCAGCAGGTGCTGGACTGGTTTGTCCGGCGCCAGCGCGCGGGCTGGGGCGCGGCGGACGAGCAGGCCTTCCAGCAGTGGCTGCAGGCCGACGCCACGCACGGCAGCGCCTATGCACAGTGGGAGCAGCACTGGAGCGCCATCGATGCCATGCCCGCCGGCGCCATCGCACAGCTGCGCCGCAACCTGGCGCATGACAAGGCGCAGCTGAGCGCTGCCCAACAGACGCCGCCGCGCGCGGCCACCGCACCTGCAGCGCCTGCCGCAGCCATCACAGGCCTGCGCCGCCGCTGGCTGCTGCCCTCGCTGGGCATGGCCGCTGCGGTCGTCGTGACCAGCGGCACCGGCCTGCTGGCCTGGCAGCATTGGCAGGCACAACCTGTGTTCCGGCAGGCCTATGCCTCGCAGCGCGGCCAGCAGCTGGAAGTGCAGCTGCCCGATGGCAGCCAGCTGCGCCTGGACACCGCCACCCGGCTGGAGGTCGTCTATTACCGTGACCGCCGCGAAGTGCTGCTGCACGAGGGCCAGGCGGTGTTCAGCGTGCAGGCCAGTGCGCAGCGCCCCTTCCATGTGCTGAGCGGCCCGGTCGGCATCACCGTGGTGGGCACGCGGTTCTCGGTGCGCTACACGCCGGGGCTGGCCGGCAGCGATGGCGTGCGCGTGGCGGTGGAAGAGGGCCAGGTCCGCGTGGTACGCCGCGATGGCGCGCCCGGCCCCGCGCTCGCACAGATCGCCGGCGCCCAGACCCTGGGCGCTGGCCAGCAGATCAACGCTGACGGCCAGGGCCGCCTGGGCTCGCTGCAACCCGTCGCCGCCGAAGGCATCGCCCCCTGGCGCGAGCACCGCATCAGCTTCGTCAACACGCCGCTGTCCCAGGCATTGGCGGAGTTTGAGCGCTATGGCAGCACCGGCCTCACGATCAGCGACCCGGCCGTGGCCGCACTGCGCCTGAGCGGCACCTTTGACCCCAGCGACACACCGACCCTGCGCAAGCTGCTGCCCCATGCACTGCCGGTGCGGCTGCAGCCCGTGGCGGGCGGACTGGAAATAGGCGCGCTGCGTTGAGCTCGCCACGCTCCAGACATTTTTTAATAAATTTTCGCTGCCACTACCGTATTTCTCGCATCCCGTGCGTCTACCTCAGTAGGAATCATTTGCATTGACTACTTGAGGACCTCCATGTCGTACCCCCTTTTGCGTCCCGCTCCCCTGGCATTGGCCATTGCCCTGGCTCTGGGCTCGGTGGCCGCCCATGCGCAAAGCGCCGCACTGCCGGCGGCGCCGCTGGCCTTCCGCATCCAGGCCCAGCCGCTGGCCGAGGCGCTCAATGACTGGGCGCGGCAAACGCGCATACAGCTGATAGCCCAGCAATCCCTGGTCGCCGGCAAGCAGGCCCCCGCCATCGTCGGCACGTTAACGCCCAACCAGGCGCTGGACCGCCTGCTGGCCGGCACCGGCCTGGTGGCCACGGTGGAGGGCCAGGCCGTGGTCATCAAGGCCGCATCGGTGGGCGAGGAAGGCGCGACCCTGGCCACCGTCACCGTGACAGCGGGTGCCCAGCGCGACGGCGCCACCGAAGGCACCGGCAGCTATACGCAGCGCGGCCCCAGCGCCACGGCCACCGGCTTGAACCTGAGCCTGCGCGAAACCCCGCAATCCGTCAGCGTGATGACGCGCCAGCGCATGGATGACTTCAAGCTCGACACCTTGACCGATGTGATGGAACAGACCCCGGGCATCGGCACCTACCGCCAAGGCAATGCCACCGATTTCCAGGCGCGTGGCACCTCGGTCAATCTGCAGACCGATGGCATGAGCCAGGTGCGCAGCGGCTGGTACTACCTGACCAGCACCTTGTTCTCGCTAGACGACATGGCCGAGATCGACCACATCGATGTGCTCAAGGGCTCGTCAGGCCTGGTGGTAGGCAAGGGTGAGTACGGCGCCACCGTCAACATGGTTCGCAAGCGCCCCACCCGGAGCTTCCAGGCCAGCGTACAGGCCAGCGCCGGCAGCTGGGACAGCTACCGCGCACAGGCCGATATTGGCGGCCCGCTCAATGAAGCGGGCACCCTGCGCGGCCGCCTGGTGGCATCGGCCACCGATGCCGGCAGCTTTCGCGACCATGAAGACAGCAGAGGCAAGATGCTGTTCGGCACGCTGGAGGCCGATCTGAGCCCGGACACCTTGCTGAATGTCGGCTTCACCTACCGCCAGCGTGCGGCCAATGGCATCGGCACCACCCAACCCATCCAGGGCTATACCCGTGCGGGTGTCCAAACGCCCGACCGACCGCGTTCGTTCAACACCGGCGCGCCCTGGGGCGGCTATGACCAGAACGCGACCACCCTCTTCGGCAGCCTGGAGCAGCGCCTGGGCAATGGCTGGACGAGCAGCCTCAAGTTCTCGCACCAGCAGGTGCGCATGGACGACATGTTTGCCGGCTACCTCTACGACCAGGACCGGGTCAACTACGGCCGCTGGACCGACATGCGCAACAACAACTGGACCGTGAACCTGGACATCAAGGGCCCTTTCAGCCTGCTGGGACGCGAGCATGAGCTGCTCGCCGGCATCGGTATCTCGCGCTTTCAGAGCAGCGTCAAACTGCCGCTGAACGCGCAGGCCCTGCTACCGCTCGCTGGCCTGGGCACCAGCTACGACCAGGGCGGCGCCTACCTGCCCGAGCCCGACACCAGCAGCTGGATCTATGGCGATAACCGCTTCAGCCAGAAGCAGCGCTATGCCTACGCGGCAGGCCGCTTTCAACTCAGCGATCCGCTGCAGCTGATTGCCGGCTTGCGCGTGACCAAGTTCGAAGAGCGCGACACCACCCCCTACTGGTGGAACTACGACATGAACGAGAGCGCGGTCTACACGCCCTACGCCGGTCTGGTCTATGACTTCCACCCCAACATGTCCGCCTACGCCAGCTACGCCAGCATCTTCCAGCCGCAAACCTCGCAGGATGAGCAGGGCCGCACCCTCAAGCCCGAAGAAGGCAACACCTATGAAATCGGCATCAAGGGCGAGTTCTTGGACAAGCGTCTGAACGCCAGCATCAGCCACTACTGGATCAAGACCAAGAACACCGCCGAGGAGACGGGCGGCCTCACCCCTGGCGGCGATACCGCCTACCGCTCCGTCGCCTCTGCCACCCGCCACGGCTGGGAGCTGGAGCTGTCGGGCGAGTTGGCAAGGGGCTGGCAGGCCCAGGGCAGCCTGGTGCGGCAGAACAGCTCGCTGAGCAACACCAGCCAGTACCCCGAGTACCAGTTCAAGCTAGGCAGCACCTACCGCTTTGACGGAGGCGCCCTGCGCGGCCTGACCGTCGGCGCCTCGACCCGCTGGCAGGACAAGACCTCGGTGAGCAACAGCGCCGCCACCCTGGCGCAAGGCAGCTACGCGCTGCTGGACCTGATGGCCCGCTACCAGGTCGACAAGCAGCTGTCCTTCAGCCTGAACATCAACAACGCATTGGACAAGCACTACAAAGCCGGCGTGAACAACTTCAGTGCCATTGGCCTGTACTACACCTGGGGAGCGCCACGCAGCGTGAATGTGGGGATGCGTTACGACTTCTGATAAGGGAGACAGGGTGGCGGCTACATAGCCCCGGCTCGTCGCCGCCTACCTACACCTCAAGATCAAGCCCCGAGCCAGATGCATCACCCATGTTAGATTGATGAATCCACTCACAGCACAAACATCCATTACGCTTCCATGACCTTCATGCGTCAATTGTTCAAGGCCGTGGGCTATTTGGCTCTGCTGTTGCTCGCGTTGGGGACTACTGCCTTGACTGCGCTTGTCGTAGCAAATTGGCACGATGATCCTCTCAGCCAAACGGCTCTGCAAGTGCAACAGATCCCGCCCACTGATGCCATGCAGGAAGGCAATGGCTATCTGATCATGGTGGGCTTAAGTGCCCCCACCGACGGCGGCAATCTCGTCAGCAGTGCCGAGGCATTTGGGCGCCGATACCTGGCTAAGACGCTGGAGACAAGCTTCAAGGCCCTGCAAGATCCACGAAACTACGACGCGATGAAGGATTGGACGACCTTCACAGGCGGAGAAAAGGTTTCTCGATTTGCTTTTCACTGCCCCCTTCGGAGTGACGAAGACTGCTTCAGTTGGACACTGGCCAATAAGAACGAGGTCCTAACATTGGTGCAGGCCAATAGCCCATTGCTCGTTCGCTATGAAGCAGCAGCAAGGGCACCACAGTTCGTCCATCCTCTCTACGATATTTTCAGTCCGCTTCCTTACCACGCTCAGCTGCGCAGCGCCCATGCGCTGATGTTGGCAAAAGCAGCTGTGCAATGGCAGCATTCGGCGCAGAGCGCTTTGGATACGATGGAAATCGCTAGCAGACTGCGAGCACGCATCGGCAACTCCGCCAACAGCTTTTTAGAAGCCATGGTGCTGCTGGAGATGCAAAGCGCTGAGTTACGCTGGATCAGCCAGGCAATTGGGCATACACCTATTCACATATCACCTCACGTCTCTGCGCAAATCCGGCAGCTCATCTTGCAGCCTAGCCCGAACCTGGATTCTTCGCTGCAAGGAGAGCAACAGATGATTGTCGGAATGCTCCCGTTTATGTCGCAAAAGCGCGGAGAAAAGAACTGGCGAGGAAAGCTGTCTGACAGCCTCTCTCAGATCGGCTACCTCCCCATTGCCACCGTGAATGCCTCGCTGGAACACTTGGACCAAATCAAAGCCATAGGAAATATGCCCGCTGATGCGCTAGAGGCTGCATTCAAGTCACACAACCAGGTATTGGCTAACCACTATCACTGCCCTTATCCAATTCGACTGCGCAACCCCCTTGGCACATGCATGGTTGCCATGAACGCTGCCCACTACCAAAGCTACTTTCAACGCATTCATGACATGGATGGATACCGCCGCTTGGTCATGCTGCAATACCTTGCGACGGCCGAAAGCGTCCGTGCTCAAGATATGCAGGCGTGGTTGCAGGCATCACCTGCCGAGCTGCGCAACCCCTATACCTTGCAAGCCATGCAGTGGGATGCTGCCACGCATAGCCTCGTCTTTGAAGGCAAAGAGCCGCAGCGGCAAAATCTTGAAGGATCGGCAACCTACCGTATTGCTTTGCCCCAAGCAGCGCCCTGAGCGAGGTTCTGAACTTCGAAACACGGGTGCTTGGGATTGATCATCGCCCAAGCACTTCAACCGGGTAGTCTCATCAGCGCATCACTGCAAACCTGGGCTCAGCTTCGCAGGTACCGTACGCCGCAGCACCGTGCCGGTTCTGCTACCCAGGTACACCCCCTGTTCGTAAGCGATGGCCCCACTGACAATGACGCAGTCGATGCCCGTAGCGGGCTGCTGGGGGTCGTCAAAGGTGGCAGTATCGCGCACGGTCTGCGGGTCAAATATGCACAGATCGGCATAGTGGCCTTCGGCCACAACGCCACGCCTGTCGATGCCAAAGACCTGGGCGGTGAGACCGGTCATTTTCCAGACAGCGGTCTCCAGCGGGAACAGACCAAGCTCACGGCTGTAGTGGCCCAGCACGCGAGGAAAGGTGCCCCAAAGGCGCGGATGCGGGCGTTCGTTGGAGGGGACGCCATCCGAACCAATCATCGTCGGGCCAAAGGCCAGGATGCGCCGCACATCGCTTTCCTCCATATTGAAATAGATGGCGCTGGCCGGCTGCAGACGCGCTGAGGCCTCGGCGCGCGAGACCTGCCAGCGCCGGGCAATCTCGCCCAGCTCCTGGCCCTGCAGCTCCGGATGGGACTTGCTGTCGGCAATGACGATTTTGCCCGCCAGGCGCTCCTCTTCCAGGTGCAGGATGGTGGAGCTGGCATGGTAGGGATAGCAGTCGAGTGACACACATTGGTGCTGCATCGCTGCTGCGATCTGCGGCAAGGTTTGTACTGACCTCCCCCAGTTCGCCGGACCTTGCAGCTTGTGGTGGGAGATGAGCACTGCAGTCCGCGCAAACAGACCTATCTGCAAGGTCTCGTCGATGGCTTGCTGGCTGTGCGCGCCCTCGTTGCGCAGATGGCTCACATACAGCGCACCGTATTCGGCCAGCGGCTGGGCCACCCGGCACAGCTCCTGGGTGCTGGCCGCTGCTGCCGGGGGGTAGTAAGTGCCGGAAGACAGCCCGACGGCTCCGGCCTCCAGGGCCTCCCGCAGCAAGGCCTGCATGTGGGCCATTTCTTCCGCGCCGGCGGCCCGGCTCAGATCGGCCATCGCCACGACCCGCAAGGTGGTATGTCCCACCAGCGGAATCACATGCACCGCCGGCGGTGCGGCGCGCAGCGCTTGCAGATAGGCCCCGAAGCTGGCAAAGCGCGTGGCGGCATCGCTGAGCAGATTCAGCGGTGCGGGCACCGGCGTGCCGGGATGGAGCGGCGCCGCACTGATGCCGCAGTTACCGGTGACCACCGCGGTCACGCCCTGCGAGAGCTTGAACGGCATCTGCGGCTGCAGCAGCAGCGCCTGGTCATCATGCGAGTGCGCATCGATAAATCCGGGCGCGACGATCTTGCCGCTGGCATCGACCACGCGGTCTGCCACCGCGCCAGCCAGGTCGCCCAAGGCGACGATCCGGGTAGCACGAATGCCGACATCGGCGCGGTAGCGGGGGCGCCTGGTGCCATCGATCACCTCACCGCCTTGAATCAGCACATCAAAGGTCTCTGTCTTCATCGGGCCGGCCTCCCCAAAAGGATGGATAAACGCGCTGCGTCCATGCGCTGCGATGCGCCCGCGCGCTCATTCGACCCGGGCCCCACTGGCTTTCACGACGGCCCCCCAATGCACACGCTCCGAATCGGCAAGCGCTTGGAAATCCTCAGGCGTGCCCGCCAGCGGGATATAGGCCATTTTCTCCAGTTGCGCCTGGATGCCAGGCGAGCGCAGCCCCTGGTTCAAGGCCGTGTTCAAGCGCATCAGCACATCGCGCGCTGTACCGGGCGGCACCAGCAGACCACCCCAGGCGTTCATCACAAAGCCCTGCACGCCCGCCTCCTGCATGGTCGGTATCTCCGGGTATTGGGGCGAACGCTGGGCGCTGGTCACGGCCAAGGCGCGCACCTTGCCCGCTTTCAGTTGCGGCGCGGCAGTGACGATGTTTTCAAAATAGAACTGCAAGCTGCCACTGACCAGATCGTTCAGCGCCTGCGGGGAACCCTTGTAGGGAACATGTACCGCCGACGACAGCCCCATCCTGGTCTTGAACAACTCCGCGCCCAGGTGGCTGGTGGTTCCAATGCCGCCCGATCCATAGTGCACCGGCGCATCCGAGCTGCGGATATAGGTGACCAATTCTTCCACCGAATGGACGGGTACCTCGGGGTTGACCAGCAAGAAGCTGCTGGTCGTCGCAATACCGCCCACCGGCAACAAACTGCGCGGGTCATAGGGCAGTTTGCTGAACAGAAACTCGTTGGTCGTCAACGTGGCGTTGTTGCCATAGCCCAGGGTATAACCATCGGGCGCCGCGGCCATCAAGGCTTGCATGCCGATGTTGCCGCCCGCCCCACCCCGGTTCTCGATGACGACCGGCTTGCCCAGCTGCAGCGCCAGCGCATGGCCGACCAGGCGCACCAGCACATCAGGGCTGCTGCCAGCCACGCTGGGCACAATGATCTTGATGGGTTTGTCCGGGTAGGCGGAATGGGCCGAACAGGCCAGCAAGCCGGCAGCGGCGATCAGCCAGCGACGTGAGAAGGGTGCAGCAGCCATGGGTTTCTCCAGAAGATCGGAGTGCAGCCCAGGGGGAGCGCCGCGCCAGCAGACCGCGCCCCTCGGGCTTCTCCGGTTGAACCTGAGATCCTGCACGGCATCGCGTTCAGGACAGACCCATTGTGTTCGGCTGGTTTGCGAAAATCTTCTCAAATAACAACAACCTACCCAAGCAACAACTGGCAGAAGCGGCAATACCGCGTAAATGGCGGCAGTACCCCACCCAGCCAAACAAGAAAAAAGCCCGCCGGCTTACACCCCGACGGGCTAGGTTGCTATGGCTTGGATAGCGCTTAACTGGCTTTATGAAATGCTTCTGTCAGCCTATCGACCGCCTGCTCAATCTGGGCCACATCGGGCGCCGCAAACGACAGCCGCATCGAATGCAGGTTCGCATTGTCGGCATAGAAGGCCTTGCCGGGCACAAAGATCACATGGGCCGCCACTGCGGCATCAAACAGCTTTTGCGGATCAATGCGGGCATCAAAGGTCATCCAGACAAACATGCCGCCAGCGGGCTGCACAAACTGCACCAGCCCACCCAGACGCGCCTTCAGGCCCTGGGTGAGGGCGAGCATGCGGCGCTGGTACTCGGCACAGGCCTTGGCCACCGCCTGGCCATAGCGGCCCGACTGCAGGTAGCTGGCGGCCACGGCTTGCGCCAGTGGGGAGGTGCACAGGTCATTGGTCTGCTTGGCCACGGTGCAGCGGCGCAGCACGGCCGGGTCGGCCACCATCCAGCCCACGCGCAGGCCGGGGGCCACGGTCTTGGACAGGCTCGACAGGTAGACCACGGGGTTCTCGCCCTCGCCCACGCGCTGCTGGGCTGCGGCATAGACCGGTGCGGGCCGGGCATCGGTGAAGGCCAGCTCGCCATAGGGATCGTCTTCGACGACGACAAAGCCATACTGCAGCGCCAGCTGCACCAGGCGCTCGCGGCGCTGCTGCACCAGCAAGGTGCCGCAGGGGTTGGAGAAGTTGGGCACGGTGTAGAGCAGCTTGGGACGCTCGGCCGCCGGCAGCGCCGCCAGCATGGTGGCCAGCGCCTCCACATCCAGGCCATCGCCATCCACTGGCGTGCTCAGGATCTTGGCGCCCGCCTGGCGCAGCGCCGCAATGGTTGCGGGGTAAGCAGGGGTCTCTACACAGACGGCATCACCGGGCTGGATCAGCACGCGCAGCAGCAGGTCAAAGCCCTGCTGTGAGCCGGTCGTCACCAGCACGTCGCCAGCGCTGCAGCGGATACCCCGGGCCTGGCACTGCGCGGCCAGCTGCTCGCGCAATGCGGGCGAGCCTTCGGTGGCGCCGTACTGCAGCGCCGTGGCGCCCGTGGTCATCGCCTGCGCGGCGGCAGCGGCCAGGCCTTCCTGGTCGAACAGGCTGGGCGAGGGGTAGCCGCCCGCCAGCGAGATCATGCCCGGCCGGCTCAGGTAGGGGAACAGCTCGCGTATGGGCGAGCCCTGGGGGTTGGCAAAGGCGGGAGTGAATTGAAAAAAGGACATGGCCTTGTCTCGCTGGTTTGTCTCTGGTGGTGGTTATGGGCCATGCCTGCCAACGCGGGCACAGCCAGGGTCTCAGTTTTTAGCGGTGCCCAGATCCACGGTGCCGCACAGGTGCCGGGGATCGAGCCGGTCGCGCCAGCCATCGGCCCATTGCTGCAGCAGCGGCGGCGTAAAGCGCTGGTAGTAGGTGAGGTTGTGGGGGCCCACGCCATGCTCGGCGCTGTAGCTGCCGCCAAAGTCCTGCACCACCATGCCGTAGATGGCATCGCGCAGGCGCTGCACCACGGCCGGGTCGTACTGCTCGGGCGCATCCTTGCGCCAGATGACGTTGAAGTGCACACCGCCGTCGGCGATATGGCCAAAGTCCACCACCGTGAGGAAGGGGTAGTCGCGTGCCACCAGATCGCGCCCTTTGCGGCAGAACTCCATGATGCGCGAGCGCGGCACCGACACATCAAACGCGATGGGCTTGCCCAGCGCACGCGCGCCTTCGCTGATGCTATGGCGCAGGTGCCACAGCTCGGTGGCATTGCCCAAGGCCGCGTTGACGATGGTCGACTCAAACTGGTCTTCCAGGAAGCTGTTGAGTGCTTCTTGCAGATCCAGCTGGCTGTACTTGGGCGAGGCATTCGCTTCCAGCTCGACCAGAATGGCGAACTCAGGCGCATCATCCGGTGCAAAGGGGTTGCGCAGGTTGGGCACATGGTCAATGGCCGCCTGCATCGCATTGCCCGAGATGCCTTCGAACGCGGCCAGCCAGTCACCCAGGTCGCGCTCAAAGGACTGCAGCAGCTCCATCACCGCCTCGTCCGAGGCCGGCACCACCAGCGCCGTGGCGCGTTGCGCCGGGCGGGCATGCACCTGGATGGTGGCCTGCGTCACGATGGCGCCTGCGCCGGAGCCGCCGACAAACAACTGCTTCCAGTCCACCCCGGTATTGTTCTTGCGCAGCGCGCGGCCCAGCTCCACCACCTCACCGGGCGGGTCCATCAGCACCACTTGCAGCGCCATCAGGTTGGAGCGCACATCGCCGTAGCGGATCAGGCGCGTGCCACCGGTGTTGGTGGCCACCATGCCGCCGATCGAGGGGTTGGCACCCAGATCGATCGGGAACCACAGGCCATGGGGTTCGAGCTGGTCGTTGAGCTCCTGCAGGGTCACGCCAGCGTCCACCACCACGCTGCGGTTGGCCACATCCACCTCGCAGCGGCTGCGCAGGCGCGACAGGCTCAGCACCAGCTGGGTGCCGCTCATGTCCGGCGTGCTGGCGCCCACCATGCCGGTATTGGCGCCTTGGGGCAGCAGCGCAAGGCCGCGTTCGGCGCAGAGCCGTACCACCGCCTGCACCTGTGCCACATCGGCGGGGCGCACCACCAGGCGCGCACGGCCCTGGCCGTAGCGCGCGCCTTCTTCGTAGGCGGCCATGTCGGCGCCTTGCAGCACCCCGGCTTCGCCCACAATGGCGTGCAGCGCGCCCAGCAACTCGCGGTTGTCCAGATCAGAGGCGGCCATTGCTCAGGCCACGCTTTCTGCCACAGCGGCTTGCGCCAGGGCCTCACGCACTGCTTGCAACGACGCATCCTGCATCGCCTGGTACAGCGCGATCTCGTCATGCACCTGGGCGCCCAGGTCGGCCTCGAACGCCTGCTGCGCCTGGTTGGCTTCATAGTGCTTTTGCTCTTCACCACCCAGGTTGGACTGGAAGATACCGGCCGCGCTCACCGGCAGAAAGTCCTCGTACACGATCGGCTCGGCGCGCACCACACCATCGGCAATCAAGGTCTCGATATCAGCCGATGCATCGCCTACGGGCTGCTGCAGCACATAGCGGTAGAAGGCCAGGCCCTGCTGGCGCATGGCGTCATGGCTGTCGGGGAAGGCCGCGAACGACGACTCCAGGCGGTCCTGGTAGTTAGCGCTGGCGCTGCCGGCATTGCCCATGCTGCGCACATTGGCCAGCAGGCTGTCGTACAACGCACGGCCCTTGCGGGTCAGCGCCACGCCGCGCTGCTCGATCTCGCCAAAACGGGCGGTGTGCGTGCCCTGGTCATCGCTGCCGGGGAAGTTCACGCGCTCCTGCAGCGCCTTGAAGCTGGTCTGGCGCAGCAGGATCGGGCAGGCGCGGCGGGGTGGGCCTTCGACCACATCCTTGGCATCCATGCCATGGGCGGGCATGCGCTGCTGGGCAGCATCGATATCGAGGGTGCGCGGCGTCAGGTGGTTGATATGCGGGCCCTTGAAGCAGACCACATCGGCCACCAGGCGGTGTGCCTTGTGCAGCTTGTCATAGGTGGCAGCGTCCACGGTCGCCTCGCTATGCCAGCGGAAGGTCTCCAGCGCTTCGCGCACAAACTCATCAGCCTCTGCATCGGTCAGGCCACCGGCGGCTTCGCACTGGGCGATCAGCGCCAGCGCGCGTTCGGTAAAGATCTGGCGGCGGGCGAGGATGGCGGCAGCCTCCTGCCGCAACGCTGCATCGGCCAGCAGATCCAGGCGCAGCAGCGACGTGAACACGCGGAACGGGTTGCGGTTGAGCGAGCTGCCCAGCACAGGGCGGAACGCGGTGGAGTGCACCGGCACGCCGGCCACCGACAGGTCGTAGTAGCCCACGGCTTCCATGCCCATCACGGCAAACAGGCGGCGCAGGGTGGACAGCTCCTCCTTGGTGCCCACGCGGATCGCACCATGGCGCTCCACATCCAGGCGGTCCAGCTCGTCGGCCTGCTCCATCGCCTGCGCCAGCGCGGGCTGGGCCTTCAGCACTTCGCCATTGACCTGGGCCACCAGCGCCATCAGGTTGCCGTATTGCGGCACTTCGTCGCGGTACATATCGGACATGGCGCGGGAGAAGCGCGAACGAACCTCATCGGGGTGCACAAATTGGGTCATCGTGGGTACCAGATCAATAGCTAATAAAACGGGGAAACGGGCCTGGTGCCAGCCACCACAGACAGCGGGCGCACCAGGTCAGCACTGCGCGTCATGCTAGGCAGAGCGTTGTGCCAGGTCAAACGACAATAGCGCGGCACATTATTCCAAATACGCACAACATGGCCGAAGCGGTGGCTGCGATGCGCGATGCGATGCTGGCTGCGCCCCTGCAGGGCCGGTGTACGCGGCCTGCAGGCATAAAAAAACCCAGCCGGGGCTGGGTGGATGCAGGGTGCAAGCGCGTCGCTTACTGGTCCGCGTAGGCTTCCAGAGGCTTGTCGTTAGGCTCTTGCAGCAGCTTCTTCAGCGTATCGCTCATCGGCAGGTTCAGTGCCTGGCCCTTGGGCGGGATCGGTTGCATGAACCACTTGTCATAGACCTTGGCCAGCTCGCCGGACTTCATCATCTTGGTCAGACTGTCGTCCACGGCCTTCTTGAAGGCGGGGTCGTCCTTGCGGAACAGCAGCGCAATCGGCTCCGATCCCAGCGCCTCGCCGACAATCTTGTAGCCCGCCGGATTGGCCGAGTTGGCAATCACGCCGGCCAGCAGGTTGTCATCCAGCACAAAGGCATCGGCACGGCCCGATTCCAGCAGCATGAAGCTCTCGAAGTGGTCCTTGCCCAGGGTGGTGGGCAGGTTGATGCTGTTGTCCTTGGCAAACTTGCGCAGCAGCTGCACGGCGGTGGTACCGGCCGAGGCTGCCACCGTCTTGCCATCGAGCTGCTTGACGCTGGTGATGTTGGAATCGGCACGTACCGCGGCGCGCACCTGGCTCACATAGGTGGTCACCGCAAAGGCCACCTGCTTTTGGCGGCTGAGGTTGTTGGTGGTGGGGCCGCAGCCGATGTCCACGGTGCCGTTTTGCACCAGTGGCATCGTGTTCTGGGCCGTCAGCGCCATGTATTCGATCTTGGCCTTGGGCGCGATGTCCTTGAGCACGCGCTCGCACAGCTCGACGTGGTAGCCGCCGAAGGTCTGGTTGGAGCCGATGGCGTAGGCCATCGGGGCCGAGCTTTCGCGCACGCCTACCACCACCTTGCCGCTGCTGTTGATCTTGTCGAAGGTGCTTTGCGCAAACGCCGCGCCGCCTGCGGCAAAAGCCACCGCTGCAGCAAGCATCTTGATGCTGAATGTCATTGTGTACTCCTTGGAAATGATGAATTGGCAGCCAGGCGTGGGGCCGAAGCTGCTCCACCAGCTTTGTGGTTGCGCTGGTCTTGGTGCGCTGCGCATGCGCGCTTGAGAGCAAACTGGATGCACTGGCTTTGCGCCAGCGCATCCAGCCTCCAAGTATTCCAGAGAGTCGCGCCAATCCCTAGCGCGGATTCCGAAGCATGTGTTGCTGTTTTGGAAACACCGTGCTGCACTGCCGTATCTGCGGACGGCAGTGCCTGGCGAGCGGCTTCAGGGAGCCAGCCGGCTCACCAGCGCCACGGTCGATGGGTCCACGCCCTGCCAGTCGCCCTGGTCGCGGCGCGCAAACAGGTCCTTGGCCAGTTGCTTGCCCAGCTCCACGCCCCACTGGTCGAAGCTGTTGATGCCCCAGAGCGAACCGCTGACGAACACGCGGTGCTCATACAGCGCGATCAGCGCGCCCAGCGAGGTGGGGGTGAGCTTGTCCATCAGCAAGAACGTGCTGGGCCGGTTGCCCGGGCAGTACTTGGGGCCCTGCTCTTCGGTGCGGCCCACCAGCAGCGCCTGCGCCTGCGCAATGGCATTGATGACCAGGTTGTTCTGGTGGCTGGCGAGGTTCTTGCCGCCCTCGCGTGCGGCGATGAACTCCACCGGGATCACATCGCGGCCCTGGTGGATCATCTGGAAAAAGGCATGCTGGCCATTGGTACCCGGCTCGCCCCAGACCACCGGCGACGTGGCATAGGGCAGCGGCTGGTTCTGCACGTCCCGGCCCTTGCCGTTGCTCTCCATCTCCAGCTGCTGCAGGTAGGCCGACAGCCGGCGCAGGCCATGGCTGTAGGGCGCGACACAGCGCGTCGCAAAGCCGTGGAAGTTGCGGTACCAGACGTCGAGCAGGCCCAGGCGCACCGGCAGGTTCTGCGCCAGCGGCGCGGTCTTGAAGTGCACATCCATGTCATGCGCGCCTTGCAGCATCGCCCGGAAGGACTCGGCCCCCACCGCAATCGCAATCGGCAGGCCGATCACCGACCACAGCGAGTAGCGGCCGCCGACCCAGTCCCAGAAGCCCAGGGTGGTGTCGATGCCAAAGGCTGCGGCCGCCTCGGTATTGGTGGTCAGCGCCCAGAAATGCTTGGAGATCGACAGCGCGGCGCTGCGGTCCTCGCTGCCGCCTTGCGCGATGAACCAATCGCGTGCCGAATGGGCGTTGACCATGGTCTCCAACGTCGTGAACGACTTGGACGCGATCAGGAACAAGGTGCTCTCAGGCCGGGTCTGCGCCAGCACATGGCCCAGCTCATGCCCGTCCACGTTCGACACAAAGTGGAAGCGCTTGCCGGCAATGCGCCAGTCCTCCAGCGCATTGACCACCATGGCCGGGCCCAGGTCGGAGCCGCCAATGCCGATGTTGACGATGTCGGTGATCTGCGGATTGGCGCGCACCTGCTCGGCCAGCGCCAGCATCTGGGCCAGGCTGTCGTGCACATCCACCAGGGCCTCGCGCACGAAAGCGGGGCTATCTGGCAACCAGTCCTCCAGGCCCTCGGCGGGCTGGCGCAGCAGCCAGTGCATGGCCGCCCGGCCTTCGGAGCCATTGACCTGCGCGCCGGCAAACATCGCATCGCGTGCCTGCGCCAGACCGCATTCGCGAGCCAGCTGCAGCAAGATCTGCTGGCTTGGGTGGTCGATCAGGTTCTTGGACAGGTCGGCAAACAGATGGGGCGCCTGCTGGCTGAACGCGTCCAGGCGCGTTGCGTCACCGGCAAAGGCTGCGCGCAGATCCAGGCCCCGGCCCTCAGCGTCGTAGTACTTTTGCAGTTCTTGCCATGCGGGCGTTTCATCGCAGCGCTTGCGCTGTGTCGCACATTCTAGGTTCATACGGGCAGTGTAAAGTGCTCACCAGCGCTGCCAGACCTCGCTGGCAGCGGCCAGCTCAGGCGGATTGCAACAACTTGTCGAGCTTGATGGCATCGGCCACAAAGGCGCGGATGCCTTCGGCCAGTTTTTCGGTGGCCATCGCGTCCTCGTTCAGTGCAAAGCGAAAGCCCGCTTCGTCGTACTGCACGCGCTCCAGCGACAGTGCCTTGGCGGCTTCGGCATTCAGCGCGGGCTGCAATGGTGCATCGGCCGCGGCCAGCTGGGCCAGCAGCTCGGGCGAGATGGTCAGCAGATCGCAGCCGGCCAGCGCAGTGACCTGGCCGGTATTGCGGAAGCTCGCGCCCATCACCTCGGTGGGGATGCCGAAATGCTTGTAGTAGTCAAAGATGGCCTTGACCGACTTCACACCCGGGTCGTTGGCGCCGGCCATTGCGGCCTCGTCCCAGTTGCTGCCGGCCTGCTTCTTGTACCAGTCGTAGATACGGCCCACAAAAGGCGAGATCAGCTGCACCTGGGCCTGGCCGCAGGCAATGGCCTGGCACTGCGCAAACAGCAGGGTCAGGTTGGTGTGGATGCCCTGCGCCTCCAGCGCCTTGGCGGCCTGGATGCCTTCCCAGGTCGAGGCGATCTTGATCAGCACGCGGTCGATGTGAATGCCCTCGGCCTCATACAGCGCGATGAGGCGCTGGGCACGGGCCACCGTCGCATCGGTGTCGAACGACAGGCGGGCATCGACCTCGGTGGACACACGGCCCGGAATGATGGACAGGATCTCGGCGCCAAAGCGCACCAGCAGGCGGTCCATCACCTCGTCCAGCGGCTTGCCGCGGAACTTTTGCACGGTCTCGGCCAGCAACGGCGCGTAATCGGCCTTCTGCACGGCCTTGAGGATCAGGGACGGGTTGGTCGTCGCGTCTTGCGGCTGGAACTGGGCCAGCTGGTGAAAGTCACCGGTGTCTGCCACCACCGTGGTCAGCGCTTTGAGTGCATCGAGTTGGTTCATGGTCTGCTCTTGGTCAATATCCGGTCTGACGTGCTTGTCTCCCCTCCTGCGCACGGCGGCCAACACGGGGGGCGCTCAAGCTTAACCGAACTTTTGCGCGGTTTGAGGCTGTCTGCATTCTACGGCTTCTCCCATCACTATGAAACTGAGTTACATTAATCCCTGCCTTGATGTTCAGGAAGTTTCATGCGTTTTGATCTGGTTTTATTTGGCGGCACCGGCGATCTGGCCTGGCGCAAATTGCTGCCCGCGCTGTTTCAATCTTTCCGCCATGGCAGCCTGCCTGCCGACGGGCGCATCATCGGCGTAGGCCGTGGCGCGATGAGCGACGACGCGTACCGCGCGCTGATCGCCCAGCGGCTGGCCGAGGTCGAGGCCGACAAGCGGCCCAGTGATGCAGAATTTGCCCGCTTTGCCCAGCACCTGCACTACCTGCGCATGGACCTGTCCCAGCCGGCCGACTATGCTGCGCTGCGCGAGCTGCTCCAGGCGCGCGATGCCGACACCGTCGTGATGTACCTGGCTACGGCACCGTCGCTGTTCACCACGGTCTGCGAGCAGCTGGGCGCGGCGGGCCTGGCCACCGAGCGCACCCGCGTGGTGCTGGAAAAGCCGCTGGGCCATGACCTGCCCTCGAACCGCGCCATCAACGCGGCCGTGCGCGAGGTGTTTTCCGAAACCCAGATCTTCCGCATCGACCACTACCTGGGCAAGCCATCGGTACAGAACCTGCTGGCGCTGCGCTTTGGCAATGCCATCTTCGAGCCACTGTGGCGGCGCGAGAACATCGCCAGCATCGAGATCACGATGGCCGAGCAGCTGGGCGTGGAAAAGCGTGGCGAGTTCTACGAAAGCACCGGCGCGCTGCGCGACATGGTGCAAAACCATGCGCTGCAACTGCTGTGCGCGATCGGCATGGAGCCTCCCATCAGCGCCGATGCCGATGCCATTCGCAATGAAAAGCTCAAGGTGCTGCAATCGCTCAAGCGCTGGACGCCGGAGACGGTGAGCCGCGACGTGGTGCGCGGCCAGTACGCGGCCGGCCAGATTGCCGGCAAGCCGGTGCCGGGCTACCGCCAGGAAGACGGCGTCTCGCCCAATAGCCAGACCGAAACCTTTGTGGCGCTGCGCACCGAGATCAGCAACTGGCGCTGGGCCGGCGTGCCGTTTTTCATCCGCACCGGCAAACGCCTGGCGGGGCGCGAGGCCTCGATCGTCGTGCATTTCCGCCAGGTGCCGCATGCCATCTACCGCACGCCGCTGGGTGCGGCCAACCGCCTGACCATCCACCTGCAGCCCAAGGATGGGCTGACCCTGCAGCTGATGGCCGCTGCGCAGAGCCAGGCCGATACCGGTGGTGTGCAGACCCTGTCGCCCGCCGCGCTGGACCTGGACTTTGACCAGCGCTTTGGCACCGAGCGCGTGGGCGCCTACGAACGCCTGCTGCTCGATGTGATCGCCGGGCGCCTGAACCTGTTTGTGCGCGCCGACGAGCAAGAGGCCGCCTGGCAATGGGTGGAGCCGATTCTGGAGGCCTGGCAACAGGCCAATGCCCGCGGCGAAGGCCCCCGCCCCTATGTGGCCGGCCATTGGGGCCCGGGCGCCGCCAGCGCGCTGGTGGCACGCGACGGCCACAGCTGGATGGAAGAGTTTTGACCGCCACCGCCCACTACCGCTTCACCCGCTTCAAGGTAACGCCATGCTAGACCGCATCACCGCCTCCCTTCCCTCGCTGGCACCGGCCGAGCAGCGCGTGGCGCGCCTGGTGCTGGCCGATCCGCGTGCCTTTGCCTCGCGCCCCGTGCGCGAGCTGGCCGAACTGGCCCATGTCAGCAAACCCACCGTGGTGCGCTTTTGCCGCAGCATGGGCTATGACGGCCTGGCCGATTTCAAGCTCAAGCTGGCCGGCAGCGTCAGCGAGGGGGTGCCCTTCATCCACCGCAGTGTCGATGCCGATGACAAGACCAGCGATGTGCTGGTCAAGGTGGTGGACAATTCGGTCGCCGCCTTCCTGGCTTACCGCAATGCCGCCAGCACCACGGCGCTGGAGGCCGCATCCAGCGCCATCGTGGCGACCTGGCAGGCAGGCAAGCGCATCGAGTTCTATGGCGTGGGCAACTCCGGTATCGTCGCGCAGGATGGGCAGCACAAGTTCTTCCGCCTGGGTGTCACCAGCCTGGCGACCAGCGACGGCCATATGCAGGTGATGAGTGCCACCATGCTGGGCGCGGGCGACTGCGCCATCGTCATCTCCAACTCCGGCCGCACGCGCGACCTGATGGATGCCACCGACATTGCCAAGCGCAATGGCGCCACGACGATTGCCATCACCGCCAGCGGCTCGCCACTGGCCCGTGCGGCCAATATCCATCTGGCCGCCGACCACCCCGAGGGCTACGACCGCTACAGCCCCATGGTCTCGCGCCTTCTGCACCTGCTGATTCTGGATGTGCTGGCCACCAGCGTGGCACTGCGCATTGGCGAGCCACTGCAGCCGGTGCTGCAGCAGATGAAGGACAACCTGCACGCCAAGCGCTATACCTGACAGCGTTTTCGGCTGGACGCAACGAAAAACGGGGCAGCCAAGGCTGCCCCGTTGTCATGCGGCGTGTGCAGCGGCGTGTGCAGCCGCGTCAGCATTCAGCGCACATCGGCAAAGCGCTTGGTGCTGTACAGGTCGGTGGACAGGCGCTTGAGCGCGGGCAGACCGGTGCTGGCATCCTTGGGCTGCGATTCAATGTAGTTGAAGAACACATCGGCATCGAGCACGCCGATATCGAGGCGGCGCGCTGCAGGCACCGAGGCCAGGGTCTTGTAGCCGTCACCGCCGTTGGCGTTGAAGCTCAGCACGAACAGGCGGTAGCTCTTGCCCGGGTCCAGCGCAGCCCATTGGCCAGTCGTGGTGTCGCGCACTTCGATGCCTGAAACACGGCTGCCCAAGGTGGCCTTGGCATTCACGTCAAAGCGCATGCCACCGGTATAAGGGTAAGGACCGGTCGAGCCGCCAACGCCGTACACGGCTTCCAGGCCATCTTCAAGCATGCCCTTGACTTCGGTGCCGGTGACATCCAGGCGGAACAGCATGTTGCCAAACGGCAGCACCTGGATCGCATTGGCAGCGGTCACTTCACCATTGAGCGGAATGCGCACGCCACCGCCGCTTTGCAGCGAGATGTCGGCACCGCCGTAGTGTGCATTGGCCACTTCCAGATAGGACTGGGCCACCAGCTGCTGAATGTCACCGCCGCGCAGGCTGACACTGCCTTCGGCATTGCAGGCCGCGCTGGAGCGGCTGTAGTCGGAGCTGCCTTCGCCACCGGGCACCCGGCGCGAGCACAGCTCTTGTGGGGCATAGGCGACCTTGGTCACGTTGAAGCTGGCGACCTTGTCGCTGAAAGGCTTAAGCACGGCGGCGGCCTGCGCAGAAGGCGCCGTGATGCGCAGGAAGCCGGCGGCATTCACGCTGCTGATGATGGACGCGCGCTGGGCTTGGGTCGCGGCAGTGCCGGCGATCTTGAAGTCATCGCCGATCAGCACATGGGGCGTGCCTTCGCACTGGCGGACCACGCCGTCCTTGTCGAACTTCACCTTCAGCTCGCCCACGACCTGCGAGTACTCCCAGGCCTGCACGATACAGACGGGCTTGCCGTCGAGGTCGGTGGTGTTGGTGGGGTAGGCGCCACCTGGCGTGCCCACGCCGATGGTCTTCATCGCGTCCGGGCCCAGCAAGGTGTGCGAGTCACCGCCGACGATCACGTCCACACCACGCAGCTTTTTGGCGATGCTGCGGTCGTTGTCGTAGCCGATGTGGCTCAGCAGCACGATGCGCTTGACGCCCTGGGCCTGCAGCCTGTCGATTTCGCGCTGGGCCGCCACGGCTTCGTCTTCGAACAAGGTGTCCTTGTCCGGGCTGGACGAGGCCTTGGTCTTTTGCGCAATGGTCAGGCCGACGATACCGATCTTCTGGCCGCCCCGCTCCACCACGGTGGAGGGCGAGACCGCGTTCGGTGCGCGGCTGGGGTTCAGCGCCGAGTTGGCGCCAAACTGCACGTTCGCACTCAGCACCGGCGTGGCGCATCGGCCCGTCTTGAGGCGGTCCAGGATGCCCTTGAGGCCCGAATCGCCCTTGTCGAATTCGTGGTTGCCCAGGGTGTAGGCATCAAAGCACACGGTGTTGAGCATGGCCATGTCGGCCTCGCCATCGGCACCTGCGCGGTTGAAGTACAGGGTACCGGTCACCGCATCGCCGGCGTGCAGTTTCAGCACATGGGTCGACTGGGCAGCGATCGCGTCGATGGCGGCCGTCACGCGCGGGAAACCTGCGGCGTCCACGGTCACGGCCGTGGTCTTGCCATCCACCGGCAATTGCAGGGTGGCTGTCTTGCTGGCCAACGTGGAGTGGTGGTCGTTGATGTGCAGGATCGTCAGCACATCGTCTTTGTCGCTGTCGCTGTCGTTGTCGCTGGAGCCGCCCCCGCAAGCCACCAGCACGGCGGCTGTCACACCGCACACCGCCCATACCATCACCTGACGCGTACCCTCTCGCACTGACAATGCAACCATTTCTGCGCTCTCCGTATTAACAAAGGGCTCTATGGTTTGTCCGCCAGATGACGTAGGTGTGACTTTCTGTAATAGCAAAGGGGCTTAGCCAGCGGGTGCGCCCCACAGCAAGACCGGCGCCTGAGACGCCGGTTTTGCAAAAGACCGGTGTTTTACAGCACCGGAATGCGCCCTTCCTCGACCGCATGGCAGGCCACTTTCACGCCGGCATCATCGATCAGCTGCGGGCGCTCGCTGCGGCAGCGCTCATTGGCCAGCGGGCAGCGCGGGTTGAAGGCGCAACCGGTGGGTGGGTTCAGCGGATTGGGCACCTCGCCCTGCACGGGGGTGCGCGCCTTGCCGGTGTCGTGCATCTTCGGGATGGCATCAAGCAGCATGCGCGTATAGGGGTGGCGCGGCTTGGCAAACAGGGTTTGCTTATCGGCCAGCTCTACAAGCCTACCCAAATACATGACACCCACCTGGTCGCTGACATGGCGCACCACGGCCAGGTTGTGCGAGATGAACAGATAGGTCAGACCGCGCTTTTTCTGCAGGTCCTTCATGATGTTGAGCACCTGGGCCTGCACCGAGACGTCGAGCGCCGAGGTGGGCTCATCGCAGACCAGAAACTCCGGCTCGGTCGCCAGTGCGCGGGCGATGGAGATGCGCTGGCGCTGCCCGCCCGAGAACTGGTGCGGGTACTTGAGCATGTCCATCGGCGCCAGGCCCACCTGCACCAGCAGCTCGGCCACACGGGCCTTGAGTTGCTCTGTATTGGTGATCAGGCCATGCTCCTTGAGCGGCTCGCCGATGATCTGCTCGACCGACCAGCGCGGGTTCAGGCTGGCATAGGGGTCCTGGAAGATCATCTGCACGCGGCGGCGCATCGCGCGCGCGTTCGGGTCGCGGAAGGCGGCATGCGCATCCTGGCCATCAAAGGTGAAGGTGCCACGCGTGGGGCCGTACAAACCCACCAGCAGGCGCGCCACCGTGCTCTTGCCGCAGCCGGACTCGCCCACCAGGGCCAGGGTCTTGCCCTTTTCAATGTCAAAGCTCACGCCATCGACGGCGCGCAGCAGGCTGCGCGGCTTGCGCTCCAGCACCCGGTTGAGCCACGGTGCGGACACATCAAAGGTCTTGGCCAGGTCACGGGCCTGCACCAGCGGCTGCTTGTCGCCTGCGCCTGCGTGGCCTTGTGCACTCTGCAGCGGCGCTGCATCGTTGTTCGTCATGGTTGCCATCTCGCTCATACCGTGTCCTCGGTGGCAGCCACTTGGGGCTGGTTATCGGCTGCATGCAGCCAGCAGGCGGCCTGGGTGGCGCCAGCGGCCATCAGCTCGGGGCGCTGCTCCATGCAGCGGTCAAACACCTGGGGGCAGCGCGGGTTGAATGCGCAGCCCTTGGGAATGGCATTGAGCCGGGGCATGGCGCCGTCGATCTGGTTGAGGCGTTCGCGGTCGGCGTCCATATCGGGGATGGACGCCATCAGGCCCCGGGTATAGGGGTGCGCCGGGTGGTTGATCACCTCATGCACCGGGCCGATTTCTGCAACACGGCCGGCATACATCACCGCGACCCGGTCACAGGTCTCTGCGATCACGCCCATGTCATGGGTGATCAGCATCACCGCAGCACCGCGGGTGCGGCAGATGTTTTTGAGCAGGCTGATGATCTGCGCCTGGATCGATACGTCCAGCGCCGTCGTGGGCTCATCGGCGACGATCAGCTTGGGCTCGGCCGCCAGCGCCAGCGCAATCACCACGCGCTGGCGCATGCCGCCGGAGAACTGGTGCGGAAAGTGGTCAATCCGCTCTTCGGCTGCCGGAATGCCGGTGTCCTTGAGCAGCTGGATCGCGCGCTGGCGCGCCTCCGCCGCCGAAAGCTGGAGGTGGGTCTGGATGGTCTCGATCAGCTGGCGGCCCACGGTGTAGAGCGGGTTCAGCGACGTGAGCGGATCCTGGAAGATCGCGCCGATGCGGCGCCCCCGGATGTGGCGCATCTTGTCGGCAGACAGGTTGTCGATGCGCTCGCCTTCGAGCACGATCTCGCCCGAGGCCACATGGCCTGGCGGCTCCAGCAGGCCGATGATGGACGCGCCGGTCAGCGACTTGCCCGCGCCCGATTCGCCGACCACGCCCAGGATCTCGCCGGGGGCGATGGAAAAGGAGATGTTGTCCAGCGCCCGCAGCACACCATGGCGATTGGGAAACTCGACCACCAGATTTTTAACTTCCAACAATGACATCGTGGTTGTTCCTTGTTCGTCTTGTGTCCGCACCATCAACGCAGGCGCGGGTTGAGCGCATCGCGCAGCCAGTCGCCCAGCAGGTTGACCGACAGCGCGATCAGCACCAGCATCAGGCCCGGGAAGATCGTGATCCACCACTCACCGGAGAACAGGTAATCATTGCCCACGCGGATCAGGGTGCCCAGCGATGGCGAGGTGGGCGGTGCGCCCACGCCCAGGAAGGACAGGGTCGCCTCGGTGATGATGGCCGTGGCCACCTGGATGGTGGCCAGCACCATGACGGGGCCCAGCACATTGGGCAGCACATGCTTGACCATGATGCGCAGCGGCGCCACGCCGGTAACGCGGGCGGCCTGCACATATTCCTTGTTGCGCTCCACCATCGTGGAGCCGCGCACCGTGCGCGCATACTGCACCCAGCCGGTCAGCGAGATCGAGAGGATCAGCACGCCAAAGGCCAGCGATTCGTTGGCATTGGGAAACACCGCGCGGCCGACACCAGCGATCAGCAAGGCCACCAGAATGGCCGGGAAGGACAGCATCACATCGCACAGGCGCATCAGCACCGAATCGATCCAGCCGCCCTTGAAGCCGGCAAGCAGGCCCAGGCCCACGCCTACCACCACGGACAAGGCCACCGAGGCCAGGCCGACGATCAGCGAAATGCGCGCGCCATACATCAGCGCCGACAGGATGTCGCGGCCCTGGTCGTCGGTGCCCAGAATGTACTTCCAGCCACCTTCTTCGCTCCAGACCGGCGGAATGCGCGCATCGCTCAGCTCCAGGGTGGTCAGGTCAAAGGGGTTGTGGGGCGCCACCCAGCCGGCAAACAGCGCGCAGAACACGCATACCGCCGCAATGAGCGCCGCCACAATGGCTGTGGGCGAGTTGCGAAAGCTGTAGCCCACATCGCTGTCCATCCAGCGCCTGATTCGGTTTTTCATCGTCATCTTCTCTCTCTAATCGCTGGCCGCTGCAGCGCAGCGGCCCGGGCATTTACTTCTTCACCGTCATCCACTTGAAGGGCATGAAGCCATCGGCCATCTGCACCAGCTCCACGTTCTTGCTGACACCCCAGTTCATGAACTGCTGGTGCAGCGGCAGGTAGCCCACGTCGTCGGCTACGGTCTGCAGCGCTTCATGGATCGCCTGGTTGCGCTTGGCCGTATCGGTCTCGGACTGCACCTGGCGGGTCAGCGCATCGACCTTGGGGTTGCAGTAGTTGCCGTAGTTGAACGCGCCCGCACCCTTGCCGTCATTGCAGTTCATCAGGGCCAGCAGCGGGTTGTGTGCGTCGTAGGTCGATGGCGTCCAGCCGAGGATGTAGAAGGCGGTTTCATGGCGCATGATGCGCGGGAAATAGGTGCCCTTGGTCTCGGCATTGAGCTGCACCTTGATGCCGATCTTGGCCAGGTTGGCAGACACGGCCTGGCAGATGCGGCTGTCGTTGATGTAGCGGTCGTTCGAGCAGTTAAAGGTCAGCGAAAAGCCATCCGGGTAGCCCGCCTCGGTCAGCAGCTTCTTGGCGGCGGCAGGATCGTAGGGCAGGCGCTTGATGTCTTCGGCGTAGCCATTGACGCCCTTGCCGATCAAGGTGGCCAGATTGCCCGATGCCCCGCGCATCACCTGCTTGTGCAGGCCTTCGATATCGATGGCCTGGTAGAAGGCCTGGCGCACGCGCTTGTCCTTGAACGGGTTCTTGCCCTTGACGCTGGCGTTCAGCAGCTCATCGCGCTTCTGGTCCATGCCCATGAAGATGGCGCGCAGCTCCGGCCCGGACACCACGCGGGTGCTGCCCGTGTTGGCCACGCGGTCCAGATCCTGCACCGGCACCGGGTCGATCACATCGACCTGGCCCGACAGCAGCGCGGCCACGCGGGTGGCATCGTTGGCCACCGGCGTGTAGACCACCTCCTGCACATTGCCGTCGATCTTGTCCCAGTAGTTGGCGCTGCGGTTGAAGACGGTGCGCACATTGGGTTGGCGCTCGCGCACGCGGTACGGCCCGGTGCCATTGGCCTTGAACGATGCCGTGTTCTCGATGCCCTTGCGGCGGTCCACCGGGTTGACGGCATTGTTGGCCTCGGACCAAGCCTTGCTCATGATGTAGACCTGCGAGATCATGCTCGGCAGGATCGGGGCCGGATCCTTGGTCTCGATATCGACCGTGTAGTCGTCGACCTTGCGGGTCTCCTTGATCGGGTTGGTGTAGGACTTCATGTCCGAGCCCTCGAGCTGCGTGCGCATCATCGAGAACACCACATCATCGGCCGTGAACGGCGTGCCATCATGAAACTGCACCCCCTTGCGCAAGGTAAAGCGCCAGACCGTGGGCGAGGTCTGCTCCCATTGGGTGGCCAGCACCGGGCGCAAGCTCAGATCCTTGTTGCGGCCGGCCAGCGGCTCGTAGACATTGCCGGTCACGCTCAGCTGTACCGTCTCGTTGAAGGAATGCGGGTCCATGGACAGCGCATCGCCCTGGGAACCGATGCGCACGGTCTGCGCGCCGGCGGAAACATAGGCGGCAGCCAACATCGATACCAACAAGGTCTTGCTCATCGTGTGCTTCATGTTTTCCCCTTTTTGTGAAATCCGGCTCTGGAGGAGCCGGGTGCCGAGGCCTCAGCCCAATGCAAGTGGCATGCCACGCTCGACGATGCCGGCATGCAGCGCTGCCCCCAGTGGCAGCACATCGTCATTGAAGTCATAGCGGTTGTTGTGCAGTGGGATGATGTCGTCACCGACGGCCTGTCCCAGGCGCAGATAGGCCCCCGGCTTTTGCTGCAGCATGAAGGAGAAGTCCTCGGCGCCCATGCTCGGATCCATGTCGCGCACCACCAGCGCTTCGCCGACCAGCTCGGAGGCGACATCACCGGCAAAGAGGGCCTCTTCAGGCGTATTGATGGTGGCGGGGTACGAGCGCTCGTACTGCAGCTGCGCGTTCACGCCAAAGGCCAGGCCCAGCGCCTGGCACAGCTCGCCCAGCCGGCGCTCGACCATGTTCTGCACATCAGGGTTGAAAGTGCGCACCGTGCCCACCAGGGTCGAGGAGCCCGGCGTCACGCTGAACGCAGCCAGGTCACCGGATTGCACTGCACAGATGCTGATGACGGCGGAATCGATCGCGCGCACATTGCGCGAGACGATGGACTGGATCGCGGTGATCAGGTGGGCCGACGCCAGCACCACATCGTTGGTCTGGTAGGGGTGCGCGCCATGCCCGCCCTTGCCGGTGATATTGATCTGGATGCGGTCGGCCGCCGCCATCATCGCGCCCGGGTTGATGCCGATCATGCCCTGGCGCATCGCCGGCCAGTTGTGCATCGCATAGACCGAATCGACCGGAAAGCGCTCGAACAGGCCATCCTGGATCATTTCGCGCGCCCCGGCATAACCTTCCTCACCCGGTTGGAAGATCAGCACGGCGGTGCCGTCGAAGTTGCGGGTCTCGGCCAGATAGCGGGCCGCGCCCACCAGCATCGCCGTGTGGCCGTCATGGCCGCAGGCATGCATCAGCCCCTGCTTGCCCGAACGCCAGCTGCAGTTGCCCTGCTCGGTGATCGGCAGCGCATCCATGTCGGCCCGCAGGCCGATCATGCGGCCGCTGCCGTGCTTGTGGCCACGGATCACACCGACCACGCCGGTCTTGCCGATGCCCTGGTGGATCTCGTCCACGCCGCAGAGGCGCAAGGCCTCGCTCACGCGGGCGGCGGTGTATTTTTCTTCGAAACCCAGCTCCGGGTTGGCATGCAGGTCACGGCGGAAGGCCGTCAGCTCCGGATGGATCTGGGCCAGGTGAGAAAAGGCGCGCGAGCTCGCGCTGTAAGGCAGACGTGGCATCTCAGTGCCCTCCCGATTTCTCGACGCGCAGGCGCGGGTCGACAGCGAAATACAACAGATCGACCACCAGGTTGATCACGACAAAAATCAGCGCAATCAGGCACAGGTAGGCGGCCATGACGGGGATATCGGCAAAGGTGACCGCCTGGATGAACAGCAGTCCCATGCCGGGCCACTGGAACACGGTCTCGGTGATGATCGCGAAGGCAATCAGGCCGCCCAGCTGCAGACCGGTGATGGTCATCACCGGCACCAGCGTGTTTTTCAGTGCGTGGCCAAAGTAGATGGTGCGGTTGCTCAGACCCCGGGCCTTGGCAAACTTGATGTAGTCGGTGCGCAGCACCTCCAGCATCTCGGCACGCACCAGGCGCATGATCAACGTGAGCTGGAACACCGCCAACGTGATGGCCGGCAGGATGATGTGGTGCCAGCCCTTGGCGCTCAGCAGGCCGGTGCTCCAAAAGCCCAGCTGCATCGTCGTGCCACGGCCAAAGCTCGGGAACCAGCCCAGGTGCACAGAGAAGATCAGGATCAGCAAGATGCCGATCAGGAAAGTGGGCAAGGACACGCCCAGCAGTGACAAGGTCATGAACACCTGGCTCATGAAGCTGCCACGGCGCAGCGCCGCATACACGCCCATCGGCACGCCGATGACCAGGGCCAGCAACGCGGCGACCATGGCTAGTTCAAAGGTCGCCGGGAAGCGCTCGGCAATCAGTGAGGAGACCTTGGCACCCTGGCGCAGGCTGATGCCGAACTCGCCCTGGGCGGCATTCACCAGAAAGTGCCAGAACTGCACGAAAAAGGGTTTGTCCAGCCCCAGTGCGCTGCGCAACTCGGCAATTTGCTGGGGGGTGGCATCCTGGCCCAGCAGGAAGGTGACCGGGTCACCGACATACTGGAACAACATGAAGGAGATGAACGCCACGGCGATCATCACGATCACCGCCTGTATCAATCGGCGCAATATGAATGCAAACATGGCTGACTCTCATCGTGACAAACAGAGGGAAGGTGCCCAGGACCCTTTGCAAAACGCTCCGCCATGGTCTGAACGCAAGCCCGGGCGAGCCGCTGGCGTCTCGTCCCGATCCGTGTCCATCCCGTTTTGGCGAGGGCTCTGCAGAGGATCCCCAGCACCCGTGTTGTCTGCCTATTCTTCTTTCGCTTTTTATGGAACAGCCTGCCACCCTATCTGGCGGCAGGCCTGCAAACGGCTCGCCGCTGGTCAGCGGACCGTCACCAGCTTGATGTCGACCCGGTTGTCAGCACGGTGCACCAGGTCGATGTTCTTCTTCATCGCCCAGGGGATCACCTGGTCATACAGCGGCAGGTGGGAGACCATGTCGTTGGACAGCTGCAAGCCCTCGGTCAGCATGCGGGTGCGCACGGGCTGGTCGGTTTCCGTTTTGACGCGATCGACCAGGTAGTCCATGCGCTCATTGCTGTAGCGGCCGACATTGTAGTTTCCGTCGCCGCCCTTGCCGACGGTGCGCACCAGCGACTGCAGGCTGTAGAGCGAATCGAAGGTAGGCACGCCCCAGCCCAGCATGTAGATGCTCGCTTCGTTGCGCTGGATCATCGGGAAGTAGGTGACCATCGGCAAGGTGCGCAGCTTGGCCTTGACCCCCACCTTGGCCCACATCGCGGTGACCGCCTGGCAGATCGCCTCGTCGCTGATATAGCGGTTGTTGGGGCAGGCAAAGTCCACCTCAAAACCATCGGGGTAACCCGCTTGAACCAGCAGCTTCTTGGCGGCCTCCTGGTCATAGGGCAGACGCTGACCGACTGCCTCGGTCCAGCCGTTGACCTGAGGTGCCACCAGGGTGCCGGTGGGTTTGCCCAGGCCACGCAGGATGGTCTTGGTGATCGCCTGGATATCGATGGACTGGTACAGCGCCTGGCGCACCTTCTGGTCCTTGAGCGGGTTCTTGCCTTTGACGTTCGACCCGGGCAGCTCGTCGCGGAACTGGTCCATGCCGAAGAAAATCGTACGGTTCTCCAGGCCTTCGAGGATCTTCAGATCCGGGCTGGCGCGCAGGCGGTTCAGGTCCTGGGGTGTGGGATCGAGCACCATGTCCACTTCACCCGACAGCAGGGCCGCCATGCGGGTGGGCGCCGACTTGATCGGGGTATAGGTGATCGAGGTCACATTGCCCGGCATCTGTCCCCACCAGTTGGGGTTCTTCTTGAGCACCATGCGTACATCGGGCTGCCAGGATTCGAGGATGAAAGGCCCCGTGCCCATCGCATTGCGGTGGGCAAAATTCTCGTCGGACTTCTTGATGTCCATCGGTTCAGTGGACTTGTTCTTCTCGGACCAGGCCTTGCTCATCATGCGCAGCTCGGTCATCTGGCGCAGCAGCACCGGGTTGGGGTCCACCATGAAGATGTCGATGGTCGCGTCATCGACCTTGACGACCTTCTCGATGCCCTGCACAAAGGGGCCATAGTTCGAGGTCTTGGCCATCGCACGCGTGATCGAGAACACCGCATCATCGGCGGTGAAGCTCGATCCGTCCTGGAACTTCACGCCCTGGCGCAATGCAAAGCGCATCTGCTTGGGGGTGACTTCTTTCCACGAGGTAGCCAGCAGCGGCTCGACCTGGAAGGTCTTGCTGTTATAGGTGACCAGGGTCTCGTAGACGTAAGGGTGAATGGCGTTGTGCAGGCCATTGTTTTGCGCATGGATATCCCAGCTGGCGACGTCGGCCTGGCTGGCCCATTTGAAGGGCTTGGCCTGGGCCACGCCAGCTGACAAAACGGTGGCTACCGCTATCGCAACCAGAGCAAGAGAAGGCTGTTTCATAAGTCCTCGCAGAATAGTAGTGCCCCACTATGCCGCAAGGAACCGATCTTCCGCATGGTGCTTCCCCCAAGCAGGGGATATTCCCGAGTCCGGCTTATTTCTGCTAGGTGACCGGCAAAAGCAGGTGTTTTGTCGGGCAAAACACGGCTTCTTCTGGCAAAACTGAAAATGCCTGCACAGCAGGGCGATGAGCGACGCCAACGCAGGCTGCTGGTGGAACGCGGTACAGCGGCATCTTGGGGGCTATCAACAGCGATACAGCGTGCGGCCTGTAGGAAGGCTGCAACAAGGTACCTGGCAGTACCTTCTCAACGTTGGCAGAAAGGAACAAAGCCCAGGATCAAGCGCCAATACGACGCCTTGCGCCCAGCCCCAGCGCGCTGCGGGGCATTCAAGCTGCAGCGGCGAGCACCATTGGTGCTGCCGCAACGATGGCGGTGCGCGGCCTTGGCCAGTGCGGTGCGCGTGGCTCGCGCAGGCATAAAAAAAAGCCCGTCTTTCGACGGGCTTTTTGCTTTTCAGGTTGAGTAGCTAGGAAACCCTAGCCATTCATTAGAAAGCGTGACGCACACCAACGGTGATAGCGTTTTGGTTCTTGCCAGCGCGGGCTGGGTCGATGCCCAGGCCGTTAGCCGACAGGCTCATGGTTTCGCTCTTCTGGTTCTTCAGGAAAGCGTAGGTGCCGTACAGAGCGGTGCGCTTCGACAGGTTGTGGACATAGCCCAGCGACAGCTGGTGAGCCTTGCCTTCGATTTCCTTGTTGTCGTAGTAGTTGTAAGCCAGACGTGCTTCGCCAGCAGCGCCGACAGCAGCCGTTGCGCCCAGACCAGCGGACTGGAACTTAGCCTTGCTGCCACCACCCACTGGGGTGCTTTGCACTTGACGGATCAGACCCGACAGCTTGAAAGCGCCAAAGTTGTAAGCAGCACCCAGACCCAGACCTTGAGCCTTTTCGAAGCTGGTGGTTGGATCGTTTTGCTGGTCGTAAGCAATACCGGCGCTCAGAGGGCCGTTGTTGTAACCAGCGGACACGCCGATGTAACGCTTAGCGGAGCTGTCGCCAGCGGTTTCGCCGAAGCCGTAGTTCACGCCAGCGGTGAAGCCGGACATGTTAGGGGTGTAGTACGAAACCATGTTGCCCACGCGAACTGGGTCGCCGAAGCCGTAGGTGCCGTTGCCGAAGCTGAAGTTTTGGCCGATACCAACTTGGCCGAACACGTCGTAGCCAGACACGGTGTTGTAAGCTGCGGTCAGTTCACGACCCAGACGCACTTCACCGAAGTTGCCCATCAGGGACACGGTGGAACGACGCTTGAACTCGAAGCCAGGACCTGCAGCGCCGCCGCCGGAAGCGGTACCGCTGTCGTTCTGGATTGCGCCTTCCAGCCAGAAACCAGCCTTCAGACCGCCACCCAGATCTTCCACGCCGCGGAAGCCCAGACGGCTGGTGGCGTTACCGGAGTTGGTCAGACCGTAGTTGCTTTCGCCACCGCTGGTCTTAGCGTAGGTCACGCCAGCATCAACGATACCGAACAGGGTCACGGAAGATTGAGCCATTGCGGCGCCGGAAGCGGCCAGCACTGCCAAGGCAACAAGAGATTTTTTCATTGCGAGTTACTCCAAGGTTTAACAGACGGCGCTGGTACGGGGGGGTTGATGTCAGCCTCACGGTTCTGCACAACTTCTACCTGCTCCCGCGCCAACCTCCTAGTGTGGAAGTTCTCTCTATTTCAACAGACCGCAGGCGGTTGCGCAAACAAATTCCCCCACTTGAGGACCTATTCGCTGTAAATCGTTGCTTGAGTGCAACGTTTAACGAATGTCAGCCGCCGTCCAATTTTTCGACAAAAAATTTGCTGCAAAACAAGCCGTTTCAGAGGAGATTCGCCATGTTTGCAGCGGGGTGTATTCTACTGGTTAGCATGACACCCTATGCAAGAACGACTCCTTTGCGCAGCAGATACTGCGCTGCGCACCCTGTTTGCAACACCCCGTGCGGCCACCCCTTCGCCTGCCACGGGCATGGACGAGCCCGATCTCAGTCCTGAGGAGAAGAAGCTCTCCGCTTCCTATATGCGTGTCAACCATGTGGGCGAGGTCTGCGCACAGGCGCTCTACACCGCCCAGGCCATGGTCACCCGCGACGCGCATCTGCGCGAACACCTGCTGGACGCCGCCCAGGAAGAAATGGACCACCTGGCCTGGACCCACCAGCGCCTGCAGGATCTGGGCGAGCGCCCCAGCCTGCTCAACCCGCTGTGGTTTGCAGGCGCTTTCGTGATTGGCACCGTGGCCGCCACGGTCAGCGACCGCGCCAGCCTGGGTTTTGTCGAAGAGACCGAGAACCAGGTGTCCTTGCACCTGCAATCGCACCTGGAGCTGTTGCCCGCACACGACGCACCTTCGCGCGCCGTCGTCAGCCAGATGAAAGCCGACGAAGAGCGCCATGCCGCCGCGGCGGTGGACGCCGGCGCCCTGCCCGTGCCCCTGCCCGCCCGGATGCTGATGAAGATCGCCTCCAAGGTGATGACGGTGACGGCGCACCATATATAGAGAAGAATGAAAGGCCGCCTCTGAGGCGGCCGGCAAGCATTCTTAAGCCAACCAGTCAGGCCGCTGCGCCAGCAGCCAGGCATGCACATGGCCCCGCAAGGCCATGGCATTGGTCAGACAGCTGTCTACCGCTGCCTGGGTCACCAAGTCTCCTGAGTAGTCCGTCAAATTGCGCTGCTTGCGCAAGGCGTCCAGCGGCCAGATCTTCTGACTGGGCCACTGCACAGTAAGCGCGAGCGTCTGGATGGCGGTCTGGTGGTGGCCGGGTTTGCTGGTCAGTGGGCGGTAGCCATTGGCAATCAGGCCCAGCATGGCCAACTGCATGATAGCCTTATAGGCGGCATCAAACTGGTTTTCTTCGCTTAAGCCGGTGAGGTGTGCGTCGGCAATGTTGCGGTCGGCCGCAGCGAGCAAAGACCGCACTTGCTGCGCATTGGGCTCGACGGTCTCAAGACTGATGCCGACCAAGTTTTGCAAGCTCATCGTCGCTCCCCATCACAAAGATCTTGGGTTTGGACAGCACATCGCGCATGAACCCCTCCTGGGAGCGCGCTGCGAACTCTTGCTGGTCCAGCACGTGCGGATTGATCTCTCTGCCCAACTCGGCTTGAAGCGGCCACAGCAACTGCACCGCCTCGTCAAATCCTAGTTGACCGACCAGCATCAGGTCAATGTCGCTGCCCGCAGTCTCTTTTCCGCGCGCCACAGAACCATAGATAAAGGCCACATCGATCTTGTCTGCAACAGGCGCCAGGGCGGTTGCCAACACATCGGCCACGCCTGATGTCTTGCGCAAGATACTGGCCAGCTCTGTAAAAACAGGGCAGCCCTTGTCTGCGCGGTACAGCTGTTGGTTGCCCCGTTTTTCTCGTTGCAACAAGCCCACCGACGTGAGCTTGCCAAGTTCTCGGGTGATGGTGCCTGCTGGAAGCCCCGTGCGTCTGGCAATTTCTCGCCCGTGCAGCTGCGTATCAGGGTGCAGCAGCAACAGCCCCAGGACACGTCGCCGGTACTCCGGCAGCAGCAAGGCAATCAGAGATTGATTCATATAAGGCGTCAATTGTCGCCTTTTTTACATCGAACTACAAGGCCAGTTGACATCCTGCACATCTGCCCCAGGGGCATTGCGGAATGTCAACACCCCTGCTTAGCCTTCCACCAGGTCAAACCCCGTGGTGATCTCGGCCGTCTTGCCCAGCATGATGCTGGCCGAGCAGTATTTCTCGTGGCTCATCGCGATCGCGCGTTCCACGGCCGCTGGCGGAATGCCCTTGCCGGTGACAGTGAACTGCATATGGATCTTGGTGAACACCTTGGGCTCGGTGTCGGCGCGCTCGGCCTTCAGGGCCACGGTGCAGTTTTTCACATCGTGGCGGCCGCGCTTGAGGATCAGCACCACATCATAGGCCGTGCAGCCGCCGGTGCCGGCCAGCAGCAGCTCCATCGGGCGGGCTGCGAAGTTCTGGCCGCCGTTGGCCGGGTTGGCCGCGTCGGGCGCGCCATCCATGGCCACCACATGGCCGCTGCCGGTTTCTGCCACAAAGCCCATTCCCGAGCGGGCGCCGCTCGCACCCGTCCACGTCACCGTGCATTCCATTGCATCTCTCCAAAAATCAGACGCCACAAGTGTGGCAGATCTGCCCTCACCCCTGCTATTTGTTGCTGTCTATCAACAGCATTGGAGAAAAAAATGGTTGCGGGCATTATTTTGCTGCATCGCAGCAGAAACATCGCTATACTTGGACCCATCTGCTGCTCCACAGCCAGGCGATGCCAAAACTGTTGGATGTAGCTTGCAAGTTGTCTCCTCCACCTCTCAAATGGTGGTTTCAAGCCCCTGATTCACATCAGGGGCTTTTTTTTCTGCCCGTCGCTGGCGCAAATCCACTGCCGGTCCGCTCCAGTGAACGCCAGCGGTTATAGTGCATCGGTCTTTCGATCACCTGATGCCCGCCACCCCCGCCCATGCCGCCACCCGCGCATGTCTTGCGGGCTGGCGCATCAACCAGGCGCGCCATCCGCATGCGCTACCTTCTCGTTGCCTCATTTCTCTAGCGTGCATCCCTATGCCCACCAAGACTGCTGCCGCGCTGACGCCGGCCGATTACCTGAAGAAAATTCTCACTGCGCGTGTCTATGACGTGGCCATTGAATCCAGCCTGGACTCGGCCAAGAACCTCAGCCGCCGCCTGCACAACAAGGTGCTGCTCAAACGCGAAGACCAGCAGCCGGTATTCAGCTTCAAGCTGCGGGGGGCCTATAACAAGATGGCCCATCTGACGGCCGAACAGCTCAAGGCGGGTGTCATTTGCGCCTCGGCAGGCAACCATGCCCAGGGTGTGGCGCTGTCAGCCAGCCGCATGGGCACCCGTGCCGTCATTGTGATGCCGACCACCACGCCGCAGGTCAAGGTCGATGCCGTCAAGGGCCTGGGGGGTGAGGTGGTGCTGATGGGCGAGAGCTTCAGCGATGCCTACGAGCACTCGTTGACGCTGCAAAAGGAACAAGGCCTGACTTTTGTCCACCCTTTCGATGACCCCGACGTGATCGCCGGCCAGGGCACGATCGCGATGGAGATCATGCGCCAGGTGCAGAAAATCGGCTCCTCGCCGCTCAATGCGGTCTTTGTCGCGATTGGCGGTGGTGGCCTGATCGCCGGGGTGGCCAACTACATCAAGGCCGTACGGCCCGAGATCAAGGTCATCGGCGTGCAGATGAACGATTCGGACGCGATGATCCAGTCGGCCCGCGAAGGCAAGCGCGTGGCACTGAACGATGTGGGCCTGTTTGCCGATGGCACCGCCGTCAAGCTGGTGGGCGAGGAAACCTTCCGCGTTGCCCATGGCCTGGTCGATGAATACATCACGGTCGACACCGATGCCGTCTGCGCTGCGATCAAGGACATCTTTGTCGACACCCGCTCCATCGTCGAGCCCTCCGGCGCGCTGGCCGTGGCCGGCATCAAGCAGTATGTGGCCAGGAACAAGACCAAGGGCGAGACCTATGCCGCGATCCTGAGCGGCGCCAACATGAACTTCGACCGCCTGCGCTTCGTCGCCGAGCGCGCCGATGTGGGCGAGGAAAAGGAAGCGCTGTTTGCCGTCACCATTCCGGAGGAGCGCGGCAGCTTCAAGCGTTTCTGCGAAGTCATTGGCAACCTGCCCGGTGGCGCACGCAGCGTGACCGAATTCAACTACCGCATCAGCGATGACCGGCGCGCCCATGTCTTTGTTGGCATTTCAACCAACAGCAAGGGCGAGTCGGAAAAGATCTGCCGCAACTTCCAGAAAAACGGCTTTGAAGCGCTGGACCTGACCTTTGACGAGCTGGCCAAGGAGCATGTGCGCCACATGGTCGGCGGGCGCTCGCAGCTCGCGCAGGACGAGCGCCTGCTGCGCTTCATCTTCCCCGAGCGGCCCGGCGCACTGTTCAAGTTCCTGAGCCTGATGGCCCCGAACTGGAACATCTCGCTGTTCCACTACCGCAACCAGGGCGCAGACTATGGGCGCATCCTTGTCGGCATGCAGGTGCCCAAGGAAGATTCGCACAGCTTTGAGCAGTTCCTGAACAACCTGGGCTACCCCTGGATCGAAGAGACCCAGAACCCGGCCTACCGCTTGTTCCTGCAGGCTTAAAGCCGAACAAGCCCAGTCGCAGCATGCAAGCCTTGCGCCATTTTCTGTTGGCGGTGCAGTTTTTCACCCGCATTCCGATCACCGGCAAGCTGGGCGACTGGGTGGGCTACAGCCCCGAGATGCTGCGCGCCAGCGCCGGCCATTTCCCCGGCGTGGGCTGGATCGTAGGCCTGGTGGCCGCCGGTGTGCTGGCCGCCAGCACCCTGCTGCTGCCGTCTGGCAACGGCTACAGCCCACTGGCCGCTGCGGTGCTCAGCACCTTGGCCACCGTGCTGCTCACCGGCTGTTTCCATGAAGATGGCCTCAGCGATGTGGTCGATGGCCTCGGCGGCAGCCACCAGCGTGAGCGCGCGCTGGAAATCATGAAGGACTCGCGCATTGGTGCGTATGGCGCAATGGCCATGGTGCTGGCCGTGCTCAGCAAGACAGCCCTCATCGCGCTGCTCGCCAGCCACAGCCTGTCCTTGGCCATGGCGAGCTTGGTGGCCGCCCATGTCATCGCTCGCCTCTGGCCCATGTTCGTCGTGCGCAGCCTGCCCCATGTGGGCGACAGCGCCTCGTCCAAAAGCAAGCCGCTGGCGGCCTTTATCAGCCGCAAAGGCCTGGCTTGCTGTCTGGCCTGGTCCTTGCCCGCCGCCTTGCTGCTGGGCCTGGCCCAAGGCTGGGAGGTCCTGCTGCTGGCGCTGGTGCTCAGCGCCGCCGCTGCGCTGTGGATGCGCCAGTGGCTGCAGCGCCGCCTGCAAGGCTTTACTGGCGATGGTCTGGGCGCTGCCGAACAGGTCAGCGAAATCGCGTTCTACCTGGGTGCAGCACTGTCGCTGGGCCCTGCTGGCAGTTGGCTGGCCAAGGCGCTGGCATGAGCGCGCTGTGGCTGCAGCGCCATGCCCAGCCGCTGGTGGCGCCGGGCGTCTGCTACGGCCGCACGGACATGGCTGCCGACGACAAGGCTACCGCCGCCGCCGCACAAGCGCTGCAAAGCGCCTGGACGGCCGAGGCGCTGCCGGCCGGCACCGTCTGGCACTCCCCGCTGCAGCGCTGCACGCAGCTGGCCGCCGCCTTGCAGACGCAGGCACCGGCATTCCAGCTGCGCGCCTGCAACGATCTGGCAGAAATGGACTTTGGCGCCTGGGAAGGCCAGCGCTGGGATGGCATTGCGCGCGAGGAGATGCAGGCCTGGACGGCCGACTTCATGGCCTATGCGCCAGGCGGCGGCGAATCGCTGGCCACGATGATGGCGCGCATCACGCGTGCGCTGGATGCCGCGCGCCAGCAGGCGCGGGAAACGGGCCAGCCCGTTCTCTGGATCAGCCACGCTGGTGTCGCGCAATGCGCGCATTGGCTGCTGACCAGGGGCCAAAGGCTGCCGCTGGCCAAGGACTGGCCCTCGGTCAAACTCGCTTATGGGGAATGGCTCCGATTGCCGCTGTTCGGCGATCTGTAAGAACCCTCAGCCGCCCAACAAACTTTTACGTAAAGCGCCCGCGATCAGTCGCGCAGCGAACCCGTGCTGCGGTCCACATTCGCCGCGGTGGCCGGCACAGGCGCTGGCACAGAAGCAGCCGCTTGCGGGGCCGCAGCCACGGTATTGGGTGCGGTAGCCGGGACCGGCGCAGCCACGGCATCCACCGGGCGCAACGCAGGCAGGTTGATGGTGACAGCGGCCGGGCCATCGACACCAGCGCCCAGGCTCACGGCGCGCGGGGCATCGCTGCGCAGCGCCTGCAGCACTAGGCCATCGGCAACGGTCGCGCCCACGCGGAACACCTTGGCTGGCTGGTCATCCACGGCGATGACGGCAGCGCCCCCACCACTGTCCTTGCCCACCATCACACCCAGCAGGCGCCAACGGGTGGGGGCAGCGGGCGCCGCAACGGGAGCGCCATCCTGCACACCCAAGAGGCGCGCCATTGCGGCGCCATCGACCTGCACCGGGGCAGGCCCACCGGCCTGGGGGGCCGACAGCACCTGGCGCGGCGCCGACAGCTTGAGCCCCCAGAACACCGCCAATGCCGCAGCGCCAGCCCACAAAGGCCGGCCGCCAACCGAGGAGACCAGGGGTTGCGTGATAGTGTCACCATTCGCAGATTATGATGCACCCAGATGTCAGTTTCACCACTTTGCCCCCTGAGACCTGAGAGCATGATGTTTTCCTTACGCCCGCAGTCTGCTGCACGCCGCATCCAAGCCAACCTCCAGCGCGGCTTTACCCTGATCGAGCTGATGGTGGTGCTGGTCATCATCGGCGTGCTGGCCGCGCTGATCGTGCCTAATGTGATTGGCGCTGCCGACGAGGCACGCGTGACCGCCGCGCGCACCGATATCACCAACATCAGCGGCGCGCTCAAGCGCTACCGGCTGGACAACCAGCGCTACCCCACCGCCGAGCAAGGCCTGGCTGCGCTGATCAACCGCCCCACCTCCGGCCCCGCGCCGATGAACTGGAAGCCCTATCTGGAAAAGCTGCCCAATGACCCCTGGGGCCACCCCTACCAGTACCTGAACCCTGGCGTCAAAGGCGAGGTCGATGTGATGAGCTTTGGCGCCGATGGCCAGGCCGGCGGTGAAGGCAACAATGCCGACATCGGCAGCTGGCAATAAGCCTGCCTGATCCCTGCTTTCTGCCTTTTCCCGCTGCCCCGCTCTCCGGCCTCCATGCCCCGCCCCCTTCCACACCTCCTCCAGCCGCGCCGCCAGCGCGGCTTTACCTTGATGGAGCTGCTGGTCGTCATCACGTTGATGGCGCTGGCCAGCGCCGGCGTGGTGTTTGCGATGGGCGACAACAGCCAGGACCAGCTTCAGCGCGAAGGCCAGCGCCTGGCCGCGCAGCTGGAGGCCGCCCGGGCCCAGTCCCGCGCCAGCGGCCAGCCAGTGCGCTGGCGGGCCGACAGCCAGGGCTTTGTGATCGAAGGCCTGCAAGGCGGCACCCGCCAGGGCGCCTGGCTGCACCCGCCGGTGGCAGTGCGCAGCAGTGGCGATATCATCCTGGGGCCCGAGGCACTGATCGGCCCCAGACGGTGGTGCTGGCCTACCCCAACCGCAGCGCGGGCAGCATTGCCGTGGCCACCGATGGTGTGCGCCCCTTTGCGCTGCAGGCCCCCTGAACCCTTTCCCGACAAGCACCGCGTGCGCAGCAAGTCCTCGCCCCACTCCGGCTTCACCCTGATCGAGGTGCTGGTCGCGCTCGCCATTGTCGCGATCGCCTTGCTCGCCGGCGGCAAGGCGATGAACGCGCTGACCCAGACCGCAGGGCGCCAAAGCGACGTGATGCTCGCGCAGATCTGCGCCGAAAACCAGCTGATCGCCGCGCGCCTCTCCCAGCAACTGCCCGGGCTGGGCACCACCAGCGTGGCCTGCGAGCAGGCTGGCCGCCTGTTTGATGTGCGCGTGGGCGTGTTTGCCACGCCGAACCCGGATTTCCGCCGCATCGATGCCCATGTGTTCTCCGGTGGCGCACCTTTGCTGCGCCTCAGCACCATCGTGGGGAGGTACTGATGCAGCGCTTCCCCCGTTTTAGTCAGCAGCGCAGCCAGGGCTTTACCTTGATCGAGCTGCTGATCGCCATCTCCATCCTGGCCGTGATGACCATTGCCAGCTGGCGCGGCATCGATGGCATGGTGCGCGCCCAGCAGCAGGCCCGCGATTACAGCGAAGAGGTGATGGTGGTGCAGGCTGCACTGTCGCAGTGGAACACCGACCTCCATGGCATTGAGCGCGTCTCCAGCACCACCCCGTTGGACTGGGATGGCCGCGTGCTGCGGCTCACGCGCCGCAGCAGCGACATCAACGAGCAAGGCCTGCGCGTCGTCAGCTGGGCCCAGCGCCGCCTGGGCAACCGCGACTACTGGGTGCGCTGGCAATCCTCGCCAGTGCGTGATCTGCAGCAGTGGCAGCAGGCCTGGGACATGGCCGCCCATGCCGTCACCAACAGCGCCATCACCAACAATTCCGGCGACGGCGGCCCGCAGCAAACCGTGCTGATGCCCATCAGCGGCTGGCAGCTGCTGTATTTTCGGGGCAACAGCTGGAGCAACCCGCTGTCCAGCCAGGGCGCCAATCCCCAGACCGATGCCAACAACCCCACGACGGTGGCGCTGCCCGATGGCATCCGCCTGCGCCTGGAGCTGCCTGCACCGGGCGCGCTGTCGGGCGTCATCACCAACGACTGGGTCAACCCCATCGTGTCGGGCAACAAATCATGAAGCCGCTCCGCATTCCCGCTTGCGGCCAGCGCGGTGCAGCACTGCTGGCCGCCATGCTCACCGTCACCCTGGTGGCCACCATTGCCGCCAGCGCCCTCTGGCAGCAATGGCGCAATCTGGAGGTCGAGGGCGCCGAGCGCACCCGCGTACAGGCCGCCTGGTTGCTGCTGGGCGGTCTGGATTTTTCTCGCCAGGTGCTGCGCCAGGATGCGCGCGTGGGCGGCCCCGATTCACTGTCCGAGCCCTGGTCGGTGCCGCTGGCCGAAGCGCGCCTGTCCACCTTTTTGCAGGCCTCCAACAACCAGAGCAATGCCGATGACAGCAGCATCGATGCCGCCCAGGCCTTTCTGTCGGGCGCGATTGTCGATGCCCAGGCGCGCCTCAACATCCGCAACCTGGTCGCCAACAACCAGATCAACAGCGTCGCGCTGCGCCAGTTCCAGCGCCTGTTCGAGCGCCTGGGCCTGCCCGGTGCCGAGCTGACCGTCCTCAGCCAGCAGGCGCTGGCCGCGCTGCGCAGCGAGGGCCAGCCCGCCAATGCGCCGCTGCTGCCCCGCACCTATAAGGAGCTGGCCTGGTGGGGCCTGTCGCCGTCCACCCTGACCCAGCTGGAGCCCTATGTGGTGCTGCTGCCCCAGGAGAGCAGGGTCAACGTCAATACCGCCTCGGCCACCGTCATCTGGGCCGCCGTGGAGGGCCTGGATTTTGCAACGGCCCAGCAAATGACCCAGATGCGGCTGAACAAGGCTTTCGAGAGCACCGCCGAGCTGCAGCAGCGCTTCAGCAACAATACCGCGCTCACCAATGCCAACGCACTGCTCGATGTCAAATCGGTGTATTTCGAAGTCTGGGCACGCCTGCGCTTTGATGACCTGGTGGTGCAGGAGAAATCCCTGGTCTACCGCCAGGGGCTGAATGTAACGACCGTGGTGCGCGAGCGCGGTGCCGCGCTGGCCACCAGCCTGATGGGCGATGGCAGCGGCAACCCGGTGGCGGCGCGCTAACAGAAACATGATGACAAACGTATTGCAGTTTGGTGAAGCCGAGCCCTCTACAATGCAGCGCACAACACGCTCATGAGTACCTTACTGATTTCACTGCCGCTGGCCGCTGGGCCGGACACGGCGCCCAGCGCAGCCGGAAGCTATAGCTACGCCCTGTCTCCGGATGGCGTGGCCATCAGCCAGCAAGGCAGCACCACCGCCGGCCTGCTGCCCCAACCCGGCCGCGCTGGTGAGGTGGTGGCCGTGGTACCGGCGGCCCTGCTGTCGTGGCAACGGGTCAGCCTGCCCCAAGGCGTGGGCCCGGGCTCGCCCCGGCTGCGTGCCGTGCTCGAAGGCCTGCTCGAAGAGCGCCTGCTGGACGACCCCGCCCAATTGCACTTCGCGTTGCAACCCGATACCCGTGCCACCGGCCAGGGCGAACCGATCTGGGTTGCCTGCTGCCCGCGCCAGTGGCTGCGCGAGCATCTGCAGGTGCTCGAAGCCGCAGGCCGCGCCGTAGCCCGCGTGGTGCCCAGCCATGCGCCGGGCGAGCCGTCGCCCGATGGCGCGCAGATCCTGGTCACCGGCAGCCCTGAGTTGGCGCAGGCCGTGGTCTATGGCACCGGCAGTGCCGATGCGGTGCTGGTGCTGCCCGTCTCGCGCGAGAGCGCAGCACTGCTGCCCCCGCTCGGCCCCGACAGCATCGTGCATGCCGAGCCGGCTGTGGTCAGCACCGCCGAGCACTGGCTGCAGCGCCCGGTGCAGCTCTACAGCCCTGCACAGACCATGCGCGATGCTGCACGCAGCGACTGGGACCTGGCGCAGCTCGAATTTGCCAACAGTGGGCGCAACCGCCTGCAACGGCGCCTAGGCAGCGGCCTCAATGATGTGCTCCATGCCCCGGCATGGCGCCCGGCGCGCTGGGCCGTGCTGGCGCTGGTGGTGCTCAGCCTGGTGGGCGCCAATATCTGGGCCTGGCAAGAGCGCCAGCAGCTGCAGGCCAAGGCCGCACTGGTGCGCAGCACCTTGACCCAGGCCTTCCCCAACGTGCAAGTCGTGGTCGATGCGCCCGTGCAGATGGCACGCGAAGTCGCCAACCTGCGCCAGGCCTCGGGCGGCTTGTCGCCGTCAGACGCCGAACCGCTGCTGGCCGCTGCCGGCCAGGCGCTGTCCAGCCTGCCCACAGGTACGGTGCCGAGCACGGTCGAATACAGCGGCGGCGAGCTGCGCCTGCGCGGCCTGCCCACCGATCGCTTTGATGCCTTCCGCCAGAAACTGCAAGCCCAGGGCCTGCAGGCCCAGATGCAAAACGACCAGTGGGTCATCCGCGCGCAGGCCCAGCCATGAAGAAACATTCCTCCCGCCCGCCGGCATCTGCAGCGGCCTCGTCCTCCGCAGCCCAACTGCTGCGCCAACGCTGGCGCGCGCTGGATGCACGTGAGCGCCGGGGCGTCAGCCTGGCCGCTGGCGTGGTGCTGATCGCGCTCCTGTGGTGGCTGGCCATTGCGCCGGTGCTGCAGACCTGGCGCAGCGCGCCCGCCGCACATGCGCAGCTGGACCAGCAGCTCGCCCGCATGCAGGCCTTGCAGGCCGAAGCGCGCCAGCTGCAATCGGCCACTACGATCACCGCCACGCAGGCACGCCAGCAGCTCGAAGCCTCGCTCACGCAGCAGCTGGGCACCAGCGCCAAACTGACGGTGCTCGGCGAGCGCGTGACGGTCACGTTGAGCCGCGCCTCGGCCGCCTCCACCCAGCGCTGGCTGGGCCAGGTGCGGGCCAATGCGCATGCGATTGCCACCGAGTTGCGCCTGACCCGCGACGAGCCGGCCAAGGGCGCAGGCTCCGCTGCCGCGCCCACCTGGTCGGGCAACATCGTCTTGCAGTTGCCGGCCCAGTAAGCGGCACACAGCGCATGGCCCGGCAACGCATGAACCCCACCCTGCCCCACGGCAGCGCCCGTGCGCCCTGGCGCTGGGCAGTATTGGGCGCCTGCACGGGCGGCCTGGCCGCGCTGGTGCTGTTTGCGCCCGCACACTGGTTGGCGCAAGGCCTGGCCTGGGCCAGCCAGGGCCAGCTGCAGCTGCGCGAGCCGCGTGGCACGGTCTGGAACGGTTCCGCCCAGTTGGTGTTCACCGGCGGACAGGCCAGCCGCGACCAGATGGCCCTGCCCGGCCGGGTGGACTGGGCATTGCGCCCCGGCCTGCGGGGCTTGAACATGCGCTGGAACGCCAGCTGCTGCATGGCCGCGCCCCTGCCCATCCGCATCCAGCCCCATTGGGGCGGTGCCAAGGTGCAACTGGGCGCGCATGAAAGCCGCTGGCCGGCATCGCTGCTGGTGGGCCTGGGTACGCCCTGGAACACCCTCCAGCCCCAGGGCCAGCTGCTGCTCAAGACCCATGATCTGTCGCTGGCACTCAATGCCGGGCGCCTGCAGGTCGAAGGCGGCGCCGATCTCGATGTGATGACGGTGACCTCCCGCCTGTCGACGATACAGCCGCTGGGCAGCTACCGCCTGCAACTGCAAGGCGGTGACAGCACCAGCTTGCAGCTGACCACCCTGGATGGCGCGCTCCAGCTCAAAGGCCAGGGCCAATGGGTGGGCCAGCGCCTGCGTTTTCAGGGGGAAGCCTGGGCCGCCGAAGGGCGCGAGGCGGCTCTCGCAAATCTATTGACTATGATCGGGCAGCGCAGCGGAAGCCGCGTGCTGCTCTCGGTTGGTTGAACATATGATGCATTACCACTCTCCCATTTATCGATTTGCGCTGCACTCCATTGCGGCGAGCGTCCTTCTAATGGGCGGCAATGGCGCGGCGCTTGCGCAGACGGCTGTCAACGCCGGCACTGCCAGCATTCGCCCCGGCGAGCCGGTGACCCTGAACTTTGCCAATGCCGACATCGAGTCCATCGCGCGCACGATGGCCACCATCACCGGCAAGAGCGTGGTGGTGGACCCGCGCATCAAGGGCACGATGAACCTGGTGACCGACAAACCCGTCTCGCCCCAGGCTGCGTTCGAGCAGTTCCTCGCCGCCTTGCGGCTGCAGAACTACACCGTGGTCGAGGCCGCAGGCCTCTACAAGGTCGTGCCCGAGGCCGATGCCAAGCTCCAGGGCGGCACGGTGCGCATCACCCAGGGCGGCGCCGGCGGGCAGGTGCCCGGTGGCGGCCAGATCGTCACCCAGATCTTCAAGCTCAACTTCGAGAGCGCCAACAACCTGGTGCCGGTGCTGCGTCCGCTGATCAGCCCCAACAACACCATCAATGTGAACCCGGGCAACAACTCCCTGGTCATCACCGACTACGCCGACAACCTGCAGCGCCTCTCGCGCATCATCGCGTCGATGGATGTGGCCAACGCCAGCGATGTGGAAGTGGTGCCGCTCGAGCATGCGGTGGCCACCGACATCGTGCCCATGCTGCAGCGCCTGCTGGAAGGCGGCCAGACCGTGTCCGCCAGCGGCACGGCCACTGCCGGCGCAGCCCCGGGCGCCGCACAGACCGACAACGCCTACCGCACCTCGGTGCTGGCCGACCCGCGCACCAACAGCATCCTGCTGCGCGCGGCCAACCCGGCACGCCTGTCGCAGGCCAAGATGCTGATCGGCAAGCTCGACAGCCCCAGCCGGGGCGCCAACGCCTCGGGCAACATCCATGTGGTCTACCTGCGCAATGCCGATGCCACCGCGCTGGCGACGACCTTGCGCGCCGCACTGGCCGGCCAGGACGGCAACAGTGCAAGCCCCTCCACCAACCTGTCGAGCAGCGGCAGCAGCGGTGGGCTCAGCACCAACACGCGCAGCGGCCTCACCTCGCTCGGTGGCAGCACCAGCGGCACACTGGGCAACAGCGCCAGCAACAGCAGCGCTGGTGGCCTGGGCTCGGGCGCGCGCCTGGGCACCGGCACCTCGTTGGGCACCTCGGGGGACAGCGGCAGCGCCACCGGCGGCATCATCCAGGCCGACACGGCCACCAACTCGCTGATCATCACCGCGCCCGAGCCGCTGTACCGCCAGATCCGCTCGGTCATCGACCAGCTCGACAGCCGCCGCGCCCAGGTGCTGGTCGAGAGCCTGATCGTCGAAGTCAGCGCCGAGAAGGCTGCGCAGTTTGGCGTGCAGTGGCAAAGCCTGCTGGGCCAGGGCAATAACGTCGTCGGCGTCATCGGCAACAACTTCACCGTGGGCGGGGCCAACCTGTTCAACCTGGCCGCCGGCATTGCCAATGGCACCTACAGCACCCTGCCCAGCGCCGGCATGAACGCCGGTATCGCCTTCAAGCACAACGGCGAATATGTGCTGGGCGCGCTGGCCAATCTGCTGCAGACCAATGCCGATGGCAATGTGCTGGCCACCCCCAACCTGCTGACCCTGGACAACCAGGAAGCGCAGATCCTGGTCGGCCAGAACGTGCCCTTCGTCACCGGCTCCTACGCCAACAGCACGGGCAGCAGCACCGTCAACCCCTTCACCACGGTGGAGCGCAAGGACGTGGGCCTGACCCTGCGCGTGCGCCCGCAAATCAATGCCAACGGCACCGTCAAGCTGACCATTTACCAGGAAACCTCCAACGTGCTCGACGGCACGACCACCAATGCCAATGGCCCCACCACCAACAAGCGCTCGATCGAATCGACCGTGCTGGTGGACGATGGCTCGGTGATCGTGATCGGCGGCCTGCTGCAAGACCAGTACTCCGGCTCGGTGCAGAAAGTGCCTTACCTGGGCGATATCCCCGGCATCGGTGCGCTGTTCCGCAGTGACACCCGCTCGCGCAAGAAGACCAACCTGATGGTCTTCCTGCGCCCCGTGGTGATGCGCGATGCCGCCACCACCCAGCAGGTCAGCATGGACCGCTACGAGCTGATGCGCGGCGCGCAGATTGCCGCCCAGCCCGAGCAAAGCACGCGCGTGCCGATCAACGACTCGTCCATCATCACGCCGATGGGCCAGCAGACCTCAGGCACGCCACTGGGCTACTCCGAAACACCGGTGATCGAGTCCCGCCCGCTGACCGTGACGCCGCAAGGCATGCGCTTCGAGCCCTGATAGCGCGCACAGAGAGCCGAACCCATGCGCCACCCCCTGCCCTATGCCTTTGCGCGCAGCAGCCAGCTGCTGCTGGAAGAAGATGCCGGCCAGCACCTGCTGTGGCACGGCGCGCAGCCCCAGGGCTCCGCGCTGTCCGAGGTGCTGCGCAAGTACCCCGTGCAGCACCTGGCCCAGCTGGACGATGCCGAACTGGCCCAGCGCATCAGCGCCGCCTATTCGCACAGCGAATCGAATGCCGCCACCGTGATCAGCGAGGTGGAAGAAGGCACCGACCTCTCGCGCATGATGCAGGACATCCCCGCCGTTGAGGACTTGCTCGAATCGGCTGGCGATGCACCCATCATCCGCATGCTCAACGCGCTGCTCACGCAAGCTGCGCGCGACGGCGCCTCGGACATCCACATCGAGCCCTATGAGCGCCATTCCAGTGTGCGCTTTCGCATCGATGGCTCGCTGCGCGAAGTGGTACAACCCCACCGCGCGCTGCATGCGGCGCTGATCTCGCGCCTCAAGATCATGGCCGACCTGGACATCTCGGAAAAACGCCTTCCCCAGGACGGCCGTATCAGCCTGCGCCTGGGCACCCGCGCCATCGATGTGCGGGTCTCCACCCTGCCCAGCGCCCATGGCGAGCGCGCCGTGCTGCGTCTGCTCGACAAGAGCGAATCCAAGCTCAGCCTGGGCTCGGTCGGCATGCAGGGCGAAACGCTGGCGCGCTTTGAAAAACTGGTGGCCCAGCCGCACGGTATCGTGCTGGTGACCGGCCCCACCGGCTCGGGCAAAACCACCACCTTGTATGCGGCGCTCAGCGGGCTCGATGCCAGCCAGGGCAACATCATGACGGTGGAGGACCCGATCGAGTACGAGCTGTCGGGCATCGGCCAGACCCAGGTCAACCCCAAGATCGACCTGACCTTTGCCAAGGCCTTGCGCGCCATCCTGCGCCAGGACCCGGACATCATCATGATTGGTGAAATCCGCGATTTCGAAACCGCGCAGATCGCCATCCAGGCCTCGCTGACCGGTCACCTGGTGCTGGCCACTTTGCACACCAACGATGCGACCAGCGCCATCACTCGCCTGACCGACATGGGCGTCGAGCCGTTTCTGCTGTCCTCCTCGCTCTTGGGCGTGCTGGCCCAGCGCCTGGTGCGCCGCATCGACGACAGCGATCCCAGCGGCTACCGGGGCCGCACCGGCATCTTCGAGTTGCTGGTGGTGGACGAGGCCATCCGCGCCCAGATCCACGCCCAGGCACCCGAGTCCGAGATCCGCAACCAGGCAATGGCCAACGGCATGCACCTGATGCGCGAGGACGGCGAGCGGCTGGTGCGCGAAGGCATCACCAGCGCAGAAGAAGTCGTGCGCGTCACCCGCGATTGACAACGCCCCTCCCCATACCCTTGGCGGCGCCGCCCGCGCCAACGGGTATTGGCGATTTGACACAATCGCCCCATGTTGGAATCGCTCAATACCCTCGTCGCGCCCTACGGCGGCATGTTGTTTCTCTGGCTCACCGTGCTGGCCATCGCCAGCCTGGCAGCGCTGCGCCATTTTCAGCCGCGCATGTCCACCGCGCAGCTGCGCCGGCTGATGCGCATCGCCGGCCTGATGGCGCTGGTGATCTCCTGGTTTGCGATGCAGCAAGGCGAGCGCTACCTGGCGACGGCGCTGCTGGTGCTGCTCTGGGGGATTCTGGTGGGGATCAGCTGCGCGCGGGCGATTCGGCAGCGTTGAATTCAGGCAGCTTTTGCGCTGCCTCGGTCTGACTAAAACAAGGCTCCGGCCTACGCATTTCCCCCATACCCACAGTCAGCAAAGGATATTTGCCTAGGCAAGAATGTCCGCATGACTGAGACAAAAACACCCCCCGCGCTTTCGATGTTGGACCTGGTGGCTGTGCGCGAAGGCGGCACCGTTGCCCAGGCTTTGCAACTGGCCGTGCGCACGGCGCAGCATGTCGAGTCACTCGGCTTTACGCGCTACTGGATGGCCGAACACCACAATATGCCGGGCATTGCCAGCTCGTCCACGGCCGTGCTGATCGGCCATGTGGCGGGGGCCACCCAGCACATCCGTGTGGGCTCGGGCGGCATCATGCTGCCCAACCATGCACCGCTGGTGGTGGCCGAGGCCTTTGGCACCCTGGCCGAGCTCTACCCGGGCCGTATCGACCTGGGCCTGGGCCGCGCACCCGGCACCGATGGCATGACGATGCGGGCACTGCGCCGTGACCGGGTCGAGACCGAAGAGGATTTCCCCCGCGATGTGATGGAGCTGCAGCGCCTGCTGGGCCCCGCCCAGCCTGGGCAAAAGCTGGTGGCCACGCCGGGTGCTGGCACCCATGTGCCGCTGTGGTTGCTGGGATCGAGCTTGTTCTCGGCCCAGTTGGCCGCCCACCTGGGCCTGCCCTATGCCTTTGCCTCGCACTTTGCGCCGCGCATGCTGCAGCAGGCCGTGCAGCTGTACCGCGACCTGTTCAAGCCCTCGGCTACCCTGGACAAGCCCTATGTGATCGTCGGCGCGCCGGTGATTGCAGCGCCTACCGACAGCGAAGCCGAGTTCCTCGCCAGCAGCACCTACCAGCGTGTGCTGGGCATTGTGACCGGCAAGCGCGGCCTGCTGCCGCCACCGGTTGAAGGCTTTATGGACAGCCTGAACATGGCCGAGCGCCAGGCGATCGAAGGCTTTTTGGCGGTGGCCTCCATTGGCGGGCCCGAGCGGGTACAGCAGCGCCTGAAGGTGCTAGCCCAGCACACCGGGGCCGACGAGCTGATGCTGGTTTGCGATGTCTATGATGGCGATTTGCGTCTGCGCTCGCTCGATATTGCCACGCAGGCCTTGCGTGCAGGCTACGCCGCCTAAGCAGCGGCTTAACCTGCGCCTTTCGCCCTGATCAGCGCCCTTTTTTCAGCAAAAGCGGCGCCGCTCCCGCCTCACCCAGGCTATGCTTGCGCCATGTCTGCTCCCTCTAGAACCACCCTGCCAGTGGCACTGACGGCCTGCACTCTGCTGGCCGGCTGCCTGCAGCAGCCCCCCGACGATCCACCGCCACCCACGCCCCAGGCACAGGAGGCTGCGCCGGCCATGGCCCTGCCTGCAGCGGCCGCCCAGCCCCCAACCAGCGCCGGCAACGAAGACCCCGCGCTGGCGGCGCACATGCAAACGCCCGAGTTCCGCCGCGAATACCGTACCAAGCAAGAGCAATTGCAGACCGAGGCCGACGTGCAGGAAAACGCCCCCTGGCTGGGCAGCACCGGGTTGACGGAGGCCCAGGAGCGCTCCGTGCCGCGCTATGTGCGCATGGAACTGGGCCAGTCGCTGGCCAGCGCCGACCCGGTGCTGGCTGAGGATTTGCAGTACATCGGCCACTTTGCCGAGCTGGACGGCACCGTCTACTACTGGCGCATTCCGGACAAGGCCCATGCCCACGGCGACACCCATGCCGGCCCGGCCTATGTCTACATCCGCAAGGACACGGCGGGCGTGTTCTACACCGACTGGGGCAACCGCACGCCACCGGGCTGATGGCGGCCATCGCGGCTGTACAGCGCGTGGCCAGGAATAACGTCTATTCCACCGGCGCGCGCCGCCTGCTTTCATAATGGCCAGCGGAGACCTACCGCATGAGCCACACCCCATCCCCAGCGCTGGCCGATCCCCGGCGCGATCCCCAGCAGTTTCTTCTGGACCTGTACCAGCGCGCGGTGCAGCGCGCCCAACCGCTGCACAGCATGGCGCAATACCTGCCGCCACCGCCCAAAGGCCGCACCGTGGTGCTGGGCGCCGGCAAGGCGGGCGGCTCGATGGCGCAGGCGCTCGAGGCCCTGTGGCCCCAGGATGCACCACTGTCGGGCCTGGTCGTCACCCGCTACGGGCATATTCCGCCCCGCCCTCCAGGGCTGGCCCAGCGCCTGGAGGTGGTCGAAGCCGCGCATCCGGTACCCGATGCCGCCGGCCTGGCCGCGGCTGAACGCATCCTGGCGCTGGCCCAAGGCTTGACCGCCGATGACCTGGTGCTCTGCCTGGTCTCGGGCGGTGGCTCGGCGCTGTTGACCCTGCCCGCCGACGGCATGGACTTGCAGGACAAGCAGCGCATCAACCAGGCGCTGCTGGAGAGCGGTGCCGCCATTGGCGAGATGAACTGCGTGCGCAAGCACCTCTCGCGCATCAAGGGCGGGCGCCTGGCCGCTGCCTGCTACCCCGCGAAGGTGGTGACCCTGACCATCAGCGATGTGCCTGGCGACGACCCCTCGGTCATCGCCAGCGGCCCCACGGTGTCCGATGCCTCGGCCTGCGCCGAGGCGCTGGCCATTCTGAACCGCTACCAGATCCCGTTGCCCGACAGTCTGCGCGCCGCGCTGGAAGATGGCGCGCTGGAAACCCCCAAGCCCGGCGATCCACGCTTTGCCAGCCACGAGGTGCATTTGATCGCCACGCCCCAGCAATCGCTGGATGCGGCAGCCGAAGCCGCCGTTGCCGCCGGTATCGCCGCCCATGTGCTGTCCGATGAAATCGAGGGCGAATCGCGCGAGATCGGCAAGATGCATGCAGCGCTGGCACGCGCCGTGGCCCGCCACGGCAGCCCCTTTGCCAAACCTTGCGTCATCCTCTCGGGCGGCGAGACCACGGTCACCATCCGACCGCGCCAGCCCGGCGCGGCCAAGGGGCGCGGTGGGCGCGCGGGCGAATTCTGCATGGGCCTGGCGCAGGCCTTGCAAGGCCAGGGCGGTGTCTGGGCGCTGGCGGCCGATACCGATGGTATCGATGGTGTGGAGGACAATGCCGGCGCGCGCGTGGCGCCCGACACATTGCAGCGCGCTGCGGCGCTGCAGTTGCGCCTGAGCGACCACCTGGACCGCAACGATGCCTATGGCTTTTTCGAAGCGCTGGGCGACCTGGTGGTGACCGGGCCGACGCACACCAACGTCAACGATTTCCGCGCCATTCTGATTCTGTGATCCGGGCTGCCAGGCTGGGCAGACGCTCCGCGCCTAGCCGCCTTGGGGCAGGTTTTCCCACCAGGCGGCATCAAAGCTGCCCTGCAGGAACGCGATAAAGGACTGCACCTTTTGCGGCACCAGGCGCGGCGAGGGGTAGACCGCGTGGATCTCCTGCTCCGGCAGGCGGCAGGTCTTGAGCACCTCGACCACGCGGCCCGCCTTTAGCGATTCATGCGCCACATAGCGCGGCAGCGCGGCGACGCCCATGTGCGAGCGCGCCGCAGCCAGCAAGGCCGAGAGGTTGTTGGAGCGCAGCCGCCCGGTGACCGGCACGGAGACGGACTCGCCACTGGCATTGCGCAGGCGCCAGACATCATTGCCCTGCACGCTGCTGTAGATCAGCGCCGAATGCTCTTTCAGTTCCGACGGCTTTCGGGGCGTGCCGTGCTTGCGAAGGTAGGCGGGCGAGGCCACCAGCACCCAGGGATTGACCCCCAGCATGCGCGCGCCCAGCGATGAATCGGCCAGCTTGCCCAGGCGCAGCGCCACATCGATGCCCTGGGCCACCAGGTCGGTGTAGCGGTCTTCAAAGCTCAGGTCCACCTGCACCTGCGGGTTGTGTTGCATGAACTCCATCGCCAGCGGAATCAGCACGCGCCGCCCAAACGCCACCGAGCTGCCAATGCGCAGCTGGCCCTGCACCTGCGTCTGCCGCACCTGCACCACATTGTCGGCATCGGCCACATCGCTGACGATGCGCTTGCATTTCTCGTAGTACAGCGCGCCCGCTTCGGTCAGGCTCACACCGCGCGTATTGCGGTTGAGCAGGCGCACTTTGAGCCGCGCCTCCATCGCTGCGACCTGCTTGGTCACCGTGGGCTGGGTCGATGAAAACTCCTGCGCCACCTTGGTGAAGCTGCCCGTTTCCACCACGCGCACAAACATGTGCATGGCATCGAGTCGGTCCATGGTTGTGTCTCCTGGGATAGCTGCGGCCTGGCAGGCCGCATGTCACATGCGGGGCGCTTTTTTGAACAGGTTCATAGCACCTCTGCGCCCGATGATGCGGCATGCAGCGCACCGCCGTCCATTCCTGGCTGGAATAAATTTTATGGTCCGCCTGCGCCTTCCGGCAAACGCCCTCCTTCCCTACAGTCGATCCCAGCTGTAAAGGAGACCCCATGGCCAAAATGAAAGCGATCGAAGCCGCCGTCCGCGTGCTGGAAAAAGAAGGTGTGAGCGTCACATTCGGCGTTCCCGGCGCTGCCATCAACCCGCTGTACGCGGCGATGAAGGAGCATGGCGGCATCGGCCATATCCTCGCCCGCCATGTCGAAGGTGCCAGCCACATGGCCGAGGGTTATACCCGCGCTGTGGCAGGCCATATCGGCGTCTGCATCGGCACCAGCGGGCCGGCCGGCACCGACATGATCACCGGGCTGTACTCGGCCAGCGCCGATTCGATCCCGATCCTGTGCATTACCGGCCAGGCGCCGCGCGCCCGGTTGCACAAGGAAGACTTCCAGGCCGTGGACATTGCCTCCATCGCCAAGACCGTGACCAAGTGGGCGGCCACCGTGCTGGAGCCCGCCCAGGTGCCCGGCGCCTTCCAGCAGGCCTTCCACCTGATGCGATCCGGCCGCCCCGGCCCGGTGCTGATTGACCTGCCCATCGATGTGCAACTGGCCGAGATCGAGTTCGACATCGACACCTACGAGCCCCTGCCCGTCTACAAGCCCGCCGCCACGCGCAAGCAGGCAGAGAAGGCCATCGCGATGCTCAATGCCGCCGAGCGCCCGTTGATCGTCAGCGGCGGCGGCGTCATCAATGCCGATGCCGCAGACCTGCTGGTGGAACTGGCGGAGACCCTCGATCTGCCGGTGGTTCCCACGTTGATGGGCTGGGGCAGCATCCCCGACGACCACCCGTTGATGGCCGGCATGTGCGGCCTGCAGACCAGCCACCGCTATGGCAACGCCAGCATGCTGGCCTCGGATTTTGTGCTGGGCATCGGCAACCGCTGGGCCAACCGCCATACCGGCTCGGTCGATGTCTATACCAAGGGCCGCAAGTTCATCCATGTCGATATCGAGCCTACCCAGATCGGCCGCGTGTTTGCGCCTGACTTCGGCATCGTCTCGGACGCCAAAGCCGCGCTGGAGCAGTTCGTTGCTGTCGCCAAGGACTGGAAGGCCGCCGGCAGGCTGCGCGACCGCAGCGCCTGGGTGGCCGACTGCCAGGGCCGCAAGAACAGCATCGACTACCTGCGCAAGACCCACTTCGACAACGTGCCGATGAAACCCCAGCGCGTCTACCAGTGCATGAACCAGACCCTGGACCGCGACACCACCTATGTCTCCACCATCGGCCTGTCGCAGATTGCCGGGGCGCAGTTTCTGCATGTCTACAAGCCGCGCCACTGGATCAACTGCGGCCAGGCCGGTCCCTTGGGCTGGACCACGCCGGCCGCGCTGGGCGTGCGTGTGGCCGATCCGCAGCGCAAGATCGTCGCGCTGTCGGGCGACTACGACTTCCAGTTCATGATCGAGGAGCTGGCCGTGGGCGCGCAGTTCAAGCTGCCCTACATCCATGTGCTGGTCAACAACAGCTACCTGGGACTGATCCGCCAGGCGCAACGCGCCTTCAGCATCGACTACTGCGTGCAGCTCGCCTTTGACAACATCAACATGGACGCCGGCGAGGCCGCGCGCGGCTATGGCGTGGACCACATCAAGGTCGTCGAAGGCCTGGGCTGCAAGGCCATCCGCGTGCACCGCCCCGAAGACTTTGCGCCCGCAATGGAGCAGGCCGAGGCCTGGATGGCCGAGCACCGCACGCCGGTCGTCATCGAATGCATTCTGGAGCGGGTGACCAATATCGCGATGGGCACCGAGATCGACAACGTCGTCGAGTTCGAAGGCCTGGCCACCGGCAAGGCCGATGTCCCCAGCGCCCTCGCGATGCTGGATTGAAGAGCCCCTCGTTTTTTAACCGGAGTTTTGCCATGCCCCGTTTTGCTGCCAACCTCAGCATGCTGTTTACCGAAGTGCCCTTTCTCGACCGCTTCGAGCGCGCCGCCCAGGCCGGCTTTGAGGCCGTGGAGTTTCTGTTTCCCTATGCCCATAGCGTCGATGAGATCCAGCAGCGGCTCGATGCGACGGGCCTGCAGATTGTGTTGCACAACCTGCCTGCGGGCGATTGGGAGGCCGGCGAGCGCGGCATTGCCTGCGATCCCCGGCGGGTGGATGAATTCCGCGCCGGCGTTGCCAAGGCCGTCACCTATGCCCATGCGCTGGGCGTGCCCCAGCTCAACTGCCTGGCCGGCAAGGCGCCCGCCGGTGTGGATGCCGCCACCCTGCGCCGCACCCTGGTCGACAACCTGCGCTTTGCCGCAGCGGCGCTGAAGATGGCCAACCTGCGCCTGCTGGTCGAGCCCATCAATGCCTTCGACATTCCCGGCTTTTACCTCGGCCGTACGGACCAGGCGCTGGCCATTTTGGACGAAGTAGGCGCCGCCAATGCCTTTGTGCAGTACGACATCTACCATGCCCAGCGCAGCGAAGGCGAGCTGGCTGCCACCTTGCAAAAACACCTGGCCCGCATCGGCCATGTGCAGCTGGCCGACAACCCGGGCCGCCACGAGCCGGGCACCGGCGAGATCCACTACCCCTTCCTGTTCGCACACCTGGACCGCATCGGCTACAGCGGCTGGGTGGGTTGCGAATACAAGCCCGCGCAAAGCACCGAGGCGGGCCTGCACTGGCTGCAGACCGTGGCGGGCCAGAAGCGCGCGGCGGCCACTGCTTGACCGCCCCGGGACCGACACCCACACATCGATAAAAACCAAGGAGATTTCCGCATGCATGCAACGCCACTCAAACTGGGCTTCATCGGCCTGGGCATCATGGGCGCGCCCATGTGCAGCCACCTGATCGCCGCCGGCCACCAGCTGTTCATCAACACGCGCGGCAAGGTGCCCGCCGCCATCGCCGAGAGCAGCGCCACCCAATGCACATCGGTGCGCGGTGTGGCCGAGCGGGCCGACATCGTCTTTGTGATGGTGCCCGACACGCCCGACGTCGAGCAAGTGCTGTTTGCGGCTGATGGCCTGGCCGCCGGCCTCAAGGGCAGCAGCGGCAAGATTGTGGTCGATATGTCGTCCATCTCGCCGGTAGCGACCAAGGACTTTGCCAAGCGCATCACGGCACTGGGCGCGCAGTACCTGGATGCGCCAGTATCGGGCGGCGAGGTCGGGGCCAGGAATGCCACCCTGTCCATCATGGTCGGCGGGCCGGAGGCAGCCTTCGAGCGGGTCAAGCCGCTGTTCGAGACCCTGGGCAAGAACATCACCCTGGTAGGAGGCCATGGCGACGGCCAGACCGCCAAGGTGGCCAACCAGATCATCGTGGCGCTGAACATCGAGGCGGTGGCCGAGGCGCTGCTGTTTGCATCGCGTGCCGGTGCCGATCCGGCCCGGGTGCGACAGGCGCTGCTGGGCGGCTTTGCATCGTCCAAGATTCTGGAAGTGCATGCCGAGCGCATGATCCAGCGCACGTTTGATCCGGGCTTTCGCATCGCGCTGCACCAAAAGGACCTGAACCTGGCGCTGTCCAGCGCACGCCAGCTCGGCGTGTCACTGCCCAATACCGCCCAGGCGCAGGAGCTGTTCAACAGCTGCGTGGCCCATGGCGGTGCGGGCTGGGACCATTCCGGCCTGGTGCGTGCGCTGGAGATCCAGGCCAATTTCGAGATCGGGCAAAAAGCGCCGGGCTGAGCCAGCCGCAGGCCCGGCAGACCGGCTATGCTTGCGCGATGTCCCGCCCTGCCCGCCTGCTCCGCCTGCTCGATCTGTTGCGCCGCGCCCGCCAGCCCCAAACCGGCCCGGCGCTGGCCCAGACCCTCGAGGTGAGCCTGCGCACCCTCTACCGCGATATCGCCAGCCTGCGCGAGCAAGGCGCGGCCATTGAGGGCGATCCGGGCATTGGCTTTGAGATGCGGCCCGGCTTTTTGCTGCCGCCGCTGATGTTCAATGCCGATGAGCTCGAAGCCTTGCTGCTGGGCGCGCGCTGGGCCAGCCTGCAGGCCGACCCGCAACTGGCCAATGCCGCCAGCGCCGCGATGGACCGCATCCGCAGCGCCTTGCCGCTGGAGCTGCGCATCGCAGTCGATACCAGCGGCCTGATGGTGCCCAACATGCAGCCCACCCTCCAGCCCGAGCCCTGGCAGACCGCGCTGCGCCGCGCGATCCGTGCCGAGCACAAGGTGGTGCTGCACTACGAGGACCAGCACGGCTGCCTGACCGAGCGCCTGGTCTGGCCGTTTGCCATGGCCTATTTCGACCGCAGCCGGGTGGTCTCTGCCTGGTGCGAGCTGCGCCAGGGCTTTCGCCATTTTCGGGCCGACCGGGTGCATGCGATGCAGGAGCTGCAGGAGCGCTACCCGCAAAGCCGGCACCGCCTCATCCAGCGGTGGTTGGCGGAGACGGGCTATACGTTGGAAGGCTGGTCCTGAGCGCCTGCGCCCGGATCGGAAACAGGTGCCCGGCACGGACCTGCGCCCCATGTCAGCTGCTGACAGTTTCTGTCAGCACCCCTGTCTAACCTGCAGGGCATGGCGATCTTGCCAAGCCCTGAAAGGACCAAGACATGACCCCCCACAACGCCCCGCTGCGCTTTTTCTGCCACCCCCAGTCCCGCGCCCGTATCGTGCGCTGGATGCTGGAAGAGTGCGGCGCCGTCTATGAACCGGTGCGTCTGGAGTTTGGCGGCACGATGAAGGCGCCCGATTACCTGGCACTCAACCCTATGGGCAAGGTGCCGGCGCTGCAGCATGGCAACACGGTGGTGAGCGAGACCGGCGCGATCCTGGCCTACCTGGCCGACTTCTACCCCGAAAAAAAGCTGGCACCGGCGCTGGACAGCCCCGAGCGCGGCAGCTACTACCGCTGGCTGTTCTTTGTCGCCGGACCGGTCGAGGCCGTGTCCACTGCCAAGGCGGAGGGTTGGCTGCAGAACCAGACCGAGCGCCAGGCGCTGTCGGCCGGCTATGGCCGGTTTGACGATGTGCTGCGCAGCCTGCAGCTGGCGGTGACCGGCAAGCGCTATGCCTGTGGCGACCACTTCACCGCGGCCGATCTGTACCTGGCCAGCTACATCGGCTGGAGCATGCAGGAAGGCACCTTGCCAAGCTTGCCCGCCTTCCAGGACTACGCGCTGCCGCTGCTGCAGCGCCCGGCTGCCCAGCGTGCCGATGCGCTCGATGGCCCCGTGCAGATGCCCGGCGCAGCGGCTGCCTGATCGGGCCGCTGCCATCGGCATGCCATGTGGATCAGGCACAATAGCCCGGGGTGGCCGTGGCGCCACCTTGTTATATCCACCAGTCCATGCCCGCTTTTTCGTACGAAGTTCTAGACGCCCAGGGCCAGACCCGCAAGGGCATGATCGAAGCCGACAGCGCCAAGGCGGCACGCAGCCTGCTGCGTGCCCAGGCCATGGTGCCGCTGGCGGTCGAGCCGCTGGGCGATGTCGACGACAGCGGTGCCAGCACGGTGCGCAGCCGGCGCGCGGTCTTCAATGCCACGAGCCTGGCAGTCTGGACGCGCCAGCTCGCCGGCCTCATCAGCTCCGGCCTGCCGCTGGAGCGCGCGCTGACTGCCCTGATCGAAGAGATCGACAGCGAGCCCCAGCGCCAGCTGGTCGCCAGCCTGCGCGCCGAAGTCAATGGCGGCTCCACTTTTGCCAAGTCGCTGGCCCTCTATCCTCGTGATTTTTCGCAGATCTACCGCGCCGTGATCGATGCGGGCGAGCACAGCGGCCACCTGGACCAGGTGCTGTCGCGGCTGGCCGATGATCTGGAAGAGCGCGACCAGCTCAAGAACAGCCTCATCGGTGCCTCGCTCTACCCGGCCATCGTCACCTGCTTTGCGTTTGTCGTGGTGATGGTGCTGATGAGCTATGTGGTGCCCCAGGTGGCCGAGGTGTTCTCGGGCACCAAGCATGCGCTGCCGCTGCTGACCCGCATCATGCTGGGCTTCAGCGACCTGATCCGCCACTGGTGGTGGCTGGGCGCGGGCCTGGCCATTGTCGGCACCGTGATGCTGCGCCTGTCGCTGCGCCAGCCGGCCTTTCGCCAGCGCTTTGATGCCGGCTGGCTGCAGCTGCCGGTCATCGGCAAGCTCTCGCGCAACTACAACGCCGCCCGTTTTGCCTCCACCCTGGCGATGCTCAGCAATGCCGGTGTGCCCATATTGAAGGCGCTGCAGGCCGCTGCGCAAACCGTCTCCAACCAGGCCATGCGCCAGGATGCCATCGATGCGCTGGACATGGTGCGCGAAGGCGCACCGCTCGCCTCGGCCCTGGCCCAGAAAAAGCGCTACCCGGCGCTGCTGTCGATGTTTGCCCGCCTGGGCGAGCAGACCGGCGAGCTGCCGCAAATGCTGCAGCGTGTGGCCAACCAGCTGGCCGGCGATGTGAAGCGCCGCGCAATGCGCCTGGCCACCATCCTGGAGCCGCTGCTGATCGTCGGCATGGGCATCGTGGTCGGCATCATCGTGATGGCGGTGCTGATGCCCATCATCCAACTCAACCAGTTTGTGCGTTGAACGCTGCAGGCCAGGGCGCCGTGCGGCGCGCCTGGTCTGGCTCAGCCTTTACTCCGCGTGGATCTTGTTGGCCTTGACCACCTCGCCCCAGAGCTTGTACTGCGCGCGCGTCATCGCATCCAGCTGCTCAGGCGTGCCGCCGCCCGGCTGGTCACCACGTTCCTGAAAGCTGCGGATCACAGCCGGCTCCTTCAGCACCGTGTTGATGGCGGCATTGAGCTTTTGCACCACCTCGGGGCGGGTGCCGGGCGGGCCATACATGCCGATGAACGAGATGATCTCGAAATCCTTCAGGCCCACTTCGGCGGGGGTTGGCACATCGGGCAGCGAGGCCACGCGGCTGCTGCTGGTCACCATGATGGCGCGCACCTTGCCGGACTTGATATAGGGATCAAACACCGAGGTGGCATCGAACATGGCCTCGATACGGCCGGCCATCAGATCGATCACCGCCGGGCCGCTGCCCTTGTAGGGCACATGGTTCATCGCCGGGCTGCCCAGGCGCTCGCGCATCAGCTCGGTGGTCACATGCACCAGCGAGCCGGCACCGGGGGTGCCATAGTCCACACCCTTGCCGGCCTTGGCGCGCTCCTTGACGAGGGCGGCAAACTGCGCAAAGTCCTTCACCGGCGATGCAGCCGGCACCACCAGCACCAGCGGCGACTGCAGCAGAATACCGACCGGCACAAACTTGGTCGGATCGACAATGCCCAAGGTCGGGAAGACATGCGGGGTCACGGTCATCGAGCCGTTGCCCACCAGCATGCGGTAACCATCGGGCGCCGAGCGCATGATGTCGGCCGAGCCCAGGTTGCCGTTGACGCCGGCCTTGTTCTCGATGACCACGCCCTGGCCCAGGTTGGCCGCGAGGCTGTTGCTGATCACACGGGCAGCAAAATCGGTCTGCCCCCCCGGTGGAAAGCCCACCATCAACGTGACCGGTTTGGTCGGATAGGCACCTTGCGCCAGCGCTGGCGCGCTGGCCCAGCCGGCACCCAGCGCCAGGCCCAGGGTCAGACCCTGGGTGATCTTGCGGCGCAGCATCGCGTGCGGTGTGGTCTTGGTCTTGGTCTTCATTGTTATGTCTCCTTGGTTTGAAATCAGACTGCAGCAGTCGCTGCGCTGTCTTGCTGCACGGGTGAGAACTTGTCCACCGCTTCCCACAGGCCGTTGATGTAGACGGCGCCCAGTGCCCGGTCGTAGAGGCCATAGCCGGGCTTGCCGGTTTCGCCCCAGATCATGCGGCCGTGGTCCGGGCGCACATAGCCTTCAAAGCCCACATCGTGGTAGGCCTTGACGATGGCCGCGATATCGAGCGAGCCGCAGGTCGAGAGGTGGGCGGTCTCTTCGAAATCGCCGTCGGGCGAGACCTTGACATTGCGGATATGCGCAAAGTGGATACGGCCGCGGCCGCCAAACTCGCGCACCAGCGCCTCGACATTGTTCTGCGGGCCGGCGCCCAGCGAGCCCGAGCACAGGGTCAGGCCATTGGCGGGGCTGTCGATCAGGTTGACGATACGGGCCAGGTCGTCGCGGTTCTTCACGATGCGTGGCAGGCCAAAGATCGGGCGCGGCGGGTCATCGGGGTGGATCGCCATCTTGATGCCGCACTCCTCGGCCACCGGGATGACCGCCTGCAGAAAATAGGCCAGGTTCTGCCAGAGCTGCTCGGCATCGACCTGGCGGTAGGCCTGCAGCAGGCCTTGCAGCTCATCGCTGCGGTAGCTGCTGTCCCAGCCGGGCAGCGAGATGCCTTTTTCCGCATCGATGCTGTCGGCCATGCGGCTGTCAAAGGCCAGGCAGGTGGAGCCATCGGGCAATTGCTTGGCCAGCTCGGTGCGCGTCCAGTCAAACACCGGCATGAAGTTGTAGCAGACGACCTGCACACCGGCGGCGGCCAGATGGCGCAGGGTTTGCTGGTAGTTGGCGATCAGCTGGTCGCGGCTGTCGCGGCCGAGCTTGATGTCCTCGTGCACCGGCACCGATTCCACCAGTTCAAAAGCCAGGCCGGCGCCTTCGATCTGCTGCTTGAGCGCCTCGATCTTGGCCAGCGGCCAGACGGCGCCCACCGGCTCGTCATAGATCGCCGAGACGATATGGGTGACCCCGGGGATCTGGCGGATATAGGCCAGGGACACCGGGTCCGAGCTGCCAAACCAACGAAACGACATCTTCATGGATGCACCTTTTCCTGCAATCAAAAAATCTGGTTAGACCAATTCTACAAACTGGCTAGACCATTTAAATTGATGGTTTACCACTATGTCCGGTATTTGCCGCTTTGGGGCCAGACGGCGGCTTACACTGCTGCTGGCCCTTCCGGTTTTGGCGGACCGGCCGATGAATGGAATACGGAATACGCGCAAGATGCCCCACAAGCTGGTCCCTCCGGTTGACGATGACAGCCGCACCACCGGTGTCAGGTCCTACCAGGACCTCGCCAGAAAAATCCTCGAAGAAACCGCCGCAGGCAGCGCGGCAGCCGACCAGCGCCTGCCGTCGGAGCGCACCCTGGCCGACATGTTCGGCGTCAGCCGCACTGCCGTGCGCGAGGCCATCATTGCGCTGGAGGTGCAAGGCCTCGTCGAGGTGCGCCTGGGATCGGGCATCTACCTGCAACCCCCGGGTGCCAGCGGCCCCAGCCGCCTGCCCGCCTTTGATGTGCCCACCGGCCCCGGCCCGCTGGAAACCCTGCGTGCCCGCGTGCTGGTCGAGGCCGAGATTGCCGCCGCCGCTGCCAGCGAACGGCGCGATGCCGACCTGGACCGCATGCTCGACGCCCTCGCCACCATGCGCCTGCAACTGGCCGACAAAGACGCCTACGACGCGGCCGACCGGCGTTTTCACCTCGCCATTGCCGAGGCCACCGGCAACCGCGTGCTGCAGCACATGGTGGAAGCGATGTGGGACAACGCCCGCCAGGACCCGCGCTGGGACAAGATCGAGCAGCATTTCCACTCCGAGCAGCTGCGCGAGGCCAGCCTCAAGGACCACCAGGCCATCTTTGCCGCGATTGCCGAGCGCCAGCCCGAGCAGGCGCGACAGGCGATGCAGCAGCATCTGGGAAGGGTCATCTCCCAATTCTCCCAAGCCTGGTATTGAGAGGGACTAATACAGCCCTTGATACGTCGTTGCGAAGCCTTGTCGTACTTTCAGTACTGCCTGCGGCTTCACGCCTCGTCTCAACCGCCAACCTTTGGTTGGCTGGGCCGTATTAGCCCCTGGAGAAAGTACCTCTGTTGATTGGGAAGACTGCGCTATATTGGCCCCAGTTCAGCAACAAGGACGGCCATGGCTGCCACTCTCGACAACAAGCTGGTGGTCGCGATCTCGTCGCGGGCGCTGTTCAACTTTGAAGAAGAAAACCGGGTTTTCGAGCAGGACAAGGACCAGGCCTATGCCCGGCTGCAGCTGCAGCGGCTGGATATTCCGGCGCCGCCGGGCGTGGCCTTCTCCTTGGTGCGCAAGCTGCTGGCCTTCAACAGCGGCACGGTGCAAAAGGTTGAGGTGGTGCTGCTGTCGCGCAATGACCCGGTGAGCGGCATGCGGGTGTTCCGCAGCTGCAAGGCCCATGGGCTGCATTCGATCCAGCGCGGGGTGTTCACCCAGGGGCGCGACCCTTTCCGCTACCTCAAGCCGCTGGGCGCGCATTTGTTCCTGTCGGCCAATGCCACCGATGTGCAGCAGGCGCTGCAGCTGGGCTTTCCGGCCGCGCGGGTACTGACCGAATCGGCCCAGGCGCAGGACAGCCACCCCGATGAAGTGCGCATTGCCTTCGATGGCGATGCCGTGCTGTTCTCCGATGAGGCCGAGCGCGTCTTCCAGGCCCAGGGGCTGGATGCCTTCCAGCGCCATGAGATCGAACATGCCACCCGGCCGCTACCCGATGGCCCCTTCAAACCGCTGCTGGCCGCGCTGCACCGGCTGCAGCAGGATGTGCAAAGCCAGATGCGCATCCGCACTGCACTGGTCACCGCCCGCAGCGCGCCTGCGCATGAGCGCGCTATCCGCACCCTGATGGACTGGAACATCGGTGTCGATGAAACCATGTTCCTCGGCGGCCTGGCCAAGGGCGAGTTCCTGCGCGAGTTCGAGCCCGATTTCTTCTTTGACGACCAGACCGGCCATGTGTCCAGCGCAGCGGCCCATGTGCCGGCCGGGCATGTGAGCAGCGGCATCTCCAACCTCTGAACTCATGCGCCACTGCGCCCCACCCAGGCGTGAAAAAGCCGCTGGCTCCTGGTGGAGACAGCGGCTTTGGCGCTCAGGCTTCTACAGCCTGCTGCTTAGAACTGCTTGATAAAACCCAGCGAGACCGCACGGCCCTGCAGCGGCGCCGCGTTCTTGATGAACGAGGTGTGCACGTAGGCCAGCTTGTTGGTCAGGTTGTCCAGCTTCAGGTAGATCTGCCATGGCGTGCCATCGCTGGAGGTCTGGTGGTAGCTCACGCGCCAGTTCAGCATGCCGTAGCCCGGGGTCTCGGATTCATAGTCCGCCACCTTGTTCTGGCGCTTGACCAGCTGCCACTGCGCCTCGCTGCGCCAGTTGGCCCATTTGCCGGCCACGCGCAAGCCGACGCGGGCAGGGGCCAGGCGCGGGATCTTGCTGCCGTCTTCCAGCTTGGCATGCACCAGGTCACCGGTGGCGCCTACCGTCCAGTTCGCATCGATGCGGTGCTGGATCTGGCCTTCCAGACCGGTGAAGGTGGCGGTCTGCTGCGCATACTGCAGCAGCTGCAGGCCGTCATGTTCATCGACGGTGCGGCCGTAGATGTAGTTGTTCACCCGGTTGCGGTAGACATTGACCGAATAGGTCGTGTCGCCCGCGGTGCGTGCAATGCCAATGTCGATATTGCCCGAGCGCTCCTTGCGCAGGTCGGGGTTGCCCAGCTCATAGGTCGAGGTGGCCATGTGCAGGCCCCTCGCATACAGCTCCTCGGCGGTGGGCAGGCGGCTGGCCGAGGTGACATGGGCGCTCAGGCGGTAACCGGGCATAAAGCGCCAGCTGCCGCCCAGCGACACCGAGTTGCCCTTGTGCTTGCGCACCAGACCGTCGTCGTTCGCATAAACGCTTTGCCAGTCGTGGCGCAGCGCGGCTTCCACCCCAAAATCGCCAAAGCGGCGCTCTTCGAGCAGGTAGACGCCCTGGCTTTGCGTGCGGGTCGGCTGCACATAGGCTTCTTCACCGGTGGCGCTGAAGCGGCGCTGCGCGGCCTCAAAGCCGACCAGACCGGTCCAGCCGGCAATCGGTTCATGCAGCACATCGACACGCATGTCATGCGCGCGGTTCTTGAAGCTGGTGGAAATCTCGCCGCCCTCGATCTCGTCGTGGTGGTAGCGCGTCACGCCACCGCGCAGGCGGATGGCCGAGACGCCGGCAAAGGGCTGGCGCCACTCGGAGCGCAGGTCATAGCGCTCGCTGTGCATGTCCACCACCGGCACGCCCTCTTCCTCGTGGTCGTGGTCATGGCCTTCCTCGCCATGGTCGTGGTCGTCATGGCCACCGCAGTGCAGTTGCAGGCCATGGGTGTGGCAGCCTTCAAAGCTGTGGTTGTGGCCAGGCAGGCCGTAGCGGGCCTGGGTGCGGGTGTAGGCCAGGCCCACATAGCCGCTGTCGCCGATCCAGGACAGACCTACGCTGCCGCCTGCATTGCGCGCACGGCTGCCGTCCACCTTGTTGCCCAGGCCCCAGCCGCTGCCCACGCGGTAGTCATCGGCATTGCGGGCCATGCCCTCCACATGCAACGCAAAAGGGCCCGAGCCTGCGGTCAGCGACAGCGCCGTTGCTGCATCGTTGGCGCCCGTGCCGGCACGCACTTCGACCTGGCCTTCATAGCCCTTCTCAGGCACCTTCGTAGGGATCTTGTTGTCCAGCACATTGACCACACCGCCAATCGCGCCGGCGCCATAGATCAGCGCCGAGGGGCCACGCAGCACCTCGATCTGGGTGGCCAGCATCGGTTCACTCACCACCGCATGGTCGGGGCTGATGGTCGAGGCGTCCTGGATCACCGCGCCATCGTTCAGCACCTTGACCCGCGCACCGTCCATGCCGCGAATCACCGGGCGGCTGGCACCCGCACCAAAGTGCGTGGCCTGGATGCCGGGCTCATTGGCCAGGGTCTCGCCCAGGCTGGCCCCGCGTTGTTGCACCAGCGCATCGCCTTGCAGCACCGTCACCGGCGTGGTCATGTCATCCACGGTGCGATTGGTGCCGCTGGCCGATACCGTCACCTCCGGCAACGTGGTGGTCGCAGTGGTGGCGGCCGTTGCCGGCGTGCTGTCTTCGGCGTTCTGCGCCAGCGCGGCGCTGCTCAGCAGCAGGCCGATCACCGCGGCTGCGACCGGGCGCAAGTCCCGCGCCTGTGGTTTCAAAATCGGTGCGCGCGCCATCAGCGGCTGCGCCTGTTGTGCATGGAAACCCATCATCTACCCCTCGAAAAGCACATGCATCCCCAGCATGTGCAGGCGCAGCCCCGCACGGCGGACTGAACTGGCCAGGCGCCATACACCCGGCAGCTGCGCGGAAAAACAAGACAGACCGGCCTGCGCTAGCCTGCACCGTCGAAGGTCAGGGCCAGCGGCCGTGTCACTGGAGCAAGGAGGGAGTCAGAGAGGGAGGGCCACGCGCAAAGAACAGCGCGGGGCTTTGCCGCAGCAAGATGGCCAGCACCGTTGGTGCCGCATCCTGCACCGCCCGCAGCAACGGCGCATGCAGCCCCTCGCAGAGCAGACCGGCGCCCAAGGCCATGTGCGAGAAGCCCTGGCAATCGGCCTCGGAGTGCTTGCCAAACAGGTCATGCACACCGTGGCCCGGGATGACGACGGTATCGCTGCTGTCGCGTTCGCCCACCGTGGTTGATGAAGACGCTAGGACAGCGGCCTGCAGCGCACGGGCGTAGAGATGGCTGATGTCATGCAGCTTGCCCAGCAGCGGCATGGACAGCTGCGCCAGGCACAGCCAGATCAGCAGCGCGATCGCCCAGCCACGCAGCGGCCTCGGCGCATGCGCCGAGACAGAGAGGGGATGGAAAAAGCGCAGCGGAGACACAGGCCAAACAGTGGATCGAACCAGCGGCGCGCGCCCCGGAAGCCGGGGAAATTGCGCGCGACTATTGCAAGTGAATTGCATTATGCCTGCAAATCGCAGGCCGGCCAGCGCGCCAGCCCTGCATGTCCCCCACTTTGCCCATCGGCGGGACGCGAGCCGCGATGGGCGGCAAGGCGGGGTCTGCAGCCGGGAGGCCGCTATCGGCGGCCCACACCGGGCGGCTCGGAAAGCGCGGCGGCGTAGATCGCGGGGGCCTCCAACACCGGCGTGGCTGCGCCGTGGCGCGCCATCTGGAGCATGGCCTGACCGATGATCTCGGTGCTCAGCACACGCGATGGGAACCACCTGCGGCCCAAGGTCAGCAAAGGGCCCGACAGCCGGTAGAAGAGGCGGTACGAGCCCGTCTTGGAAACAGCGTTGTTGAGCGGCTGTATGATGCCCGGCCGGATGGCATGCACCCGCTTGAATGGCAGCCGAAACAGCGCGTTCTCCGTTTTACCGCGCACGCGTGCCCACATCACCGAGCCCTGCTCGCTGCTGTCGGCGCCAGCCCCTGAGACGTAGACAAAAGTCGCGTTGGGGCTCAGCGCGGACAAGCGCTCCGCGATGGCCAGCGTCAGCCGGTAGGTCACTGCGGTGTACTGCTCCTCGGTCATGCCGGAGGACGACACCCCCAGGCAAAAGAAGCAGGCATCTATCGCTGTCAGGTCCTCGTCCGGTATCGTGCTCGGATCCACTGCAAAATCAGGCCGCAGCCGCTGCACCAGCTTGGGGTCCTGCGATGGAAGCGCCGAACGCCCCACCGAGACGACCTGATCGACATCCGGGGCCAGCAAGCATTCGCGCAATACCCCGCCGCCCACCATTCCCGAGGCACCCAGCAACAACACCCGCATCATCGTATTCCTTCACTGTCCATCTGTTTACCCTGCTACCGGAGAGCGAGCAGTCAGCCCGCAAGGCTCGTGCCGTCCGGTTCTGCCTGCCCCGCTCTCGGAGCGCCCTAGCCACCTCCGGCGGTATTCCGGCTACGACTGGAGGCAGCACATGCCATTGTCGCGACCCCAGGCGCGTGGCGGCAGGCCGACAAATGCTTTGGCGGGGTTATTGCTGATGGAGTGCGGCCAGTGATGACACCCGTCTCCGCCATCCGGCTCGGGAAGGCACAGCAAGGCATGCTGCCCCCGGTTGCGCCCTCCCCCGGCAAACCACGGCTCTTATAACGGCAAGGCCCGCGATCGCGGGCCCTGGCTGGTGGATGGTGGACACGTCGCTTACAGAAAGCGCTCCAGCAGCTTGCGCGAGGCCTTGTCCAGCCGGGTGGTATCGGGCAGGCGGTAGTGCACGCCATCGGCCGAGGTGATCAGCAGGTTCTGGCGGCCCTGCAGCTTGCGGATGTCCTCTTCGGCCTTCAGGGTCATCTGGACCGGCCCCCGGTCGGTTTCCAAAGTCCAGATGCTCGGCACCGAGAACGTCGAGACGCTGACAATGCGCTCAATCAGCGGTTGGAACTCCCGCGCGGCCAGGTCTTCGTCGAGCAGCGCACGGGCGGCCGGGTCCACGGCCGCCATATCGGCGATCCACAGCACTTCCTTGCCGTCTTCACCGACCAAAGAGATGCCGAGCAGCGGGGCCGACAGCGGAAAGGCACGCACCGGGTTGACCTGGTGCGCTGCGCCATCCTTGAAAAATACCAGGCGGCCAAAGGCATTGCGGCTGAGCGGCAGCGAAGCGGGAGTGTGAGTCGAAGTCATGGGAAGGCTTTCCTGGCTGCAGATCAGCGGTTGTCATCGGACCCGTCCACATGGGACTTGGGCAGGGGCTGCATGTCATAGGTCACGCCCGCAGCACGAGCAGTGACCACGCCAGCGGCTTCGGCATCCTCTTCGGCCCGGCGCGCCTGCGCCATGTACAGCCGCCAGTAGGCGCCTTCCTGGGCCATCAGCGCGTCGTGCGATCCGACCTCGACAATCTCGCCGCGGTCCATCACCACCAGGCGGTCGGCCTTGCGCAGCGTCGAGAGGCGGTGGGCAATCGCAATCGTCGTGCGGCCTTGCACCAGGTTGTCCAGCGCACGCTGGATTTCCTTTTCGGTCTCGGTATCGACGGCCGAGGTTGCCTCGTCCAGGATCAGGATGCGCGGGTCGATCAACAGAGCGCGCGCAATCGAGATGCGCTGGCGTTCACCGCCGGACAGGCCCTGGCCGCGCTCGCCCACCAGCGAGTCATAGCCGTGGGGCAGGCGCAGGATGAACTCATGCGCATGGGCAGCGCGGGCAGCAGCAACAATCTCTTCACGCGTCGCATCGGGCTTGCCGTAGGCAATGTTCTCGGCAATCGTGCCGAAGAACAGGAAGGGTTCCTGCAGCACCAGGCCGATGTTGCGGCGGTAGTCGGACACCGCAATGCGGCGCACATCGACGCCATCGAGCTGGATCGAGCCATCGGTCACATCGTAGAAACGGCTGATCAGGTTGACCAGGGTGCTCTTGCCCGAGCCGCTGTGGCCCACCAGGCCGATCATCTCGCCGGGGCGGATCTGCAGGTTCAGGTCCTTGATGACGGTGCGGCTGCCATAGCGGAAACCGACGTTTTCCATCGTGATCGCGCCCTGCACCTTGCCCAGCTTGACCGGGTTGACCGGGTCAGGCACGTTGCTCACATGGTCGAGGATGTCGAAGATGCGCTTGGCGCCGGCGGCCGCCTTTTGCGTTACCGAGACGATGCGGCTCATCGAATCGAGGCGCGTGTAGAAGCGGCCGATGTAGGCGATGAACGCGGTCAGCACACCGACGGTGATCGAGCCGCCCGCGACCAAGTAGATACCAAAGGCCCAGACGATCAACAGACCCACTTCGGTCAGCAAGGTGACCGTGGGGGTGAACAGCGACCAGGTCTTGTTGACCCGGTCATTGGCTTCCAGGTTGACCTGGTTGGCGGCCGCAAAGCGGTCGGCTTCGCGCTGCTCCTGCGCAAAGGCCTTGACGACGCGGATACCGGGAATCGTATCTGCCAAGACATTGGTCACCTCGGACCAGACGCGGTCGATCTTCTCGAAACCGGTGCGCAGCTTGTCGCGCACCGTGTGGATCATCCAGGCGATGAACGGCAGCGGCACCAAGGTGACCAGCGCGAGCCAGGGGTTGATCGAGAACAGGATGGCCGAGGTCATCACGATCATCAGCACATCGGTCGCAAAATCCAGCGCGTTGAGCGACAGAAACAGGTTGATGCGGTCCGTTTCTGCGCCGATACGGGCCATCAGGTCACCGGTGCGCTTGCTGCCGTAAAAATCGAGCGAGAGTTTCAGCAGGTGGTTGTAAGTCGTCGTGCGCAGGTTGGCACCAATGCGCTCCGATACGCGCGCCAGCACAAAGGTGCGCGCCCAGCCCAGCAGCCAGGCAATCAGCGCCGAGACCAGCAATGCGCCCAGGTAGAACCGCACCAGGCCGGCATCGATCTTCTCGCCGTTCTGGAACGGGATCAGGATCTTGTCCATCAGCGGAATCGTCAGGTACGGCGCGACCAGTTGGGCGGCCGTGGTGCACAAGGTCAATGCGAAACCCAACAACAATTGCATTTTGTAGGGTTTGGCAAAGCGCCACAGCCGCAGCAGCACCCAGCTGGATGTCGGTGCATTCTGCTGGCGGGCGCAGGCCGGGCATTCCTCGCTGTCCGGGGGCAGCACGCTGCCACAGACCGGGCAGAGCGCGCGCTCGTCCTCCACCACCTGGTAGGCCTCGTTGCGCAGCAAGCGCTCACGTTGGCGATCGAACTGCTGCATCAGCCCCAGCACTGCCGTCTGGTGGCTCAGTGTGATGCGCCACAGGCCCAAACGCCGGGTGCTGTCATGCAACTCCAGGCTGCCTACACCGCCATGGTCGAAAAAACGCAGCGAAAGATCCGGCGCTAGTACCCACTCACTCCACTGCTGGCCAGCAGGATCAAAGGCCAGCAGGCGCTCGGAGGTCAGCACCACCTGGCCGCTGCCAAAGCGCAAATCGGAGGTCAGGTCAACGGGAGTGGCGGCAAGCACGTTTTCCAGAGTATTGAGCTTGGCTCGCAATTGGGTTCCTAGCGGACCCGCAAAGAATGCTGACGCGTCCGCGGAATGTTGATGTTGCATATGGCGTTTTTCTCTCCGCACGGGGCGGTGGCAGTGGTCCGGTGAACAACCGCATATTATTGTGGCGAACGGCGGCCTGGGCCGCCCTGCCGTCATCTGTCTTTAACGTCTGACATGGCCGATAGGCTGACAGCGATTAATCTGCCTCATTTGGGCGCACAATGCTTTCCCATCTACGGCGATTCCCCCCGGAATTGTTACTTATGTTTATCCGTTGATCGATATGGCGAAATTCAATACCATCCAACTCTTGCGCACCACGTTTTTGCGCGGCCCCAGCGTCTGGACCTACCGCCCTGTTCTGGAGGTCTGGCTGGACCTGGGAGAGTTGGAGGACTATCCCTCGAACAAGATCCCCGGGCTGAACGAACGCCTCACCACCTGGCTGCCCGACCTGATCGAGCACACCTGCGGCGTCGGTGAGCGCGGCGGCTTCATCCAGCGCCTCGAAGGCGGCACCTGGATGGGCCATGTGATGGAACACGTGATCATCGAGCTGCTGAACCTGGCGGGCATGCCGGCCGAGTTCGGCCAGACGCGTGAGATCTCCAAGCGCGGCGTCTACCGCATGGTGTTCCGCTGCCCCGAAGAGGCCGTCGCCCGCGTCGCCCTGGAACACGGCCACCAGCTGCTGATGGCCGCAATCAACGACGAGCCCTACGACATCAAGCCGGCGGTCCATGCGATCAAGACGGCAATCAACGACCGCTACCTGGGCCCCTCGACCGGCTGCATCGTCGATGCCGCCAGCGAGCGCCGCATTCCCCATATCCGCCTCAATGACGGCAACCTGGTCCAGCTCGGCTATGGCGCCGCGCAGCGCCGCATCTGGACGGCCGAGTCCGACCAGACCAGCGCGATTGCCGAGGGCATTGCCCAGGACAAGGACTTCACCAAGCGCCTGCTGGCCGCCTGCGGCGTGCCGGTGCCCGAAGGCCAGATCGTCGCCAGCCCTGAAGAAGCCTGGGAAGTGGCGCAAGAGATCGGCTTCCCCGTCACCGTCAAGCCCTCCGACGGCAACCATGCCCGTGGCGTGACGCTGGAGCTGTCGCAGGAGGCCGACATCAAGGCGGCGTTCGCACTGGCCCAGCCCGAAGGCTCCGACGTCATCGTCGAGAAGTTCATCGACGGCGTCGAACACCGCCTGCTGGTGGTGGGCGACAAGGTGGTTGCGGCCACGAAGGGCGAGACCGTCAGCGTCTACGGCAATGGCAAGTCCACGTTGCGCGAGCTGGTGGCCGTGCTCAATGAAGACCCGCGCCGTGGCCCCGAGCAGGAGTACCCGCTCGACTGGATCAATCTGGAAGCCGGTGCGGTCAAGCTCGAACTCAACCGCCAGAACGTCACGCCCGACAGCGTGATCGCCCAGGGCCAGGGTGTGCTGCTGCAACGCAATGGCAACATGGCGATCGACTGCCTCGATGACGTGCACCCCGACGTTGCCTACTACGCCGTGCTGGCGGCCAAGATCGTCGGCCTGGATATCGCCGGCATGGACATGATCCTCAAGGATGTCTCCCAGCCGATGCAGGGCCAGGGCGCCATCCTGGAAGTCAATGCCGGCCCCGGCCTGCTGATGCACCTCAAGCCCACCAGCGGCGCGCCGCGCCCGGTCGGCATGGCCATTGCAGACCACCTCTTCCCCCGCGAAGACGGTGCCGGCGCGGGCCGCATCCCCGTGGTGGGCATTGTCGGCACGCAGAACAATGCCTTCATCGCACGCCTGGTGGGCTGGTTGCTGCAGCTGTCGGGCAAGCTCACCGGTGTGGCCAGCGACGAGGGCATGTACCTGTCGAACCGCCAGACCCAGAAGACCAATACCGCCAACTGGGCGGGTGCCCACCGCCTGCTGACCAACCGCCTGGCGCAGGCTGCGGTGATCCAGACGACCGCCCGCTCCATCCTGGAAGAAGGCCTGGCCTACGACCGCTGCCTGGTCGGTGTGGTGACCGACATGCAAGGATTTGAGAGCCTGGCGGACCATGACGTGCTCGAACCTGGCCAGATGCGCCGCGTGATGCGCACCCAGATCGATGTGGTGCTGGACGAAGGCGCCGGCGTGCTCAATGCCGACCTGCCCGAGGTGGCCGATCTGGCCGAGCTCTGCGATGGCGAAGTAGTCCTCTACTCGGCCCAGGCGGACAACGAAGCGGTGGCCGCCCACCGTGCCAACACCGAAGCCCAGCACGAAGGCGGCCGCGCCGTCGTCATCAAGGGCAACAACGTGGTACTGGCCACCGGCGCGCAAGAGCGCGTGCTGGGCACCCTCGATGCGCTGAGCCTGCCGGGCGGCAAGAAGCCCGACACCTCGGCCCTGCTTGCCGCCATCGCCACGGCCTGGGCGCTGGATATCACCCCCGATCTGATCGGTGCCGGTATCAAGACCTTCGAGTACAACGCCTGACACGCCGGACACGGCTCCCCACGACGACAAGCATGCACGGCCCGCTGATTCAGCGGGCCCTCCATCTGAAAGAAACACTATGCAGCTCTCCCGCACCCGTGCCTTGCGTGGCCCCAACCTCTGGACCCGCAGCACCGCCATCGAGACCATCGTGCGCTGTGAAGACAGCGAACAGCGCTACAGCACCATCCCCGGTTTTGAAGAAAAACTGCGTGCGCGCTTCCCCAATATCGCCCCCCTGCAGCCCCATGGCGCCGACCAAGCGCTGTCGCTGGCCCATGTGCTCGAGGTTGCCGCGCTGTCGCTGCAGGCGCAAGCCGGCTGCCCGGTCACCTTCAGCCGCACCCATATCACGACCGAGCCCGGCATCTACCAGGTCGTCGTCGAGTACACCGAGGAAGCCGTGGGCAAGCTGGCGATGGAAAAGGCTGAAGCGCTGATCCAGGCCACACTGAACGACACGCCGTTTGATGCCGACGCCGCCATTGCCGCACTGCGCGAGCTCGATGAAGACGAGCGCATCGGCCCCTCGACTGGCGCCATCGTCGACGCCGCTGTCGCCCGGGGCATTCCGTTCCGCCGCCTGACCAGCGGCTCGCTGGTGCAACTGGGCTGGGGCTCCAAGGCCCGCCGCTTCCAGGCAGCAGAGATCGATTCGACCAGCGCGGTGGCGGAATCCATTGCGCAGGACAAGGACCTGACCAAGCGCCTGCTGCATGCCGCTGGCGTGCCTGTGCCGATGGGCCGCCCGGTGGCCGATGTCGAAGAAGCCTGGCAAGTGGCGCTGGAGGTGGGCCTGCCCGTCGTCGTCAAACCGCAGGATGGCAACCAGGGCAAGGGCGTGGTGGTCAACATCACCACCCGCGAAGGCCTGGAGGCCGCGTACAAGACCGCCAGCGAATTTGGCGACGAGATCATGGTCGAGCGCTTCCTGCCCGGCCACGACTTCCGCCTGCTGGTGGTCGGCGGCCAGCTGGTTGCCGCTGCCCGCCGCGAGCCGCCCCAGGTGCTGGGCGACGGCCAGCACACGATCCGCGAGCTGGTGAACCTGGTCAACCAGGACCCGCGCCGCGGCACCGGCCACGGCACGGCGCTGACCAAGATCCGCCTGGACGACATCGCCATCGCCCGCATCGCCAGCGAAGGCATGACCCCCGACAGCGTGCCCGGCCAGGGCCAGCGCGTGGTGCTGCGCAACAATGCCAACCTGTCCACCGGCGGCAGTGCCACCGATGTGACCGATGACGTGCACCCTGAAATCGCCGCCCGTGCGATCGAAGCGGCCCAGACCATCGGCCTGCACATCTGCGGCGTGGACGTGGTCTGCGAGACCATGCTCAAGCCCCTGGAAGAGCAAAGCGGCGGCATTGTCGAAGTCAACGCCGCCCCCGGCCTGCGCATGCACCTGGCGCCCTCGTTCGGCAAGCCCCGCCATGTCGGGGTGCCGATGGTCGATGAGATGTTCAGCGCCGGCAACGACGGCCGCATCCCGCTGGTCGCCGTGACCGGCACCAATGGCAAGACCACGACCACCCGCGTCATCGCCCATCTGTTCACCTCGCACGGCTGGCGCACGGCGATGACCAACACCGATGGCGTCTACGTCAACGGCCGCCAGATCGACAGCGGCGACTGCTCGGGGCCGCGCAGCGCACGCAACGCGCTGGCCCACCCCGAGACCGATGCCGCGGTGCTCGAATGTGCACGCGGCGGCATTCTGCGCGAAGGCCTGGGTTTTGACCGCTGCCAGGTCGCCGTGGTCACCAACGTCGGCGAAGGCGACCACCTGGGCCTGAACTTCATCACCACCAAGGAAGACGTGGGTGTGTTGAAGCGCGTGATCGTGCAGAACGTGGCACCCACCGGCTACGCAGTGCTGAACGCTGCCGACCCGCTGGTCGCCGCAATGGCCCATGTCTGCCCCGGCAAGGTGATCTTCTTTGCCGCCGACCGCCACCACCCGCTGATGGCCACGCACCGCGCCCAGGGCAGCCGCGTCGTCTATGTCGATGGCGACAGCATCGTGGCCGCCGAAGGCTCCTGGCGCGAATCGATCCCGCTGCGCGAGATCCCGATCACCCGCAATGGCGCGATCACGTTCCAGGTCGAGAATGTGATGGCCTCGATCGGCGCCGCCTGGGCCGCTGGCCTGCCCTGGCAGACAATCCGCCGTGGCCTGGCAGGCTTTGTCAACGACAGCGACAACGCCCCTGGCCGCTTTAACGTGATGGATTACCGGGGTGCGACGATCATCGCCGACTACGGCCACAACCCCGATGCCATCCGCGCGCTGATCCAGGCCGTGGAAGCCATGCCCGCCAACAAGCGCAGCGTGGTCATCAGCGGCGCCGGTGACCGCCGCGACGAAGACATCCGCGTGCAGACCGAAATGCTGGGCGAGGCCTTCGACGACGTCATCCTCTACCAGGATGCGGCCCAGCGCGGCCGCGCCGACGGCGAAGTCATCGCGCTGCTGCGCCAAGGCCTGCAAGGCGCCAGCCGCACCAGCTACGTGACCGATATCCACGGCGAGTTCGTCGCCATCGACCACGCACTGGAACGCCTGCAACCCGGCGATCTGTGCCTGGTGCTGGTCGACCAGGTCGAAGAGGCGCTCGCGCATCTGCAGCGCCACGTGGCCCAAGCCGCCGCCCAGGCCTGACCGCCTCCTGCATGCACCGGCCACCGCGCCGGTGCAGCCCCCTCTCCTTTTTCGGACTGCCCTCCATGCTGATCCCTTCTTCCTGGCGCCACGCCGTCGCCGCCGCAGCCTGCCTGGCCGCCACGGCCGCCTGGGCCCAACCGGACACCATCGGCTCGGTGGACACCGTGTTCAAGTTCATCGGCCCCGACCACAAGATCGTTGTCGAGGCCTATGACGACCCGCTGGTCAAAGGCGTGACCTGCTATGTCTCGCGCGCCCGCACCGGTGGCGTCAAAGGCGCGCTGGGCTTGGCCGAGGACCGCTCCGAGGCCTCGATTGCCTGTGTGCAGGCGGGCGCGATCAGCATCGAGAAGCCGTTGAAGCAGCAGGAAGAGGTGTTCAGCGAGCGGACCTCGCTGCTGTTCAAGCGTTTGCGGGTGGTGCGCATGGTGGATTCGGCGCGCAATACTTTGGTCTATATGACGTATTCGGACAAGGTGATTGAGGGCTCGCCGCAGAACAGTGTGACGGCGGTGGCGGTGCCTGCTTCTACGGTTATTCCGGTCAAGTGATTGCTCTTCTTTAGCGCTGATCGCCGCTATGGCTGCGCTTTTTAATTTGCGTTTTTACTACTGGCGTAGGGCTGCTGGCCGGGATGTGCGCCCGGCGGCGCAGTCACTTTCATTTGGCGCCAAATGAAAGTAACCAAAGCAAAGGCGCCCCTGCTGCTTGCGACCCTTCGCGTTGCGAAGGGCAACCTGTGTCGTGGTGTTTGTGGGGTGTGCCGCGAAACTCACTACGCGCCAAGGCGCTTCGTTCGAACAGACGCGGCAAGCTAGTTCACGAAGCGCTGGCACTCTGCGGTGCCAGCGCCACCCCACAAACACCACGCCCCAGGCGCATGCAAAAGGGGGGATGCTGAAACAGCCAGCAGCCTTCAGGCCATCGCTGCGCTCGGCCTGTTTTGGGTGCCGAGCGTAGCGATGGCCCGCGTCTGCTCAGTTTCCCTTCTGAATGCGCCGAGGAGCACAGGGTATGGGCTGGGCAGTTGCACCGCAGAGTGCAACTGCTTCGTGAACTGACTCACCGCGTCTGTTTGAACGGAGCGCCCCTGGCGCGTAGTGAGTTTCGCGGTGCAGCCCATGCCCGAGCACCACAGGTTGCCCGCAGCGAAGCGGAGGGACGCAGTCAGCAGGGCGACCTTCTTTTGGGTACTTTTCTTGGTCGCCAAGAAAAGTACCTCGCCCGCCGGGGCGAGACCCGGCCAGCCGCCCTACGCAGTAGTAAACAAAACCAATAAACAAGCACAACGGCCAGCCAACCAACCTCACGCCAAAGGCCTAGCCCCAAAACACCCAAAGAAGCTATCCCGAATCCCCCCTTTTGCATGCGCCTGGGGCGTGGCATTTGCGGGGTGGCACTGGCACCGAAGAGTGCCAGTGCATCGTCCACTAGCTTGCCGCGTCTGTCCGAACGGAGCGCCTACGGCGCGTAGAGAGTTTCGCGGCACACCCCGCAAATGCCACGACACAGGTTGCCCTTCGCAACGCGAAGGGTCGCAAGCAGCAGGGGCGGCCTTCTTTTGGGTACTTTTCTTCGGCCGGCGATCCGGGGCCGCGCAAGAAAAGTACCTCGCCCGCCGGGGCGAGACCCGGCCAGCCGCCCTACGCCAGTAGTAAACAGAACCCCAACAAAGCACATGGCCCAGCCCAGACCACAAAAAAAGCATCCCTCAGCTGAGGCATGACACCACCAACCAAGAGACGCCGTTATAGAAGTAACTCGCGATTACCGAAAAACAGACCGCCCTGGGCCTGCTACCAGGGTAGATGCATATTCCATGCCAGTTCCAACGCGTAGCCGTCCTGCCAAAACGGGAGCTACCAGCGCTCCACGGCCGACAGCCTGCCCGCCTTGGTGCAGGGCCCCAGCCCGCCACCGGCAGACTGCCATGCTTTGGTGCGAGAAAACAATGAATAGAGGCGCTGCAGAAGTGGCCTCATGACCGCCCGGCGCCGCTCTCTCGCAGACAGCAGGCGATGCCAGCCAGGTCGCCGCCCCAGCCGCTCAGCGCAGCATGCTGGACATGGCTGACAGGCAATTGGTCATGCGCACGGCCGATTCGATGTCCGGCGCGCTGAAGCGCACCGTGCGGCCATCGACCCGCTCCAGGGTCGGCCACTGGCAGAACAGATCGGCCATGCCCGGCGAGGTCGCGGCAATCTGCACCTGCACCGGGCTGGCCGTTGGCAGCGGCTGGCAGCGCGCGCGGCCGGCCAGGCCCTGCTCCACCCCGGCGCGGATCGCCTGCTGCGCCTGCTCGGGCGAGAGGCTGATGCCGCTGCCCTGGCCCGTGGCGCGCTTGGTCTGCACAAACACCGCATGCGGGAAGATCGCCTGGTTCTCCTCGCGCAGCACATCGTCGCCGGCCAGCATCACCACCGGCGCGCCATAGGCGCCTGCCAACGCGCCATAAATGCTGGCCTCGCTGGCCTCCTGCCCGTTGATATGGATGCTGGCAAACGCAAAGCTGTTGATGGTGTGGGCCAGGATGCCCCGGCCCTGTGCGCGCGAGTGGTAGCCGACCATGCAGACCGCATCTACCCCCAGCTCCACGCCCGCCACCATGCTCAGGTAACGCGGCTTGCCCTGGATGACCTGGGCGCGCGCATCGAGCAGATCGGGCGGCATGTTGCGAAAGCCGCCGTGCGAGTCGTTGACATAGACCTCCTCCGCGCCAGCGGCAAAAGCGCCTTCGACAGCAGCATTGGCTTCCTGGGCCATCAGGCGGCGCGCGCGCTCGTACTCCGGGTTGCCTGCGCGCACCTGCTCGGGGTGGTAGACACCGGCCACGCCTTCGATATCGACAGAAATCAGTACTTTCATCGCTTCAGTCCTTGCAGAGTTCTTGCAGCCCCCAGCGCTGGTGGCCGCCGCGCCCTTGCACGCTCTGGGCATGCCACAGCGCATTCAAAATGGATTGCTCCACCGCATCGGCCGCCGCGCGGAACAGCGGGTCCAGCTGCGCCTCATGCAGCATCGCCAGCGCCGGCATCGGCGTGGCCGCATCGGCGGGCAGGGTGTAGGCCGTCGAGAACGCCAGCGCGATATCGCCGCTGCCATGGCCGTAACAGGAGCCGGTGTTGGCCAGGCCGGCGGCGGCACGCCGCGCCAGGCGGCTGAGCTGGCGGCTGTCCAGTGGCGCATCGGTGGCCAGCAGCATGATGATGCTGCCCTTGTCCACACCATCGCCTACTGCGGCACCTGCCACTGCGCCCGCGGCCAGCTTGGCCTGCAGCCGCCGCTCCAGCGCTGCGCCCGGCGCCTGGCCGCCCCAGCGCAGATCGGCCAGCTTGCCCATATTGGCCAGCACCAGCGCACCCACGGTATAGCGCTGCTCGCCCACAACGACCTGGCGCGATGCGCTGCCGATGCCGCCCTTGAGCTGGAAGGCCGACATGCCCCGGCCCGCACCCACCGCGCCCTGCACCACGTCGGGCGAAGCGCTGTCCAGCGCCGCCTGGTAGTGCGCCGGGCCCATGGCCATGCGCTGGATATCGCTCAGGTAGCCATCATTGCATTCCAGCACCAGCGCATTCACGGTGGGCAGGCTGCGGCCGCATTCGGGGTTGGCCGCAATGCACTGCGCAATCTGCGCCTGCACCACGGCCGAGACGCCAAAGGTATTGGTCAGCGCAATCGGGGTTTCGATCTGGCCCAGCTCGGCCAGTTGCACCAGGCCGGCACTCTTGCCAAAGCCGTTGATCACCGCCAGACCGGCGGGCAGCTTGTGCATAAAGGGGTTGTCTTGCGGCGGGATCAGCACCGTGACCCCGGTCTGCAGATCGCCATCGGCCAAGGTGCAATGCCCCAGGCGCAGGCCAGCCACATCGGTGATGGCATTGCGCGGGCCCGCCGGCAGCAGGCCGACGACGGGCAATTGCCTGCAGGCGTCCAGCAGTGCGGCGTCTTGGGGCTCAGTCAATGTGCGCTCCCGAGTCCTGCACCACCTGCTTCCAGTAGGCCAGCTCGGCCGGCAGGCTGGCCTTGAAGCTCTGTGGGGTCGACACCACAGACTCCGCGCCCAGGGTCTTCAGGCGCTCGGCCATCACCGGCGTGGCCAGCACCTTGGTGATCGCGGCATGCAGGCGCACGACGACGGTATCGGGCGTGCCGGCTGGTGCAAACAGGCCGTACCAGCTGGTGACGGCCAGGCCCTTGCCCAGCGGCGGGATCTCAGGCGCCAGCTGGGTCGGCTTGTCCGAGGCCACGCCCAAAACGCGCAGCTTGCCGCTGCTGACAAAGGGCATCACACCGGGAAAGCTGCCAAAGGTCATCGGCAACTGGCCGGCGACCACATCGGTGGCAGCGGCCGAGGCGCCCTTGTAAGGCACATGCAGCAGGTCCACGCCCTTTTGCTTTTTCAGCATCTCGCCCAGCAGATGGTTCAAGGTGCCATTGCCGGCCGATGCGTACTCGACCTTGCCCGGGTGCTGCTTGGCATAGGCCACCAGCTCGTCCAGGTTCTTGGCCGGGAAGTTCGGGTTCACCACCAGCAGGTAAGGCGCCACGGCCAGCTGCATCACCGGCGTGAAGTCCTTGATCGGGTCAAAAGGCACCGAGCTGTAGAGCGCCGGGTTGATCGTGTAGGCGCTCTGCGCCGTCACCAGAAAGGTGTAGCCATCGGCCGCGCTGCGCGCCACCTGGCTGGTGCCCACATTGCCATTGGCCCCTGCCCGGTTCTCCACAATCACCGGCTGCCCGAGCGACTGGCCCAGGCCCTGTGCGACGGCGCGGGCAATCACATCATTGGCCCCACCGGGGGCCTGGGGCACGACAAAGGTGATGGGCTTGTTCGGCCAGTTGGCCGTACTGCTGGCAGTACTCCCTTGTGCCCAGGCCTGGGGTAGCACGCCGCCCGCCAGCACGGCGGCCAGTGCCGCAGCCAGCGCAGCACGGCGCGGCAAGCAAGCTGAAGAGGGGGTCGTGTCAAACATCATTGCAATATCTCCTGAAAGTGGCACCGCGCCCGCAGTACCGCGCGGCGCAGCCGCCATTGTTGCACTGGCCGGTGGCCACAATGCCGCGACGGGCGCCGCCACCCGTCGCGATTGCAGCAGAGGCCAGCGCCCAAACACGGGGCGAAAGGCCTGTTCCAAGCCACGGCCGCGGCGTGAGGAACGCTTGAACAGGCGCTTACAGCAACGCCAGACCCGGCGGCAGACTGTCGCCCAGGCTGCGCTGCTGGTCTTCGGCATCCATCTCCACCACCTGGCTCACCATCGCGATCCAGCGCTCGGGTGCGCCGCTGCTGCGCATCTTCTCCAGCACCGCGCTGCGCAGCGCATCGGGCAGGTCGCGGGCGCGGTCGCCGGTCATGCGTGCCATCTGCAGCGCGGCAAACATGGCCGTCTCGTTGCGGCGCCAGTCCTGGGCCAGCGTGGCCTGCACAAACTCCTGGGCGGCGTCGGGGGGCATGACGAGGTGGGCATTGGCGGCCATCGGCTCGCGGGCGGCCAGGCGGCCGATGGCCCACCAGGTCTGCACGGTTTCGCCCTCGCGCTTCAGGCGCTGCAGCATCCACTGGCCCATCTCCTGGCGGTACTGCCAGGGGACGGCCTCCATCGCGGCAAACAGGCGCAGCATGTCGTCATAGCTGCCATGGCTGCTTTTGCCGCCACTGCCATCGGCGCGCTTGCGGGCGGTCTGCTGCACCGCCTTTTGCATGTGGCCGGCCACGTCTTCGAGCAGCTCCATCTGCTGCGCTTCGTTCAGGCCGGCAGCCACGCGGCGCCAGAACACCCACCATTCGGTCCAGTTGCCCGGCTCCTTGCCATGGCCCAGGCCTTGGGGGTACAGCGCCCAGACCTGCTCCACCCGCCAGGCATCCAACTGCGCACCCAGGCCCGGGCGCAGGCACCAGCCGGCCAGGTTCAGCCAGGCGCGCTCATGCTCGGGCGTGCGGCGGCGGCGCTTGGCACGCGCCAGCAGCGCATCAAACATCGCGCGCAGCAGTGCCAGATCCCAGCTGTTGCGCGGGCCCAGCAGCCGCTCCAGCACCTGGCGCAGCTGGCGTACCTCCTTGGCGTCCACCGCCTGCGCCTGGTTGCCAAAAATACGGTCGATCTGCGCAATCGCCTGCTCCCGGCGTGCGCTGGCATGCGCCTCGCCGGCGCTGTCAGCGGTGGCCGCGCTGTCATCCGCTGCCTGCACCGTGCCGCGCAGGCTGAGCGGCAGCAGCCAGGATTGGCTCGGGTCATCGACCGCCACGCAGCGCACCTCCAGGGTGCCGACTTCGGTCATGCTGGCCTGCAGCTGCACCTCGATCTGGGCCTGGTGCTGGCCCTCGGGCGCGGGCAGCACGGTGGCCAGCGGCGGCAGCTCCACCCAACCATCGCCCTGCAACGGCGCCAGCTGCCCGGCCTGGGCTGGCAAGCTGGGCAAGCTGTTGGCCAGCAGGTCAAAGCGCACCGCCTGGCCCAGCTTGAGCGCAAAGCGCCGGCCGGATAAAACCATGCGCACCCCTTCCTGCGTGCCCCTTGGCAGCAGGCACAGGCCCTGGGGTGCTGCGCCCTTGGCACCGGGCAGCAGCAGCCAGTAGCTGCGCGCCGATCCGCCCCCAATCTGCGGCAAGCGACTGCGCAGGGGGGCCACAGGTGGCGCTGCTGCATCGGCCGCTGCAGGTAGCGTTGCGGCGGGCTCAGCCTCGGGCGCAAAACGCGTCAGGCCATAGGCGGCCGCGCCCCGGGCCACGGCCCAGTCGGGGTGCGGGTTGTGCAGCACGCACACCGGCGTGCCGCGCCAGGCGCTGAGCTGCTGCGTCAGCCGCTCCACCACCGCATGCGCATGGAACACGCCGCCATTGAGCAAGACGGTATCGGGCAGCGCCTGCGCCCCGCCGTTGCCTGCATGCTGCGCCAGAAACTGCGCCAGATGCCGGGTGATAGCCGCATCGGCCGGGTAGGGCAGGCCAAAGCCGCGCAAGGCGCCCTGGCGTTTGCTGGGCACCGCGCTGCGCTCGGCCAGCGGCAAGAAGCCTTCAACCACCCATTGCTGCACCTGGGCGCGGCTCAGGCTGGCGGTCTTGCTTTGGGCCAGCAGGCGGCTGCCGCCGCCCAGCAGGGTCACGGCGATTTGCTCGGGCGCATCAGCCGCCAGCAACTGCTCCTTGGCCATGCGGCAGCGCTGCACCAGCTGCGCAAAACGGGCTGCCGGCAGGCGCTGGCCCTCGGGCGCAAACTGGGGCTCCAGCTGGTGGGCCAGCGCCAGATCCATGTTGTCGCCGCCCAGCATCAGGTGCTCGCCCACGGCAGTGCGTGTCAGGCTCGGCAGGCCGCCATCGGCGGCGGGCTCGACCTGGATCAAGGTCAGGTCGGTGGTGCCTCCGCCCACATCCACCACCAGCACCAGCCGGCTGTCGGCGAGCCGCGCAGCCAGCTGCTCGCCCTGCAGCACCAGCCAGTCGTGGAAAGCGGCCTTGGGCTCTTCGAGCAAATGCACCTGCGGCAGGCCGGCCCGTTGAGCGGCCTCCACAGTCAGCGCGCGCGCGCCCTCATCAAACGAGGCGGGCACCGTCAGCACAACGATCTGCGCGCTCAGTGGCGCCTGCGGATGGGCCTGCTCCCAGGCCGCCTTCACATGCGCCAGGTAGGAGGCCGATGCCGCCAGCGGCGATATCTTGGCGACCTCGTCGCCGGCGCCCCAGGGCAGGATGGCCGCGCTGCGGTCCACCCCCGGGTGCGACAGCCAGCTTTTGGCGCTGGCCACCAGGCGGCTGGGCACAGCGGTGCCCAGGTCACGGGCCCAGCGTCCTACCACCGCCGGCGCTTCATCGCTCGCGCCTTGCGGCGGCCAGGGCTGTTGCCAGGCATCGCCCAGCTCCCCCGCAGCCGCCTGGTAGCGCACCGAGGGCAGCAGGGTCTGCGCCTGTACCTCGCCCGCACTGCTGCGCTGGGGAATGGTCAGCAGCGCAATCTCGTCCCCCGCCCCCGTCAGTGGTGCATAGGCCACCACCGTGTGGCTGGTGCCCAGATCGATACCAATGACATAGGAGGGAGACGAGGAATTCATAAACGGCCAAGCGAGACGGCAAAAACCCGGCCAAGGATGGCCGGGTAGGCGAATCGTAACAATTCTTGCAAAGACCCAGGGTGCCTCTGCGAAAGCGGTGCCGCTGGTGCAGCAGCGCCCGCTATGCCCTCGTCTTCAGCTCAATCCGGCAATGCATAGGCCATCAACGAATCACCCATCTTGGTGCCGAACGAGCCATGCCCGCCGGCCATGATGACCACATACTGCTTGCCGCCGATGTCGTAGGTCATCGGCGTCGCCTGGCCGCCGGCGGGCAGGCGTGCCTGCCAGAGCAGTTCGCCATTGCTGGCGTTGAACGCGCGCAGGTAGTTGTCCTGGGTTGCGCCGATGAACATCAGGTTGCCGCCGGTGGAGATCAGGCCACCCAAACCCGGCACACCGGCCTTGATCGGCGGCAGCTCCATCAGCTTGGGCAGGCTGTCGCGGATGGTGCCCACACGCTTGCGCCACACGACTTCATGCGTCGCCAGATCCACACCCGCGACCGTCATCCATGCCGGCTCCTTGCAGGGCAGGCCCAGCGGCGACAGGAAGGCATTGAGCTCCACCCCATACGGCGTGCCATACATGGGCTGCACGCCCTGCTCGGTGCCAGCGCCCTTTTCGGTGCGCGGACGGTTCGGGTCCGCCGGGATCAGGCGCGATACAAAGGGCAGACCCAGCGGGTTCATGAACGCGATCTGGCGGTCGCTGTCCACCGCCATGCCTCCCCACTCGAATACACCAAGGTTGCCCGGAAACACCAAGGTGCCATTTTCCGACGGCGGCGTATAGATACCTTCGTAATTGAGGCGGTGGAAGATCACACGGCACATCAGCTGGTCGAACATCGTGGCGCCCCACATGTTCCGGTCCGTCAGATTCTCATGCGGCCCCATGTTCAACGGCGAGAACGGCTGCGTCGGCGCATAGTGTTCTCCATGGGTTTGCGGGCCGCGCTTGACGCTTTGCGGCACCGGCTTTTCAGTCACCGGCAGGATCGCTTCGCCATTCGTCCGATTGAGCACAAACAGCTGCCCGGTCTTGGTCAACACATAAATGGCAGGCACCGTCGTACCGTCCGGGCGCTTGAGGTCGACCAGAGAGGGCTGCGCTGGCACATCCATGTCCCAGAGATCATGGTGGGTGGTCTGGAAGTGCCAGACCAGCTTGCCGGTGCTGGCATCCAGGGCCAGCATCGAGTTGGCATAGCGCTCCTTCAATGGGGTCCGGTCGCCGCCCCAGATATCGGGCGTCCCGACGCCAGTCGGCACGTAGACGATGTCGGTCTGGGCGTCATAGGCCAGCGGCGCCCAGGCATTGGGAGAGTTGTGCACAAACTCGCCCTTGTCGCCGGGCATCTGATTCGGGTCTTCGGCGCCGGTATCGAACACCCAGCGCAGCGCGCCGGTGTTGACGTCATAGCCGCGGATCACGCCCGATGGCTCGGAGTTGGACAGGTTGTCGGTGATCGAGCCGCCAATCACGATCGTCGAGCCCGTCACCACCGGGGGCGATGTGGGGTTGTAGCCGCCCCGGTAAGGAAAGGGCATATTGGCCTGCAGATCCACCTGGCCCTGGTTGCCAAAGTCGCTGCAAGGCTTGCCGGTGTCCGGGTTCACCGCAAACAGGCGCCCATCGTTCACCGGCAGGATCACCTTGCGGGGGCACTCGGCAGAGGCCTGGGTCAGGTTCTTCTGCACGCTGGCGCTGTTGGCCTCGACGTTGGCGCTGTCGTAGTAGGACACGCCTCGGCAGGTCAGATGCTGGAAGGTGCGGTCGGCTTTCAGCTGCGGATCAAAGCGCCACAGGCGCTTGCCGGTTGCCGGGTCCAGGGCATCGAGGAACTGGTGCGTCGTGCAGATGAACATGCGGTTGCCCACCTTGATCGGCGTCAGCTCTGCCGTGGTTTCGCCCGAGTCGTCTTCGCCCTTGAAGTCAGCCGTCTGGTACTTCCAGGCCAGCTGGAGCTTGTTCACGTTGCTGTCGTTGATCTGCGCCAGCGGCGAGTAGCGCACACCTGCCTGGGTGCGTCCATAGGCCGGCCAGTCGGCATCGGCCACGCCCGCCACCGGCGTTTTCTGAGCCGGCGCGCGCGCCAGGCTGCCATTGACTTCTTGCGGATCGTTGAACCAGCTCAGGCCCAGCACCGCAAGCACCGCCACCAGTCCCAGCGACAGCAGCGATTTCGCACCCGCGCTGGGCAGCAGCCGCCGGCTCGCCCAGGGCAGCACCAGCCACAGGCCCAGCACAAACCAGATATCCAATCGCGGCGTCAGCGCCCAGAAATCGGTCCCCGACTCCCAGATGCCCCATGCGATCGTCGCGAACAGCAGCACGGCATACAGCCACAGGCTTGCGACGCGGTCACGCGCATACAACCAGGTGATGACGGCCAGCACCACGCCTGCCACCAGGTAGTAGGCCGAGCCACCGAGCGCGATCAGCCATCCCCCGCCCCCCACCAAAAACAAGGTCACCAGGACCAGGATCGCTACCGTTATGTTTCTAGCGATGGGTTTGCCATGCGATTGCGTCATTGCTTCCACTTTCAGGCCCTCGGGCCCCAGGTTGAACGGAAGACTTCTACCCATTGGAGCAGTCGCTGAACGTTCTTAGGGCCGCTGAATTGGATGAGTCGGCAACTATTGCAGCACCAGGCGGGGGCGTTGTCTGTCAGCCAAAGGCGGTGTTTACCGGCTGGTACCCGAGAAGGCCGGCAATTCCTAACGCACTCTTGCGGACCCTCTGCACCACCTCTTGTCCGCCGGAAAACAACCGGTTTTGCCGAATCAGCGCTTGCGCTGCGAGCGCATCCACCACATTTGCAATGCGGAGCCGACCACAAAAATCGCCAACCAGACGAGCAAGGTGCCGCGCACCAAAGGCGACTCAGGGCCGGTGGCCAACGGATGGGCAACTGGCAGACGCGTCAAGGTCTCGCCGATGGCCGGTACCAACAGCAGAAAGAAGCTGAACGAAAAGCCGAACTGCGACAGATAGGGAACCAGGCGCGGGAACAGTGGCAGCTGCCGGATGAGCAATGACCCGCCGATCACCAGCAGCGCCAGAATGCCCAGGGCATGGCCGGCATTGAAGCCTCCGGTGCTGGACAGGCCGAAAGCGGTCAGCACGGACAGCAGCATGCTGACCAGGTACAGCTGACCCGAGCGCCTGGCCGGCTCAATGGCGCGGTAGCGGATAAAGCTGTACAAGCCGGCAGCGAGCGGCAGCACACTGATGGCGGTATGTACCGCGCCAAGGGTAGAGATGGGATGTGGCATGGGGTGGACTTTCTTAAAACAACCGACTAGTTGATTGGTTTTCAGGGCAAAAAATAGAGGGCCCGGCTCCCTGGCTGAGCGGCCCGTCCTTCACACGGCCAGCCGATGTATCGCAGCGCGCACAATCGTCTGGAAAGCTTCGGGGTCACCCAAGGCGCGCGCCGTCAGCATCGCGCCATGCACGGTGGACATCAAGGCGAGCGCTTCTACCGGCGCAGCCGCTTCCGGCTTGAACTGCGCTTTGGCCTGGCCTTGCGAGATCACCGCAGCCAGCCACTCGCTCAGATCCTGGAAATAGCCACGCACTTCCGCTGCTATTTCCGGCGGAATCATCGGCGCCTCAGCGGCCAGCATCGCGCAAATGCACATCGTCGATGAACCATCGCGTATGCAGCGCGCCCAGTAATCCACATAAGCGCTCAATTGGGCCTGTGGATCGTCGCCGATATGCTGCTGCATCGCTGCCAAGCCCTCAGTGGATTGCTGCCGGTGGCGCTGAACCACTGTCAACACCAAGTCCGCCTTGCTGGGGAAATGGTGGTGGATGCTGGCCTTGCCGATGCCCACCTTTTCAGAGAGATCCGCATAGCTGAAACCGTTGTAGCCGCCGGCGGCCAGCAGGTGCCGGGCGTGTTCTGCCAATTCAGTGGCGCGGGGGGAGAGTTCAACAGTCATCGGGTGGGCAGCTAGCGCATTCAAAGATGAGCCATTCTACTAGTTGGTTGGTTAGTGTCAAGCGCCTATTTTTGATGGGTAAACGACGCTGACGCAGCGGGCCCGCCTCAGGCAGAAGCGCGCAACAGCCGTTCGGACAATGCAGAAAAGCGCACGCTGGGCAGCAGAAAACAGAGGGCCTCCGGGTCTGCATCCAGCCTCTGCAGCAAAGGACAGTCCAGGGTTTGGGTATCCAGCAGCAAGGGCTCCACCGAGGCGGCATCCACCGGCAATGCAATCGTCGCCAAGGCCGACCTGCCAGGGGCACCCTCCGCTGTCGGCACCTCCACCACAGCGGCATCCTGGGAGGCCAGCCGAACGATCGCATCCGGCCAGCCATTGAACATCCCGGACCAGGGAGGCGGCAAAACGGCCTCCCCCGCCCTCACCGCCCTGGTCGCCCTCGCCGCCAATCTTGGCGCGCTGCCCTCGCCAGGCGCGATGCCGATGATGGCCTCATCGGGAGTCACGCGGAAATCGAAACGGGCTGGCCAATGGGATGGCAAGGCATCACTGAACAGGCGCGTCCCGGCCACATAGGCGAGGCTGTCCATCATGTTGTAGACAAAGGCGACGGTGGGAATGGGCGGCGCATCAGACAGCGGCTCTGCGAGGTACAGGCGCCAGTTGCTCTGCAGCGGCGAAGGCATCAGGCGCCTCAAGGGGCCCATCCAACGGGGACCAAAATGGCCATGCCGATAGGTCAGTACCGTGAGCGGCGTGCGGCCCTGGTGAGACCAGAGCCGCGCGCCCGGCGGGGCAAAGGGTGCTGCCAGGGCTTCGTCCACCAGCCAGTTCATGTAGACCACATCCACCACATCGCTGTCCAAGGTCATGAAGGGCAAGCGAGACATCGCCGCTCGCCGGCACGTGGCAAAGCGGCGCGAATTGAACAACTTGGCAAGGACGTTGCCAAACGCGCCCTGGTGCGGGTGGGTGTAGAGGTGATGCATGGAAGCGGTTGGCAGCAGCGCTGGCTGGCACCGTTGCGCGGTGGTGGCGGTGGGCCGGTTCTGGCCAAAACCACGATCTTAGCGCCGCCAGCCTGTCGCCATGCGACTCCCGCCACAAGGGAACCACCTGGGCACCGGCTGCAAAGCAGGCTTGACGCCGAGGCCCATCCGGTCACGGCGGCGCTCCCCTAAGAGGTCATGGCGCCGGTTTCGGATCCCCGCGTACAAAGTCCACCACCGTCGGCAGAACCGGCGCCAGCCAGTCCAGCGGCCGGGCCAGCGCGGCAACCGTCGTCACGTGGCTGAGCCGGTCAAAGATCCGCATATCCACATTGGTACCGGCCGCCCGCAACCGGTTCGCCAGGCCGACGGTGTTGCGCTGCGTATCAACGATCTTGTCGTTGCGTGCGGCCAGCAGCAAAGTGCGGGGGGCCTTGGCCTCGGCATAGAAGATCGGCTGGGAATCGGCCGGGGTGTGCGGCCAGTTAAAGGCGACCTGCACCTGGGGGTCCACGAGCGGCAAAAAGTCGTAGGGCCCGGCCAGCCCAATCCAGCCCGCAAGGCGATCCGGTGCCAGGCCCAAAGGCGCGAGCCAGCGCGGGTCCAGTGCCAGCATCGCGGCGTTGTAAGCGCCGGCCGAATGGCCCATCACCATCACCCGCGCCGGGTCGCCCCCCAGGCTGGCGGCCTGGGCCAAGGTCCACTGCAGCGCCAACGCGCAATCGCCCAGAAAGCCGTCGTACTGCACCTGGGGGCTCAGCCGGTAGTCGGCCACCACCGCGATGATGCCGTTCGCAGCCAGCGCCTCGCCGACGAACCGGTACTCGGCCCGTTCGCCGCTGGTCCAGTTGCCACCATAAAAAAACAGCACCACCGGTGCATGGCCAGGGACCGTGCTGGCCTGTGGCTGGTACACATCCAGCAGATGACGCGGATCGGGCCCATAGCGCACGCCGGTGGGGCCGTGGTAGGTGTCATGGGCCACCAGGTGGTCCAGAACCTGGGCACCCGAACAGCCGGAGACCAGGGCTGCGATGGCGGAACCAATGCTGATAAGGCCTAGGCGGCGGCTCATAGGGGTGGAGAGTTTGGAAGAAATGGGCATGTGCGCTATACGCCGCTGAAAGCGTTTTGGATTCATTCCGTTGAAAGTACGGAACCTCCTGCCAGCTTCGAGCAATGATTGTCACCAGTCTGCGGGCAAGCCAGGTGCTGGGCCTCTCAGCTGCTACCGGAAACTGATGTAGGCCGAATGACCGCCTGGAATCTGGTACAGAGGTGCTAAGGACCCATGGCCGTCGATCCAGCGTCCTACAACGGTTCACTGCGGGACAGCCGCAGGCCGCCCTGAATGCAGAGGAATGAACGCGTCACTCCTACAGCCTGAGCCGCGCGCAAGGCGTACAACATGGTTTTGCAACAGGAGACGCTGATGACCACCACCAACCCTTATCAGGCCTGTATTGACGCATGCAACGCCTGCGTGATTGCATGCAACGAATGCTTTGCAGGCTGCCTCCAAGAGGACGATCCCAAAATGATGGCACGCTGCATTGCGCTGGATGCCGATTGCGCAGCCATCTGCTCGCTCGCTGTGGGTGCCATGGCGCGCAACAGCGAAATGGCGAAACACTTCTGCAGGCTATGCAGCGAGGTCTGCCTCGCTTGCGCGAACGAGTGCGCCCATCACCCGCATGACCATTGCGTGCGATGTGCAGAGGCTTGCAGAGCTTGCTCGAAGGCCTGCTTGGCGATGGTCAACTGACCAGGCCGCGCCAAAGCCACGCATGTCTGCAGCACCGGTGAAGAAGCCCGCTGACGGAGCTGCGCCCCAACAATGGGCATCCCTCCAACCGATGGCCGGGCTTTCAGGATCACCAGACACTGCTGGCCCGCTGCCTGCCCCCTCAAGCCGCCACCGCCAAAGCCCCGAGCTGTTCCGCCAAAAACCCCTCCACCGTCCGCGGCTCGCGCCCCAACACCTGCCGCACGGTGGCCGTCACCGCAGCCGCATGGCCCGCGCGCATCAGCGTAAAAAACTCGCGATGCACCTGCGCGATAAAGGGGTCGGCGGCGAGGGCGGCCACAGGCGCGGCGGCGGTAATGGGACGGCCCAGCAGGCGCGATGCGATCTCGGCCAGTTTTTGCGGGCGCAGTGCCTGGTTGCCGGTCAGCACCCAGGGGCCGCGGGCGCCCAGGCGCTGCTGGGCAGCTTCAGGGTTCAGCAGCGCTTCAACAGCCACATCGGCGATGTCGCGGGCATCAAGGTAGGAGACGCCAGCGCCCAGGTGCTGGGAGCGCAGCACATCGCCGCTGCGCAGATCAGCCGCGATGCGCGACAGGCCCACCTGCATCCAGGCATTGGGGCGCAGCACCGTGTGGGAGATGCCGCTGGCCTGCAAGCCCTGTTCGATGCGGCCATGGGCATCGCCGGACAGCGAACGGCCGGGTGGGTCAATGGTCCAGTCTGAGCCGGAGAGTTTGACGATGTGCTGCACACCGGCAGCGCGCGCAGCTTCGATCACGCGTAGTTGCTGCTCGGCCAGCGCCGGGGTGATAGCAGAGAGCAGGAACAGCCGGTCAATGCCGACGAGGGACTGGCCCAAGGCCGCAGCATCCTCAAAACTGCCCTGGGCCACCTCGACGGTATCGCCCCACAGCGCCTGCGCAGTGGCGGCTTGGCGCACGAATACTCTTGGCCGTGCCTGCCGGGCCAGCAGGCGCGGCACCAGCAGCTGGCCCAGGCGCCCGCTGGCGCCGCAGACCAGCACGCGGGGATGCGGGTTCGCACTCATGCCCGCAGCGCCTCGGGCTCGGCGGCGGTTTGCGGCGCCGCACCCTCGGCCAGCAGGCGGTTCAGCGGCCGGGCATCCACCCAGTCGGCGACCGAGAAATCGGCCGGCAAAAAGCCCCATTCCAGCAAAAAGTCCTTGAAGTAGCCAATCGCATCGACCAGCTCCGGCTCCAGGCTGATGCCCAGGTGATGGTGCAGGTCTGCGCCGTTGGAGGCCAGGATGGCCTCTTCGCTGGTGGCGATCTCGCGGGCGACAAAGCGCAGCGTCTCGTCGGGATGGGCCTCGGCCCAACGGCCGGCGCGCTGCACCACACGCAGCAGCTCCAGAACCAGGTCCGGGCGCTGCTCGGCCAGCGCGGCGTCCACCGTCAGGGTGCGTGGTGTGCCGTTGTTGATGCGCACGCGCGGATCGGGGTGGCGGCCAAACTCGCTGACCAGCTGCGCGCCAATCAGGTTGGCCACCAAGAGGCCCTCGGCGCCTTTGACAAAGATCGCATCGACCTCGCCACGCACGAGGGCATCGGCCTCGCGGAAATACGGGTGGCGGCGGCGCAGGCCAAACAGGCTGGGCGTGCCATGCTGCTGGATCACCGATTCCTCGATCACCAGATCGACCAGCTGCACATCGCTGTGCTGCAGGCCCACCAGGGACAGGCCCGAGACCAGGCCCTTGAGGGCGGTAGCGCGGTGGAAGTCGATCAGGTCATTGACGCGGCTGGGCACGCCAAAGCGCTTGCCGGCCAGGTCCTCGGGCTTGTCGATGCCCCGGCCCGGCAAGGTCACCAGCGCCTGGAACTCGTCGGTCCAGGTGATGGCGACCAGGCGGGTATCGCGCCCCTTGGCCCGCGCCCAGATCGGCGGGATATTGCCGCCCTGGCGGAAGGACCAGGGCAGGCTGTGGTCGAAATGGCTCTCGCGCACCTTGCGGTCCTTGGAGTCAAAGATGGACTCCACCCCAATGCCCAGCGCTGCAAAGGCCTCTTGCAGCCAGCCTTGCTGCGCGGCAATGCCCAGTGGCGACGGCACCGGGCAGCGGGTGTACCAGAGGGAGCTGGGTTGTTGACCTGGTACGTTCGATGTTTCGGAAGGGCTTGTCATCGGTTTCTCCTAGGCAGATGGATCAGGACGCGGCCAGCCAGACGCCGGCCAGGTTGCCGGCCACGCCATCCGCACCCACGGTGTGGTTGCGCACGCGCTTGTCGGCAATCGTGTAGATGTCGGGGGCGACCAAGGTGATGTCGGGCAGGTCGGTGGCAATGTGCTTCTGGAACTCCGCCACCTCGCGGATGCGCTGGGCCTCGTTCATCTCGACGGCGGCGGATTCCAGCAGGCGGTCCACCTCGGGGCTGGCGTAGTGCGCGCCGTTGGAGAACGGCAGCCCGCGCTGAAAGCTCTTGGACCAGTACAGCCGCTGGATGCCCACCGTCGGGTCAAAGGTGTTGCTCATCGCGCTCACATGCAGGTCAAAGGCGCGATCGGTGTAGATGCGCTTGATGTAGGTGGCAAAGTCCTGGCTGTTGATCTGCACATCGATGCCGATACGGCCCAGCGCCTGCTTGAGGAAGTCGCCGGTGCGCTGGCCGCCCTCGTTGGGGATGGGGGTCAGGTTCAGCCGCGCACGCCACTGGCCGCCGGCCTTGCCGCGCGTCAGGCCCGCATCATCCAGCAGCTTCTCGGCACGTTTCAGGTCATAGGGCAGCACCGGCAGATCGGGCACATAGAACTTCTTCAGCGCCGGGTGCACCGGCCCGGTGGTCAGCCTGCCCTGGCCGTACCAGGCGACCTTGAGCAGGTTCTCGCGCTGCAGCGCATGGGCAATGGCCTGGCGCACGCGCAGGTCCTTGAGCGGCTCGCTCTCCAGGTTGAACTCCAGCCGGTAGACGCTGTTGATGTATTCATAGCCCCGGGTCTCGAACTGCAGGCCGGGCTTGGCGCGCAGGCGCTCCACCTCGGCAAAGGGCACCGGCGAGCTGGGTGCAATCTGCACCTGGCCGCTTTCGATGGCCGCCGTGCGCGCGGCGGCGTCGGGGATAAAGCGCACCACCAGCCGGTCGATATAGGGCTTGTCGCCATCCCAGTAATGCGGGTTGCGCTCGTAGATCACATGGCTGCCGCGCACCCATTCCTTGAACACAAAGGGGCCCGTGCCCACCGGCGCATTGTTGGCCGGGTTGGTATCGGCCCGGCCGCTGGCATAGAGGTGCTTGGGCACGATGGGCGACTCCGAGGCCGCCAGTGCCGTGATCAGGTACGGGATGGGCCGGCTCAGCTGCAGTACCACCGTGTGCGCGTCGGGGGCCTGCACCTCGGCCACGCCGGCAAAGGTGGCGCGGCCCCGGGGGTGGAACTCCTTGAGCAAGGCAATCGAGTGCACCACATCGGCCGAAGTGAAGGGCTTGCCGTCATGCCATTTGACGCCCTGGCGCAGCTGGAAGCGGTAGACCAGGCCATCGGGGCTGATGGTCCAGGCCACAGCCAGCTGCGGCTGCGGGTTGAGGTTGAAGTCATAGGTCAGCAGCCCCTCGGTGACTTTGCCCGAGATCGTCACCGACGAGCCCGCCGTGTGCGCAATCGTCGTCAAGGTCGGCGGCTCGGGGAAGAGCAGCAGGTTCAAGGTGCCGCCTTTTTGCGGCTTGTCCTGCGCCCAGGCCAGGCTGGGGACTGCCGTGCCCAGGCCGGAGGCCGCAGCGGCCAGCATGAAGTGGCGGCGCGTGGCGAGCGAGAAATCGGAATCAGTAGACATGCGAGGTACCAAAGGTAAAAACAGGGGCGGCGCTCAGGCAGCGGCCTGGCGCTTTTGCAAGGCCGCACGGCCGGTGTTGCTGCGGATCAGGCTGTTGGACGGCGAATGGATCTGGCTGCACAGCACATTGCGCAGATGGCGCTCCAGCGGATTGCGCCGCGCCAGGCCGTGGTTGCCGGCCAGCTCCAGCGCCAGCTGTGCCACGCGCAGCGCGTTGTCCACCGCCACATGCTTGGCCACGGCCACCAGGCCATCGGGCGCGGTGCCGCTGTCGTAGGCGCGGGCATGGCTGTCCAGCAGCCAGTCGCTGGTCTGCAGCAGCACCTCGATCTCGCCAAACTTTTCCTGCACGGTGGTAAGCGATGCCAGGTTGGCACCGCCCAGTGCGCTGGGGCGGCGCTGGTTCAGAAACGCGCCCAGCCAATCGCGGGCCGAGCGCGCTGCGCCGTCATATACCGTGGCCACCAGGCTGAAGTACCAGGCAATGCCATGGGCCTCACGCTGCAGGCCCAGGCTGGCCGGGCGCAGGCCTACCGCATGGTGGTCGGGCACCCAGGCGCCGTCGAGCACCAAGTCCTGGCTGACGGTGGCGCGCATGCCCATGGGGTTCCAGGTGTCCAGCAGGCGGGCACCGGCCGTATCTCGGGGCAGCACAAAGCTGCCCAGGCGCGGCTCGGGCTCGTCGGTCACGGCCAGCACGCTGATCCAGGCCAACAGCGGCCCGCCGGTCACATAGACCTTGTGGCCGCTCAGCTGCCAGCCACCGGCCACGCGCCTGGCCCGCGCCGCCGGCAGGCCGCCGTGCGAGGGCGAGCCCAGCTCCGGCTCCACCTGGGCGGCGTTGAGCAACGCGGGGCCTTGCAGGCTGGCCGCTATCAGCTCGTCCGCCAGCGCTGCCGGCCACTCGCCCTGCGCTGCGCGCTGCGAGCGGGCAATGGCCGCATGGTTGCTGTAGTGCATCGCCAAAATCAAGGCCACCGCCGGGTCGCCCTGGGCAATGGCCCCGACCACCGCACGGGCGCTGGCCAGGCCCGCGCCATGGCCACCGGCCTCGCGGGCAATGGTCAGCCGCAGCAAGTCGGCCTGGTGCAGCAGCGCAAACTGCGGCGCCGGCGCCGCGCCACTGGCATCATGCGCCTCCGCCAGTGCGGCCAGCTCGGCGATCAGCGCCTGCGCGCGGGCCAGCAAGCGGGCCTCGTCCAAGGCCGGGCCCGGGCTGGCCGTATCCAGGGGCTGCTGCAGCGCTTGCAGCACGGCGCTCATGCATCCCCCTGCGCATAGCGGGGCGGCACCACAAAGCCGCCCTGGGCCTGCTCCCAGGCATGGGCAAAGGCAATGGTCGTGCGGTCTTCCAGATAGGGGCCGACCACCTGGGCGCTGATGGGCAGGCCGTCATCATCGAGCCCGACCGGGAAACTGGTCGCAGGCAGGCCCGGCAGCACTGGCAAGCCGGCCCAGTAAAACAGCTCGCGAAAGCCGATGTGGCGCACCCCATCGGCATAGGCCACCGGAAAGCGGCGCTCTTCCTTGTGGCCTTGCTGCTGGTGCGCAAAGGCCGGGGTGGGCGCCACAGGGGTCAGCACCACGTCATAGTCCTTGAACAGCTGCTCCCACTGGTGGCTCAGCGCATGGCGGTGCTCGTTGTCCTGCAGCCAGGTGGCATGGGGCAGGCTGGGCGCGCGCAGCAACGCGGCCTCGGCGCTGCGGTCATCGGGCTCCAGCTCGGCCAGGCGCTGCTGCTGTGCTTCGGTCAGCGGCGCGCCATGGGCGACGGACGAGCCCAGCAGGCTGCGGTAGGTGCGGTGCTGCTCACTCAGGTCGGGGCGCTGCGCAGGAGGCAGATCGCGCCACTGCGTGGTCTGCACGCCTTGCGCTTGCAAGGCGCTGACCACCCTGGTGATCACCAGCTGCTCGGACAGACTCGCCTCCTGGCCCGGCCAGGCGCCCAGCACCAGCACCCGAAAATCCTGCAGCCGCTGGTGGCGCGGCGGCGGCAGGCTCGCCTGCCAGCCTTTGGCCTGCAGCGGATCGAGGTTGAGCAGCTGAGCCAGCGCCAGCTCCAGGTCCAGCGCCGTGCGCGCCAGCGGCCCAGCCACCGACAGGTCGCGCGCGGCAAAGCGCCCTTGCGGCGCGCCGGTGCCGCGCATCGAGATCAGCCCATAGCTGGTCTTGTGGCCAAACACGCCGTTGAAGTGGGCGGGAATGCGCACCGAGCCGCCAATGTCCGTGCCCAGCTCCAGCGCCACAAAGCCGGCGGCCACGGCCGCTGCGCTGCCGCCCGACGAGCCACCGGGCGTGCGCTGCAGATCCCAGGGGTTGTTGCTGCTGCCGTAGACCGCGTTGTAGCTTTGCAGATCGCTCAGCGCCAGCGGCACATTGCTCTTGCCGATCAGCACCGCGCCGGCCGCCCGCAACGCCGCCACCGCAGGCGCATCCTGCCGGGCGATATTGCTGCGGTAGTCCGGGTTGCCCACGGTGGTGGGCAGGCCGGCAACGTCAAAGTTTTCCTTCACGGTGATCGGCAGGCCCAACAGCGGTTTGCGCTCGCCCCGCTGCAAGGCGGCGTCTGCCGCCTGGGCATCGCGCCGGGCCTGTTCAATCGCCCGCACCGGGATCGCGTTGAGCTCGCCATCATGGCGCTCGATGCGGGCCAGCGCCTGCTCCAGCAGCTGGACCGCGCTGACGCGGCCATCGGCCAGTGCCTGCAGCTGCTCACGGGCGCTGGCAAAGGCCAGGCTGGCGGCAATGCCCTGGGCCGCTGCCGCGCTCTCACCGAGGGTGGTTTCGTTGGGAAAGTCGATGGTCGTCGTCATTTGCTAGCCTCCAGCCACAGGTCAGAAAAGTCTCCAGACGTCAGGTCAATGCTGTTGTTGAGCCCATGCACCCGCGTGCTGTGTACCCGCAGCGCAGACGGCACGGTCGCGATCGGGTAGACCGGCAGATCACGGCCCACAATCTGCTGAATCTCGCGGAACTGCGCGGCACGCTTGGCCTCGTCCACCTCGACAGCAGCCTGGCGGAACAGGTTGTCCACCTGCGGGTTGTTGTAGTGCGAGGCATTGATCCAGATCAGCGGGTTCTTGATGCCGTCGGACCAGTAGATGCGCTGCACGCCCACCGATGGATCAAACAAGCGGCCCAGGCCGTTGAGGTTCAGGTCAAACTCGCGCGCGGTATAGGCACGCTTGAGGAAGGTGGGCAGGTCGCCATCCAGAATGTCCACCTTGATGCCCACACGGTTCAGCGCCGAGCGCAGGTACTCCGACGTCTGCTTGAACTGCGCGCCGGGGATGTAGGTGAGCTTGAGCGCAAAGCGCTGGCCGTTGGCCTGGCGCGGGTAGCCGGCAGCATCGAGCAGCTGGTTGGCGCGGGCCACATCAAAGCCGTAGTTGAACTGGCTGTCGTCGTAATAGGCGCCCAGCACCTTGGGGACGGGCGAGTTCACCAGCTCGGCCTGCTTGTAGTAGACGTTGTTGACGATGAAGTTGCGGTCGACCGCATGGGCAATCGCATGGCGCACCTCGGGCTTGGCCAGCACCGGGTTCTCGACGTTGAACTCCAGGAACGACGCGTTGTTCAGGAACGCGTCATAGCTGGCATCGAGCTTGAGGTTGGGCTTTTGCAGCAAGCGGCCCAGGTCGGCCAGGGCCAGGTTCTGCGCCACATCGGCCTCACCCGTTTCGATGGCTGCCGAGATCGCCGCCGGGTCACGCACAAAGCGGATCACCACCCGGTCCACATGGGGCACACCGGGGCGCCAGTAGTTCGGGTTGCGCTTGAGGATCACATGGCTGCCGCGCACCCATTGTTCAAAAATGAACGGGCCTGTACCGACCGGCGCATTGGCGTTGGGGCTGCCCAGCGGGTCGCCATCGCCATAGCGGTGCGCCGGCACGATCGGCAGCTCTGCCGACGACAGCGACTTGAGCAGAAACGGCGCAGGCTTGGACAGCACCAGCACCGCCGTGTGTGCGTCGGGCGTATCGACCCGCTCCAGGTTCTGCAAAGTGATGCGGCCACGCGGGCCCAGCTTTTTCTGGGTCAGGAACGAGTAGCGCACATCGGCCGAGCTGAAGTCGCGCCCATCATGGAACTTGACGCCCTCACGCAGCTTGAAGCGGTACTGCAGACCATCGGGGCTGACCGTCCAGGACGTGGCCAGCAGCGGCTGGGGCTGGAACTTGGCGTCATAGCGCAGCAGGCCTTCGGTGATCTTGGCGCTGACATCGCGGTTGTCGGTCTTGGTATCGAGAAAGGACACCAGCGAGGTCGGCTCCTGCGCGACGACGGAGGTGACCGTGCCGCCCTTGACGGGCGTGGCGGGTGCCTGGGCATAGGCCGCGCCGAAAGTGCTGGCGGTCAGCAGGCCCCAGGCCAGGTTTTTGTAGAGAGTTCGCATGGGCAATGGTCCAGGAGAGAAGGCGCAGTCAAAGCGCAGATAACACGCAAAAAGCGCAAAGAAAAACGGGAGAGACGGCGAACGTCTGTGGATAAAGCTGTGCGCAGTGCTTAGAAGCGCAGGCCGGCCTGCTTCATCAGCGGCAGAATGCGGTCGCCAAAAAATTCCAGATCGGGCTTGAAGTCGAAGAAGCTCAGCTGCAGCCCATCGATGCCGGCGCGCTTGAGTTGGACAAACTGCTCGACCACCTGCTCGGGCGTGCCAATCACTTCGATGTTGCCGCCGATGGCGCGGCGCTTGGGGGCATCGAGCGCCGTGCGGCCGCGCCAGGCATGGGCATCGCTCTTCAAGCTGCTGAAGCCGTCCGGGGTGCGCTGGTCCTGGTGGGCCACGATGGCATCGTGGTAGGCCCAGGTCTCCGCCTCGGTGCCGCGGCTGATGACCATCGGGTTGAGCAAGGTGCGCACGTTGCGGCCGGCATTGCGCGCCTCTTGCTTGACGCGGGCCGCATGGGCGGGCAGCACCTCGATGGCACGGGCAAAGTCCGATGCGCCGGGGCTGGTGATGAAGACCAGGTCCGAATGCCGGGCCGCAAAGGCAATGCCCGCATCCGAGCCGGTGGCGTTGACCAGCGCAGGCCGGCCAAAGCGCGGCTTGGGGCTGACAAAGCCGCCCCCCAGCTTCCACGGCGAGATGCCTTCGAACGAGTAGTTCTCGTCATAGGACCACAGGCGCTGCACGACCTCGATGAACTCCGAGGCCAGGTCATAGCGCCGGTCATGCTCGATCTGGTCCCAGCCAAACATCTTGTGCTCCACCTCGCGGTGGCCGGTGACGATATTGATGCCCCAGCGCCCGCCCGAGATGTGGTCCAGGGTCGCACCCCACTTGGCCAGGTGCAGCGGGTGCAGCGGGCCGTAGAGCACATGGATGGTCGAGATCAGCATGATGCGCCGGGTGACCGAGGTCAGCGCCGCCGTGGTGGCAAACGAATCCAGCGCATCCCCATTGAACACCCCGCCATAGCCGCCCTTGGGCAGCCACTGCGACAGCGCAAACACCAGATCGAACCCCAGGTCTTCCGCCTTCAGCACCAGGTCCTTGTTGTAGTCAAAGCGCCAGTCGGTGCTGCGCGGCAGGGTCGAGGCACTCCAGCCGCCCGCCTGGATCGGCAGAAACAGGCCCAGCAGAATGGGCTGCGCAAAGGCCTGCGACAGGGGGCTGTCCGGAAAATCCAGCGGCGAGGCGAATGTCTCTCGATCAGCGAGCGTATCCAGGGGTATTGCAGAGTTCATGGAGCGGCCAGGGGGTTTCACGACAAAGGACGGTAAACCGGCATAGAGGTAAACCGGGGATTTCACCGTCCGCATTGGCTTGAATAATCCCATGAATCAGCAGCGTGTTCTTGCGCCGATTTTGCATTTGCATATTTAAAAATCAGCCATCAACGCTGGCATGCAAATCCCCACCAAAGCACAGTGCCAACGTACAGCGCAGCCCCTTGCCACCGCTTATAGCTTTCAAGTATGTGCTGCCAAGCAAACAAAATATGCGCTTTTGGGTTCACATCCGCTTGAAAAACTTTGGCGAGCAGCCACCAACCAATAAAAATCAGATACCGATATTTGTTATTTAGTTTGCACCTTTTGATATATGAAATGGCATGCTGCAAATACCGGAGATAAGGCAGGAACGCTCCTATCATGCACAGGGTCACCCCCGATCAATAATGCGCATGAATACCCTCCCCCGTTTATTGCGATCGCTCTGGTTCAATGCCAAATATGCAGTACCCACGGTGCTGGGCGTAGCGATTTTGAACTTTCTGCTGCTGCAGCTCACACCCGGTGATGCGGCCGATGTGATGGCCGGCGAATCCGGCGCGGCCACGGCCGAGACCCTGGCGGCGCTGCGCTCACGCTTTGGGCTGGATCTGAGCGTGCTGGAGCAGCTGCAGGCCTACCTGGGCAACCTGGCGCATTTCAGCCTGGGTTTTTCGCCGCGCTACAACATGCCGGTGATGGAGCTGATCGGCCAGCGCCTGCCCAGCACCTTGCTGCTGATGGGCCTGGCGCTGGCGATTGCCCTGAGCCTGGGCATTGCGCTGGGCACGGCGATGGCCTACTTTGCCGGCCGCCTGCCGGACCGCCTGCTGTCGGTGCTGTCGCTGCTGTTCTATTCGGTGCCGGGCTTCTGGACCGGGCTGATGCTGATCGTGCTGTTCTCGGTCAAGCTCGGCTGGCTGCCCAGCGGCGGCTCGGCCAGCATCGGCTCGCAGCTGAGTGGCGTGGCCGCCGTGCTCGACCAGCTGCGCTACATGGTGCTGCCTGCCACGTCGCTCGCCCTCTTCTATGTAGCGATCTATGCGCGCCTGACCCGCGCAGCGATGCTGGAGGTGCAGTCGCAGGACTTTGTGCGCACCGCCGCGGCCAAGGGCCTCTCGCCCTGGCGCATCACCGTGCGCCATGTGCTGCGCAATGCGCTGCTGCCGGTGACCACGATGGCCGGCATGCACCTGGGCGGCATGCTCGGCGGCGCGGTGGTAGTCGAGACCGTCTACAGCTGGCCGGGCCTGGGGCGTCTGGCCTTCGAGGCCGTACTGAGCCGCGATTTCAGCGTGCTGATGGGTGTGCTGTTTCTCTCTTCCCTGCTGGTGATCGCCGCCAATGTGCTGGTCGATCTGCTGCATGCCTGGCTGGATCCCCGAATCGAGGTGCGCTGATGTCTTTGTCTTCCTCTTCCCAGGCGCTGCCGATCCCCCCGGCCGCCACCCACCCGCTGGCGGCCGCACAGGCGGCGCACAGCAGCACCAGCAACGCTGAGCCCGATGCCGCGCCCTGGCCCAATCTGCATGCGCCCGACGCGGTGCGCACCAGCACCAGTGCTGCCAACGCCGGCAGTGGCAGCCAGGGCTACCGCGCGCTGCGCGTGTTCCTGCGCAACCCCACGGCCATGCTGGGCTGCGGCTTCTTGCTGGCCGTGCTGCTGCTGGCGCTGACCGCGCCCTGGCTCTTTCCCGGTGATCCGCTGGACATGGTGGCCCAGCCCTTTCTCTGGCCCGGCCAGGATGCCGCCTACCTGCTGGGTACCGACTCGATGGGCCGCGATGTGGCTGCCGGCATTGCCCATGGCGCGCGTGTGTCGCTGCTGGTGGGCGTGTCGGCCACGTTGATCGGGCTGAGCCTGGGCATTGGCATTGGCGCCGTCAGCGGCTACTTTGGCGGCTGGGTCGATGACCTGCTGCAGCGCGTGGTGGTGTTGTTCCAGACGATTCCCAGCTTTATCTTGCTGGTGGTGCTGGTGGCGATTGCCCAGCCGGCGATCAGCACCATCGTCGTGGCGATTGGCCTGGTGACCTGGCCCACAGTGGCGCGCCTGGTGCGGGCCGAGTTCCGCGCGCTGCGCCACAAGGAGTTTGTGCTGGCCGCCCGCGCGCTGGGTTACTCGCACAGCCGAATCATCCTGCGCGAGATGCTGCCCAATGCGCTGCCGCCCATCATCGTCACCTCGTCGGTGATGGTGGCCTCGGCCATCCTGCTGGAATCGGCGCTGTCCTTCATGAGCATGGGCGACCCGAATGTGGTCAGCTGGGGCAGCATGATCGGCATGGGGCGGGACCTGCTGCGCACCGCCTGGTACCTGACGGCCGCACCGGGCCTGGCCATCGTGTTTGCCGTGCTGGCCTTCAACCTGATTGGTGATGGCTTGAACGATGCCCTCAACCCCCGTCTGTCGCAGGAGCGCTGAATGTCCGAAACCTCTTTGCTGGATGTGCGCGGGCTGAGCATCCGTTTTCCGCAACTCGATCCGGTGCGTGGGCTGAGCTTCAGCGTGCAGGCGGGCGAGACCTTGGCGATCGTCGGTGAATCAGGCTCGGGCAAATCACTCACCGCCCTCGCGCTGATGCGCCTGCTGCCGCGCGCGGCCCGCATTGCGCAGGGCGAGATCCGCTTCAACGGCCAGGACCTGCTGGCGCTCGATGAGCGCGCGATGCGCCAGCTGCGCGGGCGCGAGATCGGCATGATCTTCCAGGAGCCGATGACCTCGCTGAATCCGGTCTACACCATCGGTTGGCAGATCGCCGAGGTGCTGCGCCAGCACGAGGGTTTGAGCGCCAAGGCGGCTCGGCTGCGCGCCATCGAGCTGCTCGATACCGTGCGCATCCCCGACCCGCAGCGCCGGGTCGATGACTTTCCGCACCAGCTCTCGGGCGGCATGCGCCAGCGCGTGATGATTGCCATGGCCATTGCCTGCCGCCCGCGCCTGCTGATCGCCGACGAGCCCACCACCGCGCTGGATGTGACCATCCAGGCCCAGGTGCTGGACCTGCTCGACCGGCTGCGCAAGGAGCTGTCGATGGGCCTGATCCTGATCACCCACGACCTGGGCGTGGTGTCGCAATGGGCCGACCGCGTGGTGGTGATGTATGCCGGCCGCGAGGTGGAGCAGGCCCGCCCCGGCCCGCTGTTTGACGAGCCCCTGCACCCCTACACCCAGGGCCTGCTGGCGGCATCGCCCCGGCTGCAGCCCGGCGCGCACTACCTCGATGGCCCGCTGACCGAGATTCGCGGCAGCATCACCTCGGCCATCGGCCAGGCCGGCTGCGCCTTTGCACCGCGCTGCCCGCGCGCCCAGGCCTATTGCCACAGCGTTGTGCCGCCCTTGCAAGCAGCAGGCCCGCAACGCCTCAGCGCCTGCCCCATCACCCTGCCTGCGTCTGCACGCAGCGCCCACCTTGCCTAGGACTGCCATGAGCCTGCTGACTGTCAGCGATCTTCAGACCCATTTCAAACTGCCCAAGGGCGTGCTGCGCGCCGTCGATGGTGTGTCGTTCAGCATTGCCAAGGGCGAGACCGTCGGCCTGGTCGGCGAATCGGGCTGCGGCAAATCCACCTTGGGCCGCAGCCTGCTGCGGCTGGAGACACCGACGGCCGGCCAGGTGGCGCTGGACGGCGAAGACATTCTGCCGCTACAAGGCGCGCGCTTGCGCAGCCTGCGCAAGCGCATGCAGATGATCTTCCAGGACCCGTTCGCGTCGCTCAACCCGCGCCACAGCATCGGCAGCATTCTGGAGACGCCGCTGCAGGTGCATGGCCTGGGTGACCGTGCCCAGCGCCGCCGCCAGGTGGAACGCCTGCTTGACCGCGTGGGCCTGCCGCGCAGTGCGCTGGGCCGGTACCCGCATGAGTTTTCGGGCGGCCAGCGCCAGCGCCTGGGCATTGCCCGCGCGCTGATGCTGCAGCCCGATCTGGTGGTCTGCGACGAGCCGGTCTCGGCGCTGGACCTGTCGATCCAGGCGCAGATCCTGAACCTGCTGGTCGAGATGAAGCGCGAGTTTGGCCTGTCCTACCTGTTCATCTCGCATGACCTGTCGGTCGTGCAGTACTTTGCCGACCGGGTGCTGGTGATGTACCTGGGCCGCATCGTCGAGAGTGCCGACCGCCGCAGCCTGTGGAGCGCTCCGCGCCACCCCTACACCCAGGCGCTGCTCGATGCGGTACCGGACCCGAGCCGGCACCGCCAGGTCGCCCCGTTGGGCGGCGACCTGCCCAGCCCGCAGAACCTGCCCAGCGGCTGCCGCTTTCATCCGCGCTGCCCGCGCGCCACCGCGCTGTGCACCACGCAGGAGCCGCTGCTCAGCGACAGCGGCAACGGCCACCTGGTGGCCTGCCACCATCCGCAGGCTCCGCAGACCGCTGACACGCGGACCTCCGTCATCTCTTTTGTCCACTAACCCTTTGTTGTCTCCATTGCCATGACCTACCGTTATCTCGGCCGCAGCGGCCTCAAGGTTTCTCGCCTCGCACTGGGCACCATGATGTTCGGCGGCCCGACCGATGAGCAGACTGCGCACGCCATCATCGCCACGGCCAAGTCCCAGGGCATCAACTTCATCGACACGGCCGACGTCTACCAAAAGGGCGTGACCGAGCAGGTGGTGGGCCGCGCGCTGGCCAAGGACCGCCATGACTGGGTGCTGGCCACCAAGTTCGGCAACCCGCTGGGCGAGGGCCCGAACCGGCGCGGCACCTCGCGCAAATGGATCATCGAATCGGTCGACAACAGCCTGCGCCGCCTGGGTACCGACTACATCGACCTGCTGTACTTTCACCGCGCCGATTTCGACGCGCCGCTGGGCGAGGCAGTGCGCGCCATTGGCGACCTGGTGCGCGCGGGCAAGCTGCGCTATTTCGGGCTGTCCAACTTTCGCGGTTGGCGCATTGCCGAGGTGGCGCACCTGGCCGACGCCGAAGGCATCGACCGCCCCATCGCCAGCCAGCCGCTCTACAACATCGTCAACCGCACGGCCGAGGCCGAGCAGCTGCCCGCTGCCGCCGCCTATGGGCTGGGCGTGGTCTCGTACAGCCCGCTGGCCCGGGGCGTGCTGACCGCCAAGTACCCGAGTGTGGAAGCGGCCGAGCCCGGCTCGCGCGCCGCGCGGCTGGACAAGCGCATGCTGGAGACCGAATGGCGCCCCGAGTCCATCGACATTGCCGCCGAGATCAAGCGGCATACCGACGAGCGCGGCATCAGCCCGGTGGACTTTGCGCTGGCCTGGGTGCTGAACAACCGCCTGGTGACTGCCGCCATCGCCGGCCCGCGCACGCCCGAGCAATGGGACGGCTATATCCGCGCGCTCGATTACCAGTTCACCGCTGATGACGAGGCCCTGGTCAACCGCCTGGTGGCCGCCGGCCACCCTTCCACCTTGGGCTTTACCGACCCCGGCCACCCGGTCGAAGGCCGTGTGCCCTATGTCGCGGCTGCCCCGGCCCCCACCCCAGCGGCCGCTTAAACCCACCAGGTCCACCGCCATGAATGCCTCTGTTCCCCCCCTGCGCTCCAGCCGCCCCAGCCGGGATGACCTGCTGGCCCGCCTGCCCCAGCTGGCGGCCGATATCGGCCAAGGTGCTGCACAGCGCGAGCTGCTGCGCGAGCCGCCCTGGGCGGCGTTTGACCTGCTTCGCGCATCGGGCCTGGGCGGCCTGCGCATTGGCCGTGAACAGGGCGGACCGGGCGGATCGGTGGCCGATGTGGTCGAGGTGGTCAGCACCCTGGCTGCTGCCGATTCCAACGTGGCCCATGCGCTGCGCACCCACTTCAACACCACCGAGCTACTGCGGCTGGATACCAAGCCCTCGCCCCTGGCCCAGCGCCAGAACGCCTGGGCCCTGCAGGGCAAGCTGTTTGGTGGCGCCTTTACCGAGCTGGGCACGGCGCGCGCCGGCATCAGCACCTCCACCCTGCTGCGCGATGGCGCCCATCACCGCTTGAATGGCAAGAAGTACTACGCCACCGGCACGGCCTATGCGGATTACTTCAATGTGTTTGCGGTCAACGACGAGGGCCAGGGCGTCAATGCCGTGATCCCCGTGCAGCGCGAAGGGGTGCGGGTGCTCGACGACTGGGACGGCATGGGCCAGCGGCTGACCGCCAGCGGCAGCCTGGAGCTGAACCATGTGCTGGTCTATGACGACGAAATCAGCCCCGGTGCGCGCGACAACCTGGCGGGCCGCCATGCCTCTGCGCTGCGCCAGCTGATCCTGGTGGCGACTGCCGCCGGCATTGTGCGCAATATCCTGGCCGATGCACGCCACTATGTGCTGCAGCTGGGCAGGCCTGCGATGCACAGCCCGGCCGAGCGCTCACGCGACGACCATTTTGTGCAGGCCGTCGTCGGCGAGCTGGCCGCCGCCAGCTATGCGATCGATGCGCTCATCAGCGCCAACGCCCGCCAGCTCGACCAGGGCGCCTATGCCATCGTGCACGCCCCGCAGAGTGCGGACGACGCCGTGCTGCAAGGCGCGCTGGCCACCGCCCAGACCCAGCTGGTCGTCAGCCGCCTGGCGCTGAATGCCGGCGAGCGCCTGTTCGAAGTGGGCGGCGCCTCCGCCACCTCGCGCCAGCTGAACCTGGACCGCCACTGGCGCAACCTGCGCACCATCTTCAGCCACAACCCTTTGCTGCACAAAACCCGGGTGGTGGGGGACTATGTGCTCAATGGCACGCGCACGCATCTGGAGGAGGGGCGGGTGTTTTGAACCGGTGCGGCGTGGGTGTTGCAGGCATGGTTAATTTTTGCAAATAAATTTACAAAATGCGTCATGTTTAACCAAATCAATTACATTCGCCCAGGTCAGTGAAAGATTCCCAGGAACCCCATGATCTGCAACCGCCACACGCGCCATCCATCCGCCCGCTTCCGTCTTCTCTCGATTGCCTTGCTCTGCAGCCTGGCATCGGGCAGTTGGGCCGCCTGCAGTGACATTCCCTCCGGCAACCCGGCGCTGACGGCCACGGCAGGCAGCACCTGCAATGCGAGCCTCACGGCATACGGCGGCAACAATGTCGCCGGTGCCACCGGCGATGGATCGGTGTTGAACCTGCTGGCCGGCACCAGCCTCATCACCAGTACCGGCAGCACTTACACCTTGAGCTCGGGCGGTTTGAACAGTGGTGGCGTGGCAGCGGAGCCTGCCTCCTTGGTGCATGCGCTGGGGAACCTCAGCCTCACGTCGCGGGGCAACAACAGCCGCGCCCTCTATATCTACTCCGGTGCCAATGCCGCCAATGTGCTCAACAAAGTGCAGGTCGATGGCAACCTGGTGGCGATGCGCGCGGGCAGCTCGGGAGGCGCGGTAGTTCAGAACACCGGAGGGGTGATTGAGGTCACAGGCAGCACCCGTCTGGGCGCCGATGCCTCGACCACGGCACCCGCACCGGTGGACGGCATCCGCAACGGTGCCTCCGGCGGCACCACAGGGAGCAACTTCTTCCGCAATGGACTGACCATTTATTCCGCAGCCACCGGCATTTCCAACAGCGCCGGTCTGGTGCAGGTACTGGGCGCTGCTGCAAGCATCAACAGCACGGCAGGCGCCGCCATCAATATCTCGGCCGGCACGGTCGATATGCCTGTGCCAGCCACCATTACCAGCGGCACAGGCACGGCGATTCTCGCCAGCGGTGGGCAGGTGGCATTGGGCAACAGCGCACCTACATCGGCCACACCAGCAGTGGGCACCAGCCTGGTCAGCATTGGCACGCAGAGCGTGACGGTACAGGGCGCCAACGGCATCCAGGCCAGCGCACCAGGCGGCAACACCGTGCAGATGCAAGGCGGTAGCGTGGCCGCCAACACGGGCGATGCGATCTCGGTGAACGCACCGGCTGCGGCGAACAGCATCCATATCCAGGCCGGCCAGCTGACTGCCAGCGCAGGCCGCGCGATCTTTGATGGCCCCGGCAATGGCAATACGAGCGTGACTTTGGACAGCGCTGCCCAGGTCAGCGGAAGCATTGTGCTGGGCGATGGCTCGGACAGTCTGACGATCCATGGCACGGACATCAGCCAGATCACCTTGATCGATGGCGGCGATGACGTGTCCACCGCAGACGGCTATGTGGACCGCCTGACCCTGGCGGCCATCAACGGCCCGCAGCCGGCCGCCAAGTTTCTGAACTGGGAACGCATCAGTCTGGAAGGCAACAGCGACCTGACGTTGACCGGCAGCAGCCTGGCCACTGGCAGCGGCGCGCTGGCGGGTGAGGCGATGGGCCTGGTCGTCAACGTGGGCAATACGCTGCGCATCCAGGATGCCGCGTTTTCGGTCCATGGTGATCTGGGCAACCAGGGCCAGGTGGTGCTGTCCAACAGCCAGGCAGGCGATGTGTTGACCGTCACCGGCAACTACGCCGGTGGTGGCGGCCTGGCGCTGGATGTCGTTTTGGGCGACAGCAGCTCGGCAGCAGACCATCTGGTGGTGCAGGGCAATACCGATGCAACGCCCACCACCTTGGCCATCAGCAACCTCGGCGGCACAGGTGCTGCCACCAGCGGCAATGGCATTTTGCTGGTGCAAGTGGCTGGCAGCTCTGCCGCCAATGCCTTCACGCTGCCAGCGCCCGGCTATATCGACGCAGGTGGCTTCCGCTACCAGCTGGCCCAGGTGGGCAGCAACTGGTACCTGCAGGCCAGGGCCGCCGTCGTGACCGACCCGGGTACCCCGCCGATTCCGGAAGTGCCCCAGGTGCCGGATACCGCCACCAATCTGGCAAGGGTGCCTACCTTGGGCGGATGGGCGCTGATGCTGCTGTCGTCGATGGCTGCTCTGTTCGGCATGGTCCAAATCCGCAGGCGCCAGCGCTGATCCCACCCACAACAAAAAAAGGCCCGTCAGCGCGAGACTGACGGGCCTTTTTTTATAGGCAAAGTGGCCGCTGCATTGCAACGGCCTGCCGCTTACTGCTCCGCCGCCGTCTGCGCCCGCACATCAAACTCCACCTTCCAGCGCTCGCTGCCGCCCACGGGCACGGCATTGAGCTCCAAGGTGCCGATGTCGGTCACGCGGGCATGCAGGATGACGGGGACGACCTCGCCATTGGCGCGGCCTTCGGCGGGCAGGTTCAGCTCGATCTCCTGCAGCTCCAGCAGCTCTTCGGGGCCCCAGAAATCGAGCATCGTGCCAACGGTATCGCTGCGGCGCACGCTGGAGCCGAAGAAGCGCATGCGCACCGGCTCGCCCACGACCAGGCCAAACTCCTGCGTATCGAGCGCCGCCTCGCTGCCCTCTTCCATGCCAAACGGTGCCAGGCACAGCGCAGACATGGGGGGCTCCATGCCGGGGATCGCCGGCATGTTGGACTCGACGCCGACGTAGTAGGACTGCGCGGTGCCGCCACGGATGCGCACACCCCGGCCTTCGCGCACATGGCCGTAGTAGGCAGCGCCACGGGCCACAGCCAGGTCCAGGTTGGCGCCGTCCAGCAGGCGTGCGGGGGCAGCGCCTTCAGCGGCCAGCCAGCTGTTCAGCACTTCGGTGATGCGCTGCTCGATCTGCGGGGCCTTGAGCACGCCGCCGTTGAACAGGATCGCGGTGGGGTGCAGAAAGCTGGCGCCTTCGGGCTGGGTGCCCTGCAGGCCGTCGATCTGCTCGGTCACGCCGGCCTGGCGCGACAGGAAAGCGGCCAGGTGGCGGGTCACCGCAGCATCTTGCGCATAGGGCAGACCCAGCTGGGTCAGCGCGCCACGCGCGCGGCTGATGGGCTTGTCGCTGACAGCGACCTGGGGGAAGAAGCCTTCGACCAGGGTGGCCAGCACTTCGCTGCGGGTCACCTCGGTGCGGATGCTGCCGCCGATCAGCTTGCTGCCCCGGCTGGGCACCACCACGGGTACGGATTGCAGCGCCTCATCGGACAGCAGCTGCTCCTTGGCGGCGCGGCAGCCATGGGCCAGTGCGCGGGTTTGCCAGGCGTCGAGCTGCTTGCCCTCTTGCGCCAGCTTGCGCGCCACGGCATAGGCCAGCGCCAGATCCATGTTGTCGCCGCCCAGCAGGATGTGCTCGCCCACGGCCACGCGCTGCAAGGCCAGGTTGCCATCGCGCTCCAGCACGGCGATCAGCGACAGGTCGGTGGTGCCACCGCCCACGTCCACGACGAGAATCACATCGCCGCTTTGCACTTGCTTGCGCCAGCCGCCACCGCTGGCCTGAATCCAGCTGTAGAGCGCGGCTTGCGGCTCTTCGAGCAGGCTGAGCTTTTGAAAGCCGGCCGCCTTGCAGGCCTCGGCCGTCAGCTCACGCGCGGCCGGGTCAAAGGATGCGGGAATGGTGACAGTGATGTCCTGCGCATCGAACGGCGCCTCGGGGTGGGCCTGCTCCCAGGCCCAGCGCAGGTGCGACAGGTAGCGGATCGAGGCCGTCAGCGGCGAGACGCGGTGCACCTCGGCCGGGGCATCGGCCGGCAGCAGCGGGCTGCGGCGGTCCACACCGGGGTGGCACAGCCAGCTCTTGGCGCTGGAGACCAGGCGGATCGGTGTGGCCGCGCCGCGCGAGCGGGCAAACTCGCCCACGACAAAATCCTGCTGCGCGCCCCAGGGCAGCGCCATGTCGGCGGCGTTCAGCTCGCTCTCATGGGGCAGGTACAGGAAAGACGGCAGCAGCGGCCGCGCCTCGATGCTGGCGGGCGCCGTAAGTTGGGGGATGGCCAGCACATGCTGGACCAGGTGGTCGCCATCGCTGGCACTCTTGTCCACATAGGACAGCGCGCAGTGCGTGGTCCCCAGGTCGATACCGATGCTGAATTGGGCTGGTGCTTGCATGGTTTACAGCTCCACTTCGGCCTGGGCCAGCACCTTGGCGGCGGCGGTGTCGGTCAGTTGGGGCAGCTTGACCTCGGTCACCTGCCAACCCCGGTGGCCCAGCGTGCCGGTGAACGGGGCCTGGCCCACGACATTGCCGGTCAGGCGCACGGCTGCGGCATCAAAGCCGGCCTGCAAGGTGATGCGGCTGCCTTCGGCCTCGGCACGCACAGGGGCCAGCGCGAAGTGCTCGCGCAGCACCTTGCGGCAGCCTTCGTGCACCACGCGGGCGGCGGCGCCAATCTCGGCATCGGTGTAGGGCGCCACGTCTTCCTGGATAAAGTCGACAAAGCGGGCCTCGCGCTGGAGCAGGCCCAGCAGCTGCAAAGCAGCGGTCTCGGTGGGCAACTGCACGGTTTTTTCAACCAGCTTCTCGACGAGCTTTTCCACGGGCACTTCGACCCGCTTCTCTACCGTCTTCTCGACGATTTTCTCGACCGGCACTTCAATGCGGACTTCGACGATCTTCTCGACCGGGACTTCGACACGCACTTCCTGCGGTGGCACGTCGGCTGCCAGGCGCTCACCGCCACGCACACGCTGCACATCGGCCGCCAGGCGGCCATTGCCCAGAATGGCAAAGAAGCTGCCGATCGCAATGGCGATACGGCTGAAAAAAGATGGGGGGGTGTTGTTCATGGAGGCACCAACAGACACCCGCCAGGGCGCTGTGGCGCTGCGCGGTCAGGGCCGGGGCAGCTGCGTAGCGCAGGCGGGTGGTTTTAAAAACGGGGTTTGCGGCAAGCGCAGGGCCTGGGCTCTACAGCCGGCGGCCAGCCCGCAAAACCGGGGATTTTACCGGCTGGCCCTATGCCCCCGCGCCATGCACCAGCAAGCGGTGGATAAGCATCCCGGAGGGCGATAGCGAAGGGAACGGCTTAAAACTGGTAGGTCACGTTGACGCCACTGGCCCAGTTGCGTCCCATTGCGCTTTCAAAATAGCGCTGGTTGCCATCGTTGACGATGACCGAGCCGATGTAGTGCTTGTCGAACACATTGTTGACCCGTGCAAACGCAGCCAGGGTCCAGCGCGGGGCGATCTGTGCGCGGTAGCCGAGGCTGAGGGCGGTGGTGGCATAGCCGGGGGCGGCCTGGGTATTGGCATCGTTGGCCTGCACATTGGAGCTGGCCTGCACACCCATGCCGACCGTCCAGGCCGGCGCAAAGTGCCAGTCGGCACCCAGGTAGGCGTTGTGGCGGGCCAGGCCCGGCAGGCGCTGGCCGGCGATGCCGCTGCCCGAATCCTCGCGGAAGCGCGCATCCAGCCAGGTATAGGCGGCGCGCAATTGCCAGTCGCGCACAAGGTCCAGCTGGGCCGACAGCTCCACGCCCTGGCGGCGGGTCTTGCCGGCATTGCGGTAGGTGGTGCGGCCGCCGGCGCTTTGGTCGGTCACGATCTCATCACTGCTGTGCGACTGGAACAGCGCCGCGCTCCAGAGCCCGCGCAGCGCATCGCCGCGCAGCTGCTGGCGGTAGCCCAGCTCCCACTGCGTGCTGCTGGTGGGACGCAGATCGGTGTTGAGGCCCGAGCCGCTGTTGCGGTAGGACATCTCGGTGATGCTGGGCGTCTCAAAGCCGCGCCCTACGCTGGCGTACACCGTCTGTTGCGGGCTGAGCTGGTACGACAGCGAAGCGACCGGCAGCAGCTTGCTGTGGCGGCTGCTGCCGCTGTCGTCGCCATTGCCGGGGCGGATGTAGTAGTCGTCCGAGCTGAAGCGCACCCGGCTGTAACGCAGGCCGGTGTCCAGGCTCCAGCGGGGCGCCAGTTGCCAGCGCGCCTGCACAAAGGGGTCGGTGCTGCTGACCTTGTTTTTCTCATCGCGGCGCAGCTGGCCGCGCACGCCCAAGGTGTTGCCGACAAAGTTCTCGTAGCCCTGGCGGTCTTCGGTCATCTGCTGCAGGTCGAGCCCCGCGCTCAGCTGCAGCGGCACGATGGTGTCGAACTCACCCACCCAGACCAGGCGGGCACCGGCATAGTCACGCGCCATGTCGATCACGCCGCCGGCGTGGCCCGGCGCCAGCTGTGGCGCCTTGGGGATGGACTGGTACTGCAGCATGCTGCGGTGGCCGTAGTAGGCAGACAGGCTCAGGCTTTGCCGGGCATTGATGCGCAGGTCATAGGTGGCGCCCAGCTGCTGCTGCTCCAGCGACTTGCGCGTGTTGTACTGGTTGGCCACGCTGCTGGCCTGGCGCGGATCGGCCTGCCACTGCGCCATGGTCAGGCCCTGCGGGTCCTGCGCATCGCCCCGGGTGTGGTTGGCCACCAGGGTCAGCTTGTCGTCATGCGCCAGCGGAATCACCAGCTTGGCATTGAGCAGGTTGCGGTCGGCAGCGCTGTGCTCGCGGTAGCCATCGGTCATGAAGCGGCTGGTGCTCAGCACATAGCCCATGCCGCCATCGGTCTGGCCGCTGGCCTTCAGGCTGTAGCGCTGCTGGCCATCGCTGCCTACGCTCGCGCCAGTTTCCAGCTTCAGGGGGCCTTGCGGGTCTTCGGTGTAAAAGCTCAGCACACCGCCCGAGGCATTGCCGTACAGCGCCGAATACGGGCCGCGCAGCACCTCCACCCGCTCCAGGCTGGAGATATCGACATTCGAGGTCTGGCCCTGGCCATCGGGCATCGTCGCCGGTATGCCATCGACATACAGGCGCACGCCGCGCACACCAAAGGTGGAGCGCGCGCCATAGCCGCGCACGCTCAGCTGCAGATCCTGGGCGTAGTTGTTGCGGTTGTTCAGGGTCAGGCCGGGCACGCTGCCCAGCGCTTCGGACAGGTTGACCTGCATCTGCCGATCCTGCAGCTCGCGGCCTTCCACCACATTGGCCGAGGCGGGCAGGCGCAGCAGGTCCGCGGTGCCAACAGCCGAGCGCACCGACACGGTCGGCAACGTGGCTTCGGCAGCGGGAGTTTCAGGGGTGGAAGGTGTTGCTGGTGCCGTTTGTGCAGCGGCGGACAAGGCGCACAGCAGCGCAGCGGCCCCGGCCACAGGGCGCAGGGGCGAGAAAGAAAAGGCGTGGATCGGCATAGAGGCCCGTATTTTCTTACAGCGCCCCAAGGGATGGGAAATTTGGTACAGAAACCCCTAACACCCTCTGAGACAAACCCTGCGCTACAGTTTTTGCGGCTCCCACCAGCTCGGCAGCAATGCGCGCACCTGGGCGCGGTGAAAGCGGTCGTCGATCAGCACCACCACGCCCCGGTCGTCCTCGCTGCGAATCACCCGCCCGGCGGCTTGCACCACCTTACGCAGGCCCGGGTAGAGGTAGGTGTAGTCATAGGCCTTGGCAGCGCCAAAGCGCTGGGCCATCGCCTGCTGCATATGCGTGTTGATGGGGTTGACCTGGGGCAGGCCCAGCGTGGCGATAAAGGCGCCAATCAGCCGGTTGCCCGGCAAGTCCACCCCTTCTGAAAACGCCCCGCCCAGCACCGCCAGGCCAATGCCCTGCCCGGCCTCGTCAAAGCGCGCCAAAAAGGCGGCGCGCCCGGCATCGTCCATCGCCGAGGTCTGGCAGAACAGCGGCAGCTGCGGGTGCAGGCGCTGCATGCATTCGGCGGCGCGCTGCAGGTAATCAAAGCTGCTGAAAAAGCACAGGTAGTTGCCTGGCTGGCGGGCAAACTGCGCCGCGACCAGCTCGGCAATTGGCGCCAGCGACTGCGCCCGGTCCTGGTAGCGGGTGGAGATATGCCCGGCAATCTGCACCTGCAGCTGCGCGGCCTGGAAGGGCGAGGGCACATCCACCCACTGCGTGGCGGGCGGCAGGCCCAGCAGATCCTGGTAGAAGGCCTGCGGCCCCAGGGTGCCGGAGAACAGCACCGTGGCGCAGGCGGCGGTATGGCGCGCGGCCAGGTGCGGTGCGGGCACGACATTGCGGATGCAGAGCGTGGACATCGGCCCCCGGCGGCCGGACGCCGCGCTGCGCCACAAACTGGTATCAAACAGCGCATGCGGCCCCAGCTGCTCGGCCAGGTTCAGCCAGGACAGCGCTTCCAGGTAAAAGCCCAGTACCGCATCGCCGGGCAGCATGGGACTGTCGCCCTGGGCCTGGGCAATGGCGGCCACGGCGCGCTGCACGGCGCCCAGCAGGCCGGGCGGCAGTTCGGGGTAGACCTGGTAGTCCTGGCCGCCTTCTTGCTGGGCCTTGTTCAGCGCGTTCCATTGCCGGTTCAAGGCATCCAGCGATTTCTTGACCGGGCCGGCCGCCGCCTTGCGCGCCGCAGCCAGGGTGTGCTGCGGCAGCTCGGCCGTGTACATGCGGCGGGCGCGTTCGAGCAGGTTGTGGGCCTCGTCCACCAGCACGCCCACCTTCCACTGGTGGGCCTGGGTCAGCGCATACAGCATGGCGGCGCTGTCGTAAAAGTAGTGGTAGTCGCCGACGACCACATCGCTCCAGCGCGCCAGCTCCTGGGTCAGGTAATAGGGGCAGACCTGGTGCTGCAGCGCCAGGCTGCGCACCTTGTCGGGCGTCAGCATCGGCTCCTGCGCCAGCGCCTGGGCGCGGGCGGCAGGCAGGCGGTCGTAAAAGCCCCGGGCCAGCGGGCAGGATTCGCCATGGCAGGCCTTGTCCGGGTGCTCGCAGCTTTTGTCGCGCGCCTGCAGATCGACCACGCGCAGCGGCACCGCGCCCGCCTGGCCATGCAGTGCCGTCTGCAACAGGCCCAGCGCATGCAGGGCCAGCCGGTGGCCGGTGGTCTTGGCAGTCAGAAAAAACAGCTTGTCCAGCCCCTGCGCCGCACTGGCCTTGAGCATCGGAAAAATCGTGGCCACGGTCTTGCCAATGCCGGTGGGTGCCTGCGCCATCAAACAACTGCCGCCGCCCGCCTGCAAGCCTGCCTGCGCCGTGCGGTACACCGCTACCGACAGCGCCCGCTGCCCGGTGCGGAACTGCGCAAACGGAAAGCGCAGCGCCGTGAGCGCCGCATCGCGCGCGCTGCGGTGCACGGCCTCGCTGCGCGCCCAATCCAAAAACAAGCGGCACTGCTGCTCAAAAAACGCCTGCAGCTCGGCAGCGCTGTACGGCTCGGCCAGCACGGTCTCCTGCTGCGTGCCGACGTTGAAGTAGACCAGCGCTACCTTCAAGCTGGGCAGGCCCCGCTCCAGGCACAGCAGATGGCCGTAGACCTTGGCCTGCGCCCAGTGCAACGCGCGGTGGTTATCGCGCACGCTGTCGATCTGGCCCCGGTAGGTTTTGATTTCTTCGAGCTGACCCAAGGCCGGGTCAAAGCCATCGGCGCGGCCGCGCACCTGCAGGTCTTCAAAGCTGCCCGCCAGGCGCAGCTCCGCCTCATAGCCGGCGCCCCGGCGGGCACGCACCAGGCCATGGCCTTCGATGCCCTCCAGCGCCGATGGTGCAGGTGTAAAGCGCAGATCCAGATCGCCCGCGCGGGCGGTGAACTCGCACAAGGCGCGCACCGCCACGGTGTAGCTCATGCGCCCGCCTCGCGCCACTGCACATGGCAGACGCCCACGGGTATGCCATGGGCGGCGCAGTACTCCAGCCAGCGGATCTGGTTGTCCTGCAGCTTGTCGCCCGGGCCTTTGACTTCCACCAGCTGGTAGCGCCGCTCCGCCGGCCAGAACCGCACCAGGTCGGGAAAGCCCGTGCGGTTGGCCTGCAGATTGCCGAGCAGGCGCTGGAACAGCAGCTTGAGGTGCGCCGCCGGTATGCAGGCCAGCGCATGCGCCAGCAGTGCCTCAGTCAACGTGCCCCAAAACACAAACGGCGACTGCAGGCCGGCCTTGTCGGCAAAGCGCTGGCGGATCACATCGGCATAGCTGCCGTCATCGAGCATAGCCAGGCAAGCGCCAAACAGCGCCGCACGCCGCGCAACAAAATCGGGCGCATACACATCGGCCGGCCCCGCCTGAAACGGATGAAAAAATGCCCCCGGCAGTGGCGCAAAAATCGCCGGCCAGCACAGCAGGCCAAACAGCGAATTGACCAGCGCGTTCTCAACATAAAACACCGGCGCATCGTCGCGGTGCCAGTGGTCGCGCAACGCGTATTCCACCGGCATCAGGCGCAGGCCTTCGGGGGCCTCGGTGGCGTCCAGCGCTTCGCCAGCGCGCAAGGCGGCCTCCAGAGCAGCCGCATCGCTCAGCGCATCCATCGCCGCCCCACCCTGCGCCATGCGTGGCATGCGCAGCACCCGGTCCAGCGCCACATCCTCGCGCAGCTGCGCCACCTCGGGTTTGAGCGCGCGGCGGCTGGCGCTGCGCTGTCCCAGGTGGCGGCGCAGGCGCGGCAGCATGCGGGCCAGGCGCTGGCTTTCTTCATCGCTCTCGGGCTGCTGCGCGGCGGCGCTGGCCAGGGCCAGGGCCTCGTCAAAGCGCTCCATGCGTTCCAGCACGCGCATGCGGCGGTGGCGTGCGCCCGGGTAGGGGCTGGCGGCGTAGGCCTGCTCGGCCAGTGCCCAGCTTTGGCTGCGCTCGCAGGCCTGGCCCAGGCGCAGCAGCACCTTGGCATGGCGCTGCTGCAGCCAGGGGTTGGCGCTGCGCCAGGCGGCCAGCGCGTCCATCAAGGCCTGGCGGTCTTCGGCCTCATCCACCGCCTGGCGCCACTGCTGCAACTGGCGGTAGCCCTGCACATCGGCTCGGGTCTGGAAGGCGCGCGACTGCGCATCAAAGGCCACCGTCTCGTACTTGAAGATGCCCAGGTCGGCCAGCACAAACTCCGACCAGTCCTGGTGCAGATTGCCAAAGAACATCAGGCGCAGGCCTTCGGCCAGCTCAGCGATGGTGACGCGCCAGGCGGCATGCTCGGCCTGGGGGTGCCAGCGGTGGTAAGGCTGCAGCAGCTCTTCGGCTGCTTGCTCGGCACCTGGATCAGACTGCTGCGCCCATTGCGCAAGCTGAGCCAGCATGTCCGCCTTGCGCAGCGAGCGCGCCAAGCCGGCATTGGCAAAGATCTGCAGCAGCTCGGGCTTGGTGTGCAGCGCAAACAGCTCGGCCAGGGCCATGTCGGCATCGGCATCGATCCAGCCCAGCGCCAGCAGGGGCTGCGCGGCGGCATGCACATCGGGGATCTCTTCGTAGACCAGCTTGTCTGCGCGGAACCAGGGCCCGCGCCGCATCAGCATGCGCACCATCAGCGCCTGCGACTGCATCGGGGCTTGGGCAAAGTCCGCCAGAAACTGCTGCTCCTGCGCATCCAGCACATCGCCATAGCGCTGCCCCAACCACTGCAGCGCGCGCTCGAAGTTGTGCAGGTAGTAGTAGCGATGGGGGGCCAGCATGGGGATGGACACGACGATTGTTAGTGATAGCTTATCTGTATTTTTATACAGTCATTCTATCTAAGCTCCCATCGCCCCTTCTGGCCCTATGGCTCGCTCAACCGATAGCGCTATTCCACTGCTAACTGGCAGGCCATACACAAATGAGTTTGCGAATAGAAACGATTCTCATTTATTATGGTTTCATTTGATGCTGCCTTGATGCCGAGCAAAGTGTTTTCCGTTGATTCCGTGGAGGCGAGCCCACCGTGCCAAACCCAGACAGTGACATCCATCCGTTGGTGCAGGAGCACGGTGTGATGCTGCGCCACTATGCTGCACTGCAAGCGCGCTGCACGGCCCAGGTCGAAGCCCTGCGTGCTGAAGTGAAGGCGCTGCGCGCCCAGGTGACCCGGCTGCGGGCCCAGGTCATCATGCGCGACAGCGCCCTCATCTGGGAGCGCGAAGACCGGCTGCGCCACCTGTCGGCCATCGCCAACCGCGCGGCCGTGACGGCCGTGCGCCGCTGTGTGGACCCGGACGCGACGATGGAAGTGGCCGCCGTGCCCCAGCCGCCACCCGATGCCTATCTGCAGGAGCTGGGCCAGCATGCCGCCAACCTGGTGATCTGCCAGACCGGCTGCATCAGCCACGGCGGCTACTGGCGCGACCACGACCAGTGCAAGCGCCTGGGCACCACCTGCCTGCTGGAAGACCCCCAGGCCTTTGTCCCCACAGAAACCGCCAAGGCATCGCACGCCTGGGTGATGACGGCAGCCAGCGGGCCCGCCAAGGAGCAGCGATGAGTTCACGTTTTCCGTCCTCCGTATCGGGCCCGCTGCTGCTGCGCGAATGGGAACGCCTGACCCAGACCGGCGTGGAAGCCAGCCGCGACAACCGCCCCGAGCAAGCTTTGGCCTGGCATGAGCATGCGCTGCGCGTGGCGCACCAGCTGTTCCACGATGCACCGGCCGGCGTCTGCGCCGATGACCGCCTCGCCGCCTTTGTGGTCGCGCACCTGAACCTGGCCGACTGCTTCAACACCTTGAGCCAGCCGGTATCGGCCGGCGAGTGCATCCACTGCGCGCACCACCAGCTGCTGGCATTGACGCGCGACGACCATGCCAGCGCCGATCTGCGATCGGCCGCCTGCAAGCACCTGCACCACACCTTTGCCGCCTTGAACGAGCACCACAACCGCTGCGCCGCCCGCGAGCGCGAGGATGCGATGGAGCGGCAGGCCCACAGCGTTTCCATGCCTTCGGGCAACCCGCCGCCGGGCACGCTGCTGCACTGACAGCCGCCGCACCGGCATTGACCCACTGCTCTCCACCCAACGACTGACACACGATATGTCCTATACCCTCCCCAAGCTGGCCTATGCCTACGATGCCCTGGAGCCCAACATTGACGCCCAGACGATGGAGATCCACTACAGCAAGCACCACCAGACCTATGTGAACAACCTCAATGCGGCGGTTGAAGGCACCGAGTTCGCCAACCTGCCCATCGAAGCGCTGGTGGCCCAGGTGGAATCGCTGCCCGAGAAGCTGCGCCTGCCCGTGCGCAACAACGGCGGCGGCCACGCCAACCACAGCCTGTTCTGGGAAGTGATGTCGCCCAGCGGCGGCGGCCTGCCCCAAGGCGATGTGGCCAAGGCCATCGATGCCGACCTGGGTGGTTTTGAGGCGTTCAAGGATGCCTTCACCAAGGCCGCACTGAGCCGTTTTGGCAGCGGCTGGGCCTGGCTGACCGTGACCCCTGAAGGCAAGCTGGCGGTGGAAAGCAGCGCCAACCAGGACTCGCCACAGATGAAGGGCATTGGCTCGGGCAACACCCCGATCCTGGGCCTGGATGTGTGGGAGCACGCTTACTACCTGAAGTACCAAAACCGCCGCCCTGAATACATTGCCGCTTTCTACAATGTGGTGGACTGGGGCGTCGTTGCCCGCAAGTACGCCGCAGCGCTGGGCCAATAAGCCATTCCCCCACTGAGCACGCGAGCACGCACATGACCCCAGGCCACCAACCGATGGAAATGGACAACCAGCCCGATCCGCGCGATGACGCATCGCGCAGCACCGCCAGCGCTGCGCCGAAACCGGCGCTCAAGCTGCGAACGCGTATCGGTCTGCTGATCTGTGGTTTGGGGGTATTTGCACTCGGCGCGCTCATCTGGGATGGCCTTAAAAACGAGCCATCGGTGCGCAACGCACTGCTGGGCGGCTGCATGGCCGCGCTGGCCACTGCGCTGGGGACCCTGCCCGTGCTGCTGGCCCAGCGCCCGTCTGAACGCACACGGGACACCCTTTTTGGATTTGGCGCTGGCGTGATGCTGGCCGCCTGCGCGTTCTCGCTGGTCATCCCCGCGCTGGATGCCGCACGCGCCTCGAATATCTTTGGCGGCAGCGCATGGGCTGCTGGCGGCGTCGTCGGCACCTCCATCCTGCTGGGCGGCATGGCCCTGTTGGTGATGGACCGCCTGCTGCCCCACGAACATTTCATCAAAGGCCGCGAAGGCGCCAGCGCCCAGCAGCTGCGCCGTACCTGGCTATTTGTATTCGCGATCATCCTGCACAATCTCCCCGAAGGCCTGGCCATTGGCGTGGGCTACGCCGGCAATGAAGGCATGCGCGCTAATGCGCTCGCTATCGGCATCTCCATCCAGGATGTCCCCGAAGGCTTTGTCGTCGCCGCCGCGCTGCTGGCCGTCGGCTACAGCCGAGGCTTCTCCGTCCTGCTGGGCATCGCCTCCGGCCTGGTCGAACCCCTGGGCGCCGTCGCCGGCGCCGCCATCATCGGCAGCTCCGCCCTGCTCCTCCCCTGGGGCCTGGGCTTCGCCGCCGGCGCCATGCTCTTCGTCATCAGCCACGAAATCATCCCTGAATCGCACCGCAAGGGACATGAGTTTTTTGCGACTACGGGGTTGATGGTGGGGTTTGTTTTGATGATGGTGTTGGATACGGCTTTGGGGTGATGGGGGTGTCGAGTAACCGCATACCAAGTGTGCGCATAAACTCGGCACAAGATGCTCTGTGGGTCGATTGCTTTTTGCAGCAATTGCTACCGTTCCTGGTCGCATCAAAAGATAGACCTCCCCCAGTTTCCCAGTTGATTTGCTTACCCCAATAATGCCGCTTGCGCAGTCGGACGCGGCTCGGCTGCATCTTCACGGATGACTTGAAAGGCAAGCGATGATGCCCGCTCTTGGCCGTCAACGCTCTGAGGTTGGCTTAGCGCCCAGGTCTTATACCGCCCTCCTGATTAAATCGAGGTCGGATTCCTCAAGGTCGAACCACTCTCCATTAATACGTTTGCTCGCAAAGGCGTTATGAAAACGGCGCTCCGCGGCATGGCAATCGTCGAACCAGACGCAGAACGGGATCGTGTATATGAATGGCAACTGCACACCGAATGCCCGCATACGGTGGGGCACATTTCGAGTCCGGCCGATCTTGTACCCATACGCTGACTTCAATACGTAGACCACGCCTGCTAGCGCGCCGGAAGTCGGCTGGCCTATGACTTCTGAGGGGTTCAGCCGCTCTGGTGCTATTCGACTTGTTCTAACCTTCGCCATTCCTTTGGGACGCGTCTCCATCTTTGCGCGATCCCTCAACTCCAGGAAGTCGAAATGCTGCAGCCAGAGTTCATGCAAGCCGTAGTCCCCGACTTTTTTGGGCGAAAAGCCAAAGGGGCCAGATTGCCAATACCCCCGGCCTTTACCTGTATCGACCCAGATCTGCGCCGTCGTTGGCTTCCAGTTAACGGTTCGGATCTGCCCAACACCGCCGGTAATAGTCCCCAGCCACCTCAACAACCCGATCTGCGTCACCTCATCGTAAGCGGCGATAGCGATGCCATGGCCGGGAGTGGGGGGAGATGCCTGGTTGGCGAGCGCGGGAGGCAATGTGAACTCTGAGCTTGGCTCCGAAATTGCAACATCTAGGTCACATGGAACTCGCCAGTACTTTGCGGGTGTCAGCATCGTTACGTCCTCACTTTCTATGCAATGCACACACAGAGCTTGTAGCACCAATGCGGCATTGAATTTCTCCTTTTGATCGTTCTGCGAGCTTGATAGAACGTCCGGGCACAGTCACCATTTTCTGAAGCTATTCAATTTTCCTCTTGAAGTAGACAACTCTTTCAGTTTCCACAAAACCGAGTCTTATGTGCATTTCTTGGCTGATGCGATTCTCAATCGATGTATCAGATGCAAATTCAGAACAGCCCTTTGCGCTTGCCCATCGCATGGCAACGTCCACAAGCGCTCTCGCAACGCCATTGCCTCTTGAACTAGGCTTCACATAAATGCCTTCCAAGAAGGCAACAGGCGAAGAAATGGTGCCGTTCACGTAGTCTGACCGCACCGATACCTCAATAAGTCCAATGGCAGCATGTTGCTCGTCTCGGGCAATGAACTGTCCAAATCGACACTGATCGCTCACGAGTTGCATCATTTCGTTCTGATGCGATTCGATGGATGCATGGGGCCAAAGTGCCATCCGAAGTTCAAGCCAATCCGGTTGAGCAAATGTCTGTGGAGAGTAAATATTCATACAGATCAAGTATGAACTGAATTTGCTCTAGGAATCTTTGTGAAATTTAGCTTAGATCTACTGCTAGCCGCTACCGACCGGCCAATATCTCATAGCCACTGATATATCAGAACTGTGCGTTAATCCTCAGCGATTTCATCGATCAGGGTCGCCTTTGCCGGTCCTTCGCAGCAGAAGCAGGGCAACGACACCGCACCGCGTTGGCTATCCATTTCGCACACATGTCGTTGGCAAACTGAGATTTACACATCCGTGCTGGCACCTGCCTGCCACATTTAGCTTCGACTTCTCGTCTTCTTGCTAGCAGCGAATAGGTTGCTATCCCGTCTTTCGAGGTATTCCGCAAGGACCTCCAACGGCGGCACACCGAGAGCCTCAGCGAACTCCACCAGTTCCACAGCATCAATGCGACGCTCGCCTCGCTCGCACTTGGACACAAACGTCTGCGTGTTGCCAAGCCGCTGTGCCAGCTCCACTTGCGACACGCCCATGCGCTTACGCGTGGAAGTGAGAACGGACAGTAAGAGCTGGTAGTTGGGATTGTGGGTAGAGCGGTACATGATGCATGGACATAAATCTGCGCCCAAGTTAAAGTCCGTTCTGGAATAGTCTGAAATGGACTATTTCTGTACCCAAACCGCCCTCTGAATGCCTACAAGCACGCCACCCGCGAGTCCGCATTTATGCATCAACCTGAAAGGATTCATTGCCATGGAGCACGAGCACAAGCGCCTTGTCGTGACCGATGAAGCCGTCAGTTCAACGCTGTTGGTTGAATGTCGTATCGAAGCCAAAGGGCTTGAACCCTCTGGTCGTGAAGTAGATGAGCAGGATGATGCAGGCATACACAAACAGGCGCCGCGCCGGTTCAGGCCAGTACAGCTATGGATCTGTTTGCTGTTCTTCGTTGAAGGAATGTTGGGACTGTTTGTCGTTGGCTGGCCGGCGCTGATTCTTTGCGTTCTGGGAACCTTGTATATGGCATGGGTGGCCAAGCGGTCTAATGCGCCAGCAAGTGAGAACATGAATTGAGGCGGGCTGGAATAACAATCGCCTGCCCACAAGGGCAAGGCATTCAAACGATTGACACCGCCCATGCCCGGCAGCTGCGCCGCACTTGGCTCTTTGTGTTTGCAATCATCCTGCACAACCTGCCCGAAGGCCTGGCCATTGGCGTGGGCTACGCCGGCAATGAAGGCATGCGCGCCAATGCGCTCGCTATCGGCATCTCCATCCAGGATGTCCCCGAAGGCTTTGTCGTCGCCGCCGCGCTGCTGGCCGTCGGCTACAGCCGAGGCTTCTCCGTCCTGCTGAGCATCGCCTCCGGCCTGGTCGAACCCCTGGGCGCCGTCGCCGGCGCCGCCATCATCGGCAGCTCCGCTCTGCTCCTCCCCTGAGGCCTGGGCTTCGCCGCCAGCGCCATGCTCTTCATCATCAGCCACGAAATCATCCCGGAATCGCACCGCAAGGGGCATGAGTTTTTTGCGACGACGGGGTTGATGGTGGGGTTTGTTTTGATGATGGTGTTGGATACGGGTTTGGGGTGAGGGGGAGCACGGTCAGCAGTTTGTCTAGGATGCATGCCGGTTTGGCGAGGAGCGCTCTCAAGCGCTGTGGCGAGGCCAGTAAACGCGTACGAGGTGCTTGGCGCAGGGGCGAGTGGCGCAAATTGGGACGCTATGGAATCTGCTTTGGAATCGCCATCCTGTTGGTCTTTGCCTGCTTGAACCTGCTTACTATTCAAACAATTTTGTAGGTTCGTGGCTGGATAGGCCGTAGATCCAGACGTCCCAACGCTCAACTGCTGAACACATTTTCTGCAGGGCAAAGGGGTCATCCAGAGTGATCAGTCTGTCTTTTTTGGTGAGGAGGCTCGAGTGAGCTCACCTTCTAACCAATTGCCCGTAAAGAAATGCTTAATTATTGCTCCAAGCTTCGGTACGCTAGTGTCCTCTGAGATAGCACAGCAAGCGTCAATGAAATGCTGCGTCGCAGATCCAAAGTGCTTGTCGTATGTTTCGCGTTGTAGACACATTTTTATCATTTGGGGCATGAATACACGCAGGGTTCCAGAGTCCATGGTTCGAATAGACACGTCGAAATCTGCGCAAGTGGCTCTCTTCATTGCAACCTGTTGTCGTGTGCCCCATGTCTTATGGCTGTTGATGAACATGCACGCATCAACCACAGTGGCGCGTTCTTGGACCTTCACACTAACTCTATCGACTACATCTTTGATTGCAGGATGAACCCTCCTGCTAAATGGATTGTCATCACCTATATCAGTGTGCTCCGCAGCTTCGAAGGCAGATGTCCAAGCCTCAATAATCGCGTCACCCAGAGGCCGACCACCTGGCATTTGGGAGAGGGTTTCGGAGAGTTGAGTCACTAGGTATGGATCGAGTAAGTTCGAACTGCCAACAAGTTTTTCAGCCTCAGCGAGAAGCTCCGCGTCACTCAATTGGTGCTCCCAAAACGCGCGCTCCATGAATGCATTTGCCGCAGAATTCGCATGCATCGCCTCCCTCTCGGCGACGAATCGGTCAACGATGGTCTGCACTTGCTCAGCACTGAAAAGCCCTGATTCTAGAAAGTCAATAAGCACACTCTCAAATTCGCCACATACATAAATCCGAAGCTGCTCCATCAGCAAGCGCCAACCGTCCTCCTTCCTCTCTTGCTCGGACGGCGCAGTGTTTTCATCCCGGAAGTGACGTCTCCAGTCAGGGTTTGACGCATTTAGCGCGAACTGGAAGTCTGGACCGTCATGAATTCCACGGTAATGAATAGCTGAAAAAGGACAATCGATGGCACCACCCGAGCCTGGACTGCTGAAGTCAAGTCTCGGTTATTTAAGATGAGGTTTGCGATCTTCACGATCTTGCTTACGATGCGTATGTTCGTAAGTTCGCAGATTGAGATCGCACTCTTCAGTGCTTCGGCATATTTTGTCGGCGTCAGTTTGATAGCGATAGAGAAGGCCTCTGCAGGCGAAGTCGACAGCCTGACTTCCTCATCTATGACCTTTTCACGGAAGGTCGACCAGAGCTCTGTCTGGTCGCCATCCGTTGATAGCTGGTCGTCATTGAGTAGCAAGATGAATCGCGCACCAAACTGTTGCGAGTAGTCGTCGATAAAGCCTAGTACCTCGTCGATGCCTAGGTTAGAGTGCTTGCGCTCAATGTCATCGATGACAATGAACTTGTCTCGACACACGACCGGTGCCATCAAAACCACATTGAGGTCTTTGAGGGCAGCCATCGACTTATAGTGCTCTGAGGCTACATTCACGCCCGCTTTATACAAACTCTTGAGCAAGTCGAGTACGCCGCCGTGAGATTCGATGTTGGGAATAGCGGATTCGATTAGCTTGCGCTTTATTTGGTCTACGCTGGAGAGGCCGAACAGCGACACATATAACGCCTTCTTGACTTCGTCTTTTCTTGATTCGCTCTGAATTTCTTTCCAAAGGTAAGTCTTGCCAGTGCCCCATTTGCCCGACAGCGCGATGACCTTGTTATCGTCACACTTAAGCAAATAGTTCAACCGCTCCTTCGTTTTTGCTAGAGACATGCTCCCTCCTATATGAACGCGAAGTGGCTGCTTCCATCGTTCTAAAATTTGCTCTGGGGCTGTGTGCCTCACTGATGTCGACTTCCCTACCCACGTCAATCCACGAGCAACTTGCGTCGTCATTCGAAAAGCAGCTCGCTCCAGCAGTGCAAAGGCGGACCTCTAACAGACCTACGTTTGGCCTCGCACATGGTCCGTAGAGCATTCGGAGCGCTGTGGGCATTTTCAGCCGTGAGCGATCATCCTAACCTTGGATACTCGCATGACACTTCCGTATAACTTCATGGAACAGTGGGCCACCATTACGCCGTCTGAGCAAACCAACCTCTTGTGCCATCGATATCGGTCTTTTCTGTCAGAAAAATGATTTTCAAGGCCGCTAGCTCACTTTGCACCATTTCTTCCCGGAACTTTCCATTTATCGCGCCCCACTCTCTCTTTATCTCACTTCCATTGATCCAAGGCTTGCGGCTTACGATTCGTCATCGCTCATCACCCCAATCCCCCCACAACCCCAAAGCTTATTTGCGAATGATTCTCAATTGAGCGTATACTGCACCCATGGCGTAGCAATTGCGGCTACTCCAAGGTTCATCGTGGGGCGACTTACCGGAACTGTCCGGAAGTCGTTTTTGCCAGCCAATGGTTCACACTAGCCACGCATTTTTTTGCGATGAACACCGGCTTCGATAGCGCCATTGCAGCGCAGCGATCCAGTCTCTGACAGCGCCTTTGCCCCCTGCCCTGCCAATGGTTGGCAAGCAAGCACCACCAGGCCTTCTGTCCACCCTCCCCTGATCTCTCTATCCATACACATGCCCAGGGCATGTTTTTTTGCGTCTGCACATTGCATCGCTTTGACTGCATCTGCACGCTTCAGACCAAGCCTGCCCAACAAAAAAGCCCAGATCCCCCTGCCAACGGCAGCAGCGACCTGGGCCTACTCAGCACACCCACCGCAGCGGCAAGCGCTGCAGCGGGCTAGCTACTAACTTAATTAAAAATCCACCGACGCCGACAGCGCAAAGGTGCGCGGCGCGCCCAGCGCCAGGCTGGACAGTTGGGGCATGCCCCAGTACGACTTGTTGGTGGCATTCAGGACCGAAGCGCGCAGGGTGACAGGCTTATCCGCCACCTTGGTGCTGTAGCGGGCGCCCAGGTCATAGGTGGTGCGGCCGGCGGCCCAGAGGCTGTTGTCGGCGCTGATGTATTGGCGGGATACGGCGGTGGCATTGGCGTTAAGGGACAGGCCTTGCACGCCGGGGACATCCCACTCCGCACCCAGCTTGCCCTGCCACTTGGGCGTGCCGGTGGCGAGCTTGCCTTGGTTGACGCCGCCAGCGGTTTGCGTCAGCTTGGGCGCGGTGTAGGCCACGCCGCCCATCAGGCGCAGGCCGTGCATGGCGTTGCCGAAGAAGCTCCACTCAATGCCACGGTTGCGCTGCTCGCCGCCGAACGAGTAGACGTTGGTGACTGGGTCGGTATAGCTGCTGGGCCGGGTGATTTCAAACACGCTGACGGTATGGGCGAAGTCGCCCAGGTCGAGCTTGAGGCCCATCTCCTTTTGCTTGCTCTTGTACGGCGCAAACACTTCGCCGGCGTTGGCGGCGGTCATCGGTGCGGTGGCGCCCTGGCTCAGGCCTTCGATGTAGTTGGCGTAGAGCGAGAGGTTGTCCGTGGCCTTGACCAGCAGCGCAGCGGCGGGCGAGGTGGCGCTTTCGTCATAGCGCGAGGTGCGCGCGCCCGAGGTGATGCTGTAGGTGTCGCTGATCACCTGCTGGCGGCGCACGCCCAGGGTCAGCTGCACGCGGTCTTGTGCCATCAACAAGGTATCGGCGATGCCATAGCTGGCCAGGCGCACCTCGGTGTGTGAGATGTGGGGGGCGACAAAGTCGGCCGCAGGGCCCCATACCGGGTTGTAGAGGTTGGTAGTCCAGTCGGCGCCGGGCACGCTGCGGCGGCCGTAGTCGTTTTGCTTGTGCGCGTAGTGCGTGGCATTGATGGCCCACTGGTGGCCCACGGCGCCGGTCTGGGTGCGGCCCTTGATGCCGACCTCGCCCGACTGCTTTTTGACATCAAAGGCGAGCTGGCCCATCGTGGTGCGGAAGTCGCCTGCGGTGTTCAGCACCAGGGCCGACATGGCGCCGTTGTACTGGTAGTCGGTCTTGCTCATGCCAAAGGCGGCATAGGCCATGACCTGGTCGTTCAGGTCGTACTCGCCGCGCAGAATGGCGGCCTTGTCCTTGGTGCGCACGGTGGACCAATCGGGGTTCAGCAAGGTATCGCCCTTGGGCACCTTGGGGATGGGCAAGCCGGGCGACAGGCTGATGCCCCGGTTGACGCCGTTGACCCGGTCGTCGCTGGCATAGAAGTCGGCCGACAGGCGGGCGCGGTCACCACGCCAATCCAGCGCCAGCGATGCAAGCTGCACCTTCTTTTGCTGGTCCTGGATGGAGCCATCGCCATCGCGGTAGACGCCGTTGAAGCGCACGCCCAGTTGCTGGCGGTCGCCAAAGCGGCGGCCCATGTCCAGGTGGCCGCCAAATTGCGAATCGGACATGTAGGTGGTGGTAAAGCGGGTCAGCGGATCGTTGCCGGCGCGCTTGGGCACCAGGTTGACGGCACCGCCCACCGAGCCGCCCGGCGGCATGCCGTTGAGCAGCGCCGATGGGCCCTTGAGCACTTCAATGCGCTCAAACATCTCGGGCGAGGTGCGGTAGTACGGCGCCATGCCGTAGAGGCCGCCAAAGGTCATGTCGGTGGAGCTCGACGAGAAGCCCCGGATCGAATAGTTCTCGGCCCAGGCGCCCGATACGCCGTTGCTGAACACGGTCGGGTCGGTCGCGGCAATCACATCGGTGATGTTCTGCGCCTGGCGGTCTTCGATGTACTTCTCGGTGTAGCCGATGGTGCTGAACGGCGTCTCCATGAAGTCCTTGTCGCCCAGCAGGCCCACGCGGCCGCCGGTGGTGACCTGGCCGCCGGCGTAGGGCGCTGCGACCTGGGCGGCTTTTTCTTGCACCGTTATGGGTGCCAGGGTGACGGCGTTGTCTGCCGCTGCTGCCGGCTCGGCCGCGCTGCTGGTTTGTGCGTTGGCCAGCGGCGCTGCGACCAGCATGGCGCCAATGGTCAGGCCCAGCAGCACTTGCGGGCTGAGGGGGTTGAGCGCGCTGCGGCGCAGTGCAAACGGGGCCGCATGCTGGGCGGCGGGCCGTGCGCCGCGCAGGGCGCTGGCAGCACGGTGCTGGGGGTGAAGGCGTTCTCGCATGCCTGGTTCCTTAGAAGTTATGACTACAAAAAAGCAAGGGTGGCGCGCTGGCGGGCGCCGGTGCTTGGCGCACGGCGGTGCCTAGCGCAATGCGCCTGGAGGTTTTTTGGCTGGGTCGGAACCTGGCTACAACGGGAGGGGAAAAGCGAAGCTGGGTCTGGTGGCTGGCTGACGGCTGGCTAGCGATCAGCCCGGGTAGCCGCGCAGCACGTCGTCAATCAGCAGACTGAGCGACGTGGGACTGGCGCCGGTGGTGTACCAGGCGTCGGCATCGACAAAGACAACGCGGCCGCTCTTCCAGGCCTTGGTCTCGCGCAGCAAGGGGTTGGCCAGTTGGTCGGCGGTCATCACCGCGTGGCGCTCCATCACGGCAGTGCGGTCTACCACATAGAGGATGTCGGGGTTGGCCTGCTGGATGAACTCGCTGGAGATGGGCTGGCCATGCAGGCTGCCCTCGGCATCGGTGCTGGCGGGCTTGACGCCCAGATCGCTGAACACAAAGCCGTAGCGCGACTGCGGGCCAAAGGAGCTGAAGGCGCCGTTGTTGTGCAGCACGATCAAGGCCTTGTCGTTGCTGCCCTCGATGCGCTGGCGGGCCTGCGCCAGCTTGGCATCCAATGCGGCCACCTTTTCTGCGGCCAGCGCCTCTTTGTCAAAGATGCGGCCCAGGGTCAGCAGATGCGCTTTGACGACCGCGATATGCCGGACATGGCTGTCCTTGAAATCCACATCCAAATGGATGGTGGGCGCGATCTCGCTCAGCGCCTGGTAGTGGTTGGCCTGCAAGGGGGTGATCAGGATCAGGTCGGGCTTGAGCGCATGCACCCGCTCCAGGTTGGGTTGCACGATGGCGCCCAGGTCTTGCACGGCCTCATCGGCTTTGTACTTGGCCAGAAAGTGCGGCACATAGTCCTTGACCATGCCGGCGATTGGCACGCCGAGCTGGTCGAGGAAATCAGCCTCGTTCATCTCCAACGCCGCCACTTTCTGCGGGGTGCGGGGGATGACGGTGCTGCCCAGTTGGTGCTGCACGGTGATGGGCGCTGCGACTGGCGGGCTGCTGGCGGCGGAGCTAGACGATGGCGCATCGGCAGCCGAGGTGGATGCGCGGTCGCAGCCGCTCAGGGCCAGGGCGATAGTGACAGCGGCGGCTGCGGCGATGGCCGTAGACAGGGGCCGCAGAAAGGTGCGGGCGCAGGTGCGGGTGCGTTGCATGGCAAAGGTTTCCTAGGTCTTGAAGTAGTTGCACAGGCATCCCTGCGCGGTGCGGCTGATGTCAAACCGCAGCTCGAACAGCTGCGACAGATTGGCTTCGGAGATGACGTCGTCGCTGGGCCCGCTGAAGCACAGCATTCCGCCTTTGAGCGCGACGATGTGGTCCGAGTAATTGGCGGCAAAGTTGATGTCGTGGATGACCAGAATCACCGTGCGGCCGGCCTCGTCGCAAAGCCTGCGCAGCGCGCGCATGATCTGCACGGCATGCTTCATGTCCAGGTTGTTCAGCGGCTCGTCGAGCAGCAGCACATCGGTCTGCTGGGCAATGGTCATCGCCAAAAAGGCCATCTGCCGCTGGCCGCCACTGATCTCGTCGATATAGGCATGGCGCAGTGGCTCCAGCGACAGGAACGCGATGGCCTCGTCAACGGCTTGCTGGTCTTGGCTCGTCAACGTGCCCCGGTGGTGCGGAAAGCGGCCAAAGCCGACCAGCTCTTCGACCGTCAGCCGCATCTGAAAACCGGGAGACTGGCGCAGGGTGGCAATGCGCAGCGCATAGTGCGCCACCGAGATAGTGGCAATGCTGCGGCCATCGAGCTGGATCTCGCCACTGCTGGGCGCCAGCAGGCGGGCCATCATCATCAGCAAGGTGGATTTGCCGGCGCCATTGGGGCCGATCAGCGAGGTGATGCGCCCGGCCGGGAAGGCAGTGCTGACGCCCGACAGCACGGCGCGGCTGCCATAGGATTTATGGAGGTTGCTGACAATGATCATGAGAGAGCTCGGCCGCGCACCGTCAGTGCCAGAAAGTAAGCACCACAGACCAAATTGACCAGGATGCTGACGGTGGTCTTGTAGTTGAAAACATGCTCCACCAGCAGCTGCGCTACCAGGAAGATGGCGATGGCGACTGCGCAGCCCATCGGCAAGGTGCTGCGGTGGCGCCATTGCGGTGCCAGCGCGTAAACGATGTTGGCCACAAAGATGCCCATGAAGGCCGTGGGCCCGATGAGGCTGGTGGACACCGCCACCAGCACCGCCACCAAGGCCAGGTAGAGGCGCATGCAGCGGGCATGGGGCACGCCCAGCGATATGGCTTGCTCGCGGCCCAGCGCCATCACATCCAGCACCGGCAGGGTCTTGTGCAGCACCAGGCATACCGCCCCCACGGCCAGCGCCGCATAGGCCAGGGTATCGGGCCGGGCGCGGTTGAACGATGCATAGCTCATGCCCTGAAAGACCGCAAACTCGCCCGGGCTGATGCGCAGCTGCACAAACTGGGTGAAGGTGCTGATCACCATGGTCAGCACCAGACCAACGAGCAGCAGCACATAGATATCGCCCTGCCCCCGGCGCAGCAGCCAGCGCTGCAGCGCCCAGGAGTAGCCCAGCATCAGCGCCACCGACACCAGGAAGTTGCCGCGCTCGCCCAACATGCCCATGCCTTGCGCGCCCAGCACCAGCAGCAGCAATGCCTGCCACAGCAAGAACACCGCCTCGTAGCCCATGATGGCGGGGGTCAGGATGCGGTTGCCCATCAAGGTTTGGAACACGATGGCCGACACCGCCACGCAGATGCCGCCCAGCGCAATGGCGGCCAGGCGCAGCAAACGCCGAGGGATGACATAGCCCAGATCCATGCCCGAGCCCAGCAGCACAAAGGCCAGGGCCAGCACAGCGATGCCCAGCCACAGCGCATGGCTGCTGCGGCATGCCTTCAGGGTGATAACCCGCTTCATCGCCGGCCCCGCAGAATCAGCACCAGGAACACGACGCCGCCCAAGGCCCCTGCCGTCAGGCCAATGGGCACCTCAAACGGATAGATCAGCAAGCGGCCGGTGATATCGCAAACCAGCAGCAGGCTGGCACCGCCCAGCGCTACCAGGGGCAGGGTGCGGGCCAGATGGTCCCCCTTGTACAAGGCCACCAGCTGCGGCACGACCAGGCCGACAAAGGGAATGGCGCCCACGGCAATGACGGTGGCCGAGACGGTGACGGCCACCAGCACCAGGCCCAAGGTGGCGGCAGCGGCATAGCCCATGCCCAGGCTGGTCGCCATCTCCTCCCCCATGCCCAGCACGGTAAAGCGCTGCGCATACAGATAGGCGAGCGCCACCACCGGCAGGATGATGTAGAGCATCTCGTAATGGCCTTGGACGATGCGCGAAAAATCGCCCAGCAGCCAGCCCTGCATGCTTTGCAGGATGTTGTTGCGGTAGGCATAGAACTCGGCCACGGCGCTGAGCACGCTGCCGTACATCAGCCCGATCACGGGCACCAGGACGGTGTTCTTGAAGCGGATGCGCGCGATGATGGCGACATAGAGCAGGCTGGATGCAAAGCAGAACAGCAGCGCCAGCGCCATACGGCCCGGGGCGCCGGCAGAGGGCACCAGGGTCATCGCGATCAGGATGCCGAGCTTGGCGGCATCGAGCCCGCCCGAGGTACCAGGCTCCACGAATTTGTTGCGCACTATCTGCTGCAGGATCACGCCGCAGACGGCCAGGCCTGCACCGGTCAGCACCAGCGCGGCCAGGCGCGGCAGGCGGCTGGCTGTCAAGGTGAGCCAGGCATCACCGGAACCGCCCGAGAAGGCCCAGAGCTGCGGCCAGGCGATCTGGCGCGCCCCCACCAGCAGGGACGCCAGGCACAGCAGCGCAAACCCCAAGCACCAGCGCAGCCGCATCACACCGGCTCCCCGCCTGCCGCCATGCGCCAGCCCTGGGCCTGCGCGCGCTGGGCCAGCCACTGCGCATAGCGGCCATGCTGTGCTGCCAGCTGCGCAGGTGTGCCCTGCTCCACCACCTGGCCGTCCTCCAGCACCAGCACCTGGTCGGCCATCGCAATGGTCGGCAGCTGGTGCGCAATCACCACCACGGTGTGCTGGCCGCGCAAACGAGCAAGGGTCTGGGCAATCAGCGCCTGGTTCTCGGTATCGAGCGCGGCCGTGGCTTCGTCCACCAGCAGGATGGGTGCATCCTTGATAAGGGCGCGCGCAATCGCAATGCGTTGGCGTTCGCCGCCCGAGAGCTGGGCGCCGCCCTCGCCCACGGGGCTGTCCATGCCGCCGGGCAGGCGCTGGGCGATGCTGTCCACCCCTGCCTGGCGCGCGGCCTCCCACAGCTCGGCATCCCTGGCACCGGGCCGGCCGATGCGGATGTTGTCGGCAATGCTGCCGGCAAACAAATAGCTGTCCTGAAAGATCTGGCTGATCTGCGCAGCCAGCTGTGCCTCGTCCATTTGCCGCACATCGGTGCCGCCAATCAACACGCCGCCCTGGTCCACATCCCAAAAGCGCGCCATCAGCCGCACCAGGGTGCTTTTGCCGGAGCCCGATGCCCCCACCAAGGCCGTCATGCTGCCGGGCGGCACATGCAGGTTGATGCCGCGCAGCACGGCGGGCTGGCCTGCGCCATAGGAGAAATGCACATCGCGCAAGCTGATCGATGCATCGCGTGGCCACTGCGGCTGCTGCGGCTGCGGCAGGGGCTGCTGCGCAAAGAGCGCATCCATCGCATCAAGCTGGCCGCGCGCCGTGCGCAGTGCCTCGGCATACCCCACCAGCTCCAGCAGCGGCTCCACAAAACGGCTGATCAGCAGCATGGACAGCACGGTGGCAATGACCTGGCCGGGTGCCAAGGCCTGGGCGCTGTGCTGATCGATGCCGATGACAACCGCAACCAGCAAGGCCGCAAACACCGCCTGCACGGCCCAGACATTGAGCACCGACGACAGCGCCGACACCGCAATCAAACGCCCGGCCGACTGGCGCTGCTGATTGATCGCCTGCGCCACAAAGCGGGTGCTCTGGCCGCCGCCCTGGAAAGCGCGCAAGACCGACTGGGCCTGCGCAAACTCCACCATGCGCTGGCCGGCCTGGGCAAAGTCGCGCTGAAACGCGGCATCGGCCCAGCGGCCCATGCGGGCGGTCAGCAGCAGCATGCCCAGTAATAAGGGCAAGGCTACAAGTCCCACCAGGCCCAGGCGCCAGTCCTGCACAAACAGAAGTGCCAGCACCACCAGGGGCGCCACCACACCGCTGATGACGGGGGTGAACACATGGGCGGGCAGCTGGGCCACGGCCATCATCCCCTGGGTGACCAGGTGGCTGACCTTGGCGGTGTTCTGCGCGTTGAACCAGCCCATCGGCAAGCGCGCTACATGGGCGCCCAGCCGGTGGCGGCCGGTTTGCAATACCGCTACGCCCACCCCTACCCCGGCTTGCTCTACCCGGCCGCGCCACCACCAGGCCAGCACCACGGCGGCCAACAAGGCCAGCAGCCAGGCGCCAGCGCCGCGCCACTGGGCTTGCAACAGTTGCGCCATCAGCGGCAGCAGCAAGGCCGTGCAAAGACCGCAGAGCATGCCATACAAAGCCGCCATCCAGGCGTAGCGGCGCAGCAAAGGGGCTTGCTCGCCCAGCAGCAGGTTCAAGGTTTTCAGCATCGAGTGGTCTCCTGCGCAGCGGCATAGCCACCTTCTCGCCACAGGCGGGCGTAGCGCCCATCCTGGGCCAGTAGATCGGCGTGACGCCCCTGCTCCACCAGGCGCCCTTCGTCGATCACCAGGATCTGGTCGGCCTGCATGACGGTGTCCAGCCGGTGGGCAATCACCAGCACCGTGCGGCCTTGCGCGAAGCGCGACAGCGCTTGCTGAATGGCTGCCTCGCTGTCGGCATCCGCAGCGGCGGTGGCCTCGTCCAGCACCAGGATGGGCACATCCATCAGCACGGCGCGGGCAATGCTGATGCGTTGGCGCTCGCCACCGGAGAGCTGTGCGTCCTCGCCCAGCACCGCGTCATAGCCGCGTGGCAGCGCTGCTATGCAGTCATGCACATCGGCAGCGCGTGCGGCGGCTTCCACCTCGGCCTGGCTGGCGCCGGGCCGGCCCAGCGCGATGTTGTCGCGCAGGCTGGCATGGATCAGGCGCACATCCTGCAGCACAAAGCCGATGCGCTGGTAGAGCTCGGCGCTGCCGATGGCGCGCAGATCGGCGCCGCCCAGCGTGATGCGGCCTTCGGTCGGATCAAAAAAGCGCAGCAGCAAACGCGCGATAGTGGTTTTGCCGGCGCCCGAGGGGCCAACAATGGCCGTAACCGTGCCCGGCGCAAGCTCGAAGCTGATGCCCGCCAGCACCTGCTGGCCCGGCGCATAGGCATAGCCCACCTGCTCAAAATTAATGACGTTGTTTAGCGGTTGCTGCTGCTCGTTGGGTGCGGGTTGTGGCAACACACGGATGTCGAGCAATGTCAATACACGCTCCGCTGCAGCGGTGGCGCCCTGCAGGTCATGCAGCAAGGTGTGCAGCAGCAGCACCGGCGCGCAGATGCCGGGGGCGACCAGCACAAAGGGCAGCAGATCCAGCGGCGCCAGCGCACCCAGGCTGCCCAGCAGGCAGCCACCGGCCAGCACAAAGCCCAGCACGGTGACCGGGGCAGCCATGCCATGGGCATGGGCCATCGCGCCGACGAGGGGGCGCACAAAATCTCTGAAAGCTTGCGCAAACGCATCGACCGCGCCCTGGTAGCTGGCCTGGCCCTGTCCGCTGTTGCCAAAGGCTTTGATGACGGGCATGCCGGCGACAAAGGCCACGGCGGCAGATTGGATGCGGCCCATATGGCCGGCGAACACGCCCATCTGCGCGCCACTGGACTGCAGCGCGCGGCGCAGAAACCAGACATAGCCGGGGAACGGCAGCAACGCGATCAAGGCCATGCGCCAGTCCTGCGCCAGCAGATAGGCCACTGCGACCACAATCGCGCCGCCTGCGCGCGCCACCGAGGTGTAGAAATGCGCGCTCAGGCTGTGCAAGGTGGCGATGTCGTCTTGCAGCACCTGCTTGACCTCGCCCGACGAGCGGCTGCTGAACCAGCCCAGCGGCACCTGGCCCAGCCGCAGCACTGTGGCCTTGCGCAGGCCATGGGTGAGCCGGTTGTCTGCCATATGGGCCAGCACCTCGCCCGCCAGCATCAGCAACGCGGCAGTAAACAAGCTGACCAGCGCTGGCCACAACAAAGCCCAGATGCCGGCGGTATCTGCGGGCTCAGCAAGCGCGAGCTGCGCGATACGCACCATCGCCGCCAGCGGCACCAGGCTGAGCATGGCCCCCAAGCCTGACAGCAGTGCGGCCAGCGCCAAGCGCGCGCGAATCGGGTGGAGCACCCGGCGAATGGGGCCGGGCCCTGGGGCTGCGGCAGCTGCCGCGTCATGAGCATGCATGGGAGCAAGACCTGGAGAAAAACAAAGCAACGCCCCGTGCATGCGCCGCTGCCTTCAAGGCGCGGGCACTGCGTGATTCATGTGCCAGTTCTCCAAAAGACAGGCAAGAGCAACGCGAAACGCAACAGGAATAATAATTAGTTGCATCATACTAAACTAATAAATTACCGTACATCTTTTACAGCTATCGCCAATGCGGTTTGACTGACAATTGGCGAGCACCCGGAGAGACCATGGACCCCGAGAAAAAAGCAGCCCCGCGCGGGCGACCGCGCCTGATTACGCAGGAGCGCATTGCCGATGCAGGCATTGAGATCGGCTTGCCCCACATCACCTTTGTGGGCGTGGCCAGCGCGCTGGGCGTTACGCATATGGCGCTGTACAAGCATGTGCCGAGCCTGGCCGAGCTCAAGCACATGGTGGCCGAGGAGATCTTCAGGCGCTGGGAGTTTTCTCTGCCCAAGGTGGGCGTGCAGGAGGGTCTGCAGGACTACTTGGTCCGCTTCAGCGACTCGGTGCGCGAGTTCGCCAAAACCTACCCGGGCGTGACGCCCTATGTGATCCGCAGGCTGGTCGCCACCCCGGCCATGCTGGAGAAGATCGATGCGCACCAGCAAGAGGTCGCGCAGGCCTACCGCATCGACAAGGACCAGTCGCGCCAGCTGCTGGCCACCATCGCCTTCCATGGCCTGGCCGCTGCCGATTCGGTCTACTCCGCCGCGCGCCAGGAGACCGTGGTGCAGACCAGCTACGAGGCCGAGACCGCCGAGATGGAAGGTGACCTGGCCCAGGGCATGCATGCGCTGATTGCCGGCGCGCTGCTCCAGCTGCAGCTGGACCCTGCGCTGAAGCCCTGACAGGAAAAGTTGCCTGAAGCGGCGCTGAGCCCTCTGCGCCAGGCTGCCCCATCACCAGGGGCACACCGCTTCCAGCGCTTGCAGCGCGTCTCTCGCCCAAGTTGTTCCAGGGCTCCAAAAAATATTTTCAAAAAGATGTCAGGAAGGGATGGGGTCGAACGACTCCCTCCACGTGGCAGCGCTGTGCTGTGCACGTTCAACCTTTCATCAACAGGAAATACCCATGAAGCTCAAGACCCTCACCACTTTGGCCGCCGCTGTACTCGCCACCTCCGCCTGGGCTGCTGGCAGCCAGGACAGCAAATGCGGCGCCGGCACCTGCGGCAAGAAGGAAAGCAGCACCAAGGACGCCGCCTGCTCCAAGAAAGACGGCGGCTGCTCCAAGAAGGATGCAGGTTGCTCCAAAAAGGATGGCGGCTGCTCCAAGAAGGATGGCGAAAAAGCCCACTGACCCCGTCCCACGACATCCACTACCGAGGCACCGGGTGAGCTCCACTCCCTCACCCGCCTCCCCTACAAGAAAGCACCCCTACCATGTTCAATCTCATCCGCACCCGCACCATCGTCGCAGCCAGCCTGGCCTTGGCCGGTGGCGCCCATGCCATGAGCACCGCCCCCGTCGGCAATGGCTCGGACTACCCCCCCTACCTGGAAGAGCCCAGCCAGCTGACGCGTGCCCAGGTCCGGGCCGAGTTCACCGAGGCCCGCAACAGCGGCATGCTGCTGCTCAAGGGCGACGAGTTCCAGACCACCATGACGCCACAAGGCATGCCGCTGAGCCGTGCAGAGGTGATCCGTGCAGCCACCCAGGCCCGCATGGATGGCACCTTGCCGCACGGCGATGGTTTTGGCGAGTAACAACGGCTGCTGCTGCACCCACCCGAGGGAGACATGATGATTGGCCTTGGTTTTCGACGTGAGATGCTGGACTGGGACATGTCTGCCGTCCAGGCCGACTTCTTTGAAGTCGCACCCGAGAATTGGATATACCGGGATCTGGCGCCGCTGCATGCGCTGATCGAGTCAGGCCGCCCGGTGCATCTGCATGGCGTGGCACTGAACCTGGGTGGCACTGCCGCACTGGACCAGTCGTTCCTGCGCGATCTGCGCAAGCTGATCAATGCACTGGGCCGCCCGCTGTACTCCGACCACCTGGCCGCCAGCGGGGACAGCCACCAGCTGTACGACCTGTTCGCCGTGCCCTTTACCGCGCCACAGGCACGCCGCGTTGCCGATCGCATCTGCGCGGTGCAGGATGCACTGGGCATGCGCATCGCGATCGAGAACACCACCTGGTACACCAATATCGGCACGATGCCGGAGGCCGATTTCCTGGGCATGGTGCTCGAGCGTGCCGACTGCCAACTGCTGCTGGATCTCAACAACCTGTCGGTCAACCACAAGAACCATGGCGGGCTCAGCCCCAGCGAATTCGTGCAGCGCCTGGGCATGGGGCGGGTGAGCTACATGCATGTGGCGGGCCATGAGTTCGATCCACGCTTTGACCTGTTCATGGACACCCACAGCCAGCCGGTCGAAGCACACACCCAACAGCTGGCCACCCGCCTGGCGGAGCGCCACGGCACGCCGGTGCTGCTGGAGTGGGACAACGATGTTCCCGGCATCGATGTGATCAACGAGGAATTGTCATGTCTGCGAACTTCTATGACTACGTGAGAGGCATTTCGGACCAGGTTCCGCTGGGCTACAGCCCCAACGGCATGCGCGCCTACCGGCACCTGGTCTATGTCGGGGCCAGCCAGATGGTGGAGGCCCATTTTCCCGAACTGCGCGAGCAACTGGGCGAGGACACATGGCGCGAACTGATCGCAGCCTTTGTACGCGATTCGCGCTGGAGCTCGGCCTACTATGGAGATATGAAAGATGCATTCCTCGAATTCATTGCCATCGAGAGCACGCGAGAAGATTGACGGCCTGGGCCTGCTGCTGCTGCGCCTGTGGGTGGGGCAGGAGTTCGCGCTGGCAGGGTTCCGCAAGCTCTCGTCAGGCTGGACGGCACCCAGCTGGTTTGCGGGCCTCGACTTCCCCATTTTTGTGGGCTGGCTGCCCGCGAGCCTCAACTGGGGCATAGCCGGTGTTGCCGAACTGCTACTGGGCATTGCACTGGTGCTGGGTATTGCGTCGCGCACCGCGTCACTGGGCCTGTTGTTCATCACCTATGTGGCTGTGTACAGTGTTCACTTCGACCTCGGCTGGGCCGGGTGGAACCAGATCGACAGCGATGATGGCCTGGGGTTCAAGGTGCCGCTGATGCTGGCCCTCATGCTGGTGGCCATCGTTACCCAGGGACCGGGCCGCTGGTCGTTCGACAGCTGGCGCAGGCCATAACCAAGGGCAGGAATGCACACTATCGCAGCAGATATCACCGTCCAATGGCGCCAAGCCATGCTGCGCTTTGCGATGCTGCACCTGCCTTCGCGTGAAGAGGCCGAGGACGCCGTTCAGGACACCTTGACCGCCTTGCTGCTGCTGGACCGCGCCAGCTTTGACGCCACCCAGGCCAAGAGTTACCTGTTCGGCATCCTGCGCAACAAGATCAATGACCGGCTGCGCCAGAAATACCGCGCACCGCTGAACTACGCCGAGGCCTTCAACGATGACCTCGACCAGGTCCTCTTCGACAAACGCGGCCACTGGGTCGATGGCGTGGCACCGGCCACCTGGGTCAATCCCCAGCAGCAGTTGCAGAACGACCAGTTCTTCCTCGTTGTGGATCTATGTGTGCACAAGCTGCCCGCCAAGCCGGCACGGGTGTTTTCAATGAAGGAGTTCCTCGACTGTGAAGCCGATGAGATCTGCAGCACCTTGGGCATCACCAAGGCCGATTACTGGCAGTGCATGAGCCGCGCGCGCAAGCAGCTGCAGCTCTGCCTGCACCACAACTGGTTTGAGCAAGAAAGGGCGCCATGAAGTGCCGCGACTACATTTTTCAACTGACCTCCGGTCAACTGGAGGACGCGGGCACGGCCACCCAGATCGCTGCCTGGCAGCATCGCATGATTTGCTGGCGCTGCCGCGCGTTCACCCGCAATGATGCGGCGCTGCAAGACATGCTCAAGGGCTATGGTGACCATCTCCAGACCCCGCAGACCCCACCTGCCGAGCCCTCCGACAACTAGGCAACAGTGAGATACTGTACATAAATACAGCCCCGTGCCAGAATGCCATTTTTGCCTGGACATGCCCATGGACCACATCGCCACCGGATCCTTTGACATCACGCTGCAGCCAGAAGCCCTCAGCCCCGTCGCCAAGGCCACCGGCCTGGGCCGGCTCTCGCTGAACAAGCAGTTCAGCGGCGATCTGCAGGCAACGAGCCAGGGCGAGATGCTGTCTTTCCGCAGCAGCACCGCCGGCTCAGCCGGCTATGTGGCCATGGAGCGGGTGCAAGGCCATCTGCATGGCCGCCATGGCAGTTTTGTGCTGCAGCACAGCGCCAGCATGGCCCAGGGCGAGGCTAGCCAACACATCACCGTCGTGCCCGACTCGGCCACCGATGCACTGCAAGGCCTGCGCGGTACGATGCAGATCACCATCGACAACGGCCAGCATTCCTACCGCTTTGCGTACCAGCTGCCGCAGACCTGAGCCACGCTGCGCGCCGCCGGTGGCGAACCTGTCCCGGCGCTGCGATAGCATGCAAGACCGGGACTTTTTGCAGGGCGCGGCGTTTTCACGGTGGGCAGGGTGCGCCGCTGCTCCGTAGAATGCAGAGCGAACCCTGCACCCTTCCCTGGCCCACATGCCCAGGGCGTTCCCACCTCTGCGCGACCACCGCACACCGCGCAAAAAGGCATGACGTGACCCATGGCTTCCGCGATGCACCGGACGGCCTGCGCTACGCGGAGTCCATCAGCGGGCCGATGCGGCTGTTTGCCGCGACCATTGGCTTGGCGATGTTCCTGATTCCGGTCCCCTTTGTGCACCATGCCCACGGGGGCCTGCGCTGGTGGCAGTGGCTGCTGCTGGCAGCCTGCGTGGCCGTGCCAGCAATGATGGGGCTGTTTTTTCTGAGCCTGGCCGGTGGGCGCTGTCTGCGGCTGCATTTTGACAACCGCCAGCGCTGCATGCTTCGCCACCGGCGTTTTCCCTGGCCACGGCACCCCGAGGCCGTACCCTATGCGCAGATCGATCCGCCCAGCGTGCTGGAGCGCAGCTCCGAGGACGGGCCACACTATGTTGTGCGTCTAGCCGTTCGAGGCGAGCGTGCGATGCATCTGGGCAGTTTTGGGTGGCAGGCAGAGGCCCAGGAATGGTGCCAGCGCATTGCTGACCATCTGCAGCACCAGCCACCCCTGCCGACACCGATGGCCCCCACGCCAGGGTCGGATGGCGCGCACGCAGACCCCCAAACGCGTTGAAGACCAGACTGAAGGGGCGAATGGGCTGGAAAACGAACCTTGTGCCGTTCGGGCTGCAGACCGGCAGCGCCGCACCTCACTCAGCCCTTCAAAAAATATCGAGTGTCCTGATGGCGCCCGCAAAGCGCTCCAGCGCGCCGCAGGGTTGGGTCTGGGCCAGCGATGGGATATCCAGACCGCTGCTGCCGAGATCGCTGTCCGCATACCCCATCACCCAGCCGGGGAAGCGGCGCTCAGGGCCAGACAGGCCTGCATCGACCACGGTGAAATCCGAATGCCGGGGATCGGCGCGCAGATGGGCCTCCAGCAAAGCCATCGCTTCCGGAGCGCCTTCCACATACTGCGCAAACCAGTCGCCGTCAAACACCAGCACGCCCGTGATGCCATGGATGGCATTCATTTCACGGGCCTGTTTGACGATGCGCCCCACCTCGGTGGAGCTGTAGCCGGCCGCCAGCCTGCTGATGTAGAGAAGGGACCGGAGGCTGGTAGGCATGGATGCGCTTTCGCTGTCAATGAACATTCAATGTACTTGCACCCTTCGCAACCAGCACCCAAGGAGGGGCGTTTCTGTAGGTCGCCAGGGCGGTGGGTGAACGGGCCCGTGCCCAGATACGGCTTGCCCCTGGCAGCCGTGCAGACACGGCTGACCAGGGGCAAGCGGCAAGCGCTACAGTTTGCGCTCAATCAGCGGCAATTACTGGCCGAACTTGCGCTTGGCATCGGCAACGCAGGCGTCCTTGGCATCACCGGCCATCGCATCGCAACGCTCCTTGGCGGCCTTGTAGTCGGCTTCACGGCTCTTCTCGGCAGCGTCCTTGCGGGCATCGGCCACGTCAGCCGGGTTGGACGATGGCTTGGCGCTGACTTCGGCAACCTTGGCCGCTTCCAGAGCCTTCACATGGGCAGCCTTGGCTTCCTTCTGGCAAACATCCTTGGTGTTGCCGGTCGCGTCATCGCACTTTTCCTTCGCGACATCGTATTCCGCATCGGCCTTGGCCTTGGCCAGATCGTGGCGGTGGCCTTCGGTAGGCTCGGCGCGGTGCTTCAGATCGGCCAGCGCAATCTTCTTCTGGCCATCAGCCTGCTTCTTGCAGACATCCTTGGCATTGCCCTTCATGGGCTTGCACTGGTCGCTGGCAGCCTTGTACTCGGCCTCGATGCGATCCTTTTCCGTTTTTTGCTCGGCCGAGGTCATGGCAAAGACACCACCGGAGAAGAAAGCGGCGGCACACAGAGCGGCAATAGTGGGTTGGAGCTTCATGGTTTTTTTCCTTGGATCGTTATGGTGAAAGATCTGACTATTTTTTGCACCCATCAATGAAGCGCAAAAAATAATCTCCTGGCATGTCATTCATGCAATACCGCCACAATGGCTGCGTTGCTGGCCTCAATGGCGTGAATGAATTATCAGCAGCCACTGGCAGGCATGCTGTGGGTGGCAGGACGGACCCATGGTCAGATTTCACCTACCGGGGCAACGCCCCGTTACGACTCGGAAAAGCGCCCTTCGGCAGTGTCTCAAACGCTGGCAAAATTCAGGGCCGCCCACTGCATGTTGCAGCCCTTGCGCCACGCGCAGAGCGGCCCACGCCAGACAACCACCGCCTATGGAACACACCGCCATGACCCACGAGCGCCAGCCACCCTGGGTGGCTGAACAACTGCTGGCTGCGCTGCAAGGCGAATGGCGCTTTACCCGCAGCCTGCAGGACCTCGTCAGCCATCACCCCATTGGCACCGTGCAAGGCCACGCGCACTTCACACCCGAGAGCGCCAGCACGGCCCACTATGCAGAGAACGGCCAGATGGTGCTGCACAACGGCCAATCCTTTCGCGCCAGCGGCCGCTATTTTTTCAGCCAGCAAGGGGCTGACCTGTGCATCTACTTTGATGCGCAGCAGCAGCGCCTTTTTCACCAACTGCGCCCTGCGCTGGACCCGCAGGGGCAGCTGAGCGCCAGCAGCTCGCACCTGTGCATCGCGGACCGCTATGACAGCCACTACGCGTTTTTAAGCAACGGCAGTTTTGTTATTGAGCACCAGGTGCGCGGACCGCACAAGTCGTACCGCAGCCATACGCTGTATGAGCGGCCGGGCCGTACAGACAACCAGGGCTGATGGGTCGGTAACTGCGAGCTGCCTGGCCGGACAATACCGGCAATGCATGCAACCGCTTGCTGCTGCCACTGCGCTCTACCCTCGCCTTGCACAACCCCAGTCCAACGCAGCCGGCTAAGTGGCGAGCGCGATGCGCATCAGGGCCAGTTAGCCCTGCGCCTGCCATTCGACAAATTCCATCCTCTGGGATGCGCACAGGCGGTTCAGCGCCGCCACGCCCTGCACAAAGTGCGGCTCCTTCTCATGCGCCGCCAACGCCTGGCGGTCGGTCCATGCCTCAAAGAGATAGACCAGCTCTTGGCCCACCGCAAGGTCGTAGCGCAGGCAGCCAGCCTCCTGCCGGCTGGCCCGCGCCAAGGTGGTAAGCGTCGAGACGACGTCCGGCAAATGGCCGGGCAGGGGTTGCAAGGTGACGATCAGGTTCAGCGGTGCAGTCAATTCTGGCTCCTTGGATGAGATGGCGTTGTGGTTCAACAGAGTCATCGATACAAGCCTAGCATTGATGCGCATACAGGCGCAGCTGGGGCGGTCAACGCCGATCGACCGCAACCGTATAGCGGCTAAAAATGCAAACGCCCGATGCAGTGCACCGGGCGTCATGGGCCGGATGGCTCCGGCATTTTTTATCCGTCCCAACTAGCGACTTCCATGGCGACGGGCCATTCTCAGTTGCAGCCTGTACGCAGGCCGGTCACTTCGCGTCCGGCAAGGCGTAGGCAATGATGTAGTCACCGCGATCGGGGGCTGTGCGGCCACCGCCTGCCGTCACCACCACATATTGCTTTCCGGAGCTGGGGGACTTGAACACCAGCGGTGTGGACTGCGCACCCACGGGCAGGGGCGACTTCCAGATCTCTTCGCCGGTCTTCACATCCATGGCGCGCAGATAGTAGTCGGCCGTGCCGGTGTAGAAGATCAGACCGGATGCGGTCGCCACCGGGCCGCCCAGCGAGGGCATTCCGATGGGGATGGGCAAACCGGTCTTGATGCCCATGGGGCCCATCTGCTCTACGGTGCCCAATGAACGCTGCCAGGCGATCTTGCGCGTCTTCAGGTCGATGGCGGTCATCATGCCGAAAGGCGGATCGGTACAGGGCACGCCAATCTGCGAGGTGACCATCACACGGTTTACACCATAAGGGGTACCTTCCATCGGCACCACACCAGCGACGCTCGGCGTGGTCTTGCCGGAGGCGATGAGGGCCTTGTCGGCTTCCGCGCGTGGCAGAAGCCGGGCCTTCATCATGATCCGCATATCGTTCACGATGAGGTAGTCGTGGACCTTGTCGATGGAGATACCGCCCCAGTTCATCGTGCCGAACGGCGATGGGTGGGGGATGTACCAGTTGGTGCTTGGCGGTGTGAAGTCGCCCTTGTATTCCAACTGCTTGAACGCTATGCGGCAAGCCAACTGGTCGATGGGGGTAATGCCCCACATCTGCGCTTCGGTCAGCACCCCTTGGCGAATCTGCGGCATGCCTACCGAGTAGGGTTGCGTGGCAGCGAGCTTCTCGCCTGGCAAGCCCTCGGTGGACACCGGCTTTTCCTGCACTTCTGCGATCGGCTTGCCAGAGCGGCGGTCGATCACGAAGATCTCGCCACGCTTGGTCGTCTGAATCAGCGCGGGAATCCGCTCGCCGTTGTCGCCAGGCACGTCGTAGAGGACGGGCTTGGAAGGCAGGTCGTAATCCCACACATCATGGTGCGTGGTCTGGAACACCCAGCGTTCGGCGCCAGTCCGCGCATCCAATGCCACGACCGAGGAGCTGACACGGTCGGTTTCCGGGGTGCGGTGGCCGCCATACATGTCTGGCGTGCCGTTGCCCGTGGGCAGGTAGACCAGGCCCAGCTCGGCGTCGTACGTAGGGGCGGCCCAGGTATTGGGTGTGCCGCGGGTGTAGTGCTCGCCGGGGCCCGGCGCCGTGGTCACGCCGGGACGGCCCACATCCCATGCCCATGCCAGCTCACCGGTCACGGCGTCGAATGCGCGCACCGCGCCAGAAGGCTCATCGACCGATTGGTTGTCCATCACCCAGCCGCCCACCAGCAGGCGGTCGCCGGCAAGCACGGGGCCCGCCGTGGGGTTGTAGAAGCCGGGCACGATGTCGCCCATGCCGGTGGCCAACGACACCTGGCCGTTTTTGCCGAAGTCGCTGCAGAACTGGCCGCTGGCGGCATCCAGCGCGATCAGGCGCATGTCAGCCGTGGTCAGGTAGATGCGACGCGCGCATGCGCCGCCGGGCGGGGTAACGGGGGCCGACGCAGCCGGCGTCTTTTGGACTGGGGCCGATTCAGCAGTCTGGGGCAATTCGTAATACGCCAGTGAGCGGCAGCGCTGCCAGGTGGGGCTGAAGCCCGAATTCACCTTGGGGTCGAACGTCCACAGCTGCTTGCCGGTGTCCGCCTCGATCGCAAAGACCTGGTTGGAGGGCGTGCAGGCATACAGCACATTGCCGATCTGCAGCGGGGTATTCTGGTTTTCTTTGCCGCCAAAGGCGAAGTCCCCGGTGCGGAAGGTCCATGCGACTTGCAAGCCCTTGACGTTGCCGGGCGTGATTTGGTCAGCGGTGGCAAACTGCGTGCCATCCGGCGTGCGGCCGTAGTTGGTCCAGTTGGCATGGTCATCGCGGGGCTGGTAGCCCTGTGCGATTTCGGGCTCGGCCCCGGGCTTCACCGTCCAGATGGGCTGGAAGGCGGCGATGAAGGCCCCAACAATCCCCAGCGCAAGCAACGCAGCCGTGCCGCGAGACGCGCCTTTGATATGGGCACAACGCTCGCTACCGCGCAGGTAGGGCACCACCAGCGCAATCAACATACCGAGCACGGCGGGCAGGCCGATGCGTGCTGCAAGAGGCCAGAAATGCCATCCCACCTCCCACAAGGCCCAGACGACGGTAATGGCAAAGCAGGCGGCATAGAGCCAGGCGCCACGTACATCCGCTCTGACCAGAAAGACACCGGCCACCAGAACCAGCAGTCCAACCGGCAGATAATAAAAAGAGCCCCCAAGCTGCAAGAGTTGAAGGCCACCATAGGCAAGATAGGCGCCCAACGCGATAGCGATGACGCCCAAGATGGCCGCGAACACCCGGGCGGCGCGCGGAGCCCATGCGGGCTGACTGGCTGACATACAGAAGATCTCCGAAGATATGTTCACCAGACCCGAGCCCCATGCTCCGGTCTGGATGGCGCACCGCAGCAGGCGTTCATGGTGTATCGCTCCGTCATTGGTTGCGATGCGCAACTTTTATTGTAATTTAATGTCTGTGTTTGAGTGAGACCATCTCCATATTGGCCATACGCAAATTGCGAAACGCAACTAAAACAATGACAAGCCCCCGCCCTGCCCCTTCCATCCCCCTCGACGTCGTCCATCAGTTGCGGGGGTTTTCTCGCCAGCTGGTGCGTGAGCTGGGCTATCTGCGGTCACCGTTCGGCGGCAGTGAGCTGGCTCCGTCTGCTGTCCACGCCATCATCGAGATAGGCGCGCAGCCTGGTCTCCAGGCCCGCGATCTGGCTGCGCTGCTGCGGCTGGACAAATCCAACACCAGCCGGCAGCTGGCCAAGCTGGAGGCCATGGGTTTGGTCCGCAGAGAATCGGCCGCCGACGACGCCCGTTCTTCCCGCTTGTTTCTCACGGACGAGGGACGGGACTTGCAGGTTCGCATCGACCACTTTGGCACCGCACAGGTCACGCGCGTGCTGCAACAACTGGAGCCTCATGAACACGATGCGCTGAACCGGCTGCTGTCCCTGTACGCGTCTGCGCTGTCACGCGACAACGCCCATGTGGACCGGCCGGCCCAGATCGAGCGCCAGCTGTCGTCCGGATATACGCCCGGCATGCTGGGCGATGTGTCTGCCATGCTGGCGCGGCATTTTGCTGTGCAAGGCATGGATGCGAAGGCCTGCGAATGCCACACCGCGATGGAGCTCTCGGCCTTTCTGCAGTCGCCGCTGGACGAGGGAAAAGGCATGTGGCTGTACCGTGAGGACACGCGCGTGCTGGGCTGCATCGTGCTCGAGGGCAATCCGCTCACGCGCGTGGGGCGGCTGCGCTGGTTCATTGTGGACAGCAGTCTGCGTGGCCTGGGCATTGGCAAGCGCCTTTTGCTAAAAGCACTGGCCCATGCGGATCTCCATTTCGACGAAATCCATCTGGCGGACCTGGGCGAGTCCAGCGCCACAGCCGCGCTCTACGGTTCTCAGGGTTTTGCGCAGGTGTCTGCCCGGTCCGTGACGCGGTGGGGAGTGGAGACCACCGAGCGGCGCTTTCTTCGCTTGCGGAATGCGCGAGCAGGACTGCAGAACAAGGCCTAATCCGCCTCTGCAGTAGAGGACCGGCATCGAGCGCAATGCACCGGAGGACGGGCCCCTGACGCCAACCCGCCAGGTCCGCCCGTGCTTCTTCAGGAAGCCCAAGCGCCCATCGCGCCCCTCGCCTTTGCCGCACTATGGCTGGGACGAGAAGCGGCATACGCGCGTGATGCGGCTTCGCGGCCTGAGTGACCCAGCACCATGGGGCAACGAGGCCGGCAGCGCTTACTCCACCGTGACCGACTTGGCCAGGTTGCGCGGCTTGTCCACATCGGTGCCGCGCGCCACGGCCGTGTGGTACGACAACAGCTGCAGCGGCACCACATGCAGGATGGGGCTGAGCACGCCATAGTGCTCGGGCATGCGGATCACATGCATGCCTTCGGCGTTCTCGATGTTGGTGTTGGCATCGGCCAGCACATAGAGCACGCCGCCACGCGCCCGCACTTCCTGCATATTGCTCTTGAGCTTTTCCAGCAGTTCGTCATTGGGGGCCACGGTGACGACCGGCATCTCGCTGTCCACCAGCGCCAGCGGGCCGTGTTTCAGCTCACCGGCTGGGTAGGCTTCGGCGTGGATGTAGCTGATCTCCTTGAGCTTGAGCGCGCCTTCCAGTGCAATCGGGTAGTGGATGCCCCGGCCCAGGAAGAGCGCGTTTTGCTTGCGCGCAAAATCCTCGGCCCAGCTGACCACCTGGGGCTCCAGCGCCAGCACGGCCTGCAAGGCGAGGGGCAGGTGGCGCATTTTTTCCAGGTAGGTATCGGATTGCGCCTCGGTGATCTGGCCCTTGCTCTGGCCCAGCGCCAGGGTCAGCAGGAACAGGCCTGCCAGCTGCGTGGTGAAGGCCTTGGTGGAGGCCACACCGATTTCCATGCCGGCGCGGGTGATGTAGCTCAGCTTGCACTCGCGCACCATCGCGCTGGTGGCCACATTGCAGATGGTCAGGGTGTTGGTCATGCCCAGGCTCTGCGCATGGCGCAGCGCCGCCAGGGTGTCGGCCGTCTCGCCCGATTGGCTGATCGTGACCACCAGCGCCCGGGGGTTGGGCACGCTCTTGCGGTAGCGGTACTCGCTGGCCACTTCGACATTGCAGCGGATGCCTGCCAGGCCCTCCATCCAGTATTTGGCGGCGCAGCCGCTGTAGTAGCTGGTGCCACAGGCGAGGATCAACACCTCGTCAATCTCTTTGAAGATACGCCAGGCGGCGGTGCCATCCGGGCCATCGAACAGTTCGGGCACAACGCTTTGCACGCCCTCCAGGGTTTCCGCAATCGCGCGCGGCTGCTCGAAGATCTCCTTTTGCATGTAGTGGCGGTAGGGGCCCAGCTCCACAGCACCGCTGTGGGCATGCACGGTCTTGACCGGGCGCTCGGCCAGGTCCAGAGTTTTGCCGTGGTGGTCCACCACCCAATAGCGGCCAATCTGCAGATCGACCATATCGCCTTCGGCCAGGTAGACGATCTGGTCGGTCACGCCGGCCAGTGCCATCGCGTCGCTGGCCAGGAAGTTCTCGTTGTTGCCCACGCCCAGGATCAGCGGCGAGCCGGCACGCGCGCCGACCACGCGGTGGGGTTCGTCCTTGTGCATGACGGCAATCGCATAGGCGCCACGCAGCGCCTTGATGGCCTGCTGCAATGCGCTGAACAGGTCGCCGTCGTAATGGCTGTCCACCAGGTGGGCAATCACCTCGGTATCGGTCTGGCTCAAAAACTGGTAACCCTTGGCTTGCAGCTCGGCGCGCAGCGCCTCATGGTTCTCGATGATCCCGTTGTGCACCAGGGCCACACGGCCCACTGCCTGCACATCGGCCACGCCGGGGCCGGCGCTGAAATGCGGGTGGGCATTGTGCACGGCGGGTGCGCCATGCGTGGCCCAGCGCGTATGGGCGATGCCGGTGGCGCCCTGCACCTGTTCGCTGGCCACCTGCTCCATCAGCTCGGCCACACGGGCCGTGCTGCGGGCGCGGCGCAGGCCGCCGGGCTGCCGGCCGTCGAGGCTAGCCTCATGCACGGCTACGCCGCAGGAGTCATAGCCACGGTACTCCAGCCGCTGCAGGCCTTGCACCAGCACCGGGACGATATTGCGCGTAGAAACTGCACCAACAATGCCGCACATAGCTTTCACTCCTTGATCAACAATGGCAGCAGTGTAGACAGGTGGCCGTATTATTTTCTTTCCATTTTTCATGACAGATGAAATAAAATTTCAACAAATATATTCATTGAAATAAAATTTCAAAATGAACGGCGAAATGAATGATTTCACCTTGGACATCATCGATTTGCAACTGCTGGACGCGTTGCAGAAGGATGCCTCCGTCAGCAACCAGGCGCTGGCCGACAAGGTGCATGTCTCGCCCCCCACCTGCCTGCGCCGCACCAAGCGGCTGCGCGAGATGGGGCTGATCGCCGCCGAGGTGGCCCTGCTCTCGCACGATGTGCTGGCCCAGGTGCAGGGCTTTGGCCTGTTTGCGCTGGTGGAGGTCAGCCTGGACCGGCAGGGCGCTGAAGAGCTGGATGCCTTTGAGGCCTTCGTCGTGCAGAACGACCAGGTGCAGCAGTGCTGGCGGGTCAGCCCCGGGCCGGATTTTGTGCTGGTGGTCTACGCCCATGACATGCCCGGTTATCTGGCCTTGACCCAAAAGCTGTTCACTTCGCAGAGCAATGTGCGCAATGTGAAAACCTACTTTGCCACCAAGCGCAGCAAATTCGTCACCCGCATTCCGCTGCCCAAAGGGCCGCACCTGTCGCTGCACAGCTGAGGACAGGACTCCCGTCGCGGCAGGGATTACCCGCTGGGGTACAACGGGCATTGGCTGCAGCGGTTTCACCAGGAAGACCGGCCCCGACAACGGCCACAGCGATGTACGTAACCACTCTGCAGCAGGCGTGAATGACATAAATCTTCAACAAATGTCAGCGGAGCCTACAAGCTTGTCGCGGCGATAGTCCGGCCTCATACTGGCGCCATGAGTATCAAACAGTAACATCGTGAGGCGGGTCCTTCGATGCATGGGCGAAATGACTCATCGGGCAAGAGAGGCTAACCATGGTGCATATCAAAATGGACAGCACCCAGCAACGCAGCGACTGGGGCCGCATTGTTTTTCTGGCGTCCTGTGCGCTGGCCGCTGCGGGGGCCCTGTGGCAGCGCAATGCCTCCTGGCCGGTGTGGCTGGCGATCGTGCTGCCACTGGTGGCTTGGCCATTGCTGGCCCGCTGGCGTACGCGCCGCACAGGCGGCTCCGACATCAACGACGTGATCCTGTCCTTTGTCGACGGTCTGGTGATCGGCGTCTGGGTCGCGCTGGTGCATTTCCACCTGCTGACCAGCGCGATCATGCTGATGGTGCTGGTTCACTGCGCCTACGCGATGCAAAGCGTGCGCCATGCCGTGCTGGCCATTGCGGGGGCCATCGCAGGCGTCGCCGTTGCCGGGCTGCTCACCTCGTTTGACGTCCAGCACAGCACGAGCAGCTTCACCATCGTCGGAAGCCTGCTGGCAGTCGCCCTCTACCTGGCGATGCAAGGCATTGCCACTGGCCACCTGCTGCGCAGCCTGGCCCACAAGGAGCAGATGCTGATGGTGATGCGCCGGGTCGATGCGATGACTGGCTTCTTTGGCCGCATGTACTGGCAGGACCTTGCAACGCGCCTGTTCGCCTATGCCAAGCAAAAGGACATCCCTGCCTTCCTCATCGTTGTAGATGTGGATAACTTCCGCGAGCTCAACAGCCGCCATGGTGATACCGCCGGCGACGAGGTCATCATTGCGGTGGCCAACACCTTGCGCACCTGCGTGCGGCCGGGTGATGCCACCTGCCGCTTTGGCGGCGACTCCTTTGCGGTGCTGCTGTCCGGGGTGAACCTGGACATCGCCAACCAGATCGCCGACCGCATCCACAGCCAGGCGCTCAACCGCCGCCTGCGCGATTGGCCCGATGTGCAGATCAGCGTCAGCATCGGCATCGCCAGTCTGGCCAAATACCACCAGTCGGTGGACGACTGGATCCACCAGGCGGAAGCCGCGCTGGAGCAGGCCCGGGGCGCGCCCCGCAGCTACGGCAGCCATGCCACGCTGGAACCCATCTCGGCCGCCCACCTGGCGGAGCTGGCCAGCATGCCAGGCCCCGGAGCCCCCGCAGGCGCCTGACCACAGCCTTCATCCCCTCAGGCGCCGGGGGTGGTGGCTCTTCTCCCGACGCCAGGCGCCTGTGCCGATATGCCCAGGCGCTCTGTCGCTCAAGACTTCTTCTGCGGCCGTTGCCAGTTCGCAATGCTGACCTGCTTGCCGCGCGCCACGCTCAAGGCGCCCGGCGGCGTGTTCTTGGTGATGGTGGAGCCGCCGCCCACGGTGCCGCCGGCACCAATGGTCACCGGGGCCACCAGCACACAGTTGCTGCCCACATGCACATCGGCTTCGATGATGGTGCGGTGCTTGTTCGCGCCGTCGTAGTTGGCGGTGATGCTGCCCGCGCCGTAGTTGACCCGCTCGCCGACCTCCGCATCGCCCAGGTAGGCCAGGTGGTTGGCCTTGGCGCCATCGGCCAGCCGCGAGTTCTTGACCTCGACAAAATTGCCGATGTGTACCTGCTTGCCCAGTTGGGCACCGGGGCGCAGGCGGGCAAACGGCCCCACCAGCGCGCCCTCGCCCACCTGGGCGCCTGCGGCCTCGCCATCGATATGGGTAAACGGGTGGATCACCGCATCGGCGGCAATCTCGGCATTGCTGATATGGCAGTAGGCGCCAATGCGCGCGCCATCGCCAATGCGCACCTGGCCGCCAAAGATGCAGCCCACGTCGATCTCCACATCCTGGCCGCAGAGCAGCTGCGCCTTGCCACCACGCGCATCGTCGCGCAGGTCAAAACGGGCCGGGTCGGCCATGCGCACACCCTGGGCCATCAGCGCCTGGGCCTGGCGCATCTGGTGGGCACGCTCGAGCTCGGCCAGCTGCTGGGGGCTGTTGATGCCGGCCACCTGCAGCACATCGGCGATGCAATGGCCTTCGACGGCCACGCCATCGGCAACGGCCATCGCCACGATGTCGGTCAGGTAGTACTCACCCTGGGCGTTGTGGTTGTTCAGCCGGGCCAGCCAGGGCTTGAGCCAGCGTGCCGGCACGGCCATGATGCCGCTGTAGATCTCGGTGATCGCGCGCTCCTGCGCATTCGCATCCTTTTGCTCGACGATGCGCTGCACCGTGCCTTCGGCATTGCGCACGATGCGGCCGTAACCGGTGGGATCGGGCATGTTGACGGTGAGTAAGGCCATGCGGTCGCTGCCCGCCGCATCAAGCAGGCCCTGCAACGTGTCTGCCTGCGTCAGCGGCACATCGCCGGACAGCACAATCGCCATGCCATCGTCGGCCAGCAGCGGCACCGCCTGCTGCACGGCGTGGCCCGTGCCCAGTTGCGGCTCCTGGCGCGCAAAGTCCAACTGCGTGCTGCCTGCACTGCTCTGGCCGATCGCCGCCTCCACCTGCTCGGCGCCGTGGCCGGTGATCACCACCGCTGAGCGGGCCTGCAGCTGTGCAGCGGTGTCGAGCACATGCTGCAGCAACGCACGCCCGGCCAGCTTCTGCAAAACCTTGGGGTGGCGGCTTTTCATGCGCGTACCCTTGCCAGCGGCCATGATGATGATGTCGAGTGGAGCGTTCATGGTGAATCAGCGAGGCGGCGCCGGGCGCCACCTCTTAAAAGACAAAACCCTGCGATTATCGCGCGCTCCAACGGCTGCGGGCCTGCACCGGCGCAAGCGCTGTCAGGCAAAAAAAACAGCCTGCACGGGGCAGGCTGTTGATCGGTATGGCGCAGAGCTTAGAGGTTGTAGAGCATGCTGCCGTCGGTCTTACCCCATTGGAAGCGGGTGAACCAGCGGGCTGGCTGCTCATCCAGGTTGGGCTGTCCACCCTGGTTCTTGGGGAAGTGGTAGACCAGCGGATCCTGGCGCTTGCTCTCGATGACGACCGATTGGCCCGCCTTGAGAACCACGGTGTGACCGGCGTGCAGCACCAGATCACCGGCCTGCAGGCTGGCTTCGTTGCTCAGACCCAGGCCCAGGGTAATCCAGGCGGTGCCTTCGGAGATGCGCAGCAAGACGTCACGCTGGGGCACAAAGCTGATGGCCTTGCCAGTGGGCAGAATGCGCATCTCGGCGGCAGCCGACGCAGCGCGGCTGGCACGCGCGGGGCGCGCAGCGATGGTGCCAGCGGACAGAACATGAGATGCAGACATAGCCATGGTGGTTTCCTTTGCAGGGCCCTGGTATCGAAGCGATCCTAGGGTTTACCCGATATGCGTATCTTGCGCCTTGGCCACGCCGGCGTCCAATGAATAAAAGAGGGCCGATCAATGCAGCCACGGCATTAATGGTTTACCCTAGGTTTTGGAGTTTCTGCGGCCCCGGGCCGCGCCAAGCCAGCGGCAGCTATCGAAGCAGGAGCATGATGGACGCCTGCCCCGGGGATACACCCTGGCGCAGTGTGTACTTCTTGCTACAGTGCCTCCACCATGCCAGACCTGCCTCTGCCGCCTTCCCTGCTCCGCACCCGGCCCATTGCCGTGGGCCATCTGCGCGCTTTTCTGGCGGTGGCCCGCTACCTGAACTTTCGCGCCGCCGCCGAGGAGCTGGCGCTGACCCAGTCGGCCGTCAGCCGCCAGATCCAGGCGCTGGAGGATGAGGTCGGTATTGCGCTGTTTCTGCGCCATACCCGCGCGGTGGAGCTGACCAGCGCCGGCGCCCAGCTCCAACGCGCGGTATCCCCCGCCATCGAGCGTATCGACTCGGCCGTGCGCCTGATCCGCCAGACCAGCGGCCGCAAGAGCGTGGCCATCACCACCTGGGCCAGCTTTGCGTCGATGTGGCTGATTCCGCGCATGGAGGCCTTCCAGCGCGACAACCCCGAAATCGACATCCGCATCGATGCCACCGACAACGTGCTCGACCTGGAAACCTCGGATGTGGACCTGGCGCTGCGCTACAGCCTGCCCCAGCACGCCACTGCCAACGCGCAGCGCCTGTTTGGCGAGCAGTTGGCCGTCGTCGCCAGCCCCTGGCTGCTGCAAAGCCACCCGCGCATCAGCCAGCCCGCCGACGTGGCCCGCCATACCCTCATTGAAGCGGGCGACGCCCACCGGCTGCAGCACCTGGACTGGCTGACCTGGGAGCGCTGGCTGGAGCTGCATGGCTGCGGCAATCTGCAGCCCAAACGCTGGCTGTTCCTCAACTATGCCCACCAGATTGCGCAGGCCGCCCTGACCGGCCAGGGCCTGGCGCTGGCGCGCATGCCGCTGGTCGCCGATGCGCTGGCCAATGGCGACCTGGTCGAGGTGCTGCCCGAGTTCCGCATGGATTCCCCCCTCGCCTACTGGCTGATCATTGGCCCGCGCAGCCAGCAACGCCCCGAAGTGACCGCCTTTTGCGCCTGGCTGCAGTTGCAGGCCGCCGCCACGCGCACGGCCATTGGCGATACCTCCGGCAACTGATGGGGGCTGGGGAAAGCCAACGCTGATACGCCCACCCTCTCAGCACCGGCCAATTCACTATTAGACAAGGCAGAGCACCCTCCCTACAGTCAAAGCGGCTGCCCGCGTGTTACACACCCGCAGGCAGCCACCTATAACGACACAAGGAGACTGCCATGTTCCACCCTCGCTTTGGCCGCCGGCGGGCGCTGGCGCTGTGTGCGGCGCTGCTCGCTGGCGCGGCCAGCCCGGCGCTGCAGGCCCAGGACTTTCCCAGCAAGCCCATCAAATTCATCGTGCCCTTCGGGCCGGGCAGCGGCACCGATACCTCGGCGCGCTACTACGCCAAAAAGCTGCAGCAGCTCAGCGGCCAGCCGGTGGTGGTGGAGAACAGGCCGGGTGGCAATGGCTTCATAGCGGTCAAGCAGGCCTTGTCGGCCCCGGCGGATGGCTACACGGTCTTTATTGGCAGCAACTCCACCCTGGCAGTGAACACGGCGCTGTTCAAAGCGCTGCCCTATGACGCGCAAAAGGACTTTGCGCCGCTGACGATGATGATGCGCGCGCCGGCCATCGTCGTGGCGCCGGGCGATGCCGATACCAAGCAGCTCAAGGATCTGGTGGCCAAAGCCCAGGCCAACCCCGGCAAGATCAACTTTGGTGCGGGCTCGGCCGGCTACCAGCTGATGGGTGAGCTGTTCAACGACGTGGCCAAGGTGCAGACCGTGCATGTGCCTTTCAAGGGCGCGGGCGAGGTCGCCACCGCCGTGGCCGGCCATACGGTGGATTACGCCTTTGCCGAGGCCACCTCGGTGCAGGAGCTGATCAAGGCCGGGCGCCTGACGGGCCTGGCCGTCGCTTCCGACAGCCGCGTGGCCGCGCTGCCCAACGTACCCACGGCCCGCGAAGCGGGGCTGCCTGGCATCGAGGCCTACACCTGGGTGGGGGCGATGGTCAGCAGCAAGACACCGGAGGACATCAGCGCCAGGCTGGCGGGTTGGTTCATGCAGATTGCAGCCGAGCCCGAAACCCAGCAGTTCTATGCCAACCTGGGCGCCACCGCGATGAGCGGCGGCCCGGCGCAGATGCGCCAGTTCCAGGCCGATGAGATTGCGCTGTGGAAGCGCATTGCCACGCAGGCCAAGATTGAGCTGCAGTAAAACTGCAGGCCGCCTGGCCTAGAGGCGCGGCCCGGGAACCTGGCTGCTCATTGGCTGGGGCTGGAAGTCAGGCTCACAGGGCTGAGGCCATCCTTGCGGGCAGGCGCATGCCAGCCGCAGTCAAAAAGAGCCATTCAGAAAAAAGAGCCGCTCCCCAACAAAAGGGAGCGGGTCTTTGATCGAACAGCCAGCCCGGCAAGCCCGGCTTGGCAACCCAGCGTTATGCCAAGGTGACCCGGGCAAACTTGCGCTTGCCCACTTGCACGACAAAGGTGCCGGCGGGCAGCTTCAGGCCCTTGTCCTCGATCACCACGCCATCCACCCGCACACCGCCGCCGTCGATCAGGCGGTTGGCTTCACTGGTGGAAGGGGCCAGGTTGGCCTGCTTGAGCAGCGCGCCAATTCCCAGCGGCGCACCGCTCAGCGCGACGTCGGGAATGTCGTCCGGAATGCCGCCCTTGCTGCGGTTGATGAAATCCTGCTCGGCCGCATCGGCCGCTGCTGCGCTGTGGAAACGCGCGGTGATTTCCTTGGCCAGCAGCACCTTGGCGTCCTTGGGGTTGCGGCCGCCTTCGATCTCCAGCTTGAGCGCAGAGATCTCCGGCAGGCTCATGAAGGACAGCAAGGTGAACCAGTCCCACATCAGATCGTCCGAAATCGACAGCACCTTGGCAAACATGGTGTTGGCGTCTTCGGTGATGCCGATGTAGTTGTTCTTGGACTTGGACATCTTGTGCACGCCGTCCAGGCCCACCAGCAGCGGCATGGTCAGCACGCACTGGGATTCCTGGCCGTACTCGGCCTGCAGATGGCGGCCCATCATCAGGTTGAACTTCTGGTCGGTACCGCCCAGCTCCAGGTCGCTCTTGAGCGCCACCGAGTCATAGCCCTGCAGCAGCGGGTACAGGAACTCGTGCAGGCTGATGGAGCTGCCTTCGTGGAAACGGGTGTGGAAGTCGTTGCGCTCCATCATGCGCGCCACGGTGTACTTGGCCGACAGCTCGATCATGCCGCGTGCGCCCAGCTTGTCGCACCACTCGCTGTTGTAGCGCAGTTCGGTCTTGCTTGGGTCGAGCACCTTGTAGGCCTGCTCCTTATAGGTCTCGGCATTCACCTGGATCTGCGCAGCGGTCAGCGGCGGCCGGGTGCTGTTGCGGCCCGAGGGGTCGCCAATCAAGGTGGTGAAATCGCCGATCAGGAAGATCACGGTATGGCCCAGGTCCTGCAGCTGGCGCATCTTGTTGAGCACCACGGTGTGGCCAATGTGGATATCCGGGGCTGTTGGGTCCAGGCCCAGCTTGATGCGCAGCGGCACGCCCGTCGCCTCGGATTTGGCCAGTTTTTTGACCCATTCCTCCTGTGGCAGCAGCTCATCCACCCCACGCAGACTTACCTGCAAAGCCTCTTGCACACGTTCGGTAACAGGGTAAGTTGTAACAGTCGATTGATTCATATGGGGTTTCTCAGGTTGCCAGCAAAGCCGAGGGCGTTATACTGCGTCCCTTGCGTTGCAGCGTTTTATTCTAGCCGCGTCTGTCAGACGATGTCCCAAGGGGACTTCATCCAGGCCCGCGAACGCTGCACATGAAGTTTTTTTTGTGCCTTCTTGTTAAAAAACCACCCACCGCGCCTGCAGACGCGGTTTGTTTTGGCTCCGTAAACGCAGCCGGCAAGAGGCCTTCCATAACCGGGATGGAACATTGAACAACGGATTCATCACCGCTGGCAGCCTCGTCATTCGCCAGTTGGTCAATACCGCCCAAGCACACCCCAAGCGTCTCGCTGCAGCACTGGCCGTCATGTTGATGACCGGTGGCGGCGCCGCTTTCGCTGTGGCAGAGCTGGGCCCCAATCCGTCCGACATGCCTGTGCAGACCGTGGAATACCCCGTCGAGTCGCTGGCTTCGGACATTTCGATTGCAGACCTGGTCGACGGACCGGGTTTTTCTTTGTACCGCACCGATGAGGTGCGCAGCAACGACACGCCAGAGTCCCTGCTGCGCCGCCTGGGCGTGGCTGATCCGGCTGCCGCGGCCTTCATCCGCAGCAACGCCAAGGCCCGCAGCGCCATCATTGGCAAGGCTGGCCGCCAGATTACTGCCGAGACCACGCCAAGCCACGAACTGACGACCCTCACGGTGCGTTGGGCGGGCGAGAACAGCGATGTGTTCCAGCGCTTCAGCATCCGCAAGGCCGACGGCAAGTTCGACACCTTGACCGAATTCCTGCCGCTGACCCGGGGCACGCGCCTGTCGGGTGGCATCATCCGCAGCTCGCTGTATGCAGCCACCGATGCCGCCAGCCTGCCCGACAACGTCTCGAACCAGATGGTCGAAGTGTTTGCCGACAAGATCGATTTCCGCCGTGCGCTGCGCGCCGGTGACCGTTTCTCGCTGGTCTACGAAACGCTCGAAGCCGATGGCGAAGTGCTGGGCACCGGCCGCCTGCTGAGCGCCGAGTTCCGCAACAACGGCAAGACCCATGAGGCGCTGTGGTTCCAGGACTCCCCCAAGGACAAGGGCGCGTACTACAACTTTGCCGGCGAAAGCGGCGAGCGCAGCTACATCGGCTCGCCCGTCAAGTACACCCGCGTCTCCAGCGCATTCGCGATGCGCGTGCACCCCATCCACAAGACCTGGTCCGCCCACAAAGGCACCGACCTGGCAGCCCCCCAAGGCACGCCAGTGCGCACTGTCGGCGATGGCCTGGTGACCTTTGCCGGCGTGCAAAACGGCTACGGCAATGTGATCTACATCGACCATGGCAACAAGCACGAAACCGTCTATGCCCACCTGAGCCGCATCGCCGTCAAGCAAGGCGCGCGCGTGGGCAAGGGTGATGAAATCGGCGCCGTCGGCCAGACCGGCTGGGCCACGGGCCCCCATCTGCATTTTGAGTTCCGCGTCGCCGGCGAGCAGCGTGACCCGCTGGCGATGGTGGCCGAGAGCGAAACCAGCAAGCCCATTAGCCGCCAGGCCCGCGCCAAATTCGACAACCTCGCCAACAGCATGCGCCTGGCCCTGAACGACCAGATGCTGATGCTCGAGACCAACGCCAACCAGTAAACCGGTAAGGCGCCCCCGCCCCCAGGCCCCCACAATCTTGGTATTGTTGGGGCCTTTGCTTTTGCAGGCTTAACAACAATGACTGAACGCTTTATTGGCCTGATGTCCGGCACCTCGCTGGATGGTGTGGATGGTGTGATTGCCCAGTGGCAGGATGGCCGCATGGAGGTGCTGCAGTACGCCAGCACCGGCTTTGCCCCCGAGCTGCGGGCCGAGCTGCTGGCGCTCAACAGCGCTGGCGAGCATGAGCTGCACCGCGCCGCGCTGGCCGGCAATGCACTGGCACGCAGCTATGCACAGGTGGTCGATCGGCTGCTCGCGCGCAGCCAGCTGCAGCCCGGTGATATCACCGCCATCGGTGCCCATGGCCAGACCGTGCGCCACCAGCCAGGCTTGTGGGATGGCACCGGCTATACCTTGCAGCTGAACAGCCCCGCGCTGCTGGCGGAGCTGAGCGGCATCACCGTGGTGGCCGATTTCCGCAGCCGCGATGTGGCTGCAGGCGGCCAGGGTGCGCCGCTGGTGCCTGCCTTCCACCACAGTGTGTTTGGCGGTGCCGGCGCGCTGGGCAGCCCACGCTGGGTGCTCAACATCGGGGGCATCTCCAATATCAGCCGCCTTGAAGGCGACGACATCCGGGGTTGGGACTGCGGCCCCGGCAATGCGCTGATGGACCACTGGTGCCAGCTGAACACCGGCGAACCTTATGACGACGGCGGCCGCTGGGCGGCCAGCGGCCAGGTCATTCCGGCCCTGCTGGCGGCCTTCATGGAAGAGCCCTTTTTCCAGCTGCCGCCGCCCAAGAGCACCGGGCGCGACCTGTTCAACCCGGCCTGGCTGGCGCCGTTGCTCGAGCGCCATGCGCCCGGCGCGGCACCTGCCGATGTGCAGGCCAGCCTGGCCGCCTTCACCGCGCTGGCGATTGCGCAGGACATGCAGCGCCACGGCGCAGCCGAGGGCCAGACCTTGATCGTCTGCGGCGGCGGGGCGCTCAACCAGCATCTGTTGCAGCGCCTGGCCGATCTGCTGCCCGGCATCGCCGTGGACAGCTCGGCCGAGCATGGCCTGCCTCCGGTGCAGGTCGAGGCCAGCGCCTTTGCCTGGCTGGCCCGCCAGTGCTGGCAGAGCCTGCCCGGCAACCTGCCGGCGGTCACTGGGGCGCGCGGCCCCCGCGTGCTGGGCGCGATCTACCCGCGCTAGCGGTCAGGCATCCCCGCCATCGGGCGCCGGCTTGACCGGCTCATCCTTGTCGAGCTGGCTGAACACCAAGGTGGCAGCCAAGGTCATCAAGGCCACGGTCAGAAAGGTCGCGTGGATGGCGCGCAGCGACTTGTCCGGGTCAGTGATCCAGCGGTCGGCGTAGCCCGACAGCAGCGCGCCGGCCAGGGCCACGCCAATGCCCATGGCCAGCATCTGCACCATCGACAAGAGGCTGTTGCCACTGCTGGCAAACTCGCCATCCAGGTCCTTCAGCGTGACCGAGTTCATCGCCGAGAACTGCATGGAGTTGAAGCCGCCGAACACAAACAGCTGCAGCAGCAGCAACCACGGCGGCTGGCTGGCGCTGGCCCAGGCAAAGCTGGCCAGCATGAGCGCGACCATCACCGAGTTGACCTGCAGCACGCGGCGGTAGCCGAAGTGCTGCACCGTCTGCACTGCAAAGCGCTTGACCAGCATGCTGCCCAGCACGGTGGCCAGCATCATCATGCCGGCGTTCATCGGTGCCATGCCCAGGCCCACCTGCAGCAGCAGCGGGATCAGAAACGGCGCAGCCCCCGTGCCGAAGCGGGCAAACAGATTGCCCAGCAGGCCCACGCGCAGCGAGCGCACACGAAACAGCATCGGAGGAAACAAGGGTTCGGGCACGCGCATCGCATGCATCCAGTAGCTGGCCAGGCTGGCCAGGCCAAACACCATCAGCACCACCACCAAGGCCATGCCCAGGCCCATGCCGGACATGCCATCGAGCGCCACCGAGATAGCCACCATGCCGAACGACAGCAGCGCATAGCCCAGGCCGTCGAACTTGCGCGGCACCGACCAGGTGGTCTCGGGCATCCAGCGGCGCGCCGCCCAGACGCCGAACAGGCCGACCGGCACATTGATCCAGAAGATCCAGTTCCAGGTGGCGACCTCCACCAGCCAGCCGCCCAGGGTCGGGCCCAGCAAGGGCCCGATCTGGCCGGGAATGGCGATGAAGCTCATCGCGCGGATGAAATCCCCTTTCGGGTGGCTGCGCAACACCGCCAGGCGCCCCACCGGCAGCATCATCGCCCCACCCACGCCCTGCACCACGCGTGCCGCAATCAAGAAGCCCAGGCTGGGCGAGAGCGCGCACAGCACCGAGCCCAGCACAAACAGCGCAATCGCCCACATGAAGACGCGGCGCGTGCCAAAGCGGTCGGCAATCCAGCCCGATGCCGGAATCAGCATGGCCGTGGTGAGCGAGTAGGCCACGATGACCGACTGCATCTTCAGCGGGCTCTGGCCCAGCGAATGGGCCATCGCCGGCAGCGCAATGTTCAGGATCGTGGCATCGAGCGACTGCAGAAAAAAGGCAATCGCCACCAGCCAGAGCAGGCGCTCCTTGTGGGGCGCGACGGGGCGTGGGGTCAGTTCAGCGGACATGGGCAAAACAAAAGCCGCTGGTCAACAGCGGCTTGAGGCAAGGTGGTGGACCAGAAGGCAAGCAGCAGAGCCATGCCTTCCATCACGTGCTGCGCGGCTTATACCGAGAAGCTCGATCCGCAACCGCAGGTGGTCGTGGCGTTCGGGTTCTTGATCACGAACTGTGCGCCCTGCAGGTCTTCCTTGTAATCGATCTCGGCGCCCAGCAGGTACTGGTAGCTCATCGCATCGATCAGCAGCGACACGCCGTTCTTGGTCATGGTCGTGTCGTCATCGTTGGCGATCTCGTCAAAGGTGAAACCGTACTGGAAGCCCGAGCAGCCGCCGCCTTGCACGAACACGCGCAGCTTCAGGTCCGGATTGCCTTCCTCGGCAATCAGATCGGCCACCTTGGCCGCTGCGCTGTCGGTAAAGACAATCGGGGTGGGCATTTCCGTCATGGTGTTTTCTGCAACTTCGCTCATGGGAGACGACTCCTGTCTTATTTGATGTACTGCAAAGAATGGTACTCCAATCGCCACCTTCACGCAGCCCGCCCGCCGGGTGACGCCAATTGCAGTGTGGGAATACCCCGATCGGTTCCGAGAACGTGTTGACGGTCTCAACAGCCATAAAAAAACCGCCCCGAGGGGCGGTTCTTGGCAAGTAGCCAGCAATTAACGCTTGGAGAACTGCTTTGCGCGGCGTGCAGAGTGCAGACCGACCTTCTTACGCTCGACTTCACGTGCGTCACGGGTCACGAAGCCAGCTTGGCTCAGTTGCGACTTCAGTGCTGCGTCGTAATCGATCAGAGCGCGGGTGATGCCGTGGCGGGTGGCACCGGCTTGGCCGGATTCACCGCCGCCGTGCACGTTGACCTGGATGTCGAAGGTTTCGACATTGCCGGTCAGCACCAGAGGCTGCTTTGCAATCATGATCGAGGTTTCGCGGCCGAAATATTGTTGAATGTCCTTGCCATTCACAACAATCTTGCCGGAGCCCTTCTTCAGAAACACACGGGCGACGCTGGATTTGCGACGGCCGGTGCCATTGTTCCAATCACCAATCATCTCGGGACTCCTTAGATTTCCAGCACTTTAGGCTGTTGGGCGGTGTGAGGATGCTCATCACCACCGTAGACCTTCAGCTTCTTGATCATGGCGTAGCCCAGAGGACCTTTGGGCAGCATGCCCTTGACAGCCTTCTCGAGCGCACGGCCAGGGAACTTGGCTTGCAGGTCGCGGAAGTTGGTGGCAGTGATGCCGCCGGGGAAGCCCGAATGACGGTAGTACACCTTGTCCGTGTTCTTGGTACCAGTGACCTTGAGCTTGGAGGCGTTGATGATGACGATGTAGTCACCGGTGTCAACGTGAGGTGTGTAAATGGCCTTGTGCTTGCCGCGCAGACGGAGTGCCACTTCGCTGGCGACACGTCCGAGCACCTTATCGGTGGCGTCAATCACAAACCACTCGTGTTGCACCTCAGCGGGTTTTGCGCTGAATGTAGACATGAGTTTTCTCTTTCAATAGAGGGTTTGGCGAATCCTTTTCCGCGGTCGGTGCTTCTTCTAGACGCAAGGAACTTGCGCAGGAAGCCTCTTAGGCGGGATACCCGGTTGCCGCGTAACCTTGCGGGCCCACTGCAACCAGTCCTCGCCGCGGGATTCATAAAAATCGCTGCGAAGCTCTCCATTATAAAAGCTTTTGCGCAAAGCGTAAAGTGCCTCCTCACATCCCCCAAAAGGCAGGGTTCGAGTGTATTCCGGGGTTTTTTGGCGTCCATAACCGCTGCCGCATGCCCCTTTGGCGCCGTAGCACGGCGCATATCGCTACCATTGGCGCCCTATGTTCAGTTACCGCCACGCCTTCCATGCCGGCAATCATGCCGATGTGCTCAAGCACACCATCCTGATTGCATCCCTGCAATACATGACGCAAAAAGAGGCGGCATTGGTTGCACTGGACACCCATGCCGGGGCGGGCCTGTACCGCCTGGACGGCGACTACGCCACGACCAGTGCCGAGGCCGACGAAGGCATTCGCCGCCTCGAAGGCGTCAAGGACCTGTGCCCCATGCTGCAAGACTATGTGGACATGGTCAAAGCCTTCAACACCAGCAGCACCTACAAGGTCTACCCGGGCTCGCCCTTCATCGCGCAGCGCCTGCTGGGCGACCGCGACAAGCTCAAGCTGTTTGAGCTGCACCCTACCGACTGCCGTTCGTTGACGGGCAACATCGCGCAGTTGAAGGCCGGCCGCCAGGTCCAGGTGCTGCTGGAAGACGGTTTTGAAGGCGTGAAGAAATTCCTGCCCCCGCCATCGCGCCGCGCGTTCCTGCTGTGCGACCCGAGCTACGAGATGAAGACCGACTATGGCCGCGTGCTTGACATGGTGGCCGACAGCATGCAGCGCTTCCCCACCGGCACCTATGCGGTCTGGTACCCGATCATTCCGCGCCAGGAAGCCCATGACCTGCCGCGCCGCCTCAAGACCCTGGCCAACAAGTTTGGCAAGAGCTGGCTCAATGCCGAGCTGACGGTCAAGAACAGCAAGATCACCACGGCCATGCGCCAGGGTGAGGAAAAGCGCCCCGGCCTGCCTGCCAGCGGCATGTTCCTGATCAACCCGCCCTTCACCCTGAAGGACCAGCTCAAGACCGCCCTGCCCCAAATGGCCGAGCTGCTGCAGCAGGACAGCAATGCCGGCTATGTGCTGGAGAGCGGCGGCAAGTAAGCACCTCCAAGCCAGTCAGCCGCCATAGAAAAACGCAGGCCATCCATCGGATGGCCTGCGTTTTTTGCTTTTGTGCGCTGAGGCTTTATCTTTTGCGCCGTGCTGCAGCAGCTGCCTTGCCAGGCTTGGCCTGTGCCTTGGTGGCCGGCACCACGGCCCGCACACGGCCACGGTGTTGCACCGCCGCCTTCGCTGCCGGCTGGCCGCGCGCACCATTACCGGCCAACGCACCGCTGCCGCGCCGCCCGGCCAGCACAAACGATGGGCAGTCGTCGTCATCGTCATCGAGGGTCCACAGCTCCACCGGCTTGATGCCCAGGCCCAGCATGCCCAGCTCCTGGGCAGCGCCCTGGCTCAGGTCGATGATGCGGTCGCCGGCATAAGGGCCCCGGTCATTGATGCGCACCACCACCGCCTTGCCGGTGACCATGCTGCGCACACAGACCTGGGTGCCAAAAGGCAGGGTTTTGTGTGCTGCTGTCAGGCCTTCTTTGTCAAAGCGCTCGCCATTGGCCGTCTTGCGGCCATGGAACTGGCCGCCATACCAGGAGGCCATGCCTTGCTGGTCGGCTGATCGGTAAGGGTCTTGCTTGAGGGCGGGAGGAATGTCGGGCACATCCCAGGGGCGGGACAGCCCATCGATGCTGCTGAGTGGTGCCGACGGCGGCAGCACCAGGCCCAGGCCCCGGCGCTCACCGGCCAGTGCCAGTTCCTCTGGAGCGGTCGAGGTGATGGCCGCCTCTGCGGCGGAGCGCTCGGGTGGGGTAAATGCGGCTTCGGGATGCACAGGGCCTGGCGCGGTGCTGTCCGCCTGCGCCGGCGGCGTGCCATCGACATCGCTGGGCACATGCACGCAGCCACCCGCCAGCGCGGCCAGGCTGACAGCGGCCAGCCAGCCTCGGCATCGCGATCGTGTGGATGAGGGCAACAGCAACTCCTGGTCTTTCCGCGCTTGGGCACATTCGGGGCCACCACGCTGCAAGACCACAGCGCTGTTGGCTACAGCCCCAGCCGGTCGCAGATCGCCAGTGTGGCTGCGCTTTGGTTCATGGTGTAGAAGTGCAGACCGACGGCACCACGGCGGCGCAGGTCCTCGCACATCTGGGTCACTACATCCAGGCCAAAGGCACGGATGCTGGCAACATCATCTCCATAGCCTTGCAGTCGCAGACGAATCCAGCGCGGGATCTCGGCACCGCAGGCATCCGAAAAGCGCATCAGCTGCGTCGATCCGGTGATCGGCATAATACCCGGGATGACCGGCAGGTCCACACCGCGTTTTTGTAAATCTTCTTGAAATCTGCAAAAGGCATCGGCGTTGAAGAAGTACTGCGTGATGGCCGAATCTGCCCCGGCTTTCACCTTGGCCAGAAAGGCCTGCAGGTCCGCTTCCGGGCTGCGCGCTTGCGGATGCATCTCCGGATAGGCGGCCACTTCGATGTGGAAATCCTGGCCGAATTCGTCGCGGATAAACGTCACCAAATCGCTGGCGTAGTGGAACTCACCGCCCAGGCCGTAGCCGCTGGGCAGGTCGCCGCGCAAGGCCACCAGGCGCTTGACGCCCATGTCCTTGAGCTGCTGCAGTTGCGCGCGCACCGTTTGTTTAGTGGCACCCACACACGAGAAGTGCGATGCCGCATCCACACCTTCGTCGAGGATGGCCTTGACCACGCCAAAGGTGCCCTCTTGCGTGGAGCCGCCCGCGCCATAAGTGACCGAGCAAAACTGGGGCTTGCGCGCATACAGCGCCTGGCGCACCACGCGCAGCTTCTCAGCGCCTTCGGGCGTCTTGGGCGGGAAAAATTCAAAACTGATCGGAAAAGACATCAGCGTCTCCAGGTCCTCAACACTTAACGTTCGTTGCGCTTTTTCTGCTTCGAGCGCGCGGGCCCCGGCTGGCCAAAACTGGCCGCTTCCGGATCCACGTACAGCTCCTGCAGATCACGCTTGGCACGCATATCGGCACGCGAGGGGCGCTTGGCAGCGGCCTTTTTCGCAGGCGCGGCCGGGGCATCCGCACTGGCATCGGCAGCTGCAGGCACGGGCGCCTTGACGACCGCGCCTTGCTGGGCATGCACAAAGAACTCATGGTTGCCGTCGCCGCCATCAATGGCCGAATCCATCCATTGCTTGACCTCCAGGCCCAGCTCGGCGAGGCAGGCGCGGATGCGCTGTTCCACCTCGGCATACAAGGCCTTGTCGCGCACAATGCCGCCCTTGCCAATCTGGCCGGGCTGCAGCTCGAACTGGGGCTTGACCAGCATCAGCAGCTGGCCGCCGGGCTTGAGCACGCTCACCACCGCTGGCAGCACCAAGGTCAGCGAGATGAACGACAGATCGCCGGTGACAAAGTCAAACTCGGGGCGGATATCGATGTTCTCGGTACCGGGTCGGCGGCGGCGCTCGACGGGGGCCGTGCCCTCCGCCTTGGCGCGCTGCTTGGCACTGCGCTCAGCCTTGAAGTCCTCGATCTCCTGCTCTTTGGCGTCCTGGCTGTCGTCGTATTCGTCATCGACCTGGCCGCCATTGCGCATCCAGGCATAAGGGGCCACCGGCTGGGTGTCGTTGTCCTCTTCTTCCAGCACGATCTCGGTCAAGGCCAGATCGCAGGCCGCTTCCAGGGATTCAGGCGTCAGCGCGCGGGCATTGAAGCCCTCGACACAGACCACGCGCTCATCAGCGCGCAGGCGCTCATGCAGTTGGCCCGTGCCCACATCCACACCGATCACCTGCCGGGCACCGGCCTGCAGCAGGCAGTCGGTAAAGCCACCGGTGCTCTGGCCCGCGTCCAGGCAGCGCAAGTCCTTGACCACCAGGCCGGTCGCCGCCAAGGCGCCTTCCAGCTTGAGGCCGCCGCGCGAGATGTACTTGGCTTCCGAGTCATCGAGCAGCTCCACATCGGCGCCTGCTGGAATCTCGTCACCGTTCTTGGCGACCTTGATCCAGGGGGCCAGCGAGGTGGTGCGCCACTGCACACCCGCAGCAATCAGGCGCTGCGCCTGCGAGCGGGTCGACGCCAGGCCCGTTTCCACCAAAAACACATCTGCGCGCATGCGCGTTCCTTCAATCAAAACGACCGGCCGGCCCGCCAGGCGGAGCAGCCAGTCTTCACAACAAATGCCCTAGGGACCCTCTGCAAAACTCCCTGCCGTGGTCTGAACGCGGTCTCGGGCGATCCGCTTCGTTGTCTTCCTTGTCAATAGCTACGGCTATTGACTGCAAAAGACGCCTTGCGGCTCATCCCGATCCGCGTCCATCCCGCTTGGCGAGGGTTTTGCAGAGGATGCCTAGAGGGCTGCAGCGCCAGGCGGCACCGAAGAGTGTCACCTAGCGCTGCCCCAGAGGCGCCAAGACGGCCCATGAGACGAGGCGCAAAGCCGCAGGCAGTACAAGCGTACGACAAGGCGAAGCAACGACGTATCAGGGGCCGTATTGGCGGCTCCTGGCTTAGTAGCGGTAGGTTTCGGGCTTGTAAGGGCCTTCCTTCTTCACGCCGATGTAGTCCGCTTGCGCCTGGGTCAGCTCGGTCAGCTGGGCGCCGACCTTCTTCAGGTGCAGGCGTGCGACCTTCTCGTCCAGCACCTTGGGCAGCACATAGACCTTGCCCACTTCGTAGGCGTCGGGGCGGGTGAACAGCTCGATCTGCGCCAGGGTCTGGTTGGCAAAGGAGTTGGACATCACAAAGCTGGGGTGGCCGGTGGCGCAACCCAGGTTCACCAGGCGGCCCTTGGCCAGCAGGATGATCTTCTTGCCATCGGGGAAGGTGATGTGGTCGACTTGCGGCTTGATCTCTTCCCACTCGTACTTCTCGATCGATGCGACATCGATTTCGTTGTCGAAGTGACCGATGTTGCAGACGATGGCCTCGTCCTTCATCGCGACCATGTGCTCGTGGCGGATGATGTCCTTGTTGCCGGTGGTGGTCACGAAGATGTCGCACTTGTCAGCGGCGTACTCCATGGTCACGACCTTGTAGCCTTCCATCGCGGCCTGCAGGGCGTTGATCGGGTCGATCTCGGTCACCCAGACCTGGGCGCGCAGCGCAGTCAGCGCCTGGGCGCAGCCCTTGCCCACGTCACCGTAGCCAGCGACCACGGCCACCTTGCCGGCGATCATCACATCGGTTGCGCGCTTGATGCCGTCCACCAGCGATTCGCGGCAGCCGTAGAGGTTGTCGAACTTGGACTTGGTCACCGAGTCGTTGACGTTGATCGCGCGGAACAGCAGCGAGCCGTTGGCCGACATTTCGTTCAGGCGGTGCACGCCGGTGGTGGTCTCTTCGGTCACGCCCAGAATCTGGGCCGACTTGCGGCTGTACCAGGTCGGATCGACGGCCAGCTTGGCCTTGATCGCAGCAAACACGATCTTCTCTTCTTCGCTGCCGGGGTTGGCCAGCACGGAGATGTCCTTCTCGGCCTTCTTGCCCAGGTGCATCAGCATCGTCGCATCGCCGCCGTCGTCCAGGATCATGTTCGGGCCTTCGCCTTCGGTGCCCTTGGCGCCGAATTCAAAGATCGCGTGGGTGTAGTCCCAGTAGTCCTTCAGCGACTCGCCCTTGATCGCGTACACGGGCACGCCGGTTTCGGCGATGGCGGCAGCGGCGTGGTCCTGGGTCGAGAAGATATTGCACGAGGCCCAGCGCACTTGGGCGCCCAGGGCCGTCAGCGTCTCGATCAGCACGGCGGTCTGGATGGTCATGTGCAGCGAGCCGGTGATGCGCGCGCCCTTCAAGGGCTGGGCAGCAGCGAACTCTTCACGCACGGCCATCAGGCCAGGCATTTCGGTTTCGGCGATCTTGATTTCCTTGCGGCCCCAAGCGGCCAGGGAAATATCGGTAATCGCAGAGTCAGCGGGATTGAAGCGAACAGCAGCGTTCATGGTTTTCTCCAAAAATTGAATGAAAAACCACGTTCCGCGGAAGAAGGGGAAAGACCATCTCACCGCACAGAAAGCGTGGGTGAGCGTCGTTGCGAGATGAAATCCGAGCCTCACGCCCCGTTGTGGTCTGGCGCCTGCCAGACTGGGAAACGCTGCAACGCTCCTCGGATGGAGTGCGATTATAAGGGCATCAGCCCTGTAACCCCACCAGGCGGTAGCCCACTTGCAACTCGGTGAGCAGATGCCGGGGCTGGGCCGGCTCGGCCTCGATCTTCTGGCGCAGGTTGGCCATGTGCACGCGCAGGTAATGCGGCCGGTCCAGGTACTCCGGCCCCCAGACCTGCAGCAGCAGCTGGCGGTGCGTCAGCACCCGGCCCTGGCCGGCAATCAGGGCCGCCAGCAGCCGGAACTCGATAGGGGTCAGGTGCACGGCCACGCCCGCCTGGCGCACCTCATGCGTGGCCAGGTCCACCTCCACATCGCCAAAACGCACCGTGCTGCCAGGCTTGTCGCCGCCGCTGCGCTGGCCCCGGCGCAGCATCACGCGCAGCCGCGCCAGCAACTCGGGCACGCCAAAGGGCTTGCTCAGGTAGTCATCGGCACCGGCATCCAGTGCGGCCACCTTTTCCTCTTCTTGGTCGCGGGCCGAGAGCACCAGCACCGGCAGCCCACTCCAGCCGCGCAGCTCGGTGATCAAGGTCTTGCCATCGGCATCGGGCAGGCCCAGGTCCAGCACCAGCGCATCGGGCTGCCGGCTGGCCGCCTCGATCAGACCGCGCCGGGCGCTGTCGGCTTCAAAGACCTGCCAGCCTTCGTCCTCCATGGCCAGACGCACAAAGCGGCGGATATTGGGATCGTCGTCCACCAGGAGGATGCGGGGGGCTGCAAGCGTCATGCGCCCGATTGTGACAAAAAACCGGGGTGGTTTGCGCCTGTGTACCGAGAGGAAGCGGGCACTTCGCTACACTTCAGCACCCTGGCACTGCTGCTGCACTGCCGCCTGCCCCATGGTTGCAAGCCCACCTTCTTCCCCTCCACAGACCCAAGGCTGGTGCCCTGGCGCCTGGCAGCCCATGGCCTCCGGCGATGGGCTGGTGGTGCGGGTGCGGCCGCCGTTGGGCCAGCTGTCGGCCGCGCAGGCACAGCGTCTGGCCGAGCTGGCAGAGGCGCATGGCGCCGGCCTGCTGGAGCTCACCAGCCGCGCCAATATCCAGCTGCGCGGCGTGGCCCCCGATCAGCACAGCAGCCTGCTCGATGCGCTGGCCGCCCAAGGCCTGCTGGACCCTGACGCGCGCCAGGAGCAGCTGCGCAACCTGGTCATCGATCCGCTGTGCGCACCCGATGACGGCGTGCTGGCACTGGCCGAGGCACTGCAGCAGGCGCTGGTGGCCGACACAGCGCTGGATGGCCTGCCCGCCAAGTTTGGCTTCTCGCTGGCCAGTGGCCGCCATGGTGGCATGGCCGAGGTGGCCGCCGATGTGCAGCTGGTGCGCGATGGCACCCAGGGCTGGCGGCTGCAGGTGCCCGGCCAGCCCGTCGCCTGGCAGGCTCACAGCGCAACCCTCACCGTGCAAGCCGCGCTGGTACTGGCCCGCTGGTGCGCCGCCCAGGCCCGCGCACGGCGTGCAGCGGGTGAACACCCGGGCCGCCTGCCCCAGCTGCTGCGCCAGGCGCAGGCCCAGCCAGGCGCATGGCCGCTCTTGGCCTTGCCCGCTGGCCTGCGCGAAGTCCCCTCTTATCTGCCTGCCGATGGCAGCCCAGCACCTGGCTGGCAATGCGGCCTGGGCCTCTTGGTGGCCGCGCCGCTGGGCCGGGTCACTGCCGGCGCATTGGCGCGCCTGGCCCGCAGCGGCATCCGCAGTCTGCGGCTGACCCCCTGGCGCATGCTGCTGGTCGAAGGCCTGGCGCCTTCCGGCAGCGCAGTGCTGGCAGCGGCAGGCCTGGACGACCCCGCGCACTGGATCCGCGATCCGCAAGATGCCCGCCTGCGCGTGTCGGCCTGCAGTGGCGCGCCCGGCTGCCGCCAGGCGCTGGCGCCTACGCAGGATCTGGCGCTGGCGCTGGCCCGCCATGTGCCCGATGGCGCGCACCTGCATGTCTCGGGCTGCGCCAAGGGCTGTGCACGCCAGCTGCCGTCGACCGTGACCTTGGTGGCGCAAGCGGGCCCGGATGGGCCCGTGTTTGGCTACGCCCGCGATGCGACGGCCCAGGCCGCCCCCGATTCCCGCTGGAGCGCGCGCAGTCTGCGCGACAATCCCGGGCTGATGTTTGAAGAAATCTAATGGTTCATACCTACGAAACCAATGGCGCCGAGATCTATCGGCAGTCTTTCGCCACCATTCGCCGCGAGGCCGACCTGCAGCGCTTCACCCCCGGTGAGGAGCGCGTAACGGTACGCATGATCCATGCCGCCGGCATGGTCGAGCTGGCCGCGCATGTGCAGTTCTCCGCCGGTGTCGTGGCCGCCGGCCAGCGCGCGCTGGAGGCGGGCGCTCCCGTGCTATGCGATGTGCGCATGGTCAGCGAAGGCATTACCCGCTCGCGCCTGCCCGCAGGCAATCCGGTGATCTGCACCCTGCATGAACCCGGTGTGGCCGAGCTGGCGCAGAAGATGAACAACACCCGCAGCGCGGCGGCGCTGGAGCTGTGGCGCCCGCACCTGGCCGGCGCCGTCGTGGCGATTGGCAATGCGCCGACCGCCCTCTTTCACCTGCTCAACATGCTGCAGGACCCGGGCTGCCCCCGCCCTGCGGCCATCATCGGCTGCCCGGTGGGCTTTATCGGCGCGGCCGAATCCAAGCAGGCGCTGATGCAGGACCTGCCCGTGCCCGCGATGATCGTGCGCGGCCGCCTGGGCGGCTCGGCGATGACCGTGGCCGCCGTCAATGCCATGGCCAGCCATGTTGAATAAGACCCACCTGGCCGCGCCGGGCCTCATCTGCGTGGGCCTGGGCCCGGGCGACCCCGAGCTGATGAGCATCAAGGCCGACCGCCTGGTGCGTGGCGCCCGCCATGTGGCCTTTTTCCGCAAAAAAGGCCGGCCCGGCAAGGCCCGCCAGCTGGTCGAGGGCATGCTCAGCAGCGAGGCTGCCGAGTACCCGATGGAATACCCGGTGACCACCGAAATCCCGGTGGACAGCCCCGCCTATGTGCAGCAGCTGGCCCAGTTCTATGACGACTGGTGCCTGCGCCTGGCCGCGCTGGCCAAGCAGGAGCAGGTCGTCGTGCTCTGCGAAGGTGACCCCTTTCTCTACGGCTCCTTCATGCACCTCTACACCCGGCTGCGCGCGCGCGGCGATGTGGACCTGCAGGTGGTGCCCGGCATCCCCGGCATGGTGGGCTGCTGGCATGCCACCGGTGAGCCCATCACCTGGGGTGACGATGTGCTGAGCGTGATGACGGGCACCCTGTCCGAAGACGAGCTGGTGCGCCGCATGGACACGGCCGATGCGCTGGTGGTGATGAAGGTGGGCCGCAACCTGCCCCGCATCCGCCGCGCACTGGCCCGCGCAGGCCGGGCCGATGCCGCCTGGCTGGTGCAAAACGGCACCACCGAGCAGCAGCAGGTGGCGCGCCTCTCAGACGTGGGCGACGAGGTCTGCCCCTACTTTGCGATCGTGCTGGTGCATGGCCAGGGCCGCCGCCCGGAGGCCGCATGGTGAGCAACGGCCAGCTGACCATTGCCGGCCTGGGCCCCGGCGGCCTGGAACAGATCACGCCCGCCGTGCTGCAGGCCTTGCTGGCGGCCGACGCGGTCGTGGGCTACTTTCCCTATGTGGCGCGTGCGCAGGCCCTGGTGGCGCAGAGTGCGCCGGCGGGCAGCCGCCAGCCGCAATGGCTCGCGTCGGACAACCGGGTGGAGCTGGAGCGCGCCCAGCAGGCGCTGGAACTGGCAGCCCAGGGCCGCCAGGTCGTCGTGGTCTCTTCCGGTGATCCGGGCGTGTTCGCGATGGCATCGGCCGTGTTTGAAGCCTTGGAGCGCGCGCCAGGTGCGCAGGCCGAACGCTGGCTGGCGCTGGATGTACAGGTACTGCCCGGCGTTACCGCGATGCTGGCCGCCGCCGCCCGCGCAGGCGCGCCGCTGGGCCATGATTTTTGCTGCATCAATCTGTCGGACAACCTCAAGCCCTGGCCGGTGATTGCCCGCCGCGTGGAACTGGCAGCCGAGGCCGATTTTGCGATGGCCTTCTACAACCCGCGCTCGCACAGCCGGCCCGAGGGCTTCAACCGCCTGCTGGCCCTGCTGCGCGCGCATTGCGAGCCCGAGCGGCTGCTGGTGTTTGCCCGCGCCGTCTCCACGCCCGAGGAATCGCTGCAGGTCTGCAGCCTGGCCGAGGCCCAGCCCGAGATGGCCGATATGCGCACCGTCGTGCTGGTGGGCAACCGCCTCACCCGCCGCGTGGGGCGCTACACCTACACGCCGCGCTATTACGGTGATGTGGACGGCAAGGCGCCATGACGGAGCCAATGCATGACCGCCGCCACGCTGTCGGTGCGCGGCCGCAGCGGCAGTGCCGGGCGCTGCACCATCACGACCGGCAGGCCCAGCGCACGGGCAGCGTCGATCTTGCCCTGCGTGGCGGAGCCGCCGGCATTCTTGGCCACCAGCCAGGCGATGCCGTGCTGCTGCAGCAAGGCCAGGTCGTCTGCCATGCTGAAAGGTCCCCGGCCCAGCACCACCGTATGCCGGGGCAGCGGCAAGCTGCCGGCCTGGGGTGCATCGACCAGGCGCAACAGGTAATGGTGCTGCGGGCAGGCGGCAAAGGCATCGAGCTGTTTGCGCCCCACTGCCAGAAATACCCGGCTGGGCGCCTCAGGCAGCGCGCTGGCGGCATCGGCCATGCTGGCCACATCGGTCCAGCGGTCGCCGGGCTGCGTCTGCCAGGGCGCGCGCTCCAGCGCCAGCAACGGCGTGCCGGTGGCTTCGCAGGCCGCGCAGGCGTTGCGGCTCATCTGCGCAGCAAAGGGATGGGTGGCATCCACCACATGGCTGATGCCCTGGGCGCGGATAAAGTCCGCCAGCCCCTGGGCCCCGCCAAAGCCGCCGCTGCGCGTGGGCAGCGGCTGGGCCAGCGGTTGCTGGGTAACCCCGGCATACGAGAAGCAGGCCCGCACACCCGCCTGGTGCAGGGCCTGGGTCAACTCGCTGGCGCCGCTGGTGCCGCCCAGCAGGAGAACATGCGTCATGACTGATCCCTGGTTGACGTTGATAGGTTTGAACGAGGATGGATTGTCAGGCCTCAGCGCAGCGGCTCAGCTGGCATTGGACCAGGCTGAACTGGTATTTGGCGGCCCCCGCCATCTGCAGCTGGCCGCCATCGATGCGCGTGGCCGCCCCTGGCCCCAGCCTTTTGATGTGGCCCCGGTGCTGGCCGCGCGGGGCCGGCGGGTGGTGGTGCTGGCCTCGGGCGACCCCTTCTGGCATGGCGTGGGCGGCAGCCTGGCCGCGCACCTGCAGCCTGATGAGTGGCGCTGCCATGCCCAGCCCTCGACTTTTTCACTGGTTGCCGCCCGCCTGGGTTGGCGGCTGGAAGCCTGCGACTGCCTGGGCCTGCATGCCAGCCCCATTGCGCAGCTGCTGCCCCGCCTGGCGCCTGGCCGCCAGCTGATCACCTTGCTACGCGATGGCGACGCCGTGCGGCAGCTGGCCGATTGGCTGCGCGACGAAGGCTGGGGCCAGAGCCCCTTGTGGGTGATGGAGGCCGTGGGCGGCCCGCGCGAGCGCTGCCGCATGCTGCGCGCCGATGAGGCCGCCGCTGCGTTGCAGGCCGACCCGGCGCAGGCGCCGGTGACCGTGGCCTTTATCGCCCAGGGCGGCCCTGCCTTGCCGGCCGTGCCCGGCAGGCCGGACGGCTGGTATGCCCACGATGGCCAGATCACCAAGGCACCGGCGCGTGCGCTGACCCTAGCCACCTTGGCCCCCCGGCCGGGCGAGCGGCTCTGGGACATTGGCGGCGGCTCGGGCTCGGTGGCTGTGGAATGGTGCCTGGCCGGAGGCTTGGCCATCAGCATTGAGCAGCATGCCGCGCGCGTGGACAACATCCGCCGCAATGCCGAGCGCTTTGGCCTGCAGGCCCGCATGCAGGTGGTGCACGGCCTGGCGCCAGAGGCTTTGCAAGACCTGCCCGCGCCCCAGGCCATCTTTGTTGGCGGCGGTTTTGACACCGCACTGTTTGCCGCGCTGCGGACCCACATGCCCACAGGCTGCCGCCTGGTGGTGAATGCCGTGACCCTGGAAACCCAGGCGCTCTTGGTGCAGCTGCATGGTGAGCTGGGCGGCCAGCTGCTGCAGCTGGAGCTGTCCAGCGCGGCAGCGCTGGGCCGCATGCGCAGCTGGAAGGCCGCACGCCCGCTGGTGCAGTGGAGCTGGCAGGCATGACGGCAGCAGCGCCGCACCGCTGCGTGGTGCTGGGCATGGGTTTGCGTGCCCAGGCCCAGGCCGCCGACCTGCAGGCGCTGTGGCTGCAGGCCCGGCAGGACCAGCCCGCGCTGGCCCATTTTTGCGCGGTGGCGGTGCTGCAAGGCAAGGAGCAGCGGCCGGCGCTGCAGCAGTGGGCCGCGCAGTTGCCGTTTGCGGTGGCGATAGTCGCGGTGGCCGAGCAGGCCCTGCCAGCGCAAGCGGTGGTGACGCAGTCGCCCCGCCTGCTGGCGCGTTACGGCACCGGCAGCGTGGCCGAGGCCGTGGCCATGTCTGCGGCTGCACCCGCCCCCCGTTTGCTGCTGGCCCGCTTGGTGGCCGGCGACGGCAGCGCCACCCTGGCCGCCGCACTGCGCGAGCGCGGCACCACCCCCTATTGTTGTCTGGCAGCGGGCCTGCGCCCGGCTGATCCACAAACCCAAGGAGTTACGGCATGACCGTGCATTTCATCGGCGCCGGCCCCGGCGCTGCCGACCTGATCACCGTGCGCGGCCGCGACCTGATGGCCCGCTGCCCCGTCTGCCTCTATGCGGGCTCGCTGATCCCGCGCGAGCTGCTGGCCCATTGCCCGCCCGGCGCGCGCATCGTCAACACCGCGTCGATGAGTCTGGACGAAATCATTGAAGAGATCCGCGCCGCCGATGCGCAGGGCCAGGATGTGGCGCGCCTGCACTCGGGCGATCTGTCGGTCTGGTCGGCCATGGGCGAGCAGCTGCGCCGGCTGCGCGCGCTGGGCATTGCCTACAGCGTGACGCCGGGCGTGCCCTCGTTTGCCGCGGCAGCCGCCACCCTGGGCGCAGAGCTGACCCTGCCGGGTCTGTGCCAATCGGTGGTGCTGACACGCACCTCGGGCCGCGCCACGGCGATGCCCGAGGGCGAGCAGCTGGCCGCCTTTGCCGCCACCGGCGCGGTGCTGGCGATCCACCTGTCCATCCATGTGGCCGAGAAGGTGCAAAGCGAGCTGCTGCCCCACTACGGCGCCGACTGCCCGGCTGCCATCGTCTGGCGCGCCAGCTGGCCCGATGAAACCGTTGTGCGCACCACCGTGGGCCAACTGGCCCAGGCTGTTGCGGCCAGCATGGAGCGCACCGCCATCATCCTGGTGGGCCGCAGCATCAGCGCCGAGGACTTTGGCGAGAGCCGCCTCTACGCCACCGACTACGACCGCCGCTACCGGCCCCAGGGCACGGAGCCGCGCTTTCCGGCGCCACAGGCGGCGGTGGATACCGCCACGGATCGGCCGCTGGTTGCCACGCCCGCGAATCGCGAAGGCCAGGCATGAGCAGCAGTTTGCCGCCGGTCGCGCTGACCTTGATCGGCATTGGCACCGGCAACCCCGACCACCTGACCCGCCAGGCCATCGCGGCGATGAATGCGGCCGACCTGCTGCTGCTGCCCCACAAGGGCGAGGACAAGGCCGAGCTGGCAGCGCTGCGCCAGTCGCTCTGCGATGCGGTGCTGCAGCAGCCCGCGCCGCTGATCGCCGGCTTTGACATGCCCGAGCGCCGCAGCCAGGGCGATGACTACCTGAACCAGGTCGATGAATGGCATGCCGCCATCACCCTGCGCTGGCAAGCCGCGATTGCACAGGCGCTGGAGAGCGGCCTGGTGCCGCGTACGGATAACGGCGTGCTGCAGGTGGCGCTGCTGGTCTGGGGCGATCCATCGCTGTACGACAGCACCTTGCGCATTGCCGCGCGCATGCAGCCAGCGCCAGTGCAGGTATCGGTCATCGCAGGCATCACCTCGATGCAGGCGCTCACCGCCGCGCATGCGATCGCCGTCAATGACATTGGCCAGCCCTTTACCGTCACCACCGGCCGCCATCTGCGCGAGCAAGGCTGGCCGGCCGGGGTGGACACGCTGGTAGTGATGCTGGATGGCCAGTGCAGCTTTAACAGCCTGCCGGCGGAGCAAACCCGTGGTGTCTACATCTGGTGGGGCGCCTACCTGGGCATGGCCCAGCAGTGCCTGGAACATGGCCCGCTGGCCGAGGCGGCCGGGCGCATTGTGGCCACCCGCGCCGCTGCGCGCGCCCAGCATGGCTGGATCATGGATATCTACCTGCTGCGCCGCCTGCCCGGTGCGCCCCACTCCAATCAATCCAGCGCCGGCTGAGGCAGCACCGGCAGCGCCAGGCTGAACACGGCCCCCGGACCGGGCTCAGCCGCAGCGGCATGCAAGCTGCCGCCATGGGCCTGCACAATGCGCTGGGCCAGCGCCAGCCCCAGCCCAATGCCGGAGATGCTGGACTCGGCATGGCCCCGGCTGAAGGGCGCAAACAGCTGCTCGGGCGCCAGGTGCGCGGGCAGGCCCGGCCCGCTGTCCTGCACCCGCAGCAGCAGCTGATCGCGCTCCACTTGCGCGCTGACCCGCACGGCGGTGCCCACGGGCGTGTACTTGCTGGCGTTGTCCAGCAGGTTGACCAGCACCCGCTCCATCATCGCGGCATCGATCCACAGCAGCGGCAAACCGGCCGGCAGCTGTAGCTGCACCGGGTGCTCGGCCAGGCGCCCACCCAGCTGGCGCAACGCGCTGCCGACCAGCTCATCGACGGGGATCCAGGCGCGCTGCAGGTGCACGCCATCCTGCTGCAGCCGGGCCATCGCCAGCAGGTTGTCCACCAGCTGCTGCAAGGCCTGGGCCTGGTTGCGGATCTGCACCAGCATGTCCTGCGCGGGGCCAGGAGGCGCATGGGGCAGCCCGGCCTGGGCGGCACCCAGGATGCTGGTGAGGGGTGTGCGCAAATCATGCGATACCGATGACAGCAAGGTATTGCGCATGCGCTCGCCCTCCATCGCCACCTGGGTCTGCTGGGCCACCTCGACAAAGTGCACCCGCTCCAGCGCCAGCGCGATCTGGCTGGCACAGGCGTCCAGCAGGCGGCGTTCCTCGGGCACCTTGAGGCGCTCGGGCGTGCGCAGCTGCAGCACCAGCACGCCGCGCGCCCGCACCGGCGCCATCAGCGGCACGTAGAGCGCCTCCGACGCCGCCAAGGTGTCCGTGCCCCGGCCGGCCATCTGGCTATGCTCCATGCTCCAGCGGCCGACACTGCTGTCTATCGCCGCCTCGCTGCCGGGCGCTACCTGCAACTGCTCTTGCGCATCAGGCAGCAGCAGGCCCGTGCGCGCATCGAACACCCCCGATACCGTCGTCAGCGCCGTCTGCACAACCTGCGCCTGCGTCAGTGCGCCCGACAGATCACGGGCCAGGCGCGCCAGCGCACCGGCGCGGCGCTCGCGCTCTGCCGCCACCCGGGCCTCATGCCGCAGCCGCGCCATCAGCTGGCCGCAAACCAGCGCGACGCCCAGCATCAGGCAGAAGGTGAAGATGTACTGCGTGTCATTGACGCCGAAGGAGTTGCGCGGCGGCACAAAGCAAAAATCAAACAGCAGCACCGACAACAGCGCCGCCCAGGCGCCCGGCCCCCGGCCCCAGCGCAAGGCCGACAGCACGACCACCAGCAAAAAAAGCATCACCACATTGGCGGGGTCAAACACCTGCAGCAGCGCCTGCGCCAGCAGCGCGGCAGCGCCGCAGGCCAGGCTGGCCCCCAGGTAGCCGCGCCAGGGCCACGGCGCCTCCCGCACCGGCGCGGGCTCGGGCCGGTTGCGCGGCCGGGGCACGGACAGCAGCAGCACATCCAGGCCCGGGTCCAGCCGGGCAATCTGCTCGGGCAGGCGCGATGAGGCCCAGGGCCACCAGCGCCGCGCCGCCGGCGGCACGCGGGCCAGCACCAGGTGGCTGGCATTGCGCTCACGCGCAAAATCGACCAGGGCCGCAGCGACCTGTGCACCCGGAATCGTCGCGGTATCCGCCCCCAGGCGGCCGGCCAGCGCCAGCGTTTTGAGCACGGCCTGCTGTGACTGCGCTGAGCGGTGCTGGCGCGCCGGTGCATCGACATACACCACCATCCAGTCGGCCTCCAGCCGCCGGGCCAGCCGTGCCACCTGGCGCACCAGCGCGTCGTCTCCAGCCTGGCCGCTGACCGCAACCAGCAGGCGCTCACGCGTCGGCCAGACATCGCCGATGGCGCGCTCGCGCCGGTAGTCGCGCATGTCCTCATCGACCCGGTCAGCGGTGCGGCGCAAGGCCAGCTCGCGCAAGGCCAGCAGGTTGCCCAGGCGGAAGAAATGGTGCGAGGCCCGCTCGGCCTGCTCCAGCGGGTAGATCTTGCCAGCCTTGAGGCGCTTGAGCAGCTCCTCGGGAGGCAGGTCGACGACGATGACCTCGCTGGCGTCGTCAAAGATATGGTCGGGCACGGTCTCATGGACCTGGATGCCGACAATGCCGCTGACCACATCGTTGAGGCTCTCCAGGTGCTGCACATTGAGCGTGGTCCAGACGTCGATGCCGGCATCGAGCAGCTCCTGCACATCCTGCCAGCGCTTGGGATGGCGCGACCCAGGCGCATTGCTGTGGGCCAGCTCGTCGAGCAGCAACACCTGCGGGTGGCGTGCCAATGCGGCATCCAGGTCAAAGGCCTCGCGCTGGCGGCCCTGGTGGGCCAGCATGCGGCGGGGCAGCAGCTCCAGGCCGTGCAGCTGCTGCACGGTCTCGGCCCGGCCATGGGTCTCCACCAGCCCCACCAGCACCTGGCGGCCCGCCTGGCGCTCGCGCTGCGCGGCCGCCAGCATCGCATAGGTCTTGCCTACCCCGGCATTGGAGCCAAAGTAGATGCGCAGCTTGCCCCGCGCCGCTTGCTGCTGGTCGGCCTTGAGCTGGGCGACCAGCGCGTCCGGGTCGGGCCGTGCGGCGGCTGCGCTGGGGGTGTTGCTGGGGTTGGGCATGGTGGCGCTATTGTGGGGCAAGCCCTTAGACCAAGCCAGTGGCGGTCAGCAGCATGTCGATCAGCTTGATGCCGGCAAACGGCACCAGCAAGCCTCCCAGACCGTAGATCAGCAGATTGCGGCGCAGCAAGGCAGCCGCTCCCACGGCCCGGTAGCGCACGCCGCGCAAGGCCAGCGGCACCAGCGCGATGATGATCAGCGCATTGAAGATGACCGCGCTCAGAATGGCCGAATCGGCACTGTGCAAACCCATGATGTTGAGCGACGCCAGCTGCGGGTAGGTGGCAACAAAGGCGGCCGGGATGATCGCAAAGTACTTGGCCACATCGTTGGCAATGCTGAAGGTGGTGAGCGCGCCGCGCGTCATCAGCATCTGCTTGCCGGTCTCCACCACCTCGATGAGCTTGGTGGGGTTGCTGTCCAGGTCGACCATGTTGGCCGCTTCCTTGGCAGCCTGGGTGCCACTGTTCATCGCGACTGCGACATCGGCCTGGGCCAGAGCCGGTGCATCGTTGGTGCCGTCGCCGGTCATGGCCACCAGGCGGCCAGCGGCCTGGTGGCTGCGGATCAGCTGCAGCTTGTCCTCAGGCCGGGCCTCGGCCAGGTAGTCGTCCACGCCGGCCTCGGCGGCGATAGCGGCGGCCGTCAGGGGGTTGTCGCCGGTCACCATCACGGTCTGGATGCCCATGCGGCGCAGCTGCGCAAAGCGCTCGCGCATGCCGGGTTTGACAACGTCCTTGAGCTCGATGACGCCCAGCACCTGGGCGCCCTCGGCCACCACCAGCGGCGTGCTGCCCTTGCGCGAGACGCTCTCCACCGCCAGCTGCACCGCCTGCGGAAACTGCCCGCCCAGCGACTCGACATGGCGGCGCAGCGCATCGGCCGCGCCTTTGCGCAGGCTGCGCAGGCCAGCGGGGCCGGCCAGGTCCAGTCCGCTCATGCGGGTCTGGGCGGTAAAGGGCACCGGCTGGGCCTGGGCGGGGTCGAGCGCTGCAGGGTTCAGGCCATGGCGCTCATGGGCCAGGGCCACCACGCTGCGGCCTTCCGGGGTGTCATCGGCCATCGACGACAGCAGCGCGGCCTCGGCCAGCAGCGCAGCGCTCACGCCAGGCGCTGGCAGGAACTCGCTGGCCTGGCGGTTGCCCAGGGTGATGGTGCCGGTCTTGTCCAGCAGCAGCACATCCACATCGCCTGCAGCCTCGACCGCGCGGCCCGAGGTGGCAATCACATTGGCCTGCATCATGCGGCCCATGCCGGCCACGCCAATGGCCGACAACAGGCCACCGATGGTGGTCGGGATCAGGCAGACCAGCAGCGCCACCAGCACGGCCACGCCGACTGCACTGCCGCTGCCCGATTGCGCCACCGCAAAGACCGAGAACGGCCAGAGCGTGACGATGACCATCAGAAACACCAGGGTGAGCCCCACCAGCAGAATGCCCAGCGCCAGCTCGTTGGGGGTCTTCTGGCGCTTGGCCGATTCGACCATGGAGATCATGCGGTCCAGAAACGACTCGCCCGGGTTCACCGTGACCTCGACCACCAGCCAGTCGGACAGCACGCGCGTGCCGCCGGTCACCGACGAGAAATCGCCGCCGGCCTCGCGCACCACGGGGGCCGATTCACCGGTGATGGCACTCTCATCGACCGAGGCCACGCCTTCGACCACGGTGCCGTCGAGCGCGATCACATCTCCGGCCTCCACCAACAGGAACGTGCCCTTGGTCAGGCTGCTGGCGGGCTGGGCCGTCCAGGCGGCGCCATGCTGCGCCTGCTGCAGCACCTTGGCAACCGTATCGCGCTTCATGCCGCGCAGGCTGGCGGCCTGGGCGCGGCTGCGCCCTTCGGCCAGGGCCTCGGCAAAGTTGGCAAACAGCACGGTGAACCACAGCCAACCGGCAATGGCCAACGTAAACCCGCTGCTGCCCTGTGCCGTCAGCAGATTCTGCAGCCACAGCAGGCTGGTGAGCCAGGCGCCCAGGTAGACCACAAACATGACCGGGTTGGTCCATTGCAGGCGGGGCGAGAGTTTGCGCAGCGCATCCCAGGCAGCGGCCTGCAGCAGTGCCAGATCGCCGAGGCCAGCGGATGCCGTCATTTTTTTCGTGTTCATGGTTGGCTCCGGGTTGGCAATGCGTCCAGCGCCATGTTGAGCGCCAGCACGTTCACGCGCTGCTCACCGAGCAGGTAGCCGGTGCGCTGCTGCGTAGCCTGGTCCAGCAACTGCTGCACCTGGGCGGGGGGCAATTGGCGCTCGCGTGCCACGCGGGGCAGTTGCAACTGGGCATTGGCGACCGAGATATGCGGGTCCAGGCCCGAAGCCGATGCGGTCACCGCATCGACCGGCACGGCCGCATCGGCAGCCAGGCCGTTGGTGCTGCGGTACTGCGCCACACGCTCGGCCACGCTATCGGCCAGCCCCTGGCTGCTGACGCCCTGGTTGCTGGCGCCGGACAGTCCGGCGTTGTAGGGCGCAGCGATGCTGGCCCCTTCCTGCTTGGGGTCAGGCGCCGTCGTGGCGCTGGGCCGGCCATGGAAGTAGCGGGCGCTGTCAAACTGCTGGCCAATCAGGGCGGAGCCCACGATCTGGCCGTCGCGCAGCACCAGCGAGCCATTGGCCGCATGGGGCAGCAGCGCCTGGGCCACGCCGGTGGTGGCCAGCGGGTAGGCGACGCCGCACAGCAGCAGCACCAGCACGGCGGCGCGGGCACTGCTGCCCAGGGTGCGGCCCCAGCCTGCGGCGGCGGGGACAGCAGCCTGCTGCGCGCCGGGCGCTGGCAGGCGTTTATCGGAATCAAGGCTTGTCATGTTTTTCTCCTGCGGGCACGGCCTGGCCATGCCCCGGTTCGCTCCACATCAGTTGCAAGTTCGGGTCAAAGGCGGGGGCTCAGGGGTAGAGCTGCCCAGCCAGCATCTGCAGGTGCTCGACGACCGGCCCCAGCGCCAGCGCTGGCAAAAAGGTGAGGCCACCGACGACCAGCACCACAAACACCAGCAATCCGGTGAACAGCGGCGTGGCGGTGGGGAAGGTGCCGGCACCGGCGGGCACGCTGGCCTTGCTGGCCATGCTGCCGGCCACCGCCAGCAGCGGCAGCAGGGTCAGGTAGCGTCCCATCAGCATCGCCAGGCCCACCGTGGTGTTGAAGAAGGGGGTGTTGGCATTGAGGCCTGCAAAGGCCGAGCCGTTGTTGGCGGTGGCCGAGGCATAGGCGTAGAGAATTTCCGAGAAGCCATGCGGGCCCCGGTTGTTCAGGCTGTCGGCGGCACCCGGCCAGAGCATGGCCAGCGCCGTCCAGCCCAGAATGCAGGCGGGGTGGGCCAGCACCGACAGCATCACCAGCTTGATCTCGCGCACCTCGATCTTCTTGCCCAGGAACTCCGGCGTGCGCCCGATCATCATCCCGGCCAGGAACACCGTCAGGATGGCGTACTGCAGCAGGTTGATAAGGCCCACACCATCGCCGCCAAACACACAGTTGAGCATCATCAGCGCCAGGGGCGTGATGCTGCCCAGCGGCGTGAGCGAGTCATGCATGGCATTGACCGAGCCGGTGGTGGCCGCCGTGGTGGCCGTCACGAACAGGGCGGTATCGGTGATACCAAAGCGCAACTCCTTGCCTTCCATATTGCCGCCCGATTGGGTGGCGCTCCACTGCTGGTCGGCACCGGCGCGGGCCAGCAGGCTGCTGCCGTTTTGCTCGCCCGTCCAGACCAGGGCCAGAAAGCCCAGGAAGATGACCAGGCTCGCCCCAAAGAACACCCAGCCCTGGCGGCGCTTGAGCAGCATCGCGCCCAGCGCATAGGTCATGCCGGCAGGGATCAGCAGCATCGCCAGGATGTGCAGCATATTGGTCAGCGGTGTGGGGTTTTCGAAAGGATGGGCCGCATTCATGCCGAAGAACCCGCCGCCATTCGTGCCCAGGTGCTTGATGCTCTCCAGGCTCGCGACCGGGCCCATCAGCAGCTGCTGGGTGCGGCCGCCATCGATGCTGTGGGCCAGCACCTCGGTGCCCAGGGTTTGGGGCACGCCCTGCCAGACATAGACCAGCGCCAGCAGCAGCGACAGCGGCAGCAGCACGCGCCAGAGCATGCGCACAAAGTCCACCCAGTAGTTGCCAATGTCCTGGCTGCCCGCACGGGCCAGCCCGCGCACAAAACCGGCCGCCGCTGCCAGGCCGGCGGCCGAGCCTGCAAACATCAGGCCGGTGATCACGACCATCTGCGTGGCATTGCTCAGGCTGCTTTCGCCCGCATAGGCCTGCCAGTTGGTGTTGGTGATGAAGGACGCGGCGGTGTTGAACGCCAGATCCGGCGTCTGCGCGGCATTTTGCAGCGGGTTGAGCGGCAGCAGGCGCTGCAGCCGCAGCAGCAGGTAGCCCAGCAGCATCAGCAGCCCATTGCTCAGCACCAGCACCGCGCCATAGCGCTGCCAGCCCATGCGCTCTTGCGGATCCACGCCCATGGCGGCGTAGGTCCAGCGCTCCAGCCGGCTGTCGTGCGCACTGGTAAAGCAGCGTGCCAACCACCACCCCATGGGGATGGTGAGCAGCACCAGCACCGCCACGAAGGCGGCATATTCGATCCAGACTAAACCCATGTCAGCCCCCGCTCAGATGCGCACCAAGGCGCGAACAAAGCCCAGCAGGCCCACAAAGCAGGCCAGCGTGAGGCCGACGAATACGAGGTCTTGCAGCATGTACATGGCCCTCTCCCTTTTTCAGAATTTTTCGGGCCGCAACAGCGCGTAACCCAGATAGACAAACAGCGCAGCACTGACCAGCGCGGCCAGCACCTCCACTCCATGGATCCACATGGTCTTCTCCTCATACGCCGATGCCAGGCCACCCAATGCGGCCCGGCGCGGCGTGGTGTTGCACAGGCAAAACGCCTGCAGTGGAGCCAATGTAGGTTTGGGCGCATCAAGCAGGCGCTGAGAATGCGCAGGGGGATATCAAGATGGCATCAAGAGGCGACGCCCAGAGGTGATCGGCAGCCGCTCAGGCCATGTATAGTGGTGCCGCGCTTGACCCCACCCCCTTATGCCTACGCCTCCATCCATGCCCCATCGCAGCAACTCTTTTGACATTCTTCGCATCTGCGCGGCGCTGGGCGTGATCTTTTGCCACCACTACTACATCAGCGGCCGCGAGGGCCCTGCCTGGATGAATGTGGGCATGATTGGCGGCGTGTCGGTGATGACGTTTTTCACGATCAGCGGCTACCTGGTGACCACCAGCTGGCTGCGTGAGCCGCAGGTGTTCAAGTTCTGCGCCAAGCGCCTGCTGCGCCTGTGGCCCGGCATGATTGCGGCGGTGCTGCTGAACATCTACGTGTTTGGCGTGGTATTTACCGATCTGCCCGCACGCACATTTTTGACCCATGCCCAGACCTTGGAGTACTTCAAGAACCTGCTGCTCTACCGCGCCTACGTCAACCTGCCCGAGGTGTTTTCCAGCAACCCGCTGAACAACTTGATGAACGGGCCGCTGTGGACCATTCCGATCGAGACCATGTGCTATGCCGCGTTGGCCGTAGCCGGCGTGGTGGGCGTTTTTCGCTACCGCTGGCTGGCCAGCCTGGTGCTGGTGGCCTACATCCTGCTGTTCATTGCGCGCTACAACGCTGACTTCACCGGCACGATGATGCATTGGTGGGAATACCCGGCCTACTTTGCCTGCGGCGCGCTGATCGCGCTGCACCGGGACCGTTTCCTAGCCCATGGCGCCGCCATCACCTTCGGGCTGATTCCCGTGGCCTTGTTTTTCTGGCTGACGGGCTTGCAACATACGTCGGGCCTGTTGGTATTGCCGGCCTTGCTGATCTTTCTGGGCAGCTGCAGTTCGGCTTTCTCTGGCGCGGTCAGCCGCCTGGGTGATCCTTCCTATGGCGTCTACCTGTCGGGCTGCCCCATCGCCCAGGCGGTGTTTGCCTTGTGGCCGGGCATGAACTTCTATGCCAGCATGGGACTGTCGATGCTGCTGTCGATGCTGCTGGGCTATGCGCTGTGGCATTCGATTGAATCGCCTGGCTTGCGCCTGAAGCGCTATCTGCGCTAGGGACCGGCTGCAAAACTCCCTGCCGTGGTCTGAACGCGGTCCCGGGCGATCCGCGCCCATATCGGTTAGCGAGGGTTCTGCAGAGGATCCCCAGCCTCACCCCCACATGCCCGGATAAACGCTTTCCGTTAAAATGCCTGCAGTCCCAGCCAGCACCTGCTGGCTTTGTTTTTTGGCAGCCCGGTCCCGGGTCTGCGCTCATTGCTCTTCCGTACTGTGTCCTACGCTCCCGAAACCCAACGCCGCCGCACCTTTGCGATCATCTCCCACCCGGACGCGGGTAAGACCACCCTGACCGAAAAGCTGCTGCTGTTCTCCGGTGCGATCCAGATCGCGGGCGCAGTGAAAGGCCGCAAGGCCTCGCGCCACGCGACCTCGGACTGGATGGAGATTGAAAAGCAGCGCGGAATTTCGGTGGCCTCGTCGGTGATGCAGATGAGCTACCGCGACCATGTCATCAACCTGCTCGACACCCCCGGCCACAAGGACTTCTCGGAAGACACCTACCGCGTGCTGACGGCCGTGGACTCGGCGCTGATGGTGATCGATGCGGCCAACGGTGTGGAATCGCAGACCCGCCGCCTGATCGAGGTCTGCCGCCAGCGCGATACGCCCATCATCACCTTCGTCAACAAGATGGACCGCGAAGTGCGCGATCCGCTGGACATCATGGACGAGGTCGAGCGCGAGCTGGGCATGCCCTGCTGCCCCATCACCTGGCCCGTCGGCCAGGGCAAGAGCTTTGGCGGCATCATCAACCTGCTGACCCAAAGCATGACCGTGTTCGCGCCAGGCAGCGACCGCGGCCCCAAGGATTTCGAAGTCATCCCGCTGAGCGAGAGCGACAAGCTGCGCAGCCGCTTTGGCCAGGCCTTTGACGATGCGCTCGACTCGATGGAGCTGGCCCAGGGCGCCTCTGCCGAATGGAACCATGCGGACTTTCTGGCCGGCAAGCTGACCCCCGTTTTCTTCGGCTCCGGTGTGAACAACTTCGGGGTGATGGAAGTGCTCGACGCGGTGGTGGACATGTCGCCACCGCCCGGCCCCCGCATCGCCTACACCGAGGTCAACCGCAACCGCGAAGAGAAAACCATCCATCCAGAAGACAGCAGCTTCTCGGGCGTGGTGTTCAAGGTGCAGGCCAATATGGACAGCAACCACCGCGACCGCATCGCCTTTGTGCGCGTGGCTTCGGGCAAGTACACCCCCGGCATGAAGATGAAGGTGCAGCGCACCGCCAAGGAACTGCGCCCCACCAGCGTGGTGACCTTCATGAGCCAGCGCCGCGAAGCGGTGGACGAGGCCTATGCCGGCGACATCATCGGCTTTACCACGCACGGCGGCGTGCAGCTGGGCGACACTATCACCGATGGGCCCAACCTGCAGTTCACCGGCCTGCCGTTCTTCGCGCCAGAAATGTTCATGACCGTGGTGCTGAAGAACCCGCTGCGCACCAAGCAGCTGCAGCAAGGCCTGATGCAGCTGGGCGAAGAAGGCGCCATCCAGGTCTTCAAGCCCGATGCCGGCGGCAACATGCTGCTGGGCGCCGTGGGCCAGCTGCAGTTTGAAGTGGTGCAGCACCGCCTGAAGACCGAGTACGACTGCGAAGTGCGCCTGGAAGGCTGCCAGTACACCGGTGCCCGCTGGATCACCGCCGATACCCCCGCCGAACTGCGCGAGTTCGAACACGCCTACCCGCTGCGCCTGGCGCATGATGCGGCGAATACCCTGGCGTATCTGTGCACCAGCCCGTATGACGTGCGCCTGGCGCAAGAGCGTTTTCCGAAGATCCACTTCCATCCGCTGCGCGAGCATGCGGGGTTGGAATTGCAGACGAGCTAAAACTCTCGCAGCACAAAGCAGCCTTCGTAGCGGCTGACTCGTCGGCTGCAGCTCGTCCTGCCCGGCTCACCGCCCTGCCGGGCAAACTTAACCCAGCGAATAACGCCCGATGCAATGCATTGGGCATTTTTGTTTGTGCAATTGATTGCCTGCTGCTGTTGCACTGCCGAGTCGGGCTCCTGTTAAGCGCATGGCCTGCAATACGGAATCCGCGCGGCTCTTAATCGGCTGTGCCGCCTGCAAATTTAAACCAGCCCAATCAGTCCTCCGGGTAATAACTTCAGCATTGAATAAGGCGATGTGTTGGGCATGAAGGCTTTTTACAACGCCCCATCTCAGCTTTTGCACAACCGATACACCGCAGCAGTGGACAAACTCGGCTCAGATGAGACGCTTTGGGTTGCAAATAGGTGGCAATTGATACCACCCATGCGGGTTAGCAGGCGTTACTGGTTGCCATTTATCAGGCGCGGTGCCCATACATTGAGAACCTACTCTTTCGCCGGCTCAAAAAAATCTCTCCGCATCCTGTTTTTATTTGAGGGATGCTGCATGCATCTGCCCCTCGTCTAGACAATTTAACCCTCAGTTACTTATTAATATACTTATAGATAAATTAACGAAAGCAAATCTATAAAAATATAAAATTTACAACCACCACGACATCATCAAACATAACGAAAGCAAAAATATTTTGTGCAATCCGGCATTTACCCGCACAACAAAACCAATCCCGCAATATTACATTCACAGCGAATGCCGCTGACAAGCAATATACTAAGCCGATAAATATATTAAGATAACTTCTCAATTTGGAGGCACCCAGGGCCTTTGGCAGCTCGTTTACCACAGCCTATTTCGTCAGCGCCTTTTCATATCTGGTTTGAAAGAATTCTATGAAAATTCGCCTCCATTCAACAGCTCTCTTCTGGGCACTCATTACACTGATGGCCTTGCTATCACTGTGGATCCGCATGGCATTCCCGATTCTTGCGGTCGGCTGGGCTTCACATGATGATCTTCTTTTCGTCAGGCAGGCTGTAGACATAGGACGGGGAAACTGGCTGGGCGATTACAACAATCTCACACTCGCCAAAGGAATCGGTTACTCCTTGTTCATGCTGGCCAACCATGCAACTGGCCTTCCCCTTAAATTCAGCGAGCACGCCTTCTACCTAGCCACTGCCGCCTACTTTTCTGTCACCGTCGCCCAGCTACATCGCTCACATGCGGCCGCTTTGGTGTGTTTTTTCCTCTTGGCCTTCATACCTACGGTCTGGGTGGCTGGCGTAGGTGGGCGTGTAGTACGCGAGGGCTTGTACATTTCCCAGTCACTGCTGCTGCTCACCTTGGGTATTCGATGCTGGGTGTTGCCCTCTACAAAAAAAGCAGCGAGTCAAATAAATACGCATGGGTTCACGCTGCTAGCGCTGGGCATGGTTGCAGGCTGGTTCTGGATCACTCGCGAGGAGGGTATATGGCTGCTTCCTTCGATGTTGTTGATGCAGGGGTACTGGCTGCTACGCCAAACTGATTGGCGCTTGCAATGGCGCGCCATCCTGGGTTTTCTGTTCATTCCCCTGTTAGCTTCATCGCTGGTGGTCCTGACTATCAATACGGTCAACTACGCCTTCTATGGCACTTTCCGCAACAACGACTTCCGATCCAGCGACTACCAGGCGGGTTATGGCGCCTTGACGCGCATTCGTCATGACAATTGGCAGCGCTACGTGCTGTTTCCGAAGGATGCGCGCGAAAAGGCGTATGAGATGAGTTCCGCAGCACGCGAGCTCAAGCCTTTTTTTGAAGGCAAGGGTGGCGAACGTTGGCTTGCTGCGGGATGCAACCAAACCCAAACCTCTCCCTGTCCAGAGATTCTTTCGGGGTGGTTCATGTGGGCACTCCGTGACGCGGTCGCCGATGCCGGCCACTACAACAGTGCTCGTGATTCCAGGGCTTTTTACCGCAGGCTCTCTGCCGAGATCGACGACGGATGCAGACAGCGGCCAGGTGAATGCCTGCCCATGCGCAAAACCCTGTTACCCCCATGGCATGAGGGCTATCTCAGCGATACCCTTGAGGCCTCTTGGGCCGTTTTCCAGACGCTTGCCACCCTGGGGAGAATACCCCCCCACACGCAACCCAGTGAAGGGGATGACAAGCACCTGGCCTTGTTCGATGCAGTCACTAACGGGGCGTTGACTCCCACAGCTGCGTCCAAGGGCGCATGGGGTGAACATACACTGAGATCTCCGCGCGATCAGATAAGAATGCATTGGGCACAACAGCTGACCACGGGAATCACCACACTCTCTACCTACGCCCTGCCCATGGCCTTGGTGGTGTGGGTCATGTGGTCAGTGGTTGCAGGGCTACAACTTCTGCGCAGGCGGGTGCTGCCTAAGGCAGGATGGTGGCTTACATCGGCGGTTGCGGTAGGGATTGTCACGCGCGTTGTGTTGCTGGGTTTTTTGGAGGCGACCTCCATCCCCAGCAACAACATGCTCTACCTCTTCCCGCTGGTTCCCTTTTCTCTCGCCATGCCTCCACTGGTTCTGTGGGGCATGCTGCGCTCACTTTCCCATGAGCCAGAACATGCTGAAAGCCCCACCAATTGATGTGATACTTGCGGTCACCAACCCTTGACGACTGTCGATGCGTTGAGATTTCAATATATGTCAAGGTTTTCAATGCAGAAAATGGGATGGCGTCTTGTATTTTTGGGGTTTTGGATTGTTTTCGGATTGGTGTACATCGGCAACACCTGGTCGCCTTCCTCCTATGCATATACGCTGAAGACACACTACGGCTACCAGAATATCGAGCCCGCGCTAGGTAAGGCAAGATCCATCCGTGCGGATGAATGGGCCGTAGTTACGCCACTGACGCAAGCTGCGGTCCGCAATGACTTCGAGCGCTATAACAAAACATCGCTCTACCAAGAGGATTTGCGCATCAACTATGGCTTGCCCATCGCAGATTGGGGCATGGCATTCAAACCCACGATGTGGCTTTACGGCTTGGTGAACCCGGCGTATGCATACTCGTTCCACTGGTTTGCCATATTTGCGCTCTTCATCACGGGCTACGCGCTCCTGTTCAAACGCTTTGGTGCCAGCAATACCACCGCCCTACTTCTGTCGTTTGGCCTGTATTTCACCGGATTCAGCCAGTTCTGGTGGAACGAGAAGGGCCCTATCATTGCGATATTCCCATGGGTCATCATGCCCTTCTGGCTGAATTTACGCTTGCACTGGCAGCTTATCTGGTTCTATTACGCGGCCGTCTTCTGGCTGCTGACCAACTTCTACCCGCCAGTTCAGATTTCGCTCGCCTTTGTGGGCCTGGTGCTCTTGGTCGCTGGCAAGCCCCGACTCTTTCAGCCGCGCACCCTTGTCTGGGTAGGCCTTGCCGCAGCCTTGGCCGCCGGCACAGTGGGTCTGTATCTCTACGACTATCTCTCGGCCACCAGTGCCACCATTTATCCGGGAAGCCGACACTCCATGGGCGGCGGGGTCGGCGATCGCTTCATGCTCTCGTGGATCTTCCCGTCAATCAATTTCAGCTGGGTTTACAACAGCCTGATTGGCCTCAACATGAGCGAGATCGGAACCGTAGGGATGTATTACTACGTCGCTGTGCTGTTCTTCCTCGATTACCGGAATATGGCTGCGCTTTGGAGTAATACCAGCAAGCGCAGAATATTCCTGGTATTGCTCGCAGGGTTCATGGTTCAGTTTGTCTGGATGGTGCTGCCAATCCCTTCAGTATTTGGCAAAGTACTGCTGTGGGACCATGTGGAGCCAGCACGCATGCAGTACGCAAGCGGCGTCTTGTTGACGATCATCGTCTTGTACGCAGCCAATGCGCTGGGTTTGGCCTTGTCGCTCGGCCGCCTGCTTGCGCTCTGCGCCTTCGTCCTTGCGGGCTGGTGGGTCTTCAAGCATCCGCTAGGCGCCAAGCGGGCCGAAGACCTGTTTTTCCTGTTCCCGCTGATCGTTCTGTACCTGCTTGCACGCAAGCGCAAAATTCAGAGCCATGAAGCGTTGGCGTTGGCCTCACTGGTGTTTGGAGCGGTTCTGTTTGGGCGCTTCAATCCTTTGCAGTCGGCCTGGCCCATCTTCAACCTGCAACCCAATGCAGTGGTCAAATACTTGCAAGAGCAAGAAAAGAACAACGATGGCGTTCTGGTATTTCCGCACCTGCATGCGGCAACGGCCAATGGTCTGGGGTTTCGCTCCCTCAGCCATACGAATGCCGTGCCACCAATGGCATTTTGGAATAAGCACTTTGCAGATATTCCTGCAGAAGAGCGCAATCTGATCTTCAACCGCTATGCGCATGTGGTCCCTGATCTGATGCCTCTTCCGCGTCTCCAACAGACCGATGCAGTGCAGGTACCGATGGACCGGTTTATGCAAATTGCGCATGCGGATTTGGTGATCGGCTATCCTGACACACTTCCCGCCGATGGAGGCTTTGAGCGAAGTGCCCAATATCCAAATGCCTTGGTGCTTCATGGCTGGGCTGGCTGGACGAGTGAGCCCGACGCGCATGGAATGGAAGTCATCACAGAGCCCACCACTGAAGGACGTATTCAGCTGACCCCAATAGTTCGTCCGGATCTTCCGCATAACACCCAAAACAGAGTGTCGGTACTGAATGGCTTCAAGATCATGCTCCCCCATCCAGACCAAGCGCCTCCTCGTTGCATCACACTGATTTCATGGGACAAACGCACTGGAGAACGCAAACTGCTGAACAATCCTTCCGATGTGCCTTCATGCGCCGCCCATGTCATAGCGTCGTCAAGCCTTGGCAGAGCGCCATGATGCTTACGGCTTAGAAGACTCCTGTTGACGCTACAAAACTCTGATAAAGCTCGCTTGGTTCTTTTACGAGACATGCTCATGGAAATGGAGCCAGACAGTTGTATGTCAGAATCCGCACCGAACAAACCAAGTCGGATTGGCAAGAGTCACGGGCACTGATATTTCACTAATGACGCCCATTAGTGCTTCACTTGACTTCGCTCTTTTTTACTTTTTCTGAGCCCATGCTGCGCAGAGCCGCGCCCCCCAAGAAACTAGCGTCAGAAGCCAGCAATCACGAGATAAATGACAGACAAGAATTTGACGCTACCGCGTAGCCATCTCTACACCCTTCTCACGCTAGCGGTCCTGTCGCTGTGGCTGCGCATGGCGTTTCCCGTTTTTGCAGTGGGATGGGCGTCGCACGACGATTTGCTCTTCGTGCATTTGGCTGCCGAAATAGGCAGGGGCAGCTGGCTAGGTCACTACGACAACCTGACACATGCCAAAGGCGTTGGCTACCCGCTGTTCTTGCTGCTCAACCACGCAACCGCGCTGCCCTTGAAGTTCTCCGAGCATGCGCTTTATTTGGCATCTGCAGGATTTTTTGCCTATATAGCCGGCCAGTTGCTGCGATCACGCAACTTGGTACTGGTGATGTTTGCGGTGCTGGCCTTCCAACCAGCAGCCTGGATGGAGCAATCCGGCGCAAGGGTGATGCGTGAGGGTATTTATATCTCGCAGACCTTGTTCTTGCTGGCGCTGGGCGTTCGCTGTTGGTTGCTAGCCGATGCCAGCTTGGCGCCTGCAGCACAACTCCGTCTGCGCTGGCCATCGCTGCTGGCAATGGGATGTGTGGGGGGTTGGTTCTGGCTGACCCGTGAAGAAGGCGTGTGGCTGCTGCCCGCACTAGGGCTGATGCTGGGCTACTACTTGTGGATCCAACGCAAGGCCCTAAGCGCCTGGAAGGCCTTGCTGGCTTACATGGCCTTGCCTGTGGTGATTGCGACATTGATGGTGGCTGCGGTTAATACGATCAACTACGTCAAGTACGGCGTCTACCGCAATAACGACTTTCGCTCCGCTGATTTTCTCTCCGGCTATGGCGCACTGACCCGTATACGCCATGACCACTGGCAACGCTATGTATTGTTCCCTAAAGATGCGCGAGAACGCGCCTACGCGATGAGCGCTGCTGCTCGCGAACTCAAGCCCTATTTCGAGGGCGAGCGTGGCGAAGGTTGGCGCAAAACCGGTTGCGAGCAGACTCAGACATCCCCATGCCCTGAAATCTTGTCCGGCTGGTTCATGTGGGCAGTTCGAGGTGCAGTGGAAGAAGCCGGCCATTACAGCAGTGCTAGAGAAGCCAGCAAGTTCTACCAACGTTTGGCCCAAGAGATCGATGCAGGATGCAAGCTGCGCCCTGATGACTGCCTGCCCCCCCGCGCCACCATGCTGCCACCGTGGCGAGAACAGTATGCCTGGGACTCTGCCAAAGCCACTTGGGAGGTGTTTGGCACCTTGGCGAATTTGGATCGGGGTACGCTCAAGTCATATCAAAGCCTGGGCTCCCCCCTGCATCTGAAGCTGTTTGACGTGGTGACCAACGGCCCGCTAGCACCCACGGCTGACAGTCCCGTTTTTGAGATGGACATGACCTCACCTCGGGACAAATTGCGTTGGGGATTGGCGCAAGTTATAGCTACCACCATGAGCAAAATCTCGGAAGTGGGTCTACCTCTATCCTTTGCCATCTGGTTAGTTTGGTCAGCAAGCACGCTATTCCAATGGATCAGGCGCGGATCTCTTCCCAATGGAGCCTGGCTATTAACTACCGTGATGGCCGCAGCCATCGTCACCCGTATAACATTGCTAGGTATTTTGGAAGCCACTTCCATCCCCAGCAACTACATTCTGTATATCTTCCCAGCGGTTCCTTTGTCGCTGGCGATGCAGGTCCTGGTCGTCTGGCAGGTTGCAGGCATGCTGCGCTCCAAACTCAAACACGGGCACAATGCGGCAGCCGTGTGAATGATTAAAAAATAATTTCTGACATGACCGAATTCCCATCCAGCCTCTACCGCAACCAGCGCATCGCCGTCATCCTCCCCTGCCACAACGAAGAGCTGACCGTACGCCCCGTGGTGGAAGGCTTTCGGCAGGCGTTGCCAGAGGCGGAGATCTACATTTTCAACAACCTCTCGACGGACCGCACTGCCGAGATCGCCCTGGAAGTAGGCGCGCATCTGCGCAATGTCAATCTGAAGGGCAAAGGCAATGTGGTGCGCCGCATGTTTGCCGATGTGGATGCCGATATCTATGTGATGGCCGATGGCGACGCGACCTACCACGCGCCTTCGGCACGCAAGCTCATCGACATGTTGATTGACCAGCAGCTGGACATGGTGGTGGGCGCGCGCGTGGAGGTCGAACCCGCACCGGGCGACACAGGTATCACCTACCGTCCCGGCCATCGCTGGGGCAACAAGCTGTTGACGGGTACAGTGCAGCAGATTTTTGGCGGCAGTTTCCGTGACATGCTCTCAGGCTACCGGGTGTTCTCGCGGCGCTATGTCAAATCCTTCCCTGCGCATTCGCATGGCTTCGAGATCGAGACCGAGCTGAATGTCCATGCGCTGGAGCTGCGCATGCCTTGTACCGAGGTCGATACGCCTTACGGCGCCCGGCCTGAGGGCTCCGCCAGCAAGCTGTCGACCTACCGCGATGGCTGGCGCATCCTCAAGACCATTGGCCGCCTAGTAGTCAGCGAGAAGCCCCTGCAGTTCTTCGGCTGGCTGGGCGCTGCGCTGGCACTGATCGCCATTGCACTGGCCGTTCCCATATTGGTGGAGTACAGCCACACGGGCATGGTGCGGCGCTTTCCCACCTTGGGTTTGGTAACCGCCATGATGGTTTGCGGAGGCGTATCCTTTGTCACCGGCCTGATCCTGCAAGCCATTACCTTGACGCGGCGCGAGATCAAGCAGTTTGCATACCTGGCATCCGTGGCCAATACACCGAGCAAGTGATGGATATCAAGATCAAGCGCTCGGTGCTCTGGTTTCTGATCGCCGGTTCGCTCGCTTTTGTTGTTGATGTAGCGGTGCTGACCTTGCTGCGGGATACGCTGGGGGTGTATGCCGCAAGAGCCGTATCATTCTGGCTGGCCGCTACCACCACTTGGCTGATCAATCGCAATATCTCGTTTGCGGGCCGCAGCGCTTCCGGGGGCCTACTGACTGAGTACCTGCGCTATCTGGGCCTGATGCTGGGCGGAGGCGCAGTCAACTTGGCGGTTTACTCGTTGCTGGCCTGGATCTTTCCCCAAGGCCCGCAGTGGCTGATGCTGTATGTAGCAGCCGGTACCCTCGTCGCGATGACGGTGAACTACCTCAGCATGACCCGGCTGCTATACCGCCAGCGCAGCGAACAGTGAGCTTACCCAGCTGGCTAAGGCTTGCACCGAATGCATCTTGCCAGCACATGCAAGACAAATTCTTAGACTGAAGCACGCATGAAACCGCAGCGCCTGCACCAGGCCAATAATTTTGACGCACTGCGCTTGGCGGCTGCCTTGGCCGTGCTGTTCAGCCACCAGTATCCGGTGACGGGGACTACACCGCCTGAATGGATGAATGTGGCCATGGTAGGTGGTGTCGCCGTGATGGCTTTCTTTGTTATCAGCGGCTACCTGGTGACGCTCAGCTGGTTTTCGCAGCCACGCTTGTGGGTGTTTTGTGCCAAGCGCGCGCTGCGCATCTGGCCGGCCTTGGCTGCGGTCGTACTGCTGGCCATATTTGTGCTGGGCCCAAGCCTGACGACGCTAGCTCTGCGCGATTACTTCCATCACCCCATGACCTGGGACTATCTGCACAACATGCTGCTGCAGATTCGCTGGAGCCTGCCTGGGGTTTTTGAGAACAATGCCTTGCCTCATACGGTGAACGGATCGCTATGGACCATTCCCATGGAGGTGAGCTGCTATGCCGTACTGGCTGCAGCCGGGGTTTTGGGTTTGTTGCGCTGGCGTTGGGTATGGGCTTTCTGCTGCCTTGGCTATCTGCTGTGGTTCCTCACCCAAATGACCATGGACCTGCGGGGCGTCATGACGCACTGGTGGGAGTTTCCTGCGTATTTTGTCTTTGGGTCGCTGATCGCTACTGTCAGCGACTGGTTTTTGCGCTACCGCCTGGCCTGTTGCGCTGCAGCCTGTGTTGCCGGCGGGCTGCTGTGGGCATGCGGCTTCAGCTATTCGGCATTGCTGCTGTTTCTGCCCGCCGTTCTGGTGGGCGTGGGCACCCTGTCCTGGCCCGTGCTTCGCCAGGCAGGAGGCTGGGGTGATGTATCGTACGGGGTTTATCTGTACGCTTTCCCGGTCCAACAGACGGTTCGCTATCTCTGGCCTGAATGGGGTTTTGCCAGCAGTCTGGCACTGGTGACGGTGCTGACCTTGCTGGCCGGCTGGCTGTCCTGGCAGTTGGTAGAGGCGCCCACCCTTCGCCTCAAACGCTTTTTACGCTAACCTCTCGCTGTTTCCTTCTCTATGCTTGCTCTGAACCAATGGCAGCCGGCCACCCCCATCCTCGGCCTGCTGACCGATATCGACGACACCCTGACCACAGAGGGCGCCGTCCCTGACAACGTGGTGCAGGCCATCGCTGCCCTCAAGGCCAAGGGCCTGGCCGTGATCCCCATCACCGGCCGGCCGGTAGGCTGGAGCGAGCCCTTTGCCGCTGCCTGGCCGGTTGATGCCATCGTGGCCGAGAACGGTGCCGTGGCGCTGCGCCGCAATGCCAGCGGCGGACTGGACAAGCTCTACCAGCAGGACGAAGCCACGCGCGTCGCCAACTTTGCGAAGATGCAGGCGGTGCTCGCGCAGATCGAGCAGACGGTGCCGGGTGCGCAGCGCGCCACCGATTCGGCCGGGCGCGAATGCGATATTGCCGTGGACCACAGCGAGTTCACGCAGATGCCGCAGGCCGATATCGACCGCTGTGTGGCGCTGATGCAGGCGGCCGGCATGAATGCCACCGTCAGCTCCATCCATATCAATGGCTGGTTTGGCGGGCACAACAAGCTCGAAGGCGCGCGCTGGATCGTCAAGACCTTATTCGGTCGCGATCTGGACGCGGAAATCGGGCAGTGGTGCTATATCGGCGACTCCACCAATGACCAGCTGATGTTCCAGCATTTCGACAACAGCTTTGGCGTGGCCAATATCGAGCGCTTTGTGCCCCAGCTGCAGCACCTGCCGCGCTATGTGACGCGCGGCGAGCGCGGCGCTGGCTTTATCGAGCTGGCCGAACGCATCTGCGCGCTGAAGTAAGCGCTGGGGCGGCGAACCGGCCGCCCCTGCACGGCAAAAACGCCCGCGGCACCTGAGGTGCAACGGGCGTTTTGTCATGCGGAACGCGTGGAAGCGCTATGTCTGCATCAGGGCTTAAAGTCGAACTGCTGCTGCAGGATGACCTTCATCGGCTGGTTGTTCTTCATCGCAGGGCGGTACTTCCACTGGCGCACTGCGCGCTCCACCTCGGTCGCCATATCGCGGGAGGTGGTAGTCAGGGTCTTCACATCGCTGACGGCGCCATCAGTGTTGACGACGAACTGCACGCGCACGCTGGCCGGTTGGGGCTGGGCACCAGCCGGGTAAGGGAAACGGGGAGAGGCACCCGTCAGCAGCTGGGGCGCGGTGTCGCAAGCGTTGTCGGCACAGCCGGCCGCCACAGGGGCTGCATTGGCCGCAGGGGCGGTGGCCGCAGCAGCGGCAGCATCAGGGGTGGGAGCCGACTGGTTGGTGGCGCAGCCCGCCAGCAGTGCGGCAAGAACGGTGACAACGGCAGAACTGGTACGGATCAATGACATGGTCTGAAGCTTCCAAAAGTCTCGTGGTGGTGCGGCCCAGGCCAACCTGGCGTGCACAGGGCGCGGTACAACAACGCTGCCCGCGCAGCAAACCCCATGTTTTACCACGGGCCTGCGGCCCCATTGTGGAGAAATCCGGTACATGCCCGCTCCCGCATGTCGAAATTGCCGTGGGTGACTACGCGCATTGGCACTAGCGGTTAGGATTTGAAGTTGATCGCCTGCAGCCATCCTCCGGGCTGCCGGCGACGGCCCGACCACTGGATACCTCCAAGACACGCAAGGAAAAATGGCAATGACCACTGCATATCCGGATACCCGACTGCTGATCAACAACGAATGGCAAGATGCCTCCGATGGCAAGACCATCGATGTGCTGAACCCGGCCACCGGCAAGCCCATCGGCAAGGTCGCTCATGCCACCAAGAAAGACATGGACCGTGCATTGGAAGCCGCTCAGGCGGGTTTCCTGGTCTGGCGTGCAACCCCTGCCATCGAGCGCGCCAACACCATGCGCCGTGCTGCCGCGCTGCTGCGTGAGCGTGCCGAGCAAATTGGCCGCCTGCTGACCCAGGAGCAAGGCAAGCCTTTTGCCGAAGCCAAGGGCGAAGTGCTCGCTGGCGCCGGCATCATCGAATGGTTTGCCGATGAAGGCCTGCGCGTCTATGGCCGCATCGTGCCCGCCCGCGTGCCCAATGTGCAGCAGCTGGTGATCAAGGAGCCGGTCGGCCCCATCGCCGCGTTCACGCCCTGGAACTTCCCGGTCAACCAGGTGGTGCGCAAGCTCGGCGCAGCGCTGGGCACCGGTTGCTCCTTCCTGCTGAAGGCGCCGGAAGAAACCCCCGCATCCCCTGCCGCGCTGCTGCAGTGCTTTGTCGATGCCGGCCTGCCCAAGGGCGTGCTGGGCCTGCTGTTCGGCTCGCCCGCCGAAATTTCCGAGTACCTGATCCCCCACCCGATCATCCGCAAGGTGACCTTCACCGGCTCCACCGCCGTGGGCAAGCAGCTGGCCGCACTGGCTGGCTCGCACATGAAGCGCGTGACGATGGAGCTGGGCGGCCACGCACCGGTGATCGTTGCAGAAGACGCCGATGTGGAACTGGCCGTCAAGGCCACCGCTGCGGCCAAGTTCCGCAATGCCGGTCAGGTCTGCATCTCGCCCACCCGGTTCCTGGTGCACGCCGATGTGAAGGACGCCTTTGTCAGCGCCTTCGTCAAGCACGCCGAAAGCCTGAAGCTGGGTGATGGCCTGAGCGACGGCACCACCCTGGGCCCCCTGGCCAATGCCCGCCGCCTGACTGCGATGGCCCAGGTCGTCGAAGACGCCGCCGCCAAGGGTGCCAAGGTCGCCACCGGTGGCGCACGCGTGGGCAGCGAAGGCAACTTCTTCGCCCCCACCATCCTGGCCGATGTGCCGATGAACGCCTCGGTGTTCAACGACGAGCCCTTTGGCCCGATTGCCGCGATCCGCAGCTTTACGAAGCTCGAAGACGCGATCACCGAAGCCAACCGCCTGCCTTTCGGCCTGGCGGCCTACGCCTACACCCGTGCGTACAAGAACGTGCAGCTGCTGTCGAACCAGATCGAAGCGGGCATGGTCTGGATCAACCAGGCTGCCACGCCAACGGCCGAGTTCCCCTTCGGCGGCGTGAAGGACTCCGGCTACGGCAGCGAAGGCGGCCCGGAAGCCATGGAGGCTTACCTGAACTCCAAGGCTGTGTCGATCACGGCGGTCTAAAGACAGTCCGAGGGCTTTTCTGGCGACTTTCGCTACGCAAATCTCCGTCTTTTAACCTGAGCCCCAAAAAATTGGATGTAAATCCAATTTTTTGGGGCTTTTTCATGGCGAAAGGCAATAACACATGCAATTTTATATTTCAATCACTTGCGTCAGCTAGCTAGGCGTCGCTCTATGCATTTATCGCTGTCAACAAAATTTAATATTTAAAATTAATTCAATTGATATTTCTTGATATTCAATATATCAAATTCAACACAGCCAGACACAAAATAAACTCCAACAACTCAATTCATTTAATACATCGTAAGATTTGCGTAAGTTTCGAGAAATACCCTTCACGTGAGCCTTTTCACACCACCAACCAAATCAGACAAGATGAATACCACAAAATTAAAAGCTGGCGTATTTGCCATCACTATTACATTAGCAGCTCCTGGCTTTGCCATTGAAGTAGCGGAAGGGTGCACAGGATCACAAGCTGCCGTTGATAAGAACATATTCAATTGGCGATACTATTTAAACTCCAATGCTGATGTAGCAGGAGCTGGCGTTAAAACTGCTAGTGCAGCATGTACCCACTGGCTGAATCATGGTCTACCAGCAGGCAGACAAGCCCATCCGGGTTTTCACTCCTCTCAATATCTGGCAAGATATCCAGACCTACTCGCAGCATTCGGAAAGACAAATTATATCGCAGCTGTGAATCATTATATTCAATCAGGCATACCCGAAGGAAGAATTGGATACCAAGATAACGGCATATCACTTGGCTATCAAACCACGACAATCAGCAATCAAGTCGATACCTCGAAGATATTCATGGGCATCAGCAAAAGAACCGCTGGCGCAGTCGATAGCCTTATGTTTGATAATGTCGAATTTATAAATGCAACAGATCACGGCCGAGAGCTGCAAATCGCCGGGGTCTCTTCATGGGAAGAAGGATACAACCCTACGGAAGCAGGATCTTGCAACGATGGATCGGGATATGCTACATCAAGCAGTCTGAACACCCTTATATTCAAACCCAATAGTCTTTTCACCTCTGTAACCCCAGCATTTTGGCGAAAACCCGGCAATACCTTTTGCGGACTTGGAAATAATACAACTACATCAGCCGAAAATTATAGGTTTCATAAGAATATATCAATCGGCGAGATACCAGGAATGCCTAATGTAATACATTACGCAATCCAGGTAGACATCAATGAACATGTACCGCAAGACCCTCGGAATTCATACATGCGATTTGAACTCCCAACCGCGTATCACGGGGGTGATTTCAACAGAATGTTTCAGTTCCATAAGGAAAACTCAACACTGATAGAGATTACAAATCTTTCGTGCATGATAGGCGGCGCGTGCGCATCCGAAAACTCACTAATTTATGCGACTGCCAATTTATCGCATGCACTAGGAGTGTGTGCAGGTCGAGAGGCAGGCGCCGACTTTGCAGCAAGAGAGAGGTATCTAGCCTTTGGAAATCTCGACAATAGCAGCCCTTTCGCATCAACAACGAAATGGTCTGTAGTGAGATACATTCACGGCAATGTATCCCCTGGAACCGTACTAAATTTCAATAGCTATCTAGCAATAGCAAAAACGCTGGACAATGTTTCGGCTGTCGATAGAGTCAAACTCAACCTAAATGAATTACACCAAACTGGACACTGCATTTAATGACACCTAAAATGCAATATTTTCGGAATGTAGCATATGGTTCTAATGATTAAGAATGCAAACCTAGCACCTTACATTAGTAGCAAGCATCCAAATATTAACCTCAATTAAATGTACTAATCCAGCAACTCTTTCACTAGTAGTGAATATGGCACATAGGAATCATAATGAGAAAATTGAATATTCATCAAATTCTAGGATCTTTTCTCTTTATAGCTACGCTACCAGCATATGCAATTGATATCGCCGAAGGCTGCGTGCAGCATCAACATGCCACAGATAAAAATGTATTTAATTGGAGATATTATTTAAATATAAATGCTGATCTAGCTATAGCAGGGCTGCAAACTCCAGAGGAAGCTTGTAATCATTGGCTAATTAACGGGATACGCGAAGGACGTCAAGCACACGCTGGATTTCATTCAATTCAATATTTAAATAGACATACCGATCTATTAGAAGCGTATGGCAACGACTACGCCGAATCCATAGTACATTTCGTAAATCACGGAAATAAAGAAGGTCGCATGGGATATCAAGAAAACGGTATCCTTTTAGGCCAACTAACTACCACGATAAGCTCACTCGCACAAGATGGAAAAATTTTCATCGGAACTAGCCAAAGAAATGCCGGAGCCATAGATAGCTTGATTTTTGATAATGTTGAATTTATAAATGCAACAGACCATGGTCGGGAGCTGCAAATAGCTTATTCATCAAACTATGGCGGGAGATACAACCCTACTGAAGCTGGCTCATGCGCCGATGACTTAGGATATAGTACATCAGCAATTTTGCGATCAATTTCCGCATCGGAAGGAAATATGAGCACTACTAATAACCCAGCGTTTTGGTTCAATCCAGGGAATGATGAAAATTGCGGTGGAGGCGTTAACTCAAATGTGACTGCAAACAACCATATAATTAATAAGAATATTTCAATTGGCATACCCAAGTATCCTAATGCTGTAAAATTCACTGGGCAAATTCAGGTGAATGAAGTTCCGCATCAAGACCCACTTGATGCTACGGGTCCGAAATTACTTTTCGAGTTGCCAACAGGTTATATGGCCGGAGAGTTTAATAGAGTCTATCAATACAATCTATCTAATTCCGTAATAAAGGAGATCACCAATTCGAGTTGCATGATTTTGGGATGCTGGACTAACGACCCTCTTATTTATGCCACAAAAGATCTCTCGCATGCAATGGCGGTATGTTCAGTAAATGCATCGGGCGCAAGCTTTACAAATATTCCTGCAAAATATATTGCATGGGGGCCATTAGGTAGCACAGTACCTTTTCATGCCACAACTAAATGGTCCGTTATTCGACTAATTAATGACAACATCACCTCCGGAACGGAAATCAATTTCAGCACGTTATTGCTAGTAGCAAAAAGTTCAGATAATACAAATGCCGTCGATAAACTTAAAAATGACTTAAGTAATCTTCAGCGCGATGGCTATTGCATATAACACACTTATTCATCGGGAATATTACGGCTTGGCATTATATAAAGCAACATCGGAGAATTTAATACAATTTAAATTCTCCGAAAGATAGCATCAAATTATAAAAAACTTAATTAATATCCCTGATCTGAGAGACCGTTGATTATACTTCGAATGGTATCCAGATTACCAACAACAATATGGGGCATTCGGGTCACGCTGCTATCAGCCTGAATCGTTGTCAGTGTTTGGTCAAGCAATGAAATATTATTTGTCCCGACTTTATCCGACGAAGCTGTAGTAGGGAACCTCTGTGCAGCGTAATTCGCACATTGCCCAGCTTGGGCAGGCAACGTCATTGTTACAATTCCGGAACATATCTGATTTGTTGTCCAACCTCCGTAAATCGCAACACCCCACCCATCACTGGGACTGCTGGTGTCATCAGTTGCCCAAGCCATAGCTTTAAAGCGATAGTACGAAGGTTGGTAGGCGGTTGAAATTGGAGCGTTAACTGAGGAAGTTACTTCTGTCCAGGTGGAGCCATCCATTGAAAGCCCATACAGCCTATTCAACAACGATGCCTTGAAATATATCGCCGGTACAAATGGACCAAGATTGGGCTCTCCCCATGGCAAGTAGGTCAAGGGATGGACAGTCTGGTCGGTTGTCTTAAATGTATACAAAAGGCGCGCGACTTGATTCAGATTCATATAAGGCAATGGACCTAATTTATGATTCCCCCCAATTTGGAAACCCACCGGTCGAACTCCCAGGCCTCCCCAATCCAGCGGCTCAGTAAGTACATTAACTTCACCACTTCCTACATGACCAGGGCCACCACCAATAGTCGTGGAAGTGCGATTGCAATTATCACCTGCTTCTTGAGGATTCACCCAAGGTGGAGAGTTGCCACCGTTGCAAGGCACATATGCTCCGGATTCGGATCCAGCATTAAAAAACAAGGAGGCCTGGAGCAGTCGACCATGATCATGGGTATCCAGAGTTTCAACTCCAGAAACTTTCAACGACGTTATTGCCCCACCATACTGCACCGGATTTAGGCTGATTGAAATAGTTCCATTATCAGCTGTTTGGCTAACAACTTGAGCTCTTACATGCTCCCCCAAAAGTACAGTGAGCGCAATTCCTATAGCAATATTTTTCATGACTTACTCCTCTTAGATCTTACGCAACGTCGAACCGCTGCGCATCTAGTCTAAAAATAGTTATGTCATACTGGCAACTCAAATTACAAAACCATTTTCAATGTTACCAAGTGAATCTCAAACCGAAAACAGCGAAAACAGCGAAAACAATATAGCGTGGATGGTGAGGCGACCGATCATGAGTTCATACAACGATGAGAGACTTATACATATGGGTTGTATTTGCAAATAGAATCCATATATATTCCAAGACCATCCCCGAAGCCACCAATCAAAAACTCATGACTTCAAAATCTTGAGGTCCACATAGTAGACGTTGAGGATATTTGGCATCAATCTATCCGATGCTATCCCAGCTCTGGACATCGGCTGAACAGAGGCAATTGATTCGCGATAATGACAACCTAATACGTCGAAGTTGTCCGCAAGCTATAGAGATGCTGTATCCGCCTCACGCTCGCGCCGGCTGGGCAGACCAAAGGCAATGGCACCCAGCGCCCCTTGCACCAGCGCATACACGCCATAGATCAGCCCCACACCGACGGCCAAGGCTGCTGGCACGCCAAAGGGAGCCAACGCCGCCGCACTGGCCGCTTCACGCGTGCCCCAGCCGCCCACGCTGACAGGCAAGGCCGCCATCAGAAAAATGGGGGCCATCGCAAAGGCCCAGGCGGCCAGGTCCAGATGGATGCCCAGCGCCAGCCCGCCCAGCGCCAGAGCAGCGGCAGACAGCAGCTGCACCAGCGCAGAAGAGCCTGCCTGTACCAGCATCTGGCGGTTGAAGTCTGGCCGTGCAGCGGCCTGCAGCAAGGGCTGCAACCAACCCGGCAGGCTGGCCGCCTGGCGCTGGCCCAGCCACCACAGCAGCAGCCAAGGCAGCGCAATCCAGACGATGACGCCGAGGACCATCAAGACCTGCAGCGCCAGCGGAGAGATATGCAGCACAGGCGCCAAGGCGCTGGCGGACAGCGCCGCGCCGATGGCGCCAATGGCACAGAGCATCCACAGCCCGCTGAAGCGGTCGAGCAGCACCGACAGCGAGGCAGCGGCCTTGCCCTGGCCACTGCGCTGCAGCACCACGGCGCGGTAGACGTCACCCCCCACCACGGCGCCGGGCAGCAAGGCATTCAGCCCAATCGCCTGGAAATACCAGCGCAGCGCATCGGGCCAGCGCATCGGTGCGCCCAGCCACTGCGCCAGTGCACGCCAGCGCCAGGCAGACACCACGTTCGACGCGATGGCTGCCGCCAGCCCCGCCAGCAGCCAGCGCCCGTCAGCGGCACGCAGGCGGGCCCAGAGGGCGGCAGGGTCGGCAAAATAGGCCACGGCGCCCAGCAAAGCGGCGCCACACAAGGCCTTGATGCAGGCTTTTTGTGTACGGTTCACACCAGGCGGCGCTTAAAGACTCGAAGCGGCAGCGGGCTGCACAGTCTGCTCGCGCGCTGTGTGGGCATCCAGGCGCACCATGCGGGGGGTGCCGCCGGTCTCGTCGATCACATAGTCGTCCGCATAGTACTGGCGGCCACCACCGGACTCGTAGTAGATGCGGGTCAGCAGCTCACCGATCAGGCCGGCGGCGACAAAGGTCATGCCCATCAGCACCAGCATCACGCCAATGATCAGCAGGGGCCGCCCGCCAATGCTCTCGCCCATCAGCTTGACGATGAACAGGTAGGCCAGGATCAGAAAGCCGGGGGTGGCCAGCCACAGGCCCAGTCCGCCAAAGGCGTGCAGCGGGCGCTGGCGGTAGCGCATCAGGAAGACCATCAGGATCAAATCCAGAATCACGCGGAAGGTGCGGTCAATGCCGTACTTGGAGACGCCGGCCGTGCGGGCGTGGTGGCGCACCGGCACTTCGGTGATGCGGGCACCGGCATCGCGCGCCAGCGAGGGGATGAAGCGGTGCAGCTCACCGTAGAGGTGCACGCGGTCGATGATGTGGCGCCGGTAGGCCTTGAGTGCGCAGCCGTAGTCGTGCAGCTGCACGCCGGTGGCGTTGGAGATCAGGCGGTTGGCAATCTTGGACGGCAGCTTGCGCGAGATGGCGGCATCCTGGCGGTCCTTGCGCCAGCCGGAGACCATATCGACGCTCGGGTCGGTCTCCAGGCGGTTGAGCAGCAGAGGAATGTCGTCGGGCTCGTTTTGCAGGTCGGCGTCCAGGGTCACCACATAGCGGCCCTGCACCCGGTCAAAACCGGCCTGCAACGCGCTGGACTGGCCATAGTTGCGCGCGAGGATCACCGGGCGCAGCCAGGGGCGCGTGGCAGCCAGCTCCAGCAGGCGCTTGGCGCTGTCGTCCTTGGAGCCATCGTCGACGGCAATCAGCTCATAGCTCAGCGGCTGCGAGCGCATGGCCGCGTCAATCCGGTCGACCAGGGCGATCAGATTGTCGAACTCGTTGTAGATGGGGACGACGATGGAAACAGCAGGGGACATAAAGGGCACATTGCAAAAAGCCGCTCAAACAGGCGGCTGGACCGGTACCGGAAACGGTGTGCGGCGCAGCCCAACCGGGGTGGGCGACTCTTCTGGCATTGGTAAAACAGCGGTCGCCTATACTACCTGATCCGCTTTTTCCTCTGCTGCTGATGCGACAGGCTGGTGCCGCGCCTTGGGGCTGCGGGCCCTGTATGCACCAGCATTTCATGTTTCTGCCATGACGTCTGCGTCCCCCTCCCCCGCCAAAGATTGGCAGTCCCAGCTCTACCGCCACCCCTTGGCCTGGGTGCTGGTGCTGGCCTGTGCACATGTCATCTCGCGCGTGGCCATCTCGGACGGCATGAAATGGGACGAGTCCGAACAAATCCTCTGGTCCCAGCAGTTTCTGTTGGGCTACGGCGCCCAGCCGCCCGCCTACAGCTGGCTGCAATGGCTGGTGGGCCAGCTGCTGGGCCCCACGGTGCTGTCGCTGTCGCTGGTCAAGCACAGCCTGATCGTGCTCACCTATGTGCTGGCCTGGCAAACCGGCCGCGCGCTGCTGCCGGCCAAGGGCGCCTTCTGGGTCGCTGGCGGCCTGCTGCTGATGCTGCCGTTTGGCTGGGACAGCGTGCGCGACCAGACCCACACCATTCTGGTGACCGCGATGACCTTTGGCGCCTGGTGGATGGCCTTGCGCCAGGTGCGCGCACCGGCGCTGGTCAATTTTGTCGGCCTGGGCATCTTCTGCGGCGTGGGCATGCTGGCCAAATACAGCTTTGCGATGCTGATCGCCGTGTTTGCCGTGGCCGCCTTCAGCGTGCCCCAGGTGCGCCGGGCGCTGCTGGGCCGGGGCTGGTGGCTGGCGCCCTTGATTGGCCTGCTGATCTTTGCGCCACATGGCTACTGGCTGCTGCACCACTGGCGTGAGGCCACGACCGAAACCATCCACAAGATGGACATCTCCACCCAGGTGTCCCACCTCAAGGGCCTGGGCGCCTTGGCGGCCGCCGTGTTCTCGACATTGGGCCTGTGGCTGCTGGTCAGCCTGGCCAGCTACCGCAGCCGTTTGTGGAAAACCGAGCCCGCTGCAGATGCGCCCCTGCCGGAATGGCGTGTCTGGGCCTGGCCGCTGCTGTGGCGCTATCTGGCCCTGGTGTTTGCCATCCTGGTGGGCATGGTGCTCGTGGGCGATGTCAGCAGCTTCAAGCAGCGCTGGGTGCTGCCGCTGACGGCTGTGGCGCCGCTGGCCTTGTATGTATGGCGCCCGCGCCTGCTGGCCGATGGCGTGGGCCGGGGCTACACCACCACGGTGCTGGTGTTTGCGCTGGTCTTTCTGACCCTGGCCACCGTGCGCCCCTGGCAGTCCAACCTGCGCAAGGATCCGGACGAGCTCAACCACCCCGTCGCGCAGCTGAGCGCGTCGCTGGCTGCTGCTGGCTACGACGGCCAAGGCGTCATCGTCGGCTCGGACAACATGGTCGCGGCGATGCTGCGCTCGCGCAACCCCCGGGCCTATGCGACGGCCTGCACGGCCGAGTTTGGCCGCATGGCCGACTGCCTCGCTCAGGCCCGCGCCAAGGCCGCGCAAACCGGCAGCGGCCTGCTGTACATTGCCCGCATGGACAAGGCCATGCCTGCCTGGTGGGAGCCGGTGCTGGCCACGGCGCCCGGCGCCGCCATCCAAGATCTGACCCTTCCGTTTTCCCATATGCGTGCCAGCACGCCGCCCATGCACTACCAGTTTGTGTGGCTGCCCGCACCCATCACACCATGAAACCTGTTCTCGTCACCGGCGCTGCCGGCTTTATCGGCATGCACTGCGCCTTGCGCCTGTTGGAGCGGGGCCTGCCCGTTGTCGGCATCGACAACCTCAACAGCTACTACGACGTCGCGCTCAAGCAGGCCCGGCTCGCGCAGCTGCAAAGCCATCCCCATTTCCGCTTCATCCAGCTCGATCTGGCCGACCGCGCCGGCATGGCCGCGCTGTTTGACGAGATCAAGCCCCAGCGCGTGCTGCACCTGGCCGCCCAGGCAGGGGTGCGCTACTCCATCGACCAGCCCGACGACTACACGGATTCGAACCTGCTGGGCTTTGGCCATGTGCTGCAGGGCTGCCGCAAGCACCAGGTCGCGCACCTGGTCTATGCGAGCAGCTCCAGCGTCTACGGCGGCAATGCCAAGATGCCTTATGCAGAGAGCGATGCGATCGACCACCCGATCAGCTACTACGCGGCCACCAAGAAGGCCAACGAGCTGATGGCGCACACCTACTCGCACCTCTACCAGATGCCCACCACCGGGCTGCGCTTTTTCACGGTCTACGGGCCCTGGGGCCGGCCGGACATGGCCTTGTTCAAGTTCACCAAGGCCATGCTGGCGGGCGAGACCATCGACGTCTATGGCAATGGCCAGCTGGTGCGCGATTTCACCTTCATCGACGACATCGTCGAAGGCATTCTGCGTGTGCTGGACAAACCCGCCACGCCCGATGCCAGCTATGATCCTCTGCAGCCCAACCCGGGCACCAGCACCGCGCCCTACCGCATCTTCAACATCGGCAACAGCCAGCCCACCGTGCTGATGGACTACATCGCAGCACTGGAATCCGCGCTGGGCATGCAGGCCCACAAGCGCATGCTGCCCATCCAGCCGGGCGACATGCACAGCACCTCGGCCGACACCCGGGCCTTGCAGGCCTGGGTGCAGTTCGCCCCTTCTTTCACTGTCACAGACGGGATCCAGCGCTTTGTCGACTGGTACCGCTCGTTCTACCGCGTATGAAAGTCACTGTTTTTGGAACCGGCTATGTCGGTCTTGTTCAAGGTGCCGTGCTGGCCGATGTCGGCCACCAGGTGCTGTGTGTCGATGTCGATGCGGCCAAGGTCGCCGCGTTGCAGGCCGGCCAGATCCCCATCCATGAGCCGGGCCTGGACAAGCTCGTCACCAGCAACCATGCCAACGGGCGGCTGCGCTTTACCACCGATGCGGCCCTGGGCGTCAGCCACAGCGAGGTGATCTTCCTGGCCGTGGGCACGCCCCCCGATGAGGACGGCAGCGCCGACCTGCAGTACGTGCTGGCCGTGGCCCGCACCATTGCCCAGCACATGGATGGCCCGCGCATCGTCATCAACAAATCCACCGTGCCGGTAGGCACCGCCGACAAGGTGCGCGCCGTGATCGCCGAGGGCCTGGCCGCAAGGGGCGCCAGCTACGGTTTCGATGTGGTGTCGAACCCGGAATTCCTCAAGGAAGGCGCCGCCGTGGCCGACTGCCAGCGGCCCGACCGCATCATCATCGGCACCAGCAACCCCGCGTCAGAGGCACGGCTGCGCGAGCTGTATGCGCCCTTCAACCGCAACCACGACAAGATCGTGGTGATGGATGTGCGCAGCGCCGAGCTGACCAAGTACGCCGCCAACGCGATGCTGGCCACCAAGATCAGCTTCATGAACGAGATCGCCAACCTGGCCGAGCGCCTGGGCGCCAATGTGGAAGCGGTGCGCCGCGGCATCGGCAGCGACCCGCGCATTGGCTACCACTTCATCTACCCCGGTGTGGGTTATGGCGGCAGCTGCTTCCCCAAGGATGTGAAAGCCCTGGTGCGCACCGCCGAGGAAATCGGCTTCGACCCCTTGCTGCTCAACGCCGTCGAGGCCCGCAATGCCGCCCAGCGCCATGTGCTGTTCGAGCGCATCAGCGCCTTCTACGGCGGCCAGTTGCAGGGCAAGACGGTTGCGCTGTGGGGCCTGGCCTTCAAGCCCAACACCGATGACATGCGCGAGGCGCCCAGCCGCACCCTGCTGGAATCGCTGTGGGCCGCAGGCGCCCGCGTTCAGGCCTATGACCCCGTCGCGATGCAGGAGGCCCAGCGCATCTATGGCGCGCGCAGCGATCTGGTGCTGGCCGCCGACCCCGAGGCCACCTTGCAAGGCGCCGACTGCCTGGCCATCGTCACCGAGTGGCAGATCTTCCGCGCGCCCGATTTTGGCCAGTTGGCCCAGCGCCTGCGCGACCGCATGATTTTTGATGGCCGCAACCTCTATGACCCGGCGCTGGTAGCCGGTTATGGCCTGGGCTATGTGTCCATCGGCCGCCAGCCGGTCCCGCGCAGCGAATAAGGCGCCCGCTGGTCAGCCCCAAAAAAAGCGAGTCTTGGCACTCGCTTTTTGCTGGCTGAAGGGCTGTCATAGCAGCCCGCAGCCCGCTTATTTGTCGCCCGCCACCTGGCCATCAAAGCGCATGTCGGCATAGGCCACGGTGCGGCTGCCTTTGGCCAGGCGGTAGCCCCACCAGATCAGCAGGAACACCGGCAGGCCGATATAGGTGGCGACCACACCGCCCCAGTCGATCTGGTCCTTCAGGAAGGCCTCGTAGTTCTGCCCCAGGGTGATGACCAGGCACAGCACAAACGCAAAGATGGGGCCGAACGGGAACCAGGGCGAGACATAGGGCAGCTGCGACACCTGATGGCCCTGCGCCAGAAAGCCCTTGCGGAAGCGGTAATGGCTGATCGCAATGCCCAGCCAGGCGATGAAGCCGGTCATGCCCGACAGGTTGAGCAGCCACAGGTAGACCGTCTGCGGGCTGAACAGAAAGCTGAAAAAGCACAGGCCGGCCATCACCGTGGTCGCCAGCAAGGCCATCACCGGCACGCCGTGGCGCGAGAGGCGGCCAAAAATGCGCGGGGCCATGCCCTGGCAGGCGAGGGTGTAGAGCATGCGGGTGGAGGCATACATGCCCGAGTTACCGGCCGACAGCACCGAGGTCAGCACCACCGCATTCATGATGACGGCCGCCGACAGCAGGCCTGCTTTCTCAAACACCAGGGTGAAGGGGCTGACGCTGATATCGCCCACATCGTTGCGCAACAGGTGCGGGTCGGTATAGGCAACCAGCGAGCCGATCACCGCAATGGCCAGCACATAAAACAGCAGAATGCGCCAGAACACCTGGCGCACTGCGCGCGGAATGTTCTTGGCCGGGTTCTCGGACTCGGCCGCTGCAATGCCGATCAGCTCGGTGCCCTGGAAGGAAAAGCCCACGATCATCGCCACACCGATCAGGGCCGCAAAGCCACCGGCAAACGGCGCATCGGCCACCTGCCAGTTGGCAATGGCGCCCCAGACGCCGTCGGTCGGGCCGCCTTTGAGAATGCCAAAAATCATCGCCACACCCAGCGCAATGAACACCAGCACCGTCGTCACCTTGATCGCCGCGAACCAGTACTCGGCCTCGCCAAAACCTCGCACCGAGATGGCATTGAGGGCCACCATCAGCATCAGGAACAGCGCGCTCCACCAGTAGCCCGGCACATCGGGGAACCAGTAGGCCATCACCAGCTGCGAGGCCACCAGGTCCACCGCAATCGTGATCGCCCAGTTGTACCAGTAGTTCCAGCCCAGCGCGAAGCCAAAGCCCTCGTCCACGTAGCGCGCGCCATAGGTGGCAAACGAGCCCGACACCGGCATGAAGGCCGCCAGCTCGCCCAGGCTGGTCATCAGGAAGTAGACCATCAGGCCGATGACGCCATAGGCCAGCAGCGCCCCGCCGGGCCCCGCCTGCGCAATGGTGGCACCCGATGCCACAAACAGCCCCGTACCGATGGAGCCACCAATGGCAATCATCGACAAATGGCGTGCCTTGAGATCACGGCGCAGTTCATTGACTGGCGCGCAAGAAGAGGGAGACCCAGAACCCGGCATAAACAAAAAAGCATGGCCGCAAGCGCCATGCCGACAATGACAAGGCCGCCATTATCGGGTTTTCCCCTGGCCTGCGGTAGTGGCCGCCCACAATTCCGCTACAGGGCCTGTGTTTCCCTTTCGCGGTCCAGGTCTCAGGCCAAGGTCAGGGTCTGGCTGATCGACCACGGCTGGCCCGGCGCCAGCAGCACCGGCGTGTCGATGCTCGCGGCCTCCACACAGAGCATCTGGCGCCAGCCGTCATCGGGCATATCGGCCAGGCTGTGGCTCAGTCGTACGCCCGGGTTCCAGACCACCACCTCGCTGGCCGTGCTGCTGTGGGCAATCTCCAGCCTGCGGCCGCCGGGCAGATCGCGCTGCTCAAGCTGCAGCACCGTGCCCGCTGCGCCAGGCGTGGAGAACACCCGGTCAAAGCCCTGCTCAGTGGTCGCGGCAAAGCCTACATCGCCCGGCGGCTGCACAAAGCGGGTATCGGCCAGCGCATCCCAGCAGGCCAGGCCCTGCAGACCGGAAAGCGCCGTTTGCGCCACATCGTCGACCTGCAGGTAGCTGTGCAGCGCGCAGGTCATCGACCAAGGTACCTCGTCGGTGTTCTGTACATCCAGGCCAATGGTGAGCTGGCGGGCATGCACCGTGATGCGCAACCGGGCATCAAAGGCATGCGGCCAAAAGGCCCGGGTGGCCGCGCTGTCCGTCAGCTGCATCACGATACCGTCTCCATCGGCCTGCAGCATCTGCCAGCGCAGGTTGCGCGCAAAGCCATGCTTGGGCAAAGGCCCGCGCACATTGAACTGTGGAAAGCACACCGGCACGCCGCCGCGAATGGCGGCCTGGCCATCGCGCAGGCTGGCGGGGCTCAGGTACAGGTGCTCGCGGCCATCAGCCGTCTTCCAGGACAACAGCTGCGCGCCCTGCTCCGCCACCACGGCCGACGATCCATCGGCCCACTGGGCACACCAGGCGGGAAAGCCTTCGTAGCTGATTCGGGTCCACGCATGCGCCATCTGTTTTGCTCCTGTGAAGGCAGCCATTGTGACATTGGCAGCGGCCCTGGCCGCCGCTGGCAAGCCATACAGCGGACAGTAAAAAGGACAGCCGTAGCTGTCCTTGGTAGATGCGGTATTGAAGCAAGTGCCCCGCCGCAGCCGGGCACGCTGGCTATCAATATTCCCAGAAAATGCGCTGGATTTCCTTGGGGTCGTTGGTCTTGGTCAGTGCCAATGCGGCCAGCAGACGGGCTTTTTCCGGACGCAGGTCATGCGCAACTACCCAGTCGTACTTGTCATCCGGCTGCTCTGCATTGCGCAGCACAAAGCCATAAGGCACACGTGCCGAGCGGATCACCTGCACGCCCTTGCTGCGCGCTTCCTGCAGTGCAGGCACGATGCGGTCTGCCACCGAGCCATTGCCGGTGCCGGCATGCACGATCGCCTTGGCGCCGGTGCCGACGAAGGCATCGATCGCGGTGCGCGGCACATTGCCGTAGCTGTAGACCACTTCCACCGCCGGCAGGCTGGTGATGGAGTCGATGTTGAACTCGGACTGCATCGTGTGGCGCTTGACCGGGGCACGGAACCAGTAGTTCTTGCCCTCGACCACCATGCCCAGCGGACCCCACTGGCTTTGGAACGCGCTGGTCTTGATGTTCACATCCTTGTTCACATCCCGCGCGGTCTGGATCTCGTCATTCATCGTCACGACCACGCCCTTGCCTTCGGCATCCTTGGAGGCGGCGACGCTGACGGCGTTGACCAGGTTCAAAGCGCCATCGGCCGACAGCGCCGTGCCTGGGCGCATCGAACCGACCACGACGATGGGCTTGTTGGTGTGCACCGTCAGGCTCAGAAAGTAGGCCGTCTCGGCCAGGGTGTCGGTACCGTGGGTGATGACCACACCGTCGACATCCGGCTGCTTGACCAGCGCGGAGACGCGCTTGGCCAGCACCAGCAGGTTGTCATTGGTAAAGCTCTCGGATGCAATCTGGAAGACCTGCTCACCGCGCACCTGGGCCACCTTGGACAGCTCCGGCAGGCCTGCCAGCAGCTTGTCGACCGGTACCTTGGCGGCACTGTAGGTGGCGCTGTTCATCGCCGATGCACCGGCGCCAGCAATCGTGCCACCGGTGGCCAGCACGACGACATTGCGCTGGCCTTGCTGTGCGGGCTGGCTCGCAGCTGCGGGAGCAGCGGCAGCCGCAACGGGAGTCGCAGGAGCGGACTCCACCATCTTGGTGGATTGCGGGCTGCTGGCGCAGGCGCCCAGGCTCAAGCTGATCGCCAGGGTCACGGCACTCAGTGCGGGAAGCCTCCAGCGGGCGTTCTGGGATGAATGGGTCATCGATTGGGATGGCATCAGTAGCACCTCGTGTCAAAAGCCGCTATCTTAGAAACTGTGTGCGGGCCGCGCATTGGTGAACACACCTATGGTTTTTTGCAAGCCCATAGGCTCCAAGATTGACGCCCAGGCGACGATTCGCCGACACAAAGACACAGACATATCTAGGGCTATGTTGGCCGCCGGCCAAGGGGGTTGCCAGCGCCGCTAGACTTGCCGGATCGGGGTTGTTACCACTGTCAATATCAACAGGTTCTGGCGTTGCGCAAGCCGCAGCAGCCAGGCCGCAGGTCTGCGCGGTGTGCCTGCCTGTTGCGCACGGCACAGGCACGGCCGCAGGCCCATTGCAGGAGAAGAGTGCATGTTTTCGTTTTTCGAGCGGCGGGTGCCGCCCTATCCCAGCGCCGAGCCCCAGGTTCCGCCCAAGGGGTTTTTTGCTTTCATGTGGGCCTGTACCCAGGGCATGCGTGGCTGGATCGGCCTGCTCACGGCCACATCGGCGCTGCTGGCCGTCTATGAAGCGATGCTGTTTGCGGTGATGGGCCATGTGGTCGACTGGCTGGCAACGATGTCGCCCAACAACTTCTGGGCTGAGCAGGGCGGCACCGTGCTGGGCATCGTCGGCGTGCTGCTGGGCAGTGTGCTGCTGCTGGCGCTGCACACGCAGGTGATGCACCAGGTGCTGGCCATCAACTTTCCGATGCGGCTGCGCTGGGTCTTCCACCGGCTGATGCTGGGCCAGAGCATGTCCTTCTACGCCGACGAGTTTGCCGGCCGCATTACGACCAAGATCATGCAGACGGCGCTGTCCGTACGCGAAGTGGTGTTCATGATTGTCGATGTGCTGGTCGGCGTGAGCGTCTACATGATCGGTATCCTGGTCCTCGCAGCCAGCTTTGAATGGCGGCTGATGATTCCGTTCCTGCTGTGGCTGCTGGCCTATATCGGCGCCTGCTTCTTCTTTGTGCCGCGCCTGGGCAAGATCGGCAAGGCCCAGGCCGATGCGCGCTCGATGATGACCGGCCGCGTGACCGACGCCTATACGAATATCGCCACCGTCAAGCTGTTCGCCCATACCAAGCGCGAGGCCGAGTACGCCCGCAGCGCGATGGAAGCCTTCAAGCAGACCGGCCATGCGCAGATGCGCCTGGTGAGCCTGTTCGAGATCACCAACCACCTGATGATCACCCTGCTGCTGCTGGGTGCCTCGGGTACCGCGCTGTACCTGTGGCTCAATGGCCAGGCCAGCGCCGGCGTGGTGGCCGCCGTGATCGCGATGGCACTGCGCCTGATGGGCTATTCGCATTGGGTAATGTGGCAGATGACGGGGCTGTTTGAAAACGTCGGCACCATCCAGGACGGCATCAACACCCTGACCAAGCCGCGCAGCATTGTCGATGCCAGCGACGCCAAGCCGCTGGTGGTGCAGCAAGGCCGCATCGAGTTCGACAACGTCAGCTTTGCCTACAAGGATGCCGGACGCCCGGTCATCGACCAGCTGAACCTGACCATCAACCCCGGCGAGCGCATCGGCCTCATTGGCCGCTCGGGCGCCGGCAAGTCGACCCTGGTCAACCTGCTGCTGCGCTTCCACGATCTGGCCGGTGGCCAGATCCGCATCGATGGGCAGGACATCGCCAAGGTCACGCAGGACAGTCTGCGCAGCAATATCGGCATGGTGACGCAGGACACCTCGCTGCTGCACCGCTCGATGCGCGACAACATCCTGTATGGCCGCCCCGATGCCAGCGAAGAAGACATGCGCCGCGCCACCGAGCGGGCCGAGGCCTCGGACTTCATCAGCACCCTGAGCGACCGCTTTGGCCGCACCGGCTACGACGCCCAGGTGGGTGAGCGCGGCGTCAAGCTCTCGGGCGGCCAGCGCCAGCGCGTGGCCATTGCCCGCGTGATGCTGAAGGACGCGCCCATCCTGCTGCTGGACGAGGCTACCAGCGCATTGGACAGCGAGGTCGAAGCCGCCATCCAGGAAAGCCTGGACAGCCTCATGCATGGCAAGACCGTCATCGCGATCGCGCACCGCCTGTCCACCATCGCCGCGATGGACCGCTTGATCGTCATGGACAAGGGCCAGATCATCGAGCAGGGCAGCCACCAGCAACTGCTGGCCCAAGGCGGCATCTATGCCAAGCTGTGGGCCCACCAGAGTGGCGGCTTCCTGGCCGAGCCGGTCGATGGACCTTTGTAGGCAACACCATGACCATCGAGCTGAAAAAGGACGTGCACGACCGTGCCGTCCAATCCATCGAACGCTACTTCGAGCAGACCCAGGGCGAGCGCATCGGCAACATGACGGCCTCGGCCCTGCTCGGCTTCTTCCTGCAGGAAATCGGGCCCAGCCTCTACAACCAGGGCGTGGCCGATGCCCAGGCCCGTATGCACGAGCGCCTGCAGGAGCTCGACTACGAGGTGCATGAGGACGAGTTTGGCTATTGGAAAAGCCCCGCAACGCCCAAACGGGGATTGCGGGGCTGAGCGGCCTGCCAGCACCCGCCTGCGCGGACAGCGCTGCCCGTTACTGCTGCGCTGAAGGGCAGGCGCGGTGGCAAGGCGCTCAGGGTTTGAGCAGCACCTTGCCTTTGCGGCCGGGCTGCAGGCTGGCCGCTGCGGCCTGGGCCGCATCGGCCAGGTCATAGATGGCTTCGGTCGGCAGCTTGAGCTCCCCGCCCAGGATGCGCTGCATCAGCTCGCCCAGCAGGCGCCGCTTGTCCTGCGCGGACATGGCCTCGCTCACCTTGCTGCCCCAAAAGCCTTTGACGGTGGCCTGTTTGAATATCATCGCGCCCGAGTCGATCTGCATCGGCTCGCCCGCCATGGTGCCGAATGACACCAGGGTGCCGCCCTCGCCCAACAATGCCAGCAGCGCGGCGCTGGCCGCTCCGCCGATCGAATCAACGGCCGCATGGGCGCCGCCCGGACCCAGCAGAGCGCTGGCGCTTTGCTGCCAGCCGTCCTGTGCGGTCGACAGCACATGGGCGATCCCCAGACCGCTCAGCTCCTGCACACCCGCGTCGCGGCGCACCAGGTTGAGCACATGCACACCGCGTGCGCTCGCCAGCATCGCCAGTGTCTTGCCGACCGCGCCGTTGGCCGTGTTCTGGGCAATCCACTGGCCCGGCGCGACCTGCAGGAACTCCAGCAGCATCAGCGCGCTGAGCGGCATCGCGATGAGCTGTGCCGCCACGTCGTCGGGGATGGCGTCAGGCACCGGCACCAGCTGGCGTGCGGGGGCCAGAAAGTACTCCGCCCAGGTGCCGTGAACCCCGGCGACGGCCACGCGCTGTCCCACGGTGACGCCCTCGACGTCCGGCCCCAGCGCCTCGACCATGCCGACCGCCTCACTGCCGCCAATCGCCGGCAACTCGGGCTTGTAGCCATAGCGGCCCCGGATGGTCCACAGGTCATGGTTATGGATAGGCGCCAGCAAGGTCTGGATGCGGACTTCGCCAGCAGCCGGCTCGGGCTTGGGCAGGCTGCCCAGGCTCAGCACGTCGGAAGGCTCGCCAAAGGTGGTATGCATCGCACTGCGCATGGTGTGTCCTTTCAAGCCAGTTGGGTGAGCAAGGCCTCGGCCACCGCTTCACTGCTCGCAGGGTTCTGGCCGGTGACCAAGGGACCGTCCACCTCCACATGCACCTGCCAATCAGCGCCTTTGCGGTAATCGCCGCCCAAGCCTTTGAACGCATCTTCCAGAAGAAAGGGCACCACAGCCGTCAAGCCGACCGCCTCTTCTTCGCTGTTGCTAAAGCCGGTCACGCGCCGGCCCGCCACCAGCGGTTGTCCACCGGCGGTCTTGACCTTGATGAGTGCACCCGGGGCATGGCAGACCAGACCCAGTGGCTTGCCTGCCTGCGCAAAGGATTCCAGCAGCGCGATGGAGTGCGCATCCTGGGCCAGATCCCACAGCGGGCCATGGCCGCCAGGGTAGAAGACGGCGTCGAAGTCATCGGGCTGGATCTGTGCCAGTGGCACGGTCTTGGCCAGCGCCGCCTGGGCCTGCGGATCCTTGCGGAAGCGCTCGGTGGCAGGCGTCTGGGCATCGGGCTCGTCACTCTTGGGGTCCAGAGGCGGCTGTCCGCCCAGCGGAGATGCCAGCGTGATCTGGGCACCTGCGTCCTGGAAGACGTAATAGGGCGCGGCAAATTCTTCGAGCCAGAAGCCCGTCTTGCGGCCCGTGCCGCCAAGACGGTCGTGCGAGGTCAGTACAAACAGAACTTTCATGGGGAACTCCTTGGAGGTTAATGCGCAGGGGTGGAGGAGGATGCAGAGGCCGCCGCCTCGCAGCGCAGCAGGTGCACGGTCGCAAGCCGCGCCTGTTGCAGTGACGATCGGTCCTGGCTCAGCTTGGCGAGCAAGGCTGCGCCCAGCCACATCTGGTACAGCACGTGCGCCAGGCCCAGCGACGGCGCACCAGCGGGCAAGGAGCCATCGGCCCTTGCCTCGTCAATCCATGCGGCAATCCGGGCCAGCAGGCGCTGCACCCCGGTGTCCAGCACCCGCCGCATGTCTTCGGACAGATCGGCCACCTCGGCTGCCAGCTTGACGACCAGGCATTCCTCGGCCCAGCCGCAGCCAGCATCGCCGGGTGCTTCGATCCAGGCATCCCAGTAGCGCATCAGGCGTTGATAGCCCGTGCCTTCTGCGGCCTGCAGCCCGTCGACCTTGCGGCCATAGCCATCGACATACTGCTGGAGCAGCGCGCAGCCAAAAGCCTCTTTCGACGGGAAGTAGTGGTAGAACGAACCCTTGGGGACGTTGCAGGTCTTCAGGATTTCCAGCAAGCCCAGGGCAGCAAAGCCTTTGCGCAGCACGAGCTGGTGCCCGGTATCGAGGATGTGCTGGCGGGTCGCTTCCGCCTTCTTGGTCAGGGTCATGTGCTGCATTGTAGTTAAAAATAGACCAGTCGTCTATTTCTTGTGAATCTAGACCTGCCAAAAGGCGGCAGCAGATGCAGCCACACGGTCCACAGCTCCCCCCACCAAGGCGCCACCCGCATCCGGCCCGCCCTGCGCATCCGGCGGCCACTGACATCCGATCCGCGCCAGCGCCCGCCCCAGATGCTGCGGCATGTCTTAAGCTTGCAGTCTTGCCTTAGCGCGCCAGCCCCACAGAAAGCCTGCCCGATGACCGATCTCTCTTCGATGCCCGACCCCGAGGCAGCCGTACAGCGGCTGGCGCAGTTCTATCAGCAGCTCGCGCCTTCCGATCTCGACAGGCTGGGCGACTACTATGCGGCGGATGCCTTCTTCAAGGATCCATTCAACGCGGTGCGCGGCGTGCCCGCCATCACCGCCATCTTTGTGCATATGTTTGCGGCCTTGCAGGAGCCGCGCTTTGTCATCACACGCACACTGGCGCGGGACCGCAGCGCAGCGCTGGAATGGGAATTCCACTTTCGCTTCCAGCGCTGGCGCCCCCAAGTGGCGCAGTGCATAAGGGGTGTGTCGTGGCTGAGCCTGGATGCCCAGGGGCGCGTCTCACACCACCGCGATTACTGGGATACCGCCGAAGAGGTGTATGAGAAATTGCCGGCACTGGGCGTGCTGATGCGCTGGCTGCGACGCAGTGGCTCGGCGCCAGCGGCCAACGCGGGCGGTCCGCCGGGCGGCGCGTGACCGGTGCGCGGCGTGCCGTGCCGAGTGCGGTGCGGACGGCAGCGCCGCAGACGCGCCCGCCTCAGCGCAGGCCAGGTGCAGCGGCTGCGCCCGTCAGGCCGTCAAAGGTGGTCCCGGTCACCCAGTCAATGATCTGGTCATGGGTGTACTGGCCCGAGTCGTTGAGCAGGCCCAGCACCGGATCGCAGGCACGCGCAAACAAGGTATAGAGCACCAGCTCGGCAGGCAAGGCCGCTGGCAGTTGGCCGCCGGTCTGGGCCTCGGTGATCCAGATGCTGAGCCGGTTGCTCAGCGCAATGAGGCGGTCCATGTAGGCATCGTTGGATTGCAGCGACGCGCTGAGGTTGGAGTTTTGCGCCGGCAGCGAGGGCATTTGCCCTTCCAGCTGGGTGCGCATGGCCCAGCGCACCACCGCCTTCAACTGCTCCAGTGCCCCAATGGGCTGGCCGGACTCCGCCGCCTCTTCGGCCGCACTGCGCAAGCCATCGACAAAGGCCAACGCGCGGTCCAGCACCCCGACCATCGCAGCGCCGGCCAATTCCTCCTTCGACGTGAACAGCTTGTAGAGACTGGCCTTGGCCATGCCCGCTTCCGCCGCCACCTCGTCGACGGTCATCGCGTCGTAGCCCTTGGTCGCGAGCAGCCGGTTGACCGCCGTCACGATGGCCTCTTCACGCACACGCTGTATTTGTTCCTTGATGGCAGACCGAGCATTCATGCCGCCATTTTATGACGTCGAAGGTCAGGAAGAAAACTAAATGGTGCAAATTTGATATTTGTGGTTTATAGTGTGAACTCATCAGTTCAACAATTGATCTTTGAGGTTCAAACGTTTGGCTGTCGTATCTACAAGGGGCCTTTCATGCAACGCATCGCTGTCATCGGATCGGGCATCTCTGGGCTGGCCGCTGCCGCCCACCTGGCCCGCTCGCAGACATCGCACCGGGTCTGCCTGCTGGAGGGCGGCAGCCATTTCGGCGGCCATGCCAACACGGTGGACCTGCGCCTGAACGGCATCACGCACGGCGTGGACACCGGCTTTCTGGTGTTCAACCACCGCACCTACCCCTTGCTGACCCAGCTCTTCCAAGACCTGGATGTCGATACGGTCGCCTCGGAGATGTCGTTCTCCGTCCAGGTGCCCGGTGCCAACGGGGCATCCGCGCTGGAGTGGAGCGGCCGGTCCCTGGCCAGCGTGTTTGCCCAAAAACGCAACCTGCTGCGCCCGCGTTTCTGGGGCATGCTGCAGGACATCGCCCGCTTCAACCGCCTGACCACCGGGATCGCCGAGCGCCAGGCCGAGGCAGAGATGACCGCACCGATCGCTGCATTCCTGGACCAGCACCGCTTCTCTGAGGCGTTCCGCAGCGACTACCTGCTGCCGATGCTGGGCTGCATCTGGTCCTGCCCGACGGACCAGATGCTGCGCTTCCCCGTCGCCACGATGATCCGCTTCTGCCACAACCACGGCCTGATCCAGGTGCGGGACCGGCCGCAGTGGTACAGCGTGCGCGCAGGCTCGCGCCAGTATGTGCGCCGCCTGCTGGCCCGATTCACGCAGGATGGCCGCCACGAGGCGCGGCTGAACACGCCGGTGCTCGGCCTGCAGCGCCACCCACAGGGCGTCATGGTACAGATGGCCCAGGGCGCCGAATGGTTTGATGCCGTGGTTCTGGCCTGCCACAGCGACCAGGCCTTGCAGCTGCTGGGCGACGGCGCGACGGCCGCTGAACGCGCGGTGCTCGGCAGCATCCGCTACCAGCCCAACGAGGCGGTCCTGCATACCGACAGCAGCGTGCTGCCCCAGCGCCGGGCGGCCTGGGCCGCATGGAACTACGAGCGCGCAGCCGCCTCCAGCGCGGAGCAGGCGGGCGTCTGCCTGCACTACCTGATCAACCAGCTCCAGCCCCTGCCTTGGCAGCAGCCGGTGCTGGTGTCGCTCAACCCGGCACGCCCGATTGCCGCAGACCAGGTACATGCCCGCATCCACTACAGCCACCCGGTGTTTGACCAGGCGGCCATCCTGGCCCAGCGCCAGCTGCCCCAACTGCAGGGCCAGCTGAGCACCTGGTATTGCGGTGCCTGGTGCGGCTATGGCTTCCACGAGGACGGACTGCGGTCCGGCCTGGCGGCCGCTGAGAGCCTGTGCCAGTCGCTGGCCGGCGCAGCGCCAGCCGTGCAAGCACCTATGCTGGAGGAGGCTGCATGAGCAACCGCTCGCTGATCGGCTTTGGCCACATCTGGCACCAGCGCTTGCGCCCGGTGGTGCATGCCTTCCGCTACCCCGGGTACTTCCTGCTGCTGCCTTTGCGCAGCTTGCGCGACCAGCCCGATGCGGTGCTGCGCCGCAACCGGCGCGCGGCGATCAGCTTTCGTGACTGCGACCATGGCGACGGCAGTGCGGACTGCCTGGCCTGGTTTGACCAGCTGCTGCAGCAGGAAGGCATCGGGGACGCGGTCGGCGAGGTCTGGCTGCACACCTTCCCGCGTGTGCTGGGCTATGCGTTCAAACCCGTCAGCTTCTGGTATGCGCACCGCGCCGATGGCTCGCTGGCCGCAGTGCTGGCCGAGGTCAACAACACCTTTGGCGAACGCCATGCCTACCTGCTGGCCGGGCCCGATCTGGCCTGGGGAACAGAACAGGTCGCGGCCAAGTGCTTCCATGTGTCGCCGTTTTGCAAGGTGCAGGGCGAGTACCGCTTCCGCTTTGTGCGCAGCGACAGCCGCAACCTGGTGCAGGTCGATCTGCATGACGAGGCGGGGCCGCTGCTGCGCACCGGCGTCGCAGGCACGCTGCAGCCGTTGACCCGCGCCACCGTGCGGCGCGCATTCTGGGGCATGCCCTTGATGACCTGGGGCGTCGTGTTCCGCATCCACTGGCAGGCGCTGCGCCTTTGGTGCAAACGCCTGCCTTTCCACCGCAAACCCTCCGAGCCCAAGAGCCTCGTCACACGATGAACTCCACCACTGCACCCCTGCCGAGCCCGTCCGCCCCAGCCGGACGCTCCACCCCCCGCAGCGCGCGCCAGGTGCTGCAGCTGCTGGAACATCTGCCCCGCGGCCAGCTGGACCTGCAACTGCCCGATGGGCGGGTGCGGCACTTCCGCCAGCAGGCCACAGCCCAGGCCGATGCACGCTGCGTCATCCACGACTGGGATGCGCTGGACCGCGTTCAGCGCTCGGGCGACATAGGATTGGCCGAAGGCTATATCGACGGCCAATGGGACAGTCCGGACCTCAGCGCGCTGCTGCGCCTGTGCATCGCCAACCGTGATCACCTGGAGCAGCTGGTGTACGGCAGCTGGTGGGGGCGGCTGGGCTTTCGGCTGCGCCACCTGCTGCGCCGCAATACGCGAGCGGGCAGTGCCAGAAACATCCATGCCCACTATGACCTGGGCAATGACTTCTACCGCCTGTTTCTCGATCCGGGCATGAGCTACAGCGCAGCCTGGTTTGTCGGGCGCGACGCCCCGGCACGGGCCCAGGCCGACCTGGGCCAGGCCCAGGATGCCAAGATGCGGCAGGCGCTGCGGCAAACCGGACTGCAGCCGGGCCAGCGCCTGCTGGAGATCGGGTGTGGATGGGGCGGCTTGGCGCAGATGGCAGCCGAGGGATTTGGTGCGCAGGTCACCGGTGTGACGCTGTCGCGCGAACAGCTGCTGTGGGGACGGCAGCGCATCGCCGATGCGGGACTGGCGCATCAGGTCGATCTGCGCTACCAGGATTACCGCGACCTGGCGGCCGAGCACCAGGCGCAACCCTTTGATGCCATCGTGTCCATCGAGATGTTTGAAGCCGTGGGGCATGAATACTGGGGCAGCTACTTCCAGACGCTGCGCCAGTGCCTCAAGCCCGGCGGCCGGGCCTGCGTGCAGTCGATCACTTTGCGCAACGACCTGTTTGCACGTTACCTGCACTCGACCGACTTCATCCAGCAGTACATCTTTCCCGGGGGGCTGCTGCCCAGCACCGAAGCCTTTGAGCAGGAGGCGCTGCGGGCCGGACTGGTCGTGGAACACAAGCTGCATTTTGGCAGCGACTATGCCGAGACGCTGAGGCGCTGGCGCGACGCTTTCGAGCGCCAGCTCGATGCCGTCCGGGACCAGGGCTTTGACGAGCGTTTCATCCGTATCTGGCGCTTCTACCTCGCTTACTGCGAGGCATCGTTCGACATGGGCAATACCGATGTGGTCCAGTTCACGTTGCGCAGGCCCGACCATGCTTGACCTGCGCCGACGCCAAACCCTGTGCTGGGGCGCCAGCCTTGTTGCTCTTTCCACCACTGCCATGACCCACGACCTCCTCGCTGCCACACCTGCCATCCCTGCCGAGCTGGGCACCGCCTTGCCCGGCGCGCGCCTGGTCGGCACCGGTGTGCTGCGGTTTTTTGGACTGCGGGTCTACGAGGCGCGGCTGTGGGCGCCTGCCGGCTTCAACCCGCAGGACTACACACGCCAGCCTTTTGCGCTGGAGCTGGTCTACGACCGCAAGCTTGAGGGTGAGGCCATTGCGGAGCGCTCCATTGCCGAGATGCGCCGGGTGGCGCCCTTCTCGGAGGACCAGGCCCGCCAGTGGCTGCGCATGATGAAGCAGGCCTTTCCCAATGTGGCGGCGCAGGACCGCCTGCTGGGCCTGAACGACGGCACAGGCAAGGTCGTCTTCCTGCACAACGGGCGCGAGACCGCCGCCATTGACGATGCGCTGTACGCGCGCCTGTTCTTTGGCATCTGGCTGTCGGAGCAAACCAGCGCACCGGCACTGCGCGCTGCGCTGCTGGGCCAAAGCTGAGGACGGTCCGCGATGCATGCCATCCCGGTTCAGCAAGCGCTTTCCTGGCGCACGGGGCTGGCCTATGGCGCGCTGGCTGCACCGCTGGCCTTTGTATCGCTGCCGTTGTATGTGACCCTGCCCCACTACTACGCGGCCGAGGCCGGTGCGCCACTGGCCGGCTTGGGGGCCGTGCTGCTCGCCACCCGGGCCTTTGATGCACTGCTGGACCCGGCGCTGGGCCGCCTGGCAGACCGCCTGCTGCAGCGCGGGCGAGGTGCCGCCTGGCTGGCGGCGGCACTGGGCAGTCTGGCCATGGCCCTGGGGTTTTTTGCGCTATGGCACCCGCCCGCCAGCCACCCGGTCCAGATGCTGGGCTGGCTCGCAGCCTGCCTGCTGCTGAGCACCTTGGCTTACAGCGCGGTTGCCATCCTGCACCAGACCTGGGGCACCCGCTGGGGCGGCCAGGCAGCCTGGCGCACCCAGGTGACTGCCTGGCGCGAGGGCGCCACGTTGGTGGGCGTACTCACGGCCAGCGTCTTGCCCAGCCTGCTGGGCATGGATGCGACCAGTGCGGTGCTGCTGGCCGCGCTGGGCCTGGGTTTGCTGGGCTTGTACCGGCTGCGCGATCCGCGCGCGGGCGCTGCAGATGCGGTTGCACGGGCCGCACCGCGCGGTAGCCTGCCCCAGGCCTCGCCGTGGCGCGATGCCGCCTTTCGCCGGCTGCTGTCGGTCTTCATGCTCAACGGCATTGCGGCGGCCATACCGGCCACGCTCTTGCCTTTCTTTGTCGTGGACCGGCTCCAGGCGCCCGAGCTGCTGCCGCTGTTCTTGCTGTGCTACTTCGCCGCTGCAGCCCTTGGGCTGCCGCTGTGGGTGAAAGCCGTTGCCCGCTGGGGCCTGGCGCCCAGCTGGCGCGCCGGCATGCTGGCCAGCGTCATTGCATTTTTCTCGGCGTCCCTGCTGGGCGCGGGGGATGCCTGGGCCTTTGCCGCCATCTGCATCGCCAGCGGCCTGGCGCTGGGCGCAGACCTGGCGGTGCCTGGTGCGCTGCTGACCGGTGTGATCCACGAATCTGGCCATGGGGGATCCGGCGACGGGCGTTACCTGGGCTGGTGGGCCTGCGCCACCAAGCTCAACCTGGCTCTCGCCGCCGGGTTGTGCCTGCCGCTGCTCGCCATTGCGGGCTACCACAGCGGCAGCACCGCCCCCGCCGGTCTACAGGCGCTGGCCTGGGCCTATGGCGGTCTGCCCTGCCTGCTCAAGTTGTTGGCCCTGGCCTCACTCTGGCGCGCTGAACGCCTGCAACCCTCCTGGAGGTAATGATGACATCCCCACCCTGCACCCACCGGTTCCTGACCCTGCGGCGCGCCGGAATCGGCCTGGCCTTGGTCGGCACGATCGCTGTGCTGAGCGCCTGCGCCAGCCCCCCGGTCGAAGACTACGCCCAGGAGCGCCCGGCGCTGGACCTGCGCCAGTACTTCAACGGCCCGCTCACGGCGCATGGCATGTTCACCGACCGCCAGGGCAAGGTGGTCAAGCGCTTTACCGTGCACATGACCGGCAGGTGGACGGGCAATGACGGCGTGCTGGAAGAGCACTTTGTCTACAGCGATGGCACGACGCAGGAGCGCACCTGGCACATCCAGTACCTGGGTGAAGGGCGCTATAGCGGCCAGGCAGGGGATGTGGTCGGCCCGGCCACGGGCCAGGCTGCCGGCAACGCGCTGCACTGGAACTACGTGCTGGCCTTGCCGGTGAACGGAAGGGTCTGGAACGTACGGATGGACGACTGGATGTACCTGATGGACGGGCGCACGATGCTCAACCGCACCGCGATGAGCAAGTTCGGTATCCACCTGGGCGATCTGACCATTGCATTCACCAAGGAGCCGGGATAATGCCGCTGCTGCAAGCCAGGCTCAATCTGCCGATGCCCGACTGGCAAGGCCGATCCGCTTGGGTGATTGGTGCCTCCACCGGCATTGGCCGGGCCACGGCGGAGGCGCTGCATGCACGGGGCGCGCGCGTCGTCGTATCGGCCCGGGATGGCGCAGCGCTGCAGGACTTTGCCAACAGCCGCCCTGGCTGCCTGGCACTGGCGCTGGATGTGAGCCAGCCAGGCACAGTGGCCGCAGCCGCGCAAGCCGTGCATACCGCCTTAGGTGCTGCGCCCGACCTGGTGCTGTACTGTGCAGGCTATTACCGGCCACTGCGCGCCACCGCATTCGACCTCGAAGAGATGCAGAAACATCTGGCGGTCAACTATGTCGGCGTGCTCCATGTGCTGGACGCCGTGCTTCCGATGCTGTTGCAGGCGGGGCAAGGCCATATCGCGCTGGTTGGCAGTGTCGCAGGCTACCGGGGGCTGCCGATGTCGCTGGCCTATGGCCCCACCAAGGCGGCGCTCAACAACCTGGCAGAAAACCTCTACCTCGACCTGCACCCCCAAGGGCTGGGCGTGTCCATCATCAACCCCGGCTTTGTCGAGACCCCGCTGACCGCCCAGAACAGCTTCCGGATGCCGGCACTGATCAGCTCCGCCGAAGCGGCGCAGCACATTCTGCAAGGCTGGGCGCGCGGACAGTTTGAGATGAACTTCCCCCGCCGCTTTACCCGCTGGATGCGGCTGCTGCGCTGCCTGCCCGACCGCTGGTACTTTGCCAGCGTGCGCCGCATCACCAAGGCCTGATGCGGGGGCTGGGACGACAGCAGCACGGCATGCGCGCCCATTGCCGGTAGCCCCGCAGTGGGCCAGTCTTGCAGCAGACCTGTTCATCCACTTCTCCCGTTTGGCCCTGCCCTAGACACAAAAGGAAATCTACGATGCCTTTCTGCACAAGCGCTCTCATCCGCGCCACGGCCATGGCGCTGGTCATCACCGGCACTGCCGTCGCGCTGCCCGGTTGCGCCGTTTCCGTTCCCCCAGGTGTTCAGCCGGTCAGCAACTTTGACGCCAGCAAATACATGGGCACCTGGTATGAGCTGGCACGCATTGACCACCGCTTTGAAAAGGGCCTGACCCAGGTGACTGCCACCTACAGCCTCAATGCCGATGGCAGCGTGACCGTGCTGAACCGCGGCTATGACCCTGTCAAGCAGCAGTGGAGGGAGGCCCAAGGCAAGGCACGCTTCCTGCGCCAGGCCGATGAGGCTGCGTTGAAGGTCTCGTTCTTCGGCCCTTTCTACGGCGGCTACAACGTGGTCAGCCTCGATGACCAGTACCAGACCGCCTTGGTCATCGGCAGCAGCGTCGATTACGTCTGGATCCTCTCGCGCAGCAAGACCATTGCGGAGGCCCAACGGCAAGCCCTGCTTGAGAAAGCGCAGTCGCTGGGTGTCGATTTGGCGCAGGTGATACGGGTGGAGCAGTAACCGTGCCTGGATGGATTGCCCCTGTTCATGGGCGCCCATAAAAAACGCAGCCCCAGGCTGCGTTCTTACATTCAAAAGCCCCCCGCGCCACCGCCCAAGCAGCGGCGCACGAGCCTCTCTATCAGCAGTCGCCCACGCGCTTGCTGGTCACCGTGGTGGTCATCCCCTGACCGCCCATGTCCATCTTGCTGGTGACGGTGTTCTCGGTGGGCGAGACGTAGACGGCCTCAAGGTCCATGCTCATCTTGCCGTCGCCGCAGCTAAAGCGCATCGATTCCTTGTTGCCATCGCTCTTGACGTCGGCGGGGCTGCAGCCGGGCATGTTCTTCAACTGCGCATCGGCAAGCGATTGCAAGGTCTTGCCCGCCATCTCGGGGGTGATGCACATCTCTTGCACCAGCTTGCCGCCTTCGACCTTGGCATTGTCCAGGTTGGCGGCCTTCTTCTGCTCTGGTGTCATGGTCTTGAAGGCCTGCTCCATGCCGGCCAGCGCCTGCTGGCCCATGGGGCCACTCATCTCAGTGATGGCCTGCCACTTGCCCGGCTGTACCTTGGGTGCCGCCGCAGCGGGTGCCGGAGCCGGGGCTGCAGCAGGCGCCGCTGCCGGAGCGGCTGCTGGCGGGCTGCTGGGCGTGTCTTCCTTCTTGCTGCAGCCGATCAGTCCGGCACACACGACCACGGCCACGACGGCCATTCCTGTTAGTTTTTCCATGTTGTATCTCCTCATTGCGGCACGGCACGGGCATGCGGCGTGCGACGCGTTGCCCTCCCCATGAGCACAAGCGCGTGGCCGCAGTGTATCGATCCAAGGCGTAGAAATGGTTACCAATTGCGTTTCCAGCAGCGCCCCACCACACGCGCCGAGCCGGTCTGCAGAGCCGTTCTGGCGCTTCCGCCCCGCTGGGCGACTGCGGCAGTACAGAATGTAAACAAGCATAAAATACCGCGAATAATTCTTATTCATAACATTCCATGCGTTCTTCATTCAGCTGGACACTGGCGCTGCTGGCCGGTTTGCTCAGCGGCCCTGCCCTTGCCCAAACGCCCGCTGCGGCGCCTGCAGCGACCACCACGGCTCCCGAAGCCACCGACGCCCGCCAGCTCTGGCAGTTGCTGGACTATGTCGCCGTGGACTACGGTGGCGCGGTCGAAAACGGCCAGATCGCCAGCGAGGGCGAATATGCCGAGATGCTGGACTTCAGCGCCAATGCGCTGCAGCAGGCGGGGGCCCTGCCTGCGCATGCCGACAAGGCCCGGGTGACGGCCCTGGTCGGCCAACTGCGTGCGGCTGTGCAGGCCAAGGCATCTGCCGATGAGGTGGCCCAGCTGGCCCACCAGGCGGCCCAGTTGCTGGTGGCGGCCTACCCGATGCCCGTCTCCCCGGCGAAGGCTCCCGATATAAAAAAAGGCTCTCAGCTCTTTCAGCAAATCTGTGCAAGCTGCCATGGCGCCAGCGGCGGCGGCGATGGCCCTGCGGCGCAAGGTCTGGATCCGCAGCCGATTGCGTTCAGCGATGCCCAGCGCGCCAATGCCCGCAGCCTGATGGCCTTGTACCAGGTGACCTCGCAAGGCGTGGAAGGCACGTCGATGGTGGCCTTTGGCGCACTGCCCGACGACGACCGCTGGGCACTGGCCTACTTTGTCGGCGGCCTGTCGTACAACGACGAACTGCGCGCCACCGGCAAGGCGCTGTGGCAGAGCGATGCAGGCCTGCGCGCCCGCTTTGCCGATCTGGCCGCCCTCAGCACCACCACCGCGCAAAGCCTGACTCCGGCCATGCCGATCGAACAGGCCCGCGCGGTACTGGCCTATCTGCGCGCCAACCCCGAGGTCGTCAGCGAAGGCAAGGCCAGCGGCGTGGCGCTGTCACGCCAGCGCCTCGCGCAAAGCCTGGTGGCCCTCAAGGCCGGTGACCGCAACCAGGCGATGAAGCTGGCCCTGTCCGCCTACCTGGACGGCTTTGAGCCGCTGGAGCCCACCATTGCCGCGCGCAACAAGGCCTTGATGACCCAGGTCGAATCGGCCATGGTGCAGTACCGTGCCACGGTGGCCAGCGGCACGCTGCAGCAGGCCGAGGCCGCTGCCGGGCAGTTGCAGACCATGTTTGACCAGGTCGAGGCCGAGCTGAACGCAGGCGCGTCGGACGCCACCGCCACCTTTGTCGGCGCGCTCACCATCTTGCTGCGCGAAGGGCTGGAGGCCTTGCTGATCGTCATCGGCATGGTGGCGCTGCTGCGCAAGGCCGGCCGCCAGGATGCGCTGCGCTATGTGCATGCCGGCTGGAGCTCGGCCCTGGTCGCCGGCGGCCTGACCTGGGCCGCCGCCACCTACCTGGTGGAGATCAGCGGCGCCAGCCGCGAGGTGACCGAGGGCCTGGGCTCGGTCGTGGCGGCGCTGGTGCTGCTGAGCGTGGGCCTGTGGATGCACAGCAAGAGCAGCGCCGGCCGCTGGCAAAGCTATTTGAGCGAAAAGCTCTCGGCCAGCATGGGCCAGGGCTCCATGTGGGGCCTGTTTGCGCTGGCCTTTATCTCCGTTTACCGTGAGGTGTTCGAGACCGTGCTGTTCTTCTCGGCCCTGGCCTCGGACGGTCACCACGCCGCCTTGCTGGGCGGCGGCCTGGCTGCGGTGGCGATCCTGGCGGTGATAGCCTTGGTGCTGCTGCGCACCAGTGCCCGCATGCCCGTGGGCCGCTTCTTCTCGGCCACCTCGATCCTGGTGGCCGTGCTGGCCGTCGTGCTGATGGGCAAGGGCGTGTCCTCGCTGCAAGAGGCTGGCTGGGTCAGCGCCACGCCGCTGGCCGCGCCCCGCATCGAGCTGCTGGGCATGTTCCCCACGGTGGAGACCATGCTGGCCCAGGCCCTGGTGCTGGCGCTGGTGGTGTTTGGCTTTGCCTACAACCGCGCTGCGGCGCGCAAGGCGCTGGGCGTCCAGAAGTAAGCACCGCCTCATCGGCTGCCAGACCTCGCCCGGGTGCAGACCGGGGCGAGGTCTTTTTCTTTGACCGGCGCGGCGCGCAGCGACTACCATCGGCAGGGTTCCCGCGATCTCTCCACCCCCTCCCCCGACCATGCGCATCATTCACACCTCGGACTGGCATCTGGGCCAGCATTTCATGGGCCAAAGCCGCCAGGCAGAGCACAGTGCGCTGATCGACTGGCTGCTGGAACAGGTGGCGGCGCAAGCCGCCGATGCGGTGCTGATGGCAGGCGATATCTTTGACACCGGCGCGCCACCCAGCTACGCCCGCGCGCTCTACAACCGCCTGGTCGCGCGCCTGCACCAGGCCGGTGTCGCGCTGCTGGTGCTGGGCGGCAACCATGACTCGGTCGCGGTGCTGGAAGAGAGCCAGGGACTGCTCCAAGCGCTGGGCACCCAGGTGATTGCCGCCACCGGCGCTGCCGAGCAGCATGTGCGCATCCTGCCGCTGCGCGATGGCACCCCTGGCTGCATCGTCTGCGCGCTGCCCTTCATCCGCCCCCGCGATGTGCTGCAAAGCCAGGCCGAGCAAAGCGCGCAGGACAAACAGCTGGCCTTGCAGCAGGTGATACAGGCCACCTACCAGCAGGTGTATGCGGCGGCACTGCAGCAGCAGGCGGCGCTGCAGGCCAGCCTGGGGCGGCAGTTGCCCATCATTGCCACCGGCCACCTCACCACCGTGGGCGCGAGCAGCAGCGAATCGGTGCGCGAGATCTATGTCGGCGCGCTGGAGGCCTTTCCGACCCAGGCCTTTCCGCCGGTGGACTACATCGCGCTGGGCCATATCCACCAGCCGCAGACAGTGGGCGGGCTGGCGCACATCCGCTACAGCGGCTCGCCCATCGCGCTGGGTTTTGACGAGGCGCGCCAGACCAAACAGATGCTGCTGGTGGAACTGGGCGCACCAGGGCTGCAGTCGGTGACAGCCCTGCCTGTGCCGGTGTTCCAGCCCATGATGGCATTGCGCAGCAGCCTGGCGGCCTTGCCCGCCGCGCTCGAGCAAGCCACTGCGCTGGCCCGGGCCGACAAAAAGGTGTGGCTGGACATCACGATCGAAGAAGATGACTACCTGGCCGACCTGCCGCTGCGCGTGCAGGCACTCGCCGACGGCTTGCCGCTGCAGCTGCTGCGGGTCAAAAGGCTGCGCGGTCGGGCAGCAGCACAGTGGAGCGGCCCGGCCGTCGAGGCGCTGGATGCGCTGACCCCTGCACAGGTGTTCGAGCGCCGCCTGGCGCTGGAAACCATGGACGCCGAGCTGCAGCAGGCGCTGACCACGCGCTACCAGAGCGTGCTGCAGTCGCTGGCCAACCCCAGCGGGGAGCCGCTATGAAGATACGCAGCCTGCGCCTCAAGAATCTGAACTCGCTCAAAGGCGAGTGGCGCATCGATTTCACCGCAGCGCCCTTTGCCGACAACAGCCTGTTTGCGATCACCGGCCCGACGGGTGCCGGCAAATCGACCTTGCTCGATGCGATCTGCCTGGCGCTCTACCACCAGACACCCCGGCTGGCGAGCATCAGCGCCGGCAGCAACGACCTGATGACGCGCCACACGGCCGACTGCCTGGCCGAGGTGGAGTTCGAGGTCAAGGGCACCGTCTACCGCGCCTTCTGGAGCCAGCGCCGTGCCCGCGACAAGGCCAGCGGCGCGCTGCAAGGGCCCAGGGTAGAGCTGGCGCGCGTGGCCGATGGCGAAATCCTGAGCACCCACAGCAGCGACAAACTGCGCCAGATGACCGAGATCACCGGGCTGGATTTTCAGCGCTTTACCAAATCGATGCTGCTGGCCCAGGGCGGGTTTGCGGCCTTTTTGGAGGCCAAGGCGAATGAGCGCGCCGAGCTGCTCGAGGAGCTGACCGGCACCGACATCTACAGCCAGATATCGCAAACCGTGTTTGAGCGCGCCCGCGATGCCCGCCAGGCGCTGGAGCGTGACAAGGCCCAGGCGGGCGCTGTGCAGCTGCTGCCCGAGGCCGAGCGCGCGCAATTGCAGGCCGACGCACAGCGACTGCAGGATGCACTGGCCACACTGCAAACCCGCCATGCCGCGCTGCAAGCCCTGCAGCACTGGCAGCAGCAAACCGCACAAGCGGCGCAGGCACAGCAACAGGCCCAGGTGCGCCTGCAACAAGCCCAGCAAGAACTGCAGGCTGCCACCCCCGATCTGGAGCGTCTGCAGGCCCATGGGCCTGCGCAGGCGATTGCTCCACTGCATGCAGCCTGGCAGCAGGCGCAAGCGGCCACTACTGCAGGCCAGGCCGTACTGGCCCCCTTGCAGGGCCGTCTGGCCGATGCCCACAGCCGCCAGTGGCAGCTGCAACAGCATGCCAGCACGCTGGCGCTGCATGCCCAGCAGCAGGCCGAGCAGGCACTCCAGCAGCTGCAAAACCAGCAGAGCGATCTGCAGCACTGGCTGCAGCAGCACCAGGCCCTTGCCGCGCTGGGCGACCAGCTGAGCGGCTGGCGCGAGCAGCTGGCGCAGCGCCAGCAGCAGCAGCGCCAGTTGGCGAAAGAGCAAGCCATGCTGCAGCAAGCCCGGGAACAAGGCCAGTTGCTGCAGCAGCAGATGGCGGCACAGGCCACCCATCTGCAACAGGCCCAAGCCGTGCAGCAGCAGGCAGATGCCGCAGTGCACGAGGCGCAGACCGCACTACAAAGCCGCCTGGCGCCCTATGGCGGCAGCCTGGGCCAGTTGCGCAGCCACTGGCAGACCGCACAGCAGCACCAGCAAGCCTGGCAGCAGTTGCTGCAACACGTGCAGCAACGCCCACCGCTGGCGCGGGATGCAGAGCAGCTGGGCGATGCGCTGCAGGCCTGCGCCGCACCGCTGGCCCAGCAGCAGGCCACGTTGGCCGCACTGCGCAGCCAGTACAAAGCGCAGAAGGAGCGGGTGAGCGACAAACAGCGCCTGTTGGCGCAAGAAGAGCGCATCCAAAGCCTGGAAGCCCATCGCCAGGCCCTGCAGCCGGGCGAAGCCTGCCCCCTGTGCGGCGCCCATGAGCACCCGGCGATTGCTGCCTATGCGGCCCTCGATGTATCAGCCACCGCCGCCGCGCTGCAGACCGCGCAGGCCGAGCTGGAAGCGCTGCAGCACCAGGGCGAGCAGCTCAGCGCCGCGCATGCAGCGGCCCAGAATCAGCAGACCAGTCTGCAGGCCCAATTAACGGCGGCCGAGCAACGGCTGGATGCATGGCAACAGCAATGGCAGACCCTGTGCAACGCCATGGTCCCGCCCATCTCTGCATCTGCCTGGCAGCAGCCGCAAACCCTCGCAGAGGCGCAGCAAGCCCGTGCCGCGCAAGCCGCCCAGTTGCAACAGGGCTTGGCCGCAGCCGAAGCTGCAGAGCAAGCACTGCAGCGCGCCAAAGACAGCGCCCATGCAGCGGCCCAAAGCCTGCAAGAGGCGCAGCATGCGCAAGCGCGCCTGCAGCAGACCCAGCAAGACAACAGCAACCAGCAGCAACGCCTGCTCCAGGCTGTAGCGGATGTGCAAGCGCTGGTCGATGCGGCCGAGGCCGCGTTGCAATCCAGCCTCACCCCGCTGGGCCTGGCGATGCCGCCCGCCGACGGCCACGATGCCTGGTTACAGGCCCGCCAGCAGGAATGGCAGCAGTGGCAACAGCACCATACGCAGCTGCACACCGTCGCCCAGCAGCTGGGGCTGCAACAGCTCCAGGCGAGCCAGTGCGCGCAAGAGGCCCGGCAATGGCAGCAGCGCCTGGCGCAATCGCCGCCACCGGCGCAGACGGGTGCCGCGGCCATCGCGCTGCCCGCCACGCTGGCCGATTGCGCTGCACTGCTGGAACAGACCCGCCAAGCGCTGGCCAGCCTTGACGGCCAGACCCGGCAAGCGGGCCAGCAACTCGAGCAGCTGCAGTCGGCACAAGCACTGGCGCTGGCTGCTTGGGACCAGGGCTTGCAGGCGAGCCCCTTTGCCGATGCACAGGCTTTTGCGCACGCATTGTTGCCACCGGGCGAGCTGGAGCGGCTCACCCAGCAGCGCGATGGCCTGCAGCTGGCGCTGCAACGCGCCAGCACGGTGGCCGAGGAAGCGGCGCAACACCACCAGCAACTGCAAGCCCAGGCCCTGACCGCTGAAACACCCGAGGCGCTGGACGCGCAATGGCAGGCCTTGGAAGCAGAGCGCAACCAGACGGCTGAGCGCATGGGCGCCCACCGCGCGCGCCTGGCCGATGACGACCAGCGCCGCAGCGGCCAGCAGGCCTTGCTGGCGCAGATCGCGGCGCAGGAGCGCGACAGCGAGCTGTGGCAACGGTTGGATGGGCTGATCGGCTCAGCCAAGGGCGACAAGTACCGCAAGTTTGCCCAGGGCCTGACCCTGGACCATTTGCTGGCCCTGGCCAACGGCCATCTGGCGCGTCTGCATGGCCGCTACCTGCTGCAGCGCAAGAGCACCGGCGAGCTGGAGCTCGATATCGTCGACAGCTGGCAAGGCGATGTCGCGCGCGATACCCGCACCTTGTCGGGGGGTGAGGCCTTTCTGGTCAGCCTGGCACTGGCGCTCGCGTTGTCGGACCTGGTCAGCAGCAAGACCTCGATCGATTCGCTGTTCCTGGATGAGGGCTTTGGTACGCTGGACGGCGACACGCTGGAAGTGGCATTGACGGCGCTGGACACGCTCAACGCCAGCGGCAAGATGATCGGCATCATCAGCCATGTGGAGGCGCTCAAGGAGCGCATTCCGGCGCAGATCCGGGTGGAGAAGGGCGCGGGAATTGGCTACTCGCGCCTGGAACTCCACCGCTGAGCGCTGGGCAGCGGGTTTGCCAGGGGCTTACCTTATTGCGCCATGGGGATGCGCCCCGCCCGTCCGCCCTGCTGCGGCCATATCAGCTACCATCCATGCCCTTGCTTGATAGGTACAAGCCATGATCCGGATTGCAGAACTCAAACTCCCCCTCTCGGCGGTGCCCTACCACCCCGACAACCACACCGAATACGCGCCCCAGGAGGCGCTCAGCCAGCTGGCCGCCCAGCGCCTGGGCCTGCAGCCCGCCGCTATTGCTCAGCTGCAGGTGCACAAGCGCAGCTTTGATGCGCGCAAGTCCGAGCTGCTGGCGGTCTACATCGTCGATGTGACCTTGGCAGAGCCCGCGCAGGAAGCGGCCTTGCTGCAGCGCTTTGCGGCAGACTCGCATGTGAACCCGACGCCCGACATGGCCTGGCACCCGGTGGGCCAGGCGCCGGCGGACATGCAGGATCGCCCGGTGGTGGTGGGCTTTGGGCCCTGCGGCATTTTTGCAGCGCTGGTGCTGGCGCAGATGGGCTTCAAGCCCATCGTGCTGGAGCGCGGCAAGACGGTGCGCCAGCGCACCAAGGACACTTGGGGGCTGTGGCGCAAGCGCCGGTTGACGCCCGAATCGAATGTGCAGTTTGGCGAAGGCGGCGCAGGCACCTTCTCGGATGGCAAGCTCTACAGCCAGATCAAGGACCCGCGCCACCTGGGCCGCAAGGTGATGCAGGAGTTCGTCACCTACGGCGCGCCGCCGGAGATCCTGTTCACCGCCCACCCCCACATCGGCACCTTCAAGCTGGTCAAGGTGGTCGAGGGCATCCGCGAGGAGATCGTGCGTCTGGGCGGTGAGATCCGCTTTGAGCAAAAGGTCACCGATGTGCTGGTCGAGGGCGATGCACGCCAGCTGGTGGGCCTGCAGGTACTGGACCAGGCGAGTGGCGAGCGCTACACCCTGCCGACCCGGCATGCAGTGATGGCACTGGGCCACAGCTCGCGCGACACATTTGCGATGTTCTACGAGCGCGGCGTGGCCATGGAGGCCAAGCCCTTCTCGGTGGGCTTTCGCATCGAACACCCGCAAAGCGTCATCGACCGCGCACGCTGGGGCAAGGATGCCGGCCACCCGCTGCTGGGCGCGGCCGACTACAAGCTGGTGCACCATGCGAAGAATGGCCGCGCCGTCTACAGCTTTTGCATGTGCCCGGGCGGCACCGTGGTGGCCGCCACCAGCGAGCCCGAGCGCGTGGTGACCAATGGCATGAGCCAGTACTCCCGCGCCGAGCGCAATGCCAATGCCGGCATGGTCTGCGCGATCAACCCCGAAGACTACCCGCAGGATGCCGAGAGCTTTGCCTGGGCCTTTGGTGGCAAGACCTATGGCGTGGAGGCGCAGGCCCCTGGCGCTTTCCACCCGCTGTCGGGCATCGTGCTGCAGCGCCAGCTGGAATCGAAAGCCTATCTGCTGGGTGGCCAGAACTACAGCGCCCCGGGCCAGCTGGTGGGCGATTTTGTCGCAGGCACGCCTTCGACGGCCTTTGGCCATGTGGAGCCCTCCTACAAGCCGGGCATCACCCTGGGCGACCTGCACCAGGCCCTGCCGGCCTACGCGATCGAGGCCATGCGCGAGGCCCTGCCTGCGTTTGGCAAAAAGATCCGGGGCTATGACATGCGCGATGCCATCCTGACCGGTGTGGAGACCCGCACCTCGTCGCCGGTCAAGATCGGACGGGGCGCTGATTTTCAGAGCGATAACACGCGTGGCCTGTACCCGGCCGGAGAAGGCGCCAGCTATGCCGGCGGCATTCTGTCCGCAGGAGTCGATGGCATCAAGGTGGGCGAGGCGGTGGCCTGCGCCATTCTGGGGCTGCCCGTGCCGTCGTCGGGCTCGCGCGGCTCGGGAGCCGCGTTGTAACGTGCGGGGCTGCCGTCCTGACTGCGGCCCGTGTAAGCCGGCTGGAGGGGCCGGAGCGCGGGCCCATGCCTGCGCAGCACGCAGCGGGCAGGCCCCTGCCCCGCAACGCGACAACAATTTACGGCATGTACCGCTTAACAACGGCTTAAAAAACGGCTTCTTACAACTTTGAGGTCCGCACGCCACAAACGAATCCCGACCTCCAGCGCAGCCCCCTAGAATTTTGGATTGTTCTGATGTTGCTGAAGGTTGCCCATGCCCGCGATCCCCTCTACCTTCTGGTCCCGCCGGAACGCTTCTGGCCTGAGTGCTGCCAGCTGGTGTGCGGCCCTGCTCTGTGCGCTGTCCGGCTCTGCCTGGGCAGCCAGCGTCGATGACCCGGATGGCAGCGACAGCTCCGTGCTGTCTGGCTGGACCTTGGGTTACTCCCCCTACACCTACCACTACTCCAACGCCAAGAAGGAGCGTGACTTCGAACCCGATGACGAGCGGCACAAATATGTATGGCTGCTCAACGCCGAGAAAAGGCTCGATGACCACCAGGTGGCCGGCTTTGCCTATTTCAGCAATTCCTTTGGCCAGCCCAGCCAGTACGCGTATTACGGCTGGCAGTTCCAGCCGCTGTCCAGCACGCCACAGCTGTTTTTCAAGCTCACCGGCGGCGTGATCCATGGCTACAAATACCCCTACCACCGCAAGATTCCGCTCAACAACCGCAACGGCTGGGGCATCACTGCCATCCCGGCTGTAGGCTGGAACTACAACCAGCACTGGGGCGGCCAGCTCAATGTGCTGGGCAAGTCCGCACTGATGTTTCAGCTGAACTACACGATGCGCTGAGCCGCGCTGCAGACCGGACCCTGGTCAGGGCCTGGCCTGCCAGGCCACTTCAGCGGCGCTCCCAATGTCCGCCACGGGCCTGCCAGCCATGGGGGCCGCGCACCCATTCACGGGGCACCCAGCGGTCACCATGGTGCGGAGGTGCCGCCCAGCGGCCTTCACGCCAGACATAACGGCCTCCGCTCCAATCCCAAAAGCCGCCAATCCAGACCTGGGTCGCCATCGGTGCCACCGCTACCGGAACGGGCTCATAACGCAGGGGCGGCGGCGCTTCCGCCGATACGACCACCGCCGCAGGATTGCCATAGGCATAGGGCTCGGCGGGTGCGACAACGCAGCCGGTCACCAGGGCGGCGACCGCCAGGGCCCCGGCCCCCAAAGCAGCCGAACGCCCCGGGATGCTCTGCAAAACGCTCGCCAAGCGGGATGAGACGCAAGGCGTGTTTGGCCGTCGAGCCGTAGCCATTGACAAGGAAGACAACGCAGCGGATCGCCCGAGACCGCGTTCAGACCCGGGCAGGGAGTTTTGCAGAGGGTCCCCAGAAGTGGGAGTGTGCAACATGGTGCATCTCCAGTCATTGCAAGAACTCCATTGAAGGAGCGCCGCCTTAACGCCCGGTGAGCGGCGCGTAAATCAGCGGTAAAAGCGGGGCCGCCCCTGCCAGCGCAGCCCGATCCGCCGCTTGGCACCCCCCAAAAAAAGCACTGCCGAGGCAGTGCTTTGGTGAGGGGGCGAGCCCAGGCTTATTGCACCTGGTTGTTTTGCAGCGCGGCCACACGCTCTTCAATCGGAGGGTGCGAGCTGAACAGCTTGCCCAAGCCGCCGGTGATGCCCATGGCCTGCATGCTTTGCGGCAGGGTGCCGGGCTGCATGCCGCCGAGGCGGTGCAAGGCATTGATCATTGGCTGCTTGCGGCCCATCAGGCGGGCGGCACCGGCATCGGCACGGAACTCGCGCTGGCGCGAGAACCAGGCCACGATGATGGCAGCCAGGAAGCCGAAGACGATATCGAGCACGATGGTGGTGATCATGTAGCCAATGCCGGGGCCCGAGCTTTGCTCGTCATTGCGGCGCAGGAACGAATCGACCGCATAGCCGATGACGCGCGAGAGAAACACCACAAAGGTGTTCATCACGCCCTGGATCAGCGCCATCGTCACCATATCGCCATTGGCCACGTGGGCGACCTCGTGGCCGATGACGGCCTCGACCTCTTCACGGGTCATGCCTTGCAGCAGCCCGGTGGAGACGGCCACCAGCGCAGAATTCTTGAAAGCGCCTGTCGCAAATGCGTTGGCCTCGCCTTCATAGATACCCACTTCGGGCATCTGGATGCCAGCCTGGTCCGAGAAGCGGCGCACGGTCTCGACAATCCAGGCCTCGTCAGCGCTTTGGGGCTGGTTGATGATCTTGACGCCCATGCTCATCTTCGCAATGGGCTTGCTCATCAGCAACGAGATGATGGCGCCGCCAAAACCCATGATGAAGGCAAAGCCGAGCAGCGCCCCGAGGTTCAGGCCATTGGCGGTCAGATAGCGGTTGACACCGAGCAGGCTGGCAACAATGCCAAGCACCACAACGACGGCGATGTTGGTCGCCAGAAAAAGGAACATTCGTTTCATGGGGTCGATTCTCCAAGGAGGGGAACACAGTGCTCGGTAGCTGGGGGCAATGTCTTGGTAATTCAAGACCTTACCTCCACTTTATGGCGACGGCGGGTGCTTATGATGGTTGTGGCCGTCGGGCCGAGCGAAATACGTCTGGGTCATCGTAGAAGGAAACATGCTGGTTGCCCTGGCACCATCCCGGAATGCCCAGCACCGGCAACGGTGTGAAGGGCTTGCCCGCCAGGTGCGCAGCGTCCAGTGCGTCGGCGATGACCTCGTCGATATTGTCCACGATCGGCCAAGGCTGCGCCGGGCAAAAAACATGCGCGGTGATTGGTTTTCTGGGGGTGATGAGCTTTTCCAGCAGCGCATGGCCGATGACGATGAGCTGCGCCTGCTGCCACAGCGGTCGCAGCTCGACAAAGAGCCGCTGCCATTGGCGTTGCTGCAGCGCCTGCCACAGCGCATCGGGCGCAAGCAGCACCGCGCCGTTTTCGTCGAACAGGGTCAGCGCATCGCGCAACGGGCCCCGGCGGGCACCCACACCGCCCGCCTGTTCGATCGCCTGGGCCTGCATGGCGTTGAGCCGTGCCTTGCTGCGCGCAAAGCGCTGCCAGACCAGGCCGTTGAGCCCGTCGTGCATGTTTTCTCGGGTAGGGATGCAGCCGGTGCGCGCAATGAAGCGCTCGTAGGCCTCACCTGGCGGCAGCGCCGACTGCGGCACAAAACGCCGGCCGCAGTCGCCCAGGCGGTTGAGCAAGTCGGGCATCGCCAGGCCTTGCCGTTCCAGCGCGCTGACCTGCAGGCCCAGCGCCCGGTAGGGCTGCAGCCAGGGCGCCTGCCAGTCCAGCGATGACCAGCCGGGCTCGGGCGGAGTGTCTGCAGTGGCCCGGCCGTTATTCACGCATCAAATGACAAAAATGCTCAGTCTGCCAGCTTCCAAGGCAGCGCTTCGCCCGAGCGCAGCGGTTTGAGATCGGCCTGGCCAAAGGGGTAGGACTCGGGCGGGGTCCAGGATTCACGCACCAGCGTGATGCGGTCGGTGTTGCGCGGCAGGTTGTAGAAATCCGCACCATGCAGGCTGGCAAAACCTTCGAGCTTGTCCAGCGCGCCCGCCTTGTCAAAGGCCTCGGCGTACATCTCGATGGCGGCATGCGCGCTGTAGCAGCCCGCGCAGCCGGTAGCGTGCTCCTTCAGCTGGGCGGCATGCGGGGCGCTGTCGGTGCCCAGGAAGAACTTGGGGTTGCCGCTGGTGGCGGCCTGCACCAGCGCCAGGCGGTGTTCCTCGCGCTTGAGCACCGGCAGGCAGTAGTAATGCGGACGGATGCCACCGGTAAAGATGGCGTTGCGGTTGAACAGCAGATGCTGGGGCGTGATGGTGGCGCCGACGAAGCGGTCGGTCTCGGTCACGTACTGGGCCGCTTCGCGTGTGGTGATGTGCTCGAAGACGATCTTCAGTTCGGGGAAATCGCGGCGCAGCGGCACCATGTGCTGGTCGATAAAGGCCGCCTCGCGGTCGAACAGGTCGACCTCACTGCCGGTCACCTCACCGTGCACCAACAGCAGCAGGCCTTCGCGCTGCATCGCTTCCAACGTGGGGTAGATCTTGCGGATATCGGTCACCCCGTGGTCACTGTTGGTGGTGGCGCCAGCAGGGTAGAGCTTGCAGGCCACCACACCGGCGGCCTTGGCACGCACGATCTCTTCGGGAGCGAGCTTGTCCGTCAGGTACAGGGTCATCAGCGGCTCAAACCTCTGGCCCTGGGGGATGGCCGCCACGATGCGCGCCTTGTAGGCCTGTGCCAGCGCAGCGGTCGTGACCGGTGGCTTGAGGTTGGGCATGACGATGGCACGGGCGAATTGCCGCGCCGCATGGGCCACCGTGGTGGCCAGGGCGGCGTCATCGCGCAGATGGATGTGCCAGTCGTCGGGTCGGAGGATGCTGATGGAGGAGGGTGCGGTGCTCATCCCGCCATTGTCGCACCGGTCATGCGGGCGTCATCGCTGTGACCGAGCATGGCGCAAAAGTAACTCAATGTTAAGGGTCGATGCTCATAGAGTACACAGTCTCTATGCGTATCATAGATGGCTGTAGGAATTCTTAATCAAGGACTGTGCAACATGTGGCTAAACCATATTTTTCGCGGCGCTGTGCTGCTGTGCCTTGCCAGCAGCAGCCTGGCTCAGACCCCTTTGCCCGACAGTTGGGACAAGATCAAGGAGTCGCAGCGCATCACCGTGGGCTACCGCCCGGACGGACTGCCTTTTGCCTACGAGATGGGAGAGACCAAGAAGCCGGTCGGCTACGCCATCGAGATCTGCCAGGCGCTGATCACCAAGCTCCAGCAGAGCATGGGCCTGGCCAGGCTCGATATCCAGTACCGCGCCATCAATGGCCAGACCCGTTTCACCGACCTGGCCAGCGGTGCCATTGATGTCGATTGCAGCAACACCACCAACACCAAGGACCGGCGCGAGAGCAAGCATGTGTCCTTCAGCCTGCCCTACTACATCGCCGGCGTGCGCATGCTGGTCAGGTCCGACAGCGGCATCAACGATGTGGATGACCTCTCGGGCAAGCGCGTGATCACCACCAAGGGCACCACCTCGCTGCAGGTGCTCGAGCGCCGGGTGGCCGTCAATGGCCTCAAGATCCAGCACAGCGAGTGCCTCACCCATGACGCCTGCTTCAAGGCCGTGCAGGCGGGCACCGCCGATGTCTGGCTGATGGACGACATCCTGCTGGCGGCCCACCGTGCGCAGTCGGAGAAGCCCGAACAGGTCAAGCTGATCGGCAAGCTGATGTCGATCGAGCCGCTGTCGCTGATGATGCGCGACACCGATGTGCGCATGAAAAAGGTCTTCGACGCCGAGATGCGCGTGCTGTCGCAGAACTTCGAGATCACGCGCCTGTACAAGAAGTGGTTCGAGTCGCCGCTGCCGGGCAAGAGCTTTGCGCTGAATGTGCCGATGTCCTACCTGCTCACCGACATGCTGCGCTTCCCCAGCGACAAGTTCGACAACTGATGTCTCCGGGGCCGCATCCTGCGGCCCCTGTCTGCCGGCCCAGCGCTGCCCGCAGCGCGCGCCGTCCAGCCCCAACGCAGGGTCCACGATGGCGGTCCGCCCCCTCCCCCCCCCCCAACCATCCGCCCATGAAAAATGGCCGCATAAGCGGCCATGGTCGTGTACGAGAGACGCTGCAATCAGTGTTGCAGGATCTTGCCCAGGAAGTCCTTGGTGCGGGGCTGGCGGGCGTCTGGGTTGCCGAAGAAGTCTTCCTTGGAGCAATCCTCCAGAATCTTTCCGCCCACGTCCATGAAGATCACGCGGCTGGCCACCTTCTTGGCAAAACCCATTTCGTGCGTCACGCACATCATCGTCATGCCTTCGTTGGCCAGGCCGATCATCACGTCCAGCACTTCGCCGACCATTTCAGGGTCCAGCGCGGAGGTGGGCTCGTCGAACAGCATCACGCTCGGGTCCATCGACAGTGCACGGGCAATGGCCACGCGCTGCTGCTGACCACCGGACAGCTGACCCGGGAACTTGTCCTTGTGCGCCATCAGGCCCACACGGTCGAGCATCTTTAGGCCACGGGCCTTGGCATCGTCAGCGCTGCGGCCCAGCACCTTGATCTGGGCGATGGTCAGGTTCTCGGTCACCGACAGGTGGGGGAACAGCTCGAAATGCTGGAACACCATGCCCACGGTGCTGCGCAGCTTGGGCAGGTCGGTCTTGGGATCGTGGATGGGCGTGCCATTGACCCAGATCTCACCCTTCTGGATAGGCTCGAGCGCATTGATCGTCTTGATCAAGGTCGACTTGCCCGAACCCGAAGGGCCGCAGACCACCACCACCTCGCCCTTGGCGATGCTGGTGGAGCAGTCGTTGAGCACCTGGAAGCTGCCATACCACTTGGAGACATTCTTCATTTCAATCATTTGGATATCCTTTGTATTGCAGCATCAACGGATGATGGCGATCTTCTTGTGCAAACGCTTGACGAACCACGACAGCGTAAAGCAGATGATGAAGTAAAGCACGGCGGCAGCCAGATAGGCCTCGACCGGACGGCCGAAGTTCTTGCCCGCCACTTCAAAGCCCTTGAGCATGTCGTAGGCGCCAATGGCATAGACCAGCGAGGTGTCCTGGAACAGGATGATGGTCTGCGTCAGCAGCACCGGCAGCATGTTGCGGAAGGCCTGGGGCAGCACCACCAGACGCATGTTCTGCCCATAGGTCATGCCCACGGCCTGACCGGCGTACACCTGACCCCGCGGAATGGACTGGATACCGGCGCGCATGATCTCGGAGAAGTACGCGGCCTCGAACGCCACGAAGGTGATGACCGCTGACATCTCCGCCCCGATGGGCTTGCCGATCAGCAGAGGCACCAGCAGGAAGAACCACAGAATCACCATCACCAGCGGCACCGAACGCATGCCATTGACATAGATGGTCGCAGGCACGACCAGAATCTTCTTGCCCGACAGGCGCATCAGCGCCAGCAAGGTGCCAAAGAGGATGCCACCGAGGGTGGCAACGATGGTCAGCATCACGCTGAACACCAGCCCCTTGATGATGAAGTTCTGGATCAGGTCCCAGTTGTAGAACGAAAAATCAAGATTCAAATTCATCTCAGTGACCTCCGGAGCCGCCAGCGGCGATAAAGCCCGGGATGCGGCTCTTCTTTTCAATGAAGGCCATGATGCGGTTGATCACGAATGCCGAGATCATGTACAGCGCGGTCACCGCCAGGTAGACCTCGATGCCGCGAGAGGTTTCCTCTTGTGCCTGCATCGCGAACAGGGTCAGCTCGGCCACCGACACGGCGAAGGCCACCGACGAGTTCTTGAAGATGTTCATCGACTCGCTGGTCAGCGGTGGAATGATGATGCGGTAGGCCATCGGCAGCAGCACATAGCGGTAATACTGGAAGGTCGTGAAACCCAGCGCCATGCCTGCATAACGCTGGCCACGGGGCAGCGCCAGGATACCGGCACGCAGCTGCTCGGCAATACGCGCCGACGTGAAAAAGCCCAGCGCCAGCACCACCAGCAGGAACCCAGGCACTTGCTTGAGCGCAGGGAACATCGCAGGCACCACGTGGTACCACAGGAAAATTTGTACCAGCAGCGGGATGTTGCGGAACAACTCCACCCAGGCATTGCCCAGGCGCACGGTCCAGGGCCGGTCCGGCAGCGTACGCAAGGTACCGATGATGGAGCCGACGATCAGCGCGATCACCAGCGCGCACAAGGAAACGGAGATAGTCCATCCCCATGCAGACAACAACCAGTCCAGGTACGTGATATCGCCGTTTTTACCGAAACAGCCCTGCACGACCTGGCGCTCAATCGTGTCTTCACAAAATACTTGCCAATCCCAATTCATAGGACTACCTCTTTTTTTGTCTTTGTAGCAATGTTTGGTGCCTGGTTGCAACTGACAAAAACCAGTACCAACAAAAACGCCCCCCAAACCCCAGGCTGGAAGGGCGGTACCTAAATGGTGTGCTTACTTGACTTCGTAGGCTTCCATGGGCTTGTCGTTCGGGTTGGCCCAAGCATCCTTGGTTGCCGCCGACAGCGGCAGACCCACCTTCACGTTGTTAGGAGGGATGGGTTGCATGAACCACTTGTCGTACAGCTTCTCGAGCGAGCCATCCTTGATCTGGCGCACGATGGAGTCGTCCACGGCCTTCTTGAAGGCAGCGTCGTCCTTGCGCAGCATGCAGGCGATAGGCTCGACCGACAGCACTTCACCGACGACCTTGTAGTCGGCAGGCGCCTTGGACTTGGAGATGTTGGCGGCCAGGATGGAGCCGTCCATGATGAAGGCGTCGGCACGGCCGGACTCCAGCATCAGGAAGCTGTCTGCGTGGTCCTTGCCCATGACTTCCTTGAAGGTCAGGCCATCAGCGCGCTTGTTCTTGCGCAGGGTCTGCACCGACGTGGTACCGGTCGTGGTCACGATGGTCTTGCCGTTCAGGTCCTTGATGCCGGTGATGCCGGAGTTGGCCTTCACCGCGATGCGCACTTCTTCCACATAGGTGGTGAAAGCGAAAGCAGCATCCTTTTGGCGCGACTGGTTGTTGGTGGTGGAGCCGCACTCCAGATCCACGGTACCGTTCTGCACCAGAGGCACGCGGTTTTGCGAGGTCACGGGCTGGTACTTGATGTCCAGCTTGGACAGGCCCAGCTGCTTTTGCAGGTCGCCCACGATGTACTCAGCCATCTCGGTGTGGAAGCCGACGTACTTGCCGTTACCCAGCGTATAGCCCAGGCCCGAAGACTCGCGCACGCCCAGCGTGATGCTGCCAGACGACTTGATCTTGGCCAGCGTATCGCCCGCTTGCGCAAACGCGCTACCTGCCGCAACCGCTGCGACCGCAAAAGCCAGCAAATGTTTCTTCATCATCAGACCTCCAGATAAATCAATTAAGTTGACAACTATGGGCCTCGGAAGACGCCAAAGCGACAACTGACACGCAACGTATTGTGCAGTCCGTCCAGATAATGCCAGCAGACTGAGCGCTGCAATTATCCGGAAAATTACCAATGAATTGCTAACAATTCATAGGCTTTTTCGAACAAATCGCGTACATCTAACCAACTGCAACACGAGCAATCCGCAAGCATTGCACAGAAATTCTGTAACGCATATTAGAAATTACCCTGCAAATTCAGACAATCTATATTCTTATAGATCTCATGGATTCTGTGCGGGGTTCCGGGACACCAGGTAGTCCCACAGTGCCTGGGCGCCGGACTTCACGGCATCGCTGGACTGGGGCTTCTCCCGGTAGGCGCGCACATCCATCGCGACTTCCCACTGGGTGGAGCTGGGGTAGTCGGCGCGCACCAGCTTCTTGGCCTTCAGCTCCTTCTTGGCAGCGCTTTGCGGCAGGAACGCCAGCCCGTGCCCTTCCATCGCCATGGCCTTGAGGCCTTCGGCCATGTCGGTTTCGTAGACACGATCCAGGTAGGCAGGCTCGGGCGCCTGCTTGAGGGCCAGGTCGGTCACGCGGCTGAGATAGGCACCCGGCGCATAGCCCAGGAATGGCAGCGGCACCTCGGCTGCGCCGGGCAGCAGGAAAAGCGGCAGGCCATCGAGCCCCGGCTTGCAATAAGGCGCCATCACCTCGCGGCCCAGGCTCACCATTTCATAGCGCTGTGGGTCCAGCTGGATAGGCTGGGATTCATGGTGGTAGGCAATCAGCAGATCACAGCCGCCTTCGACCAGGCGCATCACCGCATCGTGCACGTTGAGGGCGATCAAGCGGCTCTTGAACAGGCCGAAGTCATTGCGCAGGCCCGACACCCAGGTCGGGAAAAAGGTGAAGGCCAGCGTGTGCGGCACGGCAAAGTCGATGATGTCCTTGCCCGAGGACGAATGCACCCGCAGCATCGCACGCGTGCTCTGCACCGCCTGCAGGATCTCGATGGCCTGGTTGTACAGCGTCTTGCCCGCTGGCGTCAGCCGCGTCGGGTAGGAGCTGCGGTCCACCAGGTCCGCGCCCGCCCAGGACTCCAGCGCCTGAATCCGCCGCGAGAATGCCGGCTGGGTGACATGGCGCAACTGCGCCGACCGGCTGAAACTGCGCGTTTCCGCCAGACTCACAAAATCTTCAAGCCACTTGGTTTCCATCCGCGCATTATCCACACGCCCATCACCGTTGGGGACAAGTTGCTCGCCGAGATCTGCTGCCTGCACCGGCAACACAGGCGACTGAGAGGGCCCATCCCCGGGAAAAGGATGGCTTGCAAGCCCACCGTTCAGGCCCATAATCGGGCCCCACTGGCCCACCGGCCAGGTGCGGCGCTGCCGCTGATACCGATCTATCCGATACCGATGGTCCGCTCACAAGGCGGTTTGTGTTCTCCGCATCCACCCTTGGCTCTGCCAAGCCCTCTCGCGACCGGTTGTTATGGCATCACCCTCCCCTCATTCTTCGGGCGGCAGCAGCGCTGACCCCTCCAGCACCCTCCCCAGCGAGCCCGCCCCTGCCCGAGGGCTGTGGCTGGAAGACTGGCTCACGGTCGTGATCATGGCGCTGCTGGCGCTCATCACGTTCGCCAATGTCATCGTGCGCTACTTCACCGATGGCTCGTTTGCCTGGACCGAAGAGATCTCGGTGTTCCTGATGATCCTGCTGGCCATGGTGGCCGGCTCGGCAGCCGTCGCGCGCAACCTGCACATCCGCATCGAATACTTTGCCGAACGCGGCGACGCGCGCCGGCGCAAGGCCTTTGCCCGCTTTGGCGCGTTGACGGTGGCCCTGCTGTTTGCACTGATCTGCGTGCTCAGCATCCGCGTCGTGTATGACGACTACCGCTATGAGGAAACCTCGCCAGGCATCGGCGTGCCGCAGTGGTGGTACTCCATCTGGCTGCCGGTGTTCTCCGCGCTGATCACCCTGCGCGCGCTCGGCCTGTTCCTGCGCCAGGGCCGGGCCAGCTTTGCCCATGTGTACTCCGAAGGCAGCGGTGCTGCAGCCAAGGAGCACGCATGATTGCCACCCTGCTCTTTATCGGCTTTATTGCGCTGATGCTGCTGGGCGTGCCCATTGGCGCCGCGCTGGGCCTGGCGGGCGCCGTAGCCATTGCGCTGGCCAATGCCGATGCCCAATGGTTTGGACTGCTGGCCATTCCGCAGAACTTCTATGCCGGCCTGGGCAAGTACCCGCTGCTGGCCATTCCGATGTTTGTGCTAGTGGGCTCGATCTTTGACCGCTCCGGCGTGGCGCTGCGGCTGGTCAACTTTGCCGTGGCCATCGTCGGGCGCGGCCCGGGCATGCTGCCGCTGGTGGCCATTGCCGTGGCCATGTTCCTGGGCGGCATCTCGGGCTCCGGCCCCGCCAATGCAGCAGCGGTGGGCGGCGTGATGATTGCGGCGATGAGCCGTGCCGGCTATCCGGGCAGCTTCTCGGCCAGCGTCGTGGGAGCTGCTGCAGCCACCGACATCCTGATTCCTCCGTCGGTCGCCTTCATCATCTACTCGGTGCTGGTGCCCGGGGCCTCGGTGCCGGCGCTGTTTGCGGCCGGCATGATCCCCGGCATTCTGGCGGGCCTGGCGCTGATCATCCCGGCGGTCTGGATGTCGCGCAAGCACAAGATGGGCGCGCTGGAAGCCAGCCTGCCCCGCCCCGCATTCTGGAAGAGCCTGCGCGAAGCGGCCTGGGGCCTGGCCGCGCCGGTGCTGATCCTGGGCGGCATGCGCATGGGCTGGTTCACACCGACTGAGGCAGCCGTGGTCGCCGTGTTCTACGGTCTGTTCGTCGGCATGGTCGTGCACCGCACGATCGGTGTGCGCGACCTGTTCCCGATCCTGCGCGAGGCCGGCGAGCTCTCGGCCGTGATCCTGATCGTGGTGTCGCTCGCTGGCATCTTCGCATTCTCGCTGTCGACCCTGGGCGTGATCGACCCGATCACCAACGCGATCGTCAACTCGGGCCTGGGTGAATGGGGTGTGATGGCGCTGCTGATCCTGATGCTGATCACCGTGGGCATGTTCCTCGACGGCATCTCCATCTTCCTGATCTTTGTGCCGCTGCTGATGCCCATCATGCAGCACTACCACTGGGACCCCGTCTGGTTTGGCGTGATCCTGACCCTGAAGGTGGCGCTGGGCCAGTTCACCCCGCCGCTGGCAGTGAACCTGATGGTCAGCTGCCGCATTGCAGGCGTGCGCATGGAATCGACCGTGCGCTGGGTCGGCTGGATGCTGTTTGCGATGTTCTGCGTGATGGTGCTGGTCATCGCCTTCCCGCAACTGGCCCTGTGGCTGCCCGCCCAACTGGGCTACTGATCGGAGCCCGGGCTGGGTGCAGGCGCGAACGCCGCCACCCAGCCCCCTGGATTTGCAAAATTCCCCCTTGAACCACCCGGAGACAACACCATGAAAACCCGTCAATTCCTTGCCACCGCCTTGGCCGCTGCTGCGGCGCTGAGCTTTGCCGCGCCGGCTGTACAAGCCCAGGGCAACTACAAAAGCGAGTACCGCATGTCGCTGGTGCTGGGCACGGCCTTCCCCTGGGGCAAGGGCGGCGAGATCTGGGCCAACAAGGTGCGCGAGCGCACGCAGGGCCGCATCAACATCAAGCTCTACCCCGGCGTGTCGCTGGTGCAAGGCGACCAGACGCGTGAGTTCTCGGCACTGCGCCAAGGCGTGATCGACATGGCGGTCGGCTCCACCCTGAACTGGTCGCCGCAGATCAAGGAGCTGAACCTGTTCTCGCTGCCGTTTCTGATGCCCGACTATGCGGCCGCTGATGCGCTGACCCAGGGCGAGCCTGGCAAGCGCCTGTTTGCCCGCCTGGAGAAAGCCGGCGTGGTGCCGCTCGCTTGGGGTGAGAACGGCTACCGTGAAATCTCCAACTCCAAGCATGCGATCAAGACCCCTGCCGACATGAAGGGCCTCAAGATCCGCGTGGTCGGTTCGCCGCTGTTTGTCGACACCTTCAGCGCACTGGGCGCCAACCCCACGCAGATGAGCTGGGCCGATGCCCAGCCTGCGATGGCCAGCGGCGCGGTCGACGGCCAGGAGAACCCGGTCGCCGTCTACCAGGCGGCCAAGCTCAACACCGTGGGCCAGAAGTACCTGACGCTCTGGGGCTACATCAATGACCCGCTGATCTTTGTCGTCAACAAGGACATCTGGGCCAGCTGGAGCAAGGCCGACCAGGACATCGTGCGCCAGGCCGCCATCGAAGCCGGCCAGGAAGAAATCGCCATTGCGCGCAAAGGCATGATCGAAGCGGACAAGCCGCTGGTCAAGGAGCTGAGCGCCAATGGCGTCACCGTGACCGAACTGAGCGCCGCCGAGCGCGAAGCTTTTGTGAAGGCCACCCGCCCGGTGTATGACAAGTGGAAGCAGCAAGTGGGCGCCGACCTGGTGACCGCCGCTGAGAAGGCGATTGCGGGCCGCAAGCAGTAAGAACGGCATCCTCCAAAGCAAAACCACCGGCTGCACGCCGGTGGTTTTTTTGTAGCTGCTGCTTCAGGCGCCGCTTGCGTTCAACGCAGCGGGCCGCAGCCCTTACTCGATCTTGAAACCCGTTGACTTGACCACCTGCTTCCAGCGGTCGGTCTCGGCCTGGATCTCCTGGGCAAAGCTTTCGGGCGTGGTCTTCACGGGGATGTAGTCGTACTGCTTGAGCTTGGCCAGCACATCGGGCATCTGCATGACCTTGTCGATGTTCTGCGACAGGGCGGTCACGATGTCCTTGGGCGTGCCCTTGGGCGCGAGCAGGCCCGCCCAGGAGCTGAACTCCATGTCCTTGACACCCAGTTCGACCAGGGTCGGCACATCGGGGAAGGAGGCAGCGCGCTGGGGCAGCACCACGGCCAGCGCCTTGACCTTGCCGGCCTTGATCATCTCCACGGCGGCAAAGGAGTCAAACGAGAAATCCACCTCGCCGGACACGACGGCCTGCATCTGCGGGCTGGTGCCCTTGTACTGCGCATTGATGATCTGCGGCGCCTTGATCACGTGCTTGAACTGCTCGGTGATCAGGTTGATGATGGCGCTGCCTGACGACGCCGTCAGCGGCTTGTCCTTGTTCTGCGCCAGCGCGATCAGCTCTTGCAGCGTGTTGGCCGGCAGGTCCTTGCGGGCAATGATGATGAAGCCCACCGAGCAGACCTTGGCCACCGGCGCAAAGCTGGCGGCCGCCTCATAGGGCGCCTTGTAGATCACCGGGCTCAGGGTCTGGGCACCGGCGGTGTTGAACAGCAAGGTGTAGCCATCGGCCTGGGCACGGGCCACCTCGCCGGTGCCGATCATGCCGTTGGCGCCACCCCGGTTGTCGATGACAAAGCTGGCCTTCATCAGTTCGCCCATCTTCTGCATCACCAGCCGGGCCACCACATCGGTAGTGCCGCCTGCGGCGAAGGGCACGATCACACGCACCGGCTTGCTGGGGTAGGCGGTCTGCGCCTGCGCCCATTGCGGCATGCTGGCGGCTCCCGCAGCAGCGGCAACGGTGGTGAGGAAATGGCGGCGCTGGGTCATGTCCATGCAATGTCTCCTGTGTCTAGCTTTGGTTATCGGCCCATTGTGGGCAGCGCTGGCCGGGCTGTCTAATACTTGCCAGCAATCGCACCATTCGAAGCCGCTATGGTGTGATGGTTGCACAGGGCGGGCCCGCTGCTGCCCGGCAGCGGTGGCCGTCTGTCTCCCAGGCGTCTTGGCAAGCGAGTGCTGTGGAGCGGGGAGCGGCAAAGGCAGCGGCTGCATCGGGGTGCCGCAAGCGCAGCCGATGCGCTGCAGATCGCAGCGCGGCGGGAGACACTATCTAGTCGATAGTTTTTATCTTCTTAATACTGAATAAACATAGTCAATTTATACCCCTAGTAAATACCCTAATTTAGGGTAAATACCAGGGTTAGCTGTCACATATTTGTAAAAGTTCCAAGCTAATTCAGCCAAATTTCGGAACAATCCGTTTGATTTTTGGCTATTTATCGAAGATAGATACCAATATAAACTTCATTCCATCGTTACACAAAAGCTGCACTGCAAGCCGCAAGCGCTGGCAGACACAGTCCAAGACGACGCGAATCGACCACCAGGCCGGACGCAACACCAAAGGAAAGAAAAATGAACGCACGTATTCTCGCTATCGCCGCTACCCTCGCTCTGGGTGCTTCCGTTGCCCAAGCCAACCCTTTTGAAGGCGACCAAGCCATCACCCCTCAAGCCGCTGCGACCAGCGCCGTGAGCCGCGCTGATGTGCAAGCCCAACTGGCTGAAGCCCGCAAGACCAACACGATGATTGCCCAAGGCAACCAGTCGACCGTTAACGCCTACGAACTGGGCAAGGGCCAACTGAGCCGTGCTGAAGTGACCCAGGCCGCCCGCCAGGCACTGGCCAACGGCTCGATCCTGGAAGGCGAATAAGCTTTCTCCCCCTGCCGGCACGCCCCCAGCCGGTACGGCATCCACGGGACGGCGCACACACTCCCCGTCCCCCTGGGAACAGGCCACTGCAATGCAGTGGCCTTTTTTGCGCCTGCATGGCCGCCAGCGCGGACGGGGCACAGGTTCTATGATGCGGGAACCTCTCTACGTATCTGTCCTCTCACCGCCAGACTCTCAGGTACCACGCGATATGCCCCATGCTTTCCTGCGCCGCTCGATAGGAGCGCTTTTTTTTACACTGCTTGTGCTGGTGCTGAGCGGCATGGCGCCGCCTGCCCAGGCCCAGATCAAGCTGCAGATCGGCAGCGGCGCCAGCGCCGCTGCGATGGACACGGCCTCCAGCGCTGCGGCTGGCAGCGTCGTGACCACCCCCCGGGTGCGGGCCGAGCTGGTGGCACTGGCGCCCCAAGGGGTGGAGCCCGGCAAGAGCATTGCGCTGGGCCTGCTGCTGGACCACCAGCCCGAGTGGCACACCTACTGGACCAACCCGGGCGACTCGGGCCTGCCCACCCAGTTGCAGTGGCAGCTGCCGCCGGGCTGGGACGCCGGCGAGATCGCCTGGCCAACGCCCCATCCGATCCGGGTCGGCAGCTTGGTGAACTATGGCTACGAAGGCCAGGTGCTGCTGCCCGTCACCGTGCAGATTCCCAGCGATTTCTCGGCCGATGCCCGCGATGTGACCGTGCGACTGCAGGCCAACTGGCTGATCTGCCGCGTCGAATGCATTCCGGAAGAAGGCCAGTTCAGCCTGACCCTTCCCACCAAGAGCAGCACCGCGCTGCACGCCGGCACCTTTGCCCAGGCCCATGCCCAGGCACCGGTAGCGCTGCAAGGCAGCAGCCAGGCCAGCGTCGATGGCGAGACGCTGAAGCTGCGCGTCTCCGGCCTGCCCGCTGCGCTGCAAGGCCAGCGCCTGCAGGTGCTGAGCGAGAGCCCCGACACCTTGCACCATGCGATGCAGGACGGCCAGGACTTTACCCAGCAATGGGACGGCGCCGACTGGACCGCCGTGGTGCCGCTGTCGGCCAACCGGGGCCAGACGCCCGAGGACATTGCGCTGGTGCTGACGACCGACAAGCACACGGTCGTCGATGGCGCCGTCGGCTGGCGCACCGTGGCGCCCGTCAGTGGCCAATGGAAGGCCGCTGCCATCGCCCAGGTATCGCCCGAGCTGGCGGCAGCACTGGCAAAAAATGCACAGGCTTCCGCTCCGGTTCAACCCGCGTCCTCCGGCAGCCTCTGGCTGGCACTGCTGGGTGCCCTTGTCGGCGGCCTGATCCTGAACCTGATGCCCTGCGTGTTCCCGATTCTGGCGCTCAAGGTGCTGGGCTTTACCACCCATGGCAGCCAACTGCGTGAACAGCGTGCAGCAGGCCTGGCCTACACGGCGGGCGTGGTGCTGTCGTTCCTGGCGCTGGGCGCGCTGCTGCTGGCACTGCGCTCTGCGGGCCAGCAGCTGGGCTGGGGCTTTCAACTGCAATCGCCGCTGGTGATTGCGGCGCTGGCAGCGCTGTTTACCGTCATTGGCCTCAACCTGGCGGGCATGTTTGAGTTTGGCAGTTTTGTGCCCGGCAGCGTGGCGGGCAAGCAGGCCAAGAGCCCCATCACCAATGCCTTCCTGAGCGGTGTGCTGGCGGTGGCGATTGCCTCGCCCTGCACGGCGCCGTTCATGGGGGCATCGATGGGCTTGGCCGTCAGCATGCCTGCCGCCGAGGCCCTGTTGGTGTTTGCCGCGCTGGGCCTGGGTATGGCAGCGCCCTATCTGCTGGCCAGCTGGATCCCTGCGGTGGTGCGCTGGCTGCCGCGCCCTGGCGCCTGGATGGACACCTTCCGCCGCGCGATGGCCTTCCCGATGTTCGCCACGGTGGTCTGGCTGGTCTGGGTGCTGGGCCAGCAAAGCGGCATCGATGGCGCAGCCACGCTGCTGGCCTTGCTGGTGCTGCTGGCGGCTTTGGTCTGGGCACTGGGTCTGCAGGGCCGTGCGCGCTGGGGCTTTGCGGTGCTGTCGCTGGCAGGCGGCCTCTACCTGGCCACTGCCATGGGCCACTACCTGACCACGCCCGCCCCCGCACCCGGCCAGCAGGCCAGCGGCGCGCTGTGGCAGCCCTGGTCGGCGCAGAAGGTCAGCGAGATCAATGCAACCGGCAAGCCGGTGTTTGTGGATTTCACCGCAGCCTGGTGCGTTACCTGCCAGTACAACAAGCGCACCACGTTGAGCGACAGCCAGGTGCTCGCTGCTTTCGACAATAAGCAGGTGCACCTGCTGCGCGCCGACTGGACACGCCAGGACCCCGCGATCACCCAGGCACTGAACCAGCTGGGCCGCAGTGGCGTGCCGGTCTATGTGCTGTATGCACCGGGCAAGGCGCCGCAGATCCTGTCCGAGGTGCTGAGCGTCAAGGAAGTGGTGGACGCGGTGGCGCAGCTCTAAACCCCATCCCCATAAGAAAAGCGCCGGTTTTGTCCGGCGCTTTTCGTTCCTGCAAGGCTGAAACCAGCCGCTCAGCGCCGCCGCGCCGCGAGCTTGCGCACCTCACGCACCAGCTGGTCCACCTCGTCAAAGGTGTTGTAGAAGGCCAGCGAGGGCCGTACCGCCGTCTCGACCCCGAAGCGGCGCAGGATGGGCTGCGCGCAGTGGTGGCCGGTGCGCACGGCGATGCCCTCGGCATTGAGCGCCTGGCCCACCTCGTCGGTGCTGTAGCCGTTCAAGGTAAAGGCCAGCACGCTGGCCTTGCCGGGCACGGTGCCGATCAGGCGCAGCCCCGCAATGCTGGCCAGCTGCGCCATGCCGTAGTCCACCAGTGCGTGCTCGTAGCGGCTGATCTGCGCAATACCGATGCGCTCTACATACTCCAGCGCCGCGCCCAGGCCCACCGCATCGGCGATGTTGCCGGTGCCCGCCTCAAAGGTGTTGGGCAAAGGCTGGTAGACGGTTTTCTCGAACGTCACATCGGCAATCATGTTGCCGCCGCCCTGCCAGGGCGGCATGGCCTCGAGCACCTCGCGCCGGCCCCAGAGCACGCCAATGCCGGTGGGTGCAAAGATCTTGTGGCCCGAGAAGACAAAGAAATCCGCGCCCAGGTCCTGCACATCGACCGGGGTGTGCGCAATGGACTGCGCCCCGTCGATCAAGGTCGTGATACCCCGGCGCTTGGCGATCTCCACCACCTGCTTGACGGGCACCACCGTGCCCAGCACGTTGGAGACATGGCCGATGGCGACGATCTTGGTGCGGTCGTTGATCAGCTTCTGGTACTCGTCCAGCCGGATCTGGCCCTGGTCATCGACCGGAATCACCCGCAGCCGCGCGCCCTTGGCCGCCGCCAACTGCTGCCAGGGAACGATGTTGGCATGGTGCTCCAGGTGGCTGATGATGATCTCATCGCCTTCGCCCACATTCGCACCGCCCCAGGCCTTGGCCACCAGGTTGATGGCCTCGGTGGTGCCACGCACGAAGATGACCTCGCGCGCGTCGGGCGCATGGATGAAGCGCCGCACCACCTCACGGGCATGCTCATAGGCATCGGTCGCCCGTGCAGCCAGGGTATGGGCCGCGCGGTGGATGTTCGAGTTCTCATGCGCATAGAAATGGCTGATGCGCTCGATCACCTGGCGCGGCTTGTGCGTCGTGGCCGCATTGTCCAGCCAGACCAGCGGCTTGCCGTTGATGCGCTCGGACAGAATCGGAAAATCACGCCGCACCGCCTGGATGTCAAAGCCCGGATGGCGGTCCTGCTGCGCCACATGACCCGCCGCCGCACCCGGGGCCGCATGCGGATGCGGTTTGGCCGGCGTGACAAAGCCATTGGGCAGCTGCACCGCATGCACAAAGTAGTACTGCGGCGCAGCACCCGGCCCCTGCAGCGCTTGGCCCGGCAAGGGCGCATCCGCAGCGCGCGGCCCGCGCAGATCGATGCCGTCCAGATGGCTGTCCGGCGCCGCTCGGCGCGCCTGGTCGGCCAGCGCCTGCAACGGTGCATCGCTGGGCGCGGCGGCTGGCGGCGCATCCAGAAAGTAATAGCCACTGGTCGCTGCGGGCACTGCGGCCGGCGCTGCGTTCGCAAGTGGCACGCCTTGCACCAGCCCGCCCAGGCGCGGCTCATAGGCGGGCAGCGCGCTGTGCAGCGTGTCGGGCACGCCATTGCCGGCGGCGGCATGGGGCAGCAAGGCCGGGGCGCGGTGGGCGAGCGACAGCACCGGCGTGGGCGATGCCGGCAAAAGATTGCTGCCCGGCAGCACGCCAGCGGGGAAGGGGGTGCCGGGCACGCTGGGCCCCAGGCCGGCCGGGCTGGCCAGTGGCGAGCCCGGCGGCGCGATATTGACCGGTGCCTGCACACCTGGCGGCAGGCCGGCCGGCGCTGCAGGCCGATCGGCCCAGAGCGCCGTGGCCATCTGCGCCAGCAGCTCGGGGGAGATGGGCGCGCCCGATGGCTCGGGCAGGCCGGATACGGCGGAAACCATGGCGGCTCCTTTGCTCACTTGTAGGTATCGGGATAGTCGTGGTACTTGTTGATTTCCACGTCATCGAGCACGGCCAGCGCATCGGGTGTGTGCACTGCCAGCGAGCAGTACAGCGAGATCAGGTACGAGGCAATCGCATGGTTGTTGATGCCCATGAAGCGCACCGACAGACCAGGTCCCTGCTCGCCCGGCAGGCCCGGCTGGAACAGACCCACGACGCCCTGGCGCTTGTCGCCCACGCGCAGCAGCAGGATCTTGGATTTGCCATCGGCCACCGGCACCTTGTCCGACGGGATCAGCGGCACACCGCGCCAGGTGATGAACTGCGAGCCAAACAGGCTGGTGGTGGGCGGCGGGGTGCCCCGGCGCGTGGCCTCGCGGCCAAAGGCTGCAATGGTCAGCGGATGGGCCAGGAAAAATGCCGGCTCCTTCCAGACCTTGGTCAGCAGCTCATCGAGGTCATCGGGGGTGGGCGCGCCTGTCAGCGGGAAGATGCGTTGCTCTTCGGTGACCTGGGCCAGCAAGCCGTAGTCAGGGTTGTTGATCAGCTCGCTTTCCTGGTTCTCCTTGATGGTCTCGATGGTCAGACGCAGCTGCTCCTTGATCTGGTCATGCGGGCTGCTGTAGAGGTCCGAGACACGGGTATGCACATCCAGCACGGTGCTGACGGCGTTCAGGAAAAATTCGCGCGGCTGCGATTCGTACTCGACAAAAGTGCGCGGCAGCTGGTTCTCATGGGTCTTGGCAGTGCAGGCTACCCGGATCTCCTCCGGGTTCTTGACCTGGTTGAGCCGGTAGATGCCTGCCTCGACAGGCACCCATTGCAGCAGGTGGGTCAGCCAGCGCGGGCTGATCGTGGAAAGCTGGGGAACGGTCTTGGTGGCGTTGGCCAACTGCCGTGCAGCACTGTCACCCAATGCGGTCGTGCCGCCTACATTCGCTGTCATATCTCTCTCCGGTTGCGCGTGTGAATAAGCAGGAAAATCATCGCTCTGCAGCGCTGCTGCCTCAACCGGCTATCGCCGCCAAGCGCCGCATGTGCTGGGCCCGCACCAGGTAGTGCTGGTGCAGCTCCTCACCGCGCAGCACCAAGGTGGACTGCGGCACCTGCAGCGCCTGGGCCAGCTTGCCGATAGTGGCCAGCGACACCGCCACCTGGCCGCGCTCGACCTCGCCCACATAGGAGCGGTTCAGATCGGCCTGCGCAGCCAGTTGCTCCTGCGACCAGCCCATGGCCTCGCGCGAGCGGCGCACGGCCAGCCCGAAATGGTGGGAAAAGTCATTCATAGCGCGGCCTCCTCAGCGGGCAAGGTGGGTTCACTGCGGGGGCGCTGGGCCGCCGCTTGCAGCGAGGCCTGGGTCACATGGGCACCGGCGGCCACGCTCTGCGTCAGCCAGACATTGCCGCCAATGACAGCGCCGGCGCCCAAGGTGACCCGGCCCAGGATGGTCGCGCCGGCATAGATCACCACGCCGTCTTCGACAATCGGATGCCGGGGCTGGCCCTTTTGCAGATGGCCTTGCGCGGTCTGCACAAAGCGCTTGGCGCCCAAGGTGACGGCCTGGTAGATGCGCACCTTGCGGCCAATCACCGCCGTCTCCCCCACCACCACCCCAGTGCCATGGTCGATGAAGAAGCCCTCACCAATCTGCGCACCGGGATGGATGTCAATGCCCGTCTCGCTGTGCGCCAGCTCGGACACGATGCGGGCCAGCAGCGGCAGTTGCAGCACATACAGCTGGTGCGCGATGCGGTGGTGGATCAGCGCCAGCACGCCGGGGTAGCACAGCAGCACCTCGTCAACGGTACGGGCGGCGGGGTCGCCCTCGTAGGCGGCCTGCACATCGCTGTCGAGCAGGCGGCGGATGCCGGGCAAGGCCAGCGCAAACTGGCGCGTCAGCGCCTGGGCCTGCTCCTCGGTGCCCGCGGGGCTGCGCTGGGTGTAGCGCAGCTCCAGCGCGATCTGGGTCTGCAGCCGGTGCAAGGCGGCATCCAGCGTATGGGCGACATAAAAGTCCTCGCTCTCCTGCAGCAGATCATGCGGGCCCAGCCGCATCGGAAACAGCACGCCCTTGAGCAGGCCCAGGGTCTGTGCCAGTGCATCGCGCGAGGGGAACTCGCGCCCGCCGGGCTCCTGGCTGCGCTGGTGGGAATCACGCCAGTGGCGGCGCTGCTCGGCCAACTGTGCGGCCACTTCTTGGATGGGGAATGGGGTGGTCATGGAGTGCCTTCGTGGGAGATCAAAGCGCGCGCTGGGTGGCTCAGGACCTCAGTCCTGGACCCAGGGCAGCTGGTGGAAGCGCCAGCCATCGCCATGGCCGCGCTGCTGCAACGCATCCAGCTCGCCTTCAAAGCCCTCTTGCACATTGAAGACATGGCGAAAGCCGGCGGCCTCGGCCGCCTGGGCGGCCAGCACCGAGCGTTTGCCGCTGCGGCACAGCAGCAGCGCCACGGCCTCCTTGCCGCCATGGGCGGATAGGCGCGCTTCCAGCTCGCGCACAAAGCGGGGGTTGCGGGTCAGTGCCGTGCCTGTCGCCCAGGGCACATGGATGCTGCCGGGCACATGGCCGACAAATTGGCGCTCTTCGGCCGAGCGCACATCGACCAGCACGGCCTGCTGCTGCTGCACCAGTTGCCAGGCGGCACGGGGGGGCACGCCGCCGGCGTAGCCGAGAGCCTGGTCCTGTGCCGTCTTCCAGGCCGCCTCCAGTACATCGGGCAGGCTGGTATCGGTTGTCGTCATAAATCGCCTCTACGGTCAAATGGATGGGGATAGCCACCAATTTAGGCCGCCAGACGCTGCAGGAACACGAATAAAAATGCGCTTGCACATGCAGTTTTCACATATGCGCAGGCGCAGCCCCTCGGCTTGCGCCTATAGCCACCTGGGCTGAATAGGTCTATATTGAAGTGAAGGTGTAGCGGGTGTGCTGTACCCATCAGCCCACGTCTTCTGCGCCTTGATTGCCGCATTGCAACAGGCCACATCGTGCATGCGGTTCCTTAAAACAGGGCTGCAATGCCCGCTGTGGGTCCTGGCAAGGGGCCTGCGGCCCGCAGTGACAGCCTCCAACAGGAGACAAAAATGGCTGTCATCACCCATGACCATGGATTGCATTCCGCCCCTCGCGAAGGCGCGCACAAGCGCCACTTCAGCGCCAAGCGGATCTGCCTGGGGATCGTGCTTTTGTGTGTAGCCCTCGCCGCTCTGGTGCTGCCGCTGGTCCGTGAAGGCTTGCAGCTGATCCAGACCCAGCTGCACTGGCCTGCCCTCTCCAGCTGGCTGGCCCAGGCCCCCATGGCCAGCTGGCTGATGATGTTTATCTGGGGCGCGCTGGTGCCGCTCTCGCTGATCGCCATGCTGCGCTACCACCGCAATGGGCTGGGCATTGTCGTGGCGCTGGCTTTTGCTGCGGTGGCCGTCATCTGGTATGTACACATGCCCGCCCAATCGGGCTGCGCGGCCCAGTACAAGGACAGCATCTGGTGCTCGGTCATCGCCTGGGGCTACAGCCTGAGCCTGGGCATCAGCAACGCCGTCTACCTGTTTGCGCTGGTGATGGCCTTGCTCGGCGGCATCAGCTTTGCAGCGATCCCCGAGGATGATGAAGAAGATACCGGGCAGCAAGCGGCCCAGTGATGATGCTCAACGCTGGGGCATGTCGGCTTCGGTGTAGCACAGGCTCACGGTCGCATCCCCCGGTATCGGTGGCATGCTGGCGTTCCAGGCCTCCCAGGCGGCCACCATGGCTTGCAGGCGCTCCGGCAGCACGCTGGCCAGGTTGGCGCGCTCGCGTTCGTCGGCGCGCAGGTTGAACAGATAGTCCACCCCATCGACGCGCAGGTATTTCCAGTCGCCATCACGCATCGCGCGCTGGCCCCGGTGGTTCATGCGCCAGAACAGGGGCTGGTCGTCCTGCCATGCCGCGTCCTGCAACAGTGGCAGCAGCGATTGTCCATCCCAGGGGTAGCCGGCAGCAGGCTCGGCCCCGCCAATCTCCAGCATCGTAGCGCTCCAGTCCATCGTCATGCAGGTCTGGCGGCTTTCACCCGCAGGCGCAATCACACGCGGCCAATGGGCCACCCAGGGCACGCGGATGCCGCCTTCGGTCAGGTCCATCTTGCCGCCCACCAGCGGCCAGTTGTCCGAGAAGCGCTCGCCGCCGTTGTCACTGGTGAACACGATCAGGGTGTCGTCTGCCAGCCCATGCGCCTGCAAGCGCTCCACCAGGCGGCCAATGCCTTCGTCCATGTGGTGGATCATGCGCTGGTAGCTCTCGACATTGCCGCCATGCAGGTGGTAGATGGCCTGCTTGTTCTCCACCAGCTCGCGCGACAGCGCCTCGTCGTCCCGGGTTTCCCAGGGCCAGTGCGGCGCCGTGTAGTGCACGCTCAAAAAGAAAGGCGTGTCCTGCTGCGCGCCAGCCGCCATGCGGTCGATGTAGTCCACTGCGTAGTCGCTGATCAGGTCGGTCAGGTAGCCGGGCTGCTCGCGCTCGGCCTCGCCAAACCAGAGGTCATGCTGGCCGTTGGCACCACAGTGGCTGAAATAGTCCACCCCGCCCGACATGGGCCCGAAGAACTCTTCATAGCCGGATTGGAGGGGGCTGAAATGCGGCGGGTAGCCCAAGTGCCATTTGCCCATCAAGGCCGTGCGGTAGCCTGCCGCGCGCAGCAGCGACGGCAAGGTCGGGTGGCTGGGCGGCAGGCCCAGGTCCGGGTTACCGCGTGTGGCGGTGCGGATCGGCTCCTCGGCCGCACCGCGCAGGCGGTACTGGTAGCGCGCCGTCATCAGCGCAAAGCGCGTGGGCGAGCAGACCGGCGAGTTGGAATAGCCCTGCGTGAGCTTGAGCCCCCCGGCAGCGAGCGCATCGATGTGCGGTGACACGGCGCCAAAGCTGGCGTTGCGGCCGCCATAGCAGCCCAGATCGGCGTAGCCCAGGTCATCGGCCACGATAAAGATGATGTTCGGTCGTTTCAACACGGGGTCTCGCTCACAGTCAGGGCAGTTCAGGGGAAAACGGATCAGGGCTTGTAGCCCGAGGCCTGGATCACCGGGGCCCACTGCTTCTTATAGGCCTGCAGCGCCTTGGCGGTCTGCTCGGAGGTGCTGGCCACCGGGTCCAGGTAGTTGGCCGCAAACTGCCTGTGCACTTCCGGATCCTGCATCACCTTGTGGATGGCGGCGGCATAGCGCTGCACCTGGGCGGCAGGCATGGACTGGGGCGCAAAAAAGGTGTTCCAGCCGGCGGCAGACAGGTTCACACCCGCTTCCTTCAGGGTCGGCACATCGGGCACAACGGCATTGCGGGCATCGCCACTGACAGCCAGCAGGCGCAGCTTGCCAGCCTGGTGCTGCTGCACCAGGGTGTCGAGCGTATCGACCGCTACCGGCACCTGCCCGCCCATCAGATCGGTGAGCAGGGGCGCAGAGCCCTTGTAGCCCACTGCCTCGGCCTCGACGCCAGCTTGCTGGCCGAGCATCAGCGCAAAAAAGTGCGGCAGGCTGCCGGTGGCAGGCACGCCGATATTGGCCTTGGCCGGGTTGGCCTTGAGCCATGCCAGCAGATGCTTCATCTCCTTGACCGGCACGGCGCTGGCCACGGCCACGCCAAACACATAGCGGTTGACTTCGCTGACCGGCACAAAATCCTGCTCGGGGTCGTAGCCCAGGTTGTTCACCACCAGCGGCGCAACCACCATGACGGCGGGGTTGGCCAGCATCAGCACCGGCTGGCTGGCGGGCGCGTTCTTCACGAACTGCGCAGCCACGCGGCCGCCGGCGCCCACTTTGTTTTCGACAATCACGGTGCTGCCCAGGCTGGCCTGCAACTTGTCGGCCACGATGCGCGCGACGCGGTCGGTCGCCCCGCCGGGCGGGTAGCCAACGATGATGCGCAGCACGCCATCCTGGGCCTGCGCGGGCAAGGCCCACATCGAAGAGGTAGTGGCCAGCACCGAGGCAGCCAGCGCTGCGGACTGGCCGAGAAAATGACGACGTTGAACCATGGGAAGTGTCTCCGGTGCATATGAACAGGGGCCCGCAACAGCAGGCCCATGCCCGCTATGGTGCCGCGTTTGATCTAGCCTGAAGGCATAAGCTTTTTCCACTGCAGAACAAGCGCCCGCGCAGGCTGTCTGCACTGTAGAAAACCAGGGCACAATTGTTCTAATCAACCATCGCCCGGATTTACCCGCAGTGCTGCCCAACCCCCTCGCCGATCCGCAGCAGCCCAGCGACCTGCTGCTCTACCGCCTGGCCAAGCTCACTGCATCGGCGGGCCGGCTGGTCACGCGGCTGTGCGAGCGGCATTACGGCATCACCCGGCGCGAATGGGGTGTGCTGATGTGGCTGGCGCGCCAGCCTGGTCTGCAGCCCTCGCAGCTGGCCGATCTGCTCGAACTCGACCGGGCCCGCATCTCGCGCGCCATTGCGTCGATGCAGGCCAAGGGCCTGTTGCACAAATCCACCGAGACGGGCAACCGCCGCCGCGCCGCGCTGCAACTGAGCCCCGCCGGCCAGCGCCTGCATGATGCGCTGCTGCCCCAGGTGCGGCGCATCAACACCGATCTGGTGGCCGCGCTCGATGCCGATGCCCTGCAGCAGCTGGACCAGAGCCTGCACCGCCTGCAGCAGCAGGCCAGCCGGGCCGCGCAGGACGAGGCCAGCGACGCGGCCTTTCCGCCGCGCCAGTCCGGACACCGCCAGAACCCCCTGGGCTGAGCCGCAGGCGCGCGATCTGCGCGCCTGGCTCCATACCCTACCCTGGCAAACCGGCATCGCTGCCCAGGCATCAGCAACTGCGCGACAATCCCTGCCCATGAGCACGACATTTGCACCGCTGACCAACGACACCTTCCTGCGCGCCTGCCGCCGCCAGGCGACGGACTACACCCCCCTGTGGCTGATGCGCCAGGCGGGCCGCTACCTGCCCGAGTACAAGGCCACGCGCGCGCGCGCCGGCAGCTTCATGGGGCTGGCGACGAATGTGGACTACGCCACCGAGGTGACCTTGCAGCCGCTCGAGCGCTTTGCGCTGGACGCCGCGATCCTCTTCAGCGACATCCTGACCGTGCCCGACGCGATGGGCCTGGGGCTGTCGTTTGCCGAAGGCGAAGGCCCGCGTTTTGCCAAGGTGGTGCGCGACGAAGCCGCCGTGCAGGCGCTGGCCGTGCCCGACATGGACAAGCTGCGCTATGTGTTCGATGCGGTGACCAGCATCCGCCGTGCGCTCGATGGCCGCGTGCCGCTGATCGGCTTTTCCGGCAGCCCCTGGACCCTGGCCTGCTACATGGTCGAAGGCAAGGGCAGCGATGACTACCGCCAGGTCAAGTCGCTGATGTACAGCCGCCCCGATCTGATGCACCGCATCCTGGCGGTGAATGCCGACAGCGTGGCCGCCTACCTCAACGCCCAGATCGATGCCGGCGCGCAGGCCGTGATGATTTTTGACAGCTGGGGCGGCGTGCTGGCCGATGGCGCATTTCAGCAATTCAGCCTGGCCTACACCACGCGCGTGCTGAGCCAGCTCCAGCGCCACGGCACCGATGGCAGCGACGTGCCCCGCATCGTGTTCACCAAGGGCGGCGGCATCTGGCTGCCCGAGATGCGCGATCTGGACTGCGAGGTGCTGGGCCTGGACTGGACCGCCAACCTCGGCAAGGCCCGCGCGATCGTCGGCGGCGAAGCCGGCGGCCCCGGCAAGGCGCTGCAAGGCAATATCGACCCCAATGTACTGTTTGCACCGCCCGAGCGCATCGCCGAGCAGGTACGCCATGTGCTGGAGAGCTTTGGCACGCCCCACACCGACACCAGCCGCCCCGGCCCCACGCACATCTTCAACCTGGGCCACGGCATCAGCCAGTTCACCCCGCCCGAGCATGTGGCGGCCTTGGTGGAAGCGGTGCACAGCCAGTCGCGTGCGATGCGTACTTAATGGCGGCGGCTGAGCGCTGCTGCATCGCCCAAGCAAAAGCCCCGCCATGCGGGGCTTTGTGCATCGTGGGAGCAACCTGCTCTCAAGCCTGCGGCGGCCGATTCGCCATGCTTTGCAGCAAGTGCTCGGTGCACTGGACCATGCTGGCATGCTGCTGCGCCTCCTGCGATGGGCAGAGCGCCGTCTCGGCATCCGGCCCGCCGGGCACGGAGACCCAGTGCAGGCGCGCGCCCAGGCCGGCTGCAGCCTGCAGCAGGCTGGCGCTGCGGGCGATCACTGCGACCTTGCCCGCTTCCATGTTGAAGCGGTCCAGAATCTCGCGCAGCAGCGCGGCCTGGGCGTCCAGGCAGTCGCAGTGGTCATCGGGTGGATGGGGGCAGAAGAACACCGCATCAACCTTGGCGCCGACGGTGGCCAGCTCCTTGTACATCTGACGGTGGTAGTCGTTGAGCGCGGCGCAGTCGTACAGGCCCCGCCCCAGACCGGGCTGGTTGGCGACCAGCACCACATGCCAGCCAGACAGGTTGAGCCGGGCGATGCTGATGGCCGCATCGGGCATGCTCTGCCAGTCCTGGTGACCGCTCAGCTGGCCCGGCACGGGCTGGCCGACAATACCGTCGCGCTCGAGAATCGCAAGTTTCATCACAGGCTCCCTCAGAAGACAGGCTGCGGCCCTCGGCCTTGGCGGGCGGCAGCCACGCGCGATGGCTGCGCGCCCATCGAGCTTATCAGGCGGCGGCCAGGCGCGACAGATCGGCGATGCGGTTCATGGCCTCATGCAGGGTCGCCAGCAGGCCCAGGCGGTTGGCCTTGAGCGCCGGGTCTTCGGCATTCACCATCACATGCTCAAAGAAGGCATCGACGGGCGTGCGCAACGCAGCCAGGGTCTGCAGGCTGGCGGTGTAATCGCCTTCGGCAAACTGGGCATCGGCCTTGGGCGCAACGGTTTGCAGCGCGGCGAACAGGTCCTTCTCGGCCTGCTCTTGCAGCAGCGCTTCGCCCACATGGGCGCGGACCGGGCCATCGGCCTTCTTCAGGATATTGCCCACGCGCTTGTTGGCGGCGGCCAGTGCCGGTGCCTCGGGCAGCGCGGCAAAGGCGCGCACGGCTTCCAGGCGCTTTTGCACGTCGGCCAGGCGCTGGGGGCGGTAGGCCAGCACGGCGTCCACTTCCTGGGCGCCAAAGCCTTGCTCACGCAGGCTGCCGGCCAGCCGGTCATAGATGAAGTCGGACAGCGCGGCGCTGGCATCTTCGATCTTGTCACCAAAGGCGGGCAAGGTGCTGACCAGCAAGGTGTCCAGGTCCAGTGGCAGGTCCTTTTCGACCAGCATGCGGATGACGCCCAGCGCATGGCGGCGCAGCGCAAACGGGTCGCGGTCGCCGGTGGGCAGGTTGCCAATGCCGAACATGCCGACCAGGGTTTCGAGCTTGTCGGCCAGCGCGACGATCACGCCGACATCGCCACGGGGCAGCACATCGCCGGCAAAGCGCGGCTTGTAGTGGTCTTCGATGGCGTCGGCCACTGCCGTGTCGAGCTGGTCGTTGAGCGCGTAGTAGCGGCCCATCGTGCCCTGCAGCTCGGGGAACTCGCCGACCATGTCGGTGATCAGGTCGGTCTTGGCCAGTTGCGCGGCCTGGTCCACCTGCTTGCCCAGCTGGGTGGCGCCCAGCTGCTGCGCAATGCTCTTGGCAATGGCGCGCACACGCTGCACGCGCTCACCCTGGGTGCCCAGCTTGTTGTGGTAGACGACCTTGTCCAGCGCTTCCACACGCGAGGCCAGGGTTTTCTTGCGGTCCTGGTCAAAGAAGAACTTGGCATCGGCCAGGCGCGGGCGCACCACGCGCTCGTTGCCGCCGGTCACCGCCGATGCATCGGCCGGGCTGATGTTGCTCACCACCAGGAACTGGTTGGTCAGCGCGCCATCGGCAGCCAGCAGCGGGAAGTACTTCTGGTTGGCCTTCATCGTCAGGATCAGGCACTCTTGCGGCACGTCGAGAAACTCTTTCTCAAACGCGCAGACCAGCACATGCGGACGCTCGACCAGGGCGGTCACTTCATCCAGCAGCGCTTCGTCGTCGATCGGCTTGACGCCGCCGCCCACGCGCTCGGCCGCAGCCTGCAGCTGGCGCACGATCTCGGCCTTGCGCTCGTCAAAGCTGGCAATCACGGCGCCCTGTTCGGCCAGGGTCTTGGCGTAGCTGTCGGCATCGCTGATCACCAGCGGATCCACCAGCGCTTCAAAGCGGTGGCCATGCGTGGTGTTGCCGGCCTTGAGGCCCAGCGCTTCGATCGACAGCAGCACTTCGGTGCCATGCAAGGCCACCAGACCGTGCGCCGGGCGCACAAACTGCACGCTGCTCCAGCCGGGCAATTCGCAGTTGCCTTCGAGCTGGTAGGTCATGACCTTGGGGATGGGCAGCTTGGCGATGCTCTCGCTCAGCGCCTTTTGCAGGCCTTCGGCCAGGCTGACGCCAGCGGCCGTGCTGTCGTAGAACAGCGCTTCGGCCTTGCCGTCCGGGGCCCGCTTGAGCTGCGGCACCACCGAGGCGTCCGCGCCCAGCGCAGCCAGCTTCTTGAGCAGGGCCGGCGTAGGCTGGCCATCGGCCGACAGGCCCACGGCCACCGGCATGAGCTTTTGCGAGACCTGCTTGTCAGCGGCGCGCGGCAGCACATCGCTGATCAGCGCAGCGAGGCGGCGCGGCGAGGCATAGGCCGTCAGCTGAGAGCCGTCACCGGCCAGGCCCTGCGCACGCAATTGCTGCAGCAGTACCTGGGCAAAGGCGTCGCCCAGCTTTTTGAGCGCCTTGGGGGGCAGCTCTTCAACAAACAGTTCAACCAGAAGATTGGGAGAGGAAGTCATCAGGATTTCCGGGTATGGCGCAGCGCGAAGATGGACAGGCCCAGGGTCAGCAGCGGGAACCATACGTTGTAGAGTTCACTGACCAGGACCTGCACACCGCGCTGCGAGAAAAAGCGGTCTGCAGCGATGGGCGAGACGGCAATCGGTCGCCAAGGGCTGAAAAAACGTTCGGAGCTCAACGGCCACAACAAAGCAATGCCACTGCCGCCGCTGGTCATCATGTCCAGCAAGGGGTGCGACAAGGTGCAGAAAAACACCCAGGCAAAGCCGGCCAGGCGCGGCACCTTCCACCAGCGGGCCAGCCCCAGGCCAAGCAGGCCCATCAGCAGTGCAAACAAGGCCGTGTGGGTGATGCCGCGGTGGGCCCAGATGCCACTGCCGGCGCTGCCGAACTGGTAGGGAATGCCGTCGAAATCAGGCGCAATCGCGGCCAGCGCGCCCACCAGCAGCATGCTGGGCGGCACACGGCGGCTGCCCAGCGCCAACGCTGCGGCAACCGGTACGGCGACATGCGTGAAGATCGTGGGCATGGGCAGCGCGGCAGGGGGTTTAGGCGGCAGCCTTGGGCGGGATCTGCGCCACCCACTCGCGCGGCGCCATCGGGAAGCCCAGGCGCTCGCGGCTGTCGTAGTAGCTCTGCGCCACGGCGCGCGCGAGGTTGCGGATGCGGCCAATGTAGGCGGCCCGCTCGGTCACGCTGATGGCGCCACGCGCATCGAGCAGGTTGAAGGTGTGGCCGGCCTTGAGCACTTGCTCATAGGCGGGCAGCGCCAGTTGCTGCTCCATCAGCAGCTTGGCCTGCTTTTCATGGGCGCCAAAGGCCTGGAACAGGAACTCCGCATCGGAATGCTCGAAGTTGTAGGTGGACTGCTCCACCTCGTTCTGGTGGTAGACATCGCCATAGGTCAGGCCGTCGGTCCACTGTAGGTTGTAGACGTTGTCCACGCCTTGCAGGTACATGGCCAGGCGCTCCAGACCGTAAGTGATCTCGCCGGTCGCGGGCTTGCAATCGATACCGCCCACTTGCTGGAAATAGGTGAACTGCGTCACTTCCATGCCGTTGAGCCAGACTTCCCAGCCCAGACCCCAGGCACCCAGGGTCGGGTTTTCCCAGTCGTCTTCGACAAAGCGGATGTCGTTCTTCTTCAGGTCAAAGCCCAGCGCTTCGAGCGAGCCCAGGTACAGGTCGAGGATGTTGGCCGGCGCGGGCTTGAGCACCACCTGGAACTGGTAGTAGTGCTGCAGGCGGTTGGGGTTCTCGCCGTAGCGGCCATCCTTGGGACGGCGGCTGGGCTGCACATAGGCGGCTTTCCAGGGCTCGGGGCCGATGGCGCGCAGGAAGGTGGCGGTGTGCGAGGTACCTGCACCCACCTCCATGTCATAAGGTTGCAATAGCGCGCAGCCCTGGTCGGCCCAGTACTGCTGCAGCTTCAAAATGATTTGTTGGAAATTCAACATGGAGAGTCTGGTGGTGGACGCAGCCTGCTGCTGGCGGCCCGCGAAGTGGGCGCGCAGCGGCAAGATCGGACTGCATGCATGCCTTGCTGCCTGTCTGCACCAGCAAAGCGGTCAAAAACATTTGATTTTAGTGCTTTCAGCCGCGCTCTGGGCGGCGATAGCCGAGCGCACCAGAGGCCAGCACCGCCGGGCGCCGCAGGCCGCCCGCGCTGGCGGGTGCTGGCGCCGCGCCTGCGCTGCATCAGCGATCTCATTTTGATAGCAGCCCAGGCACTGTTGCGCCCGCAAAAGAAAAGCGCCCGAAGGCGCTTGGTCAGAGGGATTGTGGAGGGGGACCGGTCAGGCAGCATCCCAGCGCTTGAGCACCAGGCAGGCATTGGTGCCACCAAAGCCGAAGCTGTTGGACAGCACCTGCTTCAACTCCGCCACGCGCGCCTTCGTGACCAGCGGCATATCACCGACGGCGGGATCGGGATGGTCCACATTGGCCGAGCCGGCGATGAAGCCCTTCATCAGCATGATGAGGCTGTAGATCGCTTCCTGCACGCCGGTGGCGCCCTGCGAGTGGCCGGTCAGCGACTTGGTCGACGAGAACGGCGGAATACGGTCGCCAAACACCTTGCGGATCGCGTGCAGCTCGGGCACATCACCCACCGGGGTGGAGGTGCCATGGGTGTTGATGTAGTCGATCGGGGCGTCCAGGCCTTCAATGGCCTGGGCCATCGCGGCGACCGCACCTTCGCCCGAAGGCGCCACCATGTCTTCACCGTCCGACGAGATGCCGAAACCGACGATCTCACCGAGGATGGTGGCGCCACGGGCCTGGGCATGCTCCAGGCTCTCGAGCACCAGCGCACCGCCGCCGCCGGCAATGACAAAACCATCGCGGTCGGTGTCATAGGGGCGGGAGGCCTTGGTCGGGTCGTCGTTGAACTTGCTGGACATCGCGCCCATGCCATCGAACAGGATGGCCAGGCCCCAGGACAGCTCTTCGCCGCCGCCGGCAAACATCACATCCTGCATGCCCCAGGAAATCTGCTGGGCGGCTGCGCCCACGCAGTGCGCCGAGGTCGAGCAGGCCGAGGTGATCGAGTAGTTGATGCCCTTGATCTTGAAATTGGTCGCCAGGTTGGCCGACACGGTCGAGCCCATGCAGCGCGTGACCTGGTAGGGGCCGACGCGGCGAATGCCTTTTTCACGCAGGGTATCGGCCGCCTCGATCTGGTTGGCCGGCGAGCCGCCGCCCGAGCCCATGATCAATCCGGTACGCGGGTGGCTGATTTGTTCGGGTGACAGGCCTGCCTGGGCAATCGCTTGCTGCAGCGAGATCTGCGCGTAGGCGGCAGCATCTCCCATGAAGCGCAGCTGCTTGCGATCAATGAAGTCTTCAACATTGATGCGCGGAATGCCCGCGACCTGGCTGCGCAGGCCCATTTCCTTGAACACCGGCATGTGATCGATGCCGGAGCGGCCTTCGCGCAGCGAAGTCTCCACGGCCTCCAGCCCCACACCGATACAGGAGACGATGCCGGCCCCTGTAATAACCACCCGACGCTTCATGCTGCGTTTTCCTTGCCGTCGCCCTCGCGCAGGAACAACCCCACACGCAGGTCATTGGCGACATAGATTTCCTTGCCGTCGGCGAGCAGTCGTGCATCGCCAATGGCCATGTTCAGTTTGCGCTTGATCACGCGCTTGATGTCGATTTCGTAGGTTACCAGCTTCACGTCGGGGCCGACTTCGCCGGTGAACTTGACCTCACCGGCACCCAGGGCGCGGCCCCGACCTGGCAGGCGCAGCCAGGTCAGGTAAAAGCCGATCAATTGCCACATCGCGTCAAGCCCCAGGCAGCCCGGCATCACCGGGTCGCCCTGGAAGTGGCACTTGAAGAACCACAGGTCGGGATTGACGTCGAGCTCGGCCACAATTTTTCCCAGCCCGTGCGCGCCGCCGTTTTCGCTGATTTCCGTGATGCGGTCGAACATCAGCATCGGCGGCAGTGGCAAACGGCCACTTTCAGGGGTAAACAACTTGCCCTCACCGGAGGCGATCAGTTGTTCATAGGAAAAAGATTCAGCCATTGTCAGTCCAACTTCTGGTGGCGGTCACTCCGCCGCATTTCTCTGATGGTGCCCAGGCACCATTACCTGCAGGTACGCATTATCCCGCTTCTGGGCCCGAACGTGCGAGACAAAGCCGTGGAGTGCGCTGTGCTTTGTCCACCAAACCCCGGCTATCTGCGTTTTTTAACAGCAGTTACATTTGCAACGGGCACCGCTTGGGGTAGTGCCGGGGCGGCAAGCCTCCTGGAGAGGTGCCGCCATCTGCTGGTAACGTGCTTTCTTAAGACGGCATCTGCATTTGCACGGTGCCGCGTGCTTTACCGGCGCCGCCGGCCCAGCCAGGCCGCCAATACCACCAGCACACCCAGGCCCCACAGCGGCCATAGCCCCCACCGGCCCGCCCACTGGGCAAACCAGGTAGGGCCTGCATCGACGCCCTGCACCTGCGCCTGCAGCACCGCCCGGCTTTGGTGCGGCAGGATCTGCTGGACCACGCCAGCCCGGTCGATCACGGCGGTGGCGCCAGTGTTGGTGGCACGCAGCATGGGCCGCGCCAACTCCAGGGTCCGCATGCGGCTGATTTGCAAATGCTGGTCGATCGCGATCGAATCACCAAACCAGGCGATATTGCTGGCATTGACCATGATCGTCGGCGATTGTGCGTTGTCGACAAAGCGGCTGGCCAGCTCTTCGCCAAACAGATCCTCATAGCAGATGTTGGGCGCCCAGCGCTCGCCTGCCCAGGGCAGCGAGGGCTGGTTCATGCCGCCGCGGTTGAAATCGCCCAGCGGAATCTGCATCAAATCGGTGAACCAACGGAACATCGGCGGGATGAACTCGCCAAACGGCACCAGGTGGTGCTTGTCATAGCGGTAGGCCTCGGGCTGGCCGGGCACCAGGCCGACCATCGAGTTGGTATAGCCCTGCTCAAAATCGCCCAGCGGCACACCGATCAGCGCGGCCTGCTGGCCGCTGGCAAAGCGCTGCTGCAGCTCTTGCCAGTAGCCATGCGGGGTTTGCTGCAGCAGCACCGGGATGGCGGTCTCGGGCGCAATCACCATGTCCGCCTGGCTTTGCTGCAGCTGCTGGGCATACCAGGCCAGCGCCATCGGAATGCCCGAGCTGGCCTGGAACTTCTCGCCCTGCGAAATATTGCCTTGCAGCAAGGCCACCGATACTGGCTTGTTGGGCGCCGCCGCCACCGGCGCCTGGGGCAGGCGCTGGGCCAGCCAGAGTACCCCGGCCACTGCCACCAGCGCGGCATAGCCTGGCCAACGGGCGATATGCGCGCCGCGCAGACCGGCCAGCCACATCGCAGCGGCCGATGCGACCGCGCCAATGCCATAGACCCCCATCCAGGGCGCCAGACTGGCCAGCGGTCCCTCGACATGGGCATAGCCGCCCGCGCCCCAGGGAAATCCGGTCCACCACTGGCCGCGCGCCAGCTCGGCCAGCAACCACAGCGCTGCAAACAGCAGCACCGCACCCGCCAGCCGCTTGCCCCGCCAAGCGACGAACAAGCCACAGGCCACCGCGTAGTAAAGCCCCAGAAAAGCGGCCAGGCCCAGCACCGCCAGAACCGCCAGCGGTGCCGGCAGTCCGCCGTAGGTGTGCATGGAGATGAACAGCCACCAGAAGGTGGCGCAGAGCCAGGCGCAGGCAAAGGCCCAGCCGATCAACACCCCATGCCAGGGCCGCTGCACACGCAGCAGCGCGGCAGGCAGCACCGCCAGCGACAGCCACTGCAGCCACCACAGCGGCTGGCCATGGTGGCCCGGAAAACCACCGGTATGCCAGGGCCAGGCCAACGACCAGGCTTGCAGGACCCCGGCCATCAAGGCCAGGCAGGCCCACCACCACGGAAAGCGGCGCGGTGACTCAAACAGGGAATAGGAAGAATAGGAAGCGGGCACAGGTCGATCAGGGTTGGCAGGGAACACCACCGCGCGCTCTACGGGCACGGCCGCTGGGCGCACTATACGCGATCCCCCTGCGTAGTGTCTGCGGCAGCGGGGCACCGCGCAAGCAACAGCCACCCCACGCGGCAACACCCGATAGAAAGAGGCAAATGCGGCGAATTAGCGACAAAAGAGAATGCATTTGAGAATAATTATCGATTGCAATATAAAATTACAAACTGCTTATCCCCCTCCCGTTCCCCTCCCCCTCCCGAACACCATGCAATACGCACGCTACACCCCGGTGGTCCACGCCGTTCTGCTGGCCATCGGCGCTATCGGCTTTGCCGCCCCTGCGCTGGCACAAAACGCAGACACCCCAGAGACGGCGCCAACCCCGGCTCAGGCCAGCGCCCCCAGTACCACGCTGGAGACCGTGACCGTGATCGGCTCGGTCAACGATCTGCAAAGCCTGGACTTCTATGCGCCCAACTCCAGTGCCGTGCTGCAAAAGGACCAGATCGACGCGCTGGGTGCCCGCAAGCTGGACCAGGCGCTGCAGTACCAGGCCGGCGTGGTCAGCGAGCCCTTTGGCGCGGACAACAAGGTCGAGTGGTTCAAGATCCGTGGCTTTGACGCCTCGGTGTCGCTGGATGGCACGCCCACTTCGCCCAATGGCTACTTTGTCTGGAAGCCCGAAATCTTTGGTGTCGAAACGGTCGAAGTGGTCAAGGGCGCCAACTCGCTGGTCTTTGGTGCCTCGGAGTCCGGCGGCGTGGTCAACCTGGTGACCAAGCGCCCGAAGAAGGAGCGCGCGCTGCAGCTGAACACCGAAGTCGGCAACCAAAAGCGCCTGGGCGCCGGCATCGACTACAACGACATCGCCAATGCCGATGGCACCGTGTATTACCGCCTGGTAGCGCAGGCACGCCGCGAAGACGGCCAGCAGCGTGACACCAACATGAAGAGCTACTACCTGGCGCCCAGCGTCACGATGGAGTTCACGCCCCAAACCTCGCTGACCCTGCTGGGCAGCGTGCAGCGCGAAGATGGCCGCCCCACCAACGGCTTCCTGCCCGCCTACGGCACCATCACCGATACGCCTTATGGCCGCATCGACCGCCGCTTGAACGCGGGCGAGCCCGGTGTGGACCACCTCAAGCGCACCCAGTCCAGCCTGGGCTGGCTGCTGAGCCACCAGATCAACAGCGACTGGAAGTTCACGCAGAACTACAAGTACACCCACCTCGATCTGGACCAGGTCAACACCTTTGCCTATGGCTCGGACGGCGACCGTACGCTGTCGCGCGGCTACACCTACACCGACGGCACCTCCAAGAGCCATTACCTGGACAACCGCATCACCGGCAAGCTCAAGCTGTCCGACAGCATCCAGCTGCTGCCCACCTTCGGTATCGACTACCTCAAGTCCGACACCGATGGCCTGAACAACGGCTTCGGCTTCGTGCCGGGGCTGGACATGTTCAACCCCGTCTACGGCGCGCCTTTCGACATCACCGGTACGCCTTATGGCCTGCACTCCAAGCAGTGGGGCGCCTATGCCTCCACCCAGTTGCGCGTCGGCAGCCACTGGAACTTCAACCTCGGCTTCCGCCATGACAAAGCCAAGAACACCGGCTCAGTCAGCGGCTCGGATGCGGCCTACGACGTCAGCAAGAACAGCGTCAACCTGGGCGCAATGTACATCACCGACTTCGGTGTCTCGCCCTACATCAGCTATTCGGAATCCTTCAAGCCCATCGCCGGTGTGGACAGCCAAGGCGTGACCTATAAGCCTTACGAAGGCAAGCAAAGCGAAATCGGTCTGAAGATGGAGCCCACCTGGCTCAATGGCACCCTGACCCTCGCCTACTTTGACATCAAGGAAAAGAACGCGCTGATCTCGGACGCCTCCAACATCCAGACGCAATCGGGCAAGCGCACCAACAAGGGCATCGAGCTGCAAGGCGACTTCAAGCTGGGTGCGGCGACTGCGGTCAAGGCGGCCTACACGCACAACAACTCCAAGCAGGACATCTCGACCACGCAGACCGTGCGCACGCCGCTGATCCCGGACAACCAGGTCAGCCTGTGGCTGAGCCACAGCCTGAGCCTGGCCAACAGCCAGAAGCTGACGGTGGCGGCCGGTGCCCGCTACAACGGCCAGACCGAAGACCAGCGCTACAGCCCTGGCAAGCGCATCTCCGGCTACACCTTGCTGGACCTGATGGTGCGCTACGACCTGAGCCGCGAATGGGCGCTGCAACTCAATGCCCGCAACCTGACCGACAAGACCTATGTCAGCGGCTGTGACTTCTACTGCTACTACGGCGGTGGCCGCACTGTCGATGTGCAGCTGCAATACCAGTGGAAGTAAGCCACTAAGATGGAATGCATCGTGCCAGTGCTGCGGGCAGCGCCCGTGGCACTGGATGTGGCTTCTTCTCTGCCTCCCTTTCCATGACGACTTCTTCCGGCAGTGCCGCCCCCTCTGCCGCCGGCACCGGACCCGCGCAGTGGTCCGTTCGCGCTTTACTGACGGTCGTTTTTCTGGGCCTCACCGCCGGGGTGCAGATGAGCGACTATGGCCTGCAGGCCATCTCGCTGTCGGCCATCCAGAAAAGCTTTGCGATCAGCGATGCCGCCATTGGCGCCTTGCAGGGACTGGCCGGTGTGCTGGTGGGCAGTGCGCTGGCGATTCCGCTGGCGCGGTTTGCTGACCGTTTCTCGCGCAAGCGCGTGCTGCTCTGCCTGATTGCCGCCTCCACCGCGATGATGGTGCTCAGTGCGCTGGCGCCCAACTTCCCCCTTTTCTTTCTCGGCCGCTCGGCCGCCGGTATCACCGAGTTTGCGATGGTGCCGCTGGTCTACTCGATGATCCCCGACCTGGCACCGCAGCGCCACCGCGTGCTGGCCAACCTGGGCTTTGCGGCCCTGGTCTCCAGCGGCGCCAGCGCAGGCTTTTATTTTGCCGGTGGCATCCAGAGTGCGGCCGTCGCACTCATTCCAGGCGATCTGGACGCCTGGCGCAAGGCCTTCCTGCTGCTGTCGGCGGCCGGCCTGCCCTTGCTGCTGGCAGGCCAGTTCACCGCCGATCCGCCGCGCTACATCGCCAGCAGTGATGGGGCCAGCGGTGCCTCGCTGCGCCAGTTCCTGCGTGCGCGCTGGCAGCCCATCGGCCTCTTTGTCGGTATTGCCGGCAGCCTGATGATTGCCGTGCAAGGCCTCAACCAGCTGATCGCCCTGGCGCTGGAGCGGCGCTTTGCGGCCACGCCCGCCCATATTGGCGAGGTGATGGGCCCGATCCTGCTGGTCAGCACCCTGGGCTGCCTGCCGGTGGTGGCCGGGCTGGACCGCTGGCTCGCCCGGCGCCTGGGCCAGGCGGTGCGCCCACTCGTCATGGGCGTCTGCGCGCTGCTGGCCATCCCGGCCATCCTGATGCTGTTCTCCACCGCATCGCTGCCGCAGGCCTTTGTCGTGGTGGGGCTCTTTCTCTTCATCACCTGCACCGCCAATGCGCTGGTGCCGACGATGCTGCAGGACCTCACCCCCGCCGCATTGCGCGCCCGCATCTTTGCGCTGTGGAGCTTTGTGGTCTCGGTGTTCAGCGCGCTGGGCCCCTTGCTGGCGGGCTTTATCTCCACCTGGGTGGTGCAGGGGCATTTGCTCAGTGCCATCTCGGTCACGGCAGTGCCGGCGCTGCTGGTGTCCGCCTGGTGCGCCTGGGCGCTGTTTCAGCGCAACCGCCCCCGGGCGGGCGACCCGGTCTAAACGGCTGGCGGCTTGCCGGCCAATGCGCAGTGCTGGGCAAAAGCCCAGAGGCGCGCCGCCTGGCCCAGCACACTCTCTTGCTGGTCGCTTTCCTGGTGGCCGCTGTCCGGGTTCAGCAGCAGCAAGGCCGGTGCCGTGCTGGTGGAGCGGCGGCGTACATTGGCGATCAGCTTGGCCGGCTCCCAGTAGGGCACCCGGTCATCCTTCAAGCCCGCCGTGCACAGCAGCGGTGGATACGCCGCCTCGCGCACGTTCTCGTAGGGTGACAGCGCGGCGATGTAGTCATAGGCGGCAGGATCGGACAGCGGATCGCCCCAATCCGGGCGCAGCAGCGGTACCAGCGGGTGGCCGGCATCGCTCATGGTATTGAGCATGTCGACAAAAGGCACCTGTGCAATCACGCCAGCCCATTGCCCGGGCCGCATGTTCATCGCGCCGCAGACCAGCAGGCCGCCGGCCGATATGCCGTGCGCCACCGTCTGCTGCGGCGTGCTGTAGCCCAGCCGCTGCAGATGCTGCGCGCAGGCGATGAAGTCGGTCAACGAGTTGCGCTTGTGCTCCCGGCAGCCGCCCTGGTACCAGCCATGGCCTTTCTCGGAGCCGCCCCGCACATGGGCAATCGCATAGCGGTAGCCGGCATCGGCCCAGGCCAGCGCCGGCAGCGAGAACGAGGCCTCATGCGCAATGCCATAGGCGCCATAGCCCGTCAGCAGCAGCGGCTGGGGCTGGCTGGCATCGATGTCCTTGCGCGAGAGCACCGTCAGCGGCACCCACTGGCCATCATCGGCACGGGCCTGCAGCCGCTCGATGCGGTAGTTCGCCGGATCCACCCCGCTCCAGGTCTCGCGCCCCACATCGGTGATCTGGCCATCGGCCAGGCGGATGTCCAGCCAGCGCGGCGGCTGGGCCGGCGTCTGGTGCTTGATGCGCACATGGCTGGCATCCCAGTGCTGGCCGGGCAAAAGTTCGAGACTGTAGGCGGGCTCGTCAAACCCGATGGTGGTCTCCGTCCCGTCACGCTGCAGCAGCACCAGCTGGGGCAGGCCATCGACGCGCTGCAGCCGCACCAGGGTGCTGGCAAAGGGCTGCATCATGGTGATGGGCACGCCCAGCCGGTGCGGGGCCAAGGTGTGCTGCGGCTGCAGCTGCGCCGGGTCCAGCCGCAGAATCTGGCGGTCGGTGGCGCCCCCGGCATTGGTCAGCGCGACCAGGCTGCCATCCCATTCATTGACCTCGTAGCGGATGCCGCGCTCGCGCGGGTGCAGCACGCGGGGCGCGGCATGCTCCTGGCCGGCAGCAATCAGACGCACCTCGCTGGTGTCCGGCCCGAACAGGCTCAGCACCACAAAACCGTTGGCCGCTGTGCGCACCACGCGCATGAAGAGCGCCGGGTCTGATTCCTCATGCACCAGCACCGGCTGCCCGCCCTGCAGCGCACTGCGGTACAGGCGCGAGGGCCGGCTGTGCGCATCGCGCCAGATCCAGAACAGGTCCTGCGACGACGGTGAAAATGTCAGCCCGCCATAGCCAAAGGCGTCGCCCTCAACCAGCACCTGGGTCTGGCCCGTGTGGGTGTCAAGCACACAGATGCGGTGGCGGTCATTGCCGATCAGGTCTTCGGCCCAGGCGTAGTAGCGGTCATCGGGGCTGGCCTGGTGGTCGGTGGCGCGGTAATACACCTGGCCTTGCGATTGCACGGCCTCGTCGACCAGGGTCTGCACCCGGCCATCCGAATGGCTGCGCACAAAGACCCGCTGGCCGCCCGCCCCTGGCCGGCTGCTGTAAACCCAGCCTTGCAGCGCGGCAGGCGGCGCCAGCTCCGTGCTGCAGACATGGGCCGCCATCGCGTCGTAAAAGCCCTGGGCCGATGCGGCCAGCGGCGCCAGCATCTGCTGCGCATACCGGCGCTCGGCCTGCAGCAGGCTGCCCAAAGGCTCGGGCAGCTCGTCCATGCTGCGCGTGCCGGTCTCGGGGATGTACTTCAGCCAGGCAAAGTCATCATTGCGGCGGCGGCCCAGCTGTTCAATCCAGTGGTCCTGAGGCGCCGCACGCGGGGCGGCAAGGGCCGGCCAAACCGGCTGGGCTGCCGTGGCGGCATGGTCAGCGGCAGGCGCCAGGTTGGGGGCTTGTGGAGAAATGGGCATGGAGCAGCATTTTAGGGAGGCTGCGCTACAGCCCAGTCCCTAAGGCCAAACACCGGGCAGGCCCAGCGAGCGTCCATGAAAAATGGCAGCGAACCGGGATTCGCTGCCATGGTGGGCTGCCTGGCTGCAGGCGGTATGGGCGCCTGGCCGGCGCTGGCTCAGGCGTCTGCGGCCGGGTCCGATACCGGCGCGGCCCGCTGCACGCGGAACCAGCGCACGGCGCCGCCCTTGGTCAGCAGCACCTCGAAGTGCAGGCCACCCAGCATGATGTGGGCGCCGCGCTTGGGCACATGGCCCAGCTCATGGGCAATCAGGCCGCCAATGGTCTCAAACGATTCATCGGGGTCGCTGCTCTCCAGCACCACGTTGAACTCGTCGGCCACCCGCTCGACCGGCGTATCGCCCGAGATGCGGAAAGTGTCATCGGCCAGCGCGAAGATGTCGCCCTCGTCCTCGGGCAGGTCGAACTCGTCCTCGATCTCGCCGACGATCTGCTCGAGCACGTCTTCAATCGTGACCAGGCCGGCAACACGGCCAAACTCATCGATGACGATGGCCAGGTGGTTGCGGTTACCCCGGAACTCGCGCAGCAGGTCGTTGAGGCCCTTGCTCTCGGGCACAAACACCGCCGGGCGCAGCAGCGCACGCAGATTGAGTTGGGGGAACGTTGGAGCTTGAGCAGGTCCTTGGCCATCAGAATGCCAATGATGTTTTCCTGCTCGCCCTGGAACACCGGAAATCGCGAATGCGCGGTGTTGATGACGGTGTGCAGCACCGACTCATAGTCGGCCTCGATGTCGACCAGGTCCATGCGCGGTGCGGCCACCATCACATCGCCTGCGGTCATGTCTTCCATGCGGATAACCCGCTCCAGCATCACGCGGGAGTCGGCGTTGATGACATCGTTGCTTTCGGCTTCTGCCAGGGTTTCGATCAACTCGTCCGGGGAGTCCGGAGCCGGGTGAATCAGTTCGGCGACCTTCTGAAAAAAGGTGCGTTTGTCTTCCTTGTCAGGGAAGCGCGAGGGATGGGGGTCTGACACTGTCTTGGAATGCAGGACGTGCGGTAGTGAAACAAGTGATCAGCATAACGGATTGCGGATTTCCTCCGAAATCGCTGCCGAATTATTCAGCACCACAGCACCCCCACCACTGCCTCGCGGGCGCTCACTGGCCCGATTTGTGCCTGCCTTGCTGCACGTCACGGCGCACTTCCTGCACGGTGGACAGGAAATCCCAGAACTGGCGCGCCTGCTTCTTGAACTGGTAGTCCATCTCGCCCATCTGGTCCTCGACCAGGTCGGCCATGCGCGTGTCAAAGCCTGCGGGCGGCAGCTTCAGATAAGCCTCGGACTCGGAGCCATCGCGCTCCACGGTGGCGCCGGCCTTGCGGGCAATCTTCAGCATCGCGGTGTTCTCCGACAGTGCATGGATGAACAGCATCTGCACGCCCTTGGTGCGGGCGTCCATCGCGGCGCGCTCGAACAGTCGGCTGCCCAGCCCCTTGCCCCGGCCGGACTTGAGCACGGAGACGCCGAACTCTGCGCAGCTGGCCATGTCCGATGACGGTGGCGCATAGGCCACATGGGCCATCGCAATCAGCTTGAGGCTGCGGTTGTAGATGCCAAAGATCTCGTCACGCTCGAAGTTGAGCCCGTCCACATAGCGCTCAATCTGCGCATCGCTGGCCTGGTAGCCAAAACGCAGATAGCGGTCCTGCGCATCCAGGCTCAGCAGGTGGGCGAGGATGCGTGGGCGGTGACGCTCGCTGAGGGCGCGGATAGGAACCATAGAGGCGGAAGGTCGTGGCTTCTTGCCGTCGGGCTGCTGCGGGCTCTCGCCCCACCGGCCAAAGAAGGGGAAAAACGCCATCATGCCGTTCGCAACGGATGAAGGGAACCATTCTTTCGTCGTGATCATGGGGTAAATATACGGGTTAACCCGCGTATTATCAATCATGCTGCAATGCAGCATATTTCGTGCCTATGGCTTACCCCGCGCTTACAAAGGGTATTCAGCGCCCGCAGCCATGCGGCTTTGCGCCGGGCGCGGGCACTGGGGCATGCAGTTCAACGGGCCGCTCAACGGCCTGGCGATTGCAGCGCGGGTTGCGCTGGCGCAAAAAGTAATAGGTCTCAGACCCCGGGCAGCACTGGCAAAGCTGTGGTGAGCTTGACACGGTCCAGCACAAAGCTGGTCTTGCAATCCTGCACGGCGGGGTGGCGCAGCAAGGTGTCCAACACAAAGCGGCTGTAGTGCGCCATGTCGGCGACGACCACACGCAGCAGATAATCCATGTCGCCGGTCAGCGCCACGCACTCCACCACCTCGGGCCAGCTTTGCACGCTGGCGCGGAAGAGATCGAGCGGGTTGCGCTTGCTCGCCTCGGTGAACTTCTCCAGCCGCACATTGAGGTAGGCCGTCATCGACAAGCCCACCGCTTCGGGCTTGACCAGCGCCACATAGCGCTCGATGACCCCCACCTCTTCGAGGCGCTTGACCCGGCGCAGCACCGCGCTGGACGACAGGCCTACCTGCTCGCCCACGACGTCATAGGTCTCGCGGCCATTGAGCTGCAGGCGCTGCAGGATGGCACGGTCAAGCTTGTCCAGGGGGTAGGCAGTGGTGGTCATGGCAACGGTCCGGATGGTTTTGCTGCACCGCAGCAGCGCGACACAACAGGATCACGCAATTTTAATGCTTGATTTCCGGCAAGATCACATAAAACAGGCTTTACATGCGATAAGACTGGGATAAATCGCCAAAATGCTGCGCACCAAGGCCGGTACAGTGGAGCCACAGCAGCCAGCCGATGCTGGCGCCACCAGAGACGATCCACAGGAGACCCGCGATGACCGCCGCCATTCCCCACCAGACCATTGAGTTCACGACCTGGGACAACCCCATGGGCACCGACGGTTTCGAGTTCATCGAATATGCCGCACCCGATCCGGTCGCGATGGGCAAGGTCTTTACATCGATGGGCTTCAAACCCGTCGCGCGCCACCGCCACAAGAACGTGACCCTGTACCGCCAGGGCGAGATCAACTTCATCATCAACGCCGAGCCCGACAGCTTTGCCCAGCGCTTTGCCCGCCTCCACGGCCCCAGCGTCTGTGCCATCGCCTTCCGCGTGCAGGATGCCAAGGCCGCCTACGAACGCGCACTGGGCCTGGGCGCCTGGGGCTATGCCGGCCAGGCCGGCCCGGGCGAGCTGAACATCCCCGCGATCAAGGGCATTGGCGACAGCCTGATCTACCTGGTGGACCGCTGGCGCGGCAAGAACGGCGCACAAGCCGGTGACATCGGCAACATCGGCTTCTTCGATGTGGACTTCGAGCCGCTGCCCGGCGTCAGCGCCGAGGAAGCGCTGAACCCGCATGGCCATGGCCTGACCTATATCGACCACCTGACCCACAACGTGCACCGTGGCCGCATGGACGAATGGGCCGGCTTCTACGAGCGCCTGTTCAATTTCCGCGAGATCAAGTACTTCGACATTGAAGGCCAGGTCACCGGCGTCAAGAGCAAGGCCATGACCAGTCCCTGCGGCAAGATCCGCATCCCCATCAACGAAGAGGGCAAGGAAAAGGCCGGCCAGATCCAGGAATACCTGGATATGTACAACGGCGAAGGCATCCAGCACATCGCGATGGGCTCGGACAACCTCTATGAAACCGTGGACCGGTTGCGTGCCGGCGGCGTCAAGCTGCTCGACACCATCGACACCTACTACGAGCTGGTCGACAAGCGCCTGCCCGACCATGGCGAGGACGTGGCCGAGCTGAAAAAGCGCAAGATCCTGATCGATGGCACCGGCCAGAAGTTGCTGCTGCAGATCTTCAGCGAAAACCAGCTCGGCCCCATCTTCTTCGAGTTCATCCAGCGCAAGGGCGACGACGGTTTTGGCAATGGCAATTTCAAGGCGCTGTTCGAGAGCATTGAGCTCGATCAGATGCGCCGTGGGGTGCTATAGGAAAAATTGAACGGTCGCAGCATTGATATTCCTTAATTTGCCATGCGGCCTCTCTATACTGCGGAGCGATTTATCAATCTGGAAACAATTGTGAAACGCTCCGTCACCTTCGCCGCCATTCTGTCTGGTTTCATGTTGGCTGCCAGCGCGCAGAACGCCAGCCAGCCGCTGACCTTCGTGGTCCCCTACCCCGCCGGCGGCCCGCTGGACACCTCGGCCCACCTGCTGGCCCAGGGTGCTGAAAAGCAGTTGGGCGCCATCACGGTGGCCAACAAGCCGGGCGCGGGCGGCGCCACCGGCGCAGCACTGGTGGCCCATGCCAAGCCCCAGGAAAACATGGTGCTGATGGGCGCGGTGGCCACGCATGCGGTGCTGCCCTACCTGGGCACGCCCCCCCAGTACGACGCACAGAAGGACTTCAAGCCGCTGATCCTGGTAGCGCGCGTGCCCAACGTGCTGGTGATGAAAAAGAGCCGCGCCGACCAGCTGGGCATCAAGACCACCTCGGAGATGGTGGCCTACATCAAGGGCCACCCCGGCACGTTGAAGATGGGCTCGGGCGGCAACGGCAGTATCGGCCATATCTCCGGCGAGATGCTCAAGTCGCTGGCCAACCTGCAGATGCCCAGCGTGCCTTATGCCGGCGCCGCACCGGCCCAGAAGGCCTTGCTGGGGGGCGAGATCGATGTGGTGTTCGACAACCTGGCCTCGGCCCTGCCGCTGATCAAGTCCGGCGAACTGCTGGCACTGGCGGTGACGACCTCGGACCGCAATGTTGCCTTGCCCCAGGTGCCGCCGGTGAACGAAGCGGTGCCGGGCTTTGATGTGTCCACCTGGTTCGGGGTATTTGCGCCCGCCAGCCTGCCTGACCAGGAAGCACAGAAGTACGCCTACGCGTTCCAAGGTGCGCTGACCGACCCGCGCTTCAAGGCCGAATACCTGAAGATGGGCATTGGCCCGGAAGACATGCGCCTCAAGGAGCTGTCGCACTTTGTTTCGCAGGAAGGACGCAAGTTTCAGTTTCTGATCAACACGATCAAGATCAAGGCCAACTGAGCGCCTGCAGCCCATCAACTGCGGGTGCCCGGCTGGTCTCTATAAAAAATGAAGGAGCACAGCATGGGACAAGCACCTGTGGTTTATGGACAATCCGACCGCCCACCCCGCGGCGACTACAGCCGTGCGCAGGAGGACTACACCTGCGCGCAAGATTACGCCGCCTACACCGAGGCCGACCACGACACCTACCGGCGTCTGTATGCGCGCCAAAAGGCTTTGCTGCCGGGGCTGGCGAGCCAGGCCTTCATCGATGCGCTGCCCTCGCTGGGCGTTGAAGACCGCATTCCCCGCTTTGAAGACATCAACCAGCGCCTGCGCCAGGCGACAGGCTGGGAGATCGTGGCCGTACCGGGCCTGATCCCCGAAGTGCCATTCTTCAGCCTGCTGGCCAACCGCAAGTTCCCGGTCACCGACTGGATCCGCAAGCCCGAAGAGTTCGACTATGTGGTCGAGCCCGATATCTTCCATGACCTCTTCGGCCATGTGCCCTTGCTGTTCAACCCGGTGATTGCCGACTATGTGCAGCGCTACGGCCAGGGCGGGCTCAAGGCCGAGCGCCTGGGTGCCTGCGAAATGCTCAGCCGCCTGTACTGGTACACGATCGAGTTCGGCCTGATCCGCGAGCAAGGGGAGATCCGCGCCTATGGCGCCGGCATCCTGAGCTCATCGGGTGAGCTGCAGCATGCCGTCACCAGCCCGCTGCCCCAGCGCCTGCCGCTGTCGCTGGAGCGCACGATGCGCACCCGCTACAAGATCGACACGTACCAGCAGACCTATTTCGTCATCGACGATTTCCAGCAGCTGTTTGACATGACCGAAGGCGACTTCACCCCCGTGTATGCCGCATTGCGCGGCCTGCCGGAGCTGGCAGCAGACGCGCGCGGCTGATACCAGGCGCGCGCCGCTCAGCGGTAGCGCTTGCAGGTCTGGGACGGCAGCTCGGCAAACAGCGCCTTGTACTCCTGCGCAAAGCGGCCAAAGTGCCAAAAGCCCCAGGCCAGTGCGGCATCGGACACGCTGCTGCCCTGCTTGATCGCGCGGCGTGCACCATTGAGGCGCACCGCGCGCAGATAGCTTTGCGGCGAGATGCCCAGCACTTCCTGGAACGAGTACTGCAAGGCCCGGCGGCTCACCGCCAGCGCCTGGCACAGGTCTTCCACCGTCAATGAGCCATCGGCACCGGTCGCCACCACCCGCTCCCGCGCCAGGCTGACGATATGCGCACGCCGCTGGTACGACAGCTGTTCATCGGCCTCGCTGCCCACCCCATCGCGCAGCACGGCGGCAATGGCGGCCAGCACATCGCCGGCCATCTCGTCGAGCTGCTGGGGCGGCAAGGCCCCGGGCGCCGTCTGCGCCAGGCACTGCTGCATGTCGGACAGCAGAATCGGCAGGCGCCAGCGCTCATGGGCCGACACCGGCCGCAGATGCGGCTGCGCCAGCTGGGCCTGCAGCTGCTCGCGCTCGCTGGCGGTCAGGTAGGGCTCCAGGCTTCCCTGCTCCACGACAAAATCAATGATCTCCAGGCCACCCGGCGAGACAAACTCGAAGGGGCCATCGCCCGAAAACACAATCGCATGCCCTTCGCTGCAGGAGCGGTTGCAGAACATGGTGTTGCCCGGAATGCTGCTGGGCAGCCCGATGGCCAGTTGCCCGGCGCGCAATGCCCCGGTCTGGTGCAGTGCCTGGCTGGAGAACTCGCGCCAGGCCTGGATGGGCCCCAGATGCAGGCTGGTCACCCGGCCCTCGAAGCTGCCCGCTGACAGCTGCTCATAGCGCTGGTTCCAGCCCTGCAGCAGGGCCGCCTGCTCGTCGACATCACAGGTCTGCGCCACCTGCGCCGCTGGCGCGCCTGCAGCGGCGCTGTGCTCCGCCCGGCGGCTGCTCAGCGTGGGCGATGGACAAGGGGCGCTCAAGGACATGGAGGCGCTGTGGCGTGGCGAGGCATACCGGCATGGTCATGCAAAAAGCGGACCAAGGTCAACCCAGCCTTCCCCTGATCCAGATTTGCCGAAATCGGATAGAGCGCAGCCCGCATTCTTGCCACCATGGGAAGCACCACAGTTCACGAGGTAGGCCATGGCCGATAACGCAACCCCTGCAGGCGCCAGCGCCGCGCACCCGAGCAACTATTTCGAGCAGCGCCAGCTGCGGCGCGGCGCCGCCGGCTGGCTGCTGCTGGTCGGCCTGGGCGTGGCTTATGTCATCTCGGGCGACTATGCCGGCTGGAACTTCGGCCTCAAGACCGGCGGCTGGGGCGGCCTGCTGGTGGCCTCGGCGCTGATGGCCACGATGTACACCTGCATGTGCTTTGCGCTGGCCGAGCTGGCCACCATCGCCCCCACGGCCGGCGGCGGCTATGGCTTTGCGCGGCGCGCCTTTGGGCCCTGGGGTGGCTTTCTCTGCGGCGTGGCAATCCTGATGGAGTACGCGATTGCACCGGCGGCCATCGCCACGTTTATCGGCGCCTACTGCCAGTCGCTGTTCGGCATCGATGGCTGGATGGTCTACCTGGGCTTCTATGCCGTCTTTCTGGGCATCCACATTTATGGCGCCGGCGAGGCCCTGCGCCTGATCTTTGCCGTTACCGCGCTGGCCGTCGTTGCGCTGGTGGTCTTCATCGCCGCGATGGTGCCGCATTTCCAGGTCAGCAACCTGTTCGACATCGCCCCCACCGACGCCTGGGGCGCGAGCGACTTTCTGCCGTTTGGCTACCTGGGCATCTGGGCCTGCATTCCTTATGGCATCTGGTTCTTTCTGGCGGTGGAGGGCGTGCCGCTGGCCGCCGAAGAAGCGCAGGACCCGCGCCGCGATCTGCCCAGGGGACTGATCGGCGCCATCGCCGTGCTGGTGCTGTTCTGCGGCCTGATCCTGGTGCTGGCACCGGGCGGCGCCGGTGCAGCGGCCTTGATGAACTCGGGCAACCCGCTGGTCGAGGCGCTCGAATCGAGCAAGGTGCTGGGTGGCCCCAGCTGGATCAGCCGCTTCGTCAATTTTGTCGGCCTGGCCGGGCTGATTGCCAGCTTCTTCTCGATCATCTATGGCTACTCGCGCCTGGTGTTTGCGATGTCCCGCGCCGGCTACCTGCCCCGGGGCTTGTCGTTGACCACCCAGCGCAAGACGCCCTACCTGGCGCTGCTGGTGCCCGGCGCCATCGGCTTTGCGCTGTCGCTGACCGGCCAGGGCGATCTGCTGATCCTCGTCGCGGTGTTTGGCGCCACGATCTCCTACGTGATGATGATGGCCGCGCACATCTGGCTGCGCATCAAGGAGCCCAACCTGCCCCGCGCCTACCGCACCCCGGGGGGCGTGTTCACCTCGGGCATCGCGCTGGTGCTGGCCTGCATCGCCGTGGTGGCCGGTTTTCTGGTCGATCCCCGGGTTCTCATTGGCGCCGTCATCGTATACGCTGTCTTCGTCGCCTACTTTGCGCTGTACAGCCGCCACCACCTGGTGGCCGACGCCCCCGGCGAGACAACCCCCTGAGGAAGCGCTGCAACCATGCCCCATTCCCATACCGTTGGCGCCGAACGCCATGTGTTTGCATCGCTGCGCGAGCTGATGGCCAAGGCCACACCGGCCCGCTCGGGCGACAACCTGGCGGGCGTCGCGGCCCGGCATGACACCGAGCGCGTCGCCGCGCAGATGGCGCTGGCCGATCTGCCGCTGGCCCACTTCCTGCAAGAGGCACTCGTGCCCTATGAGAGCGACGAAGTCACCCGCCTCATCATCGACAGCCATGACCGCGCCGCCTTTGCCCCGGTGGCGCACCTGACGGTCGGCGGCTTTCGCGACTGGCTGCTGTCCGATGCCGCCCATGAAGCCGCGTTGAGCGCACTGGCACCGGGCCTGACCCCGGAGATGGTGGCCGCCACCTCCAAGCTCTGCCGCAACCAGGACCTGATCCTGATCGCGCAGAAATGCCGCGTGGTCACCCGCTTTCGCAATACCATCGGCCTGGCCGGCCGCATGTCCACCCGCCTGCAGCCCAACCACCCCACCGATGACCCCTCTGGCATTGCCGCCAGCCTGCTCGACGGCCTGATGTATGGCAATGGCGATGCCGTCATCGGCATCAACCCGGCCAGCGACAGCATCGCCGCCGTCAGCACCTTGCTCTTCATGCTCGACGAGGTCATCCAGCAGTACCAGATTCCCACGCAGTCCTGCGTGCTCACCCATGTGACCACCAGCATCGAAGCCATCGGCCGTGGCGTGCCGGTGGACCTGGTGTTCCAGTCCATCGCAGGTACGCAGGATGCCAACCGCAGCTTTGGCATTGACCTGGCCTTGCTGCAAGAAGGCTATGACGCGGCGCAGAGCCTCGCACGCGGCACGGTCGGCAACAACGCCATGTACTTTGAAACCGGCCAGGGCAGCGCGCTGTCGGCCGGCGCCAACCATGGGCTGGACCAGCAGACCTGCGAGGCGCGCGCCTATGCGGTGGCGCGCAAGTTCCAGCCGCTGCTGGTCAACACCGTGGTCGGCTTTATCGGCCCCGAGTACCTCTATGACGGCAAGCAGATCATCCGCGCCGGGCTGGAGGACCATTTCTGCGGCAAGCTGCTGGGCCTGCCGATGGGCTGCGACATCTGCTACACCAACCATGCCCAGGCCGACCAGAACGACATGGACGTGCTGCTGACCTTGTTCGGCGTGGCCGGCATCAACTTCATCATGGGCATTCCGGGCTCGGACGACATCATGCTGAACTACCAGACCACGTCCTTCCACGACGCGCTCTACCTGCGCAAGACCCTGGGCCTGCGGCCCACGCCGGAGTTCGAAGCGTGGCTGCAGACCATGGGCATTGCCCAGTCCGGGGGCCCAGGCCTGCGCCTGGCCGATGGCCTGCCCGCCCCCTTCTCGCAAGCGCTGGCCCAGCTCAACTGACCGCTGCCCATGTCCCTACGCCCCTCCGCCCCCGCACCGCTGCCCGCCGCCGCCGAGCCCGCGAGCGCGACCGTCACCCCCAACCCCTGGGAGCGCCTGCGCCAGTTCACCAGCGCCCGCATTGCACTGGGACGCGCCGGCACCAGCCTGCCTACGCGCGCGCACCTGGACTTTGCGCTGGCCCATGCCCAGGCGCGCATGGCCGTGCATACCGAAGTGGATATGGACCTGCTCGCTGGCGAGCTGCAGACACTGGCGCCGCCGGGCCAGCCAGTCCTGCGCCTGCATAGCGCGGCGCAGGACCGCCCCACCTACCTGCAGCGGCCGGATCTGGGCCGGCGCCTGGACACGGCGTCGCGCAGCCTGCTCCAAGGCCTGCCGGGCGCCCCGGCCGATGTGGTGTTCGTCGTCGCCGATGGCCTGTCATCGCTGGCGATCGAGCGCAATGCGTGGCCCTTTCTGCGCCAGATGCTGCCGGCACTGGCTACGCACTGGCGCATCGGCCCGATCAGCGTGGTGCGCAATGCCCGGGTGGCGTTGGGCGATGAGATAGCGGCGGCGCTGGGCGCCTCACTGGTGGTGGTGCTGATCGGCGAGCGCCCGGGCCTGAGCTCTCCCGACAGCATGGGCTTGTACATGACCTGGCAGCCCCGCCCGGGCATGACCGACGAGTCGCGCAACTGCATCTCCAATGTGCGCGAACAGGGGCTGAGCTATGCGCAGGCGGTGCACAAGCTGCACTACCTGATGCAGCAGGCGCGCCAGCGCCAGCTCTCGGGCGTGCAGCTCAAGGACGAGTCCGATACGCTGGCCGCGCCCGAGCAGGCTGGCCAGCCCTTTGTGCTGGCCCCCACTGCTGCGCAGCGGCCCCGTTGACGCCTGGGTGCCAGCCGGCCATGCGCCGCCGGTGCTTGTCTGCTAGGCTGGGGGGTCAGACCATGTTCACCCCCGCCGCCAGACCCCACCATGCCCGCCTCCGCCCTGCCGCTGCCCGCCGGTCTCCAGTTCCTTGAGCGCGGTTGGCTGTCCGCCAACAATGCCGTGTTTGTGCGCGGCGTCACGGCGGTGGTTGACACCGGCTACTGCAGCCATGCCGAGCAGACCGTGAGCCTGGTCGAGGCCAGCCTGCAGGGCGCGCCGCTGCAGCGCATCGTCAACACCCATTTGCACAGCGACCACTGCGGCGGCAATGCCGCCTTGCAGCAGCGCTGGCCCCAGGCCCGCACCGGCATTGCACCCGGCCATGCGCAGGCCGTCGCCGATTGGGACGAGCACCAGCTGAGCTACCGCCCCACCGGCCAGGACTGCCCGCGTTTCCGGATGGACGAGGTGCTGCAGCCCGGCACCTATACCCCGCTGGGCGAGCAGCGCTGGCAAATCCATGCCGCGCCCGGCCATGATCCGCATTCGGTGATTTTGTTCGAGCCCGCCTCGCGCACCCTGATCTCGGCCGACGCGCTCTGGGAGAACGGCTTTGGCGTGGTCTTTCCGGAGATCGAGGGCACCGCAGCCTTTGACGAGGTGGCTGCCACCTTGGATGTGATCGAGCGCCTGCAGCCCCGCCTGGTGCTGCCCGGCCATGGCAGTGCGTTCAGCGATGTGGCCACCGCATTGCAGACCGCGCGCCAGCGGCTGGAGCGCTTTGTGCAAAGCCCCGAGCGCCATGCGCTCTATGCCGCCAAGGTGCTGCTCAAGTACAAACTGCTGGAATGGCAGCAGCGGCCGCTGGCGCAGGTACAGGCCTGGCTGGCCGCCACACCCTACTACGGCCTGCTGCACCAGCGCTACTTTGCCGACCAGGACCTGGCGCAGTGGCATGCATCGCTGGTGGCCGACCTGGAGCGCTCAGGCGCCGCACGGCGCGAGGGCGCGCTGCTGGTCAACCAGTAAGCCTCTTCGCTCTCAGGGCAGCTCTTTGGACAGGTCCGGCTCGCCCTCGGGCTTGGGGCCCACCGAGCCCAGGCGCGCACGCAGCGACTGGGGCTGGCCGGTCAGAATGGCCGCGTAGCTGGTCGTGTTGGAGAGCACCTTTTTCACATAGTCGCGCGTCTCGGCAAAGGGCACGTTCTCAGCCCAGATGGCACCGTCCAGCACCGGGCCATTGCGCCAGTTGCGCGGCCGGCCGGGGCCGGCGTTGTAGCCAGCCGCAGCCAGCGCCATCGAGCCGTCGAAATCGTCCAGCGCCAGCTTCAGGTACGCGGTGCCCAAGGTGATATTGGTGTCGCGGTCGTTGATGCTGGCCGGCGTGAAATCGGTCATGCCGATCTTGCGGGCGGTCCAGCGGGCGGTGGCCGGCATGATCTGCATCAGGCCCGAGGCGCCGACGCCGGAGCGCGCATCCATGATGAAGCGGCTTTCCTGGCGGATCAGGCCGTAGACATAGGCGGGATCCAGCCCGATCTCACGCGAGCGGCTGACCACGGCTTCCTTGAACGGCATCGGGTAGCGCTGGCCCACATCGACCACCGTCTTGGTGCGCTCGCTGGTGTTGATGCAGCGGTCCCAGATCTGGCGCTGGCAGGCCAGCTCGGCAGCGGCCAGCAATTGGGCATCGTCCATGCCGCCGCGCTGGTGCAGATTGGTCATGTAGTTCCACTCGCGCACGCCTTCGCTGCGCAGCCCCAGCTGGATCGCATAGAGCGCACGTGCCAGGCCCGCATTACTGCGCACCGACTCACGCGCCTGCGCATCGATAGGCACCGGCTGCGCCGGGATGACGATGGGCTGGCCCAGCTCTTCCTGCGCCAGCTGCTCGTAGAAGCCTTGCGTCCCGGCAATCTTTTGCAGCAGTTGGCGCGACTGCTGGGTCTGCGCCTCGCTGATGCGCCCGGCCTGCAAGGCCTTGGCCTGCCAGTACATCCAGGTCGGGTCTTCGCGCTCTTCGGCGCTCATCGCCTCGATGCTCTTGCGCACCTGCTGCCACTGGCCGGCCCGCAGCGCGGCGCGGGTCTTCCAGGCCAGCAGGTCGTCGCTCAGGTTGGCATCCTTGCCGACCTTCGCGAAGCTGGTCATCGCATCGGGCGACAGCCGCGTCGCCTGGGTCTTGCCGATCACTCCCCAGACCCAGTCACGGCGCGGCTGCGTCAGCAGCTCGTTCCAGCGGCCCTCCATCAAGGTCGCTGCGCCATCAGGGTTGTCCGCGGCCAGCTTGATCAGCGCCAACGTGGCCAGCTCCTGCTGCTCCTTCGAAGAGGTCTTGGCCTGGGCCGTCAGGAATTTGCTGGGCGATTGCAGCATCGTGGCAAACGCGGGCAGTTGCATGGGGGCGACCACTTCCACCGCAGCGCGGGCGGCGCGGGGGCGGCCCGCCTCCATCGTCTGGCGCGCCCTGCGCCAGATGTCATCGGCCTGCAGGCCGCCGGCAGAAAACAGCTCGGACGCCGCCAGGTTGCAGCCATCCTCCGAATCGCGCTGCGCATACCAATTGCTCTTGACCGTGTTGGCCAGCGCCTCGCGCTCGCCGCCCTTGGCCAGATCGATCACTGCCGCATAGCAGCGCAGTTCGCGGTCGTCGCCCATGCGGAACGCCGGGTACATCGCATCGAAATTGCTCCAGTCGCGGCGCTGGCCCAACAGGCGCAGCCAGTCGTTGCGCAGCCGGTCTTCCTGGTAGGTGCCGGCCCAGCGGGTCAGAAAGGCCTGCACTTCGTCCTGCGTGGCCTCGTTCAGGCGGGCACGCAGCTCCCAATAGGCGGCCCAGGGCTCCAGCACATGGCCGCGCGCATTGGGCAGCAGCTGGGTGAGCTTGTTCTTCTCGCGTTTGCGGAAGGCCTGCTGCATGTCAACGATCACATCGTCATTGACCATGCCGCTGCTGACCGACGGACTTGACTGCAGTTGCACAGGCGTTTGCACCGAGGTCTGCGCGGCCGTCGCGCCCTGCAAAATCGTCTGCGCAGCCAGCGGCCAGGCGCTGCAGGCCAGCAAGGCCGCCATCAAGGGGGTGAAAACATTCCGACGCATAGCCGCTCCAGGTTGCAAGACGGCGGCGCTATCCAGCGGCGCCCAGGTGAACCCTAAAATCATACACACCGCCACCGCCGCCGGCAGCCACAAGGTCGGCAATCCGAGGCATCCGCTTACATGCCCTTACTGAATCCACCCCAAGCGGTCCCCACGATACCTGGTTTTCACGGTAACCCATTTGCCGGGAGCAGCAGTTTTGGGTGTCAGAATGGCTGACCCAGCGTGTTTCTGTAGGGATATTTGCAATGGATAAAAAAGCCGTGCGCCAAGCGCTCATCGAACAGCGTCTGCATATGCCCGATCGTCTGGAGCGCGCCGAACAGCTCCAGCAAGTGCTGCGTTTTTGGCTGATGGAACGCCAGGATGCCGTCATCGGCGCCTACTGGCCGATCAAAGGCGAGTTTGATCCGCTGCCAGCGCTGCACCGCTGGAAGGAAGACGGTGCGCTGATGGACGAGCCCAAGCTGCGCCGCATCGCCCTGCCCGTCGTCAACAAGCAGCACAAGACCTTGAGCTTCCATGCCTGGTACCCCGGCTGCCCGATGGAGATGGACGCCTACGACATCCCCAAGCCGCAAAATACCGAACTGGTGGTGCCGACCCTGCTGTTTGTGCCCTGCGTGGGCTATGGCCCGGGTGGCTACCGCCTGGGTTACGGCGGCGGTTTTTATGACCGCACGCTGGCCGCGCTGGAGCCACGCCCCTTCACCGTCGGCCTGGGCTTTACCAACGGCTTTGTCGACGACTTCGAGCCCGAAGCCCATGACCTGCCGCTGGATGCCATCCTCAATGACAACGGCGTGGTGTGGCCGCTGGGCGCGTCCTAGGCACTGCTACGCCCCTTGGGAGCCTGTGCCTGCGGTGTCAAACCTAGCACCCTCTGCACCTCCCCTGCCGGGGTCTGAGCGCGGTAGCGGATGCTCCGCACTCGTTCCATAGGGCGGGAGTTCTGCACAGGGCCCCGAACGTTTTCATCCATTAATCAATTGAGATCATGCTGCAGCTTTATATCGGCAACAAAAATTACTCCTCCTGGTCCATGCGCGCCTGGGTGCTGCTGCGCCAGGCAGGCATCCCGTTCGAGGAAAAGCTGATCCGCTTTGATGGCTTTGACAGCCAGTCCGAATTCAAGCGCACGATGACGGCCATCAGCCCCACCGGAACGGTGCCGCTGCTGCGCGATGGTGATATCAGCGTCTGGGACAGCCTGGCGATTGCCGAGTACGCGGCCGAGCAGTTCCCGGACAAGCAGCTCTGGCCCCAGGACAAGGCTGCCCGCGCCAGCGCCCGCAGCATCTGCGCAGAGATGCACGGGGGCTTCACCGCACTGCGCAGCGCCTGCCCGATGAACATCGAAGCCGATCTGGCCGAAGTCGGCCGGATCGTCTGGCGCGACAACGCCGCCGTGCGCAAGAACGTCGAGCGCCTGTGCAGCATGTGGAGCCACCTGCTGGCCCAGCATGGCGGGCCCATGCTGTTTGACCAATTCAGCATCGCCGATGCCTACTACGCGCCGGTGTGCTCGCGCTTCAAGACCTACCAGTTGCCGGTCCCCGGCGAGATCGCCGCCTATATCGAGCGCGTGCACCAATTGCCCGGCGTCAAGGCCTGGATCGATGCGGCGCTGGCCGAGCAGGATTTTGTCGCGGTGGACGAGCCCTACCGCGCCGAGCGCTGAGGGCCGCCAGCCTCCCCGTGGTGTCACAAAGCTTGCGGCCGGTACACCCGCGCATTCAGCGGGGCATTGACGCTGATGAGGTACGCAAAACGTTCGTCCTCCGGCAGCAAACGCTGGACCGCTTCAAACAGCTCGGCATGCGCCAGATTCTGGCGCAGCAGCGCTTGCACCTGGGGCACATCGGCCGTCCACGCACTGCGGCGCAATGCGCGTTCTGCGACCTCGTCTGCACGCAGGTGCGCATAGACATAGACCAGACCATGGGCCATCGCCTGCCACTGCGCAGCCGATACCTGCCCGCTGCGCAGCACATGGTCTTGCAGGGCCTCTTCGGTGGCTGATTGCTGGCTCTCCCGTTGTGCATCGTAGACGGCCTGCCATTGCTGCTCGGTCAAGGTCGGCACGGTACTGCCCACGGCAGCGGCATCCTGCAACGCCATGCGCTTCCAGGCCTCCAGGCCGGGCATGGGTTGCGCCAGCTGAAAATCCATCATCTCCGCATACATGCGGGCATTGAGCTGGCGCAGATTTTTGGGGGTGGCAGCGACCACCGCAGAGGGCGAAGGCTGGGCCTCCAGCCACTGCGTCAGCTCCTGCATGGCCGTATCGCGCGGAAACTGGCGGTACTGGACATGGCGGGGATAGTGGTCGGCCTGGAACACCGGGTTGGTGCCCGCCCCCAGCGCGGCGCCCTCCCCATAAAACCGGATCACATCGGCAGAGAAATAGCGGTCCGCCAGCTCCAGCACCAGGCCAGACTGCCGTTTTGCGCATGCGTGCCCGCCCAGATCTTGACACCAGGCATTTCATCCACCGTGTAGCGCCCAGCCGATGCATAACCGAGGGCCTTGCATTCCTCTATCACCTTGCGCACCTGCGGGTCGCTGAACTGCAGCTTGTCCAACTGCATCGTGATGCGCGCCACCACGCCTTGCGGGGCGCTGCCCAGCGCCTGGGCGTGCCTGAGCATGCGCGAAAAATACCAGCGCATGCCGAACTTGAGCAGCACCCACAGACCGGCAAACGTCAATGCCATGGTCACCAGCACCACGCCAATGGTTGTCCACATAACCCCCCCTCCCTCTTTGTCATATGTTGGATCGGCCTCTGAGGCCAGCCCGGCAGCATAGCGAGGAAGTGCTGCTAATGCAAAGAGCTTATATGGTTGGTGAATACATCATGGCTCAAGCAGCGTCTGCAAGCCCCTCGGCCCCTGCGGCGGGATCGGCCACAACGGCGCGCAGCGAACCGAGCGGCGCAGCGCATGGCGCTGAGCGCCCTGCAGACTTTGAACGGGTTCCTAGACCGAAGTGCTGGAGTGACGGGGCTGGCGGGCCTGGTCCAGGCTGGCCTGCAAGGCCGCGATCAGCTGCTGGCTCACCAGCTTGACCACCGGGCCCGGCGGCCGGGTGGCGTCCACCGCCACGCTGATGTCCTGCGGCTCGGCGCCCTGGTCGCGAATGGGGATGAACACCAGCGCACCGGCCGCCAGTTCGGGCGCCACATCCAGCTCCGAGGTAAAGATCAGGCGCTGCCCGCCCAGCGCCAGCTGTTTGACCAGTTGCAGCGAATTGCTTTCGACAAAGCCCCGCGCATCCTTGAACAGCCAGCTGAACTGCGCCTCCAGCAGGCGGCGGATGGTGATGGCGCGGCTTTGCAGCGCGATCGGGTAGGCGGTGGCCTCCTGAAAACTGACGGTCTTGCGCCCGGCCAGCGCATGGCCCGGAGCCACGACACAGCCCAGCGGCAGCTGGGCTTTCCACAGCACCAGCAGCTCACGGCGTGGCGCCAGGTTGAAGATGGCGGCCAGGTCGGCCTTGCCGGTCATCAGCGCGGTCTCGGCATCGTCGGGGGTGCTCAGCTCGACGGACAGGCTGACCAGCGGGTGCTCGGCATTGAGCGCCTCGACCAGCGCTGGCAACACGCCGGTGGCATGGCTGTCCATCGCCACCAGCGACACATGGCCCTGGTGGATGCCCTGAATGCGCCGCACCTCGGCCACCATGCGGGTCTCATCCTGGCGCCAGCGGCGGGCCATCGTGATCAGCGCGTCACCGGAGGCCGTCAGCCGCATGCCGCGCGGCATGCGCTCGAACAGCGGAACGCCCAACTCCTCCTCCAGCGCCAGAATCTGGCGGTTGATGGCGGAGGCAGCCACATGCAACTCGCGGGCAGCCTTCTGGATCGAGCCCGAGCGGGCGACCTGGTCCGCATAGCGCAGCGCGGTAGGTACAAGCGAATGGCGCATAAGGGGTCTCTCCGGAATGCCGCGATTGTACTAATTTTGCGTATGCATCATTGCCAAACCTATGATGGACGGCAATGCTCTGCAGCCCTAGCATGGGCTGCATGACACCTGCTGAACGCCTTGACTACCTCAACCATTGCAGCCCCGACGACTTCTGCGCAGCGATGGCCGACATCTGGGAGCATGCGCCCTGGGTGGCAGCGCAGACCGTGGCGCTGCGCCCCTTTGCCAGCGCCGATGCCTTGCACAGCGCCATGCTGGCCGTGGTCGCCGGTCTGGATGAACCGGCGCGCATCCGCTTTTATGCGGGCCACCCGGAGCTGGGCGGCGAGCTGGCCCGAACAGGGGCGATGAATGCCGCATCCACCGACGAGCAGGCCAGCCTGGGACTGGGCCAGCTGCAGGCCGCCGAGGCCCAGCGTTGGGATGGTCTGAACCGCGCCTACCGTGAGCGCTTTGGCTTTCCCTTCATTCTCTGCATCCGCAAGCACAGCCTGGCATCGGCCTTGCTTGTGTTCGAGCAGCGCCTGGGGCACACCCGGCAGAGGGAGCTGCAACTGGCGCTGAACGAGATTGCGGCCATCAGCCGCCTGCGGCTCGCGCGTTACCTGCAGGAAGCCGATCCCGCCCCGGTCTGCACGCATTGACTTTTCAGGAGTGTTCACCATGCATCGTCGTCTCCACCTTATCAGCCTGGCCGCATCGCTGGGTCTGCTGGCCTTCAGCGCGCAGGCGCAGACTGCCAGCTATCCGAACCACCCCGTCAAAGTGGTGGTCGCCCTGCCCGCAGGCGGCGGTGTGGACATGATCGCGCGCCTGGTGGGCCAGCAGCTGCAGGCCGGCACCGGCCAGCCTTTCATCGTCGACAACCGCGCGGGCGCCTCAGGCCGCATCGGCCTGCCGGCCGTTGCCAAGGCCAGCCCCGATGGCTACACCCTGATGGCCTCGCCGGCGTCCTTTCTGACCACCAACAAAAGCATCTTCAAGGACCTGCCCTACGACCCGCAGGCCGACTTTGCGCCCATCACCAAACTGGCGAACCAGGCCATGGTGCTGGTGGTCAGGGACCGCAAGAAATTCCCCAACGCCGCTGCCGTGCTGGCCGCTGCCAAGGCCCAGCCCACCGTCGTGACCTATGCCAGCTCGGGCGAAGGCAGCCCCCAGCATCTGGCGGCGCTGATGTTCGAGACCCGGGGCCAGCTGCAGATGACGCATGTGCCGTACAAGGGCGGCGCCCTCGCCATCAACGACATGCTCGGCGGCAATGTGGACCTGCTGTTTGCGCCGTTGCCCGAAGCCCTGCCCCACCTCAAATCGGGCAAGCTCACGGCGCTGGCGCTGATGAGCGACAAGCGCTCGCCGTTGATTGCCGAGGTGCCGACGATGGCGGAGGCCGGCATTCCCGACATGGTGATGCAGACCTGGATCGGCCTGCTGGCCCCGGCGCGCACGCCGCGCCCGATTGTCGATGCGCTCAACCGCCAGGTGCAGGCCATCTTGCTGCGCGATGACATCAAGCAGCAGTTGCAGGACGTGGGCATGGAAGTGGCGCCCACGACACCGGAGCAGTTCCAGCAAACCATTGCGCAGGAGATCAGCCTGCATGCACAGCTGGTCAAGGCCGCAGGCCTGGTGCCGCAATAGCGCAAAAAGACCAGGGGCCTGGCCCCTGGTCCTCGTCGATTGCTTCATCGCGGCCCGTGTTCAATCTCCAACGGACGCTCAGATTCCCTTGGATGAGGGGTTGGCAAAGGCATCACGCGTTTCGGCGTTCAGCGGGTAGTTGATGTTGATGCCCTTGGGTGCAATCGGCGACATGAACCAGCGGTTGTAGAGCTTTTCCATCTCGCCCGATTGCATCAGGCCGGTGACGGTCTCGTCCACCAGCTGCTTGAAGGCCGGGTCGTCATTGCGCAGCATCAGGGCCTGGTTCTCGGTGCGCAGGCTCTCGCCAACGATTTCGTAGTTCTGCGGATCGCGCGCATTGGCGATCTGGCCGGCCAGCAGGATATCGTCCAGCACAAAGGCGGCAGCCTTGTCGCCCTGCACCAGCAGGAAGGACTCGGTATGGTCCTTGCCCGGCACATTGGTGATGTCGAGCTTGCTGGCACGGTCGGCCTGGCGCAGCAGGCGGAACGACGTGGTGCCGGTGGTGGTGGCCACCGACTTGCCCTGCAGATCGGCAATGCTCTGGATGCCCGAACTCTTCTTGACCAGCATGCGCACGTTGTAGCGGAAGATGTCCGGCGAGAAGGCCACCTGCTTTTGGCGCTCCACCAGGTTGGTGGTCGAGCCGCATTCCAGATCCACCGTGCCGTTTTGCACCAGCGGAATGCGGTTAGCCGACGTGACGGCCTGGTAGTTCACCTTCAGCGCCGGCAGCTGGAGCTTGGTTTTGACCGCCTCCAGGATGTGTGCGCAGATGTCCATGCTGTAGCCGATGGGCTTGAGGTTGGCGTCCAGGTAGGAGAAGCCGAACGAGGCCTCGCGGTAGCCCAGCGTGATGGCGCCCGAGCTTTTGATCTTGTCCAGCGTGCTGCTGCTTTGCGCCATCGCCGCCACGGACGCACACGCCAGCGCCGCCAGTGCCACCGCGCGCTTCACACCCATTTTTCCTTGCATAACCATCATCCTCCTGGCACCCCATTGGTACCGGCCAGTGCCTTGCGGCGTTTCAGAACTTTTGCTCCTTATTTATTTTTTTTGGATCATATGTTCCATATCGCACAATAGCTACCCGTGATTTCCCTAAATCTGAAGAAAGACCCGCCGCCATGGGCGTAATCGACCAACTGCGAGACCGCTTTGCCTCCCTGAGCCCTTCGCTGCAGCAAGTGGCGCGCTATGTGCTCGACCACCCCAATGATGTGGTGACCCAATCGATGCGCACCGTCGGCCAGCATGCGCAGGTGCCGCCCACCACCTTGGTGCGCTTCGCCCAGACCTGCGGCTTTGAGGGCTGGAACCCGTTCAAGCAGGCGCTGACCGCTGACATGGGCCTGGCCAGCGAAGCGGGCAACCAGTATGGTGAGCGGGCCCGCAGCCTGATGGGCCGCGCGCGCGACAAGCAGCTCACCGCCGAGATGTTTGCGATGCAGCGCAGCAACCTCGACCTGACCGAGCAGCACAGCGCAGCGCGCCTGGTGACCGCCGCCAAGCTGCTGGAAAAAGCCGGCCAGGTGCATGTGATGGGCATGCGCGCCTGCTTTCCGGTGGCCTTTTCGCTGGTCTATGTCTACCGCCTGTTTCGCCGCTCGGTGCATCTGCTCGAAGGCATGGGCGGCGTGCGCGAGATGCAGCTGCGCGCGATCGACCAGGGCGATGTGCTGGTCGCCATCAGCTTTGCGCCTTACTCGCAGGAGACCGTGCATGCGGTGGAACTGGCCCGTGCGCGAGGCTGCAAGGTGCTGGCCTTGACCGACAGCCTGGCCTCGCCGCTGTCACTGGCGGCCGATGAAACCCTGCTGTTTGCCGTCAACAGCCCCTCCTTCTTTCCCTCCGTCACCGCTGCCCAGGCGCTGTCCGAATCGCTGCTGGAGGTGCTGGTCAGCCGCGCCGGCCCGCAGGCGGTGGCCCGCATCGAGTCGGCCGAGGGCGAGTTGCACGACAGCGGCGTCTATGTGCAGCCGGTACGCAAGTAAACTCGTGCGATGAAAACATATATGGTCGGCGGCGCAGTGCGGGACCGCCTCTTGGGACTGCCGGTGAATGACCACGACTGGGTGGTCGTCGGCTCCACGCCCGAGGCCATGCTGGCCCAGGGCTTTGTGCCGGTCGGCAAGGATTTCCCGGTCTTTCTGCATCCCCGCACGCATGAGGAATATGCGCTGGCCCGCACCGAGCGCAAGTCCGGCCGGGGCTACCGGGGCTTCAGCATCGCTACCTCGCCCGATGTGACCCTGGAGCAGGACCTGGCCCGGCGCGACCTGACGATCAATGCGATGGCCGCCCCCGTCGGCTGGAATGGCAGCGACCCGGTGACCGACCCCTATGGCGGCCAGGCCGATCTGCAGGCCCGGGTGCTGCGCCATGTGACCGAGGCCTTCCGCGAAGACCCGGTGCGCATCCTGCGCTTGGCGCGCTTTGCGGCGCGCTTCCATGATTTCTCCGTCGCCCCGGAAACCGTCGCGCTAATGCGCCAGATGGTGGCCGATGGCGAGGTCGATGCGCTGGTGCCCGAGCGCGTCTGGCAGGAGCTGGCGCGCGGCCTGATGGAGGCCCGGCCCTCCCGCATGTTCGAAGTGCTGCGCGATTGCGGCGCACTCGCCCGCCTGCTGCCCGAACTGGACCGCCTTTGGGGCGTGCCCCAGCGCGCCGACTACCACCCCGAGGTGGATACCGGCGTCCACGTGATGATGGTGCTGGACCGCGCCGCCCAGCTGGATGCGCCGCTGCCCGTGCGCTGGGCCTGCCTGGCGCATGACCTGGGCAAGGGCACGACGCCGGCCGATGTGCTGCCCCGCCATATCGGCCATGAGGAGCGCAGCGTCGACCTGGCCCGCCAGGTACAACAGCGCCTGCGCGTTCCCAGTGACTGCGCCGAACTGGCGCTGGTGGTCGCCGCCGAGCACGGCAATATCCACCGCAGCCCGGGCATTGCAGCCGCTGCCGTCGTGCGCCTGCTCGAGCGCTGCGACGCGTTCCGCAAACCCGATCGCTTTGCGCAGGCGCTGCTGGCCTGCCAGTGCGATGCGCAGGGGCGGCTGGGGCTGGAAGACAAGCCCTACCCGCAACGCGCACAGCTGCTGCGCCTACTGGCCGCCGCGCAAGCCGTCAGCACCAAGGAAGTGGCAGAACGCGCCGCCCGCACCGGCCGCCAAGGCGCCGAGATTGGCGCGATGGTGCATGAGGCGCGTTGCCAGGCGGTGGCACAGGAGATGAAGGCAGAGCAGTAATGGCTTTTAGAAATTTACTGACGCCCACGCTGTACCTGCGCATTGCACCCGATTCGGTCCTGATCCGCAGCAGCAACAGCGATGCCGTATGGAGCGATGAGGCGGTGCTTGCCTTGCGGGCAGGCCCCTCGACCAGTGTTTTGGCCGCTGGTGCTGCAGCACGGTTGGCAGTGGCGCAAACCCCGGGAGCCATTCTGTGCAAGCCGTTTGGTCACCCCCGTTGCCTGATCAGCGATTACACAGCAGCGGAGGCGTTTCTGAAACATGCGCTGCTGTCCTATCTCAAGCTCAGGCGCGTCAATCGCTGGTTGATGCCTTCGCCACACATGTTGCTGCATCCTTGCCCTTCGCCCGCCCAGGCAGTGGGGGATCTGACAGGGGTAGAGCACCGCGCCCTGCGAGAGCTGGGCCAACGCTGCGGGGCCCGCAATGTGGAGTTAATGGCATCTGCAGCCCTGAGCGAAGCACAGATTCAGGCACTGATGCAAAGAGGGCCTGTTCGTGGCTAGCCCCACCCACCGCCTCAGGAAGGCGGAGGCACCACGGAGTGCAGCAGCACCGGCACATTGCCATCGCCATTGACGCTTTCCAGCTGCACGCCAAAGCCCCACAACCGCGCCGCGTGCTTGAGCACTTCCTGCACATCGTCGGCCAGCGGGCGGCCCTGGTACTGGGTGTGGCGCAGGGTCAGGCAGCGGTCGCCGCGCAGGTTCACGTTCCAGACCTGGATATTGGGCTCGCGTGCGCCCAGGTCGTACTGCTGTGACAAGGTCTGGCGCAGGTTGCGGTAGCCATCCTCGTTGTGGATCGCGCTGACCAGCAGCTCGCGTTCGCTGGCATCGTCATGGATGGAGAACAGGCGCATGTCGCGCATCAGCTTGGGGCTCAGGTACTGGCCGACAAAGCTCTCGTCCTTGTAGTTCTGCATGGCATGGTGCAGCGCCGGCAGCCAGGGCGTGCCGGCCAGATCGGGGAACCAGCGCCGGTCTTCGTCGGTCGGGTGCTCGCAGATGCGCTGGATGTCGCGGTACATCGCAAAGCCCAGTGCATAGGGGTTGATGCCGCTGTAGGCACGGTGGCCGGCAGGCGGCTGGTAGATCACATTGGTGTGCGACGACAGCCATTCGATCATCACGCCATCGGTGAGCCAGCCCTCGTCGTACAAAGTGTTGAGCAAGGTGTAGTGCCAGAAGGTGGCCCAGCCCTCGTTCATCACCTGGGTCTGGCGCTGGGGGTAGAAGTACTGGGCGATCTTGCGCACGATGCGCACCACCTCGCGCTGCCAGGGCTCCAGCAGCGGGGCATTCTTTTCGATGAAGTACAGCAGGTTTTCTTCCGGCTCCTTGGGAAAGCGCTCATGGTGCTGCACCGGGCTGTTCTTGTCGGGGCGCGCAGGCAAGGTGCGCCATAGCTCGTTGACCTGCTGCTGGGCATAGGCCTCGCGCTGCTCACGCTCGGCACGCTCGCGCGCCAGGGTTTTCTTGGACGGGCGGCGGTAGCGGTCCACCCCCAGGTTGGCCAGCGCGTGGCAGGAATCGAGCCACTGCTCCACCGTATCCAAGCCGTGCTTTTCCTCGCACTGGGCGATGAAGTCGCGGGCATACACCAGGTAGTCGATGATGCTGCCCGCATCGGTCCACATGCCGAACAGGTAATTGCCTTTGAAAAAGCTGTTGTGCCCATAGGCCGCATGGGCAATCACCAGCGCCTGCATCGCGGTGGTGTTCTCCTCCATCAGGTAGCTGATGCAGGGGTTGGCGTTGATGACGATCTCGTAGGCCAGGCCCATATGGCCGCGGCGGTAGCGGCGCTCGGTGGCCAGAAACTCCTTGCCATAGCTCCAGTGCCGGTACCCCACCGGCATGCCGACACTGGCATAGGCGTCCATCATCTGCTCGGCCGAGATCACCTCAAGCTGGTTGGGGTAGGTGTCCAGCCCGTAGCGCTCGGCGGTCTGCGCAATGGCAGCGTGGTAGCGCTCGATCAGCTCGAAGGTCCAGTCGCTGGGGTCGGGGAGCGGCTGCCGGGGCCGCTGGCCCGCAGGCCGGGGCGTGGCGGGCACATCGCGCTGCGAGCGGTCAGCGGACAATGGCACTTTCCAATGCGGGGAGCCCTTGCGCCGTGCAAGCACGGGGTATTGCGACGGATTCATACCGTGACCCCTTCCTTTTTGAACAGGTCACGGAACACCGGGTAGATATCGCCGGGCTCCGCCACCTTGCGCATCGCGAAATGCGGGAACAGAGGCAACAACTGGGTGTATTCCTGCCACAGGCTTTGCTCGTCGGGGGCCACCTGCACATAGGCAAAGTAGCGCGCCAGCGGCAGGATCTTGTCGGCCAGCAGGTTGCGGCAGTTGCCGCCATCGTCGCCAAAGTTGTCGCCGTCGCTGGCCTGGGCCACGTAGATGTTCCAGTCCGCCACCGGGTAGCGTGCGCGGATGACCTGGTCGAGCAGCACCAGCGCGCTGCTGACCACGGTGCCGCCGCTTTCAGTGGAATGGAAGAACTCGTCCTCGCCCACCTCGGCCGCCTGGGTGTGGTGGCGGATGAAGACGATCTCGATCTTCTCGTAATGGCGGGTGAGAAACAGGTACAGCAGGATGAAGAAGCGCTTGGCCAGGTCCTTGCGGGACTGGTCCATCGAGCCCGACACGTCCATCACGCAGAACATCACCGCCTGGCTGCTCGGCTCGGGCACCTTGGTGCGGCTGCGAAACCGCAGGTCCAGGGGGTCGAGAAAGGCCACCTTGCCCATGCGCGCCTGCAACCCGGCAATGCGCTGCTGCAGCTCGGCCACCACTTCGCTCGTGCCATCGTCCTGCGCCAGCAGGTCTGCCAACGTATCCTGCAGGGCCTTGAGCTCACGGTTGGGCGCCTTGGTCAGCGCGATGCGCCGGCCCAGCGCGCCGCGCATCGTGCGCAGCACGGCCAGGTTGTGCGGCGTGCCGTCATGGCTGTAGCCGGCGCGGCGCGTCTTGTATTGCAAGGTACTGGCAATGTGGGTGCGCAGCAGGCGCGGCAGCGCCAGGTCTTCAAAGAACAGTTCCATGAACTCTTCCTTGGTCAACGTGAAGGTGAAGTCGTCTTCGCCCTCCCCCCCATCGCTGGCCTGCGAGCCACCACCACCGCCGGCACCGCCCTGGGGCCGGGCGATGCGGTCGCCCCGCACATGCTCGGTATTGCCCGGATGCACGGTGTCGCGCACGCCGCCAGGGCCGTGGTGGAACACCGGCTCCTGGATGTCCTTGCGCGGGATCGTGATGGTCTCGGCCTGCTCGATGTGGCGGATGTCGCGGTTGGCAACGGCGCGGCGTACCGCCTCGGAAATCTGCGCCTTGTAGCGGCGCACGAAGCGCTCGCGGTTGCCTACCGACTTGTTCTTGCCGGAGAGCCTGCGGTCGATGATTTGCAATGCCATCTGTGCCCCCATCCATGAAGCGGCGCGTCCGGTGCCGGCGCGCCGTTCGGTCTGCTTCAGCTGCTCTTGCGCACGCGCAGGTACCACTCGCACAGCAGACGCACCTGCTTGGGGGTGTAGCCCTTGGCTTCCATGCGGGTGACAAAGTCCTCGTGCTTGCGCGCATCCTCGGCGCTGGCCTTGGCATTGAAGCTGATGACCGGCAACAGCTCTTCGGTGTTGGAGAACATCTTCTTCTCGATCACCAGGCGCAGTTTCTCGTAGCTGGTCCAGCTGGGGTTCTTGCCCTGGTTGTTGGCACGCGCCCGCAACACGAAGTTGACGATCTCGTTGCGGAAATCCTTCGCATTGGCAATGCCGGCGGGCTTTTCCACCTTCTCCAGCTCGGCGTTGAGCGCATTGCGGTCAAACACCTCGCCGGTGTCGGTATCGCGGTACTCGCTGTCCTGGATCCAGTAGTCGGCATAGGTGACATAGCGGTCAAAGATGTTCTGGCCGTACTCGCTGTAGCTTTCCAGATAGGCGGTCTGGATTTCCTTGCCGATGAACTCGGCGTAGTGCGGCGACAGGTACTCCTTGATGTAGCTGGTGTAGCGGGTCTCCACATCGGCAGGGAACTGCTCGCGCCCGATCTGCTGCTCCAGCACATACATCAGGTGCACCGGGTTGGCTGCCACCTCGGTGCTGTCGTAATTGAAGACCTTGGACAGGATCTTGAACGCAAAGCGCGTGGAGATGCCGGACATGCCCTCGTCCACGCCGGCGTAGTCGCGGTACTCCTGGTAGCTCTTCGCGCGTGGGTCGGTGTCCTTGAGGCTTTCGCCGTCATACACCTGCATCTTGCTGAAGATGCTGGAGTTCTCGGGCTCCTTGAGGCGGGTGAGCACCGCAAACTGCGCCATCATCTTGAGGGTGCCGGGCGCGCAGACCGCGCTGGCCAGCGAGGACTCGCGGATGAGTTTTTCGTAGATGCGCACCTCCTCGGACACGCGCAGGCAATACGGCACCTTGACGATGTAGACCCGGTCGAGGAAGGCCTCGTTATTGCGGTTGTTGCGGAAGGCCTTCCACTCGCTCTCGTTGCTGTGGGCGAGCACCATGCCATCGAAGGGTATGGCGCCAAAGCCCTCAGTGCCCTTGTAGTTGCCTTCCTGGGTGGCCGTCAGCAACGGGTGAAGCACCTTGATCGGTGCCTTGAACATTTCGACAAACTCCAGCAGGCCCTGGTTGGCCAGGCACAGGCCGCCCGAGTAGCTGTAGGCATCGGTGTCGTCCTGGGCATAGTTCTCCAGCTTGCGGATGTCGACCTTGCCGACCAGGCTCGAAATGTCCTGGTTGTTCTCGTCACCCGGCTCGGTCTTGGCAATACCGATCTGGCGCGAGATGCTGGGGTAGCGCTTGACGACGCGGAACTGCCGGATATCACCGCCGTATTCATCGAGGCGCTTGACGGCCCAGGGCGAGAGCACATGGTTGAGGCAACGGCGCGGAATGCCAAACTGCTCTTCAAGGACCGGTCCGTCCTCGATCGGATCGAACAGCGCCAGCGGGGATTCATTGACCGGTGAGCCCTTGAGCGAATAGAACGGCACCTTCTGGATCAGGTATTTCAGGCGCTCGGCGATCGAGCTCTTGCCGCCGCCCACCGGGCCCAGCAGGTACAGGATCTGCTTGCGCTCCTCCAGGCCCTGGGCGGCATGGCGGAAAAAGCTCACGACCTGCTCGATGGAGTCTTCCATGCCGTAGAACTCGGCAAATGCAGGGTAGCGGCGGATCACCTTGTTCGCAAACAGGCGCGAGAGATGCGGATCGTTGCGGGTGTCGATCATCTCCGGCTCCCCGATGGCCGCCAGCATGCGGTGGGCCGCCCCCTCGTAGACCATCGGGTCACGCTGGCACAGCGCAAGAAACTCGTCGAGCGACATTTCCTCCTCCCGCAGACGAACGTAGCGGGCGGCAGAGTTGCTGATGACATCCATACGACCTCCGTGGCGGCACCCAAGGGGCTGACCGTGCCGCAAACTTGTTAGGACCCCTCTGCAAAACTCTCTGCCATGGCCGCAATGCATCCATACCATTTGGCGAGGGTTTTGCAGAACCTCCCTAGGCAACCGTTATCGTGACTTGGTTTTAGCACCTTAGCGGCGCTTTGACCAGATCACTTTTCCTACACACGGATGACCACAATGCGGGCAATATTTCTGGTTACGGGGCCACTGCCTGCGCTGGCCCATAAAGGGCACGCTTCCCCTCGAGCGGCGCCGCTCCGCCTCGCGCCATGCGTGCCGGCCACAGCGGCGCTTGGCGGCTGAAGGCGGCAAGACGGCCCGCTCCTATCGTCATAAAAACGACACACCCGTGTCACACCCCTGCCATCGGCGCCGCCGATACTCCGTGCGCACCACAGAGCATGTTCGCCCGGATCTCTCATGGGCCTCTGTGGTGCATCCAACACGACATAACACCCCACGGAGTTACCGATATGAGCGCAGTGCTGACCTCGCGTCGCCGTCTTTTGCAATTTCTGGGCAGCGCACCATTGCTGCCTCTGTCCAGCTCCCTGTCGGCTGCAGGCCTGCTGACCGCCTGCGGCGGGGGTGGCGACGACGATGGCCCGACGGCGGCGTTCAAGTCGGTGAGCTTCTCCAACATGGCAGCGCCCAACCTGACCAACCCCGCAGCGATGGCCACCACCTCGACCAGCGCCGTGATGACCATCCTGTACGCCGACGACAGCAAGCGCGAAGTGGCGCTGGCCTATGAATCGTTCTTCGTCACCGGCGACATGGTGGCGGACGGCAAGGGCGGCAAGATCCTGGCCGGCGGCTACTACGACATCAACAACCAGCCAATCATCGACAAATCGGTGGCGGGCAGCGAGCGCCAGTTCTTCTCGGACTGCCCCGATGGCTCGTCGATCATCCAGGTCGCCGACGCCAAAGTGGACGGCGTCAAGGGCAAGCCCGTGTTTGCCGTCGTGCAGTTCGAGTACACCTCCAAGGACCAGTCCGGCGCCGATGCCTACGGCACCTTGCCTTCGCCGATCGCCGTGCTCACCCTGGACCAGGACCAGGACACCGGCAAGCTGAGCCTGGTCAAGTACCACAACGTCGACATGTCCAAGGCCCACGGCCTGTGGATCACCTGCGGCGCCAGCCTCTCGCCGTGGAACACCCACCTGTCCAGCGAAGAGTACGAGCCCGATGCGTTCACCGCTGCCAGCTCGGCCCAGTTCAAGGCCTTCAGCAAGCATGTGTACGGCAACGAGACCACGGCCAACCCTTACCACTACGGCCACCTGCCGGAGATCACCGTCAACAAGGACGGCACCGGCACGGTCAAGAAGCACTACTGCCTGGGCCGCATCTCGCACGAGCTGATCCATGTGATGCCCGACAACCGCACTGCGCTGATGGGCGATGACTACACCAATGGCGGCCTGTTCATGTTCGTGGCCGACAAGGAAAAAGACCTGTCCGCCGGCAACCTGTACGTCGCGCATTACACCGATGTGCTGACCGACACCTCGACCGCCAAGATGGAGTGGATCCACCTGGGCCATGCCACCAGCGCCGAGATCGAAGCGCTCGCTAACAGCCTCAAGCCGACCGACATCATGGAGTCGCTGACCGCCGACCCACAGGACCCCAGCTACACCGCGGTGTTCCTGGACGGCAAGGCCGCCTGGCTCAAGCTCAAGCCGGGTATGGAAAAGGCGGCCGCCTTCCTGGAAACCCACCGTTACGCCAACCTGGTCGGCGGCTCGATGGCCTTCACCAAGATGGAAGGCACCACCGTCAACATCAAGGACAAGGTTGCCTACTCGGCACTGGCCAACATCCAGACCTCGATGATCAACGGTGACAAGGCCTGGAATGCCAAGCACAACGTGACCTTCCCCAAGACCGTGAAGGCCGGCGGCGTGCTGGCCCATAACCTGGGCGGCGGCATCAAGGACCGCCAAGGCGCCACCATCAACAGCGAATGGGTGCCACAGCAATCGCACATGCTGATGATGGGCGAGGACATTGCCGCAGACGCACTGGGCAACACCTCCAACCCCGACAAGATCGCCAGCCCGGACAACCTGAAGTTCTCCGAAAAGATGCGCACCTTGTTCATCGGCGAAGACAGCGGCAACCACGTAAACAACTTCCTGTGGGCCTACAACGCGGACACCAAGCAGCTGTCGCGCATCCTCTCAACCCCTGCGGGCGCCGAATCCACCGGCCTGCACGCCGTGGACGAGGCCAACGGCTGGACCTACATCATGAGCAACTTCCAGCACCCGGGCGACTGGAGCGCGCTGCACGCCAAGATCAAGGACCAGCTCGATCCGCTGATCAACGCCAACTACAAGAACAAGTTTGGCGCCTCGGTCGGCTACCTGACCGGCAAGCCGCAAGCCGTGAAGCTGTAATCTGCCCACAGCGTGCGCGTGGCCACGCGCGCACGCGCTTCACAGACAACGATGCCATCCGGACGGATGGCATTTTTCATGGCCCTGCGCGACTACAAGACCGATTGCAGCCAGCGCACGATCTCACCGGGCGGCAGCGCGCCGGAGATGCGTGCGGCCTCCTGGCCGCCCTTGAACACCACCATGGTCGGAATGCTGCGGATATTGAAGGGCTGGGCCACATGCGGGTAGGCCTCGGTATCGAGCTTGGCAAAGCGCAGCCGGGGCTCCAGCTGCTTGGCGGCCAGTGCATAGCCGGGGGCCATCTGCAGGCAGGGGCCGCACCAGGGCGCCCAGAAATCCACAACGACAGGGATGTGGTTGCGCCCCAGCTGCTTGGCAAAGCTGTCGGCATCCAGCGCGACCGGTTCGCCGGTGAACAAGGGCTGGTGGCAGCTGCCGCAATCGGGCTGCTGGGCCAGCTGCGCGCGTTGCACGCGGTTGGTGGTATGGCAATGGGGGCACACGATGTGCAAGCTGTCTTCCGTCATGGGGCACTCTCCTGCCGCCCATCATAGGCAGACCTACAAGGCGCAGGTGCAGGCCAAGGCCGCATATTTCAAGCCAGGGTCAGCAGCACCGGCTGGTGGTCGGACAGCTGCGTGGCGCTGTCGCTGTGCCAGGCCTGCAGATGGCTGCTCAGGCTGCCGCTGACCAGCGCAAAATCGCAGGCCACCGGCGCGGGCCCCCAGGTGCGCTCAAACAGGCAGAAGGTGGGCGGCTGCGGCGCACTGCCATGCAGCAAGGGCCAGCTGTCATGCCACAGCGCGGATCCGTCGGTCTGCGCTGCAACCAGCGCGGCATAGGCGGGCTCGCCGGCGTGCATGTTGAAATCGCCACACAGCACCGCATGCGGGGTGTGCACTGGCGTGGTGTAAGGCGTGGCCGCCGCTGCCGCACCGGGCAGTGCCTGCAGCTGCGCAAGCGCCTCCGCATGGATTGCCCGCAGCGCCTGCACCTGGGCCATGCGCTGGCGCGCACTGTGGTACTCCAGATGCGTGCACATCACCCGCACCAGGCCCAGGGCCGGGTCGCGCACCGTCACCACCAGGCAACCCCGGGGCATGCTGACCACACCGGCCTCGGCCAGCCAAGGCAGGCGGTGCTGCGCCACCTCGGCCACCGGCAGGCGGGTGGCCACCACATTGCCAAAGCGGCGGCGCTGGCCGCTGGCATCCACCCCATCGGTGGTGGCGCCAAAGAACAGCTGCCAGCCCGGCAGCAGTGCCTGCAGCTGGGCCATCTGGTCGCCCGGTGCGCCCGCCAGTCCGCCGTGGCCCACAGCCACCTCCTGCAGGCAAAGCACATCGATGCCACCCGTGCCCGCGTCCTCGCCCATCGCCAACGCATGGCGCACGATGCGTGCCGGGTCAACCAGGCCATCGAGGCCGCAGCACCATTGCACATTCCAGGTCAGTATTTGCATGTGGAAAACTCTGTGGATAGCCGCGCCCGCTGGCGCCATCGCCCGCCATTGTGCAGCAGGGGCCAGGCGTTTTTCGTGTCAGCGCCCCAAGCCAGACCCAGCGCCCCTATAGTCGGACGATGCCCAAGCACCAAGATTCCTTTCAGATCCGCCCCGCTACCGTGGACGATGTCGCAGCCATGTTCCAGGTGCGCCTGGCCGTGACCGAGAACCGCATGACCCGTGACGCGCTGGCCACCGTCGGCGTAACCCCCGACTCCATTGCCGAGGCCATCCGCAGCGCGCCTTGCGCATGGGTCGCCACGACCGAAGGCGAAGTCGCCGGCTTTGCGATGGTGGACCTGGACAGCGCCTGCCTGTTTGCGCTGTTTGTGCGCAGCAACCACGAAGGCCGGGGCATGGGCAGCGCCCTGTGCCAGGTCTGCGAGCAGGCCTTGTTTGCGCAGCATGAAGTGGCCTGGCTGGAAACAGCCAAAACCAGCCGCGCCGCGCGCCTCTACCGCCACCTGGGCTGGGGCAACGAGAGCGATATCGGCGATGGCGATATTCGCCTGACCAAGCGGCGCGATTGACGCCGCACACCGCTGCAGGCTGGCCGGGCTTCTGCTACATTGCGCTGATGGCTCTGTGCACCACCCCCGAATTATTCGCATCGTCGAACCGACGGTGGGATAGCGCGCGGCCACGCAAGCATGCAACCCACCCTGGAGGTGGGTTTTCCGTCTCTGGGGTTCCCTTCAAGGAGATGGAATGAACACCACCCAAGCGCCTGATACCCTAGCCGGTAGCCCTAGCGGCACCCTGCACCTGCTCTGCGGAAAGATCGCGTCCGGCAAATCCACCTTGGCCCGGCAGCTGGCGGCGCAGCCCCGCACCGTGCTGGTCAGCGAAGATGCCTGGCTTGCCCAGCTCTACCCGGATGCACTGGTCTCGATCCAGGACTATGTGCTGCTGTCCGCCAGGCTGCGCGGTGCGATGCAGCCCCATGTCGTGTCGCTGCTCCAAGCGGGTACCTCCGTGGTGCTGGATTTCCCGTCCAACACCCCCAGCACCCGCGCCTGGGCGCGCAGCATGTTTGAAGCAGCGGGGGCACCGCATGCGCTGCACTGGCTGCAACTGCCCGACGAAGAATGCAAGCGCCGCCTGCAGGCGCGCAATGCCTCGGGCGAGCATCCGTTTGAAACCAGCGATGCGCAGTTTGACCTGATCAGCCAGCACTTTGTGGCACCGTCTGCGGAGGAGGGCTTTGAGCTGGTGCTGCACGGCTGATAACCGCTGCCAGCGCAAGGGGTTACACCAGCGCCCGGGCGTCCCCACGCAGCTGGAATACATTCGCATTGCAGGCGCTGTAGCCGGGGCCGGTCCAGGCCACGTGGAACATCGCTCCACCCAGACCGCTGGCGCGGGCGCAGGCAGCCTGCAGCGATGGCACATGACAAAGAACGCAGTGCCACGTTCTTGCGCCCCTGACGCGGCGTGGTGACGCGGATGCGGCCGGCGGTCGCGGCCGGGATGGCATCCAGCTCCAGCCGCAAGGCTGCTAACGCTGCCACGCAACCGTGGCAGAGGGTTCTGCTCCTGCAAACCTGGCAGCTGCGCATCACACTGCGCGGCACGCGCGATATTCCTGACTTACAGCACCACGCCAGCCCGATCCTTTGCGGACATTGACTGCTCTCTGGAACGTACTTCCCCCAAGAGCGCCGCCTTACTTGATCCCTGCCCGCATAAAGCTCTGCACAAACTGGCGCTGGAACAGGATGAAGCCGATCAGCAGCGGCGCCGAGGTCATCAACGTAGCCGCGGTGATGGTGGACCAGTCCACGCCCTGCTCCACGCTGGAGAACACCTGCAGCCCGACGGTGAGCGGGCGCGATTCCACGCTGTTGGTGATGATCAGCGGCCAGAGAAAATTGTTCCAGTGAAAGCTCACCGACACCAGCGCAAAGGCGGTGTAGACCGGCCGGGCCAGCGGCACATAGACGCGCCAGAGAATCTGCAAGGTGCTGGCCCCTTCGACACGCGCGGCCTCGTCCAGCTCCTTGGGGATGCCCATGAAGGTCTGGCGCAGCAGGAAGATTGCAAAGGCCGAGGCAAAGTATGGCAGGCCAATCGCGAACAAGGTATCGACCAGACCGAGCCGGGCCATGGTCTGGTAATTCTCCACCAGCAGGATGTCGGGCATGATCATCAGCTGCACCAGCACCAGCGCAAAGGCGATGTTCTTGCCCCGGAACTGGTAGCGCGCAAACGCAAAGGCCGCCAAGGTGGACAGCAGCAACTGCGCCGCCAGGATGAGAGCCACCAGCAAGCTCGTGTTCAGAAAGTAGCGTGCAAACGGTGCGGCATCCCAGGCCTTGCGGAAGTTCTGCAAGGTCCAGGGGGCGCTCAGGTCAAAGCGGATCGCGTAGTCGCTGGGGTGGAAGGCGGTCCAGAACGCATAGGCCAGCGGCAGAATCCACAGCAGCGCCAGCAGCCAGGCGGCAACGGTGTCCAGCCAGGTATGGCGGTAGATGACGGCAGGGGCTTGGCTGCGGCTCATTGGTAGTGCACCTTCTTGTCCAGCACAAAGAACTGGAACAGCGCCACGCTGGAGAGCACCACCACCAGCACCACGGTGATGGCCGCTGCATAGGCCGTGTCCCAGAACTTGAAGCCCACCTCATACAGGTGGTAGAGCAGCAAGGTGGTGGCATTGTCCGGGCCGCCCCGCGTCAGAATGAACACATGGTCCACCAGGCGGAAGGCATTGATCACCGCATTGACCAGCACGAACACCGTGGTCGGCATCAGCAGCGGCCACTGCACCCGGCGGAAGAAGTACCAGCGCGAGGCACCCTCGATCGCGGCTGCTTCCTTCAGGCTGGGGTTGAGCGTTTGCAGCGCTGCCAGGTAGAAGATCATGAAAAAACCGGCTTCCTTCCACACCGCCACCAGGGTGATCGCCCCCAGCGCGGTGGACGGGCTGCCCAGCCAGTTGTGCGACGGCAGGCCCAGCGCGCCGGTGACCTGCTCCAGCAGGCCGTACTGCGGCGTGTAGAAGAACAGCCAGATATTGGCCACCGCAATCATCGGCAGCACCGTGGGCGTGAAATACGCCATGCGCACAAAGGTGCGCCCGGCGATGCGCTCGTTCACCCAGACGGCCATCAGCAGCGCCAGGCCGATGGAGGCGGGAATCGTGGCCGCCGCAAACCAGAGGTTGTTGCGCACCGCCTGCCAGAACACCGGGTCCTCGGCCATGGCCTGGTAGTTCTCGGCCCCCACCCACACTGCGGCACGCGCGCCCTTGGGGGTGGAGTAAAAGCTGTCGATCAAGGTCGCCACTGCGGGCCAGTGGGTGAAAGCGACCAGCAGCACCAGCGCAGGCAGCAGCAGCAACCAGGCGTGGATGCTGCGCTGGCCGCTGCCGGCCATGGACGAGGAAGAAGCGCTCATGCGTTGGGTGTCTCTCAATGGGGCGGGATGGCTCCCCCACCCTGCCCCGGCATGGCCTGCAAGCGAGCCACGCCGGGTACGGCTTTACTGGTAGCTGCGCAGGATGCGGTCGGCCTCCTTCTGCGCATCCTTCATCGCCTGCGCCGAGGTCTTGGTGCCGTTCAGCGCAGCCTGCACCGCGTCGTTCAGCACCTTGGTCACACGCTGGTTGTCATGCGTGGAGAACTCGGCCACCGAGACGGGCAACTGGTCGCGGGCGACCAGCGCCTGCGGGAACTCCTGGCCGTATTTCTTCAGCGCCGGCGTGTCATAGGCCGCAGGCGATACGGCCACATAGCCGCTGTCCATGCTCCACTGCGCAGCGCGCTCGGGCTGGGTCACCCACTTGGCAAATTCGAAAGCGGCCTGCTGCTGCTCCTTGGGTGCCTTCTTGAAGATGTAGAAGTTGCCGCCACCGGTGGGCGAGCCGCCCTTGCGCACATGGCCTGCAATCTGGCCGACCCCGAAATCGAACTTGGCATTGGCCTTGATATTGGTCAGGTTGCCGGTGGTGGTGACGATTATCGCGGCCTTCTTCTCCAAAAAGTCCTTCGGCGTCGTGCCCCACTCGATCACGCCCTTGGGGTGCACGCCTTCCTTGGTCAGGTTGACCCAGTAGTCCAGCGCCTCGATCACCTTGGGGTTGTCGAAGCTGACCTTGGTGCCCGCCTCGTTGGCCAGCAGCACATCGTTCGGGGTGGTCAGGGTCTGCAGCATCCAGTATGCAAATCCGGTCGATGGGATCTGGATGCCGTACTGGGTCACATTGCCGCTGGCGTCTTTCTTGGTGAGCTTCCTGGCCGCCTCGCTCAGCTCCTTCCAGGTGGCAGGGGCCTTGTTCGGGTCCAGGCCGGCCTCCTTGAAGGCGTCCTTGTTGTAGTACATCACCACGGTGGAGCGCTGGAAAGGCACGCCCCAGGTCTTGCCACCCGTCTGGCTGTTGGCCATGAAGGCGGGGTAGAAGCCCTTGAGCCAGGCCTTGTCGGCATCGGTCTTCGCGAAGTCGTCGATCGGCACGATGGCGTCGTCGTCGATCAGCGTGAACATGTCGGTCGACAGCAGCACCGAGGTGGCCGGTGCCTTGCCCGACTTGTTGGCGGTGAGCGCCTTGACAATGGTTTCCTGGTAGGTGCCCGCGTAGATCGGCGTGATCTTGTACTGCGGATGCGCCTTGTTGAAGTCATTGGCGTAGCCGTCGATCACCTTGGTGATTGGGCCGCCCACGGCCACGGGGTAGTAGAAAGGCACTTCCAGCGGATCGGCCGCATGCGCGAGGCCCGCACCCAGGCTGAGCATGGCGGCGGCCGATGCGGCCAGGGTCTTCAAAAACATATTGCGTTGCACGGAATCACTCCTCGGGTTGAGCGCCTGCCTGCAGGCGCTGCTCAAACAGACCAGTCAAAGAAAAAAGGGTCACCTCAGGCCATGCGCAGGCCATCAGCATCGAAGAAATGCATGTCTTCCGCACGCCAGGCCAGGCGCAGCGCCTGCCCCACGGCCGCTGCCTGCTGGCCGGGTGCGCGCACCGTGATCTGCTCGCTGCCAATCGCGCAGCGCAGCACCACATCGGCGCCCAGGTATTCCAGGCCGATCACCTGCGCATCTACGCCTTCGGCTGCCAGGCACTGCACCGCCTCGGGCCGCAAGCCCAGTGCCGCAGCACCGGCCGGCGCTGGCACCTGCACCTGGCTGCCGGCAATCGCGCCATCGCTGAGCCGCAGCAAATTCATCGCGGGTGTGCCGATAAAGCGTGCCGCAAATGTGCTGGCGGGGCGGGCGTACATCTCGCGCGGCGTCGCGCATTGCTCGACCCGGCCCTGGTGCAGCAGCACCACCTGGTCGGCCATGCTCATCGCTTCGGTCTGGTCATGGGTGACATAGACAACGGTCAGCCCCAGGCGCTGCTGCAGCTCGCGCAGCTCGGCACGCATCTCCTGGCGCAGCTGGGCATCCAGGTTCGACAGCGGCTCATCCATCAGGCAGACATGGGCCTGCGCCACCAGTGCCCGGCCCAGCGCCACACGCTGCTGCTGGCCGCCCGAGAGCTGGCCCGGCTTGCGGTCCAGCAGGTGCGCCAGTCCCAGCAGCCCGGCCGCATCCTTCAAGCGCTTGTCAGCCTCGGCCCTGGGCACCTTGCGCACCGCCAGCCCAAAGCCGATGTTCTCGGCCACCGACAGATGCGGGAACAGCGCATAGTTCTGGAACACCATCGCAATGCCGCGCTGCGCAGGGGGCAGCTGCGTCACATCGCGCCCTCCAATCAGCACCTGGCCGGCACTGGCCGTCTCCAGCCCGGCAATGATGCGCAGGGTCGTCGATTTGCCGCAGCCCGAAGGGCCGAGCAGCACGCAAAAGCTGCCCGGCGCGATCTGCAGATCGACCGAATGCAGCGCCGTGGTGCTGCCCCAGGATTTGGCAACCTGCCGTAACTCAATGCTTGACATCGCGCCAGTGTATGAAAGCGGGATGACAATTTGTTTACAAGCTTTCCCTTAGCTGACAAGCCGCTCCAGCGAAAGCGAAGCATCCACTCCCTGGATTCGCTTACAACCATGACAATGCTGCGGCGCAGCACCGTCGCTGCACCTCCACGGGAGATTATTTACAGCCAGCGCGCAATCCCGGCCGCCAGCAGGCTCAACACCACCGTGGTTGCAATCGGCAGCCACAAGGTTCTGCCAAACAGCCGGATCTCAAAATCCCCCGGCAAGCGCCCCAGCCCCAGCTTGCGCAGTAGGGCCGCAAAGCCGTTGAGCAGCAGCAGCGCCAGGAAAATCACAATCAGCCAGCGGATCATCGCTAGGCCTCCATAGGACTAAGGGCCAGAGCGCTCATCATGCGGCGCGGTAGACCTGCTCGCCGGCAATCCAGGTCTCCTGCACGCGCAGGCTGCCAATGTCGGCGGCGGGCACCGTGAAGATATCGCGGTCCAGCACCGCAAAGCTGGCTTCAAAGCCGGGTGCAATCTGGCCGAGCCGGCCCTCGAACGGCGACAGGCTGGCCGCGCGTGCGGTGTAGAGCAGCAGGGCCTGCGGCACGGTCAGCGCCTGGCTGTCCACAATGGGGGCGCCATTGTAGGCGCGGCGCTGCACGGCGGCCTGGATGGAGACAAAGACATTGTCCGGATCGGCCCAGGTGGTGGCCGGCGCGTCGGACGACAGCGCGACATGGTCGATCTCCTCGTAGAAGGTCTTGAGCGCATAGGACTGGTCGAACTCCGATGCCACCAGGTTTTCGGTATAGGCCTCGTACTCGGCAAACATGAAGATGATCTGCGTGGCCACGCCCCACTGCATCGGCATGGCGTTCATCTGCGCAATCTGCGCGGGCTTGAGCAAGGTGGCATGCTCCAGCCGCACCGACGGCACGCCGGCGGGCAGCCAGGGCTTTTTATCGGCAAAGAAGTCGATCACCAGCTGCAGGGCCGCATCGCCCATCGCATGCACGGCCATCTGCGCGCCGTTGGCGACCGACCATTCGTAGGCCTGCGCCAGCGCCGCGCTGCTGAGCAAGGACATGCCAAACAGGCTGCCCGTGTGCTTGTAGGCACAGCTGCACCAGGCCGTCTTGCCGGAGATCGAGCCATCAGCAAACAGCTTGATGCCGGCGATCTTGATGCGGCCATTTTTTTGCGCGGCCTGCAGCCCTGCTGACAGATCGCCCTTGCAAGGCTCCCAGGAAAAATACAGCGCCGCCTGCTGCTTGAAGCCGGCTTGCGCGGCATCGCGGTAGACATCGAGGTGGTGGAAGGGCTGGGTGAAGGCCATCATGTCGGTCACCGCAACAATGCCGCGCTCGCTGAAGCGCTGCGAGGTGCGCGCCAGGCTGCCCACGGCCTGCGCATAGTCCAGCACCGCCTTGGCGCGCTGCACCACACTGTTGGCCGCCAGCTCGGTCAGCACGCCATTGGGCGTGCCATCGGCATCGCGGCCAAAATGGCCACCAATGGGGTCGGGCGTGTCCCTGCCAATGCCCGCCAGCGCCAGCGCACGGCTGTTGCAAATACCCGAGTGGCAATCGGAGCGGCCCACATAGACCGGCTGCGTGGCCGACACCAGATCCAGGTCATGGCGCGTGGGCGTACGCCCTTCCTTCAGCTTGGACTCGTCATAGCCCCAGCCCTCAATCCAGTCGTTGGGTCCGAGCCCCGCCTTGGGGTGCTTCTTCAGCGCCGCAATCAGCCCCGGAATGTCTTCGACCAGCGGCACCGTGCAAGGCACCGCATCGACGATCTGCGACAAGAACGTGGGATGCGTATGCACATCCACAAACCCCGGCACCACCGTTCGCCCCTGCAAATCCACCTGCCGATCCGCCACCGGCTGCGCCGCATCGCCCACATGCCCCACCCAGCGCACCACCCCATCCGCCACCACAAAAGCCGTCGCGAAATCGCTCTCGCTGCGGCCGGTAAAAACATGGGCGTGGGTGAACAGGCAAGAGGACATGACAAGGGCTGCAAAAGCAAAGACGGCCAAGAAGCCGCCATTGTCCGCGATTGCAAGAACCACCCAGCAAACAGCCGACCCGGATGTTCCAAGCCACCAGCCAAACAGCAAGCACAGCACCAAGGCCACACATTGAATGCGGCTGTTCAGAACAACCAACTACGCAGCAAGCGCAGCGCCCGAACCACCACCACCAATGGCGAGATGGGCGCGCAGGCGCGGCGTCGGGGGCGCAGACAATACGCCTGTATGGCAAGCCCCCGCAACAAAGCCTGCGCGCCCATATCGCCACCCCAAAACGAAAACTGCCAACGCCCCAAACAACTACAGCACCGCCAGGGAAGCCCACCCAACAGCGGATTGGACTTCAAAACACCCCACAAGGCAGCGAGCGCAGCGCCTGAACCACCACCACCAATGGCGAGATGGGCGCGCAGGCGCGACGCCGGGGGCGCAGACAATACGCCTGTATGGCAAGCCCCCGCAACAAAGCCTGCGCGCCCATATCGCCACCCCAAAACGAAGACTACCAACGCCCCAAACAACAACAGCACCGCCAGAGCAGCCCACCCAACAGCGGATTGGACTTCAAAACACCCCACAAGGCAGCGAGCGCAGCGCCCGAACCACCACCACCAATGGCGAGATGGGCGCGTAGGCGCGACGTCGGGGGCGCAGACAATACGCCTGTATGGCAAGCCCCCGCAACAAAGCCTGCGCGCCCATATCGCCACCCCAAAACGAAAACTGCCAACGCCACAAACAACAACAGCACCGCCAGGGAAGCCCACCCAACAGCGGATTGGACTTCAAAACACCCCACAAGGCAGCGAGCGCAGCGCCTGAACCACCACCACCAATGGCGAGATGGGCGCGCAGGCGCGACGCCGGGGGCGCAGACAATACGCCTGTATGGCAAGCCTCCGCAACAAAGCCTGCGCGCCCATATCGCCACCCCAAAACGAGAACTATCTACGCCCCAGCCAAAAAAGCACCGCCAGAGCACTCACCCCCCAACGCATAACCAGACAAACCAAAAAGAAAAAGCCACCCGAAGGTGGCCAAAAAAACTTACACAGGATCTGTGTGTCCTGGGGCTCGGTTCAGCAGTTGGGTTCGCTTGTCTGCGCTGAGTGAGAGATAGCGCTCGTACTGGCGGAGAATATCGGCGATAAGCTCCTCGCTGCGCAAATACTGCACGTCATACCCCGACCGCCCATCTTCAAAGAAGGTAATGGGCTCGTACATATAACGCCGCTCCTTGCTGCCCGCACTCTCGCGCACCGTGAAGGTGGGTATCGCGCGGCGCACGGTACGCACGCCGTAGACAAAGTCGCGCAGCTTTTCCACCGGCACCACCAGACGCACTTCGCTGTCGCCCTCACCTTCCAGGCTTTCATGCACATGCGCCTGCAGTCCGCGCTTTTGCATCTCGGCGGCCACCTCATGCATCGCAGGCAAAACGGTGGCGCGCAAAAAGCGCTGCACATCCGCCTTGAGCGGCTGGTGCACGATCTGCTCCAGGCGCTTGCGCCAGTGCTGGCCGCTCCAGAAGTTGGTAGCAGGCGCCAGGTCGGGGGAGTAATGGGCCAGGTCGGCGACCATGCCGCGCCACAGGCCGATGCACAGCACCAGCATGATTACCGCCACCGGCAAGGCGGCCACCAGTGTGACAGCCTGCAGCGCGCCCAAGCCGCCGGCGAGCAGCAGCACGATCGAGGTAACGCCCAGCAGCACACACCAGAACAGGCGTTGCCACACGGGCGATTCGTTGTTGCCGCGCGAAGCGATGGAGTTGACCACCAGCGCGCCCGAGTCGGCCGACGTGATGAAGAACACACCGATCAGCAACACCGCCAGCCACGACACCGGTTTGACCCAGGGCAGGTACTCAAAGAAGCGGAACAGCAAGGCATCCACATTGGTCGCGGTCTGCGCGAGCGCGCCGGCGGCGACATGGGTGTCCGTCCAGATCGCACTGTTGCCAAACGCGGTCATCCACAGCAGGTTGAAGGCGGTGGGCACCAGCAGCACGCCGATGACGAACTCGCGCACCGTGCGGCCGCGCGAGATGCGGGCGATGAACATGCCGACAAAGGGCGACCAGCTCACCCACCAGGCCCAGTACAGAATCGTCCAGCCGCCAAACCAGCCCTCTTCGCGCGACGGCGCATAGGCAAAGGTGCGCAGCGACATGCCCAGCAGGCCCTGCAGGTAGTTGCCGATGTTCTCACTCAAGGCCTTGAAGATATGGGCCGTGGGGCCGGCGATCACGACAAAGCTCAGCAGCAGCACCGACAGCAGCATGTTGAACTCGCTCAGGCGCCGCACACCTTTGTCGACGCCCAGCAGGGCCGACAGGCTGGCCAAGGTCACCACCACCACAATGATGGTCACCAGCACCCCAGAGGTGTCGGTGTTCCAGCCCGTCAGGGTGTGCAGACCTGCAGCCATCTGGCGTGCGCCATAGCCCAGCGTCGTCGCAATACCGGCGATCGTGCCGACCAAGGCAAACGCATCCACGCCATGGCCGATGGGCCCGTTGATGCGCTCACGCAGCAGCGGGTACAGGCCCGAGCGCATGGTCAGAGGCAGGTTGTAGCGAAAGCCGAAATAGGCCAGCACCAGGCCCATCGTGCCGTAGACGGCCCAGGCATGGAAACCCCAGTGGAAGAAGGTGGCCTCCATCGCCTCGCGGGCGGCGGCGGGCGTGCCCGGCTCCTGCGTGGCTGGATTGAGGAAATGCTGCAGCGGCTCGCCCACGCCAAAGTACATCAGGCCAATGCCCATGCCGGCGGCAAACAGCATCGACGACCAGGAGACAAAGCTGAACTCGGGCTTGGCATCATCGGGCCCCAGGCGGATATCGCCATAGCGGCTGGCAGCCAGCACGACCAAAAACAGCAGGAAGGCGCTCAGCGCCATCACATAGAACCAGTCAAAACTGGCCACCACCCAGCGCTGCGCGCCGGAGAACAGGCGGTCCGCTGCATCGGGCGCGAGCACGCAGACGAGCAGCAAGGCAGTAAGCACCAGCAGTGCCGGTATCACCACCGGCAGCGACATGGTCGAGTGCTGGCTGCTCTGCGGCGCCGGCGCAGCAGGCCCTGAGGCAGGTGCGCCCGGGCCTGGCGGGGTGCCAGCCTCAGGCGCTACCGCCGGATCGGGAGAAGAGTTGGTCATAGGTATACCCGTTGGGAGCACGCCCCGTCCGTCGCAGGCGCGCCGCAGAAGCCTTCCAGCCCCCCATGGGCACGGCAAGGCACTGCAAAACCTATCAGTATGCAACAAGTGATTGTGCAAATACTATGCCGCAGATCAGCCAATCTTCAACAATCGCCACCGTCTTACAGCAGCAGCGCTGCTGGCACGGGGGGCGGCGTTGGGCTGACGCCACAGACCAGGCAGCCCCCTAAGCTGCTCAGCGCTGCACACCCCAGCGCTTGACGGTCACCCGTTCGAGTTGGTGAAAGCCCAGGGTCTCGACCAGCAAGCCGATGATGATCACCAGCGCCAGCCCGGCAAACACCTGGTCGGTGTAGAGCTCGTTGCGGCTTTGGAAGATGTACCAGCCCAGTCCGCCCTTGCCCGAGGATGCACCGAACACCAGCTCGGCGGCAATCAGGGTGCGCCACGCAAAGGCCCAGCCAATCTTGAGCCCTGACAGGATCGACGGCAGCGCTGCAGGCACGAGGATCTGCAACACATAGCGCGCGCCGCGCAGGCCGTAATTGCGGCCAGCCATGCGCAAGGTCTCGGGTACGGCCTGGAAACCCGCATAGGTGGCCAGCGCCAGCGGCCACAGCACCGAATGCACCAGCACCGCCAGCAGGCTGGCCTGGCCCAGGCCCAGCCAGAGCAGTGCCAACGGCAGCAGCGCAATGGCGGGCAAGGGGTTGAACATGCTGGTCAGGGTGGTCAGCACATCGCGCCCCCACTGGCTGGAAACCGCCAGCACGGTCAGCAGCAGGGCCCCGGCCACGCCCAGCAGGTAGCCCTGCAGCAGGATGCCCAGCGACACCGCCGCCTTGCCCAGCAACTCGCCATTGGCCAGGTCGCGCAGCAAGGTCGCAGCGGTCTGGCTGAAGGTGGGCAGTAGCAGGTCGTTGTCCTGCCAGCGGGCAGCCAGCTCCCAGATGATGGCCAGCACCACCAGGATGATGGCCTTGCGCAAGGCCGGATGGTGCAGCAGGCGCTTGGCCAGCGGCAGACGGCGCGCCGTCAGCTGCTGCGGCACATCGGGCAGCGGGTATTCGGCTTCGGGCCGCACGGGAGCCTGGGCTTTGGTATCGCCAGGCCAGGCAGTAACAGGGGTGGATGCCATGCGGAACTCCTGGTGGGGGCTTGTCGCGTCAAGCCACGCGGCGCAAGGCCTGGGGGGGTTGGTTGCTGGAGCTGGTGCTTTCCACCAGCGGGCTGCCCGCCCGGTCTTCATCGAACAACAGCCGGTGGATGCGCTGGTGCGCGGCTTCAAATTCGGCACTGCCGCCGCTGGCCAGGCCAAAGGCATGGGCATTGATTTCAGCCCGCAGACGCCCAGGGTGTGGCGACAGAATGGCGACGCGGCTGCCCACGACGAGCGCCTCCTCGATCGAATGGGTGACAAACACGAGGGTAAAGCGCAACTCGTCCCACAGCGCCATCAGCTCCTCCTGCATGCGCCTTCTGGTCAACGCATCCAGTGCGGCAAAGGGCTCGTCCATCAGCAGCACCTGCGGGTGCATGGCCAGCGCACGGGCAATGGCCACGCGCTGCTTCATGCCGCCTGACAGCTGGTGCGGGTGCACATCGGCAAATCGGCTCAGCCCCACCTTGTCCAGGTAGAGGTCGGCGCGCTCGCGCGCCTCGGCCTTGCTGGTGCGGCGCGAGGCGAGCAGCGGAAACATCACGTTCTCGCGCACGCTCTTCCACGGTGGCAGCTGGTCAAACTCCTGGAACACCATCACGCGGTCCGGACCCGGGCCTTGCACAGGACTGCCGCCCAGGCGGATCTCCCCTTCGCTGACCGGCACAAAACCCGCCATGGCCTTGAGCAAGGTCGACTTGCCGCAGCCCGAGGCCCCCAGCAGCACAAAGCGCTCGGCGGCATGCACCTGCAGGCTTACCTGGTGGGTGGCGCGCAGCACGCGCTCTTCCGTCACGTAGTCGATGCTGACCTGGTCCACCTCCAGCAAGGCTGCGCCCGCTTTCACGGCGTGGCTGGGCAAGGCCTGGCTGGGCGCTGCCGAGGGGACAGGGTGTGCACGGCTGACCAGGCGGTCGGCCAGCTCGGCCTCAGCCAGACTGGCATAGGGCTCGGCGGCGCTGCGCAGCCAGCTGCCACGTGAGAGGGCGACATCGCCATCCTGCGCAAAGACGTGGGGCCAGCGCATATCAGCTCCCTCCGGAGATACGGGCGTCATCGAAGAAATAATCACGCACCGATTCAGGCTTGGTCTTGATCACGCCCACCCGCTGCAGGAACTGGCCCAGGCCCACGGTGTTCTGCGGCTGGATCGTGAACTGCACCTGCGGGTTCTTGATGATCTGCAGGATCAGATTGCGGTCCACCTTGCCGCCGCCACCGCTCTTGAGAAAGATGTCAGCCGCCTGCTCGGGATGGGCCTGGACAAAGCGGGCCGATTCATCGAGGGCATCGACAAAGGCGCGGTAGGTCTTGGGGCTTTCCTGGCGGAACTTCTCGGTGGCGTAGAGCACGGTGGACGATGCGGGTCCGCCCAGCACCTCGTAGCTGTTGAGCACAATGCGCGCATTGGGGTTGCCGGCCAGCTCCACCTCCTGGAACGGCGGATTGCCAAAGTGGGCGGTGATCTCGGTGCCACCCTTGATGATGGCCGCTGCGGCGTCGGGGTGTGGCAGCGCCACCTGCAGCTTGTCGAGCCGCTGGTAATGCTGCTCACCCCAGAGCTTGGCCGAGGCATATTGCAGCACCCGCGACTGCACCGACACACCGACCGCCGGTGTGGCAATGCGGTCCTTGTCGGTGAAGTCGGCAATCGTCTTGACCTGCGGGTTGTTGCTCACCAGGTAATAGGGGAAGTTGCCCAGCGAGGCCACCCCCTTGACGTTCTGCTTGCCCCTGGTGCGGTCCCAGAGAGTGAACAGCGGCGCCACACCGGCGCCGGCGATGTCGACATTGCCCGAGAGCAGCGCATCGTTGACCGCCGGCCCGCCGGAGAACTGCAGGTAGCTGACCTTGATATCGACGCCCTGGGCCTTGCCCTGCTTTTCGATGAACTGCTGGTCCTGCGCCACATTGAGCAGCAGGTAGACGATGCCGTACTGCTGGGCGATGCGCAGCTGGCCTTCTGCGGCCTGCGCGCTGCCCGCGCCTACACCCCACAGCGCCGCCGTGGCGGCCAGCACTGCGGCCGCATGTTTGCCAGCCTGTCCCAGGCTGCTGCGGCGCTGGCTGGCAACGCAGGGGTTGGCCACGGCGTGGGGGGTGACGGAGTCTTTGGCCGGCGGCTGGCTGCGCGCCCAGGGTGGATGGAAGGTCATGGTGCTCAATGAAATAGGGGGATCGGAGGATCGAATCGGGGCCGCATGTCCGCACCGCAGCACCCTGGAGTCAGGTGGCTGCGGTGCCGTTGCGGGAGGCTGGCGTCAATCGCCGCTGACGGTGGGGCAGGCCGCGCGGCCGCAATGGCCTGGGCTGGCGGTCAGCGACAAGCGGCAGCCAGGGCCAGCGACAGCAGGAACAGCGATTGGCGGCGCTGTGGGGTGTGGGCGGCGCTCATACCGGCACATCCCCTTCGATCGTGGTGCGGTAGAGCTTGCGGCGCTGGCCGGCCGGAACACCGGTGGCCAGATGCAGCACGGCGCGGTTGTCCCAGAACACCATGTCCCGGTCACGCCAGTGGTGGCGGTAGACAAACTGCGGCTGGGTGCTGTGGGCGAACAGCTCGGCCAGCAGCGCGGCAGAGCGGGCTTCGGGCAGGCCCAGGATGCGGGTCGTGAAATGCTCGCTGACAAACAGCGACTTGCGCCCGGTCTGCGGATCGGTACGCACCACCGGGTGCACAGCAGGCTTAACCTCGGCAATCTGCGCGGCGCTCAGCGCGGGGCGGAAGGCATTGCGCTCGCGCAGTGCCTCGTATTTCAGCAGATAGCTGTGCTCTGCCTGCAGACCCACCAGCTGTTGCTTGAGGGTGTAGGGCAGTGCCTCGTAGGCGGCCACCTGGTCGGCAAACAAGGTATCGCCGCCGACATCGGGCAACTCCTGCGCATGCAACAGCGATCCCATCGCCGGTTGGGGTTTGTAGGACAGGTCGGAATGCCAGTACGCGCCGGCATCGCCCAGGCCCACCGGCTGGCCGTTTTCGATGATGTTGGAGACGATCAGGATCTCGTCATGGTCGGCCAGCTGGTAGTTGCGCAGCACATGGCGCTGTAAAGGGCCGAAGCGGCGGCTGAAGGCAATCTGCTCAGCCGGTGTGATGCGCTGGTTGCGGTAGACCACCACGCTGTGGTCCTGGTGCGCCTGCTGCAGCCGGGCAAAATCCTCCGGGCCCAGCGGGCGGGACAGGTCCAGACCCACGACCTCCACGCCCAGACGGGTCTGGGCCCCAGCGGGCTGCTGGATCGGGCGCAGGCTGAAGGCCTGGGTGCTGCCAGTGGCGCCCCCCGCCAGGCTGGCGCTGTCGGGCACCGGACGGCGGAAGAAGAAGGGGTGGGCAGTCAGAACATCAAACAGCGCGGACATGGCAGCTTTCCTTGGCGGACCAGTGATAAGCCCAATGTAGAAGCCCTGCCACGAACAGAAAACGAATGAAAACGCGTATCTTTATGCGAAAACCGATGAAGGGCGGGAGGGCGCTGCCGCGTAACGCGCCGTCATGAGGCTGTCACGCAGCGCTGCGATGATCGACGTCTGTCGGTGCAGTACAAGCCAGCCTTGCATGCCCAGTGCCGGGCGCGACCAGACCGGATGCGCCCGGCAGCGGTTATGTGTCAGGGCTTGGCACCGGCAGCCATCTTTTTGCGGCCCGCCTCTGCCGGGCCAGTCCAGCCCCGCTCTGCGCTGGCGCCAGTGATTACAGCCGGTGCATGCGGTCGCCTTGCACAAAACCGGCCGGGTCCCACGGGGCCACGCCCTTGCTCAGCAGGATGGCCTTGAAGAACTCACCCATCTCGTGCTCCATCATCAGCTTGGCCGCCTTGCTGCGGGCAATCACTTCGAGCTGGTCGAGCTTGGCAGCCAGACCGCAGTTGATCAGGAAATGGGCCTGGCTGGTATAGCCCAGCACATCCATGCCGGCATCCTGGGCCGCCACGGCAATGCCGGTGAAGTTCACATGGGCGGTGATGTCCTTCAGCCCCACCAGCACCAGCGGGTCACTGTCGACCTGGTGCAGGTGGTGGCAGACCAGCGTGCCCATGTGGCGCTGCGGGTGGTAGTACTCGGATTCGCCAAAGCCGTAGTCGATCAGCAGCACCGCGCCCCGGCTGATGCGGTCGGCCAGGGTCGCCACAAAGGCCTCGCCCTGCGGATGGATCTCGGTCAGGTACTCGGCCTCCTGCGGCAGCTCCGGCTCCACCGGCGGGCGCAGGCTGGTGGGGCGCTCTGCCCAGCCAAAGCGGATATCGTCCCCATCGGCACTGGCGACGACCACCCCGCGCTCCTGCCATACGCCCTGCTGGCGCAGCAAGAGCTTGACCGGCATCGCATCGAGCACCTCGTTGCCCACAACCACGCCCTGCATCTGCGCGGGCAGGCTGTCGGCCCACTGCACCTGGCCGCCAAAGCGGGCCAGGCGCTCTTGCTGGCGCAGGCGCAGGCTGCCCGAGACATCGACAATCGTGTAGCGCGTGCAAGCGGGACCCAGCGTGGACAGCAGCTGCTCGGCCAGGGCGCCGGTGCCGGCGCCAAACTCCCAGACCTCGCTGGTCTGCGTATGGGCAAAGGCATCCTGCACCTGGGCGGCCACCAGCTCGCCAAACACCGGCGACAGCTCAGGGGCGGTAACAAAGTCGCTGCCCTCCTCGGGCATCACGCCAAACTTGCTGCGGTCATTGGCGTAGTAGCCCAGGCCGGGCTCGTACAGCGCCATGCGCATGAAGTCATCAAACGGGATCCAGCCGCCGGCCTGGGCAATAGCCTCAGCCATGCGCCTGGCCAGCACAATTGTTAAACTAGAGGGTTCTGTATTCACCCCCCTATTGTCGCCGCTTGCCGCACGCTTGCCATGCCAATGCCTTCTTCGACCCCACGCACCGTACTGGTCACCGGCGCTGCCAAGCGCCTGGGACGGGTGATTGCGCTCGGGCTGGCACGCCATGGCTGGCAGGTGGCCGTGCACTACCGGGGCTCGGCCGCCGAGGCCGCGCAGACTGCTGCCGAGTGCGCGGCGCTGTCAGGCCTGAGCGGCCATTTTGATGCGGATTTCGAGGACGAGGCCGCGGTACGCGGCTTGCTGCCCCGGGTGGTGGCCCATTTCGGCCAGGTCGATGCGGTGGTCAACAGCGCCTCGCTGTTCGAGCACGACGGCGCCGCCGATTTTGGCTATGCCGCGCTGGAGCGCCATCTGCGCAGCAACACGGCCGCACCGATCGTGCTGGCCCAGCTGCTGCACCAGCATATCTGCCAGCGGGGCGATGAGGCCCAGGGCGTGGTCGTGAACCTGCTGGACCAGAAGCTCTGGAACATGAACCCCGACTTCGTCAGCTACACCTTGAGCAAGGCGGCGCTGGAGGCGGCCAACACCTTGCTGGCCCAGGCGCTGGCGCCGCGCCTGCGCGTGGTGGGCGTGGCCCCGGGGCTGACCCTGACCAGCGACTACCTGAGCCCCGAGAAGTTCGAGGCCCTGCACCGCATGAGCCCGCTGGGGCGCTCTTCCACCGCAGAAGACGTGGCAGCCACCGTGCGCTTTGCGCTGGACAACCGCTCGATCACCGGCACCAGCCTGCTGGTGGACGGCGGCCAGCACCTGATGCGGTTCGACCGCGATTTTTCGATGATGTAGCGGCTCTTCGCTGCCTTGCTGCTTTTATGACGACATTTGACACCGGGTTGCAAACCCTGAGCTTGACGGGCCTGCGTTTTGATGCCAATTTAGGCATCCTTGCCCACGAGAAGACTGCGCCGCAACCCATCTTGGTGGATGCGCAGATCAACATGGGCCAGCAGCCGCTGGCGCCCAGCGATGACGACATCATGCACGTGCTGGACTACCGCAAGGTGCGCCAGATCATCATCGATGAATGCACGGCAGAGCACGTCAACCTGCTCGAGACCCTGATCGGCAAGGTCGCCCAGCGGCTGATGCAGTTGCCCAATGTGCGCGGCGTTCGCGTGAAGATCGCCAAGCTAGAGATTTTTGACGATTGCGAAGTTGCAATCCGCACCGAAACCGGACAATGGTGAACCTATGAATGCCCCCACCGATACCGCACTCCTCCAGCCCCAGCCTGCCGCCGCGAACGCTTGGGACTTCGATGACGCCGCTGGCGACGATGCACAGGCATCGGCCTCCAACGAGAAGCGCCTGAAGATCCAGCGCGAGAACCACAAGCTGGAAAAGCGCCTGTGCCGTGAAGTGGCGCGCGCCATTGGCGACTACAACATGATCGAGGACGGCGACAAGGTGATGGTCTGCATGTCCGGCGGCAAGGACAGCTACACCCTGCTCGACATCCTGATGAAGCTGCGCGCCCGCGCGCCGATCAAGTTCGACCTGGTGGCCGTGAACCTGGACCAGAAGCAGCCCGGCTTTCCCGAACACGTGCTGCCCGAGTACCTCCAAAGCGTGGGCGTGGACTTCCACATCGAGAACCAGGACACCTACAGCGTCGTTAAGCGTGTGGTGCCCGAGGGCAAGACCACCTGCGGCCTGTGCTCGCGCCTGCGCCGCGCCATTCTGTACAAGGTGGCCGACCAGCTGGGCTGCAACAAGGTGGCGCTGGGCCACCACCGCGACGACATCGTGCAGACCCTGATGCTCAACATGTTCCACGGTGGCATCATGAAGGCCATGCCACCCAAGCTGGTGAGCGACGACGGCAAGCATGTGGTGATCCGCCCGCTGGCCTATGTGCCCGAGAAGGACACTGAGCGCTGGGCCCAGTACCGCGACTTCCCCATCATTCCCTGCAACCTCTGCGGCAGCCAGGAAAACCTGCAGCGCCAGATGATTGGCGACATGCTGCGCGAGTGGGACCGCAAACACCCCGGCCGCGTCAACAACATGTTCCGCGCGCTGCAACACGTGGTGCCCACCCACCTGGCCGACCCCAAGCTGTTCGACTTCCAGAACGCCAAGCCCACCGGCATCGCCGATGAAAACGGCGACAAGGCCTTCGACCACGACGACCTGCCCACCAACCCCTCGCTGCCCGCAGGCATGCAGGTGGTGCAATTGGGTTGATATCCATTGATTGAGAGCCATGCAGCCCTGCTTGTCGCCCCTGACTGACAGCCGCTGCCGCTCCAAGCGTTTATCGTTGAGCGTCTGCGCTGTGTCCTTATGGCGCAGCGCTTTTTTTTCGGGAGATCGCACGATGTTTCCATCCATCCACACCGCGGACAATTGGCGAGCGCTGCGACGCCTGGCAGGGGTCGCGGTGGCCGCTTCCGCCAGCTTCTGGCTGGCCGGATGCGCTGGCGTGCGCACCATCGACAGCGATGTGCAGAGCTACTCGACACTGCAGCAAGTCCCCTCGCCCCCGACCTACCGGCTGCAGCTGCTGCCCTCCCAGATCGCCCTCGGCCCCCAGTTCGACACCGTGGTGCAACAGGCCCAAGCCTCGTTGGCCGGGGTGGGCCTGCGCCGCGACGACCGCCAGGGCAGCGTGATCGCGCAGATCGATGTCCAGGCGCGTTACATTCCCGACAGCTGGCTGATGCCCGGCAGCCCCTACAACCCCTATGGCGGTTGGGGCATGGGGCCCGGCTGGGGATGGGGATGGGGCTGGCGCGGCGGCATGATGTGGCGCGACACCGGCCCCTCGCTGCACTACCGTGCGGTGCAGCTGACCTTGCGCGATGTCCAGACCCAGCAGGTGGTCTACGAGACCTCGGCCCGGTACGAGGACGTCTGGGTCGATGACCAGGTGATCTACCGGATCCTGTTCGACTCGGCGCTCAACGGCTTTCCCAAGCCGCCGCAAGGGCCGCGCCGCGTCAGCACCACGGTTGGCGCGCCCTCCGCTGAACAGCCCGCACCCGCCCCTGCTGCCCCTGCAGCCAGCTCCGCTCCCGCAACGTCCAGCTCCAAAACCCCATAACAAGGAACGCATGCACAGCACCCAGATCATTGCCATTCGCCACGGGGAGACCGATTGGAACCTTGCCGCCCGCATCCAGGGCCATACCGATATACCGCTGAATGCCACCGGCGAGCGCCAGGCGCAGCGCCTGGCTCAGGCGCTGGCCGACACCCCGCTGGCCCACATCTACAGCAGTGATCTGCAGCGCGCGCTGCACACCGCCCAGGCGCTGGCGCAAGCCAATGGCGCGCCGCTGAGCACCCATGCCGCCCTGCGCGAGCGCAGCTTTGGCGACTACGAGGGCGCACGTTTTACCGAGATCGAGGCGTCCGACCCGCCGTCCGCGCTGCGCTGGCGCAAACGGGACCCGGTCTTCGCCCCGCCGCAAGGCGAATCGCTGCAGGCACTGCAGGCCCGCGTGGCGCAGGTCGTGGCCGAACTCGCTGCCCAACACCTGGGGCAGCAGATCGCGTTGGTCGCCCACGGCGGCGTACTCGACAGCCTCTACCGCCTGGCCACCCGCCAGGGCATCCAAGCACCCCGCACCTGGGAGCTTGCCAATACCAGTGTTAACCGCCTGCTCTGGACACCCGACACCGGATTGACGCTGGTGGGCTGGGGAGACACCAGCCATCTCCAGACCCAAGGGCTGGACGAAGCCACGCACTAGCCGCTGCCTGCGCGCCTCCTCGACGAACCTCTTGTCACTTTTTTGCATCACTGCAAGCCGCCGGATGGCGCCATTCCGGCGCTGCTGCGCGTGGTTGCCAAGCTGGGCCTTCTGCAATGACACAAACAAATGAAACGCAATGCCCCATAGAGTCGATAAAATACCAAGGTATGTCAGCATTCACTCCTAAACACTGCTGATCGAGTGACATTTAATTACTTTTAGAATTCACTAATTGCTTGATCATTATTAATAGTAGTGAGACCATCTATAGACGAGTTCAATGACTCTTCTATGAGATTACTAAAAAGGTATTGACCGTTATATGCCAGACGCCGAGCTGACCCGTAAACCCCTGCCTACCCCCTCGCTGCGGCAGCTGAGCTGCTTCAAGGAAGTGGCGACGCACCGCAGCTTCAGCCGTGCCGCGCAGGCGCTGTCGATGAGCCAGCCGGCGCTGTCTTCTGCGATCCGCGAGCTGGAAACGCTGCTGGGTACTGCGCTGTTTGACCGCAGCACGCACCATGTCCGCCTGACATCGGCCGGCGAAGCCGTGCGTCCGCAGGTGGAGTGGATGATCAACAACTTTGTGCAAGGTGTGCAAGATCTGCAGCAATTGCTCAAATACCAGGCCGATACCGTGCGCATCAGTTGCATCCCGTCCACCACCCACCTGCTGGCCCCCTGGCTGGCGATCTGGCAGCAATCCCACCCCATGGTGGATCTGCAGCTGCACGATATGCGCAATGACGACCTGCTCGCATCCGTTGCCAACGGCAGTTCGGACATCGGCCTGGGCCTGGAATTCACCGTGCCGCCTTCGGTCGAGACGCAGTTCGTGACCGAGGACGAAGTGATGGCGGTCATCCCCGCCAAGCACCGCCTCGCCCAAAAGACCGACCTGCGCTGGGCGGACCTCAGTGACGAGCCGCTGGTCGTGCTCTCACGCGGCAGCACCTACGAGATGATCGTCTCGGTACTCGAGCAGCAGGGCGTGGGCACCAGCCACACCGAAACGCTGAGCTATACCGAATCGCTCTACGCGCTGGTGCAAAGCGGCCTGCGCATCGGCCTGCTTTCGCGCCTGTACACACAGGGGCACCATGGCGATGACTGGGTGACCCTACCGCTCAAGGGCCCGCTGCTGTCACGCCGCATCTGCCTGATGACGCGCGCCGCCAACGGCAGCCGCCGCGCCATTGTCCAGGAATGCTGGGATTACCTGCGCGAGAACATGGGCAACGACGCTCCGCCCAGCAAGCGCAGCGCCAAGGCCGCTTGAGCCCGTTGTGCCGGGGCCTTGCCCTCTGCAGCGTACGGAATCCGTGGAACGCACCGAGCGCTGGCGCCCCACCCCACCGGGGGCGCCGAGCCAGGCGCTCCCGCCCCGAAGCCCCAGCAATGGGGCTTCTTGCATTACACCAGTGCGGCCTGGCCTGGCCCACCGCCCACCAGGCCCAAGTGGCGGTACGCCGCCTGCGTCGCAATGCGGCCGCGGGGCGTGCGCTGCAAAAATCCCTGCTGGATCAGGTACGGCTCGATCACATCCTCGATCGTGCCCGGCTCCTCGCCAATGCTGGCGGCGATGTTGTCCAGCCCCACCGGCCCGCCGTCAAAGCGGTGCACCACCGCTTCAAGCAGCTTGCGGTCCATGATGTCAAAACCCAGCGGATCCACATCCAGCATGGCCAGTGCGCGGCTGGCCATCTCCTGGGTGATGCGGCCATTGCCCTTGACATCGGCGTAATCGCGCACCCGGCGCAGCAAGCGGTTGGCGATGCGTGGCGTGCCGCGTGAGCGGCGGGCAATCTCCAGGCCGCCCTCGTCATCGATTGGCGTGTTCAGCAGGCCGGCACTGCGCATCACAATCCTGGTCAGCTCTTCCGTGGTGTAGAACTCCAGCCGTGCGACGATACCAAAACGGTCGCGCAGCGGATTGGTCAGCATGCCTGCGCGCGTGGTCGCCCCCACCAGGGTAAAGGGCTGCAGGTCGAGCTTGATCGAACGCGCCGCCGGCCCTTCGCCGATCATGATGTCGATCTGGTAGTCCTCCAGTGCCGGGTAGAGGATTTCTTCGACCACCGGCGACAGACGGTGGATTTCGTCGATAAAGAGCACATCGTTGCGCTCCAGGTTGGTCAGCAGCGCGGCCAGGTCCTTGGGCTTTTCCAGCACCGGGCCACTGGTCTGGCGCAGGTTCACACCCAGCTCGGAGGCGATGATGTGCGACAAGGTCGTCTTGCCCAGTCCAGGCGGGCCGAACAGCAGCACATGGTCCAGCGCTTCGCTGCGCTTTTTCGCTGCCCCGATGAAGATTTCCAGCTGCTCACGTGCCTTGGCCTGCCCCACATACTCATCGAGCTGCTTGGGGCGCAAAGCGCGCTCGAGCACCTCCTCCTGCGAAGAGGACTGGCTTGCGGAAATCACGCGGTTGTCAGGACGGGGAGCGGGCGCGGCGGCGAAGGAATCGGTATGGATAGTCATGGGTCAATGCAGGCATGGCCAGGGCGGTGTGCAGGGGCTCCCTAGGGCGCATCCCACACATAATAAGCCAGTCCGTCATACAACAGCCCCGCATTGGCCAGCCAGGCATCGCGGGCCTGGATCCGCATGCTGTAGTGGTGCACGCCTGGCACATATTGGTAGGCCCGGTAGACAGGCACGACCCCGTCTCCCGGTTGCGCGGGCGACCACCAGGCAATGCCGTCGTAGTTCCAGCGGGGGTGGTAGGTCTGCACAAATTGCCGCTCGGCATCGCTGGTCGTGTAGAAATGGGCGCCCACCTCGGGATTGAAATAGCGGTGGACGGGCACCAGACGGTCATGCGCATGGCCCGCAGCATAGAAGGCGATGCCGTCGAAAACGACGTCATCGGAGAGCACCGCAATCACCCAGTCACGCTCCTGCACAGACACGGTATAGAACGCTCCGCCCGAGCGCAGCACCTGGAAGCGGTACACGGGCAGCTGCAGATCGCTGTTCACTGCCGCGCCGGCACCCAACCAGGCGGCAAAGCTCGCGAACGCCTGGTCCAGCCGGCCATACACCGCCCGCCCATCCTTGGCGGCGCACCAGATGTCACCGCCCGTCAGGGTCGCCGTCAGCCGGCCACCGACAAACAGGGTCGAGCCGCTCGAGCCCCCTTCGATACCACCCTGGCTCCAGCGCACATGGTAGAAGCCGCCATTGCTCAGCGTTTGGGCGCTGCAATCCAAGCGGCTGCTGGCATCGTTCACAGTGCAGGCAGTGTCATCCTCGGAGGTGCCGGCAGCTAACATCATCAGATCCCCGTGCGGGTGGTGCAGGCCCGCCACGGCAGTGCCTGCCGGCAGCGCGGTGGCGTCCCAGCCCGCAAACAGCGCACCGGCGGGCGGCGCCTCATTGAGCTGCAGCAAGGTCATATCATTGGCGCTGCTCGATGCCAGCCAGCGCGCTGCACTGAAGCGCTCGGTGTGGCCCGCAAACAGCTGGTTGCTGTTGCACGACTGCGAGTAATAAAACCAGGAGGTCTGCACGGTGGATGCGGCCGCCTGGTCTCCCACACAGTGGGCAGCCGTCAGCACATAAGGGGTCAGGTCCTGGCGGGGGTTGTTGACGAGGGTGCCGGTACACTGGAACGTGCGGCCCTGGTTCACATAGAAGATTCGGATGACGGCGTCACGCTGGTCGAGCAGCGCATCCTGGCAATTCACGTCCCCCTGGCAGGCATTGGGACGGCGCTTTTCCGTCGGCACGGCGGCATCGGACAGTTTCAGCAGCTCGCTGGCGCTGGGCGGCACGACGATCTGGGAGAGCTGGGGCATCGCCCATTGCAGGCTGCTGGTCGGCAACGCGGCCGGCAGCAGGATCTCCAGCACCGGCGCCGGCCCCACATCAGGGGTCCACCAGGTGCGCTTGCCAGTTTGTGCGTCCGCAACCAGCCGCTCCAGCAGCGCAGCGCCTGTCACTTCATAACTGACAGCGGCCTCGGGCGATGCATAAAGCCGGAATACAGCCATCGCTGGCAATGCGGAAAACTCCAGTCCCAGACGCAGGCCATAAGCATCAGCAGCCACCCATTGAAGGGCGGCCACTTTCTGCCCCGACGGCAAGGCTTTCCACTGCAGCAGATGCGTTACCTTGTCATCAGAATCCATCGCGTCCAGCGCACGCGCTACGCCTGTCTGGCGCACGCCACCCTCATCAGGCGCCAGCGCCTTGCTGCCTTGCCAGAGTGGCAACACAACGGGAACGACAGCAGGGGCCGAGAGGGCGGTGGCTTGCTTGGTCAGGGCAGTGCCTGGGCTGGCTGGCATTCTGCGCGCATCCACCTGCCAACTGGCCTGGGCCCAACCGCAGGCCCCCGCAATGACCAGGGCCGACACGAGCCGCAGCCCATTTCGAGAAAGCGCGGCCTCGCAACGGGACACAATGCGACAGGACATGATGGGCTCCTCGCTGTGCGACAAGCAAAGCTCCTGACCAACACAACGACTGATCAGAGAAAGCCAATCTAGAGCAAGCACTCACATCAAACAAGTCTATCGACTAGTACAAAAACAAAACATTTGTTAAATTTGACTTATGAACCGCAATTTGCAAAAGCCTTGCAGTCGGCCGCTCCAGCTGGGCCTGTCCGGGCACTGACCTGTCAGGGGGGGCCCACCCCCACAGAGATGCCTCCCGCCAAGAATCCACGACCGTCCATCAAGCATGGGGAGTTCACCGCATCGGAGCGATGGATCAGAAAAAACCTGCCCTATCACAGGCAGGTTTTGCTGATGAGCGGCGCCGCCAACAAGCATCCGCAGCGACTGGAAGGGCTTCTGTCATCCAGGCTTCACAGCGCGTTTTCAGGCGCCAGCCAACGCGATGCACCTTCGGCAAAGAACAGGTCCAGGCGTCCATAGAAATTGAAGCCAATCAGCGCGGTGCAGCTATGGGAGCCGCCCCACAGCGTACCCACCACGCGGTCACCGAGGAACAGCGCTGAGCCGCTGCTTCCACCCTCTGCGGCACCCTCAGTCATGCGCACCCTGTAATAACCGCCGTTCGCATCGCCCACCTGGCACTGGAAGGTGGTTTCGCTATCACTCTCACATGCGGCGTAGTTATCCACCATACCGACGTGGTACTTCAGCAAGCCGCCTCTAGGATGGTGCAGGCTGTGGATGGGCGCGTCGATGGGAAGGAAATTTTCATCCCAGCCCGCAAAAGTCACACCGGCAGGCGGTCTCTCATTGAGTCTGAGCAATGTCGAATCGGTCTTGTCGGTGGCAAGCAGCAAGGTAGCGCCTCCGTGCCGGGTGGCATGGGGACGTGCCACCCCGGAATCGCAACTGGTGGAGCGGTAGAACCAGCGGGTCTGCAACGACGAGGCCGCCGATTGCTCTGAAATGCAATGGTTGGCCGTCAGAAAGAAAGGAACGAAATTATTCCTGGTGTTGTTCAGCAAGGTACCGGTACACAGGTAGGACAAACCGTCCGGTCGGGTATACAGCATACGGGCCACCGCGTTGCGCAGGACCGGATGCTCAGTGCTGCAAGTGGCATCCAGTTGGCAGCTCTCGGCCTGGGCGGTCCCCGGCTGGGGCATGTCTGCCCATTCCGCATCGGTCGGGAGCGACAGGTTCTGGTAGATGTGCGAGACCAGCGGAACCGACATGCGCAAGGCTTCCGGGGCCGTGCCCACTGGCAGCACCACTTCTACCGTCGCATCACCTGCACCCACCTCTGGCGTCCACCAGGTATTGGCAGCAGCGCCCGTCTCACCGGCCTGCTTGTTGAGCGCCAGCAGCGCATTGATCTCGGCACCATCGTGCTCGATGATGGTATCGGGATGCTCCTGGCTGTAGACGCGCAGCAGCGCCCCATCCGGCAGGCTCTCAACCAGAACACCAGCACGCAGGCCATAGGCGCCCGGCGACTGGATGTTGATGGCCGCCACCAGCTTGCCGCCGGGCAAGGCAGCCCAGTCCAGCGCTGAACTGGTTTGCGCCACCGAGCTGGTAGCGGCCACTGGACGCGCGGCACCAATTTGCAACGCCGGTCCGGCGGCCTGCGTGCCCGCCAGCATCTCTTCCTCATCCAACGCAGGCAGCACCACAAAGCGTGTTCGCACTGCGGCGCCCAAGGGCACTGGAGCGGCTTGCGCTGATTCATCAGCCGCTTCAGGGGCCACGATCGAATCCACGCCAGACCCCATAGGCTGCGCCACCGCCAGGCCTGTCAGGCAAAACAGGCCACACATTGCATATTTCGAGTATTTCATGGTGAATCCACTCCATATCAACTGCTATTAAAAACGCCTGCAAACCGCCGAATTGCTGTTTGCCTCTTTATTTTCAAAGGCAAATTTAAAAACCAATAGCGCCCTCCGTAATTTAAACAACGGCAGGTAACCACCAAAGAAGCAAGCGTTCACTCTTGCCAAGAGCAAATAGCGACCCACAAAAAGAAACTCTTCCACCGACCCTATTTTTCCATTATCCCCATTGAATACCAAGCAAAATCACGCCCAGCTTTCAGAGAGCGCTCTTCCATTAGCCACAGTCAAAAATCTCCATTAACCAGTAAAGCACTCAGAATGAAGAACACCCCAATTCCGAGGTGCTGTTAATCAGAAAAATCTACGCAAGAAATTGCCAATAAAAAAACCTGCCGTTTCACGGGCAGGTTTTTAGCGGTCAGGGACTCGCGGCGAGAGCGCCGCGGTCCGGTGGGAAGCGATCAGCTCGCCAGCCAGTTCCAGATGCGGTCGCTGAATACCTTGTCAAAACGACCGTAGTAGTCGGATGCATTGGGCGCCAGGCAGCTGGCGCCGCCACCGTACAGGTTACCGACGACGCGGCCATTGCGGAACAGCGAAGAGCCGCTGCTGCCGCCTTCGGTGGTACCTTGGCTCCAGCGCACGCTGTAGAAGCCGCTGTTCGCATCACCGGTACTGCAGGTGATGGCATTGCCACTGCCTGCAACACAGTTCATGTAGCCCACGACAGAACCCACGCTGTACTTGAGCAGGTTGCCACCGGGGTGGTGCAGACCGTAGACGGCATCGCCCACCTGGCCGGCAGTGCGGGCGTCCCAGCCTGCCAAGGTCACACCCACAGGAGGCATCTCATTGAGCTTGAGCAGCGCTGAGTCGGTCGTGCTGGTTGCATAGAGCAAAGTCGCACCTGCACTGCGCAGGGCTGCATTGGCGCCGGGCACGCCGGAGTTGCAGCTGCTGGAGCGGTAGAACCAGCTGGTCTGCATCGACGATGCCGAGGACTGGGTCGAGATGCAGTGGTTGCCGGTCAGGAAGTACGGCGCAAAGTCACCCTTGGTGTTGTTCAGCAAGGTACCGGTGCACAGATAGGACTTGCCATCAGAGCGGGTGAACACCATGCGCGCCACGGAATTGCGCTCGGTCTGGTAGCTGTTGGTGCAAGAAGCATCGAGGTTGCAGCTGGCCGAGGTATCGGCCTTGGCGGTTTCTGCCAGTTCGGCCTCGGTCGGCAACGACAGGTTCTGGTAGATGTGCGAGACCACGGGGATCGAGATGCGCAGCGCATCGGCGCCGGTACCGGCTGGCAGCACCACTTCGACAGTGGTGTCACCGGCGCCAACATCAGGCGTCCACCAGGTATTGGCGGCCGCACCCGTCTCGCCCGCCTTGCGGTTTTGCGCCAGCAGCGCGTTCACTTCAGCGCCGCTGCGCTCAATGATCGCATGGGGGTGTTCCTGGCTGTAGACGCGCAGCAGCGCTGCATCGGGCAGGCTGTCCACCAGCACGCCGGCGCGCAGGCCGTAGGCACCCGTCGACTGGATGTTGATGGCCGCGACTTGCTGGCCATTGGCCAGCGAGCTCCATTGCAGTGCCGACTGGGTCTGGGCCACCGTGCTGGTAGCCGCCACCGCGCGCTGCGTGCCAATCTGCTGGGCGGGGCCGTCGTCGCTGGCCACGGTCTTTTCCGCCTCCAGCTCGGGCAGCACCACAAAGCGGGTCTGTACCGCAGCACCCAAGGATGCAGGCGCCGCCGCCGCCGATTTGATGGCCGATGCCGGCAGCACGACCGAGTCCAGCACATAGGCCTTGGGCTGGGTCACGCCACCGTTGTCGTCATCGTCGGAACCAGAGCCGCCGCCGCAGCCCGCCAAAGCCAGGGCCGCAGCCACGGCCGTGGTCCACAACAGACCGGGCACTGCATACTTGGAATATTTCATGGAATCGTCCACTCCGTGTTGATTGGTATTGATAGTCACACTCGACCGCGCTGCTGCCCGGTCGCCTCTGCGCGAGTCATTTTGCCAGCGCTTTCAAAGCCTGCTTGATACCGTCCGTTACGCTGATGTCGGCAGGTAACAACTTCAGAGCGGCAGCCGCATCCTTGTCGCTGTAACCCAGCGCGACCAGTGCTTGCAAAATGTCGGCCTGTGCATCGTTGACCGCCGCCGTACGGGCCCCCATGTCCGCGCCCAGTTTGCCTTTGAGCTCCAGCAGCAGGCGCTCGGCGGTCTTCTTGCCGATGCCGGGCACCTTCACCAGCCGCCCCGCCTCCTGCAGCGACACGGCCTGCGCCAGATCGGTCACGCCCATGCCACTGAGGATGGACAGCGCCGTGCGCGGGCCCACGCCGGTGATCTTGATCAGTTCGCGGAAAGTCTGGCGCTCCTCGGCCGTGCCAAACCCGTACAGCAGCTGCGCATCCTCGCGCACGATAAACTGCGTCAGCAGCGTGATGGTTTCGCCAACGGACGGCAGGTTGTAGAAGGTGCTCATCGGCACCTGCACCTCATAGCCCACACCATGGCAATCCACCAGTACCTCGGGTGGCATCTTTTCCACCAGTGTTCCGCTCAATCGGCCTATCATTTGTATCTTTCCTTGTAGCTTGTCTGCGGCCACCCCGATGTGCGTCGCGTGCCCGCCTGCAAGCATACTGAATTTTTCAACGGAATTTGCCGCGTGATCCTGCGCCATACCTTTACGCCCCACAACAACAACCGCATTGCCAATCTCTGCGGCCCTGCCGATGCGCATCTGCGCCAGATCGAGAACCATCTGGGCGTCAAGATTGCCCATCGCCATGAGCAGTTCAAGATCGACGGCCCCAAGGCTGTGGCCAACGAGACGCTGGAGCTGCTGGAGGCGCTGTACGAGATGGCCGATACCCCCATCAGCGAAGACCAGATCCAGCTGATGATGGCAGGTGACAGCGAACTGATGGCCGCGCCCGAAGACGCGATCGTGCTGAATACGCGCCGCGCCGATCTGCGCGCCCGCACGCCCAACCAGGCCGGCTACCTGGAGAACATCGCCGCGCACGACATCACCTTCGGCATTGGCCCGGCCGGCACCGGCAAGACCTACCTGGCGGTGGCCTGCGCCGTCGATGCGCTCGAGCGCAGCCAGGTGCAGCGCATTGTGCTGACCCGCCCTGCGGTCGAAGCCGGTGAGCGCCTGGGTTTTCTGCCCGGTGATCTGTCGCAGAAGGTCGATCCCTATCTGCGCCCGCTGTACGACGCGCTCTACGACCTGATGGGCTACGACAAGGTGCAAAAGGCCTTTGAGCGCAACGCCATCGAGATCGCGCCGCTGGCCTTCATGCGCGGCCGCACGCTCAACAACGCCTTTGTCATTCTGGATGAGGCGCAGAACACCACGCCCGAGCAGATGAAGATGTTCCTCACCCGCATCGGCTTTGGCGCCAAGGCCGTAGTGACCGGCGATGTGAGCCAGATCGACCTGCCCAAGGGCCAACTGAGCGGCCTGATCGACGCCGAACGCGTGCTCAAGCGGGTCAAGGGCATTGCCGTCAACCGCTTTACCAGCGCCGATGTGGTGCGCCATCCGCTGGTAGCGCGCATCGTGGACGCCTACGACAAGCAGCGCCGCCCGACCCGCGGCGACTGAGCCCCGCCCGCACGCCCCACCTGTGCCACCCACCGATCCACAACCACATGGCATTGAACCAACTCACCCTGTCGCTGCAATTTGCCCGCTTTGACGGCGTTGCCGAACACCGCGCCGCCCTGCCCCGGGGCCAGGTCACGCGCTGGATTCGCCATGCGCTGGCCGATGATGCCGAGATCACCGTGCGCATTGTCGATACCGAAGAAGGCCAGGCGCTGAACCGCGAGTACCGCCAAAAGGACTACGCCACCAATGTGCTGACCTTTGACTACCAGCAGGAGCCCACCGTGCTGGCCGACCTGGTGCTGTGCGCGCCCGTGGTGGCGCGCGAGGCCAAGGAGCAGAACAAGTCACTGCAGGAGCACTATGCCCACCTGCTGGTGCATGGCACCTTGCACGCCCAGGGCTGGGACCATGAAACCAGCGAGCAGGATGCCGAAGAGATGGAAGCCTACGAGACGGCCATCATGCAAGAGCTGGGCTTTGCGGATCCCTACCAGAAGTAAGCAGCGCAGCGCTGCATCCAAAGATGAACATCGCGCATTGGGCGCTTCTGCCTCAACGCAATACTGACTTTTGAGCGACTAATCAAACGGTATTTCGGCGCCATTCCTACCTAGAATCCTCCTCACAAAGGCCATGCAGGCAGCGCACGCCGCTGCTGCAGCGCCCATAACAGGAGGAGACATGCTCGACACCCCCATCTTGCTCGCAGCCGCCTTTGTGGCCGGCGCGCTCAATGCCGTCGCCGGCGGCGGCAGCTTTTTGACCCTGCCTGCGCTGGTCTTTACCGGCGTGCCCCCCGTGGTGGCCAATGCCACCGGCACCGTCGCACTGCTGCCCGGCTACGCGGCAGGGGCCTGGGGCTTCAAGGACGATATGCAGGCGCCGCCGGGCTTGTCGATGCGCGCCGTCATCGCCCTGGCGCTGCTGGGCGGCGCTGCAGGCGCTGCCTTGCTGCTGGTCACGCCTGAGGCGGCCTTCCGCAAGATCGTGCCCTGGCTGCTGCTGGCGGCCACCGCCATGTTTGCCTTTGGCCCGCAGCTGCGCCAATGGGCCATGGGTGCGCAGCATGGTGCCACGCCATCGCGCAGCAAGGCCGCGCTGGGCATGCTGGCGGTTTCTGTCTATGGCGGCTACTTCAATGGCGGCCTGGGCATCCTGCTGCTCGCGCTGCTGGGCTTGCTGGGCCAGACCAACCTGCATGCGATGAATGGCACCAAGAACCTCGTCTCTGCGCTGCTGACCGCCATTGCCGTGGCCATCTATGCTGCTGGCGGCGTTGTGCAGTGGCAGCCCGCGTTGCTGATGATGGTGGCCGCCACCTTGGGCGGTTATCTGGGCGCCCGGGTGGCACGCAAGATTGCGCCGCAGTGGCTGCGCGCCGGCATTGTGATTACTGGCTTGGTCATGGCGGTGCTGTTCTTCTTGAAAGCCTAGCTGGCCGCGCCTAGCCGGGGGCGCCCAGCCGGGGGCGCCTAGCCACCCGCGCCTAGCCGGCCGCGCTCAAGCAGGGGTGCCGAGCCTAGGCGTCTTGATCACATCGATCAGCGCATCCAGCGCCGCCGAGCGGCTTTGCGGGTGCCAGACAAAGGCACCCGCCGTCAGCGCCGTCTGCCCATGGTTGCTGTGCAGCGGCACATAGCGCACACCGGCCATGCCCGCCCGCTGCATGCAGGAGGGCACCAGCGCCACGCCCTGGCCGATGGCGACCAGCGAAATAACGGCCAGCCACTGCCGCACCGCATGGCTGGTGCGCGGGTGGATGCCGGCGTTGTGCAGGCAGGCGATCACATTGTCGTAATTGGCCGGGCTGACATCGCGCACAAACATCACAAAGCGCTCATGGGCGAGGCTGCGCAGGTCCAGGCTGGCCTGCTGGGCCTGGGGATGGTTCTCTGGCAGGCAGCAAACGAGGGTATCCGGCGCCAGCGGCCACAGCTCCAGCCCTGGCGCAGGCGTGATGATGTTGACAAAGCCGCCCTGCAACTGGCCGCGCAGAATGGCCGCCTGCTGCTCAGTGGTAGACATCTCATGCAAGGTGATGTCGATATCGGGCCGCTGCTGGGCAAAGGCCTGCATCACATGGGGCAGGTCGCGGTAGATCATCGAGCCGGTCACGCCAATGTCCAGCTGGCCCTGGCGCCCCTGGGCCACATTGCGCGCCACATCGGCAGCGCGCTGGATCTGGCTGAGCACCTGGCGCGCCTCGATCAAAAAAGCGGCGCCGGCATCGGTCAGCCGCACCTGCTTGGCATCGCGCTCCAGCAGCCGCACGCCCAAATCTTCTTCCAGCGATTTGATGGCCACCGACAGCGGCGGCTGGGTGATGGCCAGGCGCTGGGCGGCCCGGCCAAAATGCAGCTCCTCAGCCAGCACCACAAAATAACGCAGCAAATGGGTCTTCATCTGCGTATCATGCCCCAGCCAGTGCGGGCTGGCCGCACGCCGCACGGGATGGCCCGGCACTGCGCTGCCCATGGCGCCGCCTAGTAGGACTTGGGCAGGCCCAGCACCTTCTCTGCGATAAAGCACAGAATCAGCTGCGGGCTCACCGGCGCCAGGCGCGGAATCCAGCTCTCACGCATCAGCCGCTCGACATGGAACTCCTTGGCGTAGCCCATGCCGCCATGGGTGAAGATCGCGCTCTCGCAAGCCTTGAAGCCCGCTTCCGCCCCCAGGAACTTGGCCGCATTGGCCTCGGCTGCGCAAGGCTGGTGGCGGTCATACAGCCAGGCTGCCTTCATCGCCAGCAAGAACGCGGCTTCCAGCTCCATCCAGCGCTCGGCCAGCGGGTGCTGGATGCCCTGGTTCTGGCCAATCGGGCGGTTGAACACCTCGCGCTCACGGGCGTACTGCGTGGCGCGGCCCAGCGCGGCGCGGCCCAGGCCAATCGCTTCGCAGGCAATCAGAATGCGCTCGGGGTTCATGCCATGCAGGATGTATTCAAAACCCCGGTTCTCCTCGCCAATGCGGTCCTCTACCGGGATGCGCAGCCCATCGATGAACAGCTGGTTGGTGTCCACGCATTTGCGGCCCATCTTGGCGATCTCATGCACCTCGATCTTGCTGCGGTCAAAGTCGGTATAGAACAGCGACAGGCCTTCGGTGCCCTTGCATTCCTCCACCGGCTTGGTGCGCGCCAGCAGCAAGATCTTGCTGGCCTGCTGCGCGGTGGAGATGAAGACCTTCTGCCCATGCACCACATAGTGGTCGCCATCGCGCACCGCGCGGGTCTTGAGCTTGAGCGTGTTCAGCCCCGTATTGGGCTCGGTCACGCCAAAGCAGGCCTTGTCCTTGCCGGCAATCAGCGGCGGCAGCATGCGCGCCTTTTGCTCCTCCGTGCCATAGACCACCACTGGGTGCAGGCCGAAGATGTTCATATGCACCGCAGATGCGCCCGACAGACCCGCGCCGGTGGCCGAGATCGTATGCATCATCAATGCCGCCTCGGTGATACCCAGGCCGGCGCCGCCATAGGCCTCGGGCATCGCAATGCCCAGCCAGCCGGCATCGGCCAGCGCACGGTAAAAGTCTTCCGGAAAAGCGCCATCGTTGTCACGGGCATGCCAGTAGTCGGCATCAAACGGCGCACAGACTTTCTCGATGGCATCGATGATCTGTTGCTGCTCTTCGGTCAGGGCGAAATCCATGGTGTTGCGGTCCTCAATATCCAATCAGTGGCGCCGTGCCTTGCACGGCGCCGGTCACAGTGCAGCTCAGGCCGGCCGGCGCACCCGCTCGGGGTTCTCGCCATAGGGCGGGCTGTAGATCACCAGCAGCTTGGCCGGTGTGTCGCTGGTGGTCTGGAAGATGTGCATCTTGTCGGCCGGGAAAAAACAGGTATCGCCCGGCACCATCTCAAAGCTCTCGCCCTCCACCTCGACATGGGCCGTGCCCTCCAGCAGGTAGCAGGCCTGCTCCATGCCGGGGTGGGCATGGGGCAGCGCGCCGCCGCCCTTGGCAATCTCGCCCAGCACCACTTCCATATGCTGGGCGCCCACATTGGCCTGGCTCACCAGGCGGCGGTTGATGGTTCCGGTATGGTTGGCCGGGCTATAGGCCTCCACCTCGGAGGCACGGATCAGGTAGCGCGAAGTCATTGTGTGGCGTTCATCGTGTGGGGATGGGAATGTCTGCTAGGGCGTGGCGCAGCATCACTGCGCCGGGATATCAGCCTGTTTGACCAGGCGACCCCAGTACGCCAGTTGCTCGCTCACATACTGGGCAAACTCCTGCGGGGTCTTCGTGGGCCAGACTTCAAAGCCAATCTGTTCGAGCTGTTTTTGCACGGCCTCATCGGCCAGCACCGCCTGCAAGGCGCCATTGATCTTGTTGACCACCTCAGGGGGCGTGCCGGCTGGCGCAAAAATGCCGTTCCAGGAGGTGATGTCAAAGCCGGGCAAGGTCTTGCCGATCGGCGGCACATGGGGGAGGATCTTGCTGCCCTTGGCGGCCGTGACGGCCAGGGTGCGCACCCGGTCGGTCTTGAGCATGCTCCAGCCCGAGCCCAGGTCCACCACATACATCTGCACCTGGTTGCCCATCAGGTCGGTCAGCGCCTGCGGGCTGGACTTGTAAGGCACGCCAACGATATCGGTCTTGGACAGAAAACGCAGCGTCTCCGACGCCACCAAGGAGGTGCTGTTGGGCGTCGCGTACGACAGCTTGCCCGGGTTGGCCTTGGCATAGTCGATCAGCGTCTGCACCGAATCGGCCGGCACCGACGGGTGCACCGCCAGCGCAAACGGCAGCTCCCCCACACGGGCAATTGGGGTGAAATCCTTGATCGGGTCGTACTTCAGGCTTTTGACCAGCCAGGGGTTGGCCGAGTGCGAGGTGTTGGTGGTCATGAACAAGGTGTAGCCATCGGGCTTGGCCTTCGCCACCAGGCCTGCCGCAATCTGCGCATTGGCGCCTGCGCGGTTGTCCACAATCACCGGCTGCTGCAGGCGCTCACCCAGCTTCTGGCCCACGGCCCGGGCCACCGCATCGGTGCCGCTGCCAGCGGCAAAGGGCACGATCATCGTGATCGGTGCATTGGGGTAGCTGCCCTGCGCCGCGCTGGCATAGGCAGCAGTTGTTACGGTGGCTATCGCGGTCAGGGCCAGCGTGGCCCACCATTGGCGTGGTTGCATGTCTTTGTCTCCTTTTTTTAGTCGAGCCTCCAGGGATCCTCTGCAAAACCCTCGCCAAGCGGGATGGACGCGGATCGGGATGAGACGCAAGGCGTCTTTTGCAGTCAATAGCGAGCTATTGACAAGGAAGACAACACAGCGGATCGCCCGAGCCCGCGTTCAGACCACGGCAGGGAGTTTTGCAGAGGATCCCAATGGGCTAGCTTGCATGGTGCAGCTCTCAACGATTCGCGTCCAATGTTTTATATGGATGGTTTGATATTCAAATCGAATTCTTAAACGCAGCGAATGAACACTGTGAAAAAAACAGGTATTTGACCCGCCAGACCTCTACCCGCTGCTTAGAATTCGAGGCTTAGCCCATGAATTTCACCAGGACAACCCCATGCAATGCAGCAGCTTTATCGCCACCAGCCTCGACGGTTTTATCGCCAAAACCGATGGCAGCCTGGACTGGCTGAATGCCGCCAATGCCACTGTGCCGGAGGGGGAAGACTGCGGTTATGCGCAGTACATGGCCGGTGTGGATGTGATCCTGATGGGGCGCAAAACTTTTGAGACGGTGCTGGGCTTTGGCGCCTGGCCGTATGACAAGCCGGTCTATGTGGTGTCCCGCCAGTGGAGCGCCCTGCCCGCTGGCGCGCCTGCTACTGCACAGCTGTGGAAGGGCAGTCTGCCGGCACTCCGCACCCATCTGGCCGCCAGCGGCGTGCGCGCGGCCTATGTGGATGGTGGGCAGCTGATCCAGTCCTTTATCAACGCGCAGCTGCTCGACGAAATCACCATCACCCGCATTCCCGTGCTGCTGGGCAGCGGCCTGCCGCTGTTCGGGCCCTTGGCGGAGGGTACCAATTCGGTGACCGCCCAGCATCTGCAGACGCGCAGCTATGACTTTGGCTTTGTGCAGAGTGACTACCGGCTGCTTTATGCGGCAGCGGGGCAGCCACAGGACGAGACCCAGGCTGGCGCCTAAGCCGCCACCGCCCGCCGCACAAAACGCCCAGCGCGCGCCGGCAAAGCACCCGCCTCTTCGGTGTAGCTCAGCACGCCATTGACCCAGACGGCTTCCACGCCCACGCTGCGCTGCTTGGGGTTTTCAAAGGTGGCCTGGTCCTGGATGCGGGCGGGGTCGAACACGACCACATCGGCGGCCTTGCCGGCGGCCAGCAGGCCCCGGTCGGCCATGCGAAAGCGCTGGGCCGACATGCCTGTCATCTTGTGCACCGCCTGGGCGAGGCTCAGCACGCCCTTGTCGCGCCAGTACATGGCCAGCACGCGCGGGAAGGCGCCCCACAGCCGGGGGTGTGGGCGCTCGTCGTTGGGCAGGCCGTCGGAGCCGATCATGGCCAGCGGGTGGCGGATGACGCGTTCCACATCGTCCTCGCGCATCTGGAAGTAGCAGGCATTGCCAGGCTTGAGGCGCACGCAGGCGTCGTACTCGCTGATGCCCCAGTCCTTGGCGATATCGCGCAGGTAGCGGCCGCCCACCTCAGGGTGGGGTTCGCTGCGGGTGATCAGGATATCGATCACGCCATCGACCAGGTCCTCGCGCAGCACGGTGGAGCCGGCGGTGTAGGGATAGACGTCCATCGACAGCTCTTGCTGCTGCGCCAGTTTGTCGACCAGCGGCAAGGTCTGCAGCGTGCGGCCCCAGTTGGCCGAGCCCGCGCATTTGTGGTGCGACAGCACCAGCGGCAGGCCCGACTGCTGGGCCGTGCCAGCGGCCTCCAGCATGGCCTCCAGAATGCCTTCGAGCTCGTCGCGGATATGGGTGGCATAGACGCCGCCATGCCGGGCGGCCACGGTGGCTACTGCTACCAGCTCCTGCATGTCCGCCGCATAGGCCTCGCGGTAGAAGATGCCGCTGGACAGGCCCAGCGCGCCGGCCTGCATGGCCTCGTGCATGTCCTGCGCCATGGCCTCGCGCTCGGCGGCATTGGCCGGGCGGCTCAGATCGGCCATGTGCTTGATGCGCAGCGAGGTGTGGCCCAACAGCGCCGCAATATTGACGGAGGGTTGCGCCGCATCCACGGCCGCTGCGTAATCCTGCATGCTGCCAAAGCGGAACTGCTGGTCGCCCAGCAGTGACAGCGGTGCTGGCGGGTGCGCCGTCACCACCGGGGCCAGCGAGATGCCGCAGTTGCCGGCGATCACCGTGGTCACCCCTTGCGAGAGCTTGGGCAGCATGGCCGGGCTGTTCAGCGCCGCCGCGTCGTCATGGGTGTGTACATCGATAAAGCCCGGTGCGATCACCTTGGCGGTGCAGTCGATCTGCAGCGGGTCCTGCGCCTTCCAGCCGGCCAGCGCTGCCTGCTGGGCGGCGTCGGCCACACCATCGCGGGCAAACACGCCAATGATGCGCCCACCCTGCAGCCACACATCCCCGACAAACTCCGACAGGCCGGTGCCATCCACCACCGTGCCATTGCTCAACCACACTCTGCGTTCCATTGTTGTATCTCCAGGCACTGCTGCCGGCTGCCATCAGCCAGCGGTGGGGCCTTGTTGTTTGGTGGGGGCGGGTGCATCCCCTTTGCGCTGCTGCGCGGGCTGCTGAAAGCCCATGTATTCATAGCTGTCAAAGCCATGGGTCTCCAGCAGCCGCTTGTACTGCTGCATGCCCGTGACCACGCGCGGCCCCAGAATCTGCGCCAGGCGCACCATCATGATTTCGATCACCACCAGGTGGGCCAGGTAGGCCTCGGTGCCCACGCGCATCACCGCGTCCTGCGGCACATTCACCGCCAGCACATGGTCTGCCATCTCGGCCAGCGGCGTGTCCGGCTGGGTCAGGGCCACCACGGTGGCGCCCTGCTGCTTGGCAAACTGCGCCGCCTCCAAGGTGTAGGGCATGCGCCCCACATGCGATATCACAAAGGCCACGCCGTTCTTGCCCAAGGTCGAGGCCGACACCAGCTGCTGGTGCGCATCGAAGATGGCGTTGGACGTGAGGCCCAGGCGGAACAAGCGGCTTTGCAGCTCCTGCGCCATGAAGGACGAAGCCGCCCCGACCGAGTAGCAATCGATGCGCGAGGCCTTGGCCATCTTGCCGGCCACCTCGTCGATCAGCGCCGCATCCAGGCGTTGGCCCAGGTTGGCAATCGCACCCGCTGCCGCATGCACGATCTTGCTGACCACCTCGGCGGTGGAGTCGTCCTGCTGCACGCTGCGGTGCAAGTGCGATCCCGACACCGCCAAGGTCTGCGCCAGCGCCACCATGAACTCGCGCACCGATGCATAGCCAAAGCGGCGGCACATGCGCACGATCGTCGGCATGGACACATTCGCCTGCAGCGCCAGCTGCTCGACGGTGGCCAGCACGGCGGCGCCCGGGTCGCGCAGGATCACATCGATGACCTGGCGCTGGGCCAGCGGCAGCGCGGCCTGCTGCTGTTGCAGCAACTGCAGGCTCAAAACCGAGCGATTCATCACCATGCTCCCCATTGATAGCCTAGCCACTGGTTGGAGCAGAGACGATGCGCGGGCAGCCGAGCAAGGGCCGCAGCCGGCCGCGCCGCCCCGCAGCGAGGGCTGCGTCCCTCTTCCCATGCGTAGCATGAGAGAAGGGGGAAGGCGCAAAGCGCCTCAGGGGGTTGTGCTCTAAGCATTCAGAACCTTGTCTCGATCGCATCGACCAGGTTCCAGGCATCGTCCACCACCGGAATCCAGCCCCACTTGTCAAAGGTGGTGCAAGGGTGGGAGATGCCCAGCGCAATGCGGTCGCCCACCGCCGGCGCGCCCTGCGCCGGGTCAAAGCGCAGGTAGGCATGCTGGTCGTTCAGGGCCGAGATCGTCCAGCCCGCAGGCGCGGGCTGGGCCGTTTGGCTGCCGCGCGGCGCATGGCGCTGCACCGATGGCATTTCCAGGTCGTAGGAGATATCGCGGCGGCCGCAGGTCAGCAAGGCCAGGCCTGGCTCCGGCACGGACTGCACCATGGCCCAGACCTCCAGCGCGGCCTGCAGCGATGCATCCACGCCTTCGCGCTGCTCGACCAGCTTGAGCAAGCGGCGGTAGTTGCCATGGTCATGGGTGATGTAGCAGCCCGAGCGCAGCACGCCGGTAAAGGCACGCGACAGGCCCGCGCCCTGCAGCAACGGCACCACCAGGTCAAAAATGGCCGATCCGCCAGCGCTCAGGATCGGCGCCTCCTCAGGCAGCAGGCCCTGGGCATCGCAGGCCTTGGCAATCTCCACCACGCGGCGCACCAGCTCGGCGACGGCGGGGATGTCATGGGCGCTGTCGCACTGGGTCAGGCCCCCTTCATAGCATTCGATGCCGCCCAGCTGGGCACTGCTGCTGGCATGGATGGCCTGGGCCAGCGCCAGCGCGTCTTCCTGGCTGCGCACACCGGTGCGCTGGCCGGGAATGCCCACCTCGATCAGCACATCGAAGCGGCGTGCGCTGTTGCGCGCGCGGCTCCAGTCCTCGATGCAGCGCAGCTGGCTGATCGAATCGACCAGGAACCAGACGCGCAGATCCGCGTGCTGGCTCAGCAACGCGTCCAGCCCATCCAGATCGGCAGGCGCCACCACCTGGTTGGCAATGATGGCGCGGCGCGCACCGGCTTCCACGCCGACGGCCAGCTGGAAGATGGTCGCAAAGGTCAGCCCCCAGGCGCCACCTTGGAGCTGCAGGTCAAACAGCTGGGGCGACATGGTGGTCTTGCCATGCGGCGCAAACTGGATCTGGCGGCGCGCCGCATAGTCCTGCATCCAGTGGGCGTTGTGGGCCAGGGCCGACTGGCGGATGACGGCCAGCGGATAAGGCAGGTCATCGCGCAGCACATTCCAGCCGCGTGCAGCCAATGCAGAGGCCTGGGTGGGAGCAGCAGCCAGCGGGTAGCTCTTGCTGCGCGCGTCAATCAAAAAATCGGGTTGCATGGTTCACTCTCTCAATCTTGGACTTTCCAGCAGGCCTGCAGATGGCCTTCGGCCACGGGGCGCAGCTGCATATCAGCCTGGGCGCAGCGCGCCTCGGCCTGCGGGCAACGGGTACGAAAGACGCAACCACTCGGTGGGTTCTTGGGGCTGGGCAGGTCACCCGACAGCAGCGGGATGCTGCGCCGCTGGGCCGGGTCCGGAATCGGTGCGGCTGCCAGCAAGGCCTGGGTATAGGGGTGGCGCGGCCGGGCATACAAGGCCTCGGTCGGTGCCACCTCCACCACACGGCCCAGATACAGGACCACCACGCGATCGCAGAGGTATTCCACCACATCCAAATCGTGCGAGATGAAGAGCAGCGTCAATCCAAGGCGATCTTTGAGGTCGCCCAGCAAATTGACCACCTGCGCCTGGATAGACACATCCAGCGCGGACAGCGGCTCATCGGCCACGATAAAGCGCGGCTGCACTGCCAGTGCCCGGGCAATGCCAATGCGCTGGCGCTGGCCGCCGGAGAACTCATGCGGAAAGCGCTCGGCATGTTCGGGACGCAAACCCACCTGGTCCAGCAGCTCGGCAATGCGCTGCTGGCGCGCCGCACCGGGCGCCAGCCCGTGGGTGGACAGCGCCTCGCCCAGCACATCGCGGATGCGCATGCGCGGGTTCAGGCTGGCATAGGGGTCCTGGAAGATGATCTGGATATCGGAACGCAGTGGCCGCATCGCGCTGGGGCCCAGGTGCGCCAGGTCCACGGTCTCGCCGCCCTGCTTGCGAAAATGCAGCTGGCCATCGGTCGGCTCGATCAGCCGCGTCAGCAGCCGGCCGATGGTGCTTTTGCCGGAGCCCGACTCGCCGACCAGGCCCAGGGTCTCGCCGGGGTAGATGTCAAAGGAAACATCCTGCACCGCGCGCACCGGGTGGGCGCCGCTGCCAAACTGCTTGCTCAAATGCTGGATGCGCACCAGCGGCTCGGCCGCTGAGGTGGCTGCCGTGGCCAGCGCGGCCGGGCGGTCCAGGGTGTCGGTCATGCTCATGCGGCTTCTCCTGCGCGAATGCAGCGCACCTGGCGCTCGCTGGGCTGGGCGTCGTTGCCGGTGCGCCATGTCTCCAGGCCGGGCATGGCCTGCTCGCAGGCGTTCAGGCGCTTGCTGCAGCGCGGCGCAAAGGCGCAACCGGGCGGCGGGCTCAAGGGGCTGGAGACCTGGCCGGGGATGGCATCCAGGCGGCGCCGCCCCACAAAGGCCGGCTTGCCACCGGCGCGCAGCGCGGCGGCCTCAGCCAGCTCGCGCTGGCGCGCCATGCCGGGCAGGCAGCCCAGCAGGCCCTGGGTATAGGGGTGCTGGGGTGCGGCGAACAGCGCATGCACGCTGGCGGTCTCGACAATGCGGCCGGCATACATCACCGCAATCGCATCGGCGTACTGCGCCACCACGCCCAGGTTATGGGTCACAAACAGAATGCTCATGCCCGTCTCTTTTTGCAGCCGGCCCATCAAGGCCAGGATCTGCGCCTGGATGGTCACATCCAGCGCGGTGGTGGGCTCGTCGGCAATCAGCAGGCTCGGGTCGCAGGCCATGGCCAGCGCAATCATTACCCGCTGGCGCATGCCGCCAGACAGCTGGTGCGGGTACTCATGCACGCGCTGGGCCGCAGCCGGTATCTCCACCAGCTCCAGCATGCGCTGGGCATGGGCCAAGGCCGCCGCCTTGCCCAGGCCCTTGTGCAGGCGCACCGATTCGGCAATCTGCTCGCCCACGGTCAGCACCGGGTTCAGGCTGGTCATGGGCTCCTGGAACACCATGGCCAGCTCATTGCCGCGCAGCGCACGCAGGGACTTGGCATCCAGCGACAGCAGATCCACCGTGCGGCCATCGCGCTGCACAAACCGGGCCTGGCCTTGCACCTGGGCTTGCGAAGTCTTGGCATGCAGGCCCATCAGCGACAGGCTGGTGACCGACTTGCCCGAACCCGACTCGCCCACAAGGGCCAGGGTCTGGCCCGGCAGAATCTGAAAGCTCACATCGGAGACGCTCTGGATACGCCCGCCTTCGGTGGCGAACGAGGTCGACAGCGAGCGCACATCCAGGCGGGGCGCGGCCAGGCTGGTGGCCGCTGCAGGGGTGGCGGTGTTCATCATGATTTGTTCTTCAGCTTGGGGTCGAGCAGATCGCGCACACCGTCGCCCAGCAGCTGCAGCGACAGCGCCGTCAGCACAATGGCCACGCCGGGGGTCAGAATGGTCCAGAACGCCTTGTCGGCATATTCCAGGCTGCCGGCAATCATCGTGCCCCAGGTGGGGATGTCAGGCGGCACGCCCACGCCCAGAAAGGACAGGCCCGCCTCGGCCAGGATGGCATAGGCAAAGATGAAGGTGACCTGCACCAGCACCGGCGACAGCAGGTTGGGGAGGATATGGCGCCACAGAATCAGCGGCGTGCGCACGCCCAGCGCCTTGGCGGCATCGACAAACAGCAGCTCGCGCAGCACCAGCGTGGAGGCACGCACCACGCGGGCCACGCGCGGCGTGTAGACGATGGTCAGCGCCAGAATCACATTCCACAGCGAGGCACCCAGGATCGACACCAGCGCAATGCCCAGCAGGATGTCGGGGAAGGCCATCATCGCGTCGACCAGGCGCATCAGCGGTGCATCGAGGCGGCGGAAGTAGCCGGCCAGCATGCCCAGCAAGGTGCCTAGCACCACGGCGCCCAGCGCGGTGAAGAGGCCAATCATCAGCGAGTAGCGCGCGCCGTAGATGATGCGCGCCATCACATCGCGGCCCAGCTCATCGTTGCCAGCCCAGTGCGCCCACGAAGGCGCATGCAGGCGCATGCTGATGTTCATGTCATTGGGGTCGGAGTCGGTCAGCAGTGGATAGAGCAACGCGGTGGCGGCAATCAGCAGCAGCACCACGGCACTCGCCAGCACCACCTTGCGCGCAAACAGCCGGCGCAAGGTCTTGAACCAGGGGGACTGGGCCCAGCCGCCGCGCGCGGGCAGCGGCAATGCCGTTGGGGAGGCGTTCATCATTGGCCCTCCAGACGAATGCGGGGATCCACCACCGTGTAGAGCAGGTCGATCGCGAGGTTGATGAAAACGTAGATGGCGGCAATGACGAGCAAGGTGCCCTGGATGACCGGATAGTCGCGCCGCAGCACGGCCCGCACCACCAGGTTGCCCACGCCGGGCAGGTTGAACACGGTCTCGGTCACCACCGTGCCGCCAATCATCAAGGCCAGGGTCAGGCCCAGCACGGTCACGACCGGCACCAGCGCATTGCGCAGCACATGCTTGACCAGCACCACCGACTCGCCCAGGCCCTTGGCCCGCGCGGTGCGCACATAGTCCTCGCCCAGAATGTCGAGCACCGAGGCGCGGGTGAAGCGGATGATCAGCGCCGAGTTGAGCACGCCCAGCACCAGCGCGGGCAGCAGCAGATGCTGCAGGCGGTCGCCAAAGCTGGCGTCCGGATCGCCATAGCCCGAGGCCGGGAACCAGCCCAGGTGCACGGCAAACACCTGGATCAGGATCAGGCCGAACCAGAAGCTGGGGATGCTCGCGCCCAGCATCGCAATGCTGCTGAGCACCTGGTCGATCCAGCTGCCACGCCACACGGCTGCGGCCATACCACAGGGCACACCGATCAACGCGGCAATCGACACGGCGAACAGCGCCAGAAACATCGTGGGCTCGGCGCGCTCGAGCAGTGCCTGCGTGACCGGCATCTGCAGGAACAACGACTGGCCCAGGTTGCCTTGCAGCACCTGGCCAATCCAGAGCACAAACTGGGTGGTGAGGGGCTTGTCCAGCCCGTACTGCACGCGCGCGGCAGCAATATCGGCGGCGGTGGCCTGGTCACCCAGCAGCAGCGCCACCGGATCGCCCGACGCCAGACGCGTGAGCAGGAACACCAGCACGGCCACCAGGGCGAGCACTACCACAGCGCCGCCCAGGCGCTTGACTAAAAAATGCAGCATGGCTGAACTCGAGAGTCGCTGGGGCTTACTGGCTCAGCGAGGTGTTCCAGAAGAAAGGCCAGGGCATGGGCTGGTAGCCCTGCAGCTTGGATGAACGTGCCGACAGCGCGTTGAACTTGCCCACTTCGACAAAGGGCACCTCGTCATAGACCAGCGCCTGCACCTTGCCCCAGAGCGGGCCGCGCTTGGCCACATCGGGCTCGCCATTGAAAGCGGCAAGCGCGGCCTTCTTGGTCTCCGTCTCCCACCAGCCCGGCGCGCCGCTGCCCATCTGGGGGGGCGACAGCATCGGCTCAGGGAACAGGCCCGAGTGGGTCATGTAGACATCCCAGAGCTTGGCATCGTTGCGGCGCTGCACCAGGGTGGCCCAGTCCACCACCTGCAGCTCGGTCTTGAAGCCGGCGCGCTTCAAGTGCTCGGCCATCACCAGCGCCATGTTGTAGTGGAACTCATACTGGCGGCTGGCCATGATGCGGATCGGCTCGGACTTGTAGCCGGCCTTGGCGGCCTGGTCCTTTGCCAGCTGCGGGTTCTTCTGGTTGTACTGCTTGGCACCGGCATCCGAGTAGTACGGCGTGCCCTTGGCAAAGAAGTTGGGCTCGGCGGCGAAGAAGCGCTTGTCGCCAAAACCGGCCTGCAGCATCTCGGCCGGGCCCATTGCGGTCTGCACCGCCTGGCGCAGCTCCTTCTTGGCCAGCACCCCTTCCTTGGTGTTGAAGACGATATAGGGGAAGCCAAAGTTCTGCGTGACGATCGGCACCACGTTGGGCGCAGCCTTTTCCAGGCGGCCTACCGATTCGACCTGCAGCAGATCGGCGTACTGGAACTGGCCCGAGAGCACACCCTCGACCCGCGTCGTCGCATTGGGCACCGGCACAAAGCGCAGCTCATCGAGCTGGGCCTCGCGCTTGCCGGCATAGCCGCTGGCAGGCTCGCTGCGTGCGGCGTACTGGTCAAAACGCGCCAGCACGGTGAACTGGTCGGGCTTGCGCTCCTTGAGTTGGTAGGGGCCCGTGCCGATGAAATCCTTGAGAACCGGTGCCACCGCTTCCTTGGGCATGATGCCGGCCATGCCGCTGGGCATCGCCAGGTGGGCCAGCAGCGGTGCATACACCGCCTTGAGCTTGATCTCCACCGTCTGCGGGTTCTTGGCGGTCATGTTGGCAATCTCCTGGCCCACGGCCTTGCCGCGTGCCGACACGTCCATCCAGCGCTGCAGCGAGGCGACCACGTCATCGGCCACCATCTCCTTGCCGTTGTGGAACTTGACGCCCTTGCGCAACGTGATGGTGTAGGTCAGGCCATCGGCAGAAATCACGGGCATGGCCTGGGCCAGCATGGGCTGGAGGTTCCACTGCGCATCAAAGGTGAAGAGCGGCTCGTAGACATGCTGCATGATGGTGCCCACCAGGTCGGTGGAGCTGACCATCGGATCCAGACTCTGGGGCTCGCCAATCATCGCCAGGTTGGCGGCACCGCCCTTGTGGGCTGCCTGGGCCCAGGCGCTGCCCGCTGGCAGGCCTGCGCAGCCGGCAGCCAACAGGGCTGCGGCAAGCAGTTGGCGACGGGACGTGCGGACACGCGAGGCAAGGGCGTTCATGGGGCAGGCTTTCATCGAAGGGGTGAAGAAATTTTTTTACACCACAACCGCTAAAAACCGCCTTCAAATCGATTTATTGACAGGTTTATCGGTTGTTGATGTAATATCTTTACATACAGGAGACCCACCCCATGACAGTAATTACCCTAGGCCAAGCCCCTCTCGCATCGGACCGTCTGGCCCGTCCGCTCTCGCCCGCCGTGCGCGCTGGCGACTTTGTTTTTGTCTCGGGCACCGTGCCCACCGATGACCAGGGCCAGGTCGTGCCCGGCGGTATCGAGGCGCAGACCCGCGCCGTGTTCAAGCGCCTGGAAGAGGCCTTGGCGCTGGGCGGCTGCACCCTGGCCGATGTCGCCAAGGTCAACGTCTGGCTCGACGATCCGCGTGATTTCGGCAGCTTCAACCGCGTCTACATGGAGTGCTTTGGCGACCACCGCCCGGCACGCTCGACCGTGGAATCGCGCCTGATGATCGATGCGAAGGTCGAGATCGACGTGACGGCCTACAAGCCGCTGTAAGCCCATAGCCGCCACGCGCAGCAGGCGCGACAGCGTCCCGCTGCAGGCGCTTCTACAATGGCCCACGCAGACCACGTCTGCGTTTTTTTTTGGCCCTTTTTCACCGCCCATGCCCAAGCCCCCATCCTTTACTGCCCGCGCGCCGGGCGACCCGCGCCCCCGCATGATTGCCATCGACTGGGGCACCACCTCGCTGCGGGGCGCGCGCATCGATGCGCAGGGCCAGATCAGCGAGCGGCGCGCGCTGCCCCAAGGCATTCTGCAAGTGGCGCCTGGCGGCTTTGCCAATGCGTTTGCACAGCACTTTGGCGACTGGCTGGCCGAGGACCCGCAGCTGTGCCTGCTGTCGGGCATGGTGGGCAGCCGCCAGGGCTGGCAGGAGGCGCCTTACTGCCCCTGCCCGGCCGATTTTTCCGCGCTGTGCCAGCAGCTGCTCTGGCTCGATGTTCCTCAGGGCGTGCCCACGGCCATCGTGCCGGGCATGAGCAGCCTGGCGCAGAGCCAGGTCGATCCCGTGCAAGGCGTGCCCGATGTGATGCGCGGCGAGGAAATCCAGGTCATCGGCGCGCTGGCGTTGATGGGCAGCCGCGACGGCCTGCTGCTGCTGCCGGGCACACACAGCAAATGGGTGCAGGCGCAGAACAGCACGATCACCGGCTTCAAGACCTTCATGACCGGCGAGCTGTTTGCGCTGCTGGCCCAGCACTCCATCCTGGGCAAGACCCTGGACAGCAGCGCTGCGCTGGACGAGACCGCCTTCATCCAGGGCCTGGAGCGGGCGCAGAGCCCCGACACCCTGAGCCACCTGCTGTTTGGCACGCGCGCGTTGTCACTGTTTGGCGCGCTCGATCCAGCCCAGTCGGCCTGCTACCTCTCGGGCCTGCTGATTGGCCAGGAGCTGCGCACCATGCCGACGGCTGCTGGCAGCCGCGTCGCCGTCATCGGCTCCAGCACCCTGGTGCAGCGCTACAGCCTGGCGCTGCGCCATGTGGGCTGCGAAGCGGTCGCTTTTGGTGATGAGGCCACCTGGGCCGGCCACCAAGCGATTTACGACCACCTGACCCAGACGACCCTCTCCACACCGCAGTCACTGCCATCCCAGCCATGAACCTGATTCAAACATTCCAGGCCCTGCAGGCCAAGCTGCCGCTGATCGCCATCCTGCGCGGCCTCACCCCCGGCGAGGCTGTGCCCGTGGGGGCCGCCTTGCAATCGGCCGGTTTTGGCCTGTGGGAAGTGCCGCTGAACTCCCCCGAGCCGCTCGAGAGCATTGCCGCGATGCGCGAGGCCTACCCCCATGTGCTGGTGGGCGCAGGCACGGTGCTGACGCCTCAGCAGGTGCGCGATGTGCATGCCGCTGGCGGCCAGCTCATCATCTCGCCCAATTGCAACCCGGCCGTGATCGACGAGGCCGTCAAGCTCGGCCTCATCAGCCTGCCTGGCGTCTTCACCCCGACCGAGGCCTTCATGGCGCTGGAGCATGGCGCGCATGGCCTCAAGATCTTCCCGGCCGAGCTGGCCTCGCCCGCCGTCGTCAAGGCGCTGCTGGCCGTGCTGCCCAAGGGCAGCAATATCTACCCTGTCGGCGGCATTGCGCCGGACAACATGGCCCCCTGGCTGCAAGCAGGCGCGGCCGGTTTTGGCATTGGCTCGGCGCTGTTCAAGCCCGGCAAAACAGCCGCGCAGGTGCGTGTGGATGCGCTGGCGTTTGCAGAAAACTTTCGCGCTTCAAAGGCCGGCTGATCCGCTGATGTCTAGCCCGTAAAAAAGGCCTGCCCCGTAACGGGAGCAGGCCTTTTGCTTGGGCCACAGCCTCGTGCTTATTGCATTTGCTGCAGGTTCCCGATGCGCACCAGCATCTCGGTAAACATCTGCATATCGGCCTGCAGATCCGGCACTTCCTTGTACTCCAGCGCATTGTGCGCGGTGTACTTTTTGCCGGGCATCGCAGGGCCAAAGTTGATGGCATTGGGCATCAGCTTGGCGGTGGTACTGCCGGCAGTCGGCACGGGCTTGGCATCGAGGCCGGTGGTGTCGCCAAAGATGTTCAGCAGGGTCGAGAGCCAGGCACCCTTGGGATCGCGGGCCATCCAGTTGCCCTGGGTGTAGTCGATCTTGACGGGTACCTGGGTGGCAGCGCTCCAATTGGCAATGCCCTTTTCCACTTCGGCCTTCAGCTGCTCCGGCGATTTGCCGCGCGGCATGCGGGCATTGGCGGTCACTTCCAGCTGACCATTGCCGGGCTTGATCAGGTTGGGCGAGATGGTCAGCGGGCCCATGAAGTCGTCGGCGTAGGCGACATTCAGGCCCTTGCCAAAGTAGTCCATGCCAAACACGCCATTGATGTAGCGCACCGCTTCGCTGTACTGGTTCTGTTGCACCAGAGGCTGGCCCTGGGCGGGCATCAGCGCCGATTGCAGCAGCAAGGCCAGGCGCGGCACGGGATTCACGCCTTCTTCGGGGCGCGAGCCGTGGGCGGAGCTGCCGGTCACCTTGATATCGATCTTGTTGGCGCTGCTCACCAGGTCCACGCTGAACTTGCCAAACTGCTGGTTGCTGGCCACAAAGCCATCCTTGGCAGCCTGCAGCTTCTGGGCCACGGCGGCCAGCGCAGCCGCATTGCCAGCCTCGATCGTTGCCGTGGCGGTCTGGGCAATCGCATTGGCTGATGCGGCGCCCGCCATCGCGGTGATGGCCGGTTGCTGCGGGTCGGTCTTCACATCGGCAAAGCTGGCCTTGATGGCGCCCGTGCCTTTTTCAGCCACCACGGCCGGGTACTTGCTGTCGAGCACGATGTTGTAGTCGGGCAGCTTGGTCTTGTCGCGGTAGTACTTCATCGCATCACCACCGGTCTCTTCGGTGGTTTCGATCATCAGGCGGATGCTGCGCTGCAAAGGCAGCTGCGATTGCTTGACCGCCTTCATCGCATACAGCACCGTGGCGATCGAGCCCTTGTCGTCGATGGTGCCACGCCCGTAGAGCTTGTCGCCCACGCGGGTGACCTTGAAGGGGTCGATCTGCTGGCCATCCACCACCCATTCGGCCGGTACCACCGGCACCACATCGGCATGGGTCAGGATGCCGAACTCTTCGGTGCCCTTGCCCGGCAGGGTCACTTCAAAAATGCGGTTGTCCACATTGCGGTACTGCAGGCCAAAGTCCTGGGCCATCTTTTCCACCATGCGGCCAAAGTCGATGATGGCCGGGCTCTCGTGCGGCGGCACCTTGGGGTCGCGCACCGTTGGCAGCGCCACCATCTGGGTGATGCTGCTGAGCACCTGGTGCTCTTGCGTCAGGCGGGTGTAGAGGCCCAGCAGACGGGCCACATTGGCCAGGTCATCGCCTTGCAGCTGCTCGCCTTGCGTGTAACGCTGCACCGCTGGCGCCAGGCGCGTGTCCTGCTTGGCGGCGTTCTGCAGAAACTGTGCAAAGGTCGCCGGCGTCTTCACCGCTTCGGCGGCAATCGCATCGAGCGCCGGTTTTTGCAGCAGCTGGGCCTGGGCGCCGGCGGCTGCCAAGGCAATGCCCAACGCGATGGCGGTGTGGCGGAATACGGTCTTCATAGGGAACCTCGTCTCTTATATTCGAAAGCCGAAAGAATAGCCGTTTTCCGCCCCGCCCCACGCCAGAAAACGCCGCCAGCGCCACGCAGAACATGCCGAACATGCCCGCTGGGTACCGGATGCAGACAGCGCATCGGTCCACGGGCTGTCAAGCGCTGTGCGGCGGCTGGATCAGGCGTATTTTTTGGCCCCCGCCACGCAGACCACGGCCACCAGGGTCACGACCAGCATGGACCCGCTGACCTGCTCCTGCAGCAGCACGGCGGCCAGCGCCAAGCCCATAAAGGGCTGCAGCAGCTGCAGCTGGCCGACTGCCGCAATGCCGCCTTGTGCCAGCCCCCGGTACCAGAACACAAAGCCGATCAGCTGGCTGAATACGGCCACATAGACAAAGCTGAGCCAGGTGGCGCTGCGCACATGCGCCAGGCTGGCAGGGGCCAGCCACAGCGCCAACGGCAGCATCAGCGGCAGCGACAGCATCAGCGCCCAGCTGATGACCTGCCAGCCGCCCAGCTTGCGCGACAGGCGTGCGCCCTCGGCATAGCCCATGCCGCAAACCAGCACGGCGCCCAGCATCAGCAGATCGCCGATGAGCGAGCCCTGCCCGCCGCCCAGGGCTGCATAGCCCGCCACCACCGCCGCCCCCGCGAGCGAGAACACCCAGAACAGGCCCCTGGGCCGCTCCCCCCCGCGCAGCACCGCAAAAATCGCGGTGGACAGCGGCAGCAAGCCGACAAAGACAATCGAATGGGCAGAGGTCATGTGCTGCAGTGCCAAGGCCGTCAGCAGCGGAAATCCCACCACCACGCCCAAGGCCGCAATCGCGAGCGACGGCACATCGGCTGCCGCAGGCCGGCGCGCACGCTGGGCCAGCAAAAACGCACCACCCAACAGCGCTGCCACCACGGCGCGGGCACAGGTCAAAAAACTGGGGTTCAAATCCGCCACCGCCACCCGCGTGGCCGGCAGCGAACCGGCAAAAATCGCCACCCCCACCAGGCCATTGACCCAGCCGGCCGTACTTTTCTCCATGCAAGACTCCTTGATCGAGCCAGCAGTACACCATGGGGCCAGCACTGCACACCAGACACAGTGCAGTACAGTTTAAAGAAACTGTTATCGGTAAAAAGCAATACAATTTTTGGGTGGATGACCCAAAATCCGACCGTCAGCGGCCCGCCGTGGCCTGGCTCAAGGCCCGGGCCAGCACCGCAAACACCCGCTCATCTGCGCACTGCGATACGTTGAAGCGCAGATAATCCCCCGCCGACTGCGACTGGCTGAACGAGTTGCCAGGAGCCAGCACCACGCCTTCCTTCAGGCAAGCGCGCGCCACCGCCGCCGCATCGGCGCCTTGCGGCAGCCGGCACCACAGAAACATGCCGGCCTGCGGCACCAAGGCCGGCTCCACGCGCAGCTTGCGCAGCCGCTGGGCCACCTTCTCCATGTTCTCGGCCAGGCGCTGGCGCACCAGGTCCATGTGCTTGCGGTAGCCACTGTCGGTCAGGGTCTTTAGGATGATGTCCTGCGCCAGCCGCCCGGCGCCAAAGGTGGTGGCCAGCTTCAGATCGACCAGTCCCTCGATCCACTCGGGCCGCGCCGCCAGGTAGCCGCAGCGCACCGATGCCGAAATGGTCTTGGAGAAGCTGCCGATCTGGATCACCCGGGCCAGCCCGTCAAACGCCGCCAGCCGGGGCGCATGCTGGTTCTCGAAGTCGGCAAAGATATCGTCTTCCACAATCACTAGGTCCGAGTGTTCCACCAGCTTGAGCAGCCGGTGCGCCACCAGCGGCGACAGCGCGGCACCCGTGGGGTTGTGGATGCCGGCATTGGTGATGTAGAGCCGCGGCTGGTATTCCTGCAGGGCCTTGTCGAACAGCTGCACATCAGGCCCCTGCGGCGTGTAGGGCACGCCCACTGCCTTCACCTGGTGCGCCTTGAGCAGCGCATGAAAGTTGAAATAGCAGGGGTCATCGACCAGCACCGTGTCGCCAGGCTTGAGCAGGAAGCGGCACACCAGGTCGATGGCCTGCGTGCCTGACTCTGTCAGCATCAGCTGCTCGGGCGACACCTCGATGCCGGTAGCCGCCATGCGCCTGGCCAGCAACTGGCGCAGGCCCGGGCTGCCCAGCGGAGTGGCATATTCGGTCAGCTCAGCCAGCGGCCCCCGCGCCTGCGCGCGCAACGCCCGCCGAATGCCCTCTTCAAACATCCAGTCCGGTGGCAGCCAGCCGCAGCCCGGGCGCAAGGTCGTTTGCGCACTCTCCAGCGATTGGCGCGACACCCAGAGCGGATCAACCACCCGGTCCAGCTTGGGCCCCAGCTCCAGCAGCGCCAGCGGCGCCACCGGCCCGTTGACATAAAACCCTGCCCCCGGCCGCGCCACCACCAGGCCCTCAGCCGCCAGCCGCTCATAGGCCTCCACCACCGTCGACACCGACATGCCCAGCAGCCCCGCCTGCTGCCGCACCGATGGCAGCCGTGTGCCCGGCAAGTAGCTGCGCGAGGCCATACCGGCACGCACATGCGCCATCACCTGCTGGATAAGGGTTCCGTTGCGCGCCATCGTCAGCTCCACTGTTCTGCCAAAAACTCCATAACGGTGGAGCTTAATTGTTATTGGATGCGGATGCCAGCGATGGGCGGTGCAATGCCCATTCGCAGCTGCGCCATGCGCGCCTCACGGCCTCGGCACAGCAGGCCTGTGCATAATTCCACGATGATTACCATCCGCCCCTCCCGCCCCGAAGATGGCCCGCGCGCCGTCGAGATCTGGCGCCAGGCCGTCGACGCCACCCACCACTTTCTGCTGCCAGCGGACCGCGCGGCCCTCGATGCACTGGTCAGCAGCTTCCTGCCCCAGGCGCCGCTCTGGCTGGCCGTTGATGCGCAGGACCAGCCGCTCGCCTTCATGCTCATCGACAACGGACACATGGAAGCCCTGTTTGTGGACCCCGCCGCCCGGGGCCAAGGCCTGGGCGCCGCGCTGGTGCGCCATGGGCTGTCACTGCATGCGCAGATGAGCACCGATGTCAACGAGCAGAACGACCAGGCGGTGGGCTTTTACGAAAAGATGGGCTTTCGGCGCACCGGGCGTTCGGCGGTCGATGGGCAGGGGCGGCCTTATCCGTTGATCCATTTGAAGTACGGCGGTGCTTGATAACGCAGGCAAGCCCCAGCCCAGCGCGCATCGTTACCGCCCCGCTTCGCTGACTGCCGCCTGTGCCAACGCCGGATGCCCCGGCAGCACCTCCAGCAAATAGTCCACAAAGCTGCGCACCTTGGCTGGCACATACTGCCGGTCGCGGAAACAGGCAAAAAAGTCCAAGGTCACCTCCTCCAGCAGCAGCGGGCCCGGTGCGGCTTTGCGGCCTTTGCGCGCGGGCTGCAGCACCAAGGGCACCAGCCGCCCCTCCTGCACATGGCGCTGGGTGATAAAGCTGCCAGCCCAGACAATGCCGCCACCGGCAACCGCCAGCTCCACCAGCGCATCGATATCGGTGCCAATGGCGGCAACACGCAGACCGGGGTCGACCCGGCGGCCATCGCGCACAAAGGGCCAGCGCATAAAGCGCCCGTCCCGCTCGCGGCGGTACAGCAAACAGGCATGCTGCAGCAGATCCTCGGCCACCTGCGGGCGGCCATGCTTTTCCAGATACGCGGGCGAGGCGTACAAAAAGCGCGGCATGGCGGCGAGCGGCCGCACCGACATGCCGGGCTCCAGCACATCGCGGTAGCGGATGCTGACGTCCACATCCTCCTTGAGCACATCGACATCGCGGTCGGTCACCAGCAATTCCAGCTCCAGCTGCGGATGGCGCGCCTGGAAGGCCGGCAGCAACGGCGCCAGCACATGGCGGCCAAAGGCGGCCATGCAGGCCACCCGCAGCCGCCCTTGCACGGCCCCATGCACCAGCGACACATCGGCCTGCGCGCGCGCCAGCTCATCCAGCACCGGCGCCACCCGGGCCAGGTAGCGCTCGCCCGCTTCGGTCAGCGCCATCGAGCGGGTGGTGCGCGTGATCAGCCGCGTGCCCAGCTCGCGTTCCAGCCGCGCAATGTTCTGGCTGGCCGCCGCCGGAGAGATACCCAGCTGGCGTGCAGCCGAGGCGATGGAGCCCCCTTCCAGGGCTTTGACAAAGATGTCGATAGCGCGCAGATTCGTCATGAATGTGAATGTATCGCCAAACCGATTCGTAAATACTGCTTACGATTTCTGCAAGCGGGCGCCCTCTACCGCATCGTCTGCCGCATGCGTACAGTGACCAATCAGGCAGCGGGCCATGGGGCCCGGCCACGATGGATTTGGAGCCAGCTATGCAGAATGTGATTGAGGCAGTGACGCCCAAGGGCGATGTGGTTTTTCGGGCAGCGGATGGGAGCTATATCGTCGCCCAGCAGATCGATGCCAAGCCCTTGAAACAGGCGCAGATCCTGGAGGGCGCACTGGAGACCATCGGCATCGAGACTGCGACGGATGTGGCTACGGGGCTGCGCTACGAGTTCTTCATTGCCGGCTATGGGCTGTCGCGCGAAGGGGCCTTTGGGGCGCCGGAGTGAGGTGGCGCATTGAACACTAAATCCACCATTTCCGTCCTTAACTCCAAATTGTCGATTTAAGGATGAAAAGCGTGGATTTAAACCCTTTGCAATCCTCATTTGCGGATGGAGTGGTGGCCATCGACGCCAGCCATTTACTTTCAGAGCCCAACGCCGTCTTGAAACCTGTCATTCGCCAACCGGCGGCGCCAACTGCGCCCGCAAAGTAGCCAAGATCTCCTCAGACAACGCCGGGTTGCCCGCCGCCGTAGCGCGGGCCAGCACCAGGGCACCCACCATGCTGCTGAGCGTCACGATGGTCTGGGCGCGCTTGGCAGGCCCATCGCCCGGCACGACTTCCATAAAGCGCTGGATATTGCGCTCCACCCCTTGCGCAAATGCTTCGGACATCTCCGGCCCCGCGCGGGCCGCATCGGTGGCCAAGGCGGCGGCGGGGCAGCCTTCGCCCGGATGGTCGCGGTGGTTGGCCGACAGGTAGCCATGCACCAAGGCGCGCAGCCGGGCGGCGGGCGCATCGTCAGCAGCTGCAGCATCCAGGCCTTCGAGCGGCGTGATGGTCCAGTCAAAGGCGCGCAGGCAGGCCTCTCTGGCGAGGGCATCCTTGGACGCAAAGTGGCGGTAGAGCCCGCCGTGCGTCAGGCCCGCATCGCGCGTGATCTCGGCCACACCCACGCCCTCCAGGCCTTTTTCCCGGTAGAGGCGCGCAGCGGCATCCACGATACCTTCGCGGTTTTCGGCGGCTTGTGCTTTGCTGACTTTCATGCGTTAGATGATACCCATCATCAAAACTCATTTATGATGACGACCATCATCAATAAGGCTGGGCACCCGTTTTAGCACGATAGCGTCCAACCGCGAAAGCTGCCATATGGATCGTCGCGTCGTCATCACCGGGCTGGGCCTGGTGTCACCGCTGGGTTGCCTTGTAGAGCTGGCCTGGCAGCGCTTGCTGGCGGGCCAATCGGGCGTGCGTGCGCTGGCTGCCGAAGTCGGTGAAGGCACTGGCGTCACAGTCGCCGGCCGCGTACCCAGTCTGCAAGAAGACCCACAGGCCGGCTGGGGCGCCGAGGCCATCATCGCCGCCAAAGAGCTGCGCCGCATGGACCGCTTCATCACCTTTGCGCTGGGCGCCGCAGACCAGGCGCTGGCGCATGCGCAGTGGGGCCAAGCCAGCGCCGAACAGTTGGAGCGTGCAGCCACCGTCATCGGCTCCGGGGTCGGCGGCTTCAGCACCATCACCGACGCGGTACGCACCACCGATGGCAAAGGGCCGCAGCGCCTCTCGCCCTTCACCGTGCCGGCCTTTCTGGCCAACCTGGCCGCCGGGCAGGTTTCCATCCGCCACCAGCTCAAGGGCCCGCTGGGCGCGCCAGTCACCGCCTGCGCCGCCAGCATCCAGGCGATTGGCGATGCAGCACGCTTGATCCGCAACCATGAGGCGGACATGGCACTGTGCGGCGGCAGCGAGGCCACGATTGACCGCGTGGCACTGGGCAGCTTTGCCGCCGCCAAGGCCGTCGCCACCGGCGGCGAACACCATCCCGGCCAGGTGTCCCGGCCTTTTGACATGGCGCGCGAAGGTTTTGTGATGGCCGAAGGCGCAGGCCTTCTGGTGCTGGAGGCTTTGGACACTGCGCTGGCACGCGGCGCCACACCACTGGCTGAAGTGGTGGGCTATGGCACCTCGGCCGATGCCTACCATGTCACCTCCGGCCCCGAGGACGGATCCGGTGCCGCCCGCTCCATGCGCGCCGCCTTGCGCCAGGCGCAGCTGCAGCCGGGCGATATCCAGCACCTCAATGCCCATGCCACTTCCACCCCGGTTGGCGACCGCGGCGAGCTGGCCGCCATCCGCCAGGTGTTTGGTGCCGGCGAGGGCCCCTCCATCACCGCCACCAAATCGGCCCTGGGCCATATGCTGGGCGCCGCCGGCGGGGTTGCTGCCATCTTTACCGTCTTGGCCTTGCGCGACCAGATGGCGCCGCCTGTGCTCAATCTGGACAACCCGGACCCCTTGGCCGACGGTCTGGATCTGATTCGCGGCAGTGCGCGGGCGCATTCGATCGAGCATGCGATGCTCAATGGGTTTGGGTTTGGGGGGGTGAATGCTTCGTTGGTGTTGAAGCGGTATGGGGTTTGAGGTGATGTGAGACAGGTGCCACCTGATACCTGAGAGATTCAGTCTCAAGAACCATTGCAAGCATCTGCGCAAATTTGCTCACTCTAGAGCGCGCTGCCAGGCATATTGGATGCCCCTCAGCCCTCAGGGTGGCGTCAGTCCTGGACGCACCGCATCCCGAAGAAAGCGCTCGGGATCTTGTATATATGCTGCAGCGCGGGAACACCTGAATGCCGATTCAATGGCCGAAGGACTGGCTTCCACCAACCTCCAAAGTTCAACGGAGAAAAGTTTTGCCTCCAGTAACTTGCAGAGATCGCAAATCCGATTGACGAACTCGGAGTCTCGGGACCTCGCATCAATACGAGCACTGATCCCCCCTTCCGACGCCTCATCAAGAACCACGTCGACTCTATTTCCTGCTGTGCTTCCGTAAACAAACCAGTCGTCCATCATTTCATCCGGCTCACCGAGGCGATCCAATAACCAAACCTGTGCAACAGACGCTTCGTGACTTGAAAATGTTGACGCATCAAAGCATTCTTGCGCCCTGACCGGCAAGTGGCCATCGCGAGGTATGAATAGGAGGTCGAATTGCCAAACTGCCATCGGTAGCGCGATCCTTTCTGCCAATACGGTGCAGCACTTATGAAAACCGTTCAATGAGCCGGTCACATGCCAAGCGCACAAGTCTCACATGCTCCTCGTGCATCGCCAATGCCTCGCTGTCGCACTTCTCAAGCCAAGCTTGGGAGCAATGCTTACGAACTTCTGGCGAAGGATGGTGATCCGTTTCGCTCGCTATCGCAACGAAAAGCATAAAGTCAGGATCGTTTTCAAGGCGTGAATCACTGAACCTCAGCGCAGCCAACAGACGAATCCCCTCGATGAATGGGGTCCTGCGATGGGCAAGGTCGCGGGCAGTGTTAACCACTGCGTTCTTGGTCTCCAATCGGAGCGTCTCATCAACGCCATGCATACCAACTCCTCTCGAACCATAGTTTCAACAGCCGGTGCCAATCCGAATTTGCCCATTGTGCTGTACTGCCTTTGCCATGTTCGACATCTGTTGAAGCCATCGAGCTACCGAGCTGCTAGTGATGCCCATTTAATGAACTGGACAGCTTACACACCAGCATGGGATGCACGGCCAGCCTGAGCGATTTCGTTACTGCGCATGACGCGCAACCCTGCACACCGCGTTGCGCAAATGCCTCGCCCAACAAATGGGCCTTCGCATGGAAACCCAGGTGGCCTATACTCGGCCACCTCATCCTTCTTGGTGCTGCTGCCAGAAGGTGCGTAGACCCTCCGTCACACGGAGGGTGTTTGTTTGCGTACCTGTTTTCAGCATCATGTCGAACTTTCCCCGACTCCAAAAAGCCCTGTCTCGCCAGGGCATCCATGTCTCGTTCCGAGACGGTATCTACAACATCCACAACGCGCATGCAGCGGCATCGATCCTGCTGCCCGCCACTTTGCCCCTGGAGCAAAAGGCAGTGACCCAGCTGCTTGAGTTTGCCTCCGTGGCCGATCCGCAGGGCCAAGGCGCTGTCTGCAAGGCCTGTGCAACGCCCGACTTCCACCCGGGCAGCATTGCGCCGGTTGGCGCCGTGGTCGCCACATCGCGGGACTTTGTCATACCCGCCGCGATAGGCACCGACATCAACTGTGGCATCCGGATCATGCGCACGGGACTCAACCTGGCCCAGGCCGAGGCACACAAGACCAACATCATTGCCAAGCTCAAGCGAGCCATTCTGGAGAATGGCCGCGATGTGCCGGTGCGCAGTGCCGGCTTCAAGGCGCTGTTTGACGATGGCACGGCCAGCTTTTTGGAGCAACTGCCCGAGCTGGGCCTGTGGCGCGCCGCCGATCGCGATCAACTTCAGCGCGAGCTGGCAGCCTGCGTGGGGCTCGACAGCTTCCAGGGCGATGCATGCTATGGGCCTGAGGCCTTGATGCAAAGCCGCGAAATCGTGCGTCCGCCCTCTGCAGCGGAGCTGGGCGGAGGCAACCATTTTCTGGAGTTCAATGTTGTCGACGAGATCTTCGACCGGCATGCGGCTTACGAAGCAGGCCTTAAAAAAGGCGATATCACCGTGATGATCCATACCGGCTCGCGCGATGTAGGCTTCTATGTGGGCCGCCGCTGGATGGACCTGGCCAAGCAAGCGTGGCCCCAAGGCCTCAAACACCCCAGCCATGGGCTCTATGGCTTGAGCGGCCATCTGGCTGCCGAGTACATGAAGGCCATGGGCGTGGCCGCCCGCTACGCCTGGTTCAACCGCATGGCCCTGGGCGAAATCGTGCGCCAGCAATTGGCCGATATCGCAGCGCCAGATGCATCGGCGGTGATTGTGGATGTGCCGCACAACGTGGTTCTGCAAGAAGGCGAATTCAATGTGCACCGCAAAGGCTCCACGCCCGCGCATGACGGCCAGTGGGCCTTGATCCCTGGGTCGATGGGCGACCACTCCTACCTGGTCAAGGGCCTGGGCCACGAGGACTGGTTGCGCTCCTGCAGCCACGGCGCTGGTCGCCAGGTGCGCCGCCAGGATACCCGCCGAATGAAGCAGCCCCTGGTCGACACGGTCTGGCAATGCATCACCTTGCGTGAGGAGCGGCTCATCGAGGAAGCACCCAGCGCCTACAAACCTGTGGGGCCCGTTTTGCAGGCCCAGGAGCAGGCAGGTTTGATCCGCGCCAGCGTTCGCTTGAAGCCTTGGCTAACGTTCAAGGCTTGATGGCTACAGAAAGCCGTTGGTCTTGATGGCCAGCGGCTTTCCTGGCAGCAAGCCAATGCGCTAACCTGCACGCTCAATTGCATGTCTCAACCCAGATTTTTTTGTCTACACATGAACACCATTGACGCTGGAATGCACAAATCGCGAACTGCCAATAGCCCGCACCCTGTTCTGCGCATTGACGGTGTACCGCTTGAACAGTGGATCAAGGGCGTGAAGGATGTTGCCGGGGACGATATGACCGACTACCTCGTTCCCGCCCAAGGATGGCTGATCGACCAAGCAGACTATGACAATGCATGGCATTTGCTCGGCCCTCAGAGCGAAGGCAGCGCCACCGTCGTGCCGGTTTTGGTGTGCGCCAATGATATGGACATGAACTGCACCGTCGTGGTCGTTGAGCAGACGGTCAATGCAGACACGGTGGTCTGGGAGCGGTTTGGCCAAGCAGTCGATGTGCGCCACGGCATAGTGACTTCGGTGAAATGGATCACACCCCATCAGAAAGCGGTTTTTCCTCTGTCCTCTTTTCGCGCGGCAGCAGCCGAGATGAAAAGGCTTACGGACGAGGTGTGGACATAGTCACACCAACATCACCAAGGCGTTCAGGCAATCTTCAACGCCCGGGTCGCCATAAACGTCGGCATCACGTTCTCGACCACAAAGCGCGGATGGGGCTGCCAGTCCTCATGGAAGCCGGTGAGGACCAAGCCCGCATCCAGCTGGCCGCCAATCTGGTCTGCCAGCGTATGGCCAAACACCAGGGCCTCGCCGCGTTCGCGTTTGGCGGCCAGGTCTTCAGCAGACAAGTGCGCGATATCGGAATAAGGCAGCCGGCGGTTGGGGCGCACGAGACCTTGAGCCGTCAAGGCCGGGTCGCGGTCAGCCACAAAAACCACCGGGTTCCAAAAGCTCGACAGCAGCTCTCCTTGCGGCGCCAGCACGCGCACGCATTCGCGCCAGACCGGGCGCACATCGGGGATATAGAGGTTGGAGATGGGGTGGAAGATGACGTCAAAGCTCGCGTCATCAAAGACAGAGAGATCACGCATATCGCCCTGCACACAGCGCAGGTCCAGGTCCTCTCTGGCGGCGACCTTGCGGTCCTGGTCCAGCTGCCCTTCGGAGAAATCGAACACGGTCACATCAGCGCCCGCCGCCGCCAGGATGGGGGCTTGCTGCCCGCCTCCGGCTGCCAGGCACAGAATGCGCCGACCGCGCACCTGATTCAACCACCCTGCGGGCAAGGGCCCGGGCGTGAGACGGGCGGCGCTCCAATTGCCTGCACGGGCGGTTGCAATCTCTTCAGCGCTGACTGGGGCCGACCAGGCGCAGCCTTGCGCGGCCTGGCGGTTCCAGGCGGCTTGGTTATGGGTGAGTAGGTCGATGGGGTCTGTCATGGCGTCCTAGTGGTGCCCAGCTTCCGTCACCGGTCCGGGTATACGGGCAGTTGGTATTGATGCGGTTTGGAGTCGATCGGTGCCTCTGTCATCTCAAACAGCCCGCAACCGGGCCTTCTGCTCAAATTTCATAGGCATAGCTGCACCGCAACTCAGCCCCTTTCAGCGCGGCTTTAAAAGGCTCCGGAGCCTCTTGGAGGATGGCAACAAAGCTAGCTTTGAGTTTGCCGCCACCCATGCTGCCCTTGTACTTGATGCTCTTGGGCTGGGCCTGGAGCTGCAGCCTGTTGGCGCCAGCTAGGGTCACATCCAACGTGAAGATGCCACGGCGAAAATCCGTGCGCTCAGTGGCCTCAGCCTGTGGCGACGCCAAGCCCAGGGTTTGCGCACCGTAGGTAAGCTGGAGGTCGACTTCCACGATGGAGGCGGGAATGGCGCCCACCAAGCTTATCGCCTGCCCGGCATGGCTGCCGCTGCAGTTCAGTTGTGCGGTATTGGCACCGGCGATGGCCTGGCCGGCGAGTGCGAATGGCGACACCAGTGCGCAGAGCAGCAAGCATTTTTTCATCGGTTCTCCTTCAGGAGCAGGACAGGGGTTGCGCAGCATGGGCTGCATCAGATCGGCGGCATCGATAGGTCCATCTGGGCCTGTGAATGGCGGTGCCCTCCACCTGGTCATAGATTGTCGTCGGCCTATATTCATGGATGCAACTGGCAACCAGCCAGCCGATAACGGCACCATGCGCGCTGTTACATCCGTTTGCTGGTAGCCTCCGAGGGCAGGCAGAATCTCTGCCAGCCCCACCTCGGCCATCGTGCCATTTCTAAAAAGTGAACTCTCCATGACCAGCCCGCTGTACACCGCCTCCATTCCCGTCATGCAGCAGATGTTGCGTGCCCTGTCAGAGGTGCTCAAGAAGGCCGAAGACCATGCGGCGCAACGCAACATCGATCCCAACGCGCTGCTGCAGGCACGGCTGTTTCCCGACATGTTTCCGCTCGTCCGCCAGGTGCAGATCGCCTCGGACTTCTCCAAGGGCATTTCCTCCCGCCTCGCAGGTGCCGAAGTGCCATCCTGGCCCGACACGGAGACCAGCTTCGCCGACCTGCAAGCCCTGATCGCCAAGGCGCTGGCCCATCTCGAATCCTTCCCAGCCGCGCAATTCGACCACAGCGAAAGCCGCGACATCGTATTGCGCCCCGGCACGCCCAAGGAAAAGAAGCTGACCGCCACTGCGTATCTCCTGCACTATGGGCTGCCACAGTTCTTCTTCCATGTGACCACTGCCTATGCGATCCTGCGCCACAACGGCGTGGAGATTGGCAAGCGCGACTATATGGGTGCGTATTGACGTCCGGTGGACCCTCAGGGCTGTGCAACATGGCAGCCGTTCCCTGCTCCCGCACCGCTTTCAGGTAAATACCGGCTTTGACTGCACCCTGTGCCCGCATAAAGATCACCATGTACATACTCAGCACGGGCGCTTCTGCGCTGCTCATCGGGGCAGCGTTCAGCGCTGCCGCTGCCGTGGCCCATATGGCCTGTATCGTCATCGGCCCGAAAGCCTATCGGTTCATGGGCGCAGGGGAGCGCATGGCCCGAGCGGCTGAAGCCCAGCAACTCCGGCCTACCCTGGTGACGCTTTCCATAGCGGGCGTGCTTTTGATCTGGGCCGTCTTTGCGCTTTCTGGCGCAGGTGTTCTCCGGCAACGGCTTCCGCTCACCCAATGGGTGTTGGTTGCTGTGAGCGTTGTCTTCATGGCCCGATCTGTCGCATCTCCCCTTCTCAAGGCGAAGTTTCCAGAGAACTCAACCGCGTTTTGGATAGTCTCGTCCGGCATTTGCGGCTTGATCGGTCTGCTCCATGCCTATGGCACCTGGTCACTCTGGTCCACTTTCTGAGCGCCAGGCTTCAAAGCCACGGATACTTGCCGGGGCCTGCACAATGCCTTGTCCAGACACTGGGCAGTGGGCTGCCATTGGCCCGTTCAGGCAGCGGTAGACTCTCCAGGGGCCAGGGCCCATGCGCGGATGCGCCGCATCCCGATGCAACCCACCGGTATGGGCGCCCCCACCATTTGCCTGGAAATGGTCCACCCCCTGGAGGTATCCTCTGCAAAACCCTTTGCCCAACGGGCTCTGAGGTTCCAGAGACTTCAAGATAGCGAAAGCGTTTATGCCATTTGTGCCCGCCTTATGCCCCTCCTGCTCGGGGACTCTCCAAGTACCCGACGATCGCGACGTCGTCAAATGCATGTACTGCGGCGTCGATGTGGTGGTGAGGCAAGCGATCCGATTGATCTCTGGCAGTGCGTCCACTTTCATGGAGCTCGCAGATGTCGCTTTGACGGCAGGAAATTTTTCAGAAGCCTATGGCTATTACACCAAGGTGCTGGAGATCGAGCCACGCAATGCGGCGGCCTGGTATGGCAAGGGGAAGGCAGCGGGCGCGCTGGGCAATAGAAACTTTCAACACCTGAAAGAAATGCAGGTCGCCTTTGCGCAGGCCATCAAGTTATCCACCGCCGACAAGCGGGAAGACATGAAACTGGCCGCCGCACAGGATATGGCACGCATTGGTGCCACGAATTACCAGATGGCATATTCCATCATCACAAAGCTTGCCGCTGCCCCTGGTGCATGGGCCAGCCATTTGGTGCTGTGCCGGGAGATCATTTCACTCCTTGAGACCGCGCACACGTACAAGCCCCAGGACAGCCAGATCCTGAAAAATATTGTCCAGATATGCAATGACAATATTACCGGCATCAAATTCAAAGACCCCGCCAATGACAACGCCGTAACCGTCAAACACCTCGATGACCAATACGAGAAAGAACTCCGGTCCATCTTTGATCTGTATGCCGCAAAACTCGTGGCACTGGAGCCAGGCTATCAGCTCCCGTACCCAAGAAGAAAATCGCTGCATTGCTTCGTGATCACCGCCACGATGGGGAGCGTGCACCACCCGAATGTCATTTTCCTGCGCGCCTTCCGGGACAAGATGCTGGTCCGCACGGTACTGGGCAAGGCGTTCATTCGGTGGTATTACCGCCATGGCCCCAGGATCGCGCAACACATCGAAGGCTCTCGCTGGGCACGGTCGGCCGCCTATGTGTTCATCGTTGTGCCCGCTGTGGCGATCGCCAGGATGATGACCTGGGTAGACAGACATTTGCGATGACCACGATGGACCGCATCAGCGCCGGTCAGGCTGCGCTGCCCTGTCAGCCCCGTCCCGGCGATCGATGCCATGGAGGGGCCCTGGGTCAAGCCGGGGCCAGGCGTCCCCGGAGAGGGGCTATTTGGTGGACACGCGCAGCAACCGCAGCCCATTGAACACCACCAGCAAGCTCGCCCCCATATCGGCAAACACCGCCATCCACATCGAGGCATTGCCAAACACCGCCAGCGCGAAGAACACCACTTTGATGCCCAGCGCGAAGATGATGTTCTGCCACAGGATGGCGTAGGTGCGTTGGGACAGTTGCACGGTTTCCGGCACGCGGCGCAGGTCGTCGTTCATGATGAGGATGTCGGCGGCCTCCTTGGCGATGTCGGTGCCGGCGCCACCCATCGAGAAGCCGATCGACGCGGCGGCCAGGCTGGGGGAATCGTTGACGCCATCGCCCACCATGCCGGCCGGCTGCTGGGCCACCAGGCCGTTGATGACCTGGAGCTTGTCCTCGGGCAGCAGGTTGGCCTTGACCTCGTCGATGCCCACCTGCGCGGCAATGGCGCGGGCGGTGGCTTCGTTGTCACCGGTCAGCATCACCGTGCGGATGCCCAGGGCCTTCAGCTCGGCAATCGCCTGCTTGCTCGATTCCTTGGTGGTATCGGCCACCGCGAACAGCCCCAGCACGCCTTGCGCGCTGGCCAACACCGAGACGGTCTGCCCCTGCTCTTCCATCGCCAGCATCAGCGCCTCCACCTCGGCAGAGCACTGGCCGCGCTCGTGGATCCAGCGGTGGTTGCCCAGCACATAGCTCTGCCCGGCGATATCGCCCTTGACGCCACGGCCCAGCTCGGCGGCAAAGTTATCTACCTCCAGCGCCTCGCCATCGATACCGGCGGCGACCGCCTTGGAGACGGGATGGTCCGAGCGCGCGGCCAGGCTCTTGGCAATGCGCTCTATCTGCCGGGCATCGGTGCTGGTCGACAGCATGCGGGTCTGCACCAGCCGAGGGGTGCCGGCGGTGATGGTGCCGGTCTTGTCCAGCGCCACGACGCGCAGCTTGCGCGCCTCTTCCAGATAGGCGCCGCCCTTGACCAGAATGCCTCGGCGGGCCGCTGCCGACAGGCCGCTGACAACGGTCACCGGCGTGGAGATCACCAGCGCGCAAGGGCAGGCGATGACCAGCAGCACCAGCGCCTTGTAGATTGCCGTCAGCCAGGGCCAGCCCAGCATCAGCGGGGGCAGCACCGCGACGGCGACCGCCAGCACAAAGACGGCGGGGGTGTAGATGCGCGCAAAGCTGTCCACAAAACGCTGGGTGGGCGCACGCTGGCCCTGGGCCTGCTCCACCGCATGGATGATGCGGGCCAGCACCGTGTCGCTCGAGCGTTTGCTGACCTCGAACTCCAGCGAGCCGCTTTGGTTGATGGTGCCGGCAAACACCGGGTCGCCCGGCGCCTTGTCCACCGGAATGCTCTCGCCGGTGACGGAGGACTGGTCCACCGCGCTTTGGCCGCTGGTCACCACGCCATCGAGCGCAAAACGCTCACCGGGCTTGACCCGCGCCAAGGTCCCGACCGCCACCGTCTTGGCGTCCTGGATCTGCCAGCTGCCATCGGCCTGCCGGGCCTCGATCTGCGGCGGCGACAGCGCCAGCAGCTGGGCAATCGCATTGCGCGCGCGGTCCACCGAGCGCGCCTCGATCAACTCGGCCAGCGAGTACAGCGCCATCACCATGGCCGCCTCGGGCCACTGGCCGATCACAAAGGCGCCGATCACCGCCACGCTCATCAGTGCATTGATGCCCAGCTGGCCGCGCAGCAACGCCGACAGGCCCTTCTTGAACACGCCCAGGCCCGACAGCGCAATCGCCAGCGCGGCGACGGCCATGCCGACCATGCGCCAGACCGAGGTCTCGGGGGTCAGCAGGTGCAGCAGCTCTGCGGTGGCCGCCACCACCAAGGCCGCAATCAGGCGGTAGAGCTCCACACGCTGCGCCTTCTGCACATCGGCAGCGGCGGGCGGCGCCGACAGCGTCTCGGTGCTGAAGCCTGCGGACTGGATCTTCTCCGTCACTGCGGCCCATTGCTGCGGGTCGGCCTCCACCCGCAACGTGCGGGCAGGCAGGTCAAACTGCAGCAGCTTGACGCCCGCCGCGCCTTCGAGGATCTGGCGAATCTGCCCCTCTTCGACCGGGCAGTCCATCGCGGGAATGCGCAGCAGCAAGGCACCGTCATCGGCCTTCAACGCCGAGCTGGCGGGGGCGGCAGCGCCCAGATCAGGGGTGCAGCAATCGGTATGCGCATGCGCTGCAGCCGTTGCTGCAGGTGCATGGGAATGCGAATGCGCATGGTCGTGACCATGGCTGTGATCGTGATCGTTGTCTTGGTCATGGCTGTGGCCATGCCCGTTGGCGGCCACTGCGGCGGCCTGGTGGTCTTTGCCAGCGCAGCAGGATGCCGCAGCATGGCCATCGGAATGGCGTTGCGTGGTGTCGGAATGGGCAGTCATGGGCTTGGAATTCGTTGGGGTCATAGAGCGTGCTCCCTGTTGCTTCGATTAAAAACCCTGTAGTAACTACAATGTCAAGCCTAAATCGCTAGACTCCGTATGGACATGAGGGCAATGACATGAAAATCGGTGAACTGGCCACGGCCTCGGCAACACCCGTGGAAACCATCCGCTACTACGAGCGCGAAGGCCTGCTGCCGCAGCCCACGCGCACCGCCAGCAACTACCGCGTCTATGAAGAGCAACACCTGGAGCGCCTGCAGTTCATCCGCAATTGCCGGGGGCTGCAGATGTCGCTGGACGAAGTGCGCGAGCTGCTGCGCTACAAGGACGAGCCCGCCCAGGACTGTGCCGAAACCGTCGACAAGCTGATCGAAGCGCATATCGGCCATGTCGCGCTGCGCATCCAGGAGCTGCGCGGGCTGAAGGCGCAGCTCATCGCGCTGCGTGACCGCTGCCGGGGCACCCAGGACGTGGAGCACTGCGGCATCCTCGCCGGCCTGGCCGAGACGCCAGCGGCGCCGGCGGTCAAACAGCATCTGCATGTGCGCTAGGCACGGGTTCGCTGTTGAGGCCCGTGGGCGCAAAAAAAGGTGGCGCACTGCGCCACCTTCCAGGGCCACGCGGTGTTCAGCCACGGAACATTTGCAGGCGGGCCTTTCTCTCGGCCGGCGTCTCGCTGCTGTACTCGTCCATCACTTGCTGGCGCGTCTTGCCGGGACCGGAAGCAACAGGTGCAGGCGGGTAGTTGCTGCTGCGCAAGGCGTTGGGTCCGCGCTTTTGCAGCGCCTCTACCGTCTCCGCCTGCACCTGCGCGCGGCTCTTGCCCGGCTGCGCATGCTCGGGGTAGAGCTCGTAGCCCTTTTCCGTCGGCGCCGAGTGCAAGGTCGCGCTGGCCGATGCGCTGTTCAGCATGCCCAGCGACAGGGCTGCGAAAGCCAGGGACAACAGGGTGGAGGTAGGTGCTTTTTGCATGGTTGCATTGCCTTTCATGAGGGTGGAAATACGCTCGCTGCGGCTGCATGCGAGATGGCTCCATTGTTGAAAAAACACGCTGACCAAAGCCCCACAGCCAGATGACATTGCTGCAATGCGCGGACTGCGTAAACGGCAGACAAAACAAAGCCATGGCGGGTTAGGCCATGGCTTGGTTGTCAGTGAGATGAAGTGGCTCAGGCCGCAGCGGGCCTGTCAGCGCCCTCTTTGCTATCCAATTCGTCCTCCGACGGATCGCGCCGGTGCACCAGGCGGTACAGCAAGGGCAGCACCAGCAAGGTCAGCACCGTGGACGACAAAATGCCGCCAATCACTACAGTGGCCAGCGGCCGCTGCACCTCGGCACCCGTGCCGGTTGCAATGGCCATCGGCACAAAGCCCAGTGACGCGACCAGGGCCGTCATCAGCACCGGCCGCAGGCGCGACAGCGCCCCGGTGTGCACGGCATCGGGAACGGCCAGCCCACCCTCGCGCAGCGCGCGGATCGACGAGATCATCACCAAACCGTTCAACACGGCCACGCCGGACAACGCAATAAAGCCGATCGCTGCCGAGATCGACAGCGGAATACCGCGCAGCCACAGCGCCAGAATGCCGCCGGTCAGCGCAAACGGAATGCCGGTAAAGACGATCAGGCCATCGCGCACGTTGTTGAACATCGCAAATAGCAACGTGAACACCAGCAGCAGCGCGACGGGCACGACGATCAGCAGCCGCTGCTGGGCGGATTGCAGGTTCTCGAAGGTGCCGCCCCAGCGCGTCCAGTAGCCACTGGGCAAGGCCATCGCGCCCAGGTCCTGCTGCGCCTGCTCGACGAAGGAGCCGATATCGCGGCCGCGCACATTGGCGCTCACGACAATGCGGCGCTTGCCATCCTCCCGGCTGACCTGGTTGGGACCGGGCGACAGCGCAAAGCTGGCCACCGCCGACAAGGGCACAAAGCCCAGCCGGCTGCCCTCTTGCGTCGGCAGTGCAATCGGCAGGCGCTCCAGCGCGGCCAGGTCGCTGCGCAGCGCCTCGGGCAGGCGCACCTGTATGTCAAAGCGGCGGTCGCCTTCAAACACCGTGCCGGCCTCCTGGCCGCCCACCGCCGTGGCAATGGTCTGCTGCACGTCGCCCATGTTCAGGCCATAGCGCGATGCCTTCTCGCGGTCCACCTGCACCGTCAGCATTGGCAGGCCCGTGGTCTGCTCCACCTTCACCTCTGAGGCGCCGGGCACCTTCTGCAGCATCGCGGCAATCGATTGGGCAGTACGCTCCAGCACCTGCATATCGTCACCAAACACCTTCACCGCGACATCGCTGCGCACGCCCGATATCAGCTCGTTGAAGCGCAGCTGGATCGGTTGCGAGAACTCGTAGTTGCTCCCCGGTATCGCCTCGACCACCTCCTGCACCTGAGCAAGCAAGTCCTCGCGGCTGCGCTGCGGATCAGGCCACTGCGCACGCGGCTTGAGCATGATGTAGCCGTCCGAGATATTGGGCGGCATCGGGTCCGAGGCGATCTCGGCCGTGCCGGTGCGGGCAAACACACGCTCGATCTCGGGCACCTGGTCCTTGAGCGCGCGCTCGATCTGCATCTGCATCTCCAGCGATTGCGTCAGGCTCGTGCCCGGCACCCGCAGCGCCTGGATTGCGAAGTCGCCTTCGTTCAGGTTGGGCGCAAATTCGCTGCCCAGGCGCGATGCCAGCAGCAGGCTCAGGGCCACCGAGACGACGGCTGCCGTCAGCACCACCACCGGCATGCGCATCACCCGCGCCAGCAAGGGCTCGTAGGCCTTGCGCGCCCAGGTCATCAGGCGGTTTTCCTTCTCGCCCACCTTCGCCCCGATGAACAGCGCAATCGCCGCCGGGATGAAGGTGATGGACAGCAGCATCGCGCCCGCCAGCGCCAGCACCACGGTCAGCGCCATCGGGTGGAACATCTTGCCCTCCACCCCCGTCAGCGCAAAGATCGGCAGGTAGACCACCATGATGATCAGCTGGCCGAACAGCAGCGGCCGGCGCGATTCCTTGGCCGCCGCAAACACCTCATGAAAACGCTCGCTGCGCGACAGCGGGCTGCCCTTGCGCTCCTGCGCATGCGCCAGGCGCCGCACGCAGTTCTCCACAATCACCACCGCCCCGTCGATGATGATGCCGAAATCCAGCGCGCCCAGGCTCATCAGGTTGGCGCTGATCCCGTACTTCACCATGCCGCTGAAGGTGAACAGCATCGACAGCGGAATGATGAGCGCCGTGATCAGCGCAGCGCGGATATTGCCCAGGAACAGAAACAGCACCACCACCACCAGCGCCGCGCCTTCGACCAGGTTTTTCTTCACCGTGGCAATGGCCTTTTCCACCAAGGTGGTGCGGTCGTAGACGGTCACGATCTTCACCCCCTCGGGCAAGGTCTTGCGGATTGATTCCATGCGCGCATCCACCGCCTTGGAGACGATGCGGCTGTTCTCCCCAATCAGCATGAACACGGTGCCCAGCACCACCTCACGCCCGTTGTCGGTGGCAGCACCCGTGCGCAACTCGCGGCCCAGGCTCACCTCGGCCAGGTCGCGCACGCGCACCGGCTGGCCTTGGGTGCTGCCCACAATCACCTCCTGGATGTCCGCAATGCCCTGGACCTGGCCGGGCGCGCGGATCAGGTACTGCTCGCCTTCGCGCTCGATATAGCCGGCGCCCACATTGGTGTTGTTGCTCTGCAGTGCCGCCACCAGCTTGTCCATGGAGATGCCATAGGACGCGAGCTTGTCCGGCCGGGGTGCTACCAGGTACTCCTTGGCAAAGCCGCCGATGGAGTTGATCTCGGTCACACCCGGCACATTGCGCAGCTGGGGCTTGATGACCCAGTCCTGGATTTCGCGCAGGTCCATCGGCGTGTAAAGGCTGCCGTCGGCCTTCTTGGCGCCCTCCTCAGCCTCTACTGTCCAGAGGTAGATTTCGCCCAGGCCGGTGGAGATGGGGCCGATGCTCGGCGCAATACCGGGCGGCAGTTTCTCACGCGCCTCCTGAATGCGCTCATTGACCAGCTGGCGCGCAAAGTAGATGTCGGTGCCGTCCTTGAAGATCACCGTGACCTGCGACAGCCCGTAGCGCGACAGCGAACGGGTCTGCTCCAGGTGCGGCAGGCCGGCCATCACGGTCTCAATGGGGTAGGTGATGCGTTGCTCAGTCTCCAGCGGCGAGTAGCCCGGCGCCTGGGTGTTGATCTGCACCTGCACATTGGTGATGTCGGGCACGGCATCGATGGACAGGCGCTGGTAGCTGAAAATGCCCAGTGCAGCCATGGCAAAAACTGCCAGGATGACCAGCCAGCGCTGCTCGATGGAAAAACGGATGATGCGCTCAAACATGCGGACTCCCGATCAATGCGCGTGCTCGGCAGATGCCTTGCCCAGCTCGGCCCGCAGCATGAAGGAGCCCTGCTTGACATAGCTCTGCCCCGCGTTCAGGCCCGATGTGACCTCAGTGGTCTTGCCATCCGTCGCGCCCAGTTGCACCACCTGGGCCTGGTAGCCGCCCTCGGTCGGAACAAACACCACGCTCTCCTTGCCGTCGGGCCTCTGGATGGCCTTGGCGTCCACCGCAATGGGGACGGGCGATTCGCCAGCCAGCAGTTCCACATCGACAAACAGGCCCGGCCGCCACACCCCTTGCGGGTTGGCCAGCGCCACACGCGCCGGCGCCGTGCGGGTTTGCGCGCCAATCAACGCACCCACATAGGCAATCCGGCCTTCGGCCTGGGAGTCAAAAGCGGTGGCGCGCACGACCACTGGCGCACCCATGCGCACGTCCGGCAGCTGCGGCGCGGCCACGCTGATCTCCGCCCAGACCGAGCGCAGGTCAGAGACGGTGAACGAGGCCGTGCTGTCGGTCACCGACTCGCCCACGGTCAGGTGCTTTTCCACCACCATGCCCGCCAGCGGCGCGCGCAGCTCATAGCGGCTGGATCCGCCGGTGCCCGCGCCTGCACCCGCCCCAATAGCGGACAGCTTTTGCGCGGCATTGGCCACGGCAATCTCGGCCTCCTGCAGCGCTTGTTGGGCTGCCTGGTAGTCCTGCTCGGCAGAGATGCGCTCCTGCCACAGCTGCTTTTCGCGCTCGTAATTGCGCTTGGCAAAGGCCAGGCGCCGCTGCGCCGTTTGCAGCTCGCTGCGCTGGTCAGATACCGCCGGGCTCTGAATCACCGCCAGCAGCTGCCCCTTGGCCACCTGCTCGCCCAGCTGAGCATGGACCGAGGCCACCACCCCCGCCACTCTGGGCACCACATGGGCCGTTCGGTCTTCGTCAAAGCGGATCTCGCCGGGCAGCAGCACCTGCTTTTTGATGGACGCCGGCCCCGCCTGGGCCACCACCAAACCGGCCGCCTTGGCCTGGGCTGGGCTCAGCTTGACCAGGCCCTCGCCCGCTTCTTCGCCTTCGGCATGGCCGCCTTCCGCAGCGCCATGCGCATCCTTGCTGCCGGCCTCGGCTTTCTCATCGTGGTGTTCTCCATCGCCATGCTGGTCAGCCTCCTGGTGCGCATCGGCTTGGGCACCTGCTTTGGCGCCCGTCTTGGCAGCGGCCTCGCCATGGTGCTCACCATCTTTGTGGGATGGCGCATCGGCATGGCCTGATGCCGGTGCAGCAGCTGCGCTGCCGGGGCCCCGCAACAAATAGGCGCCACCGGCCACGCCAGCGGCCGCAATCAGCGCCGCTGCAATCCACTGTTTGGACGAGGTCAGCGAGCTATCGAATCTGGTTTTCTCGGACATGGGTTCAGACTCCTGGAGCGGCCGCCAGCGCTGGCGTGCCAAAGATGCGTTCAATCTCCGCACGGGCGCGGTGCGATGCCATCAGCTGGTCTAGCAGCTGGCGCCGGCTGTCAAACAAGCTGCGCTGGGCGTCCAGCACGTCCAGAAAGCTGAACTTGCCCAGCGAAAAACCGCGCACGGCCAGCTCATAGGCCGACTGCGCGGTGGGAATCACCTGGCTTTGCAGCAGCGCCACCTGCTGGTTGCTGCTGATCCACTGCTGGCGGGCGGCAAACACCTGGGCCTGCAGTTGCAGGCGCTGGTCCTGCAGCTGCTGCTCGGCCTGGTCCACCTTGCGCAGGGCCTGCAGCTGGTTGCCGGCATTGCGGTCAAACAGCGGCAGCGGGATGCTGACGCCGACAAACACCTGATTGCGCCCGACATCGCGGGCGCGCTTGACGCCCAGGCTCACCGTCGGGTCCTGCACGCGCTTGCTGCGCTCGACCGCCGATGCGGCCTGGCTTTGCGCCAGCGCGCGCTGGGCCAGCACCATCGCGGGTGCCTCGTCCAGCCGTTGGTCCAGCTGCTCGGCGGTCGGCGCCGCCGTGGTGGTCAAAAAGTCGCCGCTGGCCAGGCCCAGCTCGGCGCCGCGCCCGCCCCAGAGCGCGGCCAGGTTGTGCTGCGCCACGCGCGTCAAGGCATGGGCCTGCTCCAGCTCCATCGCGGCATTGGCCTGCGCCACCTGGGCACGGCTGGCTTCCAGCGGTGGCACCTTGCCCGCCTGCACCCGCTTGTTGGCGGCGTCCAGCGCCTGCGTTGCCAGCGCATGGGTCTGGCTCGCAAAATCCACCCGCTGCTGGGCCAGCAGCAGCTCGTTGAAGTTGATGAGCAGCTGGTAGCGCAAGGCCGCCAGTGCGGCCGTTACACCCGCCTCTGCCGCCGCCTTCTCGCTGTCTGCCAGCTGCATGCGTGCCTCGCGCTTGCCACCCAGCTCGATCCGCTGGTTGATCTGCACGGTATTGGTTCGGGTCTCGGGCCGGGTGTCTTCGATGTTGACCGCCAGCTCCGGGTTGGGTCGCGCCTGGCTTTGCATCACCAGACCGTCGGCGGCAGCGGCGCCATGGCGGGCCGCCTGCAAGCCCGGGTTGGCAGCCAGCGCCTTGTCCCAGGCGGCAGCCAGCGTGATCGCCGGGGTGGTCTGCGCCGCCACGCCTGCCTGGCTTTGTGCATCGGCCTGGGCATGGGCGGGCGGCAGCCAGCCGCTGGCCAGCGCTGCGCTCAGCAGCCAGGCGGGCCATGCCGGGCGGGGGGAACGTGTGCCGGCCCGGGTGGGGGCTGGCTGCGGGGTGATCATAGCGGCTTCTCCTGTGGTGGCGGGCCGCGCACAGCCAGGCGTTGGCGGCGCCCGGCGCAAGGGAGCGGCAGACACCGCAGGCCCCCGGTGCAGGCGGTATCCGTATGCGATGCCAGCGACTGTAGAAAGCGGCGACGAACACCAGACCGACAGGAAGATGACAAATTTGTAATCCGCGCCCGCGTGCGCCATCAGGGACAATGGCGGCCATGAGACTGCTGCTGATTGAAGACGAAGCCAAGCTCGGCGAGTACCTTCGCAAAGGTCTGGCCGAGGAGAGCTACACCGTCGATGTCGCCACCAACGGCATCGATGGCCTGCATCTGGCGATGGAGCTGAACTACGACCTGATCGTGCTCGATGGCATGCTCCCCGGCATCGATGGCTTTGCGGTGCTGGCAGCGCTGCGCCAGTCCAAATCCACCCCGGTGCTGATGCTGACGGCCCGCAGCGATGTGCAGGACCGGGTACGCGGCTTGCAAAGCGGGGCCGATGACTACCTGATCAAGCCCTTCGCGTTTTCCGAGCTGGTGGCCCGCATCCAGGTGCTGCTGCGCCGCGCGCAGGCCCACCCCGCGTCGCCTGAGCCCACCGTGCTGCGCCAGGCCGATCTGGAGCTGGACCTGATCCGCCGCAAGGCCGTGCGCGCCGGCGTGCGGCTCGATCTGACGGCCAAGGAATTCAACCTGCTGGCCATGCTGCTGCGCCGCCAGGGCGAGGTGCTCTCGCGCACCGAGCTGGCCTCGCAGGTCTGGGACATGAACTTTGACAGCGAGACCAATGTGGTCGAAGTCGCGGTGCGGCGCCTGCGCATGAAGGTCGACCAGCCGTTTGCCTCGCCGCTGATCCACACGGTGCGCGGCATGGGCTATGTGCTGGAGAGCCGGGCCCCGCCATGAGCCCAGCGCCCGCCATACCGCACCTGGGGCGCCGGCTCTCGCGCTGGATGGCCTTGCTGTCCATGCTGGGCCTGGGCGCTGTCAGCCTGGTGGTGTTTCTGGTGTTCGACAACACGTTGACGGCCCGCCAAAAGGAGATGCTCGACCAAAAACAGCAATCGCTGATGCATGTGCTGCGCGATGACAGCACGGCCCACCGCGACAAGGCGCTGGACCACCTGCTCACCGATTTTCTCGCCGGTCACGGCGACTACGCGATACGCGTCGTGGACAACCAGGGCCATGTGCTGTTTGACAGCATCCCGGCAGACTGGAACAGCCACCACACGCTGCGCCGCAATTTTGCGGTCACCATCACCGCACCCCAGTACCACCCGGCGCGCGCGGCCACCGCCACCTTGGTGATGGACCTGCGCCCTGACCAAGCCTTGCTGCATGGCCTGGGCGGGACCTTGTTTGCCGCGATGGTCGCGGGCTCCTTGCTGCTGGCGCTGTTTGGCGGCCTGCTGGTGCAGCGCAGCCTGCAGCCCATCGAGTCGCTGGTCTCGCAGATCAGCCTGCTGTCGGCGCGCGATTTCGAGCGCCGGCTGGACGGCAGCGGTCTGCCCCAGGAGTTGCAGCCCATCGTCACGCAGTTCAATGCCTTGCTGGACCGCCTGGCAGACGCCTACCGCCAGCTCGAAGCCTTCAACGCCGATGTGGCCCATGAGCTCAACACCCCGCTGGCCACGTTGATCTCCAGCACCGAGGTGGTCTTGCGCAAACCGCGCTCGGTCGAGGAGTTGCGGGAGGTCCTGGCATCGCACCTGGAGGACCTGGGCCGCATGGCCGCGATGGTGGGCGACATGCTGTTTCTGTCGCGCGCCGACCAGGGCGTGGGCGCGCGCGAGACCGGTGTTGTCAACCTGGCCGCCGTGGCCCAGGATGTCGTCGAGTTCTACGAGGCGGTTGCGCTGGATGCCGACCTGCAGCTGGCGGTGAGCGGCGATGCCCAGGCCCAGGTCGATGCGCCGCTGGTGCGCCGCGCGCTGTCCAACCTGCTGAGCAATGCCACCCGCTATGCGCTGGCGGGCTCGGCCATCCGCATCGACATACGCACGCGCTGGCAGCATGAGCATGCCCATGCGGTCATCACCGTCTCCAACACCGGGCCCGACATCGCACCCGAACATCTGCGCCACCTGTTCGACCGCTTCTACCGCGCCGATGCCTCGCGCCACAACCCGGAGCGCAACCACGGCCTCGGCCTGGCCATTGTCAAAGCCATTGCGACGATGCATGGCGGCTCGGTCTTTGCGCAGTCGCAGGGCGGGGAAACGACGTTTGGGCTGATCCTGCCGGTGGCAGCGCTGCATTGACGGCGGCGGGCGCTACCAGCGCCGCGCTGTGGTATGTCCCACCCCCAAAACCAGCAAGGCAAGCGCTGCGCCCATCAGCACCAGTTTGACGGTGTAGGGTGGCCGCCTGCTGGGCGGGTCCCCGTCAGCTGGCGCCGCTCTGGCGCTTGAGCCGGGCAATACGCCACGCAAGCCCTGGTCGCTGGTACCTGTAAAACCGGTGGCGCGGTGGCTCCACGGGGTGGTTGGAACGATGCCGGTGGGAAGCACCGCCACATCCGGGAGCCCGGATACAGGTCCATATGCAACGCGCCCCTGCATCCAGCGCATACCAGCAGGGATGGGAGACCTGCTTAAACGCAGCGCCGGGCGTATTTTGCAATCAACCACGGCCAGCACCACCGAGGATGAAACTGCTGGTCTCCCGCGCCCTTGCTCCAAACACGGCAGTGCATAGGGCAAAAAATGCGCTGCGCCCCCATCCGGCACCCGCTGCGCAGCTGCCGGCTGCATGCCTGTGAACAGAAAAATGGCCGCGGCCGGCAGTTTGGCAAAAAACAGTGGGCTTTTCATGGCTTTCTCCTTGAGAAGGTCTGCCTATTCCCTGACCTTATGCTGACGTGCGCATGCCAGCTCAGGATTTTCGGGACGGATATTTGATAACCGCGTTTGGAACCATTCACCGGCATGCGCATGGCCGGTATATGTTTCGAGAAAGAAAAACAAGGACAAATTTGTCACTATGCGCGGATCGACATGTCTGACTTGGTACCAAATCGCCGATAATTTTCGGCTTTGCTTGCGAGAGCCCACTATGCGCCTGCCAAGCCGCAAAGAAAAATATTTAATCCAAATTTGATTATTAACCACACCAATAAATAAGCAGCAACCAACGCCACGCTAAATCCCGCCGGGCAAAATAACCCCCAGGGATCCCATTATTTTCGGCCCCTGTTTCTGCAAACTTTCTCACCGAGCCTATCAGCGCCATGGCCCATTCCGGTGACAAAGAAACAGAAATAGCAAAATCCCACAATCGAAAATTTGTTTATCGTGGACGGGCCTGGCATCGGCATCCGCGCAACCGCAGCAATGCCGCGTGCAGACGGCGGCAGACATGCCCGTACAGGCACGCGCAGCGGATGGACGATCCAGACTTGCGCATATAATTAGCCACCTTACTATCAGCCGCCACCATGCAACTCTCCCAAAAGTACAACGCCCTGCTGGACGAAGCCCAGCGGCGCGGCATGCCCGATGTGGCAGGGATCCGCCTCTGCTTCCAGACGCTCACGCTGGCAGCAGACATTGACCGCGACTGCGCCCGCCTGCTGGCGCCCCACGGCTTGTCGGAAGGGCGCTTTGTGCTGCTGTTCCTGCTCGACGCAGCGCCCGATGGACTGGCCCCCAACACCCTGGCCGAGCGTGCGGGCGTGACCCGGGCCACCGTCACCGGCCTGCTCGATGGCCTGGAGCGCGAAGGCCTGGCGGCCCGCCATGCCGAGGCCTGCGACCGCCGCGCGCTGCGCATACGGCTTACCGGCAAAGGCCAGCAGGTGGCGCAACAGGTGTTTGCGCAGCACAGCCACTGGATCGCAGGGTTGTATGCTGGTCTGTCGGCCAGCGAGCGCCAGCAGCTGGCCCAGCTGCTGGACAAAGTGGCCCGCAACCTGGGCCCGCCAGCGCCATGAGCAGCCTACGCAAAGGAGCCAACCGCGCGGCCGATATCCCCGCCGATGTGCTGCAAGCGCTGTCCAACGGCGAGATCGCCACGGCCACTCTGGCTGAATGCACGGCGCTCAACCAGGCGCAGCTGCTGCGCACAGTCTTTCCAGGCCTCTCTGCCCATACCTTGCAGCAGGCGGATGCTGCTTGTGCGCTGGGCATTCTCAAACGCATGGGCCGCATGGCGGAGTTGCTGCTGCATGCGCTGGGCGCCGAGGGCATCGCGCGGTGCCGCAGCCACCCGGCAGACACGGTGCGCGGCTGGGCCTGCTTCATGGTCGGTGCCCAGCCGGGGCTGGCACTGCCCGCACGCCTGGCTGCCATCCAAAGCCTGGCGGACGACGGGCATTTTGGCGTGCGCGAATGGGCCTGGATGGCCTTGCGCCCGCATCTGGCCAGCGATCTGGACGAGGCCCTCGCGCAGCTGATGCCGTGGACGGCATTGCCGTCCGACAAACTGCGCCGCTTTGCCTGCGAGGCGCTGCGCCCACGCGGCGTCTGGTGCGCCCACATCCGCGCGCTCAAAGAAGCACCTGCGCAGGCCCTGCCACTGCTGCAGGCGCTGCGTGCCGACCCCTCTGTCTATGTGCAGGATTCCGTCGCCAACTGGCTCAACGATGCGGCCAAGGACCAGCCCGACTGGGTGCGCCAGCTCTGCAACCAGTGGCTGGGCAATGCGCCATTGCCCAGCACCGAACGCATATGCCAACGCGCGCTGCGCAGCTTGGCCTGAAGGAAGACCAACCCCAGCCCCATCAACTGCGCTGCCTGCGGCGCAGTGCCCACATCCCCAGCAGCGTCAATGCCGCCCCCATCAACGCCAGCTTGCTGCTGTCCAGCGCAGGTACTCGCTCTGGCTGCTTGACGATGAGCTCATCCGGAGCGTGGCAGACCAGCGATGCGGTAGCGGGCGTATTGATCTGTCCGGTCGGCGAGAGAAAATCGCTGCCTGGTGTGATGGTGTTGGTGACCGAAGGGCTGCTGCGGCATGCCTGAACACCCGCATCAGTATTGGGCCAGGTTACTGGTACGGTGATAGCGCAGCCACCGGGAGGCACGGTAAAGCCGGTGTAATCGATGACGTTGCCACCCTCGCCAGCGCCAAGGCTGCCTTTTATACAGGTGTTGCTGATGGCGCCCCCAGCGACAACCAATGGTGTAGGCAGATTGTTGGCCAGGGTCAGGTTGTTGAAGTCATGGGTGTGACGTTGAGCAAGCTGATGGTCAAGGTCGCGCCGTTGTCGCCCGTCCCCAAGTGGAGGTCAGACTTGTCAAAACTGGCGCTGACTTCGGGCACACCGCAAGCACCGGTTGCCGAAGTGGCTGCGTCGAGGAATGCGGGGGCGATCTTGCCTTGGTATTGAGCCCAAACATTCTCGAAAAAGAAGAAGGTATCCATCATCACAAACACACAGGCACCTAGGCCACCATTGGACTGCGCTTTAGGAATCGTGAGGCCATAGACCATGTTGCTCGACCCTAATTGAGCGACTTGAGGGATACTCATTGTGCCGCTGTACAGTACATTTAGCTGAGGAACCGAGTCGATTAAGGTAAAGCGGCCACCTTGCTGAATCCCTACGCTCTCAAACGCAAGGGCATAGGGCGAGTCAGGATTTAAGGAAATCTCACTTCCAACTTCGGAGATTCCTCTCGAAAATTCCGACATTGTTCCGGTATTCAAGGCGCCTATCATTACATCTATATTGCCTTCGAGGCTGGCTTCATCACAACATCCATCGACAAAGAAAACCATGGCTTCCGCCCAACGATTGGCCAAGGCTTGCTCCAGCACCTGCCAGTTGGATGGATCGATGATTCTATTGGCGTTTGCAACAATCACCATATCGTAGGGGCCCGTTGGCGTGTTGAAGGTCTCTGCTGAAATAGCGTCGGGATGGCCTAGCACTGACAGCCTCGTGATTTCTTCGGGATTCGCCAGTACCGATGCAAACTCGTTTTGCAGGTTGTCATAAGCAGCGTCCACCTCTGCTAACTCGTCGGATGTACTGGCCGCATTGGTGGTAAGCAACAGAATCTTTTGCGCCACCGCCTGTGATACAGAACCACCGAGCAAGAAGGCAGACAACAGCAGCCTGCTTAGAAATATGCCACTTTTCATCGATAACTCCTTTGAAAATGAATTTGCTACCTTGCACGGTAGCCCGCATGCAGACCTGGCAAATACCTGGGGCCGAAGTCAAAAGACCGGATTGCCGATATTCGATTACCCTTTCCACTTCCATCACCAGCATTTCCCAAGGCTGCCAACTACTATGCAGACATTCATTTCAAATGAAAAATACTCCAAACAGCTTAGATCATTAAACGATTGAATAAATAAAAGCCAGCTGAGTCATTACCCACTTCAAAAACACAGCACCCCGTGTTTTACAAAACTCGCTTTAGTCATCACCTTACAAAATGACAGCAACCATGCAGCAACTACCGCCTTTTAAAAATTACGAAAAATGTAAAAGCCAACAACCGCCCTCAAACGCTGACGTGACCGAAGAACCTCTTATAGACGGCGTTGGTGACTGACAAGGTCTGCGGCATATTTGGCAGCCTGCATCGGGACCAAGCCGCCGTGTAACCACCACAGATAATCGTGAAGCCGCTGTGGCTGACAGCATTGGCGCCCACTGCAGCGCTCAGGCTGCCGCCCATTCAGGTATTGCTGACACAGCCAGCGCCCAACAAAAAGGCTGCTCCCCTTTCAGAAAAGCAGCCCTGCAGCAGGCATCAAGCCACGGCAAAACCTCAGCTGTAAGCTTGGCTGTCCTTGTCCGTAATAGCACGCAGCACCCGCGCCGGATTGCCCGCGCTGACCACCCCTTCGGGCACATCCTTGGTGACAATGGCGCCGGCCGCAATCACGCTGCCCGCGCCGATGCTGACGCCGGGCAGCACCTGCACGCCGGCACCAATCCAGACGTTGTCGCCGATCGTGATGGGCAGGGCAAACTCCAGGCCCTGGTTGCGCCGCTCAGCATCGAGCGGATGGCCGGAGGTGTAGAGCCCGACATTGGGCGCGATGAAGACGTTGTTGCCGATGCGGACCTTGGCGGCATCGAGGATGACCAGGTTCACATTGGTGTAGAAGTGGTCGCCGATCTCGATGTTGAAGCCGTAGTCACAGAGAAACGGGCCATCGAACACGGGGTTGCGGCCCAGCTTGCCCAGCAGGCCGCGCAAGACCGCTTCGCGCTCGGCACGCCGGTGGGCGCCAATCTGCTGGAAGGCAAACAGCTTTTCCTTCGCGGCATCGCGCAGCTGCAGCACGCTGGGGTCATAGTTGGCGTCGTACAGCAGGCCGGCAGCGGCTTTTTCCATCTCGGTCATCGTGTCTTTCGTCCTCTTGGTGGCAAAGGGACTGAGTCTAGCTGCCTCTGGGCTGGCGCCAGATGACCTGGGGATGGGCTTCAACCGCCCGCCGCCACAGCGGCCGGCGTGATGCGCAACGGGATCGTCACCGGGCCGTCGTTCATCAGGTAGACTTTCATGTCCGCACCAAAACGGCCGGTCGCCACCTCGGGGTGCAGCGTACGGGCCTGTGCCACCACGTAGTCGTACAGGCGCTCGCCATCGGCCGGGGGCGCGGCCTGGGTAAAGCTGGGGCGGTTGCCGCCGCTGGTATCTGCCGCCAACGTGAACTGGCTCACGATCAGCAGGCCACCGGCCACATCGACGACGCTCTTGTTCATCTTGCCGGCTTCGTCCTGGAAGATGCGCAGCTTGAGCATCTTGGCCAACCACTTGTCGGCGTCTGCCTGGCTGTCGCCGCGCTCGGCACAGACCAGGGCCAGCAGGCCATGGCCGATCTGGCCGATCACCTGGCCATCCACTTCGACACGCGCTTCGCGCACCCGTTGCAATACGCTGATCATGGGAGATTCTTGTTTCCGGAAAGGCGGCAGGCGCAAACGCTGCAGCCGGGGTTCAGGGTTCAGGGGCTGGGTGCATCGCCATGGCGCTGCACAGCCTCGGTCTGGGTTTGCACACCCAGCGGCAGCACTTCCATGCTGATGCGCGCCTGCGGCAACTCCTGCAGCAGCGCGGCTTCGAGCTGCATGCGCAGCTGGGTGGCGTGGGCCAGGCTCCAGCCGCCGGGCATGTGCAGGTGCATGTCGATAAAGTGCAGCGCGCCGGCGCGGCGGGTGCTGAGCTTGTCGCAGTGCACGGCGCCGCCGGTTTGCGCCTCGAAGGCGCGCACGCAGCGCTCGATCTTGGCAAGGGTCTCGGCGTCGATGGATTCGTCCATCAAACCCTGCGACGAGCGCCAGACCAGCTGACCGCCCTCTTTGAAGATATGCAAGGCCACCGCAATGCCCAGCACCGCATCCAGCCAATGCCAGCCGGTCAGCATCGCCAGCAGCAAGCCGCCGACCACACCGGCCGAGGTCCAGACATCGGTCATCAGGTGGCGGCCGTCGCCTTCGAGCGCCATGGACTGGTGCTCGTGCGCTGCGCGCAGCATGACCCAGGCCAGCCCACCGTTGAGCGCCGTGCTGAGCATCGACAGCGCAATGCCCCAGCCCAGCTGCTCCAGCGGCTGGGGGTGGAGCAGGCGGTCCACCGAGGCCCAGACGATGGCCATGGCCGCGCCAAAGATCAGCAGGCCCTCAAAGCCGGCCGAGAAGTACTCCGCCTTGGTGTGGCCATAGGGGTGGCCCTCGTCAGCCGGGCGCTTGGCGATGGTCACCATGCCCAGCGCAAACAGGGCGCCCACCAGGTTGACCAGCGATTCCAGCGCATCGGACAACAAACCCACCGAGCCGCTGACGGCCCAGGCACTGGTCTTGAGGGCAATCGTGGCGATGGCCACCACCACCGAGATGCGCAGCAGGTTCTCGGGCGTGGTCCAGCGGCTGTGGGCTGCGGCGGATAAGGCAGGTTTCATGGCGGCGGGGTGTGGCCTGGTTTACAGCAGGCGGGCCTTGACGGTCTTGCCCTTGACGCGGCCGCTGTTGAGGCGGTCCACCGCCTTGTGGGCGATGTCGCGGCTGACGGCCACATAGGTCGAGAAGTCGTTCACATTGATCTTGCCGATCTGCTCCTTGGCATAGCCAAAGTCGCGCGTCATGGCGCCCAGCACATCACCGGCACGGATCTTTTCCTTGCGCCCGCCAATGATCTGGATCGTGCGCATCGCCGGCACCATGGGCTGGCTGGAGGCGGGGGTCAGCTCGCTCAGTGGATGCCATTGCGACTCGCGCCCCTGCAGCACTTCGATCTTGCCGACCGAGCCCATCTCGTCCATGCTGGCCAGGCTCAGCGCCAGGCCTTCGGCATCACCCCGGCCGGTGCGGCCGATGCGGTGGATATGCACTTCCGGATCGGGCGTGGTGTCCACATTGATGACGGCGGCCAGGTTGGCGATGTCCAGCCCGCGCGCGGCCACATCGGTGGCCACCAGCACGCTGCAGCTGCGGTTGGCAAACTGCACCAGCACTTCGTCACGCTCGCGCTGCTCCAGCTCGCCAAACAGCGCCAAAGCGCTTACACCCTGGGCCTGCAGCACCTCGACCAGGTCGCGGCATTGCTGCTTGGTATTGCAAAAAGCGATGGACGACTCGGGCCGGAAATGCGCCAGCAGCTGCGATACGGCATGCAGGCGCTCGGATTCCTTGACCTCGTACCAGCGCTGCTCAATCTTGTGCGCGCTGTGCTGCGAGGCGACCTTGACGGTCTGCGGGTCGCGCATGAAGCGCTCGGCCAGCTGGGCAATGCCCTCGGGGTAGGTGGCCGAGAACAGCAGGGTCTGGCGCTCGGCCGGGCACTGGCTCGCAACGGTGACGATATCGCCATAAAAGCCCATGTCGAGCATGCGATCGGCCTCATCCAGCACCAGCGTATTGAGGGCGGCCAGGTCGATCACGTTGCGCTCCATCAGGTCCATCACCCGGCCCGGGGTGCCGACGATGATGTGGGCGCCGTTCTCCAGGCTGGCAATCTGGTTGCGCGAAGGCACACCGCCGTAGACGGTGACGACCTTGATGTTCTCTTCGGCGCGCGCCAGGCGGCGGATTTCGGTGGCGACCTGGTCGGCCAGCTCACGGGTGGGGCAGAGCACCAGCGATTGCACCGCAAACCAGCGCGGGTTCAGACGGGCGAGCAGGGCCAGGCCAAAGGCGGCCGTCTTGCCGCTGCCGGTGCTGGCCTGGGCGATGACATCCTTGCCTTGCAGCGCAAAGGGCAGGCTGGCCGCCTGGATTGCCGTCATCTGCGTATAGCCCAGCTGCTGCAGATTGGCCTGCATGGTCTGGCCCAGCGGCAGTTGGCTAAAGGAGGCGGCGTCCGCTGCGTTGGCGGGGGTGTTTGTTGCGTTCATGCCGCGATTATCCCGCGCCCGGGCCAGGGGCCGCCAACCACCCGGCGGGAAGCCCTGAAATCCGCCGTCGTCCACAGCGCTGCAGGCAGGCGATTTGTCATGCCGCCGCCCCAAAGCAGAGGCACAATGGTGCATGACCTATACCAAACCTGCCTTTACCGCACCGACCAGCCACCGCACGGCTCAATCCGCGCTGGCGCAGGTGCAGGCCATCTATGCCGAACAGATCGGATTCCTGCGCCAGGCCATGCAACGCTTTGTGGCGGGCGAGACCCCGGCGGCCCCGTACCGCGCTTGCTACCCCTTTGTACGCCTGCACACGCGCACCGTGGCGCGGGCCGACAGCAAGCTCGCTTATGGCTTTGTCGAGGGCCCCGGCCACTACGAAACCACGCTGACCCGCCCCGACCTGTTTGCCAACTACTATGCCGAGCAGTTCCGGCTGCTGATCGAGAACCACAATGTGGAGCTGGAAGTGGGCACCAGCAGCCAGCCGATTCCGATCCATTTCTCGTTTGCCGACAACGACCACATCGAAGGCCAGCTGAGTGCCGAGCGCCGCATGCTGATGCGCGACGTCTTCGACCTGCCCGACCTGCATGCGATGGACGACGGCATCGCCAACGGCACCTGGGAGCCCAAGCCGGGTGAGCCGCAGCCGCTGTCGCTGTTCACCGCGCCGCGCATGGATTACTCGCTCCAGCGCCTGCGCCACTACACCGGCACCCTGCCCGAGTGGTTCCAGAACTTTGTGCTGTTCACCAACTACCAGTTCTATATCGACGAGTTCATCCGCCTGGGCCGCGCCGAAATGGCCAACCCCGACAGCGAATACATCGCCTTTATCGAGCCGGGCAATGTCGTCACCCGCCGCCAGGGCCTGGCGCCCGAGGCCGTGGATGCGCTGGGCAGCCCGCCGCCGCGCCTGCCGCAGATGCCCGCCTACCACCTGGTGCGCGCCGACCAGTCGGGCACCACGATGGTCAACATCGGTGTGGGCCCGGCCAATGCCAAGACCATCACCGACCACATCGCCGTGCTGCGCCCCCACGCCTGGATGATGCTGGGCCACTGCGCCGGCCTGCGCAACAGCCAGCAGCTGGGCGACTATGTGCTGGCCCATGCCTATGTGCGCGAGGACCATGTGCTGGACGAAGAGCTGCCGCTGTGGGTGCCCATCCCTGCGCTGGCCGAGATCCAGGTCGCGCTGCAGCAGGCGGTGGCCGATGTGACCCAGGTGCCCGAGGACGACCTCAAGCGCTTCATGCGCACAGGCACCGTGGCCAGCACCGACAACCGCAACTGGGAGCTGCTGCCCGACAACACGCCCCAGCGCCGCTTCAGCCAGAGCCGGGCCGTGGCGCTGGACATGGAGAGCGCCACCATTGCCGCCAATGGCTTCCGCTTCCGCGTGCCCTACGGCACCTTGCTGTGCGTCAGCGACAAGCCGCTGCACGGCGAGATCAAGCTGCCGGGCATGGCCAACCACTTCTACCGCGAGCGGGTGGACCAGCATCTGCGCATCGGCATGCGGGCGGTCAACATCCTGCGCGAAGGCGGTGTGGACCGGCTGCACAGCCGCAAGCTGCGCAGCTTTGCCGAGGTGGCCTTCCAATAAGTTGCGCTCCCCAACGGCGCTTTGCACCGCTCCCTTACTCCAATGCCAGCACCAGCGTGCTGGCTTTTTTACTTATGGGGAACTACCTAACTGCAAACCCTGTGGATAACTGTGCGCCTCACTTCCACAATGGTCGGCGGGCCGTGAAGAAGCCTTTGCGCCCGCACCATAACAACCAGGAGACACAGTGACCACAACCATCCTCCCACCCCTGCGGCGCCTTATCCCTCTGACGGCCGTCGCCAGCGCGGTCCTTGCGCTGTCCGCCTGCGGCAGCGGCGGTTCGCACAGCTTCAATTTTGACGAGGCCAGCCTGGCCCTGGCCAAGCAGCAGGTGGCAGCCAGCCAGATCGGTCTGCCCACCAGCGGCGCCACGGTGACCTCGACCGAAACGCCAAGCGCCGCCACCGGCGCACAGCCGCCCGCCTCGGTCCGGGCCAATATCTCGATAGCGCCGGTCGACCCTGGCGCCCCGGCCATCAAGATGGGCCTGCTGCTGCCCAAGGAGTGGAATGGCAAGGTGGTGATGGTGGGCGGCGGCGGCTACAACGGCGTGATGCCCAGCCTCTACACCTACCCGGCCGCCCCCGCCAGCCAGGGTGCCTACCCGCTGCTCAACCAGGGCTATGCGGTGTTTGGCAGCGACTCCGGCCACCAGGCCGGGGCAGCCGGCAGCCGCGATGGCAGCTTTGGCACGAATGACGAAGCGGTCGCCAACTTCTCCGGCGCTGCGCTGAAGAAAGTCAGCGACGTGGCCGAGGTGCTGGTGACGCGCTTTTACGGCAGAAAGCCGGACAAGCGTTACTTCATCGGCGGCTCCACCGGCGGGCGCGAAGCACTGGCCGTGGCCCAGAAATGGCCGTCCGACTGGGATGGCGTCGTCGCCTGGTACCCCGCCTGGAATGCGGCCAGCCTGGATCTGCAGTTTGGCCGCATCAGCCGCGCCTTTGCCCAGCCCGGCGCCTACCCCAGCCTGGGCCAGCGCAAGCTGCTGCGCCAGGCGGCGCTGGAGAAGTGCGATGCGCTCGACGGCGTGCAGGACGGCGTGGTCAGCAATGTGGCCGCCTGCAACAGCCAGTTCGACCCGGCCACCGCCACCGTGGGCGGCCAGCCGCTGCGCTGCGCCGGTGGCGCCAGCCAGGAAGGCTGCCTGTCCGATGCGATGATCAGCGCGCTCAAGACCTATAACAGCGAAATCCGCTTCAGCGCCCCGCTGGGCAGTGGCGAGACGCAGTACCCCGGCTTCAACGTCTGGGGCTCGGAACTGGGTGAGGAAGGCAGCAGCCCGCTGCAGCCCACCGTCAACCTGCTGGCGATGAACACCACCGCCCCGGCCAGCCCCGCGCCGCTCACCGCTCCGTACTGGGCAGTGTTCTGGGACCAGTGGGTGCGCTACTTTGTGACCCGCGATGCCAACTTTGATGCGCTGTCGCTCGATCCGCAAAACCCTGGCGCCTGGACCGACCGCATCCACCAGCTCACCAAGCTGCAGGACATCAACAGCACCGACCTGTCGGCCTTCAACAAACGCGGCGGCAAGCTGCTGATGGCGCATGGCACGGCCGATGTGCTCGTCAGCACCCGCGCCACCGCGCAGTACTGGCAGCGCCTGGAGCAGACCATGGGCGCCAGCGCCGTCAAGAGCTTTGCCCGTTACTACGAGGTACCCGGTTACGGCCATGCGGCCAGCACCGCCTTCAATGCCAACTGGGATTCGCTCAAGGCGCTGGACCAATGGGTGACCGCTGGCGCCGCGCCTGGTGCCCAGGTGGTCAGCGACACCGCGGGTGTGCCTGGCCGCACCCGGCCGCTGTGCGAGTACCCGACCTGGCCGCGCTACAAGGGCAGTGGGGATGTGAACGTGGCTGACAGCTATAGCTGCCAGTCCAACTAAAAACCACCGCACCAAGCACACCCCAAACAAAAGCTGCTGGACGTCCTGCAAGGGCAGCCAGCAGCTTTTTTCAATGGCGCAGCCCAGGGAGCGCTGCGCCCCGGCCGCTTACGCCGCCACGCGGGGCTTGACCAGCGCCGCCGCCTTTTTGGCGTTGTCGCGCGCGGCGTCGGTATCGGCCGCGCGCGCCAGTGCCACGCCCATGCGGCGGCGGCTAAAGCTCTCGGGCTTGCCAAACAGGCGCACTTCGGTGCCGGGGATCTGCAGAGCAGCATCGACACCATCAAACACAATGCCCTGGGCATCGACACCGCCGTAGATCACGGCGCTGGCGCCGGCGGTCTTGAGGCTGGTGTCCACCGGCAGGCCCAGAATGGCGCGGGCATGCAGCTCGAACTCGTTTTGCCACTGGGTGATCATGGTCACCATGCCGGTGTCATGCGGGCGGGGGCTCACTTCGCTGAACCAGACCTGGTCGCCCTTGACGAACAGCTCCACGCCAAACAGGCCCAGGCCGGCGGGCTCGCCGTTCAGGCCGGTGCCCAGGTCGCTGGTGATGGCGCGGGCAATGTCCTGCGCCAGGGTCAGCGCGCCGGGCGCCATGCGGGCCGGCTGCCAGCTCTCCACATAGTCGCCCTGCACCTGCACATGGCCGATGGGCTCGCAGAAATGGGTTTCGATCTGGCCGGCGGCATTCTTGGCGCGCACCGTCAGCAAGGTGATTTCGTAGTCAAAGTCGATAAAGCCTTCGACGATGATGCGGCCGCCCTGCACCCGGCCGCCTTCCATCGCATAGTTCCAGGCCTTTTCCACATCGGCCGGGCCGTCAATCTTGCTTTGGCCCTTGCCCGAACTGCTCATCACCGGCTTGACCACGCAGGGGTAGCCAATGCCGCCATCGATGGCCGCCTGCAGCTCGGCCAGGCTGTCGCAGAACTGGTAGGGGCTGGTGGGCAGGCCCAGGGTCTCGGCCGCCAGGCGGCGGATGCCTTCGCGGTCCATCGTCAAACGGGTGGCGCGGGCGGTAGGCACCACGCGCACGGTGCCTGCGGCCTCCAGCGCCTGCAGCGCGGGCGTCGCAATGGCTTCGATCTCGGGCACCACCATGTCGGGCTTTTCTGCCTCGATCAGCGCCGTCAGCTGGGCCGGGTCGCTCATCGTGATGGTGCGGGCATGGTGCGCCACCTGCTGGCCGGGCGCATGGTCATAGCGGTCCACTGCCACCGTCTCCACGCCCAGGCGCTGCAAGGCAATCAGCACTTCCTTGCCCAGCTCGCCGCTGCCCAGCAGCATGACTTTGGTTGCGTTCTTGGTGAGCGGGGTGCCGAAGGTGGTCATATCAGGTCGTGTCTACTAAGGGGCTGCGGCGCAGCGATGGGGGGCATTTTAGAACCCTCGCCTATCCCCGCGCTCTGTCGCCCAGTTTGTGCCGCAGTGCAACACCTGCCGCTATGATCTTGCCACCGGGCTTGCCGATAGGCGCTGCAGGGCGGATGCAGGCCAGCCCCTCTCCCAGCAACAGGACCCAAGGAAGACAGATGACGATCCAGACCGTAGGCGTAATTGGTGCAGGCACCATGGGCAACGGCATTGCGCAGACCTGCGCAGTGGCCGGGCTGAATGTGGTGATGGTGGACATTTCGGACGCCGCCGTGCAAAAGGGCTTGGCGACGGTGGGCAGCAGCCTGGACCGCCTGATCAAGAAGGAAAAGATCAGCGAAGCCGACAAGGCCGCCGCACTGGGCCGCATCCAGGGCAGCACCCGCTATGAAGACCTGCAGAAGGCCCAACTGGTGATCGAGGCGGCCACCGAGAACTACGAGCTCAAGCTCAAGATCCTGCAGCAGGTCGATGCGCTGCTCGACCCGTCCGTACTGCTGGCATCGAACACCTCGTCGATCTCGATCACCCAGCTGGCTGCTGCCACCAAGCGCGCTGACAAATTCATCGGCATGCACTTCTTCAACCCGGTGCCGATGATGGCGCTGGTCGAAGTGATCCGTGGCCTGCAGACCAGCGACGCCACGCATGACGCCGTCAAGGCACTGGCCGAGAGCCTGGGCAAGTCGCCGATCAGCGTGAAAAACTCGCCCGGCTTTGTCGTCAACCGTATTCTGGTGCCGATGATCAACGAGGCCTTCTATGTGCTGGCCGAAGGCATTGCCTCTGCCCAGGACATCGATGACGGCATGAAGCTGGGCTGCAGCCACCCGATTGGCCCGCTGGCGCTGGCCGACATGATTGGTCTGGATGTCTGCCTGGCCGTGATGGAGGTCTACCTGAAAGACTTTGGCGACAGCAAATACCGCCCCTGCCCGCTGCTCAAGGAAATGGTCGCCGCCGGCCAGCTGGGCCGCAAGACCGGCAAGGGCGTCTACAGCTACGCCTGAGCGCGGGCGCCTGCGCTGCCCAGCGACCCCTGCCCCATGCCCGCGCCACGCAGCACCCCGATCTGGAAAAAGGCCCTGCCTGTGGCCGCGCTGGTGCTGGCCCTGGTGGCCTGCCTGGCCGGCTTTCGCATCTGGAAGCAGCAGCTCGAAGATGCGCCGGTCGATGCGCTCTACCGCGACTACCTGGCCTATGTCGCCGCCCGGGTGCCGGCTGCCGATCTGCACTTGAAACGCTATTACCAGCGCTACGGGCGCGACACGGTGGCCGCCAGGCATTTCAAGCCCATCTGCCGCAGCGTGACGGCCATGGCAGACCAGCAGGCGCTGGACCTGGGCGCCAGCGAATGGCACACCTTGGCAGGCAGCTGCCGCTGGCCGCTGAGCAACGACGAGATCCACCTCCTGCCCTGACCCCACCACACAGAAAACACCACACCACCGAGACAAGCATGCCCACTCCGAACCTCTTCAAAAAAGCGATGGCCGCCGGTCAGGCACAGATCGGCCTGTGGTCGGCCTTTCCTTCGCCCTATATCACCGAGCTGCTGGCCGGCAGCGGCTACGACTGGATCATGCTCGACACCGAGCATTCGCCCAACGATGTGCCCCAGGTGCTGCAGCAGCTGCAGGCGGTAGAAGCTGCGCTGCAGCCCCGTCCCACCAGCGCCGTCGTGCGCCCGGCCTGGAATGACCCGGTCCTCATCAAGCGCTACCTGGACATTGGCGCCCAAACGCTGCTGATCCCCTTTGTGCAGAACGCCGACGAGGCCCGCGCCGCCGTGCAGGCCATGCGCTATGCGCCCAAGGGCATTCGCGGCATGGGCGGCTCGATGCGCGCCAGCAACTTTGGCCGCGACATGCAGTATGTGGACGATGCCGACAAGGAGCTGTGCCTGCTGGTGCAGGTGGAAACCGCGCAGGCGCTGGACCAGATCGAGGCCATCGCCGCCGTCGATGGGGTGGACGGCATCTTCATCGGTCCTGCCGACCTGTCGGCCAGCATGGGCTACCCCGGCCAGCCGCGCCACCCGGTGGTCAATGCCGCGATCGATGACGCCATCACCCGCATCCGCGCGGCCGGCAAGGCCCCCGGCATCCTGATGGTGGACGAAGCCCGCGCCCGCGAATGCCTGGCGCTGGGCGCGCAGTTTGTCGCCGTCTCGATGGACCTGATCCTGCTGCGCACCGCTGCCGATGCGGTGGCTGCCAAGTTCAAGGACAGCAGCGGCCAGGTGGTGCAGACCGCGTATTGAATGGACGGGGCGCAACCCAGCCGCCATCTGCGGCGCGGGCTGCCTGCCTTTCAGACGAAGCCAGGGCCCATGCACCGGCCTGGGCAAACACCCTGTTGCCTGCAGGTGTTTTCCCAATTAAGTTGTGCACAATTTAATTGAGCACTATAATTCGACCCATGCCCAACGCCAACCCTGCCACTGCCCACAACGCGCTGCTGCTCGACCAGCAGCTGTGTTTTGCGCTGTACTCCAGCTCACTGGCAATGACCAAGCTGTACAAGCCCCTGCTCGAACCATTGGGTTTGACCTACCCGCAGTACCTGGTGCTCTTGGTACTGTGGGAAGGCGATGGCTGCATGGTCTCCGAGCTGGGCGAGCGCCTGTACCTGGATTCGGGTACGTTGACGCCGCTGCTCAAGCGCATGCAGACTGCCGGTTGGCTGCAGCGCCAGCGCGACAGCGACGATGAGCGCCGCGTGCGCGTGCACCTGACCGATGCCGGCCGGCAACTGCGCGAGCAAGCAGCCGCCGTTCCCGCCTGTGTGCTGGAGCGCAGCCAATGCAGTTTGCAGGAGTTGCAGGCCTTGACCCAACAGATCCAACAGCTGCGCAGCCGATTGGCCGCGCCGCTGCCCGCCGCTTCTTGAAGAAGCAGTTTTTTTGTCCCACCGTTGACCAGGAGTTCACCATGGCTACTCTCGAAAAAGTTCTGTACACCGCCCACGCACACACCACCGGCGGCCGCGACGGCGCATCGCGCACCAATGATGGCCGCCTGGACGTGCAACTGTCCTCGCCCGGTACCAGCGGCCAGGGCACCAACCCCGAGCAGCTGTTTGCCGCAGGCTACTCTGCCTGCTTCATCGGCGCGATCAAGGCGGTCGCCGGCAAGCAAAAGCTTGCACTGCCCGATGGCCTGTCGATCGACGCCGAAGTGGACCTGGGCCCCATCCCGAACGCCTACGGCATTGCAGCCCGCCTGACGGTCAACCTGCCCGGCATGGACAAGGCCGCCGCTGAAAAGCTGGTGCATGACGCCGACCTGGTCTGCCCTTACTCCAATGCCACCCGCGGCAATATCGACAAGACCCTGACCGTGGTGGTGTAAGAACGTGTTTACGATCTCCTCGTATAGAGATCGTAAAGACGTTCTAAGCTACACAGCGCAACGATTGACCCTCTCCAGTACAGCCGGTGCATGCCTTGCATGCCCGGCTTTTTTTGCGTCCCTGCCCTCTCCATGGCCGTCACAAGATGGGCGCACAATGGCAGGATGCACGACAACGATGACTACCCGCCCAGCAGCCCGCAACAGGAACATGCCTATGCCGCACTGACCCCCGATCTGGTGCTCGATGCGCTGGCATCGGTCGGCCTGTGGGGTGATGGCCGCCTCAATCCGCTGTCCTCGTATGAGAACCGGGTCTACCAGGTCTGGCTGGAAGACGGCAGCAAGGTGGTCTGCAAGTTCTACCGCCCCGGCCGCTGGAGCGATGCGGCCATTGCCGAGGAACACCATTTCTCCCAGCAGCTGGCCGATGCCGAAGTGCCGGTAGTGGCACCGCTGCAACTGGGCGGCCACAGCCTGCTGCAGCATGGCGGTTTTCGTTTCTCGGTCTCGCCGTGGCGGGGCGGGCGCCAGCCCGATCTGGACGATTGGGAAGTGCTCGAATGGGTCGGCCGCTTTCTGGCCCGCATCCACACCGTGGGCGAAGCCCAGCCCTTTGCGCACCGCCCCAGCATCAACGCCCAGGACTTTGCCCGCGAACCCCATGACTGGCTGATGGCGCACGGCGCCATCCCGCCCGGCCAGCGCAGCGCCTGGAGCGATGCCTGCCGCCGCGCCACCGACAAGATCTGCGAGATCATCGACCCGGGCAGCGCGACCGGCCACTTTGCCGCAGGCAGCTTTCGCAGCCTGCGCCTGCATGGCGACTGCCACCCGGGCAATGTGCTGTGGGTGCCGCCGGAGAACCAGGGCGGCGGCCCGCATTTTGTCGATCTGGATGACACGCGCAGCGGCCCCGCTGTGCAGGACCTGTGGATGCTGCTGTCAGGCGACCGCCGTCAGCAGAGCGCGCAGCTGTCGACCCTCGTGGAAGGCTATGAGCAGTTCCGCCCGTTTGACCGGCGCGAGCTGGTACTGATCGAGCCGCTGCGCACCCTGCGCCTGATCCACTACAGCGCCTGGCTGGCCCGGCGTTTTGACGACCCGATCTTCCCGATCCATTTCCCCTGGTTTGGCAGCGAGGCCTACTGGCAGGAGCAGACGCAGCTGCTGCAGGCCCAGCGCATCGCGATGGACGAGCCGCCGCTGTATGTGTAGAACCGGTTAACAGCGGTTGTTCAGCCGGCAGTCGGGCAGCAGTTGGCCGTCAGCGCCGCGCCACTGCAGGTTGGCATCGTGCTCGCCCGCGGGTGGGCTGACGACCCCTGGTACGACCACGCCGGGCTGTGCGGACCGGGCATAGTCCGGTGCCGTTGCGGGGGCCGATGCAGGCGCCACGGGCGCAGCGGGGTCATACAGCACCGTGCCGGTGCCCACCCCTACGCCCACATTCGCACCACCGACGGAGGTGCCCACGCCGACACCCGCATTGCCGGTCACCTGGCCACGCTGGTTGACCCCCACACCCACACCGACGGGGCCCACACCCGTGCCCACCCCGGCGCTGACACCGCCACTGCCCACACCGACGCCGACCGAAAACGGCCCCAACGGCACGCCCACACCCACATACGGTGAGCAGGCGGACAGCGCAGCCACGCAGGCCACCGCGATGGCAGCGGCAGCCGCAGCGCGGCAGTGGCGGGAGGGCGAAAAGGACAGCGTGGACATTCGGATCATGGCTATTTTTAACAGCCTTTGCCCCACGGCCCCCTGCTACAAGGGCATTGCCATGGACTTTGTCTGCCTATGTCCTACGCCAGGCCATGGGCACCTGCGCCGCCTAGCGACATGCGCGGCCCCGCTGCCTACAATCCAGCCCACCGTCCTTACCGGCCAGCCGCTACCCGCCGCTGGCCTGCTGCAGCCACCGCAGCCCAGATCCAAGTCCTGCAATGAAATACCCCTGGCCGCCCTATTTCTGGGTGTGCTTCTCGATGTGCGTCGGCGTCATGGGCACGGCGCTGGCCAGCCCGCTCTACCCGCTGTACCAGGCGCAGTGGCAGCTGCCGCCCAGCGCCATCACCCAGGTGTTTGTGCTCTACATGGCCGCAGCGCTCACCAGCCTGATGCTGCTGGGCGCGATCACGACGCGCTATGGCTTTTTCAAGGTGCTGCGGGCGGGGGTGATGCTGATGAGCGGCGGCGTGCTGCTGTCGGCACTGGCCTGGAACATGCAGGTGTTTGGCCTGAGCCGCATCATCATTGGCCTGGCCTCGGGCATGATCACGACCTCGGCCTCGCTGGGCCTGACCCAGCTCAATACCAGCGGTGACACGCAGCGCGCCGCTGCCACCACCAGTCTGACGATTGCCTTTGGTTTTGGCTTGGGGCCCATCGTCGGTGGCCTGGTGGCGCAATGGGCGCCCTTTCCGCTGCGCAGCGCCTATCTGCCATCGCTGCTGCTGAGTGCGTTGGCGATTTATTCGCTGTTCCAGGTGCAGCTGCCGGCCCACTTGCAGCCCGCGCCTGCCAGCACCCGTTTTGGCCTGCGGCAGCTGATGCCGCGCCTGACCTTCCCGGAGCGCGCTGCGCTGCGCCGCTATGGCCTGGCCTCGATGGGCGCGTTCTGCGCCTTTGGCATGTTCAGCCTGTTCGCATCGCTCGCCCCCAGCTTCATGCAAAGCATGCTGCCCTGGCATGGGCCGGCGATCAGCGGGCCATCGATCGGCCTGATCCTGCTGCTGTCGGCGGCAACTCAGTATGCCGCCAAGGGCTTTGTCACCCGCAAGGTGCTGATCACCGGCTACGCATCGCTGGCGCTGTGCAACCTGCTGCTGATCGTCAACGTGTTTGCCAGCTCGGCCGGCGTGTTTCTGCTCTGCGTGCTGACTGCCGCACTCGGCCATGGCCTGTGCAACCTGGGCGGCATCTCGGTGGTCAACAAGGTGGCACGGGCCGACAACCGGGCCGGCCTGCTGGCCACCTACCTGGTCACCGGCTATGTGGGCACAATCTTGCCCATTCTGGGGATTGGCTGGCTGTCCGACCAGGTGGGCCTGTCACGCGCGCTGCTGGCATTCTGCGCGGTGTTTGCGCTGCTGGCCACGGCGCTGGCGCTAGCCACCTGGCGCACGCAAGTGCCAGCCCCCCGGCAATAGGAGCTCGCTTATTTGCGCGGTGGCAAGGTGATGCTGATCTCGTGCGAGATCTCGGGCCCGCTCTCTGCCGGGCGGATCACCTGCTCTGGCGGCGGTGGTGGCGGTGGGCGCACCACGGTGGGGCGCGGCACCAGCTTGGGCTGGATGTTCTTCTTCCAGGCCTCGACCAGCACTTCGTTGACAAACTGCCGGTCCAGCCACAGCCACAGCAAAAACGGCACCAGGGTCGGCAGCACCAGGCTGCCCAGCTGGTAGCCATAGGCCAGCAGATCCAGCTGGGTCTGCGAAATCTTCAGCAGCCGCAGGTCCAGGTTGGTGGCCAGCACCACCTGCATCAGCAGGCTGGTGGAGATGCTGAAGGCCTGGAACGGCAGCAAGATCACATAACCGAGAACCGCGCGCCAGACACGCCCCTTGCGCCAGGCGGCCAGCAACAGCGCCAAGAAGATCGGAAATCCGTAGGCATAGCGGCCCGGGTCGCCATCGACCGAGATCTCGGCCCAGCGGCCACCGGTGTTGGCATTGGCGACGCCGACCGAGGTGTCGACCTCGATCTTGCCCGGCGCGATGTGCACCTGCTTGACCCAGCCCGATGCCAGGTCCTGCATGCCTTCCTTGGAGATCACCGCCACCGGGTAGCCCATCCACGGAGACAGTTGCACCCACAACGTGGTCAGCACGATGATGCCGGCGAAGGCCAGCAGCGCAAATCGCTGTATCGGGTTCAAGCGCTTCATCCCTCTTCCTCGGTCTCGGCCCTGGGGGCCATGTATTTCTAGTGCGGTGAATGGAAAAAAGCCAGCAGTGCGCACACTGCTGGCCGGTGCAGGTCAGGCCGCGGCCAGCGCCGGGCCCGCTCCCGAGCCTGAAGGGGGTGGCGCGTCCGAGCCATCCTCGGCCCGCTTGGCGCGCTGGCCTGCACGCACCCAGACCAGCCAGACCACCAGCACGTCCAGCATGATCAGCGCCTGCCACAGGTACTCATGGGCGAAGTTGAAAGCCGACATGTTCCACTGGCCGAGATAGAACAGGCTGATCACGCGCACGATATTGACGGCCTGGACCGCGATGAAGCCCAGCACCAGGCCGATGAGCTTGTGGCGCCAGCTGGATGGAAAGGCCATGATGGCGGCAAACAACACAATGCACGCCTCGATGCCGTTGCAGCCGGCCTCGATGGACACGCCAAAGTTGGTGGCATGGTTCCACAGCACCTTGCCTTCTGCCACTGCCGATTTGTCAAACCAGGTGACCAAAAAAGCGCAGATCTGCGCCAGCATGGCTGTCCACGGCTCGACCAGGTGCTTTTGCACCCAGCTCAGCATGTTGAGACCGAACAAGGAGAGCTGCAGCCCCAGAAATACAAAAAAGAAGCGAACCATGGTGAGTGCCTGCTGTCGTCGAAGTGGACGTAGGAGCAAATATAGCCGTTAAAGTTCTGAGCGGGGGAAATGCCTCTGTCAACAACTGGTGTTCATGCGGCAAATCCCCCACGTAAAAAAGCCGCGCATGGCGATGCGCGGCTTGGGGGCGGAGGTGCATCCGGGATGCGCGCTTAACGGTTGCGGCGTCCCAGTCGCAGCGCTGCGAGCGCAGCCATCGCCAACGCCATCAGCAGCAGGCCAGCCGGTGCCAGGGTGGGCACGGGCACCGGCACGGCGGGCTTGCCATCGGGCTTGCCTTCGTTGCCCCCGCTGTCCTTGCCAGGGATGGTTGTTGTCGCAGTGCTTTCGTTGTTGCTTGGATCGGAATCACCGGCCAGGTCTACGGCAGCCGTGTTGACCAGGCTGGCCGGGCCTTGCAGCGCCGCATCCACGGTGGTCTCGACCGTCAATGCCACGGACGCACCGGCGGCCAGCGGCTCCAGCGCACAACGGAGTGTGCGGCTATCGGCGTCGAAGCGGCAGGCGGGCGACGCCTGCACAAAGACCAGGCCTTGGGGCAAGACATCGGTCACGCTGGCTTCACGGCTTGCTGCCGGGCCGTTGTTGACAACCGTCAAGGTGTAAGTCAATGCATCGCCTGCAGCCGCCTGGTCCTTGTCGACCGTCTTGCGCAGGGCCAGATCCACCAGCGCCAGTGGCGTCTCGGTGCGGCTGTCGTTGTTGGACTCATCCGTATCACCCGGGCTGGAGAGGCTGGCACTGTTGACCACGCTGGTCTGCGCCTGCGGGCGCGACAGCAGCTTGGCCGTGAAGCGGAAGTCCCGCGTCTGCCCGGCATTGAGCGATGTGATCTCGCAGCGCAGGCTGCGCGTCGCCTCGGTATAGCTGCAGCCATCAGGCGCTGCGCCTTCCAGCGCCAGGCCTTCGGGCAGCACATCGCTGACGACGGCATGGCCATCCACCAGGTCATTGCGCGGGTTGGCGGCCGGGTCTTCCTCGTTCTTCACCGTCAAGGTGTAGGCAATCAGATCGCCCACATCCACCGCATCGCCCGCCGACGCGGTCTTGGTCAGCGACAGGTCCACATAGCGCAGCTTGTCCAGGTCCCCGGGCGAGACCTGGGCCGGGTCATAGGTCGACGTGCGGTCCGTGGTCTGGTTGTTCTTGCTGACATCCACGCCCTCCAGCACTTCCACATCGGCCTTCACGCTGGCGCGGTGGTTGATGGTACCGACGGCGCGGCCATCGAGCAGCGAGGCTGGCTCCATCGTGAACTTGATCGCCACGGATTCGCCAGGCGCCAGCCAGGGGAAATCACAGACCAGGCTGCCCGCCAGCGCGCCGGATGCAGGCACGCTACAGCTGTCGGTACTGAAGCGGGCATCGCAATTGGCCAGCTGCACGCTGTCGAGCGAGACAAAGCGGAAGTCGGCCGTCGATCCGGCTGCCGGGAACTGGTCCACCATCTGCACGCCGGTTGCGTACGACTGCGAGGCACCACTGTTGGTGACCGTGATCGTGTACTGGGTCTTGCCGGTGTCCAGCGGAATGCCGTCATTGGTGTGGCGCATGTTCACCAGCACATCGACCTGGGGCGTGTTCAGCGGCACCGTTTCGTGGGCGCTGTTGTTGCTCAGATCCGTCTCCGGCGTGACCGACGCCACCACCACGCGGTTGTCCAGCTGAGCCGGGTAGTCCTTGGCACGCGAGCGCAGCTGGTAGGTCACGGTCTTTTGCGCCTTCTCGGCCACGGCGTCGGTCCAGGTACAGGTCAGCGTGCGGTTGGCTTCGGTGATCTCCAAGCCTGCTGCAAACGTGGCACCGCCGCTCAAGCTGCAGCTGCCCCGGGCAATACTGGGCGCAGCGCCCACCCAGATCGTGTTCAGCGGCAACTGATCGGTCACGCTGACCTTGCGCGCCTGCGAGGGGCCGCTGTTCTTGGCGGTCAAGGTGTAGGTGATCGCCTGGCCGGCGGCAGCGCTCTCGGGCGCAGCCTGCTTGGTTACGGTCAGATCGGTCAGGGCTTCCAGCTCCACCGAGGCCTGGGAGCGGTTGTTGCCGGTGTTGAACTCCGCCGTATCGGGCGAGCTCACATCCGCCACATTGACGATGGTGTTGGTCTGCGTGGCATCGTCCTTGGGATCCACATACTGGCGCGCCTGGATGACGACCAGGTATTCCGCTGCCGGATCGGCGGGCAGGTTGCGGAAGTTGCAGGTCACGGTGGCGGACTTCTGGTTGTTGTCGCCCGAGATCGAACAGGCATCCGACTCCGCGCCATTGCCGCCAGGCATGGTGACTTCGGCCGTCAGATAGCGTCCGTTGGCATAGGGTTGTACCCCCAGCACGCCTGCGCTGTAGGAGGTCAGCAGGTTGCCCACGGTGTCCGTGACCTTGACGGTCCTGGCCATCTGCAGGTCCACATTGCCGGCGTCAGCGGGCACATCGTTCTTGACGCGCAAGCGGTAGACGACCTCGGCACCGGACGCCGCCGATGCGCCGGTGACCGCAGCCGACTTGCTGATCGACAGATCGGCCTTGGCCTCCGACAGGTTCACGCTGTTGCTGTCGGCAATATGGCCGATGGCGGCACTGCCCCGCCCGTCCACGCCTGTCACCTGGGCGCCATTTTTGATGGTGGCAAACTTGCCCTGGCCCGGATCGATGTGCGCGACCACATTGAGCAGCAACTCCGAGGTCTTGCCCGCGGCGATGCCTCCCGTGAAGGTGCAGGTCAGCAGCCGGCCCAGTTCAGTGGCCGTCGTGCTTTCGGGGCTGCACGTCCACGGAGAGCCTGCGGGCACCCCGGTGAACTGCAACTGCCCATCCAATTGGTCCGTCACCGTGATCGTCTGGCCCTCCAGCACATCCAGCGGGCCATTGTTCTTGATCTTGACCGCGTACTGGTACGGCTGGCCGGAGGCTATCACCGACGCCGTGGTGCTTTTGCTCACGGCCAGGTCCACCTGGTTGCTGACCAGCACGCTGGCCTGCGCCTTGTTGTTGTCGCCTACATTCGCAGGCGATTCATTGCTGGCCGAGACCTGGGCGGCGTTGTTGACCACGCTTTCGGCGGCCACGGAAGCCGTATCGACGGTGGCATGGACCGTGATCTGGGGCAGGGTCGCTGTAAATGCACCGCTGTAGCGGCAGCGAACGACCTGCGCATTGTTGCTGCAGTCCCATCCGGTACCGCTGGCAGAGACGAAACTGACACCGGCGGGCAGCGTGTCCGTCACCTCGATGTCCTGCGGCACCAGCTCGCCAGCGACCCGCTTAGCGCTGAGCGTGTAGACCACCGGCACAGGTGCGGTGGCCTTCTTGTCCACCACCTTCGGATTCACGACCTTGGTCAGCGCCATGTCCAGGTTCACATTGGGCTGCACCTGGATCTGCACATCATCGGTGTTGTTGTCAGGGTCGGCATCCAGAAACAGCTGGCCCGTGGCGGTTTCACCCGCCACCGACACCGCGCTGGCCACCTGGCCGCCGCTGGCCTTGACCAGCACAGGCACGCTCAGCAGCGGCAAATCCTGGCCACGGCCGACGGACTGGCCGGCGGGCACGGTGTAGCTGCAGCTCCATACCGGCACGGGCTGGTTGGCGCTGGTGTCGTCCACCAGCTGGCAGGCCCAGCCATTGCCGCCAGGGCTGCCCTGGAACTCGGTTCCCTCGGGCTGTGGAAAACGCACGGTCGCCTTTTCGCCCGCCTTGAGTGCAAAGGCATAGGGCGAGTCCGCGTTGCGCACCTGGAGCTGGTAGTCGACCTTGTCGCCCTGCGTATGCGTGGCGCCATTCACAGGTGCCAGGATCTGTACGGCCAGATCAGCACGCTCATAGGTGGTGATCGTGCGTTCGATGCGGCTGTGGTTCGGGGCCTGTTCACCCGCATCCGGATCCACGTTGTTGGGACTGGAGGCAGAGGCCTGCGCCGTCCAGTCGGTGGCAGCGGCGGGCAGCTTGACGCGGAAGTCCACCGCGACGAAATCGGCCGCCGTTACCAGCGGAAGATGGCAGCTCAGTGCAGAGCCGGCCTGGATGGTGTCGCCCGCCTTGGGCAGGGGCTCGTCACACTGCACGCCAGCAGGCGCGACGATGCCCTGAAAAATGGCGCCCGCTGGTAGTTGCTGCAGCAACAGGACGTTGGATACCTCGCCGGTGCCGCCATTGAGCTTGACCTTGGCGCGGTAGACAAAGTCCGCGCCCACCGGCCCATCCACCGATCCGCTCTCGGCAACGGCGCCGGTCTGCGCAACAAAGGCGTCGTGGTTCACAAAGATGTCGTACTGGGTCGACTGGGCGGCCACCACGGCCGGCATCAGACCAGCCAACACGGCCAGGGCAACGCTGCCACGCACCGTGGTGCGTAGCGGCGGTGATCGATACGGGAGTAACACTTTCAACGTCCTGCTTAAAAAAGGCAAAGCTCCGCCCTCTCCTCAAAAAACAGAGATAACGGCTTGCGTGTTCAGTGAAATAAAAGATTTTTGCTACTTACCAAAGATTTTCCCGGCGAGCGCCGAGATAACACCCAGTGGTAGTAACGGATCCTTAATAACCTGCTGTACCTGACAACAAGGGCTGCGAATGTAGCACTGGCATCCGGCGTATATGTCCAATAAACTTTCAATAAATTTATTAGCTATATAAAAATGATGCAGCAAAACAATGCAGAGCTGCCCATAGCATTTACGAACCGGCCTCGCCGCCAGCGAAGCCTGCCGCCCCCCTGCCAGCATCGGGATACAACAGCACCGCTGAGGCGTGCAGCCCCCCGCGATGCTCCGCAGCGGCTGCGCCCACCCGCAATGGCATACCTCCAATGGACTGATTTATTTGACAAATAACCAATCTGAAGAGGCTGCGCAGCGAAGGAAAGCCACGCAGCGCTGGGCTGTCCCCCTCCTCCCTCTGTCAGCGTGAGGGCTTCTGAGGTCTTCTTGCTGCAGCCGCCTTTTCCGCCGCAGGGGCCGGCTGCACCGGCATATTGAAACAATTAGACACATCATCGGCGCAGCTGGGCGCGGCCTCGGCCCACCACCGAAATAATGGTGTTTCGATATGTTAACAATTCTAAATTGTGATTTATCAGGGTATTGCAGGATAATCCGCCGTCGAAAGTAAGCACTTCCCTTTCTTCATAAATACCGGTTCCCCGGCATAGACCGGTCTTGTTATTGCCGCTGTGCCGTGCGATAACCGTCTTCCAGGAGCAAGGATTTTCCCGGCGTTCAAGCGGCAGATAAACAAAAATCCCCGCCGGGTTTTTTACCCGGCGGGGATTTTTCTGGGAGGGCCGCTGCGTTATGCCAGCAGTGCGTTCACCCGTTTGACATAGGCGGCAGGATCGTCCGGCAGGCCACCCTCGGCCAGCACAGCCTGGTCAAACAGGATCTGGGCCAGGTCATGGAAATGCACCGAGCCATCGAGCTTCCGGACCAGCGGGTGCTCTGGATTGACCTCGAGCACCGGCTTGCTCTCGGGGGCGGCCTGGCCAGCCTGCTTGAGCAAGCGGGCCAGCTGCAGGCTCATGCCGCTGTCCGAGACCACCAGGCAGGCGGGCGAATCCACCAGACGGCTGGTTGCACGCACATCCTCGGCACGGTCCTTGAGCGCATCCTTGAGCTTGGCCAGCACGGGCTTGAAAGCTTCGGCCGCTTCCTCGGCAGCCTTTTTCTCTTCCTCGTTCTGCAGCTTGCCCAGATCGACGGCGCCCTTGGCCACCGATTGCAGCGGCGTGCCGTCAAAGTCCTGCAGGAAGTTCAGCGCCCACTCGTCGACCCGGTCGGTCATCAGCAGCACCTCGATGCCCTTTTTCTTGAAGACTTCCAGCTGCGGGCTGCTCTTGGCAGCGGCCAGCGTATCGGCGGTGATGTAGTAGATGGCCTCCTGGCCCTCCTTCATGCGCGCCTTGTAGTCGGCAAACGAGGTGTTCAGGCCTTCGTGCGTGGTCGATGCAAAGCGCAGCAGCTTGGCGATGCGGTCCTTGTTGCCAAAGTCCTCACCCAGACCTTCCTTGAGCACGGCGCCAAACTCGCTGTAGAAGCGGCTGTATTTGCCTTCCTTGGCCTTGTCGTCTTCGCTGACCACGTCCACCACGCCGTCACTGCCTTCGGCAGCCGCCTGGGGCTTGTCATGGCGGGCCAGGTCTTCGAGCATCGACAGCACCCGCTTGACCGAGCCATCACGGATCAGGCGCACATCGCGGCTTTCCTGCAGCAGCTCACGGCTCACATTCAGCGGCAGGTCCGCCGAGTCGATCACACCTTTGACAAAGCGCAGGTACTGGGGCATCAGCGCCTGGGCATCGTCCATGATGAACACGCGCTTGACGTACAGCTTGATGCCCGCATGCTTGCCCTGCTGGTACAGATCGAACGGCGCCTTGGCGGGGATGTAGAGCAGCTGCGTGTACTCGGTATTGCCTTCGACGCGGTTGTGGCTCCAGGTCAACGGATCTTCATAGTCATGGCTGATGGCCTTGTAGAAATCCTGGTACTGCTCAGGCGTGATGTCCTTCTTGGCGCGGGTCCACAGCGCGCTGGCCTTGTTGACGGTTTCCCACTCGCCCGTCTTGACCATCTCGCCGGGTTGGCCGTTCTCGCCCTCTTTCCACTCTTCCTTCTCCATCAGGATGGGCAGGCTGATGTGGTCGGAATACTTGGCGATCACTTCCTTGAGCTTGTAGCCGTTGAGGAAGTCCTGCGCGTCTTCGCGCAGGTGCAAGATGATGCTGGTGCCGCGCTGGGCACGCTCGATCTGCTCGACCTCGAAGTCGCCCATGCCGCCGCTGGTCCAGCGCACGCCTTCCGTCGCCTCGGCGCCTGCGCGGCGCGATTCGACGGTGATCTTGTCGGCCACGATAAAGCCGGAGTAGAAGCCCACGCCGAACTGCCCGATCAGCTGCGAATCGGCCTTCTGGTCACCGCTGAGCTTGTCCATGAAGGCCTTGGTGCCGCTCTTGGCGATCGTGCCCAGGTTGTCGATGGCCTCCTGCGTCGTCATGCCTATACCGGTGTCGGTGATGGTCAAGGTCTTGGCCTTGGTGTCATAGGACACGCGCACTTCCAGATCCGGCTGGTCACCGTACAGACCGCTGTCATTGAGCGCTTCAAAACGCAGCTTGTCGCATGCATCCGACGCGTTGGAGATCAGCTCGCGCAAAAAAATCTCCTGGTTCGAATACAGCGAATGCGTCACCAGGTGGAGCAGTTGGGCCACTTCGGCCTGAAAGGAATGGGTTTTTTTGGTCATGGGAGGTCAATCTTCATCAACACAGAACAAGGGCCTATATGGGTGCAGGGCGCGCCGCTTCAAGGTCGGGCGGTGCTTTTGGAATTGCTTATCCACTTGATCAATATCAACGATAGATTTATGACATGGACCGCTCATAAATGATGACGATGAACCGCAGAGGCTAGCTTCAATTATCTTTACAAAGAGCGCCCTTCAACTTTGTGATCTCCTCTGACACACTTAACGTTATGTATCAAATTTTGACAATTGATTGGTAGCAGCCACGCAAAATCAATGCAACGGCAGTTAACTCCTAATTACAAATGAATGTGATTGAGCGGTCTCCCTTCTTCAGCAGTACTGGTTTCCACCAGGCGCTGGCAGGGTGGGCGGCTCAGGGGGCATGGGTGCTGGGAATCGGTTTGCAAGCGACCGCAGCACTGGCGCAGGACCAGGCAGGCGCCAGCAGCCGGGTGGAGTCACTGAGCCCCGCACAGGCAGAGCAGGCACGGCTGCGGGCCGTCATCGAGGCCGCACCGGCCGCTTACGAGGACCACTTCATGAGCGCCGATGAACTGACAGCCCTGCGGGCGGGAGAAGCCCCGGACGTGGACCCCAGCACCCTGCCGCTGGGCCTGCGCAGCTGGGCGCTGGAGAGCCGCCTGGGGCTGGGCCAGTCCGACCACGGCAGCCAGGGCCAGCAGCGTGGCACCGAGCTGGGACAGCGCATCCTGTACCGCCAGCAGACCCTCAACCACGGCGAATGGATGCTGCAGGCCGATGTGCGCAGCATGCATGGCGGCCAGGATGCCTGGAACGGCATTGGCGCGCTCGGTTATGCCCGCAGGTCCAGCAGCCAGCGCATCACGGTCCAGAACCTGGATATGCCGGTGACACCCGGCATCCGCATGGACACAACGATCGGCGACAGCTACAGCGAGCTCACCCGAGGACTGGGCCAGAACTACCGCCTGATGCTGGGCACCAGCACCTTGCGCGGCCTGTCCACCCGCATCGGTGGTGCAGATTTCGACATCAGCGCCGGCATGGGCCAGCGCGGCGACCTGCTGGGAGGGCCCTACCCCGGTTTCGAGAAAAGCCAGGGCAGCGTGGCCTGGGTGGGTGCCACCCAGCGCCTGGGCGGTGCCTGGTATGCCGCCGCGCAACTGAACCAGGCGCACAATGTGGCCGCCGTGGACTATGGCCTGTGGAACGAGCCGGGCAGCGGCAGCAAAAGGGTGAGCAGCTGGGCCGCCGCGCTCGGTTATGGCTCGCCCACGCAGCAGGATGGCGCGCTGCGCGGCCGGCTCACCGCGCTGGGCAGCACCACCCGCAGCAATTCGGCACAAGCGCCTTCCGGCAGCGCGCAAGGCCTGTACCTGGAGGCAGACACCAAGCTGGGCCGCTACCGCCATACCTGGGGCGCCTATGTGACCCGGCCCAACCTGCATTTTGGCGACTACCTGCTGCCCTCCGGCACCCAGGGCGCTTACTGGCGCCTGGACCACAACACCAGCCGCCTGAGCTGGGGGGCGGGGCTCGATGCCGAACGCATGCGCGCCAGCAATTGGCCGGCCCAGCAGGGCCAGACCCGCGTGGGGCTGAGCGGCAACCTGCACTACCAGATGGACCGCAGAACCGCGCTGGGCGGCAACCTCAACCTGTACCAGACCCGCTATGCGGGAGACAGCCAGGGCGGTGGCCTGAAGGGCAGGATGCGCAGCCTCTACGCCTATGGCTACTACCAGACCCGCTTTGGCGATCTGCCGCGCTCGCGCCTGAGCCTGAGCCTGCGCAGCAATGAGCAGATCGTGCTGGGCGATGGCACCGCCACCGGGCGCGAGCTGCAGTGGGAGCAGGACTGGATCCGCGCCCAGCGCGAGACCATGCGCCCCGAGCTGGTCACCACCCTGGGCTGGGCCGATGACCGCAGCAACGGCCGCGTCCAGCACTACCCGACGGCCGGCCTGCAAGGCCGTTACTGGGCCAGCAACAGCCTGAGCTTTTCCGGCAACCTGCGCTACACCTCGCAAAGCGGCGGCCTCTTCACCAGCCGGGGCCTGTCGGGCAACCTGCTGGCGGAAAAGCAATGGGGCCATGGCTGGAGCATGGGCATGGGCGTGCTGCTGAACCAGGCGCGCCTGGTCACCACGCAGGTGCTGGACTGGACCAGCCCGCAAATCTACCGCAGCAACGACAAGACCGCGTATGTCTATCTGCGCTGGGAAGGGGGCACCGGCCGGCCCTTTCCGGTGGCCGCAGGCACGCCCGGCAATGGCAGCGGCAGCGTCGGCGGCCGGGTGTTTTATGACGCCAACAAGGATGGACGCATCCAGCCGGACGAGTCGGGCGCGCAGGGCATCGAGGTGGTGCTCGATGGGCGCTACCGCACCACCACCGATGCGCAAGGCCGTTTCCTGTTCCCGATGGTCGGCATAGGCCGCCATCAACTCAGCATCACGCTCGACAGCGTGCCCCTGCCCTGGGGTGCTGCCGATGGAGCGGTACTGAGTGTCGATGTTCCGCTGCGTGGCGAAGCCCACGCCGAGATCCCCATCACCAAGGTGGAGGACTAGCCATGCAGCAGAACCCGGGCCTCCGCTTGCACGCCGTGCATCGTGGCGGCCGACTCCCGGCGCTGCGGCGCTTGCTCCTTGAAAGACGACAACCATGAAACACCCAAAACTGAATGCACTCGCGCTGGGCACTGCCCTCGCCCTGGCCTGCACCGGCCATGCACTGGCGGAGAGCCAATATGGCTTTTCCTCGGCCGGCACCGGCACCGTGACGGCCACCGCCAAGGTCAACCTGAGCGTGGTCATCCCCAAGCTGATCCTGCTCAAGGTCGGTTCCAGCAATGCCCTGCAGGACACCGTCAGCTGGAATGCGGCGCTGACCATCCCGCCCACGCCCGGCACCACGCCCACGGCCACCGCCAACAACGTGCAGGTTCCCTGGGATGGCACCGCTCCGACCGTGGCGGTCACCCCCACGGGCAATGTGCTGGCGGTGTCTGCCTGGACCAATGCCGGCACGGCCAACATCAATTGCGCCGTGGGAGCCTGGAGCCCTGCTGCCGGCGGCCCGCCCAACGCCAACTTCACCGTGGTGGCCGCAGGCGCCACGCCGGTGCCCCATCCGGGCGCCAACCTGGGCGCGTGCGCATCCACCACGCTCACGCCCAACACCCTGTTGAGCGGCACCTGGACCTATGCACTGACCGGCACCGCCACCGCCTGGAGCGCCGGCACCTACACCGGCTCGGTCACCTACACGGCCACAGGCGTCTGATGCCCCAGCGCGATGCAACCACCACCGCGCATGCTGCCCTGCGGACCGCATGCGCACCGCTCGGCGCGGGGCTGGTGCTGCTCGCCTGCGGCATCATCGGGCCCGCCAACGCCGTCATCATCACGGTCAGCGACAACGCAAGCACCAGCAACTACGCGCTGTCGCTGCAGGTGGGGTCCGCTGCAGGGACCGACACGGTGCAGTTCAATGTCACGGGCAACAATGCGGGCCTCACGCCCACGGCCGTGACCGGATCACCCGCGATCGATATCTCGGTCACACCGGTGCGCCCGATCGTCTCTTCGGAAGTGGCCCGGCCCGTCACATTGCGGGTGGATTCCGGCACCGGGCTGATCTGCCAGAGCAGCTCCTGCGGCAGCACCATCATCCCGTTCAGCAAGATCAGCTGGACGGTCAGCAACAGCAGTGGCTCGGCCGCTGGTGATATCCAGAACGGCCAGTTCAGCGGTGCCAACAACCAGCAGCTGGCCAACTTCAATGCCAATGCCAACGTCTGCTCTATTCCAATCATCGTTCTTTGCCTGGGCACCTGGACCTACCAGTCCCGGAACCTGAGTGCCACGCGCTTGACCTTCCGCTATGCCAATGACACCTTCTACCCGGCAGGCACCTACCTGGGCACGGTGTATTTCACCGCGTCGATGGAATAAGGAAACAGGTCCATGCCCAGCTTTCGCCTTCGCTGTTGTGCTGCGCTGTTGGCCCTGGCCGGCGTCTGGGGCCAGAGTGCGCACGCCCAGCCTACCCGGCTGGACGATTCCAGCTCTCCGCGTGCGCAAATCCATGCAGATTTCCGCAACGCGCAGATGCTGGACCCCCACACCATCAGCCTGCCTTTCGGACGCGTGGAATACCGCCTGGCCACCGCCGCGTATATGGGCAGGCAGGCACGCATCTACTACGTCATCCCCTTGGCGGTGGCCGGCCTGCGCTCACCGATGGGTATGCAGGTGCAGTGGCGCAGCAGCGGGCTGTTCCAAGGCGGCATGGGCCGCCCCGGCGACCGGGTGCTGGTCTGGACCGGCACCGTGCGTGCGCCCTGGATCACCGAAAGCTTTGATTTGCAGCTGCGCCTGGACCAGCGCCAGTTGCAGATGGGCCGGGGTGGCAGCCTGCGCTTTGAATCCTACTTTGAGATAGAGACCCAGCCATGACCCTGATCCGCTTCTTCCAACGTTCCCTGTCGCTGGCCTTGCCCCTGGCCACCTGCCTGGCCCAGGCGGCCCCGTTCGAGATGGCGGTCTCCCCCTCGCGCTTTGAGCTCACGGCCAAGAGCGGCGAGCGCCTGGGCCAGTCCATCGATCTGCACAACCTGGGCGCAGCCGCTACTGCGCTGTCGGTACGCACCTTGGACTGGAGCTACTCGGCCGAGGGCCAGATCAGCTACCACGACGAGCTGCTGCCCGGCAGCTGCCGCCCCTGGGTGGCGCTGGAGCGCCGCACCGTCAAAGTACCGGCGCAGACCAAGCAGGCCTTTCGCTTCCAGGTCACGCCACCGGCCGATGCGCCGCGCGGCGAATGCCGCTTCATGATCGCCGTCGAAGGGGTGGAGCCGGCCCAGCAGACCATCATCCAGAGCGGGGGCGCCCACCTGAGCCTGCCGGTCACCGGCCGCATCGCCGTGGCCGTCTATGTGATGCTCGGCGGCGCCGAGCCCAAGCTCGAAGTGCAGCAGATCGGCATGCACGAGATCGCCGGCAAGCGCAGCCCTGCGCTGACCGTGCGCAACACCGGCGATGCCCATGGCCGGCTCGAAGGCACGGTGGACGCCAAGGATGCACAAGGCCGCGACTTCATGCTGGCCGTTGAAGGCACGCCGATCATGCCCGGCCAGACCCGGCATCTGGCGCTGGTCCCCAAGGGAGAAGATGGCCAGCCTGCCATTCAGCCCCGTTACCCGATCAAGGCGAGCGGGATGCTGGACTGGGACAAGGGCAGCTTCAAGCTGAATGCGGAGTTCCCATGAACCCACTGCGCGGCCCACGGACACGGATGCGCCCGCTGCTGGCGCTGGCGCTCGCGGCTGTGTCTGCGGCTGCGCAGGCGGGCAGTGCCACGTCGGGTACCGGCAACCTGCCGCGCACCACGCCAGCGGTCGCGCTGAACTTTTCCATCCAGATCGACAAGTACCTGTTTTTTCGCGTCGGTGACGGTGCCTGGCCCACACCGGGCGGCACTACATCGCAGGTCGGCTTCAGCTTGAGTCCCAGCATCCCGGCCGTGCCCACCACGCCCGCCAATGGCAACAACACACCGGTCAATTGGAACGGTACCGCCCCGACGTTTGCAGTCGCCGCCAGCGGCAATGTGCTGCCGGTCGAGGTGCGCAGCAATGGCGGCCAGGTCAGCGTGTTCGCGACCGTGACCACGGCACTGACCAGCGGCGCCAACACGATTCCGATGAATGTGGTCAGCGTCACCAGCAGCGATTCGGCGCTGCCGGCGCCCGCCATTCCAGCCAGCGGCACCGGCACCAGCGTCAATGTCACCGGCGGCGGCACCGGTACGGTCAACAGCCTGGTGACCATCCGCACGGCCAACTGGACCTTTGCCTACAACAGCGCCGTCAGCCGCACGGCCGGCAACTACAGCGGGCAGCTGAGCTTTACCGCCGCCGTGCCGTGAGTTCCAGACAGGAGGGCGGCAGGCATCCCTGCTGCGCCAGGCGGACCAGCGCCTGGTTATTGGTTACGATGGCAATCCCATCTGATTTTTGAATGATTCCGCCATGCCCACCAGCGCCGAACGCCTTGCCCACAGCCTGCAGACCCTGACCTCGCTGGGTGACGAAGCGCAGCGCATCTTCACCCAGCTCTACCCCGACGCCGCACAGGAAGCGGCGCAGGCCGCAGACCAGCGCGCAGCGCGCGGCCTGTCGCTGGGCCCGCTGGACGGCAAGCTCGTCTCCATCAAGGACCTGCTGGATGTGGCCGGCCAGGTCACGACCGCTGGCGCGAAAATGCGCCGCGACAGCGCTCCGGCCGCACAAGACGCGCCGGTGGTGCAGCGCCTGCGCGCTGCCGGTGCGGTGATCGTCGGCAAGACGAACATGACGGAGTTCGCCTTCTCGGGCGTGGGCATCAACCCCCACTTCGGCACACCGGGCAATGCCGCCGATATGCAGCACATCCCCGGCGGCTCCTCGTCGGGCGCCGGGGTCAGCGTGGGCCGGGGCCTGGTCGACATCGCCATTGGCTCGGATACCGGCGGCTCGGTGCGCATCCCCGCCGCCTTCAATGGCGTCACCGGCTTCAAGCCGACGCAGGCGCGGGTTACGCGCGACGGGGCTTTTCCGCTGTCCTACACCCTCGATGCGCTGGGCCCCTTGGCCCGGACGGTGGCTGATTGCGCGGCCGCCGATGCCATCATGGCCGGCGCCATCCCCCAAGCCCTGCCCCCGCGCAGCCTGCAGGGCCTGCGCATCGGCCTGCCCCAGGGCCTGCCCTGGACCGATTGCAGCGCCGAGGTGCTGGCCCAGACCGAGCAGGCCATCGCCAGCTTGCAGGCCCACGGCGCCAGCATCCGCAAGCTGCCCTGGCAAGCGTTGATGGCCGCCCCCGCACAGCTGCAAAGCGAGGGCACCTTGATTGCGGCCGAGGCCGCCGCGATCCACCAGCAGGCGCTGGTGGATACGCGCGGCGCCTTTGACCCGCGCGTGCTCTCGCGCATGGACAAGGGCCGCGCGCTGACGGCGCCCTACTACATCCAGCTGCTGCAACAGCGCCAGCAATGGACCGCCAGGATTGACGCCGCCATGCAGGAGGTCGACCTGCTGCTGCTGCCCACCGTCGCCATTACCGCGCCGCGCATTGCGCCACTGCTGGAAGACGACAGCGCCTTCTTCGCCGCCAATGCGCTGATTCTGCGCAACACCTCGATCTTCAACTTCTACGACCTGCCTGCCATCTCGCTGCCGCTGCCGCGTGTTGCCGGCAGCCTGCCGGTGGGGCTGATGCTGGTGGGCGCGCGCATGCAGGATGCGAACCTGCTGGCCCTGGCCGCCGCCGCCGAGCAGGCGCTGGCCCAGCGCTAAGGACGCGCTATGGGACGCGCAAGCCTGCAATGGACCGACGAGATGCTGGCCGCCCTGGGCACAGACAAGGATGCGGTGCTGGCAGAGCGCTGGGGCACCAGCGCCAAGACGGTGAACCTCAAGCGCAACAGCCTGGGGATTGCCGCCTTTGGCCATGTCGAATGGACAGCGGAGATGCTGGCCGCACTGGGCCAGCACAGCGATGCCAGCCTGGCTGCCCAGTGGGGCATCAGCAAGGCCAGCGTGGTGGCCAAGCGTGGGGCGCTGGGCATAGCACCGCAGGACAGCAGCCGGGGCAAGCAAAGCCAGCACAGCTGGCAACCTAACGAGGTGATGCTGCTGGGCACCGCATCGGATGCCGATGTGGCCGCGCAGCTGGGCCTGAGCCTGGCAGCGGTGCGCAATGCACGCATGGCCCGGGGCATTGCCCCGGCCCGCCCGCACAAACCGCCAATCGCCAAAAACTAAGCCCCCTCTGACCCGTCGGGCCAGAGAGGGCTTTTCCAAGCCACCGCCCTCGTCACGAGAGCGGCTGACAATGGGCTTAGAACTGCTCGTTCTCGCCCAGATAGCGCCACTGCCCCACCGGCAGATTGCCCAGCACCACGTTGCCGATGCGGATGCGCTTCAAGCCCACCACAAACAGGCCGACGGCCTCGCACATGCGGCGGATCTGGCGCTTCTTGCCTTCGCGCAGCACAAAGCGCAGCTGCTCGGGGTTTTGCCATTCCACACCAGCGGGCAGCAGGGCTTCGCCATCCAGGGACAGGCCGTGGCGCAGCAGCGCCAGCTTGTCTTCAGGGAAGTGCTGCTGCACATCCTGCTCGACAGCGCCATAGGTCACGCGCACCAGGTATTCCTTCTCGACGTCGGAATCCTCACCAATGATGTGCTTGGCAATGCGTCCGTCCTGGGTCATCACCAGGAGGCCGACCGAGTCGATGTCCAGACGGCCGCAAGGGGCCAGGCCCTTGAGCTGGCTGAAGTTGAAGCGCGTCTTGCTGTGGTCCTCGCGCCAGTGGTTGGGCGGGTTGACCAGCACCACCGCCGGCTCATGGCCGTCTTCGGCCTGGCCGCTGACATAGCCCATCGGCTTGTTGATCAGGATCGTCACCTGCTGGGCCTGCAAATCCTGCGCCTCGCGCCGGATCTCGATCTTGTCGGTCAGCTCCACCAGCTGGCCCATCGTCGCGACTTCGCCGTTGACCAGCACCCAGCCGTTCTCGATCCAGGCATCGCCCTCGCGGCGCGAGCACAGACCCAGATCAGACATGCGCTTGTTCACGCGCACCTGGCCTTCGGCCTTCAGCTGCTCATTCTGGGCCTGGGCCTTGGCGGTCTGCATCGTGCGCTGGGGCCCATCGGCGCGCCATACGTTGGATGGCATCTCGCGGCGCGGGGCATCCCGGCGCGGGGCATCCCAGCGTGGTGCTTCGTCGCGTGGACGCTCCGAGCGGAAGCCATCCTGGCGTGGGCCTGCGCCAAAAGAGCGAGAGCCTTCCGAGCGGGGGCCAAAGCCACGGGGGCCTTCGTTGCGGCGGTCATCCTGGCGCGGGCCAAAGCTACGTGGGCCGTCATTGCGACGGTCATCCTGGCGTGGGCCTGCGGGGCGGCGGTCGTCCTGGCGCGGGTCGCGCGATCCGGCACCTACCGAGACAAAGTCACCGCGCCCAGCATAGGGGCGCCCGGCGTAGGGGCGCCCGGCGTAGGGGCGGCCAGCACCAGGGCCACCGGCATCCGGGCGACCTGCATAAGGGCGTGCATCGTCACGGCGGCCACCATCAGCGCGGTCGCCAAAACGGCGTTCCTGGCCAAAGCCACCGCCGCGTGCCTCACCACGGCCAAAACCGCCGTCTCGGCTATCGCGGCCCGGCCTATCGAGGCCCGACCGATCGCGGCCCGGCCAGCTATCCCGGCTGCCACGCTCACCCCGGCTGTCGCGTGCGTCACGACCATCGCGGCCATCACGCCCGTCCCGGCCTCCTCGGTCGCTGAATCGGCTGTCGCCGCCAGAACGAGGGCCTGTAGGGCGTGGGCCGCCAGCGGAACGCGGACGGTCCGCACCCGGCCCTCCGTCACGGCCACGCGCGACGGGAGCGGGCGCAGGCGCGGGTTTGCGGGTCAGGGTGAGTTTTTTGCGGCCTTCGCCATCGTCGGCGGCAGGAGAATCAGCTGGAGGGCGGGGATTTGACATAGCCCGCTATTGTCGCGTGTCTTGCCATTCCAAGCGAGGCGCACGGCTATGGCAGCTGTGGATAAGTCTGTGCGCAAAGAGAGGCAACGCACGCTGCTGATTTTTTCAGCAGTGCTTACAACTTGATCCCTTCCTTACGTCAATGCCTGCGCGCTGGCCATGCGCCGCCTCTTGTCCATGTGACCGCTCGCCCCCAAAGCCCGCCAAGCCTCTGCCCATGCGGCCTGGCGCGATATGCATCGGAATGCATATAGATGTGAGCAGTGCAAGCACGCGCCATAACAGCAATTATTGAGGCGTAGCATGGACTTATTCATTTTTAGGAGATGTCCATGAAGTCCACGACCACCCACAACTCACCTCGCACTGCACTCTACTGGCTGCCCGCTGCTGCCCTGGTTCTCGGCGCTGCAGCCTTGAGCGGTTGCGACAAGGGCGCCTCCAACGCGCCGATGCCACGCGCCACGCCGGACAACACCACGCCCGGTGGCTCAATGCCCGCACCGCCACCAGCAGGGGCAACGCCCGACGCGCCAGCCGCACCGGCCACCAAGCCCTAAGAACCCGTTCAAAGACACTGTCGCGGCGCGAGGAGACTTTAAACAGGTTCTATAGGCTACAGATCGAAATCCGCCCGCTGCGGCTTGACCAGCCAGCCCTGCCCGCGCAGCGCTTGCAGATCGAGCACGCGCAGGCCGCCGTATTCAATACGGATAAAGCCCTGGTGCTGCAACGCGGCCAGGGCTTCGTTCACCCGCTGGCGTGACAGGCCCACCAGGTAGGCCAGCTCCTGCTGCGTGATGCGCAGCACATCGCTGACACCGGGACAGAGCACCGGGTTGAACAGCGCGGCCAAGGTGCGGGCCACCCGTTCTTCGGGGCGATTCAAGCGGTCTATCTCACGGGCGCTGATGAACTGCGCCAGCCGCTCGTTGAGCTGGTGCATCACAAAGCGGTTGAATCCCAGCGAATGGTCCAGCAGCCAGTGGAAGGCATCGACCGGAATGCCGCAGACGGAGCTTTTGCGCAGCGCCTGGATGTCATAGCGGTAGATCTCGCGCTTGAGCGCGGTGCCCTCGCCAAACCAGCCCGTGCGTGGCAGGCCTGCAAAGGTCATCGTGCGGCCTTCGCTGTCTTCGGCACTCATCTTGAGCAGGCCTTCGATGACACCAAACCAGTACGTTACCGGCTTGCCGACGCGGCAGACATACTCGCCCGGCTCGGCCTCGGTCACCATCAGCTGGCGCACGGCATAGTCGCGCTCGGCAGGTTGCAGAACAGGGATCCACGGGATATCGGCCACTTCCGCAGCATGCGGGGCACGGCGGCGTTGGTAGAGAGAGGCATGCGGGCTCATGGCGGCCAAGAATGCCCGAGCCGGCACGGGCTGCAAAGAGGGACGCTACCAGGGTGGGCCCTGCACTTGTCACCTGCGCAGCAAGTAGGTTCTGCGCAACAGGCGGCCCGCTAGACTGGAGCGTTCATCGCTCAATGACTATCCAATCCGCCATGTCCGATCTGAACCAATCCCACTCCCCAACCATCGCAGCCCTGGCGCTGGCCGCCGCACTCTTGGCCCCTGGGCATGCGCTCGCTGCCCCAGCTTGCGCCGCTGCTTCGCCCGATGCCCAGGTGCTGGCCGCTAGAACCTGGCTCACCACCGCCGTCTATGAAGGCGATGACCGCAGCACCAATCAGGTGGAACGCTACCCGGGTGTTGTCGGCATTTCGCTGTGGGATGCCTGCAGCAACCGCTACGAGTACTTTGACCCTGCCACCGGCCGCTCGCGCAGCCAGCAAGGCGGCGCCGGCTGGTTCTTCTTTACCGGCGACCGCCAGTACCAGCACACGGTGTCGGACAACGGCACGCAGCTGCGCCGCAAGATGGAGGTGATCCACCCCACCGAATTCACCTACTCGCGCCAGGTGCCCAAGGACATGCGCGAGGGCCAGCCCTTGGTCACCATCCATGTCGTGCACACGCCCTATACCGGCGCCTTCCAGGTGCAGCCCAGCGCGGGCATGGGCTCCAAGTAGGCGCTGCAACGCCCCTCCGCAGCGCTCCATCGCAGGCTAAACTGGCAGCCCTGTACTCCGCACCCAACCACACACCAAGAGGTCCCCATGTCCGATCTGAACACCGCCTTTGAAGCCGCCAAGGAAGCCGCCCTGAACATGAGCGAGCGCCCCGACAACCAGACCCTGCTGAAGCTCTATGGTCTGTACAAGCAAGGCGCCCATGGCGACAACAACGAGCCCAAGCCCGGCTTTACCGACTTTGTCGCCTCGGCCAAATGGAATGCCTGGAACCAGTGCAAAGGCATGGCGCAGGACGATGCCAAGCAGCAATACATCGACATGATCCAGGAACTGCTCTAAGCATTCCGCGCCTGCAGGCGCTGGCCCGCGCCCGCCAGCCCTGCATGGCCTTGCCGCCCCTGCGCCCGCAGCAGGGCGGCACGCCCTCCGAATCCCTGCCCCTGTCGGCATGGCGCATTCGGCTTCGGGCCCCCGTCCTCCGATACCGCGGCACCCGCGCATCTCCCTGCCTCCCCACTGCCTGGCCCAGCGCCAAGGCTGCGCCACGCGCATACGGCCGGCAAATCGGCAGGCCGCAGGAAAGTACCTACAGCGTTTTCCCGAAGATTGTCGTCATAAAGACAAAACAACGTCAAAGCTGAACCTACATTCGGTTTCAACAGGACGCAAGGCATGGCACTTGTGATCTACAAAAACGGCATAGGAGACAACCATGTCAACGACATTTCCCAAGCTATTGCTGCAGCACGCTGCCCAGCGGCCCCAGGCCGCAGCATTGCGTGAAAAGGAATACGGCATTTGGCAGAGCTACAGCTGGTCCGCGTTGGCCGAGATGGTCGCCAAGATCGCCGCAGGCCTGTCGCAAGCGGGCCTGGCGCGCGGCGAGCACCTGGTGCTGATGGGTGCCAACCGTCCCCGGCTTTACGCCAGCATGCTGGCCGCCCAGTCGATAGGCGCCATCCCTGTGCCGCTCTACCAGGATGCGGTGGCGGCCGAATGCGTTTTCCCGCTGAACAATGCCGAGGTGCGCTTTTGCCTGGTCGAAGACCAGGAGCAGGTCGACAAGCTGCTGGAGCTGCGCGAGCACTGCCCGCAGATCAGCCACATCTACTACGACGACCCTCGGGGGCTGCGCAACTACGAAGAGCCCGGCCTGGCCTCGCTCGACAGCCTGATCGCCAGCGGCGCGGGCTTTGTGGCGGCCCACCCCGGCTGGTTCCAGCAGCAGGTCGAGGCCACGAACAACGGCGATGTGGCGGCGATGTTCTTCACCTCCGGCACCACCGGCAACCCCAAGGGCGTGGTGCACACCCACCGCTCGCTGCTGGAAAGCGCCTCGGCCGGCGCCGAGTTTGAGAAGCTCGGCCATGGCGAGGAAGTGCTGGCCTACCTGCCCCCGGCCTGGATCGGGCAGAACATCTTCAGCTACTCGCAATGGCTGGCCTGCGGCTATGTGGTGAACTGCCCCGAGTCCAACGCCACCGTGCAGATCGACCTCAAGGAAGTCGGCCCCACCTACTACTTTGCACCACCGCGCGTGTTTGAAGGCATCCTCACCAGCGTGATGATCCGCATGGAGGACGCGGGCCTCATCAAGCGCAAGATGTTCCACCACTTCATGGCGGTGGCCAAGCGCGTGGGCCCGGCGCTGCGCGATGGCAAGCCGGTGAGCCTGCTCGACAAGATCAGCTACAAGCTCGGCGACCTGATGGTGTTTGGCCCGCTGCGCAACAACATGGGCTTCAGCCGCGTGCGCGTGGCCTATACGGCCGGTGAGGCGATCGGCCCCGATCTGTTCAGCTTCTTCCGCTCCATCGGCATCAACCTCAAGCAGCTCTACGGCTCGACCGAGACCGCCGTGTTCGTCTGCATCCAGCCCGACAACCAGGTGTTTGCCGATACCGTGGGCAATCCGATTCGCGGCGTCGAGATCAAGATGGCCGAGAACGGCGAGATCCTGGTCAAATCGCCCGGCCTCCTGAAGGAGTACTACAAAAACCCCAAGGCGACCGCCGAGGTGCTGAGCGAGGACGGCTGGTACCACACCAGCGATGCCGGCTTCATGGACAAGAGCGGCCAGCTCAAGATCATCGACCGCGTCAAGGACGTGGGCCGCTTGAAGGGCGGCAGCAACGACGGCGCGATGTTTGCGCCCAAGTATGTCGAGAACAAGCTCAAGTTCTTCCCCTTCATCAAGGAGGCCGTGGCGCTGGGTGATGGGCGCGAGAAGGTCTGCGCGATGATCAACATCGACTTCGAGGCCGTCGGCAACTGGGCCGAGCGCCAGAACCTGCCTTACGCCGGCTACACCGACCTGGCGCAAAAGCCGCAGGTCTACACCTTGATCCAGAACTGCGTCGAGAAGGTCAATGCCGACCTGGCCACCGATGCGATGCTGGCCGGCAGCCAGGTGACGCGCTTCCTGATCCTGCACAAGGAGCTCGATGCCGATGACGGCGAGCTGACCCGGACCAACAAGGTGCGCCGAGGCTTCATCGCCGACAAGTACGGCGTGCTGGTCGATGCGCTCTACGCCGGGCGTAGCGAGCAGTTCATCGAGACCCAGGTGAAGTTCGAAGACGGCCGTACCGGCAGCGTCAGCGCCACCTTGAAGATCGCCGACGCCAAGACCTTTGCACCGCTGAAGTCGGTTGCCTGAGCGCCCAGCCAAGAGAAAGCCACCCATGAGCAAAAAAATCGGTGACGTCATTCTGGACATCAAGAACATCAGCCTGCGCTTTGGCGGCGTCAAGGCGCTGACGGATATCTCCTTCAACGTCAGGGAGCATGAGATCCGCTCCATCATCGGCCCCAACGGCGCGGGCAAGAGCTCCATGCTCAACTGCATCAACGGCGTCTACACGCCCTCCGAAGGCGCGATCAGCTTTCGCGGCCAGACCTTTGCGCACATGAACAGCCGCCAGGTGGCGGAAATGGGTGTGGCCCGCACCTTCCAGAACCTGGCGCTGTTCAAGGGCATGAGCGTGATCGACAACATCATGACCGGCCGCAACCTGCAGATCAAAAGCAACCTGCTGATGCAGGCGCTGCGCCTGGGCCCGGCCCAGCGCGAGGAGATCCAGCAGCGCGAGTTTGTCGAGCACATCATCGACTTTCTGGAGATCCAGGCCTACCGCAAAACGCCCGTGGGCCAGCTGCCCTACGGCCTGCAAAAGCGGGTCGACCTGGGCCGCGCGCTGGCGATGGAGCCCAAGGTGCTGCTGCTCGATGAGCCGATGGCCGGCATGAACGTCGAGGAAAAGCAGGACATGTGCCGCTTCATCCTCGATGTGAACGACGAGTTCGGCACCACCATCGTGCTGATCGAGCACGACATGGGCGTGGTGATGGACATCTCCGACCGCGTGGTGGTGCTCGATTACGGCAAGAAGATCGGTGATGGCACGCCCGAAGAAGTCCGCAATAACGAAGATGTGATCCGCGCCTATCTGGGCGCGGGCCACTGAGCACAGACCCCAGGGGACCGCAATGGCATTTTTTCTTGAAACTTTGTTTGGTGGCCTGATGGTGGGCATGCTCTACGCGCTCATCGCGCTGGGCTTTGTGCTGATCTTCAAGGCCTCGGGCGTCTTCAACTTCGCCATGGGCGCGATGGTGCTGTTTGCCGCGCTGGCGATGGCCCGCTTTTCGGAATGGATCCCGGAGTGGCTGGGCATGGAGCCCGGCGTGCTCAGCATTGCGCTGGCGCTGGTCGTTGCCATGGTCATCATGGTCGGCGTGGCCTGGGCGATCGAGCGCTTTGCACTGCGCTACCTCGTCAACCAGGAACCCATCGCGCTGCTGATGGCCACGCTGGGCATCGCCTACTTCCTCGACGGCCTGGGCCCGATGATTTTTGGCTCGGCCGTCTACAGCATCAATGTGGGCATGCCCAAGGATCCCATGTTCGTCATGGAAAGCCTGTTCCAGGGCGGCGTGCTGATCAGCCAGGAAGACCTGTATGCCGCCGGCATTGCCGCCGTGCTGGTGCTAGTGCTGAGCGTGTTCTTCCAAAAGACCAAGACCGGCCGCGCGCTGCGCGCCGTGGCGGACGACCACCAGGCCGCCCAGTCCATCGGCATTCCGCTCTCGCGCATCTGGGTCATTGTCTGGTCGGTGGCCGGCTGCGTGGCGCTGGTGGTCGGCATCATCTGGGGCTCCAAGCTGGGCGTGCAGTACTCGCTGTCGCTGGTCGCGCTGAAGGCCTTGCCCGTCGTGATTCTGGGCGGCCTCACCTCGGTGCCCGGCGCCATCGTCGGCGGTCTGATCATCGGCGTCGGCGAGAAGCTCTCCGAGGTCTACCTGGGCCCCACGGTGGGCGGCGGTATCGAGACCTGGTTCGCCTACGGCCTGGCGCTGTGCTTCCTGCTGTTCCGTCCCCAAGGTTTGTTTGGTGACAAGATCATTGACCGCGTGTAAACGGAGACTGACCTATGTTTTATCGTGAAAATGGCCAGTTCAAGACCAGCTACGCGGCCGATCAGCAGATCTTCCCGGTGCTGCAGGACAAGTGGGCCATGCTGGCCCTGCTGCTGGTGGCCTTTGTGCTGGTGCCCTTCGGTTTCAGCGACTACACCTTCAAGGCGGTACTGATTCCGTTCCTGATCATGTCGCTGGGCGCCATCGGACTCAACATTCTGGTGGGCTACTGCGGCCAGATCTCGCTGGGCACTGGCGCCTTCATGGCCGCAGGCGCCTATGCCGCCTACAACTTCCATGTGCGTTTTGAAGGCATGCCGCTGATCCTGTCGCTGATCGGTGGCGGCCTCGTGTCGATGCTGATCGGCGTGCTGTTCGGCCTGCCCAGCCTGCGCATTCGGGGCCTGTACCTGGCCGTCGCGACGCTGGCAGCGCAGTTCTTCGTTGACTGGCTCACCAGCCGTGCCGCCTGGGTGACGAACTACTCCTCGTCCGGCTCGGTCAGCGCTGGCAAGCTCTCGGTGTTTGGCATGGCGATCGAAACCCCGGTGCAAAAGTACCTGTTCTGCCTGGTGATTCTCTGCGTGCTCGGCCTGATGGCCAAGAACCTGGTGCGCAGCGCCGTGGGCCGCGAATGGATGGCCATGCGCGACATGGACGTGGCCGCCAGCGTGATCGGCATCCGCCCGATGTACGCCAAGCTCTCGGCCTTTGCGGTCAGCAGCTTCATCGTCGGCATTGCCGGTGCGCTCTGGGGCTTCGTCCACCTGGGTGCCTGGGAGCCCGCCGCCTTCAGCCTGGACCGCTCCTTCCAGCTGCTGTTCATGATCATCATTGGTGGCCTGGGCTCCATCGTTGGCAGCATCTTTGGCGCCGCCTTCTTTGTGCTGCTGCCCATCTTCCTGACCCAGGTGCCGCACTGGCTGGGCCTGCCGATCTCGACCGCCACCGCCACCTACCTGGAGCACATGGTGTTTGGCGCGCTGATCGTGTTTTTCCTGATTGTCGAGCCCCATGGATTGGCCAAGCTGTGGGCCACGGCCCGCCAGAAGCTGCGTCTGTGGCCGTTCCCGCATTGAGTGTTTTTTACCGAGAGCAACGCAGAGTGTTCGCAAGTGGGGGTCACCAGCCCCAACAACCCTAAGGAGATAGAACCATGTCTTTCAAGAAAGCTGTGATCGCCGCTGCTACGGCAGCCCTGGGTCTGGGCGCAATGATGGCTGCCCCAGCCGCACAAGCCCAGGAGCAATTCGTTCCGCTGCTGGTCTACCGCACCGGCCAGTTCGCGCCGCTGGGCATCCCATGGGGTGACGGCAAGCAGGACTACCTCAAGCTCGTCAATGCCAAGGGCGGCATCAACGGCGTGAAGATCAAGTTCGAAGAGTGCGAGACCGCCTACGACACCGCCAAGGGCGTGGAATGCTATGAGCGCCTCAAGGGCCGCGACGGCGGCGCTGCCGGCTTTGACACGCAATCGACCGGCATCACCTTTGCGGTGACCGACAAGGCCGCGGGCGACAAAATGCCCGTCATCACCCCCGGCTATGGCCTGTCGCAATCGGCCGATGGCAAGGTCTTCGAGTGGAACTTCCCGCTGCTGGGCAACTACTGGACCGCGGCCGATTCCATCGTGCAGGACATCCTGAAGAAGGAAAAAGGCAACCTCAAGGGCAAGAAGATCGCGCTGGTCTACCACGACTCGCCCTATGGCAAGGAGCCCATCCCACTGCTGCAAAAGCGCGCTGCCAAGGAAGGCTTTGACCTGATGCTGCTGCCTGTGACCGCCCCCGGCGTGGAGCAGAAGTCCACCTGGCTGCAGATCCGCCAGAACCGCCCTGACTATGTGCTGCTGTGGTCGGCCGGCGTGATGACCCCGACCGCCGTGCGCGAAGCCCAGGCCACCGGCTACCCCCGCGAGAAGATGTATGCCATCTGGTGGGGCGGCTCCGACCATGACGTCAAGGATATCGGCGCTGGCGCCAAGGGCTACAACACGGTCACCATCCACAACACCGCCGAGCGCGACAAGGTGCATGACGACGTCAAGGCCTCGCTGTACGACAAGGGCCAGGGTACCGCGTCCGACCCCAAGGAACTGGGCCAGCTGGCGCACACCCGCGGCATGGTGATCGCGATGCTGCAGGTCGAAGCCATCCGCACCGCGCAAGAGAAGTACGGCAAGGGCAAGGTCATGACCTCCGAGCAGGTGCGCTGGGGCCTGGAGAACATGAACATGACCCAGGAGCGCCTCAACGAGCTGGGCTTTGGCAAGATCATCCGCCCCTTCAAGACCAGCTGTGACAACCACCTGGGTGCCGACTGGGCCCGCATCGCCACCTGGGACGGCAGCAAGTTCAACGTCACCTCGGACTGGTACCAATCGGACAAGAGCCTGATCGACCCGCTGGTCAAGGAGTACGCCGACAAGTACGCCAAGGAAAAGAACGTGACGCCACGTTCCTGCAGCTAAGGCTGCATGGTCCCCGGGCCTCTGTGGCCCGGGGCCTCTCGTGGCAGGCCCCTGGCGCCCTTCCCTGCGGAAGGCGCCCGCTCCCCCGGGGCCGCCCACCCTCCATTTTGTTGAGAGATCAGGTGACGGCATGACCGAATCCCCGCAAACAGCTTCCACCCCATCCGCAGCAGCGCCGCTTCTGGTCGTCAACGGCATCGAGGTGATCTACAACCATGTGATCCTGGTGCTCAAAGGCGTTTCGCTGTCGGTGCCGCGCGAATCGATCGTCGCCATTCTGGGCGGCAATGGCGCTGGCAAGACCACCACCTTGCGCGCCATCTCCAACCTGCTCAAGGGCGAGCGCGGCGAAGTCACCAAGGGCAGCATCGAGCTCGAAGGCGAGCGCATCGAGGCGCTGACCCCGTCGGACCTGGTCAAGCGCGGCGTCGTGCAGGTGATGGAAGGCCGGCACTGCTTTGCCCACCTGACCATCGAAGAAAACCTGCTGACCGGCAGCTACACCCGCACCAGCAAGGGCGAGATTGCCGCCAACCTGGACAAGGTCTACAACTATTTCCCCCGCCTCAAGACGCGCCGCACCAGCCAGGCGGCCTACACCTCGGGCGGCGAGCAGCAGATGTGCGCCATTGGCCGCGCGCTGATGAGCAACCCGCGCCTGGTGCTGCTCGATGAGCCCTCGATGGGCCTGGCACCGCAGATCGTCGAAGAAGTCTTCAACATCGTGCAGGACCTGAACCAGAAGGAAAAGGTCACCTTCGTGCTGGCCGAGCAGAACACCAACATGGCGCTGAAGTACGCCGACTACGGCTACATCATGGAAAGCGGCCGCATCATGATGGACGGCGCCGCCAAGGACCTCGCCAATAACGAGGACGTCAAGGAGTTCTACCTGGGCATGGGCGGCGGCGAGCGCAAGAGCTTCAAGGACGTCAAGAGCTACAAGCGCAGAAAACGCTGGCTGGCCTGAAACCCGCCCCCAACGATCCGACTACCGCGCCGGCGGATGCCCCGATGCCGGCGTCTGCGGCAGATTCGCCCCCAAAAAATACCGATCACACGTCCCGGAGAAACCGCATGAGCCAGCACTACGACGATCTGGAGTCCCGCGCCCCCGCCGCCCGCGAAGCCGATCTGATGGCCCGCCTGCCCGCCCAGATTCGGCACGCCCAGCAACACTCCCCCGCCTTTGCCAGCCTCCTGCAAGGCGTCGATGCCGCCCGCATCACCAGCCGCGCCGCGCTGGCGCAGTTGCCCGTCACCCGCAAGCATGAGCTGCTGGAGCGCCAGAAGGCCGAACGCGCCCAGCACCCGGGCCGCGCCATCTTTGGCGGCTTCAACACTGCGCCGTTTGGCCGCGCCATGCCGCGCATGTTTGCCAGCCCTGGCCCCATCTATGAACCCGAAGGCCAGCGCCCCGACTACTGGCGCATGGCCCGCGCCATCTATGCGGCGGGCTTTCGCGCCGGCGAGCTGGTGCACAACAGCTTCAGCTACCACTTTGTGCCCGCCGGCTCGATGATGGAATCGGGCGCCCAGGCGCTGGGAGCCACCGTGTTCCCCGCCGGCACCGGCCAGACCGAGCAGCAGGTGCAGGCCATGGCCGATCTGCACCCGCATGGCTACATCGGCACGCCGAGCTTTTTGAAGATCATCCTGGAGAAGGCCGAAGCCCAGGGCCAGCGCATTGCATCGCTGACCAAGGCGCTCGTCTCCGGCGAGGCCTGCCCGCCGTCGCTGCGCGACTGGTTCAGCGCCCGGGGTGTCGCCGCCTACCAGTGCTACGCCACCGCCGACCTGGGCCTGATCGCCTACGAGACCGAGGCCCGCGAAGGCCTGGTGCTGGACGAGAACGTGATTGTCGAGATCGTGCGCCCCGGCACCGGCGACCCGGTGGCCGAAGGCGAGGTCGGCGAGCTGGTCGTCACCACCCTCAACACCGACTACCCGCTGATCCGCTTTGGCACCGGCGACCTGTCCGCCATCCTCCCCGGCCAATGCCCCAGCGGCCGCACCAACACCCGCATCAAGGGCTGGATGGGCCGCGCCGACCAAACCACCAAGGTGCGCGGCATGTTTGTGCACCCCGGCCAGATTGCCGAGGTCGTCAAGCGCTTCCCCCAAGTGCAAAAGGCGCGCCTGGTCGTCAGCGGCGCCATGGCCCAAGACCAAATGAGCCTGCAGGTGGAAACCACCGAGCTGGGCGCCGGCCTGGCCGAACAGATCGCCGACGCCGTGCGCGAGGTCACCAAGCTGCGCGCCGATATCGCGCTGCTGCGCCCGGGCGAGCTGCCCAATGATGGCAAGGTGATTGAGGATGCGCGGAGTTATGATTGAGTGGGCTGTCAGGCATTGGGTGGGCGGAGCAGAGGCCATTGGAGGTGACTGCCTCTCGCCCCATTCGATGCTTTGTTTGATTTATTCACCGCAATATATGCGGTGAATAGCACTTTTAATCGCCGCATGGACTGCCTGGGAGGCCGCTGCTGTGCTGATTCGCGCCTAGACATCACGCTACGCTAGGCATGCGCCAGACTCGCAACCCATGGCGCGACAATGCCCCAACCGATCAAAATGTCGTGTTCGTTGCAGCAGGGCAAATAGCGCGTTTCGTCATCGCACACCTAGAAATCCAGTGCCACTGCCAAATTGCTGCCGCACTCGGCAGGAACATGATGCAGCGCGCGGGGCCAACATACTGAGAAATGAGCTCTCAGCCATCGGCTCGAGGACACCCCCTCAGGCGCGGAACGGCTATCCCAAGGTGGGGGATGCTCCGCATCAACACCAAGCCGCTCTCGCAATTGCGCAACGACGGTCGCCCGCTTGACCCAGCTCAAAGCCGCTATCTGGATGTCTGCGCTTCTGGCGGCCACAGAAACAGAGTCGGTGTTCAAGCAGTTCTCAGTCGTGCAGTGCGCTCCAAACGCTGCTTGCGCCTATGCGTCTTCCCTACGATCTGCTTGCAACCTGCCATGCCGAAGCAGACGTGATGTGATACCACCACGAGTTCGCTCATGTGCCTTTGCCAGCGCTGACACATCCGATCCCGCATCAAAAGCTGAAAGCAGTTGCTCATCCTCTTCCGGCGACCAGGACTGCCCTGCCTTGCTCGCCCCCTCCATCTTGGGCCGCAACGGCTTTTCAGCTGTCTTTTCCAGCGCCATGACCGCCATATTCAGCGCCCGAATGACATCGGGGCTATGAATGGGGTTGTCCTCAGGCAGCAGATGCCCAGTTTTTGGGTCCAACCCTTGCGCCAACAACCCGAGCACATGTTTTGCATCAGCCAATGTCATTTTTCCTCCTCGCCGTCGGAGAGACCACACAGACGGCCAAACTCTATTTATGAAACTAACAAAATCGATGCCCAGAGCCGTATGTGCCAATACCGTTTTGCCCGCTATCTCAAACGACCGGATTCAAGCAGATAGCCCACAAAGCCATCGTGCAGACTTTCACCTAAGTTATTGCCGTCCTCATCCACTAGATGCACGCGGCCCTTCTCAGCCAAGGCAGTTCCTCCATCGATGGAAGTCAAAATAAAGACAGCAAAACCTCTCAGACACTCTGCAAATACCTTTTTGACATCGTCCCCATCGACTCCTGCTGCGGCAAGAGCTCGTTGCAGATTTTGGTAGGGCTCTTGCTCCTCCACCCATACCAAGTCAGTTTCAGGTTTCGTCAAGGCATCTCCCGCTGCCTTGACCCAAGATTCCATTGATACCGCTATGTCCTCAAAAAATCTGATTCGTGCATATTTCCATCAAACAAATGACAAGTGCCATGATTTTAAACATGAAGACTGAAGTCAATACTTCTGCAATTCGCCATCAAGCACCACATTCAACTCATCTACACCTGGAGTCATCCCTTTACCCTCAGGCTTGAAAAAACCCCAGGCAATACCCCATCTTTTTTAAGTTTAGGGAACAAATCCTCCATCAACTCTGCAAGCGTAATAAGACGTGGCTCATAACCATCCCACTCACTGACTGCACATAACAGCGCATAGTCTTTGGCTGGCCAAAGTGGAAATACCGTAACACCATCATTCGTAGCGGCAAGAGCCCACCCACCTTGATAAAGACCCTAGACTTTTTGCCTATCGGCAACAATTTTGACAAAGTGATCAAAACGCTTCTTATCAGGCAGTGCGAGAACAGACTCAATCTGCTTAGAACTTAATACCATGGCTGCAGTTATCTCCTTTAGCCACTACGACAAAGTATCAGAGTGTGCAACCTGACTGCGAACCTGGAGCACAACCCTTTTGCCATTTTCAGTCAACTGGGGATTTTAGATAACGTAACGCGGATCAAAGGACTTCTTCATTTTGCCAACTGGACAAGCAGATCATTGATGTTTTCGGCGACACGTTTGGCATATCGAAGATTCATACCAATGAACGGAATCCGAACTACTGGCATAGTCGCCTCTCGCGTATCAAACCCATATCCTTCGCCACCACCATCAGACCCAAAAAGCACGATTCCAGGTGCGTACTTTTCGACTTCGTATTGCCGATTGAAGGTGGCCAGTTCCTCTGACTTCCAGAGAATCAAGTAGTTGTCGCCAATGAAGCCTTCGCCTCCATCGTGTTCACCGATGAACTGCAAGTAATCAGATGGCAATGAACGACCAAGGGCAGCAATAGCAGCCTGGATTGCCGCACTAGAGGCTCTCTCGTTCAGTTGTCCATCCTTCAATACGTTTTGAATGCTCATTTGTCGATCCCGTTATTGACCGCCTACGTCTCTCACTAGTTAATTCCACCATAGTGACTTGCTGACGATGAACATCACGAGGAATCCCAGCACGAGGAACAAGCTAGCGGGTCTCACATTACTGCAACGCCGAGCGGCGCTCGCTGAAGATCATTCAGCTCGACCCCAAGGCCAAGCGCCAGATCACCTAGCAGTCACTCTGTTCATTTATTGAGTGGGAGAACTCAAGCAGCCCAGGTCGCCGTTCGCAAGCCTTAAGCTTGCGCGCAGGTTGACAAGGGCCGCTGATGGCACTCCTCGTTTTTTAGCTTTCAAAGATTTGGACTACTTGTGCATCTGCGATATTGCGCCCTTCCCACAAATGCACCGGTGTGCCGGGCTTCATCTTGGGTAGTGCCTTATCGCGGTACAAAAACTTTACGGGCACTTCATAACATTCACCCAATTCAAGACGACGGCCACCCAGAAGTAAGCGACAGTCGAATCCTTCACCGTCAACGAACAATGGGCATGAGTAGAACTGCCCCTGGACTGGAGTCTCTCGTCCACCTTCGGACGTATGCAAGAAGCGCACACTGATGATGATGTCAGGCTTCATAAATCAGAACCCCAAGGGTGGCAAAACACTGTTATCCACAACGGTTGGCGTCAGACCCTTTAAACGGTCTGTCGGCAAAACCCAAGCAGGAATGCCGCCATCAACCGTAGCTGGAGATAAGCCTTTGAAAACGCTGTTCGGAACCTGGGTCCGAACTGTCGTGTAAGGCGCATCACCAAACGCTCTGACAGCTTGTTTGGCATAAGCGGAAGCATCTGCAGCCGAAGTCGTGAAGTACTTACCTTCAATTCCGGCGATGTTGTTGAAGGCACCTGTCTTATTGATGTTAGCCAGTTCAGCAGGCCCGACAGCACGATAGAGCGTCGTTGTTCCCTTTGCGGCAGCAGCACCGACGGCAGCCGCTCCCCCCGCCAAAGCAGCGCCACCTAACGCCTCCCCTGCTGCAATCTCACCAGCTACGATGCCAACCCTTGAGGCATTCACAGTAGCAGTGACGGCAAACCTCAAAGCTACTGTTCTAGCAGCATGCGCCGTTGCAGTCAGCGCAAAGGGGATTAGAAAGGCAATGCGCCCATCCGGATCTAGATATTTAGTGGGATTGTTGTTCCCATACGCATAACGGTTGAAGCTGTGCAGGTTTCCGTCCTGGTAGTCAACCGGGTCTATACCAAGAAACCGCCCAATCCCAGGATCGTAGTAGCGCGCTCCAAAATACTGCATGGTGGTGTCGGCATCTTGCTCTTTGCCGTGAAACCACTGGGTCTGCGCTTCGCTCTCTGGCTGCCACTCCGTCTTTTGGCCGTAGGCGAAATATGATTCCTTCCAGAGCACATTGCCGGCAGCATCGGTTGCGGCAAGCGGGCTGCCGCTGATGTCACTATGGATGTAGGTGACGGTCTCCTTGGCGGTGGCCAATCCACCTGTGGCTAAGAGCATGCTGCTGATGGCGACGATTAACATCGCTCTCAGCCACACACTAGGTTTGCGCCGTGTGGTGCTTCTCTGCCAGAAGGCTGAGATCGACCGGAGGAATAAACCGATCGGGGACGATTGCTTCAAGTGCTGTTCCATGGTTCTGCTCCATTCAGTTTTCTTGCGTGCAAAGCACTTGGTTTTCGTCTGTCAGCTGCCGCGCCTCTTCTTGGGTGACGGCTCTGGTGGTGCAGGTCTCAGGGGTACTTACCGTGCTACCGACCAGTTTTGGGATGCCCTGGAGCTTGCGGGCCTCATATTTCATCTGCCCTGCATTGACTGCGGTCTTGGCTGTCTCCATGCCATGCGGTATTGCCCATACCGGCAGGGGAATGGATTCAGGAGCCGCCTTCAGATCACTGGTTTGCAAAGGAGCAGAGGGCTTGTTGTCTGGTAGCTCGATCGTTATGCCGCTGCCAGCGGGAACCACCACCGCCTGGGCATAGGCAGCACCTGCAAACAGGCTCAACGACAGCAACAAGGCCAGAGATCCAAAGTGTGTGCAGATGGGAGAGCACATAGGCCGCGATGTATGCGAGTTATTCATGGCGTAGATCCTTGGTGGTTTAGTTCATCTCGATGCTGCGTTCCGCCACTTGGCGCCACCCCAGATAGATAAGCTCTTTGCGCAGACTCGACTCCATGGTCTGCATGAGCAAGCCTCGTGAGTCATGCAAATACTGGGTGGTGCCCTGCGCGGCTACGGTCTGAGCCCGCATGTTGGAGCCGTCGTAGTCATGCAGCTTTTCCAGTGCCGTCCCACAATCGGTGCAGCGCAGGTTGTTAGCACGGTCGTGTCCAAATGTGTTGTATCCGTTGGCACTCACATTACCCGCCCGGTCATATTCAAAGCTTCGAGAGAAACCACCTGCTACCCCTGTGAGCAGTCCTGTTGCAGTGTCGTAGGTGTAGGTGTTGAGACCCGTAGGTGTACGCAAATACGTTAGATTTCCGGTCCTGTCGTACCAGTACTGGCGGTTAACTTTGGTCGTTGCCTCCGTGATAAGGCGGTCCAGCTTGTCGTATGCGAATGCCCTTGCGTATACGCCATCAGCCAGTTCGTTAATGTTGACCATGTTCCCGACGGGATCATAGACATAGGTGCTATTCACAAATCGGCTGGAGCCTTGGCCATATGTCAAATCTGAGGGCCACTGCCGGCTATTGATGCCCATAGTGGAGACCACGCCATTGGCATAGCTGATTTGGCTGGGCATTCCATTCGGGTGGTAGTCCACACTATGTATATAAGGCAGTACTGCACGTGCTCGCCCAAATGCATCAGGCTCGTAGCTGACCTGATTGCCTGATGGGTAGGTGATAGACGCCAGCGCTTCATTGCTGTCGTAGGCATAACCCAATGTTTGGGTGCTTGCACCGACGCTCAGGCTTTCTTTGGTGATCTTGTTGTTTTCGTCATAGCTGAAGCTGCGCGAAATATCGCCGCTTAGTGAGACAACTAGATTGCCGTTGGCATCATAGGTATTCTTCACTGCAGGGGCATTTGGCACCGCCGCATCTTCCGAGCTGGGATAGCTGATATCTGTCAGCCGATTGCGACTGTCGTAAGCGTATATGGTTGCTGGGCCTGTTCCGATCCTCTGGCTTATCAGGTTCCCAATAGCATCCCTCTCAAAAGTTGTTGTGCCTATTTCAGGATCAGTTTTTGAAGTCAGGAAATAGCGACTGTCATAGCCATAACCGCGGGTTTTTCCATCCATACTCACCGCCGTTAGCTGCCCAAGAATATTCCTGGTCTGGCGTACATCGGCAATCGCGAACAAACTTCCATTTACCGATTCACCTGCAGCGAGCCGGACCCGTTCACGCTTATCAGGATCAGAGTAAGCCCTGTAATAGTCGATCGAAGCACGCCCCGTGGAATCCTGGTTCACCACATATAGGTTGCCATAGCTGGTGTAGTTGATATGTTGGGCATTTGTCGTGCGTACCGGATTACCATTGAGAGTAGCGATAACCCTGCTTAATCCATCGTAGACATAACCCGTCCCCATCATACTGTTGGGATAGGATTGATGGATGAGTTCACCCATCACGTTGTGACTGTAGTTGACCCAGACAGGTACCTCTCCTGGGGCACTTGCCTCTCGACGAAGGGTACGGCCAAGCCCATCAAAGGAGGTGGCATCGGTCATACCACCTCTTTCCACCACACGGGTATTTGGAGTCCAAGCCACGGATATCACTGCCCCACTTGGCTTTGCAACCGAAGTGACACGATTTAGCATATCGTAGGTAAACTTGGTAGTATTCCCCCGGGCATCTGTCTCAGAAATAACATTACCGGCGTCATCGACAGATCTACTGACAGTGGAGCCATCAGCATATGTTTCTTTTTTTGGAATACCTCGATGATAATCAGAAAAGCTATCTAATTGCCCTAGTGCATTAATCTTGGTAGCGACATCGCCTGTTGAATGGTATGTTGCTGAGCTTACAGCCCCAGCGACACTCTCCAACACCACATTCCCATTCGCATCAAACTGGCGTTTGGTTTCATGCCGCTCCCCCTCACTGACCATAACAGCACTTGCAATGCTATTTATTAGCCATTTATCCGTATCAACATGGTAACTGAGCGTATTCTCTCTAGTGTAAGTTCGGTCTGCAAAATTCGTCCCTACCTCCACCACTTTACGTGCATTACCATATTCATCGAAATCAGATTTCGTTAGCGTGAAGCGCTCCCCGACCCGACTTTTACTCTCAATGCGAGGGACACGCGCCACGGGATTAAAGCTGTTGCTTGTATAGTTTTGGGCTACTACGTCTATTTGGCTAGAGATCACAAAATCCTGATAGGCCAGCAATACGTTTTCATGGTCACTGGTACGTCCAAGATAGATGCCAACAGATGTTGGAGCCTGACGTACAGAGTGGTAGCCTGCATGATAATGCTCAACAACTTTTCCAGCTGGATCTGTAACCTGGGTAATATTGACCTGGCTTCTGTCATCCGGAGGCATGCTGTACGAATGTGTTACTGAGGTGCCAACACGATTCACAGGCAGCTCGTTAGCAGCGACTCTATAAACGTAATTCCAATTCCCGGACTGACTCTCTTCTGAGCCAGCCTTGGCAATTTTCCCTGTAACTACAGTGCTTTGGCGACTACGCGGTGTTCCAGCCAAGAAGTCAACGTGACCGTAGCGGTAGTCAATAGTCCCACCGCTCGGATAACTCACCTTGCTGAGTGACCCCACGCCAGGAGTAGCTTCATAGCTGTAATTCCAGGAATGACCATCGGGTCTTTTTACGGCCGTCAAGTAATTGCGAGACCCTGCACCTGGAGCAAGAGTGTATTCCCACTCGCGCGAGTTACCCACATCAACGACCTTGGACAGCTTTGAATCGACATAATTGAAATGCAAGCCCCGTCCGTCACTTGTTGCGACCTTAGTCATCGCCATGACACCGTTTTCCAGAAATTGATAACTGATGTTGAACCAGTTGCCATTCCTATCGGTGATTCTCTCAGGATAGTAAGCCGTTTGCTTGCTGCTTACTGCCCCAAAGGAATTCCCTTTCTTGGTCATTTGATAGCTGTGACCATCAGGAGATTGGACAATAAAAACGCCCTCAATACACTTGGCACGCCAGAAATCTTTGGTCATCCAAGTCAAATGGCCATCAAATGCTTGCTCGTAGAAAATTTGCCGGCTTCCATCCGATTTTTCGAATACGGGGTTGGCGGAAGCGACTGTCCACGAAGAAGAACACAAAGCTTTATTGGACCCTCTTAGCACGCGCCCCATATGCATGGTCCACCCGAGCCCAACAGGGCTGTATTCAAAGTCAGTCCATGCCGAAGTCGTGGCGAAGGGATCATCGATACTGTTATAGCTACGTTGGATGGCAAGATCCATCCCCCATTTCCAGGAATTACCAAGTCGGTGACTGTATAACTTAATTTCCCGGTAAAAGTACTTATCGTCTCATTAGGAGAGTGCGATACAGACCCACCTAATGACGCAGCTTTTTCTTCGAAAAAGTCAGGGATACTGGGAAGGCTTGATTCGTCCGATTGAGCATAGGCGCCCTGGACAACCATTAGTGCTGCAGCATAGATGGCTGAGTGACTAACTCTTTTTTGACGATATCCAGGTGTTTTTTTAACTTCCCCTTGAGAGCCCCGATCAAATATCCCTGACATAGTTTCTCCTCTTGAGGCAGCCAAGACCGTAACCACTCCCACTCGCTTCGGAGTGTGATATACGGTTGGCGCACTCATGTATGGTGTAAAGAAGCAGTTCGATTTTTGCCAAAAGCCATCAGTCTTTAGCAATCGTTAACCACTATTTACTTAGGAGAAGTGTCAGATTGATGTATGTCTACGAGACAGCAATGGACTTAAGTTGCAAGCGGGAGGGCGCTCTCCCACTGCATCCATCGAAGTAAACGCAAACAAACATTTCTTGAATTTCGATTTATTTCAACGCACAAATGGATTAAAAAAAACTGCAACTTAATGCAAATTTAGGTGCCACATCAATTAATCAAACTAATATGATATTTTCTTATCCAACTTGATAAATCCACATTAACAATAAGCCATCTTGTTTACCACGCAAAGCATGTCGCCCCAGCGCCCTGCGATAGCAACCATATTGCGCTAGATTCAATATGTTTATACCGATAAGCTACCGGAATAAAATTACAAATTGGTTTGCAGCTGTAAGTGTATTGCTAAGTGGCATTGGGCGCCTCAGTAGCTCAGTTCTGCCTCCGGAAAAGATGGGTTACAAAAAACTCGATTCGCTGATACACCGCTCCGCGTCTATCGCCCACGTTGGCGATTAGCCGGTAAAAGTGCTCAATGGCTAATCATCCAAGGCCGATTCCCCACCTGGCTTTTCAGCGCCGGCTGCGCCGCCGCCGCAGCGCTGCTGGTCTTGGCGCCCCCGCTGCAACACCCACAGCCACTGGGATGCCGCAGCCGCCCATAGCTGCCCGCCGCAGGATCGTTATCCCGCGACATGCGCGGCGCATGGCGGGCGCGTTCGTTGACCTCGGCGGCGCGGCGCTGCTGGGGGGAGGTGCAGGCCAGGCGCGGGGCCTGGGTGATGACGCGCTCGGAGGCCGCGCCGCAGCGGGGGCAGGCGCAGGCCAGGTTGCGGTCGGACAGGCGGCGCAGCGCGTCGAACGCGCCGCAGTGCTGGCAGGCGTAGTCATAGGTGGGCATCAAAGTCTCCTGCACAAAAGAATAAAAGCGGGCCGGCACAGCGGCCCGCATACGCGCGTCTTGCTCGTCTTACTTGTCGTACGAGATCGGCATATCGATGCTGCCGTCCAGGTACTTGACCGGCCCTGCCGCGCTCGGGTTGATGTCGAAGTCAAAGATCTGCGTGGGCAGCCACAGGGTGGCGCAGGCATTGGGCACGTCCACCACGCCGCTGATATGGCCCTGCACCGGGGCGGTGCCGAGGATGGAATAGGCCTGGGCGCCGGAGTAGCCAAACTTCTTCAGGTACTCGATGGCGTTGAGGCAGGCCTGCTTGTAGGCCACGTTCACATCCAGGTAGTACTGCTTGCCCGATTCGTCAACGCTGATGCCTTCAAAGATCACATAGTCGTTGTAGGTCGGCACGATGGGGCTGGGCTTGAAGATGGGATTCTTGATGCCGTACTTGGCCATGCCGCCCTTGATGATGGACACCTTCATGTGTACCCAGCCGGCCATCTCGATCGCGCCGCAGAAGGTGATTTCGCCATCGCCCTGGCTGAAGTGCAGATCGCCCACCGACAGGCCCGCGCCATCGACATAGACCGGGAAGAAGATCTTGGAGCCGCGCGAGAGGTCCTTGATGTCGCAGTTGCCGCCATGCTCGCGCGGGGGCACGGTGCGCGCGCCGCTGGCAGCGGCCTTGTCGCGTGCCTCGCCCTTGAGCTGGCCCATGTGCGCCGTGGCCATGAACGGCGGGTTGGCCAGGTTGCCGTCGGGGTTGGTGTCGATCAGTGCCTGCTCGCGCGCATTCCAGGTCTCGAGCATCTTGGGATCGGGCAAGGTGCCGATCAGGCCCGGGTGGATCAGGCCGGCATAGCGCACGCCGGGGATGTGGCGCGATGTGGTGAACATGCCCTGGAAATCCCAGATCGATTTTTGCGCGGACGGAAAGTGGTCGGTCAGGAACCCGCCGCCGTTCTTCTGCGAGAAAAAGCCGTTGAAGCCCCACTGGCTCTCGTCCTTGGCGCCGATGTCGAGCAGGTCCACAACCAGCAGGTCGCCCGGCTCGGCGCCTTTGACGCCCACCGGGCCCGACAGGTAGTGCACCGTGGTCAGGTCCACATCGCGCACATCGTCGGCGCTGTCGTTGTTCTGGATGAAGCCCCCCGTCCAGTCGTAGGTCTCCAGCACAAAGTCATCGCCGGGGTTCACCCAGCAGGCCATCGGAATATCGGGGTGCCAGCGGTTGTGCACCTTCTCGTTGGAGGGGGCCGGTTGGGACAGATCAACCTTGATCAGGGTTTCGGGCATGTACAGCTCCTGTGATGCAGTCAATGAAACAGAAAAATGCGGGCCGGCAGCGCAAGCCGCCCGGCGCGCAAGGACCTAAACCGACAGATAGGACTTGATGTGGGCCTCGTTGGTGTTGGCGCGGTCGGTCTCGTGCACGATGCGGCCGCCCTCGATGACAAAGAGCCGGTCGGCCACATCCATCGCAAAATGCAGCACCTGCTCGGAGACTACGATGGTGATTTCGCGCATCTTGCGGATCTCGTTGAGCGCCTTGGCGATGTCCTTGATGATGGACGGCTGGATGCCCTCGGTGGGCTCATCGAGCAGCAGCACCTTGGGGTTGGTGACCAGCGCGCGGGCAATGGCCAGCTGCTGCTGCTGCCCGCCCGAGAGGTTGCCGCCCTTGCGGCGGCGCATATCCCACAGCACCGGGAACAGCGCATAGATCTCGTCGGGAATCTTGCGGTCGCGGGCATTCTCCAGACCGGTCTCGATGTTCTCCTCGACGCTCAGGGTCGGGAAGATCATGCGGCCCTGGGGCACATAGGCAATGCCCTTGGCCACGCGCAGATAGCTCTCGTCGCGCGACACATCCTGCCCGGCAACCTGCACCGCGCCGCTCTTGAGCGGCAGCACGCCCATCAGCGCCTTGAACAACGTGGTCTTGCCCATGCCGTTGCGGCCCATGATGGCCAGGGTTTCATTGGGCCGGCCTTCGAACGAGATGCCGTGCAGCGCCTCGCTCTGTCCGTAGGCCACGTGGATATCGTTGACTTTCAGCATGTGCGGCTCCTCAGTGGCCCAGGTAGACATCGATGACTTTGGGATCGGACTGCACGGCCTCCATCGAGCCTTCAGCCAGAATCTTGCCCTGGTGCATGACGGTGACCTTGTGCGCAATGCGGGCCACAAACTCCATGTCGTGCTCGATCACGATCACCGAGCGGCCCACGCAGATGCGCTTGAGCAGATCGGCTGTCAGCTCGCGCTCGCGCGCGCTCATGCCGGCAATCGGCTCGTCAAGCATCAGCAGTTCCGGGTCCTGCATCAGCAGCATGCCAATCTCCAGCCACTGCTTTTGCCCGTGCGACAGCAGGCCCGATTCCATCTCCAGCACATGGTCCAGGCCGATCTCCTGCGCCACCGCCTGCACGCGCTGCTGCACGGCCTCGGTGCACTTGAAGCGCAGCGCGCCAAACACCGAGCGCCCCTCTGGGTAGGAGACCTCCAGGTTCTTGAAGACCGACAGGTTCTCGTAGATCGACGGGGTCTGGAACTTGCGGCCGATGCCCTTGCGCACGCGCAGGTACTCGTCCATGCCCGTCAGCTCCTGGTTCTGGAACTTGATGCTGCCGCTACTGGCCTTGGTCTTGCCGCAGATCAGGTCCAGCAAGGTGGTCTTGCCGGCGCCGTTGGGGCCGATGATCACGCGCAGCTCGTTCTTGTCGACATAGAGGGTCAGGTCCTCGATGGCCTTGAAGCCGTCAAAGGAGACTGTCAAACCCTCCACCGCCAGTGCAAAGTCGGTATTGCTCATTGCGCACTCCTGGTTCAGACGCCTTCGGCCGCAGGCTTGCCGCTGACCGGCTCCTGCGCCTTGCTGGTGGCGGTGGTGGTAACGGGCTTGGTAGCCGTGCTGGTGGCCACTGGGCCGGTCGGGCTGGCGGGCTTGGCAGCGCGCCGCGCCAGCATGGGCTTGAGCTTGCTCGCATACAGGCCCGCCAGGCCGTTGGGGAAGAACATGGTCACCACGATGAAGAGGCCGGCCATGCAGAACATCCACAGATCGGGGAAGGTCTCGGAGAAATAGGTCTTGCCAAAGTTGACCAGCAGCGCGCCGTAGACGGCACCGACCAGACTCATGCGGCCACCGACCGCGGCAAAGATCACCATCTCGATCGACGGAACAATGCCGACGATGGACGGGGACATAAAGCCCACCTGCAGTGCAAACATCGCGCCGCCAATGCCCGAGATTGCAGCGGCCAGGCAGAACACGAAGACCTTGAACATCGACACGTCGTAGCCGGAGAAGCGCACCCGGTCTTCCTTGTCGCGCATCGCCAGCAGCAGGGTGCCGAGCTTGCTTTTCTGGATCCACAGGCAGGCCACCACCGACAGCAGCAGCAGGCCGCAGCAGACGTAGTAGAGGATGTACTTGGCGCTGTCGGTGCGGATGTCCCAGCCCAGCAGGGTGCGCAGGTCGGTCATGCCGTTGACGCCGCCGGTGTAGCCCTGCTGGCCGATGATCAGCACGGTGAGAATCAGCGCCACGGCCTGGGTGATGATCGCAAAGTAGACATCGCCCACCCGGCGGCGGAACATGGCAAAACCGATGATGAAGGCCAGCAGCGCGGGCGCAGCCACCACGGCAAACAGCGCAAAGGGCAGGTGCTCAAACGGCGTCCACCACAGCGGCAGTGCGGTGAGCTGGTTCCAGTCCATGAAGTCGGGGATGCCCGGTGTGGACTGGATGCTGGTGCTGGCCTTGTCGGAGGCCTCCAGCTTGAGGAACATCGCCATCGCATAACCGCCCAGGCCAAAGAACACGCCCTGCCCCAGGCTCAGCACGCCGCCCCAGCCCCAGAGCATGACCAGGCCCACGGCCACAAAGGCGTAGCAGAGGTACTTGCCCACCAGGTTCAGGCGGAAGGAATCGAGCGCCAGCGGGAACACCACCAGCAGCACCACGGCCAGCAGCGCCACATGTCCCAGGCCGGTGCGCTCCAGCCACACACGCATATCTTTCATGGTTGTCATCCTTTCCACCGGCTTTAGCGGCGCACCTTGCTGGCAAACAGACCTTGGGGCCGCAGCATCAAGACCACGACGATGAAGGACAAGGTCAGCACCTTGGCCATGGAGCCACTGAGGAAGAACTCCGTGATGGACTGCACCTGGGCAATGCCAAAGGCCGATGCCACGGTGCCCAGCAGGCTGGCGGCGCCGCCAAAGGTGACGACCAGGAACGAATCCACGATGTAGAGCGAACCGGAGGTAGGCCCCGTCGAGCCGATGGTGGTGAAGGCGGCGCCGGCAATGCCCGCCACCCCGCAGCCAATCGCAAAGGTCAGGCGGTCGGTCTTCTTGGTGTTGATGCCGATGGCGTTGGCCATCACCCGGTTGCTGACCGTGGCCCGCACCCGCAGGCCCCAACGGCTGCGGTACAGCGCAATCAGCACGCCGGCGGTCACCAGCAGCGCCAGCGCCAGCACAAACAGGCCATTGATCGGAATGTCCAGCCCCTCGCTGGGCGACCAGGAGCCCATCAGCCAGTCAGGCAAAGTAGGGCTCACCTCTTTGGGGCCGATCACCGAGCGGAACACCTGCTGCAGTCCCAGACTCAGGCCCCAGGTGGCCAGCAAGGTATCGAGCGGGCGCTTGTACAGGTGGCGGATCAATGCCCACTCGGCCAGCCAGCCCAGCACAAACGCGAACACAAAGGCCGCCACGATCGACAGCGGAAAGTAGTACGGCATCCATGCCGGCGCATGGGCTTCCACCAGGGTGGAGGCCATGAACACGGTGTAGGCGCCGATGGTCATGAACTCGCCATGCGCCATATTGATGACACCCATCTGGCCAAAAATAATCGCCAGGCCCAGGCCCATCAGCAGCAATACTGCAAACAGGCTGAGGCCTGCGAAGCCCTGCATCAGCCCGATATTCATCATTTCAGAAAAAGTCATGGCGCTCTCTTGTCGGGTGGTGGTCGGCGGCATCGCGGGCCTCAAGGGCAATGCCTCGGGGCCCGCTCCTTGCTTGTAAGTGGCAAACACAGCCCAGCAAACCGAAGGTTTGCGGTTGAGACGAGGCGCGAGGCCGCAGGCAGTACAAAAAGTACGACAAGGCCGAGCAACGACGTATCAAGGGCTGTGTTGGCCACGTTTATTGGTAGCCCTTGGGGAAGGGATCAGGCTTGATTAGCTCGGGCGACTCGGACACCACCTTGAAGGTCCCGTCCGGCAGGCCCTGCGCGATGCGCGACTTGCTCCAGAGGTGGTGGTTGGCGTCGATCTTCACGTAGCCTTCGGGAGCGGTGTTCAGCTCGATGCCCGGCGATGCGGCCACGACCTTGTCCACATCGAAGCTGCCGGCCTTCTCGACAGCGGCCTTCCACAGCCAGGGGCCCAGGTAGCCGGCCTGGGTCACATCGCCGATGACCGACTTGGGGCCGTACTTGGCCTTGAAGGCCTCGACAAACTTCTTGTTGTTGGGGTTGTCCAGCGTCTGGAAGTACTTCATGCTTGAATAGAAGCCGGCAAAGTTCTCGCCGCCAATGCCGAGCATTTCGTCCTCGGTCACCGACAGGGTCACCAGGAACTGCTTGTCACCGGTGATGCCCGCCGCCTTGAGCTGCTTGTAGAAGGCCACGTTGGAGCCACCCACGACGGCGGCAAAGATCAGATCGGGTTTGGCCACCTTGATCTTGTTGATCAGCGAGTTGAAGTTAGTATTGCTCAGCGGGTAGTACTCCTCGCCGACGACCTTGCCCTTCTGGAAGGTCTCGATGTGCTTGCGCGCAATCTTCATCGAGGTGCGCGGCCAGATGTAGTCCGAGCCCACCAGGAAGACCTTGGAGGCGTTCTTTTCCTTCTTGGCCCAGTCGAGGCTGTACAGAATCTGCTGGGTCGCTTCCTGGCCGGTATAGATGACGTTCTTGCTCTGCTCCAGGCCTTCGTAGAAGGTGGGGTAGTAGAGCAGACCGTTTTCCTTTTCGAAGACGGGCAGCACGGCCTTGCGCGAGGCCGAGGTCCAGCAGCCGAACACGGTCGCCACATGGTCGCTGATGAGCAGTTTCTTGGCCTTTTCGGCAAAGGTGGGCCAGTCGGAGGCGCCGTCCTCCTTGATCACGCGGATCTTGCGGCCCAGCACACCGCCCATCGCGTTGATCTGGTCGATGGCCAGCTGCTCGGCCTGGATGGAGCCGGTCTCGGAGATCGCCATCGTGCCGGTCGACGAGTGCAGCTGCCCCACCACCACTTCGGTGTCGGTCACCGCGAGCTTGCTGGTATTGACCTGCGCAGTAGGCGGCGTTTGGGCGCGGGACAGCATGGGCAGACCCGCGATGCTGATGGCCCCCAGGCCTTGCAAGAGACGGCGGCGGCGGAGCGACTGTTGGAATTCCTGAGACATGCTTTTCTCCTCAAGTGGTTCAGGCGTTGAACCGGTAACGGGTTGAAACCTGTTGATCACTCTAAAAGTGCGGCCCCGAAACACCCATACGTCATTTGACGTAGCCGCTGCGTAGACGCCCCGTGCTCGGCTGCGCGCCAGGGGCGGGCGCTGCATTCGGCAGGCGCCGCCTCGCCGGCCGCGCCTCGCCGGCCGCGCCCTCCTTCGTGTGGCCTGAATATTGCTTGGTCTGGGGGTCCCCTGCCCCTGGTGCCTGCACGCTGCCTGTGATGACCAAGCCCTCCCAAAAGATCTTCCCGATCCGCCGCGAATACAACGCCTGGGTGGCCGACGAGACCATGGAGGACTACGCGCTGCGCTTTACGCCGCAGAAGGCGCGGCGCTGGAGCGAATGGCAGCTGCTGAACACGGCGATGGGCGGGCTGTCCTTTCTGGCGCTGGAGGCCATCGGCGCGACCATCACCCTGGCCTATGGCTTCAGCAACGCGGCCTGGGCCATTGCGGTGATGGGCATCGTGATCTTTCTGACCGCCTGGCCCATCTCGGTCTGCGCGGCGCGCTATGGGCTGGACATGGACCTGCTCACCCGGGGCGCCGGCTTTGGCTACCTGGGCTCGACCATCACCTCGCTGGTCTATGCCACCTTCACCTTTATCTTCTTTGCGCTGGAGGCGGCCATCATGGCGCTGGCCGTGCAGATGGCGCTGGGCTGGCCGCTGGTGGTCTGCTATGTGCTGTGCGCGCTGGTGGTGATACCAATGGTGCTGTATGGCGTGACCTTCATCTCCAAGCTGCAGGCCTGGACCCAGCCGCTGTGGGCGCTGATGCTGCTGACGCCCTATCTGTGGCTGGCCTTCACCCAGCCGCAGCTGGTGCATGAGCTGCCGGGCCTGTCGGGCCTGACCTCGGGCAGCGCCGATTTCAACTGGCTGTATTTCGGCTCGGCCAGTACCGTGATCTTCGCGCTGATCGTGCAGGTGGGTGAGCAGGTCGATTACCTGCGCTTCATGCCGCGCAAGACGGCCGCCAACCGGGGCCGCTGGTGGTTTTGCGTGCTGATGGGCGGGCCGGGCTGGATCCTGATGGGCGCCGCGCGCATGCTGGGCGGCGCCTACCTGGCCTATGTGGCGCTGCAGTTTGGCTCCACGGTGGCCGAGGCCTCGGACCCCACCCACCTCTACCTCAGCGCGTTTGGCAAGATGGTCCAGGACCCGGGCATCGCCCTCTGGGTCACCCTCATCTTCGTCATCATGGCGCAGATCAAGATCAATGTGACCAATGCCTATGCCGGCTCGCTGGCCTGGTCCAATGTGTTCTCGCGCATCACCCGCAGCCACCCTGGCCGCGTCGTGTGGCTGGTGTTCAACGTGATGATCGCGATGCTGATCATGACCCTGGGCGTGTTCAGCGCGCTGGAGAAGGTGCTGGGCATCTACAGCAATATCGCCGTCGCCTGGGTCGGCGCGCTGGTGGCCGATCTGGTCATCAACAAGCCGCTGGGCCTGAGCCCGCCGGGCACCGAGTTCCGGCGCGCCTACCTGCATGACCTCAACCCCGTCGGGCTGGGCGCGATGGGCATTGCCGCGCTGGCCGCCGGCATTGCCTACAGCGGGCTGCTGGGTGAACTGGCCAGCGCCTTTGCGCCCTATATTGCGCTGGTGATTGCGCTGCTGGTCTCGCCGCTGCTGGCCTGGTTCACCCGCGGGCGCTGGTATATCGCCCGCCCGCCCGCGCTGTTCGAAGCGCCCGAGCTGCAATGCGCCGTGTGCCAGAACCAGTTCGAGCGCGCCGACATGGCCGCCTGTCCCGCCTATGGCGCGCCCATCTGCTCGCTGTGCTGCTCGCTCGATTCGCGCTGCCATGACCGCTGCAAACCCAGCACCGCGCGGGCCCAGGTGCAGTGGCGCAGCCTCTACGAAAGCCTGCTGCCCCAGCGTATCCAGCGCAGCATCAACTTTCGGCTGGCGTCCTATGCAGGCACGGTGCTGCTGCTGACCAGCCCGATGGCGCTGGCCTTGTTCATCGTCTACATGCAGCAAAGCCTGGCGCCGGGGCAGACCGATTTGCGCTGGGCCTTTGTGCGGGCGTTCTCGCTGCTGGCGCTGCTGTGTGCGCTCTATGCCTGGTGGCTGGTGCTGGCCAAGGACAGCCGGCGCATGGCGCGCGAGGAGTCGGAGCGCCAGACGCAGATGCTGCTGCAGGAGATCGAGGCCCACCAGCGCACCGATGCGCAGTTGCAGGCCGCCAAGGAGCATGCCGAGGCGGCCAACCAGGCCAAATCGCGCTATGTGGCCGGCATGGCCCATGAGCTGCGCACGCCGCTGACCAGCATCCTCGGCTATGCCCAGCTGCTGCTGCGGCGCAGTGACCTGCCCGGCCCCGCGCATGAAAGCATCACCACCATGCTGCACAGTGGCGAGCACATGCACTCGCTGATCGACGAGCTGCTGGATCTGGCGCGCATCGAGGCCGGACGCCTGCGGCTGGACCCGGCGCCGCTGCAGTTTCCCGAGTTTCTTGAAGCGGTCAACCGCATGGTGCGGCCCCAGGCCGAAGCCAAGGGCCTGCAGTTTGCGCTGCAGACCCAGGGCCGCATGCCACCGTGGGTGCGCGCCGATGCCAAGCGCCTGCGCCAGATTCTGATCAACCTGCTGGGCAATGCGATCCGCTTTACCGACAGCGGCAGCGTGCGCCTGCAGGTCAACTGCCACAGCGATGTGGTGCGCTTTGATATTTGCGACACCGGCATCGGCATTGCGCCGCAGGACCATGAGCGCATCTTCATGCCGTTTGAACGGGGCAGTGCCGGGCGCCGGGCCGCGAGCACCGGCACCGGTCTGGGCCTGACCATCACCCGCATGCTGACCTTGCTGATGGGCGGCGAGCTGAGCCTGCAGAGCACGCCTGGCCAGGGCAGCACCTTCTCGGTGCGCCTGTACCTGAGCGAGGTCCACACCCCACCCCGCGCGCTGGCCGGCCAACCCCAGGCCCGCCCCTTCATCGGCGGCTACCAGGGCCCGCGCAGAACGCTGCTGGTCGTCGATGACCAGCCCATCCACCGCCAGCTGATCGCCGGGGTGCTGATTCCGCTGGGCTTTACCGTGCTCGAAGCGGCCAGCGGCCACGAGTGTCTGGAGATCATCCGCGATGCGCCCCCCGATGCCATCCTGCTGGACCTGAGCATGGATGACCTGAGCGGCTGGCAGACCGCTGCGCTGGTGCGCCAGCAGTACAGCGCCGCCCATCTGCCGATCATCATCGTCTCGGCCGACCTGTTCGAGAACCAGCCCGAGCAGCTCGAGCGCGCCGGCTGCCAGGCCTTTGTCGGCAAGCCGGTGCTGGAGTCCGAGCTGATGGACAGCCTGGCCTGGCTGCTGAAGCTGGAGTGGCTGGAGGACAAGGCCGTATCCCCTCCCCCGGCGGCACTGCCCTCCGCCCCGCAGCCTGGCCCGCTGCCAGCCGAGCTGCAATCGGACATCACGCGGCTGGCACGCTTTGGCGATGGCGCCGGCCTGCGCAAGCTGCTGGCGGCGGCCCAGGCCAGCCATCCCGATAGCCGCGATGCGCTGCAGGCGCTCGATGCCGCTGCCCAGCGTTTCGATTTCCCGTTCATCCTGGAAAGCCTCGCGGCGTCCTCGCCCGATACCTAGCCATGCCTCATCACACATCCCATGCCGGCGTCGTCCTGGTGGTCGACGATGCCATCGAGACCCTCGGCTTCCTCTGCGAAGCACTGAGCCAGCAGGACTACACGGTGCTGGTGGCCCGCAATGCGGCCGAGGCGCTGGAACGCCTGGAGATCGCGACGCCCGATGCAGTGCTGCTGGACTGCGTGATGCCCGGCGAGACCGGCTTCTCGCTGTGCCGCAGGATCAAGGCCGACCCCGCCTGGGCCCATGTGCCGGTGATCTTCATGACCGGGCTGTCCGAGACCGACCATATCGTCGAAGGCTTTGCCTGCGGCGGCGTGGACTATGTCGTCAAACCGCTGAAGCTGCCCGAGGTGCTGGCGCGGCTGGCCCGCCATATGCACAACGCCCATGTGGGCCGCATGGCCCAGGCGGCGGTGGATGTGGCGGGCATGGGGGTGGTGGTGCTGGACCGCCAGGGCCGCATCGCCTGGCGCTCGCCGCAGGCGGCACTGTGGCTGGAGCAGGCCTTTGGCGCCAGCACAGCGGCGGCAACGGCCTGGCTGCAATCGGCCTGGGATACGACGGCCCAGCACCCGCTGGGCGGCAGCAGCCTGCTGGCCCAGCCGGTGGGCGAGGTGGGCATTGGCGAGCGCATGCTGGTGCTGCGCGTGGGCACCGACAACCTGCGTGCCAGCACCCAGCGCCTGCAGGATGCGTCGCTGACCCCGCGCGAGACCGAGGTGCTGGGCTGGCTGGCCAAGGGCAAGACCAACCGGGACATTGCACAGATCCTGGGCATGAGCCCGCGCACGGTGAACAAGCACCTGGAGCATGTGTTTGAGAAGCTGGGCGTGGAGACCCGGGCAGCGGCAGCGGCCATCGCCAGCGGCTCCCTGACCGCGTAAGCTTCGCGTAAGCCATAGAAAAGCTACGGATATTGCAGCGGTCTGGCGTGGCGCCCAAAGGCGCCTGCCGCTTGCGCCAGCGCAAATAAATGTCCATCACTGCCTCTGGCTGCACGACATTTCGCCGACGGCTAACGACATTTCAACTATCAATATTGATAGCATCTATCGCAAACCATCGTTGACCCCGGCGGCCATTTGGCTTTAAGTTCCGGGAAAAGAGCCTGGCCAACAACGATAAACACTCAGGAAAAACAAGGGTTTACCTTAGAAAAAACCCCTGCCTGATCTCGGTAGGATGGCACTCTTTTTCCCTTCAAGAGAGACAAGCCGTTATGAACAAGATGATGCAATGGACTGCGCTGGCCCTGGCGGCCGCCACCGCGACCGGCGCCTATGCCGACGCCTCCTACCCCAACAAGCCCATCACCATCGTCGTGCCCTTCACGGCAGGCGGCCCCACCGACCGCGTCGCACGCGATCTGGGCGAAGCACTACGCAAGCCCCTCAATGGCGTGACCGTGGTCATCGACAACGCCGACGGCGCGGGCAGCACCATCGGCATGGCCAAGGCCGCACGTGCCAAGCCCGACGGCTACACCTTGCTGCTCAACCACATCGGTGTGGCCACCGCCCCTATCCTGTACCGCAAGCTGTCCTTCGATGTGACCAAGGACTTCGAGTACCTGGGCATCATCAACGACGTGCCGATGACCCTGATCGGCAAGCCCACCTTGGCACCGAACAACTACAAGGAACTGGCTGCCTACCTGAACAAGGAAAAGGACAAGGTCAACCTGGCCAATGCCGGTATTGGTTCCGCCTCGCACCTGTGCGGCCTGCTGCTGCAAAGCACCCTGAAGATCCCGCTGACCGCCGTGCCGTACAAGGGCGCCGCACCGGCGATTGCCGACCTGATGGGCAACCAGGTCGATGTGCTGTGCGACCAGACCACGAACACCACCGGCCAGATCGAAGGCAAGAAGGTCAAGGCCTATGCCGTGACCACCAGCAAGCGCCTGACCACGCCATCGCTGAAGGACCTGCCGACCCTGCAGGAAGAAGGCCTCAAGGGCTTTGAAGTGACGATCTGGCACGGCCTGTACGCCCCCAAGGGCACGCCACCCGACATCCTGAAGAAGGTCAACGACGCGCTGAAGGTGGCCTTGAAGGACCCCGAGTTCATCAAGAAGTCGGAGAACCTGAGCGCCGTCGTGGCCAACGACCAGCGCATCACGCCCGAAGGCCACAAGGCCTTTGTGCAGGCCGAGATCGCCAAGTGGACGCCGATCATCAAGGCGGCCGGCACCTTCGCCGACTGATCGCGCGACACCTCAGAACCTGTTCAACGCAAAAAGACTGCCTCGGCAGTCTTTTTTTCGTTGGATCAGACGCTTGCTGGGCGGTCAGCCGCCCCAGACCACATCGGCCTGCTCGGCCGCACTGCGGCGCAGCATCTCGATGAAGGGCACCGCCCGCTGCTTGAGGCCGACACTGGCCTTCACATCCTGGCCGTCGGCGTCTTCGGGGTCCTGGTCCAGGTCCTGCGTCTTGGCTGCCTGGGCGCGTTCGTCTTCGGCAGCCACAGCGGCCTGCAATGCGGCAATCGCTTGGGGAATCTGGTCCGTGGTGATGATGCCGCGTGGCGAGGCGTCCTTGCCGATGATCTGCAGCACCTTGCGGGCATCAGGCTCCAGCATGATCATGTCTGCAGTGGCCTGTGATTTGAATTTGAATAGCACGGCGCTCTCCTTATCGATACATATAGTCCCGGGTGAACGGGTATTGTGATTGTGCACCAGGCATGGTGCCTGTCGTCATCGACCCATCGGGCATGACAGCCAGCATCTGGTGCAGCGCCACCCAGCCATGCTCAAACCCCGTGGCGCAGCCGGCCAGGTAGAGGCGGTAGGCGCGCAGGGTCTTGGCGGCCTGCGCGGAGTCGCCCTTTTGCGCGAGGATCGCCAGCGCCTCGTCCAGCTGCGCCTCCAGGGCATCGGACCAGGCCCACAAGGTCTTGGCGTAATGCGGGCGCAGGTTGTCGGTGTCCACCATCTCCCAGCCCGCGTGGGCCATCTCTTCGAGCACGGCGCTGACATGGATCAGCTCGCCGCCGGGGAAGATGTATTTCTCGATGAAATCACCCATGCCGGCGCCCAGCTGCTCGTTGTCGGTGCCGCCAGCGGTGATGCCGTGGTTCATCAGCAGGCCACCGGGTTTGACCAGGCGCTTGAGCACCGTGAAGTACTCGTGCATATGGGCGCGGCCCACATGCTCGAACATGCCAACCGAGGCGAGCTTGTCAAAAGGCTGGTCCACGCGCAGCTGGCGGTAGTCGGTCAGCAGCATCTTGACCCGGCCCTGCAGGCCTTTTTGTTCGATCAGCTGGTTGACATAGGCATGCTGGTTTTTGGACAAGGTGATGCCGGTGCCCTCGATGCCATAGTGCTCGGCAGCCCACAGCAGCAGGCCGCCCCAGCCCGCTCCCACATCCAGAAAGCGCTCGCCGGGCTGCAGCCGCAGCTTGCGGCAGATCAGGTCCAGCTTGGCCTCCTGCGCCTGGGCCAGGCTGTAGTCGGGCTCGGCGTAGTAGGCGCAAGAGTAGACGCGGCGCGGGTCCAGCCACAGCCCATAGAAATCGTCCGAGACGTCGTAGTGGAACTGGATCTGCTCGGAATCCTTGGTCAAGGTATGGAACGCCGCCGAACGCGAGCGCGCCAACAGCCGGCTCCACCAGGTGGAACGCGCCGCCACCGGGTCCGAGGGCATCAGCGCCACCGCAGCGGCCATCGCATCGCGCATCGTGCCTTCGATATCCACGTGGCCCTCGACGATGGCCGCACCCACCACCCCGACATCGCCAGCCGCCAGCGAGGCCAGTGCCGCCGCGTTGTGGCAGCGAATGCGTACCTGCGCCTGGTCCGGCGGACCGATCCATCCGCCCTGCGGCAGGGAGATGGCAACCGACACTGGCAAACCCGCCAGCTTTTCTTCGAGCTTGGAATGCAGGATATTCATAGCGGTTATTGTGTGGCGCCGGTCCGCAAGGTCAATAGCCGTTGTCTGACACACCTACTAACAACATATCTATAGGGATGCCGCCAGCACCTGCGCAGCAGACGCGCTAGCATTGCTCCCTGCCCATGCCCACATCCCCGCCTGTCCCCTCTTCCGATCGCTTGCAGCCCGCAGCCTGGCTGGATCTGCCTGCTTTGCAGGCCCGCTACCCGAACCAGGACTGGGTGGTGTTGCAGGCCGATCCCGGTGCTTGCCAGGTGTGGCGTTTGACCGCGCAACAGGCGTCGCCTATCCGACACGATCTGCCGTTGGGCTATGGCCAATTGGCAACACAGTACCTGAGCCGCGCGTCCGCCGGCGCTGGCCAGGTGGAACAGGTGATCGAGTTGGTGGAAGACCAGATCATGCCGCTGACCCGCAGTTGGCCAGCGCCCGGCCCCCAGCTGGCTTTGCTGTGCAGCGCGCCGGACATGGCGGCCCTCGCCGCGCAGCTGCCGGATCCGCAAGCCCCGCTGCAGACCACCGACGCTGTCGAGCAGCTCTTCAACCGCTATGCCCAGCACATGATGGGCGGCAGCCACGGTGGCCTGCAGCTGACGCCGGCGCAGGCTGCGCTGTTGATTCTGCTGCGCGAATGCCTGCACCACTGGGGCTGCCAGCAGGTCGCGCTGCGGGCTCAGCACACTTAGAGATCAGCGCGCTTCGCTGCTGAGTCCATCGACGGTCTGGAACAGCGCCTGGCGCGCCTGGCTGATGATCTGCGCTTTCCAGGCCACGCTCTCGTCATAGAAGGCTTCGCGCATCTGCTGGTGGATGGCAGCCTGCTGGGCGGCCGGTGCCTCGGGGTGCTGGTGCAGCCAGTGGTCAGCGCGCAGCGCATCCAAGGTAGCGTGCACCGGCAGCACGCCGTACTCCAATGCCATGCCGGTAAATGTGGCCTGCGGGCATTCTTGTGCCACGCTGTTCCAGAGCAGGCCGGTCAAAGGCGGCGATGAGGAGCTGCCATCGTCCAGCGACGTGACCGGCGTCGCGCCTGCCCCATCCCACCAGCGGCGCGCCCGCGCCAGCATGGCCGCATCACCGGGCGGGCCGGTGAAGATGCGCTCGCCATAGCCATTGGGGCCCAGCCCGGTGTGCACATCGATCCAGGCGATCTGGCGCGCGGCCTGGCCGTGCTGGCGCAACACCTGGCGCAGGGTCTGGTTGCTCCAGGTCGGCGCCTGGCCGCCAAAGAACACGCCTTGCGGATGGCGGTACTGGCCCTGGGCCACCGCCGCCTGCCAGGCCTTGAGGCCGTGCGCATCGATGAAGTCCTGCATCGCCTGCTGCACCGCGGCCGTCGGCGGCCACTGGGCCGGCACGATCACCTCGTGCAACTGGTCATAGGCCGGGTTGCCCGGCAGCGGTTGGGAGAAATCGACAAAGTTGCGGTTCAGGTCCACGTTCTCCTGGGTCACGCGCCGGCCGTAGGAAAAGCCATGGGGGTTGAGCGCATGCACATAGAGCACGGCCACACCGGCGCTGCGCACCTTGTCCAGCCACCCGGCATCGCGCAGCGCATAGACCTGCACGCCGCTGCCGCAGTAGCCCTCGATGCCATGGCAGGCGCTGCTGAGGATCAGCAGCTGGTCGGCATCGGCCGCGCCATCCCGGGCCACATCCATGGCCAGCGCTTCGCCTGCGACCCCGGTCAACGGATGGGGCTGCGACTGCAGCGCCAGGCCAGCGGCGGCGGCGGACTCCAGAAACTGCTGGCGGGCTTGCGCATAGCTGCGCGAAAAGGCTTGTTCTACAGCGCTCATGCGGCGATACCTCCGTGGCCCATGCCGGCGGTGGCCATGCGCTCGACCTGCACCGCACAGTCGTAAAAGGACGGTGCGCGTCCGATATCGGTCAGTTGCTGGTGGGTCAGCTCGTTGACGTTGGTGCCATTGGGCCCATCCTTGCGCCACCAGATGCCCAGTCCCACGACCACACCCGGCCGGGCACGGCCATTGATGCTGGCATGGCAGACATGCTCGCCCCGGCCGTTGAAGACGCGCACCAGATCGCCATCTTCAATCTGGCGGCTTTGCGCATCGCTGGGGTGCATCTCCAGCATCGGGCGCTCTTCGGCACTGCGCAGCTGGCGCACATTGACAAAGGTGGAGTTGAGAAAGTTGCGCGCCGGTGGCGAGATCATCGCCAGCGGATGGCTGGCCGTCGGCAGCTCATGGTTGGGCAGGTGGTCGGGCAAGGGGTTGATGCCCATGGCCTCCAGCGCCGCGCTGTGGAACTCGCACTTGCCCGAGGGCGTGGCAAAGCCGCCATTGGCAAACGGGGCGTCGGGCAGGTCCTGCGCGACAAAGCCCTGCGCCAGCAGCTGCTCGAACGGGATGCGGGTCGGGTCCACCGCCTGGCGGCACAGCTCCTCGTCGCTGTCGGTAAAATGCGGCGCCGCAAAGGCGCTGTCGTAGCGCGCCATCTGCGCGGCCAGGTCGCGGAAGATCTGCGCATTGCTGCGCGCCTGGCCCAGCGGTGCAATAGCCGGGCGGTTGAGCAGCACATCGGTGTGGCCGTAGCTGGTGTGGATGTCCCAGTGCTCCAGCTGGCTGGTGGCGGGCAGCACATAGTCGGCATAGTCGGCCGTGTCGGTCATGAAGTGCTCCAGCACCACGGTGAACAGGTCCTCGCGGGCAAAGCCCTTGACCACCTTGGCCGAATCGGGGGCTACCGCGACCGGGTTGCTGTTGTAGCAGACCAGGGCGGCAATCTGCGGGCCGAACCCGGCGCTGGCGGGCTGGAGCAGCGCATCGCCAATCGTGCTCATGTTGACGGTGCGGGGCTGGCGCGCGCCCAGCAGCGCTGGCATTTGCAGTGCCCCCCGGCGCGCCGGTGCCGATGACGAACTGGACAGCAGCAGGCCGCCAGCGCGGTGGCGCCAGGCGCCGGTGAGTGCGGGCAGGCAGGCGACCGCGCGCACGGCATTGCCGCCGCCGCGCACACGCTGCATGCCGTAGTTCAGGCGGATCGCCGCCCGCTCGGTGGTGCCGTAATCGCGCGCCAGGCTGCGGATCTGCGCGGCATCGATGCCGCAGACCTGGGCGGCGCGCTCGGGCGACCACTGCAGTGCGCGGGCCTTCAACGCGTCCCAGCCCAAGGTGTGCTGGGCAATGTAGTCGTGGTCGAGCCAGTCGTTGCGGATCAGCTCATGCATCAAGGCCAGCGCCAGCGCCGCATCGGTGCCGGGCAGCAGCTGCAGGTGTTCATGGCATTTGTCGGCGGTCTCGCTCTTGCGCGGATCGATGCAGACCAGCTTGGCGCCGTTGCGCTTGGCCTCCATCGCATAGCGCCAGAAATGCAAGTTGCTGCCAATGCTGTTGCTGCCCCAGATGAGGATCAGCTGGCTCTCGGCAAAAAACTGGACCCGCATGCCCAGCTTGCCGCCATAGGTGTGCAGCAAGGCTTCCGAGCCCGCGCTGGCGCAGATGGTGCGGTCCAGCAGCGACGCGCCCAGCTGGTGGAAAAAGCGCCGGTCCATGCTCTCGCCCTGCACCAGGCCCATCGTGCCGGCATAGCTGTAGGGCAGGATGGCCTGCGGATCGGTCTGCGCAATGCGGTGCAGCCGCTGGCTGATATCGGCCAGCGCCTCGTCCCAGCTCACCGGCTGGAACTGGCCGCTGCCCTTGGGGCCGACCCGCTTCATCGGCTGCAGCACCCGGTCCGCATGGTAGCTGCGCTCGGTGTATTTGCTGACCTTGGCGCAGAGCACGCCGCCGGTGTGCGCATGCAGCGGATTGCCACTGACCTTGGTCGCCACGCCATCGACCACGGTGGTGACCAGTGAGCAGGTATCGGGGCAGTCATGGGGGCAGGCGCCCAGAACGGTGGTGGCGGCAGCAGTGGTAGTCATGGCAAGGGCGGCGCCGAGGCCGGCGCAGAGTCGGGGGAATGGAGTGCTGCACATGGTAGCGCCAGTTGGCAGGGGCCGGGGTCTCCTGCAGCACGTGGCCGGGCGGGGCCCAGGCCCAGGGTTATTCCCAGGACATTTCAGCGCAGAGGTGTCCTGCTTTGCTGCACCATAGAGGGCTTGGCACGCCGCGCGCCAACGCCTTGGCCTCTCGCGGCACCGGCCAGACAGATACATCCCCATGTAGCCAACAGGATTTCCCATGAAGCTGATTGATTCCATCGTGGCCGAAGCGGCCAGCATTGCCCAGATCCGCAAAGACATCCATGCCCACCCGGAGCTGTGCTTCGAGGAAGTGCGCACGGCCGATCTGGTGGCAGCCAAGCTGACGGAATGGGGCATTCCTATCCACCGCGGCCTGGGCACCACCGGCGTGGTCGGCATCGTGCACGGCAAGGATGGCGGCGCCAGCGGCCAGGCCGTGGGCCTGCGCGCCGATATCGATGCGCTGCCGATGCAGGAGTCCAACACCTTTGAACACGCCAGCCGCCATGCCGGCAAGATGCACGCCTGCGGCCATGACGGCCACACCGCGATGCTGCTGGCCGCAGCCAAGCACTTCTCCAAGTTCCGCGATTTTGACGGCACCGTCTACCTGATCTTCCAGCCCGCCGAAGAAGGCGGTGGCGGCGCGCGCGAGATGATCAAGGACGGCCTGTTCGAGAAATTCCCGATGCAGGCCGTCTTCGGCATGCACAACTGGCCCGGCATGGCCGCCGGCAACATGGCCGTCAGCCCCGGCCCGGTGATGGCCTCCAGCAACGACTTCAAGATCACCATCACCGGCAAGGGCGGCCACGGCGCGATGCCGCACATGGGCAATGATCCGGTGCCCATCGCCTGCCAGATCGTGACGGCCTTCCAGACCATCATCACCCGCAACAAGAAGCCGCTCGATACCGGCGTGATCTCCGTGACCATGATCCACGGCGGCGAAGCCAACAACGTGATCCCCGACCGCGTGGAGCTGCAAGGCACGGTGCGCACCTTCCGCACCGAAGTGCTGGACCTGATCGAAGCTCGCATGCGCCAGGTGGCCGAAGGCTGCTGCGCGATGAACAATGCACAGTGCGAGTTCTACTTCAACCGCAACTACCCCGCCACCGTCAACAGCGTCCCCGAAGCCGAGTTCGCCCGCCAGGTGATGATCGACATCATCGGCGCCGATAAAGTGAAGGCGCAAGAACCCACGATGGGCGCCGAAGACTTCTCCTTCATGCTCGAAGCCAAGCCCGGCGCCTACTGCTTCATCGCCAACGGCGAAGGCGACCACCGCGCCATCGGCCACGGCGGCGGCCCCTGCACCTTGCACAACCCCAGCTACGACTTCAACGACGACCTGATCCCCCTGGGCGCAACGTACTGGGTGCAACTGGCCACCAAGTGGCTGGCCCAAGCGAAGAAATAAGAAGCGAAATCAGCAACCCAAGCCAAGCGCCCGAGGACAACCCCGGGCGCTTTTTGCATTGAGAGCAGCGGAAACCACCCCGCCCTATCCACGAAGGCACCCCCTGCCATCGGTATGCCGGAGCGGGCCCAAGAAGCAAGCGCAATGCCCACCCCACCACCCCAACGCCGAGATAGGGCGTGAGACGAGGCGTCGCAGGCGCAGACAGTACGCCTGTACGGCAAGCCTGCGCAACGAAGGATCAGGCCCTATATCGGCGCCCCCGCACGATTAGCAGCCCCCTAACAGCCCATAAAACAATCTTAAAAAGGCGTCGCAGGCGCAGACAGTACGCTTGTATGGCAAGCCTGCGCAACGAAGGATCAGGCCCTATATCGGCGCCTCAGCACGACTAACGGACCCAACCCCAAAACAGCACAAGACCTCAACACCCCAACTGATCCGCCAGATCTAACAAATCACGACAGTGATAGGTGTTGTCGGGTTGGGGGGTCACATCTTTGGGTTGGTTGGCCCCATATTCATGGGGCCTTTGGACATAAGCCGTCTGCAACCCACACCGGCGCGCCGCCGCCAAATCACTGTGGTGCGCAGCGACCAGCATGACCGAAGCAGGCTCCACCCCAAAAACATCCGCCACGCCGAGGTACGCCCGGGGATCCGGCTTGTAAGCCTGAAAAACCTCCGCCGACAAAACACAATCCCACGGCAGCCCCGCGTTCTTGGCCATGTGGGTCAGCAAGGCAATATTGCCGTTGGACAGCGGCGTGATGACAAAACGGCTTTTGAGCCGCTGCAGGCCGGCGACGGCATCGGGCCAGGGCGCCAATCGGTGCCACACCCGGTTGAGCGCGGCGCGCTCGGCCTCGGGCATGCCGTCCAGCCCAAACTGCGGCAGGATGCCGTCGAGAATGCGGCGGTGCAACGCATCCATGCGCGTCCAGCCCAGCTGGCCCTGGCGCACCAGGTCCATCGCCGGCTGGTAGCCCTTGCGCCAGGCCAGCGCAAAGGCGTCGCCATCCACCTGCGGATGGCGCTCGGCCATCTCGCGCTGGATGCTGCCGTGCCAGTCGACGACCGTGCCAAAGACGTCAAACGCCAGAATCTGGGGGAGCGCTACGGCCATGGGAGGGGTTCCATCGAAGTAAAACACGGCCCAGCATGCGCCAGTGCGGGCCGCCGCCCTATCGCGCAGGCGTCAGCCCCAGGGCCGAAAGCGCGTGGGCACAAAAAAAGCGCGATGTCTAGGACATCGCGCTTGGTGACTTAACTTTTTTAACCCGAATGGTTAACCAACTGGCGCTTCGATTTTAACGCAATTCCACAATTTTTAACTAATCTAATTGAATATTGTTGGTTTTTATCACTGGGCCCAGCTTATTACGCTCTGTGACGAGGAATTTATCCATCTCGCTGCGGCTCGTCGGTGTCACTTCCAGCCCCATGTCTTCGAGGCGCTTGACCACGGCCGGGTCCTTCAACGTGGCCTGCAACTGCTCGCTCAAGCGGGTGACACGGTCTTGCGGCGTGGCCTTGGGGACCACCAGGCCCTGCCAGGCATAGGCTTCAAAGCCCTTCAGGCCCTGCTCATCGAGGGTGGGCACGTCCGGAAACACCTTGGAGCGCTGCGGTGTCGCAATGCCGATGGGGCGCAGCTTGCCGGCCTGGATGTTCTGAAAGCCCGCCACCGAGTCGACAAACATGAAGGGCACCTGGCCGCCCAGCACATCCTGCACCGCAGGCGCTGCGCCCTTGTAGGGCACATGCACCAGGCTCAGTTTGGCCTGTTCCTTGAAAATCTCGGTCGCCAGGTGGTGGGGGGAGCCCGCGCCCGGCGTGGCATAGCTGACGCCGCCCTGCTGGGCCTTGGCCCAGGCGCTGAACTCTGCCAGGTTCTTGACCGGCAGCTTGGGGTTGACGACGAGGATCAGCGGAAAGCGTACCAGCATGCCGACCGGCGCAAAGTCCTTCTCGGCGCTGTAGCTGAGCTTTTGGTACAGAAAAGCGTTGGCCGCCAGGGTACCGGTGTCGCCCGTCAGAAGGGTGTAGCCATCGGGTTTGGCGCGCGCCGCGTAGTCGGCACCGATATTGGTGGCCGCGCCGGGCTTGTTGAGGATGATGATGGACTGGCCCAGGGCCTTGGCCATCGGCTCGGCCACGACGCGGGCGACCACATCGGAGCCGCCGCCGGCCGCATAGGGCACGACCCATTCAATGGGACGCTCGGGGTAGGCAGCCTGGCTCAGCGCCGGCAAGGCCAGCGCAGCGGCAGCCAGCAGCTGGCGCAGGGAAAAAGGGGTGGGCATGGTGTTGTCTCCTGTTGGTAATCGTTGTTGCCTCTGTGGCGCCGGGCTACGGGTGCCGGGCCGGGGCCTGGTGGCATTGTCCACCTGTCCCCAGCCTCTCACCTGTTTACAGCGTGCGCGCCGGCAGCATCTGGCCTTCGCAGATGCCAAAGCCGATGCGGGCAGCGCCGGGCCGCTCGCACCAGCCGCGCAGCACCACGGCGTCGCCATCTTCCAGCCAGGTGCGGGTCTCGCCGTTGGGCAGGGTCAGCGGCTGCTTGCCGCCAACGGTCAGCTCGATCAGCGCGGCCGCCTGGTCCAGGCTCGGGCCCGACAGGGTGCCGGTGCCCAGCAGGTCGCCGGGCTGCAGGTTGCAGCCGTTGACGGTGTGGTGGGCCACCAGTTGCGCCACCGTCCAGTAGGCGTGGCGGTAGTTGGACTGGGTGATCTGCACGGCCTTTTCACCGGCGGCGCGCATCTTGGAGGTCTGCAGGTCCACGGCCAGCGCGATGTCGAAGGCGCCGGCCTCGCGGTTGTGCGCACTGTCCATATAGGGCAGCGGCTGCGGATCGCCTTCGGGGCGGGCAAAGGCCACCCGGTAGGGCGCCAGCGCCTCCAGGGTCACCACCCAGGGGGAGAGGGTCGAGGCAAAGTTCTTCGACAAAAACGGGCCCAGCGGCTGGTATTCCCAGGGCTGGATGTCGCGCGCCGACCAGTCATTGAGCAGGCACAGGCCAAACACATGGTCCTCGGCTTCGCTGATGCTGACGGGCTCGCCCAGCGCATTGGACGGGCCTACGAAGATGCCCATTTCCAGCTCGATGTCCATGCGGGCGCTGGCCTTGACCGTCGGCACCGCTGCATCGGGCGCCTTGGTCTGGCCCACCGGGCGCTTGAACGAGGTGCCCGAGACCACGATGCTCGACGAGCGGCCGTGGTAGCCGATGGGGACCCATTGGTAGTTGGGCAGCAGGGGGTTGTCCGGGCGGAACTGCTTGCCGATATTGGTGGCGTGGTGGATGGAGGTGTAGAAGTCGGTGTAGTCGCCGATCCGCGCGGGCAGCTGGTAGGCCGCCTGTGCCTGCGGCACCAGGAAGCCCTGCCACTGCGCCTGCTCGGCCGCGCCCACGCGCAGGCCGCGCGACAGCGCCAGGCGCAACGCGCTCCAGGCCTGAGGGCCCAGCGCCATCAAGGCGTTCAGCGATTCCTGCGCGCCCGCCTCGGCGGCGCGCTGCGCATCGCCGCTCAGGCTGCCGCTGGCGGCCAGCGCCTGCAGGTCGACAATCTGGTCGCCAATGGCGACGCCGCCGCGCCAGGCTTCCTGGCTGCCTTGGCGGCGGAAGCTGGCAAACGGCAGGTTCTGCAGCGGAAAATCACTGCCAGCGGCCTGGGCAGTGCTGACCCAGCTTTGCAGTGCGGGGTCGTGGGTTTCGTTGAGTCGGGTCATGCGTGGGTGTCTCCTGTGGGGTGGCAGCGGGCGAACATGCGGTTTGCGCCCGCTGCGGATCGGTTTCGGTGGCCTTGGCGGCGGTGGAACGTGCCGAGGTTCTCAGACCTTGCCTTGCGGTTTGAAATGCTTTTGCAGCCCTTGCCAGCAGCGGTAGTACTCATGCTGGAGCTGCACCGTCTCCAGCGCATAGGCGGTGGGCTGGATGACAGCCGGGGTCTCGAACATGAAAGCCATCGTGTTGTCGATATAGTGCGGCTGGTGCGTGTCGGCCTTGCTGGCCTTGTCGAAGGTCTCGGCATCGGGGCCGTGGCCGCTCATGCAGTTGTGCAGCGACGCGCCGCCGGGCACAAAGCCCTCGGCCTTGGCGTCGTAGGCGCCCTCGATCAGGCCCATGAACTCGCTGGCGAAATTGCGGTGGAACCAGGGCGGACGGAAGGTGTCCTGCGCCACCAGCACGCGCGGCGGGAAGATGACAAAGTCCAGCGCATCCACGCCCGGCAGCGCGGTAGGCGACTGCAGCACCAGAAAGATCGACGGATCGGGGTGGTCGTAGCTGATCGAGCCGATCGTGTTGAATCGGCGCAGATCGTATTTGTAGGGCGCATAGTTGCCATGCCAGGCCACCACATCGAGCGGCGAATGGCCGATGCGCGCCGACCAGAAGTGGCCGCGCAGCTTGGCCACCAGCTCGAAATCACCTTCCTTGTCCTCATAGGCGGCCACCGGCGTCTGGAAATCACGCGGGTTGGCCAGGCCGTTGGAGCCGATCACGCCCAGGTCGGGCAGCTTGAGCAGCTCGCCGTAGTTTTCGCAGACATAGCCGCGCGCTGTGCCGTCAAGCAGCTGCACCGCAAAGCGCACGCCCCGGGGGACCACGCAGATCTCCTGCGGCTCCACCTCCAGGGTGCCCAGCTCGGTGGCAATCTGCAGGCGCCCTTGCTGGGGCACGATCAGCAGCTCGCCATCGGCGTTGTAGAAGTAGCGGCCTTCCATGCTGCGGTTGGCCGCATACAGGTGGATGCCGCAGGCGGCATTGCCGGCCATGCTGACGATGCCCTGCAGAAAATCGCAGGGCGCATCGGGCGGCGGCAGCGGGTCCCACCGTAGCTGGTTGGGGGGCGTGGGCACCTCGTCAAAGCCGCCGGTGGCATGGCTTTTCCAGCGCGGCAGGTCCAGCGGCGCAAAGGGCTCGTGCATGGCGCCGGGCCGGATGCGGTAGAGCCAGCTGCGGCGGTTGCTGTGGCGCGGCGCGGTGAACGCCGTGCCCGACAGCTGCTCGGCATACAGGCCCAGCGGCGCCACCTGCGGCGAGTTGCGCCCTACCGGCAACGCGCCCGGCTCGGCCTCGGTCGCCCATTCATTGGCAAAACCTGTCATATAGTGCCGGGGCTCGGCATTCACACTGCGCATGCGTATCTCCTGTCAGTCATTGTTGGGTTGAGGGCGATCCCGGTGCAGACCTTGCCGGCGGCGCGCTGGGACCGCGCGAATCCTCGGGGGCGAATTCCTAGGGAAAACACCAGACACGGGCGCAAGCTGGGCGCTTCCGCAAAGCGGGGCTCCGTGACATAGTCGCGGTAGCTGTTTTCCCAGCCAGCACCCATAGCCAACCAAGGAGACGCGTTGAACACGCCGCTGGACCGTACCTATACCCACCGCCTGCATGCGCTGGCCAAGATCACCGACCGCACCACCCAGATGGTGTACGAGGAGGAGGTGGGCATTCCTATCAGCGAGGCCCGCTGCCTGGCAGCGATTGGCGCGTTCCACCCCTTGTCGGTCAATGACCTGGCGATGCGCGCCAACCTGAACAAGGCCCAGGCCAGCCGCTCCACCCAGGCGCTGGTCGAGCAGGGCCTGGTGCTCAAGCAGGCCAGCGAAGTCGATGGGCGCGGTGTGGTGCTCAGCCTCACGCCCAAGGGCTGTGAATACTGGGACAAGGTGATGGTGGTCATTGCCCGCCGTAACGAAGAGATCCTGTCGGCCTTGACCGTTGACGAGCGTGAGCAGCTCAGCGTGCTGCTGGACCGCCTGCTGCAGCACGCGCGCCAGACCAGCCTGCCCGAATAAGGCCGTCGCCCTGCCTGCATGGCTGCATGCAAGGCGCGGCAGCGGCTTGCGCCGCCGCTGGCAGACATGCAGCCTGGCGATCATGCAGCGGCCTCCGGCGCCGCCTCGGCATCTGCCTGCACCTGGTAGAGCGACGCCACATTCTGGTCGATCGCACCAAACAGGCTGTTGCCGTCCTTGCCCTTCATCTCGATACGCACCGTGTCGCCAAACTGCATGAAGCCGGTCTGGCTCTTGCTTTTTTGCAGCGCTTCCATGCTGCGCTTTTCAGCGATGCAGCCATAGCCCTTGGGCCAGTCCATGCGGCCATGCTTTTCGGCGCCGCTGTTGCTGACGGTGCCGCTGCCCAGCACGGTGCCGGCGCGCAGGTGGCGCGTCTTGGCGGCATGGGCGATCAGCTGGCCAAAGTGAAAGCCCATTTCCGGGCCTGCATCGCACATGCCGACCTTGCGGCCGTTCCAGCTGGTCTGCAAGGCCAGATGGACCTTGCCGCCCCGCCAGGCATCGCCCAGTTCATCGGGCGTAATCGCCACCGGGCTGAAAGCGGTCACCGGCTTGCTCTGCACCAGGCCGGCGCCCTTGTCCCGCTCGGCCGCTTCCAGCTGGCGCAGGCTGACCGGGTTGGCCAGCATCAGCAGGCGCACGCTGTCGAGTGCATCTTCCGGGTTGGTGTCCTGTTTCACATCGCCGGTGATGACGGCCAGCTCGGCCGAGAAATCGATGCCCATGGCCTCGCTCGCCACCACGATGTCATCGTTGGGGCCGATGAAGGCGTCGCTGGCGCCTTGGAACACCAAGGGATCGGTCTTCAGCGCAGCGGGCAACTCCTCGCCCGGTGCCAGGCGCAGCAAGGCCACATGGCTCAGATAGGCGGCCCCGCTCAACCACTGGTAGGCGCGTGGCAGCGGTGCCATGCACTGGGCGGGGTTGAAGTCAAAACTGTGGCGCGCACGGTCGGCATTGAGCGCGTCATACAGATCCTGCAGCTGGGGCGCATAGAAATCCCAGTCATCGAGCGCTTGTTGCAGGCGATGGGCAATGCCGGAGGCGTAATGGGCCGTGCGCAGATCGCGCGAGACGACGACCAACTGGCCGTCCCGCGATCCGTCTTTATAGCTTGCAAGCTTCATACCGGTTTCTCACAGTCAAACATGCCTCTATCGTGCCAGATTGGTTCCGCGCTAGGTGCTTGCCATGCTGCCTGCACGCGCCGCCGCCGCCGCGATGCCGCGCCAAATTACGATTAGTAAAACGCATTCCTTTATTTAGAATACCTTAAACTAGCGCCATGGACAAGGATCGTGCAGGCATTCAGTCGGTCGAGGTGGGGTTTGCGCTGTTGCAGGCGCTGGTGGATGCCCGTGGCCCGCTGGCGCTCAAAGACCTGGCGCATGCCGCTGCAATGCCGGCAGCCAAGGCCCACCGCTACCTGGTCAGCTACCAGCGCAGCGGTCTGGTCAAGCAGGATGCGGCGACCTCCCGTTATGACCTGGGCCCGATGGCTTTGCAGCTGGGGCTGGCGGCACTGCGCCGCAGCGACGCGGTGCGGCTGGCGCGCGAGCGCATGCCCGATTGGCTTGACGGCCTGGGCCATACCGTGGCGCTGGCGGTCTGGGGCAACCATGGCGCCACGATCGTGCACTGGGAGGAGCCGCCCCATGGCACCACCGGCCATCTGCGGCTGGGCGATGTGATGCCCCTGCTCTCGTCAGCGACCGGGCGCTGCTTTGGCGCCTGGCTGCCTGCCGCCCGCACCGAACCTGCGCTGGAGCGTGAACTGGCGCAGGCCCGCCTGGCCGGGCGCGGCGACCTGCCGCAGACCGCTGCCGATGCGCACCAGCTGTTTGCCCAGGTGCGCAGCCAGGGCATCGCCTCCGTGGTCGATACGCTGCTGCCCAGCGTTGCTGCGCTGTGCGCCCCCGTCTTCGATGCGCGCGGCCGATTGGTGCTGGGCATCACCAGCCTGGGCACGCAAGCCACCTTTGACCCTGCCCCCCAAGGTGCGATGGCCCAGGGCCTGCAGGCCATCGCTGCCCAGCTCTCGCATGAACTGGGCTACAACGCCGCAGAACGGGGCAGCCAGACCTAATCCAGCTGCGCTGTGGGCCTGCGCAGCTGGTACTACACTGAGCGTCTCATGCGCCAACGCCCCCTGATCCTGCTGACCTTTGCCGTGCTGGCCGCCCATGGGCTGCTGCTGGCCTGGCCCGGGATGGAGGAGGCACTGAGAAAGGCACGCATCACCGGCAGCACGCCCAACGAGCTGCGCTTTGAGGTGCGGCAGATAAGCCCACCGCCTCCCGTTGCCACGCTGCCCGCGCCCGCGCCGGCGCCCGCCTCCCGGCCCCGCGTTGCCCCAACGGCCCCTGTGGCCCCCCGCCCCCAGCTCCAGAAAGCGCCGCCGCAGCAGGCGCCCACCAGCCGCGCCAGCGTCGGGCCCAAAACCCCGGAAAGCGCTGCCGACCAGCTGGCAGCCGCCAGCGCCGAAACGGCGCCTCCCGTTAACGCAGAGGCACCGCCCGCCGCCCCCTCGGCGCTGGACCAGTTGCTCGCATCTTCAGAGCCTAGCGCGGCGCCCACCTCCGACAGCCTCCCCGGCTCCGCCGCCGAGCGTCCATCGTCCGATGCCGTGACAGGCCAAGACGCATCCAGCCCTGCCCCCGACCCGGTCCCCTCCCCGCCCGGCGCGGATGCCCCCAACGCCGCTGCACCTGCCGTGGCCGAACCCGCACCCGCCCCAGGCATTGGCAGCCCTGGCTATGCCGGCCCCATGCCGGCGATCAAGCTGCCGCCTTCTGCGCGGCTGCAGTTCCAGGCCAAGGGCTCGGCCAAGGGCTTCCAGTACTCGGCCAAGGCGCAACTGCTCTTCAAGACTGATGGCCAGCGTTACCAGGCCGAGCAGGAGGTGTCGGCCTTCCTGATGGGCAGCCGCAGCCAGACCAGCAGCGGCCAGATCACCCCCCATGGCCTTGCGCCCCAGCGTTTTGTCGACAAGGCGCGCAAGGAGCGCAGCGCCGATCTCGACGCCGCCGCTGGCCGTGTCCGCTACAGCGATGGCGATGACCCCCAGGCAGTCAGCGCGGGTGTGCAGGACCGGCTGTCGATCTTCCTGCAGCTGTCGAGCATGGTGGCGGCCAACCCCGAGCGCTATGCGCCGGGCAGCACGGTCGCGATCAATGTCACCAGCGCACGCAGCACGGAGGTCTGGACCTTTGTCGTCGATGGCCCCGAGACCCTGGATTTGCCCGCGGGTGCCACCCCGGCCTTGCGCCTGACACGCCAGCCGCGCAAAGGCCAGGACCAAAGCGCCCACCTGTGGCTGGCCCCTTCGCTGCAGTACCTGCCGGTGCGGATCCGGCTGTCACAGTCCAATGGCGATTTCGCCGATCTGCAGCTGCAGGCAGCCACGGTGGATGGCCAGCCGGCCACCCCGCCCTGAGCACGCCCTCCCCGGCCCTGTACGACAAAGCCTTTGCCATACGTCCCTGATTTGCGACGTTTGGCTGTAAAAACACCGCCAATGGCCGGGAATGCCACCAAAACCTGCTACAACGGGGTTGTGGACGCAGGCTTGCAAATCGGCAAACTGCCACCACCTGCACTTCACAAGGAGGAACATCATGCAAATGATTTACGACTCGGACTCATTTGTGGTGTTGCACCTGACGCCAGAACTGCCCCTGTCCGATGACGGTGCATCCGTCACCAACCCCACCGTGACCGAGCCGCTGCGCCATCTGCAGCGCCAGGGTTTTGAGATTGTGGACAAGCGCAGCGGCAAGGAGCTGTACCTGGATGGTGCCTGGGCAGAGATGTTCCACCAGCAAATCCAGGCCTGGCAAGCCAATGCACCGACGGAAGAAGAAGTCGAGGCCACGCTGGACCGCTATACCGGCCTGGCACAACAACCGGTGATCGTGCATTAAACGCTGCACCTCTCCCCCAACCCATCCCAGCTGTTTGCGTGCCCTCCAGGCGCAAACAGCTTTTTTTCGCCCAAAAGCGGCATTAACGCTTGACTTGGAGTGCGCTCTAACTTTGACAATGCCTGCATGGAACCACCCCTCAGCATTCAAGAAGCAGCGCAACGCACCGGGCTGAGCGCCCATACCTTGCGCTATTACGAACGCATTGGCCTGATAGGTGCGGTGACGCGCGCAGCCGGCGGCCAACGCCGCTATGCCGCAGCCGACCTGGCCTGGCTCGCCTTTCTGACCCGCCTGCGCACCACCCGCATGCCCATCCAGAAGATGCGCCTGTTTGCCCAGCTGCGCAGCAGCGGCGATGCCACCGTGCCAGCCCGCCGCCAGATGCTGCAAACGCACCTGGCCGAGGTGCAGGCCGACATCAGCGCCATGCAGCAAGCCGCCCAGGCGCTGCAAGACAAGATTGCCCACTACCAGGCGCTGGAAAACGCGGCCTCTGCGCCGCCCCGCAAAAACGCCACGCCCAAGAAGGAGCCGAACCATGGCTGACACCACCCGCTACCAACGTGGCCTGGACAAGCTGCGCGAGATCGATGGCCACGCCGGCGAACAGGTGGTGGCCAGCCTGGCCGCCATCGCGCCTGAATTTGCGGATTACCTGATCGAATTCCCCTTTGGCGACATCTACAGCCGCCCCGGGCTGGACCTCAAAAGCCGCGAGATTGCGACGGTGGCCGCCCTCACCGCGATGGGCCATGCGGCGCCGCAGCTGAAGGTACATATCCAGGCGGCACTGAATGTGGGCTGCAGCCAGCAGGAAGTGGTCGAGACCATCATGCAGATGGCTGTCTATGCCGGGTTTCCGGCTGCGCTCAATGGGCTGTTCGTAGCCAAAGAGGTGTTTGCGCATCGCCCGCCATCTGGCGCCTGATCAGCGGAAGAACCCCGACGGCGTCTGGCCGAACTGGCGCTTGAACATCGTGGCAAAGGCGCCCGGGCTGTCATAGCCCAAGGCCAGCGCCACATCGATCACCTTCTGGCCCTGGGCCAGCCGCTCCAGCGCGAGCAACAGCCGGGCCTGCTGGCGCCAGCGCGCAAAGCCCATGCCGGTATCGCGCAGAAAAAGGCGCTGCAAGGTCTTCGGATCCACCTCGAAATACCGTGCCCAGTCGGCCAAGGTGGCCTGGTCTTCGGGCTTGCGCTGGATATGCCCGCAAATGCGCTGCAGGCGCGGGTCGGCAGGGCTGGGCAGGTGCATCGGCAGCACCGGCAGCGCCCGCAGCTCATCGAGCAGCAGACGCATCAGCCGGCCATCGCGTGAATCGGACGCGTAGGGGATGTCGATCTGCATCGCCGCGCGGATCAGCTCGCGCAGCAGCGGCGAGATGCCCACCACCTGCGCCTGTTCAGCCAGTCCAGGCGCGGCATGGGGACGCACGAACAGACTGCGCATGCGCACCTCGCCGATATGGCGCACCTGGTGCTCGGTGCCCGCCGGCATCCAGATGCCCCGTGTGGGCGGCACGATCCACTGGCCCCCGTCGGAGGCGACCAGCATGACGCCGTGCACGGCATAGATCAGTTGGTGGTGGAAAGGGTGGCGGTGCGTGCCGGTGCTGCTGCCCGGCGCATAGTCGGTGGCATGGCAGGCAATGGGCACAGGGCTGCGCTCCATCTCCTCCAGGGTCTGGAAGTAGTAAGGCATCAAATGTCCGTTTCGCGGAGACTTTATCCCAAAATACGCAAGACAGGCAAATGGTACGGCCCTAGCATGGCTGCTTTCCGTTGAACCGCACAGGCCCATGCCGCCATGAACTCCACCCTCGCCGCCCGTCCCGCGCAGCGCCCTGCTGCAACGCCCCGCACCGCCTTTGGCGTGCTGGGCGCCATCAGCACCGCCCACATGGTCAACGACATGATGCAGTCGCTGATCCTGGCGCTCTACCCCATCCTGCAGGGCAACTTCCAGCTCAGCTTCAGCCAGATCGGCTTCATCACCCTGGTCTACCAGGTCACCGCCTCGCTGCTGCAGCCGCTGGTGGGCCTCTACACCGACAAGCGCAGCACGCCCTATTCGCTGCCGCTGGGCATGTGCTTTACCTTGGGCGGCCTGCTGCTGCTGGCCTTTGCGCCCAACTACAGCACGGTGCTGGTCGCCGCTGCCCTGGTGGGCACCGGCTCGTCGATCTTCCACCCCGAATCCTCGCGCGTGGCCCGCATGGCCTCGGGCGGCAAGCATGGCATGGCGCAGTCGCTGTTCCAGGTGGGTGGCAACACCGGCACGGCGCTGGGCCCGCTGCTGGCCGCTGCGGTGATCGTGCCCTTTGGCCAGCAAAGCATTGCCTGGTTTGGCCTGGCGGCGCTTGGCGGCATTGCGCTGCTGACCTGGGTGAGCCGCTGGTATGCCGTGCAGCACCATGCGGCCAAGGGCATGCGCACCCCGGTTGCCAATGGCCTGCCGCGCTCGCAGGTGCTGGGCGCGATCGCCGTGCTGCTGGTGCTGATCTTCTCCAAATACTTCTACATTGCCAGCCTGTCGAGCTACTACACCTTCTACCTGATGGAGCACTTTGGCGTGGGCGTGCAAAACGCGCAGCTGCTGCTGTTTGTCTTCCTGCTGGCCTCGGCGGTGGGCACCGTGGTGGGCGGGCCGATAGGCGACCGCATTGGCCGCAAGCCTGTCATCTGGGCCTCGATCCTGGGTGTGGCGCCGTTCGCACTGGTCCTCCCCCATGCCAACCTGGCCTGGACGGTGGTGCTCACCATCATCATCGGCCTGGTGCTGTCTTCCGCGTTCTCGGCCATCCTGGTCTACGCGCAGGAGCTGATTCCCGGCAAGATCGGCATGGTCTCGGGCCTGTTCTTTGGCCTGGCCTTCGGCATGGGCGGCCTGGGCGCGGCGGTGCTGGGCATGATCGCTGACCGCAGCGGCATCGAGTATGTCTACGCCATGGCCGCCTACCTGCCACTGCTGGGCATGGTGGCCATCCTGCTGCCCAAGGTGCCCAAACGCTGATGCCGGTCTGAGAGGCCCTGAAAAACACCAACGCCCGGTCTTGCGACACGGGCGTCTGTTTTTCTCAGCGGCTGAAGGCCGGGTTCAGCGCCAGCGCGGCATTAGCCGCAGGCTCCCACGGCGCCGCAGGCGGTGCAGTACTCGCAGCCATCCTTGCGGATCACCGCATGGGCGCCGCATTCATGGCACTTTTTGCCGGCCATGGTCTGCAGGCCCTGGCTCACCACCGGTGCGGCCACTGCAGGGGTCAGGGTGGGGCTGCTGATGCCCGGCAGGTTCTGCTGGCGGCGGCGCTCGAGGATCTGCTGCACCGCATAGGCGATGGCGGCCACTTCCGAATCATGCCACATCGGCACATGGGTGCCATCGGCGCGCTGGTAGGTGCCCAGCCGCACGGGGCCCCGGTCCCAGGCGACCTTGCGCATATCGGCCAGCGCACGCTCCAGGAACCCACCGCGCGCGGCCAGCGACAGCAGGCGCATGCTGGAGGTGATCCACTGCTGCGACTCGCCGCTCTGACCCACGGGCATGAAGAACTCCACCGCGCGGTCCACCATGCTCTTGCCATCGGCGCTGGGCACCGGCAGGAAGGAGACGATGATGTAGAGGCGCTGCTGGCCTTCCTGGGTCCAGTACTCGACCTTGTCGGCCACGGCGCTGAGCTCGCCCTCGGGGCGGCGCTCGATCACCAGTTTCATCGGGTCCACCACGGCGGCTGCGGGGGCCTTGTCCGCAACGGCTGCCTCGGGCTTGGCAGCCGGTGTGGTCTCCAGCACCGCACCCAGAATGCTGTTGGGGCGGTAGGTGGCCAGGCCCTTCAGGTTGCCGCGCCAGGCCTGCAGGTAGAGGTTCTTGAAGTCCTCATAGGGGTAGTCGGCGGGGATGTTCACCGTCTTGGAGATGGCGGTGTCCACATAGGGCTGCACGGTTTCCATCATCGCCAGGTGTTCGGTGGCCGACATCTCCAGCGCCGAGACAAAATAGGCCGGCAGCTGTTCCACATCGCCGCCCAGCTCGCGGTACAGGCGCCAGCTGTGGTCCTCGACCTGGTACTGGCTCTTGCTGCCATCGGCCTCGCGCTTGTTGCGGGTGTAGGTCCAGGAGAACGCCGGCTCGATGCCGTTGGAGGCATTGTCGGCAAAGGCCAGCGAGACGGTGCCGGTAGGCGCAATCGACAGCAGGTGGCTGTTGCGGATACCGTGCTTTTTGATGTCGTCCTGGATGTCCTGGGGCAGGCGGCTGGCAAAGGTGCCCTTGGCCAGATAGCCCTTGGCATCGAACTTGGGGAAAGCGCCCTTCTCTTGGGCCAGTGCGACCGAGGCGCGGTAGGAGGCATCGCGCATGCATTCGGCGATGCGCCTGGCCATGTCGCGGCCTTCCTGGTCGGAGTAGCGCAGGGTCAGCATCGTCAAGGCATTGCCCATGCCGGTAAAGCCCACGCCGATACGGCGCTTGGCAGCCGACTCCTCGCGCTGCTGCTCCAGCGGCCAGAAGGTGGCGTCGAGCACATTGTCCAGCGCGCGCACCTGGGTGGCCACCACCTGCTCGAAGCTGTCGAAATCAAAGCTCGGCAGGCCGCCAAAGCCAAAGGGATTGCGCACGAAGCGGGTCAGGATGATGGGGCCCAGATCGCAGCAGCCATACGACGGCAGCGGTTGCTCACCGCAGGGGTTGGTGGCAGCGATGCGCTCGCAGTAGCGCAGGTTGTTGTCGTCGTTGATATGGTCGAGGAACAGGATGCCCGGCTCGGCGAAATCATAGGTCGAGGTCATGATCGTGTCCCACATCGCCCGGGCACGCACGGTCTTGTAGATCCACTTGCCGTCCTCGCGCTGCACAGCGCCTTCGGCGCGCAGCTTGGCATTGGGCTTGCCGCTGTGCACCAGCTGCCAGTCGGCATCGTCCACCACCGCCTGCATGAAGGCATCGGGCACGCCCACCGACACATTGAAGTTGTTCCAGCGGCCTGGCGTGCGCTTGGCGGTGATGAACTCCATCACATCGGGGTGGTCGATGCGCAGCACGCCCATTTGCGCGCCACGGCGTGCGCCGGCCGATTCCACGGTGGAGCAGCTCTGGTCAAACACATTGATATAGCTGCAAGGGCCCGAGGCCATCGAGGCCGTGCCCTTGACCTCGGCGCCCCGGGGGCGGATGCGCGAGAAGTCATAGCCTACGCCGCCGCCGCGCCGCATGGTCTCCGCCGCCTCGCGCAGTGCCTCGTAAATGCCGGGGTAGCCCTCGTCGTCAAAGCCCTGGATGCAGTCGCCCACCGGCTGCACAAAGCAGTTGATCAAGGTAGCCTGGATGTCGGTGCCAGCCGCTGACATGATGCGGCCTGCGCCAATCGCGCCGGCATGCAGGTTGGCGTAGAACCTGGCTTCCCATTCGGCCTGCAGCTCGGGCTTTTCCACCGCAGCCAGCGCGCGTGCGACGCGGCGGTACAGGTCCTCGATACTGGACTCATCACCCTTGAAGTATTTCTCCTTGAGCACATCCAGGCTGATGGCCTGCGGTGCCTGGGCAGCCAGGGCCTGGGGAGACGGGGTGATGTGGTCGCGTTTCATCTGTTAAATCCTCAAAAAAACGGTCGTATGCAAGCAGATCGCGGCGATGGGCTGCCGCCAGGGCAGCACTGGCGCCAGACGACCCGCACCCCGGCGCCATGCAGCGGGGCATGGTGGCTCGGGCATGCCCAGGGTCAGGGCGGCAGTTTGGTGAAATCGATAGGCCAATCCAAACGCACTTCAGTTTGGAGACCATGTGCCAATCTACCCCCAATCGCCGATCCTGGAAACCACGAAACCACCCTTGTGGTGTGGCTGCATACCCGCTGGGCCCGAGTGCTGAAATGCCGCGCTGCCAATGCTTGGAGAGCGAGGAGGCGCTTATTCATCGGCGCATCGCAAACAGCACGGGTTCTGGTCGATGTCTTTGATTTGCAGCGGTTTTCCGGGGCCGCTGCACCCCTGGATGACGGCTGAATGACAGAACAATAAATTTATAATCTTGACGTTTATTTACAAAGTCGCAGCTTAATTCTACCCAGTCAAAATACCAAACCCCGACTGGGGAACTCCCTTAGCCAACACTGCGACAATGGCAGGTTATGACCAACGCTTACATCCTCACTCTCTCGTGCCCTGATCGCCGGGGGCTGGTCCACGCGGTATCCGGATTTCTGCTGGAGCACGGCAGCAATATTGAAGAAGCCGCCCAGTTCAACGATCCGGCCACTGGCCTGTTTTTCATGCGCGTGCGCTTTGCCAGCGAAGGAGACCCCAGCCAGCTGCGGGAGGATCTGGATGCTTTTGCCAAGCCTTTCGAGATGCACTGGCGCCTGCATGCGGCCGAAGAAAAGATCAAGACCGTCATCATGGTCAGCCGCCAGGGCCACTGCCTCAACGACCTGCTGTTCCGCTGGAAGGAAGGCCTGCTGCCGATCGACATCCGCGCCATCGTCAGCAACCACCGCGACTTCTACCAGCTGGCGGCCAGCTACAACATCCCCTTCCACCACATCCCGGTGACGGCGGCGACCAAGGCCCAGGCCGAGGCCAAGCAGTTCGAGATCATCGAGGCCGAAGGCGCCGAGCTGGTCGTGCTGGCGCGCTATATGCAGGTGCTGTCGAACGACCTGTGCAGCAAGCTGTCGGGCCGTGCGATCAACATCCACCACAGTTTTCTGCCGAGCTTCAAGGGTGCCAAGCCCTACTACCAGGCCCATGACCGCGGCGTGAAGCTGATCGGCGCCACCGCCCACTATGTAACGGCCGACCTCGACGAAGGCCCGATCATCGAGCAGGATGTGGCCCGCGCCTACCACACCGACACCGTGGAAGACCTGACCGCCCGTGGCCAGGACACCGAGAGCCAGGTGCTGGCCCGCGCGGTGAAGTGGCACAGCGAGCACCGCGTGCTGATGAACGGCCACAAGACCGTCATCTTCCGCTGATCCAGCCCGGGTTGCTGCCTGCAGGCGGTTGCCCCGGTGACCTCGGAAGGCTTGCCAACTTGCTACAGTGTGGGCATGAGCCAGGTTGACCTCCCCACGCCCCCACCGGCCTCGACCGAGCGCGCAGAACGCCAGCGCGACGTCGTGGCCGCCCTGCGCAAGCTGCTGCCCGACGACTGCCTGCTATGGCATGACGAGGACACCACCCCCTATGAATGCGATGGCCTGACCGCCTACCGCCAGCGCCCGCTGGTGGTGGCGCTGCCCGAGACCTATGCCCAGGTGCAGGCGGTGCTGCAGGCCTGCCATGCGCTGCAGGTGCCCGTGGTGGCGCGCGGTGCCGGTACTGGCCTGTCCGGCAGCGCGCTGCCGATTGCGCTGGGCGTGACCTTGTCGATGGCCCGCTTCAACCAGATCCTGCACATTGACCCGGCCGCCTGCACGGCCGTGGTGCAATGCGGCGTGCGCAACCTGGCCATCAGCGATGCAGCGGCGCCCTACGGCCTCTATTACGCGCCAGACCCATCGAGCCAGATCGCCTGCACCATTGGCGGCAATATTGCCGAGAATTCGGGCGGGGTGCACTGCCTCAAATACGGCTTGACGGTGCACAACGTGCTGCAGATCAAGGGCTTTACCGTGGAAGGCGAGCCCATCGAGTTTGGCAGCCAGGCGCTCGATGTGCCGGGCTACGACCTGCTGGCCGCCGTGATCGGCAGCGAAGGCATGCTGGCCGTGGCCACCGAGATCACCGTCAAGCTGGTGCCCAAACCCCAGCTGGCGCGCTGCATCATGGCCAGCTTTGACGATGTGCGCAAAGCCGGTGATGCGGTGGCAGCGGTGATTGCCGCCGGCATCATCCCGGCCGGGCTGGAGATGATGGACAAGCCGATGACCGCCGCCGTCGAGGACTTTGTACATGCCGGCTATGACCTGAGCGCCGAGGCCATCTTGCTGTGCGAGAGCGATGGCACGCCCGAAGAAGTGGCCGAGGAGATCGCCCACATGAGCCAGGTGCTGCGCGCCGCCGGCGCCACTGCGATCAGCATCAGCCAGGACGAAGAAGAGCGCCTGCGCTTCTGGAGCGGCCGCAAGAACGCCTTCCCCGCCAGCGGCCGGATGAGCCCGGACTACATGTGCATGGACTCGACCATTCCGCGCAAGCGCCTGGCCGATATCCTGCTCGCCATCCAGCAGATGGAGAAAAAGTACCAGCTGCGCTGCGCCAATGTGTTCCATGCGGGCGACGGCAATCTGCACCCGCTGATCCTGTTCGATGCCAACGACCCCGACCAGCTGCACCGCTGCGAGCTGTTTGGCGCCGACATTCTGGAGACCAGCGTCGCCATGGGCGGCACAGTGACCGGCGAGCATGGCGTGGGTGTGGAAAAGCTCAACAGCATGTGCGTGCAGTTCTCCGCCCAGGAGAATGCGCAGATGCTGGCGCTGAAAGCGGCGTTTGATCCGCAGGGAACGCTCAACCCGGGCAAGGTGATTCCGACCCTGAACCGCTGTGCCGAGTACGGCAAGATGCTGGTGCGCGCTGGCAAGCTGGCGCATCCGGATCTGCCCAGGTTCTAGGCTGGGTGGCTGGGCTTGGTGCAGACCGCGTCGGCTGCGTACTGCGATGTCCGCCGTTGGCTGACAGGCAACCCAGCGGCGCAGGCGCACAGTCAAGGCAGAGCCACTACTGCAAAGGATTGCCTTGAAAAACCCCATCACCACACTGAACGCTGCCCTGCTTTGCGCCGCCCTGCTGTCTGCCACTGCGGTGCAGGCCCAGCAACCGGCGCTGCAGAAGGCTGGCGATGTCCAGTATGTCTGCGGCGGCATTGGCATTGACGAATCGACGGCCATGCGCGCGGCGATGAAGGACTATCCGCTGTCTCTGCTGTTTGCGACCAAGACAGGCGACTACCTGGCAAAGATCCAGGTCGTGATCGAGTCGGAAAAGGGCACGGAAGTCGCGCAGTTCCAGGCCCAGGGCCCCGTGTGCCTGCTGCGTCTGGACAGCGGACGCTACACCGTCAAAGCCAGCGCCGATGGCGGCAAGGCAGTCAGCCAGAGTGTCGAGGTGGCGCCAGCTGGCACTCCAGGCAAGACGCTGGACTACCGCTTCTGATCAAACCGGCCCGAGGCTGCCGGAGATGGCGCTGATGCGGCCCAGGCTGTCCAGATCGGCGACGATGCGGTTTGCGCCGTGCTGACCGGTGATGCGTGAGCCGGTCTCCTGCACGCTGAAGCCTTTGGCCGGCAGGTAGTGCTGCAGCAGCACGCGGTGGTTCAATTCAAAATCGCTGATCAATTGCGACACCACCGTCGGCACCCGCTCCGGCTTGGGTGCAGTGCTCGGCAGGCCATGGTCAGGGTCGATCAGCGCCAGCAAGATGCCTTCGCCATAGTTGCCCAGGTAATAGCCGGCGCTGTCATCCGCACCGGCAGCGATCAGGCCGATCACATGCAGGTCTTCCTGGCGCAGCGCAGTGCGCGGCTGGGTGAACAGCTCCAGGTTCTTGGCGGCGCCAAAGCCTTGCAGCTGGCGAGCGACTTCGGTAAAGGCGGGTGCCACCTCGGCCTGGGTATGGGCCCAGATCCACAGCCAGGTCCCCGATTGGAAGGAGTAAGAGCCCAGCACCTGCATGCGAAAACGCAGGTCATCGCCAAAGGCAATCAGGCCTTGGGCGGTGTCGGCCGACCAGGGGCGGTCGCCGACCTTCTCGGCAAAATCAAGCTGGCGGTCCCAGGCCATGCCGGCATAGGCCGACAGTGCTTCGCGCAATGCGGGATCGGCAATGGCGGGGGGAACTTCCGCTTCACGGGCGGCTGCGGCCTCGAACAGATCGGCCTGGGGACTGGGCGCGGCCTCGGCAGCAGTGTGGGGTACAGCGGCGGCGGGGGCCTCGCCAGCGCTGGGGATACTGGTCACGGGTGCGGCCAGTTCCGCAGACGGGTCAAACGCCGGTTCGCGCGTGCCACGCACCGGCTCCTGCGGCGCGGCGCCTGTGGCCGCAGCGGGGTGCGGGCTCGGGGTTTCAGCGGGGGCAGCCGTTGGCGCGGAGGGGTTCAGCCAGCCAAACAGTTTTTGCCACAATCCCATGGTGTTGATTCTCCTGCGGTAGCGGCACGCCCGATGCGCCCCAAGCGTCAAAGGCCAGGATATTGGGCCTATTGACGCTCAAAATGGGCACCTGCGCGCACCCATCGCCGCTTTGCTGCTATCAGTATAGGTGCAAACCACGATACCCCTGTTTTGCAGTTGCAACGGGGTGTAGGCCCCCACTGTACAGGAAGCGCGGCGTCCAGGTAGCCCTTACTCAGTTCAGCGCCATGCTCAGGCGGCGGCGGTAGCTGCTCAGCAGCGCGCCCACTTCGTCTTCCTGCTTGCTGGCCTTGCCGGTCAGCGCAATGCCGCCCGCGGTGGTGCCGGGCACGGCATCGTTGGCCTTGGGCTTGGGCGGGGTCAGCAGCTCCAGGATGGCGACAAACAGCTTGCGCGCCGCCTGGTCGTTCCAGGTTTTGTCGCGCATGATGATCTCCAGCAGCTCGTCCATGCTGGCGGTCCACTGGCCTTCGGCCATCAGTGCTTGCGCCTTCGCAAAGCGGGTGTCGAAATCGCGCTTGTTGGCGGCAATCGCTGCGTCGAACTGCTCCAGCGGCCAATCGCCCCGGTCGTCCTCGTGCACAAAGCGGATCGCCTGGGCCCAGGCCTTGAGCGCCACAAAGCGCAGCGGCTGCTGGATGCGCTTGAGCGGCTCTTCGATCTGGGCCTCGGCCTCGGACACGGCGCCGGTCTGGATCAGCAGCCGCGCGTAGTCAAACCGGGCATCGTCATTGCCGGGGTCGGCCGCCAGCGATTCCTGCAGCATCTGCAGCGCGGCCTGCACATCGCCGCTGTCGAGCAATTGCTGGGCTTCGTCGGCGCCCGCTTCGGCCGCCATCGCGGCCTCGGAGGGCAGGTGCTTGTCCAGAAACTCGCGCAGCTTGCTCTCCGGCTGGGCGCCCATGAAGCCGTCCACCGGCTTGCCGCCGATCATCAGCACGCAAGTGGGGATCGAGCGGATGCCGAACATGCCCGCCAGCTGCTGCTCCTGGTCGGAATCGATCTTGGCCAGCTTGAAGCGGCCGCCGTAGTCGGCTTCGAGCTTGTCCAGCAAGGGGCCCAGGGTTTTGCAGGGACCGCACCAAGGTGCCCAGAAGTCCACCAGGACCGGCACCTGCATGGAGGCCTGGATGACTTCGGCTTCAAAATTCTCAATGGTGACGTCGATCATGTCGCTAAAAATCCGTGTTGATCAGGCAGCTTCACTGCAAAAAGTAAAATGGCGGGTTCCATCCTGGCGCGGGGCCGGCATTCTTGCCCTTTGACACCCGCCAACCCACACTATGACACCCATCCAAGTTGGCGTGGTCATGGGCTCCAGCAGCGACTGGGAGACCATGCAGCACGCAGTTGCCATTCTCCAGCAATTCGGTATTGCCTTTGAGGCCCAGGTGGTCTCGGCCCACCGGATGCCCGACGACATGTTCCGCTTTGCCGAGAGCGCCGTAGAACGGGGCCTCAAAGCCATCATCGCCGGCGCTGGGGGCGCAGCCCACCTGCCTGGGATGATAGCCGCTAAAACCCCGGTGCCCGTGCTGGGCGTGCCGGTGGCCAGCCGCCACCTGCAAGGCGTTGATTCGCTGCACTCCATCGTGCAAATGCCCAAGGGCGTGCCCGTCGCCACCTTTGCCATTGGCCAGGCCGGCGCTGCCAATGCCGCGCTGTTTGCGGTGGCCATGCTGGCCAATGAAGACCCTGCGCTGCGCGCCAAGCTCGATGCCTTCCGTGCCGAGCAGACCGAGGCGGCCCGCAACATGACCTTGCCGGTGAACGAATGAGCACCGGCAGCCACAGCGCCGAGGCGCACCACCCGGCCCAAGCGATCTTGCCCGGCGCCACCCTGGGCGTGCTGGGCGGCGGCCAATTGGGCCGCATGTTTACCCATGCCGCCCAGTCGATGGGCTACTTCACCGCTGTGCTCGATGCCGATGCCACCAGCCCGGCCGGCCTGGTCAGCCACCACCATGTGCGCAGCGGCTATGAAGACCCGCAAGGCCTGGCCGAGCTGGCGCGCCTGTGCGCTGCGGTCACCACCGAATTCGAGAACGTGCCCGCCGCCGCGCTGAACCAGCTGGCCCAGAGCCTGCCGGTCTCGCCGGCAGGCGCGTCCGTCGCCATCGCGCAGGACCGCGCCGCTGAAAAAGCCCATTTCGTCCAATGCGGCGTGCCCTGCGCACCCTACGCCGTCATCGAGACAGCCGAGCAACTGGCCGCCGTCAATGACGCGCTGCTGCCCGGCATTCTGAAAACTGCGCGCATGGGCTATGACGGCAAGGGCCAGATCCGCGTCAAGACCCGCGAAGAGCTGGTCGCTGCCTGGAACGAGCTCAAGCAGGTGGCCTGCGTGCTCGAGAAGATGCTGCCGCTGGCGCATGAGTGCTCGGTCATCGTCGCGCGCAGCCGCCACGGCGATATCGTGCACCTGCCAGTACAGCGCAACCTGCACCGCGAAGGCATTCTGGCGGTGACCGAGGTCTATGCCGGCAACCTGCCCGCCGCGCAGGCCGAGCAGGCCATTGCCGCCGCCCAGTCGGTGGCCCAGGGCCTGGACTATGTCGGCGTGCTGTGCGTGGAGTTCTTTGTGCTCGAAAGCGGCCAGCTGGTCGTCAACGAGATCGCTCCGCGCCCGCACAACAGCGGCCATTACAGCCAGAACGCGCTGGATGTATCCCAGTTCGAGCTGCAGGTGCGCTGCATGGCCAACCTGCCGCTGGTGCAACCACGCCAGCACAGCGCCGCCATCATGCTGAACCTGCTGGGCGACCTGTGGTTCAAGGACAGCGAGAGCGCGCAGACCCCCGCCTGGGACCAGGTGCTGGCCCTGCCCGGCTGCCACCTGCACCTGTACGGCAAGGTCGACGCCAAGCGCGGCCGCAAGATGGGCCACCTGAACATCACGGCCGCTACGCCCGAGCAGGTGCGCGAGACGGCCCTGAAAGCCGCCGCCATCCTCGGCATTGCCGCGTTCTAAGAGGACAACCCGTGATTCTGGATGGAAAGCTCGATGCCTCGGTGCGCGCCGCAGCCCTGGCGCTGCAGGCAGGGCAGTTGATCGGCCTGCCGACCGAGACGGTCTACGGCTTGGCCGCCGACAGCGACAACGATGCAGCCGTGGCACAGATCTTCAGCGCCAAGGGCCGGCCTGCCGATCACCCGCTGATCGTGCATGTGGCCGATGCCGCCGGTGTGCAGCGCTACGCCAAGGCCGTGCCGGTGTTTGCCCAGCAACTGATCGATGCGTTCTGGCCCGGGCCGCTCACCCTGATCCTGCCGCGCCTGCCCGGTGCAGCCGTGGCCTCGACGGCGGGGCAGGACAGCGTGGGCCTGCGCTGCCCCTCGCACCCGGTGGCACAAGCCGTGCTGCGGGCCTGCCAGCAGCTCCAGCCACCGGTCTGGGGCGTCTCGGCGCCCAGCGCCAACCGCTTTGGGCGCGTCAGCCCCACCACGGCCGCCCATGTGGCGGCGGAGCTGGGCGATGGTCTGCTGGTACTCGATGGCGGCGCCTGCGACATCGGCATCGAGTCGACCATTGTCGACTGCACGCGTGGCGTGCCCGTGCTGCTGCGCCCCGGCGCCATCACGCGCGACGATATAGAACGTGCCTGCGGCACCCGCCCCCTGTCGATGCAGGAGCTGACGGCCGACACGCCACGCGCCTCGGGCACCTTGCTCGCGCACTACGCGCCCAGCGCCAAGGTCAGGCTGATGGATGCCAAGCAGCTGCAGTCGGCGCTCGACGTGCTGGGCGCGGATGCGCGGCATATCGCCGTCTACCACCGCAGCCCGCTGCGCAGCGACAGCCGGCATCTGCGCCTGCAGCCCATGCCCGGTGCACCGCTGGCGGCCGCCCGCGAGCTGTTTGGCCTGCTGCGCGACTTTGACGACTGGGGCGCCAAGCTCATCTGGATCGAGACCCCGCCGGACTCGGCAGATTGGGAAGGCGTCAGCGACCGTCTGCAGCGCGCTGCGGCGGCTGGCTGAACGGCGTTTTACCTCTCTTTACCTCATCACCTTGGTGGCCTGGATCAGCCTCGCTACACTACGCTCTACTTACTGGAGAACTCACATGGCAGCAAATTGGATGCGCCGTACCGTGTTGACCGCCGTGGCTGGTGCCTCGGTGGCCATGCTGGCGGCCTGCGGATCTAGCTCAACCGCGGACTCGATTCGTCCCGACAGCATCGTCACCTTTGGCGATGCAATGTCCGACCTGGGTCAAAACCCCAATGGCCGTCCCTACTCGGTCAGCAACGGCAGCTACAACAACTGGACGCGTGAAATCGCCTACCGCTATGACCTGACGCTGAATGCAGCCAAGGACGGCGGCACCGCCTACGCCTATGGCAATGCCCGCGTGTCCCAGGCCGATGCCACCGGCGTGACCAATGCCCCCTCCATCACCGCCCAGATCGACAGCTACCTCGCTGCCAACCCGACCTTCTCCAGCAAGCAGTTTGTGCTGATGAGCGGCGGCATGAGCGACGTGATTGCCGGCTACAACGAGTACGCCGCCGGCACCAAGACCCGCGACCAGTACCTGGCCGACATGACCACTGCGGGCCAGCAGATGGCCGCGCAGGTGCGCCGCCTCAACAGCGCTGGCGCCCCCCGCGTGCTGACCGTGGGCACGCCCAACCTGGGCCGCACCCTGTGGGCCACCACGTTGGACAACGCGCAGCCCAGCGCCGACCCCAAACCATCCAACACGCTGGAAGCCGCTACCACCGCCTTCAACAACGGCCTGCTGAACGCGTTGTATGGCCTGTCGGGCACGCAAGTGCTGTACGCCGACGTGCAGTACTACTTCAACTCGATGACCGGCAACCCCGGCAGCTACAGCTTCACCAACTACACCGAGCCGGCCTGTACCACCGCAGATGCCACCAATGGCCTGAACATTGGCGTCAACCAGATCAATTCGTCGCTGTGCACCGGTGACACGTTGGCAGATGCGTCCAAGGTGGACCAGTACCTGTTCTCCGACCTGGTGAACTACACGCCCCAGGCACACCGCCGCTTTGGCGACTGGGTCTATGACCGCATGAAGGCCAACTGGTAAGCCATCGCTTTTTTAGCGAGATCCTCAGCAAAAATGGACACCGAGGTGTCCATTTTTTTTATGGCCGCTTCAACGCAGCCGAGGCGGCTCCAACCGCGCCGGTCAAGCCTGCATGCTGCCAAACTTGCCGCTGTTGAAGTCGTTGACTGCCTGCACGATCTCCTGCTGGCTGTTCATCACAAACGGGCCGTAGCCGACGATGGGCTCGTCGATGGGCTCGCCGCTCATCAGCAGCAAGGCGACATCGCCATTGGCCTCCAAGGTCAGCTTGCGGCCTTCCTGGGCCATCACCACCAGCTGCGCCTCGCGCGCCACATCGTTGCCGTTGACCAGCACGGTGCCTTGCACAATGGCCAGCGCGGTGCTCCAGCCCTCGGGCAGCTCCAGCTCCAGCTTTTCACCGGCCACCAGGCGCACATCCCAGACATGCATCGGCGTAAAGGTCCTGGCGGGGCCTTGCTGGCCTTGGTAGTCGCCGGCAATCACCCGTACCTGGCCGCCACCGGGCAAGGCCACCGCAGGGATCTGCGATTGCACAATGGCCTGGTAGCCAGCGGCTGCACCCTTGTCCTTGGCAGGCAGGTTGACCCACAGCTGCAGCATGCGCAGCTTGCCACCTTTGGCGGTGAACGCGGGCGAATGGAACTCCTCGTGCAGGATGCCGGCGCCAGCGGTCATCCACTGCACATCGCCGGGGCCGATCTCGCCGCCCTGGCCGGTAGAGTCCCGGTGTGCCACCTCACCGTCATAGACGATGGTCACGGTCTCAAAGCCCCGGTGCGGGTGTTGGCCCACACCGCGCGGTGCGCTGGCCGGCGCAAAGTCGGCCGGGCCGGCAAAATCGAGCAGCAAAAACGGGCTCAGCACCTTGCCGTGGCTTTGGTAGGAAAACAGTGAACGCACAGGAAAGCCGTCGCCAACCCAGTGCTGGCGGGATGCGTCTTGGACATGCAGTACGTTTTTCATGGGGATTCCTGTCTGGCCTCCGAGCTAGGTGTCGGAAGGCTGTACTGTTATTGTGGGGTTGAAACACTGGAAGCGGTAGACGGCATAATTCGCCTTGATAGTTCTATTTCTTGAACGATAAAGACCATCCAGCAAAGCGCACCATGCAGCCATTCGACCTCAACGACCTGTTTTATTTCGTCCAAGTCGTCGACCACGGCGGCTTTGCGCCCGCCGGGCGTGCGCTGGGCATGCCCAAATCCAAGCTCAGCCGCCGTATTGCACTGCTGGAAGAGCGCCTGGGCGTGCGCCTGCTGCTGCGCTCCACGCGCAAGTTTGCGGTAACCGAGCTGGGCCAGACCTACTACCAGCACTGCAAGGCCATGCTGGTCGAGGCCGAGGCCGCGCAGCTGAGCATCGAAGCCGTGCAGTCGCAGCCACGGGGCGTTGTGCGGCTGAGCTGCCCCATCACCTTGCTCCATGAGCTGGTCGAGCGCATGCTGACCGACTTCATGGTCATGTACCCCGAAGTGACGATACAGCTCGATGCCACCAACCGCCCGGTCGATGTGATTGGCGAGGGCTTTGACCTGGCGATCCGCGTGCGCACCATGCCGCTGGAAGACAGCGACCTGTCGGTGCGCATGCTGTCGGTGCATGCCCAGCATCTGGTCGCCAGTCCCATCCTGACCGCACGCCAGGGCATGGTGCGCAGCCCTGCCGATCTGTCGCAATGGCCCAGCCTGTGGCTGGGCTCGCCCGAGCAGCAGTTTGTATGGAAGCTCGAACACGACAGCCTGCCCAGCATCCAGGTGACCCATGCGCCGCGCCTGATCACCACCGACATGGTGGCGCTGCGCAGCGCGGCCATGGCCGGCCTGGGTGTCGTGCAGTTGCCGATGATCATGGTGCACGAGCAGCTGGAGAAAGGCACCCTCGTCAAGGTGCTGCCCGAATGGGGGCCACGCAAGGAGGCGGTGCACGCGGTATTTGCCTCCCGCCGGGGCATGCTGCCGGCGGTGCGGGCGCTGATCGACCATTTGGCCGATGCCTTTGCGAGAGTGCCCAGCTGCTGACGCAGCCGGGCACGGGTCTTCTGGGCGTCAGCGGCGGGGCGCGCAGGCCCTCGCCCCGTCTTAGCGCATGCGCTTTCTGCGCGCCATGGCCAGGCCGGCGATCAGGCCGGTCAACAGCAGGTAGGCCCAGGGGCTGCCCACCGGCACGGCACGGGGTTTGCCGATATTGCCGTCGATGGGATCAACCACACTGCCATCGCTCGCCAGCGGGTTGGTGACGCTGAGCGCCACATCACTACCGGCGGGCACCACGACCGAGTTGGCGCTGTATACCGGGCTGCCCCACTGGTAGGCCGCAGGTGCTGGGGCCTTGCCCGTCTCGCTGACCGTGCAGACCGCATTGGCAGGCAGATCGGCCAGATGGACACTGGCCTCCTGGCCATTGGCCACGGTCACGCTGGCGGTATGCACACCGTCGGCACCGCAGTCGAGCGAGAAGTCAAAGCTGCCATTGACCGCCGCGGCGCCTGCTGCCGGGCCGCTGATGCGCTTGGTCAGCTGCACACCGCCACTCAGGCGCTGCAGGCGGTTGGTCACGGTAAAGCCCTGGGCCTGTTCTGCAATCTCTGGCGCACCGCTCCAGCCATAGCCGGCAGGCGCTGCCGGTGGCGTGTCCTCGGTGGCGGTACAGCTATCCCCCTGGAACACCGTCAGCGCGGGGCTGCTGCCGCTCGTGGCACCGGCGGCGACGGTCGCGGTCCAGGTCTGCGCAGGCTGGGTGCCGCAGGTCAGGCGGCCGCTGAAGCGCATCGCCTGGGGCAGACCAGCGGGCAGGCCCGCGATCTCCTTGGTCACCGTCTTGGTTGTGGTAGGTGCAAAAATCTGCAGGTTCACATAGCTCTGGTTGGACGCCAGGATGGGATCGATGACGCCTGCGGGCAGTTCGGCATAGGCGGTGTTGGTATAGGTTCCGGGCGTGTCACCGGCCGAGGTGTGGATGACAAACTGCACCGCACCGCCATTGCCCAGCGATGCCACCACGCTGCTGACCGTGCGGGTGGCGGGGTCATAGTTCACCGACGCGCCGCATTGTGCAGGAGCCACCAGCACGCTGCAACTGGCATCGCTGAACACCACGCCCGCGGGCAGCGGGTCCGAGAACAGCACATTGCTGGTATCCGAGGGGCCGGCATTGTGCATGTCCACCGTATAGGTCACTGCCGCGCCACTGGTGGCCGTCACCGGGTTGACCGCCTTGTTGACCGACACATTCGAGCAGCTGAACCGCTGCATCGTGGTGGTGGCCACGTTGTCCGAAGACGTGCGCTCCTCGACCCCATCACCAGGATTGGCAGAAAACTCATTGACCAGGTAGCCCGAGGGCCAGTCGCAGCTGCCCCGCGAGAAGTTGTAGGTCAGGCTGTAGCTGATGGTCAACGACCCACCCACGGGCAGCAGCGGCACCGCCGCCTGGAAGGGGCCGACATAGCTGTTGAGGCTGCCCGAATACGGCGCAGGAAAGGCCGAAGCCGCCGGGCACACGGCGCCACCGGATGCCGTGCAGCTGATGGCAGAAGACTGCACGTCCAGGCTGTTGGCCAGCTCGAACCGGATCAGGCGATCGGCCATATACGCACCATCGGCTGCAGACGGGCCGTTGTTGGTCACCGTCATCGTGTAGTTCACCGGCACACCGGGCTGGTATTCCTGCGAGCTCTGGGTCTTGGTCACTGCCAGGTCGGTACTGGGGCAGGCAGGTGTGGCAGGCACAAGGATGCCCACCGACGCCATGTTGTTACCGTAATTGGGGTCGGTCATGGTGTCGGGCGGGTTTGCCGAGAACTCATTGTTCAAACCACCCAAGTTACGGCCACAGGGAATGCTGCCGTTGAAGCGGGTTTGCACGTGGTAGATGATGGTCAGCCGGCCATTGACAGGCAAGACCGGCACGGTGGTGTTGAACAGCGTCGCGGACGAGGCATTGCCGGTCGGGTTCAGAAAGGCCGCATCGGCGGGGCAGACCGCGCCGCCCTCGGCAAAGCAGCTGTCGAACTGGGCAGCAATGTCGAAGTAATTGGCCGAACCTCCATGGGTGCGGATGATGTCCGCCATCGTCGCACCGTCTGCGGCATTCGGACCGGCATTGGTCAGGACCATGGTGTAGGTGACCATATCGCCCATAGCCGGCACCGGAGGATCCTGACTCTTGCTCACCTGCAGGTCCGTCTGCACGCAGTCAGGCGTTCCCGGCACCTGCAAGATGGCCGTCTCCTGGTTGTTCTGCGGTGAAGTGTCCACCATGCCATCCAGCAGCTGGATCGAAGCCTGGTTGAACAGCTGGCCGGCGCGGCGGCCGCAGGCGGCGTTGGGCACCAGGTAGGGGGTCATCGTGTAGGTGACCACCACCTCGCCGCCGGGCGGCAACACCGGCACGGTGGCATCGAACACCGGGCTGTAGTCGTTGCTGCCGCTGCGGTTGGGAAAACTGGCATCGGGTGGACACTGTGCGCCGCCGCTCGCCGTACATTGGTTGAACACCAGATTGGCGCCAATGTGGCTGATAAAGCTGTTGCTCAACCGGTCGTACAGCGTTACGCCATCGGCCGATCCCACGCCATTGTTGCGCAAGCTGATGGTGTAGGTCAGCGGCACGCCGTTCTGGTACGTATCGGTGCTTTGCTTTTTGGATACCGCCAGGTCCACCTCATAGCGCATCGCTGTGCTGATGGAGCTGCTGTTGGAGCCTGGCACCGGGTCCGTCACCGCTGCGGGCGGGGCAATGGTGGCTGTGTTGGTCAGGGTGCTGGGCCCCGTCACGCCAAAGCGGGCCTGGATCTCCACGCGCACCTTGCCCTGGTTCGGAAAGCTGCCCAGGCTGCCGGATACCACGCCGTTGGCCACTGCCAGATCGGTCGGGCAGGTCGCAGAGCCCGATGCCAACGTGCACAGCGCCGTGACATTCGTCAGCCCGGCGGGCAGCACATCCTGGAACTGGGCACCATCGGCTGCGTTGGGGCCGTTGTTGTCCATCTCCAGCACATAGGTCACCGGCGTACCACCCACGGCCGAGGAAGGGCCGGACTTGGTGATCTGGACGTCTGCCGACTGCGCAAGCGCATACAGCGGAGAAGCAGCCACCAGCAGCACGGCTGCCTTGGCCCTGGCGCCACCAGCAAGTGCACGCATCCACCATTTTTCATACGTCATTGTTTTTCCCATCTACCAATATAAAAACTATCAGCAATAGACAAAATCGATTAGCTTGGGAAAAAAATGTCTTTGCTGGGAGACGTGACACCGCGTTTGCCACCCAGCAAAGAACAGATTTTTCAGCACAAAACCAAAGGCGTTATTATCTTCACGACGTTAAAAAATGTATCGATGCCTTAGTTAACAAAACATTAAGAAACATTTGTTGTAGATTCATTAACATTTCGTTGACAATCCACCCAGGGAAAAACAGGACTTCCAGGCGCACAAAAGGCTCCTGGACCAGGAGCCTTTGCGAAGGTGCGGACAAGGGAAAGACGGCAGCACCGCCGCCGTCTGCCAGGCGGCTAGAGCCCCAGAATCCGCGCTGCATTGCCATGCAGCAGCTTGGGCAGCACGGCCTCGTCAAAGCCCAGCGCCAGAAAGTCGTCAATGCTCTGGCGGATGGGGCGGAAGGGATAGGACGAGCCGAACAGCAGCTGGTCACCCAGGAACTGGTTGGCCGCCTGCACATAGGCCTGGCTGCCAGGCTGGAACACATACATGTCCGGCACCAGGTAGACATTGGCGTAGCGGAAGGCCAGCCCAATGGCTTCCTGCACGCGCGGCCAGTAGCCGTGGTAGACGACCAGCGGCAGATCGGGAAAGGCCTGCGCCACCTTGGCCAGGCGCGCCGGGTCGTTGAAGCTCGGGTCCGGCGTGGTGGGGCCGCTCATCAGAAACAGCGGCACACCCAGCGCCTGCGCACGTTCGTAGATCGGCCAGTACACGCGGTCATCGGGGTGGCGGGCTGGGTCACCAAAGCCTGGCTCCAGGTCAATGCCACGCAGGCCCAGCACCTTGACGGCGCGCTCGATCTCGTCGAGCGCTGCCTGCTCGCCCTGCAGCACCGGGTCCACCCCGGCAATGCCCAGCAATTCAGGGTGGCCCTGCACGATCTGGTGGATGGTGTCATTGGGCAGGTGCTGCGAAGGCGTGTGCCGCCCCACCACCACGGCCTGGCTCAGGCCCGCATCGCGTACTGCCTTGAGGAAACCTTCCTGCGTCAGCGATTCCTCAAAATGCTTGTCGCTGCCGCGCGTGCCCACGCGCCGGTTCAGCCAGCGGGCAGTGTCATGCTCGGGCGAGCCGGGCGTGGCGCCAAAAAAGTTGTGCAGGAACGCTGGCCGGCAGCGCATATCGATCACGGGCAGGCTCATGAAGCCGACTCCTTCCATTGTTGAACACCACGAACATCAAACGCGCCGCCGGTCTGCGAGCGCGCGGTGGTCACGCTCTTCTTGCCCAGCAGCGGAAACACCAATTCGGCAAAGCGGATCGATTCCTCCAGGTGCGGGTAGCCCGACAGCACAAAGGTATCGGCGCCAATCTCCATGTATTCGCGCAGGCGCTCGGCCACCGTGGCCGCATCACCCACCAGCGCCGTGCCGGCACCGCCACGCACCAGGCCCACACCGGCCCAGAGGTTGGGTGCCACCTCCAGCTTCTGGCGGTTGCCGCCATGCAAGGCCGCCATGCGCGCCTGGCCGACCGAATCCATGCGCGCATAGTTCTGCTGCGCTTTCGCAATGTCTTCATCGGTCAGCTTGCTGATGAGGCGATCGGCATCGGCCCAGGCTTCCTCGTTGGTCTCGCGCACAATCACATGCAGGCGCACGCCCAGGCGCAGCAGGCGGCCGGCAGCGGCGGCGCGGGCGCGGATATCGGCAAACTTGCGCGCCACCGCCTGCGGGGGCTCGCCCCAGGTCAGGTAGGCATCGACATGCTTGGCCGCCAGGTCATGGGCGGCGTCGGACGAGCCCCCAAAGTACAAAGGCGGATGGGGCTTTTGCAGCGGCTCGAAAAAGTTCTTGCCCTGCTTGACCTTGAAGTACTTGCCCTCGTGGTCCACCGTCTCGCCGGCCAGCAGGCGCCGCCAGATGCTCAGGAACTCATCGGCATAGGCATAGCGCTCGTCATGGGCCAGAAACACGCCATCGGCCTCCAGCTCGGTGGCATCGCCCCCGGGCACCACATTGAGCAGCAGGCGCCCGGCCAGCGCCTGGTCCAACGTGGCGGCCTGGCGCGCGCTGGGCACCGGCATGCCCAGCGAGGTGCGCAGCGCCACCAGCAGCTTGATGCGCTGGGTGACGGGCACCAGGCTGGATGCCACCACCCAGGGGTCCAGGCAAGAGCTGCCGGTAGGAATCAGCAGCCCGTCATAGCCCAGGTTCTCACTGGTGGTGGCAATGCTGCGCAGGTACTCGGGCGTGGGCTGGCGGCCAAAGTCCGATGCACCCAGGTAGCGGGTGTCGCCGGATGTGGGCAGGAACCAGAACAGCTCCGGGGGGGATGAAGTAGAGGCCATGGCAAAGGTTCAGGGATGCTGCAAGGCAGGGGGCGTGCAGCAGACGCCGCATGGCATGCCGCGCCAGCCCGCCAGCAACGCTTGCAGGTGGCAATGGCGGGCAAGCCGGGGGTTGCGCTTGGAACGGGTTCTCAGCGCTGCCAACATGGCCCGGCAAACCCAAGGCGGGCGGTCAAGACGAGGCCTCGCAGGCAGTACCGCAGTACGACAAGGCGGGCAACGACGTACCAAGGCTTGGGTTAACGGCGCTTAGGCGGCCTGGCGCTCCAGCGCGTGCAAGGCGGGCTGGCTGCTGCGCTGGCTGTGCGCCAAGGCGCTGAGCACCGGCACGGCCAGGTCCACGGCCAGTGCAATATGCTTGTGCAGCGCCTCGCTGACCACCACGCCGCCCTGGATGTCTTCGGGCGTCGCGTAGACGCCGATCGGCAGGGTCAGTGCCGAGAAAAATCCGAACAGCGGGCGCAGCTGGTGGTCCAGCACCAGCGAATGGCGCGGGCTGCCGCCAGTAGCGGCCAGCAGCACCGGCGTGCCCTGCAGCGCATGCTGGTCGACCAGGTCAAACAGGTGCTTGAGCAGACCCGGCAGGCTGCCACGGTAGACCGGCGAGCCGACGATCAGGAAGTCCGCCGTCTCGATCGCTTCCAGCGCATCACGGGCCTGGGCGGACAGCGCATCCTTGTACAGCACGGGGCCGATGTCGGCCACCAGATCGACCAGATCGATATGGCGTACATCCAGACGCACTGGCTCGGCCGTTTGGCCCAGGGTCTGGCCCAGTTGCAGATGCAGGCTGTCGAGCAGGCTGCGGGTGCGCGAAGGCTTGCCCAGGCTGCCATTGACGATGACGGTTTTCAAGATGCGGCTCATGTACATTCCAGTCGTTCAGGCGCGCAAGAGGCCAGGGCCCGGCCTATCCGGGTCGCTGTCTCCAGCGTCGAGGACACCTGTGCGCTGGCGATGGCGCCTCAGAAGGCATGCCGTGGCAAAGGGTCCCAAGGCCACCATTACAACCAGTGCGCTGCGCCACGCCAAGGAATGAAATCTCATGTTCTTATGCGTTTTTTGCTGCGAGGCCCACCTGCCAGAAGTAAACCGGCTCGGCCCCGTTGAGCAGCATGTCGCCCACCGACTTGGCCTTGTAGATGACCGGGTTGTGCGAGGCCAGGGTGCGCGCATTGCGCCAGTGGCGGTCCAGCCGCAGGCCCTCGGCCAGCGCGCTCGATCCGCCCACATCGAACATGCGGGTGGCCGCCTGCAGCACTGCATCCACTACGGCCACCTGGGCCTGCGCGGCACGCAGCTCCAGCGCATCGAGCCGGGCCTTGTCAGCGCGCTGCTGGCCCGCCTCGGCACTGCGCAGGATCGGGCCCAGCGCCTGGGCCACATCGCGCACCACCAGCTCGCTCATGTAGGCGGTACTGGCCAGCTGGCCCACAATCTGCTGCACCAGCGGATCGTCCTTGGGCAGTGACGCTGCGCCATGGCTGAACACGCGGCGGCGCGCCTGCACATAGGCCACGGTGTCGCGGCTAAGCGCACGCGCAATGCCCGCCAGGCTCGCCAGGTGGAACAGCTGCGCAAAGGCCACGATGGGCGAAGGCTCACCGGCGCGGAACTGCAGCACCGCGTGCGCGGGCACCTGCACATCGCGCAGCACCGTGGTGCCCGATCCGGTCAACCGCTGGCCAAAGCCGCGCCAGTCATCGAGCCGCTCCACACCAGGCGCATCGCCGGCCACCAGCGCATGCACCGTCTGGTCGGGCTGGCCGGGCACCACGGCGCGGGCCAGTACGCTGATCCAGTCGGCATAGAGACTGCCGGTGCTGTAGAACTTCTGGCCATCGAGCCGCCAGTGGCCGGGCGCCGCCGCGTCGGGTTGCAAGGTGGTCTGCAGGCTGCCTACCGCCCCCTCCCCCACCTCGGTGGTTGCATTGCCAAAGGTGGCGCCCTGGGCCACCAAGGGCAGCCAGTGGCGCTGCGCCTCGGGTGCGCCTTGGTAGAGCACGCGGTCCACAAACAAAAAGTGCGGCCGCAGGATCTGGGTCAGGTTGGGGTCGGCCTCGGCCAGGTCCACCAGCAAGGCCACGAGCTGCTCCAGCGACGCGCCGCCGCCCCCCCAGGCCCTGGGCAGGCGCAAGGCGGTAAAGCCGCTGTCCCGCAGCCATTGCAGCGGTGCATGGGCAAGGCTGCGGCTGTGCTCGCGCTCGGCCGCTCCTTCGGCAATGCGTGCAAACACCGGCGCAAAGCGCTGCTGCAGATCAGCCAGGCTCGGTGGGCTGGCATCGCTCGCCTCGGGCGCCTGGCGTGTCAATGTGGCTGCAGTCATGGCGCGGCCTTGGCGGTGTTCTTCCAGGGCAGCGAATAGAGCTTGGCGTCATCGGCAAACGAGGCGCTGATCTGCTTGGCGACCGCAGGCGATGCCTGGTAGAGATGCACGAACTGCGCAATGCGCGGGTCCTGCTTGCGGTCACTGCGGGCCACAAAGCGGATCGCGTAGTACAGGTCGTCGACGGTGGAGTACAGCAGCGCGCGGCTGGCCAGCTCACGCTGGCCGGCATTGACCAGGTGGGCCGGATACCCCTGGGCCAGTGCCACATCATCGAGCGCACGCACCAGTTGCGGGCCCTCCACCTCCAGCAGCTTGAGCTTGCGTGGGTTGCTGACGATGTCATTGACGCTGGCCTTGGCGCCCACACCGGGGCGCAAGCTGATGAGCCCGGCCGTTTGCAGCAGCAGCAGGCCCCGTGCCTGGTTGACCGGGTCGTTGGCCACACCGACCGAGGAGCCGGCCGGGATATCGGCCAGCGCCGCATGCTTCTTCGAATAGAGGCCGATATTGGGCAGCAGGCCCACACCCACGCTTTCGATCTTGTAGCCCCGGTCGCGGATCGCGTTGTCCAAAAAGGCCTGGTGCTGGAAGTAGTTGATATCGATATCGCCTGCATCCAGCGCGGTGTTGGGCGTGGTCCAGTCGGTGAACTCGATCACCTGCACATCGAGCCCGGCCTGGCGGGCCTCCTTGGCGGCGACCTGGACCGAGTCGGCCAGCGAGCCGGGCGTGACCCCGATCTTCAGCGGGGCAGCCACGGCACTGGCTACCGCCACGGCGCCGGCGCCCAGCGCCAGCAGGTATTTTTTCAGCGCAAACGTCATCATCGTCTTTCTTCCTGTAGGTAGCGGGATCACTTCAGCCAGGGCAGGCTGTAGAAGCGGCTTTCGTTGGCATACGAGGCATGGATCTGCTGGCGCACCGCCGGGGACTGCTGGTAGATGTCGATGAACTTGCGCACCCGTGCGTCCTTGACGTTGTCGGCCCGGGTCACAAAGTGGATGGCCCAGAACGCGTCGGATCCCACGCTGTAGTACAGACCCTGGCGGGCGGTCTCCAGCTGGCCGGCCTGCAGCAGGCCACCCAGGCTGACGACGGTGATGTCGGCATCATCGAGCGCCCGCGCCAGCTGGGGCCCGGCCACCTCGATGAACTTGAGCTTCTTGGGGTTGCTGGCGATGTCGTCGATCTGGGCCAGCTGCGGCGCATTGGCGCGCAGGGTCACCAGGCCCGCATCGCGCAAGGTCGCAATGGCACGCGCCTGGTTGGAGGTGTCATTGGCCAGCGCCACGCTGGCGCCCGTGGGCAGGCTGTCCAGGCTTTTGTAGCGCTTGGAGAAAATGCCGATATTGCCCCGCGAGCCTACGGCCACGGCGCGCAGATCCTGCCGGTTTTCGCGGTTGAAGGTGTCCAGAAAAGCCTGGTGCTGGTAGTAGTTCAGGTCCAGATCGCGGTTGACCAGTGCGGTATTGGGCAGGGTCCAGTCGGTGAACTCGACGATCTGCACATCCAGACCCTGGGCCTTGGCCTCGCGCGCTGCAATCTGGGCCGAATCGGCGAGCGAGCCGGGCGTGACGCCGATGCGCAGTGGCTGGGCCTGGGCGGCACCCAAGGTGGCGAGCGACAGCAGCAGGGCTGTCAAAGCGGGGAAAAACTTCATGGCTGCTTTCAAAAAAATCTCGGTGCTTAGAGCCGGTAACACGACCCAGCAAACCGAAGGTTTGCGGTTGAGACTAGGCGTCAAGCCGCAGGCAGTACAGGCGTACGACAAGGCTTGGCAACGACGTATCAAGGGTTGTGTTAGCGGCTCTCATCGGCGCTGCTGCGCGCCGGGGTGGTTGGCGGGCAGACCATCGCCACGGCCAAACAGCTTGTGGCGCAGGCTGCCTTCTTCGTAGCGCGTGCGGTAGCGGCCCCGGTTTTGCAACTCGGGCACGGCCAGGCTGACAAAGTCCTCCCAGGTCTCGGGCACGACGATGCGGGTCAGGTTGAAGCCGTCGATCTCGCCGACATCGATCCAGCGCTCCAGCGCATCGGCCACCTGCTGCGGGTCGCCCACGATGGTGTTGTAGCGGCTGCCCAGGCTGAACTGTTCGAGCAGCTTGCGCCGCGTGGTCAGGCCCTGCTGCTGGGCAGCCTGCACCGCGGACTGGATGGCATTGCCCTGGCCGTAGACGATGGGCTCGTCCAGGTCGTACTGCGCAAAGTCCACGCCGGTGCTGGCGGCAAAATGCGCCAGGCCCCCTTCGGCGCTGGCATAGGCCAGGTAGTCGGCATATTTCTCCTCGGCCTCGGCCTGCGTGGGCGCCACCACCACGGCCGCGCCCACATAGATTTTGATGTCATCGGGCCTGCGCCCGGCGGCCACGGCAGCGGCACGCAGCTTGCGCGAGGCATCCCTTGCCGCCTCTGGCGTGCGCGCACCGATAAAGATGCCCTCGCCATGCTGGCCGGCAAACTGCAGCCCGCGCTGCGAGGTGCCGGCCTGGAACAGCACCGGCGTGCGCTGCGGCGATGGGGCGCTCATGTGGATGGCATTGGCGCGGTAGAACGGACCGTCATGCACAACGGGGTGCACCTTGTCCGGCAGGGTGTGGATGCGGCGCGCCTTGTCGGCGATCACGGCGCCGTCCTCCCAGCTGCCTTCCCAGAACTTGTAGGCCAGTGCCAGAAAGTCATCGGCACGGTCGTAGCGGCTGTCATGGTCGGCCAGGCCGTCCTGGCCCAGGCCGCGCGCGCCGCTGTCCACATAGCCGGTGACGATGTTCCAGCCGATGCGGCCGTTGCTCAGCTGGTCCAGGGTGCTCACATCGCGGGCAAAGGTGTAGGGCTGGTGCGCATTGACGGTGGCGGTCAGGCCAAAGCCCAGGTGCTCGGTCACCGCCGCCATGGCCGACACCAGCAGCCACGGGTTGTTCACCGGCAGCTGGATCGCCTCGCGCAGGGTCAGGTCCACCCCACGCTGGTAGACGTCGTAGTAGCCCACCACGTCGGCGATGAAGATGCCGTCGAACAGGCCTTTCTCCAGCAGCCGGGCGATGTCGGTCCAGTACTTGAGCGTGTGGTACTGGGTGGACTGGTCGCGCGGATGCGTCCACAGCCCGTGGTGGATATGTCCCACGCAGTTCATGTTGAACGCGTTGACATGCATGTATTTCTTGTCAGTCATGGCCGGTGTCGGTGAAAAAGCTCAGGGAACGCGGAAGGTCAGGCGCACCATCACCACGAGGGGATGACCACGCCGTTGAAGGCCTGCTGGATGTAGCTGCGCACCTCGTCGGTGCGGTAGGCCGCGACCAGCTGCGGCACCCAGGGTGCATTGCGGTTTTTCTCCTGCACGGCGATCAGGCAGACATAGGGGCTGTCACCGCCCTCGACCAGCAGCGAGTCCTTCGTGGGATTGAGCCCCGCCTTGTAGGCATAGTCGGCATTGATGGCGGCCAGCTCCACATCGTCCATCGCGCGCACCAGCATCGGCGATTCGAGCTCGACAAAGCGCAGCTTGCGCGGGTTGTCGGTGATGTCCTGGGTGGTCGCAAACACGCCCTTGATCGGGTCGATGCCGGGCTTGAGCTTGATGAGACCGCCCTTCTCCAACAGCAGCAGCACACGCCCGCCATTGGCCGGGTCGTTGGGCAGTGCAATCTGCGCGCCCTCGGGCACATCGTCCAGCCGCTTGTAGCGCTTGGAGAACAGCGCAATCGGGCCTACCCAGGTGCGGCCAAATCCGGCCAGCTTGTAGCCGCGCGCACGGATCGCCGCCTGCAGGAAAGGGCCATGCTGGAAGCTGTTGGCATCCAGGTCACCCGCATCCAGCGCCGCATTGGGCATCACATAGTCGCTGAACGAGACGATCTCGATCTTGAGGCCATAGTCGCGCTCGGCCACTTTTTTGACGGCCTCGAACACCTGCTCATGCGGGCCCGAGGTGACCCCCACTTTCAGCACCTTGGTCGTCACCGGTACCGCTGCCTGGGCGGTGCTGCGCCAGGCGCCGGTGGCGAGCGCGGCACCCGCTGCCAGCGACGAGGACAGAAAACGCCGGCGTTGGCCCGGCAGCGGAGAAGAGGGTTTTTGAGACATGGGGAGGCTCCTGGGTAGCACTCAGGCCCAGGCCTGGGCGCTGGGAGTGAAAGCAGCGGGGGAATCATCAGCATGGGCGACAGCCACAGGCTGCTGGCGAAACTGCTTCGCATGGTGGTGGGCCGGCAGGCGGTCGCCGTGGCCAAACAGCTTGTGGCGCATGCTGCCGGGCGCATAGGCGCTCTTGTGCAGGCCCCTCGACTGCAGCTCGGGGACGACCAGGTCGATAAAGTCGCCAAAGCATTCGGGCACCACGGTGCGGGCCAGGTTGAAGCCATCGACGCCTGCCTCCTCCACCCACGATTGCATCTCGTCGGCGATCTGCTGGGCATCACCCACCACGGTGGCATAGCGCCCGCCCAAGGCCAGCTCATCGACCAGGTCGCCCAGGCGGTAGTCCTCGCGGCCATTGGCCAGGCGCTTGATCGAGTTCTCGATGCCATTGCTGCGGTGCTGCAGCAGCAGCGGCGTGTCGCGCTGGTAGGTCGAGAAATCAATACCGGCCGTGGCCGACAAATGCGCCAGCGCAGCCTCGGGGCTGGCATAGCGGCAGTACTCCTGGTACTTTTCCTGGGCCTGGCGCGCGGTGGCGCCCACCACGGGGGTCATGCCCACCAGCACCTTGATGTCGCCCGGCTGGCGGCCGGCACGCACGGCTTCGGCGCGCAGCTGGCGCACCAGCGAGGCGGTGGCGGCCTTGTCCTGGATGGCCATGAACACGCATTCGGCATGGCGCGCGGCAAACTGCAGGCCCCGGCCCGAACTGCCCGCCTGCAGCAGCACCGGCGTGCGCTGCGGCGAGGGCTCGCTCAGGTGATAACCATCGACCTGAAAATGCGGGCCGCTGTGCTGCACGCGCCGCACCTGCTGCGGGTCGGCATAGACGCGGCCTGCGCGGTCCCGCAGCACGGCGCTGTCGCTCCAGCTGCCTTCCCAGAGCTGGTAGAGCACGTCCATGAACTCATCGGCACGGTCATAGCGCGCATCGTGCGCCAACTGTTGCCGCTGGCCCATCGCGCGCGCGGCCGAGTCGAGGTAGCCGGTGACGATGTTCCAGCCAATGCGGCCTTGCGTCAGGTGGTCCAACGTAGAAAAGCGCCGCGCCAGCAGATAGGGCTGCTCGTAGCTGAGGTTGACGGTGACACCAAAGCCCAGGTGCTCGGTCACCGCCGCCATCGCGGGCACCACCAGGGTGGGATCGTTGATGGGCAGCTGCACCGACTCGCGCAGGGTCACATCGACCGACTGCTGGTAGGTGTCATAGACGCCGATGATGTCGGCGATGAAGAGGCTGTCGAACAGGCCGCGCTCCAGCTCCTTGGCCAGGCCGGTCCAGTAGTCCAGGCGGTGGTAGTGGCTTGATTGGTCGCGCGGATGCGCCCACAGCCCATGGTTGATATGGCCGACACTGGCCATGTTGAAGGCATTGAGGATGATGGGCGCCCGCGCGCTGGCGGCGGTGCTGGCCATCACAGCGCTCCGTGGCGCGGGGGCAGCACGCCGCTCAGCGCATAGTTGCCGATGGCATGGTATTTCCAGCGCACCGGGTCATGCAGGGTATGGGTGCGCACATTGCGCCAGTAGCTGTCAAAACCATGCTCGGCAAAGGTGGCCGAGGTGCCACCCAGCTCCAGCAGCTTGTTGGCCGCCAGCAGGCCGGCCGTATGCGCCAGCGCACGCGCCTGCGCCACGGCCACCGAGGCGGCAGCCACCGTATGCGCCGTGGGCTCCTGCTGCGCGGCATCGACCAGGCTGCCCGAGCGCCGCAGCAGCGCACGTGCGGCATGCAGGCGCAGCTCCACATTGCCCAGCGCCTGCAGGGTCAAGGGGTCATCACTGGCCTGCGCCACGCCGGCATCCACCCAGGCGCGCGACTGGTTGCGCACAAAGGGCAAGGTGGCACGCAGTGCGCCCTCGCCAATGCCCAGGTCGATGGCGGCATGGATGATCTGCGCAAACGGCCCGATGGTGCTGGGGCTGTCGAAGCTTGATTGGAAAGGCACGATCCAGGCCTCATCGATGGCGACGTTCTCCAGCAGCACCGAGCCACTGCCGGTGACCCGCTGGCCCATGCCGTCCCAGTCGTCGATCACCGTCACGCCCGGCGCGCTGCGCGGCACAAACACCATCACGCTGACGGGGTCCTGGGCCGCATCGATGACCTGCATGGTCTGTACCGGAATCCAGTGCGCAAAGATGGCACCGGTGCAGTAGAACTTGCGGCCATTGAGCACCCAGCCCGATGCGCCCCGCTCCAGCCGCGAGCGGCGGCGGTAGTCGCGGTGGCCGATCTCGGACAGCGCGTTGCCAAAGCGCTCGCCCGCCTGCACCCGTTCGTAGAAAAAGCGCTGCTGGGCCTCGCTGCCGCCCACGCGCAGCACCTCCAGCGCATAGAAATGGTTCTGCGGAATATGGCCCAAGGAGCCATCGGCCGCCGCCACGGTGGCGATCAGCTGCGCAACGGTCCAGGCGCCGGCCTGCAGGCCGCCATAGGCGCGCGGCACGGTGATGGCCCAGAGGCCGCTGTCGCTGTAGGCCTCGATTTCCGCCCAGGGCAGGCGGCGCTCACGGTCACGCAGCACCGCATCGCCAGCCCAGGCATCGGCCAGTTGCTGGGCTTTTTGCAGTGCGGCCTGCTCACTGGCAAACACGGGCGGGCGCTGGCGCGGTGCGGGGGCGGGTGCCACCGGGTTGGCAGCGGCGATCACAGGGGGAGAGGTAGTCATGGTGCTTGCTCGGCGGCGGGGCGGCAGCGGGCTGCCAGCGCGCGCATCAAAGTCGTTGGGCGGTGCGGTGGCTCAGTTCCACTGGTGGCGGCGCGGTGCGCGGCCATTGAGCAGGTAGTTGCCCAGCAGGTGGTATTTCCAGCGCACCGGGTCGTGCAAGGTATGCACGCGGGCATTGCGCCAATAGCGGTCCAGGTTGTAGCCGGCGCGGGCCGATGAGGTACCGCCCAGCTCCAGCAGGCGTTCGCTGGCGTTCAGCGCGGCCTCGGTCGTCAAGATCTTGGCGCGCGCCACCGCCACCGATGCCTGCGCGCTGCTCTCGTCGGTGACGGGTTGCGCAGCCCATGCATCGAGCTGCTGCGCGGCATCGAGCAGCACCTCGCGTGCGGCATCCAGCTCGACCTGCAGCTGGCCAAACTCCTGGATGATGTAGGGGTCCTGCCAGGCATGCTCGACACCCGAGTGCACCCAGGCACGGGTCTTGTCTCGCACGAACTGGCGCGCCTCGTCGAACGCGCCCTGGGCAATGCCCATGTCGATGGCGGCCTGCAGAATCTGTGACACCGGGCCGGACAGGGTCGGCCGGTCCTTCAGGTCATGCAGCGCAATCACATCGCGTGGCTCGACCTCGACGTCCTTCAGCACCACACCGCCGCTGGCGGTGGTCTTCTGGCCAAAGGCGTTCCAGTTGTCGATGATCTGCAGGCCCGGCGCCGTGCGCCGCACCCAGACCTGTACCGGGCGCTGCGCCTCGTCCTCGGCGCGGAACGGCACCCAGTGGGCGAACAGCGAGCCAGTGGAGTAGTAACGCGTGCCGTTGACCAGCAGCCGGCCATCGGCTGTCTGGCGCAGGCTGGCGGTGGCATCGCTCAGCTGGGCAGCACGGCCCTTGCGCTCAGGCCCGGCATTGCCCAGGCGGTGGCCGCTCAGCACATCGGCAAACCAGCGGCTTTGCTGCTCGGGGCTGGCGGTATCGCGCAGGTTCTGCACCAGCGCAAAGTGGTTCTGTGGAATCTGGCCCAGTGAGGCATCGGCCGCGCTGATGCTGGCAAACACCTGCACGACGGTGTGCCAGCTGGCCTGCAGGCCGCCATGGCTGCGCGGCACGGTGATGCCGCCCAGGCCGCTGGCAGTGTAGCGCTCGATCTCGTCCCAGGGCAGCAGGCGTTCGCTGTCGCGCCGGGCCGCGCCGCCGCGAAAGCTCTCGGCCAGCGCAGCGGCCACTTGCAAGGCCTCGGCCTCGCTGCGGATCAGCGCGGGCTGGCTGGGCGGCAAAGGCAGGCGGGATGGGGAGTCGGCGGGCAACGCTGCGCCCTGGGCAACCGCTGAAGTCATTCGGTGCTTTCTGAAGGGTTCGAAGAGAGAAAGGCCAGAGACGCGCCCTGGCCTGCAGACCACGGCACCGCGCCGTGGTGGGCCGTTGTCAGAACGCGAGCGTTCAGCGGCTGCGCAGCCAGTGCGCCACGCGGTCGCCGGTGGCCTGCACGATGGTGACCAGCGCAATCAGCACCGCAATCACGATCAGCATGACCTGGGTGTCAAAGCGCTGGTAGCCGTAGCGGATCGCCAGGTCGCCCAGGCCGCCGGCCCCCACCGCGCCGGCCATGGCCGACGAGCTGATCAGCGCCACCAGGGTGATGGTGAAGCCGCCGATGATGCCGGGCAAGGCCTCGGGCAGGTAGACATGGCGCACGATGTCCCACTTCTTGCAGCCAATCGCCTGCGCCGCCTCGATCAGGCCGGGATCGACCTCACGCAGGCTGACCTCGGCAATGCGCGCGAAGAACGGCGTGGCGCTGATGGCCAGCGGCACAATCGCCGCCCAGACGCCAATCGTCGTGCCGGTGACAAGACGGGTGAACGGAATCAACGCGACCAGCAGCACGATAAAAGGCGTGGCCCGGAAACCGTTGACAACGCTGCCGACGATGCGGTTGGTGCGCGGCGACTCCAGGAAACCGCCCGGGGCCGTCACGATCAGCAGCACGGCCAGCGGAATGCCCGCCAGCAGCGCGATACCGGCCGAGGTGGACACCATGATGAAGGTGTCGGCCAGCGCCTTCCAGTAGCGGTCGATGGAAATACTCAGTTCAAACAACATAGCCCAGTACCCTGATTTCATGTGCAATGGTGAGGGGGCCTTGCGTCAGCGCGGCCCAGTCGTTGCGGGCGGCAGCACCATCGATGGCGATGATGAGCTGGCCCTGGGCATGGCCCTGGATGCGGTCCACACCGCCGTGCAGCAGGCGCACCTTGGCGCCCAGTGCCTCGGCAATGCGGGGAAAGTCCGGCTCCAGCCCGTCATGCCCGCTGTAGCCCAGCTGCAGTACTTGCTCAAATTGGCCGGTGCTGGGCGCTTGTGGTTGCAGGCGCTGCTGCAGGTCATCGGGCACGCCATGGCGCAGCGGTGCCAGCAAGGCCTGGGTGGCGGCATGGCGCGGGTTGCCAAACACCTGCCAGACCTCGCCCAGCTCGGCAATCTCGCCCTTCTCCAGCACCAGCACCTGGTCGGCAATCTCGCGGATCACGCTCATCTCATGGGTGATCAGGATCACCGTGATGCCCAGGCGGCGGTTGATGTCGCGCAGCAAGGCCAGGATGGCCTGCGTGGTTTCCGGGTCCAGCGCCGAGGTGGCCTCGTCGCAGAGCAGGATCTCGGGCCGGGTGGCCAGCGCACGGGCAATGCCCACACGCTGCTTTTGCCCGCCGGAGAGGCGGCTGGGGTAGGTCTTATGCTTGTCCTGCAGGCCCACCAGGTCGAGCAGCTCGGTCACCCGCTGCTGGATCTGCGCGGCAGGCACACCGGCCACCTTGAGCGGCAGGGCCACGTTCTCAAACACCGTCTTGGCCGACAGCAGGTTGAAGTGCTGAAAGATCATGCCGACACGGCGGCGCAGCTGCACCAAGCCGGCTTCATCCAGCGTGCCGATGTCCACACCATCGACCAGCACCTGGCCGCTGCTGGGCGCTTCCAGCCGGTTGATGGTGCGCAGCAGGCTGGACTTGCCCGCGCCGCTGCGCCCGATGATGCCGAAGATGCTGCCGGCGGCAATATCCAGGGTGATGTTCTGCAGCGCAGGCACCTCGCCCGCCGATGAGCGGTAGACCTTGCCCAGATCGCGGAACACCACGGTGCCCAGCGGCGCAGTTGGGGCCTGGCCCTGGCTGCCTGCGGCGGCCGATACAGGCGCATTCACCCGCACACTGCGGCCGTCTGCCGCAGGCTCAGCCTCGGCGCGGAACTGCCTGCGCAATACATTGGATACGGCTGAAAGGGCCATGTGCTTCTCCTGCGGTCGCTGCCCTTACCAGGGCAAGGTGTACAGCTTGGGGTCGTTGTTGAACTGCTGGCTGATGGCCTGCTTGACTGCCGCAGAGTTCTGGAACACCTGGACAAACTTGCGCAGCTTGGGGTCGTCGGCGCGGCTGGCCTGCGAGACAAAGCCCATCGCATAGAAGCGGTCGGCAATGCCCGAATAGGCCAGGGCCTTGCTGGCCTGTTCCTTCTTGCCGGCGCTGACAAAGTAGCTCGGCCAGAGCACGGCCAGGTCCACATCTGGCAGCGAACGGATCAGTTGCGGGCCCTCGACTTCGTAGAAGCGCAGCTGCTTGGGGTTGTCGGTGACATCGGCCACCGTGGCGCCAGGCGCATCACCGGTGCGCAGACGGATCAGGCCGGCCTTTTGCAGCAGTGCCAGGCCCCGGCCCTGGTTGACCGGGTCATTGGCAATCGCGACCTTGGCCTTGGGCGGCACATCGGCCAGCGACTGGTAGCGCTCGGAATAGATGCCGATGTTCTGCAGCAGGCCCAGGCCCACAAACTTGAGCTGGTAGCCGCGCTCCTTGATGACGTTGTTCAAAAAGGCCTGGTGCTGGAAGAAGTTCAGGTCCACATCGCCGTTGTTGACGGCCTCGTTGGGCACCGTCCAGTCGGTGAACTCGACCAGCTCCACATCCAGCCCCTGGCTCTTGGCGTCGGCAACCACCGCCTTGATGGCATCGGCCGTGGCCCCCGGCGTGGAGGCGATGCGGATCTTGTCCGCTGCCTGCGCCAGTTGCCACCCTCCCAGCATGGCCGCTGCTGCAATTGCAGCCACCACGCGTCTGTTGATCTTGTTCGTCATGTTTTTCTCGCTTGCTTGATGAAAGGTCTTGGTACGCGGCTTACTTCTTCAGCCAGGCCAGCGTGTAGAGCCGGTCGTCATTGCTGAAAGACTTTTTGCTGACCGTGCGCACGGTCTCGGAGTTCTGGTAGATGCGGATGAACTTCTGCACCACCGGGTCGTTGACCCGGTCCTTCTTGACCACGAACTGGATCGCGAACTGTTGGTCCTCGATGCCCGAGTACGCCAGGCCGCTCGATGGATCAAAGGCCTTGGCCGCCACGATGAAATGCGGGTAGCCCTGGGCGATATCCACATCACCGGTGATGCGCACCAGCTGCGGCCCTTCGACCTCGACAAAGCGCAGCGACTTGGGGTTGCTGGCAATGTCGTTGATGGAGCCCAGATAACCGACGCCCGGCTTGAGCGTGATCAACCCCACCTTTTGCAGCAGCAACAGGCCCCGGCCCTGGTTGACCGGGTCACTGGCAATGCCCACCTTGCCGTTGTTGGGCACATCGGCCACGTTCTTGTGCTTGAGCGAATAGAGGCCCACATTCGCCAGAATGCCGGTGCCGGCGCTGGCCAGCGCATAGCCATTCTTCTTCACGGCGTTGTCCAGAAACGGCTGGTGCTGGAAGTAGTTGATATCGATATCGCCGTTGTTGACCGCCACGTTCGGTGTGGTCCAGTCGGTGAACTCGATCACCTCCACATCGATCCCCTGGGCCTTGGCATCCTTGGCCGCCGCATTGATGGAATCGGCATAGGCACCGGGCACGACAGCGATCTTGAGCTTGTCTGCCGCCACAGCCGGCAGCACGGCCACAGCAATGGCAGCGGAGATCAGCACACGCTTGAAACTCTGAAACATGGGACGTCTTTCTGGAGGTAAAGACTGCGCCATCACATGGCGGCAGCAGCAACGAAGCCTCCATTGGAGCTTTCGGGCTGGCTTTGCACCACGAAGAATTTCAAATATGGATATGAGAAGTCTGTGTTGGGGGGCAGAGTTGCTTGGAGGGTTTGCGCCAATCTTGAAGAAGATGGCGATCCCGTGCACGGGCGGCAAACACCGCGATCCCAAAGCGGTCCGATGACTTTATGGTGGGCACCGCGCTGGTGGCTGGGTTTAAAACGGCGGTCACTCTGTCCTGAGGAGCGTCGCTTCAACCATGCCCAGACGGCGTTGTGACGCCACCGTCATTTGTATCTCTGCCAACTGCTTTCTGGGTAGGTAGATCCGACATTTCAGCACTGTCACGTGGGCAATTCTCTCGAAAACAATCTGCAGTCGGAATATTTCCTTCTATCTGGAAAGCAATACGGCCATTTGATTCTTACGAGCAATGCATATATCACTGTACTATTTTTCCAGACAACATGCATTCATAAAGATAGAAACTTTGACCTGAAGCATATTCCAAAAGGCTTAATTCCATCATTCATCTCATTTGCTTCCATTAAAAAACATACAAGCAATAAGAAAATCATGAATAATTAAACCTCATGGAAGACACGAACTTATATCGTTAGCATTCAAAAGAATTGAGACTATCGCACCGCTTTAAATAAAGCAATTCGTAAAATAATCGCGAATACCTATTTTTAAAAATCAAATCAAAAATGAGAATATATAAGCAATCACCATAAGAAGCCCGGAAAGCAACATCACATTATCCCAAAATACTATTTTTTGCATCCACCCTCTATCTTCTTTTCTCATTCTTCTTATAGCTTTAATTTTCTCTCTGTTAGTCACAGCTTGTAGCCCCTCACATTTAGAGAGCATGCTACTCACATAAATCATCAATAAGAAGGAGATAAAAACCATGCTTAGCAAAAAGTAGAGAAGCAAATTTTTCATAATATTTATTGTCTATTGCAAATTTCATCAGGACCAGAATTCAATATTGAATCGCGCGTTGATTTTGCAACATCATAGTATTTCCCATATACCTCATTTATTTTACCTGCAATTCTTGCACTAGTAAGAGCCGCATTGGCAAATGCGGCTTTTGCTGGATCCCTACTTAATAGACCTATCAAGGTCGCCCATATATTAGGACCTGAATTTGCTTGCCCTGTAAAGCTCAAAGGAATAGACGAAGATTTATAAAACTCTTCATAAGGGCATTCAATTATGCACCTCACCTCATAATCAATAGCTCCACTCACCCTAAAATCCAAGGAGAAAAAATTTACAAAACCAAAAATATCTACATACACGTTAATTCTACGAAATCCAAACAGTCTAAAATCAGGCTTTGCAATTTCCGGCTCTTTAACCCAATAACCCTTGGCAGCCAGCCCATAAGAATCGATGAGATTTATTGGCTGAGCCATCGCATATACAAACTGATTCACACCAGCTTCCAACCCAAGCGGATCCCACTCTAAGTAGCGACCAGTGGCAGGACTATAATATCTATTGAAATTATAATGCAAATTACTTTCGACATCAAAATATTGACCTGGGTACCTCAAATTCATCTCAATATCACTTGACTCTAGAACACTCACAAATCCAAAGCCTTCAGATACGCCCTGCCAAGAGACAGCACCCTTTTCATCGAAAGCAATTATAGGCAACCCTATATTATTGGTGTGTATGAAGTGGAGATAAACATCATCTTCACGCATTTTCAGAATTCCATCCTGAGGATTTTTAGCTTCTGCCTGCCATATAGGATCGGTGCTCCAAGAATTCCGCTCGGCAGACATAGGGTTAAATCCATACGCCTTTTGCATCAACCCTCTATCATCCAACTCCCCCATCAAACCACTTTCACCATATACATAATATGTGGTCTTAACCTCACCCCCAACTATATTAATCGTTTTACTTATCCGCCTTCCCATTGGATCATAACGATAATGTGATTCAACCTTCCTTGAAATATCCTCCGCACTTGACTCAATATATCGAATCATTTTCCCCCTAGAATTATATAAGTATTTTTTTGTTACAATACCATTTTTCTCTTCAGTTGTATGACCTTGATTGTTATAACTCACTAGTGTCGTAGAAGACTTGAAATGGGGTGCTTCCTCCCTACCAGGGTACTCCGTAAGTTGATTATTTTTATTATATTTCCATTGATCAACAGAAACACTGCTGGAAATTCTATTATGCACAGCATCATAAGAATAATTCTCTAGCGGCAATCCATTGTTAATTAGATTTTGATCAGGAATTACCCCGACCAGACGATCCGCATCATCATATTTATATTCAATCACACCTATAGCATTCTTCACCTCGGATACCTTGCCTGCCAAATCATATTTATAAGATCTCTTTTCGGCAATCCCGAGACTACTTTGAATGTTTATGTCTAACGGCCGCTGCAACTCATCGAACGTCACCACCTTAGTACTACCGGGCATTGAAATCTTAGTAGGCATGTTCCATTTATATTCACCATAAAACACACGCTTTCCATTTGGCAATTTTATTTCCGATAGACGGCCGTTTTCATATATATATTCACTAAGGCCTCCACCTGGATATGTATGACTCGCCAGTTGTCCATCCAAATTAAAACTTTGACTCGTTTTGATTTTCACAATTTCAGAGGAATCTATTTTTCCGTATGAAATATTAGCCTCAACAACTCGCCCCTGAGGATCTATGTCGTAGCTAGCGGAACTTAAAAGATCTCCTTGACCATTTAGCTGAACATAACCAGTCATATGACCTTCGCTATCGTATTTGTACTCTATAGTTTCTTCTACATTGTCACCACTACCTCTGTGCGATTCAAAAATTTTTTTTCCAATTCCATTATATTCATAATTCAACGCATTACCAGCCGCATCCAATTGCTTCTTCAACTGACCATCAGAATCATAAAAGTACTCTTTTGCATTTCCAAGAGGATCTAGCTCTTTGACCATCCTCTGAGACTTGTTATACTCAAATCTATGTGTGTTTCCGTTTGAGTCAGTCACTGAAGTTAATTGATCAAATGCATCCCATGTTTGATGCGTTTTTTGTCCAGTCGGATCAACATTCAGCACAACTCTACCTAATCCATCATAGTCAACGGATGAAGTCTTTCCCAAACCATCTGTAGTTTGCACCACCTGACCCAACCCATTATATAGTTGGCTATAAGTTCTAATCTCACCACTTTCAAGATGCTGTGTGAGGAGAGTGCGTCGACCAATTTGGTCATAATTATAAGATTCCTTATAAGTTGGATATTTTGTTTCTGTAAGCAACCCTGCAAACTCTGTCTCACTACTACCATATTTATAATGAATTTCACCTCCTGCGGGATCTTTCAAAAGAATAAGACGTCCTTCTTCATCATATTCCTTAAAGGCCGTAAGCCCGCTCTGGCTAATAGATTGAATAACCCTCCCTTCATCATCATGTAAAGCTTTACGCCCAGCGCCTTCAATTTCACCGGGAGCTAAAAATTCTACGACTTGACCTTTTTCATCATAGATAATATTTGAAATGTTATTTTGGGGACTGATTATTTGTATTTTTTTGCCTCGTGAGTTGTAGCGCATTTTAGTCGACTCACCTGCAGGGCCATTAATATTGGTAACATTACCCGCCTCATCTAATTCAAAGCGAGTAACTCGATTTAAAGCATCTATGTAGGTTGTAACCACACCACGCTGGTCATACGCAATACGCCTGGTATGGCCCTCCCCATCCGTTTGTGCGGTGACGTTGCCCGCGCTGTCGTACTGCCAGCTTTGGGTAATCGCATCCGCCTGGGTGGCATCCCCGGCACCTTTGGTGCTGCTGGTGAGCTGGCTATGTTGGTCGTAGGTGTAGAGGGTGGTGCGTTGCTCGGGCAGGCCCTTGGCCTCCACCCATTCAGTCACATTCCCCTTGCTGTCATATCGCCACGTACTCACAACCCCCAGCTGGTTGGTGTAGCTGCTCTGCCGTCCAAACACGGGCTCATACGTGTACTTCTCCACGCTGCCATCAGGGTGGGTGATTTGCAGCGGCTGGTAGTTGCTGTCGTAGGTCGTGGTGGTGCTGTAGCCCCGGGCGTTGGTGTACTTCTGGTGGTAGGCGCCATCCCATTGGTTGGAGGCGGTCTTTTTACCGTTGAAGGTACGGCTGAGCTCATTGCCTTGCAGGTCGTACTGGGTGACGGTGGCGTTGCCTCGGCAGTCGGTGTAGGTGACTTCAAACACCCTGCGCTCGCGCAGGTAGTTGTTGGCGCCCGTGGATGCGCAGCCGCTTTGCCCGTCGAACTGGCCCACGCGCCCGCCGCCCCAGAGGTTGGCGAGCTTTTGCGTGGTGCCGCTGGTGCCTGTGGGGTCGATGGTGACGCCTTTTTTGCCCAGGCTCAGCATGGGCTCGGGTGCGGGGATGCTTTGGATGTACTGGGCGCTGATCTTGAGGCCCAGCGGGTCGGTGCGGCTGGTGATCTGGCCGTTGGCGTCGTACTCGTATTTCCAGGCGTGGCCCATGACGTCGGTGACTTGGGCCAGGCGCTGGCCTGCCCATTGGTAGCTGACGCTGCGCCCGGCCAGGTCTTCTATTCTTGTGATCAGGCCGCCCGCCATGGTGACGGTGTAGATGGTTTTGCCCCCGTGGTCCAGGATGCGGGCGCTCGTCGCACTGTCGTAGGCGAAGCTGACTTTGACGCCGCTGGCGTTGGCATAGCTTTGGATGACGCCGTCTTGGCTGTAGTTGATGGTGTTGCCAAAGCGGTCGTACCATTGCCAGCCGGTGTGCTGGCCTGCGGCATCTTTGAGCCGTTTGATATAGACGGGTGCGTTGCCTTTGCTCTTGGCCATGTACAGATCGCTTTGGCCGCTGCGCTCGTAGAGAACCCCTACCCGCTCGATAACCTTGGCGTCGCTGCCCAGCGGATCGAGCTCAAAGCTGAGCGGTGCCCAGGCGGGGTTGAGCCACCAGCGCCCCTGGCTCCAAGAGCGGGCAATGTCCAAGCTGCCGCCCAGCACTTTGACGCTCAGGTCGGTGTTGCTCTCCTGGTACTCGCCATTGATCCAGTTGATGCGCGGCTCGCCGGCTTTGGCAACTGGGGTGAAGCCCAGCTCGGTGTTGGGAACGAAGGCGCCGATGCCGGAGATGCCTTGGGCGGAGGCCACGCTGGCTAAGCCCAAAGCGGCGACCAACAGGCTGGTGCGCAGTAGGTGCTTAGCGGGGGTGCCCCCATTTGCATTGGTGAGTACTGCAGTCTTTGCCGCAGCAGTCGTTAAACCCGCTGTTTTTTTCTTTGTCATTGTCATATCTCGTTCCCTCATATTGCTTGGCCTGGCGTGGGCTGATGCCTGGCCTTGCTGCGGCTTTGTGCGGCAGCAAGGCTTGATGGCCAGTGTTTTTTGATTGGGTTGTTCAGGCGCTGAAGGCTTAGCTACTGCCAGGGCCAGCGGGGCCAGATCCACCACCGCCTCCTCCGCCCCCGCCACCACCGCCAGGGCCGGAACCGGCACCAGCGCAGCACTCACCCCGGCAATGGGGTGTGCACTGTGGCGCCAGAGGCAGTTGGGTGCCGCTTCCTCCACCAGAGCCACCGCCCCAGCCGCCTCCTCCGCCGCCCCAGCCTCCGCCACCTCCACCTCCGCCGCTACACGACGTACCGGTGCCGACCAAGCGGCTGTATTGGGAGAACACCACCCGGTTCTCTCGCTCGCCGTTGACGCATTCAAACGAGCATTCGGCCGTGGCCCACACGCTGTAGGACGAGCAGCTCGATGCCTTGCTGCTGAAGGTGTTGGCAAGGGCGCGTTGCACAGCGGTGAAGTCGCCTGCCTTGGCACTGGTAAAGCCAATGCCCTTGGGGTGGAGCTTGACGGCAGTCACCCGGTAGGGGATGACTACGCGCTGCTTGGCTGCCAGCACTTTGGGGATGTCGGCCAAGAACTCGTAGCGGTAGTACTCATCGGACTGGGGCGGCTTGAAGACGACGTCCTCGGCCTGGATCAGGCCGTAGTTGGTCAAGGTCAGCTCGCCGGTGTGCTCCTCGCCAATTTGCAGCTCGGGCAGGTTGATGGACAGCGGCTCCAGCAGCACCACAGGTGCGGGCACCTGGGTCTGGAAGGTGGCCTCCAGGTTGATGTCGTAAACATCAGGAATGGTGGTTTCCGTGACGCTGAAATCAATGCTGATGGTCTGGTACTGCAGGTGCACCCGCTCTGTGGTGGTGATGCCCGGGCGCACAAAGATGCGGCCGGTCTTGTCAGAGTGGCGCGGGCCACTGGCACGGTAGGTGTAGGTGCCTGGTGGCAGGTCGGTCACGACAGCCTTGCCTTCCGCATCGGTGGTGAGTGTGCGCAGATAGGTGAGCACGGCATCGTTTTGCAGGCGGATGCGTGCGCCGGCCACACCCTTGATAGGCTGGTTGTCTGCGCCCAGGGTTCCAGTAAACAGATCGGTGATTTGGAAGCTCACCCCACCCTGCCCGCTTTGGGTCACCGCCACCGATACCGGAATGACGCCATCCCCGCTGTTGCCTGCGGTGACGATCAGCCTGTAGTTGTAGATACCATCGGCCACGCTCTTGTCTGGGCTGGCCGTCACCTGGATGGGCACTTCGCCGCCCACATCAATGGCACCGATCTGGTTGCCGCTGGCCAGGAACACCCAGGCAGGCGGCGGGTTGCCGCTGTTGTCTACCAGCTTGACCTGCACATTCTGCGCAGCCACCAGGCCCCGGTTGCCGATGACTACGCTCTCGGTGACAGAGCTTTCTTGCTGCACGCCGGTTTCGATGAACGTGGGCTTGGCAAACAGATCTGGCCGGGCCTGCACCAGCTTGTAATTGATGCTGAATGTGCCGCGCGGCGTATCGCCTGAATCGGCTGCAAAGGCGGTGAGGACGACCGTGCCCGACTCACCAGCTGTAGCGCTGCCGGTGAACTTGATGACCATAGGCACGGAGGCGCCGGCGGCAATATTGACAGGCGGGCCTGCATCCACGCTGATACCGGGCGGCAGGCTGCCGCTGGGCTGGTTGGCCGGCACAACGGCCCAGCGCACCCCCTCCACGCCCGTGCCGGCACTGGCACGCGCCTGGATGGTGATGTTGCTCGCAAAATCGCGCGCCGCCGTCAGGTTGTAGCTGGAGAGGTTGAAGCTCAGGCGGTTGATCGTGAAGCGCCCTTGCTCAGCGGTTGCGGTTTCATCGGGGTGAACCACCGAGACGACATAGGTGCCGTTGTCATTGGCAGCGGGTACAAACTCATAGCGGTAATTGCCGCTCGCATCGGTTGCGATATTGATGCGGCGCTTGAAGCCTGCGATATCCAGTACGATGCGCAGCGCAGCATTGGGGATTGGCTGTGCGGTATCGCGGGTGACGGCAGCGCCCGTGATAACAATGCTTTGCGCTCCATAAGACAGTGCAGGGCTGATATTGGCCACCGTGCCGATGTAAGGCGTCTTGGGCACCTCCGGCACGACGGGGGCGTTTTGCACCGTCACCACACGGGTGGCATGCGCGGTCTTGCCTGCGGCTGAGGTAGCCACCGCCTTCAAGGTATAGCTGCCATCGGCTGCCGCATTAGCCGCCCATTGCGCGCTGTATGGCGCTTGGGTGGGCGATGCCAGCAAGACATCGTTCGCGTAGATATCTACCTTGGCAATGCCTGCCTGGGCAGAAGCCACGGCGGTGATCGTGGCCGCGCTGGACAACACCGCATTGGGCGCGGGCGCCACAAAGCTGATGCTGGGTGGTGCGCTGGCATAGGTGACCGTGACCGCCGCGCTCTTGGGGCTGGTGCCGCGCGTGTTGCTGGCGGTCGCCTCAATCTGGTGTGCGCCTTCAGCGGATAAGCTGATGCTGGCCGCAAAGCTGCCATTGGCGCCCACTGCCACAGGCGCACCCGATGCCTGCCCATTCAAGAACAGCTGCAGCTGCGAGCCCGGCATCGCTGTGCCCGTCACATTCAACTGTGGCACGGCCACGGTCGTACCTGCCGCTGGCTGGGTGATCACTGGTGCTGCAGGGGCACTCAGATTGAGGGTGAAAGGAATATCCAGCACTGCCGCAATGCCATCGGCATCGGTCGCGGTGATGCTGAAGCTGTGGTTGCCATTGGGTAGCTGGGCAAAGTCCACCATCTGGCTATGGGTGACGGGGCTGGCCCGGCCATAGCTGCGCTCAAAAATCTGCACGCCGTTGACGGCAGCCTGGAGGCTGGTGACACCCACGGCACTTTCTGCAGTAACCGCCAACGTGCCTGGCTGGGTGATCGTGGCATTGGCTTGCAGTGCTTGGCCAGCAAAGCTGGCGGTGATGGCCGGGCCGTTGCCGCCTTGCTTTTGTACTTGGACGGTGCGGGTGGCGGTGTTGCTCAAGCCGGCGGTATTGGTAGCCTTGGCTTTAAGGGTGTAATTGCCGTTGGGCACACCCACCAGGGACCATTGCACTTGGTAGGGCGCGGCGCTCAGCAGCGCCAGGCGTTTGTCGTTCACCAAGATCTCCACATCCCGCAGGCCCTCAGCATCGCTGGCCGTTACCGCAATGGTGGTGTCTTGCTCCAGCACCGCGTTCGCTGCAGGTTGGCTGAATTGCACCACGGGGCCTTCAGGCGCATAGGCAATAGGCTGGCTGAGCGAGAACTGGTTGGTCTTGTTCTGCACCGTGCGGAACTGCACATACAGCATCTTGTCGCCACCGCCGCTGGACAAGGTGTAGACCACCTTGTTGGGATGGCTTGCCATTGCCTGCCAAGGCAGTGAATCGCCAAACTGGTCCGATTCCTGGATGCGGTACTGCGCTGCCTGCGGGCACTCCAGGACCAGCTCGACATTGCGAACCCGGGTCACATAGCCCTGGGTGGGCGCCATCGTGCAGTTCAGCACCGGCTCTGCACCCAGATAACTGCCATAGTCCACCCCGGTGCTAACGGCATTGCCCTGGCCTGCAGGGTTGCCCACCGCATCTTTGGGGCCGCTGGCATGCCCCCACCAGTTGCCGCGCGCTTGCACGACGGCAGCGGGCTGGGTGTTGCGCACACCAAACTGGGTATTGGCGGAAATATCGGATTCAGCGATAGAAGGCGTTGCACCTTGCTCAGCCAACAGGCCCACCTCGTTGTGGGTGATGCGCGATGCACTGATGCTGGGGCTGCCACTGCCTATCACCCGAATACCCACGGCATTGTGGCTGAGCTGCAAGCGGTTGAAGCTATAGCTACCACCATGCACAACCAGGCCGGCGCCGCCGTTCATATAGCTGGGCAAGCCCGCTGTACCACCGGCATAGCGAATCTGCAGGCCATCGAGTTGGAGGCTGGCAGTAGGCACACCCGCCTCCACCAGCACGCCCAACCAATCACCTGCTTCTGCCGTGCCGGGCTGCGGGTTGGTGGCCGCAATGGCACTGTCGTCGAACTGGCTGGTGAACAGCACATGGGCACCCGTTTGCAACTGGTCGCGCACATTGATACCAGCGCCTTCGCCAAATTTAACGACAACACCATCGGCAATACTGAGCTTGGCATTGCCCGCCGCCAGTGCGACTGCACCGCCTGCCAACGCGGTACCTGCCAGTACTACCGCTGCCATGGTTTGGCTATGCTTTTTGCCCACGGTGGCCGCCCTGCGGCATAGTGATGCCCACGCTCGGCGGGAGAATAACGAAGTGATGTGGGAGAGTTGCATGGTCTTCTCCTTCTTATGGGTTGACGGTGATCACGCCGCTGGTAGCCGGTACAAAGCCGGGGCTGCTGGCGGTTATTTGGGTGGTGCCGGGGGATATGGCGGTGAAGGTGGGGCGGAGAGAGGACCAACTACCCCTAAACCAAGTCACCGTCTCAGTCGTGGTACCTACAGACGTTTCGGAGCTAGAGAAGTCAACAGGAATACGGTCGGATGGAGTTTGGAGAAAACCTCTAGTCCCTCCTGGTACCTGCGCTGATACATACATAGATTCATGTACGCGCCCCACGTCAACACTAGCAGGGGCATTGTGCAGTCTTAGTACGGCACTCACCGTCTCCACGCTAAGGAGGGACGTATCAAGCCCCGCCGCTGTAGCTATGATCTGGGTTGAGCCCAGGTCCACTCCCGTCAAACTGAATGACGCAGCATGATCTCCGGCGGGAATAGTGACCGTCGACGGAACCGAACAAATGCGCTCATCCGCACAGCGCAGGTTTACTATGAGGTCATCTGAACCGTTATCAAGTTCACCTCCCGCAAATCGCAGCACGGACAAATCAGCCGGGTGGGTAGTCAAGTTTTTGCCAACCACAGGCTTACTGTCATCCACTGTAATCAGTTCCAGTCGATTTGGACCACCTGTAATTCTTTGCACCCATGATTTTGTACTTACCAACCCTGTTATTTCGGCGCTGACTTGGTATGTACCTACTGCTATCGGTTGAGCGACATAAGCGGGTTCCGAGATAAACCATCCAGTCGGAATGATTATCTTCTGAACTGGATTACCTGCCGCATCATAAATTCCACTGATTATTTCACTAGGAACTTGGTCCGTAATTTTCAAATTCACTACCAACGGAATTTTTGGAAACTGATAAAACATATTCCGAGCACCTGGCACGGTTATCCGCACAAAAAATTCATCCTTGTCGCTCGATGTTGTTCGTTCGTTGTCCAAATTCACTATATCCAAAGATGGGGTGATCACATCCACCGGAAAAGGCTTAGCAGCACTCGTGCCGTCAGCGGTAGCTTCTAAATACGTTGAACCTAGCTCTATACCTGTGACACTGAAGTAAACAGTGCTTTGTCCTGCTGGGATAGTGACCGTCTGCGGTGTCTCGCACAAACTTTGATCAGAACAGCGCATATTCACTGTCAACGGTTCTGTACTGTTATTAGCTACGCCATTGATCAGTCTCTCAACATAGATTTCATCCCAGGCATAGCTGTACAGCCCTTTGCCCACAATAGCCTTACTGCCTCCTAGGCGACCGACCCGCAAAGCAGCAGCCCCCTGAATATGCACATTCAAAGATTTAGTAGCTAGTCCAGGCGACGTAATATCAATAGCTGTTTTTCCTTGGGCCGCCGCAGCACTGACAGTAATTGGAACTGTTGCTAACATCTGCCCTTCCGGGATGAAAAGCTCCTGTGGATTGACCACCGCAACAGCCTCATCGCGGCTTGCTACCTTCACGACGATTCCGCCCTTCGGTGCAAAATTGTCTATATGCACTCGAACCGTTCGACTCATATTCACGTCCATCACAAAATCACCCAAAGGAGTGGTCTCTAGGCGAATTGCATCCACTTGTAGAGCAGTCTGTGTGGTGAGGTAGCCGGAGGCGGTCGCTGTCAATGTTGTGAGGCCAGTGCTGAGACCTTGAAGCGAAAAGCTCCCTTGCCTCTCACCAGACGGTATGAACACGGTTGCGGGAATCTGCGCTATATCAGTTTGGGCCAAACCCAAACTGACATTGAGGCCTCCCTCAGGTGCGGGCTCAGTTGTCTCTAAAATCACGGTCGTAGTCGCCCCAGGCGCGACCAGCAAGCTCGATGGAAGTACCAAAGATCTTGTACGCACGTTGATGGTGGACCATGCACTGCGATATCCGTCTGCGTGTGCCCTTAAGCGACCTATACCGTCGGCTAGGCCCATTACTTCAAAGGTCTTACTGCTGTGCCCACTTGGTATTAACAGATCTCTAGGTGCGGAAATCACGGAAACATCTGCGTTATCCAACTGCACCTCAACATTGGATGTAGCGGGCGTTGGCAATGACAAAGTCATGGTGAAATTTTGGTTAACGCCGACTGTTGCGTTTATAGGCACCAGTCCCAAAGGCGGTAAATTCGCGACCTCAATGAATGTTTCCGCCATGCCCAAGGTGGCATGGCTGGCGGTGATCTTGGTGGTGCCCAGGCTGCTTGCTCGCACCTCGAAATCGGCGCTGGTTTGCCCCTCAGGCACGGTGACCCGGGTAACGGCAGACGCAACCGAAGGAACGCTGCTGCTGACATTGATCAGCGTGCCGCCTGCGGGGGCTGGTGCGTTGAGCGAGACGCGCAGCATGGCCACCACACCGGGGCTGAGCTTGAGTTTGGCCGGCTCCAGCGCCAAAGGCGCTTGGCCGATATGCACCAGACCTTGCTGCACCAGGTAAGGGATACCGACGATGCCCCAGACCACCTGCGTGCGAATGGTGCCCGCAGGCACAGAGATTGCATTGAGCGAGTTGCCATTGGCGGTGTTGCCGGTACCGACCGGAGACGAGGCCAGGTCCATGCTGATGGCGGGCCCACTGTGGTAGTTGATGGCGGTGTTGTTGATGACGGGGGAAGCCGATTCAATCGCCACACCGCTGCCGTATTCGATAACGACATGGCCCAGTTGCGTCAGCGCCTGGTTGGTGCCTGCGGTGAAGCGCCATTGCCGCCAGTCACCGGCAGCGGGTGTCGCAGATGCCGAGGTGATCTTGATGGGCAAGCTGGAGGTGCCCACCGCCTGGAGTGCACCCCGCTTCAAAGTAAAGCTGGCCGCCGCGGCCATCTGGATGGTCACACCGGGTTCAATACTCAGGGTGGCGTTGTTGTCCACCATCACATCGCCCTGGAACAGATAGGGCGACTGCGCTGCACGCAGTGTTGTGTTGCTGGTGATCACACCCGTCACTGGTGTTTGTGCCAGGGCTGGCTGGAGCGCACAGAGCAGCGCTAGCCATAGACCCAGCATCTGCAAGCCCTGCCAGGCCTTGCGTGCCCAGGCCGCAGCTTGGAGCAGTGAAGATGGTGATTGTTGTTGGTACATGCTTCCCCCGGTATTTCTCATTTTTTGTTGGCGCTCATAGGCGTCCACACGGCGCTTGCAGCCGGTGGTTGGCGGTCTGTTGGATGGCTGCGGTCTGGGCCACTTGCTGTGCATAGGCTGGCCAGCCGCCGTTGAGCCAATGGGCGGGTAAGCTGGCCATTGCGGTACTGGTCGCACTGGCGGAACGGCCCGCTTTGGATGCATCGGCGGTGGGCACCAAGGCCGCTTCGACCTGGGCGCGCAAGGCATCGCTGACCACCCCATCGGTGATGACCACCAGCGCCTGGGCGTAGCCCGCATGACTTGCACGCTGAAGCCTGTCTTGGTAGGCGCGCGCAATGGCGGCTACCAGCTTGGCGTCGCGCTCTTTGCCGTCGACCCGGACAGCTACCAGCTGCTCGGGCGGCACAGGCCATTGGGCCTGGGGCGCACCTTGCATGGCTTCGCTGGCGGAGATCACCGTCCATTGCATGCCCTGGCCCAATGAGGCTATCCACGTCTGCGCATCCAGGGGCTGCAGCAAGGGCCCGCCCGCTGCTGCCCCCGCCTGCGCGGCTTGCCATGACCGGGCACCGCCCTGCACTGCCTGCAACTGGGCAAAGCCTTGTTGGCGCAGCTGACGGCAGGCCTGGTCCACATCGGCGTTGTCGAGCCCGGTGCCAACTAGCACCACGGGTGTTTGCTGCAAAAAGCGCTTGCTGGCGATGTCGGACAGCTGCATCTGCAAAGCGAGCGCAATGGGTGCTGTACGTTGCAGGCTGCGCGGGCGCACATCTACCAAGGTGGGTGGTTGGGCATTGGGGTGGGTGGCAGCCGCATCGGCAGCGCTGATCCAGCAGGCCTGGTCCAGCGCAACAGGTGCAGCTTGCACCGGCCATACGAGCGCAGCTGCGTTTGCAGTTGGGTCCGCATATTGCGCTGCCGAGCAGCCCAAGTCCTGGGACTGTGCTGAGGACACTGGCGCCGGTCCCCCCCAGGGGGCCGGCGGCGGGGAGACTGCAGTCGCATCTCTGGCTGTGCCACCCAGGCCCACACTGGCCAAGATGGCCAGTGCAGCGTGCGTGCCCCACCTGGGGCCGCACGCCATGTGCTTAGCGGCCATGGCCATCTCCAAGCACGCCCTTGCGTCGCAGCCCGGCCAACGCCGCCACACCGGTCAGCAGCGACAGCATCAGCACCGCCAGCCAACCCAAGCCCGGCACTGGTACGGCTTGCTCATCCGCAGGCAGTGGCCCACTTTGGATCACCGGGCCACCCGGGTCCTTGATCACGCCGTTCGCCACCAGGTCGTCATCGCCCAGCTGGCCATCGGTGATCGTGAAGCTCACCCGGTTGCCTTCCAGCTTCAGGTTCTTGGGCACATACCAGAGGCTGCGGCCACGCGAGGTGGGTGTGGGGCCGTACTTCATGTAGTTGCTCACCCCAAACAGGTTGGGCCACTCGGTGGTGATGGTCACAGTGCTGCCCACGTCGCAGCCGACCAGCTCGTACTCGAACACGCCATGCGGGAACAGCAGCACATCAAACAGCGGCAGCCAGCCTTGCGCCCGCTTGACGGCGGTCTTGTCAGGATTGAAGTGGCAGCTATCGCCTCCACCCGTCACCCAGGCCTTGAGCGAGCCGGTACCCGTTGGCGTGGGGATGGTGACTTGCTTGTCGCCTGCAGGTGCCGGGGTGTTCTTGAGGCCGAGCTTCACATCAGGCGCGCCGGCTGTCGTCACCACGACTTCGTAGTCACCCACGGTGGGGTTGGCGCTGAACATCAGCGATGCAGCCATGCCTTGTGCATCGGTGGTCGCCTGCACGGTCAGCGCGCCACCGGCAAAGACGGCACCGGCACCGCTGGCGGGCATGCTGAAGCTCAGCACACGCCCTGCCACTGGCTCACCCTGGCCGTTGACCAGTTGGACCCGGATCACTTCGGAAAAGTCGGTATTGACCACCGCCGACTGGCCGCCACCGGCCACCACCTGCAGGTTCAGCACCGGCGCGGTTGCCGCTGTGTTGGTCAAGGCAAACTGCACGCTGTCTGCCACGCCAGCGGCACTGGCCAGTGCATCAAAGCGGCCTTCAATATTGTTGGCGGTAAGCAGCGGCGAGCTGGCAAAGCCATCCGCATCGGTCTGTACCTCTACTTGCAAAGCGCCGCCTGCAAACGTGGCACTGGCTCCGCTGGACGGCAGCTCGAAGCGGATGCTGTGGTTGGCCACGCCTACGCCTTGGCCATCCACCAGCTTGATCTTGAGCGCTTGCGCAAAGGCAGCGCCCACAGGGGCCGACTGGCCGCTGCCAGAGACGCCGAGCAGCTGAAGCACTTGCACTGGCTGCGCCGTGTTGGTGAGCGAATAGGCCAGCTCACCGGAGACACCCACCGCCGTCGCACGCGCTTGGTAGCTGCCCTCCGCACCGTTGGCCGTCAGTACTGGCGAGATCGCCAGGCCTTGGGCATCGGTGGAGATGCTGGCGGTTTGGGAGCCATCAGCAAAGCTGGCAGTTGCCGCGCCGGCAGATGCCGTTGGCAGCGCAAACACGACCAGCTGGCCCGCCACGGCTGCGCCTTGCGCATCCACCACCTTGGCTTGCAAGCGCTGGGCAAAGGCCTGCCCCACTTGCGCGGTCTGGTTATCGCCAGCCACCTGCTGCAAGGTCAGGATGGGGGTTGCTGCGTCGCTGTTGCGCAAGTCAAAGCTGGCAGGGGTGTTGACGCCTTCCACACTGGCAAGCACCTGGTAGGCGCCCACGACGGCATTCGCGGTGATGGCATCGGTGCTCGCCAGGCCTTGGGCGTCGGTGCTGACCTGCAAGGCGGCAGTGCCGTTGCTGAACACCGCAGTGGCGCCGCTGGCAGGTGCGGTAAACCGCAGGGACTGACCGGCTACTGGGGCACCATTCTCATCTGCCAAACGCACCTGGAGCGGCGCCGCAAACGCAGTGCCCACTTGGGCAACCTGCTGGTTACCGCTGCTGATGGCCAAGGTCCAGTTCCTGGTGGCAGAGCCGTCGTCCTTCCAGGCGGCCGATACCAGGCCAATCCACTGCGCCACGGGCTGCAATGCCGCATCACGCCCAGCACCTTGCGGCAGCGCACGCAGTTTTTGTTGCGCTTGTACCAGTGCCGCAATCGCATCGCCCAGCTTTTGCTGCTGGACAGCTTCGGCTGCTTGGTCGAACAGAGCAAGCAGCTGGGCTTTGTCTGCATCTGGCAAGCCTGCGATAGCGGGCACTGCGGCGCGTGCATTGGCCTCAGCCTGCTGCTGTGCAATGGTGCGCAGGTTGTGCGACCAGCTGTCCACCACCACCGCATCGGCGGTATTGCGCAGTTGCGATTCAAGGCTAAAGGCTTGCGCGTGCGCGGGCAGTTGCAGCCACAGCTCTACCGTCTGTGTTGCACCCGCTGCCAGATCCAGCGGCCAGCTGAGTTGATCGCCATTGACGGCAGCCGCAGGCTTGGACGACAGCAGCTGAGCGCCGTTGGCCAAGGCGGTGCTCAAGGTCAGCTGGCGGGCCTTGTCGTCGCCATTGTTGATGACGGTGCTCACCAACACGCTGGACTGGGCCAGCATCGGGTCCACCAGTTTGGGCTTGCTCAGCGCCATCTGGGCCTGGAGCCATGCGGTCCATTCCGTGCCGCTCAGCGGCTCACCCAGGCTGTCAAAGCCCATCGCCAGTACCTGGCCCTTGCCATAGCTGCTGCGCACGGCGGCGGTTTCTCCGCTGGCGTAGCGCAGCTCAGTGGTCGCCGGCGCATCGGCCACCAAAGCCCAGCTTGGGTTGGTGAGCGGCAGCGCGTTAGTGCCCAACTGCAGAGCAGCGTTAGGCAACGGCTGATCGGCATAGCTGCCCCACATATCGGCAATAGCGCGCAGAGGGGTATCGGCAGCGCCGTCCACCACCAGCGAAGCACCACGCAGCACAGCGGCACGCACTTCCTCCTGCAGGTTGGCGCTCAAATCGCTCAGCGGTCCGCTCAGCCACAGCAGGCTGAAGTCGCCTGCACGCAGCGCCTTTTGGAAATCAGCTGCGGTGGCGACGATCTCGGCCTCGCTGTCGAAAGCGGCCAGCACCGTTTGCGCGGTCTGGCGTTTTTGCGCGGCGCAGGCCTCGTCTGCAGCGCAGCCGATATAGGCCAGCACGCGCATACCCTGGTCTGCCGTTTGCGTGGCAGTCACTGCCTCGCTGGCCTGGATGCGGATCAAGGTAGAGGCGCTGTTGTTGCTGGTGATGTCGTCCTTGGTGGACGAACCAATACGCGCGGCCACCGCAAACTCCTTGGCACTGCTGTCCTTGGCCGCTTGCAACTCCAGGGTCAATATCGCGGTGGAACGCGTGGCCATATCACCCAGGGTCCAGACGCCATTGGCATAGCTGCCCACGGCAGCCGAGTGGCTAAGCACAGCAAGGCCAGCTGGAATTTCGACATTCACCGAGGTCGCCACAGCGCTCGCCGGGCCCAGGTTTTCTGCGGTGATCGTGACGGTGGACTTGTCGCCGCGTTTGATGATCGCGGGGGTGGCACCGGCGGCCACCTTCAGGTCGGCCTTGGGCTCTGGGTCGGGGTTCTCTGGCGTGGCAGCGCGCTTGGCAAACAGATAGCCGGATGCGGCAGCGCCTGCGGTCAGCTCAATGCTGCTGAACTTGCCTGCCTCACTCTGCCCACCCGCAGAGCCTGCCAGCGCTGTGCCATCCACCAGGCCATCGCTGACACCGGCTACCAGGGTGTAAACGCCCGGCTTGAGGTTGGTGAAGGTGAACGCGCCTTGCGCATCGGTATACGCCGTTTGCAGTTCGGCGGCGCCCGTGCTGGCCTGGGTGCCGCTCAGTTTGATCTCGGTCACGGGGATGCCGGGCTCGCCACTGTCGCGCAGGCCATTGGCATTGCTGTCCCGGTACACCACGCCGGCAATGCTGGCCTCGGCCGCGCCGGCCACAAAGCCAATGCTGTACTGGCCACTGGTATTGGCATCGAAGATATTGAGAAAGTAGCTCCAGCTCAGGTCTTCATTGCGCTCCTTGGACAGCCAGACGTTTTCTGCAGGAACGATATAACCATCCGCACGGGTGACCTGCACCGGCAGCTTGGCGCCACGCGCAGGATCGGGCACCCGGGCATAGGCAAAGCCCTGGGTCACCGGGCTAAAGCGCAGGCTGGCGTTGTTGCCCTGCACGGTCATCTGTGCCGATGCCGTCTGATTCTGCACCTCGGTGTCTGCGCCATCGGATTCGTAGACCCGGTAGACGTCGCCATCCTTGGCGAGGAAGTCGCGCACCTTGTCGCGCCCCGGCAGATCGACGCGCACGTCCTGGATCAGGGTATGCGTGCGCACGTCCTTGATCAGCGAGGTGACGGCGCCGCCCAAAGAATCTGCATGGGTAAAGCTGGCATTGAACTCGACAAACTTGCCTGCGAGGCTCGTAACCATGGACCAGCGGCCCATTTTGGAAGTACCAGACTCAATATCCCCAAAGTCCAAAAGCAGGCTCTTGCCTGCTGGTTGGTCGCCGACATAGCCGCCGAGGATCTGAAAGCTGATCGCCAGGCCCTGCCGGTTCTCCACAATGCGGGGCTGGGCCGTGTCGATCTTGGTCTTGTGAGAGGTGCCACCACCCTGGTTCTTGATTCTGACGCCCAGGGTGAAGGGCTCTGCCGCTTCGGTCTCTGGTGTGAATGCGTCATCGGCATACACATCGCGCGGCAAGAAGTAATCCAGCACCAGCTCAGGCTGGGGGCGCACCACGATGGATTCCGGCGCCACGTCAACCGAATCGGCCTTGCCATCGAGCGTATAGCTGACCTTGGCGCCCACGTAGTACACAGCGCCTTGCGGGTTGCTGCCGCCACTGCCTGCCGCGGGGATGATGAGCCAGTTGATGTTGGCCACCGCCTTGGGCGCGATGACACCGTTTTGCAGGCCGGTGATGCCCGTCACCTGGTCGGTGCGGTAGAAGAAGGTCGCCCCCTGGGCATTCGGGTCTGAGGTGGCAACCACCAGGTTGTTGTTGGCATCGAGAAACTTCAGCTCGATGGAGACGTTCTCCAGCTTCTGGTCTGCCAGGCCATTGGTGATGACCATCTTGGCGTCAAAGGCCTGGCGCTCCAGCGAAAGCTTTTGCTCGATGACAATTTTGACTTCTGCACACACGGCATCCGCTGCCTGCGCAAAGGCACTGCTGATGGAGTACAGCAGCCCCAGCACCAACATGCCCACCACCGTCGCCCAGCTGGTAAACAGCGGGCGGCCCCTCAATTTTTTATACATTCTCAGTGTCCCATCTGGCGGAGCTGGGCCCACTCGCAACGGAATGCCGCGCCCATCAAAACGCATCTAAATAATCAATAACTACTTATATTTAATTATTGATAGCTTTATTGCATTTGGTAGCGCATTTGAATTGACAACACTTACATGAAACTGACGAAGAGTTAGGCAGACACAACGGTCTCAAAAGGCTGCCTGAGGAACGCTTACAGTTTCACCGTAGGGCACGCAGCTGCTTTGGAGAGTGGAGTGGATGAGGGTCTCAATGCGGTCGTGAGGCGTTTGCAGCCAATATCAACCAAGACAGCGCCATCCATGCCCAGTCCGCGCCAAGACCAGGGCAAAGCGCTGCGCAGCAGCCCCCTCAGGCCAGCCGAGGCTGCCGCAACTGCTGCATGCGGTAGATCAGCGCCTGCGGCAGGCGCCGCGCCACGGCGATATCGACCGCGTCGCGGCCCTTGAAGTCGGCCACTGAGACATCGGCGCCAGCGTCGAGCAGCAGCTCCAGGGTTTTGAGCCGGCCCAGGCGGGCGGCATAGAAGACAGGGGTTTCGCCATGCTCACGCAGGTTGAGCAAGGGCCGGGCTTGCAGCAGCGCGCGGCACATGGCTTCGTCATCGCGCCACACGGCGGCCCATAGGGAGTAGCTGGCATTGGCACCGTGCGAGAGCAGCAGCTTGACCAGTGGCAGGTTCTCGCCCCGGGAGACGGCAAACCACAGCGCGGTAGCGCGGAAGTCGCCATTGCACTCGCCCATCGGCGCCTGGGCCTCCAGCGGCGCGCCAGCGGCCAGCAAGGTGGCCACTGTTTCCAGGCCGTAGGTATCCGCCGAATGGGCGTTTTGCGGCGATACGCCGCAGGCCACCTGCAAGGCGGTGCGGCCCTTGCCGTCCACCGCCTGGGCCCACTGCGGCGCCTGCGCCAGCCAGGCGGCCAGCAAGCGTGCATCCCAGCGCTTGGCGGCAGCAAACCATGTGGACTTCGAGGGCAGGCTCATGCAGGGCTCCTTGAGACGGGGGGACCACGCTCCAACGCGCAATGTACACCGATACCGCCAGAGACCCACCTTGGCCGCAGGCAGGTTTTTCCCGACCTGCGGACCACCGCTGAGAGCGTTGACCTGGCCAGGTTTACTGTGCCGCCACCCAGTCGATCAGCGCATCCCAGGCAGGACGCGCCTGGGGCGCGTTGTCGCTGTTGGCCATCGCCACGACGACCCAGCGGCGCCCGTCACGGCCATTGACATAGCCGGCAATGGCCGAGGCATCGCGCAGGGTGCCGGTCTTCAGATGGGCGCCACCGGTGTGGGCGCTCTTGCTGTTTTTCATCGTGCCGTCCACACCAACGATGGGCATGGAGGCCATCAGTTCGGGCATGACGTTGGAGTTCCAGGCGACCGAGAGCATTTTGGCCAGCGAGCCGGCGGTGATGCGCGCATCGCGTGAGAGACCGGCGCCGTTGTCGATGGTAGGCGCGGCCATGCCGGGCACGCGCTCGCTCCACCACTGCGCCACCGCTTGGCGGCCGCCTTCAAAGGTGCCGACCCCGGCGCGCTCCTTGCCCAGGGTCAGGAACACCTGCTGGGTCATCACATTGTTGCTGTACTTGTTGATGTCGCGCACCACCTCACCCAATGTGGGCGAGCTGAAGCTCATCAGCGGCTGCACGCCGTCGGGCGTCGTGCCCATGCGCACCTGGCCGGTGACCTTGCCGCCCAGCTCACGCCACATGCCTTCAAACACACGGGGCGCAAAGCGGTCGGGCGCGGCAGGCGCCACGGCCCAGCTGTTTTCTCCGCAGGCAGCCGGGTAACCGCCCAGGAACTGGATCTGCGTGGCATCGGACAGCTGCGCTTTCAGCGCGCCGCGCCAGTCACCACAGGCATTGCCCTTGGTCTTGAGCAGGGGCACGGTGCTGGGCAGGCGCAGATGCGCAACGGCGGGCTCGTAGGCGATGCGAGCCACGCCGGCGGTTGCATCGGGGATGAAGCGCATCGTCAGCGACTTGTAGTTCAGCAGCAGCGCATCGGGCACAGCGTTGTAGGGCCGGTAGGGCTCGTTGTCAAAACGTGCAGGGTCGATGGGCGGCAGCGAGAAGGCCGAGCGGTCCAGCACCACATCGCCGACGATGACCTGGATGCCCTGGCCCAGCAGGCGGCGCTGCAGCAGCCAGAGGCGTTCCATCACCAGCTTGGGGTCGCCCGAGCCCTGTACATAGAGATTGCCATTGAGGGCGCCCTGGGCAACCTGGCCGTCGGTCGCAATGCGGGTGTCCCAGGTGTAGGCGGGGCCCAGGATCTCGAGCGCCGCATAGGTGGTCACCAGCTTCATCACCGAAGCAGGGTTGCGGCCCACATCGCTGTGCACATCGAGCAGCGGGCGCTGCGCGCCGCTGACATCCATCACCACCACGGAGACCGCATCAGGCGCTACCTTGCCGCGCTGCAACGCGGCTTCGACCTCGGCCGGCAGGCGGTCGGCAGGCCAGGCGCTGGCGGCTGCGGCAGGGGCCTGCATGGCTGCGCTGGCCGGTACCGTGGCTGCCTGGGGCGCTACAGCCACGGGCTGGGCCAGCCGGATAGGCTTGGGCGCCGGGTCGGCAGCCGGGGTGGCCGGGGTCTGGGCGCAGGCGACCTGGCTGAGCGCAATCGCGAGCGGGAGCAGCCAGCGGCCGCTGCCGCCGGACCGGCCGGGATTCAGCCCTGCCAGGGACGGAGAAAGGGGCGCCATCGGAGAAATCTGTTGCATGGGCAGCAGTCTAGCGGCTATGCCCAAGCCCGGCATGCAGCCTTGGCTTTGCCCCGATAATGGCAGGTTGCCGCCCCTGCACAGGGGCTGAAACCGGGCGCTTGCACAGTGCCCGCGCGCGCCCTACCCCATGAACCTGCTTGCCCTCGAATCCAGTACCGACACCCTCTTCATTGCCACCGCACGGGATGACCGGCGCTGGCTGCACAGCGGTGCCGGTGGCCAGCACACCTCCAGCCAGTTGCTGCCGGCGGTGCGGGGCCTGATGGCCGATGCGGGCCTGGGCTTCGACGCGCTGGATGCGATTGTGTTTGGCCGGGGCCCTGGCTCGTTCACCGGCCTGCGCACCGCCTGCGCCATTGCCCAGGGCCTGGCCTTTGTGGCCAACGGCGGCCAGGGTGTGCCGGTGCTGCCGGTCGATACCCTGATGGCGGTGGCCGAAGAGGCCCGCCTGCAATATGGTTGCACCCAGGTGCTGGCCTGCCTGGACGCGCGCATGGACGAGGTCTACAACGCCGTCTACCAGTATGCCGATGGCCACTGGCAGACCTTGGGCAATCTGCAGGTCTGCTCGCCGCAGGATGTGCAGGTGCCCCCAGGCTTTGTGGTGGCCGGCAATGCCCAGCCCATTTATGGTGATCGCCTGGCGCCCGGTGCCACCCATCTGCAGGCCATGCCCACCGCCCAGGCCTTGCTGAGCCTGGCGCCCTACCTGCTGGCCCAAGGCCAGGCGGTGGCGGCGCAGGATGCGCTGCCCCTCTATATCCGCGACAAGGTCGCCAAGACCACGGCCGAGCGCGAGGCAGAAAAGCAAGCCCAGGCGGCCGGCAGCCCAGGCAGTGCGCCATGAGCCTGCCCGCCACGCCCCAGCTGCGCTGGTCCGCGCTGCGCGCCGATGACCTGGACGCGCTGCTGGCCGTTGAGAACCAGTGCTACAGCCACCCCTGGACGCGGGGCAATTTCATCGATTCGATGGCCATGGGCTATGCGATGCAGCTGCTCTGGGCCGACGAGGCGTTGATCGGCTACTTTGTCGCCATGCAGGGCGTCGATGAGCTGCACCTGCTCAACATCACCGTCAACCCGCAGCACCAGCGCCAGGGCTGGGCCAAGGTGCTGCTGGAGCAGCTGCGCAGCTGGGCCGTCAGCGCACGCGCCCAGGCGATCTGGCTGGAAGTGCGCATCAGCAATCTGCGCGCCCAGCAGATCTACCTGCAGTTTGGATTTGAATCGGTAGGGCTGCGAAAGCGCTACTATCCGGTATCCCATGTCGAACGCGAGGACGCCATGGTCATGCGTTATCTGCTGCCTACCACCCCATGAGCCTGAACCTGGACGCCCGCCAACGCGCCATGCTGCAAGAGATGGGCCACCCGCTGTGGTGGCCCGAATCGCCCGCGCCTGCCGCCCAGACCGCGCCCGAGGTGACCCCGGCCCCAGCCCCGCTGGCCGCAGCGCGGCTTCGCGCCGAGCCTGTGCCTGCAACGGTAGGGACCACTGCACCGGCTGCACCTGCAGCACCTACGATGCCAGCGGCTGCCATCCCAGAGACGGCAGCGCCAGCACCTGCGCCAACGCCAGCCCCCGCGCCTGCGCCTGCAGCGGCCCGGACCACCTCCCCGCAGGCGCTGCCGGCTGATTTTCCGCGTGTGCGCTTTGCGCTGCGCGCGCCGGTGCTGCTCGATCTGCAAGGCAAGCAGCCGCCGCCTGTCGCTGCCACCCAGCCTGCCTGGCTGGTAGTGGCCGAGCTGCCCGAAGGCGCGCCCCAGCAGGGTGAAGCCTGCCAGCTGCTGCTGCAGATGCTGCGGGCCATGCGCCTGACCGATGCCCCCGTCTACTGGGTGCCGCTGGCCCGCATCCCCGCCAACCAGGAAGGCGATGATGGCTTGCCCAGCTACAGCATCGATGCGCTGGTGCAGGAATGCCAGCCTGCGATGGCCCTGCTGCTGGGCCTGCCGGCGGTGCGCCACCTGATGCCGGGCGACCAGCCCTTCTCCCGCCTGCGCCAGCAGCTCCACCAGTTGGGCGGCAGCCAGCTGCCGGCCGTGGTCAGCTACGACCCGAGCCACCTGCTGCGCACACCCCAGGCCAAGGCGGCAACCTGGGCCGATCTGTGCTTCGCGCTGGCCCAGGCCGGCCGTTAAATTTCCTCACAAACCTGCCAATTTGCCTCCAATCTGTCTCCGATGGGCCTCCAACGGGACGCCATCAGGCGAATGTAGGCACCCACTGACAGCGGCTGGCGTGGGGTGTTGACAACGCTGCACCCCCACAAAGCGCATCGTCATGCGCAGCGGATGCGGGAATGCCATAATGGCGCCCATTCACAAACCGGAGTCTCTCCTTGGATCCCTACCCAAGTTGGTAGCTTCCACCCTGGCAAGCACATGGCTGCACATGGGTCGGAAGCGCCCCCCGCCCCCTTTTGCAGACCAATAACAACAAGGAAGTGAGCCTATGCTCAACATCTTTACGCTTGCCAATGGCCGTCTGGTGCAGGAAGAGATCGAATCCCTGCAGGACCTGGCCCGTTTTCAGCCGATCTGGGTCGACCTCGAGTCCCCCACCCTTGAAGAAAAGCGCTGGATCAAGCAGCACTACGGCCTGTCTATTCCCGAAGACGCGATGGATCAGGACATCGAGGAATCGGCCCGTTTCTACGAAGAAGACAATGGCGATCTGCACATCCGCAGCGACTTCCTGATCGATGACGAAGACGACCCGCGCAGCGTGCGCGTGGCCTTCATCATGAACCTGCACAATGCGTCACTCAAGAGCTATGGCGTGCTGTTTTCCATCCACGATGAGGATGTGCCGGTGTTCCGCCTGCTGCGCCTGCGTGCCCGCCGCGCGCCCGGCCTGATCGAGGACAGCAAGGACGTCCTGCTCAAGCTGTTCGATGCCGACGCCGAGTACTCGGCCGACACCCTGGAAGGCATCTACGACGACCTGGAAAAAGTCAGCACCCAGGTGCTGGCCGGCAATGTGACCGACACCCATGCGAGCGAAGTGCTCTCGGCCATCGCGCGCCAGGAAGACTTGAACGGCCGCATTCGCCGCAATGTGATGGACACCCGCCGCGCCGTGAGCTTTGTCATGCGCAGCAAGATGCTCAACTCCGACCAGTTCGAGGATGCGCGCCAGATCCTGCGCGACATCGAATCGCTGGACAACCACACCGCCTTCCTGTTCGACAAGATCAACTTCCTGATGGATGCGACCGTCGGTTTCATCAACATCAACCAGAACAAGATCATCAAGATCTTCTCGGTGGCCAGCGTCGCGCTGCTGCCACCCACCTTGATCGCCAGCGTCTACGGCATGAACTTCAAGTACATGCCCGAGATCGACTGGCAATATGGCTATGCCTACGGTATTGCGCTGATGGTGGGCAGCGCGCTGATCCCGATGCTGTACTTCCGCAAGCGCGGCTGGCTCAAGTAACTCCCCGCGCGCGCTACACCTGCTTGGGCCGCAGGCACCACAGCGCCGTTGCGGCCATCGAGGCGGCGAGCATCAGCACCCAGAGGGCGCCCAGCTGCCACTGCTCCAGCGCCAGGCCAAACAGAAAAGGGGCGCTGGCCTGGGTCATGCGGGCCGGCACCATCAGCAGGCCTTGGCGCTGGCCATAGCCTTGCGCGCCAAACATCGCCAGCGGCAGCGTACCGATGACGACCGTCATGATGCCGTTGCCCAGCCCAAAGGCTAACGCATAGGCCCAGGCACCCGGTGCACCAAAAACCGCCAGCAGCAAGGCCGCCAACGGATAGGCCGTCACGGCAATGCGCGCTGACCATAGCGGATGGGCGCGGCGCAGAAAAGCATAATCTGCAATGCGGCTGGCCACCTGGGCAGGGCCCACTAGCGCTGCCGCAGCCACGGCCGCTGTCGCGCTGGCGCCGCTGACCATCAGCAGGCGCGGCAGGTGCGACATCATCGAGGTGCCGATGAACCAGATCGCTGCAAAGGTCAGCGCCAGCAAGACCAGGCTGAGCCACTGGCCCCGCAAAGCAGCGGCAGGCGCGGCCGCCGGCAAGCCCGTTGGTGGTACCACCGCATCGGCGCCGGCACGCGCGGGCGCACGGGGCAGGCTCGCATGCAACGGCAGCAATACCAGCAACTGCACCCCCGCCCAGACCTGGCAGGCTTCGCGCCAGCCCCAGCCATGCAGCAGCCAGGTGGTCAGCGGCCAGCTCAAGGTGCTGGCAAAGCCCCCAAACAAGGTGATGCCGACAATGCTGCCCCGCGCTGCCTTGCCGTAGAGGCGCACCGAGGTGGCAAAGGCCGCCTCGTACAGCCCCGCTCCCATCGCCAGGCCGAGCAGCAACCAGACCGCAAACAGCTGGACCTGGGTCTGCACCTGCGACAGCAGCACCAGCCCCAGCGCAAACAGCAGGTTGGTGGCCATCAGCAGCGGGCGCCCGCCCCAGCGGTCGATCAGCCGCCCGGCCACTGGCCCGGTGAGCGCCATCATCAGCAACGCCACCGAGAACGCGGCAAAGATGCGCGATGGCGGTATGCCCAGGCTCTCGCCCATCGCGCCGGCCAGGATGGCGGGCAGGTAGAACGCCGAGCCCCAGGACAGCATCTGCCCCAGGCCCAGTTTGCAGGTGGTCAGCACCTGGCCGGGCGCAAAGGATGGAGCGGAAAAAAGGGGCATGGTCAGATCAAGGCAGCGCGCCATTGTGACCAGGCTTGCCGCGCTGCTCAGTCACCCGCGCTACCGGGCCGGCCATTCAGCGGGCCGGCAAGCTCCGCACCAGGCTGCCGATGATGTGCTGCGCATAGCGGCTGGAGATCGTTTGGATGAAGCGGGGAAAGTCCAGGTGCGCGCTGTCATCGGCCCGGTCGGAGATGCTGCGCATCGCAGCAAACGGCAAGCCGTGGTCGGCGCAGACCTGAGCGACGGCGGCGCCCTCCATCTCGACGGCCAGCGCATCCATGCCCGCTGCCCGCAAGCCGCTGCGCAGGGCCTGCACTTCGGCGGCGCTGCTGACAAAGCGGTCGCCGCTGACGACGAGACCCTGGTGCATCTGCGGTGCGGGCAGGCCCAGTTCGGCCGTCCAGGCGGCTGCGCCACCGGCCAGGCATTGCTGCACGGCCACGGCCAGCTGCGCGCTCAGCGCAGCATCGCAGTCGAAAAGGGTCCGGCCATAGCCCGGCACCTCGTAGCGCGGGAAGATCGGCGAGGCGTCCAGGTCGTGCTGCGCATAGCGGGTGGCCACGACCACATCGCCCACCTGCACACCGTCGCCCAGGCCTCCGGCCACACCGGTAAACACGATGCCGCGTGCGCCAAAGCGCTCGATCAGGGTCGCCGCCGTGCTGGCCGCCGCCACCTTGCCAATGCCCGACAGCGCCAGCACCACCGCCTGGCCGTGCAGCTGACCGCAGCTATAGCGGCGGCCGGCATGGTCGTGGATGCGGGCATCGGTCAGCAGCGCAGCAATGCCGGCCTGCTCCTCGGGAAGGGCGCTGAGAATGGCAAGGGTCACGTCGGAATCCAGAAAAGGCAAAGCGGAGATTGTCGCTGCAATCTCCGCTTTGTCTTACTGGTCTGCGGCGCTCAGGCGTTGGTGCTTTGGTCGCGCAGCTCGCGCCGCAGGATCTTGCCGACCGGGGTCTTGGGCAGGTTGTCGCGGAACTCGATGTACTTGGGCCGTTTGTAGCCAGTCAGGTGCTCGGCGCAATGGGCGCGCAGCTGTGCCTCGGTCACATCGGCGGACTTGCGTACCACCACCAGCTTGATCGCCTCGCCGGTCTTCTCGTCGGGCACACCGACCACCGCGCATTCGGCCACGCCGGGGAAGGAGGCGGCCACGTCCTCCACCTCATTGGGGTAGACGTTGAAGCCGCTGACCAGCACCATGTCCTTCTTGCGGTCGACGATGCGGAACATGCCATCGGGCTCCATGATGCCGATATCGCCCGAGCGGAAGAACCCGTCCTCGGTCATGGACTTGGCCGTCTCGTCCGGGCGCTGCCAGTAGCCGGCCATCACCTGCGGGCCGCGTATGCACACCTCGCCGCGCTCGCCTTGTGGCACCGGCTCGCCGGCATCGTCGAGGATGGCCATGTCGGTGCCCGGCATCGGGTAGCCGATCGAGCCCGAGGCCTTCTGGCCGGTGCCGACGAAGTTGCAGCTGGCCACCGGGCTGGTTTCGGACAGGCCATAGCCTTCGACGATGGGCTGGCCAACGCGCTGCAGCCAGCGCTCGGCCACGGACGACTGCACCGCCGCGCCGCCGCCCACGACCACGCGCAGGTTCTTCCAGTTCACCTTGTCAAAATCGGGGTGGCTCATCAGGCCGTTGAACAAGGTGTTGACGGCTGGCAAGGTATGGAACTCGTACTTGCCCAGCTCGCCCAGCACCGCCTTCATGTCGCGCGGGTTGGGGATCAGCAGCACCTGGTGCCCAAGGCGCATCGACAGCAGAAAACAGACCGTGAACGCGAAGATATGGTAGAGCGGCAGAGCACAGACACACAGCGGCTGCTCCCCTTGCGGAATGGTCTTGAGCGCCGGCCCGTACCAGGCCTGCACCTGCAGCACATTGGCGCCCAGGTTGCGGTGCAGCAGCACCGCGCCCTTGGCTACGCCGGTGGTGCCGCCGGTGTACTGCAGCGCCGCGACATCGTCCAGCCCGATCTCGACCGGCGAGAAGCTGTGGCGCTCGCCCTCCCGGATCGCATCGGGGTAGCGGATGCTGCGCTCCAGGGTGAAAGGCGCGACCAGCTTCTTGCTGTGGCGCACCACGTAGTTGACGATGCTGCCCTTGATCAGACCCAGGCAATCGCCCATGCTGCAGACAATGATCTTCTCGAGCTGGCGGTGGGCCGGGCAGTTCTGCACGGTGGCGCCAAAGTTCTCCAGCACGATCATCACCTTGGCGCCGCTGTCCTTGAGCTGGTGGTCCAGCTCCGAGGCGGTATAGAGCGGGTTCACATTGACCACCACGAGGCCCGCGCGCAACACGGCAGCGACAGCCGCCGCATACTGCGGCACATTGGGCATCATCAGCGCTACGCGGTCGCCCTTGGCCAGCGGCAAGGTCTGCAGGTAGGCGGCCAGCGCCACGCTGTAGTCGTCGAGCTGGCGGTAGCTGAAGCGCGCGCCCATGAAATGCAGCGCCGTGCGGTCGGCGTACTGGATGAAGGCCTGGTTGAGCAACTGCACCAAGGTGGGAATGCGCTCAGGATCAATGTCCTCGGGAATCTCTGGGGGGTAAGTGGCCAGCCATGGGCGTTCGGTCATGCACAAGTCTCCTGTCGGTCATACAGCGCGTGCCGGCGCCCAGTGCGCCCGGCTTGCTGTTGAGCCATGTTGTTCGATGTGACCCTATTGTGCAAATTCTGGGCCCATTCCAAGTCTGGATATACCCGTAAAAAGACAAAAAAAAGCCATGACCGAGGCCATGGCTGCTGCAGAGCAGGGGAAGCGATCAGCGCTTGGCGGGTGCGGCCGCGGCAGGGGCTGTCCCAGCAGGGGCAACCACCGACGCTGCTTTCTCCTCAGCGGCCTGCGGATTGGGCTTTTCCTTGCCAAACAGTACATCGGAGTCGTCCTGCTTGGTCTCGTAATACGGCTGCTGGTCGATCTCGTAAGGGAAAGGTGGCACGGTCAGCACGCCATTGAAGTAGCCGGTGCTCTCACGCATGGAGCGCGCCAGTGCTTGCGCCCAGCGGTCCAGCGAGCGGCCAGCGGCCAGAAAGTCCACGCTGCTGCGGATCGGCGGACGCACCAGGCGCTGGTCCACCAGCACCTGCGCTTCGACATAGCCGCCATTGCTGGTGGTGAACTGGTAGGACACATAGGCCACCGGGCGCGCAAAGTAGACACCAGCGGCCTCCAGGCGGGATGCCATCGCCGCATCGTTCTGCGCCAGCCAATCGCTGCTGTTGGCGGTGCGCTTGATGCGCAGACAGTCCACGCGGCCAATGTTCAGGCCCTGGGTGCGCTCGACCAGCACGCCCTTTTGCTTGGGGCAGTCCTGGGTCCAGACGGTGTTCTTGTTGTTCAGGTCATCGACGTTGGAGCGCAGCGACATCACGCCCACCAGTTCGCCCAGCCTGGTGCGCATCTGCCAGAGCTTGGCCTGCAGCGGCTTGTCCTTGGCCAGGTCTTCGGGCAGCACATCGAGCACCTCGCTGTCGGTGCCCCAGTAGGTCCAGCGCAGGTCCGTGTTCTGGTCCATGGACACGAGGGTGCGGCCCACCGGCTCCACATTCGAAGGCAGCGGCGCGCAGGCGCTCAGCACCACGGCTGCGGCGGCGCACCCCAGCCAGGACAGAGAACGGGCAGCGGAAAAAGACATAGACGGATCCTGAAAACAGTGGCGGCGGCCCACAGACAGCGCGTGGCCTGTGCCACACCGCCAAGCCCTGCATCATAGCAAGGCCGTTGCGGATTCTGTCTGAGGCCGCCGGGCTGAATCAGGAGACTTTGGCAGCGAATGTATCCAAATGCTTCACTTGCTCTGGCAACTGGCCGGCAGGTACTGTTGCGCCGCGCCATCAGCGCTGCAATGCCAGACCACCTTGCCGCCCTCGCCCTGCATCGGCTGCATCTGCAACTGGCCATGGATGGTCAGCGCGGTCAGCGACATGTCCTCGCTGTCATACATCAGCCTGCCTTCCTGCTCGGGCGACACACCGGCATCGGACAGGGAGTCAGGCACTTCTTCATAGGTCTGGTAGTAGCGCGACAGCGCCTGGCGCACCGGCTCGGCTTGGGTCCATTCCTTCTCGAAGGCCTCCTTGCCCTTTTGCGACTGCATGCCTTGCATCAGCATCTGGCTGAAGGCACCCCCACCGGCGCCGCCCTTGAGTGCCGGTATCGCGACCGCAGCAGCGATACCGATGATCGCGATCACCATCAGCAGGCCCACCGCCCCGCCGCCAGCCCGGCCGCCATAGGGCACGAACAGCGCAAACAGATAGGAGAAGGGATTGCGTCCCGGCATCTTGATGCCGGGGCTGATCATGCGCGCCACGCGCTTGGTCAGCCAGGGGTAGCCACTCAGCAGCTCGTGCAGATCGGGGAAGAAGCCCCGGTTGCTCATGGTCTGGCGCGCATACTGCACCAGATTGATGGTTTTCCACTTCTGCGCGCCAGCGGCGAGCACCGACAGCGCACGGCCTGCGGACTCCGAGCCTTCGCAGCAGGCGCGGCCGTGCAGGTCGCAGGTGTACTCCTTGGCACGCGCGTAGGCGGCCCCGACCAGCGGCAGCCACAGCACTGGCATGCGCCAGAAGTGCCCGGCCAGGTGGCCCTGCTTGATATGGCCCAGCTCATGACCGAAGTAGAAGTTGATGCCATCGGGCAAGGCACGCATGGCGTCGACCGTGTCGCTCAGCACGATGACGAAGTTGCGGCCCAGAAAGCGGGTCGCAAAGGCATTCATCAAGCCATCGCCTTGCAGCAGATAGGCCTCGGGCGGGTCGACCAGCTCCAGCTTCTTGCAGCATTGCAGGTACTGCAGATACAGCTCGGGGAACTGCTCGTCCGACAGGCGCACGGCAGTCCCGCGCAGCCACGCAATCAATGCCGACTGTGCAAAAAGATAAAAAATGAAACCGACAAGCAGGTAGATCAGCACCGTGCCCAGGGTCAGCAACAAGATCAGCAACCATGCCAACAGACCCAGAACCAGGGTGATGGCGCCCAGTGTCCGCTCGCGCGGATACACCCACTCCTTCATATGTATCTCCTCTGTAAAGAGCGCGTATCATGCCCGAGACACGCGGCCTTTATAGAGAGAATTTATAAGATGTTGCAAAGCAGCAACTGCCGCGATTTGAAGCTTACTTGCGGCTTACTTCGCGCAAGGTGACCAGCTCTTCGGCCATCGTCGGATGGATGCCGATCGTCTGGTCAAACAGCGCCTTGGTGGCGCCGGCCTTCAGGGCCACCGCAAAGCCCTGGGTGATTTCGGCGGCATCGGCGCCGACGACATGCAGGCCCAGCACCTTGTCGCTGGCGTCATCGACGACCAGCTTGACCAGGCAGCGCTCGCTGCGTCCCGACAAGGTATGGCGCAGCGGCTTGAAATCGCTGCGGTAGATGCGCACGGCCCCATGGCGCTCGCGGGCCTGGGCCTCGGTCAGGCCGACAGTGCCGATCTGCGGATGGGTGAACACCGCCGTCGGGATGTTGTCGTAGTCCATGACCCGTGCATCCTTGCCGGCATCGGGGCTCCAGATATGGTCCACCCAGGCCATCGCTTCGGCCAGCGCCACCGGGGTCAGCTCCATGCGTCCCACGACATCGCCCAGCGCATGCACGCTCGGCTGGGCGGTGGCCATCTGCGCATCGACGACGATGGCGCCGCTCTTGTCCAGCGCAATGCCCAGCGCCTCCAGCCCCAGGCCGCTGACGTTGGCCTTGCGGCCGGTGGCGTACAGCACCTGGTCGGCTTTCAGGGTGCTGCCATCGGCCAGGGTCAGGGTGCGCTCGCCGCTGGCAGTGTCGCAGGCAATGGACCTCACCTCCGTTTTCATGCGCAGCTCCACCCCGCTCTTGCGCATTTCCTCGGCGACAAAGCTGCGCACCTCGTCGTCAAAGCCGCGCAGAATCTGGTCGCCCCGGTGCAGCAGGCTCACCTGGACGCCCAGCCCGTGGAAGATACTCGCCATCTCGCAGCCGATGTAGCCGGCGCCCACGACCACCAGGCGGCGCGGCAACGTAGCCAGGTCAAACATGTCGTCGGAGACGATCACATGCTCGCTGCCGGGCAGGTCCGGGCGCACCGGCGTGCCGCCGGTGGCGATCAGGATATGGGCAGCGTGCAGCGTGCGCACATCGGCGCCATCGGCAGAAACCACCACCGTGTGGGCATCGGTCAGACGGCCCTGGCCGGCAATGCGCTCCACCTGGGCATTGCGCATCAGGCCTTCATAGATGCCATTGAGGCGGGTGATTTCCCGCGCGCGTGCTGTCTTCAGCGCCTGCCAATCCAGCGCAATGGTCTCGGGCATTTGCCAGCCATAGCCACGCGCCTCGTCAAAGGCCTCGGCGTAACCGGCCGCATAGCTGTAGAGTTTTTTGGGAATGCAACCGACGTTGACGCAGGTGCCGCCCATGGCCTTGGACTCCACCACCGCCACCCTGGCGCCCCGCGCTGCCGCCATGCGTGCGGCCCGCACGCCCCCCGATCCGCCACCAATCACCACCAGGTCCAGGTCCCAGGAATGGCTTGTCTGCATGCTGTGCGCTCCTTTGTTTGCGATGCATGGCATTGTGCAAAAACACCGGCCGCAGTGCGCGTGTGCGGTTATCGCCGCATCGCGTAGGCCCAAAAGCAAAGCCTGCAATGCGGGTGCGATTGCAGGCTTTGGCGCCCAGTGCCCCAGGCACTGGCAACGCAGGCAGATTTACTTCACCAGCTGGGCCAGGTCGCCGGCGCTGTACTTCTTGGCCATCTGCTCCAGGCTGTAGCCCTTGATCTTGCCGCCCTGGCCTTCGCAGCCGAACTCGATGTAGCGGGCCTTGCAGACTTGCTTGGCGGCTTCACGGGCGGGCTTGAGCCATTCGCGGGCATCAAACTTGTCGGGGTTCTCGGCCAGGAACTTGCGCACCGCGCCGGTCATCGCCAGGCGGATGTCGGTGTCGATGTTGATCTTGCGCACGCCGTACTTGATGGCTTCCTGGATCTCTTCGACGGGCACGCCGTAGGTTTCCTTCATCTTGCCGCCGTACTGGTTGATGATGGCCAGCAGCTCCTGGGGCACCGACGAGGAGCCATGCATCACCAGATGGGTGTTGGGGATGCGGGCATGGATTTCCTTGACGCGCGAGATCGCCAGGATGTCGCCGGTGGGCTTGCGGCTGAACTTGTAGGCGCCGTGGCTGGTGCCGATGGCAATGGCCAGCGCGTCCAGCTGCGTGGCCTTGACGAACACGGCCGCTTCCTCGGGGTCGGTCAGCATCTGGCTGTGGTCCAGCTTGCCTTCGGCGCCAATGCCGTCTTCTTCGCCGGCTTCACCGGTTTCCAGGTTGCCCAGGCAGCCCAGCTCGCCTTCGACGGTGGCACCGATCTGGTGGGCCATCGCGACGACCTTCTGGGTCACATCGACGTTGTAGTCGAATGACGACGGGGTCTTGCCGTCGCTCATCAGCGAGCCGTCCATCATCACCGAGCCAAAGCCCAGGTTCAGCGCGCCCTGGCAGACTTCGGGCGTCGTGCCGTGGTCCTGGTGCATCACCAGCGGGATGTGGGGGTACATCTCGGCAGCAGCCTGGATCAGGTGCTTGATGAAGGGCTCACCGGCATACTTGCGGGCGCCGGCGCTGGCCTGCAGGATCACGGGCGCACCCACTTCGTCTGCCGCCGACATCACGGCCTGGACCTGCTCCAGGTTGTTGACGTTGAAGGCAGGGATGCCGTAGCCATTTTCGGCGGCATGGTCGAGCATTTCGCGCATCGAGATCAAAGGCATGGTGGTCGTGTCCGTTCTAATGCAAAGAAAGAGTGCTGCAGCGGCCACAGCAGCCGCGTCAACACCCTGGATTCATGTCTGCGGCATGGTAACCGCTTGGTAACTGCCTATTTTAGCAAGCTCAGGCCATCTGGGCGAGCGGCATACTGAGGCGGTAGCAAGTGGTATAGGGCGCCAGCGCCTGCGGCTGCGCAAAACTGCCCCCGTGCAGCGCCATGATGCGCTGCACGATCTGGTGGCCCAGTTGCAGGCTGTCCACCGGTTCGTGCACGGGCTGCTGCTGCACGCGCCCGCCATCGTCGCAGACCTGCAGCCAGCACTGCCCCCCGTCCATGCCGCCCTGCACCTCGATCTGCGTGCCCTCGGGGGTGTGGCGCAGCGCATTCTCGACCAGGTTGCGCAAGGCCACCTCCAGCAGCACGGCATGGCCTTTCACCCACAGTTTTTCAGGCATCTCTACGGCCACGCTGCTGCCCCGGCGCCAGGCCGCCTGCGCGTACTCAGCCACCATGCTGCGGGCCAGCTGCGCCAGGTCCACCGGCGCGGCCTGCTGGGTCAGCGCCACCCGGTTGCTGCGGGCCAGCGCCAGAATCTGGTTGAGCACATGGCCTGCGCGCAGCGCATCGGCATGCAGGCGCTGCACCGCCTGGGCCTGCTGGGCCGGGTCCAGCCCGCCTTGCAGGGATTGCGCATGCAGGCTAATGGAGGCCAGCGGCGTGCGCAGCTCATGGGCGACCTGGTTGGCCAAGGTCCGCTCGCGCTCCATCGCCTCGTCATTGCGGTCCAGCAAGCTGTTGAAGGCCAGGGTCACCGCCCGGAACTCCTGCCAGTTATGGCCGGTGGACAGGCGCTGGCCCTGCTCGGGTTCAAGCTGCTCCACATCGCGCGAGAGCTGGGTCAGCGGCTTGAGGCCGGCGCGGATCGTCAGCCCCAGCACCAGGGTGACGACCGGCAGCAGCCACAAACCCGGCAGAATCATCTGCCCGGCAATGTCATCGGCCAGGTCATCGCGCTCCTGCAGGTTGACCAGTACCGCCACCTTGCGCGTGTGTTCGGTGTTCCACTGGGTAAAGGTACGCCAGACCTCGTGCCTCGCGCCCAGCTGCGCATCAAAGAAACCGCTGCGTCCATCGGCAAAATGCAGGCGCGGCGCACTGCCGACGTTGAGTACCAGGTCACCGTCGGCGGTCCAGACCTGCAGACTCATCGACTGCTGGTAGTCATGCGCATGCAGCCCCGGCAGCGGCACCCGCTCGGTCGGCAGGCCCGCCGGGATTTGCGCGCTGTAGGGAATGTTGAGCACCAGCGCGGCGACGCCGGCCAGGTGCCCGTCGGTCAGCTCATCGGCCTCTTCGATACCGGTTTGGTAGGCCCAGTAGACAAAGCTGGCCCAGACAACCACCAGCGCCCCCAGAATCCAGACCAGCAGCCGGGTGCGCAGCTGCGGCAGGCGCAGGGGCTTGGCCGCCAGGTTCACGATGCCTGGTCCTGGGGCATGAAGTAGCCCACGCCACGCATCGTCAGGATGTAGTCGGCGCCGAGCTTTTTGCGCAGGTGGTGGATATGCACCTCCACCGCATTGCTCTCGACCGAGGCATCAAAGCTGTAGAGCTTTTCTTCAAGCTGCTGGCGCGACAGCACCCTGCCATGGGCCTGCAGCAGGATCAGCAAGATCGTGTAGGCCCGGGGCGAGAGCTCGACGCCTTCGTCCCGCAGCCGCACCTGGTGCAAGGCCGGGTCCAGCACCAGGTCGCGGTAGTGGATCAGCGGATTGGCGCGGCCCGCCGCGCGGCGGACCAGCGCGCGCAACCGGGCCTGCAGCTCTTCGGCATCGAAGGGCTTGGAGAGGTAGTCGTCCGCGCCCAGGTCCAGGTTTTCAATGCGGTCATGCACGCCGTCGCGGGCCGTCAGCACGATGACCGGCGTCGCCGGATCGGGCAGGCTTTTGCGCAGGCCCGTGGGCGGCGGCGCATTGCGCAGCTGCTGCAAGAGGCGCGAGCCGTCGCCATCGGGCAGGCCCAGGTCGAGCAGCACGACGTCAAAGCCCTCGGCCGTCAGCGCACGCCAGGCCTCGGCCAGTGTCGGGCACCAGTCCACCGCATGGCCGCGCTGCTGCAGATTGGCCTTCAGGCCCTCGGCAATGCCGGCATCGTCTTCCACCATGAGTATGCGCATGGCTGGCATTGTGCATGAGTTGCGCCACCGCGCCTATGCCCGGCGCCCTGCACCTGGGACATTAAGAAGCCCTTAAGCCGGTCGGCGCAGCATGCAATGATGCCTTCCTGCCCTCCCGTCCCCCTGACCGAACCCCGCCCCGCTCTCTACAACCCCCGCTGGCTGCTGGCCACCGTGCTCAGCTTTTTGCTGATTGCGCTCTGGGATGTCTCGGGCCAGGACCTGGCGCTGGCCCAGGTCTGGGGCACCGCCGAGGGCTTTGCGCTGCGCGACGACCGCTTTCTGGTCACCTACATGCACCAGGGCATGCGCAACCTGGGCTGGGTGATCGTGCTGACCTTGAGCCTGGGCGTCTGGATGCCCTTTGGCCTGCTGCGCAAGCTGCCGACGGCCCGCCGGGTGCAGCTGCTGGTCAGCATTCTGGCGTCTCTGGCGGTGGTGGCCATCCTCAAGCGCAGCAGCGCCACCAGCTGCCCCTGGGATCTGTCGGTCTTCGGCGGCGTGGCCGAGTATGTGTCGCACTGGCGCTGGGGCGTGCATGACGGTGGCGCTGGCCGCTGCTTTCCAGCCGGCCATGCGGCGGCGGGCTTTTCCTTTGTCGGCGGCTATTTTGCGCTGGCCCGCGATACACCGCGCGCCGCCCGCTGGTGGCTGGCCGTGGCGCTCGTGATGGGCCTGCTGCTGGGCCTGGGCCAGCAGATGCGCGGCGCCCACTATATGAGCCACACCTTGTGGACCGCCTGGCTGTGCTGGACCGCAGGCCTGGTCATCGACATGGGCATGGCACGCCGCCGTCTCAGCGCCTGAGCGCCTGAACCGTGCCGGGGCGCTGCCCCTCAGCCCATCAAGCGCCAGTGGTTGTCGAACATCAGGCCGGTCACCGTGTCCAGCGCAGGCACCGCCCGGTCGCTGCTGCGGCTAGTCCGCTCGGCCACCCCATGGCCGCCGCCGGCCCATAGCCGCCCGCCATCGCGGGCCACCGGGCAGACTTCGCTTTGCGGGCTGCTGCCCAGGTAGCGCGCCTGGGCGTCAAACCAGGCCATGCAGTCGGACTTGGGGCAGCTGACGACAAACCCCCCTTGCGCGAGGGGCGCGCATTCCACGCTGCCGCCGTAGCCGGCCAGCGGTGGCTGGTCCTGCGCCAGCTGCAGGCGCTGGCCGTCCCAGACGGCGAAGATGGGCGCGCTGTGGCGCCGCGCATCGCCATGCTCGGCCTGCAGCGCAATGCCCAGGCGCTGGCGCGCGGCATCCCAGGCCAGGTGGCGGATCGACAGGCGCGGGTCGGGCAGCTTCCACTGGCCCAGCAGGCGCCCATCGGCCGGGTGCAGTGCGACCAGGGACGGGTCCATGCTGTCCAGCCATTTCTTGCTGCGCCCGGTCTCGCTTTGGGTGGGAATGCCGCCATTGGCGACGACCAGGGTGCCGGCCGGCAGACTGCCCAGCGCGGCCGGCAGCACCAGCAATTCGTGCGGATCCATGCCATGGCTGCGCCATTCGGCCAGCTTCTGCAGGTTGGCGGCATCGCGCAGCCCGATGCAGCCCTGGCTGTCTTCCAGATCGGTTTCGGTGGTGAAGAGAATGCCGCTGCGGCCTGCACCCGCTTGGGCCTGCCAGGCCTGCGCGGTGGCGGGCGCCGCCAGCGCCACATGGCCGTTGAAGCAGCGGTCCTCTTGCATCCAGGCCCATTGCAGCGCGTCCGTCTTGGGCTGCCAGCGCAGCAGCCAATCGCCGGGCCGGCGCGCGGCAAAGACCAGCTGGCCGCCCGGCAGGGTTTGCACGCCATGGCCGCGTGTGGGCAGCGGGGTGCGCGCTGCCATGCGCCAGGCATGGCCGCCGCCGGCCTGGGGCAGTACTTCAAGCACACCGGCCCAGTCCTGCGCCATCGCACTGGGTCCATCGCGCCAGACGGCTGCGAGCCGGCTTATACCCGCCGTACTGCCCGCCGTGCTGCCCGCATCGTTGGCAAAGGACAGCTCGGCAAGGCCCAGCGCGCCCATCGCCGACGCGCCCAGCCCGCGCAGCAGCGCGCGCCGGGGCCGGGATGTGGATAACACCGTCACCGTTTGCCCTCAGTCGCCATCGCTGTCGCTAAAGCCCAGCGGAATATCGAGCGCCGGCGCCACCTCGGCCTGGTACAGCGCGGTGATGCCCTTGAGCTTGGTGGCAAGTGCCAGAATCTCGCTGTTGGCCTGCGCGCCCTCCTTGGTGGGCAGCGTGCCTGGCGCCGGCATCGCGGCATCGGCCGCGCCCATGGCCTCGCGCCAGCGCTGGGCCAGCCCGATATGGCCCTTGCTGAGCAGCAGTGCTTCGATCGAGATCAGGTCCTTGCCGGGCACCGGGGGCAGCTGGCGCTGCGCCGGGGTCAGCAAGGCCTGGGCATGCAGGGCCTGCCACTGGGTCTGCCACTCGCGCCAGTTGTCGGCCATTGCGATGCGGGCAAAGGCGGGGGCCTTGTTGCTGCCCTCGGCCACCTTGACCGGCTTTTCCATCTGCGCCCAGCGCAGCCGCTCCAGCCCGCCCAGCCACTGGTTGATCCATTCCTCGATCGCCGCGCCCGTCTCCTTGGCGCCGGGGCTGGCGGCATCTTCAGCCTCGCTCTCCGAGCCTTCGACGCTCCAGGTCTTGCTGCGCAGGGGCTCCAGCGCCGCCTGCAGGCTTTGGGCCTCGGCGCTGATTGCCCGGGCCACCTGCACCGCAAACGCGCACTCCGGGCTGGCCGGCTGCAGGCCCTGGCTCAGCAGCCAGTCCAGCGCGCCAAAGCCCTTGGCAGGTGTGCCCACCAGCTCCATGTCGGCGGTGGTCTGCGGGCCTTTCTTGACGGCGCGGGTGATCAGCGCCGTGCGGATCGGCGTGAAATCGATCTGCCGCAGCGAGCGGCGCTCCACCAAGGGCCCGACGCTGGGCGTGGACAACTGCAGCCAGGCGGTATGGCTGCGCTGCCACTGGCCGCGCAGCTCTGCTGCCGCCGTTTTGGCGGCACCCGCCGGCCCGGCGCAGTAGCTCGTCAGTGCCTGGTCCTGCGCGTTGGCGGCCTGGGTAAACGCCGCCGCGCGCGCTGGCAGGTGCTGGCCATACAGGCTTTGCAGCGCCTGGGCGGCCGTGTAGTAGGGCATGGGGGTGTCCGCGGCCTGCGCCAACGGGGCAAGGCTGCCCGTGGCGGCCAGGGCCGCCAGGGCGCAGGCCCTGCCCAGCGATTGCGCGGCCGTCACAGGCTTAGGCTTGGTACCGACTTGCGTCATAGCGACTCCACAAACTTGACCAGGGCCTCGCGCTCGGAAGCCCCCATGTTCAGCACCTGCTGCTTGGCCTGCTCGGCCTCGCCGCCATGCCAGAGAATGGCCTCCAGCACGCCGCGCGCACGGCCATCGTGCAGCAGTCGCTGGTGGCCGTTCACGTCCTGAATCAGGCCAATGCCCCACAGCGGCGGCGTGCGCCACTGCTGGCCGTTGGCCAGAAAGTCCGGCCTGCCATCGGCCAGCGCCGGGCCCATTTCATGCAATAGCAGATCGGTGTAGGGCCAGATCTTCTGGCCAGCAATGTTCTTGGCCGTCAGCCTGGGGAAGGGGCCGGGGCCGGTCACATAGCTGGGCTTGTGGCAGACGGCGCACTGCGCCTGGGCAAACAGGCGCTGGCCCAGCTTGACGGCCGAGTCATTGATGTTGCGGCGGGCCGCAGGCGCCAAGGTGGCCTGGTAGAAGATCACATCGTCGAGCGTCTTGTCGTCGATCTCGGGGGCATCGGCGCGCGCCTGCGCCGCCGTGCGGCCGGCGGTGGATTTGTCCAGTCCGCCGCCATGCGGTGCGGCCAGGCAGTCCTTTTGCGCCGGGGTGCAGTTCTCGTTCGGGAAGATGCGCGAGGTGATGCCCATGTCGCCCGAGAAGGCGTTGGCCGTCTGGTGCGCGACGCTGGGCGAGTTGGCCTTCCAGCCGAAGCGGCCAATCGCCTCACGCTGGCCATAGGCATCCCAGACGCGGTTGACCTGGCCCTTGATGGGGCCGGCCAGCGCCGCCTGCTCCTGCACATTGGCGAGGATGTCGGCCTCGGCAATGGCCTCGATCAGGCCCACGCCCACCACCTGGGGTGCGATGCGCGGGCTCAGCATCACATCCTTGGCCATCGGGCCGTAGCCCAGGTCGGTCAGCTCGTAGCGTGGCTGGATGAGTTCGTAGGCCGTGCCATCGGCAAAGCGGCCCTTGATCGGCGTGCCGTGGATGCGCACGATGCCCTCTGGCTTGACGCCCTGCACGGCCGCGTTGTTGAACTGGTCGCCATAGGTCGGCTCGGGCACCACGCCCGCATGCGGGTCGGCCTTGCCGGGCACCGACAGGCGGATCAGCAGCGCCACCGTGGGCTCGGGATCGGGCCCCAGCGTGCGGTGGAACTCTGGCGGCTCACCGCGCCCATCCATGACGTGGCAGCCCGCGCAGCTGCGGGCAACGAAATGCGGGCCCAGGCCATCACGCAGCCGGGTCGAGGCCGGTGCCTCCACCCAGTTGCGCTTGAAAAAGGAGTTGCCGATGACAAAGCGCGTGCGCTCTGCATCAGCCAGCGAAGCAAAAGGAAACGAGAACGCGTTCTTGCCGGTGGCAAACACCGTGGTGTCGCCGCCGGTCATCTCGCTGGGGTCTTGCACGGGCGCCGCTGCGGCGGCCTCGGCGGGGGCGCTGGTCTGCGCCACGCTGGCCTCCGGGCGCAGGGCCACCACCAGGGCGGTGGCCGCGCACAGACCCGCTGCTGCCCATGCCAGCCGCTGCGCGCGGCCACCGGGCTTGTTGTCATTCATCATCACAGACATAGTGCAGCAACGGTCCTTCGTCAGGGCTGGACCAGGGTCAGCTTGGTGATGCCGATGGCATTGGCCGCCTGCACCAGCAGCTTGGACTGCTCGGTGGCGCTGTCCACCGCCGCCTGGATGCGCTTGCGGCCCGGTGCGTCGGCGCCGCCAATGATTTCTCGGTCGAACGGGGCCTGGATGCCTTCGGTCGCCTTGACCGTGCTGGCGATCTGCGCGCTGGTCTTGCCCGACAGTTCGGCATTCTTGGCCGCCACCAGGTCGGCCAGCGAGGCCACCTTCAGGGTCGAGCCATCGCGGCGCTTGTACTGGCCCAGCCAGACGTTCTGGATGCCGGTGGCATTGGCGACCATGTCGCGGTGGGTGTTGTCGGAGAAGCAGGAATGCTCGTCTTCCTGGTCCTGCGAGTTCAGCGGCACTTCCATGCGCTCGCCCGCCAGTTCTCCGCGCGAGAGCGAGCCCAGGCCGACGATGATCTTGCGCACCGACTCCACGCCGCCCTTGTCGAACTGCGCGCGGTAGTTCTTCTGGCCCGGCGCCCAGGCCTTGGTGACGCTGGCCAGGTCGTCGATCAGCAGCTCGGTCACCACCTTCAGGTAGAGACGGCGGCGGTCGGCGTTGGCGCGCTTGCCATCGACATAGTCTTCAAACGAGCGGTCGCCCGGGCCGGTTTCGGACAGGTCCTGGCCCCAGAGCAGAAACTCGATCGCATGCCAGCCAGTGGCAATGTTTTCCTCGCCGCCGCGCTCGTTTTGCTTGGCCAGGTTGGCCTTGGTGATCTTGAACTTGGGATCGTTGATGAAGCCGGCGTTGGGCTTGCCCTCGACATAGTCCACATAGGACTCGTCCATCGGCCAGGCATTGATCTGGCCTTCGGGGCCGTTCTCGTCATCGATCGGGCCGCCGTAGAAGCGGAAGGCCTCCGTCTGACCATAGAACTCACGCGCGTCGAGCCAGCTCTTGCGTGCGGCTTCCAGCGTCTCTTTGGAGGGGGCTGCGAGCAAGGCGGCAATGGCCTTTTGCATGTCGCGTGCCGATGCCAAGCTATCGCTGTAGTTGGCGTAGACCAATTCGCTGTAGCCCACTGCCACCGCACGGGCGTCCAGCTTGCCGGCCTTGGCGGCCGCCGTCTGTGCAAACGCCGGTGCAGACACGCCGGCAACTGCGCCCAAACCCAGGCCCAAGGCCAGCCCCAACACCGAACGGCGTACTAGTCGTTGCGACATAGATTCCCTCTTCCAAAAAAACATGCAGGCACAGCGGCGCTGTGCTGCTCAACAACAAGGGTTTGGCTGGGCTGCTATAGGCGTGCGTGTTGTGAATTCTTATCGCAGCAGCTTGGCTAGGTGGTCGAAAGCCAGGCGGGTGAAGCACCGGTCTGCCCCTGTCTCCGGGGGCAAGAAAGCCTGGTTTCGAATGGCTTCAGCGCAGTCCCTTGGTCCACACGGGCGTATGGGCAGGCTCGCTGAGCGGCATAGTATCGCCGCAGTCACAAATCCGCACAACCTGGGACGGATCTAGCGATCCTCTGCAGGGCCCTCGCCCAACGGGATGGACGCGGATCGGGATGCGGCGCATCGCGCCTTTTGCCGTCGAGCCGTAGCCGGGGTTTTGCAACGGGTACCCATGCGACAAAAAAAGGGCGCCTGCAAGCGCCCCGGTACCGGTCAAAGGCCAGGCGGCTTTAAAGCACGCGGCTGATCTTCATCATGTTGGTGCCGCCGGGCGAGCCCATCGGCTCGCCACAGGTGATCGCATAGATATCGCCGCTTTGCACGATATCGCGGGCCTTCAGGTGCACCTCGGCCTGGGCCAGCGCGGTGTCGCGGTCGGCGCTGGTGTCCATCAGCAACGGGCGCACATTGCGGTACAGCGCCATCTTGCGCTGGGTGGCCACCTTCGGCGTCAGCGCGTAGATGGGGATCTGGGTGCGGTGGCGGCTCATCCACAGCGCGGTCGAGCCGCTGTCGGTCATCGCGACCAGGGCCTTGGCACCCAGATGGGTGGCAGTGAACAGCGCGCCCAACGCGATGCTCTGGTCGATGCGCTGGAAGGTCTTGCCCACAAAGTCGGTGTCCACATCCCAGTCGGCCGAGGCCTCAGCCTGGGCGCAGATGTCAACCATCTCCAGCACCGTCTCCAGCGGGAACTTGCCGGCAGCTGTCTCGGCGCTCAGCATCACGGCGTCGGTGCCGTCCAGCACGGCATTGGCCACGTCGCTCACCTCGGCGCGGGTGGGCACGGGGTTGGTGATCATGCTCTCCATCATCTGCGTGGCGGTGATGACCACCTTGTCCATCTCGCGCGCCATGCGGATCATCTTCTTTTGCAAGGCCGGCACCGCCGCATGGCCCACTTCCACTGCCAGGTCACCGCGCGCGACCATGATGCCGTCGGACACGCGCAGGATGTCTTCCAGGTGCGGAATCGCCTCGGCACGCTCGATCTTGGCAATCAGGCCGGGGCGGTGGCGGTACTCGGCTGCGGCCACCATGCACAGCTGGCGTGCCATTTCCATGTCGGTGGCGGTCTTGGGAAAGCTGACGGCTACGTAGTCGGCCTGGAAGCTCATCGCGGTCTTGATGTCCTCCATGTCCTTGGCCGTCAGCGCCGGCGCGGTCAGGCCGCCGCCCTTTTTGTTGATGCCCTTGTTGTTGGACAGCTCGCCACCGAGCTTGACGGTGGTGTGCACCGCGTCGCCCAGCACACCATCGACGGTCAGCACGATCAGGCCGTCGTTGAGCAGCAGCACATCGCCCGCGCGCACATCGCGGGGCAGCTCCTTGTAGTCCAGACCCACGCCCTGCAGGTCACCGGGCTCCTGGCGGGAGGCATCGAGTACAAACTTCGCGCCCGGCTCCAGCATCACCTTGCCTTCGGCAAACTTGCCGACACGGATCTTGGGGCCTTGCAGGTCGGCCATGATGGCCACTTCACGGCCGGCACGCTGCGCCGCCTCGCGCACCATGCGGGCGCGGTCCACATGGTCCTGCGCCTTGCCGTGGCTGAAGTTCAGACGCACCACATTGACCCCCGCACGGATCATCTCTTCGAGCAGGGCCGGCTCGCTGGAGGCGGGGCCCAGCGTGGCAACAATCTTGGTGGCGCGGCGGATCTTGGGCGAAATCATGGACAGGTCCCTGTGTCTTTGTCTCAAAAGTGGGGCCGGCCCTGTCACCAGATACCGGCCCGATGTAATTCAGTTCCATTCTGACACGAGAAACAGCCACTGCGAGTTACAGCGCGGTTTCATTCGATGTGCGTTTGCACAATGGAGCGGCCCATAAAAAAACACCTGCAAGGCGCCAGGCCCGGCAGGTGTTGTGTAAACGCAGGTCGGATCAGGCCAGATCGGCAGGCCGGGGCGCGCCATCGCGCATCAGCGCTTCGATCTCGTCGGCCTTGACCGGCACGCCGCGCGTGAGCAGCTCGCAACCATCGTCGGTGATCAGCGCATCGTCTTCGATGCGGATGCCGATGTTGTGGAACGCTTCAGGCACGCCATCGGCCGGACGCACATAGATACCGGGCTCGATGGTGGTCAGCATGCCGGGGCGCAGGATGCGGCTGGGGCGGTTGAGGATCAGCTCGCCCGAGAGCGGATCACGCCGCTCGCTGGTGTGGCCGACTTCGCTGGGCTCGATGTAGCTGCCGCAGTCATGCACATCCATGCCCATCCAGTGGCCGGTGCGGTGCATGTAGAACTGGAAGTAGCTGCGGTTGTCGATGACATCCTGCACGCTGCCGACCTTGTTCTTGTCGAGCAGGCCCAGATCGAGCATGCCCTGCGCAAGCACGGCGACGGTGGCGTCATGCATGTCGTTGAAGCGCTTGCCAGGCCGGGCCAGCGCAATGGCCGCATCCTGGCTGGCCAGCACCAGATCGTACAGATCGCGCTGCGGGCCGCTGAATCTGCCATTGGTGGGGAAGGTGCGGGTGATGTCGCTGGCATAGCCATCGAGCTCGCAGCCTGCGTCGATCAGCACCAGCTCACCATCGCGGATGGGCGCCGCATCGGCGCGGTAGTGCAGCACGCAGGCATTGGCGCCAGCGGCCACGATGGAGCCATAAGCGGGGTACTGCGAGCCGTATTCGCGGAAGGCTTGCAGCAGCTCGGCATCCAGGTGGTACTCGCGCACATCCTGGCCGGCGCGGAGCATGCGGGCCGAGCGCTGCATCGCCAGAATATGGGCGCGGGCGCTGATGGCCCCGGCGCGGCGCAGAATCGGCACTTCATGCGCATCCTTGAAGAGCCGCATTTCGTCGAGCACGGTGCACAGGTCGCGCTGCTGCTCGGGCACCAGTGCGCCATAGCGGGTGCGGGCACGCACGCCATTGAGCCACTGCGCCACTGTGCTCTCCAGCCCCTGGTGGATCGCAAACGGGTACCAGACCACGCTGCGGTTCTCCAGCATCTTGGGCATGCGGGCGGCCTGCTCGGCGACCGAATAGGCCTGCGTTACGCCCAGGGCCGCCACCGCTGCCTCCGGGCCCAGGCGGTAGCCGTCCCAGATCTCGCGCGCCAGGTCCTTGGGCGCGCAAAACAGGGTGGTCTTGCCATCGGCGGTGATCACAAGGCTGGCATGGGGCTCGGTGAAACCGGTCAGGTAGTAGAAATAGCTGTCGTGGCGGTACAGGAAGTCGCTGTCGCGGTTGCGCGGATGCTCGGGCGCCGTGGGGATGATGGCGATCCCGCCTTCGCCCAGCTGGCGCGCGACCTGGGCGCGGCGCTCGGCATAGACGGACTGTGCGGGTATGGCTGGGGTGGGGGCAGGTGCGTGCATGGCGCTATCGTACTGCAGAGCATGGCTGCAGCGCCCGAGCTTGCATGGGCGCGGCAAGCCCTTTCGCCGCTTTTTATAATTTCAGCGACTTGGCACATAATGCCGCATGCCCCACCGCTGGAAACCCAACGTCACCGTGGCCGCCGTCATTGAGCGCGATGGCCGATTTTTGCTGGTCGAGGAAGACACCTCGGACGGCATCCGCCTGAACAACCCGGCGGGCCATCTGGACCCGGGCGAATCCCCCATCCAGGCCTGTGTACGCGAGGTGCTCGAAGAGACGGCCTTCGACTTCAAGCCCTCGGCCCTGCTGGGCATCTACATGAACCGCTTTGTACGGACCAAGAGCGGCGCGGACACCACCTATATGCGCTTTGCGTTCACCGGCACTGTGGGCGCCTTCTATGAAAACCAGCCGCTCGACGAAGGCATACGCCGCACCGTCTGGATGACCGCCGATGAAATGCGCGCCGAGGCCCACCAGATGCGCAGCCCGCTGGTGCTGCAGTCGCTGGACGACTACCTGGCCGGCCAGCGTTTTGCGCTGAACCTGATCTACACCGATGCATCGGTGCTGGTGCAGCCCGATGGCGTGAACCCGCTGGAATAGACCCCGGAAGGCCTCAGGCATCGCACCGGCAGCCTCGGAGGCGGCCCCTGGCCGCTGCGTTCATTGCATGCTGATCTTGCGCTCCTTGACCACCTTGCCCCACTGCTCGTACTCCTTTTTCATGAAGGCGGCAAATGCTGCGCGTGTGGTCGGTTGCGGCGTCAGGCCGTGCACGTTCAGCGCCTCGCCCACAGCGGGGTCGTTCAGCACCTTGACAATCTCCGCATTCCAGCGTTCGAGCACCGGCTCGGGCGTCTTGCCCGGTGCCACAAACGCATACCAATTGAGAGCTTCGAAGCCGGGGTAGCCCGCCTCGGCAACGGTGGGGATGTTGGGCATGTACGCGGGCCGCGTCAAGCCGGTGGTCGCCAGCGGAATCAGCTTGCCGGTCTCGATATGGGGAAGCGCTGTCGGCGGAGCCGCAAAGTACGAGGTCACGCGCTCCCCGATCAAGTCTTGCAGCGCGGGAGCGCCTCCTTTGTAGGGAACATGCACCATGTCGACACCGGCGCGCTGGTTGAACAGCTCGCCCGCCAGGTGCGAGGCTGACCCGGCGCCGGTGGACGCATAGTCCACGCCACCGGCCGTCTTCCGGGCCTTGGCCACAAAACCGGCCAGATCCTTCACCCCTGCGCCCTGGTGCACCACCAGCACATTGGGAAAGTTCACGCCGCCCGAGATCGGCGCCAGGTCCTTGAACGGGTCGTAACCGACTTTCATGATGTGTGGCGCGATCGTCAGCGGGCCCACCGATCCGAACAGCAGCACCGAGCCATCGGCGGGGGCCTTGGCCACAAACTGGTGCGCGATGTTGCCACCGGCGCCGCCCCGGTTGTCCACGACCACCGTCTGGCCGATGTTCTCCCCGAGCTTCTTGGCAATCAGGCGGGCTGCTGAATCTGCCGCACCGCCAGCTGCAAAGCCCACCACCAGGGTGACCGGCTTGCGCGGCGGAAAATCCTGGGCGTGGCCGGCGCCCTGCACTGCCACCAGTGCGAGCACCATCGTGCGCAACAGCGCTTGTCGTTTGTTCATCGTGAGTCTCCTGGATATGGGATTTTTGTCAGTCGGCACCCAGGCCAACAGGGCTGGGCTGCCGCTTTTCAGTGTTGTGGCGCAACAGCGCGGCCGTGCGGAACACGCCATGGGCAAACTTGCCGTAGGGCAGCGTGGCGAACAATGCGATCACCGCGCCCAGGTGCAGGCACAGCAACAGTGCCAAGGCGGGCGTGCCGCGCCCCAGCCACAGCGCCATGCCACTGGAGGCCACCACAAACAGCAGCGCAATGAAGCCAAGGTCCATGGGCTTTTGCCGGGAATCACCGTGCAGCGGGTGACGGCTTCGGTGCAGGCGCCACAGGCCCACCGTGCCCACCATCATGCCCAGCCCGCCCAGCGCACCCAGCACCTTGGGCAGGCTGGGCAGCTCGTAAGGCGCAGGCAGGTCGAAGGCATAGTGGTACACCGTGGCCAGCGCCGTTGCCGCAAAGCACAGCGCAAAGCCGTAGAAGGTGAAATGGTGAAACCGGCGGCGCGCCAGCGTGTAGGCGTCGTCGTCGTTGTGGCAGCCCTCGCCATGGCCGCCATCGAGGTACTTGAGGCGCAGCACATCCTGCGTCGCCTCTGCTGCAGCCGGCATACCGACATCCACCCCACTGGTGGCGGGCTTGACCTCCTTCCAAAAGCGGCGCACGCCCATGAAGAGCGCCAACACCACCAGCAAAAACACCGGCGCAAAAATGCCCACCATCAGGCCATGCGGGAACAGGTTGTAGAAGTTGTTGCCCAGCTGCGCATTCCACAGCTGGCCCACGCCGCCCCGCAACGCGACAGCCAATGCCAGAAACAGGAACAGCCCCAGCACCATCGCCAGTGACAGGGTCAGGCCGTTTCGCTGGTACAGCCGCCCCAGCGCAGGAGGCCAGGCGTAGTCGGCATAGGTCTGGCCCCGTACCTCGGCCATGGCCTGGGGGATGTTGATGGCAAACTCGTGCGGCGGCGCGTACTGGCAGGCATGCAGGCAGGCGCCGCAGTTGTGGCACAGATTGGCCAGGTAATGCGCATCGGCCTTGCCAAACTCCAGACGGCGCGTCATCGCCGGGAACACGGCGCAAAAGCCTTCGCAGTAGCGGCAGGCATTGCAGATCTGCATCACGCGCGCCACCTCTTGCTCTGCGGGCGTCTGCGTGGGCGCAGCGATGATGGGGATGACCTTGCCGGTGGCCAGGGTCTGGGCCTGCTGGCCCAGTTCTTGCAGTGATTGGATGCTCATTCAGACCTCGTCGTTCACAGCGCCATGCAGCGCGGGCTGGCCGGCAGCGGCCAGTGCGGCATTGCGGCCAGCAATCCGCCCGAAAGCGGTACCAATGGACATGCCCACCCCCGCCGTGTAGCCCTTACCCAGAACATTGCCCGCCATCATTTCGCCCGCCACGAACAGGTTCTGGCTGGCCTGCCCGCCAAAGCGCACTGCCGCGCTGTCATCGACCTTCAAACCCAGGTAGGTGAAGGTCACGCCCGGGCGCAGTGCATAGCCATAGAACGGGCCGGTATCCAGCGGCCGGGCCCAGTGCGTCTTGGCGGGGCTGATACCTTCGGTGTGGCAGTCGTCGAGCGCCGTATGGTCGAAATGGCCCGCCTTGCAGCTGGCGTTGTAGGCCTGGAGGGTCTGCATGAAGGTCTCCACCGGCAGTCCCAGCTTCTGGGCCAGCTGCGGCAGCGAATCAGCGCGCACGCCCGGAAACACCGGCGGCATGAAGCGGCCAATGGCTTTGCTGTCGATGATGGAATACGCCATCTGCCCAGGCTGCTGTGCAACCAGCCGGCCCCAGATGGCATAGCGCTTGGGCCAGAAATCCTCGCCTTCATCGTAGAAGCGCTGGGCATCGCGGTTGACCACCACGCCCAGCGACACGCAGTCAATGCGCGTGCAGATGCCGCCGTCATACAGCGGTGCACGGGCATCGATGGCCACCATGTGCGCCTGGGTGGGGTCGCCCACGGCATCGGCAAGCTGGTCCTGGAGCATGTGCTTGAGCAACACACCCTGGTTGAAGGCCGTGCCACGGATGAGGAAGTTGTCGGCAGGCCATTCGCCACGGGCGTTCTGGCCCCAGGCCTCGCGCAGCCACTCCCGGTTCGACTCAAAGCCGCCGGCCGCCAGCACGCAGCTTTTGGCAGTGATGCGCTCGCCCTTGCACCAGGCGGCCTGGAAGCGGCCGTTGGCGATCTCCAGCCGGTCCACCGGTGACTCGTAGCGCACGTCCACGCCCATCGCCTGCGCACTGCGGTAGTAGGCATTGACCAGGGCCTTGCCGCCACCCATGAAAAACGCATTAGTGCGCGCCACATGCAGCGCACCCGACAACGGAGGCTGAAAATGCACGCCATGCCGGCGCATCCAGCTGCGGCAGGTCGAAGAGGCGCGGATCACCAGGCGGGCCAGGTGCTCATCGGTGATGCCGGCAGTGACCTTGAGCAGGTCTTGCCAGTACTCCTCCTCCGGATAGGCATCGACCAGCACATCCTGCGGGGCGTTGTGCATGCAGCGGAGATTGCGGGTGTGGCCGGAGTTGCCGCCGCGCCATGCGCGTGGTGCCGCTTCCAGCAGCAGCACGCGGCTGCCCGCTTCACGGGCCATGAGGGCGGCGCACAGCGCGGCATTGCCGCCACCGATGACGAGCACATCGGTGTCAAAGGCTTCAGTATTCATGAGGGGTTGCCACAAGGCGTGCCTGGTGGCGGTTCAACGTGGGAAGGGCCCGTCCTGGTCGTGGCGCTGCATCACAAGGGACGCGGTCCCGGCACCCCGACCGGCGAGAGTTGCCCCCACTTTAGACAACCGGTCCGCGCCGGTGCAGCCGTGCCAGCGCATGGGGGTATCACGGTTTGTGATGTGGCCGGGCGCCGCCCGCGTTCAGGCCGCGAGCGAGGCGCCCAGCCATTGGCCAGACTCCACCAGCCGTCTGGCGCAATCGACCAGCACCACACGCGCGGCGAGCGCCGCGGGCGACAGCTCATCGTCCGACAGGCTGCACAGCGCCGCCTTGCGGCGCACCGAATCGTCTGCAATCTGCGACCACTGGAAACGCGCCTCCGCATCGCGGTACATGCCGACGGCCGACCAGGGCTGGACGGTCGCACCCATGCCCGCGTCCACCGCCTCCATCAACAGTGGCAGCGAATCGATTTCCATCGCCATCTGCGATTGGAAACCCGCACTGGTGAACGAGGCCATCACCGAGCTGCGCAGCCCATGGCTGCCCGAGGGCAGGATCAGCGGCACCTGTTGCAGCTGCGCCAGAGTGACCGGCGCGCCATGGCGGATCTTGGGCGCAACAGGGCTCTGGCGGGACTGGATCAGAAAGAGCTGCTCTTCGAGCAGCGGCGTCACCCGCCAGCGGCGTGCGCTCTGCGTGTCGAACAGAATGGCAACGTCCATCTGCCGGGCGTTGAGCAGACTGGTCAGGTGGCCGGACAGCGCCGAGACCATGTGCAGCCGCACATCGGGGTAGCGCTCGCGCATGGCCCGCAGCAGCGGCAGGCCCAGCACGTTGGCGATCGTCGGAGACAGGCCCATGCTGACAGCGCCCGACAGCCGCGCCTGCTGGGCCGCATGGATGGCCTGGTCGGCATGGCGCAGGCTGAGCTGGGCCTCATGGAAAAACGCCAGGCCGGCCTCGGTCGGGATGACACCGCGTGAGGTGCGCTGGAGCAAACGGGTAGAAAGCTCGGACTCCAGGCGGCTGACCTGCTGGCTCAGGGCCGACTGCACCATGTCCAGATCCAGCGCGGCGCGGCTCATCGAGCCCAGTTCAACGATGCGTACAAAGTAGCGCAGCTGGCGCAGTTCCATGGTGGGGTTCCTTCCGAAGTCGCAGCCGCGAGCGCGTGCAGATGCGCGCATCCTCGCACAGATTGGAGCCCCGCCGGCGCCTGGCGCCAACGCGATTGCGCAGCGCGGGCAAGCATGGCATTGTCCCTGGACCATAACGAGGAGACATACCATGCCCCACCACGACCCCCGTCGTTTTGCCACCCGCCTGGCGCTGCCACTGGCCGCTGCGCTGCTTGCCGCCGGTTGCAGCTCCCTGGGCACACCGCCCACCAGCCAGCACAGCGCCAGGATTGCCGGGCTGGAAAAGCCGGCCGAGGTACTGGTCGACCAGTGGGGCGTGCCGCACATCTACGCCGGCACCACCTATGACGCTTTTGTCGTGCAAGGCTATATGGCGGCGCGCGACCGGCTCTGGCAGATGGACTTGTGGCGCAAGCGCGGACTGGGCCAGATGGCCCAGGACTTTGGCCCTGCCTGGGTCGAGAGCGACAAGGCGGCGCGCGCGGTGCTGTTCCGTGGCGACATGTACCGCGAATGGCTGGCCTATGGCTCGGACTCCAAACGCGTCGCCGAAGCCTTTGTGGCCGGGGTGAATGCCTTTGTCGCCCAGACGAAGGCCGACCCCAGCCTGCTGCCCGAAGAGTTCAGGCTGCTGGGCTACCAGCCGGCCCGATGGGCTGCGGAAGACACGGTCCGCATCCGCCACCATGGCCTGACCCTGAACTTCACCGGCGAAGTGGACCGCGCCCAGGCCTTTTGCGAGGGCCAGCACAACGGCGCCCGGGTGGACTGGCTGCGCCGCGAGCTGGTGCCCGATGTGAAGCCGCAGATTCCCGAGGGGCTGGAGGTCTGCGGCCTGCCCGGCAAAGAGCTCAAGCGCGCCTATGCGCTGGCCACTGCCAGCCCGCGCTTCACCAAGGACAACGTCAAGGTCTCGGCCCAGGACATGACACCCGAGCAGTTGCTGGCGCTGTCCGAATCCACCTTGAACCAGCCCGATGCGAATACCTTGGCCAGCTACGGCAGCAACAACTGGACGATCGCGCCGGGCATGACCACCACCGGCCGCCCGATTCTGGCCAATGACCCGCACCGCGCCCATGGCGCGCCCAGCCTGCGCTATATCTCGCACATCTCCGCGCCTGGCATGGATGTGATCGGTGCTGGCGAGCCGTTTTTGCCTGGCATCTCCATCGGCCACAACGGCCGCATCGCCTTTGGCCTGACGCGCTTCTACATGGACCAGGAAGACCTGTATGTCTACGAAACCAACCCGCAGAACAGCAAGGAATACAGGTACCAGGGCCGCTGGGAGCCGATGACCCGGGTGACGGAGAGTATTGCCGTCAAGGGCGCCGCCCAGCCCGTCATCGTCGAGAACTGGTACACCCGCCACGGCCCGGTGCTGGCTGCCGAAGGCAACAAGGCCTATGCGCTGCGCGCCGCCTGGCTGGACCTGGGCATGGCGCCCTACTTCGGCTCGATGGACTATATGCGTGCGCAGGATTTCGACCAGTTCCGCGCCGCGATGAACCGCTGGGGCGCACCGGGCGAGAACCAGGTCTATGCCGACAGCAGTGGCAACATTGGCTGGATTCCGGGCGGGCTCACCCCCATCCGCCCCAACTGGGATGGGCTGACACCGGTGCCCGGTGACGGCCGCTATGAATGGTCGGGCTACCGCAACGGCGACGAGCTGCCCTGGGAGTTCAACCCGCAGCGCGGCTATGTGGTGACGGCCAACGAAAACAATGTGCCGCCCACCCACCCGCTCTACCAAAAGGGCATTGGCTACGAATGGTCGGACGCAGCCCGCGCACAGCGCCTGCATGGCCTGTTTGAAAAGGCCGCCAAGGACGGCAAGAAGCTCAGCGTCGCAGACTCCGAAGCCTGGCAGACCGACATCGTCGCCGTACCGGCCCAGCGCCTGCTCAAACTGCTGGCACCACTGCAAAGCAGCGATACACAGACTGCCCAGGGCCTGGCACTGCTGCAAGCCTGGGACGGCACGATGGCCAAGGACAGCGCAGCCGCCGCGCTCTACGAAGTCTGGAGCAATGCCACCCTGAAGAAAGCGCTGACCGACAAGGTGCTGGCCGCCAACGAGCGCAGCTTTGCCAAAGAGACCAGCGCCACCCGCATGATCGCGGTGCTGGAAAGCCCGCAGGGCTGGATGAGCGAGGCCGAGCGTGACCAGGTGCTGCTCTCGTCCATCGCACCGGCGATGCAGTGGCTGCAGACCAAGCTGGGGGCAGATGCCAGGAGCTGGACCTGGGGCAGCCTGCACCAGGCGATCTTTGTGCACCCGCTCGCCGGCGTGGTGGACAGTGCCACCCAGCAAAGGCTCAATGTCGGCGTGGGCGGCATCGGCGGCTCCTGGGCTACGCCGATGGCTACCAGCTACAACGTGGACACCTACCAGCTGACCTCTGGCGCATCCTTCCGCATGGTGGTGGACGTGGGCAACTGGGACGCCTCGCGCGTGGTCAACACGCCAGGCCAATCGGGCAACCCCGCCAGCCCGCATTACCGCGACCTGGCCAACACCTGGGCCGCAGGCCAGTACTTTCCGCTGGCCTACTCGCGCAGTGCGGTGGAAAAAGCCACCCGCGAGCGCATTGCGTTGACACCGCAGTAAGCCACAGCGGCGCGGCAGCCGCAAGGCGATGCAGGCCATCGTCGGATCGCCTGCATCGCCCTCTGCCCCCACAGGTCTGCGGGGGTGTGGGGCAGGTGCTTACAGCAGGGCCAACCGCAGACCTTCTGCCGAGAGCCCATAGGCCTGCATGAACACCTCATAGCGCGCATGCGTACGGGTGTCCTCGAGGGTCTCCATCCCCACGCTGTGCAGGTTGCCTTGCAGCCGCTGGCCTTCACGCAAGGGCTGGTTGCCCCATTGTTCGGCCAGCGCGTAGCTGCCATCGGCCAGCTGCAGGCCGATGAGGCCGGTCTGCGGCTGGTAGACCAAGATCTGTGCTTGCTCCATGGCGGGACTCCTTCGCAGTGGCAACCGGGTGGGCTAGGGCAACGGCGCCTTACTGGCCGCCCTTGGCGCGCGCATAGCTGTTCATCAGATTGCGGTAATCCGGGATATGGTTGCTGAACAGGGTGCCCAGGCCTTCGACATCATTGCGCCAGTCGCGGTGCAGCTCACAGGCCACGCCGAACCAAGTCATCAGCTGCGCGCCTGCCGCCTCCATGCGGCGCCAGGCCGAATCGCGGGTGACTTCGTTGAAGGTACCCGAGGCATCGGTCACCACGAACACGTCAAAGCCCTCTGCAATCGCCGCCAGAGCCGGGAAAGCCACGCAGACCTCGGTCACCACACCGGCAATGATCAGCTGCTTTTTGCCGGTGGCCTTGACGGCCTTGACGAAGTCCTCGTTGTCCCAGGCATTGATCTGGCCGGGGCGGGCGATGAACGGTGCACGGGGATGGGCCTGGACCAGCTCAGGTACCAGCGGGCCATTGGGCCCATCTTCAAAGCTGGTGGTCAGAATCGTGGGTAGCTGGAAATAATTGGCCAGATCACTCAGCGCCAGCACATTGTTCTTGAACTTGTCGGGGTCGATGTCGCGCACCAGCGAGAGCAGACCGGTCTGGTGGTCCACCAGCAGCACGGCAGCATTGTCTTTGTCGAGGCGAACATAGGGCTTGGAGGTCATGGTCGTTCCTTTTCTGAAGCGCTGGCGGGACGGGCCCACCGCAAGCGTCTGCAACGAGGATTCGTGCTTAACGCCTGGAACGAATATTAGCGATGGAACGATCAACGATAAATCACTGAAATTCGCATTCATCGTTCAAAAAAATGAACGATTAGCATGGCTTGGCGCATAGCCCTTGCACAGCGGCCGCCCGCTGCCCAGCGGATAATTGCGCCCATGGTTAAACAGCGCATCGTAGTGGGGCTGAGTGGCGGCGTGGATTCGGCCGTCACCGCGTATTTGCTCAAAAAGCAGGGGCACGAGGTCGTCGGCATCTTCATGAAGAACTGGGAAGATGACGACGACAGCGAGTACTGCTCGTCCAACATCGACTTTGTCGATGCCGCAGCCGTGGCCGACGTGGTGGGCATCGAGCTGGAACACGTCAACTTTGCGGCCGACTACAAGGACCGGGTGTTTGCCGAGTTTCTGCGCGAATACCAGGCCGGCCGCACACCCAACCCCGATGTGCTGTGCAATGCCGAGATCAAGTTCAAGGCCTTTTTGGACCATGCCATGCGGCTGGGCGCCGAAAAGATTGCCACCGGCCACTACGCCCGTGTGCGCCAGAACCCCGACACCCAGTTGTTCGAACTGCTCAAGGGCCTGGACCCGGCCAAGGACCAGAGCTATTTTCTGCACCGCCTGAACCAGGCCCAGCTGTCCAGATCGCTGTTCCCGGTCGGTGAGCTGAAGAAGACCGAGGTGCGCCGCATTGCCGAGGAAATCGGCCTGCCCAATGCCAAGAAGAAGGACTCCACCGGTATCTGCTTCATCGGCGAGCGCCCTTTCCGCGATTTTCTCAACCGCTACATCAGCCAGGAACCGGGTCCGATCCTCGACGACCGCAACCGCAAGCTGGGCAAGCATGTCGGCCTGTCGTTCTACACCTTGGGCCAGCGCTCGGGTCTGGGCATTGGGGGCGTGAAGGAAAAAGGCGCTGCCCGTGGCGCAGGCGAGCATGCGCCCTGGTTTGTGGCCCGCAAGGAGCTGGACAAGAACATCCTGCGCGTGGTGCAAGGCCATGACCACCCCTGGCTGCTGTCGCAGGCACTGGACGCCGACAACACCAGCTGGGTCGCCGGCCACCCGCCCGCTGCCGGCACCTATGGCTCCAAAACCCGCTACCGCCAGCCCGATTCGCCCGCGATCATTGGCGCCGATACGACGCCCGCGCAGTTCCACCTCGACTTCCCCGAGGCGCAATGGGCAGTGACGCCAGGCCAGTCCGCCGTGCTGTATGACGGCGAGGTCTGCCTGGGCGGCGGCATCATTGCCAGCGTGGCGCCTTCAACGGCCGCTTAAAAATCCAGCAGCTCAGGCGGGTGCGGCAGGCGCCTGCGCAGCGCCCGGCAGCTCATCGCGCAAGATCCAGGCGGCCTCCTGCGTGCAGGCATGTTCGGGGTAGCGGATCTTCATGCGCATGAACACGCGCACTGCCTGGTCGGGCTTGTTGGCGCCTTGCTTGAGCACGCGCACCGTCAGCTCCAGCGCCTGGGGCACCAGATCGCTGCCGGCATAGCTTTTCTCGAAACCATGGAGCAAGGCCAAGGTGTGCGGCAGTTGCATGCGCTTCCAGGCCATCTGTGCCAGTGCCAAGGCATGGCTGGCTTCGTTCAGCCGAAAGGCTTTGTCGCGCTTGTAGCAACTGCCCCAGACCTCCAGCGCATCGGCACTGCGCTGCTTGCGCAGCAGCAGCGCAACATAGCTTTGCGCATGGCGCGCCAGCTCGTCGCCCTTGTCGCTGAGCTTGAGCACGCGGTGGTAGCGGCGCTGGTCGGCCAGGCTGTCCGGTTCGCTGCGCTGCCATTCACGGGCTTCGGCCAGGGCGGCGTTCATGTCGCCGCTTTGCACCAGCTGGGCCACCTGGGCATCGCGGCGCTGGGCCCGCGCAGTCTGCGGGTCCACCACCGGCGCGCCGGCTTCGGCCTGCGGCGCCTTGTCCGGCGTGATGCCCAACGCCGCATGGTTCTGGTACATCACATAGCCGATCATCGCGGCAATCACGCCGTTGAAATAGATCACGACAAAGGCCAGCAAAGGCGCCAGCAGCGCCTGGGGCACCACCGTGACCAACAGCGCAAAGGCCATCGGCACGCCCTGCATCAGCAGGAACAGAAACAGGCACAGCAGGCCATAGGGCAGACCGATGGCCCCCATCGTGCTCAGCAGCATGAAGGGGTTGATGGCAGCGCGCAGGCTGCCGCTGGTGATCAGCACCATCAACGTGGCGGGGATCAGAAAGGACGAGAGCAGATCGCCCAGCGCCGCCAGCCCCGGGCTGACCCGTGCGAGCATGCCGATCAGAAAGCCATGCACCAGCAACACGCCGAAAAACTTCCAGGGCAGCACCTTGAGGTCGGCATCGCAGGGGTAGTCGTCGTAGTCGTTGCTGTCGAGCACGCCATGCGAGGCATAGGCCGCGATCTTGAACGCATGCCGGCTGATCGCCAGCAGCAGGCCCACCGCCACGACCAGACCGATCAGCAGGCCCCACATCAGCATATAGGCGCAGAGCGACAGCACCAGCGCATACAGCAAGGGCTTGCGCTGCAATGGGAACAGGAAAAAGCTGTTGAGCTTGCGCCAGAACGGCTCAATCACCCATTGGGCGCTGTCAACCTCGTCGTCTTGCTGTGGAGAACGCAATGGGCCCATGGCCAGCCTTTCTGTCTGCAGCCCCCGCTGGCGCAGCATGGGAGCGATCATAAGGCATGGCTTCACGAAAACTTTACATGGCGCTGACGCCTACAGGCGCTCGGCCAGCGTTCAGGTGCCCGCCTGGCTGAGCCAGCGCGTCACCGGGTCCTGCGGCGCGGCGCGCTGCAGCGCTGGCAGCCAGCGCCGGGCGTCATCCAGCCGGCCGGCCTTGGCCAGGCCATTGGCGACGAGGGCCAGGGTCGCGGGCCAGTGCGGGTGGTCGGCGGCGTGCTCCAGCTGCTGGCAAATGTTCTGTGCATCGTCCCATTCGCCCAGGCGGACAAAGCTGCGCGCCAGCGCATGCAGGCTGTTGTCGCTGATGCGCGGGGCGGGCCGGGCGCGGTCCCTATAGCTGTGCCAGCTGTGGTGCTGGAGCCGTCGCAGCGCCTCGGTATTGGCTGGCAGCTTGAAGATGGCGCGGGCCGCGCGGTGGAAATCCTCGCTGCCCGGCGCATGGCGGGCGCTTTCAAACCAGGCGCGCAAGATGGCTGCATCGGCCGGCGCCAGCTTGGCCGCCTGGCGCCAGGCGGGGGCAGCCAGCTCGAAGGCCAGCGCATCGGTGTGCTTTTGCGCGCGTTGCACGGCGGCGGCCAGTGCGGCGCTCTGGGCCTGGGCCTGCTGCTTGTCACGGGCGGCCACCTCGACCACCGATTCCTTGCGCCGCAGCTGCAGGTACAAGGCCATCAGCAGACCGCCGGCCAGCAGGCCGCCAAAGTGCGCCATATAGGCCACGCCCTGCTGCCCCAGAAAATGCTGGGCCAGCTCAAAGCCCATCCACACTGGCAGCACCACCAGCGCGGGCCAGGTGGCGTAGTTGAAGTAGAAGGCCAGCATGTAGAAAAAGCGGATGCGGCGCATGCGGTAGAGCACCACATACATGGCCATCAGCCCGGCAATCGCGCCCGACGCACCCAGCCCATAGCTGCCCGAGCCGGCATAGAACAGACCGGCAAACAGCGACGCGCTGACACCGGCGGCCAGGTAGAAGCACAGGTAGAGCCCGGCGCCCAGTGCCATCTCCAACGTAAAACCGAACAGAAACAAAAACACCATATTGCCCAGCAGGTGCCCGGTGCTGCCGTGCAAAAAGGTGGAGGTCAGCGCCTGCAGAGGCTGCAGGCCGGCACCGGCTTCATAGCTCATCGCCCAGCGGGCGGTGAAGGGAGCGGGCTCCAGCGGTGCAAAGCGGGCGCGGGCGGCCTGCCATTCGGCATGCAGCGGATCGCCTGCCTGGATCACCTCGCCGGCCAGCAGCTGGCGGCGAAAACGGCCTTCCTGCTGCATCAGCAGGTAGATCTGGCCGTAGTCCTGTTTTTTTTGCAGCCCCTGCACCATGCGCACCATCTGCGGCTGGATGCGGCTGTCCGGGTTGCGGCTTTGCGCCTCCAGATACTTCACAAAGGCCGGCACCTCGATCGCCGGCAGCGCCGTATGGGCATAGGTTTTGGAGGCCCGCTCTGCTGCCCGCTCCTCCCCCCCTTGCCAGACCCAGAACACCAGGCAGTTGATCGCAATCAGCAGCACCGTCATCCAGGGCGGCGACTGCCAGGAGGGCTTGTTTTCCAGCGGGATGGCGATGAACATGGCGCCTATTGTGCAGTGGCCCTGCGGCGGCAGGCTGCCGCGCCGGGCACAGCCGGCCGCAGTGTTGGATTTTTGCGTTAGCCCATAGCGCAGATGCGGTGCAACGCCGGCTTGGCCACGCGCACATAGTCCTGGGCATTGAGCACCATCGAGCGGTCCAGCCGCCCGGCATTGAACGCGATGTCGGCATGGCGTTCCACCAGACCCGGGTCCACCACCAGGGCTACCTGCGGGCCCGGGCTGAACGGTGGAATGGCGCCGATCACGCAACCGGTCCGCTCGGTGGCCTCTTCCGCACTGGCCATCGTCATCTTGGGCAGGCCCAACGCGGCCGCCAGCAGGCGAAAGTCCAGCTTCTGGTCGCCCGGCAGCACCGCCAGTACCCAATGCTCGGCATTGCGGGTCTTGCACAGCATGGCCTTGGCACCCTGGCCCGGCGTGGTGCCCCGGATGCGCGCCACCTCGTCCGATTTGCCCTCGGCCGGGTGGCTCAGCACCCGAAAGCGGGCGCCCTCGCCTTCCAGCAACTGCTGCAGCTGCTCAAACACGCTCATCGCTGCACTCCCGGCGCCACCACCGCGCCTTGCACCTGGTGCTGTGCCAGTGCCCGGGCCACAAAGCCGCTGGCCTTGGCCTCTTCGACAAACGCGGCCAGCCATTGGAGGGCGGCGTCGCCCCGGTCCCTGGGCAGGCCCATGGCCTGCTGGATCAGCATGAAATGCCCGGGCAGCATGCGCAGACCCGGGTGGCTGGCGACCGCAGCTTCCAGCTGCACCTTGACGCCCGCAGCCACATCGCCCCGGGGTTGCAGATAGACATCAACCACCGCCGGCGAGGTGGGCGCCCGCAGGATGCGGGCGTGTTTCAGCGCCCGGCTCAGGTAGAGGTCATAGGCACTGCCCTGGCCCACCACCACTTCGTGCGCCGCCACATCCACCTGCGCGTTGTCGGTCAGCGCCGAATCGCTGCGCACCATGTAGGCGCCCTCGATCAGCACATAGGGCGCAGAAAAACCAATGCCCGCGCCGCGCACCGGGTCCACCGCAAAAAAGCCGACATCGGCCTGGCCCTGGGTGACCGCATCGACCGAATGGGCAGCGGCCTCAAACAGCTGCAGATCCAGCGGTAGCCCCAGCTGGGCCGCCATGCGCGCCGCCAAATCGACGGAAACGCCTGCGGCCGAACCATCGGCCCGTTTGTGCGCCAGCACAGGATTGCCCACATTGATGGCCGCGCGCAGGCGGCCCCTGGGGGCGATGAGGGAAGCGATATCGGTGGTCTCTGTCATGGACGCTTTCGGACAAGGTGGAACAAAGGGCGTCGCGCTGCGCTGGGCGGGCGCTCGGCGCGCAGGCACGCCGCAGCCCCCACATTCTCCCTCTGCCGGCATGGCCTGTGGCGCATAGGCCTCTGCACGGTGCTGAATGCCTGCCGCCACGTCGTCCAAAGCGCATACGGACCGGGCAGCCAACCGGTGGCGCAGCAAGACGTTTACGCTTTGAATCACAACAGCTTTTGACAGCCTACCTTTCAGTAGGTACATTCTAAAAATCAAATGAAATACTATTTTTAATAGTTTTTATAAATAAATATGTCCACCTACGAAAAAATCATCGAGCTGGCCAATGTCTATATCCAGCAGCGTGGCTTCCAGGGCTTCAGCTACGCGGATCTGGAATCTGGCATTGGTATCCGAAAGGCCAGCATCCACCACCATTTCCCCAGCAAGACAGATCTGGGCCTGGCTTACTGTGCCTACAAGACCGCGCAGTTCGACCAGTTGCAAGCCGAGCTGAACCAATTGCCTGCGGGAGTGCAGCGGTTGCAGGGCTACCTGGAGGCCTTTTCGGACTGCGCTGCGCAAGGGCAGATGTGCGGCGTCTACGCGATGCTGTCAGACAGCCATCTCCTGCTTCCGGAGCTGCAGATTGCCGTGTTCCGGCTCGCACAGAAGGAGCAGCACCTGCTGCAGGACATCCTCGCAGCCGGTCAGCAATCTGCACAGCTCCAGACTGCGCTGCCCGCTGCCGAGCTGGCAATGATGGTCAGCGCGGCGCTCAAAGGCGCGCTCTTGCTCAACCGCATTCCCCCACACGATGCCTATGCCGGCGCCGTCCAAGCCATCGTCCACTGGCTCAGCGCTGGTACCCCTCCGCCCACCCCCGCCTTGAAACAGGAGACCCCATGAAAAACGCCATCCACCGCTTTGTGCATTCCGATGCCGACCTCACCCTGCTGCGGCTTTCCGTCATCTTTATCTTTGCGCTGTTCGGCACCTTCAAATGGTTTGATTTCGAGGTCAGCGAGTTGGAGCCGCTGATCTCCAGCACCTGGCTCAGCTTTCTCTACACCCTGTTTGGCGTGCACGGAGGCAGCTACTTTCTCGGCGTTGTCGAAACCCTGGCCTTTGTGGCTTTGGTCGTTGGTTTCAAGAAACCGGCCTTCGGTATCGTGGGCTCGGCCATCGTCATCGTGACAGGCATCACGACGCTGAGCCTGCTGCCGCAACTGACCATGCTGGACGGCTTCATCGTCAAGGACGTGTTGCTGATCGGCGCAGGGGCCGTATTGCTCAAATTCGACCTGCGCCGCCATCTGCGTATCCAGCAGGCCAGCGCGCCCGAGGGTGCATCAGCGCTCCCGGCGCAAGGCGTCCGCCAGACCTAGCAGACTGCGGGCGAGCCCCCTTTTTGCTCCGCCATCAAAATAGCCCGCGGCTGGTCAGGCGCGGGCTCGTCATTCATTGCGAAACAGGCAGCGGCTGCCTAGAACGGAATATCGTCGTCCATGTCGTCAAAGCCCGACGCAGCGCGTGGGGCCGGCGCTGGCATGGGCGCTGGCGCAGGACGGGGAGGTGGCGCCTGGCGGGGTGCGGCCGCTGGGGCCATGGCCGGTGCCGGGGCGCGGCGCTGGTAGTTGCCAGCGGGTGCACCGCCGCCACCTTGGTCGCCGTAGCCGCTGTCGCCATAGCCGTAGTCATCACCACCGCCCTGGCCGCCACCGCCGCCCTGGCCTTGGCGGCTGCCCAGCATTTGCATGGAGTCAGCGCGGATTTCCGTCGCATAGCGCTCCTGGCCGGTGGCCTGGTCGGTCCACTTGCGGGTGCGCAGGCTGCCTTCCACATAGACCTGGCTGCCCTTGCGCAGGTACTGGCCGACGATTTCAGCCAGACGGCCATTGAACACCACACGGTGCCACTCGGTGGCTTCCTTGTTCTCGCCGCTGTTCTTGTCGCGCCAGCGGTCGGTGGTGGCGATGGTGACGTTGGCTACCTGGTCGCCCGAGGGGAAGGTGCGGATTTCAGGGTCGCGGCCGAGGTTGCCGACGATGATGACTTTGTTGACGGATGCCATGGTTCAGGTTTTTCCTTTGAAAAATGGGCGCCTACTATGCGTTGGCAGTGTTGCAGGCATTGCAGCCTTCAAAGCGCCCATCACTGAGATACAGGGGCGTATCCTACCCCAAAGCGGCCAGGCATTTCTTGCCCAGTACCCGCAGATTCTGCAAAGGGGCCTGACGGGCCGGCCCCATTCCCAGCCAGCGCTTACTTTTGTGCAGCGCCAGCGCCAGCGGCGGTGCGGGCCAGCGGTTGCAAGGGCCAGGTCAGCACCAGCCACAGCAGCGCCAAGGCGCTGGTGGCGATGAACAAATCGGTCACACTGCCCCAGCGGGTCAGCACCCCACCCAATGCGCCGCCGGCAAAAAGGCCCAGCGATTGCAAAGTGTTGTAACTGCCCAGCGCCGCACCACGCAGGGAGGCGGGCGCCATGCGCGACACCAGGCTCGGCTGCGTCGCCTCCAGCGCATTGAAGCCGCAGAAAAACACGAACAGCAGCACCCCCATCAGCCACAGCGTGGGCGCCTGGCCGGAGGTCGCCACCAGTCCCAAGGCTATTTGCACCAGGGCCACCAGCCCGATCGAGCCCAGCAGCGCGCCGCGCAGGTAACCGCGCCGCTCCAGCGCAAACAACCCGCCCATCAGCACAAAGGACAGCACCACGGCCGGCAGGTAGACCTGCCAGTGCTCGGCCTTGGGCAGACCCGCGGCCACCAGCATCGCGGGTACGGCCACCCACATCGACATCTGCACCGTGTGCAGCACAAACACCCCGGCGTTGAGCCGCACCAGATCGGCATGGCGAAACACCTCACGCAGGCCGCCGCGTGCGCCGCCCCGGTGCTCCAGCGGCTCCGGCGGCACCACCCACAGCACCACGGCAATGCCGCCCAGCGCCAGGCCGCAGGTCATCAAGAACAGGCCGCTCAGGCCGATATGCACGACCAGCAGCGGGCTGAGCACCAGCGCCAGCGCAAACATCAGCCCAATGCTCGCGCCCACCAGCGCCATGGCCTTGGTGCGCACCACATCGCGGGTCTGGTCGGCCAGCAGCGCCGTGACGGCGGCGGACACGGCGCCCGCGCCTTGCAGCGCCCGGCCCAGCAGCAAGGCATGGAGGTTGCCGGCCATGCCGGCGATCAGACTGCCGGCGGCGAACACCAGCAGGCCCAGCACGATGACCTTCTTGCGCCCATAGCGGTCAGACGCCATGCCCAGCGGCAGTTGGCAGACGGCCTGGGTCAGGCCATAGACACCCATGGCAAGCCCGACCAGCGCCGGGTCATCACCACCAGGGTATTTGTGGGCCTCCAGCGCGAACACCGGCAGCACCAGGAACAGGCCCAGCATGCGCAATGCAAAGATCAGCGCCAGGCTGAAGCTGGCGCGCCGCTCGGCCGGCCGCATGGCCGTGGATGAAGAAACAGAAGTGAGAGACAAGGGCGATACGCTGGCAAACAAGGGACGGATGGCGACGATCGCCAGCGGCAAGTGTAGAGCGCAGCCGCAAGCCCTGCTGGCAGACGGAATCTACGCGGCTGCAGGCCCTTCAGAAACGATAGCTGAGCGCAAAGCTGCAGCAAGCCCCCACCCCGGTTTGGGCGGCAAGTTGTAGGCCGCTCCCCTGGGGCGGCGCCCGGTTTATCCGCAAAGCATGTGCAGCGATACCCGGCAGATTGCACAACGAACGGGCATGCTGGCTATCATGAGGGGTTTTGGATCCTGACGCCCACATGCCACCACGCACCCCCACCGACCCATCCGCTGCGATCGACCTGCACCACGAACTCGGCGTGTCCGAGGCGCGCCAGGACGACAGCCGCTACCTGGGTGCGCGGCTGGCACACAGCCGCATTGCCATCCGTGGCGCGCGCACGCACAACCTCAAGAACATCGACCTGGACATCCCCCGCCACCAGCTGGTGGTGATCACCGGGCTGTCGGGCTCGGGCAAATCCAGCCTGGCCTTTGACACCTTGTATGCCGAAGGCCAGCGCCGCTATGTCGAGAGCCTCTCGGCCTATGCGCGCCAGTTTCTGGGCCGGCTGGACAAACCCGATGTCGACCTGATCGAGGGCCTGTCGCCGGCCATCTCGATCGAGCAGAAGGCGACCAGCCACAACCCGCGCTCGACCGTAGGCACGGTCACCGAAATCCATGACTACCTGCGCCTGCTGTACGCCCGCGCAGGCACGCCCTTCTGCCCCGACCACAACCTGCCGCTGGCGGCCCAGACCGTCAGCCAGATGGTGGATGCCGTGCTGGCCCTGCCCGAGGACACCAGGCTGATGGTCCTGGCGCCGGTGGCGCGCGGCAAGAAGGGCGAGTTCGCCGAGCTGTTTGCCCAGATGCAGGCGCTGGGCTATGTGCGCTTTCGGGTCGATGGCCAGATGTACGAGCACGAGACCCTGCCCGCGCTGGCCAAGAACGAGAAGCACGACATCGACGTGGTCATCGACCGGATCAAGGTGCGCGCCGGGCTGCAGCAGCGCCTGGCTGAAAGCATTGAGGCCGCGCTGCGCGTGGGCGGCAACGAAGGCAATGGCCGGGTGCTGGCGCTGGAGATGGACACCGGCAAGGAGCATTTGTTCAGCAGCAAGTTCTCCTGCCCGGTCTGCAGTTATGCGCTGGCCGAGCTGGAGCCGCGCCTGTTCTCCTTCAACTCGCCCCAGGGCGCCTGCCCGTCGTGCGACGGCCTGGGCCTGCATGAGGTGTTCGACGTCGAGCGTGTGGTGGCCTTCCCCACGCTCAGCCTGGCCAGCGGCGCCATCAAGGGCTGGGACCGGCGCAATGGCTACTATTTTGCGATGCTCGAAAGCCTGGGCCGCCACTACCAATTCGACATCGAGCAGTCTTTCGAGAGCCTGCCCGAGGCGGTGCGCCAGGTGGTGCTCCATGGCTCGGGCGACGAAGAAATTGCCTTCAAGTACGAGCTGGCCAGCGGCGAGAACGCCGGCAAGATGGTCACGAAGAAGCACCCGTTTGAAGGCATTCTGCCGAACATGACGCGGCGCTACCGCGAGACCGATTCGAGCATCGTGCGCGACGAGCTGGCGCGCTACCAGAGCGTGCAGCCCTGCCCGGATTGCCACGGCGCGCGCCTGCGCCGCGAGGCGCGCTTTGTGCGCGTGGGCGACGGCGACCAGGCCCGTGCAATCCAGGACATCAGCCAGGTCACCCTGAGCGAGGCCCACGCCTGGTTCACCACGGTGCAGCTGACGGGCGCCAAGGCCGATATTGCCGCCCGGGTGATCCAGGAGATCAGCACGCGGCTGCAGTTCCTCAACGATGTGGGCCTGACCTACCTGAGCCTGGCACGCAGCGCCGAGACCCTCTCGGGCGGCGAGGCGCAGCGCATTCGCCTGGCATCGCAGATCGGCTCTGGCCTGACCGGCGTGATGTATGTGCTCGACGAGCCCTCGATCGGCCTGCACCAGCGCGACAACGACCGCCTGATCGCTACCTTGCAGCACCTGCGCGACATCGGCAACAGCGTGATCGTCGTCGAGCACGACGAGGACATGATGCGCGCGGCCGACCAGATCATCGACATGGGCCCGGGCGCCGGCGTGCACGGCGGCCAGATCATGGCCCAGGGCCGCTATGCCGACATCTGCGCCCACCCGCAGTCGCTCACCGGCCAGTACCTGAGCGGCCAGAAATCGATTGCCGTGCCTGCGCGCCGCACGCCCTGGCTGCCGGTGCTGGCCAGTACCGTGGGTGCGCCCGTGGGCAAGGCCGTGGCGGACAAGAGCGGCTCGCAGTTCCCCACGGTGCGCACCTCGCTGGAGAAAAAGCCCAGCGGCAAGGCCAGCAGCACCAGCAGCGCCAAGGGCCGCAGCGCGCAGGAAGCAGCGCCCGCCCCGGTGGACCCGCATGCGGTGCAAAGCCTGCGCCTGGTGGGCGCCAGCGGCCACAACCTGCGCGATGTGACGGTGGATTTCCCCGTCGGCCTGTTCACCTGCGTGACCGGCGTCTCGGGCTCGGGCAAGTCGACCCTGGTCAACGACACCTTGTATGCCGCAGCGGCCCACAAGATCAACCGCGCCCAGGGCGATGTTGCGCCCTACCGGGAGATCGAAGGCCTGGATTATTTCGACAAGGTCATCAATGTGGACCAAAGCCCGATTGGCCGCACGCCCCGCAGCAACCCGGCGACCTACACGGGTCTGTTCACCCCCATCCGCGAGCTGATGGCCGAGACCAATACCGCCAAGGAGCGCGGCTATGGCCCGGGGCGTTTCAGCTTCAATGTGGCCGGCGGCCGCTGCGAGGCCTGCCAGGGCGATGGCATGGTGAAGGTGGAGATGCATTTTCTGCCCGATGTCTATGTGCCCTGCGACATCTGCCACGGCCAGCGCTACAACCGCGAAACCCTGCAGGTGCAGTGGAAGGGCCGCAACATTGCGCAGATCCTGGAGATGACGGTGGAGGATGCGCACGACTTCTTCCGCGATGTACCCACCATTGCCCGCAAGCTGCAAACCCTGCTGGATGTGGGCCTGAGCTACATCCGCCTGGGCCAGAGCGCCACCACCTTGTCGGGGGGCGAGGCCCAGCGCGTCAAGCTCGCGCAGGAGCTGTCCAAGCGCGACACCGGCCGCACGCTCTACATCCTCGATGAGCCGACCACCGGCCTGCATTTTGCCGATATCGACCTGCTGCTCAAGGTGCTGCACCAGCTGCGCGATGCGGGTAACACGATTGTCGTCATCGAGCACAACCTCGACGTCATCAAGACGGCTGACTGGGTCATCGACATGGGGCCGGAAGGCGGCGCCGGTGGCGGGCAACTGGTGGCCCAGGGCACGCCCGAGCAGGTGGCGGCCAACCCGGCCAGCCATACCGGCCGCTATCTGGCGCCCTACCTGAAGCGCTGAGCCCGTTGGGCGATGCAACCACCACGACCTGGAGCGCCACCGCGATGCCGACCCACCTGATGTTCCGCACCGCAGCCCTTGCCGACCTGCCCGCCATCATCGCCTTGCTGGCCGATGATGCGCTGGGCCGCGAGCGCGAGGTGCTGACCGACCCGCCCGATGCGCGCTATACCGCAGCCTTTGATGCGATCTGCGCCGATGCGAACCAGCGCCTGGTGGTGGCGGAGTTGAACGGACAGGTGGTCGGCACCCTGCAGCTGTCTTTTGTGCCCGGCTTGTCGCACACGGGCGCCTGGCGTGGCCAGATCGAATCGGTGCGCATTGCGGCAGAACTGCGCGGCGCCGGCGCGGGCCAGCAGATGCTGGAATGGGCGGTGGCGCAGTGCCGGGAGCAGGGCTGCTCGGTGGTGCAGCTGACCACCGACAAAAGCCGGACCGATGCGCACCGTTTCTATGAAAAGCTGGGCTTTGTGCCCAGCCATCTGGGTTTCAAGCGCAAGCTTTAAGTGCCCGATGGCGTGAGGCGGATGAGCTTGCCATCGGGCCCATCGGTCAGCAGGTAGACCAGGCCATCGGCACCCTGGCGCACATCGCGGATGCGCTCACCGAGGGATTCATAGAGCCGCTTCTCGCCCGTCACCTTGCCGTCCTTGACCGTCAGCTGGGCGACGCTGCGCGACTTGAGGCCGCCGACCAGCAGGCTGCCTTTCCAGGCCGGGCCATAGCGGTCGCTCGTGACAAAGGCCATGCCCGACGGTGCAATGCTGGGCACCCAGTAGTGCAAGGGCTGCTCCATGCCGGCCTTCTGCGTGCCTTCGCCGATCTTGCCGCCGCCGTATTCCTCGCCATAGGTGATCACCGGCCAGCCATAGTTCTTGCCGGGCTGGGGCCGGTTGATCTCGTCGCCGCCCTGGGGGCCGTGCTCGTGCTGCCACAGGCTGCCATCGGCGGCCACGGCCAGGCCCTGGCTGTTGCGGTGGCCATAGCTGTAGATCTCGGGCAGCGCATCCTGGCGGCCCACATAGGGGTTGTCCTTGGGCACGCTGCCATCCTTGGCGATGCGCACCAGCTTGCCGTGGTGGTTGTTCAGGGTCTGCGCATCGTTGCGCAACGAGAAGCGGTCGCCCAGGCTGAGGAACAGGTTGCCGTCAGGCGTCTCGGCAATGCGGCAGCCAAAGTGGGCATTGCTCTTGGCCTTGGGGCGCTGGCTGAACAGGACCTTGACCTCGTCGAGCTGGCGCTCATCGGCCGCAATGCGCGCCGTGGCCAGCGCCGTGCTGTTGGTGCCCGCCTGGGGCCCGGCTTCGCTGAAGCAGAAATAGATGCGGCGGTTGCTGGCGAACTGGCTGTCGGCCACCACATCGAGCAGGCCGCCCTGGCCGGCATCGACCACCTTGGGTACGCCCTGCAGCTCGGACTGCTTGCGGCCATCGGCATCGAGCAGCCAAAGCTTGCCGCCGCGCTCGGTCAGCAAAAAGCGTTTGTCCGGCAACGGCGCAATGGCCCAGGGGTTGAGGTAGCCGCTGCCCACCACCGTGGGTTGGGGCAGCGCGGGCACCGCCGTTTGTGCTGGCGCAGTGCTGGCCGCACAGACGGCCAGCAGCCCGCTGGCGCCCAGCGCCCATGAATGAAAACCCTTGCGTGCCTGTTTCTGTCTCATGTTTGCCCTTTGCGAAGTGTCACTGACCTTACCATGCTGACCATGGATACCCCCAACAGTTCCCCTTCGGCCACCCCCAACCCGTCAGCCTCTGCCGCCGCCCGCCCGGCCGTCTGGGATTTTGTCGTCATCGGCGCCGGCATGGCCGGCAGCGCCACCGCCTGGCACCTGGCCAGCAGCGCCCAGGTGCTGGTGCTGGAGCAGGAATCCCAGCCCGGCTACCACACCACCGGCCGCTCGGCCGCGCTGTTCGAAGAGCACTATGGCCCAGCCCAGGTGCAAGCGCTCACCCGGGCCAGCCGCGCGTTTTACGAGCAGCCGCCGGCCGATTTTGCCGAGCAGGCGCTGGTCAGCCCCCGGGGGGTGCTGTATGTGGCGACACCCGAGCAATTGCCCGCACTGCAAGCCGCCTACGACGAGGCGCGCCAGCATTCGCCCGGCGCCCGCTGGCTGGACAAGACCGAACTGAAAGCCTTCTTGCCGGCCTTGAACACCGAGGTGCTCGAAGCCGGTTTTACCGACGACGGCGCCCGCGATATCGATGTGCATGCGCTGCACCAGGGCTTTTTGAAGGGCATGCGCCGGCGCGGCGGCCAGCTGTGGAACGATGCACGGGTGCAGAGCCTGCACTGGGATGCCGGCGCCAGCCGCTGGCAGATCGGCCTGGCCGATGGCCGCCAGCTGCAGGCCCGCCATGTCGTCAATGCCGCCGGTGCCTGGGCCGATGAACTGGGCCAGATGGCTGGTGCCGCTGCGATTGGCCTCACACCCAAGCGCCGCAGCGCCTTCACCTTTGCGGTGCCCGAGGGCATGGACGGCCAGCACTGGCCGGCCGTCATCGATATTGGAGAGCAGTGGTATTTCAAGCCCGATGCCGGCCAACTGCTGGGCTCGCCCGCCAATGCCGATGCCACCCACCCGCATGATGTGCAGCCCGAGATGCTCGACATTGCCGAAGGCATTGACCGCATCATGCAGGCCAGCCACTTCGACATCCGCCGCCCCAGCCACAGCTGGGCGGGCCTGCGCTCCTTTGTCGCCGATGGCGAGATGGTGATCGGCTGGGATGGCCAGGCGCCGCAGTTTCTGTGGGTGGCTGCGCAAGGCGGCTACGGCATCCAGAGCGCCTATGGCTACGGCCTGCTGGCGCGCAACCTGGCCTTGCATGAGCCGCTGGACCCGGACCTTGCCGGCCAGGGTGTGCAGCCTGAAGCACTGTCGCCCACGCGCAATTTGCGCTGAATAGCGCAGTGCCAGCACGCAGCCGCGCTTGCTGGCACACTGCTGGAAAACTTTGAATAACATCCGGCGCTGCGCACACCAGCGCCTCCAGCCATGTCTGCTTCCAGCTCCCCCGCCCCGTTCCGCCCCACTGACCTCGCGTTGGCGCTGGTCGTGGTGGTGGTCTGGGGCATCAACTTCGTCATCATGAAATGGGGCCTGCAAAGCCTGACCCCGTTCGAGCTGGGTGCCCTGCGCTACCTGTGCGCAGCCTTTCCGCTGGTGCTGTTCATCAAGCCACCGCGCGTGCACTGGCGCTGGGTGGTGCTGTTTGGCCTGCTGCAAGGCGTAGGCCAGTTCGGCTTTCTGTTCACCGCGCTCAAGGTGGGCATGACGGCGTCGCTCGCCAGCGTGGTGCTGCAGACCCAGGTGTTTCTTACCGCCGTCTGGACCTGGGTGCTGCTGCGCGAGCGGCCCGGCCGCCCGCTGGTGGCGGGCATGGGCATTGCGGCGCTGGGCCTGGCCTGCCTGCTGATCAATGAGCTGCGCAGCAATGGCGCCGGTGGCACCACCTTGGCTGGCCTGCTGCTGGTGCTGTGCGCGGCCACCTCCTGGGCCTGCTCCAACGTGGTGGTGCGCCTGGCGCAAAAGGAAAACGCCCGCTACGACCCGGTGAGCTTTATCGCCTGGAGCAGCCTGATGCCGATCATTCCCTTCATCGGGCTGAGCGCCTGGTTGGACGAGGGCAGCGTCGGCAAGTGGCTGCATGCCGAGACCTGGCAGCAGATCCCCTGGCTGGCCTGGGCCTCCATCGCCTACCTGGGCTGGGTGGCCACCATCGTCGGCTACGGGCTGTGGACCAAGCTGATCCAGCGCTACTCCGCCAACCGCGTGGCGCCCTTCAGCCTCTGCGTGCCCGTGATCGGGCTGACCACCGGCATGCTGGTGCTGGGCGAGACGGTGACGGCCTGGCAATGGGCCGGCGCGGTGTTTGTCGTGCTGGCCCTGGTGGTCGTGGTCTGGGGCGGCCGCTGGCTGCAGGCGGCGCGGCGCTAGCTCAGCGGTCGTCGATCTTCGCAGCCTCGACGATCTGCTGGTACTTGCCCACCTGGGCTTTCAAGAAAGCGCCCATGTCCTGGCCCGGTGCGGCCACCACGTTGCCACTGGCTTCGAGCTTGGCCCGAAAACCTGGCGATTGCAGCGTGTCGGCCAGCGCCCCGCGCAACGCAGCCAGCACGTGGGGTGGCAGCTTGGCCGGGCCCATCAGCGCAAACCAGCTGTTGATATCGACCTTGGCAAACGCCGAAGTCTCGGCTAACGCAGGGATATCGGGCGTCACGGGGGAGCGCCTGGCCTCGGTCGTGCCCAGCGCCACCACCTTGCCGGCACGGATGTGCGGCAGGCCCGAGGACAGCACAAACACGCCAAATTCGAGGCTGCCGCCCAGCAGGTCATTGGTCAGCGGAGCCACGCCTTTGTACGGCACATGGGCCATCGTCACATCGCCGGCCTGCTGCACCATCTCACCGGCGATATGCAGCGCTGTGCCCACGCCCGAGCTGCCATAGCTGTACTTGCCGGGGTTCTGCCGCAGCAGGCTGAGGAACGCCTGCGTGTTCTTGACCCCGCTGGCCTGCGACGCGACCAGCACCATCGGCTGCGTCGCCACCAAGCTGATGGGCGTGAAATCCTGAAACACGCGGTACTTGATGGCCTTGTTGATCAGCGGTGCAATCGCCATCTCGTTGTTGGCCGCCAGCAGCAGGGTGTAGCCATCGGCGGGTGCCCGGGCCACCTTCTGCGCGCCGATCGCACCGCCGGCACCGCCGAGGTTCTCGATCACCACCGGCTGCTTGAGCCGCTGCGCCAGCTCGGTGCCGACCAGGCGGCCCACCGCATCGGTGCTGCCCCCGGGCGGGTAGGCAATCACCAAGGTAATGGGCTTGCTCGGGTAGTGCGCAGCTGCTTGGGCGCCTGCCGCCATGCTGGCCGCCCATGCCATCAGACCGACGGTGGCCGCAAGGCGGGGGCGAGAAAAAAGCGCTGGGAGCATCGGGAATCCTTGTGGCGGGTGGGAGCGTCGTCAGAGGAAAGCGGCAGGCTGCATTGTGTCTTGGCGCAAGAGGCCCGCGCACTGTCCCGGAAAAGAAGCAGGGTCCGTGCCAGCGTGCAGCACGGACCCTGTTGTCCTGGGCCTGGGATGTGTTTATTCCACGGCGTTCAGCAGATCGCGGGTCTTGATCGCAGCGGCGCGCGCGGCGCTGGCAAAGTCCTCGCCGCTGCTCGCGTACAGGATGGCGCGCGAGGAGTTGATGATGATCGGGCCGCCGCCAATGCGGGCCGCCTTGACGGTGGCCACCGCATCGCCGCCCTGTGCGCCAACGCCGGGAATCAGCAGCGGCAGGTGCGGGGCGACGGCGCGCACGCGCTCGATCTCTTGCGGGCGGGTAGCGCCGACGACCAGGCCGAGCTGGCCATTGGTGTTCCAGGGGCCCTGGGCCAGGCGCGCCACATGCTCGAACATCGGCGGCTGGCCGGGCACATCGGCCAAGGTCTGGGCCTGCAAGTCGTCACCGCCAGGGTTGGAGGTGCGGCACAGCAGGAAGGCGCCCTTGCCTTCGTACTGCAGATAGGGCGTGATGGAGTCAAAGCCCATGAACGGCGACAAGGTCACCGCATCGGCGCCGTAGCGCTCAAAGGCCTCCTTGGCGTACTGCTCGGCGGTCGAGCCGATATCGCCGCGCTTGGCATCGAGAATCACCGGCACCTGCGGGGCCACGCGGCGCATATGGGCCATCAGCTTTTCCAGCTGGTCCTCGGCGCGGTGCGCGGCAAAATAGGCGATCTGCGGTTTGAAGCTGTTGACCAGGTCATGGGTGGCATCGACGATGGCTGCGCAAAAATCATAGATCTTGCTGGCATCGCCGCGCATCGTGGCGGGAAAACGGCTGGGTTCCGGATCCAGGCCCACGCACAGCATGGAGTTGTTTTGGGTGGCTGCGGCGCGCAGCTGGTCGATGAAAGGCATGGCCGCTATTGTAAAAGCTGGCCAGGGGCCCCGCTCTGCGCAGGGCTGACTGCGTCACACGGGGATTGCAGGCACAATCGCAGCCCATGCCTACGCTGTCGAGACAACAACTGGTGACCCTGGGCCTGCTGACCCTGGTCTGGGGCCTGAACTGGCCAGTGATGAAAACAGGGGTTCAGCACTTCCCGCCGCTGAGCTTTCGCGCGCTGTCGATGCTGATCGGTCTGCCGTTGCTAGCGCTGGGCCTGGTGGCGCTGAAGGTGCCGTTCCGGCTGGAGCGCCGTTACTGGGGCCCGCTGCTGGTGCTGGGTTTTTTCAACATGGTGATGTGGCACACGCTGATCATCGTGGCCATCCCGCTGCTACCCAGTGGCCGGGCGGCCATCCTCGGCTACACCATGCCTATTTTTTCAGCAGCGCTGGGCGCACTGTTCTTCAGTGACCGGCTGCCCCCGCGCGCCTGGATGGGTGTGGCCGCTGCCGCTGGCGGCGTGTTGCTGCTGCTGTGGAATGAGATGGACAAGCTCGGCGGCAAGCCCACCGGCGTGGCACTGATGCTGCTGGCGGCGGCCAGCTGGGCGCTGGGCACCCAGCTGCTGCGCCGCACCCGCATCCCGGCCGCCACATTGACCCTGGCCTTCTGGATGACGGTGATGACCACCGCCTGCCTGTGCCTGCTGGCCACGGTGCTCGAGCGTCCACGCTGGCATGCGCCCGACCCGGTGGCCTGGGGCACCATCCTGTTCAATGCCGTGCTGGTGATCGGCTTTGCCCAGGTGGCCTGGTTCTTTCTTGTGCGCACCTTGCCACCGCTGGCGTCCACGTTGAGCGTGATGCTGATCCCCGTGCTCGGCGTCTTCAGCGGCGCCTGGTGGCTGGGTGAGATCCTGCACTGGCAGGACTGGACCGCGGTGGCCTTGATGGTGCTGGCCATTGCCTCGGTGCTCTGGCCCAGCCGGGCACGCGGCTGAGCCTGCACGAGGCCGTCCTGGGCCGCTGGTATCAGCGGGCTGCAGGTGGCACGGGTTCGGCCAGGCTGTCGTTGTCCATCGTCAGGTAGACCAGCACCAGCAGCAAGGTGATGAAGAAGCGGAAGGCATCGGGCACGCCGTTCCACTCTTTGGACATCCACATGCCAAACCACTCGCCGCCCACCGACATGAAGCCCACCTGCCAGGTGAGAAAGCCCAGGGTGAGCCCCGCAATCGCCCATTTTTTGGCGGCGCGAAAGCCGGCGGCATCGGCATGGCGGGCCCGCAAGAGCTTGCTGCCCCCGATCCAGCACAGCACGGCCGTCAGCGTTTCCAGCGCAATGATGCCGGCATAGCCCAGGTGGTGGAGCCATTGCGCCTCGATGGCGCGGTACATGATGCCGTTGCCGGGGAAGGTGGTGTCCATCAGGAACACATGGTGCACAAAGGCAAAGTTGGTGGCGTAATCGGTGATATTGCCAAAAGCCACCAAGGTGGCGAAGAAAGCCATGGCCAGCACCATGGCGGACTTGGACAGACGAATCATCATTCGAAGCTCCAGACGTGAGAGAGTGAGAAAGGGATAGGAAAAAGACAGACGGATGCCGTGGCGCCGAACGACAAGGTTCGGCACCTGATCCATCAAAGATGTGCCAACGCAGCGTTGGCGGGGAGGTGTGCAAGAAGCACGCAGGCGCGCAGATCGGGACTGGAAAACCTGAAGCCGGCAGCGGGTCTGGGAAACACGCAGGCCGACGGGATCGAATGTCGCGCCAGGAGGGAGGCTGGATTCTGCCAGCCTGTGATGGCGGCTGTCAACGCCGGCCGTTCCGGCCATAAAAAAAACGCACTGCCCAAGGGGAGTGCGTTCTTTGTAGCAGCCGGGCGCGGGCCCGGCCGGGGATCAGCGAGGCGCGTTCAGCAGACGGGTCACATCGCGGTCGTTGGGCAACGCATAGTCATAGCCCGACAGGATGCGGCTGTCTTCGGTACGCACCAGCTTGAGACTGACGTAGGTGAAGTTGGCCGCCGGCGAGAAGGTGCCGACCAGCACCATCGAGGCGTTCTGGCTGCGAGCGATGTCGCGCATCTCGCGCGACAGCAGCAGCTCGCCGGTGCCTTCGCGCACATACAGATCGGTGCGCAGCTTGACTTCCTTGACGTAGAAGCCCCGGGCAGCCATCTGGTTGGCATAGATCTCGGACAAGGTGCGGCCCAGGGGCGACGAGGCGCCCATGTTGTTCACGTTGACCACGGTGGCCACCAGCACCGGACCGGTTCCGGTCGACTGCGGCGCGACCGAGGCGGTCAGCTTGTTGATCGCATCCTGGCTGTTGGCCAGGAAGATGCTGGCATCGGCGGACTGGTAGGTGGGCTCGCTGCGCACCGTGCTCACGGGCTGGGCAGGCTCAGTCCAGCTGGCGCAACCCGCCAGCACAGTGGCACAGGCCACAGCAGCAAGGGTGGTCAGTCGCCGCATCATTGGTTCACCACCTTCATGTTGACGGCGCGGTAGGCTTGCGTCTTGGCGAACTGGCCAACCGTGGCGTTGTCGACATAGTAGACGTTGGATTTGCGCGCGACGTACTGGCCCTGGCGCAGCACCGTGGTGGTCAGCAGCACTTCGGAGTAAGCCGGAGCGCCAGCGATGGTGGCGGCCTGGTAGTCGGTGCCGATGGTCGGGCTCACGCCAGCGATGACCTGGCCGTTGTCGCCTTCATAGGCCCAGTTGCCGGCCTGCTGCAGGTTGTGGTGCACGATCTTGGCGTCGTAGCTCACCTCCAGTTGCTGGCCCGGGGTGGTGTAGACCGATGCGCCATGCTGCACCAGCTTGGTCACGACCAGGTCGTGGAACACGCTGTCGAAGGCGCTGGCGTTCTGTGGCAGGGCCACATACAAGGGCGTCTTGGCGTTCAGACCATTGCGCTCCAGCGTCGCCAGGGTGTCAGCGACCACTTCGCTGGCCATCAGGTCCCAGTGGCCTGCGGCACGCACCTTCATCTGGGTTGGCTGCGCATAGTTGGCGCCGTATGGAACGGGCGCCTCTACCGCACAACCCGTCAACGCAAGCACGGCGCTTGCCAGCGCCGCCGCTCCGATGGTCTTTTTCAAAGCCATGTTTCCCTCCTCGGAATTAGATAGCCGACGGGCCAACACCCGCCCAGGCTTGCATCCATTGTTGTAGATGTGGTGGTGCCAAGACAAGAGAAACGATCCAAAGTGCGAACAGAGCCATGCATTTTGTTGTTTTTGCTCACACTTTGGAACGGTCATTTGCCCGCCCTGAAAGCTCAGCCTGCGGCGCGCTTTTGCAGAATTTCGAAAGCTGGCAAGGTCTTGCCTTCCAATACTTCCAAAAACGCACCACCTCCGGTGGAGATATAACCAATCTTGTCTTCGATGCCGTACTTGGCAATGGCGGCCAAGGTGTCACCACCGCCGGCAATGCTGAACGCGGGCGACTGGGCAATGGCCTGCGCCAAGGTTTCGGTGCCGTGCGCAAACGCATCGAATTCGAACACGCCCACCGGGCCGTTCCAGACGATGGTGCCGGCCTTCTTGAGCTGCTCGGCCAGGCGGGCGGCCGTCTCCGGGCCGATATCCAGGATCAGGTCGTCATCGGCCACATCGGTGGCGCGCTTGATGGTCGCTTCGGCATCGGCAGCAAAGGTCTTGGCGACGACCACATCGGTCGGAATCGGCACATCGGCACCGCGAGCGGCCATCGCATCGATCACCGCCTTGGCATCGCCGACCAGGTCGGCTTCGGCCAGCGACTTGCCGATGTTCAGGCCCGCAGCCAGCATGAAGGTGTTGGCGATGCCGCCGCCGACGATCAGCTGGTCCACGTTGCTGGACAGCGATTGCAGGATGGTCAGCTTGGTCGACACCTTGGAGCCCGCGACGATGGCCACCAGCGGACGCGCTGGCGCTGCCAGTGCCTTGGTGATGGCATCGATCTCGGCCGACAGCAGCGGGCCGGCGCAGGCGGTCTTCGCGTACTCGGCAATACCGTAGGTCGTGCCTTCGGCGCGGTGGGCCGTGCCAAAGGCGTCATTCACATAGATGTCGCACAGCCGGGCCAGCTTTTGCGCCAGCGCGGGCAGGTTTTTCTTTTCGCCGACATTGGTGCGGCAGTTCTCCAGCATCACGACCTGGCCGGGTGCCACGTTGACGCCATCGACCCAGTCGGCGATCAGCGGCACTTCGCGGCCCAGCAGCTGGCCCAGGCGCTGGGCGACGGGGGCGAGCGAGTCCTCGGGCTTGAAAGCGCCTTCGGTGGGGCGGCCCAGGTGGCTGGTCACCATCACGGCGGCGCCGGCCTTCAGCGCCATCTCGATCGCAGGGACCGACGCACGCACGCGCGTGTCTTCGGTGATCTCGCCCGCGTCGTTGAGCGGCACATTCAGATCGGAGCGGATGAAAACGCGTTGGCCTTGCACCTTGCCTTGGGCACACAGGTCGGAGAAACGAAGGATGTTCATGGGAATGGCTACCAAAGAGTCTAGAAACTGGGGCACAGGCCTTGGGAGCGGCCGAGCATGGCCGCCATTGTAGAGGCCTGCCCGGCCGCTCCCAAGCTGGCGGTCGCGCCGGCGTCTCTTCGCAGGTTTACCAGCCCAGGCCGATATGCAAAGGCAGGTAGACCGCCATGCCCACCACAATCGTGCCCAGGATGCCGCGCTTTTTGAAGTAATACACGGTCGCGCAGATCACCGCCGGAATGCGGGCGTCGAGCAAGGTGTCGGTCAGCTCGCCCTTGACCATCAAGAGCTCGGGCGCAATGACGGCCATCAGGGCCGCCAGCGGGGCGTATTTGAGGCCGCGCTTGAGCCAGTCGGGCAACGGCAGCTCGTTCTTCGGGATCATGAAGAACGCACGGGTGACCACGGTGATGACAGTCAGGCCCACAATGGCGGTCAGCTGGTACAGCAGATCCCAGTCGTCCTGGCTCATCGCACATGCTCCTCGCGCACGGGCACGGCCGTGGTGCCATCGTCGGGCTGCTCGGGCCCGGGCGACGGCAGCGGTTTGTTCTTGGCGACGACCACGATCTTGGGCTTGCGGCCGCGCTGGTCCACCGCCTCGACCAGGAGGCCGATGGTGACGGCGCAGGCAATCGCCACCAGGATGTTGAGCTTGAGCGGAATGCCGTAGGCCGCAATCGCCGCTGTCGCGGCCACCAGCGCCGCCACCTTGGTGGCGCGGTCGATCAGCATCGAGTACAGCACGCCCAGCAGCGCCAGCACGCCGGCAAAGCCCAGGCCCCACTCCAGCGGCACCACATTGGCCAGCAGGATGCCGGCGATCGAGAAGCCCTGCCAGGTGATGAAGTTGAGCGACGAGGCGCCCCAGAAGTAGTACACCTGCTGGGGCTTGGCCACCGGCGCGGTGTAGCGGCGCATGAAGGCCACAAAGATCACATCACCGCTGAAATAGCCAATGCACAGCCGGTGCCACAGCGGCAGGTGCGCAAAATAGCTGCGCCACATGCTCGACAGAATGACAAAGCGCAGGTTCACGCAGGCCGCCGTGAACCAGACCACCCACATCGGCGAGCCCATCGCCATCAGCGGCAGCACCGCCAGCTGGGCGCTGCCGGCATAGACCACCAGGGACATGAAGATGGCCATGGGCGCGGAGATACCCGCCTTGACCATCGCCACGCCAGTGACCAGCGCCCAGGCCGCAATACCCACGGCCGTGCCCGACATGTCGACCACGCCGGCACGGAAACTGGGGTGGTCGATCGCGCGGCGCCGGTGGTGCAGGCTCATGGAGCTGCCACGGATGGCCTGCCGTCGCCCAAAACCTGGCCGGGTTGCAGCGCATGGCCGCGCAGAAAATCTGCGGCCTGCAAACGCTTGCCACCGGGCCGCTGCAGTTCGCTGATGCGCAACGCACCTTCGCCGCAGGCCACCACGATGCCTTGGTCATCCGCCACCAGCACCTGGCCGGGGACGGCCTCGGCGGGCGAATGCCGCTCGGGCTGCGCCGCCCAGATCTTGACCACCTCGTCCCCGACGTGGGTGGAGGCTGCCGGGAAGGGGTTGAAGGCGCGCACGCGGCGATCGATCTGTTCCGCTCCCATTGACCAGTCGATCGCGCTTTCGGTCTTCTCGATCTTGTGCGCGTAGGTGATGCCTTCTGCCGGCTGCGGCTCGCGCTGCAGGCGGCCTTCGTGGCTCAAGGCCAGCGCCTGCACCAGCATGCGGCCGCCCAGCGCTGCCAGCTTGTCGTGCAGGCTGGCGGTGGTGTCCTGGGGGGCAATGTCCAGCGCCTCGACCAGGCACATATCGCCGGTATCCAGACCCGCGTCCATCTGCATGATGGTGACGCCGGTCTGCGCGTCACCGGCCTCGATCGCACGGTGAATGGGTGCGGCACCGCGCCAGCGCGGCAGCAGGCTGGCGTGGATGTTGAGACAGCCCTTGGCAGGCAAGTCCAGCACCCATTGCGGCAGGATCAATCCGTAAGCCGCCACCACCATCACATCGGGCTGGGCGGCCAGCAGCGCTGCGCGCGCAGCAGCCGCTTCTTCGGGGTATTTGCCATCCAGGCGCAGGCTGAGCGGCTGGCTGACGGCAATGCCGTGCGCCAGCGCGCACTGCTTGACTGGGGAGGCCTGCAGCTTCATGCCTCGGCCGGCAGGCCGGTCCGGCTGGGTCAACACCAGCGGCACCTCATGACCGGCGGCCAGCAGCTGCTCCAGCGCCACACGGGCGAATTCCGGCGTGCCGGCGAAAACTACTTTCATGTCTTTTTAGCGGGAGTAAGGGGCAAGCGGCGATCCGCCCAGGCACAGCGGCACTCAGTCACGTTGGCGGGGCTCGGGCAGGGGCTCATCGATGAACATCAGCTTTTGCACCACACCTTGCGGATCGACGTGCACATGCGCGAATCGCTTGATGCCATTGTCCCAGAATCGGTAGGTCCAGACCTGTCCCGTGAAGCTCCAGACCCGGGTGATTTCCATCGGCGGGCCAAAATCCTGCAGCAGCTGCTGCTGCGTGAACTGGCCCAGCGGGATCGCGCCAAAGTTGCCGGCCGTCAGCACCTGGGTGGTCGTCTGCAATTGGCCATCGGCACCAAATTGCAGCTGGTAGGCCTCGCGCCCCATCGGCTGGGTGGTGTAGAGCCAGCGCTCACCGCCGCCATCGAGCTTTTTGACGGTATTGGCAGGCCCCAGCTTGCTCAGCACCTCCTGCTGCGGGGTGCCGGGCTTGAACTGGGTCGGATAGGCGCAGCCAGCCAGGGCCGCGTACAGGATGAGCAAGGCCATCGCGCCCCACGCGCGGCCAGGCAGCCAGCTCCGTGAAGATCGCGTGGTGCCCATATCAGCCCTTGGCGTCGGCCAGTTCGCGCTTTTGCTGCTTGACCAGCTTGGACTTGATGCGGTTGCGCTTGAGCGGTGACAGGTACTCGACAAACACCTTGCCCAGCAGGTGGTCCATCTCATGCTGGATGCAGATGGCCAGCAGACCTTCGGCGTCGATCTCGCGGCTGTTGCCGTGCTCGTCGAGCGCCTTGATCTTGACCGCTACCGAACGCTCCACGCCGTCGTAGATGCCGGGTACCGACAGACAGCCCTCATCGCCGACCTGCTTCTCGTCGCTGGCCCAGATGATTTCCGGGTTGATGATGGCCATCGGCTCGTTGCGCTCTTCAGAGACATCGATCACCACCACGCGCTCATGCACGTCGATCTGCGTGGCTGCCAGGCCGATACCGCTGGCGTCGTACATGGTGGCCAGCATGTCCTGGACCAGAGTACGGATGCGGTCATCGACCACGGCCACGGGCTTGGCGACCTTGTGCAGACGGGGATCGGGGTAGCAGAGAATCGGGAGGATAGACATAGTTTTCACTTGTGAATGTCGTTATTTTCGCCACTTTTGCGCTTCAATGCCCGGATGCCTTGCAATAATCATTGATCGATCAAGGGCTTGGCCCGAGAATCAGAGGCAATTACAAACATTGACAGTAGGCCCACTGTGGCCTGCCAGCGACTGAGAGGGAGTCACCCGGCCATGCCAGCATCCACCACGCCCCTGTTCCACCAGCTGCGCAGCAGCGCCATTGCAGCCGCCTGCATGGCCTGCGCCGGCCTGAGTGCCTGGGCCGCCACGCCGGCTGCGCAGCTGCCGGTCACCGCGCAGCAACGCAGCACCGCCCAGCAAGTGGCGGCGCAGGGCATCCCCGAGGCCGAGCTGGCCGCTAATGCACCCGATACCTATGTCGTCAAGCGTGGCGACACGCTGTGGGACATCTCGCGCGTCTACCTGCAGCAACCCTGGCGCTGGCCCGCGCTGTGGGGCATGAACCTGCAGACCATTGCCAACCCGCACCTGATCTACCCCGGCCAGACCCTGTACCTAGAACGCCGCAATGGCATGGCGCGTCTGGTCACGTCGCGCTCGGGCGAGGAGGAAGTCATCCGCATCTCGCCACGCGTGCGCAGTGAAAGCCTGTCCGGCACCGCGCTGCCCGCAGTCAACCAGCGCCTGATCGAGGCCTTCCTGGTGGAGCCCGAGGTGCTGTCCGCAGGCGAGAGCGAAAAAGCCCCGCGCCTGGTCGGTGCCGCGCAAGAGCGCGCGCTGCTGTCGCCTGGCGACCGTGTCTATGGCCGCTCGGCCGACCAGTCGCTGGAGATGGGGCAGGAGCGCCAGTACTACCGCGTGTTCCGCAATGCGGTGCCGATGACCGACCCGGAAACCAATGCCATCCTGGGCTATGAAGCGCAGTACCTCGGCAAGGTGCAACTGATGGCGGGCGAGCGCCAGGAGACGACCCTGGACGCCAAGGGCAATGCGCACACCGATCCGGTGCCCGCATCGCTCGATATCACCGCAGTGAAGGAGGAAATCCGCGTCGGCGACAAGCTGCTGCCGATGCCGCGCATCCAGGTCACCAGCTATGTGCCGCATGCGCCCGATGAGCATCTGCAGGGCAGCGTGATGTCGATCTACGGCAGCAACAGCGTGGCCTATGCATCGCGCAACAATGTGATCGCGATCAACCGGGGCCAGGCCGACGGTGTCGAGCTCGGCCATGTCTTCCGCCTGATGACACGCGGCGCGCGCATCAAGGACAAGACCGACAGCGACCAGACCGTCATCAAGCTGCCCAACGAGGCCAATGGCCTGGCCATGGTCTTTCGCACCTTCGACAAGGTGTCCTACGCGCTGATCCTCGAAGCCAAGGAAGGGGTGAAGGTCGGCGACGCGCTGATCTCGCCCGACTACCGCCCCTGACGCAGTGGACGGCACCGCAGCGCTGGCCCCATGACCGAACAAGAGCTGCACGACTGGATACGCCTGGCAGCGACCCCTGGCCTGGGGAACACCGGCATCCGGCGTCTGCTGGCGCGCTTTGGCTTGCCGGGTGCGGTACTGGCCCAGACTGCGGCACAGTTGGAGAGCTGCATCACACCTGCGCAAGCGCGGGCGCTGCTGAACCCCAGCGCTGAGCTGCAGGCGCTGCAGGCCACCACCTGGAGCTGGCTGGCCAGCGCGCCAGCACCTTTGGTGCGGCATGTGCTGACCCTGGGCGACGCCGGCTACCCGCCCGCGCTGCTTGAAACCGCCGACCCGCCCGTGTTGCTGTACATCACCGGCCATGCCCGCTGTTTCGAGGGGCCAGGTCCGGCATGGCCGCACAAGGCGCTGGCGATGGTCGGCAGCCGCAACCCCACGCCACAGGGCGTGCAGAATGCCCGTGCTTTTGCCCAGACCCTCGTGCGCCAGGGCATCACCGTCATCTCCGGCATGGCACTGGGCATCGATGCCGCTGCCCATGCCGGTGCGCTGGAAGCCGCAACCGGCCGGCAGCCCGCCACCATCGCCGTGATCGGCACCGGCATCGACCGGGTCTACCCCCGCGCCAACTATGCGCTGGCTGCACAGATTGCCGAGCAGGGCTGGATTGTCAGCGAATACCACCTGGGCACCCCTCCGCTGGCGCAGAACTTTCCCAAACGCAACCGCCTGATAGCGGGTCTGGCCAGCGGCACCTTGGTGGTCGAGGCTGCGCCCGCCTCGGGATCGCTGGTCACCGCCCGCCTCGCCAGCGAGCAGGGGCGCGAGGTTTTTGCGATCCCCGGCTCCATCCATGCGCCACAGAGCAAAGGCTGCCATGCGCTGATCCGCCAGGGCGCCAAGCTGGTGGAATCGGTGGAAGATATTCTGGAAGAACTGCCTGCGTTGGGCGCTGTGGCCCGGGTGCCAGCCGCAGAACCTGCGCCGGTGGATACCTCTGGCACAGCGGCCAGCAACGATAGGCAAGAAGACCAGGGCTTGCTGCAGGCACTGGGTTTTGACCCGGTCGATCTGGACAGCCTGTGCAGCCGCACCGGCATCGATATCGCCCGCCTGCAGATTCAGCTGCTGGAGCTGGAACTGCAAGGCCGGGTGGCGCGCCTGCCGGGCGGCTTGTTCCAGCGCCTGGCGGCAGGCTAGACCCGCAGCCGCTTACTGCAACAGCCGTTCGGGGTTGGCCTCGATCTTGGCCAGCGCATCGCGCGCGGCACGGGCCGTGATGCCTTCGGCATCGCGCGGCAGCAGCAGGCCGGCCTGCAGGTAATGGCCCATGCGCCGCATCTGGAAGAGAAAGCAGGAGCCGCTCAGCGCTGCAAACAGATGCAGCTGCTTGTGCTGGCTGTGCCAGACGTACTGCACCTGCAGCGGGCTGGCATTGTGGTCCAGCAGGAACCAGTTGCCCAGCGACAGATTCTTCGCCCACTCCAGCACTTCGGGCTGCACCAGCGCGCCATCGTCAGCAATCACCTGGATGCTGCTGGTGTCGATGCCCAGCATCAGCTCGATGCTCTCGGCGCTGAGCGGATACTCTTCGGTCACCACCTCGTCGAGTGCGTCTTCCAGATGGGCCAGGCGCTCTGCCAGCGCAATGATGCGCTCCTGCGGGATCTCATTGGTCTTGGCCAGGAAGGCCTCGGCCACGATATCCATCAGGCTCTTGATGATTTCGTCCTGGCGCTCGCCGACGATGTTCGACAAGGTCAGGCCCTGGCGCAGCACGGTCTGCAACAGCGGCAGCTGGCGGATCACCCGGGCGCGCTCTTCCTTGCTGGGCTTGGCCGATGCCGACCAGACCAGGTCCAGCGCCGCCTTCTTGAATTTCTGTGTGTTCTCGTGCTCGGCACCGAAGCGGATCGCCGACATCGCCAGCACATCGGACCACTGCTTGAACAGGAACTCCCGCACATCGCTGTCGACCGGCATCTCCAGCAGCATGTCGCGCAGCTGGATGGTGTACTGGATGGCCAGCGTCTCCTTTTGCTCGATCTGCTGGGCCAGGCTGACCAGCTCGCGCGCGGTCGCGGTCTGGCCGGTCAGGTTCTTTTCGAGGAATTTCTGGAATTCCTTGAGCACCAGCTGGAACACGCGGCTGCCGGTGTCCGGGTACTGCTCAATGACCTGCACGACCCGCTTGACCTCGGCCTCCAACGTCGTGCCATTGAGCGCAGCCGCCTCAAAGCCCAGCACGCAAGCGCCCATGCGGTCGATCAGCTGGCGCGCCGGGTGTTCGGTGTCGTTGAAGAACGCCGGCTCGGCCAGCGCCACGCGCAGCACCGGCACCTGCAGGCGCGCAAACCAGATGCGGATACCGGCCGGAATGCGGTCTTCGTTCAGAATGCTCTGGAACATCAAGGCGATGATCTCGATGATCGCCTTTTCCTCGTCGGACGAGGCCACGCTCTTGAGCGCCGAGGACTGCTGGCGCACCGCCAACGCCACCGGTGCCACCACCTGGACGGCGTCCATATCGTCATCGGCCGGCGCGGTATGGAACCAGGCCGACTGGATCGCCGTGGGCGGCGACACCAGTGCGTGCTGCAGCGCCGGCGAGATCACATAGCCACCCGCTGCCCCCAGCGATGCGCGCACCGAGGTGGGACCACCATTGGAGCGGCTACCGGCAACGCCCTGCAAGAACCCGCGCAGCTGCGCGAGCACGCCCTGGCTCTTTTGGCGCGCTGCGCCGATCGCGGCCCAACCGGCACCGCCTGCAGGCATCAAGCCCGAGGGCATGCTGGCGACACCGGAGACCGCACCCGCCTGTGCTGCCGCCATACCCGCCAACTGCTGGGCAGCAGCGGCAGCCATGGCGGCGGCAGCGGCTGCGGGGCGTTCGGTTTCCGTGCGTTTGATGCGGTAGCTGCGCAGCTCGTCTTCGGTGGCAGCGCCTTGCTCGTCGTAGAAGCGCCGGACCGCCGTGTACACGCTGATGCCCAGCGGTGCCAGGATTTCCAGCATCGGCGCCCACAGCAGATCCAGTGTCTTGCGGCTGAGGCCGGCCGCCTCCCAGGCCTCGATCAGGCGCAGGCACCAGGTCTCGGGCCGCAGGGCGTCGGCGGGGCCCAGCTCCTGGTCTTCCAGAAACTGGGTCACACGGCGCACGCTGTTGAGCTCGGCTGCGACCAGTTCCAGCAGCTGGGCTGCCAGGCGCGAGGCGATGATGCGCCCCTCGATGGCTTCGTTGCTGACCAGCTCCAAGCTGGTGATGGTCGGGGGCGCAGCCACCGGCTCGGGGGCCGGCTCGCCAGCCAGCAGGCTCTGGCGCAGCAGCTTGTTGGCGCTGTCCAGCCAGGCTTGCTGGCGGCTGTCAAACTCGGCAATCGCGGCAGACAGCGCCACATGCGAGCGGGAGGGATCGGTGCTGGGCCGCGCGATGATCTGGAGCAGCTCGGCGCGCAAGCGCGCCGCCACCCCGGGCAGACCCGCGCACAAACCACCGACAAATCTCAGCCGCGCTTCACGGGCGAGCTTTTTTTGCCAGCTGCGATGGTGCGAAGGTGCAACAGCCACAGAAATCCCATCCCTTTATCGATCTTTATACCGTGGCCCCGGCATTGGGGTCGTTCGGGTCCAGGTCCTTCTGGCTGACCTTGACCAGGTCTTCCCGCTTGACGCCCAGCCACATCGCGATGGCCGCGGCCACGAATACCGACGAGTAGATACCAAAAAGAATACCAATGGTCAGCGCCAATGCAAAGTAATGCAAGCTGGCGCCGCCAAAAAGAAACATCGACAGCACCATCGCCTCGGTCGAAGCGTGGGTGATGATGGTGCGGCTCATCGTCGAGGTGATGGCGTGGTCGATCACTTCGGGCGTGCTGAGCTTGCGGAACTTGCGGAACGCCTCGCGGATCCGGTCGAAAATCACCACCGATTCATTGACCGAGTACCCCAGCACCGCCAGTACACCGGCAAGCACGGCCAGCGAGAACTCCCACTGGAAGAAGGCGAAGAAGCCCAGGATGATCACCACGTCATGCAAGTTGGCAATGGCCGCGGCGACACCGAACTTCCACTCGAAGCGCATCGCCAGGTAGATCACGATGCCCAGCACCACCGCAGCCAGCGCCATCAGGCCGCCGTGCACCAGCTCCTCCCCCACCGACGGGCCGACGAACTCGCTGCGCAGCAAGGTCACGCCGGGGTCGGCCGCCTTCAGCGCGCCCATGACCTTCTCGCCCTGCTGGGCCGTGGTCACGCCTTTTTCAATCGGCAGGCGAATCATCACGCGGTCGGCGCTGCCCACGTTCTGCACCAGGATGTCCTGGTAGCCGAGCGAGGCGACCTGTTCGCGGATCTTGCCCACATCGGCAGGCTGCTCGTAGGCCACCTGCATGACGGTACCGCCGGTGAACTCCACCGACAGGTGCAGGCCACGGGTGGTCAGGAAGAACACCGCCAGCACGAAGGTGATGACCGAAATCGCGTTGAGCACCAACGCGTATTTCATGAAAGGGATGTCTTTTTTGATACGGAAGAATTCCATGGTCTTCCTCCTTAACGTTTAGCAGATGCCACGGAGCGGTGGTCTTCGCCCTCGGGCTTCCAGACCTGGCCGATCGACACGCTCTTGAGCTTCTTGCGGCGGCCATACCAGAGGTTGACCAGGCCACGCGAGAAGAACACAGCCGAGAACATGCTGGTCAAAATGCCGATGCAGTGCACCACGGCAAAGCCGCGCACCGGGCCGGAGCCGAAGGCCAGCAGCGCCAGGCCCACGATCAGGGTGGTGACGTTGGAGTCGAGAATCGTGTGCCAGGCATGTTCATAACCGGCATGGATGGCCGCCTGGGGTGACGCACCGGCGCGCAGTTCTTCGCGCACCCGTTCATTGATCAGCACGTTCGAGTCAATGGCCACACCGATGGCCAGCGCCATGGCGGCAATGCCCGGCAGGGTCAACGTAGCCTGCAGCATCGACAGGATGGCCAGCAGCAGCAGGACGTTCACGCCCAGCGCAATGGTCGAGACCACGCCAAAGACCATGTAGTAGATGCACATGAAGACGGCAATCGCGATGAAGCCCCCCACGATGCTCTTGACACCGGCTTCCACGTTCTCTTTACCCATGCTCGGGCCGATCGTGTATTCCTCGATGATTTCCATCGGCGCGGCCAGCGAGCCGGCGCGCAGCAGCAGCGAGGTATCGCTGGCTTCCTTGGTCGACATGCTGCCCGAGATCTGCACGCGGCCGCCACCGATTTCGGAGCGGATCACCGGGGCGGTCACCACTTGGCCCTTGCCCTTTTCAAACAGCAGGATGGCCATGCGCTTGCCAATGTTCTCGCGCGTGACGTCCTTGAAGATGTTCGCGCCCTTGCCATCCAAGGTCAGGTTGACGGTCGCTTCATGGGTCTGGCTGTCAAAGCCGGGCTGCGCGTCGTTCAGGTTCTCGCCGGTCAGGATGACCTGCTTCTTCACGACGATGGACTGGCCATGCGGGTCGCTGTATTTTTCAGAGCCAAACGGCACGGGTCCGGTGCCCATTTCGGCGGCGCGCGCGTCCGAGCTGTCGTCGACCATGCGCACTTCCAATGTAGCGGTACGGCCCAGGATGTCCTTGGCCTGTGCGGGATCCTGCACACCGGGCAGCTGCACCACGATGCGGTCGGAGCCTTGCTGCTGGATCACCGGCTCGGCAACGCCCAGCTCATTGATACGGTTGTGCAAGGTCGTGATGTTCTGCTTGAGCGCTTGCTCTTGCACGCTGCGCAGCGATTCAGGCTTGATGTTGGCCCGCACCACATAGGCGCCGCCGGTGCTGACCACATTGGCCTGCAGGTCCGGCATGGTGTCCACAATCAGGTTGCGCACCGTCGTGGCGGTGGCCTCGTCTTGCAGGCGCACCTCCAGCGACTGGCCTTCGCGGTTCACACCGCCGTGGCGAATCTTCTTGTCGCGCAGCGCCAGACGCACATCGCTGGTCAGCGCTTCGGTGCGCTTGGTCAGCGCCGCCTGCATGTCCACCTGCAAGGTGAAGTGCACGCCACCACGCAAGTCCAGACCCAGGTACATGGGCTTGGCATGCAGGGCGGTAAGCCAGGCGGGCGAGCGGGAGATCAGGTTCAGCGCCACCACGTAGGAGGGGTCGCTGCTGTCCGGGATCAGCACGCGCTCGAGCACGCCCTTGGCCTTGAGCTGCTCGTCTTCCTTGTCGAAGCGGGCGCGGATCGAACCGTTTTCCAGCGCGATACTCAGCGGCTTGACGTCGGCATCGGCCAGCGCCGACTCCACGCGCTGCTGCAATGCAGAATCCACGGTGACAGTGGCCTTGACCGAGGCGACCTGGACAGCAGGCGCCTCACCAAAAAAGTTGGGCAGGGTGTAAACAACCCCTACCAGAAGCGCGATCACAATGATCGCGTACTTCCAGACCGGATAACGGTTCATGATCGCGCTCTTACCTTACGCAAAATAGAAGGCGCAGCCATGCTGCGCCAATTGCTGTTTCAACGATGGATTACTTCAGCGTACCCTTGGGCAGCACCTGCACCACAGCACCACGCTGCAGTTGCACGACCACGCCCTGGGCCAACTCTACTTGCAGGAACTGTTCGTCCAGGCCCACCACGCGGCCCACGAGGCCCCCATTGGTGGCCACTTCGTCGCCCTTGACCAGCGCATCGATCATGGCACGGGCTTCCTTTTGGCGCTTCATCTGAGGACGGATCATCAGGAAATACAGCACCACAAACATCAGCACCAAGGGCAGCATGCTGGTGAGGGTGGAGGTCATGCCGCCGGAGGCAGCAGCAGCCGGTGCGGTCTGGGCAAAAGCAGAAGAGATAAACAAATGAAGCTCCCAACGTGGATGCAGGCCTTGCCTGGATGACCAAAACCAAGACCCAAAGAGAAGCATTGTATGCGTGCCCCTCTGCGAACACCCAGGCAATACCTTGGATGCCTCTGGTTTTTCCGGTTGTTTTCATGGAATTAAGCAGCTTTCATGCCAGCGCATTGGTAGAAGCCACTATGGCAGATACTGCCGCTTAAGTGGTATTTGCACGCCAAAGTCGCCGCGAGCACCGCCCTGCCCCACGCGCTGTGACAAATTTGTCACGCCCGTTTGCTGCAGCCGCTGACAAAAAAGCCGCCTGGCTTGGCGCGCAGGCGGCTCGATCCACTCGCTTTCACCCGTCAACCGGGCTTCATACCTGTGCCGGTTCGGGCTTGGCAGCAGCCGCGGCTGCCGCTGCGTCATCGGCAGGCGCACGCCAGCGTGCCATCAGCTGCTGCCATTTGCTGCGGGCGGCGGCCAGGTGGCGTTCCTTGACATGGCCGTAGCCGCGGATGTCTTCGGGAATGCTGGCGATTTCCACGGCCAGCGCCAGGCGCTCGGCGCTCAGGCGCTGCAGCAGCTCCTCGATGCATGCCCGGTACTCCTGGATCAGTGCGCGCTCGGTGCGGCGCTCTTCGGTGCGGCCAAAGACATCGAGTGCGCCGCCGCGCAGGCCCTTGAGCCCCGCCAGCACACCAAAGGCCTTGCGCATCCAGCCGCCATAGGCCTTCTTGACCAGCTCGCCCTTGTCATTGCGCTTGGCCGTGGTGGGCGGTGCCAGGTGGTGCACGATCTTGTAGTCGCCCTCGAACATGTTGGCAATCTTCTCGCTGAACTCGGCCGTGGTGTGCAGGCGCGCCACCTCGTACTCGTCCTTGTAGGCCATCAGCTTGAACAGGTAGCGCGCCACCGCTTGCGACAGGCGGGTGCTGCTGCCCAGCCTGGCTTCGGCCGCATGTACCTTGTTCACGAAGGCTTCGTAGTCGGCGGCATAGGCGCTGTCCTGGTAATCGGTCAGGAAAGCCACGCGCTTGGCCACCAGCTCCTGCAACGAGGGCTTTTTGACCAGCTGGATCACCTGCTGGGCGGCAAACATGGCCTGCACCTGGGGCAGGTTGGCGGCGCACTGGCGGCCCCATTCAAACGCAGCCTTGTTGTTGTCCACCTGCACGCCGTTCAGCTCCATCGCCCGCATCAGCGCGGCATGGGACAGCGGCACCCGGCCCTGTTGCCAGGCATAGCCCAGGATCAGCGGGTTGGTGTAGATGCTGTCGCCCAGCGCCTGGGTCGCAATGTGCTCGGCATCGAACATGCCCACGCCCTCCTGGCCCACGGCCGCCAGGATCGCCGATTCGCAGCCCGCCTCGGGGAACTGCCAGTTCGGGTTGTGCACAAAGGCCGCCGTGGGCGCGCCATGGGTGTTGAGCGCCACAAAGGTACGGCCCTGCTGCATGGCAGCCAACGTGGTCTTGTTGGCCGCGACGATGGGGTCGCAGCCGATGACCAGGTCGGCCTTGGCGGTGTCCACCTTGGTGGTGTAGATCGCGTCGGGCGAGTTGGCGATCTGGATATGGCTCCAGGTCGAGCCGCCCTTTTGCGCCAGACCGGCCGCATCCTGCGTGACCACGCCCTTGCCCTCCAGGTGGGCGGCCATGCCCAGTAGCGAGCCAATGGTGATCACACCCGTGCCGCCCACACCCGCCACCACAATGCCCCAGGCCTGGGTGGCCACGGGCAAGACGGGATCGGGCAAGGCAGGCAGCTTGGCCATATCGCCCTTTTTCTCCTTCTTGGCCTTTTTGAGCTGGCCGCCTTCGATGGTGACAAAGCTCGGGCAGAAGCCCTTGACGCAGGAGAAGTCCTTGTTACAGGTGCTTTGGTTGATCTTGCGCTTGCGGCCAAAATCGGTCTCGACCGGCTCGACCGACAGGCAGTTGGATTGCACCGAGCAGTCGCCGCAGCCTTCGCAGACCGCTTCGTTGATGATGACGGTCTTGGCCGGCGTGGCCAGCGTGCCGCGTTTGCGGCGGCGGCGCTTTTCGGTCGCGCAGGTCTGGTCGTAGATGATGGCCGTCGTGCCCTTGAGCTCACGGAATTCGCGCTGGATGCGGTCGAGCTCGTCGCGGTGGTGCACGGTCACACCGGCGCCCAGCTGCACGCCGTCATACTTTTCCGGCTCGTCGCTGACGATGACCAGCTTCTTGACCCCTTCGGACAACAGGCTGGTCATGATCTGCAGCACCGAGTGGCCCTCGGGGCGCTCGCCCACGCGCTGGCCACCGGTCATCGCCACCGCGTCGTTGTACAGCACCTTGTAGGTGATATTCACGCCCGAGGCAATGCTCTGGCGGATGGCCAGCAGACCGCTGTGGAAGTAGGTGCCATCGCCCAGGTTCGAGAAAATATGCTGGTCGGTGGTGAACGGCGCCTGGCCGACCCAGGTCACGCCTTCGCCGCCCATCTGCGTGAAGGTGCTGGTGTTGCGGTCGGGCATCCAGTTGACCATGTAGTGGCAGCCGATGCCGGCCACCGCGCGGCTGCCTTCAGGCACGCGGGTGCTGGTGTTGTGCGGGCAGCCGCTGCAGAACCAGGGCAGGCGGTCCACCGACTCCTGCTTGCTGTCCTTCAGACCCTGTTCACGCGCGGCAATCACCTGCAGGCGCGCATCCATGCGGCGCACGATGTCGTCGGGCACGCCGAGCTTCTTCAGGCGCTTGGCCAGCGCCTGCGCAATCAGCGCCGGGGTCAGGTCGGCCTTGGGGCGCAGCAACCAGTGGTTGCTGGGGTTGGGCACCGACCACTCGCCGCCCGAGTGGTCGCCCTCGATCTCGTCGAACTTACCCAGCACATGGGGGCGCACATCGGAGCGCCAGTTGTACAGCTCTTCCTTGAGCTGGTACTCGATCATCTGGCGCTTTTCCTCGACCACCAGAATCTCCTGCAGACCCATCGCAAAGTCGCGGGTGATGGAGGCCTCCAGCGGCCAGACGACGTTGACCTTGTGCAGCCGGATGCCCAGCTGGCGGCAGGTGTCATCGTCCAGGCCCAGGTCGATCAATGCCTGGCGCGTGTCATTGAAGGCCTTGCCGCTGGCGATGATGCCAAAGCGGTCATTCGGCGTGGAGATGACGTTGTAGTTGAGCTTGTTGGCACGGATATAGGCCAGCGCCGCATACCACTTGTAGTCCATCAGACGCGCTTCCTGCTCCAGCGGCGCATCGGGCCAGCGGATGTGCAGGCCGCCGGGCGGCATCACAAAGTCATCGGGGGTGATGATGTTGACCCGGTCCGGGTCCACCGAGACGCTGGCCGACGACTCCACGATCTCCTGGATCGTCTTCATGCCCGACCAGACGCCGGAGAAACGGCTCAGCGCAAAGGCATGCAGGCCCATGTCCAGGATGTCCTGGACGCTGGAGGGGAAGAACACCGGCGAGCCCACGGCCTTGAAGATGTGGTCACTCTGGTGCGCCGCCGTCGAGGACTTGCTGATGTGGTCATCGCCGGCCAGCGCAATCACGCCGCCGTGCTTGGCCGTGCCGGCCATGTTGGCATGCTTGAACACGTCCACGCTGCGGTCCACGCCCGGGCCCTTGCCGTACCAGATGCCGAAGACACCGTCGAACTTCTTGCTCTGCGGATACAGGTCGAGCTGCTGCGTGCCCCAGACGGCGGTGGCGCCCAGCTCTTCGTTGACGCCGGGCTGGAACTCGATGTTGTTGTCCTTGAGGTGCTTCTTGGCCGCCCAGAGCGCCTGGTCGTAGCCGCCCAGAGGCGATCCACGGTAGCCGCTGATGAAGCCTGCGGTGTTGAGACCTTCCAATGCATCGCGCTGGCGCTGCAGCATCGGCAGGCGAACAAGGGCTTGCACCCCGCTCATGAAGGCACGGCCATGGGCCAGTGCGTACTTATCCTCAAGCGTGACGGTTTCCAGCGCTTTGCGGACGGACTCGGGGAGTGAGGCATTCATCGTCTTGTCTCCTGGGGAGAGCCCCCGGTGGCCGCTTGTGGCAGGTCCGGGATTGTGGGGCGTTATAAGAAGCTGGAACCAAGTCCAGCAGGCGGGGCAAAACACCCCAGCCTTCATCGCTGCAGTGTATGACGGGCAGCGAGAATAAAGTATTCTTTTCCTTGCCGGGGTTTACCTAGTATTTGAAAGAATCTTGCTCAATAATGGCAATAAATGAACCAAATTGACAAATTCGACTGGGCCATCCTCTACGAGCTGCAAAAAAACGCCCGTTTGACGAATGCCGAACTGGCCCAGCGTGTGGGCCTGTCGGCCGCGCCCTGCTGGCGCCGGGTGCGTGCGCTCGAAGAGGCCGGCTACATCACCGGCTACCACGCAACCCTGGACCGCCACAAGCTCGGCCTGGGTGTGCTGGCCTTTGTGCGCGTCGATGCCGCGCAGAACACGGCCGACATCACCTTGCGCATGGAGGAATCGATCCGCCTTCTGCCCGAGGTCACGTCCTGCCACTACATCAGCGGTGCGGGCACTTTTGAGCTGCAGGTGGTGGCCAAGGACCTGGAGAGCTTCTCCAGCTTTATCCGCAACGTGCTGCTGCACCTGCCCAACGTGAAAGACGTGCACACCACCTTCTCGCTGGGCGAGGTCAAATCCAGCAGCGCACTGCCGCTGCCGATGACGGCCAACCCCAAGGGCACGCCTTCGCGCTGATCCCCTTTCCTATCCGAGCCGCCACCATGCAAAAGGCCAGCCTGGGGCTGGCCTGGGTGGCACCATCTGCGGAGATCAGCGCTTGGCCACGCCCCTGGGCCACAGCACCCACAGCCGCAGCGGCTGCTTGACCCGGCCGGCAAAATCGCCCGCCTCATGGCCCCAGCCGGCAAAGTAGTCGGCGCGCACGGCACCCAGGATGGCGCTGCCCGTGTCCTGCGCCATCACCAGGCGGTTGAGCTGCACCGTGGGCCCGGTGGACGACAGCCAGACAGGCGTGCCGTAGGGAATGCTGCCCCGGTCCACCGCAATCGATCGGCCCGGGGTCAGCGGCACACCCTGGGCGCCATTGGGGCCAAACTCGGCATCCAGCGGCGACAGTGGCTCTTCCCTGAAGAACACATAGCGCGGGTTGCTCCAGAGCAGCTCATTGACACGGGTCGGGTTGGCGGCAATCCAGGCCTTGATGCCCGGCCAGGTGGCATCGCGCACCAGGCCCTGGTCCAGCAGCCACTTGCCGATGCTCTTGTAGGGGTGGTCATTGGTGGCAGCATAGGCCACGCGGATCAGGCGCACCGAGCCATCGGCTTCCTGGATGCGCACCCGCCCCGAGCCCTGGATGTGCAGCACCATCGCATCGACCGGGTCGTTGACCCAGGCAATCACCTTGTCCTGCAGCTCGGCCTGCACCTGCGGCAGGGTCTCGATCTGCTGGCGGCTGAACCAGGGTTTGCGCGAGCCCAGCGTGGCCGGCGACCGGTACAGCGGGATCGAATAGCCGTTGCCTGGCTGGCGCGTGCCATCGAGCATCGGCTCGAAATAGCTGGTCAGCATCCCGTCGGGGTTGCCGTCGAGCGATTCGACGCGGTAGGGCTGAAAGCGCGACACCATCCAGGCGCGCTGCTCCTCGGTCGACGCCAGGCTCATGCGGCGCACCTCGGAGCAGAACTGCGCAAACGGCGCGGGCGGGCGGCTGCAGCTCTTGATCCAGGCATTCCAGGCATCGGCCAGGTTGTCCTGCTCCAGACCGGGCACCGACGACCAGTGCACCGGCACCCAGCGGCTCTTGGCCTGCTGGATCGCCGGGGGCAGCGGCTCATTCGCATCGGGTGGCAGCACCTCGATGCTGCCCGATACCGGCGGGCGGGTGGTCGGCGAAGACGGCTGGTCCAAAGGGACTTGGCTGGAGCAGGCGGCCAGAATTCCTACAATCGCAGCCATCGACAGCGTACGTAAGGAGCGGGTACCGATGGGACTGATATTGCTGGAAGCGCTATTGGCGTTGGTCATACTGGTGGCGATCGTCTGGTGGACGATGTTTGCCGGTCGCAAAAAAGGGGAAATCGTAAGCAAAGATGAGCAGCCTCCTCGCGACTAGCTTGCGCAAATCGTAGGACATGGCCGCTCATTGCCGTCATTTTTACCATTTTTGAACTTTGTCTCTGGCATTTGGCAGTTCTACTGCCCACAATTTGCATCCACGGCCGTCCCCATTTCCGGGGATGCCCTTGCATCAGAGGAGTTCAAGCATGCGTAAACAAATTCTAGTCTCTGCCGTTGCCAGCCTGGCCATTCTGAGCGGCTGCGCCAACATGTCCGACACGCAACGCCAGACGGCCACCGGCGCCGGCGTGGGCGCCCTGGGCGGCGCTGCCGTCGGTGCGATTGCTGGCGGCCATGCAGGCTCGGGCGCCGTCATCGGCGCGGGCATCGGCGCGCTGGGCACCTACATCTGGTCGCAGCACATGCAAAAGCAAAAGCAGGAGATGGAGCAGGCCACCCAGGGTACCGGTGTGGTGGTGACCCAGACGCCGGACAACCAGCTCAAGCTCGACATCCCCAGCGACATCTCGTTCCAGACCAACCGCTCGGACATCCAGGGCAACTTCGCCCCCATCCTGGACCGCTTTGCCGAAGGCCTGCGCAACAACCCCAACGCCCAGGTGCGCATCATCGGCCACACCGACAGCACCGGCAACGACGGCATCAACGACCCGCTGTCGCTGGCCCGTGCCGAGAGCGCACGCAACTACCTGACGCAGCGCGGCGTGAACGGCGCGCGTATCCAGGTACAGGGCATGGGCTCGCGCCAGCCCGTGGCCAGCAATGACACGCCGGCCGGCCGCGCGCACAACCGCCGCGTCGAGATCTATGTGGGTGAGGTGCAGCAAGGCCGCTAACACCAGGCTGTGCGGAACGCACAAAGGGCGCCAGTGGGACTGGCGCCCTTTTTTGCGGGCCTTGCGCTGGCGGCCGTCTCAGGCCAGGTCGCGCAGCAGGTTGGCCAGCTCCACCGCTGATTTGACCTGCATCTTGTCAAACACCCGGGCGCGGTGCACCTCGACCGTGCGCACGCTGATGGTCAATTCATCGGCAATCAGCTTGTTGGGCAGGCCATCGATCACCAGCCGCATGACCGCCTGCTCGCGGTCCGTCAGCTCGGCCACGCGCTCGCGCACGCCTTGCTGCGAGCGCAAGGTTTCCAGGTAAGCGCTCGATGCCTGCAGCGCATGCTCGATGCGGTCGACCAGCACATTGTCGGAGAACGGCTTTTCGCAGAAATCAAAGGCTCCGCGCTTGACGGTGGCCACGGCTGTCGGCACATCCGCATGGCCGGTCAGGAAGATCACCGGCAAGGCGGCAATCACATCCATCTCGACCAGGCGATCAAACAGCGCCAGCCCGCTCATGCCGGGCATGCGCACATCCAACAGAGCGCAGGCCGGGTCCACCTGTGGCGGGCGGCTGCGCAGCATGGCTTCAAAGGCCTCGGCCGACGCAAAGCTCTCGCTCAGCAAGCGGCGCGAGCGCAGCATCCAGGCCAGCGCATCGCGCACCTCGGCATCATCATCGACGATATACACGGTCGCATTCACTAGCGGCTGCATCTCTGAACTTTCAATCGTTGCGCCAGGTCGGCAGGGTAAAACTGAAGATGGTCCCACGGGGCTGGTTGGGCAGATAGCGCAAATGGCTGCCATGCTGCTCCACGACGGTGCGGCACAGGCTCAGGCCCAGCCCCATGCCCTCGTCCTTGGTGGTGAAGAACGGCGTATACAGACGCGCGGCCACCTCCTCGGTGATGCCCTCGCCCACATCGGCCACGACAAACTCCACCCAGGCCCGGCCATCGTCGCTGGGCGCCAGCCGTACCAGCATCTGCAGCACCCGCGGGTGCGTGCCGCCATAGTCCATGGCCTGCATGCCGTTGCGGCTGAGGTTGAGCAGCACCTGCTCGACCATGGTCCGGTCACAGAAGACGGCCGGCAAGCCGGGCGCCAGCTCGGTGGCCACATCGACATAGAGTTTACGCGCCTGCAGCCGCACCAAGGGCAATACTGCATCCATCAGCTCGGAGGCCTGCACGAACTCGCGCGACTGGTCGCGCCGGCGCACGAAGCCGTGCACGCTCTTGATGACCTTGCCCGCGCGCTCGGCCTGGAAGGCCATACGCTGCACGGCCATGCGCACATCGGGCAGGTGCTCCTGCACCTCATCGGGCGAAGCGCCCTCGGGCAGCAGGTTCATGATGCCCGTCGCATAGCTGGAGATGGCGGCCAGTGGCTGGTTGAGCTCGTGGCTCAGCAGCGAGGCCATCTCGCCCACCGTCGCCAGGCGCGCGGTGGCCTGCAGGCGCTCTTGCGAGGCACGCGAGAGTTCCTCCACCCGGCGCTGCTCGCTCATGTCGACAAAGGCGCTCATCCAGCCGGTATGCAGACCGGCGGCATTGATCAGCGGTGCCTCGAAAATCAGCACCGGAAAGCGCCGGCCATCCTTGTGCATGAAGGTGGACTCATAGCCCTCGCGCGGCGGTGGCAGATGGCCCGACAGGCGGATCTGCTGGCGGCGCGCGTATTCAGGCGCCATCTCGGGCGGCCAATAAGGCGTGGCCTTGCTCGGGTCCAGAATCTCCTCGGCCGAGAACCCCACCATCTCGCAAAACGCCGGGTTCACATAGGTGACCTTGCCATGCAGATCGCGCGCGCGCAGCCCCGTTACCAGCGAGTCCTCCATCGCCTTGCGAAAGGCCAGTGCGTCGCCCAGGTCGCGCTCAGCCTTCAAGCGGCGGCGGTTGTCCCGCACCAGCACCACCAGCACGGTGATCAGCGCGATCGACATGCCGGTGACCAGCGCGGTGAGCACGTTCGGGAAGACGTTCGGCGCCGCATGCCAGCTGTCCACCCGCAGCATCAGCGCCACGCCGGGCAGATCGAGCAGCTGGTTGGAGGTGAACACCCGCGTGCCGCGCCGCGGGGTGCTGACGATCGCCAGGCGCGTGCCATCGGTCTCGGTGAAGGACAGCTCATGGTTGCGGCGCAGGCTCTCGTTGACCAGGTCCGACAGCACGTTCTGCAGGATGTAGGTGGCCACGGCAAAGCCGTGCAGCTGGTCGCCGGTGATCACCGGCACGCACAGCTCGAGCAGCTCCAGCCCGGTGCCATTGCCCTGCGACAGGAAATAGCTGCCCGCATACGAGGCGGCGCCCGTATTGCGGGCGCGCAGGCAGGCGGTATGGCTTTCGGTGTTCATGCCGGTGCGGTCAATCGCCGACCATTGCAGGCTCAGATAAGGCGACTCCTCACTGGCCTCGATCTGCAACTGCGGGTTGCGCCACTCGATATGGGCGAGATCGCGCTGGTTGCGCAGGATGGTCGCGGCCGCCGACTGCCAGGCCATCACATCGCTGTCATAGCGTGGCATGCTGCGCAGGCGGTTGACGTTGTCGTTGAACAGGCTGCGGATGTCGCTGACGGCATCCTGGGCCTCCCGGTCCAGGCGCTGCTGCACTTCGGAGATCTCATAGCGCCCCGCCAGCCAGACCTGGGTGACCAGGGTGCCTGCCACCAGCAGCACCAGCGCCGACCACAATGACCAGCGGCGCCAGCTCTGGTGCCAGCGCTGCGCCAGTGCCTGCGCCCAATGCGCCATCAGCATACGCGGTGCTGCAAGGCCGGCAGTTGCTGGCGCCAGCGCTGCAGCTGCGCCCAATCCAGTTCGGCCAGCACCACGCCAGGCTCGCTGGCCTGCAGCGCCATCACCTCACCCCAAGGGTTGATGGCCATGCTGTGGCCCCAGGTGCGGCGGCCGTTCTCATGCTGGCCGCCTTGGGCTGCTGCCAGCACATAGGCCAGGTTTTCCACGGCCCGCGCGCGCAGCAGCAGCTCCCAGTGGGCTTGGCCGGTGGTATAGGTAAAGGCGCTGGGCACCAGCATCAGCTGCGCGCCGGCCTGCGCATGCAGGCGGTACAGCTCGGGAAAGCGCAGGTCGTAGCAGATGCTCAAACCAATGCACCAGCGCTGGCCATCGCGGCTGGGCAGGTCAAACTGCACCGGCGTGCTGCCCGGCGCGATGACCCGGTGCTCGTCATAGGACTCGCGCTCGTTGGCATAGCAAAACAAGTGCATCTTGTCGTAGCGCAGCACACAGTCCCCCTGCGGGTTGTAGACGCAGCTGCTGTTGTAGACATGGTCGGCATCGGGCCCCTGCAATGGCAGGGTGCCGCCGACGATCCACAGGCCCAGGCTGCGGGCGCTGTCGGCCAGAAACTGCTGCATCGGGCCTTCGCCAAAAGCCTCGGCCAGTGCCAGCTTGTCGGTATCGCGCTGGCCCATCAGACAGAAGTACTCGGGCAGCACCGCCAGCTCCGCGCCGGCGGCGGCGGCCTGCTGCAGCAACTGCCAGGCCTGTGCGCGGTTGTGCTCCCAGCGCGTGCTGGTCACCATTTGGAGTGCGGCTACTTTCATCGATGCATCCTGCAAGAGAAACTGGCAGCTATTATCCGTAAGCTCCGACCTGGGGCGGCACTTGCGGATATCGAAGGTGACTCAGCGCAGCAGGGGCCGGGCGTTCAATGCGGCGTGCCGATGGCGTTGGGGTCGGCTTCCTGGCGGCGGTTGAGGCGCTTGACCTCGGGCTCCGACCAGGAGCCACTGACCTCGAACTCCTGGGTCACTGCCTGCGTCAGCGGCCCCTTGAACAGCGCCTGTGCCAAAAAGGTGCCGATGCCGATGACCGGATTGATGGCCGTGGTCACCAGCGCCATCGTCGTGGTGTTCAACTCGGGAATGACGACCACATGCAGGTCCTGCGTCTCGTCGCGCAGATTGGCACGGCCTTCGAGCAGCACGGCGGCGGTGACGCCCTTCATCTGCAAGTTGGTGGTCGAGGCCACGCCGTCGCTCACCAGCACATCGCCGCGCACAAAGTCAAAGCCGAAACCGGCACTGAACACATCCTTGAAATCCAAGGTCAGGCGGCGCGGCAAGGCCTGCAGATTGAGCACGCCCAGCAGCTTGGCGGCACCAGGCTCCACCTTGAGGAACTGGCCCTGGCCCACATCGACATGCAGCTTGCCATCCATGCTGTTGTAGTCGGGGCTCACCGGGCTGCCTGTCCAGCCGATGCGGCCCTGTACCGCGCCCTTGCCCTGGCGCACCACGCCAGCCATGCCCAGGCGGGCCAGCAGCGCGCCGGTGTCCTTCAGGTCCAGCCGCATTTCCAGCTCGGTGCGGCGCCCGCCGGCGCTGCTGCGCTTGGCGCCCCAATCACCGCTGGCCTGCAGGCTGGCGGCATCGTTCGAGAGCACCATGTTTTTCAGCTGCCACCAGGAGCTGTCGGACTGGCGCTGGTTGACCGCCTGCACCTCCAGCCGCCCCACCGAATGCTGGCGCCAGCGCAAGTCCTCGACCACGACATCCAGCGCCGGCAACTGCCCCGGCTCCTGCTCGGGCGCGTCGTCGTGGCTGGCACCGGGCTTGCTGTCGGCGCCGTCCTGGCCCACGCGCAGCTGGCTCAGGCGCGCACGGATGGTGCCCGGGCCTTTGGCCTCTTGCTCGTATTCCAGCTGGCCATCGAGCAGGCTGGAGCTGACCTGGCTGCGCCAGCGCTGCCCCGTGCGCGAGCCGCTCAGGTGCAGGTTATGGATGTCGATCCCGCGCACCTGCACGGTGCCCAGGCGAATATCCCAATGGTCTGGCAGGAAAGCCTGGTACGCGTCGCTGGCGGGCGGCGAGGCCGCAGCGCCCTCGGCAGCGGGGGCCCGCGCAGGCGGCGCCATGGCCTTGATGCGCTGGGCCAGCGCCTGCCATTCCTGCACATCGACCTGGGGCAGTTGCACTTCCGCAATCACCCCCTTGGCGGGCAAGGTCAGCGCACCGGCGCCCAGGCGCAGCACACCGCTGACGACCTTGTCAGGGATGTTGTCATCGGCACTGATATCCCGCACATAGCGCAGCTGCAGGCGGCCACCCACATCCAGCTGCATGTTCTGGCGCACCAGCGCAGCGCGCGGGGCATCGGGCACGGTGCTGGCAAACTGGGTCGGCCAGACCTCGTCGGCGGCTTTTTTCAGCGGTGGCGGCAGCGCCAGCGCCATGCCGGCCAGATCGCTGCGCACCTCCACCAGCGGCACGCCCTGGGCCATGCCGATGTCCAGCTGGTAGGCGGCCTGGCCCTGGGCCCACTGCGCCAGCTGCACCACCGGCCCCAGCTCCCTGGCGCGCAGCAGACCGTCCGCCGTAGCGACGCCCTGGGCCCGCACCTTGAGCCGGGGGCCATGGTCCGCACCTGCGGGCATGCCACTGACATCCATGCCGCCGGAGAACTTCACCGGCCCCCCAAAGGCCTGGCCCTGCAGATCCTGCAGCGCAAAGCCGTGCTCGGAAAACTGTACCGCGCCGGTGACCTTCTCCACCACCGGTGAGTCATCATGGAACTGGATGCGGTTGCCCGGCAGCAGTACCTTGCCCTCGACCTTGGACTGGGCCATCTCATGCACCGGCAGGTCCAGCTTGAGCTGCAACTGGGTATCGCCATCAGCCTGGGTCTGCGCCAGCGCATGCTGGGTGAGCGCATCAATGGCACTGCCGCGCACGGTCGAGAGCATGTCCGCCAGCGGCCCACGGGCCTGCGCATTGACCAGCACGCGGGTCTCGTGGAAATTGGGAATCTGCGCGCTGGTCTGGTCGACGACGATGCGCGCGTTGCCGTCCAGAATGCCCTTGGCCTTGTTGACCTGCATGCCGTTGCCTTCAAACACCAGCTCGCCCGAGAGGCGATGGAGTTCGGGCCAGGGCTTGTCGCCCGGGTGCAGGTGCGAGTTGGGCACATAGGCATAGCGCACATCGCGCACCGGCGCGACGATACGGAACAGGCCATGGCGCGAATCGGGAAAAGGCACTTCCCAGAGGTCGCCCTGGATCTCGAACTGCACATTGCTGGCCTGGCCGGCCAGCACGGCATCGCGCACATAGTGGCGCGCATCGGGCGGAATATGCAGTGGCAGATAACGGTGCACCTGCGTGCCATCGGCCCGGTCAAGCACGCCCTTGAGTTCCAGAATGCCGGGAAAGCGCGATTGCGAGCCGGACTTCTGCGGGTCTGCCGTGTGCCAGCTCCAGCGCGCATGGCCCGCCGCATGCGGATTGGCGAATTCCAGCCGTTCGGACTGCATCTGGATGCGATCGCCCTGCACCGTCCACTGCAGCTCGGTGTTGGCCGAGGTGATTGGCAGCAACGGCTCTTCAAAGACCGAAGGCAGGTAGAGCGCGCCATCGGCAAAGCGCAGATTGGCCTGCCCCCCGCCAGCGCGCGCCTCGATGGCCAGATCCAGCCCGCGCAGGCCGGCGTGCGGCTGCCCGGCGGCGAGCACCAGGCCGCCATGGCTGTCACGCGCTGCATTGGCCTTGGGTGCCGCAACCGGCATGCCAAAGGCCAGCTGGCCCACATCGGCCTTGACCTGCCAGTCCTGCCAGCGGTCGATATCACCGCGCCAGTGGGCCGATGCACTGCGGATCAGACCGACCGGCCGGTTGCTCTGCAGCCACTGGCGTGCGTTGTCGGGGATGGGCAGCAGCCGCGCCAGCTGGGCCAGGGAGGCGATATCGAGCGACTGGGCACTGGCCTCGGTCTCGCTGGGCTGCTTGCCCTGCGCATAGACGTGGTTGATGCGGGCGCTGCCGCCGGGCCATTGCTCGCCGTTGGCCGATTCAACCGCCAGGTTCTCCGTCAGCAAGCGAAAGCCGCTGTCATCGGCAGCGCCGCCGATGCGGCCCTGCACCGAGCGCAGCAGCAGCACCGAGCCCTGCGCCGCTTTGTCATCACCGGCAGCGGCGGCTGGGCGGCGCACGCCCACATCGCGCAAGGCGACATCGGCGGTGCCGTTCGCAAGCTTGCCACGCGTCACATCCAGCCACAGCCTTGCCGAGCCCTGGCCCTGCTGCAGACCCACCGCAGGCGGCAGATAGGGCGCCATCGCCGCAGCATTGAGCTGGAGCGCTTCGAGATAGACCTGACCGCTCCAGTGCTTCCAGTTGCCGTCGTGCAGCGCCCACAGCGGCTGGTGCATGCGGCCGCGCAGCTCCAGCGTATCCCCCCAGTCTTCGGGAGGGCGCACGCGCAATTGCCATTCGTGGCGCAGGCCCGGGTTGCGCAGCAGCAGATGCACATCGCTGAAAGTGACGGGGGGCAGGCCGCGCAGCTGGTCATCCCAGACGATGCTGCCGCCTTGCAGCAGCACCTCGCGCTGGCGGAACAACCAGTCGCCAGCACTGCCGCTGTTGCTGTCCTGTGAGGTATCGACCAGCACGCCGGCCACGCGCACACTGCCATCGGCAGCGCGTTGCACCGTCAGCTGCGGCGCGTCGATGACGATCTGCTCGGTCCGCAGCCGCAGCAGCGACGGCACCGACAAGGCCACCTTGATCGTATCCAGGGTAAACCCTGTGGATCCATCGGGCTGCTCGATGCGCAGCCCTTTGACCGCGATCGCCGGCACCAGGCTGTTATGGCCTTCGGCCTGCAGACGGTCAATGCGCACCGGCACGCCGAGCGCCTGCGACAGCCGAGATTCCACTTGCGGGCGAAAGTCATTGATACGGGGCACAATCCACCAATGCAGCGCCGCCACGGCCAGAGCCAGCAGCAGCGCCAAGCCCAGCAATAAGCCCACAGACCATTGCACCAGCTTGGCAGCGAGCTTGAGCAATCGGGGCGCGCGCACAGTCAATCGAGTCCAATCAGTTAGGGGAAAGCGAAATTATGACCCGCGGCAAGTCCCTCGCTCGCGTCGCATATGTGAGCATTTGAACAGTTCTGCCGCAGGACATTGTCGATAAAGCGCTATGGCACACACGGATATCACGCCCCCGCAGGCCAGCCTGCCTCTGTCTGAGCATTCGCGCTTCATCCAGCGCCTGCACCGCCGCTACGAGGGTTTGCTGGATCTGCTGCCCAGTGGTGCCCCCAGCCATGCAACGATGGCCCCCACCTTGGCGGCGCTGCAGGCCCAGGGGTATGCGCTGGGCGCTGCGCTGCGCATTCTTCGGCAGCTGGTCATGGAGCGGCTGGTGCATCTTGACTGCGACGCGCAGGCTGATCTGCAGACCATCACGCAAGGGGTGACCGAGCTGGCCGAGCTGGCACTGGACGCCGCCTGCACCGCAGCACGCGCAGAGCTTGACGGCCGCCATGGCGCACCGCGCGACGCCGAGGGCAACCCGGTGCAACTGTGGGTGATCGGCATGGGCAAACTGGGCGCGCGCGAGCTCAATGTGTCCAGCGACATCGACCTGATCTATATCTATGAGCAAGAAGGCGAGACCCAGGGCCAGCCCGATGGCCGGGGCAAGATCAGCAACCATGAGTACTTCATCCGTGCGGTCAAGCTGATCTACCAGCTGATTGGAGAGACCACCGAACACGGGTTCGTGTTCCGCGTCGATCTGATGCTGCGGCCCAATGGCAACTCGGGCCCGGCCGCCATCTCGGTGGCAGCGCTGGAGGACTACCTGCAGACCCATGGCCGCGAATGGGAGCGCTTTGCCTGGCTCAAGAGCCGCATCGTGGCACCGCTGGCCGATATCCGCACCCCCAATGTGCAGGCGCTGCGCGGCGCGGTGCTGCCCTTTGTGTTTCGTCGCTACCTGGATTACGCCGTGTTCGACTCGCTACGCAGCCTGCACCGCCAGATCCGCGAGCATGCGGCCAAGCGCAGCGCGGGCCATCCCGAGCGCGCCAACGACGTCAAGCTCTCGCGTGGCGGCATCCGCGAGATCGAATTCATCGTGCAACTGCTGCAGGTGGTGCGGGGCGGCCAGTTCCCCGAGCTGCGCTGCCGTGCCACCCTGGAGGCATTGCAGCGGCTCGAGCGCGCCAGCCTGATGGCACCCGAGACAGCGCAGGCGCTGGCCGATGCCTATGTTTTCCTGCGCAAGGTGGAGCACCGCATCCAGTACCTGGACGACCAGCAGACCCATGTGCTGCCGACCCGCGATGACGACCTGCGGTGGATGGCGCAGACCCTGGGCTATGACGACGAGTGCCGCTTTCTGCACCAGCTCGATGCCCACCGCGAGCTGGTCGCCCAGGAGTTTGACAAGCTGCTGGGCGGCAACGAGGCCTGCAAGAGCGGCCAGTGCGGCGGCGCCAAGGGCGCAGCGGCCAGCGCCCCGGAGCTGGAAACGGTGCTGCCCAGGCTGCCCGAGGCGGTGCGCGATCGCGTGCTGCAGTGGCAGCGCAACCCCCGCTACAGCTACTTGAGCGATGCCGGCCGAGGCCGCCTGGTCTTGCTGCTGCAGCGCACCGCCCAGTGGTTGGGCCAGGGCCAGGTGAGCGAGATCGCCGCAGTGCGGCTGGCCGACTGGATGGAATCACTGCTGCGCCGCGAAAGCTATCTGGCGATGCTGCAGGAACGCCCGGCCGTGCACGAGAAGCTGATGCACATGCTGGGCGCCGCCAAATGGCCTGCCCGCTACATGCTGCAGCATCCCGGCGTGATCGACGAGCTGGCCAGCGATGCGCTGATGCATGAGCGCTTCAATCCGCAGGAGTTCGAAGCGGATCTGGAGCGGCGCCGCGCCGCGCTGCAATCGACTGCCGAAGATGACGACGAAAACCTGCTGAACCTGCTGCGCCGCGCCCACCATGCCGAGACCTTCCGCACCCTGGCGCGCGACATCGAGCAGCAGATCACCGTCGAGCAGGTGGCCGATGACCTCTCGGCACTGGCTGACGCCGTGCTGCGCGTGACGACCCGCTGGTGCTGGGGCCGGCTCAAGAGCGCCCACCGCGAAGAGCCGCAGTTCGGCATCATCGGCTACGGCAAGCTTGGCGGCAAAGAGCTGGGCTACGGCAGCGATCTGGACATCGTGTTTGTGTTCGATGACGATGACGAACGCGCACCCGAGGTCTACTCGGCTTTCGTGCGCAAGCTGATCAGCTGGCTCACCGTCAAGACCGGCGAGGGCGATCTGTTCGAGATCGACACCGCGCTGCGCCCCAACGGCAACTCCGGCTTGCTGGTCACCAGCTTTGAGTCCTACGCCAACTACCAGCAGCAGCGCGGCAGCAACACCGCCTGGACCTGGGAGCACCAGGCGATGACCCGCGCCCGCTTTGTGATGGGCAGTGCAGAGCTGGCAGCGCGCTTTGACGCGGTGCGCGAGGCAGTGATCACCGCGCCCCGGGATGCGGTGGCGCTGGGCAGTGAAATCGCGACGATGCGTGAGCGCGTGCGCAGCGCCCACAAGGTGCCGGCGGGCCTGTTCGATGTCAAGCACAGTGTCGGCGGCATGATGGATGTGGAATTTGTCGTGCAGTACCTGGTTTTGCTGCATTCCGCTTGCAATCCCCAATTGCGGCCCAACTTGGGGAACATCAGTCTGCTGCGCCGCGCCGAAAACGCAGGCCTGCTGCCTGCCGGTATGGGCGAGGCGGCGGCCAATGCCTACCGCGCACTGCGGCGTGTGCAGCATCTGGCCCGCTTGAACGAGGCGCCCACCCAGGTGCCGGAGACTGCCTTGCTGGAGGAACAACAGACGGTAAGAACGCTGTGGAAGGCGGTGTTGCAGAGCACATAAACCCTGTAGAAAGGCTGATGGAACTCGGGTTTTCATAAGGGTTTATACTGTGACGCTGCCATTCGCTAGCATTCACTTACGTGCAAGCGCCACCAAAACAATGCACTATCAGACCTCAGGCAGCGATTAATTCGACAAATGATAACAGAAAGAAACAAATTATTTATTTGTTTACAATACATTTAGCATCAGCGCTGGAAACTTAAACCGGCGATCCATCTCTGTACTGAGGGAAAGCGATAGGCATAGTTTTTCATACCGGTTTTAATGTTGCGAAGTCTTTCAGGCCCTAACGGCATGACTGCAAACCTGAAGTGCTTCTCCTCCCTCCCTCTCTATCATTCACTTCGGGACGCTTCGCAACTTTTTTTATACCCAGGCCCAGTCCTCAACGGCTGGGCCTTTTTTTGGCTGCGCGCTGCCAGCCACCATCTGCAGGCCCGGAGAATATTCAGCAATAGGTTGCCGGACCGCCGCCAAACGGGCGGGCGCGGTCCGGGCAAGCCGGCATGCAGAGCATTGCGCAGAGAAGCGCTGTGGATCAGCCCTGGGGCTGGGTCGCCGCAAAGCTGGGCCGGGCCTCCAGGCGATCGAGCAGCTGGGCCAACTGGGGGTAGCGGCCTGCCCAGTCCAGCTCCGGGAAGCGGAACCGCAACCATGCCAGGCAGCAACCGACGGCAATGTCGGCCAGGCTGATATGTATGCCGTTGCCGGCAAAATAGGTCTTCTCGCCCAAGCCCAGGCTCATCGCGTCCAGCCCGGCCCAGACTTTGCCCAGTTGGCGCTCCACCCAGGCGGGGCTGCGCTGCAGTTCGGTGCGGCCCGAAAAGGCATATTCCATACGGGCCAGCACGGCGGCATCGAGCACGCCATCGGCCATCGCCTCCCAGCTGCGCACTTCAGCGCGCTCGCGGCCCAGGCTGGGAATCAGACGGCCAACGGGGGACAGGGTATCGAGGTACTCGACGATCACGCGCGAATCCACCAGCGCCGAGCCATCGTCGAGCACCAGGCAAGGCACCTTGCCCAGTGGGTTGACCAGGGCAATCGTCGCCCTGTCGCCCCAGACATCCACCGTCTCCAGACGGTAATCGAGTTTTTTCTCGGCCAGTACCACGCGCACCTTGCGCACGAATGGGCTGGTCAGACTTCCTAGCAATTTCATAGCAGTAAAACCCATGCTGGTGGTGTCCGTTCGGTCACCAGGTGACCTCCAGCCGGCAGACGGCGAGGAGGGCCTTGCGGGTATCCGCACCCGCAGATTGTAAATAGGCAAATCCAGACTGTAGATGCGGCAAACGCCCCGCTTCTACAATAGCGGCCCATGAGCCTGTCTTCCCTTACCGCCCTTTCTCCGCTGGATGGCCGCTACGCCTCCAAACTCTCCACCCTGCGCCCGATCATGAGCGAATTCGGCTACATGCATCGCCGCGTACAGGTGGAGATCACCTGGTTCATCGCGCTGTCCGATGCCGGTTTTGCCGAGTTCTCGCCGCTGTCCGAAGGTGCACGCAGCTACCTGCACGGCCTGGTGAACAACTTCAGCGAAGCCGACGCGCAGGCGATCAAGGACATCGAAAAGACCACCAACCACGATGTCAAGGCGGTGGAATACTGGATCAAGAGCAAGTTCGAGGCGCGCCCAGAGCTGCTCAAGGCGGCCGAGTTTGTGCACTTTGCCTGCACCAGTGAAGACATCAACAACACCAGCCATGCGCTGCAGATCCGCGCCGGCCGCGACCAGGTGATCCTGCCTGGCCTGGACCGCGTGGTGCTCAAGCTGCGCGAGATGGCGCACCAGTACGCTGCGGTGCCCATGCTCAGCCGCACCCACGGCCAGACCGCAAGCCCCACGACCGTGGGCAAGGAACTGGCCAATGTGGTGGTGCGCCTGCAAGGCGCGATGGACCGCATTGCCAACGTCAAGCTGCTGGCCAAGATGAACGGCGCGGTGGGCAACTACAACGCCCACCTGTCGGCTTGGCCCGACTTCGACTGGGAAAGCTTCAGCAAGAACGTCGTGGAAAAGCACGAACCTCAGGGCCTGGGCCTGACCTTCCAGCCCTACTCGATCCAGATCGAGCCGCATGACTACATGGCCGAGCTGTTTGACGGCATTGCCCGCGCCAACACCATCCTGATCGACCTGTCGCGCGACATCTGGGGCTATGTCTCGGTGGGCTACTTCAAGCAGCGCCTGAAGGCCGGAGAGATTGGCTCGTCCACGATGCCGCACAAGGTCAACCCCATCGACTTCGAAAACGCCGAAGGCAACCTGGGCCTGGCCAATGCACTGCTGCGCCACCTGTCGGAAAAGCTGCCGATCAGCCGCTGGCAGCGTGACCTGACCGACTCCACCGTGCTGCGCAACATCGGCGTGGCCACCGGTTATGCCGCGCTGGCCTACACCTCGCTGATGACCGGCCTGAACAAGCTGGAGCTGAACGAAGAGCGCCTGGCCGAAGACCTGGACAATGCCTGGGAAGTGCTGGCCGAGCCGATCCAGACCGTCATGCGCCGCTATGGCGTGCAAGGCGCTTACGAAAAGCTCAAGGAAGTCACCCGTGGCAAGACGGTGCGCGCCGAAGACCTGCACCAGCTGATCAACAGCCTGGAGATCCCGCAGGCCGACAAGGAACGCCTGCTGGCGATGACCCCGGCCAGCTACATCGGCAAGGCCACCGAGCTGGCCCAGCGCGTTTAAGCCCGTGCGCCCCCAGAGGCCAGGTACACGCTGGCCTCTTGCCTTTTCTCTCACCGCCCGGCGGACTGCAATGCGACCGCCCGGGCGCGCCGGATTCACCCCCGAAGCCCAGGCTTCGTCACCAGACCCTGCCCCATGGCTATCAAATCCACGATCTACAAGGCCAATCTGTCGATTGCCGATATCGACCACAACTACTACGCCGACCACAACCTGACCCTGGCGCGCCACCCCAGCGAAACCGACGAGCGCATGATGGTGCGCCTGGTGGCGCTGGCCCTGAACGCGCACCAGCTGCAGGACCTGTGCAACGGCGACGGCACGCTGGGCTTTGGCGCCGGCCTGTCCGACCCGGACAACCCCGATGTGCACCTGACCGATTTCACCGGCGCCAAGCGCATCTGGATCGAAGTGGGCCAGCCCGAAGAAAAGCCGATCACCAAGGCCTGCAACAAGTCGGACCATATGCTGGTCTACTGCTTCAACCATGCGGCCGAGATCTGGTGGAAGGGCCTGGAAGGCAAGCTCGCGCGCCAGGAAAAGCTCGAAGTGTTCCGCCTGCCGACGGAGGTGTCGCAATCGCTAGCCGACCTGGCCGAGCGCAGCATGCAGCTGCAGGCCACCATCCAGGAAGGCCAGCTGACCTTGTCCAGCGACAAGGGCACCGTCTTTGTAGAACCTATTCGCTGGAAGTGATGCCGCCTGCGGAACGCGCACGTTCCGCATAGCGGTTGAAGCGCCAGGCCGTGCCCTGCGCGGTGATGCGCCGCCACACCGCCCGCTTTTGCACAGGCGTGTAGGCCAGCCAGTGCTGCACCTCGTCGAAGCTGCGGCCGCAGCCCGTGCAGACCTCATCGCCCTGGCTGGTGGAGCAGATGGCGATGCAGGGCGTGTCCGGGGTGGTCTCCCACCAATCCAGCCAGGCCCGCATCGCGGCATCCCCCAGCTCGCGGGCCTCCACCGCATCCTGGCGCTGGTAGACCATCCGCGCATACACCTCGGCCAGCGCAGCAACCTGGGGTGACAGCGACGCACCCGGGCCACTGGGCGCGCGCTGGCGCCAGTGGTTGATGGCCGCTTCCAGATCAGTCAGGTGGATGGATTCCATAGCTGCGGGGATGATAGCTCTGCAGCAACCAAATCACCAAACGCCAGCCCGCATCCACTTGTTCACAGCTTGTTATCCACAGGTGTGGGCAAACACAAACATGCGGGAATACTCTGTGCGCTGGCCCGGTCTTTGTCACCCCAAAGCGCCGTGTTTGTGTTCCAATACGCGCTGACGAAGGGGAGTAGCTCCCGTCGATGCCTTGCCTGCGGCAAGCGCAGCGACATGTAATGCGTCGTCAGTACGAAGCCTCACGGCTTCCGGCGCGTTAGGTTCATGGCCCACATGATCTGAGCAAGACCTTTGAAAACCATGGTGCCGCACCACAGGTCTTTCGAAGCTACTGCCCCGGCTGTTGGCCATTTCTAGCGTCAACGCCGAACCACGTCGCCTCCCTGACTTGTAACGACACCCTACTGGCTGGTCTGTGCATGGTGCATGGGCCGCTTTTTCAAAAATTAGGTGCTTACATGGACTTGGATTTTCTGACGCACGCGCCCTTCTGGATTGCACTGGGCCAAATCATCATCATCGACATCCTGCTCGGCGGGGACAACGCGGTGGTGATTGCACTGGCTTGCCGCAAGCTGCCCCCTGACCTGCGCCGCAAAGGCATCATCTTCGGTACCGCTGGCGCGATCATCTTGCGCGTCATCCTGATCGCGTTCGCGATGTTCCTGCTGGCCCTGCCGTTCCTGAAGTTTGTCGGCGCCATCCTGCTGTTCTGGATCGGCATCAAGCTGCTGGTGCCTGAAGACGAAGACCACGGCAACATCCAGGGCAGCGACCGCCTGTTTGCCGCCATCAAGACCATCATCGTTGCCGACCTGGTGATGAGCGTGGACAACGTGATCGCCATTGCCGGCGCCGCACAGAACGCCGGTGACGAGCACCACATGCTGCTCATCATCCTGGGCCTGCTGATCTCGATCCCAATCATCGTCTGGGGCAGCCAGCTGGTCATCAAGCTGATGGAGCGCTTCCCGATGGTCATCACCGCCGGCGGCATGCTGCTGGGCTGGATTGCAGGTGGCATGCTGGTGTCCGACCCCGTGTTTGCCAACCCTGACAAGTGGACCTGGATGTTCAAGATCGACCAGAGCAAGACGCTGCACTATGCAGCCGCTGCCGCTGGCGCACTGATCGTGCTGGTGCTGGGCAAATGGCTGGCCGGCAAAAAAGCCAAGGAACTCCCGGCGGCCAACGTACACTAAGCCTATACCCGCCCTCTATCACCACCGCTGGCAGCCCCGCGCTGCCAGCCCCACTTAGGCCACTTGGATGAACGTAAAAATAGTCTTTGTAGATGATGCCGCCTTTGCCCTGCAGCGCTTGAACGAGCGCGCAACCATCAACGACGAGCACTGGGTGCTGGTGGCTTGTGCCCCCAAGATCACCCGCAGGGCCAGCCGCTGGGGCAATCGCAGCACCCTCGAAAAGTGGCGCAACAAGTGGGCCAAGAACCTGTTTGAGGGCCTGATCCCGCAAAGCACCCAGCTGCAGCGCGCCCGCGTCTCGACCCATATCTCGGAAGTGAGCGTTCAGCAAATGACCGCCCAACTGCATGCCGAGTACCCCGAGGCCGAAGTGCTGGACTGGCGCCGCCCCAAGGCCATCTCCGAGCCGCCATCGGCCGACTTTGTGCCGCGCCCTGCCAAGCTGGCAGGTTCGCTGCTGGGCATTCTGGGTATCTGTTTCAGCCTGGTACTCGACGGCGCGTAAGCCATCAGCCGCACCACCCCACATAAAGCGCCTTCGGGCGCTTTTTTCATGGCGGGGTTTGCCAAGCCAGCTATCGTTGGATGCCGGCCTATACACAGCGCGCCTGCCATCCGCTATGCTGGAGCCATGAAACTCATACTCAAATGGCTGCTCTCCGCAGTCGCCCTGCTCTGTGTCGCCTACCTTTACAGTGGCGTGGAAGTCCGCAGCTTTGGCGCGGCGCTGATTGCAGCGCTGCTGATAGGGCTGTGCAATGCGATAGTGCGGCCCGTGCTGATCGTGCTGACCCTACCCGTCACCATCCTGACCTTGGGCCTGTTCATCTTTGTCATCAACGCGCTGATGTTCTGGGCCGCGTCCGGCATCGCAGGCAGCGGCTTTGTGGTGCATGGCTTTTGGGCAGCGCTGATCGGCTCTGTGCTCTACTCCATCATCAGCCTCGTCATAGAATCACTTACGGGCCGCCTGCTCCTTGGCAAGTGATTGCATCTCGCGCAAGCGGGTGTCGATGATCGAGGCCTCGTAGTAGTCGTTGCGGTTGGGGCTGTTGCGCGCCATGTCCTGCCCGGCGCGCAGGCGGTCTACCGCTGCTGCGTAGTCATACTGTGCAGCCCGGCTCTCAGCCTCGGCACGGATGGAGCGCAGCGGCTGGTTCTGCTGGCGCAGCACCCATGACAGCGCAAGCCAGGCCCCCGCATCCTTGGGCCACTGCACCACCAGGGTCTGCAAGCGGCTGCTGGTCTGGCGCAAGACTCCTTCGTAGGCCGCCAAACCTGTGGCAGGCAGCTGCGCCAGTGCCTGTGCAGCCAGCACCAGCTCGGGCCGGTCACTGCTCTGGCCTGCATCGTCGCCCACCACCGCTTTGACCTCCGGCAGCAGCACATCGCGGCTGCTGTCCTGGATGCTCAGCGATTTGTCCGAGCCCTGCGTGATCACCGCCTCATTGACCAAGCCAGTCATCGCATTGCTGACGGTCACCGAGGTGCTACCTGCCTTGCTGGGCAGGGTCTTGAGTGGCTGGATCTTGGCCAGCGTCGCCAACGCATCCTGCGGCTGGCGGTTGCGCAATGCCAGATCAGCGCGCAGCAGTTGCGCCTGGCGCATCGCATCGGGATGGGCCTGCACGGTGGCATCCAGTTGGTCCAATGCGGCCAACGCTTCAGCATGGCGCCCCAGCTGGTTTTGGGACATGGCGGCCAGATACCAGACACCTGCCCGCTGCTCCAATGAGCGGTTGGCAAAATCGGCCGCCGTGGTCAATTGCACCCATTGGTGCAATACCTGGGGCTCAGGCTTTGACAGTATGCGGGCCCGGGCCGACATCATCTGCGCCACCATGCCCGTGTCCTGTGGTTTGCGTGCAGCACCGGCCGGCAAGCGTGACTGCATGTCGGCAATGCGCTCGGTCGTCAGCGGGTGGGTGCGCAGGTAGGGCCAGCTGCCGTTGTCGTTCATGCGGTTAGCTTGCTGCAGCTTTTCAAACATGCTGACAAAACCCGCTTGCGAGTAGCCGGCAGGCGGCATCAGGCTCATGCCGGTGCGATCCGCCTCGCGCTCCATATCGCGTGAAAAGTTCAGCTGCGACTGGATGGCGGCGGCCGAACTGCCCACCATCAGCGCCTGGGCGGCAGCCGGGTTCTTGCTAGCCGCCAAGGCGCCCAAAATCATGCCGGCAATCATCACCGGCGTCATGCGCGACTGGCGGGCCAGCATGCGCGCAATATGGCGCTGGGTGATATGGCTCATCTCGTGGGCCAGCACCGAGGCCAGCTCGTCGCGGCTCCCGACCACGCCCACCAGACCAGTCTGCACCCCCATAAAACCGCCTGGCAGCGCAAAGGCGTTCACGGTCGCATCCTGGATCAGCATCACCTGCCAGGCAAAGCGTTCCTGCAGTTCAGACGTCAAGGTGCCGCGCTGGCGCGCCGCCAGCATCAGCTCCTGCCAGATGCCGTTGACGTACTCATACAGAATCGCATCATCCAGAAACTGCGGATCGCGATAAATCTCGCGCGCAATGTCATCCCCCAGGCGCCGCTCCTCGCTGGTGGTCATCTCGGCGCCCTCGCCCATCGCCGGCAAGCTGGTATCCGCCCGCACCTGCAGGGGGGCCAGGGCGGTCACTGCCGCCATATGGGCCGCGAGCAAGGCACATGCTGTGCGTTTAAAAAACCATGTATTCATCAATAATCCGTGCTGCAACAGAGGCTGAATCTGCATCAAGGCGAGAGCCAGCCCGGGGCGCGCTCCCCGCCATCATGCATGAACGCCAACACGTATGATGAAGCACCACTGCACAAGTTGCACCCTGTATTGCAGCTTGTGACGCATTGAACACGGAAGCACTATGACTGAACTCACCCATTTCGACGCCCAGGGCCAGGCCCATATGGTCGACGTCGGCGCCAAGCCTAACACCCACCGCATTGCAATCGCGGAGGGCTTCATCACCATGCAGCCGGCCACCTTGGACATCATTGCTGCGGGCACTGCCAAAAAAGGGGACGTGCTGGGCATTGCCCGCATCGCCGGAATCATGGCGGCGAAGAAGACCAGTGAGCTGATACCGCTGTGCCACCCGATTGCGTTGACCAAGGTGGCGGTGGAGTTTGAGGTGCTGCCGGAGAAAAATGCTGTGCGATGCGAAGCGCGGACAGAGACGGTAGGGCAGACGGGGGTGGAGATGGAGGCGCTGGCTGCAGTGCAGATTGCGTTATTAACTATATATGATATGTGCAAGGCGGTGGAAAGGGAGATGGTAATAAATGGCACACGCTTACTTGAAAAGCACGGGGCAGAAATATCAATCTTAATCGATTAGGCAAATTTACTCCCAAGTAAAGCTGCTTGTATTTTATAAATCGCAAGGTGACAATTTAGGGGCGCAGTTGACTGAATATGCGGATAAGGTTTATTAGACTTATACAAACCCCAATTCCATTTTACTTAATTACCCCCAACTTACACCGCGACAGACTGAGAAAACACCGACGCACATTGGCAGATGCCGCATCAGAACAGAATCATTTATTTATGACCGCACTAGCACAATTTTTAAAAATCTTAAAAATATATATCAAATCCATATAGCATTTAGCAAAGTATTAATATTCGCAATACTCAGAATCCCTGCAATAAATTTGCGAACTTCATTGTTTCGAGCGTACACTCAAATCTAAATATCATTACTCCCACCCGCTTATCGGTGCATATCCTACAATATATGCCTGCCCATCCAATAGCACAATCCAGCCATCCAGTGATTTCTGACTGACCAGCGGCAAATAAGAGAGCTTATTGATCGTCAAATTTGTTTTCTGAACAGCATCGTCTATCATTGAGCGATGTAATGGGGACAAGCGTTGGTAAAGTTGGATCAGCGGCTGCATATTCACTTGAGCAAACGCCCGGTTTGGCTCATAAGGCCACCACCAGTCTGGCCGAGTACTAGGTTCATGGCCTTGCAAGGAAAGTGACAGGTTCTGACTCACCTCTTTATTACTACGAGGCGATCGAATACTGAGCAACCATGGCCCCCCCCACCATGGCATGCATTGATAAGCCTTGTCCGCTTGCATCAAGGACTTCGATTCAATCTCCGCCGCAGTTACCATCACAAAACGATCCACCTCATATACAACTGCCACCGGACGCGCTAGACTAATACTATATAGACCATAAAACAGTGCGCTTAACTGCACAGCGCCTACAAGGGATAGATCCCAGATCAGCTCACGTCTGGATTTAGTGGTCTTGAACAGGACCAGTGTTAGGAGAGGCCCACACACCAGATCTACCCCTATCACAACCAAAAAAAGAAAGGTTCCTCCGGCAAGTTCGCGAAAGGGAAATGGAAACCATGCCTTAAACACCAATATTGCTGCCAGCGCTGCAATGCCCGCGCTTACTAACAAGTGAATGCCACAAGCCTTAATCACCTTAACATACTTGATCGTAAAACTCATAAAATTAATTGGTTTCTCTTAAAAGATCCCAGGCACCAACCGCCAGCGCACTTTTCTAGCGTAGATTATATAGCCAGGGTCTTTCCTTAAAATTTTCTCCTCTTCAAAAATGCGAATGAATTGGCACATCCAGTTGAAACACAACACTAGCAAATTGAAAAAACTGAAGAATGACAGAATGAATCCGATATGTGCCACCAAGTAACTAGCATAAATAGGATGCCGCACAAAGCGGTAAGCTCCCCTTTGCTGAATACCTCGATTGGCTGGAGCCAGGCCAAAACTGAAGCCCAGCGAAGCCTTAGAAAAAATCTGCATCACTATTCCCAGGCACTGGAGCGAGACGCCATAAGACAAAGGGATCAATGAGACATGTGGATATTGAAAAAAATCAAAAAAAATATAATAAAAGCTACCACCGATTGTAGAAAAAATTGCCAGAATTGACAAATTAACCTTCTTCGTATCTCTAGAAAAAATAACCAACCCTACCGTAAACAATTCAGCAATCAGGAGGAGAAAATAATTTATTTTTTTTGTTTGGCTGTACACCTCAAAAGCCTGCAAACAGAAATTGAATAACAAAGCCACAACAATAATCCGCACACCAAACCGCAGGATTTTGTAACGAGCCCACAGATTATTAATAAATTCAGCAAGCATTTAAACTCTCCCAGATATATTTATTCTCCTTACGCCATATTACATTATCAATGAAGTAGTGATGGATATTTATGAACAACCAAAATGCGGCTGTAAAAAGCATCCCCACCTGCGACATTAAGTTAACCTTCCCCGAATTTATATAATCCAACACACCTGGAATTAACCAAAATAAAACAAATCCCCATCCAATCAAATACAACCAACGGCGAGTTTTTTCTTGTTTAGATTGTTTTTTTTCTTTATTGTCGTAAAATTTTTCTACCACATGCATGTATTGCATAGAGTGAAAAAATGGAATCACAAGCATTAACAACGGAAAAGAGACACCAATCGCGACCCAAACATACAAAGACACCAGATATCCCATTAACCCTGCACTCGGCCAATCCTTTTGATGTTTGCCTATTTGACGCCAGTAACCAATATTCCTCCGAATACCAATTATTACACCAACACTAGTAATACCAAAAAAAATTGCAGCGGGCAATAACCATTGCTGCAAGGAGCTTCTCTCCAATGGGAAATACCAGCCTAAAAAACCAACCCCGCCTTCAGCAGAAAACAACAAGCACATACTAAATATCCAGCACGCATAGGCATTCCATAGCATCCAGCGCCGTACTTTCGGCTGCCAATAGCATCTTTTCAGAGCCGCCTCCGACATTGCCATGCCAAAACCCTGTTTAACATAGTGCCACCCCACACTGATCCCGTAGAGAAAAATGACTAAGGTAAGCACGAAATCATCGCCATGAAAATACTTTACAATACCAATAACTAATAATATCGACAACCCTAGTGGAACTATGATAGCAGCGACCCACCAACGGATTTGTAACGTTTTTTGAAACTCACTTGTTTTAATTTTTGGATACATTTCAAAAAAAAGTTTATAAGAGGCCATAAAATGAGGATGATTCATGAAATTCGAAAAAATCATCATCAAAACACCAAAAGGCGCGATCCAAGCCTCATTTAATCCTATAAAAACTGCGATCAATACCAAGAGTGAGTAGCCACCCATTGCCGCCTTGGAGTAACCTCTCATCTCCCCTCCTTATAATAATTAAAAAAAAGAGGCCGAAGCCTCTTTTAATAGATATATCTTTATTTATTAAGGGTTAGGAGCCGCCGCTGCTGCACGGCAGGCTTGTGGACGGAATTTTTGATTTACAGTACCGCCTGTGCAGTCCCACAATTGACCACCATTCGTTGTTGCAAAAGTGATAGTTTGGCCCGATGCGCGGGAATTAGAGCCCATCGTCCCAGTTATAGTGCCATTCGGATAGGTGCCGGCAACAGTGCCGCCTAACGATGAATATTTACCGGTCAAATTCACTGCGATCGATCCAGCAGCAACTGATTGGTTATTTGTTCCATCAGATTGGACCAGGCCTGGCCATGCATTTTCATTAGCACCGTATTCAGACAACGGAGCCTTCAGCCCGCCCAGCAGTTCTGTTGGTTCCGCCACCTGGGCGCGGGTGACGTAATCGTTATAAGCAGGCAAAGCCACAGCAGCCAAAATACCGATAATCGCCACAACGATCATCAGTTCGATCAGGGTGAAACCCTTTTGCATCTTACGCAACATGTTGAATCCTCTCTATGTAACCAGTGATTAGGTAGCCTTGTCGAACGACTTGGCGTGCTTCACTTACTGCAAGTGCTGTGCCAACTTCTAGCGCCCATACATCTCGCGGCGTTGACTGACAAAAATGCGGCGTTTTGTTAACTTATTGTGCAAGACGTTCATAAATGTCAGCAAGCCAAGATGTCTGCCATTTTTGTCACCTTCTGAACGCCTGTGCAAGCTATGCGCATGGGCGGCAGAAACAGAAACGGCACCCGAAAGTGCCGCTGCGTCTCTTGAGGACTTGACTATATAAGCCCAAGGTTCAGAGTCCTAACCCCAAAACTCATAAGCCATCCCCGCCAGCTCAATCCTGTCCCCCTTGTGCATCGACAAAGCCACGCCATTGAGCGCCTGGCCGTTGAGCACCACATCAGCCGAACCATCGACCTTGGTAGCAACGTATCCCTTGCCGCGCTTGGTCAGTGCAGCGACGGCGATGCCGGGGCGGCCGACCGTGGTGACGACCTTGGACAAAATGATGTCTTCGCTCGCGCCGCTGACGGCGCGCAGGTAGGGGCTGGGGGTGTAGGGCTGCCCTTCGGCGGGGGGGAAGTCTGCGGGGACGGTGGGGCTGTCTTCGCCGTCATCGGCATGCGCGGGCTTGGCGGTCAGGCTGCCGGCTTCGCTGGCATGCAGGTAATGGCTCTCGGGCACCAAAGAGTTCATCAAAAAGCGGATGCGGCATTTGCCGACGTCCAGCAGGTCGCCGCTTTGCAGTACCTGGCGGCGCACTTTCAAGCCGTTGACCTTGGTACCGTTGGTGCTGCCCAGATCTTCGACGACGACGATGCCGATCTTCTTCTCATAGGTGAACGCCACATGCTCGCCGCTGACCGCCATGTCGGTCAGCACGATGTCATTGGTGGAACGGCGCCCCAAGGTGACCCTGGACTCGGTCAGTACGTAGTCCTGTATCACCACACCATCTATCGAAACTATGAGTCTTGGCATATTGATAAACCTCAGCGCGATTATATGCAAATAAGCTATACAAATGACGTTGGCGATACGCTGTTGACAAAGGATCACGATGTGTTGCGGACTCCCGTGATTTAGCTAATGGTTAACCCTATAAATACCCTTGATCGATGCGCCCCCTGAAGCACATCGCCAAGCGCAGCAGCGGTTTATCTTGATGCCTGCAATGGGTTCGCGGGCGTTGCGCTGCTCACGCCGTAGCTGCCGCAGGGGCGCACCGGGGCAGTACACGTGGCCCGTGCAAAACCGAAGCCCTGAAAAGCAAAAAGCGCCCTAAGGCGCTTTAGCGAGAGAGAAATGCAGACCCGGTCAGTGTGCAGGCGCTGTATTGCGCTTTTGCAGCCACAGGCCCAAGCCCACCACCAGCGCTGCGCCAGCAGCGGCAGCCAGGTAGTGCAGTGCAGGATTGGCTTCGACAAAGCCGTGCAGCAGCTTGTCGTTCATGATGGTCTCGCCACCCACCCAGCCGATGAGGCCGGCACCCAGAATCACGATGACCGGGAAGCGCTCCATCAGCTTGATCATCAACGTGGAGCCAAAGATCACCAGCGGGATCGAGATCGCCAGGCCCAGGATCAGCAGCAGCATATTGCCGCCCGCAGCAGCCGCCACGGCTATCACATTGTCCAGGCTCATCACCAGGTCGGCGATCAGGATGGTGCGAATGGCGGCCATCATCGTGCCGGTGCCCTTGCCCGCGCCCTCTTCTTCGTCGTGGCTGGTCAGCAGCTGCAGGCCAATCCACAGCAGCAGGCAGCCGCCAACGATCTGCAGGAAGGACAGCTCCAGCAGCTTGGCCGCCACCACGGTCAGCACGATGCGCAGCACCACGGCGGCCCCGGAGCCGAACATGATGGCTTTTCTTTGTTGTTCAGGGGGCAGGGAGCGCGCTGCAAGCGCGATGACGACGGCGTTGTCGCCCGAGAGAATGATGTTGATCCAGATGATCTTGACCAGCCCGATCCAGAAGTCGGGATGATTGACGTAATCCATGTTGCGCTCCGTAGTTATGAATAAAGACGCCAGACCTGAACGATCTGGCGTCTTCTTTTTATGGAGTACGCAGTTTAGCGGGGCGCGCAGCCCCTGGCATGCGTAATTTTGCTTATTTCAGCAGGCCTTGCAGCAGGCGGCCCATTTCGGATGGGTTGCGGGTGATGGTGAAACCGCACTCTTCCATGATGGCCAGCTTGGCATCTGCCGTGTCGGCGCCGCCGGAGATCAGTGCGCCAGCGTGGCCCATGCGCTTGCCGGGAGGGGCAGTCACACCAGCGATGAAGCCCACCACAGGCTTCTTCATGTTGGCCTTGCACCAGAGCGCGGCTTCCGCTTCGTCTGGACCGCCGATTTCGCCGATCATGATCACAGCATCGGTGTTCGGGTCGTCGTTGAACGCCTTCATCACGTCGATGTGCTTCAGGCCGTTGATAGGGTCACCACCGATACCGACTGCCGACGACTGGCCAATGCCCAGCTCGGTCAGCTGCGCCACGGCTTCATAGGTCAAGGTGCCCGAACGGCTCACCACGCCGATGCGGCCTGGCTTGTGGATGTGACCGGGCATGATGCCGATCTTGATTTCACCGGGGGTGATCAGACCAGGGCAGTTAGGGCCCAGCAGCAAGGTCTTCTTGCCGCCAGCCGCTTCCTTGGCCTTCATCTTGTTGCGCACTTCCAGCATGTCGCGCACTGGGATGCCTTCGGTGATGCAGATGGCCAGGTCCAGATCGGCTTCCACCGCTTCCCAGATCGCAGCAGCAGCGCCTGCAGGTGGCACATAGATCACGGACACGGTGGCACCGGTGTCCTTGGCAGCATCCTTGACCGAACCGTAGATGGGGATGTCGAAAATCTTTTCGCCAGCCTTCTTGGGGTTCACGCCAGCGACGAAGCAGTTCTTGCCGTTCGCGTATTCCTGGCACTTTTCAGTGTGGAACTGGCCGGTCTTGCCGGTGATGCCTTGGGTAATGACTTTGGTGTCTTTATTGATATAGATAGACATGTGTGTTCTCCAGGGCTTACTTCACTGCGGCAACGATCTTGGTGGCGGCTTCGGCCATGGTGTCGGCCGAGATGATGGGCAGGCCCGATTCGGCCAGCATCTTCTTGCCCAGCTCTTCGTTGGTACCCTTCATGCGCACGACCAGTGGCACGCTCAGGTTCACCGCCTTGCAAGCGGTGATCACGCCGGTAGCGATGGTGTCGCACTTCATGATGCCGCCGAAGATATTGACCAGAATGCCCTTGACCTTGGGGTTCTTGAGCATGATCTTGAAGGCTTCGGTGACCTTCTCGGGGGTGGCACCGCCGCCCACGTCCAGGAAGTTGGCAGGCTCGCCGCCGAACAGCTTGATGGTGTCCATCGTGGCCATGGCCAGGCCAGCGCCGTTCACCAGGCAGCCGATATTGCCATCCAGGCTGATGTAGGCCAGGTCGAACTTCGAAGCTTCCACTTCAGCAGGATCTTCTTCGTCCAGATCGCGCAGGGCCACCAGTTCTGGGTGACGGAACAGCGCGTTGGGATCGAAGTTGAACTTGGAGTCCAGTGCAATCACGTTGCCCTTGGAGTCACGGTTCAGCGGGTTGATTTCCACCAGCGAAGCGTCCGTGTCCATGTAGCACTTGTACAGCTTTTGGCAGATATCGATGAACTGGGCCACCGAATCAGCAGGCATGCCGATGCCCTTGGCCAGCTCTTCACCATTGGCTTGCGTGAAGCCAGCAATGGGATCGACCAGCACGGTGATGATCTTTTCAGGGGTGCTGTGCGCCACTTCCTCGATGTCCATGCCGCCTTCGCTCGAAGCGATGAAGGCCACCTTCTGCGTGCCACGGTCGGTCACGGCAGACAGGTAGTATTCCTGCTGGATGTCGGCACCGTCTTCGATGTACAGGCGGCGCACCTTCTGGCCTTCAGGGCCGGTCTGGTGGGTCACCAGTTGCATGCCGAGGATTTGCTCGGACAGCGCCTTCACGTCGTCGATGGTCTTGGCAACCTTCACGCCACCGCCCTTGCCGCGGCCGCCTGCGTGAATCTGTGCCTTCACCACCCACACGGGGCCGCCCAGCTTCTGTGCTGCTTCCACTGCTTCTTGCACAGTGAAGGCGGGGATACCGCGCGGAACGGGCACGCCGAACTGACGCAAGATTTCCTTGCCTTGGTATTCATGAATTTTCATGATGTCTCTCAGTAAAACAAAATGGGAAAAAAACCCGGCGGCCGAGCGCGCAGAACAAAGAACTCGCAAACAAGGCAGAAGGCCTGGCAGTCCGCGAATTTACCATGCTGCACTGCGCCATGGGCGGCAGCGCCTGCAGGAGCCCTAACGCGCTTCCGGGGTTTGGCAGCCGTTGGAATGCATATAGCTATTATTTGTATAGCTAGCCAGCCAGATTCAGCAGCCATCTCCGTCCAATGCGTCTGTCAGCCACTGCAGTCAACGCATGTCGGAGGCGGGCGCAAAACTTGTCTGTAAAAACCTCGGCAGTGCAGGATTTTTGGCACAACCGCCCAGCGCTGACCCCTTTTTGCGCTAGTGCGCACTGCGCTGGAGCCCGGCATCTGGCCATCGCAGACGCCACAACGGCATACCCAGCGCAACTCGCGCCCCGGCCTTGCGCACAGGCAAATTTGCCATCGTCCTGCACGTCTTGCGCAGCTTTGTATGACAATAAGCACTTTCCCGAACCCAAGTGCCCGCTGCCCGTGCAGGGGGCCAACGCACAGCAGGAGTGATGGCAATGGCAAAAGTGTTTATCGACGGCGAAGCTGGCACCACCGGTCTGCAGATTCGCGAACGCCTGGTGGATATGCCCGGCGTGGAGTTGGTAAGCATTGCCCCCGAGCTGCGCAAGGACCCTGCCGCCAAGCGCGCGCTGATGGCCGGCGTCGACCTGGTCATCTTGTGCCTGCACGACGATGCAGCCAAGGACACCACAGCCATGGTCGATGCCATCGAGCAGGAAACCGGCCGCACTATTCGTATCATCGATGCCTCCACCGCCCACCGCGTCAACGACCAGTGGGTCTATGGCTTCCCCGAGCTGAGCGCAGGCCAGAAAGCCGCCGTGCAAGCGGCCAAGCGCGTCTCCAACCCCGGCTGCTATGCCACTGGTGCCATCGCCATTCTGCGCCCGCTGATCGATGCCGGCCTTATTCCTGCCGATGCTGCGCTGGCACTGCCTTCGGTATCCGGCTACTCCGGTGGCGGCCGCACAATGATGGAAGCCTACGAGGCCGGTGGTGCCGCGCCTTATGAGGCCTATGCGCTGGGCCTGACGCACAAGCACATCCCCGAAATCCTGAAATACACCGGACTGACCCGCCGCCCGGTGTTCATCCCTGCGGTCGGCAACTTCGCCCAGGGCATGCTGGTGCAACTGCCGCTGCACCTCGATGAATTGCCCGGCAAGCCTCTGCTGAGCGACCTGCACAACGCCCTGGCCGCCCACTACGCCCAAACCAACCAGGACGAACAATGGGTGCAGGTGCTGCCGCCTACCGACGACAACAAGCTGGCCGCCGATACCCTGGCGGGGACCAACAAGCTCGAAATCCGCGTGTTCGGCAATGAACAGCTGCGCCAGGCCGTGGTCATCGCCCGCCTGGACAACCTGGGCAAGGGCGCCAGCGGCGCAGCGGTGCAAAACCTCAAGTTGATGCTGGGCCTCTGAGTTCCCAGACCGCCTCCCCCCACCAAGCCGCTTGCCAGCGGCTTTTTTCATGTGCGCAGCGCGTGCAGCACCATCGGCATTGGCCGACACTGCCCCAGGCCATCCCTGCCTACCATGTGTCCAAACTACAGCCATAACACGATGAGACACACCCCCACACGCCTTATGCGCCGGCTTGGCGCAGTCTGGCCCTGGGCGCTGCTGCTGTGCGCCGCAGCCCAGGCCCAAACCGCCAACCCCCAGCAAGGCGAGCAGATCGCCAACAACGGCTTGCCGCCCAGCGTGGCCTCCTGCGCCAGCTGCCATGGCGCCAAAGGCCAGGGCATGGCCGCCTTCCCGCCGCTGGCCGGCCAGGGCAGCAGCTATCTGCGCAGCCAGTTGGAAGCCTTTGCCGATGGCTCGCGCGGCAACCCCATCATGGCGCCCATTGCCAAGGGTTTGACCTCGCAGCAGCGCGCCGATGTCGCCGCTTACTTTGCCAGCCTGCCTTCGGGCATCGCCGCCACAGCCGGCCAGGCCGGTGCCAAAGACAAGGGCGCCTGGCTGGTGGAGCGTGGCCGCATGCAAGAGGGCATCCCCGCCTGCAACAGCTGCCACGGGCCCGGTGGGGCTGGCGTGGGTGCACATTTCCCCGCCATTGCCAAGCTCAGCGCCGGTTATATGCAAGCGCAGATCGATGCCTGGAAAAAAGGCAGCCGCCCTCCCGGGCCGCTGGGCCTGATGGAAGGCATTGCCCAAAAGCTCAGCAGCGATGATGTCAACGCCATCGCCCAGTACTACGCCGGCGCCTCGGGCGCCGCCAAGCCTTGAGCGGAGAACAGCATGGATTACCAGCGCCCCAACCATCTGGAAACCCCCGAGGAGCAGGCCCGCGTCCAGCACAGCGAGTGGCAGTACCTCAAGATCTTTGTGGTGGTCGTCGTCGCCATCGTGCTCGTGGCCGCCATCAGCTTTGGGGTGCAGGTGAACAAAAGCATGGGCGAGCTGGCCGATGAGCGGCCCGCCGCAGCACCCGCCCAGACCGCGCAAAAACCAGCAGCAACTCCCGGCAGCCCCAACCCGGCACCCGCTACTGCCGCAGCGGATGCACCCAAGCCAGCCCCAGCAGCTGCCACGCCCGCCGCCAGCGCAGCCAAAGCGCCAACTGCAGCCAGCACTGCCGCCTTCGCCCTACCCGCTGCCGATGCGATTCCCGAAGGCCCGATGGGCGATGTGATCCGCCGGGGCGAGCAGATCTTTCTGCACACCAGCACCCAGGCCAAGGCTTTTGTCGGCAATACGCTCAACTGCGTCAACTGCCACCTGGATGCAGGGCGCGCTGCCGACTCCGCGCCGCTGTGGGGCGCCTACACGCAATACCCTGCCTACCGCAGCAAGACTAAGAGCGTCGATACCTTCTCCGAGCGGCTGCGCGGCTGCTTCATGTACAGCATGAACGGCAAGGCCCCGCCCCCTGGTGATGAGGTGCTGGTGGCACTGGAGGCCTATGCCTATTGGATGTCCAAGGGCGCGCCGGTGGGCGAGAAGCTGCCCGGCGCCAGCTACCCCAAGCTGGCCAAACCCGCCCAGGCGCCTGACTATGCACGCGGCCAGAAGGTGTTCAACGCCCAGTGCGCGCTGTGCCATGGCGATGACGGCCAGGGCCAGCGCAGCGGCGATGTGCAGGTCTTCCCGCCGCTGTGGGGCAAGCAGTCGTACAACTGGGGCGCCGGCATGCATGAGGTGGACAAGGCGGCCGGCTTCATCCAGGCCAATATGCCGCTGGGCAAGGGCCATACGCTCAGCGACCAGGATGCCTGGGATGTGGCCACCTACATCAACAGCCACGAGCGCCCGCAGGATCCGCGCTTCACCGGCAATATTGCAGAGACGCGCAAGCGTTTCCACGACAGCGCGTTCTCGCTCTACGGCCAGACCGTCAACGGCCAGCCACTGGGCCAGGGCACGCGATAAAAAACGGCCAACGCCGCCCAGACCCGGGCATGCGTTGGCCGCTTTTGCTATCGGTCCCGCCAGATGCCGGGTGCTATCGCGCCAGGCACCTGCCGGCTGTCAGCGCTCCACCGTGCGGTTCCAGCGTTTGTTCCATTCAGGGCGGTCGGCGTTGACCACATCCCAGTCCACAGCCACGGCGTTCTTCAAGATGGCGTTCATCTTGTTCTGCTCTTCGGCCGGCTTGCCCTGCAGCTTGGTCTTGGGGTTCACCGGGTTGTAGCTGCCATTTTCCATCGCCAGCGCCTGGGCTTCAGGGCTCACCAGGTACTCCACCAGCTTTTGCGCCAGATCGGACTCGGGGTTGTTGTTGAGCACGCACATGGCGGTCATCAGCACCACCGCGCCTTCCTTGGGCGCCACATATTCCATCGGGATGCCCTTGGACTTCATCAGCTCGGCCTGCGTCAGCGTGTAGGGGAAGATGGCCGCATCGCCGGCCTGCATCATCTCCACCACCTTGGACGAATTGGGGATGTACTCCACCACGTTCGGGCCGATCGTCGTCGGCCAGGCCTTGAAGGCCGGGTCCACATTCTTCTCGGTGCCGCCCTTCAGGCGGTTGAACATCAGGAAGGCATGCAGGCCAAACGACGATGCCGGCATCGATTGCACGACCACCTTGCCCTTGAGCTTGGGGTCCGCCAGGTCGTTCCAGGAAGTGGGCGCCGCCCAGCCCTTGTCGGCAAACATCTTGGTGTTGTAGGCCAGGCCGGTCAGGCCCATCGACAGGCCAATCGCGCTGTCCTTGATCTTGGCGATGGCCGGAATGTCGCCGTAGCTGACAGCGGGCTTGAGCTTTTCGCACAGACCCATGCTGATGGCGCGGTACATCACGCCGTCATCCAGGGTCATGACCTGCATCTGGGCCTTGTCCTTGGAGGCCTGGGCCTTGGCCAGGATGTCGGTCGAGGTGCCCGGCACCACCACCACCTTGACGTTGTTGGCCTTCTCGAATGCGGGGAACACGAACTGCGAGTAGGTGCGCTCCATGTTGCCGCCATTCATGCCGATGTAAATGGTTTTGGTCTGCGCCTGCACCGCGCTGGCCGCAGCCACCACAGAGGCCAACAGGGCGATGGCGCGCACAGGGGTTTTGAGGGTCGTCGTCCAAGAAGACATGTGGATTCCTTTCAGGTAGAACATGCGGGGTCGGTAAATCGGTCTATGCGGAAAGCGTCAATCGGCGTGCTGCTGCGGCCCTCGGCGATCAGCTCGGCCATCACATCGCCCACGCCCGGCCCCAGCTGGAAGCCACCGCCGGCAAAACCAAAGGCATGGTAGAGGCCGGCCTGGCGGCTGCTGGCACTGATGATGGGTTCGTGGTCGGGCAAGGCGCCCTCATTGCCGCTCCAGGTGCGGATCAGCTGGGCGTTCTTCAACTGGGGCAGCAGCTCCACCAGCTGCGGCAGCTGTGCCCAGACGGTGGTGTGGCGGTTGCGGGCGCGGGTGTCGTCCAGCACCAGGCCGGGCCCGCCGCCAAACACCACATTGCCCCGGCGCACCTGGCGGCAGTAGATGCTGCCGCCTTCCACGCCCAGGCTCCAGTGCAAGAAGAACGGCAAGGGCTCGGTCACTCCCATCGCCGGTGGCCGGATGCGCATGGGCACCGGCTCGCCGCACTGCTCGGCAAACTGGCCGGCCCAGGCCCCTGCAGCGTTGACCACCACATTCGCGCGGATCTCCATCTCCGGCGTGCGCACCACAAAGCGCTGGCCATTGTGCGCCACTTCCAGCACCGGCGTGTGCTCGAACACCTGGGCACCGGCCCGCGCGGCCGCCGTGGCAAAGGCCGGGGACAGCAGGCGCGGATTGGCCTGGCCGTCATCCGGGCAGAAGGAGCCGCCCACCACCTTGGCGCCACCGACCGGAAAGCGCTTGTGCAGCGCCGCACCGTCGAGCAGTTGCAGATCCAGCCCGCAGTCGCGTGTCTTCTCGGCATAGCGCACGAGGGACTCCATGTCCGCCTGCGAGCGGGCAATCTTGAAGTGGCCCGAGCGCTCGTACTCGGCCTCGGTGCCGATCAGCTCGGTCAGCTGCCCCCAGTGCTGGTGGGCGCGCTGGGACAGCGGCAGCATCGCCAACGAGCGGCCCTGGCGGCGCACACCGCCAAAGTTGACGCCGCTGGAGCGGGAGCCGCAAAGATCGCGCTCGAGCATCACCACCTGGATGCCGCGCTGGCGCAGAAAGAGCGCCGTGCTCGCACCCATGATGCCGCCGCCGATCACCACCACCTCGGTGGCCAGTTGCTTAACCATGGGAGGCCTCCTGGTCCTGCGGCAGCACCGTCATGTCCAGCGGCAGCGGCTTGATCGGCGCCTGGCCCCGGATGCGGCCGATCTGCGCCACCGGCACCTTCAAGGTGTCGGCCAGGATCTCGGTTGCCGCCACGCCGCACATGCGGCCCTGGCAGCGGCCCATGCCCACCCGGCACAGCGCCTTGATGCGGTTGATATCGCCCTGCGGCTGGGTCGCCGCAGTGGCGCGCAGCTCGCCAGCGGTGATGTTTTCGCAGCGGCAGACCACCAGCTCGTCAGGTGCACGCGCGGCCCAGTCGTCGGGAAAGGGAAACGCCACCTCCAGCGCCTGGCGGAACTGCTGCGTCTTGTCCAGCTGCTCGCGCAGCCTGGCCTGGCGCGCTGTATCGGTCGCAATGCCCCGGTCCTGCAGCAAAGCCAGCGCAGCCAGCTCGCCCGACAGCTCGGCCGCATCGGCGCCCATGATGCCGGCGCCATCGCCGGCCAAATAGACACCGGGCACACTGCTGCGCCGGTCGGCATCGATCTGCGGCACATAGCAGCGGTGCAGCGGTGCAAAGGCGAATTCGCAGCCCAGCAGGTCGGCCAACTGCGTCTCGGGCCGCAGCGCATAGCCCAGGCCGATGGCGCTGCAGGCAGTGCGCTGCTCGGCGCCCTGTGCATCCTTCCACACCAGCGCCTGCACCCGGTCGGCGCCTTCGGCGCGCAGCAGCTGCACGCCATGGTGCACCGGCACATCGTGGAACATCAGCCAGCTCACCAAGTACAGGCCCTTGGCGGCCACTGCCGGCTGGGCCAGCATCGCGGGCGCAGCCTTGTAGCGCTGCACGGCCGGGGCGGTGTCCAGCACCGCCAGCACCCGGCCGCCCGCCTTGGCATATTGGTAGGCCACCAGGTAGAGCAAGGGGCCGGTGCCGGCAAACACCACCGCATCGCCAATCGCACAGCCCTGGTACTTGAGGGCCACCTGGGCGCCGCCCAAGGTGTAGACACCGGGCAGGGTCCAGCCTGGCAACGGCAATACACGGTCAGTGGCACCGGTGGCCACGATCAGATCGCGCCAGCGCAGGCTGTCTGCCGTGCGCTGCGCCGTTTGCAACAGGTCCAGGCTGTGGCCCTGGGCGTTCCAGACCAGGGTGTCGGGCCGGTAGTCCAGCTGCGGGCGCAGGCGGTCAAAGGTCTGGTGCAGGTCGCTGGCGCGGCCGTGCTCAAAGCCATACAGGTCCTTGGGCTTGCGGCTGAAGCCATCGGGCTGGCGGCGGTAGATCTGGCCACCGGCCTTGGGCGCCTCGTCAATGACAACCGGGCGCAGGCCGTGGGCCAGCAGGGTTTGCGCGGCACGGATGCCGGCAGGCCCGGCGCCCACGATGACGGGCGGGCCGTCTGCGGGCCGGGGGTCGTCCAGGTAGAAATCGCTGGCAATCATGGTTGCACCTGGGTGGCGGTAGCTTGGGCCACGGCCTCTGCCGTGGTGCAGATCTGCATGCCCGGCTGCAGCAAGGTGGAGCAGGCGCGCAGCTTGCGGCCGGCCTGCTCGCCGCCGAGGGTGACCCAGCAGTCCTGGCAGGCGCCCATCATGCAAAAGCCGGCGCGCGGGCTATGGGCAAACTCATGGCTGCGCAGCTGGGCCGACTGGGTCAGCACCGCCGTCAGCACCGTGTCGCCCTGCAGCGCCTGGGCAGGCTGGCCGTTGAGCACAAACTGCAGCGGTTGGCGGCCCTGCTCCTTGAGGCGCTGCAGCTGGCCGGCCGGCAAAAGAGGGATTGCGTGTGCCATCAGTGCTTGCCAATCAGGATGCGGTCCAGACCATAGACCTTGTCGAGCAGGAGCATCAACCCCAGGGTGATGAACACGATCAGCGCCGATACCGCTGCCATCATCGGGTCCAGCGACTCGGTGGCATACATGTACATGCGCACCGGCAAGGTCACCGTGCTGGGCGAGACCACAAAGATCGACATGGTCAGCTCATCAAAGCTGTTGATGAAGGCCAGCAGCCAGCCGCCGGTGATACCGGGCAGGATCATCGGCAAGGTGATGCGCTTGAACACCGTGGCATTGCTGGCGCCCAGCGAGTAGGCGGCCTGCTCGGCGCTGCGGTCAAAGCCGATCAGCGCGGCCATCACCAAGCGCATGGTGTAGGGCATCACCACCAGCGCATGCGCAAAGATCAGCCAGCCAAAGCTGCCCTGGCCGCCCACGAGCGAGAACATGCGCAGCATGGCAACACCCAGCACCAGGTGGGGAATGATCAGCGGCGACAGGAACAGCGCCTGCAGCGCGCCACGGCCGGGGATCTCATAGCGCACCAGCGCAATGGCGGCGGGCACAGCCAGCGCGGTGGAGATGGACGCGGCGGCGACGGCCAGGCCCAGGCTGTTCCAGAACGACTGGACAAAGTCGGCATGGTGCAGCACCTGCTCGAACCAGCGCAGCGAGAAGCTGGTGGTCGGCAGGGTCAAGGTTTCAGCCGGGGTGAAGGCCACCAGGCAGACGACGACCAGCGGCGCCAGCATGAAAATGATGACCAGCGCGTTGAAGATGAGGGCAATGGGTCCGTTTTTTTGCATGTCAGTCACCTCGCCTCTCAGCCCAGGGTCTTCTTATAGCGGCCTTCAACCATGCGGTTCCAGCCCAGCATGATCACCAGATTGGCAGCCAGCAGCACAAAGGCGATGGCCGCGCCCAGCGGCCAGTTCAGCTCGTGCAGGTACTCGTCATAGATCAGGGTGGCAACCATCTTGACCCGGCGCCCGCCCAGCAGGCCGGGAATCGCAAACGAGCTGGCCGCCAGGCCGAACACGATCAGGCTGCCCGACAGAATGCCGGGCAGTACCTGCGGAAACACCACGCGGCGCAGGGTGGTGAAGTGCGAGGCCCCCAGCGACAGCGAGGCGCTCTCGACCGACGGATCGAGCTTTTGCAGCGAGGTCCAGACGGGGATCACCATGAAGGGCAGCATCACATGCACCAGTGCAATGACGATGGCCGTCTCGTTGTAGAGCAGCTTGACCGGGCCGATGCCCACGAGGCGGAAGATGTCGTTGATCAGCCCCTCGGGGCCGAGCAGCATGCTCCAGCCAAAGGCCCGCACCACCACCGAAATCAGCAGCGGCGCCAGGATGATCAGCAAGAAGATGGAGCGCCACGGCGCGCGCATCTTGCTCAGGATGTAGGCCTCGGGCGCGCCGATGGCGATGCAGATCAAGGTGACCAGGCCCGAGATCCACAGGGTGCGCCAGAAGATCTCGTAGTAGTAGCTGTCGGTGACGATATGCACATAGTGCTCGACCGTGAAGCTGCCCGCTACCGGACCGGTGTCCACGTTGTAGGCATTGAAGGACAGGATGGTCGTCAGCAGCAGCGGCACCGCCAGCATCACCGCAAACAGCAGCAGCGCCGGCGCGCTCATGGCCCAGGGGGCCCAGGTGCGGCGCTCGCTCATGCGGCCACCCCGTCACCGGCGATCAGGCGCACATTGCGGTCGGACCAGTCGATGCCCACCTGGCTGCCCACCTGGTGGGGCGCCTCGCCATCGTTGGCTGCCGTCACGGTAATGCTGCCCAGCGGGCATTCCACCGTGTAGAGCCAGAGGTTGCCCAGGAAGAAGCGCTCGCGCACGGTGCCCTGGGTGCGGCCGGCCGAGGTGGCCGAGAGCTGGATTTTCTCGGGGCGCAGGCCCAGCAGCAAACGCGTGCCATGGCTGGCGGCTGCGGCCGGCACATCCTGCACCGCCATCTGCACATCGCCCACATGCGCCAGCCACTGGTTGCCCTGGGCATGCACGGTGGCCTGCAGCAGGTTGGCCTTGCCGACAAAGGTGGAGATAAAGGCGTTGTGCGGATGCTCGTACACCGTGTGCGGCGTGTCCACCTGGGTGATGCGGCCAGCCTCCATCACCACCACGCGGTCGCTGATCGACATGGCTTCGCTCTGGTCATGGGTCACCATGATGGTGGTCGTGCCCACCTTGCGCTGGATCTCGCGCAGCTCGAACTGCATCTCCTCGCGCAGCTTGGCATCCAGGTTGGACAGCGGTTCGTCGAGCAGCAGCACCGGGGGCTTGATGACCAGCGCCCGGGCCAGCGCCACGCGCTGGCGCTGGCCGCCCGACAGTTCACGCGGGTAACGGTCGGCATAGGGGCCCAGGTGCACCAGGGCCAGTGCCTCGGTGGCGCGCTCGCTGCGCTCGGGCTGCGCCACCTTGCGCATCTCCAGACCGAACTCGACGTTCTCGCGCACGGTCATGTGCGGAAACAGCGCATAGGTCTGGAACACGATGCCCAGGCCGCGCTCATTGGCCTTGGCGCGGGTGATGTCCTTGCCGTCCAGCTCGATGCGGCCTTCGGTCACATCCACAAAGCCGGCAATCATCTGCAGGCTCGTGGTCTTGCCGCAGCCCGAGGGGCCGAGCAAGGAGACGAACTCGCCCTTTTGCACATCCAGGTTGAACTGGCTGACCACCCGGTTGGGGCCGTACTGTTTGGAGACGTTGTGGAGACGCAGAAAACTCATGGAAATCACCTCGGTGGCACAGGGTTGCAGGGCCCGTCGGCCATGTCGCTGGGATGAACGACATTTGCAACTATTTATCTATTTTCGGAATGTGGTTTGAATCCATACACGGTGTAAACACTGATAATGGAAGATAAATTTGATTTATTCCGATAAATGGAATAAAAATGAGTGTCGCAGAATTTTTATTCCGGAAAACCATGAGCACAGACACCTCTGAGGACAACAGCCACCAGCGCGGCACCCTGCATCGCAGCTTCCTGGTGATGCGCGCGCTGGCCGCGCACCAGAACGAAGGTGTGCGGGTCACCCACCTGGCCAAGGAAATCGGCCTGACCCAGGCCACCACCCACCGGCTGCTGCAGGGCCTGATCCAGGAAGGCATGGTCGAGCAGGACCAGGTGCACAAGCTCTACCGGCTGAGCCTGGATCTGTTCTCGCTGGCCGCCCAGGCCGGTGCGGTGAGCGACCTGCGCAGCCTGGCGCGCCCGGTGCTGCTGCGGCTGTGCGCCAGCCTCAATGACACGGTGATCCTGATGGTGCGCTCGGGCTTTGACGCGGTCTGCCTGGACCGCATCGAAGGCCAGTTCCCCATCCGCACCTTTACCGGCGATATCGGTGGGCGTGTGGCGCTGGGCGTGGGCCAGGGCTCGCTGGTCATCCTGGCCAACCTGCCCGAGGCCGAGCGCGAGGAGGTGCTGCGCTTCAACCTGCCGCGCATGCAGCACTACAACGTCTATGACGAGGTCTACATGCGCACCGAGATCGACAAGGCGCACCGCCAGGGCTATACCGCGAAGAACTCCGGCCTGCTCGAAGGCATGGCCGGCCTGGCGGTGCCGGTGTTTGACCGCAATGGCCAGGTGGTGGCCGCGCTGTCGATCGGCACGCACACCGCGCGCCTGAGCGACGAGCGCCTGCCCATCGTGCGCGACATGCTGCTGCGCGAAGCCAAGACCTTGAGCGCGCAGATCAACCCCTTTGACCCGACCCTGCGCCACCCGATGCATGCGATCTCCACCGGGGACCGCACCCGCTCGATGTGAGCCCGGCCCTGCCACCTTCCGTCTTTCTGCACTTCAACGCATCCCACGCCATGGACCCCAGCACCCCCTTGCACCTCATCATCAAAAGCGGCGGCAGCGCCGCCATTCCGGAATGGACGGCGCTGTTTGCCGAGTTCGCGCCCCATGTGGTCGTGCATGACTGGAACACGCCGCCCGCCGACCGCAGCCTGGTGGATTTTGCGATGGTCTGGGAGCCCGATACCGGCGTGCTGGCCAGCTTTCCGCAGCTCAAGGCCATCTTCAGCTCGGCGGCCGGCGTGGACCATATCCTGGCCGACGGCGACCTGCCAGCCCACCTGCCCATCGTGCGCATGGTGACGGGCGAATCACAGCAGCGCATGGCCGAGTTCTGCCTGATGGCCACCCTGATGCTGCAAAAGAACATGCCCCGCGCACTGGCCCAGCACCGCCAGCAGCAGTGGATCGAGTTCAACCCGCCCTATGTGGCCAGCGAGCTGCGCGTGGGCATTCTGGGCCTGGGCACCCTGGGCGCTGCAGCCGCGCAGATGCTGCGCGCCGTCGGCTACCCGGTGCAAGGCTGGTCGCAAACACGCAAGCAAATCGAGGGCGTGACCAGCTACTGCGGCCAGGACGAGCTGCCAGAATTTCTGCGCAGCAGCCAGGTGCTCATCTGCCTGCTGCCCGATACGCCCTCGACCCGGGGCATTCTGAATGCCGCGCTGTTTGCCCAGCTGCCGGCCGGCGCCCAGCTGGTCAATGCGGGCCGGGGCACCCAGCTCAACAGTACTGATCTGGTGGCCGCGCTCGACAGCGGCCAATTGGCCGGCGCACTGCTGGACGTGACCGAGCCGGAGCCGCTGCCAGCCGATTCGCCGCTGTGGACGCATCCCCGCGTCATCCTCACGCCGCACATCGCCGCCAGCGCCAGCCGCCGCGCCAAGGCACGCCAGGTGGCCCTGTCGATGGCGCAGTGGCAGGCCGGGCAGGCGCTGGACAACTGCTTTGACCGGGCGCGCGGTTACTGATCCAGGCCGATAAAGGAAGCCGGCCAGGGCGCCTCTAGCCGGGCCGGTGCAGCGCAGCCGCTGGCCGCATATCCGAGCGTTTTGCAGTGCCAAGCCCTCAGCAAAACCAGGGCTGCGCAATAGCCGCTAGGATGCGAGCCGCCCTCGTCTGCATCCCCCTCCTCCCATGTCCACCCCTCCTCTTGTGCCCAGCCAGCGCGCGACGCTGATTGGGCTTTCTGCCGTGCTCTGCTGGTCTGCATTGGTAAGCCTGTTCCGCAGTGTTGCGGAGCACCTGGGGGCGATAGGCGGGGCCGCCTGCGTGTTCTCGCTCAGCGCCTTTCTCGTCACCTGGCGCTTTGGCCTGCCGCGCGCCGCGCAGCTCAAGGCCATGCACCCGGCCTACCTGCTGGGCTGCGGCCTGCTGTTTGTGCTTAACGAAATCGCTTTTTCGCTGTCGCTGGGCTGGGCCAGCCACCGGGGCCAGACCCTGGAGCTGGGCATGATCAACTACCTCTGGCCCAGCCTGACCCTGGTGATGGCCACCGTGATGGGCCTGCAACGTTTTCGCGCCGGCCTGGTGCCGGGGGTGCTGCTGTCGATGGCGGGCATTGTGCTGGTGGTCAAGGGCGACAATGCGCTGTCGCTGGCCAGCCTCTGGGCCAATGTGCAAAGCAACCCGCTGGCCTATGCGCTGGCCTTGTGTGCAGCCTGCCTCTGGCCCTGCTATTCGGTGGTGTCCAAGCGCTACACCCAGGGCGCCAATGCGCTGCCGGCCTTCCTCTGGGCCGTGGCCGCCGTGCTCTGGATTAAATACGCGCTCAGCCCTGAACCACCGCTGCGCTTTACGCTGCCGGCACTGCTGCAACTGGGCTTGCTCAGCGGCCTGACAGCCCTGGGCTACAGCTGCTGGGACCACGGCCTGCGCGCCGGCAACCTCACGGTGATGGCCGTGGGCTCCTACTTCACGCCGGTGCTGTCTGCGTTGGTGGGAACCCTCTGGCTGCAGGTGCAGCCATCGTGGAGCTTTTGGCAAGGCGTGCTGCTGGTCACACTGGGCTCGCTGGTCTGCTGGTGGACCACCCGCAGCCCGGCGCCGGCCGACATCAAAAAGCTGGCGGGCTGAGGGCCCCGCGCCGTCCAGCACTGCGCGCACATCACCCGGGCCGGGCAGCATCGCCAGCCCTTGTATACACATGCAAACACCTAGGCGGCGCCCCATCGCCAACGGCGGGCACCGCACTATAGTGGGCGGGTTGCCCGCGTTTTTTCCGGACTGCCCATGGACTACACCCGCCCCAACCATATCCCCACCACCGCCGAGCAAGAGGCCGAAAAGCGCCTGGAGCTGCGCGGCCTGATCGCATTTGCGGCGCTGACCGTCGTAGCCACCATCGCCGCCGCCCTGGTCTTTGGCAGCCACATCGTTTAAAGACACCGCAGCCCAACGCCCCACTGCGCCCGCCCGCCTGGCACCGCGGTGCGGTAGCATGGCTGCAGCGCTGCGCTTTTCCGGCTAGGATGCAGGGCGCCTTCCGCTCCCTCTGCACCTGCCCGCATCCATGTCTTCCTCTCCGATTCCCGCTCCCCAGGCCCCTTCGCAGCGCGCCACCCTGATTGGCCTGTCGGCCGTGCTGTGCTGGTCCACGTCGGTGGGCCTGTTCCGCAGCGTGGCCGAGCACCTGGGCCCCATTGGCGGGGCCGCGGCGGTGTTTAGCTTGGGGGCCTTGCTGGTCACCCTGCGTTTTGGCCGGCCGCGCCTGGCCCAGCTGCGCGCCATGCACCCGGCCTACCTCTGGGGCTGCGGCCTGCTGTTTGTGCTCTATGAGATCGCGCTGTCGCTGTCGCTGGGTTTTGCCAGCAACCGCAGCCAGACCCTGGAGCTGGGGATGATCAACTACCTCTGGCCGAGCCTGACGATCGTGCTGGCGACCGCCTTTGGGCTGCAGCGCTTTCGCGCCGGCCTGGTGCCGGGGGTCTTGCTGGCCATGGCCGGCATTGTGCTGGTGCTCAAGGGGGACAGCGCGCTGTCCATCGCCAGCCTGTGGGCCAATGTGCAAAGCAACCCGCTCGCCTATGGCCTGGCGTTTTCGGCCGCCTGGCTCTGGCCCTGCTACTCGGTCATGGCCAAGCGCTATGCCCATGGCGCCAATGCGCTGCCTGCATTTCTCTGGGCCGTCGGGGCGGTACTGTGGGTCAAGTACGCACTCAGCGCAGAGCCGGCGCTGCAGTTCTCGCTGCCCGCCGCCGCTCAGCTGTGCATGCTCAGCGGCCTCACCGCCCTGGGCTACAGCTGCTGGGACCACGGCCTGCGCGCCGGCAACCTCACGGTGATGGCCGTGGGTTCCTACTTCACCCCCGTGCTGTCGGCGCTGGTCGGCACCGTCTGGCTGCAGGTGCAGCCCTCCTGGAGCTTTTGGCAAGGGGTGGTGCTGGTGACCGCCGGCTCGCTGATCTGCTGGTGGTGTACCCGCAGCAAGTAAAACGGCTGCGCGCTTGCGCGTTCAGCCTGTGCGCGCTGCCTCCAGCGCGGCGATATCGATCTTGGTCATGCCCATCATCGCCTCAAAGACGCGCTTGGCGGCTGCGCGGTCGGGGTCGGACAGTGCAGCGGTCAGCATGCGCGGGGTGATTTGCCAGGAGATGCCCCAGCGGTCCTTGCACCAGCCGCAGGCACTTTCCTGCCCGCCATGGCCGACGATGGCGTTCCACAGGCGGTCGGTCTCGGCCTGGTCGTCGGTGGCGATCTGGAAGGAAAAGGACTCGTTGTGCTGAAAATGCGGGCCGCCGTTGAGCCCTATGCACGGCACACCGGCCACATGGAACGCCACGACCAGCACATCGCCCTGCTTGCCATCGGGGTAATCGCCCGGCGCGCGGTGCACGGCGCCTACCGAGCTGTCGGGAAAAGTCTGGGCGTAGAACTGCGCGGCCTCCAGCGCATCACCCCGGTACCAGAGGCATACGGTATTTTTCGCGGTCATCATCGGTCTCCTGTTTGCACAGACGACCAGCCTAGCGGCTCACGGCCCGCCTGCAAGTAGGACAGCGCTGCACGGCGACGGGCAGCCCGCTGCCGGCGGTCAGGCCTTAGCCGCCGCTGCGCCTTTTCTCGCGCAGCATGAACAGGTACAGGCTCTCGACCTTCTCACGCGCCCAGGGCGTTTTGCGCAAAAACCGCAGGCTGGAGCTGATGCTCGGGTCCAGGCAAAAGCAACGGATCGGTATGCGCTCGCCCAGCTCTTCCCAGCCAAAGTACGCGACCAGCTCGTTCAGGAGGTTCTCCAACGTAAGGCCATGGAGAGGATTGTTGGGCTGTTCGGCATTGCTCATGGCCGCCATTGTCGCCGAGCACGCACCGGCAGCAGGCCTAGCGGGCCTTTTGCGGCGATCCCGGCAGGGCCGTTGGGCGCTCAGGGCCTGGCAATACCGGCACGCGCGATCACGCCCGCCCAGCGCTGTATGTCGCGCTGCAGCAGCGTTGCCAGCTCCGCCGGGGTGCTGCCTTCTGGCACCACGCCCAGACGCTGCAGCCGCTGAGCGACATCGGCCGAGGCCAGCGCTGCATTGGCAGCCGCGCTGAGCCTGGCAATGGTCGCAGGGGCGGTATTGGCGGGTGCCGCCAGTCCATTCCACGAGGTCACATCAAAGCCGCTGGCCGCTGGATCGCTTTCGCTCACCGTCGGAACGCCAGGCAAGGCCGCTGCACGCCTGCCGCCCATGACCACCAGCGCCCGGAGCAACCGGCCTTCGACATGCGCCAGCACCGGCGCGAGCATGTCTACCGCGGCATCCACCTGCTGGCCCCGCAGCGCATGGAACAGCGCGGCGGAGCTGTTGTAGGGCACTAGTTGCACATCCAGACCCAGCGTGCTCTTGAGCAGTTCTGCCGCCAGATGGGGTGTGCTGCCGCTGTACAACGTACCGATGTTGAGCTGCCCTGGCCGGGCCCGGGCCTGTGCCAGCAGCCCCTGGAACGATAGCAGCGGGCTGGTGTGTGCGACCACCATGGCCAGGTCAAAGCGCCCCAGCAGCGAGATCGGCGCAAAATCGCGGACGGTGCTGTAGGTCAGCGATGCGAACAAGGATTCGGCCACCGCATTGGCGTTGGACATCAGCAGCAGTACCTGGCCATCCGGCGCGGCGCGGGCCACCTGCTCGGCCGCCAGCACCCCACCGGCACCAGGCCGGTTGTCCACCACGATGGGCGGGCCGCCGAGCATCTCGCTCAGGGTCCGCGACACGATACGCACCATCAGATCGGCAACACCGCCGGGGCCAAACGGCACCACCAGGCGGATCGGACGTGAAGGCAGCCGCGGCTGCGCCGCGCTTGTATACGGTAGCGCGCCCAGCGCCAGCAGCGCGGCGCTGCACTGTCGTCTTTGCATCATGGGTCTCCTGAGGAGACCGACTATGGGCCAACGCCGCGCTGTGAGGCAGTGCCACACGCCACTAACAGCTATAACAAACCGGCATAGCGCCGGGCTAGTCCCCGTCCCCGCCGCGCAGCACCTTACGCACCACATCGCCGCCAAAGCCCCGGCTGGCCAGAAAGCGCATCTGCCGGGCGCGCTCCTGCGGGCTGTCGGGCGGTGTGCCAAAACGGCGTTGCCAGACCTCGCGGGCCCGCTGCAACTCGGTGCTGCGCAAGCGCTCCCGGGCATCTGCTATCAGCTCGGCATCCACGCCCTTGTGGCGCAGCTCCTGCAGCACCCGGCTGGCGCCATAGCGGGCGGCCTTGGTGTGGATCACGCTGTCGACGAAACGCTCAGCGCTGATGAAACCCTTGGCTTCGAGCTCGTCGAGGATGGCCGCCAGGTCCTCGCCCTCTTCCACATGGGGGGCAAGCTTGCCCTGCAGTTCAGCGCGCGAATGCTCGCGCTGCGCCAGATAGCGCAGCGCACGGCCTTTGAGGGAGAGTTTGCTAAAAGACATTCATCCTCATTGCTATAAAACAAATAGCTGCTTGCGCACAGCATCTGTGCACAAGCAGCTATCTCAGCGTTCTCGCTTCAGAAGCGGTCAGCCCTCGGTGCCGTTGGCCGCAGGGCCATCGACCACGCCGTCTTCAGCGGGGCGCAGGCTGATGTTCAGGCTCTCGCGCACCTTATTCTCGATCTCGATCGCCAGGTCGGCGTTTTCACGCAGGAACTCGCGCGAGTTGTCACGGCCCTGGCCGATCTTCTCGCCGTTGTAGGCATACCAGGCACCGCTTTTCTCGATGATGCGGGCATTGACGCCCATGTCCAGGATTTCGCCTTCGCGCGAGATGCCTTCGCCAAACAGAATGTCGAACTCGGCCGTCTTGAACGGAGGCGATACCTTGTTCTTGACCACCTTGACCTTGGTTTCGTTGCCGATGGCTTCGTCGCCGCGCTTGATGGTGCCGGTACGGCGGATATCGAGGCGCACCGAGGCGTAGAACTTCAGCGCGTTACCGCCGGTGGTGGTTTCTGGGCTGCCGAACATCACGCCGATCTTCATGCGGATCTGGTTGATGAAGATGACCATGCAGTTGGTCTTCTTGATCGTGGCGGTGAGCTTGCGCAGCGCCTGGCTCATCAGGCGGGCCTGCAAGCCGGGCAGCTGGTCGCCCATTTCGCCTTCGATTTCGGCCTTCGGGGTCAGGGCCGCCACCGAGTCGACAACGATCAGGTCCACCGCGCCGGAGCGCACCAGGCTGTCAACGATCTCGAGCGCCTGCTCTCCGGTGTCGGGCTGGCTGATCAGAATATCGCCCAGGTTCACGCCCAGCTTTTGGGCATAGCCGGTATCGAGTGCGTGTTCTGCATCGATGAAGGCGCAGGTGCCGCCCAGTTTCTGCATCTCGGCAATCACCTGCAGGGTCAGCGTGGTCTTGCCCGAGGATTCAGGGCCGTAGATCTCGATGACGCGGCCGCGCGGCAGGCCGCCAACGCCCAGCGCAATGTCCAGGCCGAGCGAGCCGGTGGACACCACCTGGATGTCCGAGACGGCCTCGCCTTCGCCGAGTTTCATGATGGTGCCCTTGCCAAACTGCTTTTCGATCTGGGCCAGTGCGGCGGCCAGCGCCTTGGCTTTTTCGCTGTTGGCTTCGGGCTTGGTTGCGGTGGCGTTCATGGATTTCTCCTTGCGTTTGATAGTCATGTCTTGGGTCTGGGATCCTGCTGTTTGCATATACAGCCTGGATGCTTGAACAGTAGTTTAGGGGATGGGTATATTTTATAAAAGCATTTTTTTAGTCAGTTTGCTTGACTAAATGCAGCATACTGAAAAAGCTGCACAACACCCTCGGGAGCGCCCATCATGCCGACACTTCTGCCCCATTTGCCCGATGACAGCTGGCGCCTGACCCACATGGGCCGGCTGCTGGGCCATGCGATGCGCCGCTTCGACGCCCGCGTGCTGCACCTGATGGTGCGGGATGACGCCGTGCCGCTGGCGCTGTCGCATCTGGCCGAGCGCGACCAGGTCAGCGCCGCCCATATCCATATCACCCGGCACCTGTCCTTGGCAGGCGACCGCCTGGTGGACCTGGCCGAGCGTGCGGGCATGAGCAAGCAGGCGATGGCCCAGCTGGTGGACCAGTGCGAAGCCTGGAACCTGGTGACCCGCGAGCGCGACCCCCGCGATGCACGCGCCCGCATCGTGCGCTTTACCGAGACGGGCCTGCTGTGGCTGCAGGCATTCGAGCGGGCGGTCACCCAGGCCGAGGCGGAGTTCCGCGCTGAAGTGGGCGAGCAGGTCGCTACCGTGGTCAAACTCGGGCTGGAAGTGTATGGGGCCGACAGCTGAGCGGCTGCATGTGCAGCATTCAGCCGCGCTTGCGCTCGAACTTGTAGAACAGGTTGGGCTCGGAGACGATGTAGATATTGCCGCCGTTGTCCATGGCCAGCCCCTCGGGCTGCGGGATGCGGTTGGCCAGCCCGGCCATATCGGCCCACAGCGGCATCACGCTGAGCAGGTCACCGGCACGGCTGTATTCGTAGAGCACCGAAGACTCTTCCCCGAGCAGCAACAGGTTGCCGCTGCGCGGGTCGACCTCGACGGCAGCCAGGTCGGTGCTGGGCATGTCCTCCACGGCCGGCACGTCCCAGACGCTGACCTTCAGATCGACCGGGCCCGGCTTGAGCCTGGACAGCGGCGCCTCCATCATCAGCACCTGCATCGGCCATTTCTCGGTCACCGCCACCAGTTGCTGGCGCTTAGCATCCCAGCCCAGGCCTTCCAGTGCAAAATTCTTGATGGCGATATCGCCCAGCTGCACATAGGGGCTGTTGTCCAGCGAGACCTCCGTCACGCCCTTGCCAAACTGCACCCAGTGGATGCGGTTGTTGCGCTCATCGGCAATCGCGAACCAGTCTCCCTGGATATGGGCGATGCCTTCGGTATCCCTGGCGCCGTGCAGCGAGGCCAGGCGCAGCAGCGCGCCATCGGTCGTCAGCTCGGCAATCTGGGGCGGCCGGTTGGTCACCGCAAACAAGGTCTTGGTTTCCGGGTTGTAGGTCAGGCCCGAGAGGTTGTCGGCAATGCCGCTGACCGCCTTGGCATCGATGCTGGCCAGGTAGTGCGGCAAGTGGGCCGCCGGCGCCGACGGGGGTGGCGATTGCCAGGCATGGGCATGGCCGGGCATCGCGACGATGTGGTGCCATTGCAGGTACAGCGCCGTCAGCACGACCAGGGCCGCCACCACCACCCAGCGGCGTTGCCGTACCGAAGACTGCGATCCTTTGCGCACTGTTGAACCTGCTTTCATCACGATGGGTTGCCAAACGCCGCCCCCAGCCACGGGCCTGCTGCCCTTGCGACGCCGTCAAGACGAGGCGTTATCCTACGTGAGCGATGCGGCACTTTGGTGACGTCTGCGGGTGTTTTACGTCTCTGCAACAAAAATGACGGCGCTCACCAGCGGCATGCCCCCGCGCTGGCGCCTTCTGGCAGTGATCTATCCCAGTGCCGCCATCAGGGTCATGGCCTGTCCTAGAATCATTGGCACAGCACGTATCACCACTACAACAGCGATAGGAGACCGCATGCGAATACTGATTGCCGAAGACGACCAGGTGCTGGCCGATGGCCTGCTGCGCAGTCTCCGCAACTCCGGCGCCGTGGTCGACCATGTCGCCAGCGGCACCGAAGCCGATGCGGCGCTGATGGCCAACAATGCGTTTGACCTGCTGATCCTCGACCTGGGCCTGCCCCGCATGCATGGTCTGGAGGTGCTGAAAAAGCTGCGCGCCCGGGGTTCGGCCATTCCCGTGCTGATCCTCACCGCCGCCGAAAGTGTGGACGACCGGGTCCAAGGCCTGGATCTGGGCGCCGACGACTACATGGCCAAGCCGTTTGCGCTGTCCGAGCTGGAAGCGCGGGTGCGTGCCCTCACGCGCCGGGGCGTGGGCATGAGCACCAGCCTGATCCAGCACGGCCCGCTGGCCTACGACCAGGCCGGGCGGGTGGCCACCTTCGACGGCCGCATGCTGGAGTTGTCGGCGCGCGAGCTGGGCCTGCTGGAAGTGCTGCTGCAGCGCTCGGGCCGCCTGGTCAGCAAGGACCAGCTGGTCGAGCGCCTCTGCGAATGGGGCGAAGAGGTCAGCACCAATGCGATCGAGGTCTATATCCACCGCCTGCGCAAGAAGATAGAGAAGGGCCCCATCCGCATAGCCACGGTGCGCGGCCTGGGTTACTGCCTGGAAAAAATCCACCCGCCCGCAGCACACTGAGCATCCACCACCGGGCGACTGCGGGGCGATGGCCGCCCCCGGCCCCCATCACGCAAGGACAGCCTTGGCCCTGTTTCGCAGCGAGCAGCGATCTTTATTCGGTGAGATCCTTGACTGGATGCTCACGCCGCTGCTGCTTTTGTGGCCGGTATCGCTGGCATTGACCTGGCTGGTGGCCCAGGACCTGGCCAACAAGCCTTTCGACCGCGCGCTGGAATACAACGCCCATGCACTGGCGCAGCTCGTCGGCGTGCAGGGCGGCAAGACCTATTTCAACCTGCCCCAGCCAGCCAGCGAGATCCTGCGGGCCGACGATGCCGACACGGTTTACTACCAGGTCACGACGCCGGCGGGCATGTTTCTCGCCGGTGAATCGGCGCTGCCGATGCCTGCCAAGGACCTCGAGCGCAGCATCGGCGTCGTGCAGTTACGCGATGGCGAGTTGCGCGGCATGGATGTGCGCATCGCCTGGATCTGGGTGCAGCTGTCGCTGCCCGAGCCGAATCTGGCGCTGATCCAGGTCGCAGAGACGCGCGAGAAACGCAGCGTGCTGGCCACCGAAATCATCAAGGGCGTGATGCTGCCGCAGTTCGTCATCCTGCCGCTGGCGGTGCTGCTCGTATGGCTGGCGCTGGCACGCGGCATCAAGCCGCTGCACCTGTTGGAAGAGCGCATCCGCGCGCGCAAGTCCGAAGACCTCTCGCCCATCCACCACAAGGATGTGCCACTGGAAGTGGTGCCGCTGGTCGACTCGGTCAATGGCCTGCTGGAGCGCCTCAACCACTCGCTGGCGACGCAAAAGCGCTTTCTCGCCGATGCCGCGCACCAGCTCAAGACACCGCTGGCCGGCCTGCGCATGCAGGCCGAGATGGCCCAGCGCGCCGATGCCAAGGAGGACGACCTCAAGCTGTCTTTGCAGCAGATCGGGCGCTCGAGCATGCGCGCCACCCACACCGTCAACCAGCTGCTGTCACTGGCGCGCGCCGAAGGCCCCAGCGCGCTGCTGCAGCGCACGCCCTGCAACCTGGCCGAGATCGTGCTCGATGCCATGCATGACGGCATCGACCGGGCGCTGGCCAAGCACATCGACATGGGCTACGACGGCATGCAGGTGGATGACCGCGAGGTATGGGTCAACGGCAATGCCACCTTGCTGGGCGAGCTGGTGCGCAACCTGCTGGACAATGCCATCAACTACACGCCCTCCAGCGCCGGCGCGCCGGGCATCATCAATGTGCGGCTGATGGCCGACCCCTTTGGCCATGTGATCGTGCTGCAGGTGGAAAACTCCGGCCCCGGCATTCCCGAAGAAGAGCGCGAACGTATTTTTCAGCCCTTCTACCGCGTGCTGGGCAGCGAGGTCGATGGCTCGGGGCTGGGCCTGCCCATCGTGCAGGAAATTGCGCGCCAGCATGGCGCCACCGTGGGGCTGGAAGATGCCCACCCGCGCCAGGCCCAGCGCGGCGTGGTGTTCAGCGTCTGCTTTCCGACCACACGGGCCCCGCAGCCCCAGGTCTAGGAGCAGCTGCGCAGGTCCTTGCCGTCCATCACATGCCAGCTTTGCACACGCTTCTTGGTCGCCGCATCGAGCTTGGGCAGGCGCACGGTGTAGCTGACGGTCTCGGGGCGCTCGACCACCACCTTGGCGCCGCTCACGCCTTTTTTGCCGATAGTGGCCAAATGGCGCTCGGCCGCCTCCTCGCTGGAAAAGCGCCCCAGCGAGATGCCTGGCTCCAGGCTGGCAATGCGGGCGCGGTCCGTGCTGATATCGAGCGCGCGCAGCTCGTCGCGCCGCGTATCCAGCGCCTCCTGGCTGCTGAACTTGCCCACATAGACCATCCAGCGGCCCGCGCTGGTGCTGCTGTCCAGGCGCCAGCTGCCTTCGGGCAGCTTGGCCAGTTGCAGGCGCAGCGCCTCGACCTGCTTGGCATCAAAGCTGCCGGCGACCAGGCATTCCTTTTTCTCCGGTTTTTCCGCCTTCTCCAGTTTTTCCGGCTTTTCAGTCGGCTTTTCGGCTGGCTTGTCCTGGGGCTTGTCCGCTGGTTTGGCAGCCAGCTTGTCCGCATCGGCGGAGGTTTTGTCGGCAGGGTCTGCGGGCTGCTCGGCAGCGGCCGGGGCAGCCGGCTCCGCCACCGGTGCCGGGGCGGGCTCGGCAGGCACGGTACGCGCCGGCTGCTGCTGGGCCTGCTGGGCCTCTTGCGGGGTCAGAATGCGCAGCGCATCGGGCTTGACCTGCTGCTGCACCCGCTCCGGCTCGGACGGGTCCTCCGGGCCCCAGCCCAGGCTGCGCAGCATGCCTTGCGAGAACGCGTAGTAGCCGGCGTTGGCCAGCAGCAGCAGCACGATGGCAAAACGAATCATCTCCGCTCCTGTCTCTTCATTCTCTGGTCCTGCAGCGCACTCAGGCCGCGCCGGCCTTGGGCCGCACGCTGACTTCCGAGCTGGTCACATCCACCACACCCGCAGCGGTCTGCACGCGCAACGCGCCATCGGCGCCTACACCCATGGCCAGGCCGGCCGTACCGTCACTCAGGCCGACCTCGCGGCAAGCCAGCGCATCGCGCTCCGCATAGGCCGCCTGCAGCGGCGCAAAGCCCTGCTGCGCAAAAGCCAGGATCGCAGCGACCAGCGGCGGCACCACGGCCTGCAGCGCCTGCGGCGCGTCCCAGCGGCTGTCGAGCATCTGCAGGCTGCCCGGGATGGTCGACAGGCCTTCGGCCTGCGGCGCCCGCACATTGATGCCGATGCCAATCACTACATAGCGCTCGGCCTGCTGCTGGCCATCGCCCGCATGCGTGCGGGCCGAAACAAAGCTCGCGGTCTCGACCAGGATGCCGGCCAGCTTGTGGTCGCCGGTCAGCCACAGGTCGTTGGGCCACTTGAGGCCGATGGTAGGCGTGCTGGAGCCGGGCTCGGGCAGCTGCGGCTGCAGGCTTTGCGCCACCGACACGCCAACAGCCAGCGACAGGCCCGACCAGTCGGCCGGCGCCAGCGGCAGGCCCAGCGACATCAGCAGCGAATCACCGGCCTCGCTGCGCCAGGGCTTGCCCATGCGGCCACGGCCTGCGGTCTGCTGCTCGGCCACCAGCAAGATGGGCTCCTGGCGGCCCGCACGGGCGCGGCGCATCAGCTCGGTGTTGGTCGAGTCGATACTGGGCAGCACCTCGATCGTGAAGCCCGGCAACTGCGGCTCGACCGCTTCCCAGATGGCTTCGGCCGGCCAGCGGATGGGCATGTTCGGTGTGTCGCTCATGCGCCCGCCTTGGCCGTCTTCTGGCCCTTGGTCTTGTTGCCGGTCTTGGCTTTCTGGCCGCTCTTTTTCTTGTCCTTGGCTTTGCTCAGTGCCTTGTCTGCTGCCTTGGCCTTGGGCTTTTCCGCTTTGGCAGGCTTGGCGGGCTTTGCGCCATCGGCGGCCGCCTTGGCCTTGCGCTTTTTGGGCAGCACCGGCTCGGGCAAATCCGATGCAGGCACCTTGGGCTTCCAGCCGCGCTTGGGCGCCAGCATTGTGCCCCGGCATTCGGCCGCGCCGCAGTGACAGGCGTAGTCGGCCTTGAGCTGGGCGGTGTAGCGCTCTTCGATGATCAGGCCATAGTCATAACCCAGTTCCTCGCCGGCGTTGATATTGCGCAGCGCGCTGATGAAGATGCGGTCATCCACTTCTTCGGCAAAGCAGTTGGGGGCGCAGCTGTGGTTGATCCAGCGGGCCGAGTTGCCGCCATCACCGCCGTCGATGACGCGGTCGCCATCGATCTGGAAAAAGAAGGTGTGGTTGGGGTGGTCCGGGTCGTGCGGGTGGCGGCGCTGGCTTTCTTCGTAGCTGATGACCTTGCCCGCATATTCGACAATGACTTCGCCTTCTGCGATATCCTGCAACGCAAAAACGCCCCTGCCGTGCACGCCCGAACGCCGTACCTGGATACGACGACCTGTTGAAAAATGGGGAACATGGTTCGGCATGGGATTTTTTCTGCTACTTTAAAAATAAGCACATGCGCATGTGCGCACACGTACACATGCAGGCGCCCGCGCACATGCGCGTAAAGCGTGCATTGTAAGAGCGTGCTCAGAGAGCCAGCAACCCACAGTGCTGGCAGACCCCAGTTTGATGAGAGTGAACCCATGTCCAAGACCCTGGTCATTGCAGAAAAGCCGTCCGTTGCACAGGACATCGTCCGTGCACTGACGCCGGTGGCAGGCCAATTTGCCAAACACGACGACTACTTTGAAGCCGAGAACTTCATCGTGACGAGCGCGGTGGGTCACCTTGTGGAGATCCAGGCCCCCGAAGAATTCGATGTCAAACGCGGCAAATGGAGCTTTGCCCATCTGCCGGTCATCCCGCCCTACTTTGAACTCAAGCCGGTCGACAAGACCAAGACGCGCCTGAATGCCGTCGTCAAGCTGGCCAAGCGCAAGGATGTCACGGCGCTGATCAACGCCTGTGACGCGGGCCGCGAAGGTGAACTGATCTTCCGCCTGATCGAGCAATATGCCGGCGGTGCCAAGGGTGGCCTGGGCAAGCCGATCCAGCGCCTGTGGTTGCAGTCGATGACGCCGCAAGCCATCCGCGACGGCTTCAACAAGCTGCGTTCGGACAACCAGATGCTGGGCCTGGCCGATGCCGCCCGCAGCCGCTCCGAAGCAGACTGGCTCGTCGGCATCAACGGCACGCGGGCGATGACCGCGTTCAACTCGCGCGATGGTGGTTTCTTCCTGACTACCGTGGGCCGCGTGCAGACGCCCACGTTGTCGCTGGTGGTCGAGCGCGAGGAAAAGATCCGCAAGTTCGTCAGCCGCAACTACTGGGAAATCCACGCCGAGTTCAACGCCCAGGCGGGCGCCTACCCGGCCAAGTGGTTCAACCCGGGCTGGAAGAAGAGCGACGACGCCGAGGCCAAGGCCGACCGCGTCTGGACCCAGCAAGAGGCCCAAGCCATTGCAGATGCCGTGCGCCGCAAGCCCGCCACGGTGACCGAAGAGTCCAAGCCCACCACCCAGGCATCGCCGCTGCTGTTTGACCTGACCAGCTTGCAGCGTGAGGCCAACAGCAAGTTCGGCTTCTCGGCCAAGACCACGTTGGCACTGGCCCAGGCGCTGTACGAACGCCACAAGGCGCTGACCTACCCGCGTACCGATTCGCGCGCGCTGCCCGAAGACTACCTGCCGGTCGCCCGCCAGACCTTCGAGATGCTGGCCCACAGCAGCATGCAGCAGCTCGCGCCGTTTGCGCAGCAGGCCATTGGCGCCAACTACATCCGCGCGAACAAGCGCATCTTCGACAACAGCAAGGTGTCGGACCACTTTGCCATCATCCCGACCACGCAGGCGCCCGGCGCGCTGAGCGAGGCCGAGCACAAGCTCTACACCTTGGTGGTGCGCCGCTTCATGGCGGTGTTCTTCCCCAGCGCCGAGTACCAGGTCACCACCCGTATTAGTCAAGTCGATGAGCACCACTTCAAGACCGAAGGCAAGGTGCTGGTCAAGCCCGGCTGGCTGGCCATCTACGGCAAGGAAGCGGCCCACGAAGTGGAAGACGCCAAGGAAGGCGACAAGGGCCAGAACCTGGTGCCGGTGCAGCCTGGCGAGAAGCCGGTGGCCGACCCGGTCGACCCCAAGGGCCTCAAGACCAAGCCGCCCGCCCGCTACTCGGAAGCGACCCTGCTGGGCGCGATGGAGAGCGCCGGCAAGCAGATCGACGACGACGAACTGCGCGAAGCCATGCAGGAAAAAGGCCTGGGCACGCCTGCGACGCGCGCAGCCATCATTGAAGGCCTGCTGACCGAGAAATACATGCTGCGCGAAGGCCGCGAGTTGATCCCCACGGCCAAGGCCTTCCAGCTGATGACCTTGCTGCGCGGTCTGCAGGTGGAAGAGCTCTCGCGCGCCGACCTGACTGGCGAGTGGGAGTACAAGCTCGCACAGATGGAAAAGGGCCAGCTCTCGCGCGAAGCCTTCATGGCCGAGATCCAGTCGATGACCGAACGCCTGGTGAAGAAGGCCAAGGAATACGACCGCGACACCATTCCGGGCGACTACGCCACCTTGTCCGCGCCCTGCCCGAACTGCGGCGGCGTCGTCAAGGAAAACTACCGCCGCTATGCCTGCACCGGCGTGGGCGGCAATGGCGAGGGCTGCGGCTTCTCGTTCACCAAATCGCCTGCGGGCCGCACCTTCGAGACCGCCGAGGCCGACCAGCTGCTGCGCGACCGCAAGCTGGGCCCGCTCGACGGCTTCCGCTCCAAGGCCGGCTGGCCGTTTGCTGCCGAAGTGGCCATCGTGCGCGACGAGGACAACAACAACTTCAAGTTCGAGTTCCTGTTCGAAGACAACAAGTCCGATGAGGAATCGGGCGAGCTGGTGGACTTTGGCAGCCAGAACACTCTGGGCGCCTGCCCCAAATGCGGCGCTCCGGTGTTCGAGCACGGCGCCAACTATGTCTGCAGCAAAGCCGTGCCCACGGCCCAGCAGCCCACACCCAGTTGCGACTTCAAGAGCGGCCAGATCATCCTGCAGCAGCCCATCGAGCGCGACCAGATGGCCAAGCTGCTGGCGACCGGCAAGACCGACCTGCTCGACAAGTTCGTCTCCAACCGCACGCGCCGCAGCTTCAAGGCCTTCCTGGCCTGGGACAAGGAGGCCGGCAAGGTGAACTTCGAGTTCGAGCCGCGCGACAGCAAGTTCCCGCCGCGCAAGGGCGCGGCCGCCAAGACGGCGGCCAAGACTGCCACGAAGACCGCAAGCAAGACCGCTGCCAAGGCCACGAAGACGGCGGCCAAAACCGCTACCAAGTCGGCCACCAAGACCGCCGCCAAAACGCCCCGCAAGGTCGCCGCGACGCTGACCCCCAGCCCCGCACTGGCAGCGGTGATCGGCAGCGAGGCCACCTCGCGCCCCGAGGTCATCAAAAAGCTGTGGGACTACATCAAGGCCCACGGTCTGCAGGATGCCAAGGACAAGCGCGCGATCAACGCCGACGCCAAGCTGCAGCCGCTGTTTGGCAAGGACCAGATCAGCATGTTCGAGATCGCCGGCATTGTTGGCAAGCATGTGAGCTGAGCGCCGGGATGCAGCACCACCGCACCGCCCGCCGGACCTGCCAGACGTGCTGAGCATGGCCAAGGGCGAGCCGCTGCAGTTGCTCGCGCTGGCCTTGGGCATCTACCTGCTGCTGGAGGCCAGCTTTCATGGCATGGCCTGGCTGCTCGCCCGCATCATTGACCGCGAGGCGCGCCGCCAAGGCCAACCGGCCGAGCCCAGCCCTGCGCATTGGCGGGCCATCTTCTACCGCTTGTTTGCAGTGCTTGCGGTGCTGATGCTGAGCCACTGGTTCAGCCTCGGCTTGAATGGCCCGCATGCGCAGCCCTGGCAGCAGTGGTTGCTCGGCGCGGTCCTCATCGCTACCGTGCTGTCGGTGGTGATGCTCTGCGATGCCTCCATCATCCAGAAGCTCAAGAAGGACAGCCATCCGCATTTCAGCAATATGCAGGAGATGGAGCTGCTCTACATCCTGCGCCACCTGCCCGCGCACCGGCAGTGGTATTTCAGCGCGGCCTACCTGCCGCTGGCCCGGCGCCTGAACAGGGGCATCAGCCTGCTGGCTTTCCTGCTGCTGTACCTGGATGTGCGCTTCTACCAAGGAGGCTGATACAGTGCCTGGAATGCCCCAACGCCCTTTACCACCGCCATGTACCTGCGCCCTGCCTACCGCCGGCTGATCTGGCTGGCCCTGGTGGCTGCCTGCGCTGCTGCGCTATACGCTTGGCGTGGCCCGGCGATCATTGGCGACGCCGAGCAGGCCGCCAGCGCCCTGTGGCGCAAGGCCTCGGCCCCTCCACCCCCCAGCGACGAAGCGCTGCAACGCGGCCAGGCACGGCGTGCGGCACCCGACGGCGGCACCGGCCACACACACCCCGCTGCCGTGCCGCGCAAATGCCAGCTGAACGGCCAGACCATCTACACCGACGGCCCCTGCCCGGCAGGCAGCCAGGAGCAGCTCGTGCCGGAGAACCTGTCCGTCATCCCGCGCTGAAACGGCCCGCCGCAATACCGCAGCGCCTCACCGGTGCGCAGCATCTGCGCGATACTGCCTGCGCAATGCAGCGTGGTGCTGCATGGCATCGATAAAGGACATGCGTGCAATCAGCGGACAGGCAATGGTTTGACGAGGCGTACTACCAGCGCTTTTATTTCGACAAGAAAACCAGCGTGGTCGACCCTGCCCATGCCGCGCGCCTGGGCGCCTTTGTCTGCAGCTATCTGCAGTATGTGCGCGTGCCGGTGCAGCGTGTGCTGGATGTCGGCTGCGGCATCGGCCTGTGGCGCGATGCGATTGCGCAGCATTTTCCGCAGGCCAGCTACCACGGCGTGGAGTACAGCGACTACCTGTGCCAGCGCTACGGCTGGGAGCGGGGCTCGGTCGTGGACTATGCGCCGGCCGATGGCCAGCCCTTTGACCTGGTGATCTGCCAAGGCGTGCTGCCGTATCTGAGCCCCGCCGACCTGAAGCTGGCGCTGGCGAATCTGGCGCGGCTGAGCCGGGGCGCGCTCTATGTGGAAGCCGTTGCCCGCGAAGACTATGAGCGCGACATCATCGACGACGAGCTGACCGACCCGCGCCTGTACCGCCACCGCGCCGAGCTCTACCGCCGCGGTCTGGCCCAGGGCTTTACCGAGCTGGGCGGCGGCGTCTGGCTGAGCCAACGCGCCGATGTGCCGCTGTTCGCGCTCGAAGCACTGCAGCACTGAGCCGCGCCAAGGGCAGCGCTAAACCCGCTGCGCTGCTGGGTTGGGCAGGGCGACGACAATAGCGCCCGTGTCTTCTTCCCCATCTTCTGCCGCTGCCAGCACCGCTGGCGCCGTTGTCCCCCATGCCGTCTCACGCCTGCGCGCCGAACGGCTGCAGCGCAGCACCCGCCCTTTTCTGGCGCGGGGCGGCCCCAAGGGCGAGCGCTGCGAAGGCTGCCGCCTGCGCCCGAGCCACTGCCTTTGCGCGCTGCGGCCCACGCAGGCCACAACGGCAGGCATGTGCCTGCTGATGCACGATGCCGAGCCGCTCAAGCCCAGCAACACCGGCTGGCTGATCGCCGACGTGGTGGCGCAGACCTGGGCCTTTGGCTGGTCGCGCACGGAGATGGATGCCGGGCTGGAGGCCGTGCTGGCCGATCCGCAATGGCAGCCCTATGTCGTCTTTCCGCAGGAGTTTGTGCATGAGCCCGGCCGCGCCGTGCAGCAACTGGCGCCCTCCGCGCAGCAGGGCACGGATCGCAGGCCGCTGTTCATCCTGCTGGACGCCACCTGGCCCGAGGCGCGCAAGATGTTCCGCAAGAGCCCCTACCTGGACCGCCTTCCGGTGCTCAGCCTGCACCCCGAGCAGATCTCGCGCTACCAGCTGCGGCGCTCGCGCCGCGACGACCATTTCTGCACCGCCGAGGTCGCTGCTCTGTGCCTGGATCTCGCCGGCGACCAGCGGGCAGCGCAGACCCTGGAAACCTACCTGGACATCTACACCCACCACTACCTGCAGGCCAAGCACCAGCTGCCGCCCGACTGGCACAGCGCGGCCCACCAGCAGCTCCAGCGCCTGCAAAAACGGGCTGTGACAGCGCTGTCACTGTCGTATAAAACAAGCTAATCTGGTTGCTATGGCAGCCAGCATCTCGGGTCAACCCTGACAGGGTTTGCCGTTGGGTTCTCCCGCCCCGCAAAATCCCATATCTGCCGGAATCCTCCTACGTGAGCGGCTCTCCGGCATGGAGACGGCACACTCCAGCCGCTAGGGGCGATTACACAGCGCCAAAAAAATTAGATCGTATTTCAGAACAATCTATTCCGATTTAGGCTATTTATCGGCGGCGGCCCACTGCATACACTGACTACATCGATCAACGAGAACCACACAAGGTGCACCGCACCACCCGTTGAGCGAACCAGCCCCTCATGGTGAGTCGCTGGAGTTCTCCAGGAGTTAAAAATGAACGCACGTATTTTCTCGATCGCCGGTGTAGCTGCTCTGATGTTGGGTGCCGGTGTTGCCCAGGCCAACCCCTTTGAAGGTGACCGCTCGATTGCGCCCCCCGTGGCTGCCACCAGCGCCGTGAGCCGCGCCGATGTGCAAGCACAGTTCGTCGAAGCCCAAAAGAACGGCACCTTGCTGTTCAAGGGTGACCAGCTGCAGGCCAATGCCTTTGAAAAGGGCAGCAGCAACCTGTCCCGCGCCGAAGTGGTGAAAGCCGCCCACGACGCCCGCGTTGCCGGCACCTTGCCTGAAGGCGAAAGCTTCGGCGAATAAGCCCAGGCAACCGCGCTGAGAGTGGGCCGCAGGCCGCTCTCGCATCCAACCCCCGAATTCCGAATCAACAACCTATTTTTTGGACGCCGCCGCTCCCACAGCGCAAATCAGCGATTTGCCAGCAGCGCGGGTCCGTGGAGAGAAACCATGTTTGCACACAATATGTCCGCTTTGATGATGGCCGCTGGCCTGGTGTTTGCCGGTGCTGCCAGCGCCGCCACAACTGCCCCTGTGGGCAATGGCTCGGACTACCCCGCCTACCCTGCCGCCCAAAGCACCCTGACCCGCGCCGAAGTGCAGGCCAAGGTAACCGAAGCCCAGCGCAATGGCTCGATGGCCGTGATCGGTGACCGCATGAACACCTTCCGTGCGGAAAGCGCCCCCTCCACCCTGAGCCGCGCCCAGGTGCAACAGCAAGCCCATGACGCCCTGGTTGCTGGCACCTTGCCTGAAGGCGAGTCCTTCGGCGAATAAGTGAAAAAATCGCTCTGCCAGGCAGATGCTGGCAGAGCGGTCAGATTCCAGGCTCTCTGTAGAAGCTGAGGCCTGGAGAAGGATGACAGCGGGCATCGCCCGCCACACAACAGAAACGCATTTAGTGCGTAGCCCGGCCAGACCTTGTCCCATTGTGTCTGGGCCGTGCTCTTGGTAGCCACTGCCGGTTCGCCGGCAGTGGTCTTTTTACGTCTCGCGCCGCGACCACCAGCCTCGGCACGTGGTTGCCTGGCCGGCCGCACCTCACCTTGTCGTACGCCCGTACGGTCTGCGGCTCGGTGCCTGGTCGGGGACGCCTAGTCGGGGACGCCTAGTAGGGGCGCCTCATTGGGGACGCCCAGCTTCAACCGCAAACCTGCGGTTTGCTGGGCTGCGCTCACGGCTTTCAATCCAATGCAAAACCGGTTTCGGTGATCTGCAGCTGGCCGTCCTCGCCTTTCTGCAACCAGCCTTGCTCACAGGCATAGTCCAGTGCAGGTTGCTGCTCGGCGGCGCCGACGCCATGGCGTTCCAGCACGTTGCCCAATGACTCCGCGTCCAGACCATCGCCTGCGCGCAGCAGTTCCTCATTGACCATCAGGTAGAGCAGGTGCTTGGCATTCTTGCGTGTTGCTTCGGTATCGGTCATCCCTGTCGTTTTCCATCGCATAAAAAAACCGCAACTCGGTTGCGGCTCGGGTGGTGGTCCTTATTGGGCCTTTTTCATCCAGTCGGACAGCTCATCGGCATGTTCCTGTTCCTGCTCAAGGATCTGCTCGATCAGGCGGCGCGTGGTGTGGTCCTTGTCGCCGATCAGATCGACCATCTGGGTGTAGGCCTCAATGGCGACGCGCTCGGCCACCAGGTTGGAGCGGATCATCGAATGCAGGTCCATGTCGTCGTTGTAGTCGGCATGGCTGCGGCCGCTCAGGCTGTCAGGATTGAAGTCCGGCTCGCCGCCCAGTTGCACGATACGCGTGGCAATGCGGTCGGCATGGGCCTGCTCTTCTTGCGCATGCACCAGAAACTCCTCTGCAATCGCAGGCGATTCCAGACCGGTGGCGGTGAAGTGGTGGCGCTTGTAGCGCAGCACGCAGACCAGCTCGGTGGCGAGAGAATCGTTGAGCAGGCGAATGATGTCCTCGCGGAAAGGCGTGTCATCCGGCAGCACGGCGCCTTCTTCCAGGCTGTTCTTGGCGGCGTCGAGACGCTTGGTATCAAGCGCCAGCGGGGTGCGGGTTTTGTCTAGCATCGCGGCTTCCTTTGGGGGTGGCTGTTATTGAACACTACCCTGACAAGGTACGCGCCCACACCGTCCGCGTCTGTGAGACAAGGTCTACAGTGCTTGCGCAAAAAGTTCAGAAGCCGGCGCCGGGCTGGGCCAGATAGGCCTGCTCCTGGGCGGTGCTGCTGCGGCCCAGGACCGCATTGCGGTGTGGAAAACGCCCAAACCGGGCGATGACGTCCTGGTGGCGCAGCGCATAGTCCCAGGTGCCCTGCAGGTAGGTCTGCAGCTCGGCAGGTTCGGGGTGGCTGTCCCGCAATCGGGTGAACAGATCCACGCTGCGCTGCTGCAATACCGCATCCTCGGCATGCTCGAGTGGCAGATAAACAAATACCCGCACCACTGCCGGCAGTTGCTGGTCCAGGCCGCTGTCGCACAAGCCCAGGGCCAGCTGCAGCGCCTGCGGATCCCCGGCAAAGGATTGCGGCGTGCCCCGGTAGATATTGCGCGTGAACTGGTCGAGCAAGAGGATGCGGGCCAGCGTGTCCCAGACGCCATCGGTCCAGCCAGGCAGCTCGCCGCTCAACGCCGCCTGCACGGTCGTGCCAAAGCGTTCGCGAATGCGCGCATCGAATGCATCGGACTTGCTGAACCATTGCTGCTTGTGCTGCAAGGCCTCGCCGTTGCTGGGGCGGGTGCTGCCCAACCAGAATTGCAGTACCTCGTCGGATGAGGCGATGGGTGCTGAGGGGGACGCTGAGGTCATGGCAAGGCCTGTGTAAATCAAACCCCGCTTTTTTACCATGCAGGAGTGCCTTGCAAGAACCACAAAGCCGGGCAAGGCCCGGCTTTGTGGGGAGAGACGGCCGCTTATGCGGTGCGCGAGCCCGCTGGCTGCGCCACCGGTTTGCTGCTGCCGGAGCGGTCACGCAGGCCCAGTGCCCAGCGCTCGATCGTGTAGAAGGACAGCGCAGCAAAGGCAGCCGAGATCGGCAGGCCCAAAATCACCACCCACTGCCAGTCGGTATGGGCGCGCAGCAGGCGCACCACAGGGTAGTGCCACAGGTAGATACCGTAGGACATCTTGCCGACCCAGACCAGCGCCGGCAGGCTCAGCATGTCAAACAACACACCCTTTTGCTTGCTCACCGCAACAATGATGGCGGCGGCGACCAGTTCGACTAGCGCAAAACCCCAGAGCAGCGCACCGGCGTCGTCCCAGCCGTAGCCAATCACCGCAAAGGGCAGCACCGGCAGCAGCCACAGCAGGTATTTCTGGCGGGCATGCAGGGCATCCATCCACTCGGGGCGGTGCACGGCGACAGCGGCCAGCGCGCTGCCCAGCAGCATGCCGGTGGCGCGGGTGTCGAAGCGGAAGAAGATTTCATAGAAGTGCTGGCCCTGGGCCACCCAGTAGGCGCGCCAGACAAACATCAGCACCACCAGCAGCAGCACCGGGCGCCACAGCTGCTTGCGCGCGGTATGCGCCAGCAGCAGCACCAGGAGCGGTGGCCAGATCAGGTAGAAGTGCTCTTCCACCGACAGCGACCACATGTGCAGCAGGGTGTCCGGGCTGTCAAAGAAGGCGATGCCGTAGTCGGCCAGGTACAGCGCCGAGACCACCACATCCTGGTTTACATCATCGAGGCCCGGCCAGATCAGCGGCGCAAACAGCCAGTAGGCAGCCAGGAACAGCAGCAGCGCCGGGCCCAGGCGCAGGAAGCGGCGCTTGTAAAAGCGCCAGAAGTCGAGGCGGCCCGATTGCTGGTGCTCCTTGAGCAGCAGCGAGGTGATCAGGAAACCGCTGAGCACAAAGAACAGATCCACGCCAAAGAAAGCGCCATCAAACATCGGCGCATGGGCGTGCGACAGAAACACCAGGACGATTGCCACTGCGCGCATACCGTCCAGCGCAGGGTTGTATTTCATACGGAATCCAGACAAAACCAATGATCTCCATCTAACCGCAGCAGGCCCCATGGCCGTTGCTGCGCTCCCAGACTGGGTGTCGTTTCTTTGCGCTGCCGGGGCCAGGCCCGAAGGCCGCCCCCAGCAGTGCTTGCTGGGAATTAAACATCTGTGCTTAACGCGCCAAGCGGCACGAAAGCTGACCCATCGGGCTTTGCGGTTCCCGCGTTGCCGCTGGTTTCCAGGGCATGCAGGGAAGACCAACCATGCGCCAAAGCGCGACGATTGAGAACCCGAGCCTATCGAGTAAGTTCCAGCGTGGATGCTTTATTTTGTGACCAATGCAGTGCAATTGCATGCATCTTGCAGTCACCGTGCAGCGCTTGCGTCCTCGGACGCAGCACGCGGGCTCCTCGCCTTCCATCCCCTCTGCCTTGCCTGGCTCCCGGGGTCTGCGCCCGGGGCCTCTGCCTGCGCTGCACGACATGCAGCGCCTGCGTGGTGATGATCGCTTGCAGGCAGGTCAGCACTGTGTAGGAAAAAACGAAAGGCGCCCGTCAGCACCCGGGCGCGAATTGTGCCAGCAAGCCAATTGCTGCGCCGGCAAAGGGCTTGAGCAGGCTGACAAAAAATAACATTGCAAAGCAGCAGCGGCGGGTCCATCCCTGTGAAAAACAGTCCCTGCTGCCAGGGTGACAGCTTGCGTGCTTCCCCTCGTGCAAGCGGGCCCCGCTTTGCGTACGCTCGGCAAAAGCTTTCTCATCTGCCATGACCACCTCTGCTTCCTCCCCCCTGCCCCAGATCCAGCACTACGAACAATGGCTCAGCCAGCAGCATGGCCTGCAGTTTGAGGACTACGAGGCCCTGCACGCCTGGTCCGTGGCGCATCTGGCCGATTTCTGGCGCAGCATCTGGGACTACTACCAACTCGAATCGCCTACGCCGATCACCGAGGTACTGAGCGCCGATCCGATGCCCGATGCGCGCTGGTTCAGCGGTGCCCAGGTCAGCCTGCCGCGCCAGCTGCTGCGCCATGCGGCAGCAGCCCATCAAGCCGGGGTGCCGGCGATCGTCAGCGACAACGAGCTGGGCCAGGTGCGCGAGATGGCCTGGCCCGAGCTGCAGCGCCAGGTGGCCTCGGTGGCAGTGGCGCTGCGCAGCCTGGGCATTGGCCGGGGCGACCGCGTGGCCGCCTACATGCCCAATATCCCCGAGACAGTGGTCGCGATGCTGGCCTGCGTCAGCCTCGGCGCGGTCTGGAGCGTCTGCGCCCCCGACATGGGCGTGGCTGCCGTGGTGGACCGCTTCAAGCAGATCGAGCCCAAGGCCTTGATCGCCGTCGACGGTGTGTACTACGGCGGCAAGCCGCTGGACCGCAGTGCCGTGGTGCAGTCCTTGCTGGCCGAGCTGCCCACGGTGCAGCACTGCCTGACCGTGCAGACCCCTTATGCGGCCGCCCCCGTGGGCAGCCACCACTGGGACTGGGCCACCACCGGCCAGGATGCGCAGGCTGTGGCCGGCTTCGAGCCCGAATGGCTGCCCTTTGACCACCCGATCTGGATCGTCTACTCCAGCGGCACCACCGGCCTGCCCAAACCCATCGTGCACGGCACTGGCGGCATCCTGCTCGCCTTGCATGTGGCGGGCCTGCACAACGACCTGGGCGCCAGTTACAGCGACAGCCATGCCGGCGAGCGCTTTCTCTGGTACAGCTCCACCGGCTGGGTGATGTGGAACATCCAGGTCAGCGGCCTGCTGTTTGGCACCACGATCACCATCTTCGACGGGCATCCGGCAGGCAGCAGCAGCCAGCCCGACTGGGGGGTGCTGTGGCGTTTTGCGGCCCGGCATCGCACCACCATCTTTGGCGCAGGGGCCGCCTATTACAGCAACTGCATGAAAGCCGGTCTGGACGTCAGCGCCATCGCCGGCCTGCAACAGGTGCGCACGTTGGGCAGCACCGGCTCGCCGCTCGCCCCCGAAGTGCAGCGCTGGGGCAGCGCCCAGCTGGCGGCTGCGGGGGCTGCCGAGGTGTTCTGGTGCAATATCTCGGGCGGCACCGATTTCTGCGGCGCCTTCATCGGCGGCAACCGCAGCCTGCCCCAGGCACCCGGGCGCATGCAATGCCGCTGGCTGGGCCATGCGGTCGAGGCCTGGAACGAGCAGGGCCAGCCCGTGCGCGACGAGGTGGGCGAGCTGGTCTGCACCCGGCCCATTCCGTCGATGCCGCTGTACTTCTGGAACGACCCGGGCAAGCAGCGCTACCTGGACAGCTATTTCGACCACTGGCCCGGCATCTGGCGCCACGGCGACTGGATTCAGATCAACAGCGACGGCAGCTGCGTGATCTATGGCCGCAGCGATGCCACCATCAACCGCCAGGGCCTGCGCATGGGCACCAGCGAAATCTACAACGCGATCGAGGCGCTGCCCGAGGTGCAGGATTCGATGGTCATCGACCTGGAGTACCTGGGCCGCGACAGCTATATGCCGCTGTTTGTCGTGCTGCGCGAGGGCCTGGTGCTCGATGCCGCCCTCCAGGACCGCATCGCGCAGGCGATACGCACCGCGCTGTCGCCCCGCTTTATCCCCGACACCATCGTGCAGGTGGCCGAAGTGCCGCGCACCCTCACCGGCAAAAAGCTGGAGCTGCCGATCAAGAAGTTGCTCCTGGGCCAGCCTGCGGGCAAGGTGCTGAACCCCCAGACCATGGCCAACCCTGGCTGCCTGCCCTGGTACGAGGCCTATGCCGCCCGGCATCTGGCACAGCACAGCGCGCAGACCGCCACCCCCTAGCCGGCATGGGGGCAGAGGCAGGTGCTGCCAAGCAGCCTTGCAACGGACGATGGCGGCGGCCTGGTGCAATAATGCAGATCCTTCTCGATGCACACGCTGCATCCGGCCTGGGTGCCTGAACCCTCGCGTTCCGCACCCACAGGCCTTTTCCGACACCGAACCCTATGAACGACCGCAGGCCCACGGCCTGCGTGTCTGTAACGCGTATGTCTTCAGCCATCTCCCTGCGCCTGGTTTTCATCCTGGGCCTGCTATCGGCCATTGGCCCTTTTGCCATCGACATGTACCTGCCGGCGCTGCCGCAGATTGGCGCCAGCCTGCAAGCGCCCGTCGGTGCCGTGCAAGCCAGCCTGACGGCCTTCTTCCTGGCGCTGGGCGTGGGCCAGCCGCTGTTTGGCACCCTGGCCGACATGTGGGGCCGCAAGAAGCCGCTCTACCTGGGCCTGGCCATTTTCGTGCTGGCCAGTGTCGGCTGCGCGCTGGCGCAGGATATTCACACCCTGGTGGTGCTGCGCTTTATCCAGGGGCTGGGCGCGGCAGCGGGCATGGCCATTCCGCGTGCAGTGGTGCGTGACCTGCACACCGGCCATGAAGCCGCCCGCATGATGTCGCTGCTGATGCTGGTCTTCAGCGTCTCGCCAATCCTCGCGCCGCTGGCCGGCAGCGGGGTGATTGCGGTCGGCGGCTGGCGCATGGTTTTCTGGGTGGTGGCCGCTGCCGCCCTCATCGGCATGGTCGCGATGGCACGTGGCCTGCCCGAGACCCGCGCGGCCAGCCATGGGGTGGACAGCAGCCTCGGCGGCGTGCTCAAAGCCTATGGCCTGCTGCTGCGTGACTGGCACTACCTGGGGCTGGTGTTCATCGGCGCCTGCGCGATGGCCGGCTTCTTCGTCTACCTGGCGGGCTCGCCCTTTGTGCTGATCAACCACTATGGCCTCAGCACCACGCAGTACAGCATGGCCTTTGCGTTCAATGCGATTGCGTTCATTGGTGCGGCGCAGTTCACCGGCATGCTGGGCAAACGCTTTGGGCTGGTGCCCGTTGTCAAACTGGCCGCCACCGCCAGCGGCGTGGTGATGTGCTGCCTGCTGGCCTATTACCTGATGGGCGGCGACCAGCTCGCCGTGTTGATTGGCCTGTACTTTGTTGCCAGCGGCTTGATGGGCCTGGTGATCCCGACGACCTCGGTGCTGGCACTGGAGGCGCATGGCCAGATCGCCGGCACCGCGTCGGCCTTGCTGGGTACCTTGCAGATGCTGACCGGTGCGGTGGCGATGCAGATTGTGGGCGTGTTCTCCAGCGGCAAACCGCTGCCCATGGTGGTGGGCATGGCCACCGGCGCGCTGTGTGGCGTGCTGCTGACCTGGATCACCTTGGGCGGGCGGCGCGGCGCAAAGGTCTGACACCCGCCAACGAAAAACGCCCCGCAGCTGCGGGGCGTTTTTACGGGGGGCGGATTAAACCTTGGGCTGGCGGTAGGCCAGGCAGAGCTTGTTGCCATCCGGGTCGCGCAGGTAGGCCAGGTACAGGGCTGCAGGGCCCTCGCCGCGCCAGCCCGGTGGGTCTTCACAGGCCACGCCGCCATGGGCCACGCCCACCGCATGGGCCTTGTCGACCTGCTCGGTGCTGCTGGCGGCAAAGCCGGTGGTGCTGCCATTGCCGATGCTGGCTGCCTCGCCATTGATGGGGGTGCTGACGCTGAAGGTGCCGCCATTGCCGCGCCAGAAATAGCGGTTCTTGTTGGCAGCACCCGGGGACACGCCCAGCTCGGCGAGGAAGGCATCGTAGAACTGGCGTGATTTCTCCAGATCGCTGGTGCCGAGCATGATGTGGCTGAACATGAAAGTCTCCTTGCAGGGGTGGGAAAAGAAGGGGGTCGGTCGGGCAGCCGCCACTATAGCGGCGCTGCCAGGCGGCAGAAAACGCACGCTTGTCGCGCAGTATCCACCATCATCGCTGCCGGTTTGCAGCCAACACACAACAGTGCCGGGCTGTGCCAGCGCCACTGCTTAGCCCCTCGCTCTGGTCACCTGTCGCCGGCCTGCCACCCCCCCAGCCCGCACAGTCGCTATAGTCGCCCCCGGGCCTGCTGGGGTGCGTTGTGCGTGCCGGGTTCGGCCGGGCAATCCACACATGAATTTACAAAATACCTTCGGCCCGCAGGCCGCCTCGCACCTGCGTTTGATCGGCATGGCCTTGCTCTGGGGCGCCTCCTGGCCCAGCGGCCGCATCGTCGCCCAGCACATGCCGCCGCTGGCGGCGTCAGGCCTGCGTTTTGTGCTGGCCGCCGTGGTGCTGCTGGTCTGGCTCTATGCCGCAGGCGGCATGCGCGGGCTCAGGCAATGGTCGCCCAAGCGCTGGCTCGGCATGGTGGCCGCTGCAGCCACCGGCGTGTTTGGCTATGCCGCCTGCTTTTTGAGCGGTCTGCAGTACCTGCCCGCCAGCAAGGCGGCGCTCGTCATCACGCTCAACCCGGTGCTCACCTTGCTGCTGGCCGCCTGGATCTTTCGTGAGCGCATCAACCGCACCATCGCGCTGGGCATGGCGCTGGCAGCGCTGGGGGCCGTGCTGGTCATCTCGCACGGCGATCCGGCCCAGCTGCTGGCCGGCGGCCTGGGCCAGGGCGAGCTGCTGATCCTGGGCTGCGTGGCCTGCTGGGTCAGCTACACCCTGCTGGGCCGGGCGATACTGGCCGGGGTTGATGCGCTGTCCACCACTGCGGTCACCGCCACCATCGGCGCGGTCATGCTGCTGGCCGCAAGCCTGGTCGCCGAAGGGCCGCAGGGCATGGCCCGGGCCTTCGATGCCGGCCTGCCCGCCTGGGGCGCGCTGCTGTTCCTGGCCTGGGGCTCCACGGCGCTGGCTTACGCCTGGTACTTTGATGGCGTCAAGGCGCTGGGCGCCGGTGCCGCATCCGGCTACATCACGCTGGTGCCGGTGATTGGCGTGGCCTGCTCGGCCCTGTGGCTGGGCGAGCAGATCGATGCCTCGATGCTGCTGGGTGGCGCGATGGCCATCGCCGGCACCGTGGTGATGAACTGGGGCCGGCGCACACCGCGTGCGGTGGCGGTTGCAGCGGCAGCGCGCTAAAGGTCCAAGCCGGCGTCACACGGCCAGCGGATCCTCGTTGAGCTGCGGCGGCAGCTCCGCCCAGGGCTCGTTGATGAACTGCTGGGCCGCATAGTCCATGAAGGCCTGCACGCGCGCGGGCCGGCTGCGGCCCGGCGGGGTGACGATGTTGAGCGACAGCACATCCGCCTCCCAGCCCGGCATGGCCGTCTGCAGGCTGCCATCGCGCAGCTCCTGCCACACCAGAAACGAGGGCTGCAAGGCCAGGCCCATGCCGGCCAGCAGCGCCGGTTGCAGCGCCTCGGCATTGTTCACCTGCATCTGTATCGGCATCACCTGCGTGTACTCGCCATGCCTTGCATGGCGAAAGCGCCAGCTGGTGCCATAGCGCGCCAGGCTGTACTGCAGGCCCTTGTGCCTGGCGAGATCACGCGGGTGCACCGGGCGGCCATAGCGCTCGAAGTAGGCCGGCGACCCCACCAGCAAGATGCGCACCTTGCACAAGGTGCGCGCAATCAGGCTCGAATCGCTCAGGTTGGCAATGCGCAGCGCCAGGTCGAAACGGTCGCGGATCAGGTCCACCTGCTCGTCGGCAAAGTGCAGGTTCAGCTCCACATCCGGGTGCATCGCCATGAACCGGGGCAGGATCGGCGACAGCCGCGCAATGCCGAACGACATCGGCGCGGCAATGCGGATCTGGCCGCGCAGGCTGGTGGATCGGTCGGTGATATCGGCCTCCACCGCCTCGCCTTCCTGCAGGATGCGCGTGGCCCGCTCCAGCGCGCTACTGCCGGCGTCCGTCAGTGCCATGCGGCGCGAGGTGCGGTGGAACAGGCTGGTCTTCATGCGGCCCTCCAGCCGCGTGATGGCCTTGGACACCGTTGCCTGCGACAGCGCCAGCTCGGCAGCGGTGCGCGCGAACGATCCGGTCTCGGCCACCTTCGCAAAAATGGCCCAGGCCTCCAGGTCAGGCAGCTTGCTCATTGCTTCATCGCTTTCTCGATCACATCAAATATGGAATGAATGCTTTTCTATATTTTCTATTTTAATCATATTCAACGCGGCCTACACTTTCTTCATCGACGACAAACACCTGGAGAAAGACATGATTGAACGACGCAGCTTTGACAGCCTGGGCGGTGCCAACCACGGTTGGCTCGATGCCAAGCACCACTTCTCTTTTGCCGACTACCGTGACGCCCAGCGCGTGAACTGGGGCGCTCTGCGGGTCTGGAACGATGACACCATCGCGCCGCAAACCGGCTTCCCACCGCACGGCCATGCCGACATGGAAATCATCACCTATGTCCGTGAAGGTGCCATCACCCACGAAGACAGCCTGGGCAACCGGGGCCGCACCGAAGCCGGTGATGTGCAGGTGATGAGCGCCGGCAGCGGCGTGCGCCACTCGGAATACAACCTGGAGTCCACGACGACCCGCATCTTCCAGATCTGGATCCTGCCCGACCGCCAGGGCGACAAGCCCAGCTGGGGCGCCAAGCCCTTCCCCAAGGGCGACCGCAGCGGCAAGTTTGTGACCCTGGCCAGCGGCATGGACGGTGATGGCGATGCGCTGCCCATCCGTGCCAATGCCCGGGTGCTGGGTGCCACGATCAAGGCCGGCGAAAGCCTGGACTACGGTTTTGCGCATGCCGACCGCTATGGCTACCTGGTCCTTGCCAAGGGCAGTGCCTCGGTCAATGGTGTGGCGCTGTCCAGCCGCGATGGTGCCGCGATCCATGGCGAAACCACGATCCGCATCACTGCCACCGAAGAGACCGAAATCGTGCTGGTGGATGCACCGGCTCTGAACTAAGTCAGCCCAGATTCCTTTTTTAAACACACGCCTTTCCCGTTTTCACTTTTCCAGGAGCACGCACCATGACCAACAAACGATTCCTCGAAGTCCTGACCCCCGCCAACAGCCAGATGATCTTCATCGACCAGCAGCCACAGATGGCGTTCGGTGTGCAGTCCATCGACCGCCAGACTCTGAAGAACAATGTGGTGGGCCTGGCCAAGGCGGCCAAGGTGTTCGGCGTGCCGACCACCATCACCACGGTCGAGACCCACAGCTTCTCCGGCCACACCTACCCCGAGCTGCTGAATGTGTTCCCCGGCAACCCCATCCTGGAGCGCACCTCGATGAACTCCTGGGACGACCAGAATGTGCGTGATGCGCTGGCCGCCAACGTCGCCAAGGGCCACAAGAAGATCATCGTCTCCGGCCTGTGGACCGAGGTCTGCAACACCACCTTTGCACTGAGCGCCATGCACGACGCCGGCTACGAGATCTACATGGTGGCCGACGCCTCGGGCGGCACCTCGCTCGAAGCGCACAACCAGGCCATGCAGCGCATGGTGCAGGCCGGTGTGGTGCCCGTCACCTGGCAGCAGGTGCTGCTGGAATGGCAGCGCGACTGGGCCAAGCGCGAGACCTATGACGCGGTGATGGACATCGTGCGCGAACACTCCGGTGCCTACGGCATGGGCGTGGACTATGCCTACACGATGGTGCACAAGGCGCCCGAGCGTGCACAGCACGGCAACACCATCGGCCCCAAGCCTGCTGTTTAATTGCTTCCAGGTGGGGGCTGGCGTCTTCGCACGCAGGCCCAGACTCCCACCGCCGCCACCCCTCACCACCCACCCAGCACGCCACTGCCATGACCACCTCCAGCCCCGACACCATTTTTCACAACGGCCGCTTCACTACGTTGAACAAGGCCCAGCCCACGGCCAGCGCCGTGGCCATCCGCGATGGCAAGTTTGTCGCGGTGGGCAGTGATGCCGAGGTGCTGGCGCTGGCCAGCAGCGGCACCCGCAAGGTCGACCTGCAAGGCCGCAGTGCGCTGCCCGGCCTGTTTGACAACCACACCCATGTGATTCGCGGCGGTCTGAACTTCAACATGGAGCTGCGCTGGGACGGCGTGCGCTCGCTCGCCGATGCGCTGGAGATGCTGCGCCAGCAGGTGGCGATCACACCCGCACCGCAGTGGGTGCGCGTGGTGGGCGGTTTTACCGAGCACCAGTTTGTCGAAAAGCGCCTGCCGACCCTGGCCGAGATCAATGCGATTGCGCCGGACACCCCCGTGTTCCTGCTGCACCTGTATGACCGCGCCCTGCTCAACGCCGCGGCGCTGCGTGCCGTGGGCTACCACCGCGACACGCCCCAGCCACCAGGTGGCGAAATCGTGCGCGACAGCCAGGGCAACCCGCAGGGCCTGCTGCTGGCCAAGCCCAATGCCACCATCCTCTATTCCACCTTGGCCAAGGGCCCCAAGCTGCCCTTCGAGTACCAGGTCAACTCCACGCGCCACTTCATGCGCGAGCTCAACCGCCTGGGCGTGACCGGGGTCATCGACGCCGGTGGCGGCTCGCAGAACTACCCCGATGACTACCAGGTCATCGAAGAACTCAACAAACAAGGCCAGATCACCGTGCGCCTGGCCTACAACCTGTTCACGCAAAAGCCCAAGGAAGAAAAGGACGACTTTCTGCAGTGGACGCAGTCGGTCAAGTACAAGCAGGGCAACGACTACTTCCGCCACAACGGCGCTGGCGAGATGCTGGTGTACTCGGCGGCCGACTTTGAAGACTTTCGCCAGCCCCGCCCCGACATGCCCCCGCAGATGGAGACCGAGCTCGAAGACGTGGTGCGCGTGCTGGTGCAGAACCAATGGCCCTGGCGCCTGCATGCCACCTATGACGAGACCATCAGCCGCGCGCTCGATGTCTTCGAAAAGGTGCACCAGGAAACGCCCATCAACGGCCTGAACTGGTTCTTTGACCATGCCGAAACCATCTCCGACCGCTCGATCGACCGCATCGCCGCGCTCGGTGGCGGCATTGCCGTGCAGCACCGCATGGCCTACCAGGGCGAGTACTTTGCCGAACGCTATGGCCACCAGGCGATGGAAGCCACGCCGCCCGTGAAGAAGATGCTGGAAAAAGGCGTCAAGGTCTCCGCCGGTACCGATGCCACCCGCGTGGCCTCGTACAACCCCTGGGTGTCGCTGTCCTGGATGGTGACCGGCAAGACCGTCGGCGGCATGCAGATGTACCCCGAGCGCAACCTGCTCGACCGCGAAACCGCGCTGCGCATGTGGACCGAGAACGTGGCCTGGTTCTCCAACGAGGAAGGTGCGCGTGGCCGCATCCAGGTGGGCCAGTTTGCCGACCTGATCGTGCCGAGCAAGGACTATTTCCAGGTGCCCGAGGATGAAATCTCCTTCCTCACCTCGGACCTGACCGTGGTCGGTGGCCGGGTGGTGTACGGCGCAGGCAGCTTTGCCCACCATGACGCCAACCCGCTGCCCCCAGCGATGCCCGACTGGTCGCCCGTGCGCCGCTTTGGTGGCTATGGCGCCTGGGGCGAGCCCGAAGGTGCCGGCAAACACTCGCTGAACCCCGCCCGCTACCGCAGCCTGGCTGCTGCCTGCGGCTGCGGCAGCCACTGCGGCATGCACGGCCACCAGCATGCCGATGCCTGGGCTTCCAAGGTGCCGGCCTCCGACATGCAAGGTTTCTTTGGCGCGCTGGGCTGCTCCTGCTGGATGTCCTGAGCGGTCTGCCCACCCTATCCATTTCTGCTGATCCGAGACCCGCCATGAACCACTCCCACCCCGACCATCCCCCGGCGCAGCCCGCTGCCCCGGCCCCGCCTGCCGGCGGCAGCTTTGCCCCCTTGCAGCAAAAGCTGTTTGCCGTGCTGTGGATCGCCACCGTCGTTGGCAACACCGGCAGCTTTGTGCGCGATGTGGCCAGCGCCTGGCTGATGACCGACCTCTCGCCCTCGCCAACGGCCGTCGCGCTGGTGCAGGCGGCAGCCTCGGCACCGGCCTTTTTGCTGGCCATCCCGGCAGGCGTGCTGTCCGATATCCTGGACCGCCGCAAGTTTCTGATTGCCATCCAGGTGCTGCTGGCCTGCGTCAGCATCAGCTTGATGACCCTGTCGGCGATGGGCATGCAGACGGTGGGCTCGCTCGTGGCACTGACCTTTCTGGGTGGCATTGGTGCCGCGCTGATGGGCCCGACCTGGCAGGCCATCGTGCCCGAGCTGGTTGCCAAGCGCGACCTCAAATCAGCGGTGGCACTCAACTCGCTGGGCATCAACATTGCCCGCGCCATCGGCCCGGCTTTGGGTGGTGTGGTGCTGGCCGGCCTGGGTGCCTCGGTCACCTACGGGGTGGATGTGATCAGCTACGCCTTTGTGATTGCGGCGCTGCTGTGGTGGCCCCGGCCCAAGGCCGAGCAGGACGACCTGAGCGAACGCTTTGCAGGCGCCTTCCGTGCCGGCTTGCGCTATGCCCGCTCCAGCCGCGAGCTGCATGTGGTGCTGCTGCGTGCCTTCCTGTTCTTTGCACTGGCCAGCTCGGTCTGGGCGCTGCTGCCCCTGGTGGCCCGCCAGCTGCTGGGCGGTGGTGCCGGCTTCTACGGTGTGCTGCTGGGCGCCGTTGGTGTCGGTGCCATTGGCGGTGCCTTCCTGCTGCCCAAGCTGCGTGCCCGCCTGTCGTCCGATGGCCTGCTGCTGATGTCGGCCCTGGTCTCGGCTGCCGTGATGGCCTTCCTGGCGGTGTCGCCGCCCCAATGGGCTGCTGTGCTGGCGCTGCTGCTGCTGGGCCAGTCCTGGATCACCGCGCTCACCACGCTCAACGGTGCCGCCCAGGCCATTCTGCCCAACTGGGTGCGGGGCCGTGCGCTGGCCGTCTACCTGACCGTGTTCAACGGCGCAATGACTTTCGGCAGCCTGAGCTGGGGCTTTACCGCCAAGGCCCTGGGAGTGCCCAACACCTTGCTGGTGGGTGCTGCCGGCCTGGTCGTGATGGGGCTCATTGCCCACCGCATCAAGCTGCCCGAAGGCGAGGCCGACCTGGTGCCGTCCAACCACTGGCCCGAGCCGCTGACCGCCCACCCGGTCGACAAGGACCGGGGCCCGGTGATGATCCAGATCCGCTACCACGTGGCCAAGGACAACCACGCCCCCTTCCTCAAGGCCCTCGCCCGCCTGTCTGCCGCCCGCCGCCGCGATGGCGCCTATGCCTGGGGCATCGTGCAAGACACCGCTTCCGAGGACCACTTCATGGAGTGGTTCCAGGTGGAATCCTGGGCCGAGCACCTGCGCCAGCACAAGCGGGTGACCCATAGCGATGCCGATGTGCAAAGCGAAGTGGCGCAGTACCACCAAGGCAGTGAACCCCCGGTGGTCCAGCATTTCCTGTCGGTGAACCACCCCGCCCAAGGCCATGCCTGAGCATTGAACCTGGCCACCCAGGCTGCCCACCGGCCGCCTGGGTGCTGCGTTTGAAAGGGGCCTGCACGCCCGCCGCTGCCGCCGGGCGTGCAGCCGCCTCAAAGCTGATCAGCCGCGCTCAAAAGCCTGTGCACATTGCCAGCCCAGCGCTGCCAGCGGGCCGGCCTTGGCGCCCGTTGCCACGGCATCGGCAGCAGCGGCCGTGCCATCGGCAGCGCGCTGCGCAATGCCGTAGAGGATGGCGGCCATGCGGAACAGGTTGAAGGCCAGGTAGTACTCCCACAGAGGCCCTGGGTCGCGGCCCGTGCGCTCGGCATACAGCGCCAGGTACTGGCGCTCGTCGGGGATGCCCAGCGCCGCCAGATCGCAGCCGCCCATGCCGCGCCACAGCGCGGGCGGCACGCGCCAAGCCATGCCGTGGTAGGCCAGGTCGGCCAGCGGATCGCCCAGGGTAGACAGCTCCCAGTCCAGCACGCCGATGATCTGCGGCTCGCTGGGGTGCCAGACGAGGTTGTCCAGCCGGTAGTCACCATGCACCAGGGTGGTCTCCTCGGCCTGCGGCAGATGCCGGGGCAGCCAGTCCATCAGCTGCTGCATCGCAGGGTCTACCGGCACCCGCAACTGCTGGGTCTGCTGGCTCCAGCGCCTGGTCTGGCGTGCCACATAGCCGCCCGGGCGGCCATAGCTGCCCAGGCCCAGCGCAGCCGGGTCCAGCTGGTGCAGCGCGGCAATCACGCGGTTCATCTCGCCATACAACGCGCCGCGCTCGGCAGGTTCCATCCCGGGCAACGCCGGGTCCACCAGCACCCGGCCGTCCAGAAAATCCATTAGGTAGAACGGCGTGCCCAGCAGCCCGGCATCGTCGCAATAGGCCAGCATGCGGGGCACGGGCACGGCTGTGCCGGCCAAGGCCTGCATCACCTGGTGCTCGCGGTCAATCGCATGCGCACCGGCCACCAGGCTGCCAGCAGGCTGCTTGCGCAGCACCATCTGCCGCCCGCCCACCTGCAGCTTGTAGGTGGGGTTGGACTGGCCGCCCGCCAGCACGCTGACGGCAACCGGCTCACCCTTCGACAGGCCCAGGCCGTGCAGATAGGGCTGCAGCCGCTGCGCCAGCGCCTGCGGGCTGTGGCTGGCGGCGTTCACAGCGGGCGCGGTGCTGCGGGCACCGCCTGGATAATCGCGGGCACGCCGCGCTCGGCCTGCGCATCCTTCTCGGCCGCCTGCACCAGCTTGCGCGCCATGCTGAAGCGGTGCACCTCGCTGGGGCCGTCGTAGATGCGGAAGGCGCGCATGTCCATGAAGATGCGCATCACCGGGGTCTCCATGGTCACGCCCTGGCCGCCCAGGATCTGCACGCAGCGGTCCACCACGCGCCATTCGGCCTCGGAGCAGACCACCTTGGCGCGGCTCGATTCATAGCTGCCCTGCTCGCCCTGGTCCAGCAGCCAGGCGGTGTGCCAGATATGCAGGCGCGCGGTGTGCAGGTCCATGTCGTTGTCGGCGAGCATAAAACCGACGCCCTCGTGCGATGACAGCGGCTTGCCAAAGGCCGTGCGGCGGCGGGCATAGGCCAGCGCCACATCCTGCGCGCGCCGGGCCTGGCCCAGCCAGCGCATGCAGTGCGTCAGCCGCGCGGGCGCCAGGCGCACCTGGGCATAGCGAAAGCCCTTGCCGACCTCGCCCAGAATGGCGCTGGCGGGCACACGCAACTTGTCAAAACGCAGCACGCCGTGGCCGCCGGTAAAGCAGGCATCCATCGCATCCATCGAGCGCTCCAGCGTGATGCCGGGCTGGTCCATATCGCTCAGAAACATCGTGGCGCCACCGTCTTCGGTGCGGGCCATGATGATCGCGTAGTCCGCCCCTTCGGCGCCGGTGATGAACCATTTCTGCCCGCTGATCAGGTAGTCATCGCCATCGCGCACCGCCACCGTGGCCAGCGCCGCCGGATCGGAGCCGGCACCCGGTGCGGGTTCGGTCATCGCAAAGCAGGATCGCAGCTGGCCCGCGACCTGCGGGCGCAGCCAGCGCGCCTGCTGGGCCGGGGTGGCGACCGCCTCCATCAGGTGGATATTGCCTTCATCGGGCGCATGGATGTTCAGCGCCGTCGGGCCCAGCCAGGAGTAGCCGGCCTCTTCAAACACCACCGCCTTCTCGACATGGGTGAGGCCCAGCCCGCCCAGCTCGCGCGACGCATGGGGCGTGAGCAGGCCGGCCGCGCGGGCGCGCCCGACCAGCTCGCGGCGCAGCGCCTCATCGGGGCCATGGCGGCTTTGCCGGGCATCGCTCTCCAGCGGAATCACCTGCTCGGCGATAAAGGCGCGGGTTTTGTCGCGCAGCGCCAGCAGTTCGGGGGTCAGGGAAAAATCCATGGTGCGGTCTTCGGGTAAGGGGGCCCGCAAATGGTGCCATGCGCCGCGTGCCAGGCCGTCACAGTTGAGACAGAGCGGCCCGGCCCTGCACAACAGCGCCTGCCCAAGACGCCCTGGCGTCGTACCCCGGTCTTGCAGATGGGCTATAAACAAAGGATGCCCATCCAAGCCGAATCTGCAGCGCTTACCCCCGAGGCCACCGCTGAGGCCTACACCCGCCACCTGCCGCTGGCGGGCACCACCAATTTCCGCGACCTGGGCGGCTACCAGGGCTTGGACGGCCGCACGGTGCGCTGGCGCAAGCTGTTCCGCTCCGACCACCTGGCCTTGCTCAGCCCCGAATCCCAACTGCAGCTGCTGCGCGAGCTGGGCGTGGCCCGCTCGGCCGATTTTCGTGGCCAGCGCGAGCAGACGGTGGACCACTATGCGATCGACGGCCTCCAGCACCACTCGCTGGCCATCGAGCCGACCCTGGTGCAGCGCGCCTTTAGCCTGATGCAGCAAGGCCAGCGTCTGACCCCGGCCCACACGGTGGAGCTGATGCAGGACACCTACCGCAGCTTCATCCACGACCATGCGGCCCCGTTTGCGCAGTTCTTCGAGATGCTGCTCGACAGCGATGCGCCCATCGTCTTCCACTGCACCGCCGGCAAGGACCGCACCGGCTGGGCCGCCACCTTGCTGCTGACCACCCTGGGCGTGCCCCAGGATGTCGTGCTGCAGGACTACCTGCTGACCAACGACTACTACCACCGCCCGGCCGAAGCCGTGGCCGCTGCCGCCCACATCCCCGAGGACGTGCTGCAGGTGCTGTGGCGGGTGCAGGAGCCCTTCCTGACCGCCGCGATCCAGCCGGTGCTGCAAGACTACGGCAGCATCCCCAACTATGTGGAAAAGGTGCTGGGCGTAGATGCAAAAGCCCAGCAAAAGCTCGCGCAGATGTATCTGGAATAATCGGTTGTTCCTTCGACCTAAGGCTCCACTATGAGCCGCCAGCCGATGAACAATCTTCCCTCCTCCCCTCGCCCGCCGGGCGCCTTCCGTTGGACACCCCGCCAGATCACACTGGCCAGCCTGTTGGTGCTGGCCGTGCTGCTGTGCTGGCTGCCGGCCTTTCAGACCATGGCCGACCGCTATGTGGACGACGGCCTGCAACGCTCCCTGCTCAGTTTTGCCACTGCCCGTGCGCTGCACAGCGTCGTCTCGGTGCTGCAGGGCACCGAGCTGGCCGTGCAGCCCATGGGCGTGGGCCTGACCTTGACCCTGGGCCAGGTGCTGGCCCCCATTAGCGACCTGGTCGCCCAGTTTGCCGACTGGATGCTCTGGGCCAGCATTGCGTTTGGGCTGCAAAAGCTGCTGCTGTCGATGGGTGGCAGCTATGGCGTGACGGGGCTGCTCAGCCTCATCGCACTGGCCTGGCTGCTGCTGCGCTGGCGCCAGCAGGCGGTGCCGACCTGGCTCAGCCGCTTGCTGGTGGTGCTGCTGTTCACCCGGCTGGTGATGCCCGTCACCATCATCGGCAGCGAGGCGCTGTTCCAGCACTTCATCGCGCAGACCTACCAGGAAAACCAGATCGCCACCGAAGGTGCGGTGGGCCAGCTGCAGCAGTTTGATGTGCGCGCCCCGGCCAAGGCGCCAGCTGCGGACGCAGCCACGCCCACCCCGCCGGCCAGCCCCGCCGTGGCGCCGTCATCCAGCCTCTGGGAGCGCTTCAAACTATGGGGGCAGCAGGCCCAGCAATCGGCCAGCCAGGCGGCATCGGGGGTGCAGGATCTCGTGCGCAACCCGGGCGATGCGCTGCGCGACAAGCTCGGCGAGCTGCAGCAGCAACTCGACCAGCAGGTGGAACGGCTCGTGACATTGATGGTGGTGTTTGCGCTGCAGACCCTGGTGATACCGCTGGTGCTGGTCTGGGCGCTGCTGCAGCTGTGCAAGGGCTTGCTGGCCGGGCCACGCCAGCCAGTTGCCAAATCGTAGGAGCAGGCTCGCTTACAGCGCGGCGTGCCATTGCGCAATCGCTGCGCCCACCTTGGCCATCACCTCGTCGCTTTGCGCGGTCGTGCGCTCGCCGCCGGTCAGGTAGGCGGTGATGATCAGGCCTTCCGAGGCCGCATGGGGCCAGGCGATCAGGCAGTCGTTGGCGGTGCTGTGGGCACCGGCACCGGTCTTGCCGCCCACGCGCCACTCCGATGGCAGGCCCGCGCGCACGCGCTTGTCGCCGGTGCGGCTGTCGCTCAGCCATTGCTGCAGCATCGCGCGGCCATAGCCCTTGAGCACATCGCCCAGCAGCAGTGCCTGCAGGGTCGCCTGCATCGCACGCGGCGTCGTGGTGTCGCGCGGGTCGCCGGGCTCGGCCGTGTTGAGCAGGGGCTCGATGCGGTCCAGGCGTGTCGCCTTGTCGCCCAGGGTGCGCAGCCAGGCCGTCAAGGCTTCGGGCCCGCCGCTGGCGCGCAGCAGCAGGTTGGCGGCGACGTTGTCGCTCAGCACCACAATCGCCTCGCTCAGCTCCAGCAGGCTGATGCCGCCAGGCTGGTCCTTGTACTTTTCCGTCACCGGCGCATAGGGCACCATGTCGGCCGAGGTCACCAGCACCTGCTGGCCCAGGTCGAGCGCACCGGTCTGCCCCAGGTACAGCACATGGGCGGCCAGCAAAGTCTTGAAGGTGCTGCACATCGGAAAGCGTTCATCGCTGCGGTAACCGGCCTCGCCACCGGTCTCGGCATCAAACGCATAAACGCCCAGGCGGCCACCGCTCTGGGCTTCGATCAGGGTCAGCGCCTTGTGCAGCGCACGGTCGGCACGGGGATGGGCAGACTGGCGGGATGCGCATCCGGCCAGGCCAAAAACGGAGCCGCTACCCATGACCAGGGTGGCGGCTACAAAGTGGCGTCGTTGCATGGTTTTGCTCGCTGAAGGGGGCCACGGCTGTGGCGATCCACCAAGCATACCTTGGCCCCAAGCCTGCGCCAGGCGATGGCGCAAGCTTTGCTGCGGCAGCGCAACAGCCTAGGCCTTTTCGATCTTCAGAGCGACCTCGTCGAGCAGCGCAGCGATCTTGTCGATCTGCTCGGCCGACAGCGCCGTCTCGCCGTCGCCCGCCATCTTCAGGCGCAGGGCCATCTTGAAGTTCTCGATCGCACGCACCAGCTGCGGCGGGCGCTGGCGGGCATCGCGGTCCTTGCCACGGGCCAGGCGCGTCAGCAGCAGCTGCAGCGCATCGGCTTGCTCGGCCAGGGCCTGCTCGCCTTCGGCAGTGATGGTGTAGCGCTTGCGGCCGCCTTCGGATTCGCTGGCCGTGGCATGGCCCATGTCCACCAGGTAGCTCAAGGTGGGGTAGATCGTGCCGGGGCTGGGCTGGTAGTCGCCGCCGACCAGCTCGCCCACGGCGCGGATCACGTCGTAGCCATGGCTGGGTTGCTGGCCAATCAAATGCAGCGCCAGCAGCTTGAGGCCGCCAGCCTCGAACATGCGCTCACGCTTGTGCGCCAGGTGGCGCGCAGCGTCCGGCCCGTGGCCATGGCCGTGCGGACCGTGGCCCGGACCATCGCCATGGTGGCGTGGGCCCCGGCCGGGGCCGCCCTCTTCGCCCATATGGCGGCCACGGGGGCTGTGCAGGTGGTGGTGGTGCTGAAAGTGGTGATGGGGATGTGGCATCTGTGTTCCTTTACTAAGATGCATCTAAGATATATCTTTCAATCAAAGATTTCAAGCCGGTTTTTGTAAAGATATATCTTTACTGCCGTTGCCGACAGCGCCACACAGACCGCGCGTCAACGAAAAATATATAAAACATATACAATTCGCATATGTTTTATAGAGGATAACCATGGGCATCGTCAAAATTTCCGACCCGATGCATGAGAACCTGCGGGTCGCGGGCGCGGCGCTGAGCCGTTCGATCAATGCGCAGGCCGAGCACTGGATGCGGGTCGGCATGCTCGCCGAGATGTACCCCGATATGGACCACCGGGCAATCTGCCAGGTGCTGGTGCAGGCGGAGCTGGACGGCGGCCTGGATATCCATTCGCTGGTGGCCAAGGCAAGGATGGCGGCATGACGCAGCGCATCACGCCTGTGCATACCGCCAGCGAGCTGGCCAGTGCGCGCCAGGCGGCGCAGCTGGCGGCCGAGGTGCTGGAGATGATTGCACCCCATGTGGTGCCGGGGGTCAGCACCGCGGCGCTCGATGCCATCTGCCACGACTACATCGTGAACGTGCAAAAGGCGGTGCCGGCCAATCTGGGCTACCAGGGCTACCCCAAGACCATCCTCACCTCGGTGAACCATGTCGTCTGCCACGGCATTCCGTCCGAGGACCGGGTGCTGAAAAAGGGCGACATCGTCAACATCGATGTCGCCGTCATCAAGGATGGCTGGTTTGGCGACACCAGCCGCATGTACTTTGTCGGCACGCCCAGCATTCTGGCCAAGCGCCTGGTCGAGACCACCTACGAGGCGCTGCGTGCCGGCATTGCCCAGGTGCGGCCGGGCGCCACCTTGGGCGATATCGGCCATGCGATCGAGACGGTGGCCAAGCGCGCGGGCTTTGGCGTGGTGCGCGAGTTCTGCGGCCATGGCATTGGCCAGACCTACCACGATGCCCCGAATGTGCTGCACTACGGCAACCCGGGCGAGGGCCTGGTGCTGGAGGCCGGCATGCTGTTCACGATCGAGCCCATGCTCAATGCCGGCAAGCGCCAGGTCAAGACCCTCGCCGATGGCTGGACCGTCGTGACCCAGGACCATTCGCTGTCGGCACAGTGGGAGCACATGGTGGCCGTGACGCCCGATGGCCATGAGGTGCTGACGACCTGGCCCAACGGCACCGGCAGCTACGCACCGGTCTGAGAGTCGCTAACACAACCCTTGATACGTCGTTGCCTGGCCGGCCGCGCCAAGCCTTGTCGTACTACTGTACTGCCTGCGGCTCGGCGCCTAGTCGGGGACGCCTAGTCTCAACCGCAGACCTTCGGATTGCTGGGTTGTGTTAGCGACTCTAAACCTCAGTTCGCTTGGTTGGCCCCGTCAGCAGGCCGTGGATCGATATCGACCACCAGCCGCTCCGGCTCGACCAGCGCATCGAGGTGCTTGCAGGCCCATTTGCTGTGGCCATCGATGCCGGCCACCGTGTGGCCGTCGGCGATCACATCGCCGTGCTCGACCAGGTAGACGCTGGTATTGAACACAAAGCGCGAGACTTCGGCAGGGTCCAGCTCGGAGAACAGCAGCTGCACATCGGGCACGCCAAAGGTGGCGCCGCCCAGGCTGTCCATCAGCATCTCGCCGGGGCGGTTGCTGATGTTGAAAAAGCGCACATTGACGACGCCGTAGTAGACAAAGCCTTCGGCATGGGCCTGCAGGTAGCGCTGCGGGTTCAGCAGGCAGCCGGCATTGGTCTGGCTGATCGCCGTGACGCCCCCGTTCTCGATCAGCACATGCATGACCGCTTGCAGAATCTCCAGCCGCTCGGGCGCTGAAAGACCTCTACCCATGAACTCGCTCACCAGCACGCAGTGCTGGCACTGGGCCAGCGCACTCTCCTTCTCGGGCCAGTCCCAGGTCTGCTCCAGCGCGCTGGCGTAGTCTGTGGGGTCCATCGGCTCGCCTGCGCGGATGATCGCGATCTCGCTGGGCACGCCCTTTTTGTCGCTGTAGTCCACGCAGTAGTCGCGCAGCGCCAGCAAGATGGTGTCGCCGTCTGCGACCAAATCTACCGCGCCCAGGCGCTCTGCCAGCGCGGCGCGCAGGGTTTCGCCATCCAGCATTGCGGGCTGGGCGTACAGCGCTTCAAAGGCCCACATATCGGGGGCCATGCGGAGCTCGGGATTGGGGGGTGCCATGGTGCGCTCTCGGGCAGTGGAGAAAGCCGCATCTTGCCATGGCAACGCGAGGTCCGGCTTACGCAAGCTTTACCTGCGCGGCCTAAGATGGCGCCATCCCGTGGGAGCAAAAAATGGACAACAGCGATCTGGAATATGTAGGCTTTTGGGCGCGCGTCGGTGCGGCCTTGATCGACACCGTGGTGTTGCTCGTCATCATCACCCCGGCCTTGGTGGCCATCTACGGCTGGGAGTACTTCATGGCGGAAGGCCTGGTGCAGGGCCCGGCCGATGTGCTGATCAGCTGGGTGCTGCCCGCTGTGGCCTGCATCTGGCTGTGGCACAAGCTGCGGGCCACACCAGGCAAGATGCTGATTGGGGCCGAGATTGTGGATGCCGGGACTGGCGAGGCGATGAGCCTGGGCCAATCAGTGGTCCGCTACCTCGGCTATTTTGTGTCCATCATCCCGCTCTGCCTGGGCCTCATCTGGGTGGCCTTTGACCCGCGCAAGCAGGGCTGGCACGACAAGATCGCGGGCACCGTGGTGGTGCGCCGCAAGGGTGGGCGCACCCAGCCCGTGCAGTTCAAGGGATCGCCGCGCGACCCCGACTGAACTGCAACTGGGGCCAGCCCCTGGTCTTAATCCAGGTGGGTCAGCAGGTGCAGCCAGAAGCGCGCCCGCATCTCTAGAGTCGACACCAGGATGTGCTCGTACACCGTGTGGGCGCCGTCGCCGTCGGCACCCAGGCCGTCCAGCGATGGCACGCCCATGGCCGAGGTGAAGTTGGCATCGCTGCCGCCGCCGGTAGGGGGCGCTTCTTCCAGTGCAAAGCCGGCCTCGCGGGCCGATTGTTGGGCCTTGGCCAGCAGCGCTTCGGCGCGCGCGTCCTTGACCATTGGCGGGCGGTTCACCTCCACATCGATATCCAGCGCCAGGCCTTCGCCGACAGGGCGCAGTGCGCGCATCTTGCCCACCAGCTCATCGGCAGCCTGCAAATCGGGCAGGCGGAAATCGACCACGCACTTGCAGAAGGCGGGCACGGTGTTGGTGGTGGTGCCGCCTTCGATGGTGCCCACGCTCACGGTCACGCCACGCTGGTAGTCGGTCATCGCTTCCAGCGCCAGGATCTGGTGCGCCATTTCGCGGATCGCGCTGCGGCCCTTGTCATGGGCGACGCCGGCATGCGATGCCAGGCCCTTGACGCCCAGGCGCAGCATGCCGGTGCCCTTGCGCGCGGTCACGCAGCGGCCGCCGTTGGCGCGTGCGGGCTCGGCCACCAGGCAGTAGCGCGCATGGCGGGCAAAGGCCTCGATGTGCTTGCGCGATGCGTGGCTGCCGGTTTCCTCGTCCGGCACGATCAGCAGGTCCACCGGCAGCGGGGTGCTGCCCGGCGTGGCCACCGCGCTCAGTGCGGTCAGTGCCAGGTAGATGCCCGCCTTCATGTCGTAGCCGCCGGGGCCGTAGAGGCGGTCGCCTTCGATGCGGATCGGGTTGTCGGCCAGCATGCCGATGGGGTGCACGGTGTCCGCGTGGCCCAGGATCAGCAGGCCTTCACGGGTATCGCCCTCGGCGCGGTTGGTGATGTGCAGCACGGGCAGCACCGGGCCGGGCGCATGCTTGCCCTCGGCCTGGGTCTCGATCACCGTGGCACGCAGGCCCGCCGCTGCGGCCTGGGCGCGCATCATCTCGACCATGCGGGCGATCGATGCGGGGTTGTTCGATGGCGATTCGCAGCGCATCCATTCCGAGATGCCGTCCACCAGTTGTTGCGTTGTTGCTTGCATCCTTGTTCCTTGGGTCTTGTCGAAAAGTGATCGGTGGGAGTCAGGCGGTCACGCGGCCGGCCCAGGGGGCCAGCCAGTCCGCATCGGGCATGCGCCCTTCAAACCAGAGATGGGCGCAGACATGGCTCATGGCCTCGCCATCGTGGCCGATGCCTGCGACCTCATGCAGCTGCCAGGCCAGCGGCATGCCCAGCCGGGCCGCTGCCTGCAGGCCGGCAGCGTAGTAGTGGCGGGCGCGGGCAAAGCGGTGCGGGCCCTGGCGCAGCGCGGCGGGCTCGGCCGGCAGGTTGGGGTCCTGGGTGTCGGTGTCGCGGTCGCCCGCCAAAATGACCAGCGGGGTGCGCAGCAGCCGGGCCAGCGCCCCATCGGCCAGACCAATGCCGGCCAGGCCTTGCGGAAAGTCCTGCTGGGCATCGGGCAAGGTGTACCAGCCCGGGTTGCCCGCCGCCACGCCGGCAAAACCGTCGGCGCCCAGGGTGCTGACCAGGCGGTGCACAAACTGGCCGCCGGCCGAATGGCCAAACAGGTAGAGCGGCTGCTGCTGCACCACCCCGGCATCGCGCAGCTGCCGGGCCAGGTTCACTACCGCCTGGTAGGCCCAGTAGTCACGCGGCTGCAGGTCGCCCTCTTCGCTCCAGACGCTGCCGTTGTTGTAGCTCTCCACCCCCGGCCAGTGCGCGTTGCCAAAGGTCGGCGCGATGATCTGCAGGCCATAGCGGTCCGCAGCGGGCATCCAGAAGTCGCGGTAGTCGTCGCCATTGCGCAGCACGCCGTGCTGCACCAGCACCACCGGCGCATCGGCGGCCACGCCTTCGGGGCGGTAGCAGTTCAGGGTGATCGGCAGATAGAGCGCGCCGTCGCCGGCTTGCCAGTCGATTGCAAAACGGCCGTGCTGCCGGGTAAAACGTTGCCAGTCCATGCGGTGGTGTTCCTTGTAGCCGTCCAGGCGGTCAGTCCAACAAATGGCAGGCGGTCACATGGCCGGCTGCCGTCTCGCGCAGGCGTGGCACCTCCTGCTTGCAGCGCTCCATCGCATGCGGGCAGCGCGGGTGGAAGGTGCAGCCCGAGGGCGGGTTCAGCGGCGAGGGGATCTCGCCCTTGATAGGGGTGAACACGCGCTTGCGCCGGCCCACATCGGGCACCTCGGCCAGCAGCGCCTGGGTGTAGGGATGCTGGGCCTGGCCAAAGATCTCGGCGGTGGGCGCCATCTCGACGATCTTGCCCAGGTACATGATGGCCACCTTGTCGGAGATGTGGCGCACCACGCCCAGGTCATGGCTGATGAACAGGTAGGTCAGGCCGCGCTGGGCGCGCAGGTCCATGAACAGGTTGATCACCTGCGCCTGGATGGACACATCGAGTGCGGCCACCGGCTCGTCGCAGACCAGGAACTCCGGCGTCACCATCAGCGCGCGGGCAATGCCGATGCGCTGGCGCTGGCCGCCCGATATCTGGTGCGGCAGGCGGGCGCGGTACTCGCTGGCCAAGCCCACTTCGGCCAGCGCGGCATCGACCTTGGCGGGCACCTCGGCCGCAGGGGCCAGCTTGTGCACATGCAGTGCCTCGCCCAGGATCTGGTGCAGCTTCTGGCGCGGGTTGAGCGAGGCCTGCGGGTCCTGGAACACCATTTGCACACCCAGGGTGTAGGCCAGCTTGTCCTGGCCGCCCAGCTGGCTCACGTCCTGGCCCTGGTAGAGCAGCTGGCCTTCGGTCGCAGGGTGCAGGCCGGCCACAACGCGGCCCAAGGTGGACTTGCCGCAGCCGGATTCGCCCACCAGGCCCAGCACCTCGCCCTTGGCGATCTGCAGGTTGACGCCGTTGACGGCATGCACGGTGCGCGTCTGCGCGGGCTGCCGGGCGACGGCGCCGACGATTTTCTGCAGCAGATCGGGCGCGCTGACAAAGCGCTTGTGCACATCGCGCAGTTCAATCACAGGGGTAGTCATCGCGGTCATGCGGCAGGTGCCTCCAGCGGTACAAAGCAGCGGAATGCGCGGCCGGGAATGGTAGTGACGGGGGGCTGCTCATCGACGCAGCGCGGGATGGCACGGCTGCAGCGCGGCGCAAAGGCGCAGCCGGGCACGCGGCCCGACAGGCTGGGCGCCATGCCATTGATCTGCGTCAGGCGCTCGCCTGGCGTGGCCTGGGCGGGCAGCGAATTGAGCAGGCCCTGGGTGTAGGGGTGGCGCGGTGCATCCAGCACCTCGGCAACGGTGCCGGTCTCGACAATGCGGCCGCCATACATCACGGCCACCCGGTCGGCCAGCTCGGCGATCACGCCCAGGTCGTGGGTGATCCAGATCAGTGCCGTGCCCTGGGCCTGGCAGATCTGCTGCATGCGGTAGAGGATCTGGCCCTGGATGGTGACATCCAGCGCCGTCGTGGGCTCGTCGCAGATGATCAGGTCGGGGCGGTTGAGCATCGCAATCGCAATCGCCACGCGCTGGCGCATGCCGCCCGAGAACTCATGGGGGTAACTGCGCAGGCGCTTCTCCGGCGCGGGGATGCCGACCATCGCCAGCGCCTCCACGCAGCGCTGCAGCGCCTGCGCCTTGGGCAGCTTCTGGTGCGCGTCGATGGCCTCGAGCATCTGCTCTTCGATGCGCAGCACCGGGTTGAGCGTCATCAGCGGATCCTGAAAGATCATCGCGATGCGGTCGCCGCGCAGCTGGCGCATGGACTCGGCCGACAGCACGCGCAGGTCCTGGCCCTTGAACAGCACCTTGCCCTGGGTGACTTCGCCGGGCGCATCGATCATGCCGAAGATGGAGAAGCCGGTGACCGACTTGCCCGAGCCGGATTCACCGACCAGGCCCAGGATTTCACCCGCCTCCAGGCGGATATCGATGTCGCTGACGGCGGGCCATGCGCCCTCTTCGGTGTGGAACACCGTCTGCAGATCTTGTACTTCAAGCAAAGGGATAGTCATTACTTCCTCGGGTCCAGAGCTTCACGCAGGCGGTCGCCGATCAGGTTGATCGACAGGATCAGGGCCAGCAGCGCCAGGCCGGGGAACATGCTGATCCAGTAGTCACCCGACATCAGGTACTGAAAGCCGTTGGCAATCAGCAGACCCAGCGAGGGCTCGGTGATCGGCACCCCCACGCCCAGGAAGGACAGGGTGGCTTCGAGCACGATGGCATTGGCAATCTGGATGGTGGCAAACACCATCACCGGGCCCATGCAGTTGGGCAGCAGGTGGCGCGTCATGATGCGCCAGCCGGGGAAGCCCAGGTTCTTGGCTGCCTCGATGTATTCCTTCTTGCGCTCCTGCAGGGCACGGCCGCGCATGATGCGCGCGTAATGCGCCCACTGCACCATCACGATGGCGATCACCACCTTATCCACGCCCCGGCCCAGAATGGCCAGCAGCACCAGCGCCACCAGGATGGTGGGAAAGCCGAGGATGAAGTCGACGATGCGCATCAGCACCGTATCGACCCAGCCGCCAAAATAGGCGGCGACCAGGCCCACCAGGCTGCCGATGATGGTGGCGAGCACCACGGCGCTCAGGCCCACCATCAGGCTGATGCGCAGGCCATGCAGAATGGCCGAGAGCATGTCGCGGCCCTGGTCATCGGTGCCCAGCCAGTAGGTCATGCCCGAAGCGGCTTCGGACATCGGCTTGAGGCGGCCGTCCATCAGGTCGAGCGCGCCCAGGTCATAGGGGTTTTGCGGCGACAGAAACGGCGCCAGCAGCACCACGGCCAGCAGCAGCACGAGGGCAATCACCGCACCCTTGACGGAGGGCTTGCTGCGCAGTTTCTTCAGGATGGCACGCCGCTGGGGCGTGTCTTGCAGGGGCTGGGCCCGCTTGCTGGGATCGATGGTCATCAGGGATTTGTCGGGCTGCATCATGGGGCCTCCTGCAGCTGTACGCGCGGATCCAGCACGGCATAGGCCAGGTCCACCAGGAGGTTGATCATCACGAAGATGAAGGTGACCAGCATCACATAGGCCACCACCACCGGGCGGTCGAGCTTGTAGATGCTGTCAATCAAAAGCTTGCCCATTCCGGGCCAGGCGAAGACGGTCTCGGTGATAGTCGAGTAGGCGATCAGGGTGCCGAACTCCATGCCGATCACGGTGACCACGGGGATCAGGATGTTGCGCAGGATGTGGCGGGTCAGGATGCGGCGCTCGCTGATGCCCTTGGCGCGCGCGAACTTCACATACTCCTGGGTCTTGGCCTCCATCACGCCGGTGGCGGTGAGCCGCAGCACCAGCGCGATATTGCCCAGCGCCAGGTTGATGGCCGGCAGCATCACATGGCTCCAGCCATCGGCGGTGAACAGCGACAGCGGCACACCCAGCACATTCACCGTGTCACCCCGGCCCGACGACGGCAGCCATTGCAACCAGACGGCGAACATCAATATCAGCATCATGCCCTGCCAGAAGTTGGGCAACGAAAAGCCCAGCACCGAGCCGCCCATCAGGCTGCGGCCCAGTGGCTTGTCGTTGAAGAGGCCGGCCACCAGGCCCAGCGGAATGCCGATCAGGCAGGTCAGGCCAATGGCCACCACGACCAGCTCGAAAGTGGCCGGAAAGCGCTGCACGATCAGCTCGATCGCAGGAATGCCATGCACAAACGAGGTGCCCAGGTCACCCTGGAAGGCGCGGGTCAGAAAACTCCAGTACTGCAGCCAGACCGGCAGGTCCAGGCCCAGGCGCTGGATCATCGCCTGGCGGTCTGCATCGCTGGCCTCGGCGCTCACCAGCAGCTCGATGGGGTCGCCCACCGCGTAGACCGCCATGAACACCACCAGCGAGACCGCCAGCAGCACCAGAAAACTTTGCACCATGCGGCGCAGGATATAGACGATCACATTACGTCCTCAAAATTAGAATGCCATGCGCTGTCACCTGCATGGTTGTCGCCCTCTGTGGAGTCTTTTCATCGGGGGGCGTACAAAATCACAAAGCCCGCATGGCCCCACCACTGGAGCTGGATGCGGGCCATGCCAGGGACCGGGCCTTGCGTTGCGCCCGGTGTGGCATCAACTTGCTATTTCGGTTTGACCGACATGGCCAGCGTGTACTGGTCGCGTCGGCCTTCGTAGCTCAACCCTTTCTTGAATGCCCAGATGCTGCTCTCGAAGTGCAGCGGAATCAGCGGTACGTTGGCCAGCGCAATCTGCGTGGCCTGCTGGTAGGCGGCCTTGCGTGCGTTCGCGTCCATCTGCGACATCGCCGGCACAAACACCTGGTCAAACGCGGGCAGGCTAAAGCCGCCGTAGTTGCTGGTGCCCAGGCCCTTGTCCTTGTCGGTGGTGGCCACCCAGTACTGGAACAGGCCCGAGGCCTCACCGTTCTCCGAGGGCCAGCCGCCGATCGCGAAACTGAACTCACGCTTGGCGCGCTTGGGGAAATAGATGGCTGCCGCCTGCGCATCCACCGTGGTCTTGATGCCGATCCGCGTCAGGTACTGGGCCACCGCCTGCGCGATCTGGCCGTCGTTGATGTAGCGGTCATTGGTGGTGGTCAGAGTCAGCTCGAAGCCTTGCGGGTAGCCGGCCTCGGCCAGCAGCTTCTTGGCGCCTTCGGGATCGAACTTGATCTCGGTCGGCTGGTCGAGGCTGCCGAACATGCCGGTGGGCATGTACTGGTTGGCGACGGTGGCCATGCCATCCATCAGCCGCTGCACGATCGCCTTGCGGTCAATGGCCATGTTGATAGCCTGGCGCACACGCAGGTCCTGCAGCGGGTTCTTGCCATCGGCAGCCTTGGCAAACGGGCTTTGCGCGCGGCCGGCGTCCGGCTGGAAGAAGACCAGCCGGGTCGATGGCGTGGCGACAAAGTCGAGCTTGCTGTTGTCCTTGATGCGCGGCAGGTCGCGCGCAGCGGGGCTTTCGATGATGTCGTAGTCGCCGGACATCAGGCCTGTCAGGCGCGGGCCGGCATTGGGCACGGGCACCATCTTGACCGTCTTCCAGTGCGGTTTGCTGCCCCAGTAGCCTTCATTGCGCTCCAACTCGATGCCAGTGCCCTTGACATAGGACTTGAGCTTGTACGGACCCGTGCCGATGGACAGCTTGCCGGTGTTGAAATCAGCCACCGTGGGCCAGGGCGAGGTGACGCCGCAGCCTTCCTTGGGCGCAAAGCGCAGCTTGTCGAACTTGGCGATGCCGCTCCAGATGATGGGCAGCGAACGCGCCAGCTCATTGGGCATTGTCGGGATGGGCCGCTCGCTCTTGATGATGACGGTGTAGTCATCGGGCGTCTGCACATCGCTGAAGCTCTGGGCCGGCTCCATGTAGGAGCGCGAAACATTGGTCTCGTTGTTCAGCACGCGGCACAGGGTGAACAGCACATCCTTGGAGGTGAAGGGCTCGCCATTGGAGAACTTCACACCCTGGCGCAGTTTCAGCTCCCAGGTGTTGTCATCGATGGCGCGCCAGGACTGGGCCAGGCCCGGGACCAGCTCCATCTGCGCATTGCGGTTGATCAGCGACTCGAAGACATGGGCCGAGAACGCGTCGTTGGTGGTGACCTTGTGGTAATGCGGGTCAGCGGCGGTGGGCTCGGAGGCGAGACCGATGGTCAGCGACTGGGCGGCGGCCATGCCCGCAGGCAGGGCCAACGCAGCCAGGCTGGCCAGCGACAAGGGTGTGCGGCGCGAGATCTTCTTGATAGACACAGGTCGTTCCTCCTTGGTGAAAAGCCTCTGCGGTCAGGCCATGCAAATGCCATGCCACAGCAACCCATCCGCTCCACAGGCCGGGGACTGCGCCCCCGGCTGCTTCAGCGCCCTCTTACTTCGCCGGCTTGACCGACGTTGCCAGCGTGTACTGGTCGCGGCGGCCTTCGTAGCTCAGCTCTTTCTTGAAGGCCCAGATGCTGCTTTCAAAGTGCAGCGGGATCAGCGGTACGTTGTCCAGCGCGATCTGCGTGGCCTGCTCGAGCATGGCCTTGCGCTTGACCGGATCCACCGTCTTGGCAGCCGGAATGTAGACCTTGTCGAACTCGGCATTGCTGAACGCGCCGTAGTTGCTGGTGCCCAGGCCCTTGGGCGAATCGGTGCTGGCCACCCACAGCTGGAACAGGCCCGAGGCCTCGCCGTTCTCCGAAGGCCAGCCGCCGATGGGGAAGCTGAACTCACGCTTGGCGCGCTTGGGGAAGTAGATCGACGCGGTCATCGCATCGACCTTGGTCTTGATGCCGATGCGGGTCAGGTACTGCGCGACCGCTTGCGCAATCTGCGCATCGTTCATGTAGCGGTCGTTCGTCGACGACAGGGTCATCTCGAAGCCATTGGGATAGCCGGCTTCGGCCAGCAGCTTCTTGGCGCCTTCGGGGTCGAACTTGATCTCGGGGGCCTTCACGCTGCCAAACATGCCATCGGGCATGTACTGGTAGGCGGGGGTGGCCATGCCGTCCATCAGGCGCTGCACGATGGCCTTGCGGTCGATCGCCATGTTGATGGCCTTGCGCACGCGCAGGTCCTGCAGCGGGTTCTTGCCATCGGGGGCGGTCACGAACGGCGACTTGTCGCGGCCGATATCGGGCTGGAAGAACACCAGGCGGGTCGACGGCGTGGCAACAAAGGCCAGCTTCTTGTCGTCCTTGATGCGGGCCAGGTCGCGGGCGGCCGGGTTCTCGATCAGGTCGTAGTCACCGGACATCAGACCCGTCAGGCGCGGGCCCGCATTGGGCACGGCCACCATCTTGACGGTCTGCCAGGCAGGCTTGGCGCCCCAGTAGCCGTCATTGCGCTCCAGGGTGATGGCATTGCCCTTCACATAGGACTTGAGCTTGAACGGGCCGGTGCCGATGGCCATCTTGCCGCTGTTGAAGTCGGCCACCGTGGGCCAGGGGCCCTTGTAGCCGCAGCCTTCCTTGGGCGCGAACCTGAGCTTGTCGTGCTTGACGATGCTGCTGGAGATGATGGGCAGGTTGCGTGCAAATTCGGCCGGGATCAGCGGCACCGGCTCGGCGGTCTTGACGATCACCGTCAGGTCATCGGGGGTCTGCACATCGGTGATCAGCTTGGTCGTATCCATGTACGACTGCGAGACATTGGTCTCGTTGTTCAACGTGCGGCAGATGGTGAACAGCACGTCCTGCGACGTGAAAGGCGCGCCGTTGGAGAACTTCACATCCTTGCGCAGCTTGAACTCCCAGGTCAGGTCGTCCAGGTTCTTCCACGAGGTGGCCAGCGACGGCACCAGCTCCATGCTCGCGGTACGGCCCACCAGCGAGTCATAGACATGCGCCGAGAACGAGTCGTTCGTCGTCATCTTGTGGTAGTGGGGATCGGCCGCTGTCGGCTCGGAGGCCAGGGCGATGGTCAGGTGTTGGGCGTGGGCTGCGCCAATGAGCGAGGCACCCACCAGCGCCAGGGCGCGCTTGTTCAATGCGAAATTCATGTCTGTCCTTGGGATCTTGGCTAGCACTGCCCGCAGGCAGCGCTTTCGAGCCGGAAGGCAGGACGATGGCGCACCCGCGTGCGCCATCGTCCGCAGCCGGAAAGCCTGCGAATTCTCACACGAAAATTACATCGACTCACGCGCACGCAGACTGCGAAAAGTGGGCATTTACCCCAATAAAACAAGGAGATGGGAATTAATCAAAGCTTATTGTTCGTGCAACACACAATGTTATGCAAGCTGCGCAACAATGCGATCCCTGTGGGTGGGAAAATCCAGCCCAGCGCCCGGCCTCCGATAGGTACGATGCGCTCCACCCGACCTCTGCCAATACGCTTTCCACTCCCTATGCGCCGCCGCCTTTTTCTGGCCTCCAGCCTGCTCGCCGCCAGCCTGCTGGCCGCCTGCTCCCTGCTTGCCCCTCCGAGCTACACGCTGTCTGCCGCCGAGCTGCAGACGATTGTGGCCAAGTCCTTCCCCCGCTCCTATCCGTTGCTCGGCCTGTTGCAGCTTGATGTGCAGGCGCCCAGCCTGCAGCTGCTGCCCGAGACCAACCGCATCCAGGCGACGATGCGCGCCGAGATGTCGGGCAAGGTGCTGCCCCACCGGCTCGATGGCACGATGGTGCTGGACTTTGCACTGCGCTACTCGCCCGCCGACCACAGCCTGCGCGCCACCCAGGTGCAGGTCCAGTCGCTGCAGATGAACGGCCTGCCCGAGGCCATGGAAGCGATGCTGCATGCCTATGCGCCCCGCGCAGCCGAGCATGCGATGGAGGATGTGGTCGTGCACACCTTGCGCCAGGAAGACCTCGACCGGCTGGACAAGGCGGCCGATCTGCCTGCCACCTTCCAGGTCACCGCCGAAGGCCTGCGCATCGAATTTGTGAAGCCCCAGGACGCGAAGTAGGCCGACAGGTCCGCGCACAATCTGCTTTATGCTGCTGGCAGGGCGCACACCTGCCAACCGCCTGCCTATCGTCTGGAGATTCCCCCATGAGCACCCTTGCCGATTTCAGTATCACCCGCAAATGGCCGGCCACCCGGCCCGACCTGCTGCAGCTGTATTCGCTGCCCACGCCCAATGGCGTCAAAGTCTCCATCCTGCTCGAAGAGCTGGGCATGCCCTATGAAGTGCACAAGATCAGCTTCGAGAGCAGCGACCAGACCTCGCCCGAGTTTGTCGGCACCTTCCCGAACAACAAGATTCCGGCCATCATCGACCCCAACGGCCCGGGCGGCCAGGCGATTGCACTGTTCGAGTCCGGTGCCATCATGATTTACCTGGCCGAGAAGACCGGCATGTTCCTGCCGCAGGACCCGGTGCTGCGCTACGAGACGCTGCAGTGGCTGATGTTCCAGATGGGCGGCATCGGCCCGATGTTTGGCCAGGTCGGTTTCTTCAACATCTTTGCCGGCAAGGATTTTGAGGACAAGCGCCCGCTGACCCGCTATGTGGACGAATCCAAGCGCCTGCTGACCGTGCTGAACAAGCACCTGGCGGGCAAGGAATGGGTGGCCGGCGATACCTACACGATTGCCGATATGGCCATCTTCCCCTGGATCCGCAACATGATCGTGCGCTACAACGCCGAGGCCCTGATCGGCTGGGGCCAGTACCCCGAAGTCAGCCGCGTGCTCAGCCACTGGCTGCAGCGTCCGGCCGTGCAGCGCGGTTTGCTGATCCCCTGATCTGCTTTGTTTTTAAGCAAAAAAATGCCAGCCCGAGGGCTGGCATTTTGCTGTGTGGCAGCCAGGAGGCGCTCACACAGCCCAGCAAACCGAAGGTTTGCGGTTGAGACTAGGCGCCCCCGACGAGGCGCCAAGCCGCAGGCAGTACAGTAGTACGACAAGGCTTGGCGCGGCCGGCCAGGCAACGACGTATCAAGGGCTGTGTTAGCGACTCTTAGACGGCTGCGCTCACGATGATCTCGACCAGCAGTTCCGGGCGGGCCAGCTTGGCTTCGCAGGTCGCGCGGGTGGGCATGTTGGCCTTGTCGGCCCATTCGCCCCAGACCTGGTTCATGCCGGCGAAGTCCTTGTCGATGTCCTTGAGCCAGATCTGCACGGTCAGCAGGCGCGACTTGCTGGTGCCGGCTTGCTGCAGGTAGCCGTCGATCTTGGCCAGCACGTCGCGGGTCTGGGCGCCAATGTCGCCCGAGATATCGCCCGCAGTCACGCCCGCCACATAGACCACGCCGCCGTGCACAACGATGCGGCTGAGGCGTTCATTGCTGTCGATACGTTGGATGTCGTTGCTCATCATTTACTCCCTGAGATAAAAATACGACCGCTGCAGCTAGGCAGTAGCAAAGCGGTCCACACGAAACGCCGAAATCGGCAAGGTGCTGGTGCCCTGGGTCACCAGCTCGGCCACAATGCAGCCGGTAATCGGACTGAGCTCAAAGCCATGGGCAGAGAAGCCAAAGGCGTGCACGAGGTTATCAGCCCCGGCACTCGGGCTGATGACCGGAATCTCGTCGGGCATGAAGCCCTCGATACCGGTCCAGGCCCGTGCAATGCTCACATCGCGCAGATGCGGGAACAGGTCGATCACCGTCTGCGCGCTCTTGGGCATGCGGTTGAGGTCGACCATCGCATGGCGCTGGCTGGCATCGGCCTCGCAGCGCAGGCCGCCACCAATCACCACCGTGCCATTGTCGAACTGCTTGAACGACAGCGGCCGGCCCATCGCGCCCAGCACGGGTTTGACGAAAGGGGCCACACGCTGGGTCACCATCAGCATCAGGCCGCCCGCCACCATCGGTACCGGGTCGCCCACCTGCGCGGCAAAATCGGCCGCCCAGGCGCCCGCCGTGTTGACCAGCCAGGGCGCATGGAACGCGCCCTGCGCGGTGCTGGCCTGCCACATGCCGCTTTGGTGGTCCACCCGCAGCACCGGCGCCTGCTCGGCGATCTGCACGCCCCGTTTTTCTGCCGCCAGGCGGTAGGCCGTGGCCACCTTGTAAGGCAGCGCATAGCCATCGCGGTCGGCCCAGATGCCGCCCACCACATGGGGCGAGATGCTGGGCACCAGCTCGCGCACCTGCTGCTGGTCCACCCATTGCTCGTGGAAAAAGCCCAGGCCGTTGAGCATGGCCACGCGTGCCTTGGCCTTGATGGCATCGGCCTCGTTCTCGGCCACCTGCAGCTGGCCCGAGGGCACAAAACCACCGTCGCTGCCGATGATGTCGGCCAGACCATGCCAGAGCTGCTCACGCGCGGCCAAAGCCAGCGGAATCTCGGCCACATGGCGGCCCAGGGTGCGCACGCCACCGGCATTGACGCCGGAGGCATGGCGGCCGCAGTACTCGGCCTCCAGCAGGCGCACGCGCAAACCTGCCTTGGCCAGCTGGAAGGCGCTGGAGAGGCCTTGCAGGCCGCCCCCGATCACCAGCACATCGCTGCTGCCCGATGCCGGGCTGGCTATGCCGCCCATGTCACACGCCTGCGGCCAGCTGGGCCAGCGACAGCGACTTGAGGGGCGGACGGATGCGGTAGTAGCCCACGTCCTGCGGCGAGAGCTTCGCTTCCCTGGCGATGATTTCGGTCACCGTCAAACCGCATTGGCGGCCCTGGCAGGGGCCCATGCCGCAGCGGCTGAAGGACTTGGTCTGGTTCGGGCCCACACAGCCCAGCTGCACCTGCTCGCGGATCGCGCCGGCGGTCACCTCTTCGCAGCGGCAGACCACGACCTCGTCGGCCGGGATGCGGAACTCGTCCTTGGGCCGGTACTGCTGGTTCAGGAAGGGGCGGATGCGCAGGTGCTGCGCAATCTGGGCGCGCTGCTGGGCACCGTCTTCGCTCGCACCAAAGCCCAGGCTGTTGGCCACGGCTATGCCGGCCAACGCACCCTGCAGCTCGGCCACCAGCGCGCCGCCAATGCCGGCGCCGTCACCGGCGATATAGATGCCGGGCAGGCTGGTCTGGCCCCAGCCATCGAGCACGGGCACCCAGCACAGCTGTTCATCGTCCCAGCGGTGCTCGGCCCGCAAGGACCAGGACACCTGGGTGTTGGGCACCACGCCCTGGTGCAGCAGCACCAGCTCGCAGTCGATCTGCTGGGCGCGGCCGGCGCTGGTAAAGCCCACCTGCCGCACCGCGTCATCCCCGTCGATGCGCAAGCCACCCACATCCTTGAAGAAGGGAATGCCGGCCGACTTGATCTCGCGCAGCAGGCCCAGGCCCTTGCGCACATAGCCCCAGCCGGCCAGCAGCGACGAGGCATGGCGGATCGCCAAACGCCAGTCGGTGCCCGCCGAGGTGTCGAGCACCGCGCGGATGTCCACACCGGCGCGCAGGTACTGCGCCGCCAGCAGATAGAGCAAGGGGCCGCAGCCGGCCAGCACCACCGGCACCTGGGGCACGACGGCGGCGTTCTTCAGCAGGATCTGGCCGGCGCCGGCGGTCATCACGCCGGGCAGGGTCCAGCCCGGCACCGGGAAGGGCCGCTCCATCGCACCGGTGGCGATCACCAGCGACCGGGTCTCGATGCGGATGGTGCGGTCATTGCGCAGCACATGCACGGTCTTGTCGGGGTCGATCTGCCAGACCGATGCGCCCGCCCAGTGCGCCAGGCCACTGGCGCGGACCTGCCCGGCCAGCGATTTGCCGTAGACATAGTCCGCGCCCAGGATGCGCTCGCGCTGGCCATCGGTCTCGGTGATGCTGCGGTAGATCTGGCCGCCCACCTGGGGTTGCTCGTCGAGCAGCAGCACATCCAGGCCGCGCCGCTGGGCCGCCAGCGCGGCGGCCATGCCGGCAGGGCCGGCGCCGATCACGACCAGGTCGCGTACCTGGCCGGGCGCGTCGTTCAAAGGGATAGCGGGGTTAGACATGCTTGGCCTCCTGCGCGTCCAGCAGGCTGGGCGCCGCCTGCATGGTGGTCACTTCCATGCCGTCTGCGGGGGTGATCAGGCACGCCTGCTGGGTGGGCCGGCCATTGACGCCTACCATGCACTCAAAGCACACGCCCATCATGCAGTACGGCGCGCGGGCGCCCTGGCCCACCGGCGAGACGCGCACCGCGGTGATGCCGGCCGCCAACAGGCCAGCGGCCAGGCTGGCGGCCGGCGACATGCGCACCACGGTGCCGTTGACCAGCACCGACACCGTGCCAGCGGCCCCGGCCTGGTGGCCAGGGAGGTATTTGAAAAGGGCTTTAGATGCCATAGGGTTTCACTTCCGTTTCCGGCGTAAATCGGGTTGCCGGGAATGCCTCGATGGCGGCCGGCCGCAGGCCCGTGGCCACCCAGGGGGCGATGCAAAAGACGTGTTGGGCCGCCAGGGTGACGCCGCTGTGGCAGGTCACGGCAAACGCGCCCGGGTGGCTCTCGGACTCCTGGTACATCGGGAAGCCATCGGGCGACATCACCCGCAGCGCGGCCCAGGTACGCACCACGCGGGCGTTGGCCAGCGCCGGGAAGCACTTGACCGCGCGCGCCGCAATCCTGGCGTTCACCGGCACGCGCACCATGTCGTCAAAGCCCAGCTCTTCCATTGAGTCGCCGATCTGCACCGTACCCTCATCGGTCTGGCGCACATAGTTGGTGGGGTGCGGCAAAAAGGGCTGCACCCGCTCGGTGATGAAGACCTGGCCTTTGTTGGGCCGCACCGGCACGAACATGCCCACCATCGCCGACAGCTGTTGCGTGGCATGGCCGGCGGCAATCACGATGCGCGGCGCCTGCCACACATGCGCGCCCGCGCTGACATGGAAGATGCCCCCTTCCTGCCGGATCGCACTGACCTGCATGCGGTTGTGGATGCGTGCGCCGTTGGCGATGTTGGCACTGTAGAGCGCGCGCAGCAGCTTCAAGGGGTTGCAGTGGCCGTCCATCGCCGAGTAGGTGGCGCCCACGACCTCCGGGCCCAGGCCCGGCAGGTGCTGCGCGGCCTCGTCGCGGCTCAGCACCGTCGTGCGGTAGCCGGGGTCGCCCACCTCGGACTCCAGCCACTGGAGCTTGGCCACGCGCTGGGCCATTTCTTCCTCGCTCAGGCAGATGTGCAGGCCGCCGGGCTGCATCAGCTCGACGTCGATGCCGGTCTGCGCCTGCAGCGCATCGCGCAGCGCAGGCCACTGGCGGGCCGAGCCGAAACTCCAGCGGGCGTAGTCCGCCATGCCGTGGCCCTTGCCCTGCACCCAGACCAGGCCGAAATTGCCGCGCGAAGGGCGAATCGTGTCGTCCGCACCATCGAGGACCGTGACCGACAGACCCTGGCGCAGCAGCCCGTAAGCCACGGAACTGCCCACCAGGCCACCGCCGATCACAATGACATCGCTGCTATGTGTGTTGTTGTTCATTGTTGTCTCTCAACCTTTGCCAATCAGGACCTTCTCCAGGCCGACCAGCTTGTCCAGGATGACCATCAGTACCAGCGTGCCAACAATCAGCACGGTGGAGACCGAGGTCACCAGCGGGTCGATGGTCTGCGCGATGTGGTTGTACATGGCCACCGGCAAGGTCATCGTGCCGGGGGTGGCCACGAACACCGTCATGGTCAGCTCGTCAAAGCTCTGGATGAAGGACAGCATCCAGCCGCCGGCGATACCGGCCATCAGCATCGGCACGGTGATGCGCATGAAGACGGTGCTGCGCGATGCGCCCAGCGACAGGCCGGCATGCTCGATCTCGCGGTTCATGCCGGTGGCCGCAGCCAGCACCATGCGCAACGCATAGGGCATGATGCAGATCACATGGGTGAACATGAGCCAGAAGAACGAGCCCGACAGCCCGGCGATGTTGAAAAAGCGCAGGAAGGCTGCACCCAGCACGACGTGGGGGATCATCAGCGGCGACATGAAGAAGGCCATCAGCACCTCGCGGCCGGCAAAGCGGTAGCGGGTGATGGCCAGCGCAGCGGGCACCGCCAGCGCGATGGCGATCGATGCCGACGCCAGGCCCAGCTTGGCCGAGAACCAGAAGGCCGACTTGATCTCGGTCGCGTCGAGGATGGCGCGGAACCAGCGCAAGGACAGGCCATCGGTGGGGAAGGAGATGAAGCCCTTGTCGGTAAAGGCCACCGCCACCACGACGGCCAGCGGCGCCAGGATGAAGGTGATGAACAGCGCGTGGTAGACCAGCGCCAGAGGACTGTTTTTTTGCATGGCTCAACCCTCGAAAACAGCTTTGAAGCGGCGCTCGATCCAGCGATTGCAGCCCACGATGATGACGACATTGGCGACCAGCAGCACCACGGCAATGGCAGCGCCCAGCGGCCAGTTCAGGGTGTTGAGGAACTCGTCGTAGGCGGCCGTGGCCACCACCTTGAGGCGGCGCCCGCCCAGCAGTGCCGGCGTGGCAAAGGCCGATGCCGACAGCGCGAAGACGATGATGCTGCCCGAGAGGATGCCCGGCAGCAGCTGGGGCAGCACCACACGGCGGAACACGGTGCGCGGGCTGGCACCCAGTGAGAGGCCGGCGTTCTCGACCTGGGGGTCGAGCTTTTGCAGCGAGGCCCAGACGGAGATCACCATGAAGGGCACCATCACATGCACCATTGCGATGGTCACGCCGGTCATCGTGAAGGCCAGGCGCAGCGGCTCATCGATGATGTGGAACAGCATCAGCCCCTTGTTGATGAGGCCGTTGTTGCCCATCAGGATGGACCAGCCCAGGGTGCGCACCACCACCGAGATCAGCAGCGGTGCCAGGATGATCAGCAGAAACACACCACGCCAGCGGCCCCGCATGCGGGAGATGATGAGGGTCTCGGGCACCCCCAGCGCCACGCACAGCACGGTGACGATGGCCGACATCAGCGCGGTGCGGCCAAAGATCTCCAGGTAATAACTGTCGCTGAAGATCTCCAGGTAGTTCTTCAGCGAATAGACCTTCTGGATGCCTTCCATGCCATTGAAGACATTCAGCGACAGTATGGCCGTCAATGCCAGCGGCGCCAGCAGCATGGTCACAAAGACCAGCAGACCGGGCCCGGACATGGCCCAGGGTTTCCAGCGGTTCTTGCTATCCACGGCTGGCCTCCTGCTGGGTCAGCACGCGCACATCGTCGGGCGACCAGTTCAGGCCCACCTCATCGCCCTCATGCAACGCAGCGCGGCGCGCATTGGGCAGACTGATGTGGATGTCGCCCAGCGCGGTGCTGACATTGACCACCCACTGGCTGCCCAGGAACAGCAAGGTCTTGATCGTGCCGGGCAGGCCGCCTTCGCCGGCCGGGGCCACCGCGATGCGCTCGGGCCGCAGGTAGACCACGACCGGGCCGCTGTCCACCGGGCTGGGCGCGCCCAGCACCATGTCGGCAATCTTCACGGTCTCGCGGCTTTGGGCCCGGCCTTCGAAGCGGTTGGTCTTGCCCAGGAACACCGAGGCAAAGTCGCAGCTCGGCTTGTCGTAGATGTTCTGCGGCGTATCGACCTGGGCGATCTGGCCGTTGTGCATCACCGCAATGCGGTCGCTCATCGTCATCGCTTCGACCTGGTCATGCGTCACCAGGATGGTGGTGATGCCCAACTGGCGCTGGATGGCGCGCATCTCGACATGCATTTCCTGGCGCAGCTTGGCGTCCAGGTTGGACATGGGTTCGTCCAGCAGCAGCACCTCGGGCTGGATCGCCAACGCACGGGCAATGGCCACACGCTGGCGCTGGCCGCCGGAGAGTTCACGCGGGTAACGGGCACCGAGGCCATGCAGGCGCACCAGCGCCAGCGCGTCCTGGATGCGCTTTTGCATCACGTCACGGCTGAGCTTGCGCATCTCCAGACCGAAGGAGATGTTCTGCTCCACCGTCATGTGGGGGAAGAGCGCATAGCTCTGGAACACCACGCCCATGCCGCGCTGCTCGGGGCGCAGCTGGGTGATGTCCTTGCCGTCGAGCACGATGCGGCCCTGGCTGGGATCCAGAAAGCCGGCAATCATCTGCAACGTGGTCGTCTTGCCGCAGCCCGAAGGGCCGAGCAGCGATACGAACTCACCGCGATGAACGTCCAGGTGGAAGTCCTTGACGGCAACAAAATCCCCGAACCTCTTGGCGAGGCCCTCGATACGTAGAAAACTCATGTGAAACTCCGGGGCCTGCAGCCCGCGTGGGGCGGCGCGGCAGGCCTGTGTATGACTGCTGGCGGGTGAACGCCTATCCCTGACGTCCTGAGTGGGGCCAGGGATGAAGGTTTAACGCTCTACCGTACGGTTCCAGCGGTTGGTCCATTCGGAGCGCTTGACGTTGACGATCTTGTAGTCCACGGTCTTCAACTGGGCGATCTGCTCGGGGCCGTAAGGCACTTGCTTGGCGACCTTGTCGTCGAGCTTGACCTTGCTGTTCATGGGGCCCCAGGCCTGGGTCTCGGCCAGCGCGGTTTGTGCCTCAGGGGTGTAGAGGAACTGCACGAACTTCTGCGCGCCCGCCTTGGGCTGCTTCTTGGCGACAGGGCAGACGGAGGTGAACAGCGCAAACGCGCCTTCCTTGGGGTAGACGAACTTCACCGGGAAGCCGGTATCGGCCAGCGCCTTGACACGGCCGCTGCCCCAGACGCCGATGACGGCATCGCCGTTCTGGAACAGCTCGGTCATCTTGCCCGGCGACGGTTCCCAGGCCAGCACATTCGGGCCCACCTCCTTGATCAGCGCCTGGAAGCCGGGGTCGATGTTGTTGGCGCCGCCACCGTTCATTTCGGCAAACATCAGCAGGGTCTGCAGACCGTAGCCGTTGTTGATCGGCGGGATCACGGTCTTGCTCTTGAACTTCTTGTCCTTGAGGTCGTTCCACGAGCTGGGAGCGGCCCAGCCGGCCTTCTTGAAGGCCTCTTCGTTGTAGAACAGGCCGGTGGCGATGACGCCCAGGTTCAGCGACTTGTTGCCCGCCGTCTTGGCCATCGGGTAGAGGTCGTTGTAGACCGGTGCGGCCTCGATGTCGCCGCAGAAACCGAACTGCACCGCCTGCTCCATCGGGCCGTCGTCCATCAGCGCCACGTCGTACTGCGGGTTGTTCTTTTCGGCCTGCAGTTTGGCGAGGGTGTCGGTGGAGTTGCCGGGCACATAGATGACCTTGTTGCCGGTCAGCTTCTCATAGGCCGGAATGATCTTTTGCTTGAAAGCGGTCTCGGTAGAGCCGCCATAACCACCGACATAAATGTCTTCAGCATGGGCGATGCCAGCGGTGGCAGCAAAGGCTGCGGCCAGGGAGAGAGCCAGACGGGATGCAGTCATCGAAATTACCTCCAGAAAGTAGATGGGAACCAAGTGGAATTCAATCTGTCTGGTAGCCAATGATAGGCATCTGCAGGCAAAATTGAATCGGTGGATTCCTGCTTCAATGCCTTAATGGGATGGAAATTTCTCAATCGATAAGCCATTGAAATAACGACAAAATTAGTAATTTTGTAGACTATTCGATTGCATTAGGCCATTAACTCATGTCTTTACAACATGGATAAGAAGATCACACTTCGCCATCTGGAGGCGTTTCGCGCACTGATGCTGCGCCGCTCGGTCACCGCAGCGGCCCAGTCGCTGGAAGTGACCCAGCCCGTGGTGACACGGCTGATCGCCGAATTCGAGGCGCGCATCGGCATGCCGCTGTTCGAGCGGGTCAAGAGCCGGCTGCAGCCGACGTCGGCTGCGACCTTGCTGCTGGAAGACGTGCACCAGGCCTTGATGGGCATCGAGCGCATCCGCAACATCTCCGAGAACGTGCGCTTTCGGCGTCTGCAGCGGCTGGAGGTGACAGCCGCACCGGCGATGGCGACCTCGTTCCTGCCCAGCGCCATTGCCAAGTTCAGCGCCCAGTTCCCCGAGACCCTGGTCACCTTGCACATGCAGGCCTCGCCGGCCGCACTGGACATGGTGCAGGCCGAGCGCTGCGACATCGGCTTTGTGATGCTCTCGCCCGACCACACCCGCTTCAAGGGGCTGGAGACCCTGGTGATCGGCAAGCTGGTGGTCGCCGTGCCCGCCGGCCACAAGCTGGCCCGCAGAAGCAGCCTGTCACCGGTCGACTTTGTCGATGAACCCCTGGTGTCGCTGCCGACGATGATGGAGACGCGTACCAAGCTCGACAGCCTGTTCCTCGTCAACCGCGTGCAGCGCCGCGTGAACATCGAGACCCAGATCTCGTACGCTGCCATCAAGCTGGTCGAGGCCGGCGCCGGGCTGGCGATCATCGACCCGTTGACCGCCTGCAGCTACCACGGGCCCGATGTGAAGTTTGTGCTGTTCGAGCCCGCCGTGCCCTGCGAATACTCGATGGTGGTCTCCAACCGCCATGCCTCTACCCTGGTGCTCAAGCCCTTCATCGACCTGGCTAAGGCAGAAATCAAACGCATGCTGCCCAAACGCTGGATTCTCTGAGAGCCACTAACACTACCCTTGATACGTCGTTGCCTCGCCGGCCGCGCCCTGCCTTGCCGTACTACCGTACTGTCTGCGGCAGTGCGCCTCGTCGGGGGCGCCAAGCCTTAACCGCAAACCTTCGGTTTGCTGGGCCGGGTTAGTGGCTCTATGAAGCGCGGGTTACTCCGGCGTAATACCTGCCGCCTTGATCACCTGCCCCCATTTGGTGGTCTCGGTCGCCTGGAACTGCGCCAGCTCGGTCTGGCTGGTGGTCCAGGGGTCCGAGCCCGACATCTCGAAGAAGGACTTGGCAGCGGCGCTGCCCACCGCCTGGCCCAGCAATTGGTTGAGCCTGGCGCTGACGGCAGCGGGCACGTTGGCTGGCGCATAGGCGGCAAACCAGTAGCCCATGTCATAGCCCTTCACACCGGCCTCGGCAATCGTCGGCACATCGGGCAGCTGGGCGCTGCGCTTTTGCGTCGAGTAGCCCAGCGCGCGCAGCTTGCCGGCCTTGATCTGCGGCACGCCGGTGGAGACGTCGGTGATCATCAGGTTGATCTGCCCGCCCAGCAGGTCGGTGACGGCCAGCGGATTGCTCTTGTAGGGCACATGCAGGATGTCCACATCGGCCAGCTGCTTGAGCATCTCGCCAGCGACCCGGCTGGACGAGCTGCCGCTGCCAAAGCTGAGCTTGCCCGGGTTGGCCTTGGCATAGGCCAGCAGCTCGCCCACCGATTGGTAAGGCGCATTGGCCGGCACCACCAGCACCTGGCCGCCCTTGCCCAGGCCGGTGATCGGCGTGAAGTCCTTGACCGGGTCATAGGACAGCTTGCGGTAGAGGTGGATATTGGCCGCATGCGTGGTGTTGGTGGTGATCAGCACCGTGTAGCCATCGGCCGGGGCCTTGGCCACCGCCTGCGCCGCAATCATGCCGCTGGCGCCGGCCTTGTTCTCGACAATCACCGGCTGGTGCGTCTGCTCGGTCACCGCCTGGCCCAGCGCACGGGCCAGCTGGTCGGTGGCGCTGCCGGCCGCAAAGGGCACGACAAAGGTGATGGGCTTGGACGGGAAGCTCGCTTGCGCGAAGGCCAGCGGGCTGATGGCCAGGGCCGAGGCACAGGCCAGCAGGTGGCGGCGGGTGGAAAATTTCATCTTTTTGTCTCCGGTTGGTTTCTTATTCCGTGGGGGCTGGGAGGGCCGCATCGGCCGGCCCCACCAGATGGGTCTGCAAATGCAGCGGCAGCATGATCGGCATTTGCAGCACGCGAAAGCACAGGGTCTTGCCATGGCTGTCGAGGTTCAGCGCGTCGTTGACGCCGCCGTCCAGCACCTCGTCGAGCACCAGGTTCATGGCCTGCAGCTGCGGCAGCAGATAGCGCTGCACCTGGCGGGGGTGCCGGTCGGCAAACAGCGCGGCAACGGCGGCCTCGGTGACCTGCGCGCAGAGGACATCCCACAGCGCCGGGTGCCAGGCGATCACGCTGATGTTGGAGCGGTTGCCCTTGTCGCCGGTGCGCCCATGGGCCAGGCGGTACAGCGGGACGGTGACGTGGTCGTTCATGCGGCGGCCTCCTCTTGTGCGGCCCAGACGAAGCCCGTGGCAATCAGTGCCTGGGGCACCAGGCAGGAGACCATGCCCAGGCGCTGGCGCATATGGCTGCGCACGCCGCCGCCACCGGCGGGCCCGCAGCAGTACAGCGCATTGATCTCGCGCGGCAGGCGGGCAGCAGTGGCCTTGTCGGCATGCTGCCAGGCCATGCGCAGGCGCACATCGGGCGATGCGGCCGACAGGTCGGCGCCCGCCAGCCAGTCGCTGGCATCGTTGCCCCAGACGCTGGTGACACCGATCAGGTCGCTGCGCAGCGGCGCAATGCCCCGCAGGCGCTGGGCCACGGTCTGCGCGGCCAGCCGCGCACGCTCGGCCGCACGCGGGCCGGCGTAGGAAATCTCGGCCTCGGCAAACCAGCCCGAGGCATAGCAGGCGTTGACCTTGAGTGCCTCCGGGCGCGGATGGCCGACGACGCCCTCCAGCCGCACGCGGTTCTCGCCCTCGGCCCACACCCGGGCCTGGCTGATGTCGGCCACCACATCGGGGGTCAGGTAACTGCGAGGGTCGTGGATCTCATAGAGCAGCTGCTCCTTGACGGTGGCGGTGGTGATGCAGCCGCCGGTGCCCCCGGGCTTGAAGATGCTGCAGTGGCCGCTGTCGTCGATCTCGGCGATCGGGTAGCCCAGCTGGTCCATGCCGGGCACGTCCTTGTAGCCGGGGTCGGCAAAATAGCCGCCGCTGACCTGGGTGCCGCATTCCAGCAGGTGCCCAGCCATCGTCGCGCGGGCCAGGCGGTCCCAGTCGTCCCAGGCCCAGCCAAAATGCGCCATTGCCGGGCCCAGCACCAGTGAAGGATCGGCCACGCGGCCACAGACCACAATATCGGCGCCCGCCTGCAAGGCCTCAGCAATCGGCCGCGCGCCAATATAGGCATTGGCGCTGACCAGCGGCTGCTCTGGCATTTGCGCACCCAGGGCCTGGGCCAACATGGGCCGGTGGGCCGGGCCGCTCAGGTCATCGCCCTGCACCACGGCAATACGGGGCGCGCGCAGGCCCAGGCTGCGGGCCAGCGCGGCAATGGCGCGGGCAGCGCCCTGCGGGTTGGCGGCGCCAAAATTGCTGACGATACGGATGCGGTGCGCCAGGCAATCGGCCAGCACCGGGCGCAGCAGCTCCAGCAGCAGCGGCTCATAGCCGGCATCGGGGTCATCGCGCCGGGCGAGCTGGGCCAGCGCCAAGGTGCGCTCGGCCAGGGTTTCAAAAATCAGAAACGCGGGTTGCTGCAACGCGATCAGCGCCTGCACCACCGGCGCTGCCGCATCCACCCGGTCCCCCGAAAAACCGGCTGCGCAGCCAATCAGCATCGGCGCACTCGGTGTCTTGTCTGTCTGCATAGCATCTCCTGCAGGCCACTATAGAAAATAGGCTCTATGTTGTGAAATCGATAATTGCGATTGATTAATCTGCAACGCAAATGAATCTCTCCCACCGCGATATCCAGGCCTTTCTGGCGCTGGCCAGCCAGAAGAACTTCACCCGCGCAGCCAGCCTGTGCCACCTGTCCCAACCGGCGTTCAGCGCGCTCATCCGCGCGCTGGAGGCCACGGTGGGCCTGCGCCTGTTCGAGCGCAGCACCCGGCATGTGCTGCTGACGCCTGAGGGCGAGCAGTTCCTGCTGTCGGCCCAGCGGCTGGCCGCCGAATTCGCTGCCTGCGAACAAGCCATGCGTGATACCGCCCAGCTCGCCCAGGGCCGGGTGAGTGTGGCGCTGCTGCCGTCGCTGGCGGCGGGCTGGCTGCCCCCGGTGCTGCGCAGCTTTGCGGGCCAGCACCCAGGCGTGCAACTGCAGGTGCTTGATGTGCTGTCCGAGCCCTGCATTGCCGCCGTGGCCAATGGCGATGCAGACTTTGCACTGGCCGCCATCCGTGCGGACACGCCCGATCTGCGCGCCGAGCCCTTTTGCAGCGACCGCTTTCACCTGGTCTGCCCGGTGGACCACCCGTTGGCTGCGCGGGACGAGGTCCAGCTGTCCGACCTGGCCGCCTGGCCCTTTGTGCACCTGGCCCGGCACAGCAGCGTGCGCCAGTACCTGGATGCCGCCTTCTTCCCCCAGACCATGCAGACCCTGGTGGAGGTGGAGCAGCTGGCCACCGTGATGGGCCTGGTCAAGGCCGGCCTGGGGATCAGCGTGGTGCCGGCCCTGACCTTGTTTCACTTTGTGCAGCCTGGCCTGGTCACCCGGCCCCTGGATCTGCCCGGCAGGGACCGCCAGATCTACATGGTGCGCAGGCGCGAGCCCAGCCTGTCGCTGGTGGCGCAGGCGCTGTACCAATTAATGCAACAAAAACGCCCAGATTTCTCCCATATTGGCTGATGCGCTCTACACTGCAGCGCTGATGCCTTTGACCAGCCAGCCCCTGACAACGCCCGTCGGCGCCCCTCCTCTGCCCTATCTGGCACTGCGCACCCGGGTCTGGTCGCTGCTGGCCTGGGCGGCGCTGTTTGCGCTGCTGGCCTGCGCGATGCGCATGCTGCTGAACTACCCCATGTGCGTCAACGACGAGCGCAACTGGATCGGCATCGCCCAGCAGCTCGACCAGGGCGTTGCCTGGCCGGTCTCCGGGCCTGCGTTTGTGAACACGCTGCGCCAGGCGGCATGGGTGACCAATTCCAGCCATGCGCAAGTGATGCCCTGGATGGGGGTCTGCGGCGTGTTTATCGTCGTCGGCGGCCTGAGCTGGGGCTACTACCGCCTGGGACTCAAAAGCCTGGTGCCGGTGTTTGCCACGTTGGCGCTGTCAAGCTACTTCTGGGCACCGCTGATGGAGGCACGCCCGCAGCAATGGGGGCAGCTGGCGGTGTTTCTGGGCACCATCTCGGCCTGGCGCTGGCTGCAGCACCGGGGCGGCCTGGCCTTCTTCCTGGCGCTGCCGGGGGTGGCCTTCACCCATATCCTGAGCCATGCGGTGCTGGTGTTTCTCTGCCTGGTGCTGGTGGCAGCCCATGGCATGGCGCAGCGCCGCTGGAGCCTGCGCCACCTGGCCGTTGCCGTGCTGTGCATCGCCAGCTTTGCCGTCTATGCCTGGCCCGGCGGGCCTTATACCGATATGCTGCGCGACCTGCGCCAGGCCCATTTCCAGCACTGGCCGCTGAGCCTGCCGGCCTTCCTGGCCATGCTGGTGGCCGTGGCGGCAGCGGCCTGGGCCAGCCGCCGCTGGTGGCACGGCGACATCCATTGGCCCACGGCCGCAGTGGCAGGCCTGCTGCGCCACCAGCGCGCTGCGGGATGGTCGCTGTGCATCGCTGCGCTGCTGATGCTGACGATGCAGGCCTATCTGCTGCCGCCTGCGGCCTGGGCGCCCTATGGCGGCTCCTGGCTGCGGTTTGTGCTGTTCCAGTCCGGCAATCTGCTGTTTGCCGGGTTCTTGCTGGTGGGCGCCGGCCGCTGGCTGGGCGGCTTTCACCACCACCGCATCGATCCCGGCATGGCGCGTTTCCTGGTCTGTGTGCTGGCGGGCATTGCGCTGCTGGGCCTGCTGGCCGTTGCCGCCTCGTGGTGGCTGCTGGACACCAACTGGATGCTGCGCGTGCTGAACTACGGTATCTTCTTTGCCGCGGCGCCCGCTGCGCTGGGCATGGAGCATGTCACCCGCCTTTGGCCGCGCTGGCGCCGGGGCTTGCTGCTGGGCGCGGGCATGGCCGCCAGTGTGCTGGCCGTCGTGCGCCCGCCGATGCTGCTGGGCTGCTGAGCCAGCAGCGCCCAGGCACCCCTAACGCACAAACAAATGCCGGCCGACCAGCGCATGGCGTGCGCGGGCCCAGGCGGCCACTTCCTCACCGCGCAGCAGCAAGGCGGTGCGCCCCAACTGCAGGTGGCGGATACCGCGCCGCGCCAGCCAGCGCTGCCAGATGCCCGCTGGTGCTGCCTGGGGCGGCTCACTGCCCGTCTCGCCCAGCAGATCGGCAGCCGCCCGGATGGACAGCGCACTGAGCACCTGCTCGCCGGCCAGCCGCTGGATCAGTGCCACCACATCGGACCAACCCAGCTCGGCCAGTGACACATACGCCAGGCCGCCCAGCGCTTGCGGATCCGGGCTGCGCTGGCCGCTGGCATCGACGCAGAGCAGCAGGCTTCCGGGATGGGCAGCCTGCCACCGCTGCAGCAACGGCCATTGCGCGGCCTGCTGCACCACGGCCACCTGCAGGGGCCGGGCTGCTGCCGCTGGCGGGCGCAGAATGGGCAGCCCCTCCGTGGCAGGCCGGATGCTGGCGTAGACCTCGGCAATGCGGCGCTCGCACTGGCCGATCGTGAAATAGGCGTCCGCCGCCTGCTGCGCCGCCAGGCCCCGCTCGGCCAGTTGCGCCTTGGCGGCCAGCGCCTGGCGGATCGCTTCTTTCCAGGCCTGGACCTGGTCGGGCGCATAGCACTGCCCGCTGCCCGACTGCCCCACGACCCAGGACATGCCCGAGCCATCGAGGTCGGAGGCAATGCAGGGCTTGCCATGCTGCATGGCTTCGATCAGCACCAGGCCAAAGGCCTCGGTGCGCTCGCGCGAGGCCAGCGCAAAGATGTCGCAGCTGTTGAACAGCGCATGCTTTTGCGCTTCGCTGACCTGGCCGAGCAGCTCGACATGGGCGCAGCCTTGCTGCGCACGCTCGCGCGCAATCAGCGCTTCGAGCTCCTTGCGCTGCTCGCCTTCTCCGGCAATGATCAGCTGCACATCGGCAAAGCCGGCCACCGCCGAGATCAGGGTGTCAAAGCCCTTGTAGTAGGTCAAACGGCCCACCGACAGCACGCGCAGCCGCGCATCGCCCCAGAGCTGCAGTTGCGGCGCCTCGGCCTGGGCCTGCTCCAGCACCTCCTGGTGCAAAGGCTTCAAGCCCAGCGGAATGGCCAGTGTCTTGAACAACCAGCGCTGCAGTGGAACGCTGGCGGCCATATACGGTGGCGACGTGGCCAGGATGGCCGCACTTTGCCGCAACAGCTTGGTCTCGAACGGCCGGTAGATCTGGTAGCACAGCTGCAGCACGCGGTCCCATTGGGAGATCAGCACATCCGAGTGCCAGTGCGTCACCCAGGCAACGCGGCGCGCGGCCGGCATGATGAGGGCCCAGAATGCCGCGTTATTGGGCATGTGCAGATGCAGTACATCGGGCTTGAAGGCGCGTATGGCCCGGTGCAACGCCAGCGGAAAGCCCAACGCAATCGGCGCGAACACCAGGGTGATCTGCACCGGCACACGGATGAGCCAGGGCGGGTCATCGGGCAAGGGGTCGCCATGCACCACCGCGCGGGCATCGATGCCGTTGGCACGCTGCTGCTCGATCAGATCGGCCAGAAACGATTCCATGCCGCCCCGGTAAGGCGGATAGAACTTGCCCACATGCAGCACCCGCTGCGGCGTCTGCTCGGGCGGTACATGCAAGGGCTCGGCGCCAGGCCGGCGCCACCAATTGCGCCGCATGTTATTGGCCGCCTTGCAGTTGCTGCAGCAGCCGCTGGTAGACCGGATTGGCCGGGTCCATGGCGCTGGCGCGTTGCAGGTTGGCAATGGCCTGGGCCCGGTCGCCCTGCTCGCGGTAGGCCAGGGCCTTGCCGTAGTAGGCCGGCGGGTTGGGCTGGCGTGCCAGCGATGCATCAAAGATCTGCAGGGCCTGCGCAAAATCGCGCTTGCCGATGAATGCGATGCCCAGGCCCACTTCCAGGCGGGTGTTGCCCGGCGACATCTGCAGCAGGCGCTGGTAATTGGCAATGGCCACATCGTAGTGGCCCGAGGGGATGGCCACCTCGGCCTGCTCGAGCAGAATCTTGGGCAACAGCACCGCTTCGGGCTGCATGCTCAGCGCCTTGGCGTAAGCCTGGAACGCGGGCTCCATCTGCTGCGTCATCTTGTAGGCTGTCGCTTGGTGGTAGGCCAGCGCTGCATTGTCAAAGCCCTGCTTCTGGGCGCTGTCGAATGCAGTGATGGCCTCTGGGTAGCGCTTGAGCAGCTCCAGCGCCATGCCCCGGTTGAACTGCGCAGAGCCCAGTGGCTCCTGCAGCGCAACGGCCTTCTCGAAATCCTGCAGCGCCTGCTCGTAGTTCAGGTTCTCGAGCAGGTAGGCGCCCCGGTTGATGAACGGGCGCCAGCGGCCAAAGGCATTGAATGGCGCCTGCAGGTCCACCTTCTGGGCCGCATCGCTCCAGGCGCTGTATTCGGTCTTGAGGCTCAGGCTGCGCTCTACCGCCAGCGCCGTCAGCACCAGACCGGCCGCGCAGGCCAGCGCCACCATCAGCTTGCGCGGAAAGAGCAGCAGCACTAGTGCCAGCAGGGCCGGCAGCAGCATCGCCCAGATGTAGCTGCGGTACAGCACAAACGGGTCTTGCAACCAGCTGGTGACAAACTCGGTGCTGAACAGCAGCGCCGTACACAGCAGCACCAGGCCCACCAGGCCCCAGGCATCGCGCTTGCGCAGCAGCAGCACCGCGCTGCCGATCACCAGCGCCACGTAGCCCAAGCCCCCCAGCAGATGGGGCAGGCTGCCAAAGCCCAGCGGGAAGACCGGGCGCAGGTCCAACGCCATCCATTGCACATTGGGCAGCAGCCACAGCAGGCCGTACTCGAAGAACAGCTTGCCCTGGTTGAGCAGGCTCAGCGGGTAGATCGACGCGGTGATCCCCGGGTAGAGCTGCTCGAGCTGGCGCACATAGGCCCAGGAGGTGTCATCGGTGGCCACAGCGCCGACAAAGGCGCCCAGCTGCGTCCACAGCAGCGCGGTCAGCACGCCGATGAGCACCACGATCGCCGCGCCAATCGCCAGCAGCTTTTGCCAGGACGGCCGTTTGACAAACACATAGAGCGGCAAGGCCAGAGCCGGCAGTACCACCGCATGCTCCTTGCTGACCAGTGCGCAGAGCAGGAAGACCACCGCCAGCGCCGCCCATTGCAGGCCTGCACCGGCCAACGCGCGGATATAGGCCCAGCAGGCCAGCGCGGAAAACAAGGTCATCATCACCATGCTGCGCTGGACCAGATAACCTACTGCGTAGACGCCCACGGGATGCACCGCAAACAGCGCGACGGCGGCAAAAATAGCGATGCGGATATGGGTGTCAAAACCCGGCTCGGCCCGCGCTTCATCGGAAAACGCGGTGTGCCTGAACAGTTCGGTCACCAGCAGCCAAATGGCATAGCAGGTGGCCAGGTGCAGAACGATATTGAAGGCACGCTGCACGGCCATACTCTCGCCGAACAGCGACTGTATCCAGACAAAGCTGCCATAGGACAGCATCCGCACCTTGGGCTCGATCAGGCTGCCATAACGGCCAAAAATGGTGCCGTCTGACAGCCGTCCGTCGTCAAATACCAGGCTGTTGTGCAGGCCCAGGCCATAAATCGTGAAGACGGCGGCCAGGAGCGCCAGCACGCCCAAAGACCAGAAAATTTTTGATTTTTGCATCGGCTAGTTGGCTCAGTAGTGCCCCAGCCTTGCGTTTGCAGGGACCGGGCAGCACCTGCGGCAGGTGCGCGAGCCATTCTAGAGGAGTATTAAGCCTCTGTATAAGCCAGGCCGGGCGCTGAGCCAACAGTCCGCTCCGCACAGCGCTGGATCATCAGGGGCGCGGCATTTATTGCAAATCTTTGTGCCCATATGCACAATAACCCGGTTTGGGCCCTTTTTTCGGATGCAGGCGGCAGGTCTCTGGCCGTTTTTCATAAACGGTGCAGCGCCGCGCCACCGGATCGAGAAACTGGCAATCGCCACTGGCGCGGCGCGCCATCGTGAAGATATTGTGCTTGGGGTTGTAATGGTCGATCAGCCGGGCCTTGAGCAGGCGCTTGGCGATCAGCTTGTGCGCGATGTTGTCGACCTCGAAGGCATCGACCAGGCCCAGCCGCACCAGGTCGGGCAGCTGCACCTCCAGCGGCATCGTGCAGCAGTTGGCTGCGCAGCTGTCGCAGAGCCCGGCCTTGTACTTGGTCCAGGTCTCCAGGCGGTCAACATCAACGATTCGGATCGGGGATTTCATGGCGGGGGCGCTGCGCGAGCGGTCCGGCAGGCGCGGCCGCTCATTTTTGAAGGCCGCCAGTATCGCGCCAAAGCGATGTCTGGGGCGCGCGCTGGGGCATGGTGACCTGGCAGGCGCTCAGCCCTGCTTCAGCCACACCGCGCCATCGCGCTCTTCCACCGCCACCGCGTCGAGGCTGGCACCCCGGCAGGGGCCGCCGACGCATTTGCCGGTATCGGGCTGGTAGATGGCCCCGTGGTAGGGGCACAGAATGAACTGGCGGCCACTCTCCAGAATGTCGCCATCAAAGTCCATCGCCACGCTGGCGTGCTGGCACTCGTTGATCCAGCCGTGCAGCTGGCCCTGCCAGCGGATCACAAAGGCCTTCTGGCCGTTGGGCAGCTGGAAGAAAAAGGGCTTGCCGTTGTCCTGCAGGTCGGCGCTGGCACCCAGCGGTTCAGTGCCGTCAAACAAGATGGTGGGGGCGGTGGGCTCGGTCATGGCGGGCGCGCTGTCGTGGTTGTGGTCGTCAAAAAGAAAAGGCAGCCGCTGCGTGCGCGGGTGCACGCGGCAGCTGCCCGGTGGGCTGGTGGCCGTTATACGCTGGCCGCCTTGGTGGGCATGCTGGCAATCACCTGGGCCACGGCGGCGGTGAGCTTCTTGGCATACGGCACATGCAGGAACTCATTGGGTCCGTGCGCATTGCTCTTGGGGCCCAGCACGCCGCAGACCATCATCTGCGCTTTGGGGAAGCCGGCGCTGAGCATGCCCATCAGCGGGATCGAGCCGCCCTGGCCGATAAAGCCGCAGTCCGCGCCAAAGTGCGCACGGCTCGATTGGTTGAGCGCGTTCAGGAACCAGTCGCTGGTGTTGGGGGCATTCCAGCCGTTGGCGCCGCTGGCGCCTTCCCAGGTGACCTTGGCCTGGTAGGGCGCGTTGTCTTCGAGCAGGGTCTTGAGCTCCTGCATGCACTGCGTGGCATCGACCAGCGGGGGCAGGCGCAGGCTCAGCTTGAAGGCGGTATAGGGGCGCAGCACATTGCCGGCATCCTGCAGCGCGGGCAGGCCCTCGGCACCGGTGACGGACAGGGTCGGCTCCCAGGTGCGCTTGAGCAGCGCCTGCGTAGGGTCGGTGGTGGTGGGCAGCGCAAACAGGCTGGAGCCATTGCAATCAAAATGCGCCCAGGGGAAGCGCTTGTACAGCTCATCGCCCAGAATGCCGGCCGTGGCCTGCGCCTGGGCCAGGCGCTCTGCCGGCACCGCGCAGTGGAAGCTCTCGGGCAGCAGGCGGCCGGTCTTGCTGTCTTCCAGGCGGTCGAGCACCTGGCGCATGATGCGGAAGGACGAGGGCACGACGCCCGAGGCATCGCCCGAGTGCACGCCTTCGGTGAGGATCTCGACCTTCAAGGTACCCGCGACCATGCCGCGCAGGCTGGTGGTCAGCCACAGCTGGTCGTAGTTGCCGGCGCCGCTGTCCAGACAGATCACCAGGCCCACATCGCCCAGGCGGGGCTTGAGCATGTCGATGTAGACCGGCAGATCGCCCGAGCCGCTTTCCTCGCAGGTCTCGATCAGGCCGACGATGCGCGGGTGCGGCACATTCTGGCGCTTGAGTTCCTGGATGGCGGCCACGCTGGCGTAGGTGGCATAGCCGTCGTCGGCGCCGCCCCGGCCGTAGAGCTTGCCGTCTTCGTATTTGGGGGTCCAGGGGCCCAGGTCATTGCGCCAGCCGGAGAACTCGGGCTGCTTGTCCAGGTGTCCGTACATCAGCACGGTTTGCTCGCTCTGGGCCTGGGTCGCAGGCACCTCGAAGAACAGCACCGGCGTGCGGCCCGGCACGCGCACCACTTCCAGTTTCAGCCCTTCAACCTTCTGCGCCTCAATCCAGCTGGCGGCATTGCGCACCACGGTGTCGATGAAACCATGCTGCTCCCAGTTGCCATCGAAGCCCGGCGACTTGGCGGGGATGGCGATGTAGTCGGTCAGCTGGCGAAGAATATCGCGGTCCCACTGCTGGCTGATATGGCTGAGGGCAGCATCGGCTTGCAGCTGGGCGGCGTCGAGGCGGGCGTTCATGGGCGAATCTCCTGGAGGTGCTGCCACGAAAAGGGCAGCCGCAGGCATAAGCGTACCAGCGCAGGCGCCACCCGGCTATCGCCTGCGGCAAAGCCCTGCTGCCTTTGTACAGCGCAGAGCCCGCCGCGTGGCGCGCCGTGGGCTCAGGCGTGCTCGAAGTGGAACACCGCCGTGCCGGCGCGGGCATTGGGGAGCCAGCGCCGCACCTCGCCGTTTTGCAGGCCAAAGCTGTCCAGAATGTGCAGCTTGTTCTTGAGCGCCAGTACCTCGAAATCCTTGAAGGTGCCGACGCGGATGTTGGGCGTGTCGTACCACTGGTAGGGCAGGCGCTTGGTCACGGGCATGCGGCCTTGCAGGATCGACAGGCGGTTGGGCCAGTGCGCAAAGTTGGGGAAGGCGACCACGCCTTGCTTGCCGATGCGCGCAGTCTCGCGCAGCATCACCTCGGCATTGCGCAGATGCTGCAAGGTGTCGATCTGCAGCACTACATCAAAGCTGTTGTCCTCGAAGATGGCCAGGCCGTCTTCCAGGTTCAGCTGCAGCACGTTCACGCCCCGGCGCACGCAGGCCAGCACATTGGCGTCGTCAAACTCGATGCCATAGCCGCTGCATTCGCGCTCGCGCTGCAGGTAGGCCAGCAGGCTGCCGTCGCCGCAGCCCAGGTCCAGCACGCGGGCGCCCTTGGGTACCAGGTTGGCAATCGCCTGGAAGGTGGAAGAAGACTCGGTCATGCGGCCTCCTGGCTGCGGGGCAGGCCGGCGCTCAGTTCGCGGGCCATGTTTTCAAAATAGGAGCGCATCACGCCCATGTAGCGGGCATCGTCGAGCAAGAAGGCATCGTGGCCATGGGGCGCGTCGATCTCGGCGTAGCTGACGGTGCGGCGGTTGTCGAGCAAGGCCTTGACGATCTCGCGGCTGCGCGCTGGCGAGAAGCGCCAGTCGGTGCTGAAGCTCACCAGCATGAAGCGCGCCTTGGCGCCGGCCAGCGCCTGGGTCAGGTCGCCGCCAAACGGCTTGGCCGGGTCGAAGTAGTCGAGCGCGCGGGTGATCAGCAAATAGGTATTGGCATCGAAGTAGTCGCTGAACTTGTCGCCCTGGTAGCGCAGATAGCTCTCGATCTGGAACTCCACATCCTGGGTGCTGTATTTCAAGTCCAGGCCTTCGCGCAGCTGGCGGCCGAACTTCTGGTTCATCACATCGTCGCTCAGGTAGGTGATGTGGCCGATCATGCGCGCAATGCGCAGGCCGCGCTTGGGAACCACGCCTTCTCTGTAGAAGTGGCCGCCATGGAAGTCCGGGTCGGTCACGATGGCGCGGCGCGCCACCTCGTTGAACGCAATGTTCTCGGCCGACAGACAGGGGGCGCTGGCCACCACCACCGCATGGCGCATGCGGTCGGGGTACTGCAAGGTCCAGGACAGCGCCTGCATGCCGCCCAGGCTGCCACCCAGCACGGCGGCCAGCTGGCGGATGCCCAGCCGGTCCAGCAGCAGCGCCTGGGCGTTGACCCAGTCCTCCACCGTCACGACCGGGAAATCGGCGCCGTAGACAGCACCGGTGTCCGGACTCAGGTGCATGGGCCCGGTAGAGCCAAAGCAGGAGCCCAGGTTGTTGACGCCGATGACAAAGAAATGGTTGGTATCGACCGGCTTGCCCGGGCCGATCATGTTGTCCCACCAGCCCTCGCTCTTGGCCTGGCCCTCGTAGTGGCCGGCCACGTGGTGGGAGGCATTGAGTGCATGGCAGACCAGGATGGCGTTGGAGCGGTCGGCGTTGAGCTGGCCGTAGGTCTCGTAGGCCAGATGGTAGTCGCGGATGGAGGCGCCACTTTGAAGAGGGAGCGCCTCCGGGAAATGCATTGATTGGGGTGTCGCAACGAATGACATAAAAAACCCGGCAACGCTAAAAACGAGGCCGGGTCGATGGAATGCAGTCGCCTACCGAGTCTTTAGCTGGATTTATAAAGCGCCCGCAAGCTGAAGCAAATCGGCGCCGTGAAATCTGAGTGTACTGCAAATCGGCCGCGCATGGGCTGCGTCAACTGCCGCCCAGGTAGAGCCGGTTGGAGCTCTTGACCTCTTCCATCACCGCGTAGGTACGGGTCTCGCGCACGCCGGGCAATTGCCACAAGACCTCACCGGCAAAGTGGCGGTAGTGGTTCATGTCGGCCACGCGGATCTTCACCAGGTAGTCAAAGCCGCCGGCCACCATATGGCACTCCATGATCTCGGGCCGCACCTGCACCGCCGCCTTGAACTCGTCAAACACATTGGGCGTGGTGCGGTCCAGCAGCACCTCGATGAAGACCAGCATCGCCGCGCCCAGCTTTTGCGGGTTCAGCCGCGCCTCGTAGCCGGTGATATAGCCCTCCTTGGTCAGGCGCTGCACCCGGGCCAGCACGGCCGTGGCCGACAGCGATACCGCCTCGGCCAGCTTCAGGTTGGAGATGCGGCCGTCCCGCTGCAGCACGGCCAGAATGCGCAGATCGATGCGGTCGAGGTCGTCCGGCGGGTCGATGATGGCGGTCATGGGCAGAATTTTTCACTAAGAATGGGCCACATTATGGAGAGAAATTCAAACCACAAACGATCACACTGGCGGCATTCACTATCTACTCTGAACACGAGCCCGCCATGACTGCCAACGCCGTTGTTGACAACCAGCCCTCCACCAACTCGCCATTTTCGGCCACGGGCAGCAGCCCATCTGGTGCCAGTGCTCCTGTTTTTAATGAGCTGGTGTCGGCCTTGCAGCCCGCCTCGGCACTGCGGGCGGCCATCACTGCCGCCTACCGCAAGCCCGAGACCGAAGCGCTGCAAGCACTGCTGCCCCAGGCCACGCCACCCGCCGCCATCGCCCAGGCCGGCGATGCGCTGGCGCTGCAGCTGGCCCGCACGCTGCGCGAGCGCAAGGCCGACAGCGGCCGCTCCGGCCTGGTGCAAGGCCTGCTGCAGGAGTTCGCACTGTCGTCGCAAGAAGGCATTGCGCTGATGTGCCTGGCCGAGGCGCTGCTGCGTATCCCCGATACGGCCACGCGCGATGTGCTGATCCGCGACAAGATCGCCCACGGCCAGTGGAAGGCCCATGTGGGCAAGAGCCCGTCGATGTTCGTCAATGCCGCCGCCTGGGGCCTGGTGCTGACCGGCAAGCTGGTGGCCACGCACAGCGAAGGCTCGCTGGGCCAGTCGCTCACCCGCCTGATCGGCCGGGGCGGCGAGCCGCTGATCCGCAAGGGCGTGGACATGGCCATGCGCATGATGGGCGAGCAGTTCGTCACCGGCGAGACGATTGGCGAAGCGCTGAAGAACGCCGAGCGCCTGGAGGCCAAGGGCTTCCGCTACTCCTACGACATGCTGGGCGAAGCGGCGATGACCAGCGATGACGCCAAGCGCTATCTGCGCGACTACGAAAACGCGATCCATGCAATCGGCAAGGCCAGCAATGGCCGGGGCGTCTACGAAGGCCCGGGCATCTCGATCAAGCTGTCGGCCCTGCACCCGCGCTACAGCCGCGCCCAGTATGACCGCGTGATGGCCGAGCTCTACCCGGTGGTGCTGCAGCTGGCCGTGCTGGCCAAAAGCTACAACATCGGCCTCAATATCGACGCCGAAGAGGCCGACCGCCTGGAGCTGTCGCTGGACCTGCTGGAAAAGCTCTGCTTTGCGCCCGAGCTGGCCGGTTTTGCCGGCATCGGCTTTGTCGTGCAGGCCTACCAAAAGCGTTGCCCCTATGTGCTGGACTTCATCATCGACCTGGCCCGCCGCAGCCAGCACCGCCTGATGGTGCGCCTGGTCAAGGGCGCCTACTGGGACAGCGAGATCAAGCGCGCCCAGATCGACGGTCTCGAAGGCTACCCGGTCTACACCCGCAAGGCCTATACCGATGTGTCCTACCTGGCCTGCGCGCGCCAGCTGCTGGCCGCGCCCGATGCGGTCTACCCCCAGTTCGCCACGCACAATGCCCACACCCTGGCCACCATCTACCACCTGGCCGACCCGGCCCGCTACCAGCCCGGCCAGTACGAGTTCCAGTGCCTGCACGGCATGGGCGAGCCGCTGTACGAACAGGTGGTGGGCCGCACGGCCAGCGAAAACCTGGGCCGCCCCTGCCGCATCTATGCCCCCGTGGGCACGCATGAAACCCTGCTGGCCTACCTGGTGCGCCGCCTGCTCGAGAACGGCGCCAACACCAGCTTTGTGAACCGCATCGCCGACCAGGACATCCCCCTGGCCAAGCTGGTGGAAAACCCCGTGACCACCGCCCAGCAATGGGCACAGAGCGAAGGCCAGCTCGGCCTGCCCAACCCGCACATTGCCCAGCCGCGCGCGCTGTATGGCGCAAGCCGCAGCAATTCGGCCGGGCTGGACCTGTCCAACGACAACCGCCTGCGCGCGCTGCAGCACGACCTGCAGGCCAGCGCACAGATGGCCTGGCATGCCCAGCCCCTGCTGGCAGACGGCGCCCCCGCCTCTACCCAGCCGAGCGAGCCCGTGCTGAACCCGGCCGACCACAGCGACCAGGTCGGCACGGTCACGCAGGCATCGGCCGATCAGGTGGAGTTTGCGCTGGCTGCTGCCCAGGCCGCCGCCGCCCGCTGGCAGGCCACCCCGGCGGCCCAGCGCGCCGATTGCCTGGCCAAGGCCGGTGACCTGCTCGAAGCCCATATGCCCACCTTGATGGGCGTGCTGGTGCGCGAGGCGGGCAAGACCTGCTCCAACGCGATTGCCGAAGTGCGCGAAGCGGTGGACTTTCTGCGCTTCTACGCCGCCCAGGTGCGCAGCTGGGGCCAGGCGGATTACCAGGCCCTGGGCCCGGTGGTCTGCATCAGCCCCTGGAACTTCCCGCTGGCCATCTTCAGCGGCCAGATTGCTGCCGCGCTGGCTGCCGGCAACACCGTGCTGGCCAAACCGGCCGAGCAGACCCCGCTGATCGCCGCCGCTGCCGTGCAGGCGCTGTGGCAGGCGGGCGTGCCGCACGATGTGCTGCAGCTGCTGCCGGGCACCGGCGAGACCGTGGGTGCCCGCCTGGTGGGCGACAGCCGCGTGCAGGCCGTGATGTTCACCGGCTCGACCGAAGTGGCCCGCATTCTGCAAAAGACCCTGGCCCAGCGCCTCGATGCCCAGGGCCAGCCCGTGACCCTGGTGGCCGAGACCGGCGGCCAGAACGCGATGATCGTGGACTCCTCCGCGCTGGCCGAGCAGGTGGTGGTCGATGTGCTGTCCTCGGCCTTTGACTCGGCCGGCCAGCGCTGCTCGGCGCTGCGCGTGCTCTGCGTGCAGGAAGAGGCCGCCGATCGCCTGCTGCACATGCTGCGCGGCGCGATGCAGGAGCTCCAGGTCGGCAACCCCTGCCAGCTCAAGACCGATGTAGGCCCCGTCATCGACGCCGAAGCCAAGGGCGTCATCGACCAGCACATTGCCCGCATGCAGGCCGCCGGCCACCAGGTCTGGCAAAACGGCGGCGCCAGCGCGCAGGGCACCTTTGTGCCGCCGACGGTGATCGCCATCCGCCAGCTGTCCGAACTCAAGCGCGAAGTCTTCGGCCCGGTGCTGCATGTGCTGCGCTACCGCCGCGAGAACCTGCCCCAGCTGCTGGCCGACATCAATGCCACCGGCTACGCCCTCACCTTGGGCCTCCACACCCGCATTGACGAGACCATCAGCCAGGTGGTCACTGCTGCGCATGCCGGCAATATCTATGTGAACCGCAACATCGTCGGCGCCGTCGTCGGTGTGCAGCCCTTTGGCGGCGAAGGCCTGTCGGGCACGGGTCCCAAGGCCGGCGGCCCGCTGTACATGCTGCGCCTGCTCAGCCGCATGCCGGCCACGGCCACGGTCGATGCGCTGGCCCACCTGCCCCGCATGGCGGGCAATGAGGCGCCCGCGCCCGCCACTGGCCAGCGCGGCCATGCCCATGGCCTGGAGCAGGCCGATGCCGCCCCGGCCGCTGCGCTGGATGCGCTGCAAAGCTGGGCCAGCCAGCAAGGCCAGGGCGAGCTGGCAGCGCTGTGCCAGCGCTATGCTGCCCATACCGGCAATGGCTTTGCGGCCGAGCTGCCCGGCCCGACCGGTGAGCGCAATCTGTATGTGCTGAGCGGCCGCGAGCGCGTGGGCTGCGTGGCCAGCACCACAAGCCTGCTGCTGGCCCAGCTCGCCGCCGTGCTGGCGGCTGGCTCCACCGCCGTGTGGCCCGCCAACAGCCAGTACGCCAGCCTGCTGGCACAGCTGCCCGCATCGGTACGTGCCTCGGTGCAACTGTCGGCGCACAGCGCGCAGGCCTTCCTGCAGTCCGAAGCCTTCGATGCGCTGATCGCCGATGCCGCCAGCGGCTGGCTGCCCACCGGCAGCAGCCTGGCGGGCCGCCCCGGCGCCATTGTGCCGATCACCGCCCAGGCCGCCGATGGCAGCGTGCCACTGTTCCGCCTGCTGGCCGAGCATGCGATCAGCATCAACACCGCAGCAGCGGGCGGCAATGCGAGCCTGATGACCTTGGACTGAGGCTGAGACTTGGGGCGCCGCCCCATCCAAAAAGGGCTGGAGATCGCAGGATCCCCAGCCCTTTGCGTTTGAGCGTTGCCGGTGTTGCTGGCGCCGCCAGCGCCGTCAGTCCATCGTGGTGAACAGCGCAGCCACGCCCAGCACCAGGAAGATCACCGCACAGACACGGTGGATCCAGCGGATCGGCAGCTTCTTGGTGATCTTGTCGCCAAACCAGACCACCGGCGCATTGGCCAGCATCATGCCGATCGTGGTGCCGGCGACCACCCAGTAATAGGAAGCCGGGTACTTGGCGGCCAGCCCCACGGTGGCCAGCTGGGTCTTGTCGCCCATCTCGGCCAGGAAGAACAGCAGCACCGTGGTGCCGAACACGCCCCAGCGGCCGCTGCTCTTGCCCGCTTCGTCCTCGTCGATCTTGTCGGGAATCAGCATCCAGCCGGCCATCAGGATGAAGGACACGCCCAGAATCCAGCGCAGCACATCAGGGCCCAGCATTGTCGTGATCCAGGCACCGACGGCGCCGGCGAGCGCATGGTTGACCAGGGTCGAGACAAAGATGCCCAGCACAATGGGCCAGGGTTTGCGGTATTTGGCAGCAAGGACGAGCGATAGCAGCTGTGTCTTGTCGCCCATTTCGGCAAGGGCGACGACAGCGGTCGAGAGGAGAAAGGCTTCCATGAGTGGGGATCGTTATTGCAGCCGGATATAGCAAGACAGCATTGACCGCATCGCGACTCCGGCATTGGATCGCAACGTGGTCAATGGTCTCGCCCAGCATCCTCATCACAAGGTGCCGTGTACGCCATAGGCCGCGAAGGCCCAAGTTTGTTGACGCACACTCCGCGGCGCATTGCACGCCCGGCAGGCTACTCCCCAAAGACTGGCGCATCATACGCCCAAAAGCGATGCTGCGCCGCAACACCCACTGCCGCCAGGGAAAATACCAAGCCCCGCTTGCGGGAACTGTCAACACAGCGTAAGGCGATTCACCCATAATGGTGAAGCTCAATGTGCCCCCGGGTACACTACAGCGCGCGGTGATCCGTCTTGGAAGTTGTCACAGGTTTGTTGATTGCATCAGGCTCCATCGCTTTTTTTACTTTTTTCGGAGTCCTCAAATGGGCAACAAACTTTACGTGGGCAACCTGCCCTACTCTTTCCGTGACAGCGATCTGGAAAGCACTTTCAGCCAGTTCGGTACCGTCTCCAGCGCCAAGGTCATGATGGAACGTGACACCGGCCGCTCCAAGGGCTTCGGCTTTGTGGAAATGGGTTCGGACGCTGAAGCACAAGCTGCTATCGAAGGCGTGAACGGCCAAGGCTACGGCGGCCGTAACCTGGTTGTGAACGAAGCCCGTCCCATGGAAGCCCGTCCTCCACGCAGCGGTGGTTTCGGTGGTGGCAACCGTGGCGGCTTCGGCGGCGGTGACCGTGGCGGCTTCGGCGGCGGTGACCGTGGCGGCTTCGGCGGCGGCGATCGCGGTGGCTTCGGCGGCGGTGGCCGTGGTGGCTACGGTGGCGGCAGCTACTAAACACCTCACCTCCAAAACCTCTTACGGGTTTTGACGGTTAGATGACGGGTTTTCCCGAAAAAAAGGCCTCTTTGAGGCCTTTTTTGCATCTGGTTGCAGCTTCCGCGCCACAACTGAGGGGCGGAACTATGCCATTGTCGGTTTTTATGCCAGAAAATAAAGGATGGAGTATTCCTCCATCGGGCTACTGCGATGAATGACCGGTGTTCTACAGGGCGCTATCGCATTATTTAAGAGTTATCAGGAGTCCCTCAAATGGGCAACAAGCTTTACGTCGGTAATTTGCCATACCAGGTTCGCGACAACGATCTGGAACAGGCCTTTGGTCAGTTTGGCAGCGTAACCAGCGCCAAGGTGATGATGGAACGCGACACGGGTCGCTCCAAGGGTTTCGGTTTTGTAGAAATGGGCAGCGATGACGAAGCCCAAGCAGCGGTCAACGGTCTGAACGGTCAGCCTCTGGGCGGCCGCAATCTGGTCGTGAACGAAGCGCGTCCGATGGAGCCCCGTCCTCCCCGCAGCGGCGGTGGTGGCTTTGGCGGCCCACGCGGTGGTGGCTTCGGTGGCGGCGGTAACCGCGGCGGCTTCGGTGGCGGCGGTGGTGGCTACGGCGGCGGTGGTGGCGGTGGCTACGGCGGCGGCGGTGGTGGTGGATACGGCGGCGGCGGTGACCGTGGCGGCTACGGCGGTGGCGGCGGTGGTTATGGCGACCGTGGCGGTCGCGATGGCGGCCGTGGCGGCAATGACCGTGGCTTTGGTGGCGGTGATCGTGGCGGCGACCGCGATGGCGGCTTCCGCAGCCCCTACGGCAATGGTTCGCGCAACCGCGGCGGCAACCAAGGCTACGACAACAACGACGATTATTGATGTCTGCAGGCACACCCTGGCGGTGCGCCTCCAGCAACGACAAAGCCCCGCCAGGGGCTTTTTTCATGGCCGGCGCAGACCTGCGTCAATCCCGGCCTGGCGGCAGCTCTTGCACCCGTTCGCGGTGGCGGTGCTTGCGCGGACGGTTGGCGAGCGCGCGGTCATACAGCGCATTGGGCAGGCAGCGCAACAGCTTGGCCACCCAGCCCATCTGCCAGGGGATGACGGCATAGCTGCGCGCCTTGGCAATCACCGCGAAGGCCTTGTCGGCGAAGGCCTCGGGTTGCATCAGGAACGGCATGCCGTAGCGGTTGTGGCTGGTGAGCGGCGTGGCCACAAAGCCCGGGCTGATCGTGACCACCTGCACGCCGCTGCGCTGCAGCTCCACCCGCAGGCTCTCGCAGTAGCTGATGACCGCCGCCTTGCTGGCGCAGTAGGCGCCGTGGCCGGGCAGGCCGCGTATGCCGGCCACACTGGCAATACCCACCAATTTGCCACTGCCACGCGCCTGCATGGGCCGCACAAAGGCGTGGAAGGTCGCGGCCATGCCGATCACGTTGGTGGCATAGGTCTGGGCCATGACGTCCAGGTCCTCGCGCTCTGCCGTGTCGATGCCGTAACTCACCCCGGCATTGGCCACCACCACATCGGGCAGGCCCTGCTGCTGCAGGCATTGCGCGCAGGCGGCAATGATCTGGTCCTGATTGGCCACGTCGGCGCCATAGATGGCATAGCGGCTGCTGTCCATGCCTTGTGCCTGCGCCCATGCCTGCATCACTGCGCTGCGGCGGGCCACCAGCGCCAGCCGGTAGCCGGCCTGGTAGTAGCGCCAGGCCAGCGCCTGGCCGATGCCGCTGGAGGCGCCGGTGATCAGCACCAGCGGTGCGTCGCTCAGGGGGGTGGCCATGGGCGCTCAGCGTGCGGGCTGCAGGACACCCTTGACCCGGCCCTTGAGTTCGGCCACCTGGGTGATGTTGTTGAAGACCATGGAATCGGCCGTGAAGCGGTCCTTGCCCCGGATGATCTCGACTGGCTTGTTCGAGCTCACACGCTCTTCATTGACAAAGGCGTGCAGGAATTCGCCCCGGAACTCCATCTGCGGCACACCCGGCTTGTTGCTGCTGCGCACCACCTTGGCATTGCCGAACAGCTGCACTTCCGAGCCATCGGCATTGGACAGCGCGCGGTCGGCCGTCGCCACCGTCGTGGATCCATCCTGCCGCAGCGAGCGCATCGTGGCCGTATCGATCTCCAGCGTGTCGGTGTCGATGAAGTGGCGCATCTTGTTGCCCAGGATCTCGCTGGTCAGCACGCCGGTGCCATCAAAGTTGCGCACTGAAAAATCGCTCATGTAGTAATCCACCTCGTGGCCGGGCACCACCGCCTCACGCACGCTCTGCGGCTTGGGGGCATTGCGCACCAGCCACCAGGTGCCCAGCGCCAGCAGACCCATCAGGATCACCGGCAGGTAGATGGACGACAGGTCCATGAGGCGTCGCACACGAGATTTCATTGTCCGTACCGATCGAGCAGGTTGACATAGGCACCGCTGGCGGCCAGCACAGCATCGCACAGCTCGCGCGCGGCGCCTGCGCCGCCGTGGCGGGTGGTCACCCAGTGTGCCACGCCCAGCACTTCGGGGTGGGCATTGGCGGGGGCGCAGGCCAGCTGGCAGCGGCGCAATACCGGCAGATCCGGCCAGTCATCGCCAATGGCAGCGGCCTGGTGCCAGTCCAGGCCCAGCGCCTCCAGCATGGCCTGGGCGGCGGGCAGCTTGTCCTCGGTCCCATAGCGCACATGCGCGATGCCCAATGCCGCGAGGCGGTGGCGCAGCGGCGCCGAGTCACGCCCGGTGATGACCGCCGGCACGATGCCGGCTTCGCGCAGCATCTTGAGGCCATGGCCGTCGAGCGTGTGGAAGCGCTTGAGCGTTTCACCCTGCTCGCTGATGTACAGGCCGCCATCGGTGAGCACGCCATCCACATCGAAAAACACGATCTTGATGCCCTGGGCACGCAGCAGCAACCCGGCGGGCCACTGCTGGGCGGGGGTGATGGGGGGCAAGGTCAGGGTGCTGGCCATCAGATCACCTTGGCCCGCATCAGATCGCCCACATGCACGATGCCTACCAGGCGCCGGGCCGCATCGGTGACCAGCACGCTGGTGATGCGGTAGGCCTCCATCATCGCGGCGGCATCGGCCGCGAGCGCGTCAGCCGATATCTGGCGCGGCGCCGCATGCATCACCTCGGCCGCAGTCAGGCCACGCAAATCGGCACCGGCCTCAATACGGCGGCGCAGATCGCCATCGGTGAAGACGCCCTGCAGCAGCCCGTTTGCATCGACGATGGCAGCCGCGCCCATGCCCTTGGCACTCATCTCGCGCATCAGATCGCTGAAGCTGGCGCTCGGCAATACGGTAGGCAGTTCATCGCCGCTGCGCATCACGTCAGCCACATGGGTAAGCAGGCGGCGGCCCAGCGCGCCACCGGGGTGGGAGCGGGCAAAGTCCTCGGCCTTGAAGCCGCGCGCATCCAGCAGCGCGACGGCCAGCGCATCGCCCATCGCCATTTGCGCCGTGGTGCTGGCCGTGGGGGCCAGGTTCAGCGGGCAGGCTTCCTTGTCCACCTGGGTGTTGAGCACCCAGTCGGCGTGGCGGGCCATCGAGGACTGCAGGTTGCCCGTCATCGCCACGATGGGCACGCCTAGGCGCTTGAGCACCGGCAGCAGCACCGAAATCTCGCCACTCTCACCGCTGTTGGAGATGGCCAGCACCAGGTCCTGGCCGGTCACCATGCCCAGGTCGCCATGGCTGGCCTCACCCGGGTGCACAAAGAATGCGGGCGTACCGGTCGATGCCAAGGTCGCGGCAATCTTGCGCCCGACATGCCCGCTCTTGCCCATGCCGGTGACCACCACACGTCCGGGAATCTCCAGCATGCGCTGCACGACCTGGACAAAGTTGTCGTCCAGGCGTTGTGTCAGCGCGGCAATGGCTTCGGCCTCGATCGCGAAGGTGGACGCCGCCAGGCGCAGAATCTGCGCCGCTTCGAGGGGGCGCTTGGGCTGTAGGGTGCTCATGGAGACCGATTTTATCGGAGCGCCCGCGCCCCGGCGGACGCAGGTCATTGCCAAACATGCTTAACAAAGCACCGCCGCTGGACTGCAACAACCGCACATGCACTACCATGGCGGGTCCTCTCCCCTTCTCCGGCCCCACCATGCACGCTCCCGACGTCAACGCCTTTTTGCGTCACCACATCCGCACCGTCCCCGATTGGCCAGCGCCGGGCGTGCAGTTCCGGGACATCACCCCGCTGCTGCAGAACCCGCAGGTCTTCCATGTGCTGATCGACGCCTTTGTGCACCGCTACATGTCGCGCGACATGCGCCCCGATGTGGTGGCCGGGCTCGATGCGCGGGGCTTCATCCTCGGCGCCGTCATTGCCTACCAGCTCAAGGTGGGCTTTGTGCCGATCCGCAAAAAAGGCAAGCTGCCCTTCACCACGGTGGAGGAGACCTATGAGCTGGAGTACGGCAGCGCCACGGTGGAGCTGCATGCCGATGCGGTCAAGCCCGGCGACAAGGTGCTGCTGGTCGATGACCTGATCGCCACCGGCGGCACGATGATGGCCGGCAAGAACCTGCTGGAGAAACTCGGCGCCCAGGTGATGGAGGGCGCTGCCATTGTCGACCTGCCCGAGCTGGGGGGCTCCAAGCGGCTGACCGACGCAGGCCTGCCGCTGTTCACCTTGGTGGATTTCGCGGGCCACTGAGCCTCCGCTGCAGCGCTGCAGCGGCGTGGACGCTCAGTGCAGATCGCCGTACTGGGTATTGCTCAGGCCGCCAAAACTGGTGTCGGCGGTGGGCGCAGGCGCGCCGCCCCGGCGGGCCGCTTCCCGTGCGATCTGGGTCGGATCAGTGGCACGGCGTGCGGGCGGGACAATCGGCGCCGGCCGTGGCGCGGTGCTGGTCGCGGCGCGCTGGCTGGCCGGTGCCCCCTCCAGCGCCGGCACCGGGTTCATCGCGGCGTCGAGCAAGGCCTTCTTGAAGGCGGCAATCTCTGCCTCATCGACCGGGTCCATGCCCAGCGGCACCGGTGCCATCGGCGCCTGGGACGGCGCGGCGCCAGCGCTGGCGACACGGGGTGCCTTGCTGCTGACGGCACCGAGCTGGGCATTGAGGCGCCAGTACACCGAGGTGATGACGATCTCGAAACGGGTCTTGGCCGAATAGGCGATCAAGGCTTCGATCTGGGTGAGCTTGTCCGGCGAGGCGCAGTGCTGCTGCGCCAGGTCCACCATCACAATGAACTGCGTCGCGCGCTTGTCCAGCGCCAGCACCTTGAATTTGTAAGCTGCCGACAGAATGCCCGAGCGCACCATGGACTCGCGCACCGCCGAATACACCATTTCCCGCCGGGCCGAACGCTCACCGGGCCGCGGCGCGGCACTGTCGTGCGGGGACGCCGCAGCCATGGACTTGGCGCCCACCAACGGGCTCTGGGCGGCCAGCATATCGTGCTGGCTGTGGCCCAACGGCTCGGCGAACATTGTTTGCGGCCCAAAGGCAGCCACGGCCGGTTTTTTTTCTGGTCGACTGAACCATTTGGCAAATATAGACATGCCACTCCCTACCCTGATCAGAATGCAAAACGGTCACCCGTTTCACCATGCAACAGGCATTTGTAATTGTAGGGATGGAGTATTGCATACACTTGTCAGAAAAGCGCGTGCCATTTGACACATGCCAAGCTTTTATGTTGCGGCGACGCGGCGTTTGCGGTTGCCCAGGCGCTTGGCCAGCACCGATCCGGCGGCCATCGCCAGCGCGACGGCCACGGTGGGCTGGCGGTTGCACAGCTCAGTAAAGCGGATGCTGGACAGCCCCCAGAGGCGGCAACCGGCCACCGCCTGCACGGTGGCATTGCGCGGCTGGTGCGAGAAGAACGCGCCTTCCCCGACAATGGAGCCCGCGCCGACGATGGCCAGGCGAATGCGCTGCTTTTCGTCCTCGAAATGCACGCTCAGGCTGCCGCTTTCGACGAAGAACAAGGTGCGCTCCTGCGTGCCTTGCTGAAACAACACCTGGGATGCCGCCAGCTGGGTCTGCGTCAGATATGGGGCCAGGATCTCCCACTGCGCTGCCGTCAGCGGGTTGATCATGCTTTCCTCGTCCTGGCAGTTGTTGATGGCGGTCACCAGGGGCTTGATGTCATTGGCGCTACTGAACATGAAAACCTCCTCCTCAATCCTGGCGGTGATCCACCAGTGATCTGTCGAAACTCATAACCCAAGAAATCTAACCGAGCAGCCGCACAATTGGAGGGCGGGCCGGGGAATATTTGTAAGAAGTATCCCGCAGCCCACATTTCTGGTCCAGCACTGCACCCCCGTTTCTCTTCCCGACATTTGAATCCATGCAAGCATTACTTGAGGCCATCGCCACCATGCCCGCAAGCCAGCAGGCGCAACGCTTCTTCCATGGCCGAGGCGGCCTGTTTCCGGGCTGCGAACACCTGTCGCTGGACCTGTACCCGCCGGCCGTGGTGCTGACCAGCTTTGCGCCGCTGGCCGACGAGGCGCTGCACAGCGTGGGCGAGGCGCTGCAGCAGCGCTGGCAGCAGCTCTACCCGGGTGAGCCGCTCACCTGGGTCTACCAATGCCGGGCGCTGGGCGCGGCCGAGACCCGCCTGGTCCAGGGCTGCCTGCCCGAGCCCCATACCGTGCAGGAGGACGATGCCCGCTATCTGGTGCATGTGCTGCGCGGGCAAAACCATGGCCTGTTTCTGGACATGGCCGAGGGCAGGCGCTGGGTGCGCCAGTTCATAGCGCGCCAGCCGGACCCAGAGCGCTGCAAAGTGCTCAACCTGTTTGCCTATACCTGCGCGTTCTCGGTCGCAGCACTGCAGGCGGGCGCCGGCCAGGTGGTCAATATCGACATGAGCAAGGCTGCGCTGGCCAGCGGCCAGCAGAACCACCGGCTCAACCAGCTGGCCGGCGGCCAGTTCTGGGGCCATGACATTTTCAGCAGCTGGGGCAAGATCACCCGCACCGGGCCTTACCAGCTGGTGATCATGGACCCGCCCAGCTACCAAAAGGGCAGCTTTGTCGCCACCAAGGACTACGCGCGCCTGATCAAGCGTCTGCCCGACCTGCTGGCGCCGGGCGGCTTTGCGCTGCTGTGTCTGAACGCCCCCGAGCTGCCGCTGGCCTTCTTGCAGGACCAGATGGCCGAGCTGGCGCCGGCGCTGGAGTTCATCGAGCAGGTGGCCAACCCCGCGATCTTTGCCGATGTCTCGCCCGACCGGGCGCTCAAGGTGCTGGCCTACCGCATGCCCAGCTGAGGCTGGGCCGCTGTTTCAGCGGTTTAGAGCCGGTAACACGACCCAGCAAACCGAAGGTTTGCGGTTGAGACTAGGCGTCAAGCCGCAGGCAGTACAGTAGTACGACAAGGCAGGGCGCGGCCGGCGAGGCAACGACGTATCAAGGGTTGTGTTAGCGGCTCTTAGTCGATGACGACCAGCTTGCCGCGCATAGGCTCGGCATGGGTGGGGAAGGAGCAGAAATAGGTGTAGTCCTCGCCCTGGCTCAGGCGCTCGACCGGGAAACTCACCGAGGCATGCTCACCGCCCGACAGCATCTGGGTGGCAGCCAGCACGCGGGCATCGCCCCGGCTGAGCCAGGCGCGCTCAGGGCCGGAGCGTTGGCCTTCGCGGATCACCGCCTCGGTGTCCTGGCTGCGCGTCAGCACCCAGTTGTGGCCCGCTTCCTGCCAAGGCTTTTTGCCGGTGTGCAGCAGGTGCACGGTGAACTGCGCGCAGCGCTTGCTCACGCGCAGCTCGGTCAGGTCAAACTTTTTGCCGGGCTGGCCTTTGACATGAGCTTCACAGACTGGCGCCGATGCGGGTGCGGCGGGCTGCGTGAAGGCGGCGCTGCTGGCGCCCAGGGTGGCGGCGCAAAGGGCGAGGTGGTGCAGAGAGATCTTCATGGTTGGTCGCTTGGGTCGTTGAGAAAGAGGAAATCAGCGCTGAGGCGGTGCATGCCTAGCCGTTCAGGCCAGCAGGCCGTCCACCATCACCTGCGGAATGCCGCGCGAGCAGGGCTCGACACGGGCCTGCACGCCATAGACACGGGCCAGCAGCTCGGGGTTGATCGCATCGCTGGGGAGGCCATCGGCCTGCAGCTCGCCGTTCTGCAGCACCAGCACGCGGTCGGCATGGCGCAGCGCCAGGCCCAGGTCATGCAGCACCACCAGGGTGACCATGCCGCTGCGCCGGGTCTGCTCGCCCACCAGCGCCATCACATGGAACTGGTGGTTCAGGTCCAGCGCCGACAGCGGCTCATCGAGCATCAGCACCTGGGGCTGGCGGACCAGCGCCTGCGCCAGGCCGGCCAGCTGCGCTTGGCCGCCCGATAGCTCATCGAGGTGGCGCATCGCCAGGTGGTCAATGCCCAGTTGCTGCAGCACAGCAGCGCATTGCATGACCGCATCCTGGGCTGGCTCGGCACCTGCATGCAGGCTGTGGGGCGAGGCCTTGCGCGCCGCCATCAGCGATTCGATCACGCGCAAATGCACCGCCGCCGGCAAGGCCTGGGGCTGGTAGACCACGCGCCGGGCGCGCTCGGCCAGGCTGGCCTGGTCCAGCGACTGCCCTTGCAAGCGCACCTGGCCGCTGGCACGGGTCAGCCCCGCAAGCGCCCGCAAAAAGGTCGATTTGCCACTGCCATTGGGGCCCAGCACCACGGTGACCGTGCCCGGCTGTAGATCGGCCACCGACAACGAAGGAATGACGACGCGCCGGCCATAGGCCACATGCAGTCCGCTGATCTGCAAACCGCCGCCGCTCATGCCCGCCCCCGGGTGCGCAGCACAATGGCCAGAAAGAAGGGAATGCCCACCAGCGAGGTGACAATGCCCACCGGCACGATGACGCCCGGCACCAGCGCCTTGGATGCCACCGAGGCCAAGGACAGCACCAGCGCGCCAGTCAAGGCCGAGGCCGGCAGGTAAAAGCGGTGGTCATCGCCCACCAGCCGGCGCGCAATATGCGGTGCGACCAGGCCAATAAAGCCGATGCTGCCGACAAAGGCCACCGACAGGGCCGCCAGCAGGCTGATGCGCAGCAGCGCACCCAGGCGCAGGCGCCGCACATCCACACCAAAGCTGGCCGCGCGGTCCTCCCCCAGGCGCAGCGCCGTCAGCCGCCAGGCATTGCGCATGGACAGCGGCAGCACCACCGCCAAGGCCAATGCCAGCGCACCCAGCTTGGGCCAGGTCGCCCGCGAGAGGCTGCCCATGGTCCAGAACACCAGACCCTGCAAGGCCTCGGCCGTGGCCACAAACTGCAGCAAGGACACCAGCGCATTGAAGCTGAACACCAGCGCAATGCCAAACAGCACCACGCCGGTGGCGCTCATGCCACCCCAGCGGGCCACCAGATCGAGCAGCAAGGCCGAGGCCATCGCAAACACAAAGGCATTGGCCGGCACCGCCCAGGATGCAGGCACGCCCGGCAGGCTCCAGTCCAGCACAATCGCCAGCGCTGCGCCAAAGGCGGCGGCCGACGACAGCCCCAAGGTAAAAGGGCTGGCCAGCGGGTTGGCCAGCACGGTCTGCATCTCGGCACCCGCCAGGCCCAGCGCCAGGCCGACGGCCACCGCCATCAAGGCATAGGGCAGGCGGATATCCCAGACAATCACCCGCAGCGCCGGCGGCGCGGCATCGGGCGTGTACAGGGTCTGCAGCAGCTGCCGCAGCGCCAGGCCCGATGGGCCGGTGGTGAAGTCAAACAGCAGGGCCGCGACAATGGCACCAGCCAGCAGCGCCAGCACCAGCAGGCGCCAGCCCGTCAAGCGACGGTAGGCCTTGGCGTGCTGGCCAGCCTGCCCTGCATCTACGCCCAGCGCAGCCGAAGTGGCTGCGAGCGGCGGCAGGGACACGCTCATGGCTTGGCCTTCAAGGGGGCGATATCGCCCCAGTACGCGCCTTGCATCGGCAGCGCCTGCAAGAAGCGCCGGTTGATCTCGGCCATCGTCGCCTGCGGGTCCACATCGGCAAAACGCTCGGGGTAGAACCACTTGGCCATGGCCTCGATCGCCAAAATATTGGTGGGCGCATCGTAGAAGTTGTGCCACAGGCCATGGGCGCGGCCCGAGCGCACGGCGCTCAGCATCTCAAAACCGGGGCGCTGGGCCAGTTCGCGCAGGCTGCTGCCCAGCTGCGCGGCGCTCACCCCTTCGCCCGCCCGCACCATGGGGCGGCTGCCTTGGGGCCGGCTGCCGGTGGCGATGTAGATGGCCGGGTCCTGGGCGATCAGTGCTTCCTGGTTCAGGTCGCCGATCGCGCCGGGGATCTTGCCTGCCGCGATGTTGATGCCGCCAGCGGCGTCAATGAACTCCCCGACGTTGCCCTTGCCCGCCGTGTGGCAGCAGCCATCCCAGACACCGGCCAGCAGCTCGGCAAACACCAGCGGGCGCTGCTGCGCAGGGATGTCCTTGACCCGGGACTGCACCCGCAGCAGATGCGCCTCGTAGAAATCGGCATAGGCATTGGCCTGCGCCTCGCGATGCACTGCCTGGCCCAGGATGCGGATGCTCTTGGCGGTGTTGCGCACCGGCTGGGCGCGAAAGTCGATGAACACCACCGGCACGCCCGACTTCTCCAGTGCCTGCACCAGGCTGCTTTGGCGGCCCGGGCCATGGCCACCCAGGCCGAAGATGGCGATGTCGGGCTGGGTCGACACCGATTTTTCGTAGCTGACGCTGTCTTCCGAGCTGCGGCCAATCAGCGGAATCTGCGTGATCTGCGGAAAGCGCTGCTGGTAGGCCGCCCAGCCATTGGGATCGGCAAAGGCCAGCTCGCCTTGCCAGCCCACGATGCGTTTCAAGGGCTCAGCGCCCTCCATCAGTGCCAGTGCATACAGAAAGCGGCCTTCGCCCAGCAGAATATGGTCCACCTTGGCGGGGATCTGCACGGTGCGGCCGACGATATCCACCACCGTGCTGCCCTGCGCGGCCGGGGCATCCGCTGCAGCTTGCGCCGGAGCTGCCATGGTCAGACCCGTGGCCAGGCCCAGCCCCAGCGCCACACCCAGCGCGCGCAAGCGCATGCCCGCTTGTGCGGCAGTACGAAAAAGGTCCGACATGCGGACCAGGGATGCGCCTGCAGCTTGCAGTGCCGGGGAGAGCTTCGATGCGGTCATGGTCACAACAAACTAGAATGAAAATCGTTCTTATTGATCAGTGAGCCGCCACTTTAATCAGCGCCGCAGCGGCCCAGCCGCCACCGCCCGCCTGATTTGCAATGCCATGTTTTCGCGCTGCCCTCCAACACAATCCATTACTTATCCGGAGAAAACCGTGACCTCGCCCCCCGCCAGCCTGCCCGGCAAGGCCCGCATCCTGGTGGTCGATGACGACCCCGAGATCCGCGAGCTGCTCTGCGACTACCTGCGTGCCCAGGGCATGCAGGCGGCTGCCGTGCCCGATGGCCAGGGCATGTGGGACTGGCTGGCCCGCCACAGCGCCGACCTGGTGGTGCTGGACCTGATGCTGCCCGGCGTCGATGGCCTGGCGCTGTGCCGCAGCCTGCGCGAGCGCACCCCCATCGCCGTGGTGATGCTGACGGCACGTGGCGCGCTGATGGACCGCATCCTGGGGCTGGAGATGGGGGCCGACGACTACCTGCCCAAGCCCTTTGACCCGCGCGAGCTGCTGGCCCGCATCACCGGCGTGCTGCGGCGCACGCGCCAGGTGCCGGCATCGATGCACGAGCCCGAGCACCTGGCCACCCTGCGCTTTGCCGGCTGGACCTTGAACATGCAAAGCCGCAGCCTGCATGACCCCAAGGGCCTGCTGATCAGCCTGGCCCAGTCGGACTACCGCGTGCTCTGCGCGCTGGCGCAAAACCCGCAGCGCACCCTGAGCCGCGACTACCTGGCCGAATACACCTTTGGCCGCGAGCGCCAGGCGCTGGACCGCGCCGTCGATGTCTGCATCAGCCGCCTGCGCCAGCACCTGGAGCCCCAGCCACGCCAGGCCCAGCTGCTGCGCACCGTGCGCAATGCCGGCTATGTGCTTGCCTGCGAGGTCGAGACGCTGGCGTGAGCACCGCCCCCGACACCCCCGCCACGCATCGCACCGGCCGCTGGCTTCCCAGTTGGTTGTCGTGGTTGGCGCGGCTGTGGCCGCAAACCCTGTCCGGCCGCATTGCCGCCATCCTGGTCATCGGCATGCTGGCCGCCCAGGCAATGACCGGCACCATCTGGTGGGAAATGCGCCGCAGCCAGCTGCTGGATGTGCCCTTGCGCCTGGTGGCGGCACGCAGCGCCGATACGCTGGCCTTGCTGCGAGCCAGCCCGCCCGAGCAGCGTGCCGCGCTGCTGGCACAGTGGCAAGGCAGCCGCTACCAGTTGCATCTGGTCGATGCACCCGATGCCACGCAGACCTCGCCCTACCCCGAAGCCCAGGCCTTGATGGCCCAGGTGGTGCGCGAGCGCCTGGGCCAGCCCGTGCCGCTGCAATTGCAGCAGTTGGCGCTGCTGGGCGAGCGCAGCACCGATGGCCGCCGCAGCCCCGTGCTGCTGGCCGACAAACCCGAAGCCCATGTGCGCCTGCTGCTGCAACTGCAGGACGGTCCCTGGCTGCAGATCGATGCGCAGGAAGGCGAAATCGGCCAGCCGGTACAACCCCTGCAGGCGCTGGCCGACTATGTGCTGCGCGTCTACCTGCTGCGCAGCCTGGTGATTGTGGCGGTGGCCCTGGTGGCAGTGCGCCTGGCCATGCGCCCCCTGCAGCGCCTGGCCGCCGCCGCCGAGGCGCTGGGCCGTAACCTGCAAAGCCCGCCGATGGATGCGCGGGGCCCGCGCGAAGTGCAGCAGGCTGCGCAGGCCTTCAATGCCATGCAGCAAAAAATCAACGAAGGCCTGGCCGAGCGCACCCGCTTCCTGGCCGCCGTGTCGCATGACCTGCGCTCCCCCATCACCCGGCTGCGCCTGCGCGCTGAAATGCTGGAGCCCGATGCGCTGCGCGCCAAGTTCCGCAAGGACCTGAAAGAGATGGAGCACATGGTCGCCTCCACCCTCGACATGCTCACCGGTGCCCACGCCAGCGGCCCGCGCCAGACCATGGACATCCATGCGCTGGTGCATGGCGTGGCACAAGACATGCACGAGTCCAGCGGCCTGCCGGTCCCCGTCAGCGGCCAGGCGCTGCAGCCTTACACCGGCTACGCCCAAAGCCTGCGCCGGGGACTTCAGAACCTGGTGGAAAACGCACTGCGCTATGCCGGCGATGCGCAGCTGCACATCGACGACGATGGACAACAACTGCGCATCCACGTGCGCGACCACGGCCCGGGTATCCCCGCCGCGCAGATGGCCAGGGTGCTGGAGCCCTTCTACCGCATGGAACACTCCCGCAATGCCGACTCCGGCGGGGTCGGGCTGGGCCTGTCGATTGCGCAGACGGTGGCACAGGCCCATGGTGGGGAGCTGCTGTTTCGCGCGGCGGATGGGGGCGGGTTGGAAGCGGTGCTGGTGTTGCCTCGGGGGGAGGCTGCCGCTATGAACGACAGCCGTTCTTACACGTAGCCCGGTGACCGTCTTCCGAAAGCTCAGCAGAACCCAATACGTTGGGCGTGGCCCTCATGCTGAACTATCCGGAATTTCCGGATAGTTCTAAGCTTGCCTAGATGTGAACTGACGCTGCGCACGCGCCAGAACTTCGCATCACTTCCCAATACAAAAGCTCGAAAAAATCACCCCCAGCAAATCATCCGACGTGAATTCGCCGGTGATGGCATTCAACGCATGCTGGGCCAGGCGCAGCTCCTCGGCCAGCAGGTCGAGCGCAGGGCTGTCCACATGCAGCTGGGCATAGGCGATGTCCAGGTGCTGTTCGACCTGTTGCAGCGCCTGCACATGGCGGGCGCGGGCGATGTAGGTGCCTTCGGCGGCGGGCTGCCAGCCGGCCATGGCCAGCAGCTGCTGGCGCAGGGTGTCGAGGCCATCGCCGGTTTTGGCCGACAGCACCAGCGGGGCCTGGCCGCCCGCCGGAGCAGCGGCAGCAGCAGTGCCAAACTGCGCGGCGGCCTCGGCGCTTTGGCGGCGGGCCTCGTCGGCGGTCATGGCATCGGCCTTGTTCCAGACCTGCAGCACCGGTACGGTGGCGGGCAGTTGCTGCTGCAAGGTGGCGGCGATCTGGCGGTCGGCCTCGGCGTAGTCGGGCGCGGCCATGCGGGTCAGGTCGTGCAGGAACAGCACGGCATCGGCGGCGGCGATTTCTTCCCACGCGCGGGCAATGCCGATGCGCTCGACCTCGTCGCTGCTCTCGCGCAGGCCGGCAGTGTCGATCACATGCAGGGGCACGCCTTCGATCTGGATGGTCTGCGCGACCTTGTCACGCGTGGTGCCGGCTATCGGCGTGACGATGGCCAGCTCGGCGCCGGCCAGCGCGTTGAGCAGCGAGCTTTTGCCGGCATTGGGCTGCCCGGCGATCACCACCTTGATGCCCTCGCGCAGCAAGGCGCCCTGGCGGGTGCGCTGCATGACGGCCTGCACGGTGGCGCGCAGCTGGTCCAGCTGGCCATAGGCATCGGCCTTTTGCAGAAAGTCGATTTCCTCTTCGGGGAAATCCAAGGTGGCCTCGACCAGCATGCGCAGGTGCACCAGCGCATCGCGCAGGCGGTGCACCTCTTGCGAGAAGGCGCCGGTCAATGAGCGGCTGGCGCTGCGTGCTGCCGCCTCGGTGCTGGCATCGATCAGATCGGCAATCGCCTCGGCCTGGGCCAGGTCGATCTTGTCGTTCAGAAATGCGCGCTCGGTGAACTCCCCTGGCTCAGCCAGGCGCAGGCCGGGCAGCAGCGGCTTGCCGCTATCGGCCTCTGCCCGCGCGGCTTCCAGGCAACGGGCCAGCAGCAGCTGCAGCACCACGGGGCCGCCATGGGCCTGCAGCTCCAGAACGTCCTCCCCGGTGTAGCTGTGCGGCGCGGGAAAGTACAAGGCCAGACCCTGATCGATGGCCTGGCCGTCCGCCGCCTTGAAAGGCAGGTAGCTGGCCTCGCGCGGCTTCAGGGCCTTGCCGCAAAGGCGCTCGACCAGCGGCGCAATCGCCTTGCCCGACACGCGCACAATGCCCACCGCTCCGCGCCCGGGGGCAGTGGCAATGGCAACAATCGGATCGTGGTGGCGGGCAAGCATGGGCAGGTCTCTGGCGCTAGTGGGGCAAGGCCCACATTATCGGGCGGCTGCGCCAGCCGCCTGCGCCGCAGGCTATTGGCCGGCCCGGTGCCCGCCCAGGTGCCCCCCTGAAACGCCCATGAAAAAAGCCTGCTGGCGCAGGCTTTGGGGTAGTCGGATCCAGCAGCGGCTGCTTACTTGACCGTGGTCCAGGCGGGGATGGGGCGTGCATCGGCGCGGTAGACGGTCTCGATGCCCTTGCGCATGGCCCAGGGGAAAATCTGGTGGTGCACGGGGATCGTGTAGAAGTTGTCCTTGGCCATCTTCAACGCGTCGTTCATCAAGGCATCGCGCTTGGCCGTGTCGGTTTCGGTCTTCAGCGCGTCGATCTTGGCATCCAGCTCCTTGTCGGCAATGCGGCCGCCGTTGTAGACGCCGCCGCCCGCGGCGCCCTTGCTGTGGATCAGCGCGTCCAGCGAGTAGAGCGCATCAAAGGTCGCCACGCCCCAGCCGAACAGGTAGGCGTTCGGGTCGGAGTTCATCACGCGGGTCACGAACTGGGCCATCGGCGTGGCCTGCAGGCTGGTCTTGATGCCAATGCGGGTCCACATTGCGGTGACGGCCTGGCAGATCGCCTCGTCGTTCACATAGCGGTCATTCGGGCATTCGAGCTTGAGGTTGAAGCCATTGGGGTAGCCTGCTTCGGCCAGCAGCTTCTTGGCGCCTTCGACGTCGTACTTGGCAGCACGCTCTTCGAGCTCCTTGCTCCAGCCATGCACCATTGGCGCGACCATGGTGCCTGCGGTGATCGACATGCCGCGCATCGTGCGCTTGTGCAGGCCTTCGGTGTCGATCGCCATGTACATGGCCTTGCGCACGCGCACATCCTTCATCGGGTTCTTGCCCGGGGTGCCAGCGCCTGGCAGCTCGTCGCGGAACACGTCCAGGCCCAGGTAGATGGTGCGGTTCTCGGTGCCTTCGAGCAGCTTCAGCTCGGCGGTCTTCTTGATGCGCTCCTGGTCCTGCGGTGGCGGGTCGACCATGAAGTCCACCTGGTTGGAGATCAGCGCCGCAGTGCGGGTCGCGGCCGACTTGATGGGGGTGAAGACGATCTCATCCACGTTGCCGGTGGGCTTGTCCCACCAGGCGGCGTTCTTCTTCAGGGTCAGCTTCACATCGGGCTGCCAGCTGACGGCGATGAAGGAGCCTGTGCCGTTGGTGTTGCGGCTGGAGTAGCTTTCTTCCTTGCCGGCATAGTCCTGGGTCTTGACGGCATTGTTCTTCTCGGCCCAAGCCTTGTTCATGATGCGCGCCTCGGTCAGCTCGCGCAGCAGGATCGGGTTGGGGCCCTTGAGGATCAGGTCCACGGTGAAGTCATCGACCTTCTTGACTTCCTTGATGCTCTGCGTGGCACTCATCATGTTCGATGGCGGGGTCATGATGCGGGTCAGCGAGAAGACCACGTCATCGGCGGTGAAGGGTGCGCCGTCATGGAATTTGACGCCCTTGCGCAGCTCGAAGCGCCACTGGGTGGGGCTCACCTCGGTCCACTTGGTGGCCAGGGCGGGCTCCAGCTGGAAATCCTTGCCATAGCGCACCAGGGGCTCATAGACCTGCTGCAGGAACGCATGGGTGGTCTGGTGGTTCTGTGCGTGCGGATCCAGGGTCAGGATGTCGTTGGCACCTGCCCAGCGCAAGGTGGCCGCCTGGGCTGCGCCTGCACAGAGCAACACTGCCAGCGCCAGCGCGCTAGGTCGAAAAACCGATACTTTCGCCATACCTGAACCCCTATTTTGTTGAACACACTTTCAAACAGTTGATGCTAACGAAAAAACGGTCGCAAATGCGACCGTTTGGGAGGAGTATCCGGGAATGCCCGCCTAGGCAATCCCTGCATTGACAAATGCCGGCTACTTGAACTTTGGCAGATTGAACTGCGGTGGCACACCCATGCGGGTATTGATGATCCACTGCTGGGCAATCGACAGCAAGTTGTTGGTCAGCCAGTACAGCACCAGACCGGCCGGGAAGAAGAAGAACATCACGCTGAACATCAGCGGCATGATCCACATCATCTTGGCTTGCATCGGATCGGGTGGTGCGGGGTTCAGCGCCGTCTGCAGCAGCGACGACAGGGTCATCAGCACCGGCAGGATGAAGAACGGATCGGGCACCGACAGGTCATGGATCCAGCCGATCCAAGGCGCGTTGCGGATTTCCACCGACGACAGCAGCACCCAGTACAGCGCGATGAACACGGGGATCTGGATCACGATCGGGAAGCAACCGCCCATGGGGTTGACCTTCTCTTCGCGGTAGATGCGCATCATCTCCTGCTGCATCTGCTGGGGCTTGTCCTTGAGGCGCTCACGCATCTCCATGATGCGGGGATTGATCGCCTTCATCTTGGCCATCGATGCATAGGCCTTGGCATTGAGCCAGTAGAACGCAATCTTCAGCAGCAGCACCAGCGCGACGATCGACCAGCCCCAGTTGCCGATGAAGCCGTGCAGCTTGTCGAGCAGCCAGTACAGCGGCTTGGCCAGAATCGTCACCCAGCCGTAGTCCTTGACCAGCTCCAGACCGGGAGCGATGGCTTCCAGCGTCTTTTCGATCTGCGGGCCCACGAACAGGCGCGCATCGATGGCCTTGCTCTGGCCGGGTGCAATCTCGCCCAGGTGGGTGATCTCGCCGACCGAGTACAGGTTGGTGCCGGCCTTGCGCACATAGATGTCGCGCTGCGTGCCTTGGGGCAGCAGCCAGGCGCTGGCAAAGTAGTGCTGCACCATGGCCACGTAGCCGTTGTCGGCTGCCTTGTCCACGCTGTCGGTCTTGCCGTTTTCGATGTCCTTGAAGTCGACCTTGTGGTACTTCTTGGCTTCGGTGTAGACGGCAGGGCCGGTAAACGTGGAATAGAACGAGGATTCACCGGCAGGCTTGTTGCCATCGCGCGTCAGCTGCAGGTACAGCTGCGGGTTGACTGCCGCAGAGCCGGTGTTGACCACCTCTTGCTTCAGGCCAATGGCGTAGTCACCGCGCTTGAGCGTCCAGGTCTTGACCAGCTTGACGCCGCCCAGATCGGGCGACTCGAACACCACGTTCAGTTCGTTCTGGCCCTCGGCCAGCTCGCGCGGACCGGGCTTGAGGGTCATCGCCGTCTTGTGGGTCGGGAAGTTGCCACCGATCAGACCGGTCTGTGCCACGTAGACGCGGTTAGCGCTTTCGTCGAGCAGCTTCACAGGCTTGGTCTTGTCGTCCTGGTCCGCGTACTTGAGCAGCTCGGCACCCACCAGCGATGCGCCTTCGCTGTCAAAGGTCAGGCGCAGCAGGTCGGAGGCCACGGTCAGCTTCTCGCGTGCAGCAGCGGGGGCTGCTGCATCGGCGCCTGCCGTGCCGGGCACGTTGCTGGCGTTCGCAGTTGCCGCAGGGCTGGTAGCGCTGGCAGCGGGCAGACCGTTGTCGGTGCTGACTGCGTCTGCAGGCGCCTGGGCCGTCACCTCAGGTGTGGGGAAGAATGTGGGTTTGCGACCATTGTGGATTTGCCACTTGTCCCAGAGCAGGACCAGGGAGAAACCAAATATCACCCACAAGATGGTGCGGCGAATATCGTTCATGAAGACTTCTCAGAGGGGGAAGAGGATGAATCGGCGGGAGTCACCAGACGACTGAACCAGCGCGGATGCGCGGGGACCGGGTCATGGCCGCCCTCGCACCAGGGATGGCAGCGCACCAGGCGGCGCACCGTCAAATAGCTGCCCATGGCAGCACCGTGCTGTTCCAGCGCCTGCAATGAATAGGCAGAGCACGTGGGCTCGAACCGGCAGGCAGAACCTAGCCAAGGACTCAGCAGCAGCCGGTAGCCGCGCACCAAACCCATGAGCAAGCGTTGCATCATACGCTAAGCGCCTTGGCGCCCTCGTTGCGCTCGGCTTTGGCGGGCAGGCTGTTCTTGTGTGCCCGGGCAAACAGCTGCATCAGCTCGGCCCGCACCGCCTGCTTGAGCACGTCGGAGCTGGGACTGATGAATTGCTTGCGGTCAAACGTGCTGCGCAGGCGCACCACGTGGGCGGCCACCGGCAACTGCGCTTCATGCAGCGCAGCGACGGCATAGATCTGCCGCTTGATCGCATTGCGCGTGACCGCGCGGCGTGCCCAGCGCTTGGGCACCATGGCGCCCAGCCAGGTCGCCTCAAACGCAAAAAGAGCCGGTGGCACAACCTTGGCAGGTTGGTCACCAGGCCCTGATGGGGCAGCATCGCTGCCTGAGGCGTCAGCAGACAAAACCAGCCTGTGCAGCGCAAAGTGCGCAGTACGGGCGATGGTTCCGCCTGCCATGGCGGCTTGGAACTGAGGGCGAGTCTTAAGGCGATGCATAAGTGTCATCCACTGGTGCACTACCTGGCACCCGAGAGGTGCCTGTCACCCTGCTGGCCTTACAGGCCCAGACGCTTGCGGCCCTTGGCGCGGCGTGCGTTGATAACAGCACGGCCACCCTTGGTCTTCATGCGGACGAGGAAACCGTGGGTACGGGCGCGGCGGACTTTGGAAGGTTGGTAAGTACGTTTCATGATGCAATTCCTAGAGAGGCTTGGTTCCGGTTTGTTGGCTGCTTGCGCCCAAATGAATGAACACAAAGGCAACCAAGCTCAAGCCCTGCTCAAGCGCAACACCGGTGAAATAGTGCGGACCACCCCCATGGCAATGGCGCAAGCCAGGCTGCCAGCGCGGCGGACACGCGCGTAAAATTCGCCCTGACATGCAGGGAAACCGCAAATTATCGCAGTGTTTACTGTCCTTGGCAATTACTTGGCTTTGTCCTCGGTTTTTTCTGTAATATGCGCAGACTTTTGCCAAGTCGGCGGCCAGCCCATCGAGGAAACCCGAGCATGGGGCATGTGCAGACCCGTCCGCCGTGTGGATAACTTTTGCACAAGCTACAATAGGCAGCCGATCAACCTTCCCCCTTATCCACAACAACAACAGCGTGGGGGACGAATATTTCCGTGGGATAACAATGGATGAAGCCAGCCTGGGCCAAGGTTTGTGGCGCGCAGTTGTAGAGCAACTCGCCCAAGAAATGCCCGAGCAACAGTTCAACACCTGGATCAAGCCGCTGACCGCTGTCGTGTCGGACGACTTGTCCAAGGTCACGCTCTATGTGGCCAACCGTTTCAAGCTCGACTGGATCCGCGCCCAATACACCGGCCGCCTGGCCGCCATGCTGGAAGAAACCTACGGACAACCGGTGGCCATCGAGTTGGCCATTGCGCAGCGCGATGCCGCCGTGCGCACCGTCGTGCGCCCGCCGGTGCGCAGCGGAGGCGCACTCGCGGCCTCCGCGCAAGGCAGCGGCACCTCGTCCGGCCTGGGCCTGGGCCCCTCGTACGGGCCGGCCAGCCGCAACCCTGCCCAGGCCGCCGCCAGTGCTGCCGAGCAGTACCGCAACAGCATCCAGATCAGCGACGGCAGCGCTGCCCCAGCAAGCCAGGGCAGCGCCGAGGGCGATACCGGCAACGCCAGCGGCAATTTCCGCAACCGGCTCAACCCGGTGCTCACCTTTGACACGCTGGTTGAAGGTACCGCCAACCGCATGGCGCGCTCGGCGGCCATGCATGTGGCAGCCTCGCCCGGCCATTTGTACAACCCCTTGTTTATCTACGGCGGCGTCGGTCTGGGTAAGACCCACCTGGTGCATGCGGTGGGCAACAAGCTGCTGGCCGACAACCCGGACGCCAAAGTTCTCTACATCCATGCCGAGCAGTTCGTCTCGGATGTGGTCAAGTCCTACCAGCGCCGCACCTTTGACGAGTTCAAGGAGCGCTACCACTCGCTCGATCTGCTGCTGATCGACGATGTGCAGTTCTTCGCCAACAAGGACCGCACGCAGGAAGAATTCTTCAACGCCTTCGAAGCGCTGCTGGCTAAGAAGAGCCACATCGTGATGACGTCCGACACCTATCCCAAGGGTCTGGCCAACATCCACGAACGCCTGGTCTCGCGCTTTGACTCCGGCCTGACGGTGGCCATCGAGCCGCCCGAGCTGGAGATGCGCGTCGCGATTCTGATCAACAAGTCGAGGGTCGAAGGCACCGAGATGCCCGAGGAAGTGGCCTTCTTCGTCGCCAAGAACGTGCGCTCCAATGTGCGCGAACTCGAAGGTGCGCTGCGCAAGATCCTCGCCTACTCGCGCTTCAACCAGAAGGAGATCTCCATCCAGCTGGCGCGCGAGGCGCTGCGCGATCTGCTGTCGATCCAGAACCGCCAGATCAGCGTGGAGAACATCCAGAAGACCGTCGCGGACTACTACAAGATCAAGGTCGCCGACATGTACAGCAAGAAGCGCCCGGCCAGCATTGCCCGCCCGCGCCAGATTGCGATGTACCTGGCCAAGGAGCTGACCCAGAAGAGCCTGCCCGAGATTGGCGAGCTGTTTGGCGGCCGCGACCACACCACCGTGCTGCACGCCGTGCGCAAGATCGGTGGCGAGCGCCAGCAACTGACCGAGCTGAACCAGCAATTGCACGTGCTGGAGCAGACCCTCAAGGGCTAGCCGATGGAATTTTTTGTTTTCGCCAATTGCCTGCGCGCCGCAGGCACAATGGCAAATGGGACAGGTGCAGAGGGGGCTCCGTGCACAGCTGCCGTCCACAACAACACCGCAATTTGACAAGAGGTTGAAATGATTGTTCTGAAGGCCACACAAGACAAAGTCATCGCAGTACTGCAGTCGGTCGCCGGTATTGTCGAGCGGCGCCACACTTTGCCGATTCTGGCCAATGTGCTGATCCGCAAGACCGGCAATGCGCTGCAGCTGACCACCAGCGATCTGGAAATCCAGATCCGCACGACGGCCGAGCTGGGCGGTGACATGGGTGACTTCACCACCACCGTGGGTGCCCGCAAGCTGATCGACATTCTGAAGACCATGCCCAGCGACCAGACCGTGAGCCTGGAGACGCAGCAGTCCAAGATGATCCTCAAGGGTGGCAAGAGCCGCTTCACCCTGCAGACCCTGCCTGCGGAAGACTTCCCGCTGGTGCAGGAGGCGCCCTCCTTCGGCCCCGTGTTCAGCGTGCCGCAAAAGGTGCTCAAGGACCTGATGAGCCAGGTCTCGTTCGCCATGGCCGTGCAGGACATCCGCTACTACCTCAACGGCATCCTGTTCGTGGCCGAAGGCAACACCCTGAGCCTGGTGGCCACCGATGGCCACCGCCTGGCCTTTGCCAGCGCCACCCTGGATGTGGAAGTGCCCAAGCAGGAAGTGATTCTGCCGCGCAAGACCGTGCTGGAACTCCAGCGCCTCCTGTCGGATGCCAGCGGCGACAACCAGCCCGTCATCGAGATGCAGTTCGCCAGCAACCAGGCGCGCTTCACCTTTGCCGGCATGGAATTCGTCACCAAGCTGGTCGAGGGCAAGTTCCCCGACTACAACCGCGTCATCCCGCGCAACCACCCCAACAGCATCACGTTGGGCCGCGCGCCGCTGCTCGCCAGCATGCAGCGCACGGCCATCATGACCAGCGACAAGTTCAAGGGCGTGCGCCTGACCATCGAGCCCGGCACCTTGCGCATCGCGGCCAACAACGCCGAGCAGGAAGAGGCGGTGGATGAGCTGGACATCGACTACGGCGGCCCGGCTGTCGAAGTCGGCTTCAACGTCACCTACCTGATCGATGTGCTCTCCAACATGGGCCAGGACATGGTGCGCATCGACTTTGCCGACAACAACAACTCGGCGCTGATCACCAACCCGGAAAACGATACCTTCAAGTACGTGGTCATGCCGATGCGCATGTAAGCGACGGACACGACCCGCGCGCCGGCTGGCAGATGCAGGCCGGCGCAGGACCGAGATTTATTTGATTCAAAGACATGGCAGGGCGCCGCGCCCTGCCAGTGCAGTACCAAGGCAGCTTCATGACCGCAGAAAACCAGCCGGAACAAACCCCCAGCACGCCAGGCCCCGATGCCAGCGGCTATGGCGAAGGCGCCATCCAGATCCTGGAAGGGCTGGAGGCTGTGCGCAAACGCCCGGGCATGTACATCGGCGATACCTCGGACGGCACCGGCCTGCACCACCTCGTGTTCGAAGTGGTGGACAACTCCATTGACGAGGCCCTGGCCGGCTATTGCGACGACATCCTGGTGACCATCCATGCCGACGGCTCGCTGTCGGTGGTGGACAACGGCCGCGGCATTCCCACCGGCGTGAAGATGGATGACAAGCATGAGCCCAAGCGCTCGGCCGCTGAAATCGCACTGACCGAGCTGCATGCGGGCGGCAAGTTCAACCAGAACAGCTACAAGGTCTCGGGCGGTCTGCACGGCGTGGGCGTTTCCTGCGTGAACGCGCTGTCCGTCAAGCTCAAGCTCATCGTGCGCCGCGAAGGCCAGGTGCACCAGATCGACTTCTCGCGCGGATTTGTGCAAAACCGTTTGATCGAAGTCGTCGGGGGCGTGGAGATCTCGCCCATGCGCATCGTCGGCGCGACCGAGAAGCGCGGCACCGAAGTGCACTTCCTGCCCGACCAGGAAATCTTCAAGGAAAACTACGAGTTCCGCTACGAAGTGCTGGCCAAGCGCCTGCGCGAGCTGTCCTTCCTGAACAACGGGGTGCGCATCCGCCTCAAGGACGAGCGCGACGGCAAGGAAGACGATTTCTCTGGCGCCGGCGGCGTGCAGGGCTTTGTCGAGTTCATCAACGGCACCAAGAAAGTGCTGCACCCCACCGTGTTCCACGCCGAAGGCAGCCGCCCGGCTGAAACCTATGGCGGCATCCCCGGCACCGAGATCGGTGTCGAAGTGGCCATGCAGTGGAACGACGGCTACAACGAGCAGGTGCTGTGCTTCACCAACAACATCCCCCAGCGCGATGGCGGCACCCATTTGACCGGCCTGCGCGCGGCGATGACCCGCGTCATCGGCAAGTACATTGCCGACAACGAGCTGGCCAAGAAGGCCAAGGTTGAAGTCACCGGCGACGACATGCGCGAAGGCCTGTGCGCGGTGCTCAGCGTCAAGGTGCCTGAGCCCAAGTTCAGCAGCCAGACCAAGGACAAGCTGGTCTCCAGCGAAGTGCGCGCCCCTGTCGAAGACATCGTCGGCAAGCTGCTGACCGAGTACCTCGAAGAAAAGCCCAACGACGCCAAGATCATCTGCAACAAGATCGTTGAAGCTGCCCGCGCCCGCGAAGCCGCCCGCAAGGCCCGTGAAATGACGCGCCGCAAAGGCGTGCTCGACGGCATGGGCCTGCCCGGCAAGCTGGCCGACTGCCAGGAAAAAGACCCGGCGCTGTCTGAAATCTACATCGTCGAGGGTGACTCCGCAGGGGGCTCGGCCAAGCAAGGGCGCGACCGCAAGTTCCAGGCCATCCTGCCGCTGCGCGGCAAGATCCTGAACGTGGAAAAGGCCCGCTACGAAAAGCTGCTCTCCAGCAGCGAAATCGTCACCCTGATCACCGCGCTGGGCACCGGCATCGGCAAGGTCAGCGAAGACTCGGGCAAGAGCAGCAGCGATGACTACAACCTCGCCAAGCTGCGCTACCACCGCATCATCATCATGACCGATGCGGACGTCGACGGCGCCCACATCCGCACGCTGCTGCTGACCTTCTTCTACCGCCAGATGCCGGACCTGGTCGAAGCCGGCCACATCTACATTGCGCAGCCGCCGCTGTACAAGGTCAAGAACGGCAAGGAAGAGCTGTACCTGAAGGACGGCCCAGCGCTGAACCAGTTCCTGCTGCGCGTGGCGCTGCAAGGCGCCAGTGTGAGCACCGGAGGCGCCAATCCGCGCAACATCGATGGGGAAGAGCTCAGCCGCCTGGCGGCCATGCACCTGGCGGCCGAAACCGTCATCGAACGCCTCTCGTCCTACCTGGACGCCGAAGCGCTGCGCGCCATCGCCGACGGCGTGCAGATCCGCCTCGACACGCTGGACGACGCCATGGTCTGCGCCCCTGTGCTGGAAGCCAAGCTGCGCGAGCTGACCACCACCGGCGTGCCCGCCGAGGTGACCGGTGAGCTCGATCCGCATACCGAAAAACCGATCCTGCGCATCAGCCGCCACCACCACGGCAACATCAAGAGCTCCATCCTGACCCAGGAGTTCGTCGAAGGCCAGGACTACGCAGCGCTGGCCGCCGAAGCCCAGAACTTCCACGGCCTGCTCGCCGAAGGCGCCAAGGTCACCCGCGGCGAAGGCGAAAAAGCCAAGATGGAGAAGGTCACCGACTTCCGCCAGGCCATGCAATGGCTCATCAGCGAAGCCGAACGCACCACCGCCCGCCAGCGCTACAAGGGCCTGGGTGAGATGAACCCCGAGCAGCTCTGGGAAACCACGATGGACCCCGAAGTCCGCAGCCTGCTGCAAGTCAAGGTCGGCGACGCCATCGAAGCCGACCGCGTCTTCACGATGCTGATGGGCGACGAGGTGGAACCACGCCGTGACTTTATCGAGACCAATGCGCTGCGGGCGGGGAATATTGATGTGTGATGGCCCGTGGGCCGTCAAAGACTGAGGCGCCGTTTTAGCACCCTGTCTTTTGACTGTTGCTCAGCACCAGCCCGATGCCTCCCTAAAAACAGCCGCGAAAGCGGCTGTTTTTACGTGTGCTAGTGCACTTCCGCTTCAGGCATGCAGTCGTACTCTGCCTGCAGTTAACACGCTCGTTTTCCACCAACGAGGCTGACTATGCCGCCATAAATCCTATTGCACTAGGATTTCAAGCAAGTACCGCGTGACTGCATCCCAAAATCCTAGTCTGCCAGGCATTGTTGAATCCACGGTGGGTGCTTTTTCAAAATGCCTAGCAAACTAGGAACTGTGAAGCACGAAATCAAGTCCTCGTCAGACCTCGCCCATGCCATCCGAGCCGTGCGCAAAGCCTCGGGCATTCGGCTGGATGACCTCTCGGGCATCGTCGGCGTCAGCAAACAAACGACGTCCAATCTGGAATATGGCAAAGACACCGTTTTCTTGGGAACGGTTCTGCGCCATCTGGAGGAGCTCGGTACCCGCTTGTATGCCTACATCTCTGACCCGAAGGCCATGCAGCAGCTGCTCAAGCTCTCCAGCGGCGACCCGGATGCGGTTGAGCGCATTACGGCAGCGCTGGACAAGCCTCCCACCCAGATTCAGCCTACAGGGTTCCACTTGGTCATGGAGGATTTGGCAAAGACGGCGGCGCCAGCAACCACCGAGCCGGCGCCACAGCCCAAGCCCCGCAATGGCTGAGCATCCCTTCAACCGCGCGCTCGTGGTGTACAGCAATGGCGGCCCAGCGTGGCCGAAGCCGGGATCGCGCTGGGCTTGGCTGCAGGCATGGCGGGCCGCATTCTGGACGAGACGCATAGCCATATCGACAAGGCCGCCGCAGAGTTGTTGCGCGACGATGCACCGCACATCCAGGGCAACCCACCACACCTGCATGTTGCCCTGGCCATGCGCCATATCGTGATGGCAGAGATGCTGGAGCGGCGGAGGTAGTCCGAGAATTGCCTTCCGCCGCAATGGGTGTATGCGCCCGCCCCCTGCGCATGCGCTTGGCGGTTCACAGAAGCTCTGGGGGGTAATAGGCGCCTGATGCATCCACCGCACCTGATTTTGCATGCCATGACTACAGGAGCCAGCCACAAAACCCGCACTGCTACACTGCTCCCGACCCCACTCCCCGCCCCAAAGCCTTGGCCCAAGCACCCCAAAACCGCGCCGCGCTGCGCAAGCGCAAGTCCAGCTGGGCGTCGCTGCGCATGCCCCAACGCATTACGGCGACCTTGCAGGAAAAGCACTGGCTGCGCCTGCATGGCCTGTGCATGGGGCTGCTGGTCATGCTGGTCATGTGGGCCGTCACGGCAGCGCTGCTCCATTCCGGCGTCTACTCGATGGCGCTGCGCTATGCCATCAGCTTGGGGGTCGGGTATGGGGTCTATTTGCTGGCGCTGCGGCTGTGGGCAGCCTACCTGGTGCGCAATGCCTATGCGCGCAAGCGCGGTGACTCCTGGGCCGATGGCGTGGACCCTACACCGGGCCTGCAGTTTGGCGAGGGCAGACCAGATTGGGAGGCCGGAGGGGGTGGTGATTTTGGGGGCGGGGGCGCATCGGGTGATTGGGTCGATATAGAAGTATCGTCGGCAGCATCCAACGCTTCAGAGGCCTCCAGCTCCTGGACTGACGCCGTGGATGTGGTGGATGTCGGCGGTGATGAAGCCGCCATCATCATCGTGCCAATCCTGGCGGTATTTGCCGGTTTGCTGCTCGCCTTCTTTGGCTTTGGCGCGCTGCTGTGGCTGTACTTTGGCGTGGATGTGCTGCTGTCCGTGGCGGTGGAACTGGCTTTTTCGATGATGACCGCCCGCGCACTGGTGCAGGTGGAGCGCGCAGGCTGGCTGGCCTCTGCCGTGCGACTGACCTGGAAGCCGCTGCTCGGCGCCCTGGTCTGCGCCGTGGCTCTAGGCGCGTTGGCCGACTGGTGGGTGCCCGATGCCACCACCTTGCGTGAAGTGATCGCCCATATCCGGGGCACGCGATAACTACCTGGGCCTACCCAGCGCTGCCACAAAGCCGGTTTATGCTGGGCCCTTGCTGGCCGCCACGGCTTCCCTCTCATTCATGACAAGGACTGTTCATGCCCATCGTCGTTACTGCCCAGGACACCATCCAGATCGGCGCCGCCGAGCCCATCCAAGGCAACGCCCCTGAAGGCAGCTATGCCGCAGTATTCGAAGACGATGGCGACACTGCCTACTTCTACGCGCTGGATTTTGCGAATGCCGAGCAACCCATCCAGAACGCGCTGCACATCTACAACGTGGCCGATGTCTCAGACAAGCACCTGCCGTCCGAGGTAACGATGGGCTGGTCCACCGATGGCAGCAAGGTCGTCCTGCTGATCAATGGCTACCCGCATGCGGTGTTTGATTTTGCGGCCAAGCATGGCTATTGCCGCACCGCCTTCCCGCCGCCCGATGCAGATTCCGGCTGGAGCGGCCATGAATGGTCCGACGATGCCGTCGAGCTGTTTGCGACGGAGAGCTGATACGACAAGGAACACAGCCCTGCCGATCGCAAGGCTGCAGCCTTCCCTTATTCTTGGGGTTTTGTTCAGCCAAAGGCCCGCATGCCATACACCGTCCAACACGAAGAAGCCGATTACAAAGGCGCATTCTTTATCAACCGCGATGCGTCACGCGTGGCCGAGATGACCTACAGCCGCACCAATGCCACGATGATCATCATCGACCACACGGAAGTGGACGATTCACTGCGCGGTGAAGGCGCGGGCCGCCAGCTGCTCAATGCGCTGGTCGCCTGGGCCCGTGAGACGCACACCAAGGTGCTGCCACTGTGCCCCTTCGCTAAGGCCCAGTTCGCCAAGGATGCGTCGCTGCGGGATGTGCTGTCCTGATACGGCTAGGGCAGAGCGCATCACGACTCTCTGCCCCACATACGCATGCTCAGAGGGTGACCCAAACTGCACGGACAGCAGCCCCAATAGCTATCCGCTGAGCTGTCCTCAGCCCTTACCTTAAAAGGGCATCTAAAAATTGCCATATCTATATGGCTAGGCATCGAACTCTTGGCAAAAGACCGCCTGCATGACTGGATATAAAAGCAGCGCTATATTGCTTTCTGGAATTCCAGCTCATAGCTGGGCATTCCAACACCGCCCCCTGCTGCAGATTGCTCAAAGCGCAATGTCTGCGCATCATCCCGCTTGGCAAAGCCCTCTAGGATCAGCGCCATCATATAAAAAATATGACGCGGCGCTGCCATATATGCCATGCGCTTACGAGTCGGCATGATCGTTCCATGACCTCCGTTCTTGGCCATAGCGATAGGCCAGCCTTCTTCGAAAATACCTAAAACAGGCAAGTACAAAAAGGGGTCTTCTGAGCGCGGGCCAAATACAAGATCAGATGAGAATCCTGCAAAAGGCGAGATAGCATAAAACGCCTTCATCTGAATACCGGAAAAATTTTGGCCCACAGTATCACTGCACCAAGATTGAATACACACATACCGTACATCGCTACCAGAATCTGCTGGGAATCTCACAAAGCGGTATTCCTGTTGCGCGGCTGATATCTTTCTAAAAAATCCTGCCATGCCCCTAAAGTCGGAATGGTGCACCACGATCCCAGGCAAAGCAATGTGCCCAACACACCTTTGGTTTAAATTTATTTTTATCAATGGATAGTTACTTACCATGGCGGGGCGATTCATTAAAAATTAAGAGCATGTCGTTATTTCTCTGAAGCCCGCAGCGTCACATTGAAAAATACTGCATCAGATGCATCACGCCAGGGATACAAAGCAACACCCAGACAACGAAAAACAACCACTTTTTGATTCGCACTTTCATAGCAACAACCCTCACAAAGAAAACCATTACAGCCGAAAGTAGAACAAGGCCAGCGACATCAAAACCAATGCAGCAACGATCTTGCCTCTATTTTCATTTGCAGCTTTCGCAATGGATGTCAGATTAGCCACACAAGCTACAGAAGCCAAAAATGAGAATAGTACTGCGCCATAGTATTTATACTCAAGCCCCTGCACTACGAGCAAAATCAATATTGGGTTTATAAGCAGGAATTTTTCATCAGTACCCTTTAGCCTTGAACCTGATTCATGCCAAATCTTAATTTTTCACCTGATACCCGAACCACCATCTGAACAACAAAACAAGCACAAAGGAAACAAACAGATATATGGTCAAGACGACATTTTTGACAAAAATATCAGAAAGCAAAGGATCCGCTATCCAAGTCTTAACAGGAAATACAGATATAGGAAGCAAGTAAAGACAAGTATCGAGCTTTGATTTTTTCAAATGCGCACCACAGCTGCAGCATTTCTCCATAGCGCTAAAAATCGCTTTCCAGAATAGGAACTCTCCGCAATTTTCGCATCGACCCCTCATAACAACTCCTGCATACGTTCTACTACGCTTCTACCTTGATAGCACTCACCCAAAAATATCTACAGGAGGAAACCTGCAGCAATCCCCATAGAAAAGAAAGGGAAGATGGCACCATCCAGAAGAATATACTTTAGTTTATCTTCTTCAATTTTTCTTAGGAATTGCACCTCAATGACACCCAACAACAACCCAATGCCGAAGGACTTTAATATATTCAGGGAGGGTAGGGAAAAAATAAACTTAACTAAAAAGCATAAAATCACGCCAACCAGCAATATAAACAGAGGGAAAAATATCGTTGCAATTCTTTTCATCACTACCATCCAGCAGAAAGATATAAAAATCTAGAAATCCCAATTTCTCACATCAAAAATACTCAAGCCAACAGATTTATTTCTTGAAGCGCATAGCAATCCACGCAGTCATAAGTGCAACAAATAAAATCATAAGACCAACAGTGGCATGATTCCCATCCAGAACTCTTGCCAATCGACTCAACAAAAAGCAGTTAAGCAGAAAAATTGCGATCGCTGAAAAGCTCTGCAGTTTCAAAAAAAGCAAAGACACAAACGACAGCGACGATATCAAGTACCAACAATAGAAAAACTGATTGAGAACAAAGACGGCTTCAGTATTTTTTGAAAAAGTTAATCCAATTAGAATTAAATTAACCAAACCAATTAATACAATCACTATTGCACGCATGGGTTACTACTCTCTCGATTTGTGCTTAACATGAAATGTAGCAATGAAACCATTACATCCAGCACACACCACTGCCACAGAGATAAGTGCACCAAGAGACTATTCTATTTGTATTTGGCGTTTCCATGTATGCCATTCAAGAAAACACTGACTGCAAAGAATACCGCCACCTGAATCACACCCCAATATATACCACCATAATACAAGCAGAATACAGTAAAAACCAAAATCATCAATAACTTAACCACCCGCGTGCCGACGATGTTTTTAGTAAAAACAAGTATTAAAACTCCTACAATAGGATATATTTTAATCCAGTTTAACTCTATAAATATATCTAGAGAATTTATCACACCATTTGTCCCGGAAACATTTTTCTATAGCTACAGCCAATATTGCTGCTTTCGAGCTATCGCTCTAGATGCAAGCGATAGCAGATTCAGCATGTTTGCATGCCAACCCTTTGCAGGCCGCATAGGCGCCAGAATATCTTTAGATATTTATTTACCGACTGGATAAAACCCTCACTACGGATACAGTCAAGAGAAGGATATTTGCAATGAATGAAAGTATATCTTGGGCTTCGACTGCCTCATAAGATCGGGACGATCCGTAAGACCAGGCGCCCCATCCACTGCAGCAACATCGCAAAATCTTCAGGACAGCGTGGCTTGTCCACCGTCATCACAAACCGTAGCCGGGCGTTCTGCCGCGCATGCCTTAGCTTTGTAAACCAAGCCACTGTGGCATTTATGCATTAGCAATAGCTGTTGCTCCGCATATGTCAGCAACATTGCAGCCCATGCCCTTGAAGCAAGAGGCTGAAACGTGGACTCTTTACGCAGAATATGCGGCAGCTCAGGGGAAAAACATGGAACACGAGACTCGCTTCATTACCTTGGAGATTCACGACACGGCCTGGCAGGTACACGTATGCCGTGGGCTGTTGGAGTCTGAAGGCATACCAGCGCATTTGTGCAGCGAGCACCATATTGAGATTCAATGGCCCATGTCGCTGGCCTTGGGAGGTGTTCGGGTGGTAGTGCCTGCAGCGCTGATGCAGCAGGCACAGGCCCTACTGGCTGAGCGTGATGAGGGGCTGCTACTACAGGCTTTGGAACTGGACTTTCCCACCCCTGCCTTGCTATGCAAACAGTGTGGTGGGCAGGCGTTTTTGCGCAAAACCCCACTCAGCTCTATATTGGCTGCCTTTCTGATGCTCTGGCTGTGGAGTGCGCCCTATCCACCGGCCAAACAGCACCAGTGCAAACAATGTGGCGCCATGGCGTCATAAAGCCCTGAAGAAGATCAGCGCTCCCACGCCCCAGCAGCGCGTCTATTGCCCACCGGGCAGCAACTCGTTGAGGGCTAGGCCTTCAAACCCTCGCCCACCACCCCATCCCGCAAACGCGCCAGCGCCCCATTACCTAAAGCCTGCACGTTGTAGCAAAGCCCAATGCGGCGTTTGAGCTCCACCTCCAGCGGTTGGGTCTGCACGCCCGGCATTGCTTGCGCCAGGGATTCGGGCACGATGGCCTTGCCCACACTGGCCGCCACCAAGTCCAGCGCCAGCGAGAAGTTGCTGGCCAGCGCAGCGGGCGAGTCGGCGCGGCTGCCGTAGATCGGCATCAGGCGCTGGTGGCTGGCGTGGGTGGGGCAGACGATCCAGTCGGTGGCGGGGTCCTGCGGGGCAGCCGTTGCGTTGTCTGGCAGCAGGGCCTGGGCGGGCAGGGCCAGCACATAGCGCTCGCTCAGCAGGGGCAGGAACAGTTCGTCCTCGCAGCGCAGCTCTTCGCTGGCCAGGCGCGCATCGCCCTCGCATTGCGCCAGCAAATGCAGTTGCACGCCGGGCACACAGGCGCGGGCAGTGGCGGCCAAATACTGCACGGTGCTGCGGGCTACATCCTCTTCCACGCCAATGGTCAGGCGCTCGCGCTCGTCACGTTTGCGAAAGCGCTGGGCCAGGTCATCGGCCTCGGCCACCATGCGGCGCAGCTGGGGGTAGAGCGCGCGGGCGTCGTCCGTCACATCCACACCGCGCGCCTTGCGCACAAACAAGGCAGTGCCCAGCGCCTCTTCCAGCAGGCGGATGCTGCCCGACAGCGCCGGCTGGCTCAAGTGCAGGCGCTGCGCGGCAGCGGTGATATTGCGCTCTTCAAAGACGGCCACAAAGGCGCGGAACTGGCGGTAATCCATGGCAAGCCATAAGCAAAACGTATGAGTGAAAGAAGAATAAACCATTTTTCAAATGCCATACGCTCGCTCTACACTAGATTCTCTACTCATTCATCAGAAATATCTATTTCTAAGAAGGCTCCCGGATTATGCAAAACCGCAAACCCCTGATCGTCATCACCGGTGCCAGCTCGGGCATTGGGCTGGCCACCGCCCAGCTGTTTTCATCGCTGGGCCACCCGCTGCTGCTGCTGGCCCGCCGGCTGGAAAACATGCAGGCCCTGAACCTCCCCGACACCCTGGCCCTCTCCGTCGACGTGACCGACCGCGCCGCACTGGCCGCCGCCGTGCAGCAAGGCGAAGCCCGCTTTGGCCCGGCCGATGCCATCGTCAACAATGCCGGCGTCATGCTGCTGGGCGAGATCACGCGCCAGGACCCGGACCAGTGGGACCGCATGCTGGATGTGAATGTCAAAGGCGTCTTGAACGGCGTGCATGCCGTCGCCGCCGGCATGGTGCAGCGCCAGCGCGGCAGCATCATCAATGTGAGCTCGGTGGCCGGCCGCAAGACCTTTCCCAACCATGTCGCCTATGTCGGTACCAAGTTCGCCGTGCATGGCCTGACGGAGAACCTGCGCGAAGAGCTCGCCGCCCACAATGTGCGCGTGACCACCATCGCCCCCGGCGCGGTCGAGACCGAGCTGCTCGGCCACACCACCGATGACAGCATCAAGGCCGGCTACGAGGAATGGAAGACCTCCATGGGCAGCAAGGTGCTGTCGGCTCAGGATGTGGCCAACGCCATCCACTACGCTTATGCGCAGCCCGATGGCGTCTGCATCCGCGAGATTGTGCTGGCTGCTACCCGCCAGCAAGCCTGAGGGCCCTCTCTCCCACCCCACCCTGACCTCCATCGCCGCAAGCCTTCGCGGCGAGGGCCCTGTGCCCAGCAATGGCTGGCTCCGCCGCAAAAGGCACCCCAAACGCGCAGCGCCGTCCGAGCCAGCCCTGTTTGGGTTGGAAGTAAATACCGCCGAATAAGTAAGCAAATATTACATACTCAATGACTAGGGCTGTGTTTTTTGCAGGACCGGATCCTTCAATCGCCTTACAGGCATATGGCCTGCAATACCGGCCTCGCAGCAGAGCAATCTGAATACCGAGAGTTTTGCTTATTGATCTGTTCACTAATCAATACAAACTCCCCGCCATCCATCGTCGAGGCTCAAATACGCGTAAACCCTAGGTATGCCAACCGTCTAAAACGCCGTTTTGATATAAGTCAGCGCATTGACGGAGTTCATGATTTTGACAATCTTTGACAAATGTGAATGAGCGCACGCTTCCGCAAAATCAGCGTGCCATCGGGCCTAAGTGCATGTTTTCAATCCACTCTTACTAACAAAACCAAACATTCATAGTAATTTTGATATCCAATATAACTATGATAGAAATGCTCATCATAAATTTAAATACTTAAAAAGGTGAGCGTATGACATGGGGAAAATGGTTGGCGGGCGTGCTGGTCAGTGTGCCGGCCATGGTGTTGGCGCAGGCCAATATCGAGAACGGAACATTGCGGATTGGGGTGCGGGCCGATGGCTCGTTGATGCCGGAGGATATCTCTCCCTTGACCGGCATTACCTACCTGGCCAATGGCGCTGATGGTCTAACACCCGGCTGCTACTGCGAGGCCTGGGGCATTGCCGATGCAGTCACCAGCACCTCCGGTTTCACCGGGGCCAGTGTCGGTATCAATGGCATTACCTCGGAATCCTTCACCTCGACCGCCACCACGGCCACGGCGGTCGCCAACGCCTTTGGCACCTTCCGCGTCACCCATGCCTTTGCACCGTCGACGACCAACAACATCTACGAAGTCAAGGTAACGATCGAGAACATCTCGTCCGCACCGGTCGAGGCGCTCTATGGCCGCGCGATGGACTGGGATGTGTTCCCCACCCAGTTCAACGAATACACCACCATCCAGCGCGGCAGCAGCACGGCGCTGGTGTTCTCCAGCGACAACGGCTTCCACACCGCCGATCCGCTGGAAGACGACCCCGGCATTCTGTTTGTGAACCAGGACGTCGACGACAGCGGCCCGACCGACCATGGCGCGCACTTCCGCTTCAACTTCGGCACCATTGCGCCCGGTGCCAAGGTCGAGTTCACCATCGGCTACGGTGTCGCCGGCAACCAGGCCGATGCGCTGGCCGCGCTGGCCACCTTTGGCGCCGAGGCCTATTCGCTGGGCAAGCCCAGTGAAAACCCCCCGGGCACCCCCAATACCGATGGCACGCCCAACACCTTCATCTTTGCGTTCAAGGGCATTGGCGGTGTGCAGCTGATCGGTGTCGATGCCACCGACGACGCAGCCCCTGCGCTGACCCGCCCCGCGACGGGCACCGTCACGGCGGTCAACGTGCTGACCAATGACACGGTGGACGGCGTAGCGGCCACCCCGGGCAGCGTCACGCTGACGGCAGTGGGCACCTGGCCTGCCGGTATCACCGTGTCGCCGGATGGCAATGTGCTAGTCGGCCCTACAGCGGCGGCTGGCGCGTACACCTTGGGCTACCAGATCTGCAGCACAGTGCAGGCGACGCAGTGCGATACCGCGAATGTGACGTTGCAGGTGGATGCGCCGGTGGTGGTTGTGCCCAAGGCGGTGCCTGTGGGCCATCCGCTGGTGTTGGCGGGTTTGGGTTTGCTGCTGCTGGGCGTGGCGCGCCGCAAGCTGGTTTGATCAGCTAACGGGGTACTGTGCCCTCATGCCTCGTTGCTTTGGCGCGGGGCTCTTCATGTTCATGTTCATGTTCATGTTCATGTTCATGTTCATGTTCATGTTCATGCTTTTGCATGTGCCTGCGGCGCGGCTTGGTTTTGCTGGCCGGATTTCGCCCGGCGGGCGAGGTACTTTTCTTGGCGACCAAGAAAAGTACCCAAAAGAAGGTCGCCCTGCTGACTGCGTCCCTTCGCTTCGCTGCGGGCAACCTGTGGTGCTCGGGTATGGGCTGCACCGCGAAACTCACTACGCGCCAGAGGCGCTCCGTTCAAACAGACGCGGTGAGTCAGTTCACGAAGCAGTTGCACTCTTCGGTGCAACTGCCCAGCCCATACCCTGTGCTCCTCGGCGCATTCAGAAGGGGAGATTCGCAGACGCAGGCCATCGCTGCGCTCGGCCTGTTTGGGGGGCCGAGCGCAGCGATGGCCTATTGGTATTGGCTGTTGGGGTGTTCGCATTCCCCTTTTGCATGCGCCTGGGGCGTGGTGTTTGTGGGGTGGCGCTGGCACCGCAGAGTGCCAGCGCTTCGTCAACTAGCTTGCCGCGTCTGTCCGAACGGAGCGCCTACGGCGCGTAGAGAGTTTCGCGGCACACCCCGCAAACGCCACGGCACAGGTTGCCCTTCGCAACGCGAAGGGTCGCAGGCAGCAGGGGCGCCTTTTCTTTGGTTACTTTCATTTGGCGCCAAATGAAAGTAACTGCGCCGCCGGGCGCACATCCCGGCCAGCCGCCCTACGCCAGTAGTAAACAGCGCCTATAAATATGCGCAGCGGAAAGCAAACCAGAAGCCACACTTAACTGCAAAGAACCAAGTCCTCCACCACCCAAAGAAGCTATCCCGAATCCCCCTTTTGCATGCGCCTGGGGCGTGGCGTTTACGGGGTGGCGCTGGCACCGCAGAGTGCCAGTGCATCGTCCACTAGCTTGCCGCGTCTGTCCGAACGGAGCGCCTACGGCGCGTAGAGAGTTTCGCGGCACACCCCGCAAACGCCACGGCACAGGTTGCCCTTCGCAACGCGAAGGGCCGCAAGCAGCAGGGGCGCCTTTGCTTTGGTTACTTTCATTTGGCGCCAAATGAAAGTGACTGCGCCGCCGGGCGCACATCCCGGCCAGCCGCCCTACGTTGTAGTAAACAAAACCAATAAACAAGCACAACGGCCAGCCAACCAGACTCAGCAACGCCGCAGGCATATGCAAAGGCACAGCCTTAAAAACAAAAAACCGGAGCCAAAGCCCCGGTCCTCACTCACATCGACCAGACAGCAGCTTGGAGTAGCCCGCGCTCCTGCCCAGCGGATTTAACGCTTGCGCATATGCAAACTAGCAGCAGCTGCCATCGCCATCGCCAACAACAGCAAAGCAACCCGGCTATCCACAGGCACCCGCTCAGCGCTACCCACTTCCATGCGCGCAAGGCTATTCGTCACCGCCACAGGCATATCGGCATCCGCCTCCACCGTCACCATGGCCTGGTCAAAGGCAGGATCTGCCCAGCGGTACCCCGATGGCGCATCGGGCAGACCTGCCGACAGCGCACATTGCGCACCGGCCTGCACGCCACTGATCATGGCCGACGAGCTGCTGGGGTAGTCCAGCGTCACGCTGTGCTTGGTGCCAGCTTCTGGCAGGTCACAGGTGGCAGTCAGCACAAAGCTGAACGGGCCAGTGATGCCCTCGGGCAAGTTCGTGGTGGCGTTCAGCACAATGTTGCCCAGCTGCCCAAAGGGCGCGAGCACATTGGTCACCGTCACCGCCACATTGCTGCCGCCGGCGATCACCACAGCATCCGGTGCCGTAGGGGCCGCCCACTGGTAGGTGTCCGGTGCTGCAGGCAGGGGCTGGTCTTCCGTCACCAGGCAGTTGGCGCCAGCGGGCAGGTTGTCCATCGTCACCGCCGTGTTGGCCGGGTAGCCTGCCAGCGTAGCGGCGTAGGTGAAACCGGCCGTTGGCAGATCGCAGGTTGCGGTGAACGCAAAGTCAAAAGGACCGGTCACGCCATCGGGCAAGGCCAGTGCCTTGTTGATGGTCAGGCTACCCATTTGGGATTCGCTGAACACATAGTCCACTGCGGTTGCACCGGTGGGCACAACGATGCCGGTGATCGAGCGGCCTACCGCATCACCCGACGCAACACCATTGACGGTACCGGCTGTCGAGCTGCGATGGGTCCAGCTCGCCTCAGGCGCGATGCTCAAGGTCCAGGAGCCGCTGGCCAGACCCGGGAAGTTCGGCTGTCCGTCCACCGTCGCGCCCGGCGCAAAGCGGTAGACACCATCCGCATCGGTCACCGCCGTGTGCGAGGCACCAGCGGTACAGGCAGGGCCTGCTTCACAGGTCACCGTCGCAGTCACACCCGCCACACCAGGTTCACCCGCATCGCGGCTGGCATTCATGTTCAGGTCGTTGAACACTTGGCCCGTCAGGCTCGCTGCGGCCTGTCCGCTCAGCTCCACCCTTCCGCTGGCCGTCAGCACCAGACCGCCCGGGCTCAGCTCGCGGCCGAACACGTCGTTGAACAGCTGGGTTGCCGGCGTCAGTGCCGTGGTGCTGCGCATCTCCAGATTCGCAATACCGCTGAAGCCCGGTTGCAAACCCAGGGTGGTGGTCAAGCGCAGCGCAGTCACGCCGACAGGGAAAGCCGCACCTGGCGTATACGCAGTCCAGTCCACACCGGTCGATGCATCTTCATTGCCTGGCGTTTGCACGGCAGCTTGCACCGCAGCGGCGCCTGTCAGCGTGTACTCGATGTCGATCGCGCCTTGGCTGGCACTGGCCATTGCTGCCTCGGCGCTCAGCATCTGCAACGGGCCCAGCGCCGCGGTGCCACGGCTGTCGCCGTCAAAGGGCAGCACATCGACCATGCGCAACCTGCCCTTGGTCAAGCTGGTGGCATTGCCAAACGCGATCGCATAGGTAAAGGGCTCACCCGCGGTGATGCGCGTGACAGGATTGGCCGGGTCGGTGTTATCCACCGTGCCACCGCTGACCAGCGACTTGCTCATCTGGAAGCCGCCCACCCCCGACACCGTGGTGCTGACGCGCTCGGTGCGGTCTTGCTGCATAGTCTCTGGCGAAATGTTGTCCACATCGGTGTAATCGGCCACGCTCAGATCGTTGGTAGCGGCCACACGTCCCACCAGCGGGTATGAGCCCACTGGGGAGATATAGGCCGCCTGCGCTTGGAAAGTGATGGGCGGATACTCCGTGACATGGCCTTGGTGCAGGCCTGGGCCCTGGGCACCGCCTGGGGCTGCCAGATCACCCAGGCGCAGCACCAGCTTGGCAGGTGCCTCACCCGCATCACCCGTGCCTGGCAGGCCATCTTGGCCCAAGTTCGCTTCGGTCAGCGTATGGGTAGCGCCCGGTGGCAATGCCGCAGCAATAGAACTGGCAATAGGCTGTATATAGGTGTTGGGGAAATCAATGGTGATCTCGACGTTACGAGACACGCCATCCACCCCTGCACCAACAGCGCCAATCGTGCGCGGTGTCACGCTGACTGGAAATATCTCGCCCGGAGCCACGCTGTTGGGCATGCTGATGCTGTGGCGGGCAAGCGCCGAGGCGGCCTGCACAAACCCGCCCCCGTCTCCACCGGAAGTCGATCCATCGCCAGCATACCGAGAGTAGACGCGCCCGGTGGCCTCGCTGTAGTACTGGGTAAACCAGGCCAACGGTGCATCATCGGGCAGGGCCAAAGAGGCAGCACCGGTGCTGCGCTGGAAAGGCATCACCAAACCAACCGTTTCGCCCGGCTGCAGCTCTGGGCGGTAGGCGTAGCGTACGCTAGTGATCGTATTGGCCGGCAGCGATGCATAGTTGCTGGTCCACAGCGGGTTTCCATCACCTGCCTCGCCACAGTTAGCGGCCTTGCGCGCATCGTTATTGGCATAAGGCTGAGCCGAATACTCCAGCACCAGGTCCGCTGGGGCTACATTCGGCAAATCCACCATGGGGGGGAAGATAAAGTACGGCGAGTTGGACAGTTTGAGGCTGGATGCTGCGCGTAACTCGAGCAAGGCGGGGTCCCAGGCAACACAAGATTGCGCCTCGGTGGCTGCCAGCTCAGAACTGCTCTGGTTCACCAGACCGACCGTGGCCATAAAGTTCTGGCCAGGCAGCACTTTTTCGGCACCGATGGTGTATCCGTGGGCATCGCCGTATATGTAGCCGCTGCCGTCATGCACCGCGCCCCCATTGGCCTCCAGCAACAGCGGCTGGGAGCGGTCGATGACGGTGTTAAAGCAGCTTTGCGTGACATTCAGGTTCACATCCGGTGCACAGCTGAACCCAGGCTGGTGCCCGGGTGCGGGCGCTGCATTGGCCTGACCCGACAAACCCTGCGGCGCGAAATTCGTCAGCTGCGCCGTGATCCGGCTGGTCTGGCCAGCTGGAAAATTCGGGTCCTCGGGCACCCCGATCTGCACCACAAACTGTGCAGTTTCCATCCAGGTGTCGCCAAAGCCAGGCGAGGTCGCCGGGTCCAGGAAATGGGTCGTCGGATTGTTGAACAGCACCGTGATATCAGCACCTGGCGCCGACTGGCTGCAAGTGACTCCGCTCGGGCAGTCCAGCACCACTGCACCGGGCTGCACCTGGATGGTGGCAGACACCGGGCTTTGCAAGGCCTCGAATCCCTTGTAATTGCCTGAAGCAGGCTTTACAGCACCCAGGCTGATAGCCACCGGCATGCTCCGCATCCACACGCCCGAACCCGCAGGGTTTTGCACCCGTGTCATGTTGGGCACTTCCACCCGCACGCGGGTGTCGGTCTTGGGCGTGGCAGACACCGTCACCGGTGCCGAAGTGACAGACGACGTGCCCGCTGCAGCGGTCATCGCCACCGTAGCGCCATGTGCCACATTGCCCACCCAGCTCAGCACCTGGAACGACTCCACCCCAGGCGTGCTGGGCTGGCGATCGCAGGTCAACACGGTTCTGGCATCGTTCAAGCTACCGCCGGCCGGGCCATTACAAACGCTGGCCGCTGTGGCAGTGGGATCCCAGCGCATGCCGGCGGGCAAGGTCGCGGTGATGGTGCCGCTGCTGGTGTTCGACGCGTTGTAGTTGATGGTGTACAGAACGGTGTCTTGCGTACGCACCACGCCGTTGTTGGTGCCGCTGTCATGGCCCGGTGCATTGTCTGCATCAAACGGGCCACTGCCATCTGCCGCAACGACCGCACTGGTGATGGTGATGGCCGCATGGGCCGGTGCCGCCAACGCCGCCATTGCACACAGGCTGGCCAGTGCCAACATGACCGGCTTGCGCTTTGCCCTGCCAACGGGGCTGCTGCGCGCGCCGAGTGGGCGAGCTTGCCCCAAGTAAGGGGCGCCACTGGCATTCCGAGAAAATAAGATATTTCTAATCACTTCAACTCCATTGATTGATAACATCAATACTTAGGAAGTCTAATGGTGACCATGTCCAAACCAGCTTTTTTTCTGTTTTTCCTGCATCTGCATCAACAAAAAGCTGATGTTTCAGAAATCTGACGACGCTGTGGTTTATCCCATACGAATGTTGCTGCCTCACGTCCAATTCGAGGTCGATCCGGACGCTCTGCAGACAACACCCCTGCTGACAAACCCGCGTGTTTATTGGCTTTGCCCAGCGATGATGGGTATACGCCACACACAAGATTGGGTGACCGCATTTCGCGGAAATAAACAACATGGCGCGCTGCTACTTCATGCAACATGCAGCGCGCTTAAACGTATGCGCTATGGCTTATTTGTATCCAAACCTCTTGGGCTTGACGAAGATACAACTTAGACGGTGCTCCATCAGCGCGTTTGATGGGGGATGTCGATAGATTTAAAGAACCCTGTTATTCAGGGGCTATCAAGCTGTTAACTTTTCAATACTGTCTGAGTGGGATGGTCGGAAAATGAAGCTGACCTGCGGTGCGGATTTTTAAGGCAGCTGCCTGCTTTTGCTTAGGCTTGCGGCGGTGCCTAGTTATGCTGGCCTGGTTTCGCTCCGGTGGATGGGGATACGCATTGCCATGTATGGCAGCTACAGCTGGCTGTTCATGTTCATGTTCATGTTCATGTTCATGTTCATGTTCATGTTCATGTTCATGTTCATGTTCATGTTCATGTTTATGTTTATGCTTTTGCATGTGCCTGCGGCGCGGCTTGGTTTTGTTGGCCGGATTTCGCCCGGCGGGCGAGATACTTTTCTTGGCGACCCCGGATCGCCGGCCGAAGAAAAGTATCCAAAAGAAGGTCGCCCTGCTGCTTGCGACCCTTCGCGTTGCGAAGGGTCGCAAGCAGCAGGGGCGCCTTAGCTTTGGTTACTTTCATTTGGCGCCAAATGAAAGTGACTGCGCCGCCGGGCGCACATCCCGGCCAGCTGCCCTACGCAGTAGTAAACAAAACCAATAAACAAGCACAACGGCCAGCCAACCAGACTCTCAAAGCCCTAGCCCCAAAACACCCAAAGAAGCTATCCCGAATCCCCCCTTTTGCATGCGCCTGGGGCGTGGCGTTTGCGGGGTGGCGCTGGCACCGCAGAGTGCCAGCGCTTCGTCAACTAGCTTGCCGCGTCTGTCCGAACGGAGCGCCTACGGCGCGTAGAGAGTTTCGCGGCACACCCCGCAAACGCCACGGCACAGGTTGCCCTTCGCAACGCGAAGGGTCGCAAGCAGCAGGGGCGCCTTTGCTTTGGTTACTTTCATTTGGCGCCAAATGAAAGTGACTGCGCCGCCGGGCGCACATCCCGGCCAGCTGCCCTACGCAGTAGTAAACAAAACCAAACAATAAGCACAACGGCCATCCAACAAAACTCAGCAACGCCGCAGGCATATGCAAAGGCACAGCCTTAAAAACAAAAAACCGGGGCCAAAGCCCCGGTCCTCACTCACATCAACCAGACAGCAACGCGGAGTGGCCCGCGCTGCTGCCCAGCGGATTTAACGCTTGCGCATATGCACGCCAGCAGCTGCCATCATCAGCATCGCCAGCAACATCAATGCCACACGGCTGTCCACAGGCACAGGCACGGGATTAGCCGCTTGCACCTTGGTCAGCTCGTTCGTCAGCGCCACCGGCATATCCGAATCCGCCTCCACCGTCACCGTGGTCTGGTCGAACGCAGGGTCCGCCCAGCGGTAGCCGGCAGGTGCGTCAGGCAGCGTCTCGGTGATCGTGCACTGGGCACCGGCTTGCACACCGGTGATCATGGCCGACGCCGCAGGCGGCGCGGTCAGGGTCACGCTGTGGGTCGTGCCAGCGGTGGGCAGGTCGCAGGTGGCAGTCAGCACAAAGCTGAACGGACCGGCCACCCCGTCAGGCAAGGTCGTGGTGGCATTCACCTGGATGTTGCCTTGCTTGCCGGTCAGCGCATTGGTCACGCTCACCGCCACGGCACCGGTGGCAGGCACCACCACAGGGGCGGGCACCGAAGGGGCAGCCCAGCTGTAGTTGGCCGGGGCGGCCGGCAGCGGCTGGTCTTCGACCACCGAGCAGTTGGCGCCGGCGGGCACGTTGGCAATGGTCACCTTGGTGTTGGCCGGGTAGTTGGCCAAGGTCGCGGTGTAGGTGGTACCGGCAGCGGGCAGGTCACAGGTGGCGGTAAAGCCAAAGTTGAAGGGGCCCGTCACACCGCTGGGCAGCGCCAGGGTCTTGGTCACTTCAATGCCGGCTTGTCCGCGCACCAGGGTGCTGGCCATCGTCGTCGCCACATCGCTGTTGGCCACCACGGTCACCGTCGCATTGGCAGGCGCAGGGCCCCAGGTGAAGTTGGTGGGGGCCGTGGGCGCTGGGCCTTCGGCCACCACGCACTGCGCACCGGCAGGCACGTTGGCGATCGTGGTCGAGGTCGCGCCCGGGTAGCTCAAGCTGGCAGGGAACACGGTGCCAGCGGTCGGCAGATCGCAGGTGGCCGTGTAGCTGAAGTTGAACGGACCGGTCACGCCTTGGGGCAGGGTCAACGTCTTGTTGATGGTGATCGTGCCGAACTGCTGAACCAGCGTATTCGTCACACCGACCGACGCCACACCGCTGGCAGGCACCGTCACCGGCGCAGGCACGCTAGGGGCGCCCCACTGGTAGCCATTCGGCGCCGCAGGCAGCGGAGCGTTTTCCGCCACCGCGCAGCTGGCACCCGATGGGATACCGGGGATCGTCACCCGCGTGTTGGCCGGGTAGTTGGCCAACGTCGCGCTGAAGACCGAGCCGGGCGTAGGCAGGTTGCAGGTAGCGGTAAAGCCAAAGCTGAAGGGGCCGGTCACACCGTCTGGCAGGGCCAGCGTCTTGGTCACTTCAATACCGGCAAGCACACGCACCAGGGTGCTGGCCATCGTCACCGGGGCCGTTGCGTTCAAAGGCACCGTCACTGGCACATTGGCAGCCGCTGGGCCCCAGGTGTAGTTCGCAGGGGCTGCAGGCAGGGGGCCTTCAGCCACCACGCACTGTGCACCGGCAGGCACACCGGCAATCGTGGTCGACGTTGCGGTCGGGTAGGTCAGGCTCGCAGGGAACACCGAGCCGGCCGTGGGCAGGTCGCAAGTAGCGGTATAGGTGAACGTGAACGGACCAGGAGCATCACCAGGCAAGGCCAGATCCTTGGTGATCGTGATGCCGCCCAGCAGCGGGTTCAGCGCGTTGGTCACCGTCACGGCCGCATTGCTGCTGGCAGGAATCACCACCGCAGCCGGGGTCGTCGGCGCTGCCCATTCGTACAAGGCCGGGGCCGCAGGCAGCGTGTCTTCGGTCACCGTGCAGGTGGCGCCAGCAGGCAGGCCTTCAATCGCGACCGAGGTGGCGCCGGGGTAGCCCACCAGGGTGGCAGGGTAGGTGAAGCCCGCCGTTGGCAGGTCGCAGGTGGCGGTAAAGCCAAAGTCAAACGGACCGGTGCCAGGTGGCACGACCAGCGCCTTGTTGATCGTCAGCGCACCCACTTCATGCTCGGCAAAGCGGTAGTCCACAGCGGTAGCGCCGGTGGCCACCACAATGCCGCTGATGCTGCGACCCACGGGCGTGCCCGATGCGGCGCCGTTGACCGTGCCGGCCGTCGAGCCCACATTGCGCAACGTCGCAGCCGGGGTAATGCTCAGGGTCCACGATCCGCTGGCCAGGCCGGGGAAGTTGGCTTGGCCATCAACCGTAGCGCCAGGCGCAAAGCTGTAGACGCCCGAGGCGTTGGTCACCGCGGTATGGGTCTCACCGGCCACGCAAGCGGGGCCTGCATCGCAGGTCAGGGTAGCAGTCACACCGGCAATACCGGCTTCACCGGCATCCGGCGTGTTGTTCATGTTCGCATCGAGGAACACGCTACCCGTCAGGCTGGCCGCTGCCTGGCCGCTCAGCTGCACCGAGCCGCTGGCCGTCAGCACCAGGCCGCCGGGGGTCTGCTCGCGGCCAAACACATCGTTGAACAGCTGGGTCGTCGGCGACAGTGGCGACACCGTGCGCATCTGCAGATTCGCAATACCGCTATAGCCGGGGTTCAGCACCGAGCTGGTGGTAAAGCGCAAGGCCGTTACACCCGCGGGGAACGCTGCGCCCGCCGTGTAGGGCTGCCAGTTCACTCCGGTGGCAGCGTCTTCGTTACCCACCGTGCGCACTGCTGCTTGCACGTTGGCTGCCGAGTCCGTTGTGTACTCCACAGCAATCGTGCCTTGGCTCACGTCCGCCATGGCCGCGTCCACGCTCAGCATTTGCAGCGCGCCCAGGCCGGTAGTCCCACGCAGGTCACCGTCAAACGGCAGTACATCGACCATGCGCAGCTGGCCCTTGGTCAGGCTCGTCGCATTGCCAAAGGAGATCGCATAGGTAAAGGGCTGGCCGGCAGTAATGCGGGTCACCGGGTTGGCCGGGTCGGTGTTATCGACCGTACCGCCTGCGACCAGCGATTTGCTCATCTGGAAGCCGGCTACGCCGGAGACTGTGGTGCTGGCCACTTCGCGGCGGTCTTGCGTCAACGCCACTGGTGTGATATTCCCTACGCCAGTCCAATCCGCAAAGCTCAGGTCATTGGTCGCCGAGATCAAGCTGCTCAACGGATAGGCGCCGACCGGCGAGATAAAGGCTGCCTGGGCTTGGAAGGTAATGGGCGGATAGGTGGTTACATGGCCTTGGTGCGGGGCGGGGCCTACGGCACCGCCAGGGGCAGGCAAGTCACCCAGGCGCACCACCAGCTTGGCAGGTGCACCATCATCCGCTGTACCAGGCAGGCCATCCAAACCCAAATCAGCCGGGGTCAGTGTATGGGTTGCACCAGGTGGCAGACCTGCAGCAATCGAGCTGGCAACCGGCTGGATATAGGTGTTCGGGAAGTCAATCACATACTCCACATTGCGCGAAACAGCATTGATTCCTGCCGCAGCAGCACCAATCGTGCGTGGGACCACCGAGACAGGGAAGATAGCGCCCGGCGCGACACTGGGAGGCATTTCAATGCTATGGCGCACCAGCGCCGATGCGGCTTGCACATAGCCGCCGCCCGTGTTACCGCCCCCAGCGCTGCCGTTGCCAGGATAGGTGGCGTACACGCGTCCACTTGCTGCAGTAAAGTATTGACGGAACCAGGGCAGCGGTGCGTCATCAGCCAGCGCCAAAGATGCTGGGCTGGTACTGCGCAGCAGAGGCAAGACCAAACCCACTGTCTGGCCAGGCTGCAGATCTGGCCGGTAGGCGTAACGCACACTGGTGATCGTATTGGGCGGCAAGGATGCGTAATTGCTGGTCCACAGCGCATTGCCATCACCGGCCACGCCACAGTTAGCGGCACGACGCGCAGCGTTATCTGCATAAGGCTGGGCCGAATATTCCAGAACCATATCAGCAGGTGCGACATCCGGCTGTGCCAAGTTGGCAGGCTGATAAAACAGCGTGACGTTGCTGAACTTCAGACTTGCTGCTGCGCGCAACTCCAGCAACGCAGGATCCCAGGCCACGCAAGACTGCACATCAGTCGAGGCCTGTTCGGATACGCTCCGGTTAGCTACGCCCATCAACGCAAAGAAGGTTTGGCCAGGAAATACCTTTTCACGGCCTTCTGTAAAACCATGACCATCGTTGTAGATAAAGTTACTGCCATCGTAGGCAGTACCTCCACTGATAGTCAGTTGCTCCGTTTGAACGCGATCAATGGGCGTACGGAAACAGGTTTGTGCATTATTCACATTGGTGGTTGGGCAAACGAAGCCGGGCTCGTAACCCGGCGCTGGCACCACATTAGGTTGGCCTGATAAACCCAGTGGCGCGAAATTCGTCAACTGCGTCGTTAGAGGACTTACCACTCCAGCTGGGAAGTTGGGGTCTTCAGGTACGTCAATTCGTACGTCTACAGCTACGGTTTGCCGCCATGCCGACTCAAAGCCGCCTGCGGGCGCCGCATCCAAATAATGGGTGATGCGATTGTTCAACTGCAATGTTACGTCCGTACCCGGACCGCCCGGCTGGCTACACGTCGCACCGTTTGGACAGGTTGAGACTACCGCGCCTGGCTGGACCTTTATAGTCAGAGAAATTGGACTTTGCAAAGCCTCATAGCCTTTAAAGTTACCGCTTGCTGGTAGAACTGCCCCGAAGCTGATAACGAACGGCATCCGACGCATCCATACGCCTGAGCCGGGAGCGCTCTCCACCCGTACGATGTTGGCGACTTCAACTCGGTTGCGAGTATCCGTCTTCGGCGTAGCCGACACCGTCACCGGCCCCGAAGTCGCCGACGAACCACCCGATGCGGCCGTCATCGTCACCGCAGCGCCATTGCCTACCGCACCGACCCAGCTCAGCAACTGGAACGATTCCACACCAGCACTGTCCGGCTTGCGGTTACAGGTCAGCACGGTACGGTCCGCATTCAACGTACCACCGCCGGTGCCATTACACACGGTAGCCGCAGTAGCGGTTGGATCCCAGCGCATGCCAGCCGGCAAGGTCGCGGTAATCGTGCTGCTATCGGTGTTCGACGCGTTGTAGTTGATGGTGTACAGAACGGTGTCTTGCGTACGCACAACGCCGTTCAGCGGGCCACTGTCATTGCCGGGGTTGTTGTCGGCATCAAAGGGGCCCGTGCCATCGGCGCTGACGACCACGCTGGTGATGCTGATGGCGGCATGGGCCGGGGCGGCCAAAGCGCAAAAGCCGGCCAAGGCCAGCAGTGTTTTACCCAGTGCGCCCCGTAGCGGCGCCCCCTCCCTGGCGGCGCTGCGGAGCGGGTGCGCATGCGCCCCCGGCCACAGCAGATTGATGCGATTTTTTATCATCACAACTCCATTCATTGAAAATATTAATATTTAAGAATTCTAATGGCTGCTGCGATGAAAGTAGCATCTGTCACAACAAACGGCGTAAAAACCACCTTTTCTACACTGGTTTAGAAAAATTGACATTTGTGCGGGAGACGTGTGCCAAACCAGGGTTTACCCAGGCGTCGCGAGGCCCATCGTGGTGGGCGCTCCCACCCCCCTTGAAACATCCGAATCTGCCCGCCAGTATTCGCTGGAGTGCTAGCGCTTATGGCGCAGAAAGCGGTTTTTGAACGGCGCTACCTGGGTTGAAGATTGACTGAAAATCAATGGGTATAGCATTTATGCGTATTTTGTAACGAATAGTTTATGTACGCATCGAACCACGGCGATTTCAGCGGAATGAATCAAAAAGTAACTTCCCGGCCTGCTCCGAAAATTTCCTGTATTAGCAAGGGGATACGATTTTCCTCTCGCTGCTAATTTATGATGGAACGGCAATCATTTCTGATTCATTAATCGTTAAATGAATGTGCTTATTCACATACTTCTGTTTGTTAATTTCTGAAAACCAAACCCTGCAGTCTGGTCGGGCAATGGAGGGCATTTTCAGCGGTTAAAGGGCTGAATCGCTGCGCCATGGCAGCCCGCTCATACCGCTGCTACCCGGCCTATGGCGGCGGGGATAACGGCAGTGCGCTGCATGGAGCCGCACCGCGCTGCGGCGAGGGCAAAAGGCGTGCCCGCACGGTCACCGGGCCATGCCGCCACGGCGCCAAAACAGCTGAAAAAGGGGTGGCGGCGGCAGAACGCGGCCACCCAGGCCGGCCACCGGTTGGGGTGGAACCAACGCATTGAATAGACGTTAATGATTGGTTTAATTGTTTTATTAGTACATAGCTATAATTTGCGCAGTCATGCCTGGCGGCAGCGCACGCTGTAGCGCGCTGCACCGTAGGCATGCTTCGTGCCGCTTGCCGCGCGGGGATGGGCAGATGCCTTCCCGCACGGCGCTCCGGCTCCCCCCATCACCATGGGCAGGCGTGCCCCTCGTGGTCTGAGCCCACGCCGCCTGCCCGCACTGCAGCGCCGCTGCGCCTTGCCACCATGCTCCCCAGCGCGGCAAGCCGGCCTGCAGTGCACGCCCTCCCGCACCGCTGCCATGTACCTGCTGATCATTGCTGTCGTCGTACTGATGCTGAAAATCTATGACATTCCACCAGTTAATAGCTGGCTATGGATGGAGGTGCTGCTGCCCTCTTTCATGGCGCTGCTGTGGAAGCTTTGGGCCGACTGGTCCGGCTACACGCGCAGGCGCCTGCGGGCGCGCCACGCCCGCAGGCGGTCGGCCCGCTATGTCCAGGACAAAGGCCTTTGCAAGATCAACGCCACACCCCGGCCGCCCAGCCGGTAGGAACTGCCCACACGGCCCGGCCAACCCGCCCACCCGGGCACTGGTTTGCCGAGGAGACAAGACGGGAGGCCCCAGTGCCCCCGTCCCCTGCGTGTGTGGCCTTCGCGCCCGCCGGCCGCACCCGTTGACAGGTAGCGGCCACTTCCCCCCACGCACTATAAGAAACAAGTACCTATGCTCACGTTGATTGGTTTAGCCATTATTGTTGTCATCGTCGCCTTGCTGCTGACCGAGAAAGTCTCGCCCGTCATCAGCATGGTGCTGGTTCCGCTGGTCGGCGCGCTGGTCGCCGGCTTCAGCACCACCGAGATCAACGCCTTCTACCGCCATGGCATCGGCTCGGTGGTGCAGGTGGTGACGATGTTCATCTTCGCCATTCTGTTTTTTGGCGTGATGAACGATGTGGGCCTGTTCGACCCGCTGATCCGCGCGATGGTGCGCATCACGCGCGGCAATGTGATTGCGGTGGCCGTCGGCACGGTGCTGATCTCGGCGATTGCCCAGCTCGACGGGGCTGGCGCATCAACCTTTTTGCTGGTGGTGCCGCCGCTGCTGCCGCTGTACCAGCGGCTCAAGATGAGCCCTTACCTGCTGTTCCTGCTGCTGGCCGCGAGTGCCGGTGTCGTCAACATGCTGCCCTGGGGCGGCCCGTTGGGCCGTGTGGCGACGGTGCTGGAGATGGATGCCGTGGTGCTGTGGCGCGATCTGATCGTGGTGCAGGCCATGGGCCTGGCGATGCTGCTGGCATTGGCGGTGTTCCTGGGTCTGCGTGAGCAGCGCCGCATTCGCCTGCAGGCGCGCCGCGCAGCGCAGGCAGTGCAAGCGGGTGATGGCGCGGCCGATGCAGCGATGAACGCGGACGCGCAGACAACGGCGGCCACACCGCTGGATGCGCAGGCTCCCGCACAGCCGGCACCTACACAGCCCGCAGCAGCGGCAGCCGCCCCGGCGGCAGCGGTGGCCCCTGCGCCGCTGGCCGATTTGGCTGCAGCGCTGCAGCCGCATGCGGCCACCGAGCTGGCGATACAGGAAGCAGCGGCCCGAACGGCCGACGACGCGCGCAAGCTGCTGCTGCGCCCCCGGCTGCGCTGGGTCAACGCGCTGGTGTTTCTGCTGACCCTGGCGGTGCTGGTGATGGGCGTGTTCCCGCCGGGCTATACCTTCATGATTGCGCTGTGCGTGGCACTGGTGATCAACTACCCCCAGCCCAAGGTGCAGATCGAGCGCATCAATGCCCATGCGGGTGGCGCGATCATGATGGCCAGCATCATCCTGGCAGCGGGCACCTTCCTGGGCATCCTCAAGGAGTCAGGCATGCTCAACAGCATTGCGCTGGCACTGGTCCATGTGCTGCCCGAGGTGCTGCTGCCCTATGTGCATCTGGTCATTGGCGCCATCGGCATTCCGCTGGAGCTGGTGCTGAGCACCGATGCCTATTACTTTGCGCTGTTCCCGGTGGTCGAGCAGATCACCTCGCAGGCTGGCGTGCCACCAACCTCTGCCGCCTACGCAATGGTCATCGGCAGCATTGTGGGCACGTTTGTCTCGCCGTTCTCACCGGCGCTGTGGATGGGGCTGGGCCTGGCCAAGCTGTCGATGGGCCAGCATATCCGCTACTCGTTCTTCTGGGTCTGGGGGGTGTCGCTGTCGCTGCTGGCAGCGACCTGGTTCCTCGGCATCATCTGAACGCGCAGTGCGGGCGGCCTTGGCAGCTGGCCCGCAACTGGCACAAGCACGGCGCCCGAGGGCGCCGTTGTCGTTGCTGTGCCTGCCGGGGCGGTGGGGCCGCGGTGGGGGCGCGAGGCGCCCGCTCAGCGGCGCAGCATGCGCGCTGCCGCTGCCAGCGCCGGTGCATCGTCTGCAGCGGCCGGGCGCTCCTGCAGCGACAGCCGGAAGTCGCGGGCATAGCCAAAGCTGGGCGCCGGGTGGCGCGCTGCAAACCAGAACGTCGTCGCCGACGCGATCTGCGGCGTGCAGTACCAGTAGGCATGGCCATCACCGTCCATCGCCCACCAGCGCGCGTTGGCGGGGGCCTGGTTCCAATCAATTGCTGAAAATTTCATCACAGAGCTCATATAGAAAAAAGTGTCGTGTCCAACGCCGCTGCAGCACCGGACGCCTCGACGGGCAGACGGGCCTGCGCTTTATCGCCAGCGAGCGATGCAGCCATGGGCATGCGGAGGGAAGGAAGCGGCAACGCAGGCCCCGCGCGCTGCGGCGGCCCGTGCGGACAGCACCGGTTTGCACAGACGCGCTATTGCCTGCAGCGGCGAGCCCGGGGCGCCGGCATTCCGGGTGCGCGCCACCCACCGGTGAGGCGGCAACCTAGCCGCCGGGCGCATCGCTTGAGTGCACACGCCACTTGCCAAACGCCCGTTCTTTGCCAGGCACCTGCACCAGGTTGCCGGCCGCCAGCGCGGGGCGCGGGCCCCGCCCCAAAAAAGCAGCACGAATGATATATCACACCTATCAGGAATAATAGTTAATTAATTTAACAAATGTTATGCCTTTGGGTGCTTGCGCCCTTTGCCGCTGCGGAACCGCACCCGAAACAGCGCCTCCTAAGCTGTTGTAAACCGGTGAAAACCCCATCCACAAAGGCTTTCCAGGCGACAAGTCAGTACCCGTTTCGCGCTGCAGCATTGCGCTACGGGCCTCACAGGAACGGTGAATTCTCTTCAATTACTTACTTTTTAGTAAAAACTGCATAACATAGGAATTTACAATTGGATGATTTAACGCCATTTGAAAAAATGAATTCATCATGACGCACGTATTTCAGCCGCAGAGATCGGCACCCATCCCCACCCTGCGGCAGCTGAGCTGTTTCAAGCAAGCTGCCGAGCACCCTACTTTTACCCAGGCCGCACAGGCGCTGGACATGAGCCAACCGGCTTTCTCGTCCGCGATCCGCGAGCTGGAAATCACCCTCGGGGCCACGTTGTTTGACCGCAGCATGCGGCGCGTGCGGCTGACGCCTGCCGGCGAATCGGTACGCGCCCAGGTCAGCTGGATGATCGCCACCTTTGACCAGGGCATGGAAGACATGCACCAGCGCCTGCAGCGCCAAAGCCAGCTGATTCGCGTGCACTGCATTCCATCGGCCTCGCAGTGGATCGCACCGCGCATGGGGCGCTTTCAGCAGCGCCACCCGCAGGTGCAGTTCGAGCTCGATGACATGCACAGCGACACCTTGGCCGAGTCGATCACGCAAGGAGATGCCGACATCGCCATCGGCCTGCACTTCGACACGCCGCTGCACATCGATTCGCGCCTGATCACGACCGACGAGATGATGGTGGTGGTGTCGCAGCGGCACCCGCTCGCCCGCCTGCCCAAGCTGTACTGGAAGGACCTGAAAGACCAGTCGCTGGTGGTGCTGCGCCGGGGCAATACCTACGATATGGTGGCCTCGGCGCTCAAGGAGCAAGGGGTGGAGATCAACGGCCCGCAGAACCTGTCGTCGATCGAGTCGCTGTATGCCGTGGTGCACAGCGATCTGAAGGTGGGCGTGATTTCCAGCATGAGCCGGCAGGCGCACCAGGACCCGCAGCTGTGCTACCTGCCGGTGAGCCGCCCGCACCTGGCCAGAAAGATCTGCCTGATGAAGCATGGCCGGCGTGCCGATACGCCGCTGCTGGTGCAGACCTTCTGGGACATGCTCTGCGACGAGCTGTGAGCGTGCCCGGCGGTGCCAGCACCCCACGAAGCCGACCCCAGCAATGTGCGCTTATCAGCGCCCTCCAGCACCTTCCGATACCGCCAGCCTACCCGCCAGCCAACGCCACAACGATGGACGGGCTCAAGCCCTAGTCCGCATAACCCTGAGGCCAGCGTGTTCGCCGATCACAGCAAGCCTCCCAGTTCTTGCCCCGGGCCGTGTGGCCAATGCCGGGGTTGAAGCTGTTGCTGGGATCCAGTTCCCGATAAAAATCAGCCAGCGCAGGCTTGGCCACATAGAGGTGGCCCACATTATGTTCTGCCGGGTACTCGGCCCGGCGCGCATCGAGCAGCGCCCACATGCGGTGCTCCATCGCCAGCGGATCGACGCCTTTTTTGACGATGTAATCCTGGTGAAACACATGGCAGAAGAAATGGCCGTAGTAGAGCTTGTGCACCATGTCGGCCTCGACGTCGGGCGGTAGCTGCTCCACCCAGTCGCGGTCATTGCGGCGCAGCGCCACATCGAGCGCCACGATGTCTTCCACCTCGGCGCGGTGCACTTCGCGGTAGCGAATGGCAGCACCGGCAATCGCAAAGCGGTGCAAAAACGCCTTGCGGCCCTCGTCCGCATCACACTCAAACCAGCCGCCGCTGGCGCTGCCGCTGAAATGCTCCGTAAGGAACGCGCGCGTGGCATCGGCCGTGTCGGTGGACACGCGCAGCAGCAGGTGGTGCGTATAGCGCTCGCGCCACTGGCGCATGCGCGGCGGCAAGTGGCTGGGCAGCAGGTTGGTCAAGGCCTGGATGATGCGGTCGCTGACGCCGCGCAGGCCCAGCCGTTCAAAAAAGCCATCGACCCGGCTTTTGAGCGCAAAGGCCGCCGGCACGCGGGCCGTGCCAAAGCGGTCGATCAGCAAGAAGGTGTCCTTGCCGTATTTCTCGCCGATGTCGTAGGCGGTGCGGTGGATGTACTCGCCAGCAATGGGCAGCTCCGGCAAGGCGGTGAGCAGATGGCGGCGCACGGTGGTCAGGTCGTCGGCCGCATTGCTGCCGATGTAGAAGACGGTGCTGGGCACCTTGGGAAAGGTATCGAGCCGCACCGCAAACAGGCAGAGCTTGCCGGCCGAGCCCGAGGCCTCGAACAGGCGCGAGGGATCGGCATTGAAGCGCGCGGGCGAGTCCTGGTCCACATCGCGCACGGCGGCGGCGTAGCGCGGGTCGGATGCGGCGCGCTGCGCATCATGGGCAATATCGGCCTCGCGGTAGTCGCCGCTTTGCAGCCGGGTCAATATCTCTTGCGGCGTGGCGCCCAGCGCAATGCCCAGGTGGTTGACCAGCACCAGCCGGCCATCGGCCTGCACCTGGGCGTAGAGCGCCAGCTCGGTATAGGCCGGGCCGCGCCGCACCAGGGCGCCGCCGGAGTTGTTGCAGATACCGCCCAGCACCGAGGCACCGATGCAGGACGAGCCGATGACCGAATGCGGCTCGCGGCCCAGGGGCGCCAGCACCTGCTCCAACTTGTCCAACGTCGCCCCGGGCAGGCAGACGACCTGGGCGCCGCCGGCAATCACCTGCACCCCGGTGATGCGCAAGGTGTTGATCAGCACGATCTCGCGGTCATAGCCGCTGCCGTCGGGCGTCGATCCGCCTGTCAAGCCGGTGTTGGCCGCCTGCATGATGACGATGCGGTCGGCGGCCACGGCCGCCTCCAGCACCTGCCACTGCTCCCACAAACTGCCAGGGCGCACCACCGCCAGCACCGGGCCTTCCCCGGTGCGGTGGCCTTTGCGAAAGCGGCGCGTGGCCTGGTCGCCGGTCAGCACATGGGCAGGGCCGACGGCGGCACGCAGCTGGGCGAGCAGTGCATCGCGCGAGACGGGGGTGGTGGTGGCAGTAGCGGCGGTCATCGGGTCTGGACGGTGACGGGGTTCAGGGGCGTACCAGCAGATCGCCGTTGATATCGGCCACCTTGGCCACGCTGGTCAGGGTCATCGCAACGCGCATTTCCTTTTCCATCAGCTCCAGCAGGTGCTTGACGCCGGCCTGGCCCGAAGTGGCCAGCGCATAGATAAAGGCGCGGCCGAGCAAGGTGGCATCGGCGCCCAGCGCGATGGCACGCACGATATCGAGGCCGTTGCGGATGCCTGAGTCCGCCAGGATCTTGATCTGGCCCTTGACCGCATCGGCAATGGCCGGCAGCGCGCGGGCCGATGACAGCACGCCATCGAGCTGGCGGCCGCCATGGTTGCTGACCACAATGCCATCGGCGCCAAAGCGCACGGCATCCTTGGCATCTTCCGGATCGAGGATGCCCTTGATAACCATCGGGCCCTTCCAGAAGTCGCGGATCCATTCCAGGTCCTTCCAGGAGATCGATGGATCAAAATTGCTGCCCAGCCAGCCGATGTAGTCGGCCAGGCCCGTGGGGCTGCCCCGGTAGGCGGAGATATTGCCCAGGTCATGCGGGCGGCCGTTCAGCCCCACATCCCAGGACCAGGCCGGGTGGGTGACCGACTGCCAGTAGCGGCGCATCGCGGCGTTGGGGCCGCTCATGCCTGAATGGGCATCGCGGTAGCGTGCGCCGGGCACGGGCATGTCGACCGTGAACACCAGGGTGGAGCAGCCAGCGGCCTGCGCGCGCTCCAGCGCATTCTTCATAAAGCCCCGGTCCTTGAGCACATAGAGCTGGAACCACATCGGCCGGCCCAGGCCGGGTGCCACCTCTTCAATCGGGCAGACGGAGACGGTGGACAGGGTGAAGGGAATGCCATGGGCGGCGGCAGCGCGCGAGGCCTGCACCTCGCCCCGGCGCGCAAACATGCCCAGCAGGCCGACGGGCGCGAGGATGGCGGGGATGGAGAGCTTTTCGCCAAACAGCTCGGTGCTGGTGTCGAGCTGGCTCATGTCCTTGAGCACGCGCTGGCGCAGGGCCACATCGGCATAGTCGGCAACATTGCGCTTGAGCGTTTGCTCGGCATAGGCGCCGCCATCGATGTAGTGGAACAGAAACGGCGGCAGGCGCTTTTGCGCGGCGGCGCGGTAGTCGGATGCGGAAGAGATGATCATGCTGGCTCTCTCAGGGCTGGGTGTTTGTCTCGGCTGTTGTCTCGGGCAGTGGTTTGGCGCAGCGCAGGCTATCGCGCAGCGGGCAGGCTGGGCATCAGCTCGGCGGGCAGGCGCATCGAGCGCTCGCGTCGCGCGCGCTCTTCGTCCATCTGCTGGATGGTGTGGCGCACATGCTCCAGGTGCTCGCCAATACAGGCGCGGGCGCGCTGCGGGTCGCCTTCCAAAATCGCCTGCATCAGGCTTTGGTGCTGCACGGTGAGCTGCTGCAGGGTGACGGGGGCGCTCAGGCGGAACATGTCGTGGCGGTTGCGCTCCACGGTGGACAGCACGACGGTGAACAGGCTTTGCATCACCTGCACCAGCACCAGGTTGTGCGAGGCCTCGGCAATCGCCAGGTGGAACTGCGCATCGGCACGCGCGGCCAGCTCGGCATGGCCGCTTTGCTGGTGGTCGATCATCACGTCAAAGCAGCGCTGGATGCGCTCCTTGTCTTGCGCGGTGGCGCGCTGCGCAGCCAGCCAGGCGGTGCTGCTCTCCAGCGCATGGCGGGTCTCCAGCACGTCATAGCGGTAGTTGGGGTCCGACTCGATCAGGCCGGCCAGCGGGCCCATGGCCTCCTGCAGCCAATCGGCCGATGGCACCGTCTGCACATAGGTGCCATCGCCGCGCCGGGCCGACAGCACCCCCTGGCTGATGAGCTTTTGCAGCGCTTCGCGCACTGACGTGCGCGACACCCCCAGCTCCAGCGCCAGCTGCCGCTCGGCCGGCAGGCGCTGGCCCGGCTGCAGCCCGCGGGCCTGCACCAGGGCAAGCAGTTTTTCGACGACATGGTCAGCGAGGCGCATGGGGTGAGCTTTCAGGTGTTGGTTGCCTAGAGTCGCTAAAGCAGCCCAGCAAACCGTAGGTTTGCGATTGAGACGAGGCGCCAAGCCGCAGGCAGTACTTTAGTACGACAAGGCTTGGCAACGACGTATCAAGGGCTGGGTTAGCGACTCTCAATGACCTGGAATCATCCACGGAAACACGTAGGCCTGCAGCGTAGTCATCAAACCGATGATGACGGCGAAGACCAGGCTGTGCTTGACGGTGAAGCGGAACAGGTCCGACTCACGCCCCGCCAGGCCCACAGCAGCGCAGGCAATCGCGATGGACTGGGGCGAGATCATCTTGCCGGTGACGCCGCCGGTGGTGTTGGCAGCAACGGTCAGCACCTGGGGCAGGCCCAGCTGCTGCGCGGTGGTGGCTTGCAGCGCGGCAAACAGCGCATTGGCAGAGGTGTCCGAGCCTGTCAGGAACACGCCAATCCAACCCAGGAACGGCGAGAAGAAGGTAAACGCCTGGCCGGTGTGCGCAAGGGCCAGCGCCAGGGTGGCCGACAGGCCCGAGTAGTTGGCGACAAAGGCAAAGGCCAGCACCATGCCGATGGAGTAGATCGGCACAGCCAGTTCCTTGAAGGTCTCACCCAAGGTCGCCACTGCCTTGGACGGCGACAGGCGGGTGAAGGCAATGGTGATCAGCGCCGCAATCAGGATGGCGGTGCCGGTGGCCAGCAGCCAGTTGAAGGTGTAGACAGCGCCATAAGAGGTGGCAGCGGCCACGACGGGCGGCGTCTTCTCGACCAGGTTGTGCAGGAACGGCACCGGAATATTGATGACGGTGGACGCCAGCGGGCCGCCTGCGGCAAACAGCGCCTTGAAGGGCTTGATGCTCCAGACGGTGACCATCGCAGTCAGGATGATGAAGGGCGACCAGGCCTTGATGACGGCCATGGCCGTCAGTGGTGCACCCGAGGGTACCGGTGCTGCGGGCACGGCCGTAGCAGCCTGCTCACCCGCCTCCAGCGTAAAACGGAAAATGCGCTTGGGCTGCCAGACCTTGAGGAACAGGGTCAGCGCAATCAAGGACACGATGGCCGAGGTGATATCAGGCAGCTCGGGGCCAATGTAGTTGGCGGTCAGAAACTGCACGATCGCAAACGAGCCGCCGCCGACCAGCACCGCAGGCCAGGTCTCCTTCACACCCCGCCAGCCATCCATGATGGCCATCAGCCAGAACAGCACCAGCACGGTCATGAACGGCAGCTGGCGGCCGGCCATCTGGCCAATCGCAAACGCATCGACCTGCGAGACCTGGCCAGCGACGATGATCGGAATACCCATCGCGCCAAAGGCCACCGGCGCGGTATTGGCGATCAGGCACAGCCCTGCGGCATACAGCGGCTTAAAGCCCAGGCCGACGAGCAAGGCCGCCGTGATGGCCACCGGCGCGCCAAAGCCTGCAGCACCTTCCAAAAACGCGCCAAAGCAAAAGCCCACCAGAATGAGCTGCAGGCGCTGGTCCGGTGTGACCGACAGGATCGACGAGCGGATCACATCGAACTGCCCCGTCTTGACGGAGATTTTGTACAGAAACACGGCCGCCACAATGATCCAGGCAATGGGCCAGAGACCATAGAAGAAGCCATAGACCGCCGAGGCCAGCGCCGCGCTGACGGGCATGCGGTAGAACAACAACGCCACCGCCAGGGCCAGCACCACCGTGACGGTCCCCGCCTGGTAGCCCTTGAGCCGCAGCTTGGTCAGCGCCAAAAAGAAAAACAGGATCGGAATCAATGCCACCAGGGCCGACACCCAGATGTTGCCAGCCGGGTCGTAGTTTTGCTGCCAGAGAGTTTGCATGGCGATGTCTCGAAGTTATAGGACGGGCGCATGGCGCGCCTTGTTCTTGGGCTGTTTACCAGGGGCGTGGCGCTATCGGGCTGCTTGGGCTGCCCTTTGCTTGGCCTAGCCTGGTGAATGGCTTGTTCGCTGTGCCGATGGTTGGACCTTTGGTCTAAATTGGTATTACCAATAAACCATTTCGTCTCCAACTTGCGGCAAAGTTCGGCGATTATTGGGGAATCACGCGAACTTACTGCCAGGGTAAACCCGTAATTTGACAATCTAACGGCATATTTGTCATATTGGTAATACCAATTTATTAAATGCAGCTGGACGTACATCCAGTGGCTCTTCGCTCCACTTGCCTTAAGTCAAGGGTCTTTAGTACTCGCGCGGGTGGACCATGCCGGGCTGGGTGACTCAGCAGAATCTGGGGCTCTGCGTGGGCTTTGGCTGTTAAAGCGCTTGGCACATGGCGGGCTCGGTATAGCGCTGAGGCGCTTGCCTGTGCTTGTTGAAGCAGTCGGATGTTTGGGTGGGAATGTGGGAACTTGTGCGGCACGCTGGTGGCGTGGGCACCTATTTGGTGGTCACTGCAGCAGCATGCTGCCTAGCAGAGGGAAAGCCGCATCTCATGGCGAGATGCGGCTGCTGCACAAGACCGCTGGTGGTCAGCTGGAATGGTAGAGATGCCGAAGAGTGGACGGGCGTAGCCCCTTTACGGAGGGCTCACGTCGTCGGCATGTGTTCTTGTGGCGCCAATGCAAGATCACGACAACCAAACCTGGCGCGTACTGTTCTCCGCCAAGCTCAACAGCGCCTACAAATTAGTTATGGTCGCCATCTTCAGCGTCGAGCTGGAATTTCTTCTCCAGCGAGTGCTTGATATTAAGAAGAAATTGCCCGTAGTCATCAGCCACTTTATACATGATGCAAAAATTCTCCAAAGAATTAAAATTATAGAGCGAGCCATAACTTGGGTTGGATGCGGGCTCTCTCAAATCCATATACAGCGACTCTGAGTAAGTGGCTCCGATGAGCAAAAAACTTCTATCATGCAACCACATTAGATCGCAGTCTACTCCAATATATTGTTTTGCATCCATTTCACTCATGTATTCAACATTTAGTGCTTTGAGACCTTGAGCGTCCTCACCATCCCATTCTGGAGGCGCATAAACAATAGAAATTTCTAAGTCATCTTTAAAGTAGTCTTCAGAAATTTCTCTTCTAGATCTTTTAATAACTTCACTCTGAATTCTCTTAAAAGCATTCCCCAAAAAATAAGGAGTCTCATGGTAAATCGCTGAAAATTGGCCTGATACATCCTTGAGCACTTCTGGAAAGACAACATCCATGCGGTCTTCCGCTTCTTTGAGCACATGAGGCGAAACACCAGCGCCGGTCCATTCAGGAACAACGTCATAAGGCTCGTTTAGTCCTTTGAAGAGGTTATCCAACTCATATTTCAATGCAACGAAATTCATGTCAATGCGCCTTTCCATTTTTATCGATATAAAATCCTGGACCATAAGGAATCGCCAGATTTATGAAGGGTTTACCTGTTCCAATTCTATTCTTTTGATAAAAACTCTTTAGCTTATTGCCTTGGGCCCTGTTATCTTGTAATGGCACGCCTCGCAAAGAAACTCCCCCTAACTCGTACATAGCCGTCCCACCATTGAATGTAGAGGCGTATGGATACTCATCACAATCGTAACCATGGGGTCTATTTCCACATCGAATAGAGGCATTTCTAACACTCGGCTTCACATCATCGCGATCAGAACGTTTGATCAGAATGAATGAGAGCGGGTAAGGCACGTCATCCGCTGTTCCTCCATTGCCCTGCAACGAGTCCCAGATATGGCGAGAAGTCTCAGGGCTGGCCCAACCGTTCACCATGACAGGAATCTTCTTCAACAGACATTTCTTTGTCACTCGGCATTGCAGCGCCAAACTCGTCAACAACTGCGATACGCCTGCGTTGCCATAGACCACTCTCTGGGTGTTTCCATCGCCCATAAAGCTCTTTACCGCAGCGTCCATGATGGGAGACAGCAGCGCATTGGAGATCATGTCAAAAACGGCCATCCGTGCATAGGACATGGTAGCCAGGTTGGCCATGGAGCCCATCGATGCACCCATCCCACCCAAACCAAAGTTCCCACTCGGATCCACCGTATTGACCGGGTCCGCATTCCCATACAGGTACTTGTTCAAAGTCAGCGGAATGCGATTCGCGCCCGGATGCTCATCCATCGAGATAAACCGGCCAACCTGCGGATCGTAATCACGCGCACGGAGGTGCAGCAGGCCCGTCTGGCTGTCGGCATATTCGCCGGTGTAGCGGTGGCTGGTGGCAGCGGCATCGGCCGCATTGGTGGGCATGCCTTCGGTGGCGCCCAGCGCAATGCCGAATGCGTCATAGCTGAAGACATGGCTGGCGGCAGCGGTTTGGGCCACTCGCACGCTGCCCAGGCCATCGCTGAACAGCTGGGTTTGCACGCCGGCCGAGGTGCTGGCGATCAGCTCGCCCAGGCCATCGGGGGTATGCACATGCACGGTGTCGACCCAGGGGCCACTGTTGACCTTGGTACTCTCCACCAGGATCTCGCTGTAGCCGCGCTGGTGGTCCACCTTGTAGTGGGTCTCCGTGGTGGTGGCGCCCTCTTTGACCAGGCGCTTGATGCGGCGGCCGCTGCTGTCATAGCCATATTCGACCGTTTTGGCGCCGGTGCTGACCTTGGCCAGGCGGTTGTCCACCGTCCAGGCATAGGTGGTGGTATCGGCGGGTGATGCCTTCTGCACCAGGTTGCCGCGCTCGTCCCACTGGTAGGTGGTGGTGCCGGTAAGGCTGTCCACACTTTGCGTGAGACGGTCATGGCTGTCGTACTGGTAGGTAGTGACTTGGCCGTTGTGGCCGACAGTGCGGCGGCTGCGGTTGCCCACGTCGTCGTAGACGTAGTCGATGGTCGAGTCGAACACCGCAGGGGCGGTTTGTGCCACGCGCTCCTGCAGCAGCTTGCCGGCCGCGTCGTACTGGTAGTGCACCGAGCGCTCCACCGTCGCTGCCGGGCTGCCTACCCCCACCATGCGCTCAGCCACCTGGGTGCGCTGGCCTGCGGCATTGAGCGTGTAGACAAAGCTGGCAATGTCTGCACCGTCCGCTTTTTTGTGCAGCACGGCGGTGAGTTGGTTGGCCGGGTTGTACTGGTAGTCGGTGGTGCTGCCGTCCGCCCGCACCACCTGCACGCGGTTGCCTGCGTTGTCATAGGCAAAACGGGTGGTGGTGCCATCGGGGTGGGTCAGGGTCTCCAGCTGGTTGAGCGTGTTGTAGCTGGCCTTGATGGCCTGGCCCGAGGTGCTGACCTGGGTGCGGTTGCTGTTGGCGTCCCAGGCGTAGTCCAGGGTGGCACTGAAGCTGGTGCCCAGGCTGTTGTGGCTCCAGACCTCGCGGGTGACGCGGTCGTTGCCGTCCAGGGTCAGGCCCAGGTTGCCATAGGCCGTATCGGTCTGGCTGTTCATGCGGCCGAAGCTGTCATAGCCTTGGCTCAGGCTGCGGCCATCGCTGCGCGTAACTTTGCTGAGCTTGCCGCCCACGTCATAGCTGTAGATGGTCTGGCTACCGTCAAAGTCAGTACGGGACACCAGACGGCCTTCGCTGTCGTAGACCAAGCCTTCGCTCTTGCCGCCTGGCAGGGTGCGGACCACACGACGGCCAGCGCTGTCATAGCCATAGCGGGTGGTATGGCCGTTGGCATCGGTCTGCGTCAGCAGCTGGTTGCTGCCATTCCACGTGTAGCCGGTCACCTTGCCCAGTGGGTCGGTCACGGTCTTGAGGGCGCCCAGCGGATCGTGGCCAAACTGGTAGGCATGGCCCAGCGGGTTGGTCTCGCTCAGCAGCACGCCATTGGCGTCATACGCAAACTGCGTTACCGCACCATGGGCCAAGGTGGTGCTGGTGCGCTTTTGGGTGCTGTTGTAGGCGTGGACCGTCGCCCGGCCCAAGCCATCGGTGGTCTTGACCAGGTTGCCCGCCAGATCGTACTCGCGCGTCACCTCGATGCCAGCGGCATTGGTCTGCTTGGTTTCACGGCCGGCCAGGTCGTATTCAAACGCCGTGCTGTTGCCGCGTGCATCCTTGCTGGAGCTGAGCTGGCCTGCTGCGTCGTACACACTCTCCACGGCAAAGCCCATCGGGTCGGTGACCTTGGTCGCACGGTCCAGCGCATCGTAGGCTGTGCGCGTGCACAGGCTGCCGGTGCAGCGCTGGGTTTCGTTGCCGTTGTTGTCATAGGCCCAGCTCTCTACCCTGCCATCGGGGTAGGTGGTCTTGGACTTTTCACCGCGCAGGCTGTACTCATGCGCCGTCTTGCGGCCCTGGCTGTCGGTCTCTTGCACCAGCTGGCCGGCCGCATCGTAGAGGTAGGTGGTGGTATCGCCCACCGCATTGGTGCGGCTGGTGACATTGCCCTTGGTGTCGTAGCTGGTCTTTTCTACCACCGTGGTGGCAGGTTGGCCCGGCTGGGTGACGATGGCGCGCGTGGTGGAGGTGACGTTGCCTGCGCTGTCATACGCGTAGGTGGTCACCGTACCGTCTGGAGCGGTCTCGGTCTGCTTGAGCGTGGTGCCGTTTATCTTGGCATAGGTGTAGCGGGTGACATTGCCGGCTTTGTCGGTCATGCTGCTCAGGCTGCCCGTGGGGCTGTAGCCCATGCCAAAGGCCTTGCCAGCGGCATCGGTGATGGCTGTCAGATCACCGCTGGCGTTGTAGCCATTGGTGGTGACGTTGCCTGCCGCATCGGTGATGGTGGTGACATTGCCTTGCGCATTGAAGGCCGTTTGGGTCACGCGGCCGGCAGGATCGGTTTCGCTGGTGACATTGCCGAAGGCGTCGTAGCTGCGCGTGGTCTTGCGGCCCAGCGCGTCGATCACCTCGATCTCGTTGTCATGGGCGTCATAGGCGTACTGGGTGATGCCGCCTGCGGCATCCAGCACGCGGGTGATGTTGCCCCGGTCATCAAAGTCATACACGGTGGTGTTGCCGTTGCGGTCCTTGATGGTCTGCTTGTTGGCCGTGTTGTCGGTGCTCACCGTCACGGCCTTGCCGGCGGCATCGGTCTGGCTGAGTACGCGCCCGGCGTCGTCATAAGTAGTCTTCAGCGCCAGCCGGCCCAGCGGATCGGTGTAGCTGGTCAGGCCATGCGCTACCTTGGGGTTCTCGTAACGGAAGTCGGAAACCGCATTGCTCTGGTCGACCACCGAGATCAGGTTGTCGGCCGCATCGTAGCCATAGTTCAGCACCTGGCTGCCGGGGCCGGTGATCTTGCTGATCTTGCCTTGGGCATCGCGGGTAAAGGCCAGTGCCCAGCCGCCGGAGTGGCTGATACCGCTGCGCGTGAACTGCAGGCTGTTGCCATTGCGGTCCTTGATCTGCTGAATGCCGAAGTCCTTGTTCAGGATGTACTCGATGCCATCCAGGGTGGTGAGCTTGTACTGCGTGGGGTTGAAGGTCTCCGTCGTGCCCATGTCGAACAGGTCACCACCGGCCAGGCGCAGATCGCTGTAGCCCAGCGCTTCGAGCTTGCTGCCGCTTTTGTTGCTGGCCTTGGCGCTGAACGCGAGGCTGACGCTGGGGTTGGAGGCCCACTGCAGCACGCTCACGCACTCCGGGCTGGCCCGCAGGTCGAACTGCTCAAGCCTGCCATCGGGCATATGCACCGATGCCACGCGGGAGCCCTGGGGACGCACGCAGATCTTGCGGTTGAAGCCCGATCCCGTCTCCTGCATGACCCAGGAGCGGCCCAGCACACCATTGGTCTGCAACCAGACGTCCTGGTAGTCCACCGACCAGCCGTAACCAAAGTCCATGCGCTGCGCGCGCTTGAGCGAGTCGTAGCTGCGGCGAACCGTCAGCGGCAGGCCTTCGATCTCAAAGGCCATGTCGGTAAAGGTCAGCTGCAGCGGCGCCGCCTTTTGCTCACCGCTGATGGCCACCGTCACCTTGGCGCTGGTCTCGTTGCCGGAGACATCGCGCACGATCAAACCCAGGTCATACAAACCGTTGGCCAGGGTCTGGGGGTTCAGGTCGCCCAGCTTGGCCGCAGTGACGCTGGCAGTGCCGCCGCCCACCTTGCTCCACTGGTTCTGCCCGGCCGGCGAGATCATCAGCAGGTACTCGGCCAGGTTGGCATCGGAGGCCGTGCCGATGATGGCTGTGGGCTCGAACACATCGGTCACCGTGATGTCGTCCGAGCTGCCCGGTGCAGTGATGGCGGCCAACGGCGCCAGCACATCGCTGGGGTCCTTGACGCCAAACCAGTCGTCCACGGTCACGCTGCTGCCCTTGGCATCGCGCAAGGTTAGGCGCAGGTTGTGCTTGCCCATCGCTGTGGGCGTGAAGACAGCCTGGTAGGCGGTATCCACCGTAACGGCGCGGCCGTTCACGGTCAGGCTGCTGACGGTATAGGGCGCGGTGCCGCCCTGCGCAAACACCTGCAGGGTCGTCGATTCACCCAGGTTGAGGTACTTGGGCGATGGCGTCACGCCGGCCTCCAGCGGTCCGCCCGCTGCGGGCTCGGTCACGCGCAAGGTCCAGCTCTGGGTGACGGAGGCCTGGCCGTCCGACACCGTCACCGTGATCGCATGCGTGCCTTGCGCCGTCGGCGTGCCAGAGATCAGGCCTGTGGCCGACATCGTGAAGCTGGCCGGTGCGCCGCTCATCCGGTAGGTGAGGAAGTCGCCGTCCGGGTCCGTGGCCACCACCTGGTAGGCATAAGGCGTTGCGATAGCCGCAGAAGGCACGGGCGCGCTGGTGATGACCGGCTCGCGGTTGGCCGCAATCTGCAAGGTGTAGCTTTGCACCACATAGGCGCCACGGGTGTCCTGCACCTTGATCTCCACCGCATGGCTGCCCAGCACCGGGCTGTTCCAGGTCAGCAGGCCCGTGCCGGTCGCCATCGCCATACCAGCCGGGGCCTTGTCCAGGGCATAGGTCAGTGGGTCGTTTTCAGGGTCGGTGGCCGTGACCTGGTATTGGTAGGGCACGCCCGGCGCCCAGCGCAAGGTGGGCTTGCTGCTGATCTGCGGCGGGTTGTTGTTGGGCAACTGCACGTAGATGCCGAAGCTTTGCGTGGCATAGGCCCCCTTGGCATCGGTGGCGCGCACCGCAACCGCATGGGTGCCGCCTTGCGCCAACGTAGGTGTCCAGCTGATGGCGCCCGATGTGGCGTTGATGGACATACCAGCAGGGGCCGCGTCCAGCGTATAGCTGATGGCATCGCCATCCGGATCGGTCGCCCGCGCGGTGTAGGCGTAAGCCGTACCTGCGGTGGCCGAGGTGACTGGGGTAGAGCTGAAAGCCGGTGCGCGGTTGGACGCGCCCGAGACCGAGATGGCGTAGCCCTGGGTGGCGATGCCGCCCTTGCCGTCCGTCACCTCCACCATCACGGGCGCCAGCCCTGCCACATTGGCCGGAATGCTCCACTGGACAGCTCCGGTGCTGCTGTCGATCACCATGCCCTGCGGGAACTCCGTCAACGCATAGGCCAAGGTGTCACCGTCGGCATCCACGGCCTTGAGCGCATAGGTATAGCTCGCACCGGAGATACCACTGGTGCCTGGCTGCGTGGTTACCCGAGGCGGACGGTTGCCGGGCTGGCCCACACCAATCGCATAGGTCTGCGATGCGGTGCCGCCCTTGCCATCCGTGACCAGCACGGTCAGTTGCGCCTGGCCGCTCGCGCCGGCCGGCACAGCCCAGGAGACCCGGCCCGTCTGCGCATCAACGGAGATACCGGGCTCGCTGGTGGAGACGCTGTAGGTCAGCGCATCGCCATCCGGGTCACTGGCCAGAATCTGGTACAGGTAGGCTGCACCGGCCGTGCCGGTAGCAACCGGTGTTGAATTGATCAGCGGCGGCCGGTTGGCGGTGATGCCCACGCCAATCGCATAGGCCTGGGTCACTTCGCCGCCCCGGCCATCGGCCACCTGGATCTCCACCGTCTCGCTGCCAGCGAAGCCTGCTGGCACGGGCCATTCGAGCTTGCCGGTGGCAGAGAGCGTCATGCCTGCGGGGCCGGTCAGCAACTGGTAGCTGAGCGGGTCACCATCGCGGTCGGTGGCCACGACCTGGTACTCATACACCCCGCCCGCAACGGCCGTCACCTTGGGGGTGGAACTGATCACCGGAGGCTGGTTGCCGCTGGCCGGCAGCACTTCAAGCTGCCAGTTTTGCTGCGCGACATTGCCGGCGGTATCGGCCACCTCGATCAGCATCGCATGCACGCCAACATCGGCCGCGCTGGTGGCCCAGCTCAGCTGGTTGCCAGCCCAGGCAGCGGCGGCGGGCCCGGAGGCCAGGCGGTAGCTGAGCGTTTCGCCCTCTGGGTCGGTCGCACTGACCGAATAGGTATAGATGGCGCCAGCGCGCACCTGGCTGGGCGGGCGGCTGGTGATGGTGGGAGCACCATTGCCATACACGGGCACCTGGACTTCAAACGCCTGCTCGGTCTGGCCACCGCGCTGGTCGTCCACCAGCACGCGCACGGCAAACTTGCCGGCGGTGTTGCTGGCAAATTTCCAGGCGATCGCGCCATTGCGCGCGTTGATCGCCATGTCCGCTGGTGCCTCCAACAGCGTCCAGACCAGGTTGTCACCATCGGCATCACTGGCCGAGGCCGTATAGCTGTAGGCCGCCGGATAGGCCAAATAGGTCACCGGTGTGGCGGTGAACACGGGCGCACGGTTAGGCGATGTGGTCACGCGGATGCTGAAGCTCTGCTTGCCCTGGTTGCCATCCGGATCGGTGGCGGCCAGCACCACCGCTGCTGTGCCCGTCACTGGCGAGGGCCAGGTCACGGCGCCGCTGCTGGCGTTGATCACCAGGCCCGCTGGGCCGCTGAGCACGCTGTAGATGACCGGGTCACCGTCGCGGTCGCTGGCCAAGGCCTGGTAGCTATAGGGCTGGGCGACGGTGGCCGTCAACACGGGCAGGCTGGTGAATTCCGGGAACGCCTGCACCGACACCACCACGCGCTGCACATCACGGGCGCCATGCTGGTCGGTGACCTGGATCACCAGCGGGTAGGTGCCAGGCTGGGGATCTGTCCAGGTGATGCGTCCAGCCGCATCAATGCTGATGCCCTCTGCCTGGCTGCCCAAGGTGTACTGCAACGGCCCTTTCTCGGGATCTGTTGCGGTGACCTGGTGGGAGAAACTCACACCCGCAGGCACCTTGGCCGGGAACTGGCTGGTGATCTGCGGTGGCAGGTTGCCATCGACCACATGGATGGAGAAGGCCTGGCTGGCCAGCAGGCCTTTGCCGTCGCTCACCTGCAGGTTGACGCGGAAATCCCCCATCAGGCCGGGCTGCCAGCTGATCTTGCCGCTGGCGGCATCCACGGTCATGCCCACCGGGGCATACATCAGCTGGTAGCTGAGCGGGTCGCCATCGGCATCGACGGCGGTGGCCTGGTATTCATACAGCTGGCGGACATCCCCGGCAAGCACCGGCTGGCTGGTGAAAATCGGCGGGCGGTTCACCGGATCCCCTATGCTCCAGTGCGCGGGCACATAGGTAGCGACCTCGCCAGAGCTGCACAGCGCGTGGCCATCCACATCGAGCGCCCGGATGCTGTAGTAGTAGGTCTTTTGCGGCTGCACCGTGCGGTCCAGCCAGGTGGCGTGGCGCGATTGCGTGGTGCCCAGGCGGACATAAGGGCCGTCGAGCTTGTCAGCACGGTAGACCGCATAGCTGGCAGCGCCGGTATCGGCCCAGGTCAGCTGCACATTGCCAGGTTTGGCGCGCAGTTGCAGGTCATTGACGCAGGCGCCTTGCGGCGGAATGCTGACCGAGCCAAAGGCATCGACATAGACATAGCCGCCATGACCGCTCTGGGAGCAATCGGCACCCACGACGCGGATTTGCAGCTCATGGCCCAGGCTGCTGTCGGGCACCTCCAGGTCCACATCGATGAACGGCGTGGACACCCATTTGCTGCCCTTGTAGACCGTGGTGTAGAAGACGCGGCCAGGCTGGTTGGCAAACGCAAAGTCGTAATACAGCGTCTCGCCCTTGGTCAAATCCTTGATCTCGACAAAGAAGTAGGGCTGGTTCGTGGGCTCGTGACTGGGGTCCTCCAGCACCGCTGCGTAGCTGAATCGCACGTGGAGCTTGCCGTCGCCCGGGTCGCGGTCGGTCTCGGTGATCACGCCTTTTTGGCTGATCTCGTTGATGTGTGCGCCGTTGTCATCGTCATTGACCTTGGCCGAGAAATTGCCCTGGCGCGGCAGCACCAGTTGCGGTGCGCGCGGGTCAAAACGGCCGTCCACCACGGTGACTTTTTCAACACCTCCGCCATTGAAGCGCACATCACCCACCTGGAACGGAGGCGCACCGGTCAAGCCCGGGTTCAGGCCAAAGCGCTTGGTCCAGCCTGTCAGGGTCTGGCTTTCAAAATCGCCATTGACAAAGATCGCGTGCGAATCGCCGCCCGCACCCAGGCCCAGCACCAGCAGCAAGGCCAGGGTCCAGCCGCGCCGGCTGCGCAGCGCGTCTCTACGCTGCAGCCACAGGGCGCCCAACACCAGGGTACTGACCGACAGCACGCTCAGCGCCAGCCATCCCATCGCAGGAATGGCCTTGAGCGCACCGGCAGGTGCATTGACGGAGGCCGAGGCGCGGTTGTTCGACAGCACCGGATCGGGCAGCTCTGAAGCCAAGGTCACGGTGTTGACCAGCGGGCCATCCGCCTGCGCCATCACGCCGGTCACATCGATGGTGATGGAGGCGCCCACCGGCATCTCGGCGCGCACGCGGATATCGCTGCCCTGGCCAGATGCTGCGCGGCATACAGCGCCGCCCCGGGCGCTGCAGGTCCAGCGCACCGCTTCCACGCCCGAGGGCACCAGGTCTTCCAGTTGCGCAGCGGTGACTGCTGCCGGGCCATGGTTGACCGCCACCAGCTGGAAGGCCACTGGGCCACCAGGCAACACATGGGGCGTACTGGTGGTCTTGGATACGGCCAGATCGGCCTGCGCAGCGCCTGCCGAGCCGACGCTGACCTGCACCAGGCTGTCGTTATTGGCTGCATCGGTGTCCACCGTATCGGTGTGCGTTGGCGCCACCGTGGCGCGGTGCGTCAACACGCCGTCTACGGTCGCTGTGCCGGTGACCGTGACCACCACCTGGTTGCCCGTGCCCGCAGGCACCTGGGCATCGACCCGCAGCTGGTGGCCTGTGCGAGGGCTCGCATCGCAGGCGGCCAGTCCCTGGGCACTGCACGACCACTGCACATCGGCCAGCGACGCGGGCACGGCGCTGCTCAGCGTCACGCCCGTACCGGCAGCCAGACCGGCGTTGCTGACCACCAGGCGGTACTGCACCCGCTCGCCCACCTGGTAGTGGGCCTGTGCCACTGTCTGCGTGACCGCGTAATCCACCTGCGCCCGGGTATCGGGAGCGGCACCTTTGAACAGATAAAACTGCGCAAAATGCCTGCGCGCCGATGCCAGGTCATTTTGCGTGGCACCGGCATTTTCTTCGTCGCCGACCACCAGCCAGACACGGACATCCTGCCCGGGTGCGATGGCCCCTGGTACTGCGGACATCGCAATGGCCATATCCTCACCGCCGGCATTCGGCAAGGTACTGTTACTGAGATCGCCGGTTGCCGCACGCGCGAGCAGGGAGCCATTCCAATAACCCATCTCCCCCGCTTCCCAGCGGTCTGCAGCGATATGGCCGGCAGGCGCTGTCAGCGACGGGGCCACCACCGCTTCGTTGAAGAAGGTATTTTGGGCGGCGTCCTGGTCTATATCCACAAAGCCGGTAATACGGACATTTTCCAGCGGCAATGCGGAGTTATTGCGAAGTAACCACTTCCACTGCACCCCCTCCTTGCCAAAGCTGGACTTCTCGGTATTGACGAGGGTCAAGCCATTTTGAAGCGGCGCCAGGCTTTCAGCCGGAATCTGGCGTATTTCTTCAGCAGCGGCTCCATCGCTGAGAAAAAGGCTTACCCGTTCCACAGTGAAACTGGCCGTCTGTGCGGCGGCCATGCCGGCCACTAGCAAAAACCATACACCTAACCAAAAACTGCTTACTTGAATTATTTTTCGTTGCAGCTTTGTTTTTTGTCGCTGCGGCGCCTGCTGACCTGTCATACCCCACCCGATCGCTGATTATAGAAATGGGCGAGATTCTCGCTTGAAACCTTTGTTTTCAACTATCACTGTTTTTAAAAAACACTATAGTTACTTATGGTTTCTTAACTTATTTATTTCTTACACCCATAACCTGCGGGTATTTTTGGGGCATCTTGGGATGCCACGCCCGCATTTCCTCAGAGGGCACAGCCCCCATTTATGGAACACAGGCCTTTATCGGTTTCCGGGCTACCACGGCGAGATAGACGCCAAAACAACGCAGCGCCGTTACAACACCATTCCCGACAAATTCCCCAGTTTCAGGGATGGCATTTTTTGTTCACTCGCATACCATCGCGGGGGTCCACCCCCGCGTTTGTCTGGTTGCCCATGCTTGAACCCTCGTTGCTTGTTGAAGATGCCCTTTTGCCGGTCCCGGTGTTGGTCGTGGAGGACGAGCCGCTTTTGCAGCAACGCTTGCGCCAGGTGCTCAGGCAGCTGGGCTATGAGGACGATGCGCTGATTTTTACCGGCACCTTGGCCGAAGCCCGTGCCGTGGTGGCCGAAGAGCCGGTGGGCCTGGCCTTGGTGGATCTGCGCCTGCCCGACGGCAATGGCCAGTCGCTGATCGAAGAGCTGCGGGCCGAAGACCCGGGCCTGGGCATTCTGGTGGTGTCGGCCTGGAGCTCCGAAGAGCTGATCCTGAGCGCGCTGCGCGCCGGGGCCACCGGCTATGTGCTCAAGCAGCGCGATGATTTTGAGGTGATGCTGTCCATCCGCAGCGTACTGCGGGGTGGTGCACCGATAGACCCCTTCATCGCGCGGCGCATCTTGCAGCTGCTGCCCATGCGTGCGCCCAAGCCGGCGGGCAGCGCCACCCCCGCAGCCCACAGTGGCGAGCTGGACGTGGGCCTGACACCCCGTGAGGCCGAGATTTTGCGCCTGGTCGCCGATGGCATGAGCAACCGGGAAATCGCCAACGAAGTGCATCTGTCGCGCCACACTGTGGAGAGCCATGTCAAGCGCATTTACCGCAAGCTCGCGGTCTCGTCGCGCATGATGGCCGTGCGCGAAGCGCGTGCCCGGGGAATGATTGAGTGAGCCGGCGCTGGAACCCCCTTCCCCGGCTGCTGCAAGCCGGGGCGTATCTGCTCGCACTGTGGTTTTGGCTGTGGGCAGGGCCGGCCATGGCCCAACAGCCGCCATCGGGCACCAGCAACGTGGCCAGCTGCAGCGTGCGGATTCTGCAGACCGATGCCGCCCGCGCCAGCACGCTCAACCCCGCCCTGCCCGCCCCGGCCGATGGCTGGGAGCCGGTCACGCTGCCCGATCTGTGGACCAGCCGCTGGCCCACGCACGATGGCGCCGTCTGGTACCGCATTGCCTGGGAACGCGCCTGTGATGGCCCACCGCAGGTGCTCGATGCCGAGTCTGCCGTGGCACCGACGGCGGTTGCGCTGGGCATCGATGGCATCAGCGTGGCGGGAGCGGTCTATGTGAACCATGACCTGCTGTGGAGCGATGCCTCGCTGGTCGAGCCGCTGTCGCGCAGCTGGAATGTGCCGCGCTGGTGGCTGCTGCCGGAATCGACGCTGCAGCCAGGCACCAATACCATCTATGTCTACGCGGTCGGCCACCGGGCGCTGAGCCCCGGCCTGGGCCAGCTGCGCCTGGGCACGCCGCAGGAAGTAGCCGATGTACAAGCGGGCAAGCAATGGCGCCAGCGCACGGTCTACTTTGTCAATGCCGTGCTCTGTGCCATGGCGGGTGTGCTGTTTTTCAGCATCTGGCTGCTGCAGCGCAAGGCCCGCACCTATGGCTGGTTTGCGCTGATGGCCCTGTGCTGGATGCTGTACCTGAGCACCTACCTGGCGGGCACCCAGTGGCCCTGGCCCGATTCGCTGACCCGCAGCCGCTTCAGCCTTATTGCCTTGCTCGGCTATGTGCTGAGCGTGTGCATTTTCACATTCCGCTTTGGTGCGCAGAAGCTGCCCTGGGTGGAGCGCTTTTTGTGGCTGCTGGCCTTCATCGGCGCTGCCATCACCTGCCTGGTGCCGCCCGAGCATGCACGCCAGGGCTTCAGCCTGGTGTGGCAGGGCGCGACGGCGGTGTTCCTGGTCAATGGGCTGCAGTTCCAGGTCCATGCCTGGTTTCCGCGCAAACGGCCGCGCAATCTGGCGCATATCCTGCTCGCCTGCATCTGGCTGCTGCTGACCTTGGTGGCGCTGAACAACCTCTATTCGGTATTGGACCGCTGGCAGGTGGCGCGCGACTGGGCGGCGCTCAGCGGCGTGCTGGTGATCGGCCTGCTGATGCTGCTGCTGGGCGGCCAGCTGGTACGGCAGATGCACGAGGTGCGGCGCTTCAACCGCGAGCTGAAGGTGGGCGTGGAATCGGCCCGCAGCGAGCTGGCCCAGGCCCTGCAGCGCGAGCATCTGCAGGCGCTGGAGAACGCGAAGTTGCAGGAGCGCATGGCCCTGGCCCATGACCTGCATGATGGCCTGGGCGGCAGCCTGGTGCGCAGCATGGCGCTGGTGGAGCAGTCGCCCGACACCATCAGCAGCGCGCGCGTGCTGTCGCTGCTCAAAGGCATGCGCGACGACCTCAACCAGCTGATCGACTACGGCTCCAGCGCTGGCGCGGCAGTGCCTGAGACCCCTGTGCAATGGGCCGCACCGCTGCGCCACCGCATCACCCGCATCCTCGATGAGATTGGTGTGCAGACGCACTGGAGCATTGCCGCGCAATGGCAGGGCACGGTCGAAGAAGGCAAGCGCCCCAATGCGCTGCAGTGCCTGCTGCTGACCCGGCTGGTGGAGGAGGCGCTGTCCAACGTCATCAAGCACAGCCATGCCAGCAAGGTGCGGGTGGAGTATTCACAGCCCAAGCCCAACCAGCTGCTGGTGCGGGTCGAGGACGATGGCGTGGGCTTTGATGTGCAGGCGGTGCAGCGCGCTGGCCAATCGGTGGGCATGCGCAGCATGGCCGCACGCGCCCAGCGCCTGGGCGCCAGCTTCAGCGTGCAATCGAGCCCTGCCGGGACAATGGTGACGGCGGTACTGCAGCTGGGCACCGGTTTGCCGGCGGCGGCGCCGGGGGCGGAGCCCCGGTGAGTGCTGGGCCCCATCCCCGAACGCCTGACCAGCCACAGCGCCTACCGTACGCTGAACGGTAAAAAAGGCCACCACAGATAAAACTCTGTGGTGGCCTTTGATTTTACGTGTGAGCGGCTCAGTGCTTAGTTGGTCACCGCCTCGCGCCAGCTGATGCGTTTACCCTGTGGCTTGGGGGTCGCCACGGGGATGACGATATCAATCGGCGTTCCCACGACACCGGTCTGGATGTGGCTGGTCACGGTGCCATCCCGGTTAGCCGTCAGCGCATTGCCGACGATCATCGTATCGGGTACCTGCTCGCCAGCGGGGCCGCCTTCCGGGTTGCCGTTTACCGCCAACCCTGTCTCAAAGTTGAGGTAGTTGAGCCAGCCATAGCCGCCTGCCAGGCAAGGCTCGTCGGATGGCACATTGCTGGCCACCACCAAGGTGGTGCCGGCCAACAGCATATTGACGTTCACCCGTTCACGATCGATGGGCAGATCGACATACCAGCCTTTGCGGCGGTCATTGCAGACGGCATGGTCACGGCTTGCGCAGCGCAGCGTACGGACAATCTTGCCGGTCACATCGGTGGTCGCCCTGAGCTCGGATTTCTTGAGGTCTGCCCGGAAGGCGGGACCGCTCATGGCATAGCCTTCCGGCTTGTCATCAAAGCCGTAAATCGATTGCCGCTTGTCGTCCGTCATATCCGCTGGGCCAAACAAGCGGCCGGTGGCGACCAGAATGCGCGGCAGCTGCGTGCCGCCTTGTACCAGCTCTACCCGTGTGGTGACGGGTTGTGGCTGCCCGCCGTCGTCGGTCAACCGTACCACGCGCTGCACTTGGAACTGGCTCGCGGCCACATCCCACTGGAAACGCCAGACATTGCCGTCCAGATCGCCGCCATAGAGCAAGCGGGTGGTGTTGTCGCCGGCAGGGTCGCGCAAGTAGTTGTTGATCTCACGCAGGCCGGTGCCGCTGGGGGTGGTCATTTGCGCGATGGTCGCGCCGGTGCTGGCATTGAGCACAAACACATGGTTCTTGCCATCGGCATTGTTGTAGCCCGAGGTGAGGAACACCGCCCAGGTGCCATTGGGGTGTTTGGAGACCATAGGCCGGCCAAAGCTCAGGCCCATCTCGGGCAGGCTGGCTTCCCACAGCGGCTGGGGTTGCAGCGGGTTGGTGATGTCGAGCGCGTAGTAGCCCTTGCCCCCCTTGTTGAAGCCGCCGACAAGGATGGTCTTCCAGGCGCTGCCGTCGTGGATATCGGCCACGACGGGCGAGCCATCGACAAAGTAGCGGTGGGCACTGTCGTAGTCCACACTGGCCAGGCGTGCCATTTCGGGCATCACGGCGGTGGGGACAAAGGCCCAGGCTTCGCGCGCGGCCACGGGTACCGTTCGGCCGCCAATGGTTTCTGTCTTGCGCAGATCGGTTTCGGCATGGAAGGCATGCAGCATGCCGTCATTGCCGCCCACATACACCATGGGCCTGCGGTTTTGCTGGCTCAGGCGGTAGGCGGCATACCCGGCATCGCGGTAGCGGCGCGTGGGCTTGCCCACGTACAGGGGTTGCGAGCTAATGATGTCGCCCAGGCGGCTTTCACGCGGGCGGTAAAGCTTGCGCACATCGCCCAGCGCAAAGTCTTCCAGGCTGCGGTCACCGCGCAGGTAGTTCACCAGATTGGCGCCTTGGGCGGCCTCCTTTTGCGCATCGTTCATCTGCGCGTACTGGGCCAGGCGGGTGCTGATGGCGGACGCTTCGAAATGGCTGCGCAGGCTGCCCAGGTTGGCGTAGGTAAATTCGGCCAGCCTGCCCCCGTTCATGAACAGAATGCGTCGGTTGTCAGTTGCCAGGTCGCGCCTGTCCAGCGCATCCTTGGCCGACCAGCCTTCGATTTGCGTGCGTTTGCCGGAGCTGAGGCCAATCTCAAAAGCCTGCAGATCGCCCGACCAGCGGCCAGTGCGGTAGGTGGCGGCATAGGCAAAGTTGTTGCCCGCTTCGGTGATCGGCGAGGTCACGCCCACGCTGCCGCCAGAGCCCAGCGCCGCGCGGATATCGGCAAACACCTCTGCCAGGCCGGACTGGATGGCTGATGGATCATTGGCGCTGAAATACAGGCCCCGGCCATTGACGGCCGTGTGCCAGAAGTCATCGATGGATTCCGGGCTCTCCTCATTGGCCCCTTCACGCGGCCAGATGGGCCAGGTTTTGAGGCCGCTGCGCAGATCGGCAAAGTCGCCCGCGCCAGCCTTGTAGTCCTTGTGGTACTTCAACGTGCCCGATACCCCCATGCCGATCACATAGGTGCTCATGTGCTGCCAGGTGGCCTTGTCATCCTCGGCCCCTGTGCCCACCGGCCGCACCTGGTTGGGCCAGCCGCGTGGGGTACTGTTCTCGTCACCGGGGCGCAGATCGGTGGCGTAGTAGTACTGCGCCACATCGGCCAGCGAATTGCTGCTGCCGCCCGTAGCCGGGTTCAGGTGGTCCTCGTTGCAGGGCAGGCTGCCGCAGCGGGTGTGCGTTGCTGGCAACGCGGCCCAGGGGGCTGTGCCGGGCTGGGGTCTTCCGGCGGGCGGCAGTTGCTGCGCGGGTTCAAGCGGATAGCAGATCGCAGGCGATTCCAGGTCGCCATTGAACGCGACCCGTCCTGGAGGGCTGACCAGGGTACGGCCCGTTTCGGCGGTACCTGTCAGGGTCACATGGTCGGTCCAGCGGTGGCCGCTGTAGACCTTCTTTCTGCCGGTGACCTCTTCGCAGGTCTCTGCCGGGCAGCGGGCTGGTCTGGTGGGATAAATCTCCGTGGAACCCACACCCACACCACTGCAGTCGGTCACCTTGCGGGTATAGCGGTTATAGCCAGGCACGCACAACTCACCTTGGGGCACGTCAATCGTTACAGGGCCTTCCTTCACGCACAGGTACTCCACGCCATTGGCATCGGTGCTCTCTTCGCAGGCAGCGAATTCAGCTTCAGACTGCAGGTAAGTCACACCATCGGAGGTGCTTCCGTCGAAGGAATAACAAGCGCTTGTGACATAGTCGTTTTCTGGCCTTGGCTGCGGTCCGAAGGGCAGATTTGCCAACCGGGCTGCGCAGGTGCCATAGCGCATGTCTTCTCCAGAATTTCTAAAAACGCACAGACCCAGTTTTTTATACCCGTCCACAATCGGATCTGTGCAGTTGGGAACATTTCGTTCCGGATCCGATTGTCCCTCGCAGGAGGTCCGCACCCAATCGGGGGCCCTGGGTGCATTGACGACACAGGCAGAAACCAGTTCGGGCTCGCTACTCACCTGTTGGCACACGCTGTAGATACAACCGTTTTCTGGCGTCGCGACCTGCGGGGTGCAAGTGGCAGGGTTGGCGGGTGTGGGCGACGGCGGCAGCAGGCCTTCCTTGCCACGGGCCGGCGTGCAAAAACCCGATTCCGGTGGTTGAACCGGGGTGTTTTGGCACTCTGTGCCGACCCAGCCATTAGAAAAACTGGGTGCCACTGGCGTGCAGGAGGCCACGCCGCGCCAGGGGGTGGTGCGCCGCTCACAACTCAAGTCATAGTCAGGACCGATCCCCTCACTACAAGTGTTCGTCGGCGGGCCCCAGACGCTCTGGGCATCGGTGCAACTGACGGCATAGTCACCCTCGATGCCTGCCTGACAGTTGCGCGACGCAACCGTACTGCTCTGCGGTATGCCTCGGCCTGCGCACCGCACGTCGATGCGGCCCGGCTGGTCAGGCAGTGAACCGGGTTGGCAGGACGCGACCATTTCCGAAGCACTTTGCTGCGTGCATTCGGTGTAGGTGTTGCTCGCAGCGTCCCATGCCGGCGTGCTGGTCACTTGGCAGCTGTTGTCGGTCTCTCCTTCAAACCCATTGACTGCTTCGCGCGCACAACTGGTATGGCGAAAGCCGTTGGCCTGGGTGCCAGCTTCGCTGATGCACTGCTCTTCTGACACATAGCTTTCCTGGCGGTGGCTGCTGTCGCAATTGCTGTATTGCACCAAAGCCGTGTTGCCCCCAGCGGCCCGGATAGCGGCAGCCAGTTGGGGATGCAGGTTATTGCAGGTCAGTACCGGGCCGCTATAGGCGGGAACGGCGACGCCTTCGCAAGCAATGGTGCCCACGCCCGGTACAAACTGGCCATTGCGGCTGCACATCGAGATGCCGACATCTTCTTGGCGGGGGCCATCGCACTCCACGTTGTAATCACCAGCCATGCCGGGGGTACAAGCCTGTACCACTTTCCAGCTGTCCCCGCCGCGCGGCTCCACCGTACAGCCGCTGGGAAAGGCTTCGCAGACCGACTTGTCCGTGGTCTTCAACTCCACTTCGCCCTGCGCCGGGTCTTTGTACCAGTAGAAGTAGCGCTTCTCGCGCACTTGAGTGGCTGTGGCCCGCGCCCAAGGCGTCTGGGTTTCGGTACTCCAAGTGGTGGTGAGCTTGTTACGGTACTGCTTTTTATTGATGTAGTTCCAACTCAGGCGCTGCTGGTGCAGGTTCTTGGTAACCGTGTGCCTGCCCTGGGCAGTCCAGTACTGGCGGGTGCTCATCAGGTCATTGCCGATCGAGGCCGGCGCTTTGCGGAAGATCTGCATGCTCTGGCTGACTTCCTTGCGCCACCAGATTAGATTGCCGTAATACCATTGTTGATAAAAGTTGTCCTTTTTAGCGACTCGCTTATAGATCGTCTCGGTCTTGGTGCCTCCCCCAGGCACCGTCACTCTCCAGCCAAGCCTGCAGCTGGCCAGTGCGTAATCGACATCGGCATCGTGCGCCAGGCGGTAGCCACTGACCGAACCATCGTAAATAGGACGCGGAATCAAGCCCTCTGGCGGCGTCAGACCCAGCGGCGGGCCGTCTTGCTGGCCGACCAGGGTCACGCCATCGATCTGCACCGGGCCTCTGCCCTTGGTCTCCTGGCCGGTGTTCCAGTAGCCGTCGGTGGTGACGATGGTGTAGTGGCGCTGGCAGGCGGAGATGACGGGGTCGACAAAGGGCAGCATCGTGTCGTTGATGCTGTCGCTTTTGCCGGCGTAGTAGCGGCCCACACGGGCCAGGGCCTCGCGCGTGGGGGAGGTGCCCCCGGTTTTGGCGCTCTGGATGGTCTGGAACCAGGTCTGCTTGTCGGTGCCCCAGAAATCCTTCACCGGCAGGAAGTGGCTGTGCGCGCCCGAGCCGGGCTTGGCCACCGTCATGAAGCCGATGCGGAAGTTGTCGTTCAGCGTGCCAAAGGCCAGGCTGACGGAGGACTTGGCCATGTTGATGCGCGTGCGGTAGTAGCTGTACCAGATGGCAAAGTTGCGCTCTTTTGCCGCCGTGATCCTCACGCGCGACCAGCGCCCCGTCACACGACCATTGGGCACCCCGCTGACAAACATGTTGACCAAGTCGCTGACTTGCACGCTGCCGTCATCGTCAAACAGTTTGGGCTCTGCGGGCCAGGTACAGGTTTCTTCGCGTTCCCAGCTGGGCATGGTGGGGAAGCGGCTGTCGCGAGGCGTCCAAACGAAGTGATAGGCACGCTGCGGTGGATCGACGTAGAGGTCACGGCTGCGCGTATTAGCGTCGTATGCCTGAAATGAGGTGGCGAGATTGACGACGCCCTGCGACTGGTCGTAGCCGTCCTTCCAAGCTGCGGAGAAAGTGGGCACGGGCATGTCGGTGGTGCCATCGGCCTGCTTGGGCAGCGGGTAGCTGGTATCGGGGTTGTAGTAAAGCGCGTTGCACAGCGCGCTTTTGTAGCCCACCGGGAAGTACTTGGTTTCACGCCGCTCCCAGCCATCGGGCATGTGGCTCCATTTCATCGAATCCGAGGTGTCGAGCAGCAGCATCACATTGGGCTTGGTCTGGTCGCCCAGAATGCCCAGCGGGACATCGGCAATATCGACCGCATCGCTGGATGTGGAGTCGGCGGCTGCGTTACTGGCAAACAAGCCAGCCACTACGGTGGCAGCAGCGAGCATGGCCCACAGGCTTGCGGCCCGGGGCCATCGCAGCGGGGGTTTGAATTTTTGAAGCATTTCCCTCTCCTTGGTTCTCGTCGTTGGCTGCTGCCCGGGAGTAAGGGCCATGCCAGGGGGCGCGCCTGCGCGCTGCCGTCATCAATACACGGTCATCTGCACATAGCTCACGGTGGCGCGCGGGCCCACTGCACGCGCGCTGATGCGGTACATGGGCCGGTCATTGCAGGGCACTACGCTGCCAGGGCTGTCGGATGAGCCGGGGCAGCCGGTGCCTTCGGGTGCCACGCACGATTGGCCTGCGGCATTCAGTGGGCCCGCTGCGCTGCACAGGCGATGGATCATGTAGCGCACTTCATTGCCCAAGCCGTCATCGGCGGTGGCTTGTTTGCCACTGGCATCCCATAGCAGCTCCTTGGCCGCGACCCTGGGGTCGAAGCTGGCAAAGTAGCCTGCGCCGGCGTTGTCACCGTCCAGCGCCGCGCCGTTTTGCGACAGCTGATCGAGTTGTGCCAGCCCATACTCCAGGCCCAGGTCGGCACCGGTAGTGGCTGTTTGTTTGAGTGCCAGGCTGCCCGCGATGGAAGAGCCCGTCGTGGTGGTACGCACCAGCGCCAGGCTGGTGAGCGTCATTACCAAAAGCACGACCAGTGCGACCAGCAGCACGACGCCGCGTGCGCTGTGTGGACGCGTGGCGGGAAATGGTTGGCGGTATCGGATCGTCATGGTGCTAGTTGCCCCCACAGGGTGTTGCGCAGCGGGATCACGCTTTCGTAGACGCGGTAGCGGTAGTGCTTCCAGTCCGAGTCGGGCGCGTCGTCATCTGTCCAGAACTGCTTGCTGCCACTGGCCCAGCGTGGTGGGCTTTGGGTGACCTCGTCACGCTCGTATTGTGAGCTGCGTACTACCACCGCTATGCGTACGGCAAGCACCTTCTCCCAGTCCGGTTCGGTGTTGGAGCCGGTCGACGACGGCGAAGCTGTCCACTCAGCCCGGTTGTCAATCTGGCCATCTCCGTTGATGTCATAGCCATACTCCGCCTGAAACCTGAGCACATCGTGTGCGACAGACACACTGCTCTCGCTGGTCTCGTTCAGAAAGTTGTAATAGACCAGCTCATTGCCCTGCAGGCTCCAGACGTGCAACTGCGGCTCGGGACCCAGGTTGTAAAGCGCCCCTTCACCCGGGCTGGTGGTGCCGCCATCTAGCATGTTGCGGCGGCTGCCGCCGTTAAAACGAGGGGTTACGCTCGTTCCGGTGTAGAAGTTGCTATAGCTTCCGGCACCCTGGCTCACGCGCTTGTCGGGATAGGGTTCGCTGCCCGAATCCGTAGCCACCGTGGAGCGGGCGCCAGCGGTGATTTCCATCAGCAAGCACTCTTGGGTATTGGTGTCTGAGGTACCCACGGCCACATCGCCGGCATGCAAGCCGGCATTGGATTTCTCCATGCTGAAGACGCCGTTGGCACTGGCCTCGTAGCGTGAGCCCATCACCATGTTGGCGGACGAGCCGGTGAGCACCCACAACTGCGTATTTCCACTGGTGGCTGTGATACGCACAGGCACTAGCGGGAACGTAAAGGCGCGGCCATTGTTATGCGCCTGCACCGAGCAGCCCAAATGCCGAGGCTCCATCGAAGCAAAGCCCAGGCCGGCGGAGCGAATATCACGCTCGATGCTGAATAGCGCCAATGCGCCAGCGGTTTGGGCGTTGCTCACAGAGGAGACCGTACGGCGCTGCTTCTCTGACACGCCATAGAGCTGGTAGATGACAAGCATGCTGGCCAGGCCAATAGCTAGGCCAATCAGGATTTCGATGATGGAAAAACCAGCTTGGCCTTGTAGCGAGCGTTGCGGATGGCGGCATCCTGCAAGCCGGATCCGTTGCAACCAGGCCATGCTGCCTGTGTCCATAGGATGGAGGCTAGTGCACATAGGCCTGAATCTGGTAATTGCGCAATGCCGCGTCCTGCGGAGACAGCCAGCACAGCGTGACCGTCACTTGGTTCAACCCATTGCTGGTATTCACCAAAATCTGCTGCCTTGTCGGCACTCCACCTGGGAGGCCCTGCACATGTTGTGGGCCACCTCGCGCGGCAGACAGCAAATTGAGGACGTCGACGTTTTCTGCCTGCTTCCCGCTGAAACTGCAAAGCTCCAGGCTGCCATCCGGCTGGTGCTGCATATTTTGCAGAGATGCAGCCAGCGCCTCAGGCGAGCTGCGATCCACCCGAAGCGAGATGGCCTGCACAATCTGGGCTGCATACATGCCTGCCTCAGTGCGGTAATGCGCCTGGCCCGACCAGTTGACCGATCGCGCAGTAAGCCCGGCAATGCCCAGAATGCCAAACACGATGATCATGATGGCGACCAATGACTCGATCAGCATCATGCCCCGCTGGCCACTTGCCGCCGCATATGCAGGCGCGGTCATACGAGGCATCAGCATTTCCGGTTGTCTCCGTCGGCACTGACCGCTGGGTCACACATGCGCACCTGGCCACCGGGCGAGATAAGCACGCGCAGACAGCGCTGGGCGCCACTGTCTTCGAGACAGGTCGCATTGGTGGGCTTGAAGTTCACCGCATTGGCTTGCGGGGTCCGGCCCACGCTGTCAAAGGTGACGGTGCTTTGTTCCGCCTCCACAGTCAGGCCGGTTGCACTTTCCACGGTTTTGCTGGCGATTTGTGAGTTGCCTACCGTGACTGTCCAGCCCAGGTTGCTGTCAGTCATGCCAAGGGCCACATAGGCATTGCGGCGCAGCGCTTCGGCCCGCGCCAGTTGCGCACCATCGTAGTAGGCTTGGGCGGCCGCGCGGATTTTGGAATCGAGGATGTAAACGGAGACCGATGGAATCGCCAACAACAGCAAAAAGACGGTGAGGGCCAAGCCCACCATCAGCTCGATCAGGGTAACGCCTTGGCTATAGCGAAACGTAGCCATCAGCAGCTCCCGTCTCTTCGGATGGACCAGCAGCCCGTGCCTTTGGTCCAGCCAGGTGGCACGCTGGCGGTATTGCGGGCACCTTCGTGGGTCAGGACAAATTCGAAGCCCAACATAGATCCCTTGCCGGTTGCCCTGACGGTGTAGCTGCTCCCCCGCGGATCGCACCTGTAGCCCCAGCGTTTGGTATCCGATGGCTGGGCAGCTATCTTGCTTTCACAAGCATTTCGGTACGTCCGGTTATCCTGGTAGAACTGCTCCATCTTGGCGCCCATATCGGCCAACGGAGTGATGCCTTCCACAATCTGGCCCCGCTTGATGTACTCGCTGTAGCTGGGCAAGGCAATCGCCGACAGAATCGCCACAATGGCGACCACAATCATGACCTCGATCAGCGTGAAGCCGCGCCGCGCGGGCGCGATTGCCAGACGCACGGCACGGCGGCTTGCAGGTTGAGCCGGCAGCCGTTGGCCTACTGCTTGAAACACCATCATGACACCCTCCCTCACCCGCTTGCGCGTGGCGCTGCAATCCTCTAGTCCATTGGATGAAGAGATCGCATTGAGGCATGGAGATGAGCAGCCACCGACCCAATCATCAATAGAATTTATTGATATTTAGAAATTCATATTATTTCTAACAAGGCCGCATCATAGGGGATGCCCGGTGGTTTCTTACCAATAACTTACGTCAATAGATATACCAAGATTCAATAACTACGCTGAAGATCAGCGCTGAGTCACGGGCCAGCGGCTCGGCGCTTGGCCGCACCGACATCTGCAGGCAAGGAAGTTTTGATAGCAACGCAGGCAACAAATCATCAGACGCTGGCGTCCACACCGGCAGAGAGCCGCGCCCAGCCCGTAGCCCGGCTTTGCGTGGCGTCGCGGCGCAATGTTGATACATTCAATTTCATGTATCTGCTCACAAAATCCAAAATGCCGTTGCAAATGTGCATCTTGAGAAAGATCAAGCTTACAGATGCGCTGCGGTGGAAGACCACGAGGACAGCCCCGACCACAGCGGCAGTGCAAAGGACCGCCGGTGCAAACCGAGGAGGTAACGCAGCCGGTCGGCTTTGGCGCAGCCGCTAAGAAGCCGGGTGCAGCATACACGCTGCCTGCGTTGGCGCAGGGACAGGCAGCGTGCTCTGCAACCAGCGTTGGTCAGCCCGCTTGCAAGGCCTTGAGCAAGGTGGCAGCGTTGGTCTCGACCATGTCGATATAGGTGGCAGCGGGGCCACCTGCAGGCGACAGCGCATCGGAGTAGAGCCGGCCACCAATGGCAGCACCCGTCTCGCGCGACAGCTGCTCGAGCAGGCGCGGGTCGGAGATGTTCTCCAGGAAAATGGCGCCGATGCGCTCTTCGCGCACCTGCTTGACCAGCGCCGCCATGTCGCGGGCGGAGGGCTCGGATTCAGTCGACAGGCCGCGCACCGGCACAAAGCGCAGGCCATAGGCCTGGGCAAAGTAGCCAAAGGCATCGTGGGTGCTGACGACGGTGCGCCGCGCTGCGGGCACGGCGGCAAAGCGCTGGCGCAGGCTGGCATCCAGCGCAGTCAGGCGGGCAATGTACTGGGTGGCCTGCTGGTCGTAGCGGGCCGCGTTGGCCGGGTCTGCCGTGGCCAGGCCCTTGGCGATATTGCGCACATAGACGATGGCGTTTTTCACGTCCTGCCAGGCATGGGGGTCATTGGGGCCATGGTGGTGGCCGTGCCCATGGTCGTGGTCATGCCCCGCCTTGTTAGCGCCGTGGTCATGCCCGGGGTCCTGTTTGTGATCGTGTCCTTGGCCCTTGGGCAAGGCGCGTACCGCAATGCCCTGCGATGCGATGATCTCCTGGCCTTGGAAGCCTGCGGCCTTCTTGAGGCGCGGCAACCAACCCTCAAAATCCAGGCCATTGGCCACCAGCACCTTGGCCTGCTGCAGCTGGCGCGCCTGCTGCGGCGTGGGCTCAAACACATGGGCATCGCCGTCGGCGCCGACGAGCGCAGAGACGGTCACCAAGTCACCGCCCACCTGGCGCGTCAGATCCTGCAAGATGGAAAAACTGGCCACGACGGGCAGCGGCTGGCCCGCAGCCCAGACGGCGCTGGCCGGCAAGGCGCTGGTCAGCGCCAGCCCCAGCATCGCGCGGCGGTTCAGGTAAAAGTTGCTCATTCGGATACTCCCATTGGTTCAGACACAGAATCGTTGCCCGGCCTGTGGCGCTGCGCGCGCACGCTGCCCAGCCGGCCCAGGCAGAGCGACAGCAGGTACAGGCCGCCAAGGCTCAAGGTGATGGCGGCCGATGCCGCAATGCCCGCGTGGTAGGACAGCAGCAGGCCCAGCACGCTGCCGGCCATCGCGATACCGGTGGACAGCGCCATCTGCAGGCCCACGCCGCGCAGCCAAAACCGCGCACTGGCGGCGGGCAACACCACCAGGGCCACGGCCATCAAGGTGCCCAGCGAATGGAAGCCCCCCACCAGGTTGAGCACGAGCAGCAGCATGAACAGCGCATGGCTGATGCTGCCCATGCGCCCCTGCAGGCGCAAAAAGCCGGGGTCCAGGCATTCCATCAGCAAGGGCCGGTACATCAGCGCCAGGCCCAGCATCGACAGGCTGGCGATGGTGGCGGTCAGGTACAGGGTGGGATCGTCCAGCGCCAGCACCGAGCCGAACAGCACATGCAGCAGATCCACATTGGAGCCGCGCAGCGAGACCAGCAACACGCCCAGCGCCAGCGAGATCAGGTAGAAACCGGCAAAACTTGCGTCTTCGCGCAAGGCGGTGTAGCGGGTCACCACACCCGAGAGCATGGCCACGACCAGGCCCGCGGCCAGGCCGCCGATCGTCATCGCCGGCAGGGACAGGCCAAACAGCAAATAGCCCAGGGCCGCGCCCGGCAAGATGGCATGTGACATGGCGTCGCCCACCAGGCTCATGCGGCGCAGCAGCAAGATGGTGCCCAAGGGCGCAGCGCCCGCACTCAAGGCCAGGCAGCCGGCCAGCGCGCGGCGCATGAAGCCGTAGTCCACAAAGGGATGCCACAACAGCTCGGCCATCATGCACGCCTCCTGGCGGTAGCGCGCGCTGTCAGGTTCGGCAGCACATCGGCGGTGTCGCCCCAGGCCAGCTGCGTCCCCGCCAGTGCCAATGCCTGCGGGAAATACCGCTGCACCATCTCGCGGTCATGCAGCACGGCCAGCACCGTTCTGCCCCGCGCATGCCACTGCTGCAACAGCTGCAGCAGCACATCGACGGAGGGCTCATCAACGCCGGTAAATGGCTCGTCCAGCAAGATCACCGGCGGGTTCTGTACCCAGAGCCGGGCAAAGCGCATGCGCTGAAACTGCCCGCCCGAGAGCTCGGCAATCCAGCGCGGCTGCCAGCCTTGCAGGCCTACCGTGGCCAGCGCTGCACCGATCTGCGCACGCTGCGCATCACTGACCGGCCCCAGCGCGCCGGTTTGCGCCCACAGGCCCAGGCTGACGAAGTCTTCCACACTGATGGGAAAGTCACGCTCCACCTCGCAGGCCTGCGCCAGATAGCCCAGTGCCGCACGCGGATAGCGGCAGCGCAGCGACCCTTGCATGGGCGCAAGCAGCCCCAGCAAGCCCTTGAGCAGGGTCGATTTACCGCCCCCGTTAGGGCCGACGATGGCCGTCATCGATCCGGCGGCAAACTGCCCGCTGACACCGCGCAGTGCCAGCCTGCCGCCATAGCCCAGGCCCAGGTTGGAGAGTTCAAAGTCCACGCTGCAGCCCGGCACTGGCAAAGGGGGAACGGACTGCATCATGGCTGTTGTACCGCCCATGCCACCACGCCCCATAGCAGCGCGCTCAGGCCCAGTGCCAGCAGGCAACGCGCCAGCGCCGAGGCCTGCAAGGCGCTGCGGCGCCTGGTTGTGTGTATTGATCTCATAGCTCGCCCATTCGCAGGTGCCGCGCACCCAGATTGCGCTGGGCGGCACCGGCTAAACACCTGGCACATTTCAAAAATGTGATGTTATAACATCAAAACACCAGACTGGCGAAAAAAGCGCGGCTCTGCCTGACCACGGCGGCCTAGCGGTGCGGGAAGAAACGCGGTACAGGAAAGGGAGAGAAACAGCGATCCGGCGCGCTAAGCGGCGGGCGCAGCAGCGCAGCGGCTGCAGGTGCCATGCATCTCGACATGGGTGCTGCTGGGCCGGAAGCCGTTGGCCTTGGACCAGGTCTTGAGGCGCCGCTCTACCGCAGGCTCCAGGAACTCATCGACCTGGCCGCAGCTATCGCAGATAGCGAACACCACGAGGCCATGGTCATGGCCTTCGGCATGGGCATGCGCGCAGACCACAAAAGAGTTGAGGCTCTCGACCCGGTGCACCAGGCCGTATTCGATCAGCTTGTCCAGCGCGCGGTAGACCTGCTGGGGCGCACGCAGGCCCTCGTCACGCAGCTGGTCCAGCAAGGCATAGGCACTGGCTGGATTGGCCTCACGCGCAAGCGCTTGCAGCACCAGCGCTTGGTGCTTGGTCAACTCGGGCGGGGGCGTTTTGGCGGCTGTGGACATGGTGACAACAAAGGCAGAGGCCCGAGTTTAGCCGCTCTGCTATGCGGACGCCGCCAGCGGGGGCTCCGCAGCGGCGCGCTCCTGCTCTTGGGCGGCTTGCAGCAACCAGCGCTGCACCGCCTGCCAATGCGCATCGCCGTACAGGCGCCTGAAGCGCTGCGTCTCCTCCAACTCCGCATTGCGCCAGACCGCCAGCCGCTGCGCAATGTAGTCCGCGCTCAAGGGGATGCCGCATTCGACGGTGATGCAGTGCCGCCACTGCGCGTAGGTTCGGGGAATCATCGCTGTCCTTTCCACATCTCAACAGCTGCCAACCCCGGTTCCCAGTGAACGCTTGAGAAAATTCAGCTTGATTGTGTTATGTTATAACATATCGCATCACGAACACATGCACCACCCAGCGCTGACCTGGGCATGCAGCAAGCCGCCCGAGCCAGCGCCAACCCCGCATTCCACGATGACTTCCACCACCCTCTTCTCCCCACTGGCAACAGCACGCCCAACCAAGCTCCCCGTCACCGTGCTCTCCGGTTTTCTGGGGGCCGGCAAAACCACGCTCCTCAATCACATCCTGAACAACCGCGAAGGCCGGCGCGTGGCGGTCATCGTCAATGACATGTCCGAAGTCAATATCGACGCCGCCCTGGTGCGCCAGGGCGGGGCTGAGCTGTCGCGCACCGATGAGAAGCTGGTGGAGATGAGCAATGGCTGCATCTGCTGCACCCTGCGCGAGGACCTGCTGGTAGAAGTCAGCCGCCTGGCCCGCGAAGGCCGCTTTGACCAGCTGGTGATCGAGTCCACCGGCATCTCCGAGCCATTGCCGGTGGCCGAGACCTTTACTTTTGCCGGCGAGGACGGCCGCAGCCTGGGCGATGTGGCGCAGCTGGACACGATGGTCACGGTGGTCGATGCCTTCAACTTTCTGCGTGACTACAGCTCGCGCGACCATCTGCGAGCCCGTGGCCAATCGCTGGGGGATGAGGACCAGCGCACCGTGGTCGACCTGCTGGTCGAGCAGATCGAGTTCTGCGATGTGATTGTGCTCAACAAGGCCGACCTGGTGTCTGACGCCGAGCGCGAGCAGCTGATGGGCATCTTGCGGGGCCTGAACCGCCGCGCCCGCATTGAGCTGGCCGTGTTTGGCCAGGTGCCGCTGCACAAGGTGCTGCAAACGGGCCTGTTCGATTTTGAGCAGGCCTCCCAGGCCCCCGGCTGGCTGCAGGAGCTGCGTGGCAGCCACCAGCCCGAGACGGAGGCCTATGGCATTGGCAGCTTTGTCTACCGCGCCCGCCGCCCCTTCCACCCCGAGCGCTTTTTTGCGCTGATCAACCAGGAATGGCCGGGGGTGGTGCGCTCCAAAGGCTTTTTCTGGCTGGCCAGCCACCCGACGTTGGCCGGCCAGTGGTCACAAGCCGGTGCCGTGGCGCGCCACAGCGCCGCCGGCTACTGGTGGGCCGCCGTGCCCGAAGAGCGCTGGCCGCAGGACGCAGAGGCGCTGGCCTTGATACGCCAAGCCTGGGACGACCGCGTAGGCGACGCCCGCCAGGAGCTGGTGTTGATCGGCATGGACATGGACGAGCCGGCGCTGCGCGCGCAGCTGGACAGCTGCCTGCTGAGCGATGCGGAGATGGCGCAGGGGCCCGCGGTGTGGACGGGGTGGCGGCATTCGTTTGTGGATTGGCCCGACAGCAAGATCTAACAGGCACCCACAAGCGCGAAGACCCATGCAGCCTTACAGCGCCTTGTAAACCGCCAGGGTCTCCGCTGCGCAGCGCTGCCAGGAGTAGTTGGCCGCCCGCTCCAAGCCCTTGGCACTGGCATCGCGCAGCCATGCCTCGTCTCCAAGATGGCGTTGCAGACCGCGCAGAATGTCGTCCACGTCCAGCGGGTTGACCAGCGCCGCTGCACCGCCCGCCACCTCGGGCATGCAGGAGGCGTCCGAGGTCAGCACCGGCGTGCCGCTGGCCATCGCCTCCACGATCGGCAGGCCAAAGCCTTCATAGAGCGAAGGGTAGGCGAACAGGCGCGCGCCCGCATAGAGCATGGGCAGGTCGGCCTGGTCGACATAGGACAGGTAGTGCAGCCAGCCCTCGTTGGCCGCCTGCTCCATGCGGCGGTGTATGTCTTCGGATTTCCAGCCCTTGCCGCCTGCCAGCACCAGCGGACAAGCCTTGCGCAAGGCTGGGTCCAGCTGCGCGTAGGCCTGCAGCAAGCGGCCGATATTCTTGCGTGGCTCGATCGTGCCCACATACAGCGCGTAGCTGCGCGGCTGCAGGCCATGCTTGGCCAGCACAGGGGCCAGTTCAGCATCGCTGCGCGGATGGTAGGCGGCATCCATGCCCAGGCCAATGGCTGTGACCTTGTCCGCCGACCAGCCAAAGTGCTGGATGAATTCCTGGCGCACCGTTTCCGTATCGGTGATCACATGCTCGGTGTGCCTGAGGCTGCTGCCGAAAGCCAGGTTCATGAATTCCACACGCGCCTGCGGGTGGAACTCGGGGTAGAACACATGCGAGAGGTCATGCACGGTATTGACCGTGCGGCCTGGGAAAGGCGGAACCAGGTAATTAGGGGAGTGGAAGATGGCCTGCCCTTCCCCGCGTACTCGCCAACGCGAAATGGCAGGCATCAGCGATTGGTACACCCGCACTGCTGCGCGGTTGGCCGACAAGGTGCTACGCAGACGCGTGAACAACGTGGGCGCAGTATGAGGGGTGGTTTGCACACCCGGCGCCGCAGCGGTGGGGCTTGGACTCTGTCCACCGAGCGCCGCCAACGGATCTGCCACCCAATGGCCATGTGAAAAGTAGCGCAAACGGTCTACATCAGGATGCTGGCGCAGTTGGCTGGCCAGCTCGTAGCTGTAACGCCCAATGCCGGTCAACGGCGCATGGAGCGCATCAGCGCCCAAGATGATGTCTAAACCCATAAGGTCCTTCAAGCCCGCAGCATCCAGCGCAGGGTGTCTTCCAGTTGGTAGCTGCGCCACTCACCGATGGCCTGCTCCAGCGCTGTGGTGTCAGCACGCAAGATGCGCACCTCGTTGGCACGTACAAAGGCCGGATTCACCCGTACCTCCATGGTGTGACCGCTGATCTGCTGCACCTGTTCCAATACGTCGCGCAGCGACCAGGTGCGGCCCGAGCCGACATTGAACACCCCACCCACTGCAGTGCCCTGCGCGGCGCTATCCAGCAAGCGCACATAGGCGGCCGCCACATCGCGTACGTCAGAAAAATCGCGGTCCACATCCAGGTTGCCCAGCTCGATCACGTCGGCCTTGCGCAGCGCATGGTCCACGATCTTGGGGATCAGAAACTGCGGCGACTGGCCCAGGCCGGTGTAGTTGAACGGCCGCACCAGCACCACCGGCAACTGCGGCAGCCACAGCCGCGCCATGTATTCCATCGCGAGCTTACTCACGGCGTAGTCATTGGCAGGGTTGGCGGTGGTGCTCTCGGGCAAGGCACCTTCATGGCTGTTGCCGTAGATGTTGGCACTGCTGGCCAGCAACACGCACTGCGGCTTGACAGGCAAAGTACTCAATGCCTGCAGCAGGTGGCGGGTGCCCACGACATTGACGCGGTAGAAATCATCCGCCGAGCCGTGGCCCACAAACGCAATCGCTGCCAAATGCACCACCGCCTGCGGACTGATCTGGTGAACAGCGCTTTTCAGCGCTGCCTCGTCGAGCAAATCCGCCTGCAGGCACTGCGCTGCTGGAATCAGCCCAGCGCCACCGGACGCGGAGCGATCGAGCGACCAGACATCCCAGCCAGCAGCGCGCAGCAAGGGCACCAGATGCTGACCGGTAAACCCCTGCGCACCTGTCAGCAGTACCCGCTTTTGGGCTGCTGCACCCACGGCATTGGCAGCGGCGTTCATCAGAACGAGAACCCGGCTTGGTTGCGGCGCATATCGGCCTCGACCATCATCTGGCAGAGCTGCTCCAGGGAGGTATGCGGCTCCCAGCCCAGCTTGGCCTTGGCCTTGGCGGGGTCGCCAATCAGCAGCTCCACCTCAGCTGGGCGGTAGAACTTGGGATTGACGCGCATCACCGTCTTGCCGGTGGCAGTATCAATGGCGGTCTCATCCTCAGCCTTGCCTTGGAAATCCACATCCATGCCGGCGCCCTTGAAGGCCATGCGCACGAAGTCGCGCACGGTCTCGGTGCGGTTGGTGGCCAGCACAAAGGTGTCGGGCTCATCGGCCTGGAGCATGCGCCACATGCCTTCCACATATTCCTTGGCAAAACCCCAGTCGCGCTTGGCGTCGATATTGCCCAGCTCCATCACATCGAGCTTGCCCAGCTTGATCTTGGCGACGCTGTCGGTGATCTTGCGGGTGACGAACTCGCGGCCGCGCAGCGGGCTTTCGTGGTTGAACAAAATGCCGCTGGCGCCAAAGATGCCATAGCTCTCACGGTAGTTCACCGTCATCCAGTGCGCATACAGCTTGGCGACGCCATAGGGGCTGCGCGGATAGAAAGGCGTGTCTTCCTTCTGGGGCACCGCTTGCACCTTGCCAAACATCTCCGAGGTGCTGGCCTGGTAAAAGCGCACCTTGGGATTGACGATACGAATGGCTTCCAACAGGTTCACGGCCCCCAGACCGGTGATTTCTGCCGTGGTCACTGGTTGCTCGAACGACACACCGACAAAGCTCTGCGCCGCCAGGTTGTACACCTCGGTGGCTTCTGTGGTCTGCAACAGGCGAATGCTGGACGACAGATCGGTCAGGTCGTACTCGACCAGGTGCAGGTTGGGATGGTTCTGGATGCCCAGCTCTTCGATGCGCCAGAAATTGACCGAGCTGGTACGGCGGAAGGTGGCGTAAACGGTGTAGCCCTTGGAGAGGAGGAGTTCGGCCAGGTAGGCCCCGTCTTGGCCGGTGATACCGGTGATGATGGCTTTTTTCATTGGATGTACATAAATAATATTCTGACGACGCGAAAGCATACATCAGGATGGCAAGATTTCGGAAATCTCAATCATTGCAGCAGCCTTCATATCTTCGTGCTGCAGCGGCATACTATCAACTAAATTAAAACATAACCATTACTCATTCTCAGTATGTCAAAACCTGCCACTGGAGATAACCAGTTAAATATTCTCAAACTTCAACCTTGGTAGCAATACGCTGAAGTAGCTGCGCTGCGCTTTGCCCCCAAGTCTGCCACGGCATGTGCTTAGAATTTCTTTCCTGGCGATTGTCAAATGAAGCTACATAACTGCTGATCACTGCTTCCAGCCCAGCTGCAGAATTAAAATATATAGCGTAATCACCGGCCACCTCACGAAACACCGGAATATCGCGAGCAATAATTGGGAGATCAATTTGAGCAGCCTCAATCAAGGGCAATCCAAACCCCTCACCATAAGAGGCGGCAATCAAACAATCCGATTGCGCATATACTTTTGCAAGATATTCATCACTTATTCCTTGCAACCAAAAGAGCCTCTCACCGAGCTGGGGATGCCCTTGTAAGTCATCCACCAGTCTGTCTACCTTCCACCCCTGCTTTCCAACAAACACCAGGTTGAAATCGGTAGAAGAGTTCCATAAGGCGTTGGCCGCATCCAAGACTTGAGCGTGCCCTTTACGTGGCTCCACTGTCCCCACCATCAGGAAGGTCGGACGCATGGAAAGTTTATCGAGTGTTTCCGATGAATCGGCCGGCAGTCCTTGGCTGGGAGTAGAACTTTCAATGTCCGCCCCCATGTGAAACCAGTCAATCTGCGGCAGGTTTGTTGATCCTTGTTTTCGACACCATGCTTTGAACTCATCCGCGACAGACTGCGATATACAAATGACCCCATCAGTCTGCGCAGCCACGCTTACCCAACGGGAATGGTTAGCTTGAGCACCTTCGGGAAAGAACTGCGGCATCGTGATGGGCAGCAAGTCATACAGCACAAATCGCACATCGACGCCGTGATTACGTAAAGTCTGATAAAAGGGCGACTGGTAGATCTGCACTTGCGGCTGCATATCTAGCGCCAAAAATATATCGCCGGAAGCGTAATCAATGGCGGCATCCGGATCAGCCGCGTACGCGCCTGGCTTGCCCAAAAAATTCTGAACAAATTGATCAGCGTAGCGATAACCGAGTTTTTCTGTCGTCGCGTAAACGGCTCGGACTTCATAGGCATCCGGCGGGTGTGAAAGCCATTCATGGAGAATGCTGCGTACTACACGTTGAATCCCGGTTCGGGCGTCGCGCTGCACCAGCTCTGAGATATCGACCAATAACTGCGGTTTGGCAGCTCTGTGGTTACGCGCAATGGCCTGCGACAGGCCCATCAAGTCCAGGCTTGCATCTTCCGCCGCCATCTGCGCAATGGCGGGCAGCAGATCCGACCGAACAGATGCCTCTGTCACGGTCGTCTTTGAGACCAAGTCCTCCAGCGCTGCAATGGTTCGGAGCGCCGAGTTCTCCCAGGAAAACTGGGTTGCCTGCCTTAAAGCGTGCGCCCGAAGCTCTTGGTGGAAGTCTGCATCGGTCAACGCTTCGGCCATCTTTTGCGCTATGTCTGCGGGATCATACGGATCAAAGAGCGCTCGCTCCCATCCTATGACCTCGGGAACACTGGTAGTGTTGGCCCCAATGGTGGCTGCACCACAGGACATGGCCTCCAGTGCCGGCAAGCCAAAGCCTTCATGCCAGGACGGAAACACATAGAGGGCACATTGGCAGTACAACTGCACCATGTCGTCATCGCTGATGCGTCCCGTAATCACCACCTCAGCCTGGCCCAATCCGCAGTCGCGTATATGGGCCTCTAGCTGCTCACGGTGATCTGGTGGCAACCCACCGGCCAGTACCAATTGATGGGCATGGCGCAAATCAGTTGAGAGCTGCGCAAATGCGCTGATGAGGCCTCTATGGTTCTTACGCTCATCCGTTGCACCGGAATACATCACAAAGGGCTTGCGAATACCCAAGCGCCTTTGCAAATCACGTGTTTGCTCGGCTGAATAGCTCACCGGCCTGAAGCAGGGGTCTATCGCCGAGGAAATGTTGACGACGCTATGTGAATCCACCTGAAGGTGCGTGATGGCTTCTTGCCTTGCTGATTCAGATATGGCCAACAGCAAATCTGCCTTTTTCGCTTGCGCAGTACAGGCTAAGTAGTGATCACGATAGACCGTGTCGTTGTCCAGATAGGTGGATGCCTGGATCAACGGGATCGCATCGTAAAACGTGACCGCTACCGGGCACCCCGCCCGCTCATGGACACTGTGCACCGAGTTGTCGCCGAAGCCGTCGTAGAGACTGCTGATGTGCACCGCATCAGGCTGAATCTGGCAAATGGCCTCTTCTCTGATGATGGCTGCAATACCTCGGCGCACCGCATTTTCTGGCTCGCTGCTATTTACCGGCGCGAGCGCATGCCAGACATGGATGTGATTGGCTGGTATCCATGGCTTAAACGCATCACGTATCGGCCGAATCGTTTCAGCCAGCATGCCATTGAGCAACAGATGAATCTCATGTTCACCCTTGTTTTTAGCCATCGCCAAGGCCAGCGCAAGCGTGTACCGGCCTATCCCTCTGTGCCGACTCGCAGACTGCGCTCCTTGAAGATCAATCAAGATTCTCATGGTCTTAGCCTCTCAAACGAGCAATTTCTTGCTCCAATGCAGTGTGCACTTGCTTTGCGCGGGGTGAGAGATCGGCAATGGTGGGGTGATCGGCACTCATCTCGCTGACAGACACAGGTTCGCACAGCAGACCTCTTGAGATAGCCTTGTGACGCAAATGCGCATGTAGCCAAGGCAACTGGCTGATGGCTCGGTTTATCCAGTCGCTGAGACGAGGATATTGCAAGACTTTGTCCATCATGAAAGTCATAGGCGAAGCAACAAAGGCGCCCATGCCTCGCAACGGCGCTGTCACCTTCCAAGACGCGCTATGGAGCATGGCGTCCCGCGCCGCTTGGGTCGCAGCCAATTCAGCGTGCAAGGACTGCAGCTCACTACGAAAGGCCGATAACTCACCTCGCAGCAGTTGCAAGTCACGCTGCAATACTCGCACATTGCCTTGGAACAGCTGAATGTCACCGCGCGTGCTTGCCAACGCTGCCTCTGTGGCAAGACTCTTCAAACGCGTTTCGTGGTGTGCCGCCATTAACTCGTTCTGACGCTGGTCGAAGCGATGGGCTAGGCTGGGCAAATCCACGCCCCTTTGCACGTTGAAAATGCTATCGAATGATGCCATGACCTCCGGGGTCGCTGATTTCTGCGCCACCACCCCATAGTCTGGACTGACATGGTTGAGCACATCCATCAGTGAAATATCAGAGCGCGAGTGTATGTCATCGGGCTCTTGCAATCTCAGCGTACTCACACGCGCAAAACCGTGGTGGCTGGGTAGAAATTCCAGCAGCAGCGGAGGGATGGGGCGTTGGTGCGTCGGATCCAGATAGAAATTGGCCGTCCCTACCACAACATTTTCAGGATTAGGGGTTTCAAGGATGAGCAAACCTCCTGGCTTAAGAACGCGCAGTGCCTCTCCAACCAGTTTATCGAGCAATTCAAAAGGAATATGTTCAGCAACATGAAACCCCGACACGACGGCCAATGACGAGTCAGGCTGCGCACTCAGGTAATCGATGGCATCGCTTTGAGTGACCGACAAGCCGCGCTCAATGCATGCCTGTAGCATGCCCTCATCCAGATCTACCCCACGGGCTTCAAAGCCATGTGATTGAGAAAGCTGCAGCCATTCGCCTCGACCGCATCCAAGGTCTAGCACCCTGGCGGGTGTATACAAAGCCAGCAGCGGACTAATGTATGGAATATATACCTTCAACCGCTCCAGAATGAGTTCGCGAGAACCCCTGTGGCGATCTTCGAAGGCGCGGTAAAAATTATCGGAGCTCATGCAATACACTTTGCTTCTGGAGGTATCCAGCAATTACCCTCGAATGGAGTCCGATTGATATTCAGCACATTGAACACTAGTGCAAGATCACGCCATTCATAGTTGGCGGCCAAATGGGTGTCTGACTTATGCAAGGCGGTTGCAATGGAATATGATCCAGGGCCAAGATTTGCGGGAAATGTGAACTGCACACGAACACAGCCATCTCTCACATGGGCATCCAAATTTAAACCCAGGTGGTACGTGTTGGTACCAAAGATAGTTTGACCAAGCCGGTCTTTGATGGAGTAACCAAGTACGAGGCCCGGAAGGATTGCACCCAACTCAATATCTATCTGCAGATGAACTTGCTGGCCAACGTTGATGATTTCAACGGCTTCTCCTGCCTCATTGACCAAGGCAATATTCTTGACCTTCGCTTCACCTGTACCTGATGTGGTTTGGCTTCTCCCATCAGCCAACTGGACGACCTGCACAGTTTGGTTCTCACGCTCAGCTATCAATGCATTGTAAAAATCCATCACCGCCTCGGGATTGTCGTCCTTCACGACAACGCCTCGTTCGAGCAGCAAGGCTCGGCTGCATAAACCCTGTATAGCTGCACGGTCGTGCGACACAATCAACAGTGCACTGCCCTGGTCCCGAAACGCGCGGATACGGTCAAAGCTCTTGTGCTGAAAATAGGCATCCCCTACCGAGAGGGCTTCATCCACAATCAGCAAATCTGGACGCACAGCCGTCGCCACACTGAACGCCAGCCGCATCTGCATGCCGCTGGAGTAGAGGCGGACAGGCCGGTCAATGTATTCACCAATTTCTGCAAATGCCTCAATCGCAGGCATGTGCTCGTCGATCTCAGCCTGGCTCAGGCCTAGTAACTGGCCAGCCATGAAGACATTCTGCCGCCCCGTGAAATCCGGGTGGAAACCCATGCCAAGCTCAAGCAGCGCAGCCACGCGGCCACTGCGCTGCACCCCACCAGTGGTGGGCTGGGTGGTGCCAGTGATGATCTTGAGAAGCGTGCTTTTGCCGGCACCATTGACGCCGATAATGCCAACGGCTTCGCCAGGTTTGACGCTGAAGTCAATATCTTTCAGAACCCAGGTTTTCTCATGGGTGGTTCGGCCTGACGCCCACTCCCATGCACGTACCCATTTATTGGGGTAGCGCTTATAGGCCTTGCCCACATGGCTGACAGTCAAGACATTCGTCATAGTTCATCTACCAGCTCACCCACGCGAGCACTGAAAAACCACGCAGCCAAGGCCAGCAGCCCCAAGGAAATCAGCAAGAGATTGAGCAATGGTGCCCAAGTAGGCCAATTTTGGGTCAGGAATATTTGCTGGTAGTTCTGCACCAGGGGCGTCATGGGGTTCATTTGCATGATGGGGCGCGCCTTTTCTGGCAAGGCCCCCAACGTGTAGACGATGGGCGTCAGCCAGAACCAGAACTGCAACACCACACCAGTGAGCTGCCCCACGTCTCTAAAAAAACGTTCAGAGTCCCCAGCAATACGCCAAGACCAACCGCAAAACAGGTTTGCAACAACAGCAGTGGCAGCATGGCCAGCAAGGGCAGTCCTGGCCAATGGCCTATCAATGCCAGAAAGACCAGATAGATAGCCATCACGATGGCAAAGTTAAGGAAGGCCGAGACCACCACAATAATCGGTAGGCAAACACGAGGAAAGTTCGACTTTTTGATGAGATTGCCGTTGTCGATGAACACCCCGTTCAGCCGCGACACCACCTCAGAGAAGAAATTCCAGCTGATGACCCCCGCACACAGATAGATGGGGAATGCAAAAGGGGTCTTTTCATAACCAGGCAAGGTGGGACGCATCAGTTGGCCCATCACCAAGGTGTAGATCAGGATCATGGCCAAGGGATTGGCCACTGCCCAGAACGCGCCAAACAGTGACTCGCGGTACTTGCCATGGAACTCGCGCATGACGCTGCTCCAAACAAAGCCCCGGTACGCCCACAACGAGCGCATCATCGTGAAACCCGGCAAACTCATTTGCCACTCACAGTGTCTGGCGCGCGTCCGTAGGTGTCTTCAAAACGCACGATGTCGTCCTCACCCAGATAGCTACCCGACTGCACCTCGATAATCTCCAGCGGCACCTTGCCAGGGTTGGCCAGGCGGTGGACATGGCCCAGCGGAATAAACGTGGATTCGTTTTCACCGAGCAGGAAGATCTGATCCCCGTTCGTTACTTCGGCTGTTCCCTTGACCACAATCCAGTGCTCGGCACGGTGGTGGTGCATCTGCAGGCTCAGCTGTGCACCCGGATTGACGACGATGCGCTTGACCTGGAAGCGGCTGCCGCTGTCGATGCTGTCGTACCAACCCCATGGGCGGTGCACCTTGCGGTGGGCTGAGGCCATGCTGCGGTTCTGGGCCTTGAGCTGGGCCACCACTTTCTTCACATCCTGGGTGCGCGATTTGTCGGCCACGAGGACCGCATCGGCCGTTTCCACCACCACCACGTTGTCCAGGCCTACCGCTGCGATCAAGCGGCTTTCCGAGAACAGCAGGCTGTTTCTGGTATCAATGGCCAGGGTTTCGCCAGTGCCGGCATTGCCTTGTCCGTCACGTGGCAGCACATCCCACAGGGCATCCCAGGCACCCAGATCAGACCAGCCGGCATCGAGCGGCACCACGCGTGCAGGCACGCCCAACTCAGGGCGAACCGGCAATTTCTCCATCACTGCGTAGTCGATGGAATCTGCGGGGCAGGCGCCAAACAGCTCGCCATGGGGGCGGATAAAGTCCATATCCCGGCTGCTCTGCGCCATGGCCTGCTCACAGGCTTGCAGCATCGCAGGCTGCAGGGCGGCCATGGCCTTGAGCCACTGGTCGGCACGCACCATGAACAAACCACTGTTCCACAGGTACTGACCGCTGCGCAGATACTGCTCAGCGACCTCCAGCGAAGGTTTTTCTGCGAAGCTCTCGATCGCAAACGCGCCGTGGCTATCAGCAGCGCCCTTTTGGATATAGCCATAGCCCGTCTCGGGGCGGTCGGCCACAATGCCAAAGGTGACCATCGCGCCTTCGCTGGCCAGCGGCCAGGCCGCTTCCACAGCACGGTGCAATTGCTCGGGGCGCGTCATCACATGGTCGGCAGGCATGGCCAGCAATACCGCATCGGCTTCAGCCGCCAAGGCGGCCAAGGTCAGCGCGGGGGCGGTGTTTCTACCCGCGGGCTCCAGCACCAGCTTGGCATCGGCAATGCCTTGTTCCTGCAGTTGCTGCGCGGCCAAAAAACGGTGGTCCGCATTGCAGACCAGCACGGGGCTGGTTTGCGCGATGCTGGGGTGTACGCCATGCAGGCGCACCGCCGTGTTCTGCAGCATGGACTGGCCATCGTCCTGCAAGCTCAAAAATTGCTTGGGATAGTGCTCGCGCGACAAAGGCCACAGGCGGGTTCCACTGCCACCACACAGAATGACGGGCGTTAGTTTTGGCATTCGAATCAATCTCGATAAATAAGGAGTTGCAGCGGCGCTTTAGCGCTTGTCGTTGGAAACCTGCTGGTTCTTCAGCTGCAGCAGCGCCAAACTTTGGTTGAGGCGCCGCACCTGCCGCTCGATGCGGGTGTTGACCATGTCCGCATGCAACGCCTTGATGAACAAGACGCCAACGGCGCAGACCAGCAGCAAGGTCGGTGAATAACGGATGCCCAGGCCATCGGCAAAGTGGTCCAGCATGCGCGGCCACACGCCCAGCAGCACGGCCAGCAGCGCGACGGCCATCCAGAAAAGGCCCAGGCGCAAATACAGCCTGTCACCCCGGATCAGAAACAGAATCACAGCGGCAAAAAGCACGCCCAGGACTGTGGTTGTAATTTGATAATTGGCCATTCCAACCTTGATTCACAGGGACATGGCACAAGGCCAAGATAAGGCCAAAGCGAAGCATGTCCCTTTGCGGCGTGTTTACTGCCAGAAACAGAAAATTCTTTTACCCCGTTCAAATAGCTTATTTGAACAGCCGCATGATTCTACTGTGCATGGCCGCAACGGATTGCTGCCAAATGTCACTACAAGCCCTTTACACAGTGGACAAACACCTCCACCTTCCCCTGACTGCCACCTGGGTTTCGGTGACTACCGCATAAAACCCCAGTACCTGCCGCCACGGCCAATCCATGCCACACTTCCCGCCTATGTCTAATTCCGAATGGGCCCGCAACGCTGTTTCTGCCTTCGATCGCATGGTCAATGTCGAGGGCGGCTTTCGCTCGCGCCCCGGCCAGCGGCTGATGGCCGAAAAAGTAGCGGAGACCTTTGCTGCAGCGCAGCTGGGTAAGCTCGAAGAAGACGAGGAGCCGCAACGCGCCATTGCGGTGATCCAGGCCGGCACGGGGGTCGGCAAATCGCTGGCCTATGCGGTGCCGGCGATTGCGATGGCGCTGGAGCGCGGCACCCGGGTGCTGATCTCGACGGCCACCGTGGCGCTGCAGGAGCAGCTGGTGAACAAGGATTTGCCGGCACTGGCCCAGCAGATGGACCAGCCTTTCAAATACGCGCTGGCCAAGGGCCGGGGCCGCTATGTCTGCAAGCTCAAGCTGGAGCGCCTGGCCAGTGTGGCCCAGGGCGATGGCACGGACGGCGGCGAGCCCATCGACCACGATTTCTTTCCTGAAGAAGCCGCGCAGGCACGCCAATCGCAACGCAGCCCGCAAGAGAATGCCGCGCGCCTGCAGTTCTACACCAGCATGGCCGATGCGCTGACCACGCGGGGCTGGGATGGCGACCGCGACAGCCTGGATACCCCGCCCGAGCCCGAGGTCTGGAGCCCGGTCGCTGCCGAAGGCAGTTCCTGCACCGGCAAGCACTGCCCGGTGTTTGGCAGCTGCACCTATTACGAAAAGCGCAAGGACCTGGTCCAGGCCCAGGTGCTGGTGGCCAACCATGATCTGCTGCTGTCCACCTTGGGCGCACGCCTGCTGCCCGAGCTGGACAACTGCCTGCTGATCCTCGACGAGGCCCACCACCTCCCCGGCACCGCGCTGTCGCAGTTTGCCTGTGAGATGAACCTGAGCCAGCTGACCTGGATCGACAAGCTCGCCAGCCGCGCGCAGCGCGTAGGCGGGTTGGTGGAGGTCAGCGAGATTGCCGACATCCCGCGCCATTCCGCCCAACTGCGCCAGCATTTGCAGGATTGCGCAAGGCTGCTGATGGACGAGTATGGCGAAGGCATGCGCCAGCAGCTGCAATCGGGCGGCCGGGGCCCTGCCCGCGTGCGCCTGCCGCGTGGCGAGCTGCCCCCTGCGCTGGTCGAGCCGCTGGCCCAGGCCGCGCACCACGCCAGCGCCTTTCTGGATGTGCTGCAGGCCATCTCCAAGGCCTTGCGCTCGCAGATGCGCGACCGGCCCGATGAGGCCAAGCGCCTGTCCACCCTGTATGCCCAGGTAGGCAGCCTGGCCCCGCGCCTGGAAGCCGTGCACGACACCACCCAGCTGCTGCTGCAGGATGCGCCCCAGGGCAGCGTGCCGGCAGCCAAGTGGTTCACCTTGGACGTCGTGGGCGATTTTGTCGCCATCAAGGCCTATGCCAGCCCGGTGATCCCCGGCTCCACCCTGCGCCACCATCTCTGGAGCCAGGTGCGCGGCGCCGTGCTCACGTCGGCCACGCTCACCAGCGGCGGCCAGTTCGATTTCTTCTTGCGCGAATCGGGCCTGTACAACGATACGGCCGTCTCCACCCTGGAAGTCGCCAGCCCCTTCAACTACGCCGAGCAAGGCAGCCTGGTCGTCACCGAGACCCAGGCCGACCCGCGCACGCCCCAGCAGTTCACCAGCGAGATGGTGGATGCGCTGCTCGAAGACCTGGCCCAGGTGCAATCAGGCGGCCTGGTGCTGTTCACCTCGCGCGAGCAGATGCGCCTGGCGGTCGATGCGCTGCCCACCGCGATGCGCCAGCACGTGCTGGTGCAAAACACCTTGCCGCGCAGCCAGCTGCTGCACCAGCACCGCGAGCGCGTGGCCGCCGGCCTGCCCAGCATCATCTTTGGCATGCAAAGCTTTGGCGAGGGGCTGGACCTGCCTGGCGCGCTGTGCGAATCGCTGTTCATCACCAAGCTGCCGTTTGCGCCGCCCGATGACCCCGTCGACGAGGCCCGCGCCGAGTGGCTGAAGAACTCGGGCCGCGATCCGTTCAGCGAGATCGTGGTGCCCGCCACCGCCATCCGCCTGGCCCAGTGGGTGGGCCGCGCGATCCGCACCGAGGTGGACCAGGCCCATGTCTACTGCTACGACAAGCGCCTGGTGCGTACCGGCTATGGCCAGCGGCTTCTGGCCAGCCTGCCGCCCTTTACCCTGCACCGGCGCATGGCCAACGCCTAACCCTGCTTGGCAGGTGCCTCGCCCGGGCTGCGCAAATGCACGCCCTCCAGCGAAGGGGGCACCAGCGCTGGCAAGGGCGAGGCGACGGGCGCCCCGAAGCCTTCGCCGTTCTGCCAGTCGCGCAAAAAGCCTTCGATCTCTTCCTGGCTCTGGCCGACAAAGTTCCACCAGATCATCACGCCGCCTTCATAGGGCGTGCCGCCCAGCAGAATGCAGCGGCTGCCGGCGCCGCATTGCAGATCCAGGCTCGTCTGCCCATCGGGCAGGTAGACCAGCTCATTGCCGGGGGCCGGCTCGCCATTGACCTGCAGATCGCCGTACAGGCAGAGCACCGCATACTCAAAATCGGGCCGCAGTGCCAAGGTAGCGCTCGTGGCCTGCGCCGCCTCCATATCGACGGCCACCAGCGGGCTGTGCACCTCGGTCGGCGCCTGCTGGCCCAGCCAGTCACCGGCCAGCACCGTCATCTGGATGCCCTGCTGCTGCAGCCGGGGCAACTGCGGGTAATGCTGGAAGCGCGGCGGCATAAAGCGCTGGTCCTTGGGCAGCGCAATCCACAGCTGCACCGCATGAAAGTCCGGCTTGCCCAGGCTCTCTTCCGAATGCGCAATGCCCTTGCCAGCGGTCATCAGGTTGACCTGGCCGGGGCGAATCGGCTGCTCGCTGCCCAGACTGTCGCGGTGCAGGATCTCGCCCTCGATCATCCAGGTGAAGGTCTGCAGACAGGTGTGCGGGTGCGGCCCCACCTGCATGCCGGGCCCGCTCTCAAAGTGCGAAGGGCCCGCGTGGTCCAGAAAACACCAGGCGCCCACCATGCGCCGCCCGCGCTGCGGCAGTGCACGCAACACCGGAACACCACCTACATCGGCCACCCGTCCAGGGTAGTGACGCAATGCCTTGTTATCCATCTTCCATCTCCTTGATCAGCGCCTGCTGCCGGCTCGCGCAGATTCCGCCGAAACACGCCTACACATGATTGCCTTGGCAGTATGGTACAAACAAGTGGTGAGGCAGTTGTGACCAGAGAGGGCATGGCTGCCACATTCAACGTGTTAGCGCCAAGATTGCGTGGCGCGACGACAGGCTCTCAGAGATTCGCTCTGGCAGCCGGTGTAACTCTCAGATTTGCCAGGTCGTGCTGGCGGTTTTCATCATTGCGGCTTTGCAGCCCCGGCTGCAAAGCTGGAATTCGGTGCCCCCTCATGGAAAGGAGACAACCAATGACGACTCAACACTCCCACAACTACCCCGAGAACTTCAAGGCTCGCGTGGTAGGCATTGTTCAGCACCGTATCGGAGACGGTCAGCTGGAAACCATTCCCACCCCCATGGAAGTGGATGTCTCGACGGCCATTGCCAGCTTTGTGCTGTCCTGGACCATCGAAGGCCAACCCGTGACCGTCTCGCTGGCCAAGCCGGACTTTGACTACCACGTGGACCACCGCAACATTGTGGTGCAGTAAACCGCCTTGACGCTGTTGACACGCCGCCACGCCTCCTGTTGGAGCCATGCGCCGTTTCAACGGTTGACGGCTGTCATGGCACTGTGAAGTGCGTTCCCCGCATGCCTGCAAGGGCCTGCTTTATTCCGGGTGTCCGGCCCGCCCGCGCATGCATTGGCACGCTCAAGCCAGCGCCGTGACCACCCTCACCTCCCCCACCAGCAACTTGTGCACCGGGCAGGCTTCTGCAATCTGCTTGAGCCGGCTGCGCTGCTCCTCGCTCAAATCACCTTCCAGCTGAATGCTGCGCACGATGTCGTTGCCCAAAGCGGCACTGCCATCGGGGTTCAGCGCCAGCTCCACCTTCACGCCCGTCAGCGGCCAGGCCTTGCGCTGTGCATACATCTGCACCGTGATCGTGGTGCAGGCACCCAGGGCCGACAGCAGCAGCTGCATGGGGCTGGGCGCCGTATCCCCGCCGCCAACGGCCTGCGGCTCATCACCATGCCATGCATGGCCTTGGGGGTTGTGCAGATCCACGCGGTAGTTGCTGGTCGTGCTCTGTGCCTGGGCTTGTGCCTGCTGCGCCATATCGCTATATCTCCTTGGTTCGATACGGCAATATAGGCTTTTCTGCCAAACCACGGTTGCAAACGGGCACAAAAAAACCAGCGCCGTTGCCGGTGCTGGTTCTGTGTGTCGCATGCCCTGGGCCACGGCCCGGGCACAGACCGCGCAAAGCGCTTACTTGGAGGTAACGACGCGCACCATCTCCAGGCACTTGTTCGAATAGCCCCACTCGTTGTCGTACCAGGAGACGACCTTCACAAAGGTTTTGTCCAGTGCAATACCGGCTTCGGCGTCGAACACCGAGGTGCAGGTCTCGCCACGGAAGTCGGTGGCCACCACCTTGTCTTCGGTGTAACCCAGCACGCCCTTGAGCGCGCCTTGCGACTGGGCCTTCATCTCGGCGCAGATCTCTTCGTAGGTCGCTTCGCTGTTCAGCTCCACGGTCAGGTCGACCACGGACACGTCCGAGGTGGGCACGCGGAAGGACATGCCGGTCAGCTTCTTGTTCAGCTCGGGAATGACCACGCCCACGGCCTTGGCAGCGCCGGTGCTCGAGGGGATGATGTTTTCCAGAATGCCACGGCCGCCGCGCCAGTCCTTGTTCGACGGGCCGTCCACGGTCTTTTGCGTCGCAGTCGCTGCGTGCACCGTGGTCATCAGGCCGCGCTTGATGCCCCACTTGTCGTTCAGCACCTTGGCCACAGGTGCCAGGCAGTTGGTGGTGCAGGATGCGTTGGAGATGATGGCTTGACCGGCATAGGTCTTGCAGTTCACGCCAAACACGAACATGGGGGTGTCGTCCTTCGATGGGGCCGACAGAATCACCTTCTTGGCGCCCGCATCGATGTGCTTTTGTGCCGTTTCCTTGGTCAGGAACAGACCGGTGGACTCGATCACCACATCGGCGCCGACTTCGTTCCACTTCAGGTTGGCAGGGTCGCGCTCTTGCGTCAGGCGGATCTTCTTGCCGTTGACGATCAAGGTGTTGCCTTCGACAGCAATCGTGCCCTGGAAGCGGCCGTGCACGCTGTCGTATTGCAGCATGTAGGCCAGGTAGTCAGGCTCGAGCAGGTCGTTGATCGCAACGATCTCGATATCGGAAAAATTCTGCACCGCAGAGCGCAGCACATTGCGGCCGATACGGCCAAAGCCGTTGATGCCTACCTTGATTGCCATAGTGATCTCCAAGTAATGAAATGCCGCATGCCCTCCGGCCTGGGTCACGCTTGCTGCCGCAAGCGCCGCTTTACCGGACTGGCCAGACCCGCAAGCCCGCGGCCCCGGGCACCCAGGATGGCGGTGCAGGGACGGGGCGGTCTGATTTTGCCGCGTATTGTAGAGAACACTGGCTGGGCCATGGAATAGTGGGCCATTGCCCGCCCCCGGCCAGCTATCGCCGGCGTGACTGCCAGCGCGCAGCAGCCGTGGGCAGCCCATGGCTCAGGCTGTGCAACAATCCTGGGCAGCACGGGGGCCTCCCGTCACCGTCATCCATAGCCTGCAGCAACACCGCCCCAGATGGTGGGCCGCCTCACAAACGCCATGAGTCTGTCGCACCCCTCTTCGCCCTCCAGCCTGCGCACGGCAGTCATCATTCCCTGCTACAAGGTCACGCGCCACATCCTGGCGGTGGTTGCCGAGATTGGCCCGGAGGTCGATGGCATCTACATCGTCGACGACTGCTGCCCCGACGGCAGCGGCCGCTTTGTGCAGGAACACTGCCAGGACCCCCGCGTGCGCGTGCTGTTCAACGAGGTCAACCTGGGCGTGGGCGGCGCGGTGATGGCGGGCTACCGCGCAGCGATTGCCGACGGCTATGGCGTGCTCGTCAAGATCGATGGCGACGGGCAGATGGACCCGACCCTGGTGCCGCGCTTTGTCGCCCCGATTGCCAGCGGCCGCGCCGACTACACCAAGGGCAACCGGTTTTTCAACCTGGAAAAGATCACCCGCATGCCGCGCATCCGCATCTTTGGCAATGCGGTGCTGTCGTTCATGACCAAGTTCTCCACCGGCTACTGGAGCAGCTTTGACCCCACCAATGGCTTTACCGCCATTGCCGCCAGCACGGCCGCACAGTTGCCGCTGCACAAGATCAGCCAGCGCTATTTTTTCGAGACCGACATGCTGTTCCGGCTGAACACGGTGCGCGCAGTGGTCCTGGACATCCCCATCGATTCGCGCTACGAGGACGAGGTCAGCAACCTCAAGATCCACAAGGTGCTGACCGAATTCATGGCCGGTCACCTGCGCAATTTCTGCAAGCGCATTTTCTACAACTACTATCTGCGCGGCATGTCGGTGGCCTCGCTGGAGCTGCCACTGGGCCTGGCGCTGATCAGCTGGGGCACCGTGTTTGGCCTGTTCCACTGGGTGCAGTCCATCGTCTCCAACGTCGCCACCACGGCCGGTACCGTCATGGTCAGCGCGCTGCCCATCATCCTGGGCGTGCAGCTGGTGCTGGCCTTTATCGCGTTCGATGTGGCCTCCGAGCCCACACAATCGCACCGCCATGACGGCGAGGGTCTGCCTCGATAGGCGCTGTCCCGTCACCGGCACCCACCCACCCACACCTCACAGGCGCCCATGAAAAAACGCAGGGTGCAGGCCCTGCGGCCCGCATCCCTGCGTTATGGGTGGCTGAGGCAGTGCGCGTTTACGCCTTTTGCAACGCCACTTGCACCGTGTTGGCCACGTTGTCGGCGGTAAAGCCAAAGTGCTCGAACAGCACGCCGGCGGGGGCCGATTCGCCAAAGGTATCGATACCCACGACCGCAGCGCAGCCATACTTCCACCAGAAGTCGGTCACACCCATCTCGACGGCCACGCGCGGCAGGCCAGCGGGCAGCACGCTGCGCTTGTAGGCCACGTCTTCGCGGTCGAACGTGGTCGTGCTGGGCATGGAGACCACGCGCACGGCAATCTTGCGCTCGGCCAACAGGCGCTGGGCCTTCAAGGCCAGCTGCACTTCAGAGCCGGTGGCGATGATCACCGCTTGCGCCTTCTTGTTCAGGCCGATGTCCGATGGCTCGGACAGCACATAGGCACCACGGCTGATGTTGCCGATGGCATCACCATTCTTGGGCGCGTAAGGCAGGTTCTGGCGCGACAGCAGCAGCGCCGTAGGCTTGTTGCGGTTGCTCAGTGCCACGCTCCAGGCCACGGTGGTTTCGGCGGTATCGGCAGGGCGCCACACATCCAGGTTGGGGATCAGGCGCAGGCTGGCAGCGTGCTCGATCGACTGGTGGGTGGGGCCGTCTTCGCCCAGACCGATGGAGTCATGGGTGAACACATGCACCACGCGGCGCTTCATCAGCGCAGCCATGCGGATGGCATTGCGGCTGTAGTCGCTGAAGGTCAGGAAGGTGCCGCCGTAGGGGATGAAGCCGCCATGCAGCGCCACACCGTTCATGATGGCGGCCATGCCGAACTCGCGCACACCGTAGTTGATGTGGCGGCCGATCTTGCCGTCTTCGGTCTTGACCACAGCGCCGCTGTCGTCCACGCGGAAGGCGGGGGTCGACTTGGTGTTGGTCAGGTTGGAGCCGGTCAGGTCGGCCGAGCCGCCCAGTAGCTCTGGCAGCGCAGCGGTGAAGTCTTCCAGCGCCAGCTGGCTGGCCTTGCGGCTGGCCACGGTCTCGCCCTTGGTGTGGGCCTGGGCCACGGCTTCCACGGCCACTTGGGCGAACTGCTTGGGCAGGTCACCGGCCATGCGGCGCTTCAGCTCAGCGGCCAGCTCGGGGAAGGCCTTCGCGTATTCAGCAAACTGCGCATCCCAGGTGGATTCGGCCTTGGCGCCAAAGGTCTTGTGGTCCCAGGCTTCGTAGACATCGGCAGGGATTTCGAACGGGGCCGAGCTCCAGCCCAGCGCAGCGCGGGTCAGGCCGATTTCTTCGGCACCCAGCGGCTCGCCGTGGGCCTTGCTGGTGTCCTGGCGGTTGGGGCTGCCCTTGCCGATGGAGGTCTTGCAGATGATGAAAGTCGGCTTGTCCGCAACCTTCTTGGCCTTGGCAATCGCATCGCTCACGGCCTTGGGGTCGTGGCCGTCGATCGGGCCGATCACGTTCCAGCCGTAGGCTTCGAAACGCTGGGCGCTGTTGTCCACAAACCAGGGCTGCACCTTGCCGTCGATCGAGATGCCGTTGTCGTCGTACAGCGCGATCAGCTTGTTCAGCTTCCAGGCGCCAGCCAGCGCGCAGGCTTCGTGGCTGATGCCTTCCATCAGGCAGCCATCGCCCAGGAACACATAGGTGTGGTGGTCCACCACATCGTGGCCGGGGCGGTTGAATTCAGCCGCCAGCAGCTTTTCTGCCAGCGCAAAGCCCACCGCATTGGTGATGCCCTGGCCCAGCGGGCCGGTGGTCGTCTCGATGCCGGGGGTGATGTCCACTTCGGGGTGGCCGGGGGTCTTGCTGTGCAGCTGGCGGAAGTTCTTCAGCTCGCTGATCGGCAGGTCGTAGCCGGTCAGGTGCAGCAGCGCATAGATCAGCATGGAGCCGTGGCCATTCGACAGAATGAAGCGGTCGCGGTTGATCCACTGGGGGTTGAGCGGGTTGTGCTTGAGGTGCTTGCTCCACAAGGCCACTGCCATATCGGCCATGCCCATGGGGGCGCCGGGATGGCCCGAATTGGCTTGTTGAACGGCATCCATTGCGAGTGCGCGGATCGCATTCGCCATATTCTGATTGTTGACCATGGGAGTGGAGGGGGAAAAAAAGCGACAAAGGCCGCATTTTAGCGGGCTGCCGCTTCAGGCGCCCGGCATGGCAGTCTTGGCCTACGGCGGTGCAGGGCCTCCACCTACTGCAACAGCTGGCGCAAACACTGACAATGCGTAAGCTATTGCCTTTAAAAATCTATTAATATTATTAATACATACTATCGTTAATGAATTCCAGCTTGAAAGGATTGACCATGCAACGCACCCTGTCCACCACCGCCCTGGCCTTGACGCTCGCGCTGGCGTCGCTGAGCGGCAGCGCCTTTGCCAGCACTGCAGAAAAGATCGCCGCCGTGCAAGCGGCCCGTTTCGATCTGACGCAGGCCATCCAAAGCGCACAGAGCCAGCATGGCCTTCAGGTCTTGCAAGCCGAGATCGACACCAAGAAAAAGCAGCCCATCTACGAAGTCAGCGGCATCAACGCACAAGGCCGTGAGATCAAGCTCAAGTTCAGCGCGCTGGACGCCGCCCAGGTGCTGGAAAACAAGGACGACGGCGCCGCCGAGAAAAAGGACAGCGACCGTCTGGCCGCTGCCAAGATCAGCATCAGCGACGCCATCGCCACCGCCTTGAAGCACACCCCCGGCAAGGCCATCGAGGTGGACCTGGACGACCACCTGGGCGTGCTGACCTATGACGTGAAGATCATCAATGCGGCCAACACCGAGGTGGAAGTGCGCGTGCATGCCATCAACGGCAACATCCACCAGTAATTGGGCCGAGCAGCAAGCCGCCAAGGCCAGCCCAGCGCTGGCCTTTTTTGTGCCCGATGACCGGTCTCAGCCCAATGTTTGCGCCATGTACTGCGCATCGTCGCCATAGCTGTACAGCGCATCCCGCTCTTGGGCCAACCAGGGCAGCAGCGGCGCATAGCCCTTGCGCTGCCAATAGGGCTGCGAGCCCATCACAGAGACCAGCGCCGAGTAGCGCAGCCCATCGCCCTGCGCCTGTTGCAGCAAGGCCTGCAGCAGCGCAGAGGCCAGGCCTTCGCCCGCGCGCGCAGGGGCCACGGCCATGTCATGCAGGTACAAGGTATCGGCGGGGGAGGCACAGGCAAAGCCGCCATGCAGCGGCGTCACCTTGCCCAGCACGGACCGGTAGGCGGCCAGATAGGCCAGCACTTCACGGCCCTGCACGATCACCAGCGAGCACTGCCCAGGGCTGGCCAAGCGCTCGGCATACAGCGCGGCGCTCTCCATGAAGTCCGCGCCATAGCAGGCCAGTTGCACCTGCATCAGGCCATCCAAGTGCTGCGCGGTCAGGGGTTCAAGAGACCAGCGGGGCTGGTCGGGGGAAGAAAAACGCATCGCCCGATTGTCGGCGATGCCGCAGCGATCAGCCCAAAGGCGCCAGCGGCTGCGACGTAGATGCCGGCACCGTGGTGCGCGCGGCATTCATCACCATCGACAGCAGGCTGTAGTAGCCATTGATGCCGATCAGGTCCATCACGCCCTTGTCGCCAAACCGCTGCTGGGCCCGTGCCCAGGTGGCGTCGCTCACCTGGCGCTGCTGGTGCAGCTCAATGCAAAAGTCATGCACAACGGCCTCGTCTTCGGGCATCGCATCGGGGCGGCGGCCTTGGGCCACGGCGTCCACGGTCGCCTGGCTCACTCCTTCGCGCAGCGCAATCGGCGCATGGATGGCCCACTCCACCTGCTGCGTCCACTGGCGGGCAGTCACCAGGATCGCCAGCTCCGTCAGGCGCACACCGATGGCGCTGCGGTAGCGCAGGTACTCGCCCAGGCGCTGGGTGTGGTCCATCAGCTCGGGGCTGCGCAGCAAGGGCACAAAGGGCGATATCAGTGCGCCGCGCGGGCCATCAATGATGGGCTGGGCATAGCGGCGCTGTTCTTCGCTCCAGGCCTCCGGGGGCAAGGGCGGCATGCGGTCCTGGGAGGGCGTCATGGGCAGGTCTTTCCGATCGAGAAATGCAAGGGGTTCAGGCAGCAATGGCTTGCGTGGCTAGCACGGTGTCAATGGCATCGCCTAGGCGCTCGACCACCTGGTCGAGCTCCGCCTCGCTGCTGATGAAGGGCGGTGCCAGCAGCACATGGTCGCCATGCAGACCGTCAATCGTGCCACCCATGGGGTAGCACAGCAAGCCATGGGCCATGGCCTGGGCCTTGACCTTGGCATGCAGCTTGAACGCCGGGTCAAACGTGGACTTGTTGCTGCGGTCCTGCACCAGCTCCACGCCCCAAAACAGGCCCCGGCCCCGGATATCGCCGACATGGGGGTGCGCGTCAAAGCGGGCATGTAGCTGTTTTTGCAGGTAGGCGCCGCGCGCCAGTACCTGGGGCAGCAACTGGTCGCGCTGGATCACCTGCTGCACCGCCAGTGCGGCCGCCGCCGCCATCGCATGGCCAATATAGGTATGGCCATGCTGGAACATGCCGCTGCCGCTGCGCATGGCTTCGACGATCTTGCGCTGTGCCAGCACCGCGCCAATCGGCTGATAGCCGCCCCCCAGGCCCTTGGCAATGGTCATCAGATCGGGGCTGATGCCCTCCTGCTCCACCGCATGCAGGGTACCGGTGCGGCCCATGCCGCACATCACTTCATCGGCAATCAGCAAGATGCCATAGCGGTCGCAGAGCGCGCGCAGTCCCTGCCAGTAACCCGGTGGCGCCGCCACCGCGCCCAGGGTTGCGCCCACCACCGGCTCGGCCACAAAGGCGATCACGTTGTCCGGGCCCAGCGCCTGGAACTTGGCATCGATCTCGGCCAGCAACCGCGCCACATAGGCGGGCTGGCTCTCGCCGTCCAGGCGGTCGCGGTACTCATAGGCCGGGGCCACGCGGCCCACGTCCATCAGGATGGGGGCAAACTGCTTGCGGCGCCATTCGTTGCCGCCGACGGCCAAGGCACCCAAGGTGTTGCCGTGGTAGCTTTGGCGGCGCGCAACAAAGTGCGTGCGCTGGGGCTGGCCGATCTCGACAAAATACTGGCGCGCCATTTTCAGCGCCGCTTCCACCGCCTCGGATCCGCCGGAGACAAAGTAGACACCGGTCATGCCTGCGGGGGCATGCGCGACCAGGTGGTCGGCCAGCGCCTCTTGCGCCTCGGTGGTGAAAAAGCTGGTGTGGGCATAGGCCAGCTGGTCGAGCTGGCGGTGCATCGCCGCCAGCACATCCGGGTGCGCATGGCCCAGGCAGGACACCGCCGCCCCGCCGCTGGCATCCAGGTAGGCCTTGCCGGCCTGGTCAAACAATTCCACGCCTTTGCCGCCCACTGCGACAAGAGGCACATGGGCCAGAGAACGATGGATGACATGGCTCATGCGAGCACTCCTTCACAATGCGTCACCAGCCCTGCGCCGGCAGCGATACGCATAGTATAAGGATCATTTGTATTTTTTCAATACATTAATGGATCATTTGTTCCATATCGATGTATTTCTGGTCCCAGGCCTCCCCTTCCCTCCCTCTCGCTATCCCTTCAACGCAAGCCGCCTACATAGCGCTTGGCGCTCGCCACCAGGCCCGGCTCAGCGGCATCCGCTGCCGCCCCCGCAGTGCCCATGGTGGCTGCCGCCGGTGCGGGCGCGCCCGGCAAGCTGGCGGCAAAACGCAGCGCCAGCCGCTCGAGCTCCGCATCCTGGTGGCTGCGGGCATGGTTCAGCGCAAACTGGGCCATCGCCTGGCCATAGGCGGTATCGCTGGCCATCCACTCGGTATCGGTCACCCGGCCCGTCTTGCGGCGCAGCGCCACATGCAAATGCGCGGCGATGGCCAGGCGTTCACTGTCGTTCATACAAGCTCCTCCGTGGCAGAACCTGATGGGCAGGCTGCACGCCCAAGGCGGTGCAACCCGGTGGCGCGGCGGCGCAGCGCAGCGCCGCACATCTCAATTCAACTCAACTCAGTTTTGGCTTTCCTGGTGCAGGCTGACATCCAGCCCATCGAGCTCCTGCTGCGCCGTCACCCGCAAAGGCAGAACCACACGAATCAAGGTCAGCAAAATGGCGCTGCCCACCGCGCTGTAGAGGGCCACCGCCGCCACGGCCACCAGCTGGTTCAGCACCGTGGCATCCACCCCGGCAATGGCGCGATCAGCAAACACCGCGGTGAGCAGCGAGCCGGCAATGCCGCCCACGCCATGCACACCAAACACATCGAGCGAGTCATCCACACCCAGGCGGCGCTTGAGCCAGGTGGCGCCCCAAAAGCAGGCCACGCCCGCGATCAGGCCAATGGCGACCGCACCGCCTGCCTGCACAAAACCGGCAGCCGGTGTGATGGCCACCAGGCCACCAATCAGGCCCGAGAGCACACCCAGCAAGGTCGGAGCGCCGCGCACCCACCACTCGACCAGCATCCAGGACAGCGCACCAGCCGCAGCGGCCACCATGGTCACCAGCATGGCCAGCGCGGCCCGGCCATCGGCCGACAGGGCCGAGCCGGCATTGAAGCCGAACCAGCCAATCAGCAGCAGTGCTGCGCCCATCGCGGTCCAGCCCAGGCTGTGCGGCTCAAAGGCCTGGCGGCCATAGCCCTGGCGACGGCCCAGCATGGCCGCGCAGACGAGCGCTGACACCCCCGCATTGACGTGCACCACCGCGCCGCCGGCAAAGTCCAGCGCGCCCAGCTTGTTGAGCCAGCCATCGCTCTCCCACACCCAATGGGCCACCGGTGCATAGACCAGCACACTCCACAGCGCAGAGAACAGCAGCAGTGCCGAAAAGCGCATGCGCTCGACCACGGCGCCAATGATCAAGGTGGTGGTGATGACGGCAAACGCCATCTGGAACAGCGCATACAGCGATTCGGGCAGGTGCGGCGCCAGGTGGCTGACGGACACGGTGCCGGCCGCCGCATCCAGGCGCATGGGCGAGAACCAGGCCCTCTCCAGCCCGCCCAGCCAGGCCGACGACTTGCTGAATGCCAGCGAATAGCCCAGCGCAAACCAGGTCAGCGCCACCATGGCCGCCACCGCAAACACCGCCACCATGGTATTGACCACGTTCTTGCGCCGCACCAGCCCGGCATAGAAGAGCGCAATGCCCGGCAGTGTCATCAGCAACACCAGCACCGTAGAGACCAAGAGCCAGGCCGTATCGGCCTTGTCAATCGCAGCCATCTGCACCATTTGCATGCCATCCCCTTTGTACGTTGTCATCCATTGCGGGTTTGTTTCAAAAGGTAGCAGTTTTTATGCCATGGGCCGGTAAGGCCCCTGGATACGGGGTCTTCAGGCATGCGCAGCGATGGCAACGCATGAGGCCGGGGCCAGATCGCACCACATCGGTGCCCTGGGCCATCGGCCGCCCAAAACAAAACCGGCGCATGCATCGCTGCAGGCGCCGGTCTCCAAAACAGGGGCGAAAACGGGATTCAGTCCGCCGCGAACACCTTGCCCGGGTTCATCAGCCCCAGCGGATCGAGCGCCTGCTTGATCGCGCGCATCGCAGCCAGCTCCTGCGGGGTGCGGCTAAAGCCCAGGTAGGGCATCTTGTGCAGGCCAATGCCATGCTCGGCAGAGACACTGCCCTGGAACTGCTGCACCAGGCCGTACAGCACGGCTTCCAGCGCCTCGTCCTCGCCGTTGATGGTTTGGCTGTCGGTGGTCACGTGCAGGTTGCCGTCGCCCACATGGCCAAAGAACAGGCTGTGGTGGCCGGGCCAGCGCGCATCAAAGGCAGCGCGGCAGGCAGCGGCAAAGCGGCCAATATCCACCTGGGGCAGGCTGACGTCGAAGTTCACCGGCGGGTGCATGTGCGCCGTCATCTCGGCCGGCGCCTCACGCAGCTTCCACAGGCTCCTGGCCTGCTCGCCCGATTGCGCAATCACCGCGTCCACCACCTCGCCGGCCTCCATGGCCTCGCCCAAGGCCTCTTCCACCGCAGCGCGCAACGCGGCCTCGTCCTTGCCGTCCACATCGATCAGCGCCTGCAGCGGATGCTGCTGGGCAAACGCGGGCTGGAGCTTTTGCCACTGCATGGAGGTCTGCACAAAGTCGCTCCACATCAGCTCGAACGCGGCCACGCTGTTGCCAAAGCGGCCTTGCATGCGCGCCAGCACCGCCAGCGCCTCGTCAAAGCCCGGCAGGGCCACCATGCAGGTGGCCTTGGCCTGCGGAGCGGGCCGCAGGCGCAGCAGCACGCGGGTGATGATGCCCAGGGTCCCCTCGGCACCGATAAAGAACTGCTTGAGGTCGTAGCCGGTGTTGTTCTTCAGCATCGGACGCAGCATCGGCAGCACCGTTCCATCGGCCAGCACCACCTCCAGCCCCAGCACCTGCTCGCGCATCATGCCGTTTTGCAGCACGCCATTGCCGCCCGCATTGGTGGAGACATTGCCGCCAATCTGGCAGCTGCCACGTGCGCCCAGGTCCACACCAAACACCCAGCCGGCCGCCACGGCCGCTTCCTGCACCGTCTGCAGGCTCACCCCTGCCTGCACGGTCATCAGGCCGGTGCGCGCATTCACGTCCTCGATCTGCTGCATGCGGTCCATCGCCACCGCCACGCCATGGGCCACTGGCACCGCCGCGCCGGCCAACCCGGTCAGGCCGCCCTGCGGCACCACCGGCACCCGGTGGGCATGGCAGATGCGCAGCAAGGCGCTGACCTCTTCGGTGCTGCGCGGGCGCAGCAGCGCCAGTGGTGGCACCGGCGGCGTGCCGCTCCAGTCGGTCCAGTACTTCTGCGCAATGGCGTCTGCGCCGCGCGAAAAGCCGTTGGGGCCCAGCGCTTGCTCAAGGTCGGTCCAGAAAGCCGCCGCAGGAGCGGCTGCCGCGTTGTCGGTGCGAGAGGTAGTCATAGCCCGCTATTGTCGGGCGGTTTGCCCGGCAGCCGCGCGCTGCCAGCAGCAAAACCTGCTGGGCCGGTAGAGCAAAAAAGCGGCATCCCTGGCCTGCCGTGCAAGCGCTGGATACCGCTTTTGGAGGCGCCGGGATCAGCGTGCCGATTGCTGCACGTAGGCCAGCAAGGTCTCCACCATGCGGCGCACATGGGGCTGCACCTTGGCGGCTACGGCCGGCAGGTAGTCAAACGGCATGTGCTCCTGCATATAGCTGCTCTGCGTCATCTCCAGCTGGATGGCATGCACGTTCTGTGCCGGCTGGCCATAGTGGCGCGTGATGTAGCCGCCCTGGAAGCGGCCATTGAGCACGCTGGTGAAGCCGTCGGCCTCGCCTTTGCGCGCCTCGGCCAGCAGCGCCTCGCCCAGGCCTTCGCCGCAGCTGGCGCCCTTGTTGGTGCCCAGGTTCAGATCGGGCAGCTTGCCCTCAAAAAAGCGCGGCAGTACCGACTGGATCGAATGCGCATCCCACAGGCCCGCAGCGCCATGCTGGGCCTGGATGCGGGCCAGCTCGGCGGCCAGCTGGTCGTGGTAGGGCTTCCAGACCTGGTCACGGCGCTGGGCAATCTCGGCATCATCGGGCTGCAGCGCGGCGCTTTGGTAGACGGGGGTGTCGGCAAAGGTGTCCACCGGGCACAGGCCGGTGACGCTCTGGCCGGGGTAGAGGCTGGCGCCATCGGGGGGACGGTTCATGTCCACGACCAGGCGCGAATGCGTGGCCACCAGGGTCGAGGCGCCGATCTCCTGCGCAAAGGCGTAGAGCAGCGGCAGGTGCCAGTCGGTGTCATGGACCTCGCGCGCCTCGGGCGTAAAGCGCTCGGCCAGCGCCGGCGGCACATAGATGCCCACATGGGGGAAGGAGATCAGCAGCGGCGCCGTGCCTTGGCGGAACTCGAAGGCGGCGCGGTCGGTTTCAAAATGCATGGATCATGGCTCCTGAAGAAGTTCGGTACGCGCGGCGACAAAGCTGCGCTGCGCGCTCTGGTGCAGCGGGTGGCGGCCGTCAGCCACGCGGCACTGGCCGCCCACCCAGACACTGGCCACCGCACTGCTGCGGCTGCTGGCAAACACATGGGCATCGAGCTGCTCGGCCGCCGGCAAGCCGGCCAGCGCCAGGTGCTGGTCATCGAGCACCACCCAATCGGCCTGCTGGCCCACGGCCAGGCCAGCCACCGCGCGGCCGCTGGCCTGCGCGCCGCCCTGCACGGCCGCCAGCAGCATATGGCTGCCCACATGCGGCTGCTGCGCACTGGCCGCCACATTGCGCTGCTGCGATTGCAGGCGCTGGCTGTACTCCAGCATCATCAGCTCTTCGGCGGCGTTCACGCCGATATGGCTGTCCGAGCCAATGCCCCAGCGGCCCGCGCCGGCCTGCCAGCGCGGCAGGTCGAAGATGCCATCGCCCAGGTTGGCTTCGGTCAGCGGGCACAGGCCGGCCACCGCCTGCGAGGCAGCGGCGGCGGCGTATTCAGCCTCGTCCATGTGTGTCGCATGCACCAGGCACCAGCGCGCGTCCACCGGCATATGGTCCAGCAGCCAGGCCACCGGGCGCTGGCCGCTCCAGGCGACGCAGGCGTTGACCTCGGCCATCTGCTCGGCAATGTGGATATGCACCGGCGCCTGGGCGCTCAGTGCATGCAGGCCTTGCACGGCCTCCTGCAAGGCCTGGGGTGCCACGGCGCGCAGCGAATGCGGTGCCAGGCCCAGCGCTGCGCCTTGGGCGCTGCAGGCCGGTGCCAAGGTTTCCAGCAGGCGCAGCATGTTGTCGGTGCTGCGGATGAAGCGCTTTTGTCCCTCATTGGGCGCCTGGCCGCCAAAACCGCTGTTCTGGTACAGCACCGGCAGCAAGGTGATGCCGATGCCCGCCGTCTGCGCCGCCCGCAGCAGCGCCAGACTCAACTCGCCATCGGGCGCATAGGCCTGGCCATTGGGGCGGTGGTGCAGGTAGTGGAACTCGCAGACGCTGGTGTAGCCCGCTTCGAGCATCTCGATGTACAGCCAGGTGGCAATCGCCTCCAGGTGCTGGGGCCCCAGCCGGGCCGCAAAGCGGTACATCAGGTTGCGCCAGCTCCAAAAGCTGTCCTGCGCCTGGCCCCGGAACTCCGAGAGCCCGGCAAAGCCGCGCTGGAAGGCATGCGAATGCAAGTTGGGCATGCCCGGCAGCAAGGGGCCGGCGGCCTGCGTCACGCCGCTGCAGCAGCTGGCATCCACGCCGGGCTCGACCGACGTCAGACGCCCCTGTGCATCCCAGCGCAGCAGCACGTTCTGGGCCCAGCCGCGGGGCAGCAAGGCCTGGGCGGCAAACAGTTGGTTATGGGTATTCACATCAGACACCGGCAGCTACCTCCTGCAGCGCGACGGCGATCAACCAGGCATCGTGGCTGCTCGCCTCCAGCTGCAATGGCTGGCCCAGCGCGGCGGTCCAGTACAGGCCGTCTTCGCCACCGGCCGTCAAGGCGGCCGACTGCGCAGGCAAGCGCCAGCTGCCCGCCCGCGCCAGCAGCAGGCCCTGGGCACTGGTCAGTGCCAGGCTGCCACCCCGGTGGATGGTGACCTGCGCCTGCACCCGGCCACGCCGGGTCATCACATTCAGATCCTGCGAGGCGCCGCCCAGCAGCTGGCAGTCCAGCGCCACATCGCCCGAAAACGCAAAAGGCTGCAGGCAGTGCTGCAGCAGGTGGTCCACGCTGCCATCGGCTGCTTGCAAATGCACGCCGTCACCTTCCAGCAAGGTGATGATGCGGTCGACGCCGGCAAAGGCCGAGAACGGCCCGCTGCTGGCAATTTGCGCAATGCTGATGCGCCAGGCAAAACTGTCGATACTTGCGCCAGGCGGCCAGCACAGCACCTCCTGGGTGGTGCCGCCGCCGTTCTTCCATGGCGTAGCGGGCAGCGCGCTGCTGCTGAAAAATTGCATGCTCATAGCTACCCGTTTATTGCTTGGTCAACACGGCCTGCAAAAAGCTGCGCGTGCGCTCTTTGGTCGGGTTGCTGAAGATGGTCTGCGGATCGCCGGCTTCGATGATGCCGCCGCCATCCATGACGACAACCACATCGGCCACTTCCTTGGCAAAGCCCATTTCATGGGTCACCACCATCATCGTCATGCCTTCTGCGGCCAGCATCTTCATCACCTGCAGCACCTCGCCCACCAGTTCGGGGTCGAGCGCCGAGGTGGGCTCGTCAAACAGCATCACCTTGGGGCGCATCGCCAGCGCACGGGCAATCGCCACGCGCTGCTTTTGCCCCCCCGAGAGGCTGCCGGGCATCGCATCGGCCTTGTGGGCCAGGCCCACCTTTTGCAGCAGGTCATGCGCCAGCGCATCGGCATCCTTGCGGCTGAGGCCATGGAGCTTGCGCGGGCCCAGGGTCACGTTGTCCAGCACCGACAGGTGCGGGAACAGGTTGAAGGACTGGAACACCATGCCGACCTCTTCGCGCAGCGCGTTGAGGGCTTTCTCGGGCAGCATCTGGCCGTCCTGCACCAGCGTGCGGCCACAGATGTCGATGCGGCCGCCTTGCGGCGCCTCCAGCCCATTGCAGCAGCGCAGAAAGGTGCTCTTGCCCGAGCCGCTGGGGCCGATGACGACCACCACTTGTTTGGGCTTGACATCGAAGTCGATGCCGTCGAGCACCACATGCGAGCCATAGGCCTTGCGCAGGCCACGGATGCGGATCATGGATTCGGAATTCAACGGAGCTGCGGTCATTGCACCATGCCTCCAGCGCGCATGCGCTTCTCAAAATGGCGCAGTGCCAGGGTGGTCACGCCGGTCAACACAAAATAAATCACGGCAATCGCCAAATACACTTCCAGCGAGCGGTAGGACACGCTGATGATCTTCTGGCCCTGGTGCATCACATCGTGGATGGTCAGCAGCGAGACCAGCGCCGAGTTCTTGATCAGTGCAATGAACTCGTTGCCCAGCGGCGGAATCATCCGCACGATGGCCTGGGGCAGGATCACCGACAGCATGGCCTGGCCGGACGACATGCCGATGGAGCGCGCTGCCTCCATCTGGCCGCGGTCGATGGACTGGATGGCGCCACGCACCACTTCGGACACATAGGCACCCGAGTAGATGCCCAGGCCCAGCACGCCGCAGGCAAAGGCCGGCAGCATGATGTTGAACTGCGGCAGACCAAAGAACAGGATGAACAGCTGCACCAGGAGCGGCGTGCCCCGGATCACGGCCACATAGGCTGTGCAGATGCTGTAGATGATCCTGTTTTTGGGGTTGAGCCGGCCAATGCCGATCAGCAGACCCATCACGCAACCCAGCACCAGCGCTGCGGCCGTGATCTCCACCGTCACCGCTGCACCGCGCAGCAGATCGGGCCACCCTGCCCAGACGGGCGAAAAATCCAAATCCATAGTCAATCCTGTCGTCTCAGATCAGCGCACTGCCCGGGCAGCGCGCTGCGGCACCCATGCCGGTTACTTGCTGCCGGGGAACCACTTGTCCACGATGGCCTTGTAGCCGCCATCAGCCTTGAGCTGCTCGAGCGCCCTGTTCACCGCGGCGGTCAGCTCGGGCGTGTCCTTGCGGATGGCCATGCCGTATTCCTCGGTGGTGATCTGCTCGGCCAGCACCTTCATGCCGCCACGGGTGCGGTTGTACTGGAACGCAGCAGGCTTGCCGGTCACGGCGGCATCGGCGCGCCCGATATCCACCAGGTTGAACATTTCCTGGTTTTTTTCCACCTCGACGCGCTGCACCTTGGGGAAGTGTTCGGTCAGGTAACCCACGGACTTGGTGCCCACCTGCACGGACACCTTCTTGCCGTCCAGATCGCTCAGCTTGGTGATGGGGCTGCCTTCCTTGACCATCGCCACCAGGCCACCGGCGTAGTAAGGCTGGGTGAAGTCCACCACCTTCTTGCGCTCATCGGTGATGTAGATGGCCGAGACGGCCATGTCGTAGCGGCGGGCGATCAGACCGGGTACCAGGCCCTTGAAATCGATATCGATCCATTCGACCTTCTTGCCCATCTTGGCCGCAACGGCCTCGACGAGTTCGACGTCGAAGCCGGTCTTCTTACCGTTTTCAACAAATTCCATCGGCGGGAAGGTGGCATCGGTGGCCACGCGCAGCACATTGTTCTGGGCAAAGGCAGCGCCTGCACCACAGGCCAGGGCGATCAAAGAGGTCTTCAAGACCAGGCGGCGGAAGTTCATGGGAGAGTCCTTTTTCAATTCAAGTACCAAGCAAAAATCTCAATGTCATCCAGCCAGACTGCGGGAGATGCGGGCCGCTGCGGCCAACGTGGCCTGCACCAGCTGGGCCTGCTGGTGCTGCACACGCTGGTGGGGCGCCATCAGGCTGAGCGCCGCCACGGCGCGGCGGCCGCTGGCAAATACCGGCACGCTGCAGCCCCAGACACCGGCATCGACCTGGCCCACCGTGGTGATGTAGCCCTGCGTGCGCAACTCCTGCAGCTCGGCAGCAGCTTCGGCGCGGGCGGGGGTGCCTTCGCCATAGTGCTGGTTCAGCAGCGCTTCGCGTTGCACGGCGGGCAGATAGGCCAGCACGCATTTGGCAGACGCCCCGACCTTCAGCGGCACGCTGCTGCCCTTGTCGAAGGAGCAGCGCAGCGACAGCGGGCTTTCCACCATGTCCAGGCACACGGCCTGGCCATTGGCGGCAACCAGCAAACCTGCGCTTTCCTGGGTCTGCTGCGACAGCTGCACCAGTACAGGGCGGGCCACATGCACCAAATGGGAGCCGTCATCGAAGCCACGCGCCAGCTGCAGGCCCAGCGGCCCGGGCGCATACAGCGCACCGCTGTCGGCCACAAAGCCAAAGCGCTTGAGGCGCGCGAGCTGCCGGTACAGGCTGCTGCGGGGCAAACCCGTGCCCTGCATCAGCTCGTTGGCCGACAGCGGCCGCCCGGCGCAAGCCAGAACCGCCAGCACCTGCAGCACACGGTCGGCCGCCGACACCTCGGAACCCGGGGCATCCGCTGCCGTACGCTCGCCAACCAACAACTCTGAAGCATCCATTTGCAATTCCCATTCCTCGGGACTAGTGACACAGATGATCTTGCAAGATCAATGCCAGAATTGTCGAATTGCTCTCTGAATAAATACCTAGCGCAAACCCTAGGTCGGAATTGAATGGAGAATTCAATTCCCATTTAATGGGAATTTGAGATGTAAAAAGCCCCAGCATGGTGCGGCGCTGGACGCGCTGGCGAACGCGACCGCTGCCTTGCAGGGCGGTGGACTGGGGGAACGGGGGAGTGGGGGAGTGGGGGAGTGGGTGGCAGGCCTGTGGCAGGGCCGCCGTTCGATCAGCGCTTGATCAGCACCTGGCCAGCGCCCAGACTGCGGTCAAAGGGCCGCCAGATAACCCAAAGCCGCCAGCGGCGCCGTCTCGGCGCGCAGCACACGCGGGCCCAGCGTGACGGGCGCAAAGCCGTGGCCGCGTGCCAGTGCTTCTTCAGCAGGCGACAGGCCGCCTTCGGGGCCGGACAGAAAGACAAGGGGCTGCGTGCCTGCTTGCTGCACCGCCTGGGCCAGCGGCTGCGTGCCCTCGGCCAGCGACAGCACCAGGCGCTGCGCATCGGCCAGGCTCCCGGCCTTGATCCATTGCGCCAAGTCCACCGGCGCATGGATGCGTGGCACCTGGTTGCGGCCACATTGCTCGCAGGCGCTGGCGGCAATCGCCTGCCAGCGCTCCTGGCGCTTGGTGGCGCGGTCGCCCTTGAGGCGGGTGACCGAGCGCTCGGCCTCCAGCGGCGTGATGCTGGCCACGCCCAGCTCGGTCGCCTTCTCCACCAGCCATTCCATGCGCTCGCCAGCGGTAATGCCGGCGAGCAGGTGTACGGCACGGGCCGCTTCGCGCTCGATGGCCGTGTGGCCCTCTATCTGCACGGTCACATGGCTGCGGCCCATTTGCACGATGCTGGCGTCGTACTCGCCCGCCGGGCTGCCCGCCTCGCCGTTGAACAAGGTGATGTGCTCGCCGGGCTGCATGCGAAACACCTGCACATGGCGCGCAGCCTCAGGCGGCAGATCCAGGGTGGCGCCGGCGCGCAGCTCAACGGGGCAATAAAAACGGGGCATGGGGATCGGTCAAAGTGGACGGAGGTAAGGGGGCAGGAGGGTCAGGTCAGAGGCTCAGCCCCGGCCCATCATCCAGCCGCCTTGCTCCTCGATGCCTTCAATCTCATGGACCAGGCGCATCAGCGGCACCAGTTCGCGGTAGCGCGATGCCGTCGCGCGGATGTAGTGGAGAAAGCGGGGCGCATCGGCCAGGTAGCGCGGCTTGCCGTCGCGCAGGGTCAGGCGGGCAAAGATGCCGGCCACCTTGAGGTGGCGCTGGATGCCCATCCATTCCACCGCGCGGTAGAAGTCCCCAAAATCCGCGCCAAAGCCCGACGGGCTGCCAGCGCCCAGCAGGCCCGCCTTGCGCGCCTTTTCCCAGTAGCGGATCGTGATATCGACGACAAAATCCTCTTCCCAGCTGATGAAGGCATCGCGCATCAGGCTGGCGATGTCATAGGTGATGGGGCCGTAGAGGGCATCCTGGAAATCCAGCACGCCCAGCGGCGCGCCGGCGGTGGGCGGCACCATCAGGTTGCGCATCATGAAGTCGCGGTGCACGAACACCCGAGGCACCGACAGGTTCTGGGCAACGATCGCGTCAAAGGCGTTGTTGAGCACCGCCTGCTGCTTGTCGCTCAGCTGCACCTGGCGGTGCTGGGCGATGTACCAATCGGGGAACAGCTGCAGCTCGCGGCGCAGAATGGCCTCGTCATAGACCGGCAGCACGCCTTCGCGCGATGCCTTCTGCCAGTCGACCAGAATATCCACCGCCTGCATGTACCACTGGTAGGCGGCCTGGGAATCGGGCGGCTGCAGCTTCTCGATCACCGTCTGCGTGCCCAGATCGGACAGCAGCATGAAACCATGGGCGGCATCCCAGTCCAGCACCTCGGGGGCGTTGAGCCCTGCCTGGGCCAGCAAGGCCTGCACCTTCACAAAAGGTTCGCTGTTCTCCTTGTCCGGCGGCGCATCCATGATGATGCGCGTGCCACCCTGCCGGTCGTCCACCCGCAGATAACGGCGAAAGCTCGCATCCGCCGATGCCAGACGAACGCTCTCGGCGCGCAGACCATGGCTGGCCGATACCGCAGCAAGCCACTGGCCAAACTGTGCGGCGCGGGCAGCGTCTGCCCAAACCACTGGGGTAACGCCCTGTAAAGATTGCACGGTGCTGTCAGGCTGGGGTGCTACAGAAGGTGCAGCAATAGGGTCAGACATGGGGGAAATAGATTGGCTCATGGATAATGCAGATTCTACAAAGCCCTGCCGCCCGGCTGGGGCCCAGATCCCGATCCGTGTGCATGTATGCACCGCAGATGCACAGGCCAGTGGCTATTTCCCATGGATATTCACGCTTTCACCGATGTGGCGCCAGCCTCGCCCCGCCCTGCTGGCGCCGCCGCAGGGCTGCGCGCGCGCGCAGGCAAGCCTCCATCGCCCCGCACCTTGTCCCTCTCCGCACCCCGCTTTTCTCCGACCGCCATTGCCGGCTTGTGCATGGCTATGCTCTGGGCCTCGCCGGCGCTGGTTCTGGCCCAGACGTCCGCTGACAGCGACGAGGCCGGCCTGGTGCTGCGCGCCAGCCCGCGCCTGCAGGAGAACCTGAGCTCCGAGCAGCGCGGCAAGATGCCGGTCTACCTCGAAGGCGATGAACTCACCGGTCAGACGGCGGACATGACCACCGTCACCGGCAATGCCAGCCTGCGCCGCGCCGACACGATGATCCGCGCCGACCGTCTGCGCTTTTACGAGCCCAGCAATACCGCCTATGCCGATGGCAATGTGCACATCAACCGTGCAGGCAGCGTGTTTGACGGCACCGAGCTGCAGATGCAGCTCGATTCCAACGAAGGCTTCTTCAAGGATGCCAACTACCGCCTGCTGCCCAACAACGGCTATGGCGTGGCCTCGCGTGTGGATTTCATCGACCGCGAACGCTCGGTCGTGCATGAAGGCACCTATACCACCTGCCAGCGCAACGATGAAGCCAGCTGGCAGCCGGACTGGATCATCCGTGCTGAAAAAATCAGCATCGACAACCTCGAAGAAGTCGGTGTTGCCGAGAACGGCGTGCTCGAATTCAAGGGCGTGCCGATCATCCCCATCCCCAAGATGAGCTTTCCCCTGTCGGAAAAGCGCAAATCGGGCCTGCTGCCGCCGACGATGTCGCTCGACAGCGACAGCGGCTTCACCTACGCCCAGCCCTATTACTGGAACATCGCCCCCAACCGCGACGCGACGATCACGCCGACGGCGATGGTCAAACGCGGCCTGGCGCTGGGCGGCGAGTTCCGCTACCTCGAGCCCACCTACTACGGCACGCTGGCGGGCCTGTACATGCCCGGCGACCGCCTGCGCGACCGCGACCGCTGGTCCTGGCTGTGGCAGCACATCGGCAGCATCGACACGCCGATCGGCGGCGTGGGTCTGAACATCAACGCCAAACGCGTCAGCGACTCCGACTACTGGCGCGACTTCCAGGGCAACAGCTACAAGCTCAACGAGCGCCTGCTCAACAGCGAAGCGTCGGCCAGCTGGTCGCGTGACGACCACAGCCTGCTGCTGCGTGCACAAAAGTGGCAGACCTTGCAGGACCCGCTCTCGCCGATCGTGCCGCCGTATGACCGCATGCCCCAGCTGCAGTACCGCTACACGCCGCAAAACCTGCCGCTGGGTCTGGAAGGCTCGATCGAGGCCGACGCCACGCGCTTCCGTGCCGACACCAGCCTGCTCAACCAGCCCAATGCCGACCGGGGCTATGTGCAGGCCGAGCTGAGCCGCCCCTTCATTGCGCCGCAGGGCTACATCACGCCCAAGCTGATGCTCAATACCCGGCACTACAACTTTGACAACTCGGGCCTGGCCACCTTCAGCAGCGCCAGCATCACGGTGCCCACCGTGAGCCTGGACAGCGGCCTGACCTTTGAGCGCAGCACGCGGCTGTTTGGCCGCAACCTGATCCAGACGCTGGAGCCGCGCGCCTTCTACACCTACACGCCCTACCGCGATCAGAGCATGATCCCGGTCTACGACACGGCGCCCTACGATTTCAGCTTTGCGACTATCTTCAGCTCGAACTCGTTCAGCGGCTACGACCGCATTGCCGACAACAACATGCTGACCGTCGGCGCCACCACGCGTTTCCTCGATGCCGAAACCGGCACCGAGGCGGCGCGCTTTGGCATCGCCCAGCGCCTGCGCTTCTCGGACCAGCGCGTGGTCATGCCCAATGCCAGCCCGGTCAACGAGCGCTGGTCGGACATCATGCTGGGCGCCGGCATCAACTGGACGCCCAAATGGGGTTTCGACACCACGGTGCAGTTCAATCCCGACAGCGGCCGCTCGGTGCGATCGACGATGCAGGCGCGCTACAAGCCGGGCGACTACAAGACCTTGGCGCTGGCCTACCGCTACCAGGCACAGAACAGCGAGCAGATGGACCTGGGCTGGCAGTGGCCGGTCGATGAAATCTTTGGCTCCAAGGGCAAAAAAGCCAAGGGTGAAGGCCGCTGGTACACTGTGGGCCGCTTGAACTACAGCATGCGCGACAAGAAACTGGTGGACTCGGTGGTGGGCGTGGAATACGCCGGATGCTGCTGGAGCAGCCGCATCGTGCTCCAGCGTTTGCAGAACTCGCTGGTGCAGTCCAACACCAAGCTGCTGTTCCAGATGGAATTCACTGGCCTGACCAAACTCACGCTGGGCGCTGACCCGCTGGCCAGCATGCGCGAAAACGTGCCCGGCTACCAGTCCCTGCCCAGCGGCAACGGCTCCGCAGTGCCCAGCCGTTTCAGCAATTACGATTGAAGCATTCCCTGACCATGAAACAACGCATTCTCTCTTTGAGCGTGGCCTGCAGCCTGGCCTTGCTGGCTGGTGCCGGCGCGGCGCAAGGCATCAAGGCTGGCAGTGACGGCGCATCCGCCGGCATGCGTGCCCCCGGCACCGGCCGGGGCGCGCCCACGGCAGCCGCACCTGCTGCTGCGCAGCGCAATGCCAGTGCGCCCCGCTCGGCGGACTTCATCGTCGCGGTCGTCAATTCCGAGCCGGTCACCAATGTTGAGGTGCAGCAGCAGTTCGAACGCCTGCGCGCCCAGGCCGAGGCCAACAACATGCCGGCCGAAGCCGCTCGCCGCCAGGCACTCGAGATGCTGATCGGCCAGAAGATCCAGCTGCAGATGGCTGCCGAGCGCAACATCACGGTGGACAACTTTGCGGTGCAGCAGGCCGAAGAGTCGGTCGCCCGCCAGAACAGCATGACCATGCCCGAGCTGCGCCGCCGCCTGGCCAGCGAAGGTATTCCCGAAGCCCAGTTCCGCTCCGATCTGAAAAAGCAGCTGGTGATCCAGAAGCTGCGTGAGGCCGAAGTCGACTCCAAGGTGCGCGTCAGCGACCTGGAGATCGACCAGTACCTGCGCGAGCAGAAGGCCAAGGCAGGCCTCGCCGGCGCGGCCACCCAGCTCAACCTGGGCCACATCCTGATCACCGTGCCGGAAAACGCCAGCGAAGACCAGGTCAAGCAGCTGCAGGCCAAGGCCCAGCAGGCGGCCGACAAGATCCGCGCGGGCGAAGACTTCAATGCGGCCGTGGCCGAGTTCTCCGATGTGCCCGACGGCAAGGGCGGTGGTGCCATGGGCCTGCGCCCGGCCGACCGCTATCCGGAGCTGTTCGTCAAGGCCACCCAGGCCACGCCACAGGGCGCCATTGCCGGCCCGGTGCGCTCGCCCGCCGGTTTCCACATCCTGAAGGTGCTGGAGAAGACCAGCGGCGAAGTCCCCGCGATCGTCACCCAGAGCCATGCACGCCACATCCTGCTGCGCCCCAGCCCGCAGCTGAGCGAAGCCCAGGCCGTTGAGCGCCTGGAAGACTACCGCCGCCGCGTGCTGGCCCACCAGGACACGTTTGAAGACCTGGCCAAGCGCTATTCCGAAGACGGCAGCGCCAAGGAAGGCGGCGACCTGGGCTGGGCCAGCCCGCGCAAGTTTGTGCCTGAGTTCGAAGAAGCGCTCAACGCCTTGCAGCCCGGCGAGATCAGCCAGCCCATTGCCAGCCGCTTCGGTATTCACCTGATCCAGCTGCTGGAGCGCCGCGAAGCCAAGCTCAACCAGCGCGAGCAGCGTGACATGGTGCGCTCCATCGTGCGTGAGAACAAGCTCGAACAGGCGTTCAACACCTGGGCACAGGAAGCCCGTGCACGCGCCTACGTGGAATACCGCGAGCCGCCCCAGTAACAGCCCGGATGCCCCGGGCGCGATGACCCTGCCCGGCGCTGTGGCGCTGGGGCGGTGTCATCATCCGGCCCTCGGCAAGCCACTTTTAGAGCGGTGCTTTCGCACCGCTTTGTCATTGCATGAAACACATTCCCCGCAAGCGCTTTGGCCAGAATTTCCTGACCGATCGCGCCGTCATCGACGCGATCGTCGACGCCATCAATCCGCTGCCCGGCCAAACGGTGGTCGAGATCGGCCCCGGCCTGATGGCGCTGACCCAGCCGCTGGTCGAGCGCCTGGGCAAGCTCAGCGTCATCGAGCTGGACCGCGACCTGGCCGTACGGCTGCGCACGCACCCGCAGCTCGACGTGGTCGAGTCCGATGTGCTGAAGGTGGACTTCCGCGCGCTGGCCCAGCGCCTGGGCGTGGCCAAGCTGCGCGTCGCCGGCAACCTGCCCTACAACATCTCCAGCCCCATCCTGTTCCACCTGCTCGAACAGGTCGATGTGGTCGAAGACCAGCACTTCATGCTGCAAAAGGAGGTCATCGACCGCATGGTGGCCGCGCCTGCCACCTCGGACTATGGGCGCCTGACGGTCATGCTGCAGTGGCGTTATGCGATGGAGAACGTACTGTTCGTGCCGCCCGAGAGCTTTGACCCACCCCCCAAGGTCGACAGCGCCGTGGTGCGCATGGTCCCGCGCGCGCAACCCGCCCAGCTGGATGCCAGGCTGCTCGAAGAGCTGGTGCGCGTCGCCTTCAGCCAGCGCCGCAAGATCCTGCGCAACACCCTGGGCAAATGGCTGGAGGACAAAGGCTATGGCGGCAGCTTTGATCTGCAGCGCCGCGCCGAAGAAGTACCGGTCGCCGAATACGAGCAAGCGGCCGCCAGCCTGTCTGCCGCACCCGACGCTGCCTGACCTTGAAGCAGCCCCGCCCCCAAGCAAAACGCCCGGCTTGCGCCGGGCGTTTTTTCTGGGGAATCAGGACGCCGATCAGAGGAAAGAGTAAAAACAGCGAAACGGCACCTTGCGCTCGGCCCAGTACTCGGCCGCATCGCGGAACACATCGAGCAGCTGCTCGCGCGCCTCGCGGTCGAACTTCATCGCAGTGGGGATCTGGTCCAGCACCACGACAAAGCCGGGCTGGGGCCCGCTCTTGTGCAAAGGGTCCGTCAGGCAGTCGAACAGCGCGTCGAAGTTCTTGCCATAGTGCGACGGAAAATAGAACTGCATGCCAATCAACTCGAGCACATCGGCCTTGGACAGCGCATGCGCCAGATTGGCGTACAAGAAGTGCTGCCCCAGGTTCTGGGCTGCGTCGCGCAGGTCTTCCAACCGGTAGGCACGGATGGCCTGCACGATGTTCGGACGCACGAAACGCAGCGATGTATCTTGTACCTGACGAAGTGGAGTGTCCATCTCCGTTGCTCTTTCCATTAGCATTTTTTAAAAACCACACCCCATCCTGGGGCTCATTGGGCATTGTTGACTTAGCACATCACTGAGCGCAAGACATCTCTTGCGGAAAAGCGACATAGGAGGAATCTGACTGGCTAATTCACAATGCGCCGAAAGCTGCTGTAGTGATCCTGGGTGTAGTAGCAAGTATCGGGCATTGTGGCGACCTGACCGCCACAAATGATGCGGCGCGCCCCGCGATCGCGGGAGCCGGGTGTCTTGACCGTGTATTCCCGGTAGTAACCCCGCTTCTGCCTGGGCAGTATGCGTTCACGGTTACCAAATACCGAGCCGTCCTTGTCATAGGGAAAAGGGCCGCCGTCGAGGATCAGCGCATAGGTTTTGCGGCCTTGGGGCGGCAATTCGGCTACGGCTACCACCGGCCCATCGAATGCAGAAGTCCCGCTACCGCGGGCCTGCACGACAGGCGGCAACACCGCCAGGACCGCAGCAAGCACACCAGCCTTCACAGACGAGCGGGCCAGATAACCCCATGCTTTGAGCATCAACAACACCTTTCAGAACCAGGGATTCTCTGCACCACCTGCGCCCAGGGAACGGGCGCGGATCGGAAGGAGACGCAAGACGTCTTTTTGCAGCCCATAGCGAGCTATTGACAAGGAAGACAACGCCGCGAATCGCCCGTGCCCGCAGTCCGGCCATGGCAGGGAGTTTTGCGGAGAATTCCTAGACTCACCGAAAGTTCAGCCGGTCAGTGTGACGGATTGCCCCCCAAAATGCAAGAAGCCTGCCCAAAATTTGAGCAGGCTTCTCAGTATTTAACCGCAGCAAGTGCTGCGGAATCAGCGCAACTTAGGCACAAATAGCAGCATCAACGCGCAAAATTCGCGTCTGCCACCGCAACTGCAGTCATATTGACAATGCGGCGCACCGTCGCGCTCGGGGTCAAAATATGCACCGGCTGGGCAGCGCCCAGCAGAATGGGGCCAATGGCGATATTGCCGCCTGCAGCGGTCTTGAGCAGGTTGTAGCTGATATTGGCCGCGTCAATATTGGGCAGCACCAGCAGATTGGCGTTACCGACCAGGGGGCTCTCGGGCATGATGCTGGCGCGCTGCTTCTGGTCAATGGCCACATCGCCATGCATTTCGCCATCCACCTCCAGCCACGGGGCCTGGATGCGCAGCAGCTCCAGGGTCTGGCGCATCTTGACGGCGCTGGGCTGGTTGCTGGAGCCAAAGTTCGAGTGCGACAGCAGTGCGGCCTTGGGCTTGATACCAAAGCGCATCATCTCCTCGGCCGCCATGATCGTGATCTCGGCGAGCTGCTCGGCCGTCGGGTCGTAGTTCACATGGGTGTCCACCAGGAAGACCTGGCGCTCGGGCAGCAGCAGGCCGTTCATGCAGGCATAGGTGGCAGTGCCGGCACGCTTGCCGATGACCTGGTCGATGTAGTGCAGGTGGATCGCGGTGTTGTTCCAGGTGCCACAGATCAGGCCATCGACCTCGCCCTTGTGCAGCAGCATGCAGCCGATCAGGGTCAGGCGGCGGCGCATTTCGATCTTGGCGATCGGCACCGTCACGCCCTTGCGCTCGGCCATGCGGTGGTAGGACTGCCAGAAATCACGGTAGCGGTCGTCATGCTCGACGTTCACCACATCGTAGTCCGTGCCTTCCTTCAGGCGCAGGCCAAATTTCTCGATGCGCTGGGCAATGATGGCGGGGCGGCCGATCAAGGTGGGGCGCGCCACGCGCTCGTCCACGACGATCTGGGCCGCACGCAGGATGCGCTCCTCCTCGCCCTCGGCGTAAGCAATGCGCTTCTTCGCCGCCCGCTTGGCCGCCATGAAGATGGGCTTCATCGCCGTGCCGGAGGCGTAGACGAAGGTCTGCAAGTGCTCGCGGTAGGCATCCATGTCCTGGATCGGGCGCTCGGCCACACCGCATTCCGCAGCCGCCTGTGCCACAGCCGGCGCAATCTTCATCATCAGGCGCGGGTCAAACGGCTTGGGGATCAGGTACTCGGGGCCAAACGACAGGTCCTGGCCGGCATAGGCGTTGGCGACCTCTTCGGTCTGCTCGGCCTGGGCCAGGTCGGCGATCGCATGCACCGTGGCGATTTCCATCTCGGTGGTGATCGTCGTCGCGCCGCAATCGAGTGCACCCCGGAAGATATAGGGAAAGCACAGCACGTTGTTGACCTGGTTCGGGTAGTCCGAACGGCCGGTCGCCATGATGATGTCGTCGCGCACGCCCTTGGCGTCTTCCGGCGAGATCTCGGGGTTGGGGTTGGCCAGCGCAAAAATGATGGGGCGCACCGCCATGCGCTGCACCATATCGGGCTTGAGCACACCGCCCGCCGACAGCCCCAGGAACACATCGGCGCCATCGATCACTTGCGACAACGTGCGCTTGTCGGTTTCCTGAGCGAAAAGCTCCTTATCTTCGTCCATCAGCTCGGTACGGCCCTTGTAGACCACGCCGACGATGTCGGTGACCATCACGTTCTCGCGCTTCAGGCCGATCTCCAGCAGCAGGTTCAGGCAGGCCAGCGCCGCAGCGCCCGCGCCGGACGCCACCAGCTTCACGTCCTCGATCTTCTTGCCGGCCACCTTGAGCGCATTGACCATGGCTGCCGCCACAGTGATGGCCGTGCCGTGCTGGTCATCGTGGAAGACCGGGATCTTCATGCGCTTGCGCAGTTCGCGTTCCACATAGAAGCACTCGGGCGCCTTGATGTCTTCCAGGTTCACGGCGCCAAACGTGGGCTCCAGTGCTGCGATCACATCGACCAGCTTCTGGGGGTCTTTTTCGTTGATTTCGATGTCAAAAACATCGACACCGGCAAACTTCTTGAACAGAACGCCCTTGCCTTCCATCACGGGCTTGGAGGCCAGCGCACCGATATCGCCCAGGCCCAGCACCGCTGTGCCATTGGAGATCACCGCGACCAGGTTGCCCCGGCTGGTGTATTTGAAGGCTGCAGCCGGGTCCTTGACGATCTCTTCGCAAGGCGCCGCGACACCGGGCGAATAAGCCAGCGCCAGGTCATGCTGGTTGGCCATCGGCTTGGTGGCGGCAATCGCCACCTTGCCGGGGCGGGGAAACTGGTGGTACTCCAGTGCGGACTGGCGCAGCAGTGCGCGCTTGTCGACAGCAGTGGGGGTTGAATTCTTCTCAGTCATGGCGGTCTCCGGCATCACGCAGCGTTCACTACGAAAAACAGCTGGAACATGCTGCCATCTGCATGCATGTCCCAACAGTATGTCCAAGGGCCCAGATCGATGTCCACACAGCCGACAGCTGTGGATCGTATACAAGGCACGCTCCATTCTAGGCGCAGGCTAAAAATCAAGTATTCCAGTCGCCGACTAGAACTATGAAAAAGATTTATAGCTTTTTCCACCTTATGCATAGTTAGCGCAAACGGTTCCACTGCTGCCAGAAGCGAAGGTCTACAATGGCTCACGTTTGCGCTATATAGGCTCCGCAAGGGCTCATTTGTCATGGATTTAATGCTTCTGGTCGTTCTCATCTTGGGCGTGAGCTTTGTGCTGCGTGCCAAGGCCCAAAAGCAGCGCATCGCCTTGTTGGCCCAATATTTGCGTAATTACGACATTGAAAAGCTGATGGAGCGCCTCGTCAGCAGCTATATGCGTGCGCTCGATGAGAAAGACAGCAACCGCCAGCAGCAAATCTGGGAGCTGCAGGCATCGGTAGAAAACAGCCTGGCCAGCCAGTTCAGCAGCTTTGCCGATACGCTGGCCAAGGCGCCCGAGCCCGCCAACGGCGCCAGCTTCAAGATCAGCACCCAGGCTTTCTACTTTCCGTTCTCGCACCTGCTGGAAAAATTGCAGGGCAACCGCCATTCCTTTGACCTGCGCACCGCCATTCGCCTGCATGCTGACGGCATCGCCCGCGTGGTCGCCAACACGGCCGGCCGCAGCCCCAAGGACCGCGCTTTTACGCTGTTGGCCGAGATGTACCTGATGCAGCACACCTGCCACTGGTACTGCAAATCCAAGGCCGTCGCATCGGCGCGCATGCAGCTGCGCAACCAGACCACCTACGAGCAGGTCATCCAGAGCGTGTCGCCCGAGACGCGCAATGCCTATCTGGCGCTGCTGGGCGAGCGCTGATGTCCGCCATTGGCTGACAGCTGGGCGCAGCGCCAGCGGCGACAATCAGCGGATTGACACCACCAACCCAGGGAAAGCCCATGCCAGCCATTCCAACCCGCCTTGCCGCCCTGGCAGCCGTTGTTGCCACCGCCAGCCTGCTCAGCGCCTGTGACGAGCGTCCCGGACCGATGAAGCCCATCTCCGGCACCGTCGCGGCATCGCGCCAGCCCCTGCCTGACAAGCCACTGTTCAACGCGCCCATTGTGGATACGCACTCGGTGCTGCCCCATGCCAAGGCCGACAAACACGACCCACTGCCCCCGGCTGTGCCGCTGGCCTCGGCCGACGACCCCAAGACCTCCAACGGCGGCACGACCGCTGAAGGCGGCAGTGTGAACCCCTCTGCCGGCATGGGCGCCGTCATCACCGACAGCAAGGGCGCGCAGCACGAAGCGGATGGCAAGCCATAAGGCACAAGAAGCGGTTCATGGCGGACGGCCGCCACCTTAGCCCATCAGGCACCGTCCTTGCTTGCTAGCAGTTCATGACCTCAGCCCCCCACATGCCCACGCTGATCCTGGAGGCCCGGCCTCTGACGGCGCACAATTTCTCGGCCTTTGGCACCGTTATCGGCCTGGCCGACCCGAGCCTGCCCAGCCAGCCCATCAACCAGGGCAACGCGTTGCGCTATGACCTGCTGCCCGATCTGCAGCTGACGGCACAAGGCGGCTGGCCCATGCTGGCGCTGTTCCGTGCGCAGGCGCGGCAGTTTCCGCTCATGGTGACCGAGGTCGAATGCCATGCGCTGGGCAGCCAGAGCTTTGTGCCGCTGGGCACGCAGCGCTTTGTTGTGGTGGTGGCCGCTGCCGGCCCTACCCCCAAGGCAGCGGATCTGCAGGCCTTTGTGACCGATGGCCGCCAGGGCATCGTGCTGGCACCCGGCACCTGGCACCATGCCCTGCTGGCCGTCGAGGGCGGCGATTTTGCCGTCATCGAGCGACGCGCCGATGCGCTGGACTGCCGCTGTGAAGCAATCAGCGAGCCGCTGCAGGTCCGCCTGCCGGCCGACCTGGTCTAAGCACCTCTTCTAAAGCTCAAGCAGCTGCCGCCGCCAGCTGCTGCGCAATGGCAATCAAGCTGCGGTCCGTGCCTGCCGGGCCCAGCAGCGAGATACCCAAGGGCGCACCATTGCGGCTGGCCAGCGGCAGCGAGATCTGCGGAAAGCCGGACAACCCGGCCAGGCACAGCATCTGCACCGCCTGGTTGCGGTAGACCTCCAGCGATGCCTCGTCGGCCGTGCGCAGCGGCGCAATATCGGGCATGGTCGGCATCACCAGCACGCCATCGCTGCCCAGCACATCGGCCAGATGCTGGCGGAAACGCGTGCGGAACTGCTCGGCCTCCTCTACCTGCGCATCCGTCACCTTGCTCGACCAGTCAAAGCGCTCCTTCACACCCGGGCCCAGCACGGGCGCATAGCGGCTGATGAAGGCGCCATCAGTCATCCAGGCCTCACGGCCCTGGATGTAGCGAAAGCTCCAGTACATGGCATCGAAGGAATCGAGCACGGCCGTGCAGTCCTGCGCGCGGCCCAGCAGCTGCGTGATCTGCTGCAGCGCCCCGTCCCAGGCCGGGCGCACCGCGCTGTCCACCAGACCCCAGACGTCGCTGGGCATCAGCAAACGCGGGCGCGCAGGCAGCGGCGTGGTGTCGGGCGCCATCAGCACATCGGCCACGCGGGCAAAGGTCAGGGCATCGCGCGCAAACCAGCCGCAGGTGTCCAGGCTGTGGCACAGCGCCAGTGCCGATTCCAGGCTCACCCGGCCATGCGTGGGCCGTATGCCATACAGGCCGCAGTGGCTGGCAGGCGCGCGCACCGAGCCGCCCGTGTCGGTGCCCAGCGCAAAGTCGCAGAGCCGGCTGGACACTGCCGAAGCCGAGCCCGACGACGAACCCCCGGTGATGCGCTCGGGCGCGTTGCCGTTGATCGGCGCGCCAAAGTGGGCATTGTTGCCGTTCATCGAGAACGCCAGCTCGTCGGTCACTGTCTTGCCCGCCAGCGCCGCGCCTGCATCGAGCAGCTTTTGCACCGTGGGCGCCGTCTGCGTCTTGATGCCGGACAGGGCCAGCAGCAGCGGGTTGCCGCCACCGGTCGGGTAACCGGCAATGTCGAACAGGTCCTTCACCCCAAAGTACAGGCCGCTGAGCGGGCCGGTGCCCGCATGGCGCACAGGCACATCGGGGTAGGGAACAAAGGCATGGGCAGGGTCGTGCAAGGGCATGGTGGAGTCAGTCCTGGGCAAAAAATGGAAATGCAGTGGCCTACGCGGCGGCCAGCACGTTGGGCGCATAGGCCGCCGCCGTTGCAGTGTGCACGCAGCGCGCCATATGGCCAGGCGCCAGCGTGACCGGCTCCGGCACCGCTTGCAGGCACGCGGCTGTGGCCAGCTTGCAGCGCGGCGCAAAGGCGCAGCCCGGCGGGATGGCGGTCAGATCGGGCGGCGCGCCGGCAATGGTCTGCAGCGGTTGGCCGCGCTCCATCGCGCCGTGCGAACGGCTTTGCAGCAAGGCCATGGTGTAGGGGTGGCGCGGGCTGCGGATCAGCTGTTCGGCCGTGCCTTCTTCGACAATCCGGCCGGCATACATCACCGCAATGCGGTCGGCCACTTCCACCGCTGCGCCAATGTCGTGGGTCACAAACACAATGCCCAGGCCCAGCTCACGCTGCAGCTCGCGCAGCAGCAGCAGGATCTGGATCTGCACCGTCGCATCCAGCGCGGTGGTAGGCTCGTCGGCCAGCAGCACCTGGGGGTTGCAGGCCAGCGCCAGCGCAATCATCGCCCGCTGGCGCATGCCGCCCGACATCTCATGCGGGTAGGCCTTGAGGCGCTGCTCGGGGCTGGGAATGCGCACCCGCTCAAACAACGCCAGCGCACGCTGCTGCGCCTCGCTCTGGCTCACGCGCTCGTGCCGGCGTATGGCTTCGACAATCTGCGCGCCCACCGGGTAGACCGGGTCCAGCGCCAGCAACGGGTCCTGAAAAATCATCGCGCAGGTCTTGCCGCGAAAGTCGTTGAGCGCGCCGCCGCGCAGCGCCAGCACATCCTGGCCTGCGACCTGGATCTGGCCCTTCATCGTGGTCGTGCGCTCGGGGTGCAGGCGCAGCAGGCTGCGCAGGGTCACGCTCTTGCCAGAGCCGGATTCGCCAATCAGCGCAACCGCTTCGCCCTTGGCGACCGACAGGCTCACGCCGCTGACGGCCTGGACCACTTTCTTGCCGCTGGCAAACTGCACATTCAGGTCCTGGATACGGACCAGTGGAGGAGAGGCTGTGTTCATCGTGGTGCTCCGGGTTCAGGCGGCCAGCGCAGCAGCGGCGGCCAGGGGGTGGCCGCTGCCGGGCTCATGCACCAGGCAGCGCGCGGCATGGTGCAGCTGCACCGGGGTGACGGCCGGCGCGGCCTGGGCGCAGACCGGCGCCGCCTGCGGGCAGCGCGGGTGAAAGCGGCAACCGGTGGGCGGGTTGATGGGGTTGGGCGGGTCGCCTGCCAGCGGTGCCACCAAGGTGCGGTGGCTCGGGTCCATCGATGGCACCGACGACAGCAAGGCCTTGGTATAGGGGTGGGCCGGCGCGCCAAACAGCGCATCCGAGGGGCCGATCTCGGCCACCTGGCCCAGATACATCACCATCACCCGGTCGCTGATGTAGTGCACCACGCCCAGGTCATGGCTGATGAACACATAGGTCAGGCCGAACTCGTGTTTCAGGTCGGCCAGCAGGTTCAGCACCTGGGCCTCCACCGATTTGTCGAGTGCCGAGACCGCCTCGTCCAGGATCACCATGCGCGGCTGCAACGCCAGCGCGCGGGCAATGTTGATGCGCTGGCGCTGGCCGCCCGAGAGCTCATGCGGGTAGCGCTCGGCAAAGCGGGCCGGCGCCAGGCCGACCCGGTCCATCAGGTGGTGGGCGCGGGCGACCGACTCCTTGCGCGAGACGCCATGCACCTGCGGGCCAAAGGCGATCGAGTCCTCGATCGTCAGGCGCGGGTTGAGCGAGGCATAGCTGTCCTGGAACACCATCTGCACCTGGCGGCGAAACTCCTTCAGGCTCAGGTCGCGCGAGCCCACCGTGCGGCCATCGAACACCAGCTCGCCAGCGGTCGGGTCCATCAGGTGCATCAACAGGCGTGCGGTGGTCGATTTACCGCAACCGGACTCGCCCACCACACCCAGGGTCTCGCCCTTGAGCACCTCGAAATCCACGCCATCGACCGCGCGCACCAGCTTGCCGTTCTTGAGCGGGAAATGCTTGGTCAGGCCGCGCACCGTCAGCAGCGGCTGGGCCGGGCCGCCCACATCGGCGGCCAGCGCGGCGGCAGGGGCCAAAGAAGAATGCTGGAGCATGGCTTAACCCTTGTTGTCCATGGCCGTGCGCAGGCCATCGGAGAGCAGATTGAAGGAGATGGAGGTGATGAAGATCATCAGCCCCGGCAAGGCTGCCACCCAGGGCTGGGTGTAGATTGCCGTGCGCAAGGTGTTGAGCATCAGGCCCCATTCGGGCTCGGGCGGCTTCACGCCCAGGCCCAGAAACGACAGGCCCGAGGCCAGGATCATCGACACCGCAATCAGGCTGGTGGCATAGACAAAGATGGGGCCCAGCACATTGCCCAGCACATGCACCCGCACGATGGTGAAGGCGCTGGCCCCGGTGGCCCGCGCCGCCTCCACATAGTCGCGGTTGCGGGCCTGGGCCGTCACGCTCTCGGCCACGCGGGCGATCTGCGGGATGAAGACAATCGTCAGCGACACCAGCGAGTTGAAGATGCCCGCGCCCAGCGCGCCCGACAGCGCAATGGCCAGCAGCACCGAGGGGAAGGCGTAGAACACATCGATGGTGCGCATGATCACCGTGTTGGTGCGGCCACCGGCGTAGCCGGCCACAATGCCGATGCCCGTGCCGATCACAAAGGCCATCAGCACCGGGGTGATGCCCATGAACAGCGACAGGCGCGCGCCCATCATCAGGCGCGACAGCATGTCGCGGCCCAGCTCATCGCTGCCCAGCGGCAGGCCGGCCGTGCCAATGGGCTTGAGCCGCTTGAGCATCGAGGCCAGATAGGGATCGGACGGCGTGATCCACGGCGCCAGCGCGGCCACCGCAATCAGCAGCAAGATGACGGCGGCAGCGCCCATGGCCACCGGGTCGCGCAGCAGGCGCTGCAGCACCGAGGACCAATAGCCGCGTGAGCGCTGGGCCGGCAGCGGCTGCACCTGGGCCGCTGCTGCATCGGGAAGGGTAAGACTGGTCATGGGGACGGAACCTCCGGGGGTCTGCGCTCAGCGGGCAATGCGGGGATCGAGCAGGGTCTGCACCACATCGATGATGAGGTTGAGCAGCACAAAGAAAACGGCCAGCACCAGGATGGAGCCCTGCAGCAGCGGCAGATCGCGCTGGAAGATGGCCTGGTTGAGCAGAAAGCCGGTGCCCGGCCAGGAGAACACGGTCTCGATCAGGATGGAGCCGCCCAGCAGATAACCCAGCTGCAGGCCCATCACCGCCAACGCCGTGGGCGCCGCGTTCTTCAGCACATGGCGGAAGATGCCCAGATGGCCCAGGCCCTTGGCCTTGAGGCCGAGGATGAATTCCTGGTCCAGCAGCTCGGCCACCAGCGCCCGCACCGTGCGCGCAATGATGCCCATCGGAATCACCGACATCGTGATGGCCGGCAGGATCATGAACTGCACATGCGCCCAGTCCCAGGCCCAGTCACCCGAGCCGCCCGGCCCCGCGCCGGTGGCGGGCAGCCACATCAGCTGCGACGAGAAGACGATCACCATCACCATGCCCAGCCAGTAGTGCGGCACGCTGACGCCCAGCATCGACAGCATCGAGCAGCTGCGGTCCACCCAGGAGTTGCGAAAGTACCCCGCAACAAAGCCAAACAGGCTGCCCAGCACAAAGCCGATCAAGGTCGCCACGACGGCCAGGCGCAGGGTGTTGACCACGGCAGCCATCACCTCGGTGGTCACCGGCCGGCTGGTGGCAATCGACTGGCCCAGATCGCCTTGCAGCGCACGCCAGACCCAGCGCAGAAACTGCTCGGGCAGCGGCCGGTTGAAGCCATAGAGCTCGCGCATCTGGGCCTGCAGCTCGGCCGATGCATCGGCAGGCAAGACCGACACCAGGGGGTCACCCGGCGCGATATGCACCAGGGCAAAGCACAGCAGGGCCACGCCCAGCATGATGGGCAGGGTGTAGACAATGCGTCTGATCAGATAGGCAAGCATGGCGGTTCAAAGGTTCGTGGGGGAGAGGCGGACCATGCGGGGCCGCACTGGCGGGCTGGGCCATCGGCCTGCACCCGGCATGCAGCGGTGTCTCTGCACCGGTCTGCATGCCCGGGGCCGCCCGGCTTACTTCATCGTCATCGTCGCGATATCGATGAACCAGCTTTGCGGCTGCACCACGTTGCCGACCTTGGCCGACATCGCGCGTGGGCCTACATCGTGGGCCACAAAGAGGAACGGCGACTCATCGACCACCAGGGTGTGCAGCTCGGCCAGGGCCTTGTCGCGCTCCTTGGCATCAAAGGTGGTGCGGGCCTTGTCCACCACTGCATCGACCTGCTTGTTGCTGTAGAAACCCCAGTTGTTGGACAGCGGCGGGAAGGACTTGGTGCTGACAAAGCGCACCATCGCAAAGAAGGGGTCCATCGTGGCGGCCGTCACATTGGTGGCGCTGGCCTTGTTGGCACCCGGGTCCTTCGCGCCCAGGCGCCAGCCGGAGAACAGCGTGTTCCACTCCACCACGTCGAACTCCACATCAAAGAAGCATTCCTTGAGGTTCTGCTGGATGAACTCGTTCATCGGCAGCGGCTGCATCTGGCCCGAGCCCGAGGCCGAAGTCTGGATCTTCACCTTGATAGGCTTGCTGGCGCTGTAGCCGGCCTGGGTCATCAGCGCCTGTGCGGCCTTCACGTCGTACTTGATCTGAAAGCTGGGGCTGCCGCGCCAGGGGTGGCCGGGCTCAAAGATGCCGGTGGCCGGCTCCATCTGGCCGTTCAAGAGCTGCTTCATGCTGGCGCGGTCCACACACAGGTTGGCGGCATGGCGCACGCGCTTGTCCAGCCAGGGCGAGCCTTCCACAAACGAGAACTGCCATGGCCAGATGTGGGGCTGCAAGTTGGAGTAGACCTTGAAGCCGCGCGCCTTGATCGCATCGAGTGCATCGGGCGCCGGCGCCTCGATCCAGTCCACCTGGCCGCTCATCAGCGCAGCGGTGCGCGAGTTGGCCTCGGGCAGTGGCAGCAGCACCACCTTGTCGATGGTCGGTGTGCGCTTGGGGTCCCAGTAGCTGGCGTTCTTCACCATCTCGAAGCGCTCACGCGGCACCAGGCGCGCGCCCTTGAAGGGGCCGGTGCCCGAGGGGTCGGCGGCGAACGCCGTCCATGCGGCCTTGCTGCGCTCGGCCTTGCCGCTGACGGAGGCCGGCACTGCAGCCAGCTTCTTGGCCCAGTGCGCGGGCGAGGCCATGAACAGATTGCTCAGGTTGATCGGCAGGAAGGAGTCGGGCTCGGTGGTGGTCAGCTCCACCGTCAGGTCATCGATCTTCCTGGCGGACTTGAGCGTCGGCATGCGCGATGCCGTCACGCCCACCTGGGCCGGGTCAAACTGCTCGGCCTCCTTGTCCAGCACCTTGTTCACGTTCCAGACCACGGCATCGGCATTGAAGGCGCTGCCGTCGTGGAACTTGACCCCGGGGCGCAGCTTGAACAGCCACTTGGTCTTGTCCTTGGCATCCACCTCCCACGAGAGCGCCAGGCCCGGCACCAGTTCGCTGGGCTTGTCGGCCTTGCTCAGGTCCCACTGGGTCAGCGCGTCATACATCGGAATGCCGGTGAAACGGTTGCCTTCAAAACCCTGGTCCGGCTGGCCCGAGGTGCGCGGGATATCGCCCGCAGTCATCGCAATGCGCAGCACCTTTTCCTGGGCCAGGGCAGCACCTGCGCCCAGCGCCAGGGTGACAGCCAGAGCCAGGCTTTTGAGCGCGGGACGGGAGACGGAGAAACCGGAAGACGCTTGCATCACAGGACCTTTCCAAGAAGTGGGGGATGACAAGTCCAAAGCAAGCTGCGTGCCACATCACACATATCGTTTATCGATACAAGTGATTGATTCATCGATATTTTTGGCATGCTTTATGCGAACGCTCTGCGCATTGTTCGCCTCACTTTCAGGAGTAACCGCATGACCCAGATAGACCGCCTGCGCATTGATGACAACCGCCTCTGGCAATCGCTGATGGCCCTCGCCCAGATAGGGGCCACGCCCAAAGGCGGCGTCTGCCGCATCGCCTTGACCGACGAGGACAAAGCCGGCCGCGACCAGGTGGTGCAGTGGTTCCGCGATGCGGGCCTGCAGGTGCGCGTCGATGAAGTGGGCAATGTGTTTGGCCGCCGTCCCGGCACCGACCCGCAGGCGCGCGCCGTGGCCACCGGCAGCCATATCGACACCCAGCCCACCGGCGGCAAGTTCGATGGCAACTACGGCGTGCTCGCCGGGCTGGAGGTGATGCGCACGCTCAACAGCCACGGCATCCAGACCGTTGCGCCGCTGGAAGTGGCCTTCTGGATGAACGAGGAAGGCACGCGCTTCACGCCGGTGATGATGGGCTCTGGTGCATTTGCGGGAATTTTTGGTGCAGACCACATCCGCTCGCAACAAGATGGTGCAGGCCTTACCGTCGGCGAGGAGCTGGCCCGCATCGGCTACCTGGGCGATGTGGCCTGTGGCGATGTACCCGGTGGCGCCTTTGCCGCCTACTTTGAAGCGCATATCGAGCAAGGCCCGGTGCTCGAAGCCTATGACAAGCCCATCGGCATCGTCAGCGGCGCGCTGGGCCAGCAGTGGTATGACGTGACCGTCACCGGCATGGACGCCCATGCCGGCCCCACGCCGATGAACCTGCGCCATGATGCGATGCTGGCTGCTGCCCGCATGGTCGATGCCGTCAACCGCATCGCGCTGGACCAGGCGCCGCACGGGCGCGGCACCGTCGGCCATCTGCAGGTGCTGCCCAACTCGCGCAATGTGATCCCCGGCCAGGTCAAGTTCAGCGTCGACTTCCGCAACCTCTCGCAGACCGGGCTGGATGCGATGGACGCCGCTATGCGCACGGAGTTTGCGCGCCTCGCCGACCAGTGCCAGTGCCAGGTGGAGATCACGCAGGTGGTGCGCTTTGCGCCCTGCATCTTCCACCCCGGCTGCGTGGCCAGCGTGCGCGGCGCGGCCGACCGCCTGGGCTATGCGCACATGGAGGTCGTCAGCGGCGCCGGGCACGATGCCGTCTACGTCCACAGCGTGGCGCCCACCGCGATGATCTTTGTGCCCTGCAAGGATGGCATCAGCCACAACGAGATCGAGGACGCCAAATCCGAGCACCTGGCCGCTGGCTGCAATGTGCTGCTGCATGCGATGCTGGCGCATGCCGGGGTGGCCGCTTAATCGGCCGGCAATAGCTGGGACACCGCCCGCGCGCATTCGATCACCAGCGGCGCCAGCGCCTGCTGGGCATCAGCCATGTTCCAGCGGCTGGTGGGCGGCGCCAGGTGGATGGCGCCCACCACCACGCCGCGCGCATTGAACACGGGCGCGGCAATGCCCATGTCGCCCAGGAACAGCTCTTCGCAGTTGGTGGCATAGCCCGTCTGCTGGCACTGCGCCAGTTGCGCCATGACCGCATCCACCGTCGTCAACGTGGCGCGGGTGCGTGGCGGCATCGGCGCCTGCTGCAGCAGTGCCTGGGCCTGCGCGGCCGGCAGCTGGCTCAGGTAGGCGCGGCCGCAGCTGCTGGCATACAGCGGCACCTGGGTGCCCACCGGTGTCAGCACCGGGATGTGCTGGGTCGTCAGCACCTGGGCCAGGTAGACCATGTGCGTGCCCGCAGGCTCGGACAAGGTCGCCGTCTCACCGCTTTGCCGCGCCAGCTGCGCCAGATAGGTGTGGGCGGCGCTGATCATCGGATGCGCATCCAGGTAGTTGAAGCCCAGCTCCACCACACGCGGCAGCAGCACAAAGCGCCGCGTGCTCGGATGCTTGCCGATATAGCCCAACGCCTGCAAGGTGTGCACCGAGCGCTGCGCCGAGGCCTTGGTCATGCCGGCGGCCTGCGCAATCTCGGCCAGGGTCATGCTGCGGTGCGCCGCACTGAAGGCGCGCAGCACCTGCAGACCCTTGGCCAGCGAGAGATTGAACAGGCTGTCGGATGCAGGCCCAGACAAAGCCGCCACCGGTGGGTGTGCCGGTGGCGTGCCTGGGGATGTGCGGGGGGCTGCAGCGTCGGCTGACGCTGCGGTGTCCGAAGACCGGCGGTGGGCGGTGCTGGTGCGCATGGTGCAAGGGCGGGAGGCAATGCCTTGGCCTTCGCAAGAAACGCACCAACTTGCAGCCGGGCCCATTGCGGGGCGGCTGCAGCAAGGTCTTAGCGGCTGCTGGGGAAGCTGAACACCGCACCGTCACGCACACCGGCGCTGGGCCAGCGCTGGGTGATGGTCTTGCGCTTGGTGTAGAAGCGCACGGCATCGGGCCCGTAGGCGTGCAGGTCACCAAACAGGCTGCGCTTCCAGCCGCCGAACGAGTGGTAGGCCACAGGCACAGGCAGTGGCACATTGATGCCGACCATACCGACCAGAATGTGGTCGCTGAAGTAGCGCGCTGCTTCGCCATCGCGGGTGAAGATGCAGGTGCCGTTGCCGTACTCGTGCGCGTTGATCAGGTCCATCGCCTCCTGCAAGGTCTTGACCCGCACAATGCCCAGCACCGGGCCAAAGATCTCTTCCTGGTAGATCTTCATGCCAGGGCGCACGTTGTCGAACAGGCAGGGGCCGAGGAAGTAGCCGTCCTCATGGCCGGCCACCTGCAGGCTGCGGCCGTCGATCAGCAGCTTGGCGCCCTCTTCCACACCGCTGTCCACATAAGCCTTGACCTTCTCGAAATGCGGCTTGGTGATCAGCGGACCCATGTCGTTGCTGTTGTCGGTGCCCGGGCCCACCTTCATCTTGGCGATCTCGGCGCTCAGGCCGGCAATCATCTGGTCAGCCACCTCGTCGCCCACGGCCACCACCAGCGGCACGGCCATGCAGCGCTCACCGCAGCTGCCGTAGGCGGCGCCCATCATCGCGGTCACCGCGTTGCTGATGTCGGCATCAGGCATCACCACCGCATGGTTCTTGGCACCGCCCAGTGCCTGCACGCGCTTGCCGCTCTTGCAGCCTTCGCCATAGATGTACTCGGCGATCGGGGTCGATCCGACAAAGCTCACGGCCTTGACGCGCGGGTCATGCAGCAGGGTGTCGACCGCTTCCTTGTCGCCGTTGACGACGTTGAGCACGCCCGGTGGCAGGCCCGCTTCTTGCGCCAGCTGGGCAATGAAGAGCGCGCTGGTCGGGTCGCGCTCGGAGGGCTTGAGCACAAAGGTATTGCCGCAGGCCACGGCCATGGGCCACATCCACAAGGGCACCATCGCGGGGAAGTTGAAGGGCGTGATGCCGGCCGTCACGCCCAATGCCTGGAACTCGCTCCAGCTGTCGATGTTGGGCCCCACATTGCGGCTGTGCTCGCCCTTGAGCAGCTCCGGCGCGTAGCTGGCGAACTCGACGTTCTCGATACCGCGTTGCAGCTCGCCATGCGCATCGGCCAGCACCTTGCCGTGCTCGGCGGTGATCATCGCGGCGATCTTGTCGGCGTTCTGCTCCAGCAGCACCTTGAGCTGGCCCATGATGCGCGCGCGCTTGAGCGGCGGCGTATTGCGCCAGGCGGGGAAGGCCTTTTCGCCAGAGGCAATCGCGGCCTCCACCGTGGCCTTGCTGGCCAGCTCCACGCTCACGGTCGATTGGCCCGTTGCCGGGTTGAACACCGGCTGCGTGCGGCCGCCATCGTGCACGATCTTGCCGTCGATCAAATGGCCTACGGTGGCCGTCACATTCTTGTCGTGGTTCATGTCAGTCTCTCTTGGGTTCCATTCAAAAACAGCACCGGCGCCACGAGGGGCCCTTTGCAAAACTCCCTGCCTTGGTCTGAACACGGACTCGGGCGATCCGCTGCGTTGTCTTCCTTGTCAATAGCTCGCTATTGACTGCGAAAGACGCCTTGCGTCTCATCCCCGATCCGCGTCCATCCCATTGGGCGAGGGTTCTGCAAAGGGCCCCATATGACGCCAGATAGCAAATAGCTCTTACGGGTGTCAGTTGGTCTCAGCCAGCGCGTCACCCAGCGCGTTGATCAGGCGGTCGATCTCGGCCTTCTCGCTGATGAAGGGCGGCGCCAGCTGGATGGTGTCGCCACCATAGCGCACGTAGAAGCCTTTTTCCCAGCACTTCATCGCGATCTCATAAGGGCGCTTGGCGGGCTCGCCGGGCAGCGCGGCAATGGTGAAGCCTGCGGCCAGACCGTAGTTGCGGATGTCGGCCACATGCTTGGCGCCCTTGAGGCTGTGCACGGCGTTTTCAAAGTAAGGTGCCAGCGCCTTCACGCGGCCGGGCATGTCTTCCTTCTCCAGAATGTCCATCACCGCCAGGCCTGCCGCGCAAGCGACGGGGTGGGCCGAGTAGGTGTAGCCATGGGCAAACTCCAGCATGTACTCGGGGCCGCCTGCGGCCATGAAGGTGTCGTAGATCTCTTTCGTCACCACGCAGCCGCCGAGCGGCTGGGCGCCATTGGTCACCTGCTTGGCAAAGTTCATGATGTCGGGCACCACGCCAAAGGCTTCGGCACCGGTCCAGGCACCGCAGCGGCCAAAGCCGGTGATGACCTCATCAAAAATCAGCAGAATGCCGTTTTGCGTGCAGATTTCGCGGATGCGTTCCAGGTAACCCTTGGGCGGGATCACCACACCGGCCGAGCCCGAGAACGGCTCGACGATCACTGCGGCGATGTTGCTGGCGTCGTGCAGCGCGATCACATCGAGCAGCTTATCGGCCAGCGCGCGGCCGCCTTCATCGGACATGCCCTTCTGGAAGGTGCCGGCCGGTGGCTGGGTGTGCGGCAGGTGGTCGGCCACAATGCCCTGGCCAAACATCTTGCGGTTGCCGGCAATGCCGCCCACCGAGATGCCGCCGTAGTTCACGCCGTGGTAGCCCTTCTCGCGGCCCACCAGCACCGTCTTGCCGGCCTGGCCCTTGAGGCGCCAGTAGGCGCGCACCATCTTCAGCGAGGTGTCGGCCGCTTCGGAGCCCGAGCCGGTGAAGAACACATGGTCCAGACCTGCGGGCGTGTGTTCCTTGATCTTGTTGGCCAGCGCAAACGAGGCAGGGTGGCCAAACTGAAAAGCCGGTGCGTAATCGAGCTGCAACGCCGCCTTGCCAATCGCCTCGGCCACTTCCTTGCGGCCATGGCCAATGCCCGAGCACCACAGGCCCGAGAGGCCGTCAAAAATCTTGCGGCCATCGGCATCGGTGTAGTAGGCGCCCTGGCCGCTGACGATCATGCGGGGCTGCGCCTTGAAGTTGCGGTTGCCGGTGAAGGGCATCCAGTGCGCGTCCAGCCAGGCTGCATCGGTGCGCAGCGTGGTGCCTGCGTTTTGGTCGTCGATCTGCACAAAGCTCATGGTTTTCTCCTTGGAACGGCCGCGTTCCATTTTTCCAGTGTTGATAGGCGATTGTGGGCCGGTTCTTTTCTTATTCAAATATTGACATATCAAAGCTCACTTGCGGAATTTAGCAAGTAAAGCCGGTGACGCATCCGCGCAAGACGCGCCGCTCCTCCCGCCCCCTATGCGGAGCCCTTCTGTCTGAAAAACGCTACTGAATAGATAGCTTCGAATGCAGACACAGAGCCTGTTTACACGCTGTTTCACGCTTCATCCCGGCGTCACACAGCCCGGCTATCGTGGCGGTTTTTCTGCCATTGCTACCACCGCCATGACCTCCCACGATCCCACTGCGCGCCGCCGCTTTCTGCTCTCTTCCACCGCCATCGCCGGCACCGGTCTGCTGCCCGGCATCCTGCGCGCGCAAACGGCGCCTGCGGCCATCACGCAGGATGCGGCGCGGCCCCTGCTGCTGTCGGGCCTGCAAAGCGGCGATGTGCTGGCCCACAGTGCCATCGTCTGGGCCCGGGCCAGCCGCGAGGCGCGCATGCGGGTGGAATGGTCCACCACCAGCCACTTCGCCCAAAGCACGCTGGTGCGCGGCCCCGACCTGCTGCCCGATACCGATGGCACTGGCCGTGTCGAGCTGCAGGGCCTGCCCGCCGGGCAGGACATCTTCTACCGCGTGGTGCTCGATGACCTGGCCAGCAGCAACACCCGCAGCCCGGCAGTGCTGGGGCATTTCCGCACCCCGCTGGCCAGCCAGGGCCCAGCCACCCGCCCTTTCCGCCTGGTGTGGAGCGGCGACACCGCCGGCCAGGGCTACGGCATCAACGAGGGCATCGGCGGCATGCGTATCTATGACGAGATGCGCAAGACCAACCCCGATGTCTTTCTGCACAGCGGCGACACCATCTACGCCGACGGCCCCATCCCCGAGACCATCGCGCTGCCCGATGGCAGCACCTGGAAGAACTTGGTCACGCCCCAGGTTGCCAAGGTGGCCGAAACGCTCGACGAGTACCGGGGCCGCTACCGCTACAACCTGATGGACCAGAACGTGCGCGCGCTGGGCAGCGAGGTCGCGCAGATCTGGCAGTGGGATGACCATGAGGTCACCAACAACTACTCGGACAGCAAGAGCGTGGCCAACGACAAGCGCTATTCCGAAAAGAATGTGCAGCTGCTCACCGCCCGGGGCCGCCGCGCGTTTATGGAATACGCACCGATGCGCCCCTTTGGCGCGGCCGAGCAGCAGCGCGTCTACCGCCACCTGCCGCAGGGCCCGCTGGCCGATATCTTTGTGCTGGACATGCGCAGCTACCGGGGCCCCAACAGCCACAACCTGCAGGCGGTGGAAAGCACCGATACCGACTTCCTCGGCCGCCCCCAGCTGGACTGGCTGCTCGCCGGGCTCAAGGCCAGCACTGCCACCTGGAAGCTGATTGCCGCCGACATGCCGATCGGCCTGTTCGTGCCCGACGGCAAGGACGCCGAAGGCCGCGACCAGTGGGAAGCCATTGCCAACGGTGAGCACGGCGTGCCCAAGGGGCGCGAGCTGGAGATGGCGCGGCTGTTGAAGGGCATCAAGGATGCGGGCATCCGCAACGTCGTCTGGCTCACCGCCGACGTGCACTACACCGCCGCCCACCACTACAGCCCCGAGCGCGCGCAGTTCAAAGACTTTGCGCCGTTCTGGGAATTCGTCTCCGGCCCCCTCAATGCCGGTGGCTTCGGGCCCAACGAGGCGGACCAGACCTTTGGTCTGGATGTTGTCTTCCACAAGGCGCCGCCGAAGGCCAACTCCGCCCCCAGCGAGGGCTACCAGTTCTTTGGCCAGCTCGACATCCACCACCAGAGCCGCGCGCTGACCGTGGTCCTCAAGGACCTGAACGGCGCCGCGCTCTACACCAAGACGCTGGAGCCGCAGCAGGCCTGAGCGAAGGGCAGGCACGCCAGCCAGGCCCAGATACAGAAGCCGCAGACGCCATGGGTGCTGCGGCTTTTGACAAGGGCCACACCGGCCGAAGCGCGCCCCCCCGGGCCACGGTGGGCAAAGGCGCCGTTGGGGCGCATACTGCGCGCTGGAGTCCATCTTTGGAGCAAGCCCCATGCCTACCACCCCACTGGTCGATGCCCTCGACCACCTGGTGCTCACCGTGCAGAGCATCCCGCGCAGCATCGCTTTTTACGAGCGGGTGCTGGGCATGGAGGCCCGAGAGTTCAAGCCCGGCCGTTATGCGCTGCATTTTGGCCGGCAAAAGATCAACCTGCACGAGCTGGGCCACGTGGTGGACCCGAACGTGAAACATGCAACGCCAGGCTCTGCCGATGTCTGCTTTCTGACCCGCATGCCGCTGGCCGAGGTGATCGCCCATCTGCAGCGCGAGCAGGTCGCCATCGTGCAGGGGCCGGTGCGGGCCACCGGTGCGCAGGCCACGCTGCAGTCGCTGTATTTCTACGACCCCGATGAGAACCTGATCGAGGTCGCGAACGAGGTGCAGGCTGGCTGATGACTGACGCGCTTGAACTTACCGTTTGGCCGCCGCATCGCACCAGCGCTGGGCCACCGCTGGCGAGGTCATGCACACCACCTCCTGGGTGACGGTCGTCACCGCCCGCTCCAGCAGCTGGATATCGGCCTCATGCTGGCGTGCCACATGCGGGTCTTCAAAGAAGATCGCGCGCTGGCAGCGGCGCTCCAGCACCAGGTCGGCGATTTGCGCATCTCCCCCCAATGGGCCGCTGTTGAAACGATCCACCCAAGGCTTGTCAGCCGGCCAGCCTTTGCTCCAGGCCAGCTCATTGAGCTTTTGGCCGGTGGTGCCGGTGCCCACGCGGCGGCGGTAGCGCGAGAGCAGCGCAAAATTGCGCTCGCAAAAGTCCAGCATCGCCGGCTTCATCGCATCGTGGGCGATCAGCGCCAGGGTCTGGTTGCCATAGTCGTGCAGGCGGTCGGCATGGCGGTCGGGCGCCAGCCCGGCGTGGATGCGTTCCATCTCCACCCAGTCGCGCGCGCTGGCTGCCGTCGAGATAAAGGGCTTGCCGTGGATCACGCACTGGCGCTTCAAGGCCAGCGCCTCGGGGAAGATCGACGACGGGTCCACCGGGTCGATCAGGTAGATGGCGCCGTCGAGCACGCGGTTGTCGCCCGGCATGCCCACCACCTCGGCCACCAGCTTCATCAGCCCGCCTTCGCGGCCATAGGGGTAGCGCACCAGGCCCTTGTGGCCCTTGAGCATTTCTGCCGCTGCAATCGCGTCATAGGTGCGGCCCACCGCATGGAACCCGATGTTCAGCTCCCGAATGCCCTGCTCGCAGGCGCGCAAGAAGCTGAACAGCGCGGCATCCTCGTTCTGGTGGTGCAAACGGTTGGCGGCAAGGCCTAAAAGCATGGTCTATCCCGTGGGTGTGGCAAGCGAGTGGAAAGCATAGCGCCAAATCTGCGCCGCCGGTATGACAGCCGACTGGCGCAGTGGCTCAATGCTGCGCCCAATTCTTAACTTCGGACAACCATCGCCAATCAGCCACACTGCGCTCGCACTGCCATCCAGCCTGCTCAAGCCCGGCTGGCCCACCAGGTCTGCCACCGGAACCCCAGCCACAGCACCAGCAGCATGGCCGCGCCAAACACCCAGCCGCTCAGCGCACCGGCCATGCCGCCGGACAGCAAGGTGCCGACGGTGCAGCCAATACCGGTCATCGCGCCCCAGCCCAGCAGCACCCCGCCGAGCAAACCCCGGCCGGCATCCCGCCCGGTGGGCAGGCGCGGGCGGAACTGGCGGCTGGCAAAGGCGGCGATAAACGCGCCGGCCAGCAAACCCAGCAGCACCAGCGCATTGGGCGTGGCCCAGGTCGCAGCGGGCAAGGTGGCGCAGCCGGCAAAGCCATCCAGGCCATTGAGCCGCTCAGGCACCCAGCCCTGGCCTTGCAGCGCGCCGCGCACTTGGCTGCCGATCAGGGCCGTCACGCCCAGCGGCCGCATGCGCACGATGGCGGCGGTGGCGATCAGCCCCACCAGCAGGCCGCCCAGGGCATAGTTCCAACGCCCTTGCCACAGGCTGCGCCACAGTGCGGGCAAGCTGCGCGGCGCCGCCCTTGCGGGATCTATGGGCGCAGTAGGCAGTGGCAGGCTGCGCCGGCGCTGCTGCACATGGCGCTGCCACACCCAGGCCGCCCAGGCCGCCAGCACGCCCAGCTGCAGCAGCAAGGCGCCGCCATAGCCCAGGTGCTGCGGCAGCCAGACAACGGGCGCATCGGCCACCGCCAGGCTGTAGAGCGGGTTCCAGGTCTGAAAACCCAACGCAAAGCCCAGCGCGGTACCCAGCAGCGCAAATGGCGATGCAGCCGACCCCTCGGCCAGCCGGTACCAGTGCGCGCTGATGCAGGAGCCCGACACCAGCATGCCCGCCCCAAAGGCCAGGCCCGCCAGCACCAGCACCCAGCTGACCGGGCCAATGTGCATATCGGGCGGCAGTTGCCCCGCCTGGGGGTTGGGCACCCAGCTGCTCTGCACCACCGTCATGCCCACCAGCCCCACGGCCAGCGCCAGGATGATTGCCAAGATACCGCGCGGGTCATCCCGTTGCAGCCAATCACGCGCATGGCAGTAAAAGCAAAAGCGCGAGCGCTGCAGCACCACGCCCAGCGCCAGCCCAATCGCCAGCGCAAACACCAGGGTGCGCCCGCCATCGCGCTGCAACAAGGCCTGCTGCAATGGCCACAGCGCCAGCAGCAGCACGGCCGCTGCCACCGGCTGCCAATAGGCGCTGATGTCCCCGGCCGCGCGCTGCCCGGCAGCGCTGTCCGCCCCCCCCAAACCCACGCTGGAATCAGTCATGGCATTCCATCCAAAAAAATGCCCGCGCTGGGCGGGCATTGAACACAGGACCGAGCCCATGCGGAGACATTCAAACCATGCTTATTTCGCAGCCCAGATCGTGCCGGCCGGGTTGTTGATCGGCACGCCAACGCTGTTGCCGTATTCGGTCCAGGAGCCGTCATAGTTCTTCACCTGGTAGCCCAGGATCTTGCTGAGCGCAAACCAGGTGTGGCTGCTGCGCTCGCCAATGCGGCAGTAGGTGATGATGGGCTTGCTGCCGTCGATGCCGGCATCGGCATAGAGCTTTTGCAGATCAGCCCGCGATTTGAAGGTGCCGTCCTCATTGACCGCCTTGCCCCAAGGCACATTCACCGCGCCAGGGATATGGCCGGCGCGGATCGACAGCTCCGGCACACCGGCAGGCGCAAACACCTTGCCCTGGTATTCATCGGCCGAGCGGATATCCACCAGCTGCGTGGCGCCCTTGCCCTCCACCGCCGCCAGCGCATCACCCAGGCGGGCCCGCAAATCGGTGTTGACCTGGCCCACGCGGTAGGTGGTAGCGGCGTAGTCCGGCGCGCGGTTGTTCAGCGCACGGTTCTCGGCCTCCCACTTCTTGCGGCCGCCATCGAGCAGCTTCACGTTCTTGACGCCATACACATCAAACACCCAGGCGCCCCAGGCCGCAAACCAGTTGTTGGTGTCGCCGTACAGCACCACGGTCGTGTTGTCGCTCACCCCTCCCTTGGACAGCAATTGCTCAAACGCCTCCTTGCTGACAATGTCGCGGCGCACCTTGTCATTGAGGTCGTTGTGCCAGGAGAAGTTGACCGCGCCCGGAATATGCGCCCGCTCATACAGCCCCGGGTTCACGCTGACCTCGATCACCCGCACATCAGGCCGTTGCAGGTTGGCCGCCAGCCATTCAGTACTGACCAGCGCGCCCGCAGGCACCGCCTGCGGCGTGTTGGCAAAGGCAGGGCTTGCGCCCCAAACGGCTGCCGCTGCGGTACCGGCAATCAAAACGCGCCAAGGCGCTGCTGTGCGGATAGTCATGCTGTGTCGTCCTTCAGGTCATGGGAGAAAAGGCTGCCATCACGGCAGGGCCTGCTTGCACTGTGCATGTTGCAAGCAGCTACTCCAACTGAGGAATGCGCAGATGCATATGTGATCTGCGCGCTTGACAGGGGCCAAGCCTGAACGACCTAGGTGCAGCGCCAGCGTGCACTGCGCTGGGCTGCTTCCACTTTGGGAGCGAGAACGCGTCCCTAGCGGCTTGCGCCAACCCCAGCCAAGCCGGGTTTTCTCAAGCCCGGCCGACCGAATCCGCCCACTGCTGCGCCGTCTGCAGCCGCGCACGCGGGCCAAAGCTGCTGGTGCTGCTGAGGGTGATGTTGTGGTGCGCAATCACCTGCTGCGGCGTGACGGCGGCATTGCCGCAAGTGGTGTGCGCATCCTCCAGCAGCACCACCGGGTAGCCATGGCGCAGCGCCGCGCGCGTGGTCACATCCACGCAGTACTCCGTGTGCATGCCGCCAATCACCAGCTCCTGCACGCCCAGGTTTTGCAGCATGGGCAATAGGTCGGTTTTCCAGAACGCATCGCCGGTGGTTTTGTCCAGGGTCAGGTCGCTGCTCTCCACCTGCAGGCCATCGGCCAGCTGCCATCCGGGCGTGCCTGCCTCCAGGCCAGGCTCGGCATGGCGCACCCAGATGATGGGGGTGTTGGCCTGGCGTGCGGCGGCGGTGACCTGGTTGATGCGGGCGATCAGGGCGGGGCAATCCCAGGCGGCGTTGGGGCCGGTGCAGAGGGATTGTTGGATGTCTATTAGGAGGAGGGCAGTGGGCATGGGGGCGGAGCTGTTGCTGGAGGATGTGCAGGATTCTATGGTTCGATATGGGCGTGCATTACGCCGGTTGGTTCAGCTATGTTTTGGTGCTTGATATCTAGTTCCGCAAAGGCTGTAAGCGGCCTTACGTTCGTAATGCAACGAGCGGCTGCTTTCATCCAGAGCAGACGATCTCCCTGAGAGATCACCAGTTGCGTGAGTCTCTCCTAAATACGCGGTGATTCACCAGCCTCTCCCTGTTGACCTCTGGGGAAGTCAACCTCGATGTTTAAGCTGACGGCAACCCAATGCACTGCGACCCACACTCAGACGAGGAGCACGTCGCCGACCACGTATGATTTTTCTGTTTGCCACGTGCTCGAAATTAGTTACACGATCCGATTCTTCAATATATTTTTATCCAAAACAGGTAAGTATTTAGTTTCCGTGCAGGACTTCACTGACAATCTTGGCTATATGCCGCTTGAAATTGCGTTTCAGACGAGGGAGTTGCGTGCCACCTGCGAAAGCCAGACGAGGGCGAAGCGGGAGCTTGGCGAGCTAGGAAGTAAGGCGCTACAACGGGTGCTGGCCGATATGCAGGCGGCCGAAACCGTCGCCGAACTGTTTGATATGGGATTGGTAATTGAGTATTGCACGCAGGAACACGGAGTGCTAAGGTTCCAGCTAGACGGCGAACTAAGCCTGTTTTGCAACGTCAATCAGCAAAGCGCGCCGATGAATGGTGAAACGATTGATTGGGCCCAAGTTTCTAGACTCAAAGTCGCTCGCATCGGAGGCGGCAAGTGAATGTCTTCGCTGAATTTTACCCTACATGGGCGTCACCTCCAGGCGACACTGTTAGAGATCTCGCTCAGCGGAAGGGACTGACACAAGCGGTTGTCGCTAATGCCCTCGGCGTTGCGGAACCCACCCTCGCCCGCATGCTCAATGGCGATTTACCTATCACCGAAGCACGAGCTGAGAAACTTTCGGCCTGTGTCGGCGCTACGGCTCGCTTCTGGCTTACGCGTGAGGCGCAGTACCGCGATGCGTTGCAAGCGATTCAAGATGATGGCCGTGCGTGGGTATCTAGCCTCCCATTCGCGGACATGGCGAAGTTTGGATGGTTGGATGCCGCAAACTCTGTCGCAGGAAAACTCCAACAAGCCTTCACCTTTTTCGGGGTGTCGAGCGTTGACGAGTGGCGAGATGCGTGGCTTTCTGAGCACGCCGGCTTGACGGCGTATAGGACCTCGCCAGTCTTCGCGATGCAAGGCGCGTCTGCGGCTGCTTGGCTTCGACAGGGTGAGCACATTGCGAGCGGCATCAGTACCGCGCAATGGTCCCGCACAAACTTTGAACGAATCCTGCCAGAGTTGAAGTCGCTGACGCGGGTGGAGAAGCCCGCGGAGTTCATGCCTCAGCTTCAGCGTAGGTGCGCTGAGTGTGGGGTAGCCGTTGTCGTTGTCCGAGCTCCTAAAGGCTGCCCGGCAAGCGGCGCAACACGAGTCAAGAATGGTCAAGCCATCCTACAACTCAGCGCTCGGTACCTGCGCGACGACAGCTTCTGGTTTACCTTCTTCCATGAAGCTGGGCACCTCGTTCTACACGAGGATCGCCTATTCCTTGAATGGTCGGAGAAGCAGCATCTAGACGAGAAGGAAGAGCGGGAAGCCAATGACTTCGCTGGGAAAGCTTTGATTCCGCCAGCGCAAGAGGCTGAACTCCGTGCGCTTCCTCATGATTACAAGGCTGTCATGAGGTTTGCGCGAGATCTCTCAGTGTCGCCGGGAATCGTGGTCGGGCAACTTCAACACCGAGGCTTGGTGCCTCGGGAAAAGCTCAATTTTCTGAAGAAACGGTACACCTGGGGCTGACCCTACCCGCGGAAAGGTAGGTACCTTCCGGGACTCTTCTGCCAGTTGCACATGGCGTCTTCCATGACCTGCATGCCGACGCCCAAGTGCTCCTCTAAGGCGGCAACGCGCGCTTCAAGCGTCTTAGGAGTGGTACGAGAGTCGAATTGTCCGTCGAATAGCAAGCGTGCCCCTTTCTTTGGACCAGTGGCCGCATTCATGTACGTCGAGTTGGCATCAATCGGGGCGAGGCCAATCTTGCCGAGCATTGTGAGGTAGTCGAACCGCCCAGTGCGGCCGAAGCTTTTGACCACCTCCATAGAGTCATACAACAGCGCGAATGCCTTTCTGGGGTGGCTATTTACCTGCGCAAGAGTGTTTGCGATCATCTGGTCGTGTGAGCCGTTTGCTTGGATCCATTCGACATAGGTCCTGATTACGACATTAGTGCCGCGAGCGCCTTGCTTGAGGGATTCGTACTTGCGGTGATTGCCAAACTTACCCTTGAAGTCAGCCCGGTTGTCCTCAAGCCATTCTCCATAAGCTACTGGGTCCCTGCCGACTCGCTGCCAGGTCCAAGGCGAGTCCTCGTGGGCGCCGTATAGCTCGCGTGAAAGCAGCCATTCGGTGCGCAGGTTCCGGCCGCAATGAGTGGCGAGGAATACTAGCCAAAATGCCTCTTCCCGGTCCCCGTTCGACACCTTAAGCATTGCTGCCTTTATTGGGTCAAACAGGTCACTTTTGGGGTCGGCACGCAGGGGGCTAATGGGCCGGGCTTTTACCTTATGCACGTACTCCACGCGCTGTAGACTGTCAATGAGTTGACCTACGAAGGCTAGTAGGTTCTCCACTGGGACGATGCCGGTGAGCGGCATCCGTTCTCTGTGGAACTCCAATAGCTGCGTTTCGAGGGTCTCTCGGCGCTCGTTCTTCTCGGTGCCTTTCATCTCACTTCCTTGGTTGAGGTGGCCTGATCATCGAAGATCGACAGCTGATCCTTGTCGGAGACAAGTTTTCCGTGCCTCTTAATGTACGTTGAGTACACGTCATCGTGAATCCGCTTCTTCAGACGCCGTATTTCCGGTTGGTTGTTTGGAACGCGAGCAGCCTTGTGGATTGAAAGCAGGGTGGCCAAATCTTCCCAATATGGATCCATCGTCTCAGGAGGCGTCGGAATGGCGCCTAGCCCAGCCCGCACCGTTTTCTCGAAATTGACGAGGCTTTCTACGGATTTCCACGGATCGCCCTTGGGCATTGGCGGCATTGGGCGACGCGTCTGCCAGCCCTCGCTTAAAAACCGGAGTGCTTTGTCGTGATGCTTATCGTAGAGATGCAAGCTGCCAACAGAGTGCTTGTACTCGCCCAGCTCAATGCCCACGGACCGGGCAATAAGCTCCTGAATCATGGTGAATGTGAAGACATCGTGTGGCAGGCCGAGCCAAGCGTCGTTGGAACGCATTGACGTCAAGAGGTGCAGCCGATTGTCACGCACTAGGAATTGAAGCGTACAGGTGCACGGTACATCCTTATGGTGTTCAAGCGTATCGGCGCGGTCAAACAACTGCAAGACTGCTTGACGGGAGTCTCGTTTCTCCTTCAGCAACTTGATAACGCGAGGGATTTGGTCATTTGGTGTCTTTCCGAACAGGCGTGGCCCGTAGGCACCATAAATGGTCTGCTTATCGTCAGAAAACTCGTCGTAGCTGGGGATGTAGTGCTGGATAAAGTCCAGTCGATTGCTGCCCGCAAGTATCCAAAGCAGTTCGCCGAGGCAGCTGAAGAGCAGGCCCCGCGATTCCGATCGGCTGAGGCGGACCCGTGGCGCCGAAAGCTTCAGCAGCATGCCGCTGGTTTCACGAGCCTCGCCCTTAGACGGTTTTATCGCGGTGCCACGGGCGAGAATTTGTTTGTATACCTTGAATAGCAAATCGTCGAGGGAGTCGGCTGCAAGGTACATGTCGTACTCACTAGGTCAAGCGAACAGACTGAACTGAGTCGGCTCGGTTGCGATGACGCAAGCCGGCAAGGTTGTTTGCAGACCTATTCGCACTGCGTCCCTAGCGGAGATTGCTATGGCACCGTGTTGAAGCGCGTACCGACGTTGGCTAGCAGTGACATCGTAGTGAGGGTGGCGCGCACCGCGATGGAAGGCGCGCGCGGGAAGACGGATGCTGGCCGCGAATTCATGCAGCTCGTCAACACTATCCGCCACGAGGTGGAACCACGCATAACCGTGCTTCAGAACCTCTGCATCATCAACATATATCACTTACAGTTCTTACTCCTTGGCCGGAATTTACCACGTGGTGATATTCTCGTCATCAATGGATTTGTCTAGCGCATCTTCTGCTGGGGGGCCGGCGCAGAGCATGCGGCGTTTGCTGGCTAGCGCGGTGGGGACCAGGCTGGATTCGCGCGGCTTGCCGACGCCCATGTCTCCAACGGGTCAACCCTTAGCTATCCCCCACAGCACCCAGGTCGAAATATAGGAATACGCTGTACCCCGTTCCAGCTATCTGTCGATGCAGCCTCCGTACACAACCTGTGACGCACAGGGCCATCCACCTCCACAGCGCACAACCAACCGGACACCCCCCATGCAAAGAACCACCGACCCGTCGCTCACCCCCGCCAGCACCACCACCCCCTCGCAGCTGTTCCAGCCCCTCACGCTCTCCCAGCTCACCCTCCCCAACCGCATCGTCATCGCGCCGATGTGCCAGTACTCGGCGCAAGAGGGCAATGCCAATGACTGGCATTTGATGCACTACGGCAGCCTGGCGGTATCGGGCGCGGGCATGCTGGTGCTGGAGGCCACGGCGGTGTCGGCGGTGGGGCGCATTACCGATAAGGACCTGGGCATCTACTCCGATGACAACCAACAGGCGCTGGGGCGGCTGATGGGGTCGCTGCGCAAGCTCTCGGCGATTCCGGTGGCCATTCAGCTGGCCCATGCGGGCCGCAAGGCCTCCAGCCATCTGCCTTGGGAAGGCGCTGCGCAGATTGCGCCTGATGCGCCCCGGGGCTGGGTGGCGCAGGCGCCTTCGGCGATTGCCCATGCAGCGGGCGAGGTGCCGCCGGCTGAGATGAGCCCTGCCGAGCTGGCAGAGGTGAAGGATGCGTTTGTGGCAGCAGCCAAGGCGGCCGATGCGCTGGGCATCGAGGGCATCGAGATCCACATGGCCCATGGCTATTTGCTGCACGAGTTCCTCTCGCCCCTGTCCAACACCCGCAGCGATGCCTACGGCGGCAGCCTGGAGAACCGCCTGCGCTACCCGCTGGAGGTGTTTGCCGCCGTGCGCGCGGCCGTGCCTGCGGCCAAGCCGGTGTGGGTGCGTATCTCGGCATCGGATTGGGCGCCGGGCGGCTGGGATATCGATGGCTCGATCGCGCTGGCCCAGGGGCTGAAGGCACTGGGTTGCAGCGCCATCCATGTGTCATCGGGCGGGCTGTCGACCGCCCAGCAGATCCCCGTGCAGCCGGGCTACCAGGTGGGTTTTGCCGAGGCCATCAAACAGGCTACGGGCCTGACCACGATTGCCGTCGGTTTGGTGACCGAGCCTGCGCAGGCCGAGCATATTGTGGCCTCGGGCCAGGCGGATGCCGTGGCCATTGGCCGCGCTGCTTTGTACGACCCGCGCTGGCCCTGGCATGCGGCTGCCAGCCTGGGCGCGCAGGTGGATGCACCGCGCCAGTACTGGCGCAGCCAGCCGCGTGAGTACAGCAAACTCTTCCGAGGCGCAGCGGTAGGCGTGCGCTAAACAGCTTCTGTAAACACTGAGGGCGGCAGCAGCCAAAGCCGCTAAGCTATGCGGATGCCTGCCCGCCCTCCCGTGTTTGCCTCCCCGCCCCACCCCCCTGCCGCTGCCCGCCGCGCCCGCGCGGTGCTGGGCCAGCTCAGCGATATGGATCTGCGGCTGCTGCAGGTCTTCAAGAGCGTGGTGGAGTGCGGGGGCATGTCGGCCGCCGAGCTGGAGCTCAACATCGGCACGTCGACCCTGAGCCGCCACATGAAGGACCTGGAGACCCGCCTGGGCATGGTGCTGTGCCGGCGCGGGCGCGCGGGCTTTGCGCTGACGCCGGAGGGCCACCAGGTCTACGAGGCCACCTTGCAGCTGCTGGGCGGCGTCGATCTGTTCCGCAGCCGCATTGACGATATCCACGCCCGCATGGGCGGCAATCTGGAGATCGCCATCTTCGACAAGACGGTGAGCAACCCGCAGGCCCAGATCCACCGCGCGATTGCGCAGTTCCACGGCCAGGCGCCGGATGTGAACCTGCAGCTGCATGTCAGCTCGATCAACGCGATCGAGCGCGGGCTGATGGATGGGCGTTTCCATGTGGGCATCATCCCGGCGCACCGCAGCTCGGCCAGCCTGGTCTACCGCGATCTGTTTGCCGAGAACATGCAGCTGTACTGCGCCGCCGGCCATGACCTGTGGGAGCAGCAGCACCAGGCGCTGGACTGGGAGCAGCTGCGCAGCTACCCCTTTGCCGGCCTGGGCTACCACTCTCCCAATATGGAGCTGAGCCACAGCGTGCGGCTGCCGCGCGCGGCCACCGGGTTTGACCAGGAGTCGATTGCCACCTTGATTTTGTCCGGGTGTTTTTTGGGATTTTTGCCCGACCACTACGCGGCCAGTTTTGAAAACCAAGGTTTGATGCGGGCTGTACGGCCAGAACGCTTCCATTACCGTTGCCAATTCGTGGCCATGTGGCGCTTATCGCCCGCTCCGAGCCGTGTGGCGCAGGCCTTTATTGACTGCCTCCTCGATGCCCACACAGCAGTTGACTAAGTTGCTATGAAATTAACTTATCCACAGAAACCGGCTTCCCGGTGTGCATTTCTTTCCTAGAGGGAGATTGCAGGGAGTTTCTCGCGCAACAACGGGAACATTGCACAAAATTATCCACAGGGTGAGAATCGGAAAACTGCCGCTTTTGCACTGCAGCAAACGCCCGGCACCAACCGGGCCCCACGGGCCGCACCTGCGCGACTGCCCCCCTCCGCGCGCAGGCCGGCCAACGCGGCGGGCGTGCGGTTCGGCGCTACCATCGCTACCGTAACGACCACCCTGGACTGCCCCGTGCCCAAGCCTGCGCCCACCGCCACCCCATCGCGCCCCTGCCCGCCCGGCGCAGCCAAGCCTGCGGCCCCTGCCAAGGCCCGGGCCACGATTGCCGATGTGGCGCTGGCGGCACAGGTCTCCAAGGCCACGGTGTCGCGCTACCTCAATGGCCGCACCGACATCCTCACCCCCGACATGGCCAAGCGCGTGCAGGAGGCCATTGCCCGCCTGCAGTACCGGCCCAGCCCGATGGCCCAGGCCCTCAAGCATGGCCGCACCCGCCTGATCGGCCTGGCGGTGGCCGATGTGACCAACCCCTTCTCGGTGGCGGTGCTGCAGGGCGCAGAAAAAGCCTGCCAGGCCGCCGGCTACCTGCTGGTGCTGTTCAACCTGGGCAATGAGGCCGGGCGCGAGCGCGATGCCATGCATGCGCTGTCGGCCTACCAGCTCGACGGCATGATCCTCAACCGCGTGGACACCAGCGCCCAGCTCTGGCAGGACGCGCAACTGCATGGCAAGCCCATCGTGCTGGTGGACCGGTTCCAGGAAGGGATGGACGCCGATTTTGTGACCGTGGACAACCCCGGCGTGGTGCAGATCGCGATGGACCATCTGCAGCAGCAAGGCTTTGACGAGGTGCTGCTGGTGACCGAGCCGATTGCCGATGTGAGCTCGCGCACCGCGCGCCAGCAGGCCTTTGCCCGCTACATCCAAAGCCAGGCGCCCACCATGCAGGGCAGCGTGTGGGAAAGCACCGCCGACGGCGCCAGCGCCCTGCAGCAGCACCTGCAGCACTGGCAGCAGCAGGCGCAGCAAGCCGGCCGCCGCCCTGCGGTGCTGGCCGGCAATGCCGTGGCCAGCCTGCGCGTGGCCACTGCCGTGCATGCACTGGGCTGGGTGCCTGGGCGCGAACTGGGCATCATCGGTGTGGACGAGACCGACTGGGCCGCGCTGGTGGGCCCGGGCCTGAGCACGGTGGCCCAGCCCACCGATGCATTGGGGCAGGCCGCTGCCACCTGCCTGATTGAGCGCATCCAGGGCCTGCAAAGCCCCGCCCGAACAGTCGAGTTACCAGGCACCATCATTGTGCGCGGCTCCACAAAATCGCCAAGCAATTGATTCACAACGGTTAAAAAAGGCGTTACGCACCAAACTAGGGCAAACCCTAGTAATCGTTTCGTAACCTTCCGTTAAACTGCGGCGCTACTGAAACCGGTTTCAAACGCGCCGCATCGCCATGAACTACACGTTCCAATTCGACCAGGTCCTGGCAGCCTGGCCGCAGCTATTGCAGGGCACCTGGGTGACCATCCAGCTGTCCTTTCTCGCCATGATCATCGGCCTGGCCGTCGCAATCGTCTGCGCCTGGGGCAAGACCTCGGGCCCGGCTCCGCTGCGCTTTGTCATCAATGCCTACATCGAGCTGATCCGCAACACGCCCTTTCTGGTGCAGTTGTTTTTCTTCTTCTTTGCGTTGCCGGCCGTGGGCCTGCGCTGGTCGCCGCAAACCGCCGCACTGGTGGCCATGGTGGTCAACCTGGGCGCCTATGCCACCGAGATCATCCGCGCCGGCATCGAATCCATCCCCAAGGGCCAGATCGAAGCCGGCCTGGCGCTGGATCTGAAGCGCTGGGAAATCTTCCGCTTCGTGATCCTCAAGCCCGCGCTCAAGACCATCTACCCGGCGCTGACCAGCCAGTTCATCCTGCTGATGCTGAGCTCGGCCGTGGTGTCCGTGATCTCGGCCGACGACCTGACCTCGGTCGCCGCCAATATCCAGTCCGAGACCTTCCGCAGCTTTGAGGTCTACATCGTCGTAGCCGCCATCTACCTGCTGCTGTCGCTGGCCTTCAACCTGCTGTTCAAGCTCATCTACCAGATGGCCTTGAACTACCCAGACCGTCGCTAAACAAGCGCATAGCATTCCTGGAGAACAAAAAATGCGTACTTTTGGTTGGCCCGAGTTGTGGTTCATCGTGGAAGCGGCCAAGTGGACCGTGGCCCTGTCCCTGATCGCCTTTATCGGCGGCGCCCTGGTGGGCCTGGTGATTGCGCTGTCGCGCACGTCAGAGAACGGCCTGGCGCGCGGCATTGCCACCGCCTTTACCCAGATTTTTCAGGGCACGCCGCTGCTGCTGCAGCTGTTCCTGGTGTTCTTTGGCGCGCCCATTCTGGGCTTTGAGATCAACCCCTGGATTGCAGCGGCTGCTGCGCTGATTCTGAACAGCGGCGCGTTCCTCGGTGAAATCTGGCGTGGCTGTATCCAGGCTGTGCCACGCGGCCAGTGGGAAGCGGCCGATGCGCTGTCGCTGTCCTACTACTGGCGCATGCGCGCCGTCGTGCTGCCCCAGGCGATGAAGATTGCCGTGGCCCCCACCGTGGGCTACCTGGTGCAGATCATCAAGGGCACTTCGCTGGCAGCCATCATCGGCTTTACCGAGATCACCCGCGCCGGCCAGATCATCAACAACGCCACCTTCCAGCCGATGCTGGTGTTCGGTGTCGTGGGTGCCGTTTACTTCATCCTGTGCTGGCCGCTGTCACTGTGGGCAGGCCGCCTTGAGAAGCGCCAAGCCAAGGCCCTGGCGCGTTGAACCTTTTTGGTTGTCGCTTGATTTTTCTACTAGGAGACATGAGCATGCAGATTTCCCGCCGCACTTTCACCTCCGCTGCTGCCGCCCTGGCTGCCAGCGCCCTGTTGCCCCTGACCGCATCGGCCCAGTCGCTGGCCGATCTGAAGAAGAAGGGCAAGATAACCATCGGCATGCTGGTGGACTTCCCGCCCTACGGCATCCTGAACGGCAGCAACCAGCCTGACGGCTACGACGCCGATGTGGCCAAGCTGCTGGCCAAGGAATGGGGTGTGACCGCCGACATCGTGCCCGTGACCGGCCCCAACCGCATCCCGTTCCTGCTGACCAACAAGGTCGACATGCTGATCGCCTCGCTGGCCATCACGCCCGAGCGCGCCAAGCAGGTGCTGTTCTCCAAGCCTTACTCGGCCGCATCGATCGTGCTGTACGGCGCCACCAAGACCGCCATCAAGGGCCCGGAAAACCTCAAGGGCCTGCGCGTGGGCGTGGCACGTGCCTCCACCCAGGACGTGGCCGTCACCAAGGCTGCGCCGGAAGGCACGCAAATCCGCCGCTTTGACGACGACGCATCGGCCATGCAAGCCCTGCTGTCGGGCCAGGTCGATGCCATCGGCTGCTCGGTGACCGTGGCCGCTCAGATCGCCAAGCGCGCCCCTGCGGGCCAGTTCGAGAACAAGTTCCAGCTGCTGCAGCAGAACATGGCAGTCGCCCTGCGCCCTGGCCAGGACGAAGTGGCCGAAGCTGTGAACGCCTTCATCGCCAAGAACACCGCCAATGGCGAGCTGAACAAGCTGTACCAAAAGTGGTTGGGCGCCGACCTGCCCAAGCTGGACTAACCCTAGAACGGGCTACCCCCCGAGGCGCTGCGCGCCTTCCCCCTGGAAGGGGGACGACAGCAGCGCTGCGGGGCGGCCCTTGCTGGCTGTCTCTTAGCTCGGGCATGCCAGTGTTGCAATCATCTTAAAAACGACTGCTTTATGACGACCCCCTCGCAAGCACCCATCATTCGCCTCCAAGGCGTCGAGAAATGGTATGGCAACTTCCAGGTGCTGACCGATATCAACCTCGACGTGCGTGCTGGCGAGCGTATCGTCATCTGCGGGCCTTCGGGCTCGGGCAAGTCCACGATGATCCGCTGCATCAACCGGCTCGAAGCCATCCAGAAGGGCCAGATCACCGTGGACGGCACGGACCTGACCGGTGACAGCAAGGCCATCGACACCATCCGCAAGGAAGTGGGCATGGTGTTCCAGCAGTTCAACCTCTTTCCGCATCTGACGATTGTGGAGAACTGCATGCTGGCGCCGATGCGCTCGCGCGGCCTGAGCAAGGCCGAGGCGCAGGAGCGCGCAATGCACTACCTGACGCGGGTGCGCATTCCGGACCAGGCCAACAAGTACCCCAGCCAGCTGTCGGGCGGCCAGCAGCAGCGCGTGGCCATTGCCCGTGCGCTGTGCATGGCCCCCAAGATCATGCTGTTTGACGAGCCCACCTCGGCCCTCGACCCCGAGATGGTCAAGGAAGTGCTGGACACCATGATCGGCCTGGCCGAAGACGGCATGACCATGCTCTGCGTGACCCATGAAATGGGCTTTGCCCGCAGCGTGGCTGACCGCGTGATCTTCATGGCCGACGGCAAGATCATCGAGCAAGGCCCACCGGCTGCGTTCTTTGACAACCCCCAACACCCGAAGACCCAGCAGTTCCTGGGCCAGATCCTGAGTAATCACTAACACCCCCTGAGGCGCTTCGCGCCTTCCCCCTCTCTCGCTACGCGGGAGGGGGACCCCACCTTCGCTGCGGGGCGGCCCTTGCTCGGTGTGCGCCGATGGGCCGCGCCAGTTTTTGAGAACGTGCGAAGTTACTGCAGATTGTTTGCTCACTTATCAATAGCTGTCAACGCTTGGTATACGGGCGTAAGCGGCCAAAAAATACGAAAACCATGGCCTTGTCTTTGCAAAACGCGGGCTCGCCCGCCCTGATCTCCCTCACCTCCTTTGGCAATGCCGAAGTGCGCCGCCACGGCCAGCTCTACTTTGCCCAGCTCGCGCACCGCGCCGGTGCCAATGGCTATGAAGTGCGCGAAGAGCTGCTGCTGAACCCCGCCGACGAGCTGCCCGCGCTGGCCGCCTATGGCCGCGATCACCAGCTGGACCTGGTCTACTCCTGCCCCCAGCCGCTGTTTGCGATGGACGGCAACCTGAACACCGCTGCCCTACAACACGCGATCGCCGCCAGCCAGACCTTGGGGGCCACCTGGCTCAAGATGTCGATCGGCGGCTTTGCTAGCCAGTCGGTCGCGCATTCGGCCCAGGGCTTTGCGGCGCTGAAGAGCGCCATCGATGGCGCGGGCCTGACCCTGCTGATCGAAAACGACCAGACCACGGCCGCCGGCACCGTGCAAGCACTGCAGCGCTTTTTTGCCGCGGCCGATGCCGCCGGCCTGCCGCTGCCGATGACCTTTGACATGGGCAACTGGCACTACCTGGGCGAATGCGCGCTGCAAGCGGCCCAGCTGTTTGGCAGCCGCGTGGCCTATGTGCATGCCAAGGGCGTGCAACGCCTGCCGGCCAAATGGGTGGCAGTGCCGCTGGCCGAATCGGCCGCCGCCTGGCGCGCCATTTTGCGCGCGCTGCCCAGCGACGCACCCCGCGCCATCGAGTACCCGCTGATCGGCGACGACCTGGTCGCCGTCACCCGGCAGGAGCTGGCCGTGCTGCGCGATGCCACGGCACTGCAAGCCCGCTAAGTCCCCGATAAACCAACAGCCCACCGCACCCAAGAGAGACACGGCCATGACCACCAAGACCTTCGACATCGCCACCTTTGGCGAAGCCATGATGCTGCTGATCGCCGACCGCGCCGGCCCGCTGGAGAACGCCGAGTTCTTCACCAAGCGCATTGCAGGCGCCGAGATCAATGTGGCCACCGGCCTGGCGCGCCTGGGCTTCAACACCCACTGGGCCAGCCGCCTGGGCGCCGATTCGATGGCGCGCTACCTCATCAACCAGATGAAGAGCGAAGGCGTGCACTGCGAGCATGTGGTGATGGACCCGACGCAGAAGACCGGCTTCCAGATCAAGGGCCGCACCGATGACGGCAGCGACCCGCAGGTGGAATACCACCGCAAGGGCTCGGCCGCCAGCCTGATGACCCCGGCCGACATCGACGAGCCCTGGCTGGCCTCGGCCCGCCACCTGCATGCCACCGGCGTGTTTGCCGCGATCTCGCAGACCAGCCTGGCCACTGCCCAGCGTACCCTGCAGATCGCCCGCGCTGCGGGCAGCACCATCTCCTTTGACCCCAACCTGCGCCCCACCCTGTGGCAGGACGAGGCCACGATGCGCCGCGAGATCAATGCGCTGGCCGCTGGTGCGGACTGGGTCTTCCCCGGCCTGGCCGAAGGTGAGCTGCTGACCGGCCACAAGACGCCCGAAGCGGTCGCCCGGTTCTACCGCGACCAGGGGGCCAGCCTGGTGGTCGTCAAGCTTGGCGAAGAAGGTGCCTACTACGATGACGCTGAGGCCGGCACCGGCTATGTGGCCGGTTGCCCGGTCGAGAAGGTGGTGGACACCGTGGGCGCCGGCGATGCCTTTGCGGTGGGCGTCATCAGCGGCCTGCTCGATGGCCGCTCGGTGGCCGATGCCGTCAAGCGCGGTTGCTGGATTGGCGCGCTGCAGGTGCAGGTGCTGGGCGACTCCGAAGGCTTGCCAACCCGCGAAGCCTTGACCGCCGCCGGCTATTGATTTCAACGCATCCAGGAGCAGCAATGAGCAGCACCCGCCACCAGATTTTGGTTTTTCGTGAACTGCCCGACGACCAGCTGGCCCGCCTGCAAGCCGCGCACGATGTGACCGTGGCCAACCCCCGCGTGGCTGCACAGCGCGATGCCTTTTTTGCAGCGCTGCCCCAGGCCCAGGCACTGATCGGGTCGAGCTACCCGATCACCGATGCGCTGCTCGATGAAGCACCGCAGCTGCGAGTGATCTCCAGCATCTCGGTGGGCGTGGACAACTACCCGCTGGCCGCGCTGCGCGAGCGCGGCATTGCGCTGTGCCACACGCCGGGCGTGCTGACGGAGACCACGGCCGACACCATCTTTGCACTGCTGATGGCCACCAGCCGCCGCATTCCGGAGCTGGCGATGTATGTGCGCTCGGGCCAATGGCAGCGCAATATTGGCGAGGACCTGTTTGGCTGGGATGTGCATGGCAAGACCCTGGGCATTCTGGGCATGGGCCGCATTGGCATGGCACTGGCCCGGCGCGCCGCGCTGGGCTTTGGCATGCGCGTGCTCTACAACAACCGCAGCGTTGTGCCCGACAGCGAACTGGGCGCGCTGGCCGGCCATGTGCACTATGTCGCCCGCGATGCGCTGCTGCGCGAGGCAGACTTTGTCGTCTCCGTCGTGCCGTCGACCCCCGAGACCAAGCACCTGCTGGGCGCCGAGGCCTTTGCACTGATGAAGCCCAGCGCCATCGTCATCAACGGTTCGCGCGGCGCGATCGTCGACGAGGCTGCGTTGCTGCATGCGCTCGACACCGACCAGATCCGCGCCGCCGGCCTGGATGTGTTTGCCACCGAGCCGCTGCCGGTCGAATCCCCCCTGCGCACCCATGCCAAGGTGGTGGCGCTGCCGCATATCGGATCGGCCACGCACGAGACGCGCCACGCGATGGCCGAGATGGCGACCAGCAACCTGCTGCAGGTGCTGGCGGGTGAACAACCTGCAGGCAGATTCGACCTGAGCCAGGCCTGAGCCCACAGCGGCGCCATGGGGCTGCGCCGCGCGAGACTGAATAAGGGAAGGCACGCCCGCATAATGGCCGCCAGACCTTCCGACGCTGGCCACCCGCTTAGGGGCCAGCGGCCTCCCCTCTCGTACCGTCTCTAGACTGCGGCATGCCCTCCACGCTCCAGGTTCTCTCCCTCTGCTCCCCCTCTGCCGGCTACCGCCGCATCCGCTTTGCCGGCGCGCAGCTGGCGCCCTTTTGCCAGCACGACAACATCCACTGCCGCCTGGTGTTTCCGTCACCGCAACGCGACGGCGTCAGCAGCACGCGCGTCTACACTGTGCGTGCCTTCGATGCCGATGCGCAATGGCTGGAGATTGATTTCTTGCTGCATGCCGATGCCGGCCCGGGTGCCTGCTGGGCCCAGCAGGCGCAGGTCGGCGACCGGGTCGAGATCCTCAAGCCCGGTGGCCGCACGGCCCGCATCGCCGACTGGATGGTGCTGGCCGGTGACGACAGCGCACTGCCCGCGCTGGCCCGCATTGCAGAACAGCTGCCCGCCAGCACACGCGGCCATGTGGTCTGCGAGATAGCGGACCCGCAGGATGCCATCGATATCCGCCTGCCGGCCGGCATGCAGTGGCACTGGCTTTACCGCGCAGGCGCAGCAGCCGGCAGCGGCGAGCAGCTGCAGCAGGCCGTGCAAGCGCTGGATTGGAGCGCCGCACACACCACCGCAGGCGCAAGCCGCTTTTTATGGGTAGGTGCCGAATTTGCAACCGCGCAGGCGCTGCGCGCATGGGCGGTGGACAGCCTGGGCCTGGGCAAGCAGGAGCAGCTGATCGTGGCCTACTGGCGCCGGGGCATGAGCGAGAACGAGCTGCGCGCGCCCAAGCTGGACCTGGAAAAAACCTAGGTCCTGTTAAGAACCTGTTTTTAGATTTCCGCCGAGCGCGAAATATGCCGGCGCAGCAGCGCGGCGGCGTAGTCGGCATCGCCTTCTTTGAGCGCCTTGAGAATGCCCAGGTGGTCGGTGCAGGCCTGGCGGATGTGCTGCTCGCTCAAGTGGCTGAAGTGCGCGAACTCCGAGATCTTGCGCAGCGAGTTCTGCCGGCGCACCGACTCGATCAGAAAGCGGTTGCGCGACCAGGACACCAGGGTTTCATGAAAATTCGCATTGGCCTTGAACCACACATCCTGGCGCAGCTGCTCGACCGGCATCTGCAAGATGTCTGACTGCTCGCGAAACAGCTGCTGCAGCTGTTCGGGATCGGGCGCAAAGCCGGCCATCTTCAGCGCGCCGCACTCGACAATCAAGCGAAAGTCATAGCTCTCGTGCACGGCCTGGGGGTTGTCCAGGCTTTCGGTAAAGCGCCAGCCGTGGCCGGGCAGGCGCTCGGTCAGGCCCTCGGCGGCAAAGCGCATCAGCACGCGGCGCACGGCGCCCCGGGTCACGCCAAACAGCTCCACCAGTTGCGCCTCGGAGACTTCGCCAGCCAGCTGGCCGCTGGCGCGGTGGTTCATGATCTGGCTGTACAGCGCCTCGGCCTCAGACGGAGGCACCAGCTGCTCCAGTGCATCGTCGCCATCGGGCACGCGCTCGACCCGAAAACCCCGGCCCGGGTGGTAGGCCACTAGGCCCTGGGCGGTCAGCAGCATCAGCGCCTGGCGCACCGGCGTGCGCGAGACCTTGAGCTCATCGGCCAGGTGCAGGTCGGAGATGCGGTCGCCCACGCGCCAGCGGCCAGCATGCATCAGCGCCGTCAGCTTGCGCGCGACGTCGATCTGCAAAGAACTCAGCGATTGCTTCAAACCGATTCTCCCCTGGGTTGTGCTGCGGCGGCCCGCGTCTGCGCAATGCGGTGGCAGTGGCGACGGCGCGCAGCCTCTTGTTTTTGCCGGCCAGCCCCGAGCATACGCGCCAGGCCTGGCGTGTTGGCAGCATCCTTCATCGTAGTTTCCCTAAGTTTTGTTTGATTCTATAAAAAACAAATTGACAGTCAATGACCACGAAATTAATGTATTAAAAGTTCACAAAACACAAAAGGAAAAAGATGTCGCCGTTTCCACTCGTCACGCTGTCTGGCGCCCCCCAAGCCCGTGGGCGCCAGTATGGCGCGGCGCTCAAAGACCGCATTGCCCGCAGCGCAGCCCTCTATGGCGGCGCGCTGGAGAAGTACGGCATCAGTGCCGCACACAAGGCCGCGCTGATCGCCGAGTACGCCCGCAAGATCGCCGATTTTGACGAGAACTACCTCGAAGAAATGCGCGGCATTGCCGAGGGCTCGGGCGTCGCGCTGGACGACATCGTGATGATCAATGCCCGCACCGAGGTAGTGGCCCTGGCGCGCGCCCAGTCCAGCAAGCCGGTCGATGACGAGCTCGACGACGGCTGCACCGGCGCCATGCTGCTGCCCGAGCGCAGCGCCTCGGGCAACCTGATCCATGGCCAGAACTGGGACTGGCGTGCCGAATGCGCCGAGACCGGTGTGGTGCTGCGCGTGCGCCAGGACCATGGCCCCGACTACCTGACCTTTGTCGAAGCCGGCGGCCTCGCCCGCAGCGGCCTCAATGCCGCTGGCATCTCGATCACCGCCAACTACCTGGAATGCGAGCGCGACTACACCAAGCTGGGCATTCCGCTGGGCCTGATCCGCCGCAAGGTGCTGGAACAGGAACACTTTGCGCTGGCCGCCAAGGCCGTGGCCACCACGCCCAAGTCCTGCTCCAACAACATCATGGTGGCGTCGGCCGCAGGCTTTGGCATTGACTTTGAGTGCGCGCCCGACGAGGCCTTCCCGCTCTACCCCGAGGACGGCATGATCGTGCACGCCAACCACTGGGTCAGCCCGGTGGCGCTGGCCAAGCTGCGCGATACCGGCATCCCCCATGTGCCCGAGAGCTTTTACCGCGACTGGCGGGTGCGCAAGATCCTGCAGGAGCAGGGCCGCCTGCTGACGCGCGAATCGCTGAAGAAGGCGCTGTTTGACGACTTCCTCTCGCCCTACGCGGTCTGCCGCCCGCCCCGCCCTGCCGATGGCGGCAACCTGACCGCCACCGTCGCGATGATCGTGATGGAGCCGGCGCTGGGCATCATGGAGATTGCACCGCTGCCCGCCATCAACCGCCAGTTCACCACCTACCGCCTGCATGGCGATGGCGCGGCTGAACCCTCGGCAGCGGCCGCTGCGGCGCTGGAGCACTGACCGCCATGTGGAAATTCGCTGCCACCCGAATCGGCATGGCGATTCCGACCTTGGTGATCGTGGCACTGGCCGTCTTCATCCTGGTGCGCCTGATCCCCGGTGATCCGGCAGCGCTGATGCTGGGTGACTCGGCCGATGCCGCATCGCTGGCGGCCCTGCGCGAGCAGCTGGGCCTCAACGCCAGCCTGCCCACGCAGTTCCTGGTCTGGTCCGGCCATGTGCTGCAGGGCGACCTGGGCCAGTCCATCTCCAACCGCCAACCCGTCGCCGCGCTGATCTGGCAGCGCTTTGCCGTCAGCGCCCAGATCGTGCTACCTGCCGTGCTGCTGGCCACCTTGGTGGCCGTGCCGTTGGGCATGCTGGCGGCATGGCGCCAAGGCCGCCTCACCGACCTGGCCCTGGTCGCCACCGCCACCTTGCTGCTGTCGCTGCCCGCGTTCTGGATGGGGCTGCTGCTGCTGATGTTCTTTGCGCTCAAGCTCGGCTGGTTTCCGGTGGTCGGCTTTGTCGCCTTTGGCGAGAACCCGCAGCAAGCACTGCTCTACCTGGTGCTGCCCATCACCACCTTGCTGCTGCACGAGATCGGCGTGATCCTGCGCATGACCCGGGCCTCCACCTTGGAAGTGCTGCACCTGGACTACATCACCCATGCCCGCGCCAAGGGCCTGAGCGAGATGACGGTGATGCTGCGCCATGCCTTCAAGAGCTCCTTTGGCCCGACCTGGACCCTGCTGGGCCTGATCCTGGGCAACCTGCTCGCCGGGGTGGCGGTGATCGAGACCGTGTTCACCATTCCGGGCCTGGGCCGGCTGCTGGTCGATGCGATCTTTGCCCGCGACTACCCGCTGATCCAGGGCTGCCTGCTCTTCATCGCCAGCATCTATGTCCTGGTGAACCTCTTTGTGGACCTGCTCTATCCCATCTTCGACCCGAGGGTGGCCGCATCATGAAACGCCGCTCCCTCTCCTTCTGGCTGGGCGCTGGCCTGGTCTCCGTGGTGGTCGCCGTGGCCCTGCTGGCCACGTTCTGGACGCCGTATGACCCGCTCAAGCTCGACTTCAAGACCCGCCTGGCAGCGCCCGGCTGGCAGCACTGGATGGGCACCGACGAGCTGGGCCGCGATGTGCTCAGCCGCCTGATGCGTGGCACTGCCACCAGCATCCGCATCAGCATCAGCACCGTGTTTCTGGCCACCTTCTTTGGTGTGCTGATCGGCGCGCTCAGCGGCTACCTGCGCGGCTGGCCCGACCGCATCCTGATGGCCATCAACGATGCGCTGCTGGCCTTCCCGGGCCTGTTGATGGCCCTGGGCCTGCTGGCGGTGTTTGGCGCCAGTGCCAGCGGCATCATCATCGCGCTGGCACTGGCCTATGCGTCGTCGGTAGTGCGGGTGGTGCGCGGCACGGTGCTGGGCCTGCGCGAGCGTGATTTTGTGCGCGCCTCGCGCGTCATGGGCAACTCCGAGACCTACACCCTGCTGCGCCATGTGCTGCCCAATTGCATCGCCCCGGTGATCGTCATGGCCACCTCGATGTGCGGCTGGATCATCCTGGCCGAGAGCTCGCTGAGCTTTCTGGGCCTGGGCGTCGCGCCACCGGCGCCCACCTGGGGCAACATGCTGGCGGGCAGCCGCTCCTATGTCAGCCAGGCGGCCTGGCTGGCGATTTTCCCGGGGCTGGCGATCTCGCTGGCACTGCTGGGCATCAACCTGCTGGGCGACGCCTTGCGCGACCGGCTCGACCCACGCATGCGGAGGCGCGTATGACCACATCCCCTGCCTTGCTGCAGATCCAGAACCTGAGCCTCTCGGCCGGCCCCGGCAAGCAGGTCGTGCGCGATGCATCCTTGCAGCTGGCCGCTGGCGAGATTGTCGGCATCGTCGGCGAATCGGGCTCGGGCAAGACCATGCTCAGCCGCGCCGTGATGCGGCTCACGCCCCATGCCATCAGCCGCAGTGGCGGCGGCATCCTGCTCGACGGCCAGTCGCTCTATGCGATGAACGAGCGCCAGCTGCGTGCTGTGCGCGGCCCGCGCGTGGCCATGGTGTTCCAGGAGCCGATGACCTCGCTCACGCCCACCCTGAGCATTGGCGAGCAGCTGCTCGAAGGCCTGCGCATGCACTTGCCCCAGGCGCGCAATGAGCACATGCCGCGCATCCATGCGATGCTGGAGCGCGTCGGCCTGCGCGATACCCAGCGCATCCTGAGCGCGTTCCCGCATGAGTTCTCGGGCGGCATGCGCCAGCGCATCATGATCGCCTCGGCCATGCTGCTGCGCCCGGCGCTGCTGATTGCCGACGAACCCACCACGGCGCTGGACGCGGTGGTGCAGCGCGAAGTGATGGAGATGATGCTGGAGCTGACCCGTGAGAACGGCACCGCCGTGCTGCTGATCAGCCATGACCTGCCGATGGTGGCCCGCTACGCCGACCGCATGGTGGTGATGAAGCAAGGCGACATCGTCGAGACCGGCCCCACCGCCCAGGTGCTGGCCGCCCCCGCGCATGACTACACGCGCCAGCTGCTGCGCACCCTGCCCCAGCGCCGCGCGCCGCGCCAGATCGACCGCACGGCGCCGCTGATGTCGGCCCGCGACCTGGTGCTGGAGTTTGGCGGCCGCCAGCGCTGGTTCCGCAAGGGGGCGCCGGCGCGTGTGCTCAAGGGCATCAGCCTGGATATCTTCCCCGGCGAGGTGGTGGCCGTGGTCGGCGAATCGGGCTCGGGCAAGACGACCTTGGGCATGATCCTGTCGGGCCTGCTGCAGCCCACCAGTGGCAGCCTGCTGTACAAGGGCCAGCCCTTGCGGCCGGGCAGTCCAGGGTTCAAGGACTACCGCTACAACTGCCAGATGGTCTTCCAGGACCCGTACTCCTCGCTGGACCCGCGCATGACGGTGCAGGCGCTGGTGGCCGAGGCGCTGCGAATGGCCGAGGGCCTGAGCGCCAGCGACAAGCGCGAGCGCGTGCAGCAGGCGCTGGCCGATGTGGGGCTGGGCGGCGATTTTGCGACGCGCTACCCGCATGAGCTCTCGGGCGGCCAGCGCCAGCGCGTGGCCATTGCCCGCGTGCTGGTGCGGCGCCCGGCGCTGATGATTGCCGACGAGGCGGTCTCCGCGCTCGATGTGACGGTGCGCGCCCAGGTGCTGGACCTGCTGGCCGAGCTGCAGCAGCGCTATGGCTTCTCGTGCCTGTTCATCAGCCACGACCTGGGCGTGGTCGAGCAGATTGCCGACCGGGTCATCGTCGTGCAGGGCGGCGTGATTGCCGAGCAGGGCACGCGCGATGCCGTGTTTGACCAGCCGCAGAACCCCTATACGCGCCAGCTGCTCGATGCGATCCCGATGCTGCAGGCCACGCCCGATGGCGGCGTGCACCTGCGCTGGCGCCATGCCGAGGGCCGCGCCACCGCCCCTGCAGACAGCGCCGCCTGCCCTGCCTAAAAATTCAGCAACCTTCCAGGAGTCCTCTTATGTCATCCTCTCCCGCCCGCCAGGGCCACGGCATCAAGCTGAGCTACTACGACTTTGGCGCCACCACCTTTTTTGCCAGCCAGTACGACCAGCGCTTCAGCTACTGCCTCTACGTGCCCAAGAACTACAGCGAGAGCGAGGACAAGGTCTATGACCTGGCGGTGATCGTGCACGGCACCGGCCGCACCGCCAGCCAGTACCGCGACCGCTTTGCCGATTTTGCCGACCGCAATGACTGCATCGTGCTGGCGCCGCTCTTTCCCGCCGGCATTGGCGTGGCGGGCGACCTGGCCAACTACAAGCGCATTCTTTTCCATGGCATCCGCTATGACCAGGTGCTGCTGTCCATGGTTGACGAGGTGGCGGCCAAGTACCGCGTGCGCAGCGAGCGCTTCATGCTCTACGGCTTCTCGGGCGGCGGGCAGTTCAGCCAGCGCTTTTTTCTGCTGCACCCGGAGCGCCTCCATGCCGTGTCGATCGGCGCGCCGGGCGTGGTCACCCTGCTCAACACCGACTACGACTGGTGGGTGGGCGTGCGCGACATCGAGCAGCGCTTTGGCCGCAGCCTCAACCTGGCGGCGATGCGCGCGGTGACGGTGCAGACCATCATCGGCACGGCGGACACCGCCACCTGGGAGATCACCATTCCGCGCGACAGCGCGCTGTGGATGGATGGCGCCCAGCTGCAGGGCGACAACCGCATCGAGCGCATCACCGCACTGGCCGACAGCTTTGCCGCGCATGGCATCCGCGTGCAGCGCGACACGGTGCCCGGCATTGCGCATGAGCCCTTCAAGGTCATCGAGCCGGTCGAGGCCTTCTTGCAGCAGTGCCTGCGCGCGCCGCAAGCCGCCCCGCTGTAAGCCCCTGTCCCAAGCCCCCACGCCAACGTCACCACCACAAGGAAGACCATGCCCACCAGCCGCTCTCTTTGGTCGCCCGCGCTGCTTGTTGCAGCCTGCGCGCTCAGTGCCCACAGCCAGGCCGCCGGCGCCCCCGATATGCTGCGCGTGGCGCTGCATGCCGATATCGCCAGCGTCAACCCCGGTGTCAACCGCGACGCCAACTCCGACATGGTGATGGCCCATGTGGTCGAGGGCCTGGTCGCCTATGGCGAGGACCTCACTGTCAAGCCCATGCTGGCCAGCAGCTGGACAGCCAATGACGACAGCACCAGCTACGACTTCAAGCTGCGCCCGAATGTGCGTTTTCACAATGGCAAGACCTTGTCGGCCGCCGATGTGGTGTGGAACTTCAAGCGCTACCTCGATCCCAAGACCAACTTCCAGTGCATCAACCGCTACAACGGCAAGATCGGCCCGGCGCTGCAGGAGGTGAAGGCCGTCGATGCGCAAACCGTGCGTTTCAGCTTCTCGGCGCCCGCGCCCAACTTCCTGATGACCCTGGCCACCATCCAGTGCACGCCCTGGATCATCCACCCGGAGTCGGTAACAGCCAACGGCAGCGTCAGCCAGGTCATCGGCACTGGCCCCTACCGCTTTGCCGAAAAGCAGACCGGCCGCTACACCGAGCTCAAGCGCTTTGCCGACTACAGTGCGCTGCCCGGCGCGCGCGATGGCTATGCCGGCAACAAGCAGGCCAGCATTGCCACCCTGCGCTTTGTGACCGTGCCCGATGCCAGCACCCGCTCCAACGGCGTGCTCTCGCGCGATCTTGATGTGATCGACGATGTAGACCCCGACACCATCAAGGAGCTCAAGGGCAAGGGCGTGCAGGTGGAGGTGCAGCCCACCCCGAGCTGGGTGGTGCTGCAGGTGCAGACCGAGGCGCCCGCGCTCAAGGATGTGCGCATGCGCCAGGCCATTGCCAAGGCGCTGAGCCTGCCCGATGTGGCCGAGGCCGCCGGCAAGGGCCTGTTTACCGCCAACCCCTCGGTGATATCGCCGCTGAGCCCCTACTACGACCAGCGCAGCAAGGCCTGGCCCGGCTATGACCCGGTGGGCGCCAGCGCGCTGGCCAAGCAGGCGGGCTACAAGGGCCAGCCCATCAGCCTGCTGGTGGCCAACCGCCAGGAGCGCGTGCAGCTGGCCACCATTCTGCAGGCGCTGCTGGGCTCAGCCGGCATCAATATCGACATCAAGGTGCGCGACTGGGCCTCGCAGCTGGATCTGTATGGCAAGGGCCAGTACGAGCTGGCCATCTTTGCCTACTCGGCGCGGCTGGACCCCTTGCTGATGTATGAATCGCTGATTGGCGACAAAAAGGCCGAGCCCACCCGCCAGTGGGACGATGCGCAGGCCTCGGCCTTGCTCAGGCAGGTGGCGATGGAGCGCGACCCGGCCCGCCGCAAGGACCTGTTCAACCAGCTCCATGCACTGATGGCCAAGGAGGTGCCGATCATCGGCCTGTACAACCTGCCCGTCGTCACCGCGATGGCGCCCAGCATCAAGGGCTACAAGGGCTGGCCTGCCGGCACGCACCGCTTCTGGGGCGTGAGCCGCGCAGCGCCCTAAGCCAACCTCCGCGCGCGTGGCCAAAACGCTCTGGTTCTGCCACGCGCATGCCGCTTTCTCCGCATTCCGATCGCTGCGTTTCACACCCTGTATGTCTTTCTCTGCAACCGATTACCGCCATGCCGATGCCACGGCTCTGGCCCAGGCCATCCGCGCTGGTGCGCTCACCCCGCAGGCCGCGGTGGACCATGCCTTTGACGCCATCGAGCGCTGCAACCCCCAGCTCAATGCCGTGATCCTGACCATGCGCGCGCAGGCAGACGAGCAGCTGCGCCAGCTGCCGGCCGATGCGCCGCTGCGCGGCGTGCCGGTGCTGCTCAAGGACGACTGCCCCAGCTATGCGGGCGCAGCGATGTCGTATGGCTCGCGCGCGGCACTGGGCAACGTCTCGGCCACTTACCACACCTTGGTGCGCCGCTACCAGCAGGCGGGCATGGTCATCGTCGGCAAGACGAATCTGCCCGAGTTCTCGGCCAATGTGGCGACCGCGCCCAGCCTGCATGGCCGCACCTTGAACCCCTGGAGTGCTGCGCACAATGTCGGCGGCTCCTCGGGGGGCTCGGCCGCCGCAGTGGCCGCCCGCATGGTGCCGCTGGCCTATGGCAATGACGGCGCGGGCTCGATCCGCATACCGGCGGCCTGCACGGGGCTGTTTGGCCTGCGCCCCTCGCGCGGCCGCGTGGCCTGCGGCCCTGTCTCCAGCGAGAACTGGGGCGGCCTGGTGAGCCACCATGTGCTGACGCGCAGCGTGCGCGACTCGGCCCTGATGCTGGACCTGAGCGATGCGCTGGAGCCCGGCTCGCTCTATGCAGCGCCGGCCAAGGCGGAAGACTTCAGCCAGGCGCTGCTGCGCCCGCCCGGGCGACTGCGCATTGGCGTGCTGCAGGAGGCAGGCCCGGGCCAGGCGCTGGACAGCAGCATCCTGCAAGGCCTGCAGGACAGCCGCCGCCTGCTGCAGGAACTGGGCCATGTGACCGAAGAGGCGCAATGGAACTTCTCGCACGCCGACCTGGCCGCCGCCTTCAGCCGCATCATTGCCGCCTACACCGCGCTGGAGGTGGATGACCTGGTGCGCAGCACCGGCAGGCCAGCGACGGCGGAGTTCTTTGAACCGGTGAACCTGGGCCTGGCGGAGCAGGGCCGGCGCCTGGGCGCTGTCGAGCTATTGGCCGCGCGCAATACCTGCAACAGCATCGCCCGGCGCCTGGGCGAGATGTTTGGCCGCTATGACCTGCTGCTCTGCCCGGTGATGCCGACCCTGCCCCAGGGCCTGCAGGCGCTGGATGTGCGCCAGCCCGATGCGCAGCACTTCATGCAGGAGTTCATGGATGCCACCGTGTTCACCCGCCCGGCCAATGCCGCCGGCGTGCCCGCGATGAGCGTGCCGCTGTGGCAAAGCGCCAGCGGCCTGCCCATGGGCATGCAGTTCATCGCCCCCTATGGCGCAGAAAGCCGGCTGCTGCAGCTGGCCGCGCAGCTGGAGCAGGCGCTGCCCTGGGACCAGCGCCTGCCCCCCGTCCACGCCTGATATATCTCTGACTCGCCCCTCTCATGCTCTACACCAAACCCTATTACCAACCCCAGCAGCCCGCGCAGATCAAGGAGCTGGTCGACCGCGTGGTGCTGGGCACCCTGGTCACGCCGCACAGCGAAGGCGTGGCGCTGTCCCACCCGGTGTTCCGGCTCGACACCACGCGCGGCGCGCTGGGCACGGTGGTGTCGCACGTCGCATCGGCCAGCGACCATGTGCGCTTTCTGCGCCAGGGCCTGCCGAGCATCGCCATCCTGATGGACCCGGGCAGCTATATCTCGCCGTCCTGGTACCCCCACTACCCGCATCGCGACAGCGCGCCGACCTGGGGCTTCCAGGTGGTTCACCTGCATGGCACCCCGCGCATGCTGCAAGAAGATGAACTGGTCGCCCACCTGCAGGACCTGGTGGGCCACATGGAGCGCGGCCGCGGCTGCCCATGGGACAGCAGCGAGCTGGGCCCCGGCGGCCTGGAGCGGCGCCTGCCCGGCATTGTGGGTTATGAGATGCCGGTGGCGCGCTGTGAAGCCAAGTTCAAGCTCGGCCAGGACGAGCGCCCCGCTGACATGCGCGGCGCCGTGGCGCGCCTGCGCGAGCAGAACCAGCATGCGCTGGCCGATACCATAGAGCAACACTGCCAACTCCAACAACCATGACCTCCGCCGACACACAGACTGACCCTATCGCCCAGGCCATTGCGCGCCACCAAAGCGGCCTCAGCGCCGTGCCGGAGGCTGCTGCCTTCCATGCCTGGGTGGCGCAGCAGCGCGGCAGTTGGAGTGGGCTGATGCCCGGCCTGGCGCAGGCGCGCATGGGCCACGTCGATTTTCGCAACGCTGACTCTGCCGTGGCCGCCGCCAGCGCCAGCATGGACCGCGAGGGTGCCATCCGCGCCTACGAGGCCCTGCAGAACCGCCAGGGTTTTGACATGGGTGTGGGCCACTGGATGGAGCAGCGCTGTGTCTACCAAAGCAGCAACTACGCATCCACCCGGCTGGAAGGCGCGATGCGCGACTGCCACCTGGGCGTAGACCTGTTTGCGCCAGCGGGCACCGCGCTGCGGCTGCCGCTGGCCGCGGAGGTGGTGGTGGCTGAGGTGCGTGATATCCGGCTGGATTACGGCGGCATGCTGGTGCTGCGCCACCAGGGCCCTGCGCACCCAGAGTTTTTCAGCATCTGGGGGCATCTGAGCCATGCATCGGCCCGGCGCTGGCAGCCGGGCGATCAGATTGCCGCAGGCAGCGAGTTTGCCCACCTGGGCGACTTTGCAGAGAACGGCTGGTGGCTGCCCCATCTGCACCTGCAGCTGTGCCTGCTGCGCCTGCCCGACTTCAGCGATGCGCCCGGTGTCGGCGAGCAGGCCTTTGCACCGGTCTGGCAGGACATCTTCCCGAACCCGGCGCCGCTGCTGCGCGCCAACGATGAGGCGCTGCGCAGCTGAGGGCTGCGCTTATTGGCCAGCCGGGTCGCAGCGCACCTGGTTCATGTAGATCGAGCAGTTGTACTTGTTGCCTTGAAAGCTTGCCTGGTAGCGCGTCGATTCACGCTGCCGGTCAAAGCCGAAGACCTGCACATGCGCCTCGGTGCTGCTGAAGTAGTTGGCGGTTTTCTCGGCAATGGCCTGGTCCGACAGCACGGCATTGCTGCCAATGGGCGCCACCACGTCGCAGCCCTGCAAGGCCAGCACGGCGGCACAGAGCGTGGGCCAGGCGGCCAGGGACAATCGCTTGCGTGAAATGGAGGGGGTCATCGGTGCATCCTGTGGGTAGCGGCAATGCGCTACTGTCGCACATCCGGCCGCTGCTGTCAGGGGGCCTGTCAGCTGGCTTGCACCGCTACGGGCGCGGTTGCCACAGCGGCAGCTGAGCGCGCATTCCAGCGCTGCCAGGCCTTTTCATGGAAGAAAAAGGCAAAGGCCTGCACCGTGGGCTCCAGCAGGCTCAGCGTGAGCGAGGCGATCAGGTTGCCGGTGACGGCGTACGCCACCATCGCGGCGACCGTGATGTGGATCAGGTAGTAGCTGGCGGTCTTCTTCAGCGTTTGGCGGTTGTTCTGCAGGCTGCGGCGGATGGAGGACATGGCGGGCTCTTTCTTGCAATAAATCGATGGCAGTGCTGTAAATGATATTTATTAGCAATGGCAAAAGCCAATGAATCCTCGCTAAAAAAACCATAGGCCTGGCTAATACCGCCAGTCGCACGCTGGCGGCCCGCGCGCCAAGCCCTGCGCTATGATGCGGTGCGGTTGCCGAATGGGCGCCTCCATAACACCTTCATAACAAGCCAGACGACCTATGACGACGGACCAGCAACGCAGCTATACGGCGCCCTGCCCGGGCTGCGGTGCACCTGTGGAATTTGCCAGCGCCCAGTCCGCCTTCGCTGTCTGCCCGTATTGCCAAAGCTCCATCGTGCGCAATGGCGATATCCTGAAGCGCATCGGCAAGATGGCCGAGGTCTTCAACGACTACAGCCCGCTCAAGCTGAACCAGACCGGCCAGTTCGCCAAGGGCAGCCAGGGCAAGCCCGAGGGCTTCCGCCTGGTGGGCCGGCTGCAGTACAAGGGCGAGACCGGCAGCTGGAACGAGTGGATGGCGCTGGGCGACAGCGGCGAGACCGCTGTCATCAGCGAAGACAATGGCCAGTTTGTGCTGAGCCGCGCCAGCCAGGCCGCCACCAAGAACCTGCCGCCGGCCGACCGCTGGCAACCGGGCCAGCGCATTGCGATCAGCGGCGTGCAGTACAGCGTGACCAGCGTCGTACTGGCCCAGCTGATGGCGGCCGAGGGCGAGATGCCGCACCAGCCCGAATTGGGCAAGCCCTTTACCGTGGTGGAGCTGCGCACCGAGGACGACAAGGTGCTGTCCATCGACTACAGCGAGAACCCGCCCGCCGTCTACCTGGGCGCGCCGGTGCTGCTGGGCGCGCTCAAGATTGCAGGGCTGAAGACCACGTCCAACAAGAAGGACGAGGGCCGGCACTTCAACTGCCCGCGCTGCGCGGCGCGGGTCGATATCAAGCTGGACACGACCCAGGCGCTGACCTGCCCGAGCTGCGGCTCGCTCATCGATGTGTCGCAAGGCATTGGCGGGGAGCTGCGCGCCGCCATCCAGAAGGACCCGGTCAAACCTCTGGTGCCGCTGGGCAAGATAGCGAACCTGGCTGGCAGCAAATGGCAGCTGGTGGGGTTTCAGCACCGCATCGGCATCGAGCCCGATGACGACGAATACTTTGGCTGGGACGAGTACCTGCTCTACCACAGCCAGCAGGGCTTCCAGTTCCTGGTCAACAGCAGCGAAGGCTGGAGCCTGGTCAAGACCCTGACCGGCGCGCCCGACTACCGCGCAGGCCGCAGCACGGCGACCTGGAAGCAGCAGACCTACCAGCTGCAATCGCGTTACCGCGCCGAGACCACCTATGTACTGGGCGAGTTCTACTGGCCGGTGGCCCGGGGCGACAAGACCGACAATGTGGACTTTGCCCGGGGCAAGGATGGCGCGCAGCTGCTGAACCTGGAGCAGGGCCCGCGCGAGCTGAGCTGGTCGCTGGGCCGCAAGATGACGCCCGAGTCGGTGGCATCGGCCTTTGGCATGGGCGACCAGGTGGCGCTGTTCAAACCCGAGACCAGCAGCTTCACGGTGCCCAAGCTCGGCTGTATGCCGGTCATCATTGGCCTGTTCCTGCTGTTCTTTTTGCTCATCTGGTTGTGGCCCAAGGGCTGCGATACTGCGCTGGAGCGGCGCAAACTGGCCGCCGACCCGACCTATGTGAGCAAGTGCAGCAGCAGCACGGGCAGCGGCCGGTCGTCCAGCGGTTCATGGGGTGGCTACAGCTCCGGCGGCAGCCACAAATAAACAATCGCTGGCAACAGCACTGCGCACAGCCCGATAAGGGCGCGCTTTTGACGAAGGAGAGAGTTGTGATGGATTTGGAATGGTTCCGCCCTGCGGCGTTTTTTGGCTCCATCCTGTTCGCCATGGTGGGCGTTGTGGTCTTCTGGCTGTGCTTTCTGATCATCGACAAGATCACCCCCGTGGACATGTGGGCCGAGATTGTGGAAAAGCAGAACCTCGCGCTGGGCGTGGTGGTGGCGGCGATGAGCCTGGGCATCAGCATCATCGTGGCAGCGGCGATCGGCTAGCTCTGCGCCTGCGCGGGCGCTGATGGCCATAGCTGTCAGCCGCCTATTGCCACGCTGGCGGCGCCTGGCCTGTGCGCGGGCGCCCTGTCTTTTTTCTCTTTTTCAGCCAACACTGCGGGCGCCTGCGCGCCCTGCACGGCTTCTGCAGCTCCCGCCCGTGTCGACCTCCACCCCCGCCACCCCTTCTGCCAACGCATCCCCCAGCCCCAGTCCGGGCAGCCCCCTGGGCGCGCGCGACGCGCTGGAGTTTGGCCATGCTGCCCTGCCGGAAGGCGAGGTGCGGCGCGCCAGCCCGCTGGAAGTGGCGATGCTGTTCAGCGTGTTTGTGGTGGCAGCCTGCGGCCTGCTGTACGAGCTGGCCGCAGCAGCGCTCGCGTCCTACCTGCTGGGCGATTCGGTGCTGCAGTTCTCCACCATCATCGGCACCTACCTGTTTGCGATGGGCATCGGCTCCTGGCTGTCGCGCTACCTGGTGCGCGAGCTGCCGGCGCATTTTCTGCGCATCGAGCTGATGGTGGCGCTGGTGGGCGGGGCCCTGCCTGCCGTGCTGTCCATCATCAACGCCTATGTGCCCAGCGCCTTCCACTGGATGCTGTATGGCACGGTGCTGGTGGTGGGCACCCTGGTGGGGCTGGAGATACCGCTGGTGATGCGCATCCTCAAGCGCAATGTGGTGCTGCGCGATCTGGTCTCCAAGGTGCTGACCTTTGACTACCTGGGCGCGCTGGCGGTGTCGCTGGCCTTTCCGCTGCTGCTGGTGCCGCACCTGGGGCTGATCCGCACCGGGCTGGTGTTTGGCCTGCTCAATGCGCTGGTGGCAGTATGGGCGCTGTTTCTCTTCAAGGAAGAGCTGCGCCGCTTTGGCAGCCATGTGCTGGCCTGCGGCCTGGTGATTGCCGCCTTACTGGGCGGCCTGGTGGGTGCCGAGCGGCTGACATCGCTGACCGAGGACCACTTCTACCAGGAGCCCATTGTGCTGGCGCGCACCACGCCCTACCAGCGCATTGTGGTGACCCAGGGCAAGCGCGGCGCGCGCCTGTACCTGAACGGCAACCTGCAGTTTGCCCAGAGCGATGAATACCGCTACCACGAGGCGCTGGTGCACCCGGTGATGAGCCGCTTTGGCGCGCCGCGCAAGGTGGCGGTGTTTGGCGGCGGCGACGGCATGGCCGTGCGCGAGGTGCTCAAGTACCCCTCGGTCGAATCGGTGACCCTGGTCGAGCTGGACCCGCAGATGACCAACCTGTTCAAGAACGTGCCGAGCATGCAGGCGCTCAACAGCAATGCCTTGAACGACCCCAAGGTGCGCATCATCAATGCCGATGCCTTCCAGTGGCTGCAGAAGGCCGACGAGGTGTTCGATGTGATCATCGTGGACTTCCCCGATCCGACCAATTTTGCGGTGGGCAAGCTGTTCACCAACAGCTTTTACGCAATGCTGGGCCAGCATTTGGCGGCCAGCGGTTTTGCGGTGATCCAGACCACCTCGCCACTGATCGCGCGCGAGAGTTTCTGGACCGTGGTGACCACCGTCGAATCGGTGGGCATGCAGGCCACGCCCTACCACGCCCATGTGCCCAGCTTTGGCGAATGGGGCTTTGTGATTGCCAGCCGCCGGCCCTGGAGCCTGCCGAGCACCTTGCCCGAAGGCATGCGTTTTTTGAGCCTGCCCAGCCTGCCGCTGTTGTTTGACTTTCCGCCCGACATGGCGCGGGTGCCGACCGAGGTGAACCGCCTGTCCAACCAGGTGCTGGTGCACACCTATGAGCGCGAATGGGGCAAGGTGGCGCACTGACATGATGGCCTGCCACCCTTGCCCACTGCGGACCGCCCAGTGATGCAGCGCCGCTCTGTCCTGAAAGGCGCCGCCGCGCTGGCCGGCAGCACTGCGCTGGCCGGCTGCAAGCCCGCGCCACCCAGCACCAGCGCCGCCCATATCCAAGGCGGCTTTGTGGGCCAGGCCTGGGAGCGCGGCCATGCGATGCGCGACCGCCTGGCGCAAGGCCTGCCGCTGCCCGCGCCCAGCCGAATCCACCGCGTGAAGGTGCTGATTGCCGGCGGCGGCATAGCCGCGCTGTCGGCCGCCCGCGCCTTGCGGCTGGCAGGCACCAGCGATGTGGCCCTGCTGGAGCTGGAAGACCAGGCCGGCGGCAACAGCCGTGGCGGCACCGTGCAGGGCCTGCGTTGCCCCCTGGGCGCCCACTACCTTCCGGTGCCTGGTGACAACGCCCCCGAGGTGCAGGACCTGCTCGAAGAGCAGGGCGTGCGCCAGCGCGTGGCCGGCCGCTGGCAGTACCAGGACGAGTACCTGTGCTTCAGCCCGCAGGAGCGCCTTTTTATACACGGCGAATGGCAGGAAGGCCTGCTGCCCACGCAGGACGTGGCCGCCAGCACCCTGGCCCAGTACCAGCGCTTTGCCCAGCTGGTGGACCAGGCCATGCGCGCCCAGCCCTTCAGCATGCCAACGATGCGCAGCTGGCACGCCCCAGGCGGCCTGGCGCCCGCCCACCAGGCGCTGGATGCCATCCGCTTTGACACCTGGCTGGCCCAGCAGCAGCTGGACGACCCGCACCTGCGCTGGTACCTGGACTATGCCTGCCAGGACGACTTTGGCGCCGGCTGCGCCCAGGTATCGGCCTGGGCCGGCCTGCACTACTTTGCCAGCCGCCACGGCTTTCAGGCGCCAGGCACGGCGGACGATGCGCATGACAGCGTGCTGACCTGGCCGCAAGGCAATGGCTGGCTCAGCGAGCAGCTCACGGCCCCGGTGCAGGCCGCCGGCTGGCTGCACAGCGGCCACACGGTGATGCGGATTGCCGAGACGCGCCAAGGTGTGGAGATCGACAGCTTCAACCACGCCAACCAAAGCATGCAGCGCTGGCTGGCCGCGCACTGCATCGTCGCACTGCCGACCTTTATCGCGGCCCATGTGGTGCAAGACCCGCCCGACTTTCTGCGCGCCGCCGTGCAGGCGCTGGACTGGGCACCCTGGCAGGTAACCAACGTCCACATCCGCGCGCCGCTGCGCGACCGCCCCGGCGCCGAACTGGCCTGGGACAATGTGCTGTACGACGATGTGGCCCACGGCGGCCTGGGCTACGTCAACGCCGGCCACCAGCGCCTGAATGCAATGCAGCAACTGCCCACCGTGCTGACCTGCTACCGCGCGCTAGGCGGCAACCAGCCCGGCGCCAGCGCCCGCAGCGCCCGCCAGCAACTGCTGGCCCAAACCTGGGAAGCCGCACGCGACCAAACCCTGGCCACCCTGGCCCGCGCGCACGCCGACATCTACGAAAAAATCACCCATGTCGAGGTCATGCGCTACGGCCACGCGATGGCCATCCCCCGCCCCGGCACCCAGACCGTGCTGAGCCGCATCGGCCAACCTGCCAGCAGCGCCAAGCGCCCAGCGCTGATCAACGGCGAACGCCTCCAAGCCCTGCCGACCCCCAGCACCGGGCGCCTGCATTTTGCGCACAGTGATTGGTCGGGGTATTCGGTGTTTGAGGAGGCGTTTACGCGGGGGTTTTATGCGGGGTTAAACGCGGGGTAATGGGTGCTGCGCTGCACTCAGGCTGGGGAGCAATTTCCTGGAGGCTGTGAGTGAAGCGGGTGGCTGCGGTGTTTTAGTCTCTTGCTGGTGCCTATTGGTCAGGAGCTGTCGTTCGCGGTTTAGAAAGCGGTCTCTCAGCGTTGGCGCTCAGCAGCAGGCCCGGAATTCGCGCAACGAGTCAAGCGTTTTTCGATTCGCTCCAAAAGGATCTGTCACGCGCAAGGGCTGCAAACAACCAAACAACGCTTCCTGTGTCGGCGAAAAGAATCACCAAGCTGGCGACCGCTACCAACAGCTTTCCCCAGGCAACTAAAACCGCAATTGCTGCAAGGATTGATCCAATCAGTGGAATCCCAGAAGCATGCTTGTAGCCTTCCATTGATTTGTCATGGAGCTTGGCGTATAGCGCAGGTCGTAAATACGAAAGGTGAAGATTGATTGTCATTGCCATCGATGCAAGCGCAATCAGCACCCAAGCTGTTGCAGGCTCTTTAGTGCCACTAGGAGCAATCAAAGCAGACCACCCAGATCCGATAGAAAGCGCCACAGGCGATGCCATCAGTGCAGCGAAGGCTAGATTTTTGACGGCAAGCGTGACACGCATGGAGATTGCTTTCGACCAATCACAGTTGAACGACCAATATAGTCTGTCCAATGAGCGGGCCGACAAGTGAAGGACTTGACACATCGACTGGCGACTTTGCCGATGCTATGCAATGAACTGTTCAGCGTCAGCTACTCCGGTTCGGGGTTTACGAGAGCTGCCGTTCAGGCTGTTTGGCGCAGTGCGATCCAGCCAGCTTCCGGTTTGAGGCGCATAGCAGACGTCTGACCTGGTAGCAGGTCAATGTCTGGAATTGGCGGTTGCTGCCGCCCAGGCGCTGGGCCATGAACGACTCAGATCAGCCTTAAGCAGTCGCCTGAGGGCAGCCTTTCACGGCCGCATACCGGCCAGAAGCGGTGATTTAGATGCGTGGCAGAATTTGGGCCGCAGCTAGGCCTCAAAACGTCCTGGGTACCGCACGAACGTGTCGATGCATGGGTGCATTACGAGTTCCGCGACAGCGTGCTTGCGCTTGTCATTCTCTCGCGTCCGAAGTCGTAGTTCGGCCATGAGTGGCCGTTTACGGCTCGTGCGCAATTAGGCGCTCCCCGCCACCGAACGAAAGTACGTTGATGCCTTTGTACACCTACATCGTTTCCTACAAAGGTGCTACCCACGTAGCGCAGGGAAGTCACAGCAACTATCGAGGATTCATATCAACCTGGTGTTCAAATATGCCTTCTGGCGCGCTTCCTGCGTTGACTCCCGCACTTCGAAAAGAACTCGCCTCAAAGGCATACGGCGAGTTCTGCGCTGTCTCAAACATGAAGCATGCATGGCGCAAGTCTGTTGACGTCGGTGGAAGCGAATGCATCGTGGTCGTCGTTCAAACTCAGCAGTAGTGATGGTGGTTGAAGACAACAAGGCCTGCGGCCAGCAGCATTGCTTAGCGAAAGCCCCAGTAAGTCCTCGTTGCCGAGTCACGCTGCCTGTTGAATTTCAACTAGGGAGCCACCCAAGCCATTGAAGCCCTGCATCCCATCCGCAAACCGTCGCATCACTGCATACCTACAGTCTTTGCGCACACCCCCCACCCTTTCGCAACCCCACCCCCGCCATAGCCACACCCCAACCAGGGATTGCCACCCCGCCCTAGCCGCAGGAATGGTTCTCATTTAAGATAAAAGATATATCTTAGAAACGGATTGAACACACCATGCCCTTGCAACTGAGCCTTCCCACTTCCCCTTCCCCCGAGCTGTTGGCTGCGCGTGCGCCTGAGCGGGCGCGCCATGAGATCAAGCTGCGCCGTACCACTGTCGAATCGGTGGAGCAGCTGACGCCGCATATGCTGCGCATCCGTTTGCGGGGTGCCGACCTGGCGGGTTTCAGCAGCCTGGGCTTTGATGACCATGTGAAGCTGCTGTTTCCGGATGCCAATGGCGAGCTGCAATTGCCGCCACCCGGCAGCGAAGGCCTGCCGCCCGCGATGCGCGAGGCGATGCGGGACTACACGCCCCACTCTTACGATGCGCAGGCGCAGACCTTGACGATTGACTTTGCGGTGCATGAGGCCGGCCCTGCCACGGCCTGGGCGCTGCAGGCGGCCAGTGGCCATGCGCTGGGGATTGCGGGGCCGCGCGGCTCCTTTATCGTGCCCACGGCGTTTGATGGGCATCTGCTGATTGGTGATGATGCGGCGCTGCCAGCGATCACGCGCCGCCTGCGCGAGCTGCCTGCCGGCACCCAGGCGGTGGTGGTGGTGGAAGTGAATGACGCGGCCGATGAGCAAAAACTGGACAGCGCTGCCGATCTGCAGGTGCACTGGGTGCACCGCCAGGGCCAGCCGGCCGGCGATGCCGAGCGGCTGCTAGCGGCTTTGCGCCAGATTGATGCGCCTGCCGGCGATTACTACAACTGGGTGGCGCTGGAATCGACGGCCGCCAAGGCGCTGCGTGCAGCGCTGATTGCCGAGCATGGTGCCCACCCTAAATGGACCAAGGCAGCGGCCTACTGGAAGCGTGGAAGCTCCGGTGTGCATGAAGTCATTGAAGAGTGACCGCTCACATCCATCATTCGGGATAGGAACGCAGATAGCCCAGCAGTTGCACGATGCGCGCCTTGGTCAGGCTGTTGCGGTACTCGCTGCGCGACAGCGCTGAGGAGCTGCCAAAGTCTTTGGCGTTCCAGGTGCCGTCGATAAAGGCGGCTTCGGTGGTCGTAAAGCTCAGCCAGTTGCGCTGCGCGGCGCGCAGCTTTTGCGAGCCAGCGGCGCCCACCTTGACCATCAGCTCGCGGTAGATCTGGTTCAGCTCCACATCGAGCTGCTTGGCATAGGCGCTGCTGGCGCGCAGCATGTCTGCCGTCGTGTTCTGGTTGCCGATGGCGGCCTCCAGCGGCTGTATGCGCTGCTCGAAGGCGGCCAGGCGGTCGGGGGTATCGGGGTTGTCCACGGCCATCGCGGCGGTCGATGCCAACATGGCAGCGCCCAGGCATGTGGCGCGCATCCATTGCCAGCGGGTCTGGCGGCGGTGGTTGAAGACCATGGTTTACTCCTTAAAACTGCTTAAAAACTGGGCAATGGGATCAGTTGATCTCGCTGGCCGCAATACCTGCATTGCCGGACTGCGGGGCCGCCGCGCCAGACGGCGCCGCCCGGCGCCAGACCATGCCGCCATCGGCCGTGGGCACCGGTTGGCCCACGCTGCCGGATGACACCGGCGAGACGACCACGCCGCGCTCAATCGGCGGTGGGTTGCCCGACGGCTGGCTCTGAGGTGCGCTGGCGCTACCGGGGAAGGCCGGTGCCGCCGGTGCCGGGTTGGATGGCACGGGGTTGGACGATGGGCCAGGCACCACGACACCGGGTTGCGGCTGGCCCGCATCGGCCGGGCGCTGCGCGGGCATTTGCGGCTGCTGCGCTGGCGGTGGGTTGTTCTGGAAGACGGGGTAGTCGCCCTCACCACTCGGGCCGCGCGGGCCCGCGCCGCTCTGGCCTATCGGCCGCGCTTCGGGGTCGTCGATCACAGGCGCATCCCCGGGGTTGCCGCGATCGGGCAGCGGCTGCATTGCAGGCGGTTGCTCAAACGGATCGACCGCTGGCTTGTTGTCGCCAAAGCCCAGCATCCAGCTGCGCAGGCGCTGCACAAAGGTGTTGTTCTCGGCCGGCATCTCAAAGCGGGCCTGTGCCTGCACCAGCTTGGCGCGCTGCGATGCGGCGGCCACCTCGGCGACGACCGGCAGCGCACTGTGGGCGCCCTGGCCCCAGTAGTCGTTCAGCTGCACGCGGCTGTCGTTGAAGCCGACCCAGGCGCCGCCCACCCAGTCAGGGTGCGCCAGCATGAACCAGCCGTCGGCATTGTCCTGCGTGGTGCCGGTCTTGCCGATCCAGTCGCCGCTGACGCCGTAGCGCGCCACCCCCCGGCCGGTGCCCTTGGTGATGACGCCACGCATCATGTCGATCAAGCCATAGGTCACGCCGCTGTCCAGCGCCAGCTCGGTCTGGGGTGGCTCAAACTCGGCCAGTACCTTGCCGTCGCGGTCGCTGATACGGGTGACCATGACCGGCGCGCGGTAGCCGCCGCCATTGGCCAGGGTGGAATAGGCGGTCACCATCTCCTGCAAGGTGACCGGGCTGGTCCCCAGCGCCAGCGACATCACATCTTCAAGCTTGCTGTCGCGCACGCCCAGCGCCCGCGCCAGCTTGGCCACCTTGGCAGGGCCGACCTTGGCCATCACCTGGGCGGTGATGGTGTTCTTGGAGTAGGCCAGGCCATCGGCCAGGGTCATCGGCTGATCGGATGGCGGGCCACCATCGGTGGGGCGCCAGAACTGACCGCCGCCCAGCGGAATGCGCACAGCCTCGTCCATCAGCTGGTCGCTGGGCAAGGCGCCGTCCTGCAGTGCCGCGCCATAGACAAAGGGCTTGAAGGTGGAGCCGGGCTGGCGGCGCGCTTGCGAGACATGGTCAAACGGGTCGATGGCAAAGTCGCGGCTGCCCACCCAGGCCAGCACATGGGCACTGCGCGGGTCCATCGCCATAAAGCCCACCTGCACACGCACCTTGTCCTGGCGCAGGTTGGCCATGAAGTCGGCATCGGCCAACAGGCGCTGCAGCGCTTCGTCCTTGTCCTGGCCATCGGCCACCGCCTGGCGGTAGACGGCGCTTTCGCGCACAAAGCTTTGCACCAGCGGGTTCTTGGCGGTCCATTGGTTGCGGTTGCTCCACAGGCCATTGGCCGTCACCTGCAACTGCCGGCCCTGGCGCGCTACGGCCTGGTTGGCCCATTGCTGCACGCGCGAGTCGATGGTGGTCTGCACCACCAGGCCATCGGCGTAGATGTTGTAGTCGTTGGCATCGGCCCATTCGATCAGCCATTTGCGCAGCGCCTGCGCAAAATGCGGCGCCATGCCCACGGCCTCGTCCTGGCGCTCAAAATCCAGCTTGATGCCGCGTTTTTTGAAGGTCTCGAAATCCTGGTCGCTGAGCTTGCCGTGCTTGTTCATCTGCGCCAGCACGGTGTTGCGGCGCTGCTGGGCCCGCTCGGGGTTTTGCACGGGGTTGTAGTAGCTGGTGCCCTTGAGCATGCCGACCAGGGTGGCAGCTTCGAGCACGCTCAGCTTCTGGGCAGGCTTGTCAAAGTAGGTGCGTGCGGCCATCTCGATGCCAAACGCGTTGTAGAGAAAGGGCACGGTGTTGAGGTAGGTCTCCAGGATCTCGTCCTTGGTGTAGGCCGATTCGATCTTGTAGGCCGTCACGGCCTCCTTGAGCTTGCGGTTGAGCGAGCGGGCGCGGCCGATTTCCTCGGGGAACATATTGCGCGCCAGCTGCTGGGTGATGGTGGAGCCGCCCTGGGGCCGGCCCATGGCCGTGTGCAGCACCGAGCCAAAGGTGCGGCGCCAATCGAGCGCGCCATGCTCATAAAAACGGTGGTCTTCGGTCGCGATCAGCGCGTTGATGACGTTGGGCGAGATGTCCTTGAGGGCCACCCATTCGCGGTTGGAGCGCTTGTACTGCGCCAGCACCTTGCCGTCGGCCGACAGCAGCTGGGTGGGCGCCTCGACCTTGTTTTTCTGGATATCGCCGATCGACGGCGTCAGCGGAATCAGCAGCAGCACATAGAGCAGCAGCAGGACTGGCAAGGCCGCCACCGCCAGCAGCCATTGCTTTTTGCTGCGCGCGGCCAGCCACTGGCGCAGGCGCCGCGCCAGCACGGGCAGGACGCTCGCTGCGCGGCGCAAGGTGGTTGTCAAAGCGGAAATAAAAGGGATCGCCATGGAAGGTGTCTGCAAAGCCTGGGGCCGGCATCGCGCTGCGCGCAGCGCTGCTGAGGCCAATCCGCCATTGTCGGGCAGGCGGGGTTTCCCCGCCTGCCGGCTGTGCAAAGCAGACTGCAAACCATGTAACAAATGTGGGCTGCTGCCAACGCCAGACGCGGCGCCTACAGCGCATTTTCAGCGGTTTTAGCTGATTTAATCATCAGATTAACAGCGGATAGCGCCTGGCATCCCGCGTCCCCCATGCTTTGTGCCTGGCGTGTTGCCGCAGACCGGTATCACTCCATGAACCAGCCGTGGCTGACGATCAGCGACTGCCCTGTCAGCGCATTGGTGGGAAAGGCCGCGAAGAACAGCGCGACACGCGCCACATCATCCACGGTGGTGAACTCGCCATCGACGGTGTCCTTGAGCATCACGTTCTTGATCACATCGGCTTCGCTGATGCCCAGCTCCTTGGCCTGCTCGGGGATCTGCTTGTCCACCAGGGGCGTGCGCACATAGCCCGGGCAGATCACATTGGCGCGCACACCTTGTGGTCCCCCTTCCTTGGCGACCACTTTGGCCAGGCCTTCGAGCCCATGCTTGGCCGTCACATAAGGGGCCTTGAGCTTGGAGGCCTCTTTGGAGTGCACCGAGCCGGTGTAGATGATGCTGCCGCCACGGCCCTGCGCATACATGTGCTTGATGCAGGCGCGGGTGGTGAGGAAGGCGCCATCGAGCTGGATGGTCAGCATTTTTTGCCACTCCTGCAGGCTGAATTCCTGCACCGGCTTGACGATCTGGATGCCAGCATTGCTCACCAGGATATCGATGCCGCCATAGGCCTTCACCGCGGCTTCGACCGAGGCGTCCACCTGGTCTTCCTGCGTCACATCGACCGCCAGCCCCAGGGCGGTACCGCCCTTGCCTGCAATATCCTTGGCCGCCGCCTCGGCAGCTTCCTGCTTCAGATCGGCGATCACCACCTTGGCGCCCTGCTGCGCATACAGATCGGCGATGGCCTTGCCAATGCCACTGGCGGCGCCCGTCACATAGGCCACCTTGCCTGCGAGTTGCTGAACCATTTCTTCTTCCTTTCGACCGCAAAAGCGGTCACAAATCCCAAGTCTCGCGCTGCACTGCAGCATGCATCCGTAGGAGAGCAAGCCGTTTGCATGACAAGCGCCAAACCCTTGGCGCGGCCCCTGCCATCCGGCCCCGCGATGGAGCGCAGCGGCGGCAAGCCCTACACTTGCGGTTTTGCCAGACTCTTCAAACAAGACCATGAACATCACCAAAGACTGCGCCGTCACCATCCAATACAAGGTGACCGATGCGCAAGGCAAGCCGCTGGACAGCGGCAACCTCGCCTACCTGCATGGCGGCTATGAAAACATCTTCCCCAAGGTGGAAGCCGCTTTTGAAGGCCAGGCCGTGGGTTTCAGCACCAGCGTGGATCTGGCGGTGGAAGATGCCTTTGGCGAACGTGACGAGAGCCTGGTGCGTGTCATCCCCAAGAGCGAGTTCCCACCGGGCGTGAAGGTGGGCGGCCAGCTGCGCGGCGCCAATGACCGTGGCGAGCCCCAGGCCTTCTACGTCAAGAAGATCAAGGGCCCGGAAGTGCACCTCGATGGCAACCACCCGCTGGCCGGCCTGGCGCTGCGCTTTAGCGGCAAGGTGGTCGATGTGCGTGCGGCCAGCGAAGAAGAAATTGCCCACCGCCATGTGCATGGCGCGCACGGCCACCACCATTGATACCGGGTGCAGCAGGGCGCTTTAGAGCCCGCTGCGCTTGGCATTGTTGATCATCCCAGCGGCTCACGCAGATGCCTTGCGTGCCAGCCGCTTTTTCATTCATGAAAGCCACCCATGACCGCCCCCCTGATCGAGCCCCGCACCGCCCGCCTGCAGCTGCGCCAATGGCAGCCGCAAGACCGGGAAGCCTTTGCCGCGATGACGGCCGACCCTGAGGTGATGCGCTACTTTCCCGCGCCGCTGACCCGGCCGCAAAGCGATGCGATGGCGGACCGCTGCGAGGCGCTGATGGCAGAGCGTGGTTGGGGCGTCTGGGCGGTGGAGCGGCTGGAAGACCAGCAATTCATTGGCATCGTTGGGCTGCATGTGCCGCAGGCCGACCTGCCTTTTTCTCCCTGCGTTGAAATCATGTGGCGCCTGGCGCGCCATGCATGGCACCAGGGCTTGGCCACCGAGGCGGCGCAAGCAGCACTGGCCGTGGGCTTTGGCCCGTTGCAGCTGGCTGAAATCGTGGCCTTCACCACCACCAGCAACCTGCCATCGCAGGCGCTGATGCAGCGCCTGGGCATGGAGCGCGACCAGGCGGGAGACTTTGAACACCCTGCCCTGCCCGAAGGCCACCCGTTGCGCACCCATGTGCTGTATCGCCTGCCCGCTTCAACATTTGCAGCAAGCTAAAAACGCGCAGCGCCCTGCAGCCAGGGCCGTCTGCTGGGGACGGTCCGCCGCGTTTCAAGCCCATCGCTGCCCCGCCCGGCCGTCCGAACGCCTCCCCTTGGGGCTGTAGGACGCTTGATCTTTCTCAGGGCTTTTACGCATATTGACCATGTCGCGGTCTGAGCTGCAGTTTTGCGCGTTAGGATGTATCTAACTCAATGCCGCAAGGCGATGGCCTTCGCGGCATCCGGTTGTCAAAGCTGGGCCGCCCGCCCAGCAAGTTCGAGAAAGGAGCACATCCATGCAAGTTCAAGTGCACGCTGGTGACAATGTCCAAGGCGGAGAATCTCTCTCCCAATGGGCACAGACCGAGGTACAAAACAAGCTTTCGCGCTTTCGCGAATATGTGACCCGTGTGGAGGTTTACCTCACCGATGTGGACGCGCTGAAAAACGGCGGCAAGGGCAAGCGCTGCGTCATGGAGACACGGGCCAACGGGCGCCAACCCCTGGCGGTCAACGCCGAGGCCGAGAAGGTTGCCGAGGCCTTCAATGCGGCTCTGGAAAAGCTGCACCGCGCGCTGGATACAGACGTCGCCAAGATGCGCGACAAGAGCAACCGCGAAACCATCCGCACCGCCACCGACGAAGACGCCGAAGCCTGAGGGCTGAAACGGGCCTGAAAAGGCCCTTCTCCTGAACAAAGCACCGCCTAGCGGTGCTTTTTTGCGTCTGGGCTGATGCGTTTTGCTGGCCATGTGCCTGGAGCTTGGAGGTTTGCTCCCGGCCCGCTATGGCGCCGATGCGCTATGGCGCTCTGCAGCGCGGCCCGCATACAAGATCCCTTTGCACGAACGCAGCGATGGTTTTTGGGTGATGGGCCGGCCGCACCCGCACCCCGCGCCCGCATTTATCGCGCACCTGCACCCAGACACCTGGGGGCGGAAAGCGCATCGCTTTGCAGCGTGCCTATCTGCCGCTCACCAGAGCCTAAAGCGAAAGGAAGTGGGTCAGGAGTAGCTGCTGGCTGACTCGACGCCCAGCTCGCAGCATGTTCGTGGCCTCTCTTCCCACCCTGCTCAGCTGCGCCATCACCTCCCCAGGCGCAAACAGCCCTGGGTACGCACCTACCAACGCTCGATAGCGGTCATTCGAATTGACTGAATGCACCGTGCCAGTGGTGTCTTGGGACGCTGAAAAACCGGTGGATATCTTCATGTGTTCAATGGATAGATCCATGCACAAGTTATACACATGTGACAAAAATACATGGCTCTTGTTGCTTTCATAAAAGATATCCACAGACTCATACCACTTTTTGAAAGCACGCACTTTGCCACAAAAGTACCTGAAACTATCTATTTTTGGCACATCTCTTCGCAATATACCGTTATTTTCTATATCTCACTCCGAATGTGTGTCCGACAGCCATCGGCACCAGGTACAAACAATACACAACTTTTTCCACAGTTTTGGGCTTGTTTCGCTTCTTTTTTAGGCAATCTTCTTAGCGCTATTTATCCCTATTCAATTGTGGATAAAGCCACAAGCAGCTATTTTCTAACCGAAAATCACCCATGTTCTGTGCATAACTCATCTAAAACCAGATAGACTTATCCACAGGATACACCGAGGACATGCCAGCAAGTCAATTTGTGGATAAGTAAGATCCGAGCAGATAGTTGTCGTTTTAACGCATAAGTGCTTTACTTATCCACAAATTTGGGCCATCGTATAGCGGGATGCCGGTCAGAGAAATGTGCATAACTCTTTCTCTTACATTTTCACAGTGTGGAATTTATCACGATGTGAAAGATTATTCACAAGCGTGCCCAGGATAACTTGTTGACAAAGTGCACCATGTCACGGTCCTCTTTGCATAAAAAAACGGCATTTATCGATTCATCTATTGATAGCATCGGGATAGCAGATATGAAGTGAATGGCTTTTCATTTCAGTTTATTTGAATCATTCAAATTGAAATTTTGGATTTGACGCGGGGAGGCTGGGGGGCGGTGCCGTCTGTTTTGAAGGGGGCTCGACCGCGTTCTTGATGCCGTATGCCGCGCACAGGACACGTGGCAAAAAAATCAGCCGAGTTGCATCGGCTGATGAGTGCTGGCGCACCGGGGTCCGCCCTGCGGTGTTGGCCGTAATGCGGAGGGCGTTCCAAACATGCAGGTGCGATCCAAAAAATGGACTTTGGAGCTCGGGGATTGGTATGCGCCGCCCCATCGCGCAGGGGCTCAACGGCTACTTCCAGCGTTTACAGCCAAGCCTGTAGCGCCAGCGGCTTGGTCTGATCGTCTGGATTGACGGAAGGGAAGCAGAAAAGACCAGCACGGCCCGTGATGGGCATCGACTGCGCCCGGCGAGCGGCGAGCCACAAAACACAGGGCCTCCGTGCGCAGATCCAGAGCCTGGGTGCGGCTCCGTGGAAGCGAGATGTCCACAGGCGGCACGCTCCCATCCGTCAGCGGCGCCGAGTCATCGATCTCCACTCGCCGCCGTGACCGCACAGATGGCGCAGAGACCCGCGTTCTGCACATGCCGATTGTTTTCACCCAAAAGGCGCATTGCTGCCCACAAGACAACGCAAGAGACTTGGGTGCACACACCATCCATCTCGGCGAAATGACAGCAATCCATTGTTTTTGCTGGTTATTTTCAGATACGCAGCCTTACCCACAGGCGATGTCATCGGAACTGCAGACCCGGGACCCAGAAGAACTGTGGATAACTTTTGGGATAAAGCAACAACAACTCATGGGTTGTCCACAGACATGCATCAGTTCAGGAACTTGATCCAATCTCATGCACCGGCAAAAAGGCCTGGTGCACACAGACCGACGGCGTGCTAGAGGACTGATTCATCAGTAAAAAAAACTTATCCACAGATTTCTCAGCCAAAACGTTCAGCGCCAAAAACCTCCAATGCTGCCCTGGGCGTTGTGGGTAATTTTTAGCACTCACGCATTCATACGCACAGCAGACGCCAGTAGGCACGCCATCTGTGGGGACAGCAGAACATATGTGGATAAGTTTTTATTTATCAAACACTTGTCGAAATTTTGACGCAACAGAATGTGTGTGGATAATACATACACCCAAACCAACTTATCCACAGAAATAACCCACACCCTCTACTTATCCACTTTGCAGTGACAAGCGTAGACGGGTACCATCAACATGGTTGGAAAAATTTCAAGCTTTTGAAAATTTTTGCTTTATTGCACTTATCCACAGAAGTGGGGGCCCTTCTACTACTACCTACTATTCTTTTAAAGAAAATAAAAGAAAAACCAAAGGCAAGCTCGGCAAGGTTTCATATCTTGAAATTTTTCAGACTGTGAAAATTTAAACGGCCAGGGGTAAGAGACGTCGCGCTGAGCGCTTCCAAAAAGTGCCTCAGGCTTCCCGCCACATCCTGAACGCAGAGGGAAGAAGGGCTTCGCCATTCCGTGGCTTCGTCAGCGAGATCCTGTCGCTCTATTCGAGAGTTCCTGCCCGGGAGATGCACTGTGCGCAAATGCACAGCCCAACATAGGTGTTAGCTATACTTTTGGATGCGTGTCGCTAACGGTGATGCCGCTTAGCAGGGAATGGAAGAGAGTTGTTGACCGGGTATCGCGCATGCCGTCGTGCTGCGGGTAGCAGGGGATTCGCTGGTCGGCGGCGCAAATCTCCATCGGTTACCGGGCTCCGCTCCAAGAAAGCCGTCTACCGCGCACAAGGAGCCTGTGCGCGCCTGGGAGGTGGGTGGGTAGGGCAAGGGGTTGGTAAAGCGTCCAGCGCACCTCCTGCGGGCCCTGCTGCCGTTCAAACGCACTCGCTGGCGAACATCCATCGGCTATGGGCGGCTGCCCTGTAGCACAGGACACTGCGCTATTTCTCTGATACTGTATGTTTATACAGTTATTAACTGGGTACTTGCTCTGGCCGTGTTGAACACTCCGCTACGGCATACAGGCTCTCCAGGCTGCCCCGGCAGCTCCACTCGACGTTAGACGCCTCCCTGATCACTATCCCCTGCGCCAGGCAAAAAAATACCGCCAGAAGGCGGTAGCAAGGGGAAGAGGGGGATTGAGGGGATCAGAAGTGCCGTGCGTAGCGCAGTTGCACAAAGTTCTCGCCCGGGTTGGGGCGCTTGATCGACGCGTTGGAGAGATGCTCCAGGCGCACGGACCATTCGTTCTCACGGCGCATGCCGGTGAAGTAGCCCACGCCGATATGGGTGCCGAAATTGAACGCGGTCGAAAAGCGCTTTTCACGGCTTTCGTACAGCTTGCTGGAGACGTAGCCGCCCAGACCGGCTTCGACGAACCAGGGGTACTGGCTCTTGCTGTGGAAGCGCAAGGTGGGTACCAGACCGACGACGGCGATGGTGCGGCTGCCTTCGCGTTCCATGCGGTCCGAGTTCCAGGCCGACAGGCTCATGTCCCAATGGGCGGTGACGGGATGGCCCCACCAGAAGGTCTTCCAGTCCATCGGGATGGTCGAGCCAATGGTGAGCGCACGTGCGTCACGCTCGGCAACACCGGCTTGTAGGTACAAGGTAGCGGTGTTGCGCTTATCGGCGAATTGCGCATGGGCAGAAGCACTCCAGACAGTCAGCGCGCACAAGCCGACAGCGGAGAGGAGAGGGCGGTATTGCATCAAATAATGTTACACCTGGTCAACTCTTGCTTCTGTCAGCAAAAGCAGGTTGTTGTCTGTATGCAACCGCTGACGAGACCACAAGCAAAAAAAGCGCAGCTGATGACAGCTGCGCTAGCGGGGATGGTGAGCGATCCGAGGGGGGAGGGGGTGTCCGCCTTATTTACTGTCGATAGGTGGAACAGTCTGTTTCGCATTTGGGCCTTGATGGCGCTGGCCATGGGGCCCCTTGCCCTCCGGCCCGTGCCCACGGCGTTCATGCATCTTCAAGGTTTCCGCATCGAAGGTCTTTTGCTGCTCAGGCGTCAGCGTCGCATAGAAAGCCTTGGTCGCCTGGTTGCGTTGGTCCATGGCCGCCTGGTGCTTGGCATGCATGGCCTGCATTGCGTCAATGCGCTCTGGGGTGGTCAACTTGGCCAGATCAGCACGCTCAGGGCGCTCACCCGGGGCCGGGCGCTGGGGCTTGATGGCTGCCACATAGCTGGCCCAGGCTGCTTCCTGGCTGGCATTGAGCTTGAGCGAGGCCTTGAGGGCCTGCATGCGCTGGGCCATACGGGCCTCGCGCGCTTCAGGACCATGGCCCTTTTTGGCGGGGGCGGGGGCGCTTTGCACGGTAGGGGCTGCTGCTGGCGTGCTGGGGGTCTGGGCAAAGCTGGAAACTGACAGGCTGGCCAGCATGGCGGTCACGATGGCGCTGCGTTGCAAGAGAGACATGGTGTTTCCTTTCCGGGTTGTGCTGTCTGATGCGATGTATGCAGTGTCCGCCTGCCATGTAAGAGCCCCGTCACCGCCCGGTATGGCTGTGTAAAGAATTACCAATTTTGGTTGTTCGGCTTGGTGGAAATGCGCTGCTGGCAGCCGGTCAACCCATCCAAACCCCGGCTTTTTTGCCCGGTTCATCGCTCTGGGGCAGGCCCGATTCACGGCACAATGGACAGCAGATCAGTGCGGCACACCAGGGCCGCTTGTGTTTTTTAAAGGGCTGCCCAGCAGGTTGGCAGCCTTCCAGAACAAAGGAATGGCATGTTCAAGAACATGATTTTTTACCGCATCTCCGAAGCTTGGCAGCCGGATTTGGTGGCGCTGGATACCGCCTTGGCCAAGCAGCAGTTTGAGCAGTGCGGTGCCACCCAGGAAAAGTCCACCGGCTGGGTGCCCCCGCGCGGCGAAGAGCACGGGGCCATGGTCGAATCGGTGGGCGGCCACTGGATCTTGCGGCTGATGAGCGAGAGCAAGATGCTGCCCGCGAGCGTGCTCAACCGCAAGCTCGATGAGAAGCTCGCCCATATCGAAGCCCAGGAAGGCCGCAAGCCCGGCAAGAAGGAAAAGCAGGAGCTCAAGGACGAGTGCAAGCTGGATCTGCTGCCGATGGCCTTCACCAAGCAAGGCGGGCTGTGGATCTGGATCGATCCGCAGGCGCGGCTTTTGGTGCTGGACACCAGCAGCCAGGGCCGGGCCGACGAGGTGATCACGATGCTGGTGGAGGCCTCGCCCGGTTTTGCCGTGGCGCTGATCGATACCCAGAACAGCCCCCAGGGCGCGATGTCCGCCTGGCTGCACAGCTACGATGCGCCGGCTGGTTTCAGCATCGACCAGGAGTGCGAGCTCAAGAGCGCCGACGAATCCAAGGCCGTTGTGCGCTATGCCCGCCACCCGCTGGGCATCGACGAGATCCGCGAGCATATCGACCAGGGCAAGCTGCCCACCAAGCTGGCGCTGACCTGGGACGACCGGGTCAGCTTCGTGCTGACCGAGGGCCTGCAGCTCAAGAAAGTGGCCTTGCTCGATGTGGTGATGGAAGGCGCCAGTGAGGATGGCGGCTTCGACGCCGACGTGGCCATTGCCACTGGTGAGTTCAGCCAGCTGATTCCGGATCTGATCCAGGCGTTGGGCGGTGAAGGCCGCACCGAGCTGGGCCAGTTGCCTGACCGGGGCAATAAACCCGCTGCAGCGGCCCTGGAAGGGGCTGCAGCGCCCGTCAAACCGATCAGCCTGGGTGCGGGCGTGGGCAAGCCTTTCGATGCGTCTGGCAAGCCTGGCGGCATGCAGACCGGTCCCAAATCGGCGCCGGTGGACCAGGATCCGGATTCCAGCCCCTTCTGACGGCTACCCCACAGAAACAGCAACGCGCTCCCAGGAGCGCGTTTTTTATGGCTGAGGCGGTTGTCTGTCCAAGCGTTCAATGCTTGCAGCAGCTGGCCGTATCTGGCGCCGCCGCAGGGTCCGACAGACTGTCGAGAATAGGGCAGTCCGGACGCTGGTCGCCATGGCAGCTGTGCACCAGCGTCTGCAACGAGCGCTCCATCGCTTTCATCGCGGCAATGCGCTCGCGCAAGGTCTCGATATGCTTTTGCGCAATCTCCTTGACCGAACTGCTGGCGCGCTGCTTGTCGTGCCACAGGTTGAGCAGGTTCTCGATCTCCTCCATCGAGAAGCCCAGATCGCGGCTGCGGCGGATGAAGGAGAGGGTGTGCACGTCCGACTCGGTATACAGGCGGTAGCCGCTGTCGGTGCGGTTCACATGTGGCAGCAGGTTCAGCGACTCGTAGTGGCGGGCCATGCGTGCAGAAATACCCGCCAGCTGGGCCGCTTTGCTGATGGACACCGGCCAGGCGATGGACCGCTCAGCCGCAGGCTTGCGTGACGGGCGGGCCATGTTTACAGGACCTGGTAGCCTTCGGCCGCGATGGCCGCTGCGATCTTGTCTGCCGGCTGGCTGGAGTCAACGACGACCTTGCCTTGGGCGCGGTCAATCGCTACCTTGGCCTGGGCGTCGAGCTGCTGCACAGCCTGGGTGACGGCGCGCTCGCAGTGGCCGCAGGTCATGCCTTGGACTTGGAAGGTGTTTTGCATGGGGTTTCCTTTCAGTGGTTGATGGCCTGATCTTGAAAGCTGACACGGTGTGAAGGTCAAGAGCAGGGTCTTTATGCGATGCACCCGTACAAGGATCGGGCATCGGCACCGCATCACCATCGCATCGGCCGGGATGTGTTTCACGTGAAACAGCATCCCCTGGCCGGCAGAGCGATTACTGCTTTTCTTCTGCAATGGCCTGTTGTACCGCAGGCCGGGCGCCCACGCGTTGCATGAAGCTGGCCAGGTTTTGCAGGCCGCTGGTGTCGACACCGACAAACTTGCTCCAGCCGCACACGGTGAACAGGTAGGCATCGGCCACGGTGAAATCCGTGCCCATCAGAAACTCCTTGCCTTCCAGCTGCGAATCCACCCAGGTCAGACGCTTGAGCACATGCACGCGGGACATGTCCTTGACGGTGTCGGGCAGGTTGGGGTTGAACAGCGGGGAAAAGCCCTTGTGGATCTCGGTGCCGATGAAGCCCAGCCATTCCTGCAGCTGGTAGCGCTCAAAGGTGCCGTTGGCAGGTGCCAGCTTGGAGGCGGGCGCCTGGTCGGCGATGTACTGCACGATGGCCGGGCCTTCGCGCAGGCGCTGGCCATTGTCCAGCTCCAGCACCGGCACATAGCCCAGCGGGTTGATGGTGTAGAAGTCGGTGCCGTCCTTGAGCTGATGGGTCTTGGTGCTGGCCATCTCCAGGGTGAAGGGCAGGCCGGCTTCCAGCAGGGCAATATGGGGCGACAGGGAACAGGCGCCAGGAGAGAAATACAGCTTCATCGACAAATCTCCAGTAAAGGTTAAAGCCGAACCATGCTATCGCTTTTGACAAGGCTCTGCAGCAGCGGTGGATGCGGCGCAATAACACGGCTGCCGGCGTGTAAACACCCCAGTCATTAAAATAGCGGGCAAAACCGACTATTTGCCATTTCGGCAGAAGGGCTGACTGACTGCGAGGCGCATGCCTTGCGAGCCCTGGAATGAGGCCCCATGAGCCAAACCCCCTATACCTACCCGCAAGAATTCGATGTCATCGTTGTCGGTGGCGGCCATGCCGGCACCGAGGCAGCGCTGGCCGCTGCCCGCATGGGCAGCAAGACGCTGCTGCTGACCCACAATATTGAAACCCTGGGCCAGATGAGCTGCAACCCCAGCATTGGCGGCATCGGCAAAGGCCATCTCGTCAAGGAAGTGGACGCGCTCGGCGGCGCGATGGCGCTGGCCACCGACAAGGGCGGCATCCAGTTCCGCATCCTCAACAGCTCCAAGGGTCCGGCCGTGCGCGCCACCCGTGCCCAGGCCGACCGCATCCTGTACAAGGCGGCGATCCGCGAGATGCTGGAGAACCAGCCCAACCTCTGGCTGTTCCAGCAAGCGGTGGATGACCTGATGGTGGAGGGCGACCGCGTGGTGGGCGCCGTGACCCAGGTAGGGATCCGCTTTCGCAGCCGCACCGTGGTGCTGACGGCCGGCACCTTCCTGGATGGCAAGATCCATGTGGGCCTGAACCACTATGCCGCTGGTCGTGCCGGCGATCCGCCAGCGGTCAGCCTGTCGGCGCGGCTGAAGGAGTTGAAGCTGCCCCAGGGGCGCCTCAAGACCGGCACCCCGCCGCGCATCGATGGCCGCTCGATCGACTTCAGCCAGTGTGAAACCCAGCCTGGCGATGGCATGCCCGGTGGCGTGAACGAGGGCCAGTTGCCAGTGTTCAGCTTCATGGGCGATGCGGCGATGCACCCGGCGCAGATGCCTTGCTACATCACCCACACCAATGCGCGCACGCACGAGATCATCCGCAGCGGCTTTGACCGCAGCCCGATGTTCACCGGCAAGATCGAAGGGGTAGGGCCGCGCTACTGCCCCAGTGTGGAAGACAAGATCAACCGCTTTGCCGACAAGGAAAGCCACCAGATCTTTCTGGAGCCTGAAGGCCTGACCACCCACGAGTACTACCCCAATGGCATCTCGACCAGCCTGCCGTTCGATGTGCAGTACGAGTTGGTGCGCAGCATGAAGGGCCTGGAGAACGCCCACATCCTGCGCCCGGGCTATGCGATCGAGTACGACTACTTCGACCCGCGCTCTTTGAAGAACAGCTTTGAGACCAAGCAGATCCAGGGCCTGTTCTTTGCCGGCCAGATCAATGGCACGACCGGCTATGAAGAGGCGGCAGCCCAAGGCCTGTTTGCCGGCCTGAACGCCGCACTGCAATGCCGGGGCGAAGGCCCCTGGACGCCCCGCCGCGATGAAGCCTACCTTGGCGTGCTGGTGGACGACCTGATCACCAAGGGGGTGACCGAGCCCTACCGCATGTTTACCAGCCGTGCGGAGTTCCGCCTGCAGCTGCGTGAAGACAATGCCGATATGCGCCTGACGGAAGAGGGCCGCAAGATGGGCCTGGTCGACGATGCGCGCTGGGATGCGTTCAGCCGCAAGCGCGACGCTGTTTCACGTGAAACAGAACGACTCAAAGCCACCTGGGTGAACCCACGCATCGTGACTGCCCAAGAGGCCGAACGTGTGTTGGGCAAGGCGATGGAGCGGGAGTACAACCTGTTCGATCTGCTGCGCCGCCCGGGTGTGGACTACGCGACGTTGATGAGCATGAACGAAGGCGCTTACCAGACCAGCGACGTTTCACGTGAAACACTCGGTGGTTTGAGCGAGTCCGTGGTGGAGCAGGTCGAGATCGGCGCCAAGTACTCGGGCTATATCGACCGCCAGAAGGATGAAGTGGAACGTGCAGCCCATTATGAAAAGCTGCGCCTGCCCGCCGAGCTGGACTACATGCAGGTGACTGCGCTGTCTTTCGAGGTGCGCCAGAAGCTGCAAACCCACCGCCCCGAAACCCTGGGTCAGGCATCGCGTATTTCCGGTGTCACACCTGCTGCCATTTCGCTGCTGATGGTGCACCTGAAAAAAGGCGGCTTCAAAGGATTCAGCACTGCACAAGAGGTAACGACTGCATGAGCGCTCTGTTGGAAGCCCCCCTGCGTGACGGCATACAGCAACTGGGTCTGTCGCTGGACGACCAGCAGATTGCACAGCTGATGGCGTTTCTGGATCTGCTGCAGAAGTGGAACAAGGTCTACAACCTGACCTCGGTGCGCGACCCGCAAGAGATGCTGACCCACCATCTGCTCGACAGCCTGGCGGCCGTGCCGCCGCTGGTGCGCCATTTGCAGGGCACGGGTCTGCCGGCCCCCAGGCTGCTCGATGTCGGATCGGGTGGTGGTCTGCCTGCCGTGGTATTTGCGATCTGTCTGCCCCAGCTGGATGTGAGCTGCGTCGATACCGTTGGCAAGAAGATCGCCTTCATCCAGCAGGCGGCTGCGGCGCTGCGCCTGCGCAACCTGCACGGCATCCAGTCGCGGGTGGAGCAGCTGAGCCAGCAGTACGACGTGGTCAGCTGCCGCGCCTTTGCCGCATTGCAGGACTTTACCGCCTGGTCGGCCCAGACCCTGAAGGCCGATGGCATCTGGCTGGCGATGAAGGCCAAGCGCCCCGACGATGAGCTGGCCTTGTTGCCCGCCACGGTACAGCTGCTGAACATCGAGCCGCTGCAGGTGCCCGGTCTCGATGCCGAGCGCTGCATTGTCTGGATGCGCCACCAAGTCTCCTGATGCAGGCGTGCTGCGGCTCAGCTGCGGCACTGAATCGAATCCATGCAGAGCCCCGATTTCTCGGGGCTTTTTGTTGACGCTTGGGCCGGTAACAACGCGCATTTTGCTGGCAAGCAAGCGGGGCCGTCGTTTACACTCAAAGTTTCCATTGCAGGGGCGGCACATGTTTGGCATTTCTGACTATGGTGCATTTGTCTTCGCCGTGCTCCTGTTCTTGATGATCCCGGGGCCTGGCAACCTGGCGCTGATCACCTCTACGGGCAAGGGCGGCATCAAGGCTGGCCTTGCGGTCTGTGCCGGCTGCATGGCGGCTGACCAGGTGCTGATGTGGCTGGCGGTAGCCGGCGTCGCAGCGGTGCTCACAGCCTACCCGGCGGCCTTCCACGCGGTGCAATGGCTGGGCGCGGCCTACCTGGGCTGGATTGGCTACAAGCTGCTCACGGCCAAGCCGGGGGACCAGCCAGTCATCCAGATTGCGCCCAGGCATTATTTCAAGCAGGGCTTTGTCATCACCCTGATGAACCCCAAGGCCATCGTTTTCTACATGGCGTTCTTTCCGCTGTTCGTCGATCCGGCGACCCACCGCGGCATCCCCACCTTTGCCGTGATGGCGGCCACGGTGGCCGTGATCAGCCTGGCGTACTGCACGGTGGTGGTGCTGATCACCAAGATGCTGGCCGAGCGCCTGCGTGCCAACCCCGCGCTGGTCAAGTGGATGGAAAAAACAGCGGGCGTGTTTTTGATCGGTTTTGGCCTCAAGCTGGCCCTGACCAAATAAGTTAGTGGACGAAGCGAGTTCTCATGGCAAAAATCTTCTGTATCGCCAACCAAAAAGGCGGCGTTGGCAAGACCACCACAGCAGTCAATCTGGCGGCGGGTCTGGCCCGGATCAAGCAGCGTGTGCTGCTGGTCGATTTGGACCCGCAGGGCAATGCGACCATGGGCTCGGGCATCGACAAGCGCGCGCTGGAAACCTCGGTCTATGACGTGTTGCTCGAATCGAGCACCATCAAGGAAGCAGCCGTCCATTCCGAGCGCTGCGGTTACTGGGTGCTGGGCGCCAACCGCGAGCTGTCCGGCGCCGAGGTGGAGCTGGTCGAGCTGGAGCGCCGTGAAAAGCGCCTCAAGGCCGCGCTGGAGGCGAGCGACGCCGACTTTGACTTCGTGCTGATCGACTGCCCGCCCAGCCTGTCCATGCTCACGTTGAACGGACTGTGCTCGGCCCATGGCGTGATCGTGCCGATGCAATGCGAGTACTTTGCGCTCGAAGGGCTGACCGACCTGGTCAACACCATCAAGCAGGTGCATGCCAACCTGAACCGCGACCTGGAGATCATCGGGCTGCTGCGCGTGATGTTCGACCCGCGCATCACCTTGCAGCAGCAGGTAAGCGACCAGCTGCGCGAGCATTTCGGCGACAAGGTGTTCGACACCGTGATCCCCCGCAATGTGCGCCTGGCCGAAGCCCCCAGCTATGGCCTGCCGGGCGTCGTGTTCGATCCGGCCGCCAAGGGCAGCAAGGCCTTTGTCGAGTTTGCCAAGGAGATGGTCAAGCGCATCAAGCGCATGAAGTGACAGCTTGCCTTGGCCGCTGCCCGACAGACCTCCGGTGCCCGGCATGCGGAGGTCTTTTTCATGGCCGCAGCGATGCCGCTGGCGCCCGCATTGCGTGCGAGAGACATTCGGGCACAATAAGGGTTTGCATTTCTTTGAAACAGCGCAGTACGGTGGCGCTTTTTTTGCTATTAAAAAATGAGCATTGAATCCTCGTCCATCAAGCTGCTGCCAGGATGGCAAAACAGCGGGCCAGGCCATTGGCAAACGGTGTGGGAGCAGCAATGGGGCTATGAGCGCGTGCAGCAGCACGACTGGCAGCACCCCAAGCGCGGTGACTGGACGGCACGCCTGCAGGATGTGGTGCTGGATGCGCCGCAGCCCGTGGTGCTGGTCGCCCACAGCCTGGGCTGCATCCTGACGGCCTGGTGGGCCGCCCATTCGTCCCAGGCGGCCAGCAAGGTGCGTGGCGCGCTGCTGGTGGCACCGGGCGATGTGGAGCGCCCCGACCTGGCCGAACACATCCCCGGCTGGTCGCCGATTGCGCTGCAGAAACTGCCCTTTCCCGCCATTCTGGTGGGCAGCCAAAACGATCCCTATTGCAGCGCCGAGCGCGCGCAGTGGCTGGCCAGCAACTGGGGTGCCCGCTGGGTGGACCAGGGCGCCTGCGGCCATATCAATGCCGAGTCCGGCCTGGGCGACTGGCCGCTGGGCCAGGCGCTGCTGGCCGAGCTGATGGCCGAACCAAAAAAGGTGAACTGACAACCATGGCAACCAAAAAACCCAAGGGCCTGGGACGCGGCCTCGAAGCACTGCTGGGCCCCAAGGTCGAAGACACGGCGCCTGCCAGCGACGACAAGGGCCAGTTGCCGCACCAGTTGCTGCTCGATGACATGGTGCCTGGCGTCTACCAGCCGCGCACGCGCATGGACGAGGGCGCGCTGTATGAGCTGGCCGAGAGCATCAAGGCCCAGGGCATCATGCAGCCCATTCTGGTGCGCAAGCTCGCTGCCGGGGACAACGCCGGCAAGTACGAAATCATCGCCGGCGAGCGGCGTTTCCGCGCAGCGCGCATCGCTGGGCTGGCCGAGGTACCGGTGCTGGTGCGCGAGGTGCCCGACGAGGCCGCCGCCGCGATGGCGCTGATCGAGAACATCCAGCGCGAAGACCTCAACCCGCTGGAAGAGGCACAAGGCCTCTCGCGTCTGGTGGGCGAGTTCCAGATGACACACGAGCAGGCTGCGCAGGCCGTGGGCCGTTCGCGCTCGGCCGCCTCCAACCTGTTGCGTCTGCTGAACCTGGCCGAGCCGGTGCAGACCATGCTGATGGCAGGGGATCTGGACATGGGCCACGCGCGTGCCCTGCTGGCGCTGGACCGCGCTGCACAGATCACTGCTGCCAACCAGATCAATGCGCGCAAACTGAGCGTGCGCGAGGCCGAGAGCCTGGTCAAAAGGGTCAGTGCCGAGTTTTCCGGAGAAACCCCGGTCAAGGCCAAGGCTGCCAAATCCCGCGATTTGAAGCGGGTGGAAGAAGAGCTGTCCGACCTGTTGATGGCGGAGGTAGAGGTACGGGTTAAAAAACGCGTCAAGCGTGCCGGCAAACTCGAAGAGATGGGTGAACTGGTAATCCAGTTTGGTTCTCTGGATGCTCTGAATGGATTGATTGATAAATTACGTGGATAATGCACCGGCCATGTGCTGCACGCCGTTATTTTGGTGACATTCGCTAACAAGTTCGCTTAAGAGTGGATAACGCTCCGAGGTGGGTTCTGGAATCAGGTAATCCGTGTCCGCAGCGCAAAGCAAAAATACGAAATCGAAGCCATCGAGCCTGGAAGCCATTCCGGGCTCGCTTTGAATGCACAACTGATTTACTTGCGGGAGAGCGACATGAAAAAGGCAGCATTGGCGGCACTGGCCGTCTTGGCATTGGCAGGCTGCGAAAGCACCGGTATGAAGCTGGGCGGCGGCACCAACAACATGGTGACCGGTGGCGCTGCAGGGGGCAGCAGCCAGGGTGAAAACAGCCAACTCGAAAAATGCGATTCGCCGGTGGGTACGGTCTCCCTGGTCGAGAACCAGCAAGCCGGTTGGTACACCATTCTGCGCAATGAATACCGCCTGCCACCGACTGCCAACCTGCTGCGCGTGCTGATCCAGCAGTCGAACTGCTTTGTCGTGGTCGAGCGCAGCGCTGCCGGTATGAACGCGATGAACCGCGAGCGCGCGATGATGGACAACGGCGAGATGCGCAAGGGCAGCAATTTCGGCAAGGGCCAGGTGGTCGCATCGGATTATGGTCTGACGCCTGAAGTGACCTTCAGCGAAGACAATGCCGGCGGCTTTGGTGCGGCGCTGGGCGGCATCCTGGGCGGCCGTGGCGGCGGCGCGCTGGCAGGTGTGGCGGCCAGCAGCAAGACCCGCGAGGCCTCGGCCATGCTGACCCTGGTGGACAACCGCTCGGGCGTGCAGGTGTCCTCGTCGACCGGCAACGCCAGCAACACCGACTGGGGTGGCTTTGGCACCTTGTTCGGCGGTGCAGCAGGCGCTGGCATCGGGGGCTACTCCAACACCTCGCAAGGCAAGGTCGTGTCGGCCGCTTTCGTCGATGCCTACAACCAGATGGTGCAGGCGCTGCGCAATTACAGCGCGCAATCCGTCAAGGGCCAGGGCCTGGGCGGTGGCGGCCGCCTCGGTGTGGACGGCGCCGCAGCGCCCAGCCAGACCTCGGCACCGGGCGCCAAGACCAATGTGCGCCTGACGATGAAGCAAGCGCAGCAGCGCCTCAACGAGCTGGGCTACGACGTGGGCACGCCTGATGGTGCCTCCGGCCCCCGCACGCAGAACGCCTTGCGCTCCTTCCAGCAAGACCAGGGCCTGTCGGTGACCGGCCGCCTGGACCAGGCGACGATGCGCCAGCTGTCGGAATAAGCCTTCCGCGCAGACTGCAGCCTCGCCCGGCTACCCGCCCGCCGCTCGCCCCGGCGGGCTTTTTCATGCCTTGTCGGTGGCCTCGTCGATATCGGCAGGGGGCTGGGTTTCCATGAACTCCTCGATATCGCAGCGCAGCCGCAGCTCCCGTGCCAGCAGCTTGTGCAGCTGGCGTGGGTCCATCGGCTTGTGCATCAACGTCGCTCCCAGGCTGCTGGCCATCTGCAGCCGTTTGGGGGCCGTGTCGCCGGTCAGAATCACGTAATGGGGAAGCGTCTGCTGCCAAGGCGCATGCTCGGCCGTGGCATCGCGCACCGCCATCACGACCATGCTGCCGTCTTCGGTCGCCGACAGGCGCAGGTCGGTCAGCACCACATCAAACGGCTTGCTGCTGCTCTCCTGCATGTGGCCGATGAGGCGCCGCACCTGGTCCACCGTGGCGGCGCTCATCACCTGGCAATGCCATTGCTCAAGCATGCTGGCCAGTCCCACGCGCACCAGCGGCTCATCGTCCACCACCAGCACCTTGAGGCCATGCAGCGACGAATAGTCGCCCTCGTCGGGCTGCTCCCACAGGCCGGCGACCAGCCCATAGCCGCCCGCAGGCACGGCCTCGGCCATCAGGCTGACCCGGAACACGCTGCCGCGCCCGGGAACCGATGACAGCGTGACCTGCACGTTCAGGATATCGGCCAGCTCGCGCACGATCGCCAGGCCCAGTCCCAGGCCCTTGGTTCCCATCTGGTGGTCCTCGCCCACCTGGCGGAACTTCTGGAAAATCAGGTCGTGGTGTTCGTCATCGATGCCCACGCCGGTGTCCCAGACCTCGATGACCCTTTGCAGCCCGCGTTTGCGCACGCCCAGCAGCACGCCCCCCTGTTCGGTATAGCGCAGCGCGTTGGACACCAGATTGCGCAGCAGCATGAACAGCAGCGACTGGTCGGTGTAGATCCAGTCCTCGCTGTCGCGCACGCGGAAGACCAGGTTCTTGGCATCGGCCTGCGGACCGAACTCTTTCTCCAGCCTGCGCAGAAAGCCGGCAATGGCCACCGGCTGGAACTTGGGATCGAGCACCCCGGCCTCGATGCGCGAGTAGTCCATCAAGGTGTCGAGCATCTCGCGGCTGGCCGACAATGCGGCGCGCGCATGCTCCAGCACCACCGCCTGCTGGCTGTTGAGGCCCGAGCCGCGCAAGGTCTCCAGAAACAGGTTGAGCGCCTGAACCGGCTGGCGCAGGTCATGGCTGGCACCGGCCAGAAAGCGGTTCTTCGCGCGCACCGCATTCTGCGCCGAGCGGGCATGGTCGCTCAGGTGCTTCTTGTAGGATGCAATGGCCCGGCCCAGCTGGTCGATCTCGTCGCCCCACTGCTGGGGCACCGCGTAGATGCCACCAAACTCGTCATTGCTCACCTCGCGGCGCAGCGCCACCAGGCGGCGCGACACGGACGCATGCATGTAGATGCCCGCCATCACCACACAGAGGATCAGCACGGCCACCAGCCAGTTCAGGTTGGTCTGCTGGGCGGCCACATCGCGCGACAGCTGCACGCTGCGTTCATTGAGCTGGCGCCGCAGGTCGGCCGCTGCGCGGCTGGCCAACAAGGACATGTCGGTGGCCAGCATCTGGTTGTCGGCCACCAGCTGGAAGATGCTGCGCTCGTCCTGGCCATGCTGCGCGGGTTGGAAGATGGCCTGGCTGAGCTGCTGCACATTGGCATTGAGCGCATTGCGCTTGGACTGCATCAGCGGATCGATCTCGCCATCCAGCCGGGTCTGCGTCATCTCGCCGAGCAGCTTGTCGAGCCAGCCCATGCGGTCGGTCAGCTCCACCATGTTCAGGCGCCGCTCGCCGATGTCATTGGTGATGGCCACCAGGCGCGCATAGCTGCCGATCATCTCGCTTTGCTGCATCACCCGGGTGCTGGCGATGAGCTGCTCCATCTCCACGCTCGACAGCTGCTGCAAGGCCTGGTTGGTGCGGCGCAGGCCCTGCAGGGTCAGTGCAAACACCACGGCAATGCCCACTGCCAGAATCACCAGCATCAGCAGGATGCGCGAGGTCACCGACATCGGAAAACTGCGTTGGTCCGTGGCGGTCTGTGCAGTCTGTGCAGCAGCAGGGGAATGGAGGCGGTCTGGAATAGGCATCAGTTCTGCCAGCGCAGGTCTTCGAGCGCAAAGGTCGGGATCGGGCACCGCGACCACATGCCCACCAGGCCCCTGCGCATGAAGTTGCGCTCCGGCCGCACGACGATGAACGCATTGACGGCGTCTTCGGCCAGCTGCCTTTGCGCCTGGCCCAGCCATTCATCCAGCTCCTGGGGCGACGCCGAAGCGCGCAGCTTTTCCCAGATCTTCTTGAACACCCGGTTGTGGTAGTTGAAGTAGTAGTCATCGCGCGCATAGATGCCGATGTCCATCGGCTCCACATGCATGATCAGGCTCAGGTCATAGTCCTTGCGTTTCATCACCTGGTCCAGCCAGGTGGGCCAATCCATGCGGACGATCTCGACCTGCAGGCCAATGGCTTCGAGCTGCGCGGCCACGATCAGGCTGCCATAGCGCCCGTAATCGGTCGGCGGCACGGCCAGGCGCAGGCTGGTTCCCGGGGCCACCTGGGCCTGGGCCAGCAAGGCCTTGGCCTGTGCCAGGTCGTAGGGGTAGCGCTGCACCAGATCGACATAGGCCGGGTGATGCGGTGAGAAGTGGCTGCCAATGGGCAGCACCTCGATCGAGCTGCCGTAGATGCCCTGGTAGCGGCTGCGCTCCAGCGCATGGTTGATGGCACGCCGTACCCGGATATCGTCAAGCGGAGCGCGGGCATTGTTCATCGCGATCAGCAGCTTGCCTTCGACACCGCGCTGCCCCATCACATAGTCGGTGCGCGCCATGAACGAAGCCGTCAGCCGGGTCACCGAGCTGAGCGCATCGATGCGGCCTTCGGCCAGCATGTTTTCGGTCTCGGCCGCGCTGGACATGAAGAGGAAATCGGCCATGCGGATGGCCGGCTTGCGGCTGTCCCACCACTGCTCATTGCGCAGCAAGGTGATCGACTTGCCCTTGGTCCATTTCTCGACCCGGTACGGGCCGGTGCCCACCGGCGTGCTGGCATTGCTGGCTGCGCTATCGGGGTGCACCATCACCGCACCGGGCATCGCCAGTGCATAGCTGAGCAGCGCGTCGGGCTCGCTCAGGCGGATGCGCAGCAGGTACTCGTCCCTGGCCTCGGCCGACACCAGCTTGTCGAACCACTCGAGGTAGGCATTGGTGTTCCTCATCTGCAGCAGCCGCTGCAGGCTGAAGGCGGCGGTCGCGGCGTTGAAGGGCGTGCCATCGTGGTAACGCACGTTGCGGCGCAGCAGCACATCGACCTGCTTGCCGTCCGGGCTCACCGTCCAGCTCAGGGCCAGGCGCGGCTTGATCTGGCCTTGCCCGTCGATGATCGTCAGGCCCTCGAACACATTGGCATAGGCGATCTCGCTGGCGGTGGCTGCCGAGGTGCTGGTGATATCGAACGAGGAAGGCTCCAGCGGTATGCCGATGCGCAGGCGCTCCGACGCAGCCTTGGCGGGCGCGAGGCCCACCAGGCAGCAGAGCAGCAAAACGGCCAGCGCCCAGCGCATCCACTGGGGCTTGTCTTGGGGGCCTGTGTCCATCATGGCTTCCTGGTTGTACACCTGCCTGGCAAGGGGCCGGCAAGTGGCATGGCGCTGGCGCTTGGGCGGCGACAGCGGCAGCTTTATTTGATGGCCGTGGCGGGCAGGATGCCGTTGCGCTGTGCCACCAGCACCGCCTGGGTTCGGGTATCGGCGCCCAGGTGCTTGAGGATGGAGGCCACCTGGTTGCGGATCGTGTGTTCGCTCAAACCGAAATGCTTGGCAATAGCCTTGTTGCTGAAGCCCTTGGCCAGCATCTTGAGCACCTCGTACTGGCGCAGCGGCAGCACTTCGGCATGCGGCTTGGCGTCTGGCGTCAGGCTGCGGCCGCTGGCCTTGTGGATGTTCTGCTCCATGCCCAGGCTGCGCAGCAGCCAGTGCTGCACCTGGGCGCAGATGGCCTCGGGCTCCAGCGCCTTGGAGATGAAGCCGGAGGCGCCCTGGCGCACCGCATCGCGCATCAGCTCGGGGTGGTCATGGCCCGAGAGCATCACCACATAGGCACCGGGCCAGCGTTTGCGGATCTGGCCAATGCCTTCGAGGCCATCGCAGCCCGGCATGCTGATGTCCAGCATCACCAGGTTGACCCAGTGCGCCTGCGCCACGGCATCGGTGACCGAACCGGCCTCATGGATGTCGGCCTGCAGCATGTTGCTGCTCGACAGCATCATGCGCAGGCCCTGGCGGAAGAGGGGATGGTCGTCCACCAGCATCAGTGATGGGAGAGGAAGTGTCATATCCGCAGTCTCCTTCTTGCGGCATCGGCGAGGCAGGTCGTCATGGGCCGTACCTTACATCTATTTACTAAAGCGACCAATAGTCCAAATGCACTAGTGCCTCGACCGAAGCCGGGATGCCAGCAGCTGGGGCAGCATGGATAACCTGCATCTTTATGATTTTAATGAATTAAATACCAAATACGGCCTGAGTTCCGGCGCGGATTTAGGTCATTTTTCAGCCCCTGAGCTAGTACATCTGGTCTATTTACAATTACTTACGGTCAGCCGAACATCCTTCCCATGCGATGGCTGGCCGCCATGGGATGCCTGTCGTCGCTCCATCTGTTTTGCCCATGAACAGCACAACACCCAACTGTGAGGACGACATGAAACACAGCGCCATCTACCTTGCCGCCGCCCTGCTGGCGGCGGCCGCTTCCAGCCACGCACAAGGCTGGCTCGGCGAATCCGTGCCCTGGCAGTTCCAGACCAGCGCCGACCGGGCCAACCGGGCCCTCACCAACGACCTGGTCGAGAAGAAAAAGGGCGGCTACTACGATGCCTTCAAGAGTACCTACATCACCAATATCGAGCGCCAGGTGAACTGCAATTTCCAGCCCACCGCCGCTGGTAACAGCAGCTCGGCCGACCAGGCCAACCAGGTTGCATCGCCGCAGACCAATGCATCGGCCGGCAACAGCGCATCGAGCACCGGCAGCGCCAGCCAAAGCAGTGACAACCTGGGCCGGGGCGGTGTGGCCAACAACAACCAGAGCAACACCGGCGCCATCAGCAGCGGCGTGCAGGGCAGCCCATCGACGACGACGATGGCGCCGATCAACAGCGAAAACGCCCATGGCCAGCAGGACATGCAGGTCGCGCAGAACAACAGCGGCAACCAAAGCACCAACGTGAGCGGCAGCTCGGCCTGCCAGTTCGGTGCCAGTGGCGCCATCAACTAAGCGCGGACGGAGGACCCCATGCACGCATTGAAGCTTTCCCCCCTGCCCACGATCAGCCCGCTGCCCCGCCGCACGATGACCCTGTCGGCCCTGGCCGCCACCCTGCTGCTGAGCGGTTGCGCACTGCCCACCTACCAACAGGTGCGCATGGCCGATGACGAAGCGCCCGTGATGCAGGGCCCCGGCCCGCGCCACAACGGCACGCCGTTGGACAACAGCTTTGCCTGCCTGTCGCACCGCATCGTCGAGCAGCGCAGTGGCCGCGCACCGCTGTCCATTGCCGTCGGTGACATCAAGGACTACACCGGCAAGTACTCGCAGGGCGATGGCAATGTCGTCACCCAAGGCGGGTCGTTGATGGTCTATTCGGCGCTCGGCAAGCTCGGCGGTGCCATCGATGTGCGCGAGCGCTTCGACACCCGCGTGGCCGAGCTGGAGCTGGCCTATACCGACCGGCGCCAACTGGGCGATGGCAACCAGCACGCGCTGGCCGATGAGAAGGGCCAGCGCGCGGTGCCCTGGCTGCCGTACTACGGCGGCTCCATCCTCCGTTCCGACTACTACATCATCGGTGGCCTCACCGAGGTGAACTACAACATCCAGTCCGGCGGCATCGAAGCCCAGGTCAACCAGATCGGACCGCGCTTCCGGGTCTTCACGATGAATGTCGGGGCCGACCTGCGCATCGTCGAGACCAAGACCTTGCGCGTGGTGCGGGCCGTCAGCCTGCAAAAGCAGATCGTGGGCCGCGAGATCGGTGCGGGCATCTTCCGCTTCTTCGGCAGCAACCTGTTCGACATCAACGCCGGCAGCAAGGACCTGGAGCCCGTGCAACTGGGCGTGCGCACCACCTTGGAGCAGGGCGTGCTGGAGCTGATCAGCACCGTGACGCAAACCCCGGCAGGCCCTTGCATGGACGGCGCCAAGACGGCGGCTGGCGAGCCCGCCGCAGTACCCCCAGCAGCGATGCCTGCCGACACCGCGGCAGCTGCCGCTGCGCCTGCGCCTGCAGCGGCCCCTGCTGCTGCGGCCACGCCGGCCATGCCCGAGAAGACGGCTGCTGCGATGACCTCGCTGGATGTGGTCTTTGAAGAGAACAACACCCGCATTGCCCAGCAATCGGCCACCGCCGCAGAGACCGTGGCGACCCGCCTGCGCGCCGGCCAGGGTGTGCGGATGGCGCTGCTGGCGCGGGAGAACGAGAACGACCAGAACCCCGCTCGCCGCGATGCACTGACCGACGAACGCCTGCAGTCCTTGCGTGCCGAACTGGCCCAGCACGGCATTCCCCCCAGCCAGGTGCAGCTGCAGTGGCGGCCTGCGCCCGGCGACACCACGGTGCACCGCTACGGCGCCGGCTACCGCCTGCTGGCCCGCCTGCAGATCAAGCCTTGAGCAGCTTCGTTCCTGCAGCTACTCATTCAATAGCTTATAGCGCTTTATAGACGGGCACTAAGAGCATAAAACACCCAAATCACGTCTAGTGTTCCTCCCTGTACGACTAGGAGACAGTCATGTCCCACAAGCACCCAACCTCTCTTCGCCGGGCACGCCTGGCTCCACTGGCCGCTGCGGCCGCATTGATCGCCGCCACCTCGGGCGTGGCGCTGGCACAGAGCAACGGAACCCTTCCGGTGACCGGGCCCACAACCAACCAGACCAGCAATGGGGTCGTTAACGCACAAAACAACAGCAATGCGCAGTACACCACCTTCCCCGGCAACGGTGTGGTGAATGGCAATGGCGTGGATGCGCTGGCTATTGGCAACCAGCACCGGCTCGATACCGGTGCCGCTGCTGCCCTGACCATCAACAACCAGCTACCAGCGCAGCCAACGGTGGACATTGCCCAGCAGGTCAATAGCACCGTCAGCAGCATCACCTCGGGCACGGTCGGCGTCAATGCCGCCAATGTGGTCGGCAACCACGATGGTGATACCGCCAGCGTGAGTAACAACGAAGCCAGCGCCGCGGCGATCGGCAGCACGGCAGTGGGCACCATGCAGATCACCGGCACGGCGGTTGACATGAACACCCCGGCGACGGCTACCGTCACCCAAGGCCAGGCGGCAACCGGCGCGGTGACAGCCATCACTACGCTGAACCAGGTGGGTATCCGCCTGAACCAGACCGGTGGTGCCAACCCCGCCAATGCCATGGACAACCTGAGGCTGAGCGTCTCGGGCAACAAGATCGATGCCAGCGCGCAGGCCAATACCACCCAGGCAGGTATCCAGGTGCAGGGCAGCAGCGTCAATGTGGGGGCCGATGCCAGCAGCAGCGTTGACCAAGTGGCCGAGGGCAACGTTTTCGGCATCAGCTCGGTCGGTAATTTGCTGGGTATCCGGGTTCAGGGCACCCCCAACCAGCCCATGACGGACAGCACGCTGAGCGTGAGCGGCAACCAGGTGCAAGCCTCCGCTGGCGGCAACCAGCAGACCAGTACCCTGCAGATCACGTCATCCGGTGACGTGGTGCAGGTGCCCAATACGGTTTTGGGCACCACGGCGACCCAGGCCAATAGCGGTGTTGTCATCGCCTCAGGCTCGGCAACCACGCTGGGCATCGACAACCAGAAGCCTGGCTCGGCCAACAACAGCTACAGCGTCGCCGGTAACAGCGTCAGCGCCCAAGCCGATGGCAATAGCGGCAGCAACCGCACGGCCGTGGCGGCTGCAGGCTCCATCAGCGGTGCGGTGTTGGAGACTACGAATTCCCAAACCCTGAGCTCGCCCGTTGTCACAGCTGGTGCCAATGTGGGATCGCTGGGCGTGCAGACCCTGGACAGCACCAATGACACCCTGAGCGTCAGCGGCAATCTGGTACAGGCCCAGGCCCAGGGCTCCAGCGCCAGCAACCAGACCCGTGCCGGCGCCAGCAACATCGCTGACAGCCAGGCCACCACGTCCAACACCCAGCTGAACATGGGTGGTGCCGTTTCGGCCAGTGCCAGCGTTGCGCGCATCGGCAGCAGCTCCACCAGTCTGTCTAGCACCAGCCTGACGGTGAGCGGCAACCAGCTCAGTTCCGAAGCGACGGCAGCCTCCGCCACCAACGACGCCCAGTTCGGTGCCGATAATGCGGTGACGCAATCGTCCGCGCTGGTGACCAACACGCAGGGCCATGCGACGGGCGAGGTCCAGGCTAGCACCGGATCCAACCTGGTGGGCGCAACTACCACCAGCGCCAGCAATGCCACCTTGGTGGTCAGCGGCAACCAGTTCAACGCCAACGCTGCCAGCCAGAAGGCCAGTAACCTGGCCCGTGTCAATGCCACCAACGGCGTGACAGACGCTGCCGCTGCGGTCATCAACCAGCAGGGCTATGGCTCAGGCGATGTCAGCGCCACGGTCGCCGGGCTCACCAGCCTGAGCCCTTCTCCCGATCCGGTCCCCATGCTGATCGGTCTGCGCGCCAATACGGCCTCGGGTTCCAGCCTCACGGTCAGCGGTAATGTGGGCGGCTCGGACGCGATCATCAACCAGGCGGACAACCAGGTCGCGCTCTCTGGCAGCCGCATCGATGGCAACTCGGCAGCCTACCTGTTCAATGTGCAGGCCGTGCAATCGGGCAATGCAAGCGCACTGACCAAGGTCAACCTGGGCGTTGAGGGTACGAGCAACCTGACACCTGTCACCACGCGCGCAGGCGGCCATGAACTGGTGGTGAGCGGCAACCAGTTCAGCGCCAATGCCAGCCAGAACCAGGCAACCAATGCGCTGGACATCCAGGCCACCAGCACCTTGAGTGCGGCCGGCACCCAGCCCAACCTGTTGGGCAACCTGCAGTTGTCGGCAGGTGACACCACGGCCACCACCGAGATGCAGATCCTCAGTGGCCGCAGCGTGGTCACCGATCCCAGCGGCAACACCACCATCACTGGCAACCAGGCCAGCAGCCTGGCCCGTGCCAACGTGGCCAACAACCAGCTGACCGTGACAGCCGGCACGCTTGCGAGCGACCAGGCCGTCTTGCTGGGCAATGTGCAGGGTAATTCCGGTGCCGTGGCTTCTACCGCCAGCCTGCAGATGCAAGGCACTGCGGCCAACCGCCTCGATGGCAACATCACCACCACCGGCAACCAGGCGCTGGCAGTGGCTGCAGGCAACACCTCGCTCAACAGCGTGCAAGTAGGTGCAGGCACGGCGCTCAACAGCGGATCGGCCGTGGGCCTGCTCAATGCGCAGACCAACAGCGGCAATGTTGTCGCCACCGCAAGCCTGAACGCCGATGCCTTCACCCGTGGCAGCTCCCTCAATCTGAGCGGCAACACCGCCAGCGCCACAGCCGTAGGCAACAACGCAGACAACGTGGTGAACGTCTCGGCGCTGCCCGGCCAGCAGATGGCCAGTGCGGTGCTGACCTCCACGCAGGTCAACAGCGGCAACGTGAGTGCGGTGGTGAGCGGCAGCTACAGCGCCTCGGGTGTGCCAAGCACCAGCGGCATCAATGTATCGGGCAACCGCTCGTCTGCGGTGGCGATTGGCAACCGTGCCACCTCGTCGATGACATTGGGTGTGCAATAAGCCGTAAGGCCTTGCACTTTGACAGCCCGCCTGGGAAACCAGGCGGGCTTTTTTGCGCGCGTCGGAGGCAGCCGCATATCGCACCCTTTGCGTGCGAAATGGTGGCGGGGCTAACCTGCCGGGTTTTCCACTGCAGGAGTTTTTGATGAACCTCGCGATACCGCCCTTCTGGGCATCCTGGCTGTACCGGCCGGTGGAGTTGCGCATCGATGTGAGCCCGATTCCACCCCATCAACTCGAAGGCGAATGCGCCTCCATCCACGATCGCATCCACACCCCCGGTGACAGGCTCCATGGCCTGCCCGAAATCCCTTTGTCCGACCCCCGTTTCGCGATCCGCTACCGCAGCGCCGATGGCGAGTTCTACGTCTATGTCGAAGACCAGCTGGAGCACCGCATTGCGGGCTTTACCGTCTTCAACCGCCTGATCGAGCTGGACAGGCGCGCCGACCGCTACATACGCGGCCCGCACAGCCGCTTTGACCCCGCCTACCAGCGCAAGGGCCTGGCCTCCTGCATTTACCGCTGGGCGCTCGATGCAGGCCTGTGCCTGGTCACCGGCGCGCGCCAGTCGCCCGGTGCGCATGCGCTGTGGCACAAGCTCTCGGCCAGCCACCGCCTGGGCTATGTCGACATCACCAACAAGAAGATGCAGTACCTGGGCGACCGCATTGCACCCGAGCGGCTCGATCCGCTCAGCACCCGCATGTTTCTGCTCGGTCAGGGCTGGTCACTGGGCAGCTTTGCGGCAGCAACTGGCATGCGCTGCGACTGAGGCCGGCCTGCCGCATCAGGTGGGCCGGCGCATCACGAACTTGCCGGCCTCGCTGATCGTGAAATAGTCACCCGGCCCGCCGCCGCGCAGCAGCGGCTTGCCCGCTGCCGTCTGGTAGATGCCGTCCTGCAACAGCTGCTCGTCGATGTGCACCTTGACCACCTCGCCCAGCACCAGCCAGGTAGGCACCTGCGTGCCTTGCGCGGTCTGCAGCTGCACGATCTGGGTGCAGCGGCATTCCATCGTCACCAGGCTGGCTTGCACGCGCGGTGGGCGCACCAGGTGCGAGGGTTCGGTGGCCAGGCCCGCCAATTCAAACTCATTGACCTCGGGGCCGACGGCTGCGCAGCTCTGGTTCATCGCCTCGGCCAGCGATTCGCTCGCCAGGTTCCACACAAATTCGCCGGTGGCCTCGATGTTGTTCAGGCTGTCCTTGCGGCCCACACTGGCAAAGCCGACGATGGGCGGCACATAGTTGAAGGCATTGAAGAAGCTGTAGGGCGCCAGGTTCAGCACTCCGCTGCTGCTGATGCTGGAGATCCAGCCGATCGGGCGCGGGCCGACGATGGCGTTGAACGGGTCATGGGGCAGGCGGTGGCCTTGGCGGGGTTCGTAGCTGTGCAGGGGCATGGTGGGGCAATGACAGAGGTTGGAGACGAGACGGGGGAGAACAGATTCCTAGCGGGTTTGCATTCCCAGAAAACGTACCGGCGACAGACCGCAGGCGCGCTGCACCATCGCACTGAAGGCACTGGGGGTGTAGCCCAGCTCGGCGGCAATCTGGCCAATGGCCAGGCCGCTGGCACCCAGCTCCACCGCCTTGGCCAGAATGACCTGCTGGCGCCACTGCAGGTAGGTGCAGCCCAGCTCCTGGCGGAACAGGCGCGCAATGGTGCGGGGGCTGGCGCCGCTGTTGTGCGCAAAGGCCTGCAGGCTGTCATGCGCCAGCGGATCGTCCAGCACCGCCTGGCACAGGCTGTGCAGGCGCTTGTCGCGCGGCATGTCCACCCGCAGATCGAGCTGGGTGGCCTGGCGCAGCTCATCGAGCAGCAGCGCGCTCACATGGCCTTCGCGGGCCAGTTGCGCAGCGCTGGGCGCGGGCCCGCCATCCGGTTCGGTGGGCAGGTCGCAGACCAGGGCGCGCATCAGCTCCGAGACTTCCAGCACGCGGCAGCGCCGCCACAGATTGGAGGCGCTGTCGCCCGGGCCCGGGCCGCACTGGCCCTCGGCCTGGTAGATGTAGAGGGTGCGCAGCTCGGCCGTCTCCACCAGGGTCACCGCATGCTCGACGCCAGGCGGAATCCACAGCGCGCGCCGGGGCGGCACCACAAAGGTGGCCGACGGCACGCGCAGGTGCACGGTGCCGGTGACCGAGATGGCCAACTGCGCCCAGGCATGCTGGTGGGGCAGCACCCGGGTGTCGCCGCTGAGCTCACGCAACTTGGCGCGCACCGGCCGCTCGGCGGTGGGCACAAACAGATGCGGGGTGAGCGAGTCCACATACAACCAGGCACGGCGGGCGCTGGCAGCGTCGCCTCCGGCGGCAATGCGTGCCGGTGGGGGCGGGGCGGCAGTCACGGCAGAAGTCATGGCGGCAGGGCGCAAGGCGGTTCGCGGTGGGCAAGGGCAAACGTGCCAGGCACAGCAGCTTGGCACATTGGCGATAGTAATCGTCCTTCTGTCGCATACATGCCGACAGGGCTTTGGCTAACATCGCTGTCATGACAACCAGCACAACAACATCGACCGCCGCACCGGACCCCGGCGCACCCGACCCGAGCGCCTTGGGCAGCCTGCGGCAGGATTCGCGCACCATCGGCCTGGTGGGCCTGGCCCATGGCTCCTCGCACTTCTTCCACCTGCTGCTGCCGCCGCTGTTTCCCTGGCTGATTGCGGACTTCGGCTTCAGCTACTCCGAGCTCAGCGTGCTGGTGTCGGCCTTTTTCATCGTCTCGGGCGTGGGCCAGGCGCTGGCCGGCTTTGTGGTCGACCGCTTTGGCGCCCGCCCCATCATGTTTGCCGCGCTCAGCAGCTTTGCGGTGGCCGGTGTCATTGCCGGCACCGCCAACAGCTATGCGCAGCTGATGCTGGCCGCCATTTTTGCCGGCCTGGGCAATGCGCCCTTCCACCCGGTGGATTTCACCATCCTCAACAAGCGCCTCTCGCCCCAGCGCCTGGGCCATGGCTTTTCGGTGCATGGGCTCTCGGGCAACCTGGGTTGGGCGGCTGCACCGGTGTTCATGGCCGGCATCACCTCGGCCACCGGCTCCTGGCGCATGGCCTGCCTCTGCGGCGCTGCGCTGGCGGCCATCATCCTGGCCATCATGGTCATCAACCGCGATGCGCTCGATGACCGCGTCAGCCTGGCTGGCGCTGCGCCCAAGGCCGCCGGTGCTGCCGCCGCCCCGCAGGAGCACCCGATGGCCTTTCTGAAGCTGCCATCGGTCTGGCTGTGCTTCTCCTTCTTTTTCTGGACCACCTGCGCGATGAGCGCCATCCAGTCCTTCTCCAGCCCCGCATTGCAGCAGCTCTACGGGCTGCCTGCCAGCATCACCGCCTATGTGGTGACGGGCTATATGCTGTTTGGCGCCGCCGGCATGGTGCTGGGCGGTTTTCTGGTGGGCCGGGTGGAGCGGCTGGAGAAAGTCATCTCTGCCTGCCTGCTGTTCTCCGGCATCTTGCTGGCGCTGGTGGGCACCGGCTGGCTGCCCGGCTATGTGGCCTTGGGCGTGGCGGCGCTGGCCGGTATCGGCACCGGCCTGGCCGGCCCTTCGCGGGACATGCTGGTCAAGCGCGCTGCGCCACCGGGCGCCACCGGCCGGGTCTACGGCACCGTGTACTCCGGCCTGGACCTGGGCTTTTGCCTGGCTGCCCCGGTGTTTGGCTACATGCTGGACCACCAGATGAACGCCGGCGTGTTCTTTGGCGCGGCCGTGGGCATGGTGCTGAGCGTGGTCTCCGCCGGCTTTGTCGGCGCCGGGGTCGCCGCGCGCAAGCAGAAGGCTGCCGTGGTGCCTGCATAAGCACGACGCTGCCCACCCCTAGGTGGCAGCAGCAAACCCGCCAGAAGGCGTTAAAAGGCCCGCGCAACCGCTTGGTGGCGCGGGCCTTTGGCTAAGAACCTGTTCAAAGTCTCTACGCAGCCGCGTTGGAGTGCAATCGGGATGAGTTCGAAGGGCTGGTTCGCAGCTTGCACCGGGGTGCAAGCAAGGGCCAGCGCGCAGAAATCGCCCGATTTCACTCCAACCCGTAGGGACAGTGGCTTTGCGAGCGGTCTGCGTCGTTGCAAATCCTCGCAATAGCGCGGCTATTGCTGCGGTGTTGCGCCTCGCATCCCATCTCGCAAAGACACTGTCGCGGCGCGAGGAGACTTTGAACAGGTTCTAAGGGGATGGTGGCGATCAGCCCAGCTGGAAGATCTTGCCCGGGTTCAGGATGTTCTTCGGGTCCAGCGCCTGCTTGATGGCGCGCATCATCGCGACGGCGCCTTCGCCGGCTTCTTCCAGCAAAAAGCCCTGCTTGTGCACGCCAATGCCGTGCTCGCCGGTGCAGGTGCCCCCCAGCGCAATGGCGCGCTGCACCAGCTGGTGGTTGAGCTGCTCGGCCTGGGTGCGCTGGGCATCGTTGTCCGGGTCGATCAGGTAGCCGAAGTGGAAGTTGCCGTCACCCACGTGGCCGACCAGAAAGTAGGGGATGCCGCTGGCATCGGCCTCGGTCACGCACTGCAGCAGCGCATCGGCCAGGCGGCTGATGGGCACGCAGGTATCGGTGGTGATGCAGCGGCAGCCCGGCACGCTGGAGACGGCTGCAAAGTAGGCATTGTGGCGGGCGGTGAAGAGGCGCGTGCGGTCTTCCGGGCGCTCGGCCCATTCAAAGGCATTGCCGCCATGTTCGCTGGCCAGCTCCTGCACCATCTCGGCCTGTTCCTTGACGCCGGTCGGCGAGCCATGGAACTCCATCAGCAGCATCGGTTCCTCGCGCAGATCGAGCTTGCTGTAGGCATTGACCATGCGCACCGCATTCACATCGATCAGCTCCACGCGCGCAATCGGAATGCCCATCTGGATGGTCTCGATGACGGTGCGCACGGCCGCTTCAATGGTCGGGAACGAACAGATGGCGGCGCTCACCGCCTCGGGCAGCGGGTAGATGCGCAGGCTGATCTCGGTAAAGATGCCCAAGGTGCCTTCGCTGCCCACCATCAGCCGTGTCAGGTCGTAGCCGGCCGCGCTTTTCTTGGCGCGGTTGCCGGTGCGGATCACCTGGCCGTTGGCGGTCACCACCTCCAGCGCCAGCACGTTCTCACGCATGGTGCCGTAGCGCACGGCATTGGTGCCGCTGGCGCGGGTCGATGCCATGCCGCCAATGGAGGCGTCAGCGCCCGGGTCGATCGGGAAGAAGAAGCCCGTGTCCTTGATCGCTTCGTTGAGCTGCTTGCGGGTGATGCCCGGCTGCACGGTGATGGTCAGGTCCTCGGTGTCGATCGACAGCACCCGGTTCATGCGCCCCACATCGATGCTGATGCCGCCTTGCACGGCCAGCAGATGGCCTTCCAGCGAGGAGCCGGCGCCGTAGGCAATGACGGGCACCTCGTACTGGTGGCACAGGGCCACGGCATCCTGCACGTCCTGCGTGGATTCGGCATAGACCACGGCGGCCGGTGGCGGCGCGGTGATCGAGCCTTCGTCGCGGCCGTGCTGCTCGCGCACGGCCTGCGAGGTCACGCACTGGCTGCCAAAACGGGCACTGAGCGCTGCCATGAAGGCATCGGGAATAGGGCGCTGCGCAGCAGCCAGGATGTGGGGGGAGGTGGGCGCGTTCATGGGGTTCTCCAGGGCGGAAGCCAAGAATAGCACCGCCCGCCTTCCAGCGCTGTCCGCTGCGCTGCAGCCGGCCATGAAAAAACCCCGCCGTAGCGGGGAGAGGGAGAGTTCGGGAGAACCAGCGGGGGACGCTGGTCAGAGAGACTTTTTGACCGGCTGGCGCGCCTGGTGGCGGCGCGGGTCATGGGTGCCCAGTTGGCGCTCGACCTGGATAATGCGGCTGCCGCTGGCAGCCTGGCCGATGCGCTGCTGGTTGCTGCTCAAAGGTTGGGCACTGGCCATCGCCGATGTGACCGCAATCGATGCAAACAGCATCACGCTGCGGGCGTCAAACGGGTGGGCGAAAAACTTGCCAGACATCTGTAGATCCTTTCGTCATTCAGACATGGCTCTATTGAACCCGGAATCGGCGCTGTTTGCTATCATTTTTGCTTAGTGTTGCCTCGGCTACATATTTACCGCGCCGGTAACAGAAAATAGGCGGAGATTCACAGCCGCTTTACAAGGATTACCCATGGGCAACCGTCTCTCCCAAATTGCGACCAGAACCGGTGACGATGGCAGCACCGGCCTGGGCGACAACAGCCGTGTCTCCAAAGCCAGCGGCCGCCCCCAGGCCATGGGCGATGTCGACGAGCTCAACTCCCACATCGGGCTGCTGCTGTGCGAGCCCCTGCCCGCCGATGTGCGTGAGCTGCTGATCGACATCCAGCACCAGCTGTTCAACCTGGGTGGGGAGCTGTCCATGCCCGGCTACGAACTGCTCAAGGACGATGCATTGCTGCAGCTCGATACCGCACTGGCGCACTACAACGCGCAGCTGCCGCGCCTGGCCGAATTCATCCTGCCCGCAGGCACGCGCGCTGCTGCGCAATCCCATGTCTGCCGCACCGTGGCGCGCCGCGCCGAGCGCATGGTGGTGGCGCTGGAGCAGGGCGAGGCCATGCGCCCCGCGCCGCGCCAGTACCTCAACCGGCTGTCCGACCTGCTGTTTGTGCTGGCCCGTGTGCTCAACCGTGTCGATGGCGGTGACGATGTGTACTGGAAGAGCGCGCGGCTGGCGCGCATGCAGGCAGAAGATGGCCCTGGCGGCAGCAACATCGGCGCTGGCCGCTGACCCGCGAGGCCCCACCCATGCGCCTGCGCCATATCGAAGTCTTCAACGCCGTGATGCACACCGGCAGCGTCAGCGCTGCGGCGCGGCTCATCAACATCTCGCAGCCGGCCGTCAGCCGCACCTTGCAGCATGCCGAGCTGCAGCTGGGCTTTGCGCTGTTCCAGCGCAGCAAGGGCCGCTTGGCGCCGACCAGCGAGGCGCTGGCCTTGCTGCCGCATATGGAAAAGCTGTTTGCCCAGCTCGAAGAGGTGCAGCGCCTGGCCGACAGCCTGCGCAAGGGCCGCGACGGCGATGAGCTGCGCATTGCCAGCGTGCTGGCGCTGAGCCATGAGGTACTGCCCCGGGCGCTGGCGCAGTTCAAGCAGAAGCACCCGCATGTCAGCGTCAGCCTGCAGTCGCTGCATTCGCCGCAGATCGTCTCGGCGCTGATGATGCAGGAGGCCGATGTCGGCTTTGTGCTCAGCAATGTGCAGCAGGCCAGCCTGCAGCAGGAGAGCCTGGCGCGCGTGCCCATGGTCTGCGTGGTGCCCAAGGGCATGCTGCCGCCCTTCAAGCTGCGCGCGGGCAGCCTCTCGCTCGAGGACCTGACCGGCGTGCCCACCATCAGCCTGGATGCGCAGGACCCCGTCGGCATGCTGCTGAGCCAGCTGGCCCGCGAATCGAGCGCCGGGCTGGACCACTTTGTGACGGTGCAGACCTACCACACGGCGCTGGCGATGGCCCACCATGGTTTGGGCGTCGCGATGGTCGATGGCTGCACCGCCTTGTCCGCGGACCACAGCAAGGTCGATGTGCTGCCTTTGGCGCCGGGCCTGCAGGTGCCGGTCAATGCGATCCGCGCGGTCTCGCAGCCGCAGTCCTTGCTGGTCAAGGCCATCACGCGCGAGATGCAGAAGGTGCTTGCGGCGCAGCTGTAGGCGGATTTGCGGCTTAGGCGGTCTGGCCGATGTCGTAGGCCAGCTGTGCAGCGGTGCCAAACGCCAACGTAAAGCCCAGCGCGCCATGGCCGGTGTTGATCCAGAGGTTGCTGGCACCGGCCGACTTGGCAATCGGCACGGCCGTCGGCGTGGCAGGGCGCAGGCCGGCCCAGGGCTGGACGTTGACGTAATCGCTGCAACCGGGAAACACCGCTTCGGTGGACGCGCAGAGGCTGCGGATCTTGTCCTGCGGAATGCGCAGGTCGTGGCCCACCAGCTCCACCATGCCGGCCACGCGCAGGCGCTGGCCAATGCGCGCAAACACCACCTTGCGGGCGCTGTCGGTAATGCTCACCGCCGGTGCCTTGCGGCCTGCTGCGGCCACGTCCAACGTGATGCTGTAGCCCTTGAGCGGGTAGACCGGCAGATCCACCCCCAGCGGCTTGCACAGCGCCACGCTGTCCACGCCCAGCGCGACCATGAAGTGGTCGGCCTCGATCTCGCCCTGCGCGGTCTGCAGCGCGACGATCTTGCCCCCTTCGCGGCGCAGGCGCTCGATGGGGGTGTCCATGATGAACTTCACGCCCTTTTGGCGCAGCCAGTCTTCGAGCTGGCGGCAGACCTGGTAGCAATCGGCGGCGCACTCGCTGGGCGTGTGCACGGCGCCGGCGAACTGGCTGCGGTAAGCGGCCAGCGCGGGCTCGAGCGCCACCGCTTCGTCGGGGCCGACGATGCGCTGCGGCGCGCTGCCCAGCTGGCTTTGCACATCGACCTGGTGGCGCGCCGATTGCACGGCTGCATCACTGGGGTAGAGCACCAGCTTGCCGGTGGTGCTGTAGTCCCAGTCGCCCCCGACCTGGGTCTGCATGGCCTCAAAACGCTGGCGGCTGACGGCAGCCAGTTGCAGCAAGGCGCGGGTGCTGGCGGCGGAGCGGTCGGCATTGCAGGCGCCCAGAAAGGCCAGGCCCCATTTCCACTGCTGGGGATCGGCCTGCAGGCGGAACTTGAGCGGCGAATCGCTGCTGAACAGCAGCTTGGGCAGCTGCTTCCAGATCGCAGGGTCGGCCAGCGGCTGCACATAGCTGTAGCTCAGCTGCGCACCATTGCCCTTGCTGGTGCCACTGCCCGCATGGGAGGCCTTGTCAACCACCGTCACCTGGTGCCCGGCCTGGGTCAGCTCATAGGCGGCAGCCAAACCCACAATCCCCGCACCCAGAATGCAAACCTGCATGGAACACCCCCTGAAAACCCTTAAATATAGGCGCTTGAAATCCGCCTGTCGCATAGCAAAATGGGCAACAGGCATGCCATTTGCTTATAGGTACAGCGGTTCCGCCTCTGTGCGGTATGCCATGCACCATAACCAAGCGTTATGGGCCTGTCCCAAAAAGGCATTGTTGAAACAAAGTGCTGGTTTCTACACTGTTCCTATTGTTTGATTCAAGGAGGTTCCCGATGAAGTTTGTTAAGTCGCTGGTCTGTGCTGCTGCCGCCATCGCCTGCCTGCCCTCGGCCTTTGCCGATGTGCTGGCCAAGGCCAAGGATTCGGGCGAAATCACGTTCGCCTACCGTGAATCCTCGGTGCCGTTCAGCTACCTCTCCGGTGGCCAGAACGCCATCGGCTTCTCGGTGGACATCTCCAACGCCGTGGCAGACGCCGTGCGCAAGGAAATCGGCAAGCCCGACCTGAAGGTCAAATGGCAACCCGTCACCTCGGCCAACCGCATTCCGCTGATCCAGAACGGCACCGTGGTGCTCGAATGCGGCTCCACCACCAACAACAGCGCCCGCAACAAGGACGTGGATTTCGCGATCAACTACTTCTACACCGGCACCCGCGTGGCGGTAAAGAAGAGCGCGGGCATCAAGAACTGGGCTGATCTGAAGGGCAAGACCCTGGCGATCACCACCGGCACCACCAACCTGCCTGTGGTGCGCAAGTACAGCGCCGACCAGAAGCTGGACATCAACATTACCCTGGCCAAGGATCATGCTGACGGCTTCCTGCTGATGGAAAACGACCGCGCAGCCGGCTTTGCGATGGACGACATCCTGCTGTTCGGCCTCAAGGCCAACTCCAAGGACCCGGCGGCCTACGAAGTGGTGGCCGACGCACTGCAAGTCGAGCCCTATGCCTGCATGCTGCCCAAGGGCGATGCACCGTTCAAGAAGATCGTCGATGGCGTCATCGGCGGCATGATGAAGTCGGGCGAGTTCACCAAGCTGTACGACAAGTGGTTCCTGCAGCCCATCCCTCCGAAGAACCAGGCGCTGGGCCTGCCAATGAACAAGGAACTGCAGGACAATCTGACCGCGCAAAGCGACAAGCCTGCGATCTGATGGACAATCCCGTGTCGTGCAAGGCACGCACTGCAATGGCCCGGCAACGGGCCATTTTTCATTTTCTCTGGAGTTCGGCATGAAGCTTCACACCGTAGGCATTCTGGGCGGCATGGGCCCGGCAGCAGGCGCTGATTTTGTGCGCCTGTTTGTACAGGCCTGCGCAGACCATGTGCGCGCAAGCGGCGCACCCGTTACCGACCAGGGCTACCCCGAGCACTGGCTGGCCCAGTTGCCCATACCGGACCGCAGCGCAGCGCTGTTGGCGCCCGAGACCGCAGAAGACCCCTTCGCGATGATGTGCCAGGGCCTGGACAAGCTCCAGTCCGTCGGTGCCCAGGCGGTGGCCGTGGCCTGCAATACCGCCCATGCCTGGCATGGGCGCCTGCAGCAGGCCTACCCGCAGCTGCAGCTGCTGCATATCGCGCGCGTCGTGGCCGAGGGGCTGCAGCAGCAAGGCCAGCCGTCCTGCATGCTGCTGGCCACGCAAGGCACCTACCGCATTGGCCTGTATGACCAGGCGCTGGCCGCCTGCGGCATCACCGTACACCTGCCGCAAGAGGCCGAGCGCGAGCAGCTGATGCGCGGCATCTACCAGGGTGTGAAGGCGGACCGCATGGACCAGGCGCGCGCCGATTTTGCAGCTGTGGCCCAGGCCATGCGCGCCCGCCATGGCGATGTGCCCCTGATCATGGGCTGCACCGAAATACCGCTGGCCCTGCCCGGGGCCGACAGCGTGCAAGGCCTGCCGCTGATCGACCCGGCCTGGGAGCTGGCCAAGGCATTGGCGCGCGTGGCCTACGGCGACTGAATCAGTCCGCGTTTTCGAGCACCGCCATCGTGATGCGCGACACGCAAGTCAGTTTGCCCTCGTCGTTGACCATCTCGATCTGCCAGACCTGGGTCATGCGGCCGATATGCACCGGCTTGGCCGTGCCGGTGACCCAGCCGCTCTTCACGCCCCGGATATGGTTGGCATTGATATCGAGGCCGACACAGTGCCAGCCTGCCGGCGAAGAGAACAGCGCACCGACGGAGCCCAGGGTCTCTGCCAGCACCACGCTGATGCCGCCATGCAGCAGGCCAAAGGGCTGGTGCGTGCGGTGGTCCACCGGCACACGGCCCACCAGGTAGTCATCGCCAATTTCCAGGTATTCGATGCCCAGGTGTTCAATCGCCGTATGGCGCGCTTTGTCACGCAACGCGTCCAGCGAGATGGGCTTTTTCCAGATAGCAGTCATGGGGTGTCCAGGCTCAACAACAGGGATGCCACAGCATAGCGCTGCGCAAGCCGGCTGCCTACCGCCTGCATGACGCGTCGGTTGAGGCGGGGCGCTGGGGTGAGCTTTGTGGCAGCTTTTGATGCAGCGGCGGGCCTTCTGTACAGGTTCTCAGGCCTACGATCCGCTCAATTGCTCGTTGGCACCTGCTCGCCATCGCCGTCCGCCTCACCCAGGCCGTCGTCGCCGCTGGCGCCGTCTTCGACCAGCAGCTCCACCAGCTCGCGGGCGAAGGAGGGCAGGGATTCGAGGTTGCGCACGACGATCTGCATCTCGCGGTTGGACCATTCGTCCGAGATGCTGATGATGCGGATGTCCATGCTGCGCGCATGGCGGCGGGCAGCGGATTCGGGCAGGATGCCGATGCCTACGCCCGCCTCGATCATGCGGCAGGCCGCTTCAAAATTGCCCACCTGGATGCGTTGCTTGATCGGGCGGTGCAGCAGGTCACTGTGCTGGCGCAGGAACGCATGGATGGCGCTGGATTCGTGCAGGCCGATGTAGTCGTATTCCAAGGTATCGCCAAAGGCCACGGACTTGCGGCGGGCGAGCGCATGGTCGGCATAGACGACGAGCACCAGGCGGTCGCTGCGGTAGGGCATTGCGACCAGGCTTTCGGTGCGCACCTGGCCGGCGACGATGCCGATATCGGTCTGGCCTTCGCCGACGGCACGGATGATGTCGTTGGACAGGCGCTCGCGCAGGTCGATGTCCACATCCGGGTGCTTGCGCAGATAGGCGCGCAGCACCGGAGGCAGAAACTCGCCCAGCGCCGTGGTGTTGGCAAACACCCGCACATGGCCCTTGATGCCGCGTGCGTACTCCTGCATGTCGCCGCGCAGGTGCTCGATCTGGCCCAGCACCGTGCGGGCATGCTGCACAAAGGCCTGGCCCGGCAAGGTCAAGGTGACGCCCTGGCTGGTGCGGTACAGCAGCTTGACACCCATGCTCTCTTCGAGGTTCTTGATGCGGGTGCTGGCCGCCGGCAGCGAGATGAACGACAGCTCGGCCCCCCGCGTCATGCTGTTCGCGTCTGCCACATGCACCATCAGGCGCAGATCCACCAAGTCAAAATGCATAGCCATGGCGCGATTGTAGGCCTTGCGTTTTAACCCAGGGACCCTCTGGCCGCCGCAAGCTGCCCCGCCTGTCACCCAGGTTGGGCTTGGGTCCAGCGCCCTCAGCACTCGACGATGTGCACCGCCAGGCCGCCCAGCGAGGTTTCCTTGTACTTGCTCATCATGTCGGCGCCGGTGGCGCGCATCGTCGCAATCACCTTGTCCAGGCTGACGATGTGCGAGCCGTCGCCGCGCAGCGCCATGCGCGCTGCATTGATGGCCTTGACGGCGGCCAGTGCATTGCGCTCGATGCAGGGCACCTGCACCAGGCCGGCGACCGGATCGCAGGTGAGGCCCAGGTGGTGCTCCATGCCGATCTCGGCGGCGTTCTCCACCTGCGCGGGGGTGCCGCCCAGCACGGCGCACAGGCCGGCGGCCGCCATCGAGCAGGCCACACCCACTTCGCCCTGGCAACCCACTTCGGCGCCGGAGATCGAGGCGTTCTCCTTGTACAGAATGCCGATCGCGCCGGCGGTCAGCAAAAAGTCCACCACCCCGGCCTCGGTGGCGCCGGGTACAAAGCGCCAGTAATAGTGCAGCACGGCCGGCACGATGCCGGCGGCGCCATTGGTGGGTGCGGTCACCACGCGGCCACCGGCAGCGTTTTCTTCATTCACCGCCAGCGCAAACAGGTTCACCCAGTCAATCACCTCCAGCGGATCGGTGTTGGCATGCTGGGTCAGGCCTTCGTAAAAGCCTGCGGCGCGGCGCTTCACGTTCAGTCCACCAGGCAGGCGGCCTTGCGTGCTGCAGCCGCGTTGCACGCAGTCCTGCATCGCCTGCCAGATCTTGCGCAGGCCGCTGTCGATGTCGGCATCGCTGCGCCAGTGGCGCTCATTGGTGCGCATGATCTGCGCAATGGGCTGCTGGTGGTCATGCGCCAGTTGCAGCAGCTGCGCGGCGCTGTGAAAGGGCAGGGGCAGCACATCGGTATCGGGTGCAATCGCTTGCTGGCGCTCGGCATCGTGGGCCGCTTCTTCGCTGACGATAAAGCCGCCGCCCACCGAGTAGTAGGCTTGCGCATCAACCAGTTCATGCTGGGCATCCCAGGCCTCAAAGCGCATGCCGTTGGGGTGGAAAGGCAGGCTCACCGCGCCAATCAGGAGCAGGTCGGTGGCGGGGTCGAACACGATGCGCTGCTCACCGTTGAGCAGCAGCTGCTGGCTGTTGTTGACCTGGGCAATGATGGCATCGACGGCGTTCACATCGACCGTATCGGGTGCATGGCCGGCCAGACCGAGGATCACGGCGCGGTCGCTGGCGTGGCCGATACCGGTAGCGCCCAGCGAGCCAAACAGCTGGCAGCGCAGGCGGGCCACCTGTGCCAGCGCCCCCTGGCGCTGCAGGCGCTGCACAAAGGCGTGCGCGGCGCGCATCGGGCCGACGGTGTGCGAGCTGCTGGGCCCGATACCGATCTTGAACAAATCAAACACGCTGACGGCCATGGCTACTTTCCGGTCAATGTTGCAACTGCAGACTGGCGCCGAGGATAGCGCTGATTTGGGCCTTGGCAAGGGGAAAAGCACCCATCACGCCCAGGTGGGCATGCGGCCCCAGGCGGCTGGCCACAAAGGCATCGGCATGCGCGGGCGCGGCGTGCTGCCGCATCAGGCCCGCCTGCGCCACCAGCACCAGCTGCTGCACCCATTGGCGCGCCTGCGCCTGCTGTGCCCAGGCATCCTGCGCCATCGCCTGCCACTGGGTGTGCAGGCGCTGCAGCGCTTGCGCCATCGCCAGGTCATCCGCTGCCATGCGCTGCAGGTCCTGCCACAGTGCATCACGCAACGCGGGCTCGCGCTGCAGCGCCTTGAGCACATCCAGGCACATCACATTGCCCGAGCCCTCCCAGATCGAATTGACCGGTGCTTCGCGGTAAATACGGGCGAGCGCCGAGCTCTCGGTATAGCCATTGCCGCCCAGCACTTCCATCGCCTCGGCGCTGCAGGCAATGGCACGTTTGCAGACCCAGAACTTGGCCGCCGGTGTCATGATGCGCTGCCAGGCCAGCGCCGTGGTCTGGCCTGGGGCGCTGCTGTCTTCAAAGGCCTGTGCCAGCCGCATGGCCAGCAGCAGCGCCGCTTCGCTCTCCAGCGCCAGATCGGCCAGCACCGATTGCATCAGCGGCTGCGCCGCCAAGGCCGCACCAAAGGCCTGGCGGTGCCTGGCAGACCACAGGGCCTGCACGGTGGCCTGGCGCAGCAGCGCGCTGCTGCCCAGCACGCAGCACAGCCGCGTGATGGTGGCCATCTCCATGATGGTGGCAATGCCCCGGCCTTCCTCACCTACGAGTACGCCATAGGCGTCGTCAAACAGCACCTCGCTGCTGGCATTGCTGCGGTTGCCCACCTTGTCCTTGAGGCGCTGCACCAGCACGCTGTTGCGCCTGCCATCGGGCCGCCAGCGCGGCACCCAGAAGCAGGCCAGCGGTGCCTGCAGCGCATGGGTGTCGTGCGCGCTGCTGGCCATGCGTGCCACCACCAGGTGCGCATCGGCCGTCGGCACCGAGTAAAACCATTTATGGCCCTGAAGCCGGTAGGCGGCGCCGCGCCCACCGCCTGCGGCATCCGGCGGGTAGGCCACGGTGGTGTTGTTGCGCACATCCGATCCGCCTTGCTTTTCGGTCATACCCATGCCCACCCACAAAGCTGTTTTGTCTGCCACCGGTGCATCACGCGCGTCATGCTCGGCGCTGCTGATGCCGCGCGCGATCTGTGCCCACAACGCGGGCTCCTTGCGCAGCACCGGGATGGCTGCCGTCGTCATCGTTGCGGGGCAGAGGCTGCCCGCCTCCGCCTGGCCATGCAGGTAAAAGCCGGCGGCCCAGGCCGTCCAGCGGCCGCTGGTTGCAGGGGGCGGTGCATGGGCCGGTGCATCGGCAGCGGGTGCGCCGGCAAACGGCATGTCGATCAGCTGCTGCGCGCGGTAATGGGCCAGCACCTGGTGCCATGCGGGATGGAACTCCACCTGGTCGATGCGCCGGCCCCGTGCATCCCAGGGCTGCAACTGCGGCGGGTGGCGGTTGGCCTGGTCGGCTAACTGAGCAAACGCCGCGCTGCCCACGGTGCGCGCATGCTGCTGCAAGCCCGGCAGCCAGGGGTGGGCCTGCGCACGCGCCAGCGCGGCCTGCAAGGCCGGATCGCTGCCCAGCGGGTCGTAGCCGACCAGCTCATCCACCAGGTTGTCCTTGTTGCGCTCTGCCATGGCTGCTCTCCCAGATGTGTTCCTCCATTCTAGGAACGGCGCAGCAGCAACGCAAAAGCCGGTCAGCGTGTGGCGTTCAGCCGGTCCAGCCGCAGGCGCTGGCGCTCATCACCCAGCGCCCGGGCGGCCAGCAGCACGCTGCCGGCAGCGGCCAGCGCGCCGGCAAAGGTCAGCAGCAGCAATAGCAGAATCTGGTATTTGGCGGCTTCCAGCGGGTCCATGCCGCCCAGGATCTGGCCGGTCATGATGCCCGGCAGAGTGATCAGCCCGGCGGCCGACATCTGGTTGATGATGGGGATCAGCCCCCGGCGGATGGCCGCACGGGTGTGCGGCGCCATCGCCCGGCGCAAGGAAACACCCAGCGCCAGCTGGGCCTCAATGGCGGCGCGGCCGGTGCGTACGCCGTCAAAGAAACTGTCCAGCCCCAGGCTGGCGGCATTGAGCACGCTGCCCAGCACAATGCCCATCAACGGAATCGCATAGCGCGCATCAAACCAGGGGTCGGGCCGCACGGCGGTCATCAGCGCCAGCACTACGGTCGACAGACTCGACAGCGCGACCACCAGGCCCGCAATGCGGTAGTTGCCCCCGCCGGACAGGCGCTGGTGCGGCCGCACCGCGACTTCGCGCGCGGCAGCGGCCACCATCACCAGCACCACGACCAAGGTGGTGCCCGGGTGCGCCTGCTGGAACACCAGCCGCAGCACATAGCCCACCAGCAGCAGCTGCACCCCCATGCGCAGCGATGCCCACAGCACCTGGCGCTGCAGCTGCAGGCGCATGGCCCAGGATGCAGCAGCAGCGGCCAGCACCAGCGCCGCGCCCACCAGCAGATCGCTGGGCTGCAGATGGATGGCCGGGTTCATTGCGCAGCCTCCATTGGCAGCAGTTGGTGGTCTACCAGTTGCAGGCAGCGCTGGCCGACGCGGGCCGCCTGGGCCTGCGAATGGGTTACCCACAGCAGGCTCAAGCCCTGCTGCTGGCAGCGCTGCAGCAATTGCTCCACCGCAGCGACCGACGTGTCATCGAGCGCAGCCGTGGGCTCATCGAGCAGCAGCACCTGGGGCTGGCGCAGCAGTCCGCGCAGCAAGGCCAGGCGCTGGCGCTCCCCGGTCGACAACTGGGCCAGCGGAATACCGATGAATCCCTGGCGCAGCCCCAGTTCGCTGGCCATCTCCAGCAGCGCCGATTGCGAACCCTGCGGGAAATGCTCCATCACCGATGGCCCCCACCAGGCCGGCTCCGCTGCCAGGTATATCACCTGCTGGCGCCACGCAGGCCCACTGAAGGTGCTGCGCGGCTGGCCGTTGAGCAGCACCTCGCCACTGCCCGGATCCAGGTCGGCAATCAGCCGCAACAACACCGATTTACCCGCCCCCGATGCCCCCATGACGGCGATGCATTCGCCTGCGCCCAACTCCAGCGAGCAGGGCCCGCTGATGGGGCTTTGTAGAGCGCGGATGGACAGGCGGCTGGGCTGAGAGGCTGGCATGGTGGCTGAGTGTAGCGCTGGGCTTGCGGAGTCGGGTCCACCGTACGCGATGGATGAGCGTTTTGCTCACCAGCAGAAAAGCCAGCAGCACCCAAGCCTGGGTGGCTGCTGGCTTCTTGGAGAGCGGTGCCGTGAGGGCTTATTGCTCGATAGGCTCTGCCACAACAGCTTCAAAAGCCTGGCGCAGCGCATCGAGATCGGCGGGTGGGGCGCTTTCGTCGCTCTTGAACGTGATTCCGGTACCGTCATCAGTGCTGGTGGTCAGGCGGCGAACAATCAGCAGGTTGGTGGCGGTAGCTGCCGAGGTGCCTGTATAGCCTTCGCCATCATTGACCTTGTAGTCGAAGTAGTAGACCTGTTCCACGCGATCGGCAATGTTGAACTTGATGCAGACCACCAAGCCTGCATTCGGGCCGCTGGTCACATTTTCGCAAGCGAAACGATTGTCTGCCGTCGTCACAAAGCCGGTGCCATACCCGCTTCCCGCGACCAGCTTTTGCAGTTTGACCACATCCGACCGGGGAGTGCTGGTCCCCAACGGGGTGAACAACCACATGCCATACAGGCTTTGCGGGCTCTTGTCATAGCCGAAGCTGAAGCGGGAGATCTCCTTTTCTGCTTCGCCGGGGAACCTGATGTAGCCCTTGGTGCCGGATTCGAAACGCATCGACACGACACCATCGTTGCCGTTCTCCTGCCCAATGCGTTCGCTGCTGCCCAGGTAGCGGCCGCCACGGTACTTGTTCAAGGTGCCGGAATACTGGTTGTTCTTGTAAGCACCGGACGTCAGATAGAAGGTGGCGTTGCCGGAGGCGTCGTAGGCATACATCTGCATGACCAGCGTCTGGCCCTGCACATCAATAGCCAAGCCGCGACCGGGCTTGCCATTGAGTTCGCTGGTAACCACCCAGGTGCCCGACTGGGGCATGTAAGCCTGGGCCATGCTGCTGCCCAGCAGAGCGCCGATTGCAATCCATTTTTTCAGCATATGTCCATCCTTCCGTTAATAGTTTTCAACAATCAAAACGGCATTAGATCATAGCTTTACAAAATAGAAGCACCCGTTCTACTTTGTTTGCATTGCAACAACAATATGTGGGACTAGTGGGCGCTACACACCCGCAACACCGCCTCCCCATAAGCCTCCAGCTTCTTCACCCCAATCCCGCTCACGCCCTGCAGCTCATCCAGGCTCTGCGGGTTGCGCTGGGCGATGGCCGCCAAGGTCGCGTCGGCGAAGACCACGTAGGCGGGCACGTTGTGTTCCTTGGCCACTTCGGTGCGCCAGGCCTTGAGGTTGATGAAGCGGACCTGCTCGTCGGGGCCCAGGTTTTGCGCGGCGACGGCGGGTTTGGTGCTGCGCTGGCGCTTGCTGGGGCTGCGCTCGGCAGTGCTTTCGCGCAGCTCCACGGTTTGCTCGCCGCGCAGCACGGCGCGTGAGCCGTCGCACAGGGTGAGGGTCTCGAAGCTGTAGCCGGCCTCGGTCTGCACCTTGTGGGTGGCCAGGGCGCCAATGGCCAGCAGCTGGCGCAACACGCCGCGCAGCTGGGGCTCGGTGTAGTCCTGGCACAGGCCAAAGGTGCTCAGCTGTTGGTGACCAAACTGGCGCACCTTGTCGGTTTCCTTGCCGCGCACGATGTCGAGGATATGGCTGGCGCCAAAGGTGATCTGGCTGGCCGAATGGGCGCGGTAGATGGTGGACAGCAGCTTGCGCGCGGCATCGGTGCCGTCCCAGGTCTTGGGTGGGCTCAGGCAGTTGTCGCAGTTGCCGCAGCGGTAGCGTGGCGCCTTCTCGGCGGATGCGACGGAGGCCTCGGGGTGGGCCGAGTCGTAGTCACCGCCCTGGCCGTAGACCTCGTCAAAATACGCCAGCAGGCGCACACGCCGGCAGTCGGTGGCCTCGGCCAGGCCCAGCAGCGCATCGAGCTTGCCGCGCATCACCTGCTTGAAGGCGTCGCCCGCCGGGCTTTCGTCGATCATGCTGCGCTGGCTGACTACGTCGCGGTAGCCATAGGCCATCCAGGCATCGGCGGGCAGGCCGTCGCGCCCGCCCCGGCCGGTTTCCTGGTAGTAGCTCTCGATGTTCTTGGGCATGTCCACATGGGCGACAAAGCGCACATCGGGCTTGTTGATGCCCATGCCGAATGCGATGGTGGCGACCATCACAATGCCTTCTTCGCGCAGAAAGCGGCTCTGGTTCTGCTGGCGCAGCTCGGCGCCCAGGCCGGCATGGTAGGGCAGGGCGTTGATGCCGGCATCGCACAGCGATTGCGCGACCTCTTCCACCTTCTTGCGCGAGAGGCAGTAGACCACGCCCGCGTCGCCATCGTGTTCGCGCTCGATAAAGCGCAGCAGCTGGGCGGTGGCGTCTTTTTTCTCGACGATGGTGTAGCGGATGTTGGCGCGGTCAAAGCTGCTGATGAAGACGCGCGCCGATTCGAGCTGCATGCGCTCGACGATGTCGGCGCGGGTCAGCGCATCGGCCGTGGCGGTGAGCGCAATGCGCGGCACACCGGCATAGCGCTGGTGCAACACGGTCAGCTCGCGGTACTCAGGCCGAAAGTCGTGCCCCCACTGGCTGACGCAATGCGCCTCGTCGATGGCGAACAAGGCCAGCTTGCCCATCGCATGCAGCTCATCGAGCAGGCCCAGAAAACGCGGCGTGTTGAGCCGCTCGGGCGCCACATACAGCAAGGTGATGCCGCCCGACAGCAGCTGCAGCTCCACATCGCGGGTCTGGTCGTAGTCGAGGGTGGAGTTGAGGAAGGCGGCCTCGACACCGATCTCGTGCATGGCGCTGACCTGGTCGTGCATCAGCGCGATGAGGGGCGAGATGACGATGGTGGTGCCGTGGCCCTGCTGCTGGCGCACGATGGCCGGGATCTGGTAGCACAGGCTTTTGCCGCCGCCGGTGGGCATCAGCACCAGCGCATCGCCGCCGCCAATCACATGGTCAACAATGGCTTGCTGCGAGCCGCGAAAATGCGCATAGCCAAAGGCATCCTGCAAAACGGTGTGGGCGAGGGAAGTCACAAATTGCTAGAGAAGGCAGCTGTGCCAGCCCCCTGAAAGGGCCGCGCAAGCGGGGTATCGTCAACAGGCCAGAAGGGCCGCCCTGACACGGAGCCGGGGCGCAGGCGCAAAGCGCTATTGTGCGCGTTTTGGGGCGCTGCAACGGCAGCGCGGGGTTTGTGGGGCGGTAACGGGCTGTTTTGTGGCGCAGGTGCACGGCGGCCACCCCGGCGCGATACAACCAGCGCCGGTATGGCAAATAACGCCTGGCCGCCACGCGCCGGTGGGCGCCGCCCTACAATGGCCGCCATGTCACTGCCCCGCTACACCCGAGCCCAAGAACTGCCCGCCACCCTGGCCAAGCGCCTCGTCATCCTCGACGGCGCGATGGGCACCATGATCCAACGCTTCAAGCTGGGCGAGGCCCAGTACCGGGGCGAAGGCTACAGTGGCCCGGGCAGCGTGGGCGAGCGTTTCAAGGACTTTGGCTACGACGTCAAGGGCAACAACGAGCTGCTGTCGCTCACCCGCCCCGATGTGATCCGCGACATCCACGAGAAATACCTGGCCGCTGGCGCCGATCTGATCGAGACCAATACCTTTGGCGCGACCACGATTGCCCAGGAGGACTACCACATGGCCGACCTGGCCTATGAGATGAACCTCAAGAGCGCCCAGCTGGCGCGTGCGGCCTGCGACAAGTACAGCACGCCCGAGCACAAACGCTATGTGGCCGGCGCCTTGGGCCCCACGCCCAAGACCGCCTCCATCAGCCCCGATGTGAACGACCCGGGCGCGCGCAATGTGACGTTTGAGGCGCTGCGCCAGGCCTACCTGGAGCAGACCTTGGCCTTGATCGAAGGCGGCGCCGATGTGATCCTGGTCGAGACGATTTTTGACACGCTGAACGCCAAGGCCGCGCTGTTTGCGGTCGATGAGGCTTTTGAGCAGACCGGCGAGGTGCTGCCGATCATGATCAGCGGCACCGTCACCGATGCCTCGGGCCGCATTCTGTCGGGCCAGACGGTGACGGCTTTCTGGCACAGCGTGCGCCATGCCAACCCGCTGTCGATCGGGCTGAACTGCGCGCTGGGTGCCACCTTGATGCGCCCCTATGTGCAAGAGCTGGCCAAGGCCGCGCCGGACACCTTCATCAGCTGCTACCCCAATGCCGGCCTGCCCAACCCGATGAGCGATACCGGCTTTGACGAGACGCCCGACATCACCAGCCGCCTGGTGCATGAGTTTGCCGACGAAGGCCTGGTCAACATCGTGGGCGGCTGCTGCGGCACCACGCCCGACCACATTGGCGCGATTGCCCAGGCAGTGCAGGGCGCGACGGCGCGCAAGCTGTTTTACCCCGCTGCAGCCTAAGACGCCTTGCCAGCTACGGCCCGTTCTGGCCATCGGGTTTAGAACGGGTACTGGCGCTCGGTGGTTTGCATGGTGATCCAGCGGGTGTCGGTGAAGGCATCGATACCCTGGCGCCCGCCAAAATGGCCGTAGCCCGAATCCTTGACGCCCCCAAACGGCATTTGTGCCTCATCGTGCACGGTGGGGCCGTTGATGTGGCAGATGCCCGCCTCGATGCGGGCCGCCACGCGCCAGCCGCGTGCGGTGTCGCGGGTGAACACAGCCGATGACAGGCCGAACGCGTTGTCGTTGGCGCAGGCAATGGCCTCGTCTTCGCCGTTCACGCGCACGATGCCCTTGACCGGGCCAAAACTCTCTTCGTGGTAGATGCGCATCGCTGGCGTCACGCCGTCCAGCAAGGTGGCAGGCATCAGCGTGCTGTCGGCCTTGCCGCCGCAGACGATGGTGGCGCCTTGTGCCACGGCATCGTCGATCAGGGCGTTGCAACGCTCCACGGTCGCCATGCCCACCACCGAACCGAGCACCACCGGCCCCTGGCGCGGATCGCCCAAGGGCAGCGCCGCAGCCCTGGCCGCCAGCTTGGCGACAAAGGCGTCGGCCACGCGCTGGTCGACCACCAAGCGCTCTGTTGACATGCAGATCTGCCCCGAGTTGGCAAAAGAACTGAAGCTGGCGGCGCGGGCGGCTGCGTCCAGGTCGGCATCGTCCAGCACGATGAAGGGCGCCTTGCCACCCAGCTCCAGCAGCGCGGGCTTGAGGTGGCGGGCGCAGGTTTGCGCAATAAGGCGGCCCACACGTGTAGAGCCGGTGAAGCTGACGCGGCGCACCGCCGGGTGGGCAACGATGGCCTCGACGATGCTAGCCGCGTCCTCTGGCGCATTGGTCACAAAGTTCACCACACCGGGCGGCAAGCCGGCATCCTGCAGCGCCTCCATGACCAGGCCGTGTGTGGCCGGACACCATTCCGAGCCTTTGAGGATGACCGTGTTGCCGCAGGCCAGCGCGGTGGAGATGGCGCGCACGGCCAGGATCACCGGCGCATTCCAGGGCGCGATACCGAGCACGACCCCAGCGGGCTGGCGCACCGCCATGGCCAGGCTGCCGGGCACATCGGAGGGGATGACTTCGCCGCTGATCTGCGTGGTCAGGGATGCGGCCTCCAGCAGCATATTGCTGGCCAGGTGGACGTTGAAGCCAGCCCATTGGTCAGAGGCCCCCGTCTCGGATGCCATCGCTGCGGCAATGGCATCGCCCTTGGCGTGCAGGGTGTCAGAAGCCTTGATCAGCAGCGCGCGCCGCGCGCCGGGCCCCAGCTGTGCCCAGGCCGGGAAGGCCGCTGCTGCGGCCTCGCAGGCCCGCACGGCATCGGCCACGGTGGCGGCAGGGGCGCGGGATGCGACGGTGCCATCGAGCGGATTCTTGCGCTCCACCGTCGCCGCATTGCCCGCGTTGCAAGCCTCGCCACCAATCAGCATTTTTTGTTCAATCATTGCAGGGTCTCCTGTTCGCTGCCGTTCATCCACTGTCAGGCGCACATCCTCCACCAGGCTTGCAATCCCTGCGCACCGGCAAGGGGCTGATGAATGCCTGCCAGTCCAAGGGGAGGGGTGGGGCGCCAAGGCTGTTGATGCTATCGATCACACGCAGTTGCTGCAACGCGCAGGCAATGCAGGTGTGCCGGCGTGCGCTGCAGCCATCGGCGGTTCGAGCAGCGCAGAACGACGGCGATCCAGTGCTGAGAAGCTGCCCATGGCCGCCAGGACTTCAACGTCAGCCCGCTGATGCCCTCAGCGTCTGGCTGCACAAGGCAGCTATCACAGCACCATGCCCGCATCGCTCATGCGGCGGGCATAGACGCTGAGCAGGACGCGCTCGGAATGGGTCAGGTAGTCATGCATCAGCTTGGCAGCCTGCTCCATGTCCCCGGCCTCGAAGCGTTCCAGGATGTTGGCATTCAGGTCGATGTAGGGCGCATGCATGAACTCGGCATCGCCCAGCATGCCAAACGCCAGGCGCAGCTCCACCAGCAGGTGCGAGAACAGGGTGTTGAGCCGCTCGCTGTCGGCCAGTGCCACGACGCCCTTGTGGAACCGCATATTGCCGGTGCCCACCTCCACCCAGCGGCCGGCCTCGCGCAGCTGCTTCTGCGCAGCGACGGCTTCGCGCATCTCCTTGCGCGCCGGGTGCTGCGGTATGGCCTGCTGCAGCGCCTGGCACTCGATCATGCGGCGCACGCGGTAGATATCCATGATGGAGGCCATCGATGGGATCGCGACAAACACGCCCCGGTTGGGCAGATGGCGCAGCAGCCCTTCCTTGGTCAGCAGCCGGAACACCTCGCGCAAGGTGTTGCGCGAGATCTCCAGGCTTTCGCTCAGTGCTACTTCGGACAGGCGTGATCCGGGCTGGAATTCCCCACGCACGATGCGCTCGCGGATCTGCTCGGCCACGCGGTCATTGAGCGAGAGGGTAGGCAGTGCAACATTCATGGCGATCGCAGGTAGTCAGAGATTGATACACATGATAGCGGTGGCCTGCCGCCCGGCCCAGCGCATTGCCCTGTGCCATTAAAACGGCCATTGTGGCGATTTGCTTCGCCATAAAGACGGGTATTTCGCCTACATCGCTATTTGAAAGCAGATGTGTACGGGTTTTCCCGGTGAGAAAGCTGATTTTGTTTGGCTAAACTTTTGTATTGTTCAACAAACTGTCATTCACCATTGGTGAAACAGATAGGTTGTTGAACAAAAACTATGCGGTGCCCAGTCCCTGGGGGCCGTGCCTATAACAAACCTTGTATTGTCATGGACAGCTCAATCGTCAACCTCTGGCCGCTCCTCGGGGTGGCCGTCATCATTGTGGGATTCGTCCTGCGCTTCAATCCCTTTGTGGTGGTGGTCGTGACGGCGATCGTCACCGCTGCGCTGGCGGGCTTCCCTGTCCAGAAAGTGCTGGCCGAGCTGGGCACGGGCTTTGTCAAAACCCGCAATCTGCCGCTCATCCTGGTGCTGCCGCTGGCCGTGATCGGCCTGCTGGAGCGCCATGGGCTGCGCCAGCATGCGCAAAACTGGATCGGCCAGATCAAGTCGGCGACCACCGGCCGCCTGCTGATCGTCTACCTGGGCGCGCGCCAGCTGACCGCTGCCATCGGCCTGACCAGCCTGGGAGGCCACCCCCAGATGGTGCGTCCGCTGCTGGCCCCCATGGCTGAAGGCGCGACCGAAACCCGCTACGGCAAGCTGCCCGAAGCACTGCGCAACCGCCTGCGCGCTTTCAGCGCCGCGACCGACAACGTCGGCCTGTTCTTCGGCGAAGATATTTTTGTGGCCTTTGGCGCGATCGTGCTGATGACCACCTTCCTGCATGAGGCGGGTATTGATGTCGAGCCGATCCATGTGGCCGTGTGGGGCATCCCCACTGCCATCTGCGCGTTCCTGATCCATGCCTACCGCCTGCGCCGTCTGGACCAGTACATCGCCAAGGAAATGGCCAACGCGCCTGCCCCGGCATCGACCACCCGTGAAGGAGGTGCAGCATGATTTTCAGCATCACCCAAGTCTATTGGCTGGCCGGTCTGGTCATGGCGGCCGTGGCCGTCTTCAACCTGCTCGATGCCAGCAACCCCAAGCGCTGGACCACCGGCCTGTTCTGGGGCCTGTATGCGGTCATGTTCCTGCTGGGCGACAAGATGCCGCCTGAAGTGGTGGGTGCCGGCGTGGTCGTGCTGGCGCTGATCGTGCTCGTCAAGGGCGTGGGCGGTGGCAAGCCGCAAGTGCGCAGCGATGCCGAGAACAAGGAAAGCGCACTGCGCCTGAAGAACAAGCTGTTTGTGCCGGCGCTGGCGATCCCGGTGGTCACGGTGATCGGCAGTGTGCTGCTCAAGGACTTCAAGATCGGCGGCAACTTCCTGATCGACCCCAAGAACGCCACCCTGGTGAGCCTGGCACTGGGCTGCATCATCGGTGCGGCCATGGCCTGTAAGATGACCCGCGAATCGCCGGTGCAATCGCTGCGCGAATCGCGCCGCCTGGTCGATGCGATGGGCTGGGCCATGGTGCTGCCGCAGATGCTGGGCATGCTCGGTCTGGTGTTCTCCGATGCGGGCGTTGGCAAGGCCGTGGCCCATGTGACCACCACCTACATCAACATGGACCTGCGCTTTGTGGCGGTGGTGGTCTATGTGGTCGGTATGGCGCTGTTCACCGTCATCATGGGCAATGGCTTTGCGGCCTTCCCGGTGATGACCGGCGGCGTGGGCGTGCCCGTGCTGATCAACGTGTACCACGGTGACCCAGCGATCATGGCCGCGGTGGGCATGCTCTCGGGCTACTGCGGCACCTTGCTGACACCAATGGCGGCCAACTTCAACATCGTGCCGGCGGCGCTGCTGGAGCTGCCGGACCGCAATGCGGTCATCAAGGCGCAGGTGCCTACGGCGCTGGGCATCCTGGTCTGCAACGTGTTTTTGCTGTACTTTTTGATGAACCACTGATCGCCGCCATCCACAGGACCTCTGCATGACTGACACAACCGTACTGGTGCTGGGCTTTGAGCCCTTTGACAAAGCCCCCCTCAACCCCGCGTGGGAAGTGGCCCGCAGGCTCGATGGCAAGACCATTGACGGTGCGCGCGTGGCTGGCGTGCAGCTGCCCTGTGTGTTTGGCAAGGCGCTGGATGCGCTGGACGCAGCCCTGCAGCAGCACCAGCCCAGCCTGGTGATTGCGCTGGGCCTGGCCGGCGGCCGCACGGCCCTGTCGATCGAGCGCGTGGCCATCAATGTCGATGATGCCCGCATTGCCGACAACGCCGGCCAGCAGCCCATCGATGTGGCCGTCACCCCCGATGGCCCTGCGGCCTATTTTGCGCGCCTGCCCATCAAGCAGGCCGTGACTGCCATGCGTGCAGCCGGTGTGCCCGCCGAGGTGAGCAACACCGCCGGCACCTTTGTCTGCAACCATGTCTTCTACGGCCTGATGCACCGCCTGAACACCGTGCCCGCCTGGGCGCAAACGCGCGGCGGCTTTGTGCATGTGCCCTACCTGCCCGAGATGGCAGCGGCGCTGCCAGGCGCCCCGAGCATGGCGGTGGAGACGCAGTGCAAGGGTATTGAAGCGCTGATTGCGGCCGTGCTGCGGCATGATCCTGAGCAGCAGGATCTGCAGCTGAGCGCAGGCCAACTCCACTGAAATTCATAAGAAAGGTAGCACCATGTCCCTCACCATGGATTTGAACAGCGACCTGGGCGAGAGCCTGGGTGCATGGACCATGGGCGACGACGCGTCCATGCTGTCCATCGTCAGCAGCGCCAACGTGGCCTGCGGTTTTCATGCAGGCGATCCGGCTGGCATTCTCGATACCTTGAAAAAAGCCAAGGCCAACAACGTCGTGGTCGGTGCCCATGTGGCCTACCGCGACCTGGTCGGTTTTGGCCGCCGCAACATGGATGTGGCCCATGCCGACCTGGTGAGCGACGTGATCTACCAGATTGGCGCGCTGCAAGGCCTGGCCGCTGCGGCAGGCACCACGGTGCGCTATGTCAAACCCCATGGCGCGCTGTACAACACCATCGCCCAGGACCGCCGCCAGGCCGCTGCCGTGATCGAGGCCATGCAGGCCGTGGGCGGCCAGCTGGCACTGGTGGTGCTGGCCGGCTCGCCACTGATGCAATGGGCGCGTGAAGCGGGCCTTACCGTGATTGCCGAGGCCTTTGCCGACCGGGGCTACACCCCGCAAGGCACCTTGGTATCGCGCCGCGAGCCAGGCGCTGTGCTGCACGACCCGGAGATGGTGGCCCAGCGCATGCTGCAGCTGGTGCAGCAAGGCACGGTGCAGGCCAATGATGGCTCCGTGGTCGAGGTGCAGGCCGATTCCATCTGCGTGCATGGCGACAGCCCCGGCGCGGTGGCCATGGCCAAGGCGGTGCGCGAGCACCTGCAGGCCGCAGGCGTGCAGATCCGCTCCTTCATGGACAAGGCGGGCGCATGAGCGACGAACGCACGATGCGCTTTCTGCCGGTGAGCGACCAGAGCATGCTGGTGGAGCTGCAGGACCTGGAACACACCTTGGACCTGCTGGCCGCACTGCAGGCCGAGCTGCCCGCTGGCGTGCAGGAGCTGGTGCCCGCTGCGCGCACCATCCTGGTCTCGTTCGACCGCTGGCAGACCAGTGCTGCCGACCTGCAGCGCCATATGGCTGCGTTGCACCTGGGCCGCCAGGCCCGCAGCGCTGGCCAGCGTGTCGAGATTGCCGTGCACTACGACGGCGAGGACCTGGCCGATGTGGCGCAGATCCTGGGCATTGATGTGCCCGAGCTGATTCGCCGCCACAGCGGTAGCGATTACAGCGTGGCCTTTTGCGGCTTTGCGCCCGGCTTTGCCTACCTGACCGGTGGCGACCCGAGCCTGAACGTGCCACGCCGCAGCACGCCGCGCACCAAGGTGCCTGCGGGCTCGGTGGCGATTGCCGGCACCTTCAGTGCCGTCTACCCCAATGACACCCCCGGCGGCTGGCAGCTGCTGGGCCGCACTGAGGTGCCCATGTGGGACCTGCTGCGCAACCCGCCTGCCTTGCTGCAGCCGGGCATGCTGGTGCGTTTTGTCGATGCCAGCACCGCGGCTGGCCAGGCGCTGCTCCAGCAGCAATCTGCGGCGCAGGCCCAGGCCCCCGCAGCGGCTGAGCATACCGGCGCCGGCATGCGTGTGCGTGCCACCGGCTTGCAGACCCTGGTGCAGGACGCCGGCCGCGCCGGCCAGGCGGGCCAGGGCGTATCGGCCGCCGGTGCGCTGGACCAGGGCGCGATGCGCCGTGCCAACCGCCTGGTGGGCAACGATGCGCGCCAATCGGTGCTGGAGTCCGTCGCCGCAGGCCTGCAACTGCAAAGCCTGGGGGCCACCGTGGTAGCCGTTACTGGCGCCACCGGCCCCCTGACCGTGCGCAGCGCCAGCGGCGCTGCCTGGCAGGCCGAGCGCAATGCGGCCATTGCCTTGAATGATGGCGATGTGATCCAGCTGGGCGAGCCCGACAGCGGCGTGCGCAGCTATGTGGCGGTGCGCGGCGGCTGGCTGGTGGAGCCCGTGCTGGGCAGCACCAGCACCGACACCCTGGCCCGCATCGGCCCTGCCGCCTTGACCACCGGCCAGACCCTGGCCGTGGGCGATGCACGCGATGCCGCTGCGGTGCAAGCCCCTGATCTGAACCCGCCTGCGCTGCCCAAGGCCGGTGAGACGGTGGTGCTCGATGTCGTCATGGGCCCGCGTACCGACTGGTTCACCCCCGAGGCGGTGGCCCTGTTTGCCGCGCAGCGCTGGCAGGTCACCCCCCAGTCCAACCGCGTGGGCTTGCGCCTGGCCGGCGATGAGGCACTGGTGCGCAGCCAAACCCAGGAGCTGCCCAGCGAGGGCACGGCCCTGGGCGCCATCCAGGTGCCCGCCAGCGGCCAGCCCGTGCTGTTCCTGGCTGACCACCCCTTGACCGGTGGTTACCCGGTCATCGCCTGCATTGCCTCCTACCACCTGGACCTGGCCGCGCAAGTGCCCGTCGGTGGCTGGCTGCAATTCCGCCCCCTGGCGCCCTTTGCGGACCTGGTGGGCTGAGTGTTGAACAGGGCGTGCGCGCCCCGTTCTTGAATGGATATAGCTATGAGCGAAGTGTTGATTGCAAAAGGCCGTGAAACACGCTGCGGCAATCTCACTTCTCTGTCGTGTTTTGGTTGTCTGGAGTCTTCTCAGCCATGAAAAAAGTATTGATTGCAAACCGTGGCGAGATCGCCGTCCGCATTATTCGTGCCTGCACGGACCACGGCCTCAAGAGCGTGGCGGTGTATGCCGATGCCGATATCGACGCGCTGCATGTGCGCATGGCCGATGAGGCCTATGCGCTTGAAGGCCAGCGCCCGGCAGAGACCTATCTGGACATCGCCAAGCTGATTGCAGTGGCGCAAAAGAGCGGCGCAGATGCGGTGCACCCAGGCTACGGTTTTCTGTCGGAAAACGCCGCCTTTGCCCGCGCCGTGATCGGTGCCGGCCTGACCTGGGTGGGCCCACCGCCTTCGGCCATCGAGCAATTGGGCGACAAGGTGCAGGCGCGCAAGCTGGCGCTGAGCGTGGGTGCGCCGCTGGTGGCAGGCACGCCCGAGCCGGTCAAGGATGTCTCCGAGGTGCATGCCTTTGCGCGTGACCATGGCCTGCCGATTGCGGTCAAGGCTGCGTTCGGCGGTGGTGGCCGTGGCATCAAGGTGATCTGGAAGGCCGAGGACATCGACGAGCTGTATGGCGCGGCGGTGCGCGAGGCCGTGACCGCCTTTGGCCGTGGCGAGTGCTTTGTCGAGCAGTTTCTGGACAAGCCGCGCCACATCGAAGCCCAGGTGATGGCCGACCAGCACGGCAATGTGCGGGTGCTGGGCACGCGTGACTGCTCCTTGCAGCGCCGCAACCAGAAGCTGGTCGAAGAGGCTCCAGCGCCTTTCCTGACCGACGCGCAGCGCGAACGCATCCACCAATCGGCCCGCGAGATCTGCCAGGCCGCTGGCTATGTGGGCGCCGGCACGGTGGAATACCTGCTGAGCCAGGGCGGCGCGATCTCGTTCCTGGAAGTCAACACCCGCTTGCAGGTGGAGCATCCCGTGACCGAAGAGACCACCGGTACCGACCTGGTGCGCCTGCAGTTCCGCGTGGCCGAAGGCGAAGTGCTGGCCGATACCACGGTGCCTGCCCCCCACGGCCATGCGTTTGAGTTCCGCATCAACGCCGAAGACGTGGGCCGTGGCTTCCTGCCCGCCCCCGGTCTGGTGACCCGCTTCGAGGCTCCATCGGGCCCCGGCGTGCGCGTCGACAGCGGTGTCGAATCGGGCTCGCAGGTGGCGGGCCAGTTCGATTCGATGCTGGCCAAGCTGATCGTCTGGGGACCAACCCGCGAAGTGGCCGTGCAACGCGCACGCCGCGCGCTCAAGGAGTTCAAGATCGAAGGCGTGCCGACCGTGCTGCCTTTCCATGAGGCCGTGATGGCGCATGCCGACTTCATCAACGGCCAGCACTTTGGTGTGCACACCCGCTGGATCGAAACCGAGCTGATGCCCCAGTGGGATGCCCAGCCCGAAACCCGTCCCCAGCCTGCCGCCACCGCTGGCCTGCAACGCGTGGCCATCGAGCTCGACGGCCGCCGCGTGATGCTGGGCCTGCCCGCCTCCCTGCTGTCCGGCCTGTCGGCCCCTGGCGCTGCCCCAGCGCCTGTGGAAGCAGCCGTGGACGAGAAGGCCGTCACGGCCGCCTCCGCCGGCACCCTCACGACCTGGAAGGTCGCTGACGGCGCCACCGTGCAAGAGGGTGAGCTGATCGCCGTGATGGAAGCCATGAAGATGGAAATGCAGATCAACGCCCCCCGCGCTGGCCGCATCAGCCTGAAGGTGGAAGCGGGCAGCTACCAGGCCGCTGGCGCTGTGATTGCGCGCATCGACTAAGCCGTCTTTTTGACGGTGGCCAAGCGCCGCGCAGCCTTTGGGTTGCGCGGCTTTTTTGTTGCTAGGGCGCTGCGTATGTTTCAGCGCAGGATGCAAAGTTACCCGGACAGAACGTATCGTTCCAGAACCGTGGCTAGTAGCCAACTTGCGGACTGGTGTGGCCTGTCACAATCTAGCGGATTCGCCCGCTTCATTGATTTGCGTCCATGCCTTCATCTTTCTCCTTCCACGATATGCCTTGTGCAATCCCAAGTCTGGTCGTCGAAAAAAAGCACATCGAATACAGCTGTATGGGCAGGCTGACCTATGAAGACAGCCTTGACTGCATGCGTAGTTGGCGGCTATTTCCATCCCAGAAGGAGGCAGCATGAGCGACTTCATTCTCTACACTACAGAAGACGGTCGCAGCCAGATCAAGCTGCGGACCAAAGGCCAAACGGTCTGGCTCACACAGCGTGAAATGGCCCAGCTATTTGACGTGAGTACCGACAATATTGGGCTGCATCTCAAGAACATCTTTGCTGACGAGGAAATCGAGGCGTCTTCAGTTACCGAGGAATCCTCGGTAACTGCCTCCGACGGCAAAAACTACCTTACCAAGCTCTATAACCTCGAAGCCATTCTGGCGGTCGGCTACCGCGTGCGCTCGCCACGCGGTGTGCAGTTTCGCCGCTGGGCGTCCACCATTCTGAAGGAGTATCTGACCAAGGGCTTTGTGATGGATGACGAGCGGCTGAAGAACCCGGATGGTCGCCCAGATTACTTTGACGAAATGCTGGCCCGTATCCGCGACATTCGGGCCTCGGAAAAGCGCTTCTACCAAAAGGTGAGAGATCTCTTCGCGCTGTCCAGCGACTACGACAAAACGGACAAGGCAACGCAGGTGTTTTTTGCGACAGTGCAGAACCTGTTGATCTTTGCTGTGACCGACAAGACCGCTGCCGAGCTGATCATGGCTCGGGCAGATTCGGCGGATCCGCATTTCGGCCTGTTGGCTTGGAAGGGCGACAAAGTCCGCAAAGCAGACATTGTGGTGGCCAAGAACTACCTGAGCGAAGATGAAGTTGACACCTTGAACCGGTTGGTGGTCATCTTCCTGGAAACCGCTGAACTTCGGGCCAAGAGCAAGCGTGAGACGCCGATGGCTTTCTGGAAGCAGAACGTCGATCAGATCATTACCTCCAATGGCTTTCGCTTGCTCAACCACGCTGGCACGATCAGCCACGACCAGATGGAAGCGCGCACCGATGCGCTATACCAGCAGTTCGACCAAGACCGCAGAATGCGTGAAGCAATTCAGGCCGACCAGCAGGATGAGGCCGATCTCCAAGCTTTGACGAGCAAACTCAAACAACGCCAGAAAAAGGACTGAGGCCCATCAGGCAGCCGCCTCTGTACCGCGCTAGACCCCTTTGGAACCTGGAACAGAAATCTCCACCACATCCCCCCGGCTGCCCGCCGCCAGCTCATGGTAGATGTCGTAAAGGTACTGACCCAGATCGCTGGCAGGCAGATCAGCGGGCACCGCCAGTTGAACCGGAGCGCGTTTGCCATCCTGACCGACGGCATAGCAGCGCCAGCCGCTAGGGCAGGGCTCCAGATCGAGGATGCGGCCAAAGACGTTAAAGCGGTGTCGGGGCATGGGCAAGCAACGCGATAGGGTGGTGGTGGCACCAGCCTAACCGAGGACGCGCAGGCGCATGTCACGACGGGGTACTTGCCGCGTTCGCCCGGGTGCGACATCACGCGACGAGAACTCTTAAGGTCGCTCGTCCTCCTGCCTGGCAAACACCCGGCTGAGCTGCTGGCGCTGGATGCGGCGGTGGATGGTCGAGCGGTTCACACCCAGCAGGCGGGCGGCTTCGGAGACATTGCCCTGGCACTGGGCGAGCACCTGTTCCAGCGTGGCGGCATGCAGGGCATGGCCGCCGCATGCGGCGCCTGCCAAGCTTGCTTCGCCAACCGCGTCCTGCCCCTGCGCCACAGCCGGGCTGCGCTGCAGCGCATCGGGCAGGTGCTCCAGGTCGATTTGCTGCTCGGCCAGCGCGGCGGCATAGCGCAGCGCATTGTGCAGCTCGCGCAGATTGCCGGGCCAGCGGTGGGCGCGCAGGGCGGCCTGTGCGGGCGCGCTCAGGCGCAGGCTGCAGCCGATGGCGGCCAGCATGTGCCCGGCCAGGGCCAGCAGGTCGCTGCGATCGCGCAAGGCCGGCAGCTGCAGCTCGGCGGCGTTCAGGCGGTATAGCAGGTCGGCGCGGAACTGGCCACTGCGCACCAGCTCGGCCAGCGGCCGGTGCGATGCGGAGATGACCCGGATATCCACCTTTTGCGGCGCACGCGCGCCCAAGGGCGTGATCTCCGACTCGGACAGCACACGCAGCAGCTTGGCCTGCAGCGCCAGCGGCATGTCGCCGATTTCATCGAGGAAGAGGCTGCCCTGGTGCGCGGCCTCGACCAGACCGGCGCGTCCTTTGTGCGCGCCCCCCGTCCAGGTGCCGGGCAGGTAGCCAAACAGCTCGCTCTCCAGCAGCGCCTCGGGGATGGCAGCGCAGTTGATGGCGACAAAGGCACCGCTGCGGCCGCTGGCGGCATGCAGCGCGCGGGCCAGAAACTCCTTGCCGCTGCCGGTCTCGCCCTGCAGCAGCACCGGCAGGTCTTGCGGCGCCAGCCGGGCGGCCTTGTGCAGCACCTGGCCCATCGCAGCGTCGCCGGTGTTGAGCGCCTGCAGCGGCGCGGGCAGGCTCGGGCGCGGGCTGGCCTGCGCGCTGCTGCGCGGCTGGGGCGGCAGCGCATGGGCAAACCAGATGCTGCCATCACGGGCGCGCAGAATGCGCTCTTGCGCGGGGCGGTTGCGCATCAGCTGGGGCAGGGCCTGCAGGTCGGTGTCAAAAAAGCGGCCCAGCGGCTGGCCGGTCAGCAGCGGCTGCTGGCGCCAGTTCAGCCCGGCGATGGAGGCCAGCATGCGGCTGGCGGCATGGGTCATCGCGCGGATGCGGCCGCGCGCATCGACGCTGAGCGCCGCATCGGCATCGACATCGAGAAAATCCGGCGACTGCGCCAGGCGCAGCACCCAGTCGCTGCCCGATTGGGCCAACAAATTGGCCAGCTCTACCCGGCGCACGGCGGCGGTGACCAGATGCAAGGCCATCTGCTGGCTGGCGCGGGCGGCGGGCGAGCGCAGCAGCGACAGGTCCAGCACCGCAGCGAGCTGGCCTTGCAGATCGTAGATGGGCGCGGCGGTGCACGACAGGCGCGTATGGGTGAAGTCGAAATGGTCGCTCTGGTGCACCGTCAGCGCCTCGCCGGTGGCCAGGCACGTGCCCACGGCCGAGGTGCCGGCGACATCCTCGCGCCACTGCGCGCCCAGGTAGAGGCCGGCGCTGCGCAGGTCGCTGGCATCGCTGTCATGGCCGAGAAAATCCACCGCCACGCCATGGCGGTCGGCCAGCAGCAATACATAGTCCAGGCCCTTGAGCTGCTGGTACAGGCGCTCCAGCCCGCTGCGGGCAATGCGGATCAGCGGTTCGGACTCTTCGCGGTGGGCGCGCAGCTGGCCGGCGGGCACGATATGGGCTTCGCTGGTGCGGCTCGGGTCGAGCCGGTGCTGGTCAATGCAGCGGCGCCAGCTGCCCAGCACAGCCCGGTCGCGCGCCTCTCCGTGCAGCGGGTAGCCCATGCCAAAGGCTTCGAGCTCCTGGACATGGGCGGTATAGCTGTGGATGGGCATGGCGGGTCTCCTGCAATCACCGGGCTGATTCTGTGCCCGCACCCTGGCGCTGCCAATCAGGCTTACCCGCAACAGATGCTGCAGTGCAAAAGGGCGCATGCAACAGGTGTTGCATTGGCTGCCGCAGTGCCTGCGCCAGCGCGCTGCTGGCAAACCCGCAGCGCGCCGCACGGGCCCAAGGAGGTTGCAGTGCAGCATGGCCGCCTGGCATGGGGCTTGCAAAAACGCTGACGCTGCGGCCGCAGAGCCGCTGCGATACCGCCCAAAAAAGGAGACAAGCCATGACAACCGCTACCCCTGCCACCCCGGATGCCACCCCCACGGCTGCAGACGCACCTGCCGCCCGCGCCCAGGCCCTGCTGGACCAGCTCAACCAGGCGCTGGCCGCCCGCGATTTTGCGGCGGCCAGCCAGTTGTTTGCCCAAGACTGCTTCTGGCGCGACCTGGTGCTGCTGACCTGGAACCTCAAGACCTGCGAAGGCCCGGCACAGGTGGCCGACATGCTGGCCGCGCAGCTGGATGCCGCCGCGCCGTTGCTGCTGCAGCTGGACCCGAACGAAGAGGTGACGGAGGCCGATGGCGTGCTGAGCGCCTGGCTGGTGGTGGATGCGCGCCATGCACGGGGCCTGGGCCATCTGCGGATCCGTGATGGGCGCATCTGGACCTTGCTGACCACCATCCAGGAGCTCAAGGGCTTTGAAGAAGCGCAAGGGCTGCGCCGCCCGATGGGCGCCGAGCATGGCATACGCCGGGGCCGCAAGACCTGGCTGGACCGCCAGCAGGAAGAGGCCGAGACCCTGGGCGAGAGCCGCCAGCCCTATGTGCTGGTGATTGGCGGCGGCCAGGGCGGTATTGCGCTGGGTGCGCGGTTGCGCCAGCTGGGTGTGTCGCACATCGTCATCGACCGGCAGCCGCGCCCGGGGGACCAATGGCGCAACCGCTACAAATCGCTGTGCCTGCACGATCCGGTCTGGTATGACCACCTGCCCTACATCCCGTTCCCCGAACACTGGCCGGTGTTTGCGCCCAAGGACAAGATTGGTGATTGGCTGGAGATGTACACCCGGGTGATGGAGGTGAACTACTGGTCGTCCACCCAATGCCTGGGCGCGCGCTACGACGAGGCTGCCCAGGAGTGGGAAGTGACGGTGGAGCGCGAGGGCCGCACGATGGTATTGCGCCCCAAGCAGCTGGTGTTTGCCACCGGCATGTCGGGCAAGGCCAACATCCCCCGCATCGAAGGCCAGGAGCGCTTCCGGGGCGAGCAGCAGCACTCGTCGCAGCATTCGGGGCCCGAGGCCTATGCCGGCAGGAAGGTGGTGGTGATCGGGGCCAACAACTCGGCCCATGACATCTGCGCCGCACTCTGGGAGCATGGCGCCGATGTGACGATGGTGCAGCGCTCGTCCACGCACATCGTGCGCTCCGATTCGCTGATGGACATTGGCCTGGGCGATCTGTACTCGGAGCGCGCCGTGGCCAGCGGCATGACCACGAAGAAGGCAGACCTGGTCTTTGCGTCACTGCCCTACCGCATCATGGCCGACTTCCAGGTGCCGCTGTATGACCGCATCCGCGAGCGCGATGCGGAGTTCTACCGCAAGCTGGAAGCGGCGGGCTTCATGCTCGATTTCGGCGATGACGGATCGGGCCTGTTCATGAAGTACCTGCGCCGCGCCTCGGGCTACTACATCGATGTGGGGGCCTGCGACCTGGTGATCGACGGCAGCATCAAGTTGCAGGCGGGCAAGAACAAGGGCATCAGCCACCTCACTGAAAACGCCGTAGTGCTGAGCGATGGCACCGAGCTGCCGGCCGACCTGGTGGTCTATGCCACCGGCTATGGCTCGATGAACGGCTGGGTGGCCGACCTCATCAGCCAGGAGGTGGCCGACAGGGTGGGCAAGGTCTGGGGCCTGGGATCGGACACCACCAAGGACCCAGGCCCCTGGGAGGGCGAGCAGCGCAATATGTGGAAGCCCACCCAGCAGCCGCAGCTGTGGTTCCACGGGGGCAATCTGCACCAGTCGCGCCACTATTCGCTGTACTTGGCGCTGCAGCTCAAGGCGCGGCAAGAGGGGCTGCCTACCCCGGTCTACGGCCTGCAGCAGGTGCACCACCGGCATTGAGCGCAGCGCAGGGCCAGCGCGCCGCTGCGGAATGTCAACATTGCACAGGGCGGCCAGCTATGGCCGATGGCTGACACCGGCCGGCCGCCCTTCAATGCCAGAATCGGGCGATGGTGAACCAAGACTCCACGCTCGCCCAGCGGGTGCAGCACAAGCTCAACCCCTTCCGCCCTTTCTACGATGCCGCCCAGCAATGGCTGGCGGCCGACGGTCTGCGCATGAGTGCGGCCATGTCCTTCTACGGCATGCTGAGCCTGGCACCGTTGCTGCTGCTCCTGGTGGGCGTGCTGGGCTGGTGGCTGGACCGCTCCTACATCGAGAGCAACCTGATCCACCAGGTCGAGGACATCATGGGCGCGCAGGTGGCCGATGTGGTGCGCGGCGCGCTGTCGAGCGCGCAAACCAAATCACAGGGCCTGATTGCCTCGGCCATTGGCTTTGTGATGCTGCTGTCCGGGGCCACCGGGGTGTTCGTGGAACTGCAGACTTCGCTGGAGCGGCTGTGGAACCATGGCGAGGCGGTCGACAAGAGCGATACCCCGTGGTGGTATTCGCTGGTGCAGCGTGTGCGGGGCCTGGGCTATATCCTGGTGCTGGGCTTCTTGATGCTGATCTCGCTGGTCATCACGACGATGCTGAGCATGACCACGCGCTGGGCCGGCGCCGTGTTGCATGTGGAGGCCCCCGGCATGCTGCTGGGCGTCATCAATGAGACGGTGTCCTTCCTGATCACCGTGACCTTGTTCGTCGGCATGATGCGCATCGGCACCGGCACCAAGCCCCGGCTGCGCTTTCTGATTGCCGGCGCTGCGATCGGCGCGTTCCTCTTCACCATCGGCAAGCAGGTGCTGGCCTGGTATCTGTCCACTGCAGCCGTCGTATCGGCCTATGGCGCTGCCGGCTCGCTGGTGGTGCTGCTGATGTGGATCTATTTCTCGTCCGCGATCCTGCTGTTTGCAGCGAGTTGTGCACGCTCGCTCAACGGTGCCGATATTGCGCTGCATGGCAAGGGAGGCGGCGCAGCGGGGGCGGACAGCGCACGCCTGCGGCCTGCGGCGGGCGAGGCGGCGACGGTGGATTTTCAGATCTAGAAGACCATCACACCAACAACAATGCGCCCGAGGGCGCATTGTTTTTTAGGGGGAGGGTGGCCCCGCTCTTCAGTGGGCCGGGGCCTTCACATCAAAGCCTTCGGCACGGGTGTCATGGCGCATGAAGAACACCAGCGCAAACGCGACAACGGCCAGCGATGCCAGGAACATCACGGCGTAGACATCGTTGCCCATCCTGTCCTTGAGCGTGCCAAAGATCGTGGGGCCGATGTAGCCACCCAGGTTGCCGATGGAGTTGATCCAGGCGATGCCCGCTGCCGCAGCGGTGCCGCTCAGGAAGGCGGTGGGCAAGGTCCAGAACGTGGGCAGCGCGCTGAAGATGCCAAACGCAGCCAGGGTCACCGCCGCCATCTTGGGCACCGGTGCGGCGGTGTTGGCAGCGATCAGCAGGCCGGCAACGATGCAGGCCAGCGGAATCAGCACAAACCATTTGCGCTCCTTCATGCGGTCGGAGCCGCGTGTCCAGAAGATCATCGCGATGGCGCCGACCAGATAGGGGAAGGCGTTGATGAAGCCGACCTGCACATTGGACAGGCCGCCAAAGCCCTTGATGATTTGCGGCAGGAAGAAGCCCAGGCCGTAGAGCGGCACGGTGATGCCCATGTAGACAAAGCCCAGCGCGATCACCTTGGGGTTGAGCAGGGTCTGCTTCCAGGAGATCTTGTGGATGGATTCGCGGTTCTGGCGTTCGGCCGCCAGGGTCTTGGCGAGCCAGGCGCGTTCTTCGTCGGTCAGCCACTTGGCGTCCTGCGGGCCATCGGGCAGGTAGAACAGCACGACGAAGGTCAGGAAGATCGCCGGCAGCGCCTCCAGGATGAACAGCCATTGCCAGCCATGCATGCCGCCCATGCCGTCCATGTCGAGGATGAAGCCGGAGATGGGCGCGCCGATCACCGTGGAGATCGGAATGGCGAACATGAACCAGCCGACGATGCGCGCGCGGTAGGCGGCCGGGAACCACAAGGTGATGTAGAAGATCACGCCGGGGAAGAAGCCCGCCTCGGCAATGCCCAGCAGAAAGCGCACCACGTTGAAGCTGGTGGCGCTGTCCACCCAGGCCTGGCCGGCCGACAGCACGCCCCAGCTGAACATGATGCGGGCGATCCACTTGCGGGCGCCGAACTTCTCCAGCGCCAGGTTGCTCGGCACTTCACAGAGAAAGTACGAGAGAAAGAAGATGCCGGCCGCACTGCCGAAGACGGCGGCGGAGAAGCCCAGGTCCTTGGACATGCTGGCCCCGGCAAAGCCGATATTGACGCGGTCGAGGTAGGCGATGAAGTAGCAGACCATCAGCAGCGGCAGGAGCCGCCAGCTGATCTTGGAGATGGTGCGCTGTTCCAGGGTGTCCATGTTGGTCTCCGATGCTGTTATGGGTAGGACGTGCGGTAGAGGCGCTTCACTTTTGATAGCTGTATGTTCAGTTGTATCAAAAGCTGGTGCGGCTTTTCGATGGCGGCTGCCATCGGGTCGCCGCTATTGTGCGCTGCAGCGCCCGCTGCCGCAATTGCGTCGGAGACAGATGCAAAACGCCCCGCGCAGCGCAGGCTGGCGGGGCGTCCGGGTGATCGGGTGGGTGGATCAGGCGGTCTTCATCGAGCCGGTATCCAGGTAGCGCTGGTGCCAGGACAGCGCCTCGGTCAGGATGTGCGGCGTATGCAGGCCGGCCGACTGCTGCATCGCACGGTCCACATAGTCCTGCAGCATCGGGCGGAAGTCCGGGTGCGCGCAGCGCTCGATGATGACCTTGGCGCGCTGCTTGGGCGAGAGGCCGCGCAGATCGGCCAGGCCTTGTTCGGTGACGATGATCTGTGTGTCGTGCTCGGTGTGGTCCACATGCGAGCACATGGGCACGATGCAGGAGATGTGGCCGTTCTTGGCCACCGAGGGCGTGACGAAGAAGGACAGAAAGCCGTTGCGGGCAAAGTCGCCACTGCCGCCGATCCCGTTCATCATGCTCGAGCCCATCACATGGGTGGAGTTGATGTTGCCGTAGATGTCGGCCTCGATCATCGAGTTCATCGCGATCACGCCCAGGCGGCGTACCAGCTCGGGGTGGTTCGAGATCTCCTGCGGGCGCAGGATGATGCGGTCGCGGTAGAAGTCGATGTTCTCCTCGAAATCGCGGTAGGCGGCAGACGACAGCGAGATGGCGGTGGCCGAGGCGCGCGCCATCTTGCCGCTGCGCAGCAGGTCAAGCATGCCGTCCTGCAGCACTTCGGTGAAGCCCAGCAGGTTGTCGAAGGGGCCGGTCAGCAGGCCGGCCAATACCGCATTGGCCACATTGCCCACGCCCGACTGGATCGGCAGCATCTGCTGGGGCAGGCGGCCCATCTTCATCTCGTGCGAGAGAAAGTCGATGATCGAGGCGGCAATGGTGTTGGAGTTGGCATCCGGCGCGGCAAACACATTGTCGCGGTCGCCCTTGTGGGTCTCGACCACGGCGACCACCTTGTCCAGGTCCACCTTCAGGTAGCCCTCGCCGATGCGGTCGTCGGCATGCGTCATGCGGATAGGCACGCGGCGCGGCGGGATCGCCGTGCCGTAGTAGATGTCGTGCATGCCTTCCATTCTGGCGGGCGGCTTGGTGTTCACCTCGAGGATCACCTTGTCCGCAATCTCCAGCCAGGTCTTGTTGTTGCCCACGGCGGTCGACGGGATCAGCAGGCCATCGGCGGTGATGCCCAGCACTTCGACCACGGCCACATGCATGGGGCCCAGAAAGCCGAACCAGGCGTGCTGGGCCACATGCGAGAGGTGCATGTCGATGAAATCGATGTCACCGGCATTGATCGCCTTGCGCGCGATCGGGTCGGTGTTGAACGGCAGCCGCTGGCCAATGGCCCCGGCCTCGGCCATCACACCATCGCATTCGGCGGCGGTGGAGGCGCCTGTCCAGACATTGAGCTTGTAGGGGCGGCCGGCCGCATGCTCGGACTTGGCATGGGCGGCGATGGCCTGTGGCAGCGCCTTGGGATAGCCGGCGCCGGTGAAGCCGCTCATGCCCACATTGGCGCCAGCGGGGATCAGGGCAGCCGCGTCGGCAGCGGACATGATGCGGGAGTGCAGCGCGCTGCAGCGCACGCGGTCATTCAACGACATGGGGAAGACTCCGGGAGGGTGTTTTCGTTATTGTCTACAGATGCAGCCCAGCGGCAATGGCCGGGCGGCGAGGCGGGCAAATCTTAGCAGTCGTTGCACGCGAAACCATTTGGGATCCGGGAATACCCGATTGTGGATAAGTGCTACTGCAATGCCCATTTATTGTTGCGCTGCAACAATTTAGCGCAAGAAAAAAGCCCGGGACAACCGGGCTTGGGGAGATGTGCCGCTCAGCGCTTGTCGCTGCGGTTGAGCAGTTGGTAGAGGATGATGGCGCCGAAGGTCGCGGTCCCGATGCCGCCCAGCGCAAAGCTGCCGAATTTCAATGTGAAGTCACCGGTGCCGATGATCAAGGTGATGGCGGCGACGATCAGGTTCTTGTTCTGCGAGAAATCCACCTTGTTCTCCACCCAGATCTTGGCGCCGGCCACCGCAATCAGGCCAAACACCACGATGGACACACCGCCCATGACGGGCAGCGGAATCGCCTGGATCAGCGCGCCGAACTTGGGCGAAAAGCCCAGCAGCAGCGCAATGAGGCCGGCCACCATGAAGACAGCGGTCGAGTAGATGCGCGTTGCGGCCATCACGCCGATGTTTTCTGCATAGGTGGTCACACCCGTGCCGCCCACGCCGCCGCTGACCATCGTGGCCACGCCGTCACCGATGAAGGCCCGGCCCATGTACTGGTCCAGGTTGCGGCCGGTCATGGCCGTCACCGCCTTGATGTGGCCCAGGTTCTCGGCGACGAGGATGATCACGATCGGCGCGATCAGCACCATCGCTTGCGGGCTGAACTGGGGGGCCGAGAAGTTGGGCATGCCGATCCAGGCGGCCGAGGCCAGGCCCGACAGATCCACCGGCTTGCCCAGACCCATGCCATTGGTGAGGATGGCGTAGATGATGGACGCTGCCATCAGGCCCACCAGGATCAGCAGGCGCTGCACCATGCCCCGGGTGAGCACGGCCACCATGCCGACGCAGACAAAGGTCATCGCCTGCATCCAGCTCTCGAAGTTGTTGCTGGCCATGTTCTTGACGGGAACGCTGGCGAGGTTCAGGCCGATCACCGCGACGATCGCGCCCGTCACCACCGGTGGCATGAAGCGCTCGATCCACCCGGTACCCACCACCTGCACGATGAAGCCGATCAAGGTGTAGAGCAGGCCGCAGGCAATGATGCCGCCCAGCGCCATGCCGATGTTGGCATTGGGCCCGGAGCCGGCATAGCCGGTGGCGGCAATCACCACGCCGATGAACGCAAAGCTCGATCCCAGATAACTGGGCACCCGGCCGCCGGTGATCAAAAAGAAGATCAAAGTGCCGACACCACTCATCAAAATGGCGACATTCGGGTCAAAACCCATCAGAATGGGCGCCAGAATGGTCGAGCCAAACATGGCGATGACATGCTGCACCCCCATGATCGAGGTTTGTGGCCAGGGCAGGCGCTCATCGGGCGCGACGACATCGTCAGCGCCCGGGCGCACTTCACGCCAGCGGGGAAGGAAGGATTCAGACATGGTATGGGCAGGCCGCGTGCAGGGCTGCGCCGGTGGGCGCAATTGCGGGCGGGCGATAGAAAAGGTGCTGCATCATAGTGAATTTGCCAATCCTTGTAGAGAGAGGGAAACTCTCTAACCAGGAACCCATGCAGTGCGGCCGGGACGGCGATCCTGCACGGTGTGGCGCCATGGCACTGGCCCAATGGGCCAATGCAATAGATAATCACAATGATATTCAGAACAAATACGGTAGGTTGCTTTCGGCAGCCTGTACGTCCAGGGAGAGAGGGTTTCGATGAACTGTGTGCAATGTGGCGAGGCATTGGCAGCCAACGCCAAATTCTGTCGGAAATGCGGCTGCAAGGTGCAGTCGGAGCCGCTGTCCGAGGCGCTGGCCAGCCCCCGCAGCCTGCCGGCAGCGCCGGTGGCCGCCTATGCAACCTGCCCCGACTGCGGCGCGCTGTGCAAAGGGCAGGCATTGTTTTGCAAGCAATGCGGCTGCCGCTTTGAGGAAAGCCCCGGGTTTCAGGACACCGCGCCCGACTGGGACACGCCGCTGAGCCCGGCCGAAGAGAAGGCCATTCTGGTCTTTGGCAATGTGCAGGACAGCTCCGAGCCCCCGTCCACGCTGCCCGGTGAGCGCATCCAGACCAGCGCCGCGATGGTGATCGGTGGTGCGGCGGCCAGCTCGGCAGCGGCCGTGCCGGCGCCTGCCTTGCGCGAACCCGACGTGCCGCTGTGGCAGACCGATGCCGCTGCCAGGCGTGCCCCTCCCACCGCCCCGGACCCCGGCCTGCGCCCGCGTGCCGGCGCGCAGGTGCGCAACCCCATGCCCGAAGCCCCGGTGCCCTCCAGCGGCCACGGGCTGCGTATTATGTTGGCACTGCTGGGCCTGGTGGTAGTGGCCGCAGGCGGTGCCTGGTGGTGGAAGAGCCAGCAGGGGCGCCCTGCAGCGGGCAGCGTGGCGGCGCCCAGCGTCTCCGCCCCTGCCGCCGCCGCTGCGCCGGTAGAGGCGGCTGCGCCGGCGATGGTCGAGACCAATGCTGCGCTCGCCCCCAATGAATCGCTGGTAGCCCCGGCAACTGCCGAGGATGCCGTGGCCGCTGCGGTGCCCAACGAAGAAGCGGCTGCCCCTGCGCCCGCACCGGCGCCGGCCCGGCCAGCCGTGCGCAAGCCGGCGCGCCCCCAAACCCTGGATGATTTGCTGAATTGAAGGAGAGCATTGTGAAGCTGTTGATGAAAATGTCCGCCCTGGTGTCGGTGCTCGCGCTGGCGGGCTGCGTGGCGCCCCCGCCAGAACCCGCACCTGCGCCCGCGCCAGCGGTGCCGGTCCAGGTGGAGTGCGGGGTTGCGTCGCCCCCCGGCTGCCGTGAGCCTGCCGTGCCACCTGCACTGGTGACCTGGGAGCAGAAGATCAAGGGCGAGATCGACCAGGCCGAGGCGCTGCGCGTCCGCGCGGTCGAGGCGATGTCGGCGCTGCCGGTCAAGCAGCGCATCTCGGGCAGCAAGACCACCACCACTGAGCAGGTCTTCAGCTCCAGCCAGTCGCCTGCGACGCGCGGCATGCCGGTGCTCGATGCGGTATCGCTCGATCTGCCCTGGGCCGCCAAGTCGCGCCAGGAGCACAAGGATGCGATGGTTGCCATCAAGGACATCGCCACGATGATGGCCGACAACCGGGGCGGCGCCACGATCTTTGTCACCGTCTCGCCGCGCGATCTGCGTGCCAAGAAGGTCAATACCAATTCCGGCACCGCACCCACCGAGGCCGGCAACCCGGTCGAGGTCAAGAAATCGGCCGACAAGAATGTGCCACCGGGTATCGAGCACTTCGTGATCCAGGCCAAACCCTGGCCCAGCCGCATCGATTGAGGCCACCACCCGCGCCTGTAGCAGCCATGCGCGCCCCTGCGGGGCCGCTGGCCCCACCCAACGATAACCACGACGAAGGAATCGCTGATGTCTTCTCCCAAATCGATGCTGAAGTCCATTGACTTTGGCCAACTGATGCGAGCGGCCGAGGGCCTGACCCAATGGCGTGTGCTCGGCCTGTCGTTCCTGACCTGGCTGGCCGGCGGCCTGGTGATGGTGGGCGGCCAGATGCTGGCCACCCGCGCGGGCAGCATGCTGCTGGCGCTGCTGTTCCTGGTCATCGCCTCGGTGGTGTTCTCGGCTGGCATGTCGGCAGTCGGCATCCTGCTGCAGGACAAGGCCAAGGATGTGGAGCAGCGCAGCGTGGCTGCCGCCATCCGGGCGGGCCTGCTGTGTGTCCCACGCTTCATCCTGTTTGGCCTGCTGGTACTGGCCGTGGTGCTGGGCCTGTGCCTGGTGGCGGCCATTGTCTATTTCGTCTGCAAGATTCCGTTCATCGGCCCGATCCTGCTGTTCTTTGCCCATCCGGTGATGGTGATTGCCGCGTCGGTGTTCTTCATCGCGCTGTACTGGGTGGCGGCGCCGCTGCTGGCCCCCGCGATCTGGGACGGCCGTTCGCTGCGCCGCGCGGTCTCGCTGGTGCTGGCAGTGGTGCGCACGCGCCTGGTGCCGCTGGTGCTGATGCTGCTGGCGCTCTACATCGTCATCACCGTCATTACCTTGGTGGTGTTCACCGGCTTCATCCCCGGCTTTGCCTACATGACGGCGATTGCCAGCGGCGTGATCGGCCCGAGCATGATGGCGTCGATGGGCGGCATGGGCAACTCTGCCGCCTTTGGCGCGATGGCCGGCAGCGGCCATATGCTGGCCGGCACCCTGTCGACCGTGATCCTGTTTGCCGTGCTGATGGCGCTGACCATGCAGGTGATGATCATGGGCGTGAACATCATCTACCTGATGGTCACCGATGGCCTCGATGAGCAAGGTACCGAAGAGAGCCTGCAGGCCGGCATTGACCTGGCGCGCGAGAAGGCCCGCCAGGCCCAGGGCATGGCCCGCGAGGCGGCCGACAAGGTGCGCCATGCCGCGCATATGGATGGCCATGGCCACCACGGCGGCACGGCGCGTGCCCCGGCTGCGCCCGTGGCTCCGGCAGCACCAGCAACGCCTGCTGCACCGGTAGCGCCGCTGAATGACATCTTTGCGCCGGCACCTGCGCCGGTCGCTCCCGTGGCTCCGGTGCCCCCGGTGACGTCGGCTCCCGCACCGGCATCGGTCGCCGCTCCGGTGCCAGCCCCAGCACCCGCAGCCCCCACACCCTCTGCTCCGGTAGCGCCAGCCCCTGTGGCGGCGGCTTCCGTGGTGCCACCTGCGCCCGTGCAGCCGCCGGTGGCGCCAACGCCCACCACCGGCCTGGGCGCTGCAGCAGTCGTTGGCGGTGCGGCCGCATCGGCTTTGCCGCCCACGGCAGCGCCAGCGGCACCGGTGGCCTCCGAGCCCTTGCTGCGCTGCCGCAGTTGCTTTGAGGTGGTGGCGGCTGACGATGTGTTCTGCGGCCATTGCGGCTTCCAGCTCAAGCCCTGACCGGCTGAGGCATCCCCCAGGGCGCGTGAGCGCCCTTTTTCATGGCACTCTGCAAGCCCCGGTCCGCATGGCCTCATTGGTAAAAGAGTGTTGTCAATCCGGGCAAAACGGCAGACCGGCTGCGGCGGTTCACGTCAAGCAGGTTACACTTTGCCGATTCATGTCCAATAAGTAGATCGGCTTATAACCATGTCAGGTGAAACAACCCAGCGCAGCGGTTTCGATATGAAAAGCGCCCAGTTGCCGGTGGTTGCGTTCGCATTGCGTTCGGCCGACCTGGAGCAATTGGCCCAGGAGTTTGCCGAGCGTTTTGGCAGCGACTCCGCGTTCTTCGACCATGACCCGGTGCTGGTCGATCTCGCGCAACTGCGCGAGAGCGGGGAGGACATCGACTTTGCGGCGCTCGTGGCGTTGCTGCGCCAGTACCGCACCACGCCAGTGGCCGTGCGCGGCGGCAGCGAGGCGCAGATGGCCAGTGCCTACGCAGCAGGCCTCATCGCCGCGCCCGAAGCGCCGCCAGCGCGCAAGGCGGCGGAACCCGAGGTGCGCGAGGTTGAGGTCGAGGTGATCAAGGAAGTGCAACTGCCGCCCAAGACCACCCTGCGGGTCGACAAACCCATGCGTTCGGGCCAGCAGGTCTATGCGTCGGGCAGCGATGTGATCGTCAACGCCATCGTCAGCTTTGGCGCCGAGGTGATTGCCGATGGCAACGTCCATGTTTACGGTCCGCTGCGGGGCCGGGCCGTGGCCGGCGCCCGTGGGGACAAGAGCGCGCGTATTTATTGCACCTGTTTCGAGCCGCAGCTCGTGTCGATTGCGGGCATCTACCGCACGGTCGAGTCGGATTGGCCCGCCGAGCTGTCGGGCAAGGCTGCCGTGGTGCGGCTTGAAGGTGAGAAACTGCTGATTGAACCGCTGTGACAGGCACCAAGGGACAGCCCGGACAGGGCTTTGGACATTTGAGGACGTAAAGGGATCGGATCGAAAGATGGCAAAAATCGTCGTTGTAACTTCCGGCAAGGGCGGAGTTGGAAAAACTACCACCAGTGCAAGCTTTGCGGCCGGATTGGCGCTGAGCGGCAACAAGACTGCGGTGATCGACTTTGACGTCGGCCTGCGTAATCTGGACCTGATCATGGGCTGCGAGCGCCGTGTGGTCTATGACCTGATCAATGTGATCCAGGGAGAGGCCAACCTCAACCAGGCGCTGATCAAGGACAAGCAATTGGAGAACCTCTACATTCTGGCCGCCTCGCAAACGCGCGACAAGGATGCGCTGACGCAGGACGGGGTCGAGAAGATCCTCAAGGACCTGGCGGCGATGGACTTTGACTACATCGTCTGCGACTCGCCCGCCGGTATCGAGAGCGGCGCGCTGATGGCGATGCACTTTGCCGACGAGGCACTGGTGGTCACCAACCCCGAGGTGTCGTCCGTGCGTGACTCGGACCGCATCCTGGGCATGCTCAGCTCCAAGACCAAGCGTGCCGTCGATGGCGGCGATCCTATCAAGGAACACCTGCTGATCACGCGTTACAACCCCAACCGGGTGCAGGACGGCCAGATGCTGTCGCTGGAAGACATCCAGGACATTCTGCGCATTCCGCTGATCGGTGTGATTCCCGAGTCGGAATCGGTGCTGCAGGCCTCCAACCAGGGCACGCCTGCGATCAACCTGAGCCAGACCGATGTGTCCGAAGCCTACAAGGATGTGGTGGCACGCTTTTTGGGTGAAGACAAGCCGATGCGCTTTACCGATGCGCAGAAGCCTGGTTTCTTCAAACGTATTTTCGGGAGGTAAGTCTGATGTCCTTGCTGTCCCTGTTCTTGGGTGAAAAGAAGAAGACCGCGTCGGTCGCCAAGGAGCGGCTGCAGATTATCTTGGCGCGGGAGCGCACGGGCCGCAGCAATAACCAGCCCGACTATCTGCCGGCCCTGCAAAAGGAGCTGATGGCCGTCATTGCCAAGTACGTCTCCATCAATCCAGATGACGTCCGTGTAAACCTGGAACGACAGGACAATCTTGAAGTTCTAGAAGTCAAGATTGAGCTGCCAGACAAGTAAGTTTCTAGGTCTGGGGTGCTTGTCCGTGGTGCATGGGTGCTGCGGCGAATGCTGGTGATTTTTGGGGCTTTGGCAGTTTTCGTTTTGGGGTGGCGATATGGGCCCGCATGCGTTGTTGTGGCGCCTTGCCATACCGAAGTATTGTCTGCGGCGCCACGCCTAGCCTGCGGGCCCATCTCGCCATTGGGGTGGGGGGGCTCGGGCGCTCTGTGCGCTGCTGGGTTTCGTTGTTGAATACCGGAATTACCATCCTGGCATCTGGGTGCCGTTTTACTGCAGCGTTCTTGTCATTGCTTCCTCCAAAAACAAACGCGACCTTCGGGTCGCGTTTTTGTTGGGGGTAAGTCGGTGGATTTCTGGCGGGTCGTGGATAAGTGGTTGGTTTATCCACAAAACTGTGCACAGGTCTGTGCTTTTCCCCTCAGTTATGCACTGGGTTCGGCCGTGTTGTCGTAGGCGTGGGCTTTCCAGTATTTGAAGGTGCCTTGGGCGGTGGCCAGGATGCGGCGGTTGGCGTCGTAGATGTTGGCCTGGCAGGTGCACAGCGAGCGGCCCTGGTTGATGACCCAGCCTTCGGCAACCAGCGGGCCGCGGCCAGGGTAGACGAAGCGCGAGGACATCTCTACCGTGACGGCGGTGCTCGACGGTGCGCCGGGGGCGAGCACGGCGGCGCGCGACATCGCCACATCGAGCAGGGTCATCAAAATGCCGCCATGCGCGGCGGGCAGCTGGTTGCACAGCTCCTCGCGCAGGTCGGGCAGGTGCACGCGCACGATGCCGTCTTCAAAGTTCGGATCCTGGCGGGCGCCGATGAGGCGCAGAAACGGCACGCGGGTGTTGAGGTCCTCGATGCTCAGCTGCTGGCGGGGCGGGGTGGTGCTCATGCGGCGGCCTTGGCTTCGCGCACCATGTTGCGCGCAATGATGATCTGCTGGATCTGCGTCGTGCCCTCGTAGAGGCGGAACAGCCGCACATCGCGGTAGAAGCGCTCAATGCCGTACTCGGCCATATAGCCCGAGCCGCCGAGGATCTGCACTGCGCGGTCGGCCACGCGGCCGCACATCTCGGTGGCAAACATCTTGGCACTCGATGCCTCGGTCGAGACGTTCTGGCCCGCATCGCGGCGGCGTGCGGCGTCGATGGTCATGCACTCGGCGGCGTAGAGCTCGGCCTGGCTGTCGGCCAGCATCGCCTGCACCAGCTGGAAGTCGCAGATCGCCTGGCCAAACTGCTTGCGCTCCAGCGCGTACTGCAGCGCATCGCGCAGGATGCGTTTGGCGCAACCCACGGCCACGGCGGCAATGTGGATGCGGCCTTTTTCCAGCACCTTCATCGCGGTCTTGAAGCCCCGGCCCTCCTGCAGGCCGATCAGGTTGGCAGCGGGCACCTTCACGTTGTCAAAGATCACATCGCAGGTGTGGGCGCCGCGCTGGCCCATCTTCTTGTCGTACTTGCCAAAGCTGATGCCCGGGCTCTTGGCATCCACGATGAAGGACGACACGCCGCCGGCGCCCTTGTCGGCCGGGTTGGTGCGTGCCATCAACGTGAACATGCCGGCATGGGGCGCATTGGTGATGAAGCGCTTGGTGCCGTTGACGATGTAGTGGTCGCCCTGCCTGACGGCGGTGGTGCGCAACGATGCGGCGTCCGAGCCGGCTTCGGGCTCGGTCAGCGCGAACGAGGCGATCACCTCGCCGGTGGCCAGGCGCGGCAGCCATTCGGCCTTCTGGGCATCGGTGCCATCCATCAGGATGCCTTGCGAGCCGATGCCTACCGTGGTGCCGATCACCGAGCGGAAGGCGGGCGAGGTCTGGCACAGCTCCAGCAGCACATGCACTTCCTCTTCCATCGTCAGCTCCAGGCCGCCGAATGCTTCCGGGATGGTCAGGCCGAACAGGCCCAGCTCGCGCATCTCCTGCACGATGGCTTCGGGGATCTCGTCGGTCTCGGCGACTTCGTTCTCGGCGGGCACCAGGCGCTCGCGCACAAAGCGGCGCACGCTGTCGAGCAGTGCGTCCAGGGTTTCTTGGTCTCGGATCATCGAATATTCTCTCTCTTGAGGGCTTTTAGAGCGTTGCCGCCGTGCCCAGGATCGCCGTGGCCTGGCTCGACAGGGTGCCGCCATTGCCATGGGCCAGTGCCAGCTGGGCGCCCGCCACCTGGCGCTCGCCGCAGTGGCCGCGCAGCTGGCGCACCGCCTCGATCAGCGCAAAAATGCCGTACATGCCCGGGTGCACGCAGGACAGGCCACCGCCATTGGTGTTGACCGGCAGGCTGCCGCCCGGCGCAATCGCGCCGCTGGCGACAAAGGCACCGGCCTCGCCCTTGTTGACAAAGCCCAGGTCTTCCAGGAAGAGCAGGGTGTTGATGGTGAAGGCGTCATACAGCTCCACCACATCCATGTCTTGCGCCGTCAGGCCCGCCATCGCAAAGGCCTGCGCACCCGACTGGCTCGCAGCGGTGACGGTGAGGTCGGGCATCGACGAGATCTGGCGGTTCCAGCAGGCCGTGGCATTGCCCAGCACATAGATGGGCGCGTTCGGGCCGCGCTGGGCATCGTCTACGCGGCTGAGCACAAAGGCGCCGCCGCCATCGGTCACCAGGCAGCAATCGCGCACGGTGAAGGGGTCGGCCACCATGCGGGCGCCCAGCACCTGCTCGATGGTCAGCGGGTCGCGCATGAAGGCCTCGGGGTTCTTCTGTGCCCATTGGCGGGCCGAGACGGCCACGGCCGCGAGCTGCTCGCGCGTGGTGCCGTACTGGTGCATGTGGCGGGCCGCTGCCATCGCATAGGCTGCCACCGGCATCGTGGGCTCGAAGGGGTGCTCGAAAGGCTGCGGGTCCATGAACTTGCGCGCAGCGGTGGACTCCTTGCGGCCAAAGGCGGCCGAGCGCTGGGCGCTGCCGTAGCAGACCAGCACATGCTTGCACTGGCCGGCCTCCAACGCCATGATCGACGGCAGCAGGTGGGCGATAAAGCTGGAGCCGCCCACCATGGTGCCGTTGATGTAGTTCGGGTTGATGCCCAGGTGCTCGATCACCGGCATCGGCCACATCGTGGCGTTGACGCTGCAGGTGGCCAGGCCGTCGATGTCCTGCATCGTCAGGCCCGCATCGGCGACGGCTGCATGGGCAGCGCGTGCGAGCAGCAGCATGTCGTCCGAGCCGGGGGCTTCGCCGCAGCCATAGGTGGCCACGCCGGTGATGGCGGCCTTGCCGCGCAGCGCGCGCAGGCCGCTGCTGGTATGTACTTGTGCCATGTCTTATCCCTCTTGTTATGCGGCCTTGAACACCACCAGGCCCTTGCCGTTGTGCTCGATCACCTCGGCCTGCACGGCCATGCCGATCTTCACATCGGCGGGCGCCATGCCTTCGACGCGGCTCATCATGCGCGGGCCTTCTGCCAGGTCCACCAGCGCGACGTTGTAGTCGCCACCGGCCTCGGCCTTGCGGCGGATCACCGTGGTCGAGTAAACCGTGCCTTTGCCACTGGGTTGCTCCCAGGCCAGCGCATCGCTGCCGCAATGCGGGCACAGCTCACGGGGATAGAAGATGGCCTGGGCGCAGGCCTTGCAGCGCTGAATCTGGAAGCTGCCCGTATCCAATGCAGCCTGGTACTGGCTTGACATCGAGGGTGTCATTGCGGAGTCTTTCTGAGGAGATAGCGGATGGTCAAGCATGGGCCTAATGCCTGCTGCACGCAATTATTGGTTGCCGAAGAGGGGGTTTGGCCGCGCTTGACGAACCTGGGTGACACTGCTTTCGCCTCTGTGGGTATCAGGGTTTTCTTGGCTTTGGCGCAGCCTAAGGTGCTGCTTCGCAAATGCAGAAACCAGGGGGCCAGAAATCTCTAGCATCGTCTGTCAAACGCTTTCTATAAAACCGGAGACAAGACCATGAAAATGACCGCGCTGGCTTTGGCGATGGCCGCATGCTGCACCACGGGCGCGCAAGCGCAGGGCATCTCTGACGACGTCGTCAAGATTGCCGTGCTCAGCGATATGTCCGGCCCCTATGCCGACACCGCAGGGCGCGGCTCGGTGGAAGCCGCCCGCATGGCGGTGGAGGACTTTGGCGGCAAGGTCGGGGGCAAGAAGATCGAGGTGGTGTTTGCCGACCACCAGGGCAAGGCCGACGTCGGTGCCAGCCGCGCACGCACCTGGTTCGATACCGACGGCGTGGACGTGGTGGTCGACCTGAACAACTCGGCCGTGGCGATGGCCGTCTACAACCTGGCCAAGGAGCGCAACAAGCTGGTGCTGACCTCGGGCGGCGCATCGGACGCGCTGACCAGCGAGGCCTGCATGCCCACCGGCATCCATTACACCTACGACACCTATGCGATGGCCAGCGGCGTGGCCCATGCGATGCTGGAAAAAGGCAAGAAGGACTGGTACATCATGGCGGTGGACTATGCGTTCGGCAAGGCCGGCGCCGAGACGGTGACCAATATCGTCACCAAGGGCGGCGGCAAGGTCGTGGGCCGCACCAACTTCCCGCTCAATGCCAGCGATTTCTCGTCCTTCGTGCTGCAGGCGCAGGAGTCCAAGGCCTCAGTGGTCACCCTGGTGAGCGCGGGCAATGACACCATCAATGCGATCAAGTCGGCCAAGCAGTTCGGCCTGATGCAAAAGCAGACGGTGGCGCCCCAGTTCATGTTCATCCAGGATGTGCATTCGCTGGGCCTCAAGACTGCGCAAGGCCTGACCTTTGCGACCGCCTTCTACTGGGACCGCACCCCCGAGACGCGCGCCTTCTCGCAGCGCTTTTTTGAGCGCATGGGCAAGAAGACCATGCCGTCGATGGTGCACGCCGGCACCTACTCGGCCGTCACCCAGTACCTGAAGGCCGTGGCTGCCATCCAGACCGACGACGGCCCAGCGGTGACCAAGTACCTCAAGTCCAACAAGATCGAGGACTTCTTCAGCCAGAACGGACATGTGCGTGAGGACGGCCGCATGGTGCACGACCTCTACCTGGTGCAGGTCAAGTCGCCCGAGGAATCCAAAGGCCCCTGGGACTATTACAAGGTGCTGGCCACCATTGCGGGTGACCAGGCGTTCCGCCCCATGGCCGACGGCAAGTGTGCTTTTGTGAAGAAATAAACACAGCCTTATCCACAAGCCACGCGGTCTTCTTTTCAGAAAGACCGCGTTATGCATTCCAAACCCTTGCAGGAGCCACCGATGTCCCAAGCTTATCCACAGTTGCAGCTGTTTATCAACGGCCAATGGCTGTCCGCCGACGGCCGCAAGAGCGAGCCCGTCATCAACCCGCTGGACGAGTCCACACTGGGCCAGCTGCCCCATGCCAGCCCAGCCGATCTGCAGGCCGCCCTGCAGGCCGCCAACGCCGCGTTTGAAGGCTGGAAGCGCACCTCACCGCTGGCCCGCTCGGACATCTTGCGCAAGGCCGCCAGCCTGATCCGCGAGCGTGCCGACCACATCGCCCGTTGCATGACCCTGGAGCAGGGCAAGCCCGTGCGCGAAGCCAGGCTGGAAGTGCTGGCCGCTGCCGACACCTACGACTGGTATGCCGAGGAGGGCCGCCGCAACTATGGCCGCCTGGTGCCGGGCAAGACCCCGACGCAGCGCATTGCCGTGCACCATGAACCGGTTGGCGTCTGCGCCGCGTTTGCGCCCTGGAACTTCCCCGCCATCACGCCCGCGCGCAAGATTGCTGGTGCCCTGGCTGCGGGCTGCACGCTGGTGCTCAAGCCCGCCGAGGAAACCCCCGCCACCGCCCAGGAGCTGGTGCGCGTGCTGCACGATGCCGGCCTGCCCGCTGGCGTGCTGAACATGGTGTTCGGCGTGCCGGCCGAGGTATCGGGCTACCTGCTCGACCAGCCCGAAGTGGCCAAGTTCTCGTTCACCGGCTCCACCGCCGTGGGCAAGATGCTGGCCTCGCATGCCGCCAAGAGCATGAAGCGCGCCACCCTGGAGCTGGGCGGCCATGCGCCGGTCGTCGTCTGGAAGGATGCAGACATCGAGAAAGCCGCCGACGCCCTGGTCGCCGGCAAGTTCCGCAACGCCGGCCAGGTCTGCATCTCGCCCACGCGCTTTTATGTGCACCGCGATGTGTTCGACCGCTTTGTGACTGCCTTTGTCGAGCGCACCAAGAAGCTCAAGGTAGGCAATGGCCTGGACGAAAGCAGCCAGATGGGCCCGCTGGCCAATCCGCGCCGCATCGAGGCACTGACCCGCCTGATCGCCGATGCGCAAGAAAAGGGCGCCACCCTGCACACCGGCGGCAAGCGCATGCCCGGCAAGGGCTTCTTCTGGGAGCCCACCGTCATCAGCAACCTGCCCGAAGACGCCGGCCTGATGAACGAGGAGCCCTTTGGCCCCGTCGCGCTGATCAATCCCATCGCCGACATGGATGAAGCCTTGAAGCGCGCCAACCGCCTGCAATACGGCCTGGCCGCCTATGCTTTCACGCAGGACAGCGCCGTGCGCCAGCAGCTCTCCAACGGCGTGCAGACCGGCATGCTGGGCATCAACACCTTGAACATCTCCATGGCCGAGGCGCCCTTTGGCGGCGTCAAGGAAAGCGGCTGGGGCTCGGAGTGCGGTATTGAAGGGCTGCAGGCTTACTGCAATATCAAGCTGGTGAGCGAGGACCAGTAAGGCCCACCGGCCCATGGCTGGCCCCTGCTGCGGGGGGCGCCATGGAACCAAACGCCGCGCCAGGTATTCAGACAGCAGATTCGCCGCTGGTGTGCCTCCACACCAGCGCCTTCTGTTTTTAATAAATACAACGATGAGCGCAAGTTTGCAGATCGGGCCGTTTTCGCTGCCCTGGGGTTTGGTCATTTTGATGCTGGCATGGCTGCTGGCCGATGTGCTGCTGGCGCGCTGGGCGCGGCAGCGGGGACTGTCCACCACGCCGCATGCCTGGCTGCTGCCGCTGTTGGCGCTGGTCGCGGCGCGGCTGGGCTTTGTGGCGCGCTATGCCGATGAGTACCTGGCGCAGCCGTTGTCGCTGTTCAATGTGCGCGATGGGGGCTGGGAGCCCTGGGCGGCCCTGGCGGTGACGGTTGTTTACGTTTGGTGGCTGTGGCTGCGCAAGAAGGCGGTGGTTCAGCCGCTGGCAGGCGCGGCGGCGCTGTTTGCGGTGCTGTGGCTGGGCGGCAATGCGCTGGTCCATCACTTCTCCTCCAGCGCCAAGGCCTTGCCGCAGCTGTCGCTGGTGGCGCTGGATGCCCAAACCCATGCGCTCGACCAGTTCAAGGGCAAGCCCGTGGTCATCAACCTCTGGGCCAGCTGGTGTACTCCTTGTGTGCGCGAGATGCCGGCGCTGCTGGAGGCGCAAAAGCGCTACCCGCAGGCGCAGTTTCTGTGGGTGAACCAGCAGGAAGCACCCGAGGTGGTGCTCAAGGCCGCACGCGGCTTTGGCCTGCCCGATGGCCAGGTGCTGCTGGACCCGCGCAACAGCATGGGCGAGGTGGCCGGCAGCCGTGCGCTGCCCACCACCCTGTTTTATGACGCGAACGGCCAGCTGCAGGGCCAGCGCGTGGGCGAGCTGTCGGGAGCCAGCCTGAACGACTTCATGCAGAAGATCGTGCCGGCTACGACGCTGTAGCGCTTGCGGGCGCTGCAGCAGCCTGCTCGGCCTCCAGCCGGGCCTGCAGCTCGCGCTTCATCACCTTGCCATTGGCATTCACCGGCAGCTCATCGATGGCGATGATGCGTGCCGGCCGCTTGTAGGGCGCCAGGTGCTCGCGCAAATGCGCTTGCAAGGCATCCAGGTCGGGTGGATGGCGGGCATCCTGCACCACAAAGGCGACCACGGCCTCATTGCCATCGGCCTCCTTCTGACCCACGACGGCGGCGCGCTGGATACCGGGGAAGCTGCCCAGCGCATGCTCGACCTCGCTGGGGTAGACGTTGAAGCCCGAGCGGATGATCATCTCCTTGAGGCGGCCGACGACGAACAGCGCGCCATCGGCATGCAGCTCGCCCAGGTCGCCGGTGGCATACCAGCCGCCTTCGCGCAAGACAGCGGTGGTGGCCTCGGGATCACGGAAGTAGCCGGGCATCAGACCGGTGCCACGCACCCAGATCTCGCCCCGCTCGCCGGTCGGCAGCGGCCGGCCGCTGTGCGGATCGACGATCTGCAGCTCCGCGCCGTCGATGCAGTAGCCCGCGCTGGTGTCGCTGCGGGCTTCGTCGATGCGCGTCAGGTGCAGCGAGCCAGCGTATTCGCTCATCGCATAGCCGTGGTGCAGGGTCTGGCCAAACAGCGCCTCGACCTTGGTCTTCAGCGCCAGATCGAGCGGGCCGGCGCCGGTATAGAGGTAGCGCAGATGCGGTGCCGCCGGTTGGCGGATGCCATGCTGCTCGCAGTACTGCAGCAGGCGCGCAAACAGGGTGGGTGGGCCTTGCAGTTGGGTGATGCCATGGTGGGCCAGCGCGTCCAGCAGATCAGCGGGCTCGAACTGGCTGCGCATCTCCAGCGCAGCGCCGGCCGACAGCGAGGCCAGCAGCACGGTGCCCAGACCGAAGATATGGGTCATAGGCACAAAGGCATAGACCTTGTCAGCAGGCCCCAGCCGGCGCGACTGGGCCGAGACCCGGGCAAAGTGCGCCACACCGCGCTGGCTCATCAGCACGCCCTTGGGGGTGCCGGTGGTGCCGGAGGTGAAGATGATGGCGGCCACCGGATTGCCATCCGGCTCGGGCTCGGCGCGCGCATCGGCACGCACTGCCGTGTGGGCCAGGCCCGGCACGCAGGACGGGCGGGTGCCATAGCGCTCGGCATGCGCTGCGGCGGCCTTGGAGACGCGGTCGGTGAAGTACACCACCCGCGCGTCGGCCTTGTCTGCAAAGCCGCGCACCTCGCCGGGCGCCATGCGGGCATTGACGCCGCAGGCCCAGGCGCCGACGCGGCTGCAGGCCAGCAGCAGCGCGGCATGCTCGGGGCAGTTCTCGGCGACCACCAGCACGCGGTCGCCGCTGCGCACCTGTAGCGCGCGCAGCTCCGCCTCCAGCGCATCGACCAGGCGGCCCAGGTCGGCATAGCTCAGGGTGCGATCGGGCAGGTAGATAAAGGGCCGGTCAGGGGCCTCCTGCAGCCAGCGGTCCAGAAACTGGTGAATGCGAAATTCCATCTTGGGTCCTGTCAGTCCACCACAATGCCCTGGGTCACGGTGGACCACATCTGGCGTTCCTTCGCGGCGCGCTCGACGAGGGTCTGGGGGCTGCCCGTCCATTCGTCGTAGCCCAGCTCCTTGTACTTGGCCTTCAGCTCGGGCTGGGCCAGCGCGGCATTGATGGCCTTGTTCAGGCGCATCTGCAGCTCGGGCGCCATGCCCTTGGGACCGTAGACGGCATACCAGCCGCCCACATCAAAGCCCTTGAGGCCGTCGATGCCGCTTTCGGCAAAGGTCGGCACATCGGGCAGCGCCGGGTTGCGCTGGGGCGAGGTCACGGCAATCGGGGTCACCTTCTTGCTGTGGATGTAGGTGCCCGCCGTGCTGATGATGTCCATCATCATGTTGATCTGGCCGCCCATCACATCGGTCATCGCCGGTGCATTGCCCCGGTAGGGCACATGGTTCAGCTCGATGCCGCTGCGCTTGGCAAACAGCAGGGTGCCCAGATGGTTGGAGCCGCCCACGCCGGCCGATGCATAGCTGAGCTTGCCCGGGTTGGCCTTGGCATAGTCCACCAGCGCCTTCGTGGTCTTGAAAGGCTCGTTGTTGTTCGCCACCAGCACGTTGTAGTAGCTCAGTACCGGTGCGATCGGGGTCAGGTCCTTGGCCGGGTCGAACTGCATCTTGCGCATCACATTGGGGCTGATGGTGATCGTGGGGCTGGCGGCAAACCACAGGGTCAGGCCATCGGGGTTGGCACGCGAGGTTTCGTTGCCCGCCAGGGTGGCGTTGGCACCGGTCTTGTTGTCGACCACGACGGTGCTGCCCAGCTCCTTGGACAGCGCGATGGACAGCAGGCGTGCGCCCTGGTCCACGGGGCCGCCGGCCGAGTAGCCGACGATGAGGCGCACCGGTGCGCCTGAACCCAGGCCCCCTTGGGCATGGACAGAGGCGCAGAGGCTGAGGGCGGCGGCGGCCGTGGCAGCCAGCAGGCGGCGGCGGTGGATGAGGGTCATGTCTTGTCTCCTGGTTTTTGTAAGCGGTGGGGAGGGCGGGCGCTCAGTAGCGCTCGAACACGGCGGCAATGCCCTGGCCGCCGCCGATGCACATGGTCTCCAGGCCATAGCGGCCCTTGCGGCGTTCCAGCTCATGCAGCAAGGTGGCCAGAATGCGCACGCCGGTGGCACCAATCGGGTGGCCCAGCGAGATGCCTGAGCCGTTCACATTCAGGCGCTCGGCATCGTTCCATTCCAGGCCCTGCAGCACGGCCAGCACCTGGCAGGCAAAGGCCTCATTGATCTCGACCAGGTCCATGTCGTTCATCGTCAGGCCCAGCTTGCCCAGCAGCTTCTTGACGGCCGGCACCGGGCCAATGCCCATGCGCGAGGGCTCGCAGCCGGCGGCGGCCCAGCCGACCAGGCTGGCCATCGGCGTCAGGCCCAGCTCCTGGAGCTTGTCTTCGGCCACGATCAGGCAGGCGGCCGAGGCATCGTTTTGCTGGCTGGCATTGCCGGCGCTGACGGTGCCACCCTTCATCAACGCGCGCAGCTTGCCCAGCGAATCCATCGTGGCATCGGCGCGGAAGCCTTCGTCGCGGCTGAACAGGGTCGCCTCGCCCTTTTTCTGCGGCACGCTGACGGGCACCACCTCGGCATCAAAGCGGCCGGCCTGCCAGGCGGCGGCAGCGCGCTGGTGGCTGCGCAGCGCAAAGGCATCGGCCTCTTCGCGGCTGATGCCGTAGTCACGCGCCAGGTTCTCGGCGGTCTCGATCATGCCGGAGATGACGCCAAAGCGCTCCACCGGTTGCGAGCGCTCGCGGCCCCGGTCCAGGCGGTCATACATGGTGACGCTGCCTGCCCGCTTGCCCCAGCGCATGTCGGTGGTGTAGTACTCGATATTGCTCATGCTCTCCACCCCGCCGGCGATCACCACGTCGGCGGCGCCGCTTTGCACCATCATGCAAGCGGTAACCACGGCCTGCAGGCCGCCACCGCAGCGGCGGTCAAGCTGCATGCCTGGCACTTCCACCGGCAGGCCGGCCTGCAGCGCGGCCCAGCGGCCCACGCAAGGCGTTTCGCTGCTGGCATAGGACTGGGCAAACACCACATCGTCGATGCGGCTGGGGTCGATGCCGCTGCGCTCGACCACGGCACGCACGGTGGTGGCGGCCAGGTCCTCGACCGAGACGGGGCGCAGGCTGCCTCCGTAGGTGCCCACCGGGGTTCGCAAAGGGGTGACGATGGCGGCTTTACGCATGGCTTTCTCTCCAGAAAAATAGGGGTCAATTCAGGTGCTGGCGCGCTTGGGCCGCCAGCAGGTCTCGGTGTTCAGGTGCGGCAATGGCCAGCATCGCGCGCAGGCGCTGGCCCAGGCTCAGGCCGCGCAGGTCGGCAATGCCGTGTTCGGTGACGATCAGGCCGGCATCGGCGCGCGGTGTGGAGACCGGGCCGGACAGCTGCGCGACGATGCGCGACTGGCCTCTGGCGGTGGCGGGCAGCGCGACAATCGGCAGGCCGCCATCGCAGGCGGCAGCGGCACGCAGGAAATCCATCGCGCCACCGACGGCGCCCAGGTATTGGCCTGCCACCACCTCGGCATTGATCTGGCCGGTCAGGTCCACCTCGATCGCCGAGTTGATCGCGGTGAGCCGGTGGGTCCGGCCCAGCACCTGGGCGTTGTGGGTGTAGTCGGTGCCGGCAATGCGCAACGCAGGGTTGTTATGCGCCCAGCGCCGCGTGCGGGCACTGCCCATCAGCAGGCCGGTGACGCTGGTGCCCGCATCGATGCCTTTGCGTGCATTGGTGATGACGCCAGCCTCGACCAGGTCGGCCACGCGGTCGCCGATGGTGCCGCTGTGCACGCCCAGGTCGCGGTGGCCTTGCAGCGCCTGCAGCACCGCATCGGGCAGGTTGCCAATGCCCAGCTGCAAGGTGGCGCCGTCTTCCACGCGGCTGGCGATCAGCTGCGCAATCGCCTCTTCAGCGGGGCCAATTTTGCCGGCGGGCACATCGACCACAGCCTGGTCGCTCTGCACCCAGGCATCGACATCGGCCAGGCGCAGGCTGGCGCCCGCGACCCAGGGCACATCGGCGTTCACCTCGGCGATCACGCAGCGCGCATGGCGCATGGCAGTGACCAAATAGTCATGGGCCAGGCCCAGGCTGCAGTCGCCATCGGCATTGGGCGGTGATACCTGGACGAACACCACATCGACGGCAATGCGGCGGCTGGCGATCAGCTGCGGAATCTGCGAGTAGTGGCAGGGAATTGGATCGAGCACACCGGCCATGCCCAGGGCGCGGTGCGCGCCACCGGCGGCGTAGCCGCGCATGTCGATGGCATCGGCATGCGCGGGCTGCAAGGTGTTGGCGCCGCCAATGCCCAGAAAGACGCTGGTGCGCGCAAAGCGCTGGCGCTGGGCCACATAGGCCTGGATCAGCGACAGCGGCTCGGCGGCCGACTGGCCCCAGACGATGCTGTCGCCAGCGCGGATGAACTGCGCCAGATCCAGATCCGCCAGCGCCATCTGCCGGCCTTGGGCCATGCTCATAGCTGTGCGGGAGCCAGGCTGGCATTGCCATGGCTGAGCACGACAATGCCGCGCTCGACCACCAGCGCGCGGAACTGCAGCGCATCGCCGGCCTGCCAGACCTCGGTGCGCAAGGTCTCGCCCGGAAAGACCGGCGACGAAAAGCGCGCATGCATGCTGCGCAGCAGGCTGGCATCGCCGTTGCAGGCCGTCATCACCAGCGCATGGCAGACCATGCCGTAGGTGGCCAGGCCGTGCAGGATGGGCTTGTCAAAGCCTGCCGCCTGCGCCACCTGGGGATCGGCATGCAGCGGGTTGTAGTCGCCCATCAGGCGGTAGAGCAGGGCGGCCTCGGGGCGGATGGTGTGGGTATAGGTCCAGCGCGGTGCCGTATCGGGCGTGGGCGCCAGCGCCGGCAGCGAGTCATCGCTGGGCTGGCCGCCCAGCGCTTCGCTGTAGCCGCCATCGCCCCGGCAGAACGTGACCTGCTCCAGGGTGGCATAGCGCGTGCCGTCTTCGCCTTCCAGGCTGCGTTCGCTGACCACAATCGCGCCCTTGCCCGCGCCCTTGTCGATCACCCGCGTGACCTTGGTCTTGCCCACCACCTTGGCCCCCACCGGCAGCGGCTGGTGGATGGTGGTGCGCTGCTCGCCATGCACCAGCTTGACCCAGTCAATCCCCGTGTCCGCCTCCTTGGCCCAGAAGCCCGGATAGCCCAGCACCGAGCTCATTGTCGGCAGCGCCTGCAGCGGCTGCGCCATGCCCTCGTAGACCAGCGGCAGATTGCGCGTATCGAGCGGATCATTGCCCACCCCCAGACTGAGCGCATACAGCATCGTGTCGCGCTGCGAATAATCCTGGTGCACCGGCGCAAACGGCCGGGCCTTGAGTTGCTGGTAGTTGATCGTCATGGTCGTTGTCTCTGGGGTTGTTGTGGTGCGGCGTAGTGCACTGCTTGTTGGGTGTTTTGCGAGGCCACCGGGGGACCTCCTTGAAACGGTCAGAGCACACCCATCGAGCTTCGTTGTTCGAGAATCAAGACGCCCACTGTGCACTGCGCGTAAAAACTGGCGCTACCGTACTAACTGGCACCGACGAAGGGCCGCTCCCGCCCGGAGGGTGCCGTCCCCCTTCCCACGCGAAGCGTGAGAGAAGGGGGAAGCCGCGCAGCGGCTCAGGGGGATGCTCTTAGATCGGATCCCAACTAAACACCTCCCCCGACCGCTCCATCGGCACAAACGAAGATTTCAGTGCCGGCATCGCATGCGAGGCAATGTCCTCGGGGGTCCAGCCTTCGCCCTGGTGCACCGAGCGCAGCGGGCGCGGCTGGCTCATCAGGAAGATCTCGTTATTGCGCACCGCAAACACCTGGGCGTTCACATCCCTGGCCTGCTCGCTGAGCAGGTAGACGGCCAGTGGCGCAATCTTGTTGGGGGTCATCTGCTTGAGCTTGTCCACACGGGCCTGCTGCTCGGGCGTGTCGGTCGGGATGGAGCCGATCATGCGGCTCCAGGCAAACGGCGAGATGCAGTTGCTGCGCACATGGAACTTGCCCATGTCCAGCGCAATGCTCTTGGACAGCGCGACAATGCCCAGCTTGGCGGCCGAGTAGTTGGCCTGGCCAAAGTTGCCGATCAGGCCGGAGGTGCTGGTCATGTGGACCATGGCGCCGCTTTCCTGCTCCTTGAAGTGGTTGGCCGCAGCGCGTGCCACGTAGTAGCTGCCGTAGAGGTGGACCTTGATGACGGCGTCCCACTCATCGACGCTCATCTTGTGGAAGAAGCGGTCGCGCAGGATGCCGGCGTTGTTGACGATGCCGTCGAGCTTGCCAAAGCTGTCGAGCGCGCACTGCACAATCTTGGCGGCGGCATTGGCGTCCGAGACGCTGTCGGTATTGGCCACGGCTTCACCGCCGGCGGCCTTGATCTCGTTGACGACCTTTTGCGCGGGGCCGTCGTCATGACCTTCACCGGTGGTGGAGGTGCCGATGTCATTGACGACGACCTTGGCGCCTTCCTTGGCCATGGCCAGTGCCATATCACGGCCGATGCCACCGCCAGAACCGGTGACGATAACGACTTTGCCTTCGAGCATGGTGGACATGTCTGTTTTTCCTTGGAGCTGTGTGTAGATGAATATCGCCAGCATGCCGTCCATGAAGCGCATTGCCAATTCGCAAATGCGTAGGCAGGGCTTTGGCAAACTGAAACGGCTGGCTCACTAATGCGCGTTAACCCGCTGTCTTCACCGCTGCCAAAGGAGAGGTTCCAATCTCTGCGATTGCGCTGGCGAGCGCAGCCTGCGACAGTGCCACCATGTCGCACACCCCTGAACCTTCTGCCGCCTCGCTCTCTGCCGAGCAGGTCGCCCATTTGCAAAGCTGGATCAACAAGACCGAGACCACGCAGGACCTGGTAGCCCGCACGGCCGTAACCGGTCTGTCGGCCACCTTGGACCGCGATGACCTCCCGGCCCAGGACGGTGACAGCCTGCCGCCGCTGTGGCACTGGATGAACTTTGTGCCGATGGCGCGGCAAAGCCTGCTGGGGCCCGATGGCCACCCGGCGCGTGGCGGCTTTCTGCCGCCGGTGCCGCTGCCCCGGCGCATGTGGGCCGGTGGCCGCCTGCAGTGGCAGGCGGACAACCCGCTGCGCATTGGCGAGCGCGTGGAGCGCGTCTCGCGCATCGCCTCGGTGGACCACAAGGTCGGCCGCTCGGGCGAGCTGCTGTTTGTGCTGGTACAGCACAGCTACAGCAATGCAGACGGCCTGGCGCTGACCGAGGAGCATGATATCGTCTACCGCGCCGCCGCCCAGCCCGGCGACCCGGTGCCCCCGCCCACTGCCGCCGACACGCAGGCCGCCTGGAAGCGCGAGATCAACGCCGACCCGGTGATGCTGTTCCGCTATTCGGCGCTCACCTTCAACGGCCACCGCATCCACTACGACCGCAGCTATGTCACGCAGGAAGAGGGCTATCCCGGCCTGATCGTGCATGGCCCGCTGATTGCGACCTTGCTGGTCGATCTGCTGCGCCGCAATGCACCCGATGCAGTGCTGACCGACTTCTCGTTCAAGGCCATCCGCCCGACCTTTGATCTGCATCCGTTCACCGTGCTGGGCCAGCCCCAGGACGATGGCAAGACCATCAAGCTCTGGGCGCATGACCACGAAGGCTGGCTCACGATGCAGGCCACCGCCAAGATCCGCTGAGCGCCGCAGACCACCACGCTTTCCCCAACACCCGGGGGGTGGCGCATGCGCTGTCAGCGCCGCCAGCCCCAACGCCCGACCCAGAACCATGATCGAACATACCGGCTCCAACAACTTCCCCGAAATCCGCGATGCCATCCGCGCGCTCTGCGCCGAGTTCCCCGACGAGTATTTCCGCAAGGTCGATGAGGCCCGTGCCTACCCCGAGACCTTTGTCGAGGCGCTGACCAAGGCCGGCTGGCTGGCAGCGCTGATTCCGCAGGAATACGGCGGCTCGGGCCTGGGCCTGACCGAGGCCTCGGTCATCATGGAAGAGATCAACCGCTGCGGCGGCAACTCCGGCGCCTGCCACGGCCAGATGTACAACATGGGCACCTTGCTGCGCCATGGCTCGGCCGCGCAGAAGGAAAAGTACCTGCCCAAGATCGCCAGCGGCGAATGGCGCCTGCAATCGATGGGTGTGACCGAGCCCACCACCGGCACCGACACCACCAAGATCAAGACCACGGCCGTGAAGAAGGGCGACAAGTACGTCATCAACGGTCAGAAGGTCTGGATCAGCCGCATCCAGCACAGCGATTTCATGATCCTGCTGGCGCGCACCACGCCGCTGGCCGAGGTCAAGAAGAAGAGCGAAGGCATGTCGATCTTCATGGTCGACTTGCGCGAGGCCGAGAAAAAGGGCCTGACCGTGCGCCCCATCCTGAACATGGTCAACCACGAGACCAATGAGCTGTTCTTCGAGAACCTGGAGATCCCCGAGGAGAACCTGATCGGCGAGGAAGGCAAGGGCTTCAAATACATCCTGGACGGCCTCAACGCCGAGCGCACGCTGATCGCTGCCGAGTGCATTGGCGATGGCTACTGGTTCCTGGACCGCGTGACCAACTATGTGCGCGACCGCGAAGTGTTTGGCCGCCCGATTGGCCAGAACCAGGGCGTGCAGTTCCCGATTGCCGATGCCTTCATCGAGGTGGAAGCGGCCAACCTGATGCGCTGGAAAGCCTGCGAACTGTTTGACAAGCACGAGCCCATGGGTGCCCAGGCCAATATGGCCAAGTACCTGGCGGCCAAGGCGAGCTGGGAGGCGGCCAATGCCTGCCTGCAGTTCCACGGCGGCTTTGGCTTTGCCTGCGAATACGACGTGGAGCGCAAGTTCCGCGAGACGCGCCTGTACCAGGTGGCACCGATCTCGACGAACCTGATCTATTCCTACGTGGCCGAGCACATCCTGGGCCTGCCGCGCTCGTTCTGATGGCGCCGCGCAGCGAGAAAAACAGACAACCGGAGACTTCATGACCAGACCATTGGACGGGATCACCGTCGTATCGCTGGAGCACGCCGTGGCCGCGCCTTTTTGCGCACGCCAGCTGGCCGATCTGGGGGCGCGCGTCATCAAGGTGGAGCGGCCGGGCAGCGGCGATTTTGCGCGCGGCTATGACAGCCGCGTGCGCGGCCAGTCCTCGCACTTCACCTGGCTGAACCGCAACAAGGAAAGCCTGGCGCTGGACCTGAAGGACCCTGCATCCCTGGAGGCGCTCAAGCAGCTGCTGGGTACGGCCGATGTGCTGCTGCAGAACCTGGCGCCGGGCGCTGCGGCGCGCATGGGCCTGTCGTACGAGGCCCTGCACGCCGCCTTTCCGCGCCTGATCGTCTGCGACATCAGCGGCTATGGCGACAACGGCCCCTACCGCGACAAGAAGGCCTATGACCTGCTGATCCAGAGCGAGGCGGGCTTTCTGTCGGTGACCGGCACGCCCGAGACGCCGAGCAAATCGGGCATCTCGGTGGCCGATATTGCGGCGGGCATGTATGCCTATACCAATATCCTCTCGGCCCTGCTGCTGCGCGGCAAGACGGGCGAGGGCAGCCATATCGATGTGTCCATGCTCGAAGCGCTGGGCGAGTGGATGGGCTACCCGATGTACTACGCGTTTGAAGGCGCTGCGCCGCCACCGCGCACCGGCGCCTCGCATGCCAGCATCTACCCCTATGGCCCCTTTGTGGCCGGCGATGGCGGCACGGTGATGCTGGGCCTGCAAAACGAGCGCGAGTGGAAGGTCTTCTGCGACCAGGTGCTGCTGGCACCGGCGCTGGCGACCGATGCGCGCTTTGACAGCAATGCCAAGCGCAATGCCAACCGTGCCGAGCTGCAGGCCGAGATCCTGCGCATCTTTGGCTCGCTCAATGCCAGCGATGTGGTGCAGCGCCTGGACGAGGCCGGCATTGCCAACGCCCATGTCAACGACATGGCGGGCCTGTGGGCGCACCCGCAGCTGCTGGCACGCCAGCGCTTTGCGCAGGTGGACACGCCGGTGGGCGCAGTGCCCGCGCTGCTGCCGCCCGGCCGCAACAACCAGTACGACTACCGCATGGACGCGGTGCCTGCGGTGGGCGAGCACACGGCCGCCATCCTCGACGCGCTGCGGCTGCCGGCCGATGCGCTGGCAGCGGTGCGCAAGGCCTCCGGCCTTTGATGCTTTCTGTTGGAGAAAAAAGAACATGACCACAGCAACCACATCCCCCACGCCAGCGGCCCAGCTGGCCCGCTTTGCGGCCGAGCTGCAATACAGCGACATTCCCGAGTCCGTGCTGCAGAAAATCGAAGACCTCTGGGTTGACTGGTTTGGCTCGGTGGTGGCCGGCCACAATGCCCGCCCGGTGGCCAGCATCACCCGCTTTGCTTTGGGCCAGGGCCCGGCCCAGGGCCCGGCCGAGGTGATCGGCCCCGAGGGCCGCAGCAGCAGCCCCTACCTGGCGGCGATGGCCAATGCCGCCGCTTCGCATGTGGCCGAGCAGGACGATGTGCACAACGGCTCGGTGTTCCACCCGGCGGCCGTCGTCTTCCCCCCGGCCGTGGCCGTGGCGCAGGCGCTGGGCAAGTCTGGCAAGGAGCTGCTGACCGCCTGCATCGCCGGCTATGAAGTGGGCATCCGTGTGGGCGAGTTTCTGGGCCGCTCGCACTACAAGATCTTCCACACCACCGGCACAGCCGGCACCTTGGCCGCAGCGGCCGCCGTGGGCCATCTGCTGGGCCTCAATGCACAGCAGATGCTGCATGCCTTTGGCTCGGCCGGCACGCAGTCTGCCGGCCTGTGGGAGTTTTTGCGCACCGCTGCCGACAGCAAGCAGCTGCACACCGCGCATGCAGCAGGCGCCGGCCTGATGGCCGCCTACCTGGCCAAGGATGGTTTCACCGGCGCGGCCGATATCTTCTGCGGTGCGCAGGGCATGGCCGCTGGCATGTCCAGCGACAGCGATCCGGCCCGCCTGGTCGATGGCCTGGGTACGCGCTGGGCCACGCCGGAGACCTCGTTCAAATGGCATGCCTCCTGCCGCCACACGCACCCGGCCGCCGATGCGCTGCTGCAGGTGGTACGCGCGCACCAGCTCAAGGTGTCCGACATTGCCGAAGTGGTGACCCATGTGCACCAGGCGGCGATCGATGTGCTGGGCCCCGTCGTGGACCCGAGCACCGTGCACCAGAGCAAGTTCTCGATGGGCACGGTGCTGGCGCTGGCCGCGCGCTTCGGCTTTGCTGGCCTCAATGAGTTCGACAACGAGTTCCGCGCCGAGGACACGATGGCGTTGCGCGACAAGGTGCGCATGGTGCTGGACCCCGAGGTGGACAGCGCCTACCCGCAGCGCTGGATTGGCAAGGTGACCGTGACCACCACCGATGGCCGCGTGCTGGAGGGCCGGGTGGATGAGCCCAAGGGCGACCCAGGCAACACCCTGAGCCGCGAGGAGCTGACCGACAAGGCACTGCGCCTGGGCGAATTCAGCCGTGCGGTGCCCGCCGCGCAGATGCAGCAATCGGTGCAGAAACTGTGGCAAGTACGGGAATGGACCAGGGTCGAAAAGCTGTTGCTGGCCGTATAAAGAAAGCAGCAGCGCCGATGCTGGGTGGCTGCGACGCGGGGGGCCCGACCCGGCCCCCTCCCCCTACCGGGATGGGCAATGTACCCCTCCCAAGACCAGGAGACAAAAATGCGCTTTCGCTTGTTGACCCCGGCAGCCGCTGCCGCCGTGTTGGCCTGTGCCGGCCTGGGCCTGCACCTCAACGCCCAGGCAGAGGACTGGCCCACCAAACCGGTGGTGATGGTGGTGCCCTACTCGGCCGGTGGCCCGACCGATGTGGTGGCGCGCATGCTGGCCATTCCGATGGGCAAATCGCTGGGCCAGACCGTGGTGGTGGAAAACACCGTGGGCGCAGGCGGCACGATTGCACCGGCGCGCGTGGCCCGCGCCAAGAACGATGGCTACACCATCCTGATCCACCACATGGGCATGGCTACGGCGCCATCGCTCTACAAGAAGCTGCCCTATGACCCGCTGAAGGATTTCGAGTACATCGGCCAGGTGCTCGATGTGCCGATGACCCTGCTGTCGCGCAAGGACTTTCCGGCCAACAACTTCCAGGAGCTGATGGCCTATGTGAAGGCCAACCAGGACAAGGTGTCGCTGGCCAATGCCGGCATTGGCGCGGTCTCGCAGCTGTGCGGCATGCTGTTTGCGTACCAGGCGGGCGTCAAGCTCACGACGGTGCCCTACAAGGGCGCCGGCCCGGCGATGAATGATTTGATGGGCGGCCAGGTCGATCTGCTGTGCGACCAGACCACGCAGACCGCACCAGTCATCAAGGACGGCAACAGGGTCAAGGTCTTTGGCGTGACCACGCCCCAGCGCCTGACCGCCATGCCGCAGATCCCGACGCTCGACGAGCAGGGCCTCAAGGGCTTTGACGTCAAGGTCTGGCACGGCATGTATGCGCCCAAGGGCACGCCGGCCGAGGTGATCAACAAGATCAACGCCGCCCTGAATGTGGCCTTGAAGGACCCTGTGGTGGTGCAGCGCATTGCCGACCTGAGCAGCGAGCTGGTGACCCCGGACCGCGCCACGCCGCAGAGCTTGAAGACCCTGCTGGAATCGGAAGTGAAGCGCTGGAATACGGTGATCAAGGCAGCCGGCGTGACCGCCGAATAAGCCCGGCGTTCACCCGCGCAGGAGCAGGGGCCATGGGCCCCTTTTTTGATAAACGGAAGACTGATGGACATGACTCTCAACACGCATCCGCTGGCCAGTGCTACCTCCTGGCTGTTTGTACCGGCCAGCCGTCCCGAGCGCATTGCCAAGGCTCTGGCCAGTGGGGCCGATGCAGTGATCGTGGACCTGGAAGATGCGGTGGCGCCGCAGGACAAGCAAGGGGCCCGCGCCGCCCTGCTGGGCGCCTTTGGCCAGCTGCAGGCGGCCGAGCGCGCCCGCGTGCTGGTGCGCATCAATGCCCATGGCACGCCCTGGTTTGACGGCGATCTGCAGGCGCTGGCCCAGCTGGTCGCACAGGGCGGCGCCGGCGTGGTGCTGCCCAAGGCCGAGACGGCCGAGGCGATGGCACTGCTGCTGCCGGCACTGGGCACGCAAGGGGTGCTGGTGCCGATCATCGAATCGGTGGCGGGCCTGCATGCCATCGATGCAATAGCGCGCGCGCCGCGTGTGCTGCGCCTGGCCTTTGGCCACTTGGATTTTCAGGTCGATGCCGGCATGGCCTGTGCCGAGGACGAGAGCGAGCTGCTGCCGGTGCGCCTGGCCGTGGTGCTGGCGGCGCGCCGCGCCCAACTGCCAGCGCCCATCGATGGCGTGACCGTGAACACCCAGGATGCCGCCGTGGTGCAGGCCGATGCGGCGCGGGCGCTGCGCGGCGGCTTTGGCGGCAAGCTCAGCATCCACCCGATGCAGGTGGCGCCCATCAATGCGGCCTTTGCGCCGACCGGTGCGCAGCTGCAGCGCGCCCGGCAGGTGCTGGCGGCGGCAGAGGCGGCGCAGGGCGGGGTCTGCGTGGTCGATGGCCGCATGGTCGACGCGCCGGTGATTGCACTGGCCCACAAAACCTTGCAGCGCCACCAGCAGGCCCAGCGGCGCGTGCAAAGCGACGCGTAAAAGTGGCTTGCTCGGGTAGCCGAGCAGGACACTTTCTGACACAGCTCTGCGCAATCTCGTCTATATACTCGCTCCACTACCGCGCCGCAGCAGCGGCGCACCCCATTAGGAGAGCGACATGTTCAAACCCAAACACGCGATTGCCTGGGCCGCCGTGGCCCTTACCGGGATGGCCCATGCCTACGTGCCGCAGGGTGGCACCTGGATCGTCTCCGATGAAGTCAACGGCCGCCCCGGCCGGGGTTTTGCCATCGATGTGCAAAACGATGTGCTGGTGATGCAGGTCTATGCCTATGAAAGCAGCGGCCAGCCCACGTTCTATATGGCTACCGGCCGCCTGGATGACAACAGCGAGCTGACCACCCGATTGGGCCGCTACGAGGGTGGCCGTTTCCTGGGCAGTGGCGACCGCAGCGGTGTCGAGCGCGGCAGCCCGGGCAATGTGCGCATCCGCTTTGTCAGCGGCACCCTGGGCTATATCACCTTGCCGGGCGAGGGCGAGAAGGAAATCAAGCGCTACCAGTTTGGCTATGACAACTCGCCCGCTTCGCTGCTGGGTCTGTGGAGCCTGGTCTATGGCGACAGCAACGGCAACATCGAAACCGAGACCATGCAGCTGACACGCATCACCGGCGGCTCGTCCTTCGGCAGCGGCATGACCGTGTCTTACGACGGCCTGTTTGCCTGCGAGCAGATCATCCGTGGCGTCGATGCCGGCAAGACCCAGTGCGTGAAGATGCGCAGCGGCACATCGAGCGAAACGGTGCGGGGCTTCTGGTTCAACTTCAGCGTCAACCAGGCTGAGGGTGACTGGAGCAACACCCGTGGCTCGGGCACTGGCGCCCTTTATGCCAACCGTCTGATGCAGAACTCGGGCCGCATCACCGGCCTGCTGCGCAAGGTGACACCGGATACCGGCAGCGAGCAAAACAGCAATGACGATGCACTGCGCGCCGCACTGGAAGCCCAGGCCAGCGCGCGCCAAAGCCGCTGATCCAGGCTGACTACCCCATGAAAAATGCCCTGGCTTGCCAGGGCATTGTTGTTGGGGCCGGAGCTTTTTATTCGATGCGGGCGCCGGTCGCTTTGACGACGGTAGCCCAGCGCTCCATCTCGCGGTCGATATGGGCACCCAGTGCCTCGGGGGTGGAGCCCACCGGCTCATAGCCGCTGGCGGCCAGCTGCGATTGCAGCGAGGGGTTTTGCAGCGCGGTCGCAATCTCGCGGCTGAGCTTGCCGGTGATGTCGGCCGGGGTGCCTGCTGGCGCGATCACCGCATACCAGCCATTGATGTCGAAACCTGGAAAGCCCTGCTCCTGCACGGTGGGGATCTCGGGCGCCAGCGCCGAGCGCTTGGCGCTGGTGACGGCCAGCGCATGGAGCTTGCCGCTGCGCACATGCGGGATCGACGTCGAGATGCTGTCAAAGGTCAGGTCGATATCGCTGGCCAGCATCGCGTTGACGACACCGGCACTGCCCTTGTAGGGCACATGGGTCATCTTGACGCCGGCAGTGCTGGCAAACAGCGCGCCGGCGAGGTGGCCGGTATTGCCATTGCCGGCCGAGCCATAGGTGAGCTTTTCCGGGGCGGCCTGCGCGGCCTTGACCAGCTCGCCAATGTTCTTGGCCTGCAGCTTGCTGCTGCCTACGACGATCATCGGCAGGTTGGCCACCAGCGAGACCGGTGCAAAGTCCTTGCGGGTGTCGTAGGGCAGCTTGGGGTAGAGGCTGTCGTTGATCGCATGCGCGGCCAGCACCATCAGCACGGTGTAGCCGTCGGGCTTGGCCCGCGCCACATACTGCGAGGCCAGGGTGCCGCCTGCGCCGGGCTTGTACTCGAGCACCACCGGCTGGCCCAGCTGCTGCTGCAACTGCAAGGCCAGCGGCCGGCCCAGCAGATCCGCACTGCCCCCGGGCGGGTAGGGGATGACCAACTGGATCGGCTTGCTGGGCCAGGGCGCCGCATGGGCCACGCCGGCCAGCAGGCTGCTTGCGGCAACGGCCAGGCCCGCGAGCAGGCCGGCTAGCTGCCTGCGCCGGGTGGATGAGGGGGGGCGATGGATCATGTCATGTCTCCTGGTCCTGTTCGTGGATGGGCGCCGGGGGCGCTCAGGCCGTTGATGGGCTGGTGGGGTGGGTCTGGCTCGCGTACAGCGTGCGCAGCTCGCGCTTGAGCACCTTGCCGATCTCGCTGCGGGGCAGTTGCGCATGGATGACCAGGTCAGCCACGCGCTGGGTCTTGCCCACGCGGCTGTTGAGCCACTGCTGCAGGTCAGCCGGCTGGGGGTTGCTGCCGGGCTGGGGCACCACATAGGCAACGGGGCTCTCGCCCCAGGCGTCCGAGGGCACGCCGATCACCGCGCATTCGCGCACCTCGGGGTGCAGCAGCAGCACGGCCTCGATGTCGCTGGGGTAGACGTTGAAGCCGCCGGTGATGATCATGTCCTTCTTGCGGTCGCCCAGCACGATGAAGCCATCGGCATCCATCTGGCCCACATCGCCGCTGCGGATAAAGCGCTCGCCGCTGGGGCTGATCCACTCGGCCTCGCGGGTTTTGTCGGGCTGGCGGTGGTAGCCGGTCATCATGCCGGCCGAGCGGCCGACGATCTCGCCCTGCGCGCCTTTGGGCAGCTCCTTGCCCTCTTCGTCGATAAAGCGCAGATCGGCGTCAGGACCGGCGCGGCCGACGGTGTGCAGCTTGTCGGGGAACTGGTGGCAGTGCAGCTCGCAGCGCACGCCCCCTTCGGTCATGCCGTAGTACTCGATCAGGCGGCCGGGCCAGCGGCGCAGCACCTCGGCCTTGAGCGCGGTCTTGAACGGCGCACTGGTGCAGAACTTGTTCTGCAGCCGCGTCAGATCGGTCTGGTCAAAGGCCGGGCAGTCCAGCAGGCGCTGGTACTGCACGGGCACCAGCATCGTGTGGGTGGCGCGTTCTGCCTGGGCCAGCTGCAGGTACTGGGCCGCGTCGAACTTGCGCATCATCACCAGGGTGCCGCCCAGGGCCAACGTGGGCAGGACCGCCACCAACGTGGTGTTGGAGTACAGCGGCGTCGCGCACAGCGATACCGCATCGGGCCCATAGCCGTTGGTGACGGCGCGGATCACATGCGACCAGCGCATGCCCCAGCTTTGCACAATGCCCTTGGGCACGCCGGTGGTGCCCGACGAGTAGATCAGGTTGAAAGGCCACTGCGGCGTGGGCTGCACCGGCTGGGGCGCCTGGCCGGCGGGCACCTGGGCCAGCCAGTCGCTCCAGGGCGTGCCCGCCTGCGCGGCGTCGTCCAGCGCGATGCAGGCCCGCTCTGCGGTGCTGGCCAGCGGCCACTGGGCGGCGACCTCGGTATCGCGCAGCAGCAGCTTGGCCTCGGCATTGTCCAGCATGGCGCTCAGGTGCTCGGCGGTGGCCGAGGGCGCCAGCGGTGCGACCACGACACCGGCTTGCAGCGCGCCCAGGTAGGCCAGCACATAGGGCACCGAAGTGCTGGCGCAGATGGCCACCACATCACCGGCCTGCAGGCCTTGCTGCTGCAGCGCGCAGGCCACCTGGCGCATGCCCTGCGCGAGCTGGGTGTAGTTCAGGCGCGTGTCACCCAGCACCAGCGCGGTGTGGTCGGGGCGTTCCTGGGCCTGGGCCAGGACCAGGGCGGGGATGGAGCCAAAGGGCTGGGCGAGTTGGAAAGAGGAAGTGTCAGACATACCAGGGATGCAAACGAAAGGAATCAGTCGAGAGACAGGTTGGCGGCGCGGACGATCTCGGCCCAGCGCTTGCGCTCCTGCGCGATGAAGGCGTCGTGCTCGGCCGCCGTCTCGCCGCCGGGCACACCACCCAGCTCGGCAAAGGTGCGGCGGATGTCGGCGCCTTGCAGCGCCTCATGGGCCACCTGCTGCAGGCGGTTGACGATGGCATCGGGCGTGCCGGCCGGCGCGAGCAGATCGAACCAGGCGGTCACATCCATCGGCACACTGGCCTCGCGCATCGTCGGCACATCAGGCAGCTGGGCCGAGCGCTCGCGGCTGGTGATGGCCAGTGCCCGGAACTTGCCCGACTGGATGTGCGGCATCGAGCTGGGCAGGTTGTCGATCATGAAATCGACCTGCTGGCCCAGCAAGGCCGTGACGGCGGGCGCCGCGCCGCTGTGGGGCACCAGGGTCACGTCCAGCCCGCTTTGCTGGCGGAACAGCTCGGTGGACATGTGCGGCGACTGGCCCACGCCCGAGGTCGCAGCGGTCAGTGGCTTTTGCTTGCCCAGTGCCACGAGCTGCTGCACGTTCTGGATGGGGGAGCTGGCATGCACGACCAGGATGTTGGGCACCGAGATCACATTGGTGATGCCGCGCAGGTCATGAGGGCCGTAGGCCAGCTTCTTGTAGAGGCTGAAATTGATCGCCACCGGGCCGATGTTGCCCATCAGCAAGGTGTAGCCATCGGGCTTGGCACGCGCCACATAGGCGGTGCCGATGCCACCGCCGCCGCCGGCTTTGTTTTCGACGATGACGCTGGTCTTGAGCGACTGGCCCATCTTCTGCGCCAGCAGGCGCGCTGCGATGTCGGTGGTGCCGCCGGCAGCGGCAGGCACGACGATGGTGATGGGGCGGGCCGGCCAGTCGGCCGCCCAGGCCAGCAGCGGGGAAAGCAGCAGGGCCGCAAGGGCGCGGCGGCGCGCAAAGCGCATGGTGGTGTCTCCGTATTTTTAGTTAGGAGTTCACCATAGGCAGTCGCGCTGGCAGGCGTGATGGGGTTTGCCTGCACCCGGGCGCATTGGGCCTTCGCCGTTGCGAAAGCCATGCTTTGCGTGCGCGGAAGCAGGGCGCAAAAAAGCGGCCACGAGGGCCGCTGACAAAGCGTGGAATCGCGCTGGCTTTATGGGTACAGACCGCGTGCTTCGCGTGCGTGCAGAATGCGGCGGCAGGCGATGATGAAGGTGGCGGTACGCAGCGAGACCCGGTTCTCCTGCGCCACTTGCCAGACGGCGGCAAAGGCGTCCTGCATGATGCGCACCAGGCGGGCGTTGATCTCGTCCTCGCTCCAGAAGAAGCTGGAGAAATCCTGCACCCATTCGAAGTAGCTCACCGTCACGCCGCCGGCGTTGGCGATCACGTCGGGCAGCACCAGCACACCCTTGTCATGCAGGATGTCATCGGCTTCGGTGGTGGTCGGGCCGTTGGCGCCCTCGATCACCATCTTCGCCTTGATCTTGCCGGCGTTCTTGGCATTGATCTGGCCTTCCAGCGCAGCGGGGATCAGGATGTCGCAGTCGACAGCCCAGAAGTCCTCGTTGGCCATCTTGTCGGCGCCCTTGAAGCCGCCCACACCGCCGGTGTTGGCGACATGGTCGAGCACAGCGGGCACATCGAGGCCCTTGGCATTGAAGATGGTGCCGGTGTGGTCTTGCACCGCCACGACGAGGGCACCGGCTTCGGCAAACAGCTTGCCTGCCGTGCCGCCCACGTTACCAAAACCTTGCACGGCCACCTTGGCGCCTTGCAACGCCAGGCCCGACAGCTTGGCGGCCTCGACGCCCACGGTGAACACGCCGCGGCCGGTGGCCTCGACACGGCCCAGCGAACCGCCCAGATCGATGGGCTTGCCAGTGACCACACCGGTGGAGGTGGCGCCGGTGTTCATCGAGTAGGTGTCCATCATCCAGGCCATGATCTGGCCGTTGGTGTTCACGTCGGGCGCAGGGATGTCCTTGGACGGGCCAATGAACAGACCGATTTCGCTGGTGTAGCGGCGGGTCAGGCGTTCGAGCTCACCCTTGGACAGGGTCTTGGGGTCGACGCGGATACCACCCTTGGCGCCACCGTAGGGCACGTTCACGGCGGCATTCTTGATCGACATCCAGGCCGACAGGGCCATCACTTCGGACAGGGTCACATCCTGGTGGAAGCGCACGCCGCCCTTGCCGGGGCCACGGCTCAGGTTGTGCTGCACGCGGTAGCCTTCAAAGTGGGCGATCGTGCCGTTGTCCATCTCGATGGGCACATCCACAATCAGCGCGCGCTTGGGGCGCTTGAGCGTCTCGACCCAGCGGGCCAGCGAGCCGAGGTAAGGCGTGACGCGGTCGACCTGTTGCAGGTAGTTGCCCCAGGGGCCCAGGTGCTTGGCGTCGAGGTAGGAAGGCAGCGCGTGTTGCGTTGCGGCGGGAGTGCTGTTGGACGTCATACGATCCATGCGGTTGAAAAGGTCTGCACAGCTTAAATCCGCTCTATAGCCTTTGTCCAAGGCCGGATGATTGGGATGGAATGCTTTTTTTGCATAACCTCGGCTGGGTGCTGCTTACATGTTGCTTTGGTGCTGCGGCGACAGGGGCGGGTACGGCGGTCCGTTACGCTATGCCGATTGGACTTCTTACACTTTCGGACACCATCGCCATGCCCTCTGCCGACACCGCCGCACCATTCCAACCCGCAGCCCTGGCCCGGGCGCTGCAGACGGCCACGTCCGCTGGCACTGCCATCGACGCGGATGCCTGGCCTGCGAGCCTGGCGCCTGCCGACATCATCGCCGTGCACCGCGAGCGCGCCCTGCGCTGGGGTGACAGCGCCCAGGCGCCGCAGTACTGGAAATCCGGCGGACCCAGCCGCAGCCAGCCGCTGGGCCATGCGCCGCTGCCTCCGCAAGGGGTGCATGGCGGCGGCGCCGATCTTGGTAATACCCCGTTCTTTCTGCGCGGCGTGGAGGCCGAGATTGCGCTGCGGCTGGGCCGGCCGGTCGATGCGGCCCAGGCTGCAGCGCTTGATGAGGCCAGCGCCGCCGAGCTGGTCGATGCGATGGCGCTGAGCATCGAGATCGTTGATTCGCGCTGGCAGCAGCAGCTGCAGGCGCCCGCCGCCCTCAAGGCTGCCGATTTGCTCTGCCATGGCGCGCTGGTGCTGGGGCCCTGGCTGCCGTACCGCCCGGTTGATGGCCGCACGCAGCGCTGCACGGTGCAGATCGGTGCGCAGCCCGCCCAGGCTTTTGAGAACAGCTATGGCCTGCAGGACCCGGCCTGGCTGCTGCCGCAGTGGCTGCGCCATGCGACCGCACACTTTGGCAGCCTGCGCGCCGGCACCGTGGTGACGACCGGCAGCTGGTGCGGCCTGTTGCAGGCCACAGCTGGCGATGCGGTGCGGGTGCAGTTTGACGGGATTGGCGAGCTGCGGGTGCAGCTGTAATCCACACACCCCGCCAGACAGCAAAACGCACACCGTTCGCCATGGGCGAGGGTGTGCGTTGCACAGCGGGTGGCCGGCCGATGCCGGCGCTCGCTATCCGTTCTGGGCGATGGCCGACGGGTGCTGGGCCAGCGGCGTGACCGAGATCTTCATGTACGGGAACAGCGGCAGTGCCTGCAGCAGGCCATGGAGTTCGTCGTTCGATTCCACATCGAACACGCTGTAGTTCGCATACTCGCCCGCCACGCGCCAGATGTGCTTCCAGCGGCCATCGCGCTGCAGGTCTTGCGAGTAGGCCTTCTCGCGGGCCTTGATCTCTTGGGCCTGCTCTGCGGGCAGGTCATGGGGAATGTTCACATCCATGCGAACCAGGTACAGCATTGTTTTCTCCTTGGCGGCGCTGAGCGGGCCTGCTACGGGGCCGGCTGCCGAGCGCCAGTGATCGATCGGTAGTTGTGGCCTCTGAGGTCGGCAACGGGGGCTGAACGCAGGGCCAGCGCGCATTGTCCGCCCAGGTGGATGCCAACAGGGTCTCGTCGGCTAATTGTTGCCTGGGAAACTTTTTCGCGCGCCAGGCGCTACGGGCTGCGGGGCTCCGGCGCGGGGGCAAAGCTCATGAACAGGCCATAGATGCCCAGTTGTGCCGCAATCTGGGGCAGAAAGCTGAACAGCATGTACAGGGGCAGGGTGACGAGCAGGCTGCATTGCTGGGCCAGCCACGCAAGCGAGGCCGCCTGCAGCGGGATGCTGACGACCAGCATCAGCATGCCGGTCATCGTGGCCGCCACCTTGTGCAGCACCGGGATCGGAAAGATATACAGCACCAGCGCATGCACGGCCGGCAGCAGCCAGAGCATCGCCAGGCCCATGTCCAGGATGTTGTCGGCCAGCAGACGGTTGACGTCGCTGACGGCCAGCGCGGGCAGAAATTCGTACGAGAGCAGACCCACGATGCCCAGCAGTGCGACGATGCGCAAGCCGTAGATCAGCGGCAGGCGTTCACGCGAGAGCGCGAAGGACAGCGCCATCAGCCCCAGCGACAGCAGCGCGCCGCCCCACCACTGCCACAGGCTGGGCGGCGGCACATAGAACTGCGTGCGCACCACGTCCACGGGCACACCCAGCAGTGAGGTGGTTTTGACCTCGACCCCATCGCTGCTGCCCAGGCCCAGATGCGGCCAGGCCCAGCCCAGCACATCGGCCCAGCGGTGCATCAGCAGCGGCGCCGCCCACCACAGCACCAGCCAGAACGCCGTCAGCAGTACCAGCAGCTGCGCGCTGTGCTGCCAGGTCCAGATGTAGCTTCTGAGCCCCCGGTGCTGGCGGGTCATGCGCAACGACATGGTCTGGCCTCTAGAAGTCGAAGAACACCGCAGCGCTGATGCCCTTGCGGTTGTAGTAAGGGTTGCGGTAGAACTGGCCGCCCACCAGGTAGCCCCAGTCCCTGCCCAGCCACTGGCGCCACTGCAGACTCAGCTCGGTCGACTGGAAGCCCACCTGGTTGCCGGCGCCATTGGCGATGGCGCCGGTGGGCAGGTAGCCCTCCTTGCCGTGGTCGATGCGGGCGGTGAAGTAGTGCTGCTTTTCACGGCCCATGGTCAGCGCCGCAAAACCCCGGAAGCCTTCGACCGAGCCGGGGTTGGACTTGTTGTAGACCACGCCGCCTTCGCCGACCCAGTCCTGGGCCGAGTAGTAGGCCACCGACGCGGTGATGCCGGTGTCGCGGTGGATGCCGTCGCGGCTGGCCGACTTCATCAGCGCCAGCCCGGTCACCCACTGCTGGCTCTCGGTCCACTTGCGGTAGATGGCGATGTCGCCCCGGTACTTGTTCTGGAAGTCGGCCGAGCCGGAGCTGGCACCCACCGACACATACCACCAGGGGGTGAGGGTGTGCGTCAGCGACAGCGCGCCCACGGTGCCGCGCTGGTCGAAATGGCGTTGGCTGGACAGGTCCCAGTTCAACGTGGTGCCTGGCCGCAGCCCGACATAGCCACGCACGAACTGCTCGTTCCAGTTGCTGTTGCCCCCGGTCAGGCTCGAGAAGCCCATGCCGGCATCGACGCGGCCACGGCGGCCGGGTTCGAAATCAGCGGCTGGCGCATCAGCGGGCAGTGCATCCGCAGGCGGCGCCACGGGCGTGCTGGCCGTCGCTGCGGCGGGCGTGGCATCGGCGGTTTGCGCCACAGCCAGGGCAGGTGCCAGCAAGGCAGCGCTCAGCGCCAGCGTAGGGGGGAGGGTGCGTATGTTCATGGTGTTCTTGTGGAGTGTTCAGACAGAGGCGTGCTGCAGATGGCGGCCAATTGCGGCAGCAATCTGTGCGCCGCTGCTGCCATCGCCAAAGGGGTTGTCGACGGTGGTGGGCGGCTGGCCGGGGAGCTGGCCGGTGGCCAGCACATGGCTGGCTGCCTGCAGAATGCGCTCGGCCTCGGTGCCCACCAGCAGGCCGGCGCCGCAGGCGATGACTTCGGGGCGCTCGGTCACCTCGCGCATCACCAGCAGCGGCTTGTGCAGCGACAGGCCTTCTTCCTGGATGCCGCCCGAGTCGGTCAGCAGCAGCTGGGCCGCGTCCATGATCTCGACCATCGGCGCGTAATCGAGCGGGGCGGTCAGGCGCCAGCGGCGCTGCACATCGGCAGGGCAGGCCGCATGGGCGCCGCGCACCACCTGCTGCACCAGCGGGTTCAGGTGCACCGGCCAGATCACTGCCGCATCGGGGTGCTGCTCGAGCAGGCGGGCCACCGATTGGGCAATCTCCACCATCGGTTCGCCCCAGTTCTCGCGCCGGTGCGCAGTCACCAGCACCAGCTGGCGCAGGCCACGGTCAATGAACCACTGGTAGTCGGGGTTGGCCACCGGCTGGCCGGCAGCGCGCTGCGTACGCACATGGCGGGCTGCCAGCAGCACGGCGTCCACGACGGTATTGCCGACCACCGAGATCTCGCCCGGCACGTTTTCCTTCTCCAGGTTCTCGCGGGCCTGGCCGGTGGGCGCAAAGTGCCATTGGCTGACGCGGCCGATCAGGCTGCGGTTGATCTCTTCGGGAAAGGGCTCGGCGATGCGGCCCGAGCGCAGCCCGGCTTCCACATGGCCGACAGGGATCTGCAGGTAGGCGGCCGCCAGTGCGCCCATCGCGGCGCTGCTGGTGTCGCCATGCACCAGCGCCACCGCCGGCTGGAGGCTGGCCAGCGTGCTGCCGATCGCGGACATCAGCTCGCTCGACAGCGCCGGCAAGCTGGCGACCTCGCGCTTGAGGCGGATCACCTGCTCGGGCGCGATGCCAAAGAACGCGTAGAGCGGCCAAGCCATCTCTTCGTGCTGGCCGGTGTGCAGCACATGGGTGGGGATGCCGCGCTGGCGCAGTGCCAGCACCACCGGTGCCATCTTGATGATCTCGGGCCGGGTGCCCATGATGGCCACGACGGACGAGGGGGAGGAGGGGGGCGAGGAAGTCATGGTTGGCGGCGCAGTTCGAGACGAAGTTCTTGGCCGCCTTGCGCACGCACCAGCCAGCCGTCGTCGGTGGCTTGCACCTGGGCCTGGCCTGCTTGTACTTGCACGGCAGCATATTTTTTCCTGGGCAGTGTCCAGGCCATGTCGGCCAGGGTCTGGGGGTGGCGGGCACTGAGCACATCGGCATTACCCTGGGCCTGCAGGGACCACTCTACCTGGTCGCGGCGGCTGAGGAAGTCGGCGGCCTCCGTCATCGAGATGAACTGGCACTGCGCGCGGTCCACGCAGGCCTGCATGCTGTCGATATAGGCCTTGACGGCGGGCAGGTAGCCGACCGCGCCAATCGGGTGAAAGTAGCTCAGGCGGATGCTGCGGGTCTGCTCGATGAAACGCGCCACCTGCTGCAGCCATGCGCCAAATTCCTCGGTCGGCATCTTCTGGAACGAGGCCTCTTCCGCCGACGCCACCTGGCCATAGGTCAGCACCGGGAAGGCCCAGGACTGGTGGATCTGGCGCGTGCCCAGCCACTGCCGCGTGGGTGGCATGCCGACGTTGGCCACCGTGTAGAAGGCCTGCACGCCATGCTCGGCCATCCAGTCGTAGGTCCACAGCGGTGTGTTGCCATTGGGGGCCGAGTATTCCTTGGGCTGCTGGCCATGGTTGGCCTTGGTGACGGCGGCATTGTTCAGGTCCAGCAGCGGCATGAAGTCATCGCTGTTGCTGTCCGATGCCCCGTCGCCGAAATAGTTGTGGATCCAGCCGCCATGGTTGCCGATGGTATGGCCCTGGCTGAGCAGCTTCTGGATCATCTGCTGGGCGTCTTCGTTGTAGTCCAGGTCCATGCCCAGGCCGTCGCCCGGCTTGTTCACATCGGGGCCGGCGGTGAAATGCATCGACTGGTGGCCGTGGTCGAAAATGCCGGCCTCCTGCAGCTCGTGCAGGTAGCCGATGGCCTTGCCGTCGTCGTTGTGCCAGTTCAGCACCAGAGCGCCCTTGCCGTCCGGCGCGCTGAGCAGCGCGGGCTGCTGCACCACCTGGTGGGCAAAGTAGGCCAGAAAGCCATGCAGAAAGATGCCGTCGGTGCGTTCGAGCAGGTAGGTCAGCGGCAGGTTGATGAACATCGCCTGGCCCTTGCCCCAGCGGTTGACGCTGGCCACGACATCGCCGTTGCTCGATTGCAGCAGCACCTGCAGGCCGCTGGGACGGTCGGTTTTCAGCACGGTAAAGCGCTGCGAATCCTTGGTGTAGCCCGCGATGAAGCTGGGGAAGGCCGGTTCCTGCTGCGCCAGCTCGGCCGGGTCGATGGCGGTGAGCTTGGCGGCGGCCTTGGCATCGAGGTAGCGCCCGGGCGGTATGCCCAGCAGCTCCATCGTCGCTGGCGCCCCACGGATCTCTTCATAGTCCGACAGCTGGTCCTTGAAGGTGTCGTAATCGCCATAGCGCAGGCCCAGCATCTGCGACAGGCGTGAGCTGCCCTTGTTGTAGTAGCCCCGCTCATCGAGCAAGCCGCCATCCTGCACGACCATGGCCTGGCCACCGGCATGCACGACGTCAATCAGGGTCTGCACAGCGGCGTCCGAGATATTGCGATGGAAGGTATCGGGCAGGATCACCGACTGCTGCGCCGCGGGCGCGCCGTAGTGGATGCCACGCATCCATTCGCTGATGGCCAGCGGCCTCAGCAGCACGCCGCGCTCGCGCGCGGCCTGGCGCCAGATGGCGACCTCTGGCGCATCGGGGGCCATGCGGTCGGGGATCAACAGGCTGATGGTGGCGTAATGCTGGCTGGCCCGAAGGCTGCGCGACTGGTGCCAGGCGATGGCGGCGAGCACGCACAGCACGAGCGCGGAGGCAGCCAGCCATTTTTTCCAGCGCAAGAGCTTGTTCATGGTTCAGCCTCAGCGGTTGGCCGCCGCAGCAGGGGCAAAGGGGCACTGCGTACCGATGCCGGCGTGCGCCAGCGAGGGGTCGATCATCGCATCCAGCACGGTCCAGCCCAGCGCAGCGGGGAAGGGGCGCAGCGATGCGCGCCAGCAGGCAGCCTGGATCGGGGCGGTCTGGCGCATTTTCCAGGCCACCAGACCCCAGGCATAGTGGTCTTCGCTGCGCGAGAGCCAGGCGTTGCCGTGCTGGGCCAGCCATTGGGCGGTGGCGCGGTCCGATTCGGCGCGCGAGATCAGGCCGGTCTGCCACAGGTAGGCACTGGCCAGGGTATGGGGGTAAAAGCGGGGGCGGTCGTACTCGGGCAAGGCGGGTTTCCATTCGCTGCCGCTGCGAAAGCGCTGGTGGATGGCGGCCGCCAGCCGCTTGGATCCGGGGCCGGCCTGCGCGCCTTCGCTCACCCGCAGTGCTTCATAGACCTCGATGTTGTCCATCAGGTAGTACAGCTCGGTGTCGAGCAAGGCCCTGTAGATCTGGTTCTTGGGGTTGCGCAGACGTGCGAGCAGCTGCTGGCTGCGCGCGATGGCTTGTTCGGCAGCCACCTGCTGGCTGGGCAGCAGCCATTTTTTCTGCTGTGCCAGGTGCAGCATCTCGATCGTCGTGGCGGCCATGGAATCATCGGCATCGGCACCCATGCAACTGCGCCAGGCCTTGTCCGCTGCAGGGCAAAAGCGGTCAAAGCCGCCGTCCTGGCGCTGGCGCGGCAACAGCCAGGCCAGCCACTGCTGCAGCTCGGCCTGCAGGGGCGCATCCGCCTGCAGCGCGATCGTGAAGCCCTTGTTGACGAAATACGGGTCCACCACCTGGCCGCCCACGGTCGTGTAATAGGCGCCATCGCCGGTGGCAAAGGCGGCCAGCCCCGGCGGCTCGGCCGGCTGGGCCGCGCCTGCGAGCTGCCAGGCCATCGCGGCAGAGGCGATCCAGAGATTGCGTGTTTTCATAGCACCACCTGTCCGGAACGTACCGCCGCAATACTGCCATAAACCCGCACACTGGCGTTGAGCGCAATGGTCCAGGCCGAGACACTGCTGGGACAGTCCTTGTCGCCGACCTGGCTGTCAGGCCCCAGGTGCAGGCGTTTGCCCGCGCACAGCGGACCTTCGACATAGTTGTTGCCCTTGGTCTGCAGATCGCCATTGACGAACACGGCACCTTGCACGCAGGCACTCTTGGCGAGGATGGCATTGCCATGCACCTTGACGTGGCCGATGACCACGGACATCTCCTCCATCAGCAGGTTGCCGGTGACCACCAGGCCGCCCCGCACGATGGTGCCAACGGGAATGCGCAAGTCACCTTCATGGCGCCGCTGCTGCGTCGTCAGCGGCATGCCGATGCCCAGCTCGGGCAGCGGAAACTGCAGCGAACGCTTGAGCGGCCAGGTAAACACGCATTCGGCTGCGAGGCGCAGAAAGCGCGCACCGGGCGACAGCACGATATGGCGTTCGGCACTGGTCAGGCGCGCCAGCTGCGCCGGCCCCAGGCAGTGGATGCTTTTGGCATGCAACACGCGCTGCACGACGCTGTTGGCCTGCAGCTCGACGATATCGCTCGAGACGAGGGTGCGCAGCTCGGAGCGAAAGCCGATCACCACCGGCAGTGCGGTCCGGGCCATGAGGCGGCTCTGGCCTCGGGGGACCATCAGGCGCCCCTGGTCATCCCGTTGCCATTGCGCTACGCGCGGCATGGCTTCGAGCAGGTCGAGCTGCTCGGCCATGCGGTGGGCGGCGTAGTCGGTACGGCCGTCGTCCAGCGGGTCGATCTCCAGCGCATCGGCATCGCTGCGCGAGTACAGCTCTCGCAGCGCCGGCAACAGCGGCAGAAGGAAGACCAGGACGGTCGCGATCAGCCACATGCTGCCAAACAGCAAGGGGTTGGCGGGGGCGGTCATACACGGGCTTCAGGCAGGGCGGCGGTGACCGGGACAGTGGCTGGCGCAGCGGGTGGCTGGCGGTAGCGCACGGTCTTGTCCCATTTGAACTGGCGCTTGAACAGCTTGTCGAGCAGCAGCCCGTCGATCGTGGCCTTCGAGACCGCCACCATGCTGACGACAAAGCCGGTCAGCAGCAGCGGCAGCAGGCGCAGGCGGCGCTGGTGGCCATCGAGGTGCACGGCCGCAGCCACTTCAAAGAAGGCCGCGAAGTTGCCGACGCAGGCAAAACCGGTGGCGATCAGCAGCATCAGCAGCGCAATGTTCACATTCGCACCGATGCCATAGCCCGTCACGGTCAGCACCAGCGCCAGCATCCAGCCCACCAGCAGGATGGGGGACATCAGGAACACGCCCAGCAGTGCCACGCCATCGACCCGCTCCATCCAGCGCAGGCCCTTGCGGGTCAGCATCTCGGTGCCCAGCTTGGTCATGACCTGGTTGTGGCCCTTGGCCCAGCGGCTGATCTGGCGAAAACGCACGGCCCAGCTCTCAGGGACTTCTTCATAGCATTCGGCATAGCCCAGGTAAGCGGTTTGCCAGCCCTTGAGCAGCAGGCGGTAGGTCAGGTCGGTGTCCTCGGCCAGCACCTCCGGTGTCCAGCCGCCCACGTCCTGCAGCGCGCTCAGGCGAATGCCGCCGACCGTGCCGCCGTATTGGGCCACGGCGCCCAGGTTGAAGCGGGCCTGCTGGTCCACCTGGTAGCCGCCGGAGCGCTCCAGATCCAACAGGCGGGTGAGCAGGTTCACACCGGCGTTCTGCGGCACCACGCGGCCCATGACGGCACCGACTTCAGGGTCGAGAAAGGGGGCCACCAGCTGCTTGATGATCTTCTTGCCGGGCAGGTAGTCGGCATCGAACACGACGATCAGCTCGGACTGGCCCCGGGCCTGGACGATCGCCGTGGCATCGGCCAGTGCAGCGGCCTTGCCGGGCGGGCCTTCCTGGCGGTGAAACAGCTGCAGGCGGCCTGGGTGGCGGTCGGCATAGCCGTCGATGATCTGGCGTGTGCCATCGGTCGAACGGTCATTGACCGGCATGATGGTCAGGCGGTCGCGCGGATAGTCCACATCCAGCAATGCCTCGATGCAGCCGGAGATGACGGCCTCTTCGTTGTGCGCTGCGATAAATACCGTGATGTGCGGCCAATGGGCATGCTCGATGCCGGCATACAGCGGGCGCTGCCGTGCAAACAGGCGGTTGAGCGTGAACGCATAGTGGCGGAAGGTGTAGAGCGCTTCGAGCAATACCACCAGCAGCAGCGCTGCCAGGCACAGACCCAGGCCCCAGGTGGCCCAGCTGGCTTGGTAGGGCCTCAACGGCTGCGCATGGGCCCAAACAGGAAAAAGGCCCAGAAACGCTGCGCAGAGGGCAGGTGCCTGAAGGAGGGGTGCGGAGCGCTTGGGCATGGTGATTGATAGAAAAAAATTCTTACGACTTGCGATTCGATTATATCAATCGACAAAACAGTATGAATAGTGTTTCAACAAGTATCCGAGTAAAAAGTAAGTATTTATTAACGTCAAAGGAGATAACTATCAACGCTCTGCCGGAACTTCGTCCTGTTTCAGTTACAAATTGATGCTTGATTTGGAAGTGTTTTTTAACGATTTGACACGGCGGATGATGCGCTGCAGCATCGGATTCTGTGACCGGGTGATGCGCTCAGCAGTGGCAAGAAGCGCACACCGATAGAAAAAATGCGCAGCCATGGAGGCAAGCGCGCCCCATGCAGGCGGGCGGGGCCGGGACCACAGAAGCGGGCGGGGGAAGGAGGGTCAGCGCGCAACGGGCCAGCGCCCGCGCGGGGGCGGGCGCGTGGCGCTGGCTAAGAGAGGTCGGAAGCGGGAGGTGGGGGGGGGGGAGGTGCGCCGCGCAGCGGCGGCGCGGCGCTCAGCAGGCGCTGCGGGTGACCAGGCCGCCCGGGCTAGGCCTGGCGCGCCTGCGAAACGGCTCAGTGCTGTCCGAAGCGGGCCATATAGGCCTGGGGCTCACCGGTCTTGAAGGCGTTGGCAAACTCCTGCACGCTGTCGCCGATCGCCTGGTCGATCGATTGCTGCTCCCAGGCACGCAGCATGCGCTTTTGCTGGCGCAGGGCCTGCGGGCCGTAGCTGGCCAGCTTGTTGGCCATGTGTTCCACCTCGCCGTCCAGCCGCGCGGGCGGCACCACCTGGTCGAGCAGCCCCCACTGGAGTGCCTGCGCGGCATCGATGTTGTCGCCGGTCAGCAGCAGCCACTGCGTGCGGGCTGCGCCAATCAGCCGGGGCAGCAGCGCGGCATGGATCACCGAGGGGATGCCCACCTGGACCTCGGGCATGCCGCATTGCACGCGGTTGCTGGCAATGCGGATATCGCAGGCACAGGCCAGCTCCAGCCCGCCACCGAGGGTCCAGCCCGGCAGGCGCGCAATCACCGGTGTGGGGAACTGGCGCGCCCCTTCGCAGACGCGGCGCAGCCGGGTGATGAAGGCGGCGGCATTGTCGGGCGTGAGCGCCCGCATCTCCTTGATATCCGCACCTGCGACAAAAGCCTTGTCGCCTGTGCCGCGCAGCACCAGCACGCGGATGCGGCTGTCCTGCGCCAAGGTACCGAGTGCCTGGGCCAGGTCTTCCAGTACTGGTGACGACAGGATATTGAGGCTGCCGGCGTTGCGGAAAGTCAGGGTCGCCACGCCGTTGTCTTGCAGGCTGGCGTGGGCATGGTGCAGGTCGGTCAAAAGCATGCAGCCATTGTGAAGATGCATCGCCAGCGGGCCGGTCCCCATCGAGACAAAACGCAAATCAGCCGCATGAAACAGCCATGCAGTGCTATGATTTTAAAAGAGAATTTACATATTGAAACTATTACATGTACACATCACATGTAATGGCTGTTATCGTGGCCCCATGGACCAAAAAACATCTGCCCACTACCAGCGCTTGCACCGCCAACGGCTGCGGGAGCAAGGGTTGGTGAAGAAAGAAGTCTGGGTACTTCCAGAGTACAGCGCGGTCCTGCATCTGCTCGAAAAGCAGATGCGCCAGCCGCAGGCGCAACCGGGTTCATGGACCATCCACCAACAGGAGGGGAGTATGGAAAGCAGCAAGCACCACTACCGCAGCATTCAGGCACTGGCCGAAGAGTTGGGTGCATCGGCGCTGGCCCGGGAGGGCAAGTTGCAGATTGAGCTACTGGAAGGGGCCGAGACCAGCGTGCTGGTCACCTTGTCCGATTTTGGCGACCTGCCGGTGCATTTGGCGCTGTCGGGCGAGCAGCTGGTGGTCGAGGCCTTTCTGTGGCCCGCCAACCAGGTGCGCGATGGCGCGGGCCTCAATGCCCAAATCCTGCGGCTGCAAAAGCTGTTCCCGTTCACGACGATGGCGCTGGAGCCACTGGCGCGGGGCGGCGAGGGCTATGTGATGTTTGCCGCGATGCGCGCCAACAGCAGCACGGACGACATCCTCGCCGAGATACTGATCCTGGCCGACAGCGTGATCCAGGCCACCGAGGCGCTGGCCCCCTATCTGACCTTGGCGCAGGTCTGAGCGCAGCCCGTCCCCGACCCCACAGTACAAGGAGAGCATCATGACCGTATGGAACAAGCTGGTGACTGCGCTGCGCGGCGCCGCGCACGAGGCGGGTGAAGCCGTCACTGACAGCCAGGCGCTGCGCATCCTGGACCAGGAGATCCGCGATGCCGACAACGACCTGAACAGCTCCAAGGAAGCGCTGGCCGAGATCATGGCCAAGCAAAAGCTGTCTGCTGGCAAGCTGCAGACCACCCAGGCGAAGATTGCCGAATACGAAGGCTATGCGCTCAAGGCGCTGGAAACCCAGGACGAGGCCCTGGCGCTAGAGGTTGCCGGCAAGGTGGCGCTGCTCGAAACCCAGCGCGATGAGGAAGAGGCCCAGCTGGGCGCCTTCACCCAGAGCGTGGAGCAGCTGCGCACGGCGATCCAGACGGCGCAGTCGAACATCAAGCGCCTCAAGCAGCAGGCGGACACCGTCAAGGCCACCGAGAGCGTGCAACGCGCCCAGGCGACGGTAGCGGGCCGCTACACCGGCTCGCAGTCGCGGGTGCAGACGGCGCTTGATTCGCTCGAACGCATCAAGCAAAAGCAGGCCGAGCGCGGCGCCCGCATGGAGAGCGCGGCCGAGCTGGCGCAAAGCAGCAGCGAGGACGCGCTCGACGCCAAGCTGCGCGCCGCAGGCATCACCGCCACCGCCGGCAATGCGCAGTCGGTGCTCGAGCGCCTCAAGGCGCAACGCGCCGGCTCCAAGGAAGGTTGATACCGCCCGGGGCCATGGCTGGCCCGACCAGACACACAACAAGTGAGGAGCCGGCGCTGCGGCCGCTACCGCACACCTAGAAGAGGGACTGCCATGTCGACATTTCTGCACTATGCGCTGGGCTTTCCAACCTTCATCTTCGGCGCATTGCTGCTGTGCATGCTGCTGTACTGGCTGATCGCCCTGGTCGGCCTGGTGGAGACCGATTCGCTGGACCAATGGCTGCTGTTTGACGGCAGCGACCATGCCCATGGCGTGGAGCATTCGGTCAGCGCGCTGGCCGGCCTGCTGCTCAAGGTGGGTCTGGGCGGCATTCCGGCCACCGTGATCCTGACGGTGCTGCTGCTGCTGTCCTGGCTGGCCTCCTATGTGCTGTGCCACCTGGTGCCCATGCCCGAGGGCTGGGCGCTGCTCAACCTGCTTATCGGCAGCGCGCTGGCAGTGGCTGCGCTGGTGCTGGGCTTTGCCGCCACCGTGGTGGTGCTGCGGCCGCTGCGCGGCCTGGTGGCGCGCATTGCGCCGCCTGAGACCCCCCAGGTGCTGTTGGGCCGCACGGGCCTTGTGCGCAGCGGGGTGGTCAACGCCACGCAAGGCTATGGCAGCGTCGATGACGGCGGCGGCGGGCTCAATGTGCAGATGCGCTCGCCAGAGTGCGACCTGCCGCGCGGCACCGAGATCGTGCTGATCGAGCACTTGCCCGAGCACAACGCCTGGCGCGTGGTCAGCAAGGCTGAGTTCGACGGCAGCGAGATACCGGGCCTGCTGCCACCGGTTTGATGGGAGCGGCTCGCCCGCGCCAGCGCGGCGGCCCGCATTCGCAATTTTTCAAAGACTGATATTGATAGGGAGATCCGCATGAATTGGGGAAATATGGAGTGGTACATCGTTGCCGGGGTGCTGATCGGCTCGGTCTTCATCGTCATCCTGGGCCTGTTTGCACTGGTCAAGGCCTTCTACATCAAGGTGCCCCAGGGCACGGCCTTGATCATCAACGACACCACCTCGCAGCCCAAGGTGAAGTTCACCGGCGGCATGGTGCTGCCGGTGATCCACAAGAAGGAGTTCATGCGCATCTCGCTGATCACCTTGGAGATTGACCGCCGGGGCAAGGAAGGCCTGATCTGCCGCGACAACATGCGCGCCGATATCACCGTCGCGTTCTACCTGCGCGTCAACGAGACCGCTGCCGACGTGCTCAAGGTGGCCAAGGCCATCGGCGTGGACCGCGCCTCGGAAAAGGGTGCCGTCAACGAGTTGTTCAATGCCAAGTTCTCCGAGGCCTTGAAGACCGTGGGCAAGCAGATCGACTTTGTGAAGCTGTTCGAGAACCGCCAGGATTTCCGCGACCAGATCATCCATGTGATCGGCAACGATCTCAACGGCTATGTGCTCGAAGACGTGGCCATCGACTACCTGGAGCAGACCTCCAAGGCCTCGCTGGACCCGAACAACATCCTGGACGCCGAAGGTATCCGCAAGATCACCGAGCTGACGGCCAACCAGAACATCGTCACCAACGAGCTCGAGCGCAATGCCGAGCTGGCCGTGACCAAGAAGAACGTCGAGACCAAGGAAGCGATGCTGGCGCTGGAGCGCCAGCAGGCCGATGCCGAAGCGCGCCAGAAGCGCGAGATCGCGACCATCCAGGCGCGCGAACAGGCCGAGACCCAGAAGGTGCAGGAAGAGGAGCGCCTCAAGGCCGAGCAGGCCCGCATCCAGACGCAGGAGCAGCTCGACATCCGCGAAGAAAACCGCCAGCGTGAAGTGGCGGTGGCGCAGCAGAACCGCGAGCGTGCGGTGGTCATCGAGATCGAAAAGGTCACCCGCGCCAAGGACCTGGAAGTGGTCTCGCGCCAGCGCGAGGTGGAGCTGCAGCGCATCGAGAAGGAAAAGGCCATCGAAGTCGAGAAGGCCAACATCGCCAACGTCATCCGCGAGCGTGTGGTGGTCGAAAAGGGCGTGGCCCAGGAAGAGGAACGCATCAAGGAAGTGCGCGTCGTGTCCGAAGCCGAGCGCATGAAGCAGGTCACCGTGCTGACCGCCCAGGCCCAGGCCGAAGAGGACCTGGTGCGCCAGGTCAAGAAGGCCGAGGCAGATGAAACCGCGTCGCGCCACAAGGCCGTTGAGGTGACCACCCTGGCCCAGGCCGAGCTGGAGGCCGCCGGCAAGACGGCCGAAGCCAAGAAGAAGATGGCCGAGGCCATCGAGGTCGAGCGCGCAGCGCCCGGCCTGGCTGATGCCAAGGTGCGCGAAGTGACGGCCGCTGCGATCGAGCGCGAAGGCCTGGTGCAGGCCAAGATCATTGCCGAGAAGCTGATGGCCGAGGCCCGAGGCGAAGAGGAAAAGGGCCTGGCGGAAGTGCGCGTGATCGAGGCCCAGGCCGATGCCAACGAGAAGCTGGGCCTGGCCGATGCCAAGGTGCTCGAAGAGCGCCTGATGGCGCAGGCCCGTGGTGAGGCCCAGGTGGGCAACACCAAGGCTGTCGTGACCCGCGATGTCGGCCAGTCCGAAGCCGATGTGCTGCGCGACAAGCTGTTCGCCGAGGCCAAGGGCCTGACCGAGAAGTTCGGCGCGCTGGCCTCGCTGTCCGACCAGGCCCGCTCGCACGAAGAGTTCCGCATGCAGCTGGAGAAGAACTTCGAGCAGGCGCTCGCCGCCATCGAGGCGAACAAGACGGTGGCGCAGGAGCAGGCCGAGGTGCTGTCGGCCGCGCTGTCCAAGGCCAATATCGACATCGTCGGTGGCGGTGGCGACTTCTTCAACAACTTTGCCAAGGCGCTGTCGGTCGGCAAGGCGGTCGAGGGTGTCTCGGCCAAGAGCCCCATCGTGCAGGAGCTGCTGCAGAAGTTCATTGGCGGCAAGGGCCTGCCCAGCGATGCGCTGAGCAACCTGCTGGGCGGTGGCCAGGACAAGAAGAGCCTGCCCCCTTCGGCGGCCGAGTCCTGAACCCTGACCAGGCCAGGCCGCGCCGGGCTGGACCATGCCGGGCCAGGCGCCCTGCCTGGTCTGGCCTGACCTTGGGCCGGTTCGATCCTTCTGGGCGCCCAGCCCTCTTGCAACGCAGGCCCCAGTCCGCGCGCTGGCCTGCCGTGCCCCACCGCATTCTCTGCCGCTCTAGCCATGTCCACTACCCCATCCAACGACTCCCCAGACCGCTCTGCCGTTGACGACGCCGTCGCCAGTGGCGGCTCCTATGAAGTGCTGGCCAAGCGGCTCGATGCCCAGGGCCAGGCGCTGGAGACGCTGGCGCGTGAACTCAATGAAGCACGGCTGGAGGAGTTTGGCCGCAGCCAGATGGAGGTCATCGCCCGCATGCGGGTGCGCACCGAAAACAACTGCCTGGGCCGCGACATCGCCCAGGTCGGCGGTTATCTGCTGTTTGGCTACAACGTCTTCATGGGCCTCAAGCAGGAGACACGCATCGACGATGTGTTCGCGCTCTACCGCCTGCATGAGGGCGAGCAGGGCTACGAAGTCACACCGGTGGACACCAAGGACAGCTTTCTGGGCATCCAGAGCTTTGTCCAGGATTTCCAGGAGCTCTACGCCTACTACAAGCACACCAAGCTGATGCAGCTGGCGGTGCGCGATGGCAAGCTGCTGGCCAGCTTCCAGATCGGCGAGCGCCTGGGCGATGTGCGGGTGTTCCGCTGGTCGGTCTCGCCCGATGGCCAGCAGATCCGCTACATCGACAACCGGGGCGAGCGTGACATCGAGCTGCCGGCACCCCATGATTTCGAATGGCAGCGCGCCGGCCGCGAGCACCTGGTACAGGGCCGCCACCCGCACATCAACATCCTCGACAAGGTGTTTGTCGAGACGCTCGATGGCGACCTGACGATCAAGGTCGAGAACAACACCAACGACGGCCTGGGCATCTACCGCGAGCCGGTGCAGGAGAAGAACCAGTCGCTCGACGACGCCGTGTTTGAATACGCGGCCGTCGGCAGCCTGATCCTGCTCAAGATCCTGCCCTACCGCGAGGACCAGTGGCGCTACTTGGTCTTCAACACCTTGTCGCGCCAAGTGCTGCGCATCGATGCGATTGGCGCGGCCTGCATCCAGCTGCCGCAGGACCACGGCATCATCTTCCCCGGCGGCTACTACCTGCAAAACGGCGAGCACCGCGCCTTCGAACAGAACATGCAGGGCATGCGCTACCGCCGCAGCATCCGCTCGCCCAATGGCGAGGACGTGCTCTATGTGTTCTACGAGCCCGAGAGCGGGCGCATGGCACTGTTCAAGTACAACCTGATCGAGCGTGCGCTGCAGCCGCCGATCATCGGCCACGGCTATGCGCGCATGGACGATGGCCGCATCGTCATCTTTGCTGCCGAGAGCAATGAGGCTTCGCGCGTGCATCCGATGCAGCTGTGGCGCACGCCCTTCGCATCGGACGACTATGCCGCGCGCCAGCCGCAAAAGGACAGCGCGCTGGGCCGCATCGGCAATGCCGAGCTGGTCAGTGGCATCTCTGACCTGTACAGCGTGCGCAAGGAGATCGCCGCCACCGAGGTATCGCTGCCGCGCTACGAGCGCCTGATCGACACCGCGCGCCGCCTGTTCGAGCGCTACCACTGGCTCAGCGGCCCGGGCATGCAGGCGCTGCATGAGAACCTGCTGGGCATCGTCGCCACCGGCGATGCGGTGCTGGACGAGTACGAGAAAGTCGAGAGTATCCGCCAGGCCTCGGCCAAGGCGATGAGTGAGGTCAGCAGCCGCCATGTGCAGCTGCTCAAGCAGATACGCCTGTCCGATGGCGACAGCATCGACGACTATGTAGGCGCGCTGACCGATCTGGCCGCATTGCGCGGCCAGTTGCTGGCCACGCGCGAGCTGCGTTATGTCGATGCCGCAGCGATCGAGGCCATGGTGCAGACGGCTGACGAGGCCCAGGCCGAGGTCTCGCAGCGCACGGCGGGCTTCATTGCCACCGATGCTGCGATGCAGCCCTATGTGGAGCAACTGCAGGCACTGGACCAGCAGGCCCAGGCGGCCACCACCGTGGTGCAGCTGGCCGAGCCGCTGGCGCAGATGGCCCAGATGTCGGCCGCGCTCGATCTGCTGTCCGAGCTGATGGGCAGCCTCAAGATCGACGATGCCACCCAGCGCACGGCGGTGGTGGACCGCATCTCGTCCATCTATGCCCGCCTCAACCAGGTGCGGGCCCGGGCCGAGCAGCGCAAGTCCGGCCTGGGCAGCGCCGAGAACCTGGCGCAGTTTGCCGCGCAGCTGGCGCTGTTCTCGCAGAGCATTGTCAGCGGGCTGAACCTGGCCCAGACCCCCGAGAAATGCGACGAGCAGCTGGCGCGCTTGCTGGTGCAGCTCGAAGACATCGAGGGCCAGTTTGGCGAGCATGCGCAGTTTCTCTCGGACATCATCGCCAAGCGCGAAGAGGTGCTGGAGACCTTCGAGGCGCGCAAGCAGTCCCTGCAGGACGAGCGCCAGCGCCGCGCGCAGGGCGTGCTCGACGCCGCGCTGCGCATTGTGCAGGGCCTGCCCAAGCGCACCGAGAAGATCGCCAGCCCCGAAGCGCTGCACGCATTCTTCGCAGGCGACCCGCTCATCGCCAAGCTCAAGGAGCTGGCCCAGCGCCTGCGCGGAGAGCTGCAGGACCCCGTCAAGGCCGATGACATCGACAGCCGCATCAAGTCGCTGCGCGACCAGGCCTTCCGCGCGCTGCAGGACCGCACTGATCTGTACGAGGGCGATGGCAAGCTGATCCGCCTGGGCCGCCACCGCTTCTCGGTCGGCAACCAGGATCTGGACCTGACCTTGCTGCCCCGCGATGGCCAGCTCTACCTGCACCTGGTGGGCACCGAATACTTCGAACCCGTGGACAACCCCGAGTTGGCCGGGCTGCAGGCCTACTGGGATGCGTCAACACCTGCTGAATCCGCCCAGATGTACCGGGGGGAGTACCTGGCGCTGGAGGTGGTGCAGGCCGTGCGAGCCGGCCGCGAGGGCTGGAGCGAGGACCGCCTGCGCCAGCTCTTGCCCGATGCCGAGGCGCTGACCCAGGCGATTAGGGAGTTTTCTGCGCCGCGCTACCGCGACGGCTATGAGCGCGGCATCCACGACCATGATGCGGCGCTGATCCTGCAGGCGCTGGTGCCGCTGGCCGATGGCGCCGGTGTGCTGCGCCATGCGCCGCAGGCACGCAGCCTGGCGCTGCTGTTCTGGAGCCAGCAGGCCCATATCCAGCAGCCGCAGCTGGCCAGCAGCATTGCGCGCTGGCCGGAGCGCGCGCAGCAGGCCCTGGCGATGCAGCAGCTGCTGGGCAGCGAGGCCGAGCGTCTGGCGCTGCAGACCGACATCATGGCCCAGCTGCGCGCCTTTGCGCAGGACCAGGGGCTGCTCGATGCGCTGCTGCGCTCCGACCCGGCCAGCCCGTTGCTGGCAGCCGCTGCGCCCGATGAGAGCGAGTGGGACAGCGAGGCCGACAACCTGCTGCGCGCCGCCGCCGATTACCTGCAGGCCGAGCTGGCGCACAAGGCGCTGCGCCTCCATTTCTCGGGTGCCAGCCAGGCGGTGGTGGCTGCCTTGCAGCAGGCGCTCAAGGCCGGCCCCAAGGAAGGGCTGCACTGGGCCGATCTGCAGCGCTACTGGGCGGGCAGCGAGGCCGGCCAGGCCAGCCGTGAGCGCGGCGCCGCACCGCTGGCCCAGCGCTGGCGCAGCGCGCTGCACTGGCTGCAGACGGTGGCCGAGGCTGCGCCGCCGGCCGAGCGCGCCGCCTGGCTGCCGTACTGCAGCGAGGCCGCCGCCTGGCTGGTCTGCCAAAGCGAGCTGCCGCACCAGGTCAGCCATGCCGATCTGCGCTGCGAAGTGCCGGGCCTGCTGGGGCAGCACGGCCGGGTGGAGGGCGGCCGCATGCACATCCAGCTCGACGAGCTGACCACGCGCGCGGCGCGCCACTACCGCCGCTATGTGCCGCAGTGGGAGCGCTACCAGGCGCTGCGCCAGCAGCTGCTGGGCGACTACCGGGCGCGCTTCCGGCTGGAGGAATTCAAGGCCCGGCCGCTGTCGTCCTTTGTGCGCAACCGGCTGATCAACGAGATCTACCTGCCGGTGATCGGCGACAACCTGGCCAAGCAGATCGGCGTGGTGGGGGAGAACAAGCGCACCGACCAGATGGGCCTGCTGATGATGATCTCGCCGCCCGGCTACGGCAAGACCACGTTGATGGAGTACGTGGCCAACCGCCTGGGGCTGATCTTCATGAAGATCAACGGCCCGGCGCTGGGCCATTCGGTGCGCTCGCTTGACCCGGCGCAGGCGCCCGACGCGACGGCGGCCAAGGAGCTGGAAAAGCTCAACCTGGCGCTGGAGATGGCCAACAACGTGATGCTGTACATCGACGACATCCAGCATACGCACCCCGAGTTTCTGCAGAAGTTCATCTCGCTGTCCGATGGCACGCGCCGCATCGAAGGCGTGTGGCGGGGCCAGACCAAGACCCATGACATGCGCGGCAAACGCTTTTGCGTGGTCATGTCCGGCAACCCCTATACCGAGTCGGGGGAGGTCTTCAAGATCCCGGACATGCTGGCCAACCGCGCCGATATCTACAACCTGGGTGATGTGCTGGGCGGCATGGACGAGGTCTTCAAGCTCAGCTATATCGAAAACAGCATGACCTCGAACGCGGTGCTGGCGCCGATGGCCACGCGCAGCCTGCAGGACCTGTACCTGCTGCTCGACCGGGTGCAGGGCAAGGAGGTCTCGGCCAATGCGCTGTCGCACGACTACGCCGCCGCCGAGCTGCGCGAGATGGAGGCCGTGCTCCAGCGCATGCTGCAGGTGCGCGAGCTGGTGTTCAAGGTGAACCAGCAGTACATCCACAGCGCTGCGCAGGACGACAACTACCGCACCGAGCCACCGTTCAAGCTGCAGGGCAGTTACCGCAACATGAACAAGCTGGCCGAGAAGATCACCCCGGTGATGAACGATGCCGAGATGGCGCAGATGCTGAGCGACCATTACCAGGGCGAGGCGCAGATGCTGACCGGCGGCGCCGAGGAAAACCTGCTCAAGCTCGCCGAGCTGCGCGGCAGCGCCGATGCCCAGGGCCAGGCGCGCTGGGCCGAGATCAAGGCCCAGTTCCAGCGCCAGCAGGCCGCCGGCGGCGCCAACGCCGATGCCGCCACCCGGGTGACGACCCAGCTGGTCGACCTGGTGGCCGCCACCCGCGCGATGGCCGATGCCCAGCAGGCCCGGCACAGCGGCGCCAGCGCGGCGCAAGCGGAGCTGCAGCACATGCTGGCGCAGTGGGGCCAGGCGCAAACGGCGGTGCGCCAGTCGCTCGATGGCATCCGCCAGGCGGTGCTGGACAGTGCACCGCCGCAACAGCCGGCCCGCCAGGCCCACCCACAGCCGCTGGATCTGGCGGTGCAGCAGCTCGGCCAGCTGGTGCTGCAGTCCTTGCAGCCCGTCGTCGAGCACCTGGACCAGAGCCGGCGCCAGCAGCTGGGCCTGCACCGGGTGCTGCTGCAGGTCGCTGCGCGCCTGCAGGAGCAGATCGACCAGCAGCGCGCCGGCCGCCTGCCGGTGCAGCCCACCTTGCAGGCCGACGACATCGACAAGGCTTTTGACCGGATGCAGGACCCGCGCCCGCCGGCTTGAAAGCTTTGTTATCAGGTGCAAGCAGCGCCTTTGTCCTAGCCATGGGGCAGGGCGCATACCGATACACTGTGCCGATGCAAGCCTCCCCCCTTTCTTTCTCTGCCCGCCAGGGCCTGCCACGCTGGTGGTTGCCGGCCCTGTGGCTGGTGCTGTGCGCCTGCCTGCTGCCGTGGGCGCCGGGGGCGTCGGCGCAGTCACTGACGTCGCTGGCGGGCTTGGGGAGCAGTTCGTCCAGCAGCAGCGGCAGCGACGAGGAGCGCGTCATCCAGGCGCAGCGCGAGGCCACCACGACGGCCGAGCAGGAGGCCGATGCGCTTGCGCAATCGCTTGAGCGCCTGCGCAGCCGGGTCCAGACGCCGGCCGCAGCGCCCCCTGCGCCGCTGAGCGACCTGGAACTGAGCCAGATTCAGGCCCGCTGGGAAGAGCGCGTGCCTGCCAATGCCAGCCAGGAAGTGCTGGAGAAGCTGCTGACCGACGAGCGCGAGGCGATCGCCGCGCTCAAGTCCGGCATCGAGAAATCGGCGGCCGAACAGGCGAACCTGGTGGCCCAGCCCGGCAATGGCCGCACGGACCTGGCCACGTTGCAGCAACGGGTGCAGGAAACGGCCACGCCGCTAGCGGCCGAGCCGGGCGAATCGAGTGCGCTGACCCAGGCGCGCCAGCTGCGCCGCAGTGCTGAGAACCGCCGCGCCAGGCAGGAGCTGGCGCTGCGCCAGGAAGAACAATCGACGATCGAGACACGCCAGCGCCAGCTCGATGTACAGCTGCAGACCCAGCGCCGCGAGTTGCTGGAGCGCACGCCGCGCGTGGCCTGGCTGAACCAGCGCATTGCTGAGCGCGCGCGCCAGCAGCTGGAGCAGCAGGTGCAGCAAACGCAGGCGGCCGAACACGATGCGGCCGAGGCGCCCGCTTCCGTGCGGGAACTGGCACGGCAAAACAGTGCGCTGGCCGAGCAAATCCTCGCGCACAACAACCGCCTGGTGCAGGAGCGCCAGGACCTGGCCAGCGATGAGTACCGCCAGAGCCAGCTGGCCTCTGCGCTGCGCGACACGCAGGCGCGCCTGCGCCTGGGCGGCAGTGCATCGGTGGGCCAGTGGCTGTGGAAGCAGCGGGTGGCGCTTCCGACGGCCAACACCATCCAGGCGCGGCGCAAGGCCACCTTGCGGCAGCTGGCCGAGCTGCGGCTGGCGCTGTTCAACGCCAGTGAGCGGCGCTTCAACCTCAATGGCACGGCCAACGTGGGCGGGGGCGGCGACACGGGCATGACCACGCGCAGCGGCACCCAAAGCACCGCATTGTGGTCCAAGCAGGCGGCGCTGATCGACCAGCTCCAGCCGCTGCTGCTGCGGCGCATCGCCGTGCTGGAGCAGACCGATGCCGCGCTGCAGTCGACGCTCAAGAGCGGCAGCGCGCTGCGCCAGGTGATGGACAAGGAGTTGCTGTGGTTCCCCAGCCATCTGGCCATGGGCCGTGCCTGGCTGGACGAGTGGCGCTCGGTGCTGCGCAGCCCGGACGGCGCAGGCCTGGAGCAGGGCGCCAGCGCATCGCCGTGGAACACTGCCCGGGTGCTGGGCGACAGCATGCTGCGCAATCTCTGGACCTATGCCGGCATCTTCGCCGGCGTGCTGCTGCTGCTGGGACTGCGCCGCTATGCGTTGCAGAAGCTGCAGGCCATCGCGCTGCGGGTGGACAACTTCTCGCAGGACCACTTTGGCCTGACCTTGATGGCGCTGGGCTGGAGCCTGCTGTATGCGCTGCCCTGGAGTTTTGCGACCGCCGCGCTGGGCACCCTGCTGCAATCGGCGGCAGCGCCGGTGGCGCTGGAGCCGCTGGGCCAGGCGCTGGAGCAATTGAGCGCCTTTGTGTTTGTCGTGACCTTGCTGAACGTGCTGTTCCGCCCCTGCGGCCTCGCGGTGGCGCACTTTGGCTGGCCGCGCGAGCGCGTGCAGGTGCTGCGCCAGATGGTTCTGCGCGCCACCTGGCTGATCGTGCCCATCGATCTGCTGGGCGGCCTGGCATTTTTCAGCCACGACGACACGGCCATCAGCACCTGGGGCCGCATGTGCCTGCTGGTGCTGACCCTGGGCCTGGCCTGGATGGCCTTCCGCTACCTGCGCCAAAGCCTGCTCAAGCAACGCCCGGGGCTGCGTTGGAGCCAGGTGGTGAGCGTGGCGGTGATGCTGGTGCTGGCCGTCACCCTGGCCGGCATCGGGCTGGGCTATGTCTACACCGCCACTGAAGTGATCCAGGCGCTGCTGAGCAGCTTTGTGTTCCTGGCGGCAGCGGAGGTGCTGGTCAGCCTGCTGCGGCGCTGGCTGCTGCTGGGCGAGCGCCGGCTGGCGCTCAACCGCCTGCGTGCGGCTGCGCTGCAGCGCCAGGCGGCCAATGCCGCAGCAGTGGCCGATGCCGCCACAGGCACCCCCGCCACCGCCAACAGCAATGCCACCGATGAGCAAAGCCAGATGGCGCTGGTGACGGTGAGCACGCAGGCGCACCGCCTGCTGGGCCTGCTCCAGCGGGTGCTGGTGGCGCTGAGCCTGGTCTATGCCTGGTCGCCAGTGCTGCCGGCGCTGCTGCGCTTTGAAGGTGTGGTGCTCTGGTACACCACCAATACCGAGGCCAGCGGTATCGCCCGCCCCGCACCGGTGAGCCTGATGGATCTGCTGATCGGCGCGCTGATTCTGCTGATGACCTTCAGCCTGACGCGCAACCTGCCGGGCCTGGTCGAGGTGGTGTTCTCCAGCACCCGCCGGGTCAGCAGCTCGGACCGCTACACGATGGCGACCCTTGCGCGCTACGGCATCACCATTGCCGGCACCGTGAGTGCGCTGTCGTTGCTGGGGCTGCGCTGGAGCCAGCTGCAGTGGATGGCTGCCGCACTGACCGTGGGTCTGGGTTTTGGTCTGCAGGAGATCTTTGCGAACTTCGTCTCGGGGCTGATCCTGCTGGTCGAGCGGCCCTTCCGGGTCGGCGATGTGATCACCATCAACCAGCACACCGGCACCGTCACGCGCATCCGCACCCGCGCGACCACGGTGCTCGATTTCGACAACCAGGAAATCGTCATCCCGAACAAGACCTTCATCACCGGCCAGGTGACCAACTGGACCTTGAGCGACGATGTGACCCGTCTGATCATCGATGTGTCCGTGGCCCATGGCAGCGACCCGGCCGAAGTGCAGCGCATGCTGTTGGCGATTGCGGCCGAGCACCCCAAGGTGCTGCGCGAGCCCGAGGCCAACTGCTGGTTCATGGCGCTCGAAGGCCAGGGCCAGAAGTTCGAGCTGCGCGTCTACGTGGGCGCGGTGGACGACCGCCTGCCGGTGCGCAACGACCTCAACCGCAGCATCAATGCCCGCCTGAAGGCGGCCGGCATTGCAGTGGCCTTCCCGCAGATGGACATCCATGTGCGCGATCTGCCGCCCGCCCCGGCTGCACCGCAGCAGGCCCCAGGCACTTAAGGGGTTGGCGAAGCGGCGGCCTGCACCAGCGCCACAAAGCGCTTGGCGGCCAGGCCCATCGGGTGCTCCTTGGACCAGACCACGTCCACATAGAGCTGTGCGCCATTGCTGAGGTTGGCAAACTCCATCGCCACCAGCGCGCCCGATTGCAGCAGCGGCGCCACCAGCGGCTGGGGCAGCCAGCCCCAGCCAATGCCGGCGCTGACCATCTGCAACGCGGCCACATGGTTGTCGGTGCGCCAGACATCGCGGGCATAGACCAGGCGCTCAGGGTCCAGCGTCCAGTCGCGGCTGGCAACGATGATCTGCCGGGTATTGGTCAGGTGGTGCTCGCGCAGCTGGGGCCGGGCCGGCTCATCCGGTAGCGGCCCCTGGTGCAGCGACTGCATCAGCGGGTGGCTGGGTGCGATGACAGCCAGCAAGGTCTCGGTCGCCACTTCCTGAAAGCCTTCGCGGCCATCGAGGCTGGGCCGCTCAAACACCAGCGCCAGCTGCGCACGGCCGCTGTGCAGCATGGTCAGCGCATCGGCCTGGGGAGCGGTGAGCACTTCGATGGCCAGCTGCGGGTATTCCTGCGCGAGCGCGGCCAGCGGCGCGGCCCAGGGGGCGGACAGCAACTCCGGCGCGATCGCCAAGGTCAGCCGTGATTCCAGCCCTTGCTCCAGCGCCAGCGCATGGGCATTGAGCTGCTGCAGCTGCGCGGCCAACAAGCGCGCCTGCGGCTCCAGGGCCAGCGCGGCGGGCAGCGGCCGGGGCTCGCGGCCATCGCGGGCAAACAGCGGCATCTGCAGCTCGGCCTCGAGCTGGGCGATCTGCATGCTGACGGCCGAGGGCACCTTGCCCAGCGCCCGGGCGGCGGCCGAAAAGCTGCCATGGTCGAGCACGGCCAGCAAGGTCTGGATGGTGTCGGAGTCGAACGGGGCAAAAGCGCTGCGCATTGATGTATCAGTTTCTCTGAAAGATTCTGACTTATGTTATCAGTTCGTGACACATAAGATAGCGCCCCATGTCAGTTCAAAAAATACAGAACAGCCCCTGGTCCCTGCAGGGGCCGATGCGGCGCGTGGTCTATGTGGCCTTGTACGAAGCGATTGCGATTGTGGCCGCCACGGCAGGCCTGTCGGCCTTGTCCGGCCAGGGCGCAGCGCACTCGGGCGTGGTGGCCGCTGCATCGTCGGCCATCGCGATTGTGTGGAATGTCGTCTGGAACCATCTGTTCGAGCGCTGGGAAGCCACCCAGCCCACCCGCGGGCGCGGCCTGGGCCGCCGCATTGCGCATGCGCTGGGCATGGAAGGGGGCCTCGTCTTCATGCTCGTGCCGCTGTTTGCCTGGTGGTTCGACGTCAGCCTCTGGGAAGCCCTGGTGATGGACATCGGCCTGCTGCTGTTCTTCCTGGTCTACACCTTTGTGTTCAACTGGTCATTCGACCGTCTGTTTGGCCTGCCGCAATCGGCGCAGTGACCTCCCCGGTCTGAAAACGCAGCGGGGCGTCGTGGTAACACGACGCCCCGCTTGTCTATGGCCCCGGCCTCAGCGTATCCAGGCAATCATCAGCTGCAGCACAAAGGCGTTGATGATGTCGATAAAGAACGCGCCCACCAGCGGCACGATCAGAAAGGCCTTGTGCGACGGGCCGTACTGGCTGGTGATGGCCTGCATGTTGGCGACGGCGGTGGGCGTGGCGCCCATGCCAAAGCCGCAGTGGCCGGCGGCCAGCACGGCCGCATCGTAGTTGCGGCCCATCGTACGGAAGGTGACGAAGACGGCAAACAGCGCCAGTGCCACGGTCTGCACGGCCAGGATGAGCATCAGCGGCCCGGCCAGATCGGCCAGCTCCCACAGCTTGAGCGACAGCAGCGCAATGGCCAGGTAGATCGACAGGCCGGCGTTGCCGAACACATCAATGGCGCGGTCAAACACCTTGAAGCCAAAACCATAGTCGAGCACATTGCGGATCACCACGCCGCCGCCCAGCGCCCAGACAAAGGTGGGCAGCTGCAGCTTGGTGCCCTGGGTGGCGCTGGTCATGAACTCGGCAAAGGCCAGGCAACCGGCAAACAGTGCCAGGGTCTCGATGGCCGCCTCGGCCGTGATCAGGCGCGGGGCGGTATTGGGCGTTTCAAAGTTGGCAGGCTCCGTGCCTTCGCTGGCGCTGCCTTGCGCGCCGGTTTGCGCCTCTGCCAGGCTGCGTGGCTGGGCCAGCTGGTGGCGGGTGATCAGGCGCTTGGCCAACGGGCCGCCGAGCAGGCCGCCAATGACCAGGCCAAAGGTGGCGCAGGCAATGCCCAACGCGGTGGCACCGCTCAGGCCGTATTGGTTCTCCAGCACCGAACCCCAGGCGCCCGCAGTGCCGTGGCCGCCCAGCAGGGTGATCGAGCCTGCGACCAGGCCAATCAGCGGGTCCAGCCCCAGCAACGTGGCCAGGCCGACGCCCACGCCGTTTTGCACAAAGATAAAGGCAACGATCACGCCCAGAAACACCACCAGGCCCATGCCGCCCTCACGGAGCTTGGCAAAGTTGGCGCTTAGCCCGATCGACGAGAAGAACACCAGCATGAAGGTGGTCTGCATGCCGCTGGCAAAGGCCAGCGTCAGACCGGTGGCCTGGTGCAGCGCAAAGATGATGGCCGCGACCACCAGGCCGCCGGAGACCGGCTCGGGGATGTTGAAGTCACGCAGAAAGCGGATGTGCCGCGTCAGCAGCTTGCCCAGCAAGAGCACGAGGACGGCAAAGATCAGCGTGTAGTAAGCACCGAAACTCAGATGCAAGGGAATTCTCCTCAAATCGCAGGCCTTGACCTGGTTGAACACAGAAAGCCGGCGTTGCGTAGACGTTCACGCAGGTTGCCAGCAAAGTGCTGCAATATGGGTGAAAGCTGATGCATCGTTTAATTTAATAAGGCTATAACCAACGTTCGTGAGTGGTGTTTATGGCTATGGACAAGTCCCCCCGCCTGTGCTTACGCGCCGGGGCTGGCTTAAAATGCAGGGCCTTGTTCCAAGGAGCGCTGCAGCCGGCCGGTGGTAACCACCACAGGCCTGTCAGGCTTGGGGCAGGTCGACGGGCTGATTTCGCATGGCCCGCATCAACGGCGCTCACCTGTTCTGTCTCTGTTTTCTGGTTTTTACAGGTGAGCCCCATGTCTGCGTCTGCTGCCCCCGTTTCCGTTCCTCCCATGCGCCTGTCGGGCCTGGAGCCCGTGTTTGTTGGCGAGGACAGCCTGTTTGTCAACGTCGGTGAGCGCACCAACGTCACGGGCTCCAAGGCCTTTGCGCGTCTGATCCTGAACGAGCAGTACGAAGAAGCGCTGGCCGTTGCGCGCCAGCAGGTGGAAAACGGCGCCCAGGTGATCGACGTGAACATGGACGAGGCCATGCTCGACAGCAAGGCGGCGATGGTGCGCTTTCTGAACCTGATCGCCTCCGAGCCCGATATCGCCCGCGTGCCCATCATGGTCGACAGCTCCAAATGGGAGGTGATCGAGGCGGGCCTGCGCTGCATCCAGGGCAAGGGCATCGTCAACTCCATCTCGATGAAGGAGGGGGTGGACGAGTTCAAGAAGCATGCGCGTCTGGTCAAGCGCTATGGCGCGGCGGCCGTGGTCATGGCCTTTGACGAAAAAGGCCAGGCCGACACCTACGAGCGCAAGATCGAGATCTGCGAGCGCGCCTACCGCATCCTGGTCGATGAGGTGGGTTTCCCGCCCGAGGACATCATCTTCGACCCCAACATCTTCGCCGTGGCCACCGGCATCGAAGAGCACAACAACTATGGCGTGGACTTCATCGAGGCGACGCGCTGGATCAAGCAGAACCTGCCCGGCGCCAAGGTGAGCGGCGGCGTGTCCAACGTGTCGTTCTCGTTCCGTGGCAACGACCCGGTGCGTGAGGCGATCCACACCGTGTTCCTCTACCACGCGATCCAGGCGGGCATGGACATGGGCATTGTCAACGCCGGCATGGTCGGCGTTTATGACGACCTGGAGCCGGTGCTGCGCGAGCGCGTCGAGGACGTGGTGCTGAACCGCCGCCCCGACGCCGGCGAGCGCCTGGTGGAAGTGGCTGACAGCGCCAAGAGCGGTGCCAAGGACGACAGCAAGAAGCTGGAGTGGCGTGGCACGCCCGAGAGCCCGAAGACCGTGAACGAGCGCCTGTCGCATGCGCTGGTGCATGGCATCACCGACTTCATCACCGAAGACACCGAAGAGGCCTACCAGGCCATCGTCGTGCAAGGCGGCGGGCGCCCGCTGCATGTGATCGAAGGCCCGCTGATGGACGGCATGAACGTGGTCGGTGACCTGTTTGGTGCCGGCAAGATGTTCCTGCCCCAGGTGGTCAAGTCGGCCCGCGTGATGAAGCAGGCCGTGGCCCACCTGGTGCCCTACATCGAAGAGGAAAAGCGCCAGCAGGAAGCAGCAGGCATCGACGTGTCAAGCAAGGGCAAGATCGTCATCGCCACCGTCAAGGGCGATGTGCATGACATCGGCAAGAACATCGTCACCGTGGTGCTGCAGTGCAATAACTTCGAGGTCATCAACATGGGCGTGATGGTGCCCTGCCACGAGATCCTGGCCCGGGCCAAGGCCGAGGGCGCCGACATCATCGGGCTGTCGGGCCTGATCACGCCCAGCCTGGAAGAGATGCAGTACGTGGCCGGCGAGATGCACAAGGACGACTATTTCCGCGTCAAGAAGATCCCGCTGCTGATTGGCGGCGCCACCTGCTCGCGCGTGCATACCGCCGTGAAGATCGCCCCCAAGTACGAAGGCCCGGTGCTCTATGTGCCCGATGCCTCGCGCAGCGTGAGCGTAGCCCAGAGCCTGCTCGGCGAGAACAAGGACCGCTACCTGCAGGAGGTCGAGGCCGACTACGACAAGGTGCGCACCCAGCACGCCAACAAGAAGAAGACACCGCTGTGGACCCTGGCACAGGCCCGCGCCAATGCCACCCCGGTGGACTTTGCCGCGCACCCGCCCGTCACGCCCCGCGTGCTGGGCCGCCGCGTGTTCAAGAACTTCGACCTGGCCGAGATCGCCCAGTACATCGACTGGGGCCCGTTCTTCCAGACCTGGGACCTGGCCGGCCCGTACCCCGCCATCCTTGATGACGAGGTGGTGGGTGTGGAGGCCCGCAAGGTGCTGGCCGATGCCCAGGCCATGCTCAAGAAGATCATCGAAGGCCGCTGGCTGCAGGCCAATGGCGTGATGGGCCTGTTCCCTGCCAACCGGGTGGGTGACGACATCGTGTTCTATACCGACGAGTCGCGCAGCACCGAGCTGCTGACCTGGTACGGCTTGCGCCAGCAAACCGAAAAGCAGGCGGTGGATGGCCCGGATGGCCGGCCCGTAATGCGCCCCAGCCGCTGCCTGTCCGACTTTGTGGCCAGCAAGGAATCGGGCATTGGCGATTACGCCGGCCTGTTTGCGGTCACCGCCGGCATCGGTGCCGAGAAGAAGGACCAGGAATTTGAAGCCGCGCTGGACGACTACAGCGGCATCATGTTCAAGGCCCTGGCCGACCGCCTGGCCGAAGCCTTTGCCGAATGCCTGCACCTGCGCGTGCGCAAGGACCTGTGGGGCTATGCCGCCGGCGAGCAGCTGAGCAACGAGGAGCTGATCAAGGAAAAATACCAGGGCGTGCGCCCCGCCCCCGGCTACCCCGCCTGCCCTGACCACACCGCCAAGACCGACCTGTTCAAGGCGCTGGACGCCGCTGATATCGGCATGCACCTGACCGAGAGCCTGGCCATGTTCCCCGCCTCCAGCGTCAGCGGCTTTTACCTGGGCTACCCCGAAGCGGTGTACTTCAACGTCGGCGAAATCGGTGAAGACCAACTGGCGGACATGGCAGAGCGCCGGGGCATGGACATCGAAGTGCTGCGCCGGGCGTTGGCGCCTAATTTGGCGTAAATACAAGCCATAGGCTGTAAAAAGGAAATACAAACCAAGACTTGTATTTTGGGAAACCAGCCTATGGGTTGTGGCCTCACAATAGCTGTTCCTGAGTTACTGTGAATGGGGAGCACGCATGGATGAATTCATCGTCCAAACCAGCCGCCAACTACCGATATTTCTGAGCGCTTTTCGCAAGGCGGCGAAGCTCACCCAGGCTGATGTGGCCATGCGCATGGGAGTGACCCAGCAGACGGTATCTGCGATGGAACGCAATCCCCAGGCGGTCAGCGCTGAACGCTTGATGAAACTACTGAGCGTTCTGGGCGTGGACCTGGTACTGCGGTCACGCCCGGAACCGAGCGACTATGCCGGCTCTGAACTTCGGTCACTGGATGATTGGTAAAGTGCGGTTGACGAACTGCTCGGCGTCTTTTCCAACCCTTAACTCGCCAAAACAGCCTCCAGATTCGCACGCAGCGAAGTAGCGCGCTCCGGCACCCGGGGCAGCGCTGCCTGGGCGATGGACTGTGCCAGTGCAGCCTCACCCAGCAGCGCGGCGACCCGGGCCCAGGTGAGCAGGTGGGCGGGGTGCCTCTCCCGGTCCTGCGCAGCCTGCCGGGCGGCGGCCAGAAAGGATGCGGGATAGTCGCTGAAAGGCGCAAAAAAGGCCTGGGACTGCCGCTGCCATTCCGACACCAGAAAGGCCACCGATTCGGCCGCCTCGTGTGCGCTGGCGCCGTAGGCCAACTCGGCGTCTGTGGCGTTGCGAAAGCCGGCGATGACCGAGCCGCGCCAGGCGCAGTCATGGTCGCGCATGGTTTGCGGCGCGGGCAGGGTGCCGCCGGCCACATCGCCCAGCGCCAACAGATGGGCCCCCAGGTTGACCTGGAACACTGCGCTGCGCGGGCGGTGCTGGATCTCGACGATGTGCACCACACTGCCGTCCAGCACACGCCGGGCGAAATCGCCTTGGCGCACAAAGCCGGTGGCCTGCAGCAGCGGAAAGAACTGCGCACGCAGTTCGCTGGTAATCGTTTTACGGTCCATGGCAGTGGCTGGTGGGTGTTCGGGTGGATGGTGCAGACCGGGGGTCCGCAGCGCTTCCCAGCTTATAAACGGTTCGAGATGGCTTGCTTTGTCGTCGATCGCTACATGCGGAATCTACATATCGATTGAATGAAATCGTCGTTGCCTGACGACGCTATGCATTTCTACACTGGGTCCTCAGTCAAGGTTTCGCTGGCAAGGGCATGGTGCCCTGGCGAGGCGATCTCAGAAAGCATAGCTATGAAAAACAAGGCATGGGCGATGGTGGCGACCGCTGCGGTCGCAGCACTGGCATCGGGGGCGGTGTGGGCGGATCGCCTGCAGGATATCAAGCAGGCAGGGGTGCTGCGCGTGGCAGCCTTCGATGCCAATCCACCGTTTGGTTTTGTCGAAGATCGTGGGCCTGGATGTGGACTATGCGCAGGCCTTTGCGCAGCGCCTGGGGGTCAAGCTGCAACTGGTGCCGACCAACCCGGCCAACCGCGTGCCGCTGCTGCTGTCGAACAAGGTCGATCTGGTGCTGGCCAATTTCACGATCACCGACGAGCGTGCCAAGCAGGTGGGCTTCAGTGTTCCCTACTTTGCCTCGGGCACCCAGTTCATCGCCGCCAAGGGCACACTGACCTCGCCCGATCAGCTGAACCAGCTGCGCATTGGCGTGGACAAGGGCACTACCAACGAGATCGTGCTGCGCGAGAAGCACCCGCAGGCCACCCTGGTGGCCTACGACGACACGCCGTTTGCGTTCACCGCGCTGCGCAATGGCAATGTGCAGGCCATCTCGCAAGACGGCCCCAAGCTGGTCGGCCTGCTGGCCACCATCAAGGACAAGAAGGAGCGCGACAAGTGGGAGGTGCCGGCGTTCACGATCTCCAGCGACTACATTGGCGTGGGCATTCCGAAGGGGGAAGCGGCATTGACCGATTTCGTCAACACCGCGTTGAAGGAGCTGGAGGCCAGCGGCCAGGCCGGCAAGATCTACGACACCTGGTTCGGGCCGCAAAGCGCGACGCCGCTGGTGCGCAACTTCAAGATCGGCGACAAGCAATAAGCACCTAGCTGCTGCGCAGCCCCGCGTCCGACAAGACGCGGCTGCGTGCGTTTGGCGTTGGCATTTATGCAACTCTTGATGTCCTGGCTGGAGCCGCTGTGGCCCCATCTGCTGGCGGGCAAGTACTGGCGCTGGCTGCTCGATGGCTGGTGCACCACGGTGCTGGCGTCGCTGCTGGTGATTGCAGTGTCCACGGTGCTGGGCATCGCCTTTGCGGTCGCGCGCAGTGCGGCCTGGGCGCCGCTGCGCTGGCTGGCACTGGGCTACCTGTCGGTGTTTCGCAATACGCCGCTCCTGGTGCAGCTGTTCTTTTGGTACTTTGGCGTGCCCAGCCTGCTGCCGCCCGCGTGGATGGCCTGGCTCAACCAGGCGCACAGCCTGGCGCTGGGTCCGCTCAGCCTGGGCTGGCCTTCGCTGGAATTCCTCTCGGCCTGCATCGGCATGGTGTTCTATGCCACCGCCTACGTGGGCGAAGAGGTGCGCGCCGGCATCAACAGCGTGCCCGCCAGCCAGAGCCAGGCGGCGCGCTCGCTGGGCATGGATGGCTGGCAATTGCTGCGCCATATCGTGCTGCCCCAGGCGCTGGCGCGCGTGGTGTCGCCGCTGATGGGCCAGTACATGAACATCGTCAAGAACACCTCGCTGGGCATGGCCATTGGCCTGGCCGAGCTCTCGTACCGGGCACGCCAGGCGGAGGCCGAGACCTTCCAGTCCTTCCAGGTCTACGGCATCACCACCTTGCTCTACATCGTGCTGATCATCGGGCTGGAGCTGCTCAGCCAGCACCTGGCCCAGCGCCGCCGCTGGGGCCGGGTGGAGGTGCGGCGCGCATGAACTTTGCTGCACTGAGTGATGACTGGCGCTACCTGCTGCTGGGCACTTTCCCCGAGGGGCCGCCGGGCGGCGCGCTGCTGAGCCTGATCCTGAGCGCCGTCTCCGGCGTGCTGTCTGCGCTGCTGGGGCTGGCGCTGGGCATTGCACTGGTGATGGGGCACGGCCGGGCCCTGCAGTGCCTGCGGGTGGTGCTGGGCTTTCTGCGCGCCATCCCGGTGCTGCTGCTGATCTTCTGGATTTATTTCTTGCTGCCGGTGCTGTTCCGGCTCGATGTGCCGGGCAGCTTCTCGGTGGTGTGTGCGCTGTCGCTGGTCAGCGGCGCCTACCTGGCCCATGGCGTGGCCGCTGGCCTGCAGGCGATTGCGCCGGGCCAGTGGGATGCCGGCGCTGCACTGGGCATGACGCGCTGGCAGGTGCTGCGCAGCCTGATCCTGCCCCAGGCGCTGGCGGTGATGCTGCCCTCGTTCGTCAACCAGTGGGTGACCCTGATCAAGGACAGCTCGCTGGCCTATATCGTCGGCGTGGGCGAGCTGTCCTTTCTGTCCACCCAGGTCAATGCGCGGCTGATGGTGCACCCGGCCGAGGTGTTCCTGCTGGTGGGCGCCATCTACTGGCTGATGTGCTCGGCGCTCAACCTGCTGGCCTGGGCGGTGGCGCGGCGTAGCCAGCCGCATTTGGTACGCTGAGTTGGCACGCTGATGCGGGCATGAAAAAAGGACGCCAGGCGTCCTTTTTGGGTCAGTGCTGCAGTGCCGCGATTACTGGTTCTTCAGCTCGGCGATGTAGGCATCGCGTGCCTTCACACCGGTGGGGGTGAAGTCGGTGAACACGCCGTCGATGCCCAGGCGGTAGTAGGCCAGGAACTCTTGCACCGGGTCACCCTTGTAGATGCCAGCCAGGCGGCCCGCTTCGTCGCGGAAGGTGAAGCTGTGCACGATCAGGCCAGCCTTGTGGGCGTTGGCGATCAGGCCCGTGTCCTTGAGGGTGTTGACGTCCTTCAAGCCTGCACCTTCCTTGTAGGGCACGACGGAATGGGCCAGGATCTGTGGCTTCCAGGGGCCGATGCCGTCGGCATAGGTCTTGATCTCGGCCAGGCCAGCAGGGGTCTGCATCACGGCAAAGGTGCGGGCATCGCCGGCGAGGGTCCAGCTGTAGGGGCGGCCACTGATGAAGGTCCATTCATCGGTGGTGATGTAGACCATCGAGCCGTCCTTGAGGTCGAAGTCATTGCCATCGATCAGCTGCACGCCCTTGGCCTTCATGCCGGCCTTGCGCAGGTACTTCAGGCTCTCGGGGTCAAAGCTCTGGATGTAGATGGCCGCGTCCTTGCTGTTGAGCTTGTTCTTCTCGAGCAGCGCCATCACCGCATCTTCAAACGGGTGGCTGCCGCTGCCGCAACCATTGGCGATCGCCTGCTGGTTGTTCCAGTAGGGGTTCTTGGTTTCGGCATACACGGGGATGGTGCGGCCCAGCGCCTTGCCCTTGGCCGCAGCGATGTCGATCACATCCTGGGCGCTGATCAGCGGCAGCTTGCCGTTCCACTCGGTGGGGCGGTCGGCGCGGTTGTCCAAGGTGGTGCCGGCAATCCAGTCGCGCAGCTCCTGCATCGTGAAGTCGCTGATCGACCAGTCATTGGTGTGGTCTTCGCCATCCACAATCAGGGCCTTGAGCACCGACTTCTGGTTGCCGGGCTCGACCAGGTCCGTCAGATACTTGCTGGGGCCGTTGGCTGGAATGGCGGGGTACTTCACATCGACCAGCACGCCAGGGGTGGTGCGCTTGCGCGCTGCCACGGCAGCGTTGGTCTTGGCTACATCGGCGATATTGGTGCTGTCGCTCAGCCAGGCGTTGTGGCGTGCCACCAGCTGGCAGTCACGCGTCATGTGCATGTCCAGCTCCAGCATGTCGGCGCCGGCGTCTGCTGCCTTTTCGTAGGCCATGCGGGTCTGCTCGGGGTACATGCCGGAGTAGCCGCGGTGCGCGATCACCTGGGGCTGTTTGCCGTCCAGGGTCTTGAAGCTGGGATCATCATCGCCGCCGCCACAGGCGGTCAGCAGCAGTGCGCCGCACAGGGCAGAGCCCAGCGCAGCCAGGCGAAATGTGGGTTGGTGTGTTGTCATCGTCCGTTGTCCCCAGGGTTGGTGAATCAGCAAGTGGATGGATGCTGCGGGGACGGTATGACGGCGCTGTGACAATGTAAAGCGCACGTCTACGGCTCACAACAGGCGAGGTCTGCGGGCCCCTTGTCGGCCGTTGAAAGCTTCTGTAGGGCAGCCACCGCCGGTTGCCGCGGGCATCCGATTCCAGCGCACCAGCGTAGTGCAAGCCCGGTGGCGGGCCCAGTGTTTTCGATGCTGCAGCGCGTCAACTGTGGTGTTCTGTCCAATCGCCGGTCAGGCGCGGCCCAGCCACCAGACCAGGCCCAGCGCCAGCGCCGCAGGCACGGCAAAGTTGACGAGCAGGATGGGCACCTCCTGCGCAACGGTATAGCCGGCCTTGTGCACGCCGACCCACATATTGACCAGCGCCACGGCCAGCCAGACGGGGATGAAATATTTGGCGGCCAGCATGATGCTGGCCGCATCGGCACCCCAGAGCTTGCCCAGCAGGGCAAAGACGGCCAACAGCAGCAGGCCGGTCAGCATGACCAAAATCATATGCATGGGCAACTCCTTGTAGTGGCCGGAGGGCGCGGCCCTCCGTGGGCTTATTTTGTCGTATAGCCGCCGTTGATCAGAATCGTCTGCCCGGTGATCCACCAGCCATCGCTCACCAGGTGGCGCACAAAGGGCACCACGTCTTCGATGTCGGTCAGGCCCGTCTGGCTGAACGGCGACAGCGCGGCTGCGCTCTTGTGGTAGGCCTGGGCATCGGCGCTTTCCTGGCCGTAGAAGAAGGGCGTGTCCATGGGGCCGGGGCCTACGGCGGTGACCGAGATGCCCCGCGCGCCCAGCTCCTTGGCCGCTGCGCGGGTGTAGTGCTCCACTGGCGCCTTGGTGCCCGCGTAGGACGAATAGAACGGCGTGAACGCGCCCAGCAGCGAGGTGACCAGGGTGCAGATCTTGCCGCCATCGTTCACCTGCTTGCCCGCCTCTTTCAGAAAGAAGAAAGCCGCCTTGTTGTTGACCGCATCCATCTCGTCGAACTCGGCCTCGCTGATCTCGGACATCGGCTTTTTCAGCACCTTGCCGACGGTGTTGATCGCGATGTCGGGGCGGCCCACAGCGGCCACCGCATCGGCAAACAGCTTTTCCACGGCAGCGGCCGTGGTCAGGTCCGCTTGCAGGATCACCGCCTTGGCGCCGAGCTTGTGCAATGCAGCCAGCGTCTTTTCGGCATCCGCCTTGCTGGCGGCGCTGTTGTAGTGGATGGCGACGGCCTGGGCGCCATGGTGGACGAGGTCGGTGGCCAGCAGGCCCCCGAGGTTCTTGGCACCACCGGCGATCAGAACGGTCTTGCCTTGGATGCTGTGCTTGGGATGGGACATGAAAAGCTCCTGTGATGGGGGAAGCTGTTCAGCGTAATTGGTCATAAATCAAAGATAAATATAGAAATTATTCCATGTTTATCCATGATTTACTAACAATGGCTGCGCTGCAGAGGTGCCATGGACCGCATTGACCTGTTGCGCATCTTCTTGCGCGTGGCGGCCACCGGCAGCTTCTCCCAGGCGGCCGACCAGCTGGCGCTGCCCCGGCCCACCGTGTCACTGGCGGTGCAGCAGCTGGAAGCCCGGCTGGGCACGCGCCTGCTCCACCGCACCACGCGCAAGGTGGCGCTGACCTTGGACGGCCAGGCGCTGGTCGACAGGGCCAGCAGCCTGGTCAACGACATGCAGGATCTGGAGCAGCGCTTCCGCCCGCAGTCGCATGCGGTGGCGGGGCGCCTGCGCATCGATGTGCCCAGCCGCGTGGCACGCTTGATCGTAGCCCCCGCGTTGCCCGCTCTGCTGGCGCAGCACCCGGGGCTGGAGGTGGACCTGGGCTCCAGCGACCGGGCGGTGGACCTGGTGCAGGAGCACATCGACTGCGCGTTGCGCGTGGGCCCGCTGGCGGACAGTTCGCTGGTGGCCAAGGCGCTGGGCAGCATGGCGCTGATCAACTGCGCCAGTCCCGCCTACCTGGCCCGGCATGGCATGCCGCAAAGCCCGGCGGAGCTGGCAGGCCACCTGAGCGTGCGCTACAACTCGCCCACCACGGGGCGCGCTGCCGCCTGGGAATGGGTGGAGGGCGGCGCCGGGCACAGCATGGCGCTGCCGGGCACCGTGGGGGCCAACCATGTGGAGAGCTATATTGCCTGCGCGCTGGCCGGTCTGGGGCTGATCCAGATACCGCGCTATGACGTGCAGGGCCATCTGCAATCGGGAGAATTGGTCGAGGTGCTGCAGGCCTACCCGCCGCCCGCTTTGCCGGTGCATGTGCTCTACCTGCACCGCGCGCACCTGTCACGCCGGGTGCGGGTGTTCATCGACTGGATGGCGCAGCTGCTGGTGCAGGCCGGGGCGATTGCGCCGGGCACGGCGGGTGCTTCCAACCCGCCATGACAAAGAGCCTCTCACGCGATAGGGCGTTGAGAGGCTCTTGCTGGGGAGCGGGCGGATCCCACCCGAAGTGCAGCGGCCAGGGCAGCCGGGTCTTCAGGAGGTGATGCGCTCAGTAGCGGCCACCGCCGTAGCCGCCATTGCCGTAACCCACGTCGGAACGGCCGCTCGAACGGTAGCCGGCATCACCATAGCCGCCAGCGGTACGGGATGCTTCACGCGGGCGGGCCAGGTTGACGACGATCTGGCGCCCGTCCACCGACATGCCATTGAGGGCGTCGATCGCTGCTTGTGCCACTTCGGCAGAGGCCATTTCGACAAAGCCAAAGCCCTTGGAGCGGCCGGTCTCGCGGTCCATCATGACCTTGGCCGAGTTCACGGTGCCGAATTCGGAGAAGTTGTCGTGGAGGTTGGAATCGGTCACCGAGTAGGGCAGGTTGCCCACATAGATTTTGTTGCTCATGTCAGAGCCTTTCTCAAAGAGGTTGCGCCACGCAGCGCAGGGGTGGAATGCAAGCGCCGGGATCGGCGTTGCATCGCAAAGGGGCGAAATGGAGTGGTTGCTACCGGGCCATCAACAGACGGGAGGCTTGGGCATCGACGATTGGAGCCAGCCCTGGGTCACGGCAAAGATGCGTGCTGCTTCTGCAGTGGCGAATGTCTTGTCGAAGCGGAACACGCGGCAATAGCTGCCGTTGCCTCCGGATCGCTGAACGGAGAAGGACGCGCCGAAGCGTCCGTTGGGGGCCGGGTGGGTCGAGGGGGAAACGACATACTTCCCGATGGCAATAAAAGTCTTGGAAATGGGGATCAATCAGGGGCACAGGCTGGGGCCGCCTGTGTGAGCGGGGAGGTAAACGGTTGCCTGCTGCTCTACAGACCAACCAGGCGAAGGTCGCCAGGAATGCGGCTTGCGCAGTGCGGGGCCGCTGCGCAAGAAAGAGGCTTGCCCATGGGCACTGCCTCTGCAAGCGATCCACTATATAGCATCGGTTATAAAAAAGCCAGTTTTTATTGTTTTATTACATAACGCAGACATGACTACCGTCCCGCCAACGCCGCGCCGCGCCGCGCCGGACTGGGCAGGGCAGGGCAGGGCTGGGCTGCATCAGCGTGCGCCAGCGGCCGTCAGCATCTCCACCATCGCGCTGTAGCCGCGCTGGCGCGCATGGGCCAGTGGCGTCACGCCGTCCTTGTCGGCCAGGTTCACATCGGCCTTGGCATCGATCAGCAATTGCAGGATCTGCTGGTGGCGCGGCCCGCCGTCGCTCAGGATGATGGCCTCCATCAGCGCCGTCCAGCCCAGGCGGTTGACATGGTTCACATCGACGCCAGCCTGGATGAGGGTGCGCACCGTATCTACGTGGCCGCGCTCGGCTGCCGGAATCAGTGCGGTGCCGCCATAGCGGTTGGTGCTGCGCAGGTCGGCGCCATGGGCCAGGGTCATCTGCAAGATCTCCTGGTGCCCGCGCGCGCCGGCATAGAGGTAGGGGCTGTCTTCGATGTTGTCCTTGGCGTTCACATCGGCACCGGCGTCGATCAAGGCCTTGGCCGCCGCCACCTGGTTGCTCTGGGTCGCTACCAGCAAGGGCGTGCGGCCCTGGGCATCGCGCGCATCGATGGCGCTGGCGCCCCCGTTTTGCAGCAGTTGCTGGATGCGGCTGCTGTTGTTGGCAGCCGCTGCCTGGTGCAGGGCGAGCGTGGTCATGTTCTGTGCGTGGGCAGCGGGCTGCGTCAGTTGAAAGGCCAGGCCAAGGCAGAGGCTGAGCAAGGGGCGCATCGGGTCTCCTTACAGCGGGGGTATGGCAGCCGAGTCCATCCCCTCCAGTTCATATACTCCCAAAACCATAGCTGGTCTTGAAGGATTTACGGGTGTGAAAGGCCATTCTTGCACAAGAATTGGAGGCCAATGGAGATGAGAGGCAACGGAGTGCAGAGACGAATGGGTGGGAGCCATGCGCGCAGGCAGCAGCGCGGCCATGCGGCGCTGCTGGTGCTGGGCGGGGTGGTGATGGTGGCGCTCGGGGTGCTGCTGTTCTGGCTGTGGCTGCCGCTGCTGATCGCGGTGGCCGCAGGCGGACTGGTGTTTGTGCTGCTGTCACAGGTGGGCCGTATCGGCTGGATGCTGGAAGGGCGGCGCGCGCTGCGCGATCCGGCGTTGCGGATGGAGGACGGGCGCTTGCGCACGCCGGTGTGGCTACCGTTTTACGCGATGCTGGCAGCCCTGGTGGCCACGGCCTGCGGCTGGATGGTGTTGTTCCTGCTGCCCGACAGCCTGCACCCGGCCGAGATGGTGCAGATGGGCACGGGCCTGGCTGGTGCCATTGTGGTGCTGGTGGCCGTGTGGCTGCTGGGGCAGCTCAGCACCGGCTGGTCGCTGCTGCGCCAGGGCCAGGCCTGGAATGCGCGCCGCATGTCGCCCGAATGGTGGGTCTGGGCGGCGATCGCCTTTGTGCCGGCCATGCTGGCCATGGGCCTGCTGGCGCCAGACCGGGCCGGTCTGCAGGCATGGGGCCTGCAATGGCGCGGTTATGACAGCCAGCCGCTCCGTATCCAGCTGGCGTCCGCCAGCCACCCCGAGCAGGCGCGCCTGCGCGATGCCGCCTTGCTGGAGCTGGTGCAGCCTTTGCTGGTGCAGGGCAGCCGCCGCATCCGTGCCAGCATGCGCAGCCGCCACGGCAGCAGCCACTGGACGGCCGCCCTGCCGGCGCGCTACCGGCTGCAGGGCGATGTGCTCGATATCCAATTGGCAGGCCGCCTGGATCCGGAGGGGCTGCAGCACTATGCGCAGCAGCTGCAGCAGCTGGGCGCGGGCGACCACGCCGCGCTGCGCTGGTTGGCCGCGGCGCAATGCCTGCCGGCCCCCAGTGCGATGGCGGCCCTCAGCGCGGCAGCGCGGCGCGCGCAGGGGGCACAGATGCAGGCCTGCGCGCAGCAGCGCAGCCAGGCCTTGCAAACGCTGGGCGCGCAGCTGCAGGGGCAGATCCTGCAGGTGGAGCTATTGCCGCTGGCGCACTACCGGCCCTGGCCCCGGCGCGGCGGCTGGCAGGCCGTGGCCTTGCCCACGGGGGACGAGGCTTTGAACGACCTGCCGATGCTGGCGCATTGAGGCGTGGCGCGGCGGCTTTTTACAGCGCCAGATCCGTCCACTGCCCGGGCTCGAGGCCATCGAGCGTATAGGGGCCGATCGCCATGCGCACCAGGCGCAGGGTGGGGTGGCCGACGGCGGCCGTCATGCGCCGCACCTGGCGGTTGCGGCCTTCGCGGATGATGAGCTCGATCCAGCAATCGGGCACGCTCTGGCGCACGCGGATCGGCGGGTGGCGGGGCCACATCGCCGGCTGCGGGTCGAGCATGCGCACCTGGGCAGGCAGGGTCCTGCCGTCTTTCAGGTCCACGCCATCGCGCAGCTGCTGCAAGGCCGCTGCATCGGGGATGCCTTCCACCTGCACCCAGTAGGTCTTGGCCATCTTGTGGCGCGGGTCGGCAATGCGGGCCTGCAGCTGGCCGTCATTGGTCAGCAGCAGCAGGCCTTCGCTGTCGCCATCGAGCCGGCCAGCCACATAGACGCCAGGCACATCGATAAAGTCCTTGAGGCCTTGCCAGCGCCCCTCGGGCGTGAACTGGCTGACGACGCCATAGGGCTTGTGAAAACCCAACAGCCGTGGCGGACCGGCCGGACTGGCGGGCTTGGAAGCTTTGAGGAATTGGACGGGCCCGCCGCTTTTGCGCGGCCGCATGCGTGGCTCGGGCATCAGCGCTGCACGGGGCTCAGGGTGGCCCGCAGGCGCTCGCCGGGTGCGGTCTCCGGCGGCGGCGGCGTGGTCTCCAGCGCTTCTTCCACATTGCCGATGTGGGCCAGCATCAGCGCGCGGGCCTGCTCGGCGTCGCCGCGCTCCAGCGCTTGGACAATGCTCGCGTGGTCGGCGCAGGACTGCTCGGCGCTGTGGTCGGACTGGTAGAGCGTTGCTGCCAAGGTGGTGCGGGCGGTCAGGTCGCGCAGGGTATCGGCCAGCAGACGGTGGCCCATGTTCTCGGCCAGGCAGACATGGAAATCGGCCAGCAGGAAGGCGCGCGTCGCGGCATCGGCGCCCTGGATCGCGCGCTGCTCCTCGTCGATATGCAGGCGCAGCTGGCGGATCACCTGCTGCATCGGTCGGCCTGCCGTCTCCAGGATGCCGGCCTCGATGATGCGGCGGGCGGCAAAGGCGTCGCGCGCCTCCTCGGCACTGGGCTGCACCACATACCAGCCCCGGCGCGGCTGCACCTGCACAAAGCCGCGCGCCTGCAACTGCATCAGCGCCTCACGCACCAGGGTGCGGCTGACCGAGAAGTTGTCCGCCAGTGCCTGCTCTCCCAGGCGCTCTCCTGGCGACAGCTTCTGTGCGAGGATGGCTTCGACAACGCGTTCCGCGATGGTGGTGGGGCTGACAGCAGTCATGAGGCTCAGGCGTGGGGTGTGGACAGCTCCGATTGTGCCGTGTCTTGCGGCAGCTTCTCGCCATTGAGCACCTTATGGGCCCGCTCGCGGTCGATATCGCCTTCCCACGACGCAATCGCCACGGTCGCCACACAGTTGCCGATCAGGTTGCCCAGCGCGCGGGCAATACCCATGAACCAGTCCACCGACAGCACCAGCACCAGGCCGATGGCCGGGATCGCGGGGATGGCATGCAAGGTGGCGGCCAGCACCACAATGGCCGAGCCCGGCACGCCATGCGCACCCTTGGAGGTCACCAGCGCAATGGCCAGGATGGTCAGCAGATCGGTCATCGAGATCGGCGTATTGGTGGCCTGCGCAATGAAGACCGCTGCCAACGTGATGTAGATCGAGAACGCGTCAAGGTTGAACGAGTAGCCGGTGGGGATCACCAGGCCGACGGTGGAGTCGCGGATGCCCAGGTGGCGCAGCTTGGCCATGATCTGGGGCAGCACGCTGTCGGACGAGGTGGTGGCGAAGACGACCATCAGCTCTTCGCGCAGGTAGCGCAGCAGCTTGATCAGGCTGAAGCCCGAGACGCGCATCGCAAAACCCAGCACGACAAACACGAAGAAGGCGACCGCGACATAGAACAGCAGCACCAGCATGCCCAGCTGCTTGAGCGAGCCCACGCCGTACTGGCCGACGGTAAACGCAATCGCACCCAGCACGCCCAGCGGCGCCAGCTTGATGATGATGCCCATCACCTTGAACAGCACATGCGACATTGTGTCGATCAACAGGCTGACCGGCGCGCCGCGCTCGCCCAGCATCGTCAGGCCGCAGCCAAACAGCACGGCAAACAGCAGCACCTGCAGCACATCGCCGGTGGCAAAGGCCTGCACCACGGTGGTGGGGATCAGCTTCATCAGGAAATCGACCGTGCCGCCGCTGGTCAGCTTGTCGGCATTGCTGGCGTAAGCGCTCATCGCCGAGGCATCGAGCTTGCTCGGGTCCACGTTCATGCCTGCACCAGGTTGGAACACAAAGGCCAGCACCAGGCCCAGAACCAGTGCAATGGTGGTCAGCACCTCGAAATAGATCAGCGCCTTGACGCCGACCCGGCCCACACGCTTGAGGTCGCCCGCCCCGGCAATGCCATGCACCACCACGCAGAACACCAGCACCGGGATGATCATCTTGATGAGCTTGATGAAACCATCGCCCAAAGGCTTGAGTTTGACGGCCCATTCCGGCGCCAGCAGGCCGACGATGACCCCGATGATGAGAGCCACCACCACCTGCCCGAACAGCGATCTGACAAAGCGACGCATACGCATTCCTTTTGAGTTTGTATACAAGTTATAAATTTCTTGTATGCAAAAATGTACCCAAGCACAAAGCATTTGGTGAACAGGGATTACCCGTGAGTGTTCACCGACTTGTGCGGCCTCGGAGACAGAAGCAAAAAGCCTGCCATGCAAGATGCAAGACAGGCTTTGTATGCAAGGAATGCAGCATTCTGCAACGGCCCGCTCAGGGCCGTGCGGGGCGATCAGGCCTTTTCGACGGCTGCGACCACCACCACTTCGATCTTGTAATCGGGGTTGCCCAAGGTGGCTTGCACGGTGGCGCGGGGCGGCGTATGGCCCGGGGCGACCCAGGCGTCCCAGACGCTGTTCATCTGACCGATCTCGGTGATGTCGGTCAGGTAGATCTGGCACTGCAGAATGCTGGCCTTGCTCGATCCGGCCTCGCCCAGCAGGCGGTCGATATGGCCCAGCACTTCTTGCGTTTGGGTGACGATATCGGCACCGGGGTTGTTCTCGGGGATCTGGCCCGCCAGGTAGACGGTGCCGTTGTGGATGGCGGTTTCGGACAGGCGTGCGCCGACGTGGCGGCGGTCGATGGCAGAGGTCATGCTCGTCTTTCGGTAACGGAGGGGGATACGCAAAAATCATAGCGCATCGCAAGGCCGGTGCGCAGGCACAAGGCTGTTGCGGCACAATGGCCCTCTTTGCCGTTGCTGCCTCCGCCGCCCACCATGACCGACCGCTTTTCTGAATCGCTCCAAGCGCTGAACCAGCCCGTTTGGGATGCCTGCATCCACCACCGCTTCATTGACGAGATGCGGGCCGGCAGCCTGGACGATGCGGTGCTGCGCCGCTACCTGGTGCAGGACTACCAGTTCATCAACCAGTTCGTGGCGCTGCTGGGCGCAGCCATCGCCAGTGCCGACAGCTTTGCGCCGCGCGTGCGGCTGGCGCAGTTTGCGGCGATGATCACCAGCGACGAGAACACCTATTTCCAGCGCAGCTTGGACGAGCTGCAGGTGCCCGCGCAGGAACGCGAGACACCGCCGCTGACGCTGCCTACCGTGCAGTTCCAGGCGCTGATGGGCCAGGCCGCGCGCAGCCAGAAATACGCCAACTGCCTGGCCGTGCTCTGTGTGGCCGAAGGCCTGTACCTGGACGGCTTTGACCAGCCCGGCCAGACCCTGCCGCCGCGTTTTGTGCATGCCGAATGGATCAGCCTGCATGCCAACGACTTTTTCCGCGATTTTGTGGGCTGGCTGCGTGCTGAGCTCGACCGCATGGGCGAAAGCATCGACCCCGATGCACGCGCCGAGGCGGCCGATTATTTCAGCCGCGCAGTGGCGCTGGAGCAGGCGTTTTTTGACCATGTCTACCAGCCGCCCAGCGCCGACTGAACGCCGCGCCAGCCATCGAGACGACGAGACATTCCATGACAACAGCCAGCCCCTGGCCGGGCGGCACCCCATCCCTTCAGCGAGTCATCCCATGCTCAGCATCCAAGACATCCGCAATGCCGCGCAGCGCATCCAAGGCAAGGTCGAGCGCACGCCCTGCCTCTACTCCCACACGCTGTCCCAGATCGTGGGCGCCAAGGTCTATCTCAAGTTCGAGAACCTGCAGTTCACGGCGGCGTTCAAGGAGCGCGGTGCCTGCAACAAGCTGATGCAGCTGGACGCCGAGCAGCGTGCACGGGGCGTCATCGCGATGAGCGCGGGCAACCATGCCCAGGGCGTGGCCTACCATGCGCAGCAGCTGGGTGTGCGGGCGGTGATCGTGATGCCGCGCTTCACGCCGGGTGTCAAGGTGGAGCGCACGCGCAGCTTTGGTGCCGAGGTGGTGCTGCATGGCGACACCCTGGAAGAGGCCCGCGCCCATGCCTATGCGATGGCCGAGGACCAGAAGCTGGTGTTTGTGCATCCGTTTGACGATGCCGACATTGCAGCGGGCCAGGGCACCTTGGCGCTGGAGATGCTCGAAGACCAGCCCGATCTGGACACCTTGCTCATCGCCGTGGGCGGTGGCGGCCTGATTGCCGGCATCGCCACCGCGGCCAAGGCCGTCAAGCCCGGCATCCAGGTGGTGGGCGTGCAGACCTCGCGCTTTCCCAGCATGGTCAATGCGGTGCAGCAGCTGGATTTGCCGGTGGGCGTATCGACGATGGCCGAAGGCATTGCCGTGGCCACGGCCGGCATGATCACGCGCGAGATCGTGGCCCGCACCGTCGATGACCTGGTGCTGGTCGAAGAGAGCGATATCGAGCAGGCCGTGCTGATGCTGCTGGAGATTGAAAAGACCCTGGTCGAAGGGGCTGGCTCGGTGGGTCTGGCGGCGCTGCTGCGCTACCCCGAGCGCTTCCGGGGCCAGAAGGTGGGCCTGGTGCTGTCGGGCGGCAATATCGATCCGCTGCTGCTGGCCTCCATCATCCAGCGCGGCATGGTGCGCTCGGGCCGGCTCGCGCGCCTGCGCATCAGCTCGCGCGATGTGCCCGGCATGCTCGCGCGCATCACCGCCATCGTGGCCGAGGCGGGGGCCAACATCGAAGAGGTGCACCACCAGCGCGCCTTCACCAAGCTGGCCGCGCAGAACACCGAGATCGACATCGTGCTGCAGACCCGCAGCAAGGCGCATATCGACGAGGTGGTGGACAAGCTGCGCGGCGTAGGCATGCAGGTCGATCTGGCCTGACAGTGCGGTAGCGGCGGTCCTCCTCAAGCGCCCCGGTGGCGTTCCAGCAGCAGGGCCAAGGTCTGCCAGGCGGCCGGCTGCTCGGCCATGGCCACCGAGATGCGCAGCAGGCTTGACGGCGCCTGGCGCGGTGAGAACAGCACCCCGGGCGCCAGCAGCAGGCCATGCTCGCTGGCCTGGCGCGCCAGCAGTTCCGAGTCCATGCCGCAGTCCACCCACGCAAAGGTGCCGGCCACCGGCTCATGCACCGCGTGGCAGCCCAGCGCTTCGAGCTGGCGCAGGCAGCGGTGGCGCGCCTTGTCCACCCGCTCGCGCAGCCGGTCCACATGCTTGCGGTAGCTGCCATCGGCCAGGATGCGGTGCACGATCTGCTCGCTGGGCAGCGCGGAGGTGAGGCCGCCCAGCAGCTTCAGATCGGTCAGCTGGTGGATGAACTCGGGTCGCGCCGCCACATAGCCCACGCGCAAGCCGCCCGACAGTGTTTTGGAATAGCCCCCCACCAGCAGCACGCGCTGCAGTCGGTCCATGGCCGCCAGGCGCAGGGGCATATTGCCCAGGTATTCGGAATAGGTGTCGTCCTCGACCAGCAGGAAATCATGCCGCTCGGCAATGCGCAGCACCTCATGGGCGACACCGGCCGACAGGCTCAGCCCGGTGGGGTTGTGCACGGCGGTGTTCAGGATGAAAAGCTTGGGCTGGTGCTGCGCGGCCAGGGCCTGCAGCGCCTGCACATCGGGGCCGCCAGGCAGGCGCGGCACGCCCACCACATTCACCCCCATCGTGTTGAGGCGGCCAAAGATCAGGAACCAGCCCGGGTCCTCGACCAGCACGGTGTCGCCCGGCTGCAGAAAGCAGCGCACGATCAGGTCCAGCCCGTGGGTGACGCCGCTCACCGTCATCAGCTGGGTCTCGGGGTGGGCGGGCACTTCCTGCGCCTGCAAGGTCGATGCGATCTGGCGGCGTAGTGGTGCCAGGCCCTGGGGCAGGCCATAGCCGAGCAGGCTGCGCTCGGCCCGCACCCCCTGCTTCAGAATGGCGCGCATCGCGCCGCTGATCAGGCCTTCGTCCATCCAGCTGGCGGGCAGGCAGCCGGCACTGCCGGTGTGGCCGGAGCCATCGGCATCCTCGCGGAAGATGCCGCGCAGCAGGTAGGCGGTGTCAAACGCAGCACCCTGGGCCAGGCTGGCCGCAGGGGCAGCGGCCGCTACGGCCAGCGCGCGCTGGGCACAGACAAAAAAGCCCGCGCCCCGGCGCGATTGCACCAGGCCCTGCGCGGCCAGCCGGTCATAGGCCTGCACTACCGTGTCGCGGCTCACGCCCGCCTGGTCGGCCAGTGCCCGCACCGATGGCAGGCGCATGCCCGTGCGCAGCCCGTGGTGGCGGATGCGGTCGCTGAAATGCGCCACCAGCTGCTCGACCAGGGAGGCGCTGCCGGTGCGCACTGGTTGCCAGCCCCAGGCGGCCGCTGCCAGCGGGCGGGCACGTGAGCCGGGCGCAGCGGTGTCGGCTGCGGTCTCGGGGGGCGGCGAAAGTGTCTGGGTCATAAGAGCAGGCCAATTCTGCAAGTGGCCAGTTAAAGTGTACCGGTGCTGTACTGCATCCTGGCGGTAGCATGGCAACAGCTTTTCTTTTCTTCCTTGTTCGCACGCTGCCATGTCCGTTCTGCCCCAAACCTCCGCTTTTGTGTTGCCCCTGGCCCTGTTCGCCTTTGTCAGCTCGGTCACCCCGGGCCCCAACAATGTGATGCTGACGGCCTCGGGCGCCACTTTTGGCTACCGCCGCACGGTGCCGCATATGCTGGGCATCAGCCTGGGGGTGGTGGCCATGCTGCTGCTGGTGGGCCTGGGGCTGGGCGTGGCCTTTGAGCGTGAGCCGCGTCTCTACACCTGGCTCAAGTACCTGGGTGCCGCTTACCTGCTGTGGCTGGCCTGGAAGATTGCCCGCTCCGGCCAGGCCGGCGCCGGGCAGGCCGGTGCGCAGCCCTTTGGCTTTTGGCAGGCCGCTGCGTTCCAGTGGGTCAACCCCAAGGCCTGGGTCATGGCCATCGGCATCGTGGCGACCTATACCCCGCGCGATGGCTATACCGCCAACCTGCTGCTCGCCGCGCTGGTGCTGGGAGTGGTGAACTACCCCAGCGTCAGCGTCTGGACCTTGTTTGGCAGTGCGGTGGGCCGCGCACTGCGCACGCCCCGGGCACTGCAGCGCTTCAACTGGTGCATGGCGGCACTGCTGGTGCTGTCGCTGTATCCGGTGCTGGAGGGCTGATCGCTGGGGCGCGAGCCACACCGGCTGGCTCAGGGTTTTTGCCCGGCATGCAGTCTGGGGCCTGCTGGCTACAATGGTCCTCAGCTTTTTTGGCAGCCTTTGCATTGGAGAGAGCCCATGTCCAGCCCGCACACCGACGCCGATACCGAACACCCCCCGGTGGATACCGTGGAAGCCATTGTTCCGCTGATGCCCGTGGTGCTCCCCGTGGTGGGCGCGCTGATGATGTTCCTGCTGGCCTTCATTGCCGTCTACATGGCCTGAGCGCCGCGCGATCCGCGCCCGAGGGCCTGTTGCTGAACCCGCCGCTGGCGGGTTTTTTTATCGCCTGCCGCTGGCCGATGATGGCTGGCGCGGCCCCGATCGGCCTGGGCGCCTTGGCCACTGCAGGCCCGCGCCACCTGCGCGACAGGGTGGCGGCCAAAGAAACCGGTATCAATACACTTGTGCATTTAATCATGCATCAAATGCATAGATCTGGTGACCGAAAATCACCGTTTTGGGGTCCCACTGCTAAAATCGCGGGTCCAGCGTAGGCATTTTTGCGCACAGGCATGGCGCTCTGTCCGACGCAGTGGAGACGGTTTTTCAAAAATGGGTTGCGGCCAGGGAGCGGGCCGCAGCGGTTTTTGATGAACCGTTTACAACTTTGAAAGCTTCCGATGAACGCAAACGTCCAAGCCGGTGTGGCCCTTCAGGCGCCCGACTATGTCAAGAACCCCAAGCTCATCGCCTGGGTGGCCGATATGGCCGCACTGTGCAAGCCTGATTCCGTCTACTGGTGCGACGGCAGCCAGGAAGAATACGACCGCCTCTGCCAGCAACTGGTCGATGCCGGCACCTTCAAGAAGCTCAACCCCGCCAAGCGCCCAGGCAGCTTTCTGGCCTGGTCCGATCCCTCGGACGTGGCACGTGTCGAAGACCGCACCTACATCTGCTCGGCCAAGAAAGAGGACGCCGGCCCCACCAACAACTGGATGGAACCTGCCGAGATGCGTTCGACTCTACAGCCGCTGTTTGACGGTTGTATGAAGGGCCGCACGATGTATGTGGTGCCGTTCTCGATGGGCCCGCTGGGCTCGCCGATCGCCCACGTCGGCATCGAGCTGTCCGACAGCGCCTATGTCGCAGTCAACATGAAGATCATGACCCGCATGGGCCGTGCCGTGTATGACGTGATCGGCAGCGATGGCGATTTTGTGCCCTGCGTGCACACCATCGGCGCGCCCCTGCAAGCCGGCGAAAAGGACACCACCAGCTGGCCTTGCAACAAGACCAAGTACATCGTGCACTACCCCGAGACGCGCGAAATCTGGTCCTACGGTTCGGGCTACGGCGGCAATGCGCTGCTGGGCAAGAAGTGCTTTGCGCTGCGCATCGCCTCGACCATGGGCCGCGACCAGGGCTGGCTGGCCGAGCACATGCTGATTCTGGGCGTGCAAAACCCCCAGGGCAAAAAGTACCATGTGGCAGCCGCGTTCCCCAGCGCCTGCGGCAAGACCAATTTCTCGATGCTGGTGCCGCCCACCGGCTTTGAAGGCTGGAAAGTCACCACCATCGGTGACGACATCGCCTGGATCAAGCCGCAGGCCGACGGCTCGCTGCGCGCGATCAACCCCGAAGCGGGCTACTTTGGCGTGGCCCCGGGTACCAACTACCACACCAACCCCAACTGCATGGCCAGCCTGGACAAGAACGTGATCTTCACCAACGTCGCGCTGACCGATGACGGCGATGTGTGGTGGGAAGGCATGGAAAAGGACAGCGGCCAGCTGCCGGACCACCTGATCGACTGGCAAGGCAAGGACTGGACCCCGCAGATTGCGAAGGAAACCGGTGCCAAGGCCGCCCATCCGAACGCCCGCTTCACCGTGGCTGCCACCAACAACCCGGCCCTCGACGAAGCCTGGGACGACCCCAAGGGCGTGAAGATCGATGCCTTCATCTTTGGTGGCCGCCGCTCGACGACCGTGCCGCTGGTGACCGAAGCACGCAACTGGAAGGAAGGCGTCTACATGGCCGCGACCATGGGCTCCGAAACCACCGCTGCCGCGTTTGGCGCGCAAGGCGTGGTGCGCCGTGATCCGTTCGCGATGCTGCCTTTTATGGGCTACAACATGAGCGATTACTTCGCCCACTGGCTGAACCTGGGCGACAAGCTCGAAGCCGCTGGCGCGCAGCTGCCCAAGATCTACACCACCAACTGGTTCCGCAAGGATGCCGCTGGCAAGTTCGTCTGGCCCGGCTACGGTGAGAACATGCGCGTGCTCAAGTGGATGCTGGACCGCCTCGAAGGCCAGGTGCAGGGTACGCAGACCGCCTTTGGCGTGGCCCCGCAGTACGCCGAGATCAACTGGACCGGCCTGGACTTCAATGCCGAGCAGTTCAAGACCGTCACCAACATCGACACCGCCGTCTGGACCGAAGAGCTGGCGTCGCACCAGGCCCATTTCGACCACCTGGCCCAGCGCCTGCCCCAAGCGCTGCTGGATATCAAGGCCGACCTCGAAAAGCGCCTGACCGCTGCTTGACCGGCCGCTCGCCCGCGCGCTGGTAGCTCCGCTGCCAGTGACGCAGCCAACGACGCACCGCAAAACCCCGCATGTTTCAGGCATGCGGGGTTTTGTTTTGGATGCGGAGCTGCGGTAGACCTGTCTGGGCTCCGTGGCAGTGCAAGGTTGGAACTGTGGTTTGTGGCATACAGCCAGCAGCTTGCTCGGCAGTAAACCGCTTGCCAACCGTTGTTCAAGTGCTGCGGCTTGCGCGGGTAGAGCTGTGCTGCCACGCCAAGCCGCGCATCCGCTTTGGAGGGACTGCGGTCGCCAGCAACAAAAAAGCCACGGCATGCCGTGGCTCTTGAAAAGGCAGATCGTGGCTGCCGGCGCTGGGGCTCTGGAGGAACCCCGGCGTTGATCAGTAGTTCTTGTGGTAGAACGAAACCGCTGCGTCGCTCATGGCGCGGTTCAGATCAGCCATCACGCGGCTGTCTTGCAGGGCCACTTGCCAGGTCTTGTCGTCTTCCATGGCGCGGCGGTGGCCTTCGTCCCAGCTGCGGCGTGCGGCGCGCAGGCTGCTGCTCAGGTTGCGGGCAGGGGCAGCCAGCAGGGCGATGGCGACAAAGGCGACGGCCCACAGCAGGGCCCAGCCAGCGATCCAGTGGCTGCCGCCAGCGACGGAGTCCACCAGGCGGGTAGCCACGACCAGCACTGCAGCAACAAGGGCTGCCAGCATCAAGGAAGCGCCGATGCCCTTGGTGCCGAAGGTGGTCTTGAGATGTTCAGCAGCACGTTCCACACGCAGAACGCCCGTGTGCTCGGTAGCCATGTCAGTGTGTACAAAACTGTTGGTCATGATGGATGTCTTTGGTATTAATGCTTCTTGGAAGCGATGCACGAAGTATAGGGTTTACCCTAGACCATCTCAAATTTATCTTTTGAATCTGTATCATTCATGCCAGTGATGTATTGCAGGCCGCTCAGCACCGCAAAGGATTGAAAATGCTGCCCCATCAATTTCGGCATCTCGATCTGAACCTGTTGCGTGTATTCGACGAGGTGATGAATGAGCGCAGCCTGACCCGGGCCGCCGACAAGCTGTCCATCACCCAACCCGCAGTCAGCAATGCGATGCGGCGCCTGCGCGAAGCCTTGAATGACGAACTGCTGGTGCGCAGCGGCCAGGGCGTGGAGCCCACGCCGCTGGCCAATGCGCTGTGGCCGGTGGTGCGTGAATCGCTGGCGCGGCTGCAGGCCAGCTTTGCTCCCGAGCGCTTTGACCCGGCCCACGCCACCCAGGCCTTTGTCGTGGCGATGGCCGATGCCACGGCCGCCACCTTGCTGCCCAGCCTCATGCATATTCTGGAGACCGAGGCGCCAGGCGTCTCCGTCCATGTGCAACCACTCACTACACGTGATCCGCGTGAGGAGCTGGAAGCCGAGACCGCTGACCTGGCCGTGGGCTATTTCCCCTTCGTGCTGGCCGAGATGACGGCCCGCGCCCAATCGGGGGATCTGGTGGATTTCGAGAGCCGGCGCCTGTATGACGGCGAATACCTCTGCGTGATGCGCAAGGACCATCCGTTGAGTGAGGGCTTGCTGACTTTGGAGCGCTACTGCGATGCGCGCCATATGCTGGTGAGTTTTTCCGGCCAGCCCTTTGGCTTTCTGGACGAGGCGCTGGCATCGATCGGCCGCAAGCGCCGCGTGGTGCTGACGGTGAACCAGTACTTCACTGCCGCCCGCGTCGTGGCGCGCACCGATCTGCTGACCGTGCTGCCGCGCCACTTTGTGCCCGCCACCGGCATTGCCGATCTGCTGGCCTTCCAACCGCTGCCGCTGCGCGTGGAAGCCGTGCATGTGGATGCGCTCTGGCGCAGCCGCAGCGGGCATATTCCACCCTCGGCGCTGGAATGGATGCTGCATGCGCTGGAGCGCTCGGCGCGGGCGGCTTTTCCTGACCTGGAATTACCGATGTAGCGGGCTGCAAGCCGCCAAAGCCCATGGTAGGCTAGGCGACCATGCACCTGCAAATCCTGTCCGACCTGCACCTGGAGACCCATCCCCATTTCCGCGCCCAGCCCGCGCCCGGCGCCGAGCTGCTGATCCTGGCCGGCGACATTGGCTCCTACCAGAGCGGATCGATGCTGGACGATGCAGATTTTGGCCTGGGCCAATTCAGCCCGCAGCAGGCGGGAGGCCATTGGCCCGAGCCGGTGATTCTGGTGCCCGGCAACCATGAGTTCGACAACCAGGATTTCGACATGGCCCGGCAACGCTTGCGCGCCAGCTGCAACAAGCTGGGCATCACGATGCTGGACTGCGAAACCCTGGTGATCGATGGCGTGCGCTTCATCGGCACCACACTCTGGTCCGACTACGACGCGATTGCGCTGCACAACGGCGTGACCGAGCTGGGCGCGCTGATGAAGCAGCGCGAGAAGGCCTTCAAGGCCGCCAACTTCTACCTGACCAAGGCCCAGACAGTGCGCAACGGCCAGCCCTTTCTGGCCGCCGAGATGCGCGACGAAGCGCTGCGCTGCCAGCAATGGCTGCGCGCCGCACTGGCCGAGCCCTTTGACGGCAAGACCGTCGTCATCACCCACTTCGCCCCCAGCCTGCGCAGCGCCGATCCGCGCTATGGGCTGACCCCGGGCACCGCTGGCTTTTGCAATGTGCTGGATGACCTGCTGCCCTATGCCGACCTCTGGATCCACGGCCACCTGCATGCGCCCAGCGACTATCTGGCCAAAGGCCAGCACAGCGATGGCCGCCCCTGGCAATGCCGGGTCGTGGCCAATCCGCTGGGCTATGCGCGCAAGGGCGAGCAGGAGACCTTCAACCCGCATTGCCTGGTGCGGGTGTAAGGCGGCAGGTTCTCAGGGCCTGCTCGGCGCGCCACGACTTCTCGCGCGGCTCCACAACATCGGTACGGTAAGGTTTGTGCTTGGCGCTGACTAGCCTCTGCGCCGCCGCCATGCCTTGAGCGGGCGCATATATCCCGCGTATTGATCTCCATTTTGCATACCGCGTCCCTAAAACAGTTATTTGGGCGCATTTCAGCAGCAAAACGTTTACGGTCGACTTTTCTTCTCCGGTGCGTGCTTAGCATCTTCGATCAAAACCAAGGGTTTCCACTTAAATTTTTCGCCAAGCCTGATGCACATCAATGTGCGTTTGACGATGAATCTATAAGCTGATACACATGATTTAAGCCTGTAAAGCGCGTTGCCGGTGCCGGTATGCGGGTTTTGCCAGCTCACAGTCCAGCGTTGGTCGTGGCACCGGTGTTGGGTCCCTCACCCCTTGTTGAAGGAGTTAAGGCATGCGTATTTTGTTGGCCGTTGACGGCAGCCCTTACACCCAAAAAATGCTGGATTACCTGGCAGCGCACGCAGAGTGGCTGACCTCCAACCACCATTACACGGCACTCACGGTGCAGCCGCTGCTGCCGCCCCGGGCCGCCAAGGCCCTGGGCAAGGCGCTGGTGGACGATTACCACTCGGAAGAAGCGCAAAAGGTGCTGGTGCCCGTGCAGGAGTTCCTGGCTGCCCACCAGGTGAAGGCCGTGGCAGAGAGCGCTGTGGGCCCCATTTCGCAGACCATTGCGGAGACGGCCGATAACGGCGGCTATGACCTGCTGATCATGGGCACCCGGGGCCATGGCGCGCTAGCCAAGCTGGTGCTGGGCTCGGTGGCCACCCAGGTACTGGCAGAGAGCAAGCTGCCGGTACTGCTGGTGCGATAAGCCGGCCGCCAGATGACGGCGCTGTCATGCGCTATTCACCGTGTAGCAATACTGGGCGTGGATACTTCGCCATTGACCGTGTTTACTGATGAGGGAGGGATGGAACCACCGGTGCAATGAACACAGGGGTACATCCGGAAACTGCTTGCACCCTTTGGGGTGCAGGCAGTTTTTTTATGCCTTGACGGTGGCGCGGGCTGCGGCCGTGGGCGGCGCCAGGCTGCCCTTGGCGCTGTGCACCATCGCGTCGCTCAGCGCGCTGAGCAAGGCCGACTGCAGGTTCCAGCAGTGCCAGAACAGATCAACGCGCAGCACCTGGGCCTCGGCCACATTGACCAGGCGGCCATCGGCCAGGTAGGGACGGGCGAGCAATTCGGGCACCACGCCCACGCCCCAGCCAGCGGCCACGGCGCGCACCTGGGCTTCGGAGTTGGGGACGTAGAGCTGGTGCAGGCCAACGGTCTTGAGCCCCATCGCGCGGGCAACAAACACGCGCTGCATGTCGTCTTTGCGGTTGTAGCTGAGAAACGGCAGGTGCTTGAAGTTGCTGCGGTTGATGCCCTGCGGCACATGCTGCTCGGCGAAGGCGGGCGAGGCCACGGCGATGTAATGCATCGCGCCCAGCGCCGTCACGCGGCAGCCGCGCAAGGCTCTGGGCATTGTCGTGACACAGCCCAGCACCTCCCCGGTGCGCAGCAGCTCCAACGTGTGGTCCTGGTCGTCGGTGATGATCTCCAGCGGCAGCTGCTGCAGCGCGATGTCCTGCAGCGCATCCAGCGCCCAGGTGGCAATGCTGTCGGCATTGATGGCGATCGAGATGGCCTCGTCATGCGCGCTGCGGCCCATGGCGTGGGGCAGCAGGCTGTGCAGTTCCTGCTCCAGGTCGGTGCGCAGCAGCCGCAGCTGCTGGGTGTGCTTGAGCAGCAACTGGCCCGCAGCGGTCGGGCGCAGCGGACGGCTGCGCACCACCAGCACCGAGCCGATCTGTGCCTCCAGCGCGCGCAGCCGCTGCGAGACCGCCGATTGCGTCACATTCAGTCGCACAGCGGCCTTCTCGAAACCGCCTTCTTCAATCACGGCGGCCAGGCATTCCAGCGCGACCGGGTCCAGGTTGCTCATGGGGCTCCAGTATTAGTAGAACTGATGAATCCTGAAGAAGTTTAATTGCACTTTATGTTACAGCCAAGATGCCAGACACTGAGAGCCATGAAAGTCATCATCCTCGGCGCCGGCATCATCGGCACCAGCACTGCCTGGCATTTGCTGCAACTCGGCCACGACGTCACCGTCGTGGACCGCCAACCGGACGCGGCGCTGGAGACCAGCTTTGCCAATGCCGCGCAGATCTCGGTGAGCTACTGCGAGCCCTGGGCGAACAAGCATGCCCCGCTCAAGGCGCTCAAGTGGATGTTCGACAAGGAGGCACCGCTGCTGCTGCGCCCCCATGCCGATCCGCAGCAATGGCGCTGGCTCACCCAGTTTCTGGCTGAGTGCAATGACCGCTCCTTTGCCCGCAATGTGCAGCAGATCGTCGCGCTCGGTGCCTACAGCCACAGCGCGTTGAAGGCCGTGGTGGCGCAGACCGGCATCGAGTTCAACCGGCTCGAGCGCGGCATTGCCCACTTCTTCACCAGCGACGAAGCGGTGCAGGATGCACAGATGGCCGTCGATCTGATGCGCCAGTACGGTGTGAACCGCCGCATGGTCAGCACCGAAGAGTTTCTGAAGATCGAGCCCGCCTTCAAGCCCTATGCCGCGCATATCAAGGGTGGCACCTTTACCGAGAGCGATGAAAGCGGCGACGCCCGCGTGTTCACGCAAAGGCTCGCCCAGCTCTGTGCCCAGGGCGGTGTGCAGTTTCTCTACAACCACCGGGTCGAGCGGCTGAATGTGGCGGGCGGCGCGATCGATTCCGTCACCGTGCGCGCCACCGCAGCGGGTGCAGACAGCCGCCCACGCACCTTGCAGGGCGATGCCGTCATCGTCGCCTGCGGCAGCTACACCGCGCCGCTGCTGCGTACCGTGGGCCTGAATGTCGCCATCTACCCCGGCAAGGGCTACAGCGCCACCTTGCCGATCCTCAAGCCCGAGGCTGCGCCCTTTGTCAGCTGCATCGACGACGGCAACAAGCTGGCAATGAGCCGGCTGGGCAACCAGCTGCGCGTGGCCGGCACCATCGAGCTCAACGGTTTTGACAGCTCGCTGGACAGCCCGCTGGCCAAGGCCCGCTGCCACATGCTGGCGCGCCGCATCGAGGAGCTGATGCCCGGCGTCTGCGATACCCGACTGCCCGAGCAGGGCGGCAATCCGCAGTTCTGGACCGGCCTGCGTCCTGCCACCCCCACGAATATCCCGTTCATTGGCCGCACCAAGATCGGCAAGCTCTGGATCAATGCCGGTCATGGCACCCTGGGCTGGACCCATGGTGCCGGCAGCGGCAAGGCCATGGCCGAGCTGGTGAGCGGCCGCATGCCGGACATGCAGTTTGGTTTCTACGGCTTTGAAAGCGAAGCCAGGAGCCGGGCTGCTGTCGCAGCCTGACGGGCTTACCGCTCTATGAAAAAGGGCCGCACACGGTGCGGCCCTTTTGGCGTTTATCGGGAGAACGGATCAGGCGTCCAGACGCACCAGCCAGCCGTGGCGGTCCGGAGCGCGGCCGTACTGGATGTCGGTCAGCTCCTTGCGCAGCGCCATCGTGACTTCGCCAGCCGGTGCCGACAGGTCGCCCACCGAGAAGCCTTCGCCCTTGAGCTGGCCGATGGGGGTGATGACGGCTGCGGTGCCGCAGGCAAACACTTCGGTGATCTCACCGGAGGCCACGCCTTGCTTCCACTCGTCAACGGCGATCTTGCGCTCTTCGACCACCATGCCACGGTCGCGTGCCAGTTGCAGCAGCGAGTCGCGGGTGATGCCTTCCAGGATGCTGCCCGACAGCGCAGGCGTGACCAGCTTGTTTTGCTTGCCATAGACCAGGAACACGTTCATGCCGCCCAGCTCCTCGAGGTACTTGCCCTCGGCAGGGTCGAGGAACAGCACCTGCGAGCAGCCGTTGTCCTGGGCTTGCTGCTGGGGCAGCAGCGAGGCGGCATAGTTGCCGCCGCACTTGGCAGCGCCGGTGCCGCCCTTGGCCGCGCGGGCAAAGTCGGTGGACAGCCAGATCGCCACGGGCGCCACGCCCTTGGCAAAGTAGGGGCCTGCGGGGCAGGCGATCACGTAGTAGGTGGCCTTGTGGGCGCTGCGCACGCCCAGGAAGACTTCGTCACCGATCATGAACGGGCGCAGGTACAGGCTGGCTTCGTTGCCGCTGGGCACCCAGTCCTTGTCCACGGCGATGATCTGCTTGAGCGATTCCACAAAGATGTCGACCGGCAGCTCGGGCAGGGCCAGGCGGCGGGCGGAGCGCTGCAGGCGCTCGGCATTGGCTTGGGGGCGGAAGGTCCAGACCGAGCCGTCCGCATGGCGGTAGGCCTTGATGCCTTCAAAGATTTCCTGGCCGTAGTGCAGCACGGCGGCAGCGGGGTCCAGCGCAATCGGGCCGTAGGGGGTCACGGCCGCATCGCGCCAGCCACCCTCTTTGTCCCAGTGCACCGAGACCATGTGGTCGGTGAAGTGCAGACCAAAACCCGGGTTGTCGAGAATCTTGGCGCGCTCTTGGACGCTGCGTGGCTGGCTCGATGGGGTGACGGCAAAGCTCAGGGAAGAGGGGGACACGGGACTAATCCTTCAGTTGGCAACAGGGACAGCAGCGTTCTGTGGGGGAGCCGCTGCCGGTCATGGTGGCCGTCCGCCAGCCTGGAGAGGCTCCAGGACAAAGTGACGGGCTGCACGCCAAACCCCATAGCATGCCAGTTTTTTGCCCCAGTGGCGCCAAGCAGGCTGCATTGCCAGCATGGCGAGTCAACCACCTGCAGAGGCAAACGGCCATCGCAGGCGGCCGGCTTACGGGTTTTTCCTAGTGAACCGTCGCACGCTGGGTCGCCAAAAAATCGAGCAGCAGGCCTTCGAAGGCATCCGGGCTCTCCAGCTGGGGCCAGTGGCCAACGCCTTCCAGGCTCTCGTGCCGGGCCTGGGGCAGCAGGTCTGCCAGCGCCTGCATGCGCTGGGGCGGCATGCACACATCCTGGCCGCCGCTCACCAGCAGGCAGCGCTGGCTGAGGTGGGGCAGGCGTTCGGCCAGGGTGCTGGGGCCGGCCAGCATCTCCAGCATGCGGCCATAGGCCAGCGGCTGGATCTGGGTGATCGCATGGCGCGCCAGCTGCAGGCCTTCGGGCAAGGCCTGCTGGCCCGATTGCAGCTGCACCAGCAGCTCGGCAAAACGCTGCATCTGCACCGGCTCGGTGCTGGCCTGCTGCTGGCACTGGGCCAGCAGTTGCTGGCGCGTCTGCACCCAGTGCTGCTGGCTGTCGGCCTCCAGTGCCGGGCCGCCGGCCACCAGGGTCAGGCTGCGCACGCGGGTGGGGTGGCGCAAAGCCAGCTCGGCGGCCACCATGGCGCCCATGCCATGGCCGACGATATGGGCGCGGCCAATCTTCAGCGCTTCGAGCAGGCCGTCCGCCGTGGCAGCCAGCGCCTTCAGGCTGTAGCCGCCATAGGGCGGTGGGTTGGCGTGGTAGCCGGGCATGTCCCAGGCGATGGCGCGGTAGCCCTGGCTGGCGAGCAACTCCACCTGTGGGGCAAAGCCCAGATGGTCGGTGTCGGCATCGTGGAGCATCAGCACCGTCGGGCCGCTGCCAAGCATCGCAAAATTGGGAATCAGGGACATAGGTGTGCTTCTCGCCGAGTGTTTCCCTCGCAGATGCGGCCCGTCTGCCTTGTTTTCAAGCACCTACGCCCGCAGGGGCCTCGTCTGCTGGCCGATAATGGCCCTTATCCATGCTTTTGACGGCATGGCATCTGCCCCTGCCGTCTGCCTGCCCCGTGAACCGCTCCCTGCCTCCTGAACACCTGCAATCACCCGCTTCTGCCTCGTTTTCCGAACGTGAGTTTCGCAATGCGCTGGGCCAGTTCGCCACCGGGGTGGCCGTGGTGACGGCGCTGGCGCCCGACGGCAACAAGGTCGGGTTGACGATCAGCTCCTTCAATTCCGCATCGCTCACGCCGCCGCTGGTGCTGTGGAGCCTGATGAAGACGGCCAGCTCGATGCCGGTGTTCGAGACCGTCAGCCACTACGCGATCAATGTGATGGGCGCGCACCATAAGGAGTTGGCCTTGCAGTTCAGCCGCAAGGGCATTGACCGCTGGGCGGGCGTGGAGTTTGAGATGGGCGTCACCGGCGTGCCGCTGCTGGCCGGCGCCATTGCCAGTTTTGAGTGCCGCAACGGCCCCCACCATGATGCGGGCGACCATGTGATCCTCGTCGGCGAGGTGGCGCATTGCCAGCATGTGGCGGGCGTGCCGCCGCTGCTCTACCACGGTGGCAATTTCTACACCGAGCAGCTGATCTAAGCCACGCGTGCTGCAGGCAACAAAAAACGACCCGAGGGTCGTTTTTCATTGGGCGGGCGGGGCGCTGCTTACTTCTCGACGAAGGCGCGTTCCACCACAAAGTCGCCTGGCGTCGAGGTATTGCCTTCCTTGAAGCCCCTGGCCTCCAGCAGTTCCTTGAGCTCGGCGAGCATCGCGGGGCTGCCGCAGAGCATCACGCGGTCGGTGTCCGGGTTCAGTTCGGGCAGGCCGATGTTCTGCGGGAAGGTGCCGGCGGTGATCTGGTTGGAGATACGGCCCTGGTTGCGGAAAGGCTCGCGCGTCACCGTGGGGTAGTACACCAGCTTGTCCTTGACGATTTCGCCGAGGAACTCATGGTTGGGCAGCTCTTCTTCCAGCAGCTTCTGGTAGGCCAGTTCCTGGACCTGGCGCACGCCGTGCACGACGACGACCTTTTCAAAGTGGTCATAGGTCTCGGGGTCGCGCGCCACCGACAGCCACGGCGCCAGGCCGGTGCCGGTGCCGATCAGGTACAGGTTCTTGCCAGGCAGCAGGTAGTCGACCAGCAAGGTACCCGTAGGCTTCTTGCCGACGATGATGGTGTCACCCACCTGGATGTGCTGGAGCTTGCTGGTGAGCGGGCCGTCATCGACCTTGATCGACAGGAACTCCAGGTGCTCTTCGTAGTTGGGGCTGGCGATGGAATAGGCGCGCAGCAGGTTCTTGCCGTCGACCTTCAGGCCGATCATCGTGAAGTGGCCGCTGGAGAAACGCAGCGCGGGATCACGGGTGGTCGTGAAGGAGAACAAACGATCGGTCCAGTGGTGAACAGACAGGACACGTTCTTCGAGAAAGGCGCTCATAGCAGTGCAGTACTCAGTTAGTCTTGTGTATATCTATAAACGCTATTGTTCACTATTCATACAACTTAAACGTCATATGGACATATCGGCGCGTTGTGAACGGGGTTTTTCGGTGAACCAGTGCCTATTTTCGGTCTATCGCAATGAGACCCACGGCCTAGGGACCCTCTGCAAAACTCCCTGCCGTGTTCTGAACGCGGGCTCGGGCGATCCGCTGCGTTGTCTTCCTTGCCAATAGCTACGGCTATTGACTGCAAAAGACGCCTTGCGTCTCATCCCGATCCGCGTCCATCCCGCTTGGCGAGGGTTTTGCAGAGCATCCCTAGAAGTTATCCAGGATGTTGGAAATCGAGGTCGCCGCCAGCAGCACATGGGGCAGCAGCTCGGCCTCGGCCTTGGCCGTGCCCCAGCGCGTGGAGGGGGCCGAGATGGTGATCGCGCCAATGGGCACGCCGCCCCGGCCGGTGATGGCGGCAGCCACCGAGATATCGCCCACCACGGTCTGGTTCTGCACGATCGCATAGCCGTCGCGCTCGGCGTCTTCGATGCGGCGCAGCAGCTCTTCGGGGTCGGTCATGGTCTGGGCGGTGATCTTGACCAGCGGCGTCGATCCGATCAGGCGCAGGCGCTCGTCCACCGGCAGCTTGGCCATCATCGCGCGGCCCGATGCGGTATAGGCCGCAGGCAGGCGCGAGCCCACGGCAAAGTCCGAGTTGTAGATGTAGCGGCCCGGCACCTTGGCGATGAAGACCACCTCGTTGCCATCCATCTCCTGCAGGTTCGAGGTCTCGCCCAGGGTGTGGGTCATCTCGATCAGGTAGGGATAGGCCCGCTCGACGATGCGTTGCGAGCGCAGGTAGTTGTACGACAGGCGCAGCACCTCGGGCGCGAGTGTGTACTGGTTGGAGCCGGGCAGGCGGCGGATGTAGCGCAGGTTCTCCAATGTGAAAACAATGCGCTGGGTGGCGCTGCGGTCGAGCTGGGCGGCCCGGGCAATCTCGGCCAGCGACATCTCGCGGTGGGTGTCGCGAAAGGCTTCCAGCACCTGAAAGGCCTTGGCCAGGGAGCCCACGAACAATGAGGATTCACGGGCGGAGGGTTCAACGCTTGCTACGGGCTCGGAAATGCTGTGGGTGTTTTTAGGCATCGTAAAAAGCGGCTGTCTCGGGTCACTGTCTAATGGTCTTGCATGAAGGTCGCGTTCAGGCTTGTGGCCTGCGGCGCGCCCAGCAGTCTGAGGGTCGTCTCGAACTCGGTGCGCAGTATCTCCAGAACCTCGGCCACGCCCTGGGGGCCGCGTGCGGCCAGTCCGTAGAGCGGCGCACGCCCCAGCAGGACGGCATCGGCCCCCAGCGCCCGGGCTTTGGCGATGTCGCTGCCGCGGCGCACCCCGCCGTCGACAAAGATATGCATCTTGCCATGAACCGCGTCGGCAATCTGCGGCAATTGCGCCATCGGTGCGGGTGCGCACTCCAGCTGCCGCCCGCCGTGGTTGCTGACCACGATGCCGTCGGCGCCGGCCTGCAGCGCGCGCCGGGCATCATCGGCGCTGAGCAGGCCCTTGACGATGACGGGCCCCTTCCAGTGGCGGCGCACCCAGGCCAGGTCTTCCCAGCGCAGGCCCATGTCCATCTCGCGGCTCATCGCGGCGGCCTGCTTCTGGATATTGCTCTCGACCCCGGCGCTGCGTGCCAGGTTGACCAGCTGCGGCGAGCCGCCCTGGCGCAGCATGCGCAGGCACCAGCGCGGGTGGCTGAGCAGGTCGGCCAGCAGCCGGGGCGTCCAGGGCACGGGCATGCGAAAGCCGTTGCGCACATCGTGGTCGCGCTTGCCATGCACCATGGTGTCCACCGTCAGCATCAGTGCGCTGAAGCCCGCTGCCTGCGCGCGGGCCATCATGCTCTGCGCGATGCGGCGGTCCTTTTGCACATAGAGCTGCAGCCACAGATCGCCCGGGCTGGCGGCGCGCACATCTTCCAGCAAGGATGTGGAGGCCGTCGACATCACAAAGGGCAGGCCAGCTGCATGCGCGGCGCGGGCCAGCACCTGCTCGGCCTGGGGCCAGTACAGGCCGTTCAGACCGGTGGGCCCGACAAAGGCCGGCATCGCCTGTTGGCGGCCAAACAGGGTGATGCTGGTATCCACCTGGCTGACATCGACCATCGTGCGCGGCAAGAAGGTGACATCGCCCCAGGAGGCGAGGTTGCGCGCCATGCTGCGGCCGTCTTCCGCGCCGCCTTCGAGGTAGTCAAAGGCGAAGCGGGACAGGCGCCGGCGCGCCAGCTCCCGGTAGTCTTTGATGGCAGGCAGCATGGCGGGTGCTCGCTCAGGCCAGCGCGTGCTCAGCCTGCAGCTGGGCCGTCAGCACCTGGCGCAGACGGGCGGACAGCTCGGGGTTGCAATCGACCAGCGGGGCCAGCAGGTGCGGCGCCTGCACGCCCACCAGGTCCCAGACCGACTTCATCGGGCCCGGGTTGGTCTCGGCAAAGGCCAGGTCCAACAGGCCGATCAGCTCCTGGTGCAGGGCCAGTGCCTCTGCGGTCTGGCCACTGGTCAGCAGCGCGTACATGCGTGTCCACGTCTTGGGCAGCAGGTTGGCCGTCACGATGATGCCGCCCTGGGCGCCGCAGAGCATCTGCGCGGGGAAGATGGTGTCCTCACCGCTCAGCACGGCAAAGCTGGCATCCACGCCCTTGACCACCTTGAGGAAGTGGTACATGTCGGTGTTGCAGGCCTTCATGCCGATGATGTTCTCGTGGCGCGAGAGCTCATGCAGCACTTCGGGAGCGATGGAGATGCGGGTGCGGTAAGGGATCTCGTAGATCACCACCGGCAGCGGCGAGGCATCCGCATAGCGCAGGAAGTAGTCGCGAATGCCCTGCTGCGACGGCGTGGTGTAGTAGGGCGTCAGCACCATCAGCGCGTCTGCGCCGGCATCGGCCAGCGCCTGGCCCGAGGCGATGGCGTCGTGGTAGCCGGGGTCGAGCACGCCAGCCAGCACCGGCAGGTCAGCGGATTGGTGCTCGCGCACGGTGGCCACCATGCGGGCCCGTTCGGTGCGCGACAGCGCGCCGTATTCGCCGGTGCCGCCCAGCGGCACGGTGCCGCTGATGCCGCTGCCTTGCAGGTGGTCCAGCAGCGCGCGCACGGCCTGGATGTCGATCTGGCCGTCGGCGGTCACCGGCGTGGCCAGTGCAGGGAAGATGCCGCGGAGTTGCTCAGAGGTGATACGTGTAGTCATGGTTCATCAATTCAAAGAAGCGGCGGAGCGGCGACGCAGCCAGTCCGCACAGGTGATCAAAATGCCGATGAAGGCGAACAGGCAGGTCGAGACGGCGGCGATCACCGGCGAGATCTGCAGGGTCACTTCATCCCAGAACTGCTTGGGCAGGGTGGAGCTCAGGCCACCGGAGGCAAACAGCGAGATGGTCAGCTCGTCAAACGAGGTGGCAAAGGCAAACAGGAAGGACGAGGTCAGGCCGGCGGCAATGATCGGGAAGGTCACATAGCGCAAGGTCTGCCAGGGGCGGGCGCCCAGGCTCTGGGCGGCCATGTCCAGGCGCGTGTCGTAGTTGCGCAGCACGGCCATCATGGTCATCACCACATAGGGGATGGCGATGACGGTATGCCCCAGCACCAGACCCAGCGAGGTGCCCACCAGGCCCACCTTGGAGAAGAAATAGAACATGCCCACGGCAATGATCATGCGGGGGATGATCAGCGGCGACAGCACAAAGGCCAGCAGCAAGGCCTTGCCGCGCATCTGGCTGCGCACCAGCAAAAAGGCCACCGGCGTGCCCACGGCCATCGCCGCCAGCGCGGCAAAAAAGCCCACGACAAAGCTGCGCACCGTGGCGTTGATCCACAGCGGCGAGGCCAGCATGTCCTGGTAGTGCTGCAGGGTGAAGCCCTGGGGCGGCCAGTTCAGGCCCGATTTGTCGGCAAACGAGATCGGGATCATCAGCAGCGCAGGCACGCTCAGGAACACCAGCAGCGCCACCACGCTGGCGCGCAGCACGAACGAATCGCCTTGCTGCAGATCGCGTTTGCGCGAGCGGGGCACCAGCGCAATCAGGCGGTCGCTGATGCTGCCCAGCAGGCCCAGCACCGTCTCGGACAGCTGGCGCATGAAGCCGCTGCTGTGGTTGCTCTTGTCGGACTGCGCGCCCGTCATCGTCGACAGGCCCAGCACCTTGTCATAGACCGCAAACACGATCAGCACCACGATCAGCAGCAGCACCGAGATGGCGCCGGCAAAGCCCCAGTTCATCACCTGCATCACCTGCTCGATGATGAGCTGGGTGATCATGGTTTCCTTGCGGCCACCCAGCAGCTGGGGCACGATGAAGAAGCCCACGGCGGTGACAAAGACCATGATGGCGCCCGCTGCCACACCGGGCATGGACAGCGGAAAGTACACGCGCCAGAACGCGGTGCCCGGGCGCGCACCCAGGGTGAGCGCCGCGCGCGGCAGGTTGCGGTCGATGTTCTCCATCACCGACAGCATGGTCAGCACGGCCAGCGGCATCAGCGCATGGACCATGCCCACCAGCACGGCGCCAAAGCTGTAGAGCATGTTGGAGGGCGCATCCTGCAGGCCCAGCGCCAGCAGCAGCTGGTTGGCCAGGCCATTGCGGCCCAGCACCACGATCCAGGCAAAGGCGCGCACCAGAAAGCTGGTCCAGAAGGACAGCAGAATCCAGAACACCCAGCGGCTCTTCTTGTCCTTTTGCAAGGACGAGACCAGATAGGCAATCGGGTAGCCGCCGATGATGGACAGCAGCGCCGTGACTAGCGAGATCTTCAACGTGATCCACATCGTGTCCAGGTAGACCGAGGAGCTGAACAGCTGGCTGTAGTTGTTCCACTTGAAGCTGCCATCGCTGTAGATGCTCAGCAGCAGCAACTGGCCGACCGGGTAGACCAGCAGCACCAGAAACAGCATGACCAGCGGTGCGGCCATCATCAGCGGCCTTACCCAGGCCGCGCGGGGGGTGGCGGCGCTGTTCATGCGGGCTCCGGAACGGCGACGGCATCGCTGCTGGACCAGCCAAAGTCCACGGTGCTGCCCAGCGCATGGTCATGCTTGGCGATGGAGGTCGGGAAGGACAGCACCACCGGCTCGCTGCTGAGGGCAGGCGCCTTCAGGTAGAGCTTGGTGAGGCTGCCGGTGATCATCGTGTCGAGCAGCTGGCCGCTGAAGCGTTCGCTGGCGCCCTGGGCGGCTGCAGCGGCCGCCATGTTTTGCGGGCGCACCATCACGCAGACCTTGGCGCCGGTGGTCAGCGGCTGGTCGGCCGATGCCAGCAGTTCGGTGTTGGTGCCGTTCAAAGCCACGCGGGCCTGGCCACCCTGGCTGGACACCACGGTGCCCTTGAACAGATTGCTCTCACCCAGAAAATCGGCCACAAACGGTGTGCGCGGGCGGAAGTAGAGGTCCGCCGGCGAGCCCAGCTGCTCGATGCGGCCGCCGTTCATCAGGCAGATGCGGTCCGACATGGTCATCGCCTCTTCCTGGTCGTGGGTCACATAGACGATGGTGGTGCCGGCCTCGCGGTGGATGCGCTTGATCTCCAGCTGCATGTGCTCGCGCAGCTTCTTGTCCAGCGCGCCCAGGGGCTCGTCCATCAGCACGATGGACGGCTTGTAGACCAGGCAGCGCGCCAGCGCAATGCGGTGCTGCTGCCCGCCCGAGAGTTCCTTCGGAAAACGCTGCGCCACATGGGGCAGGTGCACCAGCTCCAGCGCCTCCAGTGCGCGCTTCATCGCGGTGGCACGGTCGAGCTTGCGCATCTTCAGCGGAAAGGCGATGTTCTCGGCAATCGTCATGTGCGGGAACAGCGCATAGTTCTGGAACACCATGCCGATGTCGCGCTCATAGGGCGCGCCATAGGTCACGTCCTTGCCGTTGATCAGCAGCTGGCCGCCATCGGGCACGGACAGGCCGGCGATCATGCTCAGCAAGGTGGTCTTGCCCGAGCCCGAAGGGCCCAGCAGGGTCAGGAACTCGCCCTCAGGCACTTCCAGGTTGGTGGGGTGCAGCGCGACAAAGGAGCCGTAGCGCTTGGTCAGACCCGCAATCGACAGTTTTATGTTCTTCATTTCAATGGACTCCATTGCACCGCGGTGCAACGAATGAACCTGGGGGTGCCTGTGCGGAGGCCGGCGTGTTGTGCCGCCGCTCCGCAGGGTTCGTCATCAGTGGCGGGCAGTGCTTACTTCAGCACCCAGCCGTTGAACTTCTCGATCACCGCAGCCTGGTTGGCCACCCAGTACTTGGCATCGATCTGCACGCCGTTCTTGATGTTGTCGGGATAGGTGGGCGAGTCCTTGGCCAGCTCGGGCTTGATGTACTTGAAGGCCTCGGGCTGGGTCACGCCGGCGGCAAAGTACTGGCTGAGCGAGCCCATGCGCTGGGGCTCGGACGCGAACTTGATGAACTCGCGGCAGGCGTCTGCATTGGGCGTGCCCGCCAGGATCGACCAGCTGTCCACGCCCCAGATGTTCTGGTTCCAGACGATGCCGATCTTGGCGCCATCGGCATTGGCCGACTGCGGGCGCGACACCCAGGTTGCGATCATGTCCACTTCGCCGGACTTGAGCATCTGCTCGACCTGGGCACCGGAGTTCCACCAGACGTCGATCTTGGGCTTGATCGCATCGAGGGCCTTGAAGGCGCGGTCCAGGTCCAGCGGGTACAGCTGCGCGGCCGGCACGCCCGAGGCCATCGCGGCCTGCTCCAGCGTGTCGAACGGGTGCTTGCGGATGCCACGGCGGCCGGGGAAGTCCTTGACGTTCCAGAAATCGGCCCAGGACTTGGGCGCGGCGCGGCCCTTGAAGGCCTCTTCACGGTAGGCCAACACGGTGCTGTAGACATTGGTGCCCACGCCGTAGGGCGACATGTACTGGGCCGGGATGGTCTTGACGAAGGGATCGTTCTCCAGGCCATGCTTTTCCAGCAGCACCTTGCCGCCTTCGGTCAGCAGCAGGATCGCGGGCTGGCTGATCTTGGCCATGTCCCAGGTGTAGTTCTTGGTCTCGACCATGCTGCGGATCTGCGCCACGGGCTCGGCCGTTGCCTGCACCCCCACCACTTCGATGCCGGTCTTCTGCGTGAATGGCTTGTAGTACACCGCGCCATAGGCCTTGGTGTAGATACCGCCGTCATCACGCACCACGATACGCTTGGACGTGGCACGGGCATAGCGCAGTACGGCAGGTGCAGCAATCAGGCCTGCGCCAGCCACAGCCGCCTTCAGTGCGGTGCGACGGGAGGTAGTGATCTCAGTCATAAAGTGTCCTTTCGAAGGAAGAGGCAGGAGAAGTCAAGGGAGGGAGGGGGTCAGGGAGCGGGCGGCAGCAGGCGCCCGGGGTTGAAGCGCTGCTGCGGATCGATGGCGCGCTTGATGGCATGCATCAAGTCCAACTCGACGGCGGGCTTGAAAAGCGCCATCTCGTCGGTCAGCACCTGGCCGATGCCATGCTCGGCGCTGAAGGTGCCTGCCAGCGCGCAGGCCACTTCGTTGACGGCCTGCTTGACGCGATGCGAGAGCTGGTCCTGCTCGGCGGGCGTGAGCGCCTGCCACTGCGCAAACTGCATCTGCGGGATGAAGTGCACATTGCCGTCGCCCAGGTGGGCGACGATGATGATGGGCGCGCCCGGCACAATGCGGTGCGCGGCAGCCGTGGCCTGGCTGATGAAGGCCGGGATGGCCGACAGCGGCACGGCCGGGTCGGTGTTGATGCCGATACCGGCCTTCTTGTTGCCTTCGGAAACGCTGTGGCGCACCTCCCACCAGTCGGCCTGCTGCTTGCCGTTGGTGGCGATGGCCGCATCCAGCAGCATGCCCTCTTCAGCGGCGGCCGACAGGGTCTCTTCCAGCGCGGCGGCCAGCAAGGCCTCGTCGCAGGTGTCGGTCAGCTCCACCAGCACATGCCAGGGGTAGCTGGGGCTCAGCGGCGCGCGGCGGTCGGCCACATGGTTCAGCACAATGTTCAGCTGCACATCGTTGAGCATCTCAAAGGCCGACAGCGAGGCGCTGCAGCGGCTCTGGAAGCGGGCCAGCATGGCTATGGCTGCCTGGGGCGACTCCACTGCCAGCCAGGCCATCGCCCGCGCCGTGGGCAGCGGGTACAGCTTCAGCGTGGCGCCGGTGATGATGCCCAAGCTGCCTTCGGAGCCGATGAACAAATGCTTGAGATCGAAACCGGTGTTGTTCTTGCGCAGGCCGTAGAGCCCTTCCCAGATGCGGCCATCGGGCAGCACCACTTCGAGGCCCAGCACGTTCTCGCGGGTATTGCCATAGCGCAGCACGCCCGTGCCGCCGGCATTGGTCGCAATGTTGCCGCCGATCTGGCAGGAGCCTTCGGCGCCCAGGCTCACCGGGTAGAGCCGGCCATGGCTGCGGGCGGTCTCCTGCACGGTCTGCAGCACGCAGCCCGCATCGACCACCATGGAGTTGTTGGCCGGATCGACCGCACGCACCTGGCGCATGCGGCCCAGGTTGATGACCACGGTCTCGGGCAAGTCCGCGCGCGGAATCGCGCCTTCGCAGAGGCTGGTATTGCCGCCCTGGGCCACCACCGGCACCTGCGCGGCATGGCAGAGCTTGACCACCTCTGCGACCTGCGCCGTCGTCGACGGGAACAGCACGCACTGGGCCTGGCCCTGGTAGCGCCCGCGCCAGTCGGTCACATGGCCGGCCAGGTCCTGCTGGCTGCGGAGAACTGCGCTATCACCAAGCAACGCGATGAAGGTCTGAATCAATGCCATATGCCCACGGGTCCAAAGTCTGGAGGAGAGGACTCGATGATGGCTAATTCTTAATAAGATTAGTATTAGATGAAATACGAATACATGTGATCGAATAGCAATTAATACATCGCGGCATACGCAGCCCAGCCTGCCGCAAAACCTGTCACACCATGCGGTCAAAACTGCGTTGGCATCCATGTGCAGACAGCCCTTTGCCGCCCCGGCTGCGGGCAGCGCGCGGAAGCCGTCACAATAGCGGCCTGAATATCAGCGCCTGCCTCCACTGCGAGGCCGGTCTCACCTGGAGACTTTTGCATGCGTATTTCTGCCCGCACCCCCCTGTTGTCGCGCACTGCCAGCGCCTTGGTGCTCGCTGGTCTGGGGGCCTCGGCTGCCCAGGCGGCCGGTGTGATCAAGATCGGTGAGATCAACAGCTACAAGAACCAGCCCGCGTTTCTGGAGCCCTACAAGCGGGGTATGGAGCTGGCGGTGGACGAGGTCAACCGCGCGGGCGGCGTGAATGGCAAGAAGCTCGCGCTGATCACCCGCGACGACAACGCCAACCCGGGCGATACGGTGCGTGTGGCCGAGGAGCTGATTGCGCGTGAAAAGGTCGATGTGCTGGCCGGCGGTTTTCTGTCGAACACCGGCATGGCGCTGACCGACTTTGCCAAGCAGCGCAAGTTCTTCTACCTGGCCACCGAGCCGCTGACGGACAAGATGGTCTGGAGCAATGGCAATGCCTACACCTTCCGCCTGCGCCCTTCCACCTACATGCAGGTGTCGATGCTGGTTGAAGAGGCGCTCAAGCTCAAGAAAAAGCGCTGGGCCCTGGTCTACCCCAACTACGAATACGGCCAGTCCTCGGTCGCCACGTTCAAGGCCAAGATGAAGGCAGCGCAGCCGGATGTGGAGTTCGTCACCGAGCAGGCCACGGTGCTGGGCAAGGTCGATGCCGGCAGCGTTGTGCAGGCGCTGGCCGATGCCAAGCCCGATGCAATCTTCAACGTGCTGTTTGCCACCGACCTGACCAAGTTTGTGCGCGAAGGCAATACGCGCGGCCTGTTCAAGGGGCGGGATGTCGTCAGCGTGCTGAGCGGCGAGCCCGAGTACCTCGATACCCTGAAGGCCGAAACGCCCAATGGCTGGATCGTCACCGGCTACCCGGTGCACAGCCTGAAGACCCCCGAGCACAAGGCCTTTTTTGACGCCTACCAGGCGAAGTACAAGGACTACCCGCGCCAGGGCTCGGTCGTCGGCTATGCCGGCATCAAGTCGCTGGCCGAGGGCATCAGGAAGGCCGGCAGCACCGATACCGAGGCGCTGATCAAGGCCTTTGAAGGCCTGCAGGTCGTGTCGCCCTTTGGCCCGATCACCTGGCGCGCGCAGGACCACCAGTCCACCATGGGCGCCTATGTGGGCAAGCTCAAGAATGTGGGTGGCAAGGGCGAGCTGGTGGACTATGTCTACCGCGACGGCAAGGACTACCTGCCCAGCGACGACGAAGTGCGCAAGATGCGCCCGCAATAAGGTGATGGAACGCTGTCTGGCCCCCGGACGCGCCGCCAGCCTGCGGGCAGCGCTGCCCGTTTGGCGGGAGCGGCATGGCGGCCAGGCATGGCCACAAGCGCAGGATGCCGCATGAGTTTTTCCGGTCTGCTGGTACAACTGCTCAATGGCCTGGCCGGCGCCTCGTCGCTGTTCCTGGTGGCCGCCGGGCTGTCGCTGATTTTTGGGGTTTGCCGCATCGTCAACTTTGCGCATGGCTCCTTCTACATGGTGGGCCTGTATGCGGCCTATGCGCTGGCCGAGGCCATGGCGCCTCTCGGGGGCGGCTGGGGTTTCTGGCTGTCGCTGCCGCTGTCGGCCATCGCCGTCGGGCTGCTGGGCGGCCTGGTCGAGGTGCTGCTGCTGCGCCGCATCTACAAGGCGCCCGAGCTGTTCCAGCTGCTCGCCACCTTTGCGCTGGTGCTGGTGATCAAGGATGCGGTGCTCTGGCTGTGCGGGCCCGATGAGCTGCTGGGTCCGCGCGCGCCGGGGCTGGGCGGTGCGGTCGATATTCTGGGCCGCGCCTTTCCGAGCTATGACCTGTTCCTGATCGCGGTCGGCCCGCTGGTACTGGGCGCCACCTGGCTGCTGCTGCACCGCAGCCGCTTTGGCATGCTGGTGCGCGCCGCCACGCAGGACCGCGAAATGGTCGGCGCGCTGGGCGTGCGCCAGGCCTGGCTGTTCACGGCCGTATTTGCGCTTGGCGCCGGCTTGGCCGGGCTGGGCGGCGCGCTGCAACTGCCGCGCGAGCCGGCGACCCTGGAGCTCGATCTGCAGACCATCGGCTCGGCCTTTGTCGTCGTGGTCGTCGGCGGCATGGGCTCGCTCACCGGTGCCTTTGTCGCGGCCCTGCTGGTGTCCACCGTCAAGGCGCTGTGCATCTGGCTCGGCGTGGTGCAGATCGCCGGCATCGATATCGCGTTTCCGCAGCTCACCCTGGTTGCTGATTTTCTGGTGATGGCCGTGGTGCTGGTGCTGCGCCCCTGGGGCCTGCTGGGCCAACCGCAGGCCGCCAGCCGCAGCCAAGGCCTGCGCGAGCAGCCGCTGCGTGCGCCGCCGCCCGCTTTGAAGGCCGTGGGCGCCGCCGTGCTGCTGGCCCTGCTGGCACTGCCCTGGGCGGTGGATGCGCAGTCCTACACCCTGGTGCTGGTGGTGGACCTGGTCATTGCCGCGCTGTTTGCCACCAGCCTGCATTTTCTGATGGGGCCCGCTGGCCTGCATTCCTTTGGCCATGCGGCCTTCTTTGGCCTGGGCGCCTATGGCGCGGCGCTGCTGCTGAACGCGGCCGGCCTGCCGATGCTGTGGGCGCTGTTGCTGGCACCACTGCTGGCCGCCTTGGGCGGCGTACTCACGGGCTGGTTTGCGGTGCGGCTGACGGGTGTGTATTTCTCGATGCTGACCCTGGCCTTTGCGCAGATCATCTGGGCCACCACCTTCCAGTGGGATTCGGTCACCGGCGGCAGCAATGGCCTGACCGGTGTCTGGCCCGCTGCCTGGCTGGAGGACAAGCGCTGGTTCTACCTGCTGACCCTGCTGCTGGCCACCGCCGGCGTGCTGGCGCTGTGGCGGGTGCTGTATGCCCCGCTGGGCTATGCGCTGCGCGCCAGCCGCGATGCGCCGCTGCGCGCCGAGGCCATCGGCATTGCGGTAGCCAAAGTGCAGTGGATGGGCTTTGTGCTGGCCGCGTCGGTGGCCGGACTGGCGGGTGCCTTGTTCGCGTTCTCCAAGGGCAGCATCTCGCCGGAGACCATGTCGGTGGCCAAGTCGGTCGATGGCCTGGTCATGGTGCTGCTCGGGGGTGTGCAGACCTTGGTGGGCCCGATTCTGGGCGCCTTCAGCTTTACCTGGCTGCACGATGCCGTGGCGCGTAACACCGACTACTGGCGTGCCACCCTGGGCGCGGTGATTCTGTTGCTGGTCTTGCTGTTCCCGCAGGGCATTGCCGGTTACGGCAAGCGCTGGTGGCAGTGGCTGCTGCAGCGGCGCGGAGCCTAAAAAAACCCCGCCAAGTTGCGCGGGGTGGAGTGTGTTGGAGCGGGCCTGATCAGCTGTTGCAGGCCTTGCTGCCCTTGGCGGGCTGGATGCCCTTGGCCTTGGCATCTGCCAGGGTCATGTACTCGCCTTGCTTGGTGGTGCCGTAGTAGCGGTCACCTTGGCAGTGGTAGATCTTGGAGTTGGTATTGGCCCAGACCTTGCCGGCACCGCCGCCTGGGGCGGGGGTCTTGGTCTTGGTTTTGTCTGCCGCCGCTGCAGGCGCTGCTGCAGCAGCAGCGGGGGCCGCTGGCGCGGCCTTGGCGGCGGGTGCCGGTTTGGCGGCCGGAGCCGTGCCTGCTGCCGGTGTTTGGGCATAGACGGCCGCCGTGCCGCACAGCGCGATACCGCTGATCCAGGCTTTCCAGGTGTTGCGCATAAAACTCTCCTGTCTTTATGTTGGTCGGGTGCCAGGCCTGCGGGGCCCTGGCATCTCCATGCTGCGGCGGGCGTGTGCAAAAAACAAGCGGGTCAATGCGAATTGAAGTTTTATATCGTTGGTTATTTTGTAATTTGTTGTTTTTATTGAGTATTTGTATCAGCACTGGCTGCTGATCGATCCATGCCGGGGTAGAGGCGGTCCAGCGCCTCGTGCAGGCATTCACCCAACTGCAGCTGCAGCGCCTGCAAGTGGGCGGCGCGCGCCTCGTCGCTCAAGGCGGCGTCGGGCGCCAGGCTGCCCAGCGCCTTCCACTGCTGCTGCCACTGTGTGGCGCGGTGCTGAACGGCAGCCTGCACCGCCTCGCTCCACTGCGCCGGCGCGCTGGGGCTGGTGTAGCGCCCGCGTCCCCGGCCAAAGTGCGAGATCACCAGGTACTTGAGCAGCAGCTGGCCGGTCAAGGCACTGAGGTACTCGGGGGACAGGTGAAAGCGTTGGGCCTGCTGGTCGAACATCTTGTTCGCGCTCCAGGCGGCACCGGCAAAGGTGACGGCGCCTACCAACGCGCCTACCAGCGCACCGGCGCCCAGGGTCATGCCGCCGGCGACCATGTCGGCCCCCAAGCCCGTGGCTGCGCCGGCTGTCAGCGCACCCCAGAGGCTGGCCGTCTGCGGGTCCAGCGGTGTGCTGGTTTTCAGGTGGTCCTTGAGCTGCTGCTGGAGCTGGCTGGCCGCCTGGCCATCGAGCTGGTGCAGCTCCAGCAGCGCCTGGGTGCTGGCCAGGTCGGCCTGCTGCAGCGCCTGGGTCAGCCGCTGCATCGCAGCGGTCTGCTCGGGGCTGAGTTCGGCGCCCTCAGCACCGCTGCCCCGGATCGCCTGCGCGACCGAGCCGCTGACCTTGTTCCAGGCGCGCTGCCAGAGCTTGTTGTCACTGGCCTGCACGGTCTCCTGCGCGGTGGCTGCCAGCAGCAATTGCTCGGCCAGGGCCTTCAAGCTGGCCGCTTCGCGCTGCTGCTGGCGCGCGGCGCGGCTCTGCAGCAGGCGCTGGTAGGCGGGCTGCTTGGCATCGGGCAGCAACGGCGCGATGGACTGCATCACCTGCTTTTCATGCCACCAGCTGCGGGTAAAGGCGTCGAGCACCTGCACCGAGCGGACGGTGCCGGCAAACTCGGCCGTCGCGGTGCGCCAGCGCTGCAGGTCGGCGGCGGTCTGCGCGGCGCTGGTGTCGCTGCCAATCTGGTTGAGCAGCACCAGCACGGGCTTGTCCATCCACTGCAGGATGCGCATCTCGCTGGCCCAGTAACCGGCGTCGGCCGGGTCTTCGGCGGCATTGACCAGGTAGAGCATCACATCGGCATGGTCGCGTGCAGCCTGCAACGCGCGCTGGCTCATGTAGAAGGGCTTGTCGCGCCAGCGGTCCCAGACGTTCGACAGAAACCAGCCCAGCGGGTTGCCCTGCTGCTTCAGGCGGTTGTAGAGCCGTACCGAATCGCCAAAACCCGGCGTGTCCCAGAGCCATAGCGCATCGCCTTGCTCGGTGCGCTGCAGCAGGTAGCGCTGCGATTGGCTGGTGACATGGGCGGCATCCTGCACTTCGCCAATGTCCTCGGCCACCAGGGTGCGGGCCAGGGTGGTCTTGCCGATGTTGGTGTGCGACAGCAGGCACCAGGCAATCGACTGGTCGCCGGCACCGGCGGCATCGGGTGCCAGTGCGGCGGAATGCTGGAGGTCGTTCGTGGTCTCGGTCATCGTGCGGGTCTCGTCAGGTGCCGGTGGTGATCAGCTGGGCATGGATGCCATGCTGGCGGGCAAACTCCTGCCACAGCGCTTCGCGCTCCTGCAGGCGGCGGGGGGCGCCGGCATTGCGGGCGGCAAAATCGCTGCCCCAGAGCCAGAGCTGGCCGTTGGCGCCGTGGCGGTTGTGCAGCTGGGTGAGCAGCTCGCCATGCACCTCGGCCTCGGGCGTGGCCGACAGGCTGACCAGCACCACGGCCTGCGCGCCTGCGGGCACATCGATGCCGGGCAGCGCCGCGCCATAGGCCAGGGTCGGCAGCCAGTCAACATGGGCGCCGGCGCCATAGAGGCCGATCGCATGGTGGCCGATCGCCGCGCGGCGCTCGGGCGTCACATCCATGCTGAAGGGCAGCAGCACCAGGCGCGTGGCCAGGCCGCCAAAGTCGCGCTGCAGGCGGGCAAAGTAGGCCTGGTTCAGCGGCAGCTGCAGGTGCTGGCGGCGCCAGCGTGCGCGCAGCCCCTGCCACAGGGCCAGCAGCAAACGCGGTAGCACCACGGTGGCGCCCAGCAAGGCGGTATAGGCCCAGACCCAGCGCTCGCCCACATAGGTGACCGGCGCGCTGAGCACACCGGGCTGCGGCGCCTGGGCCGCTGCCGATTGGTACTGCGCCGGCATGCTGCTGGTCACCCAGCCTTGCAGCGCCTGGATGTCGGCCAGGCTCCACGGCGTTGTCCATTGCAGCCACTGGGTGGGGGCAAACAGGATGTTGAGCCAGTGCTGCACCTGCGCGGCCGACAGGAAGGTGCTCTCCCAGCCGACCTGGTATTCCTTGGTCAGACCGGTGAGCCACAGCGAGGCCAGTGCGCCGGCTGCCACCAGCGCCGCACCCAGGTGCAGCCACTGCAGCCACTGGGCGTTGCGCACGCCTTCGCTGGCCTGCCACCAGTTGCGCTCAAAGCGCAGCGCCATCTTGCGCAGGCCGCTGCCGCGCAGCGCGGGCATGGCCTTGCCGCGCAGGCGTGCCAGCCAGCCGGGGTGTTCGTCTGCGGTTGCGGTGGGTGTGTCTTGGCCGCCAGCGGGCAGCTGGGCCGGTTCCCAGAGCGCCACCCGGGCGGGCTGGCGCCGCGCCAGGCCCACCATGCTGCGCACCAGCAGCACTGCATACATCAGCAGGTTCCACAGCACGATGCCCATCAGCGACAGCGACAGCAGATCGACGCGGTGCGGATCGGTGATGCGGTGGCTCGCAAAGCCCAGGCACAGCGCCAGCAGGCCGATGGCCAGCGGCGTCCAGCGCGCCAGGCCCGGGGCATGCTGCCAGAGCTGGCGCACATCGGCGGGCAACTGGCTGGCCTGGATGATGCGCTGGGCGCGCAGCTGCAAAAACTGGGCAAAGGCGGCCTGGCCGGCCTTGCCACCCAAGGCGGGCTTGCCCAAAGTGTGCAGCACCTCCTGCGTGATGGCCTCGCAGCGCGCAGCGCTGGGCAGGGCCTCATGGGGCGGCGAGGTTTCGATGGCATGGGCCAGGGCGATGTCACGAACGGCGTCAGCTTTCATGGCAGCTATTGTGGCACCGGGAAAACCTGCAAGCTGTAGCCGGGGACGCTGTGGTATCAACGAAGCTTTGCGTTCACAGAGACACCACAGATGACAACAATGATGAACTTTGCCGACATGCCCGATGCCAACGGTTTCTTTGGTGACTACGGCGGCCAGCTGGTGCCCCCGCATCTGAAAAAGGCGATGGACGATATCGCCGAGGCCTACGAGCAGATCGTGCAACGCCAGGATTTTCAGGATGAGCTCCAGCACCTGTTCCAGGACTATGTGGGCCGCCCCAGCCCCATCTTCCATGCCCGGCGCCTGTCGCAGCAGCTGGGCGGCGCGCAGATCCACCTCAAGCGCGAAGACCTCAACCACACCGGCGCACACAAGATCAACCACTGCCTGGGCGAGGCACTGCTGGCCAAGTTCATGGGCAAGACCAAGGTGATCGCCGAGACCGGCGCCGGCCAGCATGGCGTGGCCTTGGCAACGGCCTGCGCGCTGGTGGGCATCCCCTGCGAGATCCACATGGGCCAGGTCGATATCGAGAAGGAGCACCCCAACGTCACCAAGATGCGCATCCTGGGCTGCAAGCTGGTGCCGGTGACCTTTGGCCAGGCAACGTTGAAGGAGGCCGTCGACAGCGCGTTTGAGGAATACCTCAAGGACCCGACGAACTACCTCTATGCGATCGGCTCGGTGGTGGGCCCGCACCCGTTTCCGAAGATGGTGCGCGACTTCCAGTCCATCGTCGGGCGCGAGGCGCGCGAGCAGTTCCAGACCCGCCATGGCAAGCTGCCCGACTATGTCGCGGCCTGCGTGGGCGGCGGCTCCAATGCGATGGGCATCTTCAGCGCCTTCCTGGCCGAAGCCGGTGTCAAGCTGGTCGGTGTGGAGCCGGCGGGCGAGGGCGTGGACCAGCCGGGCAAGCATGCCGCGACCTTGTCGGTGGGCAAGCCCGGTGCCATCCATGGCATGAAATGCTATGTGCTGGAGAACGCCGATGGCAGCCCTGCGGCCGTGCATTCCATCGCCTCGGGCCTGGACTACCCCGGTGTGGGCCCGCAGCACAGCTACCTCAAGGACCTGGGCCGGGTCGACTACCAGGCGGTGGACGACCAGGCCTGCCTCGATGCCTTCATGACCCTGTCGCGGGTCGAGGGCATCATCCCGGCGCTGGAAAGCGCCCATGCCGTCGCATGGGCCATGCGCATCGCGCCCCAGCTGGACAAGGGCGTGAACATCCTCGTCAACCTCTCGGGCCGGGGCGACAAGGACGCCGATTACGTGGCCAGGAAGCTGGGGCTCTGAGCGGGCACAGCGTCCACCCAGGCCGAAAGCCAGCCAAAGGGAGCGCAAGCTCCCTTTTTTTGCGTCCGCATTGCGCTGCCTGCGGGCTGCCGCCGCCTCGGTACCCGGGTAAATACGCTTCTGCTATTTGGATATGTCTATTTAGTATTTGTAGATTGCATACTCAATAGCTCAGAATGCGGTTTTCGCATTCAATACCCATGGAACTTCGCCAGCTTGAGGCCTTCGCGGCCGTGATCTCGACCGGCAGCGTGACGGCCGCCGGCCGCATGCTGGGCCGTTCGCAGCCCGCGATCAGCCGCCTGGTGCAGGAGCTGGAGCAAGAGATTGGCTATGCGCTGTTCAGCCGCAACGGACCGCGCATCACCCCGAATGAGCAAGGCTTTCTGCTGTACGAGGATGTGGCCCATGCGCTGCACAGCCTGCAGCAGATCCGCCAGCGCGCCCGCGAGATTGCAGGCGGCAGCCAACGCCCGCTGAACCTGCTGGCCACGCCGGCGCTGGCCGCGGGCCTGGTGCCTGCGGCGCTGGCGCGGCTGGAAGGCGCGATGGCGCAGAGTATTTCGCACATCCAGCTGCGCAGCGCCTCGCCCGAGCAGGTGGCCCAGGGTGTGCTGACCGGTGCCGCCCAGCTGGGCGTGAGCAGCCTGCCGCTGGAGCACCGGGGCCTGCAGGTGCACTGGATTGGCCGCGCTGCCTGCGTGGCGGTGCTGCCCGAGGGCGACCCGCTGGCCGCACTGGACGTGGTACCCCTCGCCGCGCTGGCCGAGCGCCGCATCATCACCATGGCCAACCCCTACCGCTTGCGCGGCCGCCTCGATGAGGCCTTTGCCGCTGCCCGCCCGGGCGCGCAACCCGGGCAGACCCAGTTCATGGAAACCAATGCCTCGGTGAACGCGATGGCTGCGGTGCGCGCGGGCCTGGGTGTCTCGGTGCTGGAGCCGGTGACGGCGCTGGGCCTGCCGCTGCAAGGCGTGGTGGTGCGCCCGCTCGATACCGACATCCCCTTTTTGTTTGGCGTGGTCAGCCAGCAGGCCACGCCTTGCACGCCGGCGATGGATGCGCTGTGCCAGGCCTTGACCGAGGTGGCGCAGGCGCTGCTGCCCGGCTTTGTACTGCATGACGCGCGAGAGCATGCCGCGCTGCTGGAAGAAATGCTGCCAGAGGGCCAGCGGCCCGCTGCTGGCGCGCAAGAACCTTGAGAGAACCACGCATGAACGACGACCGCCAATTGCCGCCCGCCGGGCTGGCTGCACTCGAAGCACGGGTGCGCCAGGACCTGGCCTGGCTGGACCTGCCCGCCAAGGACTGGGTGCCCGAAACCGCGCTCGAGGGCGAACCGGTACTGCCCGTTGCCATCATCGGCGGCGGCATGTCGGGTCTGGCCGCGTGCGCGGCGCTGCGCTTCATGGGCGTACCGGCCCAGATTTTTGACCAGTCGCCCGCCGGCTTTGAAGGCCCCTGGGCGACGACGGCGCGCATGGAAACCCTGCGCTCGCCCAAGCAGCTCACCGGCCCGGCGCTGGGCAAACCGGCGCTGACCTTCCGCGCCTGGTTCGAGTCGCAGTTCGGCCTGGAGGCCTGGGAGGCGCTCGACAAGATCCCGCGCCTGCAGTGGATGGACTACCTGCGCTGGTACCGCCAGGTGCTGGCGCTGCCGGTGCACAACGGCCACAAGGTGCTGGCCGTGCGCCCGCGCGGTGCCGATGGCGTGGTGCAGCTCGATCTGGAAACCCCCGACGGCGCGCGCAAGGTGCTGGCGCGGCATGTGGTGCTGGCCACCGGCCGCGACGGCCTGGGCGGCGCCTATGTGCCCGAGATGGCGCGCAGCCTGCCGCGTGACCGCTGGGCCCATTCGTCGGACAGCACCGATTACGCCCAGCTGGCCGGCAAGCGCATCGGCGTGGTGGGCGCCGGTGCCTCGGCGATGGACAGTGCTGCCACGGCGCTGGAGAGCGGCGCTGCCAGTGTCGATCTGCTGATCCGCCGCAGCGATATTCCGCGCGTCAACAAGGGCAAGGGCGCTGGCAGCCCGGGCCTGACCCATGGCCATCTGCACCTGCCTGATGACTGGAAATGGAAGATCCGCCACTACATCAATGTGCAGCAGGTGCCGCCGCCCCGGGGCAGCACCTTGCGCGTCTCGCGCCATGCCAATGCCCGCTTCAACCTGGGCTGCGCGATCGAGCGCATGGAATGGACCGGCGACGAGATCCGCGTGCACACCTCCAAGGGCGTGTTCCATCTGGACTTTGTCGTGTTCTCCACCGGCTTTCGCATCGACTGGAATGCGCGCAGCGAATTTGCCCCCTTTGCCGCCCATGTGCGCAACTGGGGCGACCGCTTCCGCCACCCCGAGGGCGAGGACGACCAGGAGCTGTCCGACTCGCCCGACCTGGGCCCGGCCTTCGAGCTGCAGCCAAAGATTCCCGGCGCCTGCCCGGGGCTGGAGCGCATCCATGCGTTCTCCTACCCGGCGGCGCTGACGCATGGCACCGTGTCCGGCGATATTCCTGCGATCAGCGTGGGCGCCGAGCGCCTGGCCCAGGGCATCAGCAGCCGCCTGTATGCCGAAGATGTTCAGTGGCATTTCGAGAAGCTGCAGGCCTTCAGCGACCCCGAAGTGTTTGGCGATGAGTGGACGCCGGCCGACCCCCCCGGCCAGACCGCCGCGTTGCTGGACAAGGCGGACGCACCATGATCGGCTGGCTGTTGCGCCGCCTTGCGCAGGCGCTGGTGGTGGTGCTCTTGATGACGGTGATCGTCTTCGTCGGCCTGCATGCCATCGGCAACCCGGTCGATATCCTCATCGGCCAGGACGTGGACCAGGTCGAGCGTGCGCGCATCATCGCCCAGCTGGGCTTTGACCAGCCGCTGTGGCGCCAGTACCTGGGCTTTGTCGGCGGCGCGCTGCAGGGCAACCTGGGCGTGAGCTTTGTCTACAACGTGCCGGCGATCGAGCTGATTTTGCAGCGCCTGCCGGCGACCCTGGAGCTGGCGATTGCCGCGCTGGTCATCGCCGTGGTACTGGGCGTGCCGCTGGGCCTGCTGGCCGGCCTCTACCCCGAGAGCTGGTTTTCCAAATCCATCATGGCCGGCAGCATCGTGGGCTTTTCGCTGCCCACGTTCTGGGTCGGCCTGATGCTGATCATGACCTTCAGCGTCTCGCTGGGCATGCTGCCGTCGAGCGGACGCGGCCAGACCGTGGAGTTTCTCGGCGCGCAGTGGTCGTTTCTGACGGCTGACGGCCTGCGCCACATGCTGCTGCCGGCGATCAACCTGTCGCTGTTCAAGATCTCGCTGGTGATCCGTTTGACGCGCGCCGGTGTGCGTGAAGTGCTGCCGCTGGACTATGTGAAGTTCGCCCGCGCCAAGGGCCTGTCGCCGCTGCGCGTGGTGGGCCTGCATGTGCTGCGCAATACGATGATTCCGCTGGTCACCGTGCTGGGCCTGGAGCTGGGCTCGACCATCGCCTTTGCGGTGGTGACCGAGAGCATCTTCTCCTGGCCGGGCGCCGGCAAGCTGATTCTGGACAGCATCAATGCGCTGGACCGTCCCGTCATCGTCTCCTACCTGGTGGTGGTGGTCTGCCTGTTCGTCACGCTCAATCTGATCGTGGATATCTTGTACAAGGTGCTCGACCCCCGCGTGCGCCTGGAGGGCGCAGCATGAGCGGCACCAACACCCCTGCGAACACCCCCGTGGGCACGGCCCCGGCAGCGGCGCTGCGCCAGCCTTCGCCCTGGCGCGCGCATGTGGCGGATTTCATGGCCTCGCGCCTGGCGCTGTTCGGCCTCATCGTCGCCGTGGTGCTGATTCTGGCGGCGCTGGTGGCGCCCTGGATCACGCCGCAGAACCCCTATGACCTGCAGCAGCTCGACGTGCTCGATGCACGCCTGCCGCCAGGCTCGGCCAATGGCATGGACAGCTTCCACTACATGCTGGGCACCGACGGCCAGGGCCGCGATCTGTACTCCGCAATCCTCTATGGCCTGCGCATCAGTCTGCTGGTGGGCGTGGGCTCGGCGCTGATTGCCGGCGTTGTGGGCACCTTGCTGGGCCTGCTGGCCGCCTATGCCGGTGGCAAGACCGACACGATCATCATGCGCGTGGTCGATCTGATCCTGTCCTTTCCCTCGATCCTGGTGGCGATGATGATCCTGGCCTACCTGGGCAAGGGCGTGGGCAATGTGGTGCTGACCCTGGTGATCCTGGAATGGGCCTACTACGCCCGCACCGCACGCGGCCAGGCCCTGGTTGAGCGCCGGCGCGAGTATGTCGAGGCGGCGCGCTGCCTGGACATCCCCAACTGGCGCATCATGGTGCGCCACATTCTGCCCAACTGCCTGCCGCCGCTGATTGTGATCGGCACCCTGCAGATCGCCCGCGCCATCACCTTGGAGGCCACCTTGAGCTTTCTGGGCCTGGGCGTGCCGGTGACCGAGCCTTCGCTGGGCCTGCTGATCTCCAATGGCTACCAGTTCATGCTCTCGGGCCAGTACTGGATCAGTTTTTACCCCGGCATTGCGCTCTTGGTCACCATCGTGGCGATCAACCTGGTGGGCGACCGCCTGCGCGATGTCCTGAACCCGAGGAACACCCGATGAGCAGCGTGCCCACCTTGCAGGTGCGCCATCTGCGCACCGAGTTTGCGACCCGCGCCGGCACCCTGCGCGCGGTCAACGATGTGTCCTTCACCCTGGAGCGCGGCCGCATCCTGGGCCTGGTCGGCGAGTCCGGCTCGGGCAAGTCCGTCACCGGTTTTTCCATCATGGGCCTGGTCGATGCACCGGGCCGCGTGACTGGCGGTGAGGTGCTGTTCCAGGGCCGCGACATCACCAAGATCAAGCCGCGCGAGCTGCGCCAGCTGCAGGGCAACCGCATCGCGATGATCTTCCAGGACCCGATGATGACGCTCAACCCCGTGTTGCGCGTGGACACGCAGATGATCGAAGCGGTGCGCGCCCATACCTCGGCCAGCAAGGCCCAGGCACGTGACCGTGCCCGCGAGACCCTGGCGATGATGGGCATTGCCAGCCCCGACGAGCGCCTGCAGGCCTACCCGCACCAGCTGTCGGGCGGCATGCGCCAGCGCGTGGCCATTGCCACGGCGATGCTGCACCGGCCCGATCTGATCATTGCCGACGAGCCCACAACGGCGCTGGATGTGACCATCCAGGCGCAGATCCTGTCCGAGGTGCAGAAGCTGGCGCGCCAGCAGGGCACCTCGCTGATCTGGATCACGCACGACCTGTCGGTGGTGGCCGGTCTGGCCGACGAAGTGGCCGTGATGTATGCCGGCCGCATCGTCGAGCAAGGCGGCGTCGATGCCGTGCTGGACAGCCCGCTGCACCCTTATACCGCCGGCCTCATCGGCAGCCTGCCGGCCAACAACCGGCGCGGCAGCCGCCTGCAGCAGATTCCCGGAATGACGCCCAATATGCTGCAGCTGCCGCCGGGCTGTGCCTTTGCCGCCCGCTGCGCCCGCGCCACCGCTGCCTGCCAGGCCCAGCCCGAGCAGACCGAGCCGCTGCCCGGCCGCCTGGTGCGCTGCTTCCACCCGGCGCTGGCCGCCAGCGCCCCCAGCAACCTGGGTGCCACCGCGCCGCAAGGCCTGGAGGCCCGCCCATGAACGAGATGATGAACACCCCAGCGGACAGCGCAGCAGTCACCCCGGTCGTCGAGCTGCGCCAGGTCAGCAAGCGCTTTGGCGAGCACAAGCCCGGCCTGGGCGGCCGCCTGCTGCAAAGCCTGGGGCTGGAAAAGCCCCACCCGGTGACCCGTGCGGTCGACCAGGTCGATCTGCTGGTGCGCCCCGGTGAGGTGGTGGGCCTGGTGGGCGAATCCGGTTGCGGCAAGTCCACCCTGGGCCGCATGGCGGCCGGGTTGCTGCCGCCGTCCGATGGCGAAGTGCGCTTTTCCGGCAAACCGCTGGCCGCGCTGACGCCAGCCGAGCGCCATGCTGAGCGCCTGCGCATCCAGATGATCTTCCAGGACCCGTACGCCAGCTTGAACCCGCGCCTGCGCGTGGACGAGATCGTTGGCGAGGCGGCCCGCATCCATGGCCTGGTGGACCAGGCCGGTTTTGACGACTATGTCTGCGCGCAGATGGAGCGCGCCGGGCTCGACCCCGCGCTGCGCAGCCGCTACCCGCACCAGTTCAGCGGCGGCCAGCGCCAGCGCATCGGTATTGCCCGCGCACTGGCGGTGCAGCCGCACATGCTGGTCTGCGATGAGGCGGTGGCCGCGCTCGATGTGTCGATCCAGGCGCAGATCCTGAACCTGTTCATGGACCTGCGCGAGCAGCTGCACCTGACCTATCTGTTCATCAGCCATGACCTGGGCGTCGTCGAGCACATCTGCGACCGGGTGGTGGTGATGTACCTGGGCCGCGTGATCGAGACTGCGCCGGTCGAAGAGCTGTTTGCCCGGCCCAACCACCCCTACACCCAGGCCTTGCTGGCCGAGGTGCCCAACATGAACGCCCGCCACAAGACCTACTCGGCCATCCAGGGTGAAATCCCCAGCCCGCTGAACCCTCCCAGCGGCTGCCACTTCCATCCGCGATGTCCGCGTGCGATGCCGCGCTGCACGGTGGAGGCGCCCCAGCTCAAGGGCATTGCCATCCAGCACCAAAGCGCCTGCCATTTGAACGACGCCTGAACGCTCAGCTGAGCGCCGCCTTTTATCCGCATTCTTTGCACCGTTTTCACAGTTTCACCAGGAGTTCGCCATGAAACGCATCATCGTCTCTTCCCTCACCGCTGCCCTGATGGGCGCTGGCCTGGCTGCCCATGCGCAGACCTTGAACATCGGCTTTGCCGACCCGGTCTCGTCGATGGACCCCCAGCTCAACAACCACGCCGGCGACCGCTCGGTGGACCTGCACTTCTGGGACCTGCTGGTCCAGAACAACTACAACAAGCTGCAGCCTGGCCTGGCCGCCAGCTGGAAGAACCTGGACGCCAAGACCTGGGAGTTCAAGCTGCGCACCGATGTGAAATGGCAGGACGGCAAGGCCTTCAGCGCCGAAGACGTCATCTACTCCTACCAGCGCGCGCGCGCCGTGCCCGGCAGCGTGGCCACCTTTGCCGGCTACCTGCGTACCGTCGAATCGGTGACCGCCAAGGACCCGCACACGCTGATCATCAAGACCAATATCCCCAACCCCGATCTGCCGCTGAACCTGGCTTCGGTGCACATCGTCAGCAAGCATGTGGGCGAGAAATCGGCCACCGAAGACTACAACGCGGGCAAGGCCATGGTCGGCTCGGGCCCCTACAAATGGGTGTCCTACACGCCGGGCGACCGCGTGGTGATGCAGCGCAACGATGGCTACTGGGGTGACAAGCCGATCTGGGAGAAGGTCAACTACCGCTACATCAACAATGCCGCATCGCGCACCGCCGCGCTGCTGGCAGGCGATGTGGACGTGATCGACAAGGTCTCGGTCTCCGACCTGGCGCGGCTGAAGAACGCGCCCAACGTCACCGTCTACCCCTACGACGGCCTGCGCGTGATGCTGCTGCAACCGAGCTTCAACCCGGCGCCCAATGCCTTCATCACCGACAACGCCGGCAAGCCTTTGCCCAAGAACCCGCTGCTGGACCAGCGCGTGCGTGAGGCGCTGAACCTGGCGATCAACCGGGGCGCCATCGTGGACCGCATCCTGCAGGACGCGGCCACCGAGGCCAACCAGTGGATGCCCAAGAACACCTATGGCTACAACCCCGACATCAAGAACATTCCTTTTGATGCCGCCAAGGCCAAGAAGCTGCTGGCCGATGCCGGTTTCCCCGAAGGCTTCAAGCTGACCATGCATGTGCCCAACGACCGCTACCCGCAAGGCCCGGAAACGGCCCAGGTGGTGGCCCAGTTCTGGACCCGCATTGGCGTGAAGACCCAGGTGGAGGTGGTGCCATGGGCCGTGTACTCGGGCCGCGCCAACAAGAACGAATATGCGATGAGCATGCTCGCCTGGGGCAATGGCACCGGCGAGGCCAGCTATGCGCTGGTGAACGTGCTGGCCACGGTCGATGCCAAGAAGGGCCTGGGCGCTTCCAACTGGGGCCACTACAGCAACCCGGCGGTGGACAAGGCGCTGACCGAATCCACCGAAGAGTTCGACATGGCCAAGCGCGAGAGCATTCTGCGCCAGTCGGCCAAGGTGGTGTCCGATGATGTGGGCATCATCCCGCTGTTCCACTACCGCAATATCTGGGCCGCGAAGAAGGGCCTGAAGGTCACCCCGTTCAGCAGCGACCGCACCACCGCATCGATGGTGACCAAGGTGGCACCCTGATGGCCCAGCTGTCCATCACGGTTGACCAGGCGGACGCGCTGATCGATGTGGCACGCCACATCCGTATCGAAGGCGCCCAGCCCGGTGAGGCGGTAGAGATCCGTGCCGAGACCCCGCGCAGTGGTGTGCTGTGGCGCGCGCAGGCGCGCTTCATCGCCGATGCGCAGGGGACCGTGGATCTGAACCGCGATGCCCCCGTCTCCGGCAGCTATGCCGGGGTCGATGGCATGGGCCTGGTCTGGTCGCAAAGCCCGGTGCAATCCTCCAGCCGCGAGCTGTTCAACCAGCCGGTGACCGATGCGCTGGTAACGACCTTGCAGGCCAGTTCTGGCACTGCGCAGGCGCAGGCCCGCTTCAGCCAGCAGCTCGCTGCGCCCGGCGTGACCCGCCGCGAGGTGCGCGAGGACGGCCTGGTCGGCACCCTGTACCTGCCCGCCGGCCCCGGTCCGCACCCGGCGGTGATGATCGTCAATGGCTCGGGCGGCGGCATCAACGAGCCGCGCGCCGCGCTCTATGCATCGCACGGCTATGCGGCCTTTGCACTGGCGTATTTCAAGGCGCCGGGGCTGTCGCCCTACATCTCCAACACCCCGTTGGAGTATTTTGAAAAAGGCCTGCAATGGCTGCGCCGCACGGTGCAACCGGCGCATGACTTTGTCGCGCTCAGCGGCCAGTCGCGCGGCGGTGAGCTGGTGCTGCTGCTCGGGGCGACCTTTGCGCAGCAGGTATCGGCCGTGGTGGGCTATGTGCCCAGCGCGTTTGTGCACAGCGGCCAGAACGCCTGCGACCCGCAGGTGGGCCGCGAAGGCCCGACCTGGCTGCTGGACGGCCAGCCGCTGACCCACATCTGGGAAAACAACCGCACCGCCAGCTGGGCCCCGTTTGACGAAGGCCCATCGCCCCACCGCCATGAGCGCGCGATGCGCACAGCCTTGCTCGATGCCGAGGCCGTCGCGCGTGCGCGCATCCCGGTGGAGCGCATCCAGGGCCCGGTGATGCTGCTGTCGGCCACCGACGATGGCTCCTGGCCGTCAAGCGTGTATTCGCAGATGGTGCGCGACAAGCTGGCCGAGGTGCAGCACCCGCACGATGTGCAGTGGCTGGACTTCGAGCGCGCCGGCCACGCCATCCTGTTCCCCTATGTGCCGACCACGCAGCTGGTCTATGCGCACCCTGTCTCGGGCAAGGTCAGCACCGGCGGCGGCAACCCGGCCGACAACGCCCATGCCGATGCCGCGTCCTGGCAGGGCGTGCTGCAGTTTCTAGCACGTGCGGTGGCGGCCCATGCCGGCGCTGCAAAAACATAACCAAGGAGTCTTGCATGTCCACATCCCCCAGCGATGACCTGATCGACCGGCTGGTCGGTCTGGCACCGGGCAGCCGCACCTACGCGGCCCGCCACCAGCGTGAAAAGGTGGTGGCTGCCACCCAGGGCAGCTACCAGGCCATGTTTGACCCGGCGCTGCCGGGCATCAACCTGGCCGAGCGCCTGCTGGTCGCGCTCTATGCCTGCCGCCTGACCCCCGCCCCCGAGCTGGTTGCCCACTACCGCGAACGCTTGCAGCAGCTGCCGGTGGATGCCGCACTGATCGCCGTGGCCGAGACCGGCCAACCCCAGGATGCGCAAGACCCGCGCCTGGCGGCCATGCTGGCCTTTACCCGCACCCTGATCGAGAACCCGATCGACGGCGACAAGGCCGCGCTGGAAACCCTGCCAGCCGCAGGCATCAGCACGCCAGCCGTCGTGGCGCTGTCGCAGCTGATCGCGTTTCTTTCGTACCAGGTCCGCCTTGTGGCCGGCCTGCAAGCCATGAAAGCATCCGAGGAGGCCACCGCATGAGCACGCCCGCCGCATTCCAACCCGCCCAGGTCATCCGCGCCCACGGCTTCACCAACGAATCGCTGGAGTGGAAGGCCTGGCTCGATGTGGTCCAGCTCGACCAGGCCACGCCCGACCAGATGGCCGTGCTGGAGGAGAGCCACCCCAAGGCCAAGACCTCGGACTACTACCTGTTCCTGGTGCACCAGCCGCAGATCCTGCGCGAGCGCTCCACGGCCTTCAACGCCATCATGTATGCGCCCGGCGGCCTCTCGCGTGCCGAGCGCGAGCTGGGCTCCACGGTGGTATCGCGCATCAACGGCTGCGTCTACTGCGCCTCGGTGCATGCGCAGCGCTTCGAGCAGCTGGCCAAGCGCAGCGACACCATTGCCCAGGTGTTCGAGCAGCCTGCCACCGCCGGCACCACCGCGCGTGAAAAGGCCATCGTGCAGTTCTCGATCAAGATCACCGAGCAGCCCGCCGCCATCAATGCCGCCGACATCGACGCGCTCAAGGCCGAGGGCCTGAACGACGGCGAGGTGCTGGACCTGCTGCATTCGGACGCCATCTTTGCCTGGGCCAACCGCCTGATGCTGAACCTGGGCGAGCCGCTGATGCCGGAAGCCTGAAGCGGCTTAGTGCGCTGATATGCCATCCCCCATCGCTCTTTGCCGGGCGATGGGGGTTGTTTTTTGGGATAGTTGAGGTAAGCGCCCGCTGGAACATCAGCGCCGGTAAGCAGCCCCCGGGTGGCTGGCCGGCAGCAGCTGGCCCCCTGCCGGAAAAAGCTTTTCGCGCAAGGACCCTTCCGCATAGCGCGTCTTGAACATGCCCCGGTTTTGCAGCTCGGGGATCAGCAGGTCGACGATGGCGTCCAGGCTCTCGGGCATGACGGTGCGCACGAGGTTGAAGCCATCGACATCGCTCTCGGCGACCCAGTGGGCCATCTGGTCGGCGACATCGGCCGGCGAGCCGATGAAGACCGGCGCCCGCGCACCGACCGGGCTGAAATCGAGCAGATCGCGCACCTTGGGCGGCTGTGGCGTGTTGCGGGTCAGGTGCTCCACGGTGGACTGGATGGCATTGGTTTTCGCGAAGGGCAGCACATCGTCCAGGCCGAGCCGGGACAGGTCCATGCCGGTCCAGCCCGAGACCAGCGCCAGCTGGCCGGCGCTGTCCAGGTAGCGGCGGTACTCGTCGCGCAGGTCCTGGGCTTCGGCGTTGGTGGGCGCAACAATCACGGTGGCGCCCAGCAGGGTGAGCAGATCGTAGGGATCGCGGCCGGCGTCGCGGGCCGAATCGCGCAGCGCCTTAACCGACTTGGCGGCCGCCGCAGGTGTGGGGCCATTGATAAAGCAGGCCTCGGCATGGCGGCCGGCAAACTGCTGGCCGCGCGCGGAGCTGCCGGCCTGGTACAGCAACGGTGTGCGCTGGGGCGAGGGCTCGGCCAGCGCCCGGCCATGCACGCGGTAGTAGGGGCCGTCGTGCGCTACCGCATGCACGCGCTCGGGGTGGCTGAACACGCCGCTGATCTTGTCGCGCACGGCAGCGCCGGCCTCCCAGCTGCCTTCCCAGAGCTGGTAGATCGCGGCCATGAAGTCTTCGGCCACCTCGTAGCGCTCGTCATGGTCGCGCAGGCTGTCGCGCCCCAGGCCGCGTGCGCCGCTCTCCAGGTAGCCGGTGACGATGTTCCAGCCCAGGCGGCCATGGGTCAGGTGGTCCAGGGTGCTGAAGCGCCGCGCAAAGGAGAAGGGGTGGTCGTTGCTCAGGCTCGATGTCACGCCAAAGCCGATGTGCTCGGTCACCAGCGCCATCGCCGAGATGAGCATCGTCGGGTCCAGCTGCGGGGACTGGGCACCGGCCGCCAGGGCCGCATCGGCGCTGCCTGCGTAGACGTCGTAGATGCCGAACACATCGGCAATGAAGATGCCGTCGAGCAGGCCCCGCTCTGCGGTGCGGGCCATGTCCGCCCAGTAGCGCAACTGGTGGTATTGCGCCTGGTTGTCGCGCGGGTGCTTCCACAGGCCCGCCCAGTTGTGGGAGGGCGCAGCCATCTGGAAGGTGTTGAGGCGCAGTTCACGCCGGGGCTGTCTGCTCATGCGATGGGATCCGTCACGGTGCTTCCGGTGCTCAGGCCTGTGCGGCGGTTTCGCTGGCTGCCGGGCTGGCCAGGGGCGCGGTCTGCACTTGCAGGATGTCGTTGAAGCGGTTGAAGGCGCCGCACAGCGCGGTGCGCCAGGTCAGCTCGACAATCTGCGCTTCGCTGAAGTGCTGGTGCAGGCGCACAAAGATCTCGTCGCGCGTCTGGCTCCAGTTCCGGGTCACCGCGATCGCGTACTCCACCACCAGGCGGTCCACCTCGTTCAGCTCGGGGTGGTTGGCGTAGTCCAGCAGCGTTCGCACGCCGTCCGCCGACAGGCCTTCGACCTGCAGCTTGGGGCCGTGGTGGTCGATGCAGTACTCGCATTCGTTGAGCAGCGAGACGGTGACGATGGCCAGCTCGGTGTAGCGCTTGGGCAGCACCGCCTCCTGGCCCAGCTGCAGCAACAGCGCCCAGGTCTGCGAGAAGATCGGCAGGCGCTGCGCCATGACGCCGGCCTGGTCGGCAAAATCGCCAGCGGCCAGCATGCGGTCCCACAGCGGTTGCTCTGCAGCGGGCAGGTCGTCGCGGGATTTGCGGGTGATTCGGGTCATGGTGAGGTTCCTTGAGAGCGGGGGCCCAGCCGGTATTCCGGCAGCAAGCCATTGGGTTTGAAGATCAGCATCGCCAGCAGCAGCACGCCGACCAGCGACAGGCGGATAGCGGCCAGCTGCGCGCCATCGAGCCAGGGGATGACGCCGGCCAGCATGCGGCTGCCCTCGAGCAGCAGGATCACCGTGAAGCCGGCAACCAGCACGCCGGCATGGCTGCCGCGCCCGCCCAGGATCACCGCCATGAAGGCATAGGCGGTCAGGATGGTGGTGAACTGGGTCGGGTCGATATAGGTGTAGTAGAACGCGTGCAGGCTGCCGGCAATGCCCAGGATGGCGCCGCCCAGCGCAAAGCTGCGCGCCCGCACCCAGAGCACGTTCTTGCCCAGTGCCTCGGCCACGCCCGCGTCCTCGCGCGTGGCACGCAGCAGGCGGCCGAAGGGCGAGCGCGCCAGGCGCTGCAGCACCACAAACACCAGCGCCAGCCAGACCAGGCAGAAGCCCAGAAAGAACAGGTCCCGCCAGGCTGTGGGCACCAGGTCGGCAAACGGCCGCACGATGTTGGGGATGCCCAGGGTGCCCCGGGTCAGCCACTCCTCGTAGCTGATGAAGAGCCGCAGCGATTCGGCAAAGCCCAGCGTGACGATGGCCAGGTAGTCCTCGCTCAGCCGCACCGAGATCAGGCTGACCAGCGCACTGGCCGCTGCCGTCAGCAGCAGCGCCAGCAGCATGGCGGTGAGAGGCGGCACACCCTGCATCTCCAGCAGGCTGCAGGCATAGGCGCCCAGCATGTAAAAGCCGAACAGGCCAAAATTGACCAGGCCGCCCAGGCCCCATTGCAGGTTCAGCGCCAGGCCCGACAAGGTGGCAATGACCACCAGCACCAGGGTTGCAATCAGATAGCTTGTCATTTGCGCACCCACTTGGCGCCAAACAGGCCGTGCGGCCGCAGCAGCAGCAACAAGGCCATGACCACAAAGGCCACCACCGTGCGGTAGTGGGGCGCCAGGAACAGGGTGGCCAGCTCTTCGGTCACCCCCAGCAGCAGCGCGCCGGCTACTGCCGCCATCGGGCTGCCGATGCCGCCCAGGATGGCGGCGGTGAAGACCGGCAGCAGGTAGTTCCAACCCATCTGCGGGTCCACATTCGAATCCAGGCCGATCAGCACGCCCGACAAGGTCGCCATCGCGGCGGCCAGCGCCCAGACGGCGGCCGTCACCTTTTTGCGCGAGATCCCGCGCACATCCGCCAGATCGGGGTTGTCGGCCACCGCCTGCATTGCCCGGCCCAGGCGCGTGAAGCGGAACACCAGACACACCAGCGCCAGCGCTGCCAGCACGCAGGCCAGGGTGATGAGCTGCTCTTGGTTGACGCGCAGACCGAGCAGACGCGCGGGCCGGGCGATCTCGACACCAAAGCCGCGCGGCGCATTGCCGGCGACCAGGCGCACCAGGTTCTCCAGCACCAGGCCCAGGCCGATCGAGGCCACCAGCAAGGTGACGCCCGAGCGCCCACGCAGCGGCGCAAACACCAGCCTGTCGAGCAGCAGCGCCAGCGCAATGCTGAGGGCCATGCCGGCAGCCACTGCCAGCGGCAAGGGCCAGTTCAGCGGGCCGTTGAAGGCATAGACCAGGTAGGCGCCGGTGGTCACCATCGCACCAATGGCGTAGTTGGCAAAGCGCAGCACGCTGAAAATCAAGGCCAGCGACAGCGCCGGCAACGCAATGAGCAGGCCCGAGACCAGGCCGTTGAAGATGAGCTGCGCCAGCATCAGTGCGCCCCCAGATAAAGACTTTGAAGTTGGCCGTTGGCCAGCAGCTCCTGGCTGGGCGCGCGCGCCCGTACCTGGCCAGCGACCAGCACCAGGCCCTGGTCCGCAGCGGCCAGACCCAGGCGGGTGTTCTGCTCGATCATGAACAGGGTGACGCCGGTTTGCGCCACGCGCTGCACCACCTCAAACAGGCGCGATGCATTCAACGGCGACAGACCTGCCGAGGGCTCGTCGAGCGCCAGCAGCCGGGGCGATGGCATCAGCGCCGCGCCCATGGCCACCATCTGCCGCTGGCCGCCGCTGAGCAAGCCGGCCGCCACGTTCAGCTTGGGAACGATCTCGGGAAACAGCGCCAGCACCGCATCGAGCCGCTGGCGCAAGGCCTTGGCGCCACCGCTGGCGATGAACTCATGGCCGAGCTTGAGGTTGTCCAGCACCGAGAGGTTGCGGAACACATTGGCCTCCTGCGGCACATAGCCCAGCCCCAGGCGCGCACGGCCTGGTGCATCAATGGCGGTGATGTCGCGGCCATCCCAGAGCACGCGGCCCGATTGCGGGCGGATCAGCCCGGTGACCACGCGCATCAAGGTGGATTTGCCCGAGCCGTTGGGGCCAACGACCACCAGGCTGGAGCCGGGTGCGACATCCAGGCTCACGCCATGCAGCACGGCGCGCGCGCCGTAGCCGGCCACGATGTTGTCCAGACGGAGCTCGGCGCTCATGCCACACCTCCGAGGTAGGCTTCGACCACCTGCGCATCGGCAGAGACCTGCGCAAAGCTGCCCTGGGTCAGCACCTTGCCCTGCGCCAGCACATACACCGGGTCGCAGAGGGCGGCAATCATGTCCATGTTGTGTTCCACGATGGCAAAGCTCATGCCCTCGGCCTGCAGGCTGCGGATAAAGTCCGCAATCTCGCCGACCAGCACCGGGTTGACACCGGCTGCCGGCTCATCGAGCAGCACCAGCCGGGGCTTGAGCATCAGCGCGCGGCAGAGCTCCAGCAGTTTCTTCTGGCCGCCCGAGAGGCTGTCGGCCCGCTCATGCGCCAGGCGCCACAGGCCCACGCGCTCCAGCAAGGCCTGGGCCTGCGCCATCGCCTGGGCTTCATGCTGGCGCGCAGCAGCGGTGTTCAGCAGCGCATGCCAGAGCTTTTCTCCGGGCTGCCGGGGGGCGGCGAGCAGCAGGTTCTCCAGCACGGTGAGCGCGCCCATCTCGCGCGAGATCTGAAAGGTACGGGTAAGCCCGGCCTGGGCGCGGCGGTGCACGGACCAGTGCGTGATGTCCTGCCCGTCGAACAGCACCCGGCCGCCCTGGTGCGCCTGCTGGCCGCCCAGCACATTGAACAACGTGGACTTGCCCGCGCCATTGGGCCCCACCATGCCGGTGATGCCCCCGCGCGCAATGCGCAGGTGGGCACCGTCGAGGGCGGTGAATTCGCCAAAACCTACATGAACATCCTGAACCGTGAGCAGATCGTCTGTCTGCAGGCTCATTTGGTGGTGCCCACCAGCTTGCTCACGCCATTGAGCACGCGGTAGTGGCCATAGTCCAGGTCCACCTGGTCGCCATTGGGCGCAAAGCGGAAGTCCGCCGTCGCGCCGGAGTAGCGGAAAGGCTTGCCTGCGCGGATCAGTTGCAGGCCCTGCACGGGGTCGTGCACATCGGGGCCCTTGGTGTTGACCACGTTGGCGATTTCCTTGCTGAAGTCGGCTGCCTTGGCACTCTTGGCCTTTTCGATCGCCAGCGCCAGCACATTGATCTCGTCGAACACATTGGCGCCAAACGCGACGATGGTGCCTTCGGGCTGCTGGGTCTGCTTCAGGTAGAGCTGGTAGCTGGCGTTGTTGCCCACCGGCGTGGCCTGCACGTGGTTCACGCCCTCTGCGGCGGCCTTGCCCACGTTCTGCACAAACTTGCCGCCGCTGTCGGCCGCATGGCTGAAGGTGTAGAGCTTGCTTTCGTAGCCGCTGCGGTAAATCTCGCGCACGATGGCGCTGAACTCGGGGATATAGCTGGGCAGGAAGACCGCATCGGGCTTCTTGCTGAAGATCTTCTCCACCTCGGCCCGGTACGAGGGCTGGTTGGGGTTGAAGTAGAGGGTGTCGAGCACCTTGCCGCCCTGCTGCGTAAAGCGGTCGGCAAAGGGCTTGACGGTGCTGAGCGTGAAGGGCGTCTGCAGCACCAGGATGGAGGCCGTCCTGGCGCCATCCTTGTAGGCCACATTGGCAAAGGCCTGGCCCCAGTTCTTGCCATTGGTCTGGAAGCGCCAGACCAGGCCCTTGTTGTCACCTTCGGTCAGCTCATCGGCCGAACCCACCGGCAGCAAGGCCACGCTCTTCTCCAGCGCGACCGGGCGCACGGCCAGCGCCACGGCGCTGCTCCACACGCCGGTGATGGCCACCACGCCGTCCACATCGATCAGCTTGCGCGCGGCCGAGACACCGGCCGTCGGCGTGGTCTCGTCATCGGCGACGACGATCTCCAACGGCCGGCCCAGCACACCGCCATGGGCATTGATATGGGCAGCGGCGGCCTTGGCCGCCGTTTCCTCTTCCTTGCCATAGGCACCGCCCGATCCGGTCAGCGGCGCCAGCAAGCCGATACGGATGGGAGCGCCACTGGGGGCGCTGGCTGCACCTGCAGCACTGGCACCGGCCACCACACACAGCGAGGCCACCGCCACGCCCAAGACTCGCCACTGGCCCAATTTGCTCACACCCATATCCGCTTTCAAAAACCCGCCGGCCGCAGCAGGGCTGCGCGGCGCAAAAGGGGGGATTGTGCGAAGGCAGCGTTGCGGGAGGAACTAATTTTTCTGACTTAGCAAACGCGTTTTCTGCATAAGGCCCGGCACGCAGCAGCGCTGGCTACATGCCGTTGGTGCCCAGCAGCGCCCGCCGGTACTGCACCGCTTCGGCCACATGGGCCGGGCTGATGGTCTCCGACTGCGCCAGGTCGGCGATCGAGCGGGCCACGCGCAGGCTGCGGTGGATGCCGCGAGCGGACCAGGCCAGCTGGGCTGCGGCGGTTTGCAGCAGCTGCAGGGCGGCGGGCTCGGCCTGGCAGTGGGCATCGAGCGCCTGGCCTTGCAGCTGCTGGTTGAGCATGCCCTGGCGCCGCAGTGAGCGGGCGCGGGCCGCAGTCACCCGCTCGCGGATGGCGGCGGTCGATTCGCCGGCCGGGGCGGTCAGCAGTTCGTCGGCGGGCAGGGGGCTGACTTCCAGGTGCAGGTCGATGCGGTCGAGCAAGGGGCCGCTGATGCGGGCCTGGTAGCGGCTGACCTGGTCGGGTGAGCAGCGGCAGGCGCGCTGGCGCGAGCCCCGAAAGCCGCAGGGGCAGGGGTTCATCGCGGCGATCAGCTGAAATCGGGCGGGAAAGGTGGCCTGCTGCGCGGCGCGGGCAATGCTGATCTGGCCGGTCTCCAGCGGCTCGCGCAGTGCTTCGAGCGCGCTGCGGGGGAACTCCGGTAGCTCATCGAGGAACAGCACGCCGCAATGGGCCAGCGATATCGCACCGGGCCGGGGCGGGCTGCCGCCGCCCACCAGGGCCACGGCGCTGGCGGTGTGGTGGGGCGCCATCGTGGTGCGCTGGCCCCAGCTGCGGGCATCAAAGGCGCCGACCAGGCTGTGCACGGCGGCGTTCTCCAGGGCCTCGGCCACGCTCAGCGCAGGCAGCAGGCCGGCAAAGCGCTGGGCCAGCATCGATTTGCCAGCGCCCGGTGCGCCCAGCATCAGCAGGTTGTGGCCGCCGCAGGCGGCGATCTCCAGCACCCGCTTGCTGGCGGTCTGGCCTTTGACGTCGGCCATGTCGGCGCCGGGCGCCTCGGGCGGCCGGTTCTGGGCGGGCATGCGCTGCCACTGGCTGGGGGCTGCATCGGGCTCGGCGCTGGCGGCCTGCGGCGCAAAGTGCTGCACCACGTCCATCAGGTGGCTGGCGCGGTAGACCTCGGCATCGGGCACCAGCGCCGCATCTTCTGCACTGCCCGGGGGCAGCACCTGGCGCACATGCTGGCCGCGCTGGTGCAGATCCATGCTCGCGGCCAGCGCCCCGCGCACGGGCCGCAGTGCGCCGGACAGCGACAGCTCGCCGGCAAACTCGTAGTGCTGGAGCCGGTCTGCATCGATGGCGCCGCTGGCCGCCAGAATGCCGACCGCGATGGCCAGGTCATAGCGGCCCGATTCCTTGGGCAGGTCGGCCGGGGCCAGGTTGACGGTGATGCGCTTGTTGTGCGGGAACTCCAGTCCGCTGTTCTGCAGCGCCGAGCGCACGCGCTCGCGGGCCTCTTTCACTTCCAGATCGGCCAGGCCGACCAAGGTGAAGCTGGGCAGGCCATTGGCCAGATGGACTTCGACGCTGACGGAGTGGCCGGTAAGCCCGACTAGGGCCCGGCTGTGCACCACGGCGAGACTCATGGGCTGGCTTCCTTGTGGTTGTGCACCGTTTTGGTGCATTGTGAAGCACCTCTTGGAGGCACGGCTGCAGCCAGCATCGCAAAAGTCGGTTTTCGGGACAAGGGGCGCCAGCCCGCAGCGGCAGCGCCGCTGGCACCCAGCCTGCGCCGTTTGCCCCGCACAGCCCGGTGGCGGCTGAGAACGTAAGCATTTGCAAAAAAACATAGCGGGCGGCGCTTGTCTGGTGCGCACAACGCGCGGGGTGGTGCCAGGTTTGGCACGCTCTGTGCATTGTGCTTGCCACCAACGGATGGGTCGAATTCATCAACAAGGAGTGTGGCAATGGCGATGAGCAACAGAGGCTGGATGGTGGTGGCGGGTGCAGCGTTCCTGGCGCTGCCGGTGGTGGCGAGCGCGCAGCTGACCGCCAACGTGAGCGTGACCACGAACTACAAGTTCCGCGGTCAGGACCAGAAGTCCTCTAGTGCCAAGTGGGTCAAGCCTGCACTCCAGGGAGGGGTCGACTACGCCTTTGGCGACAGCGGCTTTTATGTGGGTAACTGGAACTCCACCGTCGACTGGCTCGACAACAACAAGGTGGAGATGGATTTCTACGGTGGCTACAAGTTCAAGGCCGCCGATGTGGATTGGGACCTGGGTCTGCTGACCTATGTCTATCCCGGCAACACGCTGGGCAACACCACCGAACTGTACGGCTCGGGCACCTACGGCCCGGTGACCGTGAAGTACTCGCACACCGTATCGAAGGATTACTTTGGCTGGGCCGGCACCAAGTACGACAGTACGTACAAGGGCCGCAACACCGGCTACCTGAATGTGGCGTTTGCGCAGGAAGTGGCGCCCAAAACCACGTTGAAGCTGGCCGTGGGCTACACCCGCTTTTCCAGCGACATCAAGGACCTGGGCGTGCCCAACTACCTGGACTACAGCGTGGGCGGTGCCTATGACCTGGGTGACGGTTTCTCGCTGAGTGCCGCCTGGGTGGGTGCCAACAAGACAGGCGCCTTCGGCTTTGTGAACAAGGGTCGTGCGATCGTGTCGCTGACCAAGGCTTTTTGATGCAGCGCCGCTGCAATAAGTGACGACAGGAGAACCTATGAACATGAAACTGGTAGTGGCGGTGATCAAGCCCTTCAAGCTCGATGAAGTGCGTGAGGCGCTGTCCGATATTGGGGTGCAAGGCATCACGGTGAGCGAGGTCAAGGGCTTTGGGCGTCAGAAGGGCCATACCGAGCTGTACCGAGGCGCCGAGTACGTGGTGGATTTCCTGCCCAAGGTGAAGCTGGAGATCGCGGTGGCCGAGGACCTGGTGGACCGGGTGATCGAGGCCATCGAGAACGCCGCGCGCACCGGCAAGATCGGCGACGGCAAGATCTTTGTCTCCCCGCTGGAGCAGGTGGTGCGTATCCGTACCGGCGAAACCGGCCCGAACGCAATCTAAAAAAGCAGCGCTCCGCGCTGGCAAGGCGCGCGCTACAAGCCAATTTATCTTGAAGGTGTGAACAACATGAGACGACTACTTTCCTTGGCAGGGCTGGCGGCGGTGGCACTGGCCACTGCGGGCAACGCGGCTGCGGCTGATGCGGCAGCTCCCGTTCTGAGCGCGGGCGATACCGCCTGGATCATGACCTCGACCATGCTGGTGATCCTGATGGTCATCCCGGGTCTGGCGCTGTTCTACGGCGGTCTGGTGCGCAGCAAGAACATGCTGTCGGTGCTGGCCCAGGTGTTCACGATCTTTTCGCTGATCACCGTGCTGTGGACCATCTACGGCTACTCGCTGACCTTCTCCGGCGAAGGCAACTTCTTTGGCGACTTCGGCAAGGTGTTCCTGATGGGCATCACCCCGGATACGCTCTCGGGTGCGATGGCCACTGTGCCTGAGTATGTGTTCGTCTCGTTCCAGGCCACGTTCGCCGCCATCACCGTGGCGCTGATCGTTGGTGCCTTTGCCGAGCGCATCAAGTTTGCTGCCGTGATGATCTTTGCGGTGCTGTGGTTCACGTTGAGCTACCTGCCGATTGCCCACATGGTCTGGGGCGGTGGTCTGCTGGGCAAGGATGGCGCGCTGGACTTTGCCGGCGGCACCGTCGTGCACATCAACGCCGGTGTGGCCGGTCTGGTGGGCTCCTATGTGCTGGGCAAGCGCCTGGGCTTTGGCCGCGAAGCGCTGGCGCCCCACAACCTGACTCTGACCATGGTGGGCGCATCGCTGCTGTGGGTGGGCTGGTTCGGCTTCAACGCCGGCTCGGCAGGTGCTGCCAACGGTATTGCCGGTCTGGCCTTCATCAATACCATCGTGGCCACCGGCGCAGCTTGCGTGAGCTGGTTGGTCTGCGAAACCCTGCACAAGGGCAAGCCTTCGATGCTGGGTGCCGCTTCGGGTGCCGTCGGTGGCCTGGTGGTCATCACCCCGGCAGCCGGTTTTGTCGGCCCCATGGGTGCCATCGTGATGGGTCTGCTCGCTGGCGCTCTGTGCCTGTGGGGTGTGTCCGGTCTCAAGCGCCTGCTCAAGGTCGATGACACCTGCGACGTCTTCGGTGTGCACGGCGTGGGCGGTATCCTGGGTGCCATCCTGACCGGTGTGTTCTGCGCCTCCAGCCTGGGTGGTGTCGAGCCGGAAGGCTACAACATGGCCCACCAGATCTGGGTGCAGACCAAGGGCGTGCTGATCACCATCGTGTGGTCTGCGGTGGCCGCGTGGATCTCGTACAAGGTGGCAGGTCTGCTGACCGGTGGCCTGCGGGTGACGGAAGAGGCCGAACGTGAAGGCCTGGACATCACCTCCCACGGCGAAGCGGCCTACGGACGTTGATTCTTGCGGATACTCCTTGGGAGGCCGGACGGGTGTACAACCCGGCCGGCCTTTTTTTGTGCGCCGCGCTGGCGCTCAGAACCTGTCTACGATTTGCTCCTGAAACACGGCTTAGACCGATGCCGGGGCACGCTCTGGCCACAGCGCCAGGCCACCGGCCACGCTGAAGGCCTGGTGGTGGCCCAGCCGGCGCAATGCATGGGCCGCCTGGGCACTTCGGTTGCCGCTGCGGCAGTAAAACACCACGGGGGTATCGGCCGGCAAGGCCAGCCACTGCGGCAGTGCATTGAGCAGGCCTGACAGCGGCACAGCCTGGCTGCTGGCGCCCTCGTCCATGCCCGGCGCCTGGCCCAGTTGCTGCTCATAGGGCTCGCGCACATCCACCAGCAGCGCGGCGCTGCCGGCCTGCTGCAGTGCCTGCGCACGGGCCGCGGGCAGTTCCACACATGCGGCGGGCGTGGCCGCCTCCACGCGGGCGCCGCAGGCCATCGTTTGGTAGGCGGTGGGGGCCAGGTCCTGCTCCAGTGCAGCCTTGGCAGCGGCAAAGGCGGCGGCATCCAGCTGGCCCTGCAGCACGCCAGCCAGCAGCGGCTGGGCAGCAGCCTCGACGGCCAGGGTGCAGGCAAAGCGGTGGTCGTAGTCATGGCCGGGCAGCAGCAGGGTCTGCGGGCCCACGGTCTCCGCCAGCAGGCGCAGGCTGTCCGCATAGGCGAGCGGCGCGCTCTGCGCAAAATCGCTGCGGCCCAGCGCGCCAGGCAGCACGGTATCGCCGACCAGCGCCAACTGCAGCTGCGCGCCTTCATGCAGCAGATAGGCGGTGGAGTCGGCCGTGTGGCCGGGCAGCGCCAGCCGGCTCAGGCGGTAGGCGCCCAGGTCGATCTGCGTGGCGCCTTGGGGCCAGCCCAGCGCAGCCACCGCGCCAGCGGCCTGCAGCGCAGCGGGCACGGCCGCGCGCAGCTCGGCCGCCGATGAGGCATGGTCGCCATGGCTGTGGGTGTCCAGCACGGCGGCCAGGGTGAAGCCCCGGCAGCGCAGCCATTGCGCCAGGCGCCCAACCAGCTCGGGCAGCGGATCGACCACCACGCAGCGCTGGCTGGCGGCATCGGCCAGCAGGTAGCAGCAGGCGCCATCGACGACAAAGCGCGTCAGCAGCGGGGCAGCACCGTGGGCGGTGTCTTCAGGCGCTTCCACCAGGCAGTTGGCGCGCAGTGCGGCGCCGCAGGCGCGGATGCGCTGGCAGGCCTCGGCGATCATCACGGCCGAATCGGCAGCGCCAAAGGACATGCGCACCGCAGCGGCCGTCTGCCAGGCGGGCAGGCCCATGGCTTCGAGCACATAGCTGGGCTGAGCCTTGCTGGCGCTGCAGGCGGAGCCGCCGCTGACCCGCAGGCCGGCGGCATCAAACAGATCGAGCAGCAGCTTGGCGCTGAGGCCCGGCACGGAGAAGTTCAACGTGGTGGGCAGGCACAGCGCGGGCGGGGCGTTGAACACCAGACCGGCAAAGGCATCGCGCAGCGCCGCTTCCAGCTGGCTGCGGTGGGCGGCCATCGTGGCGGCGTTGGCAAAGCTGCTGCCGTCCTGCAGCGCGCGCAGCACCGCGCCGAGCGCGGCAATGCCAGCCATGTTTTCGGTACCGGCGCGCAGCGCGCCTTCCTGGCCACCGCCGGCCAGCAGCGGGGTAAAGGGCGCGCCCTCGCGCACATAGAGCATGCCTACGCCCTTGGGCGCATAGAGCTTGTGGCCGGAAAACGGTGCGTAGTCGATGCCGCGCTCCACCGGTTGGAGCGCCAGCTTGCCCAGCGCCTGCACGCCATCGACCAGCCACAGCGCCGGGCTGCCGCGCAGCGCATCGGCAATGCCATCGAGGTCGCTGACCACGCCGGTTTCGTTGTTCGCGGCCATCGTGCACACCAAGCCGGCCGAGGGGGCCTGCGTGCGCAGCCAGGCCAGGTCATGGCGGCCATCGATGCCCACGGGGATGGCGGTGACAGGCAGGTGCAGGCCGAGCACGGCATTCCAGTGCTTGAGGGCCTCGGGCACGGCCTTGTGTTCGGTCGCGCCGTAGAGCAGCTGCATGGGGCTGCTGTCGCCTGCCTCACGGCGCTGGCGCAGCGCGCTCAGCGCGGACAGCACGGCCGTCTGGATGCCCTCGGTCGCGCCGCTGGTGAACAGCAGCTGGCCGCTGGGCACCTCCAGCACCTGGCGTGCGGCAGCGCGCGCCTCGTCGAGCACCGCACGGGCCTTGAGGCCGCTGCCATGGATGCTGCTGGGGTTGCCATAGGCATTGGCCATGACCGCCAGGGCGGCGGCGCGGGCCTGGGGAAGGACAGGGGTGGTGGCGTTGGCGTCGAGGTAGATTTCCATGCCCACATTGTCGAGGCCGGGCCAGGGAATACAGCCGCAAAATTCGCCAGGTATTGGACAATATTAGATTCTTATTCTAAAAACCTCTTAAAAAATGAAACTGGATTCCATTGACCGCAAACTGCTGGAGTTGCTGCAGGCCGATGCGGAGACCCAGGTCGCCGAACTGGCGGCCCAGGTCGGGCTGTCGGCCACGCCCTGCTGGCGCCGTATCCAGCGGCTCAAGGAGGCCGGGGTCATCAAGCGCCAGGTGGCACTGGTGGACCGCGACAAGGTCAATGTGGGCGTGACTGTGTTTGTCGCGGTGCGCACCAGCACGCACAGCCAGGAATGGTTTGAGCGCTTTCGCGCTGCGGTGGCCGCTATTGCCGAGGTGGTGGAGTTCTACCGCATGAGCGGTGAGGTGGACTACCTGCTGCGCGTGGTGGTGCCCGATATCGCCGCCTACGACAAGGTCTACAAGCGCCTGATTGCCGATACCCAGTTGCTGGATGTGTCGTCCAGCTTTGCGATGGAGGAGCTGAAGTTCACCACCGCGTTGCCGCTGTCCTATATTCCATAGCCCGTCTTGCGGCAAGCCGGTGGCACAGATAATGCTTAGGGTTTTCCATGCAATTTTTTATCAAAGGAACGCCATGATCTGGCATACCGTGGTCAGCCAGCCCTTTGCGTTGGGGGAGTCTCCTTTCTGGCAAGCCAGCGGTGGTGTTCTCTATGGCGTTGATGTGGCTGGCAAGCAGCTGTGGCGCACGATGCCCGGATCGGGCTATATGGACCGCTGGGACATGCCTGCCGAGCCCGGCTGCATGGCACCGGCCCGCAGCGGCGGCGCGCTGGACGGCTGGATCGTCGTGCTGCGCGACCGCATCTGCCGCGCCACCCACTGGGGCGGTACCTTGCACGACATCGCGCGCCTGCCGATCGACCCCGCCACCGAGCGCGGCAACGATGGCCGCTGTGATGCCCAGGGCCGCTTCTGGGTGGGCACCATCCACGAGCCGGCCAGCGGCCCGCGCGAGCCGGTAGCAGCGCTCTACTGCATCGATGGCCTGACAGGCACCACGACGGTGCGCAAGGTGCTCGATGGCGTCTCCAACGCCAATGGCCTGGCCTGGTCGCCCGACCGCCGCACGATGTACTGGGCCGATACCCCCAGCCACACGATCAAGAAATTTGCCTGCGACGTGAGCGGCTATCCGCAAGGCGAGGGCGAGGTCTTCATCCGTTTTGACAGCAAGCCCGAGGGCTGGACACCGGGCGAGCCCGGCTACGGCGGCCGGCCCGATGGCGCCGCTGTCGACGTCGAAGGCAACTACTGGTGCGCGATGTATGAGGGCGGACGCGTGCTGCAGATATCCCCGCAGGGCCGCATCCTCGCCAACCACTACACCCCGGCGCTGTGCCCCACGATGCCCTGCTTTGGCGGCAGCGATGGCCGCACCCTGTACGTCACCTCCGCCCGCCACGGCCGCAGCCGCGACGAGCTGGCCCAGCTGCCGCTGTCAGGCTGCGTGTTCGCGATGCGCGTCGGCGTAGCCGGCCTGCCGACCCAGCCTTGGCGGGAAATCGGGCATGGGTTCTGAGAACCTGCGCAAAGTCCCCCATCTAACTTGAGCGCCGTACGCCGGGCGCAACTGTCGCTACCATGGCGCCATGGACCAAGCTGTGGCTGCCTCTCTTCCCCCCACCGTGCTCGACTGGCAGGAGCGCGTTCGATCCGCCCATGCCCACAAGACGCCGCTGCGCATCCGGGGCGGTGGCAGCAAGGATTTTTATGGTGCACGCCTGGGCGGCGAGGTGTTCGATACTCGCAGCTATAGCGGCATCATCAGCTACGAGCCCAGTGAGCTGGTCGTGACCGTGCGGTCCGGCACGCCGCTGGCGGCGCTGGAGCAGAGCTTGGCCGAATGCGGCCAGTGCCTGGCTTTTGACCCGCCGCATTTTGGCCCCGGCGCCACGGTCGGCGGCATGGTGGCGGCGGGCCTGTCCGGCCCCTCGCGGGCAGCAGTCGGCGCCGTGCGCGACTACATCCTGGGCCTGGAGCTGATCAATGGCCAGGGCGAGCTGCTGCGCTTTGGCGGCCAGGTGATGAAGAACGTCGCGGGCTATGACGTGTCGCGCCTGATGGCCGGTGCCTGGGGCACCCTGGGCCTGCTGACCGACATCAGCCTCAAGGTGCTGCCGATGCAGCGCGCGCAGGCCACCCTGTACTACGAATGCACAGCGCAGCAGGCGCTGGACAAACTCTCGGCCTGGCGCGCCAAGCCGCTGCCCATCAATGCCAGCCTGTGGCAGCAATCCGGCGAGGGCGAGCAAGGCCATCTGCTGGTGCGGCTGCGCGGTGCGGTCGCGGCGGTGCAGTCGGCCCTGGATGGCATGGGTGGCACGATGCTGGACCACGGCCAGGCAGATGCCGCCTGGCTGGCCTGCCGCGAGCAGCAACTGCCCTGGTTCAGCGCTATGGACCCGAGCCATGCGCTGTGGCGCCTGTCGCTGCCGGCCACCACGCCGGTGCTGCCCTGCACCGAAGCAGGCCTGCAGCCGCTGATGGAATGGGGCGGCGCACTGCGCTGGGTACAGGCCCCCATGCAGCATGCCCAGGCCTTGCAGGCGCTGGCCGCCAGTGTGGGCGGCAGCGCCGTGTGTTTCCGGCCCGGCCCCCAGGTGGGCCTGGCCGCATCCGATGATTTTGGTTTCACGCCCGCCTCGCCCGCGCTGCGCCAGGTGCAGCAGCGGCTCAAGCAGGCGTTCGACCCCCATGGCATCTTCAATCCCGGCCGCCTGGGCGACTGGGCGTTGAGCTAAGCTGAGCTCAGCTAATCGAGGCACCCCTGCACCATGCAAACCCAATTAGCCCCCGAATTCAAAGACACCCCCGAAGGCCAGGAGGCCGAGGCCATTCTGCGCAAGTGCGTGCATTGCGGCTTTTGCACCGCCACCTGCCCCACCTACCAGCTGCTGGGCGATGAGCTCGACGGCCCGCGCGGCCGCATCTACCTGATCAAGCAGGTGCTCGAAGGGCAGGAGCCCACCCGCAAGACCCAGACCCACCTGGACCGCTGCCTGACCTGCCGCAACTGCGAATCGACCTGCCCCAGCGGCGTGCAGTACGGCAAGCTGCTCGACATTGGCCGCCACATGGTCGACCAGAAGGTGGAGCGCCCGGCGGCCGAGCGCCTGCAGCGCTGGGCGCTGCGCAAGGGCATGGTGTCCAAGGCCTTTGGACCGGCGCTGGCGCTGGGGCGGCTGGCCCGCCCGGTGCTGCCGGCAGCGCTCAAGGCCAAGCTGGCGCGCGTACCGCGTGCCGGCAAGTGGCCCACACGCAGCCATGCGCGCAAGGTGCTGATGCTGGCCGGCTGCGTGCAGCCGGTGATGCTGCCCAATATCAATGCGGCCGCTGCGCGGGTGCTCGATGCCGTGGGCATCCAGACCTTGGTGACGCCAGCCGCCGCCTGCTGCGGCGCAGTGCAGCAGCACCTGAGCGACCCGCAGGGCGCGCTGGCCCAGGCGCGCGCCAATATCGATGCCTGGTGGCCGCATGTCGAGAGCCAGCAGGTCGAGGCCATTGTGACCACGGCCTCGGGTTGCGGCGTGATGGTGAAGGACTACGGCCATCTGCTGCGCCATGACCCGGCCTATGCCGCACGGGCCGCTGCGATTGCTGCGCTGGCGCGTGACTTGTGCGAGCTGCTGCCCGACATGCTGCCCGAGCTGGAGCAGCGCCTGCAGGGCCAGCTGAACCTGCCCGAGGCCCCATTGGCCTACCACCCGCCCTGCACCTTGCAGCATGGCCAGAAGCTGCGCGGCGGGGTGGAGACCAGCCTGCGCCGCCTGGGTTTTGACATCCGCGTCTCGCGCGTGGAATCGCACCTGTGCTGCGGCTCGGCCGGCACCTATTCGCTGCTGCAGCCCGAGATTGCGCACCAGCTGCGCGACCGCAAGATCGGCACCCTGAACCAGGCCTGCAGCGATGCGCCACCCGCCGCGATCCTGTCGGCCAATATCGGCTGCATCTCGCATCTGCAGTCGGGCACCGATGTGCCGGTGCGCCACTGGATCGAGGTGATCGACGACGCGCTGGCGCCTGCCAAGGCCCCGCGCTGAAGCGGCTCAGACGGCCAGCGCCAGGCCGTCCTTGCGGTGGTCGGATGCGCCGCAGAGCTGGCCATCGGCCAGGCGCCAGATGCACTGCGCGCCACCAAAGTCGCTGCGCCCGCCCAGCTCACCTTCGCCGCTCGGCTCGCGGTAGCCCTGGGCCCGCAGCGCAGCGGTAATCGCAGGCGGCATGCCTGCCTCCACCGCCAGCACGCGGCCGCCTTCCAGGCGCCAGCGCGGCTGGTTCATGGCGGGCTGCGGCGCCTCGCCGCCGGCCAGCATGCGGCACAGCAGCTGCACCTGGCCTTGGGGTTGCATCGCGCCGCCCACCACGCCAAACACGCCGAGGAATTGGCCATCGCGCGTGGCAGCGCCCGGCACTACCGTGTGGTAGGGGCGTTTGCCCGGCGCCGGTCCGTTGATATGGCCGGGCTGCGAAAAACCATGGCCCCGGTTCTGCAGCACAAAGCCGCCCTCGGCCACACCAATGCCCGAGCCAAAGCGCTTGAACACGCTGCTCATCAGGCTGATGGCCAGGCCGTCGCCATCCACCACGGTGGTGCAGACGGTATTGCCGGCCGGGTCGGCCACGGTCTGCTGGGCATGGGCCATCGCTGCCTCCATTGCCTGCACCAGCGCGACCTGGGTGGCCGCGCTGGCCATATCGATGGCCTGGTCCTGCATGGCGGCCAGTGCATGGAGCACGGCCACGCCATGGGTATTGGGCGGGCATTCGTAGATGGTGGCGCCGCGAAACGAGGTGCTCACCGGCGTGCAGAAGTTGCCCTGGTGGGCGCTGAAATCTGCAGCGGCCAACACGCCGCCGGCTGCCTGCACCGCAGCGGCGCAGGCAGCGGGAATGGCGCCGGCATAGAAGGCCTGCGGCCCCTGCGCAGCTACGGCCTGCAGCAGGCGGCCCAGAGCGGGGTTGTCAAAGTGCTCGCCCGCACGGGGCGGCGCATCGGCGCGGTACAGCGCGGCGCTGGCGGCATCGCGGGCTATCACCGGTTGGAACAGCGCCCATTCACGTGCAGCGACCGGGGCCACCGCAAAGCCCTGGCTGGCGGCCTGCACGGCCGCATCGAACAGCTGCGCCCACGGGCGTTGGCCAAAGCGCTGGTGCAGATCCCACCAGCCTTGCACCACGCCGGGCGTGGTGACCGACAGCGGATGGCGCTCGGGGATGCGGCGTTGGGGCAGGGCCTCGACCAGATCGGCTGTCAAAGCCTGCGGCGCACGCCCGGTGCCGTTGTAGGCCAGCGGTGCCTGGCCGGGCGGCACCAGCATTGCCAGCAGGTCGCCGCCCACACCGGTGGCCATCGGCTCGACGACGCCCAGCACCGCATCGGCAGCAATCGCGGCATCGACGGCCGAGCCGCCTTGCTGCAGCTGGGCCTGCGCGGCCGCCGCAGCCAGCGGGTGGCCGGTGGCCACCATCGCGCCCCGGCCCAGTACGCCTGCTGCGCCTGGCTCGTCCTGGCGGTGCTGCGGCACCATCTCAACCACCCCAGAGTGCGACGGCGGTGAAAACGGCCGCCAGCAGGCCCAGCACCACCGGAATCAGCAGCGCGCGGGCCAGCTCCAGCACATTCACCCGCGCAAAGCCTGCCACCGCGATCAGCGAGGACCACGCAATCAGGGTGCCACCGCCGGTCCATACCGCGCCCATCTGGCCCAGCGCAGCCAGTGCCGACACATCCATGCCGGAGGCCGGGCCCAGCGCGCCGGACAAGGTGCCGGTCAGCGGCAGGCCGGCAAAGCCCGAACCGTCAATGCCGGTGATCATGCCCATCAGCAGCACACCAAAGGACACCAGCAGCTGGCTGTCGGGAATCAGGTGCTGGCTGGCCTTGACCAGCTCGAACAGCAGATCGGGCACCGGCTGGCCGGCGGCAATGCCCAGGATGGGACCGGCGGTCTCATGCGAGCCGATGAAGAAGAAGCCGGCAATTGGCAGCACCGCGCCCATGGCCTTGAACGCGAAGACGAAGCCATCGGTGATGTGGTCCGCCGCGCCGTCGAGCATCTTGCGAAAGCCGCGCGCTGCCGTAGTGGCCCAGATCATCAGCAGCGCAGCCACGCCGCCGATCAGCATGGCCGCGTCGCCGCCCTTGAGCTCGGGCACGCTGGTGGTGAACTTGGGCGCCACCATCACCAGAATCACCACCAGAAAGGCCAATGGCGTGACCACGGCAAACAGCCTGGAGGCCGAGGCCAGCGGTTGGGTCTTGCGCAACTCGGCTTCCAGCTCGGAGTTGGTGCCCAGGTCGTTTTCGTGGGCCGTGCCCTTGGCAATCTCGGCCTTGTCAAAGGCGCCAGCGCCCTCGATCTGCGCGCTGATGCCGGCGGGGTTGAGTTCCCAGCGCTCCAGCAGCGCGTTGTCACTGGGCACGATGAGCTTGCGCACCTTGAAGTACGACAGGAACAGCGCAATCATGCCGACCACCCAGGACAGCAGCAGTGCCTTGTCCGCCACCGCCACAGCGCTGATGCCGCCGGCGGCCTTGGCGCTGATGCCTGGTGCCACGCCAATCACATAGTCCGACGACAGCGCCATGCCCTGACCGGCAATCGCGATGGCCATCGCTCCTGCGATGGGCGGCAGGCCCGCTGCAATCGCTGCCGGCAGCAGCACGGCCGCCACCAGTGGCACCGCAGGCGTGGGCCAGAAGAACAGCGAGATCAGGTAGGTGACCAGCGCCAGGATGAAATAGGCCATGTGGCCGTTTTTCATCACCGCGCGAAAGGGCTTGACCATGCGGATGTCCGAGCCCAGGTCCTTGAGCGCATTGAGCAAGGCCGTCATCAGCGCAATGATCAGAAAGATGTTGAACAACTCCTTGGCGGCCACCATGCTGGCACTGAATATGCTTCCAATGCCGGTGATGAAGCTGCCGCTCCAGGCGAGGGCCACGACGACGGTGGCCAGTATCGATGGCACCACCACATTGGCACGGAAGGCCATGGTCAAGATGATGACCAGCACCCCGGCGAGGTAGGCCCAGTGCGCGGGGCCTATAGAGACTGACGGATCCATCGTGGCTACTCCTTGGTATGTTGATACAGCCAATTTGTATACTAAATACAATGAATCAAAAAATCATCAGGGAATACCAGAAATATTGCGTCGCAGCATGCGATAAACCCGGGTTAAATAGCCAATAAGTTAGTTTTCGTATACAAAAAAGAAAAATCCTCTGAAGGAATTCGAGGTGATGGCTTTGGATGAACAAGGTTCACAGCGCTGGGGGAATGCTGTTTTTGCCTGTATTTGCAAGCCGTATCAAAGGCTTGGATAGCGCATGGTTATGAACCCAGATCAAGGACATGGATTTGTACACTGGATACACTAGGGTAATTACTAGGTCATCCAGGAGCTATCCGATGAAGAACACTGCTTCCCAAGCCATTGCTGCCCAGCAAACCGATCTGCTGAACCTGCGCGAGCCCCGCCAGGCCTTGTTGCCCGCGTCACTGGGCTGGCTCTCGGCCATCGAAAATGCCTTTGTGCGCTGGCAGGCCAAGCGCCTCGCTGAGCTGGAGCCGGGCCGTCTCTGGGCGCAGGCGATGCAGGACACGCGCTCGCTGGCGGAGATCCGCCGCACCCAGCGCTGAACGCCGATTTCTGTATACAAGGCACGGCGAAGGCGCTGCAAACCCTTGCCGGGCATGTAAACTGGGTGCGACCCTGGGGGAGCATGGCAGCCGATGCCGCAACCCGGGGCTTGCAACGTACCGAACGGACCGACTTTCATGCCCATTGCCAACGGAGACAAAAAACCTGCACTGAACCACTCGCCGCTGACCCAGCAGCTGGTGGAGGCCTTGCGCGAGAAGATCATGTCTGGCGAACTCGCCTCGGGGGAGCGGCTGGTGGAGGAGCGTCTGTCCGAGGAGTTTTCGGTCTCGCGCATGCCTGTGCGCGAGGCCCTGCGCCAGCTGGCTGCCAGTGGCCTGGTGATCATCGAGCCCCGGCGTGGTGCCTCGGTGGCCAAGTTCCATGGCGACCTGCTGCGCGAGCTGGTCGAGGTGCGCGCCACCCTGGAGGCGCTCAATGCGCGCCTGGCCGCCAAGCGCCATGACCCCGAGCAGATTGCCGCGCTGGAGGCCTTGCTGGCCGAGGGCACCAAGAACGCCCATTCGGGCGATGCCGATGTGCTGGCCGTGCTGAACCAGAAGTTCCACCTGGCGCTGGGCAAGATCGCCGCCAACTCCGTGCTGCAAGAGGTGATGCTGTCCCTGCGTGACCGCACCGAAGTGCTGTTTGCGCCCCGCAGCCAGGCGCGTGCGCCCCAGAACTGGGAAGAGCATGCCGCCATCCTGCGCGCGGTGATCAAGGGCGATCCGGAACTGGCCGGCCTGCTGGCCGCGCGCCATATCTACAACGCGGCCGGCATCGAGCCCTGAGTTCCGCGTTTACGATTGGCTGGCCAGGTAGTTCTGGTAAGCCACACCCGCCAGCGCAATATCTTCCAAACCCACGCCCACGGCCTTGTACAGCCGGATGGCCGGCTGCGCGCTGACGGCATAGCGGCCGCTGACGATATCGCCCAGCTCCACCAGCTTGCCCGCCAGCGACAAGCCCGGGTCCGCCAGCACCAGGTCGCCCGCTTCGCTGGTCGCCTGTTTTTTCCATTCCACGGCAATCAGCTGCGCACGCGCCAGCAAGGCATCGTCGAGCTCGCGGGTGTGGGGCAGGCTGGAGCCAATCGCAGCGACCAGTGCATGGGGGGCGACATGTTCCCCGTTGAACAGCGGCTCCTTGGCGCGCGAGGCGGTGACGATGATGTCGGCCTCGCCGACGCCCTGGGTGTGCGCCACGCGGCGGATCTGCGCTTCGGGCAGACCGGTCAGCTGCGCCAAACGTGCCTCCAGGCCGCTGGGCGCATAGGGGTCGAACACATCGATGCGCTGCAGCCCGAAGTGCTGCACCATCTGCTGCGCATGGGCGAGGCCTTGCACGCCGGCGCCGCACAGGAACAGATGGCGCGCATTGGCAGGCGCCAGATGCTGGGCCACCAGCACCGTGGTCGCGGCGGTGCGCAGGCGCGTGATCGCATTGGCATCGAGGGTGGCCAGCGGCGCGCCGGTCTCGGTCGAGAACAGCAGGATGACAAAGTTGAACTGGCCGGCAATGGTGGTGTAGACCTTGGCGCCAGTCACCCCTTGCGCGGGGATGACGGCTCCCAGCGTGGAGAGCTTGACGCCCCCGGCATCGGTGCGCTCGCGCGCCTGCATCGCTGCTTCGCCCGCGCCAAAGGCGGCAAAGGCGCGGTGCATGGCCTGCAGGGCTTGGTCGGTGGACACCAGGGTGTCCACCATGGCATCGGTGATGTGCAGCATGGTGTGTAGGGTGGGTGAGGGTGAGAATCAGAGCCAGACGCGCAGCAGGATGATGCAGGCGCTGACGGCGGCAGTGCCCAGCAGCCAGCGGCGGATGGTGGCCTTGGAGACATGGCGGGCCAGGCGGTTGGAGACCAGAAAGCCGCCCAGCATCCAGGGCAGCAGCACCAGGCTGAGCAGCCATTGGCCGCTGCCCATGCGCCCCACCCAGGCAAGCGCTGTGAGCGAGACGATGGTGCCGGCAAAAAAGACCACGCCCAGCGTGGAGCGCATCGTCGCCGGCGCCAGGTGCTGCATCGCAATCGCAAACGGCGGGCCGCCCGCGGCGGTGATGGTGCCCATGATGCCGCTGGCCACACCGGCAATCGACAGGTTGGTGGTGCTGGGCTGCACGCGCCAGCCCAGGGTGCTGAGGCTGACGGCGGCCAGGATCAGCACCGCAAACAGAACCGACAGCGCATGGGCGCTGAACAGCACCAGCAGCCCGGCGGCCGCAAAGGTGCCGATGACCCGGCCCACCAAGGTGGCGGCAGCGACCTGGCGGTTGAGGGCATCGCGCTCACGCAGGTAAGCCAGCAGGGCCAGCGGCGCACCCACGGCCAGCAGCGGGCCGGGCACCAGCTCGGGGAAGAAGATCGCCGCCAGCGGCGCGCAGAACATCGCATAGCCCAGGCCGCCGACGCCCTGCATGGCGGCACCGGCGAGCACCATCAGCCCCATGGCCAGGTAGCGGCCCCAGGAGAGGTGCTCGGCCATCGCCGTCCATGCGCTCATGGCCGGGGCACCCAGCTGACCTTGATGTCGCCGTTGACAAAGGTCTGGCAGGCCAGGCGGTGCCCCTGCGCAAACTCTTCATCGCTGAAATGCTTGCGCTCCTTGGCCTTGATCGCATCGGTGTGGGCCAGGCCTTCTTCAATGCGGCATTTGCAGGTGCCGCACAGGCCACCGCCGCATTTGAAGGGGATGCCGCCTTTCTCGCGCAGCGATACGCGCAGCAGGTTGCTGTTTTCCGGGGCTTCGACGGTCTTGTTGTCGTTGCTGACAAAGGTGATGGTGGGCATACGGGGCAATCAGGCGGCGGGCACAGAGGTGAGGGGGGCTGTGGTCAGCGTGGCATCGAGCGCGCCGAACTGGCACAGGTGCTGCAGCTCCTGGCGGGCTTGCTCCAGCGAGTCAAAGCGCTCCAGAAACTTGGAAGGCACCAGGTTGGTGGTGCCGCCGGGGCCATCCTCGATCACCTGCACCTTGGTTTCGCGCAGCAACTCGCCCACCGCAAAGCGGGCCAGCAGGCGGCCGCAGAAGTGGTAATCCCAGGCTTCGCACAGCGCAATGTCGGCATTGGCTTGTGTGCGGTACTGGCCGGGCTTGCTGGTCAAGATCACAAACATGGGCATTCCTCAGGCAGCAGGGGTGGCGGGCGCTGTGCCTGCGGGGTGGGTATTGCTGGCAGGGGCGGCCGGCAGCGGCACTTGCGCCAGCTCTAGGTCGTGCTCCGGCCAGAGCTGGCAGACCAGGCGAAAGCCCTCGTCCAGGTGGGCGCCCAGCTGCTTCTTTTCCTTCCAGTTCGGCGCCGGCAGGTGCTCGGCCCCGGCCAGCACCTTGCAGGCGCAGGTTGCGCACTTGCCCATGCCGCATTGGTAGGCCAGGTGGGGGAAGGGGAACTGCTTGATCCCCGCGCGCACGACCAGGTTGGCGCCGCTCTTGACCTCGCCGTGGAAGGTCTGGCCGTTCTTGTGAAAGGTGATCTGGGGCATGGCATCCTCCGCATTGCAATTGCGTATACTGTATACAAATGGATGTTGTGAATGTATTAGGGATAACGTGATGCAGGGGGAATTTTGGCTGGGCTCTGGCACTTGCGGATGAATGAATATCAATGGCTTGTGACTGTTAGGTGACGATCGAAGACTTTGAAATTCACCAGCGATAGGGGTAAGCACTAGGGCGAGTTGGATGCGAAAACATTGACCATGTTTTCTGTATACAGTATTCTAACTCCGTCGCTTGGATCGGTTTGACTTGGCGACACCCCAACATTTCAGAGGAACCCGCCATGACCCAAACACTGATGAACCGCGACGAATTCCGCGCTGCGCTTGAGAATGCGATCAAGGGCAAAAGCGCCAACAAGGCCCCTTTCAGCGTGGCCTGGGCAACCGGCCGCCTGAGCCGTGAGCACCTGGCGCGCTGGGCCGAGAACCACTACCACTATGTGGGCCCGTTTGCCGATTACCTGGCCTATCTGTATGCCCGCACGCCGGACCATATGACGGAGGCCAAGGACTTCCTGCTGGCCAATATGTATGAGGAAGAGATTGGTGGCGACCGCCATACCGATCTGCTGATCCGCTTTGCCGAGGCCTGCGGCACGACGCGTGAGCGCGTGGTGGACCCCAACAACATGTCGCCCACCACGCGTGGCCTGCAGGCCTGGTGCTATTCGATTGCGATGCGCGAAGACCCGGTGGTCGCGGTGGCCGGTCTGGTCGTGGGCCTGGAGTCGCAGGTGCCATCGATCTACCGCAAGCAGACACCCACCCTGCGTGACAAGTACGGCTTTACCGATGAAGAGGTCGAGTTCTTTGACCTGCACATCGTCTCTGACGAAATCCATGGCGAGCGCGGCTACCAGATCGTGCTGGAGCATGCCAACACGCCCGAGCTGCAAGCCAAGTGCCTGCGCATCTGCGAGATCGGTGCCCAGATGCGCCTGCTCTACACGACGGCGCTCTACCACGACTACGTCGCCAAGGACCTGCAGATCTCGCAGGAAGAGCTGCTGGCTGCCTGAGCGTTGCCGACCCCCACTTGCCCCGCGCAGCGGCGGGCCGCTGGCGGCCGCCGCTGTGACTGACCTCCACCTCTCCAAGACCCTCTCCACCATGGCTGACACCGTGCAAACGTTTCTGAACTATATCGACGGCGCCTGGGTGCCTTGCCTGCTCGGCAGCACCTTTGACAACCTCAACCCCGCCGATACCCGTGATGTGGTGGGGCGTTTTCAGGCGTCAGGCCCGGCCGATGCCGAGGCGGCCGTGCAGGCGGCGCAAAAAGCCTTTGATGGCTGGCGCAAGCTGCCCATTGGCAAGCGCGCCAAGATCCTCAACGACGCGGCCAGTTATCTGGAGCAGAACGTGGAGCAGTTTGCGCAGGAGCTGACCCGTGAGGAGGGCAAGCAGCTGAGCCAGGCGCGCGACGAGTTTCTGCGCAGCGCGCAAACCTTTCGTTTCTATGCCACCGAAGGCCAGACCTTGGGCGGCGAGACCTACCCGCAGGACGATGCCAACCTGCATGTGTTCAGCCACCGCGAGCCGCTGGGCGTGGTGACGGTGATCTCGCCCTGGAACTTTCCCGCCTCCATCCCGGCGCGCAAGCTGGCGCCTGCGCTGATCACCGGCAACACGGTGGTGTTCAAGCCCTCGTCGGATGCGCCGCTGTCGGGGCTGCATCTGGTCGAGGCGCTGGAGAAGGCGGGCGTGCCCGCAGGCGTGGTCAACTGCGTCACCGGCCGCGCGGGCGAGGTGGGACCGGTGATCACCAATTCGCAGGCCATCCGCGCGATTTCGTTCACCGGCTCGACGACGGCCGGCACCCAGATCCACCGCACCGTGCACCTCTCGACCCGGCTGCAGATGGAGCTGGGCGGCAAGAACCCGCTGATCGTGATGGAGGACGCCGACCTCAACCTGGCGGTGGACCTGGCGATCAAGGGCGGTTTCTCGCTGACCGGCCAGGCCTGCACCGGCACCAGCCGCATCCTGGTGGTGCCCAGCGTGAAGGCGGCCTTTACCGACAAGCTGCTGACGCGCGTGGCCCAGCTCAAGATCGGCAACGGCATGGCCCCGGGTATGGACCTGGGCCCGCTGGCCACCGAAAAGCAGCTGCAGACCGTGCAGCGCTATATCGACATCGGCAAGAGCGAGGCGCGCTGGCTGTGCGGCGGCGAGCGGCTGACCGGTGGCGAATTCGACCATGGCTACTACCTGTCGCCAGCGGTGTTCACCGATGTGAAGAACGGCATGCGCATTGCGCAGGAAGAGATCTTCGGCCCGGTACTGGCGATCATCGAGGTGGCCGATTTTGACGACGCGCTGCGCCAGGCCAACGACTCGCAGTACGGGCTGTCGGCCAGCATCGTCACGATGAACCCGCGCTACATGCATGTGTTCACCAACGAGATCCAGGCGGGCACCGTCAAGATCAACCGCACGACCACCGGCAACCTGGTCAACGCCCCCTTTGGCGGGCTGAAGAACTCCAGCACCTCCACCTTCCGCGAATCGGGCCGCGCCGGCCTGGAATTCTTTACCCAGATCAAGACCGTCTACCGCGGTATCTGACCCCTGACAGCAAGAGGAAACACGATGAAAAGCGCACTGAAACTGGAACTGGCGGAAGCCCGTGTGATGTCCCTGGCCGCGCTGGCCAAAGCCAAGGAAATCGGCGTGACCGAGACGGTCTGCATCACCGACGAGGGCGGCTTTCCGCTGGTGCTCGAACGCATGGATGGCGCCCGTGTCACCGGCCCGCAGATCGCCTGGAACAAGGCCTTCACGGCTGCAGGGCACAAGCGCTCCACGCACTTGTTCAATACCTTGCCCAATGGACCGGCGCTGCCGGGCAACGAGGCCTTTGGCATCCAGTGGAGCTTCGAAGGCAAGTTTGCGGTCTTCGTCGGCGGCTACCCCATCGTCGTCAATGGCGAGGTGATTGGCGGCGTGGGCCTGTCGGGCGGCAATGGCGAGCAGGACACCGCCTGTGGTGTGGCCGCCTTGCAAGCCTTGAAAGACCACCTGGGCGCCGCAGCCGATGTGCTGGTGCAGGCCGACATCAAGAAATAAGCGCCAGGGACAACCGAGCTGAGGTCTGCGATGAACTACCGCGTACAGTGGCTGCAGACGCAGCAATCGTTTGACGTGGGTGCCGATGAGTCGGTGCTCGATGCCGCCACGCGCCAGGGCGTGCCGCTGCCCCATGAATGTACCTTTGGCGGCTGCGGCACCTGCCGCATGAAGGTGGAAGCGGGCGCGTTTGCCTATGCCGATGGCGAGCTGCCGCTGGCCATGAGCGACGAGGAACATGCCCAGGGCTATGCGCTGGCCTGCCAGGCGCGGGCGCAGTCCGATCTGGTGATCAGCATCGCGGCGGGGCCGGACAGCTCCGCACCCACCCGGGTGCAGGCTACCGTGGCCGAGCTGCGCATGCACACGCCCGATATCTACCACCTGGCGCTGGATCTGCCCGAGGACCACGGCCTGCGCTATGTGCCGGGCCAGTACCTGAACATCTGCCTGCCCGGCGGCGAGCACCGCAGCTTCTCGATGGCCACGCCGCCGCAGGGCCGGCGCATCAGCCTGCAGATCCGCAAGATTGCCGGCGGGCGCTTTACCGATGGCCTGCTGGCGACGATGGCGGTCGGTGATACGCTGGAGGTGGAACTGCCCCATGGCAGCTTTTACTACCGCGCGCAGGACTACCAGCCGATGGTGTTTGCCGCCACCGGCACCGGCTTTGCGCCGATCAAGGCGATCCTGGAATCGCTGCTGGGCGATGCGGATTGCCCGCCGATCCATTTCTACTGGGGCATGCGCAGCGAGGCGGATCTGTACCTGCTCGATGAGATTGCGGCCTGGGCCGGGCAGTTGTATGAATTCACTTTTGTGCCGGTGCTCTCGCGCCCGTCCGATCGCTGGACCGGCCGGCGCGGCTATGTGCAGGACGCCATTGCCGAGGACTTCGAGGACCTGTCCGAGCATGCGATCTATCTGTGTGGCTCGCCCCATATGATTGCCGATGCCAAGGCGCTGATGGCCCTGTCGGGGGCGGCGCTGGACAAGATCTACAGCGACAGCTTCATCTTCCAGAACGAAGCGGCCGCCGTGGCCGAACTCAGTGAGCAAAACTAAGCCGAGCTAAGGAACAACACCATGGATCTGGGATTGACGGGCAAGGCCGCGCTGGTCTGGGGCGGCAGCAAGGGCATGGGCTATGCAGCGGCGCGCCAGCTGGCGCTCGAAGGGGTGGAGGTAGTGATCGCCGCGCGCACCGAAAGCAGCTTGCAGGCTGCGGCGCAGGCCTTGTCGGCCGAGTGTGGCCGCCCCGTGCGCTATGTGGTGGCCGACATCACGAGGAAGGCCGGACGCGAAGCTGCGCTGGCCGCCTGCCCGCAGCCGGACATTCTGGTCAACAACTCCGACGGCTACCCGCCGGGCGACTTCCGCGACTGGAGCGACGAGACCTGGCACGAGGCGCTGGACATGATGATGGTCGGCCCCATCGACATGATGCGCCGCGTGGTCGATGGCATGCAGCAGCGCGGCTACGGGCGCATCATCAATATCGTTTCGCGCAGCGTCAAGGCCGCGCATGCCGAGCTGGGGCTGTCCAACGGCGCGCGCTCGGGCCTGGTCGGCTTTGTGGCGGGGCTGGCGCGCCAGACGGTGCGCCACAACGTCACCATCAACAATGTGCTGCCCGGCGCGTTCGACACCGATGCGCAGACCCGCCACATCGACAAGCTCGCCCAGCAAAGCGGCCGCTCGCCCGCCCAGGTGCGCCAGAGCCGCGAGGCCGCCAATCCGGCAGGCCGCTTTGGCCGGCCCGAGGAGGTGGGCGCGCTGATCGCCTACCTGGCATCGCGGCACACCGGCTATGTGACCGGGCAGAGCTGGTTGATCGACGGCGGCGAGTACCCGGGGACCTATTGACGATGGGCAGTGCCAGCGGCGATGCCGTTACCGCAGGCCTTGGCGTGGCCGCGCCACGCCGCCCTGCACCCTGGCCGCTCCCGCCGTTAAAGCCCTGCTGCGGTGTGCAGCTGCTTACTTGGTGATGGGCTTGATTCGTTATACTTGCAGCCTTGCCTTGGGTAATCCAGGGCGTTTTGCTTTTTACCGGTGCAGCTGCTCTTGGCGGGTCTGCACTTTTTTCTGTGCCAGCCTCTGTTTATGACCGAACCGACCCTCCCCACCTCTTCTGATGCTTCCGCACCGGCACCAGCTGCGGCAGCGCCCGCAGCGGGCGGTGATACGCGTCGCCAGCCCAAGCAGGAGCGCCGCGAGCGCCCTGCAGGCGCAGCGCCGGTGCTGAACTCGGCGATGGCCGATGCGCTGCGTGCGGCCACCAAGGGCCATGCGCTGGAAGTGGCAGCTGCGCCTGCACCGGTCGAGGCAGATGCCGCACCCGTGCAGCGCCAGGCGCGCAGCGAGCGCCCCGCTCGCAGCGGCCAGGCCCCCCGCCGCAGCAACAAGCCCGGCAATGGCGCACGCCGCGAAGGCCAGGGTGCTGGTGGCCGTGGCCCGCGCCGTGACGGTGGCCAGGCAGCCCCCGCTGCGCCCAAGGCGCCTCCCCGCCCTCGCCACCCGGTGGTGGAAAAGCTCGCAGGTCTGTACCCGGCGCTGTTTGGTGACCAGCCGCTGCCGCTCAAGCGCGGTGTGTTCCAGGACCTGATGGCCGCCCACCCCGACGCGTTCGAGAAGAGCGAGCTGAAGGTGGCCCTGGGCCTGCATACCCGTTCGACCCGCTACCTGAACGCCGTGGCAATGGGCCAGCCCCGCCATGACCTGCAGGGCCAGGTGGTCGAGGCGATGGCGCCTGAGCACGTGTTCCATGCGCTGGTGGAGTCCTTCCGCCGCCGCAAGCCGCGCGACGGCGAAGACCTGCAGCTCAAGCTGCGCCGCCGCATCGGCATGGCCTATATTGCATCGGACCTGAGCCGCGACGACTTCCTGGCCAAGGTCCAGGTCAAGGATGAAGCAACCCAGGCGATGCTCGCTGCTGCCATGCAGGAAGTGGCCGAGTTCGACGCCAAGGCCGAGGCGCTGGCGACCGCCCATGCTGCCAGCGGCAAGAGCGTGGCCGAGTTTGCCGACATGTACGGCATGCACCCGGCTGCGGTCGAGCGCCACCTGCACCGCGCCGCCCAGACCAAGGCGATTGCTGCACGCCCTGCAGCGGCCCCTGCGGCCCCCGAAGCGGCGGACGAGGACGAGGTGGCCGAGCCGGCCGCTGCCAAGGCCGACGACAGCGCTGCTGCTGAATAAACCCGGCATCCGCCCAGCAAAAAGCTGCCCGCGCTCCAGGAGCGTGGACAGCTTTTTTTATGCCCTGGCTTGATCGCCGATCAGCCGCTGCTTACACTGACCGTCTGAGACCTGGCAAGGAGACCGCCATGAAGCCCAATACCACCACAAGCACCACCAAGCGCCGCTGGCTGCGCAAGTTCTGGGGTGCGGTCTGTGTGATTGCGGGCCTGGCCAGCATTGCCGCCGGGCTGGAGACGGCGCTGATGGACTGAGCGCCGTTTGGTAATTAAGAAGCAGCCAAGGCCTTTTCGATAGCCGCTGCCAGCTTGGCGGGTTTGGTCATCGGTGCAAAGCGCTGCACCGTGCGGCCATCACGCGCCACCAGAAACTTGGTGAAGTTCCACAGAATCCGCCCACCCAGGATGCCCGGCGCCTGCGCCTTGAGCCAGGCAAACAAGGGGTCGGTGTGCGGGCCGTTCACTTCCACCTTGGCCAGGCTGGGAAAGCTGGTCTGGTAGTTCAGCTCACAAAACTGTGCAATCTCGGCATTGCTGCCCGATGCCTGCGCGCCAAACTGGTTGCACGGCACCCCCAGCACCTGCAGGCCCTGGGCGCCATACTGCTGCTGCAAGGCCTCCAGCCCCTTGAGCTGCGGCGTGAAACCGCAGGCCGTGGCCGTGTTGACCACCAGCACCACCTGGCCGGCATAGCGCGACAGCGGCAGCGGCTGCGCGCTGGCATCGTGGAGAACAAAGTCCTGGATCGTGTGCGGGGTTGCGGGCATGGTGGCTATCTTAGTCGCTAACCTGCCTTCAGTGAGCCGCCTTCAGCGCCACTCAGGGCAGTCGCGACTCCAGCGCCGCGATCAGCGAGGCCGACAGCACCAGCGCGCCGCCCAGCAGCAGGCGGCCCGAGAGCACCGTGCCCTCGATCAGCACATTGGACGCGCTGGCAAACACCACCTCGGACAGCATCACCACTGCAGCCGTGGTGGCGGCCAGGCGCGAGGCACCGTACTGCAAGGTCCAGTTGCTCAGCATGATCAGCACGGCGACGACCAGCACCATCAGCGGCCAGCTCCAGGCGATATCGGGCATGGCCGGCATGCGGCCCAGGGAGATGCCCAGCACCGACATGGCACCGGCGGCGACCAGGCCGCCAAAGAACATGGCCAGCATGCGCGCCTCCCCCGGCACGCGGTACTGGCTGCGCAACACCACATTGGTGCCGGCAAAGGTGAAGCCGCCGACAATCGCCAGCGCATCGGGCAGCGAGAGGTTGGCCGTCAGGCTCTGCCATGTGGCGCCGGCCGGAATCATCACGATCAGCACGCCGCTGAAAGCCAGCACCAGGCGCAGTATCGAATACTTGTTGGGCTTTTCACCCAGAAAGTACCAGGCCAGCAGCACCGACCAGGCGGGCATCAGATAGAACAGCAGCACCACGCGCACCACATCGCCGGTGGTGGCAGCCCAGTTGAACAGCACATTGGTGCTGCCCGAGGTGAAGGCCAGCAGCAGCAGCAGCGGGTGGCGCCGGGCAATGGCCGCCGCCGCCGGCTTGACCAGCAGCAGCCCGCAAAACAGGATCAGGTAGACCAGGGCCGTGCCCAGCACTGGGTGCACCCCCAGGGCCTGCAGCTGGCGGAACGGCCACCAGATCGTGCCCCAGATCAGGGCGTTGGTCATCAGGGCTAAAAAGGGCAGCGCGGTGAGCATGGGGCGAGGGGAAACCGCGCCTGGGGTGCCCAGGCGCTGTCAGCTTTCTAATTTTTGGGTGGTGCAGAAGGGCCGGGTGGCCTGGCGCTGGGCCCACCGCCTTGTGCCGTCAGTGGTGGTGGTCGTGGCGGGCAATGTCCAGCAGCCGTTGGACTTCCTGCGGATGCTGTTTGCAATTATGCCGGTGCCACAGCAGGATGCACCACATGATGCCGGCCACCAGCAGGCCAAAGCAGGTGATGGCGCCGTAGGCCGACATGCCAAAGCGGGTGAACATGCTGTAGACGACACCCAGGCCCAGGATGCAGGCCTGCTCGTTGAAGTTCTGCACGGCAATCGAGCGGCCCGAGCCCATCAGGTTGTGGCCCCGGTGCTGCAGCAAGGCATTCATCGGCACCACCAGGAAGCCGCCCAGGCCCCCCAGCACGACCAGGAAAGGCACCGCCAGCCAGATGCTGTGGATAAAGTTCATGCACACCACCAGGAGGCCCATCGCAATGCCCAGCGGGATCACCCGCGTGGCGCCGTCGAGCTTCATGCGCATCGAGGCCAGAATGGCGCCGACTGCCGTGCCAATCGCCACCACGCCGACGAGGGCCGAGGCCTTGGTGGTGCTGTAGCCCAGCGCCACCGCGCTCCAGGCCAGCACGATATAGCGCAGGTTGCCCGATACGCCCCAGAACAAGGTGGTGGTCGACAGCGAGATCTGGCCGAGCTTGTCGCGCCAGAGGCGGCTGTTGCAGCGCCAGAAGTCGGGCAGCAGGTCCATCACGTTGGAGAACATGCTGCGGCTCATGTCCTGGCGCAGCGGCACCAGCTGGGTATTCGTGCGCGGGATGCGCGTGTTGAACCAGGCAGCGCCGGCATACAGCAGCCCGATCACGCAGATCGCCGCCTCGGACGGGGTGTCGATGGGGGTGTCGATCAGCGGCAGATCAAAAGACAGCAGCCAGCCCGAGACCTGGGGGCCCACCAGCTGGCCACCCAGCAGCACACCCAGGATGATCGAGGTAATGGTCAGCCCCTCGATCCAGCCATTGGCCCGCACCAGCTGGCTGGCGGGCAGCAGCTCGGTGAGGATGCCGTATTTGGCCGGGGAGTAGGCCGCTGCGCCCAGGCCGACGACCGCATAGGCGAGCAGCGGGTGGTGGCCAAACAGCATCAGCAGGCAGCCGACGACCTTGATGGCATTGCTGATGAACATCACCTGCCCCTTGGGGTAGGCATCGGCAAAAGCGCCTACAAACGGTGCCAGGATCACGTAGAACAGCGCGAACATGGGCACCAGGGCGGCACGCTGCCACTCGGCGGCCCCTGCGTTGATCAGCAGATCGACGGCAACGACAAACAGGGCGTTGTCGGCCAGCGAGCTGAAAAACTGCGCCGACATGATGGTGTAGAAACCGCGCTTCATTCGTTGGGGATGCTAATAAGGGATGCTAATGGCGCGAGAAATTTGTAAGCTGCGTGTAGGGAGTCGAGGTTATAGCACGCAGGGGCGAAAGCACGGTGCCAGAATACTAGGGGTTTTTCATCATCTTGTTGTGAGTATTCGCCATGCCGCGCCCCATTCTAGCCACCATTCATACCGCTGCCTTGCAACATAACCTGGCACGCGCGCGTCAAGCGGCGCAAGACGCCAAGCTGTGGTGTGTCGTGAAAGCAAACGCTTACGGGCATGGTATCGAGCAGGTGTTTGATGGCATGCGCGCCGCCGATGGCTTTGCGCTGCTGGAGCCGTCCGAGGCGCAGCGCATCCGTGATCTGGGCTGGCGCGGCCCCATCCTGCTGCTCGAAGGCGTCTTCGATGCGCGTGACCTGGAGCTGTGCTCGCGCCTGAACCTCTGGCACACGGTGCACTGCGACCAGCAGATCGACTGGCTGGCGGCGCACAAGACCCAGCAGCCCCACCGCGTGTTCCTGAAGATGAACTCCGGCATGAACCGCCTGGGCTTCACCGCCGAGCGCTACCGCTCGGCCTGGGCGCGCCTCAATGCGCTGCCCCAGGTGGATGAGATCTCCTTCATCACCCATTTCAGCGATGCCGATACCGCCAAGGGCATTGGCGCGGCACTGGCGCTGTTCACCCAGACCACTGTGGACCTGCCCGGCGAGCGCAGCATCTGCAACAGCGCCGCGCTGCTGCGCCATCCCGATATGTCGGCGAGCGAGCGTGGCGACTGGGTGCGCGGCGGCATCCTGCTCTATGGCAGCGCGCCCGATTACCCGCTGCAAACCGCTGACGACTGGGGCCTGCAGCCCACGATGACCTTGTCGGCCAAGGTCATCGGCGTGCAGGAACTGCAGCCCGGCGACACCGTCGGCTATGGCTCGGCCTTTACCGCCGACAAGCCCATGCGCATCGGTGTCGTTGCCTGCGGCTATGCCGACGGCTACCCCCGCCACTGCGGCAACGGCACCCCCGTGCTGGTCGACGGCCAGCGCTCGCGCCTGATCGGCCGGGTCAGCATGGACATGGTCACCGTTGATCTCACGGACATCCCCCAAGCCGGCTGGGGCAGCGAGGTCACCCTCTGGGGCCGCGCCGCCAATGGCACGGTGCTCTCCATCGACGAAGTGGCCCAGGCCGCCGGCACCGTGGGCTATGAGCTGATGTGCGCGGTGGCGCCCCGGGTGCCGGTGGTGGTGGATGGGCACTGAGCTGCCCTAAATATAGGCAGATCTTCCAAGGGCTGGGATGGGAGGGCGCTGCGCCATCGCTTCTGAAGGTTTCAGCCAGCCCCGCAGGTTTTAAAGAAATGCCTGCCTTTGCAGCCGGAGCGCGTCGCGGTCGATGCTGGCTGCGAGCTGCTCCATGTCCACAGCGCTGACACCCTGCGTCTGGAAATGCGCAGACCATTGGTCAACGGCTGCAGCGACCTGTTGTACCAGCGCAATCGCGCGCGGCCTTTTAAGGCCGTACTCGTTGATCTGGGTGAGGGCATTCTCCAAGGTGGATTCGGCGCCCATGGTTCCCACGCTGAGGGCTTGGTAGCCCAGGTTTTGCAGGCTCGGCACCACGTCGTAGGCGGGGCTGAGGTCGTAATATCCATCCGCCAGATTGAGGCTGATGCAGTGGTTGCGCTCATGGTCGTCGGTGTTGTCCATGAGGATGTTGAAAACCATGCGCTTGAACAACTCCTCGCGCATGGCGGCTTGTCGCTCGGGATGGCCCAGGCGCAGCAGGATGCTTGCCAAGGCGCTGTAGCCCATCTCCAGCCCCGCAGCGCGCAGGGCGGTATGGGCAGACTGGCAGTGCACCCGGAAGGGGCCGATGCGGTCAAAACGTTCGACGGTGAGTGCGTGCCGTGCTTTGCCATAGCGTGGTGGCAGAGGCAGCACCGCCGTGTTGGCGGTGTGCATGCCGGCTTGTGCGGCCAGCCTCATCGTCGCGTGTTCAATCAGCGGGGTATCCACGGCATCATCCAACTCGCTGAACTTGATGACGCAAGGGCCATTGTCGGTCTGCAGCAAGGCCTTGGGCCGGGCGCCGCCCAAGGTGACGCCGGGCTGGATCAGCCGCTGTATCTCAGGGGTGATCGGGGCCTGGGTCTGCACGTCTTCTACGGCGGCAGCGAGTTGCGCCAAGTCGTTCAACCGCGGATAGGGCCCGATGTAGCGCGGCAGGTAACGCTCGGCCGAGGTGGAGATGCCCAGCGCGCCAAAGCGGTCGTCACCGGCAAAGAGCAGCATCTCCAGAATTGACAGGCGTGCAGGCCGGTCGATGTGGCGGATGATGCGCTCGCCCCAGCGGTCAGGCCGGGCATCGTCAATGGCGCCGGGCGCTGTATGCTTTTCATCATTGCTGAAGAGCTGGCCTTGTACCAAGGGCAGGTCCTGGCTGAGTGCAAAGTTCCACCAATCTGGCGCATAGCTGAATGTGGCGCAATCCGCCACCAACTGCGAAAGGCTGACCGTGCCCGCCAAGGTGGGCGCTGCTGGGTTGACCATGGCCCAGACATAGAGCTGGTCTTGCGGCACATAGGTGCGTGCAGAGACGGCGGGGATGGCGGCGGTGGTCATGGCTTTTGGGGAGGCTTCTTGGCCATGAGCGCGGCAAGCCCTGGGGCTGCACTTGTCCATTCCTGGCGTGCTTCGTTCAACAGGCCAGGAATGATGGAGGCAAGGTCGGATTCCTGGCTGGGGTACACGGCACTATCCGCGTTGGCCGTTGGCGGCGCAGCACTGTCTGGCTGGGGCGCTTTGGGTTTGCGCTGAGCTTTTGCCTTGGCGACCTCCCGCTCCAGCGCCGCATGGTCGTTTTGGGGCGCAATCAGCGCGGCCAAATCGCCCCTTGGATTGATCAGCCACATGCACATCACATAGGAGGCCATTGCCACCGACGGATCACCCCGCTCGATCCGCGCCATCGTGGGCTGCGAAATGCCCAGGCGCTTGGCCCATTGCGCCTGCGACTCTCCCCGCCGCTTACGGGCGATCGCAATGTTCTGCGCCAGCTTTTCGATCTGCTGCAGAACGGCTTGCGGGTAGTGAGAGGGCGGTGTGTTTTGGCGAGGCATTCATAGATATTAGTCTTTTGCGAGAGAAAAGCAAATCTATGAATTATTTCGACTTACACGTCGCTGAAATCCGACCAACCTCTGCTTGCTAAAGGTGTTATGCACCATAGATGTCGTGATTCACGCATATTTCATTCATCTATAAATAACTTGAGAAGAATGTGTCATGCCTCACGCTTTTTCTCAAGTGGGCCGCGTGACCTCTGGTGGCTCATCTCGCAGGCTGTTCTCTCGAAAGTCACTAGTAAGTTGCCCAAAAAATTGGCAGCCATTAACCCACGGGTTTACCCTAGCGTCACCAGGGTTTGTGCAGGCCGCGCGCAATTAGCGTACAGTTTTGTACGTTTAATGCTTTTGCCCCACACCATGACCTCCAAAGAACGCCAACCCCGCAGTGATGCGCTGGCCCATCGCAGCCAGTTGCTCGATGCGGCTCTGCATGTGTTTACCGAGCAGGGGGTGACGGTGGCCTTGGATGTGGTGGCCGAGCGGGCGGGGGTGAGCCGCACGACGCTGTACCGCAATTTTGCGGACCGGTCCGAGCTGCTGCGGGCCTTGCTGATCCATATTCTGGATCGGCTGGCCGCCAAGGCCCAGGCCTTGAGCGCTACCGGCGATGCCGATGCGCTGTTCGAGTTTCTGCGCCTGTGGGCGCATGACTCGGTGCTGACCGTGCCGCTGACCGATTACTGGCGTTCGCTACCGCTCGATGACCCCTTGGTCGTCGATCTGCGTGCGCGCCTGTTGGCGCTGGTGACACCGTTGTTGCTGCAGGCCAAGGCGGCAGGGCGCTGCCGGGAGGATCTGCAAGGCGCCGATTTGCTGCTGATCGTGGGCATGTTCAGTGCGGCGCGGCGGGGCCGCACACCGGCTGAGCGCCTGCAGCTGAGCGACCGCGCCTGGCAGCTGATCACCGAGGGCCTGCGCGTGGATGCCCGGGAGATGGTATGAACGCGCCTGCCTTTCGCTATGTCGAGCAACCCCCGGATTGGGAGACGCATGAGCGCCCCGTGCTGCCGGGCTCGCCCGCGCGGCTGCAGCACACGCTGCCCCGGCGCATTGCCTACATCATGGTGGGCCTGTTTGTCGGCCTGGTCGGCGGTCTGGGCAATGGCCTGGTCACCGCCAATCTGACTTCGATCCAGGGCCAGCTGGGCCTGACCGCCGTGGAGGCCGCCTGGCTGCCTGCGGCCTATGTGATGGTCAATGTGACGGCCAACCTGCTGGTCTTCAAAAGCCGCCAGCAGCTGGGCCTGCGGGTGTTTGCCGAATGGGGCCTGGGCATCTATGCGCTCCTGGCGCTGCTGCATGTGTTTGTCGAGGGCTACACGATGTCCATCGTCGTGCGGGCGGTGGCCGGTTTTGCCGGGGCCACCACCACCTCGCTGGCCGTCATGTATGTGATGCAGGGTTTTCCGGCGTCCAAGGTGCCCTCGGCCTTCATCCTGGGCATGAACATGTCCTCGATCGCCGTGCCGCTGGCCTGGGTGCTGTCGCCCTCGCTGGTCAACGTCAACCCCTGGCCCCATCTGTATGCGTTCGAGGCGGGCCTGGCGCTGATGGCCTTTGCCGCCGTGGTGGTGCTCAAGCTGCCACGGGGCTTGCAGATCCATGTGTTCGAGCCGCTGGACTTTGTGACCTTTCTGCTGGTCGCGCCTGCGGTGGGCCTGCTGTGTGCGGTGCTGGCCCAGGGCGTCAATGCCTGGTGGTTCAATGCCCCATGGCTGGCCTATGCGCTGATCGCCTCCGTGGTGCTGTTTGCGCTCGCCGCGCTGCTGGAGTACAGCCGGCGCACGCCGCTGATCCAGCTGCGCTGGCTGATGCACCCCACGACGCTGACCTTCATGGCCGGGGCCATCATGATGCGTTTCATGATCTCCGAGCAGAACTATGGCGTGGTGGGTCTGCTGCGCGCGATGGGCGTGGTGCCCGAGCAGCTGCAGGCACTGTACGGCGTGATCTTTGTCGGCATGCTGCTGGGCGTGATCGTCGGGGCGGCTACTTTCAGCGCGCAGGCCATCCTGCCGCAGATCCTGACCTCGATCCTGCTGATCGGCGTGGGCGGATGGCTGGACCTGCACTCCACCAGCCTGAGCCGCCCGCATGACTTCTTCTTCAGCCAGTTCCTGATCGCGTTTTCGGCGGCGCTGTTCATGGGGCCGGTGATGATGATCGGCATCCAGCGCGCGCTGGGCAAGGGGCTGGACCACATGGTCACCTTTGTCGTGCTGTTCTCGGTGACCCAAAGCCTGGGCGGCCTGCTCGGCCCGGCGCTGCTGGGCAGTATCCAGCAGCAGCGTGCCCAGCTCTATACCCAGGCGATTGCGGCCGAGATGCCGGTGACCAACCCGCTGGTCGCGCAGCGCCTGGCCCAGCAATCGCAGTCCCTGGGCCGCACGATCACCGACCCGGTGCAGCGCGGCGCCCAAAGCCAGGCCCAGCTGGTGCAGGTGATCCGGCGCGAAGCGGCGGTGCGTGCCTTCAACGATGTGTTCCGCGTCATTGGGGCGATGGCGCTGGCCTTCCTGGCCTGGGCGTTCTACCGCGTGCTGCGCCAGCGCACCCTGGCCTGGCTGGCGCGGCGCCGAGGCGAGCTGCCGGCCCCCGTCTGATCCCACCCCTTTTCGATCCCTATCTACAAAGCAACAATAATGTCTGATACTGAAAAACCCACCCCCAACGCTGCCCCCGCTCCCGCAGCGGAGCCGGCAGCCCCTCAAGCCACGCCAGCGCCTGCGGCGCCCGTGCCCGCCGCTGCGCCTGCGGCATCGCCAACGGCCAAGCTGATCCGGCCCAGCCGCCGCGCGGTGCTGACGATGGCGGTCGTCGCCTTGGCCGGCGTGCTGCTGGTGCTCTGGGCCTGGAAGCTGCCGCCCTTTGCCTCCGACATGATGCGCACCGACAACGCCTATGTGCGCGGCCAGATCACCGTGCTGGCGCCCCAGGTCAGCGGTTATGTGACCGAGGTGAATGTGCAGGACTATGCGCACGTCAAACGCGGCGATGTGCTGCTGCGCATCGACGACCGCATCTATGCCGAAAAAGTGGCCCAGGCCCAGGCGCAGCTCGACAATGCCCGCGCGCAGCTGGCCAACTCGGACCAGACCCAGGCGCAAAACCGCGCCAACCTGGGCGCACGCCAGGCCAGCCTGTCGGCGGTGGATGCCGAAGCCCGCCGTGCGGCGGCCGATCTGCAGCGGGTCGAGGACCTGGCCGCGCGCGGCTCGGTGTCGCTGCGCGAGCGTGACCAGTCGCGCGCCACCAGCCAGTTGGCCAAGGCCAATGTGCAAAAGGCGCAGGCCGACATCCGCATTGGCGAGCAAAGCATCAAATCCACCCAGGTGGCACGGGCCAGCCTGGAAGCCCAGGTGAAGGCCGCCGAAGCCCAGCTGGGCCTGGCCAGGATCGACCTGGACAACACGGTGGTGCGTGCGCCGCGCGATGGCCAGATCAGCGAGGCCTCGGTGCGCCTGGGCCAGTATGTGGCCGCTGGCACGCAGCTGCTGTTCCTGGTGCCCGAGCAGCTGTGGGTGGTAGCCAACTTCAAGGAAACCCAGATTGCCCACATGCAGCAGGGCCAGGCCGCCAGCTTTTACGTCGATGCGCTGGAAGGCGCACGGCTGAACGGCCATATCGAGCAGATGGCACCGGCGACCGGCTCGGAATTCAGCGTCATCAAGGCCGACAATGCCTCGGGCAACTTCATCAAGATCGTGCAGCGCCTGCCGATCCGCATTGCGATTGACCCGGACCAGCCGCTCGCTGCCCGCCTGCGCCCCGGCATGTCGGTCGAAGTGCAGGTGGACACGCGCGCCGCCAAGGCCGCCGCCCAGGGAGACCGGCCATGACCCGCACTCCGCCAGTGCGCGGTTCGGCCTGGACCACGCTGACCACCCTGAGCCTGACCCTGCTGCTGGCCGGTTGCGCACCGGCGCTGCGCCAGGCGCCTGCCGATGCCGCCGTGACCGTGCCCGCCGCCTGGGCGCAGACCGAGGCCGCTGCCACCAGCGGGCCTGAGGCAGCCGTGCCCGCTGCCTGGTGGCAGGCCTTTGGCGATGAGCAGCTCAACCACTATGTGCAGGCCGCGCTGGCGCGCAATGCCAACCTGCAGGTGGCGGGCACCCGGGTGGCGGCTGCGCGCGCCCAGCTCGCGGCGGCCGCTGCCGCACTGCAACCCAACCTGTCGCTGGGCGCCAATGTGGCCGCCACCCATACGTTGACGGCCTCGGGCATCACCACCAGCCGCTCCGTTCAGCCCCAGCTGCAGGCCAGCTGGGAGCCCGATCTGTGGGGGCGCCTGGGCGACCGCAGTGCCGCAGCCGATCTGCAGTACCGTGCCAGCCAGGCCGACCGGGATGCAGTGGCGCTGACGGTGGCGGCCACCACGGCCCAGGCCTATGTCGATCTGCTGGGCCGCGAAGCACAACTGGCCCAGACGCGCCAGACCTTGCAGACCCGCAGCACCGCGCTGCAGCTGGCCCGGGACCAGGAATCGGTGGGCTATATCTCGCGCCTGCAGGTGACGCAGGCCCAGGCCGAGTACGAGGCGGTGCAGGGCCAGATCCCGCCGCTGGAGCTGGCCATTGCGCGCCAGTACAACGCGCTGCAACTGCTGGCCGGCGATGTGCCCGCCGTGCGCGATACCAAGGCGGCCGACGGCCAGGGCTTTGCCCGTCTGCAGATGCCGGTGGTGCCTGCGGCGCTGCCATCGGCGCTGTTGCGCCGCCGGCCCGATCTGGTGCAGGCCGAGCTGAACCTGGCCGCCAGTGATGCCAGCCTGCGTGCCAGCCGGGCCGCCTACCTGCCCCAGCTCAACCTCAGCGCCAGTGCGGGGCGGCTGTTTGTCAATGCGCTGCAGTACAACCCCATCAATGTCTGGAGCCTGGGCGCCAGCGTGCTGGCACCGCTGTTGGATGGCGGCCGGCTCGATGCGCAGTACGGCACCGCCACGGCCCAGCGTGACCAGGCCGCCTATGCGTACCGGGCTGCGGTACTGTCGGCGTTGGGCGACGTGGAAAACGCGCTGGTCGGCGTGCAGCGCCTGGCCGAGCAGGAGCAGGCAGCCGAGCGCCGCCGCGCCGTGCTGGCCCAGACCCTGGGCTATGCCAAGGACCGCTATGAGGCGGGCTATGCGTCCTACCTCGAGCAGATCGACGCCCAGCGCAACCTGTTCCAGGCCGAGACCGAACTGGTCAACCTGCGCCAGAGCCGGCTGGACAACCAGATAGCGCTGTACCGCGCGCTGGGCGGGGGCTGGTCGGCCGATGCCGTGTTGCCCGCAGCCGCTGCGCAGCCGGCCGCAGATTAGACGGGCCTTAATCCCGGCACAAAGCGTTGCGCACAGCCGTCAGACCGGGGGTGGCAGGGGGATCCAGCCGCAGCGGGCGCTGGCGCCGCCGCATAATGCGCGAATGCCCCGTTCTGGGGCGTTTTGTGCAGCAAGGCGGTGCATGTGCGCCTTCTGCAGCTGCCGGGTATTGCTGCCATGTCTGAGACTGTTGTATTGCGGGGGCCCGAGCGCCCTGATCTGTTGCGCCATGAGGTGCTGGCTGATGTATTTGAGGCCACTGCCTATGCCCACCCGGAGCAGGTCGCACTGATCGCCGGTGCGCGGCAGCTGACCTATGCCCAGCTCGATGCCGATGCCAGCCGCGCGGCGCACCGGTTGATCGAGGCCGGCATTGGCCCGGGTGACATGGTGGGCCTGTGGCTGCCACGTGGCATTGCGCTGCTCAGCCTGCAGCTGGCGATTGCCAAAACAGGCGCTGCCTGGCTGCCCTTTGACAGCGAAACACCCCCCGAGCGCATAGCAACCTGCCTGGAAGACGCAGGCGCCAAGGCACTGCTGCTGGCAGCGGCCACGCCCCAGCAGGGCCTGCGCGATGCCCAGGTGCTGTGCCCGCTATGGACCGATGTGGACCTGCTGGCCGATCTGCCCGCTGGCACCACGGCGCGGCGGCGCAGCCATGCCCAGCCCGGCGATCCGGCCTATGTGATCTACACCAGCGGTTCGACCGGCAAGCCCAAGGGCATCGCCATCAACCAGGGCAGCATCTGCCACTTTCTGCGCAGCGAGAATGCACGCCTGGGCGTGCGCCTGGGCGACAAGGTCTACCAGGGCTTCTCGGTAGCCTTTGACATGTCGTTCGAGGAGATCTGGATCAGCTACCTGGTGGGCGCCACCTTGTGGATTGCGCCGCGCGAGATCGCCGGCGACCCCGAGGCGCTGCCCCAGGCCTTGCTGGACCAGCAGGTGACCGTGCTGCATGCCGTGCCCACGTTGCTGGCGCTGTTTGCCCAGGATGTGCCCAGCCTGCGCATCATCAACCTGGGTGGCGAGATGTGCCCCGAGGCGCTGGTCGACCGCTGGGCCCGCTCCAGCACCGGTGCGCCCCGCCAGCTGTTCAACACCTATGGGCCGACCGAGGCCACCGTATCGGCCAGCCTGGCCGAGCTGAAGGCGGGTGAGCCCGTGACCATCGGCACGCCGCTGCCCAACTACAGCATGGTGGTGGTGCAGGTGATCGACGCGGACAGCTTTCCCGCAGGCACGGCGCCCCAGTTGGTGGGCTTGCCGGCCGGAGAGGTGGGCGAGCTGTGCATTACCGGCCCTGGCGTGGCTGCGGGCTACCTGGGCCGGCCGGAGCTGACGGGCGAGAAGTTTTTGGACAACCCCTGGCCGGCGGGGCCGCATGACACGCGCCTCTACCGCACCGGCGACCTGGCGCGCATCGATGAAAAAGGCCAGATGCAGTGCCTGGGCCGGGCCGATGACCAGGTGAAGATCCGTGGCTTCCGCGTGGAGCTGGGCGAGATCGAGGCGGTGTTGGCCCAGCAGCACGGTGTGGGTACCACGGCGGTGCTGCTGCGCAAGGACGATGGCATCGACCAGCTGGTGGCCTTTTATGTGCCGCTGGACGCGCCTCCCAGCCATGCAGCGCTGCGCAGCGCGCTGGCCGAGCGCCTGCCGCCCTATATGGTGCCGGCCCGTTTTGAGGCGCTGGCGCTGATGCCGCGCCTGACCTCAGGCAAGATCGACCGCAAGGCGCTGCGCGCGGCTGCGCTGAGTGCCGCCGTGGACAGCGGTGACTCGGATACCGCCGAGACCCCGGCCGAGGAAGTGCTGTTTGCCGCGCTGGCGAAGCTCTTCCCGGGCCAACCCATTCGCCGCTCGCTGGATTTCTTCAGCGACCTGGGCGGCCACTCGCTGTTTGCCGCGCGGCTGACGTCGATGCTGCGCGCCGATGCGCGCTTTGCACAGGCCACCGTCAGCACCATCTACCAGCAGCGCCGCGTGGGCGCGATTGCCGAGGCGCTGCAGGCCGGCATGGTGGCGGACGATGCACCGGCGGCAGCGCCCCGTGCCTTTCGCGAGCATTCGGCGCTGCGCCGCTGGCGCTGTGGCGCCGCGCAGGCGCTGGCCATCCCGTTTCTGGTGCTGGTCAAGATGGCACAGTGGCTGGCGCCGTTCTTCACCTACCACTTCTTCACCGGTGACGAGAACGACTCGGTGGCTGTGGCCATTGCGGTATCGGTACTGGCCTTTGCGCTGGCCACGGTGCTGGAGTTTGCCGTGGCCTGGGCCGGCAAGTGGCTGATTGCCGGCCGGCTCAAGCCGGGGCGCTACCCGCTGTGGGGGCTGACCTACTTCCGCTGGTGGCTGGCGGACCGCTTGGTCGAGGCCGTGCCGGTAGGCATGATCTCGGGCTCCTCGCTGTTCCCGCTGTGGCTGCGGGCCCTGGGTGCCAACGTGGGCAAGGACGTGGTGCTGGGCTCGATGACGGTGCGCGCCCCCGATCTGCTGCGCATTGGCGCTGGTGCCAGCGTAGGCAATGTGGTGAGTCTGGAAAACGCCCGGGTCGAGGGCGGCTGGCTGCTGCTGGGCCGCATCGATATCGGCGCCGAGGCCTGCATTGGCTCCTATGTGGTGCTGGAGGGCAACACCCGCCTGGGCGATTGGGCCCACCTCGAAGGGCAGTCCAGCCTCAGCGATGGCCAGCAGCAGCCCGCGCGCAGCGTCTGGACGGGCTCGCCCGCCCAGCCGGTGTCGGACTTCGATACCAGCTGCATGCCTGAGCGCGTGCGCCCCAGCGCCGCCTGGCGCGTCTGGGAAATGCTGGTCTATGCGGTGGGTGGTCTGAGCATCGCCACCCTGTTCTTCATGCCGGTGTTCCCGGCCTTCCTGCTGATCGACTGGCTGGATGTGGACGCGATCTCGGTGCGGCCTTTGCTCGAGGACGGTACCGTCGATGCGCTGGGCGCCTTCATCCTGCGCTTCTTCAAGTTCTTTGTGCTGGCGCTGCCCGCCAGCCTGGTGCTGGTGCTTTGCACGATGCTGGTGGCGGCCTTGGTCCGCTACCTGTTCCTGCCCCGGCTGCAGCCGGGCACCTGGTCGGTGCACAGTGGCCGTTATCTGGGCAAGTGGCTCACCAACCAGATCCAGGAAGGCAGCCTGGCCACCTTGCACGGCATCTATGCCACGGTGTTCTCGGCCAGCTGGTACCGCATGCTCGGCGCCAAGGTGGGCAAGCGCACCGAGCTGTCGACTGCGCTGGGCGTGGTGCCCGATATGCTGACCCTGGGCGACGAATGCTTTGTGGCCGATGCGGTGATGCTGGGCGATGAGCGCATCGATGGCGGCTATATGACGGTGCAGCCCACGGTGGTGTCGCGCCGCAGCTTCATCGGCAATGGCGCCTATGTGCCCGATGGCTCGACCATCCCCGAAGGGGTGCTGATCGGCGTGATGTCGGCCGTGCCGCGCAATGCCGACATGCAGGCGGGCCAGACCTGGATCGGCTCGCCGGCCATCAACCTGCCCGCGCGCGAAGTGGTGCAGGGCTACCCCGCCCACCTGACCTTTGCGCCGTCCCGCCGCCGCGTGCTGGGCCGGGGCCTGGTCGAAGCCTTCCGCATTGGCGCGCCCCATGCGCTGGTGATTGCGGCCGGTTATGCGATCGTGCTCGACGCGATGCCGCTGGCAGCAGCGGGCCGCTGGGGTGCGGTGGTGCTGGACCTGGCGGTTGCCGGCATGGTGTTCGGTCTGGTCGCTTTCTGGGCGGTGGCGCTGTTCAAGTGGCTGCTGGTGGGGCGCTACCGCAAAAAGGCCGCGCCGATGTGGACGCCCTTTGTCTGGCTGTCCGAGGCCACCACCAGCATGTACGAAGGCATTGCGGTGCCCAATTTTCTGCGCTACCTGCGCGGCACCCCCTGGCTCAATCTGGCGATGAACCTGCTGGGCAGCAAGATTGCCAGCAGCGCCTACCTGGACACCACCGACATCACCGAACACGACTGCGTGACCATCGGCGCGCACAGCGAGCTCAATGCGCTGTCCTGCCCGCAAACCCATTTGTTCGAAGACCGGGTGATGAAGGTGGACGACGTGGTCATTGGCGAGCGGGTGACGGTGGGCGCACGCTGCACGGTGCTCTACAGCGCCGAGGTGGGAGATGGCGTGCAGCTGGGCCCGATGACCCTGGTGATGAAGGGCGAACGCCTGCCGGCCGGCAGCCGCTGGCAGGGCGCACCGGCCGCGCCATGGCGGGCCTAGCGCTCACGGGGACCCCGCAGCCGCTGGCCTTGCCGCCAGCGCTGCAGGGCCGGGTGCGGGCCCAGGCGGTGAAGATGGCCGCTGCTGCATCGGGTGTGCTGCCGCGCGAGGCGATGCGCGAGGCCGTGTACCGGGCGGTTGGCGAGGCCTTGGCGCCTCAGCTGGGCTGTGCACCGGCGCAACTGGCTGTGCAGCGCCGGGCGGGGCAGGCGCCGCAGCTGCTGCGCAACGGGCAGACGCTGGCGGGGTGGCAGCTGTCCATCAGCTATGCCGATGCGATGGCGGTATGGGCTTGCACGCAAGAGGGCTGCGTCGGCATTGATGTGCAAGGCCTGCCCGGTAGTGCCTCCACGGATATCGATGCCGCTGGCTGGCCAGCGGTGGCTGCGCTGTACCTGGAGCCTGACGCAGCCGCTGCGCTGACCGGCTTGCAGCGCATGGACTGGCAGCGCGGCTTTGCCCGGCAATGGGCGCGGCTGGAAGCCCAGCTCAAATGCGCCGGGCTGGCATTGACCGAGGCGGATGACCGGCCGGTGGGATGGCGCACCGGCATGGTGGTGACTGAACTACAGACAGATGCAGGGCCCGTGGCCGTGGCCTGGCGTGCGCCGGCCCAGGCCGCATCCGGTTGAAGCAGGGCCGTTACACTGGCCTGCCCGCCCGCCGCTAGCAGAAACTGCACAGCGCCAGGCCCATATCGATACAACGAATAAATCGTTGGCGGGGCCGGGCTGCACTGCGATAGTGCGGCGTTTTGATTTTTTGCATGGAATGAAGGAGTCTGTGATGCAACCTACCACTCATCTGCAAGGCCGCAACGGCTGGGCGCGCAGCGTCTGCACCCTGGCCATCGCTGGCGCGGTGGCCAGCATGGCATTTTCTGCCCAGGCTTCGAACTTCCGCTGGACCCGCTCGGCCGATCTGTCGTCCTGGGATATCCATGCGCAGAATGTCGGCGTCAACAACTCGGTGCACCGCGCGGTGTACGAGGCCCTGGTCGAGTACAACAGCCAGACCCAGAAGCCCGAGCCTTCGCTGGCCACCAAGTGGGAGCGCATCAACCCCAAGCAGCTGCGCATCACTTTGCGCGAAGGCGTGACCTTCAGCGATGGCTCGCCGCTGACGGCCGATGACGTCAAGTTCTCGCTGGAGCGGGCCAAGGCCAAGAGTTCCGGCTTTGTGGTCTACACCCAGGGCATCGACCGCATCGAGGTGGTCAATGCCGGCACCTTGGATATCTTCTCGGAGGTGCCCAACCCAGTGCTGGTCAACCAGCTGACCGAGTTGCGCATCATGAGCAAGGCCTGGGCAGTGCAGCACCAGTCCGAAGTGCCCAAGGACATCAAGGCCAAGGACGAGAACTATGCCCACCGCCATGCGCTGGGCACCGGCCCCTATGTGCTCGACAGCTGGTCGCAGGATTCGCGCCTGGTGCTCAAGCGCAACCCGCAGTGGTGGGGCAAGACCCAGTACCCGAGCAACATCACGCAGGCGGTGTACACGCCGATCAAGTCGGACGCCACGCGCACGGCTGCGCTGCTGTCGGGCGAGGTGGACTTCATCATCGACCCGAGCATGAATGACCTGCAGCGCATCAAGCAGGCGCCCAACCTGCAGGTGCTGGAGTCCGCGGCTGACCGCACCCTGTTCCTGGGGATGGACCAGTTCCGCGACGAACTTCCGCAGTCCAGCGTCAAGGGCAAGAACCCGTTCAAGGATGTGCGCGTGCGCCAGGCGCTGTACCAGTCCATCGACATGGGCACCATCCAGCGCGTGGTGATGCGCGGCCTGGCCCAACCCACCGGCACCTTGATTGCCCACCATGTGAATGGCTGGACCAAGCAGGCCGACAAGCGCCTCGCCTTCGATGCCGAGGGCGCGAAGAAGCTGCTGGCCCAGGCGGGCTACCCGGATGGGTTTGAGTTCGAGTTCTCCTGCCCTGCAGGCCGTTACCCCAGTGATGAGCAGCTTTGCCAGGCCATCAGCGCCCAGTGGGCCAAGGTGGGCATCAAGGCCAAGCTGCGCACCTACCCGTTTGCCACCTACTTCCCGATGATCCAGCGCTACGAAGCCAGCGTGTACCTGCTGGGCTGGTCGGTGCCCACCTTTGATGCCTACTACAGCCTGCAGGCGCTGTTGCGCTCGCCGGGCGGCAGCGGCGATGGCAACTTCAACCTGGGCCGCTTCTCCGACCCGCAGCAGGATGCGATGATCGAGCGCGTCAAGACCGAGACCGATCTGAAGCTGCGCAACCAGCTGATCGAGAAGGTGCTGCTCAACGAGCACAAGGCCATCTCGCATATCCCGCTGTTCAACCTGATCACCCCCTGGGCGGCCAGCAAGAAGGTCAGCATCCCTACCCGCGCGGACAACTACATCGACTGGCGCCTGTTGAATGTGGTGAATTAAGGGGCCGGTGGTGAGGGTTGGCGCGGCTGTCTGATAATGCCGGCATGCGCCTGATGCCTCTTCGCCGCTCCTTCTTGCTCAGCTGTGCCGCTGCGGTGCTGGCGGGCTGTGCCTCCGAGCCGCCGCAGCAGGAGGCCGAACCCAGCCTGGCCCAGGCCAGCCTGCCGGTGCAGCTGCTGATGACCGAAGGCTTTGTACCCGTGCACCGGGCACTGGCCGGCCAGCTGATGATCCCTACGCAGATCCGTGCCGAGCCCGGCTATGGCGCGCCGCATGTGGTGGTGCAGGAGCTGACCCCGTACCTGCAGCAGGCGCGCTGTGTCGATCTGGTGCTGGCGCCGCGCCCTGTGTTGCAGCTGTTGCAGGCGCATGGCCTGGTGCGCCCGGGGCGTCTCTACGATGTGGTGCGCTCGCCGCTGATCGCCATCGTGCAGGCCGGCCGTCCGCTGCCGGTGCTCAAGGACACCGAAGATGCCAAGCAGATGCTGGAGGCGGCCCGCAGCATCGCCTACCCCTCGGCCGATGGCAGCGACTTTATCGAGCAAAAGCTGTTTCGCGAACTGGATCTGAGCGCCAAGGTTCTGCCCAAGAGCATCAAGGTGTTTGGCCCCCAGGTGGCGCAGCTGGTGGCCCGGGGAGATGCGGAGCTGGGCCTGCTGCTGCGCAGCGAACTGCCCCGCTCCGCCGAGGTGCAGGTGGTTGGCAAGATACCGCACCCGCTTGCGTATGAGGCGGTGTACAGCGCCGGCATTGCCGGCCAGGCCTGCAGTACCGCCGGTGCCCAGTTGCTGGCCCGCTTTTACCAGCGCGAAGCGGCCATGCATGACTGGAATGGCTCAGGCTGGGAGCCGGTGGCGGGCGTGTCGCAGCCGCCACTGCCGCCGGTCGAGCACCTCGATCCGGCCGAATACCAGCCCTAGGATGTGAGCGAGCTTTAGGCCTGCGCCAGCGCCGCCTGCACCGCAGGCCGTGCCGCCACGCGGGCGTAGTGCGCGGCCACGCGCGGGAACTCGTTGATATCGACGCTGTCGCTCTTGAGCCAGCCGGCCATCGTGAACAGGTAGCCATCGGCCACCGTGTACTGCTCGCCCATCACCCAGGTCTTGTCGCCCAGGTAGTGCCGCTCGATCAGTGCAAAGGCATCGCGCATGTTGTGCGGCACCTTGGCCTGCATGGCCTTTTGTGCGGCTTCGTCATCGGCCCAGCGTGCTGCGCGTGGGCGGTGGGCATGGCTGATGTGCACGGTCGAGGCCAGGTAGCTGTTGAACTCCTGCAGACGGGCGAGTTGGAACGGGTCGCTCAGCGGCGCCAGTTGTTTGTCAGGGTGGGTTTGTGCCACATACAGCAGCAGTGCAGCCGTCTCGGTCAGCACGCCTTGCGGGGTGACCAGCGCGGGAACGCGGCCCTTGGGATTGATGGCCAGGTAGGCGGGTGTGCGCTGCGCGCCTTCGGCCATGTTCAGGCGCTGGGCCTGGAAGGCGGCGCCCGCCTCGTGCAAGGCAATCAGCACGGCCTGGGCGCAGGTGCCGGGGGCGTAGTACAGGGTCAGGTCTTGGCTCATGGGTCTCCTTGGATGCGGTGCTGGATGGGGTGATGGGGCAGGGGCTGTACGCCGGTGCATGGCGTATGCCGTATCGCCTGGGGATGCTAAACGATTTGCCGGCGCCGCGCTGCGCTCGCCGTTACCATGGGTGTCTGTACCGAAACATCCTCGCCATGGCCAAAGAGAAATCCGTTTACATCTGCAGCGAATGCGGCGGCACCAGCCCGCGCTGGTTGGGCAAGTGCCCCTCCTGCAATGCCTGGAACACCTTGGTGGAGAGCGCCACCGAATCGGCGGGGGGCGGCAAGAACCGCCTGAGCCAGACCGGCCGCACCGGCTATGCCGGCCAGGCCCAGGCCGTCACGCCGCTGGCGGCCATCGAAGCCACCGAAGTCGCCCGCACCCCCAGCGGCATTGCCGAGCTGGACCGGGTGCTGGGCGGCGGTATTGTCGAAGGCGGTGTGGTGCTGATTGGTGGCGACCCGGGCATTGGCAAGTCGACCTTGCTGCTGCAGGCGGTCGATGCGCTGCAGCGCCAGGGCCTGCCAGCACTCTATGTGACCGGTGAAGAGAGCGGTGCCCAGGTGGCGCTGCGCTCACGCAGACTGGGGCTGGACAACAGCCAGGTCGATGTGCTGAGCGAAATCCAGCTGGAGAAGATCCTGGCCACCTGCGAGAGCACGCAGCCGGCCATCGTCATCATCGATTCGATCCAGACCATGTACTCGGACCAGCTCAGCTCGGCCCCCGGCTCGGTGGCCCAGGTGCGCGAATGCGCGGCGCACCTGACCCGCATGGCCAAGAGCACCGGCATTGCGGTGGTGCTGGTGGGCCATGTGACCAAGGAAGGCGCACTGGCCGGCCCGCGCGTGCTGGAGCACATGGTCGATACCGTCCTGTACTTTGAGGGCGATACGCACAGCAGTTTCCGCTTGGTGCGCGCCATCAAGAACCGCTTTGGTGCCGTCAACGAGATCGGCGTGTTCGCGATGACCGAAAAAGGCCTCAAGGGGGTGAGCAACCCCAGCGCCATCTTTTTGAGCCAGCACAGCGAGCCGGTGCCCGGCAGCTGCGTGCTGGTGACCCTGGAAGGCTCCCGCCCGCTGCTGGTCGAGATCCAGGCGCTGGTCGACAGCGGCGGCCCCAGCCCGCGCCGCCTGTCGGTGGGCCTGGACCGCGACCGCCTGGCCATGCTGCTGGCCGTGCTCAACCGCCATGCCGGCGTGGCCTGCGCGGACCAGGACGTCTTCGTCAACGCCGTGGGCGGCGTGCGCATTGGCGAGCCTGCGGCCGACCTGGCCGTCATGCTGTCCATCACCAGCAGCCTGCGCGGCAAGGCGCTGCCCAAGGGCTTCATCACGTTTGGCGAAGTGGGCCTGGCCGGTGAAGTGCGCCCGGCCCCGCGCGGGCAGGAGCGCCTGAAGGAAGCTGCCAAGCTGGGCTTTACCGTCGCCGTCGTCCCCAAGGCCAATGCACCCAAAAAGCCGATCGAGGGCATCACCATCCACGCGGTGGACCGGGTGGATGAGGCGATCTCGCTGGTGCGTGGGTTGGACTGAGCTGGCTTAAACCAAGCGCCCCTGCGGCCACAGATGCGCCGGATCGTTGTACCCGGGCGTTGATGGATGGCCGGGGCTGACCAGGCCGTTGACCAGGCGCTCGTCTTCCACGGTGATCTGGTATTTCAGCGCGGGCTGGTAGTCCTGCCATTGCTTCAAGGTGCGCGGGCCCGCGATGACCGCGCTGATGGCGTTGTGGGCCAGCACCCAGGCGGTGGCAAACTGCGCAGCGCTGATGCCTTGGCGCTCGGCGTGCTGCTGCACCTGCTGGGCGATCACGAGGGATTCAGGGCGGAACTCGGTCTGCAGAATGCGGGCATCCTGGCGGCCGGCGCGGCTGTCCTTGGGCGGCTCCATGCCTGGCTGGTACTTGCCGCTGAGCACGCCCCGCGCAATCGGGCTGAAGGGCACGACGCCGATGCCGAACTGCGCGCAGGCGGGCAGAATGTCGGTCTCGGGCATGCGGTTGAGCAGGTTGTAATAGGGCTGGCAGACGACGGGCGGCGGCAGGCCGATCTCGCGGGCCGTGTAGACGGCCTCGACAATGCGCCAGCCGCGAAAATTGGACAGGCCCCAGTACAGAATCTTGCCGCTGTCGATCAGGTGCTTGAGCGCATACAGCGGCTCGTGCAGCTGCAGGCCGGCGCGGTCGCGGTGCAGGTAGAGAATGTCGATGCGGTCGGTCTGCAGGCGGCGCAGGCTGGCCTCGACCTCGCGCAGCATCCAGGCGCGTGAGTAGTAGCCTTGGTTGGGCTGGCTGCCCATGGGGTTGCCGAGCTTGGTGGCCAGCACCCAGTCATCGCGCTGGCCCTGCAGCAGCTGGCCCACCATGCGCTCGGACTCGCCCTTGCTGTAGATGTCGGCGGTGTCGATGAAGTTGACGCCCTGGGCGCGCGCATCGGCGACGATGGCAGCCGCCTCCTGGAGGTCGGTCTGGTCGGCGAACATCATCGTGCCCAGGCAGAGGGCGGAGACTTGGAGGGGGCTGGCGCCCAGCTGGCGGTACTGCATCTTGGTCCTTCGGGAATCAGGTCGAGTCCCTCGATGCTAGCGGGCCGCCGCCGGTTTGTCAGTCATGGGGCAGCGGCTTGCCCCACGCATCGCGGCTCAATCGAGACCGCTGTCGTCGCCTTCCTCGTCGTCGTCCTTTTCCAGCTGGCTGCGGTTTTGCAGCTGCTCGCGCATGCTGTCGGTGCCCTGCATGAACTGGTCCACCGAGGTGGTAGGGGCCAAGCGCCATTCAGGCGGCAGCATGGTGGACATGTAGAGGTTGTCACCCAGGCGCTTTTGCGTCTGCCACTGCAGGCCCAGCTTGGCGCCGATGCCCAGCACCAGCAAGCCGCCAACAGCCAGCGCCAAGGTACGGGCCGACACCAAGGTGGCTGCACGCAGGTGGAACCAGATGACCACGGCCATCAACGTGAAGGACGCGAGGCTGGCAAAGCGGCTGAGCAGCGGCCAGGACATGGCAAAGCCCGTCACCGACAGCAGCACATCGAGCAAGGCCATGGCAACCATGCCGACCGAGGCAATGCAGACATGGCGCCAGAAACCGGTCACCCCGGTGAACAGCTTGCCCATCATCGACCAGCCCAGGGTCCAGACCAGCAGGCCGCCCAGCATCCACAGCAGGATGGCGGGCAGCTGGCGGGCCAGCGCACCGGTTTCGGTGGCGCCCAGCCAGGTGGTCCAGGCCGACAGCAGCACGAGCAGCACCAGAGCCATGGCCGTCAGCAGGCCCTGGGCGCGCGAGAACGGGCGCCAGCGCTGGGTGGCGGGCAAGGGCTGGGCGGTGCTGCGCAGGTTCAGCTGCACGCCCCGGCCCAGGGTGAGCCGCTGGCCGGGCTGCCAGACAAAGCGCTCGCCAGCGCCGTAGTGGCGCCTGCCATGCCAGACGCCGTTGGTGCTGTCGAGCACCTCGACTTCGTATTGGCCCGCATTAGGGGGGCCCGCATCCGGGTGGCCCGCTTCGTTGCGGTGCAGGCGCACATGGCTGGGGCCGATACTGGGGTCGGTCAGCACCAGGTCATTGGTGGCGGCGCGGCCGATGGTGCAGGGCCAGGCAAACACCGGCAAGGCCATCGCGAGGCGGTGGCCGCGTTCGACCAGCTCCAGTACCGCGCCTTCAGGCGCTTGCGCAGCGGCAGGCGCCTGGGTGCTGGTGTTTTCGTGTTCGGGAGCGATATCGGTCAATTCAGGGTAATCGTGCTGGCTCATTGGGCGGCCTCGCTGGAGAAGCCTTGCAGGTACTGGCGGGCCAGGCGCTGGGCATTGTCAAAACTCACGGCACTGACGTTGAGGCGGCCAAGCACGCCTTGGCGCGGCTGGTCCACCGAGACGGCCAGCACGGTCAGGTCATACAGGCCACTGAACTTGCGGTAGGCGGCCATGCAGACGACGGCGCGCAGCGGCAGCTTGGCGTCACCCGCGACAAAATCCTCGCGGCATTCATAGCCGGTGCGCACGCGGTTGCCGCGCTTGCGCATCGGTTCATTGGCAAAGCTGCTGCCATAGGTATGGGCAAACTGCCAGGGGCTCAGGCGCGGGGCGTCGTAGGCCTCGTAGCGCATGCCCAGGCCGCCGACATCGCCGTCACCGGTGAAGACTTCGCTGTCGATGCGGCATTGGCTGCGCTCAAAATCGAACAAGGATTCGCTGCGCCGCTCACGGCCGTCGCCCCAGCAGCGGGCCAGGGTTTCGGATGGCACGGGCACGCGGTAGGGGCCATAGCGCTCGCTGCGGCTGCTGCCGCTCAGCACCCGGTCGACCAGGTCCTTCTGGTGGGCCATCAGCTGGCGTGTGACTTCGGCATGCATGGCGCCCTTGACCGGGGCAGCCTCGCGGCCCTGCGCGAGCAGCTGCTCGACAAACTCCACCGGCACCAGAAAGCTCAGTTGCTCTGCGCCCAGCTGCTTGGCCACGTTGACACCGACCACCCGGCCCTGGGTGTCGATGGCCGGGCCACCGCTCATGCCCGGGTTCAGGGTGCCGCCAAAGAAGATGCGCGGGTAGAAGCTGCGCTGCACCAGACCGTTGTAGGTGCCCTCGGTGATCGCAAAGCCCACGTCCAGCGGGTTGCCCAGCGAGAAGATACGCTCGCCGCCGCTCAGCGGCCGGCTGCTGGGGCGCAGTGGCAGCGCACTGTAGCGGGGCGCTGGGGCCGCTTCGCTGGCTGGCGGCGGGGTGACGCGCAGCAAGGCCAGGTCATGCAGCACATCGATCGCGAGCAACTGCACCGGCGCCTCCTGGCCGCTGACCGAGACCAGCACCGCGCGGTGGCGTTCGGGCTCCAGCGCGAGCTGGCTGACCACGTGGTAGTTGGTGATCAGCAACCCATCCTCGGAGACAAAAAAGCCCGAACCGGTGCTGCTTTGCGTATTGGTCTGGCGGCGCAGGGTGCGGATCTGCACCAGCTTGTCGCGCGCAGCCATATAGGCCTGCTGCGCGTCGGGGGAGGGGGGCGGGGCCTCGGCCGCCGCTGCGGGTTGGCTGGCAGCAGCAGGCGTTCCCGGCGTTGCTGGCGCTGATGGTGACAGGGGTGGCGCCGTGGGCGCCGGCACGGCAGCCTCCGCCGCGAGCGGGTTGGCCGTCTGTACCAGCGGCGCCTGGGCCATGGCGGGCGCTGCCAGCAGGGCAGCCAGCGCAAGCGCCAGGCCGTTGCGCCACAAAGGGGAAGATGTGCAATGGGTCATGGTGTTGGGGTTCGCGCCCTGCAGGCCGGCGGGCTCGCTCGCAGGCATGGCAGGGCGTTGGACTCAGGGGCTGACGGCCAGGGCTGGATACCGGGCAAGCTCAAATGCTATCAAAATTAAAGCGCTGTTGTGTGAAGGGATCCGGTATCTGTGCAAGTGTTCGTAGGTCTCAGGCAACGCCACGGCGCAGCACCTCGGTGAGCAGGTTGCGCAGCCCGCCCCAGGCCACCTGGATGCCCAGGCACATGAGGATGAAGGCCGAGAAGTTCAGGAAGACCATGACGCCGCTCTTGCCCAGCGGTTTGAGTATCCGGTCTGCATAGCGGTAGCAGATGAGTACCGTGCTGCCTGCAACCAGGCATCCGGCGACGGCACCGAGCAGGTTGGCAGCGACGACGGCGTTGGACTCGCTGTCCAGAACTGCCACGCTGACCGTGATGGTCGCTGCCAGCGTGCCCGGACCAAATGACAGCGGGAAGGTCAGTGGGTAGAAGGTGAGCAGACGGGCGGATTCCGGCGACAAGGACTGGGTGGGCTTTTCTTGCAACTCCTCATTGGGCTTGGCGTTGATCATGTTCCAGCCGATCACCGCCAGCAACAGGCCACCGCCCAGCCGCACCACGTCGATGGACAGGGAAAACAGGTTCAGGATGATGGCGCCAAAGAGCATGAAAAAGACCATCAGCACGCTGGTCTGCAGGGCGATGCGGGTGGCCATGCTTTGCCGCAATTCCTTGCTGGCGCCTTCGGTCAAGGCCAGAAAGAAGACCGAAATGCCGATCGGGCTCAGCGCAGGCACGACGGTAACCACCAGCAGCCAGAAGCTCTGGTGGGACGCGCTCAGATAAGTGTCAAAATTCATCGTTAAATGCCTTTTGATAGTTAATCCATAGCCCGATGGTGCCACTCTAAGCGAAGTCCAACCAGTGGGCAACCGGCCAATATCGTTACAGCGTATGTGCGCAACGCAGGGCGGGGGACGGCCCAATTGGCCCCTGGCGACAACGGCAACTCCGGAGGCAGTGGACAATAGCGCGATGAACTGGAGAAACATACTGATCCCCATCGGCTTGCTGGTGCTGCTGGGGGCTGCTTACCAAAATTACAAATGGATGGGCGTGCTGGCCGTCAGCGGCGGCATCGTGCTGTGGCTGATGCTGCACTTCACCCGTCTGATGACCATCATGAAGCGGGCCTCCGAGCGGCCTTTGGGCTATGTCGCCAGTGCGGTGATGCTCAATGCCAAGCTCAAACCCAATGTGCCGCTGGTCCATGTGGTGGCCATGACGCGCTCTTTGGGCCTGCGCCAGTCCAAGGACCTGGAGCAGCCCGAGGTGTTTGTGTGGCGCGACAACACGGACTCATCGGTGACCTGCGAGTTTGTGCACGGGCGCCTGCAGAAATGGACCCTGCAGCGCCCGGCTGATGCAGCCGAAGCCGCTGCTGCACCCGCCCATCCGCAGCCTTGAGCCGGCCCCACTTGTAACAACGGCGACCTGCCGCCCGTCTGCGGCACCCTTTTAGGCGGGTTTGGCGGTCAAATCTGAGGTGCGCAATGTGCATCTTCTGCCAAGTCGGGCGCCGTCCACGTAAAATCACTGCCCAGCACGGGAGCCCGTTGGGGCTGGTCCCCACCATTGCCCGTGCCTACAGAATCATCGAAAGCCGGTCCGCGACAGGGGTGCGGGGCCGGCGCAGGAAAGTTGAAAACCATGACGCAGGCAGTTGTTGAGTTGCTGGCCAAAGACCTGAACGCCCAAGGTGGCGTGTTTTGCCCCAATCCCAAGGCAGACATGAAATTGTGGAGCGGCCATCCCCGCGTTTTTCTGGATGTCGGCCACAGCGGTGAGGCCAAATGCCCGTACTGCGGTACCGTGTACCGGCTCAAGGCGGGCGAAACCTTCCACGGTGGCCATTGAGTGACTGATTCCCCATTGGGCGGCGCTGCAGCTTCGCGCAGGCTGACGCTGACCATTGGCATCCTCACGCTCAACGAAGAAGACAATATCGAGGCCTGCTTGCGCAGTGCCTCGTTTGCCGACCAGGTTGTGGTGGTGGACAGTGGCAGTGTGGACCGTACCACCGCCATTGCCTGTAGCCTTGGTGCCCAGGTGTTTCGCTACGAAGACTGGCAGGGCTTTGCGTTGCAGCGCAACCGGCTGCTCGCCCACGCCAAGGGGGACTATGTGTTCTTCCTCGATGCCGATGAGACCATCTCTCCCGCGTTCCGCGAGGAGCTGGAGGCCATCGTCCAGTCGGGAGAGGAAGCCATCTGGATGGTGCGCTGGCGCATGGTCGCTTTTGGCAAGGAACTGAAATACCTGCGCTCCACCGCCAAGGTCGAGCGCCTGTTCTGGCGTGGCCTGCTGCGCGAGTACACCGGCGTGGTGCATGAAGAGGCGCAACTGAGCCGCGCCAATGTGACGCGCCACCTGATGCGCACACCGCTGCTGCACCATTCGCGCAGCACCGTGCATTCCAGCCTGGAAAAGCTCACCCAGTACGCGATGCTGGGGGCCGCCAAGCGGGCCGAAGAAGGCGTGCGTGGCGGCATTCTGCGCGGTATGGCCTCGTCGGTGGCGATGTTTGTGCGTCTTTACTTCTTTCATTTCGGCTTTCTGTGCGGGGGCGCGGGCTTCCTGTATTGCGTGTTCGTCGCACTGGAGAGCTTCTTCCGCTATGTGGCACTGGCCTATGACCGCCCTTACCTGAGCGGAGACGTGCGCCGATGAGCCCTGCTGCGGCGCCGTCCGCTGCACCCTCGGCCGCAGCACGCGCCAGCCAGCTGGCGGCGTTTCTGGTGCCCGGTGTGGCACTGACCTTGCCCTCTGGCTACTCCTTTGGCGCTGCAGTGCTGGCGCTGGCCAGCCTGGTTTTTGTGCGCCAATGGTGGGGCCGCAGCTGGGACCGCCGCGCGCTGGCCTGGGCGCTGATGCTCGCCGTCATGGCCGTCATGTGGACCATGAGCTTCGATGACTGGCATGTGCGCTCGCGCAGCGACCAGTTCGTCAAATACGCACTGGCCATCACCGGCCTGGGTTTTTTGCAGACCTTTGCGCCCCGGGTGCGCCCGCTGGGCTGGGGCATGCTGGCGGGTGCCCTGGGCGCGGGCCTGGTCGCCGTCTACCAGACGGGCTGGACCGATGCCCACCGTGCCAACGGCTTTACCAATGCGATCCAGTTCAGCGGCATTGCGCTGGTGCTGGCGCTGGCCTGCTGCTTTGGGGTGCTGCTGCTATGGCGCTCATTGGCGGCCTGGCAGCGCGCGCTGGGTCTGGTCTGCAGCCTGTTCGGCCTGCTGGCCGTCATCCTGTCGGATACGCGCGGCAGCTGGATCGTGCTGCCCTTTATTCTGCTGATAGGCGCGGCGCTGCTGTGGCGCTGCGGCCTGCGCAAACCGGTGGGGCTGGGCCTGCTGGCGGCCGTGCTGGGCATTGGCGGGCTGGTCTTGCTCAAGGGCGATGAAATGGCCCAGCGCTACCACACTGCCGTGCACGAGGTGCAGAGCTACGAGGTGCAGGACCGCCATGCGGCCGAAACCTCGGTCGGCCAGCGGCTGGCCCACTGGCACCTGGCCTGGCACATGGGGCTGGACAGGCCGCTGACCGGCTGGGGCCTACAAGGCTATATCGCAGAGAAAGCCCGCCGCGTGGAAGCGGGCGAGGCCAGCGCCTCGGTGCTGCCGTATGACCATGCGCACAACGAGCTGCTCGACATGTTTGCCAAGCGCGGCCTGGTGGGAGTGGCCTTGCTGCTGGCCTTTTATGCCGTGCCGCTGCTGATCTTCTGGCCCACCCGCAAGCGCATGGCGCAATGCCCGGGCACGCCCATGGACCGCCAGATCCTCTACCTGCGCATGCTCGGCATTCTGGTTCCGATGTGCTACATCGGCTTTGGCCTGACCCAGGTCTTTTTTGCCCACAACAGCGGGCATCTGTTCTACGTCTATCTGCTGGTGCTGCTGCTGGGTGCGCTGATCGGACGTGAGCGCGCACTGCTGGCTTTGCAGCAGAAACCATAAGCGACTTGGGTTGCCTCAGGCCACCTGGCGGGCCGCAAAGCGCGCTGCCGGCTCGATCAGCTGGGCCTGCGCTGCCACCAGCGGCAGATCACGGGAGCCCGCCTGCGTGCCCTGGACCAGCGAATACAAGGTAGCGGTGGCCAGCTCCAGCGCCTCTGGCAACGCGCGGCCATCCACCAGCCGGCCCAGCAAGGTGGCAGCAAACACATCGCCCATGCCATTGGGCAAGGGGTGCAGGTCGATACGCGGCGTGGTCACCAGCCAGGCGCCTTGCCCATTGACGGCCAGTGTGCCCAGCTGGCCGGCGGCGATGTCGGGCGTGGCCAGGCTGGTGATGACGATGGTGTCCGGCCCGCGCCCACGCATCTGGCGCGCGACGGCTACAGCCTCTTCGGTGCTGGCCAGCTTGGTGCCGCTCAGCAGCTCGAACTCGAACTGGTTGGGCGTGATGATGTTGGCGAACGGGATGGCCTGGTCGCGCAGAAAATCGGGGATCGCCGGGTTGACGAAGAGCCCCCGGCCCACATCGCCCATCACCGGGTCGCAGAGGTAGCGCAGCTGCGGATTGGCCTGGCGGATGTCATTGACGGCATCGAGAATGGCGGCGCCGGTATCGGCGTTGCCCAGGTAGCCCGAGAGCACGGCGCCCACTTTCTGCAGCGCGCCGCGCTCGCGCAGGCCCGCGAGGATGTCGCGGATATGTTCGGCGCTCAGGATCTGGCCCCGGAACTGCCCGTAGCCCGTATGGTTGCTGAACAGGACCGTATGCACCTGCAGCACATCAAAGCCCAGGCGCTGCAGCGCAAACACCGCCGCCGAGTTGCCGACATAGCCCCAGGCCACATGCGATTGGATGGACAGGATGACGGGGCGGGAGGCTTGCGCAGGGGCAGAGGGTGCAACAGTGTTCACGGCAGGCAGTCTTTGCTGGCCCGGACCAGGCTGCCGGGCATTGGCTGCTATTGTGCGCCCGCTGCCTGCCACTCTTGCTTGAGCTGGTGCAATAGTTGGGCGGCGGGCAGGGCTCTGGCCTGGGCCACGCCCTGGCCGGCCCACAGCGACAGGTACTGCGCATCGCCCGCCGCACCGGCGAGCTTGCGCAGTGCGCCGGTCAGCGCGTTTTGCACCGGGTAGGGCGGAATGGCGGCCTCATCGGCTTCGAGCGCATCGATCATCGCATTGCGGATGCCGCGCGCAGGGCGGCCCGAGATCGTGCGGGTGGTGACGGTGTCGGTGGCCTGGGCAGCGGCCAGCGCAGCGCGGTAGGCCGCGTTGATGGCCGATTCGGGGCAGACCAGAAAGGCCGTGCCCATCTGCACCGCCTGCGCTCCCAGCGCCTGTGCGGCGGCGATGCCGGCGCCATCCATGATGCCGCCGGCCGCAATCACCGGTACCTGCAGCTGCCGCACGCAGTCGCGCACCAGCGGCAAGGTGGAGACCATTGACGAGGCATAGTCCGCCAGGAAGGTGCCTCGGTGGCCACCGGCCTCGCTGCCGCTGGCGATGACCGCATCGGCCCCCACCGCCTGCCAGGCGAGTGCCTCGGCCACCGTGGTGGCCGTGCCCCAGACCTGGCTGCCGGCCGCCTGCAGGCGTTGCACCTGGGCGGCGTTGAGGATGCCGAAGGTAAAGCTGGCCACTGCCGGGCGGCAGGCGGCCAGTGCATCGAGCTGCTGCGTAAAATCTTCGCACCACTGGCTGGGTACGGCCGGCTCCGCGCCAAAACGGGCATACAGCGGGGCCAGGCGCTGCAGGGCCTGCTGCACGGTGGCAGCATCGGGTGCGGGGGTGGCCTGCACAAACAGGTTCATCGCAAAGGGCCGGCCGGTCTGCGCGCGCACTGCGGCAGCGGCCTCGGCCATCGCCTGGGGCGAGCGCATGCCGCAGCCCAGCGAGCCCAGGCCGCCGCCCGCACTGACGGCAGCGGCCAGCGCCGGGCTGTCCGAGCCGGTCATCGGGCCTTGCACCACAGGCAGCTGCAGGTCCAGTTCTTGCATTACATCGCGGGTCATACGGTCTCCATCGCTGCTGTTAAAGAGGTGGGTGCGGCCGTCTGCAGGACCGCCAGCAATTGCTGCACCGCCGGCGTGGCATAGCCCTGGCGGGTGACAAACATCGTGGTGCAGCTGCCCAGCGGCTGGCTGTGCACAGGCAGCGGGTGGCGTTGCAAGTCGAGCACGGTCTGTGGCACGACGGCCACCGCACTGCCTGCGGCCACGGCTGCGATGATCGCGTGGTAGGACGACAACTGCAACACCCGCGTGGGAACCGGGCCGTGGGCCTGCGCCATCCATTGCTCGCCAATGCGGCGGTAGGTGCAGCCATCGCTGAAACCGGCCAGGGTGCGGGGCAGCTCTCCCTCCAGGGTCTGGGCGGGGCGCAGCAGCTGCAGCGATTCTTCGTAGAGCGGCACCAGGTCCAGCGGCAGCGGCGCATCCACATCCGGCGGCGGCCAGGCCACCAGGGCGGCATCGAGCTGGTGGTCCAGCACCTGCTCCATCAGCTGCAGCGACGCGGCCGTGGTCAGCTCCAGCTGCACCTGCGGGTGCGTGCGGTGGAACGTGGCCAGTGGCAGCGGCAGGCGCGCGGCGGCCGTGCTCTCCATCGAGCCCAGGCGCAGCCGGCCGCTGGGGTGCTTGCCGCGCAGGCTCTGCGTGGCCTCTTCGGCCAGGGTCAGCAACTGGTCGGCATAGCGCTGCAGCTGCTGTCCCTCGGGTGTCAGCACCATGCGCCGGGCTTCGCGTACAAAAAGCGCAACGCCCAGCGACTCCTCCAGCTGCTGGATGCGGGTGGTGATATTGGACTGGGCGCGGCCCAGCTGCTGCGCAGCACGGGTGATGCTGCCGCTGGCAATGACCTGCTGAAAGATGGCAAGGGTGGCGAGATCCAACACGTTTGTATCTATCTTTTTTGAAGATGTTAATTTAACATGGCATCTCCAAAAAAGATACATAAACGACAGGTCCGCACCATGCCACCCTCGGTCAGCTCTTCGGTTTCCCCTTCCTCGTCCAGCGCTGCGCTGCCCTGGAACCAGCGCCCATGGCTGGTGGCCGTGGCCGGCATGGTGGCGCTGGCTTCGGCCATGGGCGTGGGGCGCTTCGCGTTCACCCCGTTGATGCCGATGATGCTGCATGACGGCAGCATTGACCTGGCGCAGGGCAGCTGGCTGGCGATGAGCAACTACCTGGGCTACTTTGTCGGCTCGCTGCTGTGCATGGTGCTGCCCTGGGTAGCCCAGGGCCTGATGCAGCGGCTGCACCCCTCGCGCATGGTGCACTGGTGGCTGTTCATCACCGCCGTGCTGACGGCGGCGATGGCACTGAACTGGCCCGGCGCCTGGGCCAGCCTGCGCTTTGTCTCGGGCGTGGCCAGCGCCGTGGTGTTCCTCAATATCACCCTGTGGTGCATGTCGCAGCTGGCGCATCTGGGGCGGCCGCAGATGGGCGGCCTGCTGTTTTGCGGCCCGGGCATCGGCATTGCGCTGACCGGCCTGGCCACCAGCGCCATGGTGGCAGCCGGCTGGCATGCCGTCAGCGCCTGGCTGGCGTTTGCGCTGCTGGCGCTGGTCTTCTGGCTGATGGTGATGACGGTGGTGCGCGGCCCGCTGGCGCCACCGCCTGCCCATACGCAGACCGGCGCCGCTGTGGCAGCCGCACCCGAGGGCCCGGTCGACCGGCTGCTGCTGACCCTGGCCTACAGTCTGGCCGGCCTGGGCTATATCGTCACCGCCACCTACCTGCCGGTGATTGCGCGCGGCGCGCTGCCCGCCGATTCGGTCTGGCCCGACCTGTTCTGGCCCATGTTCGGTGGCGGCGTGGCACTGGGCGCCTATCTCTCGACCCATTTGCCTACCCGCTGGGACCGGCGCCGTCTGCTGATGGCCGGCTACGGCATCCAGGCGGTGTCCATTGCCATCAGTGCGCTGTGGCCGACGCCGCTGGGCTTTTCGCTGGGCAGCCTGCTGCTGGGCCTGCCGTTTACGGCACTGACCTTTTTTGCGCTGCAAGAGGCGCGCCGCATCTGGCCGAGCGCGCTCAGCAGCTTTCCGGGTCTGCTGACGGCGGCCTACGGCTTGGGCCAGATCGTAGGCCCGCCGATGGTCGCCTGGATGCTGGCCCACAGCGCCAGCACCCAGCAGGGCTTTGCCTATGGCCTGGCGGCCGCAGGCGCTGCACTGGTGTTGGGGATCGTGATTCTGGCGGCCATGGTCTGGCGCCATCCGCACCAGGGCTGAGCCGCTGAAAGGCCGCCTGCAGGCAGCCGTAGCGGGTTGCCCAAGCGGGTGCCGCCGAAGCATTTGCCCGGCATGACCCACTCGTGAAATCTTGTTTGACCTTCGGGTAAACTCCGGGGCGCAAACGTTTGCGCCCATGCAAACATGCGGCATCTCGCGGCTACTGCTGTGGATGGCACCGCGCGATGCACAACAATCCTTCGGAGACTTATCTCATGCGCTTTACCCGCCGTACCCTGACTGCTGCGCTGGCTTTGGCCACCGTGGCTGGTTTTTCCCACCAAGCCGTTGCGGCTGACAAGCCCAAGGTGGCGCTGGTGATGAAATCGCTGGCCAACGAGTTCTTCCGCACGATGGAAGACGGCGCCAAGGCGCACCAGAAGGCCAATGCCGCCCAGTACACCTTGGTGGCCAATGGCATCAAGGACGAGACCGACACGGCCGCGCAGATCAAGATGGTCGAGCAGATGGTGGCCCAGCGCGTGCAGGCCATCGTGATCGCCCCGGCCGACTCCAAGGCCCTGGTGTCGGTGCTGAAAAATGCAGCAGACAAGGGCGTGCTGATCGTCAACATCGACAACAAGCTCGATGCCGACGCGCTCAAGAGCAAGGACCTGAACGTGCCTTTCGTGGGTCCGGACAACCGTGCCGGCGCCAAGCTGGTGGGCGATTTCCTGGGCAAGCAGCTGCAGGCCGGTGACAAGGTGGGCATCGTCGAAGGCGTCTCGACCACCTTCAACGCCCAGCAGCGCACCCTGGGCTTCCAGGATGCGATGAAGGCCGCTGGCGCCAATGTGGTCAGCCTGCAGTCGGGCCAGTGGGAAATCGACAAGGGCAACACGGTGGCCGCCGGCATGCTGCGCGAGCACCCTGATCTGAAGGCGATCATGGCAGGCAACGACAGCATGGCGCTGGGCGTGGTCGCAGCGGTGAAGGCCGCCGGCCGCACCGGCAAGGTGCAGGTCGTGGGCTATGACAATATCGCCGCCATCAAGCCCATGCTGAAGGACGGCCGCGTGCTGGCCACCGCCGACCAGTACGCTGCCAAGCAGGCTGTGTTCGGCATCGAGATCGCCCTCAAGGCGCTGGCCGAGAAGAAAAAGCAGAACGAGCTGCCCGCTGAAGTCAAGACCGATGTGGCCTTGGTGACCAAGGACAGCAAGTAATCACGGCGCACCCCATGGCTACGACTGAGGCGCAAGGCGCCGGCACGCCACGCGTGCGTTTGCAGCAGATCGGCAAGGCCTACTCCGGCACCCTGGTGCTGGAGGGCGTGAGCCTGGATCTGCAGGCGGGCGAAGTGATGGCGCTGACCGGTGAAAACGGCGCGGGCAAGAGCACCTTGTCCAAGATTCTGTGCGGGTTGGTGGATCCATCGCAGGGGCAGATGCAGCTCGATGGCAAGCCCTTTGCCCCCGCGTCGCGGCGCGAAGCCGAGCGCCTGGGCGTGCGCATGGTGATGCAGGAGCTGGGCCTGGTGGCTACCTTGACGGTGGCCGAGAACCTGCTGCTCGGCCAGCTCCCCCACAGGCTCGGCTGGCTGAACCATGCGGCGATGCGGGCGCTGGCCCGCACCCAGCTGGCCAAGATCGGCATGGAGCATATCGATCCGGACACCCCCGTCTCGCAGCTGGGCATTGGCCAGCAGCAGATGGTGGAGATCGCCCGCAACCTGCAGGAGGGCACGCGGGTGCTGGTGCTCGATGAGCCCACCGCGATGCTCACGCTCAAGGAAACCGAGCACCTGTTCACACAGATTGCACTGCTCAAGGAGCGCGGTGTGGCACTGGTCTATGTGTCGCACCGGCTCGAAGAGCTGCAGCGCATCGCCGACAAGGTGGCCGTGCTGCGCGATGGCCGCCTGGTCGATGTGCGGCCCATGCAGGGCGTGCAGGAGCATGAGCTGGTCGAGCGCATGGTCGGCCATGCGGTGCAGGACAACGAAGGCCGGCCGCGCCGCGCGCGTGGTGCACTGCGCCTGTCTGCCAAAAATCTGCAACGCGGCGCGCAGGTGCGCGGCGTCAGTCTGTCGCTCTATGCGGGCGAGATCATGGGCCTGGCGGGCCTGGTCGGCTCGGGCCGTACCGAGCTGGTGCGCCTGCTGTTTGGCGCAGACCGCGCCGAGCACGGCGAAATCAGCCTGCATGCCGCTGGCAGCCCCGCGCCCACGCAGACGGTGGCGCCCAACTGGAACAGCCCCGTGCAGGCGATCCGGGCCGGTATCGGCCTGGTGACCGAAGACCGCAAGTCGCAAGGCCTGCTGCTGTCCCAGTCGATCCGCGCCAACACCACCTTGGCGGGCATGCACAAGATTGCACGCGGCGGCTGGCTGCAGCGCGCGCAGGAGAGCGAAGTGGCCCGCCATTTTGTCGAGCGTCTGCGCATCCGCTCGCGCAGCGCCGAGCAGGCCGTCTCCACGCTGAGCGGTGGCAACCAGCAAAAAGTGGTGTTTGCCCGCTGGCTGCACCAGCCCTGCGATGTGCTGCTGCTCGATGAGCCTACACGCGGCGTCGATGTGGGCGCGCGCGCCGACATCTACCACGAGATCGACCGCATGTGCGATGACGGCAAGGCCGTGCTGATGGTCTCCAGCGACCTGCGGGAGCTGATGGCCATGTGTGACCGCATTGGCGTGATGCACGATGGCGAGCTGGTGGCCGTGTTCGAGCGCGGCCAGTGGAGCGATCAGCAGTTGCTGGCCGCCGCTTTTGGCAATGTGGATGAAGCCCCATCGGCCCACGCCGCAGCACAGGCTGCAACCCCCGAATAAAAGAGCAGGCAAGAGGACCAAGCCATGACAACCCCCCTTTCCGCGCGCGCCAGCGCGCCTACGCCGTCGGCTGCAGCGGCTGCCAGCGCCGCCTCGCAGGCGTCTTCGGGCCGCATGCAGGCCTGGGGCACCTATGTGGGCCTGTTTCTGGTGCTCGCCGCGATGGTCGCGCTGTTCAGTTTCCTCAGCGAGTATTTCTGGAGCACCGAGACCTTTGTCACCATCGCCAACGAGATCCCCGCGCTGGCGGTGATGGCCGTCGGCATGACCTTTGTGCTGATCCTGGCGGGCATTGACCTGTCGGTGGGTTCGGTGCTGGCGCTGTCGGCGGCAGTGGCGGCCCAGGCGATACTGGTCTGGGGCCTCAACCCCTGGGCTGCGGGTGCGCTGGGCCTGCTCTGCGGCCTGCTGTGCGGCGCGGTGCTGGGCTCCATCTCGGTGGTCTGGCGCCTGCCCACCTTCATTGTGTCGCTGGGCATGCTCGAAGCGCTGCGTGGCGCGGCCTACCTGGTTACCGACTCGCGCACCCAGTATGTGGGCGATGCGATCTCGGGCCTGGCGGCGCCCATTGCCGCGGGCGTCTCGGCGGCTTTTGTCATCGCCATCGTGGTGGTGGCGCTGGGCCAGATTGTGCTGACCCGCACCGTGTTCGGCCGCTATGTGGTCGGCATCGGCACCAATGAAGAGGCCATGCGCCTGGCCGGTATCGATCCGCGCCCCATCCGCATCCTGGTGTTTGCACTGACCGGCCTGCTCGCCGGCCTGGCAGGCCTGATGCAGTCGGCCCGCCTAGAGGCCGCTGACCCCAATGCCGGCAGCGGCATGGAGCTGCAAGTGATTGCCGCCGTCGTGATCGGTGGCACCAGCCTGATGGGCGGGCGCGGCTCGGTGATCGCCACCTTCTTTGGTGTGCTGATCATCGCGGTGCTGGAAGCGGGCCTGGCCCAGATCGGCGCCAGCGAGCCGGCCAAGCGCATCATCACCGGCGCGGTGATCGTCGTGGCCGTGATCATCGACACGGTGCGCCAGCGCCGTGCCGCACGCCGGGCCTGACGGTGGTGATGAGCAGCATCAAGGACGTGGCGCGCCTGGCGGGCGTGTCCGTCACCACGGTCTCGCATGTGCTGAACAAGACGCGTTCGGTGCTGCCGGCCACGCAGGAGCGTGTGCTGGAAGCCGTGCAGACCCTGGGCTATGTGCCCAGCGCCGTGGCGCGCAGCCTCAAGACCCAGGCCACGCACACCATCGGCATGCTGGTGCCGGACAACTCCAATCCCTATTTTGCCGAGCTGGTACGCGCGGTCGAAGACGCCTGCTTTGCGGCCGGCTATGCGCTGCTGCTGTGCAATACCGACAACGATGCCGGGCGCCAGCAGGTCTACCTGGATGTGCTGTCGCAAAAGCGGGTCGATGGCCTGATCGTGGCCTCCACCAGCGATGATGCGCTGATGTCCCAGCACCTGGTGCAGACGGCGCTGCCGATGGTGCTGATCGACCGGGCCATTGCCGGCCTGGAGCGCCCCTGCGTGCAGACCGACCATGTGCAGGGCGGCATGCTGGCCACCCAGCACCTGATGGCCCTGGGCCGCAAGCGCATTGCCTGCGTCGCTGGCCCGCAGGATCTGCAGTCCAGCGAACAGCGCGTACAGGGCTGGCGCCAGGCACTGCAGCTGGTGGGCCTGCCCAGCGATCTGCTGGTGCATGGTGATTTCACCGTCAACGGTGGCTATGTGGCCATGCAGCGCCTGCTGCACGACGGCGGCGCCAACCGGCCCACGGCCGTGTTTGCCTGCAACGACCTGATGGCGATGGGCGCGCTGCGCGCCGTGCATGAGGCGGGCCTGCAGGTGCCGCGCGATGTGGCCGTGGTGGGCTATGACGATATCGAGCTGGCCAGCTATACCCAGCCAGCGCTGACCACGGTGGCCCAGCCGACCCGGGCCATGGCCCAGCAGGCGTTGGCCTGGTTGCTGGAGCGCATCCAGGCCGGCCGCAGCGCCGGCCCGGCCGCCGCTGCCACGCAGATGCTGGTGCCGGCGCTGGTCACCCGCGAGAGCAGCCGGGCGCTGGCCCGGGCTGCCGTGCCGATTGTGAGTGGAGAAACAGTGTGAATGTGCCTATCTTGAGCCAGGCGCCGCGTATCGTGGTGCTGGGCAGTTTGAACATGGACCTGGTGCTGCGCGTGCCGCATATGCCGCGCGCTGGCGAGACCATGCTGGGCCAGTCGCTCAGCCAGGTGCCCGGCGGCAAGGGTGGCAACCAGGCCGTCAGCTGTGCGCGGCAGGGGGCGGCCGTCAGCCTGCTGTCCTGCGTGGGCGAGGACGCCTATGCCGACCAATTGCTCGCTGGTCTGGTGGCCGACCATATCGATGTGCAGCATGTGCAGCGCAGTGCGCGCGATGCCACCGGCGTGGCCGTCATCAGCGTCGATGACAGCGCCCAGAACCAGATCGTGGTGGTGCCCGGTGCCAACCTGCGGCTGCAGGTGACCGAGCCGGTGCTGCGCCCGCTGCTGCAGGATGCCGACTATGTGGTGCTGCAGTTCGAGACCCCTTTGCAGGAGGTGGACCAGGCCTTGCGCAGCGCGCGCGCCGTGGGCTGCAAGACTGTGCTCAACCCGTCACCGGTGCAGCCGCTGCCCGATGCCTGGTGGCCCATGGTGGATGTGCTGGTGGTCAACGAAGGCGAAGCCGCCCAGCTCAGCGGCAGCCCGGTGGACAGCCCCGAAAGCGCCGCCCGTGCCGCGCGCTGGCTGCAGGCCAAGGGCGTGGGCCAGGTGGTGGTGACCTTGGGCAGCCAGGGCGCCGTTTGCTGCGGCCAGCCGGCCCAGGGCAGCGCAGAAGCCGCCGCCCATTGGCACCGCGCCCCCCAGGTACAGGCGGTGGACACCACGGCCGCTGGCGATACCTTCCTGGGCGCACTCACCGTGCAACTGGCGGCTGGCGCCAGCCTGGACGACGCCACGCAGTGGGCCATCCGTGCGGCGGGCATCTGCGTGACCCGCGCAGGCGCACAGCCTTCCATTCCTTTCCATGCCGAGGTCGCCACCCGCACCGAAGCCAGCCTCTGGAGCCCCGTATGAAGCGTGCCGCATTGTTGAATATCGAGTTGTCGCAGATCATCGCCGCGATGGGCCATGGCGATCTGTTGGTCATTGGCGATGCCGGCCTGCCGGTGCCCCCTGGCGTGCGCCGGGTGGACCTGGCCGTGGCGCGCGGTGTGCCCAGCCTGGACCAGGTGCTGCAGGCCATTCTGAGCGAGCTGCAGGTGGAAGCGGCCGTCGTCGCCAACGAGTGCCTGGACGGGCCGCAACTGCCGGCCTGGTACCAGCAGCGCCAGGCCGATGGCCTGCCCAGCGCGCCGCAATGCGTGCCGCATGAAGCGTTCAAGGCGCTGAGCCGTCAGGCCGTGGCCGTCGTGCGCACTGGCGAATGCACGCCTTATGCGAATATTGCGCTGCGCTCCGGCGTCGCTTTTTAAGCGCTGACATCCACCGTGCCATCAACAAGGGCCTCTGCTGCAAAGCAAGAGGCCCTTTTTCAATGCGTTCACAGCTGGCTTAGACGCTGGCCGGCGGCAGGGTTTGCGCAGGCGTGCTGCGTGCCAGCGGTGCCAACGGCAGGCGCAGCACAAAGACGGCGCCGCCGCCCTCACGCCCTTCGCAATGCACGCTGCCTTCATGGCGCTCGGCAATCGAGCGCACGAGGGCCAGGCCCAGGCCCACACCGCCATGGCGCTCGCTGGCGCCGGGCATGCGGTAGAAGGATTCAAAAATGCGCTCGCGCTGGTCGGGCGGCACGCCGGGCCCCCGGTCGGCGACGCGGATTTCCGCATACGCGCCCTGTTTGTCCAGGAACAAGGTGATCGGGCCCTGGGAGTAGCGGCGGGCGTTTTCCAGCAGGTTGCGCACCGCGCGGCGCAGCAGCTTGGCAATGCCACGCACCTCGATCGCATCGCCATGCGTGTCGGCCACTTCCAGGTCGGCCTCCACCCGTGCGCACTCTTCGGCGCACAGACCGATGATGTCGATCATCTCGGCGGTGCCCACATCGGCCTCGCGCGCACCGAGACGGCTAGCCAGCAGAATTTCGTCAACCAGCTGGTCCAGCTCGGCGATATTGCGCTGGATCTCCTGCTTGAACGTGGGCGAGGGCTTCTCGCCCATCAGCTCCACGCCCATGCGGATGCGGGTCAGCGGGCTGCGCAGCTCATGCGAGGAGTTGGCCAGCAGCGATTTGTGCGATTGCACCAGCGCCTCGATGCGGGCGGCTGCGGCATTGAATTGCTCGGCCAGGTCGCTGACCTCGTCATTGCCGCGCACATCGACGCGCACCGACAGGTCGCCATCGCCAAACTGCTTGACGCCTTTGCGCAGTGCCTCGAGCCGGCCCATCAGGCGCCGGATGATGGGGAACACGCCCACGACGACGACGACCCCAATGAGGCCCAGCATCCAGAAAAAGCCAAACGGCGGCTTGACCCAGAACCACCAGGGCCCCAGATTGGGCGGCGGCGGGCGGTGGCCTTCGCCCCGGCCGGAGCGGCGCTGCAGCTCCATCTCGTAGGTGCGGCCCTGGTCGTCCTCGATCAGGTACAGCACCAGTTCGCTGGGGTCGCCGGGCTGGCGCACCGCCTCGCCATGCAGCAGCAACGAGCCATCGGCACTGCGGATCAGCAGCTCGCGCGCCGGGGGCTGCAGTGGTGTGGCGTTCTTTTCCGCCGCTGCCTGCCAGGCCCAGCCAATCACCAGGATCAGCACGGCCACGCCGCCCACCACGGTGAGCCAGATACGCAGATAAAGCCGTTCGGCGAAGTATTTGTACAGATGCATGCGGGCGGCGGGGCGCTGGAGCCAGTCCTCAGTCCTGCTGTTTGGCGAACACGTAGCCGACGCCGCGCACCGTCAGAATGCGGCGCGGGTTCTTGGCATCGGCCTCGATGGCGGCGCGGATGCGGCCCATGTGCACGTCGATGGAACGGTCAAAGGCTTCGAGCTCGCGGCCCCGCACGGCTTCCATGATCTGGTCGCGGCTGAGCACGCGGCCGGCGCGTTCGGCCAGGGTGACCAGCAGGTCAAACTGGTAGCTGGTCAGGTCGGCGGGCTTGCCGCTGATCGTGACGGAACGGGCGTCGCGGTCGATCTCCAGGCTGCCAAAGCGCAGCACCTGGCTGGCGGGGGCCGCCGCGCTGCCGCCATCGACCCGGCGGCGCAGAATGGCGCGGATGCGGGCGAGCAGCTCGCGCGGCTCGAACGGCTTGGGCAGGTAGTCGTCGGCGCCCACTTCCAGGCCGATGACGCGGTCCATCGGGTCGCCCTTGGCGGTCAGCATCAGGATGGGCACCTGGGCGGCGGGGCCGTTCAGGGTGCGAATGCGGCGGCAGACCTCCAGGCCGTCGAGATCGGGCAGCATCAGATCGAGGATGACCAGGTCGGGCGACTGGCCGCTGGCCGGCTCCTGCAGCGCTGCGAGGCCGCTGGCGCCATCGGCCATGTGGCTGACCTGCAGCCCCGACTGGGCCAGATACTCGCTCACCATATTGGCCAGACGCTCGTCATCTTCGATCATCAACAGTTGGTGGGTATGCATGGCAGTCATGGTTAGGGGCGGGAGGACCCGCAGATTTTGCTATAGGGGCGATCGTGGCACGCCGGGGTCGCGCCGGATTGTCCCTGCCGTAAAGTTTGGTAAACCGCGCATCGGTCGTGCCAAGCGGGTCAGGGCCTGCCGGGCACAGGCCTGATGCGCGACGCCAGCCAGACCAGCACCAGCACCGGCAACCCCAGCAGCGCCGTCGACACAAAGAACTGCGCATAGCCGAAATGGTCCACATAGACGCCCGAGAAGCCGGCAATCCACTTGGGCAGCAGCATCATCATCGAACTGAACAGCGCATATTGGGTGGCCGAGTAGTTGACGTTCGTGAGACTCGACAGATAGGCGATGAAGGCCGCCGACGCAATACCGCCGGCCAGGTTGTCGGCGGAGACCACCGCAATCAGGCCCACCAGGTCATGGCCACGGGTGGCCAGCCAGGCAAACAGCAGGTTGCTGCCGGCCGACAGCACCGCGCCCAGCATCAGCACCCGCATCACGCCGATGCGCATCGAGATCACCCCGCCAATGAAGGCGCCGACCAGTGTCATGATGACGCCGAAGATCTTGCTGACCGAGGCGACCTCGGCCTCGGTGTAGCCCATGTCGACATAAAAGGGGTTGGCCATGATGCCCATCACCACATCGGAGATGCGGTAGATCGCGATCAAGGCCAGGATCAGCGCCGCATGCCAACCGTAGCGGCCCAGAAAGTCGGCAAACGGGGCGACCAGCGCCTCCCGCAGCCACTGGGCGGCATTGCGGGCAGGGGTCAGCGCCTTGGCCACGGGCTCGGGCGACAGCAGCACGGTGACCACGCCCACCAGCATCGACGCGGCCATCACCAGGTAGGCAAAGCTCCAGGCCTGGCGCTGGTAGTCGCCCGCGCCTTCTTGCAGCCCCAGCGCCACCAGCCACAGCACGCCAGCGCCGGCCCAGATCATCGCGATGCGGTAGCCCGTCTGGTAGGTGGCGGCCAGTGCCGCCTGGCGCTCGGCGTCGGCCGATTCGATGCGGTAGGCATCGAGCGCAATATCCTGCGTGGCCGAGCCAAAGGCCACGGCCAGCGCGCACCAGACCACGTGGTTGAGGTGCAGTTGCGGATCGGCCCAGGCCATGCCCAGCAGGCCGGCGATCACCAGGCCCTGGGCCAGCAGCAGCCAGCTGCGCCGGCGCCCCAGCAGGCGCGTGAGGCCTGGCAGCGGCAGCCGGTCGACCAGTGGCGACCAGACCCATTTGAACGCATAGGCCAGGCCCACCCAGCTGAGGTAGCCGATGGTGCTGCGGTCAATCCCCGCCTTGCGCAGCCAGAACGACAAGGTGCCCAGCACCAGCAGCAGCGGCAGGCCGGCAGAAAAGCCCAGCGCCAGCATGCGCAGGCTGGCCGGCTCGGTGTAGACGCGGAACGTGTCCGCCCAGGAGCGGCGGGCGGCAGGCGCGGGAGCGGAAGAAGAGAGGGGCGAAGAGGTGTCGGCCATGCAGACGGAAAGCTGTGCAGTAAGCGGGGCGGCCCGGGCCAGTCCCGGACCATGCGCCAATATACGCTGATCCGCACGGCCAGGCGGGGCAAGCGGCGCAACAGGGAGCAACCGCCAGCGCCTGGCTACACTGTGCGCTATGCACTGATGCACCGCTGCCATGGCCGACCACTCTCACCACCGCTTGCTGGCTCCTGACTACTCTGTTCGCCATTACGAAGGCGAGCAGCAGGCGCACAGCCATGACCATGTGCAGCTGCTGTACGCACTGGCTGGCCGCATGGAGCTGGAGGTCAATGGCAAGGCGGCCTATGTCGATACCGCCAGCGGCGTGGTGATACCGGCCGGCTCCACCCATGCCTACCTCGCGCAGAAGGGCAGTGCACTGGCCGTGGTGGATGTGCCCGATGGCGCAGACTGGACGCAGATGCGCCGCTTTGCCGCACCACCGCGTGACTGGCTGGCCACCCATGCCTCGGCCTTGACGGTGGCCCAGGCCCATGTGGCCTGGGTGCAGCAATCGCCTCAGCTGCTGCTGCGCCGTGCGCTGGATGTGCAGGCCATCACCGCTGCGGTGCGGGCCGATCTGGCCGGCGACTGGCGCACCCCCCAACTGGCGGCCCTCGCGCACCTGAGCCCGCAGCGCTTCCATGTGCGCTGGCTGGAGCTGACCGGCAGCACCCCCCAGCAGTGGCTGCGCGACCTGCGCCTGACCGAGGCCAGCAAAGCGCTGGCCGCCGGCCAGCCGCTGGAGACCACGGCACTGCGCTGCGGCTACAGCACCGCCAGCGCGCTGGCCTATGCACTGCGGCGCGACCGTGGCGTGGGCAGCCGCAGCCTGCGCAAGAGCGCGGCGCGCTGATGCATGGGGCCTGTGGAGCAGCGCAGGCACAAGCGTTTCTCGACATTTGCCCGGGTCCCGCCGCAGCACCATAGCGGTATGACACAGACATCCAGCGGCATGGTTTCCCCTGCACCTTCTTCTTTCTTCAGCGCCTCCGCCCAGGGCATTGCACTGGTCGCCATTGCCGGTGTGCTCTGGGGCACCAGCGGCACCGCCCAATACTTAGGGGCGGCGGGGCTGTCGCCGTTCTGGGTGGGTGCGGCGCAACTGGCGGTGGCGGCGGCCTTCCTGGGCCTGAGCCTGCTCTGGGCGCGGCGCGGCAGCACTGGCAGCCTGGTGCTGCGGCCCCGCCAGGCGGGGCTGCGGCTGTCGTCGTTCTTCTGGGCATCGCTGGGCATTGGCGGCTACAGCGTGTTCTTTTATGCTGGCCTGCAGATGGCCGGTGTAGGCGTGGGCACGGCCGTGGCCATTGGCAGCAGCCCCATCTGGGCGGGCCTGCTGCAGGCGCTGGTGCTGCGCGCGCCGCTGTCGCCGCTGTGGTGGCTGGGCACCTTGGTCAGCGTGGCCGGTGGCGTGGCGATGGTGATGGGCGAGGGCGGCAGCAGCCAGGTCTCCTGGCCTGGGCTGGCGCTGTGCCTGCTCGCGGGGCTGTCCTATGCCGGCTATGCGCTGGTCAACAAGCGCCTGGTCAGCCATATGTCGCCCAAGGTGGTGAACTTTTATGTGTTCAGCGGTGCTGCGCTGCTGGCGCTGCCTGTTGCCGCGCTGTATGCGGGTGCGCCGCAGTGGAGCCTGTCTGCCGTGCTGGTCGTCGTCTACCTGGGCGCTGTCGTCTCGGGCATTGCGCACTTGCTGTTCTCGATGGGCCTGCGCCATATCTCCGGGCCCACCGGTGTGGCGCTGAGCCTGATCGAGCCAGTGGCGGCCTTTGTGCTGGCGGTGTGGATTGTCGGCGAGCACCAGCCCTGGGTGGCCTGGGTGGGCTTGGCGGCGGTGCTGCTGGGGCTGTGGGTGGTGGTGAAGGCGGAGATGCGGGGCTGAAATCCAGGTCACGCATTCGCTGGTGCCGCCCGCAGGCCCAGCGATAGAATGGCGCTCTTGCCACCATGGACTGCGTTTGCTGCCCCTGTATGACCTTGCCCGAAGCCACTTACCAACTGGATGATGCCGTATGGTCGCGGGTGCTGACGCAGGAGATGGCCAGCCAGCTCCAGGGCCAGTCGCTGGTGTTCCTGGCTGGGGATACGGCGGGGCATACGCACCAGATTCCGCTGCTGGTGACGGCCTTTGAAACGCAAGGCCGAACGGCCCCAGGCATGGCCGCATTCCGGCTTAATTTTCAGGGCCCGGCCGCCCCGGTGCTGCCCAGCCAGACCTACCGCGCACGCCATGCGGACTGGGGCGACTTTGCGATCATGGTGTCCGCAACCGGGGCCGATGCGCAAGGCGTGTACTACGAGGCCCACTTCAGCCATGCCCTCTGAGCTGCCTGCGGCGCTGCAGCTGGGCAGCTTGCAGCTGCGCCAGTCTTTGGCGTCGGATGCGGATTTTTTGCGTGCTCTTTACCGCGATGTGCGCAAGGATGAGCTGGCGGCCACCGGCTGGCCGCCTGAAGCCATCGATGCCTTCTGCCAGTCGCAGTTTGATTTTCAGCGTCAGCACTATGGCAGCTACTACCCCGATGCGCTGCATTACCTGGTCGAACAGGATGGCCAGCCGATCGGGCGTTTGATTGTGGAGGACGGGCCCGATGAGTTACGGGTCGTCGATATCTCGCTGCTGGCTGCACAGCGTGGCCAAGGCCTGGGCAGCGTGCTGCTGCGGTGGCTGTGCGACTGCGCTGATGCCCAGCGGCAGCCGCTGGCGCTGAGTGTGGAGCCGCATAACCGCGCGCGCCATTTATACCTGCGGCTGGGCTTTGTGCAACTGCCAGGCGATGGGCTGTACGTGACCATGCGCCGCGCGCCCACCAAGACGGAGCCTGCCGAATGAAAGACCATCCAGAACCCGCCGCCGCCATCTTTCCGCCTGGCCAGGCGGTGCTGCCGGCCCAGCGCGCCGCGCTGATGGGCCATGCGCCCTGCTGCATCTGGCTCACCGGGTTATCTGCCTCGGGCAAGACCAGCCTGGCCCATGCGCTGGAGCGGGCCTTGCACCAGCGCGGCTGCCATACTTATGCGCTCGATGGCGACAACCTGCGCCAGGGGCTCAATGCCGATCTGGGTTTCAGCGCCGAGGCGCGGGCAGAGAATATCCGCCGCATGGCCCATGTGGCGCGGCTGATGGCCGATGCCGGCCTGGTGGTGATTGTGGCTGCCATCTCGCCGTTTGCGGCAGACCGGGCACAGGCGCGGGCCTTGTTTGCGCCGGACGCCTTTGTCGAGGTGTTTGTCGATACGCCGCTGGCTGTGTGCGAGGCGCGCGATCCCAAGGGCTTGTATGCGCGCGCCCGGCGCGGCGAGCTGCGCGACTTTACCGGTATCGACAGCCCGTATGAGCGGCCGCTGCAGCCGGAGCTGCATTTGCAAGGCAAAGACCTGGCGCCTGAAGCTGCGCTGAGAGCTGTACTGGCGTATCTGGATGCGCTGGGCTTGGAACAGAAGCGGCCCGGCTGAGCGGGCCGCTTCTGAAATGCCCAATGCTCAGTTGCGCGATGGGAAGACGCCTTCCAGCGCAATGATGAAATTCACGGCTAGATAAGGTTGCATGATGGAGAACGGAATGGATCCGCCTGCCTGCCCTATGGTGACAGTTGGAGCAGGTGCATTACCTCCCAAGGGGACCGTTGTGCCGGCGCTTGCCGAATCAATGTACTGTGAATCCCGCTGGTTGGATTGCGCCAGTAAAGAGCCCGTAATTGGTGCCTGCAATGTGCCTGCAGACGTGCTGGCCATGATGCTACCGTTGGGGGTAACGGTGGCGGGGTGGGTATGGATGGGCATATTCGAACTGGTCAACGTGGTGTTGTGCGTGCCTCCCACTTGTCCCAGGACAAAAGGCTCGAGCCCTGGACCCTGACCGGTACCCACGGGCACGCGACTACTCAAATTTGGAAGTTGAAAAGTGCTCTGTCCGTTGCCACCATAGGTGGTCCCTAGAATGGAGAACAGCGCCACATTTTGTTGGATAGCCAAAATCTGCCCCTGACAGAATGCCCAGCCTCGTGGGGCGAAATTGCCAGCAAACATGACGATTTGGCCAATAAACGGGTCCATGGTCGATTCCTTTAAGGTAGTTAGGTTTGCAGATAGCCATTAAGCCATCCGCTGATAAGTGGGGTGTTCGGGCGGTTGTTTACGCGGCGGCTTGAGATCGCTGTGTGTGGCCGGATAGCGAGCGGTCCCCGCAACACTGACTTTTGCCAAGCTTGGTGCAATGCAGAAGTCGATGGTTGCTGAGTAACATTCTCGATCGCGGCCGCAATGCTGTAACCTGCCTCGGCACCCATCAGCGCGGCAGCAGTCCAAGGCACTGCTGCCAGCTCAAAACGATGCTTCCAAAGCGGTTCGGCTTGAGCAGCGCCGGGCCATGCACCGGCGGTGACGGCATTGGCCCCGGTATGTACATCCCCCAACCACGGAAAACCAGCCAGCCCCCAATCACCCTGCGACTGCGCATGCGCCTGCCACCAGTGAGCAAAGCGGGCCAACTGCGGACCTGAGTAGAAAGCGACAACGGCATCAGGCCGGTGGCTGAAAACGGCAGTACGCAAGCCGTCAAATTCCTCGCTCTGCGGCCCAAACTGACCCACATGGCGGGCAAGCACCCGTCCACCCAGCGCACGGTAACTATGTTCAAAGGTATAAACAAAGTCGTAGCCACCTTCCATATGGCCCACCGCCAGCACGGCCCGTGGGCCTAGTTGTTGGTAGACGGCCTGCGCCAGCTGCGCGGCGCTGCCGCACAGATCCAGGCTGTGGCGCACGACGGCCTGGGGCTGGCCCGGCTTGGCATCGGCAGGCAGATCGGCACCGGTATCGCTGGCCCACAGAGGCAGCCCCCTGGGTTGCGCATGGGCGGCCACCCTGGCTTCGACGGCGGGCGGCATCCAGCCGACAACGCCATGCAGTTGGGGCAGCTGATCCATTGCCGCCGTGATGCTGCGGGCGGCACGGCTGGGGGTGGGTGGGGCTTCCACCCAGTGCAGCTGTACAGCGATCTCCGGCCGCTGGGCCAGGCCCAGCTCCAGGCCTCGGCGGTAGTCCGAGCCCAGAGTGGCCACCTTGTGCGACTGCGGCGCCACGGCCAGCAGCTGCCAGGCCTTGGCCGTTTGCGGGGCCGGGGCGCTGTGGACCAGCGCCTGCGCAGCACTCCAGCCGCCGGTCGTGCTGACGGCCACGCTGGTGGAGGCGAGAAAATGGCGTCTTGGAATCATGGTCATAGAGCGGCCTCGGTGAGAGTCTCTGCGCGGTCATGGGCGTCGCACCGGGCCCGCAATTGCTGGTAATGGGGGGCCATCCATTGCGCGGCCAGCGCGCGCAGTGCGGCGTCGGCCTTGGCATGTTTGTCGTTGGTGTCCTGGGCAAAGGGTTCATGCGGCCGCTTGCCGTGGCGCGACAGGCGCTCGCGCAGCGCCTGCATGGCTTTTGCATCGGGTTGCCAGGACATGCGTGGCAGCACCCACTGCTCGATGGCCTCGGGCAGCTGGGCATGGTCCAGCACCAGCGCTTGCGCCGGATCGGCCACCCGGGCCATGTCCGCATAAATGTGGCCCAGCATGCGTGCGCAGTACTGTGCGGGCGGCATCGTGGCCTGCTCCAGCAGGCTCAGGCCCGGCAGGCCGAACGTGGGGCCAAAGGCGCCGGGAACGAGGTAGAAAGCGCGCTCCTGCATCTGCGACACCAGCACCGCCAGCGGCTCGCGGGTCAAAAAGACCGGCAAGGCCTCAGGCCAGGCCTGCATCAACAGCGGTGCCTGGTCGGTGTTCCAGGCGTCGATCTTGAGGCTGGCCGATTGCAGCGCCGGGCTGGCCGCATCGCTGCGCTGGGCCCAGGCGCTCATCCAGGCACGCAGCGCGGCAATGGATTGCGCGGGGCTGAGCCAGCCATTGACCCGTGCCTCGCGCAGCAGGAAATCGACCGGTGGCGGCTCGGACATCGCCAGGTGGTGGGCGCTTTGCGCCAGTGCCTGGGGGAACAAGGTGGAGCCGCAGCGCGAGACATGGAACACCAGCAGGCAAGGAGTGATACCCGGCGACTGCGCCTGCCAGTCCAGCAGCACTTGCAGCGGGGTCTGCCGGCGGAAGGCCTGGTTGAACGGCAGGTTGAGCAGCGGCTTGAGGCTCTCCTGGTAGAAGGGGGCGCGCAGCGGTGCATCGCCCAGGCGCGCCCAGTCCACCATGGTCTGGTTGCCATCGTGGTACAGCCGAACGGGCCGCCAGCCCTGGAGGGTCAGAGCATCCATTGGGCATTCCAGGCGCGGCGCCCGGCCTTCATCGCCGATTCGACATCGGAGGCATCAAACACCAGGCCCTGGGCCTGGCCCAGCGCAATGCTGCGGTCGCTCAGGCTGGCCAGGTCGGCGCAGCCGGCCAGCGCATCGGCCAGTGCTTCTTGCGCAAACACGCGCTCGCGAAACTGTTCAAAAGCCAACCAGGGATCACCGTCTTCAGGCGCTGGCTCGCCCTGGTCACCGGCGGCAAACGCCTGTGCCAGGCGCTCGTCCACCAGCGCATCTGCCACCAGGTGGATGCGTGCCTTGCCGCTGCGGTTGCGCACGCGGTGGGGCAGGGACACATCGGTGTACCAGCATTCACCCACGCGCATCGGCACCCGCTGGCCACCCAAATGGAAAAAAACCCGCTCTTCGGTCTGCAAGGGAATGTGCAGCCGGGCATCGCCCTCGGCCGCGCACAGGCCTGCATCGGTGTGCTCCATGATTTCGCTGTCAGGCTGCAGGCGCATCAGGCGCACCGATTTCCACTGCAGGTCCAGGCTGTGCAGCAGGGCGGCAATGGCGGGGCAGGCCTGCAGCGCCTCGCAGTCGGCATACGCGTCCAAACTGGCATCCATCGGCATGATGTCCGACGGCGCCTGGGCCGATGCCCGCAAGGCCAGCGCTTGCCAGCCACCATCGTGCCGGCCCTGGTTGAAATGCATGCGCCATAGGGATTCGGGCAGTTGCTGGGCTTCATGCAAGGCAGCCGCTACCTCCAGGCGCCAGGGCAGGCGCATGGTGGTGATGCCCTGCAGGCGCAGACCCTGGCGGGTCGGGCCTGGGGGGCAGGGAGCGGCTGCGAGGGTCATGGTGCGGAGACCGGGGCGCACAGCGCATAGGCCGTGCAGCTCAAGGAGCCATCTCCTGCGAAGGAGTTGAGCACCCGCACCGACCATCCTTGCGTGCTGGCACAGCTGAGAGACTCGGCCGGTGCATTGGCAGAGACACGGACATCGAAGTTCGCATTCCCACCCTTGGCGTTGGCGGCTCTATAGCCGCCGCCGACCACTTGTTCATTGACCGAGCAGCAGGCGGTGGCCTCGCAGAGTTCACCTGTTTTGGTGTCCGAGCGCTGAATGATCGCTGCAATGGAGCCTTGGGAACCGGTAGGGCCGGTAGGGCCTATAGGGCCTTGGGGACCGGTCGCACCGGCGGGGCCGACGGGCCCTTGTATCCCTTGCGGGCCCGCAGGGCCCGTGTTACCCGTAGCGCCAGCCGGGCCGACTGGGCCCGCAGTTCCTGTCGGACCGGCGGGACCCGCAGGGCCGGTAGCCCCTGCAGGACCTACCGCGCCAGCAGGGCCCACGGCGCCAGTGGGGCCTGCAGGGCCAGCCGGTCCGATGGCGCCGGCTGGGCCAACTTCACCTTGCGGCCCCGCGGGGCCGGCGGGTCCGGTGGCACCGGTGCCAATGCCATCGGCACAGCGCAGCAGGCGGCCGGTGGCAGGGTCCATGCACAGCTGCTCGGTGCCGGACTCGGGCGCGGTACGGACTGGCGGTACATAGGTTTCGCCGGTGCCCTGCACCCGGAACAGATCCTGGTTGGCCTGGTCCTTGATGACAAAGCCGGAGCCTGCCGCCGGCTTGAAGCTGGTATCGGCAGACCATGCGGCGCTCGCAGCCAGGGCCATGATGCCGCCGGCCAGCCAACGGCTGTGGAAGAAGGAGGTGACGAGGTTCATGGCTGGGTTCTCAGAAAAGAGCGGATGCGGGCAGAGCGCAATGCGCCCCAGGACAAAAGCGAAAGCAGCAGTGCGAGGCTGGCCGTCCAGCCCAGGCCGGAGACCGGCACCGCGACCGGCGCCGCGCTAGGCGGTGTGCCGATGTAGACATTGACCAGGTTGACGTTCTGCTGCGTGACTTGTGCGCCCGGGCCCAAGGTGAAGGTCGCTGGCTGGCCGGATGCGCTGGTGATCTGCAGCGGCTGGCCCGGCTGGCCTTGCAGCACCAGGTTGCCCGTAACGACGATATTGGCGCCGTTGGGCAGCACAAAGCTTTGACCGCTGCTGGAGCTGAAGGTAAGGTTGGCTACCGTGGTGATGCCGGAGACGGTGAGGCTGGCGCCCGGCGCGGCGCAGGAGCCGTCGAAAACCATGGTGCTGGCCGCTGCGTTCAAGCTGCCCTGGTTGCGAAAATCGGAGCCCAGCTGGATGCTGCCCTGGGCATCGAGCACGCCACCCGTTTCGATCAAAAAGGCCCCAGCGTTTTGCAGCGTGCCACCGTCCAGTGCATAGCTGCCCGCAATGGTGACGGCCTCACAGCCCAGGTCCTGGCTGCCACCGCCTAGGCTCCCTTCAGAGCCAGCAGGAATCTCCATCTGCGCATGCGCAGCAGAGGCAAGGCCAAGCGCGATGCTCGCGGCGGCCAGAAAACGCAGATGAGGCATGGGCGGGCCTGTTTTGCTTTGGAGCAAATGTAATTGGGTGTAGATTTGTACCAGAGCGAAACATAGTTTGCAATTTATTTATTAAATATATTTATTAATGTGCTAAGCGAAATCGTATTTGGGGATACAACCGCTGTGCAATCATCGCGTTTTCATGATTGGAACTGGAATGCCTGACCTGCCTCACCCGACACCGTTGTTCAGCTGTGCCTGCCACGGGCGCCGCGCCTGGTTGCAAACGCTGGTGGCGGGTGCCGCCGTGGTGGGGGCGGGCAGCGCCTGGGCGCAGGTCGATGTGGGCAAGTCGTCCGCGCTGCGCAATCTGGTGCCGGCCGAGACGCTAGAGCAGGCGGCGCAGCAGCAGTACGCCGAGCTGCTGGCGCAGGCCAAAGAGCAGGGTGCGTTGGCGGGGCCGGGCAATGCGCAGCTGCAGCGCCTCCAGACGATTGCCCAGCGCCTGATTGCGCAGGCCCTGCCCTGGAACCCGCGCGCCAAGGACTGGCAGTGGCAGGTGAACCTGATCGGCAGCAAGCAGATCAACGCGTTTTGCATGCCGGGCGGCAAGATCGTGTTCTACACCGGGCTGATCGACCAGCTCCAACTCAGCGACGATGAGATTGCGATGGTCATGGGCCACGAGATGGCGCATGCGCTGCGCGAGCACTCCCGCGAGCAACTGGCCAAGACCCAGGCCACCGGGCTGGGCATCCGTCTGGGCGCGGCCATTTTTGGGCTGGGCGATATGGGCACGGCCGCAGCCAACCTGGGCGGCCAGCTGCTGACGCTCAAGTTCAGCCGCTCCGACGAGTCCGATGCCGATCTGGTCGGGCTGGAGATCGCTGCACGTGCCGGCTATGCGCCGCAGGCCGCCGTGACGCTGTGGGAAAAGATGGGTGCTGCCACCGGCAAGGGCGGCATCGGCTTTCTGTCCACCCACCCGACCGGGCCGGACCGCATCGCCAACCTGGAGGCGAATGTGCCCAAGGTGCAAGGTCTTTACGAGCGCGCCAAGCGCTAGAGCCCCGGCCTGAACGCTCTCACACCCATTCCACCTGCATCGGGTTCTTGCGCGAGAACAACGCCACATGCGCATCGATGGCATGGCGCACCCGTGCCAGCGCCAGGGCATCGTCTGCGCTGCAGACAAAGGAGAGCATGCGTTCGTCGGCCCGCAAACTGCAGTGGCCCCAGGGGAACTGCGCTTCGCCCTGCAGGCTGTCGTACTGCACCTTGATCTTGCGGCTGAAGTGGTAGCACAGCCGCTGCAGGTAGCGGCTGGCCTCTGGCGTCGCTACCTGGCCTTGGGTGCTGAATGGGGTGTCGGTCGATGAAGTCATGGCGTCGGGCGATCAGTCCTGCAGAGCCATTGCCAACGCCTGCTGCGCCGCTGGCAGCATCGCGCCGCCGTGGTCGGCTCCGGGAAAGCTGGTATAGCGCAGCGCCAGGCCGGGCGCGCCGCGCAGACTTTCCATCAAGGCCGGAATGCCGGGCGCGTTCTGGCGCTGGCGCCGTATCGCATCACGGGCCGGGTCGCTGGCGGATGCCGGCGGCGAAGACTGCGTCGATGGCGCGGCAGGCCGCGCTTCCCGCTCACCCTGCGTCAGCAACAGCTGCAGCGCCACTGCATCGGCAGGCCGGTTCGCGGCCTGTGCCAAAAAGCCGGGCAAGGCTTGCAGCACCAAGCCATCGCGCCACCAGATCGAGGGGCTGGCGGCGACATAGCGCTGAAAGCTGCCCGGCCGGGTCAGCAGCGCATGCAGCACGCAGAGGCCGCCATACGAGTGGCCAAAAAAGGTCTGGCGCGCCCGGTCGATCGGCCAGCTCGCCTCCACCAGCGGGCGCACCTGCTGGTCGATGAAATCCAGAAAATGGTCGGCGCCGCCTTCGGCACGCCCGCGCGCATCGGTGGCCGGCCCGGGCGCAGGCGGGGTGTAGTCATAGCTGCGGGCGCTCAGGTCCAGCACCGCGCTGTCGGCATAGCCCAGGCCGACGACCACCGCGCCTTGCGTGGGCACCGAGGGGCCGCGCGCAAAGCGGTTGCGCATCAGCTGCGCGGTGGGTGTGAACAGCAGGTTGCCATCCAGCAGATAGAGCACCGGGTAGCCTTGGGGCGGCGGCGGGGCGGGCGGCACGGCCACCATGATGCGGTGCACGCGCTCCGGTGCGCCCGGGCCCGGCATGCCGGGCGCGCGCAGGTCCAGCTGCCGCGTGCCGGGCAGGGTCACGGGCGGGGCGTCCTGCAGGCTGCTTTGCCAGGCGCAGCCGGGCAGCGCAAGCGCGGCGCCCAGGCCCAGCAAACGGCGCCGGGTCCCATCGGCCAGCTGGGCCAAGGGCAGGGTAGGGAAGGGGAACAGGGCAATGTGCATAGGGGCGGGGCTTGCGGCAAATCAACCATGGGCTTGAGAATGATTTGCATTAAGAAATTATCATGGCAAGCATGGCACAAACCCGCTTGGCCCATGTTTGCTGCAGCAAGAAAAATGTTTGCGCATGCCGGGCACCCCTTCCACCCGCTACCGGCCTGGCCCATGCACAGCGCTGATCCTGCATCCAGCCCAGAGGCGGATCAGGCGGACCTGCGCGCGCATGTCTCGCGGCTGCGCGAACTGCGCCCGGGCCTGCACCTGCACAGCGAGGACGGTTGCGACCTGCGCGACCAGACTGCGCAGGCCGAGATCGGTGCCGGGCTGCGCCTGGTGGTGCTGCTGGAAGGGCGCATTGATGTCTCCTACGGTTTGACCCGGGTGGCGCTGAGCCATGCAGGCGCGGGCGCCAGCGCGGCGCTGGTGTCGGTGGCCGAGCGCGAACGCTTTGAGCGGCGCGCGCGCTCGGGCGTGTATTCACGCCGGGTCAGCCTGGGGCTCACTCCCACCTGGCTGGCCCAGGCCGGTGGTGGCGACGGGGCCGCCTGGCCCGATCTGCAGCGCTTCATGCATGAGCACCTGGCCACGCGCCGCTGGCAGCTGTCGCCCCGCGCCGCCGTGATTGCCGAGCAGATCGTCCATCCGCCAGCCTTGGCGCCGCTGCTGCAGCACATGTACCTGGAAAGCCATGCGCTGGAGCTGCTGGGCGAGGCACTGGCCACCGTGGGGGATGGCGAGGCCGCCGCCCCAGGCGCCAGCGCCGCAGGCCTGCTGCCGCGTGAACACCAGCGGCTGCGCGAGCTGCAGGCGTTTCTGGCCTCGGGCCAGGCCGATGCGCTGTCGATGGATGCGATTGCGCGCCAGGCCGGTGTCAATGCCAGCACCTTGCAGCGCCAGTTCCGCAGCGTATACGGCACTACCGTATTCGAGTTCTTGCGCGAATGCCGGCTGCAGCGCGCCCGCCAGGCGCTGGAGCGCGACGGCATCACCGTGGGCCAGGCGGCGCTGCTGGCCGGCTACACCAGCGCTGCCAACTTTGCCACCGCCTACCGCAGGCGCTTTGGCCTGGCGCCCAAGCTGGCGCGAGCACGGGTCTAAAAGCGCGCGCTCTTCCGTCCGCATCCATTGCCTGGTCTCCGCCGGACGGCACTGCCGCTGGCGCAAACATCTTTGTTGCCCGCGCAAACCACGGAGCGCCCCCGGGATGGAAGAATTCAGTACTTGGTAATGAAAATCATTTGTCTTTCAAAAAAGGGGCGGTATGTCGATCCAGGCAGGGGAACAGGGGTGGCGCTTGCGCGCCGTGGCAGCAGCGGTGCTGGTAGTGGGTGTGCAGGCGGCAGCGCAGGCACAGACCCAGGCAGCGGCAACCACACCGCCGGAGCAGGATCCGACCTTGGAGACCGTGCAGGTGCTGGGCACGGCAGAAAGCGCCTGGAAGCAGGCACCGGGCGTATCGACCGTCACGCGCGAAGACCTGGACAGCCAGCCGAGCAATGACCTGGCCGATGTGCTGCGCCAGCAGCCCGGTGTGAACCTCACCAGCAACTCCAGCAGCGGCCAGCGCGGCAACAACCGCCAGATCGACCTGCGCGGCATGGGCCCGGAAAACACCTTGATCCTCGTCGACGGCAAACCCGTCAACAGCCGGGGATCGGTGCGCTACGGCTGGCGCGGCGAACGCGACACCCGGGGTGACATGAACTGGGTGCCGCAAGAGGCCGTCGAGCAGATCGAGGTGCTGCGCGGCCCCGCCGCGGCCCGCTATGGCAATGGCGCCGCTGGCGGCGTGGTCAACATCATCACCAAGGGCATCCCCGACAAGCTGAGCGGCAGCGCGACGGTCTACTACAACCAGCCCGAAGATTCGCGCGACGGCAGCAGCAGCCGCACCAGCTTCTCGCTGGCCGGGCCCATCTCGGAGCAACTGGGCTTTCGCCTGAGCGGCAATATCGACAAGACCGATGCGGACGCCTGGGACATCAACCAAGGCCATGCCTCGACCCGCACCGGCATCTATGCCGGCACCTTCCCTGCGGGCCGCGAAGGCGTGCGCGACCGTAATCTGTCGGGGCGGCTGAGCCTCAAGCCCGCAGCGGGGCACCGCATCGACTTCGATGCCAGCTTTGCGCGCCAGGGCAATATCTATGCGGGCGATACGCAAAACACCAACAACTACACGGTCGACGCGAATGGCAACCTGGTCGCCACCTCGCAGCGCGTGCTCGATGCGCTGGGGACCGAGACCAACCGCATGTACCGCTCCACCTATGCCGTCACGCACAAGGGCGAGTATGACTTTGGCAGCTCCACCGCCTACCTGCAGTACGAAACCACGCGCAACACCCGCCTGAACGAGGGCCTGGCCGGCGGCACCGAAGGCCTGTTCTCCAGCGATGCCTATGGCACCTCCAAGCTCGACATCCTGACCGCCCATGGCGAGGTCAGCGCCCGGGGCAAATGGGGCAGCCTGCCCCATGTGATGACTGTGGGCGCCGAGTGGGTCGAGCAAGAGTTGGAAGACAGCAACTCGGTATCGCAGACCACGACCGAGGCCGGCAGCGTGCCGGGGGTGGACAACACCGGCCGCAGCGGCAAGATCTCCTCGCGCATTGCCTCGGTCTTTGTCGAAGACAACATCGAGCTCAACGCCCGCACCTTGCTGACCCCCGGCCTGCGCCTGGACCAGCACAGCGAGGTGGGCACCAACTGGAGCCCGTCGCTGAACCTGTCGCACTACCTGACGGACAAGGTCACGTTGAAGGCCGGCGTGGCACGGGCCTACAAGGCTCCGAACCTCTACCAGATGAACCCCAACTACCTGCTCTACAGCCGCGGCATTGGCTGCTGGGGCGCGGGCGGTGCCTGCTACCTGATGGGCAATGCCGACCTCAAGCCCGAGACCAGCATCAACAAGGAGCTGGGCATCGAGTACGCCGACGAGGGCCTGCTGGCCGGTGTGACCCTGTTCCACAACGACTACCGCAACAAGATCGATGCGGGCATGACCCCGGTGGGCAGCGCTACTGGCGGTACGGGCGCCTATGCCAATGCCGATGTGTTCACCTGGACCAACATCCCCAAGGCGGTGGTGTCTGGCGTGGAGGGCACGTTCAACATCAAGCTGGGCCCTGCAGTGCGCCTGAGCAACAACCTCACCTACATGGTGCAGAGCAAGAACAAGACCACCGGCGAGCAGCTGTCCATCATCCCCAAGTACACGCTCAACTCGCGGGTGGAATGGCAGACCACCAACGCCTTGCAACTGCTTGGCTCGGTGACTTGGTATGGCGGCCAAAAGCCCAACAAGCTCGACTACCAGGGCCTGCCGCTGACCGGCGAGGAAACCCGCCGCCTGGCCCCTTATGCGCTGGTCGGCGTGGGCGCGCGCTACAGCTTCAGCAAGGATGTCACCCTGACCGCCGGCATCAAGAACCTGTTTGACAAGCGCCTCTACCGCATGGGCAATGCCGTGGGCGTGAACAACCCGCGCACCATCTACGGTGCCGGTGCCGCGACCTACAACGAGCCGGGCCGCTCGTTCTATGCGTCGCTGACCGCCAGGTTCTGATCGGCATCTACGCAAAAAAGGCCAGCGGCATGCCGCTGGCCTTGGGCGTTAGACCCTTCGCTGGAGATCAGGTCCCACCCACATAGGGGTTGCTTTGGCGTTCGCGGCCAAAGCTGCTCTCGGGACCATGACCGGGGATGAACACCGTCGCATCGCCCATGGGCCACAGCCGCTGGGTGATGGAGTCGATCAGCTGCTGGTGGTTGCCCTGGGGGAAATCGGTGCGGCCGATGCTGCCGGCAAACAGCACATCGCCAACAAAGCAGCGCGCGATTTGCGGCGCATGGAAAACCACATGGCCAGGGGTGTGGCCGGGGCAGTGGCGCACCTGCAAGGTCTCCTGCCCGATGCTGACCGTATCGCCATCCTGCAGCCAGCGCGTGGGCACAAAGCTTTGCGCGGGCGGAAAGCCAAACATCTGGCTTTGCTGGGGTAGGCCATCAATCCAGAACTGGTCGCCCGGGTGCGGGCCAATGATCGGCAGCCCGCGCTGCTCGGCCAGCTCACCGGCGCCACCGGCATGGTCGATATGCGCATGGGTCAGCCAGATGGCCTTGAGCTGCAGACCGAGGCGTGCAATCTCCGCCTCGATGCGGTCGAGATCGCCGCCGGGATCGATGACGGCGGCCTCCATCTGCTGGTCGCACCAGACCAGGGAGCAGTTTTGCTGAAACGCGGTGACGGGAATCGTATGGTAGTGGAGCATGGTTTGTTGGGGCTGGCGGCAGCGCGCAGGCCGCGGATGCAGGGCGCAATCCGGCTATTGTGCGGCAAGCTGCTATGGACGAGGGGGCTGGGTGGGGTTTGGAGCCGCAGGTGGTGGGGTGCCGCTTGGGGGATGCCCCGTAAAATCAGTGCTTCGCCCATCGGTTCTACGTCTTTTCTGGAGGTTTGATGCCCCGCCCTCCTGCCTTGCCACGTTCGGATTGGGTGCTGCGCAGCCCGGCCTCCGGCGCCATGGAGCGCATCGAGGCCTGGTTCCAGGGCCCTGCCTACGCGATGCACCGCCACGACACCTATGCGATCGGGCGCACCTTGGCGGGCGTGCAGAGCTTTCACTACCGGCGCGGCCGGCGCGACAGCCTGGCCGGCAGCACCCTGGTGCTGCATCCCGACGAGGCGCATGACGGGCAGGCCGGCACGGACGAGGGCTTTCGCTACCGCATGGTCTATGTGGAACCCGCGCTGATCCAGGACATTCTGGGCGGCAGCGTGCTGCCTTTTCTGGAAGGCGGCATCACCCACGACCCGGCGATATCGGCCGCTGCCCAGGCCTTGCTGCAAGGTGTGGATGAGGTGGTCGAGCCGCTGGAGCAAAGCGATGCGCTGGCGCAGCTGGCCCATGCGCTGGCCGCTGCCACCGGCGGGCCCGGCACGCGGCGCGCCAAGGCCAAGGGTGACTACCAGGCCGCCCGCCGCGCGCGTGACTACCTGCAGGCCCATGCCACCCGGGTCGTGGCACTGGACGAGCTGGAGGCGGCCACCGGCCGCGACCGCTGGAGCCTGTCGCATGATTTCCGCATGTTCTATGGCACCAGCCCCTACCGCTACCTGACGATGCGCCGGCTCGATGCCGTGCGGCGCCTGCTGCTGGCGGGCCTGTCACTGGCCGACGCCGCCCAGGACGCCGGCTTTGCCGACCAAAGCCATATGACGCGGCATTTTCTGAAGACCTTTGGCATCACCCCGGGGCGCTGGCTGCAGGTGATGCGCCATGCACCACCTCGCTGAACCCGGCACCACAAACGTTCAATACGTCCGGGCTGCGCATGCTTAAGCTGGCTGCTGTTTTCAACACCTACAGCACCACCATGTCAGCACCTGCCGAAACATCTCCCGCACCCCACCACCGAGGCCAAGGCCAGTCCATCGATCTGCTGGGCAAGATCGCCCAGCTGCAGGGCCATTGGCAGCCGCGCGTGGTTGCAGAGATGAACGACTACCAGTTCAAGGTCGTCAAGATCGCCGGCGAATTTCTGTGGCACCAGCACAGCGACACCGACGAAACCTTCATCGTCCTGGGCGGCGAGTTGCGCATCGACCTGCGCGATGCCAGCGGCAGCATCCGTGCCCTCCACCTGCAGGCCGGCCAGATGGCCGTCATCCCCCAGGGCCTCGAGCACAAGCCCTTTGCGCAGGCCGAGGTCAAGCTGCTGCTGATCGAGCCGCGCGGGGTGGCCAATACGGGGGATGGGGAGGCGGGGGCGCGTACGGTGGCGAATGACCTTTGGGTGTAGAACCCCACCCATGCAAAGACAGAAGATGCCGGGCCTCGCGGCATCTTCGCTAGAATTTTTGCTTGGAGAGTCGCCTGAATAATCGGCCATTCTCTAGCGCAATAAAGCACCAAAAACAGCGAGGGAGATATTGGCGATGAGCGCAGTATTGCGAGTTTCAGCTTTGAATGTGGAAGCTTGTTTGGTGAATACCACGATCCAACCCTATCGGCTGGAAAGCGGCACCGCCCATTTTCTGGTGAGTGACTGCGACTTCGATGATGTTCCCGGCCAGCTGCAGGATGCGTTGGCATTTCTAAGTGGCCATGCCGCCGATATCCGATGGATGATGCAGACGCCGGAGTCGGCCGCGACGCTGGACTTTGCGCGAGAGGCCAGAGAGGAAGGGTTTCAATATCTGGCCTTTCCTGCTGTGCTCGTACAGCTTGCCGGAGCCTTGGGAATCGGGCTGGAAATTTCTTTATACCCGGTGCACGCGCCTTGAGTAGTACGCCATGCATTTGCACAACTGCATGATATGTATTGGCAAATGCAATATTGCTGAATTGCTGTATATACTGCCTCAATAATCAAAGGAGGCAGAAGGTGAATAAAGCGCTGGGTAATCCATTTTTTCAATCCGTCGTTCTGGCGGGCGCCGCGTTGTTAAGCAGCCCTGGTTGGGCGGCGCGCGACTTCACGCCTCAGGCGGGCACCTGGGTGGTGAGCGATGAGCTCGACGGCAAGCCCGGCCGAGGCCTGGCGATTGATGTGCAGGGCAACACCTTCTTCATGCAGGTGTTTGGCTATGAGAAGAATGGGGATGCCACGTTCTACACAGCCACCGGCCAGATGGTCGGCAACAGCGTCACTGCGCCACTGATGCGCTACAAGGGCGGCCGCAGCTTTGGCAGTGAGGCGCGCGATGCCGTTGAAGACAAATCCATTGGGAATGTGCGTGTGAGTTTTCGCAACGGCGTCGCGGGCACGGTGCAGTTCCCCGGCGAGCCGGAGTCGGCTATCGAACGCTTTGTGGTGCGCAGCGATGACGCCAACGTCACGAACCCGCGTGCACAGACGGGGATTCGCGTTCTGAGGATGCTGGTGCAGGATGCCCAGGGTGATGTGAGCAACCAATGGAAGAGCGAACTGACGCCGATGTCGGATGGCCGCTTCCGACTCACTTTGATGGAGGCACAGGCAGGTTACAACAGACCTGTCTTCACTGTTTTTGAAGAGCTGAACTGCGAACTGCAGGGTCAGCGCGCGCGTTGGCATTGCTCGCACCCCAACACAGCCGCACCGGCCAATGATGCGGCGAGCTATCGCGTGGCGGCATTGACTTTTGAGCTGGTGGGCTATGACCTGGTGGGCAGCGTGCAATTGCAAGGTGCACCGGCGGGAAAGGCGCAAACCATTACCGGCCATAACCTGGGAGCCTACGAAGTAGGAGGCCGCCGCCAAGAGGGCAACACAACATGGACCACCTCCATCGAGCAGAACTACCAGCGCGGGCTTTTTATGCGAGGTGGCGTCTGCCAGGTCAGCTGCTATTCCACGGAAAACGTCTCGACCTTGATGCCGATCAATGGCACCTGGGTGGTGGAGGATGAGCTGACCGGCAAGCCGGGCAGAGGGCTGGCGCTGGACATCCAGGGCAATACGGCCATCTTGCAGGTCTACCATTACCGCGACGATCTGCAGCCGAGCTTTCATATGGGCAGTGCGCCCTATCTGAGCAAAGGGGTGAAATCCATGGCTTCGGTGGCCGCCATTCCAATGGACGAGTATGCAGGCGGCCGCAGTGTGGGCGGCGCCAAGCAATCCGCGCAATGGCGCAGCCAGGCAGGCCATGCGCAGCTGGAGTTTGCCTACGATATCGCCAATGACCGCTCTGATACCCCGCCCAACGAAGCGTTGTTGTGGTGGACCGTGGGCCAATTGCAATTGCCGGGAGAAAGCCCGGTTCGTATCCGCCGTTTGCAGTTGGAGAAGCCGACCAATTTTCCCGAAGCGATGCTGGGCAAGTGGTTTCTTCACAGTGCTCAGAAGACCTTGGAGCTGACCCAGGTGGTCGGGGACGTGGTGACCACCGCCGATGGCTCGGTGTTTTGTTCTTTGGTGAGCGATCGATACGATGGGGACGTCAGCTGTGGGCAACTTGCCCCCGAGGCGGGTTGGGCATGGCACCAGTTCTTGCAAATGCCGATCATGAACCGTGGTGGCACGATGACCCGTTTGCGCGACCGCCACGGCAATGCGATGGGGCTGGGTGTATTGGACTGAAGGGCGCGATGCGCGATGGGCGGCCCTAGGCAAAAATGCGCGTAGCCCAAACCGCTGGCCCGTGATACAAGGGGTTCTGCGCTGCAGGCATGGCCGGGCACACCGGCGCGCTGCAAGCCCATTGATCCCTGAACCAGGAGCGCGCATCCATGTCCAGCACCTCGCCACCGATGTCAGCAGCAGCGGCGCCGCAGCCACCGCCGGCCAACCCGCAATGCATAGGAGTGCCGCGCGAGATATTCGCCGTTGAAAAGCGCGTGGCCACCGTGCCTGCGGTGGTGGAGAAGCTGGTGAAACTGGGCTTTCGCGTCAGCGTCGCGGCAGGCGCTGGCGAGGCGGCCAGTTTTGGCGACGAGGCCTACCGCGCAGCGGGTGCGCAGGTCATGCCCAGCTCGGCGATCTGGGCGGGGGCCGACATTCTCTTCAAGGTGCGGCCACCTACTGCTGAAGAATGCGAATGGATGCATGCCGGCCAGATGCTGGTCGGTTTTATCTGGCCTGCGCAAAACCCGGAGCTGATGGCGCAGCTGGCGGCCAAGGGGCTGACGGTGCTGGCGATGGATGCGCTGCCGCGCACCTTGAGCCGCGCGCAGAAGATGGATGCGCTGACCTCGATGGCAGGTGTCAGCGGCTACCGGGCAGTGGTCGAGGCGGCCCATGCCTTTGGGCGCTTTTTCAGCGGGCAGATCACCGCGGCCGGCAAGGTGCCGCCTGCACAGGTGTTTATTGCGGGTGCCGGGGTGGCGGGCTTGTCGGCGATTGGCACGGCCGTCAGCCTGGGCGCGGTGGTGCGCGCCAACGATACGCGGGCCGAGGCGGCGGACCAGGTGGTGTCGCTGGGCGGTACCTTTGTGCCGGTGGATTACGCCGAAGAGGGCGGTGGTGGCGGCGGCTACGCCAAGGTGATGAGCGAGGGCTTTCAGGCAGCGCAACGCCTGATGTATGCGCAGCAGGCCGCATGGGCCGACATCATCATCACCACGGCCCTGATCCCCGGCAAGCCGGCGCCGCGCTTGGTCACGGCCGAGATGGTGCAGGCGATGAAGCCCGGCAGCGTGATTGTGGACATGGCCGCCGAGCAGGGCGGCAACTGTGAGCTGACGGTGCCCGGCGAGGCCGTGGTGCGCCACGGCGTGACGATTGTGGGCTACACCGACCTGGCCTCGCGCCTGGCGGCGCAGTCCTCCACCTTGTACGCCAACAACCTGCTGCGCCTGGCCGAGGAGCTGTGCAAGGCCAAGGATGGGCATGCAGTGGTGAACATGGAGGACGATGCGATCCGGGGCCTCACGGTGGTGTACCAGGGCAGCATCAGCTGGCCCGCGCCTGCGCTGGCGGCGGCGCCGGTGGCCAAGCCGGCAGCGGCTGCTGCCACGGCTGCTGCGGGCACGGCCGCAGCCAGCCCGGCAGCGGCCAAAAAGCGGGGCCATGGCCATGGTGCCGGCAGCCCTCTGCCTGCGCGCACCTTGGCCATCCTCTTTGCGGTGCTGGCGCTGCTCTTCTGGCTCATTGGCGCGCATGCGCCGGCGGCCTTCCTGGGCCACCTCACGGTGTTTGTGCTGGCCTGCTTTATCGGCTACATGGTCGTCTGGAATGTGACGCCCGCCCTGCACACACCGCTGATGAGCGTGACCAATGCGATATCCAGCATCATCGCGATTGGCGCGCTGGTGCAGATAGCGCCGCCCGGCGTGGTGGGCACGGACCGGCCGGGGCTGCTGATTGGCGCACTGGCCTTTGTGGCCCTGGTGCTCACGGCGATCAATATGTTTGGTGGTTTTGCGGTGACGCGCCGCATGCTGGCCATGTTCCGCAAATAGGCCGGGGGGTAGAACCGCATGACCGAAAGCCTTGCAACCGTTGCCTACCTGGGCGCTGCCATTTTGTTCATCCTCAGCCTGGGCGGGCTGTCACACCCCGAGACCGCGCGGCGCGGCAACCTGCTGGGCATGCTGGGCATGGGCCTGGCGGTGCTGGTGACCGTGTTCGGCCCGCGCGTGTCGCAATCTGGCGTGGTGGCCATTGTCATCGCGCTGGTGCTGGGCGGCGGCATCGGGCTGTATGCCGCCAAGCGGGTCAAGATGACCCAGATGCCCGAGCTCGTGGCGCTGATGCACAGCCTGGTCGGCCTGGCCGCCTGCCTGGTGGGTTTTGCCAGCTATGTCGATACCTCCCATCCGTTGCAGGGCGCTGAGAAGGCCATCCACGCGGCTGAGATCTATATCGGCATTCTCATCGGCGCTGTTACCTTCTCGGGCTCGCTGGTGGCCTTTGGCAAGCTCAATGGCCGCATCGGCGGCAAACCGCTGCTGCTGCCGGGGCGGCATCTGCTCAACCTGCTGGGGCTGGTCGTGGTGGTTGCGCTGGGCTGCTGGTTTGTGCAGACCGCATCGCTGGGCCTGGGCATGCTGGCGCTGCTCGTGATGACGGCCATCGCACTGCTGTTTGGCGTGCACATGGTGATGGCCATTGGCGGCGCCGACATGCCGGTGGTGGTGTCGATGCTCAACAGCTACTCGGGCTGGGCGGCCGCCGCCACCGGCTTCATGCTGGGCAATGACCTGCTGATCGTCACCGGTGCGCTGGTGGGCTCGTCGGGTGCGATCCTGAGCTACATCATGTGCCAGGCGATGAACCGCAGCTTTATCAGTGTGATCGCCGGCGGCTTTGGCAGTGGCACGCCCGCAGCAGCGGGCCAGGCAGGCGCAGCGCCCCAGGGCGAGGTGGTGGCGGTAACCGCGGCCGAGACCGCCGAGATGCTGCGCGAGGCCAAGCGCGTGGTCATCGTGCCCGGTTACGGCATGGCCGTGGCCCAGGCACAGCACACCGTCAACGAGATCACCCGTAGCCTGCGCGAGCGCGGGGTGGAGGTGCGCTTTGCGATCCACCCGGTGGCGGGCCGCATGCCCGGCCACATGAATGTGCTGCTGGCCGAGGCCAAGCTGCCCTATGACATCGTGCTGGAGATGGACGAGATCAACGACGACTTTCCCGATACCGATGTGGCCATGGTCATCGGCGCCAATGACATCGTGAACCCCGCCGCCCAGGACGACCCTGCGAGCCCCATTGCCGGCATGCCGGTGCTGGAGGTCTGGAAGGCGCGCCAGTCCATCGTGATGAAGCGCTCGATGGCGGCCGGTTATGCCGGCGTGGACAACCCGCTGTTCTACAAAGACAACAACCGCATGCTGTTTGGCGATGCCAAGCAGATGCTCGACGAGGTGCTGGCCAGCCTCAAGGGCAGCGCCTAGGACGGATGCTTACCACTCGAAGGCGGAATCGCTGCTGGGAAAGCGCGCCACCGGGCATTCGCCGCTGCGCGCATAGCGGTCGGCATAGTTGAAGCGGTAGGCCATCTCGCTGCCATTGCGGCAGGGCAGGCCGCCGTACAGGCGTGCATAGGTGGCCCGCGCGCCACTGCTGCTGCGGTAGGTGTCCTCGGCCTTGAACACCAGCTTGCCGTCCTTGTCCTGGATGCGCAAGGTACCGAACGAGGCATTGTTGGGCGTCTCGTAGTCGACGAGCATGTCCGCGCCCTGCTGGCCCAGCTGCGAGATGATCAGAAAGTTGGCGCGCTGCTCGGCCACCAGTTGCTCCTGGCTCAGCACCCGCATCGCCGGGGTGGATTGCAGCCGTGGCGCCAGGCGCAGGCCCTTGCCCTCCAGCATGACAATGGCTGCGGTACTGGGCGGCGCATCACGCGTAGGGCCCGCCAGCAGCACCTTGGACAGGCGCTGGGCCAGCGCCTCGACCAGTTCCTGCGTGCTGTAATCCGATGCATCCCGGGCACTAACGGCGCTGCTGGCCAGCAGGGCAGCCAGAAGAAGGGGTGCTGCAGTGATGCGCATGGAAAGCTCCCGGTGGGTGGTCTGGGCTCCCGGCCGCTGGGACGCGTGGCTGGGCATTGGGATCAGAGCTGGAAATCGTAATCGATCGTGATGGGCGCGTGGTCGGAGAACTTCACATCCTTGTAGATGTGCTCCTTGCGGGCCAGTGCGGCAATCGCTGGCGTGGCCAGGTGGTAGTCCAGGCGCCATCCCACATTGTTGGCATAGGCCTGGCCCCGGTTGCTCCACCAGGTGTAGCAGGCGTCGGTGGTATCGGGCTGCAGCACGCGGTACACGTCGACCAGGCCGCCGGTCTCGGTCTCCTTCTCCAGCAGCTGGGTCATCCAGCTGCGTTCTTCGGGCAGGAAGCCGCTGTTCTTCTGGTTGCTGCGCCAGTTCTTGATATCGGCGTTGGTGTGGGCAATGTTGATGTCGCCGCAGAGGATGAAGTCGCGCTCGGCCCGCAAGCGCATCAGGTGCGGGTGCAGCTCGGCCAGAAAGCGGTACTTGGCAGCCTGGCGGATGTCCCCCGAGCTGCCGCTGGGAAAGTAGCAGCTGATGATCGACAGCTTGCGCGTGGGCGTGTCAAAGCGCAGCTCCACGTAGCGGCCTTCGGCATCGAACTCGTTGGGCGAAAAGCCGACCACCACATCGCTGGGTGCATGGCGGGTGTAGATGCCCACCCCCGAGTAGCCCTTCTTCTCGGCAAACTGGAAATACCCGTTCATCTCGTCGATAACGTCGAACTTGTCCAGCATATCCGCTTGCTGTGCCTTGATTTCCTGCACACAAATACAATCGGGCCGGGTTGTCTCAATCCAGGGGATCACGCCCTTGGTGGCAGCGGAGCGGATGCCGTTGAGGTTGAGGCTGGTTAATTTGAACAAGGATTGGGTCATGGTCGATAGTCTCCCACAGCCAGGCGCAGATGCGCAGTTGGCACAGGATTTTGTAGAGTTTGCCGTCGAAGCCGGCGTGCTGCGCTTTGGGCAGTTCACCACCAAGGCCGGCCGCATCAGCCCGTATTTTTTCAATGCCGGGTTGTTTGATGATGGCGCCAAGATGGCGCGCCTGTCCGAATTCTATGCAAAAGCGATTCTGGCCAGCGGTGTGGCGTTCGACATGGTGTTTGGACCGGCCTACAAGGGCATTCCGCTGGCCGCGACCGTGGCCGTGGAGCTGGCGCGCCAGGGCAAGAACGTGCCCTTTGCCTACAACCGCAAGGAAGCCAAGGACCATGGCGAAGGCGGCAGCCTGGTGGGCGCGCCGCTCCAAGGCCGGGTGCTGATCATTGACGATGTGATGTCGGCCGGCACTGCTGCGCGCGAATCGATTGCGCTCATCAAGGGCGCGGGCGCCATTCCCCATGCGATGGCCATTGCATTGGACAGACAGGAGAAAGCCACTGAGAATGGCAAGGACGTTGCCCATAGTGCGGTGCAGTATGTGCGCGACCAGCTGGGAATGCAGGTCTGCACCATTGCCAGGCTGGAGGACCTGCTGGCCTTCCTGGCCCAGGGCCCGGCCGCAGAATCGATGCGTGAACACCACAGTCAGGTGCTGGCTTACCGGGAACGTTATGGCGTTGGCAATTGATTATTAGAATTCGATAGTTTTGAATGATAAGGATCTAGCAATGCGGAAGGACAGGTGTGCAGCTGCTTTGGCCATCGGTATGCTGGCGCTCGCTGGCGCCAGCCATGCCCAGAAGTCCCCGTCGGCCTCCATGGTCTACAGCTGCGTGGATGCGGCTGGCCGCCGCCTGACGGCGGACCGGCCCATTCCTGCCTGTGCGGACCGCGAGCAGCAGGTCACGATGCCCGGCGGTGCGGTGCGCACGGTCGGGCCGGCCTATTCCGAGCGCGAGCGTGCCGAGCAGGCCGCGCAGCAGCGCCGTGAGGCAGAAGAGCGCTACCGCGCCAATGATGGCAAACGGCGCGAGCGCGCGCTGGCCACACGCTTTCCCACCAAGGCCGCCCATGACGCCGAGCGTGCCGAAGCCGTCGATGTGTTGCGTGCGCAGATCCGTATCGTGCAGGAGCGCCGCACCTTCTTGCTCGAAGACCGCAAGAAGATCGACCAGGACATGGAGTTCTACAAAAAGGACCCCAGCAAGGCGCCTGCCCTGCTGCAGGCGCGCCTGGATGGCAACCGACGTGACTTCAAGGAAGTCGACGAGCAGATCGCCACGATCAACGAAGAAATCAAGGCCACCAACCTGCGCTTTGACGCAGAGGCCCAAAGCCTCAAACCCTACTGGACCCCGGCTGCTTCCAAGTAGCCGCGCGCAACCTCCATGCCCCTCGACACCCTCGCCCCAGGCCTGGCCCTGGCCGACGACCAGCGCGCGCGTTGCAGCTGGTGCATGGCCTCGCCCCTCTACCAGCACTACCACGACCATGAATGGGGCTTCCCCGTGCATGATGACCGCCGCTTGTTCGAGAAGATCTGCCTGGAAGGCTTTCAGGCCGGCCTGAGCTGGCTGACGATTCTGAACAAGCGCGAGTCCTTCCGGGCGGCCTTTGCGCAGTTCGATGCGCAGCAGGTTGCGCAGTTCGGTGCCGAGGATGTGCAGCGCCTGCTGGCCGACGCCGGCATTGTGCGCCACCGGGGCAAGATCGAGGCGGTGATCAACAATGCCCTGCGCCTGGCTGAGCTGCAGCGAGAATTTGGCAGTTTTGACGCCTACCTGTGGCGCTTTGCGCCAGCGCCGGCAAGCCGCCCGGAGCGGATCACGTTGGAGGCCGTGCGCCAGATGGGCGTGGCGCCCGAGGCCGTGGCGCTGTCGAGGGATCTGAAAAAGCGCGGCTGGAAGTTTGTCGGCCCCACCACGGTTTACGCCTTCATGCAGGCGATGGGCATGGTCAATGACCACCTCCATGGCTGCCATGTGCGGGATGGCCGGCCGGCCTGAGCCCCTTTACGCTACAAGCCCGGTAGCTCGCTCACCAGCAGCGAATAGCGCTGCAGCGATACGTAGGCGCCATCGCGCTTGCTGCAGTCGCGCAGCAGGCCTTCATGGCAAAAGCCCAGGCGGCCCAGCAAACGGGTCGATGCCGCATTCTCGGGCTCCACATAGGCCACCACGCTGTGCAAGCCCAGCCGCCCAAATGCGCCGGGCAGCCACTGGCGCAGTGCCTGGTCCATCCAACCGTGGCCCCAATGGTCGGGCAGCAACCAGTAGCCCAGATCGGCGCTGTCGGCCTCGTCGTCATGGTCGTAGATGCCGACGGCTGCGATGACGGCCCCGTCCAGCAGCACCGCCTGCCACCAGCCGCTGCCTTCGCTGGCGACGCTGGCATACCAATCGAGCTGTTCCTGCGCAATGACGCGGGCATCACTGTGCGCCGTTTCCAGTCCGTAGAACGCGGTCAGCCGTGCGTCGCCCATCGCATGGGCGACGACGAACAGGTCGGCGGGAGAGAAATCACGGAAATGGAGGCGGGCGGGCTGCAGCATGGTGCAAGCCTAGCACCGCTGGGCGGCGGTGCGGTGTGGCATGGATGAGGGGCCGGCGTCTCAGGCCGCTACATGCCAGCGCGCGGGCTGATGGCTGCCCACCGTCTGGATGCCCAGCAGTGCCGCATTGCGCTGCAAAACGGCTTCAAACTGCGCGCCGCTGGCGCCGATCTGTTCGGCCGCGCCATCCCAGTAGTCATCGGCAATCTGGGCGGCGGTAAAGTCGCGGTGCGTGAACTTCTGCACGATATTGCGCAGTTTGTCGAGGTTGATGCTGTCGATATCGGTCATGGCAGGCCTCCAACTCAGGGGTAAGCACCAGTGTCGCGCAAATGGGGCGGCTGTCAATCGGCAATCGCCGCCAACCGGTGGCGCCGCGCTAGCCGCGCATGGCCGCCGTGCTGCGCAGCAGGCGCTGCACCAGCAGCGCGCCCACCCAGGCCACGCCGCCTATCCACAGCGGCACCAGCACATAACTGCTGGCGCGGGCCCATTGGCCCAGTTCATCCAGCTCGGTGAGCGGCCACAGCGCGAAAGCAAAGCCAAAGCCCCACCAGACCAGCGCAAACAGTGCAAACGCCCACGGCAGCCAGGCCGGACGGCCTGCGGATGCCTGCTGCCGCGGCGGCCGGTTCTGCAGAAACATCCATAGCACGGCGCTCAGCACCAGCAGCAAGGACAGGCCGGTGGCCACCGGCCACCATAGCGCCAGCGGCAAAAAGGCCAGGGTCAGCGAATCCATGCGAGGCCCGGCCTTATTCCTTGTTGCAGAGCATGGCATCAGCCAGGCTGCCAACGGTCACGCGCAGGTTCTTGCCCTTGTGCGCCTGCACCGCCCAGGTATCGCTCAAATCCTCGGGGACCAGGTCCTTGTCGTTCATCAGTTCGGGCTTCTTGTGTTCGGAGCGGTCCTGCTTGACCACCTTGGGCACGATCATCGTGATCGTGCTGCCATCAATGCGCCAATGGCCCGTGCCTTGCAGCACAAAGCGGTACTGCTGCTCGGTACTGGGCATGTCATAGGCCAGAAAGGCCTGCGAGCGCAACGTGTGGTCGGGGTTGAACTGGTTGGTGTAGGTGAAGCTGGCACTGTCCTTGCCCATGCTGATCTGGAACTGGCATTCCCAGATGCCGGCCAGGTCGGCCTCGCTGATGCTGGCCGCTGCGGCGGCAGGTGCTTGCGGCGCCGGTTTGCCGCTGGGCGCCTGCTGGGGCGCGCGGGGCGCAGGATCGGCCTCTTTTTTGGAGGGCCAAAGGATGGAGCAGGCGGCCAGGCCGGGGACCAGCAGCAGGCAGAAGGTGGTGCGGAAGAGAGGAGTCAATGGCATCTGCGCACTCTACCAAAATACCGTGAAGCAGCAGCCCAGGCCTTGGAACAGGTTCTTTGTAGGCCCAGGCCGCTCAAGGCGCTTAGCCGGCGAGGGTGGGGTAGTCGGTATACCCCTTCTCGCCACCGCCATAGTAGGTGCTGCTGTCGCCGGTATTGAGCGCGGCACCGCTGCGCAGGCGCTCGACCAGGTCCGGGTTGGCAATGTAGGGCCGGCCAAAGGCGACGATGTCGGCCTGGCCGCTGGCCACGGCCTGTTCGGCCAGTTCGCGGTCATAGCCGTTGTTCACCACCCAGGCCGCCTTGCCGCCGGCGCGGCGGTATTCCGCCTTGAACGCTTCGTAGTCGAAGGGGCGGCCTTCCACCTCGCGCGGGCCCCCGGTGGCGCCCTCGATCACATGGATATAGGCCAGCCCCAGCGGCGCCAGCTGGTGGGCCAGGTAGGTGAACAGGCTTTGCGGATCGGCGTCATCGATGCCATTGGCCGGGGTGACCGGCGAGAGCCGGATACCCACCCGGCCACGGCCTACCGCATCGATCACCGCGCGGGTGACTTCCAGGGTCAGGCGGGCGCGGTTTTCAATCGAGCCGCCGTAGTCGTCGCGGCGCACATTGGCGCCGGTCTTCAGGAACTGGTCCAGCAGGTAGCCATTGGCGCCGTGGATCTCGACGCCATCAAAGCCGGCCGTCTTGACCGCATTGCGGGCAGCCGCAGCAAAGCTGTGCACGATGCCGGGGATCTCCTCGGCATCCAGTGCGCGCGGCTCGGAGGTCGGCTCGAAGCGGCCTTCTCCCGTGGCGTGGTCAATCAGGTAGGTCTTGGTCTTGGCAGTGATGGCCGAAGGGGCCACCGGGGCCTGCTGGCCCGGCTGCAGCAGGCGATGGGAGACGCGGCCCACATGCCACAGCTGGCAGACGATCTTGCCGCCCTTGGCATGCACGGCGTGGGTCACCTTGCTCCAGCCGTCAAGCTGGTCCTGCTCGTACAGGCCCGGCACATCGGCATAACCCTGGCCCTGGTGGCTGATGGCGGTGGCCTCGGTGATCAGCAAGCCCGCGCTGGCGCGCTGGGCATAGTAGGTAGCCGTCATCGGTTGGGGCACGGCGTTGGGCGAACGGTTGCGCGTCAGCGGCGCCATCGCGATGCGGTTGGCCAGCGCCAGATCGCCCACTTGTATCGGGTCGAACAGGCTGTGGGTGGGGGCAGTTGTCATGCAAAACTCCTTGCGGTTGTGTCACAGAATCACCTGCTTTTTGTACCACGCAGCCTCACCCTTTGCAGGCCAGGGTTGAAGCCCGGCGCTTGTCGGCGAACCACCCGGGTGCTGAAAAACCAAGCAAATCAAGTGCTTCAGCTGTGCAGGGCGGCAGGCCTGGACAAGCGGCGGGTGGCGCCGGCTGCGCCGCGTAGGACCTAGGGTCAACCCGACAACACGTAATGGCAAAGGTTCTGCGCCATGATCGACCCGGGTCTGCCAGCTGCCGATCGCAGCCGTTGGGGCAGACCGCTGTTGTTTGTGAAAGAGAAAGCGCGCATTCATGACCAAAACATCGCTGGATAAATCGAAGATCAAGTTCTTGCTGCTCGAGGGCATCCACCCTTCCGCGCTCAAGGTGTTGCAGGCGGCGGGTTATACCCAGGTCGAGGCGCTGACCGGCGCCTTGGAGGGCGAGGAGCTCAAGCGCAAGATCGCCGACGTACACTTTGTCGGCATCCGCTCCCGCACGCAGCTGACAGCCGATGTGTTTGCCGCGGCCAACAAGCTGGTCGCCGTGGGTTGCTTTTGCATTGGCACCAACCAGGTCGATCTGAATGCGGCGCGCGAGCGCGGTATTGCGGTCTTCAACGCGCCTTTCTCCAACACCCGCTCCGTCGCTGAGCTGGTGCTGGCCGAAGCCATCCTGCTGCTGCGTGGCATCCCCGAGAAGAACGCGGTATCGCACCGGGGCGGCTGGAAGAAAAGCGCCGACAACGCCTTCGAGATCCGGGGCAAGACGCTGGGCATCGTCGGCTACGGCTCCATTGGCACGCAGCTGTCGGTGCTGGCCGAAGGCCTGGGCATGAAGGTGGTGTTCCATGATGTGGTCACCAAGCTGCCGCTGGGCAATGCGCACCAGGCCGCCAACCTCCATGCGCTGCTGGAGCAGTCCGATATCGTGACCCTGCACGTGCCCGAGCTGGCCTCCACCCACAACATGATCGGCGCGGCGCAGATCGCGGCGATGAAGCCCGGCAGCATCCTGATCAATGCCTCGCGCGGCACCGTGGTGGACCTCGATGCCCTGGCCCAGGCACTGAAGGACAAGAAGCTGCTGGGCGCTGCCATCGACGTGTTCCCGGTCGAGCCCAAGAGCAACAAGGATGAGTTCCAGTCGCCGCTGCGCGGCATGGACAACGTGATCCTGACACCGCACATCGGCGGCTCGACGATGGAAGCCCAGGCCAACATCGGCCTGGAAGTGGCAGAAAAGCTGGTCAAGTACAGCGACAACGGCACCACCACCTCGGCGGTCAACTTCCCCGAAGTAGCACTGCCCGAGCACCCGGGCAAGAACCGCATCCTGCACGTGCATGAGAACCGCCCCGGCATCCTGTCTGCCATCAACCAGGTGCTGGCCGACAACGGCATCAACATCGCCGGCCAGTACCTGCGCACCGATGAGAAGGTGGGCTACGTGGTGATCGATATCGACCAGGAATCGTCGGCGCTGGCGCTGGAGAAGCTGGCCCAGATCGCCGGCACTATTCGCTGCCGCGTGCTGTTCTGATGCGGCATCCACCGCAGCGCGTCCCAGCGGGGCCGTTGCAGTGGATGGCTTTAGACACCCCAGAAAGAGGCTTATGCCTCTTTTTTCTTAGCCGCTGTTGGCATATCGATGCATGAAATGCGTCGTTGTGATGGCACGGGCCCCTGCCTAGCATGAAGGCTTCCACCTGATTGCCAGCCCTTGAGGAGCGCCCATGAATGCCATCACCAATGTTCGCCACCTGAGCCCCGCGGCCGATGCCGCTGCAGGCGCCGCCCTGCACATCGAGCCCCTGGCGGGCCGTATTGGCGCGGTGGTGCATGGCGTGTCGCTGTCGGGCGCGCTGGAGCCAGCGCTGTTTGCCCAGATCAAGGCGGCGCTGCTGCAGCACCGGGTGATTTTCTTCCGGGGCCAGCAGCACCTTGATGACGCCAGCCACCAGGCCTTTGGCCGTCTGTTTGGCGAGATCGAAGCGCATCCCACCGTGCCCGCACCCGATGGCACGGCCTTCCTGGAGCTCAATTCCCAGCACGGTGGCCGGGCCGATTCCTGGCACACCGACGTGACCTTCAAGGCGGTGTTCCCGAAAGTCTGCGTGCTGCGCGCCGTCACCTTGCCCGGCCATGGTGGCGACACCGTCTGGGCCAACACTGTGGCCGCCTACGAGAGCCTGCCCGCCCCGCTGCAGCAGCTGGCCGAGCAGCTCTGGGCCGTGCATGGCAATGACTACGACTATGCGGAGAACTTCCGCCAGAACACCACCGCCAGCCAGAGCGAGACGCAGGGCCGTGCCAGCTACCGCAAGGTGTTCACCAGCAAGACCATCGAGTCCGAGCAACCGCTGGTGCATGTGCATGCCGAGACGGGGGAGAAGGCGCTGCTGCTGGGCCACTTTGCCAAGCGCATCAAGGGCCTGCGCAGCAACGAGTCTGCCGCGTTGCTGCAGCTCTTCCATGAGCGCATTGTGCGTCTGGAAAACACCGTGCGCTGGCACTGGCAGCCCGGCGATGTGGCCATCTGGGACAACCGGGCAACCCAGCACTACGCCATCAATGACTACGCCGACGCCCACCGCGTGATGCGCCGCGTCACGGTCACCGGCGATGTGGCCACTGCGGTCGATGGCCGCACCAGCGTCGACCTGACGGTGCGCGAGCCGGCCGCAGCCTGACCCGCCGCAGACCGGCCGGACCTGGCGGCTGCCTGGACTGGCGCTGCGCCTGCCTCCCTATCCGACAGCAGACGGCCCTGAACGCCTGCGCCCGCTGGAGAAGAACTTCGATGACCCGAACCACCTACCACTATGAAGGCGGCCTGCTGGTGCCGCGCCGCAAGCTGCTGGTCTCAGCGCTGGCCGCCGGTGCCGGCAGCGCGCTGGGCTTTCCCGCACTGGCGCTGGACAGCAAGCCGCTCAAGGGCGTGACGCTCAATACCTCGTTGTACAGCTCGCCGTACTCGAAGCTGCTGCGCCCCTGGATTCCCGAATTCGAGGAGGCGACGGGCGCCAAGGTGAACTTCGACACGCCCGGCTTTCCGGTCTACAACCAGCGTGCCGATCTGGAGTTGTCCACCAAGGGCGCGGCCTTTGATGCGGTCAATGTCACCTTCATCTATTCGAGCCGCTGGATCAACTCGGGCTGGCTGACGCCGCTGGACGGCTATATCAACGATCCGAACAAAACGCCGGCGAACTTTGACATCCGCGACTTTCTGGAAGGCGCGCTGGCGCCCGAGCGGGGCCGCGACGGACAGCTCTACGGCATTCCCTGGCAGGCCGAGGTGACGATTGCCGCCGCCTCGCGCTTTGATGTGCTCAAGCAGTCGGGCCTGGCCTTTCCCGATACGACAGATGCCTGGCTGGAAGCGGCCAAGCTGCTCAACCGCAAGGAGCGCGCGGCCGGCTTTGTCACCGACAACCACTATGGCTGGACCTTCATCCCCTTCCTGCAGGCCTTTGGCGGCGATGTGTTCCGCAAGGCGCCCGATGACCTGTTCCCGACCCTGGACAGCCCCGAGGCGATCGCGGCGGCCGACTACTTTGCCCGCCTGCTGCGTGAATACGGGCCTGACGGAGTGGTCTCCTACACCTCGGACCAGGCGGTGCAGTCGCTCAAGGCCGGGCGCAGCCATTTGAGCGTGCAAGGCCAGATCAACCTCTCGCAGCTGGCCGACGCATCGAGCAGCAAGGTGGCGGCATCGGCGGCCTGGGGCCAGGTGCCCAAGGGCGTGGCCGGCCGCTTTCCAGGCACCGCCATCCATGGCTGGGGCATTCCGGTGGGCAGCAAGAACAAGGACGCCGCCTGGCAGTTCATCCGCTGGGCGACGTCCAAGGAAACCCTGCAGCGTGCCGTGGCCGCCGGCTATGGCTCTCCGACACGCCGCTCGGACATCGACTCCCCCATCTACCGCGAGCGCCAACGCGCCAATGGCTATGACATTGCGGCGCTGGTGACCGCATCGGTGGACCTGTCGGCCAAGCAGGGCCATATGAAATACCGCACCGTGGCCGCCTACCCGCAGGTGGACCAGCAGATCAACAAGGCCATCGAGTTGATCGTCACCGGCCAGCGCACGCCCGAGCAGGCCATGAAGCAGGCGCAGACCGCGTCGATTGCCGAGCTGCGCCGCGCTGGCGTCTCGGTCTGACAGGCCAGGAACGCGCCCATGCCGCCCACCGCTTCCATCGCGCCGCAGGCGCTCGACACGGGGCCGACGCAGTCCTTGCCGCTGCCCGGGCCAACATACGGCAAGCACGCTGAAACGCCCGCCACACAGCGCTGGCAGCGCGCATCGGCGCGGGCCTACGGCCTGGGCCTGGCACCGGCGCTGGTGGTGCTGGCCGCCATTACCCTGCTGCCGCTGATCACCCTGGTGGTGGTGAGCCTGACGCCGCTGAGCTTGACGGACCCGGCAGCCACCTTCCACTTTGGGCAGCCCGCTGGCAACTATGCGCAGCTGCTGCAGGACCAGCGCTTTCTGGATTCGCTGTGGGTGCAGGCCAAGCTCTCGTCGGTAGGGGTGCTGCTGCAGCTGCTCGTCGGCCTGGGCCTGGCCCTGCTGCTGCACAGCGGCAGCCGGCTGCTGGCGGGCTTGCGCACATTTTTCCTGATCCCCATGGTGCTGCCACCGATTGTGGTGGCCCTCGTCTGGAAGATCATCTACACGCCCGACATCAGTCCGCTGCATGCGCTGCTCGAGCAGTGGGGCTGGCCGGTGCGCTCGCTGATCGCCAATCCCGATACCGCTCTGTGGGCCATCGTCGTTGCCGATGTCTGGCAGTGGTTCCCGTTCACGATGCTGATGGTGCTGGCGCAGCTGCAGATGGTGCCGCGCGACCCGGTCGATGCCGCCCGCATCGATGGCGCCAACCGCTGGCAGGTGTTTGTCTACATCGTGCTGCCCTATCTGCAGCGCACCCTGGTGGTCTGCGCGCTGTTCCGCTTGATCGACAGCTTCAAGGCCTTTCCGCTGCTGTATGTGCTGACCAATGGCGGGCCGGGCACCGTGACCGAGGTGACCAATTTCTACGGCTTTATCCAGGCCTTCAACTTCTCGTACTGGGGGTATGGCAGCGCCATTGCGGTGGTGATGCTGGCCATCATCTTTATGCTGAGCGCGCTGATCAGCCGCCTGGGCAAGGCCAACGGAGAGCGCCATGCACGCTGAGACCTGGCACAGCGCAGCACCTTCATTGCCGCTGTGGCAACGCTTAGTGCAGCGCGCACAGCGCCATCTGCGCAGCACCGTGGCTGTGGGGGTGCTGATGCTGGTGCTGCTGCCCTTTTTGTGGATGCTGCAGATGGCCTTTCGCCCGGCGGGCGATGCGCTGTCGCTGGATCTCATCTTCAGCCCCACGTTGGAGGCCTTTACCGGGCTCTGGCAGGACAACTTTGCGCGCTCCTTTGGCAACAGCCTGCTGGTGAGTGTGTTGTCCACCGGGCTGTCACTGCTGTTGGGGGTGCCTGCGGCCTATGCGCTGTCGCGCTGGCGCTTCAAGCAGCGGCGCCAGGTGGCGCTGTGGGTGCTGTGCACGCGCATGGCGCCGCCCATTGCGTTCACGATTCCGTTCTTCCTGGCCTTTCGCTGGCTGGGTCTGCTCGACACGGTCTGGGCGCTGGTGCTGGTCTACCTGACCTTCAACCTGGCGATCGTGATCTGGATGATGCAAGGCTTTTTTGACGCGATTCCCACAGCGCTGGAAGAGGCAGCCTGGATGGACGGCTGCGGCATCTGGTCGGCGTTCTGGCATGTGACCTTGCCGCTGACCCGGCCGGGCCTGGTGGCCACGGCCGTGCTGTGCTTCATCTTCTCGTGGAGCGACTTTTTCTTCGCACTGATTCTGACCCGCACCCAGGCGGTGACGGCGCCGGTCGCCATCGTCAATTTTCTGCAGTACGACGGCTGGGAGTGGACCAAGATCGCAGCGGCCGGCACGATGGTGATGCTGCCGGTGCTGCTGTTCACGGTGCTGGTGCGCAAATACCTGGTGCACGGCCTCACCGCCGGTGGCGTAAAGGACTGAGATGGCTTCGATTGCATTGAGACAGCTGCGCAAGCACTTTGAGGGGCACGATGTGCTCAAGGGCATATCGCTTGATATCGCCGAGGGGGAGTTTGTCGCGCTGGTGGGCCCGTCTGGCTGCGGCAAATCCACCTTGCTGCGCATGCTCGCCGGGCTGGAGGAAGTCAGCAGCGGCCAGATCGTGCTGGGCGGACAGGTTATCAACGAGGTGCCGCCGCGCGAGCGCAATATCGCGATGGTGTTCCAGAACTATGCGCTCTACCCGCATATGACGGTGGCCGATAACCTGGGCTTTGCGCTGAAGCTGCAGCGCCAGGCGCCGGCGGCCATCGCGCAGCGCGTGCAGCAGGTGGCCGAGATTCTGGGCCTGGAGCCGCTGCTGGGCCGCCTGCCTGCCCAGCTCTCGGGCGGCCAGCGCCAGCGTGTGGCGATGGGCCGCGCCATTGTGCGCGAGCCGCTGGCGTTTTTGTTTGACGAGCCGCTGTCCAACCTCGATGCCAAGCTGCGCGTGCAGATGCGCACCGAGATCAAGTCCCTGCACCAGCGCCTGCGCACCACCACGGTCTATGTCACCCACGACCAGATCGAGGCCATGACCATGGCCGACCGCATCGTGGTGATGCGCGACGGCGTGATTGAGCAAGTCGGCACCCCGCTGGAGCTGTATGACCGGCCGCGCAATGCCTTTGTCGCGCAGTTCATCGGTTCACCGGCGATGAACCTGATTGCCGCCCGCAGCCAGCCAGCGCAGGACGGCTGGCAGCTGGTGACCGACGATGGCCAGCGCCTGCCGCTGCTGCCTGGCCTGCAGGCCCAGGGCGCGCGTGAACTGTGGCTGGGTGTGCGGCCCGAGCATGTGCAGCTGGAGGTGGCGCCGCTGAGCGGTGTGGCCACCAGCGCTGCGACGGTCGAGGTCGTCGAGCCCACCGGCGCCGAAACCCAGGTGGTCAGCCGCTTTGGCCAGCAGCCACTGATATCGACCGTCAAGGAGCGCCTGGCGCTGGCCCCCGGCCAGGCCCTGCATTGGCACACGGCGCCGCAGCATTGGCATGTGTTTGACCGGCACAGCGGCGAGCGCCTGAACGTCGCATAAAGCCTGATGCCTGAAGCACAAAGGCTCCCGGTTGGGAGCCTTTGCGTTGCTGGAGGCAGCCGTTTAAGCCAGCGGGCCTGCGCTCAGGATGTCCGACAGCGCCTTGCGTGGCGATGGTGTTTCGCGCTCGGCCAGGTCGGCTGGCAGGCTGGACTTGTCGCCGCGCTCGCCGATCGCGACCAGGCATTCGACCTGCCACTGCTCGCCCAGTTGCAGCACCTCGCGTGCGGCAGCCAGCTCGATGCCGGCCATCGCATGCGTGGCCAGGCCCATGGCATGCGCTTGCAGCGCCAGGTAGCCCCAGGCACAGCCGGTGTCAAAGCTGTGCATGGCCGATTCGGCCTTGTTCGACAACACCACCAGCAACGCGCCGGCGTTCAGGCACCAGCGGCGGTTGAACTCGTTGGGGATGGTGGAGAACGCTTGCCAGTTGGCATCGCCATGGATCGAATACGCAAAGTGCCAGGGCTGCTTGTTGCTGGCCGAAGGGGCCCAGCGTGCGCCTTCAACAATGGTCTCGATGTCCTTGGGCGTCAGCGCCTTGCCGGAGAAGGCGCGGGGCGAGGAACGGTCCAGAAACTGGGGATGGATGGCATGGGTGGATTGGCGCGTCATGGTCAAAATTGGAGCAATAAGACCGCCAGCATGCCATATCTGCCGGTTTTTTGCAGGCTCAGATTTTCTGTTTGTCGACCAGCTTGAAGGTGCCGGTGGCCAGCCCCAAAAGGTTGCCGGCATCGTCATGCAGTTCGCCTCGCACAAACGACAGGCTCCTGCCCCTTTTTTCGCAGATGGCGGTGCAGACCACATCGCCGCTGCCCGGTGCGATGTAGTGGATGGTCAGGTCCACGGTGATGACGCCATAGCGCGACGGGTCATGCGCGCGTGCGGCGCAGGACAGGCCCACATCGAGCAACGTGGCGATGGCGCCGCCATGCATGTCGCCCCGGCTGTTGGTGTATTGCTTCTGGTAGGGCATGCGCACCCGGGCGCGGTCATTGCCGATCGCCTCGCCCTTGAGCAGAAAGGCCTCGGCCATGGCCATGCTGAGGCCGAAGATCTGGTGGGCCGGCTCATCCACGGTGTAGGCGGGGATGTCGTTGGCAACAGCGGTGGATGGGGCGGTGGTGGTCATGGGGCAGGGCGCAGCAGGTTCAAAAGCCAGCATGTTAGCGGCTGGGGCAGCCGCGCGGGCAAGGCGGCTGACGCCTGGGAGTCGCCCACCTGGCGGCGCCCAGCTTCGTTTGCAAAGCGGGTCCCCGGGATCCTGGGGCCACGGTTTATCATCGCTGGCTTATGCCCGCCTGGTCCCCCGCATCCTCTCTGTTGTCCCCGTATTGCCCGCGCTGCGGCGCTGCGCACTGCCGCAGTGCAGGCGTGCCCCATGCCTTTGCCTGCCTGCAGTGCGGCGCGCAGTTCCGGCTGGAGCAGTTGCAGGGTCAGGCCTACCCAGGCATGCCCGCCTCTGCAGACGCAGCCAGCGGGGCGCGGCTGCGCCGGCATCTGCCCTGGGTCCTGGTGCTGCTGGCGATGCTGGTGTCCATACCCTGGTGGCTGCCCCGGTTGCAACCCGGGCTCCGACTGAGCCTGCCCGCTGCCTGGCAAGCCAAGGCACCGCCGCTGGCGCTGGGCCGCAGCGAGGCCACCACGCTCATTGAGCGCAACGGCCAGCGCCTGCTGGTGCAGCTGTATGAAAACCGTGAGCACGATGATGTGATCTACCGCACGGTGGTGCGCGATGCGGCCACCGGCACCAGCCTGGGGGAGCCCCAGCGCATGGCGATGCCCTGGGCCGGCAGCTCGGGCAGCGCAGAGCTGCAGTTCTTCTCCGACGGCCAGCTCTACCTGTTCTTGAAGGAGCGCGGTTTCTGGCGTTTCGACCCCGGCACCTTGCGCTTTGTCGATCTGCAGCCCCAGCTGAGCGCGCGCTTTGCAGCGCAGCTGGGCGAGGGCATCGTCGGCGTGGCGCCCAAGGGCCGTGACCGGCCCGACAGCCTGGAGGTGACCAGCCGCAATGGCAGCAAATACCTGGTGTACTGGCTGCTGGGCCAGATCTGGCCGGCGGCCGACAGCAGCAGCCTGTATGAAAAGGCGCAAGCCGACTACCGCCAGGAGACCGCCTTTTACCGCTACGAATCGCTGCCCCGCCCGACCGGCGAGGAGAACCGCGCCGTGCTGGTGCAGTCCTGGTGGCGGCACGAGCCCGGTCAGCCTCTTCACTTTGGCTACTTCGACCTGCAGCCCGGCGACAGCCGCGAGGTGCAGACATCGTTGCGCAGCTATGTGCCGATAGGCGATGGTTACTTCACGCCCCGGTATGCCACCCAGGACCGGGGGCTGCTGCGCATCAAGGTGGTGCAGCCGGCGGTGCCGCGCTTCCATGCCGATGTGATGGCGGAAAACGCGCGCCGCCTGCTGCTGGCCTACAACCCCAGCCCGGTGCGGCAGGAAGGCCGCGTCATCCAGCTGCTGGACAAGGCCAGCCAGCAGGTGGTGTGGAGCCGCACGATCGACCAGCTGCCCCCACTGGGCAAGCGCGAAGGTGGAGCCTATGTCACCGGCCAGGCGGTCAGCGGCGGCTTTTTGCTGCTCAACGACATGCGCCAGCCTGCGCTGCTGATCGGCGAGGACGGTGCAGTGCTGCAGGACTTTAGCGGTGCGGCTGAAGGCGCCGCGCGATGAACATCCCCCGGCGCGCCATCGGGCCCCTGGGCATCGCCTTGGTGGTGTTTTTTGTGCTGCCGCTGCTGGTGCCCGCCACGGTCCGCCTGCTGCGCCCTGCGGACCAGGCCGAGGAGCTGGGCGAGGTCGAGGCATCGGCCATCTACCAGGGCGAGGATGGCAGCCTGCGCATGCTGCGGGTGATGAAGCACAGCACCACGCAGGACGATGTATTTGTGCTGTTGGACAACGACCTGCAGGCCAGGCAGCTGCTGGGCCAGCCCCAGCGCATCGTGCTGCCCCGCGCGCAGCTGCGCCAGCCCGCCCGCCTGCGCAGCGAGGCCGATGGCCAGCTGTCGCTGCTGCTCAATGACCGGCACTGGTGGCTGCGCCAGCCGGCGCAGACCGCGTTTGAACCGATGGATGCAGCGCTGCGCCAGCGCTTTGCGGCAGCGCTGGGCACGGGCGTGTCCAGGTACGCATTTGGCGAGCAGCGCGAACCGGGTTTGTTGGAGGTGACCAGCAATACCGGCGACCGCTATGCGCTGTACTGGGCCAGCGGCGAGCTGTACCCCTGGGCGGAGCGGCTGCAGCGCTGGCAGCAGCGCCCCTGGGCGCAGTACCAGCAGACGGTATCGCGCATCGATTACGCCGACTTTGACACCGACGTGGCCCAGTACGGCTTGCCCACCATGCTGCTGCAGTTTGCGCAAAAAGTGCGGCCCGGCGAGTTTGAACGCTGGCCACGGCTGAGCGTGCATTCCAGCGCAGACCAACAGGTGCGCGCCGCGCCCAGGCTCTACCAGCCGGTGAGCGATGGTTTCGTCGTCAGCCGCCAGGCGCTGCGTGATGCAGGCATCACCCAGATCGCCGCAGTGGCCCAAGTGCCGGTGCAGTTCAGCGGCGAGGTGCTGGCCCGCAATGCCGACCGGGTGCTGATGCGCTACGACGAGACGCCCACCACCGCTGCCGAAGTCGTGCTGCAGATCGTGGATGCGCGCAGCCTGCAACTGGTATGGCGCAAGTCGTCACGCGAGATGCCGCAGCTGCTGCTGGACGGGGCGCAGCTCGCTGCGCAGGCCTGGCCAGGCGGCTTTTACCTGACCACCAGCGCCAACCTTCCGGCGCTGGTGATCGACAACGCCGGCCAGACCTTGTACGACTTTCAGCCGCAAAAACGCCTTCCATCCCCGGGCGAAGACTGAGCGGCGGCAGACCGGCCCCAGCCGATCACTCCGCAGCCCGGCGGTGGGGCCATAGCCGGCCCCAAAAACGGCCCTTGCGTCGATAGTTATTGGCTGGGATAAGCTGCTGTTTTGAAAAGAAATTTTGCAAATCGAACGGCTCGTTTACGTAAAGCCATTCAGATCTCCAAAACTCCTACAAGCGCGGCGCAGCACCTGCGGCACCATCTAGCTACGGCAGTGCCCAGAGCCTGCCGCCCCTCCCAACTTGACACTGAAGGAGATAGCGATGACTCAGCAGAACCGCCAGGCGTCCAACCAACAGCCTGTGCAGAAAAAGGAACAGCAGCAACAGCAGCAGTCCCCAAGCAGCAGCAACAGGGCCACCAAGACCGCAAGCAGCAGTCGCAGAAGTAGACAGCGACGGCACGCAGCCAGATCACACGGAGCCAGCCATGCAACACCTGCCTTTGCCGATGACCAAGCAGCAACCTTGGCCCCTGCAACAGGGGCAGCCATTGCGCGAGGCCAAGTACTCGCAGCAGCAGTGCAAATGCAACCGCCGCCAACTGGGCACCGAGCCCAAGACGCCGAGCAATGCACAGATGTGCTGATCTGCTGAATGCTGCGCCACAGCCCGCTTCCAGCGGGCTTTTTCGTGGGCGCAGCAGCGCTGTCAGCGGCGATACTGGCGTCCTTGACCCCCTCGCCAGCAGATTGCCATGAACACCGGTTTCTTCGCGCAGCCCAACCCCCCGTACCGCCGCGCCAACTACCCCTTTGCCTACCTATGGCTGGAGGGGGTGGCCAGCCTCGCTGCGCTGCTGGCCCATGTCGAGGCGCTGCGTGCCGCCGACCCCGGCCACCGCTACCTGAGCACCTTGGACGATATCCAGCAGGCCAGCTACACCAGCGGCCATGCCAGCCAGGGCGATCGGCTCTCCCTGGCCAGCCCGCCGGACATGGACTGGGACGATCCGGCACAGGAGGCCGCCTGGGAGCTGCAGGCGCTGCAGCACCGCGCGCGGCAACTGCGGCAGGCCCAGGGCCCGCAACGCTGGGCTGAGGTCTGCGGCAGTCTGGCGCTGAGCGGCAGCGATATCGACGCGCTGCTGGCCGCCAATCGCTGCCCCGATCTGCTGCTGGACGAGGTCATCTACATCCAGCGCCTGCCGCTCGCCGATGCCGACCCGCTGATCGCCGGCCAGCCCAATGGCTATTTCAGCGCCGACTGGGACAGCTTTCAGAACCATGCCATCCACCAGCATCTGGGGCAGCAGCATGGCTACCAGCTGTATGCGATGGGCGCCGCCTGGATGGCGCTGGCCCGCCCGCAGCCGCCGGATGCGGCGCAGGCCCAGGCGCTGGTAGAGGATTTGCGGGCGCTGTATGCCTCGGCTGATGAGGCGTTGCGGGCCCATCCGGGCTGGCAAGCCCTGCCAGCGGTGCTGCAAACGCAACGCAGCTTGGTGTTGGGCTATACCGAAGACATGGCCGACCGCTGGGAGTCAACCCAAGCTTGAACTTCTGTGAAGGAAGGAAAAGGAATGTTGTTGACTTGCGCCGATCGCCCCAGGCAAGAACGCCATGCGGCTTTGCAAAATGTGCGCAGAGAAACGTCTCGATGCAGGCGGCGCGTCAATTCCTACACCGGCCTCTGGGCTGCGGCGCGACTATAGAGCCATGGCAGGGCATGTCGCCCCGTCATCATCTTGAAGGAGCTAACGCTATGAATCAGCCAAACAGCCAACGCCATCCCAACCAGGTGAACCAGCAGCAATCGGGCCAGAAATCCGGTTCGCAAAAAGAGCAGCAACACCAGCAGCAGTCGCCGCAGCAAAAGCAGCCTGGTCAGCAAGACCGCTCGCAGCAGCAGCGCTAAAGCCCGCGTTGGCCTAAGCCACGGGTAGCCGCCACGGCGCGGTAATCCCTAGGGCCTGCCAGCGTGCATGCCTGGCGAGCCCGTATAAAAGCCTCCATCGCTGGAGGCTTCTTGCTGTCTGGGTATTGCTGCCCCAGGGTCAGGCTAATTTGGCCTTCAGCAGTTCATTGACCTGGCCTGGGTTGGCCTTGCCCTTGGAGGCCTTCATCACCTGGCCGACCAAGGCGTTGAAGGCCTTGTCCTTGCCGGCCTTGTACTGCTCGACATTGCCGGGGTTGGCGGCGATCACCTCGTCGATGATGGCTTCGAGCGCGCCGGTGTCGTTGGATTGCTTCAGGTCCTTGGCGTCGATGACGGTGTCCACATCTGCGCCTTCACCGCTCCACAGCGCCTCGAACACCTGCTTGGCGCTGTTGTTGCTGATGACATTGCCGTGGATGCGGGCGATCAGGGTGCCCAGCTGCGCGGCGCTGACCTTGACCTGGTCCATGCCGATCTCTTCCAGGTTCAGGCGGCGCGAGATCTCGCCCATCACCCAGTTGCTGGCCAGCTTGGGCTGGCCGCTGGCCTTGGCGGCGGCTTCAAAGTAGTCGGCCATCGCCTGGCTTTGGGTCAGGGTGGTGGCGTCGTACTCGGGCAGGCCGTAGTCGGCCACAAAGCGGTCGGCGCGCTGGCGCGGCAGCTCGGGCATCTCGGCCTTGACGGCTTGCACCCAGCTGTCGGCCACCACCAGTGGCGGCAGGTCCGGATCGGGGAAGTAGCGGTAATCGGCCGCGTCTTCCTTGGTGCGCATTGCGCGGGTCTCGCCGGTGTCGGGGTTGAACAGCACGGTGGCCTGCTGGATCGCGCGGCCATCTTCGATCTCCTCGATCTGCCAGCGGATTTCGTAATCGATGGCGATCTGCATGTTCTTGAACGAGTTCAGGTTCTTGATCTCGCGGCGGGTGCCCAGCGGCTGGCCGGGCTTGCGCACCGACACGTTGGCATCGCAGCGGAACGAGCCTTCCTGCATGTTGCCGTCGCAGATGCCGATCCAGGTGACGATCTTGTGCAGTTCCTTGGCATAGGCCACGGCTTCGGCGGTGCTGCTCATGTCGGGCTCGGTGACGATCTCCAGCAGCGGCGTGCCGGCGCGGTTCAGGTCAATGCCCGATTGGCCGATGAATTCGTCGTGCACGGATTTGCCGGCGTCTTCTTCCAGATGGGCGCGCACCAGGCGCACGGTCTTTTTCTGGTCGCCGACGAAGAAGCTCACCTCACCGCCTTGCACCACCGGGATCTCGAACTGCGAGATCTGGTAACCCTTGGGCAGATCGGGGTAGAAGTAGTTCTTGCGCGCAAAGATGCTGACGGGCGCAATGGTGCTGCCCAGCGCCAGGCCGAGCTTGATCGCGCACTCGACGGCCTTCTTGTTCATCACCGGCAGGGTGCCGGGCAGGGCCAGGTCCACGGCGCAGGCCTGGGTGTTGGGCTCGGCGCCAAAGGCGGTGCTGGCGCGGCTGAAGATCTTGCTGTTGGCGGCCAACTGGGTGTGGGTTTCAAAGCCAATCACCACTTCGTAGCCGTTGATGAGCTTGACGGTTGTTTCGGTCATGTTCTGTGTTCCTCCCTGCGTTACTTCGCGATGCCGGTGGGCTGGCGCAGGTGGTGGTCGGTGGCTTGCTGCAGCTGGTGGGCCGCGTTCAGGAGCTTGGCTTCGCCAAAGTAGTTGCCGATCAGCTGCAGGCCCACGGGCATGCCGCCTTCGCCAAAGCCGGCAGGCACGCTCAGGCCGGGCAGGCCGGCCAGCGACGCAGGCAGGGTGTAGATGTCGGCCAGGTAGTTGGCAAGCGGGTCGCTCTTGCCGCCCAGCGCCCAGGCCACGGTGGGCGCAGCGGGGCCGGCGATCAGGTCGCAGTCCTTGAAGGCGGCCTGGAAGTCGTCGGCAATCATGCGGCGGATCTTTTGCGCCTGCAGGTAGTAGGCGTCGTAGTAGCCGTGCGAGAGCACATAGGCACCGGTCATGATGCGGCGCTTGACTTCGTCGCCAAAGCCTTCGGCGCGGGTCTTCTTGTACATGTCGACCAGGTCCGTGTAGTCCTTGGCGCGGTGGCCAAACTTCACGCCGTCAAAGCGCGAGAGGTTGGACGAGGCTTCGGCCGGGGCGATGATGTAGTAGACGGGGATGGACAGCTCGGTGCGCGGCAGGCTGATCGGCACCAGCTTGGCGCCCAGTTTTTCGTACTCCTTGAGGGCGGCATCGACGGCGGCGCGCACATCGCTGCTCAGGCCATCGCCAAAGAACTCGGCAGGCACGCCAATGCGCAGGCCGGCCAGCGAGTCGTTCAGGTGAGCGCTGAAGTCTTCGGCCGGGTGGTCGAGGCTGGTGGAGTCGCGGTCCAGGTCGGGGCCGCACATCTCGCTGAGCAGCAGCGCGCAGTCCTCGGCGGTGCGCGCCATCGGGCCGGCCTGGTCCAGGCTGGAGGCAAAGGCGATCATGCCGTAGCGGCTGGCGCGGCCATAAGTGGGCTTGATGCCGGTGATGCCGCAGAACGACGCGGGCTGGCGGATGGATCCGCCGGTATCGCTGCCGGTGGCTGCGGGCGCCAGGCGTGCGGCCACGGCGGCTGCCGAGCCGCCGGACGAACCGCCAGGCACGCGGCTGGTATCCCAGGGGTTGCGCACCGGGCTGATGGCGCTGTTCTCGTTGGCCGAGCCCATCGCGAACTCGTCCATGTTCAGCTTGCCCAGGGTCACGGCACCGGCAGCGGCCAGCTTGCTCACCATGGTGGCGTCAAACGGCGACTGGTAGCCGGCCAGCATCTTGCTGCCTGCGGTGGTGGGGAAGTCCTGGGTGACGAACAGGTCCTTGTGGCCAATCGGCACACCGGCCAGCTTGCCGGCCGTGCCCGCTGCAATGGCGGCATCGGCGGCACGGGCCTGAGCCAGGGTCACCTCCTCATCGATATGGACATAGGCGCCCAGGTCCTGGTGGGCCTTGGCGCGGGTGAGGAAATGTTGCGCAGCCTCGACGGAGGACACTTCGCGGCTTTTGAGCTTGGCGGCCAGCTGGGCCACGCTCAAGTCATGCAATTCGGTAGGGATGCTCATGCAAATCTCGCGATCTTGGCGATCTCGGTGAATGGGAAAGGGCGCTGCGCGCCGGTCTCAGGGCCGTGGTGCGGCCTGGTGCCGCCACCACGGCCGGGGGCCGGTTGTTGCCAGGGCCCACCAGGCCTGAAGATGCTGTGAATTACTCAATCACCTTGGGTACCAGGAAATAGCCTTTTTCCACGGCAGGGGCACTGCGCTGGTTGGCCTCCCGGTTATTGGGTTCGCTGATGACGTCATCACGCAAGCGCAGGCTGATTTCCTGGATCGCGGCCACGGGGTGTGACAGGGGCATGACACCGGAGGTATCCACAGCCTGCATCTTCTCCACAATGCCGAAAAAGTTATTCATCTGCGAGAGCATGCGCTCACTCTCGGTTCCGGATAATTCGAGCCGCGCCAGGTTGGCGATGCGGGCAATGTCATCTTTTGTCAGGGCCATAGATAGTCGTATGTAAACCAGTCGTAAAAAAACGGGGCCGGAAAGCGTTGCCCTGTAAGTTATTCACAGGGGATAGAGTATTATCCCGTCTTTGACGCAATAACGCGGCAACGTCGGTCATTGCGCATCAAAAACCCTTCTGTCATCTCACCACACACCAATGAAGGGCGATGGAGCGCCGAAGCGCGACCCATGCCCTAGAGGAAACCTGCATGTTCGGAGCGTTCCGTCGCTACTTTTCCACCGACCTGGCCATCGACCTGGGCACGGCCAACACCTTGATTTTTGCACGCGACAAGGGGATTGTGCTGGATGAACCGTCTGTCGTTGCGATTCGCCATGAAGGCGGCACCCATGGCCGCAAGGTCATCCAGGCCGTAGGCCGCGAAGCCAAGGCCATGCTGGGCAAGGTGCCTGGCAACATTGAAGCGATCCGTCCGATGAAGGACGGTGTGATTGCCGACTTCCTGATCACCGAGCAGATGATCAAGCAGTTCATCAAGATGGTGCACCCCCGCACCCTGCTCTCGCCCAGCCCCCGCATCATCATCTGCGTGCCCTGCGGCTCGACCCAGGTCGAGCGCCGTGCGATCAAGGATGCGGCGCTCAAGGCCGGCGCGACCCAGGTCGAGCTGATCGAAGAGCCGATGGCTGCCGGTATCGGCGCGGGCCTGCCGGTGTCCGAGGCTTCCGGCTCGATGGTGGTCGACATCGGTGGTGGTACCACCGAAGTGGGCGTGATCTCGCTGGGCGGCATGGTCTACAAGGGCAGTGTCCGCGTGGGTGGCGACAAGTTTGACGAATCCATCATCAATTACATCCGCCGCAACTACGGCATGATGATCGGCGAGCCCACCGCCGAGCTGATCAAGAAGAGCATTGGCTCTGCGTTCCCAGGCTCCGAAGTCAAGGAAATCGAAGTCAAGGGCCGCAACCTGTCCGAAGGCGTGCCGCGCAGCTTCACGATCAGCTCCAACGAGGTGCTGGAAGCGCTGACCGAGCCGCTCAACCAGATCGTCTCTGCGGTGAAGAACGCGCTGGAGCAAACCCCGCCCGAGTTGGGTGCCGACATTGCCGACCGGGGCATGATGCTGACCGGTGGTGGCGCCTTGCTGCGCGACCTCGACCGCCTGCTGGCCGAAGAGACCGGCCTGCCGGTGCTCGTGGCCGAGGAGCCACTGACCTGTGTGGTGCGCGGCTGCGGTATTGCACTCGACACCCTGGATCGCAAGGGTGTGACGATTTTCACCAGCGAGTAACAGAGGCACCCTTCGCGGCGGTTACGCAATAATGGCGTGCGTCAGCGGCAATGCTTGCATCGCATGCTGCAGGCCCGCCCGACGTGTATCCGGCAGCTGGGCCGCTTGCCATGTGCAGGCAGCCTTGCTGGATGCTTCGCCGCTGTGATGCGCCCGTTTCTGATTTTTCGCCTTTCTCCGATGTCCCTGCCATTGCCTTTTGTCCACCGTGCTGACCGCCGACCGGCGGACCGGCACGCGTCCGGGCCGGGCGCTGGCCACCGGGCCCGGTCCTGCTGAGGCACCGCATGGCACGCAACGTCTTCTCCGGCGGTATCCCCACTTTCCGGCCCCAGGGCCCCAGCGCCAATGTGCGTCTGGCGCTGTGCGTAGCGCTGGCGGTGTTCCTGATGGTGGCGGACGTGCGCTTCAAGCTGACCGAGCCGCTGCGCAAGGCCGTCGCCACCGTGCTTTTTCCGCTGCAGTGGGTGATGCTGCAGCCGGTGCTGCTGGCCCAGGGCGGCGCCAAGTATTTCGAAGACCTGCATACCGCCCAGGCCGCCGCCGTCACGGCCGAGAAAAACGCCATTGCACTGACGCACCGTGCCAACCTGGTCGAGACCCTGGACCACGAGAACCAGCGCCTGCGCCAGCTGCTCAATCTGGTGCCCCGCCTCAAGACCGAGGGGCGCGCCGCCCAGGTGGTATACGAGACGGCAGACGCGTTCAACCGCCGTGTGGTGATCGACAAGGGGGAGGTTGCCGGCATTGCGCGTGGCTCCCCCGTGATGGATGAGATGGGTGTGCTGGGCCAGGTAACCCGGGTGTTTCCGATGTCCGCCGAGGTAACCTTGCTGACCGACCGGGAGCAGGCCATCCCCGTGCTCAACCCGCGCACCGGCGCCCGGGCTGTCGCCTATGGCGACCCGACCAATGCCTACGGTGGCGGCATGGAGCTGCGCTTCATGCCCAGCAATGCCGATATCCAGGAAGGCGATCTGCTGACCACCAGCGGTGTGGACGGCGTCTATGCGCCCGGCCTGCCGGTGGCGCGCATCGTCAAGATCGAGCGCCGCGCGGATTCGCCGTTCTCGCGCGTCTACTGCGAGCCGCTGGCACAGATGTTCGGCACGCAGTTCGTGATGGTGATCAACCCGCTGCCCGAGGACGCGTTGCCGCCGCGCCCGCCGGCGGAGACCAAGACCCAAGAAGGTCCGGCCTCCACCCCCCGCAAGGGCAAGCGCGGATGATGCCGGCTCCGATGAACCGAACCCCAGGAATGCAGCCATGATCATGCCGCGTGGGCAGCCCTTGCTGCTCCCTGTTCCCCCAGGCTTTGTGGCGCTGACCCTGGTGCTGGCGCTGATGATCAACATGCTGCCGCTGGGCCGCGCGCTGTGGCTGCCCGACGTGCTGCTGCTGGTGCTCGTCTACTGGGGTGTGCATGAGCCCGGCAAGATCGGCATGGGCTGGGCCTTTGTGCTGGGCCTGTGCATGGATGTGCACCAGTCGTCCCTGCTGGGACTGCATGCGCTGGTGTACTCGGGCGTGCTGTATGGCGTGGCGCTGCTGCGCCAGCGCATCACCTGGCTGAGCGTGATGGCCCAGGCGGTGCAGGTGATGCCGCTGTTCCTCGCCTCCGACGTGGTGCTGATGCTGTTGCGGCTGTTGCTGCGCGGCAGTTTTCCGGGCTGGGGCTTTCTGACGCCTGGCCTGTGGTGCGTGCTGCTGTGGCCGCTGGTCAGCTGGCTGCTGCAGCTGCCCCAGCGCCAGCCGCCCGACGATGACGAAAACCGCCCCTTGTAAGCGGGGCGTTTGCGCAGACCATGACCGAGATCCAGAACTCAGACCGTGCCTTCAGCCGTTTTCGGCTGCGGGTGGTCGTCATCGGTCTGGTGGTCGTGCTGTGCTTCGGCATTCTGCTGTCACGCCTGTATGTGCTGCAGATCGAGCGCCATGATGACCTGCTGGCGCAGGCCGAGAGCAACCGCACGGCGGTGGTGCCCATCGTGCCCAACCGGGGCCAGATCTATGACCGCAATGGCGTGTTGCTGGCCACCAACTACTCGGCCTACACCTTGGAGATCACGCCCTACAAGGTGAGCGACGTGGAAGAGACCATCGATGCGCTGTCCGAGCTGATCGAGATCACGCCGCGTGACCGCCGCCGCTTCAAGCGCCTGCGTGAGGATTCGCGCAACTTCGACTCGCTGCCGATCCGCTCGCGCCTGACCGACCAGGAAGTGGCCAAGTTTGCCGCCCAGCGCTACCGCTTCCCCGGCGTCGATGTGAAGGCGCGTCTGTTTCGCTCCTACCCGATGGGGGAGACCGGTGCCCATCTGATCGGCTATATCGGCCGCATCAACCAGCGCGAGAAGGAGCGCATCGACGACTCCGACGAAGCGGCCAACTACCGGGGCACCGAATACATCGGCAAGACCGGCGTGGAGGCCAGCTACGAGAAGGAACTGCACGGCCACACCGGCGTCGAGCGCATGGAAACGTCGGCCGGCGGCCATGCAGTGCGCAAGCTCGACAGCTCTCCGGCCACCCCGGGCGAGAGCGTGGTGCTGTCGGTGGACATCAAGCTGCAGAAGATGGTCGAGGACCTGTATGGCGAGCGCCGGGGCGTGGCCATTGCGATCGACCCGCGCAGCGGCGAGCTGCTGGCCATGGTCAGCAAGCCCACCTTCGACCCCAATATCTTTGTCGAAGGCATTGACCAGGAAAGCTGGAAGGCGCTGAACGAATCCATCGACCGGCCCCTGCTCAACCGGGCGATGCGCGGCACCTACCCGACCGGCTCGACCTACAAGCCCTTCATGGGACTGGCCGGGCTGGAGACGGGCAAGCGCACCCCGTCGACCATCATCCAGGACGGCGGCAGCTGGACCTTTGGCGGCCACACCTTCCGCTCCGGCCATGCGCTGGGCCCTGTCGATCTGAACCGCGCGATCCAGCATTCGAGCAATGTCTATTTCTACACCCTGGCCAATGAAATGGGTGTGGATGCGATCCATGACTTCATGAAGCCGCTGGGCTTTGGCCAGATCACCGGTATCGACCTGCCCGGTGAAGTACGTGGCGTGCTGCCCAGCACCACCTGGAAGCGCGAAACCTACAAGCGTCCCGAGCAAAAGCGCTGGTATGCCGGTGAGACCATCTCGCTGGGCATTGGCCAGGGCTACAACAACTTCACGATTCTGCAGCTGACCCATGCGCTGGCGACGATCCTGGACAACGGCAACAGCCGGGTGCCGCATGTGGGCCGTTCGCTGATCGACCCGGTGACCGGCGAGCGCCGCCCGATCGAGCAGCCGCCGCCCGTGAACCTGGGCTACAAGCAAAGCAATATGGATGCAGTCAAGCGCGGCATGGTGTCGGTGGTGACGGGTGGCACCGGGCGCGGTTCCTTTGGCACGGCCCGCTACACGGCCGGCGGCAAGACCGGCACGGCCCAGGCCATCAGCATTGGCCAGAAGGAAAAGTACAATGCCGCGCGTCTGGCCGAGCGCCAGCGCGACCATGCGCTGTACATCGCGTTTGCACCGGCCGAAGACCCGAAGATCGCCGTCGGCGTGATCGTGGAAAACGCTGGCTTTGGCGCCGGCTCGGCTGCTCCGATTGCCCGCCGCATCATCGACTACTGGCTGCTGGGTGAATACCCCAGCGAGGCCGATATTGCCGCGATGCAGCGCGGCGATGGCCGTGCGCCGATGGGCACGCCAAGGCGCGTCGAAGATATCCAGCTGAAGCCGCAGACCGAGCCACCGCAGTAAGCCCGTGGGCCCGTGGCGGGGCAGCGCACCAGGCCACAAAAAACCGCCTCAGAACCAGGCGGTGAAGGACGAAGGGCCATGCCCGGGCAGGGCTGGCCATGCAGGCCAGCACCCAGGCCGCCGTTCAGCGCAAAAAGGCGTCGTAACCGGTCTTGAGGATCAGCGCCGCCACGACGACGATGAACATGCCGCGCACAAAGCCCGAGCCCTTTTTCAAGGCCATCCAGGTGCCCAGCATGCTGCCCAGGATGTTGGCAGCGGCCAGCGGAACCGCAAAGTGCCACCAGACATGGCCCTTGGCGGTGAACAGGATCAGCGCTGCCACATTGGTGGCGATGTTCAGGATCTTGGCACTGGCCGAAGCGTTCAGAAAGTCGTAGCCCAGCCAGCGCACCATCAAGAACACGAAGAAGCTGCCGGTGCCGGGGCCAAAGAAACCGTCGTAGAAGCCGATGGTGGCGCCAATCGCGCAGGCCACCCAGGCCTCGGCGCGGCCGCTGTAGCGCGGCGCATGGGTCTGGCCCAGCTGCTTTTTGTACAAGGTGTAGGCCAGCACGGCGATCAGGATGATCGGCAAGGCCTTGCGCAGCATGCTCGGATCGACCACGGTCACCGCCCAGGCGCCCAGCAGCGAGGCGACAAAACCTGCGCCTGCCGCCGGTGCAATGGCTGCCCAGCGCATGTCCACGCGCCTGGCGTACTGGCGCGCCGAGATCAGCGTGCCCCAGACGCCGGCGCTCTTGTTGGTGCCCAGCAAGGTGGCCGGTGGTGCAGCGGGGAAAGCGCCAAACAGTGCGGGCACCAAAATGAGGCCGCCGCCACCGACGACCGCATCCACAAAGCCCGCGAACATGGACGCGAGCGTAACGAAGATCCATTCCATGGGGCGAGATTGTCGCACCGCCAACGGGGGGCTGGCACCGTACCAGGGCGGCTAAATGCAAGGCCGCCAACGGAACAGCAGCGGTGTCGGACGGGGCAGGCGCGTGGCCTTGCCGGGTCGCGATGCAAGCCCTGGGACAGAGGAGGGATGGCGCATGGGACGCCAGAAAAACAAAAGCGCCCGAAGGGCGCTTTGAAGGAGCATCTCGTTTTTATTGATGCCTTATATAAATGTTCGAATTGTTGAGATGTCTCCTCGGTCCTCTCGCAGAGCACTGTTTCAGTGCCTCGAGTGCCTCTACTATAGGCCATCGCACCTGCATGGTGCATTGGGATTTACCCCAAAGGTAACTGATTTGGTGCAGATTGCAGGATGGCGCCACTTTTTGCCCCATTCGTGCGCCCAGCCGCCCCGGAACAGCAAAAAATGAGACAAAACTGCCGTTTCAGCGCCTGTGAACCGGTCGGTAGCCCCTCAAGGGGACGTGGTCAGCGCAGCAGCGGCCGTAACCGCGCTGAAACTCTGTAGCGCACCATCATGGCCCATGGCTGGCGCGGATCCACTCCGAAGCCCGCTCGGCCAGCATCAACGTGGGGGAGTTGGTGTTGCCACTGGTGATGGTGGGCATGGCGCCAGCGTCGACCACCCGCAGGCCGCGCACGCCGCGCACGCGCAATTCGCTGTCGAGCACGGCCATTGGGTCGTGGTCCGCACCCATCTTGGTGGTGCCCACCGGGTGGAAGATGGTGGTGGCGATATCGCCGGCCAGGCGCGCCAGGTCCTCATCGCTCTGGTACTGCGCGCCGGGCTTCCATTCCACCGGCTGGTACTTGGCCAATGCGGGCTGGGCGGCAATGTTGCGGGTCACGCGCAGGCTGTCGGCTGCCACCTGGCGGTCCTCGGCGGTGGACAGGTAGTTGGGCGCAATCGCAGGGGCGCTGCGAAAGTCTGCGCTCTTGATCTGCACGGTGCCACGGCTGGTGGGGTTGAGGTTGCAGACGCTGGCGGTGAAGGCCGGGAAGCTGTGCAGCGGCTGGCCAAAGGCATCGAGCGACAGCGGCTGCACGTGGTACTGGATGTTGGGATGGGGCTGGGTGGGGCTGCTGCGGGTGAAGGCCCCCAGTTGCGACGGTGCCATGCTCATCGGGCCGCTGCGCTTGAGCAGGTATTCCAGCCCGATCTGTGCCTTGCCCCACAGGTTGCTGGCCAGCACGTTCAACGTGGGCGCGCCATCGATCTTGAAGACCGAGCGGATCTGCAGATGGTCCTGCAGGTTGGCGCCGACGCCGGGCAGGTCATGCTGCACGGCAATGCCATGCTGCTGCAGCAACGCGCCGGGGCCAATGCCCGAGAGCTGCAGGATCTGCGGCGAGTTGATGGCGCCCGCGCTCAGCACCACCTCCTTGTCGGCCTTGACGATGGTCATCTCGGTGCCGGTCCAGACCTCCACCCCGGTGCAGGCGAGCTGGCCGTCGGCCTGGCGCTCCAGCACCAGGCGGCTGACCTGGGCATTGGTCCACATCTCGAAGTTCGAGCGCCCATAGCAGGTGGGCCGCAAAAAGGCCTTGGCGGTGTTCCAGCGCCAGCCGTTCTTCTGGTTGACCTCGAAGTAACCCACCCCTTCGTTGCTGCCCCGGTTGAAGTCATCGGTGGCGGGGATGCCGGCCTGCTGGGCCGCCTGCGCAAAGGCATCCAGAATGTCCCAGCGCAGGCGCTGTTTCTCGACCCGCCATTCGCCGGTGCTGCCAGTGCGGCGGTTGCCATGCCACTGCGCAAAGCTGGGGCTGGTCTCGCCCTCCTGGTCCAGGCGCCAATGGTCTTCATGGCGCTTGAAATAGTTGACCGTGTCGTTCCAGCGCCAGCGGGCGTCGCCGGTCAGCTCGGCCCACTGGTCGTAGTCGCGGGACTGGCCGCGCATATAGATCATGCCGTTGATGCTGGAGCAGCCGCCCAAGGTCTTGCCGCGCGGGTAGAGCAGGCTGCGGCCGTTGAGACCGGCATCGGGCTCGGTCTTGTAGAGCCAGTCGGTGCGCGGGTTGCCGATGCAGTACAAATAGCCGACGGGGATGTGGATCCAGTGGTAGTCATCGCGCCGGCCCGCCTCGATCAGCAGCACCCGGTTATGGGTCTTGGCACTGAGGCGGTTGCACAGCAGTGCGCCCGCCGTGCCTCCACCGATGACGATGTAGTCGAAACTTGTGTTGTCTCCAGATTGCATGTGCGGTCTTCTTATCAGGGGGAGCGCCGGGCGCCCACGGTCCATCGAATGAATCGGCAAGTTTGTGGTCAGTATGCCGGGCTTGCCAAGCGGGAAAACCAATGTCCTGTCACCCACCGCGCCTACTGCCGGTCCCTGGCCGCCAAGCGTGGTGTAGATGCCGCAGTGCTGCGGCTCGGCGATACCTTCCTACAGAGGCACGCGCTGTGATCGCCAGCGCGCAGGGTGCGGCTGGGTAACAGACCGGCTATAGTGCGAATGGCGTGCGCGCAGGGCGACACGCTTTGTTTTTAGACCCATGGACGATACAGCCCCTCATCTACAGCAACACCAGGACGGCACGCAGCGCTGGGCGCAGCTGCGCGGACGCTGGGGCGCGGCTGAGCTGGGCCAGCGCTCGCTGTGGCGCGATCTGCGCCGCCAGCTCGATGGCGCGGCACCGGGCAAAGAACAGGGCTGGGACCTGTCCGAGGTGCAGTGGCTGGACCATGTGGGCGCGCAGCTCTTGTGGGACCACTGGGGCCAGCAGTGGCCTGCGCAATTGCGCACCACCGATCTGCAGCGCCAGATGCTGGAGCGGGTGGCCTCGTTGACGATGGGCTGCCCGCCGGAGACCCAGGTCAACTGGTGGGGCTGGCTGATCCAGTTGGGCCTGGTGCTGCTGGGCTTCATGGCCCATGTGCGCAGCATGGTCGAGATGGTCGGGCAGTTGCTGCTGGATGTGCTGCGCCTCATCAAGAACCCGCTGCGCGGCCCCTGGCGCGATGTGTCGGGCCATTTGTATGCGATGGGCGCCACGGCGCTGCCGATCACGGCCCTGGTGGGCTTCTTGATCGGTGTGGTGCTGGCCTATCTGATGTCGCTGCAGCTGCGCCAGTTCGGTGCCGATGCCTTCATCGTCAATATTCTGGGCATCTCGCTGGTGCGCGAGCTGGGACCGCTGCTGGGTGCGATCCTGGTCGCCGGCCGCACTGGCTCGGCCATCACTGCGCAGATCGGCGTGATGCGGGTCAACGAAGAGCTCGATGCGATGCAGGTGATGGGTATTGCGCAAGGCTACCGCCTGGTGATGCCGCGTGCACTGGCGCTGGCGCTGGCGATGCCGCTGGTGTCGATGTGGACCACGGTCTGCGCGCTGGTCGGCGGCATGATGGCGGCTGATGCCGCGATGGGCGTATCGCCTGCCTATTTCCTGCAGGCGATGCCCGGCGCGGTCGATATTGCGAACCTCTACCTGGCACTGGCCAAGTCGGTCACCTTTGGCGTGGCCATTGCGCTGATTGCCTGCCATTGGGGCCTGGAGGTCGAGCCCAACACCCAGAGCCTGGGCCGGGGCACGACTTCGTCGGTGGTGATCTCGATCACCGCAGTGATCGTGCTCGATGCGATCTTTGCGATTGCATTCCGCAAGGTGGGGTTCTAGTGATGGACAAGGCGGTATCTCCCCCACCCAACGCAGTGGCCAGCGATGAGAAGGTCGTTGATATCCGCAAGCTGTGGACCGTGTTCGGCCAGGGCGAGCGGGCCTTTGCGATCCACCAGGATCTGGACATGTCCGTCTACCGGGGCGAGATCCTGACCCTGGTCGGCGGCTCGGGCACCGGCAAATCGGTGCTGTTGCGCCAGATGCTGGGGCTGCTGCAGCCCGCCAAGGGCGAGGTGCTGATCATGGGCCAGCCGGTCCGGGAGCTGAGCCTGCGGGGCGCGGCCTCGCGCATCGGCATGCTGTTCCAGCAAGGGGCGCTGTTCTCGGCTTTCAATGTGCTGGAGAACATCGCGTTTCCGCTCAGCGAGCAGGGAACCTTGCCCAAGGATGTGGTGCGTGATGCAGCCATGGTCAAGCTGCAGATGGTGGGCCTCAAGCCCGAGCATGCAACGCGGATGCCCTCCGACCTGTCGGGCGGCATGATCAAGCGCGTGGCACTGGCGCGCTCGCTGATCATGGACCCGCCGCTGCTGCTGCTCGACGAGCCCACCGCCGGGCTCGACCCCAACAGCTCGGACGAGTTCTGCGATCTGCTCAAGGACCTGCATGCCGAGCTGGGGCTGACCGTGGTCATGGTCACCCATGACCTCGATACCTTGTTTGCGCTGTCCACCCGCGTGGCAGTGCTGGCCGAAAAAAGAGTGATTGTCTCGGGCACACCGGCCGAAGTGGTGCAGTTCAAGCATCCGTTTATTGAACATTTCTTCCTGGGTGAGCGTGGACGCCGTGCAATGGCTCCGGTGGCGCTTGGTGGGGTGAAGGGATAGCTATGGAAAACAAATCACACGCACTGGCGGCTGGATTGTTTGTGGTCTTGCTCACGGCGCTGGTCATCTTCCTGAGCCTGTGGATGGGCCGTGACAACACGAACTACACGCGCTATGAACTGTCCACCCGTGAGACCGTCAGCGGCCTGCAGCCGCAGGCCGCGGTGCGCTACAAGGGCGTGGCCGTAGGCCGCGTGACCAAGATCGAGTTCGACCCGGCCAAGGACGGCACGGTGCTGATCATCATCGCGGTCAACTCGGAAGCGCCCATCACCAAAACCACCTACGCGATGCTGGGCTACCAGGGTGTCACGGGCCTGGCCCATATCCAGCTTGATGACGACAACACCGAAACCACGCCGCTGCCGCCCGGCCCCGATGGGATTCCGCGCCTGCGCGTCAAGCCTTCGCCCTTTGGCCAGATTGCCGAGCAGGGGCCAATCATCCTGCAGCAGGTGGAAGATGCGACCCGCAAGGTCAACGACCTGCTCAGCCCGGGCAACCAGCAGGTGCTGGTGGACAGCATGAAGAGCCTGGGCCAGGCGGCCCAGAGCCTGGACCAGCTGAGCAAGCGCCTGGTCGTCACCGTCGATACCAAGCTCGATCCGGCGCTCGACAGCCTGCCTGCCGTGGCCCAGGATGCGCGCAAGACGCTGGCCGGTATCCAGAAAACCTCGAACGACGTCAGCGCTGCAGTCGGCAGCCTGGCGGCCAAGGGTGGGGTTGTTGACCAGATGGGCCAGGCGGTCGAGAAGGTCAGCGACGCGGCCGACAACTTCAACCGCAGCACCCTGCCCGCCATGGGCCGTACGATGCACGATGTGGGCGCCGCCGCGCGCCGCATGGGCGATACGGCCGATGCGTTCAAGAACAACCCGCAGTCTCTGATCTATGGCAGCTCCAATGCGCTGCCAGGCCCTGGCGAGCCAGGTTTTGTAGCCCCGCCCGCCGTGGGCAGCGGCCGATAGGATGGATGCCATGATTTCTACTTCCCTGCGTCGCCGCCTGCACGGCGCTGGCCGTGCCGCCCTGGTGGTGACGGCCGTGGCGGTGCTGGCCGCTTGCTCGGCACTGCCGCAAAAGCCCCAACCGGTGGCACGCTATGACTTCGGACCGGCGCAGGCCCTGGCGGCACCGGCCACGTCTGCCGCGACGACCGAGCCCCTCGTTCTGGCCGACGTGCGCGCGGCCGGGGTACCCGATGCCAGCGCTTCCATCTACTACCGGCTGGCCTATGCGGATGCGCGCGAACTGCGGCCCTATACCCAGGCCAGCTGGGTGCTGCCGGCGATGCAGCTGATCCAGCAGCGCATGCGCGATGTGCTCAGCGGCCAGCGGGCCGTCGTGCTCGATGACGATGGCGCCACGCCGCTGCTGCGCAATACTGCGTACCCAGCGATGCTGCGCCTGGAGGTGGTCGATTTCAGCCAGGTATTTGACTCTGCCCAGTCCAGCCACGGCGTGCTGCGCATGCGCGCCACCTTGAGCGAGATCACGCCCAAGGGTGAGCGCTGGCTGGCCCAGCAGGTGTTCGATGCCCGCCAACCGGCCACCAGTGCAGATGCTGCGGGCGCTGCAGCATCGCTGGCGGCCGCCACCGACCAGGTTGCCCAGCAGCTCGATACCTGGCTGCGCCAACAGAACCGCTGATGCGCGCAGCATGGAGGCGCCCGCTGTGGCGCGCGGCGGCCGCCTGGATGCTGGGTGCCATGGCGGTGGTGCCGCTGTTGGCCGCAGAGATGGGCGACGATGCCTACCGGGAGGCGGTGGCGCAGCTCGATGCGCAGGCGGACCGGGCGCTGGCGCATTGCAAGCAGCTCGCTGGTGGCCCCAATGCCCAGCGCCGCTGCCTGCTGGAGGCAGAGACCCAGCACCAGGTCGATGCCGCTGCGCTGCAGGCGCGGCGCCACCCCAGCGGTAACAACCATTTCAAGGCGCTTGCGGCCCAGGTGGAACGGCGCCATGCGCTGGCCGCCGAGGACTGCAAGAGCCGCCATGCCGGCAACGACAAGGACAGCAAGAGCGCGCAGCAGGCATGCCTGCGTGAGGCCAAGCAAAAGCGCGCGGCCGGCATCCAGGATGCGCACCAGCAGGCGGCCAGCGAGGTTTCCATCTTCACGCCACCCAAGAGCCAGGCCGAACGCCAGCGCGAAGCCGACCTGGACACCGCCATCCGCAAGTGCGACAGCCTGCTGGGCGATGCCAATGTGCAGTGCGTGCGCGGCCTGTCTCCGGAGGCACGGTTGCGCGCGCTGAGCCGGGGCAGTGGCGCGCCGCCTGCCAAATAGGCACCCACCTTTGAAACGCAACCAGGCGGCCCGAGGGCTGCCTGGTTGCATGGGGTGGTAGCGGCGCTCAGAACCGCTGCTGGGCCAGCAGCAGCGAGCAGCGCAGCCGCAGCCACATCAGGCGCCGGGCATTGGCCTGCAGCGGCAGCTGGCTGCCACGCTCCAGCCACTGGTCACGCAGCGCACGCAACTGGCTGCGGCTCATCTGGCGCTGGGCCAGGCGCCATTGCTGGCGCTGCTTTTCCATGCGGTGGTCGGTGTTCATGCGCGCTCCTGCAGGCCTTGGGCCCAGGCCTTCGGGGCGGGCTCGGGGTTGTCGCCTTTGCCAAACGCATACCAGTCAACCTTGCGCGTGGCCACCATCACGATCGCCAGCACGGCAAACAGTGCGAGCGAGCCGACGGCCAGCGCCGTCTGCTCGAGCTGCAGCAGCACGAACAAGAGGCCATACATCACCGCAATCAGCGCCGCAAACGGCAGGCCGCGCCGCAGGCTGCCCAGGATGTGGCTGGCGTAGTAGCCCAGCAGCAGCACGCAGGCGCCGGCGCCCATCGCATAGGCCTGTGTGAAGCCCAGATGCTCGGACAGGCTGATCAACAGCAGGAAGAAAATGCACAGCGCCGAGCCCACCAGCAGGTACTGCACCGGGTGCACGCGCAGCTTCTTGAGCACCTCGAACATGGCCACGGCCACGAAGGTCAGCACAACGAACAGCACCCCGTACTTGGTGGCGCGGTCGCTCAGGCTGTAAGGGTTGACCGGGTCGATGAAGCTGGTGCCGAACTGCTCCAGGCACTGGCTTTCTTCGGCCGCATAGGCGTAGCTGGTATCGGCGATGCCCAGGCTGCACAGCGAGCGCTCCTGGACAAAAGCCTGGCGTGCCGACGAGGCCAGCGCAGGAATGCTCCAACTGGCGGTGAAGCCCTGTTCGCTGACCTCGCGGCCCAGCGGCAGGAAGTTGCCACCAAACGAGGGATGGGGCCAGTCGGCCTGCATGCTGACCTGGTTGGTGCCGCCCAGCGGCACAAAGGCCACGCGCTCGGTGCCCATCAGCTGCAGCAGCACGACCACCTCCATCGTGGCGTTGCTGTCGCTGCCGCTGGCGCCGGCAGCCAGGGTCTTGGACTGCAGGCCCCGGGGGTAGACGCTGTGGCCGGTGCCCGGCTCCAGTGGCAGTGGCTTGCCATCGACCTGCAGGGTCGCGCTGCGGATGCCGCGCGGATCGCTCAGTGGCAGGACCAGACGCGGCGCATCGCAATGGCGCACGGCGCTGCCCTCAGGCTTGCCTTGCAACTGGTTGCCCGGCGCAAAGCGCGCCACCAGCTTGTCATGCATCAGGAAGGTGTTGACCTGGTAGAGGCCACGGGCGCGGGGCTGCATCTCGGCACGTGTCTGGTGGCTGAGCTCATCGGGCAACGCGTAGCGCTGAAAGCTGACCAGCCGCGTTTCCACGCGCCCTTCACTGTCCTTGCCGCTCACCTCACGGCTGCAGCGCTGGGCCAGCACCGGGCCGAACAATGTCTGCGGACCGGCGGTGCTGTTGACCACGCTTTGTACCGCGCGGTCGCGGTTGTAGATGCGGTCGCGCACCACATCGCTGATCATCATCAGCGCCACCATCAAAAGCGCCATGGTGATGGCCAGGCTCAAGGCCTTTTGCACCAGTCTGTTTTTCATGCATTCCTCGTTGCTCTGTGTATCGGTGCGGCGAGTGTCGGCGGCCCCGGTGAGCCGAGCATGAAGTCTGTGAAGGCAGCGTGAAGTGGCGGCGATGGGCGATGAAATGCTCAGCCCTGGGCCGAGAAATCGAGGCTGGCGCGCAGGCCGGGATGGGTGTTGGCAAACTGCAGCCGGCCGCCATGCAGCAGCATGATGCGCTGCACGATGGACAGGCCCAGCCCGGTGCCGCTGCGCTCGCCATTGGGGCGCGGCGTGGTGAAGAAGCGCTCTCCCAGGCGGTGCAACAGGCTGTCGGGCACGCCCGGGCCGCTGTCCTGCACGCTCAGGCGCTGGGGCTCCAAGGTCAGCACGATCTGGCTGTGCGCCGGCGAGAAATCCAGGGCATTGGCCAGCAGGTTGCTGATGGCCAAGGTGACCAGCGCTGCATCCCAGGCGCCCTGGCTGTCGCCGCCCTGCAGCTGCAGCTGTATGCCTTTTTGTGCGGCGGTGGCCTGCAGCTGCGCGATGGCCTGCGCAGCACAGGCGCGCAGGCTGGTGGGGGTGCCTGCCTGGGCCAGCCCGTTGCGCTGCTCCAGCTGGCTCAGCTGCATCAGCTGGTCGATCAGGTTTTGCAGGCGCAGGCTTTGGTCCACCACCTGCTGGGCAAACATGGCGCGGTCGGCGGCGGGCAGATCGTCCTGCAGCAGCTCGCCTGCGCCCCGGATGGCGGCGACCGGGCTCTTGAGCTCATGCGTGAGGGCGCGCACATAGCCTTCGATGTAGTCGCGCCCTTCCAGCCGGCGGCGCATCGAATCCATGGCCTGGGCCAGGTCGCCCAGCTCGCCAGGAACATCGGGCACCTCGGGCGTCTTGTGCGGCAGCAGCTTGCCTTGCGCCTCCTGCAGGGTGGGGCCCTGCACATGCTGGGCATAGCTGCGCAGCTTGCGCACCTGCACCACCAGCCACCAGGTGATGGCAAAGCCGACGGCGGCCGACAGCAGCAGGAACAGCACGCCGCCGCGCAGCATCTTGCGCTCGCTGCTGTCGATGATGCTCTGCACCGCATTGGCCGGCTTGGAGACGGTGAGCACGCCGAGGATGGCGCCATCCCGCATGATGGGCGCGGAGACATACATGACGCTGGTGGCCTCGTCGGTGGCCACTTCGCGTGAGGTGCGGGCGCCGTACTCGCCGCGCAGGGTGAGGGCCACATTGCGCCAGCGCGCGTAGTCGGCCCCCACATCCTGGCCGGCGGAATCGAACAGCACGCGGCCCTGGCCGTTGGTGACCGTCACGCGCAGGTCCAGCGCGGCTTTGCGCGTGTCCCAGATCCACACCCGCAGCGGCTGCTCGAAGGCGGCCTGCACATGCTGGGCAAAGCGGCTGTTGCTGCTGCCGCTACCGCTGCCCAGCTTGCCATCGGCCAGGTCATCGCTGGCCTGGGCGGCCAGCAGGTAGGCGGTCTCGACCAAGGTGTCTTCGGTCACCTTGCGCACGCTGGGCTTGATCTCGGCCATGAACACGCGCAGCACAAAGAAGGCGGCCAGCCCGTTGATCAGGAAGAAGGCAAACAGCAGGCGGATCCCCAGACGCATGGCCGGTCCTCAGCTGCCGTCGCGCAGGCTGTAGCCCATGCCCCGGTGCGTGGTGATGAAGTCCTGGTCAGCGACGACGGCGCGCAGCTTGGCGCGCAGGGTCTTGATGTGGGTGTCCACCGTGCGGTCGGTGCTGTCGCTGTGCAGGCCCCAGACGGCATCGAGCAAATGGTGGCGGCTGAGGATGCGGCCCTGCGCGGCCAGCAGGCTGCTGAGCAGCTGGAATTCGCGCCGCGTCAGATCCAGCAGCACGCCTTGCAGGCGCACGCACTGGCCGGCCTCGTCCACCTGGAACGCGTTGCGGGCGGCGTGGGGCGGGGCATGGCTGGCAGTGGCTGGCGGCGGTGAAAACTGCTGGGCACGGCGCAGCAGCGCGCGGGTGCGCGCCACCAGCTCGCGCGGGCTGAAGGGCTTGCTCAGGTAGTCATCGGCGCCCAGCTCCAGGCCCAGCACGCGGTCGACCTCTTCGCCCCGGGCGCTGAGCACCAGGATGGGCGCGGGCGAGCCGGCGGTGCGCAGCTGGCGGCACCAGTCCAGGCCATTGCCATCGGGCAGGCCCACATCGAGCAGCAGCGCATCAAAGCGGCCGCTGGCCCACTGCGCGCGGGCATCGGCCATCAAGAGGCTGTGGGTGCAGCGGATGCCATCGCGCTCCAGCGCATAGCAGACGGTGCGGGCAATGGCTGGGTCGTCTTCCAGCAGCAGAACATGGGGGGTAGAGAGCATGTTGGCTTGGGTCTGAACGGCGGCCTAGCGCCCGCCACCGGCATCGATGAAGGAGCCGGTGCAGTAGCTGCTGTGCTCGGACATCAGCCAGTAGATGGCCTGCGCGATTTCGTCTGCGGTGCCGCCGCGCCCCAGCGGCACACCGGCCGACAGCCGCTGCACGCGGTCGGGCTGGCCGCCGCTGGCGTGGATGTCGGTCTCGATCAGGCCCGGGCGCACGCCGTTGACGCGGATGCCTTGCGCGGCCACTTCATGGGCCAGGCCCAGGGTCATCGTGTCGATGGCCGCCTTGGAGGCCGCATAGTCCACATACTGGTTGGCCGAGCCCAGGCAGGCGGCCCGGCTGGACACATTGACGATACTGCCACCGGCGCCCCCTTCGGCCGTGCTCATGCGGCGCACCGCTTCGCGGGCGCACAGAAAGCTGCCCAGGACATTGATGTCGAACATGCGGCGCCAGCGGGCCATGTCCATGTCCTGCAGGCGCTGGGCGCGGTCCACCACGCCCGCGTTGTTGACCAGGGCGCCCAGACGGCCCAGCTCGTTGTCGATGCGCGCAAACATCGGCAGCACCTGGGCCTCGTCGGCCACATCGGCCTGCACGGCGATGGCGCGGCGGCCCAGGGCCTGCACGGCCTGCACCACGGTCTGGGCTGCTGCTTCATTGCTGCTGTAGTTCACGGCCACATCCCAGCCATGGCGGGCGGCGAGCAGGGCGGTGGCGGCACCGATGCCACGGCTGGCACCGGTGATGAGGACGATAGAGGTCATGGCGTTGGGGCTCACAAAAGATGCACTATCTTAGGCGAGCTTGCGCCGCATGCCCATGCCGCATTCAAGGCGCAGGCAGCGCGGCCAGCCGGTCGAGCGCCTCGGCGTCCTGGTCGCTGACGGGCAGGTAGACCACCATGCGCATGCCGCTGCGCGGCGCCGACCACCAGTAGGTCTGGCGCAGATGGAGGATGCCGACCACCGGGTGGTCAAAGGTCTTTTCGTTGTTCTCCGGGCTGCGCACCTGGTAGCGCTCCCAGGCATTGCGGAAGACGGGCGAGTGCGCCAGAAAATAGTCCAGCCGCCGGGCAATCGCCGGGTCGCCGCTTTGCTGGGTGTAGGCGGCGCGGAACATCGCCACCATGCGCTCGATGCTCTGCGGCTCATGGCGCACCACGCGCTGCCACTGCGGATTGAACAGGTTCATGTGCAGGCAGTTGCGCTCCAGCGCAGGCAACCGCTGCAGCGATACGCCCATCAGCCGCTCATAGGCGGCATTGGCGTCGAGCAGGTCAAACGCGGCGCTTTGCATCTGGGCGGGGTAGGGCAGCATCTTGTCCAGCAATTGCCGGTGCAGGCAGCCCGGTGCTTCCTGCGATGCAACCGCGGGCTGGTCGAGCTTGATGCCCGCCAGCACGAGCAAGTGACGCAGCTCGTCGTCATTGCATTGCAGCGCCCGGGCGATGGCCTCCACTGCCTGGCGCGACGGCTGTACCTCACGGCCTTGCTCAAGCTTGGTGTACCAGGTCACGCCAATACCGGCGAGCTGGGCGACCTCCTCGCGCCGCAAGCCGGGCGTGCGCACGCGGCCATGGCGCGCCAGGCCCATGGCGGCGGCCGACAGGCTCTCGCGCCGGGCGCGCAGAAAGTGGCCCAGCTCCTGCGCAGGGGCAGAGGCCGCAACGGCAGGCGGGGCATGGGTGGGGGTGGCTGCAAGCATGGTCTTGGGCGGTTAGGGTAGCGGCAATGGTGCAGTGCAGTATAGGCCTTCCAAGCCTAGGCTACGTAAGATCTTGTACCAGTCTAAAAAACATAACACACTGGCGCCCTGTTTTATTTTCAGGCGCAGACTCCCATGCGAAGAATCACTGCTGACAACGCCACCTTCGGCGTTTTTCTGGCCTTCCTGCTGATCCCGCTGTCGGGCATTGGCACCGATATCTACCTGCCCTCGATGCCCGCCATGGCGCAGAGCCTGGGCGGCACCGCGTCCCAGATCCAGCTGACCTTGACCTTGTTCATCGCCGGCTATGGCCTGGGCCAGCTGGTGGTGGGCGTGCTGCTGGACCGCTTTGGCCGCTGGCGCCCCACGATGGTGGCGCTGGCGTTGTTTGCGCTGTCGAGCGCGGCCATTGCCGTCAGCGACGACATCGTCGTCATCTGCGCGCTGCGCCTGCTGCAAGGCCTGCTGGGCGCGGTGGCCGTGGTCGGCAAGCGCACCTTTTTTGTCGATGTGTTCCGGGGCCCGGCGCTGCAGCGCTACCTGACCTGGATGACCGTGGTCTGGTCGCTGGGGCCCATCTGCGCGCCCTTCATCGGCGGCTTTGTGCAGACCCACTGGGGCTGGCGTGCCAACTTTGTGGTGCTGGCCGCATTCTCGGTGGTTGCGCTGGTGCTGGAGCTGCTGGGCGGCGGCGAGACCTTGGCCCAGCCCCAGCCCATCCGGCCGCGTGAAGTGGCCAGCCGGGCCTGGGAGATCATGCGCAACCGCGCCTTTGCGCGGGGCGTGCTCTGCGTCAGCGCCGCGTATGCGATGGTGATGGGCTGGAGCATGGCCTCGCCCTTCATCGTCGAGACGGTGTACCACCGCCCACCGACCACCACGGGATCGCTGGCGCTGCTGATGGGCCTGGCCTGGATGGGGGGCGGCCTGATCGCCCGCGCAGCGATGGCGCGCTCGCTGGCGGCCAAGCACCAAGGTGCCTTGCTGGCCATGGCCGGCTTTATCGGGCTGCTGGCGCTGACGACCTGGCTGCCCGCGTCCTGGCCATCGCTGGAGGTGATGGCGGCCGTCGCCTTTTGCATCCATGTGGCGGCGGGACTGGTGTTCAATATCCACTTCGCCCATGTGCTGTCGATGTTCCCCAAACACGCTGCCTTGTCGGGCGGCATTGCCGGCGGCCTGGCCTTCTTGCTGACCTCGCTGCTCGCGTCCTTGGGCATCCACCTGGTGAACCCGCAGACGGCGTTGGGCCTGGCGGCGGTGTATGGCGGGCTGGCCTTGCTGCTGGTGGCAGCCTGGCTGACGATGCTGGCGCGTCCGGCACCGGCAGCGGCCTGCGCCACGCCATAATCAGCGAGGCCCGAATCTTGAATCTGTTGAGCAAGGAGTGATCGCGATGGGAAATTTTGTAGATCTGAAGTCGGCCGACGGCCAGGTGTTTCCGGCCTACATCGCCGAGCCAGAAGGCCAGGCGCGTGGCGCCATCGTCGTGGTGCAGGAGATCTTTGGCGTCAACTCGCACATCCGCTCGGTGGCGGACCGCATTGCGCAAAGCGGCTATGTGGCGATTGCGCCGGCCACGTTCGCCCGCATCAAGCCCGGCGTGGACCTGGGCTACAGCGATGCCGACATGCAAGCCGGCGTAGCGTTGAAGGCCGCTGCCGAAGCGCCCGCCGTGGCCCCTGGCGTGATGCTGGACCTGCAGACCGCGATTGACGAAGGCGCACGGCGCAGCGGCGGCAAGGTCGGCATCACCGGCTTTTGCTGGGGTGGCCTGCTGGCCTGGCGCGCAGCCTGCGAGCTCCAGGGGCTGTCGGCATCGGTGCCTTACTACGGCGGCGGCATGACCACTGGCGACGAGATCGCGCGCCAGCCCCGGTGCCCGGTGATGGCCCATTTTGGCGACAAGGACCACTGGATCCCGCTGGCGTCGGTGGACGCCTTCCGCACCGCCCACCCCGAGGCCGAGGTCTATGTCTACGCGGCCGACCACGGCTTCAACTGCGACCAGCGCGGCTCGTATGACGCAGCAGCATCGGCCGCCGCACGGGCCCGCAGCATGGCCTTTTTTGCCAAACATGTAGGCTGAGCGGTCACTCCCGCCCAGCGCTGCACGAAGCCTTGCAGGCTTTGAGAACCCTGTTCTCAGCCTGCAAGGCTTTGTTGCATTTTCGGGGGCCGTTCGTAACACCGTCGTCATACCGCCTGCTGATGATGCGCGCATCGCTCACTTTCAACGATAACCACGATGCGCACCCCTTTTCCCCCTGCCTGCGACTTCCGGACCGCAGCGCTCACGCTGACCACGCTGGCCGCTGCGGCCCTGCTGACGGCCTGCGGCGGTGGCGGCTCCAGCAGCCCCACATCGGCGACCGCCACCTTGGCGGTGCTCGAGACCACCGACCTGCACTTCAACATCCGCAGCTACGACTACTTCAAGCTGGCCGATGATCCCTCGTATGGCTTTGAGCGCACAGCCACGTTGATCCGCCAGGCGCGCAGCGACTTTGCCAACACCTTGCTGGTGGACAACGGCGACACCATCCAGGGCACGGCGCTGGCCGACTACGAGGCGCAGGTGGCGCCGATCGCCTGCGACCAGCAGCTGTCCATGTACAAGGCCATGGGCGTGTTCAAGTTCGATGCCGGCACCCTGGGCAACCATGAGTTCAACTACGGCCTGCCCTTTCTCAACCAGGTGCTGGGTGGCGGCCTCCAGGTCGATGGCGTCGATGCCAGCAAGAAGTGCGCAGGCCCGGGCTACCCGATGGCACTGGCCAATGTGATCAGCAGCAAAACCAATGCGCCGCTGGTGCCGCCCTATCTGGTGCTCGAGCGCGAGATCAGCGGCACCGACAGCGACGGCAAGGCCGTCAAGCTGCCGATCAAGATCGGGGTGATCGGCTTTACCACGCCCGGCATCATGGGCTGGGACAAGCGCCATCTGGAAGGCAAGGTACAGGTGACGGGTGCGGTCGAGGCCGCACAAAAGTATGTGCCTGAGCTGCGCAGCAAGGGCGCTGACGTCGTCGTGGCGCTGCTGCATGGCGGGCTCGACGCCTCGGAATACCGTGCCGACATGGAGAACCCGGGCCTGTACCTGAGCAAGGTGGCGGGCATCGACGCGATGGTGATGGGCCACCAGCACGGCGTCTTCCCCGACACGGCCGCGCAACCGGCCTTCAGCATGGCCGGAGTCGACCACCAGGCTGGCACGGTCAACGGCGTGCCGGCGGTGATGGCCAGCAGCTGGGGCAAGGCGCTGGGCGTGGTGGCGCTGTCGCTGAAGTGGGATGGCAAGGCCTGGAGTGTGGACAGGACCCAGAGCAAGTCGGCGCTGCGCAGCACGGCCACCGGCAAGGATGCCGCAGGCAAGACCACCTATGTGGCCGTTGACAGCAGCATTGCACCGGTGGTGGAGCGCCAGCACCAGGCGGCCATCAGCTATGTGAAGACGCCCGTGGGCCAGACCGACTTCCGCATGGGCACGCAGTTTGCCGATGTGGGCGACCCCGGCGCGATCCAGCTGGTCAACCAGGCGCAGCAGGACTATGTGCAGCGCTATGTGCAGGCGAATCTGCCGCAGTATGCGCAGCTGCCGGTGCTGTCGGTGAGCGCGCCTTTCAAGTCGGGCTTCCAGGGCGGTGCGGACTACACCGATGTGGCCGCCGGTCCGCTGGCGATCTACAACGCGGCCGACCTCTACCTCTACCCCAACACCGTCTATGCGGTGAAGGTGAACGGCGCGCAGATCAAGCGCTGGCTGGAGGCCGCTGCCCAGCGCTTCAACCGCATCGACCCGGCTGCGACTGCAGACCAGTGGCTGATCAGCAGCTTTCCCGGCTACAACTTCGACATGTTCACCAGCGCCGACATGCAGTACCAGATCGATGTGACCCAGCCCGTCGGCAGCCGCATCGTGGACCTGCAGTACAAGGGCGCGCCCATCGACCCGGCGCAGGACTTTGTGATCGCCACCAACAACTACCGTGCCACCAGCGGCAAGAGCTTCCTGCCCGAGCTCGACGGCCGCGCCACCATCTATGCCTCGCCCGATGCGAACCGCGATGTGGTGATCGCGTACATCAAGGACCACCCGCAGGTGACCCGTTCGGCCAATGGTGCTGCCCACAGCTGGCGCTTTGCCAAGACGCCGACGGCCGGCAAGGTGTTGTTCACGTCGGCGGCCAATGCGCTGCCGGTGGCGCAGGCAGCGGGCCTGGACCATGTCTCGCTGGACAAGGCGGATGATGGGACGGGCACGCAGCGCGCGGTCTACCGCATTGATCTGGGCCGGTAAGCCGTCCAGCAGTGGCGCGCCGTGCGCCGCTGGCTGGAGGACGGGTAAGCGCTATCTGCCAGTGCGGGTCAGGTAGCGCTTGTACGAGAAAAAGCCGATCAGCGCCACGGTGATGAAGGCCATCACGCCCATGGCCCACCAGAAGCCGTCTTCCTTGTGGATAAGGGGGATGAACTCAAAGTTCATGCCGAAGATCGCGGCAATCAGGTTGAGCGGCAGGAAGATGGCGGTGATCGTGGTGAGCGTGCGCATGATGTCGTTGGCGCGGTTGCTCTGTACCGAAAAATGCATCTGCACGGCCGTCTCGGTGCTTTGTTCGAGCCGGCGCACATGGTGCACCACGCGCTCGATGTGTTCGAGCACATCGCGGCTGCGCACCTTGAGCGCTTCGAGCTCGCGCTGGGCACCGGGGGCCTCCGGCTGAGGCCAGGTCTCCAGCGCGTCCACCCAGTCCTGCACGGCAGCGCGCTGGTCTTCGCAGATTTCGTCGAGCTGGTGCAGGGTCAGCCGCGCCTCCAGCAGCGCCTGCCAGTTGGCAATGCGCTTGCGCGGCGACAGCAGCGCGCTTTGCCACTGGTCCAGGTGGCGCGAGAGCTCACGGCGCAGGTCCAGGTAGTTGTCCACGATGATGTTGACCACACGCATCATCAGGTCAGCCGGGGACAACGGCAGGCGGATGGGCTGGAGGCCGCCCGGCGTGGGGCTGCTGCCGGGGTTGCGGAAGGCCTTGTCCTCGCGTGCCAGGCGCTCTTGCGTGGCATCCGATATCTGGCCCAGGTCGGGCGCCTCGGCAGCCAGCGGCGGCGTGCCGGTCTTGGCAAATTGCAGCAGGCGCCGTGCATAGCCATCACGCACCGTGCAGTCCTCGGGGTGTACCGACAGCAGCACCCGCTCCCACGCGGCAAAGCCCACCGGCGTGGTGCTGATGCGCGGTGCCTCATTGAGGGGTTTGGCCGCGGCGGTGCGCCGCGCCGCTGCCAGCGCAGCGGTGCCCACCTGGGATGGCGTGCTGGCCAGACGGCGTATCACCAGCAGGTCGTATTGCGAGGTGTAGTCATAGTGGGAAGGGAGCTGGGCGTTGAGCAGGTCGGAGACATGCAGGTCGACCAGCGGCGCGCCACTGAGCTTTTGCAGTGCCAGCTGCAGGCTGCCCAGCTGCTCGCTGAAATAGCTGCGGGTGCAGGCCAGCCACAGGAAGCCTTTGGCAGGGAGCTCGAAAGGCACCGAGGCCAGCTCGCTGGTCTCGTTGCCGATGATGTGAAAGATGCGGATGCTGCTGGGTGTACTCACCGGGATTCCTCGGTCGCTTCAGGCGCAGCATGGCAAAAAAAACGGGCCTGTGCAAGCCCGCTCTGGTATTTTTGCTATCAGTTTTTCTCTTTGAGCCAGCGCGCTGCGTCCAGCGAGAAATAGGTCAGGATGCCATCGGCCCCGGCGCGCTTGAAGGCCAGCAGCGATTCCATCATCACCTGGTCATGGTCCAGCCAGCCGTTTTGTGCGGCGGCCTTGAGCATCGCGTATTCGCCGCTGACCTGGTAGGCAAAGGTGGGCACCTTGAACTCGTCCTTGACGCGGCGCACCACATCCAGGTAGGGCATGCCGGGCTTGACCATCACCATGTCGGCGCCTTCGGCCAGGTCTTGCGCCACTTCGCGCAGCGCCTCGTCGGTGTTGGCCGGGTCCATCTGGTAGACATTCTTGTCGGCCTTGCCGAGCGCGCCGCGCGTGCCCACCGCATCGCGGAAGGGGCCGTAGAAGGCGCTGGCGTACTTGGCGCTGTAGGCCATGATGCGGGTGTAGATGTGGCCCTGGGATTCAAAGGCATCGCGGATGGCGCCGATGCGGCCATCCATCATGTCGCTGGGGGCGACGATGTCGACACCGGCTTCGGCATGGTTGAGCGCCTGGCCGACGAGGATCTCGACGGTTTCGTCATTGAGGATGTAACCGGTCTCGTCGAGCAGGCCATCCTGGCCGTGGCTGGTGTAGGGATCGAGCGCCACATCGGTCATCACGCCCAGCTGGGGAAATTCTTTCTTCAGCGCGCGCACCACGCGGGGGATCAGACCATCGGGGTTGAGCGCCTCCTTGCCGTCGGGCGTCTTCAGCGCCGTGTCGATCTGGGGGAAGAGGGCCATCACCGGAATGCCCAGTGCCACGCACTGCTCGGCCACCGGCAGCAACAGGTCCAGGCTCAGGCGGTCCACGCCGGGCATCGACAGCACCGGCTCGCGCTTGCCTTGGCCTTCATGCACAAAGACCGGGTAGATGAAGTCGTGCGGGGTGAGCACGTTCTCGCGGACCAGGTTGCGGGTAAAGGCGTCGCGGCGCAGGCGGCGCGGACGGTTGTGGGGAAAGGGGGTGGGGCTGGACAGATGCATGCAGCGATTGTGCGCCAGATCGAGGGCAGGCTGCACAGGGCAGCCCCGAGAGACTGCGCCGGGCATGGAGGTTTGCTACCCGGCGGGCCACTGCTTGCGCCAGATCAAGGCCGCGCCGGTGCGCCCGGTGGCCCCCGTTTTATAGCCGGGGTCCTGTGCTGGGCCATCGCCCGAGCCACTACACTGTGGCGCATGCTCATGCTGTGGATCAAAGCCTTTCATATCGTATTTGTGGCCAGCTGGTTTGCGGGCCTGTTTTACCTGCCCCGGATCTTCGTGAACCTGGCCATGGTGCCGGCCGGCTCGCAGGCCGAGCGCGAGCGCCTGCTGCTGATGGCGCGCAAGCTGTTGCGCTTCATGACGATGATTGCCGTGCTGGCGCTGGGCCTGGGCCTGTGGCTGTGGCTGGGCTGGTGGCGCGGGGCCGGGGGCTGGCTGCATGCCAAGCTGTTCTTTGTGCTGCTGGTCGTCGGCTACCACCATGCCTGTGCGGTGCTGCTGCGCAAGATCGCCAATGGCACGGACCGGCATTCGCATGTCTGGTACCGCTGGTTCAACGAGGTGCCGGTCGTGGCCATGGTCATCATCGTGGTGCTGGTGGTGGTCAAACCCTTTTAATCCGCGCACACTTCGGTACCCCACCCCGCACTACGATCGGCGCACCCGGGCCCACGCACCATGCCTGATAGCAGTCCCGTCCCCTCCCACCCGCCGGCGCCTGCCGCATCCGGCGAACACCGCACCATTGCCTGGCCGCTGGTGCCGGTGTATGTGGCGCTGATCGTCTTTGCCAGCCTTTTCCCGTTTACGGGCTGGCGCACCCAGGGCATCTCGCCGGCAGAATTTTTGCTGGCCCGCATTCCGCCGCCGTACTGGACCTGGTTCGATGTCTGGATCAATGTGGCGGGCTATGCGCCGCTGGGCCTGTTGCTGAGCCTGGGCTGGTGGCGCCATGGCTGGTTCAGGACGGGCTGGTTCTGGGCCCTGTGCGTGGGCAGCCTGCTGTCGCTGTCGATGGAGTTCTTGCAGATTTTTCTGCCGCTTCGGGTCTCCAGCAACATGGACTGGCTGCTCAACAGCATCGGCACCTTGCTCGGGGCCCTGATGGTGCCCTTGCTGGCCTGGATGGGCATTCTGCGGCGCTGGCGCGATGTGCGGGCACGCTGGTTCGACGCTGATGCGCGTGGCGCGATCGTGCTGCTGATGCTGTGGCCTCTGGCGCTGCTGTTCCCGGCTGCGCAGCCCTTTGGCCTCGGGCAGGTGTTTGACCGGCTGGAGATGTGGCTGGTCGACATGCTCGAGAACTCGGCCTTCGAGCACTGGATGCCCAACTTCATGCAGGCCACCGAGCCGCTGTCGCCCATCGGGCAGCTGATGGCCGTGCTGCTGGGCCTGCTGATTCCCTGTTGGCTGGCCTTCAGCGTGATGGGCAGCGTGACGCGTCGCATGATCATGGTGGCGCTGGTGGTGTTGGCCGGGATAGGCTTTTCGGCGCTGTCGTCGTCGCTGAGCTATGGGCCAGCCTATGCCTGGGATTGGCTGGACCAGACCACGCGCCTGGGCATAGCACTGGCGGTGTCGCTGGCGCTGCTGCAAGTGGGCTTGCCACGCCGCTATTGCGTGCTGCTGCTGCTGATGGGGCTGATGATCGATGTCAACCTGCTCAACCAGGCTCCGCCCAACCCCTACTATGCCGATGCCCTGCAGTCCTGGGAGCAGGGGCGCTTCATCCGCTTTTTTGGCCTGGGCCAGTGGCTCAGCTGGCTGTGGCCGTTTGCGGTGATCGCCTATGTGCTGCTGCGCCTGGGCCGGCTGCCTGCGGTGGTGGCGGCCCGCCGGCGCCAGCGGGTGACGGCCAGCCCGCCCGAGCAGCGCTAAACGCAGTAGCCCGTGGCGGTATTGCGGCCCGTGGGCGCCGCGCGGGCGCCAAGCTGCCACAATGGGGGATCGCATTCGAAGAGAGCTTGGCATGAGCGAGCAAAAACCTGGCAACGACGCCCCGTACTACCAGCACCACGTGTTCTTCTGCCTGAATGACCGCGTCAATGGCGAAGACAGCTGTGCCCACCATGGCGCCAAGGAGATGTTTGACCACTGCAAGGCCCGCGTCAAAGCGGAGGGCTTGAGCGGACCGGGCAAGGTGCGGGTCAACAAGGCAGGCTGTCTCGACCGCTGTGCCGGCGGCCCCATCATGGCGGTCTATCCCGAAGGCGTCTGGTACACCTATATCGACAATGACGATATCGACGAAATCGTCGAGTCGCATCTGAAGAATGGCAAGGTGGTCGAACGCCTGCTGACGCCGCCCGACGTGGGCCGCTGAGCGCCTGCCTGTTCTCCTTCGCCTTCACCACCACCGAATTTCCCGCCTAGATACAGGGCGCCGCTGCCGCTGCCGCCGGTGTGCGGCCCGCCATGGAGTTGACCGCAGCATGAACGCGCAAACCGAACGTTTCACCATCACCGGGCCTGCCGGCATTCTGGAAGTGGCCCGCGACCTCGCGGCCGGCGCTGACGGCGTGCAGCGCGGCACGGCCATCATTGCCCACCCCCATCCGCTGTTCGCCGGCACGATGGACAACAAGGTCGTGCAGACCTTGGCGCGCGCCTTTGTCGCCAGCGGCTGGACGGCGCTGCGCTTCAACTTTCGTGGTGTCGGCCAGTCGGCGGGCAGCTATGACGAGGGACGGGGCGAGCGCGATGATTTTCTGGCCGTGGTCGAGCAGTTGGCGCCCCAGGGCGCGCTGGCACTGGCGGGCTTCTCGTTCGGCTCTTTTGTGATGAGCCATGCGCTGACGGAACTTTGGTCCAGGCGCCAGATCGACAAGGCGGTGTTCGTCGGCACGGCGGCATCCCGCTTTACCGTGGCGACCTTGCCGCCTGAGGCGCATGAGCGCACCCTGGTGGTGCATGGCGAAGCCGATGACACGGTACCGCTGTCGGCGGTGATGGACTGGGCCCGGCCTCAGATACTACCGGTTACGGTTGTGCCCGGAGGCGGGCATTTTTTCCACGGACAATTGCCGCTTCTCAAAGGCCTGGTCACGCGCCACCTGCTCGCCCCCGCACTGTGACGGTGGTGTAGTATTGCTATTGTTTTTGATAGTCTGCAGCCTGCCATGCTGCGCTGCAGGCACCTGTTTCTAAGAGTTGTACGACATGAAATCGAGCTTGATGCCCACCCTGCGTAACTGGGCTGCAGCAGCGCTGCTGGCGCCCACCCTGGCCTTTGCACAACTGGCTGCGCCCCAGCCGCCCGAGATCGCGGCGCGCAACTACCTGTTGTTCGACGTGACCACCGGCCAGATCCTGGCTTCCAAGGATGTGGATGCGCCGGTCGAGCAGGCGTCGCTGACCAAGCTGATGACGGGTTACGTGGTGTTCGATGCGCTGCGCAACAAGAAGATCAGCCTGGAGCAGACCATGCCGGTGAGCGAGCGCGCCTGGAAGATGCCCGGCTCGCGCATGTTCATCGATCCCAAGATGCAGGTGAAGGTGGACGACCTGCTGCACGGCATGATTGTGCAGTCCGGCAACGACGCGACGATGGCGCTGGCCGAAGCGGTGGGCGGCACCGCCGAGAATTTTGTGCGCCTGATGAACGAGCAGGCCAAGGCGCTGGGCATGACCAACACGGCCTACAAGAACCCCGAAGGGCTGACCGAGCCCGGCCACACGACGACGGCCAAGGACCTGAGCATTCTGGCCAGCCGCCTGATCAAGGACTTCCCCGAGTACATGCACTACTACGCGACCAAGCAGTGGTACTACCCCGGCACACCCAAGTCCAACGGCACCAATCGTAATACTTTGTTGTTCCGTGACCCGACGGTCGATGGCCTGAAGACCGGCCACACCAATGCTGCCGGCTACTGCCTGGTGTCCACGGCCAAGCGCCAGGTGCCCAATGCCGGCGAGCGCCGCCTGATCTCCATCCTTCTGGGTGCCGCCAGCGACAAGGACCGTGCCAACGAAAGCCAGAAGCTGTTGAACTGGGGCTATACCGCTTTCGATACCGTCAAGCTGTTTGACGGCGGCCAGGCCGTGGCCACCCCCAAGGCCTGGAAGGGCGCGCAAGACACCGTCAAGATCGGTAGCGTCACTCCCATCGTCGTGAATGTGCCAGCGGGCACGGGCGGCAAGCTCGAGACCCAGGTGGTGAGCCAGGAGCCGCTGATTGCCCCTTTCACCAAGGGCCAGAAGCTGGGTACCCTGAAGGTGATGGCTGGCGGCCAGCAAGTGGCCGAGGTGCCGCTGGTGGCGCTCGATGATGTGGCAGAAGCCGGCATCTTTGGCCGCGCCTGGGACGCCATCCGTCTGTGGATCAAGTAAAGCGGTGCTGATGCCGAGGCTTTAACGCCTGGCAGAGGCCCGTTCCTCCCCCTGCAAAGCGTGCCCCTGGCACGCTTTGTGGTTTCCAGGCTTGCAAAAATGAGAGCGGCTCGGGCAGATGGGTCGGCCTTTTGTGCCGGAAAGTAGCGAGATGCGGACCGCTGTGCGGCGGGCTTGCGCGTAAACCATTTGCTCAATTTGGAGTCAGGTGGTACATTAGAGGGCTTTTCGGAATTTCCGAAGGGGCTGCCGTCTTTGCCTTTGGGGCAAGGGACTGGCAGCGAATCACGATAAGTTCACGGTAATTTCACGTTTAGGGACGTTTATTAATGCCAACCATTAACCAACTCGTGCGTCAGGGCCGCACGGTAGAAGTTGTTAAATCCAAGAGCCCTGCTATGGAAAACTGCCCCCAGCGCCGCGGCGTGTGCACCCGTGTGTACACCACGACGCCTAAGAAGCCTAACTCGGCTTTGCGTAAGGTGGCCAAGGTTCGTCTGACCAACGGTTTCGAAGTCATTTCGTACATCGGCGGTGAAGGCCACAACCTGCAAGAGCACAGCGTTGTGCTGGTGCGCGGTGGCCGTGTGAAGGACTTGCCAGGTGTGCGTTACCACATCGTGCGCGGTTCGCTTGACCTGCAAGGCGTCAAGGACCGTAAGCAGTCCCGTTCGAAGTACGGTGCCAAGAAGCCTAAGGCCAAGTAAGCCCTGGTTTTTTGAACGAATACAAAGGTGCTGTGTCCCGCGTGGCGCGAGATCCAGCGTAGTGACCCCAAGCGCAAGTGTTTTGTGTGGGTCGAGTAAGTGGGAGTCCTTGATTGGCTCTCGCGGTGTCTGAAAAGATGCCAACTGAAGCAAAGATAGAGGTAAAGAAATGCCACGTCGTCGCGAAGTCCCCAAACGTGAAATTCTGCCGGATCCAAAGTTCGGCAATGTAGAGCTGTCCAAATTCATGAACGTGATCATGGAAGGCGGCAAGAAGGCAGTTGCTGAGCGCATCATTTACGGCGCTCTGGAACTGATCGAGAAGAAGCACCCTGACAAAGACCCGCTGGAAGCTTTCGTTGTTGCCATCAACAACGTCAAGCCCATGGTCGAAGTGAAGTCCCGCCGTGTTGGCGGTGCCAACTACCAGGTGCCAGTTGAAGTGCGTCCTGTCCGTCGTCTGGCTCTGTCCATGCGCTGGATCAAGGAAGCTGCTCGCAAGCGCGGTGAAAAGTCCATGGCCCAACGCCTGGCCAACGAACTGCTGGAAGCTACGGAAGGCCGTGGCGGCGCGATGAAGCGTCGTGACGAAGTGCACCGTATGGCCGAAGCCAACAAGGCATTCAGCCACTTCCGCTTCTAAGCTGCGCGAGATCTGTCTCGATATTGCAAAGGCCGCATGCAACAATTTTTGCCTGCGGCCTTGCTCGGATTGAGACTGCCCTCACATCGAAGGCTGATGCCTGCGCAATCCGCCAGTCCGCATCGCCCCACACTTACTGATCAACAAAGGATCAACCATGGCTCGCAAGACCCCCATCGAGCGCTACCGCAATATCGGTATTTCTGCGCACATCGACGCAGGTAAAACCACCACGACCGAACGTATCCTGTTTTACACCGGCGTGACCCACAAGCTGGGCGAAGTGCACGACGGCGCTGCTACCACCGACTGGATGGAGCAAGAGCAAGAGCGTGGCATCACCATCACTTCCGCTGCAGTGACCTGCTTCTGGAAGGGTATGGACATGTCCTACCCAGAACACCGCTTCAACATCATCGACACCCCCGGCCACGTGGACTTCACGATTGAAGTGGAACGTTCCATGCGCGTGCTCGACGGTGCTTGCATGGTGTACTGCGCTGTGGGTGGCGTGCAGCCCCAGTCCGAAACCGTGTGGCGTCAAGCCAACAAGTACAAGGTGCCACGTCTGGCCTTTGTGAACAAGATGGACCGTACCGGTGCCAACTTCTACAAGGTCTACGACCAGATGAAGCTGCGCCTGAAGGCCAACCCTGTGCCCGTGGTGATCCCTATCGGCGCTGAAGACAACTTCAAGGGCGTGGTCGATCTGGTCAAGATGAAGGCCATCATCTGGGACGAAGCATCCCAGGGCATGAAGTTCGAATACGAAGATATTCCTGCAGACCTGGTGGAAACCGCCAACAAGTGGCGTGAAAACCTCGTGGAATCGGCAGCCGAAGCTTCGGAAGACCTGATGAACAAGTACCTGGAAGAAGGTACCTTGTCCGAAGAAGACGTGAAGGCCGGTATCCGCGCCCGCACGCTGTCGACCGAAATCCAGCCTATGCTGTGCGGCACCGCGTTCAAGAACAAGGGTGTGCAGCGCATGCTGGACGCCGTGATCGACTACCTGCCTTCGCCAGTGGACATCCCTGACGTTGCCGGTACCGACCCAGAAGACGAAGAAAAGAAGCTGACCCGCAAGGCGGACGACGGCGAGAAGTTCTCCGCTCTGGCGTTCAAGCTGATGACCGACCCGTTCGTGGGCCAGTTGACCTTCGTGCGTGTGTACTCCGGCGTTCTGTCCAAGGGCGACACCGTGTACAACTCGGTCAAGGGCAAGAAAGAGCGTATCGGCCGTATCGTGCAGATGATGGCGAACGATCGTATCGAAGTGGACGAAATCCGCGCCGGTGACATCGCCGCTTGCGTGGGCCTGAAGGACGTGACCACCGGTGAAACCCTGTGCGACGTGGCTTCGCCCATCGTGCTGGAACGCATGGTGTTCCCAGAGCCCGTGATTGCACAGGCTGTGGAACCCAAGTCGAAGGCCGACCAGGAAAAGATGGGTATCGCTCTGTCGCGTCTGGCTGCAGAAGATCCATCGTTCCGCGTGCGCTCCGACGAAGAATCGGGTCAGACCATCATCGCCGGTATGGGCGAGCTGCACCTGGAAATTATCGTTGACCGCATGAAGCGTGAATTCAACGTGGAAGCCAACGTGGGCAAGCCCCAAGTGGCCTACCGCGAAACGATTCGCCAAAAGGTCGTGGACGTGGACGGCAAGTTCGTTCGCCAGTCCGGCGGTAAGGGCCAGTACGGTCACGTGGTGTTCACGGTTGAGCCGCAAGAGCCAGGCAAGGGCTTCGAGTTCGTCGACGCCATCAAGGGCGGTGTGGTTCCTCGCGAATACATCCCTGCGGTGGAAAAGGGCGTGATCGAAGCGCTGACCTCCGGCGTGCTGGCTGGCTACCCTGTGGTGGACGTCAAAGTGACGCTGACCTTCGGTTCGTACCACGATGTGGACTCGAACGAAATGGCGTTCAAGATGGCCGCTATCTTCGGTTTCAAGGAAGCTGCCCGCAAGGCCAGCCCCGTGATCCTCGAGCCAATGATGGCCGTGGAAGTGGAAACGCCTGAAGACTACGCCGGTACCGTGATGGGTGACTTGTCTTCCCGCCGCGGTATGGTGCAGGGCATGGACGACATGGTGGGTGGCGGCAAGGCCATCAAGGCAGAAGTGCCCCTGTCCGAAATGTTCGGCTACGCCACGTCGCTGCGTTCGCAAACGCAAGGCCGTGCTACGTACACGATGGAGTTCAAGCACTACGCTGAAGCCCCACGCAACGTGGCTGAGGCTATTGTCGCTTCCCGCGCAAAGGCCTAAAATATGCGCCCGCGCCTGGCTTGCCAGGTGCGGGCTGCTTTTTGTCTACGACCGGGTGCCGCTTTGTTTCCTGTGCGAAGCGACCCAGCAATTCGGTGTAGACGTTAAACCCAACACAGGTTTTGCTCTTTATTTGGAGAATTCTCATGGCAAAAGGAAAATTCGAGCGCACCAAGCCGCACGTGAACGTGGGCACCATTGGTCACGTGGACCACGGCAAGACCACGCTGACGGCTGCTATCGCAACCGTGCTGTCTGCCAAGTTCGGCGGCGAAGCCAAGAAGTACGACGAAATCGACGCTGCTCCTGAAGAAAAGGCTCGCGGCATTACCATCAATACCGCACACGTTGAGTACGAAACGGCTAACCGCCACTACGCTCACGTGGACTGCCCTGGCCACGCCGACTATGTGAAGAACATGATCACCGGCGCTGCTCAGATGGACGGCGCTATCCTGGTTTGCTCGGCTGCTGACGGCCCCATGCCCCAGACCCGTGAACACATCCTGCTGGCTCGCCAGGTGGGCGTGCCTTACATCATCGTGTTCCTGAACAAGTGCGACATGGTTGATGATGAAGAGCTGCTGGAGCTGGTGGAAATGGAAGTCCGCGAACTGCTGGACAAGTACGATTTCCCAGGTGACGACACCCCAATCATCCGCGGCTCGGCTAAGCTGGCTCTGGAAGGCGACCAATCCGACAAGGGTGAGCCCGCAATCCTGCGTCTGGCTGAAGCTCTGGACACCTACATCCCAACGCCAGAGCGCGCTGTGGACGGTGCTTTCCTGATGCCCGTGGAAGACGTGTTCTCCATCTCCGGTCGTGGTACCGTGGTGACCGGCCGTATCGAGCGCGGTATCATCAAGGTCGGCGAAGAAATCGAAATCGTCGGTATCAAGGACACCGTCAAGACCACCGTTACCGGCGTGGAAATGTTCCGCAAGCTGCTGGACCAAGGTCAAGCTGGTGACAACGTTGGCCTGCTGCTGCGCGGCACCAAGCGTGAAGACGTGGAGCGTGGCCAAGTGCTGTGCAAGCCTAACTCGATCAAGCCACACACCCACTTCACCGCTGAAGTGTATGTGCTGAGCAAGGACGAAGGCGGCCGCCACACCCCATTCTTCAACAACTACCGTCCTCAGTTCTACTTCCGTACCACGGACGTGACCGGCGCCATCGAGCTGCCAGCTGACAAGGAAATGGTTATGCCTGGCGACAACGTGTCGATCACCGTCAAGCTGATCAACCCCATCGCTATGGAAGAAGGTCTGCGTTTCGCTATCCGCGAAGGCGGCCGTACCGTGGGCGCTGGCGTGGTTGCCAAGATCATTGCTTAATTCTTAGAACAACTGGGAATTAACCATGTCCAAGCAAAAATCCGCATCCGCCTGAAGGCTTTCGATTACAAGTTGATCGACCAGTCCGCTGCTGAAATCGTTGAAACCGCCAAGCGCACCGGCGCGATTGTCAAGGGTCCCGTGCCCCTGCCAACCCGCATGAAGCGTTTCGACATTCTGCGTTCGCCCCACGTGAACAAGACCTCGCGTGACCAGCTGGAAATCCGCACCCACCAACGCCTGATGGACATTGTCGATCCTACCGACAAGACCGTTGACGCGCTGATGAAGCTGGACCTGGCTGCCGGCGTGGACGTCGAAATCAAACTGCAATAAGGCCTTAAAGCCACACCTCCGGGTGTGGCTGCTTGTCCTTTCTAACGCGAACTTGCCTATTTGGGAAGTTCGCGTTAGAATTTATGGCTTCGTGATCTATACATCCAATTTGCCTGGCATTTTGGTGGTAAGAGGCGAAGTTTTTATTAACCTTCTTTCGTGCCGATGGCGTCAAACCCAGGGGCAACACCGAGCCAATTGCAGTTTCGGTGGCGGAAGTTTTGGAGCAACAAATGAGTCAAAGCAACTCCCTCGGGTTGCTGGGCCGTAAGGTAGGCATGATGCGCCTGTTCACGGATGACGGCGATGCAGTGCCTGTCACCGTGGTGGATGTGTCTAACAACCGCGTGACCCAGGTCAAAACCCAAGAGAACGACGGCTACGTGGCCCTGCAGGTCACCTTTGGTCAACGCCGCGCTTCGCGCGTGACCAAGCCAGCCGCTGGCCACCTGGCCAAGGCAGGCGTGGAAGCTGGTGAAATCACCCAGGAATTCCGCGTTGAAGCTGACACCGCCGGCAAGTACGCCGCAGGTGCATCCTTGCCAGTGACCGAGATCTTCGCAGTGGGCCAAAAGGTCGACGTGCAAGGTACCTCGATCGGTAAGGGCTACGCCGGTACCATCAAGCGTCACAACTTTAAGTCGCAACGTGCTTCTCACGGTAACAGCCGTTCGCACAATGTTCCCGGCTCGATCGGTATGGCACAAGACCCAGGTCGCGTGTTCCCCGGCAAGCGCATGACCGGTCACATGGGCGATGAGACCGTGACTACCCAGAATCTCGACGTGGTTCGCATCGACGAAGCCCGTCAACTGCTGCTGATCAAGGGCGCAATCCCCGGTTCGAAGAATGGCTTCGTGACCGTGCGTCCTGCTGTCAAGGCAGCTGCTAAAGGAGCGAACTAATGAAGCTCGAACTCCTGAACGAACAAGGTAAGGCAGCCTCCCAAGTGGACGCTCCTGAGACCGTGTTTGGTCGCGATTTCAATGAAGACCTGATTCACCAGATCATCGTTGCTTACCGCGCCAACGGCCGTCAAGGCACACGCGCTCAAAAGGACCGCGAACAAGTCCGTCACACCACCGCCAAGCCTTTCAAACAAAAGGGTACTGGCCGTGCACGTGCTGGTATGTCGTCTTCGCCTCTGTGGCGTGGCGGCGGTCGCATCTTCCCGAATCTGCCTGATGAAAACTTCACGCAGAAGATCAACAAGAAGATGTACCGTGCCGGTATGGCATCCATCTTCTCGCAGCTGGCCCGTGAAGGCCGCCTGGCTGTGGTTGATTCGCTGACGGTTGATTCGCCCAAGACCAAGGTACTGGCTGACAAGTTCAAGTCCATGAACCTGGACTCGGTGATGGTGATCGCCGACGAAGTGGACGAAAACCTGTACCTCGCTTCGCGCAATCTGAAGAATGTGTTCGTGGTCGAGCCACGTTACGCTGATCCAGTGTCGCTGGTGCAATTCAAGAAAGTGCTCGTTACCAAGGGCGCTCTCGACAAACTCAAGGAGATGTTCGCATGAGCCGTGTGAACCCTACTCCCGCCGAACGCAAGTTCGACGAAGGTCGTCTGATGCAAGTGCTGGTTGCTCCTATCGTGTCCGAAAAGGCCACGCTGGTTGCTGAAAAGTCCAACGCTGTGACATTCAAGGTGCTGCAGAACGCCACCAAGCCCGAGATCAAGGCCGCTGTTGAGCTGCTGTTCAAGGTCGAAGTGAAGGGCGTGTCTGTGGTGAACACCAAGGGCAAGACCAAGCGCTTTGGCAAGACCATTGGCCGCCGCGACAACGTTCGCAAGGCTTATGTGCTGCTCAAGCCAGGTCAAGAGCTGAACCTCTCTGGGGAGGCTGCGTAATCATGGCTGTTATTAAGCTCAAACCAACTTCGCCCGGCCAACGCCATGTGGTGAAGGTGACCCGTGGCCATCTGCACAAGGGCGAAGGTTTCGCTCCTCTGCTGGAACCTCAGTTCCAAAAGGCAGGCCGCAACAACAACGGTCACATCACTACCCGTCACAAGGGCGGTGGTCACAAGCACCACTACCGTGTGGTGGACTTCAAGCGCACCAAGGACGGTATCCCCGCCAAGGTTGAGCGTATTGAATACGATCCAAACCGTACCGCTCACATCGCTCTGGTGTGCTACGCAGACGGCGAGCGTCGCTATGTGATCGCTCCGCGTAACCTGGAAGTGGGCGCAACCATCATCAGTGGCTCTGAAGCACCGATCCGCGTGGGTAACACCCTGCCGATCCGCAACATCCCTGTGGGTTCGACCATTCACTGCATCGAGCTGAAGATCGGCGCTGGCGCACAAATCGCCCGTTCCGCTGGTACCTCGGCTACCCTGCTGGCTCGCGAAGGCGTTTACGCCCAAGTGCGTATGCGTTCGGGCGAAGTTCGCAAGATCCATATCGAATGCCGTGCAACCATCGGTGAAGTCGCCAACGAAGAACACAGCCTGCGCCAACTGGGCAAGGCCGGTGTCAAGCGTTGGATGGGTATTCGTCCTACCGTCCGCGGTGTGGTGATGAACCCTGTCGATCACCCACACGGTGGTGGTGAAGGCAAGACCGGTGAAGGCCGTCACGCAGTTGACCCATGGGGCAATCTGACGAAGGGCTACCGTACCCGTAACAACAAGCGCACACAGACCATGATCGTGTCGCGCCGTAAGAAGTAAGGGGTAGCAAATGACTCGTTCTCTTAAAAAGGGTCCGTTTGTTGACCATCACTTGCTGGCAAAGGTCGAAAAGGCCATCGCCACCAAGGACAAGAAACCAGTGAAGACCTGGTCGCGTCGCTCCATGGTTCTGCCCGATTTCATCGGTCTGACCATCGCCGTGCACAACGGCAAGCAACACGTACCGGTATATGTAACCGACCAGATGGTGGGCCACAAGCTCGGCGAATTCGCCCTGACGCGCACCTTCAAGGGTCACCCCGCTGATAAAAAAGCGAAACGATAAGGAGTAGACCATGTCTGAAACACGTGCAGTCCTCCGCGGCGTTCGCCTGTCGGTTGACAAAGGCCGTCTGGTTGCGGATCTGATTCGCGGCAAGAAGGTTGACCAAGCTCTGAACATTCTCGAATTCACGCAGAAAAAAGCTGCTGTGATCGTCAAGAAGGTTCTGGAGTCCGCTATCGCCAACGCTGAGCACAACGACGGCGCTGACATCGACGAACTGAAGGTCAAGACCATCTTCGTTGAGCAAGGCACCACGCTCAAGCGTTTTACCGCTCGCGCCAAGGGCCGCGGCAACCGCATCAGCAAGCCTACCTGCCACATTTATGTGACCGTGGGTAACTGAGGCCTAAAGGAAGAACATGGGACAAAAAATCCATCCTACCGGCTTCCGTCTGGCGGTCAGCCGTAACTGGTCTAGCCGCTGGTACGCAAGCAACCGTGATTTCGCCGGCATGCTGGCCGAAGACATCAAGGTTCGTGAGTACCTGAAAGAGAAGCTGAAGAACGCTGCCGTGGCACGCGTTCTGATCGAGCGTCCTGCCAAGAACGCCCGTATCACCATTTACTCGGCTCGTCCTGGTGTGGTGATCGGCAAGAAGGGTGAAGACATCGAGGCCCTGAAGAAGGAACTCGCTGCTCGCCTGGGCGTGCCAGTCGCTGTGAACATCGAAGAAGTGCGCAAGCCTGAAATCGATGCCCAGCTGATCGCTGACTCGATCACCCAGCAGCTCGAAAAGCGTATCCAGTTCCGCCGCGCCATGAAGCGTGCGATGCAGAACGCGATGCGTCTGGGCGCTCAAGGTATCAAGATCATGTCGTCGGGCCGTCTGAACGGTATCGAAATCGCACGTACCGAGTGGTACCGCGAAGGCCGTGTGCCACTGCACACTCTGCGCGCCGACATCGATTACGGCACCTCCGAAGCCAAGACCACCTACGGTGTGATCGGCGTGAAGGTGTGGGTCTACAAGGGTGACACTCTGGGTCGTAACGATCTGCCAGCCGCAGAAACGCCACGTCCTGAAGAAGAGCGTCGTCCACGTGGTCCTCGTCGTGACAACCGCAATGGCGATCGTCCATCGCGTGGCCCTCGCCGCCCCGCTGGTGGTAACACGGCTCCTGCAGACGGTAGCGACAAGCCCGCCGGCGCTGGTGCTGATTCCGTTAAGCGCGTTCGCAAGACTGACGCGCCCGCTACAGCAGCGGACGGTAAAGGAGAATAACTATGCTGCAACCTGCTCGCCGCAAATACCGCAAGGAGCAAAAGGGTCGCAACACTGGTATCGCAACCCGTGGCAACACGGTAGCGTTCGGTGATTTCGGCCTGAAATGCACGGACCGTGGCCGCCTGACGGCCCGCCAGATCGAGGCTGCACGTCGTGCAATCTCCCGTCACGTCAAGCGTGGCGGCCGTATCTGGATCCGCGTGTTCCCTGACAAGCCAATCTCGACCAAGCCAGCCGAAGTCCGTATGGGTAACGGTAAGGGCAACCCAGAGTACTACGTGGCTGAAATTCAGCCCGGTAAGATGGTGTTCGAAATCGTTGGCGTGCCCGAAGAACTGGCCCGCGAAGCGTTCCGCCTGGCTGCTGCCAAGCTGCCGCTGCGCACCACGTTCGTTACCCGTCAGCTTGGCGCTTAAATTCAGGAGAAATCGATATGACGAAAGCTGCTGAACTGCGCCAAAAAGACGTTGCTGGCCTGGAAGCCGAGATCAAGTCCTTGCAAAAGGCCCACTTTGGTCTGCGCATGCAAAAGGCAACGCAACAACTGGGTAACACCGCCACCATCAAGGCTACCCGCCGCGATGTGGCACGTGCCAAGACCATTCTTGCTGAAAAGCAAGCCGCCAAGTAATAGGAGCCGACATGACGGAAGCTAAAAAATCCCTCAAGCGCACCTTGATTGGCAAGGTGGTCAGCGATAAGCGTGAAAAGACCGTGACCGTTCTGGTAGAACGCCGCGTGAAGCACCCCATCTACGACAAGATCATGATCAAGTCCAGCAAGTACCACGCCCACGACGAAAAGGGCGAGTACAACACGGGCGATACCATCGAGATCACCGAGAGCCGTCCGCTCTCCAAGACCAAGAACTGGGTCGCTACCCGCTTGGTGCAAAAGGCTGCTTTGGTTTAAGTCTTTTGCGACTTGTACCAACGTAACTTCAAAAACGACCCACAATCTGTGGGTCGTTTTTTTATGCCCGTTTTGGCCGCCCGGCCTGCGGGTTCTCTGCCTGATGGGCAATTTTCAAGGAGTACACCATGATCAAAGTTGGCGATTCGCTTCCCGCTGCAACCCTGAGCGAGTTTGTGGCCGTGGAAGGCAATGGCTGCAGCCTGGGCCCCAATGCCTTTGATGTGACCAAGGAAGCGGCTGGCAAGACCATCGCTTTGTTTGCGGTGCCCGGTGCATTCACGCCGACCTGCTCTGCCAAGCATTTGCCCGGTTACGTGGAAAAGGCCGAGGCCTTCAAGGCCGCCGGCGTGGACGAAATCTGGTGCCTGTCGGTCAACGACGCCTTTGTGATGGGCGCCTGGGGCAAGGACCAGCACACCGAAGGCAAGGTGCGCATGATTGGCGACGGCGATGCCGCCTTTGCCAAGGCCACCGGCCTGACCCTGGACCTGAACGGCAAGGGCCTGGGCCTGCGCAGCAACCGCTACTCGATGCTGGTCAAGGACGGCAAGGTCGTGCAGCTGAACGTGGAAGCCCCTGGCCAGTTCACGGTCAGCGATGCCGACACCATCCTGGCCCAAGCCAAGCAGGCTTGAGCCCCATCCGGGCCGCTGCGTTGCCGCAAGGCGCTGCAGGGCCGGGTCTGAACGCACAAAAGCACGCCCAGGCGTGCTTTTTTTATGACCGCTGGCCCATCGCGCAGCCTGCGCTGCGGTGCGGCGCGCGCACGGTCGTCAGGGGTGGACGTCCGCCTTCAGGTAATGCGTGCCAGCGACGGGGTTGTGGTAGTAGGGCGGAATCTCTTCAAAGCCGAAATCGGCGTAGAGCGCGCGCGCCGACTCCATGCTGTCCAGCGTATCGAGCAGGATGCAGTCATAGCCCAGCCGGATGGCGCTGGCCATCGTGTAGTCAACCAGCTGGCGGCCCAGGCCAAAGCCGCGGAAGGCCTTGCGCACGTAGAGGCGCTTCATCTCGCAGGCATTGCTGTAGTCCACATCATCCAGCGGCCGCAGTGCGCAGCAACCGGCGACGGAACCCTCGACCAGGGCGAGTACGAGATCGCCCCGGGGCTCGCCATATTCGCCGGGCAAGTCGGCCAGTTCATCCTCAAAACCCTGGAAACCCAGATCAATATCCAGTGATTGGGCATATTCCCGGAAGATCTCGCGGGTCACCGCAAGCTCTTCCGGTGTGGTGGGGTGCAGGAGCGTTATCTCAGGTCTGTCCACAGCGGCGGCGCTTAGTCAAGGAATGCGCAGTGTAGCGCCCGCGCCCTCACAGTCACCATCGAAAAACCGCCTGTCGAAGGCGGTTTTCCCGGTGGCAGGCAGCGGGCTGGCACTGGTTCAGGTCTCGGCCAGCAGCTTGTCGATCAGCTTGTGCAGCTCGTCGAAGTTGGGCGCACCCACATAGCGTTTGACCACCTGGCCCTGCTTGTTGACGACAAAGGTCGTCGGGGTGAGCTGGATGTCGCCCCAGTCCTTCGCAATCTGGCCGGTGTTGTCGATCGCGACCTTGAACGGCAGCTTGCGCGACTGGGCAAAGTTGACGACATAGCTCGGTGGGTCGTAATGCATGGCCACCGCCAGCGTGTCGTAGCCCCGGTCCTTGTACTTGTCGTAGGTCTTGACGATCTCGGGCATCTCCGCGACGCAAGTGGTGCAGCTGGTGGCCCAGAAGTTCACCAGGGTGACCTTGCCCTTCATGTCAGCGGTGGTCTGGGTGCTGCCGTTGAGCAGCACAAAGCGGCTCTCGGGTGCGGCCGCCTTCCCGGTGCCCTGGTAGACAAAGGCACCGATGCCCAGCGCCGCAGCGATGGCCAGCGCGGTAAAGACGGTGGTGGTGGTTTTTCTGGACATGGTGCTCGGAGTCAAAGCCGTGCCGAAAGTTCGGCGTTGTGGCCATTATGCGACCCTGGCTGCGGGCAGGCGCAGCGCAACGGCCCTACCTGCGCGTCTGGCTTGACCATCGCAGTGCCGTGCCCATAATGGCCGGATGCCCCTGGCCCGCTGCCTGATCCTCTCCACCGCGTTGCTGCTGGCCGCCTGCAGCCCGGCGCTGAACTGGCGCGTCGTGGCCCTGGCCGATGCGCCGCTGGACCTGCTGCTGCCCTGCAAGCCTGACCGTGCAGTGCGCGATGTGGTCTGGGGCACACAGACCTTGGCGGTGTCGATGGTGGGCTGCCAGGCCGAGGGGGCGACCTATGCACTGGCCCATGTGGCCCTGGCACTGCCGCAGGATGCAGCCGCGGTGATGGCGGACTGGCAAAAGGCGTTGCACCAGCAGCTGCAGATGGCCGATGCCTGGCAGCCGCTGCCGGGACAGAACCTGGTGTTGCCCGGTACGTTGGAGCTGCCCCAGGCACGCCAGGTGCAGTGGCAGGGCCGCAACGGCACGGGCCAGGCGGTGTATGCGAATGCGCGCTGGTTTGCGCGCACCGAAGGGCCGCAGGTGCGGGTCTACCAGGCCCTGGTGCTGTCCGCTGCGCCCTTGGCGGACGGGGCGCTGCAGAGCTTTGTCAAAGGGCTGCAACTGCGTTAGGGTAGGAGCGCGCCAGCCCGGGCGTTGGGCTAAGCAACACTACCAATGTTGCAGTGCCGCAAAATCGCTACACTGGCAGAGGGCGCGGCTGGGCCGGTATCGCCGCCAGTGGGGCGCCTCTTCACAGAACTTCTTGTATTTTGATTTGATGAGCAACCGGATACTGTTGATCGCCCATGCACCGCTGGCCCAGGCGCTGGCGCAATGCGCCGCGCATGTGTTCCCCGACAGCGGCGAGCACCTGATGGCGCTGGATGTGCCTGCCAGCGCCGATCCAGTGGCCTGCCTGGAGGAGGCGCAGGCCATGCTCGACCACAGCCACAGCGGCCCGGTGCTGGTGCTGAGCGACGTGTTCGGTGCGACCCCGCATAATATTGCCCAGGAACTGGCCAAGCGCCGTGCATCCACCCGGCTGGTGGCCGGTGTCAACCTGCCGATGCTGCTGCGCGCGCTGTGCTATCGCCAGGAAGCGCTCGACAGCCTCGTGGCCCGGGCCATCGCAGGGGGCAGCCAGGGCATCATGCAGGTGACGCAGACCACGCCACAGAACCAGAATATCCGAGCACATGATCAAGACCGCAGTCACCATCAGCAATAAACTGGGCCTGCACGCCCGCGCGTCGGCCAAGCTCACCAAGCTCGCCGGCAGCTTTGCCTGCGAGGTCTGGATCACGCGGGGCGAACGCCGCGTCAACGCCAAAAGCATCATGGGTGTGATGATGCTGGCCGCCGGTATCGGCACCGAGGTGACCATCGAAACCGATGGCGCCGATGAGCAGCAGGCAATGGATGCGCTGCTGGCCCTCATCAACGACAAGTTCGGCGAAGGCGAATAAGGCGCCGCCCGGCGTCTGCCGCGGCGCAGCGCAGGCTTGCTTGTCGCGCCAGGCGCTCTGCTGCCTGCCCATGCCGGGCTGCGGCCCGCGTTGCACAGGTAGGCCCCGCGCTTTGCCTGAACGCCTACCTTTCCCCCGCTTTACCGGCCCCGTGCTTGTACAGTCTTCTGAGACAGGCGTATAAATCAGCTTGGCGCACCAGCGCGCCAGCGAAGAGGAAGTTCCGCATGACATTTGCCATCCATGGAATCGCAGTGGCCCGGGGGATTGCCATTGGCAGGGCAGTCATGGCAGCGTCCAGCCACCTGGAGGTCACCCATTACCTGATCGAGCCCGACCAGGTGGCGCGCGAGATCGAGCGCGTGCGCAAGGGACGGCTGGCGGTGATCGAAGAGCTGCAGCGCCTGCGCGGCGACCTGGGCGTCGATGCCCCGCAGGAGCTGGAGCCGCTCTTGGATGTGCACCTGATGCTGGTGCAGGATGACATGCTGTCCTCGGGCGTGCGCCAGCTGATCAGCGAACGCCTCTACAACGCCGAATGGGCGCTGACCGCGCAGCTGGAGCTGCTGTGCCGCCAGTTCGACGAGATGGACGACGAGTACCTGCGTGAGCGCAAAGGCGACCTGGAACAGGTGGTGGAGCGGGTGCTGCGCCATATGCGCGGTGTCTCCAGCCCGGTGGCCGCACCGGTCAGCACGCCGCCGGGCGGGCAGGCGGGGCAGCACGACTGGGTGACCGATGAGCGCGATGCGCCGATGGTGCTGATCGCCAATGACCTCTCGCCCGCCGACATGCTGCAGTTCAAGCAAAGCGTGTTTGCCGGCTTTGTCACGGCGGTGGGCGGCAAGACCAGCCATACCGCCATTGTTGCCCGCAGCATGGACATTCCGGCCGTCGTGGGTGCACGCACGGCCAGCCAGCTCATCCGCGCCGACGACTGGGTCATCATCGACGGCGATGCCGGTGAGGTGATTGTCGACCCGTCGCCCATCCTGCTGGAGGAGTACCGCTTCAAGCAGCGCCAGATGCGGCTGGAGCGCGAGCGCCTCTCGCGCCTGCGCGATACGCCGTCGATCACCCTCGATGGTGAGCGCGTCGAGCTGCTGGCCAACATCGAGCAGCCCGGTGATGGCCCGGCCGCCGTGAAGGCCGGCGCCGTGGGCGTGGGGTTGTTCCGTACCGAATTTCTCTTCATGGGGCGCAGTGGCAAGGTACCCGATGAAGAAGAACAGTACCGCGCCTACCGCGAGGCGCTCGAAGGCATGCAGGGCATGCCGGTCACGATCCGCACCTTGGACGTGGGTGCCGACAAGCCGCTGGACAAGGCCCAGCCCAAGGACTACTACCTCAACCCGGCGCTGGGCCTGCGCGCCATCCGCTTCAGCCTGGCCGACCCGGACATGTTCCGCACGCAGTTGCGTGCCATCCTTCGCGCGGCGGCCCATGGACCGGTGCAGTTGCTGTTCCCGATGCTGGCCCATGTGAGCGAGATCAAGCAGACCCTGGCACTGGTGGAGCAGGCCTCGCAGGAGCTGCGCGAGCGCCAAGTGCCCCAGGGCATGGTCAAGCTGGGCGCGATGATCGAGATACCGGCTGCGGCGCTGACGGTGCGCACCTTTTTGAAGTACTTCGATTTCCTGTCGATCGGCACGAATGACCTGATCCAGTACACCTTGGCCATTGACCGGGCCGACGAGGCGGTATCGCAGCTCTACGACCCCTTCCACCCCGCGGTGCTGCGCCTGGTGGCCGAGGTCATCCAGGCGGCCAATGCGGCGGGCAAGGATGTCTGCGTCTGCGGTGAAATGGCGGGCGATACCGCCATGACCCGCCTGCTGCTGGGCCTGGGGCTGCGCAGCTTCTCGATGCAGCCCGCGCAGATCCTGGCCATCAAGCAGCAGGTGCTGCGCGCCGACACGCGGCGCCTGGTGGGCTGGGCCCAGCAGGTGGTGGATGCCGAGAACCCGGCGGATTTGCTGGAGAGCTGAAGCCTTCGCAGCGCTTACTCTGCCGGCGTGCGAAAGCGGCTGCGGTACTGGCCCGGCGTGGTGCCCAGCTGGCGGCGAAAAGCGCGGTGCAGCGTATCGGTGGTCTTGAAGCCGCAGGTCCCGGCCACCTGCTCCAGGGAGGCATCGGTGGCCTCCAGCTGCTGGCGGGCCGCCTCCACCCGCGCAGCTTCCAGGTAGGCCGCCGGTGTCATGCCTAGCTCGGTCTTGAAAATGCGGGCCAGCTGCCGGTCGCTCACATGCATCTGCTCAGCCAGGTCCGCCATCGACAGCGGCTGGCCGAGGTTCTGCGCAATGAACTGGCGCAGGTCTTCCATGCGGCGGGTGCTCGACAGCGGCTCGAGCATCACGCTGAACTGGCTTTGGCCGCCAGTGCGTCTCAGGAACATCACCAGCTGGCGCGCCACGCGCATGGCCAAGGGATTGCCAAAATCCTCGGCCACCAGCGCCAGCGCCAGGTCCAGGCAGGTGGTCAGGCCGGCGCCGGTCCAGATGCGGCCCTGCTGGATGTAGATGCGGTCGGCATCGACACGGATGCCGGGGTGGTCCTGGGCCAGTTGCGCAGCGGTGGACCAGTGCGTCGTGGCCTCCTTGCCCTCCAGCAGGCCGGCAGCCGCCAGGATATGGGCGCCCACACAGACCGAGGCCACGCGCCGGGACTGCGCCGACAGGGTCTGCACCCACCGCACCACGGCCGGATCGGCCAATGCCTGCACGCGGCCCTGGGCGTCGGTCTCGACCGAGCCGGGCACGATCAAGGTATCAATCGCCTGGTGCTGCAGGCTGTCCAGGCGAATGTCGGGCAGCACGCGCACGCCAGCGGCCGTGGTCACCGGCTCCAGCGACTCTGCCGCCAGCAGCACCTGGTAGCCGCAGGGCAGCTCCATCTCGCGCTGCAGCAGCGCAAACACCTCGGGCGGACCGGTGATGTCCAGCAGGTCCACCCGGTCAAACAACACGATCACGATCAGGCGTTCTGGATGCGGCATGCGGTCTCTCGTTCGGGGCGGGTGTCGGTTTTTGCGGCTAAGACGGCATTGTCCGCCGCAGGGGCTGTGCCTAAGATGCATCCATGGCGCCACCATTGCGGGTGGCGGTCTCCCAACTCCACAAGGCAACCACCATGCACACCAGCACTTTACGCGAACTCAACCAACTCGATGCCAAGCCAGCCGTTCTGGCCCAGTCGACCCTGATTCTGGTCGACTACCAGAACACCTACACCCGTGGCGTCATGGAACTCGAGGGCTGGCAAGCCGCACTCGATGCCGCATCGCGGCTGCTGGCCCAGGCCCGCGCTGCAGGCGCCAAGGTGATCCATGTGATGCACGACGGCGGCGAGGGCTCGCCTTATGACATCCGCGCCGAGATCGGCCAGATCCATGCCAGCGTTGCGCCGTTGGCCGGTGAGCCGGTTGTCGTCAAGAAGGCTCCCAACTCCTTCCACAACACCGACCTGGCCCAGCATGTGGAAGCGGCAGGCAACGAGCAGCTGGTGATCATCGGCTTCATGAGCCATATGTGCGTCACCTTCACCGCCGAAGGTGCCTTCCTGCGCGGCAAGCGCGCCACCGTTGTCGCCAATGCCTGCGCCACCCGTCCGCTGCAATCGGCCGCCGGCGCAGTCTCTGCCGCGCAACTGCACCAGGGCGCAATGGCCACCATTGGTGACCTGTATGCGGTGGTGGTGGGCAGCAGCGCGGCGCTGGGTTAAGGCTGCGCTCCGGTAGCGTGCTCCAAAGCAAAGAGGCTGCCCCTGTGTTGCCAGGGGCAGCCTCTTGGTGGAGAGCGCTCGGGGTTTAGACGCCTGCAGCGTGTGCCTGCTGGTCGGCATGGTAGCTGGAGCGCACCATCGCACCGACGGCGGCGTGGGTGAAGCCCATCTTGTAGGCCTCTTCTTCAAACATCTTGAAGGTGTCGGGGTGCACATAGCGGCGCACCGGCAAGTGGCTGTTCGACGGGGCCAGGTACTGGCCGATGGTCAGCATGTCGATGTTGTGGGCGCGCATGTCGCGCATCACCTGCAGGATCTCCTCGTCCGTCTCGCCCAGGCCCACCATGATGCCGCTCTTGGTCGGCACCGTGGGGTGCAGTTCCTTGAACTTCTTGAGCAGGTTCAGGCTGAACTGATAGTCGGAGCCGGGGCGCGCCTCCTTGTACAGGCGCGGTGCGGTCTCCAGGTTGTGGTTCATCACATCGGGCGGCGCAGCCTTCAGGATCTCCAGCGCGCGGTCGTCACGGCCCCGGAAGTCCGGCACCAGGATCTCGATCTGGGTCGTGGGCGAGAGCTCGCGGATGTTCTTGATGCACTCGACAAAGTGGCCCGAGCCGCCATCGCGCAGGTCATCGCGGTCCACGCTGGTGATCACCACATACTTGAGGCGCAAAGCTGCAATGGTGCGTGCCAGGTTCAGCGGCTCGTTCAGATCCAGCGGGTCGGGGCGGCCATGGCCCACGTCACAGAACGGGCAGCGGCGCGTGCACTTGTCGCCCATGATCATGAAGGTCGCCGTGCCCTTGCCAAAGCACTCACCGATGTTGGGGCAGCTGGCCTCTTCACAGACGGTGTGCAGATTGTTCTGGCGCAGGATGTCCTTGATCTCGTAGAAGCGGGTCGTGGGGCTGCCCGCCTTGACGCGGATCCACTCCGGCTTTTTCAGCACCTCGGCTTGCTGGACCTTCACGGGGATGCGCGCCAGTTTGGCGGCAGCCTTTTGCTTGGCCAGCGGGTTGTAGGTGGCAGCGGACTGTGCTTCGCGCACGACTTCATTGGTGCTCATGTTGCTCACTTTAGTTGTTTCACCGCGTTCTGTGCGACAGGCACGCACAAAACCGGAGGGGCCGTAGGCTCAGAGCAAGAACGGCCCGAGGCTGCTGCGCCGCCCCTTGGTGGGGAACAGGGCGTGCGCTGCGGCACCAGGTTATGCAGAACCGGCAGGCGCCAAGCGGGCGGAAAGCTCTTGCGCCAAGGTCTTGGCGACGTCCTCCCAGTCGGCGTTAACCCCGATTGTAGAAAGATCGACGGTTTGCAGCCCGGCATAACCGCAAGGGTTGATGCGGTGGTAGGGTTCCAGATCCATCTTTACATTCAGCGCGACGCCGTGGTAGCTGCAGTGCCGGCTGATCTTGATGCCCAGGGCGGCGATCTTGCCCAGGCCTTCAAACACCGGCTCGGGTGCGGGGCTGCCGGCATCGCGCTGCATCGGGCGCTGGGCCAGCATTGCGTGGGAGAAGGGGTCATCCAGGCGCACGTAGATGCCCGGAGCGCCTGCTACGCGGTGGCCGGTCACACCCAAGGTGGCCAGGGTGCGGATCACGGCTTCCTCAATGCGGAACACATACTCCTTGACGAAGTAGCCCGCGCGCTGCAGATCAATCAGAGGGTAAGCGACCACTTGCCCCGGACCGTGGTAGGTGACCTGGCCGCCCCGGTTAGTCTGCACCACTGGAATGTCGCCTGTATGCAACAAATGGCTGGGCAGGCCGGCAATGCCCTGCGTGAAAGTGGCCGCATGCTCACACATCCACAGCTCATCGGGCGTCTGCGGCGAACGCTGGGCAGTGAATTGCTGCATGGCTTGCAGCGTGGGCGCGTAATCGGCCTGGCCAAGAAAGCGGGTGTACATCGCAAAAAATCGGCCACCAAGGGCCGGCAAGGTTCACAAAGGTGACAACAAGGCCCGCTTACAGTACGACCTTGACCATGGGGCTGGAGGTGAGCGCCCGGTAGAGGTTGTCCAGCTGTTCGCGGCTGGTGGCCGTCACGGTGATCGTGACGCCCAGGTACTTGTCGCCGCTGCTGGGGCGCAGCTCTACCGAGCTGGCGTCGAAGAAGGGGTCGTGTTCCTTGGCGATGGCGGTGACCGCGTGGACAAAGCCGTCCTGGTTGAGACCCATCACTTTAATCGGGAAGTCTGAGGGGTATTCGATCAGGGAATCTTTGCGGGGATCGGCGCCGGAAGCGACAGGGTCAACAGGAGGTGTAGTGGTGGTCATTTTGCTATTAAAACAGAAGCTTGCAAGTGATGTGCCATCAGCTGATAAGCCATCTTCCTGGTGTGGAATTTGTCGGATGCAACTGACGTGAAAAGAGGCGCAATGGGGGCTGGTGTGCCGCAAAAAAACAGACGCGCAACAAAACGCTTCCCGTTTGCAACGGGTTTATCCTTATAATCGCAGGCTTTGGCTAGGTTGTTCTGCCCGGGAGCCAACACTATGACAACAGATGCTCCACAAGAAGAACATGTGGCCGAAGAGCCGGACTTCAAGCCCCTGACTGCGCAAGAAGCAGCAGAGTGGCGCCAGCGCCATCCGCCGGTATCGGTGGTGCGTGTGGTGAAGTGGCAGCTGGTCGTCGGGGTGGTGCTCACGGTGTTGGTGGGTCTGGTGACGCAGCGGGCCGGATGGATGTGGTCGGTGGCATACGGTGCGGCGGCGGTGGTGATTCCTGCTGCCTTTTTTGCACGTGGGTTGCGGCTGCATCTGGGGGCTGGGCAAGAGAATCTTGCGATGGTCCGGTTCTTTGGTTTGGAGATCGCAAAATTGGTTTTGACCGTGGTGCTGCTGCTGCTGGCGCCTCTGGTTGTGCCGGGACTCAACTGGTTGGCGCTGGTGTTGGGTCTGGTTGTGGTGATGAAGACGTACTGGTTGGCGCTTTGGCTGCTGACCAGATCTGCAAAAATTTTGTAATTGAGAAGAAGAGTTGTCCGATGGCCGCAGAAGCGAATGCACCCACTGCAAGTGAATACATCGTTCACCACTTGCAGCATCTTCAGAATATCAAGCAAAAGTCGATCATCGATTTCTCGGTGGTCAACCTTGATTCGATCTCAGTGAGCGTGATCCTGGGCCTGCTGGGCATCTTCGTGATGTGGCTGGCAGCCCGTTCGGCCACCTCCGGCGTCCCTGGTCGTTTCCAGGCGGCTGTCGAGATGCTGGTCGAGATGGTGGACAACCAGGCCAAGGCCAATATCCACAACGCCCAATCGCGCAAGTTCATTGCCCCGCTGGCCCTGACCGTCTTCGTCTGGATTTTCCTGATGAACGCGATGGACATGCTGCCGGTCGATCTGCTGCCGGTGCTGTGGCAAGGTGCCACCGGTGACCACCACGCTTATCTGCGTGTCGTGCCCACCGCCGATCTGTCGACCACGCTGGGTCTGTCGACTGCCGTGCTGGTCCTGTGCCTGTACTACAGCGTCAAGATCAAGGGCCTGGGCGGCTGGGCGCACGAACTGGTGTCCGCTCCCTTTGGTACCAGCAAGAATCCTGTCTTTGCCGTGATCCTCGGCATTGTCAATCTGCTGATGCAGATTATTGAATACGTTGCCAAGACGGTGTCGCACGGCATGCGACTGTTCGGCAACATGTACGCTGGTGAGTTGGTGTTCATGCTGATTGCCCTGATGGGTGGCGCAGCCGCTATGTCGCTCTCTGGTGTGTTGCTCCCCGTGGGGCACATCATTGCAGGCACGATCTGGGCGATCTTCCACATTCTGGTGATTACTCTGCAAGCCTTCATTTTCATGATGCTGACGCTGATTTACCTCGGCCAGGCACATGAAGCTCACTAACTGTTCCCTTTCCTTTTTCTCTTAACCTTTCTTTTTTTTCTCAGGAGTCATCATGGAAAACGTTCTCGGTCTCGTCGCTCTGGCTTGTGGTCTGATTGTTGGTCTGGGCGCTATCGGCGCTTCGATCGGTATTGCTCTGATGGGCGGCAAGTTCCTGGAATCGTCGGCACGTCAGCCTGAGCTGATCAACGAACTGCAAACCAAGATGTTCATCTTGGCTGGTCTGATCGACGCTGCATTCCTGATCGGCGTTGCTATCGCTCTGCTGTTCGCTTTCGCCAACCCATTCCAACTGGCCTAAGCTCCGATCAACGCCGTAGATAGAAAGGTGTTGCCGTGAGTATTAACGCGACCCTGTTCGTTCAGGCCATTGTCTTCTTGATTCTGGTGCTCTTCACGATGAAATTCGTGTGGCCACCTATTGCCAAGGCGTTGGATGAGCGAGCAAAGAAAATCGCCGATGGTCTTGCTGCTGCCGATAAGGCAAAGTCCGAGTTGACAGCTGTGAACAAGCGCGTTGAGGAAGAACTTTCCGCAACCCGCAATGAGACAGCGTCGCGTATCGCGGACGCAGACCGTCGTGCCCAAGCAATCGTAGAAGAGGCCAAGGCCCGTGCTACCGAAGAAGGCAACAAGATCATTGCCGCCGCCCGTGCAGACGCCGAGCAGCAAGTGATCCAGGCGCGCGAATCGCTGCGCGAGCAAGTTGCAGCTTTGGCTGTCAAGGGTGCTGAGCAGATTCTCCGCAAGGAAGTCAATCCTGCGGTACACAGTGATTTGCTCAATCGCCTGAAGACTGAGCTGTAAGGAAGCAACGAAATGGCAGAACTCGCCACCATTGCCCGTCCTTACGCTGAAGCCTTGTTCAAGGCCTGCACCGACAAGGGTGCCGGCTTGAGCGACGCCCTGTCTTGGACGGACGAACTGGCGGCGATTGCCGCCGATCCGGAAATGCGCCAACTGGCCGACAATCCCAACGTCACCAACGAACAGGTGATCGAGGTGATGGCCGGTGTGACGCTGGCACGCGGTTGGGCCTTGTCAGACCTGGCGCGCAACTTCCTGCGCACGGTGGTGGAAAACCGCCGTCTGGATGCGCTGCCTGAAGTGGCCTCGCAATTTCGCGCGCTGGTGAACCGTAACAACGGTTCGTCCGATGCGCTGGTGTACAGCGCCTTCCCCATGGATGACTCCGCATTGAATGCGCTGGGCACCGTGCTGGAAAAACGCTTTGGCCGCCCACTGAATCTGAGCACCACCGTGGACGAGTCGCTGATTGGCGGCGTTCGCGTTGTGGTGGGTGACGAGGTGCTTGACACCTCGGTCAAGGCCCGTCTGGAACAAATGAAAGCAACCCTCACTGCGTAATGCAGTTCGAGGATTCGGCTAAACCATGAAAAGGAGTGAGTAATGCAACTCAATCCCGCAGAAATTTCTGAACTGATCAAGAGCCGCATTGAGGGTCTGTCAGGCAATTCCGATATCCGTAACCAAGGTACGGTGGTGTCGGTGACCGACGGTATCGTGCGCGTGCACGGCCTGTCCGATGTGATGGCCGGTGAAATGCTGGAATTCCCAGCCACCGCCGACGGTCAACCTTCCTTCGGTCTGGCTCTGAACCTGGAGCGTGACTCTGTTGGCGCCGTGATTCTGGGTGAATACACCCACATCTCGGAAGGCGACATCGTCAAGTGCACCGGCCGTATTCTGGAAGTGCCCGTGGGCCCAGAACTGGTGGGTCGCGTCGTGAACGCACTGGGCCAGCCTATCGACGGCAAGGGTCCTATCAACGCCAAGATGACCGACGTGATCGAAAAGGTTGCGCCTGGTGTTATCGCCCGTCAATCCGTGGACCAGCCGCTGCAGTCGGGTATCAAGTCCATCGACGCGATGGTGCCCGTGGGCCGTGGCCAGCGCGAGCTGATCATTGGTGACCGCCAGACCGGCAAGACCGCTGTCGCTATCGACGCCATCATCAACCAAAAGGGCCAAGGCGTTACCTGCGTGTACGTGGCCATTGGTCAGAAGGCTTCGTCGGTCAAGAACGTGGTGCGTGCTCTGGAGCAAGCCGGCGCGATGGAATACACCATCGTCGTGGCCGCTACCGCGTCCGAATCCGCTGCGATGCAGTACGTGTCGGCCTACTCGGGTTGCACGATGGGTGAGTACTTCCGCGACCGTGGCCAAGACGCCTTGATCGTGTATGACGACCTGTCCAAGCAAGCCGTGGCTTACCGCCAAGTGTCGCTGCTGCTGCGCCGTCCACCAGGCCGCGAAGCGTTCCCTGGCGACGTGTTCTATCTCCACAGCCGCCTGCTCGAGCGCGCAGCCCGCGTGAACGCGGACTACGTGGAAGCCTTCACCAAGGGTGAAGTCAAGGGTAAGACGGGTTCGCTGACGGCTCTGCCCATCATCGAAACCCAAGCCGGTGACGTGTCGGCCTTCGTGCCTACCAACGTGATCTCGATCACCGACGGCCAGATCTTCCTGGAAACCAGCCTGTTCAACGCCGGTATCCGTCCCGCTATCAACGCCGGTATCTCGGTGTCCCGCGTGGGTGGTTCCGCTCAGACCAAGCTGATCAAGGGCCTGTCCGGCGGTATCCGTACCGACCTGGCACAGTACCGTGAACTGGCTGCTTTCGCACAGTTCGCCTCTGACCTGGACGATGCAACCCGCAAGCAACTGGACCGCGGTGCCCGTGTGACCGAGCTGCTCAAGCAAGCCCAGTACAGCCCGCTGCCCGTCGCTCTGATGGCCGCTTCGCTGTTTGCCGTGAACAAGGGTTTCATGGACGACATCGAAGTCAAGAAGGTTCTGTCCTTTGAATCGGGTCTGCACCAGTTCCTCAAGACCAGCTACGGCGCCTTGGTGGACCGTCTGAACGAGAAGAAGGCTTTCGACAAGGAAGGCAAGGACGAAGCTGAACTGACTGCAGCCATCACTGCATTCAAGAAGTCCTTCGCTTAATCCGGTCGAGGAGTCATCATGGCAGCAGGCAAGGAAATACGCGGCAAGATCAAATCGGTGGAAAACACCAAGAAGATCACCAAGGCCATGGAAATGGTTGCCGCATCCAAAATGCGCAAGGCGCAGGAGCGGATGCAGGCAGCCCGTCCATACAGCGAAAAGATTCGCGCAATTGCAGCTCACCTGAGCCAGGCAAACCCCGAATATGTTCACCCCTTCATGGTGTCGAATGACGTCAAGAAGGTGGGCGTGATCGTGGTGACGACTGACAAGGGCCTGTGCGGCGGCATGAACACCAATGTGCTGCGTGCCGTGACGAACAAGCTCAAGGAACTGCAATCCGCTGGTGTCAGCACGGAAGCCGTGGCCATTGGCAGCAAGGGTCTGGGCTTTCTGACGCGCGTGGGTGTCAAGGTGGTGGCCAACGCTACCGCCCTGGGCGATACGCCGCATCTGGATGCGCTGATCGGCCCGGCCAAGGTTTTGCTCGACCAGTACGCTGAGGGCAAGCTGAGCGCGGTCTATTTGTGCTACACCAAGTTCATCAATACGATGAAGCAGGACTCGGTTGTGGAGCAGTTGCTGCCCCTGTCGCAAGATGCGATCCAGGGCTCGGCACCGGCTGCATCCCACGGCTGGGACTATATCTACGAGCCCGATGCGCAAAGTGTGATCGACGAGCTGCTCGTGCGTTATGCGGAATCGCTGATCTATTCGGCCGTTGCAGACAACATGGCTTCCGAGCAGTCTGCACGCATGGTGGCCATGAAGGCCGCCACCGACAACGCCGGCAACGTCATCAACGAGTTGAAGCTGATCTACAACAAGACGCGTCAGGCTGCGATTACGACCGAGTTGTCGGAAATCGTCGCAGGCGCCGCGGCTGTGTAATACAGCTCGACTGAAATCAATATTGGAGCAACAAATGGCTCAAGTACAAGGCAAGATTGTTCAATGTATCGGTGCGGTGGTGGACGTTGAGTTCCCCCACGGCAGCGTGCCTAACGTGTATGACGCACTGAAGCTCGAAGGCACTGCCCTGACGCTGGAAGTGCAGCAGCAGCTGGGCGACGGCGTGGTGCGTACCATTGCGCTGGGCTCGTCGGACGGTCTCAAGCGTGGCCTGATGGTCACCAACACCGGCAAGGCGATCACCGTGCCCGTGGGCAAGGCAACCCTTGGCCGCATCATGGACGTGCTGGGTAACCCCATCGACGAACGTGGTCCTGTGGACCAGGCGCTGACCGCTTCCATCCACCGCAAGGCCCCCGCTTATGACGAGCTGGCCCCTGCACAGGAACTGCTGGAAACCGGCATCAAGGTGATTGACCTGGTGTGCCCTTTCGCCAAGGGCGGTAAGGTCGGTCTGTTCGGTGGTGCCGGTGTGGGCAAGACCGTGAACATGATGGAGCTCATCAACAACATCGCCAAGGCGCACAGCGGTCTGTCCGTGTTCGCCGGCGTGGGTGAGCGTACCCGTGAAGGTAACGACTTCTACCACGAAATGTCGGACGCCGGTGTGGTGAACCAGGAGTCGCTGAACGACTCGAAGGTTGCCATGGTGTACGGCCAGATGAACGAGCCACCAGGAAACCGTCTGCGCGTGGCGCTGACCGGCCTGACCATGGCTGAAGCGTTCCGTGACGAAGGCAAGGACGTGCTGTTCTTCGTGGACAACATCTACCGCTACACGCTGGCCGGTACCGAAGTGTCCGCACTGCTGGGCCGTATGCCATCGGCGGTGGGCTACCAGCCTACGCTGGCCGAAGAAATGGGCCGTCTGCAAGAGCGTATCACCTCGACCAAGGTGGGTTCGATCACCTCGATCCAGGCCGTGTACGTGCCAGCGGACGATTACACCGATCCATCGCCAGCAACGACCTTCGCTCACTTGGACTCCACCGTGGCGCTGTCGCGTGACATCGCTTCGCTGGGTATCTACCCTGCGGTGGACCCCCTGGCGTCGACCAGCCGCCAGCTGGACCCCCAAGTGGTGGGTGAAGAGCACTACTCGGTAGCCCGCCAAGTGCAGGGTACCCTGCAGCGCTACACCGAACTGCGCGACATCATTGCGATTCTGGGTATGGACGAACTGGCTCCCGAAGACAAGCTCGTCGTGGCCCGCGCTCGTAAGATCCAGCGTTTCCTGTCGCAGCCTTTCCACGTTGCTGAAGTGTTCACGGGCGCTCCAGGCAAGTACGTGCCGCTGTCGGAAACCATCCGCGGCTTCAAGATGATCGTCAACGGCGAGTGCGACCACCTGCCCGAGCAAGCCTTCTACATGGTTGGCACGATCGACGAAGCCATCGAGAAGGCGAAGAAGATCTAAGCTTTGCAGAACGGGCTGCAGCACGCAGCCCTTCTCGCGAACTAGTTTCTTTTTCACTCTGAGGATCCAAGATGAACACCTTCCACGTTGATGTGGTCAGTGCTGAAGAATCCATCTTCTCCGGCGAAGCCCGCTTTGTGGCTTTGCCTGGTGAAATGGGCGAACTCGGTATCTACGCCCGCCACACGCCGTTGATCACCCGCATCAAGCCGGGTTCGGTGCGCATTGAGAAGGCCGACGGCGGCGAAGAGTTCATCTTCGTGGCTGGTGGCATTCTCGAAGTGCAACCCGACTGCGTGACCGTGCTGTCCGACACCGCTGTGCGCGGCAAGGACCTGGACGAGCAAAAAGCGGTTGAAGCCAAGCAAAAGGCCGAAGAAGCCCTCAAGAACGCCAAGGGCGAGCTTGACCTGGCCAAGGCCCAATCCGAGCTGTCCGTCATGGCAGCCCAGATTGCCGCCCTGCAAAAATACCGCAAGAAGCGCTGATCCGCTGTCTGCGCAACTGCCACAGAAAAAACCACCGCATGCGGTGGTTTTTTTATGCCGGTGCTGGATGGCTTGCTACGGCGGGCCGGCATCCTGGTACAAGGTGGGCGATACGCCGCTGTCCGGCACGCCGCTGTCCGCGGAGGTACCAAAGCGCGCGCAGCATCACTTCACGGCTATCGTCAGCCGCGCCTGGGCGCCACGGCTGAACGGCCACCGCAATTTTCAGCGACACAAGACAATGACCTATTTCAAATGGATGGCGCGCAGCGGCGGCCTGGCGGTGTTGGCCGTGGCCGCAGGCCATGCGCAGGCGGGCGCGCAGGACGAGGCCAAGGGCCTGGTCGAGGGCGCGAGCCTGGGCATGGTCAACCGCATGGTGTATGAGCAGCTGGATTACCGGCGTGGCGACAGCACCCGCGTGGTGTCCGGCGGCGCGCGTTCGGACAAGGCCGCCGAAGCCGCCTATGGACTGATGCTGAACTTCAGCTCGGGCTACACGCAGGGGCTGATCGGCCTGGGGCTGGATGCACATGCCTATGGCGGCATCAACCTGGGCTCGGAGGCGGACAAGGTGCGCAGCAATCCGCGCTATATCGCCAAGGACGGCAGCGACCTCCAGGACAGCTTTGGCCGCGCCGGTGCCGCACTCAAGCTGCGCTGGTCGTCCACCGAGCTGAAAGTGGGCGAGATGCGCACCAAGAACCCGATCTTTCACTCGTCCGACACCCGCCTGCTGCCCGAGACCAACCGGGGCTGGCTGATCAGCAGCAACGATATTCCGCAGCTGAGCCTGCAGGCCGGCCGCTTTACCGGCTGGGCCGACCGCAATGCGCGCAAGAATGGCCAGCCGCTGCTGGCCAATTACGCGGGTGTGCAAGGCGATGCCTTCAGCTTTGCCGGCGGCAGCTGGGCCACGCCCTGGAGCGGGCTGAGCCTGTCGAGCTATATGGGCCAATACGAGGATGTCTGGAATACCTGGTACCTGGGCGGCTTCTACAAAAAGGCGCTGGCCGATAAGCAAAGCCTCTCGCTGAGCCTGAACCTGTACCGCAACCAAGACACCGGTGCCGCCAAGGCCGGCAAGGTCGACAACCTGACCTGGAGCCTGATGGCCACCTATTCGGCCGGCATGCACCAGTTGGGCCTGGGCTACCAGAAGGTGGATGGCGACACGCCGTTCGACTATGTGAACCGGGGCTCCATCTGGTTGGAAAACGCGATGCAGCTGTCGGACTTCAATGCGCCGCACGAGGCCTCGTGGCAGCTCAAGTACGAGGCCGATCTGGGCCAGTGGCTGACACCGGGCCTGCGCGCTGGCGTGGCCTATACACGCGGCTCGGGCATTGACTACAGCCGTGCCGGCAGCGTGTATACCAACTACCTGGGCGCCACCGGCAGTGGCGGTCGCCACTGGGAGCGCGACATGCTGCTGCGCTACACCGTGCAGCAGGGCCAGGCCAAGGGGCTGGCGCTGCAGCTGCGCTATGGCGTGCACCGGGCCAACCAAACCCAGGGCGAGCTGAATGTGAACCAGGTGCGCCTGCTGGCCGAGATGCCCTTGCAGATTTTCTGACGCGCACGGTAGGGGAGCGCCAGCCCGCCGGCGCTGCCTGCAGGCGGCGGCCTGAGCGGCTATGATGGGCGCACCCTCGATTGCCTTAGCCGTTCCCCAGAACGCCCCTGTCAGACCATGCAACGTCCTACCCGCCAGCGCGCCGCCATCGCCGATGCCTTTGCATCGCAAGGCCGTCCTCTCTCCCCCCAAGAGGTGCTGGAGATTGCGGGTGCGGCGCTGCCGGCGCTGGGCATTGCCACCGTCTACCGCAACCTCAAGTCAATGACGGAAGAAGGCCTGCTGCGCGTGGTGACCTTGCCCGGTGGCCTGCCGCTCTACGAGCCGGCCACGCATGACCACCACCACCACTTCCAGTGCAACAGCTGCCGCCGGGTGTTTGATATCCCCGCCTGCCCGGGCGATCTCAAGGGCATGGCGCCGCCGGGCTTTCTGGTCGAGGACCATGAGATCACCTTGTACGGCCAGTGCAAGGACTGCCTCAGCGGTGCAGGGCCTGCAGCCTGAGGCCGCGTAAAAAACGGCTTTGAACAGGTTCTTAGAGGTACTTGAGCCAGGTGATATCGCGCCTGCGGGCCTTGAAGGCGGCAAAGGCCTTTACCGCCGGGTACAGCGCAAAACCCATGGCCACCGTGGTGATCCACACCATCCAGATCGCATCAAAGCCAAATACCTCCCCCTGGTTGTTGCCCCAGATCGCCTGCGCGCCCAGGTAGAGGAACTTGAGCACATAGAGGTGCAGCACATAGAAGAACATGGGCACGGCGCCAAACACGGTTAGCGGTGCCAGCCAGCGCATCTGTGGCCGGCGCTCGAAAGCGCGCAGCAGGAGCAGGCCGATGCCCAGGGTCAGCGCCAGAAACAGCAGCGAGGGCGGGTACTTGGTGATGTTCAAAAAGCCCATCAGGCTGACCATCAGCGAGTCGCCCACCGCCCAAGGCTTGTCGCCATATACATTGGCGGCACGCAGCAGCACAAAGCCCACCAGCAGGCCCAGGCCCCAGGTCAGCAGGCGGCGCTGGCGCTGCAGCGCATCGGCACCCTTGGCAAACCACGGGCCCATCGCATAGCCCAGCGCAATCACGCCAATCCAGGGCAGCAGCGGGTAGGAGGTGCGCAGGCGCAGGCTGCTGCTCACATCGATCCAGCCCCGGTCATGCAGCACGGCCCAGAGCGTGTGCAACGCATGGTCGGGCGCAAAGTGCAGGTGGTCGAGCAGGTTGTGGCCGGCGACGAGCAGCAGGCCCAGCGGAATGATCACGCGCCGGGGCAGCCACACCAATGCCGACAGCATCAGCATCGACAGGCCAATGGCCCAGATCACCTGCAAGAAGATCTTGGTGGGCGGGAACTGGAAGGTCCAGGCAAAGTTGACCACGGTCACTTCCAGCAGCACCAGAAACAGCCCGCGCTTAAAGAGAAAGCCCGAAGCCGCAGCGCGCCCATCTTCGTACTTGCTGCCGTACAAAAAAGCCGACAGGCCCGTGAGCAGCACAAACACCGGTGCGCACAGGTGGGCGAGCAAGCGGCTGAAGAACAGCTCCGGCGCGGTGGCGGAGACATCCATCGGGTCCGGCACCTGGTGGTGCAGGTAGAAGGTCTCGCGCACATGGTCGATCAGCATGAAGAGGATGACCAGGCCGCGCAGCGCGTCGATGGATTGCAGGCGGCTGGCGCCCGGCAAGGCAGCAGGGCTGCGGGGGAGGATGGGGGCGTCGGAGGACATGGAAGCAGGCGGACGAGATGGGCGATGAAATGCGCATCAAATGATATTGATTACGCATTATCATTTATATCCGCTGCCTGATCGGGCGGGGAGGCCGAAATTCGCCCCTCGTGCGCCGTGCTCAGCCGATCAACGGCTGGTCATCCAGTTCATTGTCTGGCGCTGTAGGCGCGGCGCCGCGCGGAAACTGCTGCTCCAGATGGCGCGATACCTGGCCGATGGCCGCCAGCAGGGCTTTTTCATACTGTCCGCTGCGCAGGTCAGCGGCCAGGCTGTCGACCATCGCCTGCCATTGCGGGCCGCTCACGCAGCGCGATACCGCGCGGTCGGCAACGATCTCGATCGCATGGTCGGTCAGCAGCAGGTAGATGAGCACGCCATTGTTGTGCTCGGTATCCCAGACGCGCTGCTTGCCAAACTGCATCACCGCGCGCTCGCGCGCTGGCGCATCGCGGCGGATGTAGCTCCAGGGCAGGGCACTTTCCACATAGACGCGGATCTGGCCGCTGTGCCTGGCCTCCGAGGCCGCGATGGCATGGGCCAGGCGCTGCCGGGCGTCGTCAGGCAAGGCATGGGAGGCATCGCGCTCCAGAAAGCGGTGGCGCAGTTGCCTGCCCCAGCGTTGCAACCAATGGCCCATCACCAACTCCCCGAGGCGCCACCGCCCCCAAAATTGCCGCCGCCGCCGGAGCTGAATCCGCCGCCCCCACCGCCGCCGCCACCAAATCCACCCCCGCCAAAGCCGCCTCCGCCGCCAAAGCCTCCGCCACCCCCGCCAATCGAGCTGCCTCCGCGCATCGTGCCGGCCAACAGCACCACAAAGAGGGCGGCAACGCCAGCGCCAATGCCCAGCAGCACGCTCGATGTCAGCCATGCCGCTACCAGGCCTGCGGCACCACCGGTGGCGAGCGAGCCCAGCGCACGGCCCAGCATGCTGCGCAACACGCTGCCGCCCACCATCACGAAGATGAAGAAGAACAGCAGCAGCTGCGCCGGGTCATCGGGCAAGGCCGATGACGCCTGGTTGCGGCTTGGGGCGGTGGTGCGGGGTGGCGGCAGCGCCTCGCCCTTGATCAGCGCGCTGATCTGGGCCACGCTGTCGCCAATGCCCACGGCAAACTTGCCAGCCTGGAAGGCCGGCTTCATCGTCTCGTCAATGATGCGCGCGGCGCGCAGATCGGGGATTGCGCCTTCCAGGGTTTTGGCGACCTCGATGCGCATGCGCCGGTCGTCCTTGGCCACCAGCACCAGCAGGCCATCGCCCACGTCCTTGCGGCCAATCATCCAGGTGCTGGCCACACGGTGCGCATAGGCAGCAATGTCTTCGGGACTGGTGCTGACGACCATCAGCACCACCACCTGCGCGCCGGTATCACGCTCCAGCGCCGTGAGCTGGGCTTCCAGCTGAGCCTGCTCCTGCGCGCTCAACGTGGCAGTCTGGTCGATCACATGGGCGCTGAGCGCTGGCACCGGCTGCACGGCAGCCCGTGCCGGCGTGCTGAACCAGGGCAGCAACAGGGCCGCCACCAGGGCCAGCAGCCAGGCCAGCCGGGGGCGCCAGGCGGGCATCGACGCCATGCGCTTACTTCCGCTCAGACGAGAAGTCCACGGTAGGCGGCTGGGAGATCTGGGCCTCGTTCTGCACCGTGAAATTGGCCTTGGGCTGGTAGCCAAAGACCTTGGCGGTCAAGTTGGTCGGGAACTGGCGGGCCTTGATGTTGTAGGCCTTGACGGTGCCGATATAACGGTCACGCGCCACGGCGATGCGGTTTTCCGTGCCCTCCAGGGTCACGCGCAGATCGCGGAAAGCCTGGTTGGCCTTGAGCTCGGGGTAGCGCTCCGACACCACCATCAGGCGCGACAGCGCGCTGGACAGCTCGCCCTGGGCCTGCTGGAACTTGTTGAAAGCCTCGGGGTTGTTCACCAGCTCGGGCGTCGCCTGGATCGAGGTGGCCTTGGCCCGCGCCTCGATCACCTTGGTCAACGTGTCTTGCTCGAAGTTGGCCTCACCCTTGACGGAGGCCACGATGTTGGGCACCAGATCCGCACGGCGCTGATACTGGCTCAACACCTCGCTCCAGGCGGCTGTTGACTCTTCGTCCAAACGTTGGAAATCGTTGTAGCCGCAGCCCGTCAGTGCCAGCGCCGCCGTTGCCACCACCAGAAATCTTTTCCATGCGTTCATGAGGGCTCCTTGCCATTTCAGAGCCGCCATTGTTACCCATCTGGCAGCGGTCCATTGTCAGCGATTATTGACGGTGAGGCGGCCCAGGCGCTGGCATGGCGGGCGGTGGGGCATGCAGTACGATGCGCGGATGGACGATATCGTGAAACAAGCCATGGCCAAATGGCCAAACGTGCCCGCCTGCTGGGGCTGGCTGGCGCTGGACGCGCGCGGCAACTGGTGGCTGCGTGATGCACAGGCGCAGGCCGCCGGGACGTTTACCAGCGGCCTGCCAGGCGCCAAGGGATCGCGGGTGGAGCATGACAAGCTCGCGCAGTTCATTGCGCGCAACTACCTGGCCGATGCCCAGGGCTGCTGGTATTTCCAGAATGGCCCGCAGCAGGTGTTTGTGGAGCTGGAGGCGACCCCCTGGGTCTGGCGCGCGCAGTGGCGCGACGAGACCCTGCATCTGCATGCCCATACCGGCGCGGTACTGGCCCCTGCGCAGGTGCAGGCGGTGCTGGCCGATGAACAAGGTGCCGTCTATCTGCACACCGGCCAGGGTCTGGGCATCGTGCATACACAGGATGTGTTGGATGTGTCGCAGGCGCTGGAGCAGGGCCTGCTGCCTGAGCCGACCGAGGTGGCCAGCGTGCTGCTGGAAAAGCGCTATGGCTTTGTGCGCTCACCGGCCGCGCAGAAGGCGGCGGGCCAGGCTTGATCGTTTAAGGTGCGCGGTGGGCTGCCCGCTTACTGCGCATGCTCCACCATGTACTGCACGGCGGCATGGATCTCTTCATCCGATGCGCTGGAGCCGCCGCGCGGGGGCATGGCGCCCTTGCCGCTGATGGCGATCTTCACCATGCTGTCGATGCCTTGGGCGATGTAAGGCGCCCAGGCGGCCTTGTCACCAAACTTGGGCGCGCCCGCCACACCAGCGGCATGGCAGACAAAGCAGGCCTTGTCATACAGCGCCTTGCCATTGACGGCTGCATTGGCGGTAGGGGCGGCTGCCGGTGCTGCGGCTGCAGCCGCTGCTGGCTCGGCAGGGGCCGCTGCAGCGGCGGCCGTAGCAGTTGCAGGGGCAGCAGCGGCGGGCGCTGCAGCAACCGGGGCAACTGGGGCAGCACTGCCTGCATCGGCGCTGGCAGCGGCAGGGCGCTGGGGCTCATCGAACTTGGCGCCTGCGGCATTGGCCATGTACACCACGCCACGGGCGATTTCGGTGTCTTCGAAGTCACCACCGCCTTGCGGGGCCATCGCGCCCTTGCCGGCAATGGCCGAATGCACCAGCGCTTCGAGGCCGGTCTTGATGCGCGGCGCCCAGGCAGCGGCATCTTCAAACTTGGGGGCACCGGCAGCGCCGGTGGCATGGCAGGCAGCGCATTGGGCCTGGTAGACCTCCTGGCCGGATTTGAGGGGGCGGTTGGCATCGCGTATTTCGACCGAGCCCACTTTCTGCAGCCGGCTTTCGATGGAGCCTGCGTTATCGGCGGCGCCGGGGCCGGATTTGTTGGCCGAGGTCACATAGGTCACGAGGCCAATGATGGCGAAGACCGGAATCACAAAAGCAAAGATCACCGTCCACAAAAATTGCTTGGGTGATTTGACGGGGCCTGTATGTGCTTCTTCTTGCTGGATGTCGCTCATGGCTTCCTCAAATTCTCTGGGGGCTTGTTGTTCATCGTGCAGAGGCCAAAATCATTATATCGACGGGTTTTTTGGCTGGGCCTCCGGGCTACTACCTGCAGGCAAACTGCCACACCTGGGGTGCCGGCGCATAAAAAAATGGCTTGCCAGGGGGCTGGCAAGCCATTGTGGGGCCGCAGTCGCGGGCAGGAACCTATGGTTTGCCAGCAGTGGGCGCCGCCTGAGCGACAGTGTCGCCCGGCGCGGGCTCGGTCCAGCCGCCGCCCAGGGCCTTGTACAGACCGACCTGGTTCTGCAGCTGGGTCAGGCGCACCTGCACCACGGCCTGCTCCAGCGTGAACAGCGAACGCTGCGCATCGAGCAGGTCCAGGTAACTGGCCACGCCGTTCTTGTAGCGCAGGTCCGACAGCTTCAGGCGTGCCGACTCGGCCTCGACCTGGGCCTGCTGCGATTGCAGCTGGTCGGCCAGGGTCTGGCGGCTGACCAGGGCATCCGATACCTCGCGGAACGCGGTCTGGATGGCCTTTTCATACTGCGCTGCAGCGATCTTGGTCTGCACTTCGGCCACTTCCAGGTTGGCCTGGTTGCGGCCGGCATTGAAGATCGGCAGGTACAGCGAAGGCGCAATCGTGAAACCCTTGGACTTGGAGTCGAACAGGTCGGACAGCTCGGAGCTGGCAAAGCCGGCGCTGGCGGTCAACGAGATGGCCGGGTAGAACAGCGCACGCGCCGCGCCGATGTTGGCGTTGGCGGCGATCATGGTCTGCTCGGCCTGGCGCAGGTCCGGGCGGCGCAGCATCAGGTCCGACGGCAGGCCTGCGGGGACATCGGCCATCACCGGCAGATCGCTCAGACGCTTGCCCTGCAGGCTGGTCAACAGCTCGGCAGGCGGCGTCTGGCCCAGCAGCAAGGTCAGGGCGTTGACATCCAGCGCGCGCTGGCGCAGTTGCTGGGCCAAGGTGGCCTTGGCGTTTTCCGTCAGCGACTGGGCCTGGCGGTAGTCCAGCTCCGAAGCCACACCGGCATCCAGGCGCAGCTTGGACAGCTTGATCGACTCCTCCCGCGTCTCCAGGGTACGGCGCGAGATGTCGATCAGCTCCTCGTCGGCCTGCAGGGTCAGCCAGGCATTGGCGACTGCCGCCACCAGGCTGATCTGGGCAGACTTGCGGCCTTCTTCGGTGGCCAGGTACTGGGCCAGCGCCTGCTCCTTGAGGCTGCTGATGCGGCCAAAGAAGTCAATCTCCCAGCTCTGGATACCGACGCCCACGCTGAAGGCATTGGCATAGCCGCCGGTGATCTGGCTGCGCTGGCGCGTGGCCGAGCCGGACACGCCCACTTCCGGAAAGCGCTGGGCGTCCTGGATCTGGTACAGCGCACGGGCCTGGGCGATGTTGAGCACCGCCACGCGCAGGTCACGGTTGTTGTCCAGCGCGGTCTGGATCAGCTGCTGCAGGCGCGTATCGGTGAAGAAGTTCTGCCAGGGAATATCGGCAGCGGCTTGCTGCGCCTGCTCGGTGGCCACCGGGTACTGCGCAGCCACCGGGGTGGCGGGCCTGTCCAGCGACGGAATCAGCGAGCAACCCGAGGCCAGCAGGGCCGCAGCCAGGACGGTTGGTATCAGTTTCTTATTCATGGTGGGTTCCTTTCCCCACATTGGCAGACAGAACAGCGTCGTGTCCGCGGTCAGGCGAATGCGGCGCGGGCGGGCTGCCTTGCGGTCCCTTGTCCTGCTCGCCCTTGCGGCCGAACAGGCGGAAGACCTCGACAAAGAACACCGGCACCAGGAACACGGCCAGGAAGGTGCCGATGATCATGCCCCAGAACACGCCGGTGCCGATCTCGTGCTGACTCACGGCGCTGGCGCCCGAGGCAATGTACAGCGGCACCACACCCAGGATGAAGGCCAGCGAGGTCATCAGGATCGGGCGGAAACGCAGGTGTCCGGCTTCGAGCGCCGCATCCAGCGCACTCATGCCCTGGTCGTGCAGGTCCTTGGCGAACTCCACAATCAAGATGGCGTTCTTCGCGGACAAGCCGATCACGGTGATCAGCGCCACCTGGAAGTAGATGTCATTGGGCATGCCGCGCAGGTGCATACCGGCCACCGCGCCCAACACACCCAGCGGCACCACCAGCAGCACGGCCAGCGGAATGCTCCAGCTCTCGTACAGCGCTGCCAGGCAGAGGAACACCGCCAGGATCGAGAACGCGTACAGGATCATCGCCGACGAGCCGGCTTTCTTTTCGTCCAGCGACTGGCCGGTCCACTCGTAGCCAAAGCCTTGTGGCAGCTCGGCTGATAGCTTCTCCATCTCTGCCATCGCGTCACCGGTGGTGTAGCCGGGCTTGGCCTGGCCGGTGATGCTCATCGACGGATAGCCGTTGTAGCGCGACATCTGCATCGGGCCGGTGATCCACTTGGCGGTCACCAAGGTGGACAGCTCGACCAGCTTGCCGTCTGCGTTGGGCACCGTCAGCTTCAGCACATCCTCGGGCTGCATGCGGGTGGCCGCGTCGGCCTGGATGGTGACGCGCTGCATGTAGCCGTTGTTCGGGAAGTCGGTCGAGTTGCTCGAGCCCAGTGCCGTCGACAAGGTCGTGGCAATGTCGCCCATGCTGACCTTCTGCGCATACACCGCATTGCGGTTGATATCGACCTGCCATTGCGGCGCGTCATCCACACCGTCAAAGCGCATGCCGGTCAGAATCGGGCTCTTGCTGGCCTTGGCGATCAGGTCATTGCGGGCCTTGAGCAGTTCGGCATGGCCGTGGTTGCCCCGGTCCTGCAGACGGAAGGTAAAGCCATCGCTGTTGCCCAGCTCGGAGATCGACGGAGGCACCAGGGTGTAGATGAAGCCGTCACGCAGGCTCATCATGGCGCCCATGGCGCGGCCGGCGAACGACGAGGCATCCGAGCCCGGCTTTGTGCGCTCGGACCAGTCCTTGAACACGGTGAAGGCCAGACCCATGTTCTGTGCCTGACCGGCAAAGCTGAAGCCCAGAATGCTCACGATGTTGGCCGTCTCAGGCTGCGCCAGCGCAAAGTCTTCGAGGTGCTTCATGGTTTCGCTGGTGCGCTCCTGGGTGGCACCCGGGGGCAGTTGCACCAAGGAGATCACATAGCCCTGGTCTTCCACCGGCAGGAAAGCCGTTGGCAGCGCCTTGAAGCCAAACACCACACCGACAATCACCGCTGCGTAGACCAGGAAGGCCATGAATGTGCGCTTGACGACGCCGACCAAGGTCTTCTGGTAGCCCTTGGTGGCCTTGCCGAACATGCGGTTGAACCAGTTGTAGAAGGGGCCCAGCAGGCCGGTCTTCTTGTCATGCGCATGGCCCTTGGGGATGGGCTTGAGCATCGTGGCGCACAGCGCTGGCGTCAACGTCAGCGCGAAGAAGCCCGAGAAGAAGATCGAGATCGCCATCACCAGTGAGAACTGGCGGTAGATGTTGCCGGTCGCGCCCGAGAACATCGCCAGCGGGATGAACACGGTCACCAGAATCACGGTGATACCGACCACGGCGCCCTGGATCTGGCCCATGGCCTTGATCGTGGCTTCCTTGGGCGATAAGCCCTCTTCGGACATGATCCGCTCGACGTTCTCCACCACCACGATCGCATCGTCCACGACGATACCGATCACCAGCACCATCGCGAACATCGACAGAATGTTGATCGTCAGCCCCACGCTGTACATCACTGCAAAGGCCCCGAGCAGCGCAATGGGCACGACGATGGTCGGGATCAGGGTGTAGCGGATGTTCTGCAGGAAGATCAGCATCACGATGAACACCAGCACGATGGCTTCGAGCAAGGTGTGCAGCACTTTTTCGATCGAGATCTTGACGAACTTCGAGGTGTCATAAGGCGCGGCCCACTTCACGCCCGCAGGCAGGAAGGGTTCGAGCTGGTCCATCTTGCTGTAGACCTCCTTGGCGGTCGCCATCGCGTTCGCGGTCGAGGTCAGCTGCACCGCCAGCGCCACGGCGGGCTTGCCGTCCAGGCGCGAGTTGGTGGCATAGCTCTCGGAGCCCAGTTCCACCCGGGCCACGTCCTTGAGGCGCACGGTCGAGCCATCCGAGTTGGAGCGCAGCACCACCTCGCCAAACTCTTCGGGCGTGGACAGCTGACCTGGCACGACGATGGTGGCATTCATCATGGTGCCCGGCAGGCTCGGCGTATCGCCCAGCGCGCCGCCGGAGATCTGCTGGTTCTGCGCGGCAATCGCCGCATTGATCTGCGCGATCGACATGTTGTAGCCCTGCAGCTTGGCAGGATCGACCCAGACGCGCATCGCGCGGCCCGCCGCAAACAGCTGGGCCTTGCCCACGCCGTTCAGGCGCTGGATTTCCGGCACCACGTTGCGGTTGACGTAATCGGAGATTTCGTCACGCGAGGTCTCTCCGGTGTCCGACTGGAAGGTCAGAATCATCAGGAAGTTGCTCATCGACTTGTCGACGCGCACCCCCAGCGATTGCACGATGCTGGGCAGACGCGGCGTGGCGCGTGCCAGCCGGTTTTGCACATCCACCTGGGCCAGGTCGGGGTTGGTGCCGGGCTCGAAAGTCACGGTCAACTCGCCGCTGCCCGTGGCAGAGGCGGACGACGACATGTACATCAGGCCTTCGGCACCGTTGATTTCCCGCTCGATCAGCTGCAGCACCGAATCGGTCAGCGTTTGCGCGGTTGCGCCAGGGTAGGTCGCCGTCACCGTGATCGTGGGCGGTGCCACGCTCGGGAACTGCGCCACCGGCAGTCGGGTAATGGACACGATACCTGCGAGGACCACGAAGATCGCGATCACCCAGGCAAAAATCGGTCTGTGAATAAAGAACTTTGACATTCCGCTGTGTCCTGTTTATTTGCTGGCGGCGGCGTTGCCTGCAGCGTCGGCCGCAGCGGCGGGCTTGTCCGCAGCCGGCGCTGCGGCCTGCGGCGCTGCCCCTGCCGCAGGGGCAGCTGGTGATGCCGCCTTGTCGCTCGGGTTCTTCCATGGCACCGGCGTGACGTGTGTCGCACCCATGCCCAGCTTGATGAAGCCATCGACCATGACCTGGTCACCTTCCTTGAGGCCTTCGCTCACCACCCAGTTCGTGCCCTTGGACTGGCTGATCTGCACGGGCCGCGGGCTGACCGAACCATCGGCGGCAACGACCATCACCGTGTTGCCCTTTTCATTGCGGGTCACCGCCTGCTGCGGAACCAGCACGGCGTTCTCCACCTGGGCTTCCTGGATATGCACGCGCACATACATGCCCGGCAGCAGCAGGTTCTCGGGGTTGGGCAGCTCGGCGCGCACGCTCACCTGGCCGGTCGCAGGGTCCACCGTCAGATCGGTGAACAGCAGCTTGCCGGGGTGGGGGTAGGGCTTGCCGTCGTCGGTGTAGACGATGACCTTGGCGGCGTTGTCACCGGCCTTGGCCAGCTTGCCGGACTTGAGCGCCTCGCGCATGCGCAGGATCTCCGACGAAGACTGCGTCACGTTCACATACAGGGGGTTGATCTGCTGGATCACCGCCAGCTCGGTCACGCCGCTTTGGCCGACCAGAGCGCCCTCGGTCACCAGCGAGCGGCCAATGCGGCCGGAGATCGGTGCTGTCACCGAGGCATAGCCCAGGTTGATGTTGGCATTGGTCACGCCTGCCTTGCCTGCGGCGACCTGGGCCTGGGCAGCCTTTTCGTTGGCCACGGCCACGTCGTATTCCTGCTTGCTGATCGCATTGGCTTCGACCAATGGCTTGTAGCGGCGTGCGGTGGATGCAGCCTGGGCCAGGGTCGCCTGGGCCTGGGCGAGAGTCGCCTGTGCGCTTTCCAGGTTGGCCCGGTAGGGCGCATTATCGATCTGGAACAGCACCTGGCCGGCCTTCACATCCGAGCCTTCGGTGAACAGGCGCTTTTGCAGGATACCTGCGACGCGGGCACCGACCTGGGCCACACGCACGGGCTCCAGGCGGCCGGGCAGATCGGAGACCACGGGAATGCTCTCCAGCTTCACCGTCAGCACGCTCACCTCGGGAGGCTTGGGCGCGCCCCCTTGCGGTGCTGCGTGTTCGTCTTTCTTGTTGCCGCAGGCAGTCAAGACCAGGGCGGCGACCAGCGTCAAGGCCAGCACGCCGGTCTTGCGGCGGGGGCTGGTAGCGGCTGGGCGGTTCCCGGTAGATTGGTTTGCTTCATACATCTGCTGCATGAAAGTCCCTTCGGTAGGTGAGAAATGGTAAAGATGGAGGCCCCAGGGGCCCTGCAGGGCTTGTCTCACATCCGGACGCGGATGATCCTCAATTCCCATGAAATTGCTGCGCGATTATACATACATGCGCAAATGTATAATTGTCGAAATTTGATAAATAACGCATGTCCTTTGGGTTGACAAACAGGGGGCATGTGCTTGCAAGAACGGAAAAACAAGCGATGGCCCGACGGACTAAAGCAGAGGCAGATGAAACCCGCATCAAGCTGCTGGATGCGGCAGAACAGGTGTTCTTCGAGAAGGGCGTGGCGCGCGCCTCGCTCAACGAAATCGCCCAGCGGGCGGGTGCGACGCGCGGGGCGGTGTACTGGCACTTCAAAGACAAGGTCGATGTTTTTACATCGATGCTCGATCGCATCTGCATGCCCTTTGAGGAAATTTGCGACGACAAATATGGCGAGCTGGCGCCACTTGATCGAATTCGTCGATCAATCTATGCAGTTTTTGACAGTATGGATGGGGACGAACGCCGCCGCAAGGTGTTTGACACGGCGCTGTTCAAGCTCGAATACGTGGGTGAGCTCGAGAGCGTGCGCGAAGGCCATGTCGAGAGCTTCGCGTGCTCGCAACGCAAATTTGCGGCCGATCTGGAGGAGGCTTCCCTCCAGGACCAGGTGCAGATGCAGATGACGCCGCAAGAGGCGGCGCTGGGCCTGCATTCCTTGTTTGTGGGCCTCATCCACGGCTGGGTGCTCAATGAAGGCAACTTTCCGCTGCGCAGCATGGGGGAGAAAGCCGTAGAGGCCTATCTGGCCGGCCTGGGCTTTGGCCCCAGCAAGCTGCCTGCAGGGAGCTGAGGCACAGGGGGTCTGCCGCCCTCATGATGCCGCCCTGGCCCTTGTGCGGCAACTGAGCGGCCAGGGCATCCAAGCCATGCCATAATCAGCGGGTTGATCTGCAGCGCCTTGCGTCTGCAGCTTGTGCGGCTGTAGCTCAGTGGATAGAGTATTGGCCTCCGAAGCCAAGGGTCGTGGGTTCGATCCCCGCCAGCCGCACCAACACCTCACACCTGCTCTGCAAGAGCGCCAACCACCCGCCTGACCAACGCAGTGCGGGTTTTTTGTTGTCCGTTGGGCGTCAGGTGTCAGGTGTCAGGTGTCAGGTGTCAGGTGTGAGCGCGGTGGGCTGGCAGCGGGTCTTCGCCTTGTAGCAGCTCCCCTGCTGGCCGGCCGCGCGGCCGTGTCTGCAGAGTACGTGCACTGCATGTGCGCGTAGCTCCCTGGCGGGTCAGCGGGCCGGTGCGATGCTGCCATCACAGGGGAGTGCGCGCCACAGCTACTGTGGTCGACGCTGGGTCTTCGGCATCATTTTTTGAAAAAACCTGGCCAATTCGTTCGAGGCACCCAAAAACAGCCTACAATACGCAGCTTAGCGGCTGTAGCTCAGCTGGATAGAGTACTTGGCTACGAACCAAGGGGTCGTGGGTTCGATTCCTGCCAGCCGCACCAGTTAAGAGCCTCGAGATTCAGGTCTCGGGGCTTTTTATATAGAGTGAAGCATTGTTTTCGGGTTTGTTCGGGTTGCGTCCCTTGAAGAAATTTGCGAGAAATCGGAAGTTTCTAAAAACAGCCAAAAATGATGCTACAATCTAGTTCTTCTTCGGAGGGGTGCCCGAGTGGCTAAAGGGGGCAGACTGTAAATCTGTTGGCTTACGCCTACACTGGTTCGAATCCAGTCCCCTCCACCAGAAATGGTTGAAGAAGAAAGCTTTGCAGCAATTGCGCTTATGGCGCGGTTGATGCGGGAGTAGTTCAATGGTAGAACCCTAGCCTTCCAAGCTAATGACGCGGGTTCGATTCCCGTCTCCCGCTCCAGTCTGCAGTAAAGCGATCCTGTTGCAATTTGAAAAAATTGCCCATGTGGCTCAGTGGTAGAGCACTCCCTTGGTAAGGGAGAGGTCGGCAGTTCGATCCTGCCCATGGGCACCATATTTAAGTGCGCACGGTTCTTGTTGCGCTATATCCCATTAGGTTTAGGTTTTTTCGGAGTCTAGAATGGCAAAAGGAAAATTCGAGCGCACCAAGCCGCACGTGAACGTGGGCACCATTGGTCACGTGGACCACGGCAAGACCACGCTGACGGCTGCTATCGCAACCGTGCTGTCTGCCAAGTTCGGCGGCGAAGCCAAGAAGTACGACGAAATCGACGCTGCTCCTGAAGAAAAGGCTCGCGGCATTACCATCAATACCGCACACGTTGAGTACGAAACGGCTAACCGCCACTACGCTCACGTGGACTGCCCTGGCCACGCCGACTATGTGAAGAACATGATCACCGGCGCTGCTCAGATGGACGGCGCTATCCTGGTTTGCTCGGCTGCTGACGGCCCCATGCCCCAGACCCGTGAACACATCCTGCTGGCTCGCCAGGTGGGCGTGCCTTACATCATCGTGTTCCTGAACAAGTGCGACATGGTTGATGATGAAGAGCTGCTGGAGCTGGTGGAAATGGAAGTCCGCGAACTGCTGGACAAGTACGATTTCCCAGGTGACGACACCCCAATCATCCGCGGCTCGGCTAAGCTGGCTCTGGAAGGCGACCAATCCGACAAGGGTGAGCCCGCAATCCTGCGTCTGGCTGAAGCTCTGGACACCTACATCCCAACGCCAGAGCGCGCTGTGGACGGTGCTTTCCTGATGCCCGTGGAAGACGTGTTCTCCATCTCCGGTCGTGGTACCGTGGTGACCGGCCGTATCGAGCGCGGTATCATCAAGGTCGGCGAAGAAATCGAAATCGTCGGTATCAAGGACACCGTCAAGACCACCGTTACCGGCGTGGAAATGTTCCGCAAGCTGCTGGACCAAGGTCAAGCTGGTGACAACGTTGGCCTGCTGCTGCGCGGCACCAAGCGTGAAGACGTGGAGCGTGGCCAAGTGCTGTGCAAGCCTAACTCGATCAAGCCACACACCCACTTCACCGCTGAAGTGTATGTGCTGAGCAAGGACGAAGGCGGCCGCCACACCCCATTCTTCAACAACTACCGTCCTCAGTTCTACTTCCGTACCACGGACGTGACCGGCGCCATCGAGCTGCCAGCTGACAAGGAAATGGTTATGCCTGGCGACAACGTGTCGATCACCGTCAAGCTGATCAACCCCATCGCTATGGAAGAAGGTCTGCGTTTCGCTATCCGCGAAGGCGGCCGTACCGTGGGCGCTGGCGTGGTTGCCAAGATCATTGCGTAAGTATTGATTTCGTAGGGGTATAGCTCAATTGGCAGAGCGTCGGTCTCCAAAACCGAAGGTTGTAGGTTCGATTCCTACTGCCCCTGCCACTGAATAAGTGGTCAACCAAGCCCGCCTGATTACAAGGCGGGCTTCGGCGTCTTGAGTGATGCCTATTTTCCATCTCTGAATTGTCGACATGGCTGCTACACAAGTTGAAACTGTTAGTTCTGGTGCGGACAAGCTCAAGCTGTTCGCTGTAGCTGCATTGGTCATCGCCGGTATCGCCGGCTTTTACCTGTTGGCCAAACAAGGTGCGGTTGCCCAGTGGGCCGTGCTGATTGTGGCCCTGATTGCGGCGGTCACCGTTTTTCTGGTGTCTGAACCAGGTAAGCAATTTGTTGGTTTTGCCAAGGACTCCTGGCGTGAAGTCAAGAAGGTTGTCTGGCCTTCGCGTAAAGAGACGCTGCAGATGACCGCTTACGTGTTTGCGTTTGTGGTCATCATGTCTTTGTTCTTGTGGATGACTGATAAAACGCTGGAATGGGTCTTGTACGACCTGGTTCTGGGCTGGAGGAAGTAATGTCGAACACGGACGAAACAACCAACACAGGCGCTGAGGCGCCTATGAGTGCTGCTAATCCTGATCTGCGCTGGTACATCGTGCATGCCTACTCGGGCATGGAGAAGGCCGTTGAGCGCAACATCCTGGAGCGCATTCACCGCTCGGACATGCAAAGCAAGTTCGGCCGCATTCTGGTGCCTACCGAGGAAGTGGTGGAAGTGCGCAATGGTCAGAAAAAGACCACCGAGCGCCGCCTGTTCCCGGGCTATGTGTTTGTCGAGATGGTCATGGACGACGACACCTGGCACCTGGTCAAGCACACCAGCAAGGTGACGGGCTTTGTCGGCGGCGCCAAGAACCGTCCGGCGCCGATCTCCGAAGCAGAAGTTCAGAAGATAGTTCTGCAGATGGAAGAGGGCTCGGACAAGCCACGCCACAAGATCGAATTCACCGTCGGCGAATTCATCCGCGTCAAGGAAGGTCCGTTCACGGACTTCAACGGATCGGTCGAAGAAGTAAACTACGAAAAGAGTCGACTTCGCGTTTCTGTTATGATCTTTGGCCGTTCAACTCCGGTTGAGCTGGAATTTGCGCAGGTCGAAAAAACCTGATTGATTTTCATGCACTTACGGACTCGGTGCCTAAACAGAGTCTTAACCCCGGGGAGCCCGCGCTATGCAGTGCGGGCGTTTTTACCCGTAAGGAGCTATAAATGGCAAAGAAAATTGTCGGCTTCATCAAGCTGCAAGTGCCAGCTGGTAAAGCCAATCCATCGCCACCCATTGGTCCAGCGCTGGGTCAACGTGGTCTTAACATCATGGAATTCTGCAAGGCGTTCAACGCCCAGACCCAAGGTGTTGAGCCAGGTCTGCCACTGCCTGTGGTGATCACCGCTTTCGCGGACAAGAGCTTCACGTTCGTCATCAAGACCCCACCCGCAACGGTGCTGATCAAGAAGGCGATCAAGCTGGACAAGGGTTCTTCGAACCCTCTGGCCACCAAGGTCGGCAAGATCACCCGCGCTCAGCTGGAAGAGATCGCCAAGACCAAGCTGAAGGACATGAACGCTGCTGACGTTGACGCCGCTGTGCGCACGCTGGCTGGTTCCGCCCGTTCGATGGGCGTTACGGTGGAGGGCCTCTAAGATGGCAAAGTTGACCAAGAAGCAAAAAGCCCTGCAAGGCAAGGTGGACACCACCAAGCTGTACGCATTCGCTGATGCAGTGGCGCTCGTGAAGGACGCCGCTACGGCCAAGTTTGATGAATCCATCGACGTGGCTATCCAGCTGGGCGTGGACGCCAAGAAGTCGGACCAAGTGGTTCGTGGCGCTGTCGTGCTGCCTAACGGCACCGGCAAGACCACCCGCGTGGCCGTGTTCGCACAAGGCGCCAAGGCTGAAGAAGCCAAGGCCGCTGGTGCCGATATCGTGGGTATGGACGAGCTGGCCGCGATGGTCAAGGCTGGTGACATGCCTTTCGACATCGTGATCGCTGCGCCTGACGCCATGCGTATCGTTGGTACCCTGGGTCAAATCCTGGGCCCACGCGGTCTGATGCCTAACCCCAAGGTGGGCACCGTGACTCCCGACGTCGCTACGGCTGTGAAGAACGCCAAGGCAGGTCAGGTGCAGTTCCGCGTTGACAAGGCTGGTATCGTTCACTCGACCATCGGCCGCCGTTCGTTCGAGAACGACAAGCTCCAGGGCAACCTGGCTGCGCTGATCGACGCTCTGAACAAGGCAAAGCCAGCTACCAGCAAGGGTCTGTACCTGCGCAAGGTGGCAGTGTCGTCGACGATGGGTATCGGCGTGCGCGTCGATGCACAGTCCATCGCAGCGTAATTGCTAAAAAAATCGTCAGACCGGTGCTTGCACCGGTCTGGTGTGGTGGGCTGGCGAGGGGTTTTGAGAAAAACGCCATGCCAGGCCATCCAAGACCGTTGGTGTGATTGGATCACTTAAATCTTTTTGCCAACGCAGATGGCGATCCCGCTGCAGATGGATGAATTTCCAAAACAGTTGGTCGCTGCAACAAGAGCGCGCATGAGGGGCTCGCCCCGATTTGCGCATTTGAAGGAGTAGACCTTGAGTCTGAATCGCAGTGAGAAAGAAGCGGTCATCAATGAAGTGACCAGCCTCGCCGCTAAAGCTCAAACGCTTGTGTTCGCGGAATACCGCGGCATCACGGTCGCTGACATGACGAAGCTGCGTGTGGAAGCACGCAAGCAAGGCGTGACGCTGAGTGTTCTGAAGAACACCCTGGCTCGTCGCGCTGTTGCTGGTAGCAGCTTTGAAGTGGTGGCTGACCAGATGACCGGCCCGCTGATCTACGGTTTCTCTGAAGATGCAATCGCCGCCGCCAAGGTGGTGGCCGATTTCGCGAAGACCAACGACAAGTTGGTGATTCGCGGTGGTGCATTCGAAGGAAAGGCGTTGGACGCTAACAGCGTTAAGCAACTGGCAAGCGTGCCTTCCAAGGAAGTGCTGCTGGCCCAATTGTGTGGCTTGCTCATGTCGCCAATCTCGCGTACGGCCGTTGTGCTGGGCGCACTGGCGGCCAAAAAGGGCGAAGGCGCAGAAGTCGCCGAAGCCGCTGCAGCTTAAGCGCGGCAAAACCAACCGATATATTTAGGAAATCAAAATGGCATTCGATAAAGACGCATTCTTGACCTCCCTGGACAGCATGACTGTTCTGGAACTGAACGACCTGGTCAAGGCAATTGAAGAAAAGTTTGGCGTGAGCGCTGCTGCTATGGCCGCTCCTGCTGCTGGTGGTGGCGGTGGCGCTGCTGCTGCTGAAGAAAAGACCGAGTTCAACCTGGTGCTGCTGGAAGCCGGCGCTAACAAGGTTGGCGTGATCAAGGCCGTGCGTGAAATCACCGGTCTGGGTCTGAAGGAAGCCAAGGACATGGTCGACGGCGCTCCTAAGGTTCTGAAGGAAGCTATGCCTAAGGCTGACGCTGACGCAGCTGCCAAGAAGCTGACCGAAGCTGGTGCAAAGGCTGAACTCAAGTAATTGAGGGCTTTTTCAAGGCTGGAGTACCCGAAAAGGTGCTCCAGCCTTTGGCGCTTCTGGAATCTCGTTCGCTAGAGCACACCAAAAACTGGCCGTAGATGGCTGATTTTTAGTGTTTTCTAACATCCGACACTAGAAAACCCCTTGGTTCGGGTGGTGTGCAATGCACCACCGTCTGCCATGGTTGGTAGTGGCCAACCCACCAAGCTGCAACCCCGTCACAGGGGTGTCGTCGAAGACCCAGGACTCATGTCTTTGCCCGGAGATCTCATGGCCTATTCTTACACCGAACGCAAGCGAATCCGCAAAAGTTTCGGCAGCCGCGATAGCGTGCTCGAAGTGCCTTACCTGCTGCAAATGCAAAAAGATGCTTACACTGCATTTTTGCAAGCAGACTCGGCCCCCAAAAAGCGTACTGATGAAGGCTTGCAAGCTGCCTTCAACTCGGCTTTCCCCATCGTCTCGCACAACGGTTTTGTGGAGATGAAGTTTGTCGAGTACAACCTCGCCAGGCCCGCTTTCGACGTGCGTGAATGCCAGACCCGTGGTCTGACCTTCTCGTCCGCTGTGCGCGCCAAGGTGCAGTTGATCATCTATGACCGTGAATCCTCCACGCCCCAGTCCAAGGTGGTCAAGGAAGTGAAGGAGCAGGAAGTCTACATGGGCGAAGTGCCCCTGATGACGGACAAAGGTTCATTCATTGTCAATGGCACCGAGCGTGTGATCGTTTCGCAGCTGCACCGCTCGCCAGGTGTGTTCTTTGAACACGACAAGGGCAAGACGCACAGCTCGGGCAAGCTGCTGTTCTCGGCACGCATCATCCCTTACCGCGGCTCCTGGCTGGACTTCGAGTTCGACCCCAAGGACCTGCTGTTCTTCCGTGTGGACCGCCGCCGCAAGATGCCGGTGTCGATTCTGCTCAAGGCCATCGGCATGACGCCCGAGTCCATCCTGGCGACGTTCTACGAGAACGACAACTTCCGCCTGATGGACAGCGGCGCGCAGATGGAATTTGTGGCTGACCGCCTCAAGGGTGAAGTCGCGCGCTTTGACATCACCGACAAGTCGGGCAAGGTGGTCGTGGCCAAGGACAAGCGCATCACCGCGCGCCACACCCGCGAGATGGAGCAATCGGGCACCAAGTTCATCAGCGTGCCTGAAGACTTCCTGCTCGGCCGCGTCGCTGCCAAGAACATCGTTGACCCTGACACCGGTGAAATCATCGCCAAGGCCAACGAAGAGATGACCGAAGCGCTGCTCAAGAAGCTGCGCTCCGCCGGCATCCAGGATCTGGCTTGCATCTACACCAACGAACTGAGCCACGGCGCCTACATCTCGCAGACCCTGCGCACCGATGAAACCGCTGACGAGTTCGCGGCACGCGTTGCCATCTACCGCATGATGCGCCCTGGTGAGCCTCCAACCGAGGACGCCGTGCAGGCGCTGTTCCAGCGTTTGTTCTACAACGAAGACACCTACGATCTGTCGCGTGTCGGCCGTATGAAGTTCAACGCCAAGATCGGCCGCGACACCCCGACCGGTCCCATGGTGCTGTCCAACGAAGACATCCTCGAAGTCGTGAAGATCCTGGTGGATCTGCGCAACGGCAAGGGTGAAGTCGATGACATCGACCACCTGGGCAACCGCCGCGTGCGTTGCGTGGGCGAGCTGGCCGAAAACCAGTACCGCACCGGTCTGGCACGTATCGAAAAGGCTGTGAAGGAGCGTCTGGGCCAGGCTGAGCAAGAGCCCCTGATGCCGCACGACCTGATCAACAGCAAGCCGATCTCTGCCGCCCTGAAGGAATTCTTCGGCGCCTCGCAGCTGTCGCAGTTCATGGACCAGACCAACCCGCTGGCTGAAATCACGCACAAGCGCCGTGTTTCCGCTCTGGGCCCAGGCGGTCTGACCCGCGAACGCGCAGGCTTCGAAGTGCGTGACGTGCACGTGACCCACTACGGCCGCGTCTGCCCGATCGAAACGCCTGAAGGTCCGAACATTGGTCTGATCAACTCGCTGGCTCTGTACGCGCGTCTGAACGAGTACGGTTTCATCGAAACCCCTTACCGTCGCGTGATCGACGGCAAGGTGACCGACCAGATGGACTACCTGTCGGCCATCGAAGAAGGCAAGTACGTGATCGCGCAGGCCAATGCCGAGCTCGACGCCGAAGGCCGCCTGACCGGTGACCTGGTCTCTGCCCGTGAAAACGGTGAATCGACCCTGCTGTCCGCCGAGCGCGTGCAGTACATGGACGTGTCGCCCGCACAGATCGTGTCGGTGGCTGCGTCGCTGATTCCGTTCCTGGAACACGATGACGCGAACCGCGCGTTGATGGGTGCCAACATGTCGCGCCAGGCCGTGCCTGTGCTGCGCCCTGAAAAGCCCATGGTCGGTACCGGTATCGAGCGCGTTGCTGCGGTCGACTCGGGCACCGTCGTGACGGCCACCCGTGGCGGTATCGTCGACTACGTGGACGCGACCCGTATCGTGATCCGTGTGAACGACGAAGAAGCCGTGGCCGGTGAAGTGGGTGTGGACATCTACAACCTCATCAAGTACCAGCGTTCCAACCAGAACACCAACATCCACCAGCGTCCTGTGGTTCGCCGCGGCGACAAGCTGGCCAAGGGTGACGTGATTGCGGACGGCGCATCGACCGACCTGGGCGAAATCGCCATTGGTCAGAACATGCTGATCGCCTTCATGACCTGGAACGGCTACAACTTCGAAGACTCGATCCTGATCTCCGAACGCGTGGTCGCGGAAGACCGCTACACCTCGATCCACATCGAGGAACTGGTGGTGATGGCCCGCGACACCAAGCTCGGTGCCGAGGAAATCACGCGCGACATCCCGAACCTGTCCGAGCAGCAACTCAACCGTCTGGACGAGTCCGGCATCATCTACGTGGGTGCAGAAGTGCAACCCGGCGATGTGCTGGTGGGCAAGGTCACGCCAAAGGGCGAGACCACGCTGACCCCGGAAGAGAAGCTGCTGCGTGCCATCTTCGGCGAGAAGGCGTCCGACGTGAAGGACACCTCGCTGCGCGTGGACCAGGGCTCGCAAGGTACCGTGATCGATGTGCAGGTCTTCACCCGTGAAGGCATCCAGCGCGACAAGCGCGCCCAGCAGATCATTGACGACGAACTCAAGCGTTTCCGTCTGGACCTGAACGACCAGCTGCGTATTGTGGAAGCCGATGCGTTTGACCGTATCGCCAAGCTGCTCAACGGCCGCGTGGCCAATGGCGGCCCGCAAAAGCTGGCCAAGGGTACCAAGATCGACAAGGCCTATCTGGACGGCGTGGAGAAGTTCCACTGGTTCGATATCCGCCCAGCCGAAGACGACGTCGCAGCCCAGCTGGAGTCCATCAAGAACTCCATCGAGCAGCAACGCCACAACTTCGACCTGGCTTTCGAAGAAAAGCGCAAGAAGCTCACGCAAGGCGACGAGCTGCCTGCTGGCGTGCTCAAGATGGTCAAGGTCTACCTGGCCGTCAAGCGCCGTCTGCAGCCTGGCGACAAGATGGCCGGCCGTCACGGTAACAAGGGTGTGGTCTCCAAGATCGTGCCGGTGGAAGACATGCCTTTCATGGCCGATGGCACCACCGCCGACATCGTGCTGAACCCGCTGGGCGTGCCTTCGCGCATGAACATCGGTCAGGTGCTGGAAGTCCACCTGGGCTGGGCCGGCAAGGGCCTGGGCCAGCGTATCGGTGACATGCTGCAGGCCGAAGCCCGTGCCGCTGAAGTGCGCTCCTTCCTGGAAGAGGTGTACAACAGCCGCGGCCGCAAGGAAGACCTCAAGCAACTGTCCGATGACCAGATCATGTTCATGGCGGAGAACCTGAAGAACGGCGTGCCTTTCGCAACGCCCGTGTTCGACGGTGCGTCCGAGCAGGAAATCAAGGACATGCTCAAGCTGGCGTACCCGGATGACATCCAGGCACGCAAGGGTCTGACCGAGCCACGCACCCAGGCTTACCTGTATGACGGCCGCACCGGTGAGCGCTTCGAGCGCCCCACCACCATCGGCTACATGCACTACCTGAAGCTGCACCACTTGGTCGACGACAAGATGCACGCCCGCTCCACTGGTCCTTACTCGCTGGTGACGCAACAACCTCTGGGCGGTAAGGCCCAGTTCGGTGGTCAGCGTTTCGGTGAAATGGAAGTGTGGGCGCTGGAAGCGTATGGCGCCGCCTATGTGCTGCAGGAAATGCTGACCGTGAAGTCCGATGACGTGGTGGGCCGTACCAAGGTGTACGAATCCATCGTCAAGGGCGAACACGCCATCGAAGCCGGCATGCCGGAGTCGTTCAATGTGCTGGTCAAGGAAATCCGTTCCCTGGGCCTGGACATCGAACTGGAACGTTCTTAATTGAAGGGGGAAAGAGTCTATGAAATCGCTACTCGACCTGTTCAAACAATTTACGCCTGATGAGCATTTCGATGCCATCAAAATCGGCCTGGCTTCGCCCGAAAAGATCCGTTCGTGGTCTTTCGGCGAAGTGAAGAAGCCCGAGACCATCAACTACCGTACCTTCAAGCCCGAGCGCGATGGTCTGTTCTGCGCCAAGATCTTTGGCCCGATCAAGGACTACGAATGCCTGTGCGGCAAGTACAAGCGCTTGAAGCACCGCGGTGTGATCTGCGAGAAGTGCGGCGTTGAAGTCACGCAGACCAAGGTGCGCCGCGAGCGCATGGGTCACATCGACCTGGCCGCGCCTTGCGCCCATATCTGGTTCCTCAAGTCCCTGCCTTCGCGCCTGGGCCTGGTGCTGGACATGACCTTGCGCGACATCGAACGCGTGCTGTACTTCGAAGCCTACGTGGTGACCGACCCCGGCATGACCCCGCTGAAGAAGTTCAGCATCATGTCGGAAGACGAGTACGACAAGAACGTCGAAGAGTACGGTGATGAATTCGTGGCCAAGATGGGCGCCGAAGGCATCAAGGACCTGCTCGAAGGCATCGAGATCGATGCGGAAATCGAGCGCCTGCGCAACGACCTGACCGGCTCCGAAGTCAAGGTCAAGAAGAACGCCAAGCGCCTGAAGCTGCTCGAAGCGTTCAAGAAGTCCGGCATCAAGCCCGGTTGGATGGTGATGGAAGTGCTGCCTGTGCTGCCTCCCGATCTGCGTCCACTGGTGCCGCTGGACGGCGGCCGCTTTGCGACCTCCGACCTGAACGACCTGTACCGCCGCGTCATCAACCGTAACTCGCGTCTGCGCCGCCTGCTGGAGCTGAAGGCTCCAGAGATCATTGCCCGCAATGAAAAGCGCATGCTGCAAGAAGCGGTCGACTCGCTGCTGGACAACGGCCGCCGTGGCAAGGCCATGACCGGCGCGAACAAGCGTGCCCTCAAGTCGCTGGCCGACATGATCAAGGGCAAGAGCGGTCGTTTCCGCCAGAACTTGCTGGGCAAGCGCGTCGACTACTCCGGTCGTTCCGTGATTACCGTGGGCCCAACGCTCAAGCTGCACCAGTGCGGTCTGCCCAAGCTGATGGCGCTGGAGCTGTTCAAGCCTTTCATCTTCGCGCAGCTCGAAGCGCGTGGCATCGCCACGACCATCAAGGCCGCCAAGAAGGAAGTGGAAACCGGCACCCCCGTGGTGTGGGACATCCTGGAAGAGGTGATCCGCGAGCATCCGATCATGCTCAACCGCGCACCTACGCTGCACCGTCTGGGTATCCAGGCGTTCGAGCCTATCCTGATCGAAGGCAAGGCCCTGCAACTGCACCCGCTGGTTTGCGCGGCATTCAACGCTGACTTCGACGGTGACCAGATGGCTGTTCACGTGCCGCTGTCGGTGGAAGCACAGATGGAAGCCCGCACCCTGATGCTGGCCTCCAACAACGTGCTGTTCCCCGCTTCGGGCGAACCCTCGATCGTTCCTTCTCAGGACGTGGTGCTGGGCCTGTACCAGGCCACCCGCGAGAAGATCAACGGCAAGGGCGAAGGCATGGTGTTCTCCGACATCGGCGAAGTGCAACGCGCACTGGATGCCGAGCAGGTCGAGCGCGCCACCAAGATCAGCGTGCGTCTGACCGAGTGGAACAAGAACAAGGCCTCCGGTGAGTTCGAGCCGACGACCAAGCTGGTGGAAACCACCGTTGGCCGTGCCCTGCTGTCCGAGATTCTGCCCAAGGGTATGCCTTTCTCTTCGATCAACAAGACGTTGAAGAAGAAGGAAATCTCCAAGCTGATCAACATCTCGTTCCGCAAGTGCGGTCTGAAGGAAACCGTGGTGTTCGCCGACAAGCTGCTGCAAAACGGCTTCCGTCTGGCAACGCGCTCCGGTATCTCGATCGCCATCGGCGACATGCTGGTGCCACCGCAAAAGGCCGAGATCATCGCCCGCTCCGAAGCGGAAGTGAAGGAAATCGAGCAGCAGTACGTCTCCGGTCTGGTCACCGCTGGCGAGCGCTACAACAAGGTGGTGGACATTTGGGGCAAGGCCGGTGACGAAGTCTCCAAGGTCATGATGGCCCAGCTGGCCAAGGAAAAGGTCATTGACCGCCATGGCAAGGAAGTCGATCAGGAATCGTTCAACGCGATTTACATGATGGCCGACTCCGGCGCCCGTGGCTCGGCCGCACAGATCCGCCAGCTGGCAGGTATGCGTGGTCTGATGGCCAAGCCTGACGGCTCGATCATCGAGACCCCCATCACGGCGAACTTCCGTGAAGGTCTGAACGTGTTGCAGTACTTCATCTCCACCCACGGTGCCCGTAAGGGTCTGGCGGATACGGCGCTGAAGACGGCCAACTCCGGTTACCTGACGCGCCGTCTGGTGGACGTGACGCAGGACTTGGTGATCACCGAGCTCGACTGCGGCACGCACAACGGCACGTTGATGCGCGCTGTGGTCGAAGGCGGTGAAGTGATCGAGTCGCTGCGCGACCGTATCCTGGGCCGTACCGCTGCGGACGAAGTGCTGCACCCTGAGACCCGCGCCCTGTTGGCCAAGGCTGGCGATCTGTTCGACGAAGACCTGATCGAAGAGCTGGAAGCTGCTGGTGTGGACGAAGTGAAGGTGCGCACGGCACTGACCTGCGAAACCCGCTTCGGTCTGTGCGCCACTTGCTACGGCCGCGACCTGGGCCGTGGCGGCCTGATCAACCTCGGCGAAGCCGTCGGTGTGATCGCTGCCCAGTCCATCGGTGAGCCTGGCACGCAGCTGACCATGCGTACGTTCCACATCGGTGGTGCGGCGTCGCGTGCGGCAGTGGCCTCCAGCGTGGAAGCCAAGTCCAACGGTATCGTGGGCTTCAATCCACAGATGCGCTATGTGACCAACAACAAGGGCGAACTGGTCGTGATTTCCCGCTCCGGCGAAATCGTGATCCAGGACGAGTACGGCCGCGAGCGTGAGCGTCACAAGATGCCTTACGGTGCAACGCTGTCGATCAAGCCTGATCAGCAGATCAAGGCAGGTACCGTGTTGGCCAACTGGGATCCGCTGACCCGCCCGATCATTACCGAATACGCCGGTCAGGTGAAGTTCGAGAATGTCGAAGAAGGTCTGACGGTGGCCAAGCAGGTCGACGAAGTGACCGGTCTGTCCACCCTGGTGGTGATCGATCCGAAGCACCGTGGCTCTGCCAAGGTGGTGCGTCCGCAGGTCAAGCTGGCAGATGCCAACGGCCAGGAAGTCAAGATTCCTGGTACCGACCACGCGGTGACGATCGGCTTCCAGGTCGGCGCTCTGCTGCAGGTGCGCGATGGCCAGGAAGTGGGCCCCGGCGAAGTGCTGGCCCGTATCCCGATGGAAGGCCAGAAGACCCGCGACATTACCGGTGGTCTGCCACGTGTGGCCGAACTGTTCGAAGCCCGTACGCCGAAGGACAAGGGCGCGCTGGCCGAGATGACCGGTACCGTGTCCTACGGTAAGGAAACCAAGGGCAAGGTGCGCCTGCAGATCACCGATCTGGAAGGCAAGGTCTGGGAAGAGCTGGTTCCCAAGGAACGCAACATCCTGGTGCACGAAGGCCAGGTGGTCAACAAGGGCGAGCTGATCGTCGACGGCCCAGCCGATCCGCAGGACATCCTGCGCCTGCTGGGTATCGAAGAGCTCTCGCGCTACATCGTGGACGAAGTGCAGGACGTGTACCGCTTGCAGGGCGTGAAGATCAACGACAAGCACATCGAGGTGATCGTTCGCCAGATGCTGCGCCGTGTGGTCATCGAAGCCCCGGGTGATACCTCTTACATCCAGGGTGAGCAGGTCGAGCGCTCCGAAGTGCTCAACACCAACGAAGCTGCACTGCGCGATGGCAAGATCCCTGCGGTCTACTCCAACGTGTTGCTGGGTATCACCAAGGCTTCGCTGTCGACCGACTCCTTCATCTCGGCCGCTTCCTTCCAGGAAACGACCCGCGTGCTGACCGAGGCTGCCATCATGGGCAAGCGCGACGAGCTGCGTGGCCTGAAGGAAAACGTCATCGTGGGTCGTCTGATCCCCGCTGGTACCGGTCTGGCTTACCACCAGGCGCGCAAGGCCAAGGACGAAATGGACGAGGCCGAGCGCCGCGCGATTGCCGATGCGGAAGCGGCCGAGCTGGCCGGTGTGTCCGAAGAAGCCGCTGCGGACACCGCTGCAGACCCTGCTGCTGACTAAGCCGCCGCTGCCTGACTGGTGCAAGCCAGTCAGGTCCGGCGTGGATCGTCAGCACCTGCCTTGACCAGGTTCTTTGCAAGACCCGTAATTTCGCGCCGCGGAATTACGGGTTTTTTATTGCCTCACTTCCGGCTCGCCCCGATGATGGCCCTGTGCCAAGCCCCCAACCGCCCGCGCATCCGGCGCCGGGCCGGGTGTTTCGCACAGTGTCTTTACCAGGCCTGCTCTGCCCGCGCAGAGGCTGCCTGGGGCATATCGATTAGTATTCCTTTTGTACCGCAGCGGCACCCAGGCCTTTGTACTCCCCCGGCATGAACCCATCTTCCCGTCCACGACAACCCTCCCGGGCCGCCACGGCAGCCACCCCCAACCCAGGCCCCAGCCTGTCCGCCCAGCTGGTGGCGGTGGCGCGCGCCTTGCAGGAAGTGCGCCAGGGCCAATCGGCCCGTGCCGTGCTGGGCGGCGTAGAGCCCGCGCTGCGCGCTGGCGTGCAGGCCCTGTTGATGGATGTGCTGCGCGTGCTGGGCACCGCAGAAGCCGTGCGTGCCGAACTGGCCCCGCGCAAGCCCGCCAGCGCGGTCGATGCCCTGCTGTGCACGGCGCTGGCACTGTTGTTGCCCGAGGTGCCGCGCTACGACGCGTTCACCGTCGTGAACCAGGCGGTGGATGCCGCCAAGAAGCGCTCGGCCACCAAGTCGCAATCGGCGTTCATCAACGGCTGCCTGCGCAGCTTCCTGCGCGAGCGCGATGATTTGCTGCGTGCCGTGGCCCAGGAGCCGGTGGCGCAATTCAACCACCCGCAGTGGTGGCTCAAGCGCCTGCAGCAGGGCTATCCGCAGGACTGGCAGGCCATTGTGGCCGCCAACAATGCGAAGGCCCCGATGGCCTTGCGCGTGAACCTGCAGCGCTGCAGCCGCGCCGGCTACCTGGCGCTGCTCGACGACGCGGGCATCGAGGCCGTTGTCGGCGTGGGTGAGGCCGGCCTGGTGCTGGCGCGTGGGGTGCCGGTCGATCAGCTGCCGCAGTTTGCGCAAGGCTGGGTGTCGGTGCAGGACAGCGCCGCCCAGATGGCCGCGCCGCTGCTGCTCGATGGCTTGCAGCCGCACGATGGCCGCGCGCTGCATGTGCTCGATGCCTGCGCCGCACCCGGCGGCAAGACAGCGCATCTGCTGGAGTGCGCCACGGCCCAGCGGCCCATCGACATGGTGGCGCTGGAGATCGACGCCAAGCGCGCCGAACGCATTGGCGACACCTTGGCGCGGCTGGCGTTGCAGGCCGATGTCGTAGTGGCCAGCGGCAGCGACGTGCCCAGCTGGCTGCCGGCGGTGCAGGCGCGCCACGGAATGCAGCAATTTGATGCAATTTTGTTGGACGCGCCGTGCTCGGCCTCCGGCATCGTCCGCCGCCAGCCCGATGTGCGCTGGCTGCGCCGCTCCACCGACATTGCGCAGCTCGCGGAGATCCAGCGCACGTTGCTGGAGGCGCTGTGGCCGCTGGTCGTTCCTGGCGGCCGGCTGCTGTACTGCACCTGTTCGGTCTTCCATGAGGAGGGCGAGGACCAGGTGGCGCAGTTCCTCGGCCGCCATGCGGATGCCCAACGGCTGCCGGCGCCAGGGCATTTGTTGCCACAGTTGCGCGAGCCCGGTCACAATAGCTTGGGCAGCCTGGCGCGCGACCACGACGGTTTCTACTACGCGCTGCTGCACAAGCCGCCTCGTTGAGCCCGTCCGTATGCGATTGATCCACCACTTTCTTCTTGCGCTGGTGCTGTGCTTTGCTGCAGCGGTGCCGGCCATCGCGTCGGACCATGAGAAAAAGGTCGAGCTGCAGCTGGTGCGCAATGCCGAGGGCGCCTTTGCCACCGTCGCGCTGCAGTTTGCGCTGCCCGACCAGATCGACGATGCATTGAACAAGGGCGTAGCGCTGTACTTTGTGCAGGAGGCCGAGATCATCTCCGAGCGCTGGTACTGGCGCGACAAGACCGTCAAGAAAACCGCCCGCTACCTGCGCGTGAGCTACCAGCCGCTGACGCGGCGCTGGCGCCTGCATGTCTCCAGCATGCCGCTGACCGATGCCGCTGCGGTGACATCGCTGGGCCAGAGTTTTGACAGCCTCGACGAGGTGATGCTGGTGGTCAAGCGCGTGCGCAACTGGAAGATCGCCAGCGCCGACGAACTCTCCAGCGACGTGGACTACCTCGTCAAGTTCAACTTCAGGCTCGACAGCAGCCAGTTGCCGCGCATCTTCCAGTTCGCGCCGTTCAGCAATGACGGCCTGAACCTGCAGATCAAAAGCCAGCTGCCGCTGCCGGAGGCAAGCGCGCCGTGAAAATCGAAAAGACATCGTCGATGCGCGTGGCCTACACGCCCAGCCGTGCGCGCTGGTCGGTGATCGTGGGCCTGTCGGCCATGATCGGCATTGGCCTGGTGCTGCTCTTCTTGCTGTCTTTCGCCACCAACAATCGGGTGCTGTACGAGCGCTACTACGGCGTGCTGCTGGGGGTCAACATCGGGGTCGCCTGCGTGCTCAGCATGGTGGTGCTCTGGGGCGTGGCCATCCTGGTGCGGCGCCTGATGGCGCGCCGCTTTGGCAGCAAGCTGCTGCTCAAGCTGGCGGCCACCTTTGCGCTGGTCGGCGTGCTGCCTGGCGTCGTGATCTATTTCGTCTCCTACCAGTTCGTCTCGCGCTCCATCGAGAGCTGGTTCGATGTGAAGGTCGAAGGCGCGCTCGATGCCGGGGTCAACCTCGCACGCATCACGCTCGATACCACCTCCACCGCGATGGCCGAGCGCACCCGCACGGCGAGCAGCCAGCTGTCCCAGATATCGGATGCCGCTTCCGGCCTGGTGCTCGAACGCATCAAGGACCAGCTGGGCGCCGACGACGTGGTGCTGTGGTCGGCCAACTCCCAGGCGATTGCCAGCACCGGCCAGTCGCGCTTTGTGCTGAACCCCGAAAAGCCCTCGGCCGCATTGCTGCGTACCGCCACCCAGCAGCAGCGCGCATTTCAGATCGATGGTCTCGAAGAGGTGGCCGACATCAATGGCGCGATCACCGGCGACCCCTCCAAGGTGCGCGTCAAGACGCTGGTGCAGGTGGCCAATGGCGACGTGGGGGTGATCCCCGACGGCCGGTTTCTGCAGGCCACGATGCCGCTGCCCGCGGCCCTGGTCGTCAACGCGCTGAAAGTGCAGGAAGCCAACCGCGAATACCAGGAGCGCGCGCTGGCACGGGATGGCCTGCGCCGCATGTACATCGGCACCTTGACCCTGAGCCTGTTCCTCGCCGTGTTCGGCGCCGTGGTGCTGGCAGCCTTGCTCGGCAACCAGCTGGTGCGCCCGCTTTTGGTGCTGGCCGAGGGCGTGCGCGAGGTGGCATCAGGCAATCTGCGGCCCAAACCGGTGCTGCCCAGCAAGGACGAGCTGAGCGGCCTGACCCGCTCCTTTGCCGAGATGACGCAGCAGCTGCTCGATGCCCGCCGCGCGGTGGAGCGCGGCATGCGCCAGACCGACGAGGCGCGCCAGAGCCTGCAGACCATTCTGGACAACCTGACGGCCGGCGTCATCGTGCTCGATGCCCAGGGCGTGATCCACTCCAGCAACCCCGGCGCCACGCGCATCTTGCGGGCCCCGCTGGCTGCCTTCGAGGGCCGTCCGCTGCGTGATCTGCCCGGCCTGCAGGCGTTCGCGCAGGCGGTGGACCAGCAGTTTGCCCGCCTGCACGATGTGACCGACGAGCACTACCTGGACCACTGGCAGCAGCCCTATGAACTGCATGGCGACAGCCAGCTGCCCAACCAGAACAGCATCAACCTGGTGGCGCGCGGCGCGACCTTGCCCGACAACCGCCGCCTGCTGGTGTTCGACGACATCTCCGAAATCGTCTCGGCGCAGCGCGCCCAGGCCTGGGGCGAGGTCGCCCGCCGTCTGGCCCACGAGATCAAGAACCCGCTGACACCGATCCAGCTGTCTGCCGAGCGGCTGGAGATCAAGCTGGCCCACAAGCTCGAAGGCCAGGACCAGGCGATTTTGAAAAAGTCTGTGACCACCATCGTCGACCAGGTCGACGCGATGAAGCGGCTGGTCAACGAGTTCCGCGACTACGCGCGCCTGCCCGCCGCCGAGCTGCAGGCCGTGGACCTCAATGCGCTGGTGATGGACGTGCTGCATCTGTATGGCGCGGAAAATGCTGTGATCCCTGTGGAGGCAGAGCTGGACAGCGCGGCTCCACGTATCATGGGCGATGCGCAGCAGTTGCGGCAGGTCATCCACAACTTGCTGCAAAATGCGCAGGATGCAACGCAGCAGGCCTGGGTGGGCAACGAGACATCGGCACCGGCGGTGCGGATCTCCACGCGGTTCAGCAGCAGCAGCAAGCGGGTGCGTTTGACAATTGCTGACTGCGGTTGCGGTTTTCCAGAACATATATTACAAAAGGCGTTTGAGCCCTACGTGACGACCAAGCCCCGGGGCACGGGCTTGGGCTTGGCCGTCGTCAAGAAAATTGCGGACGAGCATGGCGCTCGCGTAGAAATCTCTAATCGAGTCGAGGGGGAAAAAATCTTAGGTGCCCAAGTGTCGTTATCATTCGCTATCGAAAAAGAAGTGATGATTTAAAATAACTCTCACACCTGTTGCACTGGATTTTCAAAAAATATGGCAAATATTCTGGTTGTCGATGACGAATTGGGAATTCGGGACCTCCTGTCGGAGATCCTGAACGATGAGGGCCACAGCGTGGACGTTGCGGAAAACGCCACGCAGGCGCGTTTGGCCCGCAACGAAAGCGGCTACGACCTGGTGCTGCTCGACATCTGGATGCCCGACACCGATGGCGTGTCGCTGCTCAAGGAGTGGTCGATGACCGGCCTGCTGACCATGCCCGTGATCATGATGAGTGGCCACGCCACCATTGATACGGCGGTGGAAGCAACGCGCATTGGCGCGTTCTCTTTTTTGGAAAAGCCCATCACGATGCAGAAGCTGCTCAAGGCCGTCGAGCAGGGCCTGCAGCGCAATGTGCCGGCACCCGCCGCCGCGCCACCGGCTGCCGCTGCGCCGGGCAAGCTGGCGCCGTCTTTCACGCCGACCGGCTACAGCGCCCCGGTGGTTGCCAGCGTGGCCAACGCCGCCTCGGCCGATGCTGCGCCCAACGCCCACCAGGGCTTTGACCTGGACCGGCCGCTGCGCGAAGCCCGCGACGGTTTCGAGAAGGCCTATTTCGAATTCCACTTGGCGCGCGAAGGCGGCTCGATGACCCGCGTGGCAGAGAAGACCGGCCTGGAGCGCACCCACCTGTACCGCAAGCTGCGCCAGCTGGGCGTGGACCTGACGCGCAATAAAAAGCACTGATTTCAGTTTTTTGAAAACGGGCGCTTTTTTTCGGGCTATAATTTCACTCGTGGGCCCGGTAGCTCAGTTGGTAGAGCAGCGGATTGAAAATCCGCGTGTCCGTGGTTCGATTCCGCGCCAGGCCACCAAAACAACAAGCCTCTGCATCAGACATGGTGCAGAGGCTTTCTTGTATGCGCAAGGCATCGGATGCGCAGCAATTGCCCCCAAGTTGCCGGCCAGGCTCTCCGCTCAGGCTATAATGCTAGCTTGTGTTGGCCCGGTAGCTCAGTTGGTAGAGCAGCGGATTGAAAATCCGCGTGTCCGTGGTTCGATTCCGCGCCAGGCCACCAAACGCATTCTGAAGCCCATCCTCTGCGATGGGCTTTTTTGCGTCTAGGGGCTGCGTCTTTGGGCCCGTGGTGCGGATCCGTCTGCCGCGGACAGCAGCGCCTGCTTGAGCCCCGCCGGGAACAGTGCCGGGCCGCCTGGCATATCCAGCGCAGCCACGTCCCACCAGCGTGCCGTGCAGACGCCGCCGCTGTTTTCGCGAAAGCGGATGTTGTCCAGATGCGCGAAGCGTGCTGCATCAAACACCACCTCGGCGATGAACAGCACCTCATGGCCAACGGCCCCGTGGTGGCGGTAGATGTTCTCCATCACGAGGGGCGGGCCTGGAACTTCCACCTCGACCTCCAGCTCCTCGATGAACTCGCGTCTGAGCGCATCCTGCCAGCGCTCGCCAAACTCCACGCTGCCGCCCAGAGGGCGCACCCCTGTCAGACGGCCTTCGTCATCGGCGACCTCGGCGGCCAGCAGTTTGCCGTTGCGCCAGTGCAGGCCGAGGGCCTTGACTTTGATGTGCTGGGGTGGTCGCCAGGAGGTCATGGCCATACTTATCTCTGCATTCGGGTTGCTTGCGTTAGATGCTTGCGCTGAAGCTGGCGCTCGCTCGTCATCTGTCCGACTGGACTTCAACGATTCAGGCGATCTCTGCCAGCCAATGTGCCAGCGCCTTGGCACGCTTGTTTTTGCTCATCGTTCCCAGAGACAACAAGAGCAGGGCAGCGTCGTCATCCTCGCAGTACAGATAGGCAAGCGGCACCTGCAATGCTTCGGCAATCAGTCGTGCCGTTTTGACGGGAGGCTCATGCGTACCCAGTTCATAGCGGCTGATGCGCGCACGGCTTGCAGATTCATCAATGCCTATCAGTACGCCGACTTTTTCTTGCGACCAGCCCAAGTCTTCCCGCCGGGCTCGCATGCGGCGGCCCAGGATGGTTGAAGTGGGAGAGAGGGCAGAAGGCATGTCACGAGTCTCGTGACTTTGTGGTAAGCTGTCGTCACGAAAAACGTGACATAGAGCGGCTTCAAAAGGATCCTTTCAGGAGCAATCTCAAAGGTGAGTATTGGAAGAAATGAAACTGCAGCAACCGGGGCATGGCGCCGTAACTCTGCACTGCAGGGATGCGATGTGCCTCTCTCCACAAGGGCTGAGACCGAGCCTTCGGTCAGTCCCCAGGCGAACGCAAGCGCTCACAAAGCTGCTGCACGATACCGGTGACAAAGGCACGGTCCGCCGGTTTCAACTCGGACAGCCATGCGCTGATGCGCATGGCCTGGTCATCGGGGGCGGTGGAGCTGTGGGCCAGCAGGTCGCCAATGCTGACCCGCAGTACCGACGCGAGGTTCTCCAGCGTATGCAGTGACGGGGCGGATGCACCGCGCTCAAAGCGGCTGATGGTCTCCGGCTCCACATGCAGCCGTTCTGCCAATTGCGCCTGCGTCCACCGGCGCGACTTGCGCAGCTCGGCAATGCGTTGCCCCAAGAGTTGGGCCAAAGGCTGCTCGGCCAGCTTCTTGTTGATCATATCTGTCTAGTTGAAATCCAACAGATATGGTTGTGTGTGGAGCGGAAAGGGGCCAGAATTCAATTTGTGGAATCCAATGTAATTTCACTATATTCGGGGCCGAGGCCGACGTGCGCGCTGCGATCGGGATCCGCGGGCGCAAGGCCACGGCTGCCTATCGTCAACCCCAAAGTACCGGAGGACTCAACACCATGCCGCATGCCCCGCAACATCGCCACAGCAGCCTGGCCCCTGAAATGCAGGGGCGTAAGGAGCCGGCGCGCCCACGCAGCGTTGCAGCGGCCACGCCGACTGCGGCCGTGCCCTCTGCTGCGCGCCGCCGATTGGGCCGCAACCAGCTCGGCATTTGCCTGCTGTTTTTTGTCGAAGGTCTGCTGGGCCTGTGGGTGGTGGGATGGCCGGCGCTGAGCCTGTGCATTTTGGGAACGCTGTACCTGGCCAGCACCGCCAGACGCAAGGAAACAGCGCAGCGCAGAGCCGCTGGCACCAGCCCCTGACGTCTGCGGGAACGCGCAAGCGGCACGGGGCGCGCCGGGCGGGCAGGGCATGCTGACATGCGATCGACTGTATAAGACATGTCAACAAATCTCATCTGACGCCTCTGTGTAATATTTTGCAAGGCCAAGGCGATACGATGGTTACAGATGACTACATCCCCCTCCATCCTGCCTGTCCAGGCGGACCGGCCCCTGCAAGATCTGCTGCCACCCGATCTGTGGAAGCTGCTGGCCAGACACGACATCACGACGGTGGACCAGGTCGTGGCGCTGTACCCCGCTAAATTGCTGAAGATCCACTACCTGGGGCCGGTGCGTTTCCGGCAGATCGAAGAGCTGCTCTTCCCCGGCCGGCGCTACGAGCCCCCGGTGCCTCCCCCGATCGAGACCGAGGACCTGGAAGGCACGTCGCTCGAAGGGCTGGTCTCCCGCCGCGTGCTGATCACACTGCGGCGCAATGGCATCAAGACCGTGCAGCAACTGGTGGCCGCCTATCCACGGCGGCTGGTGGACATCACCGGCTTTGGCATCAAGGCGCTGCGGGAAGTGGAGACCGTCTTCTTTGATGGCCAGCGGTTTGAGCCGATGAAATCCCGAAAGACAATCCAAAACACCATTAAGCGAAGATGATTATGATCTCATCCATATGGCAAATGGTTCTGCGTCTCCCCCTTCGACTCCGTTAGACGGAAAGTTGCCTGCCTCGGTCATCCGGATCCTGGCGCGCAACGGGATAGACAGCGTAGAGGCCGTGCGCAAGGCCTACCCGCAGCAGCTGCTGACGCTCAAAGGTATCGGCTTGCTGAGGTTGCGCAAAATTGAAAAGGCGTTCTTCCCCGGCCACGCCTACATGCCGTCGCATACCTTGGCGGTGCTTCCTTTTGTGTCGGGTTCCTGTCTCAATGGATCGCTGCCGGTGGCCATCGTGCGCGCACTGGCACGCGGCGGCATCACCACCCCGGAGCAGCTGCGAGCGGCCTATCCCGTGGATCTGCTGAAGATCCGCTCGCTGGGCGAAGGCTCGCTGCGCGAGATCGAGCGGGTCTTCTTTCCCGGCCAGCATTACGAGCCGCCCGGCAACACCAAGATCCGTTAGGGGCGGCCCGCAGCAGCGGCGGGCCGGAGGGGATGGACGCCAGACACCAGAGCGTCTGCAATGCGGCGCAGCGCATCGCTGTCTGGCTGGTCACGCGTCGGTGGCCTGGCCCGGCGGCCGCTGCCGAGCAGTCCGTGCGCGGGCGCCGGGCGCCGTGGATGTACACAGCGGGCCCTCCGTTATCAGAGGAGTGGAAGGCCGTTTGGCAACACCTTGGCCACTTGGGCATCCCTGGGCATCCCTGGCCATCGGAAGACCTGCCGTTACCGCGCAAAGTGCAAACCTTGGCTCAAAACCAAAGGCCCGGGCCTGGCGCCATGCCATACCCGGGCCCCGGCTGGAGTGGTGGTTCGTGGTCAGCCGCGGTGGCTGTGACCGGTTCAGCGCTGCTGCTTGCGGCGCATCGCCAGCATGCCCAGCAGCGCCAGGGTGGCGGCCATCAGCAGCAGCTTGACGGTATCGAGCGTGGGCACCGCTGCCGGCGTTGCAGGGGCCGTGCGCACCAGTGTGTTGACAAAGGAGGCCGTGTTGCCGGTGGCCGCGGTCACCAGGCTCACCGGCGCAGGCAGGGTCGTGCTCCACGCATAATCCGCAGGGGCCGGCGGCATCGCTGCATTCTCACTGACGGTGCAGCTGGCGCCCTGGGGTACGTTGGTGATCGCGATCGCGCCGGCATTGCTGCCGCTCAAGCTGACGGTCGTGTTGAAGCTGCCATCGGCGCCGCAGTTGGCGGTGAAGCTGAAGCTGCCGCTCACCCCTGCAGCCGGGCCACCGGCCACGGTCTTGCTGATCGTGATGTCGGTGTTGGCGCGCGCGAGGGTGTTGACCAGTTGCGCGGTGTTGGCTGCCGGGGGCGCTGCCATCGTGACCGTCGTGCTCGGTGCCGGGTCTTCGACCCAGAGGTGGTTGGCGGGGGCGGCAGGGCGGGTGCCTTCGGCCACCACGCAGCTGCCGCTGGAGATCACCGGTGTGACCGAGACGCTGCCCGTTGTTGCGGTGTTCAGCGTGATGCTGGCGTTGATCGCCGGTGCGGCCACGCCATCGGTGCCGGTGCAGACCACCGAGACCGGGAAGCTGGTGCCGGTCAGATCGACGGGCGTGACGTTGGCAGGCCAGACCACCTGCTTGGCAATCGCGAGTTGCGCGGCATGGCAGGCGAGGGTGGCAGTGGCGGGCGTATTGACCTGGCCAGTGGGCGATACGAAGTCGGTGCCGGGGGTGATGGTGTTGGTGACCGAGGGCGTGTCGATGCAAGCCTGGCGGCCGGCTACGGTGTTGGGCCAGACGACCGGCACGGTGATGGTGCAGCCGCCCGACGGAATCGTGAAGGCGCTGTTGCTGACCACGTTCGAGCCGGGTGACGCACTGAGGCTGTTGGCGGTGCAGGTGCTGCCCACGGTGCCGGTGCCCACCACCAGCGGTGCGGGCAGGTTGTCGGTCAGGTTGACGTTGCTGATGTCGGTGGGCGTGCCGTTGGACAGCGTGATCGTGAGCGCTGCCGTGTTGTCGCTGCCACCCAGATAGAGATCGGTCTTGTCAAAGCTCTTGCTGATCTTGGGCAGGCCGCAGGCGCCATTCTCCGAGGTGGCGGCATTCAGAAATGCAGGAGCCACCTTGGTTTTGTTGGCGTTCCAGGGGTCGCCGATGAAAGGAGAGATGTCCACCACGGCAAAAACACAGGCGCCCTTGCCGGCGTTCGATTGGGCAGTGGGAATCAGCAGGCCATATACGTTGTCGGTGGGCGTGGTGCCTGGCGCCGGGAAACTGGCTGGAGGGGTACCGGAGGCCAGGTACAGCGCATTGCTTGCAGGCACCTTGTTGATATAGGTGATATAGCCGCCCGCGAAAGGGTTCAGCGCACTGAAGGAGGTGGCAAAGGGAGAGTTGGTGTTCAGCGGAAAGGAGGCAATCGCATTCAGCTGGCTGCCCAGCTCGAATGCAGAGCCCGTGCCCCCATTGAGCGCAGCCACCAGTCTGCCGCCGTTGCCGCCGTTCTCCGCCTCACAGCAGCCATCGATAAAGAAAACGATGGAATTGGCCCAGCGGTTGGCGACGGCGCTTTGCAGTACTGCCCAGTTGGTGGGGTCGATCGGCTTGTAGGTAGCCGCGACAATCACGATGTCATAGGGCGAGCCCGATGCTGCGGTGAAGGTGGCCTGCGAGATGGCGTTGGGATTGCCCAGCTCCGACAACCTGGTGAGATCGCTGGGATTGGCCAGCGCGCTGGCAAACTCGTTTTGCAGATTCTCGTAGGCGCCGACGGCGTCAGGTTTTTCTGGACTGGGGTCAGTGACATTGGTGGTCAGCAGCAGCACCTTTTGCGCAAAGGCATGCTGTGCGCCGAGACACAGGAGGAAGGCGGCGATCAGCAGCCGGAAAAACATCAATGGATGGGTCATTTCTCTTCCCGTTGGGTCTGGTTGGTCCACGAGGCGCGCAAGCGAGTCTCCGTCCTTGAGGGTAACCAGTATCGTTTATTTGTATCAATATGCATCATAACCAGGGCGTAAAGATCCCATACGCGCAACTGCTGCAGGCCGGGTGGGCGCGCAGAGCTGCTGTTATGAATTGAGACTTCGAATGAAAATGTACCGTCGATTGATGAATTGATATGTCTGTTTTTTGGGCAGAACGGCGTCGCCCAGGCAAACAATTGTCATCCACCGGTGCAGCAGGCTGCTGCAGGGTGCAGCGCCCGGTGTGGGGCTCAGGTGCTATTAAATACAGAGCGTCAGCGGCACAGAATGGCGCAGAGCAGGCATGGTGCCTGGTGCATGCGCCTCTGCCCCTGCGCAGCGGCCAGCGGGTGGCCGCGCTGCGTCAAAACTCCAGGTTGTCGATCAAGCGCGTGCTGCCCAGGCGCGCGGCGCCGAGCACCACGAGCGCAGCGCTGGCCGCCTCGCTGGCGTCAGGTGCCAACAGGTTGTGGCGCTGGCGCACAGTCAGGTAGTCGGGCTCCCAGCCCTGGGCACGCAGCGACTGCATGGCCTCCGCTTCCAGCGCAGGCAGGTTGTGCGGCGCGTTGCGGGCGGCGCGGGCCAGTGCCTGCAGCGCCCGGGACAGGGCCATGGCCTGCTGGCGCTCGGCCGCGCTCAGGTAGCCATTGCGCGAACTCAGCGCCAGGCCATCGCCGGCGCGGGCGGTAGGGCAGCCGATGATCTCGATGGGCAGCGCAAACTGCGCCACCATGCGGCGGATGACCATCAGCTGCTGGTAGTCCTTCCAGCCAAAGATGGCCGCGCCCCCGCCGGTGGTGGCAAACACGCCACTGAACAGCTTCATCACGACGGTGCAGACCCCTGTGAAAAAACCGGGCCGGAACGCGCCTTCCAGAATGTCGGCGAGCGCCGGGTCGGGCTGCACCTTGAACAGCTGCGGCTCGGGGTAGAGGTCCTTCTCGCGCGGTGCGAACAGGATGTCGCAGCCGGCCTCCTGCAGCTGGGCGCAGTCGCTCTCCCAGGTGCGCGGATAGCTGTCGAAGTCTTCGGTCGGCAGGAACTGCAGGCGGTTGACGAAGATGCTCGCCACCGTCACTGCGCCGTGGCGTTTGGCCTCGTGCACCAGAGAGATATGGCCCGCATGCAGATTGCCCATCGTGGGCACGAAGGCGGGCCGGCCGCGCCCGGCCAGCGCTTGTCGAAGTTCTGCGATGCTGTGGGTGACTTGCATGGGAGGCAGGGGCGAGCGGGCGCCAGCGGTAGTGCAGGGAGCGCAGAGCATAGCAGCAGTGCAGAAGTCTGTGTATGGGCCTATCAGTACAAGCTATGGTTTGCCCGTAGTCGCCGCATGCGCTTGCCCTATAATTTTCCCGTCGCGGCGCACAAGCATGGTTCACAGGTTCTTGCAGCGCACGCCTGGGTCAGCCGGCTCCGTGTCAGGCCAGTCGCATTTGGGCCTCTGTTCCCGCAAGGGGGCAGAGGCTTTTCCCTTTTTTTACCGGCACCTTGTCTGCATTCTGCGCAGTCTGCATGCCTTGTTTTTTCGTCCGATTCCCCCGTCGGACCTGGTCTTTATGTCATCTGCACCCGCCATCTTGGGCATTGATTTCGGCACCTCCAACTCCGCCATGGCGTTCAAGGCCGACCTGGCTGCGCCCGGGCCTTCCACGCTGTTGCAGGCCGAGGGCGCCTCGCAAGCGATGCCAACGGCCGTGTTCTTCAACACCGAGGACCACAGCACCCACTATGGGCGCGACGCGGTATCGCGCTATCTGGAAGGCACCGAAGGCCGGCTGATGCGCTCGCTCAAAAGCCTGCTGGGCAGCGCGCTGATGCAGGAGAAGACGGTGGTGCATGGCAAGCTGGTCGCGTACCAGGACATCGTGGCGCTTTTTGTGCAGCAGCTGGCCGCCACCGCCGAGCGCCAGATTGGCCGTCTGCCCAGCACCGTGGTCATGGGCCGGCCCGTGCATTTTGTCGACGAGGACGCCGGGCGCGACCAGGCCGCGCAAACCGCGCTGCAGCAGGCGGCGCAGGCAGCGGGCTTCCAGGATGTGCGCTTTCAGCTCGAACCGATTGCGGCAGCGCTGGACTATGAGCAGCGCATCGCCCATGAAGCGCTGGTGCTGGTGGTCGACATTGGCGGCGGTACCTCGGACTTCACCGTGGTGCGCCTGGGCCCGGAGCGCCGCAACAAGCCCGAGCGCAGCAGCGACATCCTCGCCACCACCGGCGTGCACATTGGCGGCACCGACTTTGACCGGCGCCTGAGCCTGATGGCGGCCATGCCGCTCTTGGGTCTGCAGCATGTGGGGCCCAGCGGGCGCGAGGTGCCCAGTGCGGTGTTCCATGACCTCTCCACCTGGCACCTGATCCAGTGGCTGTACAGCCCGCAGCGCCAGCGCGAGGTGCAGGCATTGCGCAGCAGCTACAGCGACACCGCGCTGCACGACCGGCTGGTGCGCTTGCTGCAAGAGCACTGGGGCCACCGCCTGGCCAATGCGGTCGAGGAGACCAAGATCGGCCTGTCGAACCAGCAGAGCGTGCAGAAGCTGGACGTCGATTGGCTGGAACCGGGCCTGAGCCCCGAGGTCTGGCCCGCCGATCTGCAGCAGTGCCTGCAGGCTTTGCTGGCCCAGGTCGCGCAATGCGCGCTCGACTGTGTGCAGGCGGCGGGCTTGCAGCAGGGCCAGATCGATGCGATCTACCTGACGGGTGGTTCGTCGGCCTTGCAGCCGCTGCGCGCCGCGCTGGCCCAGGTTTTTCCGGACACCCCGCAGGTCGAGGGCGATCTGTTCGGTGGTGTGGCGGCGGGCCTGGTGCACGGCCAGGCGCTGTGATTTCCCCTAAGCGCTAGAGGCCCCAACGGCGGTCAGCCGCCGGCTTGCTCGGCATCGCGCTTCCAGGCCAGCGCCGTGTCATACAGCGCATTGCGCGGCGCGCCGGTGATGTCGGCGGCCAGCTTGACGGCGGTCTTGGTCGGCAGCTCAGCCAGCAGCAGCGCCAGCACGCGGTGCGCATCGGCCAGGCCATCGGTCTGCACCGCCTGCGGGTGCAGCAGCAGCGCAAACTCGCCCTTGCTGCGGTGCGGGTCGGCCGCCAGCCAGGCGGGCACATCGGCTGCGGGCATCGTGGCAATGTCCTCAAACTGCTTGGTCAGCTCGCGGCCCAAGGTCACGGGCCGGTCCTGCAGCACGGCCAACGCCTGGGCCAGGTCGGCAATGCGGTGGGGCGCTTCCAGCAGCACCAGGGTGCGCGGGTCTTGTGCGAGCTGGGCCACGGCTTGCTGGCGCTCTTGCGCCTTGGTCGGCAGAAAACCGATGAACGCAAAGCCGCTGCTGGCGCCTTCGCCGGCGACCGCGCCCGCAGCGCTGACCAGCGCCGTGACGCTGCTGGCGCCGGGCAAGGGGCTGACGCGCAGGCCCGCGCGCGCCACGGCGGCGGCCAGGCGTGCGCCCGGGTCGCTGACGCCGGGTGTGCCAGCGTCGCTGACATAGGCGATGCGCTGGCCTTGCTGCAGGCGGCTGATGACCTGCTCGGCCGCCTCGGCCTCATTGTGTTGGTGTACCGCAATCAGCTGGCCGCCCGACTTGCCAACCCCGTAGGCGCGTAGCATGCTGTGGGTGTGGCGGGTGTCCTCGCAGGCCACGGCGTCGGCGAGCTCCAGCACATGCAGCGCGCGCAGGGTGATGTCGGCCAGGTTGCCGATGGGGGTGGCCACCACGTACAAGGTGGAGGCAGGGTAGTGCTGGGTGCCGGCTGCAGCCTGGGCTGCTTGCAAAGCGGAGGTGAAAGATGCAGACACCGTGGAAGATCCTTGAAAAATGGCGCAGCCCTCGCGCGCCTGCCGCATTGCCGCAGGCCGCCAGCGAAGGGGCGGACAACAGCAAGCTGCGGGGCCAGCGGGCAGAAGATGCCGCGCTCCATTATCTCCAACAACAAGGCCTGCGCCCGCTGGCGCGCAATTACCGCACGCCCGGGCGCGGCGGCGGCGAGATCGATCTGGTGATGCAGGAGCGCGATGGCACCGTCGTGTTTGTCGAGGTGCGCCAGCGCCAGCACGGCGGCTTTGGCGGTGCGGGCGGCAGCATCGGCGGCACCAAGCAGCGGCGCATCATCCTGGCCGCCCGGCACTACCTGGCCAGCCTGCGCCAGCAGCCGGCCTGCCGTTTTGATGCGGTGCTGGTCGAGCAGGAGATCGTCTGGCTGCGGGCCGCCTTTGATGTGCCCGATGGGGGCTGAGGACGCTCTGCAAAACGCCTTGCCGTGGTCTCAACGGGGGCTTGGGCGATCCGCGTCCATCCCGGTGGGCAAGGGTCTTGCAAGGGTTTTGCAAGGGTTTTGCAAAGGGTCCTGAAGCGCGCAGTTGCCGGGCTTTGCATACGCTTGGGGCTGAGAAAAGTCATCATCCCGGCCCCAGGGGGAAACCTGCCAAGGTTATCATCGGGCCTCCATGCTTGAGCAACACATCCAACAGCACTTTATCGATAGCGCCGATCTCCATTACCAGGTGTCACAGGAGATGAGCGAAAGCGTCGCCAGCGCGGTATACGCGCTGCTCGCCTGTGTGACCAGCGGCAACAAGGTGATGTGCTGCGGCAATGGCCTGTCCTGGGCGCAGGCGGCGCAGTTCGCCGCGATGTGCGTCAGCGGCATGGAGCGCGAGCGCCCCGAGCTGGCCGCGATGGTGCTCGACAACGGCGCGCTGGCGCAGGCCCAGCTGGGCAGCAGCCTGACGGCCGAAGGCCACACGCAGACCCTGGCGCGCCAGGTGCGAACTTTGGGCCAGCCCGGCGATCTACTGCTGGTCATCAGCGCTGATGGCCATGACCGGGCGTTGCTCGGCGCGGTGGAAGCGGCGCATGAGCGCGACATGTCCGCCGTGGTGCTGACCGGCCGCACCGGCGGGTTGCTGGCCAATGCCTTGAGCGAAACCGATGTGCTGATGCGCGTGCCCCATGACCGCAGCACCCGCGTGCGCGAGGTGCACCAGCTGGTGCTGCACTGCCTGATTGACGGAATCGATACCCAATTGTTAGGAGAAGAGGAATGATGCCTGTGTCTTGGAAGCGATTGACGCTGAGTCTGGTGGCGGCTGGAACGGTCGCTGCGACCGTCTCGGGTTGCATTCCGCTGGTGATCGGCGGCGCCGCCGTCGGTGGCACGGTGATGGCGATCGACCGCCGCACCGCCGGGATCCAGGTGGAGGACGAGAGCATTGAGTTGCGCGTGGCCAGCGCCATCCGCGAGCGTGCCGGCAATGACGGGCATATCAATGTCACCAGCTACAACCGCCAGGTGCTGCTGACCGGGGAAGCGCCGAACGAAGCCTTCAAGCAAAAGGCCGAGGAAGCGGCCAAGGCCACCCAGAACGTGAAGACCGTCGTCAATGATGTGGCGGTGATGTTCAACTCCAGCCTGTCGCAGCGTTCGACCGATACGCTGATCACCGGCAAGGTGCGGGCGAGCATCATCGATGCCAAGGACCTCAGCTCCAGCGCCATCAAGGTGCTGACCGAGCGCAACGTGGTCTACCTGATGGGCCGCGTGACCGAGCGCGAATCCAAGCGCGCTGCAGAAATCGCCCGGGGCGTGGCCAATGTGCAAAAGGTCGTGCGCGTTTTCGAGATCATCAGTGAAGACGAGCTCAAGTCCCTGAGCAACAACCGCAGCACCGGCAATGCCGCACCGGTGGTCAACGACAGCAGTGCATCGGCCATCAGCACCCCGGCAGCGACCGTCGTGCCCGCGCCAGCGGCCGCACCAGCAGCGCCTGCGGCCGCACCGGTGTCGACCGGTGTGACCACCTCGCCGGTCAACACGACGCCGGTGCAGCCGCTCAACGATGGGTTCACGACCAAGCCCTGAGCCTGCTCGGCACACAACAAAAAGGCCGCATCAGCGGCCTTTTTTGCGTTCTGGGGGGGTCAGGCCTTCTTGCCCAGGCGGGTGATCAGGCTCGAGGTATCCCAGCGGTTGCCACCCGATTGCTGCACATCGGCGTAGAACTGGTCCACCAGCGCGGTCAGCGGCAGGCGCGAGCCATTGCGCTTGGCCTCGTCCAGCACCAGGCCCAGGTCCTTGCGCATCCAGTCCACTGCAAAACCGAAATCGAACTTGCCCTCGACCATGGTCTTGCCCCGGTTTTCCATCTGCCAGCTTTGCGCCGCACCCTTGCTGACCACGTCCAGCACCTGGGGCATGTCCAGGCCGGCATTCATGCCGAAGGCAATCGCCTCGGACAGGCCCTGCACGACACCGGCGATGCAGATCTGGTTGACCATCTTGGCCAGCTGGCCCGCGCCGCTGCTGCCCAGCAGGGTGAAGGCGCGCGAGAACGCCATCGCCACCGGCTTGACGCTGTTGAACACGGCCTCATCGCCACCGCACATGACGGTGAGCTGGCCATTGACTGCACCGGCTTGGCCACCGGAGACGGGCGCATCGATAAAGTGCAGGCCCTGGGCCCGGGCGGCGGCATACAGCTCGCGGGCCACATTGGCCGAGGCGGTGGTGTGGTCCACAAAGATGGCGCCAGGCTTCATGCCGGCCAGCGCGCCATCGGCGCCCAGCACGACCGAGCGCAGGTCATCGTCATTGCCGACGCAGCAGAACACGATGTCGGCGCCGGCTGCAGCCTCGCGCGGTGTGGCGGCATGGCGGGGGGCCTTGGAGCTGGCGAATTCCTCGCACCAGCTTTGCGCCTTTTGCGCGGTGCGGTTGTAGACGGTGACCGCATGGCCTGCCTGGGCCAGGTGGCCCGCCATGGGGTAGCCCATGACGCCCAGGCCCAAAAAGGCGACGTTCAGGGAAGGGGTGCTGTCATAGCTGCGTGCTTGAATACTCGATGCCATTGCGGTGACTCCAAAAAGAGCGGCACCCAAGGCGGGCCTGGGTGCCGTGTCGCTGAAAACCCAAAACGCTGACAGCTTAAACGATTGTCAGGTGCTCCGTGCCCTCGGCCAGATCACTGCGCTTGGCGCGCTGGCTGCCCAGCTTGATCTGCAGGCGCAGGTCGTTGACCGAGTCGGCGTTGCGCAGCGCATCTTCGTAGGTGATCATGTTGGCCTCGTACAGGTCGAACAGCGCCTGGTCGAAGGTCTGCATGCCCAGGTTGCGGCTTTTCTTCATGATCTCCTTGATCTCGTTGACCTCGCCCTTGAAGATCAGGTCCGAGATCAAGGGTGAGTTCAGCATCACCTCGACCGCCGCGACCCGGCCCTTGCTGTCCTGCTTGCTGAGCAGGCGCTGGGACACCAGGCCGCGCAGGTTCAGCGACAGATCCATCAGCAGCTGCGCGCGGCGCTCTTCGGGGAAGAAGTTGATGATCCGGTCCAGCGCCTGGTTGGCGCTGTTGGCGTGCAGGGTGGCCAGGCACAGGTGACCGGTTTCGGCAAACGCCACCGCATGTTCCATGGTTTCGCGGTCGCGGATTTCGCCCATCAGGATGACGTCGGGGGCCTGGCGCAAGGTGTTTTTCAGCGCCGCTTCCCAGTTGTCGGTGTCCAGACCCACTTCGCGCTGGGTCACGATGCAGTTCTTGTGCGGGTGGACGAATTCGACCGGGTCTTCCACGGTGATGATGTGGCCGTAGGAGTTTTCGTTGCGCCAGTCGACCATGGCCGCCAATGTGGTGGACTTGCCCGAGCCGGTCGCGCCGACCATGATGCACAGGCCGCGCTTGGTCATCGCCAGGTCCTTGAGCACCTGGGGCACGCCCAGGCCGTCGATCGTCGGCAAGGTCAGTGGAATGGTCCGCAGCACCAGACCGACATGGCCCTGCTGCATGAAGGCGTTGACCCGAAAACGCCCGATGCCGGCGGGCGAGATCGCGAAATTGCATTCCTTGGTCTTTTCGAACTCGGCCACCTGCTTGTCGCTCATGATCGAGCGGGCCAGCGTCAGCGAGTGGGTGGGCGACAGCGGCTGGCTGGAGACCTTGGTGACCTTGCCATCGATCTTGATCGCCGGCGGAAAGTCAGCGGTGATGAACAAATCGCTGCCATTGCGCTGCACCATCAGCTTCAACAGGTCGTTGATGAACTTACTGGCCTGATCCCGTTCCATGACAATCCTCTCTGGCTCCGTTATTGTTGCTTATGCAACAGAAACGCCCTGAGGACGGGCGCCCTGAGAGGCTCAGGGCTCGATCCGGGCGCTGGTCTGCCGCAGCCGCGTGGAGAGTTTGCGCGCAAACAAGGCCAGCAAATAGGCGGCCGTGGACGCGTCCAACTCCATCATGGCGTCCAGTGTATCGGCCTTCAGCACAGCCAGCGCACAGTCGGTGGTGGTGATGCACGAAGAAAAACGCGGACTGCTGTCAAACAGAGACATTTCCCCCAGCACCTCGCCAGGGTGGGTATCGGCCAGGTGCACGGTCTGGCCGCTGGCCAGCTGGCGCTCGACACGGACCTGGCCACTCAGCACGATCAGCATGTAGTCGCCCAGCTCGCCTTGCTGGATCAGGGTTTGCAGCGCGGGCACCTGGTAGAACTCCAGGTACTGCACCATCTGGTCAATGAACGGGGATTGCAGCAGGGACAGCGCGGCATCCTGCGCCCAGACCATGCGCAGGGCGGTGGCGGGGTCGGCCGGCGCCAGAAGCTGGGCATGGATGGCCTTGCGTCGCTGGCTCCAGAGCACATAGGGCGCCTGCGACGTGCTGGCCTGCTGGAAGCCATGGAGGAAGAAGCCCGTATCAGCCTCGGCGGGCTCGTCTGCCGGGGATGCGGAATGCAAGCGGTTCATGGCCCATGGTCTCCTTTGATCCCGCAAAGCATAAAGGGCACCTGCGGTACTGGCAATGACCGCTGGTGCCCTTCGTGCAACCGTTTGTCAGTTATTCAATGAATAAGATCTTCCGGCGTGTTTCGCGATGCTTAACCCGGGAAGTTCTCCGGCGTCTTGGCCTTGCTGCGCGCCTCGGCCGGGCTGATCACATTGCGGCGCACCAGGTCGGTCAGGTTCTGGTCCAGCGTCTGCATGCCCATGCTGTTGCTGGTCTGGATGGTCGAATACATCTGTGCCACCTTGGCCTCGCGGATCAGGTTGCGGATGGCCGGGGTGCCCAGCATGATCTCGTGCGCGGCCACGCGGCCCTGGCCGTCCTTGGTCTTGCACAGGGTCTGCGAGATCACCGCCTGCAGCGATTCGGACAGCATCGCCCGGACCATTTCCTTTTCTTCGGCGGGGAAGACGTCGATGATCCGGTCGATGGTCTTGGCGGCGCTGGAGGTGTGCAAGGTGCCGAACACCAGGTGGCCGGTTTCTGCCGCGGTCATCGCCAGGCGGATGGTTTCCAGGTCGCGCATTTCGCCGACCAGAATCGCGTCCGGGTCTTCCCGCAGTGCCGAGCGCAGTGCGGCGCTGAACGACAGCGTCTGCGGCCCCACCTCGCGCTGGTTGATCAGGCATTTCTTGGATTCATGGACGAATTCGATCGGGTCTTCCACCGTCAGGATGTGGCCGTATTCGTTTTCGTTGAGGTAGTTGACCATCGCCGCCAAGGTGGTGGATTTGCCCGAGCCGGTCGGCCCGGTCACCAGCACCAGACCACGCGGCTTGAGCGACAGGTCGGCAAAGATCTTGGGCGCGTTGAGCTGCTCGAGGGTCAGGATCTTGCTCGGAATGGTCCGGAACACGGCGCCCGAGCCGCGGTTCTGGTTGAAGGCGTTGACCCGGAAACGCGCCAGGCCCTCGATCTCGAACGAGAAGTCGACTTCGAGGAATTCTTCATACTGCTTGCGCTGGGCGTCGCTCATGATGTCGTAGACCATCGCATGGACCTGCTTGTGGTCCAGCGGATCGACATTGATGCGGCGCACATCGCCGTGGACCCGGATCATCGGCGGCAGGCCTGCAGACAGGTGCAAGTCAGACGCTTTGTTTTTGACACTGAATGCCAGCAATTGGGTGATATCCACTGCAGTTCCCTCGTTGTTTTGGTACGCTTTGAGTGCAAGGCCTCGTGGTCAACACGTTCCAAGGCAGTGCATATTTTTACATTATGAGCACGATTTCCGAAAAAATTCAGCAGGTTCGCCTGCAAATCGACAACGCCTGCCAGGCCTGCGGCCGCCCCGGCAACAGCGTGCAGCTGCTGGCCGTCTCCAAGACCTTTGGCGTCGATGCCATTGCCCAAGCGGCCGAGGCCGGCCAGCGCGCCTTTGGCGAAAACTACATCCAGGAAGCGGTGGAGAAAATCCGCTACTTTGCCGAGCAGGATGCCTGGAAGGACCAGGGCCTGGTGTGGCACTGCATCGGCCCGATCCAGAGCAACAAGACGCGGCTGGTGGCCGAGCACTTTGACTGGGTGCATACGGTGGACCGGCTCAAGACCGCCGAGCGCCTGTCCGCCCAGCGGCCCGCGCAGCTGGCGCCGTTGCAGGTCTGCATCCAGGTCAATGTCGATGGCGGCACCACCAAGTCCGGCGTGGCGCCGGGCGAGGTGGCGGCGCTGGTGCAGCAGGTGGCCCAATTGCCCCAGCTGCAGCTGCGGGGCGTGATGAGCATCCCCGATGTCGTGCCCGACTTTGCCGCGCAGCTGGCCGTGCACCAGCGGGTCAAGGCGGTGTTCGACAGCATCGCCGCACTGGGCCTGCCGCAGCTGGCGCAGTGGGACACCATCTCGCTGGGCATGACGGCCGATCTGCAGGCCGCCGTGCAGGCCGGATCGACGATGGTGCGCGTGGGCAGCGGCATCTTTGGCCAGCGCGACTACGGCAGCGCCCATTGAACGGCGCCATCTGCCTACCCCCGCCGGCCCGGCGGCAGCGCATGGTGCTGCGTGCTAAGCTGGCCCCCGATTGTTCTGTGTACCCCCTCAAATAGACAGGAGACCCCCATGCCAGGATTGCTACCCGACGTTGACACCGATGGCCTGTTGGAGTTTTCGGTGGTCTACACCGACCGCGCGCTCAACCACATGTCGCACCGCTTCATTGGTGTGATGGGTGAGGTGCTGCGCATCCTCAAGGCCACCTACCATGCGCACACGGCCGTGATCGTGCCGGGCAGTGGCACCTTTGGCATGGAGGCGGTGGCGCGCCAGTTCGCCAGCCGCGCCAAGGTGCTGATCGTGCGCAATGGCTGGTTCAGCTACCGCTGGACCCAGATTTTCGAAGAAGGCGGCCTGGGCGGCAGTGCCGTGATCTGCAAGGCCCGCCCCCAGGGCAGCGGCCCGCAGGATGCCTGGGCACCTTGCCCGGCCGAAGAAGTGGCCGCTGCGATCCGCAACGAAAAGCCCCAGGTGGTGTTTGCCCCGCACGTCGAGACCGCCAGCGGCATTGTGCTGCCCGACGGCTACATCCAGACCATCAGCGCCGCCGCGCACGAGGTCGGCGCACTGATGGTGCTCGACTGCGTGGCCAGCGGCGCCATCTGGGTGGACATGCAAAAGACCGGTGTCGATGTGCTGATCACCGCGCCGCAAAAGGGCTGGAGCGGCCCGCCTTGCTGCGCGATGGTGATGCTCTCCGAGCGTGCGCGCAAGGCGATCGAGGATACGAAGAGCAGCAGCTTCTCCTGCGATCTGAAGAAGTGGATGCAGATTGCCGAAGGCTACGAAAAAGGCCAGCATGCCTACCACGCGACCATGCCCACCGATTCGCTGGTGCAACTGAGCAAGGTGATGCAGGAGGCCGAGGCCTATGGGCTGGACAAACTGCGCCAGGAGCAGACCCAGCTGGGCCAAGAGGTGCGCGCACTGCTCAAGGCGCGGGGCTTTCCCAGCGTGGCGGCGCCCGGTTTCGAGGCGCCCGGCGTGGTCGTCAGCTTCACCACCGACCCGGAGATCCAGAACAGCAAGAAATTTGCCAGCGTGGGCCTGCAGACCGCTGCCGGCGTGCCGCTGATGTGCGATGAAGGGCCGGAGTTCAAGACCTTCCGCATCGGCCTGTTTGGCCTCGACAAATGGCATAACGTCGAGCGCACCGTGGGCCATCTGCGCCAGGCGCTCGATGGTTTGGGTATCAAGGGTTAACTTGTGTTTTTAACGCGTTCTGCGCCTGCCATCCAGGTGCAGAATGCTGGTTTTGTTTGAAGAACATTCGATTGGATTTCGCCATGAAAGCATTGACTGCCAGCGCCCTGTTCGCTGCCATCGCCCTGACCGCCGGCTTGGCCCAGGCACAGAGCAAGCCTGTGACGACCAAGAGCGGCCTGGTGTTTGAAAGCATCAAGGACGGCACCGGCGCCAGCCCCAAGGCAACCGACACCGTCAAGGTGCACTACAAAGGCACCTTCCCTGACAGCGGCAAGGAGTTCGACAGCTCCTACAAGCGCGGTGAGCCGATCGAGTTCCCGCTGCAAGGTGTCATCCCCTGCTGGACTGAAGGCGTGCAGCTGATGAAGGTCGGCGGCAAGGCCAAGCTGACCTGCCCGGCCTCGATTGCCTACGGCGCCCGTGGCGCTGGCGGCGTGATCCCGCCCAATGCCACGCTGAACTTTGAAGTGGAACTGCTGGGCATCAAGGGCCAGTAAACCCCGGCTCCCCAAGAGCCGGTTCTCAGCTCCATAGCCTTCGCGTCTTGCTGGCGCGGAGGCTTTTTGTTGTTCGGGTGGCCAGTTCATCCAAGGCTTGAGCGCTCCACCCCCAGGCGCTTGGCCAGCCGCTGCAGGTTGGCGCGGTCCAGTTGCAGCTCGCGCGCGGCTGCGGCCCAGTTGCCGTGGTGGCGGGCCAGGCTGGCGCTGAGCAACTGGCGCTCGTAGCGCTCCACCTGGGCGCGCAGGCCCAAGGCCCCGGCGCTGGCGGCTGGCCCGTCGGCCACGTCGGCAACTGGCAGCGGCGCGATGCGGCCCGTTGCCTGCTGGCCGGGCGGCAGCGGTGCGGCGGCGGCGCCATCCCACAGGTCTTCCTCGCCAATGCTCAGCATGCGTGGCCTGGCGCTGTCCTTGCGCTGGCCCAGCGTGCGGCTCAGCGCCTTGAGCACGGCGCGGCTGATGCAGTGCTCCAGCTCACGCACATTGCCGGGCCAGGGGTAGCGCAGCAGGGCGGCCTGGGCGGCGGCATCCAAGCGCAGGCCGCCGAGTTGCAGGCGGGCGCGGTTCTCTTCGAGAAAGCAGCCGGCCAGCACCAGGGTGTCGCTGTCCCGCGCACGCAGCGGCGGCACCACGACGGGGTAGACGCAAAGGCGGTGGTAGAAATCGGCGCGCATGCGGCCGGCCTGCACCTCGGCGGCCAGGTCGCGGTTGGTGGCGGCGATCACGCGCACATCGACCTGGTGCTCGCGGTCCGAACCCAGGCGCTGCAGCTGGCCGCTTTGCAGCACGCGCAGCAGCTTGGCCTGCACCGACAGCGACAGCTCGCCCACCTCGTCGAGGAACAGGGTTCCGTGCTGGGCCTGTTCAAACTTGCCGCGCCGCTCGCTCAATGCGCCGGTGAAGGCGCCGCGCACATGGCCGAACAGCTCGCTCTCGACCAGGTTGTCGGGCAGCGCGGCGCAGTTGATGCTGACCAGCGGTTGCGCCGCACGCGGCGATTGCGCATGCACGGCCTGGGCGACCAGCTCCTTGCCGGTGCCGGTTTCGCCGGTGATCAGCACGCACAGATCGCTGGCGGAGACCAGTGCAATGCTGCTTTGCAGCTGGCGGATGGCGGGGCTGGTACCCAGGATCTGGCGGCTGCGGTCCGCGCCCGGGCTGCGCGGTGCCGGCGCAGCGGCGCTGCGCGCGGCCTGGGACAGCTGCTGCACCCGCTCGGCCGTGGCCACGGTGGCAGCGGCCAGGTTGCTGAAGGCCTGCAGCAGCTCGAGCGCATTGTCACCGGCAAAGCGGTCGGGCTCCAGCGCATCCAGGGTCAACAGGCCCCAGGCCAGGCCGCCGGTCTGCAGCACGCAGCCCATGCAGTCATGCACATGCAGCTCGCCCGGGGTGGTGATCAGGCCGTCATAGGGGTCGGGCAGGGGGCTGTCGGGTGCAAAGCGCATCGCCTGGCCGGCGGCCAGCAGCTGGGCCAGGCGTGGGTGCTCGGCCACCTTGAAGCGCCGGCCCAGGGTATCGGGCACCAGGCCATCGATGGCCACCGGCTCCAGCCATTCGCCGTTGAGGCGCAGCAGCGCCACCGCATCGGCGGGCAGCAGGGTGCGCAACGCGGCAAGCAGGCGGCGAAGGCGCTCGCGCTCGGGCAGTTCCTGGGCCAGATCGGCGACCAGCGGAATCACCGCGTGGAGGATTTTGGAGGATGTCAAAACGACTCGGGGTGTCAAAAACACAGCATTTACCAGTGGTCAGTATGACTGCATGCATTGTGCAAGGTATTGATATTCCACAAACCTGGTGTTGGCACGATGCATGCACTACCAAGAACAACCACATGCAAGGAGAGTTAGATGCTGAGCGATAGCCAAAAACAGATCATCCAGGCCACCGTCCCCCTGCTGGAGACCGGCGGTGAGGCGCTGACCGCGCACTTCTACCAGATGATGCTGAGCGAGTACCCCGAGGTGCGCCCGCTGTTCAACCAGGCCCACCAGCAAAGCGGCGCCCAGCCCCGCGCGCTGGCCCACAGCGTGCTGATGTACGCCAAGCACATCGACAGGCTGGAGAACCTGGGCGACCTGCCCGCGCAGATCATCAACAAGCATGTGGCGCTGCAGGTGCAGCCCGACCAGTACCAGATCGTGGGCAACTGCCTGCTGCGCGCGATACGCGAGGTACTGGGCGCCGAGATTGCCACCGATGCGGTGATCGATGCCTGGGCCGCTGCCTACACCCAGCTGGCCGACATCCTGATCGCTGCCGAGGCCAAGGCCTATGACGACATCGCCCATGCCGAAGGCGGCTGGCGCGGTGCCCGTACCTTCAAGCTGGTGCAGAAGGTGGCCGAGAGCGCCGAGATCAGCTCCTTCTATCTGGAGCCGGTGGACGGCAAGGCCGTGATTGCCCACCAGCCGGGCCAGTACATCGGCCTGCGCGCCATCGTGGGTGGCACCGAGCAGCGCCGCAACTACTCGCTGTCCGCGCCCAGCAATGGCCGCAGCTACCGCATCAGCGTCAAGCGCGAGCCCGGCGGCAAGGTCTCCAACTACCTGCATGATCTGCCAGTGGGCGACACCCTGGAGCTGTTTGCGCCGGCCGGCCATTTCACCTTGCAGGCGGGGGAGCGCCCGCTGGTACTGATCAGCGGCGGCGTTGGCATCACCCCCACGTTGCCGATGCTCGAAGCCGCGCTGCAGACCGACCGCCCGGTCACCTTTATCCACTGCGCCCGGGGCCGTGCCGTGCATGCCTTCCGCCCGCAGATCGATGCGCTGGCGCAGGCGCACAGCCAACTGCAGCCGCGCTATGTGTACGAGGAGGTGGCCGACGGCGAGGCGGTCGCTGCCCAGGGCCGTCTGACCGAGGACCTGCTGGGCCAGTGGCTGCCGGCCTCGCGCGATGCCGATGTGTACTTTCTGGGCCCCAAGCCCTTTATGCGTTCGGTCAAGGCCTCGCTGCGCAAGCTCGGCGTGCCCGATGCCCAGGTGCGCTATGAGTTCTTTGGCCCTGCTGAAGCGCTGGCCTGATCGCATGCCTCTGAAGCGCTGAGGCGCGTGCGGCACCGGCCGCCGCAGGCAAAAAACCCGAGCCATGCTCGCCTTGCAAGGCCAGCCTGGGTCGGGTTTTCGTTTTACCGGGCCGCTTCAGCGCAGCGCGGCGGAGGTGATCAGGCCAGGACTCAGTCCTTGTAATAGGCCTCGACCTTGCCCTTGAGCTTGATCAGCAAAGGCTTGCCCTTGCGGTCCACGGTTTTGCCGGCGGGCACCTTGACCCAGCCTTCGCTCACGCAGTATTCCTCGACATCCACGCGCTCGGTGCCGTTGAAGCGGATGCCGATGTCGTGGTTGAAGACCTCGCGCACAAAATGCGGGCTCTTGGGGTCGATGGACAGGTGGTCGGGCAGTTCGGGGCGGGCAGTGGTATCGGTCATGGTCAGGTGCAGTAGAGAACGCGGCGCTGTGCCGCACAGGCCGCCATTGTCCACACTTTTGCGGGCATCGCGTCCGGGAATGGCAAACCGCGCCGTTGGCTGACTTGGCAAGCTCTGCTGCTTGCCGCTACAGTGGTCGCCATGCCCTTGCTACTGACCGATGCGCAGCAGCGTCTGCTGCGCCGCGCCAAGCTCACCCCCTTGCTGCTGCTGCTGGCCGTGGCCTGCATGTTTGTGCTGGCCAGCTGGTGCCTGGGCCAGCCGTTTGCGCAATCGCACCACTGGCAGCTGGCGCTGCGCTGCCTGCGGGCGATGACCGAGGCGGGCATGGTCGGCGCGCTGGCCGACTGGTTTGCGGTGGCGGCGCTGTTCAAGCACATCCCGATTCCGTGGATCTCGCGGCACACGGCCATCATCCCGCGCAACAAGGACCGCATCGGCGAGAACCTGGCCGTCTTTGTGCGCGAGCGATTTCTCGATGGCGACTCGCTGGTGCAGCTGGTGCGCACGCACCAGCCGGCGGACAAGCTGGCGCAGTGGCTCAAGGCGCCGGCCAATGCCGAGCTGCTGGGCCACCAGGTGGCGCGCCTGGCGGCAGCTGCGCTGGCCACCGTGCAGGATGCGCAGGTGGAGCGCTTCATCAAGCTGGCGCTGCGCACCTTGCTGGGCCAGATCGACCTGTCACAGTCGCTGTCCAAGGTGCTGACCGTGCTGACGCACAACGGCCGCCACCAGGTGCTGCTGGCGCAGGCGCTGGACAAGCTGGTCGAGCTGCTGCACGAGGCCGAAACCCGCACCTTGATTGCGCAGACCATTGCGCACTGGCTCAAGACCGAGCACCCGCTGAAAGAAAAAATGCTGCCCACCGGCTGGCTCAGCGACAAGGGCTCGGCGATGATCGCCAGCAGCTTGGAGCACCTGCTCGATGCGATTGCCGACAACCCCAGCCATGTGCTGCGCGCCAAGTTTGACCAGACCATGCAGGAGTGGGTGGAGCGCCTGGCCCAGGACCCCGCCTGGCATGCCAAGGGCGAGGAAGTGCGCCGCTACCTGCAGCACGACCCTGCCGTGGGCGAGTATGTGCAGGAGCTGTGGCAAAGCCTGCGCGCCAGCCTGCAGGCCGATCTGGCCAACGAGCATTCGGCGATGGCGCGCAATGTGCGGGGCATGGGCCTGTGGCTGGGCAAGTCGCTGGCAGCCGACCAGGCGCTGCGCAGTTCGCTCAATACCCGCATGGAGCTGTGGGTGCAGGAGCTGGCGCCGGAGATTTCGCAGTTCTTCGGCACCCATATTGCCGATACCGTCAAGCGCTGGGATGCGCGTGAACTGGGCGAGCTGATCGAATGGAACATTGGCCGCGATCTGCAGTACATCCGCATCAACGGCACCTTGGTGGGGGGGCTGATCGGCTTTGCGCTGTTCTGGCTGGGGTGGCTGGTGAACCACCTGGGCGGTGGTTCTGCATAGCCAGCTGAGGCCTATGCGCCACAGAGATGTATCCAAAGTGCTTTATCCCTGCTTCACATTAGTCAACACTTCTTTATCAATGGGTATAATAAGAAGCATTCGCATTTGTTGATGGTCCCCGGATTTTTTCGTTGCCCAGCCAAGGTGGCTCCCCGCCATCTCCATGCCGCACAGCACGGCATGCTCGCCAGGACGGCCCAGCAGCACCCCTTTGCTGCCTGCCGCGCCGTGACTGACACCTCCAAACCCCGCGAATAACCGCCGGCCCTGGGCCTGCGCTGTGCCTGATCGCCATGAGCGGCCAGGCGGGCGCAGCCATGCGCCATCCGTTTGATCTGACCTGGAGCCTGTTCCATGACCCCCCGCCCTTTCGCTGCCGCCTGTGCTGCCCGCCCTGTTTCGCTGTTGCATGCCGGTCCATCGCCGCACCGTGCCGTGCCCCATGCGTTGCGCGCTACGGCCCTGGTGGCCGCCGCGCTGCTGGGTGCCGGCCCTGCGCTGGCGCAGACCGAAGCGGAGGCCGACAAGACCTTGTCCACCGTCGTGGTGACGGCCTCGGGCTTTGAGCAGGCGGTAGAAGATGCACCGGCCTCGATCACCGTGATCCCGCGCCAGGAGCTGGAGAAAAAGGCCTACCGCGATGTGACCGATGCGCTGCGCGATGTGCCCGGCGTGGTCATCACCGGTGGCGGCAGCTCCAGCGACATCAGCATCCGGGGCATGGCATCGAGCTACACGATGATTCTGGTGGACGGCAAGCCGCAGAACTCGCGCGAGACCCGGCCCAACAGCGATGGCGCCGGCATCGAGCAAGGCTGGCTGCCGCCGCTCAGCGCGATTGAGCGCATCGAGGTGGTGCGCGGTCCGATGTCGTCGCTCTACGGATCGGACGCAATGGGGGGCGTGGTCAACATCATCACGCGCAAGGTGGCCAAGCAGTGGACGGGTACCTTGAGCGCCGAGACCACGCAGCAGGGATCCTCCGCCTCGGGCGATATCTACCAGAGCAACTTCTACCTGGCCGGCCCCATCAAGAGCGATGTGCTGGGCCTGCAGATCTACGGCCAGAAATCGCGCCGCCTCGAAGACAAGTTTGTCGGCGGCTTCAATGAGCAGGACAGCAGCTCGGGCACCGCCAAGCTGACCCTGACCCCCAACAAGGACCACGACCTGGCGCTGGAAGTGGGCCGCACCCTGCAGGACCGCTATGCAACGGCAGGCAAGAGCGCGAGCCGCAGCTCCAGCTTCTCGGACTACTCCCGCAACCACTTCGCGATTTCGCACACCGGGCGCTGGGGCTTTGGCACCTCGACGACCTACCTGCAGCACGAGGAGATCGACAACCCTGGCCGCGAGATGAAGCTGAAGAACACCGAGTTCAACAGCCAGATGGTGATGCCGATCGGTGAGCGCAACCTGACCACCGTGGGCCTGAGCTACAAACATGAAAAGCTGACGGACAACGGCAACCAGATGAAGGTGGACAACCCCATCAACACGCTCAAGCGCTACCAGTGGGCGCTGTTTGCCGAGAACGAATGGCGGGTGACCGATGCGATTGCGCTGACCACCGGCCTGCGCATGAACCATGACCAGAACTACGGCACCGACTGGACGCCGCGCGTCTACGGCGTCTGGCACGCAACGCCGGAGTGGAGCGTCAAGGGCGGTATCTCGACCGGCTTCAAATCGCCCAGCCTGCGCGCTGCGGTGGCCGATTGGGGCCAGATCACCGGCGGCGGTGGCGACCCGGCCATCATCCGAGGCAACCCCAACCTCAAACCCGAGAAAAGCACCAGCCAGGAGCTGGGCGTGATCTGGGACAACCGCCGCGATTTCACCGGCAGTCTGACCTTGTTCAACACCGATTTCAAGGACAAGATCACCGAGGTGCGCAGCTGTGAGGACACCGAGGGCGCGGGCCGCGCCATCGTCACCGGCAACTGCACGGTACTGGGCACGCCCTACAAGTTCATCAGCGACCGCACCAATGTGGATGAAGCCAATATGCGCGGTGTGGAAGCGACCGCCACCTGGAAGGCCAGCGAAGCCTTGCGCCTGGCGGCCAACTACACCTTCACCCGCTCGGAGCAAAAGAGCGGCAACTTTGCCGGCCAGCCGCTCAACAAGATGCCCAAGCACATGCTCAACGCCACATTGGACTGGCAGGGCACGGACAAGCTGGGTGTCTGGAGCCGGGTCAACTTCCGGGGCAAGAGCTCGGACTACCTGAGCCGCACCTCGATGGCCAAGGGCACGCCGTCGTTCACCTTCATGGACCTGGGCTTGAACTATGCCTACAGCAAGGATGTGCGCTTCAGCACCGGCATCTACAACCTGTTCGACAAGCGCGTGGACAGCGCCACTTACGACGCGGTGTATGACGGCCGCCGTTACTGGGCCAAGGTCACCGTCGGTTTTTGATCTGTAGTGTCCTGGCCATCGCTGGAGGTCTGCGTGTGACGGCGCGCCTCCGGCCAGGAGCGGCTCCAGGCTTGGTTTGCGCAGCGTGAGAAGCGGTTGCCGCATGCGCGCTGTAGGACGAACTTTACAAAATCGCTACATGGCATTTCGTAACGATTCTTCATCAATCTCTATAATGAGAACTATTCGCATATAAACGTCTTGCGTTCCCCCTTGCTGCCCATGCTTGCATGGGGCGGCCATGCCTCCTCGGGACGGTGCCCTGACAAGCGCCGTGACCGCAGACCTGCACAACAAGCGAAGCATCGCTGGCCCGCCGCCAGCACCTGCCGATGGCCACCATCTGCGGGCGCCTGAGGCGTGGCTGTTGTCACCTGAACACCGAGTATTTTCATGTCCTCCTCTGCCTCGTTGGCAGCAGGTCGCGCGTCAGCACGGCCTCTGCGTCTTGATTTCCACCGGCTGCCATCGGCACCCCAGCGCCATGCACTGCGCGCCATCGCCGGTGTGGTGGCCGGCATGCTGGTAAATGGCGCAGCAGCAGCGCAGGCCGCTGATGCCACCGATGCTGCCGAGCAGGTTGCCAGCGACAAAACACTGGGCACCGTAGTGGTGACAGCGGCGGGCTTTGAGCAGGAGGTGACCCAGGCACCGGCCTCGATCACCGTGATCCCGCGTGAGAAGCTGGAGCAGGGCGCCTACAGCAACCTGCACGATGCCTTGCGCGATGTGCCGGGCGTCATCATGACCCCGTCGGACAACAACTCCAACGACATCAGCCTGCGCGGCATGGGCGCCAACTACACCTTGATCCTGGTGGACGGCAAACGCATGAGCACGCGCGAGACGCAGACCAATGGCTCGACGGGCACCGACCAAAGCTGGGTGCCGCCGCTCGAAGCCATCGAACGCATCGAGGTGGTGCGCGGGCCCATGTCCTCGCTCTACGGATCGGATGCGATGGGCGGCGTGGTCAACATCATCACGCGCAAGGTGGCCAAGCAGTGGCATGGCTCGCTGCGTGCCGATGCCACCTTGCAAGAGCGCTCCGAATCCGGCAATGCCTACCAGAGCAACTTCTACCTCTCGGGCCCGATCAAGGAAGAGATGCTGGGCATCAGCCTCTACGGCAACTACAGCAAGCGCGATGAAGACCGCATCTACCAGGGCTACAACGACAGCGATACCCAGGCGCTCAACGCCCGCATTGCGCTGACGCCGAGCAAGGACCACGACATCATTGCCGAACTGGGCGCGGCCAAGCAGCACTTCATCTCCACCCCCGGCAAGACCTTGCTGGAGACGGGTGCGCTGTCCGACCGCAGGTTCGAGCGCGAGAACTATTCGTTGCAGCACAAGGGCCGCTGGGGCTGGGCCTCGTCCGATACCTATGTGCAGCATGAGAAGACCCGCAACATCTCGCGTGAGATGACCATCAAGAACACGGTGGCCAACACCAGCTGGGTGATACCGGTGGGCGACGCGCACATCGTCAGCACTGGCCTGTACTACAACAAGCAAGATCTGACCGACACCACGACCAACACCTTGCCCGGCAGCAACCGCACCACGGCCGACCGCACCCAGTACGCCTGGTTTGCCGAAGACGAATGGCGCCTGCGCGAGGACTTTGCGCTGACCAGCGGCCTGCGCTTTGACGACGACAGCAAGGGCGGATCGCAATGGAGCCCGCGCCTCTATGGCGTGTGGAACCTGAACCCGCGCTGGACAGTCAAGGGCGGTGTCTCCACCGGTTTCCGCGCACCCTCGCTGCGCCAGACGCTGGGCGATTGGGGCCAGGCCAGCCGGGGCGGCAATATCTATGGCAACCCGGATCTGAAGCCGGAGAAATCGCTGTCCAAGGAAGTGGGCGTGCTCTACAACGATGGTGCCGGTCTGTCGGCAGGCCTGACCGTGTTTGACAACGACTTCCGCGACAAGATCACCCGCATTGCCTGCCCCGAGTGTGGCCCGTTGAATTCGTCCGGCAACACGCCTACGACCAATATCAATATCGACAAGGCAGTGACGCGCGGCATCGAGGCTACGCTGACCATGCCGCTGGCGCGCAGCCTGGACCTGAACTCCAGCTACACCTTCACCAAGTCCGAGCAAAAGAGCGGCGAGTTTGCCGGCCAGCCGCTGTCGCAGCTGCCGCGCCATATGCTTAATGTCGCACTGGACTGGAAGCCGTCTGACCGCTGGAACGGCTGGACCAAGCTGTCCTACCGAGGCAAGGAGAGCCAGCCGACCGGCGGCCGCTCGGCCCGCACCTGGGTCGCTGGCAGCTACGCCATGTTCGATGTGGGCGGCTCGTTCCACTACAACAAGAACACCACCTTCTTCGCCGGCATCTACAACCTGTTCGACAAGGATGTGTACTACGAAGACTACGCCACCGTGCAGGACGGGCGCCGTTACTGGGTGGGCATGAACCTCAAGTTCTAAACCCGCCGCGCGGCGACCCGCATTGCGGCGGGCGCTGCGGCTATCGCTTTGATTCGCATCCCTTGGAGAAAGACATGACCCCGCCATTGACCTCGGCCTGCTGGCGCGCCAGCGCTGCTGCCGCCCTCGCCACGTCGCTGTTTGCTGCCCCGGCGGCCTTTGCGCAAGCCCCCAGCCCCAAAGCTCCGGCAACCATCACCGTGCAGCACGCCAAGGGCAGCACGGTGGTGCCCCTGGCGCCTCAACGCGTGGTGGTGTATGACCTGGCATCGCTGGACACGATGCAGGCGTTGAACCTGCCGGTGACGGCCTTGGCCAAGGCCAACTTCCCCGGCTATATGCAGGCCTATGCCGATGCGCGCTACCTGCCAGCCGGCACCTTGTTCGAGCCCGATTTTGACGCGCTGAGCCAGATCCGGCCGGACCTGATCGTTGTGGCGGGCCGCAGCGCCGGCAAGTACGACATCCTGAGCAAGATCGCGCCCACGCTGGACCTGAGCGTCAACAACCAGCAGCTGCTGGCCGATATGCAGCGCAATGTGGTGGCGTTGGCATCGCTGTGGGGCAAGCAGGCCCAGGGCGAGCAGCTGATGCAGCGCGTGCGCAGCGAGGTGGAGAGCACCCGCGCGCTGGCCCAGCAGCAAGCGCCAGGCCTCCTGGTGCTGGCCATCAGCACGATGATCAATGCCCAGCCTCCCGGCGCACGCTTTGGTCTGCTGCACGATGTGCTGGGCGTCAAGCCGGCCTTGCCGGCCGATGCCAGCAAGCCGCGCGGCGTGCCGATGAAGATGGAGGACATCAGCCAGCTCAACCCCGCCTGGCTCTACGTGATCGACCGCAATGCCGGCACCGGCAGCACCACCGGGCGCGATGGCAAGCCCGTGGTGGCCAGCACCGAGCTGTTCAACAACGACGCCATCCGCAACAGCGCCGCCGGCCAGCAGGGCAGGGTGGTGTTCCTGGATCCGCAGGTCTGGTACCTGCTGGGTGTGGCCGGCCCGCAGGCCATGCTGCACACGACGGCGCAGTTGAAGGCCGTTTGGCGCCCCCGCTGAGGTCTTGACGCGGGAAGACGCTTGCAGGAGGCGGCATGTGATGCCTCCCCTTTCTTGCGGCACGCGGTCAGGCGGCGGTGGCTAGCGCAAACCCTTCGTCCAGCCAACCGGTGATGCCGCCCGCCATGAGCTTGACGGGCCGGCCCAGCTGCGCCAGACGCAAGGCGCCCCGGGCCGCCCCATTGCAGTGGGGGCCGGCACAGTAGGTGACGAACAGGGTACCGGCGGGCCAGGCGGCCAGCTTGCTCTCGATGATCTTGCCGTGCGGCAGATGCAGGGCGCCGGGGACATGGCCCCGTGCATACAGTTCGGCACTGCGCACATCCAGCAGCACGAAATCGGGGCCCCCCTGCTGCAGGGCAGCGTGCACATCCCAGCAGTCGGTCTCGAACGTGAAAGAACGGGAGAAATGCGCCACGGCATCGGCACTGGCGGCGGCGGGAATCTGGCTGACATAGCTGCTCATGAAGAACTCCTGGTAGACATGGCAGCGATTTTGCGGACCGGCGCCCCTGTCTACAATTGGCGCAAAAGACATAAATGGAAGGATTTGCGCCAATGTCTGCATCCTTGCGCGGGCCGCTGGTGGTAGCGCCTGTCTACCACGGTCTATGTACCTTCGAGTTCTCCATCGTGGCCGAGGTGTTTGGCCTGGAGCGCCCCGAGCTGGGCGCGGGCTGGTACCGCTTTGCAAGCGTGGCGGTGGAGCCCGGCCCGCTGCGGGCACAAGGCGGCCTGTCCGTCCAGGCCGGTGCCGACCTGGCGCTGATGGAGCAGGCGGACCTGATCGTGGTGCCGGGCTGGAGAGGCATCGACGAGCCGGTGCCCCTGGCATTGCAGCAAGCGCTGAGGCGTGCCTGGCAGCGCGGCGCCACCTTGGCCTCGATATGCTCCGGGGCTTTTGTGCTGGCTGCCACCGGGCTGCTGGATGGGCGCCGTGCAGCCACCCACTGGCGGTATGCGCCCGCGCTGGCGCAGCGTTACCCCTCGATCGCTGTGGATGCCCAGGTGCTGTATGTGGAGGAAGAGCGCTTGTTCACCTCGGCGGGCAGCGCAGCGGGCATCGACCTGATGCTGCATCTGGTGCGGCGCGATTTTGGCGTGAAGGCAGCCAACAGTGTGGCGCGGCGCCTGGTGGTGGCCGCGCACCGCAGCGGTGGCCAGGCGCAGTTCATCGAGCAGCCGCTGGTGAAGGATGCATCGGGCAAGCTGGCGCAGTTGCTGGACCAGGTGCGCGCGGATCTGCGGCGGGACTGGACGGTGGCTGCGATGGCCGAGGTCTTGGCCATGAGCCGGCGCACCTTCCTGCGCCGTTTCACGGCCGGCACCGGCATGGCGCCGAGCGCCTGGTTGGCGCAGGCGCGGATCGAGGAAGTGCGGCGCTTGCTGGAGAGCAGCAGCCTGCGCGTGGAGCAGATTGCAGACCAGGCAGGCTACCGCAGCGTGCAGGTGCTGCGTGACCAGTTCAGGCGCAGCATGGGCGTGTCGCCAACCGCTTACCGCGCATCGTTCACGGCGCCCTAGCGCCCGTGCAACTGCACCGCCTGGCTGGCGGCCAGCGCAGCGATATCGTCGCTGCTGTAGCCCAGCTCCTGCAGCACCTCGGCGGTGTGTTCGCCATACTGCGGTGCGCCGCGCCGGGTCACGCCATTGCCGTGCGAGAACTTGATCGGCAGGCCCAGCGCCTGGACCGGGCCGGCCACCGGGTGGTCGACCTCGATCACCATGTCGCGCGCCAGCGTTTGCGGGTCTTCCAGCATGTCCTTGATCTTGCGCACCGGACCGGCAGGCACACCGGCCTGCTCGAACTTCTCGACCCAGTAGTCGGTCGTGTTGCTGCGCATGGCCTCCGAAATGATGGCGATCAGCAGATCGCGGTTGGCCATGCGTTCGCGGTTGCTGGCAAATCGCTCGTCTTCGAGCAGGTGCTCCAGCTGCAGCACGCGGGTCATGCCGACCCAGGTGGCCTGGCTCACCGCGCCGATGTTGATCCAGCCGTCCTGCGTCGGTATCGCCTGGTAGGGCGCGGCCACCGGGTGGGCCGAGCCCATGGGGCCAGCGGACTCGCCGGTGGCAAAGGCCATCGCCACCTGCCAGTAGGTGTGGACCAGCGAGGCCTCATACAGCGAGGTGTCGACATACTGGCCTTCGCCGGTGCGCAGCCGCTCGATGTAGGCGGCCAGCACGCCGGTCGAGGCCAGGATGCCGGCGGTCACATCACCGATCGGCACGCCGACCTTGACGGGCGGGCGGCCCGGGCCTTCGCCGGTCAGGCTCATGATGCCGGACATGCCCTGCGCAATCAGGTCGTAGCCGGCGCGCTTGGCATAGGGCCCGTTGAGGCCAAAGCCGGTGATCTTGCAGTAGATCAGCGCGGGGTTGCTGGCACGCAGCACGTCATAGCCCAGCCCGAGTTTTTCCATCGTGCCGGGGCGGAAGTTCTCGATCACCACATCGGCCTTGTCGATGAGGCGGCGCACCACCTGCAGGCCGTCGGGGTGCTTGAGATCGACGGCGATACCGCGCTTGTTGCGGTTGACGATCATGAAGGTGGCGGACTCGCCCTGGATCTCCGGCGGGATCGCGCGGCGCGTGTCGTCGCCGCCGGGCAGGCGCTCGACCTTGACCACCTCGGCGCCCATGTCGGCCAGCAGCAAGCCGCCGACGGGACCTGCCATGACATTGGTTAACTCAACAACGACGAGGCCCGACAGCGGGCCTGTGCGCGGGGAAGGGGATGGCTGCATGAACGCTCTTACTTTCCTGTGAATACCGGCTTGCGCTTGTCCAAAAAGGCGCGGTAGCCTTCGATGAAGTCCTGCGTGTCAAAGCAGGCGTAGCCCTCTTGCTGGTCGGCATCCGTCAACGGCGTACCGCTTTGCAGCCGGGCGATGAATTTCTTGTGCCAGCGCGCCGACAGCGGCGCCAGGCCGCTGATGCGCGCAATGGTCTGGGCCAGCTCCTCGTCCCAGTCGGCCAGCGGCACCACGCGGGTGACCAGGCCTTTGGCACAGGCCTCCTGCGCATCGAGCAGGCGGCCTTCGAGCAGCAGCTCCAGCGCCACCTGCGGGCCCGCGACATGCACCAGCGCTTCGAGTTCCGGGTAGGCCAGCACACCGCCGAGGCGGCCAATGGGGATGCCAAAGCGGGCATCGTCACTGGCCAGGCGCAGATCGCAGCAGGCCGCCAGCTCCAGGCCACCGCCAACGCAGGCGCCACGGATGGCGGCCAGCGTGGGGATGGGGCAGTGGCGCAGCAGGGCCATGGCCCGGTGTGCCTGCTCGGCAAACGCCATGCCTTTTTCCTTGGACGAGCGCAGCGATTCGAACTCATCGATATCGGCGCCGCTGCCAAAGGCCTGGGTGCCTGCGCCGCGCAGCACGATGCAGCGCAGATCGCTGTCCTGCACCAGCACATCGAGCTGCTCGGCCAGGCTGATCCACATCTGGTGGCTGATCGCGTTGCGTTTGGCCACGTTGTCGATCAACAAGATGGCGACATGGCCTTCTCGGCTAAGGGTGATCTGTCCACTCATGGGCTGGCTTGGTCAAAGGGTGATGAAAAAGGCGCGCCAGTTTGCGCGCCGCTGGCGTCGAATGGGTGTGGCGGGCCGTGTCAGCCCCTGTCAGAACGCGGGGACGATGGAGCCCTGGAATTCCTTGTCGATGAACTGGCGCACCTCGTCCGAATGGTAAGCCTTGACCAGGCGTGCCACCCAGGGCTTGTCCTTGTCGTCCTGGCGCACGGCAATCAGGTTGGTGTAGGGCGACTTGGCCGACTCGCGCGCAATGGCGTCCTTGGTGGGGTTGAGCTTGGCGGCAATCGCATAGCTGGTGTTGATGACGGCGGCATCCAGGTCATTGAGCGCATGCACCAGCTGGGCGGCATCCAACTCGCGCAGGCGCAGCTTCTTGGGGTTGTCGACCACATCCAGCGGCGTGGCCTTGATGCCGGCCGACGCGCGCAGCTTGATCAGGCCATGCTCTTGCAGCAGCAGCAGCGCGCGGCCGCCATTGGTGGGGTCATTGGGCAGACCGATCTGCGCGCCCTGCGGCAGGTCGCCCAGCGATTTCACCTTCTTGGAGTACAGCGCAATCGGCAGCACCACGGTGTTGGCGGCAGGCACCAGCTTGTAGCCGCGGTCCTTGACCTGCTGCTCCAGATAGGGGTGGTGCTGGTAGGCATTGGCATCCAGATCACCGGCCACCAGGGCGGCATTGGGCTGGATGAAATCGCTGAACTCGATCACCTGGACCGTGAGGCCCTCTTTGGCGGCTGCTTGTTTCACCGCTTCGGCAATCTGCGCATGCGGGCCGGCCGTCACGCCCAGCTTGATGGGCTTGTCCTGCGCGAAGGCGGGGGCGGCAAAGGCGGCAGAAACCGCCAGCAGGGCGGCGAGGGTGAAATGGCGCTTGAGCATGGAAGGCAGTCGGGAACAAGTAGACGGGCCCACATGCTACGTTCGATCGCTCAGATTAAAAAATAATATTATCGAATAACCAAAGACGCCATTCGCTATATGGAGCGGCTCAGTCGGCTGTCGGATCCGCAGCTTCTGGAGCCTGGTCGCCGCCCGATGCCAGGTGCTGGCCGGTCTGCATCCAGGCCTGGGCGGCTTCGGCATCGCCCGCGAAGTGGTGGCAGCTGGCAGCGGCCATCGCGATGCGGGCATTGCGCGGGTCCAGGTCAAAGGCCAGCTCATTCTGGGCGGCTGCGTTTTGCCACATCACCGTGGCATTGGGCGAGCCTTCCTTCTGCAGCGCATGGGCCTCGGCCATCCAGGCCTGGGCCAGGCGCATGGCGGCCTCGGGCTGGTTGCGGTCGGCCTGGTGGGCGCGGTAAAAGGCCTGGCCCGCCTGCTGCCACAGCGCGCGGGCGGCAGCGAAATCGGTGGTGGCAATCTTTTGCGCATCGGCAACGAATTGCTGGCCGGTGGCGAGGTGGTGGCTGTAGCTGTCTGCGGTCATGGGGCTGCGATGGTAGCAGCGATGGCAAGGGCTTGCAGGCGGCCCAGCACTTGCCACCGCAGCGACCGTTCAGCTGTGCTGGATGCGGGTGCCCAGCAGCTCAAGAAACTGCGCCAGCCACTGCGGGTGGGCAGGCCAGGCGGGGGCGCTCACCAGGTTGCCGTCGGTATGGGCCTGGTCCACCGCGATATCGGCATAGGTGCCACCGGCCAGCACCACCTCGGCCTTGCAAGCGGGGTAGGCCGAGCAGGTACGGCCTTTGAGCACGCCGGCGCCCGCCAGCAGCTGCGCACCATGGCAGACGGCGGCGACCGGCTTGTTGGCCGTGAAGAAATGGCGCACGGCGGCCAGCACCGCCTCGTTGTTGCGCAGGTACTCGGGGCCGCGTCCGCCAGGGATCACCAACGCGTCATAGTCTTCGGCCTTGATGTCGGCAAAGCTCGCATTCAACGTGAAGTTGTGGCCAGGCTTTTCGCTATAGGTCTGCGCGCCTTCAAAGTCATGGATCGCCGTCTTGATGTGGTCACCGGCTTTCTTGTCCGGGCAGACCGCATGCACCTGGTGGCCCACGGCCAGCAAGGTCTGGAAGGGCACCATGGTCTCGTAGTCCTCGCAGTAGTCACCACAGATCATCAGTATTTTCTTGGCCGGCATAAGGTCTTCAAAAAGGGGTTTCAGGCGGGTCTGCCTGCGCCATTGTGGGCCGAGGAGGCGCAGATGCCAAGGGTGCCCCGCGCGGGCAAAAAAAACCCTGCTCCAGGAGCAGGGGGCAAAAGATGGCTTGGAGCCACCGCATGCTGTGGCGTTCGTCGAATGCAGGCCACTTGTTGGGCGCAGCGCAGGCGCTGCGGGCTTCTCCTCACTGGGATCCTCTGCAGAACCCTTGTTGATCAGAACTTGTAGGTGACGTACAGGAACGGAATGATCGGATCCAGGGTCAGGCGGGTCTGCGAGACCGCCACCTTGTTGCCGTTGACCGTGGTCGTCAGCTTGGCGTCGGTCTTCATCGGCACATAGGACACCGAGAAGGTGATACCCCAGTTCTTGTCAATCGCGTAGTTGGCGCCGATGTTGAAGACCGGTGCCCATTGGCTGTCGATCTTGGCGGTGGTCTTGGCAACGCCTGGAGGCGCGCCGATGACGCTGCCCAGCGTATTTTGCAAGCCGCTGCTGAGGCGCACGCTGCGGAACTGCGAGTAGGTAACACCCAGACCCAGTGAGACGCGGAACTTGTCATCGGCATTGCCGAAGAAATACTTGCCCAGCAGCGAAGGTGCATAGAGGCGCGCATTGCCCAGCTCACCAATGGGCTCCAGCGTGCCGGCACCGTTGAGCTTGAGACGCGGTGGAATGCCCAGCACGCCTTCGACCGCCCAGTTGTCGGTCAGGAAGTAGTGCACGTTCAGGCCCAGGGTGGTGGCGCTCTTGAGGTCAGCGCCCGAGCCCGGGATCTGCCGCTCAAAGGGCTCGACAAAGGTCAGTGGCTTGCTCTTGTCCTGAGGCGAATAGTTGAGCGCCCCGGCTCCTAACACCCAGTCGCCCGCCTTCTGTGCATAAGCGCTGCTTGCGAGCAAGGCGGTGGCCGCCAGCCACATCCATTTCTTGGCTTGTTTCATTGCTTTGTCTCCTTGGGTTGCTGTTTGAACGATCGTCCAATCTGGCTTGTCTCGAAGACAGAGCATAGGAAGCTGGGCAGGCTGTGTCGACAGGGTAAGCGCTGAATTTCAGCAAAAAAAGCACACTCGTTCTAATTTGTGCCGACCTGGGGAAAACGCAGATGGGAAAGGGCGGAAGTTTGTTGTAAAAGCACACCTTTCTTACAGATGCGCCTGCGGAAACGGAGCGGGGATCTTCGATGCGGATCGGGTGCGCAACTCGGCGGATCCGGATGCGTCGCCGCCCTGGACCCAGCCCTTGGAACTGGATGCAAAGCTGCGTGGGTCAACGATCGGTTTCGTGTTCCACCTGCCGTGCAAAGTCCTGCGCAGAGCCCTCGTAGGGCTGGTTGTTGGCATCGAGCAGGCTCTGGCGAATGGAGGGCGAGCGAAGCGCTTGCGCGGTCAATGTGTGCAGACGCAGCACCACCTGGGCGGGGGTACCCGTTGGGGCGAAGAGCCCGAACAGGGAATCCAGATTCGCGGATGGGTAACCCAGCTCCGCGAGGGTCGGCACCTCGGGGAGTACCGGCAGGCGGCGCGGTGCGCCGACCGCCAAGGCCTTGAGGCGCCCTTCGCGCAAGGCGCTGAGCTGGCTCGGTGCGACGTTGGTCGACAGCAGCTCGAAATGGCCACCGAGCGCATCGGTCAATTGCTGTCCGCCACCCTTGTACGGCACATGGGTGATGCGCACGCCCGCAAGCTGACTCACGCGTTGCAAGACGGTGTGCCCGGTCGTGCCTTCGCCTGTCGTCGCCCAGCGCAGCATGCCCGGGTGCTTGCGCGCCGCTTCGACCATGTCGGCGAAAGCCGTTGCGGCCAGCGCGGAGGTGCCCACCAGGAGCAGCGGCGTGCGCATGACACCGGCCACGGGCTGCACCGGCAATGGCGCCGCAGCCGCTGAGGTTGTGGCACGCCGTGCGGCCGCATGGCGCAGCAGGCCCACGGCAGCGGCGGCGGTAAAGACCAGCGTTTGGCCATCGGGCGGACGGCGTTGCAGCAGTTCCAGCGCCAAGGTTCCGCTCGCGCCGGGCCGGTTCTCGACGATGACTGGTGCCTGGAGCGGATCGGCCATGGCTTTGGCCAAGGCGCGCGCTACCAGGTCGCTGACACCGCCGGGTGGATAGGCGACCAGAATCTTGAGACCAGCGCCCGGTCTTGTCCGGGCTGCAGGGGCAGCGGCCCGTGCCGCCGGGGTCACCAGCGATGCGCCCATCAAGCCGCTCAGCAGCATGGCCCTGCGCGACCATCGTGGGGCGTTTGCCGGGGTCAGCGCTGGCCATCCGGACATGCGCTCACCTGGCTTTGGCCGCATGGCGCTTGGCCAGCTTTTTTGCCAACGCGATCACCGTTCCCAGCGGGCCATCGCAGTCATGCGCCCGGTACACCAAGGTCAACGGCGCCCAAAGATCGAGGGACGGATCGAGCGAGCGATACACCACGGCATGGCGATGCGATCCTTTGATCGACGCCGGAACAATGGACAGGCCCACGCCTGCTGCAACCAGGTTCACATTGGTCATCATGCGTTCGACCTCGGCCGCCACTTCCACATGAACCTGGCGTTGTGCACACAGTGCTAGCAGATTGGCATACAGGCCCGGCGCACCGGGCCTGCGCACCAGCACCAGTTTTTCGCCATCGAGCTCATCGAGCATCACGGGCTGGGTGCTGTTGCGTGCCAGCCGGTGGTCCACCGGAATGGCCAGCAGCGCTTCTTCCTGGAGCAGCGGCTCGAACGCCAATCCCTCCGGGTGTGCCACCGGAACGCGCAAAAAGCCGCAATGCAGACGCTGTGCAGCGACGGCTTCGGTGATTTCAGCGGCGTTGTTCTCGCTGACGCTCAGCAGGATGTCGGGGTGCGACTTGCGGCAGGTGCGCAGCACTTCCGGGGTGAACGCATGGGCTGCAGCCGAACTGGTGAAGCCCACACGGAGATGGCCCCGTTCACCGCGCGCATACGCCTCGATGCGCTGCTGCATCGCATGAAAGTCGCCAAGCAGTTGCTCAGCCTCTGCGCGCAACGCATGACCGAGATCGGTCAGGTCCACGCCTTTGGGGTGGCGGCGAAACAGCGCACTGCCCAGCTCGTTCTCCAGCGCCTGAATCTGCTGCGACAACGGCGGCTGCTGGATGCCCAGGCGCTCTGCGGCACGCGTGATATGGCCGCATTCGGCCACCGCAAGAAAATACCGGAGATGACGCAATTCCATATATTCAAAAAGTATGCGGTTGATATCTTAGAAATCTTTGAAATATTTCGCAAGCCGACGAAGAATAGGGAAGCCCTCAAAAACCAAGCGCTGGTGCGCCAGCCTTGCGGAGAGCCGCACCCATAAAAAACACTGGATAGGAGACAAACCATGACATCACATCTGCCCAAACTCGGCCTGCCCCTGCTGGCGCTGCTCGCGCTCAGCGGCTGCGGTGACGGCTCCCTGGTATTGCGAGGGCCCTCCACGTCCGACGAGGCAGCGCCGGTGCTGGCCACCTGCCCTGCGGATGTGCCCGCCGACGCGAAATGCCTGTCCGGCCGCGACTCCAAGGGCGCGTTCTACATGATCGCCGTGCCGGCAAAGTGGAACGGCATCCTGGTGATGCATGCGCATGGAGGCCCCGATCTGGCCGCGCCCGATCTGGAGCGTTCGATGGAAGACCTGACCCGCTGGTCGATCATGGTGAAATCCGGCTACGCATGGGCGGGTTCCTCCTACCGCCAGGGCGGTGTCGAAGTGCGCGCTGCCGCAGAAGACACGGAACGTCTGCGCGGCATCTTCCGCAAGCATGTGGCAGTCCCCACCAAGACCATCCTGCATGGCCAGTCATGGGGCGCTGGCGTGGCGGCCAAGGGCGCGGAGATGTTCACGGCAGACACCGTGGGCGAGCGTCCCTACGATGGCGTCCTGCTCACCAGCGGCGTGCTGGGTGGGGGCACACGCTCCTACGATTTCCGGCTCGACCTGCGCGTGGTCTACCAGTACTTGTGCGGCAACCATCCACGCCCCAGCGAACAGCCTTACGCACTCAACCTCGGCCTGCCCGCCAATGTCACGATGAAGCAGGCGGATGTAGCGCTGCGTGTGAACGAATGCCTGGCGCTCAACAAGCCCGCTGCCGAGCGCACACCCGAGCAGAAGGCCAAGATCCAGACCATCGTCAATGTGATCAAGATTCCCGAGAGCGCCATCCAGTCGCACATGAACTGGGCGACCATGCACTTTCAGGATATCTCCGCCAAGCGCACCGGCGGCGAGAGCCCTTTTGGCAATGAAGGCGCCGTCTACAACGGCTCTGCCGACGATGCAGCCCTGAACGCCGGCGTGCTGCGCTACAAGGCCAACCCTGCCGCCTACCAGACGTTCGCCACCGACACCGACCCGGTCGGCAAGATTCCTGTGCCGGTGCTGTCGACCAAATGGATCAGCGACCCGACCGCGTTTGTGGAACTCGATTCTCGTTTCCGCGAGGTGATGGATGAAGGCGGCAGTGGTGGCCGTCTGGTGCAGACCTTCACGACGAATGGCACCCATAGCTTTATCAGCGATCCCACCTATCCCACACTGATGGACGCGCTGCTGCAGTGGGTGAACACCGGCACCAAGCCCACACCTGCCAGCATCGCCAGCGCCTGCATCGGCATGGAAGCGACCTACGGCAAGGGCTGTAGCTTTGATGCGAGCTACACGTCACCGGCGCTGTCCACACGCGTCGCTGCACGTCAGCGTCCGCAGTGATCTCTGCTTGCGCTGGCCAAAACTGTGGCCGGTGGAAAGGCAGTGCATGGGGCGCCGGCACGTACTTTGCGAAGGCTTTGAAGGATGCTTGGTGCATGCCTACGATGCGACAGGAGCGCTAGTTTTGCCATCCATGAGATTGGGCAAGGCGTGCACACTCTTAGCCCCTGGGTGTCGCTGATGCGCGCTGCTTATGCTTCCGCTCGACACTGGCACCCAGCAGCCACGCCATCGCGGCCAAGATAGCGCTGCCCGCGATTGAGCCCAAAGAACGGTTGGAAAAGGAGGGGCTGAAAAGCGACCGGTGAACGGTGCTGGCCAGCGTGCGATCTGCCGGCGCAACCCAGGGGATGCCCGCTTCTGGGCTGTGGAGCCTACAGTACGCATACAACAAGGCACAGCAGGCCAAGCCAAGCAGCGTGCAACGCTGTGCAATTTTGGCGAGTCGAACTGACTTCCATCCGTATGCGATCAGCGGCAGCAACCACAGGGCAATGCCCGGCTGCACATAGCGTTTGACGTTATCCAGACCTGGCTGGTAGGCATCCGAAAGTGACGCGGTGGCTGCATGGAAATACACCCCTGCGGCGTAGGCCAGCATGAACGAGAAGGTGGCCGTGACTTCCAAATGCAGCCATGGCGATAGAGGGTGGTTGTCAGGGCGCATGCGCGGATTATCAAAGCGCGCATCAGCAGGAGGATGAAGTCAGTGTGAACTCGAGACACGGCGCACTGGGCCGTGTTTCTGCGTCTGCCCTTAGCCCTGTACCGCCCGCACACACACCAGCGCATCCACCTGGTCCAGCAGCAACTGCAGATGCCGCTCGCGCAAGGTGTCGCCGAGAAGGTCCACCTGCAGCAGGCTGCGCCAGGTGGCGGCGTGGTCGATGCGAAAGCCGCTGAGGGCGGAAATCAGGTAGTGCACATCGGTGGCAGTGACGTCAGGCTTGAACAGGCCCTGGGCCACGCCGCGCTCCAGGATGCGTTCCAGCGGTGTCAGGGCCGCGCGGCGCAGCGATTCGTTGTTGGAGACCTGGCCCAGCATTTCGCCGCCCTGGAAGTTCTCCTGCAGCACCAGGCGGGTGAAGGCCTGGTTGTTGGCGTGGTAGTCAAAGCTCTTCTGGGCCAGCGCATGCAGCGCTTCCAAGGGCTCCATGGCATCCAGGTTCAGGCTTTCTTCGGAGGCGCGGATGTCGGTGTAGCTTTGCTCGATGACGGCCAGGTACACGTCCTTCTTGTTGCCGAAGTAGTAGTACAGCATGCGCTTGGCGCAGCCGGCCTTGGCCGCAATGCGTTCGAGCCGGGCGCCGTCATAGCCATAGTTGGCAAACTCGGTCTTGCCGGCATCGAGCAGCGCCTGGCGCATGCCGGCCGATGCGCCGGGGTCGTCTGCCTGGGGGTCTTGTGGGGGTGGCTCTTGCTGGCCTTGCTGCTTGCTCACTGCCGGATCTCCGTGGACACAAGCGGGCAAGCGTAACATGCGCGCTCCTTGCCGAGGCCGGGGCACAAAAAAGCCATGGCTTGCAGTGCAGGCCATGGCGCTTTTCGGGTCAGGGGCAGGGCAACCCCTGCGTGCTTACCGGGCCTTGTCAGGCAAGGCGTAGGCGATCACGTAGTCGCCACGGTCGGGCGACTGGCGCGCGCCGCCGGCGGAGATCAGCACATACTGCTTGCCGGTCTTGGGCGATTGGTAGGTCATCGGGCCGCCCTGGCTGCCCACCGGCAGGCGGCTTTTCCAGATCTCCTGGCCGTTGGCGGTGTTCCAGGCGCGCAGGTAGTAATCCTGCGTGCCGGCAAAGAACACCAGGCCGCCCTGGGTCGACAGGCTGCCGCCCAGGGTGGGCAGGCCGACTGGCAACGGCAGGCGCATCTTGATGCCCAGCGGGCCGGTGTCCTGCACGGTGCCCACCGGCACTTGCCAGACCACCTGCTGGGTCTGCATGTCGATGGCCGAGAGTGTGCCGAAAGGCGGCTTCTGGCAGGGGATGCCCAGCGGCGACATGAAGCGGTCCTTGATCACCGCATAGGGCGTGCCGCCCAGCGGCACCTGGCCCATGCCGGTGTTGGGCTGCTCGCCGCCGTCGGACAGCGTGGCCTTGGGCTTTTGCGGCATCATCTGCACCCACAGGCCCAGGCGCATGTCGTTCACAAAGATCAGGTGGTTGTTCGGATCGGCCGAGATACCGCCCCAGTTCATGCCGCCCAGCGATCCGGGGAAGCTCAGCGATACATCGGTGGACGGTGCCGTGAACAGGCCTTCATAGCGCATCGATTTGAACTTGATGCGGCAGACCAGCTGGTCCAGCGGCGTGGCACCCCACATGTCGGCTTCGGTCAGGGTCTGGGTGCCGATCTGCGGCATGCCGACGGATACGCGCTGGGTCGCCGCGTACTTTTCGCCAGGGATGCCTGCGGGCTTGACCGGCACATCGTCCACCTGGGTCAGCGGCTGGCCGCTTTGGCGGTCCAGCACAAAGATCTGGCCGGCCTTGGTGCCTACCACCAGTGCGGGCGTGGTGCTGCCATCCTTTTTGGGGAAGTCGATCAGGGTCGGGGCCATCGGAATATCAAAGTCCCAGAGGTCGTTGTGCACGGTCTGGTAGACCCATTTCTCATGGCCGTTCGTGGCGTCCAGCGCCAGGATGGAGGCGCCGTACTTCAGATCGGCTGCGGAGCGGGGCACGCCGTACAGATCGACCGAGGGCGAGCCCATCGGCAGGTAGACGGTGTTGGAGCTCGGATCGTAGGTGGTACCGGCCCACACATTGGCGGACGAGCGCGTGTAGGTGGCACCAGGGGCCAGCACCTCGTTGGGCGTGTTGGAGCCTGCATCAAAGGCCCAGCGCAGCGCGCCGGTCATCACGTCAAAACCACGGATCACGCCGCCCGGCATATCGACCTGCACGTTGTCGGCGACACGGCCGCCGATCACGATGGTGGTGCCGGCCACGGTGGGGGCCGATGTGAGGGTGTAGTAAGCGGGGTTGGCGATGGTGCCCAGGCCTTGCTTCAGATCGACAATGCCCTGGTTGCCAAAGCCGGCGCAGAGCTCGCCGTTGTCGGCATTGATGGCAAACAGGCGCGCGTCGATGGTGTTCATCACAATGCGGCGCTGGCACTGGTCGCCAGCGGGCAGCGCGACGGGCTGCACGGGCGATGAACCGGCCACCTGCGGCACCGGCAGCGGCGCATTGGCATCAAAGTAGGCCAGGCCCCGGCAGCGTTCCCAGACACCACCCACATGCGAGTTGGTGTCGTGGCGCCACAGCTGCTTGCCGGTATCGGCATCCAGCGCAATCACGTTGTTGCTGGGCGTGCAGACAAACACCTTGTCACCCACTTGCAGCGGCGTGGTCTGGTCTTCGGCACCGGCGCCGGTGGATTTGGGCACATCGCCGGTGTGGAAGGTCCAGGCCACTTGCAGCTGGTTGACGTTGTCCACATTGATCTGGTCCAGCGCCGCAAAGCGGTCGTTGTTGCTGCCATGGCCGTAGTGGCTCCAGTCCTTTTGCGCGTTGGCGGCATCCACCGGCTTGCGGCTGATGGCGGCCTGGTTCTGCACCTCAGGATGGATCTGGAACATGGAGGCAAAGCTGACCAGGCCCACCAGCAACAGCACACCCGCCAAAGCCAGCGGGCCCTTGTTGCTGCGCGCACGCGGGGCGCCCGCTTGCAGCAGCGGCAGGCAGGCGCTGACCACCGCTGCGCCAAAGGTCATCGCCAGCAGGCGCGAGACTAGGCTCCAGTAGTCCAGACCCACCTCGGCCAGGGCCCACAGCACGGTGGCCGCAAAGGTGGCCAGGTAGAGCCAGCCGCCCGAGCGGCGGCCGCGCAGCACCTGCACACCCGACAGCAGCAGGCCCAGGCCCGCCAGCAAAAAGTACCAGCTGCCGCCCAGGCTGATGAGTTTGCCGCCGCCGACCAGGAAGGCCAGGCCGGCCATGGCCAGCACTGCGCCCAGCACGCCGAGCAGCAGGCGCACGGCCAGTGACGGTTCACGCGCTTGTTGTGTCATATCGATCCTCGAATCTGTCTTGGGTCTGGCAGGCGCAGGGGCCCTCTGCACAAGGCCAGGAATAGGCGCTGTGCAGAGGGCCCTGAGCAGTCGCTGCTACAGACCTTGTCTTGTGTGAGAAAAAATGTCCATTGTGGTGAGAAATAAAGTCCATCGCTGCCTGGTGTGTACCGGACATTTCAAAAATTTCTGAAATCAATGGTTGCTTAGCCATCCCGGGCGGGTGCAGATGGCAGTGGGAAGGGCGCTGAAAAGGCGAGGTATTCAGGCGCTGAAGTGCTGCTTCATCAGTGGCTTCAGAATCCCGTGCACGGCCTTGACCAGGCGGTTGTGCGGCCGCGCTGCCGGTGTGGCCAGCACGATGCGGTTGCGGATCACGGGGTGGCTGACCTGGGCGGTGAACACCGGCGCGCTGCCCGGCCAGGTCTTGACGGCGCTGGCGGGCACGACCGAGCAGCCCACATTGCGCGCGACCAGGGACAGCACCATCTTGATCGAATCGACCTCGGCCACGATGCGCAGCGGCAGCTGCTGGTCTTCCACCGCATCGTCAAAAATCATGCGCAGCGCCTGCGGGCGGCTGGGCAGCACCAGCGGGTAATCCACCAGCTGGGCGACTTTGACCCGCTCGGGCAATGGCCGGGTGCTGATCAGCACCAGCGGTTCGCGCGTCAGCGGCTCGGTCAACAGCTGCGGCGTGGGGCTGGGGTCAAACAGCACGGCCACATCGAGGCGGTCGGCCAGCAGCCATTCGCGCAGCCGAATGCTCAGGCTCTCTTCAACAATGATCGAGGCATCGGGGCAGGCCTGCAAAAACTGCTGCACCACATCGGGTGTGATCAGGCTGGCCACCAGCGGCGGCAAACCCAGCCGTACCTTGCCGCGCGGGCTTTGCAGGCGGTCGGCCATGTCGGCCTTGGCGGCATCCACGGCCGCGCTGATGCTGCGCCCATGGGCCAGCATGGCCTTGCCCGATTCGGTCAGCCGCACGCCCCGGCCATGGCGCTCGAGCAGCGGCTGGCCCAGCTCGGCCTCCAGCAGCTGCACCTGGCGGCTCAAGGTCGGCTGGCTCAGGTTCAGCGCCGCAGCGGCCTTGCTGTAGCTTTGGGCCTGGGCGACCGCCATGAAGTACTGCAAGCGCACAAAATCCATGCATCACCTCTATATCTGATATTTGGATTTTATAGGTGATCAAAAAGTTGGCAGTTCCACAATGCGCCCAAGACGACTCTTTGATGGCCTTGCATGAACGCCCCGACCTCCGATCTCCAGCAGCCCGTACAGACCTATATGCTGGCGCCCTCCAAGCCCAGCCTGGTGCTGCCCGCCGGCAGCTGCGACAGCCATGTGCATGTGTTTGGCCCGGTAGACGCCTTTCCGTATGCCGAGCCGCGCAGCTTCACCCCCGCCGATGCCGGCAAGGACACCTTGTTCGCGCTGCACCGCCATCTGGGCATCAGCCGCTGCGTGATCGTGCAATCGGCCTGCCACGGCTATGACAACCGCGTGGTCGAGGATGCGATTGCCCACGGCGGCGGCCGCTACCTGGGTGTGGCGCTGGTGCCGCTGTCGGTTACGCATGCCGAGCTGCAGCGCCTGGCGGCGGCTGGCTTTCGGGCGATCCGCTTCAACTTCATGAAGCACCTGAACACCGGCGCCTCGGTCGAGGACGTGGTGGCCTTGACGCCGATGCTGGCCGACCTGGGCATGCATCTGCAGATCCATTTTGAGAGCGCACTGATCCACAGCCTGGGCCCTGTGCTGCAGCAATCGGCCTGCCCGGTGGTGATCGACCACATGGGCCGCGTCGATGCCACGCTGGGCCGCGAAGGCGCCGATTTCCAGGCACTGCTGCGGCTTCTGGAGCAGCCGCTGTTTTACGTCAAGGTCAGCGGTATCGACCGTATCGATGCGACACCGCCTTACCAGCACGGCATTGCGCGTGCGCAGGAGCTGGTGGCCCATGTGCCCGACCGCGTGCTCTGGGGCAGTGACTGGCCCCACCCCAACCACACCCATGTGCCCGATGACGGCATGCTGGTCGATGCGCTGGCGCAGTTCAGCCCCAACCCGGCGCATCTGCAGGCCTTGCTGGTGGACAACCCCCAGCGCCTCTACCGCTTTGCTGTCTGAAAAATTCGCGAGGAACCAGCATGCCGATTTTTGATGCCCACACCCCCGTCAACCCGCAAGGCCGTCTGGCCGGCAAGGTGGTCTACATCACCGGCGCCGGGGCCGCAGGCGCTGGCTGGGGCAATGGCCGTGCCACCGCGATCCGCTTTGCGCAGGAAGGCGCGCTGGTGTTTGGCGTGGACCGCAATGCCGAGGCGCTGCGCGAGACCGAAGACAGCATCCGCAGCGCCGGCGGCCAGTTTGTGGCGGGCCACTGCGATGTGATGGATGCGGCGTCGATCGCGGCATCGGTGCAGGCCTGCCAGGCGGCGCTCGGGCGCATCGATGTGCTGGTCAACAACGTGGGCGGCTCGGCCAAGGGCGGACCCGTGGAGATGGACGAAGCGGTCTGGGATGCCCAGCTGGACTACAACCTCAAAAGCGTGTTTCTGTGCTGCAAGGCGGTGCTGCCGCTGATGCAGGCGCAGGGCGCGGGCAGCATCGTCAATATCTCGTCGACCTCGGGCATGCGCTGGACCGGCGCGGCGCAGATTGCCTATGCATCGAGCAAGGCGGCGGTGATCCAGTTTTCCAAGGTGCTGGCCGTGCAGTACGCGCCGCACCGCATCCGCGTGAACACCGTCGTGCCCGGCCAGTTGCACACACCCATGGTCGAGACCCGCTTGGCCGGCCAGCGCGCGGGGGGCGATGTCGAGGCGCTGCTGGCCCAGCGCCAGGCGCGCATTCCGCTGCCCTTCATGGGTGATGGCCGCGACACCGCCAATGCGGCGCTGTTTCTGGCCTGTGACGAATCGCGCTTTGTGACGGGCACCGAGATTGTGGTGGACGGCGGTATGACCGTGCGCTGCGGATAAAGCAAGACTGATCAAGGAGACAAACATGCGATTCCAAGCCTTTCCCTCGGCCCGCCAGTGGCTGCACGCCGCCTTGCTGGGCACCGCGCTGGGCTGCGCCAGCAGCGCGATGGCGCAAAGCGATATGACACGCCTCTTGGTGGCTTTTCCGCCCGGCGGCCCGGTGGACTTCATTGCGCGCAGCATGTCGCAGCAGCTGGCCAAGGAGCTGGGCCACCCGGTGATTGTGGAAAACAAGCCGGGCGCCAACGGCGCGATTGCCGCGGACAGCGTGATCCGCTCCGCACCGGACGGCAAGACCCTGTGGCTCACCAGCGTGGGTGCGGTGGCCATCAACCCTGCGCTCTACCCCAAGCTGAACTACAAGCCCGCCAGCGATCTGGTGCCCGTCTCGCTGGTGGTCAACAACGTGGAGATCATGGTGGTCAACGCGCAGACCAGCTTCAAGGACGGCAAGGACTTTGTGCAGGCCGCCAGCCAGCGCAAGGACAAGCCGATGACGATGGCGTCCTCGGGCACCGGCAGCGTGCCGCATCTGGCGGCCATCCAGCTCAATGAATCGGCCGGCCTGAACCTGATGCATGTGCCCTACAAGGGCGCGGCCCCCGCCATCACCGATCTGATGGCCGGCCATGTCGATGGCTTCTTTGGCGATATTCCCGGCCTGGTGGGCGCCATCGACAGCGGCAAGTTCCGGCCCGTGGGCATTGCTGCTGCCAAGCGCAGCGCCCGCTATCCGAATGTGCCCACGTTTGACGAGCTGGGCTACAAGGGCGTCGATTCGAACAACTGGTATGCGGTGTTTGCGCCCAAGGGCACCAGCGCCCAGGTGGCGGCCAGCCTGAGCCGCGCCATCCATGCAGCCTTGCATGCACCCGATGTGCAGCGCAAGATCGAGGCCTCCGGTGCCGAGGTGGTGGGCTCCAGCCCCGAGGCGCTGGCCCAGCAGCTGGCGACCGACACCGAGAAGTGGACGGCCATCATCCGCCGCAACCGCATCACCCCCGATTGAGATGGAAAGACCGACATGCGCATAGAAGCGATTGAGCCAGGCACCCGCAGTGCGCTGGCGGAGTTGGAGCAACAGATCCAGGCCGAGCGTGGCCGCATCTCGCCGCTCTACCAGGTGCTGCTGCACAGCCCCGCCATTGCCAAGGGCTGGGAGCAGATGCTCTCTGCGGTACGCAACTACAGCAGCATCGATGCCGGGCTGCGCGAGCTGATCATCCTGCGGGTGGCCATGCTCAACCAGGCCGCCTATGAGTTCGATGCCCATGTGCCGCATGCGCTCAAGGCCGGCGTGACGCAGGCTGCCATCGATGCGACGCGCGACACCGGCACCGCTGCCAGCCCGGCCTGGGATGGCCTGCAGCAACTGGCCATTGCGGTGACCGATGCGCTGACCCGCGATCTGCAGGTGCCCGAGCCGCTGTTTGCTCAGGTGGCTGCGCGCTTCAGTGCGCAGGAGCAGGTGGAGCTGTTTGCCACCATCGGCGCCTACAACATGGTGTCGCGCTTCTTGAACGCCTTTGAGATTGGCCACTGATGTCCGCACCCGCCATCGACAGCCTGCTGCTGCGCTGCACGCCGGCGGCGCATGCAACTGCCACCACGCTGGCGCAGGCCGCCCTGGCGCTGCTGCGCCAGGACTTGGCCGATCTGCGTTTGCTACGTGTGGCCCAGCAGCCGCAAGGCACCGCCTATCTGTACTTTGCACTCGGCAGCCCGCAGCCGCTGAGCGCTGATCAAACAGTGCAGGCCGAGCGCCGTTTGCAGAATGCGGGCATCGTCGGCCTGGCAGCTTGCGAGCTATCGCGCCTGCAACTGGTGATGCACTGCACCGGCCCCGCCCTGGGCGAGGCCACACCCGTGCACTATGCCGTCGAAATGGACCCCGAGAGCGGCTGGCAGGACGAGCTGTTTGCCTGGTATGACCAGGAGCATCTGCCCGGTCTGGCCAGCGTGGCGGGCACCGCCCAGGCCTTTCGCTACCTGAACCTGGACCATGGCCCGCTGTCGCTGGCCTGCTATGACCTGGTCGATGCGGAGGTGATGGGCTGCACGGCCTGGCTGGCGGTGCGGGGTACAGATTGGAGCGCGCGGGTGCGGCCGCATTTCACGAATACACGGCGCACGATGTTTGATACGCAGGCGCTGCCTTAGGCGGCCGCCACCGGCGAGCACAGCTCCACCAGGCTGCCATCCGGGCAGCGCACATAGGCCACCACCTGGCCCCAGGGCTTGGTGGTCGGTGCCGCCAAGGCGGTTGCGCCGGCGGCCAGTGCACGTTCGTAGGCCGCAGCGACATCGCCGCTGACCAGTGCAATCTCCACACCCAGCGGCTGGGCCGATTCAGAGGCTGCCACATGGCCGCCGCTGAAATTGGCATGGCCCAGCGCGTGGTCGGCAAAGGCCAAGGTGGTGGCGCCCGTGTCCAGCTCGCCATAGCTGCCCGACGGGTGCAGAAAACGGGTGGCCAGGCCAAAGGCCTGTGAGAAAAAAGCCAGCGATGCCGCAACATCGGGCACGTAGACGATGGTGTAACCGAACTGCAGTGCTTGCATGGTGAATGCCTTATGGAGAACAGATGCTGAACCCTGCGCCAGCTGGCCATGCAGCGCTGGATGCGTGCATGAAGGCAAGCTTTGCAGAGGACTGTTAGCGGCTGCTGCAGGCCTTGCAGGTTTGCAAGGCCAGGCGGTGCAGTGCCTGCCAGCCATTGGCCGGCCACTCGGGCACCTTCAGGCCCTTGACGATGCCATCGACCGCATGGGCCGAGTGCAGCAGGCGGGCGACGGTGGCATCGCTGATGCGGGGCAGCACGCGCTCGAAATGGCGTTCCTTGTTGCCCCAGACGCGGTTCTCGCGCAGGGCCATCGGCATGGGCCGGCCATTGCGCAGCGCGTCCTTGACCCGTTTCATCGCGCGGATGTCTTCGGCCAGCGCCCAGTGCACCAGCACCTCGGCCTCACCTTCGGCCTGCAGGCCGTTGAGCATGCGCTCGGTGCGCAGCACCTGGCCCGACAGCACGGCATCCGAGAGCTTGAACACGTCGTAGCGGGCAACATTCAGCACCGCCTGCTCGACCTGTTCAAAGCCGAGTTCGCCTGCCGGGTAGAGCAGGCCGAGCTTTTGAATTTCCTGGTGGGCGGCGAGCAGGTTGCCCTCGACCCGGTCGGCAAAAAAGGCCAGGGTGCGCTGGCCTTCTTCACCGGCTTTGACATGCTGCTTTTGCTGCTGCAGGCGCTGGGCGATCCAGGCGGGCAGCGCGGCCCGCTCGATGCTGTCGATCTGCACGGTGACACCATGCGACTCCAGTGCGGCAAACCAGGCACCGGTCCTGGTGGCCTTGTCCAGGCGCGGCAGCACCACGATGGTCAGGGTGCTGTCGTTGTCCACGCTGCTGCTGACCAGCTGCTGCAGTGCCGTGCTGCCTTCCTTGCCGGGCTTGCCGCTCGGGATGCGCACTTCGATGATCTGCTTGTCGGCAAACAGGCTCAGGCTGCCACCGGCTGCCAGCACCGCGCTCCAGTCGAAATGGGCACCGGCAACGGTAAAGCTGCTGCGCTCGGTATAGCCGTTGGCGCGCGCGCTGGCGCGGATGGCATCCACGGCCTCTTGCACCAGCAGGGGCTCGTCGCCATGCACGGTGTACAGAGACCGCAGCCCCTTGCCCAGCTGGGCACTCAACTGATTCAACGGCACTTGCATGCTTGGTGGCGCTTCCCGGGCTGCGGGGCCGCAGCGCTTGTCATTCGGTAGGGGTGACGGACTTGACGATGGCCAGGCGGCGTACGATCTGCTGAACGATGTCGGTCTGCATGTTTCGGTAGAGCATTTCCTCTTCGTTGGCCTTGGACAGCGCGTAGGTTTCCAGGTAGCTGATTTCGCGGTACTGCATCAGCTCGGAATCGGGCACATAGAGCCCGCCCTTGGCATCACGCACCCGAAAGCGCGTGATCAGGCGGATCTGCAGCTCGCGCACCTCGCCGGCCGCATTGCGCGAGACGACGACGCGCTCGCGGCGCTGGCCCAGGTCATCGAAGATGGCCTCGGCCTGCGTGGCCTGGGTCGGGTCGCGCAGCACCTGCAGGCTGCCGGCAGCCTCCAGGTGGCGTTGCAGTTCTTTGAGGAAGGCCGAATTGGCGCTGCCGTTCAAATACAGCGATTTGAAGGCGAAATCCACCGATCCGCGCAGTTTGAAGCCGCATGCCGCCAGCAGCGGCACGCTTGCCAGGGCAGTAAGCAGCGTGCGTTTTTGCATGGCGCTTAGACTACCACGTTCACCAGGCGGCCCGGCACGATGATGACTTTCTTGGGCACCGCGCCATTGGCGATTTTCTGGAAGTCTTCATTGGCCAGAGCAGCGGCTTCAATCGTGGCCTTGTCGGCACCGGCGGCCACGATGATCGAGCCGCGCAGCTTGCCGTTGACCTGCAGCATCAGCTCGATTTCGTCCTGCACCAGCGCCTGGGCATCGACCTCGGGCCAGGCGGCATCCAGCAGGCCCCCGAAGGCCTGCTGGTAGCCCAGCGCATCCCACAGCACCTGCGTCAGATGAGGGGTGGCCGGGTAGAGCGCGCGCAGCAAAATGCCAAAGCCCTCGACCAGCGCAGCTCGGCCGCCTTCGCTGTCCACAGCCTTGAAGTCTTCCAGCGCGTTGATCATCTTCATCGCGCCCGACACCACGGTGTTGTACTGCATGCGGCTGTAGTCATAGGCCACCTGCTTGAGCACGGTGTGGATCTCCAGGCGCAGCGCCTTGGCTTCCTTGCCAAAGGCGGCACTGGCAGCGTTGGCTGCCTGTGCACGCGCAGCATCGAACTCAGCCGCATGCAGCTTGCTGCCGAAGTTGTAGACACGGCGCAGGAAGCGGTAGCTGCCTTCGACGGCCGACTCGTTCCACTCCAGGGTCAGCTCGGGCGGCGCGGTGAACATCGTGTAGAGGCGCGCGGTATCGGCGCCGTACTTCTCGATCAGGTCCTGCGGATCGACACCGTTGTTCTTGGACTTGGACATGGTGCCCACGCCCTCGTAGTCGATCGCGGTGCCTTCGGGCAGCAGTCCATCGGCGCTGTCCACGGCCACCTTGAGCTTGGCGCCCACGGCCTTGCCGGTCTCGTCAAACACCTGCTCCACATCCTTGGGCCAGAAGTATTCCTTGCCGCCCTTGGCGGTGCGGCGGCTGTAGATGTGGTTGAGCACCATGCCCTGGGTCAGCAGCTTGGTGAAGGGCTCGTCGACCTTGACCAGGCCCAGGTCACGCATGACCTTGGTCCAGAAGCGGGCGTACAGCAAGTGCAGGATCGCATGCTCGATGCCGCCGATGTACTGGTCCATCGGCATCCAGTAGTCAGCGCCGTCGGCCACCATCTTCTCGCTGTTCTTGGCATCGCAATAGCGCATGAAGTACCAGGACGAATCCACGAAGGTGTCCATCGTGTCGGTCTCGCGGCGGGCCGGCTTGCCGCAGCAAGGGCAGACCACGCCGGCGTGGAAGGCTTCGCTCTTGATCAGCGGGTTGCCGGAGCCATCGGGCACCAGGTCTTGCGGCAGCACGACCGGCAGGTCCTTCTCAGGCACCGGTTGGGCACCGCAGTCTTCGCAGTGGATGATCGGGATCGGCGTGCCCCAGTAGCGCTGGCGGCTCACGCCCCAGTCGCGCAGGCGCCAGGTGGTCTTGAGTTCGCCCAGGCCCTTGGCTTCGAGCGCCTTGGCCACCGCTTGCACGCCTTCCTTGTAGTGCAGGCCATCAAAGGCGCCCGATTCGATGAGGACGCCGCGCTCCTTGTCGCCATACCAGTCATGCCACTGCTGCTTGTCGTAGGGGCCTTCGCCTTCCACGGCGACCACCTGGCGGATCGGCAGGCCGTATTTGTTGGCAAATGCAAAGTCGCGCTCGTCGTGGGCGGGCACGCCCATCACGGCGCCGTCGCCATAGCTCATCAGCACATAGTTGCCGATCCAAACCTCGACCTGCGCGCCGGTGATCGGGTGGGTGACGAACAGGCCCGTGGGCTTGCCTTCCTTTTCCTTGACGGCGAGTTCGGCCTCGGTGGTGCCGCCCTTCTTGCATTCTTCGATGAAGGCGGCCAGCTCGGGGTTGGTGGCGGCGGCATGCAGGGCCAGCGGGTGCTCAGGCGCCACGGCGCAGAAGGTCACGCCCATGATGGTGTCGGCACGCGTCGTGAAGACATACATCTTGCCGTCGCCGATCAAGCTGCCGTCGGCGTTCTTCACGTCATGCGTGAACGCAAAGCGCACGCCGGCGCTCTTGCCGATCCAGTTTTCCTGCATCAGGCGCACCTTGTCGGGCCAGCCGGTCAAGGTTGCCTTGTCGTTGCCCATCTGCACATGGTCCAGCAGCTCTTGCGCGTACTGGGTGATGGCCAGGTAGTAGCCCGGGATCTCGCGCTTTTCCACCAGCGCGCCGGTGCGCCAGCCACGGCCGTCGATCACCTGCTCATTGGCCAGCACGGTCTGGTCCACCGGGTCCCAGTTCACGGTCTGGGTCTTGCGGTAGGCGATGCCCTTTTCCAGCATCTTCAGGAACAGCCACTGGTTCCACTTGTAGTAGTCGGGGTCGCAGGTGGCGACCTCGCGGCTCCAGTCGATCGCCAGACCCATCGCCTGCATCTGCTTTTTCATGTAGGCGATGTTGTCGTAGGTCCACTGCGCAGGCGGCACGCTGTTCTTGATCGCGGCGTTCTCTGCGGGCAGGCCGAAGGCATCCCAGCCCATCGGCATCAGCACGTTGTAGCCCTGCATGCGCAGCTGGCGCGTCAGCATGTCGTTGATCGTGTAGTTGCGCACATGGCCCATGTGCAGCTTGCCGCTGGGGTAGGGCAGCATCGAGCAGGCGTAGAACTTTTTCTTGCCCGCGTCCTCGGACACGCGGTAGGCATCTTGGGCTTGCCACTGGCTTTGCGCGGCGGCTTCTACGTCGGAGTGGTTGTATTTTTCTTGCATGGAACTGGTCAGGAAAAAGCGGCCGCCCACGGGCTTTCCGGGGCGAGGTCAATTGGGCAAAGATTGTAGGCCCATCGCCATAGCCCGTGGATGGCGAGTGCCGCACGCTCGGGTGCGGTTATCCAGTGCATGTAAAAATAAATGGCTACCTCTTCAACGATAGCCAATTCTGTGATGGCGGCGCGCCCTTGGCCGTGCCGGCTGCATCCCCCATTTCTACCCGATTCATCCTCCCCCTCTTTGAAAGGACCTTACCTCGTGACCTGGGAAACCCTGGAAAAATTTGAACCCTGGATGCAAACGGCCGCCGGACTGGCGGCCTTGGTGTTGCTGGCCTATGCGCTGCGCCTGGTGGTGCGCCTGGCCCTGCTGCAGATCGTGCCGCGCTTTCGCGCCAGCCTGGGCGCGGTCTGGCTGCGCACCTTGCTGGACAACCGCATCCTCGTGCGCGTGGCACAGATCGTGCCGTCGCTGGTCGTTCAGACGGGGATTGCCGCGGTGCCGCACCTGCCGGTCATTGCCAGCACGGTGATCCGCAATGTGGCCATTGCCGTGACGGCGCTGCAGGTGGCGCGCCTGCTCTGCGCGATCATGGACAGCATCCAGGAGGCCAATGAGAGCCAGCTGGAGGCCGAACAAAGCACACGCTCGGTCAAAAGCTATGTGCAGCTGGGCAAGATGCTGGTGATGGTGGTCGCGGGCATCGTGATGGTGGCCACGTTGATCGACCGCTCGCCGCTGATTCTGCTCAGCGGCCTGGGTGCCATGTCGGCGGTGCTGATGCTGGTGTTCAAGGACACGATCCTGTCGTTCACCGCCGGCGTGCAATTGGCCAGCAATGACATCCTGCGCGTGGGCGACTGGCTGGAGATGAACCAGGTCGGCGCCGATGGCGCCGTGGTGGACATGGCGCTCAACACCGTCAAGGTGCGCAACTGGGACAACACGATCACCACCATCCCCACCTGGCGTTTGATGAGCGACAGTTTCAAGAACTGGCGCGGCATGTCGGAATCGGGCGGCCGCCGCATCAAGCGGCCCCTGTGCATCGACACCACCTCGGTGCGCTTTCTGACCCGTGCCGAAATCGCCGAGCTGAGCCATATCGCGCTGCTGCGCCCTTACCTGGAAAGCAAGGTCGCCGAGATCACCGCGTACAACCAGGATTTTTCCGCCAAGGCCCCGGACATGGCCGACGAGATCGTCAACCTGCGCCAGCTCACCAATATCGGCACCTACCGCGCCTACTGCAATGCCTACCTGCAGGCCCATCCCAAACTGCGCAAGGACATGACCTTGATGGCCCGCGCGATGGAGCCGACCAACCAGGGCTCGCCGCTGGAGATATACGCCTTTACCGACACCACCGCCTGGCTGGAGTACGAGGCCATCCAGGGCGATATCTTTGACCACCTGATTGCCATCCTGCCGGAGTTCGGCCTGCGTGTGTTCCAGGTGCCCTCGGGCAATGACATGCAGGTGGCGCTGCGCCAGCACGAGGTGCAGGCCCTGCAGCGCTGAGCCTGCCTGTTGCCTAGCGGCGCGTGCCCTGGGCCGGGGCTGGCGCTGGCGCCGGAGACGGCACGTTCGCTACCGCTGCTGGCGGCGGCTCCGGCGCCACGGCCACCGGCTCGTCGGGCTCTGGCACCGGCGCTTCGCTGGCTGCGCTGGTCGCTTCCGGGCTTTGGATGCCCAATGGGCTTTCCCAGATCGAGCGGCCGGGCAGCGGCAGCACCGGCTGGCCATCGGCATCGGCCAGGCCCACCAGCAGCGCGCGGCCATCGGGCAGCACCCGGAAGTCGCCATAGCGGGTCTGCTCGAAATGGCGGCCCTGGCCTTCGGGGAAGAAATAGGCATCGGTCACCAGCACCCACTGGCCCTTGAGGCGTTTGAGCGGCAGGGCCAGTTCGCCTTTTTGCAAGGTGTCGGTAGCGGTCAGCAAGCCCTGGATGGTGGCCACGCCCTGGTCGTCAATGCTGGCCCGTACCAGCTGGCGGGGGCTGACGATGTTCTGGAGCTTTTCACGCATGTCAAAGGGCAGTGCAAAGTTCAGCGCCATATAGTCGCCCTGCATCAGAGAGCGCGGGTCCACCGGGACCAGCGGCACCAGAATGCGCTGGCCATGGGCAATGACCTGCTCCTTGCCGCGCACATCCCAGTTCACGATGCCCAGCGCCAGCACCGCGCCCACGGCCAGACCCACCCATTGCAGGCGGCGCTGTGGCGCTGCTGGCGGCGTGCCTGCGCTTGCATGTGCATCGGCTGCGCGGCGCAACGCCCACAGACAGGCCAGCAGCAGCACGCCAACCAGCGCCAGGCCCAGGCCCTTGGCGGCCAGCGACCAGCCCAGGTGGTAGTAGAACTGGGCCAGCGCGACCAGCGCCAGCAGCGCGCAGAGCACCGCAATGCGCCAGCGCGCCGCCAGCAGGGCGCCCGCTGCCACCAGGCTGACGACGGCCAGACCGGGGCTGAACCACGCGGCCAGCGCCAGCATGGCACCGGCCAGCAGCAGGCTGTGCTCGCCCTGGCGGTTGGTGGTGCCACGGGCGCGCCATTGCCGCGCCAGCATCCAGGTCGACAGCGCCACCACCAGGACGGCCAGTGCGCGCCCGGCAGGGAAGGCCCAGGGGACAAAGTCGCCACTGTGTTCCCAGAAGACCGCCCGGGCCACATAGCCGGAGGCGACATGGCTGATCAGCACACCGACGATGGCCGCATCGGCAAAGGCCGCCCAGCGTGGCTGGGACCAGCGCTGCGCCGCTTGGGCCAGGCGGGCGGGCTCGGCACGCAGCCACAGGCACCAGAGCAGGGCGGGCAGCAGTGCATCGAGCTGCAGCGGCAGCATCGCTGGCAGCCAGGACTGCAGCGCCATCAGGCTGACCACCACGGCCATGCCCCAGCCCAGGCCCATCAGCGACTGGATCCAGCGCATCTGCGCCAGCGCGGCACCCAGCATCAGCACCAGCGCCGATAGCGTGCCAATCAGCAGCATGCCCAGGCGCGAGTCGGCGACATCGCCCAGGTTGACCAGTACCAGCAGCCCGCCTGCGCACCAGAGCACGAGCGCCACGCAGTTGACGAAGGCCTGGCGCGACTGGTGCATCAAGCCACCGGCTGCGGCCAGCAACACCAGGCCCATCACGACGCCGCCGGTGCCGAACACAAAGCGCTCGCCCAGCGCAAATGCCAAAAACACCGCCAGCGGCACCAGGCTGGCCAGTGCGCCCAGCATGGCCAGTGCCAGCACCAGGACGGGCGGCTCCTCCAGATCCGGGGCCGGCGCATCGCCTTGCACCAGGCCTTGCTGGCGGGCCTGGGCCCACCAGCTGGGTTGGGTACGCAGAAAGGACAAAGGACGGATGGCCGCCATCACAGCACCTCCTGGTGGTCGCGTTGCTGGGCGTGCAGGTAGTGCTGCGCGGTGATCAGGGCCTTGACCGAGATGCCCAGGCAGACCATCACGATGACGGCAAAGGCAAGCAGGGCTTCGGTCTCATGCCACTCGAATATCCAGCGGGCGATGAGCGACAGCACCAGGACATTGGCCGCCAACGTGGCCAGGCAGGTGCAGATGAAGTCGCGAAAACGGCTGAACAGCGACACCAGCAGGCTGCCAGCCACCAAGGCAGCACTGAGTGCAAAGGCCGCCACGGTCTGGCGCGTGGCATCGTCAAACAGCTGTACGGTGGCAATCGCCGACCAGGCCGCCAGTGCGCCGCCCAGCGCCAGGCGTTGCGACCACCAGCCCATGCCGCCACGCACCCGCAAGGCCGGCACGCAGTACACCAGCAGCGGTACCAGCGCCAACGCCAGCCAGAGCCCCAGGCGCAGCATCAGCTGCGCAAAGCTGTCGCGGTCGGCGACCAGCACCTGCCAGAGGTCGAGCTTGCCGGTCCAAAAGACGATGGCCGCGGCAGCGATCAGCACCCAGACGGACCAGAGCAGATCGCTGGCGGCCAGTGCCACCCAGACCAGCGCCAGCGCAGCCCAGGCGGCAAACAGCTGCCAGGCATCGGCGCCGGTCTGGTAGGTTTGGCCGACATAGGCCAGCAGACCGCCCAGTACCAGGGTGGCGCAGAACAGGGCGGCCAGCCGCAGGCGTGGCCACAGGCAGGCGGCCAGCACGGACAGCGCCAGCGTGCCTTCAATCAGCCCCAGCTTGAACCAGTGCGACTGCGCCTGCCAGTTGGCCGCCACCCAGAAGATCAGCCCGCTGGCGACCAGCAATGCGCCAACCAGCAGCAAGCCGGCGCGGATCTTGCGGGCCAGATCGGCGGGCGCACCGGCCGAGACGGCCAATGCATACAGCGGCGCCATGCGCGGGTCACCGGACGCCGACTGGGCATTGACCTGGTAGAGGGTGGAGTCCATCCGTGTGTTCCTCGTTGATGGGCCATTGCATGCTGGTGCAGCAAGGGCCTGGGTGCCACCGCCCCATGCGGACGGCACAGCCAGCAATATAACCAAACGGGTACGGAGCTGGTCATGCGCCCGGTCAGGTAGCTTCAAACGATACTGTCAGGCCCAGCCAAACGCGACCGGGCGGGGCTGGGCACAGGGGCTCAGCGCGCTGCGGGCGCCTGCGGTTGGGCCACAAAGCCCATGCGGCTCAGGCCGGCGGTTTGCGCCGCATCCATCAGCTCGACGGCGCGGGCATAGGGCAGGCTCTGGTCGATGGACAGCTGCACCTCGGTCTGCGGATTGCGTTCGGCCTGCTGCTTGAGCAGGTCCTTGAGGGCGTCCATATCAGTAGCCTTGCCATCGGCAAACAACTCGCCCTGGGCATTGATCTGCACCGCAATCGCGGCGGGCGGGTTAGCCCGCGTGGCGCTGGCGGCCGGGGGCAGGTCCAGGCGAATCGAGGCGGCCAGCAAAGGGGCAGCCATGATGAAGATGACCAGCAGCACCAGCATCACATCGACCAGCGGCGTCACATTGATCGCGCTGATCGGCGGGCTGGCCGGGGTTTTGTTGAAGCGACCGAATGCCATGGTGCAAAAGGCTGGGTTGGCGGCGGCTCAGCGGCTGCCCACCAGCGCGATGGCGTCCACGGTGTTGTGGGCCTGCATGCCGGCGTAGGCCTGCGGCGCCTGGGCCGCCTGCTGCAAGGCCCAGGTCTGCATGTCGTGGGCAAAGCCTTCGAGCAGCTCCTCGACCTGCGCGAGCTTGCGGCCCAGCAGGTTGTAGGCCAGCACGGCCGGCAAGGCGACGGCCAGGCCGGCGGCGGTCATCACCAGCGCCTCGCCCACAGGGCCGGCCAGCTGTTCCAGGCTGACATGGTCTGCACCGGCCAATGCCGCCAGTGCCTGGTGGATGCCCCACACCGTGCCGAGCAAACCGACAAACGGGGCCGTGGCACCGATGGAGGCCAGCACCGTCTGCCCCCATTGCAGCCGGTGGCTGGCGCCATGCAGCGCCTCGCGCAGCACGCGGGTGGTTTGCACCTGGGCGCCGCTGGCCACGGCCAGGCTGTGGTGGGCGGCGGGCTCGGCCGCCACAATGTGCGCAATGGCATCGGCCACCGGCGTCAGCAAGGCGGCGCGGTCAATCTTCGGCAGCTCCAGGCGTGCCTGCTCCCAGCTGCTGGCCTGCCAGAAGGCGTCAGTGGCGCGCAAGGTGGCACCATGGGCGCGGCCCAGCCACCAGGCCTTGTAGAGAATCAGCACCCAGCTGGCGACGGACATCAGCAACAAGACCAGGGCCGTGGCCCGGGCGACGCCGTCTGCTTGCGAGAGCCATTGCCAGATCGTCATGGTTGGCCGTCCTTCTAAAAAGCGGGGTGGCTGTGCCGGGCTGGGTTTATTTCAGGCCGAGCACGTCGTACATGTCGAACAGGCCGGCCTTCTGGCGGGCCAGGTAGCGTGCGGCACGCAGGCTGCCATTGGCGTAGCCTGCGCGGCTGCTGGACTTGTGGGAGATCTCGATGCGCTCGCCATCGCCGGCAAACAGCACGGTGTGGTCGCCAACGATATCGCCGCCGCGCATGCTGGCAAAGCCGATGCTGTTGGCCACGCGCGCGCCGGTGTGGCCAAAGCGCTCGTAGACGGCGCGGTCGGCCAGCTGCGTGCCCTGGGCTTCGGCAATCACCTCGCCCATTTTCAACGCCGTGCCCGAGGGGGCATCGACCTTGTGCTTGTGGTGGGCCTCGACGATTTCGATGTCGTAGCCGCCTTCCTGCAAGGCCTTGGCCGCCATCTCCAGCAGCTTGAAGGTCACGTTCACGCCCACGCTCATATTGGGCGAGAGCAGGACGGCGGTCTTGTCTGCCAACTGGCGGATCTGCGCTTTTTGCGCGTCGCTGAAGCCGGTGGTGCCAATGACCACGCCGACGCCACGTTCCGCCGCCAGCGCCAGGTGCGCCAAGGTGCCTTCGGGGCGGGTGAAATCGATCAGCACATCCGCGCCCTGCAGGCCCTGGCCCAGGTCGGCGGTGATCTGCACGCCGGTGTTGCGTCCCAGAAAAGCGCCCGCATCGGTGCCCAGGCTGGGGTTGCCCGGCGCATCGAGCGCGCCGCTCAACTGCAGGTCGGGGCTGGCCAGCACGGCTTCGATCAGCATGCGGCCCATGCGGCCGCGGGCGCCTGCAATGGCGACGGCAATACGGGGACTGGTGGAGGAGGAGAGGGGGGCGGTCATGGATCGGATCCTGGGGCTCAAGCGGGCAGCATCTCAGCGGACATCGGACACGGCCCAAAGGCGGTGCTGGCTACCCGCTGCCAGCGCAGCGCGGGTGCATGCCAGCGCCATGGCATCAACGCTGGGGGGATTCCAGCGGCGGGTAGTTGGCGGGGGGCGGTGTGGTGATCGCGTCGCTGGTGCCGGTATCTGCACTGGGGGCTGGGGCGGACGAATCGGCCTTGTACTTGGCCAGCTCCTCAGGCGTCGCCTCCAGGCGTGGCACCTTGGGGTTCTTGATCGAGGTCGTGACCGAGGCTACGAACTCCTGCTCGCTGGGCATTTCATCGCCTTCAAAGCGCTCCAGACCGGTATCGTCGAAGTACACGGTAAAGCGGCGCTCCTGCTCCGGCACGCCCTTGCGCTTGATGGTGAACACGTAGTCCCAGCGGTTGGCATGGAACACGCTGGCCAGCAGCGGAGTGCCCAGCAGATCCTTGACCTGCTGACGGCTCATGCCTTTTTGCAGTGCGTCGACCTGCTCCTTGGTGATCACATTGCCCTGCACCACCTCCACCTTGTAGGGGGTGATGGCGCTGGCGAACTTACGGCTGGCTTCATTGAAGGAGCCGCAAGCGGCCACACTGGCGCCCAGGGCCAACAGCGCCGCCATGCGGACACCGGAACGAACAAATTCAGGCATGGTTATAGACATAGCGATATGATCGGCCATTGTAGCGGCTGGTCTCCAGGCCTTCTCCAGAAGTCCGTATACCAATCGGGCCCACTTGAAAGACCTTGTTATGAAAAATATTGAAGAACTCAAAAGCACTGGCCTCAAGGCCACGCTGCCCCGGCTGAAGATTCTGGATATCTTCCAGAACGGTGCGCAGCGCCACATGACGGCCGAAGATGTGTTCCGCGTGCTGCTGGAAGAGCGCTCCGATATCGGTTTGGCGACCGTCTACCGCGTGCTGACCCAGTTCGAGCAGGCCGGCATCCTGATCCGCAGCAACTTCGAGAGTGGCAAGGCCGTCTACGAGCTCAACGAAGGCCAGCACCACGACCATTTTGTCTGCACCAGCTGCGGCAAGGTCGAGGAGTTCTATGACCCCGAGATCGAAAAGCGCCAGCAGTCGATTGCCAAGAGCAAGGGCTGGATCGTGCATGACCACTCGATGGCGCTGTATGGCCAGTGCGCGGAGTGCGCGGTCAAGGCCAAATAAGCACAGCCGCCCACCGTTGCCCGTCAACCCCTGAAAAGCGAAGCGCCCCAAACGCTTCGCTTTTTACGTTTTGCACACATAGCTTTACAGCAGCGCGACGGTGCAGGCGCACCATGGGGCCCTCTGCACCAGGTTTCCAGATCCCATGCGCTCCTACCGACTGCTCACCCTCAGCGCCGCCGCCTTGGCAGGCACCTTGTGGCTCAGCGCCTGCGCTTCCCACTTACCACCGGATGCGGCCAGCACACCGGCGGCGCTGCCCGATACGCCATTGAGCGCCGCCCAGCGCCAGCAGTGGCTGGACCGTGTCAGCTGGGGCGCCAGCGACAGCGCCGACCGGCAGTTGCAGCGGCTGGGCCTGCAGCGCTGGCTGGACCAGCAGCTTGCACCGCACCAGCCGCCACGCCTGCCGGAGCCGGCCCAGCAGCACATCGCGGCCTTGGAAATCAGCCAGCGCAGCATGCAGGATCTGCAGCGCGGCATTGCCGCCCAGCGCCAGGCAGCACGCACGGCCACCGAGCAAGGCCAGGGAGAGGGCGAGGGAGCGCGCCTGCGCCAGGAGGTGCAGAGCCACCTGAACCAGCTCGCTGCCCAGGCCCAGCAGCGCCAGGTGCTGCGTGCGCTGTACTCGCCGGCCCAGTTGCAGGAGCAGATGACCTGGTTCTGGATGAACCACTTCAATGTCAGCACGCGCAAGGCCGAAACCCGGCTCTGGATTGGCGATTATGAGGAGCGGGCGATTCGCCCGCATGCCCTGGGCAACTTCCGCAGCCTGCTGGAGGCCAGCATGCGCCACCCGGCCATGCTGCTGTACCTGGACAACGCCAGCAATGCCAAAGGCCATATCAACGAAAACTATGCGCGCGAGCTGCTGGAGCTGCACACGATGGGCGTGGGCAGCGGCTACACCCAGGCCGATGTGCAGGCGATGGCCCATGTGCTGACGGGGGTGGGATTCAGTACCCGCGATGCCGATGCGCCGCCGCCCCGCCTGCCACCGGCGCTGCAGGCCGATTACCGGCGCGAAGGCTTTTTCGAGTTCAACCCCAACCGGCACGACTATGCGCCCCAGGTGCTGCTGGGCCAGCCGCTGCGGGCCAAGGGGCTGGCGGCGGTGGACGAGGCGCTGGACCGCATCGTGGCCTCGCCCGCCACCGCGCAGTTCATCGCGCGCAAGCTGGCGGTGTTCTTCATCAGCGACAACCCGCCACCCGCCCTGGTGCAGCGCACCGCAGCGGCCTTTGCCCGCAGCCATGGCGATATTGCCGCGACCTTGCGCAGCCTGCTGACCGCGCCCGAGGCGCTGGCCCAGCAAGGCCAGCGCTTCAAGGATCCGATGCACTATGTGCTGGGCGCCGTGCGCCTGGGCTATGACGAGCGTGTCGCCAGCGATGTGCGGCCGGTGATCGGCTGGATCAACCGCCTGGGCCAGCCCATCTACGGCCATGAGACGCCGGATGGCTATCCCGCCTCGCAATCGGACTGGGCCAGCTCCGGCCAGATGGCGGCGCGCTTCGATGTGGCGCGGCAGATCGCGACCCGCAGTGCCGTGCTGTTCCGCGCCGAGCCCCAGGCGCCGCTGGAGCAACCCCCGTACCCCGATCTGGCACAGCGCGCAACGGCGCAGGCCCGTGTGGCGCAGTGGAGCGCGGCCTCCCGCGAAGCGCTGGCCAAGGCGCGCAATGTGCCCGACTGGAACACCTATTTTCTCTCTGCTCCCGAAATGATGGTCCGCTGACGAGGTACGCCATGCAAAGACGCCACTTTCTCTCTGCCGCCGCCAGCCTGCCGCTGGCCTTCAGTCTGGCGCGCGCCCGCGCCGCCGCGCCCCGCAGCGATACACCGCGCTTTTTGCTGGTGTTCCTGCGCGGCGCCTATGACAGCAACAGCCTGCTGGTGCCCACGCACAGCGATTTCTACTACGAGGCGCGCCCCACGATCGCCATTCCGCGACCGGGCGAGGCCAACGGCGCGCTGCCGCTGGATGCGCGCTGGGGCCTGCACCCGGCGATGGAAGGCAGCGTGCTGCCGCTGTGGCAAAGCAGGCAGGCCTGCTTTGTACCGTTTGCCGGCAGCGATGACCTCTCGCGCAGCCATTTTGAAACCCAGGACTCGATCGAGCTGGGCCAGCCGCTGGATGCGCACCAGAGCTTTCGCACCGGCTTCATGAACCGATTGGCCCAAACCTTGCAGGGGCGCAGCGACCTGGCGCCGATGGCGTTTACCGCGCAGTTGCCGCTGTGCATGCGCGGGCCCGCCCGCATTGCCAACACCGCGCTGGCCAATGTGGGCAAGGGCGGCGTGGATGCCAACCGCAGCCGCGCCATTGCCGCCATGTATGCCGGCACGGCGCTGGCGCCTGCCGTGAACGAGGGCTTTGCGGTGCGTGAGGCCGTGCTGCGCGGCATGGAGATGGACAAGGCCGGGCGCGATGCGATCAGCGCCAAGGGCTTCAGCCTGGTGGCGCAGCGCATGGCCACGTTGATGCGGGACCAGTTCGACCTGGGCTTTGTCGATGTGGGCGGCTGGGACACCCATGTGAACCAGGGCAACGCCAGCGGCAACCTGGCCAACCGGCTGGACGACCTGGGCCGTGGCCTGGCCGCCTTCGCGCAGGAGATGGGGCCCGAGCCCTGGCGCCATACGGTCGTGGCGGTGATCAGCGAGTTTGGCCGCACCTTCCGCGAAAACGGCAACAAGGGCACCGACCACGGCCATGGCACGGCGTACTGGATGCTGGGTGGGGGGCTGTCGGCGCAGGCCGGTGGCCGGATCGTGGGCGAGCAGATGGACGTCAGCGAGGCCCATCTGTTCCAGAACCGCGACTACCCGGTGCTCAACGAGTACCGCAGTGTGCTGGGCGGCCTGTTTGCACGCATGTATGGCCTGTCGCCGGCGCAGTTGCAGCAGGTGTTCCCGCAGGCCCAGGTCAAGGATCTGCGGCTGGTCTAAAACGGCTGGAGGATGCCCCCGGTGGGCTAGAACTCACGCCCGCTGGCCATGGCCTTGCGGTGCCGGTCGACAAACTCCTGGTAGGTGTCGATACCGCGCAGCTGCAAGATGGTGTTGCGCACGGCCGCTTCCACCAGCACGGCGATATTGCGGCCGGCCACCACCTGGATGACCACCTTCATCACCGGAATGCCCAGCACATCCTGGGTCAGCGGTGCGGCAGGCAGGCGGTCGTAGTCGCGCTCCATGGTTTCCTTGCGCACCAGGTGCACGATCAGCTTGAGCCGCATCTTGCGGCGCACCGCCGTTTCGCCAAAGATCGCGCGGATATCCAGCAGGCCGATGCCGCGCACCTCCAGCAGGTTCTGCAGCAGGTCGGGGCACTTGCCTTCGATCGTGGTCTGGTTGATGCGGTACAGGTCCACGGCGTCATCGGCCACCAGGCCATTGCCGCGGGTGATCAGCTCCAGGCCCAGCTCGCTCTTGCCCAGACCGGATTCACCGGTGATCAGCACGCCCATGCCGAGGATGTCCATGAACACGCCGTGCATCGTGGTGCGGTCGGCGAAATGCTTGGACAAAAAGGCCCGCAGCACATCGATGACAAAGGCGGCCGATTCCTTGGTGGAGAACATCGGGATGTGCGCGCGCTCGCACATCGACAGCAGTTCATCGGGCGCACCCTGGCCATCGGCCAGCACCAGCACCGGCGGCTCCAAGGTCACGATGCGCGCAATGCGGCGGCGGCAGTCCTCGGTGGTGGAGTTGGTCAGATAGGCGATTTCGCGCTCGCCCAGCACCTGTGCGCGGTAGGGGTGGATGTAGTTGAGGTAGCCCACGAGATCGGCGCTGGAGCGGGCGCTGCGCACTGCCACTTCGTCAAAGCGGCGCTCGGAGGCGCCCAGGCCCGCCAGCCATTCCCAGCGCAGCGACGCACGGAACTCCTCGAACAACACATCGGCGCTTACGACATTGGGTTTCACGGTGCAGTCCTTTCAAAGCCAGGGCGCGCACAGCAAAGCTGCCCGCCAGCGCCCAAGCCTAGCAGGAAAAAGTCTTGAGGTGAGGGATCAGCGCCTGAGAGTACACACCGGCGCGCGGCGCTCAGGCGTGGGCAGTGGAGGTGTTGTTGGCAGACGATTGCCAGGTGTCGATCATCTGGTGCAGCTGCTCGGCATTGGTGCTGGCCTTCATCTGCTCGCGCAGGCTGGCATTGGACAGCAGCTCGGCAATCTCGCCGAGGATTTCCAGGTGCTGCTGGGTGGCAGCCTCGGGCACCAGCAGGAAGATCAGCAGGTTGACCGGCTGCTCATCCGGGGCGTCAAAGCCAATGGCGCGCTCGAGCTGGAACACCGCAGCCATCGGGGACTTGAGTCCCTTGATGCGCCCATGCGGAATGGCTACGCCATGCCCCAGACCGGTGGAGCCCAGTCGCTCACGTGCAAACAGACTGTCGGTGACCAAGGCGCGCGAGAGACCATGGAGACTCTCGAACAGCAGGCCCGCTTCTTCAAATGCACGTTTTTTACTGGAAACATCCACACTCACTAGCACTTGAGCTGGAGGCAAAATAGAGGCAAGACAGTTCATAGTGAAGTGCGGCAATATGGCTAGCTACTGAGAGCATGATCAAACGAACGCAGCAACACCTGGATGCAGGTGTTGCTGCACGTATTATCGGTCAGTACGCAAAGAGAATGTATTTCCTCGGCAAAAAGCAGAGGGTTTACGCCATTGCCTGCCGCAGCGCATCGCTGTAGTGAGATTGAACACGTTGCTTGTGACGGGCGACCATGCGGTCCAACCTGTCCACCAAAGCATCTACCGCGGCGTACAAATCATGGTGAGAGCACTGAACGCACAGTTCGTCGCCCTTGACCCGCAAATTGCACACCACACGCTGCCGTTTCTCCTTTTCCTTTTGCTTTTCCACTGAAAGTAAAACTTTGGCATCCACCACCTGGTCAAAGTGTCGCGTAATGCGCATCAGCTTGGATGTTACATATTCGCGCAGCGCCGGGGTCACCGCCAAATGGTGACCGCTGATCGTCAGGTTCATGAACAAGTCTCCTTCTGCAAACCAAGAAAAGTGACTGGGTCTGTTGGAACCCAGGCCACCCCGAGGGGGAAACACATGCATGCGTGTAAACCATGATGCGCCTTGACCTACAAAATTGCAAGTCTATGACAACCCGGATCGCTGGGTTTCTGTGCGCTCGGCGGGCGGTTGGGGCAGAGTGCTTGTTACAAATTACGGTTCGGATGCTGCAAAAAACGGAGGGCGCAGGCGCAGTGCGGGCCGCTGCCGGCGCAATTGCAACCGGAGGCAAGCAGCGGTGTTTCTGTGCGTCGGCACGTAATGGCCTACGTGTTCGCGGCGCCAGCACCCAATACTGCACTGCAATTCAAGGCATCCCGCCGGTGCGGGCGAGGCATTGGAGGGTGGCCGACTACAATCGAGCGCTTGCCTTGCCGAGGTAGCGCGGCTGTCCGTGCCTTCCGTCTTCACGCAGGGTGCCTGTCCATAGTTCTGCATCACCATGACCCAGCCCGTACCTTCTGCACTGCATACCTCCAAGCTCCATTCCTTGCCCCTGCTGGCCCGCGGCAAGGTGCGTGACAACTACGCCGTCGGCAGCGACCGCATCCTGATGGTGGCCTCGGACCGTCTGTCGGCCTTTGACGTGATCATGGGCGAGCCCATTCCTGGCAAGGGTGCGCTGCTGACGCAGATGGCGCTGTACTGGTTCGACAAGCTGGGCGATATCTGCCCCAACCATCTGACCGGTGAAGCGCCGGAGTCAGCCGTGCAGCCTGATGAAGTGCCCCAGGTGCAACTGCGCTCCATGCTGGTCAAGCGCCTCAAGCCGGTGCCGATCGAGGCGGTGGTGCGTGGCTACCTGGCTGGCAGCGGCTGGAAGGAATACCAGGAATCGCAAGCGGTCTGCGGCGTGCCGCTGCCCGCGGGTCTGGTCAACTCCGCCAAGCTGGCCGAGCCCATCTACACGCCAGCGGCCAAGGCCGAAGCCGGCGAGCACGATGAAAACATCACCTTTGAGCGCACCGTCGAGATGGTGGGCCCCGAGCTGGCCGCCCAGATCCGCGACATCAGCATCGCCATCTACAAGAAGGCTGCCGAGATTGCGCTGACCAAGGGCATGATCATTGCCGACACCAAGTTCGAGTTCGGTCTGGATGAAGACGGCAAGCTGGTGCTGATGGACGAGGTGCTGACGCCCGACAGCTCGCGCTACTGGCCGGTGGAAGGCTATGCCGATGCGCTGGCGACCGGTGCCAACCCCCCCAGCTACGACAAGCAGTTTGTGCGTGACTGGCTGGAGCAGGCCAAGGTCAACGGCAAACCCTGGGACAAGACGGCACCGGCACCGCGCCTGCCGCAAGACGTGATCGACAAGACGGCGGCCAAGTACCGCGAAGCGCTGGAGCGCCTGACGGCCTGACGGCCTGGCCGTTGGTGGGCGACTGCGCCGCTGCCCGCTCAGGCGGTGGCGCTCAGCCTGGCATCGGCCTTTTTCAGCCACAGGCGCAGGCTGTCGACCAGGTCTTTGCGGCTGAACGAGCAGCTCTCCTCATCAAACAGCGCGCTGGATTCGAGACGGTCCAGCAGCTGCAGCAATACTTCCTGGAACTGCGGCGGCAGCGCGCCGAGCAAGTCGGTGTAGCTGCGTGCCTGCTGGCTCAGGGCCGCTGCATCCATGTGGCCGGCCTCGAAATGGTCCAGCCCGTCTTGTAAGGCGCCCAACTGGCGCAGCGCGGCGGATTGCATCGTGGTCTCCTGGTGGCTCAATATGGCATCAGTGTAGAGGCCTTTGCGCCGCTGGGGATGCTCTGCAAAACCCTCGCCAAGCGGGATGGACGCGGATCGCCCGAGCCCGGGTTCAGACCATGGCAGGGAGTTGTGCAGAGCGACCCCAGTGCCTGGGAGTTGCCTGGGGCCATTGGTGTCGGCACCGCTGCCCGGGCGCAAATGCCCGACAATAGCCCCCCATGAATGCCCTGAATATTTCGGAAACCATGCAGGCCCTGGGGCTGCAGGCCAAGCAAGCCTCTGCCCAGATGGCCAAAGCACCTTCTGCCATCAAAAACAAGGCCTTGCTGGCGCTGGCGCGTTTGCTGCGCAGCCAGACCGAGGCCTTGCAGGCCGACAATGCCAAGGATCTGGCGCGTGCGCAGGCCAACGGCCTGTCGGAACCCATGGTCGATCGCCTGCGCCTGACCCCCAAGGTGCTGGAGACCTGCGCCCAAGGCTGCGAGCAGCTGGCGGCCATGGCCGATGTGGTGGGTGAGGTGAGCGGCATGAAGCAGATGCCCAGCGGCATCCGCGTGGGCCAGATGCGCGTGCCTTTGGGCGTCTTCGGCATGATCTATGAGAGCCGCCCCAACGTGACCATCGAGGCGGCCAGCCTGTCGATCAAGAGCGGCAATGCCTGCATCTTGCGCGGCGGCTCCGAAGCCATCGATTCCAACAAGGCGCTCGCGCGCCTGGTGGAGCAGGCGCTGCTGGAAGCCGGCCTGCCCGCCACCGGCGTGCAGCTGGTGCAGACCACCGACCGCGAGGCCGTGGGCCAGCTGATTGCGATGCCCGAATATGTCGATGTGATCATTCCGCGCGGCGGCAAGGGCCTGATCGAGCGCATCAGCCGCGATGCCAAGGTGCCGGTGATCAAGCACCTGGACGGCAACTGCCATACCTATATAGATGCGCCTTGCGATCTGGACATGGCGGTCAAGGTGACCGAAAACGCCAAGACCCAGAAATACAGCCCCTGCAATGCGACGGAGAGCCTGCTGGTGGCGCGTGCGGTGGCGGCCGATTTTCTGCCCCGCATTGGCGCGGTGTTTGCAGCCAAGGGCGTGGAGATGCGGGCCGATGCCGAGGCACTGGCCTTGCTGCAGGCTATGCCGGGCGCCCGCCTGCAGACGGCGACGGAGCAGGACTGGTCCGAGGAGTACCTGGCGGCTGTCATCAGCATCAAGGTAGTGGCTGGTGTGGAAGAGGCGATTGCCCATATCAACCACTATTCCAGCCACCATACCGATGCGATCATCACGCGTGACCACATGCATGCGCAGCGGTTTTTGCGCGAAGTGGATTCGGCCAGTGTCATGGTCAACGCCAGCACACGCTTTGCCGATGGCTTTGAATACGGGCTGGGTGCGGAGATCGGCATCAGCACCGACAAGTTCCACGCCCGTGGGCCTGTGGGCATCGAGGGCCTGACCTCGCTGAAATACATCGTTCTGGGCGAAGGCGAAGTGCGCGGCTGAGCGCACTGGGCGGCTGCCGGCTGGGCGGCCCCTTCTTTGCAGGCCGGCAGCCCCGTGCCCACGTTATGATGCGGCCATGCCAGGCCGCTTCCTAGCGGCTGGCGCCTCATGCTATGAAAATTCTGATCCTCGGCGCAGGCCGCGTCGGCGAGAGTGTCGCCGAAAGCTTGCTGAGCGAAAAAAATGACATCACCGTGGTCGACACGGATGGTGTGCGCCTGCGCGATCTCGAAGCCCGCTTCGATCTGCGCGGCGTCGTGGGCAACGGCATCAGCCCCGAAGTGATGGCCGAGGCCGGCGCAGCCGACACGGACATGCTGATCGCCTGCACCTCCCAGGACGAAACCAACCTCACCGCCTGCAAGGTGGCCCAGGTGCTGTTCAATATCCCGACCCGCATCGTGCGGGTGCGCTCGGTCGCGCTCAAGAGCCATGCCGAGCTGCTGTCGGATACCGGCTTTGGCGTGACGCATGCGTTCTGCCCGGAAGAGGCGCTGATGGGCTATATCGGCAAGCTGGTGACCTACCCTGAGGCGCTGCAGGTGCGTGAATTTGCCCAGGGCCATGTGGCGCTGGCATCGGTGCGCGCGCGTGGCGGCGCGCCGGTGGTGGGCTTGAGTGTGGCCGATGTGCGCCAGAACCTGCCCCATGGCGCGATCCGGGTCGTGGGCGTGTACCGGCGCTTTCACCATGAGGCCGACCGCCTGGTGCCGACCGAGGGCAGCACCCGCATCGAGCCGGGGGATGAAGTATTCGTGCTGTCGGAGAAGGACAACCTGGGCGATGTGCTGGCAGCTTTCAACCGCCAGGTGGGTGAGCAGGCCGAGGTGGTGCGCCGTGTGATGGTGGCCGGTGGCGGGCGCGTGGGCATGCGCCTGGCGCGTGCGCTGACCAAGGAGTCGCGGCGCTTTCAGGTCAAGATCATCGAAAAGAGCGAGGACCGCTGCGTCTACCTGGCCTCGCGCCTGCCCTCCGATGTGCTGGTGCTCAAGGGCGATGCGACCGACGAGACCTTGATGGAGAACGAGAACGTCGAAGATGTGGATCTGTTCGTCGCCATCACCGATGACGACGAAGACAACATCATGTCCTGCCTGCTGGCCAAGAAGCTGGGGGCCACCCGGGTGCTGGCGCTGATCAATCGCCGCACCTATGCCGACCTGATGCACGGCACGCAGATCGACATTGCGCTGTCGCCCGCGCAGGCCACCCTGGGTGAGCTGCTGGCCTATGTGCGCCAGGGCGATGTGCAGGCGGTGCACAGCCTGCGCCGGGGGGTGGCCGAGGCGATCGAGATTGTGGCGCGCGGTGACGCCAAGACCTCGCGGGCCGTGGGCCGGCGTGTGGGTAGCCTGCGCCTGCCGCGTGATGTGCATATCGGCATGATCGTGCGCGGCCTGCCCGAGCCCGATGCGCGCAACACCAATGGCAGCGAGGCGGCCGAGCGCGATGACGACGAGCGCGATGACGAGAAGGTGGAGGTGATCGTGCCGACCAGCGGCACCATCATCCAGAGCAATGACCATGTCATTCTCTTCTTGCCCAACAAGCGGCTGGTGCATGAGGTCGAGGCCCTGTTCCGTGTCGGGGTGACCTTTTTCTAGGCACGGCCGATGACTGACCTTCGACCCGTGCTGCGCGTATTGGGCATTTTGCTGCTGATGTTTGGCGGCACGATGGCTGTGCCTGCGGTCTCCTCGCTGTGGCTCGACGACGGGGTGTTTGGCGTCTACCCGCTGACCATGGGCATTACCTGGGCCTGCGGTCTGGTGCTGTGGTGGATGGCGCGGCATGAGCAGCGTGAGCTGCAGGCGCGCCACGGCATCATGCTGGTCGCCTTTGTGTGGATGGTGTTTCCGCTGTTTGCAGCGCTGCCGCTGTACCTGGGTTTCGAGCGCATCGACCGCGCGCTGAGCTGGCAGCATGCCTATTTTGAAGCGGTCTCGGGACTGACCACCACTGGCTCCACGGTGCTCAACCATGTGGATACCTTGCCGGTGTCTCTCAATATCTGGCGCACGTTTTTGCAGTGGATGGGGGGCATGGGCATCCTGATTCTGGCCGTGGCCATCCTGCCGATGATTGGCATGGGCGGCAGCCAGCTCTTCCGCGCCGAGGCCGCCGGCCCGGTGAAGGACACCAAGCTCACGCCGCGCATGGCCGAGACCGCCAAGGGGTTGTGGGGCGTGTATGGCCTGTTTTCGGTGCTCTGCGCGCTGGCCTACTGGCTGGCGGGCATGACGCCGCTGGATGCGGTGATGGTCATGTTCACCACGGTAAGCCTGGGTGGGCTGACGCCGCACGATGCCAGCTTTGCCTATTTCAATTCGCCGCTGATCGAGGGGATCTGCACGGTCTTCATGCTGCTGGCCAGCTGCAACTTCGCGCTGTATTTTGTCGCCATCCGCAAGCGCAATGCCTGGGTGCTGTACCGGCAGCCGGAGTTCCGCGCCACCATTGGCACCTTGCTGGGTGGCGGCTTGCTGGTCGCGGCGCTGCTATGGTTCAAGGGGGTGTATGGCCCGCTGGAGTCGCTGCGCATGGGCGTTTTCCACACGGTGTCGGTGGCCACCACCACCGGTTATGCCGCCGTCGATTTTGGCTTGTGGCCGCCCTTTGCGCCGGTTTTCATGCTGCTGCTGTCGGGCGTGGCCACCAGCGCAGGCTCGACCGGCGGCGGCATCAAGATGATCCGCATGCTGCTGCTGCTCAAACAAACCCGGCGTGAAATGCGGCGCCTGGTGCATCCGAACGCGGTGCAACCGGTGACGGTCGGGGGCCTGGCGGTGGATGAGCGGGTCATCTTCTCGGTGCTGGCCTTCATGCTGGTCTACTGCGCGACGATTGCGGTGCTGACCATGGCCTTGCTGTTCACGGACATGGATCTGCACAATGCGCTGGGAGCGGTACTTGCCAGCGTGAACTGCGCCGGTGTAGGCTGGGGTGATCTGGGCCCCAGCAACAATTTTGCCGGGCTGACCAGCTTTCAGCTGAGTGTGACTACCTTGGGCATGCTGATGGGCCGGCTGGAGATTCTCAGCTTTCTGGCGCTGTTGACGCCAGCGTTCTGGCGAAGGTGAGTGCTTGCTAGGTAGGGCGGTCGCAAAGTTCTGATGACTTTGGCCCTCAACTCTCTACAATTGGTACTCAATTGTTTTTTGCTCGTTTTTTTTGAGCCCTCAAACAGTAATTCATTTATGGTCCCGAATCTCATAACAGCCCTAACGGGGCCCATCAACGAATTGGAACAGCGCATGCTCGATGCCATGCCCGCGATCGAGCGCTGGTTCCGCCTGGAGTGGATGGAGCATACGCCTCCGCTCTATTCGTCGGTGGATATCCGCAATGCCGGCTTCAAGCTCGCACCGGTCGATACCAATCTTTTTCCTGGCGGTTGGAACAACCTGACGCCCGAGATGGTGCCGCTGGCCGTGCAGTCGGCGATGGCTGCCATTGAAAAGATCTGCCCCGAGGCCCGCAACCTGCTGATCATCCCCGAGAACCAGACGCGCAACCCCCAGTACCTGGCTAATCTGGTGCAGCTACAGCATATCTTCTCGATGGCGGGCCTGAACGTGCGCATCGGCTCGATCGACCCGGAAGTCAAGGAGACCATCAAGCTCAAGGTCGGCAACAAGGACCTGGTGATCGAGCCGGCGCTGCGCCATGGCCGCCGTGTGGGGCTGAAGTATTTTGATCCCTGCACGATCTTGCTGAACAACGACCTGTCGACTGGCGCGCCCGGCATTCTGGAAGAGGTCTACGAGCAGTTTGTGCTGCCGCCGCTGCATGCTGGCTGGAGCGTGCGCCGCAAGAGCCGCCATTTCCAAAGCTACGAAGAGGTGGCCAAGCGCTTTGGCAAGCTGATGGGGATCGACCCCTGGCTGATCAACCCGATGTTCAGCAGCCGCAAGGGCGTCGACTTTACCGATGGCAGTGAGCATGCACTCGATGAGTTGCGTGAAGATGTCGACGTGATGCTGACCAAGGTGCGGCGCAAGTACAAGGAGTACGGCATCAAGGAGACGCCCTTTGTCGTCGTCAAGGCGGACAACGGCACCTACGGCATGGGCGTGATGAGCGTGCATGACGCCAAGGAGTTGCGTCAGCTGTCGGTCAAGACCAAGAACCAGATGTCGCTGGTCAAGGATGGCCAGCAGGTCCATGACATGATCATCCAGGAGGGGGTGCAGACCGTCGAGCGCATGGACAAGGAAGCGGCCGAGCCGGTGGTCTACATGATTGACCGCTATGTGGTCGGCGGTTACTACCGTGCCCATTCCGACAAGGGCGCGGAGGACAACCTCAATGTGCCGGGCGCGCATTTCATCCCGCTGTCGTTCGAGCACGGCATCTCGCCCGGTGACTCGGTCGGGGCCAGCGCACCCAACCGCTTCTATATGTATGGTGTGGTGGCGCGCCTGGCGATGCTCGCCGCCAGCTATGAGCTGGAGGCGACCGACCCGGACGCCGAAATCTACGACTGAGCCTGTTCAGGCGTTCGTTCCAACTTCCATTGCAGCCCGCTGCTGATCCGCCATCCGGACTTGTCCGTATGCGCGGCCTCACTGCGGGCGCAACAACAGGCGCACAATGCAAACCAATCCACTACAAGCATGCCTGATGCGGCATGGCACAAAGGCTTGATGTGCAAAACAGCAATAAATCCGCACTGCCCGCGCTGACCCTGGGCGCCATCGGGGTGGTGTATGGCGATATCGGCACCAGCGTGCTGTACTCGCTCAAAGAGGTGTTCGGCTCCGGCCATGTGCCCTTCACGCACGACAACGTCTATGGCGTGCTGTCCATCCTGTTCTGGACCCTGACCCTCATCGTCTCGCTCAAATACGTGGTCCTGGTGCTGCGGGCGGACAACAACGGCGAGGGCGGCCTGATCGCGATGCTGGCGCTGGCCTCGCAAGCGGTCAAGGACAAGCCCAAGCTGCGCTCGGTGCTGATGCTCGTTGGCATCTTTGGCACCTGTCTGTTCTATGGCGACGGTGTGATCACACCAGCGATCTCCGTGCTCTCGGCGGTCGAAGGTCTGGAGGTGGTCTCGCCCGGCTTCAAATCCTGGGTGATTCCACTCACCCTGGTGGTCCTGCTGCTGTTGTTCTGGGTGCAAAAGCGGGGCACGGCAGGCATTGGCAAGTTCTTCGGGCCCATCATGGTGGTCTGGTTTCTGTGCATTGCCGCCTTGGGGGTCTGGAACATCGTGGACCACCCGCAGGTATTGTGGGCGCTCAGCCCGCACCATGCGCTGGGCTTCATTGTGCGCCATCCGGGCATCAGTTTCATCATTCTGGGCGCCGTGGTGCTCTGCGTCACCGGGGCGGAAGCCCTGTATGCCGACATGGGGCACTTTGGCCGCAAGCCGATCCGGCTGGCCTGGTTCAGCATTGCGATGCCCTCGCTGGTGCTCAATTACTTTGGCCAGGGCGCGCTGGTGCTGGAGAACGCAGAAGCGGTAAAGAACCCCTTCTTCATGCTGGCGCCGGGCTGGGCGCTGCTGCCGCTGGTGCTGCTTGCGACGATGGCCACGGTGATTGCCTCGCAGGCGCTGATCACCGGCGCCTTCAGCGTCACCAAGCAGGTCATCCAGCTGGGCTACCTGCCGCGCATCCAGATCCTGCACACCAGCGTGCGCGACACCGGGCAGATCTACATCCCCTTTGTGAACTGGAGCCTGTTCCTGACCATTGTGCTGGCGGTGATTCTGTTCAAGTCCAGCAGCAATATGGCGGCGGCCTACGGGATTGCAGTGACCCTGGACATGACCATCACCACGGTGCTCACCTTCTTTGTGCTGCGCTATGGCTGGAAATATGCGCTGTGGATGGCGCTGGCGCCGACGGTGTTCTTCTTCTGTATCGATATCACCTTCTTCGCTTCTAATCTGCTCAAGCTGCTCGATGGCGGCTGGTTCCCGCTGGCCATCGGCCTGTGCCTGTTCGTCGTGATGATGACCTGGAAGCGCGGACGGGAGTTGGTCTACGAAAAGCTGCATGCCGATGGCATCGATCTGCAGGGCTTCCTGCAGATGGTGCTGCACACCCCTCCCACCCGGGTGCCGGGCACGGCGGTCTTCCTCACATCGGATGCCCATGTGGTGCCCACCGCGCTGCTGCACAACCTCAAGCACAACAAGGTGCTGCATGAACAGAACATGTTCGTCCACATCGTCTACCACGAGGTCCCCTGGATCGGGCTGGAAAAGCGCGCGGTGATCGAGCCGCTCGGAGGCGACTGCTGGCGCGTGCAGCTGAACTACGGCTTCAAGAACGATGTGGATGTGCCCAATGCATTGCACCAGCTGCGCGGCCACGGCTGCGATACCGGGCAGATGGTGACCAGCTACTTCCTCTCGCGCGATGTGTTCGTGCCCACGGATAAGGCCAGCGCCGGCATGGCACCTTGGCGGCAGAAGTTGTTTGCCCAGATGCACCACAATGCAGCAGGTGCGGCAGAGTTCCTGCTGCTGCCGAGCAACAGCGTGGTGGAGCTGGGCTCCAAACTCGAAATTTAACCAGCCAGGGCTCTGGATCCGCTGCGCGCACGCCAGGCCAGCGAACACCGTGGCGGGGCGAAAGGGTGTATGCGGTTTTTCAAGGACATGAGCGCATCGGCGCTCATCGCAGGCTTTGTCACGGTGCTGGTGGGCCTGACCAGCTCCATCGCGATTGTGTTCCAGGCGGCGCAAAGCTTTGGCGCCACGCCCGCGCAGGTCTCGTCCTGGGTCTGGTCGCTGGGCGTTGGTGTGGGCCTGTGCTGCTGGGTACCCAGCATCTTGCTGCGCAAGCCGGTGGTAGTGGCCTGGTCCACCCCCGGGGCGGCCGTGCTGGCTACGGCCGGAGCCACCGGCGCGTTTGGCATGGGGGACGCGATCGGCGCCTTCATCATCAGTGCCATATTGATTGCGGTAGTGGGCATGACGGGCTGGTTCGAGCGGCTGATGAACCGCATCCCAATTGCCATCGCCTCGGCCCTTTTGGCGGGCGTGCTGACCCGCTTTGGCCTGGATGCCTTTGCCGCCGCGCAGACCAATACCTGGCTGGTGGTGGCCATGCTGGTCACGTACCTGCTGGGCCGGCGCCTGCTGCCGCGCTATGCGGTCATGCTCACCTTGGCAGTCGGCATTGTGGTGGCGCTGCTGCAGCACAAGATCCAGTGGTCTGCCGTGCAGCCGGGCCTCACGATGCCGGTGTTCACCATGCCCAGCTTCAGCTGGCAGGCCGCCATCAGCCTGGCGCTGCCGCTGTTTGTCGTCACGATGGCCTCGCAGAACCTGCCAGGTGTAGCCATCATCCGGGGCTCCGGCTATGACCTGCCCATCTCCAAGCTGATCACGATGACGGGTATGACCACCTTGCTGCTGGCACCCTTTGGCGCCTTTGGCATCAACCTGGCGGCCATCACGGCCGCGATCTGCATGGGGCCGGAATCCCACCCCGACCAGGCGCGGCGCTATGTGGCGGCCGTCGTGTGTGGCGTGATCTATGTGCTGATCGGCTGGTTCGGGGTCGTCATTGCGGGCCTGCTGACCGCATTCCCGCACGAGCTGGTGGTGGCGATTGCCGGCATTGCGCTGCTGGGCACCATCGGCGGCGGCCTGCACACTGCGCTGCAAGGCGAGCAATACCGCGAAGCGGCGCTGATCACCTTCCTGGTAGCGGTGAGCGGCGTGACAATAGCCGGAGTGGGATCAGCCTTTTGGGGCGTGGTCGCAGGCAGCCTTGCGCTTTTTGTGCAACATTACGGCAAGCGCCGCTCCGCTTGAGCGCGCCTAGTTCTGTCCGTTTCTGCTTGCATATCCCTCCGCTGGGCGTGCAAGGCCATTGAATACACAGGGCGGCCACCAGGCCGCCAACCCACACCATGCATATCCTCTTTGTTGCCGATCCGCTTGAGTCCTTCAAGATCTACAAGGACAGTACCTTTGCGATGATGCGCAGCGCCCAGGCGCGCGGCCACCGCATCACCGTCTGTGAGCCAAGGCATATCCACTGGATCAGCGGCCAGAAGGTCTCCGCCCAAGTGCGCGACATTGTGCTGACGGGTGACGAAGCGCGCTGGTTCGATGAGGCACCCGGCCGCCGTGCCGAGCTGGCCGAGTTCGACGCCATTGTCATGCGCAAGGATCCGCCCTTCGACAGCGAGTACTTCTATGCCACCCATTTGCTGGGCCAGGCGGAGCGCGAAGGCGCCAAGGTCTTCAACAAGCCAGCGGCTTTGCGCGACCACCCCGAAAAGCTGGCGGTGATGGAGTTTGCCGAATACGCGCCGGTGACCCTGGTCACCCGCAGCGCCCAGGATATCCGCGACTTCCACGCCCAGCACAAGGACATCATCCTCAAGCCGCTGGACGGCATGGGTGGCATGGGCATCTTCCGCGTCGGTGCCGATGGCATGAACCTGGGCAGCATCATCGAAACCCTGAACCTGGACGGCGCCCAGAGCGTCATGGTGCAAAAGTACCTGCCCGAAATCACCAAGGGCGACAAGCGTGTGCTGATCATCGGCGGCGAGCCGGTGCCGTTCTGCCTGGCGCGCATCCCGCAAGGCAATGAAGTGCGAGGCAACCTGGCGGCCGGCGGCAAAGGCGTGGCACAGGCGCTGGAGCCCGAGGACCGCGCGATCGCCGAACACATCGGCGCGCGCCTGGCCCCCCGTGGCTTGCTGCTGATCGGTCTGGACATCATTGGCCACCGCATCACCGAGATCAATGTGACCAGCCCGACCTGCTTCCAGGAGATTGAACAGCAGGCAGGTTTCCCGGTCGGTGACATGTTCATCGAAGCGCTGGAAAAAGCCGTTGCCGGAGCCGTCTGACACACGGCTGCAAAAAACTCCGACGTTTTCCTGGAGCCCCGGGAAAACGCCTATACAATAGCGTCTATCGACAGCACGATGCCTTGCAAAGCTGCCAGACTCGAAAGAGGGCGGTTCGCAAGGTTTGTTTTTTTGAGGTGCTGACAAGGGGATGGCGGAGACGCTAAAAACTTTGTCAAACAGTTCAAAAAGCTGTGCTACAATACAAGGCTTCGCTGATCGCGGCGAAGGGGATCCAAGAGGTTGATGCTTCTGGGTCAGGTCTTTAAAAATTAACAGCCGATAAGCGTGGGCGTTTGGTGGCGATTGCCATATGTTCTTCGGAGCAAAACAAGCGCTCACTTTAAACAGTAATGAGGAAGACTTCGGTCTTCTTGATTCCGTCAAGTGAGTGAGTAGTCGAGAGACTTTAAATTCAAGATCGAACTATAGAGTTTGATCCTGGCTCAGATTGAACGCTGGCGGCATGCTTTACACATGCAAGTCGAACGGTAACAGGTCTTCGGACGCTGACGAGTGGCGAACGGGTGAGTAACACATCGGAACGTGCCTAGTAGTGGGGGATAACTACTCGAAAGAGTAGCTAATACCGCATGAGATCTAAGGATGAAAGCAGGGGACCTTCGGGCCTTGCGCTACTAGAGCGGCTGATGGCAGATTAGGTAGTTGGTGGGATAAAAGCTTACCAAGCCGACGATCTGTAGCTGGTCTGAGAGGACGACCAGCCACACTGGGACTGAGACACGGCCCAGACTCCTACGGGAGGCAGCAGTGGGGAATTTTGGACAATGGGCGAAAGCCTGATCCAGCAATGCCGCGTGCAGGATGAAGGCCCTCGGGTTGTAAACTGCTTTTGTACGGAACGAAAAGACCTTTTCTAATAAAGAGGGTTGATGACGGTACCGTAAGAATAAGCACCGGCTAACTACGTGCCAGCAGCCGCGGTAATACGTAGGGTGCGAGCGTTAATCGGAATTACTGGGCGTAAAGCGTGCGCAGGCGGTTATGTAAGACAGAGGTGAAATCCCCGGGCTCAACCTGGGAACGGCCTTTGTGACTGCATGGCTAGAGTGCGGCAGAGGGGGATGGAATTCCGCGTGTAGCAGTGAAATGCGTAGATATGCGGAGGAACACCGATGGCGAAGGCAATCCCCTGGGCCTGCACTGACGCTCATGCACGAAAGCGTGGGGAGCAAACAGGATTAGATACCCTGGTAGTCCACGCCCTAAACGATGTCAACTGGTTGTTGGGAATTAACTTTCTCAGTAACGAAGCTAACGCGTGAAGTTGACCGCCTGGGGAGTACGGCCGCAAGGTTGAAACTCAAAGGAATTGACGGGGACCCGCACAAGCGGTGGATGATGTGGTTTAATTCGATGCAACGCGAAAAACCTTACCCACCTTTGACATGTACGGAAGTGACCAGAGATGGACATGTGCTCGAAAGAGAACCGTAACACAGGTGCTGCATGGCTGTCGTCAGCTCGTGTCGTGAGATGTTGGGTTAAGTCCCGCAACGAGCGCAACCCTTGCCATTAGTTGCTACGAAAGGGCACTCTAATGGGACTGCCGGTGACAAACCGGAGGAAGGTGGGGATGACGTCAAGTCCTCATGGCCCTTATAGGTGGGGCTACACACGTCATACAATGGCTGGTACAAAGGGTTGCCAACCCGCGAGGGGGAGCTAATCCCATAAAGCCAGTCGTAGTCCGGATCGCAGTCTGCAACTCGACTGCGTGAAGTCGGAATCGCTAGTAATCGTGGATCAGAATGTCACGGTGAATACGTTCCCGGGTCTTGTACACACCGCCCGTCACACCATGGGAGCGGGTCTCGCCAGAAGTAGGTAGCCTAACCGTAAGGAGGGCGCTTACCACGGCGGGGTTCGTGACTGGGGTGAAGTCGTAACAAGGTAGCCGTATCGGAAGGTGCGGCTGGATCACCTCCTTTCTGGAAACAAAGCAATCAAGATTGAACGCCCACACTTATCGGTTGTTGGAACACAAGCCAGGCGGCTAGCTTACAAGAGCTGGTTGCGTGGAATGGGTCTGTAGCTCAGCTGGTTAGAGCACTGTGTTGATAACGCAGGGGTCGTTGGTTCGAGCCCAACTAGACCCACCATTACGGTTCCGACGGATGGCATATTGATTGGCTAGAACCAAGCAGTGCAAGGCGCGAATGACGAAGCATACTTACGTATGTGAGGAAGTAGCAACGCCGCAATGCGCAGGTTATAGGCGATCAAAGGGGGATTAGCTCAGCTGGGAGAGCACCTGCTTTGCAAGCAGGGGGTCGTCGGTTCGATCCCGTCATCCTCCACCAATACTTGGTTATCAAACCAGATTCCGATAAACACTTATCAAGATTGACCTTAAGTGGTCATCAACACCAAAGCAGTTTGGCGACAGACTGTTTTGTTGTTGAGCGATATAGATCGCATAACACGGCTGTTCTTTAAAAATTCATAGAGTCGAAAATCAGCGTTGCTGGTGGAAAGCAGAAATTCGTAAAGGTTTTACTGCACCGTGCCACCAGCAACAATTTGATTGCGTCAAAACGAATGAAACTTTGCGAAAGCAATTTTTATTCAGTAATGACGAATATTCTTCAAGAATGTGGACTTGGGCAACCAGGTTTACAGCAAAGATATTCACATTACGGCATAACGCGCGAGGTGAGAGACCTCGCAAAGCAGTTGCTTGCTTCTTGAGCTAAGAGATCTAGCGATAGATATCAAAGTTATAGGGTCAAGTGACTAAGAGCATGTGGTGGATGCCTTGGCGATGATAGGCGACGAAAGACGTGATAGCCTGCGATAAGCTTCGGGGAGTTGGCAAATAAACTTTGATCCGGAGATTTCTGAATGGGGGAACCCACCTAGCAATAGGTATCACTGAGTGAATACATAGCGCAGTGAAGCGAACCTGGAGAACTGAAACATCTAAGTACCCAGAGGAAAAGACATCAACCGAGATTCCGATAGTAGTGGCGAGCGAATTCGGAAGAGCCTTGCAGTGATAGTCAGTGTGTTAACAAAACGGAATGGAAAGTCCGGCCATAGTGGGTGATAGCCCCGTATGTGAAAACGCATTGGTGGTACTAGGCTGCAGACAAGTAGGGCGGGGCACGAGAAACCCTGTCTGAATATGGGGGGACCATCCTCCAAGGCTAAATACTCATCATCGACCGATAGTGAACAAGTACCGTGAGGGAAAGGCGAAAAGAACCCCGGGAGGGGAGTGAAATAGATCCTGAAACCGCATGCTTACAAAAAGTCGGAGCCCTTAGGGGTGACGGCGTACCTTTTGTATAATGGGTCAGCGACTTACATTCAGTGGCAAGCTTAACCGAATAGGGAAGGCGCAGAGAAATCGAGTCCGAATAGGGCGACAAGTCGCTGGGTGTAGACCCGAAACCAAGTGATCTATCCATGGCCAGGATGAAGGTGCCGTAACAGGTACTGGAGGTCCGAACCCACTAGTGTTGCAAAACTAGGGGATGAGCTGTGGATAGGGGTGAAAGGCTAAACAAACTTGGAAATAGCTGGTTCTCTCCGAAAACTATTTAGGTAGTGCCTCAAGTATTACCTGCGGGGGTAGAGCACTGTTTAGGCTAGGGGGTCATGGCGACTTACCAAACCTATGCAAACTCCGAATACCGCAGAGTACAGCTTGGGAGACAGAGCACCGGGTGCTAACGTCCGGACTCAAGAGGGAAACAACCCAGACCGCCAGCTAAGGTCCCTAAAACGGGCTAAGTGGGAAACGAAGTGGGAAGGCTAAAACAGTCAGGATGTTGGCTTAGAAGCAGCCATCATTTAAAGAAAGCGTAATAGCTCACTGATCGAGTCGTCCTGCGCGGAAGATGTAACGGGGCTAAGCCAGTTACCGAAGCTGCGGATGCACAGTTTTGCTGTGCGTGGTAGGAGAGCGTTCTGTAAGCCTGTGAAGGTGTCTGGTAACGGATGCTGGAGGTATCAGAAGTGCGAATGCTGACATGAGTAGCGTTAAAGCGGGTGAAAAGCCCGCTCGCCGTAAGCGCAAGGTTTTCTACGCAACGTTCATCGGCGTAGAGTAAGTCGGCCCCTAAGGTGAGGCAGAGATGCGTAACTGATGGGAAACGGGTCAATATTCCCGTACCGATGTGTAGTGCGATGTGGGGACGAAGAAGGTTAGCTCAGCCAACTGTTGGATATGTTGGTTCAAGCCTGTAGTCGTGCTCGGTAGGCAAATCCGCCGGGCTAAGATGAGGGGTGATAACGGGTCTGCTTGCAGACGAAGTGAGTGATACCCAGCTTCCAGGAAAAGCCACTAAGCTTCAGCTACACACGACCGTACCGCAAACCGACACTGGTGCGCGAGATGAGTATTCTAAGGCGCTTGAGAGAACTCAGGAGAAGGAACTCGGCAAATTGACACCGTAACTTCGGGAGAAGGTGTGCCCCAAGTAAGTGAAGTTGAACAAATGGAGCTAAACGGGGTTGCAAAGAATAGGTGGCTGCGACTGTTTAATAAAAACACAGCACTCTGCAAACACGAAAGTGGACGTATAGGGTGTGACGCCTGCCCGGTGCTGGAAGATTAAATGATGGGGTGCAAGCTCTTGATTGAAGTCCCAGTAAACGGCGGCCGTAACTATAACGGTCCTAAGGTAGCGAAATTCCTTGTCGGGTAAGTTCCGACCTGCACGAATGGCGTAACGATGGCCACACTGTCTCCTCCTGAGACTCAGCGAAGTTGAAATGTTTGTGATGATGCAATCTCCCCGCGGAAAGACGGAAAGACCCCATGAACCTTTACTGTAGCTTTGTATTGGACTTTGAACAGATCTGTGTAGGATAGGTGGGAGGCTTTGAAGTGAGGATGCTAGTTCTCATGGAGCCAACGTTGAAATACCACCCTGGTGTGTTTGAGGTTCTAACCTTGGTCCATGATCTGGATCGGGGACAGTGCATGGTAGGCAGTTTGACTGGGGCGGTCTCCTCCCAAAGCGTAACGGAGGAGTTCGAAGGTACGCTAGTTACGGTCGGACATCGTGACGATAGTGCAATGGCATAAGCGTGCTTAACTGCGAGACTGACAAGTCGAGCAGATGCGAAAGCAGGACATAGTGATCCGGTGGTTCTGTATGGAAGGGCCATCGCTCAACGGATAAAAGGTACTCTGGGGATAACAGGCTGATACCGCCCAAGAGTTCATATCGA